>NZ_CP033367.1:1985000-7207166 GCF_013170845.1 Mesorhizobium loti R88b
GATCCCGTCCGGCTCCACCACTTGCGCAATCCGAGAGGATTGTCGCTTCCAGCCGCAACGTTGCGGTTTGGCGAGCGCGCAATCCGAGAGGATTGTCGCGGTTCGCGACGATCCTGTGGATCGCGCGGAGGTGTCGAGTAGAGGTGAAAAAAGTCATTCGTAAAAAAGGTTTGTGGTGAGCTTCTGGCTTGCCGCTTGTTCTGTTTGACATCGTAAAGAGAAGATTTGTTCGAACTTCATGAGCCGAAAGGTCTTATGATTTGTCGCCGGGGACGCTCAATCCCTTGCATATGATGGGTTTGCCTAACCGCACCCTCGAACCGATCTCGAGAAGCTGGTCTTTTTGTGCCAATGACATCGAATTGGATCCCGCACAGGATCTGGTTCAGGCGACAATTCCTTTGGAATCGCGCGGATGGCGACAATCTCTTCGAGATTGCGCTGGAAGCGACAATCCTTCAGATTGCGCGGATGGGCATTGGCAATGAGAACGATCAAGTGTCTTAAGGGCAATTGGTGGATGCCTTGGCATGCACAGGCGATGAAGGACGTGATACGCTGCGATAAGCTACGGGGAGGTGCGAATACCCTTTGATCCGTAGATTTCCGAATGGGGAAACCCACCTAAGGTACTTGGAAAATCAGAGCAGCCAGAAGGTCGCAAGGCCGACTTGCTGCTGTGGTTTCCAAGTATCGATAATAGGTAACTTACCCTGAATACATAGGGGTAAAGTGGCGAACGCGGGGAACTGAAACATCTAAGTACCCGTAGGAAAGGACATCAACCGAGACTCCGGAAGTAGTGGCGAGCGAACCCGGACCAGGCCAGTGGCGATTGAGAGACAAGCGGAACCTTCTGGAAAGTAGGGCCATAGTGGGTGACAGCCCCGTACGCGTAATGCAATCAATCGTCCTCGAGTAAGGCGGGACACGTGAAATCCTGTCTGAAATTGGGGGGACCACCCTCCAAGCCTAAGTACTCGTGCATGACCGATAGCGAACTAGTACCGTGAGGGAAAGGTGAAAAGCACCCCGACAAGGGGAGTGAAAGAGTACCTGAAACCGGTTGCCTACAAACAGTGGAAGCCCAAGGTTCGTCCTGGGTGACCACGTACCTTTTGTATAATGGGTCAGCGACTTAGTGTGACGAGCAAGCTTAAACCGATAGGTGTAGGCGCAGCGAAAGCGAGTCTGAACAGGGCGTTCAGTTCGTCGCATTAGACCCGAAACCGAGTGATCTAGCCATGAGCAGGTTGAAGGTAAGGTAACACTTACTGGAGGACCGAACCCATAACTGTTGCAATAGTTCGGGATGACTTGTGGCTAGGGGTGAAAGGCCAATCAAACTCGGAAATAGCTGGTTCTCCGCGAAATCTATTTAGGTAGAGCGTCGACCGAATACCCCAGGGGGTAGAGCACTGGATGGGCTAGGGGTCCTCACCGGATTACCAAACCTAACCAAACTCCGAATACCTGGGAGTACTAGTCGGCAGACACACGGCGGGTGCTAACGTCCGTCGTGAAAAGGGAAACAACCCTGACCTACAGCTAAGGTCCCCAAGTTATGGCTAAGTGGGAAAGGATGTGAGGATCCCAAAACAACCAGGATGTTGGCTTAGAAGCAGCCATCATTTAAAGAAAGCGTAACAGCTCACTGGTCTAAATAAGGGTCTTTGCGCCGAAAATGTAACGGGGCTAAAGCCATACACCGAAGCTTAGGGTTTGGTCCGCAAGGGCCAAGCGGTAGCGGAGCGTTCTGTAAGCTGATGAAGCCATACCCGTGAGGGGTGGTGGAGGTATCAGAAGTGCGAATGCTGACATGAGTAACGTAAGGGGAGTGAGAGACTCCCCCGCCGAAAGACCAAGGGTTCCTGCTTAAAGCTAATCTGAGCAGGGTTAGCCGGCCCCTAAGACGAGGCGGAAACGCGTAGTCGATGGGAACCACGTTAATATTCGTGGGCTTGGAGGTAGTGACGGATCATTGAGGTAGTCCAATCTTATCGGATTGAACGGGCTGCTGCGTGGTTCCAGGAAATAGCTCCTCCTTATAAACCGTACCCGAAACCGACACTGGTGGTCTGGTAGAGTATACCAAGGCGCTTGAGAGAACTATGCTGAAGGAACTCGGCAAATTGCACGCGTAACTTCGGAAGAAGCGTGACCCTTTTCTACGCAAGTAGAGGAGGGTGGCACAGACCAGGGGGTAGCGACTGTTTATCAAAAACACAGGGCTCTGCGAAGTCGCAAGACGACGTATAGGGTCTGACGCCTGCCCGGTGCTGGAAGGTTAAGAGGAGGGGTGCAAGCTCTGAATCGAAGCCCCAGTAAACGGCGGCCGTAACTATAACGGTCCTAAGGTAGCGAAATTCCTTGTCGGGTAAGTTCCGACCTGCACGAATGGCGTAACGACTTCCCCGCTGTCTCCAGCATAGACTCAGTGAAATTGAATTCCCCGTGAAGATGCGGGGTTCCTGCGGTTAGACGGAAAGACCCCGTGCACCTTTACTATAGCTTTACATTGGCATTCGTAGTGGCATGTGTAGGATAGGTGGTAGGCTTTGAAACCTGGGCGCCAGCTCAGGTGGAGCCACCCTTGAAATACCACCCTTATTACTATGGATGTCTAACCGCGGCCCGTTATCCGGGTCCGGGACAATGTATGGTGGGTAGTTTGACTGGGGCGGTCGCCTCCTAAAGAGTAACGGAGGCGCGCGATGGTGGGCTCAGAACGGTCGGAAATCGTTCGCTGAGTGCAATGGCATAAGCCTGCCTGACTGCGAGACTGACAAGTCGAGCAGAGACGAAAGTCGGTCATAGTGATCCGGTGGTCCCGCGTGGAAGGGCCATCGCTCAACGGATAAAAGGTACGCCGGGGATAACAGGCTGATGACCCCCAAGAGTCCATATCGACGGGGTTGTTTGGCACCTCGATGTCGACTCATCGCATCCTGGGGCTGGAGCAGGTCCCAAGGGTATGGCTGTTCGCCATTTAAAGCGGTACGTGAGTTGGGTTCAGAACGTCGTGAGACAGTTCGGTCCCTATCTGCCGTGGGTGTAGGAATATTGAAAGGATCTGTCCCTAGTACGAGAGGACCGGGATGGACGGATCTCTGGTGGACCTGTTGTGGCGCCAGCCGCATAGCAGGGTAGCTATATCCGGACGGGATAACCGCTGAAGGCATCTAAGCGGGAAACCCACCTTAAAACGAGTATTCCCTGAGAACCGTGGAAGACGACCACGTTGATAGGCCGGGTGTGGAAGAGCGGCAACGCTTGAAGCTTACCGGTACTAATAGTTCGATCGGCTTGATCGTTCTCATTCCTTATGCTCATCTCGATTGGCGACAATCCTTTGGATTGCGCCAGAAGTCAGATGGTCTTACCAGCGCTCACGCATGAGCGGCCCTTACGGGCCTATGCTCCGCGAGGGCGCCGGAAAACCGGCGACGCGCAGTCGCGCTTGCGGGCCTTGCCCGTTAGCAAAACGCGAACGTCGCCTTGGCACAGAAAACAGCTTCTCGAATAACGTGCGTTTTGCCGACCTGGTGGTTATGGCGGAGCGGCTGCACCCGATCCCATTCCGAACTCGGCCGTGAAACGCTCCAGCGCTGATGGTACTTCGTCTCAAGACGCGGGAGAGTAGGTCGCTGCCAGGTCTGCTAAATGCACGTTAAAACTCTCATCCAAGCGGATGAAGTGAAATCTTCTCTCTACGAACAGGCCCGCCAACGGGAACTCGGGCCGCGAATGCGGCCCTTTCATTTGGTGCTCAATATCGCAATCGCCCACGGCGATCGCAGCATTAAGCAAGCAAACGCTTGCTAAGTTCGGCAAGCAAACGCTTGCCTAGTTTAGCAAGCAAGCGCTTGCTAAGTTCGGCAAGCAAACGCTTGCCTAGAGGTGGCGCGGGGTGGAGCAGCCCGGTAGCTCGTCAGGCTCATAACCTGAAGGTCACAGGTTCAAATCCTGTCCCCGCAACCAATCCCTCAAAACAAGCCCGCTTCGAGCGGGCCTTTTTGTATCCGGATGGCGGGCAGACTGCCTTGCGCTAATGTAAGCTGTCACTGACCGATGATCAAATAGCCACCATTTCGGCCTTTGCAACGCTTTTCGCGATGCAGCATGCTTGTCTGATCTTTAGGATCGGGCTTTTGAGAAGAACGGTCGCAATACGTCGGCGACGCGCGCCGGCTTCTACGGCATCGCCGGCTGGCATACGCGGGCGCATCTGTTGCGGGCGCTGTTCGAGGGCGTCGCCTTCGAGCACAAGAGCCATGTCGAGACGCTGCTCAAAGCCGGCGCCGATTTCGATTCCGTCATCGTGGTGCGCAGTCGCGAGACCGGAGCCCTGGGAGCAGCAATCGCGGCGGGCACCGGCGTTGGCCTCTTCGCGGACTATAGTGCTGGCGCCGCCGCCATGGCGGCCGCCGCCCGACACTTCGCGCCCAACGAGGCGGTTGCCGAGGCATACGCCCGGCGGTATCTGCTCTACAGCGAGATCAACAGCGCGATGGTGCCGCTATGGGAGCGCATCGCCGGACAACAGGCCCGCACGTGAGCGAAGCATCACCGTCCCCGTTTGGCGATTACGACTACGTCATCGTCGGTGCCGGCTCCGCAGGCTGCGTGCTCGCCAACCGGCTCTCGGCCGATCCGCGCAACCGGGTGCTGCTGCTCGAAGCCGGCGGCAGTGACCGCTACCACTGGGTCGATATCCCGATCGGCTACCTCTTCTGCATGGGCAATCCGCGCACCGACTGGATGATGAAGACCGAGCCGGAGGCCGGCCTCAATGGACGCAGCCTCAACTATCCGCGCGGCAAGGTGCTTGGCGGCTGCTCGTCGATCAACGGCATGATCTACATGCGCGGCCAGGCTGCCGACTATGATGGCTGGCGCCAGGCCGGCAATACCGGCTGGGGCTGGGATGATGTCCTGCCTTACTTCCTCAAATCGGAAGACCATCACGGCGGCAAGGGCGCCATGCATGGCAGTGGCGGCGAGTGGCGGGTCGAACGGCAACGCCTGTCATGGCCGATCCTCGATGCCTTCCGGGATGCCGCCGAGGAACTCGGCATTCCGCGCACCGACGACTTCAACACCGGCACCAATGAAGGCTCAGGCTATTTCGAGGTCAACCAGCGCAACGGCGTGCGCTGGAACACATCGAAAGCGTTTTTGCGCGGCATTGCGGCGCGCAAGAACTTGCGCGTCGTGATCGGCGCCGAGACGGAGCGGCTCGAGTTCGAAGGCTCGCGCGTCACGGGACTCGTCTTCCGAAAAGACGGTGGCCTGCATCGCGTGTCCGCCGGCCAGACCATTCTTGCCGCCGGTGCCATCAACTCCCCGAAGATCCTTGAACTCTCGGGCGTCGGCCGGCCAGACCTGCTCTCGGGCATTGACGTGGATGTCCGTCATGCCTTGCCGGGGGTCGGCGAAGGTCTGCAGGACCATCTGCAGATCCGCACCGTCTTCAAGGTCGCCAATGCCACCACGCTTAACCAGCGCTACCACAATCTGATCAGCCGCGCGTCGATGGGGTTGGAATACGCGCTCAGGCGCAGCGGGCCGCTGTCGATGGCGCCGAGCCAGCTCGGCATCTTCGCCAGGAGCGATCCGCGTCTCGCAACACCTGATCTCGAATACCATGTGCAGCCGCTGAGCACGGATCGGTTGGGCGAGCCGCTGCATCGCTTTCCGGCAGTGACGGTATCGGTCTGCAATCTGCGCCCGGAGAGCCGGGGCACTGTGCATATGGGATCGTCCGATGCGCGCGAGGCAACGAAGATCCAGCCGAACTATCTCTCCACCGAGGGAGACCGCAGCGTCGCCGTCGCTTCACTGCGTCATGTCCGCAGTTTGATGAAGGCAAGGGCGATAGCACGCTTTGCACCGGAAGAGATGCTGCCCGGTGCGCAATATGACAGCGACGAAGACCTCATCCGCAAGGCAGGCGATATCGGCACGACGATCTTCCACCCGGTCGGCACCTGCAAGATGGGTTCGGACTCGATGGCGGTGGTTGACGATCGTCTTAGGGTTCACGGGCTTGCCGGGTTGCGTGTGGTGGACGCCTCGATCATGCCGACAATCGTGTCGGGCAACACCAACTCTCCGGTGGTGATGATCGCGGAGAAGGCTGCCGAGATGATCCTGCGGGAGTCTCGCTGACGGCGTCACACAATGGCGGCGGCGCGTGATCGTCTTTTCTCGGCAGCCGCCATCAGGTCGACAAAGGCGCGCACCTTGGCGGGCCGGAACCGGGCCGGTGGAAAGACCGCGTGGATGCCGCCGGTCGGCAAGGTCCAGCCGGCGAACACCGGCAGCAGCCGTCCTTCGGCGATATCGTCGCTGACGCTGTAGTCGGGGAAGATGCCGAGCCCGATGCCGGCGAGCACGCAGGCCATGGAAGCCGGGCTCTTGTCACACATGATGACCGGGTTGAGCTCGGTCAGCACCATCTCGCCATTTCTGGAAAACAGCCATTGGCCGACGCCACGCAGCTGGGTGTTGCCAACCCAGGCCAGCGATCTCGCCTGGTGCGGGGTCACGTCGGGTGGCAAGGTCGCTGCGAAGGCCGGGCTCGCCACCACGACCTGCTCTATCGTGCCCAGGCGCCGCGCCTGGTTGGAAGAATCGGCAAGCCAGCCGACGCGGATGCCGAGATCGATCTGTTCGTCGACCAGATTGCTCACCGCGTCATCGAAGATTGCTTCGACACGCATCTGAGGATAGGCCTTCAGATATGCCGCCATGACCGGTGCCACCATCTTGGTGCCGTAGTCGAGCGGTGCGGTCAGCCTCAGCATTCCAGTCGGTTCGACGGCCGCGTGAGAGATTTCCCCATAGGCCGCTTCCGCCTCGCGCAAAATGATCATCGCACGGTCATAGAAGTGGCGACCCTCGTCCGTCGGCGTGACACGCCGTGTCGTGCGCTGCAGCAGCGTTGCGCCCAGTTCCTCCTCGAGCCTGCCGACCTGATGGCTGACGACGGCCTTGGCGACGCCAAGCCGGTCCGCGGCAGATGTGAACGAGCCGGTTTCCATCACCGTGGTGAAGTAGACGAGCCGGTTGAGGTTCAGAAGGTCGGTCAAAGCGCTGCTTTTGTCTGATTCAATCAGACAGTTTGTATTATTGGCGCCTATTTATCGCAAGACCGCTGCCTGCCACATATGGCCTGGATGTTTGGCGGGGCCGGGCTGTGGCAGCCCCCACCAGGAATGGCGATGACGATGAGCAATGCAGAAGTGACCTATTTTTTCGATCCGCTTTGCGGTTGGTGCTACGGCGCCACCCCGATGCTAGACAGGCTGTCGGCCAGCGGCGTGCGCGTTGAGCTGCTGCCGACCGGCCTGTTCTCCGGCGCCGGTGCGCGGCCGATGGATGAAGGCTTTGCCGCCCACGCCTGGGCGAATGACCAGCGGATCGAACGTCTGACCGCACAGAAGTTCACGCAGGCCTATCAGCGCAATGTCCTCGGCATCCGCGGCACCTTGCTGGATTCGCAAGCCGCGACCCTCGGCATCAGCGCCGCCGGCCTGGAGGACCCCAGCCGCCGGCTGGCCGCGCTGAAGGCGATCCAGCGGGCGCGCTATGTCGACGGCCGCGATATCGTGACCGTCGAAGGTGTGGCTGCCGTGCTCGTCGCCGCCGGCTTGGCGGATGTCGCCGCAATGTTGAAGGAGCCGACCGAGACATTGCTGACCGCTCACCGTGAGCTGGTTGGCCGAGGTCGCGCGCTGTTTCAGCGCCTGCATGCCAACGGTGTGCCTTCGCTCGCGGTCATTCGCAACGAAACGCCCCGGCTGATCGGTTCGAACGCGCTGTTCGGCAGCTTCGACAATCTTGTCGCCCATATCGCGGCGGCGTGAACTCCCCAACTGACCTCCAACAAGGACTGGAAAAGACATGGCAAAAGTTGCTCTCATCGGCGCATCGGGCGCGGTCGGTTCGCGCCTGCTCAAGGAACTTTCCGATCGTGGCCACTCGGTCACCGGTATCGCGCGCAGCCCGGAAAAGATCGCGGCGCTGCCCGGCGTCACCGCCAGGAAGGGTGATGTCTTCGACAAGCAGGCCCTTACCGATCTGATCCGCGGCCATGATGTGGTGATCAGCTCGGTGCATTTTCTCGACAGCGACACCGACACGCTGATCGCCGCCGTGCGCGCTTCCGGTGTGAAGCGTTATCTCGTTGTCGGTGGCGCCGGCAGTCTTGAAGTCGCGCCCGGCAAGCGTTTGGTCGACACCCCCGAATTCCCTTCTATCTACAAGGCCGAGGCGCAGAAGGGCGCCGACTTCCTCGACACATTGAAGACCGTCGGCGACCTCGACTGGACCTTCCTGTCGCCGTCGGCCATGTTCATTCCGGGCGAGCGCACCGGCAAATACCGCCTCGGCAAGGACACGCTTCTCGCTTCGGACAAGGGCAGCAGCATTTCCTTCGAGGACTATGCCATCGTCATGGTCGACGAGATCGAGAAGCCTGCCCATGTCAGGCAGCGCTTCACTGTCGGCTATTGATCAGGAGGCAGCGGCCGTGTCTCTGTTGAGGCCGGCCGACGCCAGCCGCATCAGAGCTTCGCGAACGCCGACACGCCGATAGGTTTCGGTGACGAGGCCGTCCTGTCGCAGCTCCTGGCGGCGGCGTTCGACGAAGGCGCGTTCCTCGGCGGTCAAATCGTGCTCACGCTTGCGCAGCCAGTCCTGGTAGGACGAATCGAGTTCCTTGACCGGCTTGGCCGCCGTCGAAACCGAGGCCGGCCGGCTGTCGGTGTAGCGGGGCCGCAGCGCGCTGTTGGGGTTGAATTCGGTTCGCTTGTCATTGCCCGAAATGACGAGGTCGGGATCCGAGACCCGGCCCGACGGGCTGTAGACGAAGGCCGAGGCGATGCGATCAAGCGCGGCATCGACCTCCTTCGGCCGATGCACCACCTCGCGCGGTGCGCGTTCGGGAACGGCCAGCCTTGTGATGCCACGATCATTGATGGCATCGAGCACCTCGCGATGATCGAGCGAGGTGATGATCTCGCGCCGGGCCGGCCAGAAATCATAGGGCGCATGCGCGCCATAACCCTTTCCGATGTGGAAGGCATAGATTTCGGGATAGACCGTCAGCTCCGTGCGGCGGCTCGGCTTGATGTCGTAAAAGGAGGTGATGGCGATCTGCAGCAGATGGGTGGCGCCGATGCCGCCAAGCGCATCGTCGATCACCAGGCCGAAGCGATCATGCGGGTTCCAGTCCGGCAAGGCCTGCGCGATCGAGGCCGGCTTGCCGTCGATCTCGAGGTCGAACATATCTGCCTTCAGCAATGTCACGACATGCATTGCGGTCTCCGTCGTCTTCCGCCGATTCGTCGGAACGTCATCAAATCAGCAGCGCTTGCGCTTGTCAGCCGGCATCCGGCTTGAACCGTTCGAATCGAGGCAGGTCAGCTAGGTCTCGCGAGACTCCTTCCCCATCAGCGTCGGCATGGTTAATACTGCCGACTTCGCGGAGAATCGATCATGGAGCACAGCCGGCTATCGAAGAAGGAGCGGCATGCGCTTATCCTGTCGGAAGTGCGCCGCTCGGCCTCGATCCGTATCTCCAGGCTCGCTTTGCGCCTGGGTGTTGCCGGCGAAACTATCCGCCGCGACCTGATCGAGCTTGGCGATGCGGGACTGCTTAACAGAACCTATGGCGGCGCGACGATCTCGCTGGTGACCTCCGAGCCGGTGATCGCCGAGCGCAGCCAGACCATGATCGAGGAGCGTGCCCGGATCGGGCGTGGTGCGGCGGGACTGGTCGAGAAAGGCCAGATCGTGATGATCGATGGCGGCTCGACGACTTACGAGGTGGCGCGCAGTCTCTCGCAGTTGAAGCGCGAGCTGACCATCATCACCAATTCCATCGGCGTGGCCTCGGTGACTGGGGCCAATCCGACCTTCCGGGTTATCCTGTGCCCCGGCACCTATGACAGCCGCGAAGCCAGCGTGTTCGGCGAGGATACGGTGGAATTCGTCCGGCGCTACAATGCCGACATTGCTATCATCGGCGCCTCGAGCCTGTCGGTGGACGGGCCTAGCGACATGATCTCGGGAGCGGCGGCGGTCAAGCGAGCGATGATTGCGCGCGCGCTGTCGACAGCGCTGGTGGTGACCAATGACAAGTTCGGCCGCAACAGCCTCGAACGCGTCTGCGCGCTCGGCGAGCTGTCCGACATCGTCACCGATCGAGAGCCGCAACCGGCGCTCCGCGCTGTCATTGAGACGGCTGGGACGGAACTTCACATAGTCAGCGACGGCTGATCGGAGCTACCGGAAGGCGAAGTCCGAATCTGCTGGAAGATGCCGGCCATCAGGCCGGGAACAGGAACGCCGAAGCGGGATCGAAAAAGATGCTCTGACTTGACGGGGCGGTGCTGTCTGCTTCTTCTGCGTCCGAAGTAGGCCTGACATCGATCTCGTCGCCACCGGCCGTGCGCGCCACGACGCGCCGGCGGTCGCCGAAGAAGGCGGTATCGACGATCTCGACGGCGAGTGCCGCGCTCGCCGGTCCGGGCGTCAGGCGGAAGGCTTCCGGCCGCACCATCAGCCGGACCTTCTGGCCTTGGCCGAAGGACGTTGTCGTCTTGACGCCGGTCACGATCGAGCCGTCGGCCAGGCGGATCGTCGATGCGCCGCCCGCGGTTTGCAAATGCTCGGCCGGCAGGAAATTCGAGTTGCCGATGAAGCCGGCGACAAACTCGCTCGCTGGCCTGAGATAAAGATCCTCGCCGGTGCCGATCTGTTCGATGCGGCCTTCCCTGAACAGGGCGATGCGATCCGAAAGATGCAACGCCTCCTCCTGGTCGTGCGTGACATAGAGGATGGTGACGCCCGTTTCGCGGTGGATGCGGCGGATCTCAGCCTGGATCTCCTGCCGCAGCTTCTTGTCGAGCGCCGACAGCGGTTCGTCCATCAACAGGATCGGCGGATCGTAGGCGAGCGCGCGGGCAAGTGCCACGCGCTGCTGCTGGCCGCCCGACAGCGCGCCCGGATGGCGGTCGGCGAAGTTTTCGAGGCGCACCAGCGCCAGCATGTCGGCGACCTTGCGCTTGATCTCGCCATCCGGCCGGCGGCGCACGCGCAGCGGAAAGGCGACATTCTCGGCGACGCTCAGATGCGGAAACAGCGTGTAGCGCTGGAAAACCATGCCGATGTTGCGTTTGTGCGATGGCACCGAAAGCAGCGACCTGTCCTCCAGGAGCACATCGCCCGAGCTCGGATCCTGGAAACCGGCGATGGCGTAGAGCGTGGTCGACTTGCCGGAACCCGATGGGCCGAGGAACGTCAGGAACTCACCCTTGGGCACATCGATGGTGACGTCGTGGACGGCGACGAAGGCGCCAAACGTCTTTCTTACCGCGCGTATGGACAGGAATGGCCGGGTCATCTGGACAATTTCCTGCGAAGGAGTGTGGTCACGATCATCAGGCACAAGGTCAGGCCGACAAGCAGGCTGGAGGCGGCGGCGACGACCGGGCTGAGGTCGGCGCGCAGGCTGCCCCAGATCTTCACCGGCAAGGTTTGCAAGGTCGGGCTCGCCATGAAGATCGCCACCACGACCTCGTCCCAGGAGGCCAGGAAAGAGAAGATCGCCGCGGAGAAGATGCCGATCCTGATCGACGGCAAGGTGATCCTCAGCCGGGCCTGCAGCGGGCTGGCGCCGCAGATTATGGCCGCGTCCTCGATGGATTTGTCGAAACCCTCGAGCGCCGCGGTGATCGGGATGATGGCGAAAGGCAGCGCCAGGATGGTGTGGGCGATGACGAAGCCGACGGTGGTGCCGGCGAGGCCGATGCGCAGGAAGAAGGCATAGATGGCGATGGCGAAAACGACGACCGGCAGCACCATCGGCGTCAACAGCAAGCCGCGCAGGACCTGGCGTCCGCGAAACTCACCCCTGACCAGGCTGAAGGAGGCGAACAGGCCGATGACGACGGCGAGGATGGCGGCCATGGCGGCAATCCGGGCACTCGTCAGCGCGGCATCGATCCAGGTCGGATCGGCCAGCAACTGCTGGTACCATTTCAGCGTCCAGCCGGGGGGCGGGAAGGCGAGCCAGCGCGACGAGCCGAACGACAGGAGCACGATGAAGACCACCGGCAGCAACAGGAAAGCAGCGACTGCCGCCGTGAAGCCGACAAGTGCCACGCGCAGCCATCCGAGCCGGTCATAGTCGAGCAGCATCCTCAGATCCCTCCGCCGGCGCGCTTAGCGCCGACCAGGCGAAGCTGGATCGCGTAGAGCGCCATGGTGACGACAAGCAGGACGAAGGCTGCTGCACTTCCGAGCCCCCAGTTGAGCAGCGACTGCACCGTCTGGGCGATCATCTCGGCCAGCATCATGTTCGATGTGCCGCCAAGCAGGGCAGGCGTGACGAAATAGCCAAGCGACATGACGAAGACCATCAGCCCTCCGGCGGCGATGCCGGGAAGCGACAGCGGCAAAAGGATGCGGCGGAAGGCCTCGAACGGGCTTGCGCCGCAAAGGGCGGCCGCGCGCAGCGTCATCGGATCAATGGCCCGCAGCGTACCGACCAGCGGCAGGATCATGAAGGGCAGCATGATGTAGACCATGCCGATGGTGACTCCGGCCAGATTGTTGATGAGCGGCAGCGGCTCGTGGATGATGCCCAGGCCCATGAGCGTCCTGTTAATCACCCCGGTGCGCTGCAGCAGCACCATCCACGCATAGGTGCGCGTGAGAAGATTGGTCCACATCGACAGGATGATGATGCCGAAGACGATCGAGCCCAGGGCCGGCGGCATGATCGCCAGCATCCAGGCGACGGGGAACGCCACCAGGATGGTGACGGCGGTGACGACCGATGCGACCAGGAAGGTGTTGAGGAACACCCGCACATAGGTGCCGCTGCCGAACAGCGCCGCGTAGTTCTGCAGGCCGGGTTCGGGATCGGTGACGCTGCGCAGCAGCAGGGCAACCACCGGCACGATGAAGAACAGGCCAACCAGGAGCAGCGCCGGCAAGGCGCTGCCGCTGCCGGCTGGCAGGCCGGCAACCGAGCTGCGTCTAAGAGAATTTCCCTGCATCGAGCGGTCCTGTCTCGAAACGGGGCGCGCAAGCCGCGCCCCGTCGGTCTGCAACGGTCTTACTTGGTCTGCCAGGCATACCAGCGCGTGGCTATCTCGTCGCGATGCTTGGCCCAGTAGTTCATGTCGAGGTTGATCTGGCCGTCGACATGGGCATCAGGCAGGGCCTTGACGGCATCGGCGGGCATTTCCGCCTTGGCCTTGGTGTTGATGGGCGCATAGCCGCTTGCCTCGGCGAATTTCGCCTGGCCGGTCGGGCTGGTGGCGGCAGCGAGGAACTTCATCGCGCTGTCCTTGTTCTTGGCGCCCTTCGGCACGACGAGCACGTCGGCTGCGGTGAGGTTCTGGTTCCAGGCGACACCGACATCGGTGCCATCCTGCTGGAGGGCGAAGACACGCCCGTTCCACAGCTGGCCGAAGGCGGCCTCGCCGGAAGCAATCAGCTGCTGCGACTCGGCACCGCCGCCCCACCAGACGATATCGGACTTGATGGTGTCGAGCTTCTTGAAGGCACGGTCGAGATCAAGCGGATAGAGCTTGTCCGCCGGAACGCCGTCGGCCAGCAAAGCGATCTCGATGACGCCCGGCGCCGACCATTTGTAGAAGGTCCGCTTGCCGGGAAACTTCTTGGTGTCGAACATGTCGGCCCAGCCGGTCGGTTCGCCCGTGACGGTGCCCTTGTTCCAGGCGAGCACGAAGGAATAGTAGAAGCTGCCGACGGCATGCTCATTGCTGAAGCGCGGGTCGAGATCGGCCTTGGGCACGACTGCATAGTCGATCGGTTCCAACAGCCCGTCCTTGGCGGCCTTGATGGCAAAGTCCATTTCCACGTCGACGACATCCCAGGTGACATTGCCGGCGTCGACCATGGCCTTGAGCTTGCCATAGTCGGTTGGTCCGTCCTGCAGCACCTTGATGCCGGAGCTGGCTTCAAAGGGTGCTGCCCAGGATTTGGTCTGCGCTTCCTGCGTGGTGCCGCCCCAACTGGTGAACGCCATCTCGTCGGCCTTGGCGGCGGTTGCCGTGAGCAGCCCGGCCAGCAGGCCGGTCAAAATCAGTTTCATGTCATTCTCCTCTGTTGGTCTGTTCTTGTTTTTCTCAGTGCACCTGCGTCCCGCGGTTCTCAGCGCATGACGAAGGGATCGGGGATCGGCTCGTCCGAGGTGTTGATCCAGACGGATTTCGAGCGTGTGTAGTCTCTGATGGCGTCGAGCCCGCCTTCGCGGCCAAGGCCTGACAGGCCGTAGCCGCCGAAGGGAACGAGCGGCGATACGGCGCGATAGGTGTTGACCCAGACGACGCCGGCATGGATGTCGCGCGCCATGCGGTGCGCCCTAGCGAGATTGCTGGTGAACACGCCGGAAGCCAGGCCGAAGGGCGTGTCGTTGGCGAGTGTCAGCGCCTGCGCTTCGGTGTCGAAAGCAAGCACGCTGAGCACCGGCCCGAACAATTCCTCGCGCACGCAGGGCAGGTCGCTGCCGCCGGCATCGATGATGGTCGGTGCGTAATAGAAGCCGCTGCCGGCTGGCCGTGTTCCGCCAGTGATGAGCATGCCGCCTTTGGCGAGGCTTTCCGCGACAACCTTCTCGATCCAGTCGCGTTGGCGCAGCGTGGCGAGCGGCCCCATTTCGGTCGCCGGATCCTGCGGATCGCCGATGCGGATCACCTCGGCCTTGCGCTTCAGCCGGGCGAGGAATTCATCCTTCACCGAACGCTCGACCAGCAGCCGCGAGCCGGCGACGCAGCTCTGGCCGGTCGCGGCGAAAATGCCGGCAACGACGGCATTGGCAGCGCTGCCGAGATCGGCGTCGGCGAAGACGACGACCGGGCTTTTGCCGCCGAGTTCGAGCGTGGTGTAGGCGAGGTTCTCTGCTGTGTTCCTGACGATGGCGCGCGCCGTCGACGGACCGCCGGTGAAGGCGACGCGCGAAACCAGCGGATGGCTGGTCAGGCGCCGGCCGCAATCATGGCCAAAGCCGGTGAGGATGTTGACGACGCCTGGGGGGAAGCCGGCCTCGTGAACCAGTTCGGCAAAGACGAGCAACGGCGCCGGGCCATCCTCGGAAGCCTTGAGCACGATGGTGCAGCCGGCGGCAAGCGCCGGACCGAGCTTGACGGCCGAGAGGAAGAGCTGCGAATTCCACGGCACCACCGCAGCAACGACGCCGATTGGCTCGCGGCGGATGGTGACGTCGAGATCGGGCTTGTCAACAGGCACATGAGCGCCCTCATGCTTGTCGGCCAGCCCGCCATAATAGCGATAGTAGTCACCGACATAGGCGATCTGGGCGCGGGTCTCGCGGATGATCTTGCCGGTGTCGCGTGTCTCGAGCTCGGCCAGGCGTGCGGCATTGGCAGCGACGAGGTCGCCGAGCTTGACCAGCAGCTTGCCACGCGCTGTCGCAGTCATCCTTCGCCATGGGTCTGAGCGCAGTGCACGGTGCGCCGCCTCGACGGCGCGGTCGACATCGGCTTCGCTCGCCGCCGGCATCCTGGCCCATGCCGCGCCGGTCGACGGGTCGACACTGTCGAACGTGGCGGACGGCTCGTCGAAGCGGCCGTCGATGAAGTTCCTGAAGAGGGCGTCGGTCATGGGCTCGCGATCAGAGGAAGGCCGGCATCACCCGGTCGATGAACAGTTGCAGCGATTTCATTTTGCGCTCGTGCGAAAGGCCGCTGTCGATCCAGATCGAGTACTGGTCGTAGCCGAGTGCCTCATAGGTCTTCAGCCGGGCGATGACCTCGTCGGCCTCACCGATCACCAGGTTCTGCCTGATCTTGTCGGGCGCGTATTGCGGCATGGCCGCGATCTCGTCCGCCGTCAGCGGCTCCAATATGCCTTGATGCACTGGTTTCTTGTTCTGGAACCAGGCGCCGAACTGGCAATAGAAAGTCGACAGGTCCTGCGTCAGGCGATCGGCGTCGGCCGCGTCCTCGGCGACGAAGGTGTGCATCAAAAGCATGATTTCCGGTCGTTCGATCTCTGGATGCGCGGCGCAGGCGGCGTTGAAGCGCTGCATCAGGCTCGTCACCTCGTCATCGCCGGAAGCCAGCGGCGTCACCTGGACCTTGCAGCCATTGGCGACGGCGAAATCGTGCGAGTTCGGGTCGCGGGCCGCCACCCAGATCGGCGGGTAGGGTTTCTGCAGCGGCTTGGGCGAGGAGGTCGTGGCGGGGAATTGCCAGAACTCGCCGGAGAGTTCGAAGTCGCCGTCCCAGAGGCCGCGGATCGCCGGTATGATCTCGCGCAAGCGCTGGCCGGCCCCCCAGGCGTCGAGGCCTGGAAAGAGGCGCTGATATTCATAGCTGTAGGCGCCGCGCGCAATGCCGATGTCGAGCCGCCCGCCACTGATGACGTCGGCCATCGCCGCTTCGCCGGCAAGCTTGATCGGATGCCAGAAGGGCGCAATCACGGTTCCGGTGCCGAGGCGGATACGGCTGGTCTTGGCGGCGAGATAGGCGATGTTGATGAAGGGATTGGGCGAGATGGTGAATTCCATGCCGTGATGCTCGCCGATCCAGGCGGTCTCGAAGCCTGCCTGTTCGGCCATCAGGACCAGCTCCTCGAGCTCGGTCACAAGCTCGGAATGCGGCTTTGTCAAGTCCGAGCGTTCCATGTGCACGAAGAGCGAGAATTTCATCCGTGGTCACCTGTATTGACGGCGGAAGCGCTGGCCCTGGCGAGCGGCCGGACCTCGCCTTCGACATCGTTGCCGACATAGACGCCGAAGGCATCCACCGAGCATTCCCTGATGTAGCGCGTGAGCATCGAGCGGATCGCCGGATCGGCGATCTTCAATCCTTCGATCGCGTCGATTTCGATCAGCCGGACGCCGCGATCGCTGGAAGCGGGCACGTCGAACGTGCCGCGATAGTAGACATGTGTGCGCGAAACAGGTCCGGCGTCGTCCCAGACGGCGAACAGGAAGCCGAGCTGAGCCTCGATGGCCTTCGCAGCGAGCAGCCCTCGCAGGCTTTTGCCATCGCCTGCCGAGCCCAATCCCCGGCCGCGCGGCAGTTCGAAACCGTCCGCCGTTTCCAGGAAGAGGATCCGGCCACCATTTTCGAGGATGGCGCCTACATCGGTGCCGGGCTGGGTGGCGGCCAGCGCGTCCTGGCTGAGGCCGGGTGCGACATAGGCGCCGCGGCAATAGCCGAGCGGCTGCGCGGAATTGTGCTCGAAATCGCGGACGCGGCCGATAAGGATCGAATGATCGCCGGCCTCGACCAGCCGCTCCATGTCGCAGTCGAAGGACGCGACGGAGCCGTCCAGCACGGGGCTGCCGGTCTGGCCAGGGTGCCAGGCTACCGAGGCGAACTTGTCGGCCGCTTTCGAGGCGAAGACGCCGGACGCTGCCTTTTGACCCTCATTCAGGACGTTGATGGCGAAGCTTTTCGAGGTCGCGAAGACGGGATGGCCAAGCGCCTTGTGTGCGATGCAGACCAGCACCAGCGGCGGATCGAGCGACACCGAGGTGAAGGAGTTGGCGGTGAAGCCACGCGGCTCGCCTTCGGGGCCGATCGTTGTGACGATGGTGACGCCGGTGAGGAAGGAGCCCAGCGCGCGGCGGAACTCGCCGCTGTCGAACCCGGTATTCGCCTTCGCAGTGCCGTTTTGCTCGGCCGCTTCGTCCTCTGCGAGGAAGTCAACGATATGGCGCGTGGTGAGGTCCGGTGCGGCGACCGCCATCATGTGCTTCTCGCCCGGCAGCACCGTGCAGCGGCCATGCGGCGCCAGGCGCGCCATCGTGGCCGACATTGCTGGCGAAGAGTTCCTGTCCTCTGAGCCGGTCATGAACATGGCCGGCACGGTCAGCGTCGGCAGGCGGTCAGCATGATCGCGGTCGGCACTAGCGAACAGGCGATAGGTGCGGGCATAGCCTTCCGGGTCTACCGCGCTCAGCGCGGATGCCGTCTTCTGCGCTGCCACCTCCAGCTCGGCCGGCACCGGATAGCCGAACCAGCGCGCGATGGTCTGAGCCGTGCCAGCCGTATCGCTGCGGCCATTGAGCGCCACGGCACGCTGGCGTACGGCTTCGGCCAGTTCGGGTGGACGGCGGAACACGGCATTCAGGGAAACGATGCGGCGGACGCGCTCCGGTGCGCGCAGGGCCAACTCCTGGGCAACGAGCGCACCCATCGAATGGCCGACGATGGACACCTTGCCGAGGCCGAGATGATCGAGTAGGCGCATGGCCTGGTCGGCGTAGTCGGCCAGTTCCGGGTGCTGCGGCGGCAGCGGCGAAAGGCCGTGGCCGAGCATGTCGATGGCGATGACGTCAAAGCGGTCGGCCATGCGCTCGATCTGCGGCTGCCAGATCGCGGCGTTCATGCCGACGCCATGGATGAACAGCACCGGCGTGCCCGATCCGGCGCGGATGAAGCCGGTGCCGTCGGGAGCGGTGCCCTGTCGAGCCCATGCGGAAGCGTCAGCCATGGACGTCCCCAAGCTCCTTGAGGTCCTGATAGCGATCGCCGATGCGGTGGTGCGGGCGACCGCCGATCGAAGCGCCAAGCGCGACCACCAGTTCGTCCGGCGCCGGCGCATCACCGATCTGGAAATGCACGGTCAGGTAATGCGAGCGCCGCCCCTCATCATTCTTGTCCATCAGCGGGATCATGATCGGCGTGTTCGGCCCGCCGCGCAGATTGGTGAAGGCAAGATAGGTCTTGGCGCCGACGGCGCGGCGATAATGATTGCCGAAATGCAGCGTATGGATCAGCGCCGAGGCGTGCTCGATCTCGCCCGACATGCCGCAAATGGCCGCCTTGCCATAGCCCTCGATCGCTTCGCCGGAACCGGCGACGGCAATGATCTCGCGGGTCAGGATCTCTCCCAGCACCGGCGCGCAGGCGCGGATTTCGGGCGACAGATCGTCGGTGAAGCCGCGACCGGCCCAGGGATTGGTCAGTACCGCGGCGACACCGATCAGGCGCAGCGGTCGGGGTGCGGCCTTGCCGCCTTCGATCAGCGTGTTCTCGGTATAGGTCACGATCTTGCGGATGGCGGGCTGCATGAAATCCTCGTGTCGGCGACGCTTTGGGACCATGCGATCCCATAGCGTCTTATGGTATACCATGCTATGGAGCGCCAAGTACCTTGTCAACCGGGCATGGAATCTGTTTTGTGGCGGCGCAGGAGGCAACACAACACATGCCAGACGACACGCTTCGCATCGATCGCAGCGCCAAGACCTTGAGGACGCTGGCGCTGGAGCGCATGCGCGACGCGATCATGGATTTCCACTTCCAGCCCGGCGAAAGGCTGGTCGAGCGGCCGCTTTGCGACCAGCTTGGCGTCAGCCGTTCCGTCGTGCGCGAGGTTCTGCGGCAGCTGGAGGCAGAGGGGCTCGTGCAGATGATCCCTGGGCATGGGCCGGCGGTGGCTAGGCCGGATCTCGGCCGCACCGACGAGATCTATGAGTTGAGGGCGCTGCTTGAAGGCATTGCGGCCCGCGCCTGCGCCCTGTCGGCCACCGGCGAGCAGCTGGCAACGCTCGAACGGGCGCTGGCGGACCTGTTCGAGGCATGGGCATCGGGGACACCGCCGGCGGTGATGCGGGCGACGACGAAATTCTACGAGGCGCTGTTCGAGGCCGCCGACAAGCGTGTCGCCTGGGAAATCGTCAGCGGGCTGAATGTCCGCATCAACCAGCTTCGTTCGATGACCATCGTCTCGATCAACCGTCGCGAAGCGGCGATCGCCGAGATGAACGAGATCATGGATGCGATCCGCGCACGCAAGCCGGAAGAGGCGGAAGTCGCGGCGCGGCGCCATGTCGAATCCGCCTGGCAGATCGCCCGCACGGCGCTGCGGCCGCCGGCATGAAGCCGCCTATGCACCGTTGGTCATGACCGTTCGCAGCCAGGCCGTGATGGCGTCGAAGTCGATCGGCTTTGTCGTGTCGACGTCGAAGAGCGGTCCGCGCCGCAGCGGTTCGGCGCGCTTGGCGAGTTCGATCAGTTCCGGAATATAGGCCGCCCCGGGATGGCCGGCGGGACGCTGGTCGAGCCGGGCGCCATAGCGCTCGGCAAGGACGTCGCCGGGCGCGTGGCACCAGATTTCAAAGGTCTGCTCGACACCGGCTTTTCGCAGATGATCCTCGAGAACCTCACGCGGCTGGAAGCCGAACCAGGCATCGACGACCACGGTGGTGCCGGCTGGCGCTTCGCCGACAACCGACCAGATTGCCTGGTAGCTGGCGCGGCCGAGCGTGCGGTTGAACAGGCGGTCGCCGCCGCCGAGGACTTCGAGGAACGGGTTCTTGATCGTGTCGAGCGCCAGCAACGGCCAGCCCATGCGGTCGGCGATGCCGCGCGACACCGTGCTCTTGCCGCTGGCGGGGATGCCGTTGACGAGCACGGCGCGCCGGGCGCGGTGGGACTGGGCTGATGGCTCTGCCAATGCCTGCAGGCCAGCGCCGATCACGCCGGCATCGTCGCCGAGCTGTGCGGGTTCGACGTGGCATTGGTACCAAGGCGCCAGTGCCGGCGCGCGGCCGAGTGCTGCATGTGCCGCCCGGCCAAGGCCGCCGCCAAGCACCACCAGATCGGGATCAAGCACGGCAACGGCGGTGTCGATGGCCGCACGCAGGGGTCTGGCCCAGGCGTCGAGTATGTCGCGCGCGTGGACGTCGCCGGCCGCATCGCGGGCAAAGAGCTGATCGACAGAGATGTCGGCGCCGAGCCCGGCGCGTGCAATGTGGCGGCCGAGCGCCGTGCCTGAACTGGTGGTTTCGACGCAGCCGCGGCGGCCGCAGGCACAGATTTCGCCGTTGAAGTCGACGGTGATGTGGCCGAGCTGACCCGCCGTTGCCGAGCCGCGCGCGATCCGCCCATCCTGAGCGACAGCGCCGCCAATGCCGGTGCCAATGGTGAACATGACGATGTTGTGGTGGCCGCGCCCGGCGCCGAGCGCCATTTCGGCGGCCAGCGCCATGTTGCAGTCATTGTCTATGGCGATGGGCTTGCCTGTCATGTCTTCCAGGCGCTGGGCGAGCGCAACCGAAGCGAGATCGACGTAGCCGCCCGACAGCACAGCGCCGCGCCGCGCATCGACGCGGCCGGGGACGCCGACGCCGATGGCCTTCACCTCGGGAGTGTCGAGTAGGCGCACCATGTCGGCGATGCGGCCGAGCACCAGCTCCGGGTCGGGCGCGCTCTTTTCGGTAACGCGCTTGAGGATTTCACCGGTCTCGGAGATACGGGCGGCACGCAGATTTGTGCCGCCGATGTCGATTCCTATGCTGAGAGGCATGGCGTCCTGCATTTGGTTTCACGCAATTCCGGACGCAAAACCGCTTCACACTTTTGCTGGAATAGCTCTAGTCCAAATTCGACTATCAGGCAGCGGCCTTCTGCCGGTAGTGCCCGATCACGGCCTGGATCTCACGCAATCGCGGCACTGCGATGGTCTTAAGCCTTTCGCGCTGGATGTCACGGTCGAGCGAGATGCAATCCTTCCACAGCGAGCGGCCGGCAATGACGCCCGAGGCGCCATTCTGCATGGCGATCTCGACCTGGCCAAGGAAGGTGGCGTGGTTGACGCCGGCCGAAAGCACCGCCCACGGCACGTCGCCGGCCATTTTGGTGATGTTGGCGCAGGCTTCCGGCGTTCCGGGATAGGGAAGCTTTAGTACCTTGGCGCCGCATTCCAGCGAAATCCTTGTGCCTTCCTCAACAAGCCATGGCGTCTTGGCCGCATAATCCTCGGGGCTTTCCCCGTCGAGCTGATAGGTCAGGAATTCGACGACCAGCAACAGGTCCTCCTGTCCGAAATCGGCGATGCACTGGCGCAGGATGGCGATGTTGTGCTCATTGGCTTGCGGCTTGTCGGCCCGCAGATACACCATGATCTTGCCGCCGGTGCCGCCCAGCGCGCGGACGCGGCGCGCGTCGATGTCGGGAACAAGGCGCGACAAGCGGTAGCCTTCGGGCGAGACATCAAAACCGGAGGCATCGAGGCCGATGAGCAGCGCCGTATCGCGGTTCAGCACGCCCTCGTCGACAATGCGCGGCACCGCGCAGAGCGGGTCGAGCAACACGCAGGACGCCGCACTGGCGAGGTAGCGCGTGATATCAGCCTTGGTGTCGCCGAGCATGTCGTTGGTGATCTTGGCCTGCTCGGCGGGATCCGACGCCAGCAGGGTCCGCATGCCGCCGCGCTGGTCGCAGGCGATGGCCACCATGGCCCCGTCCTTGCCGCATATCTGCTGGTAGCCGCGCAGTTCCGCGGTGGTCATCTTGGTCATGGTCTCAATCCGATGTTGGCGCTCTCTCGCCGAGGGCGCGGATCCCGTGGAAACAACGATGTTCAGTTCTGCCCGCCTTGCCGGCAGGGAGATTTTTTGCGGCGGTGCCGCGCCATCCACCCTCGCGAACAGTGTCTCGCCGACCCTGCGGCCTGGAGCGGTTGCACGTTGCGAGTTGGCTGGATTTGCGCGATAACTCCCGTCGGCGTATGCGTGTGTAACACGTTGCTGAAAGGAATTGCAAGCTGTCTGTTCCCTCTATCCAGGATGCGACCGCATCGCGGACGATGCTGCACACGGTGGCCAAGCTGCACTATTTGGAGGAGATGTCGCAGGTCGACATAGCCCGGCAGCTCGGCGTCTCCACCGCGACGATTTCGCGCCTGCTGCAGCGGGCGCGGGCGGAAGGGATCGTGCGGATCGAGGTTCTCGACCTGGCGACGCCGGAGGACATCACCAGGCAGCTGGTCGATGGGTTGAAATTGCGGGATGCCGCGGTGGTCGAGACGCCGGCCGCAGGCACACTGGCGGCGCTCGCGGCACCGCTTGGCGGGCTTATCAAGCAGGCACAGTTGGTGGCGGGCTCCGTCGTCGCCATCGGCTGGGGACGCGCCGTGCGCGAAGTCATCCGCGCCGGCCTGCCGCGTATTCCCGGCGTGCTGACCGTGGCCGCCACCGGCGGCATGCAGCAGCATGCGGCGCATTTTCAGGTCAATGAATTCGTGCGGCTTGCCGCCGAGGAGTTCGGTGGCACGCCGCATTTCATCCATGCGCCCTATTTGCCCTCTACCGAATTGCGTGAGGTCTTCCTGCGCGACACCGTCATCCGCGACGCTGTTGCCTTGTGGGAGAGGACCGATGTCGCGATTGTCGGCATCGGCCTGCCGCATGCCATCAATGCGCCCGAGGCAAGTGCCGCCACGCCGAGCGAGCAGGCGCTGGTTCATGCTGCCGGCGATGTGCTGCGCCATTATTTCGACGCCGAAGGCACGCTGATCGCCTGGGAAGGGGAGAGCCGGATGATCGCCATGTCGCCGGCGCAGCTGCGCGCCGTGCCGCTGGTGATCGGCCTTGCCGCGTCGCCCGAGAAGGCGACCGCAATCATCGGCGCCGTTCGCGCCGGGCTGATCAACACGCTGGTGACGGATACGAAGACGGCGCAGGCCATCCTCGCGGCGCTCGCGTAGCGACAGCACAGTCGGACGCTGCCGCGATTGGTGCTCGGGTGAGCCCAAGGCGTAGCCACTAAACCAGTTGTGTCGCCGAAGGCCCCGGGCAATAGTTGACCGGGGCTCTGCGGAGCAGTCGCATGTTGTACGGTGTGAAAAACCCGGTGCTGTCAGCTCGGAAAAACCGAGTTGCAATTTATTTCTGCAAAGTGTTACAAGTTGGAGCGCCCGCCGATAGAGCGTGGCGTGGGCCTAGTTTGCCGGACCTCGCGGAGGCAGAGGAATGGGGCTGAGGCCTGGTGTGCCGGTCGACTGACCGGCTGACATATCGACTGGAGGGCGCTTGGGAGGAGCTGCCCGCGAAAGGCAAACAGGCGTTCCCGGCCGTCGGCATGTGAACCGATGACGGCCATTCCAATGTCACTTGCAACGGCAGATCTGCCAATAATGAGGAGATCTGCCAATAATGAGGAGGATGTCATGAAGAAGATTGTTGCCGCGCTCGCGGCGCTCGCCCTCAGCGCGACCGTGCTGATCGCACCCGCGCAGGCGCAGGACAAGAAATACACCATTGCGCTCATTCCGGGCCTCACCACCGACGGTTTCTACATCACCATGCGCAAGGGCGCCCAGGCAGCCGCCGACGCGCTTGGCGTGACCTTGGTTTTCCAGGGCGCGCCGGACTTCAACCCGGTCACCCAGGTGCCGGTGCTTGACGCGGTCATCGCCAAGAAGCCTGATGCGATCCTGATCGCGCCGACCGACAAGGTCCAGCTGGTCGAGCCGCTGCGCAAGGCCAATGATGCCGGCATCCCGGTCATCACCGTCGACACTTTCATCGGCAGCGGCGTCTACCAGACGGGCGCGGGCGATGCCGATTTCCCGCTGGCCTATATCGCCTCGGACAACGTTTTGGGCGGCGAGATCGCCGCACGCGCGCTTGCCACCGCCATTGGCGACAAGGGCAAGGTCTATGTGTCGAACGTCAAGCCCGGCATCTCGACCACCGACCAGCGCGAAGAGGGCTTCAAGAAGGAGATGGCCAAGCATACGGGCATCACCGTTCTGGAAACCCAGTTCAACGACGACGACGCCAACAAGGCGGCTTCGCAGCTGCAAGCGGTGTTCGCGCGCAATCCCGACCTGGTCGGCGTCTTCGGCGCCAATCTGTTCTCGGCGCTGGGCGCCGCCAACGGCGTCAAGCAGGCCGGACAGACCGGTACCGTCAAGGTTGTCGCCTTCGATGCTCCGACCAGCATCGTCGACAACATCAACACCGGCCTGGTCGACGTGGCGATCGCCCAGCATCCGGCCGAGATCGGCTATTACGGTGTCGTTTCGGCCTACGCCCACCTGACCGGGCATTCGATCCCGGTCACCATCGGCACCGGCTTCACGATCATGAACAAGTCCAACATCGCGGACCCGAACATCTCGAAGTATCTCTACTCCGAGTAAGTCCAGACCAGCTTGGCTTCTCCCGGCCCGCCGGGAGGAGCCTGTACTGGGTCCTCGCCTGAGGCGGGACCTTTTTGATGGCAGCCGCGCCGCGGAGTATCCATGACCTCGACATCACCAGCCCAGCCGGCCGAGAAGCATGTCGCCCCTCAGGCTGATCACGGCGATCCGGCCCGGAGCCTGGTCGCACGCATCGCCGAAGGGCGCGCCTGGCTGTTTCTCGCCGGCCTGATCATCTGTTTCGAGATCTGGTCGCGGCTCGCCTTCGGCGCCACCTTCGTGCTCAATCCGTTCAACCTTCAGTCCATCGCCATATTCGCCGTGGCGCCGCTGCTGCTGGCGACCGGCCAGACCTTCGTCATCATCTCCGGCGGCATCGATCTCTCGCTCGGCTTCATCATGGGCCTCGCCGCCGTCATCGCCGCGCACGCCACCAACATGGCGGGCGCTGCCATTCCCTTGCCGCTGGCGATGCTGGTTGGCATCCTCGCCTCGGTGATCGTTGCCGGCGTGCCCGGCGTCATCAACGGCCTGCTGATCTCGCGGCTCAAGGTGCCGCCCTTCATCGGCACGCTCGGCATGTTCGGCGTCGCGCGCGGTGCCGCCTTCCTGCTTGCCGGTGGCACGACCGTGCCGGTGCAGAATTCCTGGTTCGCGCTGCTCGGCAACGGCAAGGTCTATGGCGTGCCCTATCTGGTGATCATCACCGCGATCTTCGTCATCGTGATGCACTACCTGCTCAGCCAGACCCGGTTCGGCCAACATAATTACGCCATCGGCGCCAATGTGCAGGCGGCGCGGCGCGCCGGCATCGACATCAGGGGCCACATATTGCGGCTCTATGTGCTGTCGGCGATGTGCGCCGGGCTTGGCGGTGCGCTCTACGCCGCGCGCTTCACCGCGGGTGCGGCGCAAGCCGGCGAGCCCTTACTGCTCGACAGCGTTGCGGCGGTGGTCATCGGCGGCGCCAGCCTGTTCGGCGGCTCCGGCACCATCTTCGGCACGGTTGCCGGCGCGCTGGTGATCGCGGTCATCCAGTACGGGCTGGTCTTCGTCAATGTCGAGCCGTTCTGGCAGTTCATCGCCGTCGGCGTGGTCATCATCATATCCGTCCTTATCGACCAGGCGCAGCGCCGGTTCAGTGGAGCCCGTCAGGATGAATAGCAGCAATCAGACCACGCCCCTGCTGGAAGTCCGCAACCTCTCCAAGCATTTCGGCGCCGTGCGTGCGCTCAGCGATTTCTCCATGGCCGTGCGGCCAGGCGAAGTGGTGGCGCTGGCCGGCGACAATGGCGCCGGCAAGACGACGCTGATCAAGGCGATTTCGGGCGTGTTCCAGCCGACCGGCGGGGAAATCCTGCTTCGGGGTCAGCCCGTGACGTTCGCGACGCCGCAGGAAGCGCGCGAGAAGGGCATCGAGACGATCTACCAGGATCTCGCGCTCGCCGACAATCTGTCGATTGGCGCCAACATATTCCTTGGCCGCGAACCGATGCGCAAGGCGTTCGGCTTCCTGCCGGTGCTTGACCGCAAGGCGATGGCCGAGGCCGCCAAGGCGACGATGGGACGGCTGGACTTCCATGTCAGCCGGCTCGAGGCTCCGGTCAGCAATTTCTCCGGCGGCCAGCGCCAGGCCGTAGCCATCGGCCGCGCCGTCTATTGGGATGCGCAGATCCTGATCATGGACGAACCGACCGCCGCCCTTGGCGTGCCGGAGCAGCGCAAGGTGATCTCGCTGATCCATCAGCTCAAGGCGCAAGGGCGCGGCGTGATCTTCATCTCGCACAATCTGCAGGACATCTTTGCCGTCTCGGACCGCATCGTCGTGCTGCGGCGCGGCGTCCAGGCCGGCGAACGCAAGATATCCGAGACCAACCATGACGAGGTCGTCAAGCTGATGGTCGGCGGTTAATTTCTAACCGGCATCCCGTTTGGTGTTCAATCGTGGTGCTGCTGCCACCAGCGCCTTGCCGATGGCCGATTGTGGTGCGTCGATGATCGTGCGGGCATCGCCGCTCTCGGCAATACGCCCGGCGTCGAGAAGGATAACCCGGTGGGCGACGGCGCGGACGACGCCGAGATCATGTGAGATGAAGAGATAGGCGATCTGTTCCTGGCGTTGCAGATCGAGCAAAAGCTCTAGGATCTGTCCGCGCACCGAGACGTCGAGAGCCGACACCGCCTCGTCGAGCACGATCAGCGACGGCTTTGTCGCGATGGCGCGGGCGATGGCGACGCGCTGCCGCTGGCCGCCGGAAATCTCGTGGATGGCGCGCGGCGCGAGATCGGCCGACAGCCCGACGCGTTCCAGCAAGGCGGCGATGCGACGTGGGCGCTCGGAGCGGGAGGCGATACCATGGATGCGCAAGGGATCGTCAAGTACACGCGCCACCGTGGCGCGCGGGTTGAAGGCGGCCAGCGGATCCTGGAACACCATTTGCAGACGCGCGCGACGGGCGCGCAAGGCCGCGCCACCCAAGGCCAGGAAGTCATCGCCCTCGAATTCGATGCGACCGGCGTCCGGCTCAATCAGGCGCAGCACCAGCCGGGCGATCGTTGACTTGCCGCTGCCGGAGGGGCCGGCCAGTGCCAGCGTCTCACCGGGTCCGATGGTGAATGAGACGTCGTCGACAGCGTTGACGGTCTTGCCGCCGCGACGATAGCGCTTGGTCAGGTTGGACACGGTGAGCAAACTCATGCGTGCAGCCCGGCTCGGTTGAGCAGCGGTTCGGCGTCGAGTCCGATATGGGCGTCGAGCAGTGCGCGGGTGTAGACCTGGGTCGGAGCGCCGACAATCTGTGCCGTCGTGCCAAGCTCGACCAACTGGCCGTGGCGAAACACGGCAATGCGCTCGGCAAGCTCGGCTGCCAGCGCGATATCGTGGCTGATGAACAGCAGCGTCATGCTATCCTCGGCCACCAGCCGGCGGATCAATGCGACGATCTCTGCCTGCACGATGGTGTCGAGCGCGCTGGTCGCCTCGTCGGCGATCAGCAATTTCGGACCGGCGGCGATGGCGGCGGCGATTGCCACTCGTTGTTTCTGACCGCCGGAGAGCTGATGCGGGAAGGCATGCAGGGCCGAGTCCGGATCAGGGAGGCGGACGCGTTCGAGGAGGGTTTTGGCCTTGGCGTATGCCTGCGGCCATGAGAGGCTGAGATGCGTGCGCGCGACTTCGGCAATTTGTTTGCCGACGGTCATGACGGGATCGAGGCTGGCGGAGGGGTCCTGGAAAACGAAGCCGATGTCACGGCCGCCGAGGGGCACTCCACCGCGAAGATGACGAAGTTGGCGCTCTACGGCGCCCCCCTCTGTCCTGCCGGACATCTCCCCCACTTGGGGGGAGATTGCACTGTCGCCACCGCTTTCGCCGATCTCGAACGCTGCAGAGGAAGAGCCGGCGACGAAGCTGCCGATCTCCCTCCTTGCGGGGGAGATGTCCGGCAGGACAGAGGGGGGTGCCTTGGCGCCCGACGCTGACGATGGGTGTATGAACCAACCGATGCGCCCTTCGATCGTAGCGCTCGCCGGCAACAACCCGGCAATCGCCAAAGCCAACGTGCTCTTGCCCGACCCACTCTCACCAATGATAGCCAGGCGCTCGCCAGCAACAACATCGAGGCTGATCCCCTTCAACGCCGCCACCTCACTGCCGTCGCGGCGGTAGGTCACCGTCAGGTCGCGGATTGACGCCAGCGCGCTCACGACAGGCCCCTCCTGACCGCTGTCGTCTCGACAATGCCTTCGCCGGCCAGATAGACGCCGAGCACCGTCAGCACCAGCGCTATGCCCGGGACGATCGATAGGAAAGGCGCGGTGCGCAGCACCGCGCGACCCTCTGCAATCATCCCGCCCCAAGTGACCCGGTTAGGATCGCCGAGGCCGAGAAAGGACAGGGCGGCTTCGGTGAGGATGGCTGCGGCGACGATCACCGAGGACATCGCCAGCACCGGCGGCAAGGCGTTGGGCAGCACCTCGCGAAAGGCGATTTCGAGCGGATGCATGCCGATGGCTCGGGCGCTGGTGACATAGTCGCGTTCGCGAATGGAGAGGACTTCCGAGCGGGCGATACGCGCCGGGCCGGTCCAGGTGCCGAGCGCTATTGCCGCAACGACAACGCCAAGCGACGGCCCGACGACGCTTACGAAGGCCAGCGCCAGCAGAAAGCTCGGCACGGTCTGGAAGGCATCGGTGATGCGCATCAGCACCTCGTCGGCGAGGCCGCCGGCAAAGCCGGCCAGCGTGCCGATCACAGAACCGATGGCAAGCGCAGCTGCTGCCGCCGCGAGCCCGACAGCCAGCGAGGTGCGGGCGCCATGGAAAAGCTCCGCCAGCACGTCGCGGCCGAGCCGGTCGGTGCCGAGCGGCAGCGACCAGTCCTGGAAGGGCGGCAGCAGCGCCTGTCCGGCAATCGCTTGCGGGTCGCCGGGAAACAGCAGCGAGGCCGACAGCGCCATGGCGACCAACGCGGCCAGAAGGATGGTGCCGGCAATCGCATCGGGCGTGCGCAGGAAACGGCGAAGCAGGCTCATGCGCCCTCGCTGGCGCCGACGCGCGGGTCGAGGAAGGCATAGGCGATGTCGACGAGCAGGTTGATGACGATGACAAGGACTGCACTGACCAGGATGATGCCGAGCAGCAGCGGCGTGTCGCGCGAAGCCACGGCTTCCTGCGCCAGCCGGCCGAGGCCGGGCACGGAAAAGACGCTCTCGATGACGACACTGCCGCCGAGCATCTGCGCCGATTGCAGGCCGAGCATGGTGATCAGCGGCAGCAGCGCGTTACGGGCGACATGGGCAAGCACGATGCGGTGGCGCGACAATCCCCTGGCATGAGCGGCCAGCACAAAATCCTGGCGCCAGGCCTCGGCCATGCCGGCGCGCATCATGCGCAGGTATAGGGCCAGATAGATGAAGCCGAGCGCGGCCACCGGCAGGATGAGGTGGACGGCGATGTCGGTGGCACGTGCAAGGCCGGTCTTGTCCGAGGCCAGGCTCTCGATACCGCCGATCGGCAGCCAGCGCAGATCGACGGCAAAGACGACGATCAGCACCAGGCCGAGCCAGAAACCCGGCACCGCATAAAGCGCCAGCGAGCCGATCGACAGGAAGCGGTCGCGGAAGCTGCCCGGCCTGGCGCCGGCATAGATGCCGAGCGCCGAGCCCAGCCCGAAGGACAGCGCGGTGGCGCTGACCATCAGAAGCAGCGTGTTGGGGAGGCGTTCGAGGATCACGTCGCGGATCGGCCTGGAGAAGGTCACCGACTGGCCGAGATCGAGATGCAGCAGCGCCCAGAGATAGTTCGCGAGCCGCGTCAACTCGGACTGGTCGAGGCCCCAGCGATGGCGCAGCAATTCGATCATGCCGGCGTCGCCGCCGGTGGAGACAATGTAGGCGTCTACCGCGTCTCCGGGGGCCGCTTCGAGCAGCAGGAAGGTGCCGATGACAACGATCAGCAGCACGAAGACGCTGCCGACAAGGCGGCGGTGGATTAGGGTGAGGGCGCGGTTCATGGCGGTGACAGGACGCGGTGCCGATTGAGAGAAGTGCGGTGTCTAGGCACCCCCCTCTGTCCTGCCGGACATCTCCCCCGCAAGGGGGGAGATTGGATGTCATCTCTGCTTTCGCTAACCTTGGATGCCGAATTTGCGCGACGGCGAAACTGCCGATCTCCCCCCTTGTGGGGGAGATGTCCGGCAGGACAGAGGGGGGTGTGAAGGAACTCGGCCTTCGACCAAATTCCCATTTTCTCGCGAACTTTCATCCGCGCAAATGTGTCACGATTCCAGATACGTGTCCGCCCAGTTCGACACCGCCCAGCGCGGGTTGTTGGCGATGTTGCCCACCGTGTCGCGCGCGACGCTGATGAAGCTCCATTCGGCGACGTTGATCAGCGGCAGGTCGGCGGCCACCTCCTTCTGGAACTCCTTGTAGAGGTCGGTGCGTGCCGATGTATCGAGTGTCTCGGAGGCCTTGGCGATCAGCGCATCGATCGCGTCGTTCTTGTAGCCGCCCTGGTTGGAGAACGGCACGCCGTCGGGAATGCCGCTCTGCACCAGGATGGTGGTCGAGATCGCCGGGTCGCCGCGGAAAACCGGCGGGCCGACGGCGAGGTCGAAGGCGTGGTCGGTGTAGACCGCCTTGATGTGCGCAGCCGAGTCGTTGTTGACCAGCTCTGCGTCGATGCCTATTGCCGCGAGCGCCTGGCGCAGATAGTCGCCGAACTGCTTGGTCTCGTTGAAATAGGGTGCCGGCAAAAGTTTTAGCGTAAAGCGCTTGCCGTCCGCGCCTTTCTTGTAGCCGGCCTCGTCGAGCAAGGCGTTGGCCTTGGCGACGTCGAAGGCATAGGTCGGCACGTCGGCGGTGTAGAATTGCGGATCGTTCTTCGGCACCGGGCCGGTGGCGGTGGCGGCATAGCCGAGGAACACGGTCTTGACGACGAAATCCTTGTCGATGGCATGCGCGATCGCCTGGCGCACTTTCACATCGGCCAGTTCTTTGCGGCGATGGTTGATCTCGACGACGAGCTGATAGGTCAGCCCTTCATAGCCTTTGCTGATCACCTTCAGGCCCGGCACCTTTGAGATGCGGTCGAGGTCGGCCAGCGGTACGGCGGAGAAGGCGGCGAGCTGGATTTCCTCCGCTTCCAGTGCGCTCGCCGCTGATGTGCGGTCGGGCAGCACCTGGTAGATGATCTCGTCGAGGTACGGCTCGTCCTTGCCCCAGTAATCGGTATTTTTCGTCAGCTTGTAATACTGGCCGGCCTTGTACTCTCCGAACTTGAACGGGCCGGTGCCGATGGGGGCGTTGTTGGCCGGGTTGTCTTCGATCTTGCCGACCTCGTATATGTGCTTCGGCACGACGCTCGACAGCGCCGGCAGCGCGTTGCGGATCAGCTGGAACGGCGTTGGCTTGGCGAATTTGAAGATGGCGGTGAGATCGTCCGGGGTCTCGACGGCAGCCAGATCCTTGAACACGGTGCGGCCGAGGTTTTGCAGCGGCTTCCAGATCTGCAGCGCCGAGAAGGCGACGTCGGCCGAGGTGAACGGCTTGCCGTCATGCCATTTGACGCCATCGCGCAGTTTGAAGGTTACCGAGAGCCCATCGGCGGCACCTTCCCAGGAGAGCGCCAGGCGTGGCGCAAGCCCGTCCTTGCCGTCGAAGGAGGCTTCAGCCAGCGTTTCGACGATCTTGCTGGAAATGAAGAAGACGCCGTTGGAGGCGACGATCGCCGGGTTGAGGTTGCGCGGCTCGGAATCGGCGGCAAGCACCAACCGGCCGCCCTTCTTCGGCGTCTGCGTCCACCCCAATGTGGGCATGGCGGTGGAGGCCAGCAGCATCGCCGAACCGGCGAGCATCTTGCGTCTGGAAATCGTGAAACCTGACATGATCGAACTCCGTCCTCTCCGCGACCCGATCGGCGCGACAACACCCCTCGGATGCCGGCACCGGCATCCTTGCGGCGGCGATTATGAGCCTTGCCGAGGGTTTCGCCAGAGACGGAATTGGCGCATCCTCGCTTGGCTTTGAAATTTTCGTCCGCTGGACCAGTTAGGAGTAATCGACCCACTCAGTCTATCTGGTAGGACCAGATTTGGCGAACGGGTGACGAATGACGACTTGGTGACCGCTGGGCTGCGCTCATTGCGGGATTTCTGGCTAGACCAGAGTGCGCAAAATGGTGCAGATTTGATCGACAGCCAAGGGATCGTGGCGCAACAGTCGGCGATCCTCGGCAATTCAGGGAGAGAGAGATGAACATTGCACCGGGCAAGAGTGCCGTCAGCACTATTCCGTTCGACCAGGCGAGGGTCGACCGGTTGATGGAGGAGGCCGGCATCGATGTGCTGCTGGCGACGTCCAAGCACAACACGCAATACCTGCTGGGCGGCTACAAGTTCATCTTCTTCGCCGCGATGGATGCGATCGGCCACAGCCGCTATTTGCCGATCGTCGTCTACGAAAAGGGCGGGCCCGACCACGCCGCCTATATCGGCAACCGCATGGAGGGCGGCGAGCACCAGAACCATCCGTTCTGGACACCGACATTGCACGCCGCCTGCTGGGGCACGCTGGATGCAGCCAACCTTGCGGTCGAGCATTTGCAGAAGATCGGCAAGGCGGGTGCGCGCATCGGCATCGAGCCGGGCTTCCTGCCGTCGGATGCCTACACGCTTATCCGCAAGGCGCTGTCGGACGCCAAACTGATCGATGCGACAACGATGCTGGAGAGCATGCGGGCCATCAAGACCGACGCCGAACTGGAGAAGCTGCGCACCGCCTCCGAACTGATCACCGATTCCATGCTGGCCACCATCCAATGGGCGCGCGAAGGCACGACCAAGGCCGAGATGATCGAGCAGATCAGGCGCGAGGAGACCAATCGCGGCGCGCATTTCGAATATTGCCTGCTGACGCTGGGCTCCAGCCACAACCGCGCCGCCTCACCGCAAGCGTGGAAGAAGGGCGAGGTGATGTCGATCGATTCCGGCGGCAATTATCACGGTTATATCGGTGACCTCTGCCGCATGGGCATTCTGGGCGAGCCCGATGCCGAGCTCGAGGATTTGCTGGCCGAGGTCGAGACGGTGCAGCAGGCGGCGTTCTCGAAGGTGAAGGCCGGCATGCTGGGCGGTGATATGATTTCTTATGCGGAAGGCGTGCTGAAGAAATCAAAGGTGGCGCCCTATACGGATTTCTTCGCCCACGGCATGGGGCTGATCACGCATGAGGCGCCGTTCCTGATGACCAACCATCCGGTCACCTATGAAGGCACCTATGCGGCCAAGCCGCTGGAAAAGAACATGGTGCTTTCGGTCGAGACGACCATGCTCCACCCATCGCGCGGGTTCATCAAGCTGGAGGACACGCTGGCGGTCACCGAGGGCGGCTACGTGATGTTCGGTGACCGGGGCAGGGGGTGGAACAGGGGTGGTATCGCCTAGCTGGATGAAGGGCGCTGCCCCCTCACCCGGATTGCCATCCGAATTGCAAAGGGCAATTCGGGGCAATCCGACCTCTCCCCGAGGGGAGAGGAGGAGCCGGCGATGATGCTCGTCTCTTCTCCCCTCGGGGGTGAGGCGTGATCCGCGCAGCGGACGAAAAGCCAACTGCTTGGCTTTTCGAACAACGAACGCCTGGAGGGCGGTGGCCGCGAAGCGGCCGGATGAGGGGGCCTTTGCAACGCGGGAGGTTACTTCCCACCCGCCGGGATCAGCCTGAAATCCGGCAGCTCCCGCAGGCCCAGTTCCGGTCCGGCAGGCGAATAGACAACAAACAGCTGCATCGGCCCGTCGCCCGTATTCAGCGTCGAATGAAAGCGGCTTTCCGGCACGTAGATGGTGCAGCCGGGGCCGACCTTCGCCACCACCGGATTACCCTTCTCGTCCTCGACCATTTGCTCGCCATGGCCGGAGATGACGAAGATGATTTCCTCGGCGCCGGGATGGTTGTGGCGTGTGTGGCCCTTGCCTGAGGGCAGGTCGACGACGCCGCCGGAAAAGCGCTCAGCACCGTTCACTTCCGGGGCTACCGTCAGCGACAGTTTTCCCCAGTCGAAGCCGAAGGCGCTGACGTCCTTCGGATAGACAAACACCTTGCTCCTGTCGGTCATTTCCTCATCCCTTCTTTTTCTTTTCATGTAGCGTGACGGCCTTGAAATCGGCCGTCTGCCTGGCGATCGCGGCTTCAGCCGGCAGCCGTTCCATCGAGCTTGCGCCATAGAAGCCGTGCAGGCCCTTGCAGCGGTCGAGGATGTAGCGGGCGTCGTCCGGCATCGAGATCGGCCCGCCATGGCAAAGCAATATGACGTCCTTGCGCACCGAACGGGCGGCATTGGCGATGGCGTCGATCTCGACCACGCAGTCGTCGAGCGACTTGGCCGAGGTGGCGCCGATCGAGCCGCCGGTCGTCACGCCCATATGGGCGACGACGATATCGGCACCGGCTTTTGTCATGGCGCGGGCTTCGTCGGGATTGAAGACGTAAGGCGTGGTCAGAAGGTCAAGCTTGTGCGCCTCGGCAATCATGTCGACTTCGAGCCCAAAACCCATGCCGGTCTCCTCGAAGCTTCGGCGCATATTGCCGTCGAACAGGCCGATGGTCGGGAAATTCTGCACGCCGGAAAAGCCCATCGTCTTCAGCTCGGCCAGCAGCAGCGGCATGATGACGAAGGGATCGGTGCCGTTGACGCCGGCCAGCACGGGCGTGTGTCTGACCACCGGCAGCACCTCATAGGCCATTTCCTTGACGATCTCGTTGGCATTGCCATAGGCGAGCAGGCCGGCGGCCGAGCCGCGCCCGGCCATGCGGTAGCGACCCGAATTGTAGATGATTATCAGGTCGATGCCGCCGGCCTCCTCGGCCTTGGCCGACAGGCCGGTGCCGGCGCCGCCGCCGACGATCGGCACACCCTTGTCGATCATTCCCCGGAATTTCTTCAATATGTCCTTGCGCGGTATGGCTGGCATGTCGGGTCTCTCAGTGTCTGGCGATGTCGAGGAAGGCGGCGGTTGCCACCTGAGCGAATTCGGGATCGTTGATGTGCAGTGGCAGGCGGCTGACGCGGCGTGTGGCAGTGGGCCTGATGGTGCGCTCGATGGCTTCGAACAGGACGGCATCGGCTTGCGGATCGAAGAAGGCGCCGCCCTCGATGTCGAGCGCCGAGACGCCCTTTTCCGGAATGAGAAAATGCACCGGCCCCTCGCAAAGAGCGAGCCCTGTGCCGATCCATTCGCCGATCTCGCGGCATTCCTGCGCCGTTGTGCGCATCAGCGTGACGTTGGGATTGTGCTCGTAGAACAGTCTTCCTCGATACTGTTCCGGAATGGTCGAGAGCGCCCAGAAATTGACCATGTCGAGCGCGCCGACCGAGCCGACATAAGGCAGGCCCGTGCGGGCAATCGCGCCGAAGCGATCCTCCGTCGCCGGCAGCACGCCGCCGAACAGCAGGTCGCAGACCTCGGTCGTGGTAATATCGATGACGCCGGACAGCAGGCCGCTATCGGCCAGTTTCTCCATGCTGCGGCCGCCAGTGCCGGTGGCGTGGAAGACCATGCAGTCATAGGTCGAGCGAAGCTGGTCGGCGATGGCGGTCACACATGGCGTGGTAACGCCGAACATGGTCAGCCCGATCGATGGCTTGCCGTCGGGCAGCGGCGCGGGGTTTGCCGCCATGCCCGCTATCGCCTGGGCTGCATTGTGAAGAACAACGCGGGAGAGCCGGTTCAGCCCGGCCATGTCGGTTACCGACGGCATCATGATGATGTCGGAGACATCGACATAAGGCGCTGTGTCGCCGGAAGCGAGCGTCGAGACCATGATCTTGGGCAGCCCAAGCGGCAGCGCACGCATGCCCGATGTGATGATCGAGGTGCCGCCGCCGCCGCCAATGCCGATCACAGCGGCAATGTCGTTTCGCGACTGGATGAAGCGGGTGAAGGCGACGCCCATGGCGGCAACCGCGGCGCCACGATCCTTGCCGCTGAGCACGGCTGTGCTGCCGTCCGGATGATGGCCGGCAATTTCCTTGGCGGTGATGTCGATGGGGATGGTTGCGTGGCGCGTGCCGACGTCGACACGGGAAACGGCGGCGCCGGTGGCGGCGATCGCATCAGCCAGGAAGGCGAGTTCCTCGCCCTTGGTGTCGGCAGTGCCCACGACATAGATGCGCTTCATGGGCAGTTCCCAAGTTATTGCAAATTTTTGAGACGCGCGTATCATATTGATATGGATATCTCACGTCAACAAGCCGCCGCGAACGACGACACCGGTGAGAGGGCCGAGCGTGGACCTCGGGCGCGCACGAAACGGTTGATGCTGGAGACGGCGACAAGGCTGATGCAGGCGGGCGTGACGCCGTCTGTCAGTGAAGTTGCCGAGGCGGCCGAGGTTTCCCGCGCCACAGCCTATCGCTATTTCCCGAGCCAGGCGGCGCTGGTGCATGCCGTTGTCGACGAGGGGCTCGGTCCGATCCTGACCTGGCAATCGACCTCCGGCGATGCCGAGCGCCGGGTCGCCGAACTGTTCGACACGGCGATGCCGCGCATCGAAGCGTTCGAGGCGACGTTCAAGGCAGCGCTTAAACTGTCGCTCGATCAGTGGGCGAGGCGCCAGGCAGGCACGCTGGATGGCGAGCCAGCCTTCACGCGTGGTCATCGCGTCGACTTGCTGCAGCAGGCGATCGCTCCGCTCAAGGGCCGGCTGCCGCCGCGCGACTTCAAGCGGCTGGCGCAGGCGCTGTCGCTGATTTTCGGTGTCGAGGTGCTGGTCGTGCTCAAGGATATCTGGGGGCTGGACAGCCGCAGAACGAGGTCTGTCGCGCAATGGGCGGCAGGCGCCCTGGTGCGCGCGGCGATCGCTGAATCGATCGATGAAGGAGACGGCGTCGATTCAAGGGTGGTTGTCAAGTAGGCCTATCTGGTTCGACCAGATTTGCATGCCGACTGCCAATGTTAGCGTCGGCATAGGGTGCTGTGCAACGCCTTTGCGTATCACTGAGTAGGAAAATCATTGGAAAACAGGCAGATAAAGCTTAAATTCGGCAGAGACGAGCAGGTCCGACTGCCAAGAAAGGACTTGACGCCGCCGCAAAATTGGTAATACCAGATCAGAAAAGAAAAGCGGATCGAAAGTGAGGGCTGCGATCCATTTTCCGGCAGGGCGAGGAGGCCCGGAACCGGAAAGGTGCGATCACGGGAGGAACTACCAGGGCCGGCTTCGTCGCCGGCTCGCATGACAAGGTAGAATGCGCACAAGGGAGGAAATCATTATGCGCAAGTTAGTGACCAGCGTGCTTGCTGGTATCGGCTTAACGCTTGCCTGCGGAACGTCCGTCTACGCGCAGGAAAAGTCGCTCACCATCTTCTGGGCGGAGTGGGATCCGGCCAATTACCTGCAGGAACTCGGCAACGAGTACGAGAAGGAAACCGGCGTCAAGATCACGGTGGAAACCACGCCGTGGTCCGACTTCCAGACCAAGGCCTTCACCGAGTTCAACGCCCATGGCGACGCCTATGATCTGGTCGTCGGCGACTCGCAATGGCTCGGTGCCGGCTCGACCGGCGGCCACTATGTCGATCTCACCGACTTCTTCAAGAAGCACGACCTCGGCAACGTCATGGCGCCGGCGACGGTGAAATATTACTCGGAGTATCCCGGCAACAGCGGCAAATACTGGGCCATCCCGCTTGAGGGTGACGCTGTCGGCTGGTCCTATCGCAAGGACTGGTTCGAGGATCCCAAGGAAAAGGAAGCCTTCAAGGCCAAGTATGGCTACGACCTCGACGTGCCGAAGGATTTCAAGGCGCTGCGAGACATCGCGGAATTCTTCTACCGGCCGGATCAGAAGAAATACGGCATCGCCATCTATACCGACAATTCCTATGATGCGATGGCGATGGGTTTCGAGAACGCGCTGTTCTCCTATGGCGGCGATCTGGGTGACTACGCGACCTACAAGGTCGATGGCCACATCAATTCTGAAAAGGCGGTGGCCGCACTCGACGCCTACAAGGAACTCTACAAGTTCACGCCTCCGGGCTGGGCCAAGTCGTTCTTCGTCGAGGACAACCAGGCGATCACTGAAAACCTGGCCGCGATGAGCATGAACTTCTTCGCGTTCTTCCCCTCACTGATCAATCCGGCGTCCAATCCGAACGCCAAGAACACCGGCTTCTTCGCCAACCCGCCGGGACCGAACGGCGACCAGTTCGCCGCTCTCGGCGGTCAGGGCATTTCCATCATCTCTTACTCGAAGAAGCAGGAAGAGGCGACGAAGTTCCTTGAGTGGTTCATCAAGGACGAGACCCAGAAGAAGTGGGCGGCCCTTGGTGGCTATACCTGCAGCGCGGCGGTGCTCAAGTCGCCGGAGTTCCAGAGTGCCACGCCCTACAACAAGGCCTTCTATGAGACCATGTTCAAGGTGAAGGACTTCTGGGCCGTGCCGGAATACGCCGAACTGCTGCAGCAGCTCAACCAGCGCGTCTATCCCTACATGATCGGCGGCGAAGGCACCGCCAAGGAAACGCTGGACGCTCTGGCTACCGACTGGAACGCGACGTTCAAGAAGTACGGCCGCGTTCAATAACAATCATGCATCACGGAGGGGGCGTTGGTGCCTCCTCCGTTTCTTTTTCTGCAAACGGGAGCAGGGGTCTTGGCGACCACGATGATCACAACGCTGGACAGGTCCTCGCGGGCGGTCGCGCGCGGCCTGAGCGACATTTCGATCCGCAACCTCTTCATTATCCCGACGGTCCTGTTCCTGATCGTCTTCAACATCTTTCCGCTGATCTATTCGCTTGGCTATTCCTTCACCGACTTCCGCGCGTCGACCAACGCGCCGGCGAATTTCGTCGGGCTGCAGAACTATCGCGACCTGCTCAACGACCCCTATGTCTGGTCGAACTTCGCCATCACCGCGAAATACGTCATCATCTCTGTCGCCGGCCAGCTGCTTGTCGGCTTCGGCGTGGCGATGCTGCTCAACAGGGATATCCCGCTCAAGGGCCTTATCACCACGCTCTTGCTGCTGCCGATGATGTTGTCCATGGCTGTTGTAGGGCTGTTCTGGAAGTTGCTCTATGACCCATCATGGGGCGTCATCAACTATGCGCTCGGACTCGGCAATTTCGAGTGGCTGGCCGACCCAAAGATGGCGCTCTACGCGGTTGCGCTGACCGATATCTGGATGTGGTCGCCCTTTGTCATGCTGCTGTCGCTGGCCGGGCTGTCGGCGGTGCCGAAGCACCTCTACGAAGCCGCCGCGATCGATCGTGCCGGGCCGTTCTACACCTTCTTCCGCATCACGCTGCCGCTGGTGGCGCCGATCCTGATGATCGCCGTCATCTTCCGCACCATGGAAGCGTTCAAGACCTTCGACCTTGCCTACATCCTGACCAGCCAGCCGACGGCCGAGCTGATCTCGATCCGGCTCTACAAGATGGCGTTCCAGGAATGGCAGACCGGGCGCTCCTGCGCGCTGGCCTACATCGTGCTGATCATGGTGCTGGCGATCACCAACATCTACGTCAAATATCTCAACAAGGTGAAGGAGCGCTGAGATGGCCGCAGTCCGCACTTCTTCCGAGATCGGCTTCAACCGCGTCGCCATCGTCGCCGTATTGTTGGTCACGATCATCTTCCTGGCGCCGATCTACTGGATTGCCTCGACGGCCTTCAAGCCGCGCAATCTGGCCACGACCATCCCGCCGACGGTCGTCTTCCAGCCCGAGATTTCGCCCTTCGTGAAGCTGTTCACCAAGCGCTCGCAAATGCGCAGCCCGCCGTCGCCGGAAGAGTACGCGGCGGCTCCATGGTGGGAACGCGTCGTCTTCGATGGCGGCGAAAAGATCGTGCGCGACGGCAAGGACCAGGTGCAGTGGTCGGGCTATCCGAGCCGCTTCCTGAACTCGCTGATCATCGCCATCACCTCGACGGTGCTGGCGGTCGGCATGGGTACTTTTACCGCCTATGGCTTCTCGCGCTTCAAGGTGAAGGGGGAGGCGGATCTGCTCTTCTTCATCCTGTCGACACGCATGCTGCCCCCGGTGGTGGTGGCGATCCCGATGTTCCTAATGTACCGCGCGGTCGGCCTCAACGATTCCCACATCGGCCTGATCATCCTCTACACCGCTTTCAACCTGTCCTTCTCGGTGTGGCTGATGAAGGGCTTCATGGACGAAATCCCGAAGGAGTATGAGGAAGCCGCTCTCGTCGATGGCTACACGCGCATGGAGGCCTTCTTCAAGATCGTACTGCCTGAGGCCGCCACCGGCATCGCCGCCACCGCGGTGTTCTGCTTCATAACGGCGTGGAACGAATATGCCTTCGCGCTGATCATGACCAACCGCCGCGCCCAGACCGCGCCGCCCTTCATCCCGAGCCAGGTCGGTTCCGGCCTGCCGGACTGGACTGTCATCGCCGCTGGAACCTTCCTGTTCCTGCTGCCGGTCGCGATCTTCACCTTCCTGCTCCGCAATCATCTGTTACGCGGCATGTCCTTTGGAGCGATCCGCAAATGAGCTTTCGCGCCATCAACCAGAAATATCTGGAACCCGGTAGCCAAGTGCTCATGGTGCTCGGCATCGTGGCGCTCTGCCAGCCGTGGAGCATGCTGCTGCACACATACGGCCTGACCATCATCCTGATCGGACTGATCGGCTTCAACATCACCTCGAAGATCGCGCCTGAAGAGGAGGCCGGCACCGGTCATGCCGCGCGAAATCCGGGAGCACAGCATTGACCCAGATCGAGCTTCGCGGCGTCCAGAAGTTCTTCGGCGCCGTCCAGGTCATCAAGGACCTCAACCTCAAGATTGCGGACAACGAGTTCATCGTCCTGCTCGGCCAGTCGGGCTGCGGCAAGACGACGACCTTGCGCGCGGTCGCCGGGCTGGAGACGATCGACGAGGGCGACATCCTCATCGACGGCAAGCCGGTCCAGCATTTGAAGGCCGCCGATCGCGACATCGCCATGGTGTTCCAGTCGTTCTCGCTCTATCCGCATATGAGCGTCTACGAGAACATCGCCTTTCCCTTGCGCGCCACGCGCAAGAGCAAGGCGGAGATCGACCAGGAAGTGCGCTCGGTCGCCAAGACGCTGCAGATAACCGATCTGCTGGCCAAGAGGCCATCGGCACTTTCGGGCGGCGACATGCAGCGCGTCGCCATCGGCAGGGCGCTGGTGCGGCGGCCGAAGGCGATGCTGATGGACGAGCCGATCGGCGCGCTCGACGCCAAGCTGCGCGAGGAGATGCGCGCCGAGATCAAGCGGCTGCACATCAAGCAGGGCTCGACCACCATCTATGTCACGCACGACCAGATCGAGGCGATGAGCCTCGCCGACCGCATCGTCATCATGCATGAGGGTGTGCTGCAGCAGGTCGGCTCACCCGACGAGGTCTATTCGCGCCCGGCCAATCTGTTCGTGGCGCAATTCGTCGGCAGCCCGGTGATGAATGTCGCCGACGCGGCGGTTGCCGAGACGGCGTCGTCGGCTTCGGTGACGGTGGGTGGAGCGGCTTCGGGTTTCGAGTTTCCACGCACGCTGCTGTCGAAGCTCAACGGCCATGCCGGTGGCGAACTGGCGCTCGGCATCCGGCCGGAAGGCGTGCTCATTCGCCGTGACGCGGCGGAGGGGTTCATGGCGGTCGAGACGCAGATCGTCGAACCGCTTGGCTCCTTCGACATCGTCGACCTGAAGGTCGGCTCGAAGATGCTGCGCGCCCGCACCAAGAGTGGCTTCGTCGCCGGGCCGGGTGAGCAAGTCTTTGCCCGGATCGATCCGACGCAGGCCCATTTCTTCGACAAGGCAAGCGGCAGGTCGCTTGATGTGAGACTGTAATGGCCCATATCCAGCTCAAGAACATTTCCAAGACCTTCGGCAACCACACGGCTCTGACCGGGCTCGATCTCGATATCGCCGATGGCGAGTTCTTCGTGCTGCTCGGCGAAACAGGGGCTGGCAAGACGACGACGCTGCGGCTGATCGCTGGTCTCGAAAAACCCAGCGAAGGTCAGGTCTTCATCGACGGCGTCGATGTCGCCGATTGGGGTGCGGCCGAGCGCGACGTGGCGCTGGTGCTGCAGCAATATTCGCTCTATCCGCGCTACACGGTGCGTGAGAACCTTGAATTTCCGCTGAAGCCGAAGATCCGCCGTCTGCCCGACGCCGAGATCAAGGATCGCGTCGACCGCGCCGCCCGTACACTGCGGATAGAACATCTGCTCGATCGCAAGACCGACCGGCTGTCGGGCGGCGAGATGCAACGCGTCTCGATCGGCCGCGCCATCGTGCGCAAGCCGCGTGTGTTCCTGATGGACGAGCCGCTGTCGGCGCTCGACGCCAAGCTGCGCGAGGCGCTGCGTACGGAGTTGAAGAACCTGCAGATCCAGCTTGGCGCCACCTTCCTGTTCGTCACCCACGACCAGATCGAGGCGATGTCGATGGGTGACAAGGTCGGCGTCTTGAATCATGGCCGCATCGTCCAGACCGGCACGCCGCACGAGATCTACAACAACCCGCGCGACACCTATGTGGCAAGCTTCGTCGGTTCGCCGCCGATGAACCTCATCGATGGCAGATTGGTGAACGGCCGCGCGGTGATGGCGCCGTTGAATTTCGAATTGCCTTTCTCAGGGGGAGCCAAGACGAGTGCGGCGACCGACGGTCGCCCGCTCGTCTTCGGCATCCGTCCCGAGGATGTCTATCTCGAGAGCGGCGCGCCGGTCGAGGCACGCGTCCACGATGTCGAGAACCATGGCGTGGAGAAGATCCTGACGCTGCGGGTCGGCGACACGACGCTGCGCGCCACGGTGCCGGCCAGAACCGATGTCGCCATCGAACAGCCGGTGCGCTTTGCCTGGAACCCGGACAAGGTTGTGCTGTTCGACAAGGGCAGTGGTGTCAGCTTGCGGCACGCGTCATAGGCCGCACCTTGCTCTATTTCGGCAAATAGGTCTCGTAAGGCGTGTCATTGATCAAAAGGATCACGCATTCAGTGTCCGAGAGGCAGGCGTCGTCATGCATCTCGTTGGCCTTTTGCGTCCAGTAGGAACCCACAGGCAGCACCACCTTGGTCGCTTCGCCGCCTTCCATCTGCCAGTGCGCCCACAGCCCCTTGATGACGATGGCGCGGTAATCAGCGGTGTGGCCATGGACAGGCGCGCGCCAGTTGCCGGGGACCTTCAGCAGCGTGCCAGCCGGTCCCTTCGCCCGCTCGCCCCATAGCGAACCCAGCCGTTGCGGCTGGTCCGGCGCCTCGGCAACGTAAGGGATCTTGTCGGCGGGCAGGTAGCTGTCTTCGAGAGCAAAGGCGCGAGCGGGAAAGACGCACAGAGTGGCGAGTACTAGAAATGCAGAACGATTGGGCATGGCGGTTCCTCCGCCTGCCAGACTATGGCGGTTCTGCCGGCGTGCAATGACATGCCGTCCAAAAGATTTGGCAATTTCTCCAGCCCGCAGAGGGACTGACGGGACGTGCCGAATCCGAATCTCAGCTGTGGATGTCGCCGTCGCCGGTGTTGCGCAGATGGCTCGGCGCCACGCCCATCACCCGCTTGAAGGCGCGGCTGAAGGAGGCTTCCGAGTCGTAACCCAGTTTCGCCGCCGTCACCGACACCCTCAAACCGTCCCGGGTAAGCCATTGCCGCGCCTGGTGCATGCGCACGCGCAGCACGTATTTGGCCGGCGTTTCGCCGACGACAGTGGCAAAGCGCTGGGCAAAGGCGGAGCGCGAGGCGCCCATCATCCTGGCCAGCGCCTCGACCGTCCAGTCGCGGTCGGGCTGCAGGTGAATGGCGGCGAGCACCTTGCCGACATCGGGATTGCGGACAGCGGCAATCCAGCCGGAGGCATCGCCGCAGCCATTTTCCACCCAGGAGCGGATGATGGTGGCGGCGAGCACGTCGGCAAGGCGCGCCAGAATACCGCCGGAACCGACCCGGTCCATCGTCACTTCGCCGGCCATCGCATCAAGCAAATGCTGGATGCCTGGCGCGTTGGTCATCAGCTTGTGCGCCTGCATCAGACTGGGCATCATGTCGAGCAGGGGGTGCGAGCCGTCGAGGTTGAAATGCATGCTGCCGCAAAACAACAACGTCTTGCAGCCATCGCAGCCGTTTGAGACGTCGTAGATGTTCTCGCATACCGGTTCGATTGAGTAGCGGCCGATCGGAACGGGCGGCACGCCTGGCGCGCTGGCCAGAATATGCGCGTCGCCGCGCGGGATCAGCAGCGCGTCGCCAACCGACAGTTCGATCCACTCCTTCGACGGCGAGAACAGCCAGCAGCTTTGCTGGCCAATGAAGTGGAAACGCGCCGCTTTCTGCGCGGGAAATGAAACGGCCCACGGCTCGCCAAGCACGCAACGGCCATAGTCGACACCGTCGAGGCGCAAGCCGCGCAGCATGTCGCTCAGCGGGTCGCCGGACGCGGGCAAAGCGACTTTGGACGAATTGTAGGTCATTTTGGTGTTTTTAACATGGAAACTCCAAGCCGTCACTTCCTATGTTGCGGTGCAGCTAAATGTTGCGGTGCAAACAGGCTGGAAGCCGGCCATACTGCCAAGCCGTGACGGCAAGGCATGTAACGGGTGGAAGCCCCGGTCGGTCATTCCCTATGTGGCGCTGCGAACAGACCGGAGACTGACCATGGCCGACCCTTCCACAGGTGTGATCGACGCCACACTTCCGAACCCCGCAGAATCCGACGAGAGAGCCGAACCGGCCTGGGGTGCCGTAGTCTCGCTGGCGCTTGGCGTTTTCGGCCTCGTGACCGCCGAATTCCTGCCCGCCAGCCTGCTGACGCCGATGGCGCGCGATCTCGGCGTCAGCGAAGGCGTGGCCGGGCAAGCGGTGACAGCGACCGCCATCGTTGCGGCGATCGCCGCGCCGACCATGGCGATCATCACCAGGCGCATGGACCGCAGGTTCGTGATGTGGATGCTGACAGGGTTCCTGATCCTGTCCAACCTTTTGGCTACCTTCGCCTCGTCGCTCACCGTGCTTCTGCTGGCTCGGGTTGTGCTCGGCGTAGCCCTCGGCGGTTTCTGGGCGATGTCGGCGGCCATGGCGCTGCGGCTGGTGCCGATGCGGCTGATGCCGCGCGCCATGTCGATCATCCTGACCGGCGTTTCGCTGGCCACCGTCACTGCTGCTCCTGTCGGCGCCTATGTCGGCGACATCTGGGGATGGCGCACGGCGTTCATGATCGCCACCATCGTCGGTGCGCTGGCGCTGCTGGTGCAATTGGCCACCATTCCCAAACTGCCGCCGGTGGGTGTCGCGAGTTTCCGCACCTTGCTCGAGGTGCTGGAACGGCCGTCGATCCGGGTGGCTCTGCTGGTCGTGCTGCTGGTCGCGTCCGGGCACTTTGCCGGCTTCACCTATGTGCGCCCCTTCCTCGAAAAGGTGCCGGTGCTCCACATCGAGACGATCTCACTCGTGCTGCTGGCCTATGGCATTGGCGGTTTCTTCGGCAATATAGCCGGCGGCATCCTGGCCGAGCGCAACCTCAAGACCGCAGTCGCCCTGGCGCCGTTGCTGATTGCCCTGGCGGCCACCTCGATGCTGATCTTCGGCGCCTCACCGACGGTCGCGGCCCTTGCCGTTGCCGCCTGGGGCTTTGCCTTCGGCGCGGTGCCGGTCGGGCTGCAGAGCTGGCTGGTGCGGGCAGCCCCCGACCAGGCCGAAAGTGCCGGCGGGCTGATGGTGGCGACGTTCCAGGTGGCGATCGCGCTCGGCGCCGTCTTCGGCGGCCTGCTGGTCGATCATGCCGGCGTCGCCAGCGCCTTCGCCTATTGCGGCGTCGCGACTCTGCTGGCGGCCATCGTGGTGTTCCTGCGCGGCCCGAAGCAGGCCGAATAGTCTCTCTCGGCGAGCAATCCAGCCTTATGTGGTGGCCCGGCAACCACTACGGTTTTCGGGCCACGGCCGTCGTGATGGCGGCAACGAAATGGATGAGACTGTCCTCGACATAGGCAGCCAGTTCGATCGTCGGATCGAAACTCCACCACAGCAACGATCCCTGCCAATGCGATGCCATCAGCAGGCCAATGTCCTGTGGCGGCGTGGGCATCTCCGCGAAGCAATCAGCAAGGATTTTGGACAGGGATGCCTTCCAGGCCGCACCCCGCGCCCGGAGCAGGGGATCACGCAGATCCTCGCGCAGGACAAGCAGACCTTCGGCATAGGAATCGATGCCGCCATAGCCTTGCGATAGCGCGACCAGCAACTCGATCGCGCCAGCCGGTGTCATGGCGATGGTGGCGCCCAGTGTCCTGGTCTTGTCGTCGAGACCGTCCCACGCATGCATAAGCGTGCGTTGCTTCAGCTGCGCCTTGTTTCCAAAACGCTGCACAAGAGTTGCGCCGGAAAGGCCGCAAGCCTTTGCCAGCCGATCGAAAGTGAGCGCCTCCGGACCATGCCCATGGATCAGCCGAAGCGCTGCCTCCAGCACCTGCTCGTCCGACTGGGTTTTTGGTCTTGTCATCTTGACATCTCAATATAACCGAATGATCATTTATATATGACAGGAGCGGCGGAAGCCAGCTCAGTTTGATCGATCGTACCGTTTTCGGGAGAGTTCAATGACGTTGCAAGGAAAAGTCGCATTGGTCGCCGGCGCCACGCGTGGCGCCGGGCGCGGTATCGCTGTTGAGCTAGGAGCTGCCGGCGCCACCGTCTATGTCACCGGGCGCACGACACGCAGCCAAAAATCAGAATATGCCCGACCCGAAACCATTGAGGAAACGGCGGAACTGGTCTCCGCGAACGGAGGCAAGGGCATCGCCGTACAGGTCGATCATCTGGTTGCCGACGATGTACGAAGTCTGGTCGAACGCATCCGCACTGAACAGGGTCAGCTCGACATACTTGTCAACGACATCTGGGGCGGCGAAAAACTGTTCGAATGGGACAAGCCTGTCTGGGAGCACAATCTGGAAAACGGCTTGCGCATGCTGCGGCTGGCCATCGACACGCATTTGATCACCGCCCATCATGCGCTGCCCCTCATGATCGAGCGGGCGGGCGGACTGCTGGTCGAAGTCACCGACGGCACGGCTGAATACAATGCCGACCACTACCGGCTGTCGCCCTTCTACGACCTGGCCAAGGTGGCGGTGAACCGCATGGCCTGGGCGCACGCCAAGGACCTTGCGAAACATGGCGCCACGTCAGTCTCGTTGACGCCCGGCTGGATGCGCTCGGAAATGATGCTGGAGGCCTTTGGGGTGCGCGAGGACAACTGGCGCGATGCAACCGCCACTGTGCCGCATTTCGTCATTTCCGAGACGCCGCGCTTCGTTGGGCGCGCCGTTACCGCCTTGGCGGCGGATCCGAACCGCGCGCGCTGGAACGGGCAGTCCCTGTCCAGCGGCGGGTTGGCGCAGGTCTATGGTTTTACCGACCTCGACGGTTCGCGGCCCGATGCCTGGCGCTATGTGCCGGAAGTCCAGGATGCCGGCAAGCCTGCTGACGCAACGGGTTACCGGTAAGCCAAAATTGCTTCAGGCCGAGCGGCCGTCGAAATTGAAGACCGACAGGGTGGAAGGGTCGAGATCGGCGACGCAGTTGAGATTGACGTAGGCGTTGCGTTCACCGCCTTCGCGGACATCCTCGGCGAAAGGGTGGATGCCGCAAGTGCGGCAGAAGCGGTGCGCCATCGCGTGGTTGCCGAATGCGTAACTGCCGAGATCATCGCCCCAGGCCAGGACCGTCAGGCTCCCATGCGGAATGGCACATAAGAGGGCGCCCTTGCGCGAGCAGATCGAACAATTGCACCGGATGGCGCCGGTGAGTTCCGCCTTGAATTCGAAGGCGACCTTGCCGCAATGACAGCTGCCTCTGTACAGCATCAGTATCTTCCTATCGCTGGCAGGTGCAAAGGCACGCTGGCCGGGTTATCCCTTCCGCAGGCCAAATCGGCTGCTTGCCTTAAAGACGTTGCATCCTGGCGGAGTCCGACATCGACATGCAATCCATCCGCGATCGTCTCGAAATCATCCTGTCACGTCTTGCCAATCGGGCTGGAGACGAGAAGGTCTTCACGAAGCTCTATGCCGAGGCAGCGCGAGCCGCGGCCGACGCCAGCGATGCGCGCAAAAAGGCTGGCGTGACGCTCGGACCGCTCGACGGCACCATTGTCTCGATCAAGGATCTGTTCGATGTCGCCGGCGAGGCGACCACGGCTGGCTCACTGATGCTCAGGACTGCCATGCCCGCCGTGCGCGACGCGGCCATCGTCAGCCGGTTGCGTCAGGCCGGAGCTGTCATCATCGGCAAGACCAACATGACCGAATTCGCCTTCACCGCGATCGGCGACAACATGCATTACGGCACGCCGGGCAATGCCCTCGACAGCAGTCGCATTCCCGGTGGCTCCTCATCGGGTGCCGGCGTTTCCGTCGGCGAGGGGACGAGCGACATTTCGATCGGCTCCGATACCGGCGGTTCCATCCGCATCCCGGCATCGTTGAATGGTGTTGTCGGCTTCAAGCCGACGGCGCGGCGTGTGCCGTTGACCGGCGCGTATCCATTGTCTGCGACACTGGATTCCATCGGGCCGCTGGCTCTGAGCGTTGCCGCGTGTGCGGTTGCCGACGCCGCAATGGCTGGCGAGGAACTACCGCCGCTGCATCTGCCGCTCCCGCTTGCCGGGCTTCGTGTCGGTATTCCGCGTGGCCGTCTTTTCGAAGACACTGAAAGCGAGATCAGCGCGGCCTTCGATCGCAGCCTTGCCAAGATAGAGCGGACAGGGGCGCGGTTGGTGGACATATCGATCGATGACTTCATTGCCGATATGCGCGCGGCCACCAAGCGCGGCTCGATCGCTGCCATGGAAGGAGCCGAAGTGCATGCCGACTGGCTGGCAACAGGCGCACCGGTGCCGGTCGATCCGCATGTCAGCGGGCCTTTGTCGCGCGCGGCCATGCTGCCGACGCCGGTCTACATCAGGGCCTTGCGCCGCCGCCGCGCGCTCGTCGCCGCCATGGATGAGCGGCTGGCATCGGTCGATGTGCTGGCTCTGCCAACCACGCCGGTGACGGCCCCGACCATCGTTTCCCTGGCCGAGGACGCCGAATTGCGCGACCGTATAGAAGGCCTGCTGCTGCGCAACACGCAGGTCGCCAACCAGTTCGGCCTCTGCGCGATCTCGCTGCCGATGCCTGATACGGCGCTGCCGGCCGGACTGATGCTGGTGGCGCGCAATGGTCATGACCAGCGCCTGCTGCGGATTGCTGCTGAAGTCGAGCGGCTGTTCTGAAGGGCAGTGTGCCTCGGATAGGCAATCAGTGCGCCGCGCAGCGCTTGCGCTCGCCTGTCTTGGACGCGCGTTCGATGTTGGTAATGACCAGCATCGGCGGATCGCTTGGCTTACCACGATGCTGGATAGATCCGCGGACGACAAGCTTTCCCGCATGGAGCTTGTCGGAGAGGTCAGGTGCGAATCTGCTCAGCGGCGGCAATTCGGTGGTGTTCAGTTCCACGCCCTTCGTGATCTTGCCGGTGGCCAGATCGAGCGCATTGCCCGATGGGCAGGGGGCCATGACGCAGACGATCCCATTGCTGCAATAGACGTAATCGCTGCTTTGCGCCGCCGCGAGCGAGGGCAAGGCCGCGATCGAACATGCGGCAAGACCAAGAAATGCGAAGCGAAAAGCGAACATGGTGCTCAGCGTCGCGGAGAATTGGGGCGAAACCGCGATGCGCTAGATGTCGAGCGGAAACCGCTGCCGGTAGTGATCGGCCACTTCGGGATTGCGCAGATTGACCGGCAGCTTGCCCGCCAGCACCAGCAAGGCTTCCCCCACCGCGCCGACGCCCATGCGCATCATCGATTCCTCGGTAATGCCGGCCATATGCGGGGTGATGATGACGTTGTCAAAGCCGAAATAGGGATGATTGGCCGGCAGCGGCTGCGTCGAAAACACGTCGAGCGCGGCACCGCCGATGCGACGTTTCTGCAAGGCTTCGATCAGCGCGTCGTCATCGACGACCGGCCCGCGCGACACGTTGATCAAGAGCGCATTGGGCTTCATGCGGGTGATGCGTTCGCGACTGATCAGGCCGCGCGTTTCCTCGGTCAGCGGACAGCAGAGCACGATGATGTCGCTCTGTTCGACCAGCGCGTCGATGGAGAGGAAGCCGACCTTGTCTGGCGCCGGCTGCATGCTGCGCGTCGTAGCCACCACTTTCAGGTCGAAGCCGTGCGCGGCGATATGGCCGACGGCCTGGCCAACGGCGCCGAGGCCGACAATGCCGATGGTCTTGCCGGCAAGCTCGCTGTTGGTATTGGCGTGCTCGCGTCCGGCGAGCCAGCCTTTGGCCCTGAGGTCGCGGTCGACCTTGCGGAATTGCCGCAGCAGCGCAAGTGCGGTGAACATCACGTGTTCGGCGACAGAGCGCGCATTGACCGCCGGTACGTTGGCCACCAGCACGCCGGCAGCGGTCGCCGCCTCCATCGGGATCATGTCGAGCCCGGCGCCGTGGCGGATAGCCGCCCTCAGCTTCCAGGCGCCCTCGAAAAGCTGTGGCGGCAGGTGCGCGCGCACGATGACGATGTCGGCGTCCTTGGCCTCCCTGGTCAGGGTGGCGGCATCGATCGCCGAGGCAATGACAAGCTGGCCAGCTCCTGCCAACTTGGCCGAGGCGCGCGGGTGCAACGGGTGGGTCGACAGTATCTTTGGCTGGTCCACGGTCAGGCCTTTTCGAGTGCCGGGCTTGTGGGCGCAACCGCCTTGCCGCCCTCGATCAGGCCCTTCCAGTAGCTCTCCGCGCCTTGCAGATGGGCGCTCATCAGCGCCTGGGCGAGATTGCCGTCGCGGCGCAGCAGCGCCTCGTAGATCTGCACGTGCTCGGCATGCGAACGCACGCTGCGTTCGGGATCGTTGAAGTAGATCGGCAGACGCTGTTCGCCCATCAGATAGTAGACGCTGCAGATGTTGTGGAAGACGCTGTTCTTGGTGGCGCGCACGATCTCCAGATGAAACTCGCGGTCTTCCTTGGCCAGGCCTTCGCCAGCGGCGATGCGCTCCTCGGATGCCTTGAGGATCTCGCGCAGCCGCTCGAAATTCTCCTCGGTGGCGCGCGAGCAGGCAAGCTCGGCCGCCTTGATCTCATGGATCTTGCGCAATTCGACCGTCTCGTAAATCTGCAAGGGATCGAGCGGCAGGCCGGCGCGGGCAAACAGCGCCAGCGCCTCGACGCTCGCCTGCTTGGTGTCGATGTAGATGCCGGACTTGGCCCGGCGCTCGACGATCCGCATGGCTTCCAGGATGGCGAGCGCTTCGCGAATCTGGCCGCGGCTGACGCCGAAATGCTCCGCCAGTTCCCGTTCCGACGGCGTCCGGCCCGTATCCTTGTCCGAATGGGAGAAGAGATAGGCTGCGAGTTCCGCGAGAAGGTTCTTTTCTTTCATCGTCAACTGCGTTGCGCGTGCGCCTCCAGGAACCGCTCCGAGATGGTGATTCCCAGACCCGGCCTTTCCGGGATCGCTATCATACCGTCCTTTGCTTCGACAGTCTCTTCGATCAGATCGTGGATCATCGGGTTGGCGCCGAGCGAATATTCGACGGTGAAACTCGACGGCGAGGCCGCGCAGACATGCAAGCCGGCGAAGAAGCAGGGCGCGCCGGCCCATAGATGCGGGGCAAAGCGCAGATTGAAGGCGCTGGCGATGGTGCCGATCTTCATCGCCTCGCTGATGCCGCCGCAAAAGGCGGGATCGGGCTGGAAGATGTCGGCGGCCTTGAGCACGGCGAGGTCGCGGAAGGCATAACGTGTCGCCTCGCTCTCGCCGGTGGCGATCGGAACCGCACCCGAGGCGCGCACTTCAGCCATGCCCGGCTTGTCGTCGGCGATCACAGGCTCCTCGAACCAGGCGAGATCGAGGTCGTTGACGAGATGGATGAAGCGTTTGGCCTCGGCCACCGTATAGGTGCCGTGGGCATCGACCATCAGCTCGACATCGGGGCCGAGCGCCTGGCGCGCGGCGCGGACACGGGCGGCCGAAACATGGGCTGCCCCATCCATAGCGCCGACCCGCATCTTCAGCGCCTTGAAGCCGCCCCTGGCAATGTAGGATTTCAGTTGTTCGCCGATGGCATCGGCCGATGCCCAGCCGCCCGAGGCATAGGCCGGCATGCGGTCGAGCTTGCGGCCGCCGAGCAGCCGCCAGACCGGCACGCCGAGTGATTTCCCCAGAATATCCCAGAGCGCGATGTCGACGGCGCTGATGGCGGCGATGCTCATGCCGCGCCGTGCCAGCTGCGGCATGGCATGGCCTGCGCGCGCCGCGCTGTCGTGGCGCACGCCATTGTAGAGCATCTCCCAGATGACGCCGATATCGGCGGGGTCGCGGCCGATCAGTTGCGGCCCGACCTCATGGTTCAGCATGTGGACGAGAGCGCCGTAGCTGCCGGCGCTGCCGGCGGCGTTCTTGCCTTCGCCCCAGCCGACCAGCCCGTCATCGGTCTCGATGCGCAGGATGGCGGCGTCGAAGGTCGTCACCTGGCCGAAGTCGCTGCGATGTTGCTTCGCGGCTTCGATCGGGATGCGGACCCACCAGGCTTGGACGGTCTTGATGCGCATGTCTTTCCCCAGCCCCGCCGCCAGTCAGGGCGGAAGGGCAAATTTCCCGGAAGCAGTCGACTACTTGATCAGCGGCAGCAGCGTTTCGGCGGTGATGCGCATCTGGTCGGTGTAGAATTTCTCGGTCAGCACGCTGGAGCCGTGGTCCTGGATGAACTTCAGCTGCTCGGGCGAGATATCGACCGGGTGGCGTTCGACCATTTCGGGATAGGGTGCCGCCGGCGTGCGGTCGACCGGTGCGACGAACTCGTTGGTCAGCGCGCCGTCGTAGCCGACTTCCTTCAAGGTGGCGATGATTGCGGGCCAGTCGATCTGGCCGAGGCCGGCGGCGAAGCGGTTGTTGTCGGCGACATGGAAGTCGAACAGGCGCTTTCCGACCTGACGGATCGCATCATGGACGTTAAATTCCTCCATGTGGATGTGGTAGGCGTCGAGGCAGACGCCGCATTCGGGGCTGACCGCGTCGGCCAGCGCCAGCGCCTGGGCGCCGCGGTTGAACAGATAGGTCTCGAAGCGGTTCAGTGGCTCGACGGCAATCTTGACGCCGACCTTCTTGGCATGGGTGAAACACTCGCGGGTCGCGTCGACGACCCACTTCCATTCCTCTTCCTCGGTGCCATCCGGCACCACCTTGCCGACGGTTGCGGGAACGAGCGTGATGATCTCGCCGTCGAGCTCGCTGACCATGGTCAGCACGTCCTTGACGTACTGCACGGAGCGCTCGCGCTGGCCCTGGTTCCTGGCGGCAAGGTTGCGTTCGCCCAGCATCAGGGTCACCGCGCCCCAGCAACGGATGCCATGCTCCTTCAAGAGCGCCCGCGTCTCCTTGGTCTTGTACTGTTCGGGTTCGCCGGAAATCTCGATCGACTCATAGCCGAATTTCTTGATGCGCTTCAGCGTCACCTCCAACGGCTCCGCGCGCATCCAGTTGTGCGTCGAAAGATGCATGGTCTGTCCTTCCCAAATTCGTCCGTATGGTTTGCCTGCGACATGCGTTGCCAAAAGACGACGCAAGGGTTCCTCCCCAAGGCATCCCCAGCCTTTTCTCGCAAACTGGTTCGACCAATTGGGCCTGAAGCGAGGTCTACAGCAAATTCCATAGAACGGCAAGAAGTGCGGCAACGCAACTCTTCGTGCGGATTATTTCATTGATTATATTGCGATATATGTCGATATTTCGGATGTGCCGAGGGCTTCGGCGATGCATTGTGAGGCTTGACCAAATTCCCCTATTTGGTAATACCAGAATGGCAGTGCCTGCAAAGCGCCCGGTGCGAGAAGACCAAAATGGCTGGCCCTGCTTCCAATCGGCGCTATGCTTGGTCGCGACACAATGAGGGAGGATGCCGATGCCGACGACAATGAAGGGCCCTGGACTGTTTCTGGCGCAGTTCGCGGGTGATGTAGCGCCATTCAATTCGCTGGCCTCGATCACCAAATGGGCCGCCGGTCTCGGCTATAAGGGCGTGCAGATCCCCACCTGGGACGCGCGGCTGTTCGACCTCAAGAAGGCGGCGTCTTCCAAGACCTATTGCGACGAGGTGAAGGGCATCTGCACTGAGGCCGGCGTCGAGGTCACCGAACTGTCGACGCATCTGCAGGGGCAGTTGGTGGCGGTGCATCCGGCCTATGACGCGCAGTTCGACGGCTTTGCGCCGGCATCGGTCCACAACAATCCCAAGGCGCGGCAGAAATGGGCGGTCGAGCAGATGAAGTTCGGCGCCAAGGCGTCGCGCAATCTTGGGCTCAACGCGTCTGTCACCTTCTCCGGCGCGCTGGCCTTCCCCTATCTCTATCCCTGGCCGCAGCGGCCGGCCGGTCTGATCGAAGAAGCTTTCGCCGAACTCGGCAAGCGCTGGAAGCCGATCCTCGATGTCTATGAGGACAATGGCGTCGATGTCGGCTACGAGATCCATCCCGGCGAGGACGTGTTCGACGGTGCCACCTTCGAGATGTTCCTCGACGCGGTCGGCGGCCACAGGCGCTGCAACATCAATTACGACCCGTCGCATTTCCTGCTGCAGCAACTCGATTATCTCGAATTCATCGACATCTACCACGAGCGCATCAAGGCCTTCCACGTCAAGGACGCCGAGTTCAATCCGACCGGGCGGCAAGGTGTCTATTCCGGCTATCAGAGCTGGACCAACCGCGCCGGCCGCTTCCGTTCGCTGGGCGACGGGCAGGTGGATTTCGGCGGCATCTTCTCCAAGCTGACGCAGTACAATTATGATTCCTGGGCGGTGCTGGAATGGGAGTGCTGCCTGAAGCACCCGGAAGACGGTGCGGCCGAGGGCGCACCCTTCATCCAGCACCACATCATCCGGGTGACGGAAAAGGCATTCGACGATTTTGCCGGCGGCGCGACGGACAAGAAAGTGCTGCGCGGCATGATGGGTATCTAACGGAGAAGAACATGGTTGGCGCATCGAAGTCGGAAACGGGAGGCGGCCCGATCCGCTATGGCATGGTTGGCGGCGGGCAAGGCGCCTTCATCGGTGCGGTGCATCGCATCGCGGCGCGCATGGACAATGATTTCGTGCTGGTGGCCGGTGCGCTGTCGGCCAATCCCGAGCGAGCCAAGGCTTCGGCCGCCGAACTCGGGCTCGACCCGGATCGCAGCTATGCGTCCTATGCCGAGATGGCCAAGGCCGAGGCGAAACGCCCCGACGGCATCGAGGCGGTGGCGATCGTCACCCCCAACAATGTCCATGTGCCGGCGGCCAAGGCCTTCCTCGAGGCCGGCATCCACGTCATCTGCGACAAGCCGCTGGCGACCACGCTGGCCGAGGCCAAGAAGCTTGCAGCGATCGTCGAGAAGACCGGCAAGGTGTTCGTGCTGACCCACAACTACACCGCCTATCCGATGGTGCGGCAGGCGCGCGAAATGGTGGCCAAGGGGCAACTTGGCGATATCCGCATCGTGCAGTCGGAATATCCGCAGGACTGGCTGACCGAGGACCTTGCCGCCACCGGCCAGAAGCAGGCGGCGTGGCGCTCCGATCCCAAGCAGGCGGGTGCGGGCGGTGCACTGGGCGATATCGGCACGCATGCCTACAATCTCGCCCGCTTCGTCTCCGGGCTGGAGCTCGATTCGCTGTCGGCCGATCTCGACGCCTTCGTGCCGGGGCGCCAGCTGGACGACAATGTCAACGTCATGCTGCGCTTCAAACCGGCCGGCAAGACGCATCCGGCCAAGGGCATGATCTGGGCGAGCCAGGTGGCGCCCGGCCATGAGAACGGACTGAAGCTGCGGATCTACGGCTCGAAAGGCGGGCTGGAATGGGTGCAGGCCGATCCGAACTATCTCTGGTACACGCCATTCGGCCAACCGAAACAGCTGCTCACCCGGAATGGCGCCGGTTCGTTGCCGGTTGCCGGCCGTGTCAGCCGTGTGCCGTCGGGCCATCCGGAGGGCTATCTCGAAGGTTTTGCCAACATCTATCAGGAGGCCGCGCGCGCCATTCGCGCGGCACGCAAGAAAGGTGGCAAGCCGGCAAAGGATGTCGTCTTCCCGACCATCCAGGATGGCGTCGAGGGCATGGCCTTCATCGAAGCCTGCGTGAAGTCTTCGAAGAAGAACGGGGCGTGGATGAAGCTTTAGTCGCATGACCAGGTGAGGGGGGCATGGCGCGAAGCAGGCGGAATAGCCAGCGCGTCGTCAAATGGGGGAGGGGCGTCGATGAAGATCGGCATGTGCATGTTCTTATGGACGACCAGCGTCTCGAAAAAGCACGAGGCGCTGTTGCGGGACATCAAGGCGACGGGCTTCGATGGTGTCGAGATACCGGTCTTTGCCGGTGTCCCCGATGACTACAAGAAGCTTGCCGATCTGCTCGACCGCATCGGGCTGGAGCGCACCGCGGTCTCGGCGATGGGCGATCCCTCAATGAACCTTATCTCGGCCGACGCGGCGACCCGCAAGGCCGGCATCGACTACATGAAATGGGCTGTCGATTGCAGTGCTGCACTCGGCGCGAACACGCTGAGCGGCCCGCTGCATTCGACGCTCGGTGCTTTCTCCGGCAACGGCCCGACAACCGTCGAGAAGAAGCGCTCGGTCGCCTCGCAGCGTGCCATTGGCGATCATGCCGGAAAGCGGGGCGTCACCATCGGGCTCGAGGCACTCAACCGCTTCGAGTGCTACCTTCTCAATACGATGGCCGACCTGTCGGAGCATATCGATGCCATCGACCGGCCGCACATCAAGGCGATGTATGACACTTTCCACGCCAATATCGAGGAAGCCGACCCGATCGGCGCCTACACGAAGCATCGCGGCAATGTCGTGCACATCCACATATCCGAGAACGATCGCGGCGTGCCGGGGCGTGGCAACATTCCGTGGAAGGAAACGTTTTCGGCCATCCGCAAGAGTGGCTATGACGACTGGCTGACCATCGAGGCGTTCGGGCGTTCGCTGAAGGATCTGGCAGCGGCGACCAAGGTGTGGCGCGATTTTTCCGAGACGCCTGAGGCGGTGTATCGGGATGGGTATCAGCATATCAGGAATGGGTGGAAGAAGGCTGCTTAGGGCATGTCGATATTCGGGTGAGGCCGGCCTGCAAATGCAGGGTTCCTGCGCTTCCGGTGCTCACGTACCCAAAAGTACGCTCCGCTCCGGCCTTCGCCGGCCGAAGCCCTCAGAAATGCCTCCGCTCGATGAAGGCTATGGCCGGCGAAGGCCGGTTCTCGCAACCCAGCATTTTCGACTCGGCCTGACCCGAATATCGACATGCCCTGAGATGCTGAGATAGCTACCCCTGCTCAGCCTGGATCCGGTTGTAGTCATGGATCGTGCGGCTGAGCCTGCGGCGCAGGAAATTCGAAATGTTGTCGAAGATGAAGACCACGAGCAGCGTCAACAGCACCATGTAGAAGACGTTGGCCCAGTTGGAGTTGGTGCGCATGGCTTCCCACAGTTTCAGGCCGATGCCGCCGGCGCCGACGGCGCCGATGATGGTGGCGCCGCGGGTGTTGGATTCCCATTGGTAGAGCGTCTGGCTGATGAACACCGGTATCACCTCCGGGATCACGCCGTAGCGCTGCACCAGAAGGCCGTTGGCGCCGGTCGAGACGACACCCTCGCGTGGTTTGTCGTCGATGTTTTCCAGCGCCTCGGAATAGGTTTTGCCGAGCGTGCCGATTTCGGTGAAGAAGATCGCAGCACTTCCCGCCAATGGTCCTGGGCCGAAGGCACGGGTGAAGAACAGCGCCCAGATCAGCATGTCGACCGAGCGCATGAAGTCGAAGAAACGCTTGAGCACCTGGCTGAGTATGCCGCTCGGCGTGATGTTGCGGGCGGCGAAGAAGGCGAGCGGGAAGGCGACGATGCCGCCGAGCAGCGTGCCCAGGAACGCCATGACGATGGTCTGCAAAAGCTTCGTCCAGACGTCGCCATGCTGCCACTGGGCGTTGTTCCAGATGTTGTCGCCGGCCAGTGCGAGGTTGGTGGTGCCTGGCTTCAGTTCGGGCCCGGAGATGATCAGCGAGACCACTTCTCCGGCTGATTTGCCGAAGAAGGGCGAGCGCGTGTCGAAGACGAAATTCGCCCAGCCGAGGAAGCGCTTGCGCACCTTGACGCGGTCGACGGTGACACGGACCTCGCCGGCAAAGCCCATCTTGGCGACCACCTCGTCGTCATGCGCGGTGATCCAGTCTGGCACCGGGCCAGTAACCACCGGCTTGCCGCTGGTCAGCGCCACCGGCACGGTCTGGCCATTGGCCACGATGGTCGCCTGCGTCTTGTCGAAGGTGATGGATTTGGCCGGGCCATCGATCATCACCGTGTAGGTGCCGTCTGGACCTTTGATCACCCAGTCGGGGTTGGGGTTGTCGCCCAGCGCCGAGAAGCGCGGATATTTGGGCGTGATCTCAGGCTGGTCGAGACGGAATTCCGGCTGCAAATCATAGCTGACCCACTGCGACAGGAAGAGCGGCAGGCGCTCCCAGTGCGAGTCCCGCAGCACTTGCGGCAGAGTGAAGAACCACATGGCGTAGACGAGATAGAGCACGGTGCCGAGAAGCAGGAACAACGGGCCGAAACGCTTGTAGGCGGGGCGCCGAAACACTTGCGGAAAGCGTTCCTCGATCGCGCTGATTTCGTCTGCGGTCATCGCCGTCATATCAGGCCCCCATGACAAAGGCTTGCTCGCCGACGAGCTTGCGGCGCAGCCAGGCGGAGAACTGGTCGACGATGAAGATGGTGGTGAACAGCAGCAGCACCATGGCCAGCGTCTTGGCGCCGAAGCCGCGCGAGATGGAGAGCTTCAACTCCTCGCCGATGCCGCCACCGCCGACCGCGCCCATGATGGTCGAGATGCGGACGTTGATCTCGATCCGCAGCAGCGTGTAGGACATGAAATTGGGCAGCACCTGCGGCAGTCCGGCAAAGCGAACCCGCTCGAACCAGTTGGCGCCAACCGCCCGCAGGCCTTCCTCGGCCCGCATGTCGATGTTCTCGTTGATCTCGTAGAACAGCTTGCCCAGCGCGCCGATCGAATGCAGGCCGATGGCGATGATGGCGGCGACCGGGCCGATCGAGACGATGGCGGCGAACAGGCCGGCGATGACGATCTCGGGGAACGCGCGCAGCAATTCCATGAAGCGCTTGACGACCAGCCGCAGCACCGGGTGCGGCGTCAGGTTGCGCGCGGCGATGAAGGAAAACGGCACGGCAAAGATGAAACCGATGAAGGTCGAGACCAGCGCCACGTTCACCGTGGTCAGCATCAGCTCGAAATATTCGGGGATGTAGAAACCGCCCCAGACATAGATGCGGCCAAGCGGGAAGTTGAACTCCTGCGTGCCGGTGTCGTGCGGCGAGGCGACGTCGAACAGAGCCCGCCAGACATCGTTCCAGTCCTTGGGGATCAGCCAGCTCAGGAAATCCAGGATGTGCGGCAGCCGGTCGAAGAAGTGGCCGGCATTGGCTTCGTCGGCGAACCACATGCTGGCGAACATCGCGGCAAGCAGCAGGGCGACGCCAAGCGCCGTATAGAACCGGCGCAGCGACGTCTGGCGTCGCCAGGCATCGGCCATCTGGTGGGTGGCGCCAGAGGAGGCTGTCGCGGATGGGGCTGTCACGGAAAGGGTCATGATCGGGGATGCAAAAAGGGCGGTGTTTTCCAACACCGCCCTTTTCGATTTCGCCGTTAGCCGCCGATGGCTGCCTTACGGGCTTCGACGATGACGTTGTAGAAGTCCGGCTTCACCGGGACGTAGCCGGTAAAATCGCCACCTTCGACGCCTTCGAAGCAGGCCTTGTCCTTCTTGGGCAGGTCGGTGAAGAAGGCGGCGAGCTTGGCGGTCATGTCGTCGCCGAGCGCGGTGCGCACGACCAGCGGACCGTTCGGGATCAGGCCCGAGCGCCAGACTTCGACGAAGTCGTTGGGGTCGACGGCGCCCTTGGCGACTTCCTTGTGGAAGGTGCCGGAGGTGTAGCCGTTCTTGAAGTCGCCGATGCCGGAGGAATCGTCCACCGCGACGTCAACCTTGCCGTCGCGCACGGCCAGAACGTTGTTCTCGTGGCCGCCGTTGAACTGGGTCGACGCGAAGAAGGTTTCGTTCGAGGCACCGGTGGTCTTCGGGATCTGGGTCAGCGGGATCAGGTAGCCCGAGGTCGAATCCGGATCGGCGTAGCCGAGCTTCTTGCCCTTGGCCGACTTGATGTCAGTGATGCCGGAGGACTTCAGAGCCAGGCCGATCGAATAATAGCCGGTGGCGCCGTCGGTCTGCTGGGTGGTGAGGATCGGGGTGACGGCCTTCGGATCCTTGAGAACGACGGCTGCATAGCCGGCAGCGCCGAGTTCGGCGAAGTCGAGCGTGCCGCCAAGCAGGCCCTGAATGACGCCGTCATAGTCGGCGGCCGGGAACAGCGAGACCTTCTCGAAGCCGAACTCGGTCTTCAAATGGTCGGCCAGGCACTGGTAGTTGCGCAGCCGGTCGGTCTCGTTTTCACCGCCGAGAATGCCGACGCGGAATTCCTTCATGTCGGCTGCATGAGCGGCGCTGGTGGCCATGGCGAGCACCGAAACGGCGCCGAAAACCATCTTCCTGAACATTGATATCTCTCCTGTAGGTTCCGGCCCCGCGCCGGCAGCGTTCTGATCTTGACAGGTGCCCTTGACGCGGGCGGACGATCCAGTGCGGCTCAATAACCCGGAAATGCAGGTTCGAGCGGTCCGGCGGATGCTGCAATCTTTTGCTTGAAGGCAACGCTGGTGGAGGTGATGGCCTCCGATATCTCGCCGCCATTGCTATCTGCGCCATAGACGAGACGCACCGCCTCACGGTTGAGCTCTTCGGGCGGGCCGTCGAAGACGACCTTGCCGGCGGCCATGCCGATGATGCGGTTGCAATAGGTACGGGCGGTATCGAGCGTGTGGAGATTGGTGACGACGGTGATGCCTTCGCGCAGATTGATGTCCTGCAGCGAGTCCATCACCACCTTGGCGTTGAGCGGGTCGAGCGAGGCGATCGGCTCGTCGGCGAGGATCACCTTGGGCTGCTGCATCATGGCGCGGGCGATGGCGACACGCTGCTGCTGGCCGCCTGAAAGGGTGCCGGCGGGCTGAAGGGCTGTCCGGGCGATGTCGAGGCGCTCGAGCGCGGCGACAGCCTCGGCGCATTCGGCGCGCGAAAACATGCCAAGCAGGTTCGAGATGGTCGAACGGTGGTTCAGCTTGCCGAGCAGCACATTGGTCAGCACATCGAGGCGCGGCACCAGGTTGAACTGCTGGAAGATCATGGCGCAGTCGCGCTGCCAGCGCCGCAGCGGCGAGCCCTGCAGCTTGGAGACATCGGCGCCGTCAAAAAAAATCGACCCCTGGCTGGGATCGATAAGACGGTTGATCATGCGAAGAAGGGTCGATTTGCCGGCGCCCGAACGACCAATGATGCCGACCATCTGACCTTGCGGGATCGAGATGTTGATGTCGCTGACGGCGGTGTTCTTGCCAAATCGTCGGCTGACACCGCGGATTTCGAGCGTGGCAGAGCTTGCTGACATGGGCAGGTTCCAGTCGGGACCATATTAATCGTCAGGCTCTCGCCTAACGCAGCCACATGAACCTGCCGTGTCGCCAGCATGTCAGTTTTGTTACGCTCCACAGACGCGGCGTCAGGCGCTCCTTGCGGTGCGATCAACCAAGCACCAGCAATTCCTCGAAATGCTTCATGTCGCGGAAGGCGCAGAAGGCGGGGGCCTTGATCTCGATCACTGGGGCCTGCCGTGCGAAAAGCGCCAGGCCATCATCGAACAGGTCCTGCCATGCCGCCGCCCTGTCGTCGGCAAGACGCTGGATCTGATAGGCGAAGGTGATGTGGAAGACGTAAGTGTCGTGATCGGGGTGCCGGTAGCCGAACGGCGCCGCCAGCGCATCGCGCCATTGGCGCATGATGCGTACGTCATCGTCCGTCGCGCCGGCAACGGTGAGACCGGTCGGCACGATTTCTACCACCTTGATGTTGAACGGGCCGAAGCCTTCGAAACCTTTCAGCCGTTCCATATAAAGCCTGGTCATGGCGTCGATACTGGTGTCGAGCGGCACGTCGTGCGGCCAGTAACGCAAGCGGCGGCGATATTCGATGATGCCCTGGAACAGTGTCATGTGCAGGCTGGACACCGGCGTGAAGGCGAGACGATCAGCGTCAGGCATCGCCAGCATCTTGTCGCGCACCGCAAGCACCACGCCCTCGGACGGTGAACCGCTGACCAGATGGCTGACGACAGTGTTGCCGGGCTCGGTCAGGAAATTGCCCGAAATGTCGTAGCGCGTGCCGAGATGTGCCGGCGGGGTCGGATTGGAGCCGGCAAAGAATCCGGCGAGCGAGGGTCTGACGGTGTCGGGCATGGCGATCTCCTTGGGGGAGATGACGTCCTGTCCGAGTCATGTGTCAAGGATGTGAACAGGCTTCCCCTGACGATGATGTGAGGGATCAGCCCTCGTATTTTTCCAGAAAAGCCTCCGCTGAAAGCTCGCGGAAATCCTCTAGGGACGCGCGCAGCCTGGCATGGTCCCAGTCCCACCAGGCAAGCGCCTGGTAGCGTTCGGCGGTGCGACGATCGAAGCGTTCGCGGACCGGTTTTGCCGGCACTCCCGCGACGATGGTGTAGGGGGCAACATCCTTGGATACGACGGCTCCGGCGCCGACCGCCGCGCCATCGCCGACGGTGACGCCGGGCAGGACGGTCGAGCCATGGCCGAGCCAGGTGCCGTGGCCGATGGTGACGCGCTTGGCGCGCCGCTCGGCGAAAAATGCGCTCTCGTGCTCGGCATCGTCCCAATAGTCCGAGGCGCGGTAGGTAAAGTGGTGCAGCGTCGGCCGCCAGGTCGGGTGGTTGGTGGCATTGAGGCGCACTGCGGCCGCGATGTTGGCGAACTTGCCGATCGTCGCGCACCAGACGGCGCAGTCCTGCATCATGTAGGAATAGTCGCCGAGTTCACTTTCCGAAACCCGGCTGCGGTCGGCGATCTCGGTCCAGCGGCCCAGCGTGGTATTGTGCACCTCCGCCGTCGGGTGGACCAGCGGCGTCTCCGACAGTTTCCTGGTCATGCGGCGAGTTTTCCCGGAGCAAAAGCGGTGACGTCGATGACGCGGTCGGCCACCGCCTCGCGCACGTCGTGGTCGTGGAAGATGCCGAGCAGGGCGACGCCGGCCGCCTTCTTGGCGGCGATCAGTTCGATCACCACGTCGCGGTTCTTGGCGTCGAGCGAGGCGGTCGGTTCGTCGAGCAGCAGGATCGGATGCTCGGTGATGAAGCCGCGCGCGATGTTGACGCGCTGCTGCTCACCGCCGGAGAAGGTCGCCGGCGGCAGCGCCCAGAGTTTTTCCGGCAGGTTGAGCTGCGCCAACAGCGCGCGTGCCTTGCCTCTGGCTGTCTCGCGCTCCTCGCCGCGTTCGACCAGTGGTTCGGCGACGACATCAAGCGCCGAGACGCGCGGCACGGTGCGCAGGAACTGGCTGACATAGCCGATCGTTTGCCGGCGCACGGCAAGCACGGTGCGGGGGCTGGCATGGGCAAGATCGATCAGGCCGTCCTCATGCTTGACGATGATCTGGCCTTCGTCGACGGCATAGTTGCCGTAGAGCATCTTCAGGATCGAGCTCTTGCCGGCGCCGGACGGGCCGCCGAGCACGGTGCATTCCCCAGCCTTGATCGAGAAGGAGACACCGGCGACGACGGGCAGTTTGATGCCATCGCGCAGATGCATGGTGAAGCTCTTGGCGACGTCGGAAACAACGAGCGGAGTTGGCATCGTTACACCTGCAAAATGGAAGAAACGAGAAGCTGCGTGTAAGGCGCGCGCGGATCGTCGAGCACGCGGTCGGTGAGGCCGCTTTCGACGACGCGGCCGTCCTTCATCACCATCATGCGCTGCGACAGCAACCGCGCCACGGCGAGGTCGTGAGTGACGACGATGGCGGCGAGGCCAAGATCGGTGACCAGCCCGCGCAACAGGTCGAGCAGGCGCGCCTGCACCGAGACGTCGAGGCCACCGGTGGGCTCGTCCATGAACACCAGCCGTGGGCCGGTGACGAGATTGCGGGCGATCTGCAGGCGCTGGCGCATGCCGCCGGAAAAGGCGCGCGGCTCGTCGTCGATGCGGTCTTCCTCGATCTCGACGCGCGACAGCCAGTCGACGGCTGTGGCGCGGATCTTGCCATAGTGACGGTCGCCGACCGCCATCAGCCGCTCGCCGACATTGGCGCCGGCCGACACCGTCATGCGCAGGCCATCGGCCGGGTTCTGGTGGACAAAGCCCCAGTCGGTGCGCATCAGGAACCGGCGCTCGGCCTCGCTCATGCGGTAGAGCTCGCGGAACTGGCCGTCGCGCATACGGTAGCTGGCGGTGCCGGAGGAGGGCAACAGCCGTGTCGACAGGCAGTTGAGCAGTGTCGTCTTGCCGGAACCGGATTCGCCGACGACGGCCAGGACTTCACCCGGCCACAGGTCGAAGGAGACGTTGTCGCAGCCGACGCGCGAGCCGTAGAATTTGGACAGCGCCGAGACGCGCAGCAGTGGTTCGTCGGTCATTGTGCCGGCTCCAAGTTTCCTGCGGCAGGGGTTTCCGGGGCAAGATGGCCGCGATGGCCGTCCGCACGCCGTTTCTCGCAATGGTCGGTGTCGGAGCAGACGAACATGTGGCCGCCATGGTCGTCGAGGATGACCTCGTCGAGATAGACATTCTCGGCCGCGCACAGCGCGCAGGGCTGGTCGAAGGTCTGCACCTCGAACGGATGGTCCTCGAAGTCGAGGCTGACGACTTCGGTGAAGGGCGGCACCGCGTAGATGCGCTTTTCGCGGCCGGCGCCGAACAGCTGCAGGGCCGGTGAGCGATGCATCTTGGGATTGTCGAATTTCGGCGTCGGCGACGGGTCCATCACATAGCGGCCCTCGACCTTGACCGGATAGGCATAGGTGGTGGCGATGCGGCCGTGCTTGGCGATGTCCTCATAGAGCTTCACATGCATGAGCCCGTATTCCTCCAGCGCATGCATTTTGCGCGTTTCTGTCTCGCGCGGTTCGAGGAAGCGCAGCGGCTCGGGGATCGGCACCTGGTAGACCAGCACCTGGCCTGCCGTCAGCGGATGCTCGGGGATACGGTGGCGGGTCTGGATGATGGTGGCGGTGGCGGTATCCGTCGTCACCGCGACATTGGCGACCTTCTTGAAGAAGGCGCGGATCGAGACCGCATTGGTGGTGTCGTCGGCGCCCTGGTCGATGACCTTCAGCACATCATCAGGGCCGATGATCGAGGCGGTTACCTGAACGCCACCGGTGCCCCAACCGTAGGGCATCGGCATTTCGCGCGAGGCGAAGGGCACCTGATAGCCGGGGATGGCGATGCCCTTGAGGATCGCGCGACGGATCATCCTTTTGGTCTGTTCGTCGAGATAGGCGAAGTTGTAGGTGGCGATGTCGGTCATGGTGATCACGTCCGCTTTGTGCTATTGAATTGGGGTCCAGGACGCGGGAACAGGGGCGAATTCAGATGAACTCGACCGGATGGATGCATCTCGGAATTCTGTTGGTGGTGTTCGCCGGCGTCGTTCTCTTTTTCCTTCGGCGCATGATTCTTCCCGCCTCCAGAGAGGGCTCTCACGGTGAGTCCATAGGTATCAGTAATGCTGACTACTCCGGGTATGGCGGTCATTCCCACGATGGTGGCGGCCACGGGGGCGGGCACTAAATTCATTGTACCGCCTCCAATCCCCTGGCGTAGCGCGCCAACCGCTCATTGAGCGTGCCGGTGTGCAGTTCGAACATGTGGTTGTCGTCGTCGTAGAAATAGATCGAGCGGCCTTCCCCCTCGACGCGTGGGCGTGGCGGGCGCATCTCCAGCCCGAACTTGCCGACGCGCTCGGCATAGCCTTCGAAATCGGCGTCATCGATCTTGAAGGCGATGTGGTTGTAGCTGCGCTCCGGCAGCGCCTCGCCCTCCATGACGGCGATCCAGATGTCGCCGATCAGGAAGAATTTTTCGCGCGACAGCGAGAACTGTTCGGCGTCGCTGGCGTAGACCTCGCGTGCATCGAAAACGCCTTCAAGGATCGCGGTCATCCGCTCGAGATCCCTGACGATGAAGGTCATATGGGACAGGCCTTGGATCATTCCGCGGCCTGCCGCTTCTCTTCGACCTTTGCCGGGTTCTCGCGGGCTTCGTATTCGGCGCGCATGCGACGGACGAGGTCGAGTTCGGCCTGGAAGTCGACATAGTGCGGCAGCTTCAGATGTTCGACGAAACCGGTCGCCTGGACGTTGTCGGAGTGCGAGATGACGAACTCCTCGTCCTGGGCGGCGGCGACAATGTCTTCGCCGAGTTCGGAAGCGCGCAACGCGCGGTCGCACAGCGCCATGGCCATCGCCTTGCGCTCGCTCTGGCCGAAGACGAGGCCGTAGCCGCGCGTGAATTGCGGCGGCGCCTTGGCCGACCCCTTGAACTGGTTGACCATCTGGCATTCGGTGACTCGCACAGCACCGAGGGGGGCTGCGAAGGGCAGTTCGGGAACGTCCAACTCCAGCTCGACCTCGCCGATGCGAATTTCGCCGACAAAGGGATGGTTGCGGGCGTAGCCGCGCTGGGTGGAATAGCCAAGCGCCAGCAGGAAACCCTCATCGCCGCGTGACAGCGCCTGCAGGCGGATGTCGCGGGCCATCGGGAATTCCAGCGGCTCTCGGGTGATGTCGCCGGGGACATGGTCCTGCGGCATGTCGCCGTCCGGTTCGATCAGGCCTTCGCGGGCGAGGATCGCCGAGACGCGCGGCATGGCCTGCGCTTCGGTGTCACGCCGCAACGGCTCAGCGACATCGGCGCCGCCGGCAAGCTCGGGATCGAGCAGCCGGTGCGTGTAGTCGAAGGTCGGCCCAAGCAACTGGCCGCCGGGCAGGTCCTTGTAGGTTGCAGAGACGCGCCGTTCGACCCGCATCGCGCTGGTGTCGATGGCCTTGGAGTAACCGAAGCGCGGCAGCGTGGTGCGGTAGGCGCGCACCAGGAAGATCGCCTCGATCATGTCGCCGCGCGCCTGGACGATGGCGAGTGCCGCCAGTTCCCGGTCATAGAGCGAGCCTTCGCTCATCACCCGGTCTACGCCGAGTGCCAATTGCTCGACGATCTGGTCGAGGCGAAGTGCGGGCACCGATCGGTCGCCGCGCCGGCGGTCGGCGAGCAGGCTGTGGGCGTTGGCAATTGCGGCCTCGCCGCCTTTTACCGCGACATACATGCTACGCCTCCATCGTCTTGATGCGCGTCGTGCGCGGCAGGCAGGCTATGCCTTCAGCGGTGGCGAGAATGATGTCGACGCCGCGCGGAAAACGCTTGGTGTTCTGCTTCCACTGCTCGACGAAGTGGCGCGGCATCTGCGCCGGCGCGATCGTGGCGCTGGTTTCGATGCCAGGACCTTCGAGCAGCAGCGGAGCGCCTGAAGTGAGGTCGCTGACCTGCAGGATCAGTGTGGTCGAGCGGTCGGGATAATCCTGCGTGCCCTGCGAAAAGCCGTCCAGCGCCATCATCTCGGCCGGCGTGGCGACAAATGCGAAATGCGCGTCGGCCGGCGTGTTGGCCAGCGGCGCGCCGGTGTGGAAACCAAGCCAGGAGCCGATCGCGGCGGAGGCGTGCAGGGCCGGGTCGAGCCAGAGCGGCGTGTCGTTGTCGCACAGCGCCAGGGCTACGGCACCGGCGATTGCCGAGAGCGGCGCCGGCGGGCGGGCCAAGGTCGGCAGAGGCTGCGCACTGCCCGGCCGCGCCATGGCGTCCATGACGGCACGGAAAACGGTCTGGGCGTTGAACACCGGATCGGCGAAACCGCCCTCGATCGATTGCGCTGCGATATCCATCAGTCTTCTCCGCGAACCATGGTGAAGAAATCCACCTTCGTAGCCGCCGTCTCGGCGCGGCGTTTTTCATGGGCAGTGGTGAGCGCCGATCTCAAAGGCGCGATCAGCCTGGCCTCGACCTCGGCGCGGCGGGCAGGGTCCTGCCACAGCGCGTCGGCTATTGCCGCCAGCTTTGCCTTCTGCTTGTCGCGGCCAAGCGCATAGCAATGGCCGACCTGTCCGGACGGCAGCCGCACGGTGGCGCGGGTGACGGTCGCCTCGCCGACATTGAAGGGCGCGCCGCCTCCGCCGATGCGGCCGCGCAGCGTCACCAGGCCGGTCTCGGGACCGCGCAGCAATTCGGCTTGCGAAGGCAGGCCGGCCTCGTTCCAGAGCCGGACGATATCGTCGCCGCTCGATTGCGCCAGTGTCGCCATGGCGGCCTTGCGCTCGGCCTGGTCGCGGGCTTCCTGTCCTCGCATCAGCAACATTCCTCTTGGCTAAATTTGTCTATTGATATAGACAACTATACAAATTATACATATTACCTAACGTGTGTCCATGACGGGTGGATGACAGGGCCGGGGGCGAGTCATGATTGGGCAAATGGCGGCCGACAGCATCGAGCGGCGCAGCGGCGTGTCGCTGTGGCGGCAGATTGCCGACAAGATCCTGCACGGAATTGCGGTGGGCGACTTCGCCGAGAATGCCGCGCTGCCGCCGGAAGTGGCGCTCGCCGAACGCTATGGCGTCAACCGCCACACGGTGCGCAGCGCCATATCGGCCCTCGTGCAGGAAGGTGTGCTGCGGGCCGAGCAGGGGCGCGGCACCTTCGTCCTGTCGCGCAAGCGGCTGTCCTATCCGATCGGCGCGCGCACGCGCTTTTCGACAGGCCTGCAAGGGCAGACGTCGGAACGGCATATCGTGCTGCTCTCCTCATCGGTCGAGCCGGCCAGCCAGCGTGTCGCCGAGGGGCTTGGCCTTGCCAGGGGCGCCGAGGTGATAAGGTTGGAGACGCGCGGCGAAGCCGATGGACGGCCTGTGTCACGCGCCGCCGGCTGGTTTGAGGCCAAGCGCTTTGCCGGCATCGAGAAGGCGATGGCTGAGACCGGCTCGATTACCGCGTCGTTGGCTCGTTTCGGCATAGACGATTATCTCAGGCAGTCCACCGTGCTGTCGGCGCGCCACGCCGATGCGGCCGATCTCGCCGACCTCGCCCTGCAGCCGGGCGCCATCGTGCTGGTGACGACCTCCGTCAATGTCACGCCTGACGGCCAGCCGGTCCAGTTTTCGGAGTCACGCTTCCCGGCGGAACGGGTCGAGCTGAAGCTGTCGGCGCTCTAAGCGTCCGTCGCAGTTTATCCAATTGCGATCACAGCCTTGATCAGGCCGGACTTCTCATGTGCCCAGCGGGCGAGATCGCGCGGCGTATCGGCAAGCGAGGTACGGTGGGTGACGAGCTTGGCCAGCGGTACGGCGCCGTTGCGGATCGAGGCAGCGACATGGTCGAAGTCGGCACGTAGCGCATTGCGGCTGCCGATTAGCGTCATTTCACGCTTGTGGAATTCCGGGTCGGAAAAGACGATGTCGTCCTTGACCACACTGACCAGCACCAATGTCCCGCCATGCGCGACATGGGCGAAGGCCGACTGCACCGAGGCGGTGTTGCCGGTGGCGTCGAAGACCACGTCGAAGCCTTCGCCTGATGTCGCTTCCCTGATCAGATCGGGTACCGAGCCGCGCGAGCCGTCGAGGGTCTGGAAGCCGAGTTCGGCCGCCGCGAAGGCAAGCCGTTCGCTGCTCATGTCGAGCAGCGCCACGTCGAGCCCGGCGATGCGGGCGAAGATGGCGGTGCCGAGCCCGATCGGGCCGGCGCCGATGACCAGCGTGCGGGCACCGGCATCAGCCCTAGCACGCCGCACGGCATGCGCGCCGATGGCCAGGAATTCGACGGCGGCGGCGTCGGCCAGCGACAGGCCATTGGCCGGATAGAGGTTTTGCGCCGGCACCAGGATCTTCTCGCACATGGCGCCGTCGCGATGCACGCCGAGCACCTCGATCTTGACGCAGCAGTTCGGCTTGCCGTGCCGGCAGGCGATGCACTTGCCGCAGGACAGATAGGGATTGATGACGACCGGTTCACCAACCGCAAGGTCGACGCCTTCACCGGTCTCGACGATCGTTCCCGACACCTCGTGGCCCATGATGCGGGGATAGGCGAGGAACGGGTGCTTGCCCTCGAAAATGTGGTAGTCGGTGCCGCAGATGCCGACATGGCTGACTGCCACCAGCGCCCAGCCAGCGGGTGGTTTTCCAGGCGCGGGACGGTCTTCCAGGGCAAGGTCGCCGGGCGAGCGGCAGACGACGGCTTTCATATCTTGATCCAGTCTGTCTCATTCTTGAAGCAATTCCTGTGGGAAAACCGCTTCACACTTTTCCTGGAATTGCTCCGATGAAATCGCCGGCCCCGCTTGTGTGGCGGTCCGGCGATTGATTGCTCGTCGGTCTACTTGCCGCGGCGGCGTAGCCCGTCGAAGTAGACGATGATGATGATCAGCGCGCCGGTGATGATACGCTGCCAGAACGAGTTGACGTTGAGCAGGTTGGCGCCGTTGTTGATGGTGGCCAGGATGAAGGCGCCGAGCAGCGGCCCATGCACCGAGCCGACGGCGCCGAACAGCGAGGTGCCGCCGATGACCGACGAGGCGATTGCCTGCAGTTCCCAGCCCTCTGCCTGGGTCGGATTGCCGATGCCGATGCGGGCGGCAAGCAGCACGCCGACGAAGGCCGCGCACAGGCCCGACAGCGTGTAGGCCATGTAGATGGTGCGCTGCACGTTGACGCCGGAGAGGCGCGAGGCCTCGGCGTTGGAGCCGACCGAGAAGAGATACCGGCCCCAGCGGCTGTGATGCAGGAAAACATAGGCCGGAATGCCGACCAGAATGACCATCCAGAACAAATTGGGGATGCCGATGAAGGAATTGCGCGAGAAAGCCGTGAAGCTGTCGCTGTTGATGTTGATCGAATTGCCGTTGGTCATCAGCAAGCCGATGCCGCGCAGCGAGGTGAGCGTCGCCAGCGTGATGATGAAAGGTGGCAGGCCCATCTTGACGATGCCGAAACCGTGAAACATGCCGATGGCAACGCCGACCAGCAGCGTCGCCAGAATGGCAAGCCATATGGGGACACCGGCATTGATCAGCAGGGCAACGATGACGGTGGCGAAGCCGACGACGGCGCCGACCGACAGATCGATGCCGCCGGTGATGATGACGAAGGTCTGGCCGACCGCCATGATGGCGATCATCGAGCCCTGGCGCAGAAGATTGGCGATGTTGTTGCCCGAGGCAAAGCTTGGCGTCGCCAAGGAGAGGATGATCCAGAGCAGCACCAGCAAAGCCAGCAGCGTCAGCCCGAACAGGACGTTGTAGTTCCGCTTCGGTTTTTCGACCGGTATGACTTCGGTGCTCATGGTTCCTCCGCTTCTTCTTTTGTTGTTAGCCGATCGCCTGCGTCAGCACGTCTTCATGGCTGGCGGCGCGAAAGCCGTGGCTGGCCACCAGCCTGCCGCGCCGGAACACATGCAGCGTGTCGGCGAGCTCATAGACCTCCGGCAGATAGGATGAGATCAGGATGATGCCGGCGCCTTTCGACAGCAGCGCGCCGAACAGGCGGTAGATTTCGGCCTTGGTGCCGACATCGACGCCCACCGTCGGCTCGTCGAAGATGAACAGCTTGGCGCCGTGCGCCAGCCATTTGCCGATGACGATCTTCTGCTGATTGCCGCCCGACAGGCTGGAGGCGAGTGCGCCGCGCGTTGGCGTCTTGATGCGCAGATCGGCAATCTGGCGGTCGGCTTGCGTCTTTTCCTGGGCGCTCGAAATCAGCAGATTGTTCGAAATGCGCTTGTAGATCGGCAGGTTGAGATTGAGCCCAACCGGCAAATTGAGACACAGGCCCTGATCGCGGCGGCTTTCCGGAGCCAGCGCCATGCCGAGCTTGATCGCGTCATGTTCAGAATTGATCTGAACTGGCTTGTCTTGCCACAGAATCTGGCCGGCAGACTTGCGGTGGCGACCGTAGAGCGTGGTGACGAACTCGCTGCGCCCGGCACCGATCAAACCGTACAGCCCGACGATCTCGCCGGCCCGAACGGTCATCGAGATATCCTCGAAGCCCTTGCCGGACAGGTTCCTTGCCTCGATGATGGCGGCGCCCGGCGTAAAATGCTCCTTGTGGTAGACCTGCTCGATCGAGCGGTTGATCATCATCTTGACCAGCTCGGCATCGTTGGTCTCGGCGATGTTGCGGGTGCCGACCAGCGTGCCGTCGCGCAGCACGGAAACACGGTCGGCGAGCTCGAACACTTCCTCCATGCGGTGGCTGATATAGATGATCGTCACGCCTTCGCCCTTCAATCGGCGGATCAGCGTGAAGAGCTGGTCGGCCTCCTTGCGGGTGAGGTAAGCGGTCGGCTCGTCGAAGATCAGGAATTTGGTGCCGCGCACGGTGGCGCGGGCCGCCGCGATCAGCTGCTGCTGGCCGATTGTGAGATCACCCAGCGTGACATGCGCCGGCAGGTCGAAGCCGAGATCGTCGATGATCTTCTGCGCTTCCCTGACCATGGCGCGCTGCTGCAGGATGCCGAAGCGGGAATTCTCCTCGCCGAGGAACATGTTGGCGGCGACCGTCAGGTGACGGCACAGCACGACCTCCTGGTGCACCGCATTGATGCCGAGCGCCATCGCCTCATGCGGTGTCGCGAGCGCCGCCGGCTGGCCCTCCCAGATGACTTCTCCGGAAGTGCGCGGCATGACGCCGGTCAAGAGCTTGATGAGAGTTGATTTGCCGGCGCCATTCTCGCCGACGATGGCGTGGATTTCGCCCGACTTGAAAGCAAGATTGACCGGCTTCAACGCGTGCGTGCCGGGATAGCGCTTCTCCAGTCCCCGCAATTCGAGGATCGTCCGCCCTGGTTGCAGCGCGGGGGCGGGATGCAGGTCCTGCGCTGTCGAAATCATGGCAATCCTCCCAGATTGGTCTCACGGTTGGCAGGCTGCGAGGCCATAACGCACCTCATTTGCAGCCTAGCCCAAGGCAGCGGATTGCCAAGCCGTTTGTGCCAGAAGCTGATGTTTCCGGGGCGCGAGGCCCCGGAAACAGGTTTCATACCGATGCCTACTTGAGCTTCGGGTTGAGCAGCGCGTCGATCTTGGGATCCTTCATGTTGTCCTTGGTCACCAGATTGGCGCCGGTGTCGACATTGGCTTCGACCTTCTCGCCCTTCGAGGCGGCGAGCGCGGTCTTGATGCCGTCATAGCCCATCCGGTAGGGATCCTGGACGACGAGGGCGGAAATGACGCCATCGTTGAGGAACTTGATCAGCTTCTCGTCGCTGTCGAAGCCGACCAGCGCCAGCTTGCCGCCAAGGTTGTTTTCGGCGACAGCCTGACCGACGCCCTGCGCCATGATCAGGTTGGAGGCGAAGATACCCTTGAGGTTCGGGTTGGCGGTGATCAGGTCGGTGGCGATGTTGAGGCCGGTGGTGGCCTGGCCGTCAGCGTACTTGTCGGCGACCAGCTTGAGGCCTGGATATTTGGCCTTGAGCTGTTCGGTGAAGCCCTGCTTGCGCTGTTCGAGCGAACCGGCGCCGGGTGCGTTGGTGATCAGGGCGACGTCGCCCTCGATCTTGCCGCCATTGGCGGCGCCGATGGCGGCTGCGAGGCCGTCAGCGGCGACGCGGCCACCCTGGACGTTGTCGGTGGTCAGGAACGAAGTGAAGGCCTTGGAGTCGGCGCCGGAATCGATGCCGATGATCTTGACCTTGGCAGCGGCTTCATCGATCGGCTTGCCGAGCGCCTTGAATTCGGTCGGCGAGATGACGATGGCCGCCGGGTTGCTGGCGACGGCGTTTTCGAGGATCGAGATCTGGCCGTTGACGTCGGTCTCAGCCTGGGCACCGAGCTCCGGCACATTGACGCCGAGATCCTTGCCGGCCTTGCGGGCGCCGGCCAGAACGATCTGCCAGTAGAAGGACGTGGTGTCCTTGACGATGATCGGAATGGTCACGTCGGCCGCGGAAACCGGTGCGGTATGCATGGTTCCGGCGAGCATCGAAGCTGCTGCCAGCGCGATGACGGCGCGGCGGTTGAGTATGCTGGTCACGAATTTCATTTAGGATCCTCCCTAAGTCGCCCGGTGAACGTTACGAAAGCTCGGTTCGGATAGGCGTGGCCCAAACGGAACTTTATCAATAAAAAACATTTACGCTGTTTTGATAGTGCATCGATCTGGACGATGCAAGCGGTGTTTCGAGCCGGTCCCACTATCGAAGCGGACACATACTCGCACGCTCACACGCTGCTCCTCCCTTGGCGCAGCCCACGCTCCCGTTCCGTTCGTAAAAACATGGAATATTAATTCCATGTAGTAGTCAATATGGAATGTTCATTCTTTGGGCTGGGTCGCGGATTTGTGAAATTGGAACTCTCATCGAGGCCTAAAAAATGGCGCTGGTTCACGCCAGCTCTTGCACCACTGTGTAGGGACGATATTTGGCATACTCCGTTTTCGGCACGTCGACGTCGAGCAGTTCGAGATTGCGCGTCAGGTTCGCCAGTTTGGCGGTACCGGTCAGCACAGTGGCCACCACCGGTTCGTGCAGCGGAAACTGGAAGGCGGCGGCGGCCAAGGGGTAGCCGCCTTCGCTGGCGATCTTCTCCATGGCGTCGACCCGGTGAAGGACGTCCGCGTTTGCTGGCGCATAGTCGAAATGCGCGCCAGTTACGGGACCTGTTGCCAATATGCCGGAGTTGAAGACGCCGCCGATGACCAGCGACGTCTGTTGTTTCAGGCACAGCGGCAGAAGTTCGGCTTCCGCGCTGCGGTCGAGCAAGGAATAGCGGCTGGCGAGCAGGATGCAGTCGAGCGGCGCGCGGCGCATCACATCGAGGCAAATCTGGACTTCATTGACGCCGAGCCCATAGGCGGAAATCGCGCCGGCCCGCTTCAGCTCCTCGAGCGCCTTGAGGCCGCCATCCATCAGCTGGCGAAAGTGTAGCTTGGTCTTCTCTACGCCGTGCGTATAGGCGCCGATGTCGTGGACGTACAGGATATCGATCTTGTTGAGGCCAAGCCGCGCATAGCTGAAATCGACCGAGCGCATGATGCCGTCATAGGAATAGTCGTAGTCCAGCGCGAACGGCAGCGGATCGACATAGGAGTGATCGGGCACCTGATCTTCAGGCACCGGTCGGAACAGGCGGCCGACCTTGGTCGACAGCACATAGGAATCGCGCGGCTTGTAGCGCAGGAAATCGCCGAAGCGGCGCTCCGACAGACCAAAACCATAGAAGGGCGCGGTGTCGAAATAGCGCAGGCCAGCTTCCCAGGCGCCTTGCAGCGTCTCCATCGCCTGTTCGCGTGAACAGGCCCGGTAGAGGCCGCCGAGCGCGGCACCACCGAAGCTGATCTCGGTGACCTCGAGCGCCGTCTGGCCGATGCGGCGTTTTTCCATGCGCAACCTCCCCGTTGCCGGCCGACATCTGGCCTGGCAAGTCTACGAGATATAAGTCAAATCTAGAGCGTCGCGCCGAGATGCCACGGCACGAACTCGTTGTCGCCGTAGCCAAAATCCTCGCTCTTGGTCTTGCGGCCCGAAGCCGTCTCGACGATCAGCTCGAAGATCTCGCGGCCCATGCCGGCGATGGTCTTTTCGCCCGAGGCGATGACGCCGCAATTGACGTCCATGTCCTCTTCCATCTGGTGATACATGGTCGAGTTGGTGGCGACCTTGATCGATGGCGTCGGCCGGCAGCCGAAGCAGGAACCGCGGCCGGTGGTGAAGACGATGACATTGGCGCCGCCCGCGACCTGGCCGGTGGCCGAGACCGGGTCGTAGCCGGGCGTGTCCATGAACACCAGTCCATTGCCGGTGACCTTTTCGGCATAGCCGAACACGCCGTTGAGCGGCGTCTGGCCGCCCTTGGCGACCGCGCCCAGCGACTTTTCCAGGATTGTGGTGAGGCCGCCGCGCTTGTTGCCGGGCGAGGGGTTGTTGTCGATCGAGGCGCCGTGTTTAGCGACGTGATCTTCCCACCACTTCACATAGCCGTCGAGTTTCTTGGCGATCTCCGGCGTCGCCGCACGATAGGCGAGCAGATGCTCAGCGCCGTAGATTTCCGTGGTCTCGGAGAGAATGCCGATGCCGCCGACGCCGGCCAGGATGTCGACAGCGGCACCCAACGCCGGATTGGCCGTAATGCCGGACATGCCGTCGGAACCGCCGCATTGCAGGCCGACGACAATTTCGCTGACCGGGATCGGTTCGCGCTTCAACTGGCCGACTTCCTCGGCGATCTCGGCCAGCACCAACATCGCCTTTTCCACCGATTTGCGCGACCCGCCGGCGTCCTGGATGTTGAAATGCCGTTTGCCGGCGGCGACACCCTTTTGGCCGTAAAGGGTAAGCTGGTTGACCTCACAGCCGAGGCCGACCATCAGCACGCCGCCGAAATTCGGATGGCGGGCATAGCCGGCCAGCGTGCGGTGCAGCACCATCATGCCGTCGCCGGTGGCGCTCATGCCGCAGCCCTGGCCGTGGACGATCGGCACGAAGCCGTCGATGCCGGGATATTTCGGCAGCAAGGTCCGGTTGGCGGTGTCGGCGATGGAATGGCAGACGGTGGCCGAGCAATTGACGCTGGCGAGGATGCCGATGAAGTTGCGTGTGCCGGCGCGGCCGTCGGCGCGGCGATAGCCCATGAAGGTTCTGATACGGTCGGCCTCGGTTGCGTGCTCGGCCTCGCTCGGCGGCACCACCGGCAGACGGCCGGCCTCGAACACCAGATTGTGCGAATGGACATGCTCGCCCGGCGCGATGCCCTGCGTGGCGCGGCCGATCGCCTGGGCGTATTTGACCACGGCTTCACCGGCGGCGATCGGCTTGATCGCCACTTTGTGGCCGGGCTCGATGAGGGCGGTGGCAAGCGCCCCGCCCGGCAGCACGGTGCCGATCTCGATGCGGCCATTGGCAACGGCGACGTTGTCGGCGGGGGACAGAAGGATGGTGTTGGAGACGTTCACGGGCGGTTTCCTGGGTGATCCTGGGATGCGCGCGGATTGACACGCGCTTGATAAGAGTTAATGTCTTTTATCGTGAAAAAACAGTTTTGCGTCAATTGTTTTTTAGCGGTGGTTCCGCTGTCCCCGGGGGAAGTGGTGACGCGCTGCAAACAATTGAACCGAACCCCAGTGAAAGCGATTCCCGCTTTTCAGGGTCATGGGAACGTCATATTGCGCTTCAAGCCGCCCGCCGCAAGCGCCGGCATGCATGGGTCAGGGGATGTCGAAGAGCAACAACGTCTACAAGGATGCCTATAACAGGTGCCTCAGGCTGCTCGACGAGACGCGTAGCCTGCCGTCGGAACCGGAGTTGGGTGCGCTGCTCGGCGTCAGCCGCACGACCGTGCGCAGCATCCTTTCGCGCATGGAGGAGACCGGACTGATCGCCTGGAACAAGCGCGCCAAGACGGTGCTGCGCGACCCGCGTCCCGACGATTTCTTCCCCGAGGAAGAGACCGATACGCTCGCCGAGATCATCGAGCGGTCGTTCATGCGCAGGCTGCTCGCGGGCGGCGCAGAGGCCGGCATGCAGATCAACGAGCTTGAACTGGCGCGCGAGATCGGCGTCGGCACCACCAGCGTGCGCGAGTTCCTGATCCGCTTCTCGCGCTTCGGCCTGATCGAGAAGCGCCGCAACAGCCACTGGGTGCTGAAGGGTTTCACGCGGGCCTTCGCGCTCGAACTGACGGAAATCCGCGAGATGTTCGAGATACGCTCGGCGGCGGCTTTCGCCGCTCTGCCGCCGGACAGCCCGGTCTGGGCCGATCTCGACCGGCTGGAAGAGCAGCATCGTGTTCTGCAGCGCGACATTGCCACGCGCTTCAACGAATTCTCGGAGCTGGACGAGCGCTTTCACCGGCTCATCCATCGCGCCTCGCTCAACCGCTTCATCGTCGATTTCTATGACGTCATCGCCATGATCTTCCACTACCACTACCAGTGGAACAAGGCACAGGAGCGCGAACGCAACGAAGTCGCGATCGGCGAGCATCTTGCCTATATCGAGGCGCTCAAATCGCGCGACCTCGGCAAAGTCGACGTCGCTTGCCGCAAGCACCTGAAGTCGGCGCGCCAGACATTGCTGACCTCGATCCCTGAAAGCCGCTCACCGCAAAAATCCTGAGCTGCGTCGCGAGAGCCGCGACGCAGCTCGGGTTTCCGTTTTATGCATGTCGTTGTCCCAAAACCGCTGCGCACTTTTGGGCGACATGCACCAATCGCGCCGCGTTGCCGCAGCATCGAATTGCCGATTTTCGACCTGTCGCCGCCGTGATAGATACCTTTCCAAGGATTGCTTGAAGAGGCAGATGGCTTGAACCGCCGGGGGAGACGCTGGAGCATGCCGGTCGCGCTTGTCGCGGCCTATCTGCTGTTGCTCCAGTCGACGCTCGGCGCATTCGCCTTCGGCATCGGGCCGAATGCTGCGCAGCTCGATGCTTTCGGCAACGTCATCTGCACCCGCGACGGCGCCACCCAGCTTCCCGGCGGTGACCAGCACCCGTCGCATCTGCCGGCCTGCTGCACGCTTGGCTGCGGCATGTTCTCATCGGCCTTTGCGCCGCCGTCGGATGTCGGGCTGGCCCCGGGCAGCCTTTCGTTTGAAACGGTCGCCTTCGTCTTTCCGGCGAGCATTCATCTCGACTTTGCGCGCGAACGCTCGCCGTCGAACCCGCGCGCACCGCCGCTGGCGGCCTGAGCCTGCTTGCCGACCCGTGGAACCTTTCGCGGGCGCACCCATCCAAGGATCAAAACGGTTCGCAGCCGGCGACGGCGCGATCATCACTTCATGGAGCAACCATGTCCCATTTTTCCCCTGTAGCGGCGGGCCTTATGTTCAGCCGCATTCTGTTTCGTTTGCAGGAACGTCTCAGCGCTGTGGCGCTGGCTTTGGCTATCATGCTCGTCGGCGCCCAATCCGTCCTGGCGCATGAGTTCAAGGTCGGCGATCTCGAGATCGAGCATCCCTGGTCGCGCGCCACGCCGGCTGGCGCCAAGGTGGCGGGCGGTTATTTCACCATCGTCAACAAGGGCAGCACGGCGGACCGGCTGCTGTCGATTTCCTCCGATATTTCTGAAAAGGCCGAGCTGCATGAGATGGGCGTCAAGGATGGCGTCATGACCATGCGGCCGGTTTCCGGCGGCCTGGAGGTCCCCGCCGGCGGCAAGGTGGCGCTGGCGCCAGGCGGCTATCATTTGATGTTCGTCGGCCTGAAGCGGCAACCCAAGCAAGGCGAGAAATTTGCCGCCACGCTGACCTTCGAGAAGGCCGGCACGGTCGATGTCGAGTTCGCCGTCGAAGGCATGGGCGAGACGGGCGGCATGGACATGGACCACGACAATTGATCGCGCCGATCCGCAGATTTTGAAATCAGAGGGACCATCCATGAACAAGTATCTTTTGACGGCCGCAGCGCTTCTCGTGCTGGGGACGAATGCCGCCTTCGCCCACATCACGCTCGAAACCCAGGAAGCGGCCGTGGGCTCGACCTACAAGGCGGTGCTACGCGTGCCGCATGGCTGCGACGGCAAGGCGACGACCGCCGTGCGCGTGCAGATCCCGGAAGGGGTGATCGCGGTGAAGCCGATGCCGAAGCCAGGCTGGACGCTGCAGACCAAGAAGGGCAAATACGAAAAGTCCTACCAGCTCTATGGTCAGGGGGTGACCGACGGCGTCAAGGAGGTCGACTGGAGCGGCGGCAATCTGCCGGATGAATTCTACGACGAGTTCGTCTTCCGCGCGACGCTGACGGCGGATTTGCCGGTCGGCCAAAAACTCTATTTCCCTGTTGTACAGGAATGCGACGGCGCTGCCGACCGCTGGATCGAGATCCCGGCGGCAGGCCAGGATGAGGACGCGCTCGAGAACCCGGCACCCGGCGTCAAGCTGTTGCCGAAGAAGTAATCTTTTCTCGCGGCGCGCCCTGCTCGCAAGTGCGCGCCGCGTCCCAAGGCATGACATGAGCGCAGTATCTTCCCTGTTTATAGTCGCTTCGAGCGGCAGGTCGCTCGGCCGCATCGCCGGCTTGCTGCTGGCCTTGGCCATGGCGTTCATCGTCATGGCCTCGGCAAACCAGGCCTTTGCCCATGCCGCGCTGATCAAGACCGATCCGGCTGACGGCGCGGTGTTGGCGCAGGCTCCGGCGCAGTTCTCGCTGACATTCAGCGAGCCGGTTTCGCCACTGGTACTGACCTTGGTGAAGCCCGACGGCACGCCGGTTGCGCTGACATCCTTCCGCCTCAGCGACCAGACGGTTGAGATCGACAATCCGCAAGCCCTCAAATCCGGAACGCATGTGCTCAGCTGGCGCGTCATTTCCGCCGATGGCCATCCGGTCGGCGGTTCGCTGCTGTTTTCCATCGGCGCGCCAAGCGAACCGCCCGCCGTGTCCGAGGCCGTCGACTGGCCGCTGCGGTCGGCGATCTGGATCGGCAAGGTCTTTCTCTACATCGGACTGTTCCTCGGCGTCGGCGGCGCCTTCGCCCTTGCCTGGCTGGGCGGCGAGGGACGAGCCGGTCAGCGCTTCGTCACGGCGGCGATCCTGTGCGGGCTGGTCGCGACACCCTTGTCGCTCGGCTTTCAGGGTCTCGATGCGCTCGGAGCGCCGCTGTCTCATCTGGCACAGCCGGTGATCTGGCGGACCGGGCTCGGCACCAGTTTCGGCTGGACCGTGCTGGTCGCCCTGGTTTCGCTGGGGCTCGGTCTGTTGTCGCTGGCCGGACCGCGTGTCCTCGCTAAGCCGTTGGCGCTTGCCGGGCTTGCCGGCGTCGGCGTTGCGCTTGCCGCCAGCGGCCACGCCAGTGCCGCCGAGCCGCAATGGCTGACACGGCCCATGGTGTTCGCGCATGGCGTCGGCATCGCCTTCTGGGCCGGCGCCCTGGTGCCACTCGGTCTCGCGCTAAAACGCCAAACGGCGGGCGCCGTCGCTTTCCTGCGCCGCTTCTCCTCAGCGATCCTGCCTGTCGTGGCCGTGCTTGCCGCCGCCGGCATCGTACTCGCCGTCATCCAGGTGCAGACGCCTTCGGCACTGGTCGGCACCTCCTATGGCCGGCTGCTGCTGGTCAAACTCGCGCTGCTGGTCTTCCTGTTCACTCTGGCCGCCGTCAACCGCTGGAAACTCACCGCCTCGGCGGAGGCGGGATCGACTGAGGTGCAACGCAGGCTCACCCGCTCGATCGGCGTCGAAATGCTGATCGTGCTGGCGATTTTCGGTATTGCCGCCGGCTGGCGCTTCACGCCGCCGCCACGAGCCTTGGCGATCGCTGCGGCGCAACCGGTCTCGGTCCATATCCACGCTTTGCAGGCGATGGCCGATCTCAGCATCACCCCCGGCCATGCCGGCCCGGTCGCCGCCTCGATGATCATCATGACCGGCGATTTCGGGCCGCTCGACGCCAAGGAAGTGACGCTGGTGCTGTCGAAGCCCGATTCCGGCATCGAGCCGCTGAAGCGCGCGGCGACCAAGCCCGGCGATGGCAGCTGGCGTGTCGACAACCTCGTCATCCCGGTGCCCGGCCGCTGGACGGTGCGCATCGACATCCTGGTCTCGGACTTCGAGATGGTGAAGATCGGGGCGCCGGTGGACATCAGGCCGTAACCCGGGGATGTGATACCGTTGTCGAACGGGCTGCACGTGCCGCCTACAGCAACACAATTCGGCGAGGCGGTTGACGCAGCCCGAAAGGCCCGTCAATCATCGCCCAAAAATCGCGGGCTCCAACCAACAAGATCCGAAAGCAGGGAAGAAACGATGGAAAAAGCCGAAATCGGCCTGATCGGCCTTGGTACGATGGGCTCCAACCTGGCGCTCAATATCGCCGAGCACGGGCACCGCATCGCCGTCTTCAACCGCACAAAGGCGCGTACCGACGCTTTCGTCGAGAATGCCGGCGCGCTGAAAGACATGGTGGTGCCTTGCTACAGCCTGGAAGAACTCGCCGCCGCGATCAAGCCGCCGCGCCCGGTCATCATCATGGTTCTGGCAGGCAAGCCGGTCGATGAGCAGATCGAAGCCTTGCGCGGCGTGCTGTCGGCCAATGACATCATCATCGATGCCGGCAACGCCAATTTCCGCGACACGATGCGCCGTTTCTCCGAACTGTCCGGCTCGGGCCTGACCTTCATCGGCATGGGCGTGTCGGGCGGCGAGGAGGGCGCGCGTCACGGGCCGTCGATCATGGTCGGCGGCACGGAAGATAGCTGGAAGCGCGTCGAAAAAGTGCTGACCGCGATCTCCGCCAAATTCAAGGACGAGCCTTGCGCCGCCTGGCTCGGCACCGATGGCGCCGGCCATTTCGTCAAGACCATCCATAATGGCATCGAGTATGCCGACATGCAGATGATCGCCGAGATCTACGGCATCTTGCGTGACGGCCTCGGCATGGGGCCGAAGGAGATCGGTACGGTCTTTGAAAACTGGAACAAGGGCCGGCTCGATTCGTATCTGATCGAGATCACCGCCAAGGTTCTGGCATCAGACGATGCGAAGACCGGCAAGCCCGTGGTCGATATCATCCTCGACCGCGCCGGCCAGAAGGGCACCGGCAAATGGTCTGTCATCGAGGCGCAGCAGCTCGGCATTCCGGCGACAGCGATCGAGGCCGCGGTTGCTGCACGCGTGCTGTCCTCGATCAAGGACGAGCGCCAAGCGGCCGAAAAGGCCTATGGCAATATCGGCGTGACCAAGATCTCCGGTGACAAGGCGGCACTTCTGAAAGACCTGGAGCTGGCGCTGCTCGCCGGCAAGATCGCCGCCTATGCGCAAGGTTTCGCGGTGATGAGCGCCGCCTCGAAGGAGTTCAACTGGAACCTGCCGATGCCGACCATCGCCAAGATCTGGCGGGCCGGCTGCATCATCCGTTCGCAGATGCTCGACACGATGGCGGAAGCCTTCGGTTCCGGCGGCGCTGCCACCAACCTTTTGATGGCGCCTGCCTTCATCACCATGATGCAGGAGGCGCATCCGTCGCTGCGGCGCGTCGTGGCCAAGGCATCCGAAGCCGGCGCGCCGGTGCCGGCGCTGTCTTCGGCACTTGCCTATTTCGACAGCTATCGCCAGGGCCGCGGCACCTCGAACCTGATCCAGGCGCAGCGCGATTTCTTCGGCGCGCATGGCTTCGAACGCATCGGCGAGCAGGGCGCGTTCCACGGCCCGTGGGGTAGCGGCGCTGCGGGCTAAAGTTAGCCGCGATAGGGCAGAACCCCGCTCGGCTTGCTGAGACTTTGCAGCGAGCCGGGTGCCGCGCCGCCGATCCAGCCAAGCACTGACCGGGCGAGCTCGGAGCCGGCGAGGCGGAAGCTCTCATTGACGACGAACAGTTCGCGCCGGAACAGATGCAGAAATTCCGACGACTGTTTCGACACCACGTCGACGTCGCGGCCAAGCTCCAGCCCGGCATCCTCGATGCCGGCGACGATGGCGAGCGTCGAAGCGGCGGCGCTGCTGACGATGCCGTCCGGGCGGTCGTTGCGCCGCATCAACTGCGCGGTGCGCGTCCTGATCTGCTCGATCGACTGGTCGATGGTGACGGTGTTGAACGGCACCTCACTGACACCAACCTCGCTGAGCGCATCGGCAAAGCCGTTCACCGTGTGGCCGTGATAGGTCAGTCCGACGGGCGGCGCCAGCAAGGCAAGCCGCCGCCGGCCCATGCCGGCTAGATAGCGCGCGGCCTCGTTGGCGAAGGCGTAGTTGTCGAAGTCATGATAGGGATGCACCAGCCCCATATCGGTGCGGCCATGCGTGGCAAAGGGAATGCCGCGTTCCAACAGGTAACGGGCGCGGGCGTCGTCGGGCTGCGTGCGCGAGATGATGATGCCGTCGGCCGAACCCGTCTCCACCAGATAGCGCACGGGGTCCATGGGATCCTGCGAGCGCGAATAGGGCGTGACGATCAGATGGTAGGGCGTGTCGGCGATCACCGAGGTGACGCCGTAGATGATATCCGAGACGAAACTCATAAGCTCATGCTCGGTGTTCAAGACCAGCGAGATGACATTGGTCTTGCCGGTGCGCAGGCGCACACCGGCGCGATTGGGCCGATAGCCGATCTGCTTGGCGACGAGCTGGACGCGACGCCTGGTCTCGGCGCCGATCTCGGGAGCGTCCTTCAGGGCGCGCGATACAGTGGTGACGCCAAGCCCGGTCATGAAGGCAAGCGTCTTCAGCGTCGGCCGCCCTTGCGCCGACGTCTCGTCGTTTTTTTCCGTACGCCGTCTGTCCATTCGTCCCGCCCGTCAGGCGCATAGCAGCCGCAGGCCAGGTCGGCAATCGCCGCGATCTGCGGCGTGGCATGATTTCAGGCCCGGCGAGGCGTCAATAACCTGAAACGTTACAGATTGCCATCTCATGGGTCGATCGGTGAATAAAGCAGCAGACACGAGATCGTGAATTTCCCTAGGAATCCAAGGCGAAACATCGCCGGCACCGCCCTTTTGCCGGATTTTGCGAGCCGTTTGGCTGTTTTGCGCTGCGATAGCTCATATTGCGATGCACAACGGTATCCCTGCCGACGCATTTTGTTCGCGACTCGAAAAAATATCGGGCAGCCTTCAGGCCCAGGGTTGCGCCAACCCTGCAATTGCCGTATCGAAAATCTGTAACGTTTCAGATTCTGGGAGGAACCGAAATGCGATACAGAGTTTTGACCGCTGCGCTGGCTGCGACGGCCGCGCTGCAGTTTGCCTGCCCGGCCAATGCCGCGGACCTCGAAGTGATTCACTGGTGGACGTCGAAGGGCGAGTCGGCGGCGGTCTCGCAGTTCGCCAAGGCCCTCGACAATGACGGCCATGGCGACAAGTGGGTGGACAGCGCGATTGCCCTTGGCGAAACCGCGCGCTCGACCGTCATGCAGCGCGTGCTCGGCGGTGATCCTCCCGCTGCGGCTCAGTTCAATCCCGGACGGCAGTATGAGGAGCTGATTTCGGGCGGCAAACTGCTCGACCTCACCGACATCGCGACCGCCGGTAAATGGGATCAGGTCATCCGCCCGAAAGCGATCGGCAGCGCCTGTCTTGTTGACGGCCACTGGTGGTGCGTTCCGGTCAACATTCATTCGAATTACTGGGCCTGGTATTCCAAGCCGGTGTTCGCCAAAGCCGGGGTGCCGGAGCCGAAGAACCTGGCCGATTTCATCGCGGCCGCGCCGAAGATCAAGGAGGCCGGCCTCATTCCCTTCGCCATCGGCGGCGACGGCAATGGCTGGCAGATCCAGTTGCTGTTCCAGGACATGGTCACCGAGGCTCTCGGTGTCGCCAAGCGCGACGAGATGTATACCAAGAAGAGCGCTGAAATTGCCGGCGGCCCCGAGATGAAAGGCGTCTTCACGCAGTTGCGGACCCTGAAGCAGTTCACCGACAATGGCTACGCCAACCGCAACTGGAACGACACCACCAATCTGGTGATCACCGGCAAGGCCGGACTGCAGGTGATGGGCGACTGGGCGCGTGGCGAATTTGCGGCCGCCGGCATGACCGGTGTCAAGGATTTCGGCTGCATGATCGGCCTCAACGAGGCCAAGCCGGTGGTCAGCACCGACGGCGACATCATCGTCTTCTTCAAGCAGAACAATCCGGATGTCGAGGCAGCGCAGAAGCGTCTCGCAGCCCTGCTGATCAGCCCTGAGGTCCAGGTCGCTTTCAACAATGCCAAGGGTTCCATGCCCGTGCGCGGCGATGTCGACATGTCGACGGCCGACCCGTGCATGCAGAAGTCGCTGAAGGCGGTGGAAGACCCGGCCAACATCGTCACCGCGACGAACCGGTTCATTACCGAGAACACCAACCAGCAGCTCAACGAGCTCGTTGCGCAATTCTTCGCGGATGACTCCATGACGGCTGACGACGCCACCGCGAAATTCGCCACCATCATCGGAAATTCCGATTAGGAGCCGATCAGCACCTGGAGGCGCCGTCTCGGCGGCGCCCCCATCCCGCCTCGGCTCGCCAAGAAAGAAGCCTTTGGCGGGCTGACAATCGCGGGACCGGTGGTCCCTGAACCGGGCCGTGCGGAAGGCTGACTTTCGCATCGGCAGACGATCCCAGCGTGTCGGGAGAAGTGGAGAAAGACGGACGATGCGGAGGAGCTGGAGACACAGATTTCACCTGCCCGCCGTCATCGGCACGATACCGATGATCCTCGTTGCTGTCGGTGTCTTCGTGATCGGTATCGGCTTCTCGGTGCTCTGGTCCTTCACCAGCTCCAAGCTCTTCCCTAGCTATGATTTCGTCGGTCTGGCGCAGTACAGGCGGCTTTGGGCCGATAATCGCTGGCTCGTCTCGGTCAACAACATCTGGTTCTTTGGCCTGATGTCCATCGCCTGCAACATGGTGTTCGGCTATCTGCTTGCCGTTTTCATGGACCAGCGCATCCGCCAGGAAGACCTGTTCCGCTCTATCTTCCTCTATCCCTTCGCCATGTCGCTGATCGTCACCGGCCTTGTGTGGCAATGGGTGCTCGACCCCAATCTCGGCCTGCAGGCGGCAATGCGCAATCTGGGCTGGTCGAGCTTCAGCTTCGCCCCCCTGGTTGACGCCAACACCGCGATCTACGCGCTGGTGGTGGCTGGCATCTGGCAGGGCTCGGGTGTGACGATGGCGATCCTGCTTGCCGGCCTGCGCGGCGTTGACGAGGAGATCTGGAAAGCGGCGAGGGTCGACGGTATCCCGACATGGCGTACTCATGTTTCCATCGTGGCGCCAATGATGAAGGGTGCCTTCGCCACCGCCTTCGTTCTCCAATGTGTCGGTGTTGTGCGCGTCTATGACCTGGTCATTGCCATGACGGGCGGTGGTCCGGGAATCGCCACCTCCATGCCTGCGGTCTACGTCATCCAGCTCATCACAGTGCGCCAGAATGTCGGCCAGGGCATGGCCGCGGCAACGATGATGCTTCTGCCGGTACTGGTCGTGCTGGCGTTCAGCGGACTTGTGCTGTGGCGGCGAAAGCGTCGACAGGAGGCAGCCACATGACCGCCGCCCAGATCACTGTCCGGGACCCGTCGGATCAGGCCGGCGTTGTGCCCTTCGGGCCGAAACCGCGCGGGACATCGGCCGGCCGTATCGGCATCTACGCGTTCCTGATCGTTGCGGCTCTCTTCTTCCTGATCCCGGTCTACATCATGATCGTCACATCGCTGAAGGGGATGCCGGAGATCAGGCTGGGACATCTTTTCAACTTTCCGGTCGAGCCGACCTTCCAGCCCTGGGCTGATGCCTGGCTCCATGCCTGCACTGGCCGTGATTGCAACGGCCTCAGCCCTGGCTTCTACAATTCGGTGAAAATCACGGTGCCGAGCGTGATCATCTCGATCGTCTGCGCCTCGATCAATGGGTACGCGCTGACCTTCTGGCCCTACAAGGGTGCCAACCTGCTCTTCGGCTTGCTCGTGTTCGGCGCCTTCGTGCCGTACCAAGTCGTGATCTATCCCCTGATCATCGGATTGAGCTCGGTCGGGCTGTTTGCGACTCTTCCCGGCATCATCATCGTGCACACGATCTTCGGCATGCCGATCCTGACGCTGCTGTTTCGCAATTTCTACGCGGCACTTCCGGTCGAGCTGTTCAAGGCGGCGCGTGTCGACGGTGCGGGCTTCTGGCGCATCTTTTTCTCCATCATGCTGCCGATGTCGGTGCCGATCACCGTCGTCGCGATCATCCTGCAAGTCACCGGCATCTGGAACGATTTCCTGTTCGGCATCGTGTTTGCCGGCCGGTCCAACTGGCCGATGACGGTGCAGCTCAACAACATCGTCAACACCACGACCGGAGTGCGGGAGTACAATGTCAACATGGCGGCTACCATTTTGACGGCGGCGGTGCCCCTGATCATCTACTTCGTCTCCGGAAGATGGTTCGTGCGCGGCATCGCCGCCGGCGCGGTGAAAGGCTGATGGATATGGCTGAGAATGGTACCAGCGTATCGATCCAGGACCTGTCGCTGAACTTCGGTGCGGTGTCGGTGCTGAAGACGCTCAATCTCGATGTCGCCGAAGGCGAATTCATCGTGCTTTTGGGTCCCTCCGGCTGCGGCAAGTCCACCTTGCTCAACTGTGTCGCCGGCCTGCTCGATATCTCCGAGGGCCGCATCTTCATCAAAGGCAAGAACGTCACCTGGGAAGAGCCGAAGGACCGGGGCATCGGCATGGTGTTCCAGTCCTACGCGCTCTATCCGCAGATGACGGTGGAGAAAAACCTGTCCTTTGGACTGCGTGTGGCCGGGTTGCCCAAGGACGAAATCGCCAAACGGATCGCTCGCGCTTCGGAGATCCTGCAGATCGAACCGCTGCTGCAGCGCAAGCCGGCAGCCCTTTCCGGTGGCCAGCGTCAGCGCGTGGCGATCGGGCGTGCGCTGGTGCGCGATGTCGACGTTTTCCTGTTCGACGAGCCGCTGTCCAACCTCGACGCCAAATTGCGCTCGGAACTGCGCGTCGAGATCAAGCTGCTGCATCGCAAACTGCAGAACACCATGATCTACGTCACCCACGACCAGATCGAGGCCATGACCTTGGCCGACCGCATCGCGGTGATGAAGGGCGGCGTCATCCAGCAACTCGACGCGCCGCAGACCATCTACAATCGCCCGGTCAACCGCTTTGTCGCCGGCTTCCTTGGCTCGCCGGCGATGAATTTCATCGACGGCAGGCTGGAGAAGGACAAGGGCGACTGGCACTTCGCTGTCGAGGATGTGCGCATCCCGCTTGGCACCTATACCTTCGAGAAGGAACCGGTACCGGGGCCGGCCGTGTTCGGCATCCGCCCCGAGCACGTCGGCTTCAACAGCGGCACCGGCTGGCCTTTTACGGCTGATGCAACTGTCGAAGTCGTCGAGCCGATGGGCTCCGATACGCTGGTCTGGCTGAAGCTCGGCAAGCAGAATTTCACCGTCCGGGTGACGTCCGAGCGCACGCCGAAAAATGCGGACGCGGTGAGCATCGGCTTCGACCCGATGCGGGCCTCGCTCTTCGATGCCCAAACCGGCAGCCGCCTTTAATTTTCTCCCAAGGCCATCCCTCAACCCAACCATCCCCAAGCAGAACGGACAAAGACGATGAACTGGTCATTCCAACTTTACAGCGCCCGCAATTTCCTGCCCTGGACGGGCGTGCTCGCGACACTCGGCAAGCTCGGCTATACGCAAGTCGAAGGCTTTGGCGGCGTCTATGACGACCCCAAGGCCTTCCGCGCCGAACTCGACAAGAACGGCCTTGCCATGCCGACCGGGCACTTCTCCATCGACGCGCTGGAGAAGGATTTCGACGGCGTGCGCAAAACGGCCGAAGCGCTCGACATCAAGCTCTTGATCTGTCCGTATCTGTTGGCAGAGCAAAGGCCGACCGACGCGGCCGGCTGGCGTGGCTTCGGCGAGCGCCTGGCCAAGGTCGGTGAGGTGGCCGCGAAGGCCGGCTACGGCTTTGCCTGGCACAACCATGATTTCGAGTTCAAGGCGCTCGCCGACGGTTCCGTGCCGCAGGATCACATCTTGTCTTCCGCTCCCGGTATCGGCTGGGAGATGGACCTCGCCTGGGTGGTGCGCGGCGGCGCCGATCCGCTGCCCTGGATTGAAAAGCATGGCAAGCGCATCGTCGCGGTGCATGTCAAGGACATCGCCAAGCCAGGCGAAGGACTGGACGAGGATGGCTGGTCGGATGTCGGCCACGGCACCATCGACTGGGCCGGATTGATCAAGCTGTTGCGGGCCAAGAGCGCGACAAAATACTTTGTCATGGAACAGGACAACCCCAACGACATCGAGCGCTTCGCCCGCCGCTCGATCGCATCCGTCAAGAGCTACTAGGAACGATCACCATGGCAAAGAAACTGGGTATAGGCGTCATCGGTTGCGGCAACATCTCGAAGGCGTATTTTTCGCTGGCGCCGCTGTTTCGCGGCATCGAGATGCGCGCTTGCGCCGACATCAACATGGACGCGGCGAAAGCACGGGCGAAGGAATTCAAGCTGCGTGCCGAGACCGTCGAGGACCTGCTCAAGGCCGCCGACATCGACATCATCGTCAACCTAACGATACCGGCGGTGCACTACGAGGTGTCGAAGCAGGTGCTCGACGCCGGCAAGCACGTCTATTCGGAAAAGCCCTTCGTGCTGTCGCTGAAAGAGGGCCAGGACCTCAAGGCGCGGGCGGAAAAGAAGGGGCTGCGCATCGGCTCGGCGCCCGACACCTTCCTCGGCGGCGCGCACCAGCTGGTGCGTGAACTGATCGATGAGGGCAAGCTCGGCAAGATCACCAGCGGTACCTGCCATGTCATGGGTCACGGCATGGAACACTGGCACCCCAATCCGGATTTCTTCTTCCAGCCGGGCGCCGGGCCGGTGCTCGACATCGGGCCGTACTACATCACCAACCTGATCCAGCTGATCGGACCGGTGAAGCAGGTGGCGGCCTTTACGACAACGCCGGCCAAGGAGCGGACGATTTCATCGAAGCCGCGCGCGGGTGAAAAGATTCCGGTCAACACGCCGACCACCATTCATGCCGTTCTGGAATTCGAGAATGGTGCCGTGGTGACGCTGAACACCAGCTGGGATGTCTGGGCTCACGGCCATGCGCCAATGGAACTCTATGGCGAGGCCGGCACGGTGTTCGTGCCGGATCCGAATTTCTTCGGCGGCGAGGTGCGCATCACCGAGGAGGGCAAGCCGGTCAAGAAGCTGCCGAAGTGGAAGCACCCGCTTGGGGTGCCGAACGAAATGCACGGTCAGGGCATGATGGCCAATTACCGCACCTCAGGCCTTGCCGATATGGCGCTGGCGATTGTCGAGGGGCGGCCGCATCGCTGTTCAATGGAACTGGCGCTGCATGCCGTCGATGTCATGACGGGCATCCTGCGTTCCGGCGAGACCGGTAAGTTCGTTGCCATACAGACCACTTGCGAGCGCCCGGCGGCGCTTGGCGTCAAGGCTGCCAAGGAGCTGCTGGCCAAGAAAAAGTAGGTCGCCGGGATTATCGATAATTTTGATTTGCCCCTCTCCCCGTTCTCGTGGGGAGAGGGTAAAGGGTAGGGCGCTGGCCGGCTTGCCGCTGTTGCAATGGAGCTGGCGGTCTGTTCAGATTTCGAGGATTTTTCCCATGCCCTATGTCGCCGCCGAAAATCGCTATGAAAAAATGATCTACAACCGTTGTGGGCGGTCCGGCCTCAAATTGCCGGCGATCTCACTCGGGCTGTGGCACAATTTCGGCAATGACACGCCGCACAAGACCAAGCAGGCGATCGTGCGCAAGGCTTTCGATCTCGGCATCACGCATTTCGACCTCGCCAACAATTACGGTCCGCCGCCCGGTTCGGCCGAGACGGCTTTCGGCGAAATCCTGCGCACCGATTTCGCCGCCTATCGTGACGAGCTGATCATCTCGAGCAAGGCCGGCTATGAGATGTGGGCCGGCCCCTACGGCGAATGGGGCAGCCGCAAATACGTGCTGGCCAGCCTCGATCAGAGCCTGAAGCGGATGGGCCTCGACTATGTCGACATCTTCTATTCACACCGCTTCGACCCCGACACGCCGCTCGAAGAAACCATGGGCGCGCTCGACCATGCGGTGCGCTCGGGCAAAGCGCTCTATGCCGGCATCTCGTCCTACAATTCGCAGCGCACCCGCGAAGCCGCCGACATATTGAAGCAGCTCGGCACGCCGTGCATCATCCACCAGCCGAGCTATTCGATGCTCAACCGCTGGGTCGAGGAAGATGGCCTGCTCGACACGCTGGAAGGGTTGGGCGTCGGCTCGATCGTGTTCTCGCCGCTGGCGCAAGGCATGCTGACCGACAAATATCTCGGCGGCATCCCCGAAGGCAGCCGCGCCTCGCAAGGCAAATCGCTGCGCCCGGCCTTCATCAATGACAACACTGTCGCCAACATCCAGGCGCTGAACGCGATCGCCGGCAAGCGCGGCCAGACGCTGGCGCAGATGGCGCTGGCCTGGGTGCTGCGCAAGGGCAAGGTGACGTCGGCATTGATCGGCGCCAGCCGGCCGGAGCAGGTCGAGGATTGCGTCGGCGCGCTGAATGTTCTTGATTTCAGTGATGCCGAACTGGCGGAAATCGATACTTACGCGCGCGAGTCCGACATCAATCTGTGGGCAGCTTCGGCCGAGCGCAAAGGCCCGCCGAGGAAGTAAAATTTCGCGGACAAGCCGGCAAACAAAAACGGCGGGATTCTCTCCCGCCGTTTTCATGGCAAAGCAATCGTTCAGCCTCAGGGCGTCTTCGGCTTCTGGGCGGTGCCGAGTCCGACCTTGGGCTTTTCCGGCGCGGGCGCAGGGGTCTTCATCTTCGCCTCCACCCAACCGGTATAGTTGGCCAGCCGCGTGTAGATGCCATAGGCATCCTTGTGGCCGCAGGCTGCAGTGCCGTCCGCCGGGCCTTCGCCCCAGCTGACGATGCCGACCTGGACCGGGCCGTTGGCGCCGGTCATGAACAGTGGGCCGCCGCTGTCGCCATTGCAGGCATCGCGCGCGCCGCTGGTGGTGCCGGCGCAGATCATGTTGTTGGTCAGCGGATCGTTCATGTCGGCGGCGATCGCGTTGGCCGCCGCATCGATGCCCTTTTCCGAGTAGCGCATACGGTGGGACAAATCGCCGAGCGCTGCCTTCAAATCATGCGCATAGATGGCCTTGATACCGGTGTTGCAGGCCTTGTTTGGCTCCAGGTCCAGGTCGGCAACCATCAGCGTGGTCGGGAACGTCCCATCCTGCATCTTGCCCCAGCCGGTGACGGTCGTCTTGCCGGTGTCGGGGGTCGCCTCATGGGTGAGCTTGATGGTTGGTGCATCGGCTGAGTCTTCGAGCCTGAGCAGGCCGAGGTCATTGTCGAGCGTCTGCTCGCTGTAACCCTCGTTGACGATCACCTGCAACACTTTGTGGCGCTTGCCTTCGCTGAGTTCAGTGGCTCCGGTCAGCACGGTGACGGCGTCAGGCGAGATCGGCTTGCCCTTGTCGTTGAGGCAGTGCGCCGCCGTCAGCACCCAGTTCGGTGCGATCAGGCTGCCACCGCAGAATTGTGCGTTGGCCTGCGAGGCCGGGTTCTGATCCAGCCTGCTGGTGGTAAGCAAAGCGACCTGGAACGGATAGGCGCCCTTTTCGGCCTGGTTGCCGCCATAGACGCGATCGGTACCGTCTGGGTTCTCAGCCGCTGCCTTGGCCCTGGCATCGTTTACCCGCTGCATCGGCGAGACCACCGCTTCAGGCCTGACGGTGCTTTCATCCGCCCGGCCGGTGTTGATTGATGTGATGACAGCGGCGACGCCAAGCAGCGAAGCGGCAACCATTGGCCCGAACCGACTTGTGATGTGCACCTGAAACCTCCTGAGAATTCTCCCGCGCGGATCGACCCCAGGCATTGTGCAAGGAGGAGTGCCGGTCCGGCGACCCAGATGCGTGCCGTATCGAAACGGCGCGCGACCAGTCACAAAACCGAATCCCACTTTTGCTAACCGTGCCCGCGAGCAGAACCCGCACAAAATCCTATAGCCCCCCGCGGGCTACGTGGAAGCAATTTGTCATTGCCAATGTTGGATTATTTTAGGCAGTATACCGTTGCGGAACTTTTTTGGCGGGGGCCTTGAAAATGAGCGCCCAGATCAACGGTCGAAGGAATGCCGGTAAGCAAACTGATTTTTTCGCATCACCACGATCTCGACAATATTTCTGTATTTGGATCCAGTCCTTGCTGACTTTTGGGAGAGTCTCACCATGACAAAACTGACTAACACCATCATAGCGTCCGCATTGCTTTCCACCGCAATGTGGGTTGTTCCAGCTTTCGCCGCCGACCCCGGCTCCGCCAATGGCGGCAATGGCGAAAGCATGCGGGACGTATCTTCAGGCGACTTCAAGGCGGGTCGGGCAAAACCAATCACGACACCGAAGCTGACTGACGAAGACAGCCGCGCCGCGCCACTCACCGACGAGAAGACGGCTGTCAAATCCTATGGCATCGTCGGACGTTCCGCCGATGGCAAAGTGATCAAGATCGAGCCGAGCGAAGCTCTGCGCGAGATCATCATCAAGGAACTGAACGCGCCGGCCAATGGAACTGAAGGCGGCCCGCGCAAGACCGAGGATCCAGGGCTTGGCGAAGGGGAAGCCGGCCGTCAGGTTTTCGGCACCGACGATCGCGAGCAGGTCAAGAACACCAAGACCTATCCGTTCTCGGCAATCGGCTATCTCGAAGCCAAGTCGAAGACCGGCTATGGTAGCTGCTCGGCAACGCTGATCGGCCCGCGCACCGTGCTCACCGCTGCACACTGCCTCTACAGCCATGAGGACAAGGACTGGCTCTCAGATTATCTGTTCGTGCCGGGCCTCAACGGCAGCACCAAGGACGACGCGCCGTTCGGGGCTTTCGATTATGAAAGCGCCTATGTGCTGCAGGGCTTCATCGACAACTACCAGGGCTATTATGGTTCTGTGATCCCGTGGGATCTCGGCATCATCACGCTGAAGCAGGATGTCGGCACCAACCTCGGCTGGCTGGGCTATGCCAACTATGACGATCTTGGCGACTTCACCGCCAATCTCGTCGGCTATCCCGGCGACAAGCCGATGGGCACGATGTGGAAGGCAAGCTGCGAAGTGAAAGCCGAAAACATCGCACCGGAATATTTCCAGTATGACTGCGATACGTTCCCGGGGTCGAGCGGCAGCGCGGTCTACGCCTACGACAACAACTCCAAGCAGCGCATCATTACCGGTGTCAACGTGGCGGAGAGCCCCGAGGCGAATACGGCCGTGCGCCTGAACGCCGCCAACATCCAATGGATCAACAGCCTCTATAAATAAGCGGGCTGGGTTGCAGTGACTGCGGAGGCGGCGGGTCAATCCCGCCGCCTTTTTCATGCCAATGCTTCCTGCGCGGCTTCCCTTGCACGAGGCCGGCTCGCCGCTCAAGCATTCGCCGTTTCAGGGAAACGGCGAATGCTCTATCTCCTTGTTTTGACGCAATTCTCAAGGGAAAGCGCTACGCGCTCTTCCCGGGGAAAACCGCTCACACTTTTCCTGGAATTGCTCTAGGCTCGACTTGCCAAGGGGTTGAGGCATCCAAAGGGGCTTTTGGGATGGCGCGGGCAAGGGCAATTCTGGGGATCGCGGCGGTATCGATGCTGGGTGCGTTGATGCTTTCGCCGGCTTTCGCGGATCAGTCCACGCCGCCCGCCGGCGCCTGGACGGAGCGCGTGCAGATTCTCTACCAGGCGGACACACGCTCCGTGCTGCGAAGAACCGTGCGGGTATGGGATTTTCATCCGGAGAGGAACCTGGACTTCGTCTGGGAACCAGCGGCGGGCCAGTCGCCCGACAGGACCATCGCAGGGGACGGTACCATCAACGGCAAGGGCAGGCTGGTATGGCGGGTACGCGGCTCGGCGAGCTATGACCCGAAGACCGTCTATTCCAGCTACTTTGGCGATGTCAGGAACGGCCGGCCTGATGGGCAAGGCCGGCTCGAGCTACGCTCGGGCGAGGTGTTCGACGGCAATTGGCTGGCCGGAGAGCTCAACGGCAAGGGCATCCATATTGATGCCGACGGCAACCGCTATGAAGGCCAGTTCGTCGCCGGCATTCCGAATGGCGAAGGCAGGTTGCTGTCGAAAACCGGTGAGATCTTTGCCGGCTCTTTTGTCGATGGGCTGAAGAACGGTAAGGGCCAAACCCGGCTTGCCGGCGGCACGGTCTATCAATCGCAATGGGTGATGGGCAAGGAAGTCGGCGGCTCGCGCCCGGACGTGCTGGCCGATGCCAGGGTCGGCGGCCTGCTCAAGGCGCAGGCCGGCGGCGGCGACGCCAACAAGGTCGAGATCGGCGTGGTGGTCGATCAGCGCATGACGCAGCAGACTGACTTGAAATATCAGCACCTGGTGCGCGACGAAGACGTTGCGATCTATCCGGAGGATAATCTATACAACGATGCCTGGAACGGCACCGGGCAGGTCAACACCACCAATGTCTATGAAGGCCAGGACTGGGAGAACACACCGGCCTTTGCCGAGGTCGACCTGAAGACGACGGACGAGTCCAAGGTCAAGCTCGACAGCCTGGAAATGAAGGTTGCCGCCAGCGACGCCTATCGCAAGCCGATGCTGTCCATCTCCGAGCATTTCGGTTGCATAGGCTTCCGGCCGGATTTCACGATCGTCAACAATGGCTGGGGCGACGCCAAGGACATGAAGATGTCGATCCAGTTCACCACGGTGGACGAGGACGGCAAGCCGACGGGCCAGGCAAGCCGCATGTTCACCAAGGATATCGGCGATTTCGGCGAGGGCGTCGATGTGTCGATCAAAAGCGTGCTCGACGAAGCCGGCGTCGATACGGCGAGCCTGGAGACCGGGCGCTTTCCCTGTCCCTCGGTCGACAGTCTCAATGTCTGCCGCAGCCAGCTCACCAACAAGATCAATTTCGGAGAGGTCGGCGATTATCTCGGCAATTTCAACCAGGCGATGACGCTGAACGCGATCGGCAAGTTCGACTATTCATGGGCTGACGATCAGGGCCATGTCTACCAGCAGAGCGAGCCGTTTCGCGCCCAGATGACCATGGCCGTCTTCGAGGTTCCCGAATCGATGGCCGAATGCGGCGATGGCGGTGGCGGCAGCCCGGAAGCGATGCGCTACCAGAACATCGAATTCCCGATCGGCAAGCACGACTACACTTTTCCCATGCCGGTGCGTGGCAACAAGAACGTCAGCGCCTATACGGCACGGCTGAAGATGTGGTCGTCGATGTCGTCGATCCACAGTTTCAGCATCGCTGCACACTTCGCCGACGGCAGCGTGCGCGAGAGCAAGCCCGTGACCTTCTTCTACTTCCGGCCGAAGCAATCGCTGTTCGAAACCAAGACCGAACCAGCTGCCTGCTATCTGCCGCGCCAGATGGCTGGCTGCGGATAGTTATTTGCGGCCCATCTCGAAATAGTTGGGTAGCGGGATCAGCCTGGTGAAGATCGTGCCCTGGGCGAAGACGCGCAATTCCAGCATCGATCCTGAGGAGCGCTCCGCGCTCTGGTCGAACAGGAAATTGCCGAGCGAATAGACCTCCGCCACATCGCCGCCGGCAAGCGGCACGATCGCCTCGCTCGACACATGCGGATGGCCGCCGACAATGGCCGAGACGCCACGCAGCCGCATCTCATCGGCAAGCATCTCTTCGCGCGCCGAGGGTTCGGTCTTGTACTCGCGGCCCCAATGGACGAAGGCGACGACCGGCCGCTGCGCGTTTTCATGCAGCAGCCGGTCGAGTAAGGCAGGGGTCAACAGGTCGGTGTTCTTGGAGCCGTTGGTGTCGATATCGGTCAGGCCGACAAGGTCGAGATCGGCCAGCGCCAGCGTCTCGCCCTGGCCGAAATGCGGGATGCCGGCCTCGTCCAGCGCGCGCAGCGTCTCGGCATAACCAGACGGGCCGAGATCGTAAGCATGATTGTTGGCAAGGCTGACGCCTGCGACATGCAGCCGCTTCAGCAGGCTGGCAGCAAGATCTTCGGGCATTGCCAGCGTCATGTCGTCGATCGCTTCCGGCACGTTGGGCAGGATGACGCCTTCGAGATTGACGATCAGCGGCCGCGATCCGGTCAGCGACAGGATGCTGTCGACGATCCTGTCGGCAATGCCGTCACGGACCAGGATTCTCTTCATGGCGCGGCCGAAATTCACGTCGCCGGCGAGATAGTAGACCCGATCCTTTGGCCGCGCCGGATTGTTGAAGCCAGGACCGAAGGCGCCGAACAGCGCCACCACATAGCTGGTTGTCCGCTCGACATAATCCGATGTGTGTTCCTGCGAGTTCTCGTTGGCGACGACCAGCGGCTGGGCGCCGAACAATTCGCGCTGCAGCCTGGTCTGGATGTAGAGCGCGCCGACGGAATCGGCATGATCGGGCTGGCGCAGCGCTGCAATGCCGTCGAGCGAGCCGGCGGCCAGCATGTTCAGGGACTGCTGGTCGAAGCGCCTGGAATCATGCTGCGGCAGATAGTGCGAAAAGTCGGTGGATTCGACGATCAGCGTGTCCTGGTCGACGATTGCCTTAAGCGCGTCGGCCAGCCTGTCCCAGTCGGCGCGCTTCGCCTTCACCGACATCGCTATCGGCACAATCTTCGCCTGGGGGAAATAATGGTGCAGGAACGGCAGCATGGCACGCACGCCATGCTCCTTGTCGAACAGGCAGGAGTCCTCGACCATGTCGCCATTCTTCTCCAGAAGGCGCACCGCATCGGTGTCGGCAGCCACCGAGCCAAGCACGGTGTCGAAGCCGCGCACCGTGGTGGCGTAGAGCTTGTGCGTCTTGTGGAAATGGTCCGGCGACAGGATGACGATGCGCTTGTAGTGGAAGCCGGACGCGGCCCTGAAGCCGAGTGCCACGAGGTCGGCGGCCAGGAGATGATGCGGCACCGTGATGCCGGTCAGCCGCTGGTTGGATGGCTGGACGTTTGCGACGTTGGTGATGGCGTCCTTGAACAAGGTGGCGTCGTCGTAGAAAGGCGGAAAATTTTCGGTGCCGGGCGGGCAGACGACAGGGGCGGCCTGCACCGCGGCGGCAGCGATCAGGGAAAACACGATGATTGCCAACAGCCGGGCGATCATGGCTCGGCGAGCACAATGTTCTCCACGCCGCCGACATAGTAGAACGGCTTCTGCTTCGACGACGTCAGCCGCACCACCTCGCGCGAAATGAAATCGGCAAGCCCGAACAGCGTGACGCCGCCGTCGGATGTTCTCGCCTTGCCGCGCAGGCCTTCGAGGACCGAATAGGTGAAGACGCCGTGGCCGAGTTCCGGCAGTTCGGCGGCGGTGTTGTTGGCCGCGGTGGCGGAGAAGACGACAATGCGCGCATCCTGCGCGTCCTTTTCCAGGCGCGGGTTGAAGGCGTTGGCGGCATGGCAGGTGTCGAGCAGCATGAAGCGCATGCCCTTGGCCCGCTCGACCGATTTCTGGATATCGCCCCAATCGACAAGCGAGGATCGCTTCCAGCGATCGGCATCCTGTTTGCGGCCGTCGGTCGGGATGAAATAGTAATCCTCGTCGATGTTGATGCCGTGGCCGGCGACGAAGATGATTGTGGTGTCGTGCTCGCCAGGCTTGTCGAGGAAATCGGCAAGCTGATCGTCGATCGTGTGCGAATCCGGCTCCATGATGTTGTCGGCGCTGGCGACCGTGTAGGTCTGCTGGGCCTTGTCCGGGCTTTCGTCGAGCGCCTCACGATTGACGAGAACCAGCGTCTCCATCGACGAGAACAAGGGCGCCGATTTCTGCGCGATCACCTTGAGGAATTCGGTGGCGTCGTCGACGGGATAGCGCAGATCGCAGGCGTGGCCTGAACAGGCGTCGGTCAGGAACGGATATTTGTCGACGCCGATGACCGCGACATAGAGCTTGCCCTTGGCTTCGACCTTCTCGGTCTTCCGCGCCAGCGCCGTCACACTGCGCTCGGTGAGGTAGCCATATTCATTGGTGCCGGTGACGCGGATGGTGTTTTGGCCGTTCTCGATCGGCACCTCGACGATGGTCTTGTCGCCGTCCACTGAGCGCGTGGCAATGTCGCCGACATTGCGGCTGTTCGACAGGATCGAGAAGCCGGAAACATCGGTCCCGGCCTCCCTGGCGCCTGTTATCTCGACGGCGACATAGCCGTCGCGGACCTTGCTCTGGTCTTCGGCGAGATGAATGCCGAATTCCGGTGGCTTGCGCTGCAGCAGCTTCTGCAGCTCATTGTCGACGCCCGGCCGCATCTCCTTGACCGCCTGCTTGGCGCTGCGCAGGATGATGGCGCGGCGCACCATTTCCGGGCTCCAGAGATACTTCTTCAGTTGGCCGGCGCGGATGAAACGCCCTTCATGGTCGCGGCCCTGGTTGACCTGCCAGCCGATCAGCTTGTCGCCCTCGTCGGAGGAATAGTAGTAGCCCTGCGGCATCCAGGCGATCCATTGCGAGCCGGCAAAGAACATCGACACGATCAGCTCGTGGGTCTTCAGGTTCCACAGCCGCACGGTCTGGTCGGCGCTGCCGGTAACCAGAAGACCCGATTTCTCCGAGGCAACCATGGCGTTGATTTCGCCGGTATGGCCGGTGAATTCGCCGGAAACCCTGGCGGTGGCCGCCTTGTATTCCAGCAGCGTGCCGTCATTGCCACCGGTGATCAGGCCAAGCCCGTTGTCGATCAGCGTGAAGGCGGAGTGGACGAAGCCGTTGGTGGCATCGTTCTCGATCGAGCGCACCACCTTGCCGCCATTGGCGATCTCCAGCACCGCGTTTTCCAGGGCATCCTTGCCGCCTTGGGTGGCGTGCAGCGACCACTGGCCGTCGGCAAGTGCTGCGCGGGCAAACGAGCTTGGCTCCGTCGTCATCGGCTGCGGATCCACGAAGAACCGCTCCATGGTTGGCAGTTCCAGCCTCTTGTCCAACGCACCAAGCTGCTCGGGGCAAGCCACGCGCTCAGGGCAAGGGTTGGCATTACCCCAGGCGATAATGCCGTTCGCCGCATCGATGCCGACTGATGTCACCGGCTCGCCCACTCCCTGCAGCAGGGCCTTGCGTTCACCCGTCGCCGGGTCCCAGACCTGGATGGCATTGCGGGTGCCACCGGCGGTCGCCACCAGCGAGCCGTCGGCATTGGCGGCGCTGGCATAGACCGTGCCGTCATGGCCGGAATAGTCGAGCGTCTTCTCGCCGGTGTCGGTGTCCCAGACGATGGAGCGATACTTGTCGGCACAGCGATAGCCGCAGGAGGCGACCAGAAGCGATCCCTTGGCAAAGGTCAGCGAACCGATGAGGAAATCCTGCTTCGGCATGGCGCGCACCAGCGTGCCATCTGCCGCGCGCCAGAGCTGGACCTGGCCGTCCTTGCTGCCGGTGGCAAACAGGGTGCCATCCTGAGACACGGCCAGCGCCATAACGCTGATGTCGCGTAGTGGCTCGGCTTTATCAGGCAAGGCGATCTCCTCGCCCTTGGCGACGTCCCAGAGCCGGATGCCGTTGTCGGTGGTGGTCGCCGCCAGCCGGGTTCCCGCGGCGGCGAAGGCCAGCTTGTCGATGTGCCAGGAATCGGCGTCGAGCTTCTTGTCCAGCGTCCAGCCTGACGTGGCCTTGTTGTCCTGTTTCCAGAGATAGACGACGCCATCGGCACCGCCGGCGGCAAGCGTCTTTCCATCGGGCGAAAAAGCGAGGTCATAGGTCGCGTAGTCGGCGGCCTTGAGCACGGCTTTCATCTTGCCGGTGGTGAAGTCGAACAGCCTGATGTCGCCATAGGGCGGCTTGTCACCAAGGCTGGCGCCGAAATAGCCGCCGGCGGCGATCGTCTTGCCGTCCGGCGAGACCGCGACCGCGAAGATCTTGCCGTCATTGCCATTGCCGAGATAGCCACGAATGGTGCGCAGCGTCACCCCGCTCTGCCAGTCCCAGATGCGGATGGTCTTGTCATCGGATGCCGAAACGAGATCCTCGCCGTCGGGTGTGAAGGCGAGGTCTGCAATCCGGGCGGTATGGCCTCCGGTGTCGAGATCGAGATGGAAATCCGGAGCATCCTCGGCATGGGCGGCCGAGGCCGTGATCAGGGCCCCTGTCATGGCCAGCCAGCGGCAGGTACGCATGAGGCGGACGCTGATCCCCGCTTTTCCCATCGTTATTTGGCTTCGGCCGCCGGCGACCCACTGCGCACATAGGCCTCGATTGCCGTCGCAAAAGTGGGCGAACCCGCCTTGCGCTGCTTGTCGACATAGCCGGCAAAATAACTCCAGAACGAGGTGGCATAGTCGCGGAAATAGGCGTCGGTCACTTTGCGCGAGCACAGATCGCCGTCGACGCAGAAGGACAGGCGATTGAGGAAGTAGACGATGCGGTCGAAATTCTCGTTGAAGTCGGCGAGCGGCATGTCACCGCCCGTGGCTGTCATTGCCTCGATGCCGATGCGCGTCCGGAACACCTGTTCCTCGGTCGGCGAAGGGTTGGCGCTGAGCAAATTGTCATATTTGGCGTTAAGCGCCGTGAGCCGATCCTTCAGCGCACGCTGCGCCTGCTGGTAATCCTTGTTTTCCCAGAGTTCGACCAGCGACATCGTCTGTTCGACACGCTTCTGCTCCTGATTGGCCAGGAACTGATAGACCGAAAACATCAAGGTAAAGATGATGGCGAAACGCACTGCCATGCCCGACCAGGCATAGACGAGCATGCGCCAGTCACGATCGGTGAAGGGGTTGCTCTCCTTCTTGATTTCGTGGCTGCTCGGCCAGGGGAAGCCTTCTGTGGTTTCCGGCAGCGTCTGTTTTGCGGCCGGCGACTTTGCTGGTTCGGCCATCGGTGTCTGCTTTGTCGTGCCCCCCGGCTTTTTCATTTGCAGTTGTCCAGTTCAATGGTGGCGGAGGGATCAAGCACCACGCCCGGCGCCTCAAGCTGCTTCTTCAGGCACACCAGTTGTGGTCGCGAAACCATGAACTGCACGTCCGGCTCCACGGCTGTCTTATTGGGTGACGGCAACGCCTCGACGATTCCGCGCGAGGCGCAACTTGAGAGATCGACCACCACCGCGTTGCTGCTGGTTTTGGCGATCTGGTCGTACTGATCGAGAAAGCAGGTAGCCAGTTCCGAATTGATGATGACCTGCTTGACGCAGAGCCCGCAGGTGTCCTGCGCCGAGGCATTGGCAATCAGCAACAGGCTGCCGGCAAGGCCGGCAACGATCGTGCGCCAGGAAAAGACTGTATTCTTCAAGGTCGATCCTATCCACTTCATCCGGCCGTCATGCGCCAATGCCGCAGCCGGGAATGTTCTCATATCGCGTGAACTGCGCAAGAGGGTCCGCGCCGAGGCTTTCGGCGCCGGAGCTCAGGCGCGCGGCACGGTCTCCACCGGGAAGATCATCACCGCGCCTTTCGGGCCGCTCTTGTCGGCAAGCCGCATTACCGAGCGGGTCGCCGGCGCCATGCCGATGTCGGTGAGCATGTCGGAGAAGCTGGGAGCCCCCACGCCACGTGTCTTGGAGGCGACGCCATCCTGCGCCAGGAAGCTCAGATCTTCCTTCTCGCTCTCCGGTGGGGCTTCCGTCAGCACCGCGATCATCCGTTCCATGCCGAAGCTGGTGTCGGTGAAGGCGAGCAGCCCTTCCTCGAGCGTTGCCTGGGGGGCCAGGCGCTCGGCAACGATATGGGTGATCGAATAGTCGCTGCCGACATAGAGCACGTTGATGTCGACCAGCTGGTCAGAGCTGTTCTTGGCCAGCACATGCACTTCGTCGCCCGGCGAGGCGCGGGGGACCACCGAAGCCTGCAACGGTTCGAGCCCATCCTTGTCGCGGCGTTTGATCTGGAACTGGACGTCGACGTCCTCGGGTTTGTAATCGGAGGCCGCCGCCAGTCGCGACAGGCCGGTCGCGCGGAAGATGGTGCGCAGATTTCTGGTTGTTGCGTCGACCAGCTTCTGGCGGTCATCGGGATGGATGATGACCAGAGGCGGCTTGCTGCCGTCCTTCAGGGTCACGTCGCCCGATGCGGGCAGGAACCACAGCGCCGGCTTGTCGGTGGCGTCCTTGGCAGAGCCGGCAATGGCGTTCTCGCGCATCACCGCAAAGCGCAGCTCGGCGCTCTTGCCGGGGTCGACCAGCTCGATGTTGAAGCCGGTCTCCTTGGCAGTGGCCAGTTCGTCGAGAACCGAATTGGCGAGAGCCGTTTCCTTCTCCAGTCCCTTGATCGTTGCCGGCCGCGCGACAGTGAGCTTGTAGTCGACGGCGATCTCCGCCACCCGCGCATAGGCGTTGGCGGGGATGGCAGTCATGTCCAGCGCCGGCTTCTTGTCGAACTCGACTGGCTTGACGTGGCTCTCCAGGTTCTTTGCCGACTCCACTTCGAGATAGCCGACCGCATCCGACATCGACGACAGCGCCGAGGGCAGGATGGCGAGCTTGCTGCCGGGGGTGAGGCGATGCAGCAGGCCGGCGCCGATCGTCGCCTCGCCGTCCTTGATGACGATGGGCCACTGCATGACCGCGTCGGTCTTGTCGGTGCCGAAGACGCGCGCGTCGAGTTCGCCCTCGAACAGCGGCGTCGGCCGGGTGCGGCTGTCGGCCGAATATTGCTGCAGTACGGCCTGACCAAGCTGGCGGTAGGTGACGTTGGGGTTTTCGGCGAGCTTCGACAGGATGGTGAAGGTGAACAGGCCGAAGCGCGGCGCATCCGCCGTACCCTTGGGCAACGGCATTTCCGGCGTGGTCTCCACCGTTTGGGCGGCATAGAAGGCGACCAGCTTGCCCTTGGTGATCGGTTCGCCGCCGGTCGGCGTCAGATTGAAGGCGGGCTTGCGCGGAGCGTTGTCGTCGAGGTCACGCGATGCGCTTGCGACCGTGTCCTCATAGGTCTTGATGGCTGCCGCCCTGGTGGCTTCGTCGCCGCCGACCAGATCAGCGAATTCGACCTTGCGCTCCAGCTCGTCATCGACCTCGACGGCGCGCGTCGCGGTGCCGGAATGGCAGCAGTCGAACACCGCCCAGACGAAGGCGCCCTTGTTGCGGATCGCGTCGAGCGCGTCGCCGATCTCATTGTCGACCAGCGCGTTCGGCACGCCGGCGTCGCGGTTGATCCATTTGTCGATGTCGACAGGCAGGAAAATCTCGTCGAGCCCGTCGGTCTCGTCGCCCTTGATCATTTCCGGCTGCTGCGCGCCGTGGCCGGACAAATGCAGATAGACGAAATCGTCGCGCTGAACCTTGGCGGCGAGGTCCGCCAGTGCTGCCTTGATCGCGGCATGGGTCGGCAAACCCTTGGCGCCGGGCACATCCTTGGCGAGCAGCGTGACGTTCTCGGGCGCGAACCGCACCGGGTCCGGCACATTCTTCAACAGATACTCGTGGACCAGGCCGGCATCGTTCTTCGGGCCGACCAGCCAGTTCCTCTGTGGCAGGTTCGGATATTCGGTGCAGCCGACCAGAAGCGCATGGTAAGTGCGCGACGCGGCCAGCGCGCGGAACGAAATCGTACCGGCGGCCATCAGCGCGGACGTACCGACGAGCAGCGTCCGACGTGTCAATTTGATCATGTTGCTTCCCCAAGCCCGATCGAATTTCCCAAGAGATGGCACCCTTGTCGACGAATTTTGTCAGTATTTTGAATGTTGCGCCGGTGATCAACCCACAATCGCTATTGTGCCGTCACGACATGGATTGGTCTGGCGCCACAACAGAGGAGTGGCAAAGAGGACGATTCGTCGCTATCTGAACGGTATCAGGCCGTTTGCATGCGCAAATCGCCTGCGGATGGCCCAAGACAAGTTGGAACATAACATGGCTGCAAGGGATGTGCTGACGAAAAACCAGGTGTGCGTGCTCGAGAAACTCGAGGCCGCCAGCGGGCCGCTCAGCGCCTACACTTTGCTTGATCAACTGCGTGAGCGCGGCTTCCGCGCCCCGCTGCAGGTCTATCGCGCGCTCGACACGCTGGTGAAATCCGGCTTCGTCCACCGGCTGGAAAGCATCAACTCCTTCGTCGCCTGTGCCGAGCCGCATGACCACAGCCATTCGATGACGGCTTTCGCCATCTGCGACACATGCGGACAAGTGACAGAAATGTCCGACCACGATGTCGGCCACCAGCTGGATGAATGGGTGCGCTCCACGGGATTTGCCGCCAAGAAGGCGGTGATCGAGTTTCGGGGTGTGTGTGCCAAATGCCGCGCCGAAGCGGCCTAAGCTCTTTTCTTCGTCATCCGAGGGTCTGCGCCGCGTCGCTTCGCTCCTTGCTTCGCCCTAGGACGACGAAGCGGTGCCTCAATGCGCCTCGTCCCAATTGTTCGCCGCCCGCGCATCGACATGCAGCGGCACCGACATCGATACCGCCGGCATTGCCGCGTTTTCCATGACATGGCGCACGACCGGGATCGTCGCCTCGACCTCCGCCTCGACCGTTTCGAAGATCAGTTCGTCATGCACCTGCAAGAGCATGCGGGCCGACAGCTTCGCCTTGTCTAGCGCTTCCTCCATGCGGATCATGGCGCGGCGGATGATGTCGGCGGCGGTGCCTTGCAGGCGGGCATTGATGGAAGCGCGCTCGTTGAAGGCACGCAGCGAGGGATTGGATGACCTTATATCGGGATAGTGGATGCGGCGTCCAAAAATGGTTTCGACAAAGCCATGCTCGCGCGCATAGGCCTTGGTCTCCTCGATGTAATCGCGGATGCCGGGGAAGCGCTCGAAGTACTTCTTGATGTAGTTGCTCGCCTCCTCGCGCGGGATCGACAGCTGGTTGGCGAGGCCGAAGGCGGAGATACCGTAGATGATGCCGAAATTGATCGCCTTGGCGCGGCGGCGGACTTCCGAAGGCATGCCCTCCACGGGCACGTTGAACATTTCCGAAGCGGTGATGGCGTGGATGTCGGCGCCATCGGCGAAGGCCTGCCGCAGCTGCGGGATTTCGGCGACATGGGCGAGCACACGCAGTTCGATCTGGCTGTAGTCGGCCGAGACCAGCCGGTGGCTCTTGTCGGTGATGAAGGCGGTTCTGATCTTGCGGCCTTCGGCGGTGCGTACCGGGATGTTCTGCAGGTTCGGGTCGGAAGAGGACAGCCGGCCCGTTGTCGTCGCGGCGAGCGCATAGGAGGTGTGGACGCGCTTGGTGTCGGGATGGATGAAGCCGGGCAGGGCATCGGTGTAGGTCGATTTCAACTTGGTCAGCTGGCGCCAGTCGACGATCTTGCGCGGCAGTTCGTGGCCCTCGGCGGCGAGATCTTCCAGCAGTTGTGCCGAGGTTGACCACTGCCCGGTTTTGGTTTTGGAGCCGCCGGGCAGCCCCATGCGGCCAAACAGGATGTCGCCGAGCTGCTTGGGCGAGCCGATGTTGATGCGCTCGCCGATGAGTTGGTAGATTTCCTCTTCCAGGCGCGCGGCGCCCTGCGCCAGTTCGCCCGACAGCCGCGACAGGATCTGCCGGTCGACCGAGATGCCGCGCTGTTCCATGCGCGCCAAGACCGGCACCAAGGGCCGCTCCAGCCGCTCATAGACCGAGACCAGGCCCTTGGCGGCAAGCCGGGGTTTCAGCACGTGCCAGAGCCGCAGCGTCACGTCGGCGTCCTCGGCGGCGTGCGCGGTCGCCTTGTCGATGTCGACCTGGTCGAAACCGACCGAACTCTTGCCTGAGCCGGTCACGTTCTTGAGCTGGAGGGGCGTGTGACCAAGCCACTTCTCGGCCAGTGCGTCCATGCCGTGACCATGCGGCGTGCCGGCATCGAGCACGTAGGAGATCAGCATGGTGTCGTCGAACGGCGCGACATCGATGCCGTAGCGGCTCATGATGACGAGATCATATTTCAGGTTCTGCGCGATCTTGAGGACCGATTTGTCCTCCAACAGCGGCTTCAGCACCGCCAGCGCCTCGCGAAGCGGGATCTGGTTTTCGAGCGTGCCGCCACCGAGCAGGTCGCCATTGCCGCTCTTGTGGGCAAAGGGAATGTAGCCGGCGCGACCAGGCGCCGTGGCTATTGCCATGCCGATCAGTTCGGCCTGCATCGGATCGGCTGACGTCGCCCTGACGTCGAAGGCGGTGATACCGGCCTCCCGTGCCTCGGCGACCCAGGCTTTCAGCGTCGCGACATCACGGATGCATTGATAGGCTGACGTGTCTATCTTGCTGGTTGCCGCACGCTCCAGCCGCAAGGCTGAGAGCAGGGAAGGGGTGTCGCCTTGCTTCGCGGTGTCCTCTGCAGTGGTCGCCGCTCCGTTGGCCTCGCTAGGCTCGGCACCGGTCCGAGCCGGCGCTCCGGCGCCCACATCGGGGCCATGCGCGTTGTCGGCGCGTTCGACGGTCACCGCGACGGCCTGGACGTCGCCGGCCTCGGTGCTGGTCGCTTCCGCCACGCGGCGGGTCAGCGAGGTGAATTCCATGGTCTTGAGGAAGCCGATCAGTTTCGGCCCGTCTGGCGCGTGCAGGACGAAATCGTCCAGCCCATCGGTCACCGGCACGTCGTTCTTCAAGGTCACCAGCTGGCGCGAGATCAGCGCCTTGTCGGCGTTGGCGATGATCGATTCGCGCCTTTTGTCCTGCTTGATCTCGATGGCGCGGGCCAGCAGCCCGTCAAGGTCGCCGAACTGTTCCAGCAACTGCGCGGCCGTCTTCGGGCCGATGCCGGGCACGCCGGGCACATTGTCGACCGAGTCGCCGGTCAACGCCTGCAGGTCGACCATCTTTTCCGGCGGTACGCCCCATTTCTCGATTACTTCTGGAATGCCGATCTGGCGATCCTTCATCGGGTCGTACATGCCGACCGTGTCGCCGACCAGCTGCATCAGATCCTTGTCGGAGGAGATGATGGTGGTGTCGCCGCCCGCCTCGCAGGCCAGCCTGGCATAGGTGGCGATCAGGTCGTCGGCCTCGTAGCCTTCGATCTCGATGCAGGGCAGGTTGAAGGCCCGGGTCGCCTGGCGGATCAGGCCGAATTGCGGGATCAGGTCTTCCGGCGGCGCCGAACGGTTGGCCTTGTATTCGGGATAGAGATCATTGCGGAACGTTTTCGAGGAATAATCGAAGATGACCGCGAAATGCGTCGGCACAATGCCTACATCGGTGTTGCGGGCATCCTGCATCAACTTCCACAGCATGTTGCAGAAACCGGACACGGCACCGACAGGCAGGCCGTCGGACTTGCGGGTCAGCGGCGGCAGGGCGTGGTAGGCCCGGAAGATGTAGCCGGAACCGTCGACAAGGAAGAGATGATCGCCTTTTTTCATGCCGGCAGGGATAGCGCGGCGCGATGGCTTGGTCCATGCCAAAGACATTGCCAGGCATCGGTTCCGTCAACACCCTGACAACTCCGGACTATACAGACGTGCTCACGGGCACGTTACAAAAGTGTAACGTTGAGGCCCTTGAATCGCCACTTTCACAGACCCAAATACAGGTCATCGGCAGTTTTCGCCGAGTCCGGAGCAAGGCCCGTCCCCCGCCTATCCCGGACAATTGCGGCAGCCTATCCCCCCTCTCCGGGCTGCCGCATCGTTTCGAGTACAGGACCGCCGTGGTTTCCCCTCCACCACGGCGGTCTTTTTTTGCCTAGAGCGCATCGCGTTTCATCGGATTCAGGCGATGCGCTTTAGGTCATTGTTTTTATGCATGTCCGTTCTCCCAAAACCGGGGCCACTTTTGGGCGCCATGCAGTAGCGGCAGCGGACTCGCGCCGTGGTCCAATGGTCCCGGGCTTTTCGTTTCACCGCTCTGCCTTTACGGTTCTGGCACTGAATCGAAAGGCTAAGCGAAATGTCGGCAGTTTCCCCCGTCCTCGACCGTCTCGACAAGAATCTCCACCAGAGCCTCGAACGTCTGTTCTGCCTGCTCAGGATCAAATCGATCTCCACCGATCCGGCCTATGCCGCCGACTGCCGCAAGGCGGCGGAATGGCTGGTGGCGGAACTCAAGCTGATCGGCTTCGACGCCAGTGTGCGCGACACGCCAGGCCACCCGATGGTGGTTGCGCATCATGACGGGCCGGCGGGCGCGCCACATGTGCTGTTCTATGGCCATTATGACGTGCAGCCGGTCGACCCGATCGAATTGTGGGAAAACGATCCGTTCGCGCCTGCCATCAAGGAGGTCGGGCCTGACCACAAGGTGATCACGGGGCGCGGCTCGGCTGACGACAAGGGCCAGTTGATGACCTTTGTCGAGGCTTGCCGTGCCTGGAAGCAGGTGCATGGCAATCTGCCGTGCCGGATCACCATCCTGTTCGAGGGCGAGGAGGAGTCCGGCTCGCCGTCGCTGAAGCCGTTCCTCGAGGCCAATGCCGAAGAGCTCAAGGCCGACTTCGCGCTGGTCTGCGATACCGGCATGTGGGACCGCGACACGCCGTCGATCTGCGTTGCACTGCGCGGGCTGGTTGGCGAGGAGATCACGGTGAAGGCCGCCGATCGCGACCTGCATTCGGGTCTCTATGGCGGGGCCGCCGCCAATCCAATCCGCATCCTGGCCAAGGTGTTGGCCGACATCCACAACAAGGACGGCCATATCACCATTCCCGGCTTCTATGACGGTGTCGAGGAAACGCCGTCGCAGGTGCTGAAATCGTGGGAGACGCTTGGTGAGACGGCCGAGACCTTCCTCGGGCCAGTCGGCCTGTCGATCCCGTCGGGCGAAAAGGGTCGCTCGGTGCTGGAACTGACCTGGGCGCGACCGACGGCCGAGTTCAACGGCATTATCGGCGGCTATACCGGCAAGGGCTTCAAGACGGTGATCGCCGCGGAGGCTTCGGCGAAAGTGTCCTTCCGCCTCGTCCACAAGCAGGACCCGGCCAAGATCCGAGACGCATTCCAGAAATTCGTCGAGGAGCGCATTCCGGCCGACTGTTCGGTCGAATTCCATCCGCATGGCGGATCGCCGGCGATCCAGCTTTCCTATGACTCGCCGTTCCTGGCCAAGGCCAAGATAGCGCTGTCGGACGAATGGCCGAAGCCGGCGGTCACGACCGGCAGTGGCGGCTCCATTCCCGTGGTCGGCGATTTCCAGACCTATCTCGGCATGGAATCACTGCTGGTCGGGTTCGGCCTCGACGACGACCGCATCCACTCGCCCAACGAGAAATACGAACTCTCATCCTTCCACAAGGGCCAGCGCTCCTGGGCGCGCATTCTGGATGCACTGACGCGCTGAACGGCGGAAAACACGTTTTCCTGTTGATTTTTCACCGGATCGCGGCGAGGACGGGGTACGCCGCGACCGGAGAAGACAATGGCCGATATCCGTTTCCACAAGCATGATCTGCCTGACCTCATCCATTACAATGTCGGGGCGGTGGCCATCGACACCGAGACGCTGGGGCTGAACCCGCATCGCGACCGGCTCTGCGTGGTGCAGATATCGCCCGGCGACGGCAGCGCCGATGTCATCCAGATCGCGGCGGGCCAGAAGAAGGCGCCAAACCTGGTCAGCCTGCTGAGGAACCGCACCATAACCAAGCTGTTCCACTACGGACGCTTCGATCTCGCCGTGCTCTACAATGCCTTCGGGGTGATGCCCGAACCGGTGTTCTGCACCAAGATCGCCTCGCGGCTGACCCGCACCTATACCGACCGGCACGGGCTGAAGGATATCTGCTTCGAGCTGCTCGGCGTCGGCCTGTCCAAAGCACAGCAATCGTCCGACTGGGCCGCTGAGACGCTGTCTCCCGAACAGCTCGAATATGCCGCGTCCGATGTGCTCTATCTGCACCGGCTGCGCGATGTGCTGGCCGGGCGGCTGGCTCGCGACGGGCGGACCAGGGAGGCCGATGCCTGCTTCCGCTTCCTGCCGACGCGTGCCAAGCTCGATCTGATGGGCTGGGACGAAGAGGATATCTTCGCTCACAGCTGACGGCTCGAGAGCGCTCCCGGCCGGTGGTCGGCTGGAACCAGATGCCGGCCGCCGCGTTTTGTCGGCGCAGGGCTCAATGGGGGACAGGATGGCCGACAGCAAACCGATATCGACAGCGCCAACCGACGGCTCCAAGGTCTCTGTCCTGTGGAGGGACAGCGACGGCGTCGTCAGCCAATCCATCGGGCAATATCGCGACGGCGGGTGGTGGGTCTATACCGACAGCAACACCCAGAAAAAGGTCGAACCGACCAGTTGGCGGCCGGCCTCGGGCGACGATGACGATTAGGACTCCTTGTTTTGAGGCAATTCCCAAGGGAAAGCGCTACGCGCTCTTTTCCTGGAGGTGCTCTCGCAAGCGCGCCGCTGGCGAGGCCAACCGCTTTCGAATAGCTTGAAGGTGTTGATATCGAGGCCGATTCGGAGCCTTCCGCTCCGCGCTCGCCCTCTTGCTCGGAGGAAATCGTCATGGGTGTCGAAAGCCTGCTCGTCTTCATCATCATTGGTGCCATCGCCGGCTGGCTTGCCGGCCTCATCGTTTCCGGCTTCGGCTTCGGCCTGATCGGCAACATCATCGTCGGCATTATCGGCGCCTTCATCGCCGGCTGGCTGTTTCCGCGGCTCGGCTTCGCCATCGGCGGCGGCATTCTCGCTGCCATCATCAACGCCACGATCGGCGCCATCATCCTTTTGGTCCTGGTCAAGGTCCTCAAGCGAGCGTGAGGCTCGAGCTTTTCAATTAACGCAATTCCCCAGGGAAAACCGCTTCACACTTTTCCTGGAATTGCTCCAAAGGAGCGCGCCATGAAGCAGAACACACTCTATCTCCTCATTGGCGCGCTCGTCGTCGTGGTCATCGCGCTTGGCGCCTATGTCTACCGCGAGCAGACGAAGCCGAAAGGCGTCGAACTCAAGATCGACGACAAGGGCATTTCGATCCAGCAGAACTGAGCCATACGACCGCGATGCTGGTGCAGGAGCCCTATCCAACGAAGGCAGCGGATCTTTGAACCTTGCCAGGCAGATATACCGTCATGTCGGCGATACAGTGCTTGACCGTCAAGCTGTTGATCGGGCCTGGTCTGTCACGAAGTTCTAGGCGTGAGACGAGCGTCAATCGGGGCTGGGGCGGATTGCACCTTCAAGTTGATTTCACAACGCGTGGCTTTGGTCGGACACTTTGATGTTGCGTCAGATCGATTTCGAAGCCAGCGACGCGGTGCAGACGGCGCTCGCTTCTGTCGGGCGTACCGAGGATTTGCGGTTTTCGCCGGACAATCGACTGCTGGCGATAGCGGGATACGGACGCAGGCGCTGTTTGATCCTGCGCATCGAGATCAAGCGGGGACCCGATGGCGCGCGCATCACCATCCCGAATTTCATCGAACTGGCTTCGGAAAGCATGGGCGAGGTTCATGGCATCGATTTCATCGATGATCGGACCTTTGTGGTCGCGAATCGCGATGGGCTGGTTGTGGTATTTGGCCTGCCTCCGGAAGAGCCGGCTGGCCAAAGTCGCGAGATCGTACCTCTTCGCCGGATCAAGGGAGGAAGGCGTTGCAAGCTGAGATCGCCCGGGTCGGTCACGGTCAGCCATGATTCTTGGGGGCGGGTCAGTCTGCTTGTCTGCAACAACTACACCCATGTGGTTACGCGGCATGTTGCCAGCCGGTGGCTGGGCTACCGTACGATCAGAAATCGGCCGCTACTGAAGCATGGCCTTGATATACCGGACGGCGTTGCACTCAGCCATGACGGCGAGTGGATTGCGGTCAGCAGCCACGGTACCAGGGATGTGAAGATCTACAGGATGTCGGCATCGCTCGGCCCGGACACAGAACCCGCCGGCGTCCTGCAGCATGCCAATTATCCCCACGGCCTGCGCTTCACCGCCGACGATCAGCACATCCTGGTTGCCGACGCAGGCAGTCCAATGCTGCATGTCTATGATCGCGGAACCGGTTGGGACGGATATCACGCGCCGCGTTCCATCGCCGTGCTCGACGACGCGACTTTCCTGCGCGGCAGGGCCAATCCTGAGGAAGGCGGGCCTAAAGGTCTCGACATCGATCGATCCAACAGCATCGTCGCGGTTACCTGCGAAGAGAAGATTCTCAGCTTCTTCTCGCTTCAGTCGATCATAGGCCGGTCAACCTCGCAGCCTCAATACGACTTAACCCGCCCTTAAATCGCCGCATCTACTCTGCAACCGGAGCGCCATTGGCACCGGGGATAGCAAGCGCAGCGCATGGCGAACCGCAGAGATAGCCGCATCGAGCCCAGTTTCGAGGGACCGCCACAGGCGCGCTCCTCGACGGGGCTTTCGGTCAGCGAGGAGGATCGCGTCGTGCCAAGCAACCGCAAAGCCTCCGCAAAGCGCAAATCAGCGAAGGCGAAATCGTCGCGTGGTGGGCGTGGCGGAAGCCGGCGCGGCCTGTTCGGCGTGCTTGGCCGGCTGTTCTACTGGTGCTTCGTGCTCGCCATCTGGGGCGGCATCGCGGTGGCGGGCGTCGTCATCTATTACGGCGCCAAGATGCCGGCGGCTACCACCTGGTCGATCCCCGACCGCGCCCCCAACATCAAGATCGTCTCGGTTGATGGCCAGTTGCTCGCAAACAGGGGCATGAGCGGCGGCGAGGCCGTCGGCCTGCACGAAATGTCGCCCTATATTCCGGAAGCTGTCATCGCCATCGAGGACCGCCGGTTCTATTCGCATTTCGGCGTCGACCCGATCGGCCTGTCGCGTGCCATGGTGACGAACCTGCTCGGCGGGCACTTCTCGCAAGGCGGCTCGACGCTGACTCAGCAATTGGCGAAAAACCTGTTCCTGAAGCCCGACCGCACGCTGGAACGCAAGGTGCAGGAAGTGCTGCTGGCGTTGTGGCTGGAGCACAAGCACACCAAGGACCAGATTCTCGAAATGTACCTCAACCGGGTCTATTTCGGCTCCGGCGCCTATGGTGTCGAGGCGGCGTCGCGGCGTTATTTCGGCAAGAGCGCGCGCGATGTCACTCTGTCGGAGGCGGCGCTGCTTGCCGGCCTGTTGAAGGCGCCATCGAAATTGTCGCCGGCACGCGATCCGAAGGCCGCCGAGGAGCGCTCGCAACTGGTGCTCGCCGCCATGCGCGACGAGGGCAAGATCAGCGACAAGGAACTCAAGAGCGCACTCAGCGCGCCGGCGACGCGATCACCGTCCTACTGGACCGGCTCGGAAAACTATGTCGCCGACACCATCATGGAAGAATTGCCCGACCTGATCGGCGACGTGCGTGGTGACATTGTCATCGACTCTACCGTCGACCTGAACCTGCAGAAGTTCGCCGAACAATCGATCCGCAAGCTGATCGACGACAGCGGCAAGAAGCTCAACGTCACCCAGGGTGCGCTGGTGTCGATCGACGATTCCGGCGCGGTGCGCGCCATGGTCGGCGGCTACGATTATTCGACCAGCCAGTTTGATCGCGCCTCGGAAGCGCGCCGGCAGCCCGGCTCGGCGTTCAAGCCGTTTGTCTATATGGCGGCACTCGAAGCAGGCCGCACGCCCGACAGCACGCGCAACGATGCGCCGATCAGGATCGGCAACTGGACGCCTGACAATTACGGCGGCAAGTATTTTGGCAAGGTCACGCTGGCGACGGCGCTGGCCAAGTCGCTGAACTCGGTTGCCGCGCAGCTGACCATGGAGGTCGGACCGAACGCGGTGGTCGAGGCCGCGCACCGCATGGGCATCCAGTCCGATTTGCAGGCGAACACCTCTATTGCGCTCGGCACTTCGGAAGTGACGCCGCTGGAGCTGACCTCGGCCTATGTGCCTTTCGCCAATGGCGGCTACAAGCCTGATATCCATTTCATCCGCCGCATTACATCAGCCGACGGCAAGGTGCTGTACGACAGCGGTGGCGGCAATGCGCCGCGCGTGGTCAAGTCCGAGATCGTCGGTATGATGAACTCGATGATGATGGGCACGGTCGAGTTCGGCTCGGCAAAGAAGGCGGCTTTCGCCTGGCCGTCGGCCGGCAAGACCGGCACCAGCCAGAATTCGCGCGATGCCTGGTTTGTCGGCTACACCGCCAATCTCACCACGGGCGTCTGGTTCGGCAATGATGACGGCACGGCGATGAAGAAGGTCACCGGCGGCGCGCTGCCGGCGCAGGCCTGGCACGAATTCATGGTCGCGGCACATGAGGGCGTACCGGTGCGGCCGCTGCCCGGCACCTGGAAATCGACGCCGGCCGACACGATCGTGCCCGACGACATTCCTTCGGCCGACAACAACCAGCAGGCGCCGGTTCCGTCAGCGTCCGTTGGTCGGCAGGCGCCGGCTCCCGTGGCGCCGCAAGCCGCGCCTGTCGCTCAGGCGCCGACGCCGGCACGTGCAGTGCGTCCCGCCCAGACTGTCGATGCCGATGGCTTCGACATGCCGGCTGACAATGGCACAACCGCATCGGTCGGGCATCCGGTACCCCCCGGCAGTGTCGGCGGTCCGCTGAAGAAGAAACAGACCTCGATCCTCGATATCCTTGGCGGCGGCTAAGCGTCAATCCGCCCCTCGCCAGCGTCGCGGCGTTCCGCTACATCTCCGCCCTGGAGATCCGACATGGCCGAGACCGACACCAGAAAAACCATCGTGCTGACCGGCGCCAGCCGCGGCATCGGCCACGCCACGGTCAAGCGTTTTTCACGCGAAGGCTGGCGCGTCATCACCTGTTCGCGGCAGGCCTTTGCCGAGGATTGTCCTTGGCCAGCGGGTCCAGAGGATCACATCAAGGTCGACCTCGCTGACCAGGAAGATGTCGGCATCGCCGTTTCCGAAATCCGCCATCGGCTGGAAGCGCATGGCGGCCAGTTGCACGCGTTGGTCAACAATGCCGGCATTTCGCCCAAGCTCAAGGACGGCAACAGCCGCATGGACTCGATCGACACGCCGATGCATGTCTGGCGCGACGTGTTCCAGGTCAATTTCTTCGCGCCGATCATGCTCGCGCGGGGGTTGTTCAAAGAGTTAGCCGCGGCCAAGGGCTCGATCGTCAACGTCACCTCGATCGCCGGCACGCGCGTGCACCCCTTCGCCGGCACCGCCTATGCGACATCCAAGGCCGCGCTCGGCTCGCTGACGCGCGAGATGGCGCATGATTTCGGTCCGCACGGCATCCGCGTCAACGCGATTGCACCCGGCGAGATCGACACCGCGATCCTGTCGCCTGGCACGGACAAGATCGTCGAGACGATTCCAATGCGGCGGCTCGGCAAAACCGCCGAGGTCGCCGACATCATCTTTTTCCTCTGCTCACAGCAGGCATCCTATGTGACGGGCTCGGAAATCCACATCAATGGCGGCCAGCACGTCTAGAAGTCAGATCGTTCTTGCCCGTCCCGCAAGGCTTCCCAGGACCGCCATCAGCAAGGTGACGATGGCGCAGGCGCTCAGAGCCAAGCCCCAACTTCCAGTCACATCATGGGCAAGGCCGGCCAGCGGCGGGCCTGCTGCCGCCAGCGAATAGCCCAGGCATTGCGCCATTCCCGATAGTGCTGCCGCCTCCTGGCTGTTTGAGGCCCTCAGGCTGACGAAGGAGAGGCCTAGCATGAAGGCGGCACCCGCGCCGAAGCCGAACAGCGCCACCCATAACGGCGCAAGTGCCGGAATCTGCCACAGGCCGAGCAGCGAAAGGCAAGTGGCCAGTGCCATGCCGATGGCCATGGCGCGCTGGTCCTTCATGCGCTTGACGGCGGTGCCGAGCAGCAGACCGGGGACCGCGATCGCCAGTTGGCAGAGCCCATGAAGTGAGCCCGCGGTCGCCGGGGGATAGCCTGCCTGCGCCAGGATCGAGGGCAACCATCCGACGATCACGTAGAAGACCAGCGAGGTGAGGCCAAGAAAGCCCGTGACCTGCCAGGCGAGCGCCGAGCGCCAGAGGTGTCCGCGGTCATGCGTCGAGGATGCCGCTCGCTCCGGGTCGGAGGGCATTTGAAGCTGAGGCGCCCAGGCAATCAGGGCCGCGACTGGAAAGATCAGCGTGCAGGCAAGCGAGAGATGCCAGCTCGATCCCGGCAATTGAGCAAGCGGGATTACCGCTGTCGATGCCAATGCCTGCGATAGTCCGGACACGATGGCATAGAAGCCGGTCAGGCTGGCGACCCGGTTGGGAAAATCGCGTTTCAGCAAGCCTGGCAGCAGGACGTTGGCGACAGCAATTCCGGCCCCAATCGTACCGGTGCCGACGAACAGCGCCCAGAGGGGGCCGGTCGAGCGCAGGACAATACCTGTCGCGACAACAAGCAGCGCTGCGAATAACGACCTCTCCATGCCGTATCGACGCGCCAGTCCGGCGGCGAAGGGGGAGATCGCCGCGAACGCCAGCAAGGGAAGGGTCGTCAGCATTCCTGCTTCGGCGGCGCTGATGCCGCTGGTTTCGCGGATCATGCCGAACATCGGCGCCACGGCGGTGATGGGCGCGCGAAGCGTCGAGGCGATCAGCATGATGCCGATCAGGAGAAGTCCCTGACCGCCTGATGTTCTGACAATCTCTCTTACAGTCATTGCAGGCTCCTGCCGTGGGTGCTTTGGTTGGGAAAAATGATCGCTGAATACCGTCAGCCGGCTCCGACCGTGCCTGAGCGGGGTCCGTCGACTGAAAACGGCGGATTATCCGGCTATGGTCAGAACAGCCTTGCCGCTGAAGCTCCGCTGGCGCAGGGCGTCCACGGCCTGGGCGATATCCGTCCACGGCATGGTCAAGGAAACGCGGGTTTCCAGCCGGCCAGCCGCGACCAGAGCGAGCAGCGAGGCGATGTCGGCGCCAATGCCCGAGCCGGACGTGTAGTAGGCGAACGTCTGGAGCCGCGCCCCCTCGTGACCGGGAACGAACTGTCGGAAGCCAATGGGGGTGAGTTCGCCGCTGCTTGAACCGAACATGACAATGGTGCCGCCCGGCGCGACACGTTCAATTGCTTGCGCTAGGCTTTCGCCGCCGACCGACTCGGTGATCAGCGAAAACGGCCCCTTGGCCTGCTCGATCGACTCGACAACTTGTTCGGCTCCCAACTGGCGGAGATCATCGGCATGCCGGGCGGCGGCGATCGCCGTCACAAGCGCGCCTTGTTCGCGGGCGATCTGAATCTGGAAACGGCCGACCGCACCGCTTGCGCCAGTGACCAGGACCTTGAGGCCGGTCAAGTCACCGCCATGGCACAAGGTCCTCAGTGCCGTCGTGCCCGCCACGGGAAGCGTGGCGGCGGATACGAAGCTCACCTTATCCGGCAGGGCTGCGAGACGGTCGGTTGAAACGGCGACCCGTTCGGCCCAGCCGGCCTCGTCGACCAAAGCCACAACGCGGGTACCGACAACTGGCCCGGAGCCATCGGCTGCCGCCCGTTCGACAACCCCAACGATATCCTGGCCAGGTATCCAGCCGTCCTGACGTATGGCGAGCAGGCGCAGTTCGCCACGGTTCAACGAGGTTGCGTGGACGGCGACCAGAGCCTCGTTCGCGCGGGGCTGGGGCTCATCCACTTCGGTGAGTTTCAGTCTGGCGGCGTTGTCGGAAGAGATGGTGAGGGCGAGCATGGCGTCTTCCTTTGCCAATTGGCGAGAACGAGCCGAGCCTATCGATTTGTGTTGACGAATAATCTAGATATAAAAGCAATTGATCGCTAAAAGCAGGCAAATATGAGACAGCCTCTTCGTTACCCATGGCTCAATTTCGACGTCGATGACGTCCTTGCCCCGGCGATCGCCGTGCGCGTCGATGTTACCGACACCAAGGCTGAGGTGTCGCAGCATTGGCATCGCAAGGGGCAACTCGTCTTCGCGCTTGGTGGCGGCGTCACGTGCCGCGTTCCCAGTGGCCTGTGGATGGTGCCGCCGCATTGCGGCGTGTGGGTGCCAAGCCGCATGGAGCACAGCAACATCGCGACGGCAAACGCGCGGATTTTCTTCGTTTATATCGAGCCGGGCGCGGTCGATCTGCCGGACCGATGCTGCACGCTGTCGATCTCGCCGCTGCTGCGCGAGGTCATCATCGAACTGTCGGACTGCGCGCCGGACGATGCACGGTGCGCTTTCCTGGGAAGCGTCCTGCTTGCCGAACTGCCCGATATGCCTGTCCAGCAGTTGCATCTGCCTCTATCTTCGGAGCCGCGCTTGCGGCGGATCGCCGAAGCGTTGGCGGACGATCCCGCCGACCGCAGCACGCTGGCGGAGTGGGCCAATCGTGTCGCGCTCAGCGAGAGCAGTCTCGCGCGTCTCATTGTGAAGGAGACAGGCTTGAGCTTCGGCCGCTGGCGTCAGCAATTGCATTTGATCGTTGCGATAAGGGAGCTGGCTTCGGGCGCAAGCGTTCAGCGGGTTTCGGGTGATCTCGGCTATGAGTCAGTCACAGCTTTCATCACCATGTTCAAAAAGGCGCTCGGCAAGCCTCCCGCACAGTATCTCAGCAGCATCGCACAGAATGGCGGTTCTGCATTCGTACGATCAGCTTAGGCCGCGGACGGTTCAACCGCCTCTGGCTTGTGCCCCAGCACCTCTTCCACGATCCCGCGCGCGATCTCGCGTTCGCCCATGATGACCGTATCGGCGCCGAGCCCCTTGAGGTGCTCGACTTCTGCATCGGAGTGCGCGCGTGCGATGACATTGATGCCGGGGTTGGCGGCACGCGCCCTCAGCACGATCTGGCCGGCCTCGAAGGCATTGGGGATGGCGAGGATCAAACGCCTGGCGCCTTCGGGATTTGCGGCGGCAAACACTTCGGCGTTGGCGGCATTGCCGGAGACGGTCTCGATGCCGTCCGCTTTCAGCTTCGCCAGCGTCTTGTCGGCGTCCTCGATGACGAGGAAGGGCAGAGCGGCCTTTTTAAGCGCCGCGCCGACGAGGTTACCGACGCGGCCATAGCCGATCAGGATCGCATGGTCGGTAAGGCCAGTCCTGGGCGGCGGTCCGTCTTCGTCGCCCTTGGCCGATGCCGCCACCGATGCCACCTGGCCCGGTTCGGTCGCCGGCCCAAGCGGCTTGGCTTCCGCTGGTGGCGCCTTGCGGGCGGCGCGGGCTTCAAGCCATGGCTTCATCCAGTCGATCGCGAGGAACATCAGCGGGTTGAGCACGATCGACAGGATGGCGCCGGCCAGGATCAGATCACGGCCCTGTTCAGGCAACAGTTTCAACCCGACGCCGAGCTCGGCCAGGATAAAGGAGAATTCGCCGATCTGGGCAAGGCTGGCCGAAATCACCAAGGCCGTGGCCAGGGGATAGCCGAAGGCGATGACGATGACGAAGGCCGCCAGCGACTTGCCGATAATGATGATGGCGAGCGTCGCCAGGATCGGCAGGCCGTTGCTGAGCAGGCTGAACGGATCGAACAGCATGCCGACCGAGACGAAGAACAGCACCGAGAAGGCGTCGCGCAGCGGCAGCGACTCTTCGGCGGCGCGATGGCTGAGTTCGGACTCGCTCATGATCATGCCGGCGAAGAAGGCGCCCAGCGCCAGCGACACGCCGAACAGCTTTGCCGCGCCGAAGGCGACGCCGAGCGCGATTGCCAGCACCGCAAGCCGGAACAGTTCACGCGAGCCGGTATGGGCGACATAGTGCAGGATCCACGGGATGACCCTGCGGCCGACCACAAGCATGACGACGACGAAGGCGGCGACCTTGGCCAATGTAATGCCGACGACGCCCCAGATGCCGTAGCTGGCGGGCAGCGACAGCAAGCCGCTGGCATGGGCGTCGGCCTGTTCCTGGCCGCCGAGCACGCCGGCAAGCGCCGGCAGCAACACCAGCGCCAGCACCATGGCCAGATCCTCGACGATCAGCCAGCCAACGGCGATGCGGCCGCGCTCGGTCTCGATCATGCGGCGTTCCTGCAAGGCCCGCAGCAGCACGACAGTGGAAGCCACCGACAGCGCCAGGCCGAAGACCAGTCCTGCGCCCATCGACCAGCCAAGCATCCAGGCGAGCCCGGCACCGAGTGCGGTGGCAAAGCCAATCTGCACGATCGCACCGGGCACGGCGATGGCGCGGACCGACAGCAGGTCCTTCAGCGAGAAATGCAGGCCGACGCCAAACATCAGCAGGATGACGCCGATCTCGGCCAGTTCGTTGGCAAGGCCGGCATCGGCGACGAAACCGGGCGTGTTCGGCCCGACCAGCACGCCGGCTACGAGATAGCCGACCAGCGGTGGGATGCGGAACCGATTGGCGAGAGCGCCGAAGACGAAAGCCAGCCCCAGACCGGCGACGATGGTGGCGATAAGGGGCGTGTCATGCGGCATTGTCTATGGAGCGCCTTTCAAACCAGCGATGTTGGATGTGCGCCGCCCGAAGCCGCCGCCTGTTTGCAATATGGTGGAAGGGGTAACGGTGATGCAACCCGCAAGGGTGCGAAAATCGACGGCGCGGCTGCAAAATGCCTGACCGGCGGCTGAGCAGCCGCCGGCCCGCAGCAGTTTTGGTTTCGGCTGCGGACGTGATGGGAACGCCTCGCGACACCGAAATTATCCATCCGCCTACGCCGGCCGAACCCCGCCGGCGGGGACAAAGATTGAAAACCGTCGGCTGGCGACTTTAATCTACTGAATTGGTAGAAATTAGAAAAAACTGTTTTGCGAGACAAAGGGCAAGCGGCTAAAAAGAGCTGAAATCAAGGCCCGTTTCAGCGGCTTCAATCCGCCCACACCCTGGATGTGGAATATTTTTCTCCTGCCTTTCGCGGTTGCGAAAAAGCGATTGCCTGCCATCGCAGGATGCGCGAGTGCTTTGCTTCTGGTTTTTCGCGCTCGGGCGTAAAACTGCAATCCTGTTCAGGATTCCGCTCGCCGCCATGTCGCACGTCACCCCAAAGCTCAACGCCTTCCCCGTCTTCATGCGGGTCGAGGGCGAAGCCGTGGCCATCGTCGGCGGCGGCGATGAGGCATTGGCAAAGGCGCGGCTGATCGGACAGTCGAGCGCGGCGCTGCGCATCATCGCCGAAAATGTCGAACCCGAGCTTTTGGCGTTCATTGCTCAGTCCGGCGCCAGCCATGTTGCAGCGGCCTACGATGCTTCGCAGCTCGAAGGCGCGGTCATGGTGTTTGCCGCCAGCGGCGATGAGTTGCTTGACCGCCGCGTCGCCACGGACGCGCGCCGCTTGAGCATTCCGGTCAATGCCGTCGACCGGCCGGAACTCTGCGATTTCTTCACCCCGGCGCTGGTCAATCGCGCGCCGGTCGCCATCGCCATTGGAACCGAAGGCGCCGGCCCCGTGCTTGCCCAGATGCTGCGCGGCCGCATCGACCAGATGCTGTCGCCGTCGCTCGGGTCGCTGGCAACGCTTGCCGCTTCGTTGCGGGGTGCTGCTGAGAGACTACTGCCGAAAGGCAATGCCCGCCGACGCTTCTGGAGCAGTTTTTTCCAGGGTGCACCGGCCCATGCGGTGGAAGCCGGCCAGCTGTCGCAGGCGCATGACGCAGCTGTGGATCTTCTGCTGTCGAACGCGCCGGCTGTGGGCCACATCGCGCTGGTCGGCGCCGGTCCGGGCGCCGAGGATCTTTTGACGCTGCGGGCGCATCGCCTGCTGATGGAAGCCGATGTCATCGTCCATGACGCGCTGGTGCCTGAGGCGGTCGTTGCCATGGGCCGCCGCGACGCCGAGCGTCTGCCGGTCGGCAAACGCAAGGGATGCCACACCAAGAGCCAGGCGGAGATCAATGCGCTGCTGGTCGAGCTCGGCCGCCAGGGCAAGCGCGTCGTGCGGCTGAAGTCTGGCGATCCGCTGGTGTTCGGGCGGGCCGGCGAGGAGATGGCGGCACTGCGCGATGCCGGCATTGCCTATGAGGTGGTTCCGGGCGTCACCGCGGCCTTTGCCGCCGCGGCCGATTTCGAACTGCCGCTGACCTTGCGTGGTGTGTCTTCCTCGATGGTGTTCACCACCGGCCACGATCTCAAGGGCAATTCATTGCCCGACTGGGCCAGGCTCGCGATTTCCGGCGCCACGGTCGCCGTCTACATGGGCCGCTCGGTCGCGGCCGAAGTCGCCGGCCGTCTGATCGAAGCCGGGCTGTCGCCGGATACGGCGGTCGCCGTGGTCGAGAATGCCAGCCTTGCCAACCGCCGCCGTTTCCATGGCACGCTGGCCGACCTGCCGTCGCTGGAGGCGCGCGCCGATCTTTCCGGGCCGGTCATGACCATCATTGGCGATGCCGTTGCCGGCGCCAATTTTGAACGGTCCGAGCCGCTCACGGCATACAGGCATGAAGGCGCGGCCAAAGCCGCCACTGAGAAAGTTCAGCCATGAAGATACTGACCGCCAACCGCCTGACCGATGGCATCGCCGTCTGGTACGCCGATGGCGGCTGGGCCGAGACCGTGGACCACGCCGACCTCGCCCATGACAAGGCCGCCGAGGACCGCCTGGAGGCGATCGGCGCCAAGGCCTATGCCGACAATGAAGTGGTCGACGTCAATCTGATCGACGCGGACGTCGTGAACGGTGTGGTCGAGCCGGTGCGGCTGCGTGAAAAAATCCGCGCCGCCGGACCGACCATCCGCAGCGATCTCGGCAAGCAGGCCGAGCGGGCGGCGTAGCCAGGATTTAAGTGAAACGGGCGGACGCGCCCTGAAAGACGAAACATGTACCGTTACGATGAGTTCGATCACGATTTTGTCCAGGCCCGTGTCGCCGAGTTCAGCGACCAGGTCGAGCGCCGGCTGTCCGGCGAGATATCAGAAGACCAGTTCCGGCCGCTGCGGCTGATGAACGGCGTCTACCTGCAGCTGCACGCCTATATGCTGCGCATCGCGGTGCCCTATGGCACGCTGAGCGGCAGGCAGCTGCGCATGCTCGGCCACATCGCCCGCAAATACGACAAGGGCTACGGCCATTTCACGACGCGCCAGAATATCCAGTTCAACTGGCCGGCGCTGTCGGACATTCCGGCGATCCTGGCCGATCTGGCGAGCGTCGAGATGCATGCCATCCAGACCAGCGGCAATTGCATCCGCAACGTCACCGCCGACCATTTCGCCGGTGCTGCCGCTGATGAGGCCGCAGATCCGCGCCCCTATGCGGAAATCCTGCGGCAATGGTCTTCGGTGCATCCGGAATTCTCGTTCCTGCCCCGGAAATTCAAGATCGCGGTGACGGGTGCCGAGCGCGACCGCGCCGCCATCCAGACGCATGACATCGGCCTGCATGTGAAGAAGAACGCAGCCGGCGAGCTTGGCTTTGCCGTCTATATTGGTGGCGGCCAGGGCCGCACGCCGATGGTGGCGAAGAAGATCCGTGACTTCCTGCCGGAAGCCGACCTTCTGTCCTACTGCACGGCGATCCTTCGCGTTTACAACCTCTATGGCCGCCGCGACAACAAGTACAAGGCGCGCATCAAGATACTGGTCCATGAGACCGGCGTCGAGGAAATCACCCGTCAGGTCGAGGCCGAATGGCAGGAGTTGAAGGACGCCGAACTGAAGCTGCCGGATGCCGACATCCGCGCCATCGAGACCTATTTCGCGCCGCCGGCGCTGACTGAACGGCCGGAAGGCGACCAGGCGGTGAAGCTGGCGCGCCTCGACTCCAAGGGTTTTTCCGAGTGGCTCGACCAGAATGTGGTGACACATCGCCATCCCGATTATGCAGCGGTGACCATCTCGCTGAAGGGCATCGGCGAGGTGCCGGGCGACGCTTCCGACAGCCAGATGGAAGCGGTCGCCGACATCGCTGAGAAATACGCTTTCGACGAGCTGCGTGTCAGCCATGAGCAGAACCTGATCCTGCCGCATGTGGCGCGCGCCGACCTCAAGGCGGTCTATGACGCGCTGGTCGACATCGGGCTGGCGACGGCCAATTCCAATCTGATATCGGACATCATCGCGTGCCCGGGGCTCGACTATTGCGCGCTGGCGACGGCACGCTCGATCCCGATCGCGCAGGAAATCTCGCAACGCTTCGCCTCGCTGGAACGGCAGCGCGAGATCGGCGAGCTGAAGCTGAAGATTTCAGGCTGCATCAATGCCTGCGGCCACCACCACGTCGGCCATATAGGCATCCTCGGCGTCGAGAAGAAGGGCTCCGAGCTCTATCAGGTGACGCTGGGCGGTTCGGCTGACGAGAACACATCGGTCGGCGAGATCATCGGCCGCGGCTTCTCGTCGGAAGAGATCACCGATGCCATCGAGCAGATCGTTGAGACTTATCTCGGGCTTCGGCTCAACCCCAGTGAAAGATTTATCGACGCCTACCGCCGTGTCGGTCCCGCGCCGTTCAAGGAGGCGCTCTATGCTGGCGAAACCAAGGCCGCTTGACCGTATCGTCGATGTCGATGACGGCGTCGCCGCCAAGGCGGCGGGGCTTGACGCGCTTTACGGTCATCTGAAGCCGCTCGAGATCATCGAACGCGCGGCCCGCGAACTGTTTCATGACGAAATCGCTGCCGTGTCGTCCTTCGGTGCGGATTCGGCGGTGCTGCTGCATATGATTTCCGAGATCGACCGGTCGCTGCCGGTCATCTTCCTCGACACCGGCAAGCATTTCGAGGAGACGCTCGGCTACCGCGACGCGCTGGTCGCCGATTTCGGGCTGACCAACATCCAAGTGATCAAACCCGACGAAGCCGCGCTCGAACGGATCGACCCGACGGGCAATCTGCACCAGAGCAACACCGACGCCTGCTGCGGCGTGCGCAAGGTCGAGCCGCTGGCGCGTGGCGTGGCGCCGTTTCGTGCCTGGTTGACCGGCCGCAAGCGCTTCCAGGCCTCGACGCGGGCTGCGCTGCCGGTGTTCGAGGCGGTCGGCGCGCGCATTCGCATCAACCCGCTGGCGCACTGGACGACATCGGATCAGGCCGACTACATGCGCGCGCATGCGCTGCGCGAAAATCCGCTGGTCGCCTATGGCTACCTGTCGATCGGCTGCTTTCCCTGCACGCAACCGGTCCAGCCGGGCGAGGACGCGCGCAGTGGCCGCTGGGCCGGTCATGCCAAGACCGAGTGCGGCATTCACCTGTCGGGACTGGAAGTTTCGCTGACCGACGCATCACTATAGGATGTGCTGATATTCAGGTGAGGCTGGCCTGCAAACGGCGGCTTCCTGCGCTTCCGGTGCTCACGTACTTCAAGTACGCTCCGCTCCGGTTCTCGGAAGCCGCCATTTTCGGCGCAGCCTGACCTGAATCTCAATACATCCTCGGCTTGTTTGAATATTTAGGAATTTTTTTGATGACTGAATCGACGACACCGGAGACCCGGCTCTGGACCCCGGAGGGTTTTCGCGAGGATGAGTGGGCCCATGCCGAAAGCGCTGACGCGCTGTCGGGCAATGGCCGCTTCATCCTGCCGCTGCAGGCGTTCCTCGACCTTGATCCAGAGGTACGCCGCTCGGCCAAGGAGCGGCTCGGCGTCGTTTTGCAGCCTGGTGATCAGCTTGAGAAGATCGCCGACCTGCTCGACCAGCTGTCGCTGGTGGCGCTGGTGTTTCCGGCCTTCAGCGACGGGCGTTCGTTCTCCAAGGCTGAACTGCTGCGCAGCCGCTATCATTTCGAAGGCGCCGTTCGTGCCACTGGCCAGGTGCTGGTGGACCCGCTGCCGCATATGCTGCGGCTGGGCTTCGACGAGTTCGAGATTTCGAACCCGGTGCTGTTGAAGCGTCTGGAAGAGGGCCGCACCGGCGGGTTGGGGCTCTACTACCAGCCGACCGCCGTGCCGGAGCCCAACGGCCCGAAATATTCCTGGCGGCGCGTTCGCGGCAGCTGACGCTGCGGTAATTGCGCCCGTCTTTACATCAGCTCTGATCAGGCCTTCTCTTGGCTGTCCGGACGGAAACATCCGCCGGGTGCGAGGAGGAAACCATGGCTTTCGACTATGTCATCGCCGGCGGCGGGTCCGCCGGCTGCGCGCTCGCCGCACGGCTTTCCGAAGACCCATCGAAAACGGTCTGTCTGATCGAGGCCGGCGGCGAGGGCAGGGACATGCTGATCCGTGCTCCGGCCGGCATTATCGGTATGCTTTCGGGCCGGCCGAAGATCAACAACTGGGCTTTCGAGACGGTGCCGCAAGACGGGCTTGGCGGCCGCAAGGGCTATCAACCGCGCGGCAAGGCGCTGGGCGGCTCCAGCGCCATCAATGCCATGCTTATGTCAGGGGCCATTGCAGTGACTATGACGAATGGGCCGATCTCGGCTGTGACGGCTGGTCATGGGACGAGGTGCTGCCCTATTTCCGGCGCGCCGAAAGCAATGAGCGCGGCACCGATGCCCTGCATGGCGGCGACGGACCGCTGAAAGTGTCGAACCAGCGTTCGCCGCGGCCGATCGCAAAGGCCTTCATCGAGGCCTGTGCGGAAAACCAGATCCGCATGACGGACGATTTCAACGGGCCGGAGCAAGAGGGCGCCGGCTATTTCCAGGTCACGCAATTTGCCGGCGGCGCGCGCAATGGCGAGCGATGTTCGGCGGCGGCCGCCTATATCCATCCGGTGATGCAGCGACCCAATCTGACCGTCATTACGCGGGCGCATGCCACGGGCGTCGTCCTTGACGGCAAGCGCGCCACGGGCGTCCGCTACCGCACCCGCCAGGGAGAGGCGGTGGCGCAGGCGTCGCGCGAGGTGATCCTGTGCGGCGGTGCCTTCGGCTCACCGCAACTGCTGCTGTTATCCGGTATCGGTCCGGCCGCCGAACTTGCCATGCACGGCATTCCCGTCACCCACGAATTGCCGGGTGTCGGCAAGAATTTGCAAGACCATCTTGATTTCATCGTCGGCTGGAAATCCAGGGATACCGACATGCTTGGCATGAGCCCGCGCGGCGCGGTCGGTTTCCTCAGGCATATCCTGCAGTGGCGGCGCGATGGCACCGGACTGATCGCCTCGCCGGCGGCCGAAAGCGGCGCGTTCGTGAAATCCGATCCGACGCTCGATCGTCCCGACCTGCAATTGCAGTTCATTATCGGGCTGGTCGAGAACCATGCGCGCACGCTGCACTATGGCTTTGGTTTCTCCTGCCATGTCTGCATCTTGCGGCCGCACTCACGCGGTGAGGTCGGCCTGGTCAGCGCCGATCCGCTGGCCGCGCCGCGCATCGATCCACGCTTCCTCGCCGACGAACGCGATGCCGAGTTGTTGCTCAAGGGCGTGAAGCTCACCCGGCAGGTGCTGGGTTCACCAGCGCTGGCGCGCTATCGGCACAAGGAAATGCACATCGCCGGCGCGCCAGGCGATGCCGACTTGATGGGACATATCCGCGCCCGCGCCGACACTGTCTATCACCCGGTCGGCTCTTGCCGCATGGGCGTCGACGAGATGGCGGTGGTCGATCCGCAATTGCGGGTCCACGGGCTTGACGCCTTGCGGGTCGTCGATGCCTCGGTGATGCCGACGCTGATCGGCGGCAACACCAATGCGCCAACCATCATGATTGCCGAAAAGGCGGCGGATATGATCAAGGCTGCCGCCTGACCATCATGTTGGTCTAACCAGTATCGTTATTTTTGCTCCCGGCTATAGCTGTAAGCAGATATATGCCTCGAAAGAGGCAGAACTGGTCGTACCAATTGTGCGATTTGCGCTTTCCCTTTGGCCATCCTGCCCTTAGGATAGGTCCATTATTTCGCACTCCGAAATAAATGGCCACAAGGGAGGAACCAGGAAATGGCTGGCAAGAAGATATTGATGCTCGTTGGCGAGTTCAGCGAGGAGTATGAGATTTTCGTCTTTGAACAGGCCATGCATGCGGTAGGCCACACCGTGCATGTCGTCTGCCCGGACAAGAAGGCGGGCGATATCCTGAAGACGTCACTGCACGATTTCGAAGGCCATCAGACCTATACCGAAAAGCTCGGCCACGACTACATCCTCAACAAGACGTTTTCCGAGGTCGATCCGGCGCAATACGATGCGGTCTACGCAGCAGGTGGGCGCGGCCCCGAATACATCCGCATCGACAAGCGGGTGCAGGCGCTGGTGCGGCATTTCCACGAGGCCGGCAAGCCGATCTTCACCATCTGCCATGGCGTGCAGATCCTGATCGCGGTCGATGGCGTGGTCCGGGGCAGGGAAGTGGCCGCACTCCACTATTGCGAGCCGGAAGTGACGCTGGCCGGCGGCATTTACATCGATGTCGCGCCGACCGGTGCCCATGTCGACGGCAATCTCGTTTCAGCCAAGGGCTGGCCGGGCCTGTCCAACTTCATCCGAGAATGCCTGAAAGTGCTGGGCACGGAGATCCGCCATGGCGAAATCCTGATGCGCGATGAGCGCCAGGCGGCCTGATCCCAGGATTTCCAGGGCTGCCGCGCCCATGGCGCGGCGGTCTTTCCAGAGCAATTCCGGACGGACCGTTCACACTTTTTCTGGGATTGGCCTAAACAATCGCCCGTGCCTCGCGGAACGACACCAGCTTGCGGCGGCTTTCATCCCACAGCGCCAGTTTGACGCAACGCAGGCTGTCGAGCAGCGTGACGCGACCGATGCCGCGCAGTTCCGGATAGTCGCGCAGCACTTCCTGCAGCCGGTAGCCCGGGACCTTGGCGGAGAGGTGGTGGACGTGGTGGACCCCGATGTTGCCGGTGAACCAGTTCAGCACCGGCGGCAGGTCGTAATAGGACGAGCCGTGCAAGGCGGCATGCTGGAATTCCCAGTCTTTGTCCTTTTCCCATTCCGTCTCCTCGAACTGGTGCTGGACGTAGAACAGCCAGACGCCGGCCGAACCGGCGAGGATGACGATCGGCAGGTGGACGACCAGGAAGGCACCGGGGCCGACGGCCCAGATAAGCAGGGCTGCCGCAAGCGCGATGGCGAGATTTGTGGTCATTGACGACACCCAGGGCGTCAATCCGCCGCGCATCATGCCGATCGGCAGCCTTTGCGAGAAGATGAACAGCCAGATCGGTCCCAACCCGAACATCACCAGGGGATGGCGATAGAGACGATAGCCAAGACGACCACGCCATGACAGCTGCCGGTATTCGGCAACGGTGAGCGTCCTGATGTCGCCCATGCCGCGTTCGTCGAGATTGCCGGCACTGGCATGGTGCACGGCGTGGGCGCGCCGCCAGCAATCGTATGGTGTCAGCGTCAGGACGCCGAGCGCACGGCCGATCCAGTCGTCGGCGTAGCGGTTGGCGAAGAAGGAGCCATGGCCGCAATCGTGCTGGATCATGAAGATGCGCACCAGGAACCCGGCCGCTGGAAGGATCAGGATCAGGCCCCACCAGTGGCCATAGGCATAGGCGGCCGAGGACAGCGCCCAGAGCGTGGCAAACGGAATGAGGGTGATGGCGAGCTCGATGGTGCTGCGCCGCCGGTCCGGCTTCTTGTAGCGCGCCAGAATCTTCAACCAGGCGCGCTTGCTGTTGGCGGCCGCATCGGGGGAAATCATGTTCATCAGGAAGCATAGGCGGGGCGTGTGGCCGCCGCAAGGCGAGGATCACGTGAAATTACTGCGCGTAATTGACGCGCGATAGGCCGGGCAGGCTGCGGAAAGATGATTTACTGATCGCGCCGGTCGACATTATCGTTCTCCGCGCCATCGAGGCGGTCAAGCAATTCCCGGAAGCGGTCTGGTATGTCGGCTTCAGGGCGGAAGGCCGGTAAAGTGCGCAGAAAGCGCGTCATCGCCTCGGCACCAAATTGGCGCCTGACTTCGCTGGCGAGTCCTTCTCCCTTTTCGAACTTGTGGTTGGTCATCATCTCAAAATCCTTTGTCGGTTTCGAAACTCCTCCAGCTAGGGAATGGTTCCCCCATCGCTCTATCAGGGCAAGTAAAGCCGGCGGTTACGGTAAAATTTGAATTAAAATTGAAATGGCTTGATCTCCGCCTGAATATCCATCAGATCGACGCCTCCGGCGCTTACCCCTTGATTTTTGGCTGCCAAACCTCGATATCGGGCACAAAATCCACACCATTCGAGATGACGGGAAACGGCGATGAGCGACCAGGCAAAAGACGAACGCGCGCCCAGTGAAGCCGAAGCGGCCGAGGCCAATGCCGAGCGCACGGAAGGCAGCATCGACGGCGACTATGAAGCGCTTGTGCGGCTGCTGAAGGAGAATGAAGAGCTGAAGGACCGCGCGCTGCGCGTCGCGGCCGAGATGGAAAATCTGCGCCGCCGCACCGCGCGCGACGTGCATGACGCCCGCACTTACGCGGTTGCGAATTTCGCCCGCGACATGCTGTCGGTGTCGGACAATCTGCGCCGCGCGCTGGACGCCATTCCGGCCGAGGCCAAGGGGTCGGGCGACGCCGGCTTCAAGGCGCTGATCGAAGGCGTCGACCTGACCGAGCGCGCCATGCTGTCTGCGCTGGAAAGGCATGGGGTCAAGAAGCTCGAACCCGAAGGCGAGAAGTTCGACCCCAATTTCCATCAGGCAATGTTCGAAGTGCCCAATCCCGATGTTCCGGCCAACACGGTGGTCCAGGTCGTGCAGCCGGGCTATTCGATCGGCGAGCGCGTGCTGCGTCCGGCCATGGTCGGCGTCGCCAAGGGTGGCCCGAAAGTCGCCGCTGAGGCGCCGGTCGAACCGGGACCGGTGAATGAGCAGGCCGAGAAGGATGCTTAGTTAGGGATTGGGCAGTAGTCAGTAGGCAATAGGAAACCAACGCAGTCGTATCAAACGCGCGGCTTCGTGCTATTCATACGCAGTTCCTAATCCCTATTGCCTATTGCCTCATGCCCTTGAACCCCATCGCCCTTCTCGACTATGCCGGTGTCGCGGTTTTCGCGGCGACGGGGGCGCTGGCTGCGTCGCGCAAACAGCTCGACATCATCGGGTTCCTGTTCCTGGCCAGCGTCACCGGCATTGGCGGCGGCACTTTTCGTGACCTCATCCTCAATGTTCCGGTGTTCTGGGTGATAAACCGCGACTATGTGCTGATCTGCGCGGTGGTGGCGGTGCTGGTCTTCTTCACCGCGCATCGGGTCGAATCCCGCTACAAGCTGCTGCTGTGGCTGGACGCCATCGGGCTGGCCGCCTTTTCGGTGATGGGCGCGGCAAAGGGCCTGGCCATCACCGGCTCGCCGGTCGTTTCGATCATCACCGGCATGCTGACCGCGACCTTTGGCGGCATATTGCGCGATCTGCTGGCCGGCGAGCCATCGGTGCTGCTGAGGCCGGAAATCTACGTCACGGCCGCGCTCGCGGGCGCCGCCATCTTCACGCTTGCTGACGTCGCCGGATTGCCGCAGATTGTCTCGGGCCTGGCCGGTTTCTTCGTGGCGCTTGCCGTGCGCGGCGGTGCACTGCGTTTCGGCTGGTCGTTTCCGTCCTACAAGAGCCGGCCGGGAAGGCGGCCTGAGGATATTCCGTGAAAAGGAAGCGAATAGCGAATAGGGATGACAGCCGCAGGATCGCGACGTAGCTCTCTCGCTATTCGCTATTCGCTATTCGCTATTCGCTATTCGCTATTCGCTATTCGCTATTCGCTATGCCGCGAAACGTTGCGCTTCCCCGCCGTAATAGTTGACGTAGCGGGCACCGATCTCCTTGACCGGCATCACCACGAAGACGTCGACGGTCGAGAATTCGCGGTCGATGACGCAGCCGTCGCCGATGCGGGCGCCAACCCTCAGATAGCCCTTGACCAGAGGCGGCATCGCCGCGATCGCGGCCTTGGCGTTGACCGCCTCGATCGGCATCAGGTCCATGGAGCAGTACCGATCGGACACGGCGCGCACGTCCCAGGCCGAATTGGTGCGGCAGTGATGGGCGAGATAGGTGAGAGCCTCGGCATGCGCTGCCGGCACGATGCCATGGAAGGAGGCGCAGCCGGTCATCACGCCGATTTCGTAGTGATTGATGTAGGCCCAGATGCCTTGCCACAGCGCCTCGATGGTGCGCTTCGAACGGTATTGCGGCAAAACGCAGGAACGGCCGAGTTCGAGAAAACGCTGGCCGGGGTGACGGGCGATGAGCTTGGTCAGCTCGAATTCGCCTTCGGAATAGAAGCCGCCGGCGGTGGCCGCGATTTCCTGCCGCAGCAGGCGGTAGGTGCCGACGATGCGGCGATGTTCGGGGCCGGAAAGCGTGGTATCCAGGACCAGCAGATGGTCGCAGAGCGGATCGAACCGGTCGGCGTCACGGCGGTCGTGCGCCTGGAACAGGTCCTTCCTGGCGCCAAGTTCGTCGTAAAATACCCGGTAACGCACTTCCTGAGCGGCCGCGATCTCGGCCTCGTTGCGGGCGAGCCGCACTTCGAGATTGCCGATACGGCCGAGTGCTGCGCCCTTTATGACGGAATCGACGTTACGTCCGGCAAGCAAGGCGCTGCTGGCGTTCGGCCGAGTGTCACATTCCGGCATAACTGTATGCACGAGTGATTCTCCTTCGAGCCATCCCTCTTGGCACGGGGATACGGTGTAGGTGCAACAGGATTGTGACAGTACCGTGATACGGCGGCGCGGGCAATACTTCGTCGGCTGGCGAAAACGGTCAACCGGCTACGTTCGGTGAGGAAACATGAAGTGCGGCGCATCTCGATCGGGTAGGGCGACGCGCTCCAGGCCCTTCTTTTTCATACCTGTCATCCGCCCAGAACTCAGGCAATTTTTGGCCGACATGCATCGGCCGCACGCCGGAAAAAGGCGGCTCAAGCGGCGACCTGGCCCTCGACGGCGTTGACCAGCGCCTCGGGGTCGAGCGGCTTGGTGACGAAGCCGCTGGCGCCGTGGGCGAGCACCGCATGGCGGGTCTTTTCCTGGCTGTCAGCCGACAGCACCATGATCGGCACGGGTGGCGCCGACGTTTCCTCCTCATGGCGACGGATCGCCGCAATCGCGTCAAGCCCATCCATCACCGGCATATGCAGATCCATCAGCACCACGTCGAAGCGGTTCTTGTGCCCGGCGCTGGTGACGGCCTCGACGGCAGCCTTGCCATTGCCGACCACCTTGACGCGGTGCCCTGCCTTCAACAGCGTAGCGCGCGCCAGCATGGCATTGATGTCGTTGTCTTCGGCGATCAGAACGGACAGGCCCTGCTGGCGGTCACCTGAGGCGCGAAGCGCCGGGACGCGGCGCTTTTCCGGCTGCGGCTGGGCAAGGCCCGGCGCATGGCTGGTCAAAAGCACACGCAGAAGCGTTGCCCCGCGCACCGGCCGGGCAAGGAAGGTCGCATAGCCGCTGGCGCGGAACTCGCCAAGCATGCCGCGGTCGGTCGGCGCGATCAGCGTAATGGCTTCGCAATCGGAAAAGCCGCTTTGGCGCAACCGCTTAAGCAGCCTCCCGTCACTTTCCTCCATGGAGGCGTCAACCAGCAGCACGTCGCAGCCGTCGGCAAAGGGCGCGGCCTGCGCCACGCTGGTGGCGATACCGGCGGTGCCGCCATTGGCGCGGATGGTGCGGGCGATGGCGTCAGCCTCGATGGCGTTCCTGGACAGGATCACCGCGCGCCTGCCGATGAGCGCGTTCAGCCGGCCCTGCGGCGCCTCGGTGGCCTCCGTGGCTGGGATTTCGAATACGAATTCCGACCCTTGGCCAAGCCGGCTGGAGACCGAGATCGTGCCGCCCATGGCGGCCACCAGGCGTTTGGAGATGGCAAGTCCCAGCCCCGCGCCGCCATGCGTGCGTGTCGAGGTGCCGTCGGCCTGCTCGAACTCCTCGAAGATGCGCTCCATGTCCTCGTCGCGCAGGCCGGGGCCGGTGTCGGTGATGGTGAAGCAGATGCGGTCGCTGGTTTCGGTGCGGGCACGCGCAACGCTGACCAGCACGCCGCCGCCGTCAGTGAACTTGATGGCGTTGCCGATGAGGTTGAGCAACACCTGCCTGACCCGGCCCGGATCGGCGGTGATCAATTGTGGTACATCCGGTTCGACGTGGCAGCCGAGGCCGATATCCTTGGCGAAGGCGCGCGCAGCCAGCAATTCGATGATGTTGTCGGCGATCTCACGCACCGACATCGGCTGCGGTTCCGGATCGAAGCGACCGGCCTCGATCTTGGAGTAGTCGAGCAAATCCTCGATCAGGGCGAGCAGGGCGCTGGCCGAAGTCGAGACGGCGCCGACATAGGTTTGCTGCTCCGGCGACAGGCTGGTATCGGCCAAGAGCCTCGCCATGCCCATGATGCCGTTCATCGGCGTGCGGATTTCATGGCTGACGGTGGCGAGAAAGCGCGATTTGGCTTGGCTGGCGTATTCGGCCCGCTCGCGCGCGGTGATCAGTGAGGATTCGGCGCGCTTGCGGGCGGTGATGTCGCGGGCGATGGCGCGATGCGAAACCGCGCCGCTGTCCTTGTCGCGCACCGACAGTTCGATCCAGGAGAACCAGCGCGGGCCGCTCGGCGTGCGGATGGCGACGTCGGTGGAACTCAGGCACTCATGGTCGGAAAAGGCGGCATCGGGCACGATGCCGACCTCGACGCCGAGTTCGGCCAGGGTCTTGCCGGCAAGATCACGCTGATCGGTTTCGACCAGATCGGCGAACACCTTGTTGGCGTATACGATGTAGCCGTCGCGGTCGCGATGGATGACAAGATCGCCAAGCGCGTCGATGAGACCGCGAAAACGCTCCTCGCTCTCCTGCATCTCCCACATGCGGTCGGCCAGCGTCTCGATCTCGGCGCGGCTGCGGGCGGTGGTCTCGTCAAGCAGGACCACGGTACGGTGGACGCTGCGTCTGGCATGCAGATGCAAGCCAAGGCCGGCGAGGCCGGTGGCCAGCAAAGCCAGGCTGATGAAGATCGGCGCCCCGGTCAGATGCGCGAGGCCGGCCAGTATCATGATGGCACCGTAGGTCAGCAGCGGCAGACCTTCGGGCCTTACCACTTGCTGCTCGGGCACCAGCGGCGGCGCGGCGATAAACCGCCGTGTCGCTGCGGGTGCCGCATCGACGTCGTCGCCAATATCTGCCTGTTGCGTGCCGGATTCCGCGATCATGCGAAACCATTGCCAGACAGAGATTATGGAAAATTGCGGCGGATCGTTCGAATTTTAGCGGATGCGAATCTTTTTACCCGGTGTGCCGGATTTGTCGCCAGACAGTGTCAATTCCGCCAGCCCTTCGGGACGGCGAACTCACCCCAATCGGCGAACTCACATGTCGACGACGACGCGTCCGCGGATCTTGCCGTCGACGATGTCGCGTGCGGCATCGATGATGCCGTCGAAGCCGATGGTCGTGGACAGGCTGGCGAGCTTCTGCAGGTCGAGATCGGAGCCGATGCGCCGCCAGGCCTCGATGCGCACAGCCTTCGGTGCCATCACCGAATCGATGCCGAGCAGCGAGACGCCGCGCAGGATGAAGGGGGCCACGCTCGACGGCAGATCCATGCCGCCGGCCAAGCCGCAGGCCGCGACCGCGCCGCCATAGGAGGTCATCGACAGCACATTGGCCAGCGTGTGGCTGCCGACCGAATCGATGCCGCCGGCCCAACGCTCCTTGGCCAGCGGCTTGGCGGGCTGGTTGAGCTCGTCGCGCGATATCACCTCGGCGGCGCCGAGGTTGATCAGATAGGGGCTTTCGGCGTTGCGACCGGTCGACGCAATGACATGGTAACCGAGGCTGGACAGGATGGAGACCGCGACCGAACCTACGCCGCCGGCGGCACCCGTCACCACCACCGGGCCGCGATCGGGCAAGATGCCATGCCGCTCCAGCGCCATGACGCTGAGCATGGCGGTGTAGCCAGCGGTGCCGACCGCCATCGCGTCATGCGTGCTGATGCCTTGCGGCAGCGGCACCAGCCAGTCGCCCTTGACACGGGCGTGCCCGGCATAGGCGCCGAAATGCGTTTCACCGACGCCCCAGCCATTCAGGATGACCTTGTCTCCCTGGCGCCAGTCGGGGTTGGAGGACGAGATCACCGTGCCGGCGAAATCGACGCCCGGCACCAGAGGCCAGCGGCGGACCACCGGCGCCTTGCCGGTGATGGCCAACCCATCCTTGTAGTTCACCGTCGTTGCCTCGACCGCGACGGTGACGTCGCCTTCCATCAGGTCGGCGTCGGTGAGATCGGTCACGGTGACCGACTGCTTTTTGTCGGCGTCGCGCGAGACGAGGATGGCTTTGAAGGTTTCGGACATCTTTTTCTCCGCGAGCTTGCTCGGTGTGGACTGTGCGGCGAAGGGCGCGCGGGGTCAATCTATGGAAGGCTTGGCTTTGGAAGGCTTGGCTTCGGAAGGCTCGGTGTTCGAAGGTTTGGGCTCGCGCCGCCAGCCGATGAGTTCGTCGAAGACGACCAGTGCCGCGCCCACGGAAATGAAGGCATCGGCGAGGTTGAAGACGGCAAAGGACCAGACCGGCGTGTGGAACAGGATGTAATCGATGACGTGGCCGTAGACGGCGCGGTCGATCAGATTGCCCAGCGCGCCGCCGATGATCAGGGCAAAGCCGATGCGGGCGACGACGTGGCCGGCCGGTGTGCGGGTGGCGAGATAGAGCACGAAAGCGACGACCAGCACGGCGATGACCACCAGTCCGGTGTCACCGAAGGAGGAGAACATCGAAAAGGCGATGCCGGTGTTGTAGGTGCGAAACAGCGCCAGGAATGGCACAAGGTCGAGCTTTTGCTGAAACGGCAGGCCGGTCTCGACCAGATGCTTTATCCACTGATCGAGTGCGACGGCCGCGACGACGAGCAGTGCGTAGGGGGACCATGATCTCAAGGGCGGGCAACCTTCATTGCTGATCGTTGATCGGTTCGAGCTTCAGCGCGCCGCGCCGGATCTCGAACAGCATGATGCCGGTGGCGACGGCGAGATTGAGCGAATCGGCGCGGCCCGCTTGCGGAATCCGGAGCAGCCTGTCGCAACTCGCCGCCAGGCTCTCGGGCAGGCCCTGCTGCTCATTGCCCATCATCAGCAGCACCGGCCCGCGGGAAAAATCGACCGAGCGATAGTCGACGGCGCCTTTCAGATGCGTGCCGGCGACGAGGCCCGAAAAGCCGCCACGCCAGGCAAGAAATCCCTCGGTCGTTGCCTTGGCTACCGGAACGGCGAAGATCGAACCCATGGTGGCGCGCACTGTCTCCACGGAAAAAGGATCGGTGGTGTCGCCGACAAGGATAACGCCCTTGGCGCCGACCGCATCGACGGTGCGGATGACGGTGCCGAGATTGCCGGGATCGCGCACCCGGTCGAGTGCCACCCAGACATCGCCATTGTCGGCGCGGATATCCCTGAGGGCGAGGAATCTCTGCGAGAAGACACCGACCACCATTTGCGGGTTGTCGCGGCGGGTGATGGCGACAAGCACCTTTTCCGAGACTTCGAGCACCGTGCCGCCGGCGGCGACTGTGCGCGCCGCGACCTTTTCCACCGCAGCATTGCCGCGCCCGGCCTTGGCGAACACAAGCGTCCTGATCTGCCAGCCGAGATCGAGCGCATCGATGACCAGCTTCAGCCCCTCGGCCATGAAGGCGTTCTGCTGGTCGCGGAATTTCTTCAAGGCGAGCGCCTTGATGTCCTTGATCAGCGGATTGGCAAGGCTGGTGACTTCCTTCACCTGGCCCGGTGCGCCGGCATGCCGTTCGTTCATTCGGGACTCCGGGGCATTCAGGCCACCCAACGCGAAAACAGTGAGGTCGAGAGCGCCCTGCCAGCGGATTTTTCGCGGATGATCAGCTCACCCGATTCAACCCTGCCGCCCATGCCGGCGAAGGTGTCGCGCATCAGAGCATGGATGGCGAAGAAGGAGGCGCGGATCGAATAGGCGGTCAGCACCACAGCGAGCGGTTTTGGCGTCAGGATCGCGCGGCAGAGGTCGGTCAATGCCGGCAGGTCCTCGAACAATTGCCAGACCTCGCCCTTGGGCCCACGGCCATAGGCCGGCGGGTCGAACAGGATGATGTCGTAGCGGCTGCCGCGGCGCTCCTCGCGCTCTGCGAATTTCACCGCATCATCAACGATCCAGCGGATCGGCTTGCTGCCAAGCCCGGCCATTTCCTGGTTTTCACGCGCCCAGCCGATCGCCTTCTTCGAGGCATCGACATGGGTGACTTCGGCGCCGGCGCGGGCCGCCACCAGCGAGGCAAGGCCGGTATAGCCGAACAGGTTGAGCACCTTGACCGGCCGCCTGGCCGACGCGATCAGGCCCGCCATATGATCCCAATGCGAGGCCTGTTCGGGAAAGACGCCGACATGGCGAAACGAGGTGAAACGGCCGAGATAGTCGATGCCGTCATGCTTCATCGGCCAGGTTTCGCCAAGCGGCGTTTTCGGGAAACGCCAGCGGCCGATCCCTTCCTCGTCGGTGTCGCCGGTGAAGATAGCGTCGGCACGCTCCCAGTCCCTTGCCGGCAAGGCCTTCTGCCAGATCGCCTGGCCCTCGGGCCGCACGATGCGGTAGGGGCCGTATTGTTCGAGCTTTTCGCCGGCGCCGCTGTCGAGCAGGGCATAATCCGCGTTGGGTGCTACTTCCAGGATGACCGGAAGTTGCTCGGCGGGCAGCGCCCCTTCGCGGCGGGCGAGGATGCGCGGTACGGCTTTCGGTTCGGTGCGATCGTCGGGTCTGGCCTCGGGCCGCTCGCGCGGCCTGGTGTCCGGCCGGGCCGCGCCACGCGCCTCGTGCGGACGTGCGTCTCCCGTTCCGCCTTTTGCGGGCGGGCGGCTGTCGCGGCGTTTGTCGCGAAAAGACTTCAAGCGGGAGCATCTCCGAGCGGCGTGCCGCTTTTGGCATAGGGCAACCGGCTTCGCAACCAAGTCTGCCGCTACCTCTCCTGTTCATGTCGGCCAGCGATGGACCAATGTCAAAGAAACAGGCAAATCTGCTGGATGTCCCGCTCCGAACGCCTGCTTGATCTCATCCAGTGCCTGCGCCGGCACCGCCGGCCGGTGAGCGGGCGCACGCTTGCCGATGAGCTCGGGATCTCGATCCGCACACTCTATCGCGACATCGCCACGCTGCAGGGGCAGGGCGCGCCGATCGAGGGCGAGGCGGGGCTCGGCTATGTGCTCAAGCCCGGCTTCATGCTGCCGCCGCTGATGTTCAGCGACGAGGAGATCGAAGCCATCGTGCTCGGCTCGCGCTGGGTCGCCAAGCAGCCGGACCGCCGTCTTTCAGCCGCCGCCGCCAACGCACTGGCCAAGATCGCCGCCGTGCTGCCCGACGATCTGCGCGAGGATCTCGATGCCTCGACGCTGCTGGTCGGGCCGCCCATGACGGTCATTGAAGGCATCGACCTCGGCATCGTGCGGCAGGCCATCCGCAACGAACGAAAACTCGGCTTTCTCTATCGCGACGCAGGCGGCGCCGGATCCGAGCGCGTGGTGTGGCCGTTCGCGCTCGGCTTCTTCGACAAGGTGCGGGTGGTGGTGGCGTGGTGCGAGATGCGGCAGGATTTCCGCCATTTTCGCGCTGATCGCATCTCCGGCCTCAACACAATCGATACGCGCTATCCGCGTCGCCGCCAGGCGCTGCTCAAGGAATGGCGGGCGACGTTCGACAAACCGCGTGGGTCTTGAATGCTACTGCCAGAAACTGACAGTAGCCCGGCCTATATCGAGCGCATCGAAACGCCGAACCCTGGAGAGCCGATCATGACCACCCCGAATTTCGTCATTCTCTATGTCGACAAGCCGCTTGAGAGCGGCGCCTTCTACAGCGCGTTGCTGGGGCGCGAGCCGGTAGAAAGCGCGCCGACCTTCGTGTTGTTCGTGCTCGACAACGGCTTCAAGCTCGGCCTCTGGTCACGCCATACGGTGGAGCCGGCGGCAGAGGCGGCCGGTGGCGGCGCCGAGATCGTGTTTGCGCTGGAGACACCCGGCGCGGTCGATGCCACCCATGCCGACTGGGCCGGGCGCGGGTTGAAGATCCTGCAGGCACCGACCGACCTGGATTTCGGCCGCACCTTCGTTGCGCTCGATCCAGACAATCATCGTCTGCGTGTTTACTGGCTGTCCGATGGGGAACAGAAATGAGCGCATACTGGATCGCGGTTGCGTCGGCCGAGCACGTCCGCCGTGGCCGGAAGGATGGCTTCATGCAGGTCAACCACGGCAAAGCGGCACCTCTGCGCCGCGTCAAGCCCGGTGACGGCATTGTCTACTATTCGCCGACCAACGTTTTGGGCGAGAAAGACGGCCTGCAGGCTTTCACGGCAATCGGCACCGTGCGGACGGGAGAACCCTATCAAGGCGACATGGGCGCCGGCTTCACGCCGTTCCGCCGCGATGTCGACTGGGCGACGGCTGAAGAAGCGCCGATCAAGCCATTGCTCGACCGGCTGGAGTTCACCGCCGGCAAGTCGAACTGGGGGTATCAGCTACGCTTTGGCCTGTTTTCGGTCAGCGCGGCTGATTTCACAGTGATCGCCGAGGCGATGGGCGCCAAATGGCTGTGACCGGGAGCTAGGCCTTGAGTGCGTTGTAGACGGCAATGCCGGCGGCGAGGTCCTCGAGCGCGGCACCGACCGACTTGAACAACGTGATCTCGTCGGAGCTCTCCCGGCCCTTCTTCTGGTCGCGCGTCAGTTCGTGCAGATCGGCGACAATGGCTTCCGGCTTCAGCAGACCGGAGGCCAGGGGCTGGACGATGTCGCCGGCCTCCTTGGTGGCACCGGCGCGGGTATCGACATAGACACGAGCGCGCGCGATCGCTTCGTCATCGCTTTCGCGCATCGTCGGGGTAAAGCCGCCGACCAGATCGACATGGGTTCCCGGCCGCAGCATCGCGCCCTTGACGAGCGGCGTGGTGGTGATCGTCGCCGAGGAGACGATGTCGGCCTGGGCAAGCTCGGCATCGAGATCGGTCGCGGCGCTGGCCGAAAAACCTTCGGCACGCAAATCGGCCGCGACTTTCTCGGCATTGGCCGGGGTCCGGTTCCAGATGCGGATGGTCTTGATCGGCCGCACGGCCGAATGTGCCTTGGCAAGGAACGGCGACAGGGCGCCGGCGCCGACCACAAGCAGCCGCGAGGCATCGTCGCGGGCGAGGTAGGATGCCGCCAGCGCCGAAGCGCAAGCGGTGCGCCACTGCGTCAGTCGCTGGCCGTCAATCAAGGCTTCCGGTTCGCCGGTGCTGCCATTGAGCAAGAGATAGAGCCCCATCACCGCCGGCTTGCCGATGGCATTGTTGTCGGGCGAGACGGTGACGATCTTGACGCCGACATGACCGCCGGCCGAGGTACCGGCGGCGTGGAAATCCGTCCATGCCGGCATCAGCAACAAGGTCGAGGCCGCACCATCCGGTCGCTCGACCGCGTGATGATGCCTGACAGGTTGCACCGCACCTTCGCGAAATGCTGTTCTCAACGTCTCGACCAGTCCGGGAAAGGTCAGCGCACGATCGACCTCGGTGGCCGAAATGGTCAGCATGAAAAGCTCCGTGGAAAGAAAGCCGCCGGCCGGCGGCTCAAGTGGTCGGCTTCGGCAATACCGGTCCTTGGGCTGACCCCTGGACCGGCCTCTGCGGTGCCGATGGTGCGCGACTGACCGCCTGGCGCAGGTTTTCCGCCTCGACACCGCGCTGGCGCGCCAGCTTGCGGTAGCGGCCCTGTTTGACCCAGGTGGCCAGGCTGCCGACGATCATGCCGATGGCGAGCGCCAGGAACAGGAAGATGAACAGCGGCAAGGTAAGCGTCAGCTTCGGATTGCCGGGATTGAACGGGTCCAGCGTGAAGGCGACGAGTTCGCGGTTGGCGACTGCGAGCGCGATCAGGATGATCGCCAGGGGCACGAAGACCACGATGAGCACGAAACGATTGAGCATTGTGTTTTCCGTCGGAAGCTGGCGCTGACGCCTACTTGCCGCCGTTCAGCCTTTCACGCAGTTCCTTGCCGGTCTTGAAGAACGGCACCCATTTCTCCTCGACCTCGACGGATTCGCCGGTGCGCGGGTTGCGGCCGGTGCGGGCGGGGCGGTTTTTCACCGAAAAAGCGCCGAAGCCACGCAACTCGACCCGGTTGCCCTCGGCAAGGGCGTCGGTGATCTCATCGAAGATCGCGCCGACAATGTTTTCGACGTCGCGCAGGAAAAGATGCGGATTGCGCGTGGCAATAATCTGCACAAGTTCGGACTTGATCATCAGACGGGTCCCCGAGAAAGCGATGCGGTCAAAATTATCAGGATGATTTTATTTGCTTTTTTACTCGCCCCAACCGGCATCTCAAGGGTGCCAGACGGAAACGAGACCGTCAAGAAACAAGCGGTCGGCGCCAAGTTCGTGGATCACATCGCCGCTGTAATCCGGCAGGCCGAGCGCGCTGCCGATCGTTTTCACCATCGACTTGGACCACAGGAAGCTCCCGCGCCGGTCCGTGTCTTTCCATTCGACCACCTTGAGCTTGGCGTCGACGCCCTTGGTCGCCAGCCAGTCGATCGCCTCGGTTTCGCCGCCGACGGCATCGATCAGCCCGTTGGCGAGGCCCTGGCGGCCGGTGAAGATCGACCCATCAGCCAGAGCCAGCGCCTGCTCATGCGTCATCTTGCGGCGGTCGGCGACGATGCCGACGAACCAGTCGTAGCTGTCGAGGATGAGCTTGCGGACCATGGCGCGCTCGTCGTCATTGGTCGGCTTGAAGGGCGAGGGCGAGGCTTTGAGCGGCGAGGATTTCACCTCCTCCAGCTTGATGCCGAGCTTGTCCATCAGGCCGCTGACGTCAGGATACTGGATCAGCACGCCGATCGAACCGACGATCGAGGTCTTGCGGGCAACGATATGGTCGGCCGCACTTGCGATCATATAGCCCGCCGAGGCGGCGAGCGTACCGACTTCGGCCACGACAGGCTTGTCGGCGGCCACCTTGCGGACCTCCTCAAAGATCGATTCGCCGCCGACGGTGGTGCCGCCGGGTGAATCGATCGCCAGGATCACGCCTTTCACCTTCGACGATTTGCGGATGTCCTCCAGCCGCTTGATCAGTTCCTCGTCCTCGGTGATCGTGCCTTCGATCCTGACCTTGGCGATATGGTCGACGGACGAGCCGCCGAGATCGTCGCCATAGAGCCATGCCGACAGCCCGATCACGCCGAGTGCGACGATGCCTATGGCCGCAACACGCCAGAATGTCAGCTTGCGCCGCAAACGGCGGCGGTCGATCAGGTCGTCGGCTCTCAATGCCATGGTCAGCCTCACAGTCGGCGGGAAGAGACGCTTTTAGACCATGATGTCTTGATCGGGAAGCTGTTCCGTCTTCCATGTGGCGCGGCAATCCGCGCGCGGCCATCCCATGCTGTCTGTTTTGTGACTGGCCTGCGCAACGGACGCAAGGTAAGTGGGAGCAATGGCGGTGACGAAAAACGACGCAGGCGCGTCCATTTCTGCTATGAAGTACCGGCTGTTGTGCTGACCTCGTTTTCGTTTGTACAACGGCAGTTGTCACATTTTTGCGGTTTTCGTGGGCTTGTGCTTGCTTGAGGGCACCGGCCCCCCACCTATAGGCGGTGCTCGCTGGCGGGCAGGGGTTTAGAAGAAAGCAGTCATGTTAGCGCGACCGAATGAATCGACCAGCCCAGAAATGGAGTTGGCTCCCCCGGCGGATGGCCCGACGCGGAGCGATGCGTTCGACCGCGCGCAGCGTCATTCGCGCCGCGTGCGCGTGCTCAAATTCGCCGTGCCTCTGGCTGCCGCGTTGATCGCCGTCGCCTTCCCGGTCTATTCCTATCTGGCGGCACCCATCAAGATAGCGGTGCAGACGGAAGGCACTGCCTTTTCCAATGGCAAGCTGGTGATGGCCAATCCCAAGCTCAACGGTTTCACCAAGCAGAAGCAGCCTTATTCGATGACGGCCCTGCGGGCGATTCAGGATGTCAACACGCAAGGCATCATCGAGCTGGAAGGCATAGACGCCAAGGTGCCGGTCGGGCCAGACAATGTGGCGGCGGTCAAAGCCTCACACGGGACCTACGATCGCGACGGCAATACGATGAAACTGACCAGCGACGTCACGATCACCACGACCGACGGCATGCAGGCCAAGTTCAAATCGGTCTTCCTCGACATGGGCAAAGGCACTATGAAGACGGATGATCCCGTCGATGTCAGCCGTGGCGGGTCACAAATCACAGCGAATTCCATGTCGGTCCAGGACAATGGCAAGGTCCTGGTGTTCGAGAACAGGGTGCGCGTCAACATAGATCCCGCCGTTCTGAAGGCGGCCGAGGCAAAGGGCGAGGAAGCGAATGTGGCTCAATAGTTCAATACGGCTTGCGGCCGCGACTTCGGCACTGCTCCTGCTGGGGCTGGGACCGTCGCTGGCACAGTCCGGCGCCGAAAGCCTGTCCGGCCTGAAATTGACCGGCGACAAGCCTATCCAGATCGAGAGCGACAAGCTCGAGGTTCGGCAGGCTGACAATGTTGCCGTGTTCACCGGCAATGTCACCGTCGTGCAGGGGCCAACCCTGCTCAAGGCCGGCAAGATGATGGTGTACTACATCAAGGACCCCAAGGCTGCCGCCAAGGGCACCGAAGCGGCGGGTGCCGCGATGACCGGCTCCGCCAACATCGATCACCTCGAAGTCAGCGACAGGGTCTATATCAAGTCGAATGACCAGGTGGCGACCGGCGACAACGGCACTTTCGACATGAAGACGCAGGTGCTGGTCCTGTCGGGCAAGGAAGTGGTGCTGTCGCAAGGCCCTAACGTGCTCAAGGGCTGCAAGCTGACCGTACAGATGAAGACTGGCCTCGCCAACGTCGATGGTTGCGGCGGTCGTGTCATCATGTCGATGACGCCGCCACCGAAAGCGGATGCGGCGAAATCGGGAGCGACGAACCCCTGATGGCCAGCCTGTCGTCGCTGACGGCGCGTCTTCCGGGACGGGCCGCCGGCAAGATTTCGGCGCCGGCCACGGTGACCGTCGATGCGGGAAAATTCAAGGGCACCTTGATCGCCAAGGGGCTGACCAAGAGCTACAAGGGCCGCAAGGTCGTCAGCGGCGTCACCATCGGCGTGCGTGCCGGCGAGGCCGTCGGGCTGCTCGGCCCCAACGGCGCCGGCAAGACCACCTGTTTCTACATGGTCACTGGCCTTGTGCCGGTGGATGAAGGCACGATCGAGATCGACGGCTTCGATGTTACGTCGATGCCGATGTACCGCCGTGCCCGGCTCGGCATCGGTTATCTGCCACAGGAAGCCTCGATCTTTCGCGGCCTCAATGTCGAGCAGAATATCCGCGCCGTGCTCGAAGTGGTCGAAAAGGACCGCAAGGTACGCGAGCGCAGCCTCGACGAACTGCTTGAGGAATTCCACATCAGCCATCTGCGCAAGGCGCCATCCATGTCGCTCTCCGGCGGCGAGCGGCGGCGCCTGGAAATCGCCCGCGCGCTGGCGACGCGCCCGGCCTATATGCTGCTTGACGAGCCCTTTGCCGGTATCGATCCGATCGCCGTCGCCGATATCCAGCAACTGGTGCGCCACCTGACGGCACGCGGTATCGGCGTCCTCATCACCGACCACAATGTGCGTGAGACGCTCGGCCTGATCGACCGCGCCTACATCATCCATGCTGGCCAGGTGCTGACCCATGGCCGCGCCGACGAAGTGGTGGCGAACCCGGATGTGCGGCGTCTTTACCTCGGCGAGGGTTTTACGCTCTGAACCTTCCTGTGCTTTTTCCGGGAAAACAATATACGCTTTTCCAGGAATTGCCTTGTCGTGCAGAATTGCCTTGGGCGTGAAATTTGTTTCCTGACGCGATTTTTCGCGCGCTGTAACCTCTTTTTGTACGGTTTTACTCCGAGATAACGCTCCGGTAAGTGAGTTTTGCTAGCTATTGCCTTGACAAGCAAAAGCCGGGCCAGTTTCTATGGGCGGCTGCAAAATTTCTGTCCGCGTGCGGATGCGTAGACGAGGCGTTTGAAACCGAACCATGGCGTTGGCGGCAAAACTACAGCTCCGACAGTCGCAGTCGCTGGTGATGACGCCGCAGCTGATGCAGTCGATTCGGCTGCTGCAGTTCACCCATGGCGAGCTAGAGCATTTCATCGACGAGGAGATCGAACGCAACCCGCTGTTGGAGCGCGCCGAGCCGCAGGATGATGCCGCCAGCGACCAGGCGCAGAAGGCCGAGGCGGAGCCGCAGGGGACCGCTGATGGCGACTGGTTCGAGAATGAGACGCAGTGGAGCGCCGAGGCGATCTCGGAGAAGCTCGATACGTCGCTGGAGAATCTGTTTCCCGACGATCCCGGCACCAGCGAACGGCTCGGACCCGACCTGACGGCGCAATGGAAATCGGCTTCCGGCAATGGCAGTGGCGGCGGCTCCTCGTCCGAGGGGCTCGACGCCGGCGACATGGCGGCGGGCGCGATTACGCTGCGCGACCATGTCGCCGAGCAGGTCGCACTCGCCTTCGCCGATCCAGCGGCGCGGCTGATTGCAGGCGAACTCGCCGATGGCCTCGACGAAACCGGCTATGTCAGGGTCGATCTCGCCGAGATCGCGACGCGTCTAGGCACGGACGCAGCGGCCGTCGGCAAGGTGCTGGCGGTGTGCCAGACCTTCGAGCCGGCCGGCCTTTTCGCCCGCGACCTTGCCGAATGCCTTTCCTTGCAGCTTGCGGTGCGCGACCGTCTCGATCCGGCGATGAAGGCCCTGGTCGCCAATCTCGAACTGCTGGCGCGGCGCGATTTCCAGACGCTGAAACGGATCTGCGGCGTCGACGAGGAAGACCTGCTCGACATGCTGGCCGAGATCCGCGCGCTCGATCCGCGTCCGGGCATGGCGTTTTCGGGCGGCGCCAGCGACGCCATCGTCGCCGATGTCGAGGTGCGTGCGGCCAATGACGGCAGCTGGACCGTCGAACTCAATGCCGAGACGCTGCCGCGCGTGCTGGTCGACCACATCTATTTCGCCCAGGTGTCGCCGCATGCGAAGAACCAGGCGGAAAAGGATTTCCTGGCTGAGTGCCTGCAAAACGCCAACTGGCTGACGCGCAGCCTCGACCAGCGGGCAAAGACGATCCTGAAAGTGGCCTCGGAAATCGTGCGCCAGCAGGATGCCTTCCTGGTCCATGGCGTGCGCCAGCTGAAACCGCTCAACCTGCGCACGGTGGCGGATGCCATCGGCATGCACGAATCGACCGTCAGCCGGGTCACCGCCAACAAATACATGCTGACCCCGCGCGGCGTGTTCGAATTGCGCTATTTCTTCACCGCTTCGATCGCCGCATCGGGCGGCGGCGACGCGCATTCGTCGGAAGCGGTGCGTGACCGCATCAAACAGCTGATCGATGAGGAGAAGCCCGTCGATGTCCTTTCGGACGACGCGATCGTCGACATGTTGCGCGAAAGCGGCGTCGATATTGCCCGGCGCACGGTCGCCAAGTACCGGGAAGGCATGAATATTCCGTCTTCCGTGCAGCGCCGGCGCGAAAAACGGGCGCTGGCCAGCGCCGGGCGTTAAGGCTGCCGGGTTCTCCACAGGCGGGCTGTTCATTGACAAGCTGCGGTGAAGTGGCTAGAAGCCCGCCCGCATGAGACGGGCTGACGCCCGCAGCGGATGGTCCGTCACGACAATGGTTTCGGGACGGTCAAAAAGGCGGCTTGTGATCAACCGGAAAGTTCGGATTTAAATCGGCGTTAGTGGCGCCGCAAAGCTTGTGCGCACGGACCACGAGTATAAACTCGGGCGAGTTTGAAGCCTGAGCAAGGAAGGTCAGTTTTCAGATGAATTTGCGCATATCGGGAAAGCACATGGATATCGGCGATGCGTTCCGCACACGCATCAACGATCGTGTCGGCGAAGCGATCGGCAAATATTTCGATCGCGGCTTTGCGGGACACGTCACTGTCATCAAATCGGGTTCTCGCTATCAGGCGGATTGCATGATCCGGCTGGATTCCGGCGCTTCGCTGCAGGCCACCGGCGATGCTCAGGAGCCGACGCTGGCCTTCGAGGCCGCGGCCGACCGGCTGGAGACCCGGCTCCGGCGCTACAAGCGCCGTCTCAAATCGCACAATTCGGGCAATGGCAATGGCGAGTTGACCGACATCGCCTATACGGTGATGGCGCCGCTTGCCGATGACGACGAGGAGATCGCGGAGGACTACGCGCCCGCCATCGTCGCCGAATCAACCATGACGCTGAGGACCATGTCGGTGGCCTCGGCGGTCATCGAACTCGATACCAAGGACAGTCCGGTGTTCGTTTTCCGCAACGCCGGAACCGACCATCTCAATATCGTCTATCGCCGGCCCGACGGAAACATTGGCTGGATCGACCCGTCCACGACCAAGGTCGCGCAGGGATAAACGCCGGCCGCACGAGGGGTGGGGACTGGTGACGGCAGGCGAACAAGGGATTTTCAAGCATGGATCTGAGCGATCTTATCAGCGTTCCGGCGATTTTGCCGGCGTTGAAGGCGAACTCCAAGAAGCAGCTTCTGCAACTGCTGTCCGAACGGGCAGCGGCGATTTCGGGCATTCCGGAGAGGGAAGTGTTCGATACCATCCTGCAGCGTGAGCGGCTGGGCTCGACCGGCGTCGGCAACGGCATCGCCATTCCGCATGGCAAGCTCGCCGGCGTGAAGCGCATCGCCGGTGTTTTCGCCCGGCTGGAAACGCCGGTCGATTTCGAATCACTGGATGACCAGCCTGTGGATCTGGTGTTTCTGCTGCTGGCGCCGGAAGGCGCGGGCGCCGATCATCTCAAGGCGCTGTCGCGCATCGCACGCGTGCTGCGCGATGCCGACACGGTGGCCAAGGTCAGGGGGACGCGCGACGCAACGGCGATCCACGCGCTGTTGTCGGACACGCAGGCCTCGCACGCCGCCTGAATTTCAACAATCATACCGCCACAAGGGCCGCTGCGGCGGCCCTTTCCGTTTTCAACCGGATATTGCCGTTAGTGAATAGCGACGGTGGTCAGGTCGTTTTCCATGGCACCGGCCAGTGCGCGGTCACGCGCATCGGCCAGCAGGATCGGCTGGCCGTTGGCGGCAAACAGCGCCCACAGTTGCATGCCGGGCGCGATTTCGCCGAGATTGGGGAAGCGGCCGAGCAGTTCATCGCTCGAGACCTTGCGCAGATATGCAACCGAGCCCTCGCCGAGATGGGCGAATTCGCCATTGGTCATGGTGATGTTTTCAGTTCTGGTCATTTCAAGCCTCCTTGGCGCGAGGACGCCGCTCAAGGCCATCCCGCATGAGAGCTATCGGCAAAGATCAGTCTTTCACCGATATGTTTATTTTCCGTACCAGCCGTTCGGACTCAGGCCGATCAAGGTCGATCGACAAAAGACCGTTCTTCAGCTCCGCCGCGATCACCCGCATGCCGTCGGCCAGCACGAAACAGCGCTGGAACTGGCGTGCGGCGATGCCGCGATGAAGGAATTCGCGCTCGGTGTCGTCGGTCTGACGGCCGCGCACGACCAGCTGGTTTTCCTCCGTCGTCACATCGAGATCGCTTTCGGCGAAACCGGCGACGGCCAATGTGATGCGCAACCTTTCGGTCGTGCCGTCGGGGCCGCTGAGGCGTTCGATGTTATAGGGAGGGTAGCTGTCACCGGATTTCGCCAGGCGTTCCAGGGTCTTTTCCATGGCGTCGAAGCCAAGCAGAAGCGGGCTGGAAAAAGGCGTCATTCGGCTCATGTTACACTGTCCTCTCAAGAGCGACATAAAGTGGAAAAACCCGGATGGCATTTTTCCCGATGCTCTTGATATGGTCCGCCCCGCGACCAAGTTCAAGCCACCAGAAGACCCGCCCAAAAAGACCCGGCCTTGGACCCACAGGAATAACCAAAAAAGGATCAGGTCGTGGACTCACAGGAACAATCGACATGGCGCTTGAAACGACGCTTGGATGCAGGGAGAAGCGCCAAGGTCGTCCTTCGGCCGTGCGATCGGCCCGGTGAGCTCACGGCCAGCCAAACAAGGAATTGAAATGCCCCAATCACGCAAGATCATCATCGACACGGACCCCGGCCAGGACGATGCTGTCGCCATCCTGCTGGCGCTCGGCAGCAGCGAGCTGGAGATCGTCGGCATCACCGCCGTTGCCGGCAACGTGCCGCTGAAACTGACCCAGAACAATGCCCGCAAGATCTGCGAACTGGCCGGCCGGCCGGAGATCAAGGTCTATGCCGGCGCCATCCGTCCGCTGGCGCGCACCCTGGTCACGGCCGAGGAAGTGCATGGCAAGACCGGCCTCAACGGGCCGCAACTGCCGGAACCGACGATGAAGCTGCAGGAGCAGTACGCCGTCGATTTCATCGTCGAGACGTTGATGAAGGAAGAGAGCGGCACCATCACGCTCTGCCCGCTCGGGCCGCTCACCAACATAGCGCTGGCGCTGATCCGCGAGCCACGCATCGCGCCGCGCATCAAGGAAATCGTGCTGATGGGCGGCGGCTTCTTCGAGGGCGGCAACGTCACGCCCGCGGCCGAGTTCAACATCTATGTCGATCCGCAGGCCGCCGACCTGGTGTTCAAGTCCGGCATCCCGATCGTGATGATGCCGCTCGACGTCACCCACAAGGCGCTGACCACGAGCAAGCGCATACAGGCTTTCCGCGCGCTTGGCACCAAGGTCGGCACCGCGACCGCCGAAATGCTGGAATTCTTCGAACGCTACGACGAGGGCAAGTACGGCACCGACGGCGGGCCACTGCACGACCCCTGCGTCATCGCTTATCTCTTGAAGCCAGAGCTGTTCAAGGGGCGCCACTGCAACGTCAGCGTGGAGACCGCCTCCGAACTCACCATGGGCATGACCGTGGTCGACTGGTGGGGTGTGACCAAGCGGGAAAAGAACGCCATGGTGATGCGCGACATCGACCATGACGGGTTTTTCGCCCTGCTGGTGGAGAGGCTGGGAAGGCTTTAGACGTCTTTTTTCCTTCTCCCCTTGCGGGAGAAGGTGGCCTCGCGAAGCGAGGTCGGTTGAGGGGTGTTCCAGGAACACCAACGCCTCACTCCGCTGGAACATCCCTCAACCGTCTCGGCGCTGCGCGCCGATCCACCTTCTCCCACAGGGGGAGAAGGGAAGGCGTTACTTCGATCGCGAAAACGCCAGCCACAGGCCGCCACCAACCATGAAGCTGCCGCTGATCCTGGACAAAAGCTTGATGCGGCTGGCCGAGAGCATGCGACCGGCGCGGCCGGCGGCGAGCGCATAGGTCGAATCCGACATCGCGGCGAAGATCATGGCGGTCAGGCCCATGACGACGATCTGCAGCGAGTAGTTGCCTTGCGGCGAAATGAACTGCGGGAAGAATGCGCCGAAGAAGATAAGCGTCTTTGGATTGCTGAGTGCCACCAGCAGGCCCTGCAGGAAGAAGCCACCACGCGGCTTCCTGGCGGTGCCATCCGCATTCAGCGTGCCCTTGGAGCGGAACATCTGCACGCCCATCCAGATCAGGTAGGCGGCGCCAATCAGCCTGACCCATTCGAACCAGTGGCCCATGCCCGAGATCAGCGTGTTGAGGCCGATGCCGACGATGGCGATCATGATCGCAAGCCCGGCCTGCGTGCCGGCGACATTGGCGAGGCCAGCGCGGGCGCCATGGCGGATGCTGTTGGCGATGATCAACGTGACCGTCGGACCGGGCACCAGGATGATGACGATGCAGGCAAGGACATAGGCGGCGTAGAGTTCGAGCGACATGGCTTTTCCCTTGGAATGCCGCTGACGCGGCGCGACTGGGACAATCAATGCATGACGACAGTTTCCGCGCAAGACATGCGCGAAGTGCTGCGTTGTTGCACTCGGGTCAGGCGCCAGTCTGCCAGGGCAGTGTCGCCTCGTAGGCCGCCGCCGCCTTCAGCACGGCAAGGTCGCCGCGCGGGCGGCCGATCAACTGCATGCCCATTGGCCGGCCCATGTCGTCGAAACCGACGGGAACATTGACCGCCGGACAGCCGCCCAGCGTGGCGTAGGCGGAAACCTGCATCCAGCGGTGATAGCTGTCCATCGCCCGTCCGGCGACCTCGCGCGGCCAGTGGGTACCGACTTCGAAGGGGAAGACCTGTGCGGTCGGCAGGGCGATGAGGTCGAAGCGGTCGAAGATCGACAGCAGCGTGCGGTGCCAGGAGGTGCGCACGACCGAGGCCGCGCGGATTTGCGGCGCTGTCAGCCGCATCGCATTCTCGACTTCCCAGATGGCTTCGGGCTTCAGCAGGCCGCGTCTGGCGGGATCGTCGTAGTGGATTTTGAGCGCGCAGCCGCTGCTGGCCTGGCGGAGCGTCACGAAGGCCTGCCACAGCGCTTCGAAATCGAAGTCCGGCAACAGGGGTTCGGCTGGGAAGGATGCATCCGAGAACCGGCCGAGTGCCGTCTCGCACAGCTCAAGTATGCCGGGTTCGATCGGCAAATGGCCGCCGAGGTCACTGAGCCAGGCGATGCGACCGCCGGCTGACGGGACTGCGAGCCCTTCGAGGAACGAGCCGGGTTTCTCATAGGACAAGGGCGCCCGCGGGTGGTAGCCCGACTGCACGTCGAGCAGCAGCGCCATGTCGGCGACGTTGCGGCCCATCGGCCCCTCGACGCCCATCTGCGCATGAAAGACCTCGAAGTCCGGCCCGCCGGGCACAAGCCCTTGCGACGGTCGGAAGCCGTAGACATTGTTCCAGGCTGCGGGATTGCGCAGCGAGCCGCCGAAGTCGCTGCCGTCGGCGACGGGCACCATGTCCAGCGCCAGCGCCACCGCCGCACCGCCGCTCGACCCACCGGCGGTGAGCGCCGGATCGAATGCGTTCAGCGTCGGCCCGAAGACGTTGTTGTAGGTGTTGGATCCCAGCCCGAATTCGGGGACATTGGTCTTGCCGATGATGATGGCGCCGGCGTCGCGAATGCGCTCGACGAAGAAATCGTCTTCATGCGGCACGAAATCGGCGAAGATCGGCGAGCCGAAGGAGGTCCTGAGCCCGGTGGTCGAGGCGAGGTCCTTGATAGCGATCGGCAGGCCGAAGAGCGAACCGGTTTCGCCCTTCCGCTTGTTATCGGCTGCGTCGGCCTCACGCAGGATGTCGCTGCGGTCGCGCAACGAGACGATGGCGTTGACCAGCGGGTTGACCGTCTCGATGCGGTCGAGGAAGGCGGTCACTACCTCGCGTACGGAAAGCTTCTTGTGGCGGATCGCGTCGGCCAGTTCGACAGCGGACAGGCGGCAGGTGTCGCCGGCCGGCGGCACGGAATGTTTGGTTTGGGGGCGCATCATCTCAGCGGGTTTCCTGCAAAGCCTGATCGACATCCATGGCCAGCGGGATCGCCGGCTGGGCGCCAGGCTTCAGGCAGGCCAGCGACCCAGCCGCACCGGCGCGCGCCAGTGCCTTGTCGAGGGCCAAGCCGGACGACAGGCCGGCGGCGAAATAGCCGCAGAAGGTGTCGCCGGCGCCGACCGTGTCGACAGGGGCGATCTTCATCGCCGGAATAGTAAGGAAATCGGTCGGGGTCGCGGCCATCACGCCGTCGCCGCCGAGCGTGACGACGATGGTACGGCCGGTTTTCGCCGCGAAGTCACGCATGCGTGCCGCCCGATCGCGGCCATTCAGCTTCAGCGCCTCGCCATAGAGGTCGAACTCGGTCTCGTTGGCAACGGCATAGTCGGCCTTGCCGAGAAACGCGGCTGCTTGACCCTGGAAGGGTGCGGTGTTGAGCACGGTGATGGCGCCGGCGGCTCTTGCCTGGTCGAGCGCGGCATCGACGGTCGCCAGCGGGATCTCATGCTGCAGCAGCACGACATCGCCCTTTTTCAGGAAAGCCTTGGAAAGGTCGCCGGGCAGAACCGAAGCGTTTGCGCCGGGGACCACGGCGATGATGTTTTCGCCGTCGTCGCCGACCATGATCAAGGCCGTGCCGGTCGAGGCAAAGGTTTCTCCCACGCCAGACAGGTCAACCTTGGCTTCGCGCAGCAACGCCAGCGCCTCGGCGGCGAAACTGTCCTTGCCGACCGCGCCGACCATGCGCACCGAGGCGCCGGCGCGCGCGGCAGCCAGCGCCTGGTTGGCGCCCTTGCCGCCGGGTGCTGTGGCGAAACCGGAACCGCTGACCGTTTCGCCGGGGCTCGGTAAACGGTTGACATTGGCGATAAGGTCGAGGTTGATCGAGCCGATGACGATAATCAAGCAAGGCCTCCTGCCAGTCCAAATTCAAGATGTCGGAGCGTTCGGGCGAACGCCGATCGTTCCAATCGCGCGGGAAGCTAGCCTGTAAGGCCGCGGCTTGCCAGACCACGCGAATGGTCCAGCTCAATTTGTGGCGTCGTGCCTATTCACAGCGCACGGTGACCGTGCCCTGGTAGTTGCCGGCAGGAAAAATACCGCTCGACTTGGTGGCGGTGAGATCGACCTGCATGGGGTGGGTGCCGTTGACCACCCTTTGCGGCACGCTGCCGTTGACATCGACCCCCGAGCCATCGAGACGGAAGACCGAGGCGAAGGTCACATTTGTGCCGCCGCCGCTGGGCGCCGATGAGAATGCGGCAGGCGCCGGCGCTGAAACAGAATAACAATCAAGCAAATTAAGTATTGAGCACAGCAGGGAGTTTGCCACCACCGTGGCGCTGGCGCTCGATCCGCCTGCCTGTTTGGAGCCCAGTATGCTGATGGCGGGATTTGCGGTCATTTTTCCCGATGCCCCGACCATGATGGTGCAGGTGCCGATGATCGCCGCCTGCACCGGAAGGCAGAAGCCGGCGAGGGCTGCCACCGCAAGCAGCGCGCGGCTATTTCTTCTTCCTCTTTTTCTTGCCATCGCCATTTCCAGTCCTGAGGCTCCAGCCCTCGTTGGCCCATCCGGGTGATGCGGCCGCGGGAGCAGTTGTGGCAACGCTTGCCGTCGTGCCACCGTCGACATTAACGCCCATCTTCAACAGTTTGAGCTCCATCTGCAGGCGCTGCACCTCAAGTTCATAGAGCCGGCTGCAGTCGAGACGCTTCGGCGTCCGGCCAATCGGGATCACCACCCGGCCATAGGTGGCGACGTCATTGTTCGACTGGTTGTTGCCCCTGATGACGCCCAGATCGAGATAGGCACCGCTTCCGGAAACCGCCGAGCGGCAGGTGGTGCCGTCGGCAGCGTGTACCTCGTCCTGGCCCTGGGGCAAGGTAACGCCGGGCAAATTGAAGCCTGTCTCGTTCTGGTTGAGGTTGTAGACATCCTGGGCCAGAGCCGGCGCGGCGCTTGCGGTGGCAACCGCGAGTGCCAGCGTCAGGACTTGCGATGTCCAAAGAACTTTCCGCATATCTGTGCCTTTATCTGGGTCTGCTGATTGGGAAAGGGGATGCTTTCGGTACAGATACGCACCTTGCGGTCGGGGGCGCCGTCAAAGGGCACGACCACAAGGACGGGGCGGGAAGCCTGCGAAGGCAGCTGGAAGACGCTGGGAGAGATTTTGGCCTCTACCGGCTGAAAATCCTGGTCGTAGACGTGGACTTCGATCTTGATCTTCTGGTCGTAGGGATTGGCCGGAAAAACGCGGACCGCGAAGACGTCGGTGAAACTGTTGACCTCGCCTCGCATCGGCGACATCGACTGGGCCACGGCGGCAACAGGTATCAGGCCGACGGCCAGTGCCGTCGCCATAGTTCCAAAAAATGTCAAGGATGCCTCCTTCCCGAGGGCTATTCGCAGCGCACCGTCACCGTTGCCTGATAGTTTCCGGAGGCGAAGCGGTTGCTGCCGCCCTTGGTGCCGGCGAGGTGGACCGAGACGAGATCGGCACCGGGGGCAGTCAGGCTGGTGGCCGAGCCTGTCTCCGCGATCGTGTGGGTACCGCTGGCCGAATAGGTTGGCGTCCAGGTGATGGCGGTGGTGTCGGCGGCTGGCACCGTGGTGGTGGTGACCGGGTCTACGCTCAGCGACACACCTCCGGTGGTGGTAAGCGTGACCGTCCCCGCTGACCCGCCGCTGTTGTGCGAGCTCAGCGACTGGAGATCGGGGCTGACCGTCATCGTGCCGTTGGTGGCGACCACCAGGGTACAGGTCGCGGTGATCGTGCCGTTGAAAATGACATTCTGCGTCGTGGCCAACGCCGCTTGGTCCATACAGGCGACCAGCATGGCTGCACCAAAAGCGGTGCGAAACAACTTCATCAAGACCTCCTATTAAGTCGGATCGCCCGAATTAATATTGGGTCATCATCGCTTTATCATGGTTAATTTAGCGTAAACTAAAATATCATGTTAAAGTATCGACTGCGCAAACCGTGGGTTGTCTCAGGTTGCAATCAATAAAGCCGACATAATAAATCTTATCAATACTTCCTGTATTTCTTCGATTTTTACGGTAATAGTCTGAAAAATCGATATTTCAAGACGACACCTGACCTGCTTCCCAGCCCAGGATGGCCCGCTTGCGGGTCAGGCCCCAGTGATAGCCGGTGAGATCGCCGGATTTGCCGATGGCGCGATGGCAAGGCACCACGAAGGAGAGCGGGTTGGCGCCGTTGGCGGCGCCGACGGCGCGGCTGGCGCTCGGCGCGCCGATGCTGGCCGCGATCGAGGAATAGGTGCGCGCCTTGCCCATCGGAATCTGCAGCAGCGCCTCCCAGACGCGAACCTGGAAGTCGGTGCCGATCATGACGACATGCAGCGGCTGGTCGGGGCGCCACAGCGTCTGGTCGAAGATGCGCGCGGCATAGGGACCGGTCGCCGCCATGTCCTCGACATAGATGGCATTCGGCCAGCGGCTGGACATATCGGCGAACGACGCACGTTCCTCGCCCGGGTCGCTGAAGGCAAGGCCGGCAAGCCCGCGGTCGGTGGCCATGATCAGGGCGGTGCCGAAGGGCGAGGGGTGGTAGCCGTAGCGGATGGTGAGGCCAGCGCCGCGCGTCTTGTAGTCGCCAGGCGACATCGCCTCATGGGTGACGAACAGGTCATGCAGCCGGCCGGGACCAGACATGCCTAATTCGAATGAGGTTTCGAGCAGCGGCATGCCGGAATCCAGCAACCGGCGCGCGTGGTCCAGCGTCACCGCCTGCAGGAAGGCTTTGGGCGACAGGCCGGCCCAGCGGGTGAAGAGTTTCTGCAGGCCGGTCGGCGTCTCGCCGACTTCCTCGGCCAGCTCTTCCAGCGATGGCTGGTCGCGATAGTCGAGGCTGATCTTCTCGATGGCGCGGCGCACGATCTCGTAGTCGCTGCCTTGCGGCGTGATGTCCTTCTTGAGGACTGCGGCGTGTGTGCTCATGGGACGATCTCCTTGATCGAAATATCGCCCCTTGGGGCGGCGATCGCCACCCGAAACTTGCCTTCTTGCCGATGGCTGACGAAAAAATCCTGGCGAGGCCAAAAACAGCAGGCTTCTGCGCACCGGTTCGAGGCTCAGCGCGCCTTGGCGGTAGCCAGCGCGCGTGAAAAGGCGGTGGCAAAACTCTCGCGGGATTCGGGATCGAGAAAGCCGCCGATCGGCACGTTCTGGCCTTGTCCTTCCACCGTCATCTTGGTGATGCCGATCTCGGCGTGACGGGAAACCGAAAACCGCGCCCAGAACGGGTTGAAGCGATGCGCTTCCGATTTTCCCGAGGGTGCGGTCTTGCGGATATCGAGGCTGGTGCGCGAGACCGAAACCTCCTCGCGGGCGCGGGCGGCGCGATAGTTGGCGCGGAAGGCGATGTAGACCGCGATCACGTCTAGGCCGAAGAAGCCGAACACCGGCCAGGCGCCGCGCGACAGGAAAAACGCGCCGGTCACCAGCCAGCCGAACAGCAGCGCACCCATCAGGATCAGGAAGCCTGTCCTGCCCAGCGACCGGTGTGGGGTCAGCAATGCGTGAAAGAAGGGCTCGTCAGCCTTAAACGAGGCGTTTGTGTCGCTCATGACGGGATATTATAGGAGGGAAATGGCGAGCCCCAAGTCCAAAGATTCTTCCATGCCCAAAAATAAACCGTTGCCCGGACGGCGCGATGGTTCGAATGCCAAGCCGCGCCCACGGCCGGTGCGGCGAACGTCGCGCTACAGTCCGGCCGAAGTGCATGAGATTTTCCGGCGCTTTTCCGTGCAGCGGCCGGAGCCGAAGGGCGAACTCGAACATGTCAACGCCTTCACCCTGCTGGTGGCGGTGGTGCTTTCGGCGCAAGCAACCGACGCCGGCGTCAACAAGGCGACACGGGCGCTGTTCAAGGTTGCCGATACGCCGCAGAAAATGCTGGCGCTGGGTGAGGCCAAGGTCGGCGACTATATCAGGACCATTGGGCTGTGGCGCAACAAGGCCAAGAATGTCGTCGCATTGTCCGAGGCGCTGATCCGCGACCATGGCGGCGAGGTGCCTGATGACCGCGACGAGTTGGTCAAGCTGCCGGGCGTCGGGCGCAAGACCGCCAATGTCGTGCTCAACATGGCCTTCGGCCAGCACACGATGGCGGTCGACACGCATATTTTCCGGATCGGCAACCGGCTTGGCCTGGCGCCCGGCAAGACGCCCGAACAGGTCGAGCAGGGGCTGCTGAAGATCATCCCAGACGAATATATGCGTCATGCGCATCACTGGCTGATCCTGCATGGCCGCTATGTCTGCAAGGCGCGCAAGCCGGATTGCCCGGCCTGCGTCATTGCCGACATCTGCAAGGCGCAGGAGAAGACGTCCAGCATTCCGGCGCCGCTGGTGCCGATCGCTCCGCTCGAAGCGGTCGCTGCTGACGATCAGTAGCCGTAACCGCGTGCCATCGCTGCCGCGAAGACCGGGATCAGCAGGAAGACGAAGGCCTCGGCGCGGATATAGGTCTTCACCGAAGCCAGCTCGCTCGCGGGTACAGTGAAGGAGGGATTGGCATTGGCCTGCCGGTTCCAGGAAATGAAGCGCACGGTCGGGATGATCGACAGCAGGCCGACAATGCCAAACGCCGCCATCTTGGCCCAGAACACCCAGTTGTAGACGTAGAATTCCCAGCCCTTGAGGCCCCAGACGACACGGCCGATACCGACGATGATGATGAGCGCGGCGATGATGCCATAGTGACGGTCGATGCCGGCGAGCCGCTTGAGCGTCACGGCGGGCAGGTCGCCCCGGATCAGCACGAATTCGGCGCCGATGATCCCGGCCAGGGAAAACACCAGCAGATGATGGACAATGGCAAGCACAAGGTCGGTCGTGTCCATGGTTTTTCCCTTGGGTTTGAGCATCAGCCCGCGTTGAGGAGGTTGCATCGCAAATGGGCTGAATCAGCCTGCCGGAAAAATAGCACCGTCGACCAGAATTCCCATAGCGGGCATGAGTATCGCCTCCCTGGATGATGGCGCGTCTTCTGCTGGCCCTTGCACCGCCGGGCCGATTTGCTAAGCGCGGACACCATCAGCGAGGCAAATCCCATGAACAATTCGCAAGCGACCGTCGCCCCCGTCATTGAAACGAAGCGGACTATCCTGAGGGCGCACCGGCTGGAGGATTTCGACGCCTATGCCGCCATGTGGGCCGACCCGACCGTCACCCGCTTCATCGGCGGCAAGCCGCGCACGCGTGAGGAAAGCTGGATGCGTTTCCTGCGGCACGCCGGCCTGTGGTCGCTGCTCGGCTACGGCTTCTGGGCCATTGAGGAGAAGGCGACGGGCCGCTTCGTCGGCGAGGCCGGGTTTCACGATCTGAAGCGCGATATCGAGCCGTCGATCGAAGGCATTCCCGAGGCCGGCTGGGCGCTGGCGCCAGCCGTGCATGGGGCAGGCCTCGCCACCGAGGTCGTCGGCCGGGTACTCGCCTGGGGCGAAGAAACCTTCGGGCGCGAGAAAACCGTCTGCATCATCGATCCGGAGAACACCGCATCGTTGAATGTCGCTGGCAAGGTCGGCTACCACGAAGTGATGCGGACCACTTATCACGATGCTCCGACTGTTCTGCTTGAGCGGCGCCCCTGAGGCGTCATCGACTGGACATACCCGCTCTGCTAAGCATCGATCATCAAGCGAGGGGGATGATCGATGCATGCATTCAAGACGATAGTCATGAAATTTTTCTGGGCAGGGCTGGTGCTCATGCTGACGATGCGGCTTGCGGCGGCCGACGCGACGGTGCCGACCGCCGATATCGACGGCGCCGCCGACAATCAGCTGGCCAAGCGCTATGAAGGCTCCTTCATCGTCTCCTACCAGAAGCTCGCCTTCACCGATTTCAGCGTACCGCTGTCGCCCTTGAAGCCAAGTGCCGACCCGGACGCGCATGATGCGATGAACAACCGCGTCTTCGCGCCTGACAAGAAGGCCGAGGTCGAGGGCGCCTTGACCCGCATCGCCTATGTGCTGCCCGCCGAGCGCTCGCCGCTCGAGGTGCTGCGCAATTATCAGGATGTGATCAAGGCGGCCGGCGGCGAAGTGCTGTTCGAATGCAAGAAGGAGGAGTGCGGCGGCGCTGCCGACCGTTCGTCGAGCGGTGGCGGTGGCGACATGAGCCTGACGATGTATTCCTTCCACGAGAGCGATCTCAAGGATGCCGCCTTCTCCAACGGCGCCTGCGCGTTGGCCACAGGCATCAACGACCAGCGCTACTTCGCGGCCAAGGTGCCGCAGGATGGCGGCGACGCCTATGTCACCGTGCAGACCTATTCGTTGACCGACGATCTCTACTGCAAGGCGCTCAACGGCCGCACCGTCGCCGTCGTCCAGGTGCTGGAGCCCAAGGCGCGCGACAAGAAGATGGTGGTCGTCGAGGCGGCCAAGATGGCGGATTCGATTTCCGCCACCGGCAGCATTTCACTCTACGGCATCTTCTTCGACACCGACAAGGCGGTCATCAAGCCGGAATCGGAACCGACGCTCAAGGAGATTTCGACGCTTCTGGCAAACGAACCCGACATGGCGGTGATCGTCGTCGGTCACACCGACAATCAGGGCGCCTTCGACTATAATCTCGATCTGTCGTCGCGGCGTGCGCAAGCGGTCAAAAAAGCGCTGGTGTCGAAATATGGCATCGACGGCAAGCGGCTGACGGCGGCCGGCGCCGGCATGATGGCGCCTGTCGCCAGCAATGATGACGAAACCGGTCGTGCCAAGAACCGCCGGGTGGTTCTGGTCAAGCTGAACTGAGCTTCAGCTGGCCTTGCGGCGCAGCGTTCGTGCCAGATCGCCCCATGGATCGGTGGTGTCCTTGGCCGCCGATTTAACGCTCGGGCCGAGCAGCACCGTCGAAGCATCGAAAGGCTTCGGTCTGGCGATCCCATAACCCTGGGCATAGTCAACGCCGATCGTCTTCAGGGCGGCGATGATGCCGTCGCTTTCGACGAACTCGGCGATGGTGCGCTTGCCCATGACCTTGCCGATGTGGTGGATCATCTCGACCATGGCGCGGTCGATGCGATCCTCCACCATGTCCTTGACGAAGCTGCCGTCGATCTTGAGGTAGTCGACCGGCAGGTGCTTGAGATAGGCGAAGGATGACATGCCGGAGCCAAAATCGTCGAGTGCGAAACGGCAGCCCAGCCCGCGCAGATCGGCAATGAAACGCATGGCGTTGGTGAGATTGGCGATGGCGCTGGTTTCGGTGATCTCCAGGCAGATCATGGCAGGCGAAATGCCATGGACGAGGAACTGCTCGCGCAGGAAGCCGAGAAAGGTCTCGTCGCCGAAAGTCGCGCCGGAAAGATTGATGGCGCATGTCGTGATCGGCGGCATGCGCGGATCGGCTTGCCGTGCGGCCAGGATGCGGAAGGTGTTGCGCACCACCCAGCGGTCGATCGACGGCATCAGGCCGTAACGCTCGGCCGCGGGAATGAAGCTCTGCGGGGTGACGAAGCTGCCGTCTTCGTCGGTCAGCCGCAACAGAATCTCGATATGCGCTCCGGCCTCGGCTGCGTCGTCGTTGAGCGGCCAGATTTCCTGGGCATGAAGCCTGAAACGATTTTGCTCCAATGCGGCGTGCAGGCGCTGCACCCAGGCCATCTCGCCGAAGCGCTCACGCAAGGCCATGTCACCGTCGCTGTGGATCTGGACGCGGTTGCGGCCCTTTTCCTTGGCCATGTAGCAGGCGACATCGGCGGCCCGCAGCGCTTCCTCGATGGTCACTTGCGCATCGGCGATCTGCACCATGCCGATGCTGACGCTGGTGTTGAAGGGTCTGCCATCCCAGGCGAAATGCATGTCCTGCACGGCCGTGCGCAGCCGTTCAGCGGTGTCGGCGGCGGTTTCGCAGTCGCTGTCCACCAGCAGCACACCGAATTCGTCGCCGCCCAGCCTGGCCAGCACGTCGCCCGGCCGCAATTCGTGGGTCAGCAGCGCGGAGATCTGGCGCAGCAACTGGTCGCCAGCGGCATGGCCGCAGGTATCGTTGACCAGCTTGAACTGGTCGAGATCGAGATACATCAAGGCGTGCTGCCGGGGCTGGCTCTGCAATTCGACGATCGTCCTTTCCAGCCGGCTTTCGAAATCGCGCCGGTTGGCGAGCCCGGTCAATGCGTCATGCGACGCCTGCCACGAAAGCCGCTCGATATAGTCCTCTTCGCGCGTCATGTCGTGGAAGGCGAGCACCGCGCCGACGACTTCACCGGAAACGAGCAGCGGTGCGCCGGTCAGCGCGACGGGAACAACAGAGCCGTCCGGCCGCTGCAGCAATTGCGGCCGGGCGCTGGAACGGCGCGGTTCGCCGGCCAGCAGGCATTCAATCAGTCGGGGTTCTTCAACGCTGGTGTCTTTGTCCACCAGCCGGAACAACCAAGCGATCGGTTTGCCCTTGGCACCGCTGAACGGGCATGCCAGCAATTTCTCGGCGACCGCATTCATATAGTCCAGCCGTCCGTCAGCCCCGGTGCTGATGACGGCCTGGCCGATCGAAGCCAAGGTTATCTGGGCGCGCTCGCGCTCGGTATTGAGCGCCAGCTGGAAGGCCTGGCGCTGCGCCAGAAGCTTGCGTGTGCGCCACACGGCAAGCAGGATCAGCAAGGCGGCGGTGACGAGATTGGCAAAGGTGAGCAGCACGCGGATGAAGCGTGATCCCTCGCCAAGACTGTCCGAGAAGGCCTTGGAAAGAGGGCTGATCTGACGATCCAGCTGATGGATATCCGTCTTCCAGGCGTTGATCTCAGCCGGTGACGCCTGTCCCTTGCTCAACGTCGCGTGCATCGCGTCGCCGAGCTGCTGGATTGCGAGGATCATCGTGTCGGCGGCGGTCCAGTGGCGGATAGCTGTGTCGAGATAGATGAAGCTGCGGAAATTCTGGAACAGCCAGATCATCCCGGCAACGTCGTCTGGATGGTTTCTGCCCTGCAGAAAGCCGGCCCGCGCCGCCTCTATATCGGGAACGGGCTGCTCGAGCGCCAGACGGGCCGAGCGGTCGGCCAGCGGAACGGCGATCGCTGCACGATACTCGCCGAAGAATTCTTCATTGCCGTTGTCCGCATAGAGGCTGAGGAAGTAGATGGCGTGCTTTTGGCCCTTGGACCATTGGCTTTCGCCGCCGACATAGGCGCGAACCGCCGACAGGGTGTAGAGGCTGAGGCTGGCGACCAGCGCCTGGATGAGGACGACGGCGATGAACGGCCAGACGAGCCCGAGAAGACGGGGGCTGGCGTTCCTCGATGACAGCTTCATCGAATTCACGGACGGGCCATGATCCTGTCAGCGCGTCTGTCCGACTGTTACATCCGTCGGTTTAAGACGCTGTTCTTCCCTCATGTCGCTCATCCGGCGACAGCAATCCGGGTATCACGGTTGGGCTTAACAGCGAATAAAGACTTCAAACATTTATAAGGTTGATTATTACTCGGAGCGGTCGAATATTACGCCGCGTCATGTGACTGTTTTGAGTTGAATAAGATTGTATTCAAAAACGTATCGAGCCAATCGGCGAACCGATCAGCATTAAAGCATCTCGGTCGCAAAACTTGCTTGCTCAAGCATCGAAGCGTCTTCGCCGAAGGCTCGCGTGGCGCGAGCCGCCGCCTCGAGCAGCGGACGTTTCATGCTCTGAAGGAAGGCAGTGTCGACGCGCGAGCTCGGACCAGCCAGCGTCAAGGCGCCAAGCAGCACGCGTCCCGGCCCGAATACCGGCGCCGAGACGCCTGCCGTTTCGGGGTCGCGGTCACCGACGGCGAGGCAGTTGCAGGTCCTGCGAATGGTCTCGTAGGGTTCGCCCGGCTGGCCGGAAAACGCTGCGAGCACGCGTCCGCCCGAGCCGACCAGCAAAGGCAATACGTCGCCCTCGCGTATCGTGTAGCGGATCGGATGCTTGGATTCGACACGATAAAGGCAGGTGCGGACGTCGCCCGAACGAACATAGAAGGCAACACTCTCCCAGCTGCGCTCGGAAAGATCGCGCATGATCGGCAACAGGATATCGATCGCCACGACGGAACGTTGATAAAGCGCGCCGAGCCGGAAGGCGGCAGGCCCGACCCGGTAGCGCCCGTCGTCCAGCCGCTCGAGCAGTTGCCCGCGCAGCAGCGAATTCGACAGCCGTAGGATCGTGCTTTTGTAGAGGCCGGTGCGTGCCGCGATTTCGGCCAGGCTGAGCGACCGGTCGGCCGTGGTGAAGGCATCGAGGATGGCAATCGCCCGATCAAGTGCTGCAACACCGTCGGCGGATGCGCGCCGGCTTTCCGCATCAGTCGATCTGTGTGGCAAGTCCATTGCAGTTCCCAATCCGGAGAAACCCAGGCGGGCAACTCTGTCGCGCCGCTAGATCGTTCTGTCCAGCAGAATATCGTTCCCGTTGACAGAACTCGGTAACATCTGCTTGAAGTCGATCACGGGTCTGTGAACACAGGCGCGTTTGGCAGGCACCGGAGGAGGTGTCGTGATCTGGAGGAATCCCATGCTGAACAGACGCAGATTTTTGATGAGCACTGCGGCGGCAGGCGCTGCCGGCCTTGCAGGACTTCATTACACTTCCGCTTTCGCCGAAGGCGCACCGCAGATCCAGATTTTCGTACCGGCGGCACCGGGCGGCGGCTGGGACCAGACGGGACGCACTATGGATCAGGTGCTGCGCGGCGAGAAGCTGATCTCCGGCTCGCAGATCACCAATGTCGCCGGCGCCGGCGGCACGGTCGGGCTGCCGCAGTTCATCAGCCAGTGGAACGGCAAGGGCAATTCGCTGATGGTTGCCGGCATGGTCATGGTGGGCGCCATCATCGCCAACAAGGCCGCCAACAATCTGACGCAGGTCACGCCGATCGCCCGCCTAACCGGCGAGTTCGAGGCTCTGGTGGTGCCGGCGGAATCGCCGTTCAAGACCGCCGCCGATTTCGTCGCGGCGCTTAAAGAGGATCCGACGAAGGTTCCCGTCGCCGGCGGCTCTGCCGGTGGCTCCGACCACATATTGTTCGGCCTGATCGCCAAGACGGTCGGCGTTCCGGCTCCCAGCCTTTCCTACGTGCCGTTCGCCGGCGGCGGCGAGGCCTTGTCGGCGCTGCTCGGCAACCAGGTCGCGGCCGGCATCTCCGGCTTTGGCGAGTTCTCCGAACAGGTCAAGGCGGGTGCGCTCAGGCTGCTTGCCATCTCGGCCGACAAGCGCCAGGACGGCATCGACGCGCCGACGCTGAAGGAAGCCGGCATCGATGTCGAACTGTTCAACTGGCGCGGCGTCTTCGCGCCTCCGGGCGTGTCCGACGCCGACAAGGCGGCGATGATCACGCTGGTCGAAACCATGGCCAAGAGCGATGCCTGGGCGAGCGAGTGCAAGAACCGCAACTGGACGTCCATCCTGCTTACCGGTGACGACTATGCGAAATTCGTCGCCGAGGACTCGGCGCGCATCGAAGCCATTCTCAAGGATCTTGGCCTCGCCTGATTTTCCCCAGGGGGACGGCGCGAGCCGTCCCTCATTTTTCAGTTCCAGCCGATCGCAGGGGAGTGCGGTCAGTCAACGAGTGAAGGTACGTGAAGCCGGCAGCAGGATGCCGGCTATCTTGGGAGGACATCCATGAGCACCATCAACCAGCCGGCGGCGCCATCGCGTCTTGCCGTGCCGGAATTGCTTGTTGGCATCGGCCTTCTGGCCTGTGCTGGCGCCGTTGCCTGGCAGACGCTGGCGATCCCGGTGTCGCCACTCTATTCCAAGGTCGGCCCGACTGTCTTTCCCTATCTCACCATGGCCGGCCTGGTGGTGCTCTCCCTGCTGCTTATCCTCGCCGCGCTTCGCGGCGGCTGGCAGCCGGAAGAGGAAAAGGAAACGCCGACCGATTGGAAGGCGATGGGCTTCGTCGTCATCGGCCTGGTCGCCAACCTGCTGCTCATCCGGACGCTCGGCTTCACGGCGTCGTCGGTCATCATGTTCGTTCTCGTCTGCTATGGCTTTGGCAGCAAGCGTACGCTGCGCGATGCGCTTACCGGTCTCATCCTGGCGCTGGCCGCGTATTTCGGTTTCGCCAGGGCGCTCGGCGTCAACATTGGTGACGGCTTCATCGAGAACCAGCTGAACGCGGTGATCGATGCGATCATCGGCGCGTTGGGAGGCTGATGCCCATGGACACGCTTGGCCATCTCGCACACGGATTTTCAGTCGCCTTCACGCCGATGAACCTGATGTGGTGCCTGCTCGGCACCACGCTCGGCACCGCCATCGGCGTGCTGCCCGGCCTCGGGCCGGCGCTGACCATCGCGCTGCTTTTGCCAATCACCTACCAGGTGGCGCCGGAAGCGTCCTTCATCCTGTTCGCCGGCATCTATTACGGCGCCATGTATGGCGGCTCGACGACATCGATCCTGCTCAACACGCCCGGTGAGAGCGCTACTATCGTTACCGCGCTGGAAGGCAACAAGATGGCGCGGTCCGGGCGTGGCGGGGCGGCCCTGGCGACCTCGGCGATCGGCTCGTTCGTCGCCGGCACGCTCGGCACGCTCGGCGTTGCCTTCCTGGCGCCGGTGGTGGTCAAGTTCGCGCTGGCCTTCGGCCCGGCCGAGTATTTCTCGCTGATGGTGCTCGCCTTCATCACCGTTTCGGCCGTGCTCGGCTCGTCCTCGGTGCGAGGACTGACCAGCCTGTTTGCCGGCTTCGTCATCGGCATGATCGGCGTCGACCTGCAGACAGGCCAGCCGCGCTTCACCTTCGGCACATCAGAACTGCTCGACGGCGTCGACGTCATCATCGCCGCTGTCGGCCTGTTCGCCGTCGGCGAGACGCTCTACATGGCCTCGCGCCGCTATGCCGGGAAGGACGAGATCGTGCCGCTGAAAGGCTCGCTCTACATGACCGCGGCCGAGTGGGGCCGCTCATGGAAGGCCTGGCTGCGCGGTGCAGCGATCGGCTTTCCGATCGGCGCCATGCCGGCCGGCGGCGCCGAAATCCCGACCTTCCTGTCCTATGCCATTGAGAAGAAATTATCGAAGCACAAGGAGGAGTTCGGCACGGTCGGCGCCATCGAGGGCGTTGCTGGTCCCGAGGCCGCCAACAACGCGTCCGCCGCCGGCGTGCTGGTGCCGATGCTGACGCTCGGCCTGCCGACCTCGGCGACGGCGGCGATCATGCTATCGGCCTTCCAGAGCTACGGCATCAATCCCGGGCCGCTGCTTCTGACGACGCAGGCGGACCTGGTCTGGGGCCTGATTGCCAGCCTGTTCATCGCCAACGTCATCCTCGTCATCCTCAATTTGCCGTTGATCGGGCTGTGGGTGCGGCTGTTGAAGATCCCGGCGCCACAGCTCTATGCCGGCATCCTGGTGTTCGCGACCGTCGGCACCTATGGCATCTCGCAGTCGCCTATCGACCTTGTCATCCTCTATCTGCTCGGCGCGGCAGGCTTCCTGATGCGGCGTTTCGACTTCCCGACCGCGCCTGTCATCATCGGCATGATCCTGGGGCCGCTCGCCGAAACCCAGTTCCGCCGGGCAATGACGATCTCGAACGGCGATTGGTCGGTGTTTTATACGCACAAGCTGTCGCTGACGCTGCTGACGCTCGCTTTCATCGGCCTCGCCGGGCCGCATATATGGGCCTTCATCGAGCATCGCCGTCGGAGCGGCCCGGAGCATGTGCCGGGCGATGCCTGAGCGGTCTGAAAAGATATGACAGACCTGCTTTCCGGTATCCGAGTCCTCGACCTGACGAATGTGCTCGCCGGGCCTTATTGTGCCTACCAGCTAGCGTTGCTTGGGGCCGACGTTATCAAGGTCGAAGGACCGCAAGGCGGCGATCTGGCACGCCAGCTTGGCGGCTCGCCAAAGCTCAACAAAGCCGGCATGGGCGCCTCGTTCCTGGCGCAGAATGCCGGCAAACGATCGGTGGTGCTCGATCTCAAGAAAGAAGCGGATCGCGAACGCTTCCTCGACCTGGTCGCCAGCGCCGATGCGCTGGTGGAGAATTTCCGCCCGGGCGTCATGGATCGGCTTGGCCTTGGCCATGAGGCGCTGCAGGCGGTCCGTCCCGGCCTCGTCTATTGCGCGATCTCGGGTTTCGGCCAGACCGGGCCGATGCGCGGCAATCCCGCCTATGACCAGATCATCCAGGGGCTTTCCGGTATCATGAGCATCACCGGCACGCCAGAAACCGCGCCGCTGCGTGTCGGCTATCCCGTTGCCGATACGCTTGGCGGGCTGGTCGGTGCGTTCGCGATCGCATCGGCGCTGGTCAGGCAGAAGATTTCTGGCGAGGGCGCCTTCCTCGATGTCTCGATGCTCGAATGCACGCTTTCGGCGCTTGGCTGGCCGGTGTCGAACTATCTGACGGCAGGGGTCGATCCCAAGCCGATGGGCAATGAAAACATGACCGCGGCACCTTCCGGCGCCTTCCACACCGGCGACGGACTGCTCAACATCGCCGCCAACAAGCAGGAGCAGTTCGTGGCGCTGTGCCGGCTGATCGGTAGGCCGCAGCTGGCGTTGGACGCGCGCTTTGCCGAGCGCGAGACACGCAAGCGCAACCGAGCGGCGCTCAAAGTCGAGATCGAGGAGGCCTTGGCGGGTGCTCCGGCGGCGGCCTGGGAGGAAATCTTCAACGGTGCCGGCGTCCCCGCCGGCCGGGTGCTGACGATCCCGCAAGTGCTGGCCGAGCCGCAAGTGCTCGAACGCCAGGTAACCGCCAATTTTGACGATGTGGCCGGGATGGACACGCCGCTGACCGTGCTGCGCGGCGGCTTCATGGTCGATGGCGCGGCACCCTTGCCGACGAAACCGCCACCGGCACTGGGCGAGCATATGGACGAGGTTTTCGCCCATCTGCCGCCACGCGCCAGGGCAAAGGCACGGGCATGAGCGGCTCGGATGAGACGTCAGGCCGTGAGCGCGGCGAGGAATGGTGGCAGACCGCCATCATCGAGATGAGCCCCGGCGTCATCAGGCTGCGCGGCTATGAGATCCAGGACCTGATCGGCCGCGTCAACTTCCCAGCCATGATCTGGCTGATGCTGCGTGGCGAATTGCCCAGCGAGGAACAGGCGGCATTGCTCGGCATTGCGCTGGGTGCGGCTGTCGACCACGGCCCGCAGGCGCCGTCGATCGCCATTGCCCGCATGGCGGCGACATGCGGCGTCGGCATCAACAGCGCCATGGCTTCGGCCATCAACGTGCTGGGCGACGTGCATGGCGGCGCCGGCGAACAGGCACTGTCGTTCTATGGCGATGTCGCCGTGTCGATCGACGGCGGGGCGGCACTGGACGAGGCGGTCTCGGTGCGGCTCGACCGGTTCTTCGCCGAGGATAAGGGCTATGTGCCGGGTCTGGGCCATCGCTTCCACCCGATCGATCCGCGCGCCCCGCGCCTGCTGCAACTGACCCGCGATTTTGCCGCGCGGGGCGTTGTCGGTGGACGCTTTGCCGACATCGCCGAGGCCGTCGAGGCTGATGTGGCGCGGCGCAAGGGCAAAAAGATTCCGCTCAACATCGATGGCGCCACCGCCGTCATCTATGGCGAGCTCGGCTTTCCACCGCCGCTGACACGCGGGCTTTTCGTGCTGTCGCGGTCGGTCGGCATCCTGGCGCATGCCTGGGAACAGTCGCAACAGAGCGAGCGCAACAAGGGGCCGCTGCCACGCGAATGGCTGTGGGCCTATACCGGCACGCCGCTGCGGCCTTTTCCCGAAGATGGTGACAAGGGCGGGTGAGATCCTGCCTCAGGCGGGGCCGATCGGTGCTGGCCGGGGGATCGTCAAGGTCGCCACCAGCGTCGAGAGGTCAGGTTCGTCGATTAGCATCGCCGCGTCGGCCGGCGTCAGCCAGGCCCGCTGCCGCCGCTTGGCTTCCTGCCATTTGGCCAGTTCCTCGGTCACCTCCAGCAGATAGACGATGACGTCGACACGAATGAAGTTGTTGGCCAGCCGTTTCCAGTAGGAATAGGTGCCCGCCGGGTCCTTCAACGTTTTGCCGAGCACGCCGGCTTCTTCCATCGCCTCGATGGTGGCTGCCTTGCGGCCGCTCTTGCCCTTCATCGGCCACCCCTTGGGGACGATGAAGCGCTGCGTCGTCCTGGATGTGACCAGCATCACCTCGATGTCACCAAGCGCGTTCCGCCGAAAGGGGATGGCCGCGACCTGGCGGATCCGCTCGCCCTTCTTGGCCTTGCGCACGGCCTTTTTCCTGGTGGCTGCCATCGGTTAAACCCAGTCGCTCAAATGCCCATAACGTGATCTGGCACCGTTGCAAGGCAAAACTGCCGCAACGACACCCGAAGGCGCCTACCATGTAAGTCGGCTAAATAAAAGAGTGCTCGCCTGTCAGTGGCAGGTGCTCACGGCGGTGCTGCCGATTATCTGCGTCTGGCAGCTTGGCCTGACCTGCGGCACGACCGGCGGCTGCTGGACGATCACGCGGTCCTGGGCACGATACTGCTGTTGCTGCTGCTGAAATTGCTGCCGCTGCACCCGGTTCTGCAAGGTCTGCAGATCGTTCTGCTGAACCTGAACCCTGCCGTTGGTCGAGGGGATGGTTATCTGCGCGGAGGCGGGCGAAGCCAGGCACGCCAGAGCCGCCGTGGCCAATACTGCCGATGCGAAAACCGTTGAGAGGCGAAGCGACGACATCCGTTCATTCCCGTACGAAACAGAACCCTTCAGCAATATAGGGCGTTTGTCCGGCGCTGCCATGATTTCATGGCTCCAGCGGAATGGAATTGATGCGTTGGCGCCGGAAATCAAGCCATCAACCATCGCATGCCGGACGTACGGTCGAAGCATTGTCGTCATATGACGACTATGAATCGTCAAATGTGTCGGTCAGTGTCCTGAATTGAGGGCGGTCTCCACCAAACGGCTGACGTCGCGCGTTCGGGCATGGGCTAAACGTAACTTTCGATTCCATCTGGTAAAATTTAATGTATTCTAAATTAGCCAGGACTGCACAAGCGGGAGTGCGGATTTTCTTGTGTTGATGCATGAAGACAGTTTCAGAGAACAGCATTTTCAGTGCGTACACGGGTGACTTCGGCGCCAGCCTCTCGGGATAAGGGGAAGCGCCGACAGCGGGGGTAAGTGCATGGCTTTGTTGTCAATGCGTGCTGTTGCGCGTTCTCTGACCAGCGGGTCAACCCGCCATGAACCAGGCAATGCGCTTGCCTTGGGAAGTTCCGAAAATCGGGAAGCGGCTTCGCCCAAGGAGTGCGCGGGCCGTGCGAACCGGCGTTTCGCCATTTTGCCCAAACGCCTCGCATTGTTGCTTGGCGCGACGGCGCTGGTAGGGCTTTCCTCGCTTTCGACCGGAATAGTCCACGCTCAGGTTGTGATCGATCAAAATGGCGCGGCGGCGCCCGATCGTGGCGGCGGCTACGATGTCGATGGCGACAATGGTGACGACGGCCATGCCATTGTCGACACCAACAACGCGGATCAACTCAATGTCGGAGCTTCCGGCTATGTTGGTACCGCCAATGGCGGCAAGGGCGGCAATGGCGGCGAAGGCAGCATCGGTACTCCCTTGCATACCAATGGCGGTGAGGGCGGGAATGGCGGTCATGGCGGGACCGTCGACATTACCAATAACGCCCATCTTTCGACCAATGGGGACAATCACTTCGGTGTCGCCGCGACCGCCAAAGGCGGTAATGGCGGCGATGGCGGATCAGCCGATGCGGCAGCGACCGCCGAGTCCGGTGATGCCGGCAGTGGCGGGGCCGGTGGCACCGCCAGCGCTAAAGCCTCATCCACCAGCACAATCGTTACTACCGGCAATCGGTCATACGGTATCTATTCGGATGCAAGCGGTGGCAATGGCGGTCAGGGCGGCGATTTCGATGTGACCGTCATCGGCGCCGGCGGAAACGGTGGCAACGGGAATTCGGGCGGCGCCGCTTCGGCCAACAATGCGGGATCGGTCGATACAGGTGGAATGTTCTCCTACGGTATGCTGGTTCGTTCGGCCGGTGGGACCGGAGGCAACGGCAGGGGCGGTCCAGGCATCATATCCAATGGCGGTAATGGCGGAGCTGCGACCAACGGCGGAACCGTCGACGGTACCAATACCAGCACCGGCAGCATCATCACCAGAGGTGATTTCGCTAGCGGTATGGTCGTGCAGTCTATCGGCGGCGGCGGCGGCGACGGCGGCGGTGCATTCGGTCTTTTCGGTGGCGGCGGCGCCGGGGCCGCCGGCAACAATGGCAACACCGCCACCGGCACAAATGATGGCACGATAACCACCAACGGCACCGGCGCAATCGGCATGCTTGTCGAATCGGTGGGCGGCGGCGGTGGCGATGGCGGCGGCGCCGTTGGTGTCGTCGCGTTAGGCGGCAGGGCGGGGGGCGGGGGTACCGGCGGTACGGTCAATGCCAATGTCGGTGGCACCATCACCACCGGCGATGACGGCCGCGGCGACGGGGCAACCGGCGTGCTGGCACAATCAGTCGGCGGCGGCGGCGGCAATGGCGGATTTGCTGTTTCCGCGGGGGCCAACATCGCTGTTTCCATCGGCGGCGGTGGCGGTACGGGCGGCGATGGCGGTATCGTCAATGTCAATCAGGCCGGATCCGGGGCTACTGTACACACTCATGGCAGTTCAGCAGTCGGCATTCTTGCGCAGTCCGTGGGCGGTGGCGGAGGCAATGGCGGCGGCAGCATAAGCGCCGGCGTCTTCGTGTCGGTTGGTATCGGAGGAAGTGGCGGCGCGGCCGGTGCCGGCCAACAGGTCAACTACAACATCGCCAACGTGAATGTGACGACCGACGGCACCGATTCCGCCGGCATCATCGCACAGTCGATCGGCGGTGGCGGCGGCAATGGCGGGTTCGCGATAGGCGCTGCCACTCTCGCAACAATCGGCGTGGGCGGCAGCGGCGCCGCCGGCGGCGGCGCCAACAAGGTCGACATGACCACGGGCGGCATCGTGGAGACGAAGCAAGACCGGTCCATCGGCATCATCGCGCAATCAATCGGCGGTGGCGGCGGCAACGGTGGATTCACCATAGGCGCCAGCCTTCTTGCGACGGTTGGGGTCGGCGGCACGGGAAGCAAGGGTGGCGATGCGGGCGAGGTATCTTTCCGCACGGTGGATGGCGGCCTTCAGAACATCACGACCCACGGGTTCGATTCGACCGGACTGGTCGTGCAATCGATTGGCGGCGGCGGCGGCAATGGCGGCTTTTCGGGAGCAGTAGGCGCTGTCGCAGCCGTGGCAGTGGGCGGCAGCGGGGCCGGCGGCGGCGACTCGAAAGCCGTGGATGCCACTTTCAACGGCACGGTCGATACATCGCTTGACCGGTCGGCGGGCATTATCGTGCAGTCGGTCGGTGGTGGCGGCGGCAATGGCGGTGGTGTGTTCACGGGCAGCTTTGCGGTTTCGGTTGGCATTGGCGGCGATGGCGGCGTGGGTGGTGCCACCAACACGGTCAAATACACATCCGACACCACGACGATCACCACCGGTGGCAACGATTCAGCCGGCCTTATCGCTCAGTCGGTCGGCGGCGGTGGCGGTAATGGCGGCTTCTCGGTCAACATCTCGGCAGGGGTTGCCGTCGGCATCGGCGGCGGCTCCAGCAAAGGCAGCGATGGCAAACGTGTAGATGTCGACATCGGCACAGCCACAGTCACCACCACCGGCGATCGCTCGATAGGCGTTCTTGCTCAGTCGGTTGGCGGCGGCGGCGGAAGCGGCGGCTTCACGCTTGCAGGGTCCCTGGCCGTTTCTGTCGGCATCGGCGGAAAAGGCGCCGGCGGCGGCAACGGTGGCGAGGTGGTAGCCACGGTTCGCGGCGGCCTCATCTCGACTTCGGGCGAATATTCCCATGCCTTCGTCGCGCAATCCATCGGCGGCGGCGGCGGTGCCGGCGGCTCGACGATCTCGGCCGGTCTGGGCGTCAATGTCGGCGTCGGTGGCAATGGAAGCGTCGGTGGCATCGGAATGAACGTGACCGCGACGAATGGCGCGGAGTTGAAGACGGATGGTATCTTCTCGCATGGCTTCCTGGTTCAGTCCGTGGGCGGCGGCGGCGGTTCGGGCGGGTTCTCGATCGCAGCCGGTCTCGGGCCGGCTGTATCCGTCGCCGGCAGCGGGGATGGCGGCGGCAGCGGCGGCGAGGTTCGCGCAACAAACACCAACAACATTACCACCCTTCAGTACGGATCAATGGGCCTTTTCGCCCAGTCGGTCGGCGGCGGCGGTGGCGATGGCGGCTTCAGCTATGCCGTCGGCACGACGGCAGCCGTTTCGGTTGGCGGTGGCGGCGGGAAGGGCGGCGACGGGAAGTTGGTGGATGTCGAGAACACCGCCAATCTCATCAAGACTTATGGCGGCCTTTCGCATGGCATCCTGGCGCAATCGGTGGGCGGCGGCGGCGGCAATGGCGGCGCCTCGAACTCCGTGGCCGTTGGTCTGGCGGCCATTTCCGTGTCGATCGGCGGCGGCGGCGGCGGCGGCGGCGTCGGTGGTGACGTCATCGTTAACCACACCGGGGACATATCTGTCTATGGCGGCGGTTCCAAGGGCATCTTCGCGCAGTCGGTCGGCGGCAATGGTGGCAGCGGCGGTGACGCCTTCTCCCTGTCTGCGGCGGCAAACATCTACCCCTATCCGGCAGGCGCACTTTCGGTGTCCGTCGGCGGAGCGGGTGCTGCCGGCGGTAGCGGCGGAACGGTGGAGGTCACCGGCAACGGTCACATTGCCTCGGTGGCTAATCCCGATGTTTTGGGAAGCAACAATCCCGACAATGGCGGCGGCATATTAGCACAATCTGTAGGCGGTCGCGGCGGCGATGGTGGCCGCAGCCGCACCTATTCCGGCAGCTTCAGCCCCACGGTCAGCATCAATCTGGGCGCCTCTATTGGTGGCAAGGGCGGCGGCGGTGGCAGCGGCAACACTGTAACAGTGAAATACGGTCTCAATGATCCGACCAGTACGATCGTAACCACGGGCAACAATTCGAATGGCATTCTCGCCCAGTCTATCGGCGGTGGCGGCGGCAATGGTGGCGACTCCATGGCTGGTGCCGGAGGTCTCGGTGGCACCGTCACCGTCAACGCTACCGTAACGGTCGGCGGTTGGGGCGGCTCCGGCAACATAGGCGGAACGGTCATTGTCACCAATGCCGGTAAGATCAACACGAGCGGCAATACCAGCAACGCTATCCTTGCCCAGTCGATCGGCGGTGGCGGCGGCTCCGGCGGTTCGGCCAGCGGCACGACGGCATCGGTCAGCACCGGCTCGAACGTGAACGTCAACGCCAATGTGGCGATCGGCGGCCAGGGCGGCGATGGAAACAATGGCGGCGCTGTCACCGTCACAAACTCCGGCATACTCGACACCGCGGGCGATTTCTCCAATGGTATCCTGGCGCAGTCGATCGGCGGCGGCGGCGGCGCCGGTGGCTCGGCTGACGCAAAGGCGCTTAATCTCGGCGACAGCGAGGGCACCACGATCGATGCCAATCTCGCAATCGGCGGGGGCGGCGGCGACGCCACCGGAGATCGCGATCACGACGGCGTCACCAACCAGGCTGAATGGGCCACCTACGCGCTCGGGCTGGACAGCGGCAGCAGCGGCATGAAGGTCATTGTGGACAATTCCGGCAATATCCATACGCACGGGTATGGATCGGCCGGCATCGTCGCGCAGTCGGTGGGCGGCGGCGGTGGCGTCGCCGGTGCCGCAACGGCGGGCAGCCAAGGCAAATATGGCGGCAGCGCGACGGTTTCGGTTGGCGCGGGCATCGGATTGGCGGGTGGCGACGCCGGCAATGGTGGCGAAATACAGGTCAGCAACTCCGCCAACATCCACACGGACCTCGATGAATCGAACGGCGTAACCGCAAGTTCCGTCGGCGGCGGCGGCGGCATCGGCGGCGCGGCATCGTCGGGCGTAAAAGCCGATTATGCGATTGGCGGTTCCGTGGGTGGACTTGGTGGCGCGGCGGGCATAGGTGGTCTTGTCCACGTCACCAACACAGCCACCGGTGAAATCCGCACACTTGGTAATCGGTCCGTCGGCATCTTCGCGCAATCGATCGGCGGCAGCGGCGGCGCTGGCGGTGGTGGCGAGAGTCATGGCTCCGGCGCAACCCTGACGGTAAATCTGGTTGTCGGCGGCTTTGCCGACGGCGGTGGCATGGGCGGCAACGTCATCGTTGAAAATTCCGGCGTCATCACCACCGGAACACTAGACCCCACGACGCTCGCACGCACCGGCCACGGTTCGCATGGCATCCAGGCGCAGTCCATCGGTGGCGGTGGTGGCAGTGGCGGAGCGGCAGGAACGACCAGCGAGGCGGCTGATTATCAAATCGCAGCAACACTCAGCGGCAAGGGCGGCAAGGGTGGCAAGGGTGGCGATGTAACGGTCACCAACAATGCAACGGGCGTCATAACGACCGCCGGTGACAATGCGGATGGTATTTTCGCGCAATCCGTAGGCGGCGGCGGCGGATCGGCCGGCGCGGGCAACAGCCAGGCCAAGGGCGGCGATACGACAGTGACCTTGCAGCTTGGCGGAACCGGTGCGGGCGGTGCCAACGGTGGCACTGTCCGTGTTACGAATTACGGCGATATCACCACGCTCGGCGTCATGTCGCACGGCATCTTCGCCCAATCGATCGGTGGTGGTGGCGGCGCGTCCAGTTCGTTGACGCAGGCTTCGGACGGCAAGACCGCCATCGGCATTCAGTTGGCGCTTGCCGATACGATCGGCCCCAACAAGGTGGTTGGCGCGGGGGCTGACGGCGGCGACGTCTATGTCCATCACAACGCAGGCACCATCAATACTTCCGGCGCCGGCGCCTTTGGCATCTTCGCACAGTCGGTCGGCGGTGGTGGCGGCTTTGGCGGCTCGATGACCAACGCGTCCGCGGGTGACGGTTCCTACTCGCTTCAGGTCGGCGTGAACGGCGGTTTCGGCGGCAATGGCGGGAATGTGGAAGTGCTGGTCGCGGGTGACATCCACACCACCGGCGCCCTTGCACATGGCGTGGTTGCACAATCCGTTGGGGGCGGCGGCGGCTTTGGCGCCGATGCCTCCGGCAAGGCTCAGGTATCCCTCGGCGTCGGCGGGCTCGGTGGCGCGGGCGGTAACGGCGGCAATGTTTATGTCGAACGCACCGGCACGATCGTTACCGAAGGCACGGACTCGGTGGCCATTATCGCACAATCCGTAGGCGGCGGCGGCGGCATAGGCGGCACCAGCTTTGGCCGGTTCGCGACCAGTGACGATGGCGACGGCCCTGATGGATTGACCCTGGAGATGCTGGACGGTTCAAAGGGCGTCAGTGGCACCGTGACCGTTATCCAGACCGGGGAGATCGAAACATTCGGTCTGCGCTCGCATGGCATAGTCGCGCAGGCGGTGGGAGGTGGCGGCGGTATCGCTGGCGGCCTGAACAAGGGCGCCGGCTCAGCGGGCGGCGTAGGCGACGCCAACGCCGCTTCGGCAACGGCAAACAGCTTGATAGTGATCCACGGCGATGAGAGCTACGCAATGTTCGGCCAGAGCGCTACTGGTCAAGGCAATTCCAATACGGTCACACTGACGGCGCAGGACAGCCTGTTTGCCCAAGGCGCGGATTCCGTGGCTGCTTATGGCGAAAGCACGGCCAGCGGCGTGAAGGGCAACATCGCCATAAACCTGAATGGCCAATACACGATCGGCGGCGCCGGTACCGGCGTGGCCGCGATGCTGGTTGGCGGCGCCGATAACACGCTGACCAACCACAGCCTGCTCTACGCCATGGGGGCAACGCCGACATTCGAGGTCCAGGCTTCTCAGTTCCAAGCGTTGAAAGCCTTACTTGTGGCGCCGGGTCCGGATCCGGTGGTGCCGACGAACGCGATCCTGGAGTCGCTGCTGGATGATTTCAGTCCATTCGCCATCACCGGCACCTCTGGTGATGACCATGTCGACAATTCGCCGCTGGGCGGCACACTTGGCCGCGTCATCGGCAATATCGATCTCGGCGGCGGCAACAACAGCTTCCATAACTTCGCCGATGCCTCGATGGTCGGTCTGAAGACCATCGATCTCGGCGGTGGGCTGTTCACCAATGACGGACTCTACACCAACCAGGGCATTGGTGTGGTTGCGACGGTCAATGTCGGCGGCGGATTCAAACAGGACAGTACCGGCAGTTTCGTTACCGACGTCGACCTCAACAACCAGATCACCGATGCTGTGGCGCTTACCGGCGCGGGCAACTTCAACGGCGAAGCGCCGCTGAACTTCCTTTCGATTGACAAGCTGTTCACGACGTATGTGGTTGCTAACGGCTCGGCGATGACCGACTCCGGCATAACAGCGACGACCTTGCATCCGGCGGCAGGCTTCAATTTCGTGTTCAAGGTCGAAAACGGCACCGATCTGGTGCTGACCACCGACAACCAGACTTTCCTCCAACTCGCGCAAGATCCGCAAGCCGGCGTCAACGATCCGGGCGTGTACCAGATGGCGCAGTATCTCGACGACGTCGAGGCGTCGTCGAGCCCCGACAATCCGATGGCGCGTTTGATCAATCTGTTGCGCTTCCTGCCGAGCGAGGCAGAGATTGGTGCCGCGTTGACCCGGCTGACGCCGCACTATGCCGTGCATACGTTCGACATGATCAATCGCGAAGCCGAAACCATGCTGGATACAGCGCGCGAGTGCACCGGTCCGGCCTCCAAGAATCAAGATGGGCGCTGCATCTGGGCAACGATAACCCCGCAGGGCGAATACAGCCGTGACGCGGGTGCGGGAACCACCAGCCGCGATGATACCGAAAAAACAATGTCGCTTGGCGGCATTGGCGAGATTGGCCAGAACTGGTCGCTGGGTGCCACCATCGGCCGCACCGAGTTCGATTCCAAGATTGGCTTTAATGGAGACCTGCTGTCGGAGACCACCGGTGAGGCCTGGCAGGCCTACGCGCTGGCCAAATACACCAACAAGAATTACTTCGTGGACTTTGCAGTCGGTGGCGGCACCGGTTCGTTCAAGGGCGAACGCGATACCCATATCGATCCTGCGTTCTTCATTCCCGGTGAAACTTTAGACGGGACCTACCTGCCGGAAGAAGAGCTGCCTGGCATCGGCAGCAGCGTCACCTACACACAGAAGACAGCCATGTTCGGCGGTTCGGCACGGCTCGGCTTCACCCAGGAGATGGGTGCGTTCTATGTGCAGCCGACCGTGCAATTCGACGCGCGATGGTTGCGTGTCTCAGGCACGGAGGAGGGCTCAGTCGCAGCCTTCAACTTCGACGGCTCGGCCAATACCTACTATTCCGCAACGCCGGCGCTCGAGATCGGCGCCGACATTCCGATCAGCGACCTTGCCAGTGTGCGCATCTACGGCAAGGCCGGGGCGGAGTTTTCCAACAAGGAGTGGGAAATCGAAGGCCGCTTCGCTGCGGCGGAGAATCTGCCCGGCAATCCCGCATTGCACTTGACGGAAGCTGTCGATTCGCCGCTCTATCGGGTCGGCGCTGGCATCGAGCTGAATGGCGTCAATGGCGTCGGCCTGTCGGTCAGATATAATGGCGCCTTCGGTGAAACGGTAAAACAGAACGCAGTCAGCGCGTCTCTCAAGGTCAGTTTCTAGCTGGCTCGAGACGGAGCCGGGCGGGAGGGGTCTTGATGAGGAAATACGCGTATTTTGCAGCGATGCTGGGTGTTGCCGCTATTGTCGGTCTGCCAGCTCTTGCCGCCCAGACCAAGGGCGACAAGGTGGCGGCAACGCCGCCTGCGGCAGCGGATGTTCCGCAACTGCCCGGCGGCGCATCGGCCTTGTCCGAAACCCATGGCGACTGGACGGTCAATTGCCAGATATCGGGCACGACTAAGGTCTGCAGCCTGTCGCACCAGCAGTTCAACAAGCAAAACAACCAGCGCCTGCTGGCGATCGAGTTGTCGAGCAAGACCGGTGACGATGCGACCGGAACCCTTGCGCTGCCGTTCGGCCTGGCCTTGGCCAAGGGCGTCAACCTGACCATCGATGACCAGAAACTGGATGGCAGCCTGCCGTTCAACACCTGCCAGGTCGTCGGCTGCCTGGTGCCGGTGGCTTTCGATGGCAATGTCACGCCACTGCTCAAGGCAGGCACCACGCTGAAGATCGACGCCTTCGCGGCGGATACGGGGCAAGCGGTGAGCTTTTCCATTCCGCTCAATGGTTTTAGCGGGGCGCTCGCCCGCACAGCGGAACTCCTGGCCAACTGACGGCTTAGACCACTGTAAGCAACAGGGTGTTGACGGCAGACGCTTCCGCCAACACCTCACACGACAATCGTTTTCAACCGCTCGGCAATGAGGGCGGCGAGCCGCGCCGCCACCTCGTCCTTGGTCATCTCGGGCCATTCCTCGACGCCGGCCTTCGATACGATCCGCACCCGGTTGCGGTCACCGCCCATCACGCCTGAAGGGCCGATACCGCTTTCGTGCGACACATCGTTGGCGACGATGAAATCGGCGCCTTTCTTCCTGAGCTTGGCCTCGGCGTTACGCAAAAGATCCTGCGTCTCGGCGGCGAAGCCGACGACGAGGCCAGGTCGCTGGCTGTGATGACCGACGCCAGCCAGGATGTCGGGATTTTCGACCATGCGCAGCATGGGCGGGCCGTCGCCGGCCACCTTCTTGATCTTCTCATCCGCTGAATTCTCGGTGCGCCAGTCGGCAACGGCGGCGACGAACACCGCGGCTTCAGCGGGCAGAAGCTGTTCGACCGCATCGCGCATTTCCTGCGCACGCTCGACATGGATGGTTTTCACCCCGACGGGATCGGCGATGCTGACCGGACCGGAGACGAGATGCACGTCGGCACCAAGTCTTGCCAATGCCGCAGCAATCGCATGGCCCTGCTTGCCGGACGAGCGGTTGGCGATATAGCGCACCGGGTCGATCGGTTCGCGCGTCGGACCGGACGTGACGATGATCTTGCGGCCCGCCAGCGGTTTGGGGCCGGCATCGAGCAGCGCCTCGATAGCGGCGACGATCTCCAGCGGTTCGGCCATGCGGCCATCGCCGGCTTCATTGCTCTCGGCCATCTCGCCCCTGGCCGGGCCGACGAAGGCAATGCCGTCCTTGCCCAGTGTCGCGCGGTTGCGGCGGGTCGCCGGGTGTGCCCACATCCTGGGGTTCATCGCCGGCGCCATCAGCACCGGCTTGTCGGTGGCGATGAGCACGGTCGAGGCGAGATCGTTGGCATGGCCGTTGGCAAGCTTTGCCATCAAATCGGCGGTGGCGGGAGTGACCACCAGAAGGTCGGCCTCGCGCGACAGTCTGATGTGGCCGACATCATGTTCGTCATTGCGGTCGAACAATTCGGTGAAGACGTGGTCGGCCGAGAGTGCGCCGACCGACAGCGTGGTGACGAATTCCTGCGCCGCCGTAGTCATGACAACCCGTACCGCAGCACCGCGCTCGCGCAGCCGGCGGATCAGGTCGAGCGCCTTGTAGGCGGCGATGCCGCCGCCAATGATGAGCAGGATGCGCTTGCCGGAGAGGGTACCGCGCGGGAAGGTCTTGCCTGCCGGAGAGGCAGCCGGCGTCACTGGGCTGTGTACGCTCGTCAGTTCGCGCAGTGTCTGTTCGATCCGGTCGATGCGGTCTGGTTCGATCTGACCGTCGACGGCGGCCCGGATCATCACCCGCGCTTGTTCTTCCATCGAGCGGTTGTTCTCGGCCGCCAGCCGGCGCAGCAGTTCCTTGACCTCGTCATCAAGGTTGCGGATCGTGATGCTTGCCATGCGATTGCACTCTGCTCCTCCATCTCGATGGCAATGATAGCAATGCAATCAAATCATCGCAAGTTGGGGACAAGGCCGCGACGGAGCTAGAGCAACTTCCACGCGATATAGACCAGCGTCAGCGCGATCACCCACAGGGCCGCGCGGCCGGAGCGGCTGTAGCGGGCCTCGGCCTTGCCGATGGCGTGGGCGGTGGTTTCGTCGAAGCGCAGGCCGTGCTCGGCCATCAGGTCGATCTCGCGCGACAGCCGGTCGGTGCGCGCCGCAAGTTCGGGTATCTGGCGGGCGAGCGTCAGTAGCGCCTTGGCGCCGTCACGGGCATCGATCATCATGCCGCGCGGGCCGAGGTTGCCTGATATCCAGCCGCCGACCACCGGTTCGGCCGTCTTCCACATGTTGAAGGCCGGGTCGAGCGTGCGCGCCACGCCTTCGACCACGACCATGGTCTTTTGCAGCAGGATGAGCTCCGGGCGCGTTGCCATGTCGAAGAGTTCGGTCACCTCGAACAGCAGCGTCAAAAGCTTGGCCATCGAAATGGTCTCGGCCGGCTGGCCATGGATCGGCTCGCCAATGGCGCGGATGGCTTGCGCGAAAGCCGCGACATTGTGCTGGCGCGGCACATAGCCGGCCTCGAAATGCACCTCGGCGACGCGCAGATAATCGCGGGTGATGAAGCCGTAGAGGATCTCGGCGAGGAAGCGGCGCTCCTTCTTGCCGAGACGCCCGGCGATGCCGAGATCGACGGCGACGATGGTGCCGTTTGCTTCGACGAAAAGGTTGCCCGGATGCATGTCGGCGTGGAAGAAACCGTCGCGCAGCGTATGGCGCAGGAAGGACTGGATCAGATTGGCGGCTATCGCCTTGAGATCGTGGCCGGCCTCCTCCAGACCGGCGATGTTGTTCATCTTGATGCCGTCGACCCACTCCATGGTCAGCACGTCGCGGCCGGTTCGCTCCCAGTCGACGGATGGCACGCGAAAGCCGGGGTCGTCCCTGGTGTTTTCGCCGAGTTCGGAGAGTGCCGCCGCCTCGAGGCGCAGGTCCATCTCGATCTTGGTGGTCTGCGCCAGCGTCTCGGTCACCTCGACAGGGCGCAGCCGGCGCGAGGAGGGGATGTATTTCTCCTGCAGGCGGGCGGCGAGGAAATAGCTTTCGAGATCCTGGAAGAAGCGGCGCCGCACGCCTGGCCGGATCACCTTGACCGCGACCTTGGTGGCAACGCCGTCATGGACGGTGTCGGCGGCATGGACCTGGGCGATGGAGGCGGCTGCGACCGGGTCGCCGAACGCAGCATAGAGATCGCCGATCTTGCGCCCGAGCGAGGCTTCGATGGCAGCGACCGCCTCGGCCTTGGGGAAGGTGTGCATCTTGTCCTGCAGCATGGCGAGATCGAGCGCCATGTCGTTGCCGACAACGTCTGGCCGCGTCGCCAGGAACTGGCCGAGCTTGACATAGGATGGGCCAAGCCGGACCACGGCCTTGGCCAGCCGGTCGCTGCGCTCATAGTCGAGCGCGCGGCGGCGGGTGAACAGCCGCGCCAGCCGCCAGCCGAGTTTCGGCAGGCCGGTCAGTTCCTCGCCCGGCAGAGCGGCGACGACGCCTTCGCGCACCAGTACCCAGCCGGCCCGTACGAGCCGAAATCCTGCGCTGACGGTGCTCATGGCCGGGCCCATCCTGCCGGTTCTTCGAACCGGCACAAGCCATAGCCAGGATGGGAAATGCGGTGCAGCCTCAAAGCTTCCAGCCCGAATGCAGGGCCGCGATGCCGCCGGAATAGTTGCGGAAGGAAACGCGGTCGAAACCGGCGCGGGAAATCATCGCCGCGAAGTTCTGCTGGTTGGGGAATTTCGCGATCGATTCGACCAGATAGGAATAGGGCTCGCCGTCACCGGTCACCATCTTGCCGATCCTGGGAATGGCGTTGAACGACCAGGCTTCATAGACCTTGTCGAGCAGCGGCATCTCGACCTCTGAAAACTCCAGGCACAGGAACCGCCCGCCCGGCTTCAGCACGCGGAACGCTTCGCTGAGCGCGACATCGATGCGCGGCACGTTGCGAATGCCGAAAGCGATGGTGTAGGCGTCGAATGTTGCGTCAGGGAAGGGCAATTCCTCGGCATTGGCTTCGACGAAATCCGTATTCCCGGACAGGCCCTTCTTTTCCGCACGGTCACGGCCGACGGTGAGCATCGAGCCATTGATGTCAAGCACGGTGGCATGGGCATGGCCGTGGCTGGCGTCGACAATGCGGAAGGCGATGTCGCCAGTGCCGCCGGCCACATCCAGAACCTTCCAGCCGGCGCGCTTCGGCGGATTGAGCCATGTCACCATGGCGTCCTTCCACAGCCGGTGCAGGCCAGCCGACATCAGATCGTTCATCAGGTCGTAGCGGTTGGCGACCTTGTGGAAAACATCGTTGACCAGGGACTGCTTCTCGCCTTCCCCTACACGCTTGAAACCATAAGAGGTTTCCATGCCGCCCGCGGCCGTGGTTCTCTCAACTGACATTTTTTTGATCCGTCATAAAACCGGCGGGACCATAGCCGATCGATGATGCGGGCGCTATTGTTTAAGGCGCGGTGTTCAGCCGCGCTTCCAGGTGGTGGGTTTTCAAGACCTGGACTGACCGACGGGATGTTTGAATGCCTTTGAAAGCGGAACTGCACTGCCATATTGAAGGGGCAGCGGCGCCAGAGCTCGTCATCAGCCAGGCGCAGAAATACGGCAAGGATACCTCGCCCTATATCCAGAATGGCTCGTTTGTCTGGCACGATTTCACCTCCTTCCTCGCGGCCTACGATTTTTCCGCCGACCTGTTCCGGAGCGAGGAGGATTATGCCCGGCTGGCCGACCACTATCTGACCAGCCTGGCCCGCGATGGCGCCATCTATTCCGAGGTCTTCACCTCGCCGGACCATGCGACAAGGGCGGGGCTGTCGCCCAAGGCCTATACCGACGCGCTTGGCGAAGGCATGGCCCGCGCCAAGGCCAAGACCGGCATAGAGGGCCGCATGATCGTCACCGGCGTGCGTCATGTCGGTGTCGAATCGATCGAACGGGCGGCGCGCTTCGCGGCGCGCTGCGGGCACCCGCTGGTCACCGGCTTCGGCGTTGCGGGCGATGAGCGCATGGGCGAGATGGAAGACTATGTCAGGGCCTTCGAGATCGCCCGCGAGGCCGGGCTCGGCATCACCATCCATGCCGGCGAACTGACGGGATGGGAGACCGTGCAGTCGGCGCTCGATCATATCAAGCCTTCGCGTATCGGCCACGGCGTGCGCGCCATCGAAAACCCGGACCTTGTGCGGCGCATCGCCGACGAAGGCATCGTGCTGGAATGCTGCCCCGGCTCCAACATCGCGCTCAAAGTGTTCGACAGTTTTGCCGACCATCCATTTCCGGCGCTGCAGGCGGCCGGCTGCAAGGTGACGCTCAACTCCGACGATCCGCCCTATTTCTGGACCTCGCTGAAGCGCGAATACGACATCGCCGCCGAGCATTTCTCGATGAACGAGAAAGCGCTGGCAGCTGTCACTAAAACGGCTATCGAGGCCGCCTTCGTCGACCGGAAGACCAAGACCGCACTTCTTGCCCGGCTGAACGGCGCCTCTCGCTGATTTCTTCCGACAAAGCTGTGGTCGATGCCGGCCAGGCGGTTCCTTGGCCGATGCATTGCCGCTAGGGTTCGCTCAAGCAGCTTGAAGCGCGACACATCCGAAAGGATTGATGCGTGCAGTTTCGAGCGACACGCATCAGGAGTACACCATGAAGGGCGTCACCGTCGTCGACCATCCGCTTGTCCAGCACAAGCTGACCATCATGCGCAAGAAGGAGACCTCGACGGCCGGCTTCCGGCGGCTGCTGCGCGAGATCTCACTGTTGCTCGGCTACGAGGTCACGCGCAATCTTGAACTGACGACGACGACGATCGAAACGCCGATGGAAACCATGGAAGCGCCGACGCTGGAGGGCAAGAAGCTGGTCTTCGCCTCGGTGCTGCGCGCTGGCAACGGCTTGCTGGAAGGCCTGCTCGATCTGGTACCGGCAGCCCGCGTCGCCCATGTCGGCCTCTACCGCGACCACGAAACGCTGGAGGCGGTCGAGTATTTTTTCAAGGCGCCGAGCGATCTCGCCGACCGGTTGGTGATCGTCGTCGATCCGATGCTGGCAACCGCCAATTCGGCGATCGCGGCGATCGACAAGCTGAAAGAGCGCGGCGCCACCAATATCCGCTTCCTCTGCCTTTTGGCGGCGCCCGAAGGCATAGAGCGCTTCACCAAGGCGCATCCGGACGTTCCGGTGTTCACCGCTTCCATCGACCGCCAGCTCAACGAAAAGGGCTACATCATGCCCGGCCTCGGCGACGCCGGCGACCGCATGTACGGGACGAAGTAATACCAGGCAAACTGCCTGTTGCGATTTACCAAATGTTTACGCAAAGACATGGTTTCGACGCCCGTTAAAGCGACGAACACCATACAGGGCTAAAGGATCGGCCATCACAAAGGCCGATCCATGCTGCGCAAGCTTCTCATCCTCAGCGTTTTCGCCGGCACATCGGCGTCGATCCCTGTCGTCTATCAGGCAAATCCGCAGATCTTCGAAAACCTGCTGAAATCGGCGACGACAGCCAAGCTCGACGCCGAGCAGCAACCTGAAGTCAACCTCGCATCGGTTCCCGACAAGCCGGTGACGCCGCTGCCGACCGGCCGCAAGGTCGTCGTCTCCGCGGACAGTCGCGGCCACTTCTCATCGACCTTCAAGCTCAATGGCCGCCAGGTTGACGGCATGATCGACACTGGCGCCACTCTGGTGGCCGTCAACACTTCGACGGCGCGCCGGATCGGGCTGTCGCTCAACCCGTCCGATTTCAGCCATGAGGTCAGCACTGCCAACGGCACGATCAAGGCGGCGGTGGTGGCGATTGATCGCCTGCAGATCGGCAGCATCAGCGTCGATAACGTGCAAGCCATCGTGCTCGACGACAAGGCACTGAAGACCAATCTGATCGGCATGAGTTTTCTCAATCGGCTCGGCAAATACCAGGCCGAGAACGGCACGCTGCTGCTGGTGCAGTAGCAGCGAACTCAATCTGATCAGCCGCGTGGAAGAATCCTTCGGATGACCGACTTGTCGGCGGCCGGCTTCGAAGAGCCGACCGCATAGGCCGAAAGCACGGCGGCGCCGGCAGTATCGGCATCGGATTGTGAACGGGCATGGACCAGCGCCAGCGGCTCGCCGGCCCTGACCTCCGCGCCTATGGGCAGCAGCCCGGTGATGCCGACCGCCGGGTCGATCCTGTCGTCGGGCCGTGTTCGCCCGCCACCCAGGCCAACCACCGCAAGGCCGATGTCGCGGGTGGCGATGCCAGTGACGAAGCCGTCCGTCGTTGCCTTGACCGCGAATTCCGTTGGCGCCACGGCCAGGTATTTTTCCGGCCTCTCGATGAAATCGGCGGGTCCGCCAAGCACCGCCACCATGCGGGCGAAGGTGGCGGCGGCGCGGCCGCTGGCAAGCGCCTCGGTGGCGCGCCTGATACCATCCTGGTTGGACGACACCAGTCCCGCCGACTGCAGCATTTCGGCCGCCAGCGCCAGCGTCACGTCCTCCAGGCGCCGGTCGCGCAGACGGCCAGTCAGGAAATCCACGGCATTGCGCACCTCGACCGCGTTGCCGGCGGCCGAGGCCAGCGGTTCGTTCATGCCGGTGATCAGCGCCGAGACCTTCAGCCCGGCGCCGCTGGCGACCTCGACCAGGCTGTTGGCCAGCGCGGTCGCGTCGCGCGACTTCTCCATGAAGGCGCCGTTGCCGACCTTGACGTCCAGCACCAGCGAACCCAGCCCGGCGGCCAGCTTCTTCGACAGGATCGAGGCGGTGATCAGCGGCACCGATTCCACGGTTCCGGTGACGTCGCGGATGGCGTAGAGCCGGCGGTCGGCGGGTGCCAGATCGGCGGTCTGGCCGATGATGGCGCAGCCCGTTTCGAGCACCGCCTGGCGAAACAGCGCGATATCGGGCTGGCTGGCGTAGCCGGGAATCGCATCCATCTTGTCCAGCGTGCCGCCGGTATGGCCTAGGCCGCGGCCCGAGATCATCGGCACATAGGCGCCACAAGCGGCGACGATAGGCGCCAGCATCAGCGAGACATTGTCCCCGACGCCGCCGGTCGAATGCTTGTCGGTCACCGGGCCGGGCAAATCCGACCAGTCGAGCACATCGCCGGAATCGCGCATGGCGAGCGTCAGCGCCACGGCCTCGTCACGGCTCATGCCGTTGAAGAATACCGCCATGGCGAAAGCCGCGACCTGGCCATCGGTGACGGCGCCCGAGGTCACGCCGCAGATGAAGGCAGCAATTTCACCAGCAGACAGTCTGTGGCCGTCTCGCTTGTGGCGGATGATCTCCTGTGGAAGCATCAGCTCTCCAGCAGCCCGTCTTGAAACACACGCTGCAGGACTGTCGCCAGCCGCGACCCGCCAACCGGCGCCATGTCCTTGGTCTCCTGGTGCGAAAGCTCGGCTCCGGTCATGCCAGCCGCCAAATTGGTGATGACCGAACAGGCGGCGACACGCAGACCAAGGAAGCGGGCGAGAATGACTTCCGGCACGGTCGACATGCCCACCGCATTGGCGCCCATGATGCGCGCCATGCGGATTTCGGCCGGCGTTTCGAAACACGGGCCGGAAAACCACATATAGACGCCCTGGTGCAGCGCGGTGCCAGTCGCCTTCGCCGCGCGCTCGATCGCCTTACGGATGCCGGCGTCATGAGCTTCGGTCAGGCCGACGAAGCGGCGGTCGCTCGGCTCGCCGATCAGCGGATTGGTGCCCGAGAAATTGATGTGATCCGTGATCAGCATCACCGAGCCCGGCGGCATGTCCGGATCGACCGAGCCGGCGGCGTTGGTGAGGATCAGTTTCGTGATGCCGATGCCGGCGAGCACTTCCAGAACCGGGCGCATCGCTGCCGCGTTGCCGTGCTCGTAATAATGGGCGCGGCCGGACAGCATCAGCACCGGCACGCCGGCAAACAGCCCGGCCACGACCTCGCCGGCATGGCCGCTGACGCCGCTCCTGGGAAAGCCGGGCAGATCGGCATAGGAGACGCGAATCGGGTTTTCGATCCGGTCAACCAGGCCGCCGAGGCCCGAACCGAGCACCAGTGCCGTCGACGGCGCCAGGCCGTCCAGCCTTTCGATAAGATGGTCCACGGCCTTTTCGGTCATTGCAGCCAGCCCGTCATTTCAGCCAATTCTTCATTTGAACCAAAAACGTCATTTGAGAATATCGCCGCGAAAACCGTAGGGCAGCATGTCGCCCATGGTCACGGTCTCGGCAACGCCGGTATTGTCGCAGAGGTAGAGTTTGGTTTCAGGCCGGCAGAATTCGGCGAGCCGCTGGCGGCAGCCACCGCAAGGCGAGCATTTGGCCATGCGCTCGGCAAGGACAGCGATTTCGACGATCTTGCCGCCGCCGCCCATGATGTAGTGGCCAAGGGCTGTGGTTTCGGCGCACCAGCCCTCCGGATAGGAGGCGACCTCGATGTTGGCGCCAGTGAAGACGCGTCCGTCCTCGGTGCGAAGTGCGGCACCCACGGGAAATTTCGAGTAGGGCGCATAGGCCTTGGCCATGGCGGTCTTGGCCGCTTCGAACAGATCATGCGACATTCAGTTGTTCTCTCCGATGATCATGTCCAAAACCCGGCGCCTGCCTCGCGCCGAGCTATCGGTCCTTAAAGCGCGTCGCGTCGAAACGGATTCAGGCGACGCGCTTCAACTTTTTGTTTTATGCATGTCGTCTTCCCAAAACCGCGGTCACTTTTGGGCGACATGCATCAGCGTTCCTTGACGTAGGGCACGCCGCCGGCGCGCGGCGGGATCGCCTTGCCGATGAAGCCAGCGAGCAGGATGACGGTGAGGATATAGGGCAGCGCCTGCATGAACTGCACCGGCACCTTGCCGATGATCGGAAGCGGCGAACCCTGCAGGCGGATCGCCAGCGCGTCGAGGAAGCCAAACAAGAGGCAGGCGAACATGGCATTGACCGGCTTCCATTTGGCGAAGATCAGCGCCGCCAGGGCGATGTAGCCCTTGCCGGCGGTCATGTCCTTCACGAAGCCTCCATTCTGCACCATCGACAGGTAGGCGCCGGCGATGCCGGTGAGGATGCCGGTGCAGATCAGCGCCCGGTAGCGCAGCCACGCGACCGAGATGCCGGCGGTATCGACGGCGGCAGGGTTCTCACCGACGGCGCGCAGCCTGAGGCCAAAGCGGGTGCGAAACAGCACCCACCAGGTGAACGGCACCATCAGGAAAGCGAGATAGACCAGTATCGAGTGGCCGGAGATCAGCTCCGCATAGATCGGTCCGATGATCGGCACGTCCCTGATTGCATCGGCGCCGGGCCAGACAATCGCCTCGAACCGCTCGCCCGGCTGCAGCGCCGGCGTGCGCCCGCCTTGCTGAAACCAGGCCTGGCCGAGCATGACGGTCGAGCCGGCGGCGATGAAATTGATCGCGACGCCGGAAACGATCTGGTTGCCGCGGTGCGTGATCGAGGCAAAGCCGTGGATCAGCGCGAAGGCGACCGAAACCAGGATGGCCATGCCGAGGCCGAGAAGGGCCGAATGGAAGACCGACGCAGCGGCGGCCCCAGCGAAGGCACCGACCAGCATCTTGCCCTCGAGCCCGATGTCGAAGACGCCCGCGCGTTCCGAATAGAGACCGGCGAGGCAAGCGAGCAGCAGCGGTACCGACAGGCGGATGGTGGAGTCGAGTATCTGCACGATGGCGATGAAGATATCCATCTCAGGCACCCTTTCCCTTGACCGCTTCCATGCCGACCGACCTCGGACTGAACGAGGCGAACAGCGCCTGGATGTAAGGCCTGAACATGTGCTCCAGCGCGCCGGCGAACAGGATCACCAGGCCCTGGATGATAACGATCATGTCGCGGCTGATCGCTGGCATCTCGAAGGCGAGTTCGGCGCCGCCCTGATAGAGCATGCCAAACAGGATCGCCGCCAGCACGATACCGACCGGATGGAGCCGCCCCATCAGCGCCACGGCAATGCCGACGAAGCCGGCACCGGAGACGAAGTCGAGCGCGACATTGTGCTGGTCGCCCATCACCGGATTGAGCGCCATCATGCCGGCCAGCGCGCCGGAGATCATCATGGCGGTGATGATGATGCGGGTCTCCGAAATACCGGCATAGCGCGCAGCCTTCGGGCTGTGGCCGTAGGTGCGCATCTCATAGCCGAGCTTGGTGCGCCAGATCAGCAGCCAGACCAGGAAGGCCATGACCAGCGCCAGCAGGAAGGTGACGTTGAGCGGCGCCGAGCGGATCTTGGCGCCGAACAGCTCGATGATCCAGTTGAGCTTGGGCAATTCCGCGCCGGGGAGGAAGTTGCGCGTCTGCGGTGCCTGCGAGGCGGCCGGCTTCAAAGGGCCGACCAGCAGGTAGACCATGATCGAGGCGGCGATGAAGTTGAACATGATGGTGGTGATGACGATGTGCGAGCCGCGCTTGGCCTGCAGATAAGCGGGGATCAGCGCCCACAAGGCCCCAACGACCGCCGCAGCGACGATCGCCAGTGGAAAAGTCAGCCACCAGGGCAACGTGCTGTCGAAGGAGAGGCAGACGATGGCGATGCCGAGGCCGGCAATGTAGGCTTGCCCCTCCGTGCCGATGTTGAACAGCCCGCAATGAGCGGCAACCGCCACCGAAAGGCCGGTGAAGATGAAGGTGGTGGCATAGAAAAGGGTGAAGGCGATGCCTGTTCCCTTGCCGAAGGCGCCCTCGACCAGGATGACGGCGGCGCGGAATGGATTTTCGCCGACCAGAAGCACGACGAAGCCGGCGACGATGAAGGCCACCGACAGGTTGATCAGCGGGATCAACCCATAATCGGCCCAGGCCGGCAATTTGGCGTAAGGCGTGCTCATGCCGCGGCCTCCTGCTCGACGCCTGCCATCAGCAGGCCGAGCTCGCCCTCCGTCGCCTCCGGGCCGCGCTCGCCGACGATACGGCCGGCAAACATCACCAGGATGCGGTCGGAGAGCGAGCGGATCTCGTCGAGCTCGACCGACACCACCAGCACGGCCTTGCCCTGATCGCGCATAGCGATCAGGCGCTTGTGGATGAATTCGATGGCGCCGACATCGACGCCGCGCGTCGGCTGGCCGACGATCAGCACGCCGGGGTCCTGTTCGATTTCCCGTGCCAGCACGATCTTCTGCTGATTGCCGCCGGAGAAGTTGGCGGTCTTCAGGCGCGGATTGCCGGGACGGATATCGTATTTCTCGATCTTGTCCTTGGCATCGGCCATGATGGCATCGACGTTGAGGAACGGCCCTTTCAGATAGCGGGGGTCGTCGTGATAGCCGAGGATCGAATTCTCGTTTTCCTCGAAGGCCAGCACCAGCCCGACATGGTGGCGATCCTCCGGCACGTGTGCCAGCCCGCGGTCGCGCAGCTCGCCGGGATCGGCGGCACCGGTCAGGTCGATCGGCTTGCCGTCGAGCGTGACCGAACCGGAAACGGCGCGCCTGATGCCGGAAATCGCCTCGAGCAGTTCGGATTGTCCGTTGCCTGCGACACCGGCGATGCCGACGATCTCGCCGGCCCTGATATCGAAGGAAATGTCGTCGACCATGGTGACGCCGCGCGAATCCTTGACCGTCAGGTTCTTGACCGCGAGCTTGACGGCGCCGGCTTCGGCTTCACCCTTCTCGACCCGCAGCAGCACGCGCCGCCCGACCATCAGTTCGGCCAGTTCCTCGACGGTGGTCTTCTTCGTCTCGCGGGTTGCCACCATCGTGCCCTGGCGCATCACCGACACCGTGTCGGTGATGGCCATGATCTCGCGCAATTTGTGGGTGATCAGCACCACCGTCTTGCCCTGTTCTTTCAACTGCTTGAGGATGCGGAACAGATGGTCGGCCTCGGCGGGTGTCAGCACGCCCGTCGGCTCGTCGAGGATCAGAATCTCGGCGCCGCGATAGAGCGCCTTGAGGATTTCGACGCGTTGCTGCAGGCCGACCGGCAGTTCCTCGATGATGGCGTCTGGATCGACTTCGAGCCCGTACTCACGCTCCAGCCGTTCCAGTTCGGAGCGCGCCTTGGCGATACTGCGCTTCAACAGCGCATCGCTTTCGGCGCCGAGAATGATGTTTTCCAGCACCGAGAAATTGTCGACCAGCATGAAATGCTGGTGCACCATGCCGATGCCGAGCGCGATGGCGTCGTTGGGCGTCTTGATCGATGCCGGATTGCCGCCGACGCGGATCTCGCCGCTGTCGGCCTGGTAGAAGCCATAGAGGATCGACATCAGCGTCGATTTGCCGGCGCCGTTTTCACCGACGATGCCGTGGATGGTGCCGCGCGCGATCTCCAGATTGATATCGCGGTTGGCGCGCACGGCGCCAAAACTCTTGTTGATGCCGATCAGTTCGATAGCGGCTTGCGCCATGCAGCCAGTCCCACTCTTATTTTTTTATCGCTTGGTCAAAATGCCTAGCATGACGCTCCGCCCATGCCAATCGGCCGGAGCAGCATCCACTCTCGGCAAATCCCGGTGCGCTTGTCAATTTCCAACGTGTCCGTGGCCTTCATATTCGCTAATATGACGAAGCCGAAATAAGCATCTAGATAAAAGCCAGGGATTGCCAATGACCATGCCCGCCGACCGGCTGACGACGCTGGAAATCCGCGCCGCCGAGCAGGAAAAGACCATCGAGGAGCTGTCAGGGCAGATTGCCGAGCAATGGAAGGTGATCGAACGCATGCAGCGCAAGCTCGATGCGCTGACCGACCGCTTCCTGGCGCTCGAGGAGCAGTCCACAGCCGACGTGCCTGTGACCAAGCCGCCGCATTATTGAGGAAAAAGGGAAGGGCGCAAACCATGGGCGACCGCATCGCAAGGGCTGGTGACTATGTGCTTGGCCTGATGAACGACGCGGAGCGCGAACGCGCCGAGCGCGATCTGGAGATAGACCCTGCCTTCCGCGACGCCGTGCTGCAGCTTGCCGAACGCATGCACATGTTCGACCGCGCCGGAAAACCGGGTGGCCTGCCAGCCAATCATTGGGAATTGGTCACCCAGCGTATCGCGGAATTGCCGCAGATGCGTACGTCCGGGTTGGGCAATTCGCGGTCTCCAGCGGTGATCCACAAACTCTCCCAGCCACCGTACGGGGTCGGCGTGCATTCGCTTGGCGGCTGGCGCGGCGCCATCATCGCGATCGTGCTGATCGCGGTCTTCGCGCTCGGCTATCTCGTCGGTCGGTTATAGCCGCAGTTCGCGCGCCATCAGCAGCATAGGGTGACCGTCCTGCTCGAACGGCTCGACGACCGTCCAACCAACCCCGGCATAGAAATCGCGCGCTTCCCACGTATAGAGGTAGAGCCTCTCCACACCGATCGACGAGGCGCGCGATTCGATGGCCGCGACCAGCGCGCGGCCGATCCCCTTGTTGCGGTGATGGTGATCAACGACCAGCCCCGCCAGCCATGGCGTCAGATCATGCGCGGGCTCCAATTCGTGGCGAACCAGCAGGCATGTGCCGACGGGTAAGTTGCCGATTCGGGCCACAAGCGCCTTCTCGAAGCCGTCACCGGCCAACAGCAGGCGGAGCCCATCAGCGTCTTCTTCCGCCGTCCTTGCGCTGTCCTCGAAAAAGGCGGCAACGCGCAATCGTGCCGCCGCCTCGACGTCGCTTTCGGTCATGGGTTCTATGATCGTCGTCACTCTTGCCTCGGTGTCTCGCCAAAGTCCTCCAAAAACAAAACCGCCGGGACAAGGCCCGGCGGTTCGCAAATTGGTGTTAGCCGATCAATAAGGGCAGGCGTTGTCAGCGGTGTAGTCGTGCACCTGGATCTTGCCGGAGATGATGTCGGCCTTGGCCTTCTCGACCGCCGCCTTCATCTCAGGAGTCACCAGCGCCTTGTTGTTGTCGTCCATGGCGTAGTCGACGCCGCCCTCCTTGAGGCCGAGGTTCTCGAGACCGCCCTTGAAGGTGCCGTTCTTGCCATCCATGAAGGCGGTGTAGACGGCAACGTCGACGCGCTTCATCATCGAGGTCAGAACCTTGCCGGGCTGCAGGCCGTTCTGGTTGGAATCGACGCCGATGCCAAGCTTGCCGGCATCCGCCGCCGCCTGGAGCACACCGACGCCGGTGCCGCCGGCGGCGGCGTAGACCACGTCGGCGCCCTGGTCGATCTGCGTCTTGGCGATCTCGCCGCCCTTGGCCGGATCATTCCAAGCTGCCGGCGTGTCGCCGGTCATGTTCTGGATGACGTCGGTCGCGCCGGCCGACTTGGCGCCGCCGACATAGCCGCATTCGAACTTGCGGATCAGCGGGATGTCCATGCCGCCGATGAAGGCAACCTTCTTCGACTTCGAAGCCATCGCCGCCATGATGCCGACGAGGTAGGAGCCTTCATTCTCCTTGAACACCAGCGAGCGGACATTGGGCAGGTCGACGGCATCGTCGATGATGGCGAAGTTGAGATCGGGATATTCGGCCGCGACCTTCTTCAGCGCATCCTCCCAGGCAAAGCCGGCCATGACGATCGGGTTGTGGCCGTCCTCGGCGAAGCGGCGCAGCGCCTGCTCGCGCTGCGAGGCGTTGGACACTTCGAACTCGACATAGGGCGTGCCGGTCTCGGTCTTGAATTTTTCGGCGCCATGGAAGGCAGCCTCGTTGAAGGATTTGTCGAACTTGCCCCCCAGATCATAGAGGATGGCCGGCTGGACATCCGCGGCGAAAGCCGGAAGAACCATTGCGGTTGCGGCCAGGAGGCCGAGAACGATACGTTTCATGTGATCCACACCCTGTCGGTTATTTTTTCCGTTACGCACCGCCTGGCTGCCCGGTTCACCGGCAGCCACGCGACGTCAGCCAGGAGTGTATTCCCCTCCCGCTCTTGGGCAATCTGGCACGGCCCGAAACAAAATTCACGCGGAATTTTGACCTTTTGGAAAAGCATGCCACGGGCAAGCTGCGGTGCAGGCCAATGCTTGCGCGCAAGAGCGGTTAATCGTTTCACGGAAACGCCGAACCGCTCTAACTTTTTGTTTTGACGCAATTCCCAAGGGGAAGCGCTTCGCGCTTCTCCCGGGAAAACCGTTTCACACTTTTCCTGGAATTGCTCTGGCCATCAGGCGGTGGCGGCCGGCATGGCGCAGGCGATGCCCGTGCCCTTGAGGTTGCAATAGCCGTAAGGGTTCTTCGCCAGATATTGCTGGTGATCGGCCTCGGCGAAGTAAAAGGCGGGCGCCGGCGCGATCTCGGTGGTGATCCTGCCATGGCCGGCGCCGCACAGCGAGGCTTCGTAGGCAGCGCGCGAGGCGCTCGTCGCCTGGATTTGTGCATCGCCAAACGTGTAGATCGCGGAGCGGTAGGTGGTGCCGACATCATTGCCCTGGCGCATGCCTTGCGTCGGGTCGTGGCTTTCCCAGAAGAGCTGCAGAAGTTCGGCATAGGAGACGATCCTGGGGTCGAAGACGACCAGCACCACTTCGGTGTGGCCGGTGAGCCCGGTGCAGGTTTCCTGATAGGTCGGGTTGGGCGTGATGCCGCCGGCATAGCCGACGGCGGTGACCCAGACGCCTTCGATCTGCCAGAACAGCCGCTCGGCGCCCCAGAAACAGCCGAGCCCGAACATCGCCGTCTCCAGCCCATCGGGATAGGGGCCCTTGAGCGGCCGTTTCAGGACATGGTGTTTTGATGCGGTCGGGACCGCCTTGGCGCGGCCCGGCAGCGCTTCGGACGGCTTCGGCAAATGGAGCTTCCTGTTCAGCATGTCGCTGAGAAAGAACATGCGCGGCCTTCCTTCCCTGGGTAGCGCTCAAGAATAGGTCAGTTGGTGGCGAATTGGTTGGTGCGCCGCTGCCGGCGGTAGCCGATGGCATAAAGCAGGAAGGCCATCACCGCGAACACGGCAAAGCCCGGCTGGTTGAGCACCCAGGCGATGGCGCCATCCCACACCAGCGGACTGGCCTTGGCGCGGACGAAGGTTTCGAAAGCCGCCCGCGTGTCCGGCGAGACGGCCAGCCAGCTGGCGTTGAGCGGGGTCAGTACGAGAGCCGAAGCCGCCACTGTGCGCGTCGTATCGAGCACCGCCATGATGACGGAGACCGACAGCGCGACCATGGCGGCAAGACGAAAAATAAAGCGAAACATCAAGCTCTCCCCCGGCCGACCCCAGACGTTTCCGGCACCAGCGAGAAATAGAGTGCGCAGCGTCGGCCCGCAACCGCGATACGCGAATTTGAAAGGCCTCGCTATGCCACCGGCTTGCGCTTGCGCCGGTGAACCAGCCAGACGCCAAGAATACCGCCGCCGATGGCGCCGACCACCAGCCCGCCCAGGCCGAAGAAGGCGGCGAAATAGCCGCAGCCACCTTCGAAGCAGCTAACCTGCGCGACATCGGCGATCACCGATCCGGCCAGGAAGCCGCCCACGGCGCCGACGGCGGCACCGAGGACGATGCCGAGCAAGGCGGCGGCAATGGAAACCAGGACCGGCGGCGCTTCGGTTTCCGGTTTCGCGTAGACGGTCTCGGCGCCCGAGCCGTGGCGAAGCAGGTAGATGCAAAGCAGCCCAACGCCGATCTCGATGGCGGTGATGCCGAGGCTCCTGGCGGAGAAGACGAAATCCGGCACGGCAAGCACATAGGCTTGCCTTGCCAGCACCCAGACGATGAGGGCGATCTGCCAGACGGTGAAATGGCGGGGGAAGCGCGCTGAGCGGCCGAAGGCGAGGCCGAGCAGGTAAAGCCCCCACAGGATGATGATGACATCCGCGATGAGCCCGCCAAGCAGGAAATAGAGAATCTTGTCCGGCAGGCCGGAATTGCCGACCAGCCACCAGGCCGACGCCAGGCCATAGACCGACCACGCCATGACGAAGATAAGCCAGCCCACCGGGACATAAGACAGGTCGCCGCCAGGACGCCCGATCGGCGCCTGTCCACCCGGGATTCCGCTGGCCGGTTGTTCGCTGCTGGATGTCATGTCAGGACGATGCCCCCGCAAAGCCTCTTTATCACTCGACAGGTGGCCGGCGGCGAAGTCAAGCATGGCCGGCCTCGCGGCCTTGCCTGTGCACATCATTCTAGGCGCCGGCGCCTCGAAAACGGCTGCGACGGCGGCCTCGCCAAACGCTGTGTCGCCGGCAAAGCGAATAGACTGCCGTTATGGCTTGGCATTCGGCGCGGGATCGACTAGATGAGCCCCGCGCCTGTTGCTTCGACGGCTCAGGTGCCGGGGAAGGATGTCTGCTGGTTGGGCGGCATCCATGGCGCGGAAACTCCGCGTCGCGGCCCCAAGGAGATGCATCTCCCCAACACGCGCGGCGAAACCGGCTAGCGCGAAGGCAAGGACGGAGAGGTGGCCGAGTGGTTGAAGGCGCACGCCTGGAAAGTGTGTTTACGGGAGACCGTAACGCGGGTTCGAATCCCGCTCTCTCCGCCATATCATCAAATAAATCAACAACTTATAGTGAATTTCAGAGCTTACCCGCCAAAGAGCCCATCATGCAGGATGCTATTGATTTAGGCAGCATGCGACGGCGTGAGACATCCGGCCGGGGCGCCATTCCCATCATAAGACGATATCTTGGACCCATCGAGATCACAATTCTGGCAAAGGCGGTGAGCGACTACTAGGCTGGGGTGAATCTGGCCTTTCTGTGTAGCGCTGTTCTGTAAATCCTTTGCGGCCGCCTCGATCGACGCCGCGCGCGCGTCTTCGATGAATTGCTTAATCGCCTCTTCGCTCATGCGGATACCATGCCTTGCGACATGTTATGCTGCCGCACTTTCCGAAGGGGGACACGATGCTGATGCGCGTCTGCTGGTTGTTGATTGGGGTCGCAATTGGAGTTGCTGTGACTTTGGCGATCACAAGCCAAACTTGGCTGATCGCAAGCCTTGAATACAATCTGACCTGGGACCGGGGCCGAGATTGGGTTGGAGCTTTGTCCGGCTGGGCAGCATTCGTCGCAGCAGCGGCAAGCTTGCCCTATTTGATAGGACAGTGGCGCGAGGCCAAAAAGCAAACGAGATTCGTGATCGGCGACGAAGATCCAACCCTCGACGTCATCGAACATTTGAAAGACAAAAACACGCTTGTTATCAGAATAGTGAACTGGAATAGGCGGACGATCTTCGTGAAGGACATTGCGGTCGCGTCCAAAACCAAACCCTCGAACATGACGGACCAGGCTGTCGTTTGGGACGCCAAGAACGAAGATGGTGATGTCGACGCGAAACTCCCCATTCAGATCAAGGGCTGGGAAGATCGAGCGGCAAGGCCCGGCTTTGCGAGCCTCGATATCCTTCTGATTAGACAAGCAGCCGGTAGCGAGGAGAACTGGACAGCAGACAGCGTAGTGCCTTTCCCGCAGGATGCGAGCATAGTCGCGACCATTCAGCTGCTGGGCAACGTGCACCGCCTGCTTGAGCTCACCGCAAACGCGTTTCCTGCAAAAACGCCTTGATGTAGGCTCCAGCGCCCGGAGCGCGTTGTCGGATGCGCACGCCGATGTCATCAGTCGTCAAAGCCAAGGTCAACGACGTCTTCAGCAAGGAACCAGTCTTGTGCCAGTTCCCTTTTCGGTCGAATTGGACGAGATAGGACGTGCGCCCACGATCGCGCCAAGCGCCAACCCGCTGCTGGTGGACGGAACTACATTTCGACCCTTTCTGTCTGGCGCCTTCAGCCGAATTGCGCCTGCGTAACCGTCCCGGATGTCGATAGGCTGCTCGACCAGATGGTCAAAGTTCTGAAATGAATATTCCAGCCATTCGACCTCGGGAAGCGCGGCCGCCATGTGCACACCAACCTCCAGGAAAGTGTTGCCGATGCTGACCGGGATCCCGAGTTCGGCGGCAAGCCATCCGATGCGCATGACATCCGTCACTTGGCCGTGGACATTCAGGATGTCTGCCGCATGGGGATGGACACGGACGTCGAGAAGACCTTGTCCATAGGCCATTTGCCCGGCATTTCGTTTGAACACTGCTTAAGGCGCTCGATCATCCAACGGCCCGCGGGTCCCGGAGGTGAGGCGATTGGGTAGATGGCCGATATCGGCAGCTCAAGTCCGCCCCGTGGTATATCTTGGATCGAAAGTTCAACAAGCCGCCCCTCGGCGATGTCCTTCCCGACGACGTGGAGCGGCATGCCACCCCAACCCAGCCCGCTGATGAGAAAGGCGTGCTTGGCAAACAGGTCAGCCAACCGCCAGGTTGAAGGCGATATGACTCCGATCTCCCTCCCGGCTGATAGATCGGATCGATCAGTGAGCACCAGTTGAACGTGTCGCGCCAGCTCATCCCGTGGAATGAGGCCACCATACGCCGCCAGCGGATGGTTTGCAGCCGCGACCATGACAAAGTCAACGCTGGTGACGCGCTCGGCCACAAGGCCAGAGGGCAGTACTGGCAGAGATCCAACGATGCCGAAGCTTGCGCGACCATCCATGACGGGTTGCACCGCGCCGCCGAGCGCCTCGACAAGTAGCCGCAAAGGTGTGGCGGGGAATTGTCCGCGGAACTCGTGAGCGACCTCGGCAATCGCGGTGATCGGAAAGAAGACGTCGATCACCGCAGCCAGCTCCGCCTCCAGCCCGCCTGATATTCCCTTCGCGCGTGCCTTCATGCCATCAACGCCGGACACGACAGCCCGCGCGTCGGCAAGAAGCACACCACCTTCGGTCGTCAGCCGCGGATATCGAGCGCTGCGGTCGAACAGCGTTACCCCAAGCTGCGTTTCCAAGTTGGCCATGGTTTCGCTGACGGCAGACTGGGTTCGCCTTAGGCGCCGGGCCGCAGCAGAGAAGCTTCCTTCGTCAGCCGCGGCAACAAAAGTCCGCAGTTGGTCAAGAGATAGACCATCAAGCACGTTGCTTTCCTTCTATCGAGCTAACCGATGGATCTGCTAAAAATATCCAGGCTGCTCCTATTTATGCAAGAGTACGACTGACCCGTCAACGCTGAGCCGAGACGATCTTCGGCGGCAAAGAGTGCCGGCCAACTGAAGTGCCGACCACGGATGCTTCCATGATTCAATCCATCGCTGAATCCGATGGATAGTATCGTGACATACCGGCTTTCCCGGCACGTGCGATGGTGGCATTACGATCCTTAGACGCAATCGACAAATTCAACCAAACCCCGAGCCGACCCATGGGCGGTGCAACAAATTCGCCTGTGAAGGTGGCGGGTTCGCAACACCAGCACTATCGGCCTGTACCTCAACGTCTTTGTTGAGATGAACATGCGCTTTGGAGCGAGATCACTGCGCGACAGCGCCGAATTGAACTCTACAATGGAGGCGGCAATGACTGTTACGAGTGCCCTGCAAGACTCGGCAGTGGAACATTTGATCCTTCCGCCTGTTCGCGATCTGGGTGATGGGTTCAAGGTTCGCCGTGCGCTCCCATCGGCACAGCGCCGCACGGTTGGTCCTTTCATTTTCCTCGATCATTTCGGACCGGTGGTGTTTCGAGAAGGGGCTGGCCTGAATGTCCGCCCCCATCCCCATATCGGCCTGTCGACCCTCACCTACCTGCTCGAAGGCGAAATGGTTCATCGAGACAGCATCGGGAGCGTTGAGACGGTCCGTCCCGGTGACGTGAACTGGATGACAGCGGGTAGCGGCATCGTCCACTCCGAGCGCTCACCCGCGAAATTGCAGGCTCAAGGTGGAACGATGTTCGGCCAGCAAATCTGGGTCGCCTTGCCCAAGGCGCTCGAAGAAATGCAGCCGGGTTTCTCCAATCACGCCAACGGCACTCTGCCCAGGCTCCAGGCCGACGGAGCCTCGCTCACCGTCGTTGCGGGCAGTGCGTTCGGAGAACGCTCGCCGGTGCCGGTCTATTCGGACCTGATGTATGTCGACGCCGTGCTCCAGCCTGGCGCGCGGTTGCAAGTGCCCACGGATCATATCGAGCGGGCCGTGTTTGTCGTCTCTGGCGAGATTGAAGTCGCCGGCCAGACAGGAACATTCGGCGAAGCGCAGTTTGTCGTCTTCAAGCCTGGCGCGGAGATCATCGTGAGCACACGCGGCGGAGCGCATCTGATGCTGGTCGGCGGCGAACCTTTTCCCGAGCAACGTCACGTCTACTGGAACTTCGTTTCGAGTTCCAAGGATCGGATCGAGCAAGCGAAGGACGACTGGCGGCAGGGCCGCTTCCCCGAAGTCGCTGGCGAAACGGAGTTCATTCCGTTGCCGCCAGAGCCTACGCAGGTCGAGTCTGCCGGCTCATGACCTCGCAAGGTGGCACGATGGAAATCGGTATCGACAAGTTTCGCCGCAATTTTCTCTGGCATGCCTCGGGTAGAGCGCCGCAGCGCGGTGGACATCCAGAATGCATTCCTGGCGGCCAAGGTGGTCATGGCGGTGTCTGATACTGGATCAGTCCACAGTCATTGGCGAGAAACGGCTTGAGTTGGCAGTCGTGGTCGAGCGCGCGCCTCTTCAGCTTGATCGGACCCATCTAAAAATATCAATCGATCGGAGAAGTAAATGAAGCGCAGAGAGATACTTATTGCCGGCGCTGCAGCCGGTGCAGCGACATTGCTGACGACGCCGACGACCGCGGTAGCCGCCGCCGCAGCCAGCACATCCAGTTCCAAAACCAAAGGAAATGACATGACATCAAACAAGTGGATGATTGACCCGAACGATGCTGTATTGCTGCTGATAGATCATCAGAGCGGCTTGTTCCAGTTGGTCCGTGATATGGAGTACAGGGAACTCCGCAACAACGTAAATGCTCTTGCGAAGGTAGCGAAGATCGCGAAGATCCCGACCGTTGTAACGGCATCAGTTCCCGAAGGTGCTAATGGTCCGACCATTCCCGAGATCCTTCAGAGCAACCCCGATGCGGTGTACGTTCCACGCAGCGGCCCGATCAACGCGTGGGATCACCGCCCCTTTGTCGAAGCGATCGAGAAGACCAAGCGGAAGACACTGCTGATCGCAGGCACACTCACCAGCATTTGCATGGTGTTTCCCGCACTGAAAGCTCTCGAGGCTGGATACAAAGTGTTCTGCATTGTCGATGCATCGGGCAATTGGTCGAAGATGGCGACCGACATATCCATTGCCCGGGTCACGCAGGCGGGCGCGATGCCGATTGACACATTCGCGGCGATTACAGAGGTGATGCACACTTGGGATCGCCCAGACGCGATGGAATTCGCCAAGGTCTTTGTCGACCACGTCGAACCCGCATATGGGGCGTTGTTTGAAAGCTATTACGCGGCACAGAAAGCCGCGAAATAGGTCCAGGCAGCTATTGGGACGCGGGCCACCTGGTGACGGGTGGCCCTCACGGTTCAATCCGGAGGAAGTTGCAGAAAAGGTAGATGCCTCATTTCGCACGCGAAAACATGGGCCAAAACGCGAAATTGACCAGCCCCGACGACACCACGGGAGCAACGGTCGTCATCACTCATCGGGTGCGTGATGGCAGGCAGGGTGACTACGAAAAATGGATAAACGAAATCGGCCCGCTTTGCCGGTCATCGCCTGGCAATCTTGACTGGCAGATCATCCGGCCGGTTCCAGGCTTCTCCTCAACCTACAGCGTTATTATCAGGTTTGACACTATAGCGCATCTGCGAGGCTGGACGGAGTCGTCCGTTCGCGGTCAGCTCATCGAAAGAGTCAAACCGTTTCTTGCCAGTGGCGACGATTTCTCTATTCGTAGCGGTCTGGATTTCTGGTTTGCCCCGACGGAGGCCAAGACCAAGGTGCCAGCCCGCTGGCGGCAGAGTTTGGTGACCTGGTCTGTAATTTATCCCCTGGTCCTCGGCGTTCCCATGATCGTCTTGCCGGCTCTGCGGTTCCTGGGCATCCCTGACCATCGTTTGATCACTACTTTTGTTGTTACGGGAACCATCGTCGTGCTCATGGTCTACGTCATCATGCCGCGCTATACGAAGCTCGTGAAGCGCTGGCTGTTTGCCTGAGCGATAGTAAGCGCAAGCACCATCATGGTTCCTTCCCCTTTCGATGTCGGCGCTGAGGCCGTTGTCGTTAGTTCCGTCTTGTGGCTCAAGCTTGTTGTCGAGAGTGTGGGTGCGCTCGTTATCGGAATCGGAATGGTGGCCTCTTTCGTCGAGTTCGCACGAACCTATGTCACGCATCAGATTCGTGACAACAAATCGGTGAGGCAGACACTGGCGGGATACATGGCGCTCGCGTTGGAATTTCAGTTGGGCGCCGACATTCTCGCAACGTCCGTCGCACCCAGTTGGGACATGCTCGGAAAGCTAGGCGCTGTCGCCGTCCTTCGAACAGCGTTGAACTATTTTCTGACGCGGGAAATGAAGCAAGAGGAAGAAGCGCGGGGTCATGAATAAGCTGAGGCTGCTGTTCCACCCGCCATACTCGTTTGATCTCTACCTCAATCGCAGGCGCCTTCCCGCGCAGCGGGATCTTTCTCCGGCCCCGAACCTGCCTGGCGGCAATGCGTCTAAGCCGGCCATTCAGCAGAACTGGGTGATCTCCTGAAAGCTGAGATCGCCGCTGTGGGCAAACCGCCAGAAGCGTGTTGGTCACTTCCTGCTCAGGAGCCTGGAGACTAGCGCGGCGAAGTTCCGCGACCTACATCGTCAGCGTCTTCGAGAAGCCCCCACCGGCGTACCTTGCTGACCGCCAAGGACAAGCAGAAGGCGTTCGATATGGCCAAGGAGATCGGCGACAAGGGTCGAACAGATCACGCCGAAGCCAAAGAAGCGATGAAACAAAATGGCCGGCGCCAGTTGGGATCTGGGTGGCTTGGGGATGACGCCGGCCAAGCGGACATCAGGTCCGCTGGAAGCACATGCTAATATACCGAAGGCGATCCCTGGATATGGTGTGATCGCGGAAGTCCTGCTCCCGCCTGCTCCCGTCGTGCTCAGGTTCACGTTCCGTGGATCAAGCTGACTGCCAAAAGGCGAGAGCCACAAAAAATAGAACACCAAATGCTATAAACAGGAGCCTCATCGGCCTAATTTTAGCACGCCCTGAAACAAGGCCCGCGCCTTGAGTTCCTTACGGATTCGTAAGTGGCTGTTTCTGGCAGCGCGAGCTAACCATCCATCGGCAGCGAACGGCACATTTGCAGCCCGGTGGGCCTCCACCCGCCGAAACAAAAGGCCCGCTGCCCGCTCACCAGTAGGCAGCGGGCTTTACTAGCCGCCACCGTAAGCCGGCAAGCGAAAACGCAGCTATTCGGCTGATCCATTGTCGGTGAAGGGCGAGGCGCTCGGCACGCACTGTACCGACCAGCCAGTGGGTGTCGACTGCCAGCGCAAGCGCGCCTTCGATGATGCCGCGCGGCTGCTGCAGATTTCGCATCTGCTCGACCGACGCCCCGCCAATCTCTCGGGAGGAAAGCGCCAGCGCGTTGCGATGGGGCGCGCGATCGTGCGCGACCTGGAGCTGTTCCTTTTTGACGAGCCGCTTTCCAATCTCAATGCCAAGCTTCGTGTGGAAATGCGCACGGAGATCAAGCGCCTGCACGAGCGTCTCGGCACGAGCATCGTCTATGTGACGCACGATCAGATCGAGGCGATGACGCTCGCCACCAAGGTGGCGGTGATGAAGGGCGGCCACATCCAACAGTTTGCCGATCCTCGCACCATCTACGAGCGGCCAGCCAACGTCTTCGTGGCAAGTTTCATCGGCTCGCCAGCGATGAACTTCCTGCCCGGCGTCTGGTCTCGGACGCGAACGGCGCGCATTTCGCAGCGAGCGGTGTGTCGGTCACATTGCGAGCCGGCAAGCGGCCGGCCGATTTCCAGCGCCCGGTCATCCTGGGTATAAGGCCTGAAGAACTAAAGACCGTTGCGCCCGATGAGGCTTCGGTCACGGGGGTGATCGACGTCGTGGAGCCCACGGCCCCCGAAACCATGGTGACGGTGCAGGTTGGTGAACAGTCGATCATAGCCCGCCTGCCACCGAGGTTTGCAGACCGGCGAAACGAGCCGATATTTCTTGCCGTCGATCCGGCCAGCGTCAACCTGTTCGATCCGCCAGCGAGCAGCGCATCGATCTTTAGGGCATGGGCGCCAGGGCGCTTCCATCCTCGACGCCTCCCCAAGGGGAGCGCAGGGCGATCGATCATTCATCGAACCCAATCAGTGACCGCATCAGCGTCGCTCTTGCCGAAGCCAGATGCGCTCGGCAGGCCCGCTCAATTCGGTCGGGATCGCGACTTTCGAGCGCATCGATGTAAGCGAGATGCTCGAGGATCGCCGCCTGGTTTCGCTGCTGTTCGTCCTGCTTGTTCCACTGATAGTGGTAGTGAAAAATGAAGCTGATGATGTCGTAGAAATCGTCGATAAAGCGGTTCGGCGACGCCTCGTTTATGAGCCGATGAAACCGGTTGTCGAGACCGGAGAAGTCGTGATAGCGGCCTTCAATCCGCTTCAGCAATTCGCTGTGCGCAACCTTGAGCGCGGCGAGCTTGTCCCACAGGGGAGACGTGTCGGGTTGGCGTGAAAACAGATGCGCCGAGCGCAGCTCGAACATCACCCGGATCTCGAACAGCTCAAGAGCGAAATCCTCCGTGAAGCCCTTGAAAAGCCAGCCAGTATTTGGCCTTTTCTCCAGCAGGCCAAATCGGCTGAAGCGGATCAGGAACTCACGAATTCCGTTGGTCGCGACACCGAACTGCCGGGCAAGTTCGAGTTCGTTGATGCTGGTGCCAGGCCTGGTGTCACCCCGCAGCATCCACTCCATGAATTGCTGTTCGACGTGGTTGGCCCGCGACGTGGTCTCGGCGTCGGGATAGTAGTCGCTATCCTCGACCGCGCGGCCCGCCGTCCGGACGCCGCCGCGCTCGGCGACGAGTTCGCGGTGGGCAAGTTCTCCCAGAACCTTTCGAACGGTCGTACGGCTCACGCCTATCCGCCGTCTCAGCTCATTTTCAGAAGGGAGCTCACCGGTCAATTGTCCATCCCGCAGCATGGTGGCGGCGCGGTTGAAGGCCTTTTTGTACACAGTGTCGGTTCGCATCGGTTCTTCCTCTGGGCAACACCTTGTCCTTTCTAGCATGAACTTTATCCATAAAAAACAACTTGACCAAGTGATGATGGTTGTTTTTTATCGATAAGAGGAAGCTGAAATACAGCAAAAGTTTTGACGACGAGAGCTCGCATGAGCTTTCGGCGGGGAGGGGAACTTTGCCTGAAACGGGGAACACCGGCACCACTGCCGGCGAGGCCGCATTGCCAGAGCCCAGGAAGCAGGAAGCCGTTCCCGGCCTTGCGCTTGGTCTGGCTCTATTGAGCGCCGGCCCGGTCGTTATCCTGGTGCTGCTGATCGTCGTACTCAGCTTTCTGTCGCCCTATTTTCTGACAGGGCGCAATCTCAGCAACATCCTCGCCCAGACCGCCGTCATCTCGGTTGTGGCGATGGGCCAACATCTGGTCATCCTGACACGCGGGATCGATCTCTCTGTTGGCTCGAATGTCGCACTGGCCTCCGTCGTCGGCGCGCTCAGCTTTCATGCCGGCGCTCCCGCCTTCGTCGTGATCGCGGTGATGGTTGGCTGCGGTGCGGCGGTCGGCGCCATCAACGGCCTGTTCTATGTGTTCGGCCGGCTGCCGCACCCTTTCATCATCACGCTGGCGACATTGAGCATCGCCAAGGGATTGGCGCTGCAACTGGCCGACGGCCGTGCCATCCCTGGCATGCCGGATTCGATCGACGCGCTTGGCCGCGAGGCGGTCTGGGGTCTGCCTGGATCGGTCTTCGTCGTTGCCGGCGTCGCCGCGGTTTTTTTCGTCATGGCCAAGACGATGGTCTGGGGGCGCTGGATCTATGCCGTCGGCGGCCGACCTGACGCCGCGGTGCGGATGGGCATTCCCGTGTCCTGGGTCCTGGTTTCGGTCTATGTGATCTCAGGGCTGTGCGCAGGCGTCGGCGCGGTCATCCTTGCCGGCCGCACCGACGCCGGTTCGCCGTTGTTCGGCAATCTGCTGGAACTGGATACGATCGCGGCGGTGATCATCGGTGGCGCCAGTTTCCTCGGCGGCCGCGGCCATCTCGGCCATGCCCTGATCGGCGCCATCATGATCGGCGTCATCCGCAACGCGCTCAACCTGCTCAACGTCAATATCTTTTTCCAGCTCATCGTCATCGGAGTGGTCATCGTCATCGCGGTCGAGTCCGACGTGCTTCGCAACTACCTCGAAGGGCGTGTGCGTGTCATGCATGCTGGGAGGCCGTCGTGAGCGCGGTCGCGGCTAGCGCCGATCACACTGTCACCGCCGACCCTCCCGTGCTGGCGGTACGCGGTGCCAGCAAACGCTTCGGCTCGGTTCTGGCACTCGACGATGTCAGCATCGAGGTCCGGCGCGGCGAGATTCTCGGGCTTCTTGGCGACAATGGCGCTGGCAAGTCGACGTTGACCAAATGCATCAGCGGGGTGCACCAACTCGATGCCGGCGCGATCCTTCTGGACGGTGCGCCAACGCAAGTACGCTCCCCTGCGGATGCGCGCTTCGCCGGCATCGAGACCGTCTATCAAGACCTGGCGCTCTTCGACAATCTGACACCGGGACAGAACTTCTTTGCCGGTCGCGAGTTGGCCTGGCCGCAATGGCTTCCGCGCGGCCTGCGCTTTCTGCAGCAGCGCAAGATGGACGCCGAGACCCGCGTCCTGCTGGCAAACCTCAAGGTGACGCTGCCGCGGCTGGATGCCGTCGTCGCCATGATGTCGGGCGGACAGAGGCAGGCGATCGCCGTGGCACGCTCTACCGTGTTTGCCCGCAAGGTTGTCATGCTCGATGAGCCAACCGCTGCACTTGGCCTGCGTGAATCGCGCCAGGTGCTCAATCTGGTTGCCACGCTCCGCGACCAGGGCAACGCCGTCATCCTGATTACCCACAACATGGAACATGTCATCGAGCTTGCCGATCGCGCCGTGGTGCTTCGCCAGGGCCGCAAGGTTGGTGAACTCGTGCCGACCAAGGACAACAAGCAGGAGCTGGTTTCCATGATCGTTGGAGCCTGATCCGTTCGAAATTTGGGGATCGTTCCGGTCCGCAAATGCCTGAAGCGTCTTCCATCGGAAGGCGTCTCAATCCAAGGGAGGACTGCAAATGAACCGAAAACTGTTCGCAGGGCTGGCGATCGCTGTTGCGTTCGCGATGCCTGCTTCCGCCGCCGACAAGATCAAGGTCGGTCTGATCACCAAATTCCCGGTGCCGTTCTATTCGACCATGGAGGCCGCCGCCAAGAAATACGCGGCCGCTCATCCCGAAATCGAGCTTGTCACCGGCCAGGGCCAGGCGGCCACTGACATCGAGGGCCAGATCGCGTTGATCGAGTCGATGATCACGCAAGGCGTCAAGGGCCTGGCAATTACTCCGGTCGATCCGACCGTGGCACCGGCGCTCGACAAGGCCGTCGCCGCCGGCATCAAGGTGGTGCTGGTCGACAACAGCATCCCGAACTGGAAGGGTCAGACCGCACTGGTCTCGACCAACAATCTCAACGGCGGCAAGATCGCCGGCGAATATCTGAAAACCGTTCTCAAGAGCGGCGACAAGATTGGCATCCTGCAAGGGGTACCAGGCGTTCCGGCGCTGGATGACCGCGTCACCGGCATGATGCAGGGGCTGGGCGACGTCAAGGTCGACGTCGTCGGCAAGGGCGCCACCAACTGCACGCTTGAGCTTGGCACCTCGGTCACCGAAGATATTCTGACCGCCAATCCCGATCTCAAGGCGATCTACTCGGCCTGCGGCCCGCCAATTCCTGGAGCGGTCAAGTCGATCAGCAATGCGGGCATCGCCAACGACAAGATCATCCTTGTCGGCTTCGACGCCTGCTGCGGTGAGATCGAAGCGATCAAGTCGGGTGCGGAAGATGCCAGCGTCGCACAATTTCCGGCAAAAATGGGGGAGCTTGGCATCGACACTGTCGTCAAGGCGATCCGCGGGGAGAAGGTCGAGGCCAATGTCGATACTGGCGCCGGCCTCGTGACGCTGAAGAACGTCAAGGACTTCGAATAGGCTCCCACACCTCGGCCCGGCGGGCATCCCAGCCGCCGGGTTCTTTTTGGAACATTTCAGGAAGATGGTCCGCATGAAAGCGCTCGTGTGCCGAAAGCCCAGCGAATTGAGCTTCGAAGATCGCCCGGCACCCGGCTCGCCAGGCCCTGGATGGGCGCTGGTCAGCATCAGCCATGTCGGCATTTGTGGAACCGACTACCACATCTTCGAGGGCAAGCATCCGTACCTCGCTTATCCACGCGTCATGGGCCACGAAATTTCGGGAACAATCGCGGCAATCAACGCGCCAGGGGACATCGCGGTCGGAGAGCAAGTGCTCGTCAACCCCTACCTTGCCTGCGCCAAGTGTGTGGCCTGCCGCCAGGGCAAGCCGAACTGCTGCGTCGCGATCGAGGTGCTGGGCGTGCACCGTGACGGTGCCATGACGGAGCAGATTCTGGTGCCGGCACAGAACTTGATTCCAGCAACCGGCCTGTCACTGATCGAGGCGGCCACTGTCGAATTTCTGGCTATCGGTGCTCACGCGGTCCGCAGATCCATGGCCGGGCCGGGCAATCGAACCTTGGTCATCGGCGCCGGCCCGATCGGCCTTGGCGTCGCGCTTTTTGCGCGCATAGCGCGACAGAGCGTGACCGTCATGGACGTCGATGCCGAGCGGCTGGCTTTTGCAGCAAAGCAGGGCTTCCTGGTGATCGACGGTTCGAAGGGATCGGTCGTTGAGACGATAGCGGAGCGAACCGCCAAGTCAGGTTTCGATGTCGTCTTCGATGCGACCGGAAACAGCCGATCGATGCAGTCTGCCTTTGCCTATGTTGCCCACGGCGGCGTCATGGTGATGGTCAGCGTCGTGCAGGACGACATAACCTTCTCCGATCCGGAGTTTCACAAGCGCGAAATGATGCTGATCGGCAGTCGTAATGCGACGCAGGCCGACTTTCAGCACGTCATTACCTCGATCCGCGATGGAAAAATACCGGTAGACCAGCTCGTCACTCACCGCACGACCCTGCGCAACAGCCCCCGCGACATCGCGATCTGGGCGCAGCAGAAGTCTGGTCTGATCAAGGCCGTTATCGATGTGGCAGGATCTGCGTGACTTCAAAAAACACGATGGTCACACTGCGCCGCAGGCGGATCACCCTTGGGCTGGCGGCTGCATGCGCAGCGGCTCACCTTTACGAAGTGAATTGAGAGCGAAAACGATGGTGAAGGAAGTCGTCACGCCCATTTTCCAGTTCGGAACCAGCCGCTTTCTGCAGGCGCACGCAGCGCTCTTCGTGCACGAGGCGCTACAGGCAGGCGACGCGGCCGGCCCGATCACGGTGGCAGCCATAAGCGGATCGGTCGTCGGCCGAGCCCGGCTGCAGGCGCTTGCCCGTGATGAGGGCTACCCGGTTGTCATCCGCGGGCTGGAGAAGGGCCAGCGCGTCGAGCATGAAATTGGCGTGAAGAGCATACGGCGTGCGCTTGATGCCGAACTTGACTGGTCGCGGTTGACCACGCTGTTTGCGGTACAAGCGGAATTCGTTGTTTCGAACACGACGGAGGCGGGCCTCACCATTCCATCCGATCTGGTCGTCGACCTCACCAGTGGTGCCGGACCTGCTCCAGCCGGATATCCAGCAAAATTGCTCGTTTTGCTTGCGCACCGATTTGCGGTTTCGGCAAGGCCTGTCGTGTTGCTTCCAACCGAACTGGTTCAACGCAACGGCGACACACTGAAGGAAGTGTTGATCGTATTGGCCAAGCGCAGCGGCGCGTCCGACGCGCTTTTGTCCTTCATTGCCGACGATTGCGTATTTGCCAATTCGCTTGTCGACCGCATTGTCTCGTCGGCCATCGAGCCCGTCGGTGCAATCGCAGAACCGTACGCTTTGTGGGCCATTGAATGGCAAGCTGGGCTGAGATTGCCCTGCCGTCATCCCGCTATCGCGCTTGTCGGGGACCTTGAGCGCATCGAGAGGCTGAAGCTTCATATCCTGAACCTTGGCCACACAGTGCTTGCACAATGCTGGATGGACGATGGGCTGAGATCCGGCCTGACGGTGCGCGAAATTCTGGAACTAGGCAGGTATCGAAACTTGCTGACTGAGATTTATGGTTCCGAGGTCATTCCTGGCTTCAAGGCTCGGGGAATGGAGCAGGAAGCGACAGCCTATGTGGTGACCACGCTTGAACGGTTCGACAACCCCTTTCTCGACCATCGGCTGAGCGATATCGCTGCCGGTCATCTGATCAAGGTCCAACGGCGTATCGGCGGCTTTCTTCGGTGGGTGCCGGAGGAGCGTCGTCGACACTCGCCATCTCTCGCAAACATTCTCTCGGCTGCTGATGAGAACGCGGACCGCCAAGACGTCGTTCAGTAGAGGCGCGACGAAAAGCGGCTGAGACAAGACTAGCCGGCGGGATCATCGAATTCGCAAGGAAGAACGCTATGGACCTGTTCAGACTGGATGGCGACGTCGCATTGGTCACCGGCGCCGGCAGCGGCATCGGCCAGGCCATAGCGGTCGGGCTTGCAGAGGCTGGCGCCAACGTCGCCTGCTTCGGTCACTCCTCCAATGGCGGGCTTGAGGAGACGGCGGGAAGGATCACTGCGCTCGGCCGCAAGGCGCTGGCGATAACCGGCTCGGTGACGTCGGAAGCCGATCTCGCCGCCGCTGTCGAACGCATCGAAAAGGAACTTGGCGCGCTTACGGTTGCAGTCAACAATGCTGGTATTGGCGGCGCGCATGCGGCCGAGACCTTGCCGCTGGCAACTTGGGAAGAGCTCTACAGCATCAACGTTGGCGGTGTGTTCCTGTCCTGCCATGCCGAGGCTCGCGTGATGCTGCCGCGCCGCAAGGGATCGATCATCAACGTGGCTTCCATGTCAGGCTCGATCGTCAATCGCGGCCTCCTCCAGACGCACTACAACTCGTCGAAGGCAGCGGTCATTCACATGACCAAGAGCCTGGCCATGGAATGGTCGGACCGCGGACTGCGGCTTAACGCACTCAGTCCCGGCTACACGCTGACCCCGATGAACCGCAGGCCCGAAGTGGCCGACCAAGTGAAGAACTTCGAGCGCGATACGCCGCTGGGTCGCCTCGCGATGCCTGAGGAGATGGTAGGCCCGGCAGTGTTCTTGGCCAGCCGCGCTGCGTCGTTCGTTACCGGCATCGATCTCATCGTCGATGGCGGTTTCATCTGCTGGTAGCAGAAACGAAGCAGGATCAAGGACCAAGGAAATCGTCAGCCGCCGACGCCATGGCAGCGCATCACACAACCCTTCAGGCAGCCAGCACGATTGAGCGTTTCCCAAAAGCCTCGCGACAACATCCCTAGTCGAGTTCGATGATGCTGCAGCCATAGGCCGGGAGCGACAGCTTACCGCCGCGTATTTTGCCATCGCCGAGCAAATCCTTGCCCGCAGGGACATTGCCGATGCTTGCCAACTCGCCCATCGTATTGAGGATGAACAGCAGGCGGCGGTCCTTGCTTTCGCGGATCGTCGCCTCGACGCCGGCCGGAATGTCGGCGATGAGCGGCACGATACCGGCGGGCGCCAGCACTTGATCGGCCAGCACCTCGACCAGAGCATCGCTGAGGTACGTGCCGAGGTAGATGACATTGCCGTTGCCGACTTTGCGCGAAGTCATCGCGGCTTGGCCCTCGGCGAAGCGGCTGGCCCAACTGCCGATTACGTCCGTGCCGGGCGCGACGCTAAGCAGCTCATAAAGATGCGCCGCCGTCACCTGCGCGTTCCCGATGTTGACCTCGTATCGGCGGCTCGCCGACGTCGCCGGCAGCTTCTTGCGCACCGTGTTGGCGCCGAAGCGGCCGCCATGCTCGAACATTCCGTCGCCGCCGATCGGCGTCAGCAACCCGAACTCCTCGACCGTGATCCCGGCCAGGGCCGAGAGCCTCTTGCCCGGCGAGGTGTCGCGGATGACGTGGTTGTTAACGTCGCGTGATCCGGTGCGGCCTCCCAGGATTACCGTTCCACCCGCCTTGGCGAAGGCCTCGATCCGCGCCGTCCACGCATCGGTCCATTTCAGCCAATGCGGCACGTAGAGCGCCTTGAGCTTGCTAAGATCATCCTCGGGATGGATGAAGCCGCAGGCGATGTTGTGGCGGTAGCAATAGCGGTGCAGCAGCGTGGCATCGTCATGCGGGCTCGGCATGCCGATGGGGCAGGAGCGGTGCATCTCCTGATTGTCGAAATCTGATCCGGCGATGCCCAAATCCATGCGCACATGCGTGCCGAGGATCTTGTCCTTGAGCGCCGTGACCTCACCCGCAAACTGCCTGGCCTCGTCATAGCGTCGCCGCGGGATGTCGTCGTGGTCGATGATGCCCATCCAATAGATCTCGGCGCCGAAATGCGCCGGCCGCCAGCGGAAGAACAACACGCCATCGGCGCCACGCGCCACTGACGTATAGGCCATGCGACGCATCTCGCCGGGTTCGGGCGTCAACGTCGAGAAGTTCGGCTGCGCACCGAACCCCGATTGCTGTTCCGGCACGATGAAGTTGCCGGTGAAGCCGCGGCAGATGTCGAGACGCAGTGCCTGCGCCTCGCCGACGCCGCCGACCCGCTGCATCTCGTCATCGAGATGCGGGTAGATATCGAAGCCGAGGAAATCGAGATCGGTCGAGAACTCGCCGCGGAAGTCGATGTCGTCGATCCGCCCCAGATTGTGGAAGACGAACCAGTCTGGATTGGTGGCGCGCAGGATCAACACCTGATCGTGCTGGAATCGCGCCGTGACGAAGGCGAGGAAGCGGTGATAGTCGACCACATGGCTCGGCCCGACGGGGGCTGGGGCGTAGTCGAGCGGCAGCACCACTTGATCGAAATCGTCGTAGGCGGTGGCCCAGAAATTCCCGCCCCACGCATCGTTGAGCGCGGCGATGGTCTTGTACTTGTCCTTGAGGAAGGCCTGGAACTCGGCCAGGGTTACCGGACCGTAAGACAGCGATCCAGAGGTATTGAACTCATTGTCCGTCTGCCAGCCGATGATGTGCGAATTGCCGCGATAATGCTCGGCCATCGCTTTGGTGATGCGCTTCGAATGCTGGCGGAACACTCCGCTCGCAAGATTGGCGTGCTGGCGCGAGCCATGGCTCATGGCGCGGCCATTGGCATCGACGCGCAACACTTCGGGATAACGCGCCGTCAGCCAGCGCGGCGGCGTCGCCGTCGGCGTGCACATGATGGTCTTGATGCCAGCCTTGCCCAGCACATCGATGGCGCGGTCGAACAAATCGAAATCGAACGTCCCCTCATGCGGCTCGACAATATGCCAGGCGAATTCCGCAAGTCGCACCGCGTTGAAGCCCGCGGCCGCCATGCGGTCGGCGTCGCGCTGCCAATAGCTCTCATCGACATGCTCCGGGTAATGCGGGGTACCGACGAGGAAAGTGTCGGTTGCGATCGGCCGCCAGACAGAGAGCGGCGCGGATTTCGAGGCAGTCGTCATAGTTGGAAAACTCCAGCGATAGTCTATTTGATGGCGCCGGCGGTGAGGCCGCCCTGCCAGAACCGCTGCAGCAGCAGGAACACCACGATGACCGGGATGATGCTGACCAGCGCGCCGGTGATGATGATCGAGAACAGCACCTGTCCGCCGCCACCGCCCTGCTGCGCGAGCTGATACCAGGTCGCAAGGCCCACCGTGATCGGCTGATACTCCGGCGAGCGCAGCACGATCAGCGGCAGGAAGTAATTGTTCCAGGTCCCGACGAACGAGAGCAGCGCCACGGTCACCATGCCCGGCGCCACCAGCCGCAGCACGATGACACGGAAGATCACGAACTCGCCGGCGCCATCGAGACGCGCTGCGTCGAGCAGTTCGTCGTCGACGCCCTGCTCGATATAGACGCGCATCAGATAGACGCCGATCGGCGAGATCATCGAGGGCAGGATCACGCCCAGCGGATTGTCGCTGAGACCCGACAGCGCCAGCAGCAGGAAGATCGGCACGACGAGGGCCGTCTGCGGGACAAACACCGCGCCCAGCACGAGCCCAAAGGTCAGATTTCGCCCGTGGAACTTGAACTTGGCGAACGCATAGCCTGCTGCGGTGGAAAAGATCGCGGCACCAAGCCCGGCGACGGTCGAATAGAGCACGCTGTTGAACATCCAGCGCGAGAAGATGCCATTGTCGCGGCTGAACAGATCGCTCAGATTCTGCCAGAGGTTGAACTCGGTGCCGAAGCCGAAGCCGAACGTGGCGAACAGGTCGCCATTCGTCTTCGTTGCCGATAGGACCAGATAGACCAGCGGCACGAAGCTGTAGACCAGGAACAGTGACAGCAGCAGCGTGAGGATGATCCGCGAACGCCGCCGTTCGCCGGGCCGGCGCCTGGCAGCGTCGAAAGTGGCGATGTCAGTGGTCGCAGTCATCATTGCTCCGGCCGACGGCGGCTGGTGACCAAGGTGAAGATATAGGAGGCACCGGCGATCACGATGCCAAGCACGAACGAGACGGCGGCCGCATAGCCATACTGCTGGTTCTGAGTCGCCAGCGAATAGGCATAGAGGTTCGGCGTGTAGCTCGAATTGATGGTGTTACTGGCGAGCGAGCGCATCAAATACGGCTCATTGAACAGCTGCAGTGTGCCGTTGATCGAAAAGATGATGGTGAGCAGGATCGCCGGCCACAGCAGCGGCAGCTGGATCATCCGCGCAAATTGCCAGGCCGAGGCGCCATCCATCCGCGCGGCCTCGGCGAGGTCCGACGGGATCGCCTTCAGCGCGGCGTAGTAGATCACCATATTGTAGCCGACATATTCCCACGTCACCATATTGGCCAATGAGAAGATCATCACGCCCGGCGACAGGAAGTCCGGCGGCGGCAGGTTGAACGCCTTGGCCATCTGCGTGAACGGGCCGAAGTTGGGGCCGTAGAGATAACCCCAGATGATCGTCGCGATCACGCTCGGCACGGCGTAGGGGAGGAAGAAGCCGAGCCGGAAGACGCCCTTGCCATAGACCTGGCCACGATCGAGCACGATGGCGAACAACAGCGCCAGGCCCAGCATGATCGGCACCTGCACGATGCCGAACAGAACGAGGTTCCACACGCCGCCCCAGAATTTGGCGTCGCCCGCGACCTTGATATAGCTGGCTGCACCCGCGAATTGCCGTCCGCCCACCAGCGTATCGCGGTAGAGGCTCATATAGAACGCATAGACCAGCGGCGCGACGATGAAGGCGATAAACAGCAGCACGAAGGGCGCCAGGAACAGATAGGGCGTGAGCTTTCGTAACGTAAAACCGCCCGATCGCGCTGGGCGCGTCGCCGCGGCTGGCGAATTCGACATTGCCATGGTCCCCCGTCCGGCAGGATGAAGAGATCGGGCGCGCCGGTCAAGCGCGCCCGGCCGTTGCCCGGGAGGAGTTAGCCGACGGTGAAGCCTTGTTCCTTCGCGTAGGTGACCACGGCGTCCTGGATGCGGTCGAACGCATCCGACAGCGTGCCCTTGCCGCCGATCGAGGCGCCGAATTCATCGGACATCGACTGGTAGAGGAAGTCCTGGAACGGGCTCCACTCAAACGGCGCCACGGCATTCGCCGATTTGGCGAACACTTTGTTCACCGCCTGGCCGCCGAAGAAATCCGGCTTGGCGTTCGCCCATTCCGGGTCAGACAGCAGCGCGCGGGTACAGGGGAAGAAGTTTTGCTTGGTGGTGTAGAGCTTTGTGGCTTCGGGATTAATGTTCAGCCAGATCGCGACTTCGGCGGCCTCGGGCAGATGCTGGGTCGTTTTCATCACGGCCAGCGCTGAGCCACCCCAAGCGCCAGTCGCGAACTTGCTCGCGTTCCACTGCGGCAGATCGGCGGCACGCCACTTGCCCACGCTGGTCTTGGCGACCGAGGTCAGGAACAGCGGACCCCAGCCGGCAGCGAGCCAGGTGGCATAGCGGCCCGAGTCGAGGCCGGTGTACCACTCATTGTTGAAGCCCGGCTTGGTCTCGATGACACCCGCGGTAATAAGGTCCTGCCAATAGGCGGCGAAGTCCTTGGCAATCTTGTCGTTGATGTTGATCGCGAGCTTGTCGCCATCGCGGCTGACCGGCTTCCAGCCCATCGGCCACAACAGACCCAAGACCCAGTCGGCATTGGCTCCGAACGGCGCGTCGGTGATGAACACATTCGGATCGGCCGCATGGATCTTCTTGCCGGCATCGGCAAACTCGGCCCAGGTGGTGGGCGGCGTGATCCCATGCTTGTCGAAGATGTCCTTGTGATAGAGCATCGCCATCGGACCGTAATCCTGCGGCATGCCGTTGACGACATCGCCCTTGGCGACCTGCGTCCACAAGCCTTCGGGGAACTCGCCCTTATGGGCATTGGCGTACGGGCCGATGTCGGCGAAGGCGTCGACCTGGCGGAAGGTCTCGAGGAGCTGGTATTCGATCTGGACGACGTCGGGCAGGCCGCTGCCCGCCTTCAGGCCCGCACGGACCGCCTGATATTCGGGGTTCCCCTGGCCGGCATTCACGAGTTCGACCTGGATGCCTGGATGCGCGGTGTTGAACATGTCAACCTGAAGCTGGAGATCCGGCACCCACGACCACAGCACCACCTTGACGGGATCGGCAGCGCGAACTGTCGCCGGCAGGGCTGCTACCGCAACGCTCGCACCCGCAACTTTCAAGAAGTCACGACGCTGCATCGTCCGCCCAAGCGGATTGAAAATCTTCGTCATTGAAGTCCTCCCACGAAAGATACGCTCCCACACGATGCAGGGCACGTTTTTCTTTCAGTTAGAAACTTAATGCCGACATACAGTCGCTGTCAATTGCGATCGATTGATCTTCAGTCGGCCATCACGACGCTGTCGGCAGGGTTGAGGGTCGTCGCATCGAGCACCAGACGCACTGCGCCCAGGACGATATCGCGGTGGCCCAGCGCACCCATCACGAGGCGCGGCGGGTCATACACATTGCCCTTGAGGCGGTGCCGCAGCACATCGAGCACCAGATCACCACCCCCGACGATCCGGCCGGCCAGTACGATGATTTCCGGGTTCATGAAGGCAGCAACACTGCCCACCGCCATCGTCGCATAGTCGAGCAACTCGGTGACAACCGGCGCAATCTTGTCTGCCTGCCGGTCGGTGACGGCGGCCAGGGTGAGCTTTCCCGCCGCATACTGGGTGTTGGCCTCTTCGAGCATCTTGGTCGCCTGTTCGGGGATGCCGAAAAAGCGCAGCGATTGCTTGTCGCCCAGATGTTCGAACGGCCGCCCGGTGAGGAGGGGGTCATCGAGATACCAGCCGAGCTCGCCCGCCGCATGCGAGTGCCCGCCATAGAGCTTGCCGTCGATGACGACGCCCGCGCCGGCGCCGGGCCCGATCGAGAGGCTCACGACGCTGTCGGCGCCACGCCCGGCCCCGAATCCCCATTCGCCCACGGCGGCGAGGTTGCGCCCGTTTTCGACGACGATGGGAATCTGAAAATGCTGGCTGAGCCGCGCTCGCAACGGCATGTCGCGCCAGCCCAGACCGAGCGTCAGCACCACTTCGCCCTCCGGCTGCCTGACGATCGAGGGCAGGCCAATGCCGATGCCGCGAATGGTCTGGCCGCGCGGGCGCGGGGCCGCCATCAGCCGGCGGATCAGGCCGACCAGCTTCTGGAAATTGCGCTCGCCATCATCGTCGGCCGTCTCGTGCATTTCGGTCTGCACGGCGCCCTCGAGATTGGCCACGGCGCCATAGAACTCGCCCTTGCCGGCCTCGATGCCGATGATCGCATGCGCCGCGCCGCGGAATTTGATGCGTGCTCGGGGACGGCCCCGGACATTGGCCTCGTCAAACCCGTCATACGCCACCAAATCCTCGGCAATCAGATCCTCGATCACCCGCATCACCGTCGGGATGCTGATGTTCAGTCGCTCGGCGAGGCTCGAAGGTGATGCCACTCCTTCGGTGCGGATCAAATCCACCACGGCCGAACGATTGAGTCGGCGTAACAGGCTCGACGTCGTGGGCTGGCGCTTCATTCATGGACCAAATGCAAAAGGCCGGCGGACCGGCAACGAGCGTCGGCATAGACCAGAACCGTGCCAGAGTCCGCCTTTTTCTGATGACGCCGAACGTCAGCTATCGCTCTGCAGTGAAAGCTACCGCGGTAGCCCGTTCGATGATTACGGCGATCCGTGGCGGGCGCCCAAGCCCTTGGAGTCACTGCGCTTACTTGAGCAACGAGCTGACTCCGGTTGCGTCAATCGGTCACGAGCTCGTCCCCTTTGGCGCGGATGACGGCTTTGGCGCTGTCCCACCATTATCATTACGTATCAACCGCTTAGCAAACGTGGACTCGAACCCCTTGATAGGCAAGCGCTCTACGACGCTTTCAGTCGCTTTGGGCAGAAGTCCGCCCAAGGTGACGCGCGCCGCCGCCAAATCGACATGGACCTTGAGGTCAGGTGTGTCCGGATGAGCGGGTTCCGCTCTCGCGCTCAAACCCCGCAGTGCTTTCGAAGTCGAAGAACTGCTGAATCGCGAGTGCCGACGCGCCGCGGGACCAAACGTTGTTGTCCCAGTCAATTTCGATCGGCGGCGGGGTCGCGAACGAGGATTCGCGGACAGCGGCAATGAGGGGCTCGATAAGCGCCGGACCAAAACGGACCGCTTCGCCGCCGACGATGACGACTTCCGGGTCGATGAGATCGATCAAGCCGGTGAGGCGTTGACCAATCTCGTGGCCGACTTCGCTGAGGTAGTCCAGAGCAAGCCGCTCGCCTGCGTCGATGGCCTGCTGCAGGTCGGCGGGGGCCTTGCGGGAGCGCTTGCGGATCTCATTCCAGGCGCTGACCATGGCCGGTTCGGAGAGACGCCGATCCCAACTCAACCGCTCCTGCGTCGCAATCGAGCCATCGCCGTCCTCGGCGGGGAACCCGATCTCGCCGGCCGCGGATCGCGCCCCACGATGGATCTGGCCGTTAAAGATCAGCGCCGCCCCGACGCCCGTGCCTATGATCAACACCAGCACCGAACTGCGTCGCCGCCCGTGTCCGAAGAGCTGCTGGGCGATGGCAAACGCATTGACGTCGTTGTCGACCCATACCGGTACGCTGATCTGTGACGCGATCATCTCCGCGATAGGCACGTCCTTCCAGCCCAGGCGCTGAGAGACGAGACAGACGCCACGGTTGACGTCGACCAATCCTGGCATAGCCATGCCGATGCCGACAAGTTTCTGTCTACCTTCGCGCCGATCACCCATAAGCATGGCCACGCCCTCCTTGACCGCATGGGCGACGGCCACGGGGCCGTGGTCGGGAAGCGGCAGTTCGCAGGTGCCTATCGCGCGGGTGGAAAGATCCGTGAGCGTGCCCTCGAGCCGGCCCTCCGTCAGCTTGAACCCGATCGACCAATGTCTGGCATAGTCGATGCTGAGTGGTATCGGCCGGCGGCCGCCGCTGCTCTGGGTGCTCTTGCCTTCCACGACGATGCCTTCGTCGATCAGTGCAGCCGTGACGCCGGTGACCGCAGCTGGGCTCAGACCTGTCATCGCGGCTATCTCGACCCGGCTTAGATCACCTTCCCGACGCAGGCAGTTGAGGATCAGGCGCCGGTTCATCGCCCGTGTCGTATTTTGATCCGCCTTAAGATTCATGACTTACTTCATTCTGTGAATTAAGTATTGCATTGGCGCGCATGATGCCCTATGAAAGGGCACAAGATCAAGCCGCGCCGCGATCGGGCTGATCTTTCCCCGGGAGGAGTTCCGGACCGAGTTGAAGCAACTGTTGGCGCTTGTGGGCGGCAACAGCCGGCGATTTTTGCAATGCGCGTCTCTCCCTTCGAGGGCACGGAGCATCGTCTCCAGTTTGCCCGCGACGGTGGAGCCGTGCGCGGAGGACAGGCAGGTATGGCAACACAACTGAGGTCGTCTTCGCCCAGCAGCCAATGGGCTACGGGCTGCGTTGACACGCACCGAACGTCGGACAGTCCGTCCGTTTGGGCGGATGGCGTGGTTACGCCCGACTTCAAGGGTTTTGGCGGCTGCTTCAACGAGCTTGGGTGGAAGGCCCTTTCGCATCTCGATGAAAACGAGCGCGGCGAGATAGTGGGCGCGCTGTTCTCCGCGGATGGCTGCGCCTTCAATTATTGCCGGCTGCCGATTGGTGCCAACGACTATGCGGAGAGCTGGTACAGCCACAACGAGACCGAGGGGGACTTCACCATGGAGACCTTCTCGATAGCGCGCGACCGGCAATATCTGATCCCTTACATCAGAGCCGCGCGCGCGGTGCGTGGCTCTGATTTCCATCTCTTCGCCTCACCGTGGAGCCCGCCGACCTGGATGAAGTTCCCGCGGGCGCACAACCATGGAACGCTCATCTGGGAATCCCGCTATCGCCACGCCTATGCGAATTACTTCGTCCGCTTCGTCAAGGCATATGAGGACGAGGGGATCGCGATCAATGCCGTGCACGTCCAGAACGAGCCGAACTCGGATCAGAAATTTCCATCTTGCATTTGGACAGGCACGAAAATGCGGGACTTCATCCGCGACGATCTGGGACCTGCGTTCAGGTCCGCCGGCCTTGATGCCGAGATTTGGGCGGGCACGATCGAGCGCGGCGACTTCAATGACTGGGCGGGCACCATCATGTCGGATCCGGCCACGGCTGCCGTCGTCAAGGGGATGGGCTTCCAGTGGGCCGGCAAGCACGGCGTGCAGCGAACGCGCCAAGCCTTTCCAGATCTGCCGATTATCCAGACCGAGAACGAATGCGGTGACGGCACCAACAGTTGGGATCAAGCTCACTACGCCTTCGACTTGATCCAGCATTACCTGAGCAATGGAGCCGAGGCTTACCTTTACTGGAACATGGTGTTGGAGCCCGGAGGCGTCAGCACCTGGGGTTGGCGCCAGAACGCGATGGTGACGGTCGATCCCACCACGCGCAGCGCCACGTTCAATCCCGAGTTCTTCGTGATGAAGCACTTTGCCGGCTTCGTGCGGCCGGGCGCGGCGGTATTGAGGACTGCTGGCCCAATGGCCGCGAACACCCTGGCTTTCCGCAACCTCGACGGCGGCGAAGTCTTCGTCGTTCAGAACGCGCAGGATACCGAGAGGACGATCACGGTCCGGGGCAGCCGTGAATCGGCAACTTTGAACCTCGCCCCCTTTTCCATCAGTACGCTCACTCTTTGAAGCCAAGCGGCGGGCGGCAAGCCCGTTCTCTAGGGAGGAAACCAAAATGAAATTCTCAGGTTTGACCATGCTGGGGGCGGCATCGCTTTTGGCCACGCTCCTTGCATCCACGGCGTTCGCGGATGTGACCGTCCACGTTCTTCGGCCGGAGGTACCGAATACCGAAAAGGCCTATCACCAAAAAATGGTCGCGGACTTCGAGAAGTCGCATCCAGGTGTTGATATCGCTTTCGAATACATCGCAAACGAGGCCTACAAGCAGAAGCTCACGACGCTGCTGCAGTCGGACCAGAAGCCCGACCTCATCTTCAGCTGGGCGGGGGGCGTCCTTGCGCAACAGGCCAAAGCCGGCGTCCTGCAGGACATCTCCGCATCCGTCACCAGCGATTGGTCGGCGTCGATCGCGAACGCCGGATTGTCGGCGTTCACCATCGACGGAAAAGTCTATGGCATGCCGGTCAATGCGAGCGACGTGGTGTTTTGGACCAATCTCGATCTCGCAAAGAAGGCCGGCGTCGACCCCGAAAGCATCAAGACCTGGGACGATTTTCTTGCAGCGGTCAAGAAGGCAAAGGAGGCTGGTGTCACGCCGATCATGGTTGGCGGCAAGGACAAATGGCCATTGCACTTCTACTATGGCTATCTGTGGGTGCGCGAGGCCGGCAAGGACGGAATGGCCGCGGCCATGGGAGGCAAAGGCGACGGCTTCGCTGCCGCGCCCTTCGTGAAGGCTGGCGAGGACTTCAAGAACCTCGTCGATCTGCAGCCCTTCGAGCCTGGTTTCATGGATACCACGTTCGAGCAGGCAACGGGACAGTTCGGTGACGGCAAGGCCCTGTTTCATCTCATGGGGGATTGGGAGTACGGGACCGAGAAGCAGAATTCGGTCAGCGGCAAGGGCATTCCGGACGACAAGCTCGGCACGATCCGCTTCCCTGCGGTTCAAGGTGGGGCGGGCGAGGCGACCGACACGTTCGGGGGCATCAACGGCTATGCGGTCATTGCCGGAGCACCACCGGAGGCGGTCGAATTCCTGAAATACATGACCGACGCCGAAAATCAGAAGCTGGCTGGCGCACAGGGTCTGTTCATACCGATCGCCAAGGGCGTGGACGAGAGCATCGCCAATCCATTCTTCCGCAAGATGTCCGAGGCGCTCGCTGTCTCGAAATTCCATCAGATCTTTCTCGATCAGGCGCTCGGATCCGATGTCGGGGCCACGGTCACAGACGTAGCCGCGGATCTGGCCCAAGGCGTCGTCACGCCGGAGGCGGCGGCAAAGACCGTGCAGGACGCCTGGTCCATGCGCTGATGGTTACGGCCGGGCGCGAACTCCGCGCCCGGCCTTTCAATCCATCCAGGGAGGATGAAAATGACCGAGCTAGCCGCGCCCGGATTGGCTCCGAGCATACGTAGTCGAGGGCGCTTCACCAGCCAAACCAGCGCACTGCTTCTGATGTTGCCGCCCGCGCTGGTGCTTTTCACATTGTTCGTGGCGTTACCCCTGTTCGACGCCGCGTACTACAGTCTGTTCAAATGGGACGGCTACGGTACGCCGACCGATTTCATAGGCCTGGACAATTTCAAGCAGGCCCTGGGCCATGCCGTTTTCTGGCAAGCGGTACGCAACACGCTGATCGTGCTTGCGGTGTCCGTTTTCGTTCAGCTGCCCATCGCGCTGGGCCTCGCCTTGTTGATCTACGAGAAGACCCCCGCCAATACGCTGTTTCGCCTCATCTTCTTTCTGCCCTTCATCCTGGCCGAGGTGGCTTCGGGTCTGATCTGGAGTTTCGTATTCGACGGCAACACGGGGGTGGCTGCCGCTCTCTTCCATGCGCTGGGAATGGAGCCCGTTTTCATTCTCGCGGATCGCCACTGGGCATTCGCGGCCATTACGCTGGTCGTCGTGTGGAAATACTTCGGGTTTCACATGATGATCTATATTGCCGCTCTGCAGGGCGTGCCCAAGGAAATGCTTGAGGCGGCACGGCTGGAAGGTGCGGGCCGCTGGGCGATCGTGCGCCATGTTCAGGTGCCGATGATCGCCTCGGCCATTGGCGTGTCGGTGTTTTTCTCCATCGTCGGCTCCTTGCAACTCTTCGACGTTGTGATCCCGCTCACCAATGGTGGCCCGTCCAACTCCACGCATACGATTGTCACCTATCTCTATACGTTTGGTCTCACCCGAACGCGTATCGGCTTCGGAAGCGCCGTCGGCGTCATGCTGTTCGTCGCCGCTGTCGCTTTCGCCGTTCTCTACCAACGCCAGATTAGCAAGGGGAGCCGGTCATGAATGCGTTCAGATTTCTTCCAGCGCTGGGAAAAGCCGCCGTCCTGCTGGTCTTCACCGGTTTCGTGCTGGGGCCGTTAACGGTCGCCGTCTTTGGCGGCTTCAAGACCAATGGCGAACTCCGCGTCAATCCTTTCGGCATCCCGCAGCAATGGGACTTCGAGTTCTACGCGGCCATGCTGGGCGATCCGGCCTTCTGGCGCTACATGGGAAACTCGCTGATCATCTCGCTGTTGACCGTGTTTTTGACCCTGATCGTCTCAGCGGCGGCGGCTTATGTCTTCGCCCAGATCCGCTTTCTTGGGTCGAGAATGATGCAAGCCTATCTGCTGGCGGGCCTTGTCTTTCCGTTCGCCACGGCGATCCTGCCGCTGTTCATCAAGGTCCGCGACCTCGGGCTGCTCGACAGCTACTGGGCCGTTATCCTGCCCCAGACAGCCTTTGGCCTTTCGCTTTCGATCATGCTGTTCAAGACGTTCTTCGAACAGTTGCCGAAGGATCTCTTCGAGGCGGCACATGTCGAAGGCTGCGGCTATGTCCGGTTCTTCTGGCAATTCACGCTGCCGCTCTCGACGCCGATTCTGGCGACCGTAGGCGTGTTCGTCTTCGTCCAGAGCTGGAACAATTTCCTGCTGCCGCTCGTCGTCATCAACTCGCGGGAACTGTTCACCTGGCCACTCGGAATGATGCAGTTTCGAGGCGAATATCTCTCGGAGTGGAACCGCACCCTGGCTTTCATATCCCTGACCATTCTGCCTGCGGTCGCCTTCTTCATCGCGGCTCAGAAATACATCGTTGCCGGACTGACGGGAGGGGCGGTCAAAGGCTGACCGTTTCTGTCGGACACCAAAGAAACCTAGGGAGGAATTCATGGCCGCCGTCGAACTTTCGAGCATCAACAAGACCTTTGGTGCTGTCGAGACCATACCCAACCTGACGCTCTCAATTCCCCATGGCTCTTTCACCGTGCTGGTCGGTCCGTCCGGTTGTGGCAAGTCCACACTGCTCCGGATGGTCGCCGGCCTGGAACAACCGACGAAGGGATCGATCGCTATCGGCAATCGGGACGTTACCCATGAGGAACCGTCAAAGCGTGGCATCTCCATGGTCTTCCAGTCCTATGCGTTGTTTCCGCACATGACGGTGGAGCAGAACATCGACTTCGGTTTGCGGCTCGCCAAGGTTCCGCAGGCGCAACGCGAAGCGCGTGTCGCAGCCGCTGCCGAGGTGCTGCACCTCAAGCCTCTGCTGCAACGCAAGCCGGCGGCGCTCTCCGGCGGCCAGCGCCAGCGCGTCGCCATCGGCCGGTCGATCGTCCGAAACCCGGAGGTCTTCCTGTTCGATGAACCGCTTTCCAATCTCGACGCGGCCCTGCGTACCCAAATGCGCGTCGAACTCGCCGATTTGCACAAGCGGCTCAATGCGACGATGATCTATGTCACCCACGACCAGGTCGAGGCGATGACGCTGGCAGACCAGATCGTCGTGATGAATGCCGGGCGCATCGAGCAGGTCGGGTCGCCGATGGAACTCTACGACACGCCGAACACCTTGTTTGTCGCCACCTTCATCGGCTCCCCCCGCATGAATTTGATATCGGGACAGAGCGCAAAAGCGGAAGGCGCCGCCACGATCGGCATACGCCCCGAACATATTGCGATAGACGATGCCAATGGCATCTGGTCGGGCAGGTTGCGTTTCGCCGAGCATCTCGGCAACGAGACGATCGCCTATGTGGAGTCGGATGTGGGCGAAATCATCGTACGCCTCGCGGGCCACCATGGCCTCAACGAGGGGACGCTGCGCATGACACCCGACCGACTGTACCTGCATCGCTTCGATGAGAACGGTCGGCGAATTTCAGCTGTAAACTGACCCACTGCTGGGTCAGAAAACTGCAACTGGCCGAGGATGATCCGCTCTTTACGAAGACTACTATTCGCGCCACCAGAGGAGTTTCCCATTGACCAGCGGTTTTTTTCGGGACATCAAACCCATTCGCTATGAAGGGCCGGATTCCACCAATCCGCTGGCCTACCGGTTCTACAACCCCGACGAGGTCGTGGCCGGCAAGCGGCTGGAAGACCATCTGCGCTTTGCCGTCGCCTACTGGCATTCCTTCGCCTGGCCGGGCGGCGATCCCTTCGGCGGCCAGACCTTCGACCGTCCCTGGTTCCCCAAGGCCGGCGGCGTCGACACGATGGAACTGGCCAAACTCAAGGCCGACGTTGCCTTCGAGATGTTCTCGCTGCTCGGCGCACCCTATTTCTGCTTCCACGACGCCGACGTACGGCCCGAGGGCAAGGATTTTTCTGAAAGCGCTGCCCGCCTCGACGAGATCGCGGACTATTTCGCCACCAAGATGAAGCAGACCGGCGTCAAGCTTCTGTGGGGTACGGCAAACTTGTTCTCCAATCGCCGCTTCATGTCGGGTGCCGCCACCAATCCCGATCCGGATGTCTTTGCCTATGCGGCGGCGACGGTAAAGAGCTGCATCGACGTCACCAAGCGACTGAAGGGCGAGAACTATGTGCTGTGGGGCGGGCGCGAGGGTTATGAGACGCTGCTCAACACCGACCTTGCTCGTGAGCAGGAACAGGCCGGCCGGTTCCTTAGCCTCGTCGTCGACTACAAGCACAAGATCGGCTTCAAGGGCACGATCCTGATCGAGCCGAAGCCGCAGGAGCCGACCAAGCATCAGTACGATTACGATGTTGCCACCGTCTACGGCTTCCTCAAGCGCTTCGGACTGGAGAAGGAGGTAAAGCTCAACATCGAGCAGGGCCACGCCATCCTGGCCGGCCATTCCTTCGAGCACGAACTGGCGCTGGCCAATGCGCTAGGCGTCTTCGGCTCGATCGACATGAACCGCAACGACTACCAGTCCGGCTGGGACACCGACCAGTTCCCCAACAACGTGCCGGAAATGGCGCTGGCCTATTACCAGGTCCTGCAGGCCGCTGGCTTCAAGACCGGCGGCACGAATTTCGACGCCAAGCTGCGCCGCCAGTCGCTCGACCCGCAGGATCTGCTGATCGGCCATATCGGCGGCATGGATTCCTGCGCACGCGGTCTCAAGGCCGCGGCGCGTATGGTCGAGGACAAGGCGCTGTCGGGTCCGCTGACCGAGCGCTATGCCGGCTGGAGCACGGCCGAGGGCAAAGCGATGCTGTCCGGCAAGCGCACACTGGAAGAGATCGCCGAGCGCGTCGTCAAGAAGAAGATCGAGCCGCAGCCGCGCTCCGGCCGCCAGGAACTGCTCGAAAACATCGTCAACCGTTACGTGTGAGGTCGGAAAGCCGAGAGATCACGCTCCATTCGCGCCTGCATCCGCAGGCATTGGCGAAGGCGGCGACCGCAGGAGGTGAGCGTCTAGCGCATGGCAGACGGCCCTGCTGGTGGACCTTCGCCGTCCCAGTTCCTATCGGACATAACGACCTGAATGAAACACCAGCGGCAAACGGTGTGTCTGGTCGAAATCCAGCACCCGGCCAACAAAAATGACATGATCGCCACCATCGTACACATGTTCAGTGATACACTGGAACCTTGTGCTGCAATCAACAAGCAACGGAATTTCGCCTAGCCCGGCTTCCAGCTTGATGTCCTTGAACTTGTTACCGCCAGCGCGGGCGAATTGGTTGGAAACCTCTTCCTGATCCGCGCCGAGCACATGAACGGCCCAGAACTCCGCCGCTCCGAAGACCGGCAAAGAATAGGCGTTTTTGCCAAGGCTCCACAGGATCAACGGCGGATCAAGCGAAACCGAGTTGAAACTTGAACACGTCACCCCGACATTCTCGCCCTCGCGGGAGAGTGTGGTCACGATGCAGACGCCGGTGGGGAAGGTGCCCAACGCCTTGCGAAAACGCTTTAAGTCGGCGCCTGGATCAAGGATCATCCTACACTCCCCCAAACTAAGGACCGGCACGGTGCATTGACACCGTGCCGATGTGCTCAAGCGGCTTTTTGGGCCATGTGGAGAAAGTTGGTTACCAGATCGTAAGTGATCTCCAACTGCTCGACCTGCGGAATGTGACCGCAATTCGCAATCAGTTCGACTCGGCTTCCAACGATGCCCGCCGAAAGTTCGTCGGCATAGGACGCCGATATCAATGCGTCGTCCTCGCCCCAGACGATCAGCGTATCGCTGTTCACCCGATGTAAACGACGACGCATCCCGCGTTCCGGAATCGGCCAGACCAACTTTCCAGTGCAGCCGAGGTTCCAGATCAACTGCGCCGTGACCTTGACTGCAATGGCGGGATCTTCAGGCATCGCCAGCATCGCTCGAGCCGCAGCGCTGTCGGGATTCTTGAAAAGGATCTGCGGAAGCTGCTGAGGCGAAGCTTCAATCCAGTTTGCTGTCGGCGCGCCCTCGTTCCACAGGCCGATGGGGTCGAGCACCACGAGCCGTGAGAATATCCCCGGGAAGGTGGCAGCAATCTCGATCGACATCATGCCGCCGAAACTTTGGCCCACGGCAACTGCTCCCGACAGACCAAGGATGCGGATGGCCTCTTCGTACATGAGCACTGCGTCGTTCAGACCATCCACCTGATTGATCGCATAGGGGTCGCCGATCGTGGTTCCCGGAAATTCCGGGGCGTAGACCGTGTATATTTCCGCCAACCGTTCCAGGAATGGATCCCAGCCAAGGCCGGCAGCAGGGTGGAAATAGATCAGCACCGGGCCACTGCCGCGGATCTGGAAATTGAGTTCGACCTCGCCACCCCAGACGGCCACCTTGCGGTTTTCAACTTTGGTTGTCATCACGCCACCTCAAAGTTTTCAGCAGTTGCAGGAATCGGCTTGCCACCGAGCCGTTCGGGCCACCAATGGTGGTCGTATTCGTCATCGAAGAGCGGGGCCAAATCGGGCAGCACCTTTCCAGCGAAGAGTTTGATGTTCTGCCGGGCAATCTCGGTGGGCATCGAGCCAAACTGCAGCATCGCATGAAGGTTGCCGATCCCGTAGTCTGTGACGAGCTTCACCAACTGGTCGCGCACTGTGGCCGGACTGCCGCAAATCACGCAGCCAGCTTCGACGAGTTCGTCGTGGGTGGCGGTCAGCATTTTGGTGTACATGCCAAAATCCGAAGGGTCTGCCAGCAGAATCTCGAGCCCGCGAATGTCGATGCCGCCAGGCAGCATCAGCCGATTCAACGGAATCGCGCCCAGAGCCTTGCGGAAGAAGTATTCCACATGCTCCGCATAGATCTCCTTCGCCTCCTTGTCGGTGTCGGCAACGGCGATCATCTGCATGAAGCCGATCTGGAACGGGTTGCGCTTCTTTCCCAATCCTTTGGCCACCGCAGAGAACCGATCAAAGATCCGGTTGCCGGTCTGCTTGGCGCCAAACCAGCCGAAGTAGTTGAAGCCAAAATTTCGGCGCAGGCAGATCTCCATGGTCTTTGGATTTCCGATGCCGGTAATCCAGACAGGCGGATGCGGGTTCTGCTGTACCGGGCGGGGCCAGAGATTGACATGGTTCGCCTGAGTGTACTTGCCGTTGAACGGAAATGGCTCCTTCGCCGTCCAGGCGCGCAACACAAGATCGAGGTTCTCGTCGAATCTGCTGCGGGTCTGTGCGGGTGGCACGCCGTTGTTGATGTTGGCGTCATAGGCCAAGCCGACCGGGAATCCGCATACCAGACGCCCGTTGCTCATGCAGTCAAGCATGGCCTGTTCCTCGGCGACCCGCAGAGGTTCCTTGGTTTTGCCGAGCGACCGGCCAACGGGATAGATTGCCGTGTCGATCCCTTCAGCCTCTGTCGCATAGGCGAGCGCGGCTTGCAGGAGGTCAGGGTTGGGCGCCATGTCGTAAGATGACTGACCGTGTTCGGTGATCGTGATTCCATCGAAACCCGAACGCGCTGCAACCATGCATTCGTCCGTCGCGTCTCGGTACGCTTTTGAAACTTTCGCTGGTTCGACCATGTCGTGATAAGGCGTGGTTACCACGGATTCGAAGCGCGTCTCGAAATCCGTCGGCAAGTGCCTGTACGGCACCTGCTGAAAGTACGTAACTTTCATGTCGATCTCCTCCCGGTTTGATCTGCCCTTTGATACGCGCTGTTCGCACGAGCGATCCAATACCGATTGGGAAACTTGCAATACCTTTCTCTTCGCAGGGTTTCGACCGTAGGCGCAATGCGCATGGGTTTGGGGCGTCCGACTTTACGTCTGGACGCTGGCCGCCATGATCGGGCAGCCGGGCCTAGCTAGAGGATCGTGCCAATTTTCTTGCGATTTCTGCAAAGCGCACCAGGTGTTTTTCGCGGTTATCGCGCCGGTAATTCACCGAGAGCCCTGTTTTCGCGTCGGGGCTGGCAATAGGCGAAAATTGCACTCCTTTATGGCCAGTCAGCCCGACCGATTGCGGGACGATGGAGACGCCTTCACCCACAGAGACCAGGCTGATTGCGGTCTGGTAGTCCATGCAGAACACCCGCGAGCGCGGCTCGAAACCCGCGCCGCGGCACAAAGAAAGAACCTGATCAGCGAAACTTGGACGAGGCTGTTCGGGGTACAGGACGAAGGGCAGCTCTTTGAGGTCCGTCAACAGCACGGGTTCCCCGGCCGTAAAGTTATTCGACTCTGCACTCGCGAGACTCAATGGCTCTTCTTGGATCGGAATGGAGACAATTTCGGGATCGTCAATCTTGGGCCGAGCGATGGCGATATCCACGTCCTTTCTGATCAGCGCGAGATATTGCTGGGCATTGTTCATCGACCAAAGGCTGAGATTGACGTCAGGATAGCTGGCCCGGAAGGCCTGGATGAGGCCAGGCAAAATCCCATGGGTCGCGGAGCCCACGAACGCGACGCGCAGCCGGCCTTTGGCACCCTGATCGATACGGCGCACCTCCAGGACGGCATCGTCCATGGCCGCGAGCATTTCTCGGGCGCGCTTTTGCAGGGCCTCGCCCGCCTGGGTCAGCACGGTCTGGCCGCGGCCGCGGTCGAACAGTGCAACTTCCAGCTCCGCTTCGAGTTGAATGATCTGCCGACTGAGAGGCGGTTGCGCCATGCTGAGCCTTTCGGCCGCGCGTCCAAAATGAAGCTCTTCTGCGACGGCCATGAAGTACTCAAGCCGCCTGAGGTTTATTGACTGCATGGCCCCCTCCCAGAAACCGGCAACGGCCTGCTTTGCGATTCTGCTTCAGGTTTTGCGCGCCAGCCGGCTCAGTGTGTCTTCGTTGACCTCGATTCCCAATCCAGGCCCTTCGGGGCAGTGTATCTGAAAGTCCCGATAAACGATCCCGCCTCTAATAAGATCTTCGACCAGAATTCTTGGCCCGAAATGCTCGGTTCCCCATTCGAGCCGCGGCAACGAAGAGAAAACCGCAAGATGCGCCGCAGTGCCGATCCCGCTTTCGAGAAGACATCCACCGTAAAGCTCGAAACCGAAAGCGGCAGCGATGCCCGCAGCCCGCTTGAGCTCGATCAGCCCACCACTCTTTACAAGTTTCAGTGACAGGACCGAACCGGCTGCCAAAGTTCCGGCACGTATGACATCCTGGCCGGTGAACGCAGCCTCGTCGACCATCAGCGGCACATTGCTGCGCCCCGCGAGCCTGGCCATGGCCTCCATATTGAGGGCACTGCAGGGCTGTTCGATCAGCGCGATGCCCATCTCTGCGAGTTCAGGCAGGAACCGAAGCGCCGTCGCTTCGCTCCATCCCTGATTAATGTCCACAATGACACGAGCTTCGCCGCCGATCGCATCAAGGATTCGGCGTAGTCGCGAGATGTCCTCGCGTGGCTCCCGAAACCCGATCTTGACCTTGAAGGTGCGATGCTCGCGGGCGGCCAGCTTCGCTCGCGCCTCTTCGATCTCCTGATCGGCATCGCCCGAGGCAAGCGCCCAGATGACCTCCATCGCATTGCGAACCTGACCACCAAGAAACAAACTCGCCGGCAGGCCCAAAGCTCGCCCGGCCGCATCAAATAGCGCACTCTCAACCGCCGCTTTGGCGGCAAAATTTCGCTGCGCTGCCGAAGCCATCAAAAGGCTCGCTAATTCGAAGTCTGTGGCCCTGATCCCGAGGACTGCTGGGGCGAGGTAGACATCAATGTTAGCCTTTATCGACTCCACGCTTGATTCCGACCAGCGCGGGCCGCCGAGTGTGGCAGCTTCCCCGTAGCCTGTCTCGCCGCAAGCCAGTGTAACCCTCACGATCACATAGGACTGGCAAGCGATCTGCGTGTTCGACAGCTTGTGGGGGCGCGCGGTCGGGACATCGACAATCCACGACTCGATAGCACGAACAGTCAAATCCATGCCAAGTCCTCCATCGATCTCACCGCGGCCTCCCCGCACCGGTGGCCTCGTACTTGTCAACATTTCCGATCGCTTTCTTGGCAGTGTGGCGATCAACCGGCCGCCAAGGGCGACAGCGGCTGGTCGACAGGATTACTCGGCTGCATGTCTCACTTCTTGTGGGGCCAAGACGAAGTCGAACCGAACCACGAGATCCGTTTCCGCGTCGTCGTTGGCCTGTTCAAAACGCGCCACAAGACTTTCCTTGACAGCAAAAACCGAGTCATTGTCCAGATAGTCACTGTCGGCATCGAAGATCTGCGAGACCAGGGACCGGTACCCGTCCCTCGTCAACATGAAATGGATATGGCCCGGTCGCATCGGGTGATGGCCCATGAAGTCCAGCAACTCGCCGGCCGTACCATCGTAGGGGATCGGATACGGGAGTGGTCGGATGGCTTGGAAAGCATAGTGGCCATTCTCGTCAGTTTGGAATCGTCCCCGCAGGTTGTATTCGGGCTGTTCCGGGTCCTGTTGATCGTAAAGCCCATTCGGGGCGTCTTCCCAGACATCGATCGTGACACCCCGGATAGGATTGCCCGCGATATCATTGACATAACCCTCGACGAATACGGTTTCCTCGTTGTCGAAATGCTTCTGCACAGTCGAAGCGCCCTTTGGAAGAACCGGCGGGTTTTCCCGGTAGAACGGCCCTAGGACCGTCGACTCGCTCTCGACTCCACGTACAGGGTTGGTCAGCATGTCGGCCAGAACCTCTACCCCCAGAATGTCGCCGAGAAGAATGAACTCCTGGCGCTTGTCGTCGCACATTTGACCCGCGCGCATCAGGTACATGCAGAAGTCGATGAATTCCGCATGCTGAAAGTTGACCTCTTTACAGAAGCCGTGGAGATGGCGAAGGCCCGCTGTCATCAGTTCGCGCTGACGGTGGGTGACGGGCTTGTGTTTGCCGAGCGAGGCAATCACAACCTCCGTAATGTTGTCGAGCGTAACGTTCTGCATTTCTTCCTCCAAAGGATAGTGATGGATGATCGGCAAGCCGACATCCTCCAGTGTCGATCATCCCTAACATGGCGAACTATCCGATCCCCAGGTTGCGGCGTAAATGCTCGCTCAAGTATCTTGAGATACCGTCGCTTCGCAGCCGACTGCCGCTGCAAGCAGACGGACACAGCCGACTCGGGCCATCTTTTTGTGAGCCCAAGTGTGGGTCAAGGATCGTTTCGGGATCACCTCATCCACTGATCCAGAGGAAGTATGCCAACATACCAAGGGGCCTCTCGCCATGGTCACAATCGCTCGAGTAATCTGGAGCTGATCGGGAGGGGATCGCCATGCAGTTGCTGTCACAGTCCGTCAAGTTGAAATGTCACGTGGCCGGGGCCCTCCGATTGCCCCGGAGCGTGATCGCTATCGGGACATTCGATGGCGTCCATCGCGGGCATCAAAAGGTGCTCGGCAACGCAGTCAATGCCGCTCGGCGACTGAACTGTCCTGCCGTAGTGTACACGTTCGACCTTCCTCCGAAAGCGCTGTTCAAAGGTACGAGCGTCCTGACGGCACCAGACGAAAAGGTTCGCCGATTGGCGGCATTGGGGCTGGATCACTGCATCCTGGCCAAGTTCGACCGAACATATGCGTCCCGAACCGCTGAAGCCTTCCTTAGCGAGCTCGCAGCGTTGAACCCGGCCGAAATCTGGGTGGGAGAAGATTTTCGCTTCGGAGCCGATCGCAAGGGCGACGTGGCTACACTGGCCGCGCATTTCCCGGTCCGGCTGACCAACGCCGTGCGCTGCCACGACGGGGACGTAATCTCGAGCACGCGCATTCGCACGCTCATGGAGGAAGGCGACACCTTGGCCGCCGAAATCCTGGTGGGGCACTTCAGTGACTGCCATGACGCTACTGAATTGTGGCGCGTCACCTGACGGTTGAGAGGCGATCATGAGAGGCGCGAAAAAGCCGTCCGAAAGATGCACAAAACGGTCATGAGGCGCTCTTCGTCGCCCCATGGGCCTAGCAGCGTCCGATCAGAGAACGGACCAGGCCGGCAGGTTCAAGATCACTCGCGCCTCCACGCAGCTCGCCACAGGTCGGCCGTGACGTGCGCACAGATCGGGCGTCCGCTGCACCACGGCTGCATTTGATGGAGCGAGCCTAATCGCGGTCGAGGCGCACGTTGTCCTCCAGCCCAGTCAGGCAATGGCCGCCCGCGACAATGAAGCATTCGTCGCGAGTGATCTGATGCACTCCGATTCCGGCACCGCACCATTTGGCCTGCGGCGCAAGCCGTTCGACTGTCCGTATGTAGTAGTCGAAGACATCGCGGTCGACCGGGATAGCGTTTTTCACCCCGATGACGAACTGAACATAAAGAGGTCCGGGAATGCGCCCGTCGCTGTTCATCGCTGCGGCCTGATGGATGTGGGAAAGATCAATTGTTGGCTTTGATTGGCAGGCGGCCGGTCATGGCGACACAAGTGATGCAGGGCTTTGTCATGCGCGATGCCGCGGCATACGGTCGAGCGCGTCCAGGAAGAACGGGCGGAATCCATCGGGATGTTCGCTCATTGGAAAGTGACCCAGCATGTCCATCACGGAAATCGTGGCTCCAGTAATGGCCCGCGCGGTCCGGCGGGCGTCTTCGGGTGTACAGGTCAAGTCATAGGCGCCCACCAGGATATGAACCGGGGTCTTCGAGGAGTCGATAGAGCCGAGGAGCGGAATCAGACTCTCGTCCTTCGTATAGAAGCTGAGGTCGCCTCGGAACACACCAGGGCCTGAAGACATGAACATCCACAGCGTGTTCCAACGCTCGGCATTCGGCGCATGGGGTGAGATGTTGGCCGAAACCAGGGCCGCCCCCATCTCGCCGCCATGCGCGTCGGGGCGGTGGAACCAGTCGATGTCGTACCAGGCAGGTTGGAAATCCGACGCCTCGATCGCAATGAAGCCCGCGAACCGCTCGGCATGCCGCGCAGCAAGCTGCAAGGCGATCCGTCCGCCCATCGAACAACCTGCCAGCACTGGACGCTCTAGCCCAAGGGCATCGCAAACCGCGCACACGGTTTCAATGTACGCCTCCGTGGTCAGAAGATACTCCTCAGTCTCAAAACCCTCGGGAGGTAGCGACTTGCCGTGCCAGGGCATGTCGAAAGCGATCATCCTGTTCGCATCGGTCACACCGGCGTCGTTCATTAGATGCCGCCACTGGCGCGTGTCTGCGCCGGCGGTGTGAAGGCATATAACCGGCCTGCCCGTGCCGGCCTCCTCGAAATAAATGCGGTGGGACCGCCCGCCAATCGCAACGGTCACGTAACGCCCCACGATAGGCTCAACTGCCCCCCTCATTGCGAGGCCTCAGGGCGCCCAAGCGCCAGAAACTCCTTGAAGAACCGAAGATTCTTCACAAGCGCCAAGATGTCCCCGTCAATCCGGGCCCGCCCGATCTTCACCAGCCCGAAAATGTCGTGAAATCCGGCCTCAGGCAGCGGCTGCAAAAAGGCGCGCATTGCCACTTCATCAGTGCGCAGAGCAAATCTCCAGGGGGTTTTGCGGCTGGGACCCAAGCTTACCCTCACCATCTGTCCCCTATCAAATTCCAGATAGTGCTCGGCTCCGTCCACTTCGATCAGGACGGTCTCGGAAAACAGGCGGCCAAGATGCGTCAAATGTCGGCTTGAATTCAGCCGCTCACCCATCCTTCGCAAATCTGCATCAAGCATGAGGATCCCTCCGCCAACCGACCTCCGCAGTTCTGAACAACTTTAGGGCATCCGCAGCGCGCTGAGCAATGCGTCACAAGGTATGGAGGAATACTTCAAGACCCACCCTGAAGGATCCAATTCCTTCGCACCCTGCCGATGTATTTCGGCGTGCGAAATTGACCCTCTAGGCGGGTCTGTCGGTGTCCCATCCAGGACCGTTGCGGCTATCTCAATGGTCTGCCCGAGCAGATGAGCGGTTTGACTGAGCGCGCCGTCGAATGAAAAACGTATTGAGAGGCTGGAGCGTACCGACTCTGCAAAGGCTGGCTTAGCTACACTAAGAAGCTGCGCAAGGGTGCGGTGGACGCGGACAACCTCAGTGCGCCGTAAAGGTATCCCGGAATCCTGTATTGGTGCCGGAAAATGCCGACCTAACGGATAGGACGGTCCCAGTTGTCGGATGGTTTTCCGAATCCGCGGCGGGTCTAACGGGATCCTCAGCAAAAGTGCCGACCGATTGGGGACTGTCAGCAGACATTCGTCATCTTGCAGCGTTGGCCACTGGCGCAACGGGGACGGGGCTACGCTGTTCGGAGCTTCGCGCCGCCCGCCACTCGCACCAACCCTCGTTACGTCCACCCGCCCTTTTGCCCCTCATACCACTCGGCGTCGAACGCCTGCTTTCCCTTCGCGGTCCACAGGTCCCGCGCATGCTCGCCTTCATGGCTTTGCAGCTTGGCTGCGATCCAGAGCATCGCGCCGTAGATCGTGGCGCGATCGTCATTGGTGAGCTCGACAATGCCTGCCTTGACGACGAGACCGCCGAGTTCGATCAAATGTCGCGTGCGCTGGCGTCGCTCGACCTGCCACGTGCGCATATCATGCCGAGCCTGTGTTGCTAGCCGGCGATTGCGAGCTGTCCGGTTGCGGCGGAGCGCCGCGAGGGTTGCGCTGAGATCCCGAAGCAGTTCGCCGGGAGCCGCTCTCGAAAAACATCACTCCACGCTTGGCCCGTGCCTCACGCATTGCTGTGTCTTTCGTCTCGGTGATTGCGACGAGCGCGCCGGCCAGTTCGTCGGTGCTGAGCTGATCGGCGCCGGTGGCGATGACCAATTCGCCAAGCTGCTGCACCTTTCGCGTTTTGAGTTCTCGCGCTTTGTCCTCCAGTGCCTTCAGTTCCGCGTCGAAATCGCGTGGTTTACGCATGGCTGTCTCCATTGATTGTCGATCTCAGGATGATAGTTGAGCGTCCGCCGGAAGGCTTCAGGGTTGCCGAGACAGCCCGGGACGGGCTGGTCCATCCCGAGATTTTTTCGAGGGAGGGCGCGCTTATACGTCGTGCCGACGTGCGGTTTGACGTGCAAATGATCTGGTCGCGATGGCGATCTATCATCTTCACGTCAAGGTCATTGGCCGCAAGGCAGGCTCGAGTGCTGTCGCGTCAGCCGCTTACCGCTCGGCTTCGCGGCTGCGTGACGAGCGCATCGAACGCACGCATGACTTCTCGGCCAAGCGCGGCGTTGTCCATTCCGAGGTCTTGCTGCCGGAGAGCGCGCCCGAAGCCTGGCGCGACCGCGAGAGGCTGTGGAACGATGTCGAGGCGTTCGAGGTCCGCAAGGATGCGCAGCTTGCCCGCGAGGTCGAGTTTGCCCTGCCACGTGAACTCAGCCAGGCGCAAGGCATCGAACTGGCGCGGGACTTTGTACAAGTCGAGTTTGTCAGCAAGGGCATGGTCGCCGATCTCAATGTGCATTGGGACCGGGCTGAGGATGGCAGTCCCAAGCCGCATGCCCATGTCATGCTGACCATGCGGTCGGTGGACGAGAACGGTTTTGGCGCCAAGGTTCGAGACTGGAATGCTACCCAGATGGTCGAGCGCTGGCGCGAGCGATGGGCGGAGCTGGCCAATGAACGCCTGGCCGAACTCGACATCGATGCCCGTATCGATCATCGCAGTCTGGAAGCGCAGGGCATTTCCCTGGAGCCGCAAACCCAGATTGGTGCACCGGCTCAACGGATTGAGGGCAGCGGCCTTGCTGCTGGGGACATTGAAGCCGATCGCGCCGAACTGCATCGCGAGATCGCGCGCAACAATGGTGCGCGCATCATTGCCGATCCATCCGTGGCGCTCGATGCCATCACCCATCAGCAATCGACCTTTACTCGAAAAGACATTGCGAAGTTCTCGCATCGCCACAGCGATGGCGTGGAGCAGTTCAACGAGGTCGTGGCAGCCATCACCAACGCACCCGATCTGGTCGAACTCGGCAAGGACAGACGCCGCTATGACCGCTTCACCACGCGGCAGATGATTGAGACCGAACAGCGCCTGCATCGCGCTGCGGAACGCATGGCCGGGGAGGAGCGCCATGCGGTGAGTGACGCACGGCGCGAGGCAGCGCTGGCGCGGGCTGCGCAACACGGGCTTGTCCTGTCAGGCGAGCAGACCGATGCATTGGATCACATCACCGATGGTCGCGGTCTCGGTGTCGTCGTCGGCTTTGCCGGAACGGGCAAGAGCGCCATGCTGGGCGTTGCGCGCCAGGCATGGGCACCAGCAGGCTACGAGGTTCGAGGCGCCGCACTCTCCGGCATTGCCGCCGAGAATCTCGAAAGCGGGTCAGGAATTGCCTCGCGCACCATCGCCAGTATGGAGCATAGCTGGGGACAGGGCCGTGATCTGCTTACCGCCCGCGATGTCCTGGTGATCGATGAGGCCGGCATGGTCGGCACGCGCCAGTTGGAGCGCGTGCTTTCCCATGCGGCGGACGTTGGCGCAAAAGTCGTCCTTGTCGGCGATCCACAGCAGTTGCAGGCAATCGAAGCCGGCGCCGCATTCCGCTCGATCCATGAGCGTCATGGCGGCATCGAAATCGGCCAGGTGCGCCGGCAGCGCGAGGACTGGCAGCGCGATGCGACGCGCGATCTGGCAACCGGCAGGATCAATGCTGCGATCAGCGCCTACGACACGCAAGGCATGGTGCATCAGGCTGCAACGCGCAATGAGGCGCGAGGTGAACTCGTCGAGCGCTGGAATCGCGATAGGCAGGCAGAGCCAGAGGCAAGCCGGATCATTCTCACCCACACTAACGACGAGGTGCGCACCCTGAACCAGGCAGCGCGCGAGCGCATGCGCGCTGCTGGAGATCTCGGCGACGAGGTTCAGGTGAATGTCGAACGCGGGGCAAGGAACTTCGCCAGCGGCGACCGCGTCATGTTCCTGCGCAACGAGCGCGGGCTTGGCGTCACGAACGGCACGCTCGGTGTGATCGAAGAGGTCAACGCGCAGAGCATGACTGTGCGCACTGACGATCACAGGTCGGTGCGCTTTGACCTGAAAGACTACGCGCACATCGACCACGGTTATGCCGCGACCATTCACAAGGCGCAGGGCATGACCGTCGACCGCACATATGTGCTCGCAACGCCGGGCATGGATGCACATGGCACCTACGTCGCACTGTCGCGACATCGCGACGGGATGGACCTGCATTACGGTGGCGACGACTTCGGTACGCGGGACCGGCTGGACCGTACGCTGTCGCGCGACCGCGCGAAGGACATGGCGTCGGACTACGAGCAGATCGACCCGGCGCAGAGCTATGCCGAGCGGCGCGGCATCACCTTTCGCGAGCGTGTCGCAGAGATCGTGCGCAAGGTCGTGCCTGAAAGGCTACGCAACATGTTCGACGGCCGGCGCCCTTCGGCAGATGGCGCGCCCGACTTCGACGGCTTGCGCAGGCCGGAAAGAGAGGAAGTGCGCCTCGAACCCGCCGCGCCCGCCAGGGAGATCGCCGAGGACGGGCAAGCGGCGTTACGGAAAGCCCGAACCGATGCGCTCGTGCGTCATGCCCGCGCCATGGACGCGATATTCAGCGAGGAGGGCGCAGGAAACAAGGCCAGTCCGATGCGGTTGCGCGAACTGGCTAACGCCCGAAAAGCCTTCGACGAGGTGCGGCCCCATGGCTGGCGCGATGCCGAGGCGGCTTATGTCAAGAGCCCGGAACTTGTCGCCGAGGCCGCCGGCGGACGGATTAACCGCGCCATCCGCGCCCTCCAGCTTGAAACTGAAATCCGCACCGGACGGGATAACGATCCGGGCCGCCGCGCAGACCATTTCGTGGAGCGTTGGCACAAACTCGACCGGACCAGCCAGCACCAGTATCAGGCGGGTGACATGTCCGGCTACAAGGCCACGCGATCGGCGATGGGTGACATGGCCAAAAGCCTCGAGCGCGATCCGCAGCTTGAATCCATCCTCGCCAACCGCAAGCACGACCTTGGCATCAGCGTCGACTCTGGTCGGCGCCTTGGTGCGGAACTCGCATTCACCCACGGCATCGACCTCGGGCGGGGCCGGGGCATTGGACTCTAGACAGTCCTATCTGCCGCCGTCTCTATGCCGGGGTACGATGACGCGGAAAACCCTCTTGCGCGCTCGCAAATGTCTGCCCTCTGTTGATCAGGAGCAGTCAAAAACAACCAGCAGGAGGCAGTGCGTCCATGCGCGAACCAGACCGTATCATCCGCCTGAAAACCGTCGTCTCCCGAACAGGTCTGTCCCGGTCCACCATCTATCGCAAGATCGCCGACGGCACCTTCCCACGCCAGATCCAGATCAGTATCCACGGTGCAGGCTGGCATGAATCCGACATCAGTCGCTGGATCACCAATCCTGTTTCGTGGCGTCCGCAAGACGAGGATGACAAGTTTTGATGAGGGTGATGCACACTGCGCGGAAAGCTGGCCCTCATCGAGACGCAGCGGTCACGGCGGCAGGGTTACTGCCATGTCCGTCAGGAGCGCCGCCGAGGCGAGCGAAAACGGCAAACCAGAAACGATGGTCGGCCTCGCGCTCATCAAGATGGCTTGCTCAAGCAGGGCAACTTTGGAGCGAAGCGGCCGTGACGGGCTGCCTCCGATCCGGCTTTCTTCGAAGCAGGCTGCATCCTCACCGCCTATAAGGTCCGTCGGCTAACGATTGCCCGATCGATCAAGATCATCGCCGGATCGATATTTATGGTGGCGGGCGAGGTCATCCAGCACAGATCGGATATGCGGCCAGGGGAAATCGTCTGGATGTTCCCAGTGCTCACCGTCACGCAGGACGACCTTGAGCTTGGCCAAAATGCCTTCGATGGACGTGGCCGCTGTCTGCGGTAGATCATCCAGAAGCGCGCTTTCGGCTGTTTCCGATTGCCGGATAAGTTCGTCTGCTCTCGTATAGCCGATCTCAGCATCAGCAGCGTCCCAGCGCGCCTGGTGTGCCGCGAAATCCGCAAGCGCCCTGCCCCATTCGACTTCGTTTTCAGGAGAGTAGGCAACGTTCAAGCTCTCGATGGAATGGAGCGTCACGTCCCTACCATCGGCAAGCCGCACCCTGGCGCAGGGAAAGCCGATCGTCCTGGCGAGGTGTGTCTCCAACCGCTGCTGTTCGCGGCACAACGACAGTGTCTCATCGTGGATCTTTTGCCAGTTCCCACACAGACGAAGAGCAGGATCGGCCGCGCAGCTACCGTCCGTCAGTTCGGCGGCCCGAGACTTTCCATGGAAGGGCCATGCCGCCGCGGCCGTGGCCGTGCCCGCCAGCAAGCGCCGCCGGGTGACGAAAAACGCACTCATGCTATTGTCGGAATCAGCCATGATCCGAGCTCCTAACAGCTGGGTTGTGGTGAGGCCGCGTCGAGTGTTCGCGCATTCGATGCGGCTGCTTTCTAAAAACGAAAGGATTATCAGTTTTTAGAAAGCCACTGTCAACGTTTTCCGAAAAGGCTTGCGATTTTCGGGAGTTATCACCAGTTTGCGGAATGGATTCTTCTCAATGTCGCGCCGCACGAGCGCTGTTGAAATGGACGCAAGAGGATCTCGCCGCCCGCTCCGGCGCGAGTGCTGTTACCATTCGCAATTTCGAGAACGACCGTTCTGTTCCTCAAACTGGAACGCGATACCTCCTCCAAAAAACGCTTGAGAATGCCGGCATCGAGTTCATCCCTGAAAATGGCGGTGGTGTCGGTGTGCGCTTGTCACGGCGTTCCGAAAGTACGTAGGAGCACGTTCTTGACCTGTGGACGTGATGCGAGTTCTTCAACTAGATCGCCTAACAGCGCACGTTTGCTATCCGAATGCAGCAAATCAACCAATTCGGCTGCGTCGCCGATTACGGCTTTGCGAACCGCGTTGCCAAAGCTCACGTCATAGAGCTTGGCGTTTTCCCGCTCTGCAAAAATGCGGTCCAATCGCTCATCATGGCGCGGCGCTTCTCAATCATGGTTTCACGCCGATATGCGGCCTCAACGTCGCTGTTGATGGCATGGGCGAGCGCAAATTCCCGCATGTCTCTTGGATAATCTGACAACTCCCCTGCCCAATCCGAAAACGTTGACCGCAGCCCATGGGGCACGGCTGGACGCTTCGAGTTCTTGTCGAGCCAGCCCGTGCGGCCCGCCTCGATCTCGTTTTCGTGCATCCGTCTCATGGTCGCACTCAACGTCATGTCGGAGAGCATGCCGCCGCGGATCGCCGGAAACACATATTTTGTGTCGGCGGTCGCAGCCTCTTTCATAGCAGTTAGGATTGTCATTGCCGCATCGGATAGCGCCACAACGTGCGGGCGCTTCATTTTCATTCGCGACGCCGGCACTGTCCACAATTTGTCGTTCCAATCGATTTCCGACCATTCCAAACCGCGCACTTCACCTGATCGCGCAGCGGTCAGTGTCGCGAATTCCAATGCCCGTGCACCCGTGCCTTCGCGTTTGCGCAATGCTGCGAACCACGTGGGCGCGTCTTTCAACTGAACGGCGGGCTGATTATCGACTGTCGCAACCTTGCTTGGCTTGGACAACATGGCATTGAGATTGCCCTTCCACTGTGCCGGATTGTCGCCCTCGCGGTGTCCGTGTGCCTTTGCCCAATCAAGCACGCGTTCGCAACGTTGCCGCAAACGCGTGGCCGTCTCCGTCTTGGTCGTCCAGATCGGCTTAAGGATTTCGACCATGTGATGTTTGGTGACTTCGGAAACGGCAAGATTGCCGATGACGGGCATTGCATAGTTGTCCAGCGTGGATTGCCATTGCTTCCGATGCTTTTCGTTCCTGAATTCCGCCAGCGTGTCGACAAGGAATTTGTCAACGGCATCGCGGAATGTGAGATGGCGCTTTGCGGCCTCGATCGCGGCTTTGCGACGCTCGCGCTTCTCTTGAAGCGGATTGATGCCGTTGCGGATTTTGTCTTTGGTCGCCCTCGCCCGCTCGCGGGCTTCGCCCAATGATACGTCATGCCCGCCAAGACCCATTTCGCAACGCCGGCCATTTACGTTTGTTGTGCGCAATAGCCATGACCGGCCGCTGCCCGGCGTGATTTGGAGCATGAGCCCGGCAACACCGCCGACAGCAAACACAGCGTTGCCCGGTGTGGTCGATCCGGGGTGTTTCAAGTTCTTGACGGCTAGTGCTGAAAGTTCCTTCGCGATCTTCGGCATTTCTCTATCCCATTATCTTACCCGCCAAAAATAATGGCATTGGATGATGCGGAGTGCAACGGCGCGAGACAGCCATTTAGATTAAAGCATTGATATTGCCTTATGATTTTCATTGATTGAGACGACATGAGACAGCAATATGGCTGTCGCTCTCTCCGCCAATTTTCATTAAAATCACTAGAACGGCGTGCCGCGGGATATCCGGCGCGCCGGCGTTTGCAATAGGCATGGCCAGTGAACAGGTGGGTCTCTTCCACGCGTCAGGAATTCTGAGTCTTCTTAAGCTCTTGAATTTCCTCAAGCAGGTTTTTGACCAGTAATCCATAAACCTGCGTCAATTCCGCTGGCGTTAGTTCGACCCTGATGTCGTACTGGCCGGAATATGTGGCCTGCAGGCTGGCGGTTCCGAACAGCGTCGTCGTACCATCGCGAATATCGGTGGCCACGATCAGATTCTGTATGGGCTGGTCCAGCAGAATGACGCCAGCTTCTCCGGGGTGGTTGTGAGTTGTGGTTCTGATCCTCATGTCGGCCTCCTGCTCGGATCTCCTCATTCCCAAAGATATAGCACGCGGAACAAACCTTCGGGTCACGGGGTTTCTCTCGTCGGAGGAGACGCTCATGCTTCGTTGGCTGGTCCGAATTGGTGCCTTGTTCGTCGCCTATAAATTTGGCGAAGAAGTTGGTCGCGCACAGGCTCGTGTCGATTTACGGGCACCGTTGGATTACGAGCGCTTGCCGGCGGATCGGCAACGGGATGATTTTGGCATCGAGCCGTTCTGATAATCTAAGCGCCGCTCTACTGGGCGGCGATGGCCTCCGGCATCGGCGTGCTGCTGATCCGCGTCAGCAGCCATGGTTGGTGGACCGGGCATCTGATGTAGTCCGACAGCGCATCATCTCGACAGGACTAAGAGCGTCCAAGGCAGACGTCTACCGGTAACTATCTCGGTCCTTGGCCTTCTCGGCCTGGCAATCAACCTTGCTCAGAGCCGCCTTACGGTAGGCGCCTTCAAACACGCGGATAGCCCTCTCGAATTTAGCTGGATTAGGTGCCAAGTGTTTATCGAGCCCGTGGTACAAAAGGATGGACACAGCCATCATGGCTTTTCCACTTTCGCTTGGGCTCAGCGCCGGGCACCTTTTCAATACACCATAGATCTTACCTAAAATTTCTGCAGCCCGATGCAATTTGCCATCTGCCATACGTGCCAAGTAATTGATGTTTTTCTCTTCCTGTCCGGCTGAAGCAGCCGAAATTGTGAAGCAGATGGCGGCGATGACGGTTACTACAATTCGATTCAAGCGTTTCTACCCCTCTTCTTATAGTCAAATTGCTGTTAGCAATCACCATTATCATAGATTAGCCTAATATTCAAAAGCCCGCCAACCGGCACGTGCACACTCGCAAAACCGCGCGGTTCAATTAGCATACGCTGAAACAGTTCCGGAACATTTCACCGAGAAACGCTGGCCTCGTGGAACCTCCTGGCCCGCCGCGCGTTTCACGGCGTCCCGTCCGTGGACCAGCCCGGATATCTCTCCTGGCGCTGCGATAATCAGGAGCCTGCTTCATGCACGACAAGCTGTTTCATTCACCGGTCGCACTCACCGTCGGCCTGGGCTTCAAGCGCGAGATTGCCTCGCTGGCCGAAATGCACGATTTCCTGACCAATTGGACGACCGCGCGGCGTGGTCCGCTCTACCGCAACGCGGTGAAGGCATGCGATCTCGCTATTCCGGGCTACGTCACGACAGAGCAAGCGCGCCAGGCGCTGGTCGAATTCGCGCAGGCTTCGGGCATCTTGTGGCCGGACCTCGAGCCGGCCGTGGGCGTCCACGCCGTTGCCCGTGGCTACGGCGGCTACGCCGCCTGAGAATTGATGCCTCCTCACCCCATCGTGATGACCAGCTCTACAGCGGCCACCACAGAAAGCCCGGCTCTCCCGAGCCGGGCTTTCATCTTAAGCCACCTGCAAAAAATGCCCGGCGTTTCGGCCAAGGCGGATGACGTGATCAGTTGATCATCTGCTTTGCGGGCTGGCTCGAGCTGTCGAACGCTGGTTCCCGCGCAGCTTGCTGGAGTTCGCCGGGGCTTCATCGTTCGGTTGCGCGGCGAGGCGCAGTGCTCTCAGCTTCGCTGTCTTTTCTTCGCGGGCCTTGCGCTCGGCATCAATCACGATCTGCGATTCACGCTTGGCGCGTTCGTCCCGGTGCGTATCGACTTTCGCGCGGGTCATGGGCTTCACTCCATCTTTTGTCGCGCCGGTTTCACCAGCGCCCGCTTTGGCCTTCCTACCGCCGCGCAGGATGCAGCGCGGGAGCAAGGCCTGCTATTACAAATGATGGTTCGGAAATCTTATCCGCGATGCCCCGTAGTGGATCGTCAGTCGCACCACCCCGAAGACACGACGAGCGAGGCCTCAAAGATCTGGCGCCCGTCCTCGTCGCGTACCTTGACGGTGATCGCGGTGTGGTCGTTTTCGATGATCTCGTCGCGGACGATGTCGGGCAGGATGCGGATCGCTTCGCGCCGCATGCGTTCGCGCGTTTCGAAGACCTGGCCGTCATCATCGACCGTCAGACCGTCGCCATTGTAGAGGTCAAGAAAATATCGAGGCATGGTGGGCTGGACCTCAAACTGATGAAATGGCGAGATATTCAACCGACAATTCGCGGGCCGGGCAGTTGTTCCACCAACGGTGGCATTTGCCGTGGAACAAGCGGGTCCAACAAATGTTAATGCCCATGAGCAGCCAAGGGCCTAGTTCATGCAAAGCCGCCTTGCTTCCGACAGAAACACTTGGGGGTCGGCCCCTGAAGCCCTTTCGCCGGAGGTTGCCGTGCTTGAATCGCTTTATCTGAACTTGGGTCAGCACGACGCGCTGTCCGACGCCGAGAAAGCGCTGCTGGCCGGCGCCATGACCTTCGAGCGGCATTTCGCCACCGGCCAGGACATCGTTGCATCGGGATCGCGGCCGACCTACTCGACATTGATTCTCGACGGACTGGCGGCGCGCTACAAGGTGCTGGAGAATGGCGGCCGGCAGTTCACTTCACTGCAGGTGCCCGGCGACTTCGTCGATCTCCACGCCTTCCTGCTGAAGACCATGGATCACGGCATTGTCGCTTTGTCGCCCTGTCATGTCATGTTCGCCGATCACGGCCGGCTTCGCGCCATCACCGAGCAGGCGCCGCATCTGACCCGGCTGCTGTGGCTGGACACGCTGGTCGATGGCGCCATCCACCGCGAATGGATCGTCGCCATGGGGCGGCGCTCCAAGACCTCGCATCTGGCCCATCTCGTCTGTGAGCTTTTCGTGCGCTTGCAGGTGGTGCAGCGGACCAACGCCATGAGCTTCCATCTGCCGCTCTCGCAAGCCGAAATGGCCGACGTCCTCGGCCTGTCGGTGGTGCACATGAACCGTGTCATCGGCGCCTTGCGCAAGGTCGGCGTCGTCAGCTGGGCAAACCACACGGTGACAATTCTCGACTGGCACAAGCTCCAAGAGATAGCAGAGTTCGACCCAACCTATCTCAGCATGATGCGGGAGCCACGTTAGGTATTCCTGACGCGGCCCCCTGATCCCGTGCGTGAAGACTTACGCCGCTTCGGCCGCGACGTTGACAGCCGACTCCGCGATCGTGGTCAGCGCCTGGTCCGTAGCTTTCTCTTCCTTCAGCGTGGCTTCGAGAAGTGCCACAGCCTCATTCAGGCCGAGTTCGCCGGCCCATGTCCTGAGCGTGCCGTACCGCGAGATTTCATAGTGTTCGACGGCTTGCGCGGCGGCGAGCAGGCCTGCATCGAGCGCGGGCGAACCCTTGTACTCTTCCATGATCTCGGCACCTTCCTCGGTGATGCCCATGATGGCCGCACAGGTCTTGCCCACCGGCTTCTTGCCGATGACGCCAAAAACCTTCTCCAGTCTCGCGACATGGCCTTCGGTTTCGGTGCGGTGCTTTTCGAAAGCGGCCTTCAGCTCGGCGCTTTGCGCGGCCTTGGCCATTTTCGGCAGCGTCGCCAATATCTTCTTTTCGGCGAAATAGATGTCCTTCAGCGTGTCGTGAAACAGGTCGTCGAGCATTTTCTGTTTTGCCATCGTCATCTCCTTTAGGTGGTCCCTCAGGTCGACAATCTCGCATGGAAAGATTTGTTCCGGTGGCTCGGCCAATGAGCGACCACCGAGGAGCCGTCCGGCAAAATCTTTATAAAATTCCTATTTCTTTCCACCCCGCGCCGTCTCGAACCTTTATGGCGATCGGGTCCATATTCTCCAGGGAACAGGCAGCTCGGTTACGATGATCTATCGTGACGGAGTGGTTCCATATGGATTTCGGCCTGCTAACTGCAGGCTTGCAATGCAAAGCGCAAATAAAACGAAGATAAGGAACATGTACGATGGATATCGTCGTTCTCGGGTTAGAGATTTTTTTTTTCGTCCTCTCTATCGCCTACATCAAAGTCTGCGACATTCTTTAAGCCGGAGGATCGCAAAATGCTTCTCGACTATATCCTCGGCGGCGGCGTGACTCTGTTCCTGCTCGCCTACCTGACATACGCCCTCGTTCGCCCAGAACGCTTCTGACGGCAACAGCAAGGCACGGAAAGCTACAGCCATGACTCTCTACGGATGGATACAGATCCTCGCCTACTGCGTGGTCGTCGTTCTGCTGGTGAAGCCGCTCGGCGGCTATATGTACCGCGTTTTCAACGGCGATCGCACATTTCTCTCGCCAATCCTTGGGCCCGTCGAACGGGCCCTTTATCGCATTTCGGGAACCAGCGAGCGCGAGGAACAGCACTGGACCGCCTATGCGGCAGGCATCATGTTCTTCAGCCTGGCCAGCTTCCTGGCGCTCTATACCTTGCAGCGCCTGCAGGGCGTCCTGCCCTACAATCCGGCCGGCATGCCCGCCGTTGAGCAGAACCTCGCCTTCAACACCGCCGTCAGCTTCGTGACCAACACCAACTGGCAGAACTATGGCGGCGAAAGCACGATGTCCTACCTCGTGCAGATGGCCGGTCTGACCGTGCAGAATTTCATGTCCGCAGCGGTCGGCGTCGCCATCGCGGTGGCGCTGATCCGCGGCTTCGCCCGGCATTCGGTCAAGTCGATCGGCAATTTCTGGGTCGATATCACCCGCTGCACACTCTACATCGTGTTGCCGCTCTCCATCGTGCTCACGCTTGTCTATGTCTGGCTCGGCATGCCGCAGACGCTCGGCCCCTATGTCGACGCCACCACGCTCGAAGGCGCCAAGCAGACCATCGCTCTCGGCCCGGTCGCTTCGCAGGTCGCCATCAAGATGCTGGGCACCAATGGCGGCGGCTTCTTCAACGCCAATGCCGCGCATCCTTTCGAAAACCCCGACGCGATCTCCAACTTCATCCAGATGGTCACGATCTTCGCGCTCGGTGCTTCGCTGACCAACGTCTTCGGTCGCATGGTCGGCAACCAGCGCCAGGGCTGGGCGATCCTGGCCTCGATGGGCGTGCTGTTCATCGCCGGCGTCGCCATCTGTTACTGGTCGGAAGCATCAGGCAATCCGCTTGTCCACGCGCTCGGCATCGACGGCGGCAACATGGAAGGCAAGGAGACCCGCTTCGGCATCTCGCTCTCGGCATTGTTCGCGGTCATCACCACGGCTGCGTCGTGCGGCGCTGTCAACGCGATGCATGACTCGTTCACCGCGCTGGGCGGCCTGATCCCGATGGTCAACATGCAGCTTGGCGAAGTCATCGTCGGCGGCGTTGGCGCCGGCTTCTACGGCATCATCATGTTCATCGTCGTTGCCGTCTTTGTCGCCGGCCTGATGGTTGGCCGCACGCCCGAATATCTCGGCAAGAAGATCGAGGCCAAGGAGGTCAAGATGGCGATGCTCGCCATCCTCTGCCTGCCGCTGGCGATGCTGATCTTCACAGCGATCGCGGTCGTGCTGCCAAGCGCCGTGGCCTCGATGGCCAATGGCGGTCCGCACGGCTTCTCCGAAGTTCTCTATGCCTACACTTCGGCGGCGGCGAACAACGGCTCGGCCTTTGGTGGTCTTTCCGGCAACACGCCCTGGTACAACATCACGCTCGGTATCACCATGTGGATGGGTCGCTTCTTCGTTATCATTCCAGCGCTTGCCATCGCCGGCTCGCTGGCGACGAAGAAGACGGTGCCTGCTTCCGCAGGTACCTTCCCGACCGATGGTCCGCTGTTCGTCGGCCTGCTGGTCGGCGTCATCCTGATCGTCGTCGGCCTGACCTTCTTCCCGGCGCTGGCGATCGGACCGATCGTCGAACACCTGGCCATGATCCATGGGCAGACCTTCTGATACCGCCATGTCCTGGTTCAAAAACATGCGACGCAACGTTGAGCATCGGACCGACCGGGAGGGGGAGACAATCCCCCCTCCTTTCCCGACCGTATCCACCTTCCTCGGCATTGCGGCAGTCATGATCGTGATCTGGCTGCTGGTCTATGGGCCGCCGCATCTTCCTTCGGCATCCGATCGATCGGTGCCTGCCAACATTTCAGATACTGGAGCCAACAAATGAGCCAGTCCAAATCCGCGAGCATCCTGGATGCCGCCATCTTGTGGCCCGCCATCGGCGGCGCCTTCAGGAAATTGAATCCGCGCACCCTGATCAAGAACCCGGTGATGTTCGTCGTCGCCGTCGTCTCGGCGCTGACCACCGTCCTGTTTGTCAGGGATCTGATCACCGGTGGCGGCGATTTCAAGTTCACGCTGCAGATCATCATCTGGCTGTGGTTCACCGTGCTGTTCGCCAATTTCGCCGAAGCGGTCGCCGAAGGCCGTGGCAAGGCCCAGGCCGACTCGCTGCGCAAGGCGCGCACCGAGACCCAGGCCAAGCTTTTGGCCGGCGAGGACAGGACCAAGTTCAAGCTGGTGCCCGGCACCAGCCTGAAGGTCGGTGACATCGTGCTGGTCGAGGCCGGAGACATCATCCCGTCGGACGGCGAAGTGATCGAAGGCGTCGCCTCGGTCAACGAGGCGGCGATCACCGGTGAGTCGGCCCCCGTCATCCGCGAATCCGGCGGCGACCGCTCGGCTGTCACCGGCGGTACGCAGGTGCTGTCCGACTGGATCCGCGTGCGCATCACGGCCGCCTCCGGCCACACCTTCCTCGACCGCATGATCTCGCTGGTCGAAGGTGCCGAACGCCAGAAGACGCCGAACGAGATCGCGCTCAACATCCTGCTGGTCGGCATGACGCTGATCTTCGTGCTGGCCACGGCGACGATCCCGAGCTTTGCCTCCTATTCGGGCGGCTATATCTCGGTCACCGTGCTGGTCGCGCTGTTCGTCACCCTGATCCCGACCACGATCGGCGCACTGCTGTCGGCGATCGGCATTGCCGGCATGGACCGCCTGGTGCGCTTCAACGTGCTGGCCATGTCGGGCCGTGCCGTCGAGGCGGCCGGCGACGTCGACACGCTGCTGCTCGACAAGACCGGCACGATCACGCTCGGCAACCGCCAGGCGACGGAATTCCGTCCGGTCAAGGGCGTCACCGAACAGGAACTGGCCGACGCGGCGCAACTCGCCTCGCTCGCCGACGAAACGCCCGAAGGCCGCTCGATCGTCGTCCTGGCCAAGGAGAAATACGGTATCCGCGCCCGCGACATGGCAACTCTGCACGCAACGTTTGTTCCCTTCACCGCGCAGACCCGCATGAGTGGTGTCGACGTCGACGGCTCGTCGGTGCGCAAGGGCGCGGTCGATTCCGTGCTTGCCCATGTCAACCAGTCGACGGTTGCCGCCCACGGCACGCGTCCAAGCAGCGATTCCGTCAAGGATCTCCAGGCGGTCGCCGACGAGATCGCCAAGTCGGGCGGCACGCCGCTGGCAGTCGAGCGTGACGGGCGCCTGCTCGGCGTCGTCCATCTCAAGGACATCGTCAAGGGCGGCATCAGCGAGCGCTTCACGGAACTGCGCCGCATGGGCATCCGCACGGTGATGATCACCGGCGACAATCCGCTGACGGCGGCCGCGATCGCGGCGGAAGCCGGCGTCGACGACTTCCTCGCCCAGGCGACGCCCGAGGACAAGCTGAAGCTGATCCGCGACGAACAGGCCAAGGGCAAGCTGGTCGCCATGTGCGGCGATGGCACCAACGATGCGCCAGCCCTTGCGCAGGCCGATGTCGGCGTCGCCATGAACACCGGCACGGTTGCCGCGCGCGAAGCCGGCAACATGATCGATCTCGACAGCGATCCGACCAAGCTCATCGAGATCGTCGAGATCGGCAAGGCCCTGCTGATGACGCGCGGCTCGCTGACGACCTTCTCGATCGCCAACGACGTGGCCAAGTACTTCGCCATCATCCCGGCCATGTTCGCCGTCTTCTACGTCGCGCCGGGACAAACCACTGGCCCGCTGCAGGCGCTCAACATCATGCATCTGGCGACGCCGGAGAGCGCCATCCTGTCGGCCATCATCTTCAACGCGCTGATCATCATCGCGCTGATCCCGCTGTCGCTGAAAGGCGTCAAATATCGTGCGATCGGCGCCGGCGCGCTGCTCAGCCGCAACCTGCTGGTCTACGGCCTCGGCGGCATCATCGTCCCCTTCGTCGGCATCAAGGCGATCGACATGGTCGTCACCGCCCTCGGCCTCGCTTAAGGAAACAGATCCATGCTCACCCAGATAAGACCCGCGATCATCATGATCGTCTTCTTCACGGTCCTGACCGGCCTGATCTATCCGATCGGCATGACCGGCATCGCCCAGGCGCTGTTTCCGCACCAGGCCAATGGCAGCCTGATCGTGAAGGACAAAACCGTCATCGGCTCCGAGCTGATCGGCCAGGCCTTCGCCAGCGACAAGTATTTCCATGGTAGGCCTTCCGCGGCCGGCAATGGTTACGACTCCACGGCCTCCAGCGGCTCCAATCTCGGCCCGACCAATCCGAAGCTGATCGACCGCATCAAGGGTGATGCCGAGAAGCTGAAGGCGGAGAACCCGAACGCAGCGGTGCCGATGGACATGGTGACAACGTCGGGCAGCGGCCTCGATCCGCATGTCAGCCCGGAAGCGGCTTATTTCCAGGTTCCGCGCGTCGCCAAGGCCAGGGGTATCGACGAAGCCAAGGTCAAGGCGCTTGTCGACGGCCAGGTCGAAGGCAGGGAGCTTGGCTTCATGGGAGAGCCGGTGGTCAACGTGCTGGCTCTCAACCTGGCGCTGGACGCCGCTAAATAGTTGATGGCGAGGACCGGGGATCGACAGTATCCCCGGACCTCTCCATGATCGATCCTGATGCCGGAAGACAGAAGCAACGAAAACAGGCCTTCCCCCGACGCGCTGCTCGAGCATGCCGAGCGGGAGGGGCGCGGCCGTCTGCGGATATTCCTTGGCGCGGCGCCCGGTGTCGGGAAGACCTACGAAATGCTGATGTCGGGCCGTGCCAGGCTGGCTGATGGCGTCGATGTGGTGATCGGCGTCGTCGAGACGCATGGGCGCAAGGAAACCCAGGCTCTGGTCGAGGGCTATGAAATCATTCCCCGCCGCAAGGTCGACTACAAGGGGCGCATGCTCGACGAGATGGATATCGACGCCATCATTGCCCGGTGCCCGGCGCTGGTCCTCGTCGACGAACTCGCCCACACCAACGCGCCCGGCAGCCGCCATCCCAAGCGCTACCTCGACGTCCAGGAAATCCTGACGCAAGGCATCGATGTCTATACGACGCTCAACGTCCAGCACGTCGAAAGCCTGAACGATGTCGTGGCCCAGATCACCAAGGTCAGGGTCCGCGAGACGGTTCCAGACTCCGTCATCGACCAGGCCGACGATGTCGAGATCATCGATCTCACCCCCGACGACCTGATCAAGCGGCTAGAGGAAGGCAAGGTCTACTTCCCCAACACCGCGCAGCGCGCCATCGAGAATTATTTTTCGCCCGGCAACCTGACGGCGCTCAGGGAATTGGCGCTGCGCCGCACCGCGCAGCGCGTCGACGAGCAGTTGCTCAATCACATGCAGTCCCATGCCATCCAGGGCCCCTGGGCGGCTGGGGAAAGGGTCCTCGTCTGCCTCGATGCGCGCCCGGGCGGCGCGGCCCGCATCCGCTATGCGCGCAGGCTGGCCGACCGGCTGCGTGCCCCGTGGACGGCACTGCATGTCGACAGTCCCCGCTCGGCCAGCATGCCCGAGGAGGACAAGGACCGGCTCGCAAACAATCTGCGCCTCGCCCAGCAGCTTGGTGCCGAGGTGACGACCATTCCGGGTCAGAATGTGGCACAGGATATCGTGCGCTATGCGACGGCGAACAATTTCACTCATATCGTGGTCGGCCGGCCGACCCGCTCGCGCTGGCGCGAATTGATCGAGGGATCGCTGACCTATGATCTGATCCGCAACGCTGGCGACATCAGCGTCCATGTCATTTCGGGAACCGAACGCAGCACCGAGGCGACGTCGAGGAACGTCAGGACCGCGGACGAGCAGACGCCATTCCAGATCTGGCCCTATCTCCTGGCCACGGCCTATGTCGCCGGCTCGCTCGCCTTCGCCGTCCTGCTCGACCAGTTTCTCGATGTTCGCAACCTCGCGATCATCTTCCTTATCGGGGTGCTGGCGTCGGCGGTGACCGGTGGTCTATGGCCGGCTCTGTACGCCTGTCTCGCCAGCGCCCTTGCCTTCAACTATTTCTTCCTGGAGCCGCGCTACACGCTGACGATCCGGGATCCGGAGAGCATCGTCGCGCTCGGCGTGTTCCTGGTCGTCGCCGTCATCGCCAGCAATCTGACGGTGCGCGTGCAGCGCCAGGCCGTCGCTGCCCGCTCACGGGCAAGGGCCACGGAGGATATCTACCTCTTCTCCAAGAAGCTCGCCGGTGCCGGCACGCTCGACGACGTTTTGTGGGCCACCGCTTTCCAGATCGCCTCGATGCTGAAGCTGCGGGTGGTGTTGCTTCTGCCCGAAGACGGCACCATCACCGTCAAGGCCGGCTATCCGCCTGATGACACGCTGGCCGAGGCCGACATCGCCGCTGCCCGCTGGGCCTGGGAGCATAACCGCGCCGCGGGGCGCGGCGCAGACACGCTGCCTGGCGCCAAGCGCCTCTATCTTCCGTTGCGGACAGGGCGCACTGCAATCGGTGTCGTCGGCCTCGACAATGACAAGCAAGGCCCGCTGCTGACGCCGGAACAGCAGCGCCTGCTCGACGCGCTGGCCGACCAGGCAGCGGTCGCCATCGAACGCATCCAGCTGGTAGCCGATGTCGACCGGGCCAAGCTCCTGGCCGAGGCGGACCGGCTGCGCTCGGCGCTGCTGACCTCCATCTCGCACGATCTGAAGACGCCGCTCGCCGCCATCATGGGCGCGGCCGGCACGCTGCGGGAATTCGCGCCGGCACTTCCCGAAGAGGACCGGGCGGAGCTGCTGACGACCGTGCTTGATGAATCCGAGCGGCTGAACCGTTTCATCGCCAACCTGCTCGACATGACCAAGATCGAGTCCGGCGCAATGGAGCCGAATTTCGCTTTCCACTATGTCGGCGACATCGTCGGCTCAGCCTTGCAGAGGGCCAGGAAAATCATCGGCGAGCACAAGACGGAGGTGGATATCCCCTCGGATTTGCCGATGTTGAAAGTCGATCCCGTCCTGTTCGAGCAGGCGCTGTTCAACCTCCTCGACAATGCCGCGAAATACGCGCCGGCAGGCTCGACGATCCGCGTGCAGGGCTGGACCGACAATGATTCCGTCATCCTGCAGATCATGGACGAGGGGCGGGGCATTCCCCCCGGTGACCTGGAACGGATTTTCGACACGTTCTACCGGGTGCGCAAGCGCGACCAGGTTCGCGCCGGCACCGGGCTCGGCCTGTCTATCTGCCGCGGTTTCATCGAGGCGATGGGCGGTACGATCACAGCGGCAAACCGAACAGACCGTTCGGGCGCGGTTTTCACCATCAAGATGCCGAAGCCGACGAACCCGCCCGATTTCGGCTCCACCACGACGGACGACAATGATGTGGGTGATTTGGCATGACGAACGCGAATGTCAGGATACTGGTCGTCGATGACGAGCCACCGATCCGCAAACTGCTTCGGGTCGGCCTCGGCAGCCAGGGTTATGCGGTCAGCGAGGCGCCGAACGCCAAGGCGGCGATCGAGCTGATGGACGAGGAAAAGCCGGATCTGGTGCTGCTTGATCTCGGCCTGCCTGGCATGAGCGGCCATGAGCTTCTGCGCAAATGGCGTGACGACGGCCTCGACATTCCCGTCGTCATTCTCTCCAGCCGCACCGACGAGGCCGGCATTGTCCAGGCCCTGGAACTCGGTGCCGACGATTATGTCACCAAGCCGTTCGGTATGAACGAACTGGTGGCGCGCATCCGCGTGGCGCTGCGGCACAAGTTCCAGCAACAGGGCGAAAAGCCTGTATTCCAGAGCGGCGACCTCAGCGTCGATCTGGTCAAACGCATCGTCAAGGTCGAAGGCAAGGAGATAAAACTCTCGCCGAAGGAATACGACATATTGCGCATCCTGGTGCAGCATGCCGGCAAGGTGCTGACCCACCACTTCATCCTGAAGCAGATCTGGGGCGACTCGACCGATGTGCAGTATCTCAGGGTCTATGTGAGGCAGCTCAGGCAGAAGATCGAGAAGACCCCCGACCAGCCGCACCACATCACCACCGAGACCGGTGTCGGCTATCGACTGCGGGTCGACTGAGGCAACTCCTGACTGAACCTGTGTCAGCCAATGGCTTCCACGGGCCGGTTTGAAGCCGCGGATGCCCGTAAGGCCGCCAGGCAACCGAGGATGCCGAGCGGCACGAAGGCGAGGAACAGCCAGCTCGCGACATTGGCAGCCGCGTCGTGGTTCAACCCTTGCGAGAAACCGCTGGCATTGGCGACGATGCCGGCAAGCGCGGCACCCACGGCATAGCCGATGCGCTGCATGGTCGGCACCGCGGCCGAGGCGATGGTCTGTTCGTTGTCGGGCGCGGAGGCGACGATGACGCGCGCCAGGAACGGCCAGGCGATGCCGAAGCCGCCGCCCTGCAACAAGGCGCAGAACAGGATCAGCGGGATCGAGCCAAGGGGTATCGTATAAGCAAAGCCGGCAATGCCCGCCGCGATCATCAGCGCGCCGACGACAATGATCAGCCGCTCACGCTGCGGCGGCGCGTTGGCGACGAGGATCGACAGGATCGACCAGGCGATCGATTCGGCGGCGATGATGTAGCCGGTGGTCAAAAGCGGAATGTCGTGGAGGCTGGTCAAAAGCAGCGGCCCGTAGACGCCGAAGGAGACGGTCGCAACCGAAAAGGCGGCGACCATGGTCATGCCGGCGCCGACTGGCGTGCGCCACGAGAACAGCCGCGACGGGAACAGCCGCGAGCGCGGCTTCAGCCCGTCGATGGCGAAGAACAGCGCCAGGCCGGCGAGGCCAAGCACGATCAGCAGGGAGGAACGCAGCGGCGCGATATCGACGCCGGCCAAGGCGATCAGCACCACGGCGACCGCGAGGCAGGCAAGGGCTGCAAACGGGAAGGGCGGCACCTTGGCGGCGCTGGGGACCGGTCGCGTTGCCTCTGGCGTGTTGAGCACGATGAAGCTGGACAGCGCCATGGCCGTGCCGCCGAGAGTGAAGACCCCGAAGGCCCAGCGCCATGACAAAAGCTCAGTCATGATCGCGCCCAGCATCGGGCCGCTGAAGGCGGCGACGCCCCAGATCGCCGACATGATGCCGAAAAGCTGCGGCCAGATGGCGCGCGAAAACAGCCGCTCGACCGAGACGTAGGCCAGCGACACCAGCGCGCCGCCGCCAAGCCCCTCGACCAGGCGGCCGGCAAGGAACAGTTGCATGGAGGGCGAGGTGGCGCAGATCAATGCCCCGGTGGCATAGAGCAGGGCGGCGACCACCATGTTGGTGCGCAGCGCCACGTAGCTCACCAGCCGTCCGGCCGCCGCACCTGCGACGATGGCGCCGAGCTCATAGACCGCCAGAGACCAGCCGACGAGCTGCACCCCGGCCATTTCACCGACCATGGCCGGCATGACGGTCGCCACCATCGTCTCATTGGTGGCGTGCAGCAGGATGCCGAGGCTGATGAAGCAGAAGCGTGCCAGGTCGCCGCTCGCCCACAAAGCGCGCCAGTCGACCCTGTTTGTACCGATTTCAGACATGTCCACCCCTGCCTTGCATATCCCGACGCTGTCGCATGGCACCAGAAGCCAGCGAGGCTTTCCGGCAGGACCATGCGCGCCGAGATCAAGATGTTGCTTCAGTGGAGCAGGCTTGTAGGACCTCAACCGCAGTTGAGCTCAAGCGGTTTTTGACAATTTTTTACGGCCTTCAGCTGCGATTGGCCGTCGTCGTTACGCGATCAGTTCTCGGTGCTGCGCAACTGGAACTGGCTGACGCCGATGGCGAGATTGATGCCGGTCTGCGTCTGCAGGCTGAGCGGCTGGAGCGTAAACGCCTGCGAGGAGCCGCCGACCAGGAGATTGGCGCCGGCGCCGACGGCCGCCGTCACTTCGGCGCTGGCGCCGATATAGTCGCCCGCCAGTGCGCCCGGCGCGTAGATGTTCTTCAGCGGCGTCAGCACCAGCCACTGCATCACCGTCTGCTTGGTGGTGCCGATGTCGAGGCCATATTTGTTGACGGCGCCGAAATAGGCTTCGGGCGCGAAGCTCTTGTCGGCCGGGGTGAAGGTGCAGCTCAGATCCTTGCTCGAGCCGAAGATGAAGCCGGTGCCGCCTGCTATGGCGCATTCAAGCCTGCCGAGTTCGACACCCCGGTCCTGCGCCTGTGCTGCGCCGGAAAGCGCGGTTGCAATCACGGCAGCGGCAATGGCTGTCTTCGGCATACTGTTCCCCTCAAAATCAAACGGCGCGGAACCAGTCTATCTGGTTCCGCGCCGCAGAGTAGAGGGGAGCGCATGGCTCCATGCAATCACTTGAACGAGTGGATCAACTCAAGCGAGGTCACGGCCACGGCGAGGTTGACGCCGGTCTGCGCCTGGACGCTGAGCGGCTCCAGCATGAAGGCGCTGTCGAAGCCACCCACCAGCAGATTGGCGCCGCCGCCGGTGACGACGCTCGCCTCGGCGTTGACGCCATAATAACTGCCGGCGAGATCGCCTGCGTCACGGTCGCGGGTCGCGGCAAAAACCGCCCAGATCAACTGGCCCTGATGCGTCTGGCCAACGTCGAGGCCGACCTTGGAGATGACGCCGGTGTAAACCTCGGACGGTCCATGGTGATAGGGACGGAAGACGCAGGACACGCCCTTGTTGGAGGCAACGATGTAAGCAGTGCCGCCATCGATGGTGCAGTCGAGCGTGCCGAGCTGCAGCTTGCCGGCGCTGGCCGGAGCGACGGCGAATACCATCGTGGCGAGGGCAGCGGCACAGGCGAGTTTCTTGATCATGGGAGGGTCCTTTCGCAAATAACTTCGAATAACGGTTCGAGTGCCCAGACCGTTCCGTCGAAAACTTGGCGTGAACAAGGCAAGCGTTAACAGCTTGTTGCTGGGGTTAACGCGCGGTAGCCGGACTGCGTCTTTTTGGACACGCAGAGGACGGCGCATTTGGATGCCCCGCGCTTTTGCGCAGGGCAGTTGGCGAAATCGGAGATCAGCTGACGCGGGCGAGGCCATCCTTGGCCGGCTGGTAGCTGGGGTTGAGGCGCACGGCTTCGCGATAGGATTTCGCTGCCTTGGCCTTGTCGCCACGCCGCTCGTAGATCAGCGCCTGGTTGGCCCAGGCCTCGGCGTTCTGGCCGTCGAGCTTGATGGCCATATTGAAGTCGGAGAAGGCATTGTCCTCGTCGCCCGTCGCCAGGTAGGAGAGGCCACGGCCGTTGTAGGGCTCGGCCGCGTCCGGCGCCAGCGAGATGGCGGTCGAGAAATCCTCGATGGCGAATTTGTGCTGGCCCTGGCTCTGATAGATCAGGCCGCGATTGTGGTAGGCGCGGGCGTCGGTCGTATCGAGCTGGATCGCCTTCTGGAAGTCGTTGAAGGCATCCTGGGTGCGGCCTGCCTTGCGGTAGAGATTACCACGGCCGATATAGGCAGCGTCATAATTGCCGTTGATCTGGATCGACTTGTTGTAGTCGTCGAGCGCGGCGGGCTGATTGCCGAGGAAGCGCTGGATGAGTGCGCGGTTGGAATAGGCCTGGTAGAAATTCGGATTGAGCTGGATGGCCTGGTTGAAATCCTTGAGCGCTGCCTGGTACTGGCCGCCCCGGCCATAGGCCGAGCCGCGCACATTGTAGCCTTCGGGATCCTGGGGATTGCGCTGGATGACCGCCGACAGCGAGGAGATGTTCTCGCTCGACCCTTGCGCCTTGTCGATGTTGTTGAATTCGCCAGCCGGGCCTGATGTCTGGCAACCGGCAAGCACCAGTCCGGAAAGCAGGGCCGCTGCCAGGGCGAAACCACGCAATGCGGTCCCGCGCTCCACGCTTGTTGCGTTCATGTCTGCCCTGTCCTCACTTGCGCCGTCATTCGGGTCCGGATCCCCCCTCCGGGCCGGGTCACAATCAAAACAAAAAGGTGGCGGCGATTCCGCATCGCGCCACCTCTAATATCCTTCGAAAAGGACGAAAAATAGGCGTTAGAACCGCGGCGGACGCGGAGCACCACCAGGACCACCGGCGGCGCCAGCAGCAACCGGGCGCGGCGTCATCGGCAGCAGGCCTTCGCGCTGGGCGCGCTTGCGGGCCAGCTTGCGGGCGCGGCGAACGGCCTCGGCCTTTTCACGGGCGCGCTTTTCGGAAGGCTTCTCGTAGTGACCGCGCATCTTCATTTCGCGGAAAATGCCTTCGCGCTGCATCTTCTTCTTGAGCGCGCGAAGCGCCTGATCAACGTTATTGTCGCGGACGAGTACCTGCACGGGCAATCCTGTCTTTCGGGTTTGATATCAACAGGCAAGCGACCATAGCCACTTGCCTCCGCGGCGGTCGACACCACGAATTGTGGCGGCTGATAGCAGAATCAAGCCGCGCTGTCCACAGTCGAAATGCAGGACAACAGCCAAATTGCCACGGTCACCCCGAGATAGGGCGCCAACTAGGCCGTGGCCAGGTGCAGCCGTTCGAAATCCTCGAAGAACTCGCCGTAGTCGCAGGTGATCTCTTCACCGGCGGCGATGTCGCGGGTCGCTGTTGCCCCACCATACTGCGAAAAATCGGTATTTGGCGTCGCCGAATGGTTCATGAAGCGGCCATTGTCGACCTCATAGACCATGAAACCCGGCCGATCGGGGCTCGGATAGGCATAGCGGTCGAGCAATTCCTTCAGAGGCTGGGGTGCGGCCTCATATTTGTCCTTCGGGATCAGCCGGTCGAAATCCGGGTCAAGCCGCCAGATCGAGGCGCCTTTCTGGATTGGCTCGGCGGCGAACATGCCGACGCCCTCGATTGCGCTCTGGGCGACATAGGTTCGGATCAGCATCATGGTTCCAGGACCTGTTTTGGCAAGAAGACCCGTTTCAACAAAACGGAATCGCCAAATCGCACCGAAAAAGCAAGTCCGGCAGGCTGCGTCAAAGCGACGAACCAGCCTGTTCGCCGCAAAAATTCTTCACGTCCGGTTGATCGAGACGCCGCCATCGGCAAACAGCGCGGTTCCGGTGGTGAAGCTCGAGGCGTCGGAGGCAAGATAAAGCGCCGAGCGGGCGATCTCTTCCGGCTGCGCCATGCGCTTCAAGGCATGGATGCCTTCGACGAAGGCGCGCGCTTCGGGCGTGGTCGTCGTCGCGCCGGGCGCCTGCGAAGGCCGCTTCGATCCAGGCTATTGCCTCACCAGCCAACCGAGGCGATCGAGCGAAAATGCGTAGCTGATGGCGATAAGCACGGCGATGATGACGCCCGTAGTAGAATGACCGGCCACATAGAATCCGGCCGCGCCGCCAAACAGGATGACGAGTTCGAGCACCAGACGCACTATGCCGGGCACGGGAACTGGCGCACGACCCGAGCGGCTCGGGTCATTGAGCACAGCGAAGGTTCCCCAGAGTGCCGCCGCGATGAGTGGTACGGCCAGCGCGACAATCCAGCGCCACACGCCACCGGAGAGACTCCAGCCGGCGACGCCGAGACCGAGCAAGGCGGCAAGTTCCAGCAGGAAGCGCAACGTCAGATTCCACCAGGCATTGCCCATAGCCGTCCTCCAGAATTTCGCGACAGGCAATGTGGCTGAAGGCTCTCATGGGAGCCAGCCTAAGTGTGTCCTTTTCCACCGCGGCGCAAAACGGCAAGCGCCGTCGCAAACAGCGCAAGGGTGGAAGCGCTGTTTCGCTAGTGATACACCTCGCGCGCCGGGGCTGAGTGAACGCCCCGACGCCATTTGCGAGACCTTTTCGGCGAGAGGCCAGGACGTTGAAAAAATATTCGGTATTCGCCATCGCCCGGGAGGCCATGCGCGGCCATAAAGGCTGGGAGGAACAATGGTCCTCACCTGAGCCCAAGAAGGAATATGACGTCATCATCGTCGGCGCCGGCGGCCATGGCCTGGCCACCGCCTATTATCTCGCCACGGTGCATGGCATCACCAATGTCGCGGTGCTGGAAAAGGGTTGGCTCGGCGGCGGCAACACCGGCCGCAACACCACCATCATCCGTTCCAACTATCTCTATGACGAGAGCGCGGGCATCTATGACCATGCGCTGAAGCTGTGGGATGGGCTCTCCCAGGAGCTCAACTACAACGTCATGTATTCGGCGCGCGGCGTCATGATGCTGGCGCACAATGTGCATGACATCCAGGTGCTGAAGCGCCACGTTCATGCCAACCGGCTGAACGGCATCGACAATGAATGGCTGTCGCCGGAACAGGCGAAGGAATTCTGCCCGCCGCTCAACATCTCTAAAGAAGCACGATATCCGGTCGTCGGTGCTGCCTTGCAGCGACGCGGCGGTACGGCGCGCCATGACGCGGTGGCCTGGGGCTATGCGCGTGGCGCTTCGGCGCGCGGCGTCCACATCATCCAGAATTGCGAGGTCACCGGCGTCAAGCGCGCACCGAACGGCGCCGTCATGGGCGTCGACACAACGCGTGGCTTCATCGGCGCCAAGAAGGTCGGCGTGGTGGCCGCCGGGCACTCCTCGGTCATCATGAACATGGCCGGCGTGCGCATGCCGCTGGAAAGCTATCCGCTGCAGGCGCTGGTGTCGGAGCCGGTCAAGCCGGTCGTGCCTTGTGTGGTGATGTCGAACACCGTGCACGCTTATATCTCGCAGTCCGACAAGGGCGAGCTGGTGATCGGCGCCGGCACCGACCAGTATGTCTCCTATTCGCAGACCGGCGGCCTGCACATATTGCAGCATACGCTGGACGCCATCTGCGAGATGTTCCCGATCTTCACGCGTATGAAGATGCTGCGGTCCTGGGGCGGCATCGTCGACGTCACGCCGGACCGTTCGCCGATCCTGGCCAAGACGCCGGTGCCCGGCCTCTACGTCAATTGCGGCTGGGGCACGGGCGGCTTCAAGGCAACGCCCGGCTCGGGCCATGTCTTTGCCCATACGATTGCCAAAGACGATCCGCATCCGATCAACGCACCCTTCACCATCGAGCGCTTCCGCACCGGCCGGCTCATCGACGAGGCGGCAGCGGCGGCGGTGGCGCACTGATGATGATGGCGCAGATGGCTGTCGCCATGCCGCTGGTGCTGGCGGGGGAACAGGGCATGTTCCATTTTCCTTCGGCGGACGAATTCCGCACGCAGCCGATCAGCCGCGCCGGAAACGAGGCCAACTGGCCGTTTACCGTCGATGACGGCATCCTGGCCTGCGTGTGGAGCGGCGGCCAGAAAGTGGTCATGTTCGTAGAGAACCGGCCTGCTGATCTCGACGAGGACGAATCATTCGAGCCACGTCGCGTCATCGTCACGACCGATCCGATGCAACTTACCATCGGCAACATGGCGTATCGCGATCTGTTTCGCCCGGCTGCAAGCGTTGAGGAGCGCATCCGGCTCGTTGCGCCTTTTGCGGCTATGGGCCAGCGGCTTTGCGACCAACCTGCCGGCGCTCACGTCGGCCACGGCGAATTGTAGGAACCAAGACGATGCTTCTCATCCGCTGCCCCTATTGCGAGGAAGAGCGCCCGGAGCTCGAATTCCGCAACGCCGGCGAGGCGCATATTGCGCGCTCGGCCAACATGGCTGATGAGAGCGATGACGATTTCGAAAAGTTCTTCTTCATCCGCTCGAACCCCAAGGGCATCATCTATGAGCGCTGGCGGCACATGCATGGCTGCGCGAGGTTCTTCAACGCTGTCCGCGACACCGTCACCGACAAGTTCGTGATGACCTACAAGGCCGGCGAGCCGAAACCCTCCAAGCTGCCGGGAGCTGCAAAATGAGCGGCGCGTTCCGTATCCCGAGCGCTGGTCGCCTCAGCCAGGCCAAGACCGCGCGGTTTAGCTTCGACGGCCAGTCCCATACCGGCATCGAGGGCGACACGCTGGCCTCGGCGCTGCTTGCCAATGGCGTGCATCTGGTCGGCCGCTCGTTCAAGTACCACCGGCCGCGCGGCTTCCTGTCGGCCGGCGCGGAAGAGCCCAACGCGCTGGTTCAGATCGTGCGTGACGATGCGCGCAAGACGCCGAATGTGCGCGCCACCGTGCAGGAGCTCTATGACGGGCTCGCCGCCAACTCGCAGAACCGCTGGCCATCGCTGGCCTTCGATGTCGGCGCGGTCAATGACATCGCATCGCCGATGTTCTCGGCCGGCTTCTACTACAAGACCTTCATGTGGCCGAAGGCGGCTTGGAAGAGTCTTTACGAGCCCAGGATCCGCGAAGCAGCCGGCCTTGGCGTTTCTCCGGACAACCCTGATCCCGACCATTATTCCTCCCGCTACGCGCATTGCGACGTGCTGGTGCTGGGCGGCGGTGCCGCCGGCATCGCGGCGGCACTGGCGGCGGCTGAGACCGGCGTGCGTGTCATCCTCACTGACGAGCAGGCCGAGTTCGGCGGTAGCCTGCGTTTCGAGAGCGGCGCGAAAATCGACGGCCAGGACGGTTTTGGCTGGGCGCAGGCGGCGATCGCCAGGCTGAGCGCCATGGACAATGTCCGCGTGCTGTCGCGCACGACGGCGTTTGGCTACTATGCGCAGAATTTCGTCGGCCTGGTCGAGCGCGTCAGCGATCATCTGAAGGCCCCGGGCCATGACTTGCCGCGTGAGCGGCTGTGGCAGGTCCGCGCCAAGCGCGTGGTGCTGGCTTCCGGTGCCATCGAGCGCCACATGGTGTTCGCCGACAATGACCGGCCGGGCATCATGCTGGCGGGTGCGGCGCGGACCTTCCTCAACCACTATGGTGTGGCGGTCGGCAAAAATGTCGGCGTCTACACCGCCAATGATTCCGCCTATGCCGCAGCGATCGACCTCAAGAAGGCCGGCGTCAATGTGGCGGCAATCGTCGACCTGCGCGACCATCCGACCGGACCGGTCATCGACGAGGCGAGGGCGCTCGGCATCGAGGTCAATTTCGGCCGCGCGGTGATCCGCGCCGGCGGCAAATTGCGGGTGTCGTCGATGACAGTGCAGCCGAAGAATGGCGGCGGCGAACGCACCATCCCGGTCGATGCGATCCTGATGTCGGCCGGCTGGACGCCGTCGGTGCATCTGTTCTCGCAGTCGCGCGGCAAGGTCGCCTTCAACGACGAGACCAAGCGCTTCGTGCCAGGCACCTATGCGCAGGATTGCGTCTCGGTTGGCGCCTGCAACGGCACTGACGGGCTGTCGGCATCGGTTGACGAGGCGTACGCCGCCGGCGCCAAGGCAGCCAGGGATGCCGGCGCAAAGCTTGCCAAGGGTTCCAAGCCGAAGGTCGATGCCTCGGAGAGCTGGTCGCGCGGCATGCTGGGTGCCGCCCCCGGCGCCGGACCGGACAAGACGGTCAAGGCCTTCGTCGATTTCCAGAACGATGTCACAGCCAAGGACATCCGCCAGGCGGTGCATGAAGGCATGCGCTCGATCGAGCACGTCAAGCGCTTCACCACCAACGGGATGGCGACCGACCAGGGCAAGACGTCCAACATGCACGGCCTGGCGATTGCGGCCGAGACGCTGGGCAAGCCTATCCCGGAGGTCGGCCTGACGACGTTCCGCGCGCCCTATACGCCGGTCACCTTTGGCGCGATCGTCAGCCATGCGCGCGGGCCGCTTTTCGACCCGACGCGCAAGACGGCGATCCATCCCTGGGCCGAGGCACAAGGTGCCGTGTTCGAGGATGTCGGCCAGTGGAAACGTGCCTGGTATTTCCCCAAGGGCGGCGAAGACATGCATGCCGCGGTCGACCGCGAATGCGTCGGGGTTCGCACCAAGGCTGGCCTGTTCGATGCTTCGACGCTGGGCAAGATCGAAGTGGTCGGGCCGGACGCCGCCAAATTCATGGAGCTGCTCTACACCAATCCGTGGGAGAAGCTGGAGCCTGGCCGTTGCCGCTATGGCATCATGCTGCGCGAGGACGGCTTCATCTATGATGACGGCGTCGTCGGCAGGCTGGCGCCGGACCGTTTCCATGTGACGACGACGACGGGCGGTGCGCCGCGCGTCATGAACCACATGGAGGATTACCTCCAGACCGAGTTCCCGCATCTCAATGTCTGGTTGACCTCAATCACCGAGCAATGGGCTGTCATCGCCGTACAGGGGCCAAAATCACGCGACATCATCGCGCCGCTGGTCGAAGGCATCGATTTGTCCGATGAGGGTCTGCCGCACATGTCGGTACGCGAGGGCAAGATCTGCGGTGTGCCGACACGGCTGTTCCGCATGTCGTTCACCGGCGAGCGCGGCTTCGAAGTCAACGTCCCGGCCGACTATGGTCAGGCCGTCTGGGAAGCGCTGTGGGCGGAGGGCCAGAAGCACGGTGCTGTTGCCTACGGCACCGAGGCGATGCACGTGCTGCGCGCCGAAAAGGGCTACATCATCGTCGGCCAGGATACGGACGGCACGGTGACGCCGAACGACGCTGGCCTAGACTGGGCGGTCGGCAAGAAGAAGACCGATTTCGTCGGCATCAGGGGCATGGCGCGGCCGGATCTGGTCGCCAAGGGGCGCAAGCAGCTGGTTGGTCTCAAGACCAAGGATCCGAAGGTCGTGCTGGAAGAGGGCGCGCAGATCGTCGAGGATCCGAAACAGGCGATCCCGATGAAGATGATCGGCCATGTCACATCAAGCTACTGGTCGGAAAATTGCGGCCGTTCGATCGCGCTGGCGCTGGTCGCCGGCGGCCGCGACCGGATGGGCGACACGCTCTACGTGCCGATGCCGAACGGGGTGATCGAAGTGGAGGTTACCGGCATGGTGTTCTTCGACGAGACAGGAGGGCGCCTCAATGGCTAAGGCTGGTGCAAAGAAGTCGGCTGCGGCCGCAACGCCTTCGGTCGAACGCCGTCCGGCCCTGGCTGGTCGCAGCACAACGGCGCCGAGCGTCAAGGTCGAGATCCTGCCGCCGGCGGAGCGCATCTCGCTGCGCGTGCCGGAGGCTTCGGTTGCTGCATTGTCAAAGGCGCTCGACCTGACCTTGCCGAAGAAGCCGAAAACCTCGGCGTCAAAGGCAGGGCGCACTGCTTTGTGGCTCGGCCCCGACGAATGGCTGGTCATCGATGAGGCTGGAAACGATCCGCTCGCCGATTGCACAGGGGTTTCCGCCCTGCATTCGGCGGTTGGCATCTCGCATCGCAACATCGCGATATCAGTTACTGGTGCCGGGGCTGCCGCAACGATCAATTCAGGGTGCCCGCAGGACCTGTCGCTCGAAGCCTTCCCGGTGGGCGCGGCCTCGCGCACCATCCTCGGCAAGACCGAGATCGTGTTGTTGCGCACGGCCGATGACGCCTTCCGGGTCGAGTGCTGGCGTTCCTTCTCAGACTATGTCTTTACTTTCCTCTCCGAGGGAGCACGCGACGCGGCGGTCTGATCCCGGAACGTTTTGCCGCCCGCGTCCGTTGTGCGGCAACAAGTCGAGGGAGAAGTGTCGATGCCGTCAAAGTCCGCGCCGAAGTCGCCGGTGAAAAAGACGCCCGCCGTCCGCTCGCTTGAGCATGAGCAGCGCGAAGCGCCAAGCGCCGAAGAGGAACTCGAGGAAGGCCTCGAGGATACGTTCCCGGCCAGCGATCCGGTGTCGATCACCGGCTCGGCCATTCCTGGCGCGCCCGCCAAGCCTGGCAAGGCCAAGACCGTCCCCGGCCGGAAAAGCCGCAAGCCCTGATTTTCCGCAATTTTGTCGGAGGTATCTTCCCAAGACCTCCGTGGATGCGATATTCAAAGCGCTTTGGAGAGGAAAAATGCCTATTAAAGCTGTCGTCTGGGGCGAGAACGTCCATGAGCAGACCAATGCCGCCGTGCGCGACCTCTATCCCCTGACCATGCATGGCACGATTGCGGCCGCGCTCAATCAGGACAAGGGCATCGAGGCGAGCACCGCCACCTTGCAGGAACCGGAGCACGGCCTGAGCGAGAAGCGCCTTGCCGCTACCGATGTGCTTCTGTGGTGGGGTCACGCGGCGCATGGCGAGGTCAAGGACGAGATCGTCGAGCGCGTGCAGAAGCGGGTCTGGGAAGGCATGGGGCTGATCGTGCTCCACTCCGGCCACTATTCGAAGATCTTCAAGCGGCTGATGGGCACGCCCTGTTCGCTGAAATGGCGCGAGGCGGGTGAGCGCGAGCGTGTCTGGGCGATCAACCGCGGCCACCCGATCGCGCAAGGCATCGGCGAATGCCTGGAGATCGGCGAGACGGAAATGTATGGCGAGCCGTTCGCGGTGCCGGAGCCGCTGGAGACGGTGTTCGTCTCCTGGTACGAGGGCGGCGAGGTGTTCCGCTCCGGGCTGACCTACCAGCGCGGTGCCGGCCGCATCTTCTATTTCTCGCCCGGCCACGAGACCTATCCGATCTATCACAATGAGGGCGTGCAGCAGGTGCTGCGCAATGCCGTGCACTGGGCGCACAACCCGGCGCCCGCATGGTCCGGCATTACCAATGCGCCGAACGTGCCGACGAACAAGGCCAAGGAGAAGATCGTGCAGAAGGGCCTGCGCCTGCATGCCGACGGCGACAAGGGCCTGAACTGATGGGGGGCCTGAGCTGATGGGGGACCTGATCTGATGCATCGCTTGCTCTTGCTCGGTACCGGCTGGATCGCCGGACATCATATCGAAGAGTTCGCAAAGGTTCCCGGCTGCAGCATTGTCGCCTGTGTCGACCAGCTGCCCGGCCGCGCGGCGGCGTTTGCCGCTGCCAACGAGATCGGCGTTTCTTTCGAGAGCCTTGAATCGGCGATCGCCTGGGGCGATTTCGACGCCGCCATCAACGCGACGCCGGACGGCGTGCACAAGGCAACGACCCTGGCGCTGCTTGCCGCGGGAAAACATGTCTTTTGCGAAAAGCCACTGGCGCCGAACCAGGCCGACGCGCTTGCCATGACCGAAGCGGCCGAGGCCGCCGGCCTCGTCAACATGGTCAACCTGACCTATCGCAATTCACCGGCGATCCAGGAAGCACGGCGTCTGGTGTTGGCCGGCGCGATCGGCGAACTGCGCCATGTCGAGGCGAGCTACAAGCAGAGCTGGCTGGTCAGCAAGTCCTGGGGCGACTGGCGCGTCGAGGACAAATGGCTGTGGCGCCTGTCGACCCGGCATGGTTCCACGGGGGTTCTGGGCGATGTCGGCATCCATATACTGGACTTCGCCACCTATGGCGCGGCCCAGGATATTGTCAGCCTGCACGCTGATCTGGTGACGTTTCCGAAGGCCGAGGGCGAACGGATCGGCGACTACGTGCTCGACGCCAATGACAGTGTGGCGATGACGGCACGGCTGACATCCGGCGCGCTGGCGACAATCATGGCGAGCCGCTACACAACCGGCCATGGCAATGACCTGTCGCTGGCGTTGCACGGCACCAAAGGAGCGCTCAAGGTCGAGACCGATGGCAAGGCTGCGCGGCTGTCGGCGTGCCTGGGAGAGGACGTCGATGTTCAGCTCTGGCGAGAGCTGGGCCTGCCGGATGCCAAGCGCAACGCCCAGCGTTTTGTCGACGCGCTTGATGCCGGGCAGAACGGCGACCCGTCCTTCCGGCGCGCCGCCGACATGCAGAAGCTGATCGACGCCGCCTTCGAGAGCTCGGCGACGAAGCTGCCGATCTCGATAGGCTGACATACTCACCTAGAGCACTTCACCGTTTCACGGAAACGGCGAATTGCTCTAACTCTTTTTCTTGACGCAATTCCAGACGCAAAACCGTCCACACTTTTCCTGGAATTGCTTTGCCGGCTTGTGCCGGCCAGAAGCGTCTGGCGAAAATATTAGAATACGCTCGGCACGATCCACGGGTTGATGCTGATGCCAAGGCGCGGGCCCTTGCTGTCAACGGTGTTTTCCGTGGTGCCCTTCTTCTCGACCGAGCCGGTCGAGGCGCAATCGAGCTTCACATTGGTCTTGGTGTCGACGCAGGTCGCAGCCGGCACCTGCTTGACCCGGTGGGTGGTGTTGGCGGCGAAAGCCGAGCCCGAAAGAGCCAGAACGGCTGCGAGGGTGAGGACAATCTTTTTCATGGTCGGTCTCCAGTTTAGCGCTTGAATCTTTTCCGTACATGTACGGTAAAACGTACAGATACGTCTGGAGACGCCGATCTTCAAGTCAGAAAACGTACACGTACGACAAATTTTTTTGAATGACGAAAATAGCGACGTACTGACACAGCAGCGCGTCACGATCCGATCGGGTCAGATGTCAGAATTACCCGCTCAGCAGTTGACCGGTGTTTCGGTCAGCGGCGGCACGTTTTGCGTGCTGAGCGAGGCGAGGGTGGAATCGCACATCCGCTTCACGAAAGCCTGCGGGTCGCCGAAGGGATAGAACGGAAAAGTGATCAGCAGCGATATGGTGCCGTGGCCCACCGCCCACAGCATGGTGGCGATGGCGCGCGCATCACCGTGCAATTTGCCCGCGGCGATGCAGGCCTCGACCCGCTTGATGAGCGCTTTCATCGCCGGGTTGCCCTCTTCCATGTCTTCATAGCTCCTGCCTTCCGGCAGCTTGGTCTTTTCGGTCATGAAGACGGTGCGGTATTCGTTGGGATTGCCGAGCCCGAAGGCGGCATATTCGGTCATGACGACCTTCAAGGCCTCGATCGGATCGTCGGACGGATGCTCCTCGATGCGGCGGGCAAGCGTTTCGAAGGCATCTTCGGCCAGCGCGAACAGGATGTCCTGCTTGTCGGCGAAATAGGAATAGACCGACATCGGCGCGTAGCCGACCCGCTTGGCCAGCTTGCGGATGGTCAGGCCATCATAGCCTTCTTCCTGGACGAGCTTATGCGCGGCTTCGACCAGTTCGGAGCGCAGTTCGGCCTTTTGTTTCTCGCGGCGTGTCTGGACGCTTTGCGGCACGTCTGGTGCCTTTCTTCGGTGTCTGGGGTTGGTGCCTGGCTAAATTATATACGCTGTACGGGAACGGACAAGGGCGCGGGAAGTTCCCACGCGGCATCTGGCTGGATCGCCAGGGGTCAGATCGCGCCGACGCCGCCGTCGATGGCCAGTGCATGGCCGGTCATGAAGGAGTTGGCCGGGTCGGCGGCGAACAGGATCGCGGTGATGATCTCGTCGACTTCCGCTACCCGCTTCATCGGCATGCCACGTGTCAGTTCCGCCAGCGCTTCAGCCTCCGGCGCGCCGGAAACGCGGACAAACCCGTCCACCATGGCGGTTCTCGTGTGAGCGGGGCAAATGGCGTTGATCCGCACACCCTTGGTCGCGTATTCGGCGGCCGCCGATTTGGTCAACCCGACAACGCCATGCTTGGCGGCGGCATAGACCGAAAGTTTTGGCGCGCCAACCAGGCCTGCAACCGAGGCGATGTTGACGATGGCGCCCCCCTTGGCCGTGGCCTTGAACTGCCGCTCCATCTGCGGGATCTGGTGCTTCATGGCGTAGAAGACGCCGAACAGGTCAATTTCCAGCACGCGGCGGGCTTCGTCTGACGGGACCTGCGGCAGGCGCACGAAACTCTGGACGATGCCGGCATTGTTGATGGCGACATCCAAGCGGCCGAATTTTTCGACCGCCAGCCTGACCAGATCCTCGGACAGTTTCTCATCCGCTATGTTGCCGGCAAGGATCGCTGTCTCGGCCGGCAAGGAAGCAGCAAGATCGGCGAGCGCCTTTTCATCGATATCCGACAGCACCAGCCGCGCGCCCTCGGCGGCAAAGCCTTTCGCGGCACCCCGGCCGAGCCCGCCGGCGGCACCCGTGATCAGCACCGTTGCTCCGTCAAAACGGGCCATCACGTCTCCTTATCGATCAGTCTTGCGGCAAGATGCGAAAGCAGCTTCACCGCTTCGCCATAGGTTCTGGCCTTTTCGGGATTGGAGGCATTGCCGTCCAGCGCGCGCTTGTAGACGCCCTGGCAGATTGCCGCCAACCGGAAGAAGCAGAAAGCGAGGAAGAAGGTCCAGTTGTCGATGCCAGTGAGCCCGCGCCGCCGGCAATAGGCGGCGACATACTCTTCTTCGGTGGGCAGGCCGATTGCGGCGCGGTCAACGCCGCCCAGGCCGCGAAAGCCCGATGCGTGCGGCAGGCGCCATTGCATGCATTGATAGGCGATGTCGGCGAACGGATGGCCAAGCGTCGACAGCTCCCAGTCGAGCACCGCGATGACCCTTGGCTGGTCCGGCGCAAAGATCAGATTGTCCAGCCGGTAGTCGCCATGGACCAGCGATACCAGGCCGTCATCGGCGGGCCTGTGCGTTTCCAGCCAGGCAATCAGCCGGTCCATGTCGGCTATGGCGCCGGTCTCCGAGGCGCGATACTGGCTGGTCCAGCGCGCCAGCTGTCGCTCGAAATAATTGCCCGGCCGGCCGAAATCCGAGAGGCCCACGGCCTCGACATCGATATCGTGCAGGGCCGCGAGCGTGCTGTTCATGGCGTCGTAGATCGCGGCGCGTTCATTGTTGTCGCGCGCCTCAGGCAGTGCCGGATCCCAGAAGATGCGGCCGTCGAGGAAGTCCATGACATAGAACATGCGACCGATCGGCGAGTCTTCGGCCGACAGATGCAGCATTGCCGGCACCGGCACCGCGGTGCCGGCAAGCGCCTTCATCACGGTGAACTCGCGGTCGACCTGATGCGCCGATTTCAGCAACTGGCCCGGCGGCTTGGCGCGCAGCACATAGCGGCCACTGGCCGCCGTGATGAGATAGGTCGGGTTCGACTGGCCGGATTTGAACTTTTCGATTGCAGCAAGCTCGGAAAAGCCCGGGATTTCCGCCTCGAGATAAGGCGCAAGTGCCGCCTGGTCGAGCGCGTTCGGGTCGCTCATGCGGTCTCGGGCTGGCGTTCGATCAAGGTGAGCGTCAGCCAGCGGGCGGTCAGCGCCGGCTTCTTCGAACCCTCGATCTCGATCGTCACGTCATGCGCCGTCTGCACCCAGCCCGACGGCCTGACCTTGACGTCGGCCAGCACGAAATGGGTGCGGATGCGCGCGCCGGTCTTTACCGGCGCCAGGAAGCGCAGCGAATCGAAACCATGGTTGACGCCCATCTTGCCGTTTTCCAGCGGCGGCATGGTTTCGAACGTCATTGCCGAGAGCAGCGACAGCGACAGAAAGCCATGCGCGATGGTGCCGCCGAACGGCGTCTCGCGCTTGGCCCGCTCCGGGTCACAGTGGATGAACTGGTGGTCGTCGGTGGCGTCGGCGAACTGGTCGATCATGCGCTGCGTCACCACCCGCCATGGCGAGATGCCAACCTCCTTGCCGACACTGGCCAGAAGCACATCGAGACTGATTGGTTCCACGCGCATGTCCTCCAGTTCACCACCGGCTTCTGCGGCCGGAAAATGTCATTCCTTGAACAAGGTCAACCCATGCTGCACCGACTGCCCGCCGTCGATCGGCAGGATGGCGCCGGTGACATAGCTGCCCGCACGGCTGCACAAATAGAGCGTTGCGCCGGCAATGTCATCCGCTGTGCCGATACGGCCGATCGGAACATGGCTGCCGACATGTTTGGCCTGTTCATCCGTACCGGTGGCAAACGCCGTCATGCGGCTCTGGAAGGGCCCGGGAGCGAAGGCATTGACGGTGATGCGGCGGGCCGCGAATTCGAGCGCAAGCGTGCGCGTCAGATGATGCACCGCGGCCTTCGAGGCGGTATAGGAATAGGCGTCGTCGGCCAGCGGCTGCGTGCCCATCACCGAACCCAGATTGATCACACGGGCCGGATCGGCATCGCTGGCGGCGGCTTCGAGCAGCGGCAGCAATTCGCGCGTCAGATGGAAAACGGCGGTGACATTGACGCCAAAGACTTTCGCCCATGCCGAATAAGGGAAGCTTTCCAGCGGCGCGCCCCAGGAAACGCCGGCATTGTTGACCAGAATATCAAGCCTGTCGGTGCGTGCCTTGACCTCGGCAACGAGCGCGGCAATGCCGGCCTCACTGGAGACATCGCCGGCGAAGCCATCGGCCCGGCCTGACGCGCCAAGCCCGTTCAGCTCGGCGGCGACCTTGATACAATCCTCGCCCTTGCGCGAAGCGATAATGACGCTGGCGCCGGCTTTGACCAGCGCGGTCGCCGCCATGCGGCCGATGCCGGTCGCCGCGCCCGTCACCAGCGCTGTCTTGCCGGTCACCGAAAACAGCTCGTCGAGATAGGCCATACCAATCCTCCGCGCTTCGCCGCGGTATCTGGGCAAAGAGTTCGCGTTGACAAGGCTATCCGAAGTACGGTCATCCTTGCCACTGACAAAATGCCTGGCCTCTATGAAGGGTTAGCGACCGATGACAGAGATGAATCTCGGCATGACCGAGCGGCTGAAGCCGATCCACGCCCGCGTCGCGGCCATGGTGCGCGACGAGATCATGCCGCTCGACCATGAGTTCCTGAGCGAAGTCGGCAAGGCAGGCGACCGCTGGATCTACAGCGCGCGCCAGAGCGAAATCCTCGAAGGGCTGAAGAAGACCGCAAGGGAGCGCGGCCTGTGGAATTTCTGGCTGACCGGCTCGGAACGCGGCTACGGCCTGTCCACAGTCGAATATGCCTATCTCGCCGAGGAAATGGGCAAGGCGCATCTCGGCGCCGAAACCTTCAACTGCTCGGCGCCCGACACCGGCAATATGGAGGTGCTGGAGCGCTATGGCTCGGACGAGCACAAGAAAACGTGGCTTGAACCGCTTCTGGACGGAAGAATCCGCTCGGCCTATCTGATGACCGAGCCGGACGTCGCCTCGTCCGACGCCACCAACATTGCGATGCGTTGCGAGCGCCAGGGCGACGACTATGTGCTCAATGGCGAGAAATGGTGGGCGTCCGGCGCCGGCGATCCGCGCTGCGCCATCTACATCGTCATGGTGCGGACCGGCGGCGCGGAAGAAGCGCAGCACCGGCGGCACTCGATGATCCTGGTGCCGTCGGATGCAAAAGGCGTCACCAAGGTCCGGGCCATGCAGGTCTATGGCGATGACGACGCGCCGCATGGCCACATGCACCTTCGCTTCGACAATGTCCTGATACCCGCATCGAACCTGATCCTTGGCGAGGGCAAGGGGTTCGAGATCGCGCAAGGCCGGCTTGGTCCCGGTCGCATCCATCACTGCATGCGCGCCATCGGCCAGGCCGAGATGGCGCTGGAGTTGCTGTGCCAACGTTCGGTGCGCCGCGAAGCCTTCGGCAATAAGCTGGCAAAACTCGGCGCCAATTTCGACATCATCGCCGAATGCCGCATGGAGATCGAGATGGCTCGCCTGCTCTGCATCAAGGCGGCGTGGATGATCGACCAGGGCGATGCGCGCGCCGCTGCCCCTTGGATCAGCCAGATCAAGGTGATCGCGCCGCGCGTCGCGCTCAAGGTCACAGACGAGGCCGTGCAGATGTTCGGCGCGCAAGGCATCAGCCAGGACACGCCGCTGGCGCGCTCGTGGACGCATCTGAGGACATTGCGTCTCGCCGACGGGCCAGACGCCGTGCACCGCCGGCAGGTGGCGCGGACGGAGCTGAAAAAATACACGCAGGAGAAGATCTGAGCCGCAGATCGGGCTGCGGCCGCGGTTTTCCGCTGACAACCAAGGAGTGTCACCCATGACGATCCCCTCCGAAATGAAAGCGCTGCTGCTTGTCGGCGACGGCTATACCAGAACGCCGAGCGGCAGCGCGCTGGAAGCGATGGAGCCTTATCTGGGGCCGGGCAGCATCGCGGTGCCGGCGCCCGGACCGAGCCAGGTGCTGATCAAGGTCAGCCTCGCTTCGATCAATCCGTCCGATGTCGCCTTCATCAAGGGCCAGTATGGCCAGCCACGCGCCAAGGGCCGGCCGGCCGGCTTCGAGGGGGTCGGCACCGTCGTCGCCAGCGGCGACGAGCCCTATCCCAAAAGCCTCGTCGGCAAGCGCGTCGCCTTTGCCACCGGCGTCACCAACTGGGGTTCATGGGCCGACTATGCCGTTGCCGAGGCGGCGGCCTGCATACCGCTGCTTGACACGGTGCGCGACGAGGATGGCGCGGCGATGATCGTCAATCCGCTCACCGCGATCGCCATGTTCGATATCGTCAAACAGGAGGGCGAAAAGGCCTTCGTCATGACCGCCGGCGCCAGCCAGCTCTGCAAGCTGATCATCGGCCTGGCCAAGGAAGAGGGCTTTCGACCAATCGTCACCGTGCGCCGCGATGAGCAGATCGGGCTTCTGAAAGAGATCGGCGCTGCCCATGTGCTCAACGAGAAAGCGCCGGATTTCGAGGCCACGCTGCGCGAGGTGATGAAGGCCGAACAGCCGCGCATCTTCCTCGATGCGGTCACCGGGCCGCTGGCCTCGGCCATCTTCCATGCGATGCCGAAACGGGCGCGCTGGATCATCTATGGCCGGCTCGACACGGACGCCACCATCATCCGCGAACCCGGCCAGCTGATCTTCCAGCACAAGCATATCGAGGGTTTCTGGCTGAGCGAATGGATGCGGCAGTCTAGAGATCGGCGCGGTCCGGCGATCATGGAAGCGCAAAAGCGTTTCTCCGACGGGCGCTGGTCGACCGATGTGACGGCGATCGTGCCGCTCGCCGAGGCGATCGCGCGGGTGCCGGCGGAACTGGCCAAGCCCAACGGCAAGGTGTTCATCAAACCCTAAAAACGCGAGATACGCAGCTTTCAGCAGGCTCGTGACGATCAACGGAAGGACACGTTCCGCGTGGCCATCAGGGCCAAGGCAAAGGTATAAGCGTCTTTCAGCCCCCTATGCCGCGCCGCTTTGTCCGTGATATGCCGCCGCCATCGAATACCGGGACAGTGCTGGACTGAGCCTGTTCCGGATGTTGTGGGGTGTCTTGATGACGATGTCCAAGCCGGTTTTCGACCGTTTGGGACTTGGCCTTTGGATCGCAGCGTTCCTGGTCGTTCTGGTGCTTGTCCTGCTGGCACCCGACACACGCACCGTGCTGCTGGCTTACAGATACGGAAGCCAGGAATTCCTGGCAGGCCAGCCGCTCTACAATATCCGATCCGAGATGGGGTATCTCTACGCGCCGGCCTTTGCCGCGCTTTATGTTCCGATACTCAAGCTGGGGCCGCAACTGGGCGGCCTGGTCTGGCATGCGATTGGCTTCGCGGTGCTGACCTTTGCCGCGATGCGGCAGGTGCGTAAGCTCGGCGGCGGCGAATTGCCCTGGCTGCTTTCCTTCGGTCTCTTTCTTGCCTTGCCGATGGCGGCAGGCGCGATCCGCAACGGCCAGGCGACGATCCTCCTGACTGGCGCCTGCTGGCTTCTCACTTTGTCGGGGCTCGAAGGACGGCGCGCCGAGACCTTCTTCTGGGCCTCGGTTGCCATCATTGCCAAGCCGACCGCGATCATCATGCTGCTGTTGGTCGGAGCCCTGCGTTTCCGGCTGATACCGGTGCTCGTGCTGGCGGTGCTGTTCGTGATCGCTCTGCCCTATGCTTTCGCTCCGGCCGGCTACCTGAATGACCAGTATCGCGTTTTCGCCGGGATGCTGACCTCGATGGCTGTCGACAACACCAACCATTTTGTCCCTACCGACTTCACGGCGCCCTTTACCAGAATGGGGCTGCCCATTCCGGAATTCGGGGCCACGATCGTGCGCATCGTCATGGCCCTGTTCACGCTTTCCATGGTCCTCCGGTTCGACCGCAAGCTCGAACGTGGGACGGCCGGGCTCGCCATCTTCCTGACGGCGACGTTCTACATGTGCGTCTTCAACCCGCGCGTCGAGCCCAACACCTATGCCATGATCGCCGTGCCCGCCGGTCTCGCTATTGCCTTGTTGTGGCGCGAGGAACGAGGCGGCGTTCTGGCCTCGGTGCTGTCCGTGATGCTGTTTTTGACCGGATTGACGGGCGTCGAGCGCCATATCCAGGATTTGACATACCCCTGGTTCCGGCCGGTCGCGGTCACCATTATCGCCGGTTTCCTGATCTGGTGGTTCTGGGCCAGGCCGAGAGACAAGATGGCGAGAGACAAGGTGATGAATGAAAGGCCCGTCGCAAATGGCTGAGTCGCGACCTGTTCTCGACATCGTGGCGCCGTTCTTCAACGAGGCGCAATCGGCTTCGGCTTTTGCCGCATTGCTCGACAAGCTCGAGGCTGCGGTGGCGCAGCGTTTCGGCATGGAAGTCCACAAGATCCTGGTCGATGATGGCAGTCGCGACGATGGCGCCGAGCGGTTTTCCCAGGCGCTGTCGGGTTCTTGGGAAATCGTGCGGCTCAGCCGCAATTTCGGCAAGGAGGTCGCGGTACTCGCCGGCCTCGACCAGTCGCGCGGCGACATGGCGTTGATCATGGACGCCGACCTGCAGCATTCGATGGACACCAGCCTGAAGATGATCGCCGAGCTGGTGGAACACCCGGACATCGATGTCGTCTACGCGCAGAACGACCGCCGCGAGGCCAGTTGGCGGCGCAGCCAGCTGGCGCGGCTTTTCTACAGTCTGATCAACAGCAGCCAGCGTTTCGACATTCCCGAGAACGCGGGCGATTTTCGCGTCATGCGGGGTGCCGTGGTGCGCGCGCTGACCAGCCTGCGCGATAAGCGGCGCTTCAACAAGGGTCTGTTCGCCTGGGCCGGCTTTCGCCAGAAGGCGATACAATATTCGCCGGAAAACCGTGTCACCGGCACGTCGAAATGGAGCCGGCTCAACCTGATCGCCTTCTCGCTGGAGGGTTTTACCTCCTTCTCCGTCATCCCGCTGCGCATCATCAGCCTGAGCGGAATGCTGGCGGCGCTGGCGGGCCTCGTTTATGGAGCCAAAGTGTTCTTCGAGGTGATGTTCTACGGCATCGCCGTCCCCGGCTATCCCAGCCTTATGGTCGCCGTCGTCCTGCTTGGCGGCCTCAACCTTACCTTGCTCGGCCTGATCGGCGAATATGTCTGGGTCACGCTCTCGGAGAGTAAGGAAAGGCCGGTCTATATCGTGCGCGATGTCTTGCGCGGCAACATTTCGGACAGGCCACCGGGCATACCCGGCGCATGACGCGGCGCATCCGCCTCATCGCCGATGATTACGGCCTCGCGCCCGGCGTCTCCGCCGCGATCCTGGATCTGCTCGGTCGCGGACGTCTGACCGGCACCAGCTGCATGACGGGCTTTCCGGAATGGGCTGACGAGGCGAAGCGCATCAAGCCGTTGTGCGGCCGCGCCGCGATCGGGCTGCATCTTACCTTGACTGACCAGCCGGCCCTCACCGGCCGGTCGAGCCTGGCGCCGGAAGGCCGGCTGCCGCCGCTGCGTTCGCTGGCACTGCCGGTCCTGCGCGGTCAGATCGAGGCTCGCGATGTCGATGCCGAGCTCGACGCTCAGTATGGCCGCTTCATCGAGGCGCTGGATCGCCCGCCCGTCTTCGTTGACGGGCACCAACATGTGCATTTCCTGCCCGTCGTGCGCAATTGGCTGCTCGCGCGTTTTACGGACGCTGCCAGCAGGCCGGCGCTGCGTGGTGCTCCGTCGCTTGGCAATGCCGTCGTGGCGCCGAAAGTCGCGGCAATCGCTGCCGTGGCCGCCGGTTTCAACCGGTCGATGGCAAGTGCCGGCTTCTCCCTTTTCGCGCCGCTTGCCGGTATCTATGACTGGCGGCAACCCGAACGGTTCGCACCGGTTCTGCAAGCCGCGGTCGAAGCGCTGCCCGAACGGGGCCTGTTCATGTGCCATCCCGGCCATGTCGACGAGACGCTGCGGTCGCGCGACCCGATGCAAGGCGTGCGCGAGGTGGAATTCGCGGTCCTGGCCTCGGACGCGTTCGGCGCGAGCCTCGCCCGTGCCGGTGTCGAGATCATGGGCGGCCAGGAATGAGCGGCGAGCCCAAGCGTTCGACCGGCAGCAAGATCGTGCGCTTTGCCATGGTCGGGCTGGTGAACACGGCCATCGACCTTGCCGGCTTTTTCCTGCTGCTCAAGCTGCATGTCCCGCCACTGCCGGCCAACATCGTCTCCTGGTCGATCGCCGTCATCTTCTCTTTCGTGGCCAATGGCTTCTGGTCGTTCGAGCGCAATCGAGCCATCCCGCTGCGAGACGCCTTCCTGCGCTTCGTCTCGCTTGGGGCGCTGATTTCGCTCAGCGTCTCCACCCTGTCGATCGCGCTGTTCGCCGGCATCGCCGGCGTGTGGCCGGCAAAGATCGGTGGCGTCGTGGTGGCGGCGGCGTTGAATTTCGTCGCCGCGCGCTGGTCGATCGAAGGCCGGCTGCTGAAGTAGGCTTGTTCCGGAATTTCGCCCTACTCTGCCGGTTCCACGTTGGTGTAGGCGGCTTCCTCCAGCTCGCGCTTCAGGCGTGCTTCCTCATGCGTCTTCGGCGTGACGAAGCGGCCGAGCAGGAGATAGGCGACCGGGGTCAGGAACAGTGTCGAGATGGTGGCCAGGCCCAGCCCGCCGACGATCACCCAGCCGAGCGCCACGCGTGCCTCGGCGCCGGCGCCGGCGGCCAGCACCAATGGCAGGCCGCCAAGCACGGTGCAGATCATCGTCATCATCACCGGCCGCACGCGGATGATCGAGGCTTGCTCGATCGCCTCGCGCACATCAAGCCCGCGATCGCGCAGCTGGTTGGCGAATTCGACGATCAGGATGCCGTTCTTGGCCATGACGCCGACCAGCAGCACCAGGCCGATCTGGCTGTAGGCGTTGAGGCTGGTGCCGCTCAGAAGCAGTGCGAAGATGGCGCAGGCGAGCCCGAGTGGCACTGTCGCCATGATAATGACGGCGCTGACGAAGCTTTCGAACTGGGCGGCCAGCACCAAAAGGATGATGACCAGAGCGAAGCCGAAGATGGTGACCATCGCGCTGTTGGTTTCGCCCAGCGTCGCGGCCTCGGCCAGGGGCAGGATGCGGCTGCCCGGCGGCAGCAGCGGCGTGGCGATTTGCTCGGCTTGGTTCAGTGCATCGCCAAGCGCGAAATTGCCTGAGAGGTTGGAGGTGATGGCCACCGATGGCTGCTGCTGTTCACGCGACAGCGATGGCGGCACGGCGCGTTCGGTCAGCGAGGCAATGGTCGACATCGGCACAAAGCGACCATCGGCTGTCTTGAGGAAGACGTTTTCCAGATCGGTCGGATCGTTGATCGGGTTGGTGGTCGAGACCAGCTTCACGCCATAGCTGCGGTCGGCGATGTAGACATCGACGACGTCATTGCCGTCGAGCATGGCCTGCATGGTGTTGGCGAGCCCCGTAATATCGATGCCGAGGTCGGAGGCGCGCTCGCGGTCGATGGCGACGGCCAGTTGCGGTTGCGTTGGGTCGATCGACAGGCGCGGTGTTTGGAAGCGCGGGTCCTTCTGCATCTCGGCGATGATCTTCACCGCCGCGTCGCCAAGCGCCTTGCGGTCGTTGCCGACGAGCGCAAACTGCAGGCCGTTGCCGGCGCCGCGGATACCGAGGCTGTTGGGCTGCACCGGGAAGATGCGCACGCTCGGCACCTGCTTGGTCAGCTGGCTGATCTCGGCCATGATCTCCTGCTGGCTGCGGCTGCGCTCGTTCCAAGGTGCGAGGGTCATCACCATGAATCCGGAGTTATAGGAGCCGTTCTGGCCGGCATTCTCGAAGGTTGAGCGGATCTCGCCGGAATCGCGCATCGGCTGGATCAGTTTCTCGATCTTCTGCATCTGCTGCGTCGTGTAGTCGAGACTGACGCCTTGCGGGGCGCTGATGCGCAACAGCACGGCCGCGCGGTCCTCGGTCGGCGTCAGTTCCTGGCGGATGGTGCCGAACAGCGCGAAGGCGGTGCCGGCAAACAGCACCGCGACCAGAACCACGATCCAGGGCGCATCGAGGCAAGCGTGCAGGGCTCGCTTGTAGGCGGCATTCAGCGCGCCGCCGATACGGGCGCCGATGCCGTGGCCGCCTTCATGGTGAAGCGAGGCGCTGGTCAGCATGCGGGAGGCGAGCATCGGGCAAAGTGTGAGCGCCACCACGCAGGACAGCAGCACCGACATGGCAAGCACGAAGCCGAATTCGCGAAACAGGCCGCCGGTCTGGCCGGGCAGGAACGAGATCGGCACGAAGACGGCGACCAGCGTCAGCGTCGTGGCAATGACGGCGAAGAACACTTCCTGCGCGCCAAGGACGGCGGCCGCACGCGGCCCCATGCCTTCATTGCGTCGTCGCACGATGTTTTCCAGCACCACGATGGCGTCATCGACGACGAGGCCCGTGGCCAGCACCAGGGCAAGCAAGGTGAGAATGTTGACGGAGAAGCCGGCCAGATAGATGGCGGCGATGGTGCCGATCATGGCGACCGGCATCGACAGGCCCGGAATGAGTGTCGCGCGCCAGTCGAGCAGGAAGACATAGATGACGATCAGCACCATGGTCACCGACAGGCCGAGTGCGATCTCGACCTCGTGCACGGCGCCCTTGACGAAGACGGCGTCGTCGCTGGTGATCTTGATCGCCATGCCCTTGGGCAGGTTCTCCTGCAGTTTGGCGACAGCGGCCTGGACGCCGGTCGAGATGTCCAGCGTGTTGGATTCCGCCTGACGGATGATGCCGATGCCGATGCCGGTCTTGCCATCCGAGCGCAGCGTCGTCTGGCCGACATCGGGGCCGAGCGTGACGGTGGCGACATCGCGGATGCGCGTCGTGCCGCCGATGATGATGTTTTCGAATTCCTCGGGTGTCGTCACGTCGGCCGTCGTGCGGACGATCAGGTCCTGGTTGGTGGTGGTGATCGAACCCGCCGGCGAATCGAAGGCGACGGAAGCAAGGGCTGCTCTCAGGTCGGCCACCGTGAAGCCAAGGCTGGCGAGCTTGTTTTGGTCGACATCGATGCGGAAGATCTTGTCACGGTCGCCATAGACCTGGACATCGGCAACGCCGGGCACGGCGGCCAGTTCATCCTCGATCTGGTCCTGGACCACGACCGTCATGTCCTGGATCGACATGTTTTCGGAGGTCACCGCCAGCCGCATCACCGCGTCGGAATTGGCATCGGCCTTGACGATGCGCGGCGGATCGGCGGTGTCCGGCATCTGGTTGGCGACGCGGCCGACGGCATCGCGCACGTCGGAGGCGGCGACGTTGAGATCGACGCCATCATTGAATTCGATGGTGACGCGGCTCGAGCCGAAGGAGGAGGAGGACGAGATCGACTTGACGCCGGAGACGCGGGCGACCGCGCCTTCGATCGTGTCGGTCAGTTCGCGGTCGACGGTTTCGGCCGCCGCGCCTTCGAAAGTGGTCGAGACCGTGACCACGGCACGGTCGACGTCAGGCAGTTCACGGATCTCGACGCCGTAGAAGGCGGCGAGGCCGGCAACCGCGATGAGGACGTTGAGCACGAAGGCCATGACTGGCCTGTGGATGAAGAGCGCGGTGAAGCCGGTATCGCTGGCGGGGTTGACAGGTCCGGTCATGAGCCTTCGGCGGTGTTGGGGGCGCGCTGGTCCTGGCCGGCGATGCGGACCTCGCCGCCTTCGCTGACACTCTGCGTGCCTTCGGTGACCACCATGTCGCCATTGTCGATCTCGGCGTCGATCAGCACGGTCTCGGTGTTGCGCTGGATGATGCGCACCTGCACGCGCTTGGCCTTGCCGTCCTCGATTTGCCAGACATAGGCGCCGTCCGAGCCCCACAGGATCGCCAGCGGGCTGACGGAAGGATAGGTTTCGCCGGGGAATTTCATGGTGATGGAGAACGACATGCCGGCGCGCAGTGAATCGGCTGGGTTGGCGATCTTGGCCTTTACCAGGAGCGTGCGGCTCTTCTCGTCGATGTGGTTGTCGATGGCGGATACCGTGCCGGTATAGGCGTTGCTCGGATTGGCGATCGGCGTCGCCGTCAGTTGCGCACCCACCTTGATGGCGGCGGCAAAGCGCTCCGGCACCTGGAAATCGACCAGGATCGAGGAGCGGTCATCAAGCGTGGCGATCGCCGACTGGTTTGTCACGTAATTGCCGGCTGAGATCGGCAGGATGCCGACGGTGCCTGCGATCGGCGCCAGAATGGAGCGGCGCTGCAGCGCAAGCTCGGCATCCTGAAGCGCCAGCTTGGCGCCTGCCAGCACGACTTCCGCGTCGGCAACGGCGACAGGCGTCGCGGCGTTGGAGGCGCGCAGCGACTTGACGCGATCGAGTTTGGATTGCGCATCCTGCAAAGCGAGCTTGGCCCGGTCCTGAGAGATGATCTCGGTCTCGGAATCGAGCGTGGCGATGATCTGTCCCTTGTCGACATGCGTACCGGATTCGACCAGCAGCTCGGCAAGGCGGCCGGAGCTGTAGGGATTGACGGTCACCGAGGCGTTGGCGCGGCCGGTGCCGATCGCCTGCAAGCGGTCGTTGATAACAGCGGACGCGACTGGCGATGCAACGATGGTGGCTATCTGGGTGCCGTTGCGCCCAGCCTGCCTGGAGCCTCCAGCCGCCGTTTCTTTCGTTGGAGGCGTCGCGCCATAGGCCCAGTCGATCCCCCAGCGCGCCAGCACTTGCGGAGCGCCGGGGTAGAAGCGAGCCCACGCGGCCGCGGCGGCGACCACGACGACAAGCGCAAGGACAATCTGTTTCCAACCCGACATCGATACTCCAGCAGCAAGAATCGTCTGCCGGTTCCAAGTGGAAGCGGATGCAGCGACGACAAGGGCTGGCGGCACAAACCGGCCACCACAGCCCCGATATCACCGGTTTATGGCAATTATCACGCAATCGTGCACATTAAATCTCGGTAACGTGATCGCGAAGTGATCTTGGGGCGACCGTGGAAAACTTTGCGGAGTTGCTTACCGAAGGCCTTCCATTTCCCGGATGCGCCGGGCGCCGTCGGCCTCGAGTTGCCTGGTGACGGCGCCGATCAGCGTTTCGGCGACGACGAAAAGTGCCGCCGAGGAATCCCATGCCGACGGCACGGCGGTTCGCCCGGCGATGACGTGGCGGGCAAAACGGGCGATGGGCGACAGCCACTGATCGGTGAAGAGCACGATCTGAACCCCGCGCTGATGCGCCTTCTCGGCGAAGCGGACGAGGCTGTCCTGGTAGCGCCTGATGTCGAAGATCACCAGCACGTCGCGCTTGCCCATGTCGATCAGCCTGTCGCGCCACATGCTCTCCTGGCCGGCTAGGTGAAAGACATCGGGCTGTATGACGGCGAGATGGGCGGCCATGTAACGCGCCAGCGGGTCGGTGAAGCGGCCGCCGATCAGGAACGTCTTGCCGCGCCGGTCGGCAAGCCGTGCCGCGATATCGGCAAGCTGCTTGTCGGACAGATGCCGAAAGGTCTCTCGCATATTGTCGAGCGTCGCTTCCAGCATCGGCGAGACCGTGCCGCCACCGGGCGAGGGCGGGTTGAGCGTCCGTATCGCCGGCGACTGCAACTGTGCCGCCAGTTCGTCCTGCAGGCTCGACTGGAATTCCGGATAGTTCTGGAAGCCGAGCCGGGCCACGAAGCGCAGGATCGTCGGCGAAGAAACGCCGGCCGCGGTCGAGAATTCGGCGACCGTCTTGAGGCCGATCATCGGATAGCTGGCAATCAGCGTCTGCGCCGCGCGCCTTTCGCTGGCCGGCATCGTGCCGATGCGGTCTGCGATCAGTTCGGCAATGCTGGAAATCATCTTTTCCCCCACCCCTTGGCCCGCCCCATGAGATCGCATTTGACAAAGCCGGGTAAACTGTATGAAATCATCCATAGGGACGCAATGAGGCAAAATACGTAACATACGATACAGCGCTCCCCGGGGACGGCAGACTATGGAGAAAGCACGGCCCGCCAGCCTTGCATCGTCTGATTCCGTGAGGGTGACCAACCCTGGCGGATCGAGCCCTTTCGTGCTGACCTGCGATCACGCTTCCAATTTTCTGCCCGCCGAATTCGGCACGCTCGGCCTTGCCGCCGACGATTTGTCGCGCCACATCGCCTGGGATCCGGGTGCGCTGCCGGTTGCGCTGCGCATGGCGCAGGCGCTCGATGCGGCGCTGGTCGAAACCCGCATTTCGCGTCTCGTCATCGACTGCAACCGGCCGCTCGACGCGCCGGACCTCATCTTGAGTGTCAGCGTCAGCGAGAAAACCGTGGTTCCGGCAAATCAGGGACTCTCCGCCGAAGAGCGGGAGGCGCGTGTCGCGCTTGCGTGGCGTCCATTCCATGACACGATCGAGAAGATCATCGAGGATCGGCTGGCAGCGGGGCGAGAGACGCGACTGGTGTCGATCCATTCCTTCACCCCGGTCTTCAAGGGAAAGAACCGGCCTTGGCATATCGGCATCATCCACGATGACGATCAGCGGCTGGCATCGCCGCTGGTATCGGCGCTCAAGCGGCTTGCCGGCGTCACAGTCGGTGTCAACGAACCCTATTCGCCAGCCGACCGCGTCTATTTCACGCTGGAACGGCATGCGCGCTCGCGTGGGCTGCCATGCGCGATGATCGAAATCCGCAACGATGAAATCGCCGGCGAGACCGGGCAGCGGAAATGGGCGGATCTGCTAACAGGCATTTTTTCGGATCTGGAGCCAGAGGAGGTCAGGGGCTCTCAACGAAGCGCAGTCGGAAAGTCAGTTCAATCGGCCAGCTAAGAACCAACAGGGGAATTCTGACATGACAACACCTGATCACTCTGACAAGTCGGAGGACACAAAAATCCTTCACAGTATGGGCTACGCCCAGGAATTGGCTCGCCGCATGAGCGGCTTCTCCAACTTCGCCATTTCCTTCTCGATCATCTGCATTCTGGCCGGCGGCATCACGTCATTCCCGCTGGCCATGGGCACCGGCAGCGGTTTCGAGGCAACCATCGGCTGGGTAATCGGTGGCGTCTTTGCGCTCGTGGTCGCGGCTTCTCTGGGACAGATTGGATCAGCCTATCCGACAGCCGGCGGCCTCTATCATTGGTCCTCAATCCTGGGCGGACGCGGCTGGGGCTGGGCCACGGCCTGGATCAACCTGCTCGGCCTGATCTTCGTCGTCGCCTCGGTCAATGTCGGCGTCTACTTGCTGTTTCAGGGGCTCGTCGCGGGTCCGATCTTCGGTTGGGACACATCGGCATGGGGCTTCTGGCAGCAGACGGTGGCAGTCGTCCTGATTACCGTCACCCAAGGCCTCTTCAATCATCTCGGCATCAAGACGACGACGATGTTGACCGACTTTTCCGGCTACCTCATCCTCGTTGTTGCGGTCATCCTGACGCTGACCTTCCTGATCTGGGGCGCGCATGGCTTTGATCTCGCGCGGCTGACGACTTTCGTCAACACGACCGGCGATCCCGGTGGTGCCTACGTTCCGACGGCCCGCACCGCACTTGTGGCCTTCCTCATCGGCCTTCTCTACCCGCTCTATACCATCACCGGCTTCGACGCTTCGGCGCATACCGCCGAGGAAACCCACAATGCCCGCGTCGCCGTGCCAAGAGGCATGATCCACGCGGTCCTGTGGTCTCTCGTCTTCGGCTTCATCATGGCGGTCTCCTTCGTCCTTGCCAGTCCCGATCTCGTGGCGACTGCCAAGGACGGCGGCAATGCCTGGTTCAACCTGTTCAACAATCTGCCGGCGCCAACCTGGCTCAAGGCTCTGCTCGGCATCGCCATCGTGCTGTCGAACTATCTGTGCGCGCTGGCCGGGCTCACTTCGACCTCGCGCATGATCTTTGCCTTTTCGCGTGACGGAGGTCTGCCTGGGTCATCTCTGTGGAAGCAGGTTTCGCCGACCTGGCGCACGCCTGTCCCGGCCATCTGGCTGGGCGTCGTGCTGTCGATCGCCGCCACGCTCTATTCGCCGGCCTTCGCGGCACTGGCGGCTGGCTGCGCTCTCTTCCTCTATGTCTCCTACGCCATGCCGATCGCAGCCGGACTTCTTGCGGAAGGAAAGAGCTGGACCGAATTCGGGCCGTTCCGGCTCGGCATCTGGTCAAAGCCGTTCGCCGTCATCACGGTGCTTGGTGTTCTGGTGTTGATGTATGCCGGCATTCAGCCGCCCTTCGACATCCTGATCAACTATGCGATCGGCTTGATCGTTCTGCTCGTCGTTTTGTGGTTCGCCGTTGAAAACCGGCGCTTCCAGGGGCCGCCCATCGGCGAGGCGGCAATCGCCAAGCGCAGGGCGACCATTGCCGATGCCGAAAAGGCTGTAGGCGAATCTGCTTAAGCTGCAAGCCGAAGCCGTGGCGGGCCCGCTCGCCACGGCTTTTTTGTTCCTGTTCAATTTTGACAGTCTGAAACGACCAGCGCTGGAGTGCAAAAGGAATGGCCGGAAATTTCTCGTTCGATCAGTTGAAGAAAGCGGTCTCCAGCGGTGAGATCGACACGGTGCTGGCTTGTATCGTCGACATGCAGGGGCGGCTCGCGGGAAAACGCTTCCTGGCGCAGTACTTCGTCGATTCCGCGCATGATGAAACGCATGGCTGCAACTATCTGCTGGCCGCCGACATCGATATGGAGCCGGTGCCGGGCTACAAGGCGGCGAGCTGGTCGAAGGGCTATGGCGACTTCGTCATGAAGCCGGACCTGGCGACGCTGCGTCGCATTCCGTGGCTGGAGAAGACGGCGCTGGTGATCTGCGACGTGCTCGACCACCACACCCATGACGACCTGCCGCATTCGCCGCGCGCGATCCTGAAGAAGCAGGTCAAGCGGCTGAGCGAGCGTGGCTATATTGGTTATTTCGCTTCCGAGCTCGAATTCTACCTGTTCAACGAGACCTACGATTCCGCCCGCAAGAAGCACTGGCAGGGGCTTGAGACCGCTTCGCCCTATATCGGCGACTACCAGATCGGTATCACCACCAAGGAAGAAGGCGTCATGCGCCGGCTTCGCAACGAGATGGAAGCGGCCGGTATTCCGATCGAGAACTCCAAGGGCGAATGGGGTCCGGGCCAGGAAGAGATCAATGTGCGCTATGCCGAAGCGCTCGACATGGCCGACCGCCACGTGATCCTGAAGAACGGCGCCAAGGAGATCGCCGAGTCCGAAGGCAAGGCGATTTCGTTCATGTCGAAATACAATTACGGGCTCGCCGGCAATTCCAGCCACATCCACAATTCGCTGTGGAGCGCCGACGGCAAGACGGCGCTGTTCTTCGACAAGAAGGCGGACTGGACACTGTCGACGCTCGGCCAGCAATGGGGGGCAGGTCAGTTGAAATACGCCAAGGAGTTCACCTGGTTCCTGGCGCCCTACATCAACTCCTACAAGCGCTTCCAGGCCGGCACTTTCGCGCCGACCAAGATCATGTGGAGCGAGGACAACCGCACCGCCGGCTTCCGCCTGTGCGGCGAGGGCACCAAGGGCATCCGCATGGAATGCCGCATCGGCGGCGCCGACTTGAACCCCTATCTTGCCTTTGCGGCGCTGATCGCCGCCGGCCTTGCCGGCATCGATGAGAAGCTGGAACTGCAAAAGCCTTTCGTCGGCGATGCCTATCAGGCCTCGCGCCTGCCGGAGATTCCGAAGACGCTGCGCGATGCGGCCGAGACGCTGGCCAAGTCGAAGATGCTGAAAGAGGCACTCGGCGAGGACGTACTCGAACACTACGTCCACACCGCCAAGTGGGAGCAGTTCGAATACGACCGCCGCATTACGGATTGGGAACTGCACAGAGGGTTCGAGCGGTATTAGAGATGGATTGGAACAAGCGCCATCGCGGCTACGACATGTCGGCGGCAGACTGGGTTGCGCTTGCTCCAAACGAACTGGATAGCGATGCCGTCGGTCTATGGCAGATTATTCCTGTAGGCAGGCACGAATTCGGTCTCGACGGTGAAGACCTTGCGACGTTCACCAGGACGGTTCTGAGAACTCTCCTGGCAAAGGGAGCAATTCCGATAACCGGTCGGGACAAGACCTGGGTCGCGGAGCACAAGTATGGGACAGGACCGGAAGAGATAATCGAGACTGTCGCGAAGGTTTGGCTGTCGAAAGGTATGCGCGATCCAGACGTTAGAGACGTTTGGTTCGGCACGTCAGCTGTCTTGGAAGAATGAAATTCAGGAGCGTTTAATTGGAAACTGTGAAACTCATTACCCCCATCGATGGCTCAATATACGCCGAGCGGCCGATCGCGACCGACCAGGCGGTCAATGCCGCGGTCGAGCGCGCCAAGGCAGCGCAGGAGAAGTGGGCGCAGGTGCCGATCGTCGAGCGTGGCAAGTACATGCTGGCGATGCTCGAAGCGCTGGTCGCGATATCAGACGAGATCGTGCCGGAGATCGCCTGGCAGATGGGCCGGCCGGTGCGTTATGGCGGCGAATTCGGCGGCGTCAGGGAACGCACCACCTACATGGTCGAGATCGCTGAAGCCGCGCTGAAGTCCGTGCCGGCCTCCAACCCGAAGGACGGCTTCCGCCGCTATGTGAAGAAGGACCCGCTCGGCGTCGTCATGGTGATCGCGCCGTGGAACTACCCCTATCTCACGGCCGTCAACACCATCGTGCCGGCGCTGATGGCCGGCAATGCCGTCATCCTGAAGCATGCGGCGCAGACGCTGCTGGTCGGCGAGCGGTTTCAACAGGCTTTCGACAAGGTCGGCCTGCCCAAGGGCGTGTTCCAGAATGTCGTGCTCAACCACGCCCAGACCGAGAAGCTGCTCGGCTCGGGCAAGATCGACCATGTCAATTTCACCGGTTCTGTCGGCGGCGGCCGCGCCATCGAAAAGGCGGCGGCCGGCACCTTCATGACGCTCGGCCTGGAGCTTGGCGGCAAGGACCCGGCGTATGTGCTGCCCGACGCCAAGCTGGATCACGCGGTCGCCAATCTGGTCGACGGCGCCTTCTACAATTCCGGCCAGTGCTGCTGCGGCATCGAGCGCGTCTATGTGCATGAGAAGGTCTATGACGAGTTCGTCGAGGGCTTCATCGCCGAGACGAAGAATTATGTCGTCGGCAATCCGCTGGACCAGGCGACGACGATGGGACCGATGGCGCAGGCGCGCTTTGCCGACCTGATCCGCGAGCAGAAGGCCGAAGCGTTGCGCAAGGGTGCGGTGGCGCATATCAACATGAAGGTGGCTAACGATAAGGCCGGCTCGCCCTACCTGGCGCCTGAGGTGCTGACCAGCGTCGATCACCAGATGAGCGTCATGCGCGAGGAAAGCTTTGGCCCGATCGTCGGCATCATGAAGGTGCGCAATGACGAAGAGGCGATCGCGCTGATGAACGACAGCCAATACGGTCTGACGGCCTCGATCTGGACCCGCGATACCGAACACGCGGTGGCGATCGGCAATCGCATCGAGACCGGCACGGTGTTCATGAACCGCTGCGACTATCTCGATCCGGCGCTGGTCTGGACCGGCGTCAAAGACACCGGCAAGGGCGCGGGGCTGTCGGCCATCGGCTACGATAATCTGACCCGGCCAAAATCCTTCCACCTGCGCGAAGCCATCTGATTTATTGAAAGACAAAAATGTCCAAGCTGATCTCTAAATGGAACTACCCCACCACCGTCCGCTTCGGCGCCGGTCGCATCAAGGAATTGCCCGAGGTGCTGGCGGCTACCGGCATCAAGCGGCCTTTGTTCGTCACCGATCCGGGCCTGGCGAAACTGCCGGTCGTCGCTTCAACGCTGAAAATACTCGACGATGCCAAGGTGCCCTATGGCGTGTTCTCCGAGGTGAAGCCGAACCCCGTGGATTCCAATCTCACGGCCGGCATCGCGGTGTTTAAGAAGGGCAAGCATGACGGCGTCATCGCTTTCGGTGGTGGCTCGGCGCTCGATCTGGGCAAGCTGATCGCCTTCCAGGCCGGGCAGACGCGGCCGGTCTGGGATTTCGAGGATGTCGACGACTGGTGGACGCGCGCCAATCCCGATGCGATCGCGCCGATCATCGCCGTGCCGACCACGGCCGGCACCGGATCGGAAGTCGGCCGCGCCGGCGTTATCACCAATGAAGCGACCCACACCAAGAAGGTCATCTTTCATCCCAAGCTGCTGCCGGCGATCGTTATCGCGGACCCGGAACTGTCGGTCGGCATGCCAAGCTTCATCACCGCCGGCACCGGCATGGACGCGCTTGCCCATTGTCTCGAAGCCTATTGCGCGCCGGGCTATCACCCGATGGCTGACGGCATTGCGGTGGAAGGTGTCCGTCTGGTGTTCGAGAACCTGCCGAAGGCTTATGCCAACGGCAAGGACCTCGTCGCGCGTGCTCATATGATGAGCGCGGCGGCGATGGGGGCGGCCGCCTTCCAGAAGGGGCTCGGCGCCATCCACTCGCTGTCGCATCCGATCGGCGCTCTCTATGACACCCATCACGGCATGACCAATGCGGTGTTCATGCCCTATGTGCTGGCCTTCAATCGTGACTCCATCGAGGAGCGCATTGCCCGGCTCGCCGCCTATTGCGGCATCAAGGGTGGCTTCGACGGCTTCGCGAAGGCGATCATCAAGCTGCGCAAGGATTTGAAGGTGCCGCACGCCCTGCCGGGCCTGATCAAGGGGCTCGACATGGACAAGAAGCGCAAGGCGCTGATCGCCGACATGGCGGTGGTCGATCCGACCGCTGGCGGCAATCCGGTCAAGCTGACCAAGAAGGCAGCGCTGACCTTGCTCGAAAACGCCATCGCCGGCACGGTGTGAGGCGTTTTCACAGCTGAAAATTGATCTAGAAAATCAGGGTAAACCAGGGGGAAGGATGAAATGCAAGGCAGAAAGTGATTAGCCGGAAAAATAAGTGACGGCTAATTGCTACAGCCCGTTAAAAAGAGTTAACTTTTTCTGCTGCCGGCCAATGGTTTCACAAAGCTTTCATCTGGCTGTCACATGAAAACGATACCGCATCGCAGGCGTCCAACGGCGCCAGTTCAACGGAGAGAACACATGTTCAAATTCACGGGGAAAGTACTTTCCCTTTCGGCCGCGACCCTGATGGTGTCGTCGGTGATTTCGTCCGCGGCTTCGCTGGATGATCTCGTCAAGGCCGCCAAGGCCGAAGGCCAGCTCACCACCATCGCGCTTCCGCATGACTGGTGCGGCTACGGCGACGTCATCGCCGGCTTCAAGGCGAAGTATCCGGAAATCGCCATCAACGAGCTGAACCCCGATGCCGGTTCCGGCGACGAGGTCGAGGCGATCAAGGCCAACAAGGACAATAAGGGCCCGCAGGCCCCCGACGTCATCGACGTTGGCCTGTCGTTTGGCCCGACCGCCAAGGCCGCTGGCTTGCTGATGCCTTACAAGGTGTCGACCTGGGACTCGATCCCGGACAGCGCCAAGGATGCCGATGGCGCCTGGTACGGCGACTATTACGGCGTTCTGTCGTTCATGGTGAACAAGGACCTGATCAAGGAATCGCCGAAGGACTGGGCTGATCTCCTGAAGCCGGAATTCGCCAACGCTGTCGCCGTCGCCGGTGACCCGCGCGCTTCGAACCAAGCCATCCAGGCGGTCTACGCCTCCGGTCTGTCGACGGGCGCCGCTGCCGGTGAAGCCGCCGGCACCGCTGGCCTCGACTTCTTCAAGAAGCTCAACGCCGCTGGCAATTTCGTGCCGGTCGTCGGCAAGCCCGCGACGCTGGCCCAGGGCCAGACCCCGATCCTGATCAACTGGGATTACAACGCGCTTGCTGGCCGCGACACGCTGAAGGGCAACCCGCCCGTCGACGTGATCGTGCCGAAGACGGGCGTCGTCGCCGGTGTCTACGTGCAGGCCATCAGCGCCTTCGCGCCGCATCCGAACGCAGCCAAGCTCTGGATGGAATACCTCTATTCCGACGAAGGCCAGATCGGCTGGCTGAAGGGCTATTGCCACCCGATCCGCTTCAACGATCTCGCCAAGAACGGCAAGATCCCGGCGGATGTGCTGGCCAAGCTGCCTCCGGCTGAATCCTATGCCTCGGCCGCGTTCCCGACGCTCGACGAGCAGGGCAAGGCCAAGGAAGCCATCAGCAAGAACTGGGACGCCGTTGTCGGCGCCAACGTCAAGTAAGATTTGAAAATCCACCGGGCGGTCGCGAGGCCGCCCGGCCCTCCCTCGAAGACGGTAGCCGGCGCATGACCGATCTCTCGCTTTCAAATCGAACGATTGCCTCCAAGCCCGCGCCGCCAAACGCGGCAACCGCATTCCGTTTCCCGACGCAATGGATCGGTGTGGCGCCGTTCTTCATTTTCACCATCATGTTCCTGATCCTGCCGACGCTTTATCTTGTCGTTGGCGCCTTTCAGGACGGGAACGGCCACCTGACGCTGGACAACCTCCTGCAGCTCGTGAGCGACCCGTCCATCAGCAACGCCTACTGGGTTTCGATCAAGATCAGTTTCTGGTCGGCCATCATCGGGGCATTTGCCGGACTCGCGCTGGCTATCGCCATCGTGCGCGGCGGCCTGCCCAACTGGATACGGTCGGCGACCCTGACATTCTCTGGCGTGGCCTCTAACTTCGCCGGCTTGCCGCTCGCCTTCGCGTTCATAGCCACGCTCGGTCGCGTCGGTATTGTGACGGCGCTGCTGCGCGATGTGTTCAACCTCAATATCTATGCGATGGGGTTCAATTTCCTGACCACAGCCGGGCTGATCGTGGTTTACCTGTTCTTCCAGATTCCGCTGATGGTGGTCATCATCGTGCCGGCAATCGACGGTTTGAAGAAGGAATGGGGCGAGGCGGCTGCCACACTCGGCGCCACCCAGGCGCAGTACTGGCGCATGGTGGTCGTACCGGTGTTGTGGCCAAGCTTTCTTGGCACGGTCATCCTGCTGTTCGCCAATTCCTTCGGCGCCATTGCCACGGCTTATGCGTTTGCCGGCCCGGCGCTCAACATCGTGCCCATCAAGCTGTATTCCCAGATCAATGGCGACGTGCTGCACAACCCGCAACTCGGCTATGCCATCGCCTTCGGCATGATCGTCATCACGGGCTTGGCCAACGTCTTCTACATCTGGTTCCGGACGCGTTCCGAGAGGTGGCTCAAATGAAGTCGGGAAAATTCTGGGCTTGGGTCGTTTTCGCGCTTAGCGCCGCCTATTTCTTCATTCCTCTGCTCGCGACGTTCGAGTTCTCGCTGCGCCTGCGGCGCGGCGTCCATTCCTTCGATGCCTATCAGATCGTGCTGGGCGACCCACGGTTCCAGGCAACGTTCATGTATTCGGTGATTGCCGCGATCTTCACCATCATCCTGGGTGTGCTGGTCGTGGTGCCGGCGGCCTACTGGATCAGGCTGCGGCTGCCGCAGTTGCGGCCAATCGTGGAATTCATCACGCTGCTGCCGCTGGTCATCCCGGCCATCGTTATCGTCTTCGGCTACATCAGGATGTACGGCTCGAATTCGCCGTTGCCGTTCCTTGCCAGCGATCTGGGCGCCAGTGCCTTGCTGGTGATCGGCTATGCGACGCTGTCGCTGCCCTATATGTACCGCGCGGTCGATACCGGACTTCGCACCATCGACGTGCGCACGTTGACCGAAGCGGCGCAGATACTCGGTGCCGGCTGGTCGACGATCATCACAAGGGTTATCCTGCCCAACGTGCTGATCGCGGTGTTGTCGGGTGCGTTTCTGACCTTCGCGATCGTTATTGGCGAGTTCACCATGGCAAGCCTGCTCAACCGGCCGGCCTTTGGGCCCTACCTGCAGAACATCGGCGCCAACCGCGCTTATGAGCCGGCGGCGCTTGCCATCATCGCCTTCGCCATCACCTGGGGCTGCATGTCGCTGATCCAGATCCTGTCCCGCTTCGCGCCGAAATCGGCGAACCGCCCGAATTGATCGAGAGAAAAGCCATGGTCGAGCCATTCCTGTCCATCCAGCATGTGCGAAAATCCTACGGCACCAACACCGTGGTCCAGGATTTCAGCCTCGATGTCGCGCCGGGCGAGTTCGTCTCGTTCCTCGGACCATCCGGTTGCGGCAAGACGACGGTGCTGCGCATGGTCGCCGGGTTCGAGGAGCCATCGGCCGGCAAGATCGTCGTCGCCGGCAAGGACATCACTAGGCTGAAGCCCAACCAGCGCAATGTCGGCATGGTGTTCCAGGCCTATGCGCTGTTTCCGAACCTGACGGTGGCGCAGAACATCGCCTTCGGGCTGAAGGTTGGCGGCATGAACAAGGCCGACGCCGACCGCCGCGTCGCCGAGATGCTCGACATCATCAAGCTGCCGCAGATGGCTGACCGCTATCCCTACCAGCTCTCGGGCGGCCAGCAGCAGCGCATCGCGCTCGCCCGCGCCATTGCGCCGAAGCCGAAGCTGCTTCTGCTCGACGAACCGCTGTCGGCGCTCGATGCAAAGGTGCGCGTTTCTTTGCGTGAGGAAATCCGTTCGATCCAGAAGAAGCTCGGCATCACCACCATCTTCGTCACGCACGATCAGGAAGAAGCGCTGTCGATCTCCGACCGCATCGCCGTCATGTATGGCGGCAAGGCGGAGCAGGTTGGCACGCCGTTCGAGATCTACAACCGGCCGTCGACCAAATTCGTCGCCAATTTCGTCGGTACGCTGAATGTGCTGGAAGGCACTGTCACCGACGCGGCGGCGGGCACGGTGCGGGTCAATTCCGAACAGGTCTCGCTGAAGGGCAAGCTCAACGGTTCGAAGTCGGGCGATACTTTGTCGCTGGCGCTGCGTCCGGAAGCCATTTCGCTCGGTCGCCAGCCCGGCCGCGATTCCAGCCTGTCCGGCGAAATCTCGGAAGTGCATTTCCTCGGCTCGGTCATCCGCGTTCGCGTCGGCATCGGCGGCAACACGGTCTCGCTCGACACGTTCAACAGCCCAGCTACGCCGCCACCGGCTGTCGGCGAAAAGGCCGAGATTTCGTTCTCGTCCGACGACATGCTGGTGCTGCATTAGGGGTTGCCACAGGGCGTCACGTAACTGCTGATCATCGTGACTTTGGCACTGCCAATCGGCTTGTTCCGTCGCTACGATGAGCCATGGCTCTTTTCGAACTTACCCTTGTCCTGCTTCTGGCTGCCGTCGCGCTGACGGCGCTGTCGCGGCGGCTTGAGATACCTTATCCGTCCCTGCTGGCTTTGGCCGGGGTGGCGATTGCCTTTGTGCCTGGCGCGCCGACGATCGAGATCGATCCGGAACTGGCGCTTGCCCTGTTCATCGCGCCGGTGCTTCTCGATGCCGCCTATGACACGTCGCTGCGCGATCTCAAGCGCTATCGGCTGGCGCTGCTGCTGCTGGCGCTTGGCGCCGTGGTCTTCACCACCGCGGTGGTTGCCTTCGTTGGCTGGAAGATGGCCGGTCTGCCGATCGCGGCGGCGATCGCGCTCGGTGCCATCGTCGCGCCGCCGGATGCGGTGGCGGCAAGTGCCGTGCTTGGGCAATTCAAAGTGCCGCACCGCATCACCGCCATCCTGCAGGGCGAGAGCCTGCTCAACGATGCCACCGCGCTCCTGATCTACCGGCTGGCGGTTTCGGCGGCTCTCGGCACGATCATGCTGAGCAACGCCATTCCGACGATCCTGCTGGCAACGATCGGCAGCCTGGTCGCGGGTTATCTGTTTGGCCGCTTGTCGCTGCTGACGCTCACCCGGATCGAAGATGCGGCGAGCAGCACGGTGGTGCAGTTCGCGGGAACATTCGCGGTCTGGATCATCGCCGACAAGCTCGGCCTTTCGGCCATCATCACCATTGTCGTCTATGCCATGACGATCGCGCGCAGGGCGCCGCGCCGCATGTCGGCAAGGCGCCGCGTCAGCACCTATTCGGTGTGGGAATCTGTTGTTTTCGTGCTCAACGTGCTGGCCTTTGTGCTGATGGGCCTGCAGGCGCGATCGATCGTCGGCCGGCTTGCCGGGGAAGGGCAAGGCCAGGCCTTTCTCTTCGCCACGACAGTGCTGGTCGTCGTCATCGTGGCACGCCTTGTCTGGGTGGCAAGTTACGTTGCGATCATACGGTGGTTTGCCTGCTTCGGCAGCGAAGACAGAAGGCAGGACGTGCCGACGTTTGGCGGCGCCGTGCTGGTCGGTTGGTGCGGCATGCGGGGGCTGGTGACGCTGGTGGTGGCCATCGCCCTGCCTGCCGGCTTTCCCGGCCGCGATCCGATCGTGCTTGCCGCCTTCGCGGTGGTTCTGGGCACGCTGGTGCTGCAAGGGATGACGCTGAAGCCTTTGCTGCGGATACTGAACTTCCCGCGGGACACGACCATCGATCGCGAGGTGGCGCAGGCACGCGTGGCCATCATGCAGGCAGCACTCGACGTGCTGAGCCGCAAGACGTCCGCGGCGGCTTCTGTCGTGCGCGAGCAGTATGAGGCTCAGCGCGTGATTGCTGAAAACCCGGAGGACGCTCAGGCCGCAACTGAATACGACCGGCTGCGGCTCTACGCCATCAACCGCCAGCGCGACACGCTGGAGGAACTGCGCCGCAACGGCACGATCGGCGACGAGGCTTATCACCGGCTGGAGGAAGAGATCGACTGGTCGGAGCTGGCGGCGTCGCCGGCCGGGAGCTTTCAGCCGCTGACGACCTATTAGGACCGTTCATCGTCATAGTTGAGCCGCCAGCGCTCATGAGACGCCTCGCGGCGTTTTCCGGCGCGCGGAGGATACCGATGCGGTCCGGAATCGATGCATGATCGCGCAGCAAGGGCGCTTCTGGCACAAGCCGCTTCCATTCTCCTGCACATTGCAAGCAATCCACCGAACCGCTACTGCCATCACCGAAAGTGAGCCGGATAAGCAATGAAGCTGGTCAGCTACAACATCCAGTACGGGTTCGGCAGCGATGGCCGCTACGATCTTTCGCGCGCGGCGCGCATCGTTGGCGGCGCCGATATCATCGCGCTGCAGGAAGTCGAGCGGAACTGGCAGCGCAGCAATTTCGACGACCAGCCGGAACTGCTTTCGGGCCTGCTGCCCGACTATCATTGGGTCTACGGCCCGGCCTTCGACATGGATGCCAGCGAGCGGCGGGACGACCGCCTGGTCAATCGGCGCCAGCAGTTCGGCACCATGGTTTTGTCGAAATCACCGATCGTCTGGTCGCGGCTGCATGCGCTGCCGATGCGCCGCACCCTGCGGCCGCTCAACACCCGCAATGCCGCACTGGAATGCATGATCCGCACGCCGGCCGGCCCGGTGCGGTTCGTCTCGCTGCATCTCGCCCACATCGCGGCCGAGGAGCGGCTGGAACAGATCGACTATCTCCTTGCTGAGCATCGCCGTGCGCCTTCCGACGGCGGGCCGTGGAGCGGCATCGATGACGAGCCTTCGCGCAACTGGACCAGCGGCGAAGCCGAGCCGGAAAATCCGCTGGCGGCGATCTGGATGGGCGATTTCAACATGGAGCCGGGCAGCGCCGAATATGGCCGCATCACCGGCAGCACGCCCTATCATCGCGGTGCTGCCTATCTCGAAGGCTTCGTCGATGCTGCCGCCGTTGCCAGCGAACCGTTGGATGACTTCCACACGCATGAGAAGATCATCGATGGCAGACTGGCAAAGCGCCGGCTTGACCACTGCTTCGTCGGCGGCATGTTTGCGGGCCGCGTGCGCTCGGTCGGATCCGATATAGGCGAGGTGGCGTCCGATCACTTCCCGGTCCGGGTCGACATCGATCTCGAAACGCCGCTTGGCTTGGGAGGTCGATAAGCCTGAAATGACGCTTTTCGTCTTCTTCGCGGTGCTTGCCGCCGCTGCCATGCACGCGATCTGGAACGCGCTGGTCAAGGTGCATCTCGACCGTTTCATGTCGATCACGCTGATGACGCTCGGCATGGGGTTCGCCGCGCTTTTTGCCTTGCCGTTCGTCGAAGTGCCCAGGGCCGAGGTGTGGCCCTACATCATCGCCTCGGTGATCTTCCACATAGGCTACAGGACATTCCTGATCGGTGCCTATAAGGCCGGCGATTTCGCGCAGACCTATCCGCTGGCGCGTGGCACCGCTCCGCTGCTTGCGGCACTGGGTGGCATATTCGTTGTTGCCGAGGTCCCAGGGCCGTTTGCCATCCTCGGCATTCTCTTGCTGTCAGCCGGCACGCTGGTGATGTCGTTTCGCGGCGGCGCGCATTTGGAGAAGCTCAATCTGCGCGCGGTCGGCTTTGCCTTCGGCACCTCTGTCTTCATCGCCAGCTACACGCTGTCTGACGGCAGCGGCGCCAGGCTTGCCGCTACTGCCCAGAGCTACGCGGCATGGCTGTTCGTCTGCGACGCCATGGGAGCCCTGGTGCTGTGCCTGATCTTCCGGGGGCCAAAAGCGCTGCCGGTGCTGGCCAGCAGTTGGAAGACCGGCATATTCACCGGCGTGCTCAGCGGTGCCGCCTACTGGATCGTGATGTGGGCGATGACCAAGGCGCCGGTCGCCTCGGTCGCCTCGCTGCGCGAGACCTCGATCCTGTTTGCCATGATGATCTCGGTCTACGCGCTTGGCGAGAAGATGACGGGCTGGCGCGGTGCGGCCGCGCTCAGCATTGTTGCGGGTGTCATCGCGCTCCGGATGGGTTAAAGCACGATCCCGAAAAGTTGCAGACTTTTCGGACAAAGATCATGCTCGAAAAAGGGCGCTCAACTCAGTACAGTCATCACTTGGCCGCGCCGTTCCGGACTGAAGCGGATGACGACGATGATGCAGACGGCGACCACGCCGGCAAAAAGCGCCAGCGCGTAGCCGTAGCTGCCCCCGGGCGCCTCCGCGATTCCCGCCTGATACGGACCGCCATAGGATGCTGCGAGATTACCGGCCTGATAGATGAAGCCGGGCAACGTCGCGCGCACCGCACCGGGCGAGAGTTCGTTGAGGTGCACGGGGATGACGCCCCAGGCGCCCTGCACCGCAACCTGCATGACGAAGGCGCCGATGGCGAGCATGAATGGCGTGGAGCTGTAGGCCCACAGCGGAATCGCCGGCAGGGCGATAATGCACGCCAGGGTGATCGCGTTGACGCGGCCGATCTTCTCGGACAGTGCGCCAAAGGTCAGGCCTCCCGCGATGGCGCCGAGATTGGCAACGATGGTGATCCAGCTCACCGTGTGCGGATCGAAGCCGTGCTGCTTCTTCAGGAAGGTCGGGTAGAGGTCCTGCGTGCCGTGGCTGAAGAAATTGAAGAACATCATCAGCACGACGGCATAGAGCGCGACGCCCCAGTTCTTCTGCAGCGTTTCCAGCAGGCCAGGCCTGGGTGCCTTCTGCGCCTCGACGAAGGCGGGTGATTCCGGCACGTGCGAGCGGATGAAGAGCACGATCAGCGCCGGCACGAAGGAAAGCAGGAACATGGCGCGCCAGCCGACCGTGTAGCCGCCGATCGTCTGCTGATAGAGCAGGCCATAGACCACCGCCGCCAGGAGATAGCCGGCGGGATAGCCGCATTGCAGGATGCCTGAGACCAGGCCGCGCGCGCTGGGCGGGACGGATTCCATGGCCAGCGAACTGCCGAGCCCCCATTCGCCGCCCATGGCGATACCGAACAACGCGCGCAGCGCCAGGAAGATGCCGAGATTGGGGGAGAAGGCGGCAAGCGCCCCGATCACCGAATAGCTGACGATGTTGAGCATCAGGATCGGCTTGCGCCCATATTTGTCGGCGAGCATGCCAAAGAAGAACGCGCCGATGAAGCGCGTTGCCAAGGTCAGGAACAGCGCCTTGGACACTGCGGGGACGTCTGTTCCAAACTCAGTCGCAATATCCGTGAGCAGGAATGTCAGAAGGAAGAAATCAAAAGCATCGAGTGTCCAGCCGAGAAATGAGGCCAGAACGGTTTTCTTCTGCTCTGAAGTGAGATTCAAGGCGTCCTCCTTTGGTTCCCCCAAAGGAACGATATGTCGCCCTATTGGCAAAAGAGAACAGTTATCAGTCGGCTTTCGAAAGACCAGCGGTCACTTTTTCGTAAGATCGAGGTCGAAGACCATCAATCCGTCTGTGCCGCCTTCGAGTGCGGCGACCAGCCGGGCCCCAGCGCGCTGGTGCGCTTCATGCACGAGATAGGCATCACGGGCGGCGGCGTCGCGGAAATCGATGGTGAAGCCATGTGTGAAGCCACGTGCGAACGGCTCGGGACTGGCATTGTCGCTGAAGTGGACGGTGTCCATGCCGTCGATCACCTGTCGCAGCGCCTCGAGGTCGGCATGGATCGCCTTGCGTTCTCCGGTGCCGACATCGTTACGGAATTTAACGAACACACAGTGCCTGATCATCTTCATAGTCCCTTCAAGCGGCCCGGTTTCCCGAAAACACCGCCGGTGGCAGCGGCTCCCTGCCCAGAATGATGTCTGCACCCTTTTCACCAACCATGATGGTCGGTGCATTGGTGTTGGAGGAGGGCACACGCGGCATCACCGAAGCGTCGCAGACCCGCAGACCTTCGATGCCACGCAGGCGCAGATCCGGTGTCACGACGGCCATGTCGTCATGGCCCATGCGGCAGGTGCCGACCGGGTGATGATCGGTCTTGGAGGTACGGCAGGCATAGTCGAACAGCTCGTCGTCGCTTTGCAGGGCGGGGCCAGGCAGCACTTCCCTCAGCACATAAGGGGCGAGCGCCTTCTGCCGCATGATCTCGCGCGCCAGCCGCAGCCCCTTGATCGACATGGCGCGATCGTAAGGATCGGACCAGTAGTTCGGGTCGATCAGCGGGTGGTCGGCCGGGTCGGCGCTCTTCAGCCGCACCGTGCCGCGCGAGCGCGGCCGCAGGAAGGCCGAGTTCAAGGTGACGCCCGGATTGTTCAGCTTCTCGACGCCGGCCTCGATGCCGGAGCCGAGACCGAGATGGAACTGGATGTCGGGCGAGGCGGCGGTCGGATCGGCGTACCAGAAGCCGCCGGTCTCGAACAGGCTGGAGGCCACCGGCCCCTTCTTCAAAAGCAGATATTGCAGGCCGGCCCATGCCGTGCGGTGCAGCTTCGCGTAATTGTCGTAAGTGTGGTCGCCGGTGCATTCGGCGATGACGAACAGGTCGAGATGGTCCTGCATGTTGGAGCCGACACCGGGCAGGTCAAGCACTGGTGTGACGCCGACCGATTTCAGGTGGTCGGCCGGGCCGATGCCCGACTGCATCAGCAGCTTCGGCGAGCCGATGGCGCCGGACGAGACGATCACCTCGCGCTCGGCACGCAGGATAGTCTTCTGGCCACCCGGCCTGTCGACGATCTCGACGCCGATGGCGCGGCCCTTTTCGACGACGATGCGGGTTACCAGCACATCGGTTCTGACCGTCAGGTTCTTGCGGGCACGGATCGGCTTGAGATAGGCGACCGAAGCGGAGGATCGCCGGGCATCCTTCTGCGTCAACTGGTAGTAGCCGACGCCTTCCTGGGCTGCGCCGTTGAAGTCCGGGTTGAAGGGAATGCCCATCTCCTGGCCGGCGCGGAAATAGGCCTCGCAGATCGGCAGCGGCGAAATCGGGTTCGACACGCCAAGCGGACCCTGGTCGCCGTGAAAGTCGTTGGCGTAGCGCTGGTTGTTCTCGGCCCGTTTGAAATAGGGCAGCACGTCGCGATAGCCCCAGCCGGTCAGGCCCTCTTCCTTCTCCCAGGCATCGTAGTCACGGGCATTGCCGCGCGTGTAGATCTGGGCGTTGATGGAGGAGCCGCCGCCGACCACCTTGGCCTGCGTGTACCAGAAGACACGGTCCTTCATGTTCCTCTGCGGCACGGTCGACCAGCCCCACGACGCAATGCCCTTGGTCATCTTGGCGAAGCCCGCCGGCATGTGGATGTAGGGATGCCAGTCCTTGCCGCCGGCTTCCAGCAGCAGCACTGAATTGCCGGGATCCTCGCTTAGCCGGTTGGCCAGAACACAGCCGGCCGGGCCGGCGCCCACGATGATGTAGTCAGTCATTTTTTCATCCGTTCAGAGCCGTGGCACGGAAAGCGCGCCGTCGACATTGATGATCGAGCCGGTCGAAAAGCCGAGCTTGCCGGAAGCGAGCGTCGCCACCATCGCGCCGATGTCGGAGGCCTCGCCCCAGCGTTTGGCCGGCACCAGGCCGCTGTCGATCAAGGCATCGTATTTGGCTGATATACCTGCCGTCATGTCGGTGCGGATAATGCCCGGCCGCAGCTCGAACACGCCGATGTTTTCCGGAGCGAGGCGCAGCGCCAGGTTCTTCACCCACATGGAAAGCCCGGCCTTCGAGATGCAATATTCGGAGCGCTCCGGCGAGGCCATCTCGGCGCTGACCGAGGTGACGGTGATGATCGATCTTGGGTGGTTGCCCGGCGTGGCCAGCATCGCCTTGGCGACAGCCTGGCTGAGAAACACGGTGCCGCGCAGGTTGATATCAAGCGTGCGGTCGAAATTTTCCGGTTTCAGTTCCAGCAGGTCGCCGCGCAGGACGGCGCCGACGCCGGCATTGTTGACGAGGCAGTCGATGCGGCCGAAGGCGCGCATGGCGGTGTCGACAAGAGCCGGATGGCCGTCGAGATTGGCAATGTCACATCTGATGTAGGCAAGCTTTGCACCACGCCTGGTGATGTTGGCAGAAAGCCCATGCGGTGCTTGTTCGGCAAGGTCGGCGACCAGGATGTCGAAGCCGGCATCGGCCAGCGCCTCGGCGCAGGCAAGGCCGATACCGCGCGCGCCGCCGGTGACAATGGCTGCGGGACGGGTCATGCTGCAAGCTCGGTCTTGCGGATATGGTCGGCAACTCGCAATGCCTGAGCCGCAATCGACAGTGCCGGGTTCACGGCAGCTGAGTTCGGCAAAAAGCTGCCGTCGACGACGAACAGGTTCTGGTGGTCGAACGCCCGGCAGAACGGATCGAGCGGCGCGGTCGCGGGGTCGTCACCCATCTTGATCGTGCCGCACTGGTGCGAGGGGGTGCGCTTGTCGAAGGGGCGTGACAGCACGATGGGATAGCCGCAGGCGCGGAAGTTTTCGCGCATCACCTTGGTCAGCCCGTCGAGCGACTGCATGTTGGAGCGCCGCCACTGCATGACGATGTCCTTGCCGTCGACCATGATGCGGCTTTCGGGATCGGGCAGATCCTCGCACATCAGATACCAGTCGACGGCGTGGCCGGCCATGTAATCGAGCGCGAATTTCGGCACCGACTTCACATTGGCCTTGAGCATGTTGCCGTCGATCTTGCCGAGCAGCTGGACATTGCCGAGCGGTTTTCCGCCTCTGCCGTCAGAGAGATAATAATCGTTCAGCATCAGCGTCTTCTGGTAGACGGAGGTGTTCCTGCGGCGCGGATCGATCGCCAGCATGGCGCTGGAATTGTGGTTCATGAAATTGCGGCCGACCTGGTCGGAGCGATTGGCGAGGCCTTTGCCATCAGCGGAGGGCGAGCGCAGCAGGATGACAGCGGAGTTGACCGCGCCGGCCGACAGGATGACCAGCTTCGGCGTGACTTTCTTCGCCTCGCCATCCTGCCGGTAGTGGATGGCTGATATGGTTTTGCCGTCGGGCGCCGTCTCCAGATATTCGACATAGCAGCCGGTCTCGAGCCGGATGTTGTTGTCCTTCAGCGCCGCCGCCAGCGGTGCTGTCTGGGCGTCCATCTTGCCCTGACCGGTGTTGGGGAAAGCGTCCCAGCCGGTCTTGCCTTCTTTCAGCCAGGTGTCGATGTCGACCCCGAGCGGCAATGAGGCCGGATGCAAGCCGAGGCCTTTCAGCTCGGCGCGGGCGCGGGCGATCGGGGCTTCGTCCGGCACCGGCTTGAAGGCATAAGGAATCGAGTGGAACGGTTCGGTCGGATCCTCGCCCAGCGCGCCGCGCACGCGAAACAGCTGCTCCGCCCTGGAATACCAGGGCTCGAACTCATCGTAGGAAAACGGCCATGCCGGCGAGACGCCGCCGAAGTGCTCCATGGCGGCAAAATCTTCCTTGCGGTAGCGGATCAGCACGGCGCCAAAGAATTTCGAATTGCCGCCGACATAGTAGTAGTTGCCGGGGTTGAAGGCAGCACCCCCGGCCTCGCGCCACATCTCCTTTGGCCGGTAGTGGCCGTCGACGAAGATGGAGCGCGTGTCGCGGGCATGCGGCGTTGCCGGCAAGGGCTCGCCCCGCTCCAGCATCAGGATCGAAGCACCGCTGCCGGCCAGACCGGAGGCGATCGTGGCGCCGCCAATGCCGGAGCCGATGATGACGATGTCCGGATTTGCCATAGCCGTCAGCGGATACGGTTTTCTGTCGCCGGATCGAAGAACACCGCCTTGGTCAGGTTGAAGGCGAGCGGCGTGTTGGTGCCCGGCTGGATGTTGGCGTCGGCGCGCAGCCGCGCCACCACGCCCTTGCCGCCGAGATTGGTGACTGCGAAGGTGTCGGAACCGGCCGGCTCGACGACTTCGATGTGCAGGTCGGCGGTGGCGATGTTGGAGGCGTTGCGTTCAGCACCTTCCGGATCGGTCAGCGCTTCCGGCCGCACGCCGAAGATAATCGGCTTGCCCTGGAAGGCCGAGAGACCCGCCGGCGCATTGGCCATCGGCAGCGTGATCGGCTCGCGTGCCTCTCGCTGCAGCACGACGGACAGCGCATTGCCCGACGTGGCGATGGTCGCCGGGATGAGGTTCATGGCCGGCGAACCCATGAAGTCGGCGACGAACAAATTGGTGGGGTTGTTGTAGATCTCGGCCGGCGTGCCGAATTGCTGCACCTCGCCGTCGCGCATGACGGCGATCTTGGTCGCCAGCGTCATCGCCTCGATCTGGTCGTGGGTGACGTAGACGATGGTGGTGCCTGTCGTGGCATGCAGGCGCTTGATCTCGATGCGCATGTCGACGCGCAGCTTGGCGTCGAGGTTGGACAAAGGCTCGTCGAACAGGAACAGTTTGGGGTCGCGCACCAGCGCCCGGCCCATGGCGACGCGCTGGCGCTGGCCGCCGGAGAGCTGGCTTGGCTTGCGCTGCAGCAGATGGCCGATCTGCAGCACCTTGGCCACCTTGTCGATCGCCCTCTGGCGCTCGTCGGCCGGCACACCGCGCATCTCCATGCCGAAGGAAATGTTTCCGGCCACCGTCATGTTCGGATAGAGCGCATAGCTCTGGAACACCATGGCGATGTCGCGCTTGGAAGGGTGCAGATCATTGATGGCGCGACCGTCGACGCGGATCTCGCCCTCGGTGATCTGCTCCAGGCCGGCGATGGTGTTGAGAAGCGTGGACTTGCCGCAGCCGGACGGGCCGACCAGCACCAGGAAGCCGCCCTTTTCGAGCTCGACATCGATGCCCTTCAGGATCTCGACATTCCCGAAGCGCTTCTTGAGCCCATCAATTTCCAGAAAAGCCATGGTCGTTCCTTCCGAATTTGGTCAGCCCTTGACCGCGCCCGCCATCAGCCCGCGCACGAAATAGCGGCCGGCGACGACATAGACGATCAGGGTGGGGAGAGCCGCGATCATCGCGGCCGCCATGTTGACGTTGTATTCGACGACGCCGGTCGAGGTGTTGACGACGTTGTTGAGCGCCACGGTCATCGGCATGGCGTCGCCGGTACCGGCATAGGCCGATGCGAACAGGAAGTCGTTCCAGATGTTGGTGAACTGGTAGATGACGGTGACGACGAAGATCGGCATCGAGTTCGGCAGCATGATGCGGCGGAAGATCTGGAAGAAAGAGGCACCGTCGACTTGTGCGGCCTTGATCAGCTCGGTCGGGAACGCTTCGTAATAGTTACGGAAGAACAGCGTGGTGAAGCCGAGGCCGTAGACGACGTGGACGAAGACGAGATTGACCGTCGGATTGCCAAGGCCGAAGCTGGTTCCCACGTCGTTCTGCAGGGTCACGCCGAAACGGCCAAGGCTGCCGAGGATGGTGGCCATCGGCAGCAGCACCGACTGGAACGGAATGAAGCAGGCAAACAGCATCAGCCCGAACACCAGCGTAGCACCCCGGAAACGCCATTTGGTCAGCACGTAGCCATTGAGCGCGCCGAGCATGGTCGAGATCAACACGGCCGGAACCACCATCTTGATGGAGTTCCAGAAATAGCCCTTGATGCCGGCGCAGGTGAGGCCGACGCAGGTCTCGCCCCAGGCCTTCAGCCACGGCTCGAAGGTCGGCGCCTTGGGCAGGGACAGCATGTTGCCGTTCTGGATCTCGTCCATGGTCTTGAACGAGGTGACCAGCATGACGAACAGCGGCATCAGGTAGAAGATCGCAAACAGCGCCAGCAACCCGTAGATGACGATGCGGTTGACGATCCTGGTGTTGATGCCGCTTGAGTTTTGCCGGGAAGCAGTGGGGCGGGCAGGGGTGGCGACAGCGCTCATCGCGGCTTCTCCCGCAGTTCCGAATAGAGATAGGGCACGATGATGGCGACGATGGTCATCAGCATGATCACAGCGCTTGCCGAGCCGACGGCCATTTCGTTGCGCTTGAAGGTGTACTCATACATGAAGTTGGACGGCAGCCAGGCCGAGCCGCCGGGGCCGCCGCTGGTCAACGCAACCACCAGATCGTACGACTTGATGGCGAGGTGGGCGAGCACGATGAAGGCCGACAGGAAGATAGGTCGCAGCAGCGGGATGACGATGCGGCGATAGAGCTGGAAGGTGGTGGCGCCGTCGATCTGCGCCGCCTTCATGATCTCGCCGTCAATGCCGCGCAGGCCGGCCAGGAACATCGCCATGATGAAGCCGGAGGCTTGCCAGACGCCGGCGATGACCACCGTGTAGATGACGAAATCCTTGTTCTTGATCCAGTCGAAATGGAAGCTCGTCCAACCCCACTGATGCAAGGTCTGCTCGAGGCCGAGGCCGGGATCGAGGAACCATTTCCAGGCGACGCCGGTGACGATGAAGGACAGCGCCATCGGGTAGAGATAGATCGGCCGCAGCACGCCTTCGCCGCGGATCTTCTGGTCGAGCAGGATGGCCAGGAACAGGCCGAGCGCCAGGCAGATGCCGATGTAGAGAAAGCCGAATATGCCCATGTTGGTGATCGACGTGTACCAGCTCGAAGGTGGGTCACTGTCGAAGGTCCAGCCCCACAGCCGCTGATAGGCGCGCGAGCCGGTGATGACATAGGATGGGAAAGTCTTGGAATTGGTGAAGGACAGATAGATCGTCCACAGGATGAAGCCGTAGACAAAGACGATGGTGATGGCGAAGCTCGGCGCCAGCACGATCTTCGGCAAGGCATCCTGCAGGCGCGAGCGCATCGAAGCGCGCGGCCGCTCCGGCGTCAGCTTGATCTGTGTTGTCGCTACACTGCTCATGAGGCTCCTCCCGTTCCGGGTCGTCCGTGCTCTGCCGTCAGGCGGCAAGGCGGCCCGTGCATACGGGTCCTTGGTCGGCATGGTGTTCAGCCGGCCAATCGTGGGATGGAGCCTTCCCCGCCGGAGCGGGGAAGGCGTTTTGGGACGTGGCGCTTACTTGGCGTCGTCGATTGCCTTGACCAGCTCGGTCACGGCTTCGTCCGAGGTCTTGATCTGGCCGTGGACAAACTTGGTCACGACATCCTTGTAGGCGTTGGCGACCGCCGGAGGCGCGCCGTAACCTTGGGCCAGCGAGCCGAACAGCGTGCCGCCGTCATTGGCTGCCTTCAGGTCGGCGATGCCCTTCTTGCCGCAAGCATCGAAGTCGGTGTCCGGAACGTCGGTACGGGCCGGAACCGAGCCTTTGACGACGTTGAAGGCCGACTGGAAGCTCTTCGACAGGGTGGCGGTGGCCAGCGCGATCTGGGCGGCCTTGCGGTCGTCCGGAACGTTGAACATGGCGAACATGTCGGAGTTGTAGATCACCGAGCCGTCGGTGCCCGGGAAGCGATAGCACAGGAAGTCCGTACCCGGGGTCTTCTTGGCGGCGTGGAACTCGCCCTTGGCCCAGTCGCCCATGACCTGCACCAGGGCATCGCCCTTGATGACCATGGCGGTGGCCAGGTTCCAGTCGCGGCCCGAGAAGTTCGGGTCGACATAGGTGACGAGCTTGGCGAGGTTGTCGAACGACTTCTTCATCGTGTCGGACTTGAGCGACGCGTCGTCGAGGTCGTTGAAGGCCTTCTTGTAGAACTCAGGTCCGCCGGTCGACAGCACGACCGAGTCGAACATGGTGGCTTCCTGCCAGTTCTGGCCGCCGAGAGCGAGCGGGATCACGCCTGCCGCCTTGGCCTTGTCGAGCAGGGCGATGAAGTCGTCGAAGGTCTTCGGCTCGGTGCCGCCGATCTTGTCCATGACGGCCTTGTTGATCCACAGCCAGTTGACGGAGTGGACGTTGACGGGAACCGCGACCCACTTGCCTTCATAGACGGAGAACTTCTGCAGGGCCGCCGGAACCGCCTTGTCCCAGCCTTCCTTCTTGGCCGTCTCGGTCAGGTCGCCCATCACACCGGCCGCCGCATAGTCGAGCACGGTGTAGCCGAGCATCTGCGAGGCGGTCGGGTAATTGCCGGCCGCGACCATCGCCTTCAGCGCGGTCATGGCAGCGTCGCCGCCACCGCCGGCCACCGGCACGTCCTTCCAGGCGTAGCCTTCCTTGGCCAGATCGCCCTTGAGGACATTGAGAGCAGCCGCTTCGCCGCCCGACGTCCACCAATGCAGCATCTGCACTTCCTTGACGTCCGCGGCATGCGCCGAGAACGCAAAGCTCGTCGCAAGAGCCGTTCCGATAAGCAGTTTGCGCAACATGTACTACCTCCCTTGTTGCATTACACGACCGGTGGAAGCCCACCGGGTTCTTCCCAACTCAGCCGACCCACCAACCGGTGCGCTGGCCGCGATGAAACTGGATTGTCTTTTCCTCGGTATAGTCTTCGACGGCGCGTTTGCCGAGTTCGCGTCCGATACCGGACTGCTTGTAGCCTCCGAAAGGCAGCTCGGGATAACCTTCCATGAATGTATTCACCCAGACGGTCCCCGAACGCACCCCACGCGCCACCGACATGCAAGTGTCGATGCTGGCGCTCCACACGCCCGCCGACAGACCATAGGGCGTGTTGTTGGCGATGTGCAACGCCTTTTCAATCGTTTCAAAAGTCAGCACGGAGAGCACCGGCCCGAACACTTCTTCGCGTGCGATGGCCATGTCCTCGGTAACGCCGCGAATGATGGTGGGGTCGAGGTATTGGCCGGCATTCGAAGCCAGCTGCTTGCCGCCGCTGTAGACATTACTGCCGCCGCTTGCGGCTGCCGTAACGTAATCTGTCACTTTCGCCAAATGGTCGGAGGAAATCATCGCGCCGACCTTGGTACGCTCATCGAGCGGATCTCCGACCATCACCTTGGCAGTAAGTGCCTTTACGGCGGCCAGAAAATCGTCGGCGATCGCCGCGTGCACAATCAGCCGGCTGCCGGCATTACAGCATTCGCCGGCATTGAAGAAGCCGCCGAACACGGCCGCATCGGCAGCGGCTTCGAGGTCGGCATCGGGGAAGACGATCTGGCCGTTCTTGCCGCCGAGTTCCATCGAGACCTTCTTCAGCGACTGCGCAGCTGCCGCCATGGTCATCTTGCCGACGCGGGTCGAGCCGGTGAACGACACCATCTCGACCAAGGGATGGCTGACCATCGGCGCGCCGACATCGGCGCCAAGACCGGCAAGGATGTTGACGACGCCGGCGGGCAGGCCGGCCTGCATCAGGATGTCGCCCAGCACAAAGGTCGAGGCCGATGTCATTTCGCTCGGCTTGACCACCGCCGTGCAGCCGGCGGCGAGCGCGAAAGGCAGTTTCTGGCTGACGATGAGGAACGGGAAATTCCATGGCGTGATGATTGAGACGACGCCGATCGGCTCGCGCAGGACCACGCCCAGCATGGCGTCGCCGAGATTGGCGTAGCTTTCACCGTGCAGCGTGCGGGCGAGCGAAGCGGCATAGCGCCAGATGTCGACGGCGCCGCCAATCTCGCCGCGCGCCTGGGCGATCGGCTTGCCGGATTCCAGCGCATCGAGCCGGGCGATGTCTTCCAGCCGGGCTTCGATCAGGTCGGCCGTCTTGAGCAGGATGGCGGCGCGTTCGGAAGCCTTCATACGTGGCCAGGGGCCGGTCTCGAATGCCTTGTGCGCGGCCTGCACCGCAGCTTCCACCTCGGTCTCGCCGGCTTGCGCATAGCGCGAAACAGTGAAGCCATGGCCAGGGCTCTTGCGCTCCAGCGTGCGGCCGTCGCGGGCATCGACATGCTTGCCGTCGATCAGCAGCCGATAGGATTTTGGTGCGGCTGATGTCTCGGTGGGCATGGCGATGTTGAGGGGGGCGTTCATCAGGGCTGTTTTCTCTAGCTTCTTGAAAATGCTGGTTTCTGCTTGGTCTTGAAGGCGCTCACGCCAGCCTTGAGATCGCCGGTCAGGGCAATGAAGCCGCTGGCCAGCGCTTCCGTTGCGGCAGCACTTTCCTCGCCTTCAGCGACCGCGATCATCAGTTTGGTTGCCTCTGTCGCCAGCGGGCCGCGCTCGGCGATCTTCTCGGCCCAAGCATTGGCCTCAGCGAGTGCCTTGCCGGTTTCGACCAGCCGGTCGACCACGCCAAGCGCCAGCGCTTCCGGGGCGAGCAGAATCTCGCCACCCAGCGCCATGCGCCGTACCGTCTGCGCACCGAAGCGGCGCACCGCGCGCTGCGTGCCGGACCAGCCGGGCACGACGCCGATCGAGGTTTCGGGGAAGCCGAGTTTCACATGCGCTTCGGCGACGCGGAAGTCGCAGGCAACCGCCAGTTCCAGCCCGCCGCCCAGCGCATGGCCGGACAGCACGGCGATGGTCGGTTGCCGAAGCCTGGCCAACCGGTCGAAGACGCGGTGGCCGTAGCGAACCCATTGCACCTGGAAGTCGGCGGCGCTCATCTCACCCCAGGCCTCGACATCCCCACCGGCGCAGAAGCCCTTGCCTTCGCCCCGCAGCAACACAACGCGGACGCTTGCAGCCGCCTCCGCCTCGTCGAGGGCCGCTTCCAGCGCGCGGAGCATCGGGATGTCCAACGCGTTGAACTTTTCCGGCCGGCGCAGGGTGACGGTGCCGATGGCGCCGTCCTGCTCGAAGGTGACGAGGCGCTCAGCCATGCGCGCCTCCAAGCGAGGCGCCGCCATTCAGCGACAGTCCGATCGGCGCGTCCTGATAGAGCGCCGCCGGCGTCACCTTGAGGTCGTTGGCGACACTGAGCGGGGTCTCGGACTGCGCCAACACATCGCGCTCGAGATCGATGCCTGGCGCCAGTTCCGTCACCATCAACCCATCCGGCGTCAGCTTCATCACGCAACGCTCGGTGACATAGGTGATGTCCTGCCCCTGCATGACGGCACGCTTGCCGGAGAAGGAGATGTGCTCGACCTCGTTGACCACCTTCTTGACCTTGCCTTCCGCGTCAATGCGGATGCCGCCATCGGCGAGCGAAAGCTTGGCGCCGGCATTGAAGAAGCCGGAGAAGACGATCTTCTTGGCCCGCGCGGTGATGTCGACAAAACCGCCGGCGCCGGCGGTGACATGCGGCCGCGCTGACAGCTTCGAGACATTGACCGAGCCGTGGCGGTCGATCTGCAGGAAGGAAAGCAGCGAGGCGTCGAAGCCACCGGCCTGGAAATAGATGAACTGGTGCGGTGAGGGCATGAAGGCATCGGCATTGGACGAACAGCCGAATTTGAAGTCGAGCAGCGGCACGCCGCCGACGGCGCCCTGTTCGATCACCCAGGTGACCTTACCGTGCTGGCCTTCTTCCAGAAGGATGCGCGGCACATTGGCCGAGATGCCGAAGCCGATATTGACGGCCATGCCGTCGCGAAGCTCCATGGCGACGCGGCGCGCAATCACCTTCTGGACGTTCATCTCCGCATTGCGGAAGGTCGACAGCGGCCGGAAGATCTCGCCCGAGATCGCCGGATCGTAAGGCGTCAGCGTCGTCTGCAGCTGGTCGGGCGCGACGACGATGTGATCGACCAGGACGCCGGGAACGCGCACGTCATGCGGCTTCAGTGTGCCGTTCTCGACGACGCGCTTGACCTGCGCGATGACGACACCGCCATTGTTGCGGGCGGCCAGCGCCTGTTCGAGACCGCCGAGATAGGCGCCCTCATGCTCATAAGTCAGGTTGCCGCGCTCGTCCGCCGTGGTCGCGCGGATGATCGAGACGTGAGGCACGATCGAGCGGAAATAGAGCCATTCCTCGCCATCGAACTGCTGCACCGAGACGATCGGCTCGTTTGCCGCCGCGTTCATGGCGCAGCCCTGGTGGCGCGGGTCGGCGAAAGTGTCGAGGCCGACCTTGGTCAGCACGCCTGGCCGCTTGGCGGCGGCCTCGCGATGCATGTCGAACAGGATGCCGGACGGTACGTTGTAGGCGGCGACCGAATTGTCGCCGATCATCGTCCAGATCTGCGGCGGCTCGGAGGAGGAGGGACCCGACGGATAGGAGCCGCACAGTGTGCGCTTCAACAGGCCGGGCTTCGCCAGATGGTCGATGCCCTTGATGCCGTACATATCGCCGGCGGCGATCGGGTGCAGCGTGGTGATGTTCTTCGGATGGCCTTCTGTATCGAAGCGTTCGCCGATGGCTGCCAACACGGCGTCCGGGCAGCCGAGGCCGCTCGACGACGACACGGACACGGTCATCCCGTCCTTGATCAGGCTGGCAGCCTGGGCTGCGGAAACGACCTTGCTCACTTCATGCTCCCGAGTTTCGGGTCGATCTTGACGGCCTTGCCGGAGCCGGCCGATTGCAATGCCGCCTCGGCAGATGTGAGCGACCAGACGCCATCCTCGCCGGTGGCGGACGGATGGCCTTCGCCACGGATCGCGGCGTGGAACTGGCGCAGCGACCTAACATAGAGATCTTCGCGATCGAAGCTCAAATCCTCATCGCCTTTTGCCGTGCGCAGCGTCACCGAACCGATCGGCTTCTGCGTCATCACGGTCCTGCCGATCAGCGAGCCTTCGGAGCCATGCACCTCGAAGCCGGTGTCGGCGTATCTGGTTGTGAAGCCTTCATGCGACTGGGCGATGAGGCCGGACTTGAAGCGCCAGATGCACATGGCGCCGTCTTCCAGCCCGCTGCCGGCCATGCCGGCGGCTTGCGCGAAGGCTGAGACCTCGACCGGATCGTCGCCGAGCACGAAGCGCAGCGTGTCGGCATCATGCACGGTGATGTCGAGCACCACGCCGCCGCCCGCCTCGGGTTTGGTGATGCGCCAGCCCTGAAGGGTTTCCGGCAGGTAGACCGCGTGGAAGACGCGCGCGGCGATTGGCTTGCCGATACGGCCGGAGGCAATGGCGTCCCGCATGGCGCGATGGGCGCCAGCATTGCGCAGATGATGGTTGGTGCCGAGCACGATGCCGGCGGCCTTGGCCGCGGCGACCATCTTGCGCGCGTCGGCGCTGGTCAGCGCCAGCGGCTTCTCGCACAGCACATGCTTTCCCGCCTTGATGGCGGCGAGCGCTTGCTCGAGGTGCAATTCGTTGGTGGTCGAGATATAGGCCGCGTCGATATCGGCGTTGAGCAAGTCATCGACGGACGACACCGCGAGCGGAATGCCATTTTCCCCGGCATAGACTTTCGCGCGTTCCGGGTTGGAACTCATCACCACGGTGATCTCACCACCCTCTTGCGCACGGATGGCATTGATCATGAATTGCCTGGCGATCGTGCTGGCACCGATCAAGCCCCATTTGACGCTCATGCCGCGTCTCCCATTCCGGCTGGCCTGTTTCGTCTGCGGCGATCCGGACCGCAGCTTTCCCTGACCACGAGATTGACCGCGCCGATATGATCCTCGGCCCTGGTGGTGCGCGACTGGATCATTTTCAGCATGACATGGGCGGCGCGTTCGCCAAGGCCCGCCGAGTCCACCGCGACGCTGGTCAAAGCCGGCATGTAATGCTCGGCCTCGGCCACGTCGTCGAAGCCGACGATGGCGAAATCCTTACCGGGCTCAAGTCCACGCTTGCGCAACGCCAGCATGGCGCCGAAGGCGACGGCGTCGTTGAAGCAGAGGGCAGCGGTCGGCGGTTCAGCCATCGCCAGAGCTGTTTCCAGGCAGGCGATACCGCCTCTGCGGCTGGTCTCCCCTTCGACGACCAGCGTGTCGCGCGCGTCGATGCCTTGCGTCTCGCAGGCTTCGCGAAATCCGCCAAGGCGCTCGTGATAGACCACCAGATCGGATGAACCGCCGAAGAAGACCAGCCGGCGATGTCCCTTGCCGATCAGATGAGCGGTGGCGAGATAGGCGCCGCGATGATTGTCTGGCGCAATCACCGGGATGCGGCTCTCGGGCAAGCGGCGCATGGCGAAGACCACCGGCAAGCCCGCCATCTCCAGGCGGCGGAAGGCGCCTGGCGTGGTGCCGCGCGCCGGCGAGACGATGAGGCCGGCGACGCCCTGTTCCATCAGCGACTTCAGCACCTCTTCCTGGCGCACCGGATTCTCCGCCGTGTTGGCGATGAACGGCACGATGCCGGCCGACTGGAAGACGCGCTCCATGCCGACCGCCAGTTCGGCGAAAAAGGGATTGGTGAGATCGTTGATGACCATGCCGATGACGTTGGAATGGGCCTTGCGCAGATTGGCGGCGCCGCGGTTGTAGACATAGCCGACATCCTCGATCGCCTTGCGCACCTTGACCGCGGTTTCAGGCCGGATCAGCCCGCTGCCCTGGAGCACGAGCGACACCGTCGATTTGGACACGCCCGCCTCGCGGGCGATGTCGAAGATCGTTGCCTTGGCCCGGCTGGCCATCCTGATATCTCCTCCCGATTTTCTTGATCAGATTTATTGGAACGTTCTAATCATTGCTTCAATCGTGAGTCAACCGCGAATTTTTCTCAGCCTGAAAAGCCGATTGTGCGTACTCAAATGGCTTGGATTTACAAGGCTTTCTGTGCTGCAACGCAGCATTCGCTCGCGAAGAGGCCCCCAATCTAAAGGTTCTTGATTTATTGGAACGTTCCATTTATAGGCGCTGAGAAGGGAGAGATCGATGGACATTGCCTTGCCTGGTGAGGGTGGCCGCAGCACCCGCTACGCGCTTGTCGGACAGCCGGTGCAGCCTGACATCGGCGCCCGGTTTTCGCGCATCGCCTATGCCGCCGCGCATGTCGTTGCCGATCCCCTTGCAATGACCGATCCGTGGTCGCGGCCCGTGGTCGACTGGGAAAGCACGATGGCGTTCCGCCATCATCTGTGGCGGCTCGGCTTCCGCATCGCCGAGGCGATGGACACGTCGCAGCGCGGCATGGGCTTCGACTGGGCAAGCGCAAAGGAATTGATCCGCCGCTCAATCGACGAGTCGCGCACCGTTGCCGGCGCCGACCTTGCCTCGGGTGCTGGAACCGATCATCTGGCGCCGATGTCGGCCAGGACACTGCACGACGTGATTGCCGCCTATGAGGAGCAGTTCGCTTTCATCGAAGGACAGGGCGGCAAGGCCATCATGATGGCCAGCCGCGCTCTGGCTGAAGTGGCAAAGGGACCGGACGACTACGCCGCCGTCTACGACCGCATTCTCAGTCAGGCCTCCGGCAAGGTCATCCTGCACTGGCTGGGTGACATGTTCGACCCCGCCCTGAAGGGCTATTGGGGCAGCAGCAATTTCGAGACCGCGCTCGATACGGTGGTTGCCGTCATCGAACGCCACGCAAACAAGGTCGAAGGCATAAAGATATCGCTGCTTGATGCCGATAAGGAGATCATGCTCCGAGACCGGCTGCCGGATGGCGTCGTCATGTTCACCGGTGACGACTTCAATTATCCCGAACTGATCACCGGGGACGGCAACAGGCATTCGCACGCCTTGCTCGGCATTTTCGACGCCATTGCGCCGGTTGCCAACGCTGCCTTGGCGAAGCTCGCCGCGGGCGATCAGGCCGGCTATGATGCGCTGATGGCGCCGACGGTTCCGTTGTCGCGAAAGATATTCGAGGCGCCGACCGAGTATTACAAGGCCGGCATCGTCTTCATGGCCTGGCTGAACGGCCACCAGGACCATTTCACCATGGTCGGCGGCATGCAGTCGGCGCGCGGCATCCGTCACTATGCCGAGGTGTTTCGCCTTGCTGACCAGGCAGGATTGCTGGCCGATCCCGACCTTGCCATATCGCGGATGAAGAGCCTGTGCGCCGTCGCGGGCGTTTGAGCCAACGAAATCGGGCAATGAAGAATCCCCCGTGCGGGGAATTTGCGGTATTGGTTTCAGTCTGTATTGCGAGAGCGCAGATCAATGGACCAGTAGGCAATGGCAGACAAAGCGGCCCTCATCACCGGGATAACCGGCCAGGAAGGGAGCCCATCTGGCGCAATTGCTCTTGCGGAAGGGCTGTGTTGCCCACAGCGTGAAGCGCCATTCGCCCGGCTGCCGTTCCTCGCGAGGGCAGAACTATGAGCGAAACCTTCGACCTCAGGGGCAAGCGGGTATTCGTGGCAGGGCATCGCGGCATGGTCGGGTCCGCCGTCGTGCGCAGGTTGGCAGCCGAGGACTGCGAGATCCTGACCGCGACGCGTGCTGAACTCGATCTCCTGGATCAGGCCGGTGTGCGCCGCTGGATGGCCGATCGTCGGCCGGATGCCGTGGTGATGGCCGCGGCCAAGGTCGGCGGCATCTTGGCCAATGACCGGTTTCCGGCCGATTTCCTGTATGACAATATCGCCGTGCAAACCAATCTCATCGAGGGCGCTTTCCGCAGCGATGTGGGCAAGTTTCTGTTCCTCGGTTCGTCCTGCATCTATCCGAAACTCGCGCCGCAGCCGATTTCCGAGGCCGCCCTGCTGACCGGTCCGCTCGAACCAACCAATGAATGGTATGCGATCGCCAAGATCGCCGGGCTGAAACTCTGCCAGGCCTACCGACGCCAATACGGCGTCGACTATATCTCGGCGATGCCAACCAATCTCTACGGTCCAGGGGACAATTTCCACCTTGAATCCGGCCACGTCATACCCGCGTTGATGCGCAAGGCACATGAAGCAAAGCAGGCCGGTCGCAAGACCCTGCAGGTGTGGGGGTCGGGCAAGCCGATGCGCGAATTCCTCTATGTCGACGATGCAGCCGATGCGCTGGTCTCGCTCCTGAAAACATACAGCGGCGAAAGCCATGTCAATGTAGGCTCGGGTCAGGATATCACCATCGCCGAATTGGCCAGGACGGTTGCCTCGATCGTTGGCGGAGACGTGGATATTACGTTCGATACGACCAAGCCGGATGGAACACCGCGCAAACTGCTGGACGTGTCGCGGCTGTTTGCCACCGGCTGGCGGCCCCGATATTCGCTGCGCAGCGGATTGGAACAGACATATGAATGGTTTCTCCGCCACGTTGAAAAGGGCGATGTCCGGCTCGGAGCCGCGTGACGACAGATCGATGTTGATTGTCGCCAACAGGATCGACGGGCTGGGCGGCCGCCTGTTGGCCATGGCCAACGCCAAGTCCCTTGCCGACCGGCTCGGCTACCGGTTTGGCTTCACCTGGAACAGCAGGGATATCACCGACGAGGACTCCCACACCGTCGATGTGGTCGGGAAGATCTTCTCCGCGGACTTTATCGAGAAGCACTGGCTGGGCGACAGGATCAAGACTGCCGATTTCGGTGTTCTTGGCGGCTCCGCTTTCGCGCCGTCGGACCTTGAAGCGGTTGCAAGATCGGGAAAGCTGCGCGGCTGGATCTGCGACGATTTCGGCGTTCTTGATTTCTTCCACGACGGGGGTGTCCGACCAAACCCATCCGAAGCGCTGCGGGCCTTCGGCTTTGCGCCCGCTGTGCGGCAGGCACTGGATGCCGCAGGCAAATGCCGTTTTCCCGGTCCGATGGCAGCCTTGCACCTTCGCAGTGGCGACATTGTCTATGGTCAATATCGCAAAAGGCTGGTTTTCGCCGACAAGGTCATCCCTTCGACCTTGGCCAGGGCTGTCGTGTCGGAGCTCTCATCGAGGGGCCTGACTACGCTTCTTGTCGGCCAGGATCGCGCGACGGTCGGCTATGTCAGTGCGCAAACCGGAGCGCTGCGAACCGACGATTTCGGCGCCGCGGCCTTCAAGGGGGAGGAGGCCCTCAGCGCATTCTTCGAGATGGCGCTGATGGCAAGGTGCCAGCAGATTCATGCCGGCAGCAGCATCTACGCGGTGGTGGCGTCCGTCATGGGCGAGGTCCCATGCCTGGGCATCAGTGCGTTGTTCGACAAGCAGCGCGCGGCGGAACTCGTCATGGAGGAATTGCAGGCGCATCAAGCCGATTACCATCCTCTTGAGGCCGCCTTTGGCTACCAATGGGCTTTCTTGTCGCGGGAAGACGAGATCGCTCCGGCGCGAGCGAGGGAATTGCTGGGAAAAGCCGGGGCACTGGATCCGGAAAACGACGTCTATGATCTGAAGATGGCGGCGTCCCATTTCCACGAAGGCAATTATCCAGCCGGCGAGGCCATCCTGAAATCGCTGATGATCGGCCAATCCCGACGGCGCTCCAAAATTCCACTGCAGATGATGGGCGCCCTGGCCGGCCAGGTCGGCGGTGGTCTTACCATGGCCAGGGACCTGGAGGTCTTCTTTGCTGCGGCAAGGGCGGGCCACCCCTACGCCATGGCTTGCGCGGCCTACATCCTGCTCGAAGTGCTGGAGGACAGGAAGTCGGCGATGGAGATGGCGGCAAGGCTGGTGAAGGTCGAGCCGGAAAATCCGATCTTCAGGAGGGTCAGACGGCGAATTCTCCTGGGCAAGAAACCGAAATCCGGCCGGCTGGCGAGGGCAAGATGGCGGCTTGGCCGGTTGAGGTGGATCTGAGTCTTCGAGGATGTCTCGTTAAAGGGCAAGTACGCGATCCGGCGCTGCCTGTTCGCGCATGTTCGACGAACCACAAACTTCAGGAGCCGGCATTGCCTCCTTGCAGCCGTTTCAATTCCAACTCTGCACCGTCGAATTCGAGAAACGTCTTTGGGCATATCGATACCGCATTCTTCAATAGCAGCTTGGCGTCTTCGATATGCCCTCCGATCAGATATTCCTCAGCGCTGTAAAAAACCGCCTCGCACAATTGATCATTGCCGACGGCTTTCATTTGCAAACCCTTTGCATCCAGTTTGCCCATAAACAGATCGAAGACCGGATAGGGCCAAGTGGCGGGGGCGAGTTTGGCTTGTGCCTGCTGTGCTTGCGTTTGCAACTCCGGGTCTTTCGCATACCCCATGGCCATGATGCGCCACAGATCATCATAAGCCACCTGGGCATCCGGCATTTCGCTTTGCTGCTGGAACATCCGCATGGCATCGCCGTAGCGGCCGTTGAAGAACGCTGCAAAGGCACTCTCTGTCGGATAGGCTGCATAAGCAGCATAGGCAGCATGGATGTGGGTGATCGGCACAAGCGCACCCACCGCTACCAAGGCGAAAGCGCCAGCAACAACCCCTGCAGCGCGCGTATACAGCGGACGAACCTGGTCGCGGGACCAGAACGACATTAGCGCCAGAGCAAGCACGGCGCCCACAATCGCACCGCCAATATGGGCGGAGTAGTCGATCCTCAGGCCTTTATCAGAAGCCGAAAGAAACGGCAGCACCGAAGGAACCAGAATCGAAATCGCGCGCACTTGCATCAGGCTGCGCTGGGCGCTGGAGCGAAAATGAAAGCTGAGCACAATTGCCGTAGCGAAAAGGCCGACAATGCCGCCTGACGCGCCAACCCCAACAACATTGGCCGGGGTCATGTACAGCGACGCTACCTCACCGCCCACCGCGCATAGAGCAAAGAGGGCCAGGAACCATAGGCGGCCCACCAACCCCTCCAGCAAAAGCCCTGCGCGCCAAAGCGCAAAACCATTGCCGAGGAGATGCACGATACTGGCGTGCATCAATGTAGCTGTGACCAGACGCCACCATTGGCCGCTCCAGATCAAAGATCGAAACATGCCGCCGAGCGCGACCAAGGTTTGCGTCGAGGGCGCTCCGCCCTGGTTAGGGTTGATGGCAAAAGTCAACTCGGCACAATAGATCACTACCAGCAGCGCGATAAGCCCATAGGAAGCAAGGGGCTGCGTGGCGGGCGGGGCCAGATCGCGGCCATCTTGTTCCTGTACCGCATTGAGCGCTGTTGGTTGCGCTGCCATATAGGTGCGGCAAAGCTGAGTGATATCCATGCCTGCAGCATCGACCTGGCTGATCGGGATGCTGAGAGTCAATTTGCGGCCCCGCTGCAGTGCATACCATGGCCGTGGCACGCTCTGGGCATAGGCAGGATCGACGGCCAGCCTCAGAATGACGGCGCGCTTGGTGGACACTTCGGAAAGCTTGGCGATCGCGCTCCAAGGTATGAGATTCCCCACGGAGGGAACTTCCAGGCCTTGCGGCGAAAGCACCAGCGCAGGTGCTCGCGTCAGCAATCGACGCAACGTTATCGAGCCCATCAAAGCGCCGGCAATCAGGCAAATCCATCCGCTAACGACAAGTTGGAGTGGTGCGTGTTGATCATGGAGGCCGAAAGCCCCGAGCCCTAGAAGCAGAGCGAATATGGGAAGTGACTTGATGAGTTTAGCGCTGGAATAATAGAACTTTTGATCCTGATCGGTTCCCAACATCACGCCCCACTTTTTTTGCTTGGATCGATACGGCCGAAGACAAGTTAAAAGAAATATTCAGCGTCCCTGCTGGAGAAATGATGTGTCAGCAGAAATCAGATGTCATCTGGCATGCCAAACAACATCGCACTGACTAGCTTATCTCATGATAAATTTCCCTTACTGACTGGTTGGACGCTACCAGTGACGCGACTTGGCGCACAACATAGGTCTCGGCTCGCGTGGGATTGCAGCGTCGCAGTGAGGGCTGCCATCGTATGGACAAGTCCACGATGCTATCCTGAGCGGACGATGCACTTGGCATGTCGGCCAAGACACGCGACAAGGTGTATGGCCATCACCTGTCGATTTCCAGAAGAACGCGTCGGAGGTCCAGCCTTCGGGTCTTCCGGTTGGGTATCTTCGAACATGCGCATCAATTCGCGCTGCTCGTTGAGATGTCTAGGTCTTTGAAAGGATGGTGGGCGTGACAGGGATTGAACCTGTGACCCCTGCAATGTCAATGCAGTGCTCTCCCGCTGAGCTACACGCCCATCCGAAGCCGCGCATACACCATTTTTGGTCCGGCGCGTCAATAGCGAGAAAAAGGAAAGAAGGCGTCGTCTCGCCGCAGCGATGATGCCTTTGCGGAAGGCGGCTCAGGCCGCCTGCAGCATCTTCTCGACCTCGTTGACGAGGTCGCGCAGGTGGAAGGGCTTCGACAGCACCTTGGCGTCTTTCGGCGCCTTGGAATCCGGGTTCAGCGCAACGGCGGCGAAACCGGTGATGAACATGACCTTGAGGTCGGGATCGATCTCGGTGGCACGGCGCGCCAGCTCGATGCCGTCCATCTCTGGCATGACGATGTCGGTCAACAGCAGCGAGAACGGTTCCTCGCGCAGCCGCTCATAGGCGCTGGCGCCATTGTCGAAATCGGTGACCTGGTAGCCGGCGCGTTCCAGCGCCTTGACGAGGAACCGACGCATATCGTCGTCGTCTTCAGCCAGAAGAATGCGTGCCATGATATCCCGTCCGAATCACCCGCCCGAGCCTGCCGCTGGCGCAGCCCGTTAACCATCCTGTATATGAGGAGGTGACGGTAAACATCAAGTGAACGCGGCGAAGCATTATCCGCATTTGGCAAGGCAATGTGCGTGGCGAAATGCTGGACATCAAGCCAGCAAGGTGGCACTTTCATACGATGATGCATTGGTGTTTTCGGGTTCGTGCAAATTGAAGACGGCAGCCGAGGATTTTTCGGTCGTTCCACCCTTCGAAATCCGATCGGGCGCCGAGCAGCGCGTACCCTTCCTGTTCAACTCACCGCATAGCGGCCGCTATTATCCCGAACGCTTCCTTGCCATGGCAAGGCTCGACCGCAACGCCATCCGCCGCTCGGAAGATTGCTATGTCGACGAGCTGTTCGGCGGCGCGGTGGCGCTGGGTGCGCCGATGCTGGCGGCGAATTTTCCGCGCGCCTATCTCGACGTCAATCGTGAGCCCTGGGAACTCGACCCGCGCATGTTCGCCGAGCCGGTGCCGTCCTTCTGCAACATCCGCTCGGCGCGGGTGGCCGGCGGCCTCGGCACCGTGCCGAAGCTGGTCGGCGAGGGGCTCGACATCTATTCCGGCCGCTTGCCGCTCGCCGAAGCGGTTGCTCGCATCGAAGCCGTCTACAAGCCCTATCACGAAACACTGAAGCGGCTTTTGACCAGGACGCATGCCCGCTTCGGCTTTGCCGTGCTGATCGACTGCCATTCGATGCCGGCCAGCATCCGTGTCGGCGACAGCGGCCTGCGGCCGGACTTCATCATCGGCGACCGTTTTGGCATTTCCGCCACCGCGGCCCTGACCGAGACCGCGATCGGCTTGCTCTCGGCGATGGGCTATACGGTCGCCCACAACAAGCCCTATGCCGGCGGCTTCATCACCGAGCACTATGGCCGCCCGGCCCGTCATCTGCATGCGCTGCAGATCGAGGTCAATCGCGGGCTCTACATGAATGAACGGACATTCGAGAAGGCCGCCGGCTTCGACGCGCTGGCCGACGATCTCACGCGATTCTCCGCGGATTTGATGGCGATGCCCGACCATCATTTCATCGACCTGCCGCTGGCGGCGGAGTGACATGGGCCGCCCAAAGTGCAAGGCGTAAAAAAAGACCGCATCGTTTGCACGATACGGTCGAAGTCTAGGGAGGAAACGCCCAAGGAGGGCATGGACAGGAAAACCTGTCCGAGGTCGAGGGTATTGTGCGGTGCACAAATGTCAAGCGACCTCTAGGGCTTTTTAATTCAGAGTGATGTGGAAATTGCGTTTCGAGGGTATCTCTGTGACATTTTGGCAACGCGAAACGCGACGGATAAATCGATAAACATCGTTATTTTGGCAGGAAAGTCGCGACACAGCCAGTTGGGCATGTCGTAAGGCGGGAGACTCAGTTGGACATCAGCATCGATTTCATGCGCCGTATCGCGCAGGCGGCAGCGGCGGAAACCTTGCCGCGCTTCCGTGCCCAGGGCGCGGTCGCCAACAAGGAAAAGGGCAGCTTCGATCCGGTCACGGAAGCCGACCGCGAGACCGAACGCGCCATCCGGGCGTTGATATCGGCTGAGTATCCCGACCATGGCATCCTCGGCGAGGAGCACGGCAGCGAAAACATCTCCAGCCGGCATGTCTGGGTGATCGACCCGATCGACGGGACGCGCGCCTTCATTTCCGGCCTGCCGGTGTGGGGGACGCTGGTCGGGCTGACGGTCGATGGCGATGCGGTCGCCGGCATGATGGCGCAGCCCTTCACCGGCGAGCTTTTCTACGCTAACGCTTCGGGCTCGCACTATGAGGGGCCGGGCGGCCCGCGGAAACTGACGACCCGCAAGACGACCAGGCTCGACGAGGCGACGCTGTTCACCACGACGCCGGCGCTCTACAAGGGCGAAGCGCGCAAACGCTACGACCAGTTCGAGAAACAGGTCCAACTCGCCCGCTACGGCGCGGATTGTTATGCCTTCGCCATGATTGCGTCTGGCAGCGTCGATATCGTCGCCGACCCCGGACTGAAGCCCTATGACATCGTGGCGCTGATCCCGATCATCGAGAAGGCCGGTGGGATCATCACCACCTTCGACGGCGGTCCGGCGGAAAAGGGCGGCGATATCCTGGCCGCCGCGACACCGGAGCTGCACGCAGCCGCCATGGCAGCCCTGCGCGGCTAATTGTTTCAGCGCAATTGGATCGAGCGCTGGAACTCCGCCGGCGTGCGCCCATAGACCTGCCTGAAGGCCGAGCTGAAATGGCTGTGGCTGGAGAAGCCGAGATCCATGCCGAGCGTCGTCAGATTGTCGTAGCGGCCAAGCAGGTCGAGCGCACGCGCCAGCCGCAGGCGCAGATGATAGCGATAGAGCGGCATCGCCTCGACCTGCTGGAACACCTGCGTCAGATAGACCGGCGAAACGCCGACCTCAGCGGCGATCTCTGCCAGCGTCCAGCGTCGCGACAGGTCCGATGACAGCACGAGCTTGGCACGGTCGACCAGCTTCTGACGACCGGGGCTAGCGCCTGCGACATGCGAGGTGCGCTCGCCGAGAGAGCGTCGCACCAGCGTCAGTGCCAGCGTTTCGGCCTCCAGCGTTTCGGCAACCTTGCGGCTCAAGCTGTGGCGCAGCAGTGCCACCAGGGCCTGTGCCCGCGGATCGATGCGGCGGCGCTGGCGACGAAATGCCAGGACACCACCGGAGCGCAGCTGTTCCTTCGGCGCCAGTTCCCGCAGCTGAGCCTCGTCGATGACCAGGTCGAGGCAGGAATCGCCGCCTTCGATCGGGTGGCTGATCCGGTAAGGCTCGGCCTCGTTGAAGAACAGCAGCTGGTTGGCTTCGGCGACGGCGTCATTGCGGCCGACATGGCGCACGAAGACGCCGCGATAGGGAAACACCAGATGCGTGGCGGCGGTGCATTCCTCTTCGCTTTTATGCCGGCATTCGCCGCTGCAGACGACGTCCCGCACCCTGACAATGCCGGTGTCCAGAAGCGGCTGAACCGTGAATTGCGACATGATTTTTTGGCCCGTTCATAGCGCCGGGAATTGATCCCGGCGCTATGGGCACTTTACGCGAACGGCCTGCCCGATCCTGTCAGGAGGGTTCTCGATAGGTGCCTCTCAATCTCACAAGCGGCGTCTGAATTCCGAATAGGCCTGGCCGCGTGACAGACCGATGTCCTTGAGCTGGTCGTCGGTCATTTCCTGCAAGGCCATCCGGCTTCGGCGTTTCTCCATCTGCCGGCCGATCCAGTTGGCGACCGCGACGCTTCGTGCGCGCAAGGACTCGAGAAAGGTCGAGGCGCCGAGTGCTGGCGTCTCTGCTCGACCGTTGCCGGCCAGACAGGGCGCTGCCGCTGTATGGTTCGGGCGCATCGCTCACTCCTCCCCGGTGCCGGCCGCCGAGGCGCCGGCTTCGTTCAGCGCGAAGGCGCATTCTTCGCAGCAGACCTCGACGGTCTTGCCGCCGACCTTGACGCGGATCGGGTTGGCATCGAGTTGGCAATCGCAGGCGGCGCAGGTTTTCTCGGTCATGATCTCATCTCCATGGCGTTCAGTTCGACGCATGCAGATGAGCATTCTGGAACGGGTATGGGCTGTCAGAATCTTTAGCAGTTTGTGTGCCGTGGAATGCTGCCGCCCGATCATCCTGACAACGGTATGTCAGCTATGGCGCCCGTGGAGGGACTGCGGTGCGATCAGGCCGTCGGGTCGTCGGAGCCGGGAATGAAGGCGTCGAAGGCGGCGAGGAATTGTTCGCGGTAGAGGTCGACTTCCTGCAGGATTTCGTGTTTGGCGCCGTCGATCATCAACATCGAACCGAGCCGCAGACTTCTGGCGTATGCCTCCACCGCCTTGGTCGAGACGACCTGGTCGGCGCCGGCGGCGATGATCAGCAAGGGCACCTGAATCCGGGCCATGAAGTCGGGGTCGCTGACGGCCTCCGAAGCCTTCGCCGCTGCCTGCAGCCAGCGGATCGTCGGACCGCCAAGCGCCAGTTGCGGATATTCTTCGTAGATGCGCGTGTTGCGGCGGTAGCGCTGCGGGTCAGACGTCACCTTGTTGGCCTCGAACGGCAGCGTGTGTCTAGGACGCGGACCCCAGGCGGCATAAAGCCGGCCAAGGCCCAAAGCACAGAAAAACGAACAGATGCGGCGGACGGTCGTGATCGAAACCGGCAGGTCGGGCAGCGTCAGGAACGGCGCGATCAACACCATGCGCCGCACGCGGTTGACCATGGATGGCGCGGCGAGCAGCGTGATCACCGCCCCAGCGGAATGGGCGAGAATGTAGTACGGCCCGCGGCAATCGGGCAGCACGATCTCCTCGAAGAACTGTTCGAGGTCCGCGGTATAATCGCGAAAGCTTTTGACATAGCCGCGCTGGCGATCGCGGATCAGCCGGTCGGAATCGCCCTGGCCGCGCCAATCGAGGGTAGCGACGCCAAAGCCCCGCGCGGCAAGGTCGCGGATGGTTTCAAAATATTTCTCGATGCACTCGTTGCGGCCGGGCAGCAGCACCACGGTGCCCCGCATCGGACGCGCCACCGCCGCGAACAGGCCATAGCGGATCTTCTTGCGATCACGCGTGGTGAAGAAGCCGCCGGTGGCGTTTTCCGGTCGCGGATTGCCCTCGGTTTCGTGGAAAAGCGGCGTGTCTTGGAAAAGGTCCGTCATTCGGCGCTTTGTGCTCGGCGTCTTCGCGTGTCAGCCTGTCGTGGCTGACCCTCCCAAGGTGATAGACGTCAACACATCAAAAGCAAAGCAAATCCGGGTTTGCCGGACGGTAATGGGGAAGGCCGGAAGCCGCTCGAGAGCGTGCTTCCGGCCTTGTCGATCCGGGAGGAAGGGACGTTAACACCCGGTCGGCCTCGTTGCGGCACCTCAGCAAGATCCGGCGCCGCCAATCCTTGATCTTGGTTGGACTTTAGCGTCGGCTGTCTGAACGGGTGCCGAAGCGCCGGTTCATCTGCCGTTCATCAAGGGCAGGTCGCTCCGCTTTCGCCATCCAGCAAAAAATCTTGAAATGCTTTCGAGCGCTCCCCAGATGTGGGTTGCGGTCGCCAATGTCGGGGCCGCTGGTCCTCCCGAAACGCCGCTTACGGGTTTCGCACCGGCCATACGCAAACCATGTTGCTCAACAGGAGAACACCTCATGCGTCACGTTGATTTTTCCCCGCTTTACCGCTCGACCGTCGGCTTCGACCGTCTCTTCACCATGCTGGATTCGCTTGCGCAGCCGGATGGCGCGCAGACCTATCCGCCCTACAACATCGAGCGCACCGGCGAGGATTCCTACCGGATTTCGATGGCGGTTGCCGGCTTCTCCGACGAGGAAATCTCGATCGAAGCCCACCGCAACGTGCTGACCGTGAAGGGTGAGCGCAAGGACGAAGGCACCGGGGAAGGCTCCGAGCTGCTCTATCGCGGCATTGCCTCCAGGGCCTTCGAGCGCCGCTTCCAGCTTGCCGATCACGTTGAAGTCGTCGGCGCCGCGCTGAAGAACGGCCTGCTCTTCGTCGACCTCAAGCGCAACATCCCCGAGGAGCTGAAGCCGCGCAAGATCGCGATCACATCGGCTCCGGCCAAGGCCAAGCAGATCGAGGCCAAGACCGCTGCCGCCGCGTAATATCTAAAGTCTCCTCCCGAGACGGAAGCGGCGCCGCGAGGCGCCGCTTTTTTTATCCGGGAGACCGATTATCCGGCGATCATCTGGCCAAAGCGATCGACGTCCTCCGAGGTCGTGGCAAAGCTGGTGACGAAGCGATAGAGCAACTCGTCCTCGCCGATATGGCCGTCAAAGCCATGCGGCTTGTGCCAGTCGTAGAAGGCGGCGCCCGCCGCCTGCAGCCTGTCGGCTTCCGCCTTCTTGATCACCGCGAACACTTCGTTGGCCTGCGGCAGCCAGGCCAGCTTCGCATGGGCCGAATCCTCGATCGCCGCCGCCAGGCGCGCGGCCATGGCGTTGGCGTGGCGCGCGGTGTCGAGCCATTGGCCGTCCTTGAAATAGGCTTCGAACTGCGCCGCGACGAAGCGCGACTTCGAAAACAGCTGCGCGGCACGCTTGCGCAGGAAGGCCAGTTCCTTGGCGCGGTCGAGGTCGAACAAAACGATCGCCTCGGCGCACCAGCAGCCATTCTTGGTGCCGCCGAAGGACAGGATGTCGACACCGCGTTTCCAGGTCATTTCGGCCGGCGTTGTATCGAGTGCGACCAGCGCATTGGCAAAGCGGGCGCCATCCATGTGCAGCGGCACGGAATGTTCTTTGGCGATGGCCGAGATCGTCTCGATCTCTTCCAGACCGTAGACAGTGCCAACCTCGGTCGACTGGGTGATGGAGACGGCCATTGGCCGGCCCCAATGGACGATCTCGGGCGCGAAGCGGCCAATGGCCCGCTCCAGATTGTGCGGGTCGATCTTGCCCAGCGCGCCGTCAATGGCGTGCAAGCGCGAGCCGCCGGAAAAATACTCCGGCGCGCCGCACTCGTCTTCGACGATGTGCGATTCGCGATGACAGAACGAAATGCCCCCCGGCTTGTTGAAGGTGGTCAGCGACAGCGAGTTGGCGGCGGTGCCGGTCGCCACGAAGAACACCGCGACCTCGCGCTCGAAAATCTCGCTGAAGCGCTGATAGACCGCCTGGTCGAGTGCGCTGTCGCCATAAGCGGTGGCAAAGCCGCCGGCCGCGGCCGACAGGCCGGCAACGATGTTGGGATGGGCGCCTGCCCAATTGTCGGAAGCGAAGAACATGCATCTGCCTATATCTGGGGAAATCGGGGTTTGGGGAAACCGGGGCGAACTTGACCGGTTTCGCGGGCCAATCGCAAGGGGCCAGATGCCGGAAAACCGTTAAAGCCAATCAACTCAGCGCTAGCGGGCTGGCGACTTAAGCTTACGTTTTCCCTCAGCCTCACGTAATTTTATGTCGCGGAAAGACCAAGTTTTTTGTGAATCGGTCTTGTGTGTGTCGGGGAATTCTGCCATAAAAATTTAGGACAGTAGTGCTGTCTTATTTTGTCGCACAAAACAGGCTGGATTGGCGTAACATATTGGCCTCTCCGGCTGTTGCTGCGAGCGACAGGTGGACGGCCAGGAGCTGGCCTGTACGATGGAGCCATGCGGGAGGCCGCCTGGTTCGCAAGGATTTCGCAAGACGTGCCACAAGGATCAGGGCGAGCCAAGCGCTTGCCGAGGCAAATCAGCGCCTGAAGGGCTGGGATGGAGGACATGACAATGACGGACATGACGCTCTCTGCGACGAACGGCCGGGCCGCGCAGACGAAAGCGGCAACCGTCAAAAATACGTCCCGAACCGCCATTGGCCGAGCCGACATTGGCCGAACCGGGTTTGCCTCTCAGGGCCTCTACGATCCGCGCAACGAGCATGACGCCTGTGGCGTCGGCTTCATCGTCAACATGAAGGGCGTGAAGTCGCATCAGATCGTCCAGGACGGCCTTGCCGTGCTCGAAAACCTGACGCATCGCGGCGCCGTCGGTGCCGATCCGCTGGTTGGCGATGGCGCCGGCGTGCTGGTGCAGCTTCCCGACCAGTTCTTCCGCGAGGAAATGGCAGCCCGCGGCATCGAACTGCCGCCGGCGGGCCAGTATGGCGTCGGACACTGGTTCATGCCGCAGGACGCGGCGTTGCGTGCCCATATCGAAGAAATCATCGCCGAATCGGCGCAGTCCGAGGGGCTGCCGCTGCTCGGATTCCGTGACGTGCCGGTCGACAATTCGTCGCTGTCGAAGGCGCCCGACATCGTCGCGTCCGAGCCGTTCCATCGCCAGGTGTTCATCGGCCGCACGGCGGATATTCCCGACGACGAGGAATACGAGGCCAGGCTCTATCTGCTGCGCAAGGTCATTTCCGGCCGCATCTACGCCGAGAACGACAACAAGGATATCGGCGCCTATTGCGTGTCGTTGTCGGCGCGCACCATCGTCTACAAGGGCATGTTCCTGGCCTACCAGGTCGGCGCCTATTACAAAGACCTCAAGGACCCGCGCTTCGAGACCGCGCTGATCCTCGTCCACCAGCGCTTCTCGACCAACACCTTCCCGTCGTGGAAGTTGGCGCATCCCTACCGCATGGTCGCGCATAATGGCGAGATCAACACGGTGCGCGGCAACAACAACTGGATGGCGGCGCGCCAGGCGTCCGTCGATTCCGAACTGTTCGGCAACAACATCTCGAAGCTCTGGCCGATCTCGTATGACGGCCAATCGGACACGGCGTGTTTCGACAATGCGCTCGAGTTCCTGTTCCAGGGCGGCTACAGCCTCAGCCACGCCATGATGATGCTGATCCCGGAAGCCTGGGCCGGCAACAAGCTGATGGGGGCCGACCGCAAGGCTTTCTACGAATACCATGCAGCCCTGATGGAGCCGTGGGACGGGCCGGCGGCGGTTGCCTTCACCGATGGCCGCCAGATCGGCGCCACGCTCGACCGCAATGGCCTGCGCCCGGCGCGCTACATCGTCACCGATGACGACCGCGTCATCATGGCCTCGGAAGCCGGCGTGCTGCCGGTGCCGGAGGAGAAGATCGTCAAGAAGTGGCGGCTGCAGCCTGGCCGCATGCTTTTGATCGACCTTGCCAAGGGCCGCATCGTTCCCGACGAGGAGATCAAGTCGGAGATCGCCACCAAGCATCCCTACAAGACCTGGCTCGCCAACACGCAGTTGATCCTCGAAGATCTGAAGCCGGTCGAACCGCGCGAACTGCGCCGGGATGTGAGCCTGCTCGATCGCCAGCAGGCGTTCGGCTACACACAGGAAGACACCAAGCTGTTGATGTCGCCGATGGCGACCACCGGCCAGGAAGCCGTGGGTTCGATGGGCACCGACACGCCGATCTCGGCGATGTCGGACAAGTCGAAGCTGCTCTACACCTATTTCAAGCAGAACTTCGCCCAGGTCACCAACCCGCCGATCGACCCGATCCGCGAGGAGCTGGTGATGAGCCTGGTGTCCTTTATCGGTCCCAGGCCGAATATCTTCGACCTGGTCGGCAATTCACGCCGCAAGCGGCTCGAAGTGCGCCAGCCGATCCTGACCAATGGCGATCTGGAAAAGATCCGCTCGATTGGTCATACGGAAGACCGTTTCGACACAAAGACCATCGACATCACCTATGGATCGAGCGAGGGTGCCGCCGGCATGCAGGGCGCCATCGACAGGCTCTGTGAACGCGCCGAAGCGGCGGTCGCCGGCGGCTACAACATCATCATCCTGTCCGACCGTCAGCTCGGCCCGGACCGCATCGCCATTCCAGCACTGCTGGCGACAGCCGCGGTCCATCATCACCTGATCCGCAAGGGTCTGCGAACCTCGGTCGGCCTCGTCGTCGAATCCGGCGAGCCGCGCGAAGTGCATCATTTCTGCTGCCTTGCCGGTTACGGCGCGGAAGCGATCAACCCCTATCTCGCCTTCGACACGCTGCTCGACATGCACAAGCGCGGCGAGCTGCCGGAAGAGGTCGACGCCTACGAGGTCGTCTCGCGCTACATCAAGTCGATCGGCAAGGGCATCCTCAAGGTGATGTCCAAAATGGGCATCTCGACCTACCAGTCCTATTGCGGCGCGCAGATCTTCGACGCGATCGGGCTGAAGACCGATTTCGTACAGCAATACTTCACCGGTACCGCGACGCTGATCGAAGGCGTCGGGCTGGATGAGGTCGCCGGCGAAACCGTCAGCCGTCACACGGACGGGTTCGGCAACGATCCGGTATTGCGCAACAGCCTGGAAGTCGGTGGCGAATATCTGTTCCGCATGCGCGGCGAGGCCCATATGTGGTCGCCCGATGCGGTCGCTACTTTGCAGCATGCCGTGCGCCAGGGTTCGTGGGAGACGTTCAAGGACTATTCCGCGCAGATCGACAGCGAGACGGCTCGCGCCCAGGCCATTCGCGGCCTGTTCAAGATCAAGCTGGCCGAGGAGACCGGTCGCAAGAACGTCGCGCTCGATGACGTGATGTCGGCGGCTGATATCGTCAAGCGCTTCTCGACCGGGGCGATGTCGTTCGGCTCGATCTCGCGTGAAGCGCACACGACGCTGGCGCGTGCCATGAACCAGATCGGCGGCAAGTCGAACACCGGCGAGGGCGGCGAAGAAGCGGACCGTTACTTGCCGCTGCCTGGCGGCGGCAAGAATCCCGAACGCTCGGCGATCAAGCAGGTCGCGTCGGGACGGTTCGGCGTGACGGCCGAATACCTCGTCAATTCCGATGTCATGCAGATCAAGGTCGCGCAGGGCGCCAAGCCCGGCGAAGGCGGCCAGTTGCCCGGCCACAAGGTCGACGCCACCATCGCCAAGGTGCGGCACTCGACGCCGGGCGTCGGCCTGATCTCGCCGCCGCCGCATCACGACATCTATTCGATCGAGGATCTGGCGCAGCTGATCTACGATCTGAAGAACGTCAACCCGGCGGCCGATGTCTCGGTCAAGCTGGTGTCGGAAGTCGGTGTCGGCACGGTTGCCGCCGGCGTTGCGAAGGCGCGCGCCGACCACATCACCATTTCGGGCTATGATGGCGGCACCGGTGCGTCACCGCTGACTTCGCTCAAGCATGCCGGCAGCCCGTGGGAAATGGGCCTTGCCGAGACGCACCAGACGCTGGTGCTGAACGGTCTGCGTTCTCGCGTGGCGCTGCAGGTCGACGGCGGCCTGCGCACCGGCCGCGACGTCATCATCGGCGCGCTGCTCGGCGCCGACGAGTTCGGCTTCTCGACCGCGCCGCTGATCGCGGCCGGCTGCATCATGATGCGCAAGTGCCATCTCAACACCTGCCCGGTCGGCGTCGCGACGCAGGATCCGGTGCTGCGCAAGCGCTTCAAGGGCACGCCGGAGCATGTCATCAACTTCTTCTTCTATGTCGCGGAAGAGGTGAGGGAGCTGCTTGCCGAGATGGGCTACACCCATATCGACCAGATCATCGGCGATACCGATCTTCTGGAAAAGCGCGACCTGATCGTGCACTGGAAGGCGCGCGGTCTCGACTTCTCGAAGATGTTCCACAAGCCCGATGCGCCACATGAAGCGGTGCACTGGACCGAGCGGCAGAAGCATCCGATCGCCGATGTGCTCGACCGCAAGCTGATCGAATTGGCCAAGCCCGCACTCGAGAGCAAGCTGCCGGTGAAGATCGATGTGGATATCCGCAATGTCGACCGTTCGACGGGCGCCATGCTGTCCGGCGAAGTTGCCAGGCGCTTCAAACACAAGGGCCTGCGCGAGGACACGATCCAGGTGAAGCTGACCGGTACCGCCGGCCAGTCCTTCGGCGCCTTCCTGGCGCGCGGCGTCTCGTTCGAGCTCGTCGGCGCTGCCAACGACTATGTCGGCAAAGGCCTGTCGGGCGGGCGCATCGTCATCCGGCCGCCGGAAGAGTCCAAGATCGTCGCGGCGGAATCGATCATCGTTGGCAACACCGTGCTCTACGGTGCGACCGAGGGCGAGGCCTATTTCGCTGGTGTCGCCGGCGAGCGGTTCGCGGTTCGCAATTCGGGTGTCGCTGCCGTCGTCGAAGGCGTCGGCGACCATGGCTGCGAATACATGACCGGCGGCATCGTCGTCGTCATCGGCAAGACCGGCCGCAACTTCGCCGCCGGCATGTCGGGCGGCGTCGCCTATGTGCTGGACGAGGCGGGCGACTTCGCTGAGCGCTGCAACATGGCGATGGTCGAGCTGGAGCCGGTGCCGGAAGAAGACGATCTGATGGAAAGGCTGCTGCACCATGGCGGCGATCTCGACCATAAGGGTCGCGTCGACGTCTCCGGCGACATGACCAGCCATGACGAGGAGCGGCTCTACCAGCTGATCTCGAACCACGTGCACTTCACAGGTTCGGTGCGCGGCCGCGAGATCCTCGACGACTGGACGACTTTCCGGCCGAAATTCCGCAAGATCATGCCGGTCGAATACCGCCGCGCGCTGATCGAGATGGAACGCATGCGTATGGGCGTCGCGGCCGAATAGCTTTCGCAATTGCCGGGAGGTCCAGGCTTCCCGGCCCACCTTCATCGACGGTTTGACCTCGGGTGCAAGCTTGCCATGGCTGCCTCAAGAGGTTAACGGGTGCGGCGAACCCCGCACCATCTGGACAGCAGGAACTGGACCATGGGCAAGGTAACAGGCTTTCTCGAAATCGACCGGCAGGTGCACAAGTACCAGCCAGCCTCCGACCGCATCCGGCATTTCCGTGAGTTCACGCTGCCGATGTCGGACAAGGAGGTCGAGAAACAGGCCGCGCGCTGCATGGATTGCGGCATTCCGTTCTGTCACGGACCGACGGGCTGCCCGATCCACAATCAGATCCCCGACTGGAACGACCTCGTCTATGCCGGCGACTGGGACAACGCGATCCGCAACCTGCATTCGACCAACAATTTCCCCGAATTCACCGGCCGCATCTGCCCCGCACCCTGCGAGGAAGCCTGCACGCTGAACCTCGAGGACATTCCGGTCGCTATCAAGACGGTCGAGCAGGCGATCGCCGACAAGGCTTACGAGACCGGCCATATCAGGCCCTATCCACCGGAGAGGAAGACGGGAAAACGCGTCGCCATCATCGGTTCCGGCCCGGCCGGCATGGCCGCTGCCCAGCAGCTCGGACGCGCCGGTCACGATGTTCATGTCTATGAGCGCGAAAGCCGGCCTGGCGGGCTGATGCGCTACGGCATCCCGGACTTCAAGATCGAGAAGCATTATATCGACCGGCGCATCGAACAGATGCAGGGCGAGGGCGTGACGTTTTATTGCGGCGTCAATGTCGGCGTCGACAAGCCTGTCGCCGAACTGCTCGCCGAATATGATGCCGTGCTCTATTGTGGCGGTTCGGAAGCGCCGCGCGCGGCCGGCATTCCAGGCGACGATCTCGGCGGTGTGCATGACGCCATGCCTTATCTGGTGCAGCAGAACCGCCGTGTCGGCGGCGAGCCGATCCAGTCGGTGGCCTGGCCGTCACATCCGATCATCGCCGGCGGACAGCATGTCGTCGTCGTCGGCGGCGGCGATACCGCTTCCGATTGCGTCGGCACTGCCTTCCGCCAGGGCGCGGTGCGCGTCACCCAGCTCGACATCCGCCCGCAGCCGCCGGAGAAGGAAGACAAGCTCGCCGTCTGGCCCTACTGGGCGACCAAGATGCGCACCTCGTCCTCGCAGGCTGAGGGCGCCGAGCGTGAATTCCAGGTGGCGACGCTCGAATTCATCGGCGAAGAAGGCCAGCTCACCGGCGTCAAATGCTGCGAGGTCGACGAGAAGCGTCAACCGATCGCCGGCTCCGAATTCGTCATCCGCGCCGATCTCGCCTTCATCGCCATCGGCTTTGCCGGTCCGGCGAAGGCCGGCGTGGCAGCGGAATTGGAGGGAGAGATGAAAATCACCACCGATAGCCGTCGCTCCAGGAACGTCACGGCCAATGACCGTGACTACAAGACCAGCGTCGACAAGCTTTATGCCGCCGGCGACGTGCGCCGTGGCCAGTCGCTGGTCGTCTGGGCGATCCGCGAGGGACGCCAGGCGGCGCGCGCCATCGACGAGGCGCTGATGGGGTCGAGCGTCCTGCCGCGCTGAGACCGGGTTTTATCGCGAGGATACGTCGCCTGGAATGGCGACGTATCTCAACGGGGTAGGACCAGCTCAGCTCTCCAGCCAGACCTTGTCCAGTTGCAGGATCTGGTCGAGCGGATGGGCATGGCGGTTCTTCACCGCGGCGACGAAGTGAACGAAAATCTTGCGCCAGTACGGCTGGATGATGACAGCTGAGTCCTGCAGGATCTTTTCGATGTCCTGCATGACGACGCGACGTTTATCAGGATCGGCGATGGACAGGGCCTGGTTAAGCTTGGCGTCGAATTCAGGGTTCGAGAAACCGGTCTCGTTCCAGGCTCCACCGCTGCGGTAGGCGAGCGCCAGCACCTGTACGCCCAATGGCCGCATCGTCCAGCCGGTTAGCGAGAACGGATATTTCGTCCAGTTCCCCCAGAAGGTCGAGACGGGCAACACTGTGCGCTTGACCTTGAAACCGGCTTCCCGAAGCTGCCCGGCGATCGCGTCGGCCGTGTCCCGGTGCCAGTCGTCGTCGCTGCTGATGAGGTCGTGCTCGAAATCCTGCTGGCCCGTCTCGCGCATCAGGGCCTTCGCCTTGTCCAGGTCTCGTTCCACTTTCGGCAGCGCGAAATATTCGGGCTGGATCGGGCTGACATGGTGGTTTTCGGCAGCGGTGCCGCGGTCGCTGTAGCCAAGCTTCAGCACGGCGGCGTTGTCGACGGCGAGCTGCATGGCCTTGCGAACCCGTTGGTCGTTGTAGGGCTTGCTGGCCACGTTGAAACGGGCGACGGCGGTTGCCGCGGTCTCGGTTTCGCTGCGCTGGAGGCCCATGGAGTCCAGAACATCGATCTGGTTGCCGGTGGTTTCGAAATTGCAATGGACTTCACCAGCCTCGAAGGCGCTCGCGATCGCGTTGGGGTCGGTGCCGTAGTCGATGAACTCAACGCCGTCGAGAAGCGCCTCGCCACCCCACCATGGGCTTTCGCGCCGCTTGTAAACGGCGTGGACTGAGGTCGCATAGGTGACGAGTTCGAAGGCGCCGGTGCCGATCGGATACTTTGCCAGGTTGGAGCCGGTTGCCTCGAAACTGCGATGCACCAGCAAGGCCGGGAAGTCCGAGAAATTGGCAATCAGCGAGATGTCCGACTTGGACAGCACCAGCTTGATCGTATGGTCGTCGACCCGGACTATGGCACCGTCACGCGCCTTGCCGGTGGCTTCGTCGATGAGCACGCCCATGCGGCCGGCCATGGAATTGCCCGGCGCCTTCTTTTCGCACCAGCGGTTGAGGTTGAACAACGCGTCCTCGGCGGTGAAGTCGTCGCCATTGTTCCATTTCACGCCCTTGCGCAGGTGCAGGACATATTCGGTGGCGTCTTCGTTGATCTCCCACCCTTCAAGCAGCTTGGGCTGGAAAGTGTAGTCGGTGGTGTATTCGACGAACGGTTCCAGAAACTGGCGTCCGAGATTGCCCATTTCACCGCCGTCGAAGGTGCGCGGATCCTTGAGCTCCTTGACGAGCATGGCGATCTTGAGGACGCCGCCCTTCTTCGGTTCCTCCGCTAGCGCCGGTACCGGCGCCGACAGGCCAATGAGGCCGTAGGCGCCTGCCGCGCTCACGCCCATGATGCTGGCCATGGCGAGGAATTCGCGCCGGTCCATCCGGTTTTCACGAACCATGGTTGCCATCTGCGCGACGGGCGGCGGTACCGGCTTTTCCCAGCTATTGCGGCTGTTCATCTGTTTTTCTCCTGCGACGGACCGAGCCGTCGGATCCTGATTGCATCGTGCGAAAACTAGCGGCTCATGTGAACGAAACATCCAGCATGCCGTACTGGTTGAAATCGGCGGTAAAGGCGTCGCCGCTGGCGACGGGCAAGGCTCTCGCAAATGCGCCCGACATGACGATGTCGCCCTCAGCCAGATGTTCGCCGCGCTTCTGCAGCGCGTTGGCAAGCCAGGCCACGCAGGTGGCCGGATGCCCCATGCCGATGGCTGACAGACCAGTTTCTTCCACGAGCCCGTTGCGCGACAGGGTGGCGCCGACCCAGCGGCTGTCGATGTCGTGCGGGCGAAAGCGCTTGTCGGAGAGGATGGCGCCCGCAAACGCCGAATTGTCGGCGACCGTATCGGCCACGATGCGCGGCGGCGCCATCCTGTGGTCGACGAGTTCCAGCGCCGGCACGATGCAGTCCGTCGCGGCAAGCAGCGCGTCGAGCTTTTCGATCGGCCGGTCGATGTCACGGCCAATGATGAAGGCGAGCTCGACTTCGACATGCGGCTTGACCAGACGCTTCGCCGGCAGGCTCGCGCCGCTCTGGTGGACCGCGTGGCGCAGGATCCGTCCATGGATCGGTGCGTCGAGATCGCAGGCGATCTGTGTCGTGCGCCATGTCAGGCCGATCTTGTAGCCGGCACAGACGATGCCTTGCTGGTGTCGCATGGTCGTCAGCAGGTCCTGGACCCGATAGGCGTCATCGAGGCTGAGCCCGGCGTGCTGGCCGCTGAGCGGCGGCATGGCTTCGCCCTCGCGCTCGGCGCGCAGGATTGCCTCCGCCGCGTTGCGAATGTCCAGTTCCGTCAGTCCAACCGGTGTCTCGGCCATCATCAATCTCACATCAGGTCCACAACGCCCCTCCCGAGTGCCTTGTCGCTCTCCAGATGGCGAAAGGTGTCGGAGCGTTGCTCCAGCCCAGACCGGGCGGGATCAATTAATGGACGCACCTTGCCGGTCTCGGCCAGCGTGGCAATTTCCCGCAGTATCGCCCCTTCAGCACCATTGCACGCATTTGACATTCCCGTCGCCATGGACCCGGGCGGACTCTGCCGTTTCGATAAGTTGAACGGAAACGCATAAATCTAATGGTATCGATCTGAAACGTTTCTGGCTAAGTAGCGACCTTCGGCATCAGAGGACTCCCGATGCGGTATCCCGACCTCGAAATCGACCTTCTGCGCGCGTTCACAACGGTGGCGGAAACTGGCAGCTTTACCGCTGCGGCCGACGTGGTCGGCAGGTCGCAATCCGCCGTCAGCCAAAAGATCATCCGCCTGGAGGAACTGCTCGGACACCCTCTGTTCAACCGGAACAGCCGCTCGCTGGTTCTCACCGGAGAAGGTGAACGCTTGCTGTCGGCGGCGCGCCGGATGCTGGAATTCAACGACATCGCGGTGCGCACGCTGGTCGCCCCGGCTGATGTCGGGCGCCTGCGCATCGGCATCTCGGAGGACTTCGTTCCGCACCATCTGCCGGCGCTGCTGGCGAAATTCGCCGCGCTCTGGCCGGCCGTTCGGCTGGAGCTGATGACCGGCCTCAGCTGCGACCTGCTTTCCGCTTATGACGATGACCGGCTCGATGTGGTGATCGCCAAGAAGGATGGCCGCGCCCAGCGCGGCCGCGTCATCTGGCGCGAACCCTTGGTGTGGATCGGCTCGGCCGGCTATGACCACCAATCGCTCGAACCTGTGCCGTTGGTGCTTCTGCCGACGCCTTGCACCTATCGCGGCGTGGCGATCCGGGCGCTGGATTCGATCAGGCGCGACTGGGACGTGGCGTGCACGGTGAACAGCCTGAACGGGGCGCGCGCGGCGGTGGCCGGAGGTTTCGGCGTCACGGTGCTCGGACGCTCCTTCGTCCAGGATGGGGTGCGGATCATTCCTCCGTCCGACCTGTGGCCGGTGCTGCCAATGACGGAGATCGTGGTGATCGGGGAGGAGACGATGGAAGCACGCATCGTGCAACCTCTGCTTTCGTTCCTCACCGAAACCCTGTCTCGCGGCAATGCAATCGCGGCTTTGTCCGTCTCACAGGCCTGCTGACTGGCGAACAGGCTTCAGGGCGTGGCGACCGTCGCTGTGCCGTCGGCCGCCGCGGTGGCTGCCGGGCTTGCCTTCGGCGGCCAGGAGAAATCGTCGGCGCGGCCGGGGTAAGCCTCCGGCGCCTTGCCCTCGATCACCAGTTTTTCTCCGGGCAAGTCCGGATTGGCTTTGACCGGCGGTTCGGCGCCGAGCAATTCGGTGCCGCCGTCGAGTGCCGGATCACTGAGCAGCATGGGCGCGGTGCGGTCGATGACGATTGGTGCTGCGGCCGGCGCCGGCGCTTCGACGGGCGCGCCGGCTGGGGCGGTCGAAGGCGCCAGGCTTCCCGGCGCGGCCAGGCCCAGGATCTTGGCCAGCGGCTTTTCGGTATAGAAGGCGAGCTTGCGCTTGCCGGCTGTCGACACGTTGATGCCGTCATCGGCGCGCAGCCGCACCGGCTGGCCGTTCATGTCGGGGCCGCTGGTAATGAAGGCGCCGTTCTCGTCAACAAAGCCGTCCCAGACATCGACGAATTCGCCGCCATGGCCTTCGGCGGCCTTGTGGTAGATGTCGTTGAAGGCCAGCATGTCGGAGGTCATCTTCGGCACCCGGAATGCCGGCATGCCGACCCACAGGAATGGCACCTTGGCGGTGGCGATGGCCTTGCCGAATTCGTCGGTGCGGCGCTCATATTCCTTGGTCCAGTTCTCGGATCGAGGCTGCTCGCGCACATCCCCCACCTTCATCTGCTGGCGATCGTTGGAGCCCAGCATGACGACGACGGCGGCTGGTTTTTCGGTCTCGATCAACGATTTGATCTGTTCTGGCCAGTTGTAGAAATCATCGCGCACGAAGCCCGACGAGCCATTGGAGCGAACAACGATCCTGACGGCTGGGTTGTCGGCAAAGGCGGTGTCCAGGCCCTCGGCGAGACCGGACGCCATGAAGTCGCCGACGACCAGAACAGTGTGGGCGTCCGGTGCCTTCTCAACGATTGGCGTCTGTGGCTCGGCGGGCGCGCGTGGGGCCTTGGGTTTGCGCGGCTTTGGCTTGGCCTTCAGGACGTCGAGCGGCGGCTCGACCCGTTCGCTGCGGCGTGGAAACAGAAGGTCGCGCAACGACCAGCCACGATTTTGTTGCGGCTGTTCCTGCGCCATGGCCGGCACATGGAAGGTGCCCGCCACGGCAATAGCGAGCACGGCGATGGCCAGAACAAGCACCGGCATGCGACGAACGAGCGTCCCAATGCGCTTAGCCCAGACCAAACATTTCCTCCCTAGTCCGTAACAGGCCCTATTTCTTCCTGAGCCATTTGAGCACTTCCATGCTCGGATACCCGTCCTGGGTCAAGCCGACCTTCGCCTGATAGGTCATGATGGCTGTTTTCGTGCCGTCACCGATCTTGCCGTCGAACTTGCCGTCATAAAGGCCGTGCTGCGAAAGCCGCTGCTGCAGCTCCTGCCTTTCCTCGAAGGAGAGCTTGGTGAACGGCCGCTGCCAATCCTGCACGAGGCCGCTGCCACCGGCGATCTCGTCGGCGAGAAGGCCAACGGCGAGGGCATATTTGTCGGCGTTGTTGTAAGCCTTGATGACGGAGAAATTCCTGACCATCAGGAAGGCTGGCCCGCCACGGCCATCCGGCACCTTCAGCGTGGCCTTGTCGGTGAGGTTCTTGAACGGCTTGCCGTTTGCCCTGGCGACGCCGAGTGCCTGCCATTGCGCGATCGTCTTCGATCCGGCGGGCAACTTGCCGGCCGGCAAGGTGACTTCATAACCCCAGGTCTTGCCGGCCTGCCAGCCATTCTTCTTCAACAGATTGGCTGATGTCGCCAGCGCGTCGGGGATGGAATTCCAGATGTCGCGCTTACCGTTGCCGTCCATGTCGACGGCATAGTGCTGGTAGCTGGTGGGGATGAACTGGGTCTGGCCCATGGCGCCGGCCCAGGATCCGCTGAGGTGGCTTTCGTCGATGTCACCGGTTTGCAGGATCTTCAGCGCCGCAACCAGCTGGGTGCGGGCATATTTCGACCGCTTGGGGTCGCCATAGGCCAGTGTCGCCAGCGAACGCACGACATTGCGCATGATGTCGTCGCGCTTGAGGATTTCGCCATAGTTCGATTCCATCGACCAGATGGCCAGCAGAATGTAGCGGTCGACGCCGAACCTGGCCTCGATCTTGTCCAGCCATGGTTTCCATTTCTTGGCCATCTGCTGGCCGACGGCGATGGACTGGTCGTGGACGCGGTTGTCGAAATAATCCCAGGCGGGAGCTGTGAATTCAGGCTGCGTGCGCGCCTTGTCGAGCACCACGGGGTCGGGGTCCTTGATGTCCCGGAAAGCCTGGTCGTAAACGGCGCCGGAAACGCCGGCCGCCACCGCGGTGGCACGGAAACCGGCGACCCATTGCCGGAAACCGGCATCGGCGAAAGCCGGCCCGGCAGGCATCAGCAGAGCGAGCGAGAGGCTGGCTGCCGTCATGACGCTGGTAAAAATTTTTGCGGCATTGCGAACGGACATCTTTTCCTCCTTCTCTGTCTCAGGAAAGACCATTCATCGCCGAACCGGGTTAGGAATTAGTTTACCATAGGTGTCGCCTGGAACGAAAAGACACCTCGATGCTTTAACCGGTGGAAGTTTCCCTTACCCGCTCCACTAATCTTCAATTCCGGCGTGAAAATGTCGCGAGACAGGGATTGCGGAGCCGGCCAGCAAACGGATAATTGAAAGCATGAAGAGAGTTCGCAAGGCAGTTTTCCCGGTCGCCGGTCTCGGCACGCGGTTCCTCCCAGCCACCAAGGCTGTTCCCAAGGAGATGCTGACCGTCGTCGACCGTCCGGTCATCCAGTATGTGGTGGATGAGGCACGCGAGGCCGGCATCGAGCATTTCATCTTCGTGACCGGCCGCAACAAGGCGGTCATCGAGGACCATTTCGATATCCAGTTCGAGCTCTACGATACGCTGGCACAGCGCGGCAAGGACGAGCAGCTTGCCCGCCTGCAGCGGCTGCAGCCGGCGCCCGGGCAGACCAGCTTCACTCGCCAGCAGGTACCGATGGGGCTTGGCCATGCCGTCTGGTGCGCACGCGAACTGGTTGGCGACGAGCCCTTCGCACTGTTGTTGCCCGACATGATCATGCAGTCCGAAAAGAGCTGCATGAAGTCGATGGTCGAGCTCTACGAGGAAACCGGCAACAACATCATCGCCGTGCAAGAATGCGACCCGGCCGAGGCCCACAAATACGGCATCGTCGGCCGTGGCGAGGACACGCATCACGGCTTCCGCATCACCGAGATGGTGGAGAAGCCGAAGACCGGCACGGCGCCGTCCAACCTCTACATCAACGGCCGCTACATCCTGCAGCCCGAGATCTTCAAGATCCTCGAAGGCCAGGAAAAGGGCGCCGGCAACGAAATCCAGCTCACCGACGCCATGCTGAAGCTGGAAAAGCAGCAGGCCTTCTACGGCTACCACTATCAGGGCCGCACCTTCGACTGCGGCTCGCCGGAAGGGTTTGTCGAGGCCAATGTCGCCTTTGCGTTGTGGCGCAGCGACATGAACGAGAACATGGCTGGCGTCATCCGCACGCTTCTTGACGAGATGAAGCCATCGGAGCGCCGTGGGGCCGCCTTCTAAGGATGTGCTGATATTCAGGTGATGCCGGCCTGCGAATGGCGGCTTCCTGCGCTTCCCCGTTCTAATGCGTCGCATTAGAACTGTGCTCACGTACCCAAAAGTACGCTCCGCTCCGGTTCTCGCAATCCACCATTCTCGGCGCGGCCTGACCTGAATCTCAACACATCCTTGGCGTGTTGGTGCACAACTCCTCAGCGCTGCACCTTCAAGCCTAGATATATGCTGTTGGCGGTGTAGTCGCGGCCGGGCAAATTGCTGGTCAGTTTTTCGGTTCTCACCCGGGTGGTGAGACCGGCATAGCGGTTCAGCCACCAGGTGAGGCCGGCTTCGGCGCTCAAGATCTGGTCATGGCCATCGATGCCGACATAGTGGCGCCAGTCGAGGCCGAGAGCAGCGTTTGCGGTCAGATTGGCTCGGATTATCCGCTCGCCCGTCAGGCGACCGGAGTAGAGAATGTCGCCGCTTTCTCCCGAAGTGGTCGTGGTTTCGACGGTGGTCTTGCCGGTCAGGCCGATCGTGGTGCCGCGCTCCGGCGACCATTTGAGGTCGGCGTTGACGGTGGCGCCCGAAATCGCCTCCAGGCTGTTGTCGTCGATGGCTTCCCTAAGCCAGCCGGCCGAGAATTCGCCCGACAGCTTCTCACCCATGTCGAGTTGCAGGCCGGCGCGGGCGCCGAGGCGTTTCGAGGAGCGTTCGAAGCCTTCATTGTCGATGCGCTGATCATAGGTCCGGCGACCGACCTCGATTTCGCTGAACGGGGTGAGGGCCGGTGAGATCTCGTAACCGGCGCGCAAGGTCGCCGTGTAGAGCGTGTTGTCCTGGTCCTTCTGCGACAGCGTGGTGCCGTCCGAAAGCTTGGCGTCGCTGTAGAAGTCGTGCGAGACCGCGCCGGTCAACGTGTACTGCATCTTGCCGACCGCCTTTTCGACGCCGAGGCTGCCGTCGATTGTCTGCCGCAGCGGCTGCGTGCTGACACCGGCGATGGCATCGGGTGAAGACGCGGATTCCGGCACGGCTTCGTAGCCGAGCTTGGCGATGGCGCGCAGCTCATTGTCGAGGTCGACATTGAGCTGGCCCTCGATGCGGCCTTGCGCATCGTGGACCGGGTAGCCCGACACGGTTTCGCGGAAAATGCCATAACCATCGATGGTGGCGGAGTTTTCGCGCCAGTCGGAAATAGCGGTAAAACGCAACGCCGTCTCGGACAGCAATGCCGAGGTGCCGGCACTGCTCGAATCGCCGTTCGTCGTGGCGGTCAGGCCCTGTTCGATCGTCGGCCGGATGACGAAGGAGCCCCATTTGACGCCGGTGGCGGCGAAGGGATCCTCCTCGGCTTTCTTGTTCTGCCCTTCGATGGCGGCGGTGCGCTCCGCGCCGGGGTCGAGTTTCTGCCTGTCAGCGCTGTCGACGGTCAGCGCACGGCGGTTGGCCGTCTCCTCATCCGTGTCGGTCGTACCGGCAGCGTCCGTCGTGGAGGCGGTCGTTGAAGCGGTGGTATCGGTGGTTGCAGCCGTCGTCTTTTTCTTCTTTTTCGACTTGTCGGCCGCCTTGGTGCCAGCCTTGGTCTTGTCCTGATCCGCTGCGTTCTGCCCGGTCGTCGAAGGGCGGCGCCGGGGTTTGGGCGGCGTCGGATTGTCGGTGGCGGTGTCGTCGGTCGCCTGCGGCGGATCGAAGATGCTGCCGGCGGCGGTCGCGGCATCAGTGTTCGTGTCGTCAGGGACAGCACCGGCACTGGCCGGCAAATAGGTGCGCGGCGGCGTGTTGTCGGTCGCGGCATCGGCCGGTGCCTGCTGGCCCTGGGCGGCAAGTGCGAGCTGCCTTGCCTTGCGCTGCTGGTCGGACAGGATCGCCGATTCCGAAACCTCGCCACGCAGCTCGGTTTCCTGGGCATGAAGGGCGCCCGGGCGCAGCAAGGCAAGCATGCTGGTCGCCAGCAACAAGGCGCATACCGCCTTGCCCCGTCGTCCTGTTGATTTTTCTGGCTGGGCCCCGGACATCGCCACCACTGCTTGCGCGGCGCTATGCGCGCCATACTTACCGAACCGTAAATGGGGATGGTTAACGGAGGGTTGAGGCGGCCGCCGTTCGGCCTTCAAAAGCCGGTTTCGCAATGGAATCATGCGGCCTTCATCAGGCTTGTTGTCCTCAGCCTGGTCGTTGCCCCAATTCATCGCGCGGTTTGGACGACTTCCCTATGGCCATTTCTGTTGGACAGCGCGCCGGCAAAGCGCTAATCGCATCCCCCATGCATGCGAAATCGCTCGACAAGAAGCCCTCGGACAAGCAAGCCTCGATCGCTTCGGCGCTGAGAACCGTGGCAACCGAGCAGGCCGGGATCGCCGCCCTTGCCGAAGCGCTCGAGAACGGACTGGCCGCGCCTTTCGCGCAGGCCGTCGAGATGATCTCGAACATCGAAGGCCGGCTGATCGTCACCGGCGTCGGCAAAAGCGGCCATATCGGCTCGAAGATCGCCGCGACGCTGGCTTCGACGGGCACACCGGCCTTTTTCGTCCATCCCGTCGAGGCCAACCATGGCGATCTCGGCATGATCGCCAAGGACGATGCCATCATCGCCATGTCGTGGTCGGGCGAAAGCCTCGAGCTCAAGGGCATCATCGCCTATTCCAGGCGCTTCTCCATTCCGCTTATCGCCATCACCGCGGGGGAGACATCGGCGCTGGCGCGTGCGGCCGACGTGGTGCTGCTTTTGCCGCGCACCCCGGAGGCCTGCCCGCACGGCCTGGCGCCAACGACATCGACGCTGCTGCAACTGGTCATCGGCGATGCGCTGGCGATCGCGCTGCTCGAGGCGCGCGGCTTCACGCCGGACCATTTCCGTACCTTCCATCCCGGCGGCCAGCTCGGCGCCAACCTGACGCTGGTCTCCGAGATCATGCGGGTCGGTGACCAGATTCCGCTAGCGCTTCTCGGCACTAAGATGCCGGAAGCGGTCATGACGCTGTCGCAGAAGAAGGTCGGCTGCGTCCTGATCGTCGACACCAAAGGCGAATTGGCCGGGATCATCACCGACGGCGATGTCGCGCGCAACCTGCACCGCCACCTGGCCGACGTCACCGTCGACGAGGTGATGACCCGCACGCCCAAGACGGTCGACCCGCAAACGCTTGCGGGTACGGCGATCGCGCTGCTCAACGAGCACAATATTGGCGCGCTGGTGGTGACCAGGAACAATATGCCGCTGGGCGTCGTGCATTTCCACGATTTGCTGCGCATCGGCGCTGCTTAGCCTGACGCACCTCTGAACGGCTTGATTCCACCTGTTGCGATCGGCAATGTTTGCTTGCAAAACTCTAGCTTGCGATTGCCGTTGAAGAGGTCGGATGTTCTCCAGCTTGATCGAAAGATTTCGTCGGCAGCCGGACCTTGGTCGTCCACTTCGGCGTGGAGAAGTGTTGGGCGACATTGTCGCAGCAGCACTGGAAGGCAAGCTCCCGCCTGATTTACAACGAGTAGGCGATCTGTCCTGGGTTGGAAGTTCGACAGATCACATCCGTTACCTGCTGAAATTTCAGGCGATGAAAGGGATGACTTTCTCTGCCTGTTGGGGCCTCTCGATCGACTTTGTTCCGATTTTCAGAGGCGGAAGACTTCGCTGGAAGAGAACGGCGAAGTCGGCAAATTTTGATCTCTGTATCGATCCGATCGACTCATCAGGGCGGATCCCTGGCTGGTGCTCGTTCTACAGCAATGATCGCGACGATCGAGTTGAACGCACTGCTTTGAAGGTGCTCAATGCGGCACGACGAGACTGGTCCGACGTCACCGCGTTAAAGGACGTTGCGGATAGTTTCGAACGACGATCGAAGAAAGAGTCTCGGCGGTTTTCGTTGGAGAACTATGTGCAAACGGACCTCGCATGGGGATTGGTCCTCGTCGCGCTCGGAGAGGCGGACAGGGGCCAGAGCCACCTCGATGCGTATTGCGAGAGGTTTGCTGTTGCGCAGGACGATATCGTCCTGATGAAAGCAAAAAGCGAAGCGGCCGCAATCGCCACCGGGTGACATTTCCAGCCACCCCCAGATTTCCTCGAACGGATTCTCCGATATCAGACCCGTTCCACCGTCAGTTCCAGATCGGTATCGGCGGCTGCGGTGACCCGCACCTGTGTGCCGGCTGGCAGGTCCGGGCCGGCAACGCGCCATAGCGTGTCGCCGAGCTTGATGCGGCCGCGGCCGTCCTTGATCGGTTCGGCGAGCGTCGCCATCCTGCCGACCATCTGTGCGCCGCGCCGGTTGAGCAGCGGCTGGTCCGTCGGATCATTGCGACTGCCGACCACCCTCTTGCCGACATAGGCCGAGACCAGCGACAGAACCAGAAAGGCGAGGACCTGAACCTGCCAGGTCCAGATCGCCGCATCCCAGATCAGCAGCGACACAGCGCCGATGATGAGCGCCGCGATGCCGATCCAGAGCATGAAGATGCCGGGTGCTATGACTTCCATCACCAGCAGGACAAAGCCCAGAACCATCCAGTTCCAGGGGCCGAGTTCGGAAACGATGCGGTCGAGCATGGGAATGTACCCCTATGATCTCAGTTGTCGCTCGGACGTACGACCGGCGGGCGGGCGGTCTGGCGCTGCGCGCCGGTCGTGCCTTCGCTGCGGAAGACCTCCTTGGCGATCTCGCCGATGCCGCCAAGCGAGCCGATCAGCGACGACGCCTCGAAGGGCATCAGCACGATCTTGCTGTTGGTGGCGGTGCCGATCCTGCCGAGCGCTTCGGTGTATTTCAGCGCCACGAAGTAATTCAGCGCTTGCACGTCACCCTTGGAAATCGCTTCCGACACCACCTGCGTGGCGCGGGCTTCGGCCTCGGCGGAACGTTCGCGCGCTTCGGCGTCACGGAATGCGGCTTCCTTGCGGCCTTCGGCCTCGAGGATCTGCGACTGCTTGAGACCTTCGGCGGCCAGGATCTGCGCACGCTTGTTACGCTCGGCGGTCATCTGGCGGCCCATCGATTCGATGAGGTTGGCCGGCGGGTTGATGTCCTTGATCTCGACGCGGGTGATCTTGATGCCCCACGGATGCGCCGCCTCGTCGACAACCCGCAGCAGGCGCTCGTTGATGGCGTCGCGGTTCGACAGCAACTCGTCGAGGTCCATCGAGCCCATGACGGTACGGATGTTGGTCATCGTCAGGTTGAGGATGGCGTTCTGCAGTCCGGACACCTGGTAGGCGGCTTGCGCTGCGTTGAGGATCTGGAAGAAGGCGATGCCGTCAACGCCGACAATGGCGTTGTCGCGGGTGATGATCTCCTGGCTCGGAACGTCGAGCACCTGTTCCATCATGTTCATCTTGGCGCCAATGCGGTCGACGAACGGGAAGATGAAATTGAGGCCTGGGCTCAGTGTCTTGGTGTAACGGCCAAAACGCTCCACCGTATAATTGTAGCCTTGCGGAATAGTCCTGATGCCTTTGATGAGAAGCACCAGTACCAGAAGCGCAAGTGCACCAATCGCAATATCAAAACCACTGAAACCCATTTGGCTCTCCCTCGGACGCAAGCCGCGCGAGCCATTCCCGCACAACCGGCTTCACCAAAGACTTAAGTGTGTTTCAGCAGCGTTACAATCAGGTGATGAGGGATTGTTTGCAGGATTGCAATCAGCGATTGAATGCGAACAGCTCTGCATCCGTGTCGGCAAGCCCTTTGATCGAAGCCGGAATGATTTCGGAAGCGATCTGGGAGAAAGTGATGCCATTGCCGCCATAGCCCATGACGGCATGGATGCGTGGATGCCTGGGAACCGCACCGATATAGGGCAGGCCGGTGGTGGTTGTACCAAAGGAGCCGGTCCAGGCGAATTCGGGCCGCACGTCGAGATGAGGAAACAGCTGGCTCAGTTTTTCGGCGATGCGCGCGCTCTTGTCGGCGATCAACGCGTCGCGCCTTGCCTCGTCGACAAAATCCTCGTCCTCGCCGCCACAGATGACACGTCCATCGGCTGTCGCGCGCATATAAAGATAGGGGTCCGATGCTTCCCAGATGAACGCGGCTTCCGGCCAGATCTTTCGCAATTGCGGGCGCGTTGCGATCGCCCAGGTCGAGATGACCTGGTGCGCCGCCGCCGGCACGATGTCGACCAGCTCATAGCCCGTGGCCAGGACAACATGCCGTGCCGTGATGGTGGGGCCGTCCTTTGTGGAGACGATAATCTCGTCGGCACCGTCCTTGATCGCCGTCGCTTCGACAGGGGCGTAGAAGCGCGCCTTGCGCTCCAGCGCCTTGATCAGCAGCCCAGCCGTCAGTTTGCGCGGGTCGAGCGCGATGTTGTCATGGCTGAGGATGGCGCCGTCGCGATCGACGCCGTAGCGCTCGGCCAGCGGGGCTGGCATGAGATAGGTCGCCTTTATGCCAGCTTGCCGTCGTGCGTCGGCTTCCTCCCGTAGTTCCGAAGGACCCAGCACATTGCCTGCCAGATAGAGTGACTGGGTGCGACTTGGACTGCAGTTGATGCCAAGTTCTGCGATGCGGCCAGCAAGATTGGTCACGGCTAGCCGCGAGCGCCGCCATGCCTGCTGTGCCTTTGTCTTTCCGACCATCTTCGAGAGCGTCGAAAGCGGCTGGTCGATTTCGAACTGCACCAGCGCAGTGGTAGCCGGCGTCGAGCCCTTCAGCGGCCCGCGTCGGTCGATGCAGATCACGGAATGGCCGTCTGATGTCAGCGCCTCGGCCATCATGGCGCCGCTGATGCCCATGCCGATGATCAGCACGTCGGCCTTGACGTCCCGGATCAGGCTGTCCGTCGGCACCGCCGGCGCGCGATAAGCGGACCAGACGGGCCGGCCAGTTCTGAGGTCGAGCTTGCGGGACATCCATTTCTCCGGAAAGCGCGCCTCAACGCCCCGGAGCGAGCGTTGTTCCGGTTTCAAAGCGGTGAGCCGCTTTGAGTCTTTGTTGAAGCAATTCCGGACGGAAAACCGCTTCACACTTTTCCTGGAATTGCTTTATGCCCAGCCCGACAATTCCCGCCGCACCATGGCCTCGATCACGGCCATGCCCTCGGCACTGTCGTTGAGGCAGGGGATATGGGCGAAATTCTTGCCGCCGGCGTGGTGAAAGGTCTCGGCGGCCTCGCGGCCTATCTCGTCGAGCGTCTCGATGCAGTCGACGGAAAAGCCTGGGTTGACGATGGCGATCGACTTCACGCCATCCTTGGCCAGTTTCTCAACGGTCTTGTCGGTATAGGGCTGCAGCCATTCCTGGGCGCCGAAGCGCGACTGGAAGGTGATGATCAGTTTCTTGTCGTCCCAGCCGAGCCGTTCACGCAGCAGCCGCGTCGTCTTCTGGCAGTGGCAATGATAGGGATCGCCCTTCTCGAAATAGGGTTTCGGGATGCCGTGATAGGAGGTGATGACCACCTCCGGCTCGAAATCGAGCGTCGCCAGATGCTGCTCGATCGAACGTGCCAGCGCTTCGATGTAGACCGGCTCGTCATAATAGGGCGGCACGCTGCGGACAGCAGGCGCGCGGCGCATCTTCATCAGCGCCCGAAACAACTGGTCGTTGGCGGTCGCCGTGGTGGTCGCCGAGTACTGCGGATAGAGCGGGAACGAGAGGATGCGGTCGCAGCCTTGCGCGACCAGCCTCTCGGTGACGCTCGCCGTCGAAGGATTGCCGTAGCGCATCGCCCAGTCGACGACGACATTGGGCAGATCGCGCAGCGCCTCGGCAAGCTTTTCGCCTTGGGCGCGGGTGTAGGTGCGCAGAGGCGACTCGTTCTTCTCCCGGTTCCAGATCCGGGCGTAGTTGGCGCCCGACTTTTTCGGCCGCGTCGTCAGCACCAGGCCGTAGAGGATCGGATACCAGATTGCCCTGTTGAGCTCGATGACACGCGGATCGGACAGGAATTCACGGAGATAGCGCCACATCGGCTTGAAGTCGGTGCCGTCAGGCGTGCCGAGATTGACCAGCATGACGCCGATCTTGCCGGCCTTGACCGGTGGATGGCCGGCTGGCAATGGGCCGACGGCCTTCGCGGCTTTGGCATCGACAGGGGTGGAAAGCGTCATACGGGTTCTCCAGAAGACGCGAACCTAACCATCTTGCGTGTGCTTTCAATGCAGCGTCTGGCCGCACCTTAGCTTGAAAACACAAAACCCGCCCGGTTTCCCGGGCGGGCTCTTCGTAGGAGGAGGCGAAGCGGCGTTACTTCGCCGGGATGGTCAGCGTCGCGCCAAGCTTAAGCTGGTGGGGCCTTTGGCCCTTGTTGGCCTCGTAGATGCGTTTCCACTCGGTCGCATCGCCATAGGCCTTCTTTGCCAGATCCCAATAGGTATCGCCGGCAACGATGACATGGCTGCTCTCGGCCGGAGCGGCCTCGGCGGGCTTTGCAGGTTCCGCAGGCGCAGCTGGTGCGGGCGCTGGTTCTGCCGGCTTTGCGGGCTCCGCAGGTGCCGGGGTGGCTGGTTTTGCAGCTTCTGCAGGTGCCGGGGTCGCAGGTGCTGGAGCCGGCGGCGCTGGCGGGGGAGGTGCATTCTCTGTCGATATGGCCGGTGGTGTGTTGGCGATGTCGCCCGATTTGGCGGGCAGTTCAGGCATTGCCGGCGCCGCATCCGCCGGCTTGGCAGCTTCTGCCGGAGTTGGCGTTGCCTCGGCGGGCTTTGCCGGTTCGGCAGGTTTGGCCGGCTCGGCAGCAGGCGCCGCCGCAACGGTCGCGGCGATTTCGGTGATGCGGCCATCGAGCTTCGGTGTGTAGGGCCGGTGCGCGGCGAGATAGTCGGCGACTACCTGTTCGAGGCCCGGACCGTAATCATAGGCGTTCTTGGCCTTTTCGGCGAAGACCTTATAGCCGTCGCCGCCCTGGCGGACATAGTTGTTGGTGGCGACGAGATAATCCTTGTCGGGGTTGATCGGCGTCCAGGCGCCGTTCTCCATCACGTCCACCGACTTGACGCGGCCGGCATTGGGCGCGACCGACTTGTCGAAGGAATATTTGAGACCCGCGACCTGCGGGAAGCGGCCGGCGCCGTCCTCGATCTGGCTGAGACCGCCTTCGAGACCGGCGACCAGATCCTTGCCGGAAATCTGGAAGGTCGCCAGCGTGTTCTGGAACGGCAGCACGGTCAGCACCTCACCCATGGTGACGGTGCCCTTGTCGATCGAGGCGCGCAGGCCGCCGCCATTGGAGATGACGATCTCGACGCCCTGTCCCTTGACGCGGTCGAGGATGGCGTCGGAGACGAGGTTGCCCATCGCGCATTCCTTGGCGCGGCAATTCTCGCGGCTGCCGTCGATCACGTCGGTGGTTTCGGCCACTTCCTTGTTCTTCAAGGCTTCGATCGGCGCGCCGAGCTCCTTGATACGGGCGAGAACGGCCGGATCAGGCGTGATCGACTTGTCTAGATAGATCGGGTCGCCGCTCGCCGATTTGACGACGCCATTGTCGTCGAACACCACCTTGAACTCGCCGAGATATTTCGAATAGGAGGCAGCCTGTACCACCGGCACCTTGTAGCCGTCGGGATTGTCGACCATCGTCGGGTAGGGGCCTGCCGCCTTCGAATCGGTATTCGACAACAGCGTGTGGCTGTGGCCGCCGACGACGACGTCGATGCCGGGGATCTTGGCAATGACATCGCGCTCCCGGTTGTAGCCGATATGGGTGACGGCGATGATCTTGTTGACGCCCTGCGCCTTGAGCTTCTCGACTTCCGCCGTGATCGACTTGACGTCGTCCGCAATGGCGATGTTGGGGCCGGGGGAGGCGAGTTCGGGCGTGTCGTTGGTGACGGCGCCGATGATGCCGATCTTCTGGCCGCCGACTTCGACGACAATCGACGGCTTGATCTTGCCGGCTGCGCCAGACTTGTCGTTGGGCACCACATTGGCACTGACGATCGGGAACTTCGCCTTGTCGAGGAAAGGCACCAGCGCGCTCTCGCCGTCGTCGAATTCGTGGTTGCCCAACGTCACCGCGTCGGGCTTGATCTGATTGAGGAATTCCTCTTCCACAGCGCCCTTGTAGGTGGTGTAGAACAGCGATCCCTGGAAACTGTCGCCTGCATTGAGCAGCAGCACGTTCTGCCCTTCGAGTTTCTTGCGCTCCTGGGCGATCGCCGTGATCAACCGGCCGGCGCCGCCGATGCATTCGCCCTTGGTCTCTTCGTCGGCCGAACAGGTCGACTCGTATTTGTTGTTGCCTTCGATGCGGCTGTGCCAATCGTTGAAATGCAAAATGTTCAATGTGTAGTCGGCAAAGGACGCGCCGGCCGACAGGCCGAGCGCGGAGGCGGAAAGTGCGGCAATGGCGACAATCTTCTTCATTTTCGTCTCCCGGAAGGCTGATCAGAGGCGTTTAACGCTCTTGCTTGACTGGGATATAACAGTCAGCGCCTAGGTCATGTTCCCATCGCGTTCGGGTCGACGCAAGCAGAAATCCGCTAACATTTGCCGGCATAAAAAAGGACGGCGGCCAGTGGCCGCCGTCCTTTTTTGAAGTCCGATCGGTGTTGGTTCAACTCCGGCGCGTAAACACGAAGTTCTTGCCGGCCGCGTCCGTGCAGTTGAGCTGATTGATGGACACCATCAGGCAGTTGGTGTTGATCTGCGTCTGACGGATCAAGGAGGTACCGGTGATCTCGAGGGACGTAGCACCAGTCATGGTGTAGGTGCCCTCTGCGAATGGCTCGCCGGTTTCGGCCGAAACAGTCTTGTATTTTCCGCCGTTGAATGTCGACAGGGCCTTGCCGGTGCCATCGATCCACGAACCCTCGACGCCCTTCGGCGCGGCCGCCATCGGCGGTTGGTCAGGACCGCTGGTCGTACAGGCAGCGAGCATCGTGGCAAGGGCACCCGCCGCGCCCATAGAAAGAACTTTGCGCGCAATAGTCATATCAAATCCTCTCCAAACGCATCGGCCGAGAAATCGGATTCGATTTCTGGAAGGCTCGATGCGAACGTCCCAAGTGTTATAGCGGTAAGCGTCCTATGGGATGCACACCGCTTCAAGCCGCATTCCTTCAATCGCCCGATTTCCGGGCGATTGCAAGGCAATGGGGCATGGTGCCCAGGATGCTATCGGACGAGGATGTTGCGGAATTGCCACGGGTCGCTGCGGTCAAGGTCTTCGGGGAACAGGCCCGGGCGCCTGTCGAGCGGCGTCCAGTCGGTGTAGTGGCCTTCGACCGGGCCGAGATATTGCGCCTGCACGTCCAGGCAGCGTTTGTAATCCATCTCGTCGGCCTCGACGATGCCGGCGTCAGGGTTTTCGAGAGCCCAGACCATGCCGGCGAGAACCGCCGAAGTGACCTGCATGCCGGTGGCGTTCTGATAGGGCGCCAGCTTGCGCGCCTCGGCGAGCGAGAGGTGCGAACCGTACCAGTAGGCATTCTTGTCGTGGCCGTAGAGCAGGACGCCGAGCTCATCGACACCGTCGACCAGTTCGTTCTCGTCAAGCACGTGGTGCACCGGCTGAGGCTTGCCGGCGGCGCCGAACATCTCGTCCAGCGACAGCATCGCATCGTTGCAGGGATGGTAGGCATAGTGGCAGGTCGGCCGGTACTGAACCTTGCCCTTCTTGGAGCGGACGGTGAAGAAATCGGCGATCGAGATCGCCTCGTTGTGCGTCACCAGCAGGCCATATTGCGGGCCTGGCGTCGGGCACCAGGAGCGCACGCGCGTGTTGGCGCCGGGCTGTTCCAGATAGATCGCGGCCTTGGAGCCGTGCTTGTGCTTCTTGGCGTTCTTCGGCATCCAGTTCTCATGCGTGCCCCAGCCGAGCTCGGCCGGCTGCAGGCCCTCGGAGATGAAGCCCTCGACCGACCAGGTGTTCCAGAACACATTCATCGGCTTCGGCTTCTTGGCGAGCTGGGTGTCGCGCTCGGCGATGTGGATGCCCTTGACGCCGGCCTTCTTCATCAGCTTGGCCCAGCCTTCGCGGTCTTCGTGCCCGGGCTCCGAAAACTCCAGGCCAAGATCGGTGGCGAGATTGACCAGCGCCTGCTTGACGAACCACGAGACCATGCCGGGGTTGGCGCCGCAGGTGGAGACCGCGGTGGCACCGCCGGGCCTGTCGTGCTTTTCCTTGATCAGCGCTTCGCGCAGCGCATAGTTGGTGCGGCTGGCATTGTCGGCCTTGGCGTCGAAATAGAAGCCGAGCCACGGCTCGACGACGGTGTCGATGTAGAGCACGCCGAGCTTGCGGCAGAGGCGCATCAGGTCCACCGAGCCGGTGTCGACCGACAAATTGACGCAAAAGCCCTGGCCGCCGCCATTGGTCAGCAGCGGCGTCAACAGCTTCTTGTAGTTCTTCTCGGTCACCGCTTCCTGGACGAAGGCGATGCCGCGCTCGTCGAGCAGCTTGCGATCGGTATCGCGTGGGTCGAGGACCGTCATGCGCGACTTGTCGAACTTGAAATGGCGTTCGAGGAGAGGCAGCGTTCCCCGGCCGATCGAACCGAAGCCGATCATCACTACGGGGCCGGTGATCTCACCGTAAACGGGCCAGTTTTCATTCGCCATTTTATCGAGCACTCCTTCAGACAACGCTTGGCCGCAGCCTAACTCTGTGTTGGAGCATGATCTTTCCGAAAACCGGTTCCCACTTTTCGGGATCATGCTCTGGCCGCGGCGCGACAAACCATAGATCATTGTCACAATAAAGGGAAAAGCAGGAACAGGGTTAGCCCGGGGCCATCCTGATCCTCTTACGGTTCGAGCAATTTCGCGAATTCCGGCTTGAACAGCGCCTGTGCCTCGGAGGCCGGCATTTCAAGAAGATCGTCGCCGCAAGCCTGAATGACGTTCGGCAAACCCTGCAGCCCGAAGACCAGCATCTGCTTGTCGCCATCGCGTTTGAGGCTGGCGGCCAGATAGTCGTTGATCAGATCGTCGGTGCCGCATTCGGCCTCGGACTCTATTTCGGTCTGCTCGCTTGGCTTATTGCGTTTCTCCTTGACGAAGGCGAGCAGCGAAGGGCCGGGTTTGCCATCGACCGTATCGGAAAACATGTCCTGAAGGCCGAGCAGGGCACCGCGGCGTACGTCCATGACATAGGCGTCGGAATAGTTGTCCGGATGCGCTCCGCCGCAGAACAGGCTGCCGGATTCCCGCCAGCTCATCAGCTTCGGCGTCAGCGACGTCACTTCCGAATGCGAATCCTCGTAACCGCCAAGTGAACCGTCATCCATGCCTTCGATGGGCGGACCTTCGTGGAAACCGGCGTAACGCAGCGCCGCACAGCTCAGGGCGCTGAGGCTGTCATGCCAATGCCGGCTCTGCAGCAAGGCATTGGCGGCCTCGATCGGCGCGCCGCCGGCGAGATCGACAATGCGCGGCCGGGCGAATTTGGTGCGCGGATCGGTGACGTAGTCATAGGCTGCGTCAGGCCAGCCGGCCTTGGCATCCGCCTTTGGTGCGAAATCGAGCCTGAGATAATCATAGGGCGAAGCCGCCATGGTGATGGGTGCATCGTCACCCGAGAAGGTCATGTCAGTGAAATCATAGAGATCGCGTGGCGTCGTCGCCGGCGTCTCGGTCTGCGCCCGGCTGGCGATCCGGGTCAGCTTCAACGGCAGGGCTTTCTTGGCTGTCCAGGTGCCCTCCAGCGTCTTGCCCTTGTCGGACGAACTCAGCCGCCAGACTGCGGCAATTGGCGGGGCCTGACCGTCGCCGCATTTCTTGGCATCGCAGGCTTCTTCCTCGGCCAGCTGGAAGGCGGTGCCTTTGTTCGACTTCGCCTGCAAAGGGATATCCACGCCCTTGGAGCGGTAGAAATAGCGGCCCGCCAAGGCCGCGCCGGCCGTTGCCGGATCGCCGGTGAATTCCACCACGATGTCGATGTTGCCGAGCTTGCCGGCATAGGTCACCGGTTCGGCGCGCGCCGTCAGCGGCAACGCCAGCAAGGCACCGAGCAGTGCTGCCCGCTTCACGACAGTCCAGAACATTCTCACTCCCGCGCCATGGCTTCCAGGCTTTGCACCATCCGGTCACGGTCGGATGTCAGCCCCTTGTAGTCAAGTTGAGCCTCGTCCAGTGCAAGCAATTGCCCGGCAAAGGAGGTTGCCAGTGCGGCCCGATCCGGATGCCGCGCCAGCACGGCGAGCGGGTCGAGATGGATGCGGATGGTGAACAGGATGTCGCGTGACAAGGGCAGCTTGCGCAGCGTCTGGCGTTCGACGCGGATGAAGGCGTGTGCCTTGACGTCACCGTCCGGGAAGCGTGTCGGCCGGTTGGTGGCCCGGTCAATGCGCTCGACATTGGAGAGCGGATGATAGAGCGCATTGTCGGCCTGGACCGACCAGTTGAAGCGCTCGACCGCCTGGCCCTGCAGGCCATCGAACATGCGGTTGATCAATTCGGCCGGACGCGTGCCTGGGCCGAAGCCCGGCACGGGCTCGTGGATCTGCTGCAGCGGCTTGCCGAATTTTTCGGTGAGCGACCAGGAGGAGGGAAAGCACAAAGACCCTGCTGCAAGCCGCCAGCCGCTGTCGTCGCGGCGCATCAGGATCAGGTCTTCCTGGACCAGCAGCGAAGCTGTGACCAGCGGCGCATCGGCGAGACCAGAAGGCAGGGCAGGGTGGTTCGCGGAACCTACAACCTCGATGCCCACATCGGTGCGGCGATGGGTGCTCGGAAACCTTTCCGGCAGATACGCGCCGAGCAATTCGAGCACTTCCTGCTGGGCCTCGCGCGTGCCGTCCTCCTCGACGAAGACCCGCTCCGGGATTTCGGCATAGAGCCGGCGCTTCTCGGCGAGATAGGGCAGAAGATAGCCGTCGACCTCGATCCATTCTGCTGGGTCGAGCGGCTTCAGCCCGATGGTGAACAGTTTTGAGGAACCATCATAGGGCGTGTGGGTGGGCAAGGGCGTCATGCTTCAGCTCAGTCTCGCGGGGATCAGTCCGCGCAGCGAATTGCCGACGAACAAGGCCTTGGCGGATTTCAGATCGTCGTAGCTGTAGATTGCTTCCTTCGCCCGGCCTTCATCCAGAAGCTCGGCGCGCAATACACCAGGCAGCAGGCCGCAGTCGAGCCGGGGCGTTGCCAGCACCCCGTCGCCGAAATCGGCGAAGACATTTGATATGGTGCCTTCGCAGAGTTCGCCGCGCTCATTGGCCAGCAGCACTTCGTCGGCCTGGGTGATGAGATATTCGGAGCGGGCATGCGTGTAGAGCTGGCGCCGGCTGGTTTTGTGGCGCAGCAGAGTGTTGCCCGAATCGAGCCTCGTCCGCGCCAGCCGCAGCAGCCAGACCTTGCCGGCGGCAAGCGGTTCGTAAGGTTGTGCCGAGGCCGTCGCGTCGCCATTGCGCGCCAGAGCGAGCCGCGTGCGCATGGCGGTGCGGGCGCCATCGAGGGCGTCGCCCAGCACCTCGGCGATCCTTTGCGGGTCGCAGGCAAAACCCAGTTCCGCCGCCGAGCTGTAGAGGCGTGCAAGGTGGCGATCGAAGCGCAGGAAGCCCGGACGGGGTTCCCAGCGCATGGTCTCGATCAACTCGAAATCGGCGGCGTCCCCGTCGCGAAGCGGGCTTTGAGCAGACACTCCTGATACTCCTCCTCCGGCGTCGAATCGAAGACGATACCGCCACCGACATTGTAGACGGCCTCGCCAAGGGCAAAGAGCGAGATGGTGCGGATCGCCACGGAAAAGCGCATGGTGCCGCCGGGCGCGATCCAGCCGATGGCACCGCAATAGACGTCGCGCGGCTTGCCTTCCAGGTTGTGCAGGATCTCCATGGCGCGGATCTTTGGCGCGCCGGTGATCGAGCCGCAGGGGAACAGCGCCGCAAAGACCTGGCGGATCGAGAGGCCGGGCAGCAGCCTTGCCCTGACGTCGCTGACCATCTGGTGGACGGTCGGGTAGCTTTCGATGCGGAACAGCTCCGGCACCTCCAGCGTACCCACCTCGCTGATCAGCGAGATGTCGTTGCGCAGGAGGTCGACGATCATCCTGTTCTCGGCCTGGTTCTTCTCGTCGTTGCGCAGGAAATTCTTCTGCCGCTCGTCTTCGTCCCTGGTCGCGCCGCGCGGTGCGGTGCCCTTCATCGGATGGGTTTCGATCATGCCCGCGGCATCGATCTCGAAGAACAGTTCGGGCGAGCGCGACAGCACGATTGGATCGCCAAGCGCGACCAGCGCGCCATACTTCACCGGCTGGCGTTCGGTCAGCGCGTCAAAGGCGGCGAGCGGGTCGCCCGACCATTGCGCCTGCACCGGAAAGGTCAGATTGCCCTGGTAGCAATCGCCTTGCCTGATGTGCTGGTGCAGCCGCGAGAAGCGCTTCTCGTAGTCCGCGAACGACCACGCCGCCCTTGCGTCGAAGATCGGGCCGTTCGGGGTCGCTGCATTGCGCGGCGGCACTGCTTCTTCGGTCGGAGCATCGAAGATGCCGAGGCAGATCAGCGGCGCGCGGCGCCCGTCCGGCAGCAACGGAACGAGCTTCGGTTCGAGCAGGTAACCCGCCTCGTAGGAGAAATAGCCGGCCAGCCACTTGCCGGCGTCGTGCGCTGCCTGTGCGGCTTCCAGCGCCGGCAAGAAGTCCCGTGCCTCATGCGCCACGATGATGTCGGCCGGCCGCTCGAAAACGAGCTGGCGCGCGCTTTCATCGTTGCGGAAAATGGCGGCGGGCAGTGACATGGGAACCGGGATCGATGAAGGCGACGATCGCTCTATATGGGGGGCCGCTCGCGTGCAATCGAGGGAACGGCACCTTGCCCCTCAAAGCCGACCTATGGCCAATCTTATAGGACGGGCCTTGCCTGCCAAAAACAAAACCGGCGGGCCTTTGGCGCCGCCGGCTTAATAATCCGCCTCCAGCGTTCAGGTGTTGCTGGAGGTTCCCGCGCTCGGAAATTGTTTGGCGAACTCCGCCTCATTGCCAGCTGCCAGCAGCTTGGCCTGCTCAACCCAGCGCTCACGCTCGACACGGCCACCGAATTGCAGGGCATGCTCGATCCGTTCGATGTCGGCCGTTGTCCAGGCAGCGATCTGGGCGAAGGTGGTCACGCCTTGTCCCTTGAGCAGCTTCTCGTTGACCGGGCCGATGCCGATCAGCCGACGCAGATTGTCCGGCTTGGCCGCTGCAGGTTTGGCCGCCGCTGGTTTGGCCGCTGCCGGCGCGGCTGCCTTGGGCACGGCAACCTTGGGCGCGGCGGCTGCAGCAGCCTTGGGAGCGGCCGCGCTCTTGGTGGCCGAGCCGGCGGCTGCGGGTTTGCTCGCCGCGGGTTTGGCTGGAGCCGCGGATTTGGCCGCGACGGGTTTTGTTGCTGCGGGCTTTGGCGCGGCTGGTTTGGCCGGTGCAGCTTTGGCCGGTGCAGCCTTGGACGGTACTGGGGCGGATTTGGCCACGGCCGGCGTCGACACCAGGGCGGCCGGCGGCTGACTGGCAGCCTTTGCCCCACCGCTGCCTGCAGCCTGCGCGTCGCGCAACTGGCGCTCAAGGTCGGCCCTGGTCTTGCCGCATGCATTGAGTTCGCCGGTCAGGCGGTCGCTGTCGGCACGCAGCCTGTCGCGCTCGCTGCGGGTGCGGTCGAGGTCGCCGCGCAAACTGTCGAGTTCACCGCGCAGACGGCCCCAAATGAACCAGCCAACCAACACGCCTACCAGGAACGCCAGGACCACGTAGAAAAAAGTGCCCATTGTCTCTCTCCAGTCAGATCCGTCTGCCCTGGGGTCATGACCTCAGGCGATGGACTACTCGGTGATGGTTCCGCGGGTTCGCGGAACAGCCGGCCTCGGTTCGAGCTGTCGGCGATCGGCTTTGCTTGCCCATGGCCAACGGCCGTTGTCGCGTTCGCCTGAGCGTCACGGCCGGCTGAGACTTTCCCTCGCCGATCCGCATGCGCTCCGGCTGAGCTTGGAGTGAAGGCTATCATAGAGCTTGTGGAAAGCTATGGGAAAAACTTCTGTCTAGAGTCCTTCAAGAACAAATATTTAGCATAGGAATAGTGCAATCCCGATATGCATTCCGGCTAAACTGTTCTGCGCAGGCGAGAGGGGTCAGCCTTCGAGTGCTTCCAGTTCGTCGATCAGGCCGCTGATCACCCCCAGTCCGATCTGCCAGAAGGCGGGGTCGGTGGCGTCGAGGCCGAAGGGCGCCAGTAGCTCGGAGTGATGCTTGGTGCCGCCGGCGCGCAGCATCTCGAAATACTTGTCCTGGAAGCCGCGCTCGGCGTTCTGGTAGACGGCGTAGAGCGAGTTCACCAGGCAGTCGCCGAACGCATAGGCGTAGACGTAGAAGGGCGAATGGATGAAGTGCGGGATGTAGGTCCAGAACACTTCGTAGCCCTCGCGCAACTTGATCGCCGGCCCCAGGCTTTCGGCCTGCACTTCCAGCCAGAACTGGCCGAGCCTGTCGGATGTCAGTTCGCCGTTGCGGCGCTCGGCATGCACCTTGCGCTCGAATTCGTAGAAGGCGATCTGGCGCACCACCGTGTTGATCATGTCCTCGACCTTCTGGGCGAGCATGGCCTTGCGCTCACGCCTGTCGGTGGTCTGCTCGAGCAGCGAGCGGAAGGTCAGCATCTCGCCGAAGACGGACGCCGTCTCGGCCAGCGTCAGCGGCGTCGAGGCCATCAACGCTCCCTGGCCGGCGGCCAGCACCTGATGCACGCCGTGGCCGAGTTCATGCGCCAGCGTCATCACATCACGCGGCTTGCCCATGTAGTTGAGCAGCACATAGGGGTGGGCCGACGGCACGGTTGGATGGGCAAAGGCGCCGGGCGACTTGCCGGGGCGCACCGGCGCGTCGATCCAGTTGCGGTCGAAGAAGGTACGGGCGATCTCGGCCATCTCGGGCGAGAAGCGCTGGTAGGCGGACAGCACGGTGTTCCTGGCCTCGTCCCAGCCGATCACCGCCTGCGGCGTCTCCGGCAGCGGCGCGTTGCGGTCCCAGTGGTTCATCACCTCCATGCCGAGCCAGCGCGCCTTCATCGCGTAATAGCGATGCGACAGGCGCGGATAGGCCTCGCGCACCGCGGTGGCGAGCGCGTCGACCACGCTGCGCTCGACGCGGTTGGCGAGATGACGTGAATCGGCGATGTCCTCGAAGCCGCGCCAGCGGTCGGAAATTTCCTTGTCCTTGGCCAGGGTGTTGGTGATCAGCGTGAAGGTGCGCAAATTCTTGCGGAAGGTCGCGGCCAGCGCCTCGGAGGCACGGCGGCGCACATCACCGTCCGCATCCTGCAGGCGATTGAGTGCCGGCTCCAGCGTCAATTCCTCGCCATCGATGTCGAAGCGGAGGTCGGTCATCGTCTCGTCGAACAGGCGGTTCCAGGCGCCGCGTCCGGTAATCGACTTCTCGTGGAAAAGCTGCTCGACGCGGTCCTCGAGCTGGTAGGGCTTGTCCATTCTGAGATCGAGCACCCACGGCCGGTAATGGCCGAACGCGGAATCGGTGGCTAAGGCACCTTCGATCGCGGCATCCTCGATCAGGTTCAGTTCGAGCGCGAAGAACAGAAGATGCGCGCTGGCATCGGTCATCTTCTCCTGGATATCACCATAGAGCTTGGCGCGCTGCGGGTCGGCGGTGTTGCCGGCATAGATGAGGCCGGCATAGGAGACGATGCGGCCGATCAGTTCCTCCAGTGCCTCGTAGGCGACCAGCGCCTCGCCGAGCTTGCCGGCACTGCCGCGACCGGCCTCGGCGGCAAGCGTGCCCTTCCAGCGGGTCTCGAAGGCGATCGCGTCAGCGGCGGCCCTGGCGATGTCACGCTTCAGCTCCGGCGCTTCCATGCCGGGATAAAGGTCGGCAAGGTTCCATTCCGGCAGATCGCCAAGCTCGGCCGCGCCCTGACCGGACGCAGGTGCCGCAAGCCGCCGATCAAACATCATGCGCATAGACAATACCTTCTTTGAACCAGGGAGCCAGAATCGAGGGGAATGAGGAAGCCGGTCAAATCCTACGCAATTCGTTCACCGGGTTTTTTGAAAGCTTATTTAGAACCCTGTGCCAAGATGATCCATCGGGATTTCGAGCGGGCAACTCATAAAGTCATGACAGGTTCCATACTCATAGTCGATGACGATCCCGTGCAGCGCCGGCTGCTCGAGGCGGCGGTGACGCGGTTCGGCCACACGGCAATCGTTACCGACGGCGGCGCCGCTGGTCTCGACGTGCTCGACGGACCAAGCGCCCGCGACGTCTCGGTGGTCATTCTCGATCTGGTCATGCCCGGTCTCGACGGCATCGGCGTGCTGAAGGCGATGCGCGAGCGCGACATCACCGTGCCGGTCATCGTGCAGACCGCCCAGGGCGGGATCGAGACCGTGGTTTCGGCGATGCGCCACGGCGCCTTCGATTTCGTCGTCAAGCCGGCCTCTCCCGACAGGCTGCAGGCGTCGATCGCCAATGCGCTCAAGGTCGAGGCGGTCGAGGGCGAGGTCAAGCGCACGTCGCGCAAGCGCGGCGGGCTTTTGACCTTCAGGGACATGATCACCCACAGTCCGGCGATGGACAGGGTGATCCGCCTCGGCCAGAAGGCGGCGGCGTCCAACATCCCGATCCTGATCGAAGGCGAATCCGGCGTTGGCAAGGAACTGGTGGCGCGCGCCATCCAGGGCACCGGCGATCGCCGCTCAAAACCGTTCGTTACCGTCAATTGCGGTGCCATCCCCGACAATCTGGTAGAATCGATCCTCTTCGGTCACGAGAAGGGTTCGTTCACCGGCGCCACCGACAAGCACACCGGCAAGTTCGTCGAGGCGCATTCCGGCACGCTGTTCCTGGACGAGATCGGTGACCTGCCGCTCGACGTCCAGGTCAAGCTGTTGCGCGCCGTGCAGGACGGCGAGGTCGATCCGGTCGGCGGCCGTGCCACGGTCAGGGTCGACATCAGGCTGATTTCGGCAACGCATCGCAACCTGCTGCAGCAGGTCAAGGACGGTAAATTCCGCGAGGATCTGTTCTACCGGCTGAACGTCTATCCGATCTTCGTGCCGCCGTTGCGCGACCGGCGCGACGACATTCCCCATCTGGTCACGCATTTCATGGAAAAGGTGGCGCCCGCCGACCCGCGCCGCCGCCTGCAAGGCATTTCGGCGGCGGCACTCGCCGTGCTGCAGGCCTATGACTGGCCCGGCAACATAAGGCAGCTCGAAAACGCCGTCTTCCGCGCCTCGGTGCTGTGTGAAGGCGATGTGCTTGATGTCGATGATTTTCCGCAGATCCGGGCGCAGGTCGAAGGCACTGTCGATCTCAAGACAGATGGCAATCTCGCGGCGGATGGCAATCTCGAAACGGAAATCGCCGCGCCGCCATCGCTGGAACCACGCGACGATGATCTTCTGGCTGGCGAAGCAGGGCCAACGGCCGCGCCCGAGCAGCCATCAAGGCTTCAGCCTCGCTTCGGGATGCTGCGCGCGCTCGACGAGCGCGGCAATGTACGGGCGCTGGCCGATGTCGAGCTTGAAATGATCAAGCTCGCCATCGACCACTATAACGGCCAGATGAGCGAAGTCGCCCGCCGCCTCGGCATCGGCCGCTCGACGCTCTACCGCAAGCTCAAGGAATACGGCATCGACCCTGAGACCGGCCGCGTGGAACGGCTCGCGTCCTAAAATCGGCTCACGCCGAAACAGATTTCCTGCGACGCGCTTCAGGCGTCTGCTTAATGCATCTTGTCTTCCCGCTTTTTGGGCGACATGCCTGGACGCAAGGCCGGGACCAGCTTGCAATGCCAGGATTGGCCCTGTACCGCGGGTTTCGGCTGGAATACGGCAAGCCTATGGACAGCTCTGTTCACGCATTAAGGCTAACGGTAACAGATCGTGTTCGGCCAAAGCCGGAATCCTGATCTAAACCAGCGGTTTACCAAGAAACCTTGTGAACAATTTTTGACGGGATATCGCCACGGTGTTACCGCATTTCGGCTTCAATAAGCGATGATTAACCATTAGGATCGATATTCGGATGTGAAAACCACACATCCGTTTGGGCAAATCCGGGGACAAACGGCAGCCTGCAAGGCCTTTTGATTTGAACAGAATCGAACGACTCACAAACGGGCGTCACGATCACTTGAGCGTCTGGCCGAGATGGCTGGTAGCGTTGATCGTCGCTTTTGGTTTCGTCGCCGCGGCCGCCACCGGCGCGCAGGCCGAAGTTCGTTCGCTGAAGCTCTACCACCTCCACACGCATGAGAAGGCCGAGATCGTCTACAAGCGCAATGGCCGCTACGATCCCGAGGGTCTTCGCAAGATCAACATTATTCTGCGCGACTGGCGCCGCAACGAGCCGACCAAGATGGACCCGCGCCTGCTGGATCTGGTCTGGGAAGCCTATCGGGAAAGCGGCGCCACCGACTATATCCAGGTCGTCTGCGGCTACCGCTCGCCGTCGACCAACTCGATGCTGCGCAGCCGCGGCCGGGGTGTCGCCGAGAAGAGCCAGCATATGCTCGGCAAGGCGATGGATTTCTACATTCCCGGCGTGCCGCTGAAGAAGCTGCGCAACATCGGCCTCAAGATGCAGGGTGGTGGCGTTGGCTACTATCCGACCTCTGGGTCGCCATTCGTGCATATGGATGTCGGCAACGTACGCCACTGGCCCGGCATCAGCCGCCAAGAACTGGTCAGCCTGTTCCCCAATGGCAAGACGCTGCATGTGCCGAGCGACGGACGGCCGCTGCCCGGCTATGAGCAGGCAATGGCTTCCTACAAGGCGCGCAAGGGTTCGGGCACGCCGAATGTCGAGATGGCTAGTGTCGGCGGCGGCAGCAAGAAGTCGGGCGGGTTCCTCTCCGCCTTCTTCGGTGGCGGTGGCGACGACGAGGCTGACGACAGCGCCGACGTCGAGACCGCTTCCGCAGCCCCCGCGCCCAGGGCAAAGAGCCTGAAGCCGGCAGCGACGGCCAAGAACAGCAACCTGCCGGGCATCGCCATCGTCGCGCCCGAGAATGCGCAGCGTGCCGAAATTCCGCAGGTCGCCGAAGATCAGGCTCCCGAGCCTGAGAAGGATACACCGGAGACGATCATCGCGGCGCTGCCGGCCAAGGAGATTCCGCTGCCCGATTTCGCGCCGCGGCCGAAGGCTGACGTCGGCGCGCAGCAGCCCGAGAATGTTCCGTTCGCCACGGCGGATGCGACGGCCACGACCGAACAGGCCGTTGCGACCGCGCAGGCGCCGGCCAACATGCCTTTCGGCAAGGCTGACCCCGCCGCGGTAACAGCGGCTGCAACCGCCGCCGCCGATCCGGCGCAGGTCGCCGTCAACAACATTCCCTTGCCGACATGGCGTCCGACGCTGCCGGCCGAGCTTGCACCGCCGCCCAGCAAGGATGTGCTGATGGCGCTGGCGGAGACGGCCGAACAGGGCAAGACCGCGACCGATGCGTTCGCGGTGCTGCCTTCGGCACGGCCGGAGCCGGCCAAGCCGGACGCCGTCAAGGCGGTGCTCGACGAGGCCAATGCCCAGGTTGGGGCCCAGGTCGGGACCCAGGTCGGCAACGCCGACGAATATCAGGTTGCCTCCCTGGCGGAAGAACCGCGCTCGGCCTTCAACGATCCGTCCTATGTCGATGTCGCGACGCCCCGCCAGGCCGTCGCCGCCCGTCCGGCCGGTTCCGATCCGGCCGCCGCCATCGGCGCCGGGGTGAAGACGACCCGCAAGGAAGCCAGGGCCACTGCGCGCGACCAGAAACCCGGTCCCCGGGCCGTGGTGGTCGCCGCGGCACCCCAGGCCGCCCGCTGGGCGCTGACCAGCGGCGAGGCTGTTGCCACCGTCGCGAGCCCTACAACGGCGCCGGGCTATGCTTATAACATCGTGCATACCGCTCCGAGCGAGGTTTATACGGCTGGTTTCCAAGCCGACAACCAGATGGCCGATGCCAATCGCTTCACCGGCAACGCCGTCAAGTTCATGTCGGTCGCCCGCTTCCAGACGAAGTAACGGACAGATCAGAAGATTGCTGAAGCCGCGCTGGGCGACCCGTGCGGCTTTTTGCTGTCCTGGTTAACGGTGGGCGCCGCTCTGATCACGCCGGCCTGACATTGCCGTGATCATGGAACTCGTTGCTGATGCAAGAGTTTCTCCCCCGCACCTTCAAACCCGGGGATATCCATGAAGAACATTCTATTGGCATCGGTCATTGCGCTGGCAACCGCTTCGGCGGCCATTGCTCCCTCACGGGCAGAGACCGTTGTCGTCAAGACCGACAATCATATGCATATGCACATGATGAAGAAGCACTGCCACACCAGGGTGGTCACGACCTGGAAGCATCATCACAAGGTGACCAAAGAGGTCAAGGTCTGCAACTAATCAGTCAAAGTCGATTTTGAAAAAACCCGGTCGGCGAAAGCTGGCCGGGTTTTTTGCGTGCGCGTGGCAACACTATTTCTTGAGCTTGCTCGCCGCGCGGGCCAACGCTTCGATCTCGTCCCATTTGCCGGCCTTGACGAGGTCATCAGGGGCAACCCAGGAGCCGCCGACGCAGATGACGTTGGGCAGGCTGAGGTAATCGGCGGCGTTCTTGCCGGTGATGCCGCCGGTCGGGCAGAATTTCACATCGGCGAGCGGCGACGCGAAAGCCTTCAGCGAAGCGATGCCGCCGGACTGTTCGGCCGGGAAGAACTTCAGGAAGCGCAGGCCAGCCTCCCGCGCGGCCATGATCTCGCCGGGCGTGATGGCGCCAGGCAGCAGCGGAACCTCGCTGTCGGCGGCTGCCGCCAGAAGCTCGCGCGTGATGCCGGGGCTGACGATGAAGCGCGAACCGGCGCTGGCTGCCTCGGCGAACTGCCTGCTGTCCAGAATGGTGCCCGCGCCGACAATGGCTTCCTCGACCTCGGCCGCCACCCGCCGGATCGCTTCCAGCGCGTCAGCGGTTCTGAGTGTAATCTCGATCGCCGGCAGGCCACCACGCGCCAGGGCGCGGGCCAGCGGCACGGCGTTGGCGACATCAGAGATCTTCAGCACCGGGATAACCGGCTGGCCGTTGAGGAGTGACAGGAGTTTTTCGGTCTTGCTGGGCATCTGTCTCTCTCCGTATCGAGCCATATCGAAGGCGATTTCAACCGATTAGCAGACGCGTCTTTGCCTGTCCATGAAACCAGGCGTGTCGCGATGTCACGCGCCGTCGGACAGCTTACGGGCTCTTCTCCGACAGGGCCATGACATCAGCCGAAGTAGGCTGCCAAACCCGTTTTGCCTTGAATCGGCTTTTACGAGCGTCTAGTTGCTCTGGCAATGACACCGTCCGCTCCATTCCAGCCCGTCCGCGTCGCCGCGCTTTACCGGTTTGCCCGGCTCGATGCCTTTGACGAACTGCGCGCGCCGCTTGCTGCCTTCTGTTGCGGACGCGGCATCAAGGGCACGCTGCTGCTGGCCCATGAGGGCATCAATGGCACGGTCGCCGGCAGCGAGGCCGCGATCGCCGAGCTGATCGCCTATATCGAAGCCATCGACGGGCTGGCGGGCCTCGAGGTCAAGTACAGCAGTGCCGCGGAAATGCCGTTCCACCGCATGAAGGTGCGGCTGAAGCGCGAGATCGTCACCATGGGCGTCGAGGACATCGACCCGTCGACGAGTGCCGGCACCTATGTCGCGCCTGCTGACTGGAACGCGCTGATTTCGCAGCCCGACACGATCGTCATCGACACGCGCAATGCCTATGAGGTCTCGATCGGCACCTTCAAGGGCGCGGTCGATCCGGCGACCGCGAGCTTTCGCGAATTCCCGGCCTGGGTGGAAGCGCACCGGTCGGAACTCGAAGGCCGCAAGGTGGCAATGTTTTGCACCGGCGGCATTCGCTGCGAGAAGGCAACCGCCTATGTAAAATCGCTCGGCTTCGAGGACGTGTTCCATCTCAAGGGCGGTATCTTGAAATACCTCGAGGACGTTCCCGCCGAGCAGAGCCTGTGGCAAGGCGAGTGCTTCGTCTTCGACGAGCGGGTTTCGGTGTCGCACGGCCTCACCGAGGGCGATGCGGAACTGTGCCGTGCCTGCCGCCATCCGCTGGCGGCGGGCGACCTGGCGTCGCCGAAATATGCCGCTGGCGTCTCTTGCCCGCATTGTTTTGACGCCCGTACCGACGAGGACCGTCAACGCTACGCCGAGCGTCAACGGCAGGTGGAGCTCGCGCAAACGCGGGGCAAGGGGCCGCATATCGGATCCTGATCGAGGCACCGGCAAAGCGGCGCCTGTCATTGCAATGTCAAGCTTCGGGACCTACGTCTTCGGCGTTCGAAACCTGCCCGTTCGGCCGGGCACATGCTGGAGGCACTGAATGTTCGATCCCAAGAAGCTTCTCGACGATCTGCTCGGCTCGCAAATCCCCGGCACCAGCGGCACCGTCCGCGACAAGGCGGGCCAGGCCGTGCAGATGGCCAAGGACAATCCGCTGGCCGCCGGTGCGCTTGCGGCGGTGCTGCTTGGAACCGGTGCTGGCCGCGAGGTGACCGGTGCGGCGGTGAAGCTCGGTGGCCTGGCCGCGATCGGCGGCCTCGCCTACAAGGCCTACCAGAACTACAAGACCGGCAACGCGCCGGAGCAGGCGCCCGCGTCCGGCGAACCTGAATTGCTGCCGCCGCCCAAGGACACCGCCTTCCATCCGTCGCAGGCGCCGCAAGGCGAGGATGAGTTCACGCTGACCCTGGTGCGGGCGATGATCTCGGCCGCCAAGGCGGATGGCCATGTCGACGACGAGGAACGCAAGAAGATCGCCGGCAAGCTCAGCGTGTCGGGAATCGGCACCGATGCCGAGAAATTCCTGATGGCGGAGCTGGAAAGCCCGCTCGATCTCGACACGCTGGTGGCGGGTGCGCACACCGACGCGCAGAAGCTCGAGCTCTATACGGCGTCGCGCCTCACCATCGATCCCGACACGCGCGCCGAGCGTGGCTATCTCGACCTGCTTGCCGGCCGGCTTGGCCTGCCGGACGCGCTGGTCGACCATGTCGAGGCGACGGTTTCGGCGGCCAAGGTGCCGGCAACAACGACGGGTACTTCGCCCAATCCGCGCTGGTAGGCCAAAACGGCACAACCAGCCTTTCCGGCGTTAACCTTTCGTTAACTCAGGAAGCGCATGATTCTACACAGTCGGATCGGCTTTCCTCCTCCCAAGCCCGGTTCAGATCAGGGCGGTCGCCAATGACCGCCCTTTTTGTCGGCCCCTATGAGGGCTCCCCAAAACTCATCCAGCTTTTCGGGATCACGGCCCGACGCGGCCGCTTGCCATCGCCACTGTCATTTGCGATGCCTTCTTCCCGAGCCAAATCCCCAGAAATAAGTCAGGCACGCGCGGCGCTGCCGGAGGACAGTCATGACAGATCAGAAAACAGCCATCGTCACCGGCGCCGGCACGGGCATCGGCAAGAGCGTCGCCACGGCGCTGCTCAAGGCCGGCTGGAACACCGTGTTCTGCGGCCGCCGCAAGCCGGTGCTGGATGCGGCGATCGCCGAGGCCGGGCCGACCGAAGCCAGGGCGCTGGCGGTTGCCTGCGACATCAGCAAGGCCGGTGAGGTCGATGACCTGTTCGAGACAGTGCTGGCCGCCTTCGGCCGCGTCGACCTGCTCTTCAACAATGCCGGCATGGGCTACAAGTCGACGCCGATCGACGAAATTCCGGTCGAGGTCTGGAACGATATCGTCGGCGTCAATCTTACCGGTTCGTTCCTGTGCGCGCGTGCCGCTTTCGGCGCGATGCGCAAGCAGCGGCCGATGGGCGGCCGCATCATCAACAATGGCTCGGTGTCGGCCTATGCGCCGCGCCCCGGTTCGGTGCCCTATACGGCGACCAAGCATGCCATTACGGGGCTGACCAAGACGCTGGCGCTCGACGGCCGTCCCTATGACATCGCCTGCGGCCAGATCGACATCGGCAACGCACTGACAGACATGGCGCAGCCAATGACCGTCGGCGTGCCGCAGGCCAACGGCTCGATATCAGCCGAAGCGGTGATGGACGTCCAGCGCGTTGCCGATGCCGTCGTGCACATGGCCAGCCTGCCGCTCGACGCCAACGTGCTGTTCATGACCGTGATGGCAACCAAGATGCCGTTTGTCGGGCGTGGGTGAGCGTTGGGCACTGACAGGGCTTTCGCCCCAGCCTATTTGCCCGCCAGCGGTACGCCCGGCTTGAAGAGCAGAATGGGCCTGATCTCGTAGACCGCGGTAGGATTGACGCGGCGAAGGTCGCGGGCAATCGCGATGGCCTCGTCTCTCGTGGCGCAGTCGACAACATAGAGGCCGAGCAACTGCTCCTTGGTCTCGGCGAAGGGCCCGTCGATGATCGTGCCATCGCCCGGGCCGCGCAGCGTGAAGGCATCCTGTGTCGCCCCCAGACGCGCGGACGGTCCAAGCGTGCCTTCCTCATGAAGCCGGGTGTTGATCTTCAGCAGCTCGGCCATCAGTGCCGCGTCTTCCTGCGGCGTCAGCGCCTCGATCGCATCTTCCACGTGATAGGCAAGGATTGCATAGAACATCTAAGGCACCTGCTTCGATCCTGGTCCGGGGGAGCGTAGCCGTTCCCGGCATGCAGGCCCAGCCCGGACCATGCGTCTGCGGACGGCTCATGACACCATTATTGCCGCCAGCCGCGACCATCAGGAAAGAGATGTCCGGACCGTTCCGAGCCTCACTTGGCCAGGAACGCCCCGATCCGCTCCAGCGCTCGCAAAATGTTCTCTTCGGAGTTGGCGTAGGAGAGCCTGATGTAGCCTTCGCCGAGAATGCCGAAATCGGGGCCGCCGATCAGCGCCACGCCGGCCTCGTCGAGCAAAGCGGAGGCGAGTTTCTTTGCTTTCCAGCCGGTCTTCGAAACATTCGGGAAGGCGTAGAACGCGCCCTTGGGCGTGATGCAGGAAATATTGGGCAAGGCGTTCAGGCCTTCGACGACGATCTTCCGGCGGTTGTCGAAGGCGCGCATCATTGTGTCGACGTCGTCCTGCGGGCCGTCGATCGCGGCGATGCCGGCGAACTGGCTCGGCGCGTTAACGCAGGACCAGCAATTGACCGCCAGCTTGCGCACCTTGTCGTAGAGATGGGCGCCCCTGTCGCCATTCGGCCAGATCGACCAGCCCATGCGCCAGCCGGTCATCGCCCAGGTCTTCGACCAGCCGTTGAGCACGATCAGCCGATCGCGGATTTCGGGGTAGGCGAGCAGCGAGCAATGCGTCTCGCCGTCATAGGTCATGACGTCGTAGATCTCGTCGGAGAGGATGGCGACATCAGGGTGCTTCTCCAGCCCCTTGACCAGCTTTTCGATCTCGGCGCGCGGCGTCACGCCGCCGGTTGGATTGGCTGGCGAGTTGAGGATCAGCAGCCTGGTCTTCGAGGTGATCAGCGCCAGCGTCTCCTCGGCAGAGAAGGCAAAGCCGTTTTCCTCGCGCATCGGTACGGGAATGGGCGCCGCACCGGTGAATTCGATCATCGAACGGTAGATGGGAAAGCCGGGATCGGGATAGAGGATCTCGGCGCCGGGTTCGCCGAACATCAGGATGGCGGCAAACATCGTCGGCTTGCCGCCAGGCAGGATCATCACGGTCTCGGGTGAGACTTCGACGCCGGTGGTCGTCAGCGTGCGGCGCACCACCGCCTCGCGCGTCGCCAGAAGGCCGTTGGCCGGCGTGTAGCCGTGATGGCCGTCACGCAGCGCCTTGATCGCGGCTTCCACAATGTGTTGAGGCGTTTTGAAGTCGGGCTGGCCGATGCCGAGATTGACGATGTCGCGGCCCTGGCTCGCAAGTGCGGTCGCCCGCGCCAGCACCGCGAAGGCATTTTCCTCGCCGAGACGATCGAAGGCCGAAATCGTGTGGAGCATTTTTCCCGTCCATGTGGTTCTTACTGTGACGTTGCGTTTTTGTGAGCCTCATCAGGCAAAAGTCAAACGGATTGGAGTTTTTGGTGTCCGAAAATCTCAAGGATTGGCAACCGCGTCCGCGACCCGCGCGCAAGGCGATCGATGGTCGATATGTCAGGCTTGAGCCGCTGAGCGCCACAAAGCACGGCGATGGCCTCTATGAAGCGTCTTCAGTGTCCGATGTCGACGGCCGCTTCGCCTGGCTGCCAGACTATCCGCCGGAAACCCGTGCCGCCTTCCAGCCATGGCTGGACAAGGTCGAGGCCAGCGAGGATCCGCTGTTCTTCGCCATCATCGACAAAGCCAGCGGCAAGGTCGCCGGACGCCAGACGCTGATGCGCATCGACCCCGCCTACGGCGTCATCGAGATCGGCAACATCTACTGGGGGCCGCTGATCTCGCGCAAGCCTGCGGCGACGGAAGCGCAGTTCCTGTTCATGAAATACATTTTCGATGAGCTCGGTTATCGTCGCTACGAATGGAAGTGCAACAACCGCAACGAGCCGTCGAAGCGGGCGGCGGAACGGTTCGGTTTCAAGTTCGAGGGCATTTTCCGCCAGCACCTCATCGTCAAGGGTGAAAACCGAGACACTGCGTGGTATTCGGTCATCGACAAGGAATGGCCGGCTTTGCGCCAGGCCTATGAGGCGTGGCTCGATCCGGCCAATTTCGACGGTGCCGGCCAGCAGAAGCGACGGCTCGAGGATTGTCGCGCGGAATTCGGCGCTTAAGTCCGGCTTGGGGCGCATGACAGGAGTTGCCATTGGCGGAAACCCACGATCATAGCGGGCATGACCATGGCGGTCCCGGCCATGTGCATGGCTCGACCGACAAGAAGCGCGTGCTGATCGCGGCCTGCCTGACGGCGGGCTTCATGGTGGCGGAGGCGCTTGGCGGTCTCTTCACCGGGTCGCTGGCGCTGCTGGCCGATGCTGGTCACATGCTCGCCGATGCGATTGCGCTCGGCCTTGCCTGGTATGCTTTCCATCTTGCGGGACGGCCGGCGACCGGCAAGCTCACCTACGGCTTTGGCCGGGTCAAGACGCTGGTGGCCTACACCAACGGCATCGCCATCTTCGTCATCGCGCTGTGGATCGTCTACGAGGCCTGGGGACGCCTTGAAGCGCCGGCGCCGGTGCTGGGCGGGCCGATGCTGGTGGTGGCGATCCTCGGCCTGCTGGTCAATCTCGGCTCCTTTTTCGTGCTGCATGGCGGCGACCATGAGAGCCTGAACATGCGTGGCGCCATCCTGCATGTGCTTGGCGACCTGCTTGGCTCGGCCGCGGCGATCGTGGCGGCACTGGTGATCCTGGCGACCGGCTGGACGCCGATCGACCCGATCCTGTCGGTGCTGGTCTCGCTGCTGATCTTGTCGACGGCCTGGTCGCTGATGCGCGCCGCGGCCCATGTCCTGCTCGAGGGCGTGCCGCCGAGCCTCGACCGCGACCTGGTCGCCAAGGACCTGGAAACGACGGTTCCTGGTGTGCGCGAGATACACCACATGCATGTCTGGTCGCTCGATGGGTCAAGCAACATGGCGACGCTGCATGCCTGTCTCGACGAGGGCGTCGATGCACACCAGGCGGTCAGCGCCATCAAGAAGCGGCTTGCCAGCGAGCACGGCATCAGCCATGCCACGGTGGAACCGGAATTCGGCCAGTGCGCCGATGACGGCGACGACCATGATCACGAGCATGAGCATGATGCGGCTGCGCATCACGGCCACCATCACTAGGCCCGATTGATGACCACTGATCGGACCTGCCTCAGGAGTTCTCCAGCTTTGAAATCCAGCCCCATGAACGACCGCCGCCCCGGTGCGGCATGATGGACCGTGACACGCGCAATGCGGCCATCGCGGCGGTCTGGATCATGCTTTTGTTCGGCATTGCCGCCTTCTACCTGCCGACCGTGATGCTGGCACTCGGCAGTTTTTCGACCGTGCTGGCGGGTATCTTCGGCATCGTCTTCGTGCTGGCGTTTTTCCTCGTGTTCTGGCTGCGCGCGCGCACCCAGCGCAAAAATCAGGGCAAATAAGGGGATTTTTGACATGCGCATTCTGATCACCGGCGCCGCAGGCATGGTCGGCCGCAAGCTCATCGCCCGGTTGGCCAAGGACGGCACGCTGCGTGGGGAGAAGATCACCGCGCTCGATTTGCACGACATCGTGCCGCCGCAGGCGCCGGCCATGGACGGCGTCAGCATCAGCACCCATACCGGTGACCTTGCCGAGGCCGGTGCGGCTGAAAGCCTGGTCGCGTCGCGCCCCGATGTCGTCTTTCATCTCGCCGGCATCGTGTCGGGCGAGGCGGAGGCGAATTTCGACCTCGGCTACCGCGTCAATCTCGACGGTACCCGAGCCCTGTTCGATGCCATCCGCCTGGCCGGCTTTGCGCCGCGCGTGGTCTTCACCTCATCGATCGCGGTGTTCGGCGCGCCGTTCCCGGATGTCATCCCGGATGAATTCCATCCGACACCGCTGACCTCCTACGGCACGCAGAAGCAGATGAGCGAGGCGTTGCTCGCCGACTATTCCAGGCGCGGCTTCTTCGACGGCATCGGCATCCGGCTGCCGACGATCTGCGTGCGGCCAGGCAAGCCGAACAAGGCGGCCTCCGGCTTCTTCTCCGGCATCATCCGCGAACCGCTGAGCGGCCATGAGGCGATCCTGCCGGTGCCGCGCTCGGTCGTACACACTCATGCCAGCCCGCGCTCGGCGGTGAATTTTCTAATCCATGCAGCCGGGATCGACGGCGCCGCCGTCGGGCCGCGCCGCAACCTGACGATGCCGGGCGTCGCCGTCACCGTCGGCGAGCAGATCGAGGCGCTGGAACGCATCGCCGGGTCGAAGACGGTAAGGCTGATCCGCGAGGAGCCGGACGCGACGATCTGGGCGATCGTCAAGGGCTGGCCGACCCGCTTCGAGGCGCGGCGCTCAAGGGAGCTCGGCTTCAGCGCCGAGAAGAGCTTTGACGAGATTATCCGCGCCCATGTCGAGGATGAATTAGGTGGCAAAATTCCCGCTTAAGGGACTGCTGAGCCCATCCCATTCAATTGGGTTGGGCTCCGGCTAGACGCTGCCGGTCAGGCTGGCCGACAGCAGCAGCAATCCGAACAGGAAGACGAAGGCGGCGCCGCCGATCTCGACGATCGAATGGATGCGGTTGCCCATGCGGCCGTCGCCGGCGAAATACACCGCCCAGTTCTTGGCGGTCACCGCGAGTGTCGCCAGGGCCGAGACGGTGATGGCGGTGCCCAGCGACATGGCCAGCACCGACAGCAGGCCGCCGAGCCAGAGCCCGTTGAGCAGCGCGAAGCTCAGTACGATCAGCGCGCCGGAGCAGGGTCGGATGCCGACTGCGGCTACCGCCGACCAGGCGGTGCGCCAGTCGAAGCGATCACCCGACAGCAGCGCCGGATCAGGCGCATGCGAATGGCCGCAGGTTTCGCAGACTTCGTCCGCCGAATGGTCGTGATGCGCATGATCATGTGCGCCGTGATCATGTTGGTGATCATGCACGCTGTGGTCGTGGTCATCGTGCGAATGATCATGCGCATGGTCGTGATGGTCGTGGACCTGCAGAGCGTGCGAGTGGGCATGCGCCGAGTGGTTGTGGGCCGCATGCGAATGCCCGGCGTGGGAATGCCCGGCGTGCGAATGGCCTGTATGGGAGTGACCGGCGTGAGAATGACCCGCATGGGCAGCCGACAGGCTGTAGGCGGGCGCCCTGCCGAACAGGCGCAGGATGGACGGGCCGAGCTTGCGCCACAGCAGCCAGGCTCCGAACAGGGTGACGAGGGCAAAGCTCATGATCTCCATGAACCAGGCCGCGTCGGTCATCGAGATGGTGGTGCCGCGCAGGACGAAATAGGCGAGCAGCATGACCACGATCGCCGTCAGGCCCTGCAGCAGGGCCGAGACGAAAGACAACAGGATGCCGCGCCGCAGCGCCACTTCATTGGCCACCATATAGGATGAGATCACCGCCTTGCCGTGGCCGGGGCCGGCGGCATGGAAAATGCCATAGGCGAAGGACAGGCCGATGAGGATCCAGATCTTGCTGCCATCCTGGCGCATCGCCTTCATGGCGCCGGCAAGAGCGCGGTAGAATTCCTGCTGCCGCAGATTGATCCACATCAGGATGTGGGCGAACGGACCGGTGGTCGGCGCCATGCCGTCATTGACGCCGATGCCGAGCGAGGACTGGGCGTGCGCGGCATTGGCGAAATGCATCGCGGCAAAGGCGAGGGCCAACAGGCCGAGTGCCAAACGCAGGGACGGTTTCGTCACCGGGGTCATCCTTCTGGCTGACAGGTCAGTTCGAGCTTGGTGGCAAAGATCTTGCTCATGTCGGTGCCTGTCGGGTCATTGAAGAACGCGTCCGTCAGGGTCTTCTGGTTTTCCTTGATGGCTTCATCCGGGTCCGGACGGATCACCTTGCTGGTGCAATTCGACGGCAAGCCTTCGACCGTGATGTTGGAATCCTCGGTGAAGTCGATCGCCGTGTAGAAGGTCGGGTCATAGACGCCGATGTCGATCGTACCGGTCAGCTTGATCGGCACCTTGGGTTCGGACTCGAACAGGATGATCAGCTGGTCGTTGTCGAAATTGGCCATCAAATGAGGCGGAGGCGTCATCGTCACGTCCTTGCCATTTTGCGTGACGAGCTGGAAATAGTTGAACTCGGCCAGCGAGGCATGAACGGTGTCGGCGACATCCTTCAGCTCCTTGTCGTCAAGCTTCAGGTCGGAGTTCTTGTCGAACTCCATCATCACCGTACTCGAAAACAGGTCGTCGAAGCGCCAGAGATGGCGCAGCGCTTTCACACTTTGGTGATCCGGGGACAGGATCACGTCGAGCCGGGCCTCGGCGAAGACGTGTGGGTGCACGTAAGCCGGTCCAGTGACGGCAAAGACCGCCGCCAAGGCCGAAGCCAGCATGATTGCGTGCCGTTTCAGGTGCATTTCCGGTCGCGATTCCATCGGCCTCGGAGAGAGTGTCGAGAGTTACCAGAAAGGGGGCGAAATTGGGACCGGGACATGGTTGGAACAGGTCAAGCGACCTCGCGCGTCCTGAACCACTGCACCAGGAAGTCGACGAAAACACGGACCTTGGCCGGCAGATAGCGGCGGTGCGGGTAGACGGCGAAGATGCCGCCGCCGGACAGGATGCGGTCGTCGAGCGCCGTCACCAGCGCACCGCTCTTGAGATCGGGCGAGGCGATGAAGTCCGGCAGGATGCAAAATCCGAGTCCCGAGACGGCAGCAGCGCGCGCCGCCATCGGGCTGTTGACCTCGATCGGACCCGACACGGCGACGCTCAACTGATCGTTGTTGTCGCCCTTGAATGCCCAGTTGTTCAGCCCGCGGCCATTCGTGTCGACGATGCAGGGCATGTGGCCGAGATCCTGCGGCCGCGTCGGCATGCCGTGCTTGGCGATCAGTTCGGGAGAAGCGCAAAGCTTGATCGAGAATGGCGCCAGCCGCCTGGCGATCAGCGACGAATTCTCCAGCCGCGAGATGCGCACGGCGAGGTCGAAGCCTTCCTCGACCAGATCGACGAAGCGGTCGTCGAGCTGGATGTCGAGCACGATGTCTGGATATTGCTTGGCGAAGTCGATCAGCGACTGGCCGATCGGCGCGTCGGCAAAGGTGCGTGGCGCCGACAGCTTGATCCGGCCGCGCACGTCGCCGGAGGATTCGCGCACGGCATCGGCCAGGCTGTCGACCTCGCGCACGATCTCCGAGGCGCGGCGGTAATAGGTGTGGCCGGCCTCGGTCATCGAGAATTGCCGCGTGGTGCGGTTGAGCAGCAGCGCGCCGAGTTCGTCCTCCAGTTCGCGCACATACTTTGACAGCAGCGCCTTGGAGCGGCCGATCTTGCGCGCCGCCGCCGAAAAGCCCTCGGCCTCGACGACGTCGATGAAGGCGCGCATGCGGGTCAGTGTGTCCATGGTTCAGGCCTTTGCTGCGTCGAGAAGTTTTCGGCCGAGCCGTATCAGGGCAATGTCGCTGCCGGAAGGGCCAAGCAGCGACAGGCCGAACGGTGCGCCGGCGACCGAACCGATGGGCAAGGTGATCTGTGGAAAGCCGGAGAGCCCGGCCAGGCACAGGAGGTGCAGGGCCCGTTCGCGATAGGCCTGGAACTGCTCCGGCGTCGAGTCGACATAGGGCGCCGGGCCCGGCACCGTCGGCAGGACAAGGAAGCCGTCTTTGCCGAGCAGGGCGCCGAGTTCGCCGCGAAAGGTCAGCCTGCGTACTTTCTCGGCCTGCGCCGTGCGGTCATCGACGGCACGGCCAAAGCCGAAACGCTCCTCGACGCCGGGGCCAAGGTCGCGCTCGCCAGTGGTGATCCATTCGCCATGCACGGCCCAGGCTTCCCTGGCCTGCAGCCGGCGAAAGCACCAGTAGAGTTCATCAGGTGTCGAACTTAAGCGTGTCGTCGGTATCGCCGGCGCGCCGAAAACCGTGCTTGCCAGGGCCTTCATCCCGGCATATTCGGCGAGCGCCGGACGGGCGACCATCTCGTCCAGCCAGCCGAGCGTCAGCGGGCGGTCCAACGGGTGGTGATGCGGGTCGCGGCCAAGCAGCAGCTTGCCGACGGTCTCGTAGGTCTCGATGTCGTCGGCGAACCAGCCGAACGTGTCGAAGCTCGGCGCCAGCTTCATGACGCCATCAAGGGAAATACGGCCATGCGTGGTGCGCAGCCCGATCAACCCGCAAAAACTCGCCGGCGCGCGGATCGAGCCGCCGGTGTCGGAGCCGGTGGCGATATGGGCCAATCGGCCCGCGACCGCCGCCGCGGATCCGGAAGACGAGCCGCCGGTGACGCGGTCGGGTGCTGCCGGGTTCACCGGAAATGGAAAATGCGCGTTCTGGCCGAACAGCGCGAAGGCAAGCTCGTCGGTCTGTGTCTTGCCGATGAAGCGCGCGCCGGCATCGAGAATCATCTGCACGGCCGGTGCGGTACGCGAGGCGGCATGGCTTTCGGCGAATTTCTGCAAATTGCCGCAGCCGGTGCGGTAGCCGGCAACGTCATAGATGTCCTTGACGGCCAGGCGCAGGCCGGCGAGCGGGCCGAGCTCGGCATGGGCCACCGGCATCTGGCGAAGATCGAGAAAGGCATTGAAGGGGCCGTGCGTGCCTGTCATCGTTCGATATCCGGATACGGTTACGCCTACATTGTTCGATGCCAGAAATTTTACAACCGGAGATACGATTTTTATTGATTGTGACGGCAACCAGCCATATATCGCGCTTGCCCAAAGTCGCACGTGCCTGTGGGTGTCCGCCGATCCTCGAATGGTGAGGGAAATCGGTAAGGTAACTGGAGCCAACCCCTCCAGTCGGTCTAGCGGCCAACCGCCAGCCCGAGGACACCTTGAAGCAACGACGGTGCGGGCCTTTCTGGTTCTCTTCCGGTTGTCCAAAGACCGGGGTTACTAAAGAGGCACACCTTCATTGCCGGCAGTGCGGAACGGGGTTCTCCCAATCCAAGCCAAGGCAGACAAAGCGAACCGAAGCCGGGCAAGGCCAAGGTTCATCGCCGCGAGACGGCGCTTCATGGTTCCGGGGTCTCCACCGGCTGGTTCCATGGATTTCCGTCCCGCCTTTGTTTGACCGCGTGTTCGCGAGGCCGACAGCCCGCGTACGCACCCTTGTGCGCGCCGAAAGGCGTGTTGGAGAATTCCGATGGCTACACAGCGCATCCTCGACTTCCTCGCCACCCGACGTCCGTCCGGCCCCTGCCTCGTCGTCGACCTCGATGTCGTGCGCGACAATTTCCGCGCCTTCGAGAAGGCGCTGCCCGATTCCAAGATCTACTATGCGGTGAAAGCAAACCCGGCGCCGGAAATCCTGCGCCTGCTTGCTGCGATGGGCTCGTCCTTCGACACCGCTTCCGTTGCCGAAGTCGAGATGGCGATGGACGCCGGTGCGCCGGCGGACCGCATCTCCTTCGGCAACACCATCAAGAAGGAGCGTGACATCGCACGCGCCTACCAGCTCGGCATCCGGCTGTTCGCGGTCGATTGCGTCGAAGAGGTCGACAAGATCGCCCGCGTCGCTCCCGGTGCGCGTGTGTTCTGCCGCGTGCTGACCGACGGTGAAGGCGCCGAATGGCCGCTGTCGCGCAAGTTCGGCTGCGTGCCTGACATGGCCGTCGACGTGCTGCGCCATGCCAAGGGCCTCGGCCTCGATGCCTATGGCGTGTCGTTCCATGTCGGCTCGCAGCAGACCGACCTGACCGCTTGGGACCGTGCGCTGGCCGACGCCAAGAAGGTGTTTTCGACGCTGGCCGACGAAGGCATCGTCTTGAAGATGGTCAATATGGGCGGCGGTTTCCCGACGCGCTACCTGCGCGATGTGCCAGCGGCGCAGGCCTATGGCCAGGCGATCTTCTCGGCGCTGCGCAAGCATTTCGGCAATGCCATTCCGGAAACCATCATCGAGCCGGGTCGTGGCATGGTCGGCAATGCCGGCGTTATCAAGTCGGAAGTCGTGCTGATCTCGAAGAAGGCCGCCAACGACAATGTGCGCTGGGTGTTCCTCGACATCGGCAAGTTCGGCGGCCTGGCCGAGACGATGGACGAGGCGATCCGCTATCCGCTCGTCACCCGCCATGACGGCACAGAGACCGCGCCTTGCGTGCTCGCCGGCCCGACCTGCGATTCGGCCGATGTGATGTACGAGAAGACGCCATATCCGCTGCCCTTGTCGCTGACCATCGGCGACGAGGTGCTGATCGAAGGCACCGGCGCCTACACGACCACCTACTCGGCGGTCGCGTTCAACGGCTTCGAGCCTCTGCGATCCTACGTGATCTGACGGTTCGAAAGAACCGATCAGATCATCCCAGGTGGGCGTCAGTCGCCCACTTGGGCTCGCCTGTGGAACAAGCTCCGCTCGTGAAGGATCGCGGAAATGGAAATGTCAGTTGAAATCGTAGCTCAGGCGCCGGCCTTCATGATGGTCGCCGAAACCGTTGCCGACGTCACGGCGCGCGAAGCCTTGCTCGATCGTGCCATGGGGCCGAAGCGCAAGACCAAATCGTCGGAGAAGCTGCGGCGTGGCCGCCGGCCCTCGGAAGGCCTGGCCTTTGTCGCACGCGATGCATCGGGTGGCGTGGCCGGCACGGTGCGGCTCTGGGACGTCAGGCTGGGCGAGGGCGGCCCGGCAGCGCTGCTGCTTGGCCCGCTTGCCGTCGATCCGTCGCTCAAGAATGCAGGCATCGGCTCGGCGCTGATGCGCTACGCCATCTCGGAAGCCGCGCGTCTCGGTCACGCGGCCATCCTGCTGGTTGGCGATGCGCCCTATTACGGCCGCTTCGGCTTCTCGGCCGCCATGACCGGTTCGCTGGCCATGCCGGGGCCATATGAGCGGCACCGCCTGCTGGCGCTGGAACTGGTGGACGGCGCGCTTGATGGCGTGCACGGCACGTTGAAGGCTTCAGGCCGCAAGCTGAAGACACAGGCGCGTACGCTGGCCGCCTGAAACCCCTATTGCCGTTCAAATGAAAACGCCGCCCCGAAAAAGCGGCGTTTTTTGTAACATCCGGGCGGGCTGCTCAGCCGATCAACTGGCTGAGCGCCATGGCCACCGTCATGTCGCCTTCGACTTTGATCTTGCCGGTCATGAACGCCATCGTCGGGTTCAGGTCGCCAGCGATCAGCGAGTCGAGATCGTCGAGCGAAAGCTTGATGGTGCAGTCGGTGGGGGCGTCGGTATTCGAGACGCTTGCGCCGTCGATGACGATGACGCCGTCGCTGCCGGTGTCGAATTTCACGGAACGATCGAAACCGCTGCTGGCCACACGCGACTTGATCTTCTCGGCAATCTCCTGAACGCTCACGCTGTTCTCCTGGTTTGTTGCATCTTCTGGTTATTATATCCGGCGGGCTACGGCGCTTCGATCCTGTCGAAGCCCATGCCGCATGGCGATCACGGTCGCTTCCGCATATAGCTTTGGGTTGACGTTTACGTCAACGCGAATCCTGGAAGCTGGTTCCTATCGTCGCACCGGGGCGACCTGCGGGATCACCGGTGCCGGGTGGGTGCGGGTTGGTTCAATGCGCGCTGACTGGCTTTGCCGTCTCAGGCGTCTCGGGCGCCTTCGGGCTGGAATCCTGCCGGCGGCGCAACCAGTTGTCGCGGATCTCGTCCTTGCTCAGGAAATTGATCTGGTCGACCAGAACCTCATGCACAAGGGTTGCGCCGACGCGGGTGTTAATGGTGTCGCGGATCGCGGCGCGAAAGGCATCGAGGTCGATCGCCCCCTTCTTGCTGAAGTCGATCTGGGGATTGGAATAGAGATAGGTGTAGACCTGATCGGTGATCAGCGCCTCGGCCGGGATCGACAGTTTCTTTATCTGCTCCGGCTCGACGGTGTAGACCAGCTTGGCCAGGAAGTAGCCGTTGATCCCGGAATCGCGGATCAGAGGCACCGAAATGATATCGGTCTTGACGTAATCCAGCCCACCCAGCATCGGCTTGGGTTTCTCGCCGACACCGCGTTCGCCTGCGGCCTGGAATGAATAGAAGACCGCGCCTAGCGTGGCGGCGCAGACCCAGATCGCGATGGCGATGACCTTGATCACAGAGATATCGAGCGTTGGATCATCTGCGGCTAGCCTTGCGCCCGGCCGAACTCGCCGGCGGAGTAGGTGCCGTCGGTTTCGGCGCGCTGGATGGCGCTGCGCAGCAGATTGGCGACTTCATTGACGGCGCTCAGATGCGCCAGGATGGCAGCCTCGTTCTTCGCCAGCTTCTGGCGCAGCCGGGTCAGGCCTTCGCGGTGCTGCTCGACGAACTCGGCTTCGGCACCGCCCTTCATGGCGCGGTTCAATTCATAGAGATACCTGCTCTTGCGGGCGTTCGACGCCTTGAGGTCGTAGCTGGTGTCGTTGCGGATCCCGGCGGTCTCTTCCTCGACCACCTCCTCGATGCGGCCGATGATGGCGGCGAGGTTGCCCGGCCGCGCGAACTGGATCGGTGTTTCCGATTCCGTCGTGCGTGCCGGCAGGTTGGGTGTGAATTCCGAATTGTCGGCCATGGCGTTTCCCAGTTTAGATCTTGATGTCTGTTTTTATGGTTGTCTCGTCACCGGTCATCGACCTGGCGGCCTTGCGCTGCAGCTCCTGGACGAGCGAGGTGGACAGACGGGTTTGCTGATCGACCTCTGTCTTTTCCGGTCCGTTTGAAATCGGGCCGATCGGCACCTTGCGCTTGCCGTCCATATAGTGGTCGGCGAGCATCGATTTGGCGATGCCGATGCCGCCGCGCTCGGCCATGACGTCGGCGACGCGCTCGGCCAGCTGCGATTTCCACATGTCGCCGGCGAGACCGGTGCCGTAGACGCCTTCGGTGTCCTTGGGCAGCATGTTCTGGATGAAGGTCTGCAAGACCATCGCCTCGAACTTCTTGAATTTCTTGGCCGGATCGGCTGTCGCCGCCGCCTTGTCAGCCGTGGCGCGCGACAGGATCGAGCCGGCATCGACGGACGCCGCAGTGTCGACCGAAAAGCCACCAGCGGCCCCATTCGCGCGCTTGGTCAGCGCGGCACGGGCAGCCTCGATGTCCATCGGATCGGCAGCTCGGGCGACATCCATTACGATGTCGCTGGGTGGAGAAATCGCCAAGAAAGTCCGCCTTTTGCCGGGGGTTCCCTAGCCAGACCATGCCTCAACAAGCTTGTGGCAGGCTTGCGGGGGAGAGAAAGCTCGAGACGGGAGCCTACTCATGACGCTACCGGGCTTGGCAGTCGAACGACGACCTTCAGTCCGCCTGGCGCAGCTTTGCCAAGATTGAGGTCTCCGCCGTACAGCTCTGCGAGTTCCCTGGTGATCGACAGGCCAAACCCGTGACCGACGACGCTCTCGTCGAGCTTCTTGCCGGCCTGCAGAACGTCCTGGATTTTCTCTACGCTTATGCCAGGACCGTCGTCGGCGACCTCTATCAAGACTTGGGTGCCGTCATTGCGACCTCTGATGGAGATTGTGCTCGCAGCCCATTTGAAGGCGTTGTCCAGTATGTTGCCGAGCATCTCATCCAGATCCTGCGGTTCGCAGGCGGCGGCAAGGGTCTCGGGCACATCGACCGCAACGCTCAACCCGCGCTCAGCGTTGATTTTTGACAGAACAATATTCAGGTCCAGAATGCGCGGCCTGATCGCGGTGCTGAGGTTGGCGGGTCCATTCAGGGCCGCAGCGCGCGCTCGCCCAAGGTGATGCCTAATGCGCTCCTGCATCTCGCCAACAAGCCTCAGTCGCTCGGTATCGCGTCCGTTCCTGCTGCCGGCGAGAGACAACGATAGGGCCGCGAGTGGCGTGTTAAGCGCGTGGCCAAGGTTCGAGACGTGACCGCGGGCACGCCTCATGCCTTCGGCGTTTTGCTTGATCAGTGAGTTCAGCTCATTCACCAACCCACTCAATTCCCTGGGTTGGCTGCCTTCGATGTGGGTGGCGCGGCCTGCGCGAACATCCTCCAGGCCTTTCGTCACGCGCTTGAGGGGCCGAAGACCCAGTCGCATCTGCAAGACGCTTGCAGCCGCGAGCAGCATCCCCAGTACCAGCATCGCCAAAATGACGGGTGCCAGCGCATCACGAAGTGGCCGCACCAGCGCATGGGCGGGTGCGGAAGCCGTAATTGTTATCCATGTACCGTTCATCGGCACGACCTGAACGCGCAGATAAAGCGGCTCGCCTCGTGGGCCGACCCCGTTGAACGGGCGAGGGCGCTCGTTAGCGTCGGGCGGCCCGTCATGCCATCCACCCCACCAGTGGTCTGAACCACGGTTGATGATATCGCCGCCATTAAGCGAGGCCGAACGATAGGTGTGGCCATCGACCGTTGCCGTCCAGTACCAGCCGGCACCAGGCCGGTCGAATGGCGGCGGATCGTTCAGCGCCAGGAGATCGGGCAATGATGGCTTGTCCAGCGCACTCGTCACCGCACCGATTTGCGTATCGAGGCGCTGGTCGATCTGGTCGCGGATGAACCGCGAAAGGACGATCCCCGTGCTGATGCCCGTGGCGATCAAAGCCGCCATAACCAGGACGGCTGATCCCAACGCCAGCCGCGCCGCAATGGATTTCGGTGCCAATCGCCGAAAGCGACCAAGCGGGTTCATGGCGCCGATACCAGGCGATAGCCCCGGCCACGCTCCGTCGCGATCATGTCATGCCCAATCTTTCGGCGGAGCCTGGCAATGATGACTTCGATCGAGTTCGAATCGACGTCGGCATCACCTTCATAGACACGCTCGACAAGGTTGGACCGATCGATTGTCATATCCTTGCGCAGGATGAGACATTGCAGGACACGCCATTCCAGCGCTGTAAGCTTGAGCGGCAGCCCGTCCTTTTCAAACGTCCCGAGCTGAGCGTCAAAGCTGAGTGGGCCGCAGCTGATTTGCGGGGCTGCATGGCCTGCCGCGCGTCGCACAAGGGCTCGCAACCGAATGACAAGCTCCTCGATCCGGAATGGTTTGGTCATATAGTCGTCGGCACCGGCCTTGAAGCCTTCGACCTTTTGCGACCATCCATCGCGTGCGGTGAGGATCAGGACCGGCATCGTGCGGTTCGCCTTGCGCCATGACGTAAGCACACTGATTCCGTCGACTTTGGGCAGACCAAGGTCGAGTACGGCCGCGTCATATGCTTCCGTGTCACCAAGATGCATACCGTCTTCGCCGTTGCGCGCCACATCGACAGCAAAGTTCTCCGATCGGAGCGCCTTGGCGATACCGTCGGAAAGCGTCTTGTCGTCTTCTATGAGCAGGATGCGCATGTGTTGGACCGTATCCCTTCTGACGTGCCGGATAGGCGCTCCAGCTTAACTCAACCTGAACGGCTCCGTTCAGTTTCGGTTCGACCTGCTCGGCTAGAAATGCGGTGTCTACAACGCACAAAAGGATTTTTAGGAATGTCGAACCAAGACAATATTGGACCCGCAAGCCCAACGGAAACCAGCGGTGTTGAAACCACCCGACCGTCCAAGCGCCGGCTCGGTGCTAGAATCATCGGCGGCTCGGCGCTGGTGGGTATGCTTCTGGTTGGCGCTGTGGCGGGTGCCGTCGCCATGAAGGTATCGCACCACGATGAACGTCAAGCGCTGCTTCCGCCCGTCGCGATCAACGCAATGGCCGATGACAGCCTCGTCGCGGTCAAGGGCAAAGTCGCCGAGATATTCGGCAACAAGTTCATTATTGCGGACAGCACAGGCCGAACACTGGTCGACGTTGGGCCTGGAGGCAGCAACGCAGCACTTGTGGCGCAGAATGAGGAGGTGACGGTGCAAGGTCGCTTCGACGACGGCTTCGTTCATGCCGGGATGGTGATCCATGGCGACGGCCGCGTCGATGAGCTGCGCCCGCCACATCCGCACGGCCCGCGTCATGGCTGGCGTGATTTCGGACCGGACGCGCGTGGGCCGGGCCCGGGCGATGACGCACCGCCTCCACCTAAGGCTTGAGCGCAATCACGGTCAGATCGACAAGGCTGCTCCGGATGAAGCCGGGGCTGCCTTGTCACAAGGTGCCGATATCTGAACAGATAGACGTGCTGGTTCGGCAAAACTCTGAGCATGCCGGAAACTTGCCGCCATGCCGAAGCGTAACTCACGCAACAGATCAAAGTGATCGTGCAGGGCTACGTCGTGACGTTTGCAATCTTGTTTATCGGTATGGGCATCTGCCTGTCTCTCGTCATGTCGATCGCCTGGACGATTGCCCTTCGCAGCAGCAAGTCCGGCTGGGTGGATGCGATCTGGTCGTTCGCGGTGGGCGCCGCCGGCATCGCCATGGCGCTGGTTCCGTTGTCCGGCTGGCAGCACTCGACGACAAGGCCTGTCATCGTTGCCGTGCTCGCAGCGGTCTGGTCGATCAGGCTTGGACTGCATATCGTTGGCAGAACCCTGCACGGTGGTGACGATCCGCGTTACGCGCAATTGCGCAGCGAATGGGGCGAGGATTTTCCACGCCGGCTGTTCTGGTTTCTGCAGATCCAGGCTGGCGCTGCCTTCCTGCTTTCACTTTCTATCTTCGCGGCAGCCCGCAATCCGGCCCCACAACTGCAAATCGGCGACTGGCTGGGGATCGCCATTCTGGTGATCTCCATCCTTGGCGAAGGCCTGGCTGATCGCCAACTTGCGCGGTTTCGCGACAACCCGGCCAACAAGGGAAAAGTCTGCGACGTTGGGCTCTGGGGGCTTTCACGCCATCCCAACTATTTCTTCGAGTGGTTCGGCTGGCTGGCCTATGTGGCGATCGCGCTGGATTTTACCGGCGCCTACGCCTGGGGCTGGGTCGCCGTGTCCGGTCCGCTCTTCATGTACTGGCTTCTGGTTCATGTGTCCGGCATTCCGCCGCTCGAGGCGCACATGCTGAAGTCGCGTGGTGAAACGTTCCGTGCCTACCAGGCACGCGTCAATGCATTCTGGCCGGGGCCGCCCCGCCATACCCCTGCACAAACCTCGAAAGGTCGGGCATCATGAGCCTCATCGCATCCGCCATACGCACCGTCGAACGCAGCCCGTTGCCCGATCCCGTGACGCGGACGGGCATCGGCTTCCTGGTCGGACGTACCCGCCGAAATCTGCTCGAAAGCCCAGCCATTCAGGAGCAGGCGTTCGTTCACGCGATGGCCGATCATCCGATTGCCGAGCACACGCAAGCCGCCAACGAGCAGCACTATGAATTGCCGCCGGCCTTCTTCGGGCTGGTGCTCGGACCGAGGCGCAAATACTCCTCCTGCCTTTACCGTCGCGGCGATGAAACCCTGGCGCAGGCCGAAGTGCTTGCGCTGGAGGAAACCGTTGCCCACGCCGATCTAGCCGATGGCCAGGACATCCTCGAACTCGGCTGCGGCTGGGGTTCGCTGACGCTGTTCATGGCGCAGCGTTTTCCTGCCGCCAGGATCACCGCGGTCTCCAACTCGGCGCCGCAAAGGGCATACATCGAAGCACAGGCCCGTGACCAAGGCCTCGCAAACATCCGCGTCATCACCGCCGACATGAACAGTTTTCATCCCAACGGCATGTTCGACAGGATCGTGTCGGTCGAGATGTTCGAGCATATGTCGAACTGGCAAAAGCTGCTCGAACGCGTGCATTCCTGGCTGACGCGGGAGGGGCGGCTTTTCATCCATGTCTTCACCCACAAGAGCCGGTCCTACCGTTTCGACCATCGCGACAAGTCCGACTGGATTGCCCAGCACTTCTTCACCGGTGGCATCATGCCGAGCCACGATCTGATCCGGCAGTTTCCGGCCCTGTTCGACGTCGAGCAGGAATGGCGATGGAATGGTCGCAACTACAAGCGCACCGCAAACCAGTGGCTTGCCAATCTCGACGCCAACCTGCCCGAGGTCGACCGTATCCTCGCTGAGGTCTATGGCAAGGACGCCTTGATCTGGCGCCGGCGCTGGCGCCTGTTTTTTCTCGCAACCGCCGGGTTGTTCGGACATGCCAATGGCGATGAATGGGGCGTCAGCCACTATCGCCTGCGCGCGGCCGCATAGATTGGAAACGCCGGCCCGATCGGGACTGTTGGCAGCGTCCTGGAACGCGGCGAAGGCCTACTTCGCGCATGATGACTCTCTCGTGGCCACCGCCAATCTGGTGGCCCTTGTCGTTTTGTGGAACCAGCCCTTCTATCCGCTCTATGTCTACTGGTCCGTCGGCCCCGACATCGCGCCTTCCTTCTACACATTCATTTCGACGCCGTTCTTCCTCGTGGTTCCGGCGGTTGGCCGCATCAATGGCCGTGCCGGGCGTGCTTTGCTGCCCCTGGTCGGAATCGGCAACACGGTGCTCAGCGCGAAGGTGTTCGGCGTCGCCTCCGGCGTCGAGATCTTTCTGTTGCCTTGCGTGCTGCTCGGCTTCGTGCTGTTCCGACCGCGCGAACGCATCATTGCGATCGCCATAGCAATTGTCGGCATGCTGGCCTTCACGGTCCTGCACGCGCGCTACGGCGCCCCCGTCCATCTCTATTCGGCCGAGGAATATGCAGGCTTCCTGAAGATGAACGCATTGAGCGCCGGTACGCTCACCGCTTTCATCGGTTTTCTCGTGATGAACCTGATTGGCGCCCCGGCCAAGCGCTGACGGCTGCTATGCAGTTCGCGACAGGGCGCTGGACACGAGAAAACCCGCTGTGGCCGCGATCGCGGTGAGCACGGTGCCCCAGCAGATATCGGCGATGGTGACCGTGACAGGCCAGTTCTTCAGCGTCGCCTGGTTGGTGAGATCATAGGTGGCGTAGGCGCAGAAGCCGAACACCGCGCCGTTCACTGCCGCGGTCGTCCACGTGCCGGTCTGAAAGGCAGGCTGCACCGCGAAGTAGACGGCGCCGGCGATATAGATGACGTAGAAAAGCACAGCTGCCTTGACGTTGAAATTGTCGAGCAGGATCGGCCCCAGCAGCGGCTTGTAAAGCCGGCTGCTCATCACCGTCAGCCAGACGGCGTCGATACACAGGAACACCACCGCCGTCGTCAGATAGGCGATACCGTAGGTCTTGATCATTTTCGCTCCCGAGTGGCGTTGGCGGTTGTTCCCAGAAACGGTTTTTATCGGCGATAGTTTCGGCCGGCCGAAACTCGCTCTTCCCAACGTCCGTAGCTTCTAAAAACGGATGATAGGACGAATGATGTATCGACTGGCAGTGGCGACAGGCCTCGTATTTTTTGTCTCGTTCTGCGGATCGGCGTTTGCCGCATCGGCACCTGACCCCTCCGGCACATGGAACCGCGGCGACGGCAATGCGAAGGTCAGGATCGCCCCCTGCGGTTCCAACATCTGCGCCACCAATGTCTGGATCAAGGACACCAGCGGCGGTGAAGCCGTCGGCGACAAGCTTGTGATGACGCTGAAGCCGAAGTCGGCCGATACGCTCAGCGGCAAGGCCTACGATACGAAGCGTTCGATGACCTATGCGATCCAGCTCAAGGTGGCCGGCCAAAGTCTTGTGACGCGCGGCTGCGTCGTTGGCGGACTGGTTTGCAAGTCGGTCAACTGGTCCCGCGCGCGCTGACGGCGCGAGCGACCGGTCCGATCTGACACTCCCTTCACCTCACGAGAAAATATCCGCCTCTCTACAGTGAAACTCACGCCGGATCCTCCCGTATCTACAAGCATCCCCGGGCGCTACCTGCGCCTACAGACTTGATTTCCAAGAAGGATTCTCGATGAACCTCGTGCCCATCAGCCGTGGCCGCTCGCACGGCAGGAAGAAGATTGCTGTCGTCGGTTCAGGCATTTCCGGTGCTGCCGCAGCATGGGCTTTGCATCCGAGCGCTGACGTTACCCTTTACGAGGCTTCGCACCGCGCGGGCGGCCATACCGCGACCGTCGACATCGACTATGACGGCACACCGATTTCGGTCGACACCGGCTTCATCGTCTACAACGAGCTGGCCTATCCGGATCTGACTTGTTTGTTTTCGCATCTGGGCGTTGCCACGCATGAAAGCGACATGGGCTTTTCGCTTTCGCTCGACGGCGGCAAGCTCGAATGGTGCGGCTCGACGCTGCGCACCATATTCGCCCAGAAGCGCAATGTCTTTTCGCCCGGCTTCCTGTGGATGCTGCGCGAAATCCTGCGCTTCAACAAGGCATGTATCGCCGAGCGCGACAGCGGCACGCTGGGCAATGTTTCGATCGGAGATTATCTTCGCACGCGCGGTTTCTCGGCCAGCTTTCGCGACAATTATCTCATGCCGATGGCTGCGGCGATCTGGTCGACGCCGCGCGCCAAAATGCTGGACTATCCGGCCGCAAGCTTCATCAGCTTCTTCGAGAACCATCGCCTGATCGACAATGATACGCGGCCGATGTGGCGCACGGTGAGCGGCGGTTCCCGGAACTATCTGCAAAAGCTCTTGGCACCGCTCGGATCGGCGCTGCGCCTGTCGTCGCCGGTCAAGACAATGGTGCGCGACGCCTTCGGCATTACCGTGTGGGCCGGCAATGATGCGCCGGAGCGCTTCGACAATGTCATCATCGCCGGTCATAGCGACCAGGCGCTGGCCATGCTCGGCGACGCATCCAGCGTCGAGGAAGCGATCCTGTCCGACATACCGTATCGCCCCAACCGGGTTGTCCTGCACCGGGACCCCCGTCTGATGCCGAAGCGGCGGGCCGCCTGGGCGGCATGGAATTATCTGCGCTGTTCCTGTGATCGCGACGAACCGGAGGTGTCGGTGACCTACTGGATGAACCGCCTGCAAGGGATCGATGCCGCAAAGCCGCTGTTTGTGTCGCTCAATCCGGTCGTCGAGCCGCGCCCGGAACTGGTCTTCGGTGAATGGATGTTCGACCATCCCCAGTACGATGCGCGCTCCTTGTCGGCGCAAGCCCGTCTCGACGACATACAGGGCGTGCGCGGCACCTATTTCGCCGGCGCGTGGACCGGCCACGGTTTTCATGAGGACGGCCTGCGCTCCGGGCTGAACGCGGCGGTTGCGCTGGGTGCTAAAGTGCCTTGGCGGCGTGGCGCGGAGGCTTTGCCCAACGCGCTCCTGGCGGCGGAATAGAGGCTCCCCAGGTATGGAGGAGCGCGTCACCACACTGGAGCAAAACGGTCCGCCGTCGCTGGCGGCGGGCGTGCTCTATCCCGGCGAAGTCATGCACGCGCGGCTGAAGCCGTTCGGCCACCGCTTTGTCTATCGCGTGTTCTCGCTGCTGGTCGACATAGACAGGCTTGCCGAGCTCGGCCGCATGACATGGCTGTTGGGGGTCAATCGGCCCGGCCTGGCATCCTTCCATGAGAGCGACCACGTCGGCACCCCGGCCGAAACCCTGCGGGCCTTCGCCGATAGGCTGCTTGCCGATGCCGGCCTCGAGAAGCCGGCGGCGCGCGTGCTGCTGCTCGCCTACCCCCGCATCTTCGGTTACGTCTTCAATCCGATCTCGGTCTATTTCTGCTACGACGAGGCCGGCGCGCTGATCGCCTTGATCTATGCTGTGCGCAATACGTTCGGTGGCCAGCATATTTACGTGTCGCCGATCCGGCCAGGCGAACTCGGCCCCGCCGGGGTACGGCAGACACAGCCAAAGCTTTTCCACGTCTCGCCCTTTATCGGCATGGAAGCACGCTACCAATTTCGCATTCTGCCTCCGGGCAAGACGGTCAGGCTTCGCATCCACGAGACGGAAAATGGCGAGCCGCTGCTGGCGGCGACCTTTGCGGGGAGTGCACGCTCGCTTGCCACGTCGGAGCTTGGCGCGTGCCTGATCAAGTTTCCGTTTCTGACGTTGAAGATCGTCGCCGGCATTCACTGGGAAGCGCTGAAACTCTGGCTGAAAGGCGCACGCTTCCATGCGAGCCCGAAGGTTGCAGGTCGTACCCAATACAGCCTGCCGCATGGGACGGAGCCCGATGCCGTTCGAAAGTGAGCCTGGGCACGGGATCTCGCAGCTACTCTTCGTTCCGCTTCTGCGCGATCAAATCCAGCCGCTCACGGTCTGAACTCTCGCGTTCGTCGCGGTTGCGGACATCCTTGTAGGCGCGCTCGACCATGTTGGTGCGTGCGTTCGCGGTGGCGATGAGGCCGACCTCCTGCCTGGCGCTTGCCAGGTTTTCTTCCTGGCGCACGACCGCCTGGGCGATGCGGCGATGGTAGAGATCGGGGAACAGGCCGGACAGCGAATTGTCCAGGTCGAAATGGCCGATCAATTCCCTTGCTTCGGTTTCGGCGGCGTTTGCCGCGGCTAGGAAACTGGCGTGGCGGGTCTCGTGCAGCGCCTTCAACTGTTCCTGCACCTTGACCAGTTTCTTCAGGCGATCCTTGCGCGTGCTCATGTCACCTCGCCAATGTCAGGTCGACGAAGCCGTCGACGAACAGCGACAGCATGGTGCCGATGGCGAAATAAAAGATGATCATGCCGCCGGCGATGACGAAGGGCTGGGAGATGAAATAAATCGGGATCTGCGGGGTCAGCTTGTTAACGAAGCCAATCGTCAGATTGACCAGGATGGCATAGGCGACAAACGGGCTGCCGAGACGGATTACCAGGAAGAACGTGTCCGACACCGTGTCGGTGATGTCGACGAGTGCTGCCTGCGGGTTGAAGAAGACGTTGACCGGCGCGACCGTGTAGGACGTCACCAGAGCGCGGATGATCTCGTGGTCGAAATCGAAGACGAACAGCATCAACAGCGCCGAGAACGAGATGATGGCGGCAAGGGCGGCCTGCGGCTCCGGCTCTTCGATGGCCGGTCCGCCCGAGCCGCCATAGCCGATCAGCATGGCGATGGCCGAGCCCATGAAGCGCAGCGCTTCCATGTAGAGCCTGGTCATGGCGCCGATCAGCCCACCGACCAGAAGTTCCGAGATGATCATCGGCACCAGGATCTGCGGCCGCGGATCGACGAAGGGAAAGATCTTGTCCCACAGGAAAGCGAGCAGGCCGCCGGTGGCGGCGACCGCCACGAACAGCCTGACCTGCACCGGCACGCGGGCGCTGGATAGGCCCGGCATCAGCATGAAGCAGGCGCCGACGCGGCAGAAGGCGAGGAACGCCGCGATGACGACGCTCTGCGAGAGAACGCTCACGATATGGTCCCGAGCACCCTGATCTCGACGCCCTTGGCGATTTCGACATGGGAGAGCACCGGCAGCGTGGTGAACAGGCGCTCGATGATCATTCGCACATAGGGGCGGGCGTCGGGTGCTGTGACGAGGACGAAACGCTCGCCGGCTTCGAGATGTTTCTTGATCGCCTTGGTGGCGTCCTGGCCGAATTCCTCGAGCTGGCGCGGATCGATGTCGAACTCGCGCACCTCGCCCTTGGCGTCGCGCTTGAGGCTCTGGTGGAAGGCGAGGTCCCAGCGGTTGCCGAGACGCAGCACCTTGAGCACGCCGCCTTCCGAGAGGTCGCCGCAGATTTGCTGGGCCATGCGGATGCGGACATGCTCGACGATCTGCTCGGTGCGGCGTACATGCGGCGCGATCTCGGCGATGGCCTCGATGATCAGATGCAAATTGCGGATCGAGACGCGCTCGGCGAGCAGCAGCTTCAGCACGGCCTGCAGGCCGGGGTAGGAGATGTGCGTGGTGCAGATCTCGTCGGCGAGCTTGCGGTATTCCTGGTCCTGGCGCTCTAGCAGCGCCTTCATGTCCTTGTAGGACAGAAGCTGCGGCAGGTTGTTGCGAATAACCTCGGAGAGATGGGTGAGCAGCACCGACATGTTGTCGGCAAAAGTGTAGTTCTCGCGCTTCAGATCCTCGGCGAAGGTTTCAATGACGGAATAGGCGCGCATGCCGAAAGCCGGCTCGCGGATCTCCTCACCAGGTATCTGGGGAATATCGCGGCTGCCGAGCAGCACCATGATCTCGCCGACACGCATCTGGTACTCGGCCACCACGGTGCCGTGCACCTTGATCTGGTAGCTCTTCGGCGGGATGGCGAAATCGTCGGCGACGCGCACTTCCGGTACGACGAAGCCGTATTGCTGGGCGAATTTCTTGCGCATCTTGCCCATGCGGAAGACCAGTTCCTGATGCGACACCAGGAGCCGGGTCGAAAGCTGCTTGCCGATCAGCAGTTCGATCTCAGCGGTAGCGAGCGAGGCCTTGACCGAGTTTTTTTCCTCTTCGACCTTGGTTGCCTTTTCCTGGTTCTTGAGCGCTTCCGCTTCGGCGATGACGCGGTTGGCGCGCAGCGGGATGATGTAGCCGAGGCCGGCCATGCCGGCGGCGAGCGCGAAGAAGGGGAAGAGGGGCAGGCCGGGCATCAGGCCAAGCAGCACCAGCAGCGACGCCGCCACGTAGAGGGCGCGCGGATGGGCGCCGAGCTGGCCGAACACGGCCTGGTTGGTCGAGCCGCGGGTACCGCCCTTGGAAACCAGCAGGCCGGCGGCGAGCGAAACAATGAGCGCCGGGATCTGGGTGACGAGACCGTCGCCGACCGACAGCTTGATGAAAACATCGGCGGCTTCGCCCATGCCCATGCCGTGTCTGATGTAGCCGATGGCAATGCCGCCGACGATGTTGATGGCGGTGATGATGAGGCCGGCGATGGCGTCGCCACGCACGAATTTCGAGGCACCGTCCATCGAGCCGAAGAAGGAGGATTCTTCTTCGAGTTCGCGGCGGCGCAACTGCGCGGTCTTGTCGTCGATCATGCCGGCGGAGAGATCGGCGTCGATCGACATCTGCTTGCCGGGGATGGCGTCGAGGGTGAAGCGGGCGCCGACTTCGGCGATACGGGTGGCGCCCTTGGTGATGACGATGAAGTTCACCACGATCAGGATCATGAAGACGATCAGGCCGATGACGAAGTCGCTGGCCATCACCAGCTTGGAGAAGCCGGCAATGACATAACCGGCGGCATGCGTGCCCTCATTGCCATGCGACAGGATCATGCGCGTGGTGGCGATGTTGAGCGACAGCCGCAACATGGTGGCGATGAGCAGCACGGTTGGAAACGAGGAGAAGTCGAGCGGCCGCTGGATCCACAGCGCCACCATCAGGATCAGCACCGAAAGCGCGATCGAGAAGGCGAGGCCGATGTCGATGAGGAAGGCCGGGATCGGCAGGAACAGCACGGCGAGGATGATGATGATGCCGAGCGCGAAGAAGACGTCGCGGCCGTTCTTGGCCACCGCGCCGGGCTGGATGCTTTCGCTGATCGCCATTCAAGTCCTCGAACCATTGACTGCCGAGCATGCGACAGCCCGGCGAGGGTAGCTGGCCAAGCTTGCGCGAGGGTGGGAGAGTGGCCGTTCCGAATCCTCGCAAGAAGGAAAATCCATGCTCCTGATCGTTGGCACCATCCGTCTGCCTGTCGGAAAACTGGAGGAGGCAAGGCCGGTCATGGAGCGCATGATCTCGGGTAGCAGCGCGGAACCCGGTTGCCTGGAATATTCCTATGCGCAGGATGTGCTTGATGCCGGGCTGATCCGGGTCACCGAAGTGTGGCGCGACAGGGCGGCGCTCGATGCGCATTTCCGCTCGCCGCACATTGCCGAGTGGCGCTCGAACTGGCCGGTGCTTGGCATCGGCGAGCGCAATCTTGTGCTCTATGAGGCCGGCGAGCCCACACCGACCTGACCGGTCGCTGCTGGATGGCCTTTGGCCGGCTGCGGCTAATCAAGGCTCCGCTGTAGCGGCCGTGGCGACGCCGACCAGCCAGCGCCGGACAGCGCGTTCTTCCGTATCCGACAGCCCCGCCGTCAGCTCGCTCTCAATTGCCTGCACGCGCTCGCGGCAGGCGCGCAGCAGTGCGCGACCGCTGTCACTGAGATCGATGTGCTGGATGCGGCCGTGGATGGCATGCGGCTTTCGCACCAGCGAACCGGCGCGCTCCAGATTGGCGACGATGACGCTGAGGGTTTGCGGGGTGAGCAGCGCCAGCCGGGCAAGATCGGCATTGGAAAGGCCGGGATAGGCTGCAAGCATGGTCAGCGTGACAAATTGCGGCTGCGTCACACCGAGATCGCCCAGCGCCCTGTCCATTCTGAGCCGGTGCGCGCCGGCGGCCTGCCGCAAGAGATAGCCGAGATAGCCTTCCTCGCCGCGCTTCCCTTCGCCCGGGGCGGGAATCGACGAACTCAATTTTGGCTTGCGCATAATGTAAGAGCTCTTATATGTTGTTCGAACCCTGATATTAAAGCGCAGCAAGGACGATGACGATGGCCTATCGGATTTTTCTCGCCGGCGCCTCGGGCGCTATCGGGCAGCGGCTGATCCCGCAACTTCTGGCCGCTGGCCATGAAGTCATGGGAGCCATGCGCAGTGCGGAGAAGGCCGAGAAACTCCTCGCCCTAGGTGTCGAACCGTTTGTGGTGGATGTCTTTGATGCCGAGGCGCTGTCGCGGGCGATGGTAGCCGTCCGGCCCGATATTGTCGTGCATCAACTGACCGACCTGCCGTCGGGCCTCGACCCGAGCCGGATGGGCGAGGCGATCGTACGCAATGCCCGCATCCGCGACGAGGGCACGCGCAATCTGGTCGCGTCCGCCGCCTCGTCCGGTGTCCGGCGCATGGTGGCGCAAAGCATCGCCTGGGCCTATGCGCCGGGTCCGCAGCCGCATGCCGAATCCGACGCGCTGGATGGCGGCGCCAGCGGCAATCGGGGCATCAGCGTCGGCGGTGTCATCGCCTTGGAAAAGGCCGTTCTCAACGCACCATTCGCGGGTGTCGTCCTGCGATACGGTCAGCTCTATGGGCCGGGAACGGGAACCGACGCGGCTGCCGGCGCGTCGCCGGTGCATGTCGATGCAGCCGCCTATGCCGCTCTGCTCGCGCTCGGCAAGGGTGCGCCCGGCGCCTTCAACGTGGCGGAGCCCAACCTTGCGGTCTCGACGCAAAAGGCGGTCGAGGAACTGGGCTGGCGTGCCGATTTCCGTTTGCCTGCCTGAATTCGGAGACATCGATATGCTCGGCAATCAAGCTCGTTTGCGGACCGGCCATTCTCTTATCGCTATCAGCGCTGTCGGGGTTCTGTTCGCGCTCGCGGTAAAGTAGGCCGGCCCGGGTTTCATTGGCACCGTGCCTGATGGCATGGACATGCACATGCAGATGGCAAACGCCGATGCGGACGGTGCTGCTGGCGCACGGCCGAAGACGGTCGTCACGCCGATCTCCTGCGAAAAACTGCCGAACGTGCCGGGCAAATCCATCACCACCGTGATCGTGGCGTTTCCGCCAAACGGTTTTACGCCTCGCCACAGGCACCCGGGCTCGGTGAGTGCCTTCGTCCTGAACGGCACGCTGCGCTCGCAGCTCGAAGGCGGTCCGGCCGCCGTCTATACCGAGGGACAGACATGGTTCGAGCCGCCCGGCGCAGTTCATCTCTTTGCCGAGAATGCCAGCACCACCGAGCCCGCCGAACTCCTGGCGACCTTCATCGCCGATGACGATTGCGGGCCCTTGACCATACCGGACTGACGGCAGAGGCGTTTGCCGCCTAATCGGGGACGGGAGACCCTGGATCGGCCAGGTTCACGGCCATAATGGCGCCTTCGATGTCGCCATTGTGGTTGTCATGCCGTGCCGCCGGGCGTATCAGGCGGGTCTGCCACTGCCTTTTGATATCGGCGAGCCGCTCGGGTGCTTTCCAGAAACCAACCACAAGTCTACGCCCGCCGGCTGCGCGCGGTGCTTTTGAGGTCAATTCCTCTGCTCGAGGCGCGCGGCATCGCCGTGGTCATCCTGGCCGGCGTCGTCGGCGTCATGGCGGGCATACTGGTCACCGCGATGAGCCAGATCGTGCAGGATCTGCACGGGCTGCTGTTCGGCGTTCAGGCGGGCGGGCGGCTTTCCGGCATGTTCTCGCTTGCCAATCCGCTGCAGGCGCTGGTCCCTGCGATCGGCGGTGCCCTGCTCGGCATATCGGTGATCTGGCTAAGGATCAGGAAGTTCCGCACGCCGGTCGACCCGATCGAGGCCAATGCGCTCTATGGCGGGCGCATGTCGCTGACGGATACTTTCATCATCGTCTGCCAGACGATGATCTCCAGCGGCTTCGGCGCCTCTGTCGGGCTCGAAGCCGGCTACACGCAGGTCGGATCGGGCGTCGCGTCGCGGCTGGCGCGGGTCTTCAAATTGCGCCGCAACGATGTCCGCGTCCTGGTCGGCTGCGGTGCGGCCGGCGCCATCGCCGCTGCCTTCGACGCCCCGCTGACGGGCGCCTTCTACGGTTTCGAACTGGTCATCGGCATCTACTCCGTCGCTAATGTCGCGCCTGTCATGACGGCCGCGATCTCGGCCTCGCTGACGGCGGAAGTGTTCGGCGGCGTGCCGTTTCCCCTCGAGCTTTCGGGACTGCCACAACTCACCCCCAGCCAGTATGTGCCGTTCCTGCTGCTCGGGCTGCTGGGCGGCGCGGCCTCGATCGCCATCATGCAACTGGTGACGCTGATCGAACGGGGTTTCAACAGATTGTCGGTCGATGTCTCGCTGCGTCCCGTTATCGGTGGCGTCATCGTTGGCCTGCTGGGGCTGATCACGCCGCAGGTCCTGTCCAGCGGCCATGGCGCGCTGCACCGCGAATTCGCCATGAACTACGGGCTGGCCGTGGTGGCCAGCGTCTTCGTACTGAAGCTCGCGGCGTCGGCCATCTCGCTGGGCTCGGGCTTTCGCGGCGGCCTGTTCTTCGCCTCGCTGTTCCTTGGCGCGCTGCTCGGCAAGGCATTCGCGGGCGTGATGGCGCTGGTCTCGCCGGCGACCGGCATCGATCCCTCTGTCGCCGCCGTCGTCGGCATGACGTCGCTGGCCGTCGGCGTCGTCGGCGGTCCGCTGACCATGACCTTCCTGGCGCTGGAATCGACACGCGACCTGACGCTTACCGGCGTCGTGCTGGCCGCCTCGATCATGGCGGCGATCCTGGTGCGCGAGACCTTCGGCTATTCGTTCTCGACATGGCGCTTCCATCTGCGCGGCGAGACGATCCGCAGCGCCCATGATGTCGGCTGGATGCGCAGCCTCACCGTCGGCTCGATGATGCGCAAGGACATCACGACCATCGACGCCTCGACGACGCTGGCCGCCTTCCGCAAGCAAATCCCGCTCGGCTCCGCCCAGCGCGTCATCGCCGTCGATCCGGGGGATCAGTATGTCGGCGTGCTGATCGTGGCCGAACTGCACAGCGATCCCTCCGGCGGCGAGGTGCCGGTGCGCGATCTTGCGCAGTACAAGGATGCCGTCCTGGTGCCCAGCATGAACGTGCAAACCGCCGCCGAGACGTTCCAGCGTGCAGGCGCCGAGGAACTGGCCGTGGTCGAGGATTTCACCGACCACATCGTGCTCGGACTGCTGACCGAGGGCCATTTGATGCGGCGCTATGCCGAAGAACTCGAAAAGGCGCGCCGGGACCTGTCTGGCGAAGGGTAGGTTCGCAACTCGGGCATCAATGCTCGATCGGCCCCTTGGCCGGTATCAGCGTTGTGCCGGCGGTCGTCGGGCGCTCGATGACGCGGCGCACGCGCGGCGGTTCCTCGCCGCTGTGCAGCGCCCGCAAGCGGTCGCCGACCATGGCGTCGGCATGGGTGATGCGGCCATTGTGCCTGACATATTCGAGCCAGGTCGGCGTGTGGTAATGCTCGATCCATATTGTGGGATTTTCGAGATCGCGCGCCAGCGTCCAGTTGCGGGCGCCGTCGCGGCGGCGGATGCGGCCGCGTTCGGCCATGGTGGCGAGGAATTCCGCCTCGTCCTCGTGGCGGATCACATATTCGATCATGATGGCGATGGGACCACTGCGCGGCTTCAGGTCGAGCGCCAGATGCGGTTCCTTGAAGCGGTTGAGCGGGTCGAGGTTCAGCACCTGCTGCTGCGGCAGCGGCAGTAGAAGGCCGATGGCGCCGCCTGCCAGCATGGTGATGCTGGCGGCAATGAGCGCTGTCTCGGCGCCATGCGCATCGGCGACGACACCCCAGATCCAGCTGCCGAGCGCGATGCCACCGAAGGTTGCCGTCTGGTAGACCGACAGCACCCTGCCGACCACCCAGCGCGGTGTCGCCATCTGCACGGTGACGTTGAAATGCGAAAGCGCGATCACCCAGCAGGCACCGCCGACCAGCAGGCCGAGCGAAGTCTGCCAGGCGTGATGGCTGATCGCGGCATTGAAGGCGCAAAGCGCGAAGCCGGCGAAGGCGCAGCGCACCATCGTCTCGCTGGACAGCAATTGCCGCAACCGCACGCTGATCAGCGCGCCGCCAACGGCGCCGATGCCGAAGGCGCCAAGCATGATGCCGTAGGTCAGGGCGTCGCCTTTGACGACGTCGCGCGCCACCAGCGGCAAAAGCGCCAGCACGGCGCCGGCGCTGAAGCCGAAGGCGGCGCCCCTGACCAGTACCTTGCCGATGTTGGGCGACATGGCGACATAGCGCAGGCCGGCACCCATGGCAGCGCCCAGCGACTCGCGCGGCAAGGTCGACACCGGCACGTCACGCTTCCAGCGCGCCATCACGATGATCAGGCCGATATAGCTCACGGCATTTGCCGCGAAGGCGGCCGCGGCACCGGCGGCCGCGACGATGATGCCGCCGATCGCCGGGCCGACGCTGCGCGTCAGGTTGAAGCCCATGGAGTTCAGCGCCACGGCGGCCGGCACCTTGTTGCGGGGCACCATGTCGCCGACCGAAGCCTGCCATGACGGGCTGTTGAGCGCCGTGCCGCTGTCGATCAGGAAGGTGAAGGCCAGCAGCGTCCAGGGCGTGAGCAGATTGTAATAGGTGAACACGGTCAGAAGCACCGAAACGACCAGCATGAAGGTCTGGGCGACCAGCATCACCTTGCGCCGGTCGAAGCTGTCGGCGATGGCACCGGCGACAAGCGCAAACAGCATGATCGGCAGAGTGGTGGAGGCCTGGACCAGCGCGACCTGATAGGGCGAGGTGGCGATCGTCGTCATCATCCAGGCGGCGCCGACGCCCTGGATCAGGCCGCCAAAATTGGAGACGAGACTTGCGGCCCAGACGGCGCGGAAAATGCCATGCCGGAATGGCGCCAGCGCAGAGGCGCCCTCGCTTTCCGGCTTCTCGTCAATCATGGGTGGGTTCCTGCCACAGCGTGCTGATCCTTGCGGTTTCGCCGCATCGTTTGCCGAAACTATGGCATTGCGCCGCAAAGGGCGAACCTCATGCGCGAAAGATCATGGTCCAACAAGGGGATAGCGGAGGGCCACGCTGTGCCGACCCCTCAGGGCATGGTTTAACCCGCGTCCCGGGCGGCGGCATGCAGCGCTTCGGTGAGGTGGCCCGTTGTCTGGCCGCCGGCATGCAGGCGAAGGAAAAGCTCCATGCCGACCAGCCGCAGCCGCGACGGCTGGTCCCGCCTTGCCAGATCGACCAGGTCTTCGACCGAAGCTGCCGGCCATTTCATGACGTCGCGCAGCAAGCCACCGCGCAGCAGGCCCTCGGTACCCGTGGTGAAATTAGCGGATACCTGGAAGCCGTTCTTGCGAGCGTTCACGTTCTGAAGCGGAATGTGCTTTTCCGCGACTCTCTTCAGCAGCCATTTTCCTTGCTTCTGGCGGTATTTGTGACGTCTCGGCAGATGAATGGCGAAGTCGATCAACCGGTTTTCGAGGAACGGCACCCTGAGTTCCACCGAAGCCGCCATACTGAGCCGGTCATGCCTGTTCAACAGATCCTGCAGGTGCCCATACATGTCGTGAACGCAGCATCCCAGGAAGGCGCGGTCGCCGAGCGACGCGACCGGCTCCAGCCGGTCGAAGATTTTGGCCTGAAGGAAATTCAGGTCCGGCGACAGCGCCCTGAGCACAATGTTGCGATCGAAGCTATGGGCATTCGCAACCGATGTCCGGAACGGAGCAAAGCGCTGGCGTTCAAATTTGCGCGCGAGATAGCTCTTCGAGTGAAACCAGCGCCCAGGCCATGACCATTGCCGCCATGGCCGCATGCTGTCCTTCTGCCAATCATAGCCGCCAAAGAGCTCGTCGGCGCCTTCACCGGTCAACAGCACCTTGACGCCGTCTGCACGGCATTGCTCGGCAAGCGCCAGCAGGCACGCATGACTTGCATGCCAGCCATCGCTTTCCAGATGCCAGATGGTTCTTGGCCAGAGTTCAAGAAACCGGTCCCTGTCGATTGGCACCCTGCGCAAGGTCACACCAGCGTTGTTGGCGGTACGTTGGGCATCCTCGGCTTCGCTGTGGCCCAGGCGCGGATCAACGACATAGGCCGATATATCCGGCCTGAACCGTTTCGCCAGTGTCGTGACGAGGCCGGAATCGACGCCGCCGCTGCAAGCAGCGGCCAGGCTGGTGTCAGCGTTGCAGTGCAGCCCGACGCTGTCCTGGATCAACGCCTCCAGCGTCGCCATGTGCTCGGCGTCGGTGGCGGTGTCGCCGACGATGCGGGAGGCGTCGAGGACATCGAGTACATGCCAGAAGCAGCGCTTCTCGATGCCGGAGTCGGAGATCTTCCACAAACCTGCCGGCGGCAGCCGCTCTATGCCCTCGAACAGGCTGGAACTGGAGTCGCGGCTCTGCCAGGCAAGGCGCAAGGTGATCTCGCGCGCGTCGATGGTGCGGGCGAGACTGTCGCAGGCAAGGATAGCCTTGTCCTCGGAGGCGAAGAGGATTCGCTCGGCTGTCTCGGCCACCGACATCGGCTTGATGCCGAGGCGGTCGCGCGCGAGCCAGAGCGCGCCGGCCCGTGCATCGAAATAAGCCAGTGAAAACATGCCGTCGAACAGCGGGATGGCCTTGCTAGGCCCCCAATGGTGCAAGGCCTCGAGGACCACTTCGGCATCCGAGACAGTTCGGAACCGCCGGCCCTCGGCCTCAAGTGTCGCGCGCAGTGCCCGGTAGTTGTAGACTTCGCCATTGTAGACCAGCACGCCCTGGCCACAGGCGGTGAGCATCGGCTCGCGCGCCTGCGTCGAGAGATCGATGATCGAGAGCCGCCGGTGACCGAGCGCCAGCCGGCTGTCGTTCCATGTCGCATGATCATCGGGGCCACGATGCGCCAGTGCCTGCATCATACGGCTGACGTCGGCGAGATCACCGCCCGAGATCGGGTTCCGCTTGCGCCAGACGCCGGCTATGCCGCACATGGTCTGCCGGTCGATCTGGTCTGGTTCAGGGGTCTGCGGGAAGCCATTGGGACTGAACGATCACCGGGCCGGAGTGGCTGACACCGCAATCTAGAGCAACTCTAGGAAAAGTGTGAAACGGTTTTCCGTCCGGAGTTGCGTCCAAACAAAGAGCTAGAGCCGGAACCGGGCAAGCCGCAAGCGGAGGGCTGGTTCAAGCAATTGCGGAGGCTCCGGAGCTTTTCCCTCGAACGGTTCAGAACCCGTTCTGGATGCGCTCGAAGATGACGTTGGTGAAGGCCGATATCTGGCCACCGATAAACGGGCCGGTGAGCGCCACCACCAACATGATGGCGACGATCTTCGGCACGAAGGTCAAGGTGATTTCCTGGACCTGGGTCAGCGCCTGGATAAGGGCGATGCCGATGCCGACCGCCATGGCGACCAGCACCACCGGAGCGGACGCGGTCAGCACCGTCCACACCGCGTACTGGACGATGTCGAGTGCGTCGGCCTCGTTCATGTCGGAGGTTGGCCTAGCTTGCCGGCTTGATCGACACGCCTGCGCCGACGGGAACCGTGGTGCCATCCTGCAGCACCGCGATCAGTCCGTTGCTGCCAAGCGTCACCGAGGCCACCGTGCCGGTGGTCTTGCCGTCGGCCGAGGTGATGTTGCGGCCGATGAGAGCATCGGCCTGCGACAGCGCCGACGATTGCATGATCTGGTCGAGCTTGGTGTTGGTCTGCACCGATTGCTCGACCTGCGAGAAGGTGGCGAGCTGGGCGACATATTGTGTCGAATCCATCGGCTTGGTCGGATCCTGATTCTTCATCTCGGCGATCAGAAGCTTCAGGAACGAGTTGTAGTCGACAGCTGTCTTGGAGGTCTGCGTGCTGGTCTGGTTGGCACCAACCGGTATCGTCGTCGTCATGTCCACGGTCATTAGTAGCTTGCTCCCACGGCCAGCGGGCGCGCGGCGCCCGGAACATCGTCATTGCCGCCAAGAGCGCGGCGTTCGAGAGGATAAAGCGAACGGATCGCCTTCAGTGCCTCGTAGATATGATCCTCGCCGACCATGCGGTCGATCTGCTTCAGGCCGCTGCAGATATCAGCGTCTTCGAAGCTTGCGATGAGCAGCGGCAGCGAGCGGCGGAACATCTCGCGCGCCTCGCCGGCACCGGCGGGATTGATCAGCATCACCTGCACGATGAAGTAGAGCTGCCTGAGCGGCGTCGAGGCGTCGTCGGCCTGTATCACATGGCTTTCGAGCAGGAACTGCACGTCGTTCATCAGTTCAATGGTAACCTTGCGGTCGACACGGATGACGGCGCCGTTGATGTAGATCTTCTCGTTGGGTTTCAGCGATATCTTCAGCGTGTTGGTCATTGAATGCCGTCGCGGATGATCTGGGACACTTCGATCAGCCCTTCGAAATTGTTGGTGCGACCCTGGCGGATATCCTCTGTCTCGCGCAGCAGCCACAGGCCGATGGAAATCAAATTGGCGCGCAGTTCCTTGGGAAGCGCATTGTCGCTCGAGCCGAGATCCTCGACGAAGGCTGTCCAGACCCGCATGGTGAAATGCAGCGCTTCCACCGCCTCCATCGAACTATGACCGGCCGCTGCTGCAGCCGACAGCATGTCGATGGAACGGGTCAGGAGCTCACGCTCACGATCCTTGGCGTCCGAGACGGAAGTGCTCTGGATGTCAGCGTAGGAGTATTGGTACATCGTTAGCTCTACCGATCCGGTTCAGAGTGTTCTCAGGTCAGGTAATTCAGCAGGCTGAGCTGCTGGAGGCGTGCCGTCAGCGCAAAGGAGTTTTCGATCTGCTGCGTCAGATTGGCGACGCGGGTCGCGGCTTCCGCCGGATCGACCGATTCGAGGTCGAGTATGTGGCGCTCAAACAGGTCGGTCTGCGTCTTCATGCGGTCGCTGGCGTCGGACACCCGCTTCTGCACGATGCCGGTCTGCGACTGGACCTGGGCGATGCCGCTCAGCGATTCGCCGACCATTGTCTGCGTCCGGCTGACGATGGTGTCCTTGGCTGCCTGGCTGATGTTGGTTGACATCAGGCTGGTGACGATGGCGGCCGCCATTGCAAGCTTCTTGATGCCGTCGCTGTTGGCGCCGGTGGAGGTCTCGGTGGTTTCGTTGAGCGCGATGCGGCTGACGATCTGCTGGTCGGTGGCATTCGACATGTTGGCCTGCCAGCCCGCGCCCATGAACTGCGGTGTGACATCGTTGGTGATGAAATCGTCCATCTGGGCCGCGGTGATGTTGGCGGCGGCCGGATCATCGGGTGTGAAGCCGAACTTGGTGACAAAGGAGGCGTCGAAGGCCGCCTTGGCGGGAGACCCGGCGGCCGTGAAATCGTTGATCGGCTTGACGTCGGTGTTGGTGCCGGCGAACAGATATTCGCCGTTGACGCTGGTGTTGAGGATCGAGCCGAGTTGCTGGATGGTGGTCTTGCCAGCCGACTGGGTCAGGCTCTGCGAGGAATCCCCAGATGACGCCGATGTCAGGCTGGACAGGAAGTTCTGCGCCACTCCCGAGAGTTGGCTGAGCGAGGTCTGCGTCGATGACAACCGGGCGGCGACCAGTCCGTTGGAATCGACGATGACGTTGAGCCGGTCGAGATCGCGCGAGAAGGTGACGGACTGGGCGGTGCGGCCGCCAAGCGCCAGTCCAACGTCGGCGACCTTGCCGGTCGAAGATTCCTTCGTGGCTTTGACCAGGTCGGACTGCATGCGCATCTGCTGATAGCGCATGGCATTGGTAAGGGCAGCAGTAGAGACTGAAGTCATGGCTTATCCCACCGCGCTGAACAGCGCCGTCATCATGTCGTCAACGGTTTTCATCATCCGGGCTGATGCCTGGTAAGTGTGCTCGAGGTCCAGCATCAGCGACATTTCCTGGTCGACATTGACGCCGGTTGCGTTGGACAAGGCATCGGCGCTGCGCTGCGCCAGGGCTTCCTTGGCATCGGCGGCGGTCGAAGCCTGCTGACGCACACCCTGCAGCCAGCCGATCGAATTGGCAGCATAGTCGGAGACGCTGGATGTTGCCGAAATTCCGGCCGAAGGATCGAACGGCATCGGCTTGTCGAGCTGGTCGCCATAGGCAACCAGAAGGTTGGAGTATGAAGCCCCGCCCGTGGTGTTGGCGACATAGGCGGCACCGTTGGCGCCACCGTCGCGCAGCAATGTCGGATTGCCGCCGGCGCTGGGATCCATAGCGGCATTGACTTTGATCGTTCCAGCAAGGCCATTGACGAGCGTGCCAGCGGCCGGCACTGCCGGCGCGCCCGACCAGGTGAACAGGCCGGCGGCGTTTGGCATTGATGGTGCGGTTTCTGCAAAGGCGGTGATCAGGCCGCGCGCGGTTTCGTCAAGCTGGCTCTGCATGGTCGAGGCGACGCCGTCGCGCAACTGCAGCAGGCCGGCAATCGTGCCGCTGGCGGTGGTGTTGCCGCCGGTGCCGGCCGAGACCGGTACATTGTCGATATAAACGGTGTTGCCGGGGGCTCCGGCGGCATAGCCGGCCGATGGCGTGAAGCTCACCGTGCGCGGTATCGTCTCGAACAATGTCGTGCCGTCACCCGTGGTGATGACCATGTCATTGTCGCCACGCGTGAAGGTCGAGACCGGAATGTAGTTGGCGATCTTCTTCAGCAATGCGTCGCGCTGGTCGAGCGCGTCGGAAACGTCGGTGCCGGAACGGGTTCCGGACATGACGGCGGTGTTGGCATCCTGGAACTGGCTGAGCAGCGAGTTGAGGTCCTTGACGGCCGTGTCGATCTGGGCGTCGGTCTGGGTGCGGAAATCCTGAATGGCCTTGGAACCATCATTCAGCGAGCGCACGACCTGTTTGGCCGCGTCGATGACGCTCGAGCCAAGGTTCTGGTTGGACGGCGAGGTGGCGTAGAGCTGCAGCGCCTGCTGCAGATTGCCGATCGCGGTCGAGGGCGAGGACGCATTGTCGACGCCATTCACCGAAACGTCGAGCTGATCCATGCCGCTGTAGAGCGCGCTCTGGCCGGCGTAGGCGGACAGAGCGCCGAGGTTCTGACGGAACAGCAGGTCGTTGGTTGCGCGCTGAATATCAACCGAACGCGCGCCAGGCGTCGTGCTGGTGACCAGCGCGATGCGGCGTGAATAGTCCGGATTGTTGGCGTCCGCCACGTTGCGCGTGACAACGCTTGTCTGCCGCGAGGTGGCCAGAAGCGCCGATTGGGCGATGCTCAGTGCGGAGGAAAGCGACATGCTGGTCTTTCACGGGCGAAGCCCGGTTTATCTCTTCAGGTTGACAAGGACGTCCATCAGATCGGAACCGGTCTGGAAGACTTTCGAATTGGCGGTGTAGCTGCGCTGTGCCGCAATCATGTCGGTCAGCTCTTCGGCGATATCGACGTTGGAATTTTCGAGCGCGCCGGAGATGATCGAGCCGGCCTTGCCTTCATTGGCAAAGCCGACACGGACCGCACCGGAGTCGGTGCCTTGCGCGTAGACATTGCCTGGCAGCGCCTTGAGCTGGTCAGGGCTCTGCACGTCGGCCAGCGGAATCTTGTAGAGCGCTTTCGAAGTGCCGTCCTTGAATTGGGCGTAGATGGTACCATCCTTGCTGATCTGGATCTTGTCGATGGTGCTCGGCGCGTTGCCGTTGACCTGGGCGTCGGAAACGGTGAAGCCGGTCCCCAGCTGTGTCAGCTTCGACAGGTCGAGATTGAGGCTGGCGCCGCCCGGCACGGTGAATGAAATGCCTGTGGGTGTGCCGGTCAGCTTGCCGGTGGTGGTGTCGAACGTCAGGTTGGCTGAGCCGAGCGCGCCGCCGGCGGCATAAGGGAATCCGGTTCCAGGCGTTGCCTTCGATTGGTCGAAGACCGCCACTTCCCAGGTGCCGGCACCGGTGTTGGTGAAATAGACGTCGAGCAGCTTCTTGTTGCCGAGATTGTCATAGGCGACCATCGACGATTTCGAGGTGTACTGCGCGGTGGCGGCGTTGGCGCTGGGCAGGTTGCCTGCGGCGACCGGTGTCGCACCCGCCGGCAGATTGCCACTGTAACTGCCCGTGGTGCTCGGCGTTGCGGTCAATCCCTGATCAGAGATGACGACCGGCTCCAGGCCTTCGAAACCATTCACCGTCGCTGCCGGCGTGCCATTGGCGTAGCTGTAGGCCATCAACTGGAAACCGGCCGCGTTGACCAGCCTGCCCTGTGCGTCGGGAACGAAGGCGCCGGCGCGGGTCAGGAAAGGTGTGCCGCTCGGATCCTGGACGACGAAGAAGCCATCGCCACTGACGGCGAGGTCGGAAACCGAGGTCGTGTACTGCAGCACGCCCGGATCGCTGACCGCCTGCCGGATCGTGGTGGTGACGCCGCCGGAATTGTAGGCGCCACCCGTCGACGGCATGATCAGCGTCGAAAATTCGGCCGAAGACCGCTTGTAACCAGTGGTGTCGGAATTGGCGATGTTGTCGGCTGTCGTCGAAAGGCGATTGGCCTGTGCGTTCATTCCGGAAACGCCGGTCCGCATCATTCCGTAGAGGCTCATCGAAACGTCTCCGCTATGTCCATGCCACTGGCTGCGAGGCTACGCGTCCTGTCTTGCGCGAAGCTGGCGCGGCCATGCATCAGAACACCAGCCGGTAGCCGAGGAAGCGTTTGGAATCGATCGGGTCGGTACCCAGCTTCTCGCGCAGCTTCTTGCGCAACTTGCTGATGTGGCTTTCCACCACGTTCTCCTCGACCTCTTCGTCGAAGATGCCGTAGATGGCGTTGAAGACCTGGGTCTTGGTGACGCGGCGGCCGCGGTTGCTCGCCAGATATTCGAGTATGCGGCGTTCGCGGCGCGGCAAGGGCAGCGGCTGGCCGTCGATCTCGGGGTCGCGGCCGTCCATGAAGATGCGCATGGCGCCGATCTCGGTATAGGCGACGTCTTCCTGGGCGCGGCGGCGGATGGCGGTGATGCGGGCCAGGATCTCTCTGATATGAACGGGCTTGCGGATGACGTCGTCGACGCCGCTCTCGAACAACCGCAGCGTGTTTTCCAGGGAATGCTGTTCGCTCAGCGCAATGACTGGAGCTCCGGTGCGATCGCGGATCTGGCGTGGAGAGATCGTGCCTTCGCGGCAGTCACCGATGAGGAAGGCGCGGACCGAGCGCAGATCGGTATCGGCGGCCGAGTTCACCCACTCGCCGAATTCGCCGGGCGCGAAGCCCGCGCAGGCGACGCCCTCGCGATCAAAAAGTGAATTGTATCCGTCTGTCACGAGCTCTCGCTCGTCCACGATAACAATCATCGGCCCCACCTTCCGAATCAGCACATCTGCCCCGTGGGGAAAGGCGTAACCGCTGGCGGGAATCCTGAACAACCGTCATTTCTTGTAACTAGTTTCTTGGGAGTCTGGAATCGTACCGGTTGCATTAGCGTGCAGCCAGATATGCTTGGGGTGGCAAGTCTTGATCAAGTCAAAACAGACAGCCGCGAAGTGCCCGAATTGGTGTATTAGAAGCAGAAGATACGCTTACGGGTTGCAGAAGGCGCGAGCGTTGGTGGTCCACTTGCCAAAGCCGGTGGCGACCATGTTGGCAATCACCCGGCAGACATAGACCTTCTGTGCCGGGTCGTTGTCGGGACCGGCATGATAGCGGGCAACAGCCATCGACCAGGTTTCGTGGCGGGCATGAAGATCGGCCAGGAAACGCGCCGCGTAGTCGACGTTCTGGCGCGGGTCGAGCATGTCCTCGACGCTGCGGAAGTGCGAAGCGTGGTAGTGGTGGTTGATCTGCATGCAGCCGAGATCGATCAGTGTCTTGCCCTCGCGCTGCGCATTGGCGAAGGTGGCAAGGGCTTCGGCGCGGCTTCTTGGGAATACCGCTTTCCCCTCTATATTCAAGGCGTTAGGCTGAAGGCTGCCCTTCTTTCCGGTTTCGGTCAGGCCGACGGCATAGAGGATGCCGGCGGGCACGCCGTACCGGTCGGCGGCGCGCAGAATCTCGGGCTCGCAGGGATTGGTGGCGGCAGCGGCGCTGTTTGCGAGGCTAGATAAACATATCGCTGCCAGTGCGCTCGCGAGAAGGCGAAGCGGCGCGGCCGTGTGCTTGCGCGTCATCATGGTTACCCCTTGCGGACTGCTGGCCCGGTTGCTGGCCGCCGGCTCCACTGTTGCCGCCGCTGGAGTTTCCGGGCTGAAAGGATGACTGGTCGCGGCCAGGTGCGGCGGTCAGCGAAGCGGTTGCATCCGTCCGGGTTGTAGCCGGAATGGCCACTGACGGTTGCAGGATGGTGACTTTGTCGACCTCGAAACCCAGGCCGCGCAGAGACTTGACGATCGCCTCGCTGTCGCTGGAAAGGCGGCGGTAGGCATCGTGCGTTTCGGGCTTCAGTTCAATCGAGAGTTGTTCTCCGGAGAGGCGCAGATGGGCCGTGACCACGCCCAGCTCGGCCGGGTGAAGTTCGATCTTCAACACATGTGTCGGAACGGCAACAGAGTTGGCCAGCTGGGTGGTCGCGGAGGCCGTCGAGAACGCTTGCTTTGTGCCAACATCGGCCGCTACGGCATTGATTACGTTAAGCGTTGCCTGGCTCATCGGCGCCTGTGGCGGGGCCGGGAAGCTGCGCTCGGAAACCACGTCGATGCGCGCCTGCGCCGAGAGCTGTTTTCCTGGCTCCGACCGCAAGGAGGACTGAACGTCGGCAATGGACTTCAGCTGCGGCGCTGCCTGCTTCTGATCGACGCCCGGCACGTCGGCTGCCGGCGCCTCGGGCAGCGGGCCAGCAGGGGTTGCATTGTCACGCCGTGGTGCGCCGGCGGCGGCATTGCGGAGGGACTGGCCGTCGAGCTTCGTCAGCGGGCCGTCGACGAGCGACACCCGCTCAGGTTTCGACATGGGCTCAAGGTCGTCGTGCCCGGTGACGGATTTCGGCTGATAGGCCTTCGGCAGGACCTGCCCGTCGGGTGCCGGGTCCTGTCCGGCTTCGCCCGCAGCCGCCGACTTGGCCGATGTCGAGAAATGGCGCAGATCATGGAACGCCATCAGCAGCGGCAGATGATCGTCGAGTGGCGTTGCGCCTGCGTCGGTCGCCGATTTTTCGGTGTCGGCGTCCTTGCCCGCCCCAACGTCCTTGCCGTCTTTCGTGGATTTCGCAGCCGTCAATCCGCTCGGCGTGGTGCTTGCCTTGCCGGCCGGCATCGGTTCATCCTCGCCGGCTTGCGCCGCAAGGCCAGCTGCAAGCTTGCTCCAGCGCGGGTCGCGCGGCCCGGCGTCTTTCGCCGGCTGTTTTTCCGGGTGGGCAGAGCTTGCGCCGCCATCCACCATCTTGCCGAAACCAGCATCATTCTTTCCGGGCGCGGCCGGCTGTTCCGCCGTTGTGCGTGCGGCGGTAAATCCTGGCAGGGCCGGACCGAGGCTGGGGGTCATTTCGGGGCGGCTCCAAGCATCTGGTCGATCAGGTCGAGCTGTCGACGGGTTTTCATCATGGCGGCGTCGGTCGGGTCAGTCGTGTCGGCGTTGGCTGAAGCCGCAGGCGCTGATGCCGGCAGGACGGTCGCCGCATCTGTAGAAGGCTTCGGCGCGCTCGGCACAGTGACCGCTGTGCCACCGGATGGCGCGAGGGCGGGCTGTTCGGAGGCAGCGCCCTCGACGGGCGGCAATCCGGCCGCGTCGGCGGCCTGTGCGTTGGCGACCTCGGGTTCGGGCTGCGGCGCAACGGCTGCGGGTGGCGGATTCGTGGCCGGAAGGGAAGCTGGCGGCGCCACCACTTCACCGGCGATCGCCTGGGCCGCGTCGAGCAAGGCACGGTCACCGTCCGACAGTCTGCTGCGGTCGATCTTGCCGAGCTTGGTGCGCACATCCTCGATCGTGCCGGAGGTCACTGTGGACAGGCTGGAGTAGAGCAGGGCGCGCGGATCCCCCTGGTTGGTGTTGCCGTCGCGACCCTTAACGGCGCGCGCCGAGGCGAAGGCCGACAAGTCGCTCAGCCCGTCGATCGCGGCACGGCGGGCGATGCGCAGATAAATCACCGTTTCGCGCTCGGGATCCATCATCGAGGTGATGTCGGCCAGCTTGTCCTGGCTGATCGACATATGCAGCGCGATGACGCCCGAGACAAAGGAGTCGGCGAACTGGCTGGCATAGGGCGAATAGAGATAGCGCTCGACATACTGGGTGGAGGCAAGCGCGAACCGTGCCGCATCGCCTTGCGCCACGGCAATGCCGACCGAACGCCGCAAGGCCGCTTCCTCGACCAGCGTGCCGGGGCTAAGCAGCCTGGCCTCGTCGAGCAGCGTGAGCGCGGTAGCCGGCTCATCCGTCGCCAGCAGCGACCCTTTGACCAAGGCAAGGAAGGCGCCCAGATCGCTAGGCAATGTCATAGGATCAATCGGCTTCAGAACGTCGATCGCACCGGCCGGCCGGCCGACCAGATAATTTATAATGCCCTTCGCGATCGCAAGGTCCTGGGCATCAATCGACGTGGCGCGAGACACTGCCCCTTCGACGGTCGCCGGGTTGCCGCCGCTCATGCCGTAGACCAGCAGCGCGCGAAAATTCCTGGGGTCCTTGAAGTCCTCGGCATCTGCTTGGCGCAGCCGCGCATCGGTCATTTCGAGCAGCTTGGCCTGCATCGGCATCGCGGCGTGATCGCCGGCGGCGATACGGTCCTGGATGAGCTGCAGCGAGCGCACCAGCTGATACGGCTGCAGCGTATCCTCTGCAAAGCCGGCCGACGGATATCCGGCGGCCAGCAGCAACAGGCCCATCAGCCGGCTGGTGACGGCCGCCCGCTTCATCCGCCGCTCGTCATCAATATTTCGATGCGGCGGTTGGCCGCCGACAGGGGATCGGTGGGGTCCTTAGGCTGGCGGTCGGCGAAGCCGGCGACCTCGGTGATGCGGCGTTCGTCAACGCCGCCGCGCACGAGCATGTAGTAGGCGGAATGCGCACGCGCCGTCGACAGCCGCCAATTGTCGTAGGTGGCACTGCGGAAGGGGCGCGCATCGGTGTGGCCGTTGATGCTGATGGTGCCCTTCTGGCTGTTGACGATGCGGCCGATCTTCTCCATCGCCAGCACCAGCTCGCGGCTGGGCACCGCGGAGCCAACTTCGAACATGCCGAAGTCGAGCTGATCGGTGATCGAAATGACGACGCCCTTGTCGGTGGCTTCGACCGAGACGCCATCGTGCAGCTTGTCGCCGGGCTTGAAGGCATCGGCCAGCTGCTGCTTGACGTCGGCGGCCGCTTTCAGGGCTGCCGCGGTCGGTGCTTTTTCCGCGGCTTCAGGCTTTGCGGCTTCCTGCGCCGCGGCAGCTTCCGCCTTGGTGTCCGCCCGTTTGGTGTCGCTGGCCTTGGCATCGCCAGACTTGGCATCGCCAGACTTGGCATCGCTAACCTTGGCATCGCTAGACTTGGCCGAGGCCATCGCAATCTTGCCATCCTTCGCCAAAGGCTCGAGTGGTGCATCCTCGATGGGCGGTGCCGGCGGCACGGCCTTGACCTTGGCAATCTGCGCCTCCGCAGTCTTGTCGCCGGGCTTGAGCGGATCGCCCTCGATCTTGGGGCGCTGGGCACTTGCCTCGGCGATTGGCGTGGCGACCTGCTGCGACCAGAAGTCGGGCTCGAAGGGATCGCGGTAGGATGCGCCGCCGGAGGCGCCAGTCGCTGGACCGGCGCTCTGCGCGCCGCCATCACCCTTCTGGCTGACATTCTGCATGGTGCCGGTATCGGTGGCGATTTCCGAAAGCACCGCGTAAGGGTCTGCGAAGAGATGATCGTCGGATTGTTGCGGCTGCTGTGGCTCCTGCTTGTCCTGCTTGCGGTCGGATGAACCGGCCTCACCATTGCCGCCCTGGCCAGCCTTGGCTGTCGCCTGCTGCGGGTTCGGGGCTGTCGTGCCGATCGCGCTCGGCCCGTCGCCAAGATCTTCAAGGCCCTTGCGGCTCGAATTGCGGTCGACCAGCTTTACCGGATTGAAGTAGCTGGCGACCGCCGCCTTGGTCTGTTCGTTGGCGGCATTGATCAGCCACATGACCAGGAAGAAGCACATCATCGCGGTCATGAAGTCGGCAAAGGCGATCTTCCAGACACCACCATGGTGGCCTTCATCGTCGTCGCCATGGGCGCGCCGCACGATGATGATCTCGTGCCTGCCATGATCGGCATCGGCGACACTCACGACAAGACCTCCGAAAGGGTTGCCGACCATTCGGCCATGCGTGTCTCGAACACGGCCTCGTCAATGGTCACGGTCAGGTCGAAGCCGGGCGCCTCGACGAAGTCGAGATTTGCAGCGCGTGGCCCAAGCGATGCCTTCAGCGTTTCGAACAGCGACAGCGGCCCGCGCACGGCAATGCGCACCGCTTCGCCATCGCCGGCGGCTTCGCGAATCGCGCCGGCGAGCGCTTCAAGCGAGCGCTTCTGCAGATCGTCACTGACAACGCCGCCGATGATGCGGGCGACCGTGGCCGCGACGAGGTCCGTCACGCGCGCCTCCATGGCGTCGATACGCAGCGAAACCGCCTTGCCGACATCACCGCCGATGCTTTCGAGAAAGGCTCTTGCTTCCTCGGCATTCGCCTGGCGTTCGGCTTCCAGCGCTGCGTCATGGGCAGCGACGAGCCGTTCTGCAAGCGTTGCCTCAGCCTGGGCAACCGCCTCGGCGATCAGTGTGCCGATATCGGCCTGTGGAGCCGCCGGCTCCGGCTTGTGCTGAGGGTCGGTCGCTGCCTGAGGCTGGCTGACGCGCTGCGCGCGCGTGCCGAAGTCAGGGAGAAGATCGAAAAGGGCTGCGGAGGCCATGGTCTATGCCGCTACTTCCTGGGCTGCCCATTTGCGCAAGATCTGCGCGGTGCGCTCCTCGTTGAGGTCGACCATTCGAGCGAGCCGCTCCTGTGGTGCCGGCCTGATTTTCTGGCGAAGGTCATCGAGCGGCGTGCGGCCGGACCGCGAACCGGGCAAGGCGCCGGTGTTGGCCGCCGCATCAGCGGATGCGGCTGCCTCCGGTGTCGGCAGCGAACGCTGGACCTCATCGAAATTTGGCCCAGCCAAGGCGGGTGTCGCCTTTGCCGTCAGCGCCGCCGCCATCGGCCGCAAGCCGAAGAAGGCGACCAGGAACACCACGATGATGAAGGCACCGGCATTGATCATCGTGCCGGCATGCTGGCCGATGGAATCGAGCATTCCAGCCTGCGGGATGGCCTCGCCATCCAGCCCGTCGATGAACTCGACCGCCGAGACGTCGATGACGTCGCCGCGCTTGTCGTCGAAGCCAGTAGCGGAGCTCACCATTTTCTGGATTTCGGCGACGCGCTTGGCGATCTGTTCGGGTGTCGCGTCCTTGCCCAGGATCGCCTTGAGCCGGTCCTGGTTGACGACGACGGCGATCGACATCTTGGTGACGGTGTAGCCGTTGGAGACGGTGGCGACCTTCTTGGAGTTGATCTCGTAATTCGTGATCTCTTCCTTGCGGTCGTTCGCCGAGGTCGTCTGCGGGCCGTCGGTACTGGTCGCCTGGGTCTCCGGCAGGTTCTGCTCGACGCTGGCCGGGGTCGACGCCTGCTTCTGGTTGCTGTTCTCGTTGGCACGCACCGACTGCACCGAGCGCTCGACGCGAGAATTCGGATCGAAGATCGTCTCCTCGGTCTGGCGGGTGTCGGTGTTGACATCGGCCTTGACGCTGGCGCGGAAATTGTCGGGTCCGAGATAGGGTGCGAGCGCACGGCGGATGTTGTCGCCGATCTGCGCCTCCACGGTCTGCTCGACGCCAAGCGTGCGGGCGGCACTGGTGTTGGAGGGATCATCGCCAGCGGCCAGCAGATTGCCGTTGGAATCGAGCACCGTCACCTTGTCGGCCGACAGGCCGGGAACAGCGGCGGCGACGAGATGGCGGATCGACTGGGCGCTTTTCTCGGCATCGGTGCCGGCATAGCGGATGACGACGGATGCGGAGGGCTGCTGTTCGTCGCGGCGGAAATTGGCGCGTTCGGACATGACGATGTGGACGCGCGCCGCCTTGATCCCCGATATCGACTGGATCGTGCGGGCAATCTCGCCTTCGAGCGCGCGCACGCGGGTGATCTGCTGCATGAAGGAGGTCAGGCCCATCGCGCCGACATTGTCGAACAGCTCGTAGCCGGCATTGGCGCTGGTCGGCAGGCCCTTTTCGGCAAGCAGCATGCGCGCCTGCGCCGTGGTGCCGGCCGGCACCAGCACGGAGGTTCCGTCGGCGCCGACGTCGAAGCCGATGCCGGCCTCGCCCAGCACCAGTCCGATCTGGTTCACGTCGGCGCGGTCGAGCCCGACATAGAGCGTGTCGTAGGCCGGGCGGTTGAGATAGACCGAAGCGATGCCGATGACACCCATCACCAGCACGGCGATGCCGGCCAGCATGGCAAGGCGCCTGACGCCAAAGCCACGGAGATTCGAAATGATGCTCTGGATCTGTTCCGGCACGATTGAGCGACTCCCAGCATGACTGTCCGCCGGAACACTAGCCCTCGAAGCTTGTGCGAAAATGAAATGGGCCGCGCTTGCGGCGCGGCCCATCGATTTGAGGAGGAGATCCCTCAGCTAAGTGGAGATTAGCCGTTCTTGAACAGCGACAGGATCGACTGCGAGGAACTGTTGGCGATCGACAGCGACTGGATGCCGAGCTGCTGCTGGACCTGCAGCGCCTGGAGGCGGGTCGATTCCTTGTTCATGTCGGCATCGACGAGCTGGCCAACGCCGCGGTCGATGGAGTCCATCAGGCTTTGGGTGAAAGTCTTCTGCAGGTCGATAGAGCTCTTTGCCGAACCGAGGATGGTGGCCGAGTCGGTCAACTGGCTCATGACCTTGTCGATCTTGTTGACCATCTGGGTGATGATGTCGTCGGTCACGCCTGATGCCGTGATGTCGACATTGAAGGCGGAGACGTTGTCGACCTTGGCGACCGCCCCTGCCGCCGTTTGTCCAGCGGTGTTGGCGGCGATGTCCGTGCCGCCGCCGGCGATCGCAGCCGCATAGGCGGTGTCGTACAGGTTCTGGGCGGCCGCCGTCGCGTAGACGGACGTCTTGCGGTCGATAATGCCTTGGTTCTTGACATCGGTGGAAAGCCCGCTGTCGAACAACTTGGTGCTCTCGACATCAATATTGATCGTGCCGAGCGAGATGGCGCCGGACGAGGAGCGGTTGAACGAGGAGACGATCTGGGAGTCAGGTTGGACGCCGTCATTGGGGGCGGCGACCTGCTTGGACGTCACCGACAGATAGTTCGAGCCGGAGAAAGTGGCCGCGTCGGCAAACGACTTCATCTGCGCCTGCAGTGCCGTGATTTCGGTCTGCGTCTTAGCCTTGGCGGCATCCGTCTGGCCGATGGTCGAAAGCAGCTTGGTCTTGAGGTTGCCGATCGTGGTCAGGACGTTGTTCATGCCGGTGTAGGCGGTATCGACTTTCGAAGCGCCGAGGCCGAGCGCATCCTGCACCGTCGAGAGCGCCTGGTTGTCGGAGCGCATCGTCGTGGCGATCGACCAGTAGGCGGCGTTGTCGGACGCCTGGGATACCCTGTAGCCCGTCGAGATTCGAGCCTGCGTCTGCTCAAGCGATTTGTTGGTGGCGTTTAGGCTTTGAAGTGCAGTCAACGCCGCAGCGTTCGTCATGATGCTCGCCAAGAAACTCGCTCCTTTTCCAAGGCCGGCCCTCACCGGCATAACCCTCACGGGCCGGATCGGCCCGCCTATGGATCGCCGTCGTGCCAATCAGGCCGATTCGCCGATCCGATGTAAGCTATTGGTTAACCATATCTAAGGCGACATGGTTAATGGTCTGTTAAAGACCTGCTTTCGAGAGTTAAGGAAACGAGCGTTGCGCGGGGCTGGAGCAAACGCAAAACGGGCCGCGCTTTTGGCGCGGCCCGTTCGGTTGGCGTAGTCGTTTGAAAGCGAGAGATCAGCCGCGGAAGAGCGACAGGATCGACTGCGAGGAACCGTTGGCGATCGACAGCGCCTGGACGCCGAGCTGCTGCTGGACCTGCAGGGCCTGGAGGCGGGTCGATTCCTTGTTCATGTCAGCATCGACGAGCTGGCCGACGCCGCGGTCGATGGAGTCCATCAGGCTCTGCGTGAAGGTCTTCTGCAGGTCGATGGAGCTCTTGGCGGCGCCGAGCGTGGTGGCGGCGTTGGTCATGTCCTTCAGCGCGGCGTCGACGACCTTCATCTGGTCGGCGATCTGCGAGTCGCTGAAGCCCTTGCCGGTGGTCGTGTCGTAGACCTTCAGCGTGGCGACCGAATAGGTGTCGCCGGCCGCTGACGCAGCGCCCGCCGTCGGGGCCGCCGCAGTGGTGGTGATGGCACCGGTGCTGCCGAGGCGGTCGGCGTCGAGGATGCCCTTGGCCGTGCCTGCGGTGGTGCCGGCTTCATAAAGCTTTGTGCTTTCCACGTTGACGTCGATCGTCGAGATCGAAGAAGCGCCGGAAGCGTCGCGATTGAAGGCCGAAACGATCTTGACGTCGGCTGCAGCCGTAGCCGTGCCGCTGTTGACGGAGAGCATGTTGGTGCCGGAGAAGGTGGCGCCATCGGCATACGACTTCAGCTGCTTCTGCAGCGCGGCGATTTCGGTCTGGGTCTTTGCCTTGTCGGCGTCCGTCTGGCCGTACGACGCGGTCAGCTTGACCTTGATCTGGTTGATGGTGTCGATCGCGCTGCTCATGCCGGTGTAGGCGGTGTCGACCTTCGAGGCGCCGAGGCCGAGCGCGTCCGAAACGGTGGACATGGCCTGGTTGTCGGAGCGCATCGTGGTGGCGATCGACCAGTAAGCGGCGTTGTCGGAAGCCTGGGAGACGCGATAACCCGTCGAGATGCGGGCCTGGGTGGTGTCGAGGTTCTTCTGGGTGGCATTCAAGCTCTGCAGAGCGGTCAACGCCGAAGCGTTGGTCATGATACTGGCCATGGCTACTCGTACCTTGTTTTTACAGGTGTTTTTGGCATACCGGATTGTCCGGTATGACGGAGCGGCATCATGCCAATGACCGTTGCGTTTGGGTCACCCGCCATCTGCGAGCGACTATGGCGGCGAGTCCCTACCAAAGGGCTAAATCGGACGGTTAATCGAAAATAATTTGGAGAGAAATTCGACGCCGTCTCGGCCACCGCCCGGTTCTTCCGGGCAGTCCAGGCCTCAAGCTGGGAGCGCGGGATCAGTTGAAGGAACGCACCAGGCTTCCGACGAGCAGGTTCCAGCCGTCGATCAGGACGAAGAACAGTATCTTGAACGGCAGCGACACCACGGTCGGTGGCAGCATCATCATGCCCATCGCCATGGTGATGGTGGCCACGATCAGGTCGATGACCAGGAATGGCAGCACGATCAGGAAGCCGATCTCAAAGCCGCGCCGGATCTCGGAGATCATGAAGGCTGGCACCAGGATGCGCAGGTCGACCGTCTCCTTGGCCACGACCTGGCCGCGCTCGCGGGCAAGGTCCGCGAACAGGTCGAAGTCCTTGTCGCGCACATTGTGCAGCATGAAGGTGCGGAACGGATCCGAAATCTTCTCGAAGGCCTCGGTCTGGCTGATCTGGTTGTCCATCAGCGGCTTGACGCCGGTGTTCCAGGCCTGATCGAAGGTCGGCGCCATGACATAAAAGGTCATGAACAGCGACAGCGAAATCAGGATCAGGTTTGCCGGCGTCGACTGCAGGCCGATGCCGGCACGCAGGATCGAGAAAGCGATGACGAAACGGGTGAAGCTCGTCACCATGATCAGCAGGCCCGGCGCCACCGACAGCACGGTCAGCAGGCCGAACATCTGGATGATGTAGCCAACGGTGGTGCCGTCGGCCTTGCCGATGCCACCGAGGTCCAACTGCTGCGCCGCCGCAACGGAGGTGGCGGCACCGATTAGTGCGATAGCGAGAAGGAATTTTCTCATTCGAGCAGCAATGTCCTGATGAGAACCTGTTTGGCGTGGCCCTGGCTGCGGATCGAGGCGCGTTCCTCGAGATCTGCCTTCAGGTGTTGGTAACCGCTGGCGCCCTCGATCTGATGCATCTTCAGGGAGCGGACATAGGCCAGAAGGTCCTGTTGGATGTCTTCAGCCATCGCTGGCAGCTGCGGCGCGTCATAGACCACCGACACTTCCATCCTGATCCAGGTGTCGGGCGAAGCGATGTTGGTGGTGATCGGCGCCAGCGCGACGAGTGTCTGCCCCGTGCCTGGCTCTTTTGCGGCGGCGGGCTGATCGACCTTGCCTTCATTTTCAGGCGCAACCGGTACCGATGACGGTGCGCCGACGCCCTTGAGATAGCCGCCCGACATCCAGCCCATGCCGATGGCGGCGGCCGTCACCACGAGCAGCATGGCCAGCTGGACGACAAGGGAAGGACCCTTGCGCGGCTGCACCTGTTCGACATTGGCCACGGTGTTGTTCTCCAATCCCTAGAACGGAAGAACCTGATCGAGAACCTGCTGGCCGTAGGCGGGCTGCTGGATCTCGGTGATGCGTCCACGTCCGCCGTAGGAGATGCGCGCCTCGGCGATGCGTTCATAGGGGATCGTGTTTTCCGCACCGATATCGGCCGGCCGCACGATGCCGGCGATGGTCAGCACCCTGAGCTCGGCATTGACGCGCACTTCCTGCGAGCCGCTGATCATCAGGTTGCCGTTGGGCAGCACGTCGGTGACGATGGCGGCGACATTGAGCTCAAGCGTTTCGGATCGCTTGATCTCGCCGTCGGCAGTTGTGTCCGTGCCGGACGAGAGAGCGCCTGAGCCCTTGCCAGCGGTGCTCAGCTTGTCCCATTGCGCGCTGATGTCGTAACCAAGTTTGCGGTTGGCGGTTCGGCTTCGGTCGTTCTGGTTCTTGAAGTTGGCCCTGTCGTTGATGGAAATCTTGACCGTGAGAATGTCGCCCTGCGACAGCGCGCGAGGATCGGTGAACAGTCGGCTCTGGCGGTCGTCCCACAGCGAGAACTTCTTCACGGGCCCCCGAGGTGGCTGGGGGTATTTGTAGAGGGAAGAGGTATTGCCGCCGTCGATGCCGGAACCTACGGGAGACATCGCCGGATCCCTGCCGACCTCCTTGAGGTTGGTGCCGCAGCCGGACAGCGCCGCTACCGCGCACAGGATGAGCATTCTGCGGATCATGACGGGTCTACCCTTCGGGCTGCGCTGGCCATGATGCCGGTGAGCGTCGCCGCCGCCTTCTGGTCCATTTCGTTGAGAATGACGCTGGCCTTGCGTGAATCGAGCTTCATCAGGATGGCCGCGGCGAGGTCGGCATTGACGATTGCCAGACGTTCGGCCGCGGCATCCGGCTTCATACCGGCATAGATCTGGACGACACCATCCTCGGCCCGGGCCAGGAAGACCTCGCGTCGCTTCAGCCAGGTTTCGTATTCGGCCTTCTTGGCGTCCAGGGCCTTCATGCGCTCGTCGATGCCGGCCTGGAGCTGCTTCAGTTCTTCCGCCTGCAGCTGATAGCGGCGGTCGCGGGCAGCGTCGGCTATGTTGGAGCAGAAGCGCTCGATCTCGCTCTGGTCAGGCGCCTTTTCCGGCGCCAGCTGCTGCGGTGCCACCGCGGGCTGCGCGCCGGGCAGAACCTGGCGAACGGCATCCTCGCCGTGCGCGCCGCCACTGGCAATAGACATAGCCGCGAGCGCAACGGCCGCAAACAGGATCGCGCTGGAGCGGCGTCTTTGGTTGGGTGAGAGGGAAGGGATCATCGGCATGGCCTATTGGAGAACCAGATCGGCTTGCAGGGCGCCGGCCGACTTGATGCCTTGCAGGATGGCAATGATGCCGTCCGGCTTGACGCCGAGACGATTGAGGCCGGAAACGAGGGTTTGCAGGTCAGGCCCGTCAAGCACCGCGACGCGGCCATTGGGCCGGCTGGCGTCGATGGCGGTGAACGGTTCGACGGCGGTTTCGCCCTTGGAGAAGGGTTCGGGCTGCACGACGCGCGGCGCTTCGGTGATGCGTACCGTCAGCGTGCCGTGGCTGATGGCGACGCGCGAGATCTTGACGTCGTTGCCGATAACGATGGTTCCGGTGCGCTCGTCGATGACGACGCGGGCCGGGGTGTCGGATTCGACCACCAGATTCTCGATTTCGGCATAGAAGCGGGCCGCCGAAACGTTCTTTGGCCGCCTGATCTGGACGGTGCGGGAATCGCGCTCGCCCGCCACGCGCATGCCGAAACGCTGGCTGGTGTAGTCGTTGATGGCATCAGCGATACGGATTGCGGTCGAAAAATCGGGATTGCGCAATTGCAGCGTCAGCGTCGACTGGTCGTCAAACTCGGCTTTCACCGAACGCTCGACGATGGCGCCGTTCGGCACCCGGCCGGCGGTAGGCACGCCTTGCGTCAATTGCTGGGCCTGACCCTGGGCGACGAAGCCGGAAACGATGACCGCGCCCTGGCCGACGGCATAGATCTCGCCGTCCGCCGCCTTCAGCGGCGTCATGATCAGCGTGCCGCCGGCAAGCGATGTGGCGTCGCCCATCGAGGACACGTCGATGTCGATGCGGGCGCCCGACTGCACGTAGGGCGGCATATTGGCGGTGACGATGACGGCGGCGACGTTCTTGGCGCGCGCACTGCCACCTTCGGTGGCGATGCCGAGATTTTCGAGCATGGCGCGGATCGACTGTTCGGTGAACGGCGAATTGCGCAGGCTGTCGCCCGAGCCGGCGAGGCCGATGACCAAGCCGTAGCCGACGAGCTGGTTGTCGCGCGAACTCTGCAGCTCGGCAATGTCCTTGATGCGCGAGGCGACCTGGCCCGGCGGCAGCGAGCTTGGCCCCGGTGAAACGCGGAACATGCGGGCGGTGGTGGCGGGGTCATATTCGGGATCGTCGTAGACGCCGCCATTCTTGGCGGCGAGTTCGCGCTTGGCCTTGGGTGTCAGGCCGTCGGCGAACGCCGGCTGCAGGCCGAGCACAGCCGCAAGCAAAAGGGCAAGCGGGCGCATCATGAAGAGCTGACCTGGATGGTTCCGTCGGCCATCACCGTGCCAGAAAGGATCTTGCCGCTGTCGCTGTTGCGAACCTTGATGAGGTCGCCGGCCGAACCCGGCTGCAACGTCACGGCAGTGGCCGATATCGTCAGTCCACCAGCGATGAAGAAGACCTGCACGGCAGCGCCCTGGTCGACCAGCCAGGCTTCGCGAATGGCGGCGGAGGGAATGTAGCGGCCGGGCAGCAGCGTGCGCTTGGCGATCTTGCCCTGGAGTTCCTCGGCGTTGGTCGCCATGGCGTCTGGCTTGTGCTTACCAGGAATGAGCGTCACCTGCTTCAGCGCGGCAAGCTCGATGGTCTCGCCGGGGTAGATGACCCGGTTGGGGATCAGCACGACCTCACCGGCAGGTTGGTTGCTGGCGATCTGGGCGGCGGATTGGCCAGTGGATTGGCCAGTGGATTGGCTTGCCGACTCCTGGGCAAAAGCCGGCATGCCGCCGGCCACCAGCGCAAGTACGAGCGCGGTGCGGCGGAATGCGGAGCAGGAGATCGGCATGCCCATCATCCGTTACCTCAGGTTCTTCGAGACGACCGAGGCCATGTCGTCGGCGGCCTGGATCACCTTGGAATTCATCTCATAGGCGCGCTGCGCCGAGATCAGCTCGGTGATTTCCTTGACCGGGTCGACATTGGAAGCCTCGAGATAGCCTTGCTGGATGGTGGCGAAGCCGGGATCGCCGGGAACGCCGACATTGGCGGGGCCGGAGGCCGACGTTTCCTGGAACAGATTGTCGCCGAGTGGTGCGAGACCAGCCTCGTTGGCGAAGTTGGCGATCTGGAGCTGGCCGAGGCTCTGAAGAGCGGTCTGGCCGTCGATGCGGGCAAAGACCTGGCCGGTCTTGTTGACGATGACCTCGACGGCATCGGTCGGCACGGTGATGGCCGGAATGACGCTGGCGCCGTCCACCGTCACCAGCTGGCCGGTGGCGTTGGTGTTGAAGGCGCCGGCGCGGCTGTAGAGCGTGCCGCCGTCAGCCCCCTCGATCTGGAACCAGCCGCGGCCGGTCAGCGCCATGTCGAAACTGTTGCCGGTGCTGGTCAGCTCGCCCTGGGTGTGGACATTGCGCACGGCCGTCGTCTTGACGCCGAGGCCGATCGAGACGCCTTCCGGCACCAGTGAGGCGTTGGAGCGGTTGGGCACGCCTTGCGTGCGGTCGACCTGGTAGAGCAGGTCGGAGAATTCGGCGCGAGCCCGCTTGTAGCCGGTGGTGTTGATGTTGGCGATGTTGTTGGCGATGACTTCCAGATTTGTCTGCTGGGCATTCATGCCGGTGGCGGCGATGGCGAGTGCTTTCATGCCCTAACTCCTCAAATGCCCATTCGACTGACTTCGAGATAGGCGGAAACAACTTTGTCGCGGATGGCGACGGCGGTCTGCAACGCCTGCTGCGCGCTCATCACCGCGTCGACGACCTGACGGGTATCGGCATCGCCCTTGAGCGCCTGGAGCGACACCTGTTCGGCATTCTGCATCGTGTTGACGGTCTTGGCGGCCGCCTGGCTCACCGCTTCGGCAAAGGAGGTGCCAAGATTGCCTGCAGTCGCGGGCGCGACACCGCCCTGCAGCAGGTCGGTCGCCGTATCGCCCAGCCCTGGCTTCAGGTTAAGCGCGCCGATGCCGTTGACGATCATTGGTTCCTCATCAGGTCGATGGTCATGGAAATGAGGTCGCGCGCCTGCTTCACGACTTGCAGGTTGGCCTCGTAGGAGCGGTTGGCCTCGGTCATGTCGGCCATTTCGATCAGCACGTTGACGTTGGGCATCTTGACGTAACCCTTTTCGTCGGCGGCTTCGTTGCCAGGCTGGAACTCCACCGGAAAGGCGCTCGGATCGCGATCGATCGAATTCACTTCAACCGTCGAACTGCCGGAGGCCCGGTCGAGCTCGGAGACAAAGCTGATGGTCTTGCGGCGATAGGGGTCGGCGCCGGGCGTGGTGCCGGTCGACTGGGCGTTGGCGAGGTTTTCCGAGACCACGCGCAGGCGCTCGGACTGGGCGCCGAGGCCGGATGCTGCGACTTTCAGGGCTGCGGTCAGTGCGTCCATGTCAGCTCTTCACCGCCATCATCATCATCGAGTGGAATGCCTTGACGATGGCTGTGTTGAGTTCGAAGGAACGGCGTACCTCGCCGGCCTTGAGAAGCTGGTCTTCAAGCACGACCGAGTTCTTGGACGGCAGGACCACGCCATCGTCTTCCTGCGGCTTGATGGTGAAGCCGGCATTGGTGGCTGCGCTGCCGAGATGGCCGGCCTCGGTGGTTTGCAGCGACACCGCCGTGCGGTCGAGCACCTTTTCGAAAGGCTCGACATCGTTGGCCGTGTAACCCGGCGTGTTGGCGTTGGCGATGTTGCCGGCGATCGCCGACTGGCGCACGGAAAGCCACTGCGCTTGCTTGGCGGCGAGATCGAAAAGGGAAACGGGCTCCATGAGAATCTCCGGGCATGTGCCGAGGAGACTAGGCCGCCAGTCTTGCGTGGACCTTGCGCGGGGCCGCAAGGCGCGATTGCAAGGTCTTACTTCTCTAGAGGGATGACCTGGTCGCTGCTGGTCAGCATGACCCATTTGCCGTTGCGCTGTTCGATCGACGAGACCTTGCTGGAATCCGGCAGCGTCGAGCCGCGCTGGACCATCCACAGGCCGGTGTCGTCCTCGATCATGGCGCGGCCATTGGCGACGTGGACCATACGGAATTTTCCGACGTCGGCAGGGAATGGCTGGTCGCCAGGCGGCGTTTGATTGGCATCATTCTGCACCGTTCCGGTGGCCAGCAGATCAAGATCCGTGCTCGGGACATCCTTCGCCGTCAGCGGTGCGCTGCGTTCGGCGACCACGCCGCCACCCGCGCGCCCCGAATTGGTGCCGGTGCCACCGAACTTGATCGCCTGCACGCCGAACTGTTCCTGGTTGAAGAAGATGTACCAGGGAAACAGGGCGCAGGTCAGGCCAAGCGTAATGCCGAGCGCGGCGAAGACAAAGTCGCTGCGCCGGTCTGCCTTCTTGCGCAATTTGGGAAATTGCGCCTTTGGCGGCTGGGGCCATTCGGTGGCGGCAAACAGGCCGTCGATCAGCGAGTCGCGGCTGGCCTGCGTCATTTCGGCAGGCTCTACGCGGGGAACCTCATGCATGGCGGTGGGCCGAGCCAGAACAGGCTCGGACCTGGGCAGCGCCGGCTTGGCGGCTCTGGTCAGAACAGCCGCGGTCTTGGCAGCTATGGCGTTGGCGGCCCTTGCCTTGGCAATCCTGGCCTCCTCCGCCCGGGCTTCCTCAGCCGCGTTCGCCTCCGCGATCATCTCTTTCAGGATGCGCTCGGTGTACTGGCGTTCAGTCTCCTGATTCGGCATTCAGCTTTCCCTTGAGATGACGGGCCAGATCGGAGAATGGATCGGATGATGGACGGTCCCTCGGCGATTGCGTCAGCGCCTCGTAGATCAGCGGCACCTGGCGCACCGCGATATCCAGCTCGGCATCGGCGCCGCCCTGATAGGCACCGAGCAGGCGAATGTCGCGCGTGTCCTCGAAACGGGAGATCATCGACTTCAGCCGCGTCACCAAAGCGCGCTGTTCGACGCTCCAGGCCTTGCCGGCGAGACGCGATATCGACGACAGCGGATTGACCGGCGGATAGCGGCCCTGTTCGGCGATCGCGCGGTCGAGCACGACATGGCCGTCGAGGATGCCGCGCACGGAATCGGCGACTGGATCATTGTGGTCGTCGCCGTCGACCAGCACGGAAATGATGGCGGTGATAGATCCCTTGCCTTCCGCGCCGGGTCCGGCGCGCTCGAGCAGCTTGGGCAGTTCGGTGAAGACCGAGGCGGGATAGCCGCGGGCGACCGGCGGCTCGCCGGTTCCCGTCGCCACCTCACGCAGTGCGTGGGCGAAGCGGGTAATCGAGTCGAGCACCAGAAGCACGCGGTGGCCCTGGTCGCGAAAGTGCTCGGCGACGCGCATGGCGGTGTCGGGTGCGCGCCGGCGCATCATGGCGCTCTCGTCGCTGGTGGCGACGATGGCCACGGTCTTGGCCATGCTGTCGCCGATCGTGTCCTCGAGGAATTCGCGCACCTCGCGGCCGCGTTCACCGATCAGCGCCACGACGACGGTGTCGAACGCGTCGGCGCCGGCGAGCATGGCGAGCAGCGTCGACTTGCCGACGCCGGAACCGGCAAAGACGCCCATGCGCTGGCCGAAGCAGAGCGGCGTGAAGATGTCGATGACCTTGACGCCGGTCATGAAGGCGGTGCCGACGCGCTGCCGCGCCATGGCACTGGGCGTCGTGGCGTGGGCCGACATGTCGTCGCCCCTGATCAGCGGCGAGCCGCCATCGATCGCCCGGGTCAGCGCGTCTATGGTGCGGCCGCGCCACGAGGCGTGCGGCGCCACGGCGAGCGGGCCGCGGCGAAAGACAGCATCGCCGATGCCGGCATCGGCGCTGCGCTCGAAGGGCGCGACAACGATCTCGTCACGGCTGATCTTGACGATTTCACCGCGGCGCGTTCCGGCCTGGCCACGCTGCTCAACGATGTCGCCCAGCCTGGCGAAATCGGAAAGGCCGCGCACCTTATAGTGCGTCGGTGTGACTTCGGTGACAAGACCGCCACGCTTGACCAGCCCATCGGCTCCGTTGAAACGCCGCCATATCCGCTCCAAAGCGGCCAGCCGGTCTTCCGGCGCCGGCTGGCCCTGCCTTTCGGGTGCGCGGAGCAATGTCTGGCCTGACGACATGCTACGACTTCGAGCCGAGCGTCTTGATCGCCTCGTCGGTGGAGGAATCCGTCTGCCGCATCAGCGCGGCGGTGTTCTCGAAGGCGCGCTGGACCATGATCAGCCGCGTCATCTCCATCACCGGGTTGACGTTGGATTCTTCGACGAACCCCTGGGCGATGCCGACATCGGAGCGATCGGTGACCGGTTCGGGGGTGCGGGAGGGCACGATGCCGGAATTGCCGTAGCGCACGAAATTCTCGCCCGGATCGAAATCATAGAGGCCGATCGAGCCGACAAGCTGGTCGTTCTGGCGCAGGGAGCCATCGGCGCCGGCCTTGGGCGGGCCGTTGCGGGGGTCGAGCTGGATCGGCGCGCCGCCGGCGTCAAGCACCGGATGGCCCTCAAGCGACATCAGCTCGCCATTCTCGTTCATCGAGAAGCGGCCGTCGCGGGTCATGACGGTGCCGGCCGGTGTGTCGATGGCGAACCAGGCGTCACCCTGGATGGCGAAATCGAAGGGATTGCCGGTCTCGGTCAGCGAGCCGTGAGCGCCGGAAAGATAGGTCTTGCCGGTCGAAGCGAAGGACACCGACTTCTGCCCGGCGCCCGTCACCACGTCCTCGAACTTCACGCCGGTGGCGCGGAAGCCGACGGTGTTGGCGTTGGCGACATTGTCGGCGATCGTGTCGAGCCGGCGCTCGAGTGCCATCTGCGCGGAAAGGGCGACGTAGAGACTGTCCCGCATGGTCAAAACTTCATCTTTTGCATGGCCATCATCAGGTCGGTGGAAATGCCCGACGTGACCGGTTTGGCGAAGAGCACGCTGATCGATGTCACGGCGCTCGAGGTCGGGTTGTTGATCTCGTACATGCTGGTGAAGCGGGTCAGGAACTTGTTCAGTTTCACGGGATCGGTGAAATCCGAGATGTTGAGCTTCTGATCGAACAGCTGCACCTGCTTGTCGATGTCGGCGGTGGCGAAGGAATCGGGCAAACCGAGCGCGGTGCGCACGACGGTGGCAAGGGCTGTGTCGGCCAGCACGTCATACCAGTTGCTGATGTCGGGCGCCTTGCGCTGAAAATAAAGCGCCAGCCGCACGCCCTCATTGGTCTTGCCGGCATCCTCTTCGAGCGACTGGCGCAGATACATGTCTACGGTCGGTTGCTGGGCCGGATTGGTGGTCGTGGCGGCTTCGCCATATTGTTCGAAGTTGAAGGCGGTGGCGAGCCCGGCATAAGCCTTGTTGGTCATCTTGTTGGCGACGCTGTCGGGGTCGCGGACACCACCGGTCAGCACGCTGCGGATCAGGTCCCTGCTCTCTTTTGCCGGATCGAGCCCGAAGGACGCGAGTGCGTAGTTGTACAACCGGCTGTTGGCCATCAGGTCGTCGGTGGATTTCACGCTGGTGACGTTGGCCAGATAATATGCGGTCTCCGACTTGATGTAGTCCGCATTCGGCTTGATCAGGCCAAGCGCCGATTCTGTGGTGTAGATCTTCGGCGTGTCTTTCTGCACCGCGTCGCGCGACGTTGTCTGGTCGCCATATTGGGCAAAGTTGAAGGCGGTGACGAAGTTGGCATAGCGTTTGTCGGTCAGCTTGTTAGCCGGGCTGTTCGGGTCGCTGACGCCGCCCTGGAGCATGGTGCGGATCTGCTGCGGTGTTTCGGTGGACGCATCCAGTCCGTAGGAAGCCATGGCGAAAGTCAGCAGGCGCTTGTCCGCCATGAGGTCGTCGATCGACGTCACCTTGGAGATGTTTGCCGCGTAGTAATCGGCCTCGCCCTTGATGTACTGCGCGCTCGGCTTGACCAGCGTCAGTCCGGCTCCAGCCATGTATCCGTTCGGAACCTGCTGGACATCGGTGCGCGTGGTTGTCTGGTCACCATACTGCGCGAAGTCGAACGCCGAGACGAAGTTGGCGTAGCTCTTGTCGGTCAGCTTGTTGGCAGGACTGTTGGGGTCGCTGACGCCACCTTCGAGCATCGCCCTGACGGTAGCAGCCGGCTCGGTCGTGGAGTCGAGCCCGAATGCCGCCATTGCATATGTCAGCAGACGAGGGTCGGCCATCAGATCGTCGACCGACTTCACGTTGGAAATGTTGGTGACGTAGTAGGCGGTTTCGCTCTGGTAGTAGGAGAAGCCCGATTGCGAGGCGCCGATCTGGACCTGCAGCGGATAGTTATTGGTCACCAGCTGCTGCGCCTTGTTGTAGGTGGTTGCATCGGCACCGTTGGCGACGAAGTTGAAGGCGCTGACGAACGCGGCGTAACGCTTGTCGGTCAGCTTGTTGGCGAAACTGTCGGGATCGGTCACGCCTTCCTTGAGCGCCTTGACCATGAAGGCCTTGGCGTAGTCCATGTCCTCCAGCCCGTAGGCCTTCATCGCATATTTGAACAGCCGGTCATTGTTGACGAAATCGTCGATCGACTTCACCTTGGTGATGTTGTCGAGATAATATTGCGTGTCGCGATCGATTATCGGCTGTTTCTCGATCCGATCGATCGACTTGTTGATGTCTTTGGCGATCAATTGGTAGCTGGTAAAGGTATTGAGCAAGGACGTGCCTCCGGCCGGAGCAATGCCGGCACAATAGCCTCACTTCCTTGCGCGAAACTGAATCGCCGACATTCGGCTCCATGGCGGCTCCGATTCAAGCCTCACACAAGGCACGGGGACTATCCCTTGCTCCTGACTTGAAATGCGGAAGGACCTGTCGTGGGCATTCTGATTGGACTTGTGGTGACGCTCGGCTGCGTCCTTGGCGGCTTCATGGCCATGGGCGGGCATCTGCACGTGCTGGTCCAGCCATGGGAGGCCGTGGTCATCTGCGGCGCCGCACTTGGAACCTTCCTGGTCGCCAATCCGATGAAGACCGTCAAGGATACTGGCAGGGGCATTCTCGAAGCCTTCAAGCAGGCGGTGCCGAAGGAGCAGGACTATCTGGAAACGCTGGGCGTGCTGCACAGCCTGATGCGCGAGCTGCGCTCGAAGTCGCGCAGCGAGGTCGAGGCACATATCGACAATCCGGAAGAATCGGCCATCTTCCAGGCCTTTCCGACGGTGCTCAAGAATCACGATCTGATGGCCTTCATCTGCGACTACTGCCGCATCATCATCATCGGCAATGCCCGCTCGCATGAGATCGAGGCGCTGATGGATGAAGAAATCCAGACCATCAAGACGGACAAGATGAAGGCCTATCACGCGCTGGTCGCGGTCGGCGACGGCCTGCCGGCGCTGGGCATCGTCGCCGCCGTGCTCGGCGTGGTCAAGGCGATGGGTGCTCTTGATCAATCACCGGAAATCCTCGGCGGCCTGATCGGCGCCGCACTGGTTGGCACCTTCCTTGGCATCTTCCTGTCCTATGCCGTGGTCGGGCCTGTCGCCACCAAGATCAAGACGGTGCGCGAGAAGAAGAACCGCCTCTACATCATCGTCAAGCAGACGCTGCTCGCCTACATGAACGGTGCGCTGCCGCAGGTGGCGATCGAGTTCGGCCGCAAGACCATCTCATCTTATGAGCGGCCGACCATCGACGCCGTCGAGCAGAGCACGATGAACACCGGCAGCGCCGAGAAGAAGGCCGCTTGAACGATGCACGACAGATCGGCGCCGACACGGTCATGACCAGTCCAGGCAGCCCCGCGCAAGCGCGCTCCCTGATCATCGAGCGCCTGGTCGGCGACAGCGGCGAGGCTGATCAGGTCATTGATGCCGGCCGCGCCATGGCCGAACGCGCCGTGCCGCTGCTGCAGAAGGGGCTGTCGGGCGAGCTTGGCGTTCCCGTGATCGTCGACCTCAAGGCGGTCGAAGTCAGCCGCGTCCCCGAAGCGCGCTCGCGCGCCGGCGAGAATTTCGCCATGACCGTCATCGGTTCGCCAGCGTCCTCGGACGCGATGACGCTCGTCATCGATGCTGCCGCGATCGCCATCATGGTTTCCACGCTGTTCGGCGGCGATCCGGATATGCCGGTGTCGCCGATCGAGCGCGACCTGTCACCAATCGAGGCCGATGTCTCGACCATGGTGTTCCAGGAGGTGGCGCAGGCGCTGAACGGATCGGGGCGGCGCTCGCTCGACCTGCGGCTGCCCGCGCCACGGGCCATGTCCGGCATCGAGGCCAGGCGGCATGTGCTGCGCGATGGCGCCGCCATCCGCATCGTCCTTGGCATCTCGACGCCGGTCGACAGCGGTTCGATCACGGTGACGATGCCGCAGCGCGTCGTGCTGACCGGGCGCGACGGCACCGCCAGTGTCAGCGAGGACGATCAGGGCACCAGTTGGCGCGCACGCTTCTCGGAAGAGGTGATGCGCTCGACGGTGGCGCTCGAAGCCACCATGCCGCTGGCGCGGCTGACGCTTGGCGACCTCGCCGATCTTGAAGTTGGCCAGGTCATCGACTTCGACGAAACGGCGCAATCACGGGCTCGCCTCAGCGCGCGAGGCCAGACGCTGTTCGTATGCGAGTTCGGCAAACTGGGGCAGAATTACACCGTCCGAATCAGGCATCCGTTCGATGCCGGGCAGGATTTCATCGATGGGCTCATGCCGGCCGGTGCCGGGCGCGCCTGAGCTTTTGGAGACGACGCATGGCCAAGACCAAAGTGGAAGCAGAGCTCGACCAGCCGGACGAGCAGCTCGATCGCGCCATCGAGGAATTGCGCGGCGTCCTGCATGAAGAGGAGCAGCGCCCCGACGCGGCGTTCAGGGCCGCTGCGGGCGCCAATTCGAGCGTCATCATGAACATCCCCGTCGATGTCCAGATCATCCTCGGCAGCACCGAGATGGCGGTGTCCGACCTGATGGCGCTGCAGAAGGGCTCGACGGTGGCGCTCAACCGCCGCATCGGCGAACCGGTCGACGTCGTTGTCAACGGCCGCAAGATCGCGCGCGGCGAAATCACGGTGCTCGAAAGCGACCCATCGCGCTTCGGCATCAGGCTGACCGAAATCATCGCCGGCACGAAGGGCGCCTAGACATGAGGCACGGGGCTTGCCGGTGGCAGCGGAGGCGAAAGGCATGACGACGCCGCTAGCGACCCTGACGCGCGCTCAGAAGGCGGCCGCTATATTGGTGGCGATGGGCAAACCGTCCGCCAGCCGTCTCTTGAAATTCTTCAAGCAGGAAGAACTGAAGGCGCTGATCGAGGGTGCGCGGCTGCTCAGGACCATTCCGCAGAGCGATCTCGAGCGCATCGTCGCCGAATTCGAGGCCGAGTTCACAGAGGGTGCGGGCCTGCTCGATTCCGCCGACAGGATGGACACCATCCTAAATGAATCGCTCTCGCCCGAAGAGATGAGCGCGATCATGGGCGACAAGAAATTCGAAGTCGCGCCGGAAGGACCGCCGCCCATCTGGCCGGAGCTCGAGAAGCTCGAACCGGCACGGCTTGGCGCCTTCCTGGCCGGCGAACATCCACAGACGGCGGCCATGGTGCTGTCGAAGCTGGCGCCGCAGGCAGCGGCAAGCGTGCTTTTGACGCTGACCAAGCCGATGCGTGGCGAAATCATCAAGCGCATGGTGACGATGGCGAATGTTCCGGCCGCCGCGACCAGGATCGTCGAGAACCGGCTGCGCACCAGTGTGCTGTCGGAAACCTCGACCAAGGACACGTCGGCAGGGCAGGCGCGCGTCGCCAGCGTGCTCAACGAGCTGGACAAGCCGCTGCTCGATGAAGTCATGCAGGATCTGGAGGCCGCCGGAACGCCCGACCTCGACGGTGTGCGGGCAAGGCTTTTCGCTTTCGACGACCTGCCGCTGCTCACCCAGAAGGCGCGCGTGCTGCTGTTCGACGGACTGTCGACCGAGCTTGTCACACTGGCGCTGCGCGGCACGTCGGCGGCACTCGCCGAATCGGTGCTGTCGGCGATCGGCGCGCGGTCGCGGCGCATGATCGAAGCCGAACTCGGCCAGGGGTCCGAAGGCGTTCCTGCCGCTGATATCGTGGCCGCGCGCAAGACGATCGTGACGACGACGATCCGGCTGTCGCGCGAAGGCGCATTCGAACTGCCTTCTACGCAGAACGCCGCCTAGAGCCGTCCGGCTCTAAATCAAAGGATTAGAGCATGATGTCATCCGAAAACCGCTTCACACTTTTCGGCATCATGCTCTAGGCATGTCCGACGCCACCGACAAGGACTCGAAAACCGAAGACGCGACGGAAAAGAAGATCCGCGACACGATCGAACAGGGCAAGCTGCCCCATTCGAAGGAAACCGCGCTCCTCGCCTCGTTCGTCGCCATACTGGTGTTCACCGTCTTCTATGCAAAGGACGCCGTCATCGACATCAGCATGTTCCTGTCGATGTTCCTGGAGAAGCCCGAGGCCTGGCCGATGGACACCGAGACCGATGTCATCGCGCTCTACAAGCAAGTCTTGTTCGAAGTGGGTCGTGCCGTCGTCAGCCTGCTGGTGCTGCTGAGCGTTGCCGGCATCGGCGCCTCGGTGTTCCAGAACATGCCGCAATTCGTCGGCGAGCGGATCAGGCCACAGCTTTCGCGTATCTCGATCGTCAAGGGCTGGAACCGGATGTTCGGCGTCCAGGGCTGGGTCGAGTTCCTGAAATCCCTGGCAAAGGTCGGCTTCGCCATCGCCGTGCTCACTTTCACGCTGTCGGAGGATCACCGCAAGCTGCTTGCCGGCATGATCACCAATCCCGTTGCCTTCGGTCTCGTCATCCGCAGTATCGCGGTGGACATACTGGTGGCGATCGTTTTCGTCATGGGACTGATCGCGGCGATCGACATCGTCTGGTCGCGCTTCCACTGGAAGCAGGATCTGCGCATGAGCAAGCAGGAGGTCAAGGACGAGTTCAAGCAGTCCGAGGGCGACCCGATCGTCAAGTCGCGGCTGCGTTCGCTGGCGCGCGACCGGGCGCGCAAGCGGATGATGACGGCGGTGCCGCGCGCGACGCTGATCATCGCCAACCCGACGCACTTCTCGATCGCGCTGAAATATGTGCGCGACGAGGATTCGGCGCCGCTCGTGGTGGCCAAGGGGCAGGATCTGGTGGCGCTGAAAATCCGCGAGATCGCCAAGGAGCACAACATCCCGATCTTCGAGGACGTGGCGCTCGCCCGCTCCATGTACAAGCAAGTTTCGGTCGATAATGTGATCCCGTCACAATTCTACCAGGCCGTCGCCGAACTGGTGCGGATCGTCTACTCGAAAAAGGCTGAGCGCAGACAGATTTCATGAACCGCCAACCGCACGCAAAATCCCGCGAGATCATCGTTGCCAGCGCCATCGAGCAAGTGGTTGGCGAACTGAGGCTGATCGATGTCGCCGACTATATCGCCTTCATCCGGCTGGAGCACTTCGCCTGCCTGTCGGACCTGGTCGATTCGGCGGTGGAGCTGTTCTTCATGCCGGGCACGCTCAGGCTCGGCCATGGCGGCGAGGCGCATGTCGACTGGAGCGGCAGCCCGCGCATCGTGCTCGACCTGGAGCTGCGGCCGCCAGGCGTGACCGTCTATTTCCAGCTGACGCTGAGCGATATCGGCAACTCGGTCGCGGTCAATTACGTGTCGTTCGAAAAGCCGGGAGAAGACCCCGAGCACAATACGGCGCTGCTGGAGGCGGTGATCGAACAGGCTCGTATCCGCAAGGTCGAGCCGCTGGCTTACTGAAGCGCGCCCATCAGGCGACAAGCATTACTCGATCAGGCCTAACCGCAGCGCCTTGGCGACCGCCTGGTTGCGGTTGACGGCGTTGAGCTTCTGGGTCGACTGGGTGAGATACTGGTTGGCGGTGTGCACCGACAGCTTCAGGAGCCGGGCGATCTCCTCGCTGGTGTTGCCGTTGGCGGTCAGCTTCAGGCATTCGAGTTCGCGCTTGGAAATCGCGCGCATCCTGCCGGCGTCGCCCGGACGGATACGGGCGACGGCGGCGAACAGCGAAAAGCAGCGGGCGTGGATCTCGTAAAGCGCATCCTGCGACAGTGCGATCTCCGACCCGAGGAAGACGACGAGGCCGCACTGACCGCGATCGGCGTGGACGGGAAAGGCAATGCCGCTGGTGCCGGGCGCCAGCGGCGCCATCTGCTCGGTCCAGGCGAGGCTGCCGAACGTCTCAGCCATCGTGGCGACGCCGTCATCCGTCCACCAGCGTGGCTCCGTCGAGTTGTGGGTGTGGCGCACGATCTCCTCGCCATTGGCGCCCGAGATGAACTTCGTCGCCACCGCAATACCGGGATAGTCGGAATCGAAACACGGGACCAGCCGCGCCCGTTCCGGCGACGGGCTGACGAAGTAGAGGCCGAAAGCCGAGGCGTTGATGTCGATCGATATCCAGCGGCAGCGGCGCACGGCATCGGGAATGGTGACGGCGTGATGCGTTTCGGAGCCGAGCGAGAAGGCGCCGAAAGGGTTTCGCTGCTCGTTGAAAAGGGCTTCCGCTGCTTCCTTGATATCGGCCTGTTTCAAATGATGCCACTCCTGATCGCCGTGGCGATGGCCATCGCGCGGTTCGAGGCCGCGAATTTCTGGATGGCGTGGGTGATGTAGCTGTTGACGGTGTTGGAGGAGACGCCAAGAATGACGGCTACCTCATCGGTGGTCTTGCCCTCGGAGACCCAGAACAGGCATTCGCGCTCGCGATCCGACAGCGGGTCCTGCATCGCCGCCGCTGCGATCAACTGCGGGATGTGCGAGAGCGCGTAGCAGCATTTCAGCTGCGCCTTCATCAGCGCCGGCTGGTCGATCTGGCCTGCGGTCGCCGCCGAAAACAGGGCGAACAGGCGCTGGCGGCCGACATTCAGCCGCAGCGAATAGACCTCGGCATGGCCGAGCACGTCGAGCAGGCGGGCTTCTTCGCCGGAGACCAGCCCGTCGCTATCTGGCGCGTCTGCCGCCACCAGCGGGCGCGGGCGGATCCCGGGCGCGACGGTGAGCGCGCCCTGGGCAAGGCTGGCGATCAGCCGCTTGCCAGTCAGTTCGATGGCATCGAAGATCCAGTTCGAGGAGACGATGCGCGCGTCGTTGCGGTCCTGGTCATGGACGATGGCGATCAGCATGTAGCTGTCGGCGCCGATCTCGGCGGTCAGCTCCATGAAAAAGCTGGTCAGATCACCGCGCGACGCCAGGCGCGAGCCCAATGTGTCGGATTGAAGAAGCGCGGCGGGACTGCTCATTTTTTGCTTTTGGCCGGAATCGTTTCTGCTGTCCGGATGCTGGAGAGCCAGCCGCCGAAACTGAAAACGCGTTACTTTCACGAGACGCACACGAGGCGCGGGGCCGCGCCAATCAGACGGAATCCATTCAGGGAACGCGAAACCGTCCGCGTCTGGCGCCGGAAAATTCCGGAACGTAAGACTTTGGGTGGTCGCCGCGCCCCCCAGGACCGGCTGATTCGGGTCTAATCTACCCGCAGATGAATCCGACATCAAACGCGATTTGACAAAATCGAAACCGATGGACTCACGTGCGACTCAGGGTAACGCCCAACACACTTTCGCTGCATCGGGGCCGCCTGAAACACTGACACGAAAAAGCCAGAGGTTGTTGCGAAGCTGCCGTATCGAGGACCGATCGATTCCGATAGGTTCTCGGCGATCGGCAGGGGGGTGGGCTTCCCTTCGATCGGGCTGGGCTAGGTTGGTCGCGCTTGTTTGCGGCCATATCGATTGGGGGGTGATCATGAAGCAGGTTTTCCTGGCGTTCACGGTGGTGCTTGCGGTTTTTACCGGCGCGGCAACTGGAAAGGCCGAGCCAATTGTCACCTATGCGCTCGACAACGGACTGCAGGTGGTGCTGGTGCCGGACCATCGTGCGCCAAAGGTGGTGATGAACCTGCGCTACCGCGTCGGTTCGATGAATGAACCGGCTGGCCGCTCCGGCTTCGCGCATCTGTTCGAGCATTTGATGTTTTCCGGCACGCCGGCTTGGCCGAACGTGTTCGGCGCGCATGCGGCACTGGGCAACGAGATCAATGCCTGGACCACCGAGGACGGCACCGTGTTCTATGTCGACGGGCTGTCGTCGTCGCTGCCGATGATCCTGTCGCTGGAAGCCGACCGCATGGCCAATCTCGGCCGTTCGGTGACACAGGCCAAGCTCGACCTGCAGCGCTCGGTGGTCAAGAACGAGATGCGCCAGAACGTGCTCGACAAGGCCGGCGCATCGGGCTGGGAGGCTTTCTGGTCCGGGTTGTTCCCGAAGCCGCATCCCTATAGCCGCATGGTCATCGGCTCGGTCGCCGACCTCGATGCGGCGACGCTCGACGATGTCAGAGGTTTCTTCAACACCTACTATCTGCCCAACAATGCGGTGCTGGTGCTGGTTGGCGACCTCAAGGTCGATGACGCCAAGGCGCTGATCGCGGATACGTTCGGCCGGGTGCCGCGCGGCGCAGACGTGGCGCGGCCCACAGTGCCGGAGCCGACGCAGGCCCGGCTGAAGCTGGTGCTGGAAGACCGCGTGCCGAGCCCCGTCGTGGTGGTCGGCTTCAGCGGCCCGGCGGCGCAGTCGCCTGACAATGGCGCGCTCGGCATCGCCGCGGAACTGCTCGGCAATGGTGACTATGGATTTCTGCGTAACCGGCTGGTCTCGGAGCAGGGCATCGCCACCTACGCCAGCGCGAGCTGGACGGGCGGTCTGCTCGGCGGTCGCTTCACCTTCGAGGCGGGCGCGGCGGCTGGTGTGACGCCAGAAGCGCTGGAAAGCGCGATGAAAGCGGCCTTCGTGGATTTCCAGAAGACGCCGCTCGACCCGGCGGATGTCGAACGCGCGCGCAACGGCATATTGCAGACCGCGCGGCTGGGCAACGAGGCGCTGAAAGATCGTGCCGGCACCGTCTCCTACAATGCCGATATTCTTGGCGATGCGCAGAGCGCGCTGGTCGACGATCCGCGCGTCAAGAATGCCAGTGCCGCCGATATCGAAGCGACGGTGAAGCGGCTGCTTAAACCCGAAGACGCCAGTGTGCTGGTGTTGAAGCCGGGCCCGCGCGGTGGTTATCCCGACGCGCTGATCGGATCGTCGGGCACGCCGCGGCCGTTCACGGCGCCGGAGCGGGTGGCAATCGACATTCCGGAGCACCCGGCCGGGCAAGCGCCCTCGGCGGTGTTGCCTGTCATGGAAACGGCGACGCTGTCCAACGGCATCAAGCTCGTCCACTACACGATGCCGCAAGCGCCGATGGCCTATATCGCGGCGAGTGCCGAAGGCGGCTGGAACAGCGTGCCGGAAGGCAAGGAGGGGCTGCTGGAGCTTGCCGCCAGCATGGCGACGCGCGGTGCTGGTGAGCGTGGTGCGGCTGACTTCGCCAAGGCGACCAGCGATATCGGCGCCGGGATCGGCTACCAGGCCGGTGCGCTGACCACCACAATGACGCTTGGCGTGCCGCCCGAAAAACTGGATCAAGGTCTGGGCCTGCTTGCCGACGCGGTGCTGAAGCCGCGTTTCGACAAGACCGAATGGACCGTGCTGATGGCGCAGACGGTCGACTGGCTGAACGGGCGCGAGGCGGACCTGCCGGGCGTTGCCGGCCGCGTCGCGAAGGCGGCGCTTATTCCGCAAGTGCCGGGCAAGGCCGCGGTCGACTGGTCGGCGAAGGCGCTGGCCTCGATCTCGCTCGACGAGGCGAAAGCCGCGTTCAAGGCGGAGTTCACGCCGAAGGCGGTGACCTTCTACAGCGTCGGCCCGATGCCGGTCGCGGCGGTCGCTGCCGGCCTTGAAAAAGCAGTCGGCACATGGAAAAGCGATACTACAGGCTATGCCGTCGAACCGTCGCCGGCAGCGCATTTCAAGACTGGCCAGAAGGTGCTGCTGGTGCCCGAACCCGGCGCCAGCCAGTCGGCTCTTTTCGTGGCGCGACCGGCGCCCGGCACCGACGAAGGTGAGCGTGCGGAATCGACCGCTGTCGCCAATCTGCTCGGCGATGATTTCTCCAGCCGGTTGAATTCGGTGATCCGCGAGGAGAAGGGCTATTCCTACGGCGTGTCGAGCTATTTGCTCAGCCCGATGAAGGCCGGTTCGGGTCTTGTCGTGGCAACGACCGTTGAGCGCGCCAACACCGGTCCTGCGATCACCGAAATCCTGAAAGGCTTTGCCGGCCTGACCACCTTGCCGGTGGCACAAGATGAAGTCGATCGCACGGTGACGGTCTATCGTCGGGCGCTGGCCGGATCGGCGGAAACATCGGCCGGCCTGTTCGGCTCACTGATTTCAGCGGTCGGCAGCGGTTCGACGCTGGAGGATCAGCAAAACCGCATGACGGCGCGCACCCGACTGACGCTCGATGCCGTACAGAAACAGGCGCTGGCACTGTCGTCGCTGGAGCCGTCGCTGATCGTGGTTGCCGGTGATCCCGACGTGGTGATGCCGCAGCTTGCCGCGATCGGCCTCAAGCAGGTCGAGATCGTCAAGCGTGACGATGAAGGCGAGCAGACGGCCATGCGGGCGCTCGACCTTCTCGGCGCCAACAGCCAGGCGCCGTTGTCTGCTTCACCATGGCGGGTCGGCGATGGCGGCACGACGCGGGCGGTTCACTCTTGCGCCGGCGCCAAGGACTGCGGCGCACAGATTCACGCCGATTGACGGCCCTACGCGCGGCCGCCGGCCGCGCTTTGTTTTTTGTTATCTTTGGTTTCGGGGGAAACGATGAGCGATTCATTTCGGGAAGTTACATCTGTCTCGTGGTTCGGGCGGATCAAACGCGCGGTCGGTGGGGTCATCTTCGGCCTGCTGTTGATCGTGCTGATGGTGATCGGGCTGTTCTGGAACGAGGGCCGTGCCGTGCAGACGGCGCGCTCGCTGGCCGAAGGGTCGGGCGCCGTGGTTTCGATCAACGCCGACAGCGTCGATGCCGCCAATGACGGCAGACTGGTGCATGTCAGCGGGCCGGTGACGGCGGATAGCGGCCTGTCGGATCCGGATTTCGGCATCGCGGCGCAGGGGCTGCGGCTGTCGCGCAGCGTCGAGATGTACCAGTGGAAGGAAGAATCCAAATCCGAGACCACCAAGAAGCTTGGCGGCGGCGAGGAGACGGAAACCACCTACAGCTATTCCAGGGTGTGGGACGACAAGCAGATCGATTCGTCGGATTTCAAGAAGCCGGACGGCCATCAGAATCCGCCAATGGCGATCCACAGCCGTGCGTTCCAGATACCGCAGGGCAAGCTCGTGGCTTTCGATCTCGACACGCCGGTGCTCGATCGCATCGAGGGCGACAAGGACTATTCGCTGTCGGCCAATCAATCCGCGGCGATCAAGGCCGCCTATACCGGGACGAAGCCGCTCAGCATCGTCGATGGCAAAATCTATCTCGGCAGCGACAACACAACACCCGCATTGGGTGACTATCGCATCGGCTATGAATTGGCGCCGCTCGGCGTGGTCAGCATTGTCGCGCGCCAGGCCGGCAGCCGGTTCGAGCCCTACCAGACGCAAGCCGGCGATGCGCTGCTGATGGTCGATACCGGCCAGGTGCCGGCCGACAAGATGTTCGCCGAGGCGGTCAGCGCCAACACGCTGATCACCTGGCTGCTGCGCGCCGCCGGCCTGTTGCTGCTGACCATCGGCTTTGCCCTGTTCCTCAGCCCGATTGGCGTGATCCTCGACGTCATTCCGTTCCTCGGCAGCATGGCGCGGATGGGAACCGGCATCATCGCCTTCTTCATGGCGATCCTGGTCGGCATGACGACGATCGCGATTGCCTGGTTCTGGTATCGGCCGGTTCTGGCGGCAGGCATCCTGGCCGCCGGTGTTATCGCCGCGGCGGCGGTCTATTATCTCGGCCGGTCACGCAAGGCGGCCGCACCAATGGCCGCGCCGAGCCCCGGCGCTGCAACGTAGCTTGCAAAAAAGGGCGGCCATGTGCCGCCCTTTTTGTCGTGCCAGCCTGTACTCGCGGGCAGGCTTACCGATCCTCGAAACCGGTCAGCACGCCGACGGCGTTGACGCCGATCTCCTCGACGGCATAGCCGCCTTCCATGACGAACAGCGTCGGCAGGCCGAGCCTGGCGATGCGACGGCCGATCTTGGGATAGTCCGCGCTCTTCAGCTTGAACTGGCTGATCGGGTCCTTCTCGAACGTGTCGACGCCGAGCGAGACAACGACGATGTCGGGTGCGTAGGCGGCGAGCTTGCCGCAGGCGTCCTCAAGCGAGGCATTCCAGGCGTCCCAGCCGGTGCCGAACGGCATGGGATAATTGATGTTGAAACCTTCGCCGGCACCTGCGCCGCGTTCATCGGCATGGCCGAGGAAGAACGGATATTCGACCATGGGATCGCCATGCAGGTTGAGGACCTGCACGTCGGCGCGGTCGTAGAAGATCTCCTGCGTGCCGTTGCCATGGTGGTAGTCGACATCGAGGATCGAGACGCGTGTGGCACCCTGGTCGAGGAACCACTGCGCGGCGACGGCGGCGTTGTTGATGTAGCAATAGCCGCCCATGAAGCCGGCCCCGGCATGGTGTCCCGGCGGACGGCAGAGCGCGAAGGCTGATCTTTCGCCGCCCTTCACCAGGCCGGCGGCGGTCAGCGCGACGTCGTAGGAGGATTTGATCGCGGCCCATGTGCCTTCGACGAAGGTGGCGCCGGCATCGAAGGAATAATAGCCAAGCAGCGCATCGACGCGCTTTGGCGGCACATCGCCGCGCAGGCCGCGCGTCGGCCAGGTGAAGGGCATGGCCGTGCCCTCGTGACCGGAGGCAACCCATTGCGGCCAGACCGTCGGCAGGAAATCGATGTAGTCCGACTTGTGGATGCGCTTGGCGGCGGCAAGGTCGTGCTCGAGCGGCAGCACGATCGGGCCAAGCTTCTCGCTTTCGACCCGCGCCTTGATGAATTCGGCCCGCGAAGGCTTTTCAAAACCCGGCACGATGGCTGATGTGACCAATTCCATCTGGCCGGCATGGCCAGCATGAAGCGGCGAATAGACAGTCTTCATAAGGGTCCTCTCAAGGTGCGAAATCAGTCAAGGTTGAGATAGGGGCTCACCAGAGCCAGCCACATGGATTCGACATCGTCCTCGATGAGGTCGAATGTCTTGCGATCTCTTTTCATGCCGACAAGCCGGCAGGCGTGCCCAACCTCCATCATCACCAGGCCGAGCCGTTTGGCGATCTTGTCTTCCAGCGCAGGGTTCACGTGTCGCAGCCAGGCGGCGTAAAGCGCGATGATCTGCTCGTCATATTCGTCCTGGATAGGCCTGAGGTCGGCATTGCCTGAAATGGCCTCGATCACCGGCATCAGGGTGGCGTTCTCGAGATATATCCTGGAGGTATCGATGAAGAGCTTGCGCACTTCCTGCCGAAACTCTTCGCGGTTGGCAGGCGGAGCAACCTTGATGCGCTTCGCGATCACCTCGGGAAAGGACGACAGCCAGCGCCGGGCGAGGTCAAGAAGAATGGCTTCCTTGTTGGGGAAGTATTGATAGATCGAACCGACCGACAGGCCCGCGCGCTGCGCAATGGCGAGCGTCGTCGGCGTCCTGGTTCCTTGCTCGCGCGTCAAGATCAGCGCCGCGTCGAGAATGCGGTCGACCACCTTGCTCGACCGTTGCTGCCGCGGCTGCTTGCGCGGTTCGAGCGCTATTTTGGTTTTGCGATCGAGACTGCGCTTCACTGCTTGATGTCCTCGTTCCCCGCCCGGTCTCACCACAGGCGAAGGGTGCTGTCCACAATACATTCTAAATTCCGCATGTTGACAAACGCGAATAATCAGTCGCATTCTTTATCCACGCTGTCTCTTGGGATCACAAGGGGAATTTCAAAGCCGGCGTACTGACATCGTTTTTTCCCGTGGCGCCGCTCCGCTGGAGTGGCAAGCCGTCGGGAGCAGGATTGTCGGTCTCAATCGGTCATCAAAAGCGCGGAGTCGCGATGTCTGTCACGGGTGCGGATCACAATGCGGATCTGATCGTCATCAACGGTCGTGTGCTGACCATGGACGAAGGCAATCCCGCCGCCGAGGCCGTTGCCGTCAAGGACGGCGCCATCATCGCCATCGGCAGCCGTGCCGCAATCGAAGAGCTCAAGGGGACGGCCACACAGGTGATCGACGCCAAGGGCGGTTCGGTCCTGCCGGGTTTCATCGAAGCCCATATGCATCTGTTCGGCGGCGCGGCTGAACTCGACAATCTGCATCTGGCTGGCGTGCATGGCTTCGATGCCTTGCGCGATGCTATCCAGTCTTTTGCCGCGGCGCGGCCCAACGCCAGGCTTCTGATCGGCGCTGGCGTCGACTATGCGATCCTGCCCGAGCCGGTCACGCGCCACCATCTCGACCAAATCATCCCCGATCGCCCGTTCGCCATGTCGGCCTCCGACCATCATACGATGTGGGCGAACACCAAGGCCCTGGAAGAGGCGGGCCTCCTGCATGGCAGGGAATTGGGACCGGGCAATGAGATCGTGATGGGTGCCGATGGCCTCGCGGCGGGCGAATTGCGCGAGGGCGAGGCTTTCGGTCCGATCCTGGAGCACTTCGGGCAGAACCGCACACGGCTCGGTCTTACGGGCGGTGAGCCGGAACCATATCCGTCCGCCGAGGAGCTTGCCGCCGATCGGGATCTGATGCATCGCGGCCTGGAATGGTGCGCCCGCCACGGCATCACATCGATCCAGAACATGGATGGCAACCTCTACCAGCTCGAGCTGCTTGCCGGCCTGGAGCAAGAAGGGCGGCTCATATGCCGTACAAAAATCCCGTTCCATTTCAAGAACTTCATGGAGCTGGGGATACTTGAAAAAGCTTCTGCCATGGCCGCGACCTACAAGTCCGAATGGCTGTCCTCGGGCATGGTCAAGGTGTTTTATGACGGCGTGCTCGATTCCTGGACGGCCGTGATGGTCGACGACTATGCCGACCGTCCCGGCTGGCGCGGCGAGCCATTGTTCACGCCCGAGCACTTCGCCGAGGTGGCGGTGGAGGCCGACCGCAGAGGTCTGCAGATCGCCGTTCACTCGATCGGTGACGGCGCAGTCCGGGCAGTGCTCGACGGTTATCAGGCGGCCCAAAAGGCCAATGGCAAGCGGGACAGCCGTCACCGCGTCGAGCATATCGAGGTCACCACCCCGACGGATGTGCCGCGGTTCGCCGAACTTGGCGTCATCGCTTCGATGCAACCGCCGCATCCGCCCGGCGCCATGAACTTTCCGCTGGAGCCGACGATTTCGCGCATCGGCCGCGACAGGTGGCCGCTGAGCTATGCCTGGCGCACGCTCAAGGATGCTGGCGCCCGCGTCGTGTTCGCTTCCGACTGGCCAGTCTCGCCGGTTGATCCGATCCTGGGCATCCAAGCAGCGGTCATGCGCAAACCTTGGGCAGAAGGCCTGCCGGACCAGAGTTTCTCGCTGCATGAAGCGCTTGCCGGCTATACGGTCGAGGGCGCCTACAGCGAATTCATGGAAGACCGCAAAGGCGTGCTGAAGCCGGGTTATCTGGCGGATCTCGTCGTTTTGTCGGCCGATATCGAGAGGACTGCCCCGGAAGCGTTGCATACGGTGCGGCCGGTGACGACCATCTGTGGCGGCAAAATCACCTACCAAGCCTGACTGTGGCATGGGGCTTGCTACGCCAAGACCACTAACTGAACTGTGATTCAATGCCGGGCTTGCCAACATACCGGGCGTATGATCACATCCAACAGGGGAACAGCTCCGCCAGCAAGAGCGGGGTCAACGATGAGGCGTAATCGTGCCGGACAAACCGGATCGGAATGCGATTGAAGTAGTAAACGTCAGCAAAATTTTCGGATCGGGTGAGGGGCAGGTCGCTGCCCTCGACACGGTCTCGGTATCGATCCGCGAGAATGAGTTCTTCACACTGCTGGGACCATCCGGCTGCGGAAAGACAACGTTGCTTCGGCTGATAGCCGGCTTCGATTTTCCGAGTGCCGGCGAAATCCTGCTCTACGGACAGGACATCGCGCCGCTGCCGCCGTTCAAGCGGCCGGTCAACACCGTCTTCCAGTCCTATGCGCTGTTTCCCCACATGACGGTGGCCGACAATATCGGCTTCGGCCTGGAAATGCTGGGCAAGCCGAAGGCGGAGATTGCGGCGCGCGTCGCCCAGATGCTGAAGCTGGTCAAGATGGAAGCGCTGAGCAATCGCCGCACCAGCCAGATCTCCGGCGGCCAGCAACAGCGCGTGGCGCTGGCGCGGGCGCTCGCACCACAGCCGAAGGTGCTCTTGCTCGACGAGCCGCTCTCCGCGCTCGACTACAAGCTGCGCAAGGAAATGCAGATCGAGCTGAAGAGGCTGCAGCACGAGACCGGGATCACCTTCATCTTCGTCACCCACGACCAGGAAGAAGCGCTGACCATGTCGGACCGTATCGCTGTCATGTCGGCGGGCAAGATCCTGCAGGTAGGCGCGCCGCGCGACATCTACGACCGGCCGGCCGAGCGCTTCGTCGCCGACTTCATCGGCGAGACCAATTTCCTCAAGGGTACCGTGGTGTCGAAGAAATCCGGCGTCGCCACCGTGAAGCTCGCCTCCGGCGCAACCGTGGCGGCAGGGTTCCCGGAGAACTTCGATCCCTCTGGCGCAGTCACGGTCGTGGTGCGGCCGGAGCATGCGGATCTGATCGCCGATGTATCCAAGGGCACAGTCTCAGGAACCCTGGCGAATGTCGTCTATTTCGGCACCGACACGCACTACCACGTCAAGCTCGACGGCGGTGACAACTTCATCGTGCGTTACCAGAACAGCCGGTCCGGCGCAGTGACATTCGAGCCGGGCGCCAAGGTGGGCATCTTGTTCGAAGACGACGGCGCGCGGATACTGAAGGACTGATGACAATGGCGCTTTCCCAAGCCGCGTTGTTCGAAGCCAAGGCTGAGAAAGCAAGCGCCAGGCGCAACCGCCTGCTTTCCTTGCCGGCGCTGATCGTCATCGGAATTTTCGGCGTGCTGCCGCTGCTGATCATCCTGGTCTATTCGTTTCTCCAGGCCGCGCCCTACGGCGGCGTGCAATGGAAGTTTTCGACGGACGCCTATCTGAACTTCCTGTTTCAGCAGGATATTTTCGACGACACGCTGCAGTTCACGCCGGATTTCCTGATCATCTATCTGCGCTCGTTTCTGTTCGCCGTGGTGACGACGGTCATCTGCCTGCTGCTGGGTTTTCCGACCGCCTACTTCATGGCCACGCGCACGCCGGCGCAGCGCAACTGGTGGGTGCTGCTGATCACCATCCCGTTCTGGTCGAACCTTCTGGTGCGCACGCTGGCCATCATGTTCATCATCCGCGACGAAGGTCTCATCAACAACCTGCTGATCGGGCTTGGCGTGATCGATAAGCCGATCACCATGCTTTACACCAACTTCGCTATCCAGCTCGGCCTGCTCTACTCGTTCCTGCCGTTTATGATCCTGCCGCTCTATGCCAGCCTGGAAAAACTGGATTTCCGGCTGGTCGAGGCGGCCAACGACCTCTACGCGACGCGTCGGCAAGTTCTTTGGCGGGTGATCATTCCGCTGTCGCTGCCCGGCATCATAGCCGGCTGTCTGCTTGTCTTCATTCCGGCGCTCGGCGCCTATGTGACGCCGCTTATCCTTGGCGGCGGCATCCATCTGATGATCGGCGATCTCATCGCCCAGCAATTCGGTTCCGGGCGCAACTGGCCGCTCGGCTGCGCCCAGGCGCTGATCCTGATGGCCGCGGTGCTGGTCGCCCTCTACTTCTATGTTCGCACCACGTCGGGGAAGATCCAGCATGGCTGATCCCCGCAACGTCGACATCAAGGACCAGCCCGGATTCCGCACGATCGCCATCATCTGCGTTGCCGTGCTTTACGTCCCGATCCTGATCCTGATGATCTTTTCGTTCAACACGGGTTCGCTCGTCACCCATTGGGAGGGCGTCGGCCTGAACTGGTACGGCACCGCACTGCTCAATGAGGAATTCCACAACGCCGCCGAGAACACGCTGATCATCTCGGTGAGCGCGACGATCGTTTCGACGATCTGCGCCACGCTGGCGGCGATCGGTATGACCCGGGTGAAGCCGTGGCGTGGCCTGCCGGCCGCCTTCATGGTCATCAACCTGCCGCTGATGGTTCCCGAGATCATCACGGCAGTGGCGACCTTGTCCTTCTTCGCCTTGATCGCCGGGGCCTTCGGTCTGAATTTCGGCATCGGCAATCTGATCCTCGCCCATACCGTGTTCTGCATTCCCTTCGCCTACATGCCGATCCGGGCGCGTCTCGAGGACATGGATCTGACGCTCGAATACGCCGCCGCCGATCTCTATGCCACGCCGTGGCACGCGTTCCGGCGCATTACGCTGCCGTTGCTTGTCCCCGGCATCATGTCGGGTGCGGCACTCGCGTTCATCGTCTCCTTCGACGATTTCACCATCACGCAGCTCGTCGCCGGCCCCGGCCAGACGACCCTGCCTCTCTATATCTGGAACCAGATCAGACGGCCGATGACGCCGGAGATCAATGCCATCTCCACCATCCTGCTCCTGGTCTCGATCCTCTTCGTCTCGGTATCGTTCCTGATCGCGCGCCGACGCGCCAAGTGAATCAATGGGAAGGCAAAGGAGAACAAAAAATGTCTAGGAAACTGATGGCTGCCGTTTCGACGGCAGTGCTGTTGTGGGCGGTGCCCGCGCTCGCCGACGGCGAGCTGCATATCTACAACTGGGGTGACTACACCAATCCCAAGCTGATCGAAAAGTTCGAGAAGCAGTACAACATCAAGGTCACGCTGGACGATTATGATTCCAACGAAACCATGCTGTCGAAGGTGCGCGCCGGCAATTCCGGCTATGACATCGTGGTGCCGTCCGACTACACGGTGAAGATCATGGTCGATGAGGGCCTGCTCGAAAAGACCGAGCCCAACGCGATGCCGAACGGCAAGAACATCGACCCGCGCTTCCTCAACATCTATTGGGACAGCGGCCGCCATTATACCGTGCCGTGGCAGTTCGGCACCACCGCGTTCGCGGTCAACACGGACAAGTTCAAGGGCGACATCGACACGCTGGCGATCCTTTTCGACCCGCCGGCTGAGCTGAAGGGCCAGATCAACATCCTCGACGACGTCAACACCGTCATGCATGCGGCCGAGCGTTACGCCGGCGTGCCGCGCTGCGGCGCCGACAAGGCCAATCTGAAAAAGGTCAACGACATCCTGACCGCCGCCAAGCCGTCCTGGAAAACCTTCAGCTACGACACCATCACCAAGATCACTTCCGGCGATGTGATCGTGACGGAGCAGTGGAACGGCGCGACCTATCGCTCGCGGCAGAAAATCCCGGCCATCAAATATGCCTATCCGAAGGAAGGCATCGAAGGTTGGATGGACAATGTGGCGGTGCTGAAAGGCGCCAAGAACCTCGACAACGCCAAGCTGTTCCAGGACTTCATCATGGCCCCGGAAAATGCGGCGCTGATCTCGGAATTCGCCGGCTACGACAATGGCATTGCCGGCAGCCACAAGTTCCTGCAGGCGGATTTCGCCAATTCGCCGGAGATCAATCCGCCGGCAGGTGCGCCGACGCCGGAATTCGTCCCGCCCTGTCCGCCGGATGTGGTGGAGATCTACAACAAGATCTGGACCAATTTGCGCAAATAGGTTCGGTCTAAAGTCCAGCGGAAGGGAGGCTTCGGCCTCCCTTCTTTGCGACGCGTCGCATGTGGAGGGCTCACGCGACGCTGCAAATTCTTGTTTTCATGCATGTCGTCGTCCCAAAACCGCTACGCACTTTTGGGCGGCATGCATCGTGGGAGGGTTCCATGACATCTTACCGCAACAGCGATCCGGCGCCGCCGATCATGCAGGGCTCGCCGCCCGCCATGGTGCCGCCGAAGCTCGACTGGGACCGGCCGCCGTGGAACCGCTGGGCGTTCCAGCACATCCGCGAAATCCTGCCGACCGCCGAAGTCTGGCGCGGCAACGGCCATCGCCATCGTCTCGAACGCGCCGAGGTCGATCTCGACGGGCTGGCGGTCGAGGACAGCGAGGGCAAGCCGACATCGCTCGCCGGGCTGCTCGACGAGACCTACACGGACGGCTTCCTGGTGCTCAAGCACGGCAAGGTCGCCTATGAGCGCTATTTCAATGGTATGGACGAGCGCACGCTGCATCTGTCGCAGTCGATGGCCAAGTCCGTCACCGGCGCGGTGTTCGGCATACTGGCCGGACGCGGCCTGATCGATCCAGCCAGGCCGGTCACTGATTACCTGCCGGAACTCGCCAGCACCGGCTGGGCCGGCGCCAGCGTCCAGCACGTGCTCGACATGACGACCGGGGTGCGGTTCTCAGAGGAGTATACCGACCGCTATTCCGACATCGGCCAGGTCGATGTCGCCACCGGCTGGAAGCCGGTGCCGCCGGGCAGCGATCCGGAGTTTCGCTGGCCCTCGCATATGTATGAGCTGATCCTGGGCTTGAAGGACACGGTCCGTCCGCATGGCGCCCAGTTCGAGTATCGCTCGATCGAGACGGACGTGCTCGCCTTCATCATGGAGCGGGTGACGGGCAAGCGTCTGCCGCAGCTGGTTTCCGAAGAGCTCTGGCAAAAGCTCGGCGTCGATGAAAGCGCCTGCTTCACCGTCGACAGCGCCGGCTATGCCGTGGCTGATGGCGGCTTCAACGCCACGCTGCGCGACTATGGCCGCTTCGGCCAGATGATCCTCGACAATGGCGGCGGCATCGTTCCCGCCGACTGGATCGAGGCGACGCGTAACGGGAAGCATGGGGCGGACTTCGGCCCCAGCCTGCCTGAAGGCAGCTACCGCAACCAGTTCTGGATCGAGAATCCCAGCTCGCGCGCGTTGATGTGCCGGGGCGTATTCGGACAGATGATCCATATCGATTGGAACACGGGAATGGTCGTGGTGAAGCTTTCGACCTGGCCGGATTTCAGCAATCTCGCCTACGGCATGGCGACGCTGAAGGCGGTGCACGCCATCGCCGCCGCGCTCGCCTGAATCTCAAGACGAAAAGACCCTAAGGAAACGCCATGACCGGCAAGACCGCGTTCGAGACCCGCTACGGCTTTCGCCGCAACGAAGTGCTGCTCGCCAATTGGCGGGAAAACCCGTTCAACCGATGGTCGTTCCAGAACCTCGGCGAACTGGTGCCGACGGCGCGCGTGACGGCAATCCCGGGTGGGACCGAGTCCCCCATGCAAGACATGAGTGGCCTGATAGGCGAAAAGGTTTCGGTGGCCAGCGCGCCGGAGACAGTGGCCGAGTTCCTCGCGCGCTCCAGCACCGATGCGCTGACGGTGATGAAGGGCGGCAAGATCATTGGTGACTGGTTCGCGCCGCATATGGATTTCGGCGCCCGCCACATCATCTTTTCGATCAGCAAGTCGGTGACATCAATTATCGCCGGCATATTGGAAGGCGAGGGGGTGTTCGATCCGGAAGCGCCGGTAACGCAGTACATTCCCGAAGCCGCCGGCTCGGCCTATGGTGATGCCACCGCGCGGCATGTGCTCGACATGAGCGTCAGCCTCGATTTCGAGGAGGCCTATCTCGATCCGGAAAGCGCCTTTGCCCGCTACCGCCGCGCCACGCTGTGGAACCCGGGTGGTGGCACGGAAAGCCTGCGCGAATTCATCCTGAGCCTGCAGCGGCTTGCCGAGCCGCATGGTCAGACTTTCCGCTACCGTTCGCCCAATTCCGATCTGCTCGGCCTGCTGCTCGAGCGCGCGTCTGGGCAGCGCTTCACCGACCTGATGCGCGAGAGACTGTGGCTGCCGCTTGGCGCCGTCAGTGAAGCCTCGATCGGCGTCGACATGGAAGGCACGGCGCGCACCGCCGGCGGCATTTCGGTGACACCGCGCGACCTGGCGCGCATCGGCGAGATGATGCGGCAAGGTGGAACCGCCAATGGCCGCCGCATCGTGCCGGAAGCCTGGGTTCGTGACACGACCAGCACCGGCGGCAGTGTGGAAGCCTGGCAGCGCGGCGCGATGCTGCCACTGTTTCCCAAGGGCCGTTACCGCAACAAATGGTACCAGACCGGACACGAGAACGGCGCCTATTGCGGCATCGGCATCCACGGCCAGTGGCTTTATGTCGACCCGAAGATGGAAGTCGTCATATCCAAGATGTCTTCGCAGCCAGAGCCGGTGGATGACCCGCTGGATCTCGAGATTGTCGCTTTCTTCGAGACGCTGAGCCGGATGGTTTGATCCTCAGGGAGCCACCACTTTAGCGCTCGCTTTCCTGTGGACCCCTTCAGCCGTTGAAAACGCGGCGGTTGGCGGCGCTGTCATCAACGCCTATGGTCGCCGCTCTTTTCGATCAGAGTGGTTTGACGCAATTCCGGACGGAAAACCGTTTCACACTTTTCCTGGAATTGCTTGGAGCAGGAACGACATGGCATCCGACATCAAGCGCATCGCAGCGGTCATCGCGGCCGAGATCAAGGCACGGCCTGAACAGGCGGCCGCGGCGATCGAGCTGCTCGACGAAGGCGCGACGGTGCCGTTCGTGGCGCGTTACCGCAAGGAGGTGACCGGCGGGCTCGACGACACGCAACTGCGCGACCTTGCCGAGCGGCTGTCCTATCTGCGCGAACTCGACGCCCGCCGCGACACCATCCTGGGTTCGATCCGCGAACAGGGAAAGCTGACCGCCGAGCTCGAGGGCAAGATCGTCGCCGCCGCCACCAAGGCGGAGCTGGAAGACATCTACCTGCCCTACAAGCCCAAGCGCCGGACCAAGGCCGAGATCGCCAGGGAGCGCGGGTTGGGGCTGTTGGCGGAGGCCATTCTTGCCAACCGCTCGCTGGTGCCCGCTGAACTGGCTCTCGCCTATATCACCGAAGAGGTGGCCGATGCCAAGGCGGCGCTCGACAGCGCGCGCGACATCCTGTCGGAACAGTTCGCCGAGAATGCCGATCTGGTCGGCAAATTGCGCACCTACATGAAGGACCGCGCCTTCATGCGCGCCCGGGTGGTCGACGGCAAGCAGGAGGCCGGCGCGAAATTCTCCGACTATTTCGACCATGTCGAGCGCTGGGCCAATGTGCCGAGCCACCGTGCGCTGGCCATGTTGCGCGGCCGCAACGAGGAGGTCCTGTCGCTCGACATCGAGGTCGATGCCGACGACACGTCGCCGGTGAAGCCGGTCGAGCGGATGATTGCCAATACCTATGCCATTGGCGGCAGCCTGCCTGGCGATCGCTGGCTGATGGACGTCGCCGGCTGGACCTGGCGCATCAAACTGTCGCTGCACCTGACGCTCGACCTCATGCGCGACCTGCGTGAGCGCGCCGAGGAAGAGGCGATCCACGTCTTTGCCCGCAACCTCAAGGATTTGCTGCTTGCAGCACCCGCCGGCTCGCGGGCCACGATGGGGCTCGACCCCGGCATCCGCACCGGCGTCAAGGTGGCGGTGGTCGACGGCACCGGCAAGGTGCTGACGACGACGACCGTTTATCCGTTTCCCCCAAAGAACGATGTGCGCGGCACGCAGGCTGAGTTGGCGAAGCTCATCCGCCTGCACAAGGTCGAGTTGATCTCGATCGGCAACGGCACCGGCAGCCGCGAGACGGAGAAGCTGGTTGCCGACATGCTGTCCGACATGCCTTCCGATGGCGGGCCGAAGCCACTGAAGGTGATCGTCAGTGAAGCCGGCGCCTCGGTCTATTCGGCATCGGCGACGGCGGCGGCGGAATTCCCCGGCCTCGACGTGTCGCTGCGCGGCGCGGTGTCGATCGCGCGGCGGCTGCAGGATCCGCTCGCCGAACTGGTCAAGATCGAGCCGAAATCGATCGGCGTCGGCCAGTACCAGCACGATGTCGACCAGTACCGGCTCGGCCGCTCGCTGGAAGCGGTGGTCGAGGATGCGGTCAACGCGGTTGGCGTCGACCTCAACACCGCCTCGGCGCCGTTGCTGGCACGGGTTTCAGGCCTTGGCGCATCGCTGGCCGACGCCATTGTCGCGCATCGCGACGCGACCGGTCCCTTCGCCAGCCGCAAGGATTTGCTCAAGGTGCCGCGGCTTGGGCCGCGCGCGTTCGAACAATCCGCCGGCTTCCTGCGCATCGCCAATGGCAGCGAGCCGCTCGATGCCTCGTCGGTACATCCGGAAGCCTATGGCGTGGCCAAGAAGATCGTTGCCGCCTGCGGCCGCGATGTGCGCTCGCTGATGGGTGACAGCGCCGCGCTCAAAGCGCTCGACCCGCGTGTCTTCGTAGACGAACGCTTTGGGCTGCCGACGGTGCGCGACATTCTTGCCGAGTTGGAAAAGCCCGGCCGCGACCCGCGCCCCGGCTTCAAGACGGCGACCTTTGCCGACGGCGTTGACGACATCAACGATCTGAAACCCGGCATGCTGCTGGAAGGCACGGTCACCAATGTCGCCGCCTTCGGCGCTTTCGTCGATATCGGCGTGCACCAGGACGGGCTGGTGCATGTCTCGCAACTGGCCGACCGGTTCATCAAGGACGCGCATGAGGTGGTCAAAGCCGGCGATGTGGTCAAGGTGCGTGTCGTCGACGTCGACATCAAGCGCAAGCGCATCGCGCTTTCCATGCGCAAGGACGGCGGTGAGGGCGGCGCGTCCAAAGGCGGGCCGCGCGACAATGGTGGCGGCAGGCCGGCGCCACGTTCACCGGCGCCACAACGCCAGCCGGAGCGGCCGGCCCAGCAAGGCGCGTTCGGCGCGGCGCTGGCCGATGCACTGAAGCGGAAGTAGCTACCAGGCCAGAACAGCCGGCTCCTTCTCCACCTGGCCCAGCAGCCAGTCGCGAAAACTGGCGACCGGCGGGTGGCCGCGCTTGTCGTGCGGGACGACGAGATAATAGGCGCTGCGGCTTTGCATGGGCTGGCCGGGCGCCGGCACCAGCTGGCCGCGCTGCAATTCGCCGGCGATGAGGATGAGTGGCAACAGCGCCACGCCGAGCCCGGCCATGCAGGCCTGGGCGACGGTGCCGAACTGTTCGAACTGCATGCCCGGTCCGGTCGGCGCGCTCAGGCCCTGGTGCTCGAACCATTCGGTCCAGGCGCCCGGCCGCGTCGCCATATGCAGAAGCGGCAGGCGGCCAATATTGGCCGGCGTGGCGATGGCACGGCCGGCGAGGAATGCGGGTGACACCACCGGCGCCACCGTTTCGCGCACCAAGAGCGTGGAGTCCGCTTCCGGCCAGTCCGGCGGGCCGTAGTGGATCGCAGCATCCAGCCGCTCCCTGACAAAGTCGAAGCGGCCGACGCGGGTGACGAAGTTGATGGTGATGTCGGGGCTGTTCTCGACAAAATCGGGGATCATCGGCATCAGCCAACGCGTGCCGAAGGTCGGCAATATGGCCAGGTTCAGGATGCCACTATGCCGATTGCTCATCAATCCCAGGGCTGCATCGCGCAATTGGCCCAAGGCAGAGCGTACCGCCTCGGCGTAAATTTCGCCTGCTGTCGACAGCCGGACATTGCGACTATCACGTTCGAACAATCGTCGACCGAACTGATCTTCGAGCAGCCTGATCTGCCGGCTGACGGCGCCTTGAGTCAAATCCAGCTCCTGAGCGGCGGCGGTGAAACTGCCAAGACGGGCCACCGCCTCGAAGGCGGCGAGGGCGCTGATGTTGGGCAAAAGGCGGCGCTGGACACTCATGATCCATTCCTAACGCTCATTGATCTGTGAAGCAATTTCGTTTGATTTTTTAATGCCGCGGGCCGATAAGCCGGACTTCACCCGTTTCAAGGACCGAGAAGCCATGGCCGCCGACAAGAATGCATTCGTCTGGGAAGATCCGTTCCTGATCGAGGACCAGCTTTCGGAAGAGGAGCGCATGGTGCGTGACGGCGCGGCGGCCTTTGCCGCCGACAAGCTGGCGCCACGCATCGAGGACGCCTACCTCAACGAGACCTTCGACACGGCGATTTTTCGCGAGATGGGCGATGCCGGCTTGCTTGGCATCAATATCCCGGAAGAATTCGGCGGGCTTGGCGCCAACTATGTCACCTACGGGCTGGTGGCGCGGGAAGTCGAACGCGTCGACTCGGGCTATCGCTCGATGATGTCGGTGCAGTCGTCGCTGGTGATGTATCCAATCTACGCCTATGGCTCGGATGAACAGCGCAAGAAATATCTGCCCAAGCTCGCCAGCGGCGAATGGATCGGCTGCTTTGGCCTGACCGAGCCGGATGCCGGCTCCGACCCCGGCGGGATGAAGACGCGCGCCGAGAAGACCGCCAAGGGCTACAAACTTTCCGGCTCCAAGATGTGGATTTCCAACGCGCCGGTCGCCGACGTGTTCGTCGTCTGGGCGAAGCTGAAGGGCGAGAACGGTAAGGACGAGATCCGTGGCTTCGTGCTGGAAAAGGGCATGAAGGGGCTGTCGGCGCCGAAGATCGGCGGCAAGCTCAGCCTCCGCGCGTCGATCACCGGCGAAGTGGTGATGGAAGGCGTCGAGGTCGGCGAGGACGCGCTGCTGCCCAACGCCAAGGGCCTTGGCGGCCCGTTTGGCTGCCTTAACAGGGCCCGTTATGGCATTTCCTGGGGCTCGATGGGTGCGGCGGAAGATTGCTGGCATCGCGCCCGCCAGTATGGCCTCGACCGCAAGCAGTTCGGCAAGCCGCTGGCCGGCACGCAGCTTTACCAGAAGAAACTCGCCGACATGCAGACCGAGATCGCGCTGGCCTTGCAGGCTTCGCTGCGCGTCGGGCGCCTGCTCGATGAAGGCAAGATGGCGCCGGAAATGATCTCGATCGTCAAGCGCAACAATTGCGGCAAGGCGCTCGACATCGCCCGCCAGGCGCGCGACATGCATGGCGGCAACGGCATCCAGATCGGATACCACGTCATGCGCCACGCGCAGAACCTGGAAACCGTCAACACCTATGAGGGCACGCATGACGTGCACGCGCTGATCCTGGGAAGGGCGCAGACGGGCATTCAGGCGTTTTTCTAAAGCTGTGCCTCACCTGAATATCGGCACAGCTTGAGCCGGCAATGCCTGCTTAAATTAGGTGCACCGCAACATCTCTGCTTGGAGAATGGCCAGCAGATGTGTCAGGGTTCAGCGACTTCGTTTGAAACTCTGAACTCCGGGGCCCCATGGCAATTCTGGCAGCCGTCTACCACCTGACCCACTACAAATATGACCGGCCGGTGGTTCTCGGGCCCCAGATCATCAGGCTGCAGCCGGCACCGCATTCCCGCACCAAGGTGTTGAGCCATTCGCTCAAGGTCGAGCCGGCGAACCACTTCGTCAATTTGCAGCAGGACCCCTACGGTAATTTTCTCGCCCGTTTCGTCTTCCCGGAGCCGGTGACGGAACTGAAGATCGAGGTCGATCTCGTCGCCGACATGACGGTCTACAATCCGTTCGACTTCTTCGTCGAGCCGTCGGCCGAGGCGTTTCCGTTCGAGTATCCGGAAGAGATACGCGATGATCTCGCCATCTACCGGACACCGGAGCCGGCGGGACCGCTGCTCCAGGCCTTCCTCAGGACTGTCGACCGCAGCGCCACCAATACCGTCAATTTCCTCGTCGATCTCAATGCGAGGCTGCAGCGCGAGATCGCCTATATCGTGCGCATGGAGACCGGCGTGTTTTCGCCGGAGGAAACGCTGGCCGCCGGCAAGGGCTCGTGCCGCGATACGAGCTGGCTGCTGGTGCAGATCCTGCGCAATCTCGGCATCGCCGCGCGTTTTGTGTCCGGCTATCTGATCCAGCTCAAGCCCGACCTTGTCGCGCTCGACGGGCCGGCTGGGACATCAGTCGATTTCACCGATCTGCACGCCTGGTGCGAGGTCTATCTTCCCGGCGCCGGCTGGATCGGCTTCGACCCGACCTCCGGCCTGCTGACCGGCGAAAGCCACGTGCCGCTTGCCGCGACGCCGCATTTCCGCAACGCCGCGCCGATTTCCGGCATGGCGAGCTTTGCCAATGTGGAATTCGGCTTCGAGATGCGCGTCGACCGCATCGCCGAGCATCCGCGCATCACCAAGCCATTCTCAGATGAAAGCTGGCAGGCGCTCGATGCATTGGGCAACAAGGTCGATGCCGCGCTCACGGCCGGCGATGTGCGGCTGACGATGGGTGGTGAGCCGACCTTCGTGTCGATCGACGATTTCGAATCCGCCGAGTGGAACACCGCTGCCGTCGGACCGACCAAGCGCGAAAAGGCCGATGCACTGATCCGCAAGCTGCGCGAGCGCTTCGCGCCGGGCGGCTTTCTCCACTATGGCCAGGGCAAATGGTATCCGGGCGAGAGCCTGCCGCGCTGGACCTTCTCGCTCTACTGGCGGGCCGATGGCCAGCCGGTATGGAGCGACCCGTCGCTGATCGCGCGGGAAAAGAGCTCGGCTGATATCGGCCCGAAACAGGCCGAAAGCCTGCTCACCGCGATCGCCGGCGAGCTTGGCATCGAAAAGACCATGGTCAGCGAAGCCTATGAGGATCCGGCCGAATGGCTGCTCAAGGAAGGCAAGCTGCCGGAGAATGTCGACCCATCCAACTCCAAGCTGGAAGACCCGGAAGAACGCAGCCGCATGGCGAAAGTGTTCGAGCGCGGGCTGACCAAGCCGTCCGGCTATGTGCTGCCGGTGCAGCGCTGGAACAGCCAGGCGTCGGGACCGCGCTGGCGCTCGGAAAAATGGAAGACGCGGCGCGGCCGGTTGTTCCTGGTGCCAGGCGATTCACCGGTCGGCTACCGCTTGCCGCTCGGCACGCTGCCTTATGTGCCGCCGGCGCAGTTCCCCTACATCGTGCCGGTCGATCCATCGCTGCCGCGCGGGGCGCTGCCGGCACGTGAGGCCATCTTGCCCTCCGCCGCTCCAGCCGAACTCGAAGGCGCTGACGAGATGGCGCGCCGGCAACAGGCGGCTTCGTTTACGGCAGCAACCGGCCAGCAAGACCGTGTCGAACAGGAGATCACCGAGATCGGCGGCGCGGTGCGCACGGCGCTTTCGGTCGAGCCGCGCGACGGAAGGCTCTGCGTGTTCATGCCGCCGGTCGAGGCGCTTGAGGATTATCTCGAACTGGTCGCCGCCGCCGAGAACGCGGCCAAGGCGATCGGCCTTCCCGTGCATATCGAGGGCTATGGCCCGCCACATGATCCGCGCCTTAACGTCATCCGTGTCGCGCCCGATCCCGGTGTCATCGAGGTCAACATTCATCCGGCTTCCAACTGGCAGGATTGCGTGGCGACCACGACGGCGATCTATGAGGAAGCGCGGCAAACCCGGCTTGGCGCCGACAAGTTCATGATCGACGGCCGCCACACCGGCACTGGCGGCGGCAACCATGTCGTGGTCGGTGGCGCGACACCCAATGACAGCCCGTTCCTGCGCCGGCCTGATCTGCTGAAGAGCCTTGTGCTGCAATGGCAGCGGCGTCCCTCGCTGTCCTATCTGTTCTCCGGCCTGTTCATAGGTCCGACCAGCCAGGCGCCGCGCTTCGACGAGGCGCGTCACGATTCGCTCTACGAGCTCGAAATCGCGATGGCGCAGGTGCCGCATCCGGACCAGGGCGCGGCACCCCTGCCATGGCTGGTCGACCGGCTGTTCCGCAATCTGTTGACCGACGTCACCGGCAATACGCACCGCTCGGAAATCTGCATCGACAAGCTGTTCTCGCCTGACGGTCCGACCGGCCGGCTGGGCCTCGTCGAGTTTCGAGGGTTCGAGATGCCGCCCAATGCGCGCATGAGCCTGGCGCAGCAGCTTCTGGTCCGCGCCATTATCGCCCGTGCGTGGAAGAACCCGCTCGACGGCCGCTTCGTGCGGTGGGGCACCTCGTTGCATGATCGTTTCATGCTGCCGCACTATGTCTGGGCTGACTTCCTCGACGTGCTCGACGACCTCAAACTGAATGGCTTCGAATTCCGCCCAGAATGGTTCGACGCCCAGCTCGAATTCCGCTTTCCGTTCTGCGGCGAGGTCCAGCATGCCGGCATCAAGCTGGAATTGCGGCAGGCACTGGAGCCCTGGCATGTGATGGGCGAGCAAGGTGCGATCGGCGGCACCGTGCGCTTCGTCGATTCCTCGGTCGAACGGCTGCAGGTCAGGACAGAGGGATTAAACCCCGAACGTCACGCGATCGTCTGCAACGGCCGCATCGTGCCGATGAAGGTCACGGACAACCGAGAGGTTGCGGTGGCGGGCGTGCGCTTCAAGGCCTGGCAGCCGGCTTCGGGTCTGCATCCGGCGCTGCCGGTCAACACGCCGCTGGTGTTCGACATCTATGACCGCTGGTCGGGACGGGCGGTCGGCGGCTGCGTCTACCATGTCGCCCATCCCGGCGGCCGCAGTTATGACACCTTCCCGGTCAACGGCAACGAGGCGGAAGCGCGACGGCTCGCGCGCTTCGAGCCGCGCGGCCATACCCCGTCAAGCTATGTGCTGCGCGAAGAACAACCCACGGAAGATTTCCCGATGACCCTTGACCTTCGGCGTCCACCCAGACTGTGATCGAACATGGCAAAGGGGAATCACAAGAGGATACGCGGCAAGCCGCAGATCCACAGCCTGCTGGAGCACTACCAGCCGATCGACGGCGTCGTCGACGAGATGGTGGACGCCGCAGGCAATCCCCGTCCAGTCTGGAAGCATTTTATCGAGGCGCTCGACGAGTTGGGGGCTGAAAAGCTCGGCCAGCGCTTTGCCCGCGCCGACCAGTATCTGCGTGATGCCGGCGTCTACTACCGTGTCTATGACAAGGCCGGCGCCAATGAGCGCGAATGGCCACTGGCGCATGTGCCGCTGCTGATCGAAGACGCCGAATGGGCCGCGATCAGCGCCGGGCTCGTACAGCGGGCCGAGTTGTTCGAGGAAACCGTCGCCGACATCTATGGGCCTAACCGGCTGGTCGAGAAAGGCATCCTGCCGGCGGGGCTGATCGCCGCCAGTCCCGAGTATTTACGGCCTGTCGTGGGCACCATCCCGGCCAATGGCCATTTCCTGCATTTCTGCGCCTTCGAACTCGGCCGCGGGCCTGACGGCCAGTGGTGGGTGCTTGGCGACCGCACGCAGGCGCCATCGGGCGCCGGCTTTGCGCTGGAAAACCGCGTCGCCACCACCCGCGCGCTGTCCGACATCTATGGCGAGATGCATGTGCACCGGCTTGCCGGCTTCTTCCGCCGTTTTCGCGATGCGCTGATCGGCATGGCCACCGACGGCCGCGTCGCCATACTGACGCCGGGGCCGCTCAACGAGACCTACTACGAACACGCCTACATCGCCCGCTATCTCGGCATCATGCTGCTCGAAGGCGAGGATTTAACCGTTTCAGGCGGCAGGCTGATGGTGCGCACCGTCTCCGGCCTGATGCCGATCAGCGTTTTGTGGCGGCGGCTCGATGCCGCTTTCGCCGACCCGCTTGAACTGCGCTCGGATTCGCAGATCGGCACGCCGGGCCTGGTCGAGGCGATCCGCCAGGGTGCGGTCGCGACCGTCAATGCGCTGGGCTCGGGCCTGATGGAAACGCGGGCGCTGCTCGCCTTTCTGCCCAAAATCGTACGCGAATTGCGCGGCGAGGAGTTGCTGCTGCCAAGCGTCGCGACGTGGTGGTGCGGGCAGGAGGCCGAACGTGCCCACGTGCTTGCCAATATCGACCGCATGGTGATCGGGCCGGCGCTGTCGACGCGGCTTGCCTTCGAGGATGATGGCCAGACCACGCTCGGCTCGGCGTTGTCGGCCGGGGAGCGGGCCGAGCTGGTGGCGCGCATCGAACGCGACGGCGGCGCCTTTGTCGGCCAGGAAGCGGTGACGCTGTCGACGACGCCCGTCTTTGTCGGCGGCTGGCTGGAGCCGCGGCCGGCGAGCCTGCGCGTCTATCTGGCGCGAACCCCGGAGGGCTGGACGGTCATGCCGGGCGGGTTTGCCCGGGTTGGCCTGTCGCTCGACCCAACCGCGATCGCCATGCAGCGCGGCGGACAGGCGGCCGATGTCTGGGTGGTCAGCGACCGACCGGTGGAACGCGAAACGCTGCTGCCGCAAGAGGGCGACAGTTTCAGCCGTACCAGGCCAGGCAGCCTGCCCAGCCGCGCGGCGGAGAACCTGACCTGGCTTGGCCGCTATATCGAACGCTCGGAAGACACGGTGCGCATCCTGCGCGCCTATCATGTGCGGCTGGCCGAGACCTCCGACCCGGACATGCCGCTGCTGGCCGACATCAGGGACTATCTCGAACCGTTCGGCATCGACGTTGAGACGGCGATCCCGTCTGGACTGATCGGCACGTTGGACAGCGCGGTCTACAGTGCCGGGCAGATCCGCGACCGTTTCTCACCCGATGGCTGGCTGGCGCTCAAGGACCTGTCGAAGACCATCCATCAGTTCGCCACGACAGTGGCGCCCGGCGACGATGCGACACGGGCCATGACCGTGATCCTGCGCAAGCTCGCCGGGTTCTCCGGCCTGCTGCACGAGAACATGTACCGCTTCGCCGGCTGGCGGTTCCTCGAAATCGGCCGGCGGCTGGAGCGCGGCATCCAGATTGCCCGCACGCTGTCCCGGCTGACCCGCGCCAAGGCGCCGGACGGCGCCCTCGACATGATGCTGGAGATCGGCGACAGCGTGATGACCCATCGCCGGCAATATCCGGTGCAGGCTGGCCGGCGCACGGTGATCGATCTCCTGGCGCTCGACCCGCTGAACCCGCGCTCCATCCTGTTCCAACTCGAAAGGCTGAAGGCCGAGATCGGCCTTTTGCCATCGGTTGGCGGCGAGGGGCACATGTCGCCGGCGGCGAAGGAGATCCTGCAGCTCAACACAGCCATCGCCATCAAGGAGCCTTCGGACATGACGGCAAAGGCGCTGGACGATCTCGCGTATGAAATAGGCGGTCTCTACAACAGCCTCGCCAAGGCCTATTTCGGATAACATGCTCTACGACATCAGGCTTCACCTTCATTACGACTACGCTGCTGCCGCCGGTGGCGGCCGCCATCAGATACGCGTGCTGCCATCGACGATATCAGGGGTGCAGCGTGTTATCGCCGCCTCGCTCTCCTTTTTGCCTGCGCCCAATGAACGTTCTGATTTCTCTGACTTTTTCAGCAACAACGTCACCTCGATCGCCTTTCGCGACGCACATGATGCGCTCGACATAAGGATGAGCGCACGCATATCGGTGTCACGGCCCGAGCCGGGGCTCGACGTGTCGCCCGACATCGGCCGGCTCAGGCAGGAACTGGCTGCGACGCGGTCTTTGGGGCCGGCCTCGCCGCATCATTTTCTGGTCGCCAACGGTCATGTGAGCATCGATGCGGCGATCACCTCCTATGCGCGAGACAGCGTTGGCAACTCGGCTGTCGGCACGGCGATGAACCTGTGCAATCGCATCCATCGCGACTTCACCTATGACGGCGAGGCGACCACGGTGCGGACCCGGGCCAGCGACGCCTTCAAATTGAAGCGTGGTGTCTGCCAGGACTTTTCGCACATCATGATCGCCGGCCTGCGCGGTCTCGGCATTCCCGCCGGCTATGTCAGCGGCTTCCTGCGCACCATTCCACCGAAGGGCAAACCCCGGCTGGAGGGTGCCGATGCCATGCATGCCTGGGTCAAGGTATGGTGTGGGCGTGATGCCGGCTGGCAGGAGTTCGACCCGACCAACGGCATGCGGGCCAGCAACGACCACATCACCGTCGGCTATGGCCGAGACTATTCCGATGTCGCGCCGATCGTCGGCGTGCTGAAAACCACCGGCGGACAGGTCGGCGAGCAGGCTGTCGACGTCATTCCGGTCGCGCTCGAAAAGGCGTGAAAGCGGACGGGTCCGCACCAGGTGACCCTTGGGTACAATTCAGCACCAACAAAGGTGACTTCTCAAATGGTGAAGTGGCAGCTACCTTAGGTTGGTTTCGAGGCGACCAATAGTTGCAGTATTGATGCGCGCGGGCGCGGGGTTTGGTATTGAAAGCGGTCAGCGTCGTCATTCCTGCCCACAATGCGGCGAAGACCATCGCTTCGACGCTGGCGTCGCTCGCCAGCGAGGCCGGGGTTATCGGCGAGATACTTCTCGTCGATGATGCATCTTCAGACGGTACAGCTGCCGTGGCGATGCAGGCCGCTGCGAAATTGTCCCTGCCGCTGCGCGTGCTGCCGGCCAATTGTCGCGATGCTGGTGGCGCGCGCAACGTTGCACTGGCGCAGGTGCTGCATCCCTGGGTGTACCTGATCGATGCTGACGATTTGCATCTTGAGAACGGCTTGCGGGCGCTGCTCCAGCAGGCCGAACGCCGGCCAAAAGCCGACATGATCGTTGGCGCTTACCGGCGTCGGGTGAATGGCCAGGACCGGCAGATCAAGGTGCCGAACGGATATCAGACCGGCTGTCTGGCAAACGCCGCGGCCTATGTGAAAGGTGATATCAGGTCGGTCGCGGTGGGCAGTGTGCTTGCATCGCGGCACCTGATCGGCCAAACGCGGTTTCCTGTCGGGCTGGCCTATGATGAGGACACGTTGTTTTGGGCGCGGCTGATGAGCACGGCGTCGCTGGCAATGATCGAGCAGCCTGTGATGGTTTATGAGGTCTCGCCGATGCGCTCCGACGATCGTTTTACGATCAAGCCGGTGAAGCGCTTCTTGGATTGGCGCCGGGAGCTGCACACGCTCACCGATTGCAACATCCCTGTCTCGGCGCTGAAGACAAGGGAGGGGCTGGTCGCCCTCAAGATCGCCCGCGTCCACTATGCGCGTGGTGACCTGGCCACGGCCGCGCGTTTCCTGGCGGTGGCCGCGGCCGCGCCGAAGCGGCGGTCGGAGGCCTGGCGCTGCCTGCGCTACAGGCTCAAGCTCGCGGTGCGGCGCCGGCTGTCGGCTCCGCTTCAGATGCAAGGCGCCTTGTAGGACACCGGCGTCCTCGGCTGCCCACTCCATCTGAGGCGTCGGCTTTTCGAACGGTCTGTGGAACCAGCAATCGGCCAGCAGCTTATCTACGCGTATTTTTGCGTGGAGCTTACATGCTGCAGGGATCCGAAACGTCACGCGGCCGCTCGTCTGATCAAGATGTCGCCTCGAAGAGCGCGGCGCAGATTTCGGCCAGGGACGCCGCGCTGACCTATGTCAGCGATGCCGAGCCCGGCATACGCCGGCTGAAGGCAAGCAAGGGATTTTCCTACAGGAAACCGGACGGGCGACCGGTCTCGGGCGCCGTCAAGGCGCGTATCGACGCGATCGTCATTCCGCCGGCCTGGACGGACGTCTGGATCTCGCCCGACGCAGACGGGCATATCCAGGCGACCGGAAGGGATCAGCGCGGGCGCAAGCAGTATCGCTACCATCCGCAGTGGGCCGAACAACGCGACGGCGTCAAATATTCAAGCCTCGTCGCCTTCGCCGAAAACCTGGCCGAGCTGCGGCGTACGATCAACAGCGATCTGCGCCGTCACGGGCTGCCGTTTGAGCGGGTTGTCGCCGCGGTCGTCTGGCTGCTGGATAACACGATGATCCGCGTCGGCAATGCCGCCTATGCCCGCGACAACAAGAGTTTTGGACTGACGACGCTGCGCGACCGCCATGTCGACATCAAGGGATCGAGCCTGCGCTTTGCCTTCAAGGGCAAATCAGGCAAGGAATGGAGATTGAAGCTGGTCGATCGCCGCATCGCCGGCATCGTGCGGGGCGCGCAGGACCTGCCGGGCCAGAAACTGTTCCAGTATCTCGACGAGGACGGCAACAGACGGCCGGTCAGTTCCGACGACGTCAACCGTTACATCCGCGAGGCGGTTGGCGACAAGTTCAGTTCGAAGCATTTCCGCACCTGGGGCGGCACCATCCATGCCGCGTCGCTGTTTGCGCAGACGGAATTGCCCGAAAGCCAGGCGCAGCAAAAGCGGGTCATGAACAGCGTCATCGACAAGGTGGCCGAGCGGCTGGGCAACACGCGCGCTGTCTGCCGCAAATGCTATATTCATCCGCAGGTTTTCGAGGCCTGGTCGCAAGGCCGACTGCTCGACGAAATGGCAGAAGCCAACAAGCGCAAGCGGTCCATAGACGGCCTTGATGACGAGGAAGCGCTGGTGCTGAGATGGTTGAAGACGCACGAAAGGTGACTGGCGTCGATTGGCCGTCGCCATCTCAGATTTTTTTATCGACGTCGTGTCGGGATCGGTCCTAGTGTTTCGTCCTTTGATACAGAAAAGGACCTGACATGCTCTACGCCATCCTCTGCTATGCCTCCGAAGACGTCGTCAGCTCGTGGAGCAAGGCGCAGGACGACGAAGTCATGGCCAATCTCCTCAATGTCCAGGACAAGTACGCCAAGGCCGGTCGGCTTGGCCCCGTGGCGCGACTTTTGCCGACGACGGCGGCGACGACGCTTAGGAAGGTCAAGGGCGAATCGGTGGTCATCGATGGTCCGTTCGCCGAAACCAAGGAGCAGTTCCTCGGCTTCTACACGCTCGAATGTGCGGATCTCGACGAGGCCGTCGAATTCGCTCGTGAGCTTTCCGAGGTCAACCCGAGCGGCGGCTCCTATGAAATCCGGCCGGTCTCGATCTTCAATCCCACCAAGGTAGCGGTATGACCGAACTTGCCTGGATCAGCTCGGCGATCAGTGCTGCCCGTCCGCAGGCGATGGGTGCGCTGCTGCGCTATTTCCGCAATCTCGATACAGCGGAGGAAGCTTTCCAGGACGCGTGCCTGAGGGCGCTGAAGAACTGGCCGCAGAACGGGCCGCCGCGCGATCCGGCGGCCTGGCTGATCTTTGTCGGCCGCAACAGCGGCATCGACGCGGTGCGCAAGCGCGCCAAGCAGGCGCCGATGCCGGAAGAGGACCAGATTTCGGATCTGGAAGATGCCGAGAGCGACATCGCCGAACGGCTGGACGGCGCGCATTACCGCGACGATATCTTGCGGCTTTTGTTCATCTGCTGCCATCCCGATCTGCCGGCAACGCAGCAGATCGCTGTGGCGCTGCGCATCGTCTCGGGTCTCACCGTCAAGCAGATCGCGCGTGCCTTCCTGGTTGGCGAAAGCGCCATGGAACAGCGTATCACCCGCGCCAAGGCGCGCATCGCCGATGCCGGCGTGCCGTTCGAGACACCTGGCGCTGTCGAGCGGTCGGAGCGGCTCGCGGCGGTCGCGGCCATGGTCTACCTGATCTTCAACGAAGGTTATTCGACCAACAGCGGCGAGGCCCCGGCGCGCGCGCCGCTGTGCGAAGAGGCGATCCGGCTGGCACGCCTGCTGCTGCGGCTGTTCCAGACCGAACCGGAAATCATGGGGCTAACGGCGTTGCTGCTGCTTCAGCACGCGCGCGCCCCGGCGCGTTTCGACGAAGACGGCGAGATCGTGCTGCTCGAGGACCAGGACCGCGGCCTGTGGAGCCGCAAGATGATCGACGAGGGACTGGCACTGGTCGACAAGGCCTTGCGTCATCGCAAGCCCGGCCCCTATCAGGTGCAGGCGGCGATTGCCGCGCTGCATGCGCGGGCCGACAAGGCCGAGGATACCGACTGGGTGGAGATCGACCTGCTCTACCGCTTGCTCGAGCAGATGCAGCCCTCGCCGGTCATCACGCTCAACCGGGCGGTTGCGGTCTCCAAGGTGCGCGGACCGGCAGAGGCGCTCGCCATGATCGAGCCGTTGGAAGAAAGGCTTGCCGGCTATTTCCACTTCTTCGGCCTCAAGGGCGGGCTGCTGATGCAGCTCGACCGGGGCGAGGAGGCGCGTATCGCCTTCGACCGCGCCATCGCGCTGGCCAATACGGCGGCTGAGGCAGCTCATATCCGCATGCATATCGACCGGCTGATGAAGGACGGCGCCGTACGCGCGCCGGTGAAAAAGGCGAACTGAGCGTCTTCTGGCTCAATCGTGTAACTTGGCCTTGGACCATGCCGGGGTGGCGATTTTCCCTTGAAACGAGTAATGCCACGCCATGACTGCGCCTGAAGTGCCGTTCGGCACGCGGGAAGCATGGCGCCAGGCTTTGACCCGACGCCATATGATCGGATCTGAAAGGGACAAGAATGACCATATCGAAGGAAACGGCCGAGCTGCTGGCGAAACTGGGCGTGGCCAAGGACGCGCTTGTCGGTGGCGACCTCATCGTGCGCAGCCCGGTGACGGGAGAGCAGATCGCGGCGCTGAAGACAATCTCGCCGGCCGATGCGGCCAAGACCATCGATGCCGCCCACAAGGCGTTCCAGTCCTGGCGGATGGTGCCGGGTCCCCGGCGCGGCGAGCTGGTGCGGCTGCTCGGCGAGGAACTGCGCCTCCACAAGGCCGAGCTTGGCCGGCTGGTATCGATCGAGGTCGGCAAGATTCCGTCCGAGGGACTGGGCGAAGTGCAGGAAATGATCGACATCTGCGACTTTGCCGTCGGTCTCTCCCGGCAATTGTACGGCTTGACCATTGCCACCGAGCGTCCGGGCCATCGCATGATGGAGACCTGGCATCCGCTGGGCGTGGTCGGCGTCATTTCGGCCTTCAACTTCCCGGTCGCGGTGTGGTCGTGGAATGCGGCGCTGGCGCTGGTCTGCGGCGACGCCGTGGTGTGGAAGCCGTCGGAGAAGACGCCGCTGACAGCACTTGCCTGCGAGGCGATCTTCAAGCGCGCGGTCAAGCGCTTCGGCACAGACGCGCCGGCAGGCTTGGCGCCGGTGCTGATCGGCGACCGTGCCGTCGGCGAGATCCTGGTCGATCACCCGAAGGTGCCGCTGGTGTCGGCCACCGGCTCGACCCGCATGGGCCGGGATGTCGGCCCGCGCCTGGCCAAGCGCTTTGCCCGCGCAGTGCTGGAGCTCGGCGGCAACAATGCCGGCATCGTCTGCCCGACCGCCGATCTTGATATGGCTTTGCGCGCCATTGCCTTTGGAGCGATGGGCACGGCAGGCCAGCGCTGCACGACGCTGCGGCGCTTGTTCGTGCATGACAGCGTCTATGACGCCTTGGTTCCACGTCTCAAGAAGGCTTACGAAAGCGTCTCGGTCGGCAATCCGCTGGAGACTTCGTCGCTGGTCGGCCCGCTGATCGACAAGGCAGCCTATGACGCCATGCAGAAAGCGCTGAAGGAGGCGGGTTCGCATGGCGGCAAGGTGACCGGCGGCACGCGGGTCGAGAACGGCCATCCGGATGCCTATTACGTGCATCCCGCGCTGGTCGAAATGCCAAAGCAGGTCTCGCCGGTGACGGAAGAGACCTTCGCGCCGATTCTCTATGTGATGAAATATTCTGATTTCGACGCCGTGCTCGACGAGCACAATGCTGTCGGCGCCGGGCTTTCCTCGTCGATCTTCACCCGCGATCTGCAAGAATCCGAGCGGTTCCTCGGCGTTGATGGATCGGATTGCGGCATCGCCAATGTCAATATCGGCACGTCGGGAGCCGAGATCGGCGGTGCCTTCGGCGGCGAAAAGGAAACCGGCGGCGGCCGCGAAAGCGGCTCCGATGCGTGGAAGGCCTATATGCGCCGCGCCACCAACACGGTGAACTATTCCAAGGCGTTGCCGCTTGCCCAGGGCGTGTCGTTCGACATCGATTGAGAACGCCGGCCCCGCTTCTCGCTGGTGCGAGTGCTACCGGCTATCAGTCTATGTACATGACGGGCCACAGACGGCCGTGACGCTGGACAGCTTCTGACGCTTGTCCAGCGTCGGCTTTTCGTACCGTCTTTTCATGCTGGTCCTCTCCTTGTGCGGGGTCATTCCAGCGGCTGGCCCATAGGCAGTCGCCGGCGCTTCGACGATCAATTCACGCAGGTCGACGGCGTGCAGAACGCGGTGATGCTGGACAGTCTTTCGCGCTTGTCCAGGGTCGGCTTTTCGTAGCGTTTTTTCATCCAGGTTCCTCTCCAATCAAAACGCCGCGCATGGCGGCAATGGGAGTGCTAGCGGCCATCGCGGATTCGCGCATCCCCCGCATGGGAGATGCAGTACCGCTCAACGGCCTGCCGTCGAACCAAAGGCTTCAGTGAAGGCGGCATCGATGATGGCCAGTTTCACGGCCTGGGCGGTCATGTATTCCCCGTAGAAATCGCGTGACACCCACATCACCGAATTGCCTCGTTGGCCGAGCCAGCCGATGCTGCCGAGGTCTTCGGCATCGCGCAGCTTGCGCGCCAGATGGGTTCGAGACAGTTTGAGCCATTTGGCGAAATCACCGATCGACAGGATACCTGTCGGGATTCGCTCGAGGCCAGCATGATCCGGATCGACGCCCGCTATCAGCCAGTCCATGACGACGCCGCCATTGTTGAGCCAGGTGAACAGGGAAAACGTCTGCTTGGGCTCACGCACCGGATTGGACGAGAGCAAGCCATCGGCAATCCCCGGCTGCACCATGGCCAGCGCGTCCGGGCGTGCCAGGAACAGAGCGAGGCGGTTCGCACCGTCGAGACTGTCCAGCGTATGCAGATGCGCCATCAGCCAGCGGGTAACCGGCTCCAGCGAGACCCCAGACGGCTGCAGAGGGCGGATGCGGCCGTCCTGTGTCGCAGGCCCATATTCGATGAAACCGTAGTGCAGCATTTCCTTGATGAAGGCGTCGGCGGTGTTGCGGCTGGCCACATCATTCTGGCGTATGACGTCGATGAAACGTGCCGCCGTCAATTCCTTGCGATAGTCGTCGGGCTCGCGCCTGAAATACAAAGCGAGACCGATATGCGCCATCAGCCAGCGTTGCTGCGTGGCGAACACCGAGGAAAGCCGCGGGTTCGTCTCATAGGTCTGGTTCATCGCCTGCGCCTGGACGCGAACACAGCGATGCAGTGCCGGATGACCGGCAATTTCCTCCCACGTCAGCGCCATTCTCCCCCGCTGCGATAAGCCCCCTTGCCGCGAAGACGCGAGATCACATTTTCAGCCTTCCGCGCCTGTGTCCAGACGCTGGCTGCGAATAGTGGTTGAATGTGTACAGTCGGCGCAAATTACGAAAGCGGCGTTCCTCAGCCGCCGGCTGGCGAAGGCGGAAAACAGGCTTCGAAGGCGCTGTCGACGACGGTCAGCTTGGCGGCCTGGACGGTCATGTATTCCTCATAGAACCTGTGCGACACCCACATCACCGAATGGCCGCGCTGGCCAAGCCAGCCGATGCTGCCGAGTTCTTCGGCGGTGCGCAGTTTGCGGCCGAGGTGGGTCCGTGACAGCTTGAGCCATTTGGCGAAGTCGCCGATCGAAACCACGCTGGTCGGAATCCGCTCCAGGCCGGCATGGTCGGGATCGATGCCCGACATCAGCCAGTCCATGACGATGCCGCCATTGTTGAGCCAGATGAAAAGCGAAAAGGTCTGGTTGGGTTCGCGCACCGGCTTTGAGGCAAGCAAGCCGTCAGCCACCAGGGGCTGCAGCGTGGCCAGCATGTCGGGCCGGTCCAGGTATCTGGCCAGCCGGTCGCCGCCATCGATATGGTCGAGCGTGCGCAGATGGGCAACCACCCAGCCGGTGAATCTCTCAATGGTGGCCGCCGTTGGCTGCAGGGGATGCGTGCGACCATCGCCGCCCGCGACATACTCGGCGATGTTGTAGTGCAGCATCTCCTTGATGAAGGCATCCGCAGTGTTGCGGCTGGCGACCGCGTTCTTGTGCACGACCTCGATGAAACGCGATACGGTCAATTCCTTGCGGCGGTCGTTCGGGTCGCGCCTGAAGTGCATGGCAAGGCCGACGTGAGCCATCAGCCAGCGCTGCTGCGTGGCAAAAATGGAAGCCAGACGCGGGCTTTCCTCATAGATCCGGATCAACGCCAGCGACTGCTCCTGAACGAAGCGATGCAACGCCGGATGGCCGGCAATATCTTCCAAATTCAGCGCCATCCTCCTGCTCTTTCGAGTCAACTCCAACGTCGTGGTCTCGTTCCCATTTTTCAGCCTTCAACACCTGTGTCCAGAGGTACCAAATGCCGAGGACAGGACCGGTCAAAGTGCGACAGGTTGGCGGCGCAACTTGCTAACTGATTGCTATGGCTTGGAAAACCCCTCCCAATAATAGTCAGCCGAACCGCCGCCCGTTGAATTGACGTTCATAAGGGCCAGGCATAGTTTCCGCCTCATCCGACCGGCGGGGGCACGCCTTTCGGACAAGAGTGCAGACCCAACCGTGGTTTTGACGAGCGATGAGACATCGCGCGGCGGCGAAGCTTTGCCGTGTTCTACTTCGAAATGCGAGTGATTGAGTGAACTATCGAAAGAAGATCGCGATTGGCAAGAGTGCCGACGGTCCGCCTGTTTTCGGGGGGTCGTCAGCGCGTCGAACATGGCTGGCCTTGTTGGCTGCCTCGGCATACCTGTCGGTTCAGGCGAGTGCGTTCGCCCAGACCGCCAGCCAGATCACGCCGCCAAGCTTCCGGCCGCCGTCGCAAGCCAACACAGCAGGCGTCTCCATCCCCGAAGGTTCGGGCCTCGAGGCGCCGGCGGGCGCCGAAAAGCTCAAGGTCAAGCTCGGGGATGTCAGTGTCGAAGGTGGCCTGCCCGAGATGGCCGAGGCGACGCGCAAGATCGTCGCTGGCCTTGCCCATCGCACGGTTACGGCGGCGGAGATCTTTGCCGCCGCGCGAGCGCTGGAGACCGCATATGGCCGCGCCGGCTACGCGCTGGTTCGGGTCGTGCTGCCGGCGCAGAAGCTCAATGACGGTGCACGGCTCAGGCTCGTCGTCATCGATGGTTATCTGGAACGGATCGACACCAGCAACCTGCCCGAGCGCATACGCGGACGGGTCGAGGCAACGCTTTCGCCGCTTGTCGGGCAAAAAAGCATCAAGCTGTCGGCGATCGAGCGCAAACTGCTTTTGGCTGGCGACACACCAGGCGCCAGGCTGCGTTCGACCTTGCAGGCCGGGACGGTGAAGGGCGCCAGCGTGCTGGTCATCGACGGCAAGTATCGCCCGCTGGGCGGCCAGGTGACCGTGGACAACTCGCTGTCGCCGTCGCTGCAGCGCTGGTCGACAGGCGTCGGCGTCGACTTCAACTCACTGCTCGGCCTGGGCGAACTCATTTATGTGCGCGCTGGGGGCTATCCCAATGGTGGCGAAAATGGCGTTTTCACCGACGGTCCACGCAACCGCAACTATGCCGCCGGCATCGTCCTGCCGATCGGCTATGACGGGCTGACGCTCAATCTGGAGGCCACCCGCACGCGGGCCAACCCGACCGCAGAGCCCGGCACGCTCGGTTTTGGCAGTGAATTCGAGCGTTATTCGGCCAGGCTTCGCTATCCCTGGATCCGCAGCCGCGAACTGACCATCAGCAGCGAACTCTCTTTCGACGCGCAGAACGATTTTCTCAATGCGGTGACGCCAATCTCGCTGCCGATCGCCGAGGATCGGCTCAGGATCATCAGGTTCGGCACGGACGCCACCTGGTTCACGCCGCTCGGCGGGGTCTTCGCCGGCAATGTCGTGGCCTCGTTCGGCATTGACGGGCTCGGTGCGCGCTCCGCCGCCGACGCCACGCCGCTGCTGCCGCTGTCACGCCAGGGAGCGGACGCCGACTTCCAGAAGCTGGAGGTCCAGGCCAGTTACAGCCAGCCGCTGGCCACCCATCTCGGTCTCGATCTCTATGCCCGCGCACAGACCTCGTTCGGCAAGCCGCTGCTGCAGTCGGAGCAGATCGGCCTGGTCGGCGCCAACGGCCTGTCGAGCTTCGACGCTGGCGCGCTACAAGGTGATTCCGGCTATGTGGTGCGCGGCGAGGTGTCCTCGCCTTGGTACGTGCCGTTCGCGGGCGGCATCGTTTCGCTGTCGCCCTATGTGTTCGGTGCCGTCGGCCAGGTCCATCTCGAAATGCCGACCGCGCTCGAGACGGCCGACATCGTCGGAGCATCATACGGGCTTGGCCTGAAAGTCGGCACCGCCCTTGCGGGTGACGCAACCAATGCCAGCCTGACGCTGGAATGGGGCCGCCAGCATCGCGACGATCATGTCCCGATCAGCGACCGCTTTTCGCTGTCCGGCGCCATCCAGTTCTAGGTGTGAGCATGCAACGCCAGCCTCTCTCACCGCGCAATCTCAACCGCACCAGTGCACCGCTGATGGCGCTGCTGCTGGCGTCGACGGCGCTTGTCGGCTTCACATCGGCGCGGGCGCAGGAACTGCCGACCGGCGGCAGTGTCGCGTCCGGCGGCGTCACCATCTCCAATCCGTCGTCTTCGCAACTGAGCATCAAGCAGTCGACCAGTTCGGCCATCGTCAACTGGCAGGGTTTTTCGATCGGCGCGGGTGGGACCGTCAACATCGACCAGCCGACATCGACCTCGACCATGCTCAACCGTGTCACCGGCGGCACCAGCTCGACCATCGCTGGGCAGCTCAACGCCAACGGTCAGGTCTTTCTCGTCAATCCCAACGGCATCGCCATCTCCAAGACCGGCAAGGTCAGCGCCGCCGGCTTTGTCGGCTCCACGCTCGGCATCAGCGATGAGGATTTCAAGGCCGGCAAGCTGTCTTTCGAAGGCAAGGGCGCTTCTGCTGCTGTCTCCAACCGGGGCGCGATCAGCATCGGCCGTGGCGGTTATGCCGCGCTGATCGGCGGCAGCGTCGACAATGCCGGTTCGATCAGTGTGCCGCTCGGCAAGGTCGGGCTGGGCTCGGGCGAGAAGGCAACGCTCGATCTCTCCGGCGACGGCTTTCTCCAGGTCTCCGTACCGACCAAGGCTGATGGCAGCAGCGCGCTGGTCAGCAATTCCGGTTTGATCAGCGCCGATGGCGGGACTGTCGAACTCAAGGCGGCAGCGGTCCGCAATGCGGCGCGCCAGGCGGTCAACATGTCTGGTGTCATCGAGGCCCGCACGGTGTCGGGTCAATCGGGCGCCATCGTGCTTGGTGGTGATCAGGGATCCGTCGAGATTACAGGCACGCTCGACGCCTCAGCGAAGAGTGTCGGCAAGGGCGGCAAGATCACGGTCACCGGCCGCAAGCTGAAGCTCAAGGCCGCCAAGGTCGATGCCTCCGGCAAGGACGGCGGCGGCACGATCAAGATCGGCGGCGACTATCAGGGCTCCGGCACGCTGCAGCACGCCGACACCACCGAGATCGACGCGGCGACGACAATCAAGGCCGATGCGACAGGTAACGGCAATGGTGGCACCGTCATTGTCTGGTCCGATGCGGTAACGGGTTTCGAGGGCATGATCTCGGCGCGCGGCGGCGAGCAGGGTGGCAATGGCGGGTCCACCGAAGTGTCGAGCCATGGCGTCCTCGATTTCGACGGCAATGTCGATCTGAGCGCCCGGTTCGGCGATACGGGGTACCTGCTGCTCGACCCCTACAATCTGACGATCCAGACAAACAGCGGCTCGCCTGCCGCGTCCGGATCGGGAGGGACCTACACCGCCAGCGGCAACAACTCGATCCTTCGCGTTTCAACACTACAGAGCGCGCTCGCCAACGCCAATGTCACGGTCACGACCGGCACTGCGGGCAGCCAGACCGGCGACATCACCGTTGCCAATGCCGTGACATGGTCGAGCGGCAATTCGCTGACGCTCAGCGCCAATCGCAACATCGCCGTCAATGCGAGCCTGACGTCCTCTGGCGGCGGTGCCATCAACCTGCGTGCCGACAGTTCCGGCACCGGGACGGGAACGGTGAGCTTCGCCAGCAGCGCCATCAAGGCAAGCACGTCAGGCGTGGTCTCGATCTATTACAACCCGACGGTCAATCCGGCCGGCAGCGTGGCCAACGCGACGAGCTACACCAATCCGATCGAGAATTATTCCGGCAACATCGCCGGCGGGGGCACGCTCAACGCGGCGATGCTGGTCAACACGCTCAACGATCTGCGCAACATCAAGAACAACAGCGGCGCCAATTTCGCGCTCGGACGCAGCATCGATGCGACCGGGGCGGTCTTCACCTCGGCTGTCGTCGATACGCTGAATGGTACTTTCGACGGTCTCGGCAACACCATCTCCAACCTGGCCATAACGTCGCCCGACAGTAACGTCGGCCTGTTCGGCGACATCGCCGGCAGCGCCATTGTGCGTAATCTCAAATTGACGAATGTCGCGATCTTGGGAACGAGCGGCTCAGCCAACAGCGCTACCATCGGCGGTCTCGCCGGAAGCAATGAGGGAACGGTCAGTGCCGTTACCGTCTCGGGCAGCGTGAGGACGGTCGCGGACTATTATCGCTCCGTCGGTGGCCTCATTGGCTTCAGCAGCGGCACGATCAGCGGCGCGATCTCGACGGCCGCCGTGCAGGCCGGGTATACCGACAATACCGGGGGTCTTGTCGGCGCTCTTTTCGCCGGCAGCATCGCCGGTTCTTCGGCCAGCGGCTCGGTATCCATAGGCGGGCAGAGCAGCGGCGGCGGCCTCGTCGGCGAAGCCACCTTTGGCGCCTCGATCACCGGGTCCTTCGCCACGGGAACCGTAACGGCGGGGAATGCGTCAAAGGCAGGGGGCCTGGCCGGTAATCTCGATAGCGCCTCGATCGCCACATCCTATTCCTCAAGTACCGTGTACGGTGACGGCTCCACCCAGGCTGGCGGCCTCGTCGGCTCCACGAGAGGCACGGCCAGCATCGGCACCTCCTATGCGACGGGCGCGGTCAACGCCAGTCAGGGCTATATCGGCGGGCTCGTCGGTGCTTCCCTGGACGCGACGACCACGGTCACCAATTCCTACGCCACCGGTACGCTGACTGGCGCGACGCCTGGCGGGATCGTCGGCTACAACTCAGGCAGCATTGCCTCCTCTTATTTCGACCTCGACACCACGGGCGCCACAGCCGCCGCCGGCTGGGGCCCCAACACGGCCACCGGCGGAACGGGGCTGCACACCAGCGACTTCCTCAAGGCGTCGAGCTTCACCGGCTGGACCTTCGGCACCACGGGTGGCGGCGCTGGCTGGGTGATCGTCGACGCCGACTCGACGCTCAACAATGCCGGGGGTGCCGCCGGCGGCACCCGGCCGATGCTGCTGTCGGAGTACTCGACCACCATCACCAATGCGCATCAGTTGCAGTTGATGGCGCTCAACCTCAACGGCAAATACACGCTCGGCAACAACATCGACGCCAGCACGACGGCAGGCGGCCAGGGCGTGTGGGGCGCGTCCGGTTTCGTGCCGATCGGCAGCGCGCTGGATGCCGGCACTGGTTTCCCGGCCAATTCCAACCTGCCGTTCGGCACGACCAATGAGCATGCCTTCACCGGCACGTTCGATGGCAAGGGCCTTACCATCTCCAACCTGTTCATCAACCGGCCGACGACCGACTATGTCGGCCTGTTCGGCTATGCCAACGCCGCAACGCTCCAGAACGTCACGCTGACCGGCGGCTCGATCACCGGGCGTGACCATGTCGGCGCGCTTCTCGGCGGCAATCATGGCTATGCTAGCGATGGCAGCACGTACTATCCGTTCTATCTCATGAACGTTTCCGCTTCGGCGGCAGTGAGCGGGCGCGACTATGTCGGCGGTCTCGCCGGCTCGATCGAAGCCGGCTACATCAACGATGTCTCGGCAAGCGGCGCTGTCAGTGGCCGTGACTATGTCGGCGGGCTCGCCGGCTATAACAATTCCAGCAGCGGCTGGGTGGAAGCCGTCAGCACCAATGTTGCCGCTTCTGCGACAGGGGCGGTCAGCGGCCGCAATAATGTCGGCGGCCTGTTCGGCTATGTCCTGGCCGGCTTCTACAACACCTCCTATGCGACCGGGACTGTCACGGCGACCGGCGACAATGTCGGCGGCCTGTTCGGGCAGGCCTCCGGCCAGGTTGGCAGCGGTCCGAGCGACACCGTCTATGCAACCGGTGCCGTCACCGGACGCAACAATGTCGGCGGGCTGATCGGCCTCTCCATCTTCAGCGCTACGCAAGCCTATGCAACCGGGGCGGTGACCGGAGTCACCGCGGTCGGCGGCCTGGTCGGCAACAATGATTCCGGCGGTTATATCGATACCTCATTCGCCAACGGTGTGGTGCGCGGCGTTGACCAGGTCGGTGGCCTTGTCGGGCGCAATCTCAGCATCGTCGGTGCGATCGCCGGCACGACCGGTACCTACGCGACCGGCGCCGTCTACGGCACCAGCAATGTCGGCGGCCTTGTCGGGCTCAACGGCTCGGTTTTTTCCGGCGGCGTTTCCCTTTTTGGCCGCGTCCAAAGCTCCTATGCAATCGGCTTCGTCAGCGGCACGACCAATGTCGGCGGGCTTGTCGGCAACAACATGGCCGACACATCGGGCAACAACAAGCCGGCGACGGTCAAGACGTCTTACTGGGACACAGATACGGCCGGCGGCGGCCTCCCAGGCATCGGTGCCGGCGTTACCACGGGCACGAGCGCCAGCGCCACAGGCAAGACCACCGCGCAGTTGATGGCAGCGCTGCAGACCGGCTTCTCGTCCTCGACCTGGGGTCTCGTCGCCAACACCAGCCTGCCTTATTTCAAATGGCTCTATCCGACCGCACCGCAAGTCGTAACCGGGACTGCCTATAGCGATCGCGGCACGACCCCGCTTGCCGGTGTTGCCACGAACATCCTGGTCAATGGCACGATGACGCCTGCCTCGGCGGTTGGCTCGACCGGCGCCAATGGCTATTATTATTTCCTGCTGCCGAACGGCACGATCGCCGCAGGCGGCAGCCAGCTTCTGGTGAGCTCGAGCGGGCCATCGGCAGGCGCTACTTTCCAGCAGAACGCCACCGGTTCGCTGAGCGGGCTGTCGATCTATGGCGGCTATCTCAAGCAACAGGGCGCGGCGTCCACACTGTCCGCCCTCAACGCGGCGCGCGCCACGGCGCTCGGCAGCAACGCAGCGGCGCTCAGCCTGCTCGGCGGGCTGTCGAATGTGGAGATCGATCCGGCCTCGGCCTTCACGACAGACCAGGCCATGAATGTGCCTGGCACGCTGGTGATTTCCTCGACGGGCGCGGTGAGCCAGACAGCGAGCATCAGCGCCAACAGCCTTCTCCTGCTCGGCGGCGGCGGCAGCTACACGCTTGCCAATTCCGGCAATGCCATCGGCACGCTAGCCGCCTCGACCGGAACGGTCAGCGTCACCTACAACGGCGACCTGACGATCGGAGCTGTCGCCGGCATCTACGGCGTGACGGCGAGCGGCGCGGTCACGGTCAAGACTCCTGGCAAACTGACGATCGCATCGGCCGCCAAGGTCACCGCCGGCAGCAACGCCAATGTCGTGCTCTCGGCCGGCAGCGCCTTCGTTAACAATCGCGGCAGCGACGCGGTCTCGGTTTCGGGAACCGGCCGCTGGCTGATCTATTCGGCAAACCCGGGTGCCGACACGTTCGGCGGCCTCGACAGCGCCAACACCGCGATCTGGAATACGGCTGCCGGCGGCGCGGTACCTGCGACGGGCAATCGCTATGTCTTCGCCTACCAGCCGACGTTGACCTTCACGTCTACCAATGCGTCGATGGTCTATGGTGACTCCATCCCGACGCTGACCTATTCGGTGTCGGGCTATCAGGCTGGGGTGGCCAACGCCTATCTCGGCGACAGCGCCACCACCGCCTTCACCGGCGCGCCGACGCTCTCAACCCCCGCCACACTTGCCACCCAGCCACTCGGAGCCGGCAGCTACACAATCACCATCGACGCCGGCAACGTCGGTGGACTGAACGGCTACGCGGTTGCCTTCAACAGCGCCGGCCTGATTTCCGTTGCCAAGCGGATGGTCACCGTCTCGGCGAATTCCGGCCAGGGCAAGACCTATGGCGATGCCGATCCATCGTCCTATGGCTACACCTACTCCGATCTCGGCAGCGGCACGGCTCTGGTCGGCTCGCTCGACCGCGACGCCGGCCAGGACGTCGGCACATACGCGATCAATCAGGGTTCGCTGACCAACGCCGCCAATGCGAATTACGACATCAGCTTCGTCAGCAACGATTTCACCATCGCCAAGCGGGCTATCACGGTCACTGCGACCGCCGGCCAGGGCAAGACCTACGGCAATGCCGATCCGTCATCATACGGCTACACCTATTCGGATCTTGGCACGGGCGCGGCCCTGGTTGGCTCCCTCGACCGCGCTTCGGGCGAGGATGTCGGCAGCTACGCTATCGGCCAGGGTTCGCTCACCAACGCAAGCAATTCGAACTACGATATCAGCTTCGTCAGCAATGATTTCAGCATTGGCAAGCGGGCTGTCACGGTCACTGCCACCGCTGGCCAGGGGAAGACCTACGGCAATGCCGATCCGTCATCCTACGGTTACACCTACTCGGATCTCGGCACGGGTGCGGCACTTGTCGGCTCACTCGACCGCGACGCGGGCGAGGATGTTGGTACCTATGCGATCGGTCAGGGCTCGCTGAGCAACGCCAACAATGCGAACTACGACATCACCTATGTCGGTTCGAATTTCAGCATCGGCAAGCGGGCAATCACCGTCACGGCCGATACCGGCCAGGGCAAGACCTACGGCAATGCCAATCCGTCGTCCTATGGCTACGCCCACTCCGACCTGGGCACTGGCGTTGCGCTGGTTGGCGCGCTCGACCGTGACGCGGGCGAGGATGTTGGCACCTATGCGATCGGGCAAGGCACACTGACCGACGCCAACAACTCCAACTATGACATCAGCTATACCGGCGCCGATTTCAGCATCGGCAAGCGGTCCGTCACCGTCACGGCGACTGCCGGCCAGGGCAAGGCCTATGGCGATAGCGCCCCGGCATCCTACAGCTATACCTACTCCGATCTCGGCAGTGGCGCGGCGCTGGTTGGCGCGCTCGACCGCGACGTTGGCGAGGATGTCGGCACTTATGCGATCGGCCAAGGCACACTGACCGACGCCGCCAATTCGAACTACGACATCACTTATGTCGGCGGCAGCTTCAGCATCGGCAAGCGGGCGGTCACGGTCACAGCGACAGCCGGCCTGGGCAAGACCTACGGCAATGCCGATCCGTCATCGTACGATTATACCTATTCGGACCTTGGCACTGGTGTGGCGCTGGTCGGTGCGCTCGACCGCGCTTCGGGCGAGGATGTCGGCAGCTATGCCATCGGGCAGGGCACGCTCACCAATGGCGCCAACTCGAACTACGACATCAGCTTCGTCAGCAACGATTTCAGCGTCGGCAAGCGGGCTATCACGGTCACTGCGACCGCTGGCCAAGGGAAGACCTACGGCAATGCCGATCCGTCATCCTACCTCTATAGCTATTCGGACCTTGGCACGGGTGTCGCGCTGGTTGGCTCTCTCGATCGCACTTCGGGCGAGAATGTCGGCAGCTATGCCATCGGGCAGGGCACGCTCACCAATGGCGCCAACTCGAACTACGACATTAGCTTCGTCAGCAACGATTTCAGCATCGGCAAGCGGGCAGTGACGGTGACGGCGGCTGCCGGGCAGGGCAAGATTTATGGCGATGCCGATCCATCGTCCTATGGCTACAGCTATTCCGATCTCGGCAATGGTACGGCTTTGGTTGGTGCGCTCGACCGCGTCTCCGGCGAGAATGTCGGCAATTATGCGATCGGACGCGGCACGCTCACCGATGCCGCCAATTCGAACTACGACATCACCTATGTCGATGCCGGCTTCAGCATCGGCAAGCGGTCGGTGACGGTGACGGCCGATGCTGGCCAGGGCAAGACCTATGGCGATATCGATCCGTCCTCGTACAGCTATACGTTCACCAGCCTCGGCACCGGCGTGGCGCTGGTTGGCGCTCTCGACCGCGCTGCCGGAGAGACGGTCGGCGACTATGCGATCGGCCAGGGCAGTATCACCAACGAGGCCAATTCAAACTACGACATCAGCTATGCCGGAGCCCACTTCAGCATCGCCAAGCGATCGGTGACAGTCACGGCGAATGCCGGCCAGGGCAAGGTCTACGGCGACGCCGATCCGTCGTCCTATGGCTACAGCTATTCCTATCTTGGCAATGGCGTCGCACTGGTCGGCGCGCTGGACAGGGCCGCTGGCGAGAACGCCGGCAGTTACGCAATCGGCCAGGGCACGCTGACCAACACGGCAAACGCGAACTACGACATCACCTATGTCAGTTCGGATTTCACCATCGGCAAGCGCCCCATCACGGTCGTGGCGGATGCGCAAAGCCGGCCGCAAGGCACGCCCAATCCTGCGTTCACCTACACGATCGGCGGACTGGGACTGGTCGGAAGCGATACGCTAACCGGCGCGCTCTCGACCGACGCTACGCCTGCCAGCATCCCGGGCATCTACGCGATCGAACAGGGAAGCCTCACTGCTTCGGCCAATTATGAGCTGACCTATATCGGCGCCGATCTCGTTGTCTCGGCTCCCAATACGGTGCCAGCATCGGACGCCGCCAGCACCGTCGCCCACAATACCCATGCCCATGGCGCCGGCGCGCCGGCTCCCGTCTTCTTCACCGGCCAGCAGGCGGATGGCGATACTGAAGCGCTGGTCGAGGATCCGCGGCTTGGTGGCTTCGCCTTCTGCCAGGGTATCGCGCAGACCGCCTCCGTGTGCACCGTCGCATCGGTCCAATAGCTGGGGAGGGGACAGCATGCACTACCGGCCCTTCTCCCCACTGCATCTCAACCGCACCAGTGCACCGCTGATGGCGCTGCTGCTGGCGTCGACGGCGCTTGTCGGCTTCACATCGGCGCGGGCGCAGGAACTGCCGACCGGCGGCAGTGTCGCGTCCGGCGGCGTCACCATCTCCAATCCGTCGTCTTCGCAACTGAGCATCAAGCAGTCGACCAACTCGGCCATCGTCAACTGGCAGAGTTTTTCGATCGGTGCCGGCGCCACCGTCACCATCGACCAGCCGACATCGACCTCGACGATGCTTAACCGTGTCACCGGCGGCACCAGCTCGACCATCGCCGGGCAGCTCAACGCCAACGGCCAGGTCTTTCTCATCAATCCCAACGGCATTGCCATCTCCAAGACCGGCAAGGTCAGTGCCGCCGGCTTTGTCGGCTCCACGCTCGGCATCAGCGACGAGGATTTCAAGGCCGGCAAGCTGTCTTTCGAAGGCAAGGGCGCTTCTGCTGCTGTCTCCAACCAGGGCGCGATCAGCATCGGTCGCGGCGGCTATGCCGCGCTGATCGGCGGCAGTGTCGACAATGCGGGATCGATCAGCGTGCCGCTCGGCAAGGTCGGGCTGGGCTCGGGCGAGAAGGCAACACTCGATCTCTCCGGCGACGGCTTTCTGCAGGTTTCCGTGCCGACCAAGGCCGACGGCAGCAGCGCGCTGGTCAGCAATTCCGGTTTGATCAGCGCCGATGGCGGCACGGTCGAGCTCAAGGCGGCAGCGGTCCGGAATGCGGCGCGCCAGGCGGTCAATATGTCCGGCGTCATCGAGGCGCGCACGGTGTCCGGCAAGTCCGGCGCCATTGTGCTGGGCGGCGATGAAGGGTCTGTCGAAGTCTCCGGCAAGCTCGACGCTTCGGCCAAGGCGGGCGGCAAGGGTGGCAAGATCGCGGTCACCGGCCGCAAGCTGAAACTCAAGCATGCCGTCGTCGATGCCTCCGGCAAGGATGGCGGCGGCACGGTCAAGATCGGCGGCGACAAGCAGGGTTCCGGCAGCCTGCAACGCGCGGCAACGACCGAGATCGATGCGGCAACCACGATCAACGCCGATGCGACCGGCACCGGCGATGGCGGCACGGTCATTGTCTGGTCCGACGAGAAGACGAATTTCGCCGGCAAGATCTCGGCTCGCGGTGGCGAGCGCGGCGGCAATGGCGGCTTCACCGAAGTGTCGGGCAAGCAACGCCTCGATTACACAGGTGAGGTCGACCTGCGCGCCCGCTTCGGCGACACTGGCGACCTGTTGCTTGATCCCTACAACGTCACCATCTCGAATGGTGCCGATACCGGCGGTTTCACTGCCAACTCCAACGACAGCGTCATCAACGTCACCACGCTGCAGAACCAGCTGGCGATGGCCAATGTCACCATTTCGACGGGCAGCGGCGGCTCGCAGGCCGGCGATATCACCATCGCGGCGCCGATCAGCTGGAGCGCCAACACGCTGACGCTCAACGCCTATCACTCGATCGTCTTCAATGCGAACGCCACGATCGGCGGTGTCGGCGGCATTTCATTGGTCACCAACAATGGCGGCAGCGGCGGCACAATCTCCTATGCGCTCGGTGCGAAGATGACTTTCACGGGCACGCAAGGGGCGCAGGCGCTGTCGATCAACGGGCAGAGCTATGCACTGATCTACGACGTCAACCAGTTGCAAGCGATCAACAGCGGGCTGAACGGGCGCTACGCACTCGCCAACGACATCGAAGCCAGTTCCACCTATTCGTGGAACAATTTGCTGGGGTTCACGGCGCTCGGCACCGACGGCAACACCAACATCCAGAATGGCGGCAACGGCTTCAACGGCACGTTCGACGGGCTCGGCCACATCATCAACCAGATCTGGGTCCGACAGATCCCGGCGAATTATGTCGGCCTGTTCGGCTATGTCGGCGGGGCCGGCGTGGTGCGCAATGTCGGGCTCGTCGACAGCTACACCAGCGGCTCCTACGAAACGGGTGCGATCGCTGGTTGGAACAACGGCACGATCTCCGGCGTCTGGGCCAGCGGCTATCTCCAAGGCGTCAGCAGTTCGGGCGGCCTGGTCGGCCGAAATGACGGTACCGTCACGCGATCATTCTCTACCGTGGCTGTCGATAGCAACAACGCAAACAATGTCGGCGGTATCGTCGGCTACAATGGCCCCGGCGGCATTGTCAGCCAAGTCTATGCCTTGGGAAGCGTGCTCGGCGGTCAATATGTAGGCGGCCTGGTCGGATTCAACAGCGGCGCCGTCAGCGACGGCTATTCCACCGGCGCAGTCAACGGGACGACCGGCTCTACCTCCATCGGAGGCAGCGTCGGCTTCTCGTACGGGACGGTCACGAATGTCTATTTCGACACCACGACGTCCGGAACGACCACGGGCGTATCCGGTAATGGCACCGCGGGCGTCACCAGCACGGGTCTCACCACAGTGCAACTGCAAGGCGGTTACGCCGCTAGCCTGAGCGCGGCCTTCGGTGGCGGCACCGGAGGCCTTTATCCCTATCTGAAGAGCTTTTATCCGAACGGGGTCCAGGCGATTTCCGGCATTGCCTACAAGGACAGCGGCGTCACCCCGCTCTCTTCCGGCACGAAGCAACCCTATTATGTGAAGAATCCCGGCTTCGTCACCGGCGTCTCGAACGGTGTCGACATCGGCACCGTCACCACTGGCGTCAATGGCTATTACTATATCGCCGTGCCGACCGGCTGGATCAACGACAGCGTGCTGGCCTACACCGTGCGCGATGCGGATCCGGCCAATAGCTCGGGCGCGCAAAACGGCGTGACGTTCCGGACAGGCCTGTCGGGCGGAAATGTCTCCAACCTGAACGTCTACGGCAATTGGCGTCTCGATGAAGCGGACAGCTCGATCACGTCCCTTTCGACGCTGCAAGACGCGGCTTCCGCGACGGTCGGCTCGACCTATGTCGGCAGCCTCTCCTTCGCCAACTGGCAGATCGAGACGGCGGCGACCACCTTCGCGATCGACCAGGCGGTGTCGATCGGCGCCGGCACGCTGGCGCTGTCGTCGAACGGCACAGTCACGCAGATCAACGGGTTGGTGGCTGCATCGCTCGTTCTCGGCGGCACCGGCAGTTTCGCCCTGGGCAATGGCGGCAATCAGATCGGCACGGTGGCCGCCAATGCAGGGTCGGTCAGCCTGTACGACCAGGGCGGCCTTGTCGTCGGCACTGTCGCCAGCGCGCGCGGCGTGACCACCGCGGGCGCCACCACGACAGGCCAGGTCAAGCTTCAGACAACGAGCACTCTGACGATCGCCGCCGGCGCCACGGTCAGCGGCACCGATCCGGTGCTGTCGGCAATGGGCAGCTTCGTCAACAGCCGCGGCAGCGACGCCGTCACCGCGACCAGTGGCCGCTGGCTGGTCTATGCGGCGAACCCGACCGGCAACACATTCGGCAATCTCAACAGCGGCAACACGGCGGTGTGGAATACGGCGGCGGGCGCAACGGTGAGCGCGAGCGGTAACCGCTATGTCTTCGCTTATCAGCCGACGCTGACCTTCACTTCGACCAACACCACCAAGACCTATGGCGACGCCGCGGTGCCGGCGCTCGCCTACACGGTGTCGGGCTATCAGACAGGTGTCGCCAATGCCTATCTCGGCGACAGTGCCGCCAACACATTCACCGGCGCCCCATCGCTGTCGTCCGCCACGCTGCCCGCCGACGAGCAGGTCGGTGGCGGGCCTTATGCGATCACCATCGCCTCCGGCAGCCTCATCGGGCTCAACGGCTATGGTTTCGCCTTCAGCAGTACGGGTGTGCTCAGCGTCGCCAAACGGGCGATCACTGTCACGGCCGATCCCGACCAGCACAAAACCTACGGCGATGGTGATCCGGCTTCCTACACCTACACGGTTTCGGATCTTGGCAATGGCATCGCTCTCGTGGGCTCGCTCGACCGTGCCGTCGGCGAGAATGCCGGCAGCTATTCGATCGGCCAGGGCACGCTGACCAACGCCAGCAACACGAACTACGACATCACCTATGTCGGCGCCAATTTCACCATCGACAAGCGTGCGGTGACGGTGACGGCGGATCTCGGCCAAGGCAAGACCTATGGCGATGCCGACCCGGCGAGCTACACCTACACGGTCTCCAACCTCGGCAGCGGCGTGGCTTTGACCGGCAGCCTGGATCGCGTCGCAGGCGAGGATGCCGGCACCTATGCCATCGGCCAGGGCAGCCTCGACGTGTCGAACGCGAATTACGACATCAGCTATGTCGGTTCGAACTTCACCATAGCCAAGCGTGCGATCACGGTGACGGCCAATACAGGCCAAGGCAAGACCTACGGCAACGCCGATCCAGCGTCTTACGGCTATACCGTTTCCAGCCTCGGCAATGGCGAAGCCCTTGTCGGCGATCTCGATCGCGCGACTGGCGAGGATGTTGGAAATTACACGATCGGCCGGGGCAGCCTCACCGACGTGGCCAACGCAAATTACCGCATCACCTATGTCGGCGCCGATTTCAGCATCGGCAAGCGAGCCGTCACGGTCACCGCGACGGCCGGTCAGGGCAAGACCTACGGCAATGCCGATCCGTCATCCCTGGACTACAGCTACACCGATCTCGGCGGTGGCGCGGCGTTGGTCGGCAGTCTCGACCGCGCAGTGGGCGAGGACGCCGGCGCCTATGCGATTGGCCGGGGCACGCTCACGGATGCGGCCAACTCCAACTATGCCATCACCTATGTCGGTTCGAACTTTACCATCGGCCAGCGCGCGGTCACCGTTACGGCCAATCCAGGTCAGAACAAGACCTATGGCGACGCCGACCCGGCGCTTGGCTACACGGTCTCCGACCTTGGCAGCGGCGCGGCACTGGTCGGTGCCCTCGATCGGGCAGCCGGCGAAAATGTCGGGACTTATGCCATCGGCCAGGGCTCGCTGACCAACGCTGGCAACGCGAATTACGACATCACCTTCGTCGGCTCCAGCTTCAGCATTGGCAAGCGCGCGGTGACGGTCACGGCCAATTCGGGCCAGGGCAAGACCTACGGCAACGCCGATCCGACGCTTGGCTATACGGTTTCAAGCCTTGGCAACGGCGCGGCGCTTGTCGGCGCTCTCGACCGGGTTGACGGTGAGGGTGTCGGCACCTATGCGATCGGGCAGGGCACGCTGACCAACAGCGCCAACGCGAATTACGACATCAGCTATGTCGGCGCGGAATTCAGCATCGGCAAGCGGTCGGTCACGGTCACCGCCAATGCTGGCCAGGGCAAGACCTATGGCGATGCCGATCCTGCCTCCTACGGCTATTCGGTTTCCGATCTCGGCGGTGGCGTCGCGCTGGTCGGCGCTCTCGATCGGGCGGCTGGCGAGGATGCCGGTACCTACGCAATCGGTCAGGGCACGCTCACCAACAGCGCCAACGCGAACTACAATATTAGCTATGTCGGCGCCGATTTTATCATCGGCAAACGCGCCATCACGGTCACCGCCAATGCGGGCCAGGGCAAGACGTATGGTGACAGCGATCCGCTGTCTTATGGCTATACCGTCTCTGATCTCGGCAGTGGCGTTGGCCTTGTGGGCGCCCTCGACCGCATGGCTGGCGAGGACGCCGGGACATATGCCATTGGCCAAGGCAGCCTCGACGTCTCCAACGCGAACTACGACATCACCTATCTCGGCGCCAACTTCACCATCGGCAAGCGCGCCATCACGGTTACGGCCGATGCGGATCAGGGCAAGACCTATGGCGACAATGACCCATCCTCCTATGGCTACACCGTCTCCGATCTCGGCCATGGTGCAGCGCTGGTTGGCACGCTCGACCGCGCAAGCGGGGAGAATGTCGGCACCTATGCGATCGGCCGAGGTACGCTGTCCGACGCCGCCAATGGCAACTACGACATCAGCTATGTCGCCGCTAATTTCAGCATCGGCAAACGGTCGGTGACGGTCACCGCCAATGCGGGCCAGGGCAAGATCTACGGTAATGCCGATCCGTCCTCCTATGCCTACACCAACACCGATCTCGGCAATGGCGCAGCCCTTGTCGGCGCGCTCGACCGGGTGGCGGGCGAGAATGCCGGCAGCTACGCGATCGGCCAGGGCACACTCTCCGGCAGCGCCAATTCAAACTACGACATCGGCTTCGTCGGGTCGGATTTCAGCATCGGCAAGCGCGCCATTACGGTCGTGGCCGATGCGCAAAGCCGGCCGCAAGGAAGCGCCAATCCACCGCTCACCTACACGGTCGGCGGCCTGGGACTGGCCGGCAGCGACACGCCCAGCGGCGCACTTTCGACCGATGCGACCACCGCAAGCGCGCCTGGCAGCTATGCCATCGAGCAGGGCAGTCTTGCCGTTTCGGCGAACTACGATCTGACCTATGTCGGCGCGAACCTCGTGGTGCAGCCAGGCAGCGTGGTGCCATCGGCCGACACGGCCAGCGTCGTTGCCTACAGCGCGGCCGGCCACGGTGGCGGCCAGCCGGTTCCCGTGTTCTTCACTGGGCAACCCGCCGGTGGTGACGCCCAGGCGCTGATCGAGGATCCGCGCCTCGACGGTCCGGCGTTCTGCCAGGATATGGCGCAGACCGCGGCGGTTTGCGTTGCATCCATCCAATAGGGAGCGACTTGCCGGTCAATGCCCCGGCGCGTCGTTCCTTTTCTGTCATCGCTCGAGAGGCACCGGCTGTGGGGGGGCGCCGGTCGTCGCGGCCGAACCGCGGCGGCTTTTGGAGGCCCATTGCGAGAGACGGTCGAGGTAAAGGTAGACCACCGGGGTGGTGAACAGGGTCAGCGCCTGGCTGACGGCCAGACCGCCAAACATGGCCGCGCCAAGCGGTTGCCGCAATTCCGATCCCGTTCCGTGACCGAGCATCAGGGGAACGGCACCGAGCATGGTTGCCATCGTCGTCATCATGATCGGTCGAAAGCGGATCAGGGCTGCCCTGCGGATGGCGTCCTCGCTCGACAGGCCATCGCGGCGTTCGCCCTCGATGGCGAAGTCGACCATCATGATACCGTTCTTCTTGACGATGCCGATCAACAGAATGACGGCGATCAAGGCGATCAGGCTGAAATCATAGCCCAGGGGCATCAGGGTCGCGACAGCACCAATGCCGGCCGATGGCAAAGTGGACAGGATGGTCAGCGGGTGGATGTAGCTTTCATAGAGAATGCCCAGGATCAGATACACCGCCACCAAAGCACCCAACAGCAAGAGCGGAATGGAGGCGAGCGACTGCTGGAAAGCCTGCGCGGTGCCTTCGAAACTGGTGTTGATCGTCGGCGGCAGGTGCATGTCCTGCAAGGCCTGCGTGACCGTATTCGTGGCATCGCCGATCGAGGTGCCCGCTGCCAGGTTGAAACTGAGCGTGACGGACGGAAACTGACTTTCATGGCTGATCTGCAACGGCTGGACCGGCACGGTGGTCCAGTGGGCGAGGACCGAGAGCGGGACATCGGCGCCGCTTGCCGATTTCACATAAAGCTTGTCCAGCGTGTTGATGTCGCCCTGCAGTGACGGCAGGACCTCCATGATCACGTCGTAGCTTGCAAGCTGGGTGAAATACTGGGCGATCTGGCGCTGGCCGAAGGCATCGTCGAGCGTGCTGTCGATCACGCTTGGCTGGATGCCGTAGCGCTCTGCCTGGGCGCGATCGATGGTCAGCGTCAGCGTGGTGCCATTCGTCTGCTGGTCCGACGCAACGTCTGAAAGGCCAGGCAAGGTCTTGAGCCTGGCGAGCACTTTTGGTGACCACCTGTTCAGCGCGTCGATGTCGGGGCTGGTCAGGCTCATCTGATACTGGGTGCGTGAGGCACGGCCGCCGACGCGCACGTCCTGCGCTGCCTGGAGGAACAAATGCGCGCCCTCGACCTTGGCCAATTTGGGCTGGAGACGGCGGATGATCTCGTCGGCTGTCGCCTGCCGCTGATCGCGTGGTTTCAGCGTGATGAAGACACGCCCGCTGTTCAAGGGGTTGCCGACGCCACCAACGGCCATGGCCACGCTGGCGACGTCGGGATCCGCCTGCACGACCGCGCCGAGCGCACGCTGGCGTTCGAGCATCTTGGCAAACGAGATATCTTGCGACGCTTCCGACTGGCCGGTGATCAGGCCTGTATCCTGCTGCGGAAAGAAGCCTTTCGGGATCCAGACAAAGAGAAAGACGGACAGCGCAACCGATGCGATGAAGATACACAAGGTGACGAACCGGAAATGCAGGGCGACATCAAGCGCCCATTCGTATGCTTTCGCCAGCCCGTCGAAACCGCGTTCGCTCCAATTGTACAGCCTGCCGTGCTTGGCGGCGTGCTCGCTGCGCAGGAAGCGCGATGCCAGCATCGGGATCAATGTCAGCGAGACGACGGCCGAAACGACGATCGTCATGGCAAGCGTCAGCGAGAATTCGCGAAACAGCCGGCCGATGATACCGCTCATCAAAAGCAGCGGCAGCAGGACCGCGATCAGCGACAGGCTGATCGACAGGATGGTGAAGCCGATTTCTCCGGCGCCTGTCATCGCCGCGTCGAAGGCGGTCATTCCATCCTCGATGTGCCGCTGGATGTTTTCGAGGACGACGATCGCGTCGTCGACGACGAAACCGACGGCGATGGTCAGGGCCATCAGCGAGAGGTTGTCGAGGGTGAAGCCGGCGATCCACATCATCGCGCAGGCCCCGAACAAAGCGAGCGGCACCGTGAGGCTTGGAATTGCCGTCGCCCTGACATTGCGCAGGAACACGAAGATAACGGCGATGACGAGCACGATGGTGATCAGGAGCGTGTTGCGGACGTCGCTCACGGCGGCGCGAATGGTCTGCGTCCGGTCGCTCAGGACGCCGATCTTGATGCCGGGCGACATGGTGGCCGTGAGGCGCGGCAGCTCGGCATTGATGCGGTCGACCGTTTCGATGACGTTGGCGCCGGGCTGCTTGAAAATGATGAGGAAGATGCCGCGCTTGCCATTTGCCCAGGCGGCCTGCTTGCTGTCCTGTGCGGCGCTGACGGCATTGCCGATGTCCCTGAGATAGAGCGGCGATCCGTTCTGATAGCTGACGATGACGTCATTCCACTTCGTCACCTGGATGAGCTGGTCGTTGGTGTAGATGGTGTAGCTGTGCGTCGCGCCGTCGATGCTGCCGGTGGGGCTGTTGACGGTGACGCCGTTCAACTGGCTGCGGACGTCCTCCAGCGTCAGTCCCTTGGACACCAGCTTGGCCGGATCCAGCTGCACCCGGATGGCTGGTTTCTGCTGGCCGCCATAGAGCACTTGGGCGACACCCGGCAATTGACTGAGCTGCTGCCCGAGCTTGGTTTCCACCTCATCGTCGACGGCCGTCAGCGGCATAGTATCCGACGTTGCCGACAAAAGCAGGATGGGCGAATCCGCCGGGTTGACCTTGCGATAGGTCGGTGGGGTCGGCAGGCTTGTCGGCAGCTGGCCGGCGGCGGAATTGATCGCGGCCTGCACGTCATTGGCTGCGCCGTCGATATTGCGATTGAGGTCGAACTGGAGCGTGATCTGCGAAGAGCCGAGCGAATTCAACGACGTCATCTCCGAAATGCCCGAGATCTGCGCAAAGGCGCTCTCAAGCGGCTGGGCGACGGATGACGCCATTGTGGTGGGGCTCGCTCCGGGAAACTGCACGGACACCTGAATGGTGGGGAAATCCACCTGCGGCAGGGGCGCCACCGGCAACAGCGGATAGGCCGCGATGCCGATCAGAAGGATCGCGACCATCAGCAGCGATGTCGCCACCGGATGCCTGATAAAGGGAGAGGATAGACCGCCGTCAGCCGCCATGGGATCTGCTCACTTCTGTGCTTGAACGGCTTGCGCTGGGTTGGCGGACGTGGACGAGGTCTGTGCGGTGTCGATGCCGGCCGGCGGCGGCACTTGTTGAGGCGTGCCCTGATTGATGGTCGCGTCCAGCAGGACGCCGGGCTGGACACCATAGGCGCCGTCGGTCACGGTCTTGTCGCCGGGCTTGATGCCATCACTCACCACGGTCTGGCCGTTGCCGGTCTGCGCCACCTTGATCGGCCGCATCTGTGCCTTGTCATCGTCGCCTGAAACATAGGCAAACAGTCCGTCAGGGCCGTGCTGCACGGCATCCTCGGATATCAGCGTCACGTCCTTTAGCGTGTTGAGCAGCAATCTGACGGTGACCGACTGGCCCGGCCAAAGCGCGTTGTCTTCGTTGGCGAATGTCGCCTTGAGGCTGATCGTGCCGGTCGCCGCGTCGACCTGATTGTTGGTGTAGGAAAGCGTGCCCTTGGACAGGATCGTGTGTCCGTCTTCCGCCATGGCCAGCACAGGTGCCTGACCAGCATCGAGCGCCTTGCCGATGGCTGGAATTTGATCCTGCGCGACCGGAAAGACGACGCTGATCGGCTGCACCTGGTCGATGCTGACAATGCCCCCGGCATCGGCCGGCTGAACCAGATTGCCCTCGTCGACGAGCCGGAAGCCAGCCCTGCCGGTGACTGGCGAAACGATGCGGCAATAGGCGAGGTTGACCTGCGCGGCCTGGACCGCGGCCTGGTCGGCCTGCACCGTACCCTGGTCCTGGCCAACGAGAGCGGCCTGATCGTCCTGCGTCTGTTGGGCGAGCGCCTTCTGCTTGACCAGAACCGCGTCGCGCTCGAGATCAAGCTGCGCTCCCTTCAGTGCGGCCTGATCACGCGCCAACTGCCCGCTCGCCTGGGCGAGCGCGGCTTCATAGGTGCGCGGATCGATCTGGGCGAGCAGGTCGCCCTTGTTGACCATGTGTCCCTGGGTGAAGCCGATCTTGATGAGCTGGCCGGTAACCTGGGCCCGCACGGTGACGGTGTTGAGCGCCTGCACGGTTCCGAGCCCGTCAAGATAGAGGGGGAATTCCCCTTGCCTGGCCGTTGTCAGAGTGACGGGGACACCCTTGGCCTGGACCGGTGGTTTTGCCGCGGCGGCCTGGCTGGAGCCTTGGAGTTCGTTCAGCATCGGTGCCAGATGGCTTCGTTCGATCCACAGGCCGCCGGCAAGCGCCACGATCAACAGGCCGGCTACCGCGCGCCTCGTGCTCTTCGACGTCGGTGAGGGCGGAGCATCGGACATGGCAGATTTCCTGAATCGACGGTGGGATCGGACGTTGTGCTGAAGACCAGATCGCCCCAAATCGACGAATGTTCGACCGTTGTTGCATTGCACAATACTTTGATCGCACAGTGATCAAGGGTTGCCGCCGCAATCCGGGAGCCGTTGTCATAGGGTCACGTGAGGATTGACCGCATTCCTGTCCGCTGGCAGGACTGCCGAGAGCAGCTGCGTGGCGAGCACCACGAGGCCGGTATCGAAAAGCCGGCGCCCCTGAAATTCACCGGAGGCGCCGTGCCATCATTGTCGGCCTCTATCAGCCGTTCGGGTAATAGCCGCCATCGCTGCCGTCGCCGATATAGGTGCCGCCGCCGGAATCGGTTTGCAGTTGCTGATCCAGATTCTCGATCTGGCCAAGCATGCCTTGGTAGTCGCCGCTCGCCGCCGAGCGATGGATGATGTCGGCCTGCATCATCAGATCGTGCTCCTGCTCAGGGGTGATCGCCTTTGCATCCATGGCCTCGACAATCCCCTGCTTCAAGCCTTGCAGCTGATCCAGGACCGCCCTGGACTCGGCCGACATCCCGCCCGGTTCGACCCTGTGGCGGTGCACTGCGTAAGCACTCGACAACGGTACCGCCGCCAGGAGCGATGCGATTGCTATGATCTTCGGTGTGAAACTGCGCATGGTTGCGCCTCCCTTCAACGGGAAAAGCGGTAAGGCTATCGCTTTCCGATCGCGGGCCAATCTGCTTCCGTCGCGTCGCGATGATCCTCTCATCGCCGGCGGTTCGTGGCCCGCACAATCCATATAGGAGCGTTCCGATCCGTTAGACGGCAAGGAACGCAAAGTTGACAGGTCGTGATCGACTGAGAGAGCCGGCACGCTGTGCCTTCCTCATTCTCCTGGCTGCACACCTGGCTGCCAGGGATATCGGGTCCGCGAACGCAACTGCCGGCCCCAGCGACCGAGGCGGTCGACATAGATGTAGATCACCGGCGTCGTGTAGAGGGTCAGGATCTGGCTCAGGATCAGGCCACCGACGATGGCGATGCCGAGCGGCTGGCGCAGTTCGGCGCCTTCGCCAAGGCCGATCGCCAACGGCACGGCGCCGAACAGTGCTGCCATGGTCGTCATCATGATCGGGCGGAAGCGCAGCAGGCACGCCTGGTAGATGGCTTCATGCGCCGGCTTGCCTTCGTTGCGTTCCGCGGCGAGCGCGAAGTCGATCATCATGATGGCATTCTTCTTGACGATGCCGATCAGGAGGATGATGCCGATCAGCGCCATGATCGAGAACTCGATGTTGAACAGGGTCAGCGCCAGCAAGGCGCCGACGCCGGCCGAGGGCAAGGTCGAGAGAATGGTCAGCGGGTGCGCGTAGCTTTCGTAGAGAATGCCGAGCACGACATAGACGGCGATCAGCGCGGCAAGGATCAGCAGCGGCTGATCGGACAGCGAGTCCTGGAAGACGCGCGCCGTGCCCTGGAAACTGCCATGGATGGTAGCCGGCATGCCGATGCGGTCGGCGGCCGCGTTGATGGCCGCGACGCCGTCGCTGAGGGCTACGCCCGGCGCCAGGTTGAACGACAGGGTGGTGGCGACGAACAGGCCCTGGTGGTTGACCGAAAGCGGCGTGCTGCCGGGGCCGTAATGCGCGACGGCCGACAGCGGCACCATCGTCTCTTGTCCGGTGCTGACCGCCGAACCGGTCGAAGCCGCCGTCCTGCCGGTGCTGGTGATGGAATTGTTGGCCTGGTTGCGCGCGGCGTCGGCGGCGACCGACTGAGCCGAGGTGGACTGGCCTGATACAGCGAATGTACCGGCGACCGCATTGCTCGCCTGCGAACCATGCACCGAGCCGCCCGATGTGCTGACATAGACCTTGTTCAGCGCATCCGGGTTCTGCCAGTACTGCGGCGCCACCTCCATGATGACATGATACTGGTTGCGCTGGACATAGATGGTGGACACCTGGCGCTGTCCGAAGGCATCGTAGAGCGTGTTGTCGATCTGGCTGGCAGTTATGCCGAGGCGCGTTGCCGTATCGCGGTCGATGGTGACGTCCGCTTCCAGGCCCTTGTTCTGCTGGTCTGAGTTAACGTCGGTGAGCCTGGGTTCCGTCTGCAGAGCGGCGGCGAGCTTTGGCGCCCATTCCGCCAACTCGTCGAAACTGTCCCCTTGCAAGGTGTACTGGTACTGCGCGTTCGACTGCCGCCCGCCGACGCGGATATCCTGCACAGCCTGCAGGAAGAGCGTGGCGCCCGGCACCACTGCCAGTTCGGGCCGCAGCCTGGCGATGACCTGGTCGGCGGAGATCTTGCGCTCGGCCAACGGCTTCAGCGACACGAACATGAAGCCGGAATTGGTCTGGCCGCCGCCGGTGAAGCCGACCGCGGTGTCGACGGCCGGATCCTTGCTGACGATGCCGGCGAACTGGCTGAGCTTCTGCGACATCGATTGGAAGGAGGTCGCCTGGTCGGCCTGGATCGAGCCGGTCAGCCGTCCGGTATCCTGCTGCGGGAAGAAGCCTTTTGGGATGGTGACATAGAGGTAGCCATTGAGGCAGAGCGTGGCCGCCAGCACCGCCATGACCAGCAGCGGATTGTCGAGTGCCCAGGACAGCGACCGGCGATAGAAGCCCAGCATGCCCTCGAAGATACGCTCGCTGAAGCGGTAGAGCCGGCCGTGTTCACGTTCCCGCTCGGGCCGCAGCAGGATCGAGCACATCATCGGCGTGGTGGTCAGCGATATTGCGAGCGAGACAAGGATCGCCGCCGAGAGCGTTATGGCGAATTCGCGAAACAGCCGGCCGACAATGCCGCCCATCAGCAGGATCGGAATGAAGACGGCGATCAGCGACAGGCTCATCGACAGCACGGTGAAGCCGACTTCCTGGGAGCCCTTGATCGCCGCCTCCATGCGGCCCATGCCGGAAGCGGTGTGGCGAGAGATGTTTTCCAGCACGACGATGGCGTCGTCGACGACGAAGCCGGTGGCCACCGTCATCGCCATCAGCGACAGATTGTCGATGCTGAAGCCCATCAGATACATTGCGCCCAGCGTGCCGATCAGGGAGACCGGCACCGCCACGATCGGCACCAGCGCCGAGCGCACGTCGCGCAGGAAGGCGAAGACGACAAGGATCACCAGGCCGATGGCGATCATCAGGGTCTGCGCGACCTCGCTCAGCGAGGCGCGGATGGTGGTTGAGCGATCGACGGCAAGCGACAGGTCGATGGCCGGCGAGATCGAGGCGCGCAGCGTCGGCAGCAGCGCCTTCACCCGGTCCACCGTCGCGATGATGTTGGCGTTGGGCGAGCGGTTGAGGATGATGAGCACGCCCGGCTTGCCGTTGGCCAGACCGGCATTGCGGATGTTCTCGACGGAATCGTTGACCTGGCCGACATCGGAAAGCCTGACCGGCGCGCCGTTGCGGTAGGCAACGATCAGCGAGCGGTAGGCCTCCGCCTGGTTGGCCTGGTCGTTGGCGTAGATCTGATAACGCTGCTCGCCGACATCGATGGCGCCCTTGGGGCTATGGGCGTTGGCCGAGGCAAGGGCCGCGCGCACATCCTCCAGGCCGATGCCGTAATCATAGAGCACCTGCGGGTTGAGCTCGACGCGCACCGCCGGCAGCGAGCTGCCGCCGACCAATACCTCGCCGATGCCGTCGACCTGCGAGAGTTTCTGCGCCAGAACGGTGCTGGCGGCATCGAAGAGCTGACCCTTGGACAAAGTGTCCGACGTCATCGACAGGATGAGGATCGGGGCGTCGGCGGGATTGACCTTGCGATAGGTCGGATTGGAGCGCAGGCTGGACGGCAGGTCGGCGCGGGCGGCGTTGATCGCCGCCTGGACGTCGCGCGCGGCGCCGTCAATGTCGCGGTCAAGCCCGAACTGCAAGGTGATGCGGGCGCTGCCGACGCTGCTCGACGAGGTCATTTCGTTGACGTCGGCAATTTCGCCGAGATGCCGCTCGAGCGGGCTGGCGACGGTGTTGGCAACCACCTGGGGGCTAGCACCCGGCAGCGAGGCAGACACGGAGATGACGGGGTAGTCGACGGCGGGCAGCGGTGCCACCGGCAATTGCGGAAACGCCACCAGCCCGGCCGCCAGCAGGCCGAAGGTCAGCAGCGTCGTCGCCACCGGCCGCCGGATGAAGGGAACCGACAGGTTCATGGCCTGGCGTCCGCGCCATGTCCGCGAGGAAGATTGGGGCGGTCGGGAAGATCGGGGGTACGTGGCAGGTTGGGCTCGATGCCTCGCAAGCGGGCGGCAAGGCGGTCGAACCAGAGATAGATGACCGGCGTGGTGAATAGTGTCAGCAACTGGCTGAGCAGCAAGCCGCCGACAATGGAGACGCCCAAGGGATGGCGCAGTTCCGAGCCGACGCCGGTGCCCAGCGTCAGCGGCAAGGCACCCAGCATCGCCGCCAGTGTCGTCATCAGGATCGGGCGGAAGCGCAGCAGGCAGGCCTGGTAGATGGCCTCGCGCGGTGTCTTGCCTTCATGGCGCTGCGCGTCGAGCGCGAAGTCGATCATCATGATGGCGTTCTTCTTGACCACGCCGATCAACAGGATGATGCCGATGATCGAGATGATGGTCAGGTCCTGGCCGGCGATCATCAGCGCCAGCAGCGCGCCGATGCCAGCCGAAGGCAGCGTCGACAGGATGGTGATCGGGTGGATGAAGCTCTCATAGAGCACGCCGAGCACGATGTAGACCGTCACCACCGCCGCCAGGATCAGGAACAGCGTGTTGTCGAGCGAAGCCTGGAAGGCGCGCGCCGCACCCTGGAAGCTGGTGATGATGCTGAGCGGCATGCCGATGTCAGCCTGCGCGTGGTCGATCGCGGTGACCGCTTCGCCGAGCGACGCGCCGGGCGCCAGGTTGAACGAGACGGTGGTGGCCGGGAATTGACCCATATGGGTGATCTGCAGCGGTGTGGTGGCGATATGGGTGGTGGCCACCACCGACAGCGGCACCGGCGCGCCGCCCGTCGACGACGGCAGATAGACGGAGGAGAGCGCCTTGAGCGAATCCTGCTCGGACGGGGCGGCCTCGAGAATGACGCGGTACTGGCTTGATGTGGTGTAGATGGTCGAGACCATGCGCTGGCCGAAAGCATCGTAGAGCGCGTTGTCGACGGTCGCCGGTGTGATGCCGAAGCGGGCGGCCTGGTCGCGGTCGATGTCGACGAAGACGGCAAGGCCGCTGTTCGACAGGTCGCTGGCGACATCGGCGAGCTGCGGCAGCGTGTTCAACTTTGCGAGCAGCTTCGGCGTCCATTCTCCCAGTTCGTCGGCATTGGCGTCCTGGAGCACGAATTGATACTGGGTGCGGCTGACCTGGCCGTCGATGGTCAAGTCCTGAATCGGCTGCAGGTAGAGCGTGACGCCCGCTACCGAAGCGGCTTCCTGTTTCAGCCGCGCGATGACCTGCGTGATATCGGCGGTGCGCTGTTCATGCGCCTTGAGGTTGATCAGGATGCGGCCGACATTCATCGTGGTGTTGGTGCCGTCGACGCCGATGAAGGACGACAGGCTGTCGACATCGGGATCCCTGAGGATGATGGCGGCCAACTGCTGCTGGCGGTCGGCCATGGCGGCATAGGAGATCGACTGCGGCGCCTCTGATATGGCCTGGATGACGCCGGTGTCCTGCACCGGGAAGAACCCCTTGGGGATGACCACGTAGAGCGCCGCCGTCAGCACCAGCGTCGCCGCCGCGACTACGAGCATCAGCGTCTGCCGGTCGAGCACCCAGGTCAGCGCCCGGCCGTAACCCCGGATCACCCAGTCGAAGAAGTCGCGGCTGGCGCGCTGCAAGGCGTTCTCGCGCACCGCCGCCATCGGTTTGAGCAGCTTGGCGCAGGCCATCGGCACCAGCGTCAGCGACACCACGGCCGAAATCAGGATGGTGGTGGCCAGCGTGATGGAGAATTCCCGGAACAAGCGGCCGACGACATCGCCCATGAACAAAAGCGGGATCAGCACCGCGATCAGCGACACGGTCAGCGAGATGATGGTGAAGCCGATCTGCTGCGACCCTTTCAGCGCCGCTTCAAGCGGTGTCGCGCCTTCCTCGACATAGCGCGCGACGTTCTCGATGACGACGATGGCGTCATCGACGACGAAGCCGGTGGCGATGGTCAGCGCCATCAGCGACAGATTGTCGAGGCTGAAGCCGAACAGATACATGACGCCAAGCGTGCCGACCAGCGACAGGGGAACCGAGAGGCTCGGGATCAGCGTGGCGCGCGCGCTGCGCAGGAAGACGAAGATGACCAGCACGACCAGGATGATCGACAGCGTCAGCTCATATTCGACGTCGCGCACCGAAGCGCGGATGGTCGTGGTGCGGTCGGTCAGCACCTTGACGTCGACGGCGTTCGGCAGCGAGGCCTGGAGCTGCGGCAGCAGCGCCTTTATGCGGTCGACCACGTCGATCACGTTGGCGCCGGGCTGACGCTGGATGTTGAGGATGATCGCCGGCGTGCTGTTCATCCAGGCCGCCAGCCGGTTGTTCTCGGTGGCGTCGATCACGTCGGCCACATCGCTCAGCCGCACCGGCGCGCCATCCTTATAGGCGACGATCAGCGAACGGTACTCGTCGGCGCTCTTCAACTGGTCGTTGGCGTTGATGGTGTAGGCGCGCGACGGTCCGTCGAAATTGCCCTTTGGCGTGTTGACGTTGGCGCTGCCCAAGGTGGTGCGCAGATCATCGAGGTTGAGACCGTAGGCGGCGAGCTTGCGCGGGTCGGCCTGGACGCGCACCGCGGGGCGCTGGCCACCGCTGAGGCTGACCAGGCCGACGCCCGGCAGCTGCGATATCTTCTGCGCCAGCCTGGTGTCGGCAAGCTGCTGCACGTCGCGCAGCGGCATCGTCGCCGAGGTCAGGCCGAGCGTCAGCACCGGCGCGTCGGCCGGGTTGACCTTGGCGTAGATCGGCGGCGCCGGCAGGTCGGCCGGCAGCAGATTGCCGGCTGCGTTGATGGCGGCCTGCACCTCCTGTTCGGCGACATCAAGCGAGATCGCCAAGCTGAACTGCAGCGTGATGACCGAGGACCCGGCCGAACTCACAGAGTTCATCTGGTTGAGGTTGGCGATCTGGCCGAGCTGGACCTCCAAGGGCGCTGTGACCGAGGACGTCATGACGTCCGGGCTGGCGCCGGGATAGAAGGTCTGCACCTGGATGGTGGGATAGTCGACCTCAGGCAGGGCCGAGACGGGCAGATAGCGGTAGGCCAGCAGGCCAGACAGCATGATGGCGACCATGAACAGCGATGTCGCCACCGGCCGCAGGATGAAGGCTCGCGACGGGCTCATTGCTGCTGCCCGGACTCCGCTTGACCCGAATTTGGCTGCCCCGAGTCCGGCTGTCCCGAGTCCGAATGTCGATGCTTGTGGCCCTTGCCCTTGTGTCTGCCTGAGCTGTCCGGATTTGGCGCATCCGCTGCTGGCTGGTCGGGTGGGGATTGAGCGCCAGGTTGGGCTTGAGCTGGCGGGGTTGTCGCTGCCGCTGCGGGTGTTGATGGCTGAGAGGGTGCCTGTGGCGAGGACTGCGCCGGGCTCGGCGCCTGGCCGTCCTGCTGAAGGTTGATATGGGCGCCGTCGCGCAGTTTGTCGGCGCCGTCGACGACGACACGGTCGCCGGGGTTCAGGCCGGCGAGGATCTCGACACGCTCGCCATTGGTGACGCCCAGCGTGATCTTGCGCACGGAAACGGTGCTGTCTGGGTTGACCAGGTAGACGAAGGTGCCGGGCAGGCCGCGCTGGATCGCGGCGATCGGGACGATCGCCACGTCCTTGTGCTCGTCGACCAGCAGCGCGACGTTGACGAACTGGTTGGGGTAGAGGACGCGTGTGTCATTGGCGAAGCTGGCGCGTAGTTTGATCGTGCCGGTGCTCGGGTCGATCTGACTGTCGAAGGTCTCGAGCTGGCCGTCGGCAAGCTTCTTGACGCCGGCGCGGTCGAAGGCAGAGGTGGGCAGCGTGGCGCCCTGCTGCATGCGTTGCGCGATGGCCGGCAATTCGTCCTCGGGCACGGTGAACAGCACACTGATCGGCTGCACCTGGGTAATGATGACGATGCCATTGGCGTCGCCCGGCGTCACATAATTGCCCTCGTCGACCTGACGCAGGCCGGCGCGTCCGTCGACCGGCGCCAGGATGCGGCAATAGTCGAGATTGAGAGTGGCGGTCTGTATCATCGCCTGGTCGACCTGAACGGAGCCCTGGTCCTGCGCGACAAGGGCGACCTGCGCGTCGAGGGTCTGCGGCGTTGCCGCCCCCTGGGCGACCAGCTTCTGGTCGCGGACGAGGTCGAGCCCGGCATCCTTGAGCATGGCCTGGTCACGCACCAGCTGACCCTGGGCCTGGGCGAGCGCCGCCTGGAACGGGCGGGGATCGATCTCAGCCAGCAGGTCGCCCTTCTTTACGTCCTGGCCTTCCTTGAAATTCACCTGGATGAGCGGGCCGGTGACCTGCGACTTGACGGTGACGGTGGAGAGCGACGTGACCGTGCCGAGAGCGTTGAGGGTGACGTCTATCGTGCCCTTTTCGATGGCGGCGGCACCGATCGTCGTCGGCTGCCCGCCGCGCCTGCCGCCGGGCTGTCTGGCCTCGACATGCGGACGCTGATAGAGATAGGCGCCGGTCGCGGCGACAACGGCAATGAAGATCAGCCACGGGATCCAGCCACGCGAACGGCGTGGCGTGACGGTCGTCTGCAGGGGCATTTCCAGTTGCTGGTCCATGGCGGCATCTTTCACCCCCCAGCGCAACCAATATGACCGAACCCTGACGAAGTCGAATTAACAGTTGGACAGGTTTGGCGCGGCCCTGCGGACCGGTAATCCAAAGTCTTTAGCCACAAATACGCTAAGCGCCGCCGAGCCCAACAGGCGGCCTCGACGGCTGCACGCCTCGCACACCACCGACTTCGAATGGCAGAACGAAACCGGCCCGCTTCGCGGGCCGGTCGCCATGGATGTAAACCAGATCAGGTTCAGCCGCAGACGCGAACGTCTTCGACCACCTTGTGATGATGGCGCCAATGCACGACTGTCTCCATATGGCAGCGGTGATGGCGATGGTGGCGGCGATACTCGCCATCGTTGTTGTTATCATATTGCACGTTCTGGTCGTCGCCATACTGTTCGTCGTTGTTATGCCGGTGATGGCGGCGAACGACGATCTGGCCGTTATCGTCCGGTGAATACTGGTTGCCGTCGGATTGAATAATCACGCTTGCGGCTTGCGTCGGCGCAATGACTGCGGCTGTGGCGGCCAATGCCACCATGGAAGCCAAGAATAACTTCTTCATGTTTCGTCCTCCTGCGGTTCAATGCGTATCAACTCGCAGACAGAATTAGCGTTCCAAAATGAATCCCGAGTTTTTCAAGGCCATGCACGACAGACCGGGCCTATAGACGAACGAAGGCCGTCAGCGGCAGATGGTCGGAGGCAACGCGCGAGAGCGGCGTATCATGCGCTTCCACCGCCGCGATCATTCCGTGCCGATTGGTCATGATCCGGTCGAGCGCCAGCAGCGGCAGGTTCGAGGGGAAGGTGGGGACCGCCGGCGGCTGCGGCCCGAACGTCGCGTGCAGCGTGTTGAGCGCGGAGCGGTTGCCGAGCCGCCATTCGTTGAGGTCGCCAAGCAGCAGCGTCGGCTTTTCATCGGCGCTGCTCATGATGTCGAGCACGACACGGGCCTGCTGGGAGCGCGAGTGGCGCAGCAGGCCGAGATGGGCGGCGATGATGCGCAATGTCCGGTTTCCGTCGAGGTCGATCTCGGCCACCACCGCGCCGCGCGGTTCCAGGCCCGGAAGCCTGATCTGATGCACGTCACGCACGACGCCCTTCTTGAACAGCAGGACATTGCCGTGCCAGCCATGGCCCTTGCCGGTGGCTGAAATCGGCACCGGCACCAGGCCGGTTTCCCGTTCGAGGCGCGGCAGATCGAGAAGCCCGTCGCGGTCGCCGAAACGGTTGTCCGCCTCCTGCAGGGCGATGACGTCGGGGTCGATTTCGCGGATGACGCGGCTGGTCCGCTCCGGGTCGAACTTGCGATCGACGCCGATGCATTTGTGGACGTTGTAGGAAGCGACCAGCGTGCCGGTGGTGGCGGTCGCCTTGTGCGCGTCGGCGTTTGCCTTCTGCATCCGCCTGTCGCGAATGGACAAAAGCATGCTTGCCGAGAGGCTGCGTCCGTTCATCCGCACCGTGTGCCTGCCATGCCTGCTCTCACTATGCACCTCAAATAGAGTCTTTGCGCCTATGTTCCATGACCTGCATCAAACTATCCGGCAAATACGTCTCTTTGTTAAAGGTTAAAGATAGGGCGATCCCAGCCAAAGCACCCGGTCGAACAGCCTGACAAGGAAGGGCCGGGCGCGCAGGGTTTCGAGTGTCACCGGTATGGCTGAGGTCATAGCCGATCCGATCCGCGCCTCGATCTCTTTGGCAAAGCCGGCGTCGAGGACCTCCAGGTCGATCTCGAAATTCAGCCGCAGCGAGCGGGCATCAAGATTGGACGAACCGACATAGGCCCACACGCCGTCGATCGACAGCAGTTTCGAATGATCGAACGGCCCCTCGGCGCGCCAGACGCGGCAATAGTGCTTCAGCACCTGATCGAATTGCGCCGTCATCGCCCGGTCGACAAGGAAAAGGTTGTTCACCGCTGGCACGACGATGTCGATCTCGACACCGCGGCGTGCAGCGGTGATCAGCGCGCTGATCAGCTCCCGGTCCGGCAGGAAATAGGGCGACATCAGGCGGATCGATTTGCGGGCGACGGAGAAGGCGCCGATCAGCAGCTTGTGGTTGGTCTCGTTGCTGGCATCGGGACCGGACGCAACAGCCCGCACCAGCATCGGCACGCCGGGCGAGGGCGACAAAGGTGCGATGCGCCAGGCATCGCCCTTCAGCGCCTCCTTGGTGGCGAAGCGCCAGTCTTCCGCGGCGATCGAGAACAGGTCGGCGACAACCGGCCCGGTCACCTTGAAATGCGTGTCCCTGGCGCTGTTCGAGCCGGCGAACTCGGCGGAAAAGCCCTTGCGGATGTTCATGCCGCCGGTGAAGGCGACGGCGCCGTCGACCACCACGATCTTCCGGTGCGTCCTCAGATTGGCATAGGGCAGGCGCAGGCCCATGACGATGTTGCCGTTGAAGACATCGGCGGGAATGTTGGCGCGGCGCAGATGCCCCAGAATGCTGGGGACGGAATAGCGGGCGCCGACGGCATCGATCAGAACGCGGACGGTGACGCCGCGCTGGACAGCGCCGGCCAGCGCTTCGACGAAAAGCAGGCCGACGGCGTCATTGTCGAAAATATAGGTCTCGAGCAGGACGCTGCGCTCGGCGCCATCGATCGCCGCGCACATGGCGGCATAGGCCTCGTCGCCGGTCTCCAGCACATCAATGGCATTGCCCGGATTGAGCGTGCGCCGAGCCACCCTGTCGCCCAGTGTCCGCAGACCGGTGAACCGCTGGCCGTAGCGCTCGACAATCAAGGCTTCCTCGGCGGCGATGTCGCGCTCGTGCTTGGCCGACACCGCATCGCCGGCAAGCGGGCGCTGTGCGGTGATGGTGGCACGGCGGATGCGGTTGATGCCGGCAACGGCGTAAATCAGCACGCCAAGGATCGGCGACAGCAGCATGATGCCGACCCAGCCGGTGGCCGCGCGGACATCCTCCTTGGTCATGACGGCATGGGCAATACCAATGGTCGCCATCACCACCGAGATGATCGCCAGGATATGGGGCCAGTGAGTCGCAATAGTTTCGAACATTGCCGGGACTATCCAGCGAGCGACTGCGGAAGGCAATGCAGCCGCGTCTTCGGCGGACGGCGGTCAGCGCTTGGGCTGAAGGTCCCTATTCCAGGCAGGCTGAAATTTCTCTGCGATCCCACCTGGAAAGCCAACATGACCCGAGGGAAAGCATAGAGCCGGCGTGGTCCGGCATCGTCCTGTGCTGCCTTCGTGGTCCAACGCTTCCTGTACTTTGGTACCACATATACTGTATATCAGAGGGAACGAAAATGGCGATATAACACTTTGATCAGGGGTGGGGGAGGCGCCGAATGATGGGATTCAACTTCGAGGGACCTCCAGGGGGCGACGGCGACATATCGGCCGAATGCCAGCGCCAGTTGCTGCCTCTCGTCCGTGAAACCGTCCAGGCGGCGGTCGCGTCCGGCTGGAACCAGGACGATGTTCTCCTGGCTTTTGTGGAACTCACCTGGGATCTGTACGAAAAACGTCGCGGCGATTTGTAACCGCACGTCCCGCCCCGCGTCATTGCTGTCGCCGACCTCGGTGGCAAACCAGGCTGTCGGCCTGCGAAGGCCGCACCAAGCCCCTATGGTGGTGTACTAGAAACAGTGGAGAACGTGGAGCCGGTCATGCCAGGAATCGACGAAAACTCTCGCATGGCGAGACTGGCGGTGGGCTGAAACAGAATGCTCACTGACTTCCTCGATAGGTCATTTTTTCTGTCTTTTCCCGAATAAAGATTTTTCTTTGCGCGGGGGAGTTCTTCCCTAGCCGAGTTGTGTGCGTTACCCTCTCTTAGGGGTCGGGCAAAGGGGGATTCGAGCGGCAGCAAGACGGCCGAGGCGATGCAATGAAAAATGCGGACGAGGCTCGGGAGAGCGGCGTTTCCCGAGGCGTCGATCGGACAGCCCGATATGTACTGGACATCATTCCAGAAAGTGCAGGTCCCAGACGCGCCACGGCGCGCGGCAGCATCATCCATTCCATCCGCAGTCCCGGGTCGCAGAAATTCCTGGCCAAGGAACATTCGGCGGGAATTGTGCTGAGACCGGGACGCAAATTCAGGGCCTCGCTCGGCAGCGACAGGATCACCGAATACGATGCGCCGGTCGGATGCCTCATCATCAATCCCGCAGGCGTCGACAGCACCTTCGCCTGGTCCGAGACGAGGGAAAACGCCGTCGTCTCCATATCGCCGGAAGCGCTATCGGAACTGGCGGCTCATGAGTCCGATATCGTCAACACAGAGTTCGAGCCGCCTGCGTTCGGCACGGTCGACCTGAGGGCCCTCAACATAGCCCAGATGATCACCGCCGAGCTGACCGGGACGCTGCCTCCAAACGAGCTTTATCTGGATTCGCTGCTGACGGTGTTCGGCGTGCATCTGCTGCGCACCTACACGAGCCGCAGCAGGCAGGCCGTGTTGCCCAAAGGCGGGCTCTCCGCCGTTGGCGCTCGGCGCGTGCGCGAATATCTCGACGAGAACTTCGTGCGAAAAGTCATGGTCGCTGAACTGGCTTCCGTCGCGGGGGTTTCCCCCAATCATTTCATCGCAAGGTTCGCCAGGACGTTCGGGATGCCGCCGCATCGCTATCTGATCAATCTGCGCCTTGACTTGGCGGAAAAGCTGCTCGTCGACGGCGAACTCGCAATTGCCGAAGTCGCCTACCTCGCCGGGTTTTCGGATCAGAGCCATCTGGCCGCGACCATAAAGAAGTACAGAGGACGGACGCCGACCTTCTATGCTCCAGTCAAGACCTGAAAGTGCTGATATGGCAAAGTGGCCACACTCGTCGACCGGATATCAAAAGACCGGAATTTCCTACAAAGGTTCCGGAGTTTTGCAAAATACGTCGCTTGCGGCTGTGCCCATCTTCGGCGTGAGTCATCATCAGGTGCGCTTTGGTGCTTCAGCATTTGAAAGCGGGGATCGTCCACGGACATGCAGTGCGCGGAAATCAATAGCTTTGCTTCAAGGGCCGAAGCGGCGATGCGACAACCGACGCTGAACGTGAAAGGCGGGCTTTCCGCCCGCAGCGCCCACAAAGTGCAGGACTTCCTCGAAGAGAACTTCACGCGCAAGCTGGCGCTTGCCGAGATGGCTGCGGTTTGCGCGCTTTCGCCCTATCACTTCGTGCGGGCCTTCTCCCGGACGTTCGGGGTGCCGCCGCATCAATATGTCCTCGATCTGCGGCTGGACTTCGCCGAGAGACTGCTTGCTGAAAGCCGCATGACGATCGCGGATATCGCCAATCTGGCCGGGTTTTCAAGCCAGAGCCATTTTACCACTGTTATGAAGAAATACCGGCAGGTGACGCCTTTACAGGCGCGGGTGGGCAAGCTTAACTTGAAGATTAGATGAAGCGGCGCTTGCCGCATTGTTTGATTACTTGGTCTTAAAGCGACGGCTAAGGTAACGAGCCGTTAACCTCCGTCGAGTTGCTCCGTTCTTTTCTCGCGACACAGCAATTTCCTGAAATACTGCAGGCAAGAATCGTGTCTTCCTGCTGTGGATCGGAATTGTCAGACATTTCGTGCCGGCCAGCGGAGAGGGAACCATGACCGACAATCGCAATTCGAGTGGCTCGTTTGTTCGGCGTCGCGCGGCGCATTTCGCCGGGCAGTGGATCGCGGGGGCCGATCATGGCTCTCGCTCGATGCGCCGTCGCCTGATGGCGATCCTGCGCATGGCGCATCGGGTGCTCGGCATGCGCCGCAAGGGATCTGGGCTCGGCATGCTCGGCATCGGCAGGGTTCTGGCAGCGGCGCTTGGTACGATCGCACTCGGAGGCATCGCCACGCCGGCGCTGGCGCAGTATGCGGCCGGTGGCGGAACGGCAAACACCGCCGGTTCGGTGGCGGTCGGTCCGTCCGCTACTACGAATGGACTGCGGGGTGTCGCGATTGGCTCTGGAGCAACTCAGGCCGGAATCGATTCGATTGCCCAAGGCACCAATGCCAGCGCCGGTAGCCAGAATGCAGTCGCGATCGGGTTTGGAACGATCGCCTCCGCGTTAAACTCCATCTATCTTGGCTCGCGCACTGTCGCCGGGACCGGTGCCACTGCCGCGAGCGCCATCGGCATCGGTACGGATGTCACGGCATCCCAGGTCGACGCCATCGCGGTAGGACGTTCATCCGTTGCGTCGGCACAATACTCGGTGGCTCTCGGCCTGAACGCGAAAGCCACGGGCGCAGGCGGCGCGATGGCGCTGGGCCAAGGCACCGTCTCAAGCAGCACCAATTCGGTCGCGCTCGGCGTTCAGGCGCAAGCCACCAGTGGCGGCGCCAACGCCTTGGGCACCTTCTCTGTTGCTTCGGGAGGGAACTCCACCGCGCTCGGCACCAGCTCCACGGCTAGCGCCGCCCTTGCGACAGCCGCAGGCTGGGGATCTGTCGCCAGTGGCGTTAATTCGTTCGCCGGCGGACAGCAGGCGGCTGCGTCAGGACAAAGCGCGACGGCGCTTGGAAGTACCTCCAACGCATCAGGCAACTTCGCTCTGGCTTTGGGTAATGGAGCCGTGTCGAGTGGGGTGGGTTCGGTCGCGGCGGGCTCGGGAGCACAGGCCACGGATGTATCGGCCACGGCGGTCGGCAATAACGCCACGGCGACCGCCGCGAACGCAAGCGCGCTGGGACTGGGCGCCACGGCGAGTGCCATAAACAGCACAGCCGTTGGCAGGCAGACCAAGGCCAGTGGAACAGGCAGTACCGCACTCGGTATCGGTTCCAACGCCAGTGCTGCCAACGCCGTGGCGATCGGCAATACGGCAGTCGCGGATTCCACCGACGCCGTCGCCATGGGCACCAATGCTGTGGCGACCGGCGGCAAGGCCGTCTCGATCGGCTCCGGCAACACCGCTTTTGGCGACGGCGCGGTCTCGATCGGCGATCCCAGCTATGCCAGCGGCACCGGCGCCTTCACCGGCGGCGCCAACAACATCGCCAACAGCGACGGCACGGCGACCGCTACGGCTGCCAACATGGCCAACGGCGCCGTCGCCATCGGCAACAACAACAAGGCGATCGGGCAAGGCTCCGTGGCGCTGGGCAACGGCTCTACCGCGGGTGCCGCCGGTCTTGCCGGCAACGTCGCGCTGGGCAATGGCGCGACGGCGGCGGCGAGTTCCGGCGACGTGGCGCTCGGCTCGGGCTCGGTGACTACTGCAGCGGTCGGCACGGCCAGCGCTGTGGTCAACGGCACGACCTATGCTTTCCAGGGCACCAATCCGACCTCGACGGTCAGCATCGGCGCGCCCGGCGCGGAACGCACGCTTACCAATCTGGCGGCAGGGCGGATCAGCTCGACGTCGACCGATGCAATCAACGGCTCGCAGCTCGCCGCCACCAACCAGGCGGTCGACGCCATAGGCACGACGCTCAACACCATCAACACCGGCGGCGGCATCAAGTATTTCCACGCCAACTCGACGCTGGCGGATTCGTCGGCGACGGGTACGGACTCGGTCGCCATCGGACCTGTCGCCACCGCAACCGGGACGAACGCCATCGCGGCCGGTACCAATTCGAGTGCCTCAGGCATCAGCGCCTCGGCCATCGGCAATGGCGCCATTGCATCGAACCTCAACGCAACGGCGTTGGGCTACATATCCAAGGCCTCAGGTCAATACAGCACCGCAATCGGCGCCAACGCCAACGCAACAGCCACGTCCAGCACGGCGATCGGCCAGAACGCGTCTGCAGCCGGTGTTCAAGCGACCGCTCTCGGCGTGGGAGCGAATGCCGGCGCCCAGAATGCGATCGCGCTGGGTGCCCTTTCCACCGCCGGCAACGCAGGCGATGTGGCGCTGGGCTCGGGCTCGGTGACCGCCGTCGCGGTCGGCACGCCCAATGCGGTGATCAACGGCACGACCTACGCCTTCCAGGGCACCAATCCGACCTCGACAGTCAGCATCGGCGCGGTCGGCGCCGAGCGTACGCTCACGAACCTAGCCGCGGGGCGGATCAGCGGCTCCTCGACAGATGCGATCAACGGCTCGCAGCTCTTCGCCACCAACCAGGCGGTCGATGCCATTGGTGCCACGCTCAACAACATCAATGTCGGCGGCGGCATAAAATATTTCCACGCCAACTCGACGGCTGCGGATTCGTCGGCGACGGGTACGGACTCCGTCGCCATCGGACCCGTCGCGACCGCAACCGGGACGAACGCCATCGCGGCCGGCACCAATTCGAGCGCCTCCGGCGTCAGCGCCTCGGCCATCGGCAACGGCGCCGTCGCATCGAGCCTCAACGCAACGGCATTTGGATACATAGCCAAGGCCTCAGGCCAATTCAGCACCGCCGTCGGACCCAATGCCAATGCTTCAGCCACCTCCAGCACGGCGATTGGCCAGAACGCGTCTGCAGCCGGTGTTCAAGCGACCGCTCTCGGTGTAGGAGCGAATGCCGGCGCCCAGAATGCGCTCGCTCTGGGCGCCCTCGCCAACGCCGGCAACGCCGGCGACGTGGCGCTGGGCTCGGGCTCGGTGACCGCCGTTGCGGTCGGCACGCCCAATGCGGTGATCAACGGCACGACCTATGCCTTCCAGGGCACCGCCCCGGCCTCGACGGTGAGCGTCGGCGCGGTCGGCGCGGAACGCACCATCACCAACGTCGCCGCGGGGCGGATCAGCGGCTCCTCGACGGACGCGATCAACGGCTCGCAGCTCTTCGCCACCAACCAGGCGGTCGACGCCATCGGCACCACGCTCAACACCATCGGCAGTTCCGTCACCAATCTCGGCAACACGATCAGCAACATCGCCGGCGATACCTCGACCGCCTATACCGACGCCAATGGCGTGGGCATCCGCTACGCCCGCACCAACGAGACCGGACTGGCGCAGACCGATTCCTTCGCGCAAGGGGTCGGCTCCAGCGCCGTCGGCTACCAGGCGACCGCGACCGGCGTCAGCGGGCTGGCGCTCGGCCGCGACAGTGCGGCCAGCATCGATGGCAGTGTGGCGCTCGGTTCGGATTCGGTGTCCGATCGCGCCCTGGCGCCAGCTACCGGCCAGATCGCGGCCGGTCCCTCGAACTTCATCCAGTATAACACCACCGACAAGACGCTGCTCGGCGCGGTTTCGGTCGGCACCGCCACATCCTACCGCCAGATCACCAATGTCGCCGACGGCACGCAGGCGCAGGACGCGGTGACGGTCCGCCAGCTGCAGGGAGCGATCGCCTCGGTCTCGGTGACGTCGACCAAGTATTTCCATGCCAATTCGGCGGCCGGCGACTCGCTCGCGGTCGGTGCGGAATCGGTCGCGGTCGGTCCGACGACGGTCGTCAACGGCGACAATGGCGTCGGCATCGGCAATGGCGCCATTGTCGACCAGACTGCGCCCGGCGGCACGGCCATTGGCCAGAACGCGCATGTCATGCTGGCCGACGGCCTGGCGCTCGGCACCAATTCGCTGGCGTCCGGCATCCAGTCGGTGGCGCTCGGCGCCGGCGCTCAAAGCACCTTTATCAACAGCGTCGCGCTGGGCGCTCAGTCCATCACCTCGGTCGGCGCTCAGACCGGCTATACGGCTTTTGGCCTCACTGCTCCGCAGACCTCGGTCGGCGAGGTGTCGATCGGCGCAGCCGGGGCCGAACGCAAGCTCACCAACGTCGCGGCGGGTTCGGCCGAAACCGATGCCGTCAACGTCTCGCAGTTGCGCGGCGTGTCGCAAAACGTCGCCAATCTGTTCGGCGGCAACACCACGGTCAATCCGGACGGCTCGATCACCGGACCGACCTACACCGTCCAGGGCAACACCTACACGACTGTCTATGACGGGCTGACCGCGGTCGACAATGCGCTCACCAACATCAGCAATGGCGGCGGCATCAAGTATTTCCATGCCAATTCGACGCTGGCCGACTCCACCGCGAGCGGCACCGACAGCGTGGCGATCGGGCCGGCCAGCGTGGCGAGCGGCACCAACAGCCTCGCCGCCGGCAATGGCTCGACTGCCACGGGCCAAGGCGCGGTGGCGCTCGGCCAGGGCGCCAAGGCCAACAACGCTAACGATGTGGCGCTGGGTTCGGGCTCGGTGACGCAGACCGCGGTCGGCACGTCCAGCACCGTCATCAACGGCAAGACCTACACCTTTGCCGGGACCACTCCGATCGGAACCGTCAGCGTGGGTGCTGCCGGCGCCGAGCGGACGATCACCAATGTCGCCGCCGGACAGGTCAACGCCAACAGCACCGATGCGATAAACGGCTCGCAGCTCTACGCCACCAACACGGCGGTCGAGGATTTGAAATCGGGCCTCGGATCGCTCACCCAGAACGCGGTGACGTATGACACCAATCCGGACGGCAGCAAGAAGAACAGCATCACGCTGCAGGGCGGCGACGTCAACGCGCCGGTCGTCATCTCCAATGTCGGTCCCGGCGTTGCCGGCACCGATGCGGTCAACGTCAACCAGCTGAACCAGGGGCTGGCCACGAGCATCAACACGTCCAACACCTATACCGACAAGGTGGCGGCCACGACCTTGCAACAGGCCAATAACTATACCGACCAGAAGCTCAGCCAGCTCAATACGGACCTGGGCGGCATACGCGACGAAGCACGGCAAGCGGCAGCGATTGGGCTCGCCGCCGCCTCGCTGCGCTACGATGACCGTCCCGGCAAGCTGAGCGTTGCGGCGGGTGGCGGCTTCTGGCGGGATTCCAGCGCCTTGGCCTTCGGCGCCGGCTACACCAGCGAGGACGGCCGCATCCGCGGCAATGTGTCGGGCACGGCGGCGGGTGGGCATGTCGGCGTCGGTGCCGGCATCAGCTTCACCTTGAACTGAGGCAGGAATGAAAGGACTTGTTGCCCTGACTTGCCTGGCGCTCTGCGGCGGCCTCGCGCCGGCTGCCGGGCAGGTCGCCTCGCCTTACAGGATCAAGCCTTCGGATGTGGTGCTGCCGCCCGATGTGAAGCTCGGTGACTATCAGCGCACCATCCGCCCATTCGAGAACTGGACGCTGATCTGCGACGAGAACCTCAAGGCCCGCAAGAAGGTTTGCAATGTCTCGCAGGTGATCGAGGACGCGTCCGGCAAGATGGCCTTCAGCTGGTCGCTTGCCGCCACGCAGGATGGCAAGCCCTACATGATCCTGCGCACGGCGCCGAATGCCAGGAGCGACGGTCTGGTGTCGCTGAAGTTCGGCGGACAGGCGCAGCCGATCGACGTGCACCTGAACGGCTGCAATGAAATGGTCTGTGTCGGCATGTTGCCGGTCGGGCCGGTCATGCGCCAGCAGATCTCGCTGAACGCGACGCCGGCGATCTCCTATCCGACCGTCGACGGCAAGACGATCACCGTGACCGCAGCAACACTCAAGGGGCTGACAGAGGCCCTTTCGCCAGTCAAATAACCGGGGCAGCACCATGAGCCAGCAGGACCAGTTCATATCCGCAAAACGCAGCAGTCCGACAGTCGATGCGGATCGGCAGAGGCTGGTCGAACCCAAGCGGCGGCGCTGGCCGCGCGTCGTCGGATTTTCACTGTTGGGGCTTGTCGTGGCGGGCCTTGGCTTTGCCGCCGGAAACTATGCCGCGATCGCCAATTTGGTCGGCAGCGCGACGGCCGCACAGCCTGAGGCAGCCAACCCGGCGCTTCCGGACACGCCTTTCCTCGAGCATGTCAAGCAGGCCGGGGTGCAGGCCTGTTCGACCATCTATCCGGTGCTCGGACAGATTTTGACGACCGGCACGAAATACAGCGTCAAATCGCTGTGGAACGACCAGGCCGCCGACAAACACGCCGTCCAGGCCTTTGTCGGTATGGACTATCGGACGGAAGGCTATAGCGGACCGGCTGCCGGCGTCGTTTTCGCGTCGCCCACCGCCTCGGGCTGCGAGGGGGCGATGGTGCGGGTGGCACCATTCGCTAGCCCATGCGCGGACATTCCGTCCATTCTGCCGCAAGGCAGCAAGATCACCGACCATCTTGGGCAGGTCGAGGTCTACGAGCTCGGCGGCAATGCCGGTGAAGCTCTTCTGCTGCCGACGGGCAAAAGCTGCGTCGTGATCTCCGTCGCTTCGGCGGCGAAGTAAGGCAAGCGACCGGGATCAAGGAAAGGGGTGCCGACCATGAGATTGCAGGCTTGGGCAGTTTTGGGCTTGGCCTTGTTGTGGAGCGGACAAGTCGTCTCGGCCGATCTGGTGGCGCCGCCGGAGCCGCAGAAGGAAGAAAAAGGCATCTGGGCGGCGATCGCCTATTCGCAGACCGACAGCAAATACGGCTTCTTCTGGGGCGCCGACAAGCGGCAGGAGGCAAACGACATCGCGCAGAAATATTGCGAGAACGCAGGCGGAAAGGCCTGCAACGTCGTCGCCGTCTTCCGCAACCATCGCCATTGGAATGACGACGACGAGACCGGCTTTCCCTACAAGCACTGCGGTGCGCTCGCCGTGGCCGACAAAGTCGATAGCCGTTTCACGCCCTGGGGGGTGAACTCGGCCGAGACCCGTCGGGAAGCGGAAGACCTCGCCTTGCGCGCCTGCGAGGCAGGGGGAGCCCAATGCAAGATCCGCGAGTGGGTCTGTACCTGACAGCAGCCACAAGGCGTCCTGAAGCTGATCTGGGCATTCCCCCGCACCGAGAAGGCCTCCTTTATTGGTTCATAGAGATTTTTCCCTGAAGGCCGTCGCCGTCTACGCAGTTGCCTTCGCTGCCTCGGTGCCGGCTGCTTCCGCGCAAGAGCAACAGGCCGCCTCGCTTCCGAACGGCGCATCGTCACTCCAGGAAACCTATCAGGACTGGCAGCTGGCCTGCAGAATGCAGGACAACGCCCGGGTCTGCACGGTCACACAGGACCAGACGCAGAAAAACGGCCAGAGACTTCTGGCCGTGGAATTGCGCGTGGGGCAAAAGGGCGGAGTGGCCGGAACCTTGTTGCTTCCCTTCGGCATATTGTTCGACCCGGGCGTGACACTCCAGATCGACGATCAGCCGCCGCTATTGCAGCAACGATTGCGGACCTGCCTGCCAGCGGGCTGCCTCGCGGTGTTTTCCATTGACCGGTCGGTGCTTGGAAAGCTGAGGGGAGGCGAGGTGCTGAAGCTCAATGTCACGACAGACGCCGAGACGCCGCTAACATTCCCGGTGTCGCTACACGGCCTGACCGCGGCGCTCGACCGCATGGTTGCGCTGAGCGCGCGGTGAGGACAGCTCAGGTTGAGCGGCCTTCGCTGACGGCGTTCATTGCAGGGTCGGCATGCGCACTATGCCTGCGAAAAACACAATGCTAGCGTCGCGCGATGACCGCAGCCTCGCCCCTTCAGGAACGCATCCGCAATCAGCTTCGCAAGATCAAAGCCGCTGCCGAAACCATCCGTCCGCGCAAGGGCTTCATGACGAAAGAGGAACTGCCCACGCTCAAGATCGGCGAGGCGCTGGTCTCGGTCATCGGCGATGACAATGTGCCGACAGAGGTCGAAAAAGTGTTGGTGATCATGCCGACCGCGCAGGTCGGATCGATTTCGATTGAAGAGCGCCAGCTCGTGCTCGAGTCGACGCCCTTGCGGAAGAAATACCACGCCGGCATGGCGGAGCACATCGCCGGCCGGGCGTTCAACCGCCGCATGATGGAGGCGAGGGGGATAGACCCTGGACTGGAAGGCGAGGCGATCGTGCCCGAGCCGAACCTCTACCTGAAGCACGTCCCGACGATCGACATCAGCCGGGAGCCCGCCCCGGGCGCGGCGCGCCGGCTGGCGGGGATCGCAGCTTGAGGAGCGGTGGCAGCAGCGGGGCTGAAGTTGGCTGGGGTGATCTGAGCGTTGTTTTCAGGGATTCTGGGGCTTGGGGTCGGACGAGAATTGCACTGCGCCGCCGCCGGCATTTCCGATTTGAACCAGGTCTTCAGTTCTTCGCGTCGCCATGCCTCTAAGCAGAACGCGCGCTCCGCCCTGCCTCGCGGCGGATGCAATCTGTATCAGGTCGGAGGTCGTACGTGTTGCTGCGTCCAAGACGAAGCCTCCTCCCGCCGCTGCGATTTGCATCAGGTCACCGGTCGTTCGCGTCTCAAAAGACATTTCATTCTCTTTCTTTGCGGATAACGATTGTCTCGATCTCAACAGCGATCCTTTGTTCGTCTCGCCTGGCATCGAACAAAAGGCCTTGTCCCGTCGATTTAACAGGGGCGAGGTCTGTAAGCTTGTTCGATGCGCGCAGGAAAAACAGAAAGTAGGGGTCCGTGATAGTTAGTGCATCGCCATCCCAAGATATCGGACTGCTGCCGGGTTCGCCAGCGGCTGCAATCGCCTGCATCTGTTCGAGCGCCGACGTGATGCTCGAACCTACCGGCGGCTCGGTCAGGCAAACTTCACGTACCCTGGTGAGAATCTTGTCGTAGGGGAGGGCAAGTTCGGCTGGGTCCTTTGCGATTGCCAACAAAATCGCCCGGTAGACGTCCCCCTTTGAGCCGTCGTTAAAGTCGTGCTCTTTTCGCTCGGTGCCCCTGGTTCTCGGTCCGGTATGCAGCGCGGTGAGCATGGTTGAAAAGTCGGTCAGAGACGAGGTGCGTAGCATTGTCTCTTCGAGGAGTGTCTCCCCGACCTCTACCCGTTCTAGTTCCGCCATGGCCTCCCTCACGTCGATCTCAAAGCCAAGGTTGAGGCAGATCGCTTGCATCAGTTGCGGTGAGCCGAACGCCTCGGCTGCTAGCTGGCGTTCCACTCTTGGCGCCAACTCGACGTTGAGTGCTGCGAACCCCTTTCGAGCAATCTGCTGCAATTCGCTCGGCGTCCAATAGGCCAGATCGACCGCCGCGACGCGCCCGCGAAGCTCCGGGTTGCTGCGAACAACATCGTCCGCGCGGTGCGGCACTGAAGCGGTTACAATCCGGACCCCGTTTTCAGCTGCGGCCTTAATCTGCCGCCCTATTTCGTCCCTGTAGGCTTGGTCGATGTAATGAAAATCGTCGATAAAGACTGCGAAGCTGCTGCCGGCTATTTCTTTGATCACCTGCTGCAGACCGTTTCGAGAGTAGGATTTCGAAGTCTCCCCACCCCAGCCGCGCGACCCTGCAAACTCGGCCTGGGCACCACCCTCGGCCACGAATGGTACCTTAAGTTTTCCCCCAGCGTTTACCGATCCTGAAATCTCGTTGGACGTGCTATCAGACACGGTGGTTTCTGAGGGCGAGCCCATCCAACCTAAAACCTTTTCCCAAAGATCGTCGGGCGACGTGATGGTGGCGCCATTGACGGAGATCAGCTCATGTTCTGGAATGACCTTCTTCACCAAGACCGTTTTGCCGGATTTGGACGGTCCTGACACAGAAATGACCATGTTCGGAGTGGCAAAATAGTCGCGGAGTTTCTGCTCCAACTTGTGGTCGGCGCGATCAACATAAGTGATCGTTGGAATGTCGTTTGGCGTGAAGACCTGCTGAATTTTCATTGTTCGCCCCGGCAACAAATAATAGACGCTCAATACACAAGTCGGGAAGGGCGTTTCAACATATTTCGTTTACCAAGCGGGGACACCGTGACGGTTCAAATTTTCAGCAATCGCCTTCGCCGCGTAGTCCCGGCGTCGGCGGAACGTCGAATAGGCCCAGCCGGCGGCGCTCTCGCTCGCGACATCGGCGTTAGGTTTACCGCAACCGATCTCGTTGACCTTTGCTGGCTGTTACCAACACTGTCCTCGAAACTAATTCTACGATCCTAGATGGTGGTTTGAGCCGTGGGAGGATGGTTCGCGGGAGGCTTATCCCATCCGAAGATCTCAATCGATGTTTTCGTCAGCCTTAGTCCTAGCCCAACTCCGATAGCCACAACACCAACCGCATTGAAGTAGCTAAGATCATCTGGCATCCCCGAAATGGCGAGTCTGAGAACTCCCAACGCGGATACGGTTAGATAGATGTAGTCAATGCACTTTACCCACGCCTTTGCGAACCACTCCCCGAAAATTCCTGCGCTGAGATGCGGGCCGGCAAATCGCGCCGCATTGTGAAAGATAGTTGTCCAAGCAATTATCGTATAAACCGCCATAAACATCGACCACTTCAGCTCTCGTTGCGGATCAGAAAAATAACTGACCGATATTATTGTAATAAAGACCGGAAATACAATCTGAAAACTCGACGCCGTCCACGCAGATAACGTCTGGCGGGAATGCAGAGAGTCAGTAACTCTTTGAAACCATAGCGAACAAGTCACGATTAGCAGCGAGACAACGGTGACGATGAGCAAGGCGCGGGGTGAAAGTGTCGAATGACGGTAGAGCGTGCCCGAAAGTAAGAGCCCCGCGGCGAACATACCCATAAGGAGCTCAAACGCCGTTACGACAAGGTGACCCACCACCCGTAGAAGATTGCCATTTTGCATGCGCGTTCCCTTCTGCCGAGTTGTGTTTTCCAGCGGAAGAAACGAAAGTGTCAAGTAGGCCGTTTTCGCACCGTTCGCGAAGGCCCCAGCGCGTTTGAGGTCATTGCCGAGGCTATGGATCACCGTGACGACAATCTTGGCGACTGAAGGTATCTATTGCCGTAGGCGCGGTGCTCGAAGCAAAACCAGTGCGAGTCCGTTCGGGGCCGTAGGATCTCAGGAACGCTGAGCGGGCCAAGATCGGGGATCCGATGGGAAACCGGGCAATCTGGAAATACAAGTGAGAGCAGCTATCCAGTTCAAGTCAACTACCACAGCCATTTTATAGCTGTAGTCATTGCCAGGAAGCACATGATCCACAGGATAACGGGTCCTGCGGCACCTTTGAACTTAAATCCAAACCCTTCAAATTCGATTGGCCCGGCTGCTTGGCGCAGCACGGCAATGATGGCAAACGAAGCAATGGCAGCAGCAGGCAGGCCAATGATCACATCAAATTTTGTTTCGATGAGGCGAGAAAGCTGAGGCGCGGACCCCACCGCAAAATCCGTCAAGTCTTTTCCGAACAAAGAGAGGACTACGAAAGCCGGAACGACAACCAAAACAACCGGTAAAGCTAACCACCACTTAGATGACTGCCCCTCAGTCGGATTTGGGTCGTCGATGCCATCCTGCATAGTTTTCCCCCTCCCCACAGTGAAGTATCAATAGAGCATTAATGCTCTGTTCGCCATTCCCACGGCCTGTCGAACGACCCGGCCCATAGGCCGCGCTTGGCGTCGACAATCCGATTCTCGTAAATATGAATGTAAGCACGCCAACGCTGATCGGATGGCTTAATATAATCCACATTTTGGCAATCACTGCTGTGTCTTGGATTCCCGCCGCTTGTATTTGCAAAGAAGGATAAAATTGTCCTGCCCCAGCTTTGGACCGACAATTGTCACTATCTGGAAGCTAAAATCGCAGTTGCTCCCCATTACTTGGGACAGCTCGCCCTCTGTTTTGCCTGATACCCTGATCACGTCACCCGGCTCGCATTTGATAGTCCCATCGTAAGCGTCGACAACGGAGACATCGCACAACTGTTCGGCATGCGTCGGACCCCACATTGAGACCAGTATACCCCCAGCTATCAAGCTTCTTACAACCGCTACAACCATTCTCGCCCCTATCCATCGCACGCGCACCCCGGCGCCTTGTGACATCGCTTCTCTCGCGAGATACAGCTTATCTCCACATGCCTGGCCGGTCGAACAATGTTTGCAGCATCCCTCAACCGGGATTGTCGACCAAGGGATGGACGGATCCAGCCGCCTGACGATGGACGCAGAATCCACCGGCATGAAAATGCCGAAGATCGCCAACGCGGCGATGATCCGAAACATGATTGCTCCCCTCCCAAGGCAAGAGGATCAAAGCATTAGTTCTGATTCAGGTCGAATCAATTAGCAGAGTTCTTGGATGGTGTTTCGGCAGTTTGATGGCATGCGTACATCAAACGTTTTCCAAAATCAGAGAGCTGGATTGGCGTCTCTATAAACAGAGAATGATGATTAGCTACCGCCGTCTGCATCACCTTAAGGGCTAGTTCGTTGGGTTTCGGAGATATTCCCGCGGCTAAATTCCGTATCTGGGCCAGTTGCCTTTCCAATTCGTCCGAATCGATCGCCGCTAGTGACGAATGCATTTCCACTCGCGCTCCGATACGCTGACCTCTATCTGGAATTACCGTTACTAACCCCAAAGAGATGACGGCACTGATTGAATGTGGGAGTCGCTGCCGGTCGATATTTTTAATGAGTTCTCGGCCCATTTCAATACGCTTCTCATGGTAGGCTCCGTACAGAAGCTCATGCTGTGCCTCAGTGATAGTTGATTGCCCATCTCCTATGCTCCTCTGTGCAGCAAAAACGCGATCGTATTCAGATGCCAGGTCGAAGAGATATTTCAGCAGTCGGGCTTCGGCAGGTCCAAGGTTCTTCAGAGCCTCGGTGAACCCTCGTTCAGCTGAGATTCCATTGTCGGGGGTCAGCGCATTGGCCGTTAGGGATGCCCACAATTCGGATAGCAAAGGGTCATCCTGCTTCGACAGATTCTCGAATAACTCGTACATCTCTCCGCCTGGGAGAGCCTTCATTTTGTTGAACGAAACTCCCATTCTTTTGAGGTGCTCTGCGGTCTTATGGAGCCCGTTCGCGAAGTTGCGAGTTCTCCATTCACGTAGTCGATCGCCAACTAGCCCTCCCCATCCATCGGCGAGACTGTTTCCAATAGCTGTCGCCGGCCCACCGAGCATTTGACGAAGCAGATCAGCGGCAGCCTTGTCTATCTCACCGCCAGGTAGCAGTGGACCCCCTTTTGAAGATTCAGACACCCCAGCCTCCAATTTCCGCATGTTGCGTCTATGTCGCGCGGATTCGCCGATAGTCGCAGGAAATGCTTTGAAATCAACGGAAGCTGATTGCAACAAGGCGCGACACGATATCTGCAAATCCTCGCAAGCGGCGAGGCCGCAACTACTTGATTTTACTATCGAAAGTAGTGGTAGCGGGAGAGCGCTACCGTCTTTCCCCCCACTCCTCGGATCGGCGGTTTCTGCTCCGTTGTCTTGGGTGAGGAGCCATTTTTGAATTGCGCCCTCTACTCAATGTGAACGTTGGTTATCCAATACCAGCATCTGGATTCGAAGACCTCGTTTTGTCTACAGCCGAAATCGTCAGACCGGCAGCCCGAGCTGCTTTCGCAGGCTTTTGTCGAATGCGGACGCGGGGACGAAACGGCGCAGGAAACTGACCTGGCGCGCCATTTTTCCCGCCGCATAGCGTTTCTTGGGAGCGGGATCGATCGCAGCGGCCAAAATGGTCTTGGCTACCAATTCGGGCGTATCGCCTTTTTCCATCGATTTCCGTACGGCTAAGGTCATGCCGGCGCGCGCGGAATCGTAGATATCAAGCAACTGGTCGGGGGCGGCGAGATTGTCCTCGAATGACGTACGGGTGTAGGCGGGCTCCACCAACGAAACGCGAATGCCGAACGGGCGCAACTCGTGATCGAGCGATTCGGAATAACCCTCGATGGCATGTTTGGTCGACGCGTAAAGCGCGAAATAGGGAGCGGGGATGAACCCCTGTACCGAACTCAGATTAATGATCCTGCCTTTCCCTTGGCGTCGCATTGCCGGCAACACCGCGTTGGTCACGCGGAAAACGCCGAAGACGTTCACGTCGAACAGGGCCTGTGCCTGGGCGGTCGAGGACTCCTCGGCGCCGCCAAACAGACCCATGCCGGCATTGTTGACTAGCAGGTCGATGCGCCCGGCATTGGCCAGAACGTCATCGACCATTTTCGCAACGGACGCGTCGTCGGTCACGTCGCAGGTCAGCATGGTAACGCCGTCGGATTGTGTGGAGGCCGTGCGACGGCTGGTTCCGAATATGCGAAAGCCAGCCTTTAGCAAGGCTTCGGCGGTAGCCCGCCCGATGCCGGAAGATGCCCCTGTGACGAGAGCGACGCCAGGATTGGTCTTGTTCATGGAAATCATATCTTTCTTTGTGTTGGATCGGAATTGGAGAAGCATGAAAGGTTGGTGTGAAGGGTGCCGATCATGAGCGCCCCTGGGCCTCGCGTCGGGTCGCCGGGGCGGTCCAGCGCCTGAACAAGGCGCTGGCATTCACGCCGCCAAAGCCGAAGCCATTGGAGATCGCGTACTCCATCTCCATTGGCCGGGGCTGGTTGGCGACGAAGTCGATGCCGTCGGCGGCCGGATCGGGAGCGCTCAGATTGAGTGTCGGCGGCGCCACCTGATCCCTGAGCGCCAGGATCGCGAAGATGGCTCCAAGCCCGCCGGCCGCGCCCAGCAGGTGTCCCGTCGCCGATTTCGTTGCACTCACAGCTATCGCGAAATCGCGCCCGAACAGGCTCTTGATCGCTTCGATCTCACCCAGGTCGCCGACTGGCGTGGAGGTCGCATGCGCATTGAGATGACCAACCTCGCGCGGCGATATCCCTGCTTGCGCAATCGCGATCTCCATGGCCCGGCGCGCACCGTCGCCGTCTTCGGGACCAGAGGTGACGTGGTGGGCATCCGCCGTCGTGCCGTAGCCGACGAGCTCGGCGAGCGGGGTTGCGCCGCGCGCCAGCGCGTGGCTCAGCGCCTCGATGACCAGTACCCCGGCACCTTCGCCCATGACGAAGCCGTCGCGCGAAATGTCGAAGGGACGCGAGGCTTGCGCCGGCGCCCAATTGAAGCCGGTTGAAAGGGAGCGCGCGGCAGCAAACCCCCCGAGACTGACGATGTTCATGCACGCTTCCGTGCCGCCGCAAACGGCAATATCAGCCTCGTTCGCGCGGATAAGACGAGCAGCGTCGCCGATCGCCTGGATGCCGGCAGCGCACGCCGTCACTGGTGCGCCCAGTGGACCTTTGAAGCCATGACGGATTGAGATCTGGCCTGCTGCGAGGTTCACCAGAAAGGACGGCACCGTAAAGGGCGACAGGCGGCGGGGCCCACGCTGGTCGACCGTGCGCACGGCTTCTGTGATGGCGGGGAACCCGCCGACCCCCGAAGCGATGATCGTGGCTGTACGCAGGCGATCCGTTTCCAAGGCCGGCTTCCATTTCGCCTGCGCAAGCGCCTCTTCCGCCGCCGCCAGCGCAAAGAGAATGAACCGGTCGACTTTGCGCTGATCCTTCGCGGACAGGATGACATCGGGATCGAAACCGGCGTCCGGATCTTCATCCGCGGAGGGAACCACGCCGCCAATCTTCGCCGGCAGGTCGCCCACCACATCGTCCGAAAGCCTACGAATGCCCGAACGACCGGCCAGCAGGCGCGACCAGGACGCTTCGACATCGGCGGCAAGGGGCGTGACCGCTCCCATGCCTGTAACAACAATCCGTCGCATCTATTCTCCTATGACTTGAGTGCGCCGACAGCACTGCCGACGCCGTTCAAGCGGCGACTGCTTGGCGCACCTGATCGGTCGCTGCATCCAGAAAAGCCTGCGCAAGGTCGGGGTCGTTGACGACCCGTGATAGGAGCACCGCGCCGACCATCGTCGACAGAATGGCCATGGCCTTGCTATCGGACTGCTCGCCATTGGCCTCGGCAATGAAACGGCCGAGGATCTCAAGATGCTCGTTGATGCCTGCTTCGAACGACCCTTTCACGTCCTGGCCCTGTCTGGCGGCATCCGAACCGAGTGCCACGATCGGGCATCCGTCCATCCTTTCTCCGCGATGGCCCATGCTGAGATAGAAGGAGAGCACTGCTTCGAGCGGATGCTCAGGGCTTGCAGCAGTTGCGGCCGACCATCGGTCGGTGGCGCTCTCCATAGCCCGCCTGGACGCCTGCGCTGCCAGGTCCTCCTTTGACTCGAATTGCTTGTAAAAGGCGCCCTGTGTCAGCCCCGCACCCTTCATCAGATCCTTGAGGCCGATGCCGTCAAAGCCGCGCTCGCGAAAGAGGCGGCTTGCCACATTGATGACGGTCTCGCGGTTTTCTGCGGCTTGAATTCGGCTCACGCGCATCGTCGATCTCCTTTTTGATTGCGTTCGTAATCTATAACCGATATAGAAATCGAACGCAATCTAATTTGAGATGAGGCGACGAGCGTGAAAAAGAGAACCGTTATCGTGTTGGGATCGACCCTGACGGCGATGTCATGGGCGGCGGCATTCGCCACGTTTGCTACTCCTGCTCAGGAGGCTCCTCTGGTGATCGACCCAAGGCAGGAAGCGCCTTTCGTCAGACTTGTGTCGGCAGCGCCAGTGACCGGATCAGAGCGCGGCTTCACCGGCGTCATCGCGGCGAGGGTGCAGAGCAATCTCGGCTTTCGCGTTCCGGGCAAGATCATGGAACGGTTGGTGGACGTCGGTCAGGAGGTCAAAGCCGGTCAGCCGCTGATGCGGATTGACGATACCGATCTGCGCCTTGCGCTTTCGGCGAAACGCAATGCCGTTGACGCAGCGCGCGCAACAGTCGTTCAGACACAGCCGGATGAACGGCGGTACGCCAGCTTGCTCCGCGCCGGTTGGGTTACGCCGCAGCGCTACGAGCAGGCGAAGGCTGCGATGGATACAGCCCAAGCGCAACTTGCCGCCGCCGAAGCCGACGCACGGGTTGCCGAGAATGAGGCGGCCTATGCAGTCCTGTTGGCGGACGCGGATGGAACCGTGGTTGAAACGCTTGGCGAGCCGGGGCAGGTCGTCGCTGCCGGCCAGCCTGTGATCCGCACCGCCAAGGCAGGCCCACGCGAAGCGGTCGTCGCGCTTCCCGAAACGATCCGGCCGGCGATCGGCTCGGCAGCCGAGGCCAGCGTGTATGGTGGCGATGAGCGCCGCTATTCAGCGCATCTGCGGCAGCTGTCGGACTCCGCTGATGCCCAGACCCGCACATATGAGGCGCGCTATGTGCTGGATGGTGAGGCTGCCACGGCACCGCTTGGCGCGACGGTTACCATTCGGCTCGCAAGCCAGGTGAAACAGCCGGAGGTTCAGGTGCCACTGGGAGCCGTGCTTGATGACGGCCGCAAGACCGGCGTTTGGGTGTTGGACAGCACCACCTCAACCGTACACTTTCAGCCCGTCCAGCTTGTTCGTGTTACCAGCGAAACCGCCGTGATCTCCGGTTTGAACTCCAACGTTCCCATTGTGTCGCTCGGCGCCCACCTCCTTCAGGAAGGGGCTCTCGTTAGGACTGAGTCCGAAAGCGGAAGCAACTGATGAACTTCAATCTTTCCGCGATCGCCGTTCGCGAACGCGCTGTCACTCTGTTCTTCATCCTTCTGCTGGTGGCTGCCGGCGCCTACGCCTTCCTCATGCTCGGCCGGGCCGAGGATCCCAGCTTCACCATCAAGACCATGACGGTCACGACGGCGTGGCCGGGCGCGACGGCGCGAGAGATGCAGGACCTCGTCGCTGAACCGTTGGAGAAGCGGCTTCAGGAGCTAACCTGGTACGACCGGGTGGAGACGACCACACGGCCAGGGTATGCGTATATGACGGTCACGCTGAAGGACAGCACCCCGTCATCCGTCGTCCAGGAGGAGTTCTACCAGGCTCGCAAGAAGCTCGGGGATGAAGCCCCGAACCTGCCGCCCGGCGTCTTCGGCCCCTTCGTCAATGACGAATATTCGGATGTGAGCTTCGCCCTTTATGCGCTGAAGGCCAAAGGTATGCCGATGCGGGAACTGGCGCGCCAGGCGGAGGGGATCCGCCAGGACCTCCTGCACGTGCCCGGCGTCAAGAAGATCAACATCCTTGGTGAACGTCCCGAACAGATATTCGTGGAGTTTTCCTTCGCCAAGCTGGCAACGCTCGGCGTGTCGGCACAAGACATCGTCGCTGCCTTGCAGCGGCAGAACACCGTCACGCCCGCAGGCTCGATCGACACCTTGGGGCCGCGCCTCTTCATAAGGGTCGACGGCGCCTATGACAGCGTTCAGGCGATCGCGGACACGCCGATTATCGCAGGGGGGCGGACCCTGAAGCTCTCCGACATCGCCGAGGTCAGCCGCGGCTATGAAGACCCTCCCACATACCTCATCCGACGCCAGGGCGAGCCCACCATCATGCTCGCGGCGGTTATGCAGGAGGGTTGGGATGGTCGCGCGCTCGGCAAAGCCCTGGAGGACAGGACTGCCGCTATCACACAAACACTGCCGCTCGGCATGACGCTCGACAAGGTAAGCGACCAGGCCGTCAACATCACCTCAGCAGTCGACGAATTCATGTTGAAGTTCGCCATGGCGCTCGGCGTCGTGCTGCTGATCAGCCTGATCAGCATGGGCTGGCGCGTCGGCATCGTCGTGGCGGCTGCCGTCCCTCTGACGCTCGCCGTCGTGTTCCTCATCATGCTGGAAACAGGCCGGTTCTTCGATCGCATCACGCTCGGCGCCCTCATCCTGGCGCTTGGTCTTCTCGTGGACGACGCCATCATCGCCATCGAGGTGATGGTGGTGAAGATGGAAGAGGGCATGGACCGCATCAAGGCGGCGGCCTATGCATGGAGCCACACTGCGGCGCCGATGCTATCGGGAACTCTAGTGACTATCGCCGGATTCGTGCCGGTGGGTTTTGCGCGCTCGACGGCCGGCGAATACGCCGGCAACATCTTCTGGGTCGTGGGATTCGCCCTTATCGTCTCATGGATCGTCGCGGTGGTCTTTACGCCGTATCTCGGCGTCAAAATGCTGCCCGCGATCAAACCGGTCGAGGGCGGTCACCACGCCATTTACAACACGCCCAACTATCGACGTTTGCGGCGGCTCATCACCTTTGCCGTGCGGCATAAATTTGTAACCTGCGGTATCGTTGGCATCGCCTTCGCGCTTTCCGTCGTCGGTATGGGGGGCATCAAACAGCAGTTCTTTCCGACATCCGACCGCCCCGAAGTGCTGGTGGAGGTTCGCCTGCCGGAAGGTGGTAGCATCGAGACAACGACCGCAGCGGTCGAGAAGCTCGAACATTGGCTGGACAGCCAGCCAGAGGCCAAGATCGTCACGAGCTATGTCGGTCAAGGCGCTCCGCGCTTTTTCTTCGCAATGGCCCCGGAGCTTCCTGATCCCGCTTTCGCCAAGATCGTCGTGCTGACCCCGGACGCCGAGGCGCGTGAGACTTTGAAGCACCGGCTCCGAGAGGCAGTGGCGCAAGGGCTTGCGCCCGAGGCGAATGTCCGCGTTACGCAGCTCGTGTTCGGCCCCTACACGCCGTTCCCCGTCGAGTTCCGGGTTATGGGACCCGATGCCACGCAACTCTACAACATTTCCGAAAAGGCCCTCGACATCATGCGGGGTGTCCCGGATGTGCGACAGGCCAACCGCGACTGGGGCAATCGCACCCCCGTGCTTCGCTTTGTCCCGGATCAGGATCGACTGAACCTCATCGGCCTCTCGCCGGCGGAGGTGGCCCAGCAACTGCAATTCCTTCTCACCGGCATCCCCGTTACGCAGGTCCGCGAGGACATCCGCAACGTCCCCATCGTGGCACGCAGCGCCGGCGGCGAGCGGCTGGATCCGGCGCGTCTGGCGGACTTCTCACTCGTGAGCCGAGACGGCCGCTCGATTCCGCTCGACCAGATCGGGCATTCGGAAATCCGTCAGGAGGAGCCAATCCTGAAGCGCCGTGACCGCACGCCCGTTGTCACGATCCGCGCGGACATCAATGAGGCCACCCAGCCTCCGGAGGTCTCCAAGCAGATCATGAAAGCCCTTCAGCCGTTGATCGCGTCCCTTCCGGCCGGCTATCGCATCGAAATGGGCGGATCGATCGAAGAGGCTGAAAAGGCCAACACCGCGCTGGGCAAGGTCTTCCCGGCCATGATAGCCGCCATGTTGATCGTCATCATGCTGCAGGTGCGATCCTTCTCAACGATGTTCATGGTTGTGCTGACGGGACCGCTTGGCCTTGTCGGCGTCGTGCCGACGCTGCTCACATTCCACCAACCCTTCGGGTTCAACGCCATTCTCGGTATGATAGGACTGGCCGGCATCCTGATGCGCAACACGCTGATCCTGACCGAACAGATCAAGGAGAACCGCGCTGCCGGCATTGACGACTACAACGCGGTCATCGAGGCCACGGTGCAACGCACACGGCCCGTCATTTTGACGGCACTTGCAGCCGTGCTCGCCTTCATCCCTCTGACGCACTCCGTCTTCTGGGGGTCAATGGCCTATACGCTGATCGGCGGAACGGCCGCCGGCACGGTGTTGATCCTGCTCTTCCTCCCCGCGCTCTACACCGCATGGTTCCGGATCAAGCCGACCGCGGATGAAATCCATGAGGTTTCGACGGAGGAACTGGAAATGCGACCAGTTGTGGCTGCTGGGTAGGGCACCGAGCCTCGTTTGTCAGCACGGGGCGACTGACGGGTTCGTGTGCCGATGCCAGTGAGAGCAATCAATATGGCTAACGGTAGCCGATGCCCACGTACCCGATTGACCTTATTGACCAAATGGTAGCGGGAGAGGGACTTGAACCCCCGACCCCAGGATTATGATTCCCGTGCTCTAACCAACTGAGCTACCCCGCCAGGACGGCGAATGGCCCGAAATCCGCCTTAAATAGAAAGGCATTTCGAGGCGTTCGCCAAGGTCGCGCGGATATAAGGTTGGGAGGGCGAGCCTGTCAAGCTTCGAAGCATTCTATATCGGCGCATATTCTCATTGCCCAAAAAGCTTTGCCGCGCTGCCATTTGGTTGCAACCGCCGGGGTTGAGTTCGACGGGGCACGTCGCTATGTCTCGGCCACGAGTTTTTAGAGTTTGAAGCAGATGAAGCCGCGCATTGCAGTCCTCGGTTGCGGATACTGGGGCTCAAACCACATCCGCACCCTCAAGGCGCTCGGCGCGCTGCGCGCGGTTTCCGACGCCAACCGGGCGCGTGCCGAAGGCTTTGCCAGCGAACAGGATTGCCTGGCGATCGAGCCCGACAAGCTGTTCGGTCGCGACGACATCGACGCCATCGTCCTGGCCTTGCCGCCGCAGTTCCATGCCGATCTTGCCGTGCGCGCCGTCGAGAATGGCAAGGACGTGCTGGTGGAAAAGCCGATCGCGCTGACGGTGCCGGATGCCGAGCGCGCGGTGCAGGCGGCCAAGGACAATGGCCGCATCTTCATGGTCGGCCATGTCCTGCGTTTCCATCCGGCCTTCGAGACGCTGAAGGCGCTGATCGACAAGGGCGAGCTTGGCGAGGTCCGCTACATCCATTCGCACCGGCTCGGCCTTGGCAAATTCCATACCGAGAACGATGCGCTGTGGGACCTGGCGCCGCACGATCTGTCGATGATCCTGGCCATCACCGGCACCGAACCGATAGAGGTGCGCGGCGAGGGCGCGGCGCTGCTCGACAGTCTGAGCGACTTCGCGCATCTGCACATGCGCTTTCCCAACGGCCTGCGCAGCCATCTCTTCACGTCACGGCTCAATCCCTATCGCGAGCGGCGGCTGACCGTGGTCGGCACCAAGGCGATGGCGGTGTTCGACGATGTCGAACCATGGGAGCGCAAGCTTGCCGTCTACCGCCATGCGGTCTGGCAGGACAGCGGGCAGTGGGCGTTCACCACCAACGAGCCATCCTATGTCGCGGTCGCTCAAGGCATGCCGCTGACGCGCGAGCTGGAGCATTTCATCCAGTGCATCGAGACGCGGGCCGAGCCGCGTACCAGCGGCGAGGAAGCGATCAGGGTGCTGCGCATCCTGACGGCTGGCACGGTCACCCACACCAAGTCGAAAGACTGAGAGAACCGCTAATCTATTCGGCGGGGATCTGCGCCGGCCTTGCGGCAAGCCGGCTCAGCATTGCCTCGGCCTCGGCGCCGCGCTCGGAGCGCTCGATGAAGCCGCCGCCGAAGATTCGGGCTTCGTTGCCGTCGTCGGAATAGAGCACGCAGGCCTGTCCGGGCGCGATGCCGGACTCACCGTCGGCCAGTTCGACCGACGTCACGCCTGCGATGTGGCGCAGCACGGCCGGGCGCGGTGGCCTGGTCGAGCGCACCTTGGCGAACAGTTCGAGGCCGCCGGCGGGAATATCGGTGAGCTGCCCGTCGCCAAGCCAGTTCATGTTGCGCAGATAGATCTTGTGCGTCTCCAGCGCTTCGCGCGGGCCGACGACGACGCGGGCCCGTTCGGCGTCGAGATGGACAACATAGAGCGGCTCGCCCGACGCGATGCCGATGCCGCGGCGCTGGCCGATCGTGTAGCGCAATATGCCCTCATGGCGGCCGAGCACGCGGCCGTCGATGTGGACGATGTCGCCCGGATTGGCGGCGCTCGGCTTCAGCTTGGCGATGATGTCGGAATATTTGCCCTGCGGCACGAAGCAGATGTCCTGGCTGTCCTGCTTGGCCGCCACCGTCAGCCCCATCTCCTCGGCAATGGCGCGAACCTGCGGCTTCGACAGACCACCCAAGGGAAAGCGCAGATAGTCGATCTGCGCTTGCGTGGTGGCGAACAGGAAATAGCTCTGGTCGCGGTCGGCATCGACCGGCCGGTAGAGCGCGCGGTGGACGCCATTGGCGCCCGAGCGGATATAGTGGCCGGTGGCGAGCGCATCGGCGCCCAGCTCCTTGGCGGTGGCCAGAAGGTCGGCGAACTTCACTGTCTGATTGCAGGAGACGCAAGGGATGGGGGTCTCGCCAGCGACATAGCTTTCGGCGAAGGGATCGATGACCGCCTTGCGGAAGCGCTCCTCATAGTCGAGCACATAATGCGGGATGCCCAGCGTCTCGGAGACGCGGCGGGCGTCGTCGATGTCCTGTCCGGCGCAGCATGAGCCGGCCCGATGCGTCGCTGCGCCGTGATCGTAGAGCTGCAAGGTGACGCCGACGACATCATAGCCCTCGCGCTTCAACAGGCCGGCGACCACCGACGAATCCACGCCGCCCGACATGGCGACGACGATGCGGGTGTTTTCGGGACGTGCTGGAAGATCGAGACTGTTCATGATGCTTTCATTCTGCGCGGCGTCTCAATGCCAATGTCGAGAATATAGGTCAAGCTTTCCGGCGACGCCAGCTTGCATGGCGATTCACGGATTGCGGACAATTCGCGATCGGCCGGATTTTCCCCAGGCAATTCAAGGCTTCCAGCCGGATGTTTCAAATGCCCGCGAAAAGACTAACGCGCCGTTCACGATCCTTACCTAGTCATTAGGGTCTGCTTAGGCAATTTTTAAAGCTGTGGCGGTAACGTGGCGGGGATTGGGTCTTTGAGTTTTTTGTAGAGAGTACGATGACCGATCTGGTTAGACCTAGAGTCAAGTATGTTATCGGGCCTGACGGCAGCCCTCTTACCATTGCCGATCTGCCGCCGACCAACACGCGTCGCTGGGTTATCCGGCGCAAGGCGGAAGTGGTTGCGGCGGTGCGTGGCGGGCTTTTGAGCCTCGAAGAGGCATGCCAGCGCTACAAACTGACCACCGAGGAATTCCTGTCCTGGCAGGCGTCGATCGACGAATACGGCCTTGCCGGGCTGCGCACCACGCGCATCCAGCAATACCGGCACTAGAGCCGGCTCAAACAAGATCAAAAGGGCGCGGTCCTCCGCGCCCTTTTTGCTGTTCAAAGCGATACGTGCCGTGGTCAGGCCGTCAGCGCCACCTTGCCGATCGGCTTGGTGGCCAGATATGCGTGGGCGGCGCCAGCCTGTTCGAGCGGAAAGCTCTTCGCTACATGGACGGTTAGCTTGTTCCCATCGATCAAGCTGGCAAGTTCCACCAGACCTTCGCGGTCAGGCACGACGGACATGCGCTCGACGCGGATGTCGCGCGCGCTGGCCAGCGCCTTGGTGGCGTCGCTCAAATTCAGCAAGGACACCAGCACGCCGCCGTTCCTGATGACCTTCAGCGAGCGGTCGGCATGCTCGCCGCCCATCGGCTCCAGCACCAGATCGATGTCACTGATTTGCGTGGTAAAATCGCCCTTGGTGTAGTCGATGACTTCGTCGGCGCCGAGCTTGCGGACGAAATCGAGCTTGTTTGGGCTGGCGGTGGCGATGACGTAAGCGCCGCGCGCCTTGGCGATCTGCACCGCCAGATGGCCGACGCCGCCGGCCGCCGCGTGGACCAGCACGCGCTGGCCCGATTTCAGCGCGCCGTGACGGACAAGGCCCTGCCAGGCGGTCAGGCCGGCCAGCGGCAATGCGCCCGCCTGGATATGATCCGCAGCCTTCGGCTTCAGCGCGATCTCGTCGGCGGGCACAGCCACCAGTTCGGCGTAGGCGGCCGCCTGTTTGGGGAAGCGCGGCATGCCGAACACCTCATCGCCGACCTTGAGGCCGGTGACGCCGGCGCCCAGCGCCTCGATGGTCCCTGAAATATCCCAGCCGAGGATGAAGGGCGGCTCTCCGAGCAGCTTGAAATAACCGGCGCGGACGGCGCCATCGACCGGATTGATGCCGGCCGCCTTGACGCGGACCAGCACTTCGCCGGCCTTTGCCGTGGGGTCAGGCTGATTGGCGATGACAAGCACGTCGGGGTCGCCGACGGAATTCTGGATAACGGCACGCATCATATGTCTCCTGTTGTTGGTGCCACTATCATTTGGATAGTAATGGTCTCTTGTCCAGTATGTACCTTTTTGATATATAGGTACCTCATGGATAGTGATTTTGACTCCTCCTTCGGCTATGACGCATACCGGCGCACGTGTCCTTCGCACACTGTGCTGGAGATGCTGGCCAGCAAATGGGTCTACCTGGTGGTCTGCGCGCTGCGCAAAGGCCGGCAGCGCAATGGCGAGCTTGCCCGCAAGCTCGAAGGCATCACGCCCAAGATGCTCACGCAGACGCTGCGCGTGCTCGAGCGTGACGGCCTCGTGCGGCGCGAGGTCTTTCCGGTCATCCCGCCACGCGTCGAATATGAATTGACCGAGCTCGGCCAGAACCTTGCGGGACTGCTCAGCCAGATCAGATCATGGGCGGAGCAGCACGCGCCAGATATCAAGGATGCCCGAGCGAGGGCAATTGCCGGAAATGAAGGGGATTTGGCCGCTTAAGGCGAATACCGGTTCTGTGGCCAAGCCTGCCCGGAAATCGGGGTGATTCCGTCCGTTCGGACGGCAACCCGGTGCCGCGATCGGCCAGGCTCAGCCGATCATGGCGCTGCGGCCGCCGGTTTCGGCCTCGCGAACCTTGGTGTCGCGCGATTCCAGCATTTCGGCCTTGGAAAGCTCCGCTTCAGCTTCGCCGAGTAATGATTCGGCAGCGCTTCGCTGCTGGGCGAGGTCGCTTTGCGAGTTTCTGAGGTTGTCGCGGCGCAAACGCGCCGCCTTGGCGAAGGTCGGATAGGCGAAATGATTGATGTCGGTGATGCCGGCTTTCTTTTCCTCGGCGGTGATCTGAAGCTCCAGTTCGACGGCCATGCGTTCGAACTCGGCGATCATCATGTCGAGCTGCAGCAGCTGCCGCCGCTTCTCATTCACCTGAAATTGTTTCAGCCGAACGAGGTTTTCACGTGACTTCATGATTCGGTACTCCCGGAAACGCACACCCGCACATATCGTCCAAACCACCTGAAAAGGCCCAGGCGTTGCCCGTGTCCACCGGCTTTCCCCGTACTATGGGAAACAAAACCCTAAAGTTTTTTGCCGGCGGTAACCATTCGTTTACGGGCATTGTTAATCATACGGGTCAGGACTTAAGGCCGGGTAAAAATTCCGGTCACCGATTCGGAAGCGCGTCGATGAGTCCCTGGAGTCACTTAGTCCAGGTTGTTAATGTGTCGCATTAGGAATTTGGGTCTGTGATTCATTATTAGATTCAAAAGGGTGTAGAAAGAGGTTAAAAAATCTGGTACCGTCGTGGACGGGAAATTAGGTTTTGTTAACCATTTGATGGCAGCCTCTGCACAAGGCAACCACTGCTCCGGTTCCGGACGGGTCGTGAAATGGTCCGGCAGCAGAAAAGGGGAATTAAATGCGTGTTCTGCTGATAGAAGATGACAGTGCAACCGCACAAAGCATCGAACTGATGCTGAAATCGGAAAGTTTCAATGTCTACACGACCGATCTCGGCGAAGAGGGTGTCGATCTAGGCAAGCTCTATGATTACGACATCATCCTTCTCGATCTCAACCTGCCAGACATGTCCGGCTACGAGGTCTTGAGAACGCTTCGCCTCTCCAAGGTGAAGACGCCCATCCTCATTCTCTCCGGCATGGCCGGCATCGAGGACAAGGTACGCGGCCTCGGCTTCGGCGCCGACGACTATATGACCAAGCCGTTCCACAAGGATGAGCTGGTCGCCCGCATCCATGCCATCGTGCGGCGCTCCAAGGGCCACGCCCAGTCGGTCATCACCACCGGCGACCTGGTGGTCAATCTCGATGCCAAGACGGTCGAGGTCGGCGGCCAGCGCGTGCACCTTACCGGCAAGGAATACCAGATGCTGGAGCTGCTCTCGCTGCGCAAGGGCACAACACTCACCAAGGAAATGTTCCTCAACCACCTCTATGGCGGCATGGACGAGCCGGAACTGAAGATCATCGACGTCTTCATCTGCAAGCTGCGCAAGAAGCTCGATGCCGCGTCCGGTGGCCAGAATTACATCGAGACGGTCTGGGGCCGCGGCTACGTGCTGCGCGAACCTGAAGACATCCGCGTCAGCGCCTGAGCGGCGCGCGCCGTTTCGCCAACCGAGAAAACCCGGCTTCGGCCGGGTTTTTGCGTGTGCCAGCAATAAGGGTGGCTTGCTGCCGCCTCAGGCGGCGACCTTCAAGGTGCGGAAGCGCTCTAGCAGCTGCGGCCGGTTGAACGGCTTCAGCAGATAGCCCTGGGCGCCGGCGCGCTTGGCCCGCATGATCGAGGCGATATCGAGCTCGACCAGTGAGATCAGGATCTGCGGCTTTATTGGGCTGTCCATGGCGCGCACGCGGCGGATAAGGTCAACCGCCTGCACGTCCGGCAGCGCGCCGTCGACGACGATGATGTCGGGCATTTCGGCGGAGCACATCTCCAGCGCATCGAGCCCGCTGGCTGCCTCGATGACCATCATGTCGGAACCGCCTAGGATGCGTTTTGCAACCTTCCTGATGACGCTCGAATCGTCGACGAACATGCAGCGTTTCATTTCCGGGTCCTCTTTGCCTTCTGGCAATCCGGTAGCGTTGGGGGCATCCGGAAATTCACCATAGGCCGATCTGGTAAAGAACCGGAAAAGCCATTAGGTAAAATTTTTGCAAAGATGCCATTTGCAGGTTGTTCTTCGCAATGCTTCGCTCAAGCGATCGGGCAAAGCTCATCGTGCCTCGATTGAGGCGTCAACGAAATATTCCGGATTGAAATACTTTGTTTTCCTTGGATGGCGGGTGTCGATTTCAGGCGGCCGAAAGCACGATTTCCTCGGCCGTTGCATGGATGGAAATCGTCATGCCGGCCTCACGGGCGAGCAGCAGCGTGTAATAGGGCTGCACCGAATGCGCATCGATCGGCTCTTCCGGCTTGTGGCCGGAATGCAGTTCGAGGAATTTCGGCGGCACGCGCAGCATCGGGCCGCTTGCCGAAATTGAAATGCGCGGCTCGGTTTCGAGATTCTCGAGGGTCACGACCAGTTTGCCGCCGCGCGGAATGGCGGCATTGCCGACCAGGATCAGGTTGAGCAGCAGCTTGACCTTGTTCTTGGGCAGCAGCGCGCGGGTCCCGTTCCAGATCAGTTCCGGCTTTTCATTCTTGAGGAAGGCGGTGGCGACCGCCTCGGCGTCGCCAGTGTCGATCAGCATTCCCGCAGAACCCGCTGCGCCGAAGGCAATGCGGGCGAATTGCAACCGGGCCGAGGCGTTCTTGGCGCTCTGGCGGATAAGCCGCATGGCGTCTTCATCGGCGCCGCCCTCGTCCAGCAGTTCAAGCCCATTGTTGATCGCGCCGACCGGCGAGATGATGTCGTGGCAGATGCGGCTGCACAAAAGCGCCGCCAGGTCAGGTGCGGAAAGGGTGAACAGTTCGGCCATCGGCGAAAATCCCTGCAAGTTCCACTAGTCATGGCCGCGCGATCGATTGTCGCGCCCGCCCACACGAATCACGCTTCAACCCGAGGCTTTCTGAATACACAGCACTCGTAGGTACAGCAACAAACCCGAAATTGTCGTCGGGGCAAATGGCGTTTTCGCGCAGGCTGCCAGCCCCGCGCGACCCCAAAGCCAGCCTTCGAACCGCCATCTTCCTGTGGGAGTTAATGGTTGAAAAAGGATTACGGCATAGTTTGCCCTTAACAGTCATCCTTAACGGCCGCCTAAAGAGCCGGACCGGGTGCGAGGCGTCGGCGAAAGTGCTCCATGACGGAGATTGGAAGCATGTTTTCCCGATTCTACGACCGGAGTTTCCTCCGCGTCCTTTCTATGGCGATCACGCTCATGGGCGTTCTCGTCTTCTCGACCTCAGCCTTGCGGGCTCAGGAATACACCGCTCAGGAGATTATCGATTCCGGTCACAAGTTCTTCGGCGCGACGTCGGGTGGGCTTGCCACCGTGATCGAGAAGATCTTCGCCTCCTATGGCCTGCCCAATGGCTATCTGCTTGGCGAGGAGGGGTCCGGCGCGCTGATCGGCGGCCTGACCTATGGCGAAGGCACGCTCTACACCAAGAACGCCGGCGACCATAAGGTGTTCTGGCAAGGCCCGTCGCTGGGCTGGGATTTCGGCGGCGAAGGCTCCCGGGTGATGATGCTGGTCTACAATCTCGACGATGTCAGCAATCTCTACAACCGCTATGGCGGCGTGGCTGGTTCGGCCTATGTGGTGGCCGGCGTCGGCTTCAATGTGCTGAAGAACAACAATGTGCTTCTGGTGCCGATCCGCACCGGCGTCGGTGCCCGGCTCGGCGTCAATCTCGGCTACCTGAAGCTGACCGAGCGGGCGACCTGGAATCCGTTTTGATTCCCTGCCGATCGCTGGGATCGCGGGCATTTCGGTCCGATCCATGCGTTAATGACCCCATTGTGCTGCGGCGAGCCCTTGCCGCAGCGCCGGATTTCCGCCATGCCAAAGGGGCAAAATCCAGCTTCTATGGTCGCCGCCTATAACGGGTAGTCCTTTGGTTCAGTCGGTTCTGTTCTTTGCCCTCGGCTTTCTCAGTGCCGGCTTTCTGGCGCTGATCGTGGCTCCCGCCGTCTGGCGGCGTGCCGTCGCCCTGACCCGCAGGCGCATCGAGGCCTCGATCCCTTTGACGCAGACTGAGATCCAGGCCGACAAGGACCGGATCCGGGCCGAGTACGCCATGTCGACGCGCCGCCTCGAAATGAACGTCAAGGCGCTGCGCGAGAAGGCTGCCGAACAACTCGTCGAGATCAATCGCGGCCGCGAGGCGTTGAAGGGGCTGGCGGTCGAGCGTACGGACAAGAACGCCGCGCTTGCCGAATTGGGCGCCAAGAGCGAGGCGCTGCGGCAGCGCGAAGAGGAGCTGCATCAGCTTTCGGAGCGGCTCAAGGAAACGGAGCGCAAGCTGGAGAAGCGGGCGCTTGAGCTCGAAAAGCTGGAGCACATGTATGACGATGCCAGCTTTTCCTCCTCAAGCCGGCAGATCGAGCTCGTGGCGCGCGAATCCGAATTGCAGAAGCTCGCCAGCGACATCTCGCTGCTGCGCGGCCAGCGCAAGGAAGCCGATCGACGCCAGCAGGAGATCGCGGCCGAAAGCAAGGCCGCGCGCGATGCCCTGAAGGCGGAGAAGAAAAGGACGGCCGAACTCGACAAGAAGGTCGAAAGGCTGCTCGCTACGCTCGCCGATCGCGAGGAGAAGCTCGAGCGTCGCGAAAAGGAAATGGCGCGGCTGCGCGAAAAGACGAAAGCCGAGGAGGGCGGACCGGCCCTGCGGCTGGTCGGCAAGCAGGATGAAGCAAACAGGCGCGATGATCTGGACAAGGCGATCGCCAAGCTCGACAGCGATCGCGAGCGGCTCGAAGCCAGGCTGACGGCACTGGCGCGTGAGAACAAGCGGCTGAAGGCGGATCTCGGCGCCATGGCGGCTTCCGGTTCCACGAATGGCGGTGCCGCGCTGCGCGAGCAGATGAACGAACTGGCGGCTGAGGTCGTCCACATGACGGCAAAACTCGAGGGGCCTGACTCGCCGATTGCCAAGGCACTGGCGGTGCCGCAGGAGTCCAACAATGGCGACCGCAGCCTTGCCGACCGCGTCCGGGCTTTGCAGAAGGCGGACGCGAACTGAAGTCCGCTTGGGCCGTCATGCCTGACGCTGCGAAAAATGATGCAGGGCGATTGCTGACGCGGCTGCGACGTTCAGGCTGTCAAAGCCTTTCGACATGGTGATCCTCACGGTTTGCAGGCGCGCGAGCAGGTTTTCGGGCAAGCCTTCGCCCTCGGTGCCGAGATAGAGCGCCAGGCGCCTGGCGGGCTTGGCATCGCGTATCTCGGTTTGTCCACGCGGCGATAGCGCGAACTGCTCAAAGCCGCGTTCGGCGAGCGTCGCCGCAAAGCCCGATGTGTCGGGGAAGGACGCGAACGGCAATTTCAGCGCCGCGCCGACCGAAACGCGGATCGCCTTGCGGTAGAGCGGATCGCAGCATGTTGCGTCCATCAGCACAGCATCGGCGCCGAAGGCAGCGGCGTTGCGGAAGATCGAGCCCATATTGTCATGGTTGGCGATGCCGACGAGCACCACGATCAGGGCCTGGTCGGGCAAGGCATCCAGCAATGACCCGGCCGGCTGCGGTGTTTCCTTGCGGCCGATGGCCAGGATGCCGCGATGCATGTGAAAGCCGGCGATCGCATCCATGACCGCGCTAGCGACGACGTAGACCGGTAGCTCCGCGGGCGCCTTGCGCAGCACATCCTTCAGGCCGTCCAGCCGGTTTTCCAGGACCAGAACGGATTCGGCGCCAAAGCGGCCGGACGACAAAAGCAGGTCGAGCACCACCTTACCTTCGGCGACGAAGCGGCCTTGCCGGCCCGCGAGATCGCGTTCGCGGATATCGAGATAGGCGGCGACGCGAAAATCCCGAGGGTCGTCAATGCGAATTGGGTCCATATCCACCGCTCAAAGATCGAGAGCGCGGTTCGTGTGTCGGGAAGACACACAAGCCACGCTCCGGAAATCGTCAGCGAGGTAAGCGGCCGTACGAGCGTTCGGTCAAGTCCCGGCGCGGCGCAATCTCTGTGCCATATGGGACAGGTCGTCCCTGCCGCCGCCGAAAATACCCTCCAGCGTGGCAAGCAGTTCGCGCACTGGATCGGATTTGCAGGAGTAGTAGATCATCTGACGGTCGCGGCGAGTTTCCACGAGGTCGAGCGCCCGCAGCTTGGCTAGGTGCTGCGAGAGGGCGGATTGGCTGAGCATCACCTTTTCGGCGATGGCGCCGACCGACATTTCGCCGTCGATCAGATAGCTCATGATCAGCAGCCGTTTTTCGTTGCCCATCAGCATCAGAAATTCGGCTGCCGAATCGGCGTTGGCGATTAGCTTTGTCGAGACCATGAATGCCCCATGCTGTTTGCTCATCGAGACACCATGGGGGCAATGGTGTCTGAATCCATAAATTCACTGCGAAAGGCGACCGACGAGTCAGCGCCACTCCTAAAGCCTAGAACATTTCGTTCAAATCTCAAGCGTTGCTTTTGATCAAATACAATTAAGTCTCGCTATCTGCCTGCCCAGCAGCCCGGCCACTCCTGGCCATGTCGACCAGAACGGGCCGCAATTCGCGTGCCGATGCCAAGGGTTGCGGGAAGAATACCCGGCAAACATTGTCCCCCGACACCAGATCCATGCCGTCTGGGTCCAGGCCGGCGATAATCCAGCCGTCACTGGGCGCCCCGGCAAAATGATGTGCATAAACGGCGATCGCGTCGAGATGGTCGGCGTTCATATGCTCGACGGCGGATTGCTCGCTCGCCGCAAGCTCTTCGATAATCGGTCCGCCGGTGACGAGATCGGAGCGACCCAGCAGATAGGCCTTGCCGAAGCCGCCATTGAGGCTGGCGCGTTGCGGCTCGAGGCGAAAGATCGAGAAATCGCCCAGCCCGGCATAGAGGCCCGCCTTGGGATTGCGGTTGAGATAGCGACGCTCGGCGCGAGCATGCGCGTCCGATCCGCGCTCGAGCCGCGATGCCTGGCAGATCAGCGTCAGGCGCGGATGCGCCAGCGGGTCGCCCTTACCGGGCTCGCCAAGCAGCAGGGAGCAGCGTGGATCGGCAAGCAAGGCCGGCGTGTGCGCCGAAAGCATCGACACCAGGATCAGCGGCGTGCCGTCGATGTCTGTTGCCACGCCGACCCGGCTTGCCAGCGGCGACCCGGTCCGCGGCTCCAGCACCGCCAGCGCACCGAAGCGGGCACTGCGCAGCAGCGTCTTCGCCAGCCGGATCGCCTGGGCGTCGGTCTCGCGGATCACGTCCTTGTTTTGATTTTGCTGCATCAAAACGCTCGCCACAATTTGTTTTCGCCTGTCGGTGCTACAGGCCGGATTCGGTCTTTCCGACGACTGCCAGTGCCATTTCGGCGGCCAGTGCTATTTCGGCGCCATGCGAATGGCGCCGTCGAGGCGGATGGTCTCGCCATTCAACATCTGGTTCTCGATGATGTGGAGGGCAAGGGCGGCATATTCGGATGGCTCGCCAAGGCGGGACGGGAAGGGCACGGCGGCCCCCAGCGAATCCTGCACCTCCTGCGGCATGCCGGCCATCATCGGTGTCTTGAAGATGCCAGGGGCGATGGTGCAGACCCGAATGCCGGAACGGGCAAGGTCGCGCGCCACCGGCAGCGTCATGCCGACCACACCACCCTTGGAGGCGGAGTAGGCGGCCTGGCCGATCTGGCCGTCATAGGCGGCAACCGACGCGGTGTTGACGATGACGCCGCGCTCGCCGCCCTGCAGCGGCTCGAGCCTGGCGGCGCGGTCGGCGACGAGGCGGATCATGTTGAAGGTGCCGATCAGATTGACCTCTATCACCTTGCGGTACTGGTCGAGCGGATGCGGCCCATCCTTGCCGATCGTCTTCACACCGATGGCGATGCCGGCGCAGTTGACCAGGATGCGTGGTTCGCCCAGCTTGCTCGCCACCTCGGCGACGGCGGCGGCGCCACTGTCGGCGCTGCTGACGTCGCACTGGACGGCAATGCCGCCGATCTCGGCCGCGACCTTGGCGGCGCGGTCGATGCCGACATCGAAGATGGCGACGCGCGCACCCTTGGCGGCAAGCGCACGCGCGGTTGCCTCGCCAAGGCCGGAGCCGCCGCCGGTCACGATCGCGATCTGGCCGTTCGGATTCATGGCGTCATCCTTTCCCGGAGCAATTCATAATTTCACGAAAGCGCTGAACACCTTTCTTGGAATTGCTCCAAGAGAGCAGGGACGGATCAGGCCCGGATCGCCGGGCAAGGTCAAGCCATGTAACCCTTTGCTTTAACGCAATTCCGGACGGAAAACCGTTTCACACTTTTCCTGGAATTGCTCTAGATATGCTCGGCAACCTTGACCTGGCTGGCATGACAGACCTCGCCCGTGAGCCTGGCAACCGCGCCTGACGTGATCTCGTGCGACAAAAGGCGATCGAGATCGACAGGGCGCGGCATTGAAATCTGGCCGCGCGGGATGCGCTTGAAGCCGAGCGGCCCGTAATAGGGCTCGTCGCCAACCAGTATGACGGCGGGCGCGCCGGCCTTGGCGGCCGCCTCGAGGGCTATCGCCACCAACCGGCGGCCGATGCCGAGATTCTTGAAGGCCGGCCGCACGGCAAGCGGTCCGAGCATCAGCGCGCGGCCGGCGCCGGCGGCGATGCGCGTCATGCGCACCGAGGCGACGACGAGGTCGCCGTCGACCGCGACAAAGGACAGCGCGCGCTCGTGGCCGCCGGCTTCGCGGATCTTGTAGGCGGCCAGCACGAAACGGCCGGGCCCGAAGGCTTCGTCGTTGATTGTTTCGATCTGGATGTCGTGCGCCGGGGTTTCCGGCAGGTATTTCACGTCGGCAAGGCTCATGGTCTTTGCGTTCCGGTACAGAGGATAGGTCGCTGCAAACGGCAGCATTCGCCAGTCAGCGCTTCATCAAGCGCGGGCGCCCTTTCGTCGTCGGTCAAACCGGATCAAAGCAAAGTCGAACATGCGGTGTGTCCGCTAGCATCAATTTTCGACTGCTGCAATCAACCCGTTCGCTGGCCCTACCGATTGACGATCTGTTCAGTCCTTGGTGATTCCGACTTGCCGCATCGCGCTCTACATGAGGTGGAAACGCGAAAGGACATTGCATGGGATTGCTGGTCGACGGCAAATGGCAGGATCGCTGGTACGACACCAAGGACAGCGGTGGCAAATTCGTGCGGGCGCAGTCGCAGTGGCGCGACTGGATCACGCGCGACGGAACACCCGCCGAAGGCCGCAGCCGCGGCTTCAAGGCGGAACCCGGCCGCTATCACCTCTATGTCTCGCTTGCCTGTCCCTGGGCGCACCGGACGCTGATTTTTCGCGCGTTGAAGAAGCTGGACGGCATTATCTCGGTGTCGGTGGTGCACCATTTCATGGGCGCCAATGGCTGGACGTTTCTCGCCGAGGACGGCGCTACCGGCGACACGCTCTACGGCCTCGACTTCCTCCACCAGATCTACACCAGGGCCGATCCCGCCTATTCGGGCCGGGTGACGGTGCCGGTGCTCTGGGACAAAAAGGAACAGACCATCGTCTCCAACGAGTCCTCCGAAATCATCCGGATGCTCAATTCAGCCTTCGACGAATGGGGCGACGCCAGCCTTGATTTCTATTCGCGAGCCTTGCGCGGCGAGATCGATGCGATCAACGCGCTGGTCTATCCCGCCGTCAACAACGGCGTCTACCGCGCTGGCTTCGCCACCACGCAGGCCGCCTATGAGGAAGCCTTCGGCGAATTGTTCTCGGCCCTCGACGCGTTGGAAGAACGGCTATCGACGCAACGCTATCTCGCCGGCGACCGCCTGACCGAGGCCGACTGGCGGCTGTTCACCACGCTGGTGCGCTTCGACCCGGTCTATGTCGGCCATTTCAAATGCAATCTGCGCCGCATCGCCGACTATCCGAACCTGTCGAACTATCTGCGCGACCTCTACCAGGTACCTGGTGTTACCGAGACCGTGAACCTGCATCACATCAAGGCGCATTATTACGCCAGCCACGAAACGATCAACCCGACGCGGATCGTGCCTGTAGGGCCGGAACTGGACTATGGTGCGCGGCATGACCGGGGCAGGTTCAGAAAGGCGGCGTGAAGGCCGCGGTTCCTACTGGAAAGGCTTGGTATCGAGCGGCGTCTGTCTTGCGCGATGGGCTTTCAACAAGGTGTTTCCGAACCGGTTGGAGTAACCGGCGGCGTTGAGGCCGAAAACAAGCAGGACAGCGAAGGCGAGGATCAAGATCCAGACATAGGCCGGAATGCCAGCGGCATCTCCAGGTATAGCGCCAGCCGCGAATGAAAACGCGAGCAGCAGCGCCGAGAAAAGCAAGGCGGCTATCGTCGAAAACGATACGATTTTCCAGTATTCCTGCCGGCTGAAAAGCCGCCCGTTTCGTTTTACGAAGAACGAATAGGCCGTCATGGTCGAGATGAAGTTTATGACGAAATTCATGGCCTTGCCCGCGCTTTCGAACAAGGACGGAAAAAACATCGCGAAGACGATGAGAGCTATCGATAGGGCGATCGTGGTCAGGATATAAATCCCGACATACGGCCATACATTGGCCGATTGCGTTTTCTCGATAGTCATTCGGCTCTCCGGGGAAACATAGTGGAATATTAGAGTTAAATAATAAAATATTCAGGCCAAGTAAGTTGTATTCCAGAGATCAGCGGTAGGGACAAGCCGGATCGCTTTGAAAGTCTGTGCAATTCGCCGGTGCCGCTATACCGTCGCCGAAAGGTATCGAAGCGGCTAAGTTCTCTGGCCTACCAGTAAGGCGACGCCGGTTCGCTCCTGAAAACCTCGGCGATGCGCCGCAGTGTTGCCGGTGTCGTTCCCTCCGGCAAGCCATCGAGCGGGAAGAAGCCGGCCTCGGCGATCTCGTGGTCCGGCTGCTTTGGCGCTGTCTGGCTGAAGTGCTCGATCACGTAGAAGCCGACATGATCGCGCCGGCTGGAACGGCGGTTGAAATGCATCGACGTCAGCACTGGCAGGCCGGTCAGGGCGATGTTGCACTCCTCGACAAGCTCGCGCGCCAATGCGTCGGCCATCGTCTCGCCCACCTCGACGCCGCCACCGGGAAGCTGCCAGCCGGGAACATAGGTGTGACGAATGAGGAAGATGGAGTTGGATGCGGCGTCGTGGATCAGGCCGCGCACGCCAAGCGTCATTGGCCGCCGCAGCACGAAATAGAGGTGAAACAACCTGGCTCGCAGTCCCGGCCAGCCGGTCTGGCGAAAATCGGCTTCTGCATCGTTCGTCATTGCTAGCGAAACCGTGGGTGGAAAGCCAAGCTGTTGTGGAAAGAAGGGCGCGTGTCGCCTATGAAAGAAACATGTTCAGGCTCGCGCATATTTCCGATGTCCATCTGGGGCCGCTCCCTGATGTATCCTATCGCGATCTCGCCTCCAAGCGCGTGCTCGGCTACGTCAATTGGCAGCGCAACCGCCGCCGCCACATGCATGATGCCGTCATCGACGCCATCACCGCCGACATCAAGGCGCAAAGCCCCGACCATCTCGCCGTCACCGGCGACCTGGTCAATCTGGCGCTCGACGGGGAGATCGAGATGGCCAAACACTGGCTGGAGACGCTGGGATCGCCACACGATGTCTCGGTTGTTCCGGGCAATCACGACGCCTATGTGCCCGGCGCCTTTGACAAGGTCTGCCGCTCATGGGCGGCCTGGATGAGCGGCGACGGCATCAACACGCCGGTCGACCGCAACGCATTTCCCTATCTGCGCGTGCGCGGCAATGTTGCGTTGATCGGCGTCTCGACGGCGCGCGCCACCGCACCCTTCATGGCCAATGGCTTCTTCATGGAGGGCCAGGCAGAGCGGCTCGGCAAGATCCTGCGCGACACCGCCGGACAAGGTCTGTTTCGCGCGATCATGATCCACCATCCGCCGGTGCGTGGTGCCGTCTCGCAGCACAAGCGGCTGTTCGGCATCTCACGCTTCCACAAAGTTGTGCGCCAGCGCGGTGCGGAGCTCGTGCTGCATGGTCATTCGCATCTGCCGTCACTGTTCCAGATCGGGGCTCGTGGCGCCAAGGTTCCGGTGGTCGGTGTCGCCGCCGCCGGCCAGGCGCCGGGCGGCAAGCATCCGGCAGCGCAGTACAATCTGTTCGATATCGATGGCGAAAAGGGCAATTGGCGCATCCGCCTGACACGGCGCGGACTGACCGGACCGGCAACACCGCCGTCGGATTTGCAGACGCTGGAACTCGGCGTGGAGGCCGGCGCTTCTATGGCCGCAAGCTGAGCCCCAAGGCCACGATACGGTCCCAGAACAGTACGACTGACACCGCCAGGCCGACCAGGGCGCCGGCGGCGATCAGGCCAAGGCCGGACAAGAAGGCCGACCAGCCCTTGCTGCGCGTCGCCACCCGCAGTGGCGGCTCTGCTTCAAGCACGCCGGCGCGTTTCATGCCGGCTACAGCCGGCTCGACCCCGCCCTCCATCATCCGCTGACGTTCGACGACGCGCTCGGCGACATAGCGCGTCACCTGATCGACAACGGGCTTCATCTCGGTCGATTCGGCGAGCACCACCCGGCCGATGCGGGTGTCCTTGAGGAAACGGTAGGTGCGGCGGTCGCGCCCCATCGCGACATGGCTGACAGCATCGATCCACAGTCGCGGCTGCAGGCCTGAGGAAACGACGAAGTCGAAATTGTCCATGTCGGTGGGAACATCGGCAAAGACCGGCGCGAGTTCGGCGGCCAGCAGATCGAGACGCATGCGGTGCGCCTCGCGCATGTCGACGACGACATCGTCGCGGTCGGCGAAGGCGTTCTTCACATCACGGATGGCATCGGACAGCTTTTTCGACTGGTCGATCCTTTCGCCTGCGTCCTTCATCGGCGTCTGCCTCGCGGGTTTGGTTAACACGGGGTTAACACAGCCGCCGGCAAAATGCACTGTGAGATCGATGTGTCCGGGAACAGGCGAAAAAGTCAGCCAGTGGCTGCTAAATTCGGACGCTGCGGCTTGGCACGACGGTTCATGTTGCGGCGAACGATATCGGCGACCAGATCGGGCACTTCCTCGGCAAGCATATGGCCGGCCTCCAGCACATGATGCACATGAAAATGCGCCGGCAGGTCATCGGCCTGGGTGGAGGGCAGCACGATATCGTCGGCACCCCACACCACCATGACAGGCATGTTCAGCCCGTCGAGACGGTCACGCGGGATAACGCCTTGCCGATCATCAGCGGTCATGGCGGCCGCGATTTCGTCAAGTTTCTGCAGCTGGCCGGGCCGCCGACGCATCTCGCAGAGCATGTCCACGATACGTTCCGGAGGTTGGCTGTGAGGGCCGGACATGGCGACAAGGCAGTCTCTGATCTCGGACGGATTCCGGGCGCTGGCGTAGCGGCGCAGCAGCGGACCATTGATCTCGGGGCCAAGGCCTCCCGGAGCCAGAAGGGTCAGTGAGGCGATCTTCGCGGGTTCGGCCAGCGCCATCAGCATCGCCACCGCGCCGCCCATCGAGTGGCCGACAAGATGAACGCGCTTCAGTTTTCGCGCCGACAGATCGGCGAGAACCGCCCTGGCGGCCACCTTGGCAGGACCGGCGTCTGGGAAACCGAACGACAGTCCGTGGCCTGGCAGGTCATAAGCCAGGGTACGCGTAGAGGATGGCAGCGAGGCGATCACCTCGCGCCAGACATCGTGGCTGCCGCCGAAACCATGCAGCAGAACGATGGTCTTCGAACCAGCACCTTGTTCGACGGCATAAAGCGATGAAATCATGAAGACTGGGGGCTTGTTGCGGGACTGGGAAAACTGCGGAACCGGATTGCAATTGTGGCTGAATTGCTCCTCGCCCAGTGCTAAGGCCAGTAAAGTTTTCGCGATTTGTACGGTTGATGACAAAACTCGCCGGCTAACCGGTATTCGATGGTTGCATCTTATGAAACCGACAATGGCTCGGCGCGCCGAGCCGTGGATGTTGCTTGGCGTCAGCTCGGGTTGCCGAGCCCCGCGGCGCGCAAGGCCTCGACCAGCCGGTCGGTCAGGTCGGCGGGATATTTCCGCTCGACGAAGGTCGCGCGCGGATCGGCGGCAAATTTGGGGAATTTGGTGTTCAGCTCTTCCAGCAGCGTGGTCACCAGATGGTCCTGTCCGGCCGCCTTGGCGCCGATCAGACGCGCCGCCAGATAATGCGATTTCGTTGCCGTGGTTCTCAATGCCATGCTGGCCGCGATGGCCTTGTTCATGTCGCCCAGCATGAAATCACCAACGAACAGGCCGTAGTCCCACCATGTCGAGTGGCCGCTGAACGTCTCGGCCGCATGGGTAAGGATCGGCGTTCCCTCCGCGTAGCGCCCGGCGAAGATCAGCCCGTAGCCGTAAGCGGCTGCCATGCCGAGATCATAGGGATTGAGTTCATAGGCCTTGCGCATCCAGCGGATCGCTTCGTCGGTATTGCCAAGGCGCGCACTGACGTAGCCATAGGAGCGGTGCGCATAAGGGCTGGTCGGCCCCATCTGCACGCCGCGGTGGGCAAACTCGACGGCCTTTTCGATCGTTGCATTGGGCGGATAGACATAGTGATCAGCGACCGCTTCAACCTGCAGAGATGCAAGTTCCGAATAGACGAGCGAGGATTTTGCCCCGGAATTGGCCAACGTCTCCAGGCAGCGATAAGCGGCCTCGTGGGTTCTGGCATTCTGATCGAGATAATATTTGTCGTTGAGCAGCAGGCATTCGGTCAGGCCATTTGGCGCGCCAGTCTGCTCGATATAGTTGTAGATCGTGCCCGAGGCGGGAAGTGCAGAGCTCAGCATGTCGGCAACGCGGTCCTCGACAGTGGTCGGGGCGCTGTCGGCCGGCGTGAGATTGCGTGAAAGGAGCACCCGCCCCGACGCCACGCTTTGCAGTTCGATCGTAATGTCGCCGGCATTCGGGCCAGGCAGAATGTCGAAGATGAAGCTGGTGGCCTCGGTGGCGGGATCATGCCTGTTGATGGTATCGCGACCGATGAAGTCGATCGTATCGAAGCCGCTCAGGCCGGCGCGCAGCGACGCGGCGACACGGCTGGTATCGGCACCGTCGGCTTTGACGTCGATATAGACGAGCGGCAGGGATTCGGCGATCGCCGATGGTACGACGGTGCTGGCTTGGCCGGCGGTCGCGAGCGTAGCGGGCAAGTCGCCGCCTGCCAACAGCGCGCCGCTGCCCTGACGCAAGATCAGAATGCCGAGCATGGCTATGACCACGGCGATCGCCATCCAGAAGAATCTGAGATGGCGTGCCACCGAGGGGAGCGGCGCTACCGGCGGCGCCAGCAACGCAACGGGCGCAATGGTGTCGTCGGCGGCACCGAAGTGCTCGGATGGGGCTGCTGTCGCTTCCGTCTGCTCGGCGGGCTTCACCGCTTCCGGCAAACGGATCGCGTTGAGCTCATAGGCAGGCACGTAACCGCCGCGTGGAATGGCGATGCGGACGGGTTCGGCGACGCCTTCATTGGCGAAATACTGCTGCAGCAACTCGCGCAGCCTGCCTGCCTGCACCCGCACCACGGCATCGGTCGACGGATCGAAATCGCCGTCTTTGCCAAAGACATCCATGGCGATGGAAAAGCCCTTGAGCCTATCGGCTTCGCCAGCTTGCTCGCGTTCAACAAGATAACGGATCAGCTTGCGCGCGCGCTCGGATCTTCCGAACGTTTGGCTGGCAAGCAGTCGTTCCAGTGTCTCGCGCACTGCGGGGGCGGCAGGCGTCGCATGCTGCAAGTGTCGATCCTCTCGAAGTCGGCACAGGTTGAGGCGCAATCATATAGGGCCTGCACCGCCACACAAGTGTACAGGCCATTATGCGATCGCGTACCTAACCGATAATTTTCCGGTGGTTAATGGCCCGGCCGAAGTCGGCTATGAAGCGGCGCGCTAAAGCGCGCCGTCAACATCACCAGCTGGTTGAGGCCAAGGCCTTGTTCAAGCTCGAAAAATCGTGGCGCGAGAGCCAGTCGAACCTCTCGCGCCGATGACATGCAGACGCTGGAATTGCTCAGCGCGCCTTGCCGCCAACGATGCGGTTGGCGGCCGAAGTCACCGCTTCAAGAGAGGCGGCGACAATGTTGGTGTTGATGCCGGCGCCGAACAGCTTGCCACCGGGATATTCCATTTCGACATAGGAAATGGCCGAGGCATTCGAGCCGCGCTGCATGGAATGCTCGGAATAATCGAGCACCGACATCTCGACGCCGACATGGCGCGACAGCGCATCGACGAAACCGTCGATCGGGCCGGTGCCGGTGCCGGTAATGGTCACTTCCTTGCCATTGTCGACGATGATCGCCTCGACCACGCGCCGGCCCTTGACCTCGGTATCGGGATAGGTGTGATGGTCGAGGAATTTCAGGCGCGCGCCGGGCTGGTCGATGTAGGTCTCGAGGAAGCGATCGTGGATGCGCTTGACTGGGACCTCCTTGCCTTCGGCGTCGGTGATCGCCTGAATCGCCTGGCTGAACTCGATCTGCAGATTGCGCGGCAAATTGAGGCCGTAATCGGCCTGCAGCACATAGGCGATGCCGCCCTTGCCCGACTGCGAGTTGATGCGAATGATCGCCTCGTAGCTGCGGCCGACATCGGCCGGGTCGATCGGCAGGTAAGGCACTTCCCACACCGTCGTGTTGGCCTTTTTCAGGGCCTTCATGCCCTTGTTGATGGCGTCCTGGTGCGAGCCGGAAAAGGCGGTGTAGACCAGTTCGCCGACATAGGGATGGCGTTCGGAGATTTTCAGCTGGTTCGAATATTCATAGACGTCCTTCATCCGGTTGATGTCGGAGCAGTCGATGCCCGGGTCGACGCCTTGCGTGTACATGTTGAGCGCCAGCGTGACGATATCGACATTGCCGGTGCGCTCGCCATTGCCGAACAGCGTGCCTTCGACGCGGTCGGCACCCGCCATCAGGCCGAGTTCGGTGGTGGCGATGCCGGTGCCGCGGTCATTGTGCGGATGCAGCGAGATGATCAGGTTCTCTCTGGCGTCGAGATTGCGGCACATCCATTCGATGCGATCGGCATAGATGTTGGGCGTCGACATCTCGACCGTCGACGGCAGGTTGATGATCAGCTTGTTGTCTGAAGTCGGCCTGACGATCTCGGTGACGGCGTTGCAGATCTCCAGCGCCACTTCGAGCTCCGTGCCGGTAAAGCTCTCCGGCGAATATTCGAAGCGATAGCCGCCGCCGGCCTTGGCCGCCATGTCGGTAATCATCTTGGCCGCGTCGGTGGCGATGCGCTTGATGCCGCCGACGTCCTTTTCGAAGACGACGCGGCGCTGCAATTCGCTGGTCGAATTGTAGAAGTGCACGATCGGGTTGGTGGCGCCCTTCAGTGCCTCGAAGGTGCGGGTGATGAGTTCGGGCCGGCACTGCACCAGCACCTGCAGCGACACATCGGCAGGCACATTGCCCTGCTCGATGCACCAGCGGGCGAAGTCGAAGTCGGTCTGCGAGGCCGAGGGGAAACCGATCTCGATTTCCTTGAAGCCCATGTCGAGCAGCAGGCCGAACATGCGCGCCTTGCGCTCATGGCCCATCGGGTCGATCAGTGCCTGGTTGCCGTCGCGCAAATCGACCGAGCACCAGATCGGCGCCTTGTCGATCACCTTCGAGGGCCATGTGCGGTCGGTGAGGCCAACGGTTGGATAGGGTTGATATTTACGGGCGGCGTCCGGCATGCCCCGGTTCTGCATGCCATGGGCCGCCTCAGGCCTGCCCTTCGCCGCATCCTTGCCGGTTACCGTGGCATCAGGACGGATCTCTTCTCGTGCGTTCATCGTCTTGTTCTCCCGGCGGCTCACGGATCCACCTCAGCGGATTGATGGCGAGCGACGCCTTTACCAGAATTTCGTTCGCTTGATGTGACTTGGCAAGGAGCGTGCGCTTGCGCGGCGGTTCGACCGCCGGGCGCTCCTTCAGCGAACCCGGCGATCGCCGATAAGGCCGAGAAGAAGCAGGGTCGAGGCAAGCGCGCGCACGGTCTCGCCGGCAAAGCCGGTCTGACGGGAAGCGGTGATGGCGCGCGTGTTCATGCCGGTCCTCATACAGGAGCGGCCTGTTGGAGGCAAGCGGGGGCTGAATCTGTTGAACATTATCCCTAATGCAGGTGCTCTTCCCCAGGCGCCGCAAATGCGCCAGACTTGGCTGCCGGCGGGGCTGCGGTGCTTCGTCACCGAGAGGGGATTGTCTATGAATTTCGTGTTCTTCTCGCCGCATTTTCCAGCCAACGGCGCCGATTTCTGCGACCGGCTGAAAAAAGCTGGAGCCACCGTGCTCGGCATCGGCGACGCGCCCTACGATGCGCTGGACGGCAGACTGAAGGCGGCACTGTCGGAGTATTATCGCATCGCCGACATGGAGAACTACGATGCTGTGTTCCGGGCGATAGGGCATTTCATTCACAAATGGGGCCGCATCGACCGCTTCGAATCGCTCAACGAGCACTGGCTGGAGCTGGAAGCCAACATCCGCACCGACTTCAACATCTACGGCACCAAGCTCGATTTCGTGAAGAATCTGAAGCGCAAGAGCCGCATGCGCGCCTTCTTCCGCAAAAGCGGTGTCGAGACCATCGCGCAGCGCAAATGCTCCGACCGTGCCGGCGCCATGACCTTCATCCGCCGCGTCGGCTACCCCGTGGTGGTGAAGCCGGATTCGGGCTCGGGCGCCTCCAACACCTTCAAGATCTCCAACGCCAAGGAGCTCGACCAGTTCTTCCGCGACAAGCCCGAGGACGTGACCTTCGTCATGGAGCAGTTCATCGAAGGGCTGGTGGTGACTTATGACGGGCTGGTCAACCGTGACGGCGAGGTGGTGCTGGCGGCCAGCCACCGCTACGACCAGAGCATCATGGAGGTGGTCAACAAGGACCGCCACATGAGCTACACCTGCTTTCCCCGGGTCAGGCCGGCAATCGAGGAGGCCGGCCGCAAGATCCTGAAGGCGTTCGACGTGCGCGAGCGCTTCTTCCACATCGAGTTGTTCGAAACCAGGGACGACCGCGTCATCGCGCTGGAGGTCAACATGCGGCCGCCCGGCGCCTGGATGACCGACGCCATCAACTACACATTCGACATCGATGTTTATGCGGCCTGGGCCGACATGGTGGTCAAGGACGCCGCCGGCGGACCCTATGAGGGCAAGTATTTCACCGCCTATGCCAGCCGCAAGCGGCGCCTCCACTATTTGCACAGCCATGAGGACGTGCTAGCGGCGCACCGCGACAAGATCGTCCACCATCAGCCGATAGAAGAGGTTTTCAGCCGCGCCATGGGAAATTACGCCTATCAGATGCGCTCGAAGGATCAGGCGGAACTGCGCGAGGCGGTTGCCTATATCCATGCGGAAAAGGCTTGAGCCATGGACATTTCCTATCACAAGGCCTTCGCTCGCACTCTCGGCCGCGACATGGAATACAAGCGCTACGGCCATGCCGGCCGGCCAGTCGTGGTGTTCCCGACCTCGCAGGGGCGGTTCTACCAGTTCGAGGATTCCGGCGGCGTCGGCGCGCTGGGCGAGTTCATCGACACCGGCCGTATCCAGCTGTTCACGGTCGACGGCATCGATTCGGAATCCTTCTTCAACAAGCATGTCGATGCCGCGCATCGCATCGCCCGCCACGAGGCCTATTTCCGCTATGTGCGCGAGGATGCACTGCCGGAAATCTTGTCCACCGCATCGGCCGCCAATGGCGGGCGCAAGCTGAAGCCGCTGTTTTCAGGCTGTTCGATGGGCGGCTACCACTCCTCGAACTTCGTCTTCCGTTTTCCCGAACTCGCCAGCGGCGTCATCTCGCTGTCGGGCGTCTATTCGGCCCGCGATTTCTTCGGCAAGGCGCTGGACGGCGACATTTTCTACAACTCACCACTCGATTATCTGCCCGGCATCGTCGACCAGAAACTGCTGGCCCGGCTGAAGACGCTGAGGCTGATCTTCTGCTGCGGGCAGGGCGCCTGGGAAGAACGCATGCTGGTCGAGACGCGCAGGCTGGAACAGATCCTGCGCGACAAGTCGATTCCCGCCTGGGTCGATTATTGGGGCGGCGACGTCAGCCATGACTGGCCATGGTGGCACAAGCAACTGGTCTATTTCTTCGGCCGCTGGCTGGATGACGATTTGATGCACAGATTAGACTGATGACGACACCCGAACCTATCCGTCGCTTTGTCGAGGCCACCAACGAAGGCGACACGGAAGCCTTTCTTGGCACCTTTGCCGACGACGCTTCCTTGACCGACTGGGGGCGGTCTTTCCAGGGCCGCGACGAGATCGCGCGCTGGAACCAGTCGGACAACATCGGCGTGAGGTCCCATCTCAGCATCGTCAGCGTCACGCCGGCGGACGGCAATTATCGCGTCCGTATCGCCGTCAAAGGCAAGGGCTTCAATGGCGAGGGCGACATGACTTTCACGCTGGATGGCGACCACATAGCGAGCCTCGTCATCACCTGACATTAGCCTTCCTGGCCGGCCGGCAGCGGGACGGCCTCGTGTTCCGACGCCGATCCGCGACGCAGGCCGAGGAAGACGACAAGGGCGGTGACGACGGTGATTGCCGCCAGTACGATCAACAGGCTGTCGAACGCTGTTTCGTAGGCTTGGACCAGAACCATGGCGCTGGCCGTCGGCAGATGTTGTGCCGTTTCAGCGACATTGCCGGTCACCAGCAGCTGCGCCGCTGCGGTCGCATCCCTGAAGGACGCTCCTTGAGCGGAGAGCTGTGCTGCGGTGAAGCCTGACAGGGTTGCCATGACGATTGCCACCGCCACACCCTCGCAAGCGACACGGGTGGTGTTGAAGATGCCGACCGCCATGCCGGCGCGCTCCCTTGGCACGACGCTGACGGCAAGCCCGTCCATCAATCCCCAGGGCAAAGCGATGCCGATACCGATCAGCACCAGCGGAGCGACCAGTGCGATGGCGACGGGTGGTGTCAGGCTCAGCCAGACGAGGCCGCCGGCGGCGATGAGCAGGCCCGCGCCGCAGATCATGGCCGGAGCGATCCAGCGCGCCAGCTGGCCGGCAAGCAGAGGCAGGATCAGCAGCGGCCCTGACAGGCAGATCATCAATTGCCCGGCCTTGATCTCGCTCATCCCTTCGATGCCGATGAAGCGGATCGGTAAAAGCACCAGCAGGACGACGAAGCCATAGGCGGGTGCCGCCGCCAGGAACTGGACGCCGACGAAGCGGGGAAAGCGAAACAGGGTGAGATCCAGCATCGGCCGGCACACGCGCCGCTCGACGATAACGAACGCGGCGAAGAAGAGGGCGGCCGCCACGAGCAGGGCGATGACGAGGGGATCAGCCCAACCGCTCTGCGGCGCCTGCAAGACACCATAGGTCAGCAAGGCCAGTGCGCTCGTGAAAGTGCCGGCACCCGCCCAGTCGAGGCCGGTCGCATCCGGATCGCGCGATTCCGTGATGGTGCGCAGGCCGAGGCTTGCCGCGGCAACCGCGAGCGCTGCGACCAGAACAAAGATCGAGCGCCAGCCGAATGCGGAGATGAGCAGGCCCGAGGCGATCGGGCCGAAGGCAAGGCCGGTGCCGAAACTGGTGCCGAGGAAGGAGAAAGCGCGCAGCCGCAGCGGTCCTTCGAATTCCTGGGCAAGGGCCGAGGCGTCGCCGGCGAAGGCGGCGGCCGCGCCGATGCCTTGCGCGGCCCTGCACATGTCGAACCAGACGATATCAGGCGCCAGCATGGCACCCAGTGAAGCCAGCACGTAGAGGCCGAGGCCCGCCAGGAAGAGCCGTTTGCGGCCATGGTTGTCGGCCAGCGCACCTGCCGCCATCAGGCTGGCGCCGAAGGTCAGCATGAAGGCGTTGGTCACCCAGTTGAGCGCGATCGGGCTGCCGCCGAGATCGGCCGCGATACGGGAGAGCGCGACGGCCGGACCGGTGAAGGTCAACGGCATCGTCATCGCGGCAAGGCATACGGACAAGAGCACGAGCCATCTCTCGGCCGAGCCGGTTGTGGTCTTCAAGGTCATGGATTTTCCTATCTGAAGCAGTATCGGCCGGCATGCCGCCTGGATCGCGACGCCGGCTGTAACGACAAGATAGGTCGGCGGCTTTTCCGGAAAAATAGTGCTATATCTCCTGATATACCGGACTGAAACGCTCGAATGGACATGCGATGGATCGTCTCAATGGTCTCCTGGCCTTCGCCCGCACCGCCGAGCTCGGCAGCTTCATGGCCGCCGGGCGGGCGCTCGGCATTTCCGCTTCCGCCGTGGGCAAGAGTGTCGCCAGGCTCGAGCAGGAGCTCGGCGTGCGGCTTCTGCAGCGCAGCACGCGACGCATCGGCCTGACCGAAGAGGGCAGGCTGTTCAACGAGCGGGTGCGGCGCATCCTCGACGACATCGACGACGCCGAGGCGATGCTGTCGCGAACGCGGGAAACGCCGCACGGCCGGCTGCGCGTCTCGACCCCGATCGTCACCTACCATCTGCTTTTGCCGGTGCTGTCGGAGTTCATGGAGCGCTATCCCGAGATCGAGCTCGACATCGATTTCAACGATCGCATCGTCGACGTCATTGAAGAGGGCATCGACGTTGCAATTCGAAGTGGCGAGCTGGCCAATTCACGCCTGGTATCGAGACCGGTTGCGCCCTTTCGCATGCTTTTGTGCGCCGCACCGTCCTATCTCGACCGCCATGGCACTCCCGGCGTGCCTGCGGATCTCATCAGGCATTTCGGCATAAACTTCCGCTTTCTCAACAGCGGCAGGCTGCTGGAGTGGCCGTTCATGACCGGAAGCGCCGAACCACAGATCCGCTCGATGCTGACCTGCAACAACATGGAAGCGTTGAAGGGAGCCACGATCGCCGGCCTCGGTATCGCTTGCATGCCCGATTTCCTGGTGCGCGAAGCGCTGCACGAGCGAAAGCTGCGCCTCGTGCTGGACGATCATGTCGACGGCCGCGGCCAGTTCCGGATGCTGTGGCCCTCCAATCGCCACTTGTCGCCAAAGGTGCGCGTCTTCGTCGATTTCCTTCCCGAACGCCTTGCCGCACCACGATAAGCCGGCCAGCGGTTGCGGCCTCCGGCCGGCCAGGGTGCCACGGCCTCCGGCCAGCCAGGGTCACGGCCTTCGGCCGGCCAGGGGTCACGGCCTTGTGATTGCTGAATGTGAAGCTAAACTTTGAAGTTTACCTTCACATATGCTACAAGGCAGCCATGAAGGATCAAGCGCCTCCGCAGAACGACCCCGAAACTATGCGTGCGATGGCTTTGGCGGCCGAGCTTCGGGTTGTCGCCGGCAGGCTGATCCGGCGCCTGCGTGAACAGGCTGATGATGGCGACCTCACCACGTCGCAGAAGTCGGTGGTGCTGCATCTTGACCGGGAGGGGCCGGCGACGGTGACAACGCTGGCGCGTGGCCTGGATATGCGCCCGCAATCGATGGGCGCCATTGTTTCAGCGCTGCAAGTGGCGGGTCTGGTGGAAGGTGCGCCGGATCCGGCCGACGGCCGGCAGACCATCCTGTCGCTCACATCAGCCTGCCGGGACATGATCGCGGCCGGGCGAGCTGCCCGACAGGATTGGTTGTTCCGCGCCATCCAGACGAAGCTTGATCGGGAGGAGCAGGGACAACTCGCAGGCGCCATCGAATTGTTGAAACGGCTCGCCGACTTCTGACCCTTCAATATCCGCGCCGCCCTTCGATCGCCGAAAGGAAACGTATAATGGCAGTCACCGCGCTTGACTCGAAGACGGCACTCGTCGTCATCGACCTGCAAAAGGGCATTGTTTCGCTGCCCAGTGTCCATCCGATCGGCGACATCGTGCAGCGGGCCAGCGCGCTCGCCGATGCGTTCCGCGGCCGCGGCTTGCCGGTCGTCCTCGTCAACGTTGCCGGTGCGCCTCCGGGCCGCACGGAGCAGGCGCCTCGCGTGCGGGAATTTCCCGCCGGCTGGGCTGATCTTCTGCCCGAATTGAAGCAGCAGCCAGGGGACCACATCGTCACCAAACGCACGGTGGACGCCTTCGTCAATACCGATCTCGAAGCCTGGCTGAAAGGCGAAGGCGTCACCCAGGTGGTGATCGCCGGCGTCTCAACTTGCATGGGCGTCGAAGCGACAGCCCGCCATGCCCGCGATCTCGGGTTCAACGTTACGCTGGCGCTGGATGCCATGACCGATATGAACCTCGATGCCCACACCCACAGCATCGCCCATATTTTCCCGCGGTTGGGCGAAAGCGGCACGACGCGGGAGATCATCGATCTGCTCGAAAACAGGAGCGCCTGACATGCAATGGCTCGACTATGTGTCCTATCTATTCGGTGGCGCCGTACTGGCGAACGCCGTGCCGCATTTCGTCAGCGGCGTGATGGGGCGGCCTTTTCAAAGCCCCTTCGCCAAGCCGCGCGGCCAGGGGCAATCCTCCTCGACCGTGAACGTTCTGTGGGGATTTCTGAACCTGGCGATCGGCTATCTCCTGGTGCTCCGTGTTGGCGATTTCGACGTGCGATCCACGGCTGACGTCGTCTCGCTGGGGCTGGGCACCCTCCTCATGGGGGTGGCGATGGCACGCATGTTCGGCCGCTTCAACGGCGGCAACTTTCCGGTCGATGGATGAGCGGCCCGGCAAAAGGCACGTTCCGGTCACTGGCTAATTTCAACTACCGAATCTGGGCCGGCGGCGCGATCGTGTCCAATGTCGGAACCTGGATGCAGCGCACCGCGCAGGATTGGTTGGTGCTGACCCAAATGACCCACAACAACGCCACCGCCATGGGCGTGGTGATGGCGCTGCAATTCGCGCCGCAGATCCTTTTGCTGCCATGGACGGGTTTTGCCGCTGATCATCTCGATCGGCGCAAGCTGCTACTCGCCACCCAAGCCACCATGGGCCTGCTTGCGCTCGGCCTCGGCCTGCTCACCGTCGCGGGGCTCGTGCAGTTGTGGCACGTCTATGTGTTCGCCTTCCTGCTTGGCTGCACGACCGCGTTCGATTCGCCGACGCGCCAGACATTCGTCTCGGATCTTGTCGGTGAGAAAGACCTGTCGAACGCGGTGGCGCTGAATTCCACCTCATTCAATGTCGCGCGCATGATCGGGCCTGCTGTCGCCGGCGTCCTCATCGCTTCCGTCGGTTCCGGCTGGGTCTTCCTGATCAACGCCGCGTCGTTTGCCGCCGTCCTTGCCTCGCTTGGCTTGCTGCGTGTCGGTGATCTCCACCTGAAAGACAAGGCACAGCGCAGCCCCGGGAGCCTTGCCGAGGGCTTTGCGTATGTGTGGAAGCGCCCCGATCTCAAAGCCATCCTTCTGATGCTTTTCCTGATCGGCACGTTCGGGCTCAACTTTCCGATCTTTATCTCGACCATGTCCGTTTCCGTCTTTCACGCAGGCGCCAGCCAGTACGGGTTGTTGACGTCGACCATGGCGATCGGATCGGTCAGCGGCGCATTGTTGGCCGCTCGGCGCGAGCAGCCCCGCCTGGCGTTTCTTCTGGCCGGCGCCGCGATCTTTGGCGTCGGCTTTGGCCTGGCCGTGATCATGCCCAATTACTGGCTGTTCGGCCTCGCACTCGTCGTCATCGGCGTCTCGGCGCAGACGATGACAACCTCGACGATCAGTCTGGTACAGCTGTCCACCGACGCTGCCATGCGTGGGCGCGTGATGGCGATTGTGCTGGCCATAACGCTTGGCGGCACTGCTCTCGGCGCACCGGTGATCGGCTGGGTGGCCGATGATGTCGGCCCACGCTGGGCACTTGGCGTGGCCGCCATTGCCGGCTTTGCCGCAGCGATCGTTGGGGTTCGCTATCTCGCGACGTATCGCCACTTGCGTTTGCGGATTGAGGCAGGCCGTCTCCGCTTCGATCTCGATGATGGCAAAGTCGAGTCAGCATAAGCCGGACAGCCTTTTCCGACGTTCGGAAAAAATATGATTAATGTAGTCAAGTTTCTTGTGGAAACCTCGGCGGCGCTGTGGCATGCCCGATGACGGCGACGCGGCCAGGATCTTTCGGTGGCTTCGTTTGAACGCTATCGAAGGATTTCAGCGATGGACCAGTTGAGCGCGCAGACCCGCATCAGCGATGAGGCAATCAGGTCGGCGATCGAGCGCCTGCGCGACGAGCACGGCGAATGCGAGGTCGAAACCGGCGCTGCCGATCGATGGGAGCTTCGTCTGTATTATGGGTCGTTGAGCGCCACGCTTGAGGGCGACGACATGCTGATCCGCGTTGCGGCAATAGATGAGACCTGCCTTTCCTACATGAAGATGACGGTTGCCGGCCATGTCGCGCAGCATCTCGGCACCAGCAGCGGATTGCGCTGGCAAGGCGATGGCGCGGATGCCGGCACACCGATCTTCTTCCGCGAGATCACGGTGATGTGGTCGAGGCGGATTTCACCGCACATGCAGCGCCTGCGCTTCGCCGGCACGGACCTCGACCGTTTCATCCATGGCGGCCTGCACATGCGGCTGCTGTTGCCGCCGCGTGGCCGGCGGCCGGTCTGGCCGTCTATGGGCGTTGACGGCCTGCTGGTCTGGCCTGCCGGCGAGGACGCGCTCACCGTGCGGGTCTACACGATCCGGGCGATAGACGCCGCAAGCGGCTGGCTCGATGTCGATTTCGTGCTGCATCCCGGCCAGGATACGCCGGCCGCAATCTTCGCGCAGAATGCTCGGGCGGGAGATGTCATCGGCATGATCGGACCCGGCGGCGGCGAGGCGCCGGAGGGGCGGATCCTGCTTCTCGTCGGCGACGATACGGCGCTGCCTGCCATCGGCAGGATCCTTGAGCACCTGCCGCAGTCAACCCGCGCCGAGGCACTCATCGAGGTCGATGGTCCGGATGACCGCATCGCGCTGCCGCAAGGCGGGAACATCGACATCACCTGGCTCTACCGGCATGGCCGCGAGGCCGGTACCGCCGGATTGCTACCAGCCGCCCTGCGAGAGCGCAGCCACGCTGCACTCGCGGATGGCCTCGTTGTCTGGGCCGGATGCGAGTTCGCCGACTTCCGCGAGATCCGCAAGATCGTCCGCAAGGAATGGGGCCTGCCACGCGACAAGCATCTGGTCACCGCCTATTGGCGCCGCGGCGCGCTAGGCGAGAACGGCGGCGGCGAGGAATAATGGCACCTAAGGCACTGACCCGTGTCAGTCCCTGATACTTCTCGCCACCAGCCGGGCGACGCTTGGGCCGACCAGCAGCACGATCAGGAAGCGCGCCGATTGCAGCGCCATGACGAAGGAGATGTCGACGTTCTGCGCCGCGGCGGCGATGATGGCGACACTGTCCATGCCGCCGGGGCTGGTTGCCAGATAGGCGGTCAGCGGGTCGATGCCGAGCAGATGGCTGATCAGGAAGGCGAGTCCGCCACAGAAGGCGATCAGCGCCACGATCGAGGCGACGATCTGCGGCAGTGCGCGCGTCGCATGGCGCAGGATCGGCCTGGTGAAATTCAGCCCGATCGACCAGCCTACCATGGCGTAGCTGACTGCCAGGAGCCAGGGCGGCAACTGCATCTCGACACCAAGGCCGAGATGGATGACAGCGCCGAAGATGAAGGTGCCGAGGAAGAAGGGCGAGGGCAGGCGGCACAGTCTGCCCGCCAGCCCGCCGACCAAGGCGATGCCGATGGTTGCGGCGAAAGCTTGCATGTCTATCGGCGGAAACCAGATGATGGGCGGGACTTCGATGCCTGATGTGTCGACCCACATCTTGGCGACGATGGCCGCCGTCATCGACACGAAGATGACACGCAGATACTGCATGAAGGCAACGAGCCGCTGGTCGGCGCCAAAGGCGCCGGCCATCAGCACCATGGCGGTGGCCGCACCCGGTGACGAGCCCCAGACGGCGGTGGTGCCGGGTAGGATGCGCCAGCGGCTGATCAGCCAGCCGAGCAGGCTGGAGGCCGCGACGGTGGCGATCACCACGCCCAGGAACAGCGGCCATTCCCGGTAGAAGACGGGAAAGATGTCAGCCGAGATCGAGGCGGCGACGAGGCAGCCGACAATGGCCTGGGCGGAGCCGAATAGAAGGCGCGGCACCCGCACCGTGGCGCCGTTGGTGCCGGCGACGATCGCTGCCAGCATCGGTCCGATCAGCAGTGCCGCCGGCAAGGCGGCAAGTTCGAGCGCGCCGGCAAACAGGACCGAAATGGTGAGCAGGACCAGCCATTGCCAAGGCTTGTGCATCCGCGCCATACGCTCGGTGGCGGGCTGATCGGGGGGCTGCTGGGCCGAGGAATCCATCTTTCGGTCTTAGACGCGAAGCGGGGCGATGCGGACCCCGCCGCGCTGAAAAAGCTGCTCGCAGATATCAGCCCGTCTTGCCGTTAGCCAAGCCGAAACCGCCGACAGGGTGGGTCTCAACCTGGAACTCGAAGCCGGCGATGAAGGGGCGGGCTTTCGCGATGGCCGCCTGGACTTCGGGAAGCTGCAGCGACGTCTTGTGGCTTTCGGCGTCGGTCCACACTTCGGTGACCCAGATCGCATCGGCATCGGCCGGATCGGTGGCGATGATATAGCTCAGGCAACCCGGCAGGGCGCCGGTGCTGTCACGCAGCACGTCCATGACCGCGTCGCGCTGGCCGCGCGCCGCCCGCATCTTGCCGATCAGTCCATACATTCCTTCGCCTCCCTTTGAAGTCTCCGACAAGAGTATATGGGTCACCAGTATGCAATTGCCCGGTCACGGCATCAACTGGCCGCCATTCACCTCGATCACCTGGCCGGTGATGTAGCCGCTCAATAGATCGGACGAGAGGAAGAGATAGGCCCCAACGCAGTCTTCGGCGGTGCCAGCGCGCCCCTGCGGAATGGTGGCGACCATGCCCATGATCTGTTCGGCGGTCGAATAGCGCTCATGGAAGGGCGTGAGAATCGTGCCGGGCGCCACAGCATTGACGCGGATGCCGAAGCCGATCAGCTCCTTGGCCATGCCACGCGTGACATTGGAGACGAAGGCCTTGGCCGAGCCATAGAGACCCGCGCCGCCGCCGGCGCCATTGCGCGCGGCGATCGACGAGGTGTTGACGATGAAGCCGCCCTGCTTCTTCAGCCACGGTATGGCCTTGCGCGAGGCGGTCAGCACCGAGCGCGCGTTGAGGTCCATCACCGCGTCGTAATGCGCCTCGGTCTGCTCGGCATAGGGCACGCGGCCGAGCATGCCGCCGGCATTGTTGACCAGCCCATCGAGGCGGCCGAATGTCGAGGCACTCTCCTCGACGACACGCTCGACATCGGCGGCAACCGAAAAATCACCTTGGACCAGAAAGACCTCGCCGCCACCGTCGGCAATCGTCTTGCCGAGCTTCTCGGCGGCGTCGCGGCTCGAATTGTAGTGCAGCGCCACCCTGGATTTCTGCGCGGCATAGGCGAGCGCGAGCGCCGCGCCGATGCCGGTCGAGGCGCCGGTGACCAGAACCGCCTTGCCGGCGAGATCAGGGATGGTGAGGGTGGCTGGCACTGTTGTTTCTCCGGAGATTTCAACGAGATCGGCTGTTCCCAGCCGCTTGGTCAAGACTGTGCACTATGGCCGGAGATAGGCATAGCCCTGGCTTTGCAGTTCGGCGAGCTTGACGACACCGCCCTTGTCGGCGGCATGGAAGCCGTCGAGCAGGTCGGTGAGTGAAATGTCCATGCCCCGCATGGTGTTGCCGCAGGCCTGCGGCTCGAGCCCTTGCTGCACCAGGCCGGCGAAGCGGCCGGAGATGGCTGCCGATATGCCCTTCGACTTGAAGCTGGCCAGGGCCGGGCCATGGACGACCAGCACGATGTCGACATTGCCGCCGGTGCCCTCATAATGGTTCTTGATGTTGCCGAGCACAAAATTGACCTTGTCGACATCGCTGAGGTGATAGGCCACCTTCAGCCTGGCAGGCTCCGTGGCCGCTGCCTGCACAGCCCGCAGGCCAAGAAACGTTCCGGTTCCGGCAAGAACCGCGCGGAACATGTCGCGCCGGCGCATGGCATCCCTCCTCGGATTTCACTGCGATTTGCGTGGCTCTGGCCGCAATACTAGCATAAATTGACGTTACGTCCTGTCGATGCGGAGGAGAGGTCACATGACGTTCAGGGCAGGGGAATGGAAGACAATTGCCGGCGCCGGGTTTGGCTTTGCGCTGCTTGGTTTGCTGGCAGGCACAGCCGTCGCCGCCGACGCGCTCAAACTCAAGGAGCTCAGCCCGAACGGGGCCGACGCCTGTTTCGGCCGGGTCTATGACGCGGCCCATCTCAAGGCGCATCCGAAGCAAAAGGTGGCGCGGATCTTCTTCTACTATGGCCATGACCCGGTGAGCCGGCCGAATGAGGAACCGCCCGCCAACCAGGACACGTCCTACAATGGTTTTCTCACCACCACGGTGCGCGGCGCCAAGAAGCCGGAATGGGCGAGCAGCTGGTGCAACAAGAGCGATCCGAGCGACCCTTCGAGCGGTATAGGCTGCGGCATGGATTGCGACCGTTCGCTTGCCTCTCTGAAGGTCGACGACAAGGGCAAGCTTCTGATCTCAGGCCTGTCGCCGGACGTCTATCTCGATCCCGATGCATCGGAGTCGATGAGCAAGGCGGAATATGCCAGGCAGCAGCTCGGCAGCGAGGACGACAATTTCAAGCTCGACCCGATGCCGGCCGACACCTGCAAGGCGGAGTTCGCGCGCATCGATCCGATCGATCCGGCGCTTGGGGATCCGTTGCGCGTGCGGCTGAAGCCCGACCAGCCCTTCTGCTATGGGCGCGACTATGACGATGCGCATCTGAAGTCGCATCCTAACCAGATGACCCAATCCATCCGCGTCTTCCGCGGCCCGATCGAGCTCGCATCCTTCGCTGCTGACGGTGACAAGGCGAATTGGCCTGACGGCGCCGACATCGCCGTCTCGGTCACGACGCGGAAGAAGGGGGCTAAGGTCACGCAGACCTATTCCTGCCAGGGCGAGGCCGACCAGTGGCGTTGTGCCGCGAGTGCGAAGATGAGCAATTTCTCCTGCGACATCGCGCAGAAGGAAATCTTCCTCAAGCGTGGCGCGAACGGCACGATGATGCTGGCCAATCCCAACAGCAGCGTGGCGATCGTTGATCTGTGCTCCAAGGCCGCCGACGGCAAGACGAAGTCGGACGACAAGGTCTATCGACTGGAGCCAATGCCGCAATCGGCCTGCGCGCCTTGAGCTCGGATGGAGGAGCGCAAATGGATAAGGCGAAGGTCTTTTGGTCTGGCCGATCGCAAGCGGTACGCCTGCCGAAGAAATATCGTTTCGAAACCAGCGAGGTTTCAATCCGCCGCGAGGGCCGAGCGGTCGTTCTCGAACCGCTTGCGCAGGATTGGGACTGGCTCGACCGTCTGACTGGACCGCTTGACGATGATTTTGTCGAGGCGGCCTTAGACGGCCGATAGCGACGAATTACTCGGCGCTGAAGTTTTCGGGGTACGCCTTTCGTCACCCTATGGTCTGCGTCGCTTCGCTTCTGCTCCGGCCGTGGATGACGAAGTCGAGAGTCTTCGGCTAATTACCAAGATCGTGACGGGAAAATCGTCTCAAGCAAACGGCACCGCCGTCGTGCCCTTGGGCAGCTTGGCCTCGTCGTCCGGCTCGACATGGATGGTGACGCGCACGGAGGGGATTTCGGCCCTCAGCGCGTCCTCGATGCGGTCACAGATGACATGGCTGGCGCCGACCGTCATGTCGGCATCGACGACCAGATGGAACTCGATGAAAGTGGCGCGGCCGGCGATGCGGGTCTTGAGGTCATGCACCTCCATCGCGCCCTTGCAGTTGGCCGAGATGATGTCGCGGATACGCATGTGTTCGGCGGTATCGACGGCGCGGTCCATCAGCCCGTTCATGGACGAGCCGATGACGTGCCAGCCCTGCCACAGGATGTTGAGCGCGACGATGACGGCGAGCGCCGGGTCGAGGATCTGCCAGCCGGTCAGGATCGCCCCAACCAGGCCGCCGAAGACGCCGATCGAGGTCACCACGTCGGTCATGATGTGATTGCCGTCGGCGACCAGCGCCGGCGATTTCGCGGCCCTGCCGGCGCGGACCAGCGTCCAGGCCCAGAAGGCATTGATGGCGGTGGCGATGCCGTTGACGGCAAGACCGTTCCAGGGCTTTTCGATGGGCGCTGGTGTTTGCCAGGAGCGCCAGACCTCGTTGAGGATCAAAAGCGCGGCGAGCACGATCAGCACGCCTTCGAGCACGGCCGAGAAATACTCGGCCTTGTGGTGGCCGAACGGGTGATCCTGGTCGGCCGGCTTGTAGCTGACCTGGATGGCCCAGAAGGCGGCGCCCGAGGCAATGACGTTGACGATCGATTCCAGCGCGTCCGAATAGAGCGCGACGGAGCCGGTGATGTACCAGGCGGCGAGTTTCAGGCCGAGCACGACGGCGGCAATGATGATCGACCAGAAGGCAAGGTTGGCGACCTTGCGCTTCGCGGCCGCCTTGGCCGCGATCGCCATTGTGTTCTCGGCTTCGGCCATCGAGCTCAGGCTGCCTTTTCCTTGGCCTTGCGCGGCAAATGGGCAACGATGTTCTCGATGATGCGCATGCCGGCATTGTGGCCGAGCGTCATGATCGATTCCGGGTGGAACTGCACGGCGGCGATCGGCTCTTTGCGGTGTTCGAAGGCCATGATGACGCCGTCCTCCGTCTCGGCCGTGACAATGAAATCATCGGGCAGGCGCACCGGATCGGCGAAGATCGAATGGTAGCGGCCGACGGTGACTTCCTTGGGCAGGCCGGAGAAGATGATGCCCGGCTTGGAGACGCGGATGCGCGACGGCTTGCCGTGCATAGGCACATGCAATTGCCTGAGCTCGCCGCCATAGGCCTCGGCCAGTGCCTGCAGGCCAAGGCAGACGCCGAAGATCGGCAGATCGCGGGCACGAGCCTTCTTAATGGTCGCGGCGCAATCGAAATCCTTCGGCGTGCCGGGGCCGGGCGACAGCACGACGAGGTCGGGCTTCAGCCGGTCGAACACTTCATCCGGCACCGGCGTGCGCACGGTCGAGACATTGGCGCCGGTCTGGCGGAAATAATTGGCCAGCGTGTGGACGAAGGAGTCTTCATGGTCGACCAGCAGGATGTTGACGCCGTCGCCAACACGCGCGGTGGTGCGCTCGGTGCTGGCGGAATTGCCGGTCTTGGCGTCGCGGATGGCGGAGAGCATGGCGGATGCCTTCAATTCGGTTTCGGCTTCTTCTTCCTCGGGAATGCTGTCGAAGAGCAATGTGGCGCCGGCGCGCACCTCAGCGATGCCGTCCTTGATGCGGATGGTGCGCAGCGTCAGGCCGGTGTTCATGTCGCCGTTGAAGTTGACCATGCCGATGGCGCCGCCATACCAGGCGCGCGGGCTCTTCTCGTTCTGCTCGATGAAGCGCATGGCCCACAGTTTTGGCGCGCCCGTGACGGTGACCGCCCAGGCATGTGAGAGAAAGGCGTCGAAGGCATCCATGCCTTCGCGCAGGCGGCCCTCGATGTGGTCGACGGTGTGGATAAGCCGAGAATACATCTCGATCTGGCGGCGGCCGATGACACGCACCGAGCCCGGCTCGCAGACGCGCGACTTGTCGTTGCGGTCGACGTCCGAGCACATGGTCAGCTCGGATTCGTCCTTCTTGGAGTTGAGCAGCTTCAGGATCTGCTCGCTGTCGGAAATCGCGTCGTCGCCGCGCTTGATGGTGCCGGAGATCGGGCAGGTCTCGACCCGGCGGCCGTTGACGCGCACGAACATCTCGGGCGAAGCGCCGATCAGATATTCGCCTTCGCCCAGATTGATGAAGAAGGAATAGGGCGAGGGGTTGATCGATTTCAGCTTGCGCGAGATCTCGGACGGCTGCGTCTCGCAGCGCTCGTAAAACATCTGCCCGGGCACGACCTCGAACAGGTCGCCGCGCTTGAAACTATCCATCGCCTTGCGCACCAGATTGGCATATTCGCCGGGCTCATGGTCACCGCGCGGCGGGATGCGGTCGGGGGTCTTGAAAGGCTCGGCGATCTCGTCGCGGGCCAGGCCTTCGGTGGAAAAACCCTCGCCTGAATAGTCGTAGCGGTCGGTCCAGGCCTTCGCCGAATAATGGTCGACGACCAGGATCTCGTCGGGCAGGAACAGCACCAGGTCGCGCTGGCTCGGCTTGCGCTCGAGCTTGTAGTCGACCGGGTCGAACTGGAAGGCGAGGTCGTAGCCAAAGGCGCCGTAGAGGCCGAGATTGGCGTCTTCAGCGGTTTTGAACAAAGCGGTGATGGCGCGCAGCACGGTAAACACCGAAGGGACGCGGCTGCGCTCCTCCTCGGTGAAGACACGGCCGGGCTTGGCGACGTCGAGGCGGATCAGTGTCTTCGACGTCTCGGCGATGGTGATGTCGGCAAGGCCACCCAGCGTCTTGCCGATGACCGGCAACAGCGCCTCGCCGCGGCGGTTCAGCGCCTCGATGCGCATGGCACGGCCACGCGCTGAGATCACCAAAGGCGGATCGATGATGGCGGTGTCCCAGCGCGTGTAGCGGCCGGGATATTCGTAATTGGAGGAAAACACGGCTCCCCGGCGGGAATTCAAGCCGTCGACATAGGTGTCGATCGCACCCGCATAGGGCCGGTCGTGGCGCTCGCGGGTGATGGTGATGCCACCCTCGGTCACGAAGCTTTCAGCGCCGTTTTCCAGAACCTTCATCGTCATTGCCGTCTCCATCTGGCTTGTTGGGCAACGGACCCGGGACTGGCTTTTTAAAAAACAAATGGCCGCCCGGACTTTCCGTTGCGGCCACCCTCTCTTTCACGCACGCGCGTTCGAACAGGCCGCTGTCAGCAGGCCCACCACCAAATGGTCTTGGTCGAACGCATGTTCATGGCGAAATCCATAGCGGCGAAAACCCGGATGCGCAACAGGTTTGAAAAGGTCTGTCCGGTGGCTGTCGCTTCCGGGGTTCATGGCACATCGCCAGGGCGGGTGGTCCGGACTAGGCTAGGCTTCCGACAACCAAAGACGGGAAAACAGCAATGACCGATCAGGCCGAGCGCGCGCGGACGTTCCATGCCCTCCACGTCAAGGGCAACCCGATCGTTCTCTACAATGCCTGGGATCCGGGTTCGGCCAAGATCGTCGAGAAAGCGGGCGCCAAGGCGATCGCCACCGGAAGCTGGCCGGTCGCGGCCGCCTTCGGCTACGCCGATGGCGAGAAGATCCCGCTGGAATTGGCGCTCGACAACATCAAGCGCATCGTCGGTGCGGTCGACCTGCCGGTGACCATGGACCTCGAGGGCGGCTACGGCGTCGATCCGGAATTCGTTGCGCGCACGGTGACGCTGGCGTTGCGTGCCGGCGCCATTGGTTTCAATTTCGAAGACCAGATTGTCGGCGGCAGCGGCCTGCACGACATCGACGTCCAGGTCACACGCATCGAAGCCGCCGCCGCTGCCGTCAAGGCTTCCGGCATCCCGGCCTTTATCAACGCCCGCACCGACATTTTCCTCAAGGCGAAGCCGGATGCGCATGACGACGAGTTGCTCGACCAGGCCATCGAGCGGGCGCAGGCATATGAAAAGGCAGGCGCAAGCGGCTTTTTCGCGCCGGGTCTTGGCAACGAGGGGCTGATCGAGACGCTCTGCAAGTCGACGAACCTGCCGGTCAACATCATCGCGCTGGCGCATGTGCCGCCGCGCCAGCGGCTGGCCGAACTCGGCGTCGCCCGTGTGAGCCATGGTCCTGTGCCGTATCGGCAGATGGCGGAATGGCTGGAGGCGAAGGCACGGCTGGCGATTTCTGGTTAGTCAAACTATGCAGCTAAAGTGGCGCTGCCAAGAAAACCGCTAGCGCATTTGCGCGGCAGATCGCCTCGCTTAAGAAATGAGTTTCGCAATCTCAACCCGCCAGTATTCCATGGCCTTCTCGATAACATCATCCACGTAGTGCGTTTGCTGGTTATCGTCTGTCACCACAAGAGCAGGCGTGCCGATGTCGAAGCCCGAACTAAAACCATCCGAGAATGCCCCGCCACGCCGACTTTTCTTGGGTTTTTGGCCCTGAGTGATTGTCGCCGTCTTTCTGCTTAGCGCTCCATGCTTATGGGTGTCATGCACGTCTCGCGCGATAGCCAACTCATGTAAAGCGAACCCGAGAGCATCCCGCTCCGGGCCGATTCTTTGCACCGTTGGATTGATGTGTTGAATGAAGTGTTCGGCTAGATTATCAATTTCACCTAACGCAATTATCGCGTGCCGAGCGCTCAGTGGTTGAATCGCCCATTCGTTGACGGACGGCTCTACAAAGTCTTCTAAGAAATGGCGGGGATGCATGGGGTGGCCTCAGCCTGAGGCCTCTGGCGCGCGGCGCCCCTGCTTTTGCGGCTGTCTCTCGACAGGTGGTAATGCCAAGACTGGATCACCCGCCATTTTAGGAAATACGAGCTGATCAGCAACTTGCTTCAGATCGTCAAATTGGATTTTAGCGGCTGCGGCGTCATCACCTCCATCTGAAATTGCTGGTGGAAGCAGACGAATTTCAACGGTCATTCCGCGTTCGACACGAGCCAGAATTGATTCCAGCGCCCATTTCAGATCCGTGGCCTGCTCGTGCTTGCGACCGTCCCTTCCATCGACCTTATCCAATATCTCTTGGACCTTCGCATCGATGGATGCACCAACAACCTTATTGATCTTTGCGTCGAACAACTCCGCTATTGGGTCTTCCTTGAAAGCCGCAATCTTTTCGGTCTCAGCGCGTATCCTGCGGATATCTTCCACCTGTCTCCAGGTGCTTAATGCCCAATTCACAGCCAATCCGAGCAGTGCGATGGTCGCTGTGGAAAGTCCGAAAAAGAATTGAGGGTCTGTTGTCGAAATTTGGCGGACCTCAATTGGCTCAGCAGATCCTGTTGCCGCCTCAGAAAACGCTCGAACAGCTCTCTTAATGAATCTAAGTTCATCAATAAGTTTATCAAGATGATTTTCAAACAAGTCACGAGGCAGAAGGAAGCCAACCTCAGCTTGCCCTGGCTCTAGTTCATCTTTCTTTATACCGATAGTTAGTAATGATGCCCTAAGGCTCTTAATTTCGGAGATAAAAGCCGACCGAATCTTTATAAGTTTTGCTAGCTTGTCCTGGGCAACGGCAGGCGTGGCGGGACCATCAGACATCCATCTTTGAATTTCGCCCGCGATGTCTTCCACAAAGTAGGGACCTGCGCCAATCTCCTCCAAGAGTTTTACCTGAGCCGGTTGGAAGGTCCGAATAAACAGATCAAGCGCCTCTTTTAGCTTCTCAATCGAGCTTGATAGGCTCTGCTGGTAGGAGGGTTCGGCTGGCGATGAGACAAGTTGCCCTAAAGCCGATGACACGTCGCTGAGCCGACTTTCGGTGGCGGCCTCATCTTCATGGGCTATAATCAGGTCGACAATCTCAAGTAATCGCGAAGCGTTCAATTCCGTCCCCCAAAGTGCTTCATTCTTTTAGCCGCTGAGCACCAAATAGAACAACACCGTAGCCTTCGGCATCTACCCAGAATGCTGATAGCCGATGGATTACTAACGCGTCCCGCCCAGCGCCTCGGCGCGGTCGCATAGCAGACGGGTTCACAACTCTAGCGGCGTCTCACGAAATATTCGTATCACAAGCGTCACAAATAAAGCGAAACTTACAGGCGATCGCGAACTATCAATCCTCCAGCGTGCCTGACCTGGCATCGGCACTCTTCCGGTCGCCGACCAGCTTCAGCAGATCCTCGCCGGCGCGGATGATGCGGCGCGAGCGGCGGGTCAGGATGATGCCGTCCTGCGGCGCGAACACTTCCGCGCGGCCATCGGCTTCACCCGGTGCGTGAACGATGGTGGCAAGGCGATCGCCCCTGGCGACGCGGTCGCCGGGCTTGACATCGTAGAGCACGGCACCCGCCCGGTGCGCAGGCATCATGTCGATGTTTTCCAACGGGGCGACGACGCCCTTGAAAGGGCCGGGTGCGGGCAGCGCGCTGTCGGTGATCACGCCGCGCGCCACCAGAAGCCGGTATAGGCCTTCGGCGTCGGCTTTGGCCAGGGAGCCATCGACATCGAGGATGCCGCGATATTCGACCGTGGTGGCGACGCGGCGATCGAACTTCGCCACGTCGGCGGGAGCGTTCTGATAGGGCATGATCGAGGCGCCCTCGAAAGTGCCGTCGGCATCTTCGCTCCACAGCACCACGGCATCGATGCCCATGGCGGCAGCGCAATCGGCCATGGCCGGCCACAGGCTGGTGTGGATGTAGAGATAGGCGAGGCCCTCGTCGTCGCAATGCAGGTCGAGCACGATGTCGTGGCCGAGCGACAGCTGCACGAGACGCGATTTCAGCCGCTGGTCGGCGCCGCCAAAGGTCGTATCGGGCAAGAGCTTGACGTCAGGCGCGGCAAGCAGCGGAAAGCTTCTGTTGAAGTTGGTGCGGGTGCCCAGATGAAAGCGGCCCTGGTGCTCGCCGAAATGATATTGCGCGCGGCCGATCGGGTTGGCCCAGGGCACGATGGTGATGTTGCCCTTGATGCGGCCTTCGGCTTGCGCCTTGTTCAGCGCCGGCATCAACGCGTCGATGGCGACGACGCCTGGCAGTTCGCCGGCATGAAGTGCCGCCTGCAGATAGGCCGAGGGTGCTGCCTTGTCGCCGCCTGTGAAGCGGAACACCGGGAATTCGTAGGAAACGCCCTCGCTGTCACCGGCGATGCGTTCGATGGATTTTTGCATGACTTCCTCCCTCAACAGCGACGAGACATGCCCATTTGAGGACGCAGATGTCGATTGGTCCAGCTTGCCGCGCTATGGGCGCAAGATTTCTGTCCCGTTGACGAAGAGACGTCTACTCCGCGGCAGCCTGAAGCGGGACAGGCGCGCGCCGGTCCAGCGCCTGCGACAGCACCGCCACGGTGACCGCCAGCAAGGCGAGTACCGCGCCGACCAGTGGCAGGTGGGCGTAGGAAACGCCGGCCGAAAGCGCCACGCCGCCGATCCAGGCGCCACTGGCATTGCCGACATTGAAGGCGCCCTGGTTCAGCGTCGCGGCAAGGTTCGGTCCTTCCGAGGCCGCCTCGACGACGCGAATCTGCAGCGGCGGCACGACGACGAAGATCAGCAGGCCCCAGAGGAAGACGATGCCGATGGCCACACTTGCGATGGCGCCGAACTGCATGAAACCGACGAATAGCACCGCCATCAGCAGCAGCGTGCCGATGACCGTCGGCATCAGCTTCCAGTCCGCCAGTCGGCCACCGATAATGTTGCCGATGGTCATGCCGGCGCCGAACAGCAACAGCACCCAGGTGACATCAGAGGTCGACAGGCCGGAGACGTCGGTGAGGTATGGCTTGATGTAGGTGAAGACCGCAAACAGGCTGGCCGAGGCCAGCGAGGCGATCAGCATCGCCAGCCAGACCTGCAATTTGCCCAGCACGCGCAACTCGCCGCGCAGGCCGCCGCCGCTCGGTTCAGCGACATTAGACGGCACCAGCCAGGCGATTGCCGCGACCGAAATCAGGCCGATGCCGACCACGGCGATGAATGTGGAGCGCCAGCCGAAGGCTTCGCCAAGTGCTGTGCCGGCAGGAACGCCCAGAATGTTCGAAAGCGTCAGGCCGGCAAACATCATAGCCATGGCGCTCGCGCGCTTGTTGCGCGGCACCAGGCTCGCCGCAACCACCGAGCCGATGCCGAAGAAAGCGCCGTGGCCGAAGGCGGTGAAGACGCGCGCGGCCATCAGCGTCCAATAGTCAGGTGCGATGGCGCAAAACAGATTGCCGACTACAAACGAAGCGGTAAGCCCGACCAGCACCGGCTTGCGCGGCAGATGCGCGGTGGCCATGGCGACGATCGGGGCGCCGAAGACCACGCCCAACGCATAGCCGGTGACCAGCAATCCGGCTGACGGGATCGATACGCGGAGGTCCGCTGCGACCTCGGGCAGCAGGCCCATGATGACGAATTCGGTGGTGCCGATGCAGAAGGACGCAATGGCAAGCGCAAGGATCGGCAAAGGCATGGAGCGTCCAGACTGAATCGGTTCAATTTCGAGATTGAACGATGAGTTGAGCCATGCGCAATACACATTGCTGCAATGCACCAATGCAGAAAGTCCAGAGCTTCACGTGCCTTAGACCAGCGGTTTCAGTTCCTGGGCAATCGTGGGCAGCAGCTCCGAGACGGTCGGATGGATATGGACGGCGCGCGCCAGTGTGTCGACCGGCGCCTTGGCGTACATCAAATCGAGCACGCAATGCACCGTTTCGTCGCCGCCGGGGCCGAGCACCGAACAGCCGAGGATTTCCCTGGTGTCGGCATCGACGAGGATCTTCATGAAGCCTTGCGTCTCGCCTTTTTCCACGGCGCGGCCGACACGGGTCATTGGCCGTTGGCCGACCAGTGCGCGGCGGCCGGACCTTTTCACGGACGCCTCGGTCATGCCGCAGCGGCCGAGCGGCGGATCGATGAACAGGCCATAGCTCTCTATGCGGTCGCTGACCTTGCGGGGATCATTGTCGAGCAGGTTTGCGGCGACGATCTCATAGTCGTTGTAGGAGGTGTGGGTGAAGGCGCCCTTGCCGTTGCAGTCGCCCATCGCCCAGATGCCGGGCACGCTGGTGCGCAACTGGTCATCGACAGAGACGAAGCCGCGCTTGTCGACTTCGACGCCGGCTTTGTCGAGGCCGAGATCGTCGGTGTTGGGGGTCCGGCCGAGCGCCAGCAGCACATGTGAGCCAACGGCCGGCGGCTTGCCGGCGGAGAAGGTCACGGCGATATCGTGGCCCTGTCTGGCGAAGCCGATATCATCGGCACCGACATGGACTGCAATGCCTTCGTTTTCGAGGATCGACTGGATGGCGGCCGAGACGTCCTCGTCTTCGCGGCCGGTCAGGCGTCGGCTCTTTTCGATGACGGTGACTTCGCTGCCGAAGCGGCGGAACATCTGCGCGAATTCGAGCGAGATGTAGCTGCCGCCGACAACGACGAGATGGCGCGGCAGAACGTCGAGATCCATCATCGACGAGTTGGTCAAATAGTCGATGTCATTAATGCCGGGCAGGTCTGGCACCGAGGCGCGGCCGCCGGTGTTGAGGAAGATCTTTTCGGCGGTCAGCAGATCATCGCCGACGCGCACCGTGTTGGCGGATTCGAAGCGCGCATGGCCGCGATAGAGGGTGCAGCCCTTCATCCCGGCGATCCAGGTCTCCAGATTGCCGCGGGCGTCGTTGGTCACCTTGTCCTTGCGCGCCTTGATCCTGGCATAGTCGACGCCGACCGGGCCAGAAAACGTCACGCCATAGTCGGCGGCGCGCCGCGCCAGATGCGCGGCATAGGCGCTGGCGACCATGGTCTTGGTCGGCATGCAGCCGGTGTTGACGCAGGTGCCGCCGACCAGCTTGCGCTCAATCAGCGCCACGCTCATGCCGGCTGAAGTCAGCCGTCCGGCCAAGGGAGAACCGGCCTGTCCGGCGCCGATGATTATGGCGTCGAAGGTTTTGGCCGTCATGCCACCGCAGCCACGATCAGCAGGCCGCCGATGATCGCTACTGCGTCCTCGATGAAGGCGGCGGGCGGATCCTTGCCGAAAGCGGCCGCCATCCTGCCGCGCGCTTCAGCACCGCCCAGCGTGCCGATGACCGCGCCGATGGCGCCAGCAATCAGACCGCCGATGGTGGCGCCGCCCGAGGCGCCGATCACCGCGCCGCTGAAGGCGCCAAGCAGGATGCGGGCGCCGAACTGCTGCGGCACCTTGCGGCTTGGTGTCGACGGCAACTGGTCTGTGACCAGCTCGACGATGGCCAGGATGGTGAAGATGCCGACAGCGGCCCAATGGCTCATGAAGCTGGCCCAGGTGCCGGCAACAGGCAGCCAGCCGAGATACGCGCCCCACGCAACGGCGGCCGGCGCGGTCATGGCACGAAGGCCGGCAATGACGCCGATCAGAAGTGCAAAGAGATAGAGCATGGTTGATCCCCCTCGATCCCGGGCCAGGACAGCCCTGAAAAGGCAAGCTACCATAGGTCCGGTATTTGGCCACTACTCGCGTCGGCGCTTTCCGCCGGCCGCTATTGTGCTTTGCGATGACGTCAATTGGAGACCCCGCCATGGCTGGAAACGAGCGCACGAAGATGGCGGCCGGCGAATGGTACACTTGCCTCGATGACGAGTTGGAGGTCTTGCGCGTCACCGCGCGCGACGCAGTGTTCGAGCACAATTCCTTGCCGCCAAGGCAGCGCGGCAATCTCGGGCCGGGCCTGAAGGCATTGCTCGGCGGCGCGGGCGAGGGCGCCCGTATCGAGGCGCCGTTCCACTGCGCCTATGGCTTCAATATCTTTCTCGGCGACGGCGTCTTTCTCAATGCCGGCTGCACCGTCCTCGACACGGCAAGCGTGCGCATCGGCAAGAGAACGCTGCTTGGCCCCAATGTGCAGATCTATTGCGCCGAGCACCACAAGGAAGCGGCGGGACGGCAGGCGGGACTCGAGATCGCCAGGCCGGTCGAAATCGGCGCCAATGCCTGGATCGGCGGCAGCGCCATCATCCTTGGCGGTGTCAGCATCGGCGAGGGCGCCATTGTCGGCGCCGGTGCCGTGGTGACGCGCGACGTGCCTGCCAACACCACGGTGGTTGGCAATCCGGCGCGACCGGTCAAGCGCCGTTGACATTACACGGCGGGAAACCGGATCGTCGCTTCAAAACCGTCCTGCCGGCCGGATGCCGGTGAGTTCAGGATCAACGTTGCATCGATCTGTTGCAGGATCTTGTTGACGATCGCCAGTCCGAGTCCCGATCCGTCGGCACGCGTTGCGCCGCGTTCGAACCGTTTGACGAGACCGGCTGGGGTCAGGACCACCGGGCCTTGATTGATCACGCTGAGCTGGGCATCCTCGTCGATGCGAACGACAACCTCGCCGCCTTCGGTGCCATGCCGCAAGGCATTCTCGATGAGGTTGCGCAGGACGATGGCCAATGCATCCGTATCAATCGCGGCCAGCGCCTTGCCTTTGTCGGGCGTTTCAAGGCGAAGGCGACGCTTGTTCTGGCCGTGCTGCTCGAAGTCCGCGACCACCAATGCGGCGACCGCGGCAAGGTCGGCTGACTTGCCGGCGATCGCTACTCCGGCATCGGCGCGCGCCAGCTGCATCAGCTTTTCGGACAGGCCGGCGAGGTCGGATAGGGCGGCCTTTATCTGGCGCGGGCGTTTTCTTGCCGCCTCGTCGGGAGCTTCCGCGATCAGGCGCTCCGTTTGTGCCAATGCGCCGGCGATCGGCGTGCGCAATTCATGCGCGGCGTTCGCGGTGAATTCCTTTTCGGCGTCGAGCGCCATGTGCAGGCGCCGCATCAGGCTGTTGACCGACTTGGCGATTGCCGCAAGTTCGGAGGGCAGGTCTTCGGTGCGGATCGGGGCAAGGTTGTCGCCGTGACGGGCGCTGATCTCGCCGCGCAGTGTCGCGATCGGTCTCAGGAAACGCGCCAGGGTCAGCCACGCGACAAGTGCGCTCAACGGGATGAGGATGACCATCGGTATCAGGAAGCCGGTGGCGGCTTCGAACGTTTCCTCATTGCGCCGTGCGTCGAGCTCGGCGACCTGGATGAAAACGGTGCCGCTGACCGCCGGCTCGGTGTAGATGCGCCATCCAGCGGCCTCAGAAAAACCTTTCGCGAGGTCAGCCGTGAGCGGCTCCGCGGGAGCATCATAGGAGTGTATGAGAACGCGACCGCCGGCGTCCCGCACCTGGAAAATCAGGCGGTCGCCGTCATCGTCTGAAACAGCCTCCGCAAGCCTGCGCGGCGATTGCGACGCCTCGCGTCCGAAAAGATCGTCGATGACCAGCGGCAGCAGCCGACGCGCTGCTTCCTGCATGGAACTGTCCATGGCTTCGTTGATTTCACGATGCAGCGTGATGCTGCCGGTGCCCGCTGCGACCAAGCCGAAGGCCACCGTGAGCAGGATCAGCGAAGCAACGAGGCGACCCACAAGGCTGTTGAAGACCCTCATGGAGATGCCAGGCGGTAGCCCAGCCCCCTTACGGTCGTGAGGGTCTCGCGCCCGATCTTCTTGCGCAGGCGGCTGACATAGACTTCGACGGTGTTGCTTTCGATCTCCGCGCCGAAGGCATAGAGCGCATCCTCGATCTGGTTCTTGGCGACGGTAACGCCGGGCCGGCGCAAGAACTGCTCCAGCACCGCCCATTCGCGCGACGTCAGCATGGCCTCCACGCCGTCGACGATAACGCGGCGCGCGGCCTGGTCGATTTCGACCGGCCCAAGCCGGATCAAGGGATTGGGGTTCCCCCCATAACGACGCGCGACCGCGGCAAGGCGTGCGGACAACTCGCTGAGATCGAACGGCTTGACCAGATAGTCGTCCGCCCCGGAGTTCAGCCCCGCTATGCGGTCCGAGAGCTGGTCGCGCGCGGTCAGGATGATGACTGGCGTATCGGTACCTTCCCGGCGTAGCGTCTGCAGGAATTCGAGGCCCTTGCCGTCGGGCAGATGCAGGTCGAGCAGGACGAGTTCATAGGAGACGACACGGAGGTGATCGCCCGCACCGCCAAGCGTCGTGCTCCAGTCCACGGCGTGGCCGTCGGCAGCGATATGGTCGCGCACCGCTTCGCCCAGCACCCGGTCATCTTCGATCAGCAGAACGCGCACTTCGCCTCCGTGTCGCGGCAACACGCCGCCTTCATGCGGCACGAGGCTGACAGGAAGCTGAATGAAAGCCAACTGAGGCTTTTGCACGATGCGATGCGTGTTCAGGCTGCTGTCAGGTTTTGCGGCCAAGGTCCTCGACATCGGAATTGGCCGATGGAGAAAACAAGATGAAGACCTTGATCCTGACCGCGCTGGTTATGGCTTTTGCCGGGCCGGCCTTCGCCGCCGACAAATGCGATGTGCCGACCGACCAGTGGCAGCCGCGCGAAGCCCTGCAGAAGAAGCTTGAAAGCGAAGGTTGGAAAGTTCGCAGCATCAAGACGGAACATGGCTGCTATGAAGCCAAGGCGCTCGACGCCAATGGCAAGAAGCTGGAAGCGGTCTTCAATCCCAAGACGCTCGAGTCGGTCGGCGCCGATTCCGACGACGGTTGATCGCCATGAACGCCACCGTTTCGACACGAGAACAATTGGTCAAGGTCTGGAGCCCTTATGTCCGCCTCTTTCACTGGTCGCTGGTCCTGTGTGTTGCTGTGGCGTGGCTTTCTTCCGGCGAAATCATGAAGGTGCATGAGTTGGCCGGCTACAGCGCGGGCGTGTTGATAGCTTCCCGGCTGATCGCCGGCTTGGTTGGATCTGGATACACGCGCTTCCGTCAGTTCGTGCGTGGGCCGCGCGTGGTGAGTTCTTATCTCGCCGACGTGGCGCATGGCGATGAAAAGCGTTATCTCGGCCACAACCCCGCCGGCGGTGCCATGGTGCTGGCGCTTCTGGCTTGCGTGGCGGGAATTGCGCTGACCGGCTGGATGCAGACCACCGATGCCTGGTGGGGCGTGGCCTGGGTCGAGGACACGCACAAGATCCTGGGCAATGGTATCCTGGTGCTGATCGGACTGCATGTTGGCGGCGTGCTGCTCGCCAGCCTGCGTCATCATGAGAATCTGGTTCGCGCCATGATCACCGGCCGTAAGCGCGCGCCATCGCCGGAAGACGTTGCCTGACCGCTAAGAGAGTGGAAATGCAGGGGGCGCCGCATGGCGCCCTTTGCCGTTCGATCTCAAGATAACAGAGCCTGCGCCATGCGCTCGCCGTGATCGGCCCGCCTGGAGAATTCCCGTCGGTATTGCGCCGGCGATGTCCTGAGCCTTGCGGAAAAATGCTGGCGCAGCGAGGTGGCGCTGCCGAAACCGGCTTCGAAGGCCACGATATCCATCGATTTCTCCGTAGCTTCCAGCAGTCGCTGCGCCAGTTCGATCCGCTGGCTGGTCAGCCAATCGCCAAAACTGGTGCCGATCGATTTCTGGAAGCGGCGGGTGAACGTGCGCCGTGTCAGGCCGGCGGCCTCGGCGACGCTGTCGAGGCTGTGCGCTTCGCCGAGCGTGGCGCGCACCGCGTCGAGGGCCCGGGTGAAGCGGTCGGCGTTCGCGCTTTTTCCCACGGGATGCTCGATGAACTGCGCCTGCCCGCCCTGCCGATGTGGGGAAAGCACGATCTGGCGGGCAAGCCGCAATGCCGCCTCCGCGCCAAAACGGGCGCGCACGATGTGGAGGCAGCAGTCGAGGCCGGCGGCGACGCCGGCCGAGGTCACCACGTCGCCATTGTCGACGTAGAGCACGGTGGGGTCGACATTGATGTCGGGATGAAGTTTCTGCAGGCGCTCGCTATAAGCCCAATGCGTCGCGGCACGGCGCCCCGAAAGCAGCCCTGCAGCCGCAATGGCAAATGTCCCCAGACACAGGCCGACGATCAATGCGCCATGCTCGTGTGCCTTGCGCAGAGCCTTCACCAGCAGCGGTGACGGCGGCTCGTCAAGATGATGCCAGCTTGGAACAATGACGATATCGGCACCATCAAGCCCATCGAGCCCATGCGGCGCCGCAATGGTCAATCCGGCCTCGGTATGGATCGGGCCGGCCCTGACCGCGCAGATGCGGAAGTCGAAGCGCGGCAACCCAAGCGCTGTCCTGTCCTCGCCGAACACCAGGCACGGCACCGAGAGATGGAACGGGCTGATGCCGTCGAAGGCGAGGACGGCGATGATCGGGGCGTTCATGGGCGTTTCCGGCAAGTGAAAACCGGATTGTCCCAATTCTTTCGAATGATGTCAATTGGGCCACTTTTGGTCGCTTATCGACCGGCCTACCTTCGGCCCATCGCATTCAAGCCGGAAAGGAAAACACCATGTCTGACCCAGCCAACACCACGCCGCGCCGCGCGCTCGTCGTCATCGACGTCCAGAACGACTATGACGGCGGCAACCTGGCCATCCAGCACCCGCCGTTCCGCGACAGCGTCGCCAATGTGGCGCGCGCCATGGATGTGGCTGCCGCCGCCGGCATCAAGGTGGTGGTCGTCAAGCAGATGGCGCCCGAGAGCTCGCCGATCTTCGCTAGGGGCAATCACGGCGGCGAATTGCATCCCGAAATCGCCAGGCGTGAGCGCGACCACTATGTCGAGAAGATGCTGCCCTCGGCCTTTACCGGCACCGACCTCGAGGACTGGCTGCGCGCCAACGCCATCGATACGCTCACGGTGGTCGGCTACATGACGCACAATTGCGACCTGTCGACTATCATCCACGCCGTGCATATGGGCTTTGCGGTCGAGTTCCTGTCCGACGCGACCGGCTCGGTGCCCTACGCCAACAGCGCCGGCTATGCCTCGGCCGAGGAGATCCACCGCGTGGTGACTGTTATCCTGCAGTCGCGCTTCGCCGCCGTGCTCAAGACCGCCGAATGGGTCGAGTGCCTGAAGACCGGCGCCTTGCCGGAGCGCGACACGATCTACGCGTCCAATCAGCGGGCGCTGGCGCGCAGCGCGGCCTAATGCATGTCGCCCAAAAGTGGCCTCGGTTTTGGGAAAACGACATGCATAAAAACAAAGATTAAAGCGCGACGCGCTTTAGAACGATCCGCAAACAAAAAGGGCGCCGCATCGCTGCGGCGCCCTTTTGATTGTCGGGACAAAGATCAGAACAGGCCTTCGATCTGGCCGGCTTCGTTGAGGAAGATCTTCTCCGAGGACGGCGCCTTGGGCAGGCCGGGCATGGTCATGACCTCGCCGCAGATGACGACGACGAAGCCGGCACCCGCCGAGAGCCTGACCTCGCGCACCGGCACGGTGTGGCCGGTCGGCGCGCCGCGCAGGTTCGGGTCGGTCGAGAAGGAATACTGGGTCTTGGCCATGCAGACCGGCAGATTCCCGTAGCCGGCGTCTTCCCAGGCCCTGAGCTGGTCGCGCACCGACTTGTCGGCGATCGCCTCCGAGCCGCGATAGATGCGCTGGACGATGGTGTTGATCTTCTCGAACAGCGGCATCGCGTCGGGATAGAGCGGCGCGAACTGCGAGGCGCCGGATTCGGCCAGCGCCACCACCTTGTTGGCAAGCTCCTCGATGCCGGCCGAGCCCTTGGCCCAATGCTTGCACAGGATCGCCTCTTCGCCCATCGAGGCGACATAGTCCTTCATCGCCTGGATTTCGGCGTCGGTGTCGGAATAGAAATGGTTGATGGCAACCACGGCCGGCACGCCGAACTGGCGAATGTTCTCGATGTGGCGGCCAAGATTGGCGCAGCCCTTTTTCACCGCCTCGACGTTTTCCTTGCCGAGGTCTTCCTTCTTGACGCCGCCATTCATCTTCATGGCGCGCACGGTGGCGACGATGACGGCGGCTGCCGGCTTGAGGCCCGCCTTGCGGCACTTGATGTCGAAGAATTTTTCAGCGCCGAGATCGGCTCCGAAGCCGGCTTCGGTGACGACATAGTCGGCGAGCTTGAGCGCCGTCGTGGTGGCGACCACCGAGTTGCAGCCATGCGCGATGTTGGCGAACGGGCCGCCATGCACGAAGGCCGGGTTGTTCTCCAGCGTCTGCACCAGATTGGGCTGCATGGCGTCCTTGAGCAGCACGGCCATGGCGCCATCGGCCTTGAGGTCGCGGGCGTAGACCGGCGACTTGTCGCGGCGATAGGCGACGATGATGTCGCCGAGGCGCTTTTCCAGGTCCTTCAGGTCGGTCGACAGGCATAGGATGGCCATGACTTCCGAGGCGACGGTGATGTCGAAGCCGCCTTCGCGCGGAAAACCGTTGGCGACGCCGCCGAGCGAGCAGATGATTTCGCGCAACGCGCGGTCGTTCATGTCCATGACGCGGCGCCAGACGACGCGGCGGGTGTCGATGCCGAGCTCATTGCCCCAGTAGATGTGGTTGTCGATCAGCGCCGAAAGCAGATTGTGCGCGGTGGTGATGGCGTGGAAGTCGCCGGTGAAATGGAGGTTCATGTCCTCCATCGGCACGACCTGCGCGTAGCCGCCGCCGGCCGCACCGCCCTTGACGCCGAAATTCGGGCCGAGCGAGGCTTCGCGAATGCAGACGATCGCCTTCTTGCCGATGCGGTTCAGGCCGTCGCCGAGGCCGACGGTGGTGGTGGTCTTGCCTTCACCGGCCGGCGTCGGGTTGATGGCGGTGACCAGGATCAGCTTGCCGTCCTTGTTGCCCTTCACCGATTTGATGAACTCGGCTGATATCTTGGCCTTGTCGTGGCCGTAGGGCAGCAGGTGTTCAGTCGGGATGCCGATCTTCTGGCCGATCTCCTGGATCTGCTTTTTCTTGGCGGCGCGCGCGATCTCGATGTCGGACTTCACTTCGGCCATGACGGCTTTCCTTCGGATTGGACGGTGGAGGGGACGGGTTTGATCTCACTCGCAGGCATGCTGAACCCGGGCGCGGGCATGTTCTAACCCTGTCGCTGCCGTGGCGTCAACTTGCATGCAACTATGTTTCCTATAGAGAAAAATTCCTCTGCAACCCGGCCGACCTGTCGCTGGTTCTTCTTGTGCCGGTTGGCGCGCCTTATAGAAGCCAGAGGACGCGTCGCTTCGCCGTCTCAAAACAGCCGCACAATGCACGGAATGCGACAGAGGCGACGGCGCAAATTCGCCATCGCCTGGCCAAAGCGCATCGCGCTTTGGCCTTTTGTTTTTATGCATGTCGTCCTCCCAAAACCGGGACCACTTTTGGGCGACATGCATTGTGTCCAGGCGACGTTACTGCGTCAGCACGTTGCTGATTTCCACCATGTTGGAGCGCACGCGCAGGACATAGAAGCCCATCGTCGTCAGGTGCGTCGGCAGCAGCCAGCCGTCCTCGCGGCCATTGGCGATGATGAAGGGCTGGATGCGCAACGCCGAGACGAACTGCGCGTCCATCGTGTCCCACAGGCTCTGCAGGTGCTTTTCCTTGATGACATCCTCGAAGTCGGCCTGGGCGCCCTTCATCAGGCCGTAATAGGCATAGAGCTGGCCATAGGCGAACCAGTAGCGGTCGTCGGCGCGGAAATCGAACCAGCCATTGTTGTGGTTCTCGGCGCGTTCCTTGAGGATGGCGGAGGTCGAGCCGATGTCGCTGGCGATGCGGTCGATATATTGTTTCAGATTGTCGGCACGGGCATCGAAGGTGGCCTGGCAGGTGGCAAGGCGAGCGTTGAACGAGCGCAGCTTGCGCACCGCGTCGCGGTAATAGCTCGGCGTCGGTGTCTTCGGCCCAAACGGGTTCAGGCCGAAATACCAGGTTTCTTCGTCAAACTGCAAATTGCCGCGTGCGTCCTGCAGGTCGCCGTCGATCTGCGAGGTGGTGCGCACACGGCCAAGATTGTCGGCGAGTTCGGTCGCCGTGCGCCGCACCGCCTGGTTGATGCCGCGCTGGAACGAGGCCTTGTTGTCCATCCACGGCGTGTCGTCCCAGTCGATGCCGAACAGGCCGAGCTTGTAGAGGATCATCGACGAGATCCAGGCATTCTGGTTGACGTTGAAGTCGGTTAGGTCGGCCGCCACCTGGGCGATGCCGGAATTGCCGCAGGTCTTGGCGGTGTCGGTGCCGGCACCGGCGGCCACCTGCTCGCCGGCAGAAACGTTGCGCTTCTCGAACGTGTAGGTGTCGGGGTAGTTCGGGTTGAAATTGTTCCACCACTGGGTGGCGTAGAAGAAGTTGGCGTAAAGGCCGATCAGCACCAGCAGGGCCAGGCCAACCACCGCCTTGAGGATCCAGCCGCGCTGTGTGTACCAGCGCCCGGCCCATATGAAGGGCCACAGGATAACGCCGATCAACAGGCCGATGCCACGGCCGATCCATTGGAAAACCCTGGTGAAGAAGTTGACGATCGGATCGAGCATGGCTGTGTCACCCCTCAGCATGATGCCAAAAAATTGCAGACTTTCTGGACAACATCATGCGTCAAAACAATAAGTCAGAACGAAATGAACGGTTCATTCCGTTCTAGTCAGTCAGGCCGTAGAGGCGTGTGCGAAACGCCACCTTGTCCTTCAAATATGTGGTTTTCAAAACGTCCACAACATGCGATCGCCAGGCGTCGCTGTAGCCGTCATAGTCCTTGTAGAAGCCGTCCTTGTTGAAGATGTAGCGCGAGACAAAGTCCGACGGCACGAAATCCGAGATCAGCCGGTTGGTCAGCCAGGCGTCGGGATGGTCAGGCTTGGCGCGGATGACCAGGAAGCGCTGCTGCGGGAGGACATCCTCGATCTTGAGGTTGCCGAGTTGGGCAATCTGGCGCTTGGCGGCGTTGAGGAAAGGAAAGTTGCCGTCCCTAGTGATCAGGTCGGCATGGCTCTGGATCCAGGTCTGCAGCCATACCTTGTCGACATCGGTCAGATTGCGGTTCGGCTCGGCATCGCGGATCAGCGCGCGCACCACCATCTCGGCCCGGTGCTCGAGATAACCAGAGGTTTCGATCCAGGAGGCGCGCGGTAGCTCGATGCGGCCGGTCGAGGCCAGGAACTTGAACACCTTATCGGCATCGCTGATCGAGATATAGCTCACCTGCCATGGCCGCGAGCGGCGGAAGCCGGGGGCCGCCGGATCGCTGATCACCGTCGTCATGTCGGGATCGACGAACACGTAGAGCCCGCCAAAATGGCTGGTCCAGTAGGCATTGTGGCGGAAGATCACCTGGTCAGGCACCAGCGCGTTCTCTCTGATATCGCCGCAGACCTTGGCCAGCTCGACCATGCGGGTCAGCATGGCATTGTCGCGCCAGGCATCGGGCTCCTGCTTCAGCCTGTCGACCAGCTTGCCGAGTTCGGCGGCCTTGCCCAGCACATCCTCGGCCGACAGCACCTTGAACTCGACCTGGCTGATCGACAGCAGGTCCTCGATGTCGTTGACCTTGGGAACGGAATCCTCGATCTCGCCGTAGATGACATCCTTGATGGTCAGCGCGTCGATGGCGCGCTGGTTCTTGGACATGAACTCGAACATCAGCTGCGAGGTGTTGGAGAAGGCGGTGTGCACCACCGGCAGGTCGATCTGCGACGGCGTCAGGATGATGAAGCGGCGGTTGACCTCATCGGGGTCGAGATAGTCAGGGTCGCCGCATTCGTCGGCGATCTCGGGCGAGAAGCCGGTGCGGTCGATCTGAAAGCTTTTGAGCTTGGTGGGCTTCTTGCCGAACGCGGCCAGGGCCTTGTTGTAGCGATCAATCAGATGCGGCTCATCGACGGTGAGCAGGCGGCCGTAGATGAGTTCGTTGTCGCGGAGGAGGTCGGGTTTTTTGGCTGCGTGCGGCGCGTCTTCCGCCGTCGACGAAGGTCTACGCATTCCAATTGCCCTTCTTCTTCATCTCCTCCATCTCCCGCGCCGCCCGCTCGCGCAGCCGCGCGTCGCGCAAAAGCTTCTCCACGGCGGCATCATCCGACTTGTCGGAATAGCGGAACTCGGAATCGGCGTAGCGGTTGATCTCCTGCATGACCATGTCCATCGAGAACGGCCCGCGCAGTTCCTCGATCATGGCTTTCTTCTCGTCGTAACCCTTGTGCATGAAGGCTTCCGGCTTCTCGAACCAGTCGTCGGGAAGCTCGATGTCCATGGCGCGCATCTTGATGGCGTCGGTGACGTTCTTGATGGCGCGGCCGGTGAAGCGCGGCTCGGCGTCCTTGATCAGGTGCAGATAGGTGCCGATGTCGGCCATGGTCTTGGGTGCGCCGTTCTCCTTCATGTAGCGCTCATAGACCTTCATCAGCCCGTCCTCTTGCGGCTTCTCGTGCTCCTCATAGGCCTCGGTCACGGCGCGCTGGATTTCCTGCGCGGCATAGAGTTCGTGCTTGCCCAGAGGAATCTCGTGGTTCTTGCCGGCAAGCAGCACGAAGATGTCGATGTAGTCGTCGCGGGTTTGCGGGCCGTCGACCAGCCAGCGAGCGCCGGCGCGCTGGCGCAGCGCGTCGTCGACATTTTCGGGATAATTGGAGAACATGCCGAAGGAGCAATTGCCGCGCACCACGGTGGCGGCGCCGGCGAAGGCGTCCATCAACACGCCGGTGATTTCCTGCTGGCCGGCCGAGGCGCGGTCGTCGGAACGGCGCGCCGCCACCTGGTCGATGTCGTCGATGGTGCCGAAGCCGATGACGCGCGGGTTCAGCACATTGTTGATGAACTGGCGGCAGTTCTGGCCCGACTTGCCCTGGTAGGAGGAGATCTGGTCGACGCCGAAATTCTCGTAGGCGAAGGGATAGCCGGCAACCTGGCAGTAGCCGTTGACGAGGCCGGCGATCATCTGGATCAGCGTCGTCTTGCCGGTGCCCGGCGCGCCGTCGCCGATGAAGGTGAACAGGAAGCCGCCGAGCTCGACGAACGGGTTCAGCTCGCGCTCGAAATCATAGGCCATCAGCATCTTGGCGAGCTTGACCGACTGGTATTTGGCGATGTGGTTGCCGACCACTTCTTCCGGTGTCTTGAAGGTCATCACCAGCGGCTTGGAGCGCTTGCCGGGCGCGACGTCGAAGCCGTCGAGGGTGAAATCATCGGCATCGATGCGGATATGGGCGTTCTCGAACGGGCCGATGCCGTCGAAGCGGCCTTTCCTGGCCAGCAGCCCGTCGATGGCGACACGGGCGAAGGCGCGCGCCCTGGTCATCAGGTCGGTGTCGTCGGCCGAGCCTGCGATGGCCTTGTCGAGGCCGGCGAGGATCGATTTCACCGCGTCCTGCGGCGTGTCGAAGAGAAAATCCGGCTCGGGGATGTCGTTGGGCGCTTCGCCATCGCTGTCGATGAGCTGGAACAGATAGGACGCCAGGCTGAAGGCCGAAATGTAAGCCGAGGCTGACGAAAGCTTCTTGAAGGTGGACGCGTCATCACCCTCGAGCGGCGCGCGGGTGTTTTTCGCCTGCAGGCTTTCGAGATCGGAGCCTTCGGCAAAGACATCCGATACGGCCAGCGCAATCGCCGTGCCGCGCCGGGCGCGAAACAAAAGCGTGTGCTGCGCGATGGTGAGCAATTGATCGTCGGGATGGACGGCGCTGACGGTTTTCGTGAGCTCGACCTCGCGCGTACGGCGCACCGAGCCGACCGAGACGGTGGAAACGAAGCGGCGGTTGGTGCCGGCCAGCGCCGTGCCGGATTCGCGCGACGGATCCTCCAGCACAACAATGCGGGTGATGAAGCTCTGCGCCATGGCGCGATGCTTCTCGATTGCCGCTTCCGGGATGGTGGTCAGGCCGGTGTCCATGTGTACCTCATGTCAATCGTGCTCTGCCTTGCGCATTCTACGTCTTTGGGTGAGCCAGTTGGCCGCGAACTCGACTGCGAAGATGAATAAAAACATCAACGTATAGATGACGGTAAAACACAAAATCGCGTCGAAAGCAGTTCCTACTCCGCCGACGGCCATGCCAAGGCGAAAGCCGGTAAGCGGTACAAACAAGCACAGGGATAGGATAGTCGAGACAAGTCCAGCCATTGCCGTGAGAGCGCTTTGCCTGCGTGAATTTGTCAGTGCCAATGCCCCGCCAATCGCTCCGGACAAGACAACTGCGCCAGAGACTGCTGCAACGATTTCTTCTGGAGCAAAATGCTGCAACAAAAAGGCCAGGAACCACGCCACCACATTTACGAGGACCACGGTCGTGCCGCGATAGAGCGTGTGTGCTGGTGCTGTCGTCTCGCTGTCAGACATCTGAGATGACCTGCCCGTTGGACAGGATGTGGACCTTGTAGCCGCCAAAGATCTTCTGGGCTTCGCCGGCGGCGTAAAGCGCCTGATAGGCTTCGTGCGGGATGAGCGCGTGGTTCTCGTAGCTCGACACGCCCTGGCGCGCGGCTTCCAGGTCGTCGGTGTTGATGAAGAATTCCTGCGTCGTCTTTTCGCTCGAAAACAATCCCTTGCGGCCTGGTTTCTCGCCCTTGGAATAGACTTCCTGGATGGTCCAGGTCAGCAGCCAGGCATTCTCCGGCTTGCGCACCTTGGCGAGCACCTCGGTCACTGTCGAATTGTTGTCGGTAATGCCCGCGGAATAGAAGGGTCCGAGCACCACGCGGCGCAACTGCTTGGGATGCAGCGGCTCGAAATCCTTGTCGAGGTTGACGGCAATCGTCGCCGGCGACAGCGTGTAGGCCGAGTTCTTCTCGGTGAAATCGTCGAAGCGATGGGCGAGCTCGGGATTGAGCAGGCCATCGACCGGCAGCGGGATGTCAACCTTGTCGTTGAGCTTGCCATCCCGGTCGACGAGCTGGCGGATCATGCTCTCGGAGGAATCCTCCACTGTCACCATGTAGACCAGCGGCAGGTTGGCGCTGCCGTCGAAGGTCGCCCAATGAACGAGGTAGTAGGGCCGCGCCGTCTTTGGATTGACCGAGACCTTGGCCGTCTGCGCCAGCGTGAACGGCCCGAAAGTCTGCTCGCTCTTGACGTCCTCGAGATAGAGCCGCTCGGCCATCGACTTCTGCAGCGCTTCGGGGAATTCCTTGTGGCGCAGGATGAAGTCGGCCATCTCCTCGCGCAATTCGCCGGCCAGCGGTATGTTGGCGAGCCGGCTGTCTGCCTGGCGGCGGTCGTTTTCCAGTTCAAGCAGGTTCTGGAAGACCGGAAAACCGCTTTCGGCGCGCGAAATGCGGAACGTATCCATGAAGCCCAGCCGGTTGCGCCAGCAGCCAAAGGACTTGTCAAGCCGGGCGATGTATTCGGCGACGATCTTGGCGACGATGCCGTGCCGGTAGAGCGGCGAGCGGTCGTCGCGCATGAACACTTCAAGGCCGCTGAGCGCGGCCGTGATCGCCGAGAAATACCGCGCCGCCGCGTCGTTTTCGGGGGTCATGCTGTCAGCCCTGGGATTGTCGCACCGATGCGTGCGGCAATTATGACTGCACGTAGTTGGCCGAATTGTGCTTCTTCAGCACCTCGTCGAAGCGGCGGGCAAAGGCGTCGTCGGCGAGCTTCTTGCGGCGCTGGATATCGGCGCTGGCGACCATGTTCTTCTCGTGCATTTCCAGGAGGTCGCCGATGTGCTTTTGCGAAGCGGCACCGATGCCGGCCATGGTTTCTTCCGCCGTGTTGTCGACCTGGCTGCCCAGCGTGTTGATCTTGTGGGCGACGTCCTGCTGCGCGGCGGTCTTCAGAGAATCTTCCAGCGCCTTGTAGAGCACGATGCGCTGCTCGGTATCGATGGTCAGCTTGTTGATCAGCGTCGACTGCGCGGCGATCTGGTTGTTGAGCGAATCGACGAAGGTCTGGAACATCGAGGTGTAGCGCTCCAGCGTCTGGCTCTCGGCCAGCAATTCCTGCTCCTTGGCCTGCTTCTCGTTGTATTCGGTGGCGAGCACCGAGCGTTCGCCTTCGAGCTGCGTGCGGTCTTTCTGGTTGGTCGAGGCGGCGATCTTGTTTTCGATGTCGAGCAGCATCGGGTTGAGCTCCTCGATGCGCTTCTGCACGGCTTCGAGGTTGGACATGGTGGTCTTGCGGCGCTCGATCACCTGCGACAGGCTGGCCTCGGAGGTCTTGTAGCGCTGGTCGAGAACTTCTTTCTGCGCCTTCAGGATGCCGACGATGGTGTCGGACTTGGCCAGAAGTTCCTGCAGGTTGCCGGCCAGCGACATGTTGCGGACGCGGTCTGTGCGCAGGCGCTGCTTGCGTTGCGCCGAAAAGATGCCGACGAAATTTTCCCAGCCGGAATAGTTCTTCATGCTCTCGAACTCGGCGCCGAAGACGTTGGTCGCGTCCTCAAGGCCGATGATCAGGTCGGCGATGTTGCCTTCCATCACCTTCTGTTGCTTCAGCACATCCTCGATGCGGGCGTTCTCGATGTCGAAATTGGCGTCACCGATCTTCTTGTCCGATGTCGCGAGCGTGTCGAGTACGGTGCCGGACTGCTCGATCCTGGAGCGCATGTCCTGCACGACCTGCTTGGTCTTGGCTATTTCGGCATCGAAATTCTGCAATGTCGCCATAGGGGCCTCCCGCTTCGGCTTCCGGTCGCTGGCTGCGAACAGCGGCGAATATATGTGGGGCATCCGGGGATTGAAAGAAGGAATACATGGAGAGGCGCCAAAACAAAGAATCGTCTAAACCCTTGAAAGCCGGGCGCGGCGTGCGCATGACGGCTGAGTACTTTGTCTGTCGCCATTATGTTGAGTGGCTGGCTATTTAAGTTGCAATCGCTACCTATGAAAATGCTTGGTGAAGACCAGCTCCGTTTCCGGTGGTGTGGTTGTCAATCGACCACTATCAGCCGCCTGCTTCGCGCTTGTGCACGTTGGGTGAGCCCTTCATACCCAGCAGACGGCGCCACCATCGTTGCGCACGCTTTTCCGCTTTACGAACCTCGGCGTGGCGTTCGAAAGGGATTCCGTATTTGCCGCAAGAGATGCAATTTTTGACCTGGCCGCATTGGTCTTGCCAACACTGTACGTCTTGGGTCAGTGCCAGGGCAATGCGTTCCAGATGAAGATTGCCGGAGCCCTTGATCAGGATCAATTCATTGGGGCGCAAAGTGGCCTTGATGTGGTCGGCGGCTTTGCGCACCGATCGCATTTCATGGAAACGGCCGCTATCGCGATCTTGATCAGAGGCACGCGCGCGGTGTGCGTTCTCGCCTACGAAAATGACCTCGTCCGCCGCCGCCCGAGCGTTTTGATAGACAGCGCGATAGGTCTTGTCAGCCTTGCCGACGTAATCCGAAATCTGCCCGACAATTGCGCGCTTGTGCGGCACGTCGGCCTTTTTCAGCGCGTCGAAAGCCAGGTTGAGGGAATGCAGAGGCGCCTTGTTCGTGTCGATGAGGAAAGCGGGTCCGCCCGGAACTTCCAATACACTGAAGCGATCGAAAAGCGGCTCGAAGCACGCAATACGCTCGCTGACATGGTCGGGGTCGATGCCGAGTTCGAGCGCTGTGGCTGCGGCGGCGGCAACCGGAAGCCAGAAGTGCTCGGCGACGAAGCGCGTGCGCAAAACGACAGCACCGCCCTGCCACCGCAGTTGCAAAGCCAGTCGGCTTGGGAAGGCTGCTTTGATATCGGTGGCGCGGTAGTCGGCGGTGTCACCGCGCCCGAAAGTCACCGTGCGCGCCATGCTCGCCTTGGCCATTGCCATGACACGCGGGTCATCCGCGTTCAGCATCGCCACACCTGCCAGCGGCAGTGATTGCACCAGCCACTGTTTTTCGATGGCGACCGCTTCGGCGCCCCGAAAGATCGATCGATGTTCGTCGGCGACCAGTGTGACAACAGCAATATCCGGTTTGAGCAAGGCCGCCATTGCCGCGACGCCGCTTTTGCCGCCGGCGGCAACCTCAATCACTGCATAGTCGGCGTCACGCGATAGACGTCGAAGCCCGCGGACGAGGGGTTTGAAGGTGTTGCCTTTGGTCTGTTTGTGGACGCGTCCCTCCGGTTCAAGGATAAAGGCCAGGAGTTCGGACGTGGTGGTCTTCGCAGAGCTGCCGGTGATGCCGATCACGGTAGCCCTGCTGCGGTGGCGCCGCCGGCGAGCCAGTTCGACATGGAAACACTTCTTGATGGCTCGAAAGAAGGTTCGAGTCTTTCCTTGCTTGTCGAAGCTGAGCACCTGCATCGCCCGGTCGACCAAGGCGCGCATGAACGATGTCCTCCGGGTTTGACGACAGCACATTCTGAGCGTGCATGCCGGCGCGCGCAACCCCCTGCTTGCCTGCGCAGAAATCGCTCAGGGCTTCGGATCGGCCTTCAGATAGGCGATGACGTTGGCGATGTCGTCGTCATTGCTGAGGCCGCCGAAGGCCATTTTGTTGCCGGGAACTTTGAGCTTGGGAGCCCTGAGATACTCAGCAAGATTTGCCTCGTCCCAGACGAGACCAGCAGCACCGGCACTCTTCATCCCTTCGGAATAGTGGCCAAGAAAGCTCTCGGCGGTGCCGGCGGTGCGGCCAACGACACCCAGCAAATGCGGACCGACCTTGTCGCGATCGGTCGCTGCTTCATGGCAGGCGATGCAGCGGTTGAAGACTTTCTTTCCCAGCGCCGGATCGCCGTCAGCGTAAGCGCCAACAGTGGCCGCAAGGAGGAGAAGGCTGGCGGAGGAAACGGCTCGAAACATGGCTGACCCGGAGAGCTCTGGCTGGAACGAGATGGCGCAAAATAGGGCTGAGGCCTTAACAAACGCTGCATCATGGCAGGATTGCTCCGGCTCTTCCTATCGTACTTCAGGACAATGGCGCGGCCGGGCCTGCGCCGGGAAGCGTGGCCATGCAGGTCAGGCCTGCTGCGCCAGGTCGCGGCGCAGGAAATCATGCAGCCGATCGACCGCCGGCGTCGTCGACAACGGGTTGCGCAGGATGCCGACTTCGAGATCCGGCAGTGCGGGAAGCCCTTCATTGGCACCAATGATGCGCAGCGACTGGGGCACGCTGCGCTGAGCGAGGCCGGCGACGGCGAGTCCGGCCTGCACGACGGCAATCAGGCCAAGCAGGGAGGCGCTGGAATAGGTGCAACGGTAGGACCGGTCGGCTTCGCCAAGCGCCTGCAGTACACTCATCCTGGCGGCGCAGCCGGGCTCGAACAGCGCGACGGGCAAGGGATCGGCCTGCCAGGCGACATGGTTTGGCGAGGCGACCCAGACGAAGCGTTCCAGGCGGATGACGTCGAGCGGCTGGTCCGGCAGACGGGTGACGATCGCCAGGTCGAGCTTCCCCTCGGCCAGGGTTTTCACCAGCGCGGTCGACTGCTCGCAGATCAGTTCCACCGTCACCAGCGGGTGATCCTCGGCAAAGCGCGACAGCACGGGTGGCAGCAGGAAAGCGGCATAATCGTCCGGCACGCCAAGGCGCACGCTGCCTGTCTCCTTCGGACGGGTGACGCTTGCCCAGGCCTCGTCCGACAGCTTCAGCAGCCGGCGCGCATAGATCAGGAAATCCTCGCCGATCGCGTTGGGGACGACCGTTCTCGGTCCTCGCACCAGAAGCTGGGTGCCCACCATCTCCTCCAGCCGCTGCATCTGCATTGAGACCGCCGACTGGCTGCGGCCGACCCGGGGTGCCGCATTGGACAGGCTGCCGCTCTCGACGACGGCGACGAAGGTTTTCAGCAAATTGAGGTCGAGCGGAGCAGCCATGGTGCTATCAGCATATCGAATAGCTAGGTCCAAATCTATTCGCTTGTTTGAAAGCTATGCTGCTGGCCAGATGGTCCAACCCTTGAGGATTCTGCGATGAAGGACCTGCCAACCGCCCGTTTTCCGGCCGCGAGCCTCGCCGTGGCGATGACGATCGCCGGCACGGTTGGCGCCTTCGTCACGGAATCGGGCCTGCATCCGGTCACCGTCGTCTTCTGGCGATGCGTGTTTGGCGCGATCTTCCTGGCCGCATGGTGCCTGCTGCGCGGCTATCTGCCGGACCGGACGCTGTCGCCGTCCCGCCTTGCGCTGGCCGCACTGGCCGGCGCCTGCATGGTGCTGAGCTGGACGGCGTTCTTCGCCGGCTTCGCCATGACGTCAATCGCCACGACGACGATCGTCTATCACGTGCAGCCGTTCTTCGTGGTGTTGATCGGCGTGGTCTTCCTCAAGGAGCGCATCTCGCTTGACCAGATCCTGTGGATGCTCGGCGCGTTCCTTGGCGTCGTGCTGGCCAGCGGCCTCGTCGTCACCCACGGCCATGCCGATGCGAACTGGGCGCTGGGCATCGCGCTGACGCTGGGCGCTGCCCTGCTTTATGCCGTGGCGACGATGCTGGCCAAGGGTCTTGGACAACAGCGCGCGGAAATCACCGTGCTTTGCCAGACTCTGGTCGGTGTCGTCATGCTCGCCCCGTTCGCCGGCATCGGCCAGCATATCCCGCCGGCGTCGTGGGGCTGGGTGGCCGGGATCGGTGTCCTGCACACCGGCATTGCCTATGTGCTGATGAATTCGGCCTTCCCACGCCTGACCACGCCGGTGATCGGCGTGATCACCTTCATCTATCCGGTCGTTGCCATCATCGTCGATTGGGCGATCTATGCCCATCCGCTCGGACCGGCACAGGCGGCCGGCATGGCGCTGATCGCGCTGGCGACGCTCGGCGTGCGGCTCGGCTGGCGGTTTCCGATGCGGCGTGTCTCGGCCGCGTGAACCCGGTCAACCCTTCATGAAGCCGATGAAATCGTCGGGTGCCGCGCGGCCCATCTCTTCTTCCCAGTGGCGGCGACAGAGCGAGACGTAGACGTCCTTGCCGATCGCCACCTGCTCGCCCTGGCGGGCCACCTTGCCGTCGGCGCCGAGACGCACGACCATCGTCGCCTTGCGGCCGCAGCGGCAGATGGTGCGCACCTCGCGCAGATCGTCGGCGATCGCCAGCAGCGCGCGCGAGCCGGAAAACAGCTTGCCCTGGAAATCGGTGCGCAGGCCGTAGCACATCACCGGAATGTTCAGCCGATCGGCGATGCGCGCCAATTGCCAGACCTGCTCTTCCTCGAGAAACTGCGCCTCGTCGACGAAGACGCAATGTACCGTCGTATGTTCGTGATGCTCGGCAACCCTGGCAAACAGGTCGTCGCCGTCGCGGAACATCTCGGCCTCGGTCTCCAGCCCGATGCGCGACGAGATCAGGCCGCTGTCGCCCTTGCGGTAATGGCCGGCGACGAACAGCATCGTCGTCATGCCGCGCTCGCGATAATTGTAGGATGCCTGCAAGAGCATCGTCGTCTTGCCGGCATTCATCGTTGCGTAGTTGAAGTAGAGTTTGGCCATGTTCCTCTTCTAAGCCGACTTGGCCCAGGGCGGGGAGGGGCCGCCGCCGCATTCCCCTGAAAAAGCCGGAGCGTCCCTGAAAAGCTTCTCTCGCCCCTCCCAAAAAAATGTCTGACACGACAAAAGCGTCAGCCGTGTCGCTGATTGGCCAGTCCGCGCCGTTGATCGTGATTGCCTTGACGCTTGAATCCACACCAGAATGGTGTTTGGCTGACGAAACAAGGCGGGCACAGAAACCGTAACTACGCTTCGCCAAAGAATCACAATGGGAGAATACCTATGTCGCGTATGAATACCTTCGCCGCCGGCCTTGGCCTTGCGGCTTTGTTGTCCACGAGTGCCGCCTTTGCCGGTGATGCGGCAAGCTGCAAGGCGGTGCGTCTCTCCGATGTCGGCTGGACCGACATCCAGGCGACCACTGGCGTCGCATCCGTTCTGCTCACCGCGCTAGGCTATGCGCCACAAACGATCCAGCTGTCGGTACCGGTGACCATGGCGTCGCTGAAGAACAAGGACCTTGACGTGTTCCTCGGCAACTGGATGCCGTCGATGACCAACGACATCAAGGACTACACCGCCGACGGTTCGGTCGAAACGATCAGCACCAACCTGACCGGTGCCGGCTACGGCATTGTCGTGCCGACCTATGTCGCGGATGCCGGCGTCAAGTCGCTGACCGACATCGGCAAGTTCAAGGACAAGTTCAACGGCAAGATCTACGGCATCGAAGCGGGCAATGACGGCAACCGCATCATCCTCGACATGATCAAGAACCCGAAGGACAATCTCGACGGTTTCGAGCTGGTCGAATCCTCGGAGGCCGGCATGCTGACCCAGGCCGAGCAGTCGATGAAGAACAATGAGTGGATCGCCTTCCTCGGCTGGACGCCGCATCCGGTGATGGGCGCCATGAAGATCACCTATCTCGACGGTATGGGTGACAGCGGCTTCGGCGCCGCGACCGTCTACACCAATGTGCGCAAGGGCTACACCACCGAATGCCCGAATGCCGGCAAGTTCATCGCCAATCTGAAGTTCAATCTGGACATGGAAGGCCAGATGATGGACGCGATCCTGAAGGGCGGCGACGCCAACACGGTGGCGGCCGCCTGGCTGAAGAAGAATCCGGATGCCGTAAAGCCATGGATTGCCGGTGTGACCACATTCGACGGTGGTGATGCCGCCGCAGCGATCAAGACCGCGCTCGGAAGCTGAGCCGACTGAATTCGGCAAGGCCGAACCAGGAAGGGCAGCCATCTTAGAAAAGGCTGCCCTTTTTCATATCCTGTGACAAGATGACGTTGCGCGAGCCGAGAGCAGGGCGGCTCCTGGACGAAGAGGGGTAAGATGGATCCGATTTCGCAGTTCATGGTCGATCACAAGATCCCGATCGGGGCCTGGGGAAAGGCGTTCTTCGGCTTCCTCACCGACAATTTCGACACCATCTTCAGAGCCTTCTCAAATGGCCTGAATTTCCTGCTCGACGGGCTGGTCAACGTCCTCTTGATGGTGCCGCCGGTGCTGCTGGCCCTCATCATCGCTGCTATCGCCTGGCTGCTGCAGCGCTCGCGGCCGCTCGCCATCGGTGTCTTCCTTGGCCTGATCTTCATCATCAACCAGAACCTCTGGAAGCAGACGGTGCAGACGCTGGTGCTGGTCGTCGCGGCCGCCGCCATGGCAATGGCCATCGGTGTGCCGCTCGGCATCTGGGCGGCGCACAAGCCGAAAGTCTACCGCATCATGCTGCCGGTGCTCGATCTGATGCAGACGCTGCCGACCTTCGTCTACCTGATCCCGGTGCTGACGCTGTTCGGCCTCGGCAACGCGCCTGGCCTCATCGTCACCATCATCTTCGTCATCCCGACCGCGGTCCGGCTCACCCATCTCGGTGTCGTCTCGGTGCCGAAGTCGATCATCGAGGCCGGAGAGGCGTTCGGCGCCACCAAGAGCCAGCTTTTGTGGAAGGTGGAACTGCCCTCGGCGCTGCCGACCATCATGGCCGGCCTGACGCAGTCGATCATGCTGTCGCTGTCGATGGTGGTGTTCGCCGCGCTGATCGGGGCCGGCGGTCTCGGCACTGAAATCAACCGCGCTCTCGGTTCGCGCCGCATCGACCTCGGGCTCGAAGCGGGCCTGGCCATCGTGGTGCTCGCCATCGTGCTCGACCGCATGACCCGTATCGCCGTTGGAGGCAAGAAATGACCGTCGCCGTCGATTTCAAGAACGTCGATATCGTCTTCGGCGCCGACCAGGCCGGCTCGCTGGCGATGATCGACAAGGGTGCGACCCGCGCCGAAATCCTCGAGAAGACCGGCAATGTGCTGGGCTGCGCCGGTGCCAGCCTGACCGTGCACGAGGGCGAGATCTCGGTGCTGATGGGCCTGTCGGGCTCCGGCAAGTCGACGCTGCTGCGGGCCGTCAACCGGCTCAATGTGGTGTCGCGCGGCCAGGTGCTGGTCAAGGACGGCGACAAGATCGTCGATGTCGTCACCTGCGACCAGGCCACGTTGCGGCGCCTGCGCCAGAAGCAGGTGGCGATGGTGTTCCAGCAATTCGGCCTGCTGCCGTGGCGCACCGTGGAGGAGAATGTCGGCCTCGGCCTCGAACTCGCCGGCGTGCCGGACGCCGAGCGCAAGGAACGCGTGCAACGCCAGCTCAAGCTGGTCAATCTCGACCAATGGTCGAACAAATATGCCCATGAACTCTCGGGCGGCATGCAGCAGCGCGTCGGCCTGGCGCGTGCCTTCGCCACCGAGGCGCCGATCCTTTTGATGGACGAGCCGTTCTCGGCGCTCGACCCGCTGATCCGCACCAAGCTGCAGGATGAGTTGCTGCAACTGCAGGCGCAACTGAAGAAGACCATCATCTTCGTCAGCCACGACCTCGAGGAAGCGCTGAAGATCGGCACCCACATCACGATCATGGAAGGCGGCCGCATCGTGCAGACCGGCGCGCCGGAAGACATCGTGCTGCGGCCCGCCAACGACTATGTCCGCGACTTCATCGCCAATGTGAATCCGTTGTCGGTGCTGACCGCCTGGAACGTGATGCGCGACAGCCGCGACCTGGAGCATGGTGACAATGGCTGGGTGTGGCTCGACCGTCGCAAGACGACGCGCTTCAAGATCGACGAGCATGGCCTGGTGGCGGCTGCCGAACGCGACGGCAAGCCGGCGGTCTGGGTATCCTGCGCCGATGTCGAAGGCCAGTCTGAGGAAGCGGCGCAAGTGTTCTGGGCCAATCCCGGCACCTCGCTGAAAACCGTGATGCTGGCCATGCACCGCTCGCAGACGGCGCCCGTGGCGCTGTTCGACGATCAGTCGCGATTTGTTGGCGCTATCGGCATCAGGGATGTGCTGAGCGCGGTGTTGCGGCGGTAGGCAGCCGCAGGAGGTCAAGCTGCCAGCGGCAGTCGCAGCTCGGTCAGCAGCCCGCCGCCCGGATGGTTGGACAGCCGGATCTCGCCGCCGGCGGCGCGTGCGATGTTGCGCGCGATGGTGAGGCCGAGCCCAAGGCCCCCGGTCTGGCGGTTGCGGGACTGTTCGAGCCGCACGAAGGAGCCGAACACGGCATCGATCTGCGCCTGCGGTATGCCCGGTCCTTCGTCGCGGATGGTGAGCGTGATCGTGCCGTCCGAGCGATGCAGGCTGAGATGCGCCTTCTTGCCGTAGGTGACCGCGTTCTGCACCAGATTGGTGACGCAGCGCTTGAGCGCCACCGGTCTAGCGATGCAGATCAGGCCGCGAGAACGGGTGTCGTCATTGTCGAACGAGACCTCGGGATAGGGGTCGGCGATCGATTCCACGAGCGACCAGAAGTCGATGCGCTCGGTCTTTTCCTCGTTCACCTCGAAGGTGGCGAAATCGATCACTGAACTGGCGATGCTCTCGACATCGGCGAGGTCGTGCGCCAACGCCTCGCGAACCGCCGATTTCCGCAACAGCTCCAGCCGCAGCCGCATCCGCGTCATCGGCGTGCGCAAATCATGCGCGAGTGCGGCGGCCAGATGTTCGCGGTCCTCGACATATTCGCGCAGCCTCGCCTGCATGGCGTTGATGGCTCTGGCGGCAGCGCGAACCTCGCGGCTGCCCGACTCGGCGATCGGCGGGCTCTTCAGGTCCTTGCCGATCCTGTTCACGGCGGTTTCCATCATCCGGTAGGGCGCCGTCAGCCGGCGCAGCGACCAGATCGACATGATCACCACCAGGCCGGCGATCAGCGCATAGAGCGGCAGGCTGTCGAAGCTCAGGATCGGGCCGACCGGCGTGATCGGCTCGGTGAAGTTCAGCCACTGGCCGTCGGCGAAGCGCAGCGAGGCCGTCAGCTTGTCGCTCTGGGCGAAATCGGCGGCCAGCACAAGAAGGTCGCGCTCGACCTGGCCGATATCGGGGCCGGACACTGTGTTGGCATCGTCGGCCTCGCGCGTTGCCGGATCGCGCCGCACGCGCGCGTCGGTGACGCCGAACTTCGACAGCCGGCCGACGAGGATGTCCTCGAGTTCGGCCAGTTCGTCGTCGCCGGCGATCGAGGAGGTGACGGCGGGCGTATCTGAAACGGTGAGCGCGTAAGTCGAGTTGAACAGCCCCGCGGCGGTCGCCTTGCGCTCCTCGGGCGTGGCGCCGCTCATCAGCTGCACCAGGGAGAAGGCGCGGTCATTGAGGCGATAGAGGTCGACCACGTCGTTGGCGGCGGCGCGGTCGCGCGACACGATGTAGAGGGTCGCGACCTGGCTGATCAAAAGGCCTGAAATGACGATCAGCAGCACCCAGACAGGCAAGGTCTGCGGCAGGAGACGTCTCATTCGGAGGTCGTCTCGGGCAGGAACTGGTAGCCGCCGCTGCGCACGGTCAGGATCAATTTCGGCGTTTTGGGGTCATCTTCCATCTTGCGCCGCAGCCGGCTGACCAGGATGTCGATGCTGCGGTCGAAGGAATAGTCGCTGTCGCCGCCGGAAAGCTCGATGAGCTGGTCGCGGGTCAGCACGCGCTGGGCGCTCTTGACGAAGGTCTGCAGCAGGTTGAACTCCGCCATGGTCAGTTCGACCCTGACATCGTCGGGTGCCGTCAGCCGGCGCCGCGAACAGTCCATCGTCCAGCCGGCGAAGTGGTAGATCTGCTTGGTGGTGGCGCGCTTCGGCTCGGCGGCACCATTGCGCCGCAGCACGGCGCGGATGCGCGCCAGCAGTTCGCGCGGGTCGAAAGGTTTGGGCACGTAGTCGTCGGCGCCCATTTCCAGGCCGACCACGCGGTCGGTCGTCTCGGTGACGGCGGTCAGCATGATGATCGGCGTCGAATATTGGGCGCGCAAGTCGCGGCACAGTTCCAGCCCGCTCTTGCCGGGCAACATCACGTCGAGCACGATGAGGTCCACCTGCGCGCGGCGCAGGACGGCCTCCATCTCGACACCGTCGGCGGCAACCGACGTGTGCAGGCCCCGCTTCTGGAAGAACTCCTGGAGCAGGTCGCGGATGCCCTTGTCGTCGTCGACGATCAGTATGTGTGCGTCGGATTTCACAGCTGTCCTGTCTCGATTGCCGGCCAAGTCATTCCGGCTGGTGAGCCACACGATAGAATTCGGGCCATATGTTGGCCAGTGCCTTGGATTTCAAGGGAGAATGAATTCCAGCTTCTCCACATGGAAAGCTATGGCCGCGCTGAAGCTCTCTATTCCAGACGTGGCGTTTTCCCAAAATCGGGACAACTTTTGGCGACACGTATCAGCCGAGCCCGCCAGACACAATCCAGAAACAAAATTCTACAATCGGGAAAAACTCCTGAAAAGGTAGGGCGGCATAACGGTGCCGTGGCGGTCAGGTTATCGGCTGCGACGCTAATCTCCGGGTTTACGGATAAACCGATGCCAAGGTTGTCGATCAGTTTGTTGGGAGCGTTGCTGGGCCTTGGCCTGGTCACTGCCGCTGTCGGCCAATCGGATGCAAAGGCGCCGCTCACCCGGAGCGAACGGTGCGCCAATCTCAGCCACCAATTTGATGAAGCCCTCGAAACCCATGCCACGGCAACGCAGGTCACCGCGGCAAAGGCACTTCAGAGAAAGGGCAACCGGTACTGCGCTGCCAAGAAACAGGCGCAGGGCATCCGGATGCTCGCCAACGCTTTGAAGCTGCTTGGAGTGACACCGAACGACCCGGTCCAGTGACACTCAAAACGACCCGCACTAAAAAGGAAATGAAGCCATGAAGAAGTCCATCCTGTCCGGCCTCGGCCTCGCCGTTGCTCTCGCGTTCTCGATGCCGGCTCTCGGCAACGCCGCCACCACGACCACCGCTGCTCCGGCTGCCACGACCACCGCTCCTGCGACCACGGCTCCGGCCACCGCTGCTCCGATGAAGGCAGCCCCGAAGAAGGTCGCCAAGAAGGCCGTCTGCAAGGTGACCAAGAAGCATAAGTGCCCGGTCAAGAAGGCCGCCCCGAAGGCTGCCCCGAAGGCTGCTCCGAAGAAGCCCTGATCAGCTTCGACGTCAGTTCTATCAAGGCCGTTCCAGCCGCAACCGGCTGGGGCGGCCTTCTGCCAGGAACCTAATCGAGCGGCTGAACGCCGGCAGCTTACAGCCAGTCACCTCGATCGTATTTAACCCGTTTTCAACGCCGGCCGTGTAGGACAATCCGCATGAAGAAGCGGCTTTCGTCCATTTTGCGTTCGATGGTGATTGGTGGCCTGGTGGCCACCGGAGTCGCCAGGGCGCTGATTCTGCTCACCGCCAGCCCCGTGCCCGACCCGGCCAGCGGCCGCACCGAGCCCTCGCTGTTTGCGCCGATCATTTCCAGCAACTGGGACTACATAACGCCTGTCCAGGCGTGGCTGCTGATCGTGCTTCTTGCCGTGACGCTGGTCTGCATTGCCGGATGGCCGATCGCGGCCTGGCTGGAACGCCGGGCCGGCGGTAATCGTCTGCGTCCCAATCTGGACCGTTGAACCGCGGTCAACCATTGCCCACATGATGGTGAAGTCTCGCGCCTGGTCGTCGACCGGCTGCGGGTCAATCAAAATAGACGATCGGCAAAATAGACGATCGGCAAAATAGACGATCGGTTTGGCCCGTGGCAAAATGCATGGGCGCTGATCCTCGATTGGGAAAATCACCGGTTCCGATGCCTGAAAACACCACAAAGCCACGCACGAAGGTCAAGCCGCAGACCGAGCGGCCAAAGCTCTACAAGGTCATCCTCATCAATGACGATTTCACGCCGCGTGAATTCGTGGTGACGGTGCTGAAGGGCGAGTTCAAGCTCAGTGAGGACCAGGCGCACAAGGTCATGATTACAGCACATCGGCACGGCGTTTGCGTGGTCGCGGTCTTCACCCGGGATGTCGCCGAGACCAAGGCAACGCGGGCCACTGACGCCGGCAAGGCCAAGGGCTATCCGTTGCTGTTCACGACGGAGCCGGAGGAGTAGAGGCAGCGTCTTTCTCCCCGTCACTATACGGGGAGAAATGTCCGGCAGGACAATGAGGGGCGGCGCCGAAGGGTGATAATAGTTCGCTTCGATGAGCTGTGGAGATCGCCAATCACGTGGGGTCAGCGCTGCCCCTCATCCGCCCTTCGGGCACCTTCTCCCCGTAAACGGGGAGAAGGAAAAAGGGCGCAGCTACCGTCCCTCGCGGTACCACATCGAACCCATTGCCAGCAGCAGCAGGCCGAGGCCGAGGAAGCCGCCGAACAGCGGCACGCGCGAGACGGCCTTCAGCACGCTGTCGTCGGTGGTGCGCAGGCCGATCCAGTCGCTGCCGGAGGCTTCGCCGGAAGAACGAACCGGCACGATGGAAGGCAAGGTCACATCGCTGCCCAGGGCCGTGGATGAGGCCAGCCGGCGCACGCTGCCGCCGGTGGCCTCGGTTGGTGCCCTCAGACGATTTTCAGTGGAGATGACGTCGGCGAATTCCGGCGCGTTGACCGGTCCGACATGGGCGAGCGCGGTGAGATCGCCATTGGCGACCTGGAACAGGCCGATCTCGTTGGTCTGGACGCTGCCCAAGAAGACGCCGGGCTCGGATTTGTCGAGCTTGACGGTCAAGGTCTTGCCGGACGGGGTGATGATCTGCGCCGCGCCGGGTTCGTCGGCCATGGTCTGGCGGCGGATCTCCAGCACCATGCCGCGTCCCTCCGCGGTCAGCCGCTCTTCCTCGAGCTCCGGCTCCTTCATCAGCCAGTGGGCGATGCGCCGATAGAGCTGGACATGCGGGCCGCCGCCCTCGAAGCCGCGTGCCCACAGCCAGCCCTGATCGGACAGAAGCATGCCGACGCGGCCTTCGCCCTTGCGGTCGAGCAGCAGCAGCGGCCGGTTGTCGGCGCCCTTCATCACCACTTCACCTTGCGGATTCTGCACGCCGATGGTGCGGAACCAGCGGCTCCAGTGCGGCGGCTCGGTGGCCGAACCGTCGAGGCCACGCGTCACCGGATGACGCTGGCCAAGTTCGGTGAGGCGCGGATAGAAGGCCTTTTCGACCACTTCGCCGGTCGGCATCGCCGGCAGGGCCGACATTAGCGGTGTGCGCGCGATCGAAGCCTCGCCGGCATATTCGGGCCCAGCGGCGATCAGCAGCGCGCCGCCCTTTTCGACATATTCGGAGATGTAGTCGTAATAGAGGATCGGCAGCACGTCGCGGTGCTGGTAGCGGTCGAAGATGATGAGGTCGAAATCCTTGATCTTCTCGACGAACAGCTCGCGGGTCGGGAAGGCTATCAGCGACAATTCGTTGATCGGCGTGCCGTCCTGCTTTTCCGGCGGCCGCAGAATGGTGAAATGGACGAGATCGACCGAGGCGTCGGATTTCAGCAGGTTGCGCCAGGTGCGCTCGCCGGCATGCGGCTCGCCCGAAACCAGCAGCACGCGCAAATTCTCGCGGATGCCGTCGACCAGCGCGATGGCGCGGTTGTTGGTGTCGGTCAGTTCGCCGGGTTCGCGGTCGATGGCGAGTTCGATGATGTTGCGCCCGGCGCCGGGAATGGTCACCTGCAACGGCATGGTCTGGCCGACCGTGGCATGCTCGACCGCGACCTGTTCGCCGTTGACCGAGACGCGCACATCGACCGGGCCGGTCTCGTTTTCCGTCGAGATGACGCGGTAGCTCATGTCGAGCGGCTTGCCGACAAGGCCGAAGCGCGGGGCGTTGTCGAAGCGGATGCGGCGATCCTTTTCGTGGTCGTTGCCGGTGATCAGCGCATGCAGCGGGGCGTTGAAGTCGGGCGCACCCGGCGGCGCGTCATGCACCTCGCCATCGGTGATCATGATGGCGCCGCCGATACGCGAGGGCGGTACGTCGCGGAAGGCACCTTCCAGCGCGCCGAACAGCCGCGTTTCGGTGCGCTCTTCGGCGGCTTCGGACTTGCCGGCCTCGACGACGCGGAGATCGAATTGCTTGAAGCGGCCAAGCCGTTGCTGCAGCCCGGCCAGGGCCTCATCGGTCTGCCTGGTGCGGTCGCCAATATCCTGGCTCTGACTGCGGTCGACGATCAGCGCGACAACGCTCTTCAGCGGCTCGCGCTCCTCATTGAGGAACACCGGGTTGAACAGCGCGGCGGCGAGTGCCAGCAGGGCAACGAAGCGCAGGATACCGCCGCGCTGGCGAAACCACAGGCCGACAAGCGCCAGCAGCGCTAGCGGCACCAATACCAGGGCCAGCAATGGCCAGGAGATCAGGGGTTCAAAAGAGATCGACCAGTTCATTCCTTACCCTCCCGCTTGAGGGGAGGGCTTATCCGCTGAGGGTGCGCAACAAGGAGCGTCATCTTACTGCCCCAGCCGTTCGAGCAGAATGGGCACGTGCACCTGGTCGGATTTATAGTTGCCGGTCAGCATGTACATCATGATGTTGACGCCGGCGCGCAGCGCGTAGACGCGCTGCATCGGGTCGGCCGGCACGGTCGGCAGCAGCGGGTCGCCATTCTCGTCGACCGCCCAGGCGCCGGCGAAATCATTGGCGGTGATCATGATCGGCGAAACACCGTCGCCGGTGCGCACCGGGCGATTGTCGGCGTTGCTGGCGTCGAGCGATGCCTCCACCCAGAGCGGGCTGCCGGCGAAGCGGCCGGGAAATTCGGGCAGGATGAAAAAGGATTTGGTCAGCACGTGGTCCGACGGCACCGGCTCCAGCGGCGGCACGTTGAGGTTGCCGAGGATGTCGCGTAGCCGCTCCGTCGCCGGGCTGGTCGAATCGGCGCCGATGCCGTTGGCGAACTGGTCGCGCGTGTCGAACAGCACCGTGCCGCCCTGTTGCATATAGGCGTCGATGCGGGCGATCGCGGCTTGGCTCGGCATGGGGGCGGCCGGATTGATCGGCCAGTAGATCAGCGGGTAGAAAGACAGTTCGTCCTTCGAAATGTCGACGCCGGCCGGCGCGCCGGGTTCGAGCGCCGTCTTCTCGATCAGGAAGCGGGTCAGGCCCTCAAGCCCGGCGCGGCTGATCGAATCGTCGCCCGGCACGCCGGTCAGCACATAGGCGATACGGGTCTTCGAGATCGCCTCGATGGCCGCATCGTCGCCCGGTCTGGCATCATCGGCGCGGGCGAAATCGGCATGGCCGAACCCTGCGCCAAGCGCAATCAGGACTGCAGCGGTGGTGGCCACGGCGCCAGCACGGCGCGGCCGGCGCGAAAACAGGCCGCCCATCCAGAACACCGCCAGCGTGTCGAGCAGCATCAGCACCAGGGCTGCCGCGACCAGCGAGCCCTTCAAATTGCGCGATTCATCGAAAGCATACTGGATCGTGGTCATCGGAACCGCGATCTGCGGACGCGCCAGTGGCTCAAACGTGCTTGCGGCGTCGAGCAGATTGTGGGCGAAGACGCCGGTCTCGGAACCATAGAGGCCGGGCGGGTTCTCGAAGGTCACCGGCAGCGCGCCGGCGCCGGGTACCAGCGGCCGCGCATCCGGTGTCGGCGGCACCAGCGAACCGTCGGCCGCGATCATGCGGTAGGGCGCCAGCGACGTGGCGGCGGCTTCGGCATTGGCGATCGCAGCACCCTGGTTGCGCGACAGCTGGACGATGCGGCGCAGCATCTCGACGAAGCTACCGGAGATCGGCAGGTTCGACCATGTCGCCTCGGGCGTGACGTGGAACAGCACCAGCGTGCCCTTGCCTTTCTTCAGCCCGGTGACCAGCGGCGTGCCATCGGCAAGAGCGGCCCAGGTGCGTTCGACAATATCGGGTGTCGGCTCGGCCAGCACCTGCCTGTTGACGGTCACCTCGGTGGGCGGGGCCAGATCGGCGAAGGGACCGGCCTTGGGAAATTCGGTGACCGGCTGCGGCGAGGTCCATGACAGGGCGCCGCCCAGCGAACGCTCACCGGTGCGCAGGCGGACCGGCAGCAAATCGTCGTCATTGCCGGCGGCGGCCAGCCGCGAACCGGCGAAACGCACCAGCGTGCCTCCATTGTCGACCCAGTCGACCAGCCTTTGCCGGACCTGCGCCGGGATGGTGCCGACGTCGGCCATGATGATCATCGCCGGCTTCTGGTCGAGGATCTGCGGGATGGCGTCGGCGAGGTCGGCGCTGGAGGGCTCGACCAGGTCGGCGAAGGGCTGCAGCGCGCGCCTGATGTAGTAGAGCGGCGACAGAAGCGGTTGCGCCTGGTCTGCCTCGGCCTGCGACAGCAATCCGACACGGCGGCGCTTGGAGCTTTCGTCGAGCACGCGCACCGCACCCGCCTGGCGCTCACCGTCGAGCGCGATCGAGGCGAAGTCGTTGCGCAGCTCGAACGGCACGGTCATGGTGCCGGTGGCGGTGGCTTCGCCCGGGGCGAAGGTCAGCGTCGCATCGGCGATGCGGCGGCCCTTGTCGTCGAAGGCGCCGGCGGTGACCTGGGCAGGCGCCGGATCGCCCGGCGCGCGGATTGCGGTCAGAGCAAAGCCGTCGACCTGGTTGTCGGCGCCGGTCAGGCCGGTCAGCGACAGCCGGTCAGCGGTCGCCCAGACGACGCGGGCGGCATTTTTCGACAGCAGCGTGTTGAAGGCGGCTTCGTCGCCCTTGGCCGCCAGGCCGTCGGCCAGAACGGCGACGCTGGCGCCGGGCAAGGTCGCCAGCACGCCGGCGACGCGCGCATAGACGGCGGGCCGGTCGGTAGGGATCGGCCGCGGCTTGGCGGCGCGCAGCCGGTCGAGTGCGGCTGCGGCATCGAAGGGGCCGATCTCGGCATTGGCCTTTTCGGCGGTGAAGGCGATGATAACAGGCACGCCGTTCGAACCGGCATCGTGGATCAGCCGCTCGGCCGTGGCGACGCGCTTGTTCCAGTCGGCGGCGCTGGCCCAGTCATTGTCGATGACCAGCGCGAGCGCTGCACCCTCGGCCGGCAGTTTTTCGCGCGGGTTGAAGACCGGTTCGGCAAGGGCTGCGACGATGAGCGCCGCCATGAGCAGCCTGAGCAGCGTCAGCCACCATGGGCTCTGCTGCGGGGTCTCCTCGCGCTTGAGCACGCGGGCCAGGATTTTCAGTGGCGGGAAGATCTCGGCCTGCGGCTTGGGTGGGGTCAGCCGCAGCAGCCACCAGATCACCGGCAGCGCCAGCAGGCCCCACAGCACCATGGGAGCGCCAAAGGAGAGCGGCAGCCAGCTCATGCGACGGCCACCTTTCCAGGCTGACTGGCACGAGCGCCAGCGTTCGGCCCGGCATATGAGCCATCGGCGGTCATCGCCATGTGCAGGCGCACCAGCGCGTCGGAAGCGAGCCGGTCCGTGTGGTTGACGGTAAAGCTCCAGCCGAGGCGCTTGCACCAGCCGGCCAGCTCCTGGCGGCGGGCGGTGTAGAGCAGGCGGTACTCGTCGCCGAGCATTTCGGCGCGACCGGCGGTCAGTTTTTCGCCGGTCTCGGGATCGGTGAACTCGGTGCGGCCGGCATAGGGGAAGGTCTCCTCGGCCGGATCGGCGACCTCGATCAGGTGGGCGCGCACGCCGTGGCGGGCGAGCACGTCGAGCCAGGCCATTGTCTCTTCGACCGGATCGAGGAAATCGCTGACGATGACGATGTCGCAGAAGCGCCTGATGTCGGAGAGGTCGGGCTTGGCCGGCAGATCGCCGGCATGCATCAGCTGGGCGGCGATGCGCTCGGCGCCGTTGCGGGCGGTGAAGGGATCGGTCAGCCCGGGCCAGGCGATGCGCTCGCCGCTGCGCGACAACAATTCGGCCATGGCCAGCGCCAGCACCAGCGCGCGCGATTGCTTGGAAACGCTGGCGCCGGTCGATTTGTAGAGCATGGATGGCGAGGGGTCGGCCCAGAGCCAGACCGTATGGGCGGCTTCCCATTCGCGGTCGCGCACATAGGTGTGGTCGTCGCGCGCCGAGCGGCGCCAGTCGATGCGCGAGGAATCGCCTTCGACATAGGGCCGGAACTGCCAGAAATTCTCGCCGATGCCGCGTTTGCGGCGGCCGTGCCAGCCGGCGATCACGGTGTTGACGATGCGGCGCGCCTCGACCAGCAGGTCGGGCACAAGCGAAGCCCGCAACCGGCCACGGGCGAGCGCGTCACGCGTCGCTGCCGGAGCCTGGACCTCGCCGATGCGCGCCATTAAATCCCTTTCACCAGTTTCGCCACCACATCGCGCACGCTGGTGCCCTCGGCGCGGGCGGCGAAGGTCAGCGCCATACGGTGCTGCAGCACCGGCTCGGCCAGTGCCCGCACGTCGTCGACCGAGGGTGCCAGCCGTCCGTCGTAGAGCGCGCGCGCCCTCGTGCACAGCATCAGCGCCTGGCTGGCGCGCGGGCCGGGACCCCAGGCGACATGCTTGTCGGTTTCGGCATTGCCCTGGCCCGGACGCGCAGAGCGCACCAAAGTGAGGATCGCCTCGACAACGCTTTCGGGTACCGGCATGCGGCGGATCAGCGTCTGGATTTCCTTCAACCGTGCCGGTTGCAGCACGTTCTGGGCTTTTGCGTCCTCGATGCCGGTGGTTTCCAAGAGGATGCGGCGCTCTGCCTCGATTTCGGGATAGAGGATGTCGACCTGCATCAGGAAGCGGTCGAGCTGGGCTTCCGGCAGCGGATAGGTGCCTTCCTGTTCCAGCGGGTTCTGCGTCGCCAGCACATGGAAGGGCGCGGGCAAATCGTAGCGGGCACCGGCGATGGTGACATGGTACTCCTGCATGGCCTGCAGCAGCGCCGACTGGGTGCGCGGCGAGGCGCGGTTGATCTCGTCGGCCATCAGCAACTGGGCGAAGATCGGGCCGGAGATGAAGCGGAAGGAGCGCTTGCCGGTCTCATCCTGCTCCATGACCTCGGAGCCGAGAATGTCGGACGGCATCAGGTCGGGCGTGAACTGGATGCGGCGTGAATCGAGGCCGAGCACGATGCCCAACGTTTCGACCAGCTTGGTCTTGGCGAGACCCGGAACGCCGACGAGAAGCGCATGGCCGCCGGCCAGCACCGCCACCAAAGTACGCTCGACAACGTTCTCCTGGCCGAAGATGACCCGGCCGACGCCGTCGCGGATCCTGGAAATATCCACCAGCGCCTTCTCGGCCTCTGCGACCATGTCCGTTTCGCTGATCGGGCTTTCCTTGACCATCACGCTCATGCAGCTCGATCCCTTTTTGCCTGGAGATACCTATGGTTGGAAATACGGCAGCACCATAGCATAAGTTGCCGCGATTCGGCCTCGCGTAGTGGCTATGGTCGAACTTAAATCACAGACTTAGGCTGACAAGCGGAACAACAGTGACTATTTCGTGACGATGACGGAACACTACGAACATCGCGAACAAAGCCTTACGAGCGCCACCGAGGCGCGCGGCCTGGAGGCGTTGATCTCGCGCGCGGCGCGTGCCGGCAAGGGTGCGGCACCCGTCGAGCGCTGGAATCCGGACTTTTGCGGCGATCTCGACATGGAGATCAAGGCCGACGGCACCTGGTTCTACCTGGGAACGCCGATCGGCCGCATGCCGCTGGTGCAGCTTTTCTCTTCCGTGCTGCGCAAGGACGAAGACGGCAGGACCTATCTTGTGACGCCTGTGGAAAAGGTCGGCATCCGTGTCGCCGACGCGCCGTTCATCGCCGTCGAGATGGATGTTTCGGGCAGTGGTGACGAACAGATCATCACCTTCCGCACCAATGTCGGCGACGTCGTCGAGGCCGGGCCGGAGCGGCCGCTGCGCTTCGTCGACGAGAGCGAGACCGGCGGCCTGAAGCCCTATTTGCTGGTGCGCGGCAGGCTGGAGGCGCTGGTGGCGCGGCCTGTGATGTACGAACTGGTCGGGCATGGTGAGGAGATCGAGATCGGCGGCAAGACGATGTTTGCCGTGCGGTCCAAGGGCACGGTGTTTCCGATTATGCCGGCGGACCAGTTGAGACGGCTGAGCGCATGATGGATCAGGTGTCATTGGTGCCGTTTTCATCGGCGGATTTCCGCGCGCGGTTCGCCGCGCAGCGGCAAGCGCATGCCGGCGACGATTATGGCGACCATCGCTTCAATCCCGGGCATCCGCGACTCAATCAGGGCAAGGCGCTGCGCAATGCCGCGGTGCTGATCCCGGTGGTCGATCACCCGGGCGAAGCGACGGTTCTCTTGACCAAGCGGGCCGAAAAGCTGCGCAGCCATTCGGGCCAGGTGGCCTTTCCCGGCGGCACCATCGACCCGACAGACGCAAGCCCAGAGGCGGCGGCGCTGCGCGAGACCTTCGAGGAGATCGGCATTGACCGGGATCGCATCGAGATCATCGGCCGCATGCCCGACTATGTCGCCGGCAGCGGCTACCGCATCGCACCGGTGCTGGGCATCGTGCGGCCAGGCTTCGAGCTGACCTTGAACGCAGACGAGGTCGACGCAGCCTTCGAAGTGCCGCTGCGTTTCCTCATGGATCCGGCGAACCACAAGCGTGACAGCCGCATGTGGAACGATCTCGAATGGTTCTTCTACGACATGCCGTATGGCGACCGGCGCATCTGGGGCGTCACCGCCGGCATCATCCGTACGCTCTATGAAAGGCTCTATGCGTGAGTGTTTCGATCGCGGGCAGGGCCGACTGGCTCACCGACAAGCATCTGCAGCGCTTGCTTGCCGCCCTGGCTGAAGGCGGTGAGGAGGCGCGTATCGCCGGCGGCGCCGTGCGGAACGTGCTGATGGGCCAACCGGTCGCCGATATCGACATCGCCACCACCTGTTTGCCTGATGAAACCATCCGCCGCGCCGAGGCGGAAGGCTTCAAGCCGGTGCCGACCGGCATCGAGCACGGCACGATCACCGTCGTTGCCGGCGGCAAGCCCTATGAAATCACCACCTTGCGCGCCGATGTCGAGACCGACGGTCGCCGCGCCAAGGTGTTGTTCGGACGCGACTGGAAGCTGGATGCCGAGCGGCGCGACTTCACCATCAACGCGCTCTACGCCGAAGCGGATGGCAGCGTTGTCGACCTGGTCGGTGGCATTGCTGACATCGAGGCGCGGCGGCTGCGCTTCATCGGCGATGCGGAAGCGCGCATCAGTGAGGATTATCTGCGCATCCTGCGCTTTTTCCGCTTCTTTGCCTGGTATGGCGAAGGCCGGCCTGACGCCGAGGGGCTGAAGGCCTGCGCCCGGCTGAAGGAAGGCCTGGCGCAACTCTCGGCGGAGCGCGTCTGGTCCGAACTGAAGAAGCTCTTGTCGGCGCCTGACCCGTCGCGGGCGCTGCTGTGGATGCGGCAGGCAAGTGTGCTGACCACCGCGCTGCCGGAAAGCGAGAAATGGGGCATCGATGCCATCCACGGGCTGACCAAGGCCGAGAAGGATCTGGGCTGGGCGGCCGATCCGCTGCTGCGGCTGGAGGCGATCGTGCCGCCGGATGCCGCGCGCATGAAGATACTCGCCGAGCGGCTGAGGTTTTCGACCGCGGAATCAGACCGCTTGCGCCACTGGGCACTCTCCACGGCCGTCGAGCCGAAGACGACCGAGAGCGAACTGGCGAAAAGGCTTTATCGCGGTGACAAGCAAGGGTTTGTCGACCGGCTGCGGCTGTCGCTTGCCGCCGCGCGGGTGCGCGCTGTCGAGGACAATGCCGCGCTGCTCGAAGCCGGCGGCTTCTCGCGCCTGCTGGCCTTCGCGCTCAAATGGGAAAAACCGGTGTTTCCGCTGAAAGGCGCCGATCTGGCGGCGCTCGGCGCAACGCCTGGGCCGAAACTGGGCGAAATCCTCAAGAATCTCGAGGCGGAATGGATCGAAGCGGGGTTTGCGCCCGATCGCGGCGCGCTGCTCGAACGCGCCGCAGAGGCCCTTGAAACCTAATCAAATACCGGCGTCGCTCACCTACTTGATCGCTACGGGGGCCAGGGCGCGTGAGAGGCTGGCCTCTCCCTTGCCATAGACGGATGCACTATAGTTGGCCAGCGTGTCGGTACGAGCCGTGTTGAGCAGATCGTTGGTGATCTGGGTCGGCGTGGCCTTGGTGAATTTGCTGCCGATGATCGCCGCATATCCTGAAATGATCGGCGCGGCGAAGGACGTGCCGTAAAGGCCGGTCTTGTCGCTGGTGACACCCACGACGAGGAAATGGCTCTGCACAGCCGTGTTGGAGCCGGCGTAGTTGGAATACCAGGCAAGCTGGGCCTTGTTGGACGTCGTGCCGTTCGTGGACAGCGCGCCGACGAAAATCGCCGAGGGTTTGCCGATCAAAGCGATGTCGAGATAATCCTGCTGGCCGCTGGTGACGCCGCCCACGGCAACCGAATCGTTGCCGGCCGCCTTCGAGACAATTGCCGACCCTTTGGCGGCGTAGGAGATGATGGAAGCTTCCTCCTGGGCCCACCCGATCTTGTTTGAGCTGTAGCCGGCCTTGGCGTACATGCCGTAGCTCAGATTGAGCACATTCAGGCCGCTCGCCAACGGGACGTATGAACTGGTGGTGAAGTCTTTCGACCTGATCGTTGCCAGGGGCGCAACCATGCTGGCTTCCTCGCGGGTCCACTCACCGTGCCGCTGGGTTTGAACCCCGACGCCGAAATTGCCGGAGAAGCGTGACGAGCTGCTGAAGTCGTCGACCATGGTAATGGTGACGCCCTTGCCCTTGTAGCCTGCCGCCCATGCGGCACCGACATCGGGGCTCATCCAGCTCTGCAGCCCCTGCGTCGCCGGTGCGGCCGGGATTGTCGCGCTCACGCATATGGACCCGCCACCGTGGCAGACCGCGGCCATCTCGTCAGCGTCGAGGGCCTCCTGCGCCGATGCGAATGGCGCCGAAAGGACGACAAGGGCGGCGGCGAGGCTGAACTTCATGCAAGTACCCGACATGTTCCTACTCCAGTCAGACAAGAACCAGGATGAGCGATCGCCTTCGGGGCGAGACGAATTCTGCATTTGCAACCTCGCGGCGATCAGAAAGTAACACGATAGTTCAGCCAGAGATGCTGGCTTTCCGGTTTAGCATTAACCAGATATTTCAAGGTTTCCTCAGGCGCCATCTGGCTGGCCGCGAGCCGGCAATTGACGCTATAGCTGCCCAGATCGCCATAGTCGGCTTCGCAGGACTTCTCGGTGAGCTTGCCGCCGATGGTCGTGGTGAGCGACAGGGAAAGCGTACTGTTGGGATTGGGATGCATCTGAGTGAGGAACCCAAGCTTGAGGCTGGGCTCGATCCGATACTTCTCGCCCTCTTCTCCGGTCCCGAAACCCCAAAGGATGCCGGTATCCTCGGTGATCTGGGTCAGCAGGTCCACATGCGTGTCGACCCAGCTCGCGCGGTACCACTGGTTGAACGATACAAAGGTCCCGTTCTGCAGTTCGTAACCGCCATTGCCCAGGCCTCTCGCGCGATCGCTTAGCGGCGAACCCTGATGGATGTCGACCAGCGATGTCGTCATTTCCTGGGCAATGGCCGGGGACGCCCCGACGAGCACGCAAAGCAGGAGAGCCGCCATGCGGAAACGCACTCGATTGCCGGACTTTTCGCGCATGCGCGAAACACCTCGCCCCACCGTTCCGGATCAGTGCCTGGGGCGACGGGCTTCTCTGGCAGCCCACTGCAGCCGGATTATCCGCGCGACATTGGCACGGGTTCGGTTACCGCAGGGTTTACTTTAGCGGAGGCAAATATAATTTTTCGACCTGAAAAAATCCGCCTCGCGCCGTGACCGCGATGGCGTCAGACGCGAGTCGCGTCCCAAAGCTGTTTTTACCCGCTGCATCCGATGGTGAGCGCCGGCGCGGTTCGCTTGCCGCCGCCCACGAAGCAAAGCCGGGTAAAAGCTAGGCGGCGTCGCGGACCTTCTCGATGCGCGAGCGGATCGCCTCGATCATCGTTTCGCGGATGACAGTCTCGCCATGCGTCTCGCGCATATGCTCGACGGCGCGGCGCATCACTTCGGCTTCCTCGTCGGCACGGGTGTGCCATTCACAGCCGGGAACGAGCGACCCGCAGTGAAATTCCTTCATTGGATTTCTCCTTTTCCTCCGGGGAGCCGGTCAGGGGCTCCGCCACTTTTCTTGGCTCACGGTCCAGCTTTGGACCGCCAGCGGGGCAATGACCATAACACGCGACGGGCCGTCTGGTTGCATCAAAGCTGCGTGCGCTTTCCGCAGAGCCGAGACTTACGGCCAGCGGACCTCAGGCGGCAGGCTGGACAGGATCGCGGCGACATTGCCGCCCGTTTTCAAGCCAAAGATGGTGCCGCGGTCGTGAAGCAGGTTGAATTCGACGTAGCGGCCACGGCGGATGAGCTGTTCATCGCGGTCGCCATCGGTCCAGTTCTCGTTGAAGTTGGCGCGCACGAGGTGGCCGTAGACGACGAGAAACGAGCGTCCGACGTCCTGGACGAAGTTGAAGTCGGCATTCCAGCCGCCCTTCTCCTCGCCCGAATGCAGCCAGTCGAAGAAGATGCCACCGGTGCCGCGCGGCTCGTTGCGGTGGGGCAGATAGAAATACTCGTCGCACCATGTCTTGAATTTCGGATAATCGGCGACGTCGGCGTTCTTCTCGCAGGCGAACTGCATGGCGCGGTGGAAGGCGACGGTGTCAGGGTCTTCCTGGGTGCGGCGGCGGTCGAGCACCGGCGTCAGGTCGGCGCCGCCGCCGAACCATTGGCGCGAGGTGACAACCATGCGCGTGTTCATGTGCACGGCCGGAACGTGGGGATTCCAGGGGTGGGCGATCAGCGAGATGCCGGACGCCCAGAAGCGCGGGTCTTCCTCGGCGCCGGGCATCTGCCTCCTGAATTCGGGCGAGAACTCGCCATGGACGGTCGAGGTGTGGACGCCGACCTTCTCGAAGACGCGGCCATGCATCATCGACATCGTGCCGCCGCCGCCCTTGCCGGCATCGCGTTCCCAGGGCGTCTTTTCGAAACGGCCGGGCGACCAGGAGGCCAAGGGGCCGCCAAGATCCTGCTCGATCTGCTCGAAGGTGCCGCAGATACGTTCGCGCAAGGCTTCGAACCAGAGGCGGGCCTTCATCTTCTTCTGTTCGATGTCGGCGGGCAGGCCAGCTTGTATTTCAGGTCGTTCCAAAGCGCCGTCTCCGGTTGCGGGCGGTCGAGTCGACAAAAGACTCGTCTTTTCCGGGCGCGATCCCTAATCTCTTGAGGAACAGGGTCAAGTCACTTTGGTTTTGCGCATGATCCTTTCCGAAACTCAGGTTCCGGTTTCGGGGGCATGCGCCAGGTGCAAGGAGTGGTTCGTGCGCACCCCGGCAAGACCGCCGCTGGATGGCCTGAAGAAAAGGCTCGACCAAAGCCGCGCCGAGCGTGCGCGCATGCCGCGCGACGGCTTTTTGCGCGAGACCTTCGTCCTGCCGCGCTCCGATGCGCGGCTCAAGGCCAAGGAATGGTTCGAGCGCTTTCCCAAGCAGGCCTACTGGACCGAGATCGAAAGCTGGTTCGAGCGGCCGGGCGACCTGATCGAGTTCACCATCAGGCGATTGCCCGTGGCGGATTAGGGTGCCGCCAAAAGGCGCCTCGCCCCTGTGCCTTCCCTTGCCAGCCGGTCGCCCTTGTTCCGGAGTGGGCATTTGTCGATCGACATGCAGCCGCAGCCGATGCAGTCGGTCAGCCCGTCGCGCAGCTTCTTCAGCTGGGCGATCTTGTGGTCGAGCCCGTCGCGCCAGGCGGTCGACAGCAGGTTCCAGTCGTCGCGCGTCGGTGTGCGGCCCTCCGGTAGTGAAGCCAAGGCCTCGCCGATCTCGGCCAGAGAGATGCCGACCTCCTGGGCGACCTTGATGATCGCCACGCGCCGCAGCACGTCGCGGCCGTAGCGGCGCTGGTTACCTGAGGTGCGGTGGCTGCGGATCAGTCCGCGCGCTTCATAGAAATGCAGCGCCGACACCGCGACGCCGCTGCGCACGGCCACCTGGCCGACCGTCAATTCCGTTACTGGAGCCATTTCCGATTTTCCGCTTGACCTCAACTTAAGTTGAGCTTGTAGCGAGGAAATGTTGATCGGGCAAATGACAGGAGAGGGCGATGTGCGCCTGGGTAAAGATGACAGCAGACGGCCTTGCCGGTGAACCCCTATCCGAGCTGCCGGATGGCTTCGCCCGCCACCATGGCGACGGACAGCGCGACGTTGATGCTGCGCGCGCTGCCTTGCATAGGGATGGTCAGCCGCGCATCCGCCGCCTGATGGACCGGATCCGGCACGCCTGCGGATTCGCGACCGAACAGGAGGATGTCGCCGTCCCTGAAACTGAAACTGGTGTAGGGGGTCGTCGCTTTGGTCGACAGAAGCACCAGCCGATCCGCGCGCGCCTTGCGCCAGTCCTCGAAGGCGTTCCAGTCGACGTGCCGGGTCAAGGCAGCCATTTCGAGGTAGTCCATGCCGGCGCGCTTGAGCGCTTTGTCGGAGAGCGGAAAGCCGGCCGGCTCGATGATGTCGACGCCAAGGCCGAGGCACGCGGCCAGGCGCAGGATTGTCCCGGTATTGCCGGCAATGTCCGGCTGGTAGAGCGCGATGCGGAGACGACCGTTCATTTCCGCGTCCTTCTAATAAGTGGCAGATCGGCAACAGCGGGCTCGCGGTTTTGGAAATTGCGGGACCTGCGGGTGGCCATTTTTTTCGAAGTCGGGTATACGGCCAGCATTGTCAACCCGAACCGATGGAGGGGAAACTCATGATGACCATGCACATCCAGCGCCCCTCTCGTGGGCTTACCTGCCTGCCGGCGGTTTCGGTACGACAATTCTCCTGACTCTCTAAGACTTGATCGCACCGATTCCCGCCGAAGCGTTTTTTCGGTCGAAGGAATGCTGCGATGTTTTTCAAAAAGTCAAAAGGGCTGAACGCCCGAACTGAACACGTCCAGACCGATGCCTGTCGTGTCCAGACCGACTCGTTCAGTCGTGTCCAGACCGACGCAATCCATGCCTCCGGCCGAATGCCGGCGGACGATATGGATTCGCCTTTTCATCTCTATTTTCACACGGAGGACGGACCGATGTTCGATCCCTACAGAATACCTGGCTCGAGGAGCCTGCATATCCACCGACTGCCGACCTGGGCGCTGTTGATCGGCGACACTTATTCGACGGCGGTTCACGCCGAAGTTCGTCGTCGGCCGCATCGCGGCATGCTGCCGGACGTCGATTTCTCGCGCGCGGTTCCCGATCCGAGCCGGCCGTCGCTGGTGCGCCGGATCATCCGGCTGATCCGGCCGGGTGCGAAAATCCAGCTTGTCGACACCGCACCGTCAGGATCGACAAACGACCCTGTCGGCGAAAAGCCCGCGAGCCCCTATATTGCGCGAAGCAGGGCCGACGGTCCGGATGATTCCGGACCGTCGGCCCTCGGCGCCGCCGGGGACTTCGTACGTCGCCAAGCCGCGTAAGCGGGAAACAGATTTTACAGGCATGACCTATGTTGTTGTTTAGCTGGTTTGAAAGAAGGCTCGATCCGTTCCCGGCAGCGGAACCCGTCGAGCCGCCCAAGACGCTGGTGGCCTTCTGCCTGCATTATACGCGTGGCGCATGGCCCTATATCCTTGTCGACGCGGTGCTGGTGGCGGCCATCGCCATCGCGGAAGTGTGGATGTTCGGCTTCCTCGGCAGCATCGTCGACTGGCTGTCGGCAGCGAACCGCGAAACCTTCCTGCAGACGGAAAGCTGGAAGCTCGCCGGCATGGCCTTCATCGTGCTGTTCGCGCTGCCGGGCACGGTGTGGCTGCATTCGCTGCTCAACCAGCAGACGCTGATGGGCAACTATCCCATGCGCATTCGCTGGCAGGTGCATCGCTACCTGCTCAAGCAATCGATGAGTTTTTACCAGGACGAGTTTGCCGGCCGCATCGCCACCAAGCTGATGCAGACGGCACTCGCCGTGCGCGAATGCGTCATCAAGGTGCTCGACGTCCTGAACTACGTCATCGTCTATTTTCTCGGCATGCTTTACATCGTCGGCTCGGCCGACTGGCGGCTGGCCGCGCCGCTGGCCGTCTGGCTGGTCGGCTACATCCTGTTGCTGCGCTTTTTCATTCCGCGCCTGGGCAAGGTTGGCGAGGAACAGGCCAATGCGCGCTCGGTCATGACCGGCCGCGTCGTCGACAGCTATTCCAACATCCAGACGGTCAAGCTGTTTTCCCATTCGCGCCGCGAGGCCACTTTCGCCAGGGAAGGCATGACGGGCTTTCTCGACACGGTCTATCGGTCGATGCGGCTGGTGACGGTGCTTTTCGGCTCGCTCTACATTTTGAACTCATTGCTGCTGTTCTCGGTCACCGCCATTTCGCTGTGGCTGTGGATGGGCCAAGTGGTGACGATCGGCGCGGTCGCCGTGGTCATTGGCCTGGTGCTCAGAATGTGGGGCATGTCGCAATGGATCATGTGGGAAATGTCGGGCCTGTTCGAGAACATCGGCACCGTGCATGACGGCATCGCCTCGATCTCGCTGCCACGGCTTGTCGAGGACAGGCCGGATGCGAAGGAGATCAGCGTTTCCAGGGGCGAAATCCGCTTCGAGGATATCCGCTTTCACTATGGCAAGCAGAAGGGCGTCATCGAGGGCTTGTCGCTGACGGTGAGACCTGGCGAGAAGGTCGGCATTGTCGGCCGCTCGGGCGCCGGCAAGTCGACGCTGGTCAATCTACTCCTGCGCTTCTACGATCTGGAAAGCGGCCGGATCCTGATCGACGGCCAGGAGATCGCCGGCGTGAAGCAGGATTCGCTGCGCGCGCAGATCGGCATGGTCACGCAGGATACTTCGCTGCTGCATCGTTCGGTGCGCGAGAACATCCTCTATGGCCGGCCGGACGCGTCAGAAGAGATGCTTGTCGAGGCGGCGCGGCGCGCCGAGGCGTTGGGCTTCATCGGCGGGCTTTTGGATCACAATGGTCGCAACGGGTTCGATGCCTATGTCGGTGACCGCGGCGTCAAATTGTCCGGCGGCCAGCGGCAACGCATCGCCATTGCTCGCGTTATGTTGAAGGATGCGCCGATACTTATCCTTGACGAGGCGACGTCGGCGCTGGATTCCGAGGCGGAAGCGGCCATCCAGGAGAACCTCTACAAGCTCATGCAAGGCAAGACCGTCATCGCCATTGCCCACCGGCTGTCGACCATCGCGGCGATGGACAGGCTCGTGGTGATGGACCAGGGTCGGGTCATCGAGGAGGGTTCGCACGACGAACTGGTCGCCAAGGGCGGGCTCTACGCCCAGCTCTGGCAGCGTCAGTCGGGCGGGTTCCTGCTCGAGGACATCCCGACAGATGTTGCCAATGATGCAATTGCAAAGGGCCAAGCTGCCGAATGATGACAGCCGTCTATCGCTGGTTCGAGAACTGGGTCTATCCGTTCAGGGAGCCGGCGAACCTTCGGCCACCGTCCAGCGTTGGCGGGTTTCTCTGGCACTATGTCGGCCAGGCGAAGTTCGCCTTCTTCGCCATGCTGGTCATCGGCGGCATCGCGCCGCTGGTCGAAGCCGGCCTGTTCTATTTCGTCGGGCGGCTTGTCGATATCCTCGACCAGCTTCCCGGCGAACGCAGTTGGCATGCGCTGTGGACCGCCGCCGGTCCCGAGCTGGTGTTCATGATCGCGGTGGTGCTGGTCATCCGCACCATCGTTGTCGGCCTGTCGGCGCTGGTCGACGAGCAGACGATCACGCCCGGCTTCTACAATCTGGTGCGCTGGCAGGCGCACCGGCATGTCTCGCGCCAGTCCTACGCCTTCTTCCAGAACGATTTCGCCGGCCGCATCGCGACAAAAGTCTGGCAGGCGGGGCAGGCGACCGGCGATCTGATGGAAAGCTTCATCGAGGTCGTCTGGTTCATGCTCGTCTATACGGTGACGACGCTGGCGCTGGTCGCCGGGCTTGACCTGCGGCTGGCGGCGCTTGTGGTGATCTGGATCGTCGCCTTTGGCTTGCTGGCAAGGCTCTATCTGCCGGCGATCCGCAAGAATGCCGAGGCCACGGCCGAAGCAGGTTCAATGATCAATGGCCGCATCGTCGATTCCTATTCCAACGTGCAGACGCTGAAACTGTTTTCGGCCGATGGCGACGACCGCTACATCAGGAACGGCTTCGACATTTATCTCGATGCACTGCGCCCCTTCACCCGCCGGCTGACCGGCGTGCGCATGGCGCTGACCACGCTGTCGGGCATCATGATCACGGTGATCGGCTGTTTTGCCGTCTATCTCTGGGTCGAGGGTTCGATCACCGTCGGCGCGGTCGCCTTCACGCTTTCCCTCGTCTTGCGGCTCAACATGCTGCTCGGCCGGCTGATGATGCAGCTCAACGGCATCTTGCGAAATCTAGGCGTGCTGGAAAACTCCAAGGCACTGATCTCGCAGCCGCTCGGCCTCATCGATGCGCCCGACGCCAAGGAGCTCACCGTAGCGGGAGGCCGCATCGAGGTGAAGAATGTCGAGTTCCACTATGGCAAGGGCTTCGGCGTGCTGAACGGCATCGACCTCGTCGTCAAGCCGGGCGAGAAGGTTGGGCTGGTCGGCCCATCGGGTGCGGGCAAGACGACGCTCGCCAATCTGATCCTGCGGCTCTACGACCTCGAAAGCGGCAAGATCCTGATCGACGGGCAGGACATCGCCGGGGTCACCCAGAATTCGCTGCGCGCCAACATCGGCGTCGTCAGCCAGGACACAGCATTGTTCCACCGGTCGCTGCGCGACAACATCAAGCTCGGCATGCCCGACGCGACCGACGCCGAAGTGATCGTGGCGGCCAGGAAGGCCGAGGCGCACGAGTTCATCCTTACCTTGCGCGACAACAAGGACCGTGCCGGCTACGAGGCGTTTGTCGGCGAGCGCGGTGTGAAACTGTCCGGCGGCCAGCGCCAGCGCGTGGCGATCGCCCGTGTCTTCCTCAAGGATGCGCCGATCCTGATCCTCGACGAGGCGACCTCGGCGCTCGATTCCGACATCGAGGCGGCGATCCAGGAGAACCTTACCAGGCTGATGGAAAACAAGACCGTGATCGCCATCGCGCACCGCCTGTCGACGATCGCCGCCCTTGACCGGCTAGTGGTGCTGGATGGCGGCCGCATCGTCGAGCAGGGCACGCATGACGAACTGGTGGCGCTCGACGGGCTTTATGCGCGGCTTTGGAAGCGACAATCGGGCGGCTTTCTCTATCACGAGGAAAGCGTGCTGGAAGAAACACGGCCGGCTGAATAGATTTGGTGATGCTGTCTTTGATCGGAGATTGAGGCAATGTCCGTGCGCATGCCGTCGAATTTCGGGAGATCAAGCGCCCAGGAAACGGCGTTTGATGTGCTTGGCCATGAAATCCTCGCCGAAAAGGCGGCGGCGCTCGGCCGCGCCGGGCAAAAGGTCGAGGAAACGCTCGCCCGGCTGGGCGCCAATGCCGACGAGGAACTGCGCCCGAGGCTTCTCAAGGAGGCTGCAGCAGCCGTTCATGCCTATTTCATCCAGCGTGAACTGTGCGGCTTGCGCAGGCACGATGCCGTCATCCGCGAATATGCCATCCCGAAGGCCGTGCTGGTACGGTTGGGAGCGGCGTAAGGATCATTCCAGCCATTCGGTGACGAACGTGCCGTTCTCGTGAATGTCGGTGGTTTCCAGTGGACCCGGACCGAGATTGGTGAATTTGTGCGGCGTGTTGGGCGGAACGATCAGGATCTGGCCGGCGGAGGCCTCGATTTCCTGGTCGCCGACCGTGAACAGGCCGGTGCCCTGACGGATGATGAAAATCTCTGCGTAGGGATGGGAGTGCAGGCGCGGGCCGCCGCCGACATCAGGCAGGTGGTTGAAGATCAGGCAGGAGTTGGAGCCGTAGGCGCCGCATTGCAGCTCGCCCTTCCAACGGTCGGGGCGAACAGCCCATTCCTCACGATCGATGACGTGCACCATGGGCTGAGGATAGGTCACGTCGGCGTTCCCTGTCGAGGGGAGCTGGAGTGCCGGATTTTGCTGATATTTCCCGGTTGTTTAGCCGCCTTTTGCGGCCATTCGCCGTCTCGCCGCGCGATAGGGGATTTTGTCCCCGCGACAATCTGCCCTTGTGCCTTGACCCGTCTGGACAAAAACGGGCTTCACGCATAAACCGAAGTCCAAATGCCGGAGGAATTCGCTAGCCTGTTCGCCATGCGCTGTCGGGTTGGCGTAATTGAGCGGGGAACAAGGCTCAGCCACCGGCGCGGAAGAGGCGAAAGGATCAGGCACCCGTGAGCGCAACCGACATCCAGGATCCCAATCGTCGAGACTTTCTCTACGTCGCCACCGGCATGGCCGCCGTGGTCGGCGCCGGTGCCTTCGCATGGCCGTTCATCGACCAGATGCGCCCTGATGCCTCGACGCTGGCGCTCGCCTCGGTCGAGGTCGACGTCGCCTCGCTGACGCCGGGAAGTTCGTTGATCGTCAAGTGGCGTGGCAAGCCGGTCGTGGTGCGCAACCGCACTGAAAAAGAAATGAAGGACGGCGAGGCCGTCAACCTGGCCGATCTCAAGGATCCGATTGCCCGCAACGCCAACCTACCGTCCGATGCACCGGCGACCGACGCCAACCGCACCACGCCCGGCAAGGAAGCCTGGATGGTGATGGTTCAGGTCTGCACGCATCTGGGCTGTATTCCGCTCGGCCAGGAAGGCGATTTCGGCGGCTGGTTCTGCCCGTGCCATGGTTCGCAATACGACACCGCCGGCCGCATCCGCAAAGGCCCGGCACCCGAGAACATGGCTGTTCCGGTATTCAAGTTCATTTCCGATACCAAAATCCTTATCGGTTGAGGCAGGGGGACATTTCGATGAGCGAGGGACACTCGACCTACACGCCCAAAACCGGTATCGAACGCTGGTTCGACGCCCGCATGCCGCTGCCGCGGCTGGTCTATGACAGCTTCGTCGCCTATCCGGTGCCGCGCAACCTCAACTACATGTGGACCTTCGGCGGTATCCTGTCGATCATGCTGGTGGCGCAGATCCTGACCGGCATCGTGCTGGCCATGCACTATACGGCCGACACCAATCTCGCCTTCGGCTCGGTCGAGAAGATCATGCGCGACGTCAATTCCGGCTGGCTCTTGCGCTACATGCATGCCAACGGCGCGTCGTTCTTCTTCATCGCCGTCTATATGCACATCTTCCGGGGCCTCTATTACGGCTCCTACAAGGCGCCGCGCGAGCTGCTCTGGATCCTCGGCTGCATCATCTACCTCCTGATGATGGCGACCGGCTTCATGGGCTACGTGCTGCCATGGGGACAGATGAGCTTCTGGGGCGCCACCGTCATCACCGGCTTCTTCAGCGCCATACCGCTTGTCGGCAACTGGATCCAGCAGCTGCTGCTTGGCGGCTTCGCCGTCGACAATCCGACGCTGAACCGCTTCTTTGCGCTGCATTATCTCCTGCCGTTCATGATTGCCGGCGTCGTCGTGCTGCACGTCTGGGCGCTGCATGTCGTGGGCCAGTCGAACCCGACCGGCATCGAGGTCAAGTCGAAGACCGACACCGTCGCCTTCACGCCCTATGCGACCATCAAGGACGCGTTCGGCATGATCGTGTTCCTGTTCATCTTCGCCTATTTCATCTTCTTCCTGCCGAACTATCTCGGCCATCCCGACAACTACATCGTCGCCAACCCGCTGAAGACGCCGGCCCACATCGTGCCGGAATGGTACTTCCTGCCGTTCTACGCGATCCTGCGCGCCATCACCTTCAACATCGGGCCGATCAACTCCAAGCTCGGCGGCGTGCTGTGCATGTTTGGCGCCATCGTCATGCTGTTCCTGGTGCCGTGGCTCGACACCTCCAAGGTTCGCTCGGCGGTCTACCGGCCCTGGTACAAGCTGTTCTTCTGGCTGTTCGTGGCCGACGCCATCCTGCTTGGCTGGCTGGGCTCGCAGCCGGCGGAAGGCAGCTATGTGTTCATGGCGCAGATGGCGACACTGTTCTACTTCGCCTTCTTCCTGATCGCGCTGCCGGTGCTTGGCCTGATCGAGACGCCGCGCAGGCTGCCGAACTCGATCACCGAGGCGGTGCTCGAAAAGAACAAGGGCGGCAGCGGGCATCCGGTGGGCGCCACGGCCGCGCCAGAGACCAAGGGCTGAGCGGTAGAGAATCTAAGGGGATTTGGCATGAAAAAGATTCTCACCTCGCTGGCGCTGATCAGCCTTGTGGCCGCCGGCGGTGCGGCGTTCGCGGCCGAAGAAGCACACAACGCGGCGGCACCGACGCATTTCCCGATCAACGAGCCGAAGGAAATGAGCTGGAGCTTTACCGGCCCGTTCGGCACTTACGACAAGGGCCAGCTGCAGCGCGGCCTGAAGGTCTATAAGGAAGTCTGCTCGGCCTGCCATTCGATGAATTTGGTGGCGTTCCGCACGCTGGAAGGCCCGACGGGCCTTGGCTATTCGGATGCACAGATCAAGTCGCTGGCAGCCACCTATACCATCCATGACGGCCCCAACGATGCCGGCGAAATGTTCGACCGCCCCGGCAAGCCGTCGGACTATTTTCCGGCGCCGTTCGCCAACGAGCAGGCCGCTGCCGCCTCCAATGGCGGCGCCGCTCCGCCTGACATGTCGCTGCTGGCCAAGGCGCGCGGCGTCGAGCGCGGCTTTCCGCAGTTCGTCTTCGACATCTTCACGCAGTATGACGCGGGTGGCCCGGACTATATCCATTCGTTGCTGACCGGCTATGACCAGACGCCGCCTGCCGGAATGGTCATCCCCGAGGGCACGCACTACAATCCGTACTTCATGTCCGGCGTGTCGCTGAAAATGCCCAAGCCACTCTCCGACGGCCAGGTGACCTATGATGACGGCTCGCCGCAGACCGTCGACCAATACGCCCGCGATGTCTCGACCTTCCTGATGTGGGCGGCCGAGCCGCACATGGAGGCCCGCAAGCATACCGGCGTCAACGTGCTGTTTTTCCTCCTGATATTCGGCGGGCTGGTCTACCTCGTCAAGCGGAAGGTATGGGAAGGCGTGGCGCACTAAATCGCGCCAGAGCTGTACAGGAATACGAAAGGGCGCCTCTTGGCGCCCTTTCGTATTTCCGGGGCCGTGATGTCACATGGCCGTCATCGCATCTGATGATCCTGCGGCATTCTCAAACAAAGGATTGCCCCCATGAAGAAATATGCATCGCTCGCCGCGGGTCTGTTGTTGCTGGTCATCGGCTCGGCCGCCCAGGCCGAAGACGCAAAACCCTTCGTCACCAACAAGGATATCGACCTGACGATGATTCTGCCGCCACCGCCGGCAAACGATTCGGCTGAGACCAAGGCCGAACTCGGTGAGGTTCTGACACTGCAGGTGACGCGCACGCCCGAGATGGTGGCCAGCGCCGTTGCCGATGCAGAGGAGAACGTCTGGCGCTTCGCCAATGTGATGGGGCCGAATTTTACCAAGGACAAGCTGCCGAAGTTCAGCGCCTTCTTCGATCGCGTGGTCGAGACCGAAGGCGCCGTCGTCGATCCGGCCAAGGATGTCTGGAAGCGTCCGCGTCCGCACCAGCTCAGCGACCTCGTCAAGCCGGCGGTCAAGCTGTCGAGCTCCGGCTCCTGGCCGTCCGGCCACGCCACCGTCGGCACCATGATGGGCATCATCCTGGCCGACATGGTTCCCGAGAAGCGCGCCGAGATCATGGCGCGCGCGGCCGAATACGCGCACAACCGCGTGGTCGGCGGCATCCATTACCCATCGGACGTCGAGATGGGCAAGATTTCGGGCAGCGTCATTGCCGCGGTGCTGCTCAACCGGGACGATTTCAAGGCCGAATATGATGTGGCCAAGGCCGAGCTTCGTTCCGATCTCGGCATGTAGTCGTCACCAGTCGGTTGCCGACGGGAAGGGGCGCTTCTGGCGCCCCTTTTTCGTTCACAGTCCCACCAAGGGGTGAGTTCGGCAATTAGGCCGTTGGCACGGCGGCATCCGATTGGTATTCGACGCTCCGGCGGCGAAGGCTGGCCGGCATGGCATTTGGAAATCGATGATGCGGCTACGCGACTGTCACAACTTTTCCGACTTCCGGCGCATGGCACAGCAGCGGCTGCCGGGGCCGATCTTCAACTACATCGATGGCGCTGCCGACGATGAAGTCACCTATCGCCGCAACACCGAAAGCTTCGAGACCTGCGACCTTGTTCCCAACGTGTTGCGTGGGGTGAGCGAAATCGACATGTCGGTGACGGTGATGGGCCAGAAGCTGGCGCTACCCTTCTATTGCTCGCCGACAGCCTTGCAGCGGCTGTTCCACCATCAGGGCGAGCGCGCGGTCGCCAAAGCCGCGGCAAAGTATGGCACGATGTTTGGCGTTTCCTCGCTCGGCACCGTCAGCCTCGAGGAAGCGCGCAAGATCAGCAGCAGCCCGCAGGTCTACCAGTTCTACTTCCACCGGGATCGTGGCCTCAACCGGGCGATGATGCAGCGGGCAAAGGCGGTGGGCGTCGAAGTGATGATGCTGACCGTGGACAGCATCACCGGGGGCAACCGCGAGCGCGACAAGCGGACCGGCTTTGCCATTCCTTTCAAGCTCAATCTTGCCGGCATGCTGCAGTTCGCGCTGAAGCCTGGCTGGGCGATCAACTACTTCACCCATGAGGGGTTCAAGCTGCCGCAGCTCGACGAGCATGTCGACATGGGCGGCGGCACGATGTCGATCAGCCGCTATTTCACCGAGATGCTCGATCCGTCGATGACCTGGGACGACGTCGCGGAGATGGTCAAGCTGTGGTCGGGGCCGTTCTGCCTGAAGGGCATCATGTCGGTGGAAGATGCCAGGCGCGCCGTCGACATTGGCTGCAGCGGCATCGTGCTGTCCAACCATGGCGGCCGGCAGCTGGATGGCTCAAGGGCGGCGTTCGACCAGCTTGCCGAGATTGTCGATGCGGTTGGCGACAAGATCGATGTCATCATGGATGGCGGCGTGCAGCGCGGCACGCATGTGCTGAAGGCACTGTCGCTCGGCGCCAAGGCGGTCGGGGTCGGGCGCTATTATCTGTTTCCGCTGGCGGCCGCCGGCCAGCCTGGCGTCGAGCGGGCGCTCGAGCAGATGCGGATCGAGATCGAACGCGGCATGAAGCTGATGGGCTGCAGTTCGATCGAACAATTGTCGCGCAAGAACCTCCGATTCAGGTAATCTCAATCCATGAAATCCTCACTTGAAGACACGCTGCTCGCCGCCATCCGCACCATTCCGGACTATCCGAAGCCCGGCATCCTGTTTCGCGACATCACCACGCTGCTCGGCAATGCGCGCGCCTTTCGCCGCGCCATCGACGAGCTGGTGCATCCCTACGCCGGGCAGAAGATCGACAAGATCGCCGGCATCGAGGCGCGCGGCTTCATCCTTGGCGGCGCCGTTGCCCATCAGCTCTCGGCCGGCTTCGTGCCGATCCGCAAGAAGGGCAAGCTGCCCTATGAGACCGTGCGCGTCGCCTACAGCCTGGAATACGGGCTGGACGAGATGGAGATGCACAAGGACGGCGTTGCGCCCGGTGAGAAGGTGATCCTGGTCGATGATTTGATTGCCACCGGTGGCACGGCGGAAGCGGCAGTCAAGCTGCTGCGCCAGATCGGCGCCGATATTCTCGCCGCCTGCTTCGTCATCGACCTGCCGGATCTGGGCGGGCGCAAGAAGCTCGAGGCCCTTGGCGTGCCGGTGAGGACGCTGATCGGGTTTGAGGGGCATTAGATCTTTCTCCCTCGCCCCGTTTACGGGGAGAGGGAAGCAAAGCGAGCAACGCGAGCGAAGCAGGGTGAGGGGTAAGTACGACGGTCGAGTTCTAGACACTACCGCTGGCGCCGCCCCTCATCCGCCCGTTGGGCACCTTCTCCCCGTGAACGGGGAGAAGGAAGAAGCTCCGCCCTACTCCGTCTTCACCAGCACGGCGCTGTCGAACTCCAGCACCTTGTCGCCGGTCGAATCGAAAGCTTCCGCGCGCAGTGCCAGCATCCGCCAGCCAGGGCGCGAGGCGATGGGGCGGTGGGAAAGGGCTGTCCGCGAGAAGGTTACGGTCTCACCGGCATAGACCGGCTTCAGCCACTTCAGGTTCTTGAAGCCGGGCGAGGGGCCGAATTCCGGGACTGGACCGGGGCCGTTCCAGTTGGCCCCCTCGGCGTCCATGCGGGCCTCGAGGTTGAGCTTCATCCATGTGGCGGCGGTGTGCCAGCCGGAGGCGCAGAGCCCGCCGAGTACGCTCTTCCTGGCGGCCTCTTCGTCGATATGGAAAACCTGCGGATCGTATTTGCGGGCAAACGCCTTGATCGCCTCGGGCTCGAATGTGTGCGAGCCCAGCGTCACCGTGATGCCGATGCGGAAGAATTCGTCCAGGGTCATGCCTGATACCCCGCGGCATCACGAGTCAGGAACATGACGGAATTCTCAAGCTCGAAGACGCTTTCGCCACGCTGGTTGACCAGCTCGCTGCGCATGGTGACGAAGCCGAGTTGCGGCTTCGAGCGGGACAGACGCTTGGCCAGCACGACCAGGTTGCCTCTGAGCGTATCGCCGGCCAGCACCGGTTTCTTCCACTTGACCTGATCGACGCCGGGCGCACCTTGGCAGGTGGAGTCCAAAAGGAAGGCATCGCACAGCATGCGCATGAACATGGCGCAGGTGTGCCAGCCCGAAGCCGACAGGCCGCCCAGGATGCTGGCCTTGCCGGCCTCTTCGTCGAGATGCATCGGCTGGGCATCGAATTCGCTGGCGAATTCGATGATCTCGGCCGCGCTTACCTCTTTGGTGCCGAGGTCGAACGAGGCACCCTCGACGAAATCCTCATAGGCCAATGTCTTCGCCGTCATGGTCTGGCATCCCTGCAGAACGTACGATCCGGGTGGATCGGCAAATCCGGATGCAGGCCACGGGCGATTTGGTCAAGTCCTTTCTGATAAGCCAGCGAGAGGGCGCCGGCACCGGCGGCAGCGGTCAGAGCCAGCCGCGGCGGCGGAAATACCAGAAGGGCAGGATCGCCGACAGGATCATCAGGCCGATGGCGAAGGGATAGCCGAGCTGCCATTTGAGCTCGGGGATGATGTCGAAATTCATGCCGTAGATCGAGGCGACCAGCGTCGGCGGCAGGAAGATGACGGCGGCGACCGAGAAGATCTTGATGATGGCGTTCTGCTCGATCGAGATCATGCCGAGCGTGGCGTCGAGCAGGAAGGAAATCTTCTGCGACAGGAAGGTGGCGTGGTCGGCAAGCGACAGCACGTCGCGCGACAGTGTCTTGATGCGGGCGCGGACATCCTTGCTCATCTTGGTCTGGGTGGCGACATGGGCGAGGAAGCCGGCAAGACGCTGCAGCGAGATCAGGCTGTCGCGCACGGAAGAGGCGATGTCTTCCTTGCGGCCGATGGCTTTCAGCAGTTCCTGGAAGTCGCGGTTGCGCTTCGACACCTTGGTCGAGCGGGCCTCGAAAATGTCGCGCGAAATCGCCTCGATGTCGCGGCCGGCGCGCTCAAGGATATCGGCAAGACGGTCGACGATCGCCTCCAGCAGGCCGATCAGGATGGTATCGCCGCTGGTGCAGCCGGTCGCCACCTTCTCGGCGCGCAGCCGGAAGGTCTTGAAGGCCTTCGGTTCATGGTAGCGAATGGTGATCAGCCTCTTGCCGGCAAGCGCGAAGGTGACCGGCGACATCAAGGGATCGTCGACCTCGGTCTGCGCCGGCAAAGTGGCGGTCATGAAGTAGGCGCCGTCCTCGATGTAGAGGCGGCTGGAAATCTCGATCTCTTCCATCTCCTCGCGGGTCGGGATGGCGACGCCGAGCCAGGCTTCGATGGTGGCTTCTTCTTCCTTGGTCGGATTGATCAGATCGGCCCAGACGACCCTGTCGCCATCGGTCAGCAGATCGTCGGTGAGGCGCAGGCGATCATTGTCGACGACAAAGGCTTTGATCATCGCCAGATTTCCTCTGCCATTGACGTCTGGTATCGGATTGCACGGCTCCTCGTCGTATGCGCCGAGCGTGTGGCTGCCGCTTAGACCCGTGGCATGACAAAATCAAGACAGGCCCCGGCTGCTGTCAGTCTGGCCCCGGCCGCTCAGAAAAACTCGTCGAGCAGTCGATAATAGGACAGCCGGGAGGGATCGACCCCGATGAAGCCGTACCGGTCCAGGAAGGGTTGCACCCATCGCTCGCCGATGTTGTGCCGAATGCTCCAGCAGGCGAGTGCCAGGTCTTGATGGCGATCCGCCAAACCCAGCCGTCCGCAGTCGACAAAGCCGCTGAAGCGCTTACTGGCCGCGACAAAGTCCGGCATGCAGGCATCGCCATGCGTGACGACGATATCCTGGCTTGCGGGCTTCAACGCGGCCAGTTGTGCAAAGGCTTCCGCCGCGGTCATTCCCTGCCGCTCGTCGTCGAAGTCGCTTTCATCGACCGTGCCAGCCTCGAGGCGAGCCCGCGCCTCGGCGATCCGGTGCTGCAAGCGGTGATCAAACGGACACGATCCGGCATCGATTGCGTGAAGCTCACGCAGCGCGTCGGCCATGATTGCGACCGACGAAGCGGCATCGGTGGCGCCGGCTGAGGCCAGATCTTGACCAGGAAGCGCGGTCATCAGCAACCAGTGGCGACCGGCATGGTGCTCGAACGCAATAATCGCGGGGCAAGCAATGCCTTGCCCGGCAAGCCAACGCAGCCGGGCTTCCTCGGCGGCGACTTCGGCAAATAGCCCAGCTTCTTCGATCTTCAGGAACAGGCTGGGCTTGTTATCGCCCGTGAGCCGAAACACCCCGGCGTTCGACCGGCCGATGGTCTGCCGGCTCCAGTGATAGCCACCGATGCGCAAACCTTCCGGCAGGTCGGATTCGAACAGGCTGCCGGGCATGCCTGGATCGCTGCGTCAGGTGTTGAATTTGAACAGCAGGACGTCGCCGTCCTGGACGACATATTCCTTGCCTTCGTCGCGTGCCTTGCCGGCTTCCTTGGCCGCCACTTCGCCACCCAGCGTGATGTAGTCGATGTAGGCGATCGTCTGGGCGCGGATGAAGCCACGTTCGAAGTCGGTGTGGATGACGCCGGCCGCCTGCGGGGCCTTGTCGCCCTTGTGGATGGTCCAGGCGCGCGTCTCCTTCGGCCCGGCGGTGAAATAGGTGATGAGATGCAACAGGTCGTAGCCGGCGCGGATGACCTTGTTGAGGCCAGGCTCGTCGAGCCCGAGCGAGGACAGGAACTCCATCTCTTCCTCGTCCGAGAGCTGGGCGACTTCGGCCTCGATTGCGGCCGAGATCACCACGGTGCCGGCACCTTGGGCGGTCGCCATCTTCTCCACGGCCCTGGTGTGCTCATTGCCTGTGGCAGCGTCGGCCTCGGCGACGTTGCAGACATAGAGCACGGGGTGCGAGGTCAAGAGGTTCAGCCCCTGCAGGATGCGCAGATCCTCCGCCGAGATGCCCTTGAGCAGGATGCGGGTCGGTTTGCCCGCCTGGAGAAGCTCGAGTGCGGCCTCCATCATTGGCAGCACTGATGTCGCTTCCTTGTCCTTGCTGCCGGCGCGCTTGCGGATCTGGACGATGCGGCGCTCGATGCTGTCGAGGTCGGCGAGCATCAGCTCGGTCTCGACTGTATCGGCGTCGGCGACAGGGTCGATCTTGCCCTCGACATGGGTGATGTCGTCATCCTCGAAGCAGCGCAGCACATGCACGATGGCGTCGACCTCGCGGATGTTGGCGAGGAACTGGTTGCCCAGGCCTTCGCCCTTGGAGGCGCCGCGCACCAGGCCGGCAATGTCGACGAAGGAGATGCGGGTCGGGATGATCTCCTTCGACTTGGCGATCGAAGCGATCTTCTGCAGGCGCGGATCCGGCACCGCGACCTCGCCGGTGTTCGGTTCGATGGTGCAGAACGGATAGTTGGCGGCCTGCGCCGCCGCCGTCCTGGTCAACGCGTTGAAGAGCGTCGACTTGCCGACGTTGGGCAAGCCAACGATGCCGCATTTGAAACCCATTGTGTCGGTCCTATCGGGAAAAGCGAAATTTGATGAGGCTATGGGCGTAAGCAGTGAGGAACGTCAAGCCCTAGCTGCGTTGGCACCAGATCATTGAAACCGATCGGTGACATCACGCCACCAAAACCGACTGGGGCGTTCGTCCCCATCGCAGAATGTACACAGGATTGACTTGGCCTCTGCGGATGTCAGCTTCTCGTTGGCGTTCACGGTTACCTTAAAGCCGTTTGTCGCTATCGCGACTTGGCCGCTCGACCTATCGGCGGCTCGTCCCGCTACCCAATGTTTGAACGCACCATTCGCGTATTCTCGCCATTCTACGGTGAAAGCACCGTTGCCGCCTGCAGTTTGGGCATAGTTGCCATTGGTGGCCGTCAGGATGAGGAACCCAGGTCCGCCATCTGGAGTCATGCGGTCAACGGCTGCCGCGACGACATCCCTGGATGGATTGATAGCGGGCTTCTCGCCCTCAACGTCTAATTTGCATCCCATGAGAATGCTCCAATCAAGGCCTAGTCCTTGCCGAATAGCTTCTTCAGCATCGCCGCCATCGGGCCGGTCTCGGGCAGCTTGGCGGGTGCTTGCTGCGACCGCGCCTGGCGGATGTGGCTCTGCTGTTTGGGGGCCTGCATCTGCGCCGGCTTTTCCAGCTCGGCTATCGCCTTGCCCTGGAGGGCAAGCGCTGCCTTGTTCATGAAGCCGGATTCATCGCCCTTGACGATCATGGCGGCGTTGTCGGCGACCGCATCGAGCAAAGGATCGAGCCATTCGCGGTCGGCCTTGTCGAAATCGCCGAGCACATGATGCTGGACCATCTCCTTGACGCCGGGATGGCCGACGCCGATGCGCACGCGGCGATAGGCGTTGCCGACATGGCCGTCGATCGAGCGGATGCCGTTATGGCCGCCGGCGCCGCCGCCGGTCTTGATGCGCAATTTGCCTTCGGCGAGATCGATCTCGTCATAGAAGACGGTGAGCGCGGACAGCTCAAGCTTGTAAAAACGCAGTGCTTCGCCGACCGACTGGCCGGACAGGTTCATGAAGGTCTGCGGCTTGATCAGGATGATCTTTTCGCCGCCGAGCGTGCCCTCGGCGATCAGGCCCTGGAATTTCTTCGACCAGGGCGAAAAGGAATGGCGGCGGGCGATAGCGTCCGCCGCCATGAAGCCGACATTGTGCCGGTTGTTGGCGTATTTCGCGCCCGGATTGCCGAGGCCTGCAAATACAAGCATCGTCTGCTCCGGGCGTGAAATAGTTACTTCTCTTCGGCGGCAGGAGCCGCTTCAGGTGCAGCCACTTCAACCGTCTCTTCCGTCTCCGGCTTCATCGCCGACGAGCCGGCAATGGTCGCGATGGTGAAGTCGCGATCGGAGATGACCGGCTTGACGCCGGCCGGCAGCTTGACCGCCGAGATGTGGATCGAATCGCCAATGTTGGCGCCGGTGAGATCGACGGTGATGAATTCCGGGATCGCATTGGCCGGGCAGTGGAACTCGACTTCGTGACGCACGATGTTGAGCACGCCGCCGCGCTTGATGCCGGGCGACTTGTCCTCATTGATGAAGTGGACAGGCACGTCGACATTGACTTCGGTGTCCTTGCCGATGCGCAGGAAGTCGACATGGACAGGGAAATCCTTGACCGGGTCGAGCTGGAAATCCTTCGGCAGGACCTGGATCTTCTTGCCGTCGACATCGATCGTGGCGATCGTGGTCAGAAACCCGCCGCCATGGATCTTGTAGAAAATGTCCTTGTAGGTGAGCGAGATAGCCAGGGGAGGCTGCTTGTCACCATAGATTACTGCAGGCACTTTACCGTTGCGGCGAACTGCACGGGCGGACCCCTTACCGACCTGTTCGCGCGCTTCGGCCTTGAGCTCGTAAGTATCGTGGCTCATGGCTTTTCCTTTCGCGTGTTATGGAGCGTTTGCGGAGGGCAGATTGCCTGGACCGTAAACGTCGAAAGCCGCCGGGTGAGGCGGCTTTCCGCCGCGTTGCCTCCAAGGGTGTCTACGCGGGTGGCGGCTCTATAGCGGAAGGCAGCCGAAGGTGCAAGCCATGGCGGGCAAGGGCCGTGGCTACCGGTCGCCGCTCAGCGCATAGCGCAACGTCTGGATCTGCCGGTTCAGGGCGTCGAGCGCAGCCAGCGTCATGCCGGAGCGCTCGATCAGGGTTTCGTTCAGGCAATTGCACTGGACCAGCAGCGCGCGCCCTGAGGCGGTCAGGTCGACCTGCACCTGGCGCTCGTCGGTCTGGCTACGCTGGCGGGTGACCAGGCCAGCCTGTTCCATGCGCTTGACCAGTGGCGTGATGGTGCTCGATTCCAGGGCAAGCCGGTGCGCGATGCTGCCGACCGACATGCCGTCGGCCTCAGCAAGCGCGTTCAGCACGAGATATTGCGGATAGGTGATGCCCATCTCGTCCAGCATCGGCTTGTAGGTGCGGTTGATCGCCATTGAGGTGGCATAGAGCGTGAAACAGAGCTGGTTGTCCAACGGGAGAGGCACGACGCATTCCTTTGCCGACTGAGCGTTTTGGATATGTACCACGAAAAATGATATCGCGATATATATTCTTGTAGACAAGGGTTTCGATCTGCGTTAGCCATATTGTTGTCGCGATATTGATTATCGCGAAATCAATATGGAGATTGAGATGACCAAGCCTGGCAGCAGCACGATCACCACCAAGGACGGAACCGAGATCTTCTACAAGGATTGGGGAACCGGTCAGCCCATTGTCTTCCATCATGGCTGGCCATTGAGCAGCGACGACTGGGACGCCCAGATGCTGTTCTTCCTGGCGCAAGGCTACCGCGTCATTGCCCATGACCGGCGTGGCCATGGCCGTTCGACGCAGACGGATGTCGGCAACGAGATGGACACCTACGCCGCCGATGTCGCGGAACTTGCCGCACATCTCGACCTCAAGAACGCCATCCATGTCGGCCATTCGACCGGTGGTGGCGAGGTGGCGCGCTACGTCGCGAAATACGGTTCAGGCGGCCGTGTCGCCAAGGCGGTGCTGATCGGCGCGGTGCCACCAATCATGCTCAAGACGGCTGCCAATCCCGGTGGCCTGCCGATCGAAGTCTTTGACGGCTTTCGTTCAGCCCAGGCGGCCAACCGCGCCCAGTTCTTCCACGATGTTGCAGCCGGTCCGTTCTACGGCTTCAACCGTCCTGGTGCCGAAGTCTCGCAGGCTGTCGTCGAGAATTGGTGGCGCCAGGGCATGATGGGCGGCACCAAGGCGCACTATGATTGCATCAAGGCCTTCTCGGAAACCGACTTCACCGAAGATTTGAAGGCAATCGACGTGCCGGTGCTGGTCCTGCATGGCGACGACGACCAGATCGTGCCCATCGCCGACTCGGCGCTGCTGTCGGTCAAGCTGCTCAAGAAGGGCGAGCTCAAGGTCTACAAGGGTTTTCCGCACGGTATGGCGACAACCCATGCCGATGTCATCAACGACGACCTGCTGGCCTTCTTCAAGGCATAAGGCCTTTCCGTTGGGATAGACAAACACCCGCCATCCGGCGGGTGTTTTCGTATCCGGGTTCAGGCGATGCTCAGGCCGCCGTCGATCAGCATTTCCGCACCAACCATGAACTGGCATTCGTCCGAGGCCAGAAACACCACCGCGTTGGCGATTTCCTCGGCGGTTCCGAAACGGCCGGCGGGCACCAGGCCGACCACCGCTTTCGCGCGCGCTTTAGCCGCTTCCGGGTCCAGCCCAAGTTTGTCATTGAGCGGCGTGTCGATCGGGCCGGGGCTGATCACGTTGGCGCGGATGCCGCGCCCTATCAGCTCGCCGGAGAGCGTCCGGGCGAGTGAAATCATGCCGGCCTTGGCCAGTGCATAGACGTGTGTTCCGGCCATTCCCATATGCGCGTTGACCGAGCCGCTGAGGATGATCGACGACGGGTTCGAAAACAGCGGAACGAGCGCCTTGACCAGGAAGTACGGCCCCTTGAGGTCGATATCGATGCTCCTGTCGAACGCCGCTTCCGTCCAGTCGCCAAGCGGGCGCAGATCGGCGATCCCGGCGTTGAGGAAGAGGGCGTCGAGCCTGCCGAAGGTCTCCCCGATCTGCCGTGCGATGTCGGCTTGGGCCGCGGCATCTCCAGCGTCGGCGGCGATGACGAGCACATCGCCGCCCAAGACGTTGCGCGCCTCCTCGAGGCGGCCCGCATTGGTGCCGGTGATGGCGACGCGCGCGCCTTCTTCGATAAAACGTCGCGCCGTCACCAGGCCAATGCCGCTGGTGCCGCCGGTGATCAACGCGGCCTTGCCTTTCAGTCTGGACATAGTGATTGCCTTCTCCCCGTCCTGCGCATGGGTCAGTGCTGGAATCCCACGATTTTCTAACAGGCTTTTCACCCGGCGTAAGGTGAAACAATCGCGGGGGGCGTGGCAGTTGCCACGCCCTCCGCGTCAAATCGCAAGATCAGCTGATTTTAGCTGATCGCTGCCTGCGCCTTGCGGGCTTCCTTCATGTTGGGCAGGAACACCGTCAGCAGGCCCAGGAACGGCAGATACGAGCAGATCTGGAAGACGAAATCGATGCCCTTCATGTCAGCGACGACGCCGAGCACGGCGGCGGCGATGCCGCCCATGCCGAAGGCGAAGCCGAAGAAGATGCCGGCGATCATGCCGACGCGGCCCGGCACCAGTTCCTGCGCGAAGACGACGATGTTGGAGAAGGCCGATGACAGGATCAGCCCGATCAGCACCGTCAGCACCATCGTCCATTCCAGATTGGCGTAGGGCAGCGCCAGCGTGAAGGGCAGCACGCCGACGATCGAGAACCAGATCATCGCCTTCTGTCCGTAACGGTCGCCGAACGGGCCGCCGAGCAGGATGCCGAGCGCCGAGGCACCGAGGAACAGGAACAGCATGACCTGCGACATCTGCACCGAAACGCCGAACTTATGGATGGAATAGAAGGTGTAGTAGCTGGCGAGGCTGGCGATATAGGCGTTCTTGCTCAGCACCAGCAGGGTCAGCACGATCAATGCGTTCATCACCTTGCGGCGCGGGAACGGCGAGACGAAGCTTGCCGCCTTGCGATTGCCTTGCGCGGCGCGCAGCCGGCTGTACCAGCCGCCGACCTGCCAGAGCACAATGATGCCGATCAGCGAGCCGACGGCAAACCAGGCGATGCTGGTCTGGCCGAAGGGCACGACGATGAAGGCAGCCAGAAGCGGCCCCATCGACTGGCCGAAATTGCCGCCGACCTGGAACAGCGATTGCGCCAGGCCGAACCGGCCGCCCGACGCGAAGCGGGCGATGCGCGAGGATTCCGGATGGAAGATCGCCGAGCCGATGCCGATCAGAGAGGCGCCGATCAGCAGCAAATAGTAGTGTCCCGCATAAGCCAGCACGACCAGCCCGATCAAGGACGACGCCATGCCGTAGGGCAGGGAATAAGGCATCGGCCGCTTGTCGGTGACCATGCCGATGATCGGCTGCAGCAGCGATGCCGTGACCTGGAAGGTGAAGGTCAACAGGCCGATCTGCCAGAAGTCGAGGCCGTAATTCTCTTTCAGGAGCGGGTAAATGGCCGATAGCAGCGACTGCATGATGTCGTTGATGGAATGGCAGAAGCTCACCGCCAGGATGACGGTGAAGGCCGTCGCCTGGGCTGAAGCCTGACTGGTGGTCGCGGAGGGCGCGACGCCGGTTGCTGTCGTATCGGTCAAGGGTGGCTCCGTGGTCTTTTTGGCGGACAATGCCGCAGGGTGGCGCAGCGGGGCGTTCAGCCCCGCAGGGTAATTGGCGGGACGCTCTCCCGCCGGCAGCCTTATAAGCTGCTTGCGGGACGACTTCTTTCGTGGTTTGGTCCAATAGTTTCGCAAGTGGGCCAGCTGAGCACGATGATGCCGCAGGACAGGGAGATTTTTGGCGCCGGCCACACCGATCTCGAACGGTTGCACGGGCTGCGTTGGCAGTGGCTCGAGCAGGCCGTTGGACCGGCGGTGGTGTTGCCGACCGAATATCCGGACGGCTACCACGTGCCGCACCACCACCACAGCCGCAGCCAGCTGCTGCATGCGCTGGTCGGCGTCGTGCTGGTGACGACGCGGCATGGACGCTGGATGGTGCCGCCCGACCATGCGATGTGGATTCCGGCCGGCATCGAACACTCCGTCGAGATGCTGGGCGATGTCTCGATGCGCTCGGTCTATGTCATGCCGCAGGCGATCCCTGGTCTGCCGGAGGGCATGCGCGTCGTCGGTGTCACCGACCTGATGCACAGCCTGATCGTGGAATCCGAGAAGCTGCCGCAGGGCGGCGAACTGGAGGGGCGCGGGGGCCTGATCATGAACCTTCTCCTGCATGAGATCCCGCAATTGCCCGAACGGCCGCTTGGCCTGCCGTTCCCGTCCGATCCCAAACTGGCGGCGCTCTGTCGGCGCTTCGTCGCGGCACCTTCGCCACACGCAACCATCGACGAATGGGCCGATGCCGTCGGCATGAGCCGGCGCTCCTTCACGCGCGCTTTCCAGCGCCAGACCGGCCTGTCGCTGTCGACATGGCGCCAGCAGGCCTGCCTGTTTGCAGCACTGCCAAGGCTCGCCGATGGCGAGCCGATCACCCGGGTTGCGCTCGATCTCGGCTATGACAGCGTGCCGGCCTTCATCACCATGTTCAAGCGCATGCTGGGCGCGTCGCCGCGTGGCTATATGCGCGGCGCACGCGAAAACGGTGAAGGCTCGCGGCGGGCGGTGCCCGGTGCGGCAACCAGATTGCTGTCGTCAGGGGTTTAGTCGAAGAGGCTCGACACCGATTCCTCGGTCGCGGTGCGCGAGATGGCTTCGCCCATCAGGTCGGCGATCGAGATGACGCGGATGTTGGGCGCGTCGAGCACGCCTTGGGTCGGCTGGATGGAATCGGTGATCACCAGTTCCTGCAGTTTCGAGCCGCTGATGCGGGCGACCGCGCCGCCCGAAAGCACGCCGTGGGTGATGTAGGCGGTGACGCTGGTGGCGCCATTGGCCAGCAGCGCATCGGCGGCGTTGCACAGCGTGCCGCCGGAATCGACGATGTCGTCGATCAGCAGGCAGTCCTTGCCGGCGACCGCGCCGATGATGTTCATGACTTCCGATTCGCCGGGCCGCTCACGGCGCTTGTCGACGATGGCGAGCTGTGCGTCGAAGCGCTTGGCCAGCGCCCGGGCACGGACCACGCCGCCGATGTCGGGTGATACGACAACCACGTTGCCGAGCTGCTTGTATTTCGCCTTCACGTCGCGCGCCATGACCGGCACCGAAAACAGATTGTCGGTCGGGATATCGAAGAAGCCCTGGATCTGGCCGGCATGGAGGTCGAGCGTCAGAACGCGGTCGACGCCGGCGCGGGTGATCATGTTGGCGACCAGCTTGGCCGAGATCGGCGTGCGGCCGGAGGCGCGGCGATCCTGCCTCGCATAGCCGAAATAGGGGATGACCGCCGTGATGCGCTTGGCCGAGGAGCGCATGAAGGCGTCGATCATGATGAGCAGTTCCATCAGGTGATCGTTGGTCGGGAACGAGGTCGATTGCAGGATGAAGACATCCTCGCCGCGCACGTTCTCCTGGATTTCGACGAAGATTTCCTGGTCGGCGAAGCGCCTGACACTGGCCTTTCCCAAGGGGACATTGAGATAACGGGCGACCGCTTCGGCCAGCACTCTGTTGGAATTGCCCGCGAAGAGTTTCATGCACCGTTCCTGGTGGAGGATAGCGAGACCTGGCGGACTCGCCTGCGCCCTTTAACCGGGCTTTTAGCGGCCCGCGCCGGTATTGCAAGTGCTCAGATGGGGAATCCGCCGGCTAACACAGGGAAAGCCCAGGTACCATCACCGGCTTGCAACACTTGCTAGCTGGCCTTGCCGCTGAGAAATGCCGCGAACTGGTCGATGGTCTGGTCGGCGATGGCCTGCATGGTGGCTGGCGAGACACCCTTCCAACTGTCGGCGCTCCCGCCGGCGGAATTGACCGAAGGCGCCTTCAGCTGGCCGTTGATGCGGTGGAGGCGATTGCCCGAGGGATCGTAGACGTCCCAGACATAGATGACGGTGGTGTCCTTGCCTTCCGTGAGCGCCGAGAAATAGCCCTTAAGCACATGGGTCGCGGTCTGGTCCTGGCTGCCGGCCAGCGTGATGCCGCGCTGCTTGGCGCGCGTCTGCAGTTCCGCTGTCAGCGGCGTGGCAGCTTCCACCGAAGCGCCGACGATCGGTGCGATCTGCAGCCGGGTCTTGGCGAGGATAGCGGCGGTCTGGGCCGGCGTGGCCGGTGCGGTGGTGGTTGCGCCGGCCGTGGTGGTGGCGGCCGGGGCGGCGGGCGACGTGACCGTGGCCGCGCTGCCCTGAGCGGTCGGCGTCGCCGGCCCCGAAGTCGCCGGCGGGGTGATGGCGGAAGGTTCCAGAACGTCCTTTGTGTTGGTGCAGGCGGCAAGAGCCAATGCCACAAGCAATGACACGGTCGTCACATGCGATCGTCTCATTTGCCTTCTAACTCCTTGGCGAAGAACGCCTCCCATTATGGATTCACTGTACGATCAAGTCGAGATCATGGCGGGACAGCGGCTTCGGCTGGGATTCAGTGGTCAGGTAGGTGCGGCCGAGCGTCATTGCCGTCTCGGTCTCGGAGTCCATGATGATCATATGGGCAAACAGCGTCATGTTCGGCGCGATCGGTTCCGGGTTGCCCTGGTAGAACATCGGCATGTCCATCCAGGACGGCGTGAAGCGGGCGCCGACCGAGTAGCCGCAGGCGTTCAGCCGGTGCTTGGTCAGGCCGTGCGCCTCCATGGTGCGGGCGTGGGCGTCGAAGACATCGCCGAATGTATTGCCCGGCATCATCGCCTTTTCGACGGCGAGAAGGGCGGCGCGGGCGGCGTCGAACAGTTCCTGATGGCGCTTAGACACCTTGCCGGTCAGCACGGTGCGCATCATCGGCGCGTGGTAATGATGGAAGACGCCGGCCCATTCGAGTGTCAACTGGTCGTTCTTGGTGAGCTTGCGGCGGCCGGCCTTGTAGCGGCAGAGCAGCGCATCGACACCGGAGCCGATGATGAACTCGTTGGCCGGATAATCGCCGCCGCCGGCGAAGACCGCGCCCTGCATGGCGGCCAGGATGAGGGCTTCGTCGCCGCCCTGCTTGATCAGCGGCAGCGCCGCATCCAATGCCTCGTCGGAGAGGTTGGCGGCCTTTTCGGCCTTGGTGATCTCGGCCGGGCTCTTGAACAGGCGGAGCCGGCCGACAATGCCGGACGCATCGGCGATCTGGCCGAAAGTCTGCAACTGCTCGTCCAGTCGCCGGCCATTGAAGGCGGTCAGCCCGTGCGTGTCGTATTCGACGCCGATGCGGGCGCCGAGCAAATTGAGATCGTTGAGCAGATTGCGCAGGTCGACCGCCGGGTTGGCGCCATTACGGTCGGTCCACAAGACGATGTTGTCGATGATCGAGGTGTGACGGGCCTGGCGCAGGTCGGCCGAGCGGGTGAGCAGGACCATCGAACCGTCGGCCTTCACCACCAGGCACTGGAAGAAACAGAAGCCGAACGTGTCATAGCCGGTCAGCCAGTACATGCTTTCTTGCGCGAACAGCAGGATGGCGTCGAGCTTCTTCTCGGCCATCTCGATCATCAGCCGGTCGCGCCGCGCGTCAAATTCCGATCGTTCAAAATGCAGCGCCATTATTCACTCTCCAAAACGATGGCCGAAACCTGCCGGCCGTAATCGGGCTCCTTGCGGTGCGTGGTGCGCCGGTAGGAGTAAAACAGCTCTTCCTCGGCATAGGTGCAGCGGCCAAGGCCCTCAGCCGTCACGCCAGCCCTGGCCAGCCGGTCGACCGTGTAACTGACAAGGTCGAACATGGCATGGCCGGCTTTGGCCGAGGGTGCGAAGTATCGGATATTTTCAGCGTCGGCCTCGACGAAACGAGCGACGAATTCCGGCCCGACCTCGTAATTGTCCGGGCCGATCGAGGGGCCGAGCACGGCGACGATGTTTTCGCGGCGGGCGCCCAGGCTTTCCATGGCGGCGATGGTGTTTTCCAGCACGCCGGTAAAGGCGCCTTTCCAGCCGGCGTGCGCTGCCCCGATGATGCGCGCCCCGGCATCGGCGAACAGCACCGGGCCGCAATCGGCGGTCGAGGCGCCGATGGCTATGCCTGGCCGGTCGGTGACGACGGCGTCGGCCTTGGGGCGTTCGCCGGCGAAGGGTTCCCGGGCGATGATGACGTCAGGCGAATGGATCTGCCAGGCGGTCAACAGATGGCTCGCCGGCACGCCCATCCAGGCGGCGACGCGGGCGCGGTTCTCGGCGACCAGCGTCTGGTCGTCATCCGATCCGGTGCCGATGTTGAGGCCCTGGTAGATTCCGGTCGAGACGCCGCCGGTGCGGGTGAAATAGCCGTGGCGGATGCCTTGTGCCTGCGCCTTGTCCAGCAGCGGCGACCGAACGGGATCCGGTTTGGTCTGATTAAGCATGCGGGCGTTGTTGTCCGTGTGGGCGGTTTCGTCAAGAAAAAGCGGCCGGCGGTCGGGCCGCTCTTTTATCGGACGGGAGATTGGGAGGGGCAGCGGTGAAAAGTCAATCCGCCGTGGTAAAAGGACGGATGGTCACACCGCGCGGCACGACGGCAAGCACCTTGAACAGTTCGCCCATCGCTTGGGGGCCGGCGAGGCGCTCGACGGCATCGGCGATCGTGTCGCGGGCCGCCTGGCCGGCATCGGCGCCAAGCCGGCCGGCGCGCTCGAGAATGCCCATGCCGAGCAGGAAATTACCCTGCGTCGACAGATGGGCGTCGAGGCCCTGCGCGCGCACGATCGCGGCAAGGGAAGCGAAATCGACATGCGAGGTGAGGTCGGCTTCGCCGGGATTGGCCAGGACATCTTCGTGATTGTGCCGGCGCAAGGCCTGCAGCGTGTCGCCGACACCCGGTTGCAGATGGCCATAGTCGAGGAATAGCCCGGCGCCGCTGTTTCGGGCTATGCGCTCGGCGATAGCCGCAATCAGCGCGGTGCGGGCGGGCGCGACCTCGACGATCGCGCCTTGCGGCGCTTCAGCCGCGTCGACAGGCAGCAGCGTCGGGTCGACCGAGCCGGCGCCGGCGAAGAAGCGCAGGGCGTCCTCGTCGTCCAGCCCGACCATGCGCTCGCGCCAGCCGGCGCCGGCGCGGACGTACTGGCGGATCGGGACTGCGTCGAACAGTTCGTTGCCGACGATCAAGAGTGGTTGTTGCGGCAAGGTCTCGATGGTCTGGTGCCAGCCAATCGCCAGGGGTGTCGCGCCAAGCGTCTGTTTCTGGATTTCGGTCAGGCGCGGGCTGGTCTCGATCAGGGCGAAGGTCGCACCATTCGTCAGCGTGGGATCAAGCCGCGACAGGGTGCGCAGCATATCCTTCATCAGCGTGCCGCGGCCGGGGCCGATCTCGGCGATGGTGACCGGCATCGGCCGGCCGATCGCTGCCCAGGCCTCGTAAAGCCAGACGGCGACGAGTTCGCCAAACATCTGGCTGATCTCCGGCGCGGTGATGAAGTCGCCGGCAGCGCCGAACGGCTCGCGCGTCGTGTAGTAGCCGTCCGCTGGGTCGAACAGGCAGAGCGCCATGTATTCGTTGACGGGAAGGGGACCCAGCGCCTCGATCAGGTCGACGATGCGGGTCTTCAGCCGCGTCATGTCGCCTGTGGTTGGGGTTGCGGCACCGGCTTGGCTGTCGCCATCGCCCAGATGCCGGCCAGCACCATCGGCGTCGACAGGATCATGCCCATGGTCAGCCAGTTGGTACCGAGGAGGTAGCCGAGCTGCTGGTCGGGTTCGCGGAAGAACTCGACGAAGATGCGCGACAGGCCGTAGCCGCAGATGAAGGCGCCGCCGACGAAACGCGGCGTCTTCAGCTTGAGGCGCGAATGGGTGAGGATGCGCAGCACGAGGAACAGCACGATGCCTTCGAGGAACGCTTCGTAGAGCTGGCTGGGATGGCGGGTGAACGGTCCGCCATTGGGGAACTCAATTCCCCAGGGCATATCGGTCGGCCGGCCCCAGAGTTCGGAATTGATGAAGTTGGCGACCCGCACGAGGCCGAGCCCGACCGGCACCCCGGCGGCCACGACATCGAACAGCGACCAGGTGCGGATGCCGCGCTTGATGGAAAACAGCGTCATGGCCAGGATGACGCCGAGCAGGCCGCCATGGAACGACATGCCGCCTTGCCAGACGGCGAAGATGTCGAGCGGGTGGGCGATGTAACGCGCCAGGTCGTAGAACAGGATGTAGCCGGTGCGGCCGCCCAGCACGACGCCGATGGCCGCCCAGACGATGAAATCGTCGAGGTCCTCAGGCTTCATCGGCAGGATGCCGCCGGGCCATAGTTTCGGATTGGCGGCAAGCCGCTTGGCGTACCACCAGGCAAACAGGATGCCGACGATGTAGCCGATGCCGTACCAGTGCACCGCCAGCGGCCCTATCTGGATCAGGATCGGGTTGATCTGGGGAAAGGGCAGCGAGGCCAGCGGCAGCAGGAAATATTCGTTCAACGGGGAGCTCTCGGTTGCGGTGGCGTTCGGGCGCGGACCATGCGGCAGGGTTTTGGCAGGGTCAAGGCAAGGTGGTGGCCGTCAAGCGTCGCGACGGATCACCTTTTGCAAGCCATCGCGCTGTGGGTGGTGAGCTTAACCCTTGGCGGTCACCAACTGCCGTAATGCGTCGTTGATCCTGTCCTGCCAGCCGGGACCGTCTTCCTGGAAATGATCGAGCACGGCCCGGTCGATCCGGATCGAGACAAGCTCGCGGACATTCGGCGCGGTCGACGGTTCGCGAGCCGGAGCTGCCGGTTTCTTGACCGGCTTGAAGGCCGCTTCGGCGGCTTCGAATGGGTTTGTCGGTCGGCGCGGAGGCGTTGCCATTGGTTGACCTTGGATTGGAGACGAGCGGTGCTGGACGCGAGATGCGATGAAACACAATAGGCGATTTGGCGTTCTCAAGTACAGCTTAGGACTGTTTGAGAGCTTCCTATAGGCTTGCCGGTGCCATGCGCCATAGCAACGCAGAGGCCGCACCAGCCCTCAACGTTCTTGCATTCGGCGCCCAGCGCCATTACGTGAATTCGAGCAAGCGAGGATTTGCCATGTCGACCGGACCGAACCGCATTCTCGATGAATTCGCCAAGCTCTTGACCGATGCCGCGGGTGCCGCGCAAGGCGTGCGCCGTGAGGTCGAGACCGCCGTGAAGGGGCAGGCGGAGCGCATCCTCAATTCGATGGACGTGGTGCAGCGCGAAGAATTCGAGGCCGCGCGTGAGATGGCCGCCAAGGCCCGCGACGAGAACACCAGGCTTGCCGCCCGCATCGAGGCGCTTGAAGCCAAGCTCGCCGAACTGGCTGGGGATGCCGCACCAGCGGCGGCGGCAAAGCCCCGCGCAAAAAAATAATCGTTAAACTTTTCCACATAGTGCGAGCCTGAAAATCGCTTTGCCGTGAATCGCTTAACGGCATTGCATGAATCTTTGTGACAGCGCCTTTCCACATGCGAATGCCGCAGTGCGAAAAATTGGGCTGTTCACGCGACTCCCGATCAATAGACTGAATTTGTTGCATGATTCGGAGCAGGGTCATGCGGCCGGGCGGTGGGGTCCGGTCTGGGGTCTTTGCGTCGAGAAGTAGTCTTTAGCGCGAAGAAAGTCCTGGCCGTCCGAGTTCTAGATCAGATTGTTCGTCGTGTGTGCCCCGCGGAGCGTGAGGCGCTCCCCCTGAACACAGGAAGCATTCCATGGAACTTCTCGAACTCGAATACTCCCGCGAAATCCATCCGGTGGATGTTATCGAGCAGGTGGCCCACAACAATGACTGGTCCTTCGAACGGGCAGGTGACGACGAGATCTCGATCTCGGTTGCCGGCAGCTGGACCGATTATCACGTCTCCTTCTCCTGGATGGAGGATTTCGAGGCGCTGCACCTCGCCTGCGCCTTCGACATCAAGGTGCCGGAGACCCGCGCGCTGGAAGTGATGCGGCTGTTGTCGCTGATCAACGAACAGATGCTGTTTGGGCATTTCGACCTCTGGGAGCAGGAAGGCGCGATCATGTTCCGCCAGTCGCTGCTGCTCGCCGGCGGGGTCGAACCGTCGAGCCAGCAGGTCGAGGTGCTGTTGTCCTCGGCGCTGGAAGCCTGCGAATGCTATTTCCAGGCGTTCCAGTTCGTCGTCTGGTCGGGAACCTCGGCCAAGGACGCATTGGCCGGCGTGCTGTTCGAGACATACGGCAACGCCTGAGCCACGGCGGTAAGGCAATGAGTACAAGCAGCGAGCGCAAGCCCGAGATCAGTTTTGCCGATTTCGATCGTGTCGACATCCGCGCCGGCACGATCGTCGAGGCCGAACCGTTTCCGGAAGCGCGCAAGCCCGCCTTCAAGCTGAAGATCGATTTCGGGCCCGACATCGGGGTGAAGAAGTCCTCGGCGCAGATCACCAAATACTATACGCCGCAGACGCTGGTCGGCCGTCAGGTGTTCGCGGTGGTGAATTTCCCGCCGCGCCAGATCGGCCCGTTCATGTCGGAAGTGCTGACGCTCGGCTTTCCCGACGAGGAGGGCGCGGTGGTGCTTGGCGCGATAGAGCGCAAGGTGCCGGATGGCGGCAGGTTGTTCTAGGCCGCCAGCTTCCGCGTCCTGCCGAGCGCTTCCTCGACACAGTCGAGAAACATCTCCGCACAGGCTTTCCAGCTGTAGCGCATGGCGCGTTCGCGCGCCTCGGTGCGGTCGACCTTGAGGGCGGCAAGCGAGGCCTCGCGGAGATCGGTCGAGACCGCGCCGCCAATGCCGTCGCCGACAATGTCGATCGGCCCGGTCACCGGATAGGCGGCAACCGGCGTGCCGCTGGCCAGCGCCTCGATGATGACGTTGCCGAACGTGTCGGTGCGGCTGGGGAAGACGAAGACATCGGCCGAGGCATAGATTTCGGCCAGTTCGTCATTGGGGCGGTGGCCGAGGAAATGCGCCTGGGGGTAGCGCGCCTTGAGCTTGGCGAGTTCCGGGCCCTCGCCGACGATCACCTTGCTGCCGGGCAGGTCGAGGTCGAGGAAGGCGGAGAGGTTCTTTTCGATGGCGACGCGGCCGACGCAGAGGAAGACCGGGCCGGGGAAGCCGAGGTCCTTGCGCTTGTCGGGACGGAAATGCTCGGTGTCGACACCACGCGTCCATGGCCGCAGCTTGTTGAAGCCGCGTGCTGAAAGATCATCGGCGAGCGACTGGGTGGCGACCAGCGTGCCCTGGCCGGAATTGTGGAAATCGCGCAGCCAGCGATAGGCCCAGCTCTCCGGCACCGGCAGACGGGCGCTCAGATATTCGGGAAAGCGCGTGTGATAGCTGGTGGTGAACGGCCGGCCGGCATTGCGGCAATAGCGCCGCGCCATGATGCCAAGCGGCCCCTCGGTGACGATGTGGATGTGGTCGGCCTTGTAGGCATCGATCAGACGCGCGACATGGCCGGGCGTGGTCAGCGCCAGCCTGATGTCGGGGTAGGTCGGCAAGGGCAGTGTGCGAAAGATGTTCGGCGTCAGGAAATCCACCGCGACGTCGAAGGACTTCAACGTTTCGGTGAGCCGCTCCAGCGTGTGGACGACGCCATTGACTTGCGGGCGCCAGGCGTCGGTGACCATCACTATGCGCATGGCGGCCCTTTGCTGGAAAGGTCGACGGTTGCCTTGAAACGATGCCGGAACGGCGACCAGCCTGCTGCCCTCGCTTCGCTCCAGCGCACCCGGGTGGGAACGGGGTCGAAGTGAGGCGGCAAGGACGAATCAAGTGTGGTGGCGCGCTTCATGCGCGCTCTTGACCATGGTTTCATGACGGGCGGATGAAGCCCGTCTTTCTGCAGATTATGCCGGAACCTTGATGACGGCGCGCAGGCCGCCGAGCGGGCTGTCGTCGAGGCTGATGTCGCCGCCATGGCTGCGGGCGATGTCGCGGGCAATCGACAGGCCGAGGCCGGTGCCGCTGGCGTCGAGGTTGCGGGCCTCGTCGAGCCGCACGAAGGGTTTGAACACGTCCTCGCGCCTGTCGAGCGGAATGCCTGGACCATCGTCATCGACGGTGACCACGAGCGAGCCACGGCCGTGATTGGCGCTGACCTCCACCGTCTTGGCATAACGGAAGGCGTTGCCGATGACGTTGGACAACAGCCGGGCGAACGCGACCGGCCTGACATGCACGGTCGGATCGCCGGAAAGCGTCGTCGACAGCTTGCATTTGCGCAAGGCGGCTTCCTCGCCGAGCTTCTGGAAATAGGCTTCGAGATCGAAACGCCCCGGGTCCTCAGAGGCTTCGCCGCGGGCAAAGGCAAGATAGCCTTCCAGCATCGACTGCATGTCATCGATGTCCTGGTTGAGTGCGGCCTTGGTCTCGGTCTTGCCGCCGGCCAGCGCCAGCTGCAACTTGAAACGGGTGAGGATGGTTCTCAGGTCATGGCTGACGCCGGTCAGCATGGCGGTGCGCTGGTCGATCTGGCGTTCGATACGCTCGCGCATCTGGATGAAGGCAAAGCCGGCGCGGCGCACCTCTTCGGCGCCGCGCGGGCGAAAATCGCGCGGCATCGGCCGACCCTTGCCGAAGCTTTCGGCAGCCTCCGCAAGTGTGAGGATCGGCCGGATCTGATTGCGCAGGAAGGGGATCGCGATCATCAACAGCACCAGCGATGTGCCGACCATCCAGATCAGGAAGATGTGGGTGTTGGAGGCATAGGCCTGGCTGCGACGCACGAAGACGCGCAGCACCTTGTTCTCGAGCTGGACGCGCACTTCGACGATGTTGGAATTGCCGACCGTGTCGATCCAGAATGGGCGGTTGATCTGGCGGGTGATTTCGGCCGAGAGAACATCATCGAGAATCGAGAAGAACGGTTTCGGACCGGGCGGCGGCAAAGGATCGGGCGGCAGCAGATCGACCTTCAGTTGCATACGGTCCTGCGCGATGCGGATGATGTTGGCGTAATCGGCGTCGTGCGGGTAGGTCTCGATCAGGTCGATGATGGCGGCGATGTCGCGCACGGTGGCCTGCGACAGGCGCTGCGTCACCGTTGCCCAATGGCGCTCCATGAAGACGAAGGCGACGACCGATTGCAGCAGGATCATCGGCGCGATGACGATGATCAGCGAGCGCGCATAGAGGCGCTTGGGCATGTAGAGCGAGACGAGGCGCCAGAACCGGTTCCAGATACGCGGCACCGCCTTGAGCGTTCGCGTGGCGCGTGCACTCAAGCCGTCAGGTCCCGGCCCTTCCAGTTCCGTCGTCGCCATTGGCTCTTTTCATTTCGTCGGCGGCATCAGATGGAGCATGATCTCTGGACAAACGAAAGCCGTTTGTCCGCGAAAACCGGTTCCCACTTTTCGGGATCATGCTCCAGTGCCGCGTCCGATACTCTATTCCACACTGAGCCGATACCCAATACCGCGCACGGTCTGCAACCAGACCGGATTGGACGGATCGCGCTCGATCTTGCGGCGCAGACGGTTGATCTGGACGTCGATGGTACGCTCGCCGACCTCCGAATCGTCACCGACCAGTTCGTGGCGCGGGATGGTCTCGCCGGCGCGCGCGGCGAAGATCGCCAGGATCTCCTGCTCGCGGTCGGTCAGCTTCAGCGCCTCGCCGCCACGCTTCAATTCGCGCCTGGCGATCTGGAAGGTGTAGGGGCCGAAGACCAGTTGCTCGACCTTGGGCGTCGTCGCCGGGCCGCCACGGCGCAGGATGTTGTTGATGCGCAGGATCAGCTCGCGCGGATCGAAGGGTTTTGGCAAATAGTCGTCGGCACCGGCCTCCAGCCCTGAGATGCGGCTGTCGGTTTCCGACAGCGCCGTCAGCATAAGGATCGGCACATTCTTTTCGGCCCGCAGCGACTTGGTGAGGTCGACGCCGGTCTCGCCCGGCATCATGACGTCGAGCACGAGCAGGTCGAAATCGAGGCCGGCCAGCTTGCGCCTGGCTTCGCCGGCATTGCCGGCGACAGTGACGCGAAAGCCGTTTTCGGTCAGATACTGCTTGAGAAGATTGCGGATGCGGGTGTCGTCGTCGACCACGAGCAGATGCGGCGCGTCGTCATCTGGTGCGGCCTGTTCGACCCTCTCAGTGCTCTCCATGGCTTTTCCCTGACATCTTTGCGGACCCAACGTCGATCTGAGCTCTCAGTTCCGGATTGACCATCGCTTCGAGGAAGCGTTCCACCAAGGTCCGTTCGGCGGCGCCGGAATCTTCCAATGCAGCACGGATGCGGCGCGACTGTGGCCGCGCCAGGGCCAGGGCCAGCGCACGGCCCTTGGCCGTCGGATAGAGTTCGCGCTGGCGGCGATCGCGCGGACCTTGCAATTGCACGACATGGTCGGTGTCGATCAGCTGCTTGAGCACGCGCGCCAGGCTCTGCTTGGTGATCTTCAGCACATCGAGCAGTTCGGCGACCGTCAGGCCCGGCCTGCGGTTGACGAAATGCAGCACCCGGTGATGGGCACGGCCGAAGCCGTAGTCGGCCAGGATCTGGTCGGGATCGGAGGTGAAGTCACGATAGGCGAAGAAGAACAGTTCGATGATGGCGAAGTCGATGCCGTCCTCGACTGACATCGCGGTCCTGATCGGTTTTCCGGCAGCTGGGCTTCGATCCGTCATCATTTCTCCATGGGAACGGGAGATTATGTCAGTACTATTGACGTAATTTCCCTGCAATGGTAATTTTTGACAAGCTTTTGGGCGGATTGCGAACGAAAAGGCAAGGCAGGCCGGTTTTTCCGGAACTTCCTGAGTTTGCCAGAGCGCGATTATCCGCCTACGCTTCGAGACACCGGCCGGCGTCTCAAATTGCATGGCGCGGCCAAAAAGAACACGCAACGACACTGAGCTATGCGGGCCGAGGTCCGCGGGAGGTTACCATGGCATCCGTTCCCTTCGATCAACTGGACGGCTTCATCTGGATGAATGGCGAGTTCATTCCGTGGGGCGACGCCAAGATCCATGTGCTGACGCACGGTCTGCATTATGCAAGCGCGGTCTTCGAGGGCGAGCGCGCCTATGGCGGCGAGATCTTCAAGCTCAACGAGCACACCGAGCGCCTGCATGAGTCGGCGCGCCTGCTCGGCTTCAAGATCCCCTATTCGGTCGCCGAGCTTAACGACGCCTCGACCACGCTTTTGAAGAAGCAGGGTTTCCAGGACGCCTATGTCAGACCGATCGCCTGGCGCGGCAGCGAGCAGATGGGCGTTTCGGCGCAGAACAACCGCATCAATGTCGCTATCGCGATCTGGCAGTGGCCGAGCTATTTCGACCCGGCGCAGAAGCTGAAGGGCATCCGCCTCGACATGGCCGAATGGCGCCGGCCCGACCCGCGCACGGCCCCCTCGAAGTCGAAGGCCGCCGGCCTCTACATGATCTGCACCATGTCCAAGCACGCGGCCGAAGCCAAGGGCTATGCCGACGCCATGATGCTCGACTGGCGCGGGCAAGTTGCGGAAGCAACGGGCGCCAACATCTTCTTCGTCAAGGATGGCAAGATCCACACGCCGAAACCCGACTGCTTCCTCGACGGCATCACCCGCCGCACGGTCATTGGGCTGGCCAGGGATCGCGGCCTGGAAGTCATCGAACGCGCCATCATGCCGGAAGAACTTGAGGGCTTCGAGCAATGCTTCCTGACTGGGACGGCGGCGGAAGTAACGCCGGTGTCGGAGATCGGCCCTTACCGATTCGAGGTCGGCGAGATCGCCAAGAACCTTATGAATGACTATTCTGCCGCGGTTCAGCCGAAGCACGCAATCGCCGCAGAATAACGATAGTCACAGCTTTTCGTGCAAGCAGGGGCGGTTTTCGAACCGCCCCTTTTATTTCAGCGTTTCTGCATTTGACTTTCATCCAATTCGGCGTCTCATGATGGTGTCGGCCCGGGAGGCTGGCAGCTATGGAGGGACTCATCATATGGACATGAACACGCTTCTTCCGATCATCATTCAGATCATTACAGGCATCATCGGTGGTCAGGCGGTGGGTGCTGCGATCAAGACGGCGGCGCTGGGACAGCTTCCCAAGATCCTGGGTGGCGCCATTGGCGGCGTCGGCGGCGCGGCGATCCTAGGCAGCCTGCTCGGCCACGGGGTCGATCCGGCCGCGGCAGCGGCTGCGACGAGCGGCCTGGGCAGCTCGCTCAACCTGCAGAACATCGTCGGCGGCGCCGGCGGCGGTGCGATCCTGACCGGCATTATCGGTGCGGTCATGGGCGCCATGAAGAAGTAAGGTCCAACGGCTTCGGCCTGGTCAAATGGGCGGCTTCGGCCGCCCATTTCTGTTTTTGAAGCGACTGACCGTTCGTCTTTCGAGGGCTGGACGCCTTTGGCACACGCCTCTACATCACCGCGTGAACATCGAAAGGACGATCATGGGTCAGCTCAATGCCGGCATCGTGCCGGTCACACCCTTTCAGCAGAACTGCACCATCCTGTTCGACATGGATGACAAGCACGGCGTCGTCGTCGATCCGGGCGGCGACATCGACAAGGTGCTGGCGGTGCTGAAGGACAATGCGATCACGGCCGGGGCAATCTGGATCACGCATGGCCATATCGACCATGCCGGCGGCGCCATGGAGCTGAAGGAAGCACTCGGCGTCGACATCATCGGACCGCATGTGGCCGACAAGTTCCTGCTCGACAATCTGGAGAACCAGGGCAAGCGCTACGGCATTGCCGGCTCGCGCAACTGCGCGCCCGACCGGTTCCTTACCGAGGGCGAAACAGTGTCGTTCGGTTCGCATGTGTTCGAGGTGCTGCATTGCCCAGGCCATGCGCCGGGTCATGTCGTCTACTACAACCGCGCGGCCAAGTTTGCCCATGTCGGCGACGTGCTGTTCCGTGGCTCGGTCGGCCGCACCGACCTGCCGGGCGGCGACCACGCGACGCTGATTGCTTCGATCAAGGACAAGCTGTTGCCGCTGGGCGATGACATCGGTTTCATCTGCGGCCACGGCCCCGGCGGCCGTTTCGGCGAGGAGCGCAGGACCAATCCGTTCCTGACCTAGGCTAAGCGGATATTCAGCTGGATCGGCCCACCAGCGGCGGAGAGCTAAACAGCAAAAAAGCGCTTACCTCGCGGTCAGCGCTTTTTTGTTTTGGGGCAGGGAAGTCATAAAAGCGCTTCGCGCTTTAACCTCTTGCCTTGCAAGTCGTTATCCCAAAACCGCTGCGCACTTTTGGGCGACATGCACTCAGTTCGCGGTGCAGAAATGCTGCTCGCCGTCATTGCCGGTAAACGTGCCGGTGCGGCTGTTGAAGGTGCGGTAGCGGTCCGAGCAGTAGTTGTACCAGTCACGGGTCCACGGCTCGGCATAGCGGTCGGCATAGACAACCTGTGGCTCGGCGTAATAGCGGCGGACCGGGGCCGGGCGCACCACGACGTCACGGTCGTAGCCGTCATCGTAGTAGCGGTCAGCGTAGGCGGGTGGCTGGTCATTGGCCAACGCGCCACCGATCAGCGCGCCGGCCGCGAGGCCGAGGACTCCGGCGGCAATGGCATCGCCGTTGTGGTGGCGGCGGTGATGACCCCAGTCATCGGCGTTGGCCGCGGGCAAGGCCGCAAGCATGGTGCCGGCCACGGCGGCGGACAGCACGACAGTCTTGAAAATTCTGTTCATCTTGGTCTCCTTCGTACCGGGCCGTGCAGTTTGCAGGGGATGCGGTCCGGCTTTACCAAAGACTAATATGCGACCGTGGCTGAACGGGGGCTGAACGGATTTCGACGTAATAATTCAAAAAAAGGCGCCGAAAATCGCACGCTCGCTAGGCGCGGCTGCCCGCCGACCTGGTCTGAAGCCGGCTCAGCCGACCGACAGGTTGACGGCCTTGGGTCCCTTGCCGCGCTTGTCCGGCTCGGTGTCGAATGTCACTTTCTGCCCATCTTCGAGACCGGGAAGACCCGACGCCTGCACGGCCGAAATATGGACGAAGACATCCTTCGCGCCATCGTCCGGCGTGATGAAGCCGAAGCCCTTGGCATGGTTGAAGAATTTGACGGTGCCGGTCTGCGGCATGGGAAGCTCCCTTTGATCCCATAAACTCCAGTCTCGGGCCGGCAAATGCCCGAGAGGAAATTTGTCCTTTATTTTAGCGTCATCGGCAAGAGAAAGTTTTGCAGGCACTTCCGTAGCGTCAGTGCCCTGAAAAAGCTGCGGATATGAAAAAAGTTCCGACATGAAAAAGGCGCGGCGAAAATCACCGCGCCTTCAAAATTCGTTTGTGCCTCCAGTCGCCATTTATGGCCTGGAACCTCCTTCGCACGCCGTCAAGGACGTGCGGCGCGCCGATGCCTCAGGCAGCGCGGAGATTGACCGCCTTGGGGCCCTTGCCCATGCGGTCCGGCTCGACGTCGAAGGTGACCTTCTGGCCGTCGACGAGCGTGCGCAGGCCCGAAGCCTCGATCGCCGAGATATGGACGAACACGTCCTTGGCGCCACCATCGGGCGTGATGAAACCGAAGCCTTTGGTAGCGTTGAAGAATTTAACGGTGCCGGTCTGGGCCATTGGGGAAACTCCTTCACCCGTTCAGTCTTTGGTGGTTCCGCCCGCCGCCTGGCGCAATGGGCAGTTCCCGGTGGTTGCTTCGGCAGTCATGCATTGGCGCATGGTCAAACCCCCCGCCGAAAACGGGGCCGTCAGAGATTCACAGTATCGGGGAAAGGTCGTCCAAAACGTTCCGCTCTCCGGGTCGCAAATGCCCGAACACGGAATTTATCGCACGGAAACGTGAAGGTTGCAAGATAGCGCCGCGGGCCGCCGCACTGGGCGCATCCCGACGCAAGAATCGACTGATTTGAGCGTCGATGGGCCGCAGATAGGCTTGGTTGCGGATCGGGTCATCGGCCCACAGCCACAGTCACGCATGGGCCAGAGGCGGCCAACGACAGCCATTGCCGGTCGCCCTGGTTCCCGACGCCGCCCCGGTGCGAGGCTGCAAACAGGGGTTGCATTTGACAAGGGAATGGCGAGGATCGGGGCAATGGTGAGGATCGCGATCGGGGGAGAGATCAGCATGAAATTTCTGGCGTCAATGTTTTCGCGGCAAGGTTTTGGCTTCTCGCTGCAAGGGTTTGCCTTGCTGTGCGTGTCGGCGCTTCTGGCCGCCTGCACAGTGGTCGTCGATGACGGACCGGGACCCCGTCCACGCCCGCCGCGCCCCGAACCGCAATATTGCTCCAGGCAATACGAGCCGGTCTGCGCCCGCCGCGGCGACGATCGCCAGACTTTCGCCAACGGCTGCCTTGCCGACCGCGCCGGTTACCGCATCGTGCGCGACGGTCCCTGCCGTGGTGACGGCGGTGGCGGTGGCGGTGGCGGTGGGGAAGAGCAGACGTTCTGCACCCGCGAATACGCGCCTGTCTGCGCCCGCCGGCACGGCGAGATGCGCAGCTTCCCCAACGCCTGCGAAGCCCGCGCCGCGGATTATCGCATCGTTGGCGATGGGCCGTGCTGAGAAGGCGCTACTTGGCCACCCCGGTATAGGCCCTGGCCTTCAGCAGGGTGGCCAGATGCGCGGCATTTGACGCTGCCATCTCGATCATGCCGGAGACCGCTTTCGGGGTCTTCGGCAGGTCGACATAGTTGACGTCGCCCATGGCTTGGCCAACCCAGTAGACGCCGCCATTGGCGGGAATCGTAAAGCCGACATCGTTGAGCGCCTGGAAGCATTCGGCATGGCAATGGTGGGCGCCATCCTCATTGCCGACGATCGCCACCAGCGCGACCTTGCCGGCGGCCGGCATGCGGCCCTTGTCGTCGGCCTCATCGAGAAAGGCATCCATGCGCTCCATGACACGCTTGGCGATGCTGGAGGGCTGACCCATCCAGATCGGCAGGCCAAGGATGAAGATATCGGCGGCGACGATCTTTTCGCGCAGCTTTGGCCAGTGGTCGCCCTTGCCCATGTCGGAGAGCACGCCAGGCTTGATGTCATGATCGAGCGCGCGCACGACCTCGCCCTTCACGCCATGCGGTTTGAGCGCCGAGAGCAGATCGGCGATAATCTTGTCAGTCGAGGATTTTTCCTTGTCGCCGGACGCTTTCAGCGAGCAGTTCAGGGCAAAGGCGGTGAGGGACATCGTGTGGCTCCTGCAAATGGCTGTGCAGGCCCAACGTCGCAAGGCGCTTGCGGTTGCGCGGCGATGATTATCCGGATGCGGTTGCCAAGACGCGCCGCGTTGAGGCGGGCGAAATCCATCAGGCCCGATACGCTCCATCGGCCGGCCCGGCATAAAGCTCTCTGCCGTCCTCGTCGCAGATGCGCAGGCGGTCGGGGATCTGCGGCATGGCCAGGCTGTGGAACAGGGCGGTCGCACCTTGCAGGGCGGCGCGTAGCGTGGGCGCTTCCAGCGACACCTTGTCGAGCGTCGCTTCCTCGGCGTCGCGCGACCTGTAGAACTCGATGACGAAGTTCAAGCAAGCCTCCGTGTCAGAGCATTTGGCTTGTTGCGTCAGTTCATCGCCTGCTCACAGCGGGCGATGGGGCGCATGTGAAGCGCCCCAGGGGATATCAGTTCTTGGATGTCAGCTCTTGGACTTCGGCTTCAGGCTGCTCTCCGCCTGCTTGACCGATGAGCCGAAGGGAGCGGCCGCCTTGGCCACGACCTTGTCTTTCTTCGGCTTGCGCGTTTCGCGATTGCTTCGCTGTTGACCCTTGGACATGGACGCTCCTATGCGTGTTGGCTGGCTTTTCGGGGATTTCAGACCGCTGGATTGCCGGCGACAACCGGATTGTCTGCCGGTTCGAGATTGTCTTCGGTGGTGACCCGCTCGTGGGTCTCCTGCTCGCTGCGGATGCGGTATTGCGGCGAGCCGTCCTTGACCGGCAGCCTGCTCTTGATCTCGAACAGTTCCGCCGTCTTCTGGACGAGGCCGGTGCGGCTCTTCATGCGCACCGTCTGGCCGATGGCGAAAAGGTGAGAGGGGGTGTCGGTGCGCGGGCGCGTATTCTGCTGGAAACGGATCATGCTGCATTCTCCCGGTCGCGCTTCAGCGCGGTTTCGAGTTCGAGGTGGTCGATGGCGACAAGCTGGCTGGTGGTCGGGTTCTCAACCGCCCCTTGCCGGCAGGTGAATGAAGGTGGCAACGCGACGCCAGGCAGCGCGCGACATGCCCTCGATCAGCTCTTCATCATGATCGATGTCGTAGTCGCCGGCCGGCAACTGGCCCTCCAGACCACCGAGCGCGAAAGCTGCGGTGAAGTGGGCGATAGAGTGGGTGGTGCGGTCCGGCATTGTCCTGGCCTTGACTGGTTCACATCTTGATCGGTTCACGCTTTGGTCGTCACGTAAAACGGCGGCCTGAAAGCAAAAAAGCGGGGACGAGGCCCCGCTTTCCTATTTCCGGCAATCACCGGAAATAAGCCGATTTCGAGAGCTGCCAGTACATCCGTGGTCAGCGTTCATCGAATTCGGCCGGATCAGATCAGTTGCAGATTGGCGGCCGAGTCGCGGCCCTTGCCGTCACGCTCCAACTCGAATTGCAGCTTCTGGCCTTCGGCGAGGCCAGGGAAACCGGCGCGCTCCAATGCGCTGACATGGACGAATACGTCCTTGCCGCCATCGGTCGGCTGAATGAAGCCAAAACCCTTCTGGCCATTGTAGAACTTCACGGTTCCGGTGGTCATTTGTGTCTTTCGAGGACTGAGAAATCGTCGCACGGCCAATCTGCCGCGCGCCCGGTGCCGATGATTTGGAATGAGATTGGCGGGTCGAGAACCTCTGACGCCGCGAGATGCCAATTCTGGCCCAAACGATCTTTGTCATATAGCTCGATTGGGCAACCTTTTCAAGAAGATTTGTAAAATCTGCCGGCTTTGGCCGAAAAATAGATCGCTATAAATGTTCAGATAATTCTGCTATGGGTTCAAGATATTTCTAAAAAATTCTTGTGAACGTGCTGGGGGTTTTCCCTGGCATCTGTATTTTATTTGCTCCGGAAAAGGATAAAACATGGTTTCCGTCAGAACCTCGAGAGGGAAGACCGCAGCGGTCAATCCGATTATCAAGCCAACCGCCATGCACGCCATTGCCATTGGCGCCAATGGCCAGCCGATGATCGTCAAGTCGGCACGGCTGACCATCAGAAGCGATGAGGCGGCGAGGCGCACGATCTCCGACACCGATGGCACCGTGAGGCGGGCCAGGCAGGTTGCCGAAGCCAACCGCCTGATCTGATCGCTGCAAGGCGTCGAAAGGGCGCAGAACCACGCCAAGACTTGAACCTGCCGCGCCAATGGCTTAGATCGCGGCAGGCGGACAAACACGGCAGGTTTCCCATTAACAGAGATCAGAGACGAGCGGCGGGTGCGGGAGCCAGGTCTGGCGCGGGCGGACAGCCGCCGTTGGGCCTCGACCAGTACGTCCAGCAGGCCCTGCAATTGCATCAGGCCGGGCGCCGGCAAGAGGCTGAGACGATCTACCGGCAGGTGCTGGCGCGTCAGCCCAAACACGCGGCCGCGGCGCATTTCCTGGGGCTGCTGCTGCACCAGACCGGGCGCAGCGAAGAGGGGCTGGATCTCATAGAGCAGTCGGTGAGCCTGCAGCCGACGAACGCCGATTTCCTCAACAATTTCGGCACGGTGATGCGCGACCTCGGCCGCGTCGCCGCGGCAATCGATTTCTTCCGAGGCGCGGTGGATCTGCGGCCGGAGCAACTCGCGGCGCGCGACAATCTCGGCTCGTCGCTGACGCAGCTTGGCCAGTTCGAGGAGGCAGAGGAGATCTATCGCGGCACGGTCGCGCGCAATCCCTTCCATGTCCGCGCTCGGATCGGGCTTGCCGAGACGCTGCAGGAATCCGGACGCCTGGATGAGGCGCTGGCTGTCTTCCGCGAAGCGCTGACCATCCGCCCCAAAGATGCAGACCTGCTGCGCGGGCTGGGCGTCGGGCTGATGGAAAAGGGCAAGCTCGACGAGGCGGCCGACCTGTTCCGGCAGGCGCTGGCGGTGAACCCCGGCATGGCCACGGCCTGGCTGATGCTGACGCAGGTCAAGCGCCAGAAGGAGCGCGATGCCGAATTGGCCGGCATGGAAGCAGAGCATGCCAAGGCGCCGCAGGACAGCTTGGCACGCATGCAGCTGTCCTTCGGCCTCGGCAAGGCCAATGACGATTTGAAGGATTACTCCAGGGCCTTCGACTATTTCGCCGAAGGCAATGCCATTCGCCGCAAGGGCATCAACTATGATCCCGTCAAGACGCGCGCCGAATTCGAGGCGATGAAGACGGTGTTCGATGTCGGCTTCTTCGAAAGGCGCAGACCGAGCCCGATCACCGATGACGCGCCGATCTTCGTCGTCGGCATGCCGCGCTCCGGCACGACGCTGGTCGAACAGATCATCGCCAGCCATCCCAAGGTCTATGGCGCGGGCGAGCTTAGCATCTTGAAGAAGGTGGTCGGCAATCAGTTCCCGGCAAACATGCCAGGCGGCTTTCCCTGGGGCGTGTCGGAGACGGATGATGCGGATTTTGCCGAGGCAGGCCAAGCCTATCTCGACATGCTGCATGCCCGCTATCCCCATATCAGCCATGTCACCGACAAGATGCCGGGCAACTTCCTGCTAATCGGCTTCATCCACATGATGATGCCGAAGGCCAGGATCATCCACGTCGCCCGCGATGCCGTTGCGACATGCCTGTCCATCTTCAAGGTGCATTTCCGGGGTGACAGCCACCGCTATGGCTATGAGCTCAGCGAACTCGCCGACTTCCACAATCTCTACACAGACATCATGGCGCATTGGCACAGCGTGTTGCCCGGCGTCGTGCATGATGTGCGCTATGAGGATTTCGTCGCCGATCAGGAAGGGCAGAGCTGGGCGCTCATCGACTATCTCGGCCTGCCATGGGACGATGCCGTCTTGTCGTTCCACGAGACCGACCGGCCGGTGCGCACGGCTTCCGCCGCGCAGGTGCGCCAGCCGATGTATCAAGGCTCGGTCGATCTGTGGAAGCGCTATGGGGACCGGCTGAAGCCGCTGCTCGACAAGCTGGGCTGATATTGAGGTGAGGCCGGCCTGCGAACGGCGGTCCCCTTCGCTTCCGGTACTCACGTACTTGAAGTACGTTCCGTTCCGGTTCTCGGAAACCACCGTTCTCGGTTCGGCCTGACCTCAATCTCAACCTACCCTGGGGCAGAGCAATTCAAAGCTCCATGAACGGCTGGAAGCCGCCGAAGATCATGCGCTTGGCGTCGAAGGGCATGGTCCCCCAATCGGGTTTCAAACGCGGGTCGGCCATCACCTTGGCCATCACCGTGTCGCGGCTCTGCCTGGATTCATAGACCGCCCAGGCGAAGACGACGATCTCGTCGTCTTTCGCCTGAACGGCGCGTGGAAACGAGGTCAACTCGCCATAGGGCACGTCGTCGCCGATACATTCGACATAGGCAAGCGCGCCGTGTTCCTTCCATATCGGGCCTGCGAGGCTGGCCAGCTTCTTGTAGTCGTCGAGTTTTGCCTTTGGCACGGCAAGTACGAAACCATCGACATAGGACATGGCGAACTCCTTTGCTGAAAAACGAGCGCCGGGTCGGCGGGGATACGACCCGGCGCGGTGAGCGCGTCAGCCCTGACATTGGCGGGCGACGCCTGCTCGCTAGGAAGCCTATTTCACCGGCGCGTTCATCGCCCAGGCGACGCCAAATGGATCTTTCACCTGGCCCCAGCGGTCGCCCCAGAACATCACCTGCAGCGGCACCACTTCCTCGCAACCGGCCTCGATGGCGCGCTGCCACCAGGTTTCGATCGTGTCGTCCTGGAGATGCAGCTGCAGCGTGTAGCCCTGTGGGTTCTGGTGGGGGTGGCCGTGTTCGGGAAAGGCGTCGCCCAGCATCAGCGTCGAGCCGTTGACGTGAAGATGGACATGCATGGTGCGGCCTTTTTCGTCAGGCGGATAGGAAAAGACCTGTTCCGCGCCAAAGGCCTTTGCGTAGAATTCGGCAGCCTTGAAGGCGCCGTCGACCTGCAGATAAGGGGTCAATCCGCCGAGCACTTCTGCCCTGGGCTGAACGGGGGTCTGGTCAGTCATGTCTTGCTCCTCTTTGCTTCTGGCTTGGGCGTTTGGCTTGGCCTTGCGAACCCTAGGACGCGTGAGGTGACGGCGATCCTACACGGTCGCGAAATTTTTTGGCGGGCAGTGCAAACGGCGGTTTGAACAGAAGGCGTGAAACGAACTTGCGTCGACGGCCCCCAATCAGAGCGCAATTCTCGCAGCGCGCAGGCTAGAAACGGGGGCTTCGTGCCGCTTCCTCAAAGCCCCTGAGACGACAATGATCCTCTACTACCAGACCCACTCACCCTTCGCGCGCAAGGCGCTTGTCTTCGCCCATGAGGTCGGCATTGCCGATCGGCTCGAGGTTATCCATCACGAGACCAGTCCAACCTTGCGCAATGCCCGCGTCTATGCCGAAAATCCGCTCGGCAAAGTGCCGGTGCTGCTACGGCCGGACGCATCGGCGCTCTTCGATTCCGACGTCATCTGCGCCTATCTCGACACGCTGCATGACGGCCGCAAGCTTTTGCCGCAAGACGGCGAGGCGCGCTGGCAGGCATTGCGGCTGCAGTCGGTCGCCCAAGGGTTGGCGCAGACGGGCATAGCCTTGCGCTGGGAGACGGAAAGGAGACCCGAACCGCTGCGCTATGGTGCTCTTGCGCAGGGATACCGGGACAAGATCGAAGCGAGCTACGACTGGATCGAAAGCACGCTGGACGACGAAGCGCCGCTCCATGTCGGCCATATAGCGCTCGCCACCACGCTGTCCTGGATGGCGTTCCGCAACCTGCCGCCTTTCCGCTCTCGGGCGCGGCTGACGCGCTGGTTCGAGGCTTTCGAAACGCGCGGATCGATGCAGGCGACGCCGCTTTCGGGCGACACGCATGATTGACTGGAGGCCACCTTGGCGGCCGGCGTCAATCGCGAGGGCCGTAATGGGTGTCGAGGATTTCCGGAAAGCCGATATCCTTGCGCACTGCTGCCGGCAGTGAAAGCAGGATGCGTTCGCTGCGGTGGCGGGCACGCGCTGCCGCATACCGGGTTGCGATGCGACCGATGGATGAAAAGACCGACATGATGGTTCTCCCTGGGTTGATGCCGGCATCATCGTGTCGGCATCCCAAGGACGAGGCAGGTTCAGGCGATCCGACAGGTCGTCGAAACTATTTCAGATGACCGATGCGGCGAGCGCGGTATCGTAATATTCCACCATCTCGATGATCTCGCCGTCGCGTAGCGTCCAGAAATCAGCGATTCGCATGACAAGCTCCTGGCCGGTGGTTTTGCGCGTCATATGGATTTCGACCTGTGCCGCGATCCTGTCGCCGCCGTCGATGATGTCCACCGGGACGAAGCTCCGATATTCGAAATCCTTGTCCAGCGCCATGAGGCGGGCAAGGAACTCCTGCTTGCCGTTGCCTGCCGCGATGAAAGGGGCCTGCGGTTCGGCGACCCAGCGGAAGACGACATCGTCGGAACAGTGGGCCAGCGCGCCCACGATGTCGCGTTTTGCATAGGCATCATAAAGGTTATTGACGACGTCCACCCCGCGCATGACCGGTTTCCTCCCTCGGCTCGCGAAACCCTGAGGATGCGCCTTTTCCGGCTGGCGGGAAAGTGCGGGCCGGCAACCCTCGAATGCCGGCCCGACGGAGGCGTGGCCTTCTTCAACCGCCCGCTTCGGCCACGTCGCGGAAAAGCCCTCCGGGTCTTCCACCTCGGTCAGCTTCCGCTTCTCGATCAGCCAGAAGCGGTTGGCGACATTGCGGATGAAGGAGCGGTCGTGCGAGGCCAGCACGCAGCTTGCCTGGTGCCTGAGCAATTCCTCCTCCAGCGCTTCCTGGCCGTCGATGTCGAGATGGTTGGTCGGCTCGTCGAGCAGGTAGAAGTTGGGGTTGGCGAGCCTCAGCGCCAGCATCATCAGCCGCGCCTTCTGGCCACCGGACAGCACGCCGATCTTTTTCTCCTGCATCTCGATGACCACGCCGGCGCCGGCAAGCAGCGAGCGGGCTCGCTGTTCGCCGACATCATAGCGGCGCGAGACCATCGCAAGCGGCGTGTCGTCGCCGCTGATGCCGGATAGCGCCTGGTCGCTGTAGCCGAGCACTGTCGACGGCGTCACCTTCACGTTCGGCACCGTGTCGGGCTCGACGATGGCGTTGCGGATCAAATTGACGAAACGCGACTTGCCGACGCCGTTGCTGCCAAGCAGCACAATGCGGTCGCCCTGGCAGATGTGGCGCTTGCCGGTCCTGAACAGCAGCGTGCCGTCAGGCGTTTCGACCGCCGCGTCGTCGAGCGTGATCAGCACCTTGGCGTGGGTGCCGCGATTGGCAAGCCGGATCGCACCGGCCGACTTCTCGCGATGCGCCGGGTTCGCGGCCTCTTCCAGCTTCTCCGCACGTTCCTTGAGCTGCTTGGTTTTCACCGTCAGCAGGTCGCTGCCCGAATTGATACCGATGTTGTTGAGCTTGGCGGCTTGCTTTCGCAGCTGCTGAGCGACCTTCATGTCGCGCTCGAACTTGCGCGCCGTCGAGGCGTCGACCTCGTCGAGAGCCTGTCTGGCGCGGGAATAGGGCAGCGCGAAAACCGGCGATTGTTCCGGGCGCAGGAACAGCGTCCGGTTGGTAGCGGCGTCGAGGAAGGCGCGGTCATGGCTGGCGATGACGACGGGCACCTCGCGCGGCAATGCGTTCAGCCAGCTTTCCAGCTGGGAGATGCGGGCAAGGTCGAGATGGTTGGTCGGCTCGTCGAGCAGCAGCACGTCGGGATCAGTGACCCAGACGCGGGCGATCAGCGCCAGCCTTTGCCAGCCGCCGCTCAGCGCCTGCATTTTTCGCTCGCGCATCGCCTCCGGCACATCAAGCGAATCCAGCACCACGTCGACACGCCACAGCTCGCTGTCGGCCTGCTCCGGCGGCAAGGCATCGGCAACCACCTGATAGAAGGTGCGGCCGAGCAAAGCGGGGGGAACGGCCTGTTCGACATGGCCGACGCGCAGGCCGCGCGTGCGGGTGATGTCGCCGGAGGTCGGCTCCATCTCGCCGGTCAGGCATTTCAGCAAGGTCGACTTGCCGCGGCCGTTGGCGGCAACGATGCCGAGCCGGTCGCCGGCGCCAATGGTGAGGTCGAGGTTTGCAAACAGCGGCGCACTCATGGTGACGCCGAGGTTTTTGAGGCTGATCAAGGCCATTTTGATTTCTCTGGTCTTGCCGGTGTCCGGCTCAATGCACTTTGACGGTGCGCATTCCGGCCATCAGGCTCAGTGTTGCGCACCACGAAGGGCAGACCAAAAAATCGAAGCGGGAAAAACCCGGACCGTCCCTGGTCAGCCCTGCAAGCGAACTCGCAGGGCAGAAATCGGGCCACGCTGACGATGGTGACGAAAAAACGTAAACACGTGAGCCCTCCTTTCGAGACGTTCGAGTGTTAGGGAGCGATTACACCAAAGGCGGGGATGATGGCAAGGCGGTCGCCTTCACCCGGCGCGGAAACGGGTCCAGCACCAATATGCATCCGCCGATGATCGCCAGCGCGCCGAAACCCTGGATGATGGTCAGCGACTCGCCGAGCATGACGGTGCCAACCAGCACCGCGATCGTGGTCACGGCGAATTCGACGCTGATCGTCCTGGTCGCGCCGATGCTGGCCACCAGCCGGAAATAGACGACATAAGTCAGCGCGCTCATCACGCAGGCGAGAAGGACAAGATACAGGACGTCGGCAAGGGTTGGCATGGCCGGCACCGGCACGACCAACAGCAATGGCAGCGTCATCAGGCCGCCGAACAGGAAGGCGGCGCCGGTGAGTTCGAACGAGCCTGCCGAGCGCAAATGGCGGTTGGCGTAATTGCTGCCGAAGGCAGCGGAGAAGGAGCTGAACAGCGAGGCGGCGCACCCGAACGCGAAGGAGGCCGTGATCGGGACAGCAGGGAAGCCGACCAGGATGATGATCCCCGTGGCGCCGACCAGCAACCCTGCCAGTCCACGAAGTGTGATGCGCTCCAGCCCCCACAACTGGCCGAGGATCATCGAGAACAGCGGGATCGCGGCAACGAGGATGGCGGCCATCGCCGTGCCGATGCGCGGCGTTGCGTAGGACAGGCCGATCAGCTGTGCCGCGACTGTCGTCGCGCCAACCACGACGAAATGCCGCCAGCCGGCGCTGAAATCAAGCCGCCGCCGTGTCGCGGCGGCCAACAGGAAGAGCGTCGTGCCGGCGATCAGCGACCGCAGGGTGACCGCGCCGACCCAGCCAAAGGCATGCACGACCTTGAGCAGGACAAGGAACGACAGGCCCCAGGTGACGGCCAGGAAGGCGTAGGCGGCGATGTCCCTGGGTTTCATGGGTGGGGCCCGGTGGGAAGGTGCGAAGGAGACGCTGCCACGGCCCTATCGTTTCAACCAGCGACTGACAAGGGCGGGTGCATGGTCCAGGGGCACGCGGATCAGACAGGTCTCAGATGGCCGCCGCTTACTCCATATTCCTCGTTAAGGTCGAGCAGGAAATGGCCGAAAACCGTGCTTCTGCTAAGATCAACCACGATCACAAGAAGGGCGTTGAACCTGCCTGTGCCGATCAGAACTTGGTCAAACCGGTTTTGGGCGTCCCGATAAACATAGTGTACGTCGTTCAGATAGGGCACACCGATTTCGTCCAGGTCTAGCGCGTCGACATAAGGCCATATGTCTACTGGAGCCTCCGCAACGGTGGTGACGTTCGTCATGGGCTCTGCAAAGCAAGCCTTGAACTCGTCTTCCTGAAGTCTGCGAGTGACGACCATCGCGCATTCTAGTGGCTTGCATCGAAAGTTCGCAACGGTGGCAGACGGGTACTTCCTTTTCCCATACGGGGAGAACGGAAAAGCTCTACTTCCCCGGTCGCCCCGTCTTGCCAGGCCGGCGCTTTTCGCGGCGGGCGTCGCCTGGATCCTCGTAGGAGCCGATGCCAGCGCGCTGGCGGACGGTTGGTTTGGCGCCGTGATCCTTCGCGCCCCCCTCTGTCCTGCCGGACATCTCCCCCACTTGGGGGGAGATCGGCGGCTTTGCCGGCACTTTTCCTTCGACCGGCTTTTCCGTCCGCCGCACCGTCATCTCGTCCAGCGAATTCTTCTTGAACAGCGGCTTGGTGGCATCGCCGGGGATGCCGAAGTCGGAGCCATGCGCCTCCTCGGCCGATTGCTTCTTGAACAGCGATCGCGATACGGCACCCGCTGGCGTCGGCATGTCGGTGCCCGGCCCCATATCGTCAATCGAGGGTTTGGAAAACAGCGGCTTTTTCACCGGCACGGCGCCGTCGGCGCCCATCTCGTCAAGCGCCGGCTTCCGGAAGAGGTTGGTCCGGGCAGCCCTGGCCGCCTCTTCGGCGGCGCGGGCTTCGTCGAGCTTGCGGAAACGCTCCTGTTCCTCGGATGTACGATGTTTGGCCACGCCCTTGTTGTGCTTGCCCTTTTCGCGACCCGAGACCGGGCTTTCCATGTCGGCATATTTGGCCAGCGGGTCTTCGGAGATCGACAGTTCCATCTCACGCAGGCGCTTGATTTCGTCGCGGATACGGGCCGCCTTCTCGAAGTCGAGATTGGTGGCGGCGTCGCGCATCTGCTTCTCCATGGCGTCGAGATGCGCCTTGAGATTGTTGCCCATCATGGCGCCGGCGCTGTCGGTGAACTGCGAGATGTCGGCGCGGACATGGTCCTTCTCGTAGACCGAGTCCAGAATGTCTGAGATGCGCGACTTCACGGATTCCGGCGTGATGCCGTTGGCCTCGTTCCACTCCATCTGCTTTTCGCGGCGGCGGCTGGTTTCGGCCATCGCGCGTTCCATCGAGCCGGTGACCTGGTCGGCATAGAGGATGACCTTGCCGTCGACGTTGCGGGCGGCGCGGCCGATGGTCTGGATCAGCGACGTCTCGGAACGCAGAAACCCTTCCTTGTCGGCATCGAGAATGGCGACGAAACCGCATTCGGGGATGTCGAGACCTTCGCGCAGAAGGTTGATGCCGACCAGCACGTCGAAGGCGCCAAGGCGCAAATCCCTAAGGATCTCGATGCGCTCCAGCGTGTCGATGTCGGAGTGCATGTAGCGAACGCGCACGCCCTGTTCATGCAGGTATTCGGTCAGGTCCTCGGCCATGCGCTTGGTCAGCACCGTCACCAGCGTGCGGTAGCCGGCCTTGGTGGTGTCGCGGATCTCGCCGACGACATCGTCGACCTGGCTTTTGGCCGGGCGCACCTCGACCGGCGGATCGATCAGGCCGGTCGGCCGGATGACCTGCTCGGCGAAGACACCGCCCGCCTGTTCCATTTCCCAGCCGCCCGGCGTCGCCGAGACAGCGACGGAGAGCGGGCGCATGGCGTCCCATTCCTCGAAACGTAGCGGCCGGTTGTCCATGCAGGAGGGCAAGCGGAAGCCGTATTCCGCCAGCGTCGCCTTGCGCCGAAAGTCGCCGCGATACATGCCGCCGATCTGCGGCACGGTGACGTGGCTTTCGTCGATGAAGACCAGCGCATTGTCGGGAATGTATTCGAACAGGGTCGGCGGCGGATCGCCTGGCTGGCGGCCGGTGAGATAGCGCGAATAGTTCTCGATACCAGCGCAAGAGCCGGTGGCTTCCAGCATTTCGAGATCGAAGCGGCAGCGCTGTTCCAGCCGCTGGGCTTCGAGCAGACGGCCGGCGCGCTCCAGCTCGACGAGCCGCTGTTTGAGCTCTTCCTTGATCGACTTGATCGCCTGGTTGAGCGTCGGGCGCGGCGTCACATAGTGCGAATTGGCGTAGATCTTCACGCTTTTCAACTCGCCGGTCTTCTGGCCAGTCAGCGGGTCGAATTCGGTGATCTGCTCGATCTCGTCGCCGAACATCGAGATGCGCCAGGCGCGGTCTTCCAGGTGGGCGGGGAATATCTCGATCGTGTCGCCGCGCACGCGGAACGAGCCGCGGACGAAATTGATGTCTTGGCGCTTGTACTGCTGGGCGACGAGATCGGCGAGCAGGGCGCGCTGGTCGAGCCGGTCGCCGATCTGCATCTGGAAGGTCATCGCCGTATAGGTCTCGACCGAGCCGATACCGTAGATGCAGGACACCGAGGCGACGATGATGACGTCGTCGCGCTCAAGCAGCGAGCGCGTCGCCGAATGGCGCATGCGGTCGATCTGTTCGTTGATCGAGGATTCCTTCTCGATGAAGGTGTCGGTGCGCGGAACGTAGGCTTCCGGCTGGTAATAATCGTAATAGGAGACGAAATACTCCACCGCATTGTCGGGGAAGAATTTCTTGAACTCCGAATAGAGCTGCGCGGCCAGCGTCTTGTTGGGCGCCAGGATCAAGGCAGGGCGCTGCGTCTGCTCGATCACCTTGGCCATGGTGAATGTTTTTCCCGAGCCGGTGACGCCGAGCAGCACCTGGGTGCGGTCGTTGTTGTCGACACCTTCGACCAGGTCCTTGATCGCGGTCGGCTGGTCGCCGGCGGGCTCGAAGTCCGACACCATCTTGATGGCGATGCCGCCTTCGGATTTTTCCGGGCGGGCAGGGCGATGCGGCGTCCACAGCACGCCGTCCTTGTGCAGCGGATTGCCGGATTCGATCAGCGCCGACAGCGCCGCCACCGTGGCTGTGACGCTGCTCGAGGCCATGGTCTCGGCGTCTTCCAGCGAGATATCGAGGCCTGCGACCGGATTGAGGCCGGCCGCAGTCCGCTCCCTGGCCGTTGCCGCGCCACCCATCGAAGTGCCACGCGAACTGCGACCCGGGGCGGCGGAGCGCTCGGGAATCTTCTTCGACGGTTTTGGCGATTTGCCGCCGTCGCCCTTGCCGATCTGACGCCCTTCCTTCTCGGCCTCCTGCTCGATCTGCTCTGCCCAATCCGCGATCGACCCCGCGAGCGGCGTGCCCGACAGTTCGGGCTGCGGCATCTCGGCGAAGCCGCCTCTGTGCAGCGGCTCCGAAGCGTCGAGGAAATCGGTCAGCGGACTGCGCCGCTTGGGCGCGGCGCGGTCGTCATTCGCCGTCGGGGGCGTTCTCTTGTCGGGGGATTTGGCCATGTCCGGAATATGGGAGGTCTTGGCCAAAATGGAAAGAGCGGGATGGAGCGAGGCGTACGTCCGGATGCGGCTCCTGACAGAAGGCTGTCAGGAGGAGTCAGGCCCGGAGTGGTGCTGCCTGTCGCGCTCAGGCGCCGCGTGCGTTGTCCGTCGCCACCTGGGTCGGCGATCCGTTCAGGCGCGGCACCACGACGAGACGCGTGATCTTGCCCTTCTTGAAGGCGGCGAGGAAGCGGGCATAGTCCCGGAAGACGACGCAGCCATTGGACTCCGCGCGGCCGCCGCGCAGCATGTAGGTGTGGGCGAGCAGGCCGTTGCGATTGTACTTGTTGCCGCCACCGACCGGGGTCAGGCGCAGGGCCTCGACGCCGTGGAAGCGGGATTCACGCAGCGACAGATTGTAGGTGTTGGGCGGCGTCGGGCCACGATCCTTCACATGGACATAGCGTGGCTGGTCGACCATGGCGCCGAGACCCGAATGCGCCTCGAGCCGCTGGCCGTCCGGCATGTAGACGGTCTTGGCGCTGATGTCATAGACGGCGACACCATGTCCGGCTCCGCTTCCGGGGTTCGGCCCGTTGAACAGGTTCCTGAACGCCTGGCCGAGGCCGCCCGAGGGCGTGTCTGGCTTGGCATAGGCCAGCACATCGCCGCCATCGCGGCCTTGCCGGGCCGGTTGCCTGGCCTGCTGGACCGGCTTTGCCTGCGGCGCCGGTTTCTGCTGGGCGAGCTTGGGCTGAGCAATCTTGGGCTGCGGCTCCGGCTTGTCCTGCTCGACGGCCTTGGGCTGCGGCGCGTCGAACTGCGGACGGCGGGTCGGCAGCGGCACGTCGTCGGTCAGCGCATCCGGCAGCGCGGCGGCGTCGCCGGGCTGTTCCTGCTGGGTCTCGACAGGCGAAACCGCGACATCGGCCGAGGAGTCGGTCATCGGCAGCGGTGAAGCGAAGGCCTCATCTTCGACCGGCAGCGACCGGACAAGGGCCAGCGCCAGCTGTGCGTTGTCGGGCGTCTCGGGCTGGGCGAAGCCCTGCGGCGCCGGTGCGGTCTGGACGACGGTATCGGCACGGGCAAAGCGTTCCGCCGCGGGAGCCGGCATGTCATCAGACAGGCTGGCCATGACCTGGGCGGACGGCACCAACGACGCCTCCGCGATTTGCGGCGCGGTGCTGGAAATTACGGGACGGGCGTTGGCCGTCGCGACAGGCATGCCGGCGGTGGCAAAGGCGACAGGCTTGTCCGCGCCGGCAAAGGCGGCAGCGAGCTTGGTCGGCGACAGCGACGCTTCCATGCGTTCGAAGCGCTCCTGCGCCTTCGACTTCAGAATAGGCTGTTCCGGCTTGGCATGTGCCACGAGGCGTGCGGATTTCTCCATCTGCGGGCTGACGCCGGCCAGCTTGAAGCAGCTGGCGCCGCATTGCACGGCGTGGTCGTGCAGGGCCTGTGCGCCGCCATGGGCATTGGCCAGCACGAATGGCGCCGAGGTTCTCAGGAAATGCTGCTTCAGCGGATCGGCCATCGCCAGCGAGCCCGGCATGGACAGCGTCTGCTGCAGGCCACCCGATGTCGCCGACAGCGAGGCGCCGACGGAGCTGAGGCCGGCCATGGTGCCGATCAGCCAAAGGCCGACGGCCGCGCTGACGCCGGGCACCGCGACCCAGCGGACGATCCGTTGCGGGTTGAAGGAAGGGGAACGCAATGCGTCGACTTGCTCGCCGCCTTCACGCTGTTCCCAGATTATTTTGTGTTTACGCGACAACGCCATGCAACCAATCTTGCTCCAATCGGTTTTCCCCGTACGTGGCCTTGTGAGCCGCGACGACCATTCTGCGAGTGATCCCAGGTGGTCCCCGACGCGTTTGCCGCGCCTGTCGTTGGTTGCCGATTGCTTCAAAATATGGACAAAGTTGGTTAATCAATCCCTCTCAAAACCAACGACGAGATGTGGATTTCGCCAAATGAGGTTCCATCCACGCGTAGGAAAGTGGTGTTGTTGCCCTTCCGAGGCAGTTTTGCTGCCTGCTTTTGGCGGCCAAGTCAAGCAAAACAGCCCCTGCTAATTTGTGAAACAGGCGGCCCGGCGAGCCATGCGACGATGGCACGCGCCATTCCAGGACGCCAAATCAGTCGCTTGCGGGGGCAAAACTGTTGCCCGCTTGCCACAAATTCTCCGCCCGGACGGCCGCTCCCTGACGGCCATTGACTCGTTTTCGGAGGCGGTGCATCGGATCAAGTGCTTGGTTTTGGGGTGGCAAAGGCCACTTTTGGAGGCTTTTTCCATGAGGCGTCGGGATTTCTTGACGCTGTCGGCGGGTGCGGCGGCGTTCTCCATTCTTCCGGCCACTGTCAGGGCTGCCCTGCCGGTGCCTTATGATCGCAACGCCGAAATCCCATTCAAGGATAAAAAGTCGTTCATCGACTGGATGGTGGCCAATCGCGGCGAGGATCCGAAGTTTTTGGCCGAGCGATTCGACCGCTTCCAGATCATGGTCTACAACAAGGATGTGCTGGACGACCGCAACAAGCGCGCCTTCCTTGCCACGCCGCGTGAAGAATTCGTGCTGCAGCAGAATCTGGGGCGCGCCTATGATCACGCCTTCCTCGACATCGGCTATGGCGTGACGATCTCCGGTCCGCATCTGGTCGGGCGCATGACGACGGCCATCGACGTGCAGTTCGGCGAAGCCGTGCTCGAGGTCGGCACCGGCTCCGGCTATCAGTCGGCCTATCTCGCCAACCTCACCGACAAGGTGCACACGATCGAGATCATCAATCCGCTGGCGCAGCGCACGCGCCGCACCTATGACGCGCTGATCGATCGCGGCTACAGCGTGTTCGGCTCAGTCACCAGCCGCAACGCCGACGGCTATTATGGCTGGGAGAGCGTCGGCCCGTTCGACAAGATCATCGTCACCTGCGGCATCGACCATATCCCGCCGTCGCTGCTGCAGCAGTTGAAGCCCAATGGCGTGATGGTCATCCCGGTCGGCCCGCCGGGCGCCCAGCATGTGCTCAAGGTGATCAAGCAGCAGCTTGCCGACGGCACGTTCAACATCGTCCGCTCGGACATCTACAATGGCAAGGTGGTGCCGTTCGTGCCGTTCACCAAGCTGGAAGGCGACCAGATCGTCGGCACGCATAACGGCTGAGCATTGCCGCGCGGGTCCAGGCCTGCCGAGCCAAGCCGCCGCATCAAGGGGCCTGAATGACGGCTGTCGTATCGACCTCCCGACCAAGCATCGCCTCGCTGGAGGCGCCTCGGCTCGCGCATTATCTCGCGGTCGGGCTGATCGCCGGCGCCATCATCGCGCTGCAGATAGCGGTCATGCGGGTGTTCGCGGTTGGCAGCTGGTCGCATTTCGGCTCGCTGGTGGTCAGCCTCGCCATGCTCGGCTTCTCGCTGTCCAGCGTCGTCATCTTCGCCGGCAAGGGCTGGTTCGACCGCCACTGGCAAGGCGCGGCCACCGGAGCCCTGTTGCTGATTGGCCCGCTCGCCGTCGGCGCCAATTTGATTGCCCAGACGGTGCCGTTCAACGCCATCTTCCTGGTTTCCGATCCCGCGCAGAAATGGCGGCTGCTCGCCAATTTCCTGCTCTATCTCCTGCCGTTCCTGGCTGGCGCGTTCTTCCTCGGCATCGTCTTCCTGAAGAGCCGCACGGCCTTCGGACGCGTCTATTTCGCCGACCTCACCGGCTCGGGTCTGGCCGGCCTGGTCGTGCTGGTGTCGCTCTATCTGTTTGCGCCGGAAACCATCATCGTCGTGCCGCTGCTGCTCTGGGCCGCTGGCTCGATCCTGTGGTTCATCGCCTTCGGCGCGTGGAAGAGCGTCGTCGCCGGCGTGGTCGTGGCAGCGCTGTCGATTGCTGGCTATCTCATGCTGCCAGGCTGGCTCGGCATCCCGGACATCGCCGTATCGCAGTACAAGGGCGTCGCCTATGCCCGCAATTTTCCCGACGGCAAGCGCATCTACCGCAGCATCTCGCCGTTTGGCGATCTGCAGGTCTATGCCAGCTCCTACATGCATTTCGCGCCGGGCCTGAGCGACAATGCGGCCTTCGGCATGCCCGAAGTGCCGGCCAACACCTATGTCGGCATGTACCGCGACGGCGATGGGCCGGAAGGCATCATGCGCAATCTGGCGCCGGCCGAGCAGGTCTATTTCCGCTATCTGCCGATGCACTATCCCTATGTCATAAAGGACAAGCCCAAGACATTCGTCGTGCAGTTCGGCGGCGGTATCTCGACGCAGGCCGCGCTGAATGCCGGCTCGACCTCGGTGACCGTGGCCGAGAGCAATCCGATGACGTTGCGGGCGTTCCGCGATCCGATCCTGAGGGATGTCACAGGCGACATCCTGGCCGAGCCGCGTCTCAACGTGATCGACTATGACGGGCGCCTGTTCCTTGCCAACACGGCGGAGCGTTACGACGTCATCGACGTCAGCCTCGCCGACAGCGTCGGCCTGTCCAATCCGGGCGGGTTCGCCATCTCGGAAAAGTATGCCTACACGCATGAGGCGATGCTGAGCTACATGCATGCTCTCGCCGATGGCGGTGTCTTGTCGATCACCTTGTGGAACAAGGAAGAGCCGCCGAAATCGGTGTTGAAGCTCTATTCGACCATTGCCGAGGCAGCCAGGACGTTCGACCCACAGGGCGCGGCCAACGACATCTTCGCCGTGTCGAGTTACCTCTCGACCACGACAGTGCTGTTCAAGCGTGGCGGTTTCACCGAGGCCGAAATCAAGACCTTGCGCGACTACACCAAGTCGATGTCGTGGGAGGAAGTCTATTATCCAGGGATGGCCCATGATGGCTCGGGCGCGCAAAAAGTTCTCGATGATTACCGAGCGTCGATCTTCGGCAGCGGACAGGATGCGACGCTGACGCAGCCTGCCGCCGATGCGACCGCGCCGGTCAACCCCGATTGCGACCCCACAGCACCGGCAGATCCGACACTGGATGCCTGCGCGGGCGCTGGTGGCGATGCTGGCCCGCAGGTGCTGCCGGCGACGGAAATGCAGCGCATGACATGGCACGCACTTTTGACCGGCGGTTGGCAAAAACTCGCTAGCGATTATGTCTTCGACACGCGTGCGCTCAGCAACGACCAGCCCTATTTCGCTGCCTATGTGAAGGTCGCCGACCTGCCGCGCACGCTGGACCGGCTCGACCTGTTCCAGGACGATTGGGGTTATCTGCTGATCTGGGCAACGCTCGGCATTGCCTGCATTACCGCGGCGTCGCTGGTGCTGCTGCCGGTTATCTTCGGCTGGCGCATCGTGTTCTCGCGCTCGCGCGGCAAGCTCGGCACCATCCTCTATTTCGCTTGTCTCGGCCTCGGCTACATCATGGTCGAGGTCGGGCTGATCAGCCGCTTCACCGTGGCGCTGGCCAACCCGACCGTGTCGGCCTCGGTGCTGATCTCCTCGATGCTGGTGTTCTCCGGTCTCGGCAGCCTGTTTGCCGAGCGTATCTTCGACCGCGCGAGATCGCTGCTGCCGGTGGTGCTGCTGGCGGTCAGCGTGCTTCTGCTCGCCTATGGCTTCTATCTGTCGCCGGTGCTCGACTGGATCGGCGCCTATCCCTATGCGGTGCGGCTGCTGCTCTGCTTCCTGCTGGTGTCGCCGCCGGCCTTCCTGATGGGCATGCCGATGGCCACCGCCATGACCTGGCTGGCACGGCTCGGCAAGGAACATCTGTTCGTCTGGGCCTGGGGCATCAATGGCTGTTTTTCGGTGATCGGCTCAGCCGCCGTGCCGATCGTCGCCACCAGTTTCGGGCTGAGCGCCGTGCTGCAATGGTCGGCGATCGCCTATCTCATTGCCATTCCGGCCTTCTTCGCGGTGCTGTTGCCGTCGAAGGCGCCTTCCATACGCCTGGTGCCAGCCTGATGCCGGACCGGCGCGCCATCGTCGCCGGATTGCTGGCCACGGTGGCATATCCGGTGGCCAGTGAGGGGGCGCGCTTGCACAAGGCCGTATCGACCATCCTGCCGTTCCAGGTGTCGCCCTTTCCCTACCGGGGCAAGCTGCCCGACGGCTCCGCGCCGTTTCTCGACGTAACGGCGGCGGGTGGCCGGCGCGGCCACACCTCGCCGCGCGGCGGCATCTATTGGGAGGACGAGACCTATTCCGACCGCTCGACGCTGCTGGCAGTTCCGAAAGGGTTCGATCCGGCCAAGCCGGCGGTCATTGTCGTGTTCTTCCACGGCAATGGCGCAACCTTGCAGCGCGATGTGGTCGGGCGCCAGCGGGTCGTTGCGCAGCTCGAGGCGTCGGGCCTCAATGCCGTGCTGGTGGCGCCGCAATTCGCCAGCGATGCGCAGGATTCCAGCGCCGGGAATTTCTGGACGCCGGGCTATTTTGCGAAGTTCATGGCCGAGGCAGCGCGGGAGCTTGCCAAACTCACCGGCGCCAAAGCGGCAAAATTCGACGCCATGCCGGTGGTGCTGGTCGCCTATAGCGGCGGCTACAACCCGGCGGCCTTCGTGCTGAAAAACGGCGATGTTGGTGGCCGCTTGCTCGGCGTCGTCCTGCTCGACGCGGCGTTCGACGAGGCCGACATTTTTGCCAGCTGGATCGCGCACCACCGCAAGAGTTTCTTCGTCAGCGCCTACAGCAAATCCTCGGCCTCCGGCAATGCCGAGATCAGGCAGTTGCTGGCGGGCCAGGGTTTCAACGCGAGCGCCGAACCGCCACGCCGCCTCGAAGCCGGGACGGTTGCCTTCCTCGCCTCGGATGCAGGCCACGATACGTTCGTCACACGGGCCTTTGTCAGCAATCCATTGCAGTGGCTTCTAGGGCGCGTGCATGGCTTTCCCCGTTAGAGCACGTTTGCATTTGCGCGATTGATGGGCAGCGTCCTAAATGTTTGCCTGCGAGAAAACTCACGAGGCTGAGTGATGGCTGCGGTGGTCGGAGATCGAACGTCCTTTGCTATCGAAAGTGCAATCACGCAGGCATTTCCCAATCATGCGCAAGGCGCGTTGGGCTACTTTCTCATTCACATTCGAGGGAAGGCGTATGGTGTCCACGAACCTGATGCCTCGATGTTGGGCTGCTCCTTCGAAGCGGTAAATGATCGTCTGCGGCGACGCGGAACGCATCAAGTTCTGTTTCTATCGACCATGGACGCGTCGCAGATTGCCGAGGCTTTCCTCGATGCCGTGTACAGGCAAACCGCTCGTGTTGATTATTTCGGCCTGCCGGCCATCGAGTTCACCGAAATTCTTTATGGAAACGCGATCGTATGGGCTCCGGATGGTGATGAGGCATTCGATGACGGAAGCCATGTTCTCCAATTCGATGTCGGCAACAAGGTTCGCCTCATTGCTTTCGTGAATACGGAATCTCCCGAGGATGTCGGCGGCACGGTTGTGGAGGAATGGCTCGACGACGAGGTTTTCTACAGCGTTCTCTCTCGTTGGAGAGAGCAGTTCGCTGCCGAGTGGGTGAATAAATCAATTGAAAATCATGCGACCTCGGTATCGAACTGATTGGTGGAACGTGGCATTGACCTGACACGGATTTACTGAGGCAAGGCGCTATCGATGCCGATATCGGCAATCGCTGCCAGTTCAGCGGCAAAGACGGCGGCGCGGCGGGCCTTCGGCCCATTTTCAGGCCAGACCAGCCGGCGCTTGATGGTCAGTGCCGGTACCTCGCCCCCGATCTCGACGAGATGGCCTGCGTCGAGATGGCGGCGCAACACCAGTTCGCTGGCCAGCAACGCGCCCATCCCGGCGATCGCCGCTTGCGCCGCGACAATGGTCAATCCGAAGCGCGGACCCTGGTCGATATCCTTCCTCTGCCGCGCTGCCGCGATGAACCAGTCCCGCCAGGCGGGGTAGACATCGTCGCCCATCGTCGGGTCGATGTGCAGCAGCGGCATCCTGTCCAGCACTTCGGCTCTGGTTGGCCCGGTGTGACCCTCGACCAGCGCCGGCGCGCAAGCTGGAATGACCCGCTCGGTGAAGAGGTCGAGTGCCGCGATGTGCGATGCCGCGCCTTTGCGGTAGCTGATGGCAAGATCGACGCCTTCCTCCGCCATTGTCTCGAGCGCGACGGATGCGACAATGCGGACCTCGAGCCGTCCAAGGGCCGGTCGCACCATCGCAAGGCGCGGTGCCAGCCAGAGCGAGGCGAAGGACGGATCGGCTGAGATGGTGAAGGTCTCCGCCCGCCGTTCGAAGCGCAGCCGCCGCATGCCGGAGGCAAGCGCGTCGAAGCCTCGGTCGATGTCGGGCAGGGCTGCCTCGGCGGCCCGGGTAAGCACGATGCCATTGCCTTCGCGCCGCACCAGCTTGATGCCGAGCCGGTCTTCCAACTGCCGGATCTGATGGCCGATGGCGCCGGGCGTCACGCCCAGCTCCTCGGCGGCGCGCGTCAGGCTGCCGGCCCTGGCGGCGGCCACCAGCGCTCGTAAGCCGGAAAGCGGCAAATCCCTTAGCACCATGTTTTGAATTTATCTCAAAACTTTGGGAAGGGAACTCGTTTGAGTTGGGATTCTTCTCTGCCTAGGCTGGTCGAAGAAATTCAACCGCCGGGGACATCAGATGCTCGACACTCCGAAGCACCAGCAAAGACATGCCGTCGCACCAATCCGTGCCATGCGCGCAGAAGGCGCACGTATTGCCGTCGATTTGGCTGACGGTCGCTCGGCAAAACTCTCGACGCGCTGGCTGCGGCTGGCCTGCGAGTGCGAGCAATGCGGCGACACCGCCTCGGGCAAGAGGTGGCTGACGCCGGCCGATGTCGGCAAGGAAGTCCATGCCGAGAGCTTCGATGTCTCCGTGCCCGGGCAGGTCACTGTCATTTGGCAGGATGGGCACGTGTCGCGCTACGACGCGGCCTCACTGGCAAACCATGCCGGCGGCTCAGGCCCGGACCGGTTCCAGCCGCTTCTGTGGAACAGCGACCTCTCCGCACGGCTCGGCCGCTTCGCCTTCGATGCGGTGGTCGCGGATGACGAAGCGCTTTTCCAATCACTGCGGGCGTTGAGGGATCACGGCATCGCCATGTTGACCCGCGTTCCAGCCGAGACCGAAGCGACGGCGCGGGTTGCCAGCCGTTATGGGCCGATCCGCGAAACCAGCTATGGCAAGGTCTTCGATCTCATCTCGCGGCCGGATGCGCGGGTGGCGGGCGAGACGGCGCGGGCGCAAATCCCGCACACGGACGAGCCGTTCCGTTATGCGCCGCCGGGCTTCATCTTCTTCCACGCCATCCGCACGGGCGCGGGCACCGGCGGCACATCGCTGATGGTCGACGGCTTTCGTGTCGCAGAGCTGATGCGGGCGCGCACGCCTGACCTGTTCGAGCTGTTGACGCGGCACGGCGTCACCTTCCACCGCGAGCATTCGGGCGAGGTGTTCTTCAGCGCCGAGGCGCATGTCATCAGCCTCGACGCGACGGGTGCGGTCACCGGCATCCGCTACAATGACCGTTGCCTGGCGCCGCAATGGGCACCTCTGGACCAGATCGACGGGCTGATCGAGGCGCTGGCTGAACTGACGCGGCTGATCTGCGATCCGCAAAACCAGTTTCAGCATCAGTTGCAGCCCGGCGAAGTGCTGGTCTTCGACAATCAGCGCGTCCTGCACGGCCGCAGCGCCTTCGACCCGACGCTTGCCGTGCGGCATTTGAGAAGCTGCAACATTGACCGTGATGGTGTCCACAGCGCGTTTCGGACGTTGGCCAGGCGGTTCGCGCCGGAGGAGGCGGAGGCGATGTTGTATCAGGGGGCGATTTTCTGAGGGCACGGCAGGGTTCCCCGCCCCGCCCCGCTCCCGCTTTGCGCTACGCCATGCACACATTCCGTGACTGGGTGACTGATCGGCCCGAGGCTTGATTACCACGTGGTTCCCCCAATCCGTCGCTGCTTCGCAGCGCCACCTTTCCCCCTCCGGAGGGAAAGGAAGGGCGCGTTGCTGGAGGAGTGTTGACGGCAAAAAGCCTGGCACCTTTCCTCTACCCCGTCGATCGGGGGAGAGGTGGCTCGGCGAAGCCGAGACGGAGTGGGGGTCGACCAGCGCAGCATAAGAGAATGTATCCGCCAAGCACGCTATCGCCAAAGACCAGCTGCTTGGAAATGTGTGCATAGCGCAGCCGCTTTGCGGGCGAGGAACCCAAGTTCTGCTGGACCTCAGTTAAACCACAGCGCAAAGGTCAAAAACCCACCACCGCCGAACTCGCGCTGGATCTGGTCGAAATCCTCACTGGTCAGGATCTTGCCGGTTTCCAGATAGGGCGCGATTCCAGGGCCTGTGATCGACAGCACCAGGTCGAAGGGCTTCGGCTCGTCGAAGAAGCGCTTCATGTTGATGCCCTTGCCGGTGATGCGGAAGTGCGGCAGCAGCACGCGGCCTTCGAGGAGATCCTCGGCCATGCTCAAGGTGGCGAGCCAAGCTTGCACCTGCTCTTCGCCGACTTCGAGGCCGGTGAGCGGGTTCTCGCCCTTCTGCTGCGGTCCCGGCAGCCATTCGCGGTCATTGTCGGTCTCGGCACGGATCGCCTTCCAGTCCTCGCGCGACAGCCGGATCATTTCCAGCAATTCCAGGCGCGCAGCCTTGCGGCGCTCCGGCTCCACCACCGGCCAGTTGATGAGATGCACCATCGAGATGAAATCGGCGATGCGCCATTCCGAGGAGAAGATGTTCGAGCCCATCTCGCTCGGTGGGGGCACGAGAATGTCCTGCAACGGCAGTTTGGCGCGCGGGAACAGCATGTGGAAGGAGCCGTCGAAAGTGCTCCTGAAATCATGCGCCAGCCAGAAATCGGCTTGCGCCATCAGGAACTCGGCATAGCCCTGCAGCCAGTAGCCGTCGGCGCGATCGAAGCGGAAGGTGAGCGCGGGTGCGGCATCACCCTGCGAGATGCTGCCGCGCGACAGCGCGGCCATGACCGCCGCCATGCTTTCGTCCGGCGCGATGGTGCCGTCCTCGTTGAGGTCGATGCCGACATGGGTGAGGTCGATGACCATGCCGATATCGGCATCGGCCGGCACCGAGCCCAACGTGGTGGCGGATTTTTCCAGCCGGTCGCGGAAGGCGACCAGTATGGCGCGGAACTCTTCGTAGGTCAGCGGCTCGGGGTTGGGATTGGGCGGCACCGGCAGCTGCATCAGCGGCAACATGAAGGACTGCGGGCTCTCGAAGCCATGGCGGTGGAGGCCGCTGGCGAGCAACTCCAGTGCTGTGAAGAATTCGCCGGCGCCGGCGGCATAGGCCGATGCCGGGTCTTTTGGCGCGGCTGCCTCCAGCGCCGAGAGAGCGCTGTTGCGCGCGGCCACGGTCTTCGCCTCGAACAGCGCCGTTGCCGCTTCGGGCATGGCGGCACTGGCGGAAGCAGCACTGGCGGAAGACAGGGGCAGAAGCAAAATGAAGGCGGATGCCAGCAGGCTTGCTATTCGGGTCATCATTTTCCTCCCATGCATTTGTCGTTGGCGACCATATACGAATGTCGGTCCATGCGCTTCAACCCGCCCAGCGGACAGTCTAAACAAGGCAAACGATTGGACGTCGCGTGTCGAACTATCCGCTTTCCTACAAACTGTCCTGGCTGCCGCGTTTCCTGAAGCCGTCGCTTGGCGGCGATAGCAGTGGTTTCGCGCCGATGGCAGGGACGTTCATGGATCCGCCGCCAAAGCGGACGGTGCGGTTGGCCTTCGTGGGCGACATCTCGGCGGTGGCCAATCGCCGTGCGCCGGACTGCGATCCGGCGATCAAGGCGCTGCTTGACAGCGCCGATCTGGTGATCGGCAATTGCGAAAGCCCTGTTGTAGACAAACCAAGTGCCGTGCTGGGCACGAAGCTCGGCACGCATCATGCGATGACCGAGCGCTTCCTGGCCGAGGCGCTGGCGGCGGTCGGAATCGCGCGTGAAAGATTGGTGCTGTCACTCGCCAACAATCATGTCCTCGACCAGGGCGTCGCCGGTTTCGACGGGACGGTGGCGGCGCTGCAGCGGATCGGCATCCGCATCATTGGCCTCGCTGCCAATGGCCCCGTGCAGCCGGTCAAGGTCGGAGCCCTGAATGTCGGCTTCGCTGCCTTCACGCTGTGGCGCAATGCCGACGAACACCTGTTTGCCGGGCGCGTGTTGACGGATGGCGATCTGACAGGCCGGCCGCGTGACGGTTTCGATCTTCTCTGCGCCGTGCCGCATTGGGACTGGGAGTTCCGGCACTTTCCCCGCGTCGGGACGCGGGCACTGGCGAGGCGGCTGGCCGGGCAGGGCGTTGGGCTGATCGCCGGCCACCACGCCCATGTCGTGCAGCCGGTGGAGCGGATCGGCAGGACGGTCGTCGCGTATGGGCTCGGCGATTTCCTCGGCACGGCCCTTGCCCGCCAGCCATGGCCTGGGCGCATTGGCGGGATTTTCGTTGTCGATGTGAGTGCTGATGCCGGGACGCGTGGGATGGTTGCGGCTTACCGACTGCGTCCGTTTGTGCGGCTACGGAACGGGGATCATGAGCGGCTGGTGCCGGTGGAGGCGCTGGAGGGCCGAATGCGCGAGAAGGTGGTGGGGCGGCTAGGCGCGGTTTTCCCTTCTCCCCTTGTTGTGGGAGAAGGTGGATCGGCGCGGTAGCGCCGAGACGGATGAGGGGTGTTCCAGCGGAGTGAGGCGTTGGTGTTCCCTGGAGCACCCCTCATCCGTCGCCTTCGGCGACACCTTCTCCCGCAAGGGGGCCTGTTGCGTAATTCGCTGGTTGTGATTCTCTGATGCGGACGCTCGGAGGGAATCACGATGGCAGTGAAGCAGACGGGTCAGTTGAGCTTGGCGGAAGCCTTTCTGGGTACCAAGCTGGTGGGCGGTTCTTCGCCGCTCGACCGGCTGTCAGGTTTGGTGAAGTGGTACCGCTTCGAGAAGCTGCTCAACCCGCTGCGCGATGGCGGACCGGGTCGGGCTGCATGGCCGCCGCTGGTGCTGTTCAAGGCACTGCTGCTGCAGTCGCTCTACGGCCTATCTGATCGCGAACTGGAGGAGGCGCTGAGCGACCGGTTGTCATTCAGGCGTTTTGTCGGGCTTGGTCTTGAGGAGAGCATTCCCGATCACACGGTGCTGTCGCGCTTTCGCAACCTTCTTGTCGGCGAAGGGCTGATGGAGAAGCTGTTTGGCGAACTGGATCGGCAGTTGGAGAAGGCCGGCGTGATCTTAAAGCGCGGCACAATGCTGGATGCCACGCTAATCGACGCGGTCTCATTGCCGCCGACGGACGAGCGGCCGTCGAGGGATGCCGATGCCCGTCCCACCGTAAGACAGAGTAAGCGCGACTTCACCTTCGGTTACAAGGCCCATGTCGGGGTGGATGAGGGCTCCGGCCTGATCCGCACGGTGATCACCACTCCAGCCAACGTCAACGACACCGTGGTGGCCGATGCCTTGATCTGCGGCGACGAAAAGACGGTATGGGCGGATGCCGCCTACGACACCCATGCCCGCCGTGCTCGGCTCAAGGCTGCAGGCAAGAAGCCCCGCATCGCGCGCCGCCCCAACAAGCACCATGCGCTGCCGCCGCGGCTCAAACATTACAACCGTCTGATCGCCAGACGGCGTGCCGCAGTCGAGACCACCTTCGCCACGCTCAAGAACCGCATGAAGCTGACCACGATCCGCTATGTCGGGCTGGCGAAGGCCACTGCCCAGGTGACGATGGCGGCGATCGCCTTCAACATGCGCCGATGGATTGCCATCTCGGGATAGGTGCGCCCGGTATCCGGCTTCAAGGGCCGCACTACCATCGAACTCCACCCCAAAACCCAAAGCCAAGCGAGACCTCTCGGTCAAATCGCTCCGCAAGTCTGCTCTCGCTAACTACGCAACAGGCCCACAAGGGGGAGAAGGGAAGGTCGCGCTTGTTGCTCTGGCTGGCGACTTTCCCATAGATGCAGATATCATGAGCCGGTCGAGGCAGCAGGGGGGTAGCGGTGGAAACAGCGGATTTCATGCCAAGCGAGACGATCATCGCCGGCATCCGGAAAGCCATCGAGGCCTATGAGACGGCGAGGGCTTCGACATTGCGGCAGGTGCGCTGGCGGGTGCCGCTGTTTGTCGGGCTGGTGCTGGTGGTCGTGGCGCTGATCGCCTGGCTGTTCAACAAGGTCGCCGATCCCCACGAGCAGTGGTTTTCGCCGCCGCATGTGTTTCTCTACATCATCGGTTTCGTGGTGGCGATCCTGCTCTATTTCCGGGCGATCCGGCCGGCGACGCGGCTGCAGCAATCGTTTCGCGAAACGCTGATGCCGATCATCTTCGGCTTCATCGGGGACATGCGCTATCAGCACGATGTGACGCCACATTCCTTCGACCGGCTGCCGCGCGAGACAGTCGGCGGCGCCAGCATGAGCCGCTTCGACGATATCATATCGGGACGCTATGACGGGTTTGCGTTCGAACTCTACGAAGCTGACCTTTGGGATGGGGCGTCGACCAAGACCAAGGCGACAACCTTCAAGGGCGTCATCGTCGCTTTCGAGGCCGTCGAGCCGTTCCCGGGAATCCTGGTGGCGACACGGCGCACCAATGCGGTGATGGGCTTCTTCCGCGGCATGTTCGCCAGCAAGATGCAGGAATTGGCGTCCGGCGTGCCCGAACTTGATGCAGCCTACGAATTCCGCTCCGACAATGTCGAGGCGGCGCGGCCGCTGGTGATGGGCCGGCTGGCACAGGCGCTGAAATGGCTGGGCGAGACATGGCCGGACGATCCGGCCCGCGTCGCGCTTAATGGCGGCGACGGTTTCCTGCTGTTGCCGCAGGCGAAGAATTTCTTCGAGCTGCCCGAGATTTCGGTGCCGCTCGATTACACCAGACATGTCGCGCCGATGATCTCGGACATGGGTGCGATGCTGGCGACGGCTGCGCTGGTGCGCAAGATCGGGGCGAAGGACGGATAGACTCTTTGTTTTTACGCAATTCCCAAGGGAAAGCGCTACGCGCTTTTCCCGGGAAAAACCGCCACGCACTTTTCCTGGAATTGCTCTGTCGACCCTCGTCCGCACCGATCCATGAAACAAAATTTGTCCCGATGGAAAATCAGCAGGCTGTTTCGTGATGCTGGCCGATGCGGATTGCGGCAGCGGCGTGGTGGTTGAAGCTCGCCCGCCGCAATCCAGCTAAAGGACTCATTTCATGGAATGAACTGCGCACATCGCGGAAGCTGAAACCCCTGGATGTCATGCCGGCCGCAAGCAATGTGTCAGAATTAAGCCTATGATTTTGTTTGCGAAAATTCATCCAACGTGATTTGCGGCCAGCAGGCTTTCGGCCCAGTGTCGGCTCGTTCGGTGCTGTCGTTGCCCAAGGCGACGGCCCGGAAAACCGAAACAGCACGGAGTGCATCCGATGAAAAGAACCCTCGTAACCACCGCCGCTCTGCTCGCCTTCCTCGGCACGGCCTATGCAGCGTCCGTTCAGGGCACCATCCAGGCGGTCGATCCGACGACCAAGTCGATCACGCTTGACGACGGCAAGATCTACCAGCTGTCGCCGGAAGCGAATGTTGGCAAACTGAAGGTCGGCGCCAAGGTGGCGGTGACGGTGGATGACAAGACCGGCATGGTGACGTCGATCAAGAAGGCGTCGTAGAGACCGTTCAGGCGTCTCCCTTCTCCCCGTTTTACGGGGAGAAGGTGCCGGAACGCCGTTCCGACAGCGCCCCTATGGTTTTTGCCAATGAGCCACGCTATCCCTTGGCCAACGGGGGATATACATGGCCGAGGACCAAAAAGGCTTTCGCCTGTCGCGCCGGCTGGTGCTCGGCGCGGCGGTGGTCGGCGGCGCGATGCTGTGGGGCGGTACCACATTGGCGCGGCTGGCGCGCGGCCCGTCGGGGCCAAAGAACGCTGGACGCATCGCCGATATCGATGGCATCGCCCTGCCGCTGAAGCCCCTCTCCAGCCCGCCGGCCTTTGACCCTGCGCTGCCATGGTCGGCCAAGGGCGGCGACATCAACGACGCCAGCGGCCTGTCGCGGACGCCGGTCTACGGTATCGTCGAGGTCAGCGAGGAGGACCACATCGCCAAGGCGTTGGCTTTCGCCCGCGCCAACGGCTTGAAAGTGTCGCTGGCCGCCATCCGCCATTCGATGGGTGGGCACGCCTTCGACGACAATGCACTGGTGCTCGATCTCAGGAAATTCAACAAGGTCAGCGTCGACGCGGCGGCCAAGACCATGACCCTGCAGCCGGGCGCGCGCTGGCACGACATCCAGAACATGCTGCATCCGCGCTTCGCGGTGAAGGCGATGCAGTCGACCGACATTTTTTCGGTCGGCGGTTCGCTGTCGGTCAACGCGCATGGCATGGACCATCAGGCAGGCTCGGTGGCGGGCTCGATCCGCTCGATGCGGGTGATGCTGGCGGATGGCTCGGTGACGACCTGCTCGCCAAGCGAGAACACTAACCTGTTCCGCCATGTCGTCGGCGGCTACGGCCTGTTCGGCGTGGTGCTGGAGGCGACACTCGATATCGTCGACAACGCCGTCTACCGGACCTCGCGTGAAATCATCAAATCGGATGATTTCCCGAAATTCTTTGCGCAGGTGCTGGAGCCGAACAAGGATATTGGCCTGTTCTACGGCCATCTGTCGACGGCACCGGGCAATTTCCTCGAGGACATGATCGTCTATCGCTACGACAAGGTGGCGGAGGAGCCGCCGGCTGGCCAGCCCGAAATCGGCGAACCGGAGGGCGTCGGGTTGAAGCGGGTAATCATCAATCTGGCGAAATGGGGCAGCGTGTTCCAGGAGCTGAAATGGTTCACCGAAAAGACGCTGGAGCCGAAATTCGAAAGCTGCACGGTGCCGCGCACGGCAGCCATGGCGCAAGGCGAGGCGTGCCTCGTCACCCGCAACAATCCGATGCACGATTCGGTGCCGTACTTGTTCAACGATCTGACTGACGAGACCGACATACTGCACGAATATTTTATTCCGCGTGCTGCGTATAATCCCTTCATCACGCAAGCCCGCGAGATCCTGCGCAACCAGACTCTGCCGGTGCTCAACGCCTCGGTGCGCATCGTCCACAAGGAGGATGTGGCGCTCACCTATGCGCCGGAGCCGGCCTATTCGCTGGTGCTCTATATCAACCAGCCGACCGATGCCGACGGCGATGCGAGGATGCGGGCGCTGACAAGGGCGCTGATCGACGTGACGATCAAGCATGGCGGGCGCTTCTTCCTGCCCTACCAGCTGCATTACACGGGCAAGGAGTTGCTGGCATCCTATCCCGAGGTGCCGGCCTTCCTGGCGGCAAAACGGCACTATGACCCGACGGAACTGTTTTCCTCGACCTTCTACCGTGCCATCAAGGCGCTGAGCGGGGTGGCGTAAGCAGTTCCAGGAAAAGTGTGAAGCGGTTTTCCGTCCGGAACTGCTCAGGAATAGAGCAGGAGAACAGTCAATGCGGATGGTATCGGCGGCAGCCCTCACTCTCATCGCGCTGTGCGCTGGACCGGCCGGAGCCGAGGACCTCAAGGCCTTCAAGCTGACCATCGATGGCGTCACGGTCGATATCGATCCCGGCGACACCGCAAATGTGACGCTGCCCGGCGGCAAGCAAAGCAAGGTGACGCTTGAACGCAACGACTTCGCCACCTTTTCCGGCGGCGGCTTCTCTTTCGTCCATCCGAGCGGCATTTCGGTGACCAAGACCGATCTCGGCGAAAACATCACGCAATATCTGATGGCATCGGCGCTGGGCACGATCGTCGTGGTACAGGAATATGGCAATATGAATCCGGTGTCGCTCAACCAGCTGATGCTGCAGGAAATGACGAAGGAATCGGTGCAGGCGGGCGCTGAGCTGACGCAGCAACCGACGACGCGCAAGCTCGCCGACGGCAAGGAATTGACCGGCATCAGCGCTGACGTGAAGACGCGTACCGATGCTGCGCATTTCGAGATCGTCGGCTATGGCCTGGCCGATCAGGGCCTGCTGTTCATCACGCGCGTTGCTGCCGGCGATGACGAGGCCACCGAACAGCCGCTGATCGACAGGTTCTGGGAGAGCCTGAAGCTTGAGATGTAGAGGGAGCCTAAAGCTTGCTCGGCACCAGACCAGCCAGCCAGTTCACCGAGCGTTTTGCCACATCGGCGGTCGCGGAAGCCGCGCGGCCGAGATCGGTCTTGACCACGGCATAGCCGTTCTTGGTGCGATAGAGCACGCCGGTTCCGCCATCGACGACCTGCTCATAGGCGACGGGCCGGGCAGCGTCCGCTTCGACCGCCGTTGTCGGCGAGCCGACCGGGACGCTTGGCCGATGGCTCAATTCCGGCGGCAGCGGGCTTTCTGTCCTGACGACCCTGCTGGCCGGCTTCAGCTCGGGGCCGGATGCGATCGCGGCCAGGTGTGAGGTGGACGACGAGCCCTTGGTGCGGCAGATGCCGGACACCAGCGGATAGTCGAAATTGCGCTGGTGCAGGATCTGGCTCTTCATCGCGGCTTCGCATTCGGCGATCGTCGACCACTTGGCCGGCGTCTCGCCGATATATTCGCACAGCTTGGCATCGCAGTCGCAGCCGACAATGGTCATGGCGACAAGGGCGGTCTTGATCACGGGTCTCGTCCCTTCGAGATGCCCCCCGGCAGCCCATTCAGGTGCATGTCGCGTTTTCAGGCGGCATGCAACCCTCCATCGCGCGCGAACAAGGCGGGATTTGGCCGCGATTGTGAAATGAACGTGGCGGCGCGACGAAACTGCCGCCTATTGGGCCGAGAGCGCGGTCCGTGCCAGGAAATTGGCGATCAATCGCACCACGTCCCGCGGGCGTTCCACCTGCGGGATGTGGTTGACGCCATCGAGAACAGCCAACTCGGCGCGCGGAAACAGCGAGGCAATCTCTTCACCTTGGTCAAGCGGCGTGGTCGTATCGTCTCGCCCCCAGATGACGAGAACGGGTGGTCTGAAGGCACGATAGTTCGCCTTGTTGGCGGCAAGCGATTTCCGTTCGTCGTTGTAGAGGCCGCTGAACAGCCAGTGGCCGACCGCGTCGGTGGTGCCTCTGACGTTCAGCGGGCGCCTATAGATCGCCTCGCGCTCGGCCGTGACGAGATCGTCGTTTTCAATGAAGTTGCGCAGGCCAGGACCGGTCATCAGCGGATTGGTGAAGGTCGAGGCCGTTAGGAGCTGGCGCGGCCAGTCCCTGTTCAGGAACGATGCGAACGGCAAGGCCGGCGCCTCGGTCCGGCCAAGGCCAAGGGCGACATCGAGCAGGATCAGCGCATCGATGCGATCCGGGGCCGAGAAGGCGGCTTCGATCACGCCACCGCCGCCATAGGAGTGGACGCCGACGCTGAAATGGCGAAGGCCGAGCGCGTCGGCAAAACCGAGGACGCGCCTGGCGTGGGCGGCGCGAGAATAGTCCTGATCGGCCGGCCTTTCCGAATAGCCGAAGGGCGGCATGTCGGGCGCTATCACGCGAAAGCCCCGTTCTCCCAAGGGTGCCGCGATATCGCGGTAGGTCTCGGCCCACGAGGCCGTCCCGTGGAACAGAAGCAGCGGCGGTCCGTCGGCCGGGCCCCAGACCTGATAGTGCATCTTCAGCCCGTTGACGGTCACGAATAGCGCGCCGGCCGGCGCTGCCTCCTGCGGCGACAGGTTTTCGCGCAAGGCCGCAGCGCAGCGAAAGCCAACGAGCGCGACAACGATCAGCACGACCAGCGTGAGCGCGAACCAGCCGACAATCCGGATCAGTCGACGCATGGCCGTCTGCCGTTTCAGTAGTCGTAGACGTGTTCGAGCTTCGCGCCTGCCTTCATGAGCGATGGCAGCACCAGATGCAGCTTGCGCACGGCCACCACCATGCCGGTGCGGCGCGTCGAGGGGTCGGCCGGCAAGGGATAGCTGAACAGGATGCGCATGCCTTCGGGCACGGCGATCGAGTCGGTCGAGAGCATGGTGACCATGATCTCGTCATTGCCGCCGATCTCGACGAAGGAGACGCCCTTGTCGATCAGGCGCGGGATCATGTCGGTGAACGCCTGATAGCGCTTGGTGACGAAGATGGTGCCCTCGGTGCCGTAGTCACGTTCCAGCAAGGTGTCGGGTTCGTTGCGGGTGGCTTCGCCGACCGGGCCCTTGGCCCAGACATGGACATCGAGCAAGGCCGGGTCTGAGGTGGCGGCGAGCGCCTGTTTGATCAGGTCGGCATAGCCCTGCTTGATGGTGTCGGCGAGACCGAAGGCGAGCTTGCGTTCGCTGGTGCGGATGGAACTGTCTCCCGGCGCCGGCTGTATGGCGAACAGGCCGGCGCGCTTCTCGGCATACGGGAACTGGTACCACGGCACCTGGTCGAGAAAGCTTGCATAGTCTGCCGCCACCTTGGCCTGGTAGATGTCGGCGGCGGTGCGCTTGGTTGCGGTCGCCTCGGTGATGCGGCCGACCGTGTTCTCATAGGCCCATTGCAGGATGTGCTCGATCGAATGGCTGGTGCCGATGATGACCAGCATCTGGTGGTTTGCATAGTTGAACTTGTAGGGAGAACTGGCGCGGATCACCGTCGCGTAGTCCTGCCAGAAGCGGCCGACATAGGACCAGTAGGGAAAGCCGCTCGGCTGGTCCTTGGCGACGAAGCCGGCATATTCGCGCGCGGCGTAGACGATCGCCCATTCCGGATAGGTGAGGAAGGTCGATTCCTCCGGCCGCTGATAGCCGGGGATTTCGGCGCGCACCTTGTCGGCCAGCGCCTTGGGTGGCGCGCAGTCGGCGATGCCGGGCAGGGGTGACTTGTCGAGCGACTGCGTGGTCAGGAAGCCGTAGCTCAGCCCGGCGATCGGGATGAGGATGACGATGACGATCAGCCAGATAATCGTCTTGATAAGGCGCTTCAGCCAGCGGAACAGGAACATGGCCGGTCAGGCCGTGGCGAAGTGGTCATAGATGCGCTTCGACAGCCAGAAGCCGACATAGACGGCGAAGCCGCCAATGACGATGTGCGGCAGATTGGCGAAGAAGCGGGTGGGGAATTCGATGTCGTTGAGGGAGCGGAAGCCGTTGATGAAGATGCCGGCATCGAGACAGCCGGAGCCGGTGATCAGCCCGAGCACGCCGTCGAACAGGTAGACCGAGCCGAACAGCTTGAAATAGAACACTGCCTGACGGTGCGAAATGAAGGCCGCGGCCAGCGCCCAGACGCCGGAGAAGGCATGCAGCAGGTCGTCGTACCATTGCAGCGAGAACAAGCCGAACAGATTGCCATTGGCATCGTTGAAGGCCGGTATGTAACCGATGGCGACGACGCCGAAGAACAGGAAGGCGTAGGCAACGGCAAGCTTCTGGATGAGCGTCATGAAGTATCCCCCTTCAAAGAGCCCATTTGCAAACGCTACTCTCCCGGTCGCCTGACGCGGTTTTCTGCGCTTCCGATGCTCACGGACCCAAACGTCCGCTGCGCTTCGGTTCTCGAAAGCCACGCCATCCGACTCGGCAGAGCGCGTTTTCAAACGGACTCCGACGTCGAACGTTAGCCGATTTTGGCGCCGGTTGCAGCCCCAACCGAAAACACCGTAAAAATTGTGGGGAATAGCCACAAGACAGTCGGCGCCGGGATTTCTCCCAGCGCCTCCCTGTCAGATCAGGACACGGTCGCGGCAGCAACTTCCGTAAAGTCGTCGCGCCATGCCGGCCTTGATTTTGACGGTCCTGCCAGCCACCGCCCGAAAGCAGCGTCCGTTCCAGACCACGCTGGTCTTGGCCCTTGCGGGCTTTGCCCTGCGCGCCATCGAAGGTTTTTGCCGTCCTTCATGGCAGCATCGGTCCGCCGTCGGCGTTGGCACGCTTTCCGCGGCCCCGTAGGTCTCGGCTACCGTCCCTCGAACAGGCAAGCCTGCTCTCGCTTCGGGCCGTACGGGCCTCAGGAAATCCGCCTTTCACTTCGCCTTTCGGCTTGATGATTGGTAGCCGCCTGAGATGGGTTAAACTTACGCCGGGTAAGGGTCTTGGGGAATGGCCCCAGGCCTGTGGATAGCGGGATTATCGGGGATCGTTTGCCACGAGCCCCGGAATTTCCGTGCCGGCTGCTTTAGACAGCCCGCCCGCTTTTTCGCGTACAGCCGACAGCGCCCCTTGCTCCACCGGCGGGCGCGATGTTGAATGCCGGCAAAGGATCGGGCCTGAACGTCCGGCGCCGGGGAGAGCGGGTATTTGAAAGTCGGGGTGGTACTCAATCCGATTGCCGGTGGCGGCCGGCTGAAACGGCATTGGCCCGAGGTTGCCGCCTCGCTGAAAAAGCATTTTGGCGATTTCGAGCTGCGCGAGACGCAAGCCGAGGGCGATGCCGAACGGCTGGCCATCGACCTCGCCGTCAGCGGCTTCGATCTGGTGATCGCCGCCGGCGGGGACGGCACGGCGAGCGAGGTGGCCGACGGGCTGCTGCAGGCATCCGAAGAGAGCGGCAAGACGACCGAGCTTGGCCTGCTGCCATGCGGCACGGGTATCGATTTCGCGCGCGGCCTCGGCCTGCCGAAGGAGGTGGACGCGACTCTGAAGCAGATTGCCGGCGCCAAGCCTCGCAAGGTCGATGCCGGCCGCATCTGTTACATAGACGACCATGGCGCGCTGGCCAGCCGTCACTTCATCAACATTGCCAGCCTCGGCCTCTCAGGTGCGACGGACCGCGCGGTCAATGCCGACAAGCGCAAGGGCAAGATGTCGGCCAAGGTTCTGTTCCTGTGGCGCACCGTGGTCGAGTTCATCCGCTACCGTTTCCAGGATGTGCGGATCACCGTCGATGATGGCGCCCCGGTCGAGGCGCGCATGGCGCTGGTTGCGGTGGCCAATGGCAAATTCTTCGGCGGCGGCATGATGATCGCGCCGGATGCCGAACTGACCGACGGGCAATTCGACATCGTCATCCTGCGCGCGGCGGGCAAGCTGAAGCTGATCTGGGATATCCGCCTGCTCTATGGCGGCCGGCATCGCAGCCATCCGGCAATCACCATCCTGCGCGGTATGAAAGTGGTTGTGGAACCGCTCGGCGATGTCGAGAAGAATGGCGCACTGGTCGACATAGACGGCGAGTCGCCCGGACGCATACCGGCGACCTTCGAGATCCTGCCGGGCGCGCTGACGCTCAGATATTGAGTCGCTCGCTAAGCCGCTTTGATCACCGTCGCGGCGAGGTAGAGCGCCAGCACGACGAAGATGAACAGGTCCGAAATCATGGCGATATTCTCGTTGGTGTTGCGGTTGCCATTGCGCGTATGCAAGGCGCCCGCCAGACCATAGAACAGGCCACCGGCGATTGCCGCCGGCACCACCCATTCACGGTTCAGCAGCGACACGGCGCCGAGCACGCCGATGGCGAAATTGCCGAAACCAAGCTCGCGGACAATGACCTCCGCCGCCTTGTCCTTGATGCCGAAGATCGTGTCGGCGGTGAAGGCGGGGTTTGCCATCTGCCTGACGCCGGCAAGCAGCAGCCGCATGCCGACCGCCCAGAAGACGAACCACTTGCCGATGAGAAACACCAGGCCGGCGTCGCTGTGGAATGCGAAGGATTCGATGAGGATCGCGGCGACGGGAAAGACACCCATCAACAGCACAACAACCGCCAGATACATGAACCGCCCCCAAGCCGCCCCGGCTTTCGCGCCATGGGGTTATCTGAGCCGAGCTGAGGTTCTGAATCAAGCGGCTGCGAGATTGATTCAGGTCTTTTCGAAACTGAATCCGGCTATCTATCCAAACGAATGAAATTGTTTACTTTTCCGGCCGCTGGTCAGATTTCCAGTCTGGCCGGGAAGCCGGGCGCACGCAGGTCGGTGCCGACCGTATCTTCCAGCAGCTTGACGATCTGCGTCGACCAGGCACCGCCGCCATAGGCTTCCTTGCCTTGCTGAAAGATCGCGTTGACGCGCGTGGCGAGATCGAGCGGCACGCCGGATTGTTCCCCCATGGCGAGCGCGAAGCCGAGGTCCTTCAGCGCCAGGTCCATGGTGAAGCCGATGTCGTAGGAGCCGTTGAGGATGAGCTGGCTTTCGGTCTCGTGGACGAAGCTGTTGCCGGAGGAGGCAACGATGGCGTGGTAGCTCTGGGCGAGGTCGAGCCCGCCCTGTTTGGCCAGCATCAGTGCTTCGCCGGCGGCGACGAGATGGATGAAGGCCAGCATGTTGGTGATCACCTTGATCACCGCCGCCGAACCGATCGGCCCCATCAGAAACGACTTCGCGCACATCGCTTCGATGGCCGGTCGGTGGCGTTCGTAGAGGGCGGCATCGCCGCCGACCAGCGCGGTGATTTTTCCAACCGCCGCCAGATGCACGCCACCGGTGACCGGACACTCCAACGTCTCGATGCCTTTGGCCGAGGCGAGGGCGGCAAGGCGGATGATCTCGTCGCGGCCATTGGTCGACATCTCGATCCAGGTGCCGCCTGGGGCCAAGCCTTCCAGCAATCCGCCCGGGCCGGCCAGCACCGCTTCGCTCACCTTGGGCGAGGGCAGGCAGGTGATGGCATTGCCAGCCCGCGCAGCCGCCTCGGCGGGGCTGCCAGCCTCGGTCGCGCCGAGCGCAACGAGGCGCTCAACGGCGGCGGGGTCGCGGTCGAAGACGGTGACGGCAAAGCCGTTGCGGATCAGGCTGGCGGCTAGGTTGCCACCGAGATGGCCAAGGCCGATGAAGGCGTAGCTTTCGCTCACGGCATCAGCGGCGTTTGCATCATCTGCAGATGCAGGTCCTTGCCGGTAAAGGGATGCGCATCGCAGACTGCTTCGTTGAGCTCGACGCCCAGCCCTGGCTCCTTCGACGGGATGACATTGCCGTCCTGCCACTCGATCTTCTTTTTCAGAAGCGTGGCGTGGAAACCGTCCCACTGCTTCAGCGATTCCAGGATCAGGAAATTGGGCAGCGTCACCGCCAGCTGGATGTTGGCGGCACCGACGATCGGCCCGCAATAGCAATGCGGGGCGATCTGGATGTGGTAGGCCTCCGCCATGGCGGCAATCTTCTTGGTTTCGAGAATGCCGCCGGAGCGGCCGAGGTCCGGCTGCAGGATGGTCGCGGCGCGGTTCTCGATGACGCGGGCGAATTCGAACTTGGTCGTCAGTCGCTCGCCGGTGGCGATCGGGATCGATGTGCCGCGCGCGACCTGCGCCATCACTTCGGGCATGTCAGGCGGCACCGGCTCCTCGAACCACAAGGGATCGTAGGGCTCGATGGCGCGCGCCATGCGCAGCGCGCCCGATGCGGTGAACTGGCCATGCGTGCCGAACAGGATGTCGGCGCGGGTGCCGACCGCTTCGCGGATCGCTTTGACCATGCGGGTGGCGACATCGATGTCGAGCAGGCGCGGCTGATGGCCGTCGAAAGCGGTGTAGGGGCCGGCCGGGTCGAGCTTGACGGCATTGAAACCCTGCTCGACATATTCGAGCGCGCAGGCAGCGGCGAGGTCCGGATCATTGTAGACGTTCTTGCCGAGCACGTCCTCGGAATGGACACTGCCGGTGTGCGGGTAGAGGTAGGTGTAGGAGCGCAAGGTCTCGTGCACCTGGCCGCCAAGCAGCTTGTAGACCGGCTTGTTGGCTTCCTTGCCGACAATGTCCCAGCAGGCCATTTCGAGTGCCGAGAAACAGCCCATGCCGGTCACGTCAGGCCGCTGGGTGAAGCCGGAGGAATAGGCGCGGCGGAAGAAGGTCTCGATGTCGTGCGGATCGTGGCCGATCAGATAGCGCTCGGCCATGTCCTCGACGAGCTTGGCCGTGATGTGGGCGGAGAAGGTGGCGTTGTAGGCCTCGCCATAACCGACCACGCCGCCATCGGTGGTCAGCTTGACGAAGATGAAATACTTGCCGCCGATGCCGGGCGGCGGGTTGCCGACAACCCAGGTCTTGACGTCGGTGATCTTCATTTTTGGTCCTCCAGAACCAGTTCGGCGCCCTTCCATCCGGTCATGATGGAGGCTGCATTGGTGTTGCCGGTGATGTTGTCGGGGAAGATCGAGGCGTCGATGACACGCAGGCCTTCGAGGCCATGCACCTTGAGACGCGGATCGACCACGGAGCGCTGGGGATCAGGCCCCATGCGGCAGGTCGAAACCGGGTGATAGACGGTGCCGGAGCGTTTCCTGAAATCGGTGATCAGGTCGGCGTCGGACTGGATCGACAGGCCCGGCAGAACCTCTTCGGCAATGATCTCGGCCATGGCAGGCATCGAGGCGATCTTGCGCACGAACTTCACCGCCGCCAGCATTTCCTCGACGTCGGCATTGGTCGAATAGGCGTTGGCGGTGATTTTTGGATACTCCAGCGGATTCTTCGAGCGGATCATGATCTCGCCGCGGCTCGACGGGCGGCAGTTGGATAGGCCGATGGAGAAGCCCGGCCACGGATCGGGCGTCAGGATGGGCCGCTCGCCGCTCCTCGGAATGACGGTCGAGAAGGCTTGGAAATAAAGCTGCATGTTAGGGCGGGTCGCTGTCGGGTCGGTGCGGAAGAAGCCGCCGCCATGGTTCATCGACAGCGACAGCGGACCCGACCGCGTCAGTATGTACTGCATGCCGACCAGCAGCTTGCCCCACCAGGGGCGCAGGATTTGGTTGAGTGTCGGCACCTTGCCCTTGAAGGTGTAGTTGATGCCGACATGGTCCTGCAGATTGGCGCCGACATTTTCGCTTGCGTGGACGACCGGTATGCCGAGTCCGCCAAGCAGCGCCGACGGACCGATACCGGACAATTGCAGCAATTGCGGCGAGTTGATCGAACCGCTGGACAGGATGACCTCGCGGCCGGCGCGCGCCGTCCTGGTCTCGCCGTTCTGCAGATACTCGACGCCGACCGCGCGTTTCCCTTCGAACAGGATGCGGGTCGCCAGCGCATTGGTCTCGACGCGGACATTGGCGCGCTTCATCGCCGGGCGCAGGAAAGCGCGGGCGGCGGACATGCGGCGGCCGTTTTTGGTCGAGATCTGGTAGGTGCCGACGCCTTCCTGGGAAGCGCCATTGAAATCGGGGTTGAGTGGCAGGCCGGCCTGCTGGCCGGCGGCGAGATAGCGCTTTGTCAGAGGGTGGACGGCGTTGGCCGTGCCGCTGATGTGCAGCGGGCCACCGGTGCCGCGCCATGTGTCGGCGCCTGCCTCATTGTCCTCGAGCGCCTTGAAGGCCGGCAACAGATCGTCATAGCCCCAGCCGGGATTGCCGGCGGCGCGCCAGTCGTCGAAATCCTCGCGCGCGCCCCGGATCCAGACCATGGCATTGATCGAGCTCGACCCGCCGAGCAGCTTGCCGCGCGGCCAGTGGTCGACGTTGCCGCCGAGACCGGGATCGGCTTCGGTCTTGTAGTTCCAGTTGACCGCCGGATCGAAGAAGGTCTTGCCGTAGCCGAGCGGCATCTGCACGTAGAAGCGCCGGTCGGTGCCGCCGGCTTCCAGCACCAGCACCGAAAAGCGCCCCGAGGCCGACAGTTTGTCGGCAAGCACCGAGCCGGCCGAGCCGGAGCCGACGATGATGAAGTCGTAAGTCTGCATGATTGAAACGGGAGGCTCCTGAAATCCGGCCGCAGCCTAGACGCGACGGGTTCTCCGCGTCGCCGCGCCTTCCGGCATGCGTTGTGAAAAAAGCGACTGTGATGCCGGGTCGAGTTGTGGGGAATCCCGACAATCGCGCTTGATATGCTTGATATGCATGGGGTCGACAGCTTATGCGGTGGGATTGTTCTGGAGCAGGAAATCATATGCGGACGCTGTCGGATGCCTTCATTCCCGAGCTGCCGGGCCACTACAAAGGCAAGGTCCGCGAAAATTACGATTTGGCCGACGGGCGGCGCATCATCATCGCCACTGACCGTCTCAGCGCCTTTGACATCATCCTGACCTCGATCCCGTTCAAGGGAGAGATACTCACCCAGACGGCGCGCTACTGGTTCGAGGAAACTGCCGATATCTGTCCGAACCATGTGCTGGAATACCCCGACCCCAACGTCGTCGTCGGCACAAGGCTCGACATCCTGCCGGTGGAGATCGTCGTGCGCGGCTATCTGGCGGGCACCACCAGCACCTCGATCCTGACCCGCTATCGTCGTGGTGATCGTGATATGTATGGAATGCGGCTGCCGGATGGCCTGCGCGACAATGAAAAGCTGGCGGAGCCCGTCATCACGCCGACGAGCAAGGCTGCGGATGGCGGCCATGACGAGCCGTTGTCCAGGGCCGAGATCCTCGAGCAAGGTCTTCTCACGCAGGCGCAGTGGGATACCGTCTCGGATTACGCCTTGAAGCTGTTCGCCCGCGGCCAGGCGCGCGCCGCCGAACGCGGCCTGATCCTTGCCGACACAAAATACGAATTCGGCACCGACAAGAACGGCACGATCATCCTGGCCGACGAAATCCATACGCCGGACAGCAGCCGGTACTGGATCGCGGCGAGTTACGGACAGGCATTGGCCAACGGCACGCGGCCGGAAAGTTTCGACAAGGATTTCATCCGCTCGTGGGTGACGGCGCGCTGCGACCCCTACAAGGACCCGATCCCGAAGATTCCGGACGAGATCGTCGAACAGGCCTCCGGGGTCTACGCGCAGGCCTACGAGGCGATCACGGGCACGGCATTCGTTCCCGATGTTTCCGGGGATACGGTTCTCGATCGCATCCGCTCGAACCTCGCGCGCTATTTCTAGCGGACCAGCGAAGCTTTGCCGCGTTGACGCGTCCGCGCCGTGACGCTACGGGATCGGGGGCAATCGATCCCGGGGATTTCTCGCATGGTGCATTACGCGGACGGCCGGCCGATTGGCGATCTGACCTTGCGCACGCTGGCCATGCCGGCGGATGCCAATGCGGCCGGTGATATCTTTGGCGGCTGGGTGATGGCGCAGATGGATTTGGCCTGCGGCATCCGCGCCGCCGAGCGTGCCAAGGGTCGCGTGGTGACGGCGGCCGTGAAGGAGATGTCCTTCGCCAAGGCAATGAAGATCGGCGACACGCTGTGCATCTACACCCATGTCGAACGTGTCGGCCGCACCTCGATGACGCTCAAGGTCGAGGCCTGGGCGCAGCGCTATCTCTCGGACCTGATGGAAAAGGTAACGCATGCCGATTTCGTCATGGTGGCGCTGGACGGCGATGGCAAGCCGAAGGCCGTTCCGGCCGAAAGCTGACCAAAGCCCGTTCTCTCAATCCCTCGTTCTCCTAATGTAGCGCAATTGTAACATCACCCGTGCGGGCGATGCGCTTGGCGACATCCTATGGTTGCCTTCACGTCCGATTGTGACGGCATTGGGGGAGAAACAATGCGTCAACACATGCTGAACGGCTGGCTCGTGGCAGCCCTTTTCGCTTTGATCTGCCTGCTCGGCGTAACCGCTTATGCCGCGGTCAAGGACGACCTTCCGCGCACCGCTTGCCTGCATGTCAACAAAAGCGTCAGGAAGCCCGCCGCGACATGCGCGCCCTGCAGCCCGGCGCCTTGCGAAGGCATGGCGTCGAGAGCCTGACTGGTTGCCCTTGGCATGCGGCTTTCGTCGTCAAGGCGACACGTCAGTGGTCGATCATAAGACAACGCTGCCAGGCCGCATCTAGAGAGCCGCCAGTTCGCCTGTCATCAGGCAAATTCACTTTACTGCGAAACTCCGGATACCTTGCCGTGCAAGGGTTTCAGGCGTGCGCGCCGTCGAATTTCTCGCGTGCCGCCTGGACGCGCTGGGTGTTCCTGCGTGCCCAATCGCCGAGCGCGCTGACCGGTACCAACAGTTCGTGACCGAGTTCGGTCAGTTCATAATCGACGCGCGGCGGGATGGTGGGGAACACGGTGCGGGTGACGAAGCCGTCGCGTTCCAGGCCGCGCAGGGTCGTCGTCAACATCTTCTGTGAAATGCCGCCGACAGCCGCGCGCAACTCGTTGAAACGCAGGGGTCCATCGCCCAGCTTGCCGACCACAAGCACGGTCCATTTGTCGCCGACGCGCTGCAGGATTTCCGAGATGGCGCGGCAGTCCTCGGTGTTGTGCGGGTGCCTCAGTAACAAAACGGTGCCTCCTTGCGTCGGGAGTTGACAGTATCTCATATAGCGCCGGTATCCAAACGATACCAGCTTTATACTGGAATGGAGAGCCCCCATGTCAAAGCCGAAAATCGCCATCATCGTCGGTTCGACGCGCGCCGCGCGCTTCGCCGATGTGCCCACCCAATGGATCGCCAAGATCGCCAAGGCGCATGCCGATATCGACGTCGAGATCGTCGACCTCAGGGACTTCCCGCTGCCCTTCTTCGACGAAGTCGCATCCTCCGCCTGGGTGCCGTCGACCAACGAGGTGGCGCAGCGCTGGCAGAAGAAGGTCGCCGAATATGACGGCTTCATCTTCACCGCCGCCGAATACAATCACGGCCCGACGGCCGTGCTGAAGAACGCCATCGACTACGCCGCCAACGAATGGAACAAGAAGCCGGCCGGCTTCGTCGGCTATGGCAGCGTCGGTGGCGCCCGCGCCGTCGAACAGCTCCGCCTCCATGCCGTTGAGTTGCAGATGGCACCGGTGAAGTCCGCCGTCCACATCGCCTGGGCCGACTTCCTCGCCGTTCGCCAGGGCGAGAAGAAGCTCGAGAATCTCGAGCACCTGAACCAGGCCGCCACAGCGCTGGTCAACGATGTTGCCTGGTGGGCCAAGGTGCTGAAGGCAGCGCGTCGGGCCGACGTGGTTGCCGAGGAAGTCCAGGCGGCCTGATCGCCTTTTCTGAGATTATCCTCCCAAGGGATATGGGGCGGCGCATGCGCCGCCCTTTTTCATTCATATCGACTCAAACCGGAAGCTGCCGCCGGATCTGACGACACGGCCAATGCCCGGCGAATCCAGATGCGCGCCGGCAACGAAATGATTGTCGTCCGCCGCAAGCGCCAGCAGCCGCAACCGGCTCTCGCGCGCTTGGTCCTGATCCGCATCGAATTCCCATGTCACCTCAGGCCGATCGAACTGAAGCGATGGGACGTGAACGGTGTCGCCCCAAATCAAAATGCGCTCGCTGCCACTGGAAACGCGAAAGCAGCTGTGACCCACCTCATGGCCATGAGCGCCGATAATGTCGACATGTGCCCCGAGATGGTCTCCCGCTTCGAATGGTTCGGCCATGCCGTGAAATCGTTCAAGCCGCGCTTCGGTGCGAAACAGGCCGAGTTCCTCCCTGGGAACGAGCAGGCGCGTCAGGCGCGGGAAAGCGTCGCCGCCATCGGCAAGCACAAGACCATGGATATGGTCGAGATGGGTATGGGTGTAGCAGACGGTGCGGATTCGCTCGACATCGATCCCGGCTTCGTCCAGCGCCTGGGGTAGCCGGCCCATGGTCGGGTGCCAGGCATTTGAAGCGCCGGTATCGATCAGGATGATCTCATTTCCATCGTCAATCGCGAAGGCATTGACGGAGAGCCTGAGCTGACCGCCAACCAGCGTGACCTGATCCGGAAAGTCATCGCCAAATGGCTTGTCGCCGCTTTGCCGAAGCCGCCTGATCGGCATGTCGACATAGCCATCGCGCAAGGCGGTGATGCGCAGATCACCAAGAGTGTAGGTCTGATAAAGTTCGCCTGAAGCTATGGGGTGCATTTGCCGATCCGTTCCGTGGATGTCTGACGGTCTGCGACGGGCAGCCGGCCTCGGCAACCCGCCCTGTCAGTTCGATTCAAGCCATCTGTGCGTGCGTCGCCTGCCCGTGGCCTGATGATGCAGTCGGCGAGGCGGTGCGTCTCGTTCAGTTCGTCAGCATGATGCTCGCCCCATTGGCAGAGCGCCAACAGGATCGGCTCGAGGCTGAGGCCGAGGCTGGTCACCATGCTGGAGGTTGTCGAGCTGCCAACGCAGGTGCCGCAGGCCGGCGAGGTGCTGATCCGGATTCATACGGCGGGAATAAACGTCTTCGAGGTTCTGATGCGTCCGCACCATCGAAACAGGGCCGGATTTTCATGATCACGCGCGAGTTACTTGCATAATGCAACTTACTTCGCTATTTGTCACTTTCATTTTGAAAGAGACTCCGATCATGGTCGCCAAAACAAGCTTCGAAACACGCCCATGCCCCATCGCGCGCAGCCTCGACGATGTCGGCGAGTGGTGGAGCATCCTGCTTCTGCGCGACGCGTTTCAGGGGCTGACGCGCTTCGACCAGTTCCAGAAGAGCCTGGAGATCGCTCCCAACATCCTGACGCGGCGGCTGAACAGTCTGGTCGAGCGCGGCCTGTTCGAAAAGCGCGCCTACTGTGAGCGGCCGCTTCGCCACGAATATGTGCTGACCGCCAAGGCGCGCGATTTCCGCCCGGTGCTGCTGTCCCTGCTCACCTGGGGCAACAGGCATCTGGCGCCCGAAGGCCCGAGCCTGGTGGTGGTGGATAGGGCGGACGGGCGCTGGGCCGAACCGGTTCTGGTCGATCGCCAGACCGGCAAGGAGCTCGACAGCGAGGGCTTCACCATGGCGACGGCACCCCAGGCCACCGATCGCATGCGGCAGCGCTATCGCTTCAGCACAGAGGGCTCCGGCCTGCCGCTCACCGACAACACGCCAGCTGATCAAAGCCGTGAAGAGGCGCGGGGCAAATGAACAAGGTTCTTTCCGCTGCCGAGTTGCAGCCTGCGCAGCCATCGGTCGTCCCGGCACCCGCGCCTGCAAAAAGCCGCCGCAAGCCGTTCGTCATGCTGGGCGCCGCGATCGCCGTGGGCGTCGCCGGCTGGTATGGCTTTCAGTGGTGGCAGGCGGGCCGTTTCCTGATGTCGACCGACGATGCTTATGTCGGCGGCAATGTCACGCCGCTGGCGCCACGGGTCGCCGGGCATATCGACCAGATCCTCGTCGAGGACAACCAGCATGTCGATGCGGGCCAGCTCATCATCCGCATCGACGACCGGCCGTTCAAGGCGGCGGTCGAGCGTGCACAGGCATCGGTCCAGCAGCAGCAATCGGCGCTCGACAATCTCCGTGCCCAGGTCTCGCTGCAGAATTCGCTGATCGAACAGGCCGAGGCCGATCTCGACGCCAAGAGCGCCGCCGCCACATTCACCACCCAGGACGCCCAACGCTACGCGGTGCTGGCCAGCACCAAGGCGGGCACGCAGCAGGACGCGCAGAGAAGTCTTGCCGCCGACAGCCAGGCCAAGGCTTCCGTTGCCGCCTCCCGCGCCGGGCTTGCCGCCGCCAGGCAACAGCTCACTGTGCTCAACACCCAGATTGCGGAAGCGACCGCCGCCGTTTCGGCCGCCAAGGCCGATCTCGACACGGCCGAGCTCGATCTCGGCTTCACGCAGATCCGCTCGCCCATCGATGGCCTCGTCGGCAACCGGCTGGCGCAGGTCGGCACCTATGTCTCGCCGGGCAGCTATCTCTTGACGATCGTCCCGCAGACCGGGCTGTGGGTCGATGCCAATTTCAAGGAGGACCAGCTGCGCAGCATGACAAACGGACAGGTGGCGACGGTCTATTCGGATATCGCGCCCGACCAGCCGCTCAAGGGCCATGTCAGCAGCCTGGGGCCGGCGACGGGAGCGATCTTCAGCGTCATCCCGGCGCAGAACGCCACCGGCAATTTCACCAAGATTGTCCAGCGCGTTCCCGTTCGCATCACCATCGATCCGGATCAGGGCAACAAGGTTGCGCTGCGGCCGGGCCTGTCGACCGTCGTGACCGTCGACATCGCGTCGCGCTGAGGACGCCATGCCCGGGCGCGCCGAACCGCAATCGTTCTTAGTCAGCATCCTGCCGTTCATGGTGATGTGCGTCGGGATGTTCATCGCGCTGCTCGATATCCAGATCGTCGCCTCCTCGCTGCAGGACATCGGCGGCGGCCTATCTGCCGCCCAGGACCAGATCGGCTGGGTGCAGACCTCCTATCTGGTGGCGGAAATCATCGTCATCCCGCTGTCGGGCTGGCTGACGCGGGTGTTCTCGACACGCTGGCTGTTCACCATCTCGGCGGCCGGCTTCACGCTGGCCAGCATGCTGTGCGGCTTCGCCTGGAGCATCGAAAGCATGATCGTGTTCCGCGCGCTGCAGGGGCTGCTCGGCGCGTCGATGATCCCGACCGTCTTCACCTCGTCGTTCCACTATTTCCAGGGGCCAAGGCGGGTCTATGCAGCTGCGGTGGTCGGCAGCATCGCCTCGATCGCACCAACGCTCGGGCCCGTCATCGGCGGCTGGATCACCGATACGCTGAGCTGGCACTGGCTGTTCTATGTCAACGTCATTCCGGGCACCATCATCACCATCCTCGTCGCGGCGCTGGTCAAGATCGACAAGGCCGATCCGTCGCTGCTGAAGGGCGCCGACTATATCGGCATGGTGCTGATGGCCGTCAGTCTCGGCACCGCCGAATATGTGCTGGAAGAGGGCACACGCTGGAACTGGTTCGACGATGCAACGATCCGCAATGGCGCCATCGTTGCCAGTGTTACGATGGTTCTGTTCGTCATCCGCAGCCTGACCTATTCGCAGCCGGTGGTCGATTTCCGCGCTTTCGGCAACCGCAACTTTGCCATTGGCTGCTTCCTGTCCTTCGTCACCGGCATCGGCATCTTTGCCACGATCTATCTGACGCCGCTGTTCCTGGGGTACGTGCGCGGCTACGACGCTTTCCAGACCGGGATGGCGGTGTTTTCCACCGGCGTGGCCTCGATGGTCGGCGTTCCCGTCTACATCTTCCTTGCCAAGCGCTTCGACACGCGCTGGCTGATGATGTTCGGCCTGGCCTCCTTCGGCGCCTCGATGTGGAGCTTCAGCGCCATCACCAGCCAGTGGGGTGCGGCGGAGCTTCTGATCCCGCAATTGTTTCGCGGCTTCCCGCAGGTCTTCGCCGTCGCGCCAAGCGTCAATCTTGGGCTCGGCAGCCTGCCGCCCGAAAGGCTGAAATATGCCAGCGGCCTGTTCAACACGATGCGTAATCTCGGCGGTGCGGTCGGCATCGCCATTTGCGGCGCGATCCTCAACGACCGCACCAACTTCCATTTCCTGACGATCGCCTCGCACCTGACGCCGCAAAACGAGGCCGCGATGCGGCTCGTCGACAACGTCGCGCTGCGCTACGGCCAACTGCCCGGTGCCGTCGCGGACGGCCATACCGCTTCGCTGAAGCAGCTGTGGTCGCTGGCCTACCGCGAAGCCTCGACCATGGCTTATGCCGATGCGTTCCTGGTGATCATGGCAGCGTTCGTCGTCGCCACTGCGCTGGTTCCCTTCCTGCGCAATGTCACGCCCAAGCCCCTGCCTCCGGGCGCGCACTGAGGTGCGCCCGGGTTTTCCGGGTATCGGCTCTTCAGCGATTCATCTCGATGCGCCGGCGCCGGTGTCCGTCCTTTTGCCGAAAGCCTGCCAGCGAGCCTCGACTTCGGCGCGAAGCCGGTCGCGGTCAGTGGAGAGCACCTCATGAGGCAGCGCGACAAATCGTTTGCCATCCTGGGCCGGGAAAATGTTGCTCAGACGAGAGGCCGTGAGGTTCGGGGCGAATGTGAAGGTCACCAGACCGATGCCGAGCCGCTTTGGCCCCCTGCTGCTTCGGTAGACAACCCGCCACAGAGGCATGATCGTTTCATTCATGAATGCCTCGGAAACCTGCAGCGCGGTGACATGCCGGTACTGGTCTTTGCCCCAGCGATACCAAGACGTGCCCCATCGCCTCTTTACAACCTCGAAGGTAATGTCGAGCCAGGAAATGCCCTCCACCTCCCGCCAGGGGACGTCGAGAAAGACATAGCCGTCGAGATTGAGGCGCAACCCGTCCGGCGACAGCCGCAAAAATGGCTCGGCGGTCAGCCATCCGTTCGTTTGCCAGACAAGCACAACGGCGGCCACAGCCGCCACCGGAAGACCCAACAGCCAGTTCTTGGCCCCGAAGGCGACAATGAGCCCGACAACGAGAATAAGCGCCGATGAGGCGATGAATTTCAACGCGGCCTTACCGGTGCCATAGGCAATGATCCGGCTAACGTCTTGTGCCTGGTCTGAACTCAACGGTCCGCCTCCCATGGCCGGCACGACTTTGCAGGCAAGAGCCGCCGCCAAGACAGTCAAGTACGATACAGGCTGGCTATCGGCCCAACAAGCCCAGCGCTGAACCTCACAGCGTCGATGGTGGCGTCCGCCTCAAGGCACCGGCTCGCGGTGGGGGCCCGGGGCAGGCGGTTGCTAGTCACCCGCGCGGGCGAGCAACAGCGCACGCTCCCTGTCATTGCCGGTCAACTGCGCAGCCTGGCGGAACGCGGCGCGGGCTTCCGCCTGATGTCCCAGTTTCTCCAGCAGATCGCCGCGCACTGTCGGCAAGAGGTGCGAGCCCTTCAGGCGCGGTTCGTCCTTCAGCGCCTCGACGATGGCGAGGCCCTGCGCCGGTCCGAACGCCATGCCGACGGCCACCGCCCGGTTGATTTCGACGATGGGTGAGGGGGCGGAGAGCGCAAGGGCTTGGTAATAGGCCGATATGGCAATCCAGTCGGTGTCGGCGGCTGTTGCCGCGCGGCTATGGCAGGCGGCGATCATCGCCTTCAGGAGATAGGGGCCGGGTGTCGGCATCAGGGTCATGGCCCGGCTCAGGCCGTCGAAGCCGCGCCGGATCAGCGACCAGTCCCATCGGCCGCGGTCCTGGTCGAGCAGCAGGATCGGTTCGCCCGCCCGGCCGGTGCGGGCAGGGAAGCGCGAGGCGTTGAACTCCATCAGCGCCACCAGCCCCTGCACCTCGGGCTCATCCGGCATCAGCGCCGCCAGCGAACGACCGAGGCGCAGCGCTTCGCCGCAGAGATCGGTGCGCAGCCAATCCGGCCCGGCGGTCGCCACATAGCCCTCGTTGAAAGTGAGATAGACCACCTCCAGCACGGCGGCGAGGCGTTCGCGACGCTCCTGCCCGCGCGGTGTCTCGAACGGGATGGCGGCATCACGAAGCGTCCGCTTTGCGCGCACGATGCGCTGGGCGATGGTGGCTTCGGGCACCAGGAAGGCGCGGGCGATCTGAGGCGTCGACAACCCGCCCAGCAGCCGCAAGGCGAGTGCGGTGCGCTGCTCGGCCGGCAACAGGGGATGGCAAGTGGTGAAGATCAACCGCAAAAGGTCATCGTCGATATCCTCGTCGAGCGCGGCCTCGATGTCGGGCATCTCGCGCTCAAGCTCGGTGAGGTCGATGGCGAGTTCACGATGCTTGCCGTCGATCATGGTAGTGCGGCGCAGCCGGTCGAGTGCGCGATTCCCAGCAACCTCGGTCAACCAGGCGGCCGGGTTGCGCGGAATGCCGTCCCGGGGCCAGCGCTCCAGCGCCAGCAGGAAGGCGTCTTGCGCAATCTCCTCGGCCAGCCCGATATCCCTGAGATAGCGCACGAGCCTGGCGGTGAGCTTCGGCTGCTCGATCCGCCAGATTGCTTCGATGGTGGCTGCGGCTGTCAACCGTTCAGCTCGCCAAAGCTTTCCGCCACCTTCTGGACGTCCTCGGGGAACTCGCTGATCTCGAAGACGCGGCGAACCTCGATCACGTCATTCTCCCCGGCGGGGCAGCGGCGGGCCCATTCGATGGCCTCTTCACGCGAGCGCACGTCGATCACCCAATAGCCGCCCAGCACTTCCTTGACCTCGGCGAACGGCCCGTCGGTGACGGCAGGCTTGCCGCCCTTGTAGCTGACCCGCGCGCCCGATGACGGCGGATGCAGCCCGTCGAGCGCCAGCAGCACGCCGGCCTTCTTCAGCTCCTCATTGTATTTCATCATCCCTTCCACCGCCTTGGCATCGGGCATGACATCGGGCGCCGCCTCCGCGTAGCCGCCGGGGATCATCAGCATCATGAACCGCATGGTCTTTCTCCTTGGTTGGGTTGGTTCGATCATATGACGAACGGGAGATGGTGGAATCGACACGAGTGGCAAAAAAGTTCAAATCCCCGGTCGCGCCAAAGACCAGACGTGTTGGACCCCCATATGGGCGAGGCTGCCATCTGGCCCTGCCAGTTTGCCCTGATATGTCAGCTTGCATCCGTCACATCGAGTAAGCCCGCGTGAAATCATCCAACCTGGCCGGCGCCGTCTCTCCCATGATCCCGGTGCTCGTCTGCGCGTTCGGCATCTTCCTGCTGTCTGGCATGGATGCCGCGATGAAGGTGCTGGTCATCGCGGTCGGCGTTTACAACACGGTGCTTTGGCGCAGCATGCTGGCGACCGTCGTTGCGGGCGCAGGCTGGCTGGCGGGGCCGCGCTCGCTTCCGTCGCCTTCCGTGCTGAGGCTGCATGCGCTGCGTGCCGCGGTTGTCGGCATCGTCCTGCTGTCGTTTTTCTGGGGGCTTGCCAGGCTGCCGCTTGCGGAGGCGATTGGGCTTAGTTTCGTCGCGCCGCTTTTCGCTCTCTTGCTGGCGACGCTGTTGCTGGGGGAGAAAATACAGCGGCAGGCGATCTGGGCCTCCCTGGCCGGCATGGCCGGTGTTGTCGTCATCATAGCCGGCCAATTCGGGCATGCGACCTATGCCAGGGATGCCTTGCTTGGCACGGTGGCGGTTCTCGCCTCGACGGTGTTCTATGCCTACAATCTGATCCTGGCGCGGCAACAGGCGCAGGTCGCCAAACCCATCGAGATCATGCTGTTCCAGAACCTTTGTCTGGCGATCATGCTTTGTCTCGCGGCACCTTGGCTCGCCGTTGCCTTGCCTGGCAATCTCTGGCTTCCGCTGGCGGGAGTGACGGCATTGTCGCTCACCGGACAGTTTCTGATGAGCTGGGCCTATGCGCGGGCCGAAGCGCAATATCTGATCCCGACCGAATACTCGGCTTTCATCTGGGCGATCGTGCTTGGGTGGTTTTTCTTCGAGGAGGCGGTGACCTGGACCACGCTGGCGGGAGCCGGCCTCATCGTGGCCAGCTGCCTGATCGCCGCGCGCTCGAACCCCAGACTTGCCGAGCCGATCGAAGCCGCGGTTTGAGGCGGAAGCGCCCTCCACGACGCGTCGTTCTCACCGCAGAAATTGCACGATCCTATCAAAGGCTGGGAGCGCTTGTGCGTAGCCTGAATCAAGCATGATCGTAAGTAGATCTGCTTCTTGTAGAATTTTACTAAACATTTCTCCAGCCGAATTACGATCTGTAGACCATCTGTCGGGTTGTTGTGCTTCCAGTTCGGAAAACGTCACTGAATGTTCGATGTAATGGTGAACTATGTGGCAAGCTCCTGGAACGCGATCTTGCATGGCGATTTTGGTCCGGATGCGGTCACCTGGAGTCGAACGATCCAGGCAGGCGAGGCATCAGGAGAAGGATTTATCCGATGAGCTTCTTCGTCAACGCCCTAGGCGTTCCTCTTCCCTACAGCGGCGCTTCCACCCATTGGTACTCGGCGGCAGGGTCCGGGCCGGACTTGTACGGCAGCTCTGGAAACGACTCGTTCTACGGAGCAACCGGCGTCACCATGCACGGCGGCGCAGGCGATGACATCTATTACCTCTATGCGGCGAGCAACAAGGTGGCCGAGGGCGCTGGGGCAGGCATCGATACGATCAGCACATGGATGAGCTACAAGCTCCCCGACAATGTCGAGAACCTCGTCGTCACAAACGCCAACAACTATGCTTTCGGAAACGGGCTGGACAACATCATCACCGCCCAGGCCGGGCACCAGACGCTGGACGGCGGCGCGGGAAACGATGTGCTGATCGACGGCGGCGGCGGTTACGACACTTTCATCGTCTCGAAAGGCAATGGAAGCGATCTGATAGCGAATTTTGCCGCCACGGACACCGTCCGCCTGAATGGCTATGGGTTCACGTCGTTCGACGCCATCCACTCAAACATGATCCAGGCGGGATCGAACGTGCTGTTGAACCTCGGATCCGGAGAGATCCTCGAGTTCAAGGACACGACCATCGACAAGCTGCAGCCCGGCCAGTTCGAATTGCCGATCGACAAGTCCGCAATGAGCCTGTCCTTCAGCGACGATTTCAACACGCTGAATCTTCACAATAGCCAGGGCGGCACGTGGGATACCAACTTCTCGTGGGGAGCGCCGAACGGCAGCACCTTGAGCAGCAACAACGAGCTGCAATGGTATATCGACGCCAATTACGCACCGACGAGTTCGGTCCACCCGTTCAGCGTGAACAACGGCGTGCTCACTATCACCGCAGCCCAGGCGCCGGCGGACATCAAGCCGCTGATCAACAATTATGAATACACCTCAGGCATCCTGACGACCCACGACACCTTCTCGCAAACCTATGGCTATTTCGAAATGCGGGCCGACCTGCCAGAGCACGCCGGCGCCTGGCCGGCCTTCTGGTTGCTCCCGGAAGACGGTTCGTGGCCGCCGGAGCTCGATGTCGTGGAGACGATCGGCCAAGCACCGAACTCGTTGGTCATGACGGCGCACTCGAATGAGACCGGAACGCACACCAAGGTCACGTCGACGGTGAGTGTCTCGGACCCCGCCGGCTTCCACACCTATGGCCTGCTCTGGACGCCGGACAAGCTTGTCTGGACCTATGACGGTGTGCAGGTCGCGGAAGCGGCGACGCCGTCCGACATGAACAAGCCCATGTACATGCTGGTCGATCTCGCGGTCGGCGGCTTGGCCGGCACCCCTCCGGATCATTTGGCCACGCCGGCCGAGATGAAGATCGACTACGTGCGCGCCTATACGCTGGACAGTGCTCCGGCAAATGCCCTGAACATCGCCAGCAGCAGCACTACATCCAGCACGGGCACGCACAGTATCGCCAGCAGCACGCTGCATGGCGGTTCCGAATTCGGGGGCCACGCGTAGGTCTCGGGATCATGCAGCGTAGGGGAATGCGGAAATGACCGGACCGTCCGACCTGCGCCCGGTCTTCCTGCGCGCCATCGCCGATGTCGGCGTCTTCTCGGTGTTGATCAACGTCCTGCTGTTGGTGATCCCGCTCTATCTGCTGCAGGTCTATGACCGCGTGCTGCCGTCCTCCAGCGTCGAGACGCTTGTCTATCTTTCGGGCATCGCGGTTCTCGCGCTCGCGGTTCTCGGGCTGCTGGACGCGATCCGCGCCGTTTACACGCAGCGCGTCGCGGCGACCCTCGACCGGAAGCTGGGTGCCGGCACATTCGCCATTTCGCTTGGCGCAAAATATGCCAGCGGCCTGTCGCCGCTGCGCGACCTCGCCTCGATCTGCGCCTTCATCAGGTCGCGCGGCGTGGCGGTGTTGTTCGATCTGCCCTTCGCCCCTGTCTTTCTCGCCCTGCTGTATCTGATCGATCCGGTGCTGTTTTGGGTGACCGTCGGTGGCGCGGCGCTTCTGCTTCTCCTGGTCGTGGCCAACCAGCTTGCCATCGGCAGGAACGACGCCTTGTCCGCGGAGCGTTCGGCTTTGGCCAGCCAGGCAGAACAGGCCTTTGCCCGCAATGCGGAGACGCTGCGTGCCATGGGCATGGTCGAGAACGCCGCGCAGGTCTGGGGCCGGCACGTCGCGGCAGCGCTCACCCTCCATGACCGCTCCGCGAGTGCCAATGCGATCTTCAGCGGCGCTTCGCGGGCGCTGCGCATGATGCTGCAACTGGCGATCCTCGGCGCCGGCGCATGGCTGGTGCTCGAAGGGCAGATGACGGCAGGCATGATCTTCGCCTCCTCGCTGGTGTCGTCGCGCGCGCTGCAGCCGCTCGACCAGTTGATCGGCGCCTGGCGTCAGATCGCGGACGCCCGGCGAGCGTGGCGCCGGCTTGAGACGGCGCTTGCGGCGCGTCCGCTTGAAGCGCGGAAACTGATCCTGCCCGATCCGACCGGCGCGATTTCCATGCAGGACGTCTTCTTTATGGCGCCGAATGCGCAGCCCGGCACCGAACCCATCCTCAAGCGACTGAACTTCCAGATTGGCGTCGGCGAAGCGTTGGCCATCGTTGGCCCAAGCGGCGCCGGCAAATCCACGCTGGCGCGGTTGCTTGTGGGTGCTGCCCGGCCGACCGGCGGCGCGGTGAGGATCGACGGCGCCGACCTCAGGACCTGGGACGAAAACCAGCTCGGAAAGCATATCGGCTACCTCGCGCAGGAGGTCGAGCTCTTTCCAGGATCGATCGCGCAAAACATCGCCCGCTTCAACCCCGATGCAGATGACGCCTCGATCATCGAGGCAGCCAGGCGGGCTGAGGCGCATGACCTGATCCTGGCGCAGCGGGACGGCTACCAGACATTGATAGGTCCGTCGGACAGAAATTTGTCGGGCGGCGAGCGCCAGAGGATCGGGCTGGCGCGCGCCTTCTACGGCGCTCCCAGGATTCTCGTGCTGGATGAGCCCAACGCCCATCTCGATGGCGCTGGCGAAGCAGCGCTCGAAACGGTGCTTGCCGCCGTGAAAGCGGCCGGCGTCACGACAATCGTCATCACGCACCGCCCTTCGATTGCTGCCTCCTGTGACCGCGTGATGCTTTTGCGCAGCGGCGTGATCGAAGCCTTCGGCCCCAGCGGCGAGGTGTTGCGGCAGTCTGTGGCCAGCACCGGCGCCGGGAAGGGCATTCCCCGGCAGAATCCGGTGGTGACAGGGTCTTTCGCCGCGACGCTTCGCACGCACAACACCCGCTTCGGATCATAGACCATGGCAGTCCAGAGCCTCGCTTGGGAAGGCAGTCCGCGCACCGACATAAGGCGTGTGGCATCCGCCGGATACGCGGCGATAGCACTATTGGTGGGTTGCTTTGGCTATTGGTGCGTCAGCGCGCCCTTGTCGGGAGCGGTGATCACGCAAGGGACGATCTCGGCGACCGGCGGAAACATCCTGATCCAGCATCCCGAGGGCGGCATCGTCCAGGAATTGCTGGTCCATGAAGGCGATCGCGTGCAACAGGCCCAGGATCTGATCGTGCTCGATCCAACGGCCGCGCGGGCACAGCTCAACCGGTTGACAAGACAGTCGATCGCGCTCAGGGCGAGCGCGGCGCGGCTGGAGGCGGAACGCGACGGATTGGACCGGCTGGCGCCAATCACCAAAGCGGCGCCAGCGCCGTTCCAGGCCGATTTCGAGATGTTGGTTCGAGAACAGCAGAAGGAATTCCACGCCAGGCTCGCCCGGTTTCGATCGGAACAATCGATCCTCGCCCAACGTCTAGCCATGCATCGCCAGTCTGTCGTGGGATTGCAGTCCCAGAAACAGGCCATTCAGCAACAAGTCGAAATCGTGAAGAAGGAACTCGGCATCAAGACCAGCCTGCTGGACAAGGGCCTCACCAACCGTACCGAATACTCCCAGCTCTTGCGCAGCGAGGCCGATCTCGTCGGGCAGGCCGGGATGCTGGAAGCCAATATCGCAGCGGCCAACGCCCAGATCGTCGAAGCCCAGGAGCAGAGCGAGCGCCAGACCACGCAACGCGTGGAGGAGGCGCTGACGAAGCTGGAGGAGGTTCGTTCCAACCTGGCCGACTTCGAGGAACAGATCGGGGCGGCGGAGGCGGTGCTGCGGCGAACGACGATCAAGGCGCCGGCGGCGGGCATAGTCGTCTCGTCGACCTACAATTCCAAGGGCAGCGTGATTGCCCCCGGCGAAAAGATCATGGAGATCCTGCCCACGGCATCGGGCCTGATCGTCGATGCAAGGCTGCGGCCAAAAGACATCGACCAGGTCCGTGTCGGCCAGCCGGCGAAACTGCGACTGTCGGCCTTGAACATGCGGCTTACCCCAGAGGTTTCAGCCACCGTGACACAAATTTCCGCGGACCGGCTCATCGACCAGGCCACGCATGAGCCCTATTTCCGCGCCAGGCTCAGGATTGCCGCAGAGTTGCCGTCCGGCGTGGAACCCGAGCAGCTTTATCCCGGAACGCCTGTCGAGGTGTTCATCAACACCGGCAACCGGACATTCTTCGAGTATCTGGCACGGCCGATGCTCGATTCCTTCGCTCGCGCCTTCACGGAGCGGTAGACATTGGGAATCGAACGATCAGCGCACCGCTTCGCGTTGGCTGCCCGGCAGGCGGGTGGCGATCAGCTTGTCGATGCGGCGGCCGTCGAGGTCGACGACCTCGAAGCGCCAGCCTTGCGCGTCGACGCATTCGCCGGTCGCCGGCAGATGATGCATGTGCGACAGCACATAGCCGGCGACGGTCTCGTAGTCGCGGTTTTCGGGCAGGTCGATGCCCAGGATCTCGGCCATCTCGTCGGCCTGCATGTAGCCGGCGAGCAGCCATGAGCCGTCCTCGCGCTTGACGGCGTTTTCCTCGTCGCCGGCATCGAGATCCGCGCGGAACACGCCGGTGATGGCTTCGAGAATGTCGGCCGGGGTGACGATGCCTTCGAAATGGCCGTATTCATCATGCACCAGCGCCATCGGCACGTCGGATTCCTTGAGCTTGTGCAGCACATCAAGCGCGTCGGCCTGGTCGTAGACGATGGGGGCGGCGCGCACATGCTTGCGCGGGTCGAGCGTGCGGCCGGCAAGGATCGCGGCGAGCACGTCGCGCGTCTGGACGACGCCAACCATGACGTCGACACCGCCGTCGCCTGCCGGCAGGCGCGAATGCTGGGTTTCCATCAAGAGCTTGCGGATCGCCGTGTCGTCGGACTGCAGATTGATCCAGTCGACCTCGGTGCGCGGTGTCATCACCGCGCGCACGGCGCGGTCGCCAAGCCGCATGACGCCGGCAATCATGCGCCGCTCGTCGGATTCGATGGTGCCATGATGCTCGGCCTCGGCGACCAGCATCTTGATCTCCTCGTCGGTGACCTTCTCCTCGCTTTCGCCGCGCTGGCCAAGCAGCCACAATATTGCGCGGCCGGAGATGTCGAGCAGGAACACCAGGGGTGCTGAGACGGTGGCGAGGATGGTCATGGCCGGAGCAGCGCGGGCAGCGACGCGTTCGGGATCGCGCAGCGCGATCTGCTTGGGCACAAGTTCGCCGACGATCAGCGAGAAATAGGTGATGATGGCAACGACAATGCCGACGCCGAGCGGGTCGGCAACGCTTTCGCGCATGCCGGTCGAGGCCAGGTACACCGACAGCCGGTCGCCCAGCGTGGCGCCGGAGAAGGCGCCGGACAGCACACCGACCAGCGTGATGCCGATCTGCACCGAGGACAGGAACTTGCCGGGATTCGAGCCAAGGTCGAGCGCGCGGCCGGCGCCATTGATGCCGCGGTCGATCATCGCCTTGAGCCTAGCCGGGCGCGATGAAACGATAGCGAGTTCGGACATCGACAACAGGCCGTTCACGCAGATGAGGACGACCACGATAGCGATTTCAACGTATAGCATGAGGGCTCAATAGCATTGCGGCGCTGCCTTCGAAAATAGTCCGCCAGCATTTTTAGAATATGACGCGTGGCTTTCAGGCCTTGTCCCAAGGCGGCGCCGAAAAATGTTCGACGAGAGCGTCGACGACAACACGCACCTTTGGGGTGAGCGCGCGCGTCACTGGCCACACGGCATGCACGACGATGTTTTCCACGAGACAGTCCGACAGGACCATTTCGAGATCGCCATTCCCGAGGCTGTCGGCTGCCAGCCAGGTCGGCAGGAAGGCGATCCCACAACCGGCAAGGGCGGCATCGAGCATCGGTTCGCCATGGCCGAGAACCAGCCTCGCCTTGGGGACGAAGGTCGTCAGATGGCCGTCGCCATGCCTGATCACCCAGGGGCGGACGACGCCCTCGCGGCCATAACCGATGACGCTATGATGGGCGAGATCGTCGACCGATCGCGGCCTGCCGTGTTCCCTGAGATAGGCGGGAGCCGCACAGATGGCCGAGCGCTGGGCATAGATGCGTCTGGCCGCGAGCGACAGGCTGTCGTCCAGTTCTCCCATGCGCACCGCGAGGTCGATGCCTTCCTCGATCAGGTCGACGCGGCGGTCGTTGAAGGAGATTTCCACCGTCAGCTCCGGGAATTTCCTGGAAATCGCAAACAGGACGGGTGCGACGCAGCGCCGGCCGAAGGCGAGCGGCACGTCGATGCGCAGGCGGCCGGACGGGATCTGCCGGCGCGAGGCAAGCAGTGACTGCGCCGCCTCGATCTCGGCCAGCGCCCTGACGCAGGCCTCATAGTAGCACTCGCCTTCGCTGGTCGGACTGAGGCTGCGGGTGGTGCGGTTGAGCAGGCGAACGCCGAGCCGCTGCTCCAATTGGGCGACCGACTTGCCGATCGCCGACTTTGTCACATGCAGCCGCTCGCCGGCGCCGGTGAAGCTGCCAGCCTCCACGGCCTGGACGAATGCGACGATGCCTTGCAGGTCGGTCGATTCCATGACGGTTCCAATTGGCGAATTTAAATTATCAATCAGTTGCCTGATATGCCGCATAGAAGCTCTATTTTCTATAGTTAAAAAGCATAAATGTCTCGCGTGGCCATCAATCACGGAGCGCGAAGCGACATGAGCACCCAAATCAACAGATCCTGGCAGATGAGCGGTTTCGGCCTGTCCAGGCTGAGCCAGGTGACGGGCGAAATCCCCGAAGCCGGGCCGCACGATCTTCTGGTGCGTACGAAAGCCGTGTCGCTGAACTACAAGGACAAGATGATCGTCGAGGGCACGCTGATCCCCGACCTCAGCTTTCCCTTCGTGCCGACGTCGGACGCGGTGGGCGAGGTGGTGGCTGTCGGCAGCGCGGTCAGCCGCTTCAAGGTCGGGCAGCGTGTGCTTGGCCAGGTGATCGCCGACTGGCCGGATGGCGACGCTCCGCCCGTGCTGCACAAGCATACCCTTGGTTCCTCACTGTCGGGGATGCTTTCAGACCATGTTGTCTTTGGCGAGGATGCCGCTGTGCTGGCGCCGCCATCGCTCAGCGACATCGAGGCGGCGACGCTGCCGATCGCTGCGTTGACGGCCTGGTTTGCGATGGCTGAGGCGACCAGACCGGTGGCGGGCCAGACCGTCCTCATCCAGGGCACTGGCGGCGTGTCGCTGTTTGCGCTGCAGTTCGCCAAGGCATTCGGCTTGCGCTCCATCGTCACCTCGAGCAGTGACGAGAAGCTTGAGCGGGCAAGAAAGCTTGGTGCCTGGCAGGGGATCAACTACCGCACGCAGCCGGCATGGGACGAAGCCGCGCGTGCGCTGACGGACGGGCTGGGCGTCAACCATGTGCTGGAAATGGTCGGCGGCGACAATGCGCGGCAATCGCTCAACGCGCTGGCCGCCGATGGCCGGCTCTCGATCATCGGTCTTCTGGGTTCGATGGAACTCAGTTTCCCGATCCTGCCCTTCATGCGCAACCGCATCACCGTGCAGGGCCTGTCGATCGGCCATCGCCGGTCTTTCGAGCGGATGAACCAGGCGATCGAGGCGCTCGGCATCAAGCCGGTCATCGACAAGGTCTTTGGCTTTGACGAGGTGCCGCAGGCCTTGCAGCATTTGGAGAAGGGGCCGTTCGGCAAGATCGTGATCAGCTCGACCTGACCTTGCCGTTGGTCACTTCAGGTCCTTCAGCACGCCGATGATTGCCTTGCCGTCGGTGAAATAGGGGTCGCCGCCGCCGTTGCGGCCAGTCCTGGTGGGGCCGATGCCTCCCATGTCGCTGGTCGATGCCAGCAGAGCGGCTGCGTTCAGGTCGTCGATCAGGAAGTCGCGTTCGGCATCGATGTCCGGAGCGATGTGGTGCGTGATCGCGCCCGTGTCGTGGCTGAGACCGACGCCGCGATCGAAGCTGGCGGAGCCCAGCCAAAGCGGGCGGCCGTCGTCGCCCACCGTATCGGTCTGCCAGAAGCGGACGTGGTGGCGCCGGTCGGCACTGTCGCCGACCGGCTTTTCGAAAGCGAGATCCTGGGCGCGGCCTTCGAACACCAGGCGGCTCATCGGCGCATCGGGATAGGGGCGGGAAAACAGGACACTTTCGCCGATATCGATGGCTGTCCTCAATGTGACGGCGTCAGCGGTATCCCAGCCGGCGACGGCGAAGCCATGGACCACCTCCTTCTCAGTGCCGACGAGGCCGACATTGATCGGGTCGCCCGGAATGCCTTGCGGCGTGTGCGTCACCATTTCGAAGCGCTGGTCACGAAAACCGCGCTCCCGGAATGTCCAGAATTCGGGTGCAGCGAGATAGGCGAGCGCGAGCCAGGCGGCCAGAAAGGTTGCCAGCCAGATTGCTACACGGCGCTGTATGCTTCGTTGGCTCATTTGCCGCCGCCCCACCGTTCCACCGTCACTCTATGCGGTGAGGCAGCCCTTCGGCAAAGGGTGACATGGTGTCGCCCGATACTCTACCGGCAGGCGCGATAGCCGTTCTTGCGGTTCTTGATGTCGAAATGGAAATGGTTGCGGTGGTCGTAATTGTAACCGGGGCCGAGCACGGTGGTGAAATACTGGCAGCCATCGGCGCGCACATTGTTGAGGAAGCCTCGCGTGCGGAAGGCGAACAGGCCGGGCTTGCGCACGTCGATATCGTCGCCATTGTTGAGCTCGATGCTCATGACGTCGAGCGCGTTGCCCTTGCCGTGCTCGGACAAAACACCTTCGCCGGCGATGTTGCGGCAGGAATAGCTCGAGCCCTGGTGGATGGTCTTGACGCCGGAGAAGTAGCGCCAGCGGGCGGAGGGAACGAGCTCGTTCTTGGTCCAGGCAGCGAAGGTAGCCGCCATGTCGCAGGTCAGGGTCGCGGCGGGTTTCATCTGGATGCTGCCGATGGCCGTGACTTTTACGGGGTAATCGATGCCGCACTGGCCTTCATGGATCGGCGCCATGTCGGTGTAGGCGACATCGAGGCGCTTCAACTGCTGGCGGCAGTCGGTTTCGCTGGCCGGTATCTGCTCGACCGGCGACATCGGCTCATCCATACGCGGATAGGCGGCCTGCGTCATGTAGGGATTGGACGGGACAAGCTTCTGCATGCCCGTATATTGCGGCACGGCCGAGGTCTGCGTGCCGACATCGACGGCCGGCTGCAGCGACAGCACGCTACCGGTGTTGCAGGCCGAAACGGCCGCAAGCGTCAGGCCGGCGGCCAGCAGCATTACGGGTTTCGAGTGGCGCGCGGTGACGAAAAACACGGCGCGAATTTTGCCGGTCATTGGCGGAATCCCAATCGTGGTTATCCGGCATTTTAACGATCAAGGGTAAAGGAAAACTCAGCGTCCCTGTTCACGCCTGCGGCTGAAATGCGGCAAGCCGTCCAGTCGACCGCCTACTGGCAGAACGTCCCGCCATGTTTGCGCGGTTCGAGATCGAGATGGAAATGCAGCGCGTGGTCGGCGTCGGCACCCGGTCCAAGCACCGTCTTGAACGGACCGCAGGCAGCCTTGCGCACCGCGTTGAGGAATTTTGCGTCCTTCTCCGGCGGCGTCGGGCTGATTTCGATCTTCTTTCCGTCGGAGAGTGTGAAGCTGCCGATATCGAGCGCGTTGCCGAAAGCATGTTCGGACAGTTTTCTGGTGCCGTGGCGCGGCCGGCAGACGAAGGCCGAGGCCTGGCTGATCGATTTCACCTCTGTGCCGAACTCCGCCTTGGCGGCCGGCTCAATAACATCGATGGTGAAGCGGGCGGCGGCTTCGGCCATCGAGCAATTGAGCTCGGTGGCAGGGCCGATAGCGACCGACTTGTTCAGCGTCTTGATCACGATCGGGTATGGGATGGAACAGCCGATTTCGGGATTGCTTTCCGCCTTGTGCTCCTCGAATTCGACGCCAAGCGCCTTCAGGCGCTCACGGCAAGCAACTTCGTCGGCGGGCATCTTGTCCGCAGGCAGGTCGGCAGAGCGCGCGTCGGGAAGCATCTTCTTGTCGCCGGCATCCGCAGGCTTTGGCGGCGGTTGCGGGGCGACAGCCGGCGGCTGAGCCTCAGGCTCGGCGGTGTCGGGCTTTGGTGTCGGGATAGGCACATCGGCCGGTGGCTCAGGCTCACTTTCCGTATCCGTTGACGGCTCCGGGGCCGAAGGCTCGGGACGCGCCTGCTTTTTCTGACGGGACTTTTCTTCATTGAACTGGTCGGAATCTGCGTCAGGGATGGGGGCGTCAGACTTGGCCCCGTTTGTCTTGGGATCCTCTATCTTGGGAACATCGGTCTTCTGGTCTTCCGTCTTTGCAGCGGCTGCGGGACGTGGTTCAGGCACCGGAGCATCGGCAGGCGATGGCAGCGGAGGCGATGGCGTCGCAGACAATGGCGGGGGATTTTGCGTTTTCTGCGGGGCCGTGCTCGGAGCGGACTGCTGTTCCACGCGCGATTTCGTCTTATGCCGGCCACGCGGCTTCAACGGCTGGTCGACCCGTGGCGTCAACGGCTGTTCCACCCGAGGGGACAGCGGCCCGTGATGCTTGTGGCGATGTCTGGCGTCGGCAGGCGTCACCAGCAAAGCGGTGACGGCCGTGGCCAGTACAATCCTGTAAATTCGGGAAAAGACAAGCGACCCCATCGCCGACAACGGCGCGCGCGCCCGGAAGTTGCCTTCAGCCCATCACGAACGGTAACCGCGCCGTTACGCGCCGATCGCTTCCAGCCCTTCCTCCAGCCAGTCGGCAAGCAGCGGCATGCCAAGCAGGTACTTCGCCGTGCGCTTGCTGGCGCGTTCGCGCGCCGCGGCCAGCGCATCCGCCCACTCCGACGCATCGTAGTCGCCGCGGCCGACCCAGGCGAGCGCCACCAGTTCGGCGGCTTCATCGACATTGAGGTCGTTGATCAGCTCGCGCAGCTCTTCCTCGGTGAGGTTTTCCGAGCTCTCCTCGGCGAGACCGTCATGGTGATGGTTGACATGGGACTCGCCGTCGAGTTCGACCTCGTGCTCGGCGCCGTCGGCATAATCCTCGTTGACGGCGGCACTCAAGGCCTTGGCCTTGAGAATGAACAGGCGCACAGTGTCGGGGCCGATCGTAAGGTCCCAGTCCTTTTCAAGCCGTCGCTGCACGGGTCGTCTCCGTCAGTCGTTGGCTGGATGATAGCGGATTTCAGGCATGCGTCACCTGATGTTCTCCAATTCTGCTTTTTTCCGGGATGAAACCCGGGCCATGCGGCGTTAGTCTTGCATTCTCACCCCTCAAGGAGGCTTCCATGCATAAAAGAGTGCTGATCCAGGCGGCGGGCGCGCTTCTCGCCCTGCAGTTCATGGCCGTTCCGGTGTTCGCCGCCGGCGGCGACAGTACCGGTACCGACCAGACGGTCACCCAGTGCAAGAAGGGCCAGGTCTGGGACAAGAAGAAGAAAAAGTGCGTTGCACCGCAGGAAGGCATGCTGGACGACGACAGCATCTATGATGCCGGCCATGCGCTGGCGCTGGCTGGTCGCTATGACGAAGCGATCGCGGTGCTCAGCCTTGCCGCCAACAAGCAGGATCCGCGCATCCTCAACTATCTCGGCTATTCGCACCGCCATTCCGGCCGTGTCACCGTCGGCCTCGGCTATTACGAGGAAGCGTTGCGCATCGACCCGAACTACACGCTGGTGCGGGAATATCTCGGCGAAGCGCATCTCCAGATCGGCGATCTGGCCGGCGCCCAGCAGCAGCTGACGGAAATCGAGAAGCGCACCGGCAAGGGTTCGCGCGAATACGGCATGCTTTCGGAGCAGATCGATCACTTCATGAGGAGCTGATCAGCCTCTCGAAAGGTTCCCCAAGCGGCCGCGAGCGATCGCGGCCGTTTTTTTACCTGCTATCTTATGCGCCACCTCGCTGATGAAAGCGGGGATGATTTTCGCAAAACCGATTTTTGGGCGTGAAAAACCCGGAAAGATTGCTATATCTTGGGAAATTGCGGTGAAACGGTTCCGTTAGCCCGAGGCTGCCGGACCCGTTTTCTTTTTGTGACAAGGCTTTCCCCGAAACGCGGGGGTGGCGGCAGGAAAGGTCAGGCGTCATGAACAAGGTCCCGATGACAGGCGAGGGGTTCGCGTCATTGAAGGAAGAACTGCGTTGGCGCCAGCAGCAAGAGCGGCCGCGCATCATCGAGGCGATCTCCGAAGCGCGCTCGCATGGCGACCTGTCCGAAAATGCCGAATATCATGCCGCCAAGGAGGCGCAGAGCCTCAATGAGGGCCGCGTCAACGAGCTCGAAGACTATATCGCGCGCGCTGAAGTGATCGATGTCAGCAAGCTCAGCGGTGAAAAGGTCAAGTTCGGCGCCACCGTCGTGCTGGTCGACGAGGATACTGAGGAAAAGAAGACCTACCAGATCGTCGGCGACCAGGAAGCCGATGTGAAATCGGGCCGCATCTCGATCTCCTCACCCATCGCGCGCGCGCTGATCGGCAAGGAAGTCGGCGACGCCATCGAGGTCAATGCGCCCGGCGGTGCACGGGGATATGAGATCGTCCAGGTGCAGTTCATTTAGAGATTTGGGCGCAGGCGCCTATTCAAGAGAAGGTTTGCGCTGCCCCTCATTGTCCTGCCGGGCATTTCTCCCCGTAGAGTGACGGGGAGAAAGATGCTCGCATTGATCGTTTCGCCAATTTCAACGGTGCAAGAGGGCGCTGGCGCTGCGCGCAGCTCCCTTCTCCCCATCACTATATGAGGAGAAGGTGCCGGCAGGCGGATGAGGGGCAGCGCTGACCTTTCCGGTTGAACTGATTGGATAAATCACTCGCTGCCGGCGCCGACCTTAAGCTCCAGCAATCTTTCCGCCACCGCAATGACCTCCACCGGCGTCACACGCCCGCCGAGTGCTGCAAGCAGCGTCGATGCGTACGGGCCGCGCGGACCCGTTAAACCTGGCTCTGTCGCCAAAAACACCGCGACCGTCGGCAGGCCGAAGGCGCTGGCGAGGTGGGTCAGGCCGGTGTCGGCGCCGACGACTAGCGTCGAACGGCCGAGGATGGCGGCGATGTCGGCCAGCGGCGATTTTGGCACCACGATCGTGGATGGGATGGCCCTGGCGATCGCTTCGGCGACAGCCTTTTCACGTTCGTTCGACCAGGTGGTGACCGGCGTCAGGCCGCGCTCGACCAGCAGGCGGGCGGTTCCGATCCAGTCTTCGACCGGCCATTTCTTGTCCTCGCGGCTGGTGCCGTGCAGCAGGAAGGCGGTTTTCCCGGTGATGCCGGCGCGACCGCCGGGTGGTGGCGCAATGCCTGACCCGAGCGTCGACAAATCGGGCTGGTAGCCAAGCGCCAGTCCAAACAGCCGGCGCGTCCGTTCGATGGCGTGCAGGTCACGCGGCACGGCGTAGGTTACGTCATAAAACAGCGTCGCCGAAGGTTCGCGTGCGCTCGAGCGGTCAAAGCCGGCGATCGGGGCGCCCGCCTGCCGTGCCACCAGGGCCGATTTCAGCAAGCCCTGCGCATCGATGACCAGGTCGTAGCGGCATTCGCGTAAGTTGCGGCGCAGCGCAACCGCCTCGCGCCAGGTGCCGCCACTGAACAGCGCCTTGCGCCAGCGCCGGATCGCGACCGTGTGAATACCAGCGATCGCCGGATGCAGCGCGACAACGCCGGCGAATGCCTCTTCGACGCACCAGTCGAAGGACACGTCCGGCCTGGCGAAACTGGCATCCTCGACCGCCGGAAATGTGTGGATGACATCGCCCATCGACGATGTCTTGACGATCAGCACCTTCATGCCGCCGCCGGAATTTTCAGCAGCCGATCCGCCGCCGCCGCAACCTGTCCGACTTCCAATGTCTTCAGGCAGTTGAGATGGCCGAGCGGGCAGACCTTCTGGTGGCAAGGCGAGCAGGACAGGCCGAGCCAGACCAGTTCGCGACGTTCCGCCAGCGGCGGCGTGTTCTGAGGCGAGGTCGAGCCATAGACGGCGACGATCGGCGTGCCGACGCCCGCCGCGACATGCATCAGCCCGCTGTCGTTGGAAACCGCCAGCCTGGCCGCCGCGATCAGGTCGATGGCGTCCTCCAGCCGTGTCTGGCCGGCAAGGTCGATGACGCCGGGAGCAAGGGCTGCGATCTCCGCCGTCACGTCGCGGTCGTTCTTCGAACCGAACAGGGCGACCTTCAAACCTTTTGCCATGAACCCGCGGGCGAGGCCGGCATAGCGTTCGCTCGGCCAGCGCTTGGCCGGGCCGAATTCGGCACCGGGCATCAGGGCCGCGAATTTCTGTGGCGCCAGCCCGAAACGGTCGAGCAGGGCGGCCTGGTTTTTCGCATCCACGGTCAGATGAGGGGCGCGAAAACTGCCGCCCTGGGCGAGGCCGAAATAGGCCTGCGCGGTGCGACGTTTCACGGCCTCGGGCAGCGGCACGATATCGGTCAGCAGGCCATAGCGCATTTCCCTGAGATTGCCGAAGCGGCGCGGAATATGGGCAAAGAAGGGGATCAGCGCCGACTTCCAGCTGCCGGGCAGGATATAGGCCATGTCGTAACGGCCGCGCAGCAGGCGGCCGAAGCGGCGGCGATGGGTGAATTCGAGCGCACCGGGCTTCAGCGGAAAGTCGATCTGCTGGCGTAACTCGGGCATGCGCTTGACCAGCGGCGCGGCCCAGGCTGGCGCCAGCACATCGATGGCGGCGTTGGGATGGAGCTCCTTCAGCGCCGAAAACAGGCACTGCGCCATCACCATGTCGCCCACCCAGCGTGGGCCGATCACGAGGATCGTTGGGCTTTCAGCCATTCGACATAGTCTCTGACACCGGTTTCCACTGTCCGGAACTGGCCGTTGTAACCGGCCGCGCGCAAACGGGACATATCAGCTTGCGTGAAGCTCTGGTAGCTGCCCTTGAGGTGGTCGGGAAAGGGGATGAATTCGATCTCGCCCTTGCCCAGCGTGTCGATGACGGTTTCGGCAATGGCGCGGAAGGGTTGGGCGCGGCCGGTGCCGCAGTTGAAGATGCCGCTCGAGCCCCGCTTCCACAGCCACAGATTGACGTCGGCGACGTCACCGACATGAATGAAGTCGCGGCTTTGTTCGCCGGGACCAAAACCGTCATAGGCGCCGAACAGCTTCGGGTTCTGGCCTTGCTCGACCTGGTTGAACAGATGGAAGGCGACCGAGGCCATGGTGCCCTTGTGCGCCTCGCGCGGGCCGTAGACGTTGAAATAGCGCAAGCCGGCCACTGGCGAATGGTCGGTATCGAAGACGGTGCGGCGGACATAATCGTCGAAAAGTTTCTTGGAATAGGCATAGACGTTGAGCGGCCGTTCGAACTCCGGTTCCTCGCGGAACTCGCTGCCGCCGCCATAGACCGAGGCCGACGAGGCATAGAGGAAAGGCACGCGCAGTTCGAGGCAGGCATGCAAAAGCCGCTTCGAATAGGCGTAGTTCACCTCCATCATGAACTTGCCATTCCATTCAGTGGTGGTCGAGCAGGCGCCCTGGTGGAAGACGGCCTCGATGCGGCCGAGCCCGCCATCCTCCAGAAGGGCGCAGAAATCGTCCTTGTCGAGGTAGTCAGCAATCTTGAGATCGGCGAGGTTGGCGATCTTGTGGCCGTCAGTCAGATCGTCGACGACGACGATGTCGTCATGGCCTTCGGCGTTGAGCGCGGCGACGATGTTGGAGCCGATCATGCCGGCGCCGCCCGTGACGATGATCATGAAGGCCTCTGGTTGCTTGCGATTCCGGTCCTTATAAGGGAGGCCAGCCGGACTGTCGACAAAGCAGGCGTTCCGCTATCTCGCTGTGTTCTTGCTTGTCTGTTTTGTCCATTTTGTCTATTATGGACAAAACAGAGTGTCCCATGAAACATTATCCATCGACCGATCTGAAACAGAACCTTGGAGACGTGCTTGCGGCCGCCAGCCAGCAGCCCGTATCCATCACGCGTCACAACAAGCCGAGATACGTCCTGATGAGCATCGAGGCTTACGAGGCTCGCTTCGTCAATGACAGCCGCCGCGCTTACGCGGCCAAGGACGCCCCGTCCGAACATGCCGGGATGCTCGAGGAATACTCTGCGGAATTGGACCGTGATTAAACCGGCCGCCGCGGACGTCTGGCGATATCCATATCTGTGGCACCGTCAACATGGAGACGGCGAGACCGAAGGTCGCAAGACACGACCTGTCGCCTTCGTGGCTGTCCTTCCCGGGAAAGCCGGCGGCACTAATCTCTTTATCCTTGCAATCACTTCAACGCAGCCCGGCCGCGATCGCATCGCTGTTGGCGTTCCGGAAATTGAACGCCGCCGTGCCGGCCTTGACCCTATCCCCCTTTGGGTCATAGTCGACGAGTACAACCACGATATCATGGAATCTTCAGCCTACTTCGAACCCGGTGCGCGGATCGGCGCATTCAGTCCGTCGTTCCACAAAAAAGTCATGTCCGCTTTCATCGCGGTTGTTCGCGCAGGCCAATCCAAAGCTATCCCACGGGCTGACTGAACGGCCTGCACGGCAGGATCACAAGGGACAAAAAATGCCGTCGACCGAACTGCTCATCGCGTTTTTCGCCACCACGGCGATCTTTGCCTATATTCCGGGTCCGGCCATGCTTTATGCGGCTGCGCAGACCATGGCGCGCGGGCGCTGGTCGGGACTGACGGCCGCACTTGGCATCCATCTTGGTGGTTATTTTCATGTTTTCGCCGCTGCCGCCGGCCTGTCCGTGCTGTTTCACGCCGTGCCGCCGCTCTACATGGCGGTCAAGCTGGTCGGCGCGCTCTATCTGATCTGGCTCGGTGTCTCGCTGTTTCGCAAGCGGGTCGAAGGCGAGATGGCGCTTCCTGTTCTTGAACGCAAATCGGCCCGTCGTGCGTTTTTCGAGAGCATCACCGTTGAGCTGCTCAATCCCAAGACCGCGATTTTCTTCATGGCGTTTCTGCCGCAGTTCATCGATGCCTCGGCGGCCCTTCCGGTCTGGCTGCAATTCGTGGTGCTGGGAACCATCGTCAACCTGATGTTCTCCTCGGCCGACATCGTCTGCGTCTTCCTCGCCGGAATGGTGATCGGCCGGCTGCGGCGTTCGAGCCGGGCGCAGCGGCTGATGCAGCGGGCCGGCGGCGCGGTGCTGGTCGGGCTTGGCGTTCACGTTGCGCTGCAGAAGAGCTGACCGCGCGGAGGTGTGCCGTGCTGCCGTTGCGCTGCGTGGATTTGCGGTATATCGGCTTCGCTGTCGGGGTCCGGCCCGTAAATTGACAATTTTCAGCACGACACAGATCAGCCTCTCCACACATTGCCAGTGACATGATCAAGCACAATCCGCCTTCCGCCGAACCCTTGCACCGCGCCATTGCGCGCTTTGGCGGCGTCACCGTGCTGGTGGTCGGCGACCTCATCCTCGACCGTTTCGTCAACGGTGTCATCGAGCGGATTTCGCCGGAAGCGCCGATCCCGGTGCTGCATGGGCGCGGCGAGACTTCGGCGATGGGCGGCGCCGGCAATGTCGTGGCCAACATCATCTCGCTTGGCGCGCGCGCCATTCCGGTGTCGGTGATCGGCACCGACGCCGCCGGCGACAGCCTGGTGCGGATGCTGGGCGAACTTGGCGCCGACACGGCAGGGCTGGCGCAGGAGCGCGGCCGCATGACGTCGTCGAAGAGCCGCTTCAGCGCCCTCAACCAGCAAGTGCTGCGCTTCGACGAGGAAGAGATCAAGCCACTCTCCGCCCATGAGCGTGCGATGCTGATCGAGCATTTCCAGGCCGAACTGACGCGCGCGGACATCGTCATCCTCTCCGATTACGGCAAGGGCATCCTGCTTGACGGTGTCGCCGGCGAGCTGATTGCCATCTGCCGTGATGCGGGAAAGCCGGCGCTGGTCGACCCCAAGGGCCATGATTATGCACGCTATGCCGGCGCCACGGCGGTCACGCCCAACCGCAAGGAGCTTGGCGAGGCGGTCGGTCGCAAGGTGTTTGGTGACGACGAGATCGAGGCCGCGGCGCGCGATCTGATTGCGACCCATGATTTTGATTTCATCGTCGCCACGCGCAGCGAGAAAGGCATGAGCGTCGTTACCGCCGAGGATGCCCGCCACATCGCCACCCAGGCGCGGGAAGTGTTCGACGTTTCCGGTGCTGGCGACACGGTGATCGCCACCTTCGCGCTCTCGCTCGCGGCAGGCGCCGATCGCGTGCAGGCCGCGGTTATCGCCAATGCCGCTGGCGGCGTTGTGGTGGGCAAACGCGGTACCGCGCGTTTGACGGTCGAGGAACTCACCGGCGCGCTGTTCCGCTCGCACGGACCGACCGCCCACAAAGATGCCATCCTCGATGCCACATCGGCGGCGCGCATGGTGGCGGCGTGGAAGGAAGAGGGCCTGAGCGTCGGTTTCACCAATGGCTGCTTCGACATATTGCATGCCGGCCATGTCAGTCTCTTGCACGCCGCGCGCAGCCAGTGCGACCGGCTGGTGCTCGGCCTCAACAGCGATGCCTCGGTGCGGCGGCTGAAAGGGCCGGGCCGCCCGGTCAACGACCAGCATGACCGCGCCTGCGTGCTTGCGGCGCTTGCCTCGGTCGATGCGGTCGTGGTCTTCGAGGAGGATACGCCGCTGGCGCTGATCGAGGCGCTGTTGCCCGACATTCTGGTCAAGGGCGCGGATTATACGATCGACACCGTGGTCGGCGCCGATGTGGTGCAGAAGGCCGGCGGACGCGTCGTGCTGGTCGATCTCGTCGCCGGCAAGAGCACCACCAGCACCATCGGCAAATTGCGCGCCGGCTCCACAAACTGAGGGTTTCATGTCCGAACTGAACGACTATCTGGTCCGCTCGGCGGAAGCGATTTCAGCCATGGTCGAGCGGGATCTCACCGCCGAGATGGAGCGGGCGGCGAACACTGTTGTGACGGCGCTTTCATCCGGGAAAGCCTTGCTGATCGCCGGCAATGGCGGCTCGGCCAGCGATGCGATCCATATTGCCGGTGAGCTCGTCGGGCGCTTCCTGAAGGAGCGCAAGGCCTACAATGTCATCGCGCTGCCGGCCAATGCCGCCGTGCTGACCGCCTGGGGCAATGATTACGGCTTCGACACGGTGTTCTCGCGCCAGGTTGAGGCGCATGGCTCGGCCGGCGGCGTGCTGCTGGCCATCTCGACCAGCGGCAATTCGCCAAGCATTCTCGCCGCCGCCGAACAGGCGCGGATGATGGACATGACGGTGATCGGCCTGACTGGCGACACCGGCGGCAAGCTGAAGCCCTTGTGCGACATCCTGCTCAACGTGCCTTCGACCTCGACGCCGATCATCCAGCAGGGGCATCTGTGCCTCTATCATTACCTCTGCGAAGTGGTTGAAGCGCGTCTGCATAATGGTTGACGGAACAGGGCTTCGGCTGACCGAGCCGGGCCTGTGGGTCGAGCGCATCGGCGACCGGGTTTTCCCCCAGCACTTGCCGGCGCTGTTCCTCGACCGTGACGGCACCATCAATGTCGACACCGACTATCCCAGCGACCCGGCCGGGATCGTGTTGCGCGACAACATCGTGCCGGCGATCGCGGCGGCCAACCGGGCCGGTGTTCCGGTCGTCGTGGTCACCAACCAGTCCGGCATCGCGCGCGGCTATTTCGGCTGGAGTGTCTTTGCGGCGGTGAACGGCCGCGTGCTTGAGCTGCTGGGCGATCAGGGCGTGTTCGTCGATATGGTGCTTGCCTGCGCCTATCACGAGGCGGGCGTCGGACCGCTCGCCGTATCAGATCATCCGATGCGAAAACCCAATCCGGGCATGCTGATCGAGGCGGGCAAACGCCTCGATCTCGATCTCCAGCGCTCCCTGATCGTCGGCGACAAGCTGGCCGACATGCAGGCGGGAAAGCGCGCCGGGCTGGCACAGGGCTGGCTGGTGGACGATGAGGCGGCGGTTCAACCCGGTTTCGCCATCAGGCGCCTGCATGACCGGGATGACTTGGCCGGTCTTATCACCGCCATTGAAACGATAGGCGGGGACAACAGGTCCTGATCCTGCCCAGAAGGCTCACGCCTGATCCTTGCCCTCCGACGCTTCGTAGAGCTTGGCCTCGGTGGCGAAGGAATAGATCATCACCGACATCGAGTAGACGAAGCCGTGCCGGCCGCACAGGAAGTAACGCTTGGCCAGGTAGAATTTCAGGAAGTTGCCGAACGGCGACAGCACCAACCGCACCAAGCCGGGCTTCTTGCCCTTCTCGACCAGCGTGACGGCCTTGAGGCCGGAATAGGTATTGGCCCGGGCAAGATCCTCCGCGACCGATATTTCGCGGCGATGCAGCAGGACACCCTTTTCGATCGTGCCGGTCTCGCCCGGCACGTGGAAGGCTTCATGCACCCGCGCGGTGAGATCCATGGTGGCGCCTTCCCTGCGGAAGAGCCGCATCAGCCTGTTGTGCAGCACCCAGCGATGCGCATAGCCGTAGCCCTTCAGCCAATCGCGGCGGCGGATGTACCAGCCGCGGATCTTGTCGTCGGCGGCCTGCGTGATGGCTACGATCGACTGCCGCAGCTGGTCGTCGACGCGCTCATCCGGGTCGATCGAAAGGCACCAGGGCTGGGTGGCATGGTCGAGCGAGAATTGCCGCTGGCGCGGGAACCCCTGCCAGTCATTGTGCATGAGGGTTATCGGGTAGCCCTTGGCGATATAGGCTTGCACGCATTCGACGGTGCCGTCGGTCGAGCCGGAATCGACGATGATGATCTCGGCGCAGAAGTCGATGCTTTCCAGGCATGGGCCGATCATGTCGGCCTCGTTCATGCAGATGAGAAGCGCCGAGACCGGGCTTGCAAATCGAGTCATGGTCCCCTTCCCATGGCGGGCCGTCCCCGGAATTCACGATGCCTAAGCTACCTGTTCCGGCAGGGCCGTCCAGCCTTGTACATCAGCGTCTGTCGAATACCAACGCGGCGCCGGTGTGGCGAAGGTCAGGAATTCGCCGGCGCAGGCGTTCATCCCGGCCTCAGGGGCGCTCGAACGAGACCAGCCCTTCGTCCTTGACCCGGCGGATGGTAAGCGCGGTGCGCACCGTGTCGACATTCGGCGTCGAGGTCAGTTCCTCGATGACGAACGTCTGGAGGGCGCCGAGATCGCTTGCCACGCAATGCAGCAGGAAATCGGATTCGCCCGACACCATCCAGGCATCGCGCACGATCGGCCAACCGCGCGTGCGCTCGGCGAAGGTCCGCAGTTCGGCATCGGCCTGGTGATGCAGGCCGACCAGGCAGAAGGCGACGACATCGAGGCCGAGCGCCGGCGCATTGAGCAGCGCGCGGTAGCCGCGGATGATGCCGGCTTCCTCCAGTCGCTTGACCCGGCGCAGGCAGGGCGGGGCCGAAATGCCGACCCGGCTCGACAGTTCGACATTGGTCATGCGCCCGTCCGCCTGCAACTCGCGCAGGATCTTCCAGTCGATGGCGTCGAGGTCGGCTTTCAGGGGCATGGCGTCTCAGCTTGGCGCAAGAATCTTTCGCGATTTTGTAATTAAACGACTTTTGTGTTGGCGCCAGCCCTCATCAACGTGATTTTTGATCGGTAACGAAAGCGGCCATCGTGCGAATAACCGCTTGGGCCGAAGCTTTCCGGGGACGACGGCCCGTTCGTCTTGCTGGCGTGGTTGGCAACCCTTACATTAAGCGCGAATTCCACGTCCTTTCCCAAGGCATACTCCTTGTCTGCCCCGCTGAGGCTTTAAATGACCACCAAGCACGCGCCCGTTCTCATCATCGGTTCCGGCCCGGCCGGCTATACGGCGGCTGTCTATGCCGCACGCGCCATGCTGAAGCCGATGCTCGTCGCCGGCCTGCAGCAGGGCGGCCAGCTGATGATCACCACCGATGTCGAAAACTATCCCGGCTTCGCCGACCCGATCCAGGGCCCGTGGCTGATGGAGCAGATGCTCAAGCAGGCCGAGCATGTCGGCACCGACATCATCAACGACATCATCACCGAGGTCGACCTCAACGCGCGGCCGTTCCGCGCCAAGGGCGATTCCGGCACCACCTACACCGCCGACGCGCTGATCATCGCCACCGGCGCGCAGGCCAAGTGGCTGGGCATTCCGACCGAGCAGGACTTCATGGGCTTCGGCGTTTCCGCCTGCGCCACCTGCGACGGCTTCTTCTATCGCGGCAAGGATGTCGCGGTGGTCGGCGGCGGCAACTCGGCGGTGGAAGAAGCGCTCTATCTGTCGAACCTCGCCAAGAGTGTCACGGTCATCCACAGGCGCAGCGATTTCCGCGCCGAGCGCATCTTGCGCGAGCGGCTGTTGAAGAAGGAAAATGTCCGCGTCATCTGGGACACGATCGTCGACGAGATCACCGGCCGCCCCGGCAAGGCGCCGCTGCCGCCGTCGGTTGAAGGGCTGAAGCTCAGGCATGCGGTGACCGGTGCCGAAACGCACCTCAAGGTCGACGGCGTGTTCGTGGCGATCGGCCATGCGCCGGCGGTCGAGCTGTTCGCCGGCAAGCTGAAGCAGAAGCCGAACGGCTACCTCTGGACGGCGCCGGATTCGACGCGCACCGATGTGCCCGGCGTGTTTGCCGCAGGCGACGTGACCGACGATATCTACCGCCAGGCGGTGACGGCCGCAGGGCTAGGCTGCATGGCAGCACTCGAAGCCGAAAAGTATCTGGCCGGCATCGAGGTGCATCGCGAAGCAGCGGAATAGGGGCCGCTTACAAAACTGTTAAAAAAGCGGCTTAGAAACGCCGTGTAAAAGCCTGATTTTTCATTCAGACGCCGAACAGAACGAGGGGAATTATGGCGTTGGACTGGGACAAGCTACGCGTGTTTCACGCTGCGGCGGAAGCGGGGTCGTTTACGCACGCGGCCGAGACATTGCATCTGTCGCAATCGGCGATCTCGCGGCAGGTCAGCGCGCTCGAACATGATGTCGGCGTGCCGCTGTTCAACCGCCATGCCCGCGGCCTGGTGCTGACCGAGCAGGGCGAGATGCTGTTTCGTACGGCGCATGACGTGCTGATGAAGCTCGAGACCATCAAGTCGCGCCTCACCGAGACCAAGGACCGGCCCTCCGGCGTGCTTCGCGTGACGACGACCGTCGGCCTCGGTGCCGGCTGGCTGACGGAACGGGTGCAGGAGTTCATCGAGCTCTATCCCGAAATCAGCCTGCAGCTGATCCTCGCCAATGAGGAACTCGACCTCACCATGCGCCAGGCCGATTGCGCCATAAGGCTGCGCCAGCCACAGCAGCCGGACCTGATCCAGCGCCGCCTGTTCACCGTGCATTTCCACCTCTATGCAGCCCCCTCTTATGTCGCCAAGCATGGCAAGCCGGCCTCGGTCGCCGAGCTCAGGAACCATCGCATCGTCACCTTCGGCCTGCCGGTACCCTCGCATCTGTCGGAGTTGAACTGGCTGGAGACGGTCGGCGATTTCGATGGCGGCCAGCGCGTGCCGTCGCTGCAGATCAACGACATATTGTCGATCAAGCGCGCCGTGCAGGGCGGCGCCGGCGTCGCCATGCTGCCCGACTATGTGATCTCGAAGGATTCCGGCCTGGTGCAGCTCCTGCCGGAGACCGAGGTGCCGTCCTTCGACACCTATTTCGCCTATCCCGATGCGATGAAGAACCAGGCGAAGCTGCACGTGTTCCGGGATTTCATCATAGCCAAGGCGCGCGTTTGGTCGTTTTGATGCTCGCGCTATTCCGAGATCAGCCCCGCCAGGGTGTCAGGCGCGGCACCCAGCCGGGAACGTTGCGGCGGTAGGTTTCGTATTCGGCGCCGTAGCGTCGGGCGAGCGTCGGCTCCTCGTAGAGCCTGACGAAGGCGCCCATGACACCAGCGCCGATGACGGCATAGGCGAGAAGCGTCCAGCTCGAGAACAACAGCGCCTGGCCGAGGATGATCGACAGCACGGCGACATACATGGGGTTGCGGACATGGCGGTAGATGCCGCCGATCACCAGCCTCTCGGTCGGCGCGACAGGGGCGGGCGTGCCCGACCCCTCGAATGCGAAGCGGGCGAAGGCATGCAGCAGCACGGCGGTCGCGGCGACGATGAGGACGCCGCCGGCAAGGACGAAGCCCGGCAGGGTGGACCACGGCCGGCCCCAGCGATCGCTGAGCAGCCAGGGAATCAGTCCGGCAACCACGCCAGGCGCTGCAATCAGGAAAAGGCCGCTGCCGGCAATCGCGGAAAAGAGACGCATTGGCTGTTCCTCGCCTGGCTGCCTCAGAATTGAACGGCGGCTGCCTGTTTCCAGGTCATCAGCTGTTTTCACCATTTGGGAGCAAAATCGGGCCGCGAATGACGTTTTCATGACGGCAACAGCCCCGCCGCGTGCTCGATTTCTGGCGATTCTGCTGGTCCTATTGGCTCCAGGAGTGGGTTAGACCACAGCCTCCATCTTTTTGCATGCGTGTGTTGCAAAATAGATGCTTGTTTCTTGGGCATGATGAGCAGATATATAGATCATCTCCTGGACGCGTTCTCCTCCCATTAGCGTCCTCGAGTGTTCCCCTCTGGAGGTTAGCCTTAACAGGCACTTCCAATCAAACTCAGCCGGATCTTCGTTGATCCGGCTTTTTTGTTGCCTGAACCCTGCTGGGGTGGCTGAGAAATTCACCAGAATTGCCGCGTAACAGTGACATGTAACCTCTGGTAACATGACAAGGGCGCCCTCGACCTGCTAAGCAGATCATAGGACGCGGTGTGGTTCGGACGGGAGATGGGGGCATCACTCGGACGACCCGGGCTCAGGCGGCTACCGCGTCCGAACCTTTTCCGCCAAAGCGCGGCGACTGCATATGCGGCGGACCTGCCGTTTCTCCTCCCAAGAAAACGGTCCGCAAACAAAACGGCGTCCGGCCCCCCGGGCGTCGTTTTTGGTTTTGGGCATGTTGTTTCCCAAGCCGCGTCTCACTTTTGAGGCGACACGCGTTGGTCCTGCCGCATCACCAACTTTGACAATCTCAACGTTGACGCTGCCCCTCGCTGTCCTGCCGGACATCTCTCCCCGTAGAACGGGGAGAGAGTGGCTGATCTAGACGGAATCAGGCTGCCTTGCCGTTGGCGTTCATTGCTTCGTCGGCGAGACGGCCGGTGAGTTCGGCCATGTGATCGAAGGCGGCGCGATAGCTGGCGACGCCCGCTGTTGCCGAGCGCAGCTCGATGATCAGGTCGCCGATCTCGGCTTGCGGCATAGTCGCCTCGACGACATCCCATCCCGGCCAGTCGGCGCGCGCGTCATAGCCAAGGATCTGGCCGCGCCGCTGCGGGATGAGTGCGATGATTTTCGAGGTCGCTTCCGACGGCGTGACGATCTCGACCTTCATCACCGGCTCCAGCAGCACCGGCGAGCAGGCGGCCATGCCTTCCTTCATCGCCAGCTTCGCCGCCATCTGGAAGGCCATGTCGGAGGAATCGACCGCATGGTAGGAGCCGTCCGACAGGTTGACGGCGACGTCGACGACGGGGAAGCCGAGCGGGCCGGTCTTCAGGTAATCGCGTACGCCGGTTTCGACCGACTGGATGTAAGTCTTTGGCACGACGCCGCCGGTGATGGTGTCGGTGAACTGGAAGCCCGAGCCGCGCGGCAGCGGCTTGATCTCGATCACCACATCGCCGAACTGGCCATGGCCGCCCGACTGTTTCTTGTGGCGGCCGCGCTGTTGCGCCGGTTTGCGGATCGTCTCGCGATAGGGCACCGCCGGGGCATGGCCTTCGACCGGAATCTGGTTCTTGCCCTCCAGCCGCTCGCGCACGACGCGCAGATGCATCTCGCCATGGCCAGACAGCACCGTCTCGGCCGAGTCCTGGTTGTGGCGCAGGCTGAGCGAAGGGTCTTCCTCGGCCAGCCGCTGGATGGCGGCCGACATCTTGACCTCGTCCTTGCGCTCCTTGGGCCGCAGGGCGAAGGCGAAGACCGGCTGCGGCGGCTCGAACTGGAACAGCTGTTTTGTGCCGCCCTTGGCCGAGGTCAGTGTCTGGCCGGTCTTGACCTCGTCCAGCTTGCCCAGCGCCACGGTGTCACCGGCCTTGGCGGCGGTGAGCTTGAACTGGTCCTTGCCGAGCATCTTGTAGATGCCGGAAACCTTGGCGGTGTCGCCGCCAGGCAGCCAGAATTCCCCGCCGTCGGCGACCTGGCCGGACAGGATGCGCGACACCGACAGCTTGCCGCCATGGGGCGTGTGGATGGTCTTCATCACCTGGACCACGGTGGCCGTGCCATCGGCCAAGCCGAGCCGCTTGCGGGTCGCCTCGATGTCGGGCGCGTCATGGCGGATCGCCTTCAAGAGGCGCAGCACGCCATTGCCTTTCTCCGCGGTGCCGATCAGCACCGGCGTCACCGCGCCATCGCGCAGATCGGCGGCGAGGTCGTCGAAGATCGCATCCTTGGGGGGCTCGATCTCCTCGAGCAGATGCTCCATCAACTGGTCGTCATGGTCGGCCAAGGTCTCCAGCATGGAGAAGCGTGCTTCCAGTTCGCGCGCCTTGTCGTCGCCCGGTATCTGAGCCACTTCGCTCTCGGCATATTCGCGGTAGATGTAGGCGCGCTCCAGCGCCAGGTCGATCGAGCCGATGACGATGCCGTCCTTGCGCAGCGGGATCTGGCGCAACAGCAACGGCACCGAGCTTGCCGGCTGCAGCATCTTCAGCGTGTCGCGCACGCCTGCTATCGCCTTGTCGACCTTGTTGAGGAACAGGATGCGCGGCACGCCGAGATCGTCGAGCTTGCGCATGATGAGCTGCAGGGCAGGGATCTTCTTTTCGTCGGCCTCTGCAACCACCACCGCGAGATCGCAGGCGGCCAGCACCGGTTCGGCCTCGAAGGAGAATTCGATCGAGCCGGGACAATCGACGAAGGTGATCTGCTCGCCCATGAATTCGGTGGTGGCGATCGTCGCTTCGACGCTCATGGCGTGGGCGCGCGCCTCCGGCGAATGGTCTGAGACAGTGCTGCCCGATGAAACGGGATTTTGTCGGGGAATGGCGCCCGTACGGGCCAATATGGCTTCGAGAAGTGTCGTCTTACCGCTGGCAAAGGGACCGACTATGGCAATGCATTTCGGTCCCGTGCGTCGTCCTCCGGCGCGAGTACCCATGACTGACCTCCACTCAGGCGTTTCCCTAGGGACCGACTGGCATGCATGGTTCAGGCGTGGTCAATCGGTCCTGAGCGGCGGCCGGCCTGTTCGACCGTCGCGGGCGGGGTTCTTTAGCCACCTGCCCGAAACCATCGTCCCACTTGTTTGCCGGCAGGGCAAGGAAAATAGAAATCCGGTGCTGGGCTGTTTCAGGCGCTGAGCGCCAGCGGTTCGGTGTTGGCGGCCCGCACGGGACCAACCTTGTCACGCGGCGCCGGCCTGCCGAAGAAATAGCCCTGGAAACGGTTGCAGCCGGCTGCCTTGGCCAGAGCGAACTCTTCCTGCGTCTCCACGCCCTCCGCCACGATGGTGACGTCCTGGATGCGCGCGATCTGCGCCAGCGCCGAAACGAAGATCTGTGCCACCTGGTCATGGGCGAGGCTGCGTATGTAGGAGCGGTCGATCTTGATGCTGTCGATGGGCAGGGTCTTCAGATAGTTGAAGCCGCAATGGCCGGTGCCGAAATCGTCGAGCGCGATGTGGAAGCCGAGGCCGCGCAACGCTTCGAGGCGGCGCAGGATTTCCGGCGTGGCGGCGGTCGCCACCGTCTCGGTGATCTCGATGATGAACTGCGCCGCCGAGCGGCCGGTCTCCTTCAGCACGCGGTCGCACATGGTGACGATCTCGTCGCGCTTCAGCTGCTCGCCGGAGACGTTGATGGAGATGCGGCGGCCGGGGAAATGACTGATGTCGGCGCAAGCCCGCTTGAACACCCATTCGCCGAGCATGTCGATCAGCGTCGAGCGTTCGGCAATGGGGATGAATTCGGCCGGCGAGATCAGCCCGCGAACCGGATGGCGCCAGCGGATCAGGCCCTCGAAGGCATAAGTCGACCCGTCCGGGTTGACGATCGGCTGGTAGTGCAGCTCGAGTTCGCCCAGATACACCGCCGCGCGCAATTCCCGCTCGACCAGGCGGCGGTAGCGCTTGTCGGACAGCATCTCCTCGTCGAACACGGTGACTCGGCCACGGCCCGCCGCCTTGCTTTCATAGAGCGCCAAATCGGCCACCAGCATCAGTTCCATCGTGTTCGAGGCGTGCGCCGGCGCCAGCGCCACGCCGACCGAGATGGAGAGCGGAATGGTCTTGCCTTCATGCGATTTGCCGGCCCGCATCGTATCGAGCAATTGCCTGATATCCTTGTTGATGGCAGCGAGGTCGCTGTGCGGAATGATGACACCGAATTCGTCGCCGCCGAGCCGTCCGACCATGCCGCCGGCGAAGATGCGCTCTGACGTCTTGACCAGGTGCACCAAGGCGAGATCGCCGAACTGATGGCCGAACGTGTCGTTGAGCTGCTTGAAATGATCGACGTCGATCAACAGCAAGGTCGCTTCGCGCCGGTCGCGCATGGTGCCCAGGCTGTCGCGCAGCGCTTCGAGGAAGTAGCGCCGTGTCATCGCTCCGGTCATGACGTCCCGGGTCAGGAAATGATGTTTTTCCGCTTCGGCGGCGGCCGCTGAGCGCAAGCGATGGACGACGCTGCTACGCATGTGCATCAGCGCGAGCAAGGCGAGGCCGGTGGCCAGGATCGAGACGGTGAAGGCGCCGCCCGAGGGCAGGTTCCGCGAGATGTCGAGGGCGCCGAGTGCCGCAGTGGCGATGCTGAGCAGAAGCAGGACCTGGATGCCGCGGTAGATACGGCCGCTGTGGTCCTTGATCGTCGCCAGTATGCTCATCTCATCGCCCCCTGCAATGCAGGCACAGGGCTAGAGGCCAGCCGTTAAGAAGACATTGAATTCGCCGTTGTTTCGCTCCGTGTCGCCATGTGGGAAAGGTTCATGGTTAAGGAGGAAACCCGCGTCTCTCTCCCAGCCGCCGAAACGGCCGGTTGCGCCCCGGATGATATCGGTCGAGAATGTTTTCTGCCTCGATGAGGAGCGGCTTTTGCCGCCAGTCGCTTCACCACCAGTGTTGGGATCAGACGATGAAGATCATTGCTTGCGGCAGCGTGCCGACCATCATAGCGCCGGAAAAATATTTCACCGGCCGGGTTCTGCAGACGCCGATCATAGAGGCGGAGGCGCCGGCGCGGCTCAGGGCCACGCTGGTCAGTTTCGAGCCCGGCGCGCGCACCCACTGGCACACGCATCCGCTCGGACAGACGCTCTATGTCACCTCCGGCGCCGGGCTTGCGCAGACATTGGATGGCCCGGTCCAGGAGATCAGGGCCGGCGACGTGATCTGGTTCGCGCCCGGCGAGAAGCACTGGCATGGTGCCGGACCGAAGACGGCAATGACGCATATCGCCATGCAGGAAGCGCTGGACGGCGTCCATGCCGACTGGCTGGAAGCCGTGACCGCCGAGCAATATGGCGGCTGAGTGCTGCGGGCTTATTCGGGCCGCAACATCCTGAGGAACAGCGCCGAGAGGTTTGCTGCGAGTTCGCCGCTGTCGTAGATGGCTGCGAAAGCTGATGTCTGGACATGCCATGCCGAAAAGTCGCCTGCCTCTTGTCGCCGCCGTCTATCTCGGCTCCTTCGTTGCTCTGCTCGACGTCAGCATCGTCAATGTCGCGCTGCCGACCATCCAGCAGGCGCTGCACACCGATTTCGGCGGCCTGCAATGGGTTGTCGATGCCTACACGCTGTGCCTGTCGGCCTTCATGCTGTCGTCCGGCCTGATCGGCGACCGCTATGGCCGCAAGCGCTCGTGGCTGGCCGGTGTCGGCATCTTCGTTGCCGGTTCGCTGATCTGCGCCATCGCGCCCAACCTGCCAGCGCTCATGGCCGGCCGGGTGGTGCAAGGCATTGCCGGCTCGCTGCTCATTCCGGGCGCGCTGTCGATCCTGACGCAGGCCTTCCCGGATCCGCGCGAGCGGGCCGGCGTCATCGGCGGCTGGGCCTCTTTCGCCGCCATTTCGCTGCTGGTCGGTCCCGTGCTGGGCGGCATACTGGTGCAGACGGTCGGCTGGCAGAGCATTTTCCTGATCAACCTGCCGCTCGGCCTGGTGACGATCGTGCTCGGTGCTGTGTCGATCGACGAGACGGCGCATCCCGAACATGCCCATCTCGACCTTGTCGGCCTGGCGCTTTCGATCCTATGGCTCGGCGCGCTGACCTTCGGCCTGATCTCGGCCGGCGAGACCGGCTGGGGCGACCCCAGGACGGTCACGGCCATTGTCGCCGGTGTCATTGGCCTGGCGGTATTCCTTGGCTTCGAAGCGCGCACGCCACGGCCGATGCTGCCACTCGGCCTGTTCCGCGACGTGCGCTTTGCCGTTGCCAACGTCGCCTCGTTCGCGCTCGGCTTCACCTCCTACACCAGCGTCTTCTTCTTCTCGATGTTCCTGCAGCAGGTGCAGGGTTGGTCGCCGACTCAGACCGGCCTGCGCATGGCGCCGGCCTTCATCGTCCAGATGGTGGTGTCGCCTTTTGTCGGCAGGCTCAGTGCCCGGTATGGCCATTCGGCGCTGATGACAGCAGGCTATGTGCTGATCGGCCTCTCGATGCTCGGCATGTGCTGGGCCGGACCGTCGACGCCCTATTGGGCGCTGTGCGTTCTGTTTGCCATCGGCGGCCTCGGCAATTCGCTGGCGATCCCGACCGGAAGTGCCGCCGCCATGTCCTATGCACCGCGTGAGCGCTCGGGCATGGTGTCGGCCGTCATCAATGCCACCCGCCAGAGCGGGCTTGCCATTGGCATCGCGCTGCTCGGCGCCTTGATGAGCATGCGGGCGACGAACCTTTTGACCGGATATCTCAGTGATGCCGGCGTCGCCAACGCCGCAGCGGTGGCCCGCGCCGCCATCTCTCGGCATGATTTCGCGACCGACGCGGCGATTGGCGAGGGCGGCGTGCATCAGCTGTTCGCCGTCGCCTATGCCGGGGGCTTCCATGCGGCGATGGTAACGGCCGCGATCGGCGCGTTCCTGACCGCTGCCCTGTTGATCGCTGTCCTGGCGCCCGCCGAGGCGCGTTCGGCCAGGGAGGCGAAGCAGCAGGCGTGACGTTTCTGGACAACAAAAACCCGGCAGCGACGCCGGGTTTTTCAGTTTCAGCTTTTACCCGATCAGGTCAGCGACGCGGTAAAACGCTGGATGCGTGTGCAGGCTTCCTCCAGCAGCGCATCCGAGGTCGCGTAGGAGATACGGAAGTTGGGGCCAAGGCCAAAGGCCGAGCCGAACACCACCGCGACGCCTTCGGCTTCGAGCAATTCCGAGCAGAAGGCCTCGTCGGTATCGATCACCTTGCCGGCCTTGGTCTTCTTGCCGATCAGCTGGGCGCAGGACGGATAGACATAGAAGGCGCCTTCCGGCGACGGGCAAGAAATGCCACGCGCCTGGTTGAGCATCGAGACGACAAGATCGCGCCGCCCCTGGAAGATAGCCTTGTTCTTGGCGATGAAATCCTGCGGGCCATTGAGCGCCTCGACCGAGGCCCATTGCGCGATGGTGCAGGCGCCCGAGGTCTGCTGGCCCTGGATCATGTCCATCGCCTTGATCAGCTGTACGGGACCGGCGGCATAGCCGATGCGCCAGCCGGTCATGGCGTAGGCTTTCGACACGCCGTTCATGGTCAGCGTGCGCTCGTATAGCTTCGGTTCGACCTCGGCGAGAGTCTTGAAGACGAAATCGCCATAGGTCAGGTGCTCGTACATGTCGTCGGTCAGCGTCCAGACATGCGGATGCTTCAACAAGACATCGGCCAGCGCGCGCAATTCGGCTTCCGTGTAGGCGGCGCCCGACGGGTTGGACGGCGAGTTCATCAAGAGCCATTTGGTCTTCGGCGTGATCGCCTTTTCCAGCACGGCTGGCGTCAGCTTGAAGCCATTGTCGATCGAAGTGTCGGCAAACACCGACGTGCCGCCGCAGATAGCCACCATCTCGGGGTAGCTGACCCAATAGGGGCGGGGGATGATGACCTCGTCGCCGGGATTAAGCGTCGCCATGAAGGCATTGAACAGGATCTGCTTGCCGCCGGTGCCGACAATGGTCTGCTCGGGTCTGTAGTCGAGATTGTTCTCGCGCTTGAACTTTTTCGCGATCGCCTCGCGCAGCGGCACGATGCCCGAAACCGGCGGGTACTTGGTCTCGCCACGGCGGATCGCCTCGATCGCCGCATTCTTGATGTTGTCGGGCGTGTCGAAATCCGGCTCGCCGGCGCCCAGCCCGATTATGTCACGGCCGGCATTTTTCAGCTCGCGGGCTTTCTGCGTCACGGCGATGGTGGCGGAAGGCTTTACGCGGGAAAGGGTGTCGGCAAGGAAGGCCATGACCAGATATCTCTCCTTGAGAAGATCGGCGCGGCCAGGAGCGGCCGCGGCGCTTCTCATGTCGCATGATTTCGCTCAGTGCAAGCCTTCTCGGCTGTGCCAGGTGGGACGGCGCGGTCAATGCGGCGTGATCGGCAACACTAAATTCATTAACGGGCGGTAGAGGCTTGCATGGCAGGATCGCCATCCATTCCGCCAGTTCGCGGAGCGAGGAACCGTGTCGCGCAGCATTGGGCTTGCCCACATCATCCGTCATGATGACGGCACCTCGTCCGGTGTCTGGGGTATCTACACGCTGCAAAGTGCCTTCCAGCCGATCTTCGCCTTCAAGGAGGGAAAGCTGTCGGTTGCCGCCTTTGAAGGGTTGATCCGGCCGTTCCGCAACGGCGAACCGCAATCGCCGATGGCCTTCTTCTCGACCTGTCCGGCCGCCGACCGCTTGCATGTCGAGGCGCTGACCAGGACATTGCATCTGCTGAATGCCGGCGCCTGCCTGCCGCAGGAGGCGTCGATCTTCGTCAATTTCGACCCGTCGGTGTTTACCGAGCGATCGGTCGCCGACAATGCTTTGCGCGAAATGCGGCTGGTGCTGCACGAAGCCGGCATCGATCCTGGCCGCGTGGTGTGCGAGGTGACCGAGCAGAGGTCGGCATCGCAGGAGACCCTGCACAGCTTCGTCGCCGCACTCAGGGGCAACGGGTTTCGCATCGCCGTCGACGACTATGGCGCCGACGATTCCGACATCCACCGCATCAAGGAATTGAAGCCCGACATCGTCAAGTTCGACGCCACCTGGATCAACCAGTTGATGGAATCCGGCGCCGGCTTCGCTTTGTTGACCACCATGGTGAAAAACTTCGAGGAACAGGGTATCCGCACGGTGTTCGAGGGCATCGAGGAGGGATGGCAGTTGGAGCTGGCCGAAAAGTCTGGCGCTTCGATGGTCCAGGGTTTCGTCTTGGCGCGGCCGGAGCTGGCGCCGACCAGTTTTCGCGTTTTCGGCAAGACCACGCCGCAAGCCGTTCCCGCCACTGCCGCATCGACGCCCCCGGTCGCATCGCATGCGACTCGGCCGGCAAAGGCCTTCGGGCGCCGGGTCGCGCCATGAGGTTGGAGCGGCGGCGCAATGCCAGCGATGCGATCTTCGCCGACGAGATCGGCATCGAATATGGTGTCCTTGGCGACTTCCGCCTGCGCAGCGCCTACCAGCCGATCTTCGCCCCGCATGGCCGGACTTTGCACGCGGTGGCGGTCGAGGGCCTGATCGAGCCGCACCGTGCCGGCCGGCCCGTGTCGCCGCGGGTATTCTTTGAAAGCATCGACGTGCCGGACCGGCTGTTTGTCGAGACCATGTGCCGGGTGCTGCATCTCAGGAATTTCCACAACATCGGTGTCGACGGGCTCGATCTGTTCTTCAACTACAATCCGATGATCAACGACCATCCCGGGCGGGCGCTGGCCGAGATCCGGCTGATGAGCCGGCATCTGGGCGAGCTCGGGCTGGCTCCGCGCATGCTGGTCTGCGAAATCACCGAACAGGCGGCTGATGAGGCGCTTCTCGCGCGGCTGGTGCGCGAAATGCGGCGCGACGGCATCCGCATCGCCATCGACGATTTCGGCACCGGCCATTCGACCGAGGAGCGGGTGAGCCTGCTCCAGCCCGATATCGTGAAGATCGATGGCGGCTGGTTCGCGGAATTCTGCCGCCACGCCGCCGCCGAGCGGTTTTTCCGCCCGCTGGTGTCGAGCCTGCATGACCGTGGCGCCAAGGTGCTGGTCGAAGGCATCGAGCAGTCCGTCCATCTGCGCGTCGCACTGGAAGGCGGCGTCGACCTGCTGCAGGGCTTTCTTCTGGGCCGGCCGGCGCTGGCCGGGACGATCTTCAACGAAGAGCCGCTGGTGATCGACGCGCTGCTGGGCTTCGACAACAAGGTCGTGCCCCTCTTTGCCAGGACTTTGCATCAGCGGCGCTGATGGTCGCGCCAAAACAAATCATTGGTTGGCGCCGCCGCCGCTGCGATAATCCCTTTACAAGGCAACGCTGCGGGGACCGTCCATGATACTGTACAGCATGATCGACAGCGGCAATTGCTACAAGCCGCGCCTGCTGATGGCCAAGCTTGGCCTCGCCTTCACCACGATCGAGGTGAGTTCGCATAGCGGCGACACGCGAAAAGCCGACTTTATCGCCAAGAACCCCAACGCCATGGTGCCGCTGCTCGAACTCGACGACGGCCGGCTTCTGGCCGAATCCAACGCCATCCTGCTCTATCTCGCCGAAGGCACGCGCTTCCTGCCGGCGGACAGATATGAGCGCGGGCTTGCCTATCAATGGCTGTTCTTCGAGCAGTACAGCCACGAGCCCTACATTGCCGTGCGCAAGGCGCTGCTGACCTTTCCCGAACGCGCTGGGGATGCGACGCCCGAGCGGCTGGCGGTAACGCTGGAACGCGGCAACAAGGCGCTCGGCGTGATGAACAGATATCTGGAGACCAACGCCTTCTTCGCCGGCGGCGCCTTCAGCGTCGCCGACATCGCGCTCTATGCCTACACGCACACGGCGGAGCAAGGCGGCTTCCAGCTCGACGCCTATCCGGCGGTCGTGACCTGGCTTGGCCGCGTGGAGGCGGATCCGGGGCACGTGCCGATCGAGTGGGTGGGTTGAGACCTTCCCAATAATTCTACTCCGGCGGCCACCTAGCGCGGTTTTCTGCGCTTCCGGTGCTCACGTACTTAAATGTACGCTCCGCTCCGGTTCTCGAAAACCACGCTATCTGACTCGCCAGAGCGAATTCTTGAAAAGGTCTCGGCGCTGCGGCTAAAAACGTCGAAAGTTTCCGGCTCGAACCTCGGCCAACGCCTTTTCGGCAAACTCGTCCAGTCGACCTGCCTTTGCATCGGCCTCGATCTGCTTGTCCCATACGTCTGCCTGGAACGCCTCGAACCATTTGGCAAAGGCTTTTAGTTCTTTGGGGCTCAGGGCTGCGATCGATCTTTGGATCTGTTCGAGCTTGGTCATGAATTGAAAATACATGATCGGGGTCGCAAAGCGAAATGCCTCAACCCCAGACGCAAAAAAGGCGGGATAAATCCCGCCTTCCCGTGCTTGGTAGCCTGATTGGGAGCGTCCGGTCCGGGCTGGCAGCTATCTGCCGATCCAGCTTGTCGGGTCTTCCGCTCCAGCGCGCTTCTCGCGCGACTGTCAGTACATCCGTGACTTGCCGCGCGCCCCGAACTCTCGTCCGGCGCGCGCTATCGCAAAATCAGGCTGCCTTGCTCAGAGATCCAGCGGACGACTTGCCAGTGCGGCGGTCCTGCTCGATCTCGAAGTTGATCTTCTGGCCTTCGACCAGGGTCGACAGTCCAGCACGCTCGACAGCGGAGATGTGGACGAAAACGTCCGCGCCGCCCGCGTCAGGCTGGATGAAGCCGAAGCCCTTGGTGGCGTTGAACCACTTGACCGTTCCAGTTGCCATTTTAGATAGTCCTTCACATTTGCTTTAGATTGACCGGACCGAGGTCCAGCCGGTGTGCATCGAGATTTTGGAGATAGACGTCAGCAAACGCGATTATCGCGAGGCCCGGATCGATCGGCCGAAATATCAATGGGGCTGATATAGGCTGCTTTCGCACAAAAAACAAGACTGTGTGAAAGGGCTGTGATCAAAGGGTTGCCCAATGATTGCCCCAATCTGGTAAAAGCGTGGCATCAGGATCGCAGGCCAAGCGCAGCGATCCGCAGGGAGGGATTCATGAAAACCATTGTGCTTGCTGCCTGTCTTACGCTGGTGGCCGCCGAGGCGCAGGCGATCTCGCGCTATGACCCGACGCATATGAGCTGCGGCAAGGTGCAGTCGACGATCGCGCGCCAGGGCGCAGTGATCCTGCGATACCAGTCGACGCGCGTGCCGGGACTGCCGCTCTACGACCGCTATGTGCAGAGCCAGCAATTCTGCACCATGGGCGAGGTCAGGACGCGCGCCTATGTGCCGAGCGCCGACACCAAGTCGTGCCCGGTCTATAACTGCAAGCGGCCCGACAACGAGCATTTTCACCGGCGGTTCTTCCACCACCACTAGGCCAGACATCGACCGCACCGGAAGCCGACCGCCTAACCGAACAACCGCGCCTCTCGGCGGCATGTGCATTCAGTCGCGAATCTGTTCCATGAGCATGGACACGAACCGCGTCACCTTCTGCGGGCGAAAGCGCGCGGGCGGGTAGACCACGTGAATGCCGCCGGAGGGCAGCGCCCAGTCCGGGAGCATATGAACGAGACGACCCTGCGATAGATGGTCGACGACCAGATAGTCCGGCAGAACCGCCAGTCCGCCGCCAGCGAGCGTCGCTTCCAGGACGGCCGGGGTCGAGTTGATGGAGAACGTCTCGCGCATGGTGATGGTGCGCCGCTCGAAATCGCCTCGGCTGAAGCTCCAGGTGAATGGCTTGCGAAGGACGGAATTGGCAACGAGCGGCAAGGGAGAAAGGTCTCCCGGTTCGTCTACCTTGACCCCGGCGGCGAAATCCCGCGATGCGACCAGGATTTGCCGGAAGGTGCCGATGCGTCGCGCCTGCTGGCTGGAGTCTTCAAGCCAGCCAACCCGGATGGACAGGTCTATCTTGTTGCCGATCAAATCAATGATTGCATCGGAAATGAACAGTTCGACGCCGCAGGCCGGAAATTTCTGCCGAAAGCGGGCGGCGATCGGGGCCAGCACGATAGCGCCATAGTCATTGGACGCAGAAACGCGCAGCACGCCGGCCACTTCGGTGTTGCCCTCGCCAACCTCGGCGACGGCCTCTTCAACGTCCCGCAGGATCAGAACGCAACGTGCATGCAAAAGACGGCCTGCTTCGGTCGGCTCGAGCCTCCGCGTCGTGCGCACGAGCAGCGTGGTCTGCAGCTCGGCTTCAAGGCGGGCGACCTGCTGGCTGACGACGGCTTTCGTGATGCCAAGTCGCTCGGCTGCCCGGGTAAACGAGCCTGCGTCGATGACGGTAGCAAAATAGGCGAGGCGGTTGAGGTTGACTGGTTCCACGGGAACGCCTTCGGTTGATTGTAGGCCTATGGCATACAGTCTGTATTATTGCACGCAGTTTATCAATTAATCCGGCGGAGCTACTGTCCTCACCGTTCTCTCAATCGGCGGCAGACCCGCGGATTGCCAGCGCGACCCGATCCCAATCATTCGAGGAGCTGTTCCATGTTCACGAGAAGACAGATCATCAAGACCTCATTGGCCGTTGGCGCAGCCGCCGTCTTCGCTTCCGCTGGGCGCGGCCAGGCCGCCGGCAGCAAGCTTGACTGGAAACACTTCCCCGCGGGTCCGAATGGCTTTTTCCGCGCGCCGGTGCTGCTGTCGGGGCCGAGCGAAGCCCTGTTGATCGACGGCGGTTTCACCTATCCGGACGGCAAGGCACTCGCCGAGGCCATCAAGGCCACCGGCAAGAAGCTGACCACCATCTATGTCAGCCAGTCCGATCCCGATTACTACTTCAGCCTGAAGCCGGTGAGGGAAGCCTTCCCGGAGGCAAAAGTGATTGCTGCCTCCGCCACGCTCGACGCCATCAAAGGCAGCGTGGAGAAAAAGCTCGCGGTCTGGGGCCCGCAACTGAAGGAAAACGGCCCCCAGGCGCTGTCCGACATCGTGCTGCCCGAAGCATTCGACGGCCCAACGCTTAGTGTCGACGGCGAGACGATCGAGATCGTCAATGCGGAAGAAGGACTCGCCAACCGCCGGTACCTGTTCGTGCCGTCGCTCAACGCCGTGTTCGGTGGTGTGATGATCTTTGCCGGTGTTCATGTCTGGACCGCCGACACGCAGACCAGGGAAAGCCGCGCCGCCTGGGTCAAGACGCTGGAGGCGATCGCCGCCCGCAAGCCGACCGTCGTGGTGCCTGGCCACATGGACCCCGATGCCGCGACCGGTCCCTCGGCCGTGGAATTCACCAAGTCCTATCTTCTCACCTTCGAGGACGAACTGAGCAAGGCGGCCGACAGCGCCGCGCTAAAGGCCGCCATGGAGGCCCGCTTCCCCGGCCTCGGTATGGGCGTCGCCCTCGATGTCGGATCCAAGGTCGCCAAGGGTGAGATGAAGTGGGACTGACCTGGCGACGAACCTCGACTTGATCCGCAGCCTCCAAAGAGAACGGCCGTAATCTTCCGGCCGTTCTTTCCCAGACGTCGAATGGACCGAGGCGGAAGGGCAGTGTCGGCGCCGGCGGTTCAGAACCCGAACGAAACCTGCGCCGGCGGCGGCGGGCCGACGCGCACGCCTTCCATGGCCAGCATCTTTTCCTTGGTGACGGAGCCGCCGGGAGCGGAGAAACCGCCGATCTTGCCGCCGGCGGCCATGATGCGGTGGCACGGGATGACCAGTGGCACCGGGTTGGCGCCAAGGGCAGCACCGGTCTCGCGCGGCAAGCCGGGCTGGCCGGCGCGCTTGGCCAGTTCTCCATAGGTGGTGGTTTCGCCGTAGCCAAGCTTTCGCGCCGCGTCGTAGATGGCGAGGCGGAAATCGTCGACGCCGTCGAGATCGACCGGCACACTGGAGAAGTCGATGTCCTCGCCTGAGGCGTAGGCCTTGATCGAGGCGATGAGCTCGACCACCCATTGCGGCTGCTCGGTATTGGCCGAAACGCCGGCGTGGCGCATCAGCCGGCGCTCCACCGCTTCGCGGCTGCGTTCGGGCAGGCAGAGCCGGATCAGGCCCTTTTCGCTCCAGGCGATGCCCATGAAGCCGATCACTGTTTCTAACACTGCGTGGCCGGCTGTGATCGAAGCTGTCGTTTCCATCATGCGTTCCTTTCCGCAAAGTGGCGAAAACCGGCATTTGCGCTGGTACATATGGAGAACAATATGGCAGTTCGGCCCGAGTCCCGCCACCCGAAAACCACCTGATGGCCCCGATTGCCCGCCCTGAATCGCTGGTGTAAGGGATTTATTAACACCCGACGAACCGGACCCGTGCGCGGCTTGCCAGCAAAACATACCCTTATCGCGATCGGCCTGATCATGGCGGCGGCCGGCATCAGCGGCTGCACCTCGACCTCGCAGATGAAGGCAGCGCCTTCCCTGACCGAAACCGCGACCGCTGCAGGCAGCGATGCCGGCTTCACCATTCCGTTGCCGGAGACGGTTTCGGTGCTGCCGCAATCCTCTGGCGTTGCCCCGGTCCAGACCGCTGAATTGACGCCTGGCCCGACCGCCGCGCCGCTCGACGCCGCCGTCCAACCGGCAGCAGCCGCAACCGCCGCCTTTGCCGGCTCGACGCCTGCCGCACCGGCCGTGCCCGCTGTGATGACCGCCAATGCCTGGCAGGCGCCCGCGCCGGCGCGCGCCGGTAAGCCTGTCGCAGCAGCCGAGACCTATACGACAGCCGGTATCGTGATGCCGGCTGTTGCCAGAAGTGGCCAGAAACTGCCCGGCGTGCAGCAGGTGGCCTATGTCATGCCGCAGAATCCGGCTGCACTCGTGCAGTTCCCGTCCGCGCCGGTTGGTCCGGTCGCTTCGGCGGAAGCGGAACAAGGCCATGTGGGCGTGCGTGGCGACGTCGATCGGCTGATCGTCAAATATGCGGCGCTTTACCAGGTGCCGGTCGATCTGGTGCGCCATGTCGTCAACCGCGAGAGCACCTACAACCCCAAGGCCTACAACAATGGCCATTGGGGGCTGATGCAGATCAAGCACGCGACGGCGCGCGGCATGGGCTATGACGGCCCGCCCAAGGGCCTGTTCGATGCCGACACCAACCTCAAATACGCGGTCAAATATCTGCGCGGCGCTTGGCTGGTGGCCGAGGGCAACGCCAAGAAGGCCGACTGGCTCTACCAGACCGGCTATTATTTCGACGCCAAGCGCAAGGGCTTGCTGGAGGCGACCGGCCTCGGTGTCGACCGCAAGCGGCACCGCCTGCAGCCCGACGCCTGAGCGCGATGCCCGAACCGCGCCCGCCGGCCCAAAACGACATCCGGCTGCGCAAGATCCTCGACGAGACGCTCGTTGCGCCGCACTGGCCGGAAGGCTTTGTCATGCGCTCTCTCGAGCCCGGTGACGCGCTGCCCCTGCATGCGTTGCTGAGCGAAGTGTTCGATGACGGCACCGATGGCCCGTTCGACGAATGGTGGCCGCGTATATCAGACGATCCCGAATTCGACCCGGCGCTGTGTTTCCTCGTCATCGACGCCAAGGGCCGGCTGGCGGCGGCGGCACTGTGCTGGACGAGCGCCTTCGTCAAAGATTTCGCCGTTCATCCCGAGGCGCGTGGCCGAGGCATCGGCGAGGCACTGATGTGGCACGCCTTTGCCACCTTCCGCGACCGGGGTGCGGCCCATGTCGACCTCAAGACCAATACGGTCGCGAACGCCGCCGCAGTCAGGCTCTACGACCGGCTCGGCATGTTCGAGGTGAACTGGGCTGGGTAAGAAGCGCTCGCTGAAGGCGATCAATCGACGACCTCGTCGTCATCATGCAATTCATCGGCTCCCTGCCGACCGTTCCTGAACGATCCGGACGCTTGCACGCCGCCGATACCTGGCCGACAATGCGGATGGGACGGGCCAGGAGGAGCTTTGAAATGCCGCCATTCACCGTCAATCCGCAGCGTTTCGACCCTTACAAGAACTATCGTTTTCGGGTGAAATGGGACGGCCGCTATGTCGCCGGCATTTCCAAGATCAGCGCCTTGAAACGCACCACCGATGTCGTCGAACATCGCGACGGCGGCGAGGCCGGCACAACCCGCAAATCGCCTGGCATCACCCGCTTCGAGCCGATCACCATCGAGCGCGGCGTGACCCACGACCTCGAATTCGAGCGCTGGGCCAACAAGGTCTGGGACCTGCAGGCCGGCGGCGATATCTCGCTCAGGGATTTCCGCAAGGATCTCATCCTCGAGTTCCACAACGAAGCCCGCCAGCTCGCGCTTGCCTACAAAATCTACCGCTGCTGGCCTTCGGAGGTGCAGATGCTGCCCGAACTCGATGCCAACGCCAACGCGGTGGCGATCCAGAGCATGAAGCTGGAGAATGAGGGCTGGGAACGCGACACGGATGTTGTCGAGCCGACCGAGATGGGATTCATCGATCCGCCGTGATTGGCGGAAATGTCGGGAACCGGGTGCAGCCAAACGTCCTTGGGTCGTAGAACAGCCGTGCCGGGACGCCGGCGCGCGGACCCAAGGAGCCGCCATGATCACCTTTCCCAACGAATCCGCCAGATATCGCACCGCCCGCGAAAAGCTCTTGAAGAAGGAAATCGAGTTGCGCCGCGCCATGGAAGCCGTGGCCGAGGCGCGCCGCGCACTGCCGCCGGGCGGGCTGATCCGCCAGGACTATGTCTTCGATGCGCTCGATGCCGACGGCAAGCGGGCGAAGACAAAACTTTCGGAGCTGTTCGCGCCCGGCAAGGACTCGCTTATCCTCTATCAAATGATGTTTCCGCGCCACCCGCAGGAAACGCGCGACGTGGCCGCAGGCGGCGGCACGGCCAAGCTCGCCCGGCCCGACCAGCCATGCCCATCCTGCACGGCGCTGCTCGACCAGCTCGATGGTGCCGTTGGGCATCTGGAAGCCGCCGGTTTCAATTTTGTGGTTGTGGCCAAGACCGGGCTGGAAAACCTGGTCACGCTTGGCCGCGACCGAGGCTGGCGCCATATGCGGCTGGTTTCCTCGGCCAACAACAGCTTCAAGCGCGACTACAATGCCGAAGATGCCGACGGCGCGCAGATGCCGCTGCTGTCGGTGTTCCACCGCGATGGTGACGACATCAGGCATTTCTGGTCTTCCGAGCTTGGCTTCGCGCCGCCCGAGCCAGGCCAGGACCCGCGCGCCATCGGCACCTGCGAGATCCTGTGGAACCTGATGGATTTTACCCCGGAGGGAAGGCCGGATTGGAGGGAGCAGCTGCAGTATGGCGCGGGGTGTTGTCATTGAGGGGCGCCGGCTTTCCCTTCCCCCACAGGGAGAAGGAGAAAGGGAGAACCAAAGCGACGATCGGACGTTGCCCTAGCCAACCCCTTTGACTGGAGCACGCCATGCCAGACCGCAGCCTTGCCGATATTGCCGAGAAAATGCGCGACATCGATGTCGCCATGCTGTCCACCCACGCAGATGGCGGTGCCATCGCCGGCCGGCCGATGAGCAACAACCAGGACGTCGATTATGAAGGCTCCTCCTACTACTTCACCTGGGAGAAGTCGGATGTCGTGGCTGAGATCGAGCGCGACGCCAATGTCTCGCTGGCGTTCAAGGGCGATGACGGCTTCTGGGTCGCCGTCGAAGGCAAGGCAGAGATCATCCGCGACAAGGCGGCATTCGAAGAACACTGGAACGAGGATATCGACGAATGGTTCGAGCAGGGCACCGACACGCCTGGCCTGGCCATGATCAAGGTCGAGGCCACGCGTGCCCATTACTGGGATGGCGAGGATGAGGGCGAGGTGACGCTGCAGTCCTGAGGCCGAAGGTTACCCTTCTCCCGCTCGGGAGAAGGGACCCGCCTCGGCAACCTCGCCGCCTCTGCCGCGTTGGGCCTTCGAGGACACCGTCACGGAGAGTATCATGAGACCGCATCTTGCTATCGCTATGCTGGCCCTAATGGCCGGGGCGCCTTCCGCCTTTGCCCAGCAGTCCGCTCCAGCCGCCGGCGTACCGCCCGTGTCGGAGAACAAGGTCGACACCGACACCTTCACCAAAACGCTGGTCAGCGCCAACCGCTTCGAGATCGAGAGCAGCAAGCTGGCTCTGAAGAAGGGCGTCGCGGCCGATGTGAAGGATTTCGCCGAGCTGATGGTCAAGGACCACACCAAGGCGGGGCAGGACTTCAAGGCCGCGCTGGAGAAGAGCCAGACCACGGCATCGGTAACGCCTGAAGGTCCCCCGCTGCTGCCCAACGACCAGGCGATGCTCGACCAGCTCAAGGCGCTGAATGGCGATGCCTTCCAGGCCAAATACATCACCTTGCAGACGCAGGCGCACAAGCAGGCGGTGGCGATGTTCTCCACCTACGCCCAGTCCGGCGACGACCCGGCGCTGAAGGAGTTCGCCAAGAAGACGCTGGATACGCTGAAGATGCATGAGATGCATTTGAAGGATGTGGCGGCGCTGCATTAGGGGGGCGAGGCGGCGGCTGTGCCACCATCTATTTGACGTTTGCGCTGCCCCTCATTGCCCTGCCGGGCATTTCTCCCCGTAAACGGGGAGAAAGACGCCTGCGCGGGACTTCGCTAAATCCTGTTCGCTGCCGGAGAAGAGCCGGCGTCGCGACAGCCCCTTCGCCCCGTTTACGGGGAGAAGATGCCGGCAGGCAGATGAGGGGCAGCGCTGACTTCGATGGTGTGGTTGTGAGCGGTCGTATAGACTTCCCCCTCCACCCATGGAGCCACCCATGCCCAAGATCGACCTCTCCACCGTGCCCGTCCGCAAAGGCTCCGGCTACCCCGCGCCCTTCGACGCACCTTGCGCCACCCGCACGCGCCGGCGCCTGGGTGACGCCGGCGGCCTCACCGATTTCGGCGTCAACCTGATGACGCTGCCGCCCGGCGGCTGGTCGAGCCAGCGCCACTGGCACAGCCATGAGGACGAGCTCGTCTATGTGCTGGAAGGCGAGTTGACGCTGGTCGAGGATGGCGGCGAGACGCTGCTCAGGGCCGGCGATAGTGCTGCCTTCGCCAAGAACAGCGGCAATGGCCATCACATGATCAACCGGTCGTCGGTTACGGCGCGCTATCTGGAGGTCGGCTCGCGCAACCCGGACGATGTCATTACGTGCTCCGACATCGACATGATGAGCCCGAACTCGGATGGGCGGTTTCTGCACAAGGACGGCACGCCGTATCCGGGGCAGGGGTGAAGTGAGGAGCGGGCCTTCCTTCTCCCCTTGCGGGAGAAGGTGTCGCCGAAGGCGACGGATGAGGGGTGCTCCAGGGAACGCCAACGCCTCACTCCGCTGGAACACCCCTCATCCGACCCGGCGCTAGCGCGCCGTGCCACCTTCTCCCACAAGAAGGGGAGAAGGGAAGAACTGCGCTGGCCTTCCTCCACCACCGCTATAAGCTCCCCTCAACCCAGGGAGCACCACCATGAAAAGAGAAGTCATCGAAGTACCCGTCATGTCAGACAAGGTGCGCTCACTCGGGCTGCCCTGTTCGACCGCGGTGAGGGCCAACGGCTTCGTGTTCATCTCAGCGACGCCACCGGTGGACATGGTGACCGGCGAGATGGTGCGTGGCGATATCGAAACCCAGACCGAGGCGTCGCTCAAGGCGCTGAAACATTGCCTGGAAGCGGCCGGCACCTCGCTGGAAAACGTGGTGATGGTGCGCATCTACGCCGTCAATTCCGGCTTCTACAACGCGATTAACCGGGTTTATGCCAGGTACTTCAGCGTCAACCCACCGGCGCGGAGTTTTGTGCCGGTGGCGTCTTGGCCGATGGAGTTTGATATCGAGATCGAGTGCGTGGCGGTGGCGTGAGCCGGCGGCGCTTGTCTAAGACAAAGACAATGTCTGACCAGACAACAATTATGTTGCATCTCGTCCGAATCGTGCTATTGCTTATCCAGAGGATGGCCCGATGGACGGAAAAAAGTCTCGCAAATCACTACTTGATTTCCTCGACTACCTTGCAAAAAAGGGGTTGATGAACAAGGCAACAGCTAATGCCCGCAAAGCTGCGGCTAATAATGTTCTAAGTATTTTGGATGAAAATGAGGCTGACGACGTCACTGTAGTTGATATCGATCAGCTTTTTGTCCGATTCGCTAATCTTCAAGGCTCTAAATATAAACCTGAGAGTTTGAATGTTTACAAAGGACGTTTAAAGGCGGCGATCGTAGACTTTAAGAACTACCAGAACAACCCAATGACGTTTCGACCTGCGGTTCAATTTAACGGACGCAAGGCAGCGGAGAGGCCGAAAACCGGCGGTCAGGGCGAGGTAGGTCCGCCCGACCCGCCTGTGTTCCGACCGGTGGCGAGTGTTTCAGGCCCTCCCCCGGCATCTGTATCAGTCTTGCCTATACCAATAAGGCCGGATCTCGTCGTTCAGATACAGGGATTGCCTTATGATTTGACAGCAGCGGAAGCCAGTAAGATTGCGAATGTAATTCGCGCGATGGCGTCGACCGAATAGTTTCCCAGTCCAAATGGGAGGCTAGCTCAGCCCAGCTGAGACCACGGGAGCCGCTGGCTCGGTGTCCAAAACCGATGTCCAGCGGCCCTCCTTGCCCGTACAAGTACTGGCTAGGTTAGGATAGCTTATCGTTTTGACGGCTGCAATCTGCGAACAATATGCGCTACGCAAAATACTCCTGCAGCGGCCTGACCTCTAGGCTCCCCGCCTTCAGCGCCGCAATCGCTTCCGCCACCGCAGCCGCACCCGAGAGCGTCGTATAATACGGCACCTTCTGCATCAGCGTTGCCCGCCGCAGCGATTTGGAGTCCGACACCGCCTTCTGGCCGTCCGTGGTGTTGAAGACGATCTGGACCTGGCGGTTGCGGATGGCGTCTTCGATGTGGGGGCGGCCTTCGAGCACCTTGTTGATCTTTTGCGCGTCGACGCCGTTTTCGGCGAGGAAGCGGGCAGTGCCTGAGGTGGCCAGCACCTTGAAGCCGAGGCCGGCCAGGCGTTTCACCGCCGGCAAGATGCCTTTCTTGTCCTCGTCGCGGACCGAGACGAACAGCGTGCCGGAGCGCGGCAGGTCGACGCCGGCCCCTAACTGGCTCTTGGCGAAGGCCAGCGCAAAGTCGCGGTCGAGGCCCATGACTTCGCCGGTCGAGCGCATTTCCGGGCCGAGCAATATGTCGACGCCGGGGAAGCGGGCGAAGGGGAAGACGGCTTCCTTGACCGCGATGTGGCCGGGGTTTCTGGGGTCCGGCATGGCGCCGTAATGGGCGAAGGCGTCTTCCAGCGTCTCGCCGGCCATGATGCGGGCGGCGATCTTGGCGATGGGCCGCCCGATGGTCTTGGCGACGAAGGGCACGGTGCGCGATGCCCGCGGGTTGACCTCCAGCACATAGACCGTGGCGTCCTTGATCGCATACTGCACGTTCATCAGGCCGCCGACATTGAGCGCGCGGGCCAGCGCTGCCGTCTGGCGTTCCAGCTCGTCGACCAGTTCCGAAGGCAGCGAGTGAACGGGGAGCGAGCAAGCCGAGTCACCTGAATGGATGCCGGCCTCCTCGATGTGCTCCAGAATGCCGGAGACGAAGGTCGCCTTGCCGTCGCAGAGGCAGTCGACATCGACCTCGATGGCGCCGGAGAGATAGGTGTCGAACAAAAGCGGGTTCTTGCCCAGCAGCGTGTTGATCTGGCCGGTCTTGTCATTGGGGTATTTCTGCTTGATGTCCTCCGGCACCAGGCCGGGAACGGTGTCGAGCAGGTAGGATTGCAGCATGCCCTCGTCGTGGATGATCTGCATGGCGCGGCCGCCCAGCACATAGGACGGGCGCACGACCAGCGGGAAGCCGAGCTCGCCGGCAACGAGGCGGGCCTGCTCGACCGAATAGGCGATGCCGTTCTTCGGCTGGCTGAGGCCGAGCTTGTGCAGCAGCTTCTGGAAGCGGTCGCGGTCTTCGGCCAGATCGATCATGTCGGGCGAGGTGCCGAGGATCGGGATGCCTGCCTTTTCCAGCGCATCCGCCAGCTTCAGCGGCGTCTGGCCGCCGAACTGGACGATGACGCCGACCAGTTCGCCCGAGGCCTGTTCGGCGCGCAGGATTTCTAGCACGTCTTCGGCCGTCAGCGGCTCGAAATAGAGCCTGTCCGAGGTGTCGTAGTCGGTCGACACGGTCTCGGGATTGCAGTTGATCATGATCGCTTCATAGCCGGCATCGCGCAGCGCGAAGGCGGCGTGGCAGCAGCAATAGTCGAACTCGATGCCCTGGCCGATGCGGTTCGGGCCGCCGCCGAGGATGACGACCTTCTTGCGTGACGAGACCTGCGCTTCGTTGGCCAGCGCGCCGGCGAAGGGCACTTCATAGGTCGAGTACATATAGGCGGTGGGCGAGGCGAATTCGGCAGCACAAGTGTCGATGCGCTTGTAGACGGGATGAACGTCCAGCTTGTCGCGGATTCTCGAAATCACCTCGGCATCGGTCTTGGTCAGCGACGCCAGGCGGGCATCCGAAAAACCCATCGCCTTCAGCATGCGCAGATTGACGGCATCTTGCGGAATGCCGTGCTCGCGGATGCGGGCTTCCATGGCGACGATGCCGGCGATCTGTTCGAGGAACCACGGGTCGATCTTGCACATGGAATGCACGTCTTCGAGCGAGGTGCCCATGCGGATCGCCTGCGCCACCATGCGCAGCCGGTCGGGGGTCGGCGTGCCGAGCGCGGCGCGGATGGCGTTGCGGTCATCGGCGTGGTTGGCGGTCGCAGCGCCGTAGCCGAGGCCGGGGATCTCGATCTCGTCGAGGCCAGTGAGGCCCGTTTCGAGGCCACGCAGCGCCTTCTGCAGCGATTCCTGAAAAGTGCGGCCGATGGCCATGACTTCGCCGACCGACTTCATCGCGGTGGTCAGCACCGGTTCGGCGCCGGGGAATTTCTCGAAGGCAAAGCGCGGGATTTTGGTCACAACGTAGTCGATGCTCGGCTCGAACGAGGCGGGCGTCGCGCCACCGGTGATGTCGTTCTCCAGCTCGTCCAGCGTGTAGCCGACAGCAAGCTTGGCCGCGATCTTGGCGATGGGGAAGCCGGTCGCCTTCGAGGCCAGCGCCGAGGAACGCGAGACACGCGGGTTCATCTCGATGACGACGAGGCGGCCATCGGCGGGGTTGACGGCGAACTGCACGTTGGAGCCGCCGGTCTCGACGCCGATCTCGCGCAGCACCGCGAGCGAGGCGTTGCGCATCATCTGGTATTCTTTGTCAGTGAGCGTCAGGGCAGGGGCGACGGTGATGGAATCGCCGGTGTGCACGCCCATCGGGTCGATGTTCTCGATCGAGCAGACGATGATGCAATTGTCCGCCTTGTCGCGGACGACCTCCATCTCGTACTCCTTCCAGCCGAGCACGCTCTCCTCGATCAGCACTTCGGTGGTCGGCGAGGCGTCGAGGCCGGACTGGACGATGTCGTAGAATTCGGCCCTGTTGTAGGCGATGCCGCCGCCGGTGCCGCCCATGGTGAAGGACGGGCGGATGATGGCGGGCAGGCCGACATGGTCGAGCGCCTGGGCGGCGATCGCCATGCCATGGCTGATGTAGCGCTGCTTGCGGTCGCCTTCGCCGAGGTTCCAGCGGGTTTCCAGCGCGTCGAGCGCGGCGTCGAGATCGGCCGGCTTCTCGGCCTTGACGGCGGCGCGCTCGGCCTCATGCGTCTTGCGGTCGGTGTTCTTGACGTCGGTGGCGTTGGCCAGCATCGACTTCGGTGTTTCCAGGCCGATCTTCTTCATCGCCTCGCGAAACAGCGCGCGGTCCTCAGCCTTGTCGATGGCGGTCGCATCGGCGCCGATCATCTCGACATTGTAGCGCTCCAGCACGCCCATGCGGCGCAGCGACAGAGCGGTGTTGAGCGCGGTCTGGCCGCCCATGGTCGGCAGCAGCGCGTCGGGCCGCTCCTTGGCGATGATCTTGGCGACGACCTCGGGCGTGATCGGCTCGATATAGGTGGCGTCGGCCAGTTCCGGATCGGTCATGATGGTGGCCGGGTTGGAATTGACCAGGATGACGCGGAAGCCCTCTTCCTTCAGCGCCTTGCAGGCCTGGGTGCCGGAATAGTCGAACTCGCAGGCCTGGCCGATGACGATGGGGCCGGCCCCGATGATCAGGATCGACTTGATGTCAGTGCGTCTTGGCATGGCGAAGTTCCGTTTGGCGGGCGGCTTGCACAAAAAACCGGGACGGGAAGACCCGGCCGGTTGTGCTCGCGATTCTGGTATCAGGCTAGGAGGGCCTTATAGGGAAGAGTTTTGGGAGATGTAACCCCGAAAATGCGAGGAAGGCAGTAGGGATTAGGCAGTAGGCATTAGGCAAGTTCGGGCGGCTAATGCCTAATCCCTATTGCCTGCTGCCTGACCTTTAATCCCCCAGCGCCAGGGAGTCCGTGATCTCGAAGCGCTCGGCGACGCCGACGCGTATCATGTTGAGGGTGCCTTCCCTCGTGAAGCGGAAGTCGCTGCGCGAGTTCGAGCCGGCGGGCTGGCCGGCATAGAAGGAGATCAAGCGGGTGCCGCCGTCGGGCCAGGTCACGGTGATGTCGGCCTTGTCGCCGCCGCTGCGAACCACGCTGACCTCGCAGCGCGTCATCGGCTGGCCGACATAGCGGGCGCAAGGGATTTCGCCTGTTGCATCCGGCGCGTGGGCCAGAGGTTGCGTCGGTTCCACCCGAGCCACTGTCTGCGGGTCGATCGCAGGCTCCTCGGCCTTGCTGTCGGGGCGCGGCGTCGGCACCGGAATTCCGGGCGCCGCCACGGCCGGGCTATCATCGGCGGCAGGATCGGCGTCAGCAACCGGATCGGCGGCCGCTTCCTGGACGGGTTGCTCGGCGGCGTTGGCGGCTGGCGTTGGAGGCACGGGCGCTGCCGAGACCGTTGCGGCCGGGGCCGTTGTGACGGGGATCGAAGGCGGCGGGGTGACGGTCACTGCTGCCACCGCTTCCGGGGCCTGGATGGGGCTCTTGATTTCGCTGGTCGTCGGATTGTCCTGCGCCGCCAGCGCCAGGCCATAGGCATCCTGCATGGCGGTGGCGGTGGCGGATTTGACCGGCGCTTCCGGGGCAGCCATGTGGGTGACGTCGCCAAGGCGCGCCGTCAGGTCGGGCGGCGGCGCGGTCTCGGTCTGTGCGACAACAGGGTTGGCGGGAGACGTGGCGCTGACCGAGGCAGCGGCTGGTGCCGCGCTGGCGACAGGGGGCGTTGCAGCGGCTGCGCCATCAGCCGGCGGCGTCTGACTGGCATCCGTGGCGGCGGCAATGGGCGTTGCTTCGTCGGGGTTGGGTACTTTGGCCGGGTTCACCGGAACGAGATAACGCGCCGGCGTCCAGCCGGTGACTTTCGGATTGTCCGACTCGACCATGCACCAGGGGCGCCCGTCAACAACGTTGCAGCCGAGGTTTCTGACGCTCGCACCGGCCGCCAGGCGGGCCTCGGTCTTGCCGATCGCCGACGGCTTGGCGCGGACATTGAGCAGATCGTCGGGAGCGAGTCCGGTGACAATGGAGATGAACGGCGTGTCTTCCGCATGCGCTGGGACAATGGCCGGCCGCGCCGCCATCAGCAGCGGAACCGCAATCAGCGCATGAAGCGTGGTTCGGAGCGTGACTGTGCGCCTCTTCATTTGGCCGTGCGCCGATACTCAAAAAATACCATGCCGCGGTCGTGTTGCCGCATGCCCGGCCGGTTTTATAAGGGACGACGCGCCGCCATGTAAGCCTGAAAATTCGATTGAATCCTGGTGCCGAGGGGGCGGGAGAAACCCTGCTGCTCCTTTCGGAGCCCCAGCTGATCCCCTCGCCAGGTCAAACCTCCCGACCTGGCTAAGAGCGTGCACTATCTAACTTTGATGGGCACAAGGCGCAAGTTTGCGTGTCGGAATCCGTTCAGCCTGGCAGCATGAATGCAAGGGCATTTAGCCTGTGGACATCAGCTTCGCTCAGCCGGGCATGAGCTTCGCTCAGCCTGGCATGAGCTTCGCTCAGCCTGGCATGAAGCCAGTCCTGAGAGCATCGGCCCATTCCGGTCGTCCCGCCTGTTCTGCCTGCCGTGCCGCCGCCTCGTGGTCGTAGTCGACGGCGATGGCCTCGAAACGGTCGGGTTGGCCGGCGCTGCCCAAGGTGACGATGCCGTAGCGAGCATGCGGCGAGCCCTGCTCGGAGACGTGCGCCGGCGGCGTGTCATCATCATAGGCGGGGCAACCGATGCTGCCCGGGTTGAAGATCACGGGGCCATCAGGGATGCGGACCAGCTCCGCCCGGTGGCTGTGGCCGCAGAGCGCAATGCGGCAGGCCGGATCGAGCGCTTTCAACCGCCGCCGGATCGCCGCCAGCGGCGCGCGCACCAGCTGGCCATCGACGACGGCGTCGAGCAGATATTTTTCATCGTGGTCGGGGCGGGCGTGGAAGGCGACGATGCCGGGCGCGATTTCCAGCGTCAGCGGCTGGGCCAAAAGCACCGCGCGCTGCGCCTGCGTCAGCCGCTCCTGCGCATAGACGTCGGACGCCCACATGGTCTCGTCGGCGGGATCGACGGCGACGCGGCGGTCGTGGTTGCCGCGCACCGTCGGCAGGTTCAGCGCCTCCAGCCGCTCAAACGTTTCGCGCGGCCACAGCGGCCCGGAGACGCTGTCGCCAAGATTGACCGTGAGATCAGCCCCGCCGCGCAGGCGCAGATCCTCTAGCACGGCGTCCAGAGCCAGGACGTTGCCGTGGATATCGGCGAGGACGGCAATGCGCATGCGGGGAGGCTCCGGGGACTGACAAATGACCGGTTGGAAGGGGCAAACCTATCCGGATTTGGGCTCCAAGTCCTGTAGGGTCAGGCCGGAACCTCAAGATCGTGGCCGCCGACCGCCGGCAGAGCGGGGTCGTCCACGGCAGCGGCAATGACGCTGTCGAGCAGGCCGGGGAAGCGGGCGTCGAGGTCGGCGCGGCGCAGCGTGATCATGCGGTTGGTGCCGACCACTTCGGCACGGGTGACGCCGGCCTCGCGCAATTTGGCAAGATGATAGCTCAGATTGGTCTTCGAGCCGAGATCGAGGAACTGGCTGCAGTTCAGCGGCACGCCTTCCTTGCTGGCAAGATAGCGCACGATGGCAAGCCGGGTCGGGTCGCCGAGCACGCCAAGCACGATGGGCAGGCTGATCTGGTCCGAATTGGGATGAGGTAACGTCATGGCTGGAACCTAAGCACAGTTCGAGCCGATTTCAACGCGCCGATCAACGCCTGCCCTGCACATTGTTTCTCCCATTTCGACCCATACCGAACGACCGTGCTGACACAGGGCTGTCAGGAAGGTTCAGCTATTTTGCCCTGGCTTCATTGACATCATGCCCTGCTATGTCCAATTGTTCAATAACTTTTGAACTAAGGACGCATCTCATGGATAAACGGATCTTTTGGCTTGCGCTCGGATCGTTTGCGATTTCGACCGAAGGCTTCGTCATCTCCAGCCTTCTGCCCGACATTGCCCGGGATGCCGGCATTTCCATTCCGCTCGCCGGCACGCTGATCACCGCCTTCGCACTCGCCTATGCGCTCGGCACGCCGATCCTGGCGACGCTGACCGGCGAATGGGACCGGCGCCGCGTCATCTTGTGGACGCTGGTGTTCTTCGTTGTCGGCAACATCGTCGCCGCCATGAGCTCCTCCTTCGAAGTGCTGCTGATCGCGCGCATCATCATGGCGCTGTCGTCGGGCCTGTTTGCCGCGACCGCGCAAGGCACGGCGGTGGCGTTGGTCGACGATCATCACCGGGCGCGCGCCATTGCCGTCGTCGTCGGCGGCACCACGGTGGCCGTCGCGGTCGGCGCGCCGCTCGGTGCGCTGGTGGCTGCCTTCGCCGGCTGGCGCGGCACCTTCTATGCCATTGCCGGGCTTGGCGCGCTCGCCGGCGCGATCCTTTGGTACCGGCTGCCGCGCGGCATCGTCGGCACCAAGCTGCCGCTGAAGCGCAGGCTTGCCGCTGCCATGCGCCCCGGCGTGATGCCAATCCTTCTGACCACATTGCTGGCGCTGACCGGCGCCTTCACCGTCTTTGCCTATGTCGCGCCGCTGGCCATAGAGAGCGGCGGCTTAAGCGAAATCGCGCTGCCCGGCATGCTGCTCGCCTTCGGTGTCGGCGCTGTCATCGGCAATATTGCCGGCGGCCAGGCGGCCGACCGTTTCGGCGCCACCCGCACCGTCGGCTGGTCGCTGACGCTGAGCGCGGCCATGCTGGTGATGCTCTCGGTTATCCCGACCTTCCTGCCGCAGCACATTGCCGGTCCGGCGCTGATGGCGATGATGGTGCCGTGGGGCATTGTCGGCTGGGCGTTCCCGCCGGCGCAGGCCAGCCGCATCATCAGGCTGGCGCCGGATGCCGCCCCGATCGTGCTGTCGCTCAACGGCTCGGCGCTCTATCTCGGCGTGGCGCTGGGTGCGGTGGTCGGCGGTGGCGTGCTGCGCTACGGCGCGCCGGCCGATCTCGGCCTGATCGCCGCGGCCTTCCCGTTGATCGGGCTCGGCATCGTGCTGGCCGGGCGGATGCTGGCGCGGCCGGTGGCGATGCCGGCAGAGTAGAACTTCCCGCAGATCTGACCGGAGGCCGTTCTTTCAGCCTGGAAGAGCGGCCGCCGGCGACTCGTAGTCCAGCGCGGCGACTTCATCCAGCATGGCGCGCAGGTCGGCAGCCCGTTGCTTGCCGACCATGGTCTCGAAGCGCTGCTGGGCAATGCTCCACAATTTCGTTGCCTCATCCAGCTTGGCGAGGCCCTGGCGTGTCAGCCGCACCCGCTTGACGCGGCGATCGTCCTTGTCGGCGAAGGCTTCGACAAAGCCGTCGCGGATCAGCGGCTTCAGCGTGTGGCCGAGCGCCGACAGATCCATCACCATCGCCTCGGCTATGGTGCCCATCGCCGGCTCGTTGCTGACGTAGATCTGGTAGAGCAGGCCGTATTGCGTGCCCTTCAGGCCCGAAGGCGAGATCACATCGTCATAGAAGCGACCGAGCTTGCGCGCGGCACGCCGCAACGTTGCATTGTTGCAAGGGCTAAATCCTGGCATCGCAGTCTTGGTCATCACGACTCCTCGCCGGCAAAAGCGTCTGCCGGCCTGCCGCAGAAATAGTTTCTGCCGCCTCCGTTGACAAGATAGTGGCATATACCTACTTCCCAGAAAGTGGCATATGCCACTAATTAGAAATTGGGCGGCGGGACGAGGGACATCGGCCTGTCCCGCCAGGCAGCAACAAAGGAACAGGACAATGAGTGCACAGACAAACAAGGGCACGGCGGTCGTCACCGGTGCTTCATCGGGCATTGGCGCGGTTTATGCGGACCGGCTGGCAGGGCAGGGTTATGATCTGGTTCTGGTGGCGCGACGCGCCGACCGGCTCGAGGAGCTGGCCGAGAAGCTGCGCTACGCCTACGACCGCAAGGTCAGCTTCATCACAGCCGATCTCTCCAACGACGATGATGTGCGCCGTGTCGAGCGGGTGATAGCAGCCGACGACAGCGTGACGCTGCTCGTCAACAATGCCGGACTTGGCGGTGCGCAGGTCGTTGCAACGGCGGATGCCGACGTGGCCGAGCGCATGATCAAGGTCAATGTCATCGCCTTGACCCGCCTGACCCGTGCCGTACTGCCGGGGTTCTTGGCGCGCAACCGGGGCGCCATCGTCAACATCGCCTCCGTGCTCGCCTTCGATACCTCATTCGGCGGCATCTACAGCGGCACCAAGGCCTATGTCGTCAACTTCACCGAGGCTCTGCACCGTGAGGTCGCCGGCACCAATGTGAAGGTGCAGGCGGTGCTGCCGGGCGCGACGCGGACCGATTTCTGGGAGCTTGCCGGCAGCGACATCGACCAGCTTCCAAAGGAAATCATCATGACCGCCGACGACATGGTCGATGCCGCCCTTGTCGGCCTGGCCAAGGGCGAAGCCGTCACCGTGCCGGCTCTTGTCGACGCGGCCAAGCTGGACGTCTTCCTCGGCGCCCGGCAGGCGTTTTACGGCAGCCTGCACGCCGACAAGCCGGCGGCACGATACGGGGTTTGAGGTCACCTCTGTCCGGTCTGGCGCTATGCTATGCACATATCTTTTTGTGACTGGCGTGACTGATCGGCTCTAAGCTTGATTGCCACGTGGTTCCCCCAATCCGTCGCTGCTTCGCAGCGCCACCTTTCCCCCCTCCTGAGGGAAAGGAAGGGAGCGTTGCTGGACGAGCGTTGACATCAAAAAAGCCTGGCACCTTTCCTCTACCCCGTCGATCGGCGGAGAGGTGGCTCGGCGAAGCCGAGACGGAGTGGGGGTCGACCAGCGCTGCATAAGACAATGCATGCGCCAAGCTGCCATGCACGCTATCGCCAAAGACCAGTTGCCTGGAAATGTGTGCGTGCCGTAGCGCTCTGGAGAGGGCAAGGAACCCAGGTCCTGCTGGGACTGCGCTCCTAATGCGACCGCCACATCGGGATGATCGACGCCGCCAACACCAAGGCCAGCACGATGTTGAGCGCGCGCCATTGCCTTTCGGTCTTCAGCAGCCGTGCCAGCACCATGCCGGCGACGCACCAGATGGACAGCGAGATGGCGGCGGTGAGGCCGAAGGTCGAGCCAAGCAGCAAGGCGAGTTGTCCCGGCCCGTCGGCCAATGCGGCGAACGAAGCCGCCGCGCCCAGACCCATTGCCCAGCCCTTGGGGTTCATCCACTGGATGCCGGCGCCGCCGAGGAAGCTGTTCGGTTTGGCCATCGTCACGTCGAGATTGGGCGGGCCGGCGCGGCCGATCTTGATCGCCAGCCAGAGAAGATAAAGCGAGCCGATCACCTTCATCGCCAGTTGTAACGAAGGCACCGCGAGCAGCAGGCCGGCGAGCCCCGCGGCCGCCGCTCCCGTCACTGTGGCGAGGCCGGCGGCACTGCCGATCATCAGCGGAACCGAGCGGCGAAAGCCGAACTGCGCACCCGAGGCGGTCGACAAGGTGGTGGCGATGCCGGGCGTGGCGGTGGCCACGAAAGCAAACAGGATCAGCGGCAGGATGGGCTGGAGCATGGGCGTCCTTTTTTGGAGGCTCCATGGTAGGCTTGGGTTCACATCAGTAAATGCAATGTTTGTGATGTAAGGCATTAGCATCTATAATGGCGGAATGATCCGCAATCTCGATACGTCCCTGGTGCGCACCTTCGTCACCGTTGCCGACAAGGCCAGCATGACGGCGGCGGCCAATGCGCTGCACCTGACGCAAGGGGCTGTCAGCCAGCAGGTCAGAAGGCTGGAAGAGGCACTCGGCTGCAGCCTGTTCGAGCGCGACCGGCGCGGCTTGCGCCTGACGCGGTCCGGCGAGCGGCTGTTCGACAAGGCCAGGCGCCTGCTCAGCCTCAATGACGAGATCTGGGCCGAGATGGCGGGCAGTGCTGTCGCCGGCCAGGTGCGGCTCGGCGTGCCCTATGATCTGGTCGGCACCTTGCTTGCGCCGGTGCTGAAGGCCTATGCCGAGACCTATCCGCAGGTCGAGATCTCGCTGGTCTGCGCCTCGTCGCCGGAATTGGCCTCAGCACTTGCTGCCGGCACCATCGACCTTGCGGTGATCGAGGAACGGGTCGGCCCGACATCGGGCGAATGCCTCGCCATCGACCGGCTGGTCTGGGTCGGCGCCAAAGGCGGGATCGCCCGCGCCAAGCGGCCGCTGCCGGTATCGATCGTTGCCGACACCTGCGCCTTCCGCCCGGTGGTGCTCTCGGCGCTCGCCGAGCACGGGCTGGAATGGCGCACGGTGTTCGAAAACGGCAACATCGATGCGACGACCGCGACGGTGCGCTCTGATCTCGCCGTCACCACGTGGCTGGCTTCCACCGTGCCTTCAGATCTTGACATCTTGCCGTCCGAGTCCGGCCTGCCGCCGTTGCCGAATTTTGCCATCAATCTGCATCTGCCGCGCCACGGCGTTGGGCCTGCGGCGCAGGAATTCGCGCGGCATATCCGCGATGGGCTGGCGCGGCGGCCGCAGGCGGCCTGATTACCAGGTTTCGGCTGTTGCCGAGTTTATTCATTCGATACACGGTTGCCAGTTCGCTGAAACTCGCCCCGGAAACGAGTACGTTCTGGTTCGGCGCTGCTACCGCGACGGGGCTTGCTTTTGCATATATTCCATCCGATCGCGTACGTCGGATTTATGTGTATCAAATATAATGTTATACTGAGCATATTTATTGGGCTTGGGGACTGGCAATGCCGACCGATCGTCGAACCCGTAAGCGTCTCGTCACACGACAGGCCATCTCCGACGCCGCCACCCGTCTGTTCATTGCGCGCGGCTTCGATGACGTGACGGTGGACGAGATCGCCGAGGCCGCCGATGTCGGCCGGATGACGGTGTTCAATCATTTTCCCCGCAAGGAGGACATGTTCTTCGACCGTGACGAAGAGGGTCGCGAGAAACTTCTCGAGGCCTTGCAGGAGCGCGATGCAAATGTCGCTCCAATCGAAGCGATACGTCGGCTCGCTCATCGGGTCGCTACGGAAGAGCAGCCTTACATACGCTTCTTCCCGGGCAGCCGGAACTTCGTGGAGACGATTGAGAAAAGCCCAACCCTGATTGCCCGGGCGCGGGCAATACGCGACGAACTCGCACAGTTCGTCGCGGTGGCACTCGCCGAAAGCGTCGGCAGAGAGCCGACCGATCCGGACGCGCATCTGGCCGCCAATCTAGTCCTGGCAACATGGACCGTGGCTTTCATCCAGGCGCATCGGGTCTATCGGGAAAGCCAGGATGCCGAGAAGGCGAAATCCACCTTTCTCGCGGTGATCGACCGGGGAACAAGAGGCCAGGAAGCAGCCATGGCGGGCACGCCGTACGCCCATGCGAGTTTGTCCTGAAGCGCGTCGCGTTGAAACGGATTCATGCGACGCGCTTCAGGTCTTTGCTTCAGCTATTTCCAGTTCTTCCGCCGCTCGATCTCGGCATCCGACGGCGCCTGCGAAGCGAACGATCCGACCTTGATCTCGCCGCCGCGTTCATAGGTCGCCATGATGACACCGGTGCTGGAGGCCTGCGATTTGACGAGCTTGAAGGCGGCCGGCACAGCCTCGTCGCCGAACAGCCGCTTGCCCTTGCCCAGCAGCAGCGGGAAGATCATCAGCCGGATCTCGTCAATCAGCCCGTTGGCCAGCAAGGTCTGGATCAGCTTGCTCGAACCCTGGATAAGCAGGTCAGGTCCATCCTCTTGGCTGAGCCGGCGCAACGTCGCGACGATATCGGGTCCAAGCGATTGCGTGTTCTGCCAAGTTAGGCTGTCAGGCCGGTGCGTCGCTACATATTTGGTCGCGGGGTTGAAGGCATCCGCGATCGGATCTTTCTGATACGGCCAGTACGCGGCGAAGATGTCGTAGGTTCTGCGGCCGAGCAGCAGGTCGAAGGGTTTGGAGAACAGGTCTTCCATGGCCTTTCCCGCCACCTCGTCGAAGTAATGGAAGGTCCAGCCGCCGAATGCGAAGCCGCCGACCGGATCCTCTTCCGGTCCGCCCGGCGCCTGCATGACGCCGTCGAGGCTGACGAAGGTCGCGGCGATGATCTTTCTCATGGTCTTCTCCCTTGTTCCCATCCACGCCGTCACGGCCGGATCCATCGTAACGACGAACGACAAAGCTGGATTTCGACAGCGGCCGACAAATTTTCAGTGTTTGCCGCTGGTCTGGATGTTGCGTGACGAAAACCACACATCACCAAAGATGGCGGTGGCAGTGCGGTCCGGCGCCTTGTCGCTCGTCAGCCAGATCGAGCGGCTGCGCGTGGCCTGCTCGCGTGTCGGGATCTTCGCCGCAAGGTCCGCAAGCGAGGCGCCGAAGCATGGGATGAACCAGGCGCGCATGAACGGATCGCAGGCAAAGCCCTTTGCTGTGCGGGTCACCAGCATCGCCAGCGGGACGCGCTCAGCCGGGCGCCAGGGGAAGATCATCCGGCCGCCGGGACGCAGCGCCTTCAGCCATGTGGCCGGAGGGGCGACGACGCCGGCATTGACATAGATGATGTCGGATGGCGGCAAGGGCGTGGTCACGGCATCGCCATGGACGACGGTCGCGTTTGGATAGGCTTCGAGATTGTTGCGCGCCAACTCGGCCAGTCTGTCGTCCAGCTCGAAGGCGGTGACGCTGCCGCCAGGCGAAACCAGCCTGGCCAGCAGGGCTGTGTAATAGCCGGTGCCGGCGCCGATATGGGTGACGGTCTCGCCGGGCCTCGGCGCCAGTTTCCCGATCCACATGGCGTGCAGGAACGGCTCGCCATTGTTGATGCCCTTGTCGGCATCGAGCGCCACCAGCACGTTCTGGTAGATATGGGCCGGATCGGCGCTCGGCGTCGTGATCTTGCCGTTGCCGGCAACGATCGTCCACGGCCCGGGGCCGAGAAAGGTCTCGCGCGGGACGCTGGCGAACACCTCTTCCAGGCGTGGATCGGATGAGGCTGCATTGGCCGCCATCAGCCGTGCGTAGAATTTCCTGATGTCTTCGATGTTGCTCATGACAGCAAGCAAGATAGCGCGATTTTCCGGTTTGTCGCGAAGCCAGGCCTTCCGATTTCCCGCCGGACGGACCTCAGCCAACCCCGAACATGGTGTCGTAGAGCAGCTTGAAGTTGAGCACCAGAATGATCGCGGCGACCACCCAGGCAAGTGCGGCCACGCCGCGTGGAATGGCGAGGTTGCCCATCTTCTTCCTGTCGGAGACGAACTGCACCAGCGGCACCACCGCGAAGGGCAGCTGCATCGACAGGATCACCTGGCTGAACACCAGCAATTGGCCGGTGCCTTTTTCGCCATAGAGCGCGGTGACGACCACCACCGGGATGATGGCGAGGCCGCGCGTCAGAAGCCGCCGCGCCCAGTTGGGGATGCGCAGGCGCAGGAAGCCTTCCATGATGATCTGGCCGGCAAGCGTTGCCGTCACCGTCGAGTTCAGGCCCGACGCCAGCAGCGCCACTGCGAACAGGATCGAGGCGATGCTGAGGCCGAGCAGCGGCGACAGCAGTTCGAAGGCCTGGCCGATCTCGGCCACGTCCTGGTGGCCGGTGTTGTGGAAGGCAACCGCCGAGACGATCAGGATCGCGGCATTGACGAACAGCGCCAGCATCAGGGCGATGGTGGAGTCCGTCGTTGCCCATTTGATGGCATCGCGCTTGCCCTTTTCGGTGCGTTCATAGGCACGGGTCTGCACGATCGAGGAGTGCAGATAGAGATTGTGCGGCATGACCGTGGCGCCGATGATGCCGATGGCGATGTATAGCATTGCCGGGTTGGTTACGATTTCGGACGACGGCACGAACATCGCATGCAGGATCGTGCCGGCCGGGGGGGCGGCGACGAAGATCTGGATGGCAAAGCAGCTGAAGATGATGATCAAAAGCGCGACGACGAAGGCTTCGAGATAGCGGAACCCCTTGTTCATCAAGAGCAGCACGAGGAAGGCGTCGAGCGCGGTCAGCATCGCGCCGCCGATCAGCGGAATGCCGAACAGCAGCTGCAAAGCTATCGCGGTGCCGATGACTTCGGCGAGATCGCAGGCGATGATGGCGAGTTCGCAGGCGATCCACAGCACGAAGTTGACGGGACGGGGATAGTAGGCGCGGCAGGCCTGGGCGAGATCGCGGCCGGTGGCGATACCGAGCCTGGCGGCCAGCGCCTGCAGCAGGATCGCCATCAGGTTCGACAGCATGATGATGAAGAGCAGCGTGTAGCCGAACTGCGCGCCGCCGGCGAGGTCGGTCGCCCAGTTGCCCGGGTCCATATAGCCGACCGAGACCATGTAGCCTGGTCCCATGAAGGCGAACAGCCGGCGGAACCAGACGCCCGAACTCGGCACGGCGATGGTGGAATTGACTTCGCGCAGGCTGGGCTGATCGTCCTCATCCCGTCCGGCGAACCGCCATGAGGACCTGGAGGCTGTGGCTTCTGCTTCTGACATGAAAGAACGCTTTCCGCGAGACCGTGCGATGTTCTCCTAAGCTATGCCACGGCTCAACATTATGCAATAGGCTATATTTCATTGTCAGTGCTTTTTGTTCGGCACTCCGAACCGCATGCGAAAGGGGCGATCGGAAACGCCGGTTGCGCCTGTGGGGGAATGCAAATAAACGGCCTGAAGAATCAGAGCCCGTGCTATAAAGCAGCAACGGCTACACTGCCGAGGAGGAGCGCGCATTGGCGCTGAAGAACAGACCGGTCCCGCGCGAACCACTGCCCGACGCCGATGTCCATTCGGAAGGCTTCCGGCAGCAGCGCCAGGCGCGCCGCAGCGCGCTGGTCGAGGATTATGTCGAGCTGATCGCCGATCTGATCGAGGACGGCAACGAGGCGCGTCAGGTCGATATCGCCGCACGGCTCGGCGTCGCCCAGCCGACGGTGGCCAAGATGCTGACCAGGCTGTGCACCGACGGGCTCGTTTCCAGGAAACCCTATCGCGGTGTGTTCCTGACCGATGCCGGCCGCAAGGTGGCCGAGGAAAGCCGCATCCGGCACCAGACGGTGGAAGCTTTTCTGCGTTCGCTTGGCGTCAGTGCCGAGACGGCGCGCATCGATGCCGAGGGCATCGAACACCATGTCAGCGCCGAGACGCTGGAGGCGTTCCGCAAGGCGATGACAGCGCCGCGCTGAAGCTGGCGAATGTCCCGACCGACAAGCCGCTGGAACCGCCTGATGTTACGCACGTTGCTTCTGAAGTCGCGCGATATTGCGCGCAGGGAGGAAGCAATGGGCGTCGAACAGGCACCGACCGCAAAGGGCAAGCAGGCCGCCAAGGGATTGCAGCAAGCAGCGGCGAAGGACGAGCGCAAGACCGAAGCCGAAACCGGTCATCCCCTGAAGAAGGGTGCTGCCCGCTTCGAGGAGCGCTCGAAAAGCTCGGACGGCAAGAGCGCCGGCGCCAAGCAGAAAGACTGAGGCCTCGCGGACGTCAGCGGTTGTCGGCTAATCGTTTGTCCGAATGCGCCTGGACGCTACAATCAAGCGTGTTCACTCACGGACATCCTGGACCCAGCTTCTGGGGTGGCCGTCGACGCGGAACTGGAAGATGAAATAGGGCGGGATGCAGGTGCCTTCGCCCGGCTTGGCCTCGGGCAGATCGTCATAGCCGGCGGTGCAGATATAATCCTCTCGGCAGGGGTGCGCCTTGTCGCAGGCGCGCAGGCCTGCGGTCTTGGTGAACTCCTTGGTGCAGAATTTGTGGTCCTTGCCGGAGGCGATGCAATCGTTGAAGCCGGTTTTGGCCAGCCTGCCGCAACTCGCCTCGTCGGGAAGCTTGTCGCAACTCGCCTTGCGCAGCATGCCGCCGGGAAAGCCGCCGGTCTTCTGTTCGGGATTGTCGTAGCGCTGGCGCGCCGCACCATAGCCTGCGAGCTTGACCACCGGTTTCTTGTCGCGTGCAGGGTCGATGGCGCATGCCTTGGCAGTCGCCGGCGACAGGCGGCAATACTGGTCGTTGCCCCAGGTCGACATCTTGATCTCGCCGAACTCGACGGGGTCGCCGACCGCTGTGCCCTTCTCGCTGACGCAGGTGCCGAAGCCTGGATGGATGGCGCTTTCATGGACGCCGGCGCAGCGTAAGCCGCTACCGCAGGTCCAGTTCTTGAAGCTTGCGTCCGTACCGCGATAACAGATCGAGCCCCAGCCATTGTAGAGGTCTGTGCCCTTCAGCGCCTCGGCGTATTTCTGGTCCGGACGAGCGGCGAAACCTTTGGTGAAATCGGGCTGGCCGCCGGCGGCGAACTGCTCGACGATGGCGCGGCGGCGCGGCAGGTCAGCGAAGAACACCGCCGAGCCCGGCACGAAGACGGCGTTGCGGCGCGGCTCGCTGGCCGGATCGGCGCCAGTGTAGTGGAAGCCGGCAATGCCATGCGTCTGGTGGCAGCCTGTGCAGGTCATCTCATTGAGCCGCAGGTCGAAGCCGGCGACCGACTTGATGGTGGCGAGCGAGTTGCCCTTGGCAACGTAATCCTTCAATGCCTTGTCGATATCGGCGTCGTCGACCAGCCCGTAGACGATGTTGTTCTGCGAGCGGCTCAAGCCGCCGGGCGCGACGGAGACGGCGCTCTTGGCCAGGAATTTCTCGTCGATGACGAGCCGGCCATGGTCGAGGTCATAGATGTTGCGGTCGGTGAGCAGCCATTTGGCGAAAGCCGGCTTGTCGGCCAGCACCGTTGGCCGGTCGATCTGGTTCTCCATCTTCGATTCATAGAAGCTCGAGGTTGCCGGATCCCATTTGAAGATCTTCAGCAGGTACTCGGCATGGCCGCCGAAATCGCGCCGCGTCGAGGCCGACAGCCTGAGCACCTGCATGTTGAGCTCGAGCCGCATGATCTGCGAAGAATTCAGCATGGCGCCGGACAGCGGCCCTTCGTCGGAACGCAGCCATGCCGCAAGCTGGTCGGGCGGCAGGTCCTTCTGGCCGGCGGCAAGCCAGCGCTGGCCAATGTCGGCGCAGGACAAATCGGTAGCGCTCGGCAGATCCTTCGAGGCGCGGGCCTGCGCCTTTCCAGGCTTGGCGTTGAACACAAGGCTCATGGTCAGCGGCAGGCGCGAGGAAATGCGCTGCGCCACTTTGCCCTTGGCCGGCTGTTCCGCGACCGAATAGTGGAAGCGGTAGATCAGCCGGATCTCGCCGCATTCGGTGTGGCCGAGATAGCCGCGATCCATGCGGTTGACGACACCGGTCAGGTCCAGCGTCGAGCCGTCGTCGTCGATGTATTTCGGGTTGAACTTCTGGCTGGTGTCCTTCGATCTGGCCATGGCGGCGACATAGGGGTCGGGGCTGGCCTTCGGCTCGTCCGATATCTCCTGCTTGACCGTGTCGCGCACCGTGGCCAGCGCCGGCACCGAAAACAGCCCGCGATTGTCGACGTCGCGGGTGAGGCCGAGTGCGGGTCCGAGCAGCCGGCTGATCGACAGGCCGCCGCGCTCCAGCGCCTGCAAGGTGGCCGGATCGGTGACGGCGACGCTGGAATCGAGCGTCACCGCGCCGGCGCTTGCTAGACCAAGGCTAAGCAGCGCCGCGAGCAGCGACAGGAATTGACCGACCGTCTTCAGCCTCATGCCCCTTTGTTTGCGGCGATGCTACAGGCCTTCGCGTGTATCGGCCAGTGCGCTGAAGCCATCACGCCGGCGTCGGCCCGGTGACGAAAAATGCTGTGACTTGGCGCAACCATTGGGATAATTGTTTGTTGGGTTGAGCCGGCATGCCGGAGCAACGAGGAAGTTTGCAGCGCGAGGAGTTGCCATGCTCTGGAGAGGCCGTCGTCAGAGTGACAATATCGAGGACGACCGCAGCGACAGCGGTGGCGGCGGTATCGGCGGCGGTGGTGGCGGGTTCCAGCTCCCGATCGGCGGCCGCACCGGTGGCGGCGGCAGCATTATCCTGGTCATCCTGGTGGTGATCGCCGGATGGTATTTCGGCTTCGATCCCTCGGCGATCCTGGGCGGTGGCGATGGCAGTCTGCTGCCGGGCGGTGGCGGCCAGGTCACCGACAACGGCGGCGGCCAGGACAGCGGCGCGGGTGCGCCCGCCAATGACGAGATGAAGCAGTTCGTGGCGACCGTTTTGGCCGAGACCGAGGACACCTGGACCGGCATTTTCAAGTCGCAAGGCCTGACCTATGAGAACCCGAAGCTGGTGCTGTTCAGTGGGCAAATCCGCTCTGCGTGCGGTTCTGCTTCCTCGTCGGCCGGACCTTTCTATTGTCCGGGCGACCACAAGGTCTATCTCGACATGACCTTCTTCCAGCAGCTCGACCAGCAGTTCGGCGCCTCGGGCGAGTTCGCACGGGCCTATGTGATCGCGCATGAGGTCGGCCATCACGTGCAGAACCTCACCGGCATCATGGGCAAGTTCAACCAGATGCGGCAAGGCATGAGCGAAGCCGATGCCAACCAGCTGTCGGTGCGCATCGAGCTGCAGGCTGACTGCTTCGCCGGCGTGTGGGCGCATTTCACCGCCCAGAAGGGCATATTGGAACAGGGCGATTTCGAAAGCGCGCTGAATGCCGCCAAGCAGATCGGCGACGACACGCTGCAGAAGAAGATGCAAGGCTATGTCGTGCCGGAAAGTTTCAACCATGGCACGTCGCAACAGCGCCAGACCTGGCTGGCGCGCGGCTACAAAAGTGGCAAGCTGGCGGACTGCAACACGATGACCGGCCCGCTCTAGGCAGCCATATCCGGGCAAAAACCTGACGGCGAACACGCCGTCAGGGAGAGTCAGGATCGACGTTTTCCGCCTGTTCCCGCATTGTTCCTTTCCGCCGGCTCGCCTATAAGGTGCGTCCGCCTGAGGCTGAGGAGCCGAACCCGTCATGATCGACCCCAAAACCGCCAGGCGGGGCCTCGCGCTGGTTTTCACCACGCTGCTGCTCGACATTATCGGTTTCGGCATGATCATGCCGGTGCTGCCCGCCTATCTCAGGGAATTGACCGGGGTCAGCATCAGCGGTGCTGCGATCGAAGGGGGCTGGCTGTTCTTCGTCTATGCGGCGATGCAATTCTTCTTCGCGCCGATCATGGGCGGCCTGAGCGACCGGTTCGGGCGGCGGCCGATCCTGCTCGCCTCGGTGTTGACCTTCTCCATCGACAATCTCATCTGCGCCGTCGCCTGGTCCTATCCGATGTTGTTCATCGGCCGCGTGCTGGCCGGCATTTCCGGTGCCAGCTATTCGACGACATCGGCCTTCATCGCCGACATTTCGAATGATGAGAATCGGGCGAAGAATTTCGGCCTGCTCGGCATCGCCTTCGGTGTCGGCTTCGTCATCGGGCCGGTGCTGGGCGGATTGCTCGGCACGTTCGGACCGCGCGTGCCGTTCTATTTCGCCGCCGGGCTCGCCTTCGTGAACTTCCTGATCGCGATGTTCTTCCTGCCCGAAACGCTCGATGAAAAGCATCGCCGCCGTTTCGAGTGGAAACGCGCCAACCCGGTCGGCACGCTGTTGCAGATGCGCCAGTATGAAGGCATTGGCTGGATCGGGCTGGTGTTCTTCCTGGTGACGCTCGGCCACATGATGTACCCGGCGGTGTGGTCGTTCGTCTCCAACTACCGCTATGGCTGGAGCCAGCAGCAGATCGGCCTCTCGCTCGGCGCCTTCGGCATGTGTGGCGCGATCATCATGGGCACAGTGCTGCCACGCGTAATCCCGAGGCTCGGCGAGTGGCGGACCGCGGTCATCGGCCTGACCTTCACGGCGGCCAGCGCGTTCGGCTATGCCTTCGCCACGCAGGGATGGATGGTCTATGCGGTGATTGTCTTTGGCTGTCTCGAAGCGCTGGCCGATCCGCCGCTGAGGAGCCTCGCCGCCGCCAAGGTGCCGCCTTCGGCGCAGGGCGAATTGCAGGGGGCGATGACGTCGATCTTCTCGATCACCTCCATCATCACGCCGCTGCTCTATACCGGGATTTTTTCGTGGTTCACCGGGCCAAGCGCGCCGGTGACCTTCGGTGGCGCTCCCTATCTGGTCGGCGCGTGTTTCCTGGTGCTGGCGGTCATCGTCTTCGTCACCAAGGTTGCGCGGCCGGCCGCGGTCAGGACCGTCACCACCGAAGTCGCGGAAGATGGAGCGCAGATATGAGCCATGACAGCCGCATCGCGCTGACCAAGGACGGGGTATCGCTGTCGCGGCTGGTCTTCGGCGCCTGGCGCCTGCTAGACGGCGGCGTCCGCCCGGATGCCGATCAGGTCGCACGGCTGATCGGCAGCGCCGTCGACCTCGGCCTGACCAGCTTCGACCATGCCGACATCTACGGGAATTACGAGGTGGAGGCAGCGTTCGGCGCCGGGCTGTCGCGCTGGAAAGGCAGGCGCGAAGACATCGAGCTGATCTCGAAATGCGACATCATGCTGGCCTCGGCCAACCGGCCGCAGAACCGGCTGAAGCATTATGACACCAGCGCCGCCCATATCGCGACCTCGGTCGAGCGTTCGCTGACCAATCTTCACACCGACTATCTCGACCTATTGCTGCTGCACCGGCCCGATCCGCTGATGGACGCCGACGAAACGGCGACGGCATTGGCCGGCCTAGTCAAGGCGGGCAAGGTCAGAGCGGTCGGCGTTTCCAATTTCACGCCGTCGCAGTTCGATCTCCTGGCGTCGCGGCTGCCGTTCCCGCTCGCCGCCAACCAGATCGAGATGTCGGTGCTGAAGACGTCCGCATTGACCGACGGCAGCCTCGACCATGCGCAGCGTCTGGCCTATCCACCAATGATCTGGTCGCCGCTCGGCGGCGGCTCGCTGTTCACCGGCAAGGAAAGCCGGGAAGCAAGGGTGCGGGCAGCGCTCGCGGCGGTGGCCGCCGAAATCGGTGCCGGCGATCTCGCCACCGTCGCCATCGCCTGGCTGCTGCGTCATCCGGCCCGGCTGGTGCCGGTGCTGGGTTCGATGAAGCCCGAGCGACTGGCGGCCATGGTCAAGGCGCTCGACATCGTGCTCGACCGCCAGCAATGGTTTGCCATACTGGAGGCCAGCGAAGGCCGGCCTGTCGCGTAAGATCAGGGTATCTGCGGACGCCCGCACCGGCCGTCATTGCCTGGGCGCAGATGCCGGCAGGCGAAGTAGCGCGCAAAGGCCGCTCCGTGGCAGGAAGATTGGCCGATATGCGTCAATCGGTCGACATCCTCGGCGCAGACGTCATCTTCCGCTTGTCGGCACTGCCAACGGCCGTTATGTCGCTGTGACGTAGGGGTACGGGACAGTGCGATCCATTGGCGGGCAATTCAGGCGTATGCGGCTCGTGGGCGCCGCGTTGCTTGGCGCTGTCAAGAGCCGTGGCGGCTGGAGGACGGCAATTGCGCGTGCTTCGGCAGTGTTTAGAAGAGAGGGCCTGACCGGTCTCAGGAAAAGCTGGAAACGCGCAATACCGCGCGCCAAGCTGGCAATAGTTCTTGAAGACGGCACCATCGTCGATTGCAACGACTATACCGGCTGGCTGGCCCGTTATGCCGGGATCGACACCTCGAAGCGCGCGCGAATTGCTTCTCGGATCGCCCAGATGGAACGGCGGCCGACAATCTCGATCGTCATGCCGGTTTACAATGCGAACATCGGATGGCTGCGCGAGGCCATCGAATCCGTTCGTGCGCAACTCTACGAGAATTGGGAACTCTGCATCGCGGATGACTGTTCGACAGAGCCTCTGGTGAAGCAGACGCTTCAGGAATACGCTGGGATCGATGATCGGATCAGGGTTGTCTACCGAGACAAGAACGGCCACATCTCGCAAGCATCCAACTCGGCGATAGAACTTGTTGCGGGGGCGTGGATCGCGCTCCTGGATCAAGACGATCTCCTGACGGAAGACGCGCTCTATTACGTCGCGGAGGCGATAGCCGCAAATCCGCGTGCCGGATTGATCTATTCCGACGAGGACAAGATCGACGAGCAGGGCAACCGCTTTTCGCCGCACTTCAAATCGGACTGGAACCCGGAGCTTTTCCTTTCCTACAACATAATCAGCCATCTCGGCGTCTATTCGGCAGCGTTGGTCAGGCAGGTCGGCGGCTTTCGCCGGGGGTATGAAGGGTCTCAGGACCATGATCTGGCGCTGCGCATTGTCGAGGGGATTGAACCCTCGCAGATCGTCCATATTCCGCGCGTGCTGTACAATTGGCGGGCTCATTCCGGCAGCACCGCGGCGTCCGGTGACAACAAGAGCTATGCGGCGATAGCCGGCCAAAGAGCAATTCGGGATCATCTCAAACGCAAAGGCGTGGACGGCGACGTTGAACTATCGCCCTTTGGCCCATACCGGGTTCGCTATAACCTGCCGAAAGAATTGCCGCTCGTCAGTCTGATCATACCAACCCGCAACGATCTGAAGCTGGTCAGGACGTGCGTCGAAAGCATCCTGTCGACGACGGCATATCCACGCTACGAAATCATCGTCGTCGACAACAAATCCGACGATCCGGGCACACGCGATTATCTCGAGAAGATGGGAAAGACGGCGAGCGTCCGTATCATCCGCGACGAGGGCCCGTTCAACCATTCAGCGATCAACAACCGCGCCGTGGCGGCCGCGCGCGGCTCGATCATCGGTTTGATCAGCAATGACATCAAAGCCACTTCCGCCGACTGGCTGGAAGACATGGTCAGCATGGTGCTTCAAACCGGCATAGGAGCCGTTGGAGCAAGGCTTTGGTCTGCAAACAACAGGCTCCAGCATGGCGGAATCATTCTCGGCATTGGCGGCCTGGCCAATCATTCGCATCTCGGTTTGCGGAACGGGCGACCCGGATATATGGGGCGGGTTCAAATCAGGCAGTCATTGAGCGCGGTGACTGGCGCCTGCCTGATCGTGCGAAAAAGCGTTTTCGATGAGGTCGGCGGTCTGGATGAAGGGGTCGAGGCCGCATTCAGCGATATCGACTTCTGCATGAGAGTTCGAGAAGCCGGCTACCGCAACGTATGGACGCCATTCTCGGACCTTTACCGACAGGGGTCGAGGCTGGCTGGTCTCAAGGGAAGGCCAGACAAGACTGCCGGCCGCCACGAGCAGATGGTCCTGATGAGGGAACGCTGGGGAAAGTTCCTCATGGCAGATCCGGCCTACAGTCCCAACCTCACCCTGGAGCGGACCGATTTTTCGCTGAGCTGGCCGCCGCGTGTCCAGGAGCCGTGGGAATAGAGCCGGGCAGGGCCTCTGGTCGAAGAAAAACTCAGGCCCGTTCGGCCAGCAATTCCTCGCCGCGCTTTTCACGGATCAAATTGACGAAACGGCGGAACAGATAGTGCGAGTCCTGCGGGCCGGGCGAGGCTTCGGGGTGGTGCTGGACCGAGAAAACCGGGCGGCCGGTGAGCGCGATGCCGCAATTCGAGCCATCAAACAGCGAGACATGGGTTTCCTCGACGCCTTCGGGCAGCGAGTCGGCATCGACGGCAAAGCCGTGGTTCATCGAGACGATCTCGACCTTGCCGGTGGTGTGGTCCTTGACCGGATGGTTGGCGCCGTGATGGCCCTGGTGCATCTTGGCCGTCCTGCCGCCCAGCGCCAGCGCCAGCATCTGGTGGCCAAGGCAGATGCCGAACACCGGAATGTCGGTCTTCAGCAAATCCTTGATGACCGGCACGGCATAGTCGCCGGTGGCTTCCGGATCGCCCGGGCCGTTGGAGAGGAAGATGCCGTCGGGCTGCATGGCGAGGATCTCTTCCGAACCGGTGCTGGCTGGCACCACGGTGACCTTGGCGCCGAGACCGGCAAGCAGGCGCAAGATGTTGCGCTTGACGCCGTAGTCTATTGCCACGACGTGCATGGAGGGCTCGGCCTGTTCGCCAAAGCCTTCGTTCCAGACCCAGGGCGTCTCGCGCCAGACCGAGGACTGGCCCGAGGTGACTTCCTTGGCGAGATCAAGCCCGATCAGGCCCGACCATGCGGCGGCGCGCTGCTTCAAATCGTCGAGGTCGAAGACGCCATCGGGCGCATGCGCGATGACGGCGTTGGGCATGCCCTTTTCGCGGATCAGCGCGGTGAGCGCGCGGGTGTCGATGCCTGACAGCGCAACAATGCCGCGCTTCTTCAGCCACTCGTCGAGACCACCGACGGCACGGTAGTTGGACGGGTTGGTGACGTCGGCCTTGAACACGGCACCGACAGCGCCGGCGCGTGCGGCCGGGTTGAGGTCTTCGATGTCCTCGCCATTGGTGCCGATGTTGCCGATATGCGGGAAGGTGAAGGTGACGATCTGGCCGGCATAGGACGGGTCGGTGAGGATCTCCTGGTAGCCGGTGAGCGCGGTGTTGAAGCAGACTTCGGCAACGGCGGAACCGGTGGCGCCCAGGCCGCGACCCTCGATGACGGTGCCGTCGGCCAGCACCAGCAGGGCGGTCGGCTTTTCGGTTGCCCAGGCGGGCGTCATCTCGGCCATGCGGCACTCCTATCAGGCCGCGTGCTGCAGTTGGCCCGGTGGCCATCGGCGCGGCAAATGGCGCGAAGCGGCGAATTCGCGGCTCCCACGCAGTCAAGCTTCAGTTCATGCAAGGCTGAGTACATAGGGGAAGGCGGCAGAGTGGTCAATGATCACGCGAAATGCGGCCATGATTTATTTCATCAAGCAATATCATAGGCTTGCGTCATAATATCAGGGTTTGCGTTGGCCAGGCCCCGGCGCTATTGTCCGCGCCGACCGAAGGAGAAAGCATGATGCGCGCGAAAATCGCCGAATCCCTGAAGAGCGCGATGAAGGCGCAGGACAAGCACCGGCTGCCGACATTGCGGCTGATCCAGGCCGCCATCCATGACCGCGACATCGCCAATCGCGGTTCGGCCAAGGAGCCGGCCAGCGACGAGGAGATCCTGCAGATACTGGCCAAGATGGTGAAGCAGCGCGAGGAATCAGCCAAGGCATTCGAAGACGGCAAGCGGCCGGAACTGGCGGCGCAGGAGCGTGGCGAGATGGAGATCATCCGCGGTTTCCTGCCGACGCAGTTGGACGATGCGGCCATCGCCGCGGCAGCGCGCGAGGCGATCGCCGAGACCGGTGCCGCCAGCCAGAAGGACATGGGCAAGGTGATAGCCGCTCTGAAGCAGAAATATGCCGGCCAGATGGATTTCGGCAAGGCAAGCGGTATCGTCAAGGGTCTGTTGCAGTAGGGCCCTGCTGCAGCAGGGCTTTTCTCGCCACGATCATGCTGGCACTGAATTAGCGCGCTCTCGTTCCAATAGGGATTTTTGCACCATCTAGCTTCACCCCAAACTGGCGTGAGCGCGATGGCGCATGCTGGTCAAATTCACTACCTTGCATAAACAGGTAGCGTGCTATATACAGGTCTCGAATTCAGGGCCTGCCATGACCGACTCCATCCTCGTTCAGCTGCGAAAAGGCGCGCTTGATCTGTGCGTCCTGGCCGTGCTGTCGCGGGGTGAAAGCTACGGCTATGAAATCGCCAGCACGCTGGTCGCCGCGGTGAACATGGGGGAGGGCACGATCTATCCCCTGATGCGCCGGATGCAGAATGACGGGCTGGTCGCCACCCGCCTCGTCGAGTCGAGCAGCGGGCCGCCGCGCAAATATTACCGGCTCACGCCGCTCGGCCGGCAGGCCTTTGAAGCTCACCGCCGCGATTGGCGCTCCTTCGGGGGTGCCGTCGACAAACTTCTCGAGGATTTGCCATGACCAGGGACGCCTTCCTGCGCACGCTGAGACAGGGACTAGCCGGGCTGCCGCCGCAGGAGATCGAGGACATTGTCGGCGACTATGCCGCCCATTTCGCCGATGCTCCGGGCCGCAGCGAGGCGGAGGTCGCGGCGGCCCTTGGTGATCCGGCCAGGATCGCCCGCGAGCTGCGCGCCGAGGCAGGGCTGCGCCGTCTTGAAGCCCATTGGAGCGTTTCGAACATGCTGGCGGCGACGTTTGCCCTGGCCGGCCTTGCCTTCGTCGACATCGTCTTCCTGCTGCCGCTGCTCATCACCGCGGTGGTGCTTGCGCTTGCCCTTGGCATCACGCTCGTCGCCATCGGCGCGCTCGGCATCAAGATCATTCTCAGCGCGCTGCTGTTCGAGCCCGGGGTCACCTTCTCGCTCACGCTGGGACGCGTCTTCATCGGCGCCGGACTGGTGAGCGGCTTCCTGGGCGGCGGCGCCTTGTTGCTGCTGGGCATGGGCGCGGGCCTGCGGGTTGTCGGGCGCTATGCCCGGCTGCATTCGCGCATCACGCAAGCCGACCGCAACTCCGCTTGAGCGTTGCCTCGCGCTTGCAATTTGTCATCACGTTGAAGGAAACGGACAATGACTGGAAAACTGGCATTCGTCGCGACAGCCGGATTGGTTGGCGCCGCCCTCTTGTTGGCCGCGGGCATCGGGCTTGCAGGGCCGGATTGGGTCAACGCGGGAGGCTCGTGGATCGGCGGCCAATCCACCTGCGGCGCGATCACATCCGTCAGGAAGGAAGTGACGCTGCCATTCAGCGCCAATGACAGCTTCACCATCGCTTTGCCGGCTTCCGTCCGTTACCAGCCGGGCGACAAGGCCGAAGCTGTGGTGAGCGGCGATTCCACGCTGATCGATCATGTGCGCATGGAAGGCAGCCGGCTCACCCTGGATTGTGATACGGGCTGGTTTTCGCCCCGGCTCGATGTCAGCCTGTCGGGCCCAGCGATTTCGGATTGGAAACTGACCGGCAGTGGCGACCTTGCCTTGTCCCAAATCAATCAGCCCAAGCTGCGGCTGAGCATTCGCGGCAGCGGCAGTGTGGCCGCCACCGGAACCACTCAAACGGTCGATCTGGAAATCTCCGGCTCAGGCTCGGGGCGGCTCAAGGATCTGATCGCCCAATCCGCACAGATAGAGATCCGCGGCAGCGGCGACGCAGAGGTCACCGCGCAGGCCGACGCCGATGTCTCGATTTCCGGCAGCGGTGATGTCGATCTCTATGGGCACCCGACCATGCGGCGTTCGGAGGTGAGAGGCAGCGGCAGCATCACGCAGGTGCCTTAGCCCGAGGCCTTCGCGATCAGTTGGTCGATGTCTCCCCGGCGCGTTTCCGAGGCTCCAACGCGCGGCGCAATGCTGGCGCTTCCTGCTGGATATGATCCCACAACCGGTTGGCGATCGGTCCGTGCGGCCGGTCGCGACGGCGCGCCACCACCAGCTCCTCGGTACGGCCCGGCAGATGCCGGCCGGCAATGGAGTGCAGTCGTCCGTCGTGCAGCTCGTCCTCGATCAGGAAGCGGGGCAGGTGGCCCCAGCCAAGACCCTGCAGGATGATCTCCTTCTTCATGCCCTGGTCGGCCACCAGGCATTGCGGCGCGCCTTCGATCAGCGAATAGTCCTGTTGTGGCGAATGGCGGGCGCTGTCACGCATGACGCATTGGGTGAGTGCCTGCATCTGATCGGGCGTGATCGGCTCTTTAATGCGCTCCGGCAGAAAGCCAGGCGCCACCACGGGAATGAACGGCACCTGGCACAAATCGACCCATTCGACCCTGGTGTCACCCTTGTCGACCCAGTGCAGGATCAGATCCGCTTCGTCGTCGAAGAGGCGCTCCCACGGACCGCCGACGGCCTCGAAATGCAGATGCAGGCGCGTGCCCGGGCACTGGGCGAAAAAGCGGCCAAGCATGCCCAGCACCTGCGGCCGCGGGCAGAGGTCGCCGATGACGACATGGATCTCGCTTTCCTCGCCCATTGAAAGCTGGGCGGCGTGCACCCGCAGGACCTCCAGTTCGCGCAGCAGCGATTGCGCGCGGCGATGGAACGACAGCCCCGCCTCGGTCGGGCGCACGCGATAGCCGCTGCGGTCAAGAAGAATCAGATCGAGCTGCCGTTCGAGCTTGGCAATGGCGGCGAAAACTGCCGGGTGCGAGCGATGCAGCATGGCTGCCGCCGGCTGGAAACCGCCGGTGCGGATCACCGCATCGAAGCATTGCAGATCGTGCAAGGTGAATTCGGCCATGTCAGCTTTGATTACAGAGACTGTCCTATCTTTGTAATATCACTGAAAACGCTGCCCGCCTACGCTCTGCTCATTCAACCTTCCAGAAGGAACTTCATCATGAGTGAGCTGAATTTCGTGACTGTCGGCGACGGCACGCGCATCGCCTATCGCTTCGACGGCGATGCCAAAAAGCCGGTGCTGGTGCTGTCGAACTCCATCGCCACCACGCTGCATATGTGGGACGGCCAGATCGCCGAACTGTCGAAGCATTTCCGCGTCTTGCGCTATGATTTTCGAGGCCATGGCGGATCGAGCGTCCCGGCCGGCGCCTATTCGCTCGACCGGCTTGGCCGCGACGTGACCGAGCTGCTGGATGCGCTCGGCCTTGGACGCGTGCATTTCCTCGGCCTGTCGCTGGGCGGCTTCGTCGGGCAGTGGCTCGGCGTGCGGGCGCCTGAGCGCATCGACCGCCTGATCCTTGCCAACAGCTCGTCACACCTCGGGCCGGCAAGCTATATCGACGAGCGAATCGTTGCGACGCTTCAGGCTCCCGACATGGCAGAGAACGCGGAGGCGTTCCTGGCCAACTGGTTTCCGGCCGCCATGGTCGCGGCCAACGGCCTTGTCATCCAGGAATTTCGCGCCATGCTGCTGAGCATCGATCGGCGAGGCTTGGCCGGCTTGTTCGCCGCCGTTCGCGATTCCGACCTTCGCCGCATTGTGACGTTGGTCTCGCGGCCGACCCTGGTGATCGCCGGACGGTACGACACGGTGACGGCGCTGAGTCACAGTGAAGAGATCGCCGCATCCATCCAAGGCGCGAAGCTGGTCGTCTTGCCCGCGGTTCACCTGTCGAACGTCGAGTACCCTGCCGAGTTCGTCGAGGCTGTGCTCGGTTTTCTGCGCTGAGCGGGAGTGCAAAGCCGAGAGTGCGTGAGGTTCGCGCCTATCAAGGTGCGGACCTCAAGACTCCTTGCACATCGGCAGTGGTTGCGGTGGGGGCGCCGGATGGTCCTTTTTGTACTGGGCGATCATCGGCTCAAGAGTCTTCCTTGGCCAGAATTTCGGTGTGCCGATTTCCTTCAGGCAGGACGCATTCCAATAGGTGCCCGACTGCGAACGGCTAGCCGCTACCGCGGCGATGTCGCGTGATTCTGGGTAGATGTAGAGCGTCGTCGGGTTGTCCTTGACCATCGAGATGATCTGCTGGGCATCCGCCGGCGACCAGCTGGTGCAGCCATTGCTGCGGCCGCCGGCATAGTCCACCAGCTTGCCGAACGGCACCAGACCGTCACGATCGGCGTAGGAGCTGTTCGGATTTTTACGCATGCACATGGTGCGCAGCACCTGTGCCGCGTGGCCGCCGATCACGCGCTGCCTGGCGTTGGCGGCTTCGCCTTCGCCGTCGAACTGGATGAAAGTGCGCAGAAAGGCGGCGTCCTGCTTGGCGCCGGTACGGTAAAAACCCTTGAACGACGTCTTTGTCTCGCGGGTCACGTAGGCGCCGCCGGCGGTCAATTCCGAATCCATGGCATTGCCGAAGTTTTTGGAGCAGCGCCTGCCGTTTGAAAAATCGACCGTGCCTTTCAGGTTCTTGCCGGCCCCGTGACCCGATGCGATAGCGCGAAACGACTGGCTGGCTTCGCAGACGACATAATACCGGCGCCCCAACACGCCATTGCCGAGATCGCCGGGACGCGTGGCGTCCATGGCGAAATAGCAGGGGTTTTTGACGGCGCCTTGCGCGACCTTTTTCTGGTAGAGCGCCCGCGCGCGCTCCAGCACCACTTGTGAGATCTGGCCGTCGGCGTCACCGACATGGGCCTGCAGCCAGGCCGGGACGCCGGAGGGCGCGGCAAAGGAGCGGACCGTCGCCGTCAAGGCAATGACAAGAAGGCTGAGGGTGACGACAATACCCAGAGGGATAGATCTCAACCGCACCGGATCAATTCTCCTGTCGAAGCCACGCGAATCCTGCAGGTGTCGCCACCCGCAACCAATCATAAAATGTCTCGCGCCAATCGGCGAGACACAACTTGTTTAGCGAAGTTCACTTCCGGGCGGCACCGGCTTGAGCCATATCGCGGCCACGGCTATGCCTGGTTCGCCTCCCAGGGAGCATGGATCATGGTCGAGATCGTCAAACCAGCGCTTGAACATCTGCCATCCTACAAGGCCGCGCTCGAGCGCGGCTGGTCGCCGGACAATGTTCGGCTGCTCGACGCGACGCGCGAGCAGCTCGCGGCCATAGAAGACAACCCAGTGGCGTTCCTGGCCAGCCTCGATGATCCCGAAGCCAGGGGTGGTCCGATCACCTTGCCCGACGGCACGCAAGTGCCGCGCCTGCCGGGCTTTCGCCGCTGGATCTGGGACGGTGAGGCATCGGGCTCGATCGGCTTCCGCTGGCAGAAGGGCACCGCCGAACTGCCGTCGCATGTGCTTGGCCATATCGGCTATGCGGTGGTGCCGTGGAAACGGCGTCGCGGCTACGCCACCGAGGCGCTGCGACTGATGCTGGACGAGGCGAGGGCGGTCGGCCTGCCCCATGTCGAGATCACCGCCAAGCCGGGCAATCCGGCCTCGCACAAGGTGGTCCTGGCCAATGGCGGCAGACTGGTCGAGCGCTTCTTCGAGGACGCCGCCTATGGCGGGGTGGAGAGTTTGCGGTTCCGGATCGATTTATAGGGCGAGGTTGGGCAGCCCTTTCGAGCGCTAGCCCCGGCGCGGACTTCGACAATATCCTCACCCGTGCTCGTCGGCACACAGCGTGTGGTCCGACAGCGCGCGGATGACGTAGCAGTCGCCGACCGTCCTGCCGTCGCAGCAGGAGGCGATGCGCTCCAGCTCGGTTTCCAGCCGCTTCAGCTGGGCGATCTTTTCGCGCACGGAGATCAGCTGTTCGCCGGCAATCTTGTCGGCATGGCCGCAGGGCTGGTCGGGGTGGCCGCTCAATTCGATCAACGCGCGTATATCCTCGACGGCGAAGCCAAGATCGCGGGCATGGCGGATAAAGGCCAGCCGTTCCAGCTCCTGCCTGGAGTAGCGGCGCTGGTTGCCTTCCGAGCGCTCGGGCGCCGCGACCAGGCCCATCTGCTCGTAGTAGCGGATGGTCGGCACCTTGACGCCGGTGCGACGCGAGAGATCACCAATCGAAAACATGCATTTTGCCTCTTGAGGCTCTAGTGACTAGAGCAATTATAGTGCCTGACATCAGCATTCAAGACCCATGCGGCAGCACGCCGCGCGGGTGAAAAAGCAGACAGGTGATGTGATGACGGCTCCCCACGAGCAGGCAAGAATCAGGCAGACACGGTTCAAGATCGGCGGCATGGATTGCGCTTCCTGCGCGACCAAGATCGATACGGCGGTGCGCCGTCTCGACGGCGTCGCCGATGTCACGGTTTCGGTGACCGGCGCCTCGATGACCGTCAGCCATGGCGGCCCGCTCAATGACGACAAGGTGCTGCAGCAAGTGGCGCGGCTGGGCTACGGAATCGTCAAGGCCAAAGCGAGGGCCGACGAGCCGGCAGCCAGCGCGCATGACCATGCCGGCCATGATCACGAAGGCCATGACCATGAAGGTCACGACCACGAGGGCCATGACCATGGCGACGAGGTAGCCAAGGAGGCCAAAGGCGCATCGCACCTCCACAGCGATGCCGAGCCTGGGCAGGCGTGGTGGCGCACCCGCCGCGCGGCGCTGACGCTGGCCTGCGCGGCAGCGCTTGTTGCCGCCTATGGCATCGGCCATCTGTTCCCCACGGCCGAGCGCTGGGTCTTCCTGGCCGCGCTGCTGGTCGGCCTGGTGCCGATCGCGCGGCGGGCGCTGATGGCGGCGCTGGCCGGCACGCCGTTCTCGATCGAGATGCTGATGACCATCGCGGCTGTTGGCGCGGTGATGATCGGCGCCACGGAAGAAGCGGCAACCGTGGTGGTGCTGTTCCTGATCGGCGAACTTCTCGAAGGCGTCGCCGCCGGCCGTGCGCGGGCCAGCATCCAGGGTCTGGCCGATCTGGTGCCGAAGACGGCGTTGGTCGAGCGGGCAGGCGGCACGGTTGAAGTTCCCGCCGACCAGCTTGTGGTCGGCGATGTCATCCTGGTGCGGCCGGGCGACCGCATCCCGGCCGATGGCGAGATAACAGAGGGGTCGAGCGACATCGACGAGGCGCCGGTGACCGGCGAGAGCACGCCGAAGCGCAAGGGTGTCACTGAGCCTGTCTTCGCCGGCACGATCAACAGCGATGGCGTGCTGAAAGTTCGGGTAACGGCCGCTGCCTCCGACAACACCATCGCCCGCGTCGTGCGGCTCGTGGAAGAGGCGCAGGAGGCCAAGGCGCCGACCGAGCGCTTCATCGACCGTTTTTCGCGCTATTACACACCGGCAGTGCTGGTGGTCGGTGCGCTGGTGGCGCTGCTGCCGCCGCTCGTTGCCGGTGGCGACTGGAACGAATGGATCTACAAGGGCCTGGCGATCCTGCTGATCGGTTGCCCCTGCGCGCTGGTCATCTCGACGCCGGCGGCGATTGCGGCGGGTCTGGCAGCCGGTGCGCGGCGCGGCCTGTTGATGAAGGGCGGTGCCGTCCTGGAAGGCTTTCGCCGGATCACGGCGGTCGCCTTCGACAAGACCGGCACGCTGACCGCGGGCAAGCCTGTGGTGACCGACATCGTCGCCTATGGTCGCGATGAGCGCTCAGTGCTGGCGCTGGCGGCGGCACTCGAACAAGGCTCCAGCCATCCGCTGGCGGTGGCGATCCTGGACAGGGCCAGGGCCGACAAGGCGCCAGTGCCGCCGGCGCTGGCCGCCAAGGCGATTTCGGGCAAGGGCGTCGAGGGCAGCGTTGGCGGCATCGCGGTTTTCCTGGGCTCCGGCCTGGCGGCGGGCGAGCGCGCTGAGATGACCGAGGCGCAGCGGCTTGCCCTCGACAGCCTCAACGGCCGGGGCAAGACCGTCTCGGTGCTGGTCGCCGACGGCGTGGTGGCCGGGCTGATCGCCATGCGCGACGAACCACGGCCGGATGCGGCGGCCGGCATCACGGCACTCAAGGCTGAAGGCATCCGCACGGTGATGCTGACCGGCGACAACCGCCGCACGGCCGAGGCCATCGCCGCGTCACTCGGCATCGAGGCGCGGGCGGAACTGTTGCCGCAGGACAAGCAGCGCATCGTCGGCGAATTGCAGCGCCAGGGGCTGAAAGTGGCCAAGGTCGGCGACGGCATCAACGACGCGCCGGCGCTCGCCGCCGCCGACATCGGTATCGCCATGGGCGGCGGCACAGATGTCGCGCTGGAAACAGCCGACGCGGCGATCCTGCATGGCCGCGTCATGGATGTCGCGCGCATGATAAAACTGTCGCGGGCGGTGATGGCCAATATCGGCCAGAACATCACCGTGGCGCTGGGGTTGAAGGCGGTGTTCCTGGTCACCACCATTTTAGGCATCACCGGCCTGTGGCCGGCGATCCTGGCCGACACCGGCGCCACCGTGCTGGTGACAGCCAACGCCATGCGCCTCTTGCGCTGGCGCGGGTGAGGCGGTCTTCGGCGGACGCCTGTCAGTTGCTAGCCGTCAGGGGGTCGCTGTCCATCGCCAGGGCCGCGTCCTTCTGGTTCTCCAGCTCCGCGAGCCTGCCTTGGAGCGCGCTTCGGATCGAAGCGTAGGCGGCGGCGCCAAAGGTCAATCGTCGTGGCGCGGGGTTCCGCTCCACCGAGGCGATCATCACATCGACCATCTTGCCGGCATCGCCCTTGATGTCGAAGGAACCCTCGGAAAAGGCCCGGCGCAGGTCGCCGACCGGCGTATTCTTATAGGTGTCGGCCGGGTTGGAGCTGATCAGGCTGGCGCCGAAGTTCGTCTGTGTCGGGCCCGGTTCGACGAGCGTCAGGCCGATGCCGAACGGCTCAACCTCCTGCCGAACGGACTCGACAAAACCTTCGATGCCCCATTTCGTGGCGTGATAGAGGCTGAAGCCGGGATAGGCCATCTGTCCGCCTTCGGAGGAGACTTGCAGGATGCGGCCGCCGCCTTGTTTCCTCAGATGCGGCAGCGCTGCCCGGATCAACTGGATCGAGCCGACGAGATTTGTGTCGATCAGGTCGCGGATCTGGCTATCGTCCAGCTCTTCTGCGGCGCCGAACAGACCATAGCCGGCGTTGCTGACGATGACATCGATGTGCCCCAGTTCGCCAAAGGCCTTGTCGATCGTTGCCCGGATCGCATCGCTGTCGGTCATCTCAAGCGAAGCGACCCGGAGGCGATCGCCATGTTGCGTCTTCAGATCGGCGACCGCCTGCGGCTTGCGCACCGTTGCGGCGACACGGTCGCCACGGGCCAGAAGCCTTTCCGTCAGAAGTCGTCCGAAACCAGATGAGGTGCCGGTGATGAACCATGTCTTAGCCATGGAATGTCCTTTCATTGCTGGAGTTCGGCCAAGACTACGCCATCCAACTCATGATACTATCCGTTCAATTCCATATGCCTTGATGAAGATTTCCCATGAATGGCAAGCCCGGACTTCCGGAATTGACGGCACTCGCTGCGATTGTTTCGCACCGCAGCTTCCGCAAGGCGGCCGACGATCTCGGCCTGTCCCCCTCGACGCTCAGCCACATGATGCGGACGCTGGAGCGGAGCATGGGCGTGCGGCTGCTCAACCGCACGACGCGCAGCGTTGCACCGACCGAGGCAGGAGAGCGGCTCGTCGCGCGCTTGCGGCCGCTTTTGTCGGATATCGACGCGGCACTGGCCGAGGTCGATGATTTCCGCGGCCTTGCGTCAGGCACGCTGCGGATCAACACCAGCGAGATCGCTGCCCGCTTGCTGCTTCGATCGGTGGTGCCGGCCTTTCTTCAGCGCTACCCCCAAGTTTCGCTCGATCTCGTCACGGAGGGAAGACTGGTCGATATCGTCGCCGAAGGCTTTGACGCCGGGATCCGCCTGGGCGAGGCGGTGCCGCAAGACATGGTCGCGGTGCGCTTCGGCGGGCCGACGCGCTTCATCGCCGTTGCATCGCCGGCCTATCTTGCCAGCCGCTCGGTTTTGCAAACGCCCGATGATCTGCGGGGTCAAACCTGCATCCGGTTCCGCTTGCCGAGCGGCAAGCCCTACCGATGGGAGTTCGAGAAACATGGCCAGGAAATCGCCATCGATGTCCCCGGCGTTTTGACACTCGACAATATGGAGTTGATGGCCGAGGCGGCTGCTGCCGGCATGGGGATCGCCTACATTTCGGACAAATCCGCCAAGCCCTATCTCGATCGGGGAGCGTTGGTCGCCGTACTGGACGATTGGTGTCCGCCCATTCCCGGCCTGTTCCTCTATTATCCAGGCCACAGGCTGGTGCCGCCGGCGCTGCGCGCCTTCATCGACGTGCTGAAGGAGGCGAAGGGGTGAGGCCGGCTACTCGGCCGGCGCCGTCAATGGCGGGGTGGCGTTGCTGCGGCCTTCCCAGACCTGGGAGATGACAGCCACGACCACGGCGACCAGCATGGCGACAGCGCCGACCACCGGCAGGCTGCGGTAGCCGTAGCCGGCATTGAGCATGGCGGCGCCCAGCGACGCGGCGAGCGCAATGCCGACATTGAAGCCGGACGGGATCAGCGAAGAGGCGAGGTTCGAGGCATCCGCCGTCCAGGCCAGGATGCGGGTCTGGATCGGCGTGCCGATGGCGAAGTTGAGGCCGCCCCAGATGACGATCGCGACGATCATCGGCAGGGGATAGGGGCTGACGGCATAGATGATGGCCAGCGTCACCGCTTGCAGGCCAAGCATGGTGATCAGCGACGGCATCAGCTTCCAGTCGGACAGCTTGCCGCCGAGGAAGACGCCAAGCGTTGCGCCGACGCCGTTCAGCAGCAGCACCCAGGGAATAAGGTTCTCGTCAAGCCCGGTGACCTCCAGCAGCGTCGGCGTGATGTAGGTGAACAAGCAGAACTGGCCGAGCATCAGCATCAGCATCAGGATCAGCGAGGTCCAGACCTGCTGGCGCGCCAGCACGCGGACCTCGCGGGCTAGGCCGACGGGCTTGGCCGATGACCCGGTGGTGCGTGGCAAAAGGGCCGCCATGGCAAGCGTTGCCGCCACGCCCAGCGCGCACATCACCCAGAAGGTGGCGCGCCAGCCCCAGATGTTGCCGATCGCGGTGCCGGCCGGCACGCCGATGACGTTGGAGACGGTGAGGCCAGACAGGATAACCGCCACCGCCATGCCGCGTTTGTCCTCGGGAACGAGGCCGACCGCCACCACCATGGCGATGCCGAAATAGGCGCCATGCGCGATCGCGACGGCAATGCGCAAAAGCAGCATCGAAGTGAAGTCGGGCGCCACCGCGCAGGCGGCCTGGCCGATGGTGAAGATGACGGCGAGGCCGAGCAGCAAGGTCTTGCGCGGCAACGACTTGGTGGCGAGCGCCAGCAGCGGGCCGCCAATGGCGATGCCGCAGGCATAGCCGGAGACGAGATAGCCGGCCGAGGGCACCGAGACGCCAAGCCCTTGCGCCACTTGCGGCAGCACGCCGGCGATGACGAATTCGGTGGTGCCGAAAGCGAAGGCGGCGATGAACAGGGCAATGAGCGGAAGCGACATGGGCAAGCCTTGGCTGGAACGGCCTCAAACCATGGATGGGCGGTTTGGGCAATCCAGAAATTTTTGTCGCGAGTTTAGGTTTTCTTGAGTGAAGCGGCAGCTTCTCAGCTCGCCTTCAGCCTCGACCCCGTGAGCAGGCCGCGCTCTTCCAGCACCGGATAGGCCATCGAGGCCAGCAGCGAATTGATCTGCTTCAGGTCGCGGATGGTGTCGAGGTGGATCGAGCTGGTCTCGATGCTCCTGGCGGTGCCCTCGCGCAGCCGCAGGAAGTGGCTGGCGCTGGTTTCCTTCTCGCGGTCGCGCAGCTGGTCCTTCTCCAGCACCAGCTGGCGGGCGGTTTCGGAATCGCGCGAGACCAGGACGTTGAAGGCAAGCCGTGCGTTGGCCAGCACCGAGGCGTGGAAGGCGCAGAGTTCGCGCCAGCCCTCGGGCGTGAACTCCAGCCCGTGTTCGACCTTCTTCTTCACATGCACCAGCATGTTGCGCACGATGATGTCGCCAACCTGCTCGAGCTTGACGCAGGCACCGATCAACTCCTGGCAGCGCAATGCCTCGTCCTCGGTCAGCGGATTCTTGGTGAGCTTGGCGAGGTAGAGTTTTATGGCCGCGTGCTTGCGGTCGACGCGGTCGTCGAGCGCTGCAAGCGCCTTGATCTTGTCGCTGTCGGCACTTTCATAGAGTTCCATGATGCGCTTCAGCATGATCTCGACGGTTTCGCAGACCCGCACCACTTCGCGCGTCGCATTGCCCAGCGCCTGACTTGGTATGTCGAGCGCGCTTTCGTTGAGCGCGGACAGCTCGATCACGTCGAGCGAGGCCGCCGGCACCGGCTTGGTGCCGAGTGCCACGATCTTTTCCGAGGCGCGATAGACGAAGCCGGCCAGCGGCAGGCCGGCGAGCAGGATAATGACGTTGAACAGGATGTGGGCGTTGACGATCTGGTCGGCGGCCGTCGCGCCAAGGAAGCCGACATGCGGCCTGAAGATCATGAACAGGATCAGCATGACCAGCGAGCCCAGCCCGCGCATCAGGAGATTGCCGATCGGCACGACGCGCACGGCCGGCCCGGCCGAGCGGGTCAGCATCGGCGCGATTATCGAGGAGCCGAGATTGACGCCGAGGATGAGGACGACGCCGAGTTCGGGACTGATCAGGCCACGGCCGGCGAGCGTTGCCATCAGCAGCACCGCTGCGATGCTCGACTGGAACAGCCAGGTGATCAGCGCCGCCAAGAGATAGGCAGTGATGGAATCGCTGGAGAAATAGTTGATGATCACCGGCATGAGCTGGCTGTTGCGCAGCGGCTCCGATGCCTGGCCGATCATTTCCAGCGACAGGATCAACAGGCCGACGCCGACCAGGATGCGGCCGGTCTGGCGCCAGTCGCGGCGCTCGGTGGCCATGAACATCACCGTGCCGGTGATCAGGCAGAGTGGCACCAGCAGTGTGAGGTCGAAGGTCAAGAGCTTGACCACCAGCGCCGAGCCGATCTCGGCGCCGCGCACGGCCAATTGGCCGGCGGCACCCGAGACAATGCCGGAGCCGGCGAAGGAGCCGACCAACAGCGTGACGGCAGTCGAGCTCTGCAGGGCGATTGCCAGACCGGTGCCGGTCAGCACCGCCATTATCGGATTGCGCATGGTGGCGCGCAATTTATGGCGCAGCACGTCGCCATAGGCACGTTCGACGCCGGTCTTGACCATGCGCGTGGCAAACAGCATCAGCGCGACCGCGCCGGCCAGATGCAGAAGGACGACGGAACCGCTCATTTCGGCGCCTGCATGCGGCCGGGGCGCGCGGTGCCAACAGCGCGGCGATCATGGGGGAAAACGAAGGTTCGAATCATGTTCATGGCAGCCACCGATAATGACCAGAATACTTTAGCCGAATAATAAAATTTTGTCGATTTCAAGAGGCCGTCGCGGCGCGACAGGGCGTGTCGGAAAATGGACGGATGCAGGAAATGGCTGCATCGCGGTCCACGGCACTGCGGCGGGTCGGCCGCTGTTCGCGGGCGTCTCGCTGTCAACTTTGCGACGATGTTCAAATTCCCGAAATAAGCATAGGATTTCATTACATAATTGTAATGCTTCCATTCAGTTTCAGTTCATCCGCTGGCCGTTATTCCTTGGGCATCGACAACCAAGGAGACTTCTCATGAAACGCATTGTTCTTTCTGTCCTCGCCGTCTCGATGCTGGCCGCGACGTCGCTCACAGGCCAGGCCGCGCCGATGAATGCGCCGGTCGCGCCGCAGTCGAACTACACCAAGGTCGACTGGCAGAAGCCCACCCATCGTGACGAGAAGAAGCGCGTCATCCAGAAGCGCTTCCAGAAGAAGGTCGTCGTGAAGCGGAACGACTGGCGCCATGGCCAGAAATATTCCGGCTGGCGCCAGCATCAGCCGGTCCGCGATTACGGCCGCTACGGTCTGCGTCGCCCCGGCCCCGGCCAGGAATGGATCCGCGTCGGCAACGACTATGTGCTGGTCAGCATCCTTTCCGGCATCATCTTCGGTGCGATCGCCGCGCACTAAGCCAACAGCGCGGGACTGAAAAGCAGGGCGGCCCGTAACGGCCGCCTTTCTTTTTTGCCCTGTGGAAACCGGGTATGGCCCGTATTGGGGGTCGTCGGATTTCTCCGGCATGATTATATGGTGGGGAAACGAGTTCCCTCAATGCGCTTTCCGCCGGCCTTTCTCGACGAGATTCGCGACCGCGTGCCGATTTCATCGGTCATCGGCCAGCGCGTCGCGTGGGATCGCAAGAAGACCAACGCGTCGCGCGGTGACTATTGGGCCTGTTGCCCCTTCCATGGCGAGAAGAGCCCGTCCTTCCACTGCGAGGACAAGAAGGGCCGCTACCACTGTTTCGGCTGCTCGGTTTCGGGCGACCATTTCAAGTTCCTCACCGAACTCGAAGGATTGAGTTTTCCCGAAGCGGTCGAGAAGATCGCCGACATGGCCGGCGTGCCGATGCCGGTCCGCGACGAACGCGAGGAACAGCGCGAGAAGGAACGCGCCAGCCTGACCGATGTCATGGAGATGGCGACTGCTTTCTTCCAGGAACGGCTGCAGGGACCGGAAGGGGCGAAAGCCCGCGCGTATCTCAGGGATCGCGGGCTGACACCGGCGACGCAGCAGTCGTTCCGGCTCGGCTTCGCGCCCGACAGCCGCAATGCGCTGAAGGAGCATCTGGCGGCAAAGGGCGTGCCGAAAGCCGACATCGAGGCGTGCGGGCTGGTGCGCCATGGCGACGACATTCCGGTCTCCTATGACTGGTTCCGCGACCGCATCATGTTCCCGATCCCGGATTCGCGCGGCAGGATCATTGCCTTCGGCGGCCGTGCGCTGGCGCCCGATGCGCTGGCCAAATACATGAACTCGCCCGACACCGAGCTCTTCCACAAGGGCAATGTGCTCTACAATTTCGCCCGCGCCCGCAAGGCGCTGGCCAAGGGCGGCACGGTGATTGCCGTCGAAGGCTACATGGACGTCATCGCGTTGGCGCAGGCCGGTTTCGAGAATGCCGTGGCGCCGCTGGGCACGGCACTCACCGAAAACCAGCTCGAATTGCTGTGGCGCATAGCGCCCGAGCCGATGCTGTGCTTCGACGGCGACAAGGCCGGGCTGAAGGCGGCATGGCGCGCCGCCGATCTGGCGCTGCCTTCGGTCCAGGCCGGCCGTTCGGTGCGCTTTGCGCTGCTGCCGGAAGGCAAGGATCCAGACGACCTGGTCAAGGCCGAAGGTCCGGACGCGTTCCGGGCGGTGCTTGCCGATGCGCGTCCACTGGTCGACCTCTTGTGGATGCGCGAGACGGCGGGCGGTGTCTTCGACACGCCGGAGCGGCGGGCGGAACTTGGAAAGACGCTGCGGGAGTTGACCAGTCGCATCCGCGACGAAAGCACGCGCTATCACTACCAGCAGGAAATGCGTGAACGGGAAAAGAGCTTCTTCGGCTCGCAGCGCGATACACGGCAAGGGCGCCAGGACTGGAAACCGGGGCAGCAGGGCAAAGCAGCCGCACCCGGTGGGCAATTCGCCAAGCCTGGCGGCGGCCGCATGGCGATCACCGAAAGCCTCGGCCAATCCGCGCTGGTCAAGCGCGGCAGCGAAGGCATGTCGGTGCGCGAGGCGACGATCATCGTGGCGCTGGTCAACCATCCGGCGCTGATCGACGAGAATTTCGCCCATGTCGAATTTCTCGATCTCGTCAATTCCGACCTGCAGCGGCTGCATGCCGCCATCCTCGACGCGATGGCGCACGACATGGCCAATGACCGCCACGCCGTGGTGACCACGATCGAGCGCGCCGGCTGCGCCGAGATCTGGGAGCGCGCCGTCGGCCTGATCCGGCGGGCGCGGCAGTGGCCGGCGCTGGAGGCAGCCGCGCTCGACGATGCCCGCGACGCTCTGAACCAGGCCCTGCACTTGCAGCGCAGCGCACGCACCTTACATAAGGAGCTGAAACAGGCGGAAGCGGCGCTCGAAGCAGATCCATCGGACGAAAACTTCCGCCATCTGATCGAAATTCAGGCGCAATTTCAGGATGTACAGGCGACGGAAGCGCTGATCGAAGGATTTGGCGTTTCGTCGGGCAGGGCTGGGCGAGCCTAAGTGCAGCTGAGTGCAGGAATGAGAGCGTGGCCAAGCTTCCCCACGGGGCGGGGCGCGCTAAGTCGGGTAATTGATTCGCTTTTTTCATGCGAATCATGCGAGAGCCGCTTGACCTTCCGACAGAATGGCGGAATCAGGACGATTCGAAACGTTAACCCGCACCCGCGCCGACGGGAAATGAGCGATGTGAGGTACTGGTCACTGGACAGGCAGGCAGCCTGCCACAGATATCAGGGTTAATCTGGACTTAACGGTAGATACGGTTACTGGCCCGGTGAAGCGCGTTTCATAAGCGAGCACATCCGGTTTTGACTGGTCCGACAGTTTACGCGGCTTCGATGGCAGCCGCTTGGAGAAGATAAAAATTATGGCGACTAAGGAAAAGGAAGAGGTCGAGACCGAACGCGAAGGCGCCACCGATGGCCCTCTGCTCGACCTTTCCGATGATGCTGTCAAGAAGATGATCAAGGCCGCCAAGAAGCGCGGCTATGTGACCATGGACGAGCTGAATTCGGTGCTGCCTTCCGAGGAAGTGACCTCCGAGCAGATCGAGGACACGATGGCGATGCTGTCCGACATGGGCATCAACGTCGTCGAGGATGACGAGCAGGGCGAAGAGGCCGAGGCCAGCGACACCGCGGCGGACGCCGAGGAAGACGCCAACGAGCTGGCCGAACAGACCGGCACGGCGGTCGCCGCCACCACCACCAAGAAAGAGCCGACCGACCGCACCGACGATCCGGTGCGCATGTATCTGCGCGAGATGGGCTCGGTGGAGCTTCTGTCGCGCGAAGGCGAAATCGCCATTGCCAAGCGCATCGAGGCCGGCCGCGAGACGATGATCGCGGGCCTCTGCGAAAGCCCGCTGACCTTCCAGGCCATCATCATCTGGCGCGACGAACTCAACGAATCGAAGATCCTGCTGCGCGAGATCATCGACCTCGAAGCCACCTATGCAGGCCCCGAGGCCAAGCAGGCACCGGTGGTCGAGCGCGTCGAGGAAGCGCCCAAGGTCGAGGAAAAGTCGCGCCGCGGGCGCGATGACGAAGAAGACATCACCAATGTCGGCGCCGACACGCGCGGCATCGGGGATGACGACGAGGAAGACGAGGACGAGGCGAGCCTGTCGCTAGCGGCGATGGAAGCCGAACTGCGTCCGCAGGTGATGGAGACGCTCGACGTCATCGCCGACACCTACAAGAAGCTGCGCAAGCTGCAGGACCAGCAGGTCGAGAACCGCCTGGCCGCCGCCGGCACGCTGTCGCCCAGCCAGGACCGCCGCCTGAAGGAGCTGAAGGACCAGCTGATCAAGGCGGTGAAGTCGCTGTCGCTCAACACGGCGCGCATCGAGGCGCTGGTCGAGCAGCTCTACGACATCAACAAGCGGCTGGTGCAGAACGAAGGCAAGCTGTTGCGGCTGGCCGAAAGCTATGGCGTGCGCCGCGAAGAGTTCCTGAAGGAATATCAAGGTTCCGAGCTCGACCCCAACTGGACGCGCTCGATCGCCAACCTGACCTCGCGCGGATGGAAGGAATTCACCAAGAACGAGAAGGATGCGATCAAGGAGCTGCGCGCCGAGATCCAGCATCTGGCCACCGAAACGGCGATCTCGATCCTGGAATTCCGCAAGATCGTCAACCAGGTGCAGAAGGGCGAGCGCGAAGCCGCCATCGCCAAGAAGGAAATGGTCGAGGCCAATCTGCGCCTCGTCATATCCATCGCCAAGAAGTACACCAATCGCGGCCTGCAGTTCCTCGATCTGATCCAGGAAGGCAATATCGGCCTGATGAAGGCGGTCGATAAGTTCGAATACCGTCGCGGCTACAAGTTCTCGACCTACGCGACGTGGTGGATCCGGCAGGCGATCACGCGTTCGATCGCCGACCAGGCGCGCACCATCCGCATTCCGGTGCACATGATCGAGACGATCAACAAGATCGTGCGCACCTCGCGCCAGATGCTGCACGAGATCGGCCGCGAGCCGACGCCGGAAGAACTGGCCGAAAAGCTCGCAATGCCGCTCGAAAAAGTGCGCAAGGTCTTGAAGATCGCCAAGGAGCCGATCTCGCTCGAAACGCCTGTGGGCGACGAGGAGGATTCGCATCTGGGCGATTTCATCGAGGACAAGATGGCGATCCTGCCGATTGACGCGGCGATCCAGGCCAATCTGCGCGAAACCACCACGCGCGTGCTGGCCTCGCTGACGCCGCGCGAGGAGCGCGTGCTGCGCATGCGTTTCGGCATCGGCATGAACACCGACCACACGCTGGAAGAAGTCGGCCAGCAGTTCTCGGTGACCCGCGAGCGTATCCGCCAGATCGAAGCCAAGGCGCTGCGCAAGCTCAAGCACCCGAGCCGGTCGCGCAAGCTGCGTAGCTTCCTGGATAGCTAGGACTTCCCGATTGCAAAGAAATCAAGGGCGCCCATCGAGGCGCCCTTTTTATTTCAGGTGGTTCATCGAATTGCTCTACAGCGGCACGTTCAGCCGCGTTCCCTTGACGATGATGCCGCCGCGGTCGCCGATCTCGATCGAACCATAGCGCTGCCTGAAGCACGGGGGCAGTGGACGGTCGCTGGGAACCGACAACCACAGGCGCAGCATGTGGCGCCGCTTGTCCGGCTCCGGCCAGTCGCGAAAACCCATGCGGTCGTGCAGCAGCGAATGATTGTAGACGAACTGCATGTCGCCGGGCCGCAGCCGCATCGACAGGTTTAATTTCGGGTCATTGGCAAGGCTGTCGAAGAGATCCAGCGTTTCGACATGGGCGGCACTCAGCCGCATGGCATCGGGGAAGCGCTGCGCGCTGTCGATGTACTGGCGCTGATAGATGCCTGTCAGCAATCCGGCGTGCCAGTTGAGGACCGGAATCTCGAAATAGGGCTTTTCGCCCTCCGGTATCTCGCCCCGCCGGTCGGTGGCAACAGGATCAAACAGCAGGCGGGCGAGATCCGGCCGCCTTTTGCGCATCTCGTTGTAGATCGTCACCGTGCTGACCAGCAGGGACTCGCCGCCTTGCATGGCATCCTTCAGGCAGAGCAGGCCGACGACATCGGCGGAATCGGTGTGAAACGTCTGGCGCTCCGCCGTCTGGTAGATGCGCGTCGTGGTGGCCTTCGCGTCGGCGCCGATGTCGCGGACATGGCCGAGTATGTGGCCCTGGGCATTCTGCGAGCGCGCGCTTCCCAGATGCGCGCCAATCCCGCAGAAGATCGCTGCCGTCATTTCAGCGGAATATCTGTCGACCGGGAGACCGCGCAGCACCTCGAAGCCAATGCCTGCGATCAGTTTTTCGCGAAGCGCGGCAAGATGGCCGGCGAGCCGGGGCAAGGGGAAGTCGGCCCTGGTCAGGCCGCCGATATCCTGCGAGCCGGCGAGAAAGCCGGTTGCCGCCGATTCCAGTTCGGCGACGTCCTGCGGGCCCAATTCGACCAGCCATGTTTCCGGATGCTTTGCCATGTCCTCGCCAATCCATGCGGCGGGACTATCGATCCGTTCCGGCGGCAGGTCTGTTGTCTCGCGCATGAAGTTCTCCTGCGGCTGGCTGGCCCACGACGTCGGCGGGGATTTCCCGGATCGATGACCACGGCGGAGATTGCCGCAATCAGGCGGGTTTTTAAACCGGCTTTCCTGGTTGGCGGTGACCGTCGCCTCAAGCTCCCACATCAGGGCGTGGATGCATCCTTGCGGGACGTCCGTCGCGGGAGGATAATTTCGTATCGGATGCATTTTCTGGGCGACAACCCGGATGCCCGCCCCGGCCAAGCCGCCGTGCTCCGTGGCCCCGGAAGGAGGCGTACCATGACGACCTACATCATGCTGATGAACTGGACCGAGCAGGGCGCGAAGAACGTGCGCGATTCGCCCAAGCGCCTCGACGCTGCCAGGAAGCAGTTGGCCGAGATGGGCGGATCGTTCAAATCGTTCTTCCTGACCATGGGCGAATTCGACATGGTGGCGGTGGTCGAAGCGCCCGACGATGCGGTGCTGGCGCGTTTTGCGCTGATGCTGGCCGCGAGCGGAAACCTCAAGTCCCGGACGCTGAAGGCCTTTCCGGAATTCGCTTACCGCGAGATCATCTCGTCGCTTGGGTGAAGAAATAGGCCGGGCTTCTGGGAGTCGATGGCCGCGTGCAGGCCCGACGGCGCTTTGCCGCAGGACAGGACGCTTCACCATGATAGATTGCGGCCAAGGGAGATCCCAATGACTAAGGTCTCGATATTGGCTACCGGCCTTGCCGCATTGTTCGTGATGCCGTTCGCCGCCAGCGCTGCCGCGCAAAAACCGGTCGGCATGGCCAATCCGGCATCCCTGCATTGCGGCGAGATCGGCGGCCGCCTGGTGATCAGGAAGGACAAGGCCGGCAACGAATACGGGTTCTGCCGCTTGCCCAACAGGCGCCTGTGCGAGGAGTGGGCGCTGTTTCGCGACAACAAATGCGTCGGGCCGAAAGCGGCCATGCGCCGCAAGTGACGCGCACGCCATCATAGGGTGAGATCATGTCCGAGCCGCATTCCCATTCGCATCTCTGGCCCGGCGTGCCGCTGGCGCTTGGCTCGGCTGTCCTGTTCGGAGCGACGCCGCCGCTGTCCAAGCTGCTGCTCGATGCCGTGAACCCCTTCATGCTGGCCGGCCTGCTCTATCTCGGCGCCGGTGTTGGCCTTGCTCTTTATCGCCTGCTTCGCGGCAAGCAGGCCGCCGCCGGCGAGGCGCAACTGGCTGCCCGGGATATTCCATGGCTGGCGCTGGCAATCGGCATGGGCGGTATCGTCGGGCCGGTGCTGCTGCTGTTCGGCCTTAGCCTCAACACCGCGTCCAGTTCGGCGCTGCTGCTCAATCTCGAAGGGCTGGCGACCATGGCGATTGCCTGGCTCGTCTACCGCGAGAATGTTGACCGGCGGCTGCTTTTCGGCGCCTTCGCCATTCTGGCCGGTGCGGTGCTGCTGTCATGGAATGGCGGCGGCGTTGCCTTCAACCCTGGCGCCCTTCTGGTGGCGGGCGCTTGTTTAGCCTGGGGACTCGACAACAATTTCACGCGCAAGATCTCAGCCACCGACCCGGTGGTGATCGCCATGCTGAAAGGGTTGGTGGCGGGTGCAGCCAATGTCGGACTGGCTCTTGCAGGCGGGGCTTCGTTTCCCGCAACATCCATCGTTGTGGCCACGGCTGCCGTCGGCTTCCTTGGCATCGGCGTCAGCCTGGTGATGTTCATCCTGGCATTGCGCCATCTCGGTACCGCGCGGACAGGCGCCTATTATTCACTCGCGCCTTTCATCGGCGCGCTGCTGGCGATCTTCGTTCTCGGCGAGCCCATCACGATAAGGCTGGCGATTGCCGGGCTGTTGATGGGCATCGGCCTGTGGCTGCATCTGTCGGAGCGCCATGAGCATGAACATGACCACGACGAACTGGAACACGAGCACAGCCATGTGCATGACGAACACCACCAGCACCATCATGACGGGCCGGTGAGCGAGCCGCATTCACACTGGCACCGGCATGCGCCGATGCGCCACCGGCATCCGCATTATCCGGACCTGCACCATCGTCACGGCCACGGCTGAGCATGCCCAGATCATGCTCAAGCAAACACCCAGGCCTGAACTGACCGTTTGGTACAACACGCGTTGCCCTGTCTGCGATGCCGGCATTACAAGGCAGAAGCGGCGACTGATCGAAGCGGTGAAGGCTGGGCGGATCGCGTTTCGAGACATCAATCTGGAGCCGGCGGCACTTGCCCGTTTTGGTGCCACGCTGGAAGACATACGCCGCCGGCTGCACGCCACCGATACGGATGGCCATCTGCTGGTCGGCGCCGAAGTCGCGATTGCGGTGTGGAAGGCGACGCCGGGCGAGGGCTGGCTGGCGACGCTTTTCGGCAATCCGGTTGCCTTGCCGCTGACCCGCTTTGGCTATGACCGCTTCGCCGACCTGCTCTATGCCTGGAACCGCCGAAACGGCCGCTGGTAGGCAATTCATCTCCATCGAACGGAACGGGCTCGGATCAGAGATTGATCTGGCTGGCGCAACATTCAGATACATCGTAAGATATATCTTGACTCCATAAGAGGGTGCGCCTAATTGAGATATATCGTAAGATAGAACTCAAGGAGCAATCAATGCACAGACACAATCATTTCGGCGAACGCATTTTCATGCACATGGCCGGCAAATTTGGTGGCAGAGGGGGCGGCGGCTTTGGACCGTTCGGACATGGCGGTCGCGGTGGCGGGCGTGGTGGCCCGGGCGACATGTTCCGCGCCGGCCGCATGCTGGCCGATGGCGATCTCAAGCTGATCACGCTGTCGCTGCTGGCCGAGGCGCCGCGCCACGGCTACGACATCATCAAGGCGCTGGAAGAGCGCACCAGCGGCATCTACAGCCCGAGCCCGGGCGTGGTCTACCCGACGCTGACGTTCCTGGAAGAAGCCGGCTATGCCGCTTCCGCCGCGGACGGCAACAAGAAGGTGTTTTCGATCACCGAGGCAGGCCAAGCGCATCTTGCCGACAATCGCGAGATGATCGACGGCGTGCTCGAACATCTCGAACGCTTCGGCCGCAAGATGGCCAAGGCGCGCGACTGGTTCGGCTGGAACGACGATGGCGACGAGCGTCGCGGTGGCCGCGGCGGCCGTGGCGAGCGCTCGGAAACACGCGATGAGTTCCGTGCCATCCGCCACCGCCTGCGTGCGGCTCTGGGCGAAATCGTCGATGCCCCTGCTGAAAAGCAGGCCGAGGCGATCGCTATCCTCGAAGCCGCGGCCGAAGCGCTGGAAGCGCTGTCGCAGCGCTGATCCAAGCGCGACAAACGCATGAAAAAGCCCGGGGAGACCCGGGCTTTTTTGCGTCAGGGCAGGCCGGCATCATTCCTTGCCGACATATTCGCTGATCAGCTTTTCGTTGCGGGCCTTTTCGATCTTGGCGGTCATCTCGGACGACAGGCGCTCATCGGTGCGGTACTTGACGAGGTTCACAAGGCTGCCGGTCAGGAGCAGGATGCCCATGGCCCAGTAGCCCTTGGTCGCCAAGTCGACCGGTGCCAGCCAAAGCGACAGGCCGAGCATGAAGTAGGCGGCACCGACCGAGGCGGTGTTGAACATGATGTAGGTCTGGTTGGCGTTCATTGGAGTTCTCCGTTGATTTGATGATGGTTGGGTTGATGGAAATCAGATTGGAAAGTCTGGTTTTCAGTTGATGGTCTTGAGGCGCTCGAGCACGTCCCTGCCACGGACCTTCATCGCCGGGCCGTGACCGGCGTCGGCGAGGCGGTCGCGGATCGCTTCGTGACGCAGTTCGCTGTCGATCTCGTCCAGAATGCCGGCCTCCTCGAACGGATCGCTGGCTCCCTTGATGCGCGCCAAGAGCTCCTCGGCGTCGTTGAGGTTTCCCGAATTGCCGATCGACCTGACCAGGCGTGACTGCGCCTTGCGCTCGGCATCGATGGCGCGGGCCGAGATCATGCCCTGGTTGAGGTCGATGATGCGGCGATGCGCCCGCTCCACCGAAACGCGCATGCGCAAGGTCTTTTCGCCAAGGCTCTGCACGCTGGCGCGGCGGACTTCACGCTCATTCTCCAGTTCGGCTATTGCCGCGGCACCGCTTTCGGCCAGTCCGTTGTTGCCGGCGGCGAGCGCGCTGAGCGTGCGGCTTTCGAGATCGGCGTGGCGGCGTTCGAGCTGGTCGAGGCCGGCCTGCTCGGCGCGCTGGCGAACGATCAGCGAGGCGAGCGTCTGCTTGGCGGCGGCAAGCCCCGTCTCCGCGTCGCGGATGCGCTGCGCCAGAAGGTCGATGGCGAAGCGGTCCTTGAGGCCGTCCTCGGCCCGTGCGCTGGCGCCGTCGAGCAATGTTCTGATCAGGCTAAGCATGGTTCTTCTCCCTTCGAATGTTGCGGTGAACAATGTTCACGAGGTCAACATAACAGGAAATGAACATTGTTCAAGAGGCTTTTGAACGCTGTTCACGAAATCCTGGATATGGTAAACGAAGGGACGATCATGGTTCGAAACACCTGCAGCTCGGGCCGAGGCAAGGCCATCCACAAGGACAAGCATGGCACTGGACAGGGAAGAAACAGGCGAGCGGGTGCTGGCCATTGCCGAGGTGCTGCTCAACCAGGGTGGCATGGACAATCTGAAGGCGAGGACCATCGCCGAGCAGGCGGGCATCTCGGTCGGCTCGGTCTACAATCTGTTTGCCGATCTCGACGGGGTGCACCGTGCCGTCAACATGCGGCTGCTCGACCGGCTGGGCGCGGCAGGCGCGGCGGCAATGGCGGATCTCGGCAAACGCGGCGTCACCGATGTGCGCCAGCGCCTGCTGGCGTTGGCCGGCGCCTATGTGCGCTTTGTCGAGGCGCATCCCGGCAGTTGGCCGGCGCTGCTCGCCTTCAACAGGCGGCGCCCGACGCTGACCGAGCCGGACGCTTATGAAGCGCGGCTCGACCAGCTGTTCGAGATCATCGCCCGGGCGCTCGCCGGCGGCGATTTCGACATCGACGACGATACGCGCCGGATCGCCGCGCGCACGCTGTGGTCCAGCGTGCACGGCATCGTCACCAGCGGCTATGCGGCCAGATCCGTGCGCCGGCAGGCCGACGAGATCGACCAGCAGATCGAGCTCCTTGTCGCAGTCTTCATCAAGGGGCTGGAACGCGGCGGCACATTCGCGCATTCTGGGACGAAAACGTCGTGAATCGCGAATGGACCGCGGTGTGCAGGACGAACAAGGAGATTTGAGCGATGTCTTTTCTGAAACGTCTTTTCGGCGGCGGCGGTGAAGCGGCGGCCGAGCCCAAAAGTGCCGCGCCCGCCAAGCAGGTCGAGCACAAGGGCTTCCTGATCAGCGCCACGCCCTACAAGGCCGAGAGCCAGTACCAGACCTGCGGCACCGTCTCGAAGGAGGTCGACGGTGTAATGAAGGAACACAAATTCATCCGCGCCGACCGCTTCGCCGGCCTCGACGACGCTGTCGACATCTCGATCAAGAAGGGTATGCAATTGATCGACGAGCAGGGCGAGCGGATTTTCGGGTAGGGGTTGGGAGCGGGCGATAAGCAACTTGTACCAATTGCGGCCACGCAGCTTTTATGCGGGTTTGTCGCTCGGTTGCCACCGGGTCAAGAGCAGTTCTCGGGCCTGCGCGAGACGCGACATCACGGTGCCAGGCGGCACTCCGACCACGTCTGCGATTTCACGGTAAGACATATCGTTGAACTCACGCATAACCATGGCTTCACGCAAGGGCGCCGGCAGCCAATAGACAAGCTGCCGGATGGCTGTGCCTTCCCCGTGGTCCGGGATTTCGGAGCCGGGCTCCGCCGGCGTCTCCTGCTCAGCAAGCCGGGCGAATTGCGCGTAGCAGACACTCCTGAGAATGGAGAGCAGCCAGGGCCTGACGGCCCCACCGCGCCGGCCTTCGAAATGATGCAGCGCACGCCGGTAACATTCCTCTACAGCGTTCTCAGCGTCCGTGCGATTTCGCAGCAGGAAATAGGCGAGCCTGTACGCGTCATCGAGGCATGGAAGGGCCGCGTCCTGAAACCGGCGCGTTCGCTCGCCGCTGGCTTTGTGGTGGCCCGCAATGTGGTGGCCGGCTGTTTGATATCGGGTCATTTCATAACGTCTCGCCGATGTCTTTACCTGAAACCGGCGGGGTGGTAACAAGCGGCCCGACCGCAGTCGTGGACTATCGCGCCAAGCGTGTGGACTGTGGTGACATGCGCCTGCCAAAGCAAAAACGATTGGCGCTCGTTTTGAACTCGAACGCATCACATTCACGGTACGGGGTAATGCGCCAAGCGCTGCCGCCAAATCGCCTGTCGATCTCCCACCACGGTCTCGCCAAGGGATCGGCCTACGAGGCCTGGCGGGAAGGTATTTGCCGCGAGTTTTGTCGGCTCGATGTTGGACCGGCGCAGGACAACTACATCGATTGCGACAATGAATTCGTGCTGCTTGACTCGATCGCCATTGCCACCCCGAAGGGACGCTCGGCGCGCTTTGCACGGACCCGCGATCTTTTGGCCGATGGCTGCGACGATCTGGTGCTGATTTCCGCCACGCGCGGCCAGGTGAGTGTGACCCAGGGAAGCAAGAGGATCGATCTGACGGCGGGACAAATGTGCCTGACCGAAATGAACATCGCCGGCTCCTTGGACCTTAACCAGACCGGCGGATTTACGACAACAAGGTTTCCGAGACGCCTGCTTTTGCAGGTCGCGCCGTCGGCCGAGACGCAACTGGCACGTACGCTGGGGCATGACCGGGCCTGGGGCGTCATGATCGAGCGTTATTCAGCGCTTTGCAGTGAGATTTGCGGAGAGCTCGATCTCGCCGGGCAGAAGACGGCGGCGCGGCACCTGGCGGATCTGGTCGGTCACTTCGTTGGAACAAGTGCCGAGCAGAAGAACCTGGCCGGGCAAAGCGATGTTTCGATCGCGCGGTTGAATCTGATGAAAGCCGACATTCTCAAAAATCTCGACAAGAGCCACCTGACCGTCGAGGCCGTTGCCAAAGCGAACGGCCTCAGCCCGCGACAGGCGCAGCGTATGTTCGCGTCCTCCGGCACGACGTTCTCGGAATTTGTGCTGGAGCAGCGGCTGCTGCTTGCTCGCCGGTTGCTGCTGCGTGAATCCGCTCGCCATCGCAAGGTCAGCGATATCGCCTTCACGGTCGGCTTCAACGACCTTTCCTACTTTCACAGGACATTCAAGCGGCGGTTCGGCGTCACGCCAGCTGATATTCAGCTAGAGCCAGGCGCGGGTCTGACGCAGTAGCGCCATGGGCCATCGTGCGACATCGCGTGGACACCAAAAACCGGGCGTTGTGCACTGACATTCCCATCGGTATCGGCGGAGCCGCGAATCTGTGCTAAGCCGCCGCGCAAACAAACCAAAGGACGACACCCGTGAGTGAACTGACCGTGGCCGAGGCGACCGACAATATCTATGCCTCGCTCCGAGCGGACAATGCCGAGCTCGACGCCCATATCGCGGCGCTCAAGGCTGCGCTGACGCGAGAGGGGATAAAACAGGCGGTGTTCGATCCGACCAAGCTGGCGCAGGGCAACCGCTCGGGCCGCAAGCTGATGCAGGCTTATTTTCGCCAGCGCGGCGTCAGCGTGAGTTTTTCGGCGGATTAGAACGACGCCGGCGAGCTTACGAGCCCAACAACCAGCTCGCTCAACCTATTCCAAGCATTCGACGCTGACCATTATCGCGTCGCATGCCCGTCTGGTCTCAAGGCCGGAAGATCTTGCGAGGGCCATTGTCAAAACTCCTGCGGCCGCGTTTCCAACCCGTAATCACAGGCGCGGCTTCGCGCACGGCCGCTGACGGTCCGTCACAGTCGAGCAGCACGATATCGGCCTGCGCCCCGACTATCAGCCCATAGGGCGCTGACATCAGCCGGGCAGCGCCTGATGTCACCATGGCGAAGACTGCGGCAATATCCGCGGCCAGCGTCAATTGCGCGACGTTGGCGTAGAGATTGGCCATGCGGATCAGCGAGGCATCCCCGAATGGCGTGAAAGGGTTCAGCACATTGTTGGTGGCTATCGCCACGGCGACGCCCGCTCTGGCAAGACGATCGGCGGGCGCGATCCCACGCGGCACCAATCTGTCGTGGCCTCGCCCATTGAGGAAGAGATCCGTCGCCGGAAGCACTGCGAGCCCTATCCCTGCGGACGCCAGTCGGGCGCCGATCTGGGAGACCTGATCGAGCCCCATCGCAGAAAGGTTGGTGACATGGCCGAGCGCAACGCGGCCTTGCCAGCCTCTTTCCACCGTCTGCGCGATGACGGACGGCAAATCCGTCCTGTCCGGCTCGAGGCTGAAATCCAGGTGAAAATCCGCAGCCACATCGTGTTTTTCGGCGAGGTCGAAGATGCGTTCGATATGACGCTGCGGATCGGGGTCCGTGTAAGGGCATCCGCCAACAAGGTCGGCCCCATTGGCAAGCGCCGCGTCCAGCATCGCAAGAGTGTCGGATTCATTGGTCAGCCCGTCCTGGGCGAAGGCGCAAATCTCGATGTCGATGGCGAAAGAATAATCGGTGCGGATACGTTTGATCGCCTCGAACGACCGGAAGCCCGCGCGCGGATCTATTTCCACGAAGCTGCGCATCCGCGTCGTGCCGTGGCCGATGGCCTTTTCAACCACGCGTGACGCGCGTTCGTAGACGTCCGCTTCCGTGAAACCCGATTTGGCTTTTGAGGTCTCGCGAACCGCCTCGGCCAGCGTGCCTTCGCAGATGGCGCAGCGATCGAGAATGCAGGCCTTGTCGAGATGGATATGGGCATCGACAAAGCCCGCGCAGGCAAAATTGCTGCCGGCATCGAACTCTTCATCCGCTTTGCCGGGAACAAACGGATCGATCGCCACGATCCTGCCATCGGCAACGGCGATGTCGACGATCGGGCCGGCATCTGCAAGCCGGACATTGCGGATAATCAGATCGAAGGTCATTCGCGTGTCACAAGCGGTTGGCGCAGCGTCGCTGAGGAGGCGTGCGGAATATCCGGGTTTGAAACTCCTTCTGTTTCGATCCCAAACGAGCACCTCTGTAAAGTCCAGCAGAGCGGGTAGCTTCGACTGGAATTGCTCTAAAGCCTGAGCAGCGGCTGTATGATGCGTCCAAGTCGGCTTTGAAGCACGATATTGCCCTGGAGTGCTACGATACAGATGCAGGGGTCGCCCTCACATACGGTCGGCTTGTGTTCCATCGTCTCGTCGGCCTCGTCGAAGTCGCCAGGCCCGTAGCGGCCGAACTGGTGCTCGAATGCCCCTTCGAGGACGCATGTCCATTCGTAGCCGGTATGCTTATGGTGCGGCAGCCTGGTTCCTGGCGCGGCCTTCAGCATGAACACCTTGATGTTCGAGACTTCAGGCACTGACACCGAACGCTGGCGCACACCCGGCCCGACCCAACGCCATGGCCCAAGCCGATAGCGGTCTAGCGGTTGTTTTGGTCCCGTCTCGGGGGCAGCGAAGTCACCTTCGATCAGGCGCAACACACTGCGCAGCGCGCCTGGCTCCATTGACACCGGCGTTGCCTGTTCAAGAAGCTCGCCACCTATCGCCTCGTACCTTTCCACCTTGCGGCTGCAGGCAGTGCACAACGACAGATGCATCGAAACGACGAGCCCGCGTGCTTCGTCAAGCGTGCCCGAAGCAAAGGCCGCGAGGGTTTCGTCGGTCGGATGATGGGCAATGGCCTCAGTCATTTCAGCTCACCAACTCTGTCTCTCAACCTTTGCAAGGCAAGCCTGATCCGCGACTTGACGGTGCCCAGCGGGATGCCGAGGAGATTTGCGATTTCGGCGTGTGCAAGGCCATCGAAGAATGAGAGGCGAATGACGCGCAACTGTTCATCCGGCAGTGCTACTATCGATGATCTGACATACGCTTCACGCTCGGCGACGAGCAGTTGACTCTCAGGCTCGTCATTGTCTTGCTCTTCCAGCATGCCATCTTCCTCGGCCCATGCAGCGGCGCGGCCTTCGCGGCGACTTTCATCGACGCTGATATTGCGGGCGATCGCATAAACCCAGGCCGACGCGGTCGCTCGCTCGTGATCATATTGTGCAGCCTTGCGCCAAAGCCGGATCAATGTTTCCTGCGCCAGATCCTCTGCACGGTCACGACTTGCACCGCGCCGCATCATCATCGCCTTGATGCGCGGCGCATAATGTTCGAACAGTTCCGCGAACGCGTCGCGATCCTGACTTGCCGCGACACGCCTGATCAGCCTGGCTGGATCGAATTCCACCATCGTCCTGCTATACGCTCTATCCTGCTCCGGCTGGCAAGGCAGCGTTACTGGCTTTGTCGAGTCCATTACGCATCAGGCGGCCTTTTGGATCACTGATTTTGACCCACCCCTGACTTCCCGATCACTTTTTTCCGGCCAGCCCACACGTTTTTCAGCGAGCTGTGATCCATTTCGGCACGGCAACCGTATTGCGACTGGAATGATCAGAACCCTGTGCTCCGAGGGCAGCTCATCAGAAGGCAGGCATGCGTGATCTCTGACGAAAGGTGTGCTTCCACGCTCAGCAGGCGCGCACGGATCCAAGACGCAAACAGGAAGGGGGCCTGACATGCCAAACGTTGTCTTGATCGTCGGCAGCGCACCAGATGCCGTTCGGTGCGGAGATTGGCCCAGAGGGGCGTTTTCCTCGATTGTCGTCATAAACAATGCCTGGCGCGTGCGGCCTGACTGGGACTATTTGATTCACCCGGACGATTTTCCCGATGATCGCCTGCCGAGCGACCAAAGTCCGCGAATGGCGTCGATCATCAAGTCGAATGCCTTCGTCCCTGCCCAGAATGCATTCGGTGGGTTTGTCTATGCGGGCGGCACAATGGCCTTCACCGCTGCCTATTGGGCTCTGAAGGCCCTCAAGCCTGATGTGATGGCGTTCCTGGGTTGCGACATGATTTATCCCAACAACGCGCCGACGCATTTCTATGGCGTTGGAACAGCTGACCCGCTGCGCGACGACGTGACATTGAGAGACCTGGAAGCCAAGTCTGCAAGGCTGTTCGCCAAAGCCCTGCGTTGCGGAACAGTCTGCCTCAATCTTTCAAACCTTCCTGAAAGTCGCCTTGCCATACCGCGGGCAACCCTGCGGTTTATCGAGCGACTTACCCCGCTTCGGCTCAAGGCGATCAAGGCGATGCTTGAAGGCGCCGTCGATCCGATTTCTATCGAAACCGCCGACACACTCGAGGATGAACTCGGCTATTTTGTCGAACATGGGCGGTACTGGGAACACGCGTCGGATTTCGATGAAGCCGCGCTGGAGAAAATCGATCAGCGCTGGCGTTCGTCGGTAGGCCAGCTGCCAGCGTCGGTTGCTCCGAGCGATGGTTGCTGGGGACGCGGTCGAGCGCGCAAGGGCGATATTGTTCAACCGGAGCGTCGGGTTGGTCGCGACGCCCCCTCCCATTCCGCCGAAGGCGCATAGATCCAGGTGGCTGAAGGACAGGAGCCGCTTTGGAAGAGGGCTGCGTCATGCTGACTCGAGACGAGATAACAAAGCTCATCTTACGAACGAGCATGCGTGATCGAGACGCGTTCGATCTGCTCTACAAACATACGTGCGCGAAATTGTTTGGCACATGCCTGCGTATTCTGGGCGACAAAGGGGAAGCCGAGGAGGCGCTGCAGGAGGTCTACGTAAAGATATGGACCAAGGCTGATCGCTATGCGGTCTCCGACCTCAGCCCGATCTCCTGGCTTGTGGCGGTTGCGCGCAATCATTCGATCGATCTTATCAGATCACGCCGCCTTCCAGCTTTCGACCTGGCGGCCGCGGTCGATATTGCCGACATGAGACCGTGGGCCGAGGAGCTGCTGATTGAAAGCGACCAGATTGCTCGTCTCCACCGATGCATCGACGCTCTGAGCACAGAAAAAGCAGCGGCCATCAGGGGCGCATATCAGCAGGGCATGTCCTACGCCGAGCTTGCAAAGCGTCACAACGTACCGCTCAACACAATGCGAACCTGGCTTCGGCGCAGCCTGATCAAACTTCGAGAGAGCTTGGAGGAATGACTTTCAGAACCCCGCTCTTGGCGGATTTCGCCAGTTCCTAGCGCCCGGCTCAGTAGCAGATTATCTCAGATCGTCCGGAACAAAGCTAACTGGCGCAGATTAGGTCCACAGCACATGTGTGCATAAAAAGGACCTTCATCATGAAAACCCGCCTATTGCTGGCCTCACTGGCCACAGCCACAGCCATGGCTTTCGCCCTGCCTGCACTCGCCGCCGACAGCGCACAGGACTTCGTCAACAAGGCCGCTGTGGGCGGCATGTTCGAGGTCGATTCGAGCAAGGTCGCCGAAGGCAAGGCGCAGGATCAGAGCGTCAAGGATTTCGCTCACAAGATGATCGACGACCATGGTGCGGCCAACGCCAAGCTGGAGACGATCGCCGGCGAGCAGAAGCTGACGGTTCCCAAGGAATTGGACGCCAAGCACAAGGGTGATGTCGACACGTTGCAGAACGGCACGGATCCGATCGACGCACCCTACGTCCAGATGCAGCGCGATGCGCATTCGGAGGCTGTTGAGCTCTTCGAAAGCTATGCCAAGGATGGCGACAATGCGCAGTTAAAGACGTTCGCGCAGGAGACCCTGCCGACACTCAAGATGCATCAGGAGATGGTCGAGAAGATCGTGTCCTCGATGGGCGACAAGTCGGCCGCGACGACCTCGGCCACACCGGCCGTGGCTACGACCGACAGCACGACCCCATCGGCTCCGGTTCCCGGCGCCAACAGCTTTACCGAGGACCAGGCCAAGGGCCGCATCCAGGATGCGGGCTTCGCCGATGTTTCGAAGCTGACCAAGGACGACAAGGGCATCTGGCGCGGCCAGGCAACCAAGGCCGGAAAGACCATTTCGGTCGCTCTGGATTACCAGGGCAACGTCGTTGCCGGCACCAACTAATCAACCGCGATCAAGGAGATCCAAGAGATGAAAACCGTAACCGGACTGTTCGACAATTATGAAGACGCTTCCGACGCCGTTGGCGAACTGGAGGCCACTGGCATCCCGCATTCCGACATCAGCATCGTTGCCAACAACGTGGACGACCGTCACGCTGTCGACGGCTCCAAGACCGCGGACGATGCCGCCGGTGGCGCCGGTCTCGGTGCCGTTGTTGGCGGAGCCGGCGGGTTGCTGACCGGCCTTGGCCTGATGGCCATTCCGGGCGTCGGCCCGGTGGTGGCTGCAGGGTGGCTGGCTGCTACTGCCGTCGGTGCCGTTGGTGGTGCGGTGGTTGGTGGCGCGGCTGGCGGCATCGTCGGTGCCTTGACCGAGTCCGGCGTTGCTGAGAACGATGCCCATGTCTACGCCGAGGGTGTGCGGCGTGGCGGTACGCTGGTCACGGCCAAGGTCGAGGACCAGCTGGTGCCGGAGGCCGAAAGGATCCTGGGCCAGACCAATTCCGTAAACCTCGAGGAGCGGCGCGGCGAATACCAGGCCGGCGGCTGGACTGGCTTCGACGCCGACGCGGAGGATTACCGTCCGTCCGAAACCGGACGCGAAGCCACTCGGGATGTGAACCGGATCTAATCTCCAGGGCCTCGCTGCCAACAGGCAGCGGGGTCCTCTCTCGAGGAGTCTTGGGTTCACCGGTTAGCGCATCAGTCCGGCTGCGCGGAGTGCATCTTCAATCACCTTGCCAATACCTGTCGCCGAACCGCTTGAACCATCAGCATGCGATTGTTCCGCAGGTTCGCCACGCACTGGCCTCGACTTTTCCGGCGCAGCATATGTGCGCAAAGCGGTGTCTGAAGCGCGATGGGCAGAAGCGGGCTTTGCGTTCGTCCGATTTGCAGCATCCCGATTTGTGAGATCCCAAAACGCCGCAATGCGGCGTGTCGACGATATTCCGACGTCCAGCAGGAACGGCGCGGCATGGCCGAGCGCGCCATCACCGACGCTCTTCACAGGGGTGCCATGGCCCATGCCGGCAATGGTGTATTTTTCGATCACCTCATGGCCATCGCTGTCGCTCCAGACCTGCCGCGTTTGTCCATCGACGGTCTCTTTTCGAGCCGGGCTTGCCCCGACGCGATGAACGCCCTGCCATTGGGCAACAAGGGCGTCCGCATTTTCAGGCGTCACCGTGTGGTCGGCCGTGCCTTGCCAGATCGAAATCTTCGGCCATGTCCCTTTGTGCGACGTCGCCTGCGCCAGGCGCCGCTGGAGTTCCGGCTTGGACGGGCCGCCATGGCCACGCATGCGATCGAACGCTTCCGGGATCGTCGACGCACTGCCATAGGCAAGGCCGGCAATGACCGCGCCGCCGGCGAACACCTCCGGATATGTTGCCAACATTGCCGCTGCCATGGCGCCGCCGGCTGAAAGGCCGGTGACGAAAACGCGCCGTCGATCCAGGCCATGTTTTGTCACCATGGTTTCGATCATCTGGCGGATGGAGAGCACTTCACCGCGATCGCGGGTGATGTCCTCGGGCACGAACCAGTTAAAGCAGAGATTGGCATTGTTGGCGCGCTGCTGTTCCGGCAGCAGCACCGCAAAGCCTTGCTCTTCTGCCAGACGCGACCAGCCCGCCCCGTGATCGTAGCCGGCCGCCGTCTGCGTGCAGCCGTGCAGGACGACCACCAACGCTGCTCCGCGCGGCAAGTTCTCAGGAATGTAGAAGCGTGCCCGCAAGGCGCCTGGATTGGACCCGAACGCGGCTAAGTCGGACAGACTGTCGAGATGGCCCGGTTGGGAAAATGCCGTCCGGCCCCGCATGGCGGAAAGGCGAGCAATCGTGTCTGAGATGTTGCGCAAATCGAGATCCTAGACCGCCGGAATGGCGGAAGCCTGAGCACAATGCACTCGGAGCAACATCGTTGCTGCACTGCACAATAACAAGCTTACGCGGGGGTAGACGAGAGGCGTGCTCCGTCCCAGATCGGCGCCATACCTCAGGCTGGCCCCTTCCTGACCGACTTCGCCAGTTCCTGTTCCAGATCCACCAGTTCCTTGCCGCCCGCCATCAAATTGAGCAGCTGGTCGCGGTTGATTGCGCCCTTGGCGTAAGTGCCGGTGCTTCTGCCGCGCTTCAACAGGGTGAAGCGGTCGCCGACGACATAGGCGTGGTGAACGTTGTGGGAGATGAAGATGACGCCGATGCCGCGCGCCTTGGACTGGACGATGAGCTTCAGCACCACGGATGCCTGATGGACGCCCAGCGCCGATGTCGGCTCGTCCAGGATCAGCACCTTGGCGCCGAAATAGACGGCACGTGCAATGGCCAGGCACTGCCGTTCGCCGCCTGACAGCGTGCCGACCGGCTGTTCGGGGTCGCGCAGCTGGATGCCCATCGCCGACAGCTCGGCATAGGCGGTGCGGTTGGCGAAGTCGGCGTCGAACTGGCTGATCGGCCCGAACTTGCGCATCGGCTCGCGCCCGAGGAAGAAGTTGCGCGCCACGCTCATCAGCGGCACCAGCGCCAGGTCCTGGTAGACGGTCGCGATGCCGCTGTTGCGGGTATCGGCGGGCGAGGCAAATCGTGTCGGCTTGCCCTGCACGCGGATCTCGCCTTCGTCGGGCGTATAGACGCCGGACAGTGTCTTGATCAGCGTCGACTTGCCGGCGCCATTGTCGCCGAGCAGGCAATGCACCTCACCGGGGCAGACATCGAAGGACACATCCTTCAGCGCCACGACCGAGCCGAAATACTTGCTGACCGATTTCAGTTCGACATAGGGCTCGGCCATCACCGGCTCCTCATGGCACGGTTGCGCACATAGCTGTTGAACAGCACCGCGATGACCATCATGGCGCCCATGAACAGCTTGAACCAGTCGGTGTCGATGCCGGTGTAGAAGATGCCCATCTGCACCACGCCGAAGATCAGGGCGCCGAACATGGCGCCGATGGCCGAGCCATAGCCGCCGGTCAGCAGCGTGCCGCCGATGACGACGGCGATGATGGCTTCGAACTCCTTCTGCGTGCCGCGCAATGTGTCGGCCGAGCCGGTGACAAGCACCTGGATCGCCGCGAACAGGGCTGCGGCGAGTGCGGTCATGACGAACAGGGTGATCTTGGTGCGCGCCACCGGCACGCCGAGATTGCGGGCGGCATTGGCTTCGCCGCCGGCGGCGAAGATCCAGTTGCCGAAGCGGCTGCGCGTCAACAGCCAGGTGCAGGCCAGCGTCAGCCCGATCCACCACACGATCGACACCGGAATGCCCGATATCGACGGCAGGCCGTCCGCCCGCTTGCCGATCAGGCCGATGTCGGCAAGCCAGGCGATAAGGCCGGAGAACACCTGTCCCGAAAACAGGCTGTTGAGCGGATCGTGCAACGCCAGTTCATGCACGCCCGAGACCTGGGTTCGCCCTGAAATGCCGCGCGTGAGGCCGAGCGTCAGGCCACGCAGCATGAACAGGCTGCCGAGCGTCACGATGAAGGAGGGCAGGCCGGTCCTGACGACGGCGAGCCCATTCAGCGCGCCGATGCCGCCGCAGACGGCGAAGGTGAACAGCAGCGAGAGCCAGATCGGCCAGCCCCAGAACACGGAAGGGATGGCGATGAGGATGCCGGCAAAGCCGATCATCGAGCCGACCGACAGGTCGAACTCGCCGGCAATCATCAGCAGGGCCACGGGGGCGGCGAGAATGCCAAGCTGGGCCGAGACTTCGAGGAAATTGATGATGCCCTTGGCACTGAACAGTCCCGAGCCTCCCGCCGTGATGGCGAAGAACACGAAGACCAGAACGGTGCCGGCGGCCGCGCCAAGCTCGGGCCTGCTCAACAGGCGGCTGAGGCGTGAGACGGACCGGACCCGCTCGTCGCTCGTCTCTGAAACCATGGCTGCTTACCCTTCAGCTAGAGCCGTTCATCGTTTCATGGAAACGCTGAACAGCTCTATCCCCATCCTCCGACGCAATTCCCCAGGGAAATCGCTACGCGGTTTTCCCGGGAAAACCGCTTCACACTTTTCCTGGAATTGCTTTGTGAAACGGCCGGGGCGAGGCCCCGGCCGCCAGTATCAGCGCTTGCCGAGTTTCGACAGTTCGATAACCGACGCTGCGGTGTCCTTGGTGACGAAGCCGGGGCCGGTCGGATAGTCGGCGATCGGCATGATCTTGTACTTCTTCCAGAGGTCGAACATCGCGACCGGAATATAGCCCATCGCATATTGCTGGGCGTCGATGCCCCATTCCATCTTGCCGGCGACAACGGCCTGCAGGATCGTCGGCGAAAGATCGAACGTGCCGGTCTTCACCTTGCCCGACAGGCCCAGTTCATCAAGGGCGGCCAGCGTCGGTTCGGCACCGCTGGCGCCGACGGCGAGAATGAACTGTGTATCGGCATGAGCGGTCATATAGGCGATCACGCGGTTCTTCATTTCGGTCGGGTCGATGACGCCGTTCATCACCGGCACGTCGACGCCAAGACCCTTGGCAAAGCCGGCGCAGCGGTCGTCAAGGCTCGAATTGCCGACCTCATGGTTGGCGCAGACCGCCTTGGTGAGGCCGAGCGCCTTGATGCGCTCGCCGGCCATGACGCCTGCCTGGAATTCATCCTGCCCCATGAACAGCAGTCCGCCAAGGTCATGGGTGAGCTTCGAGCCACCGGAATCGATGACGATGACCGGGATGCCGGCGGCGACGGCGTTCTTGACCGGCGTTGAAAGGGCGGCCGCGTCGGGGATCGAAACGACCATGCCGTCGGGCTTCGAGGCCGCGATGGCGTCGATCATCTGCGCCATCTTGGCCATGTCGAAGGTCTCGGGCGCCAGATATTCGGCCTTGACGCCGAGCGTCTTGGCCGCATCGTCCATGCCGTTCTTGACGACCGACCAGTAGGGGTCGCCGCTCTGGCCGTGGGTGACGAACACCACGCGCGTTTCGTCGGCGGCCGCAAGGGTCGTGGCCGCCGCCATCATCGTGAAGCCGGCCAGCAGGCCGAGCGCAGGCTTTACTAATTTCGCAAGCGAAAACATAGAACCTCCTGTTTGTTTTCCGCCGCCGCAATTACGGTCGGCGGTCCAGTTGCCCCTTCATTCCAGTTTCATTCATCAGCACTGGTTCCTTGATGGCCGCGTGCGGCCCCGATCATTTCGTTACGGTAAATCCGGCTTCCCTCGCCATGCGCGACAGGTTCTGGAATCCCATCGTCGCATAGGTTAGCGGGATGGCCCTGCTGGGATCCTGCTCGGCCTCGACGACCAGCCAGCCGCTGTAACCATTGTCGGCCAGCACGCGCAAAATGGTGGGGTAGTCGATGGAGCCGTCGCCGGGAACGGTGAAGATCCCTTCCATGACCGCGCCCATGAAACTCATGTCCCTGGCGCGGGCACGCTCGAGCACGGCCCTGCGGGTGTCCTTGCAATGCACATGCACGACGCGTTTGACCTGCGCCTTGATCAGGGCCAGCGGGTCGCCGCCCGAAAAGATCGAATGGCCGGTGTCGTAGAGCAGGCCAACGGCTTCGCCGGTGTGGCGCATCAACAGGCCCACTTCGGCATCGGTTTCGACGATGGTTCCCATATGGTGGTGAAAGGCCATGCGCACGCCGAAATCGGCCATCCGTTCCGCCAGCGCCGTCAGCTTGCGGCCATAGGCCGGCCATTCCTCCGGGCTGAGGACCGGACGCTGAGAGATCGGTCCCCAGATGGCATTGTGGCGCCCGCGCGAGGTGTCGGCATAGACGACATGGGTCGAGCCCATATCCTTCAAAAGCTGGAGATGCGGCGTGATCGCATCCATCTCCGCATCGACATCCTTCTCGTCGCAACGGCCGTCATACCAGCCGGAAATCACGTCCAGGCCATAGCGCTGCATGATCGGCTTCAGTTCGGCTGAGAGGCGCGGAAACTTGCCGCCAAGTTCCGTGCCGGCATAGCCGGCTTGCCTGGTTTCGGCGAGGCAGACTTCAAGCGGCGTGTCGCCGCCGAGTTCCGGCACGTCATCATTGGACCAGGTGATCGGATTGATGCCGATGCGGACCTTCACGGGCGAACTCCTGATTGCTTCAACTGGGCAAGGTGATGGCGGGCAAGACCGGCCAGCAACGTCATGTCGCGACGCGCATGCTCGGCGGTGTTGCGCGCTGGCGTGCCTTCGACGATCGCCGACCAGAAGCCTTTCAACTCCTCGACGAATGCCTCTTCGTAGCCGCTGCGGATGTCGCGGCTGGAAAGCGTGTGGCCGTCGCCGGTGCGCAGGGTCAGCCGCGTCGGCTGGTGGTTGAGATAGGGCGAGGGGAATTCCAGTTCGAGCGAGGCGTCGTCGAAAAAGAGCGTGATGCGCTCGCGATAATCGGGCAGCCCGGGAGTGGCGATGTGGGTCATGGTCCACAGCGCCTGGCCGCCAAGCAGCCGCACGGTGCCCTGGCCGCCTTCGCCCTTGGCGAAGAGCGATGCGCCGATAATCTCGCCATCGGTGACGCCAAGCGCATCGAGCAAGCCATGGACGGCGTTGACGTCATGCACGATCGACGAAGCATAGGCGCCGACGAAGCCGCGAAAGGCGTCGGGATCGTCCATCCCGGGCACCGCGCGCGCCACCTGCTCGCGCTGCTTGGCTTCGGTCGAGGCAATCAACCCCTCAGCGACGTCGTCACCACGGCACGTGGAGGCGTGCCGGACGAAAGGCCAGGCGTCGGGATCGTTGACCTCGACCGAAATGTAGCGAAGCGTGCGCGCCGTTCCGGGCAGCATTTTCAGTGTCGCCTCGTAGCTGGGGTCGAAACGCTTCATGTAGCCGACCTGAAGCACCTTTCCGGCGCGATCCCTGGCGGCGATCAAGTCATCGATGTCGCCGGCGCTGTAGCAAAGCGGCTTTTCGCAAAAGACATGCAGCCCCCTAGCGAAAGCGGCGAGCGTTTGTTCCCGGTGCAGCGCATCCGGCGAGGCTATGACCACGGCGTCAAGCGGCATGGCGAGCAGCGCGTCGAGATCGGAGAATGTCTTGAGGCCGAATTCCTCGCCGACAAAGGCGCGGACCTTTCGCGATGGATCGTAGACGCCAACGATCTTGAACTGGCGGTGCAGCTTGAGCAGGTTTGGAATGTGCTCGACCTGGGCGACGCCGCCCGCACCGATCACGCCCACCCTTATGCACTGCATCGGCCAGCCCCATCTGAACCCTAACGGATTTTTCTTGAGCCTAAGGCTGCTTTGGTTCCATTGTTAGAACCAGATTCCATTGATTTTTGGGAACCAGATGAGAATCAGCTTCCCCATCGACGGCATCGCTCTGGATCGCGACAGTCCCGCCAATTTGCACCGGCAGCTCTATGTCCAGTTGCGCGGCCTGATCGAACGGCGCGTGCTGCCCAGCGGCCACGCACTGCCCTCGACACGGGTCATGGCGCGGGATCTGAATGTCGGACGCAACACGGTGATTGCCGCTTGCGACCAGCTGGCGCTGGAGGGCTATCTGGCGATACGGCCACGCAGGCCGTCAGTGGTGATGGACCTGCCGACCCGCTCAGCGGCGGCGGACCATGTATCGGTCGAGGACGCCAATTTGATATCGCGGCGCGGACAGACAATGCTTGCCCAACCCTATCATCATGGCCGGCCAGGCATGCTTGCCTTTCATCCCGGCATGCCGGACCCGGACAATTTTCCCTTCAATACCTGGTCGAAACTGCTCAGCCGCCGCGCCAAATTCGCGCATATCGATCTTTTCGGGACCTATCACGTCAAAGGCTATCCGCCGCTTTGCGAGGCGATAGCGCGCTACCTCACCGCCTCGCGCGGCGTGAAGTGCACGCCTGAGCAGATCGTCGTCACCAATGGTGCGCAATCGGCGTTCGATCTCCTGGCCCGGCTGCTGATCGATGACGGCGACACGGTGTGGATGGAGGAGCCGGGCTATTACGGCGCGGGCTCGGCCTTTGTCTCGGCCGGGGCGAAACTGGCGCCGCTACGCGTCAGCAATGCCGGCTGGGATCTTGATCCGCCGCCTGTGGTTCCGCGCATGATCTTCGTGACGCCGTCCTGCCATCACCCGCTCGGTATAACCATGCCGATGGAACAGCGGCTCAATCTCTTGCACATGGCCGAGACGTGGCGTTCCTGGATCATCGAGGACGACTATGACGGCGAATACCGCTTTCAGGGCCAGCCCATTCCGGCACTGCAAGGCATCGGCGCGTCAAACCGCGTGGTCTATGTCGGCACCTTCGCCAAGATCCTTTTCCCGGCCATGCGGCTCGGCTTCATGGTGGCGCCCAAGGCGATCGACCATACGATCGTCTCGGCGCTGAGCGTGAGCGGCCAGTTCGCCCCTTTGCTGACCCAGGCAGCGCTGGCGGATTTCATGAACGAAGGGCATTTCACCCGCCATCTCAGGCGCATGCGGCGTCTCTATGCGGAGCGGCGCCAGTTCTTCCTCGAAAGCGCGCAAAGGCATCTGGGCGAATGGCTGGATTTCCATGCCACCGAATCCGGCATTCAGGTCGTCGGCATTTTTCGCGGCAGATGCAGCGACAGGGCGGTTGCCGAGGCGGCGCTCCACCAGGGCATCAACGTCTCGGCGCTGTCAATGCAGTACCGCCACGGCACGGAGCAGAACGGTCTTGTCATGGGCTTCGCGGCCGCCGATGCGCAGACAACCGAAAAGACGATGCACAAGTTTCGCACCGTGCTGAAAGCGCATTTTTCCGCGAACGGATAAGCAGAGGTTAAACCCGGGATTGGGCGACGTTTACTAGAGATGCTGGCGGAGGAAGGCTCCCACCATGTCGACGGCCTGGCGCGCGGCCTGCAACTGGGCAAGGTTGGAGGGGAAGACATGCGTCATGCCTTCCCAGATGTGCAGCGCCGCCTCGCCGCCCGCGCTCGACGCCGCCTCGACCACGCGACGTGAATCGTCGAGCAGGATCTCGTCATCGCCGACATGGACCAGCAGCGGCGGCAGGCCGCCCAGGGGCTGATAGAGCGGCGAGGCGCGGGGATCGGTGGGGTCGGCGTCTTTGAGGTAGAGGTCGGCCGCTTTTTTCAGTTCGTCGCGTTTCACCAGGGGATCGGCTTGCGCTGTCGTCAGCATCGAGCCGCCGGCCAGCGCAAGATCGGTCCATGGCGACATCAGCACCGCGCAACGCGGCATGACGCCGGCGCCGTTGCTGGCCCTGGCCGCCACAAGCGCCAGCAATGACAACGCAAGACCGCCGCCGGCCGAGTCGCCGGCAATCGCGATCGCCTCGTAGCCGAGGTCGCAAAGGCCGGTGAATACACTGAGCGCGTCGTCTATGGCCGCCGGAAAGGCATGCTCGGGCGCCAGCCTGTAGTCGGGAATGAAGGCCGGTGCGCCGGCGCGCTGCACGATCTGGCTGACGAAGTTGCGGTGACCGATGGCGGAACCCAGAACATAGGCCCCGCCATGAAGATAGAGGATAACCGCTTGTGTGGCACTGGCCGTTGGCCGGCACCAGACGCCCGACACCGCTCCGACCGTGCCTGTCTCGAAACTGACACCGTCGGCTGCAGGCGTGTGTTGCATCAGCTCTTCGAAAACCGGCCGCGATGCCGGGGCAAATTCCAGCGCCGGCAGCGTCGCCAGCAAGTCGCGCATCGCTTGCATGACGGCGCGGTCACTCTCGTCCTCGGGATGGATTTCGACGCTCATGAGTTGGCTCAAGGCTTGAGAAGTTCGGTGCGGAATTCCGGGGCGAGCGCCGCGGCCTTGGCGAGGAAGGCGCCGAATTGGTCCTTTGTCAGTTCTGGCGCGGATGCGGTGCGGCTCTCGACCGGTGTGCCGACCTGGGCAAAAAATACCTCCTGCCCGGCGGGTGCGCATAGGCACAACATGCGCACATCCGCGCCTGAGACATTCTTGAAGGAATGCGGCGCGTTGGCGGGGATGTTCACCGTCATGCCTGCCTTGGCCACGCTTTTCTCGCCACGGAAGATGAATTCGATCTCACCTTCCAGGAGATGGAACATTTCCTCGAAATCATGCCGGTGCGGGCCGGGGCCGCCGCCATTCGGAACCTTCATGTCGATCAGGCAGAAGCGTCCGGCTGTCTGTGCGCCGGACAGCAGCACGGTGTAGGTGTCGCCGACCACGGCCAGATGCTGAAGCGACGCATCGTCGGGATCGACGACAGAGAGCTGGCGATCGAGGTCGTCCGGGGGGATTTCGAATTCGGGCATGTCTGGTCTCCAGGGATTGTATCGGCGGGGCTGCCAGCTGTCGTGTCATTGGTACCCGCTAGTTAGGGCCGGCACAGCAAAAAGCTCGTTCGACCGGCTGGACTCACTGTCCCACGGATGGAACAGTCGCCGATATGATCGATCTCAATGATTTGCGCGTTTTCGAGAAAGTGGCGGCGACCAGCAGCTTCTCGGTTGCGGGCCGCGCGCTCGGCCTGCCGAAATCGACGGTCAGCCGCAACATTGCAAGGCTCGAGCAGCAGCTGGGCGCGCGGCTGTTCCAGCGCACCACCCGAGCGGTGATCCTCACCGCCGCCGGGGAAGCGCTGCAGACGCGTTGCGTCGAGCTGATGGCGCGGATCGACGAGACGGTGACCTATGTCGAGAGCCTCGCCGGCGAGCCGCGCGGCCTGCTGCGCATCAGTGCCGGCATTGGCTTCGGCATCAATGTCCTGTCCCGGCATCTGCCTGCATTCCTCGCCCGCTTTCCGCATGTCGACGTCGCACTCGACCTGACCAGCCGCGACCTTGATCTTGTCGCCGAGCGGGTCGACGTGGCGATCCGGATGGGGCCGCTGCCGGATTCGGCACTGGTGGCGACACGCCTGGGCAGCGTGCGCCGCTGCCTCGCCGCCGCGCCCGACTATCTCAGCCGGCATGGCACGCCGCTGACGCCGGCCGATCTATCCACGCATGAGTGTATCGAAATGCCGCGCGGCGACGGCCGGACGCGGACCTGGCATTTTTACCGGGGCGGCGAGATGGCCACGGTCGACGTCCGCAACCGGGTCAGCGTCAACGATGCGCTGACCATCCACCAACTGGTCCGCAATGGCTCTGGTCTCGGCATGCTTTCCACGTATCTCTGCCTCGACGACTTCACTGAGGGCCGTCTCGTCCCGTTGCTCACCGATTGGGACATCGCGCCGGTCGAGGTCAACCTGCTGTTCCCGAGCAAGCGCGAGCTGTCGCAGACCGTGCGCAGCTTCGTGGATTTCATGCGCGAGGTTTCAGTCCCGAACGAGCATTGGCAAGGCGGCATTCTCGACATGGATCGAGGCCTGGCGCCCTGCGTCAACCTGGCGGACGAAGACGGCGCCTCGACGAATACACATGACGCCGCCGGGCGATTCCGGTCACGTTTCAAAGACGTTCGGGCCGAGCTCAAGTCGACATGCAGATAACATTGTTTCGGATCAACGTCGTGGTGCTGATCCATGCGCTCAAGCATCTTCCGCGTAACACGACTGAATAAGGCGTGCTTTGATTATTTCTTTTTGGCCTGATGTTTTGTGGTGATGGCGGCGGCGGGCGCTTCTGGTTTCTCTTGAGCGGGTGCGGGCGCAACAGGGGAGGGACTATCGGGGGCCGACGGCGTGCTGGCGCCTAGTTTGACCGACATGCCCGATATCTTCCATTGCCGGTCGACAGGGGCGAAGGCAAATTCGAAATTTAGCTGCATGGCGGCTGACGGGAAAAAACCCGCCATGTGCAACATGCCGTTGGCTTCGATCTGCGGCATCAACGTCAGCTGCGGCTCGAGCACTGCGACGCCGCTGAGGTCGACTTCCTCGTTGCGCAGCTTTGCGAAGGCCTCAGCCAGACGGGCTGGGTTGTTCGTTTTAAACTCCGGAGCACCCAGCTCGCGCAAGACGGAATAGTCGCCTGTCTTGTTGGCATGGTCCAGCGCCAGCAATGTGGACCGGATCAGGATCAGGATGCCGTTGTGGTCGATGTTGGCCGGCTTTGGGCTCTCGGATGCCTTGGGGGTGGAGCGGTCGTCCTTTTTCGCTTGAGAATATGCCTGTGGTGTTTGGCTGCAAAACAGGGCCAGAAGCAGTGCTGTCAGCCATGTAAATCTGCGCATTCCAAACCCTCCCGGCATCGCTGCCGGCCGCTTCTTCGCAATCTGCCGCAGTGTAGCCAGCTAGAACTCGCCTGCCAGGCCGACGCGGAAACCGTGGCTGCTGCCGCCGCCATAGGCATAGCCTGCGGTGAGCGCGAAAGGCTCGTTGAAATCGAAGCGATGAGCGAACGAGCCACCGAAAGCCGTTTCGCCTTTGAAATAGCCGACATTCCCAGCCCAACTCGTGCGGCCGGGGGCAGATGGCATTGGCGCGGTGGTCATGGCGATCGCCGCTGCGATGCCCTGGCGAGCCTCGGTCCGATTCTCGGAAATCTGGTTGCCCAGATCAGCGAAACCACTTTCCAGGGCACCGACCCGCCCGTCGAGCAGGGCAATATCGCTTGTATTTGTCGTCACACGGGTATCGAGGGATGCAAGCATCGTGTCGTGGCCGTCGAGCCGGATGTCCTGTTGGGTATTCGTGGTTTCCGTTTGCGTGATACGCGTCTCGTGATCGGTGAGGGTCGCATCCTGCTCGGTGTTCTTTGTCTCGACGCTGTCGAGCCTTCCGTCCTGCTCGGTGTTCTTGGCTTCCACGGCGTCGAGCCGTCCGTCCTGCTCGACGTTCTTTGCCGAAGCATCGCCAACAACACCGTCGACATAGTCCTTGTTAGCTGCATCCGTTCCCGCGGTCGGGGTACCAACATTTTTTACAACATTGCCACCCATGTCGACCGCCCCACCGAACGTGGCGGCTCCCGTCGCAGCGTCGAAGTTAATCTGGCTGCCGCTCGGGCCTATAGTGATTCCTGGCGCGGCGACAAAAGAGTCGTCTGAGTTACTACAATCGTCGTTGATCGTTGTGCCGATCACGCCGGCAAAGCTACAGATCGTGTTTTCGGGATCACCCGCGTCGCCGCCGAAAACGACCTGTGCTGAAGCCGGCGTTACCCAGTAAACGGAAAGCAGAGCGAAAAATGCCAGCAACGCCCTGCGATGGCTGCGAAACCTGCAGTCCGAATTCGAAAACATAAGCCCCACCCGCCCGCTGGTTTATGCGTCGGAGCTAAAGTTGGACGGTCGGAAACGTCTGTCAAGCAAAAGCCCTGGAAATACTCACATTTCTGTGGCCAATAGCCGCAATGCATCGTCACTGTTGCTTATGCGCAACTCGATATGAGGCCAAGGCTGGCGTTGCCGACGGCCGGAGACCTTCTCCGGCGTGATGAAATTCAATGTAGATTAGGTTGGCCGCCGCCTGTTGTCGCCGTAACCCACCATCAAGTTGGGCTGTTGTGGCGCGGCGCCAGAGCCAATCCGTCAGGCCGTCGTTGCGCGACTCTCATGGCCTCTCTGAGTCTCGATGATCAGATCGGCAATTCCGACGTGTATTTGATCGTCCAGCTCGGGACGTCGGTCTTGACGTTCTGGACGCCCTTGATGCGGCTGAGATGCTCAGACTGGAAGCGGCGGTAGTCGTTGATGTCGGCCGCCACCACGCGCACCATGGCGTCGCAGTCGCCGAGCATCAGATAGCATTCCATCACTTGCGGCAGCTTGGCCACTTCGGCGGCGAAATGCTCGATCGTGTCCTCGTCCTGCGTCTTCAGCCAGATGCGGGTGAAGAAAGTGAGGCCCTTGCCGATGCTGGCCGGGTTGAGCACGGCGACATAGCGGTCGATGACGCCAGCCTCCTCCAGAAGCTTCACCCGGCGCAGGCAAGGCGAGGGCGACAGGCCGACCTCATTGGCCAGATCGTTGTTGGCCATCCGCCCGTTGCGCTGCAGCGCCCGCAGGATGCGCCTGTCGATGTCATCCAGGTTCATGGTGTTGAATTCCACCCCTTCCACGAATTGTGACATTGAATGCCAAAATAATGGCAAAGACAACAATCTTCGCAACCAAATTGCGAGGCCAACTTTGTATGGTTGCGCCGACATCATCACCATCCGACGCGTAACCGAAAACGGAGGCCGCGAGGCCAGTCTGTGGAAAATCATGAGCGTTTCTGAAGCAGCATCGTCCGAGGCGATTGACGGCGGATCGGGTTCGGAGTTCCGGCGCGGGGTCATGTCGTGCGTGCCGGTTCTGCTCGGCACAACCCCCTATGCGCTGGTGCTGGGCGCGCAGGCGACGCAGAAAGGCCTGAGCGCCGTCGAGCTGCCACTCATGACGGGATTGAATTTCGCCGGCGGTTCGGAATTCGCGGCCATCCAGCTCTGGACATCGCCGCCGCACATCGCGCTCATCGTTGCCATCACCTTCCTGGTCAACAGCCGTCACTTCCTGATGGGGGCAGCCCTGGCGCCCTTCCTGGGGCATTTGCCGCAGCGCAAGGCATTCGCGGCCCTGTTCTTCCTGTGCGACGAAAGCTGGGCGCTCGGCCTGGCCGACGCCAAACAGCGCACCGAGGCCGGCATCACGCCGGCCTTCAGCCTGCGTTACTACATGGGCGCGGCCCTGGCGATGTACCTGGCCTGGGTGGGCTTCACGGCGGCGGGCGCGCTGCTTGGGCCGATGCTCGGCGATGTCCAGCACTACGGTTTCGACATGGCGTTTCCGGCTGTCTTCCTGGTGCTGATGCGCGGCATGTGGAAGGGGATGGCGGCGGCGCGGCCCTGGCTGGTCAGCCTGGTCGTTGCCGCCCTTGTCTATCTCTTCGTTCCCGGCGCCTGGTACGTCGCGGCGGGCGCGGTGTCGGGGCTGGCCTCGGCCTGGCTGATGGCAGGTGATGCATGATCGGCGCTGCAACCCTTCTCACCATCGTGCTGATGGCCGGCGTCACCTATCTGACGCGCATCGGCGGCTATGTCGTGCTGCGCAACCGCACGCTCAGCGCACGTGCCACGGCGGTGATGGAGGCAGCGCCCGGCTGCGTGCTGATCTCGGTCATCGCGCCGGCCTTCGTGTCGCGGAACCCTGCCGACCTTCTGGCGCTGGCCATCACCTTTGTCGCCGCGACGCGGTTGTCCATGCTGCCGACCGTCTTGATCGGGGTCGCTTCGGCGGGTCTGCTCAGGCACTTCATCAGATAGAACGAAAAAGGCAGGCGCGGGCGCCTGCCTTCGAGCTCAGATGGTTGGTTGTTTACGCAGCCGCAGCAACCTGCTGGCTGGCGGCTACGACCGCGTCGACCTTGGCGGTCGCCTTGGCGAGTGCTGCGGTCACCGCGTCCGGGCCCATGCCGACGCCTTCGATGCGGATGACGTCGACATCGGTCATGCCGAGGAAGCCGAGCACGCCGCGCAGATAGGGGACGGCGTGATCGAACTGAACGGCGGCACCTTCCGAATAGATGCCGCCCGAAGCCAGCACGATATAGACCTTCTTGCCGGTGACGAGGCCCTTGGGGCCGCCTTCGCCGTAGGCAAAGCTCTTGCCGGAGCGGGCGATGTGATCGACCCAGGACTTCAGCGTCGAGGAGATGTTGAAGTTGATGAAGCCGGTGGCCAGGATCACCGTGTCGGCGGCGAACAGCTCGTCGAGCACGACGTCGGAGACGCCGACCACCTCAGCCTGGCGCGGGGTGCGCGCTTCGGCAGGCGTGTAGATGCCGGTCGAATAATCAGCGTCGATATGCGGCAGCGGGTTAGCGACGAGGTCGCGCACGACAAGCGTGTTTGACGGATCGGCGGCGACGAGTTTTTCGGCGAATTCGGTTGCAATGCGGGTCGAGTGCGAGGCAGCGCCGCGCGGGCTCGACGTAACAAGAAGAATGGACATAGCGGGGCTCTCCAGTAGGGGATTGAATTGTCCCACCACATATGGGGCTATCGATCCATCAGATAAACTGGTATATTTTCGATACGATCCATCCACAAAATAGATACAATGATGCAACCCAACCCAACCCTCGACCAGCTTCAGATCCTTGTCGCCGTTGCCGATACCGGGAGTTTCTCGGCAGCCGGCCGCAAGCTCAACCGGGCGCAATCCGTCATCAGCTATGGCATTGCCAATCTCGAGGCGCAGCTTGGGCTGAAGCTGTTCGAGCGCGAGGGCACGCGCGAGCCGCAGCTGACCGAGATCGGCCGGGCGATGCTGGACGATGCGCGGCGCATGATCGGTGTGCTGCAGCGCATCCGCTCACGCGTCGACGGCCATCATCACGGGCTTGAGGCCGAAGTGGCGCTGTCGGTGGATGTGGCGTTGCCCTCGCCCGTGCTGGTGCAGGTGCTGAAGGCTTTCGAGGCGCAGTTTCCGACGGTTATGTTGCGCCTTCATATCGGCACGCTCGGCATCATCCCCGATCATGTTGTCAGCGGCCAGGCAGATCTTGGTATTGGCGGCCTGCTGGGCGACGTTGACGTCCATCTCGTGCGCATCGGCTTCATGTCGATCGTACCGGCCGCGGCGCCCACCCATCCGCTGGCGCTGCTGCCGAAACCGCTTGCGATCGAGGATGTGCGCGACCATACGCAGCTTGTCGTCACCGACCAGTCCGAGCGCACAAAGGGGCGCGACTACGGTGTCTTCGCCTATCGCACCTGGCGGCTGACGGACATGCGCACCAAGCATATTCTGATGCGCGAGGGGTTGGGCTGGGGCGGCCTGCCGCGCTGGCTGATAGCAGACGACCTGGCCAGCGGCCGGCTGGTCGAACTCGACCTCGAACCCTTCAGCGAGGTGAAGTCGCCGCTGTTTGCCATGCACCGCAACGACCGCAGCCCGAAGCCGGCCGCCGCCTGGTTGATCGACCAGTTCAAGCGCCAGCTCGGTTGCTTTAACGAGTTCGAGCCGGGCGAGGTGCCTGAGGAAGAGCCGGAGACAATCCGTCAATCAGCGCCATGAGCACAGCGCGATAATCTTCCGCTGACGCGCCAGCCTCGATGGCGAGTGCGGCGCGGTCGAAGGCGGAAGCAAGCAGCGCGGTCAGTGCTTGGGCCGGCAATCTCGTCATCCTATTGGCGCGCATCGCGGCGACCAGGCCCTCGCGCAGCGAACGGTTGCCGTGGCGGTTGTCGATCGCGTCCATGGCGGCGCGGCCGAGCACGGCCGGGCCGTCGAGCAGCAGCAGCCGCGTGCGGCCGGGGGCGCGCATGGCGTCGAGATAGGCGTCGGAGCCGGCGATGAGCCCATCGCCGGCTTCAAGCGAGGGTGGCGAAGCGCGTTCGATCTCGTCGGCCACGGCTTCAGCTTCCTGCTCGACCACGGCGGCAAACAGCGCCTGCTTGTCCGCAAAATGGTGATAGAGCGCACCGCGCGTGACGCCGGCGGCGGCAACGATCTCCGGCGTGCCGGTCTCGGCATAGGATTTTTCCGTGAACAGCTTTCGCGCCGCGGCGATCAGATCGGCACGCGTCGCCTGGGTGCGGTCGCGGTTGGAGCGCCGCGCGGATTCCTGTTGCATACATGCAGCCTGTATGTTAATTCGATCTACATGCAGACTGTATGTTAATTGATGGGGGAAGGAAAGATGAAGACCACGAGCTATTACCCGGTGCTGATGACCGGCGACGTCGCCGGCACGGCAGCCTTCTACATCAAGCATTTCGGCTTCCAGCCGCTGTTCGAGAGCGACTGGTACGTGCACCTGCAATCGGTCGACAACAAACGCGTCAATCTCGGCATCGTCCAGGGCGACCACGAAACAATCCCGGAAGAGGGGCGGGGGCGCACGTCGGGCCTGCTGATCAATTTCGAGGTCCGCGATCCCGACGCGGTCTATGAGCGGATCCTTGCCGCCGGCCTGCCAATCCTGCGGAAGCTGCGCGACGAGCCGTTTGGGCAGCGCCATTTTATCACCAGGGATCCCAATGGCGTACTCATCGACGTGATCAAGCCGATCCCGCCCAGCGAGGAGTTTTTGGCGCAATATGCGGAGGGGGCGGCGGGGACTTGATCGAATGGTCCTGGGGAAAAGATTCCTGCTGCTTCTCCACGCAGCCGGCGCTTCGCGTATCACGAAGTCGTGCAACATCAGCAATGGCTAACCTAGGGATAAGGTGATTGTCTGCCTTGTCTCAAGGGAAGGGGAAGTCATGTTTAGAGCAGTTTCTGTCGCAGGCCTTGCCGCCGTCATCGGTCTCTTCGCCGCCGGACTGGCGGATGCGAAAGGCGGTCACTCGATGCACACCGCGTCGCCATGTTCACCCGATTACAAACGGCTTTGCTCAACGACACCCATTGGCAAGGCTGCGTCGTGCCTCAGGAAGCACCTCAGCGAATTGAGCCCTGCCTGCAAGGCAAAATACTCCAAGTAATCGCTTCCGCGAAATCAGGTGGCACTTCGGTTGACCATGGATCTCAGCCGCGCGCCACCGGCGTCACCGTCACCTGGCTGACGCCGGTGCGGCGCACCACGGTGCACAGCGTCTCGCGGCCGATGCGTTCGGCGTCGAGCATGCGCACGAGGTCGTCGACGCCGGTGACCGGGCGGCCGTCTATTGCCGCGATGATGTCGCCTTCCTTCAGGCCTGCTTTGGCCGCCGGGCCGTCCTTCTCGACGCTGCGCAGCCGCACCGCCGTGCTGGTCGACACCTGCGACAACAAGGCGGCGCGGCGCGGCAGGTTCGTGGTGTCGGCGGAAATGCCGATGAAGGCACGGCGCACGCGGCCGAAGCGGATGATCTCCGAAATGACGAAATTGGCGGTGTTGGAGGCGACCGCGAAGGCAATGCCTTGGGCACCGTGGATCATGGCGGTATTGACGCCGATGACCTCGCCGACCGACGACACCAGCGGACCGCCGGAATTGCCGGGGTTGAGCGCTGCGTCGGTCTGGATGACGTCGTCGATCAGCCGGCCGGTCGAAGCGCGCATGGAACGGCCGAGTGCGGAGACGACTCCTGATGTGACCGTCCATTCGAAGCCGAGCGGGTTGCCGATGGCAATCGCGATCTGGCCGCGCCGCAGCCGCTTGGAATCGCCCAGCGGCGCCACATCGGCAAAGCTGCCGTCGGCGCGTACCAGCGCAATGTCGGTGTCGGGATCGCGGCCCAGCACGCGGCCCTCGCTGGAGGCACCGTCCGGCATCGAGACGCGCACCGTCTTGGCGTCGCCGACGACATGGAAATTGGTGACGACCAGCCCGTCCGGCGCAATCACGAAGCCGGAGCCATGGCCGCCCTGGCCGCCAATGCGCTCGATGCGGCAGACGGCGGGACCGATGCGGTCGACCGCATCCGCTACCGTCGTCGAATAGGCGTCGAGCAATGTATCGTCGGGTTCAAATTTGGCAGCGGCGAGGGCCATGGTCAGGCTCCGTGTTTTCAGGCGAAAGGATGACTTTTTTCTTGTGCGTGCCGTTATCCCAAAACCGCTGAGCACTTTTGGGCGGCACGCACTATATGTGCGGAGCGGCCGGAACCGCCGCGACCTGACCAGATGGCCAGTCAAACCAGCAACTAGCCGTCAGGCGAGTACCTCCGGACGCACTGCCGAGCGATATCTGGGGCATGCAAGAAACCCAGGAGACCAATATGAGCGATTTCAATCTGAGTGCGTTTTCGGAGGCTGTCGCCGATCTCGCAGCCAAGGCGGCGCCGGCAACGGCTGGTTTCGCCACCCATCATCACCGCACGGCGAGCGCCTTCCATTGGAGTGACGGCTATTTCGTCACCGCCGAGGAAGCTGTCGAGGCCGGCGAGGAGATCGAGCTGACGCTGGCTTCGGGCGAGACGGTGAAGGCCGAACTGGTTGGGCGCGATCCTTCGACCGGCGTTGCCTTGCTGAAGCCGGCCACTGCCGTCAACGCCGCGCCGCTGGCCAAGGCCGACGCGGTGCGGCCCGGCAACATTGCCATCGCCGTCGGCAGCAGCCAGGGCTCGGCACTGGCCGTATCGGGTTCGGTCGGTGAAGTCGGCCCGGCCTGGCGCTCGATGCGCGGCGGCACGATCGACCGGCGCATCAATCTGGCCGTCGGCGCCGGTGGCCGTTTCGAGGGCGGCCCGGTGCTCGACGCCAAGGGGGCGCTGATCGGCATGCTGTTGTTCGGGCCGCGTGGCCGGGCGCTAGTCATGCCTTACGAGACGATCGAACGCGCGGTGGCGACACTGCGCGAAAAGGGCCATGTTGCGCGTGGCTATCTCGGTGCCGGCCTGCATCCGGTGCGTGACCGCGACGCGCATGGCGCGATGGTGATGAGCCTCGACGACAACGGTCCGGCCAAGGCTGCCGGCCTGTCGCTGGGCGACATCATCGTGGCGTGGAATGGTGAAGCCGTGCATGGTCCGCGCGACCTGATCCGCAGGCTTGGACCGGATAGCGCCGGTGTTTCGGTGACGCTTGGCGTGGTGCGCGGCGGCGAACAGCGCGATGTCGCGCTGACCGTTGGCGAAAAGCCGCTGAGCTGAGAGGGCTGATGGAAAGCGATACGCTGACAAGACCTGACGCGGCTGGGCCTGATATGGTTGGCCCGGACGTGGCGGGCGGCGAGCGCCGGTTCGTGGTGCTGATCGCGCTGCGCGATGCCGCGCGCGCCGAGCGCTTGTCAGCTTCGCTTGCCATGGCGCACGATCTGCTTCCGGTCATGGCCGGCGGCGGGGTAGCCGATGTCGCGGTCATCGATGATACCGTTGCCAACAGCGCGGCCTGGGTCGATCGGGTGAGGGCTGGCCATACGCCGCCCCCACAGGTGCTGCTGTCGGCGCGCGCCATCCGGCCGGAAGGCCAGGTGTTTGCGGTGCTGCCGGTCAGCGCGAATGCAACTCTGATAGCGGCTGCCGTCAGGTTGGCGGCGGCCGGCTACCGGGTGTCCGGCGACAGGCGTTCGACGCCGGATCGCCATGATGATTTCGATAGCGGAGCCAACAGAGTTGGAAACGAAGGCGGGCTGTTCGGCGAGGAATCGCTCGACGATGGTGTTGCCCCCCGCCCGTCGCTGTCGCCACGCGAGGCCGAAGTGCTGGCGCTGCTGGCCGAAGGCGCGCCCAACAAGGTGATCGCGCGGCGGCTCAACATTTCCGTGCACACGGCGAAATTCCACGTCGCCGCGATCCTGATCAAGCTGGGGGCCGCCAACCGCACGGATGCCATTGCCATTGCGATGCGGCAGGGGCTGGTGCTGGTCTGATATTGATCACACCGCCGCTTCGATGTCGGTCAGTCGGAAGTCATCACCCTTGAACAGCAGCGGCATGGCTTCGAGCCTTGCCGTGGCGTAGGCGATACAGTCGCCGAAGTTCAGCGCCGCCGGATGTCGGCCCTTGCCGTAACGCAGAAACGCCTGGCGGGCGACAGCTGCGTGGTCGGCGGTGAAGGCGATTGTCTCTATCGACGCAGTGCGTAGAAACGCATCCAATTCTTCCATCATATCGGATCGATGCAGTCCCGTGAGGACCATCGTTGTTTCAACGAGGTTGGGTGCCGGAATTCTGCGTATTTCGGCACGATCTATGGCGGAGAGGTAGATGTCGCGATCGGCCTCGGATCGCAGGATCGCAACGATTGCCGATGAATCAATGATCATCGGTTCGGAATGCCCAGCTCATCGTATCCGAGAATCTCATCATCCGTCATGTCGGAGATGCGTGGGATGCGACCCGCTCGGTCAGAAATTTCCCTAAGCTTTGTTAGTAAATCAGAGTCTTTTGGTCTCGGCACCAGCCGTTCGCGCGCGACCTCGCGCTCGAGGCTCTGGCGGATCGCCTCCGTCACGGACACGCGGCGGCGCCGGGCGAGTTCTCGCGCCAGTTCTTCGACTTCCGTGTTCTTGATCGAGAGTGCCATTCTACATTCTACCTGTTTGTATAGAATATATACCTGACGGCCGTTTTCGCCAACAGATTTCGGGCACCGGTTCGACCAGCCTCCCCAGCGTCACCATGGCTTCCCTTGGCAAGCTCTTGTATCCGGCGGCGGCGCGGGCAAGGATTGTCTGGAGAAACAATTCACGCGGAGGAAAAATGTCGCTCAAGGGAAAGACGCTGTTCATCTCCGGCGGGTCGCGCGGCATCGGGCTGGCGATCGCGCTGCGGGCCGCGCGCGACGGCGCCAATGTGACGATCGCCGCCAAGACCGCCGAGCCGCATCCGAAGCTGCCGGGCACGATCTACACCGCCGCCGAAGAGATCGAGCAGGCGGGCGGCAAGGCGCTGCCCATGTTGTGCGATATTCGCGACGAGGCGCAGGTCGCCGAGGCTGTTTCAAAGACGGTCGAAAAATTCGGCGGCATCGACATCTGCGTCAACAATGCCAGCGCCATCCAGCTCACCGGCACGCTGGAGACCGACATGAAGCGTTACGATCTGATGCATCAGATCAACACGCGCGGCACCTTCCTGGTGTCCAAAATGTGCATTCCGCACCTGAAGTTGGCTAAGAATCCTCACATCCTGAATCTGGCGCCGCCGCTCGACATGAAGGCCAAGTGGTTCAAGAACCATGTTGCCTACACCATGGCCAAGTTCGGCATGTCGATGTGCACGCTGGGCATGAGTGCCGAGTTTGCCAAAGACGGCATCGCGGTCAATTCGCTGTGGCCGATCTCGACCATCGATACGGCCGCGGTGCGCAATCTGCTGGGGGGAGCAACGGTTGTGGCGATGAGCCGGTCGCCCGATATCATGGCCGACGCCGCGCATGCCATTTTCATGCGGCCGTCGCGCGAAGCATCAGGCAATTTCTACATCGACGAGGAGGTGCTGCGCGCCGAGGGCGTCAGCGACTTTTCGGTCTATTCACCAGGCGCCACCGGGCCGTTGGCCGGCGACTTCTTCGTCCCGGACGAGGTGTTTGCGCGGACGGATAGCAAGATCAAGAATATTTACTGACGGGAAGACGGGGGCTGCTTCACACCTCGTCCTTCTTGCCTTTGCTCAGCCCCATGAGCCGGTCGATATAGGCCAGCATCAGCGCCGAGACGACGAAGGCGAGGTGGATGATGGTCAGCCACATCAGCTGTTCGTTGGTGTAGGAGGACGAGTTCAGGAACACCTGCAACAGGTGGATGGACGAGATGGCGACGATGGTCGAGGCGACCTTGACCTTCAGCGAACCGACATCAATCGTGCCAAGCCAATGGACGCCACCATCCTGGTCGTCGAAACGGCTGACGAAGTTTTCGTAGCCCGAGATGATGACCATCACGACCAGCGAAGCAACCAGTGCGGCGTCGATCAGGCCAAGCATCTTCAGGATGGTGTCGGTGTCACCGAGCGTGAAGGCCACGGCGACGAACTCGTAGAGCTTCTTGCCGAACGATAGCGCATAGACCGCCAATGCCAGGGCCAAGCCGATATAAAAGACGACGAGCAGCCAGCGCGAGGCGAGGATGATCGATTCGATGGCGAGTTCGAGACGCTTCATGGCTGGTTCCGCTTGGTTCTCTTGTCGGTGTCGGGCCGTATTTCGGCCAGCTTACCTCGGTTTGCAAGACAAATTGATGGACAGGTTCGCCGTCCCCAAGGCGACGCCGAACAGCTTTATCTCGGTGTTTTTGACGCAGTCCCCGCGAAAAAAGATTTCACACTTTTCATGGAATTGCCCTTAGCAAAAAAAACCCGCCGGCGAGGGCCGGCGGGGCTCAATGCATCCCGCTGGAGTCGGGATGGGGCAGGGAACGCCCAGACCAGAATCTGGGGTGTGAAAGCCCGTGATTCAATGAGCCGGCTCTAATGCCCGTACAATTCTTGTTGAGCCAGGGCATGCTTCCCATCCCGGTTGACCGGGATGGGGTTGTTTGCCGACCTAATTCCAGAAGCCACTGCAAGCTACTGGAAAATCAGGTCAATTGTTGCTGGCGACGGGTGCCACCAGCGAGGTGATGCGGCGGATGGCAACGCGCCGGTTCTCGCGGTTGGGTGCCGATGTGTTCACCTTCAGATACTCCTCGCCATAGCCCTGTGTCGTCAGGTTCTCCGGCGGGATGCCGAAGGCGTTGGTGAGCGCCTCGGCCACCGATTCGGCACGGCGATCCGACAAGGCCAGGTTGGCCTCCGGCGTGCCGACCGCATCGGTATGACCTTCGATCAGGAAGGTTTCCGCCGGGTTCTTCTTCAACAGCTTCTCCATGGCGTTGGCGACGCCCTCGAGCTTCTGCACCTCGGTGTCGGAGATCGAGGCCGAACCGAATTCGAAGTTCAGCGTGTCGAGGTCGACGCGGCGTGCGATGTCGCGCACGCGGGCCGAGCGCTTGACCTCGTCGATCGAATACAGACGCTGGACCTTCTCCACCGGCGGCTGTTCGAGGAAGGTGTAGTAGTCATCCGGGCTCTCGACGTCCTCGGAATCGAGGATGTATTGCCGGCGCGGAATGGTCAGCCGCATCGGCGGCAGGTCGTCGCCGGGATCGCGCCAGTCGCCCTCATCCTGATAGTCCTGCTCGTCGACATAGCTCAGCACATATTCGCGGCCATCGGGCGTGATGCGTGAACGCTGAATGACATCGCCATAGCGATTGCGGATGGTGACGATCTGGACGCCATTGCCGCGCTCGACGGTTTCGCGGGTGCGGTTCTGCGGCAGATCCTCATAATAGACATCCTTGGCGCCGCGATTCATGCGCGTGCCGTCATTGCTCTGGACGATCGTCTGGCCGCCGAGCTGGATGATGACGCGGTCGCCGATCTCCTTGAGCACGTCGACGCCCTTGGGGCGGCGGCGATCACGGATGTTCTCGTCGGGCGCGCGGTCGAGACGCTTGCCTTTTTCTTCCGTCACGGGGACGAATTTTTCAGGCTTTAGCTGTTGCTGGGCGGCCTTGTCGTCGGCGGGCGGTGGACCCTGGTCGACAGGAGCGACGACCGGCTTGCCGGCCTTATCGCCGCCTTGCTGGGCGTTCTGGCCACCATTCTGGTCACCGCCATTCTGCTGGCCGTTCTTGTCGCCATGCTTGCGGCCGCCACCTTTGCGCTCGGCATCCTTCTGGCTGTCGAGGATAGGGGCAGCATTCGGATCGGTGGGCGCCTCGCCTTGCACCGGGGTTTCACCTTGGACAGGTGCTGCCTTGTTGCCATTGGCCGGCTGTTCGCCGGTAGCCGGCTTCTGGCCATTGGCGGGCTTCTCGCCATTGGCAGGCTGTTCACCTGTCGCGGGCTGCTTGCCTGTCTGCGGCTGTTCGCCATTGGCGGGTTGCTCGCCATTCGCGGGCTGTTCACCCACCGGCTTCTTGCCGTGCTTCTTTGTCTTGTCCTGGGGCTGTTCGCCCTGGACCGCCGGCTGTTCGCCGGCAGGAGCCGCCTCGACCTTGGGCGTCGTTCCTTCGCCAGCGGGCGCTTCCTTCGGCGTTGGGGCAGCTTCCGGTGTTACGGCCGGTGCCTCCTTCTGCTGGTCCTGCTTGTGTTTCTTGCCGGGCTTGACCTGCTGGTTGTCGTTGGCGGGCTCGGCCTGGTTGGCGGGCGCCTGCCCGGCAGGGGCTTCGGTCTGCTGCTGGTCGCGCTTCTTCTTGCGCGGCTGCTGTTCGCCGGTTGCGGGAGCGACCTCGCCAGCGGGCGCCTGTTCGGTCTGCTGCTGCTGGTCGCGCTTCTTCTTGCGCGGCTGCTGCTGGTCGGTTGCGGGAGCGGCTTCGCCTGCAGGTGCCAGCTCGATCTGCTGTTGCTGCTGATCGCGCTTCTTCTTGCGCGGCTGCTGCTGGTCGGTTGCGGGAGCAGCCTCGCCGGCGGGTGCCTGCTCGGTTTGCTGCTGCTGATCGCGCTTTTTCCTGCGCGGCTGCTGCTCGTCGGTTGCGGGAGCGGCTTCGCCCGCTGGCGCCTGCTCCGTTTGCTGCTGTTGGTTGTGTTTCTTGCGCGGCTGCTGCTCGCCTTGCGCAGGTTGCTCGGCAGGCGCCTGTTCGGTCTGCTGCTGCTGATCACGCTTCTTGCGCGGCTGCTGCTCACCTTGTGCCGGTTGCTCCGCCTGGGCGGGCTGCTCCTGCTTTCTCTTCCCTTGCTTCTGCGCGCAGGCTTCGGCCGATTCGCCCTCGGCGCAAGCGGCTTGCGCCAAAATGAACGGGGCTGACGTGCGCTGGGCCAGGCCGAATGCGGCATTGCCTTGCAGCGGGTACGCGCCCAACGGCGCGGATGCCATCAACAGGCCAAGTGCGGTGCCTGCCAGAATCCGTGGTTGGCGTTTCATCGAAAACTCTCCTTGTGGGGTCCCATCCTTGCCGAAACCGATCTTGGAGCGATTGGTTCCAGTATGGCCCACTTATACACCGTACGGGGCGATTGGCCGGCCTTTTGAAGGCAACTTCGTGTCTTTCGGCCGGGTTGCGGCCGCATTTCAACCGTTGCGGCGCTTGACCTCGGCGCGTGCCGGGGCCACATCCCCAAAATGGAAGCGCCGTTCTGGAAAACAAAGACGCTGGAGGCGATGAGCCCGGCAGAGTGGGAATCGCTGTGCGACGGCTGCGGCAAATGCTGCTTGTCGAAGCTCGAGGACGAGGATACCGGCGAGATCTACTGGACCAGCGTCGGTTGCCGGCTGTTCGACGCGCAGAGCTGCCGCTGTTCGGACTACGCCAACCGGCTGGCGCGCGTTCCCGATTGCGTCGGCCTGACACCGCAGAATGTGCGCACCATCAGCTGGCTGCCCAGCACCTGCGGCTACCGGCTGGTGGCCGAGGGCCGCGACCTTTATTGGTGGCACCGGCTGGTGTCGGGCAGCGCCGAGACCGTGCACGAGGCCGGCATTTCGATCCGCGGCCGGGTCAAGGCCAGCGAGACCGAGCTGGCCGAGCCTGAAGATTATTTTGACTATATGCTCGATGAGGAGCCATAGGGCCCGCGCCGGGACGATGAGCTCGTGCCCGCGGGGCGCGCGGGAGCCAGAGACCGGGCAGGGCGTTTGGGGACATATTTTGAAGGCTGGCGCAGATTTCACGCCACATGAACCGCAGATGAACGGCAAGTTCGTAAACAGTTCAGACAGGCCAGTGCATTGTCACTGCATCGATTTCACGAGGACGGGCGCGAGCCTGCAATAAGGAGAGAGAACCATGTTCAATACGATCAAGACAGTAGCCCTTTCGGCGCTGGTCGGCCTCGGCACGCTGGCGGCCATGCCCGCCCATGCCGACAACCTCTATCTCGGCTTCGGCAACAACAACGACCCGCGCGTCGGCGTCTATGTCGGCGAGGACGGCTATCGCCATCGCCGCGACGAGCGCCGTGACGATGACCGTCGTGACGGCTGGCGCCGCGGCTGCTCGCCGGACCGCGCCCTCGACAAGGCAGAGCGCATGGGCCTGCACCGTGCCCGCATCGTCGATGTCAACCGCCGTACGGTTAAGGTGATGGGACGCCAGGACGGCGACCGCGTCGTCATCGTGTTCGCCAATGAGCGCGGCTGCCCGGTAATCTATCGCTAAGGCTTTCGGCATAACCCTCTGCGAGGGTTAGCCTGTGCCGGGGCTGCTCTTCTTTGAAGAGCAGCCTGGGACATGACCCCCAAATGGGTCAGTCCGGAGACACGACCTTCTGCGAAGCTCGGTCTGTGGTAGCTGAGACCCCCGTACCTCTGGACGGGCGCGGCTCAAACAAAACCCCGCGGGAGCGATCCCGCGGGGTTTTTCATGCGCAGCAGTTGTCGTTGGGTGGTGATGCGTGCCGGGCAAGTCCCGACCACGCATCATCCGAGTGGCCTACTTCAGTTCGAACGTCACAGTAACCTGCACATTGTAGGCGTTCTCGCCGGCTTGCGTAGGCACTGCCGCACCGGCGGCCGCGTCGAAGGCCTTGGCGTTGATCGCCATCGGCGGCGGCGCGATGTTCTGGTCGGAAATCTCCAGCACCCGGCCGATGGTCACGCCGGCGGCTTCCGCAAGCGTCTTGGCCTTGGCCACGGCATTGGCCACCGCCTTCTTGCGCGCCTCGGTGATCGTGGCGTCCGGGTTGTCGTTGGTGAAGGAAATGCCGCCGCCCTGATTGACGCCGAGCGAGACAGCCTTGTCGAGGATCTCACCTGTTTTGTCGATGTCGCGCACACGCACCGCAAGCGTGTTTGTCACCTGGTAGGCGACAAGCTCGGCATCCTGGCTGCCATCGGGCTTGTTGGTGTAGTTGTAGCGCGGGTTGATCTGGATGCCTGCCGTCTGCAGGTCGCGATCCTTGATACCGGCCGCCTTCATCGCCGCGATCACGGCGGCCATGGCGTCGTTGTTGGCGTCGAGTGCCGCGCGAGCCGTCTTGGCCTCGCGCATCACGCTGAGCGACAGCAATGCAAGGTCCGGCGGCGTGGTTGCTTCGCCTTCACCCGTAACAACGATGCGGGGCGGCGTCGGCAAATCGGCGGCTCCAGCCATCGCCGGAAAAGCGATTGCAGCGGCGAGCGCGAGGGGCAAAAGATGTCTGGTCATGAAAATCTCCTTGGTCTGCGATCAGGTCGCAGGCGTCGCGTAGGGCGCGATTATGGGTTGATTTGGGCGATCTGTGAAAGCCCGCCGGGAAAGCCTTGTGCCGCGAGGCGAAAAACATTAATCCAGCCCGCGTGGGGCCTGTAGCTCAATGGTTAGAGCCGGCGGCTCATAACCGCTTGGTTGGGGGTTCGAGTCCCTCCGGGCCCACCAGATTATTACATATCAATATTTTACGCCTAATTCCTCGAGTTTGAATTGGACGTCATCGGGTAAGCCTATGGCTTCGGCGGAAAATGGTTTTGGGCCTGTTCGTCAATTTTCTGGTAACTCCGGTCCCCTCGGTCCGGTCCGAAAGGACAACCTTCTGAAGCCCACGCCTAGATAACCGTTTCTCCGCCATCGATAACCAGAATCTGGCCCGTCATGTACGAGGACCGGTCGGATACGAGAAACAGCACGGACTCGGCGATTTCCTCGACGCTTGCCCAACGACCAAGCGGCACTTTTTCGCGGATGTAGGCTTCGATGGCTTCCCGGCCTCCCATCTGGGCGATGAAAGGGCCATTGAACGGCGTGTCGACCCAACCGGGGCAAAGCGCGTTGACGCGAATGCCAAAGCGGCCATAGTCGCCCGCCATCTGCCTCGTCATCGCGATCACCGCGTGCTTGGTCGTCGTATAGGCGATCATCTCGCGGTCGTAGAGCACTCCGGAGCTCGACGACGTGTTGAGGATGACCCCGCGACCTGCCTCTTTCATGAACGGCATGACGATGCGGGCGCCCAGAAAGTGAGCCCGCACGTTGAGCGTCCAGGATGCGTCGAAGCCTTTGACACTCACAGCAAGCAGGTCACCCTCGACCTGTGCGCCGGCATGATTGTGGAGGATGTCGATCCTGCCTTGCGTGTGGATGAAATCGTGAAAGCCGGCTTCAAGCGCCTGATCGTCGGTCAGGTCGAACACAAGCGCCTTTGCCCGGCCACCGGCAGCAAGAATCTTTTCGACGGTCGCGTTTGCGCCGTCAGCGCTGCGGTCCGCCACACCAACCACCGCACCCTCGCGCGCGATGATCAGCGCTGCCGCCCTGCCGATGCCCGATCCTGCCCCGGTGACGATCGCGGTCCTGTTCTTCAGGATCATCTTTCAGCCCCCTTTCTCGCCAGCCCGTAATCCTGCATCATCAGGCGGACGAGCCTCGCCCGCTTGGATGCGCGCCGATCAATCTCTGGGGAAAAAACAGGCATGTACGAGTTCGGCCCCTTCAAGTTCGAGTCGAAGCAGGATTTTTTCGACAAGGCAATCCGTTTCTGGAATCCCGACAAGACCAGGTTCTGGCAGAAAGCCGGGATCGATCTGGTGATCGGCAGGCGTGAAGGCTATTTCCTCTACGACATGTCGGGCCGCCGCCTGATCGACCTGCACCTCAATGGCGGCACCTACAATCTCGGTCACCGCAATCCGGAGCTGGTCGAGACGCTGAAGAGCGCGCTCGACTATTTCGATATCGGCAACCACTGGTTCCCCTCCGTGGCGCGAACGGCGCTGGCCGAATCCCTCGTCAATGTCTCGCCCGGAATGAAATACGCGATCTTCGCGCCGGGCGGCGCCGAGGCGGTGGACATCGCCATCAAGAGCGCTCGCTATGCCACCAAGCGGCGCAAGATCGTGTCGATCATCAAGGGGTATCACGGGCATTCGGGGCTCGCGGTGGCGACTGGCGACGAGCGCTTCACCAAGATCTTTCTTTCCGACCAGCCGGACACGTTCATCCAGGTTCCGTTCAACGATATCGACGCCATGGAGCAGGCGCTGAAGGGCGAAGACGTCGCGGCGCTGATCATGGAGACGATCCCCGCCACGTACGGCTTCCCAATGCCGAAGGACGGCTATCTCAGCGCCTGCAAGGCGCTGTGCGAAAAGCATGGCGCGATGTACATCGCCGACGAGGTTCAGACCGGGCTCATGCGCACGGGCAGCATGTGGGGCTGGCAGGCCTATGGCGTCCAGCCGGACATCATGGTGACGGCAAAGGGCCTGTCCGGCGGGCTCTATCCGATCAGCGCGACGCTGGTGAACGACAGGGCCGGCGGCTGGCTCAACGAGGACGGGGCGGCCCACATCTCGACCACCGGCGGGGCCGAACTCGGCTGTGTCGTTGCTCACAAGGTCATCGAGATGCTGCAGCGACCCGAGCTGGTGGCCAATGTCGGCACCGTGACCGAATTCATGGCGCAGGCCATGCGTGAGATGCAGGCTCGTCACGGCGACATCTTCACCGGGGTGCGCCAGAAGGGCGTGATCCTCGGCCTGGAGTTCAGCAACCACAGGGAAGGCGCCGTCTTCGTGTCACGCGCACTCTACGAGCAGGGCGTCTGGGCGATCTTCTCGTCGCTCGACAAGCGGGTGCTGCAATGGAAGCCCGGCGTTCTTCTCGATCACGAAACCTGCCGGGACATCATGGATCGCTTCGATGCGGCAATGCCGCGCGCCCGCGAGTTGCTGCATCAGGCAGGCAAAGCGAGTTGACATGTCCCGAACCTGGTTGAAACTGCCAGGCGTCCAACTCGGGCTGGACTCTGGACTTGCCGGGATCTCGCAGGTTCCGCAAGAAGACAAGGGCACAGGGATGGGGCAGGGCGGACAGTGACGGATTTCGACGCGCTCACCCATGATCAGCAGCTCGGCATCCTGCAGGAGACGGCGGAGGCGGCGATCGCCAACTACGATCTGCCGGCGGATGTTTCCGTCGCGATGATCAACCTGTCGGAGAACGCGACTTACAAGATTGCAGCTCGCGACGGCAGGCGCTGGGCGCTGCGCATCCATCGCGACGGCTACCATTCAAGGACGGCCATCCAGTCCGAACTGGCCTGGCTGACCGATTTGCGCCAGACCGGGATTGTGCTCACCCCCGTGCCGGTGGCGGGCAAGGACGGCGAGCACATCCAGCGTGTCGGCCATGCCAGGCTGGCGCAACCCCGCAATGTCGTGCTGTCGCAATGGGAGACCGGTTCGGAGCCGGGCATAGGCGAAGCGCTCGCCGAACCTTTCGAGGTGCTTGGCGAGGTGACGGCCCGCATGCACATCCACGCCCGGCAATGGAAGCGCCCATCCTGGTTCAGCCGCCATGTGTGGGATTTCGAGACAAGCCTCGGCGAGGAAAACCCCCATTGGGGACGCTGGCGTGACGGGATGGGCGTCGACGCCGCGAAAGCCAAACTCTTTGGCCGCACCGCGGACCTGATCGGCCGCAGGCTCGACGCCTTCGGCAAGGGCCATGACCGATTCGGCCTCATCCATTGCGACCTGCGGCTCGCCAACCTGCTGATCGACGGCAAGACGGTGAAGGTCATCGACTTCGACGATTGCGGCTTCGGCTGGTATATGTACGACGCGGCGACGCCCATCTCTTTCTACGAGCACGAGCCGCAGGCTGCTGATCTTATCCACTCGTGGACGACCGGCTATCGCCGCGTGCTTGACCTGCCCAAGGCGGATGAGGACGAGATCCCGACCTTCGTAATGCTGCGCCGCCTGCTCCTGGTTGCGTGGATCGGCTCACATGCGGAGACGGACCTCGCCAAGTCGATGGGCTTGCCCTACACCGAGGGAACCGTCGGGCTGTGCGAGGCCTATCTACGCAAGTTTTCCTAGACGGTCGCTATCATCATGCCAGTGCTTCCAGGCTCTCGGGCAGGATCTGGCCGCCGTCGACGATGATCGTCTGCCCGGTCACGTAGCCGGCTTCCTTCGACGCAAAGTAGAGTGCGGCGTAGCCGATGTCCTCCACGGTTCCGAGCCGCTTGAGCGGGACAGAGGCGGCCATGGTCTTCTGATAGTCTTCGCCCAGGCCGGCAAGCCCCTCGGTGATGATGTTGCCCGGCATGACGGCGTTGACGGTGATGCCGTATTTCGCCAGCTCGATGCAGGCCGTGCGCATGAAGCCGAGTTGCCCGGCCTTGGTGGCGCCGTAGTGCGACCAGCCGGGAAAACCGGTGACCGGGCCGGTGATCGACGAGGTCAGCACGATGCGGCCCTGGTCGGATGTCTTGAGGTAGGGAACCGCCGCCTTGACCGCGTGGAAGGTGCCCTTGAGGTTGGTGTCGACAACCTCGTCCCATTGGTCCGAGGTCATGTCTTCGAGCCGCGCCTGCGGGAAAATCCCGGCATTGGCGCACAACACGTCGATGCCACCGTTTCTCGCGGCCACTGTAGCAAACGCGCTCTCGATGCTGGCGAGTGAGGTGACGTCGCCCACCACGCCAAAGGCGCCGTGGCCGATCGCGGCGGCCGCGGCTTCAGCCTGATCGATATGGCGCCCAATGATAGCGACCTTGGCGCCCGAGAGCGCGAACACCCCCGCTATGCCCTTGCCGATGCCTTTCGATCCGCCGGTAACGACGACGGACCGACCCTTCAAAGACTGGGTCATGATTTGAAGCTCCAAAATGAGACGGGGACAGAGTGATACTCTGTCCCCGTTACCGAAAAGGATTCCAGGGCGATGGACGCCCTAGCCTTCGTTCACCATGTGACCGATGTTCTGGTACGCCTGGGGGTTGGCGGACTTCAGCACGAAGCCCCAGATCAGGCCGACGATAAGGATCGCAAGCCCGACATAGGGAATGCTCCTGGCGAAGCCATTGGTGCCGCCGAGCGTCGCGAGATTGGCCACCAGCGTGTAGACGAGGACAAGCTGGACAACCAGCGAGATCAACGGCGCAATGACGGTCGTCAGCACGCCGCCGCCGCCGTTCTTCTTGAACCACATGTAGATCGCCAGCGAGACAACGGCCTGCAGCACCAGCAGGAGTCCCGTGCCAAGCACCGCAAAAAGCGTATAGACACCAAGCCAAGCCTGTCCCGACGGATCGTCGAAGCCGTAGCCCAGACCGTAGAGCAGGACCCATACCGCCGCCAGCACCGATTGCAGGGCCGAGGCCTTGTGGGGGCTCTTGTGGTGGTCATGCGTCTCCGCGATCACCTGGGGCAGGACGCCTTCGCGTGCCAGCGAGTACAAATAGCGGGAAGCGGTGTTGTGGAAGGCCATGCCGCAGGCGAAGGAACTGGTCAGGATTAGAAGCGACATCAGCTGGTAGCCCCAGCCGCCGACAAAACTCTGAACCGGTGTCAGGAAGAAGTTCACCCCGTCGGAGAATGCCTTGGCCACCATGTCGGCCTCGGTGGGATAGGCCGCCACCGCGCACCAGCTGACGAAGGTGTAGAACAGGCCAAGGCCAATGACCGAAATCAGCAGCGACTGCGGAATGATGCGCTTCGGATCGCGGGATTCCTCGGCATAGTTCGGCGCCATCTCGAAGCCGACCCACGACCAGAACGCCATGAAGATGCCGACGGCCGCGGCGCCCGCGGGTATGGCTACGGTTCCGACTGTTTGCTCGGCGACAGGCGTGAACACCTTGAACACATTCAACGAATCGCCGGAAAAGTTCGTCCCGCCATGGGCGAAAAGCACACCCAGCGAGAAGATCACCAGCATGATCACTTCAAGAATGAGGGCGATCCCGAGCAGCCGTGCCGACACCTTCACGTCGCGATAGGCGAGTGCCGCGATGACCACGATCATGGCGAGCGCCAGCACGATCCACGGTACGTTGATGCCGAAATGCTGGGAGATCCAAAGATTGCCGAAAAATGCGAACAGCCCGGTGAGCGAGGCCTCGAAGAGAGAGTAGCAGGCGAGCGAGCCTATGCCCGCCGACATGCCGACCTCACGGCCGAGCCCCTGGCTGATGAAGGAGTAGAAGCCGCCGACGGACGATACGCGCGATGCCATCGCCGCATAGCCGACCGAGAAGATGGTCAGCACGATCGTGGCCATCAGGAAGGCGGCCGGCGTGTACTTGCCGATGCCGTAGCCTGCCGCGAACGGTACATTGCCCAGCATCGCCGACATTGGCGCCGCGCCGGTGACGGCCAGGAAGAGCACTCCCGCGAGCCCCACGGCCTTGGAGTGCAAAAGATTGATGCTGTTACTCTTCGAGACGTCGATCGTCCCGCGTGCAGTTTCTATGGCCATGAAGCCCTCTCCATTCGTGACAGCTGTATTTGGTCCCCGCACGTGGCGGCCGATGTGTCCCGGCCTGCGAGTGCAGCCATGACACTACGGACGTAGCGTCATTTTGCCAAGGCCATGATTTTGCATAGCTCGACGCTCGACATCACGTGGCAGTAGATCATGTTGATGATTTCGAGCTCCTTGCGATGAAGCTCCTCGGTCGCCGCCGCGCAGCAATCCTCGAGTACGATGACAGCGTAGCTCTCATCCGCCAGGCTGCGCACCGTCGAGGACACGCACTGGTCCGTGAAGATGCCGCAGCAGATGACATTCCTGATGCCGAGATTGTGAAGGATCAGGCGCAGATTCGTCCCAGTCAGCGCGGAATCGGTGGTCTTGGTCACGACGATTTCGTCGCCGGCCGGCTGAAGCTCGGCAACGATCTGCGACGGCGGGTCGTTCTTTGGCAGCAGCAGATTGTTCCAGCCCGGCATTTTCTGGGACAGCGAGCGATCGCGCCCGTCCCTGGTGTGGCAGGCGATGCGGGCAAAAAGGCATTCGATACCATTTTGTCGTGCCAGCTCCAGCAATCTTGCCGTGTTCGGTATGACCGTGCCGTGCATGCGCTCGTGGAACGGCGTCCACAGATCGTAGCGGTGCTGTTCCTGCGCAGAAAGCGAGGCGCGATCCGGCCGTTCCAGGTAGGTGTTCTGAACGTCGATGACCAGGATGGCCGTTTGCGCCGGCACCAGCACCGGATCATCCGGCTCGGGCGCGCCGAGGTAATAGAGCGAACGGAATCCGGTTTTCCAGTCCATGCGGTCCTTTCAGAAGCGGAAGGTGAAAAGGCCGCGCGCCGCATAGGTCTCGGCGGCCTCCTCGATGAAACGGGCGATGCGTTCGGCCTGGTAGGTGTCGCGCATCGTGGCGGCGGCCTCGAGCAATTCTTCCTTGGACTTGGCGCGGCCTGGGCGCAGCAGTTCGTAGACCTGCATGATGAAATCCTGCGGCACCTCGACCAGCTCCGCCCCGCGCTCGAAATTGAGGGCGAGAGTCGGCCGGCCGACATCGCGCGCCACGTCGGCCTGGGCCTGCAGCGCTTGCGGCGTGATGCGAAGGTCTTCCATGGTCACGTCGCCGGCAAGCACCGCATCCAGCGTGATCTCCGGAAGCGCCTTGCCGTGCTTGCCGGTCACGGCGCCGGGCTGGGTTTCGGCGAGCGGATAGTCGGCGCGCGTATGGGTCACGATTTCGCTCCCGTCAGGGTGATGTCGACCTCTTCGGGAGCGGCACCGGCCTCGATCAGCCCGGTTTCTATGGCGTAGATGAGGGCGACGCGGGCGTGGTAGCGCGACCCCATGGCCTCGCCACGCTGCGGCACCACGATGGGCTCCGGCATTTCGCCCAGCGCATAGGCCGCGGCATTGGCGCCGAGCGCACGATAGTGCTCGAGCCTGGTGATCGGCGCATTGGAAAACAGTTCGAGATTGTTGTGCGGCTGGCGGTCGCGCTGATGGATGACGGCCGTGCCCTTGGCCTGGATGCCGATGCCGATGCCGCTGCCGGCAAGCCTGGCGGCGGACAGACCGAGGAAGGAGGTATCGGCCGTATGGCGAAAGCGAACGACGCGCGCCTTGAGCCCACGCGCGCGGATCGCATCCAGCATCGCGCCAAGCACTTCGGAAAGCCGATGTCCGGCCGTCGTCCGGTAGAGCTTCAAGCCGAAGGCCGGACTGATGCCGATGACGACATCGTCCTTCGCCGATCCGTTGGCTGCCGGCCCAAGGTTGCGATAGCGGATGTGCCTTGCTTCGTCCTTCTCGTGCAGGGCTTCCGAGCGCAGCACTTCCTTCTGATCCAGCACGTCGCGGATATCGTTGAGCTGCAGGCGCCGTTCTTCGGACACACGATAGCCGGAGCCGGGGCCGAGATAGTCGTTCGGATCGTTCACCGCGCTGACGATCCGCCCGTTGCGGATCATGGCCGAGGTCTGGAGATAGTCGCCCGAAAGGCGCAGCTTCACCACGTTCAGCAGATTCTCGGCCTCTTCGCGGAAACCGCGGTTGGCCAGCGCCTTGACCACATCGATCACAGTGATGCCGCGCTCCTTGATGGCCTCGCTGATGAACGACACGTCGCGCGGCATCAAGCTGCGCGTATCGTCGGAGCCGGAGGCGTAAACCACGCTGGTCTTCATGTCCTCGGTAGGCGTCGACAGGCCGAGCTCCTCGAACACGGCGGCGATCGCCTCCACCGCCCGCTCGCGCAGCTCGATCGCGCGTGACTCGGGCAGTGGCGTCAACCCGCCATCGGCCTCGAAATCGCGCTGCAGCACCAGATAGTCTTCCAATTCCTCGCCGTTGATCAGCGACGGGTTGAACGAATTGTCGTATTTCAGGATCGATCCCATTCCCGAACAGATCAGGTCCGAGCCGGCGATCAGATAGGGAAGGATCTTGGCGCCGACACGAATTTCGGATTCGGTGGAGCGCGCGTCATTGCCGGACGCGCATTCGAGATCGAGCCAGACGGCGATGAGGTTCTCGGCCATCAGCTCGCGAACGCCACCCGGTATCGTCGCGGTCAAGGGCGCTCCGTCAATGCCGCCATTTTGCGTGCCCTGCACGCCCATGCCACGCTGCAGGCAGAGGCAGCGCGCTTCCAGGTAAAGCAGCGATTTTGCTTCATGGAAGCCCATCAGCAATTCGGAGCCGGCACCCGATGTGCAGCGCATCTTGACGCCGCGCGAGGCATAAGCGGCGGCCAGAAATGCCTTGGACCACGGCGTGTCGTCGCCATCGGTGAACGATTTCTCGGTGCCGTAGACGGAAACGGTTTCGGCGTAGGAGGTAAAGCCTGCCATGGCGATGCGCAGCTCCTCCGCTTCCTCGCTGGAGCACTGGAACAGCGTCCCCCAGCGGCCGACCGCGCCGCCCACCGCACACGCCACCGCGTTGGACCAGGCGTTGCGTGATACGCGCATCGTCGTTTCGATCTCGTCGAAGCCAAAGGCGACGGCGGTTGCGGCATCGGCGGCGAGCTGGAGCGGGTCGTCCTTGGCGTTGGTGACATGCGCCTGGTTGCCCGGCGTCTTGCGTGCCCGCATTTTCGAATAGGCGAAGGCGATCTCCAGCGCGTTGAGCTGCGCCACCACCTCGGCAAGTTTCGCGGGTGTCATGCCGTGCGCGAGCCGCACCAGCGTTTCGCGCGGCACATTCATGTCGACCAGCCAGCGTGCGACGGTCGCCGAGTCCAAAGCCATCGCTTCAGGCGCCACCTCCGGGTCGATGTGGTGGCGGGCAATGAAGCGGTCGATCATGTCGTAGTCGTGTTCGAGCACGCCGTCGAGGGACACAACGCGCCCGCCCTTGATGCCGATGCCGGGTTTGGGATCGGCCGGGCTGGAGAAGGCGGAGAAGCCGTTGGCCGGGTCTTCCGCCGCGAACTTGTCCAGCCGCAACGGCCGCTCGTCCCAGTCGGCGAAGCGCTTCCAGCGGTTCAGTTTCGGCGTCATGCGTGCATTTCCCAGCCTAACGGGAAGACTAGTGAATGCCCACTCTTCACACAATGGCCTGGATCGAACGTCGCCGAAGGGCCTGCACGCCAGTACTTACTGCAAGCAGATCTCGCACGAAGCCCGGCTACTTTCCGCTCATCGACAAGCCCAAGCGCTGGAACAGCCGGGCCCAGGCGATCTGGCCGATTTTGAAATTCTCGAGCCGGAGGAATTCGTTCGGCGCATGGTAGTCCTCGTCGGAGGTCGAGAACGAGAAGAAGATGGTACCGACGCCAAGGTGCTCCTTGAAGACGCTGCCGATCGGGATCGTTGCGCCCATGGCAACCCGCAACGATTTGGCTCCCATCATCTCGCCGAGCAGCGTTTCGGCGATGGCAAGGGCAGGCAGGTCGGGATCGATCGAGAACGCCTTGGTGCCGGGGCCGTGGCGTTTGACGTCGAGCGAATAGCCAGTCGGCAATTGTGCCTCAAGGTGGCGCCGGATCGCCTCGGCGACCTTGTCGGGCTCCTGACCGGCGACGAGGCGGCAGGTGATCTTGGCGCCAGCCGACGAGGGGATGACCGTCTTGGTGCCGGGTCCCGAATAGCCGCCGAACATTCCGTTGAATTCGAGCGTTGGCACCAGCCACTGGCGGACCAGAAGCTCGTGGCCGCTGGGCAGTGGATCAGGTGCCGGAGCGCCGATCTCGGCGAAATAGGCGGCGGTGTCGAACGCGGCAGCATCGATCGCGTCGAGAATGGCGGGGTCGGGCGGTGTGATGCCCTCTGTGAAGCCCGGCACGGTGACGGCGCCGTCCCTGTCGTGCAGGCTGGCCAGCAGGGCGGCGAGCGCGCGAATGGGATTTGGCGCACTGCCGCCGTGGCGACCGGAATGAAGATCCTTCGCCGCGCCCGTCACCACCACGTCCAGCGCGACCATGCCGCGGCTGGCCACCGTCATCGATGGCCGGTCGGCACGCCACATGGCGCCATCGGCTGAGACAACGAGGTCGCAGGTCAGGCGCTGGCGCATTTTTTCGACCAGCGGCGAGAAATGCGGGCTGCCGGATTCTTCCTCGCCCTCGACCAGCATCTTGATGTTGAGCGGCAAGCGGCTGGTCGTCTTCAGGAATGCCTCGACAACCAGGATCGGGATCAGCACCGGGCCCTTGTCGTCCGAAACGCCGCGCCCATAGAGCCTGTCGTCGCGGACCGTCGGCTCGAAGGGCGGCGTGGTCCATTTCTCGACCGGATCCGGCGGCTGCACATCGTAGTGGCCGTAGACGAGGATGGTCGGCGCTGCGGCGTCGCCGATGATTTCACCGAACACGGCCGGATGGCCATCTGTCTCGATGATCTCGACGGTTGGGAATCCGGCCCGCGTCAGCCGCTGCGCGACAAAGTCTGCCGCCGAACGGATGCCGTCGCGATAGGCCGGATCGGTGCTGACGCTTGGAATGCGGCAGAACGCCTTCAAGTCTTCCAGGGCTTCGCTGGCGTGGGCGACTAGGTAGGCCTCGACAGCACTCACTTGCCGCCATCCACGCTGATCACCTGACCGCTGACCCAGCCGGCGAAATCGGAGGCGAAGAACATCACCATCGCGGCAATGTCGTCGGGTGAGCCGAGCCGCTTCATCGCGATATTCTGCAGCAGCTTTTGCTGGCCTTCCTCGCCCATCGCCTCCCATTGCCGCTCGGTGGTGGGATTGGAGCGCACGAAACCCGGCGCGACATTGTTGACGGTGATGTTCCAGGGGCCGAGTTCATGCGCGAGCTGCCGCGTCAGCCCGATCTGGCCAGCCTTGGCGCTGGCATAGGCCTGGATGCCGGTGAGGCTGATGCCGAGCCCGGCGCCGCTGGAGATGTTGATAATACGCCCATAGCGCTGCTTTTTCATGCCGGGCGCCACGGCCTGCGTCATAAAGAAGGCGCCCGAGAGATTGACGTCGAAAATCGTCTGCCAGTCGGCCTGGGAGATTTCTTCCAACGGTCGCCCGACCTGACCGCGCACGCCGCCGGCGTTGTTGACGAGAACATCCACCGCGCCCGCATCGGCCTCAATCGCGCCGACGACCGCCTGCACGGCATCGCGGTCGCCGACATCGACGACATGCGAGCGGCAGTGTTCGCTGCAGAGTTGGCGCGTTTCGGCAAGGCCGGCTTCGTTGACGTCCAGGATATGAACCGCCGCGCCGCGTTCGGCGAAAGCTTTGGCGATCACACGGCCAAAGCCGTGTGCGGCGCCGGTGACGATGACGGTGCGCCTGTCGAAACCGATGTTCATCTGGCGCCTGCCGGAGTGATCGGCATGGCTTCGGCCAGTTCATCGAGATTGCTCAGAACCAGGCGCCGTTTGCCGTCCTCGATTTCGTGGATCATCTCGACGGTACGCGCCGTCAGCGGCGTCGGCATGCCGAGCTTCTGTCCGATCTCGACGATCGGGAATATCTGCGCATCGACTTCCGTCTTGCGCTTGCGGATGGCAAGGTCGCGCCAGATGCCGGTGTGAGACTTCGCCGATCGGCGGTTGTGCACGACCATCTCGTCGAAGGAGCGGTCGGTGGCGGCGGTGGATGAGCCGGGCGCGAAAGCGCCGGGGTCGAAGCCGTCGAATGCCTCTGCCCTGACGCCATTCGCCTTGGCGACGGCGCCGACTTCCAGCCCCACCGCCGCGAGTACCGGGCGATAGCGGCGGTCGGCGAACACATCGGCGATGGAATCGTCGGTCAGCGCCGTGGCGAAGAGCAGCGCGCCGTAGATCATCTTGCCCCAGAGATAGCCCCAGATGTTGTCGGTGAGCACCGCTTTCGGCTCGAAATCCTGCATCAGCCGGTGAAGCTCTATGATGCGCGGGGTGCGCTTGCCGTCGAGTTCGCCGATGACCACGGCGCCATGGCCGCTGTAATGGACCACGCCCGGCTCCAGGTAATCCGCGCCGAAATTGACGAAACAGCCGATCGTGCGCTGCTCGCCCACGATTTCGGCGATGGTGAGTTCGTTCAACCCGTTCTGGGCCGAGACCACGCAGCCGCCATTGGCCAGATGAGGCAACAGCGCTGCGGCGGCAATGCGCGTATGATGTGCCTTGACGCACAGGAAAATCCGCTCGAAGCGGCCGGTGACGGTGGCCGGCAGGAAGGCCGGTGCCATGACGGTATCCTGGAAAATCGGCCCGTCTATACGCAGGCCATTCGCGTTGATCGCGTCGACATGGCCGGCATCGCTGTCGACGAAGGTGACGGCATGGCCGGCGCGGATGAAGGCGGCACCAAGCGTGCCGCCGATCGCTCCGGCGCCCCAGATCAGGATCGGTCCGGTCTCATTCATGACCATGGCCCTTCGAGCAGATCGCGCGTCTCCTTGACCGCGATGTCCCAGATCGCCTGCATGTCCTCATCCGGCCGCTCGTAGTAACCGCCGAAATTTCCGTCACCGAGATAGTCGCGAACCGCCTTGGGCGACATCAGACGCATGCGGGCAAGATCGATCATCGGTTTCTGCTGCGTCGGAGGTTTCACGCCGGCCAGCCGGGTCCAGGGGAAATTCTCCATCCAGGAGGCGTGCGAGGCGACCGGATCGATCTCCAGCACCTTGCCCATCGTTGCAGGGGCAGCCCACCAATTGTGGAATTTTATCGCGGTATCCGGATTGTCGGCCATCCATTCGATCGCCAGGGCGCCGGCCGGCTGGTTGCCGCCATGGCCGTTGACGATCAGGATGCGCCGGAACCCTTGCGCGCGCATGCCGTCGAGAATGTCCCTGACGAGACGTATATAGGTTTCGGTGCGCAGGCTGATCGAACCTGGATAGGCCATGAAATAGGGCGTCAGCCCATAGGCCACGACCGGAAATACCGGGATGCCGAGCGGCTCGGCCGCTTCCACCGCGACGCGCTCGGAGAGGATCGAATCGACCGACAATGACAGCTGCGCGTGTTGTTCGGTGCTACCGAGCGGAAGGATCGCACGGTCGTCCTTGCCGAGATACTGCTCGACCTGCCGCCAGTTGCATTCGGAAATTCTCACGATGCTTTCCTTTCCTCGTCCGTCGCATTGATAAGCGGCACCAGCACACGCTCGATCTCGGCGGTGTCGGGGGCGTGCCGGTATTCGAACGCAGTGACACCGGCCTGCAATTTCGCCAGGACATCCTCGGAGCCGCTGGCGAACACCACGACATCGGACCTGCTGAGCAGGTCCTCCAGATTCGGCGTTTCAAGCGTGGCGCCGGTCAGATGCTCGACATGGGGGGCGAAGCGCTGGACGCCGGCTTTCATGATCGGCAGGAAGTCCGGAAACCTGGAGATGACGGCGACGCGCGCCAGCGAATCCAGCGCGGCCAGCGCCTTTCGCGTTTCTTCCGAAGGGATGAAGCTGATCGACACCACCTTGGTGTTGGTGACCAGCGACATCACCTCGCGCTGACGATTGACGAAGGTGACGGCGAGATCGGCCGAATTGGCGCGCGCGCGGGCGGCAGGATCACGTTCGATGGCCGAGATTGTCAGCGGCTCGACGGTTACACTATTTCCGAGGCGCGCGGCGATGAAGCGCGCATAGCTGGCGGTGGCGTCGGTGAACAGTCCGATCATGACGATCCTGGTCCTGGCACCTACGCTGTCGCGATAGAAGGCGCGCGCGCTGACCAGCGAGACGAGTTCGGCCGGCCGGATCCCGGCGGCGGTTCCGGCATCAATCAGCGCGTCGATCCGCCTGTGCAGTTCCGTCGCCTCCGGGCGGGCGGCCAGCCTCGCACGCCCGCTGCTGGTGACGAACGTGCCGGAACCGGGACGCGTTTCGATCATGCCTGAAGCCTTGAGGTCGCCATAGACCTGGCTGACTGTCATTGGGGCCACGCCGATGCGCTCGGCCAGTTCCCTGACGGACGGAAGCAGCTCCCCCGGCACCAATTCGCCGCAGGCGATGCCGTACTCGATCAGTCCCTGCAACTGCGTGCGCAGGGGAACTGGCAGATCGCGATCGACCGAGAACTCCATTCAGGTCCCAATTCAAGTGTATTGCTTACCTATAACGCTTAGTCCGGTCGTTCTTGGGTGACAAGCGCGTTGTTACGCCAGAGTGCCGCTTTCCTTGGGACAATCCCGTTGACACGATAGGCCTTGCGTGAAAACGTTATAGCCAACAAGAACACTTGAAAATTCCTCTGGAGATACGGGAGCCGTCATGAACACGCTCGTCAAGGCCGCGCTGAGCGCGGCACTTCTCGTTGGAACCAGCTACAACGCGCTTGCGGTGGAACGCGGTGGCACCCTGAAATACGGCCGCTATGCAGACAGCCTCTTTCTCGATCCGGTGCTCAACGATGCAAACGTCGACATCTGGGTACTGTCCAATCTCTACGACACGCTGATCCTGCCCACCGACGACGGCAAGGGCCTGAAGCCGGGCCTGGCGACGGAGTGGAAGGTGTCCGGCGACGGGCTCACCGTCACGCTGACCTTGCGCGATGGCATCAAGTTTTCCGACGGATCGCCGATAACCCCGGCCGACGTGCAATGGTCGCTGAAGCGCGCCGCCGATCCGAAGAAAGGCATCTGGAATTTCTTGGTCGGTTCGATCCAGGACGTCACCACCGATGGCGATCACACCGTCATCATCAAGCTCAAGAACACCGATCCGGCGATCCTCGCCGCACTCACCGTGTTCAACACCGCGATCCTGCCGATGAAGGCGTTTGAGGCCTCGGAAGGGACAACCGACGAGGAAAAGGCGAAGAGCTTCTCGGCGCACCCGATCAGTTCCGGTCCGTTCGTCCTGCAATCCTGGGACCACGGCCAGTCGATGAAGCTGACCCGCAACGAGAACTACTGGGCGAAGGGCGAGGACGGCAAGCCGCTGCCTTATCTCGACGGCATCGATTTCGAGGTGATCCCCGATGATGCCACCCGCATCCTGAAATTGCAGTCGGGCGAGATCGACGGCGCGGAATTCATCCCCTATGCGCGCGTCGACGAGTTGAAGCAGGCCGACGGTATCGACATGAAACTCTACCCGTCGACCCGCGTCGAATACATCACCATGAACGTGCGCCCGAAGATCGGCGACAAGGACAATCCGCTGTCGAACGAAAAAGTCCGCCAGGCGATGAACTACGCGACCAACAAGGAGGCGATCATCCAGGTGGTGACGCATGGTGTGGGGTCACAGATGACTTCGTTCATGTCCTCGGCGACGCCGCTGCACAAGGGTGACAAGCCGCTCTATCCCTACGATCTCGACAAGGCCAAGCAGTTGATGAAGGATGCCGGCTTCGAGAACGGCTTCGAAACCAGCCTGCTCGTGCTTGCCGGCAACCAGGACGAGATCGGCATCGCCACGGCGGTGCAGCAGATGTGGGGGCAGATCGGCATCAAGCTCGACCTGCAGCAGGTCGACAATCCGAGCCGCACCCAGCAATACCGCGACGGCACGTTCACGATGCGCGAGGCGGCGTGGACCGACGACATCGCCGACCCGAACGAGATCGCATCGTATTTCGTCTATTCGCCGACCATCGGCGCGCTGCACAGTGGCTGGAAGAGCGACGAGGCCGACAAGCTTTTCGAAGCTTCACAAAAAGAGATCGACGCCGCCAAGCGTGCGGATCAGTATGCAAAGATGCAGGACATCTACAACGCCAGCGGACCGATCCTCCCGCTCTACGAAACGCCTTATCCGGTCGCGTTGAGCAAGAAGGTGCAAGGCTTCGTGCAGATCCCGCTCGGCAACAATATCTTTGGTGCCGCCTGGCTGCAGAAGTAGGCTGATCGCGTTAGGCGGCGCACGCCCGATCGTTCGCCGCCATCGTGCTGCTAGAGCCGGGATGATTTCAGGTCGAATCGTGCTGAAATCTGAATCCGCCTCTAAGTCAAAGAGATAGAGCATGACGTCGTCCGAAAACCGCTTCACACTTTTCGGCATCATGCTCTAGTCAACAAGGTCTGGATCGCCGCTTGCCACTGTTGGGCTTCATTTTCCGACGAGTTCTGCAGACCATTCCGACCATTGCCTTCATCCTGGTGGTCACTTTCATCCTCGTTCGGCTTTTGCCGGGCGATCCGGCCAGCGCCATGCTCGGCGACCGCGCCATCGACGCCGACGTCCAGCGCATCAATGCCAAGCTAGGGCTCGACCGGCCGATCCCGGTGCAGTTCCTCTACTTCACCAAAGCGGTCTTCACCGGCGATCTCGGCAACTCGATCGGGCTGAAGCTGCCGGTGATCGAGCTGATCTCACGCCGCCTTCCCGTCACATTGATGCTTACCGGAATGGCCGCCCTGATCGCGCTGCTGGTGGCGGTGCCGCTGTCCTTTGTTGCGGCGCTCAACCGTGGCGGCGCGCCGGACGCCATCATCCGCGGCACCTTCCAGATCGGCCTATCGATGCCCGTCTTCTATGTCGGGCTGGTGCTGCTGACCGTGTTTGCCGCAAAATTGCGCTGGTTTCCGGTCGGCGGCTATGGCCAGAACTTCTTCGACGATCTCTATCATCTCTTTCTTCCCGCCACGACGCTGGCGCTCAGCCTTTCGGCCGTGCTCATGCGCAATCTTCGGGCGGCGATCATCGGGGTGGTCGGCGCCGACTATGTCGACTTTGCCCGCGCCAAGGGGCTTCGCGCGCGGGTGATCATGGTGCGCCATGTCCTGCGAAATGCGCTGATTTCGACAGTTACGCTGTTCGGCCTCTCAATCGGCACTCTGCTCGGCGGCGCGGTCATCACCGAAACGGTATTCGCCATCCCCGGCGCCGGGCGGCTGATGATCGAGGCCATCTACGGCCGCGACTATCCCGTCATCCAGGGACTGACGATCGCGCTGGCGCTGCTCGTGTCATTCACCTTCCTACTGACCGACATCGTCCAGGCGTGGCTCGACCCACGGGTGGTCCGATGAGCGCGGGCGCCGGCCAGATCGCCTTGCCGGCGAAACGGCGCCGGGCATTGCCGGGCACGCTGGTCGGCGCGGTCATCGTGCTTGGCGCCAGCCTTGCCATGGCGTTCTTTCCTAGTCTCTTCGCGCCCTACGATCCGACCGCCTTCGACTACAACGCCATCATGCATGGGCCGAGCTGGGCGCACCCTTTCGGCACCGACAATTTCGGCCGCGACATGCTTTCGCGTGTCATCCACGCCTATCGCATCGACATGCAGATCGCGGTGTTCGCGACAATCGGACCGTTCCTCTTCGGCACCATCGTCGGCGCCATGGTCGGCTATGTGGGCGGCTGGGTGGAGGCGGTGTTCGGCCGCGTCGTCGATGCGGTCATCACCTTCCCGTTCCTCGTGCTGGTCATAGCCATCGTCTCGGTGCTCGGCCCCGGTCTGCGCAACATGTACATCGCCGTCGGCGTGGTCGACTGGGTGTTCTATGCAAGGCTGGTCTCCGCCGAGGTCAAGATCCAGCGCCGGCTCGACTACGCCGACGCGGCACGTGGCATGGGTTACGGCCATACGCGCATTATCTTCCGGCATCTGCTGCCCAACGCGATAACGCCGGCGGTGGTCTATTTGATGACCGACATGGCGCTCGCCATCCTGCTCGGCTCCAGCCTCGGCTATCTCGGCCTCGGCGCGCAGCCGCCGGCCGCTGAGTGGGGTGTGCTGATCGCCGACGGCAAGAATTTCATGACCACCGCGTGGTGGGTGTCCGTATTCCCCGGCATTGCCATCGTCATCACCGGCCTCGGCTTCAGCCTTGCAGGCGACGCGCTGGCCGATCTTCTAAGGGTCAACCGATGACGGCGCCGTCGCCAGATCCAAAGACAGCCGGCGCCGGTCTCAAGGTGCGCGGCCTGACCACCACCTTCGCCACACCGGGAGGCCTGGCCACCGTCGTCGACGGCATCAATCTCGATGTCGCGCCGGGCGAGATCGTCGGCCTGGTCGGCGAGTCCGGATCGGGCAAAAGCATGACACTGCGCTCGATCGTGCGGCTGGTGCGCGAACCGGGCAAGGTGAGTGGTCAGGTCGAATGGCAGGGCCGCGACCTGATGGCGATGAGCGAGGCGGACCTTCGCAAGGTGCGCGGCGCCGAGATCGCGATGATTTTTCAAGAGCCGATGACGGCGCTCAACCCCGTGCTGCCGGTCCGCCTGCAGATCGAGGAAAATCTCAGCGCCCACACCACCCTGGACCGCCGTGCCCGCCGTCAACGCGCGCTGGAACTGATGAACATCGTCGGCATTCCAGCCGCCGAGCGGCGACTCGACGAATACCCGCACCAGTTCTCCGGCGGCATGCGCCAGCGGGTGATGATCGCGATTGCGCTGGCCAATTCGCCGAAACTGCTGCTCGCCGACGAGCCGACGACGGCGCTCGACGTGACCATCCAGGACCAGATCCTGAAGCTTATCCTCGACCTGCGCGACCGTTTCGGCATGAGCGTGGTGTTCGTCACCCACGATCTCGGCGTCGTCGCGGCGACCTGCGACCGCATGGCGGTGATGTATGCCGGGCGCATCGTCGAGACCGGCACGGTGGCGCAGGTGTTCGCCGAGCCACACCATCCCTATACGCGCGGGCTGCTTGGTTCCGTGCCGCGCATCGGCGCCGAGCGCAGCATGCTTTTATCGATCGAGGGTACGCCACCGGGCCTGATCGATTTGCCGGACGGCTGCGCCTTTCATCCGCGCTGTTCCTTCGCCACGGACCGCTGCCGCGCCGAACGGCCGCCGCTCGAAAGCTTCGCCACCGGCAGAGAGGTCGCCTGCTTCCACCATCGGACAGTGGCCGGGATGGCGGAGGCGGCCTGATGCGGGACATGCCGCTGATCTCCGTCGAAGGCGTCTCCAAGCGGTTCCGCTTTGCCCGGACCGCGTCCGACATACTCACCGGCAGACCGCCTGCCGCTGTCCATGCGTTGAACAATGTCGACCTGGAAGTGCATCGCGGCGAGACGCTCGGCATCGTTGGCGAATCCGGCTGCGGAAAATCCACGCTGGCGCGTTGTCTCGTGCGGCTCCTGGAGCCTGACGAAGGACTGGTGCGTTTCGACGGCAAGGATATCGGTCTGCTGCCTCAGGCGGAACGGCGCGCCTTCAACCGCCGCGTCCAGATGATCTTTCAGGATCCCTACTCCTCGCTCAATCCGCGCATGTCGGTGCGACAGGTTCTGTCCGAAGCACTGAGCGTGCATGCGATGCGGCCGAAGGCCGATATCCCGGCGCGCATTACCGAGCTGCTGGGCCTTGTTCGCCTCCCGGCGGACGCCGCCGACCGCTATCCGCATGAGTTCTCCGGCGGCCAGCGCCAGCGCATCGGTATCGCACGCGCTCTTGCCGTCGAGCCGGAGGTGCTGGTCGCCGACGAACTGGTCTCCGCGCTCGACGTCTCGGTGCAGGCGCAGGTCATCAACCTTTTGCTGGACCTCCAGGAACGGCTGAAGCTTACCGTCGTCTTCGTCGCCCATGACCTCAGACTGGTGCGCCACATCTCACACCGCGTCGCGGTGATGTACCTGGGCAAAGTGGTCGAGATCAGCCCAACGGAAGCGCTGTTTGCAACACCCCGCCACCCCTATTCGAAGGCGCTGCTCGATGCCGCGCCCGAACTCGATCCGGCGCGGCGAACGCGGGTGGCGGCGGCACGCGGTGAACTCCCCAATCCGCTTGACCTGCCCACCGGCTGCCTGTTCAACACGCGATGCCCGTTCGCGTTCGAGCGTTGCTTTGCCGAGCGGCCGAACCTGTCCAACCGGGGGCCGGCCCACTTTGCCGCCTGTCACCTGACTGACTTCGGCAAACCGACGCCCGCGACAATCGCTGCACAATGAGCTGCTGAAGAACCGAATTTCCCAAATGGCCAAGAGACGCCGATGAGCTATGCCGCATTCGAAGCCGAGATCGCGAAGGTCAACGACATCTTGTGCGCGGTGAACGTGCTTGTCTGGGATTCGCGTACCATGATGCCCTCGCTTGCTGCCGAGGCGCGCGGCAGGCAATTAGGCACGCTGGCGACGGTCGCACGCGAAATCGCTACTGGCGATACTATGCAAAAGGCGCTCGATGCCGCGCGCCTGGAACTCACGGGAATGCCCGACGAGCAGCTTCGAAGGCGTGCGCTCGATGACGCGACGGGCGCGATCGCCACACTCGGCCGCATCCCGGCACGGCTGGTCCAGGAAGCAGCAGAGCGGCGGACCGAGGGCCAGGCGGTCTGGATCAAGGCGCGTGCCGAGAACGATTTCGCCGCCTTCGCGCCGGTGCTTGAGCGAACCGTCGCGCTGCAGCGCGAGATCTGCGAGCATATCGGCTATGTCGACCATCCCTACGATGCGGCGTGCAGCACCTTCGAGCCCGACATAGACTGGGCGCGGCTCAAGGGTTTGTATGCTGAACTGAAATTGGCGATCGGACCGCTGCTTCAGGCTGCGCTGCAAGCGCCGCCTGCGCGCATCGATGTTCTGGAGCGCACCTATCCAATCGAAAGGCAGAAGGCCTTCTCCAAGGCAGTGGCCGCCCGCATGGGGTACGACTTCGAGCGCGGCCGGCTTGACGACACGGTTCATCCTTTCGAGATTTCCTTCACGCGTAGCGACGTACGCATCACTGGCCGCTTCCGTGAGAACTGGCTGCCAGGCGGCCTCTTCGCTGTCTGGCACGAAGCTGGCCACGGCATCTACGAGCAGGGCGTTTCGCCCGCATTCACCCGCTCGATCTTCACGACCGACCTCGTCAATCTCTACGCGGTCGGCGGCACCAGCTTCGGCATGCATGAATCGCAGTCCCGCCTGTGGGAGAACCGCGTCGGCCGCTCCCGCCGCTTCTGGGAGCAGAATTTCGGGGCATTGCAAGCCGAGTTTCCCGACCAACTCGCCGACGTCTCGGTCACCGACTTCTGGCGGGCGGTGAATGCGCCACGTCCTAGCCTGATCCGGGTGGAGGCCGACGAACTCACCTATGACCTGCACATCATTCTGCGTTCGGAGATCGAGGCCGGATTGATGGACGGCAGCCTGCGCATCGCTGACCTTCCAGCGATCTGGGCGGACAAGATCCGCGGCTATCTTGGCCTTGACGTGCCGACCGACACGCTGGGCGTCTTGCAGGATGTGCATTGGTCGGCGGGCATGATCGGATCCTTCCCGACCTACACAATGGGCAACGTCATGTCCTCCCAGCTCTTCAAGGCGGCGACCAAGGTGCCTGGGATTGAGCGCGGGCTCGAGACCGGCGACTATGCGCCGCTGAGGACGTGGCTGGCGGACAATGTGCATCGTCACGGCCGCTCGCTGACGCCAGCCGAAATCCTGAAGGCCGCAACCGGCAAGGTGCTAGGGACCGACGACTACATTGACGATCTCCGTCGCAAGGTGGCCGAGCTTGACGCATAGCGCCTGTCTGGAGCTTGTGTCGTCAATGATAGGCAGTCTGTGCGGAACGATGCGGAAAGATCCTCCGGGCCTACCATTATTTACCCCCACCGTTATTTGCAGGCGTGGTCGAGCCGATGCTGACCTGCCTTCGGCGCAAGCCCAGGCGCCATCTCTGCGGCCGCTGCGACTGGAATGGTCTGCCTGTCTTGCCGCAATGGGTACTTTTCGCGGCCTTTGCCTGATGTAGACCGAGGTTGCAAGGGAGCAACCGGACGTTGGCGGAATTCGACTTCATCATTGTTGGTGCCGGCACCGCCGGTTGCCTGCTCGCCGAGCGTTTGACGAAATCCGGAAAGCATCGCGTGCTTTTGCTGGAAGCTGGCGGCAGTGACCGTCGCTTCATGGTCCGCATGCCGATCGGCTACGGCCACAGCTTCTACAATCCGCGCGTCAACTGGATGTTCTGGTCAGGCGCGCAGGAGGCGCTGGCCGGCCGCAGGATCTACTTTCCGCGCGGCAAGCTGCTGGGTGGTTCGAGTTCGATCAACGCCATGGTTTTCGTGCGCGGACAGCACCGCGATTTCGACGATTGGCGCGATGCCGGCAACCCCGGCTGGGGCTGGGATGATGTTCTGCCCCACTTCAAATCGTTCGAAAGATTTCATGGCAAGGCGAGCGTCGAGCGCGGGACCGACGGGGCGCTTGATGTCATCGACATGGCCGGCGGCGTGCATCCCATGAGCCACGGCTTTCTTGCCGCAGCCGGGCAGGCTGGCTTTGCAGCGACACCGGATTACAACGGGTCTCAGCAGGAAGGTGTCGGCATCTACCAGATCACCACACGCAATGGCATGCGGGCGTCCTCGGCAACCGCATTCCTTCACCCGGCATTGAAACGCGACAATCTCCAGCTTGTGACCGGCGCAGTGGCTGCCAGGCTTGTTTTCGACGGTCGCAAGGTCATCGGCGTCGACTATTCCACGGGCGCTACAAAACACACGGCCAGGGCACGTCGCGAGGTGATCCTCTCGGCAGGGGCGGTCGGTTCGCCAACCCTGATGCAGCGCTCGGGCGTTGGCGCGGGCGATAGGCTTCGAACGCTGGGCATCCCTGTCGTCCACGACCTGCCGGCGGTCGGCGAGCATCTGCAGGACCACCTCGGTATCGATTATCTCTATCGCTCCCGCAAACCGACATTGAACGGTCAATTGCGGTCGTGGACCGGTCGCCTGATGCTGGGCATGCGTTATCTTGCGTTCCGCGACGGGCCGCTGTCACTCAGCGTCAACCAGGCCGGCGGCTTCGTGCGTTCCGATCCCGCGCGCGATTATGTCGACACCCAGCTCTACTTCTCGCCGGTCAGCTACAGCAAACCGATATCGGGCGTCCGGCGTCTGACCCTGCCCGACCCGTTCCCGGGGTTTTTCATCGGCATCTCGCACTGCCGGCCAAGGAGCTGGGGCAGCATTCGCATCGCCTCGGCCGATCCAGATACGGCCCCGGTCATAGACCCCAACTATCTCTCCCACCCAGCGGATTTGGCGGAAATGCTGGCGGGTGTGCGGCTGATACGCAAAATCGCGGCGCAGCCGGCGATGGCGGAGCTGATCGAAGAAGAGTTCGAGCCCGGCGTTGCAGTGACGACCGACGAGGAACTGTGTGACGACATTCGCCGCCGCTCGGGCAGCATTTTCCACGCCTCCTGCACCTGCCGCATGGGCCCGGATCCGCAGTCTTCGGTCGTCGACCATCGCCTCAAGGTCCACGGTCTGTCGGGACTGCGGGTGATCGACGCTTCGATATTCCCCCAGGTCACATCGGGCAACACCAACGCGCCGACGTTCATGGTGGCGGAGAAGGGTGCTGCGATGGTGCTTGAGAACCACGCCTGATCGATGACTGCTCCAACACGTTCGCCAGCAACTCGACCCCCTTGCGGATGCTGCGCGGGTCGATGGCGCTGACGCCGAGCACGAGACCCTGATCGGCGACGGGGTCGATGCAAAATCGCCCGATCGTGGAGACGAGGACGCCGGCGGCTTCCGCTGCGGTCTGCACCGCATCTTCCCTGTGCCCCGGCTGGGCGAACCGCGCGACGACGTGAAACCCGGCGTTGGAGCGCGCCGTGTCGAGCAGGCCGCCGAGCAGCCGGTCGGCCGCGTCGTGGAAAACCTCATGCCTTTCCCGATAGATATCGCGCATGCGGCGAAGGTGGGTCGAGAAATGCCCCTCGTTGATGAAGGCCGCCATCACCGCCTGGACGCTCGACGGGACCCCTTGGAGGAAGGCGCCGGAAACTCTCTGAAAGACCGCGACCAGCGGCCGTGGGGCGACATAGAAGCCGAGCCGCAGCGACGGGAACATCGACTTGGAGAACGTGCCGACATAGATCACGCGCTCGGCATTGTCGGCGCTCTTCAGCGTCGGCAGCGGCCGGCCGTCGTAACGGAATTCGCCATCATAGTCGTCCTCGATGATCCAGGCATCGCGGTCGTTGACGACGCGCAACAGGTGCGCTCTGCGCCGCAGGCTCATCTCCACGCCCAAAGGGTGCTGGTGTGACGGCGTCACGAACGCCAGGCGGAAGTCTGGCGCCTTGCTCAGTCCCGCCTCCACGGACAGGCCTTCGGCATCGACCGGAACCGGAACCATCGTGGCGCCGCAGGCGATCAGCGAGTTGCGCGCGCCGATCGCGCCGGGGTTCTCGAACCACACCGCATCGCCGCGATTGAGCAGCACGCGGCCGATCAGGTCGAATGCCTGCTGTGCGCCGTTGACGATGAAGATTTGCTCGGCCTCGCAGACCACACCGCGGCTGGCGCGCAGATGCTCGGCGATCGCCTGCCGAAGCTGCGGCAAGCCATTCGGGTCGGAGTAGCCCATGATCGCGTCGCGCGGCTGGCGCCAGTGCTTGGCCGACAGCCGCGACCAGATGGCCAGAGGAAACGCGTCGAACGCCGGCATTCCGGTGACGAAGGCGCGTGGCTTTTGCGGGTGCGACAGACGCTGCAGGAAGCGCGGCGAAGCTTCGGCGATAAGGTCCGCCAGCTTTGTCGTGGCCGGGCGTTCGTTGCCCACCGTCACCGTGGCGCGTGGGCGCTGGGCTTCCGCGACATCAGACACGAACGAGCCTGAGCCGGTGTGCGACACGATCAGGCCTTCAGCCGCCAGCCGTTCGAACACGGCGATCGCCGTTGTGCGCGACACGGCGAGTTCCCTGGCAAAGGTGCGGCTGGATGGCAGACGCTTGCCGACCGCCAGATCGCCAGAGACGATCATCTGCTTCACGGCGCTGTAAACCTGCGCGGTGATTGACCGTGTGGAGCTGCGATCGATGGCGATCGCAAACAGCAACTCGCCCCCTGACCGCTTGACCATTTCGCTCGCTCCATCGATGACGAGCTATATCGGCTCGCGCATTTTTCGATAATGGACCTTATACGCGCGGTCCGTCAGGTTGATAGACCTAAGCAGGTTCCGCAAAAGTGTCCTGCGGTTTTGCGACAAGAACCTGCGACAAACAAAGAAACCTAGGCAGACGACGCGTTGGCGAAGCCAGCGGAGTCTGCCTAGGTATCGAGATCGACCGGGCTGGCCACATGCGTATCGACTGTATCGAGACTTTCACGACCCGCGACATCGGTTTCGTTCGCATCACCACCGCCGACGGCGGTCACGGCATCGGCCAGGTATCGACCTACCACTCCGACGTAACCTCGACGGTGCTGCACCGCCAGGTCGCGCCGTGGGTGCTCGGCGTCGAGTTTGACGATGTCGATGCGCTCACCGACAAGGTGATCGAGCGCGAGCACAAATTCCCCGGCTCGTACATGAAGCGCGCCCTGGGCGGGCTCGACACGGCGATCTGGGATTGCCGTGGCAAACAGGCCGGCAAGCCCGTGGTCGAGCTTCTCGGCGGCACGCCGGGCAAGCTGCGGGCCTATGCCTCCTCGATGAAGCGCGATATCACGCCGGAAGCCGAAGCCCGGCGTTTCAAGCGGCTGCAAGGCGAGTTCGGTTTCGATGCATTCAAGTTTCGCGTCGCGGCAGAGTATGGCCACGATGTCGACGAATGGCCCGGCCGCACGGAGCAGATCGTGCCGACGATCCGCAAGGCGCTTGGCACGTCGGCGTCCCTTCTCGTCGACGCCAACAGCGGCTTCTCGCCGGCGCGGGCGATCGAGGTCGGCTCCATCCTTGCCGATAACGGCATCGAGCATTTCGAGGAGCCGTGCCTCTACTGGGAGCTCGAGCAGACCAAGGAGGTGGCGGACGCATTAGACGTTGCCGTCACCGGCGGCGAGCAAGATTGCGAGATCGCTACCTGGCGGCGGATGATCGAGATGCGCGCCGTCGACATCGTCCAGCCGGATATCCTCTATCTTGGGGGTATGAGCCGTACCATGCGGGTGTGCAAGATGGCGAAGGCCGCCGGCCTGCCGGTCACGCCGCACTCGGCCAATCTCGGACTGGTGACGTTGTTCACGATGCACTTGCTGCGTGCCATCGATGGCGCCGGCAAATATCTCGAATTCTCTATCGAGGGTCCGGACTACTATCCCTGGCAGGAAGGCCTGTTCGTGAAATCGCCCTACGGCGTCGAGGATGGGCAGGTCTGCGTCTCCGACGAACCCGGATGGGGTGTCGAGATCTGCCCGGAGTGGCTGGCCAAGTCCGCCTACCAGAAGAGCGAACTGAGCTGACGGATATGCTTGGTGCGGCGCGATCTTTGGATCGGCTCGCCGGCTTGCCCGACAGCCATTTCATCGACGAAGGCTGTGGCTGCCGCAATCGGCGCTCCGGCATCGGCCGGAAAAAGGGGCTGATCGCCTTGGCCAGCCAATGCAAGACCAAATCGGTCACGATCCGCATAGGACGGCCTTGGCCACATCCGCCGCGCGGGTATCTCGGTCGCCGACACTTCAGCGACTCGACGGATGGCGAATGGTCTGCCATTTTGTTGAGAATGGCAGTGTCCTGGGACAATTCAGGCCCTAACACTGTCGGATGGCAAGCTGCGCCGGCTTGCAAGGAAGCCTCCCGGCATCGTTTCGGTGTGCCGGTAAGAAAACAAAATTCAGGGGAATCCCGCTTCCGAGAACGCCGGCCGGCCGAAACGTGAACGATCAACGTTGGGAAAATGGGAGAATTGACTTGAACAGGTTCACCACATCAGTGAGCCGCCGCACCTTGTTGAAGGTGACGGCGGTAGGCGCAGGCGCTCTCGCGGCTCCTGCTTTCATCTCGCGAGCAGCACTCGCCTCGTCGGGCGAGTTGAACTTCATGGGCTGGGCGGGCTATCCCGACCTCGCCGCAAAGGTCTTCCCGGCCTTCGAAAAGGCGACCGGCATCAAGGTTAACTTCAACGAGCAGCCTGACCAGGATGCAATGTTTGCCCAGGCCAAGCTGTCGCTGCAGACCGGTGCCATCGACGTCGCCGAGCCGACCGTCGACCGCATCGGCGGCTGGGCTTCGAACGGGCTCACCCAGGGCTGGGACGTCAGCAAGCTGAACATCGACAACTATCTGCCCGGCCTGGCCGACGGCAAAATGGGTGAGATGGCGACAGTCGGCGGCAAGCGCATGATCGTGCTGAGCGTCTGGGGCACCGAGGCGATCGTCTATTCCAAGGCCGATGCGCCGACCGAATACGGCAAGGCGAGCCTCGGCGATCTGTTCGATCCGAAGTTCGTGGGCAAGGTCTGCCTGCGCCCGCATTCGGCGCTGGCCGCCATGGGGCGCTACCTCGAAAGCGAAGGCAAGCTGCCCAAGCCATGGCTCGACGGCTACAAGGACGAAGCCACCATGAAGCAGCTTTGGGACATCGCGCTCGCCGAGGCGGTCAAGACCAAGTCGAATGTCGTCCAGTTCTGGTCGGGCGAAAATGAAGCCCAGGCAGCCTACCGCACCAACGGCGCGGTGATCGGCCTCAACTGGGACTCCACCGGCTATAATCTGCGTGCCGACGGGTTTGGCTACATCGCGCCGAAGGAAGGCGCGTTCGCCTGGAATCAGGGTTTTGCCCTGCTGTCCAACGCCAAGAACGTCGAACAGGCGCATGAATTCGCCAAATGGGTCGCCACGCCCGAAGGGTCGGCAGGATGGGCTGCCGCTTTCTCGGCCAACCCGGTCGCCAAGGGTGCGATCGACCTGGCCAGCGCCGAGGTGAAGGCGTTCTACACTTCAGCGCTTCCGAGCGACGCGACGCAGAAGCTGTGGTGGTGGCCGGAACAGCAGGCCTGGTTCATCAAGCTGCGCGGCGAGTATGCCGACAAGTACAAGGCGGCCTAGTCAGTTCGCGACAAACCGCCGGATTCTGACGGAATCCGGCGGTTTTTTGCTGCACTGCGGCAATCTGGACTAGCATATTTCTCTTGAATTGGGGCAGACTACGCACAGCATGAGCGCGGGCGTCGATCTCGACAACGTATGTGCGGACTTCGGTTCCTTCCGGGCCGTCGACCGCGTAACCGTTCACATAAAGCCGGGTGAGTTCTTCTCGTTCCTGGGTCCGTCGGGCTGCGGCAAGACGACGATCCTTCGCATGGTCTCCGGATTCATCAGGCCGAGCGAGGGGAAAATCACGATCGGTGGCCAGGACATGCGCGACATCCGCCCGAATCAGCGGCCGACTGCGCTGATCTTCCAGAACCTGGCGCTGTTTCCGTTGATGCCGGTCTGGGAGAACATCGCCTTCGGGCTGGAAGTACGCGGTGTCGACAGGAAGGCGCGGCGCGACAGGGCCGAAGAGCTGCTGCGTCTGGTCGACCTGCCGGGAGCCGCGGACAAGACGATCAGCCAGCTTTCGGGCGGGCAGAAGCAGCGCGTCGCCATCGCGCGTGCGCTTGCCGTCGAGCCGAAGGTGATGCTGCTCGACGAGCCATTGTCAGCGCTCGACCTCAAACTCAGGCAGCACATGCGCGCCGAGCTGCGCGCCATCCAGAAGCGCACCAACGTGACCTTCATCTACATCACCCACGACCAGGGCGAGGCGCTGGCCATGTCCGACCGCGTCGGCGTGATGTCGCAAGGCCGGCTACAGCAAGTGTCCGTGCCTCAGGACATCTACAACCAGCCGGTCAACGGCTTTGTTGCGTCGTTCGTCGGCGAAAACAACATCTTTGCCGGCAAGATCGGCAATATCTCCAGCAACATGGCGCAGTTCGAGACCAGCGTCGGCACGTTCAGGGCGACCGTCGGCCCGGATGCGGGAACTGCCCACAATCCAAAGCTCTATGTCAGGCCCGAGCACGCCAGGCTCGTAGCCAAGCCGGTCAATGGCGAGAACGCGATCGCCGTCGAGATCGCCGATGTCGCCTTCGAGGGCAATTTCATCAGCATCCAGGCCCGTGATGCGCATGGCGGCATTCTCGTGGCCGAGGCCCGCAACGACGGCCAGGGCTCGGTGCCGTCGCCGGGCGAGAAGCTGCACATGGTCTTCGACGCCGAGCGAGCCGTTATTCTGGCCGACGAGACGCCGGCCGCGAACGCCGCGCCATGAACGATCTCCTGCGCCGCTACGGACCCGTGCTTTCTATTCTGTTCGCGGCGCTGACGGCGTTCTGGCTGCTGGCGCTGGTGGTGCTGCCAGACCTGTATCTGTTCGAGAATTCGTTCCGGCCCTATTTGCCGATTTCCGAAGTTGGCGGGCCGAAGGATTTCTACAGCTTCGACAACTACCTGACCTTCTTTCACAGCCCGATCCACATCCAGGTGTTCGTCTGGACGATCGTCTACAGCACGGTCGTCACGGTCCTCTGCTTCGTGATCGCCTATCCGCTCGCCTACTATCTGTCCAAGGTGGCGCGCAGCAATCTGCTGCCGACGCTGTTCCTGCTCATCCTTGTTCCGTTGTGGGTGAGCGAGGTGCTGCGGTCGTTTGCCTGGTTCATCATCCTGGCGCTCAAGGGGCCGCTCAATATCCTGTTGCTCGGCATCGGTGTCATCGACCAGCCTATCCGCTGGCTTACAGGCTTTCGCGGCGTCATCATCGGCCTGGTGTATACCTACGTGCTGTTCATGCTGTTTCCGCTTTACAACGCCATCCAGTCGCTCGACACCAACCAGATCGAGGCCGCCGAAGATCTGGGGTCACCGTGGTGGCGAACGCATTGGCGGGTGATCCTGCCGCACGCCAAGCCGGGTATCGCATCGGGGTCGGTGATGGTGTTCATGCTGTCGGCCGGCTCGATCCTGGTGCCGACGCTGCTGGCATCCACGTCGTCGCGGTGGTTCACGGAGATCATCCAGCAATGGATGTTCGAATCGCAGGACTGGAACACCGGCTCGGCCTATGCCTTCATGCTGCTGCTGCTGTGCACGATCTTTGTCTCGGTGGTGATGCGGCTGTTCCGCGTCAAACTGTCGGACATCGCGAAATGAGTCCGTCATGAGCCAGGCGCGCCGATCCGATTGGCTGTTCCACGCCTACATGGTGGTGTTCCTGCTCTATATGCTGCTGCCGCTGGTGGTGATGGGCGGTGCCGCCTTCAACGATTCCCGCTTCCCGTCCGTCTATCCGTGGGTCGGCTTCACCGATCGCTGGTTCGTCGAGTTGTGGAATGACGGGCGGCTGTGGGGTGCGTTCCGCAACACGCTGTTCGTGGCGCTCGCGGTCGTTGGATTGTCCATTCCCATCGGAACCGCTGCCGCCATCCTGATCAACAGCCTGTCCGGCGCCGCACGCTCGGTCCTCTATGGCCTGATGGTCGCGCCGGTGCTGACGCCCGGCGCCGTGATCGGTATCTCGACCCTGCTGTTCTGGAACAAGTTCTCGGTTCCGGCCGGGCTGCATTTGTCGGTGCTCGGCCAGGTCTCCTATATCGCCGCCTTTGTCATGCTTCTCGTGCTGGCCCGGCTGCAGAGTTTCGACCGGCAGTTGGAGGAGGCAGCGCTCGACCTCGGCGCAAGCCACGCGCAGGTGCTGCGGCGCATCTTGCTGCCGCATCTCTACCCGGCGATCGGCGCGGGTGCGGCGATCGCTTTCTTTCAGTCGATCGAGAATTTCAACACGACGCTGTTCACGCGCGGAACTTACGACACGCTGACCGTCTATGTGTTCTCCAAGGTGCGCAGCGGCATCACGCCGACCATCAATGCACTGGCGCTGATCCTGATCAGCGTGACGCTCGCCTGCGCGATCTGCTATGAAATTTCTCGCCGGCGTTCCGAGAAACGCGCGGCCAGGACAGCTGAGTAGCGCAGAGTGGGGGGCGAGGTTTGTTGGCGACCTTCAGCGAAAACTTGACTGCTCCCCATGCCAGACGTGAGCTGCTTCGCCTTTCCCTGACCGATTCACGATGAGGATTCTGACGTGACCGATGGGCTCCGCATCGCTGTCGAGGAAGACCTGCCTTTTGTCGAGGCGATCGTCGAGGCCGCCTACTCTCACTATATCCCCATCATTGGCCAAAAGCCGGGGCCGATGGTCGACGACTATGCCGCGCTGATCGGCGATCGGCGGGTCCATGTGCTGCAAAGCGACGGGGTCATCAAAGGCGTCCTCGTGTTGATTCCCGAAGAGAACGCCATGCTCCTGGACAACATTGCCGTCATTCCCGCCGCCAAGGGGGCGGGCCTTGGCCGAGAGATGTTGATGTTCGCCGAGCAGTCGGCCCGAGACGCCGGCTACAAATCGATCCGGCTCTACACGCACGAGAAGATGACGCAAAATATCGCACTTTATTCTCGCATTGGTTATGTCGAGACGCACCGAGGCGAGGAGAAGGGGCTGCGCCGGGTCTACATGACCAAAGCGCTCGATTGAAATCGGCATCGGGAATGGCATCGGGCGGGGCAGGGATGGCCAGATGCCGCTGGGAAACACCGTCCCGCGATAGATAATCAGCACAACGGCATTTTGAAGGTTTGCTGGCTTCTTGCCGTACCTCTGCCGCTTGCGGTCCTTTTGGCCGGAGTCCTCTGCTGGAGGTGTCGGCTTTTTTGTCTCGCCCTGGAACAGGCCTGATCTTTTCGTCCAGTTGAAGGAGATATCTTTTCGACCTGTGTACCAGGTGCCTGAGGCACCTGGGGTGCCTCAGGTAGCGCCCGAAATCATATTCAGCGTCAAAAAAGCGAAGCGGGATTGCGCCGCAAATGCTCTTGTTGTACGAACGTTCAACAAGAGCATTTGCGGGTACCTGCCGTGGTACGAACCGAGTTTCCCGTTGCCGTCGAAACCGTCGATCCGCTGTGGATCACGCTGGCCGACGGCACCCGTATTGCCGCGACGCTGTGGCGTCCGCGCACCGAGGGCAAGGTGCCTGTCGTCGTCGAGATGGTGCCCTATCGCCGCCGTGACGGCACCGTTGCCCGCGACATCGACATCCATCCCTGGCTCGCCGGCCACGGCATTGCCTGCGCCCGCATAGACATTCGCGGCAGCGGCGATTCCGACGGTGACCTGGCCGACGAATATCTGCCGCGCGAACAGGAAGATGCCTGCGAGATCATCGCGCATCTCGCCGCACTTCCCTGGTGCAACGGCAATGTCGGCATGACCGGCATTTCCTGGGGCGGCTTCAACGCGCTGCAGGTCGCGGCGCGCCGGCCGCCGGCCCTGAAGGCGATCATCGCCAACTGCGCCACCGACGACCGCTACGCCGACGACATCCACTATATGGGCGGCGCGCTGCTGACCGAGCAGGAGATGTGGTCGAACTTCATGCTGGTGAAGAAGGCGATGGCGCCCGACCCGCAGATCGTCGGCGACGCCTGGCGCGCCATGTGGGAAAGCCGGCTTGCGGCGACGAGCTCGCTGTCGGAGGTCTGGCTCGCGCATCAGCGCCGCGACGATTACTGGCGGCAGGGCTCGGTCTGCGAGGATCATTCCGCGATCGAATGCGCCGTCATGGCCGTCTGCGGCTGGGAGGACAGCTATTCCAACTTCGTGCCGCGCCTGCTCGAGCATCTGCCGGGGCCTAAGCTCGGCATCGTCGGGCCTTGGTCACATGCCTATCCCTGCCGCGGCGCGCCGGGGCCGCTGATCGGCTATCTGCAGGAGGTGCTGCGCTGGTGGCGTCACTGGCTCGTCGGCGAAGACACCGGCATCATGAATGAGCCGCTCTACCGGGTCTGGGTGACGGGCGAGGAGCGGCCGCAGCCCTTCTATCTCCCCGACCATGCCGGAAGCTGGGCCGCCGAGGACCAATGGCCGTCGCCGCGCATCGAGCGCCGCGCGCTGCATCTGAACGCTGGCGGGTTGAGCAGTGAACCTGCACCGGGCGCGGTGCTTTCGGTACAATCGCCCGCCACCGCCGGGCGCGATTGCGGCCGCTGGGGCGGCTATGGCGGCTCCTGTCCTGATATGCCCATCGACCAGCGCCGCGAAGACGGCATGGCGCTGTGCTTCGACACGCCAGCGCTCGACGACGACCTGATCTTGCTCGGCGCGGTTGAACTTGACCTACTCGTCAGCGTCGACCAGCCGCATGTCAATCTCGCCGCCCGGCTCTGCGATGTCTATCCCGACGGCACCTCGGCGCTGATGACCTATGGCGTGCTCAATCTCAGCCACCGCGACAGCCACGAGCACCCGACGCCGTGTCCCGTGGGAACGCCATTTCGCGTCAAGCTCAAGCTCAACGATTTCGCCCGCACGGTGCCCAAGGGCCATCGCATCCGGCTGGCGCTGGCCAACCAGCATTGGCCGATCCTGTGGCCGCAGCCGCATTTGTCGACGCTGTCGGTCGTAACCGGCGACAGCGCGGTGATGCTGCCGATGCGCCCGCCGTCACCTCGCGATCGCGACGTCCGCTTCGAGCCGGCCGAAACCGCGCCGCCGGTTCCGACCACGACATTGGACGAGGGATTTGATCGCCGCATCGTCACCGACGATGTCGGCTCGGGCGTGCAGACCATCGCGTTGAATTCAGACCATGGACGCCGGCGCTATGACGATCGCGCCATCACTGTCTCCTCGGCCAACAGCGACACGATGAGCATCAGCAGTGACGACCCGCTATCGGCAAAACTCGTCACCGAATATCGCTGGGCGATTGCCAGCGGCGAGGCCGACACCGAAGTGATCGCCGTGACCGAACTGACGTCAGATGAAACGCATTTCAACCTGAGTTGGCGGCTCGAGGCGCGAGAACGGGGCACGCTCGTCCACAGCGCCTCGGCGACACGGCGCATCAGGCGCGATTTTGCCTGAGGGGAGGAGGAGACCATGCTCGCATATGCAGTGAAGCGCATCGGTCTCGGCCTCCTGATCCTCATCCTCGTCATGATCGCCATGTATGCGGCGGTCTTCCTGGTTCCCGGCGACCCGGCGACTGTCGCGCTCGGCCCGCGCGCCACGCCGGAACTGAAGCGGCTGCTGATCGAACGCATGGGGCTCGACCAGCCGGTGTGGTGGCAGATCATCGAATTCTTCCGCAACGCGCTGACCGGCAATCTCGGCTACGACGTCTGGTCGAACCGGCCGGTCTCGACGCTGGTGCTGGAGGCGCTGCCGAACACGCTGATCCTCGGCCTGACCGCGCTTGCCGTAGCTCTCCTCATCGGCGTGCCGCTCGGCTGCCTGTCGGTGATGCGGCGCGGCACGGCGGCCGATGCCGTCATCGGCGTGCTTTCGGTCGGCGTCATTGCCGTGCCGTCCTTCGTCGTCGCCATCTATTCGCTGCTGCTGTTTGCGGTCACGCTGCGCTGGCTGCCGGCGATCGGCGCCGGCGAGGCCGGCGACTTCGTCAGCCAGGCCAAGGCGCTGGTCATGCCGGCGGCGGCGATCGCGCTCGGCTGGATCGGCTACATCGCCCGCATGGTGCGCGCCTCGATGATGGAGGTGATGGGCGAGCCGCATATCCGCACGGCGCGCTCGTTTGGTCTGCCCGAGTGGAAGATCGTCTCCAAATACGCGTTGCGCATCGCCATCATCCCGACCATCTCGCTGGTCGCCGTCGGGCTCGGCAGCATCCTGTCCAGCGCCGTCTTCGTCGAGGCGGTGTTTGCTCGGCCCGGCATCGGCAAGCTGATCACCGACGCCGTCAATACCCGCAACTATCCGGTGGTCATGGGCACGGTGCTGATCATGACGGCCATCTATGTCTCCATCACCATTGCCGCCGATCTGCTGATCGCGCGGCTCGACCCGAGGGTGCGCGATGTCTTCCGTGGCTGAGGCCTCCCTGTCCACGCCCGATCGACAACGGTTCGCGCTGCTGCGCGCACTGCTTGCCGATCCGTTCACTTGCGTGGCGTTGATCCTGGTCACCGGCTTCCTCGTCACCGCTGTCTTCGCGCCGTTTCTGGCGCCCTATTCGCCGGTCAAGATCGACGTGCTGCACAAGCTGCAGCCACCATCGATGGAGCATTGGTTCGGCACCGATCATCTCGGCCGCGATCTCTTGTCGCGCGTTATCTATGGCGCGCGCACGGCGCTGACGATCGCCATCGTGTCGGTGGCGATTGCCGGCGCCATCGGACTGATCCTTGGTCTCATCGCCGGCTACGGCCCGCGCTGGCTCGACGCCATCCTGGTGCTCAGTTTCGACAGCCTGAATTCGCTGCCGATGATCATGTTCGCGCTCGCCATCATCACCGTGCTCGGCGCCGGCACCGGCACGCTGATCATCGTCATCGCCGCGACCTCATTCCCGAGCTATGCCCGGCTGATCCGGGCGCAGACGCTGGCGCTGAAGAACAGCGACTACATCCTCGCCGAGCGCCTGATCGATGCCAGTGCGGCGCGCATCATCTTCATCCATCTTCTGCCCAATGTGGTGGGACCGCTGATCATCCTTTTGTCGATGGACATTCCGGTCGTCATCATGGTCGAGGCTGGCCTGAGCTTCCTTGGCCTAGGTGTCCGGCCACCGACGCCATCCTGGGGCTCGATCCTCTATGACGGCTACACCTCGATCCGCTCGGCCCCCTTCATGGTCATCTTCGGAGGCCTGCCACTGGTGCTCGCCACGCTCGGCTTCACCTTTCTCGGTGAAGGCCTGCGCGACTATCTCGACCCACGGCTGCAATTGCGGAGGCCGGCATGAGCGGTTCACTCGCCGCCAGCGATCTCAGCGTCCGCTACGAGACGCCGCATGGCGCGGTGCATGCTCTGCGCCACGTCGACATCGAGGCGCATCCGGGCGAGGTCATCGGCATTGTCGGCGAGAGCGGCTGTGGCAAGTCCACGCTGGTCACCGCTCTGGCCAATCTGTTGCCGGCTAACGCCCGCGTCGACGGATCGATCCGTTACAACGGCGTAGACCTGGCCAAGCTCGACGCGCACCGCCAGCGCCTGCTGCGCGGCGACGAGATCGCGCTGGTCAGCCAGGATCCGATGACGGCGTTCAACCCGGTGCTGACCATCGGCGACCAGCTCGTCGATTTCCAGCACCACCGCAAGGACCTTGGCCGGGCGCAGAAGCGGGCGCGCATCGCCGCCATGCTTGGCCGCGTCGGCATCGCCGACGCCGAACGGCGCATGCAGAGCTATCCTCATGAACTCTCCGGCGGCATGCGCCAGCGCGTCGCCATTGCCGCCGCTTTGTTGACCGATCCCGGCCTGCTCATCGCCGACGAACCGACAACGGCGCTCGATGTCACCATGGAAGCGCAGATCATCCATCTGCTGCGCGAACTGCGGCGCGAGTATAACGGCATCATCATCGTCATCTCGCATCATCTCGGCGTCATCGCCGAACTCTGCGACCGGGTCTATGTCATGTATGCCGGCGAGGTGGTCGAAGGCGGCGAGGTCGACACCATCTTCCACGATGCGCGCCACCCCTATACCCAAGCGTTGCTCGCCTGCGACCCCGCCCGTTTCCATGAGCGGCTGGACAGGCTGCCGACCATTCCGGGCTCGTTGCCCAATTTGACCCAGCCGCCGTCGGGATGCGTCTACGCACCGCGCTGCGACCGCGCCTTCGCACCGTGCGGCTCCATTGCTCCACCGCTGGTGAAACTCGCCGATGCCCATGTCGCGCGCTGCCATGCGGTGACGCCATGAGCCCGCTGCTTGCCGTGGAAGACCTCTCTGTGAGCTTCGCTCGTGGCGGCTTGCTCAACCGGCTGATCAATCCGTTCCCGCTGCCCGGCTTCAACGTCATCGACGGCGTGACGCTGTCGCTGATGCCGGGCGAGACGCTCGGGCTGGTGGGCGAATCCGGCTCGGGCAAGACGACGCTGGCCCGCACCATCCTAGGCCTTATCAGGGCCGCCGCCGGCCGCATCATCTTCGAGGGTAGGGACGTGGCGACGCCTGCCGATTTCCGCGCCATGCGGCGGCGCTCGGCGATGATGTTCCAGGATCCGGTGGCATCGCTCAGCCCGCGCCTGCGCATAGGCACGCTGCTCACCGAACCGCAAATCATCCAGGGCCTGCCGATGCCGGATCGCCGCGCTGCCGCCAAGGCACTGCTGGCGCTGGTCGGGTTGCCGGCCTCCTTCGTCGACCGCTTTCCGCACGAGCTGTCGGGCGGACAGGCGCGCCGCGTTGGCGTTGCGCGGGCTTTGGCAATGAAGCCGCATCTTCTGCTCGCCGACGAGCCGACCGCAGGCCTCGATGTCTCGGTGCAGGGTGATGTGCTGAACCTCATCGGTGAACTGAAGCGCGAGCTCGGTTTCGCCGCCATGATCGTCACCCACAACCTGGCGATGATCCGCCATGTCAGCGATCGGCTGGCCATCATGTATCTGGGACGGCTGGTCGAGACGGGGCCGACGCAGGAGGTTTTCTCCGCGCCGATGCATCCCTATACCGCGACGCTGATACAGTCCGAGCCTATTCCCGATCCGCGCCGGCGCAGCCACAACCCTGCCGTCACCGGCGAGATCCCGAGCGTGTTCCGGCGGCCTTCGGGCTGCGAGTTTCACACGCGCTGCCCGATCGCGCGCGACCGTTGCAAGACCGAGGCGCCAGCCTATCGGCCGATGGGCGCCGATCGCATGGTGCGCTGCCATTTCCCGCTGGAGACAGGCGGGCAAGAACGGGAAGCCTTCTCACGTGCTTCCACAAATCAAAGGGGAAATTGACATGACAGAATGGTCCATCAACAGACGTGCATTCCTGAAAGCGGCCGGCGCACTAGGCGCCGGCGTGGCGATGAAGCCGGGCTTTGCCTGGTCGGCCGCCGGCGACACGTTGCGCATTCGCATGGAGGGCGATCTGCAGTGCCTCGATCCGGCCTTCATGAATGGCGGCATCGAGGATGTCATGATGCGCGGCATCTATGTCTCGCTCAACCATTTCGGCGACATCCGCAAGGGCTCGCCCTGGTCGCTGTGGGGCGCGGAAAAGCTTGAACAGAAAGACCCCAAGACCATCGCCTTCACGCTGATCGACGGGTTGAAATGGTCTGGTGGATTCGGCGCGGTCACCGCTGACGACGTAAAATTCTCGTTCGAGCGCATCGCCGACAAGGCGCTGGCATCGCCGTGGGCCTACCAGTTCGAGAAACTCGATCGCGTCGAGGTGGTCGATGCGCGCAACGGCATCATCCATCTGAAAGAACCCTACCAGCCGATCTTCGTCACCAGCCTGCCTTACTATGGCGGCCACATCATCAGCCGCGCCGGCACCGAGAAGGCGGGCGGCAAGTTCACCACGCAGCCGCCGGCGACCTGCGGTCCCTATCTCTTCTCGGACTGGCAGCAGAAGCAGAAGGTGACGCTGACCGCCAATCCGGATTGGCCGGGACCGAAGCCGGATTTCTCAAAGGTCGAAATCTATGTCGTGTCGGACGATCAGGCAGCGCAACTCGCCTACGAGGCCGATGCCTTCGACTACACCAAGATCGCGATTTCGGCGACCAAGGCGGTCAAGGCCAGCCCACCCGCCGACACGACCCTGATCGAGGCGCAATCGACCCGCTATGTCTGGTTGACCATCAACATGCTGAGCCCACGCCTCAAGGATTTGAAGGTCCGCCAGGCGGTGCAGTATGGCGTCGATGTCGGGCAGGTTCTCACCGGCGTTTATGACGACCTCACCAAGCGCTCCACCGGTGTCGTCCAGCCTGGCACGAAGTTCGCTCGTGCCAGCAATCTGATCGCGTCGCCCGACTATGAGAAGTCGATCGCGTTGCTTAAGGAAGCAGGTGTCGGCGATCTGTCGCTGACCTTGACAGTGATGAACGATTCCATCCGCACAGCCACAGCACAGATCATCCAGGCCAGTCTCGAACAGGCCGGCATCAACGTCGAAATCCAGCCTTATGACGAGGCTGCCTTCTGGGGCGTTGGCGACAAGACGCAGGGCGATGGCTACAAGAATATCGACCTGGCGCTGATGGATTTCGCCGGCGGCATCGATCCTTCCGAAAACCTGGTCTGGTTCCGCCCCGACCAGATCGGCGCCTACAATTGGTCCGGCTTCGACAGCCCCGAATTCGAGACCAGCTACCAGCAATTGGTGGCCGAAAGCGACGATACCAAGCGCATCGCGCTGTCCAACCGCATGGAGGATCTGATGGAGCAGTCCGGCGGTTTCGTCTTCATCTGCCACCAGCCGCTGGTCGCCATCCACAAGACGGCTTTCGAGCCGGTCATCTATCCCGATGGCCATCCCAATCCGGTGCTGTTCAAGAAGAAGGCGTGATCCCTTCCGTGGACAGGAAGGGCGCAATCGATTAGCTGAGGTCCATGACGGAAGCCCAACCAGACGGTGCAAAAAGGAAGCGCGGCGCGAAGAAGGCTCCGCCGCGCTTCAGCCGCGAACAGGCTGACGTGCGCCGCTCCATGCTGATCGAAGCGGCGACGCGCTGCCTGTCGGTCGGCGGTATCGGCGCCTTCACCATCGATCGCATCTGCAAGGAGGCTGGCGTCTCGCGCGGCCTCATCAACCACCATTTCGAAAGCCTCGACGGGCTGCTGGTCGAGGTCTACAAATCCTCGCTCTATGCCAGCGTCAACAACCAGATCGCCGAAGCCAAGCGCCGCCGCGCCGAAACATCGGACTGGTCGCCGCAGGCAGCCCTTGCCGCCCTGGTGCATTCCAACTTTTCACCGGAGTATTTCAGCCGCGAGAACCTGCTGATCTGGCTGTCGCTGTGGGGCGAGATCGCCGTCAATCCGCGCCTTAAGGCGGCGCACCGCGAACTCTACGATGCCTATCGGGCGGAGCTTGCCGAGGACATCGCCGCAGTCGCGGTGCCGCGCGGCAGGCACGTCGATGCTCCGGCGCTGGCCCGCAATTTCATCGCGCTTGTCGATGGGCTGTGGCTGGAGTGGTGTCTTGATGAAAGCGTTGTGACGCCACAGGGGGCGGAGGCGGCGGGGTTTGAGATGCTCGAGGCGCAGGTGGGGCCTTTGCGGGGCGAGTAACGATTGCAGGTCGGCGCTGCACCCCCCTCTGCCCTGCCGGGCAGAGAGGGGGGCTCGTGCTGACCTCGAAAATCAGCTTCGCCCCCTCATCAATTCAGCGGCGAACCGCCCTCGCGTTTGCGCCGCTCCATATAGTCGCGCAGCGCCTCGTCGATGCCGGGATCGATCGGCGGCTGTTCGTATTCGGCGACCATGCGCTTCCACACGACATTGGCGCGCTCGCGCGCGGTGACCTGGCCGCGCTCCATCCAGGTGTCGTAATTGTCCCAGTTGGACACCATCGGCGAATAGAAGGCGCGCTCGTAGCGCTGCATGGTGTGCGCGGCGCCGAAGAAATGTCCGGCCGGGCCGACCTCGCGCACCGCTTCCAGCGCCAGCGTGTCGATGTCGACCACCGGCGGGTCGAAATAGGCAGACATCATCTGCAGCATCTCGGCATCGATGACCAGTTTCTCGAACGACGCGGTCAGCCCGCCGCCGAGCCAGCCGGCGGCATGCAGCACGAGGTTGGCGCCACCCATCAGGCAGCCCCACAGCGACATGGCGCTCTCATAGGCGGCCTGCGCGTCGACCGAATTGGCGGCGGTGACATTGCTAGAGCGGAACGGCACGCCGATCAGCCGGCAGAGCTGCCCGGTGATCTGCGCGGCTTGCGTGTATTCGGGCGTGCCGAAGGCCGGCGCGCCGGTCTTCATGTCGACATTGGATGTGAAGCCGCCATACATCACCGGCACGCCGGGGCGCACGATCTGCGTCAGCACGATGCCAGCCAGCGCCTCGGCATGCTGCTGCGACAGTGCACCGGCAAGCGTCACCGGGCTCATCGCGCCGGCCAGTGTGAACGGCGTGATGACATTGACCTGGCCGTGCTCGGCCAGCGTGATCAACCCCTCCGCCATCGGTTCGTCGAGCTGCAGCGGCGAATTGGTGTTGATGATGCCGGTGAAGACCGGCATTTCCCGCGCCAGCTTCTCGCGCGTCGTGCCGAGCGAAATCGCCACCATTTCCAGCGCGTCGGTGGCACGACCCCGGCCAAGGGTTTGCGGTTGCCAATTCTTGTCGAGCAAGGTGATCTCGGCGTAGTAGAGGTCGAGATGGCGGGTGTTCTGGTGCAGGTCGAGCGGCTCGAACGGTCCGCCGCCTTCCTGATGCAGCACGTTGAACGACTGGATCAGCTTCAAATAATCGCACATCTCGGCATAGGTGCCAGGGCGGCGTCCCTTATCATTGTCCATGACATAGGCCGGACCGCCGACCGACGACAGGATGCAGTGCCGTCCACCGACCTTGACGTTCTTCGCGGGATTGCGGGCGCGCAGCTCGAACGATGACGGCGCCATGGCGACCCGCTCCATGACCATGGCGCGGTCGAAGCGCACACGCATCTCGCCTTCGTCGATATCGCAGCCGGCCGAGCGATAGAACTGCCGCGCCTGCGGCTGCAGCACGCGCATGCCGATCTCTTCGAGAATGGTGAGGCCCATTTCGTGGATCGTCTGGACCTGGTCGGCCGACAGGATCTCGATCGGCGCATAGGGACGTGTCAGCTGCTTCCAAGGCCGCTGCTCGATGCCGCCGATCTCGCGTTGCGGACGGCCGGGTCTGCGACGTGCAGCGATACGCTCCATAACCTCTCCTATTCAGCAGCTGTGCGCATATCGAAATCCGCCACCGCATCGACGATCGACGTGTCGCGGCGGTAGGGCCGCACGTGGATTTCTGCACCGATCTCTCGCGCAAGCTTGTGGCCGCTGTGCACGGCATGGGCGATGGCGCCGGGCGCCAGCGTGTCGCCGATGCGATCGACGCTGCGGATGCCGGCAGCGGTGAGCGCCTCCGCGCGTTCCGTCAGCGCCTCGAACAGCTCGTTGCGCGGCAAGCGCAGCCCGACGATCAGCACCGAGCGGCAGGCGATGAGGGTCTCCTCGCCGGTGAACAGATGCGCCAGCGTCGCCGTCTCGCCGTCGAAGGATTTCAAGAGATGCAGCGTCGTTACCGGCACCTTGCGCCGCGCCAGCGCGCGATGCACCAGCGGCAGCTCGTTGGTCATGATCGTCCAGGCCGACGCCTGGCCTGCCGGGGTCACGTAGCTGACCGGAATACCCTGCGCGGCAAGATGCTCGGTCAGCACGCCGCCCATGTAGTAATTATCGAAATCGAAGACGAGTGTTGGCCCTTGCGGAAGCCGACCGGCGGCGATGTCGTCGGGCGTGAACACTTCCGGGTGGTCGAGCCGGCCGACCGGAATCTCCATCGAGGAATAGAGCATGTTGGTCCAGCGCGCGCCGGTGGCCAGCACCACACGGTCGGGCGCCAGATCGATGATCTCGTCAACGCCCAACGCACTCTCGGGGTAGAGCGAGACATTGCTCATCTCGCCGAGGCGGCCGAGACGGTAGTCGACGACCCGGTTCCACGCCGACAGGCCGGGCAGGGTCTTCTCGAAGGTCAGCCGTCCGCCAAAGTTGCGGCTTTTGTCGGCGAGCATCACTTCATGGCCGCGACGGCCAAGCGTCAGTGCGCATTCGAGCCCGGCCGGTCCGCCGCCGACGATCAGGATGCGCTCCGGTCTGTCGGTACGGTCGGTGCGTTCGGGGTGCCAGCCGCGCCGCCATTCCTCGCCGGCGGTCGGGTTCTGCGTGCAGCGCACCGGCACGCCGTCATGCCAGCTCGAAATGCAGATGTTGCAGCCGATGCATTCGCGGATTTCGGCCTCGCGGCCTTCGCGGATCTTGGCCGGCAGGAAGGGGTCGGCGATCGAGGGACGCGCGCCGCCGATGAAGTCGAGCACGCCGCGTTTGATCTGCGACACCATCGTGTCGGGCGAGGTGAAGCGGCCGACGCCGACCACCGGCTTTTTGGTCAGCGATTTGACGAAATCGATGACCGGCTCATGGCTGCCTTCGCCGGTGAAGCGCGACGCCGAACAGTCGGTCGGGCTGGAATCCATCTTGACGTCGAACAGGTCAGGCAGGTCGGCCAAAAGCTCGATCAGTTCGTGCGCTTCCGAGGGCTGGTTGCGGCCGGGCCGGCCGCGCAGTTCTTCGAGACTGACCCGCAAGGCGACGCCGCAATCCTTGCCGACGGCATCCTTGGTGACCTCGATCATCTCGCGCACGAAGCGCACCCGGTTCGCGATCGGTCCGCCGTATTCGTCCGAGCGGTGATTGTATTCGGGCAGCAGGAATTCGTAGCCGAGATAGCCCATGCCGGCATAGACGTAGACCACATCGAAGCCGGCCGTGCGCGCCTTGCGCGCCGCTTCGGCCTGGCACCGCAGCACCTCGCGGATATCAGCCTTGTCCATGGTCTTGGGCCGCAGATTGCCCATGAAGCCGACATGGGTGGCCATCCAGGGAATTCCCGACGGTGACAGCGGCGGCAGGCGGCTGGTCCTGTTCATGACGGATGCGCCGCCGTGCCAGAGTTCCACCCCTGCAAGCGAACCATGGCGGTGCACGGCCTCCGTCATCAGCGCATGGGCGCGGATGTCATTGTCGTCCCACAGCGTGGCGAAAGGGAGCGGCGCGTCGTCCGAGCTCGGATCGATCGAACAGGCGCCGGTGCAGATCACCCCCCAGCCGCCCTCGGCCTTGGCTTCGCGAAAGGCGGCGCGGACGCGCGGCAGCGCGTTGGTCATGCCGCTTGCATGCGGCACCTGATAGAAGCGGTTCGGCGCGGTGACCGGCCCGATCCGCATCGGCTCGAACAGGATTTCGTAGCGGGGATTGCATGTCATCAGGGCTTCGCGAATATGCTTGTTGAACGATCGTACAACAAGCATATTCGCTGATATGGCAGAACGCAATGGCCCAAAGCACCGGGACAGTCGGAGGCCCGAAAAAGCAGTGAACGTGCGATGGATACTGGGCTGATGCGTGGCCTTGTCACGCGATCAGGTCGGGACCGATCTGGCTGAACGCGGGCGTGCCGGCGAGCTTGAGGCCGTTGGCGATGTCCTCCAACAGGATGTCGAGCACCCTGGCCACGCCGGCTTCTCCGGCCGTGGCGCCGAACAGCGCGGCCCGGCCGATCGCCGCCGCGGAGGCGCCAAGCGCCCCGGCCTTTATGATGTCCATGCCGGTGCGGATGCCGGAATCGATGAGGATCGGCACCTGGGAACCCAGCGCATGGCGGATAGCGGGCAGGGCATCGATGCTGGAAATGGCGCCGTCGAGCTGGCGGCCGCCATGGTTGGACACCCAGATGCCGTCGGCGCCGGCCGCCACCAGGCTTGCCGCATCCGTGGGGTGCAGAACGCCCTTCACCAGCAGCCGGCCCTTCCACCAGTCGCGGATCCGGCGGAAATCATCCCAGTCGAAACCGGCATGGAGATTGGAGCCGACCCTTGCGGCGATGGTCAGTCCGGCGCTGGTGTCGCCGAGATAGCCGCGGACATTCTCGAACCGCGGCAGCCCGCCGCGCAGCAGACGCAGCGACCAGCCGGGATGAGCCAAGCCTTCCAAGAGGTGGCGAGGCGAGGGGCGCAGCGGGATCGAGATGCCGTTCCGCAGGTCCTTCTCGCGCCTGCCGCCAGCCTGCAGGTCGACGGTTACCACCAGCGTCGAATAGCCGAATTTTTCCGCCCGCCGCACCAGCTGGAGGTTGAAGTCGAAATCCTTCAAGACATAGAGCTGGAACCAGAGCGGTCCCTCGACCGCTTTGGCCATGCGCTCGATGCTGGTCGTGGCCATGGTGGAGAGCGTGTAAGGAATGCCACGCGCGCTCGCCGCCTTGGCGATGGCGATGTCGGCCCCGGGCCTGACCAGCGCGCAGGAGCCCATCGGGCTGATCACCAGCGGCGTCGGCAAGGTCTGCGACCACAACGACGTGGAAAGGTCTGGCCGGGAGACGTCGGTGAGCACGCGCGGTATGAGCCGGATCCGCTCGAAGTCAGCGCGGTTGGCGGCGAGCGTCAGTTCCTGTCCTGACCCGCCATCGACAAATTCGAAGATCGATTTCGGCAGCCGGCGGCGCGCAAGTCTGCGGAAATCCTCGACCGAAATCATGCGATCGAGCGCAGCCATCTCAGGCGTCTCCCGCTGGCCTGGTCATGGCCGCTTCATGCCGGGACCATCGCCAGCCCGTCGCAGACGGCATGGGTGATCGCACGGGTCGACGCGCTGCCTTTCAGGTCGGCGCTCAAGAGCCCGCTGGCCAGGCAGTCTTCCGTCACGCGGCGGATGCGATCGGCGGCCTGGTTGAGCCTGCCGTCGCCGTGCTTGTGGCCGAGCCAGTCGAGCATCGAGGCGCCCGACAGGATCGTGCCATAGGGATTGGCGATGCCCTTGCCGGCAATGTCGGGCGCCGAGCCATGCGCGGCCTGGAAGAAGCCGTTCGCCGCGCCGATCTCGGCCGACGGCGCCATGCCCATGCCGCCGACGGTCGCGGCGGCGAGGTCGGACAGGATGTCGCCGAACATGTTCTCGCTGACGATGACATTGAAATGGCCGGGCTTCAGCACGAGGTGCATCGCCATGGCGTCGACCAGCGCATGTTCGGTCGCAATGTCGGGATAGTCCTGCGCCACCTCGTCGAAGACGGAGCGGAAGAAGGCATAGCTGCGCAGCACGTTCGCCTTGTCGCAGCAGGTGACCCGGCGCACGCCGTCGCGCGGCGCGCCGCTGGACTGGCGCGCCAGTTCGAAGGCCTTGCGCACGATGCGCTCTATGCCGGATCGGGTCTGCACCAGCGTGTCGACAGCGACCTCGCCGCGCAGCATGGCGCCCGAGCCGCGCGCGGCGTAAAGCCCCTCGCTGTTCTCGCGCAGGATGATGTAGTCGATGTCGCCAGCCTTCACGCCGTTCAACGGACTCGGCACGCCTTCGAACAGCCTGATGGGGCGGATGTTGGCGTAGAGGTCGAGCTCGAAGCGCAGCCTCAGCGTGAAATCGAGCCCGGCTTCGGTGCCGTCCGGGTGCACCACGCCGGGCAGGCCGCCGGCGCCATGCAGGATCGCGTCCGCGGCCCGGCAAGCCTGGAAGGTCGGCTCGGGAAAGCTCTGGCCGGTTTTCAGAAAGTGCTCCGCGCCGGCCGGATATTCGGTGAAGCGCAGCGGGCTCTCAGCCCCGAGCGCGGCCTTCACCACTTCGACCGTGGCGGCGCAGACTTCCGGGCCGATGCCGTCGCCATGCACCACCGCGATTTCGTAGATATCTTTCATCGGGATGCCTCAGATGCATTTGCCGCCATCGACATTGAGGTCGACGCCGGTGATCATGCTGGCCTCGTCGGAACACAGGAACGCGGCGGCGTTGCCCATGTCCTGAGGCGTCGAAAGCCGGCCGATGGGGATGGTGGCGACGACGCGGGCGCGGTTCTCCTCGCCGGAACCGATGAAGGTGGACAGAAGCGGCGTGTCGCCGGCGACCGGGTTGATGGCGTTGACCCGGATGCCGAAAGGCGCGAGCTCCACGGCCATCGCCCGGGTGGCGGCGATCGCCCAGCCCTTGGAGGCATTATACCAGGTCAAGTTCGGGCGCGGCGAGACGCCGCCGGTCGAGGCGACGTTCAGGATCGCGCCCGATTTGATCGACTTGAAATGCGGAACGACGGCGCGGGCGCCGTTGTAGATCGAGCGCATGTTGACGTTGGCTATCCTGTCGAACAGGTCTTCGTCCATCGTTTCGAGCGGCAGCGGCGGCTGCGCGACGCCAGCATTGTTGACCAGTATGTCGAGACCGCCAAAGGCCGAGCGGGCCAGGTCGGCCGCTGCCTCGAAGCTGTCGAGTTTCGAGACGTCACCAGTGATCGGCCACACGTTCTTGCCGACCTCGCCAGCAACCCTGCCGGCAGCGGCTTCATCACGGTCCATCAGCACGACCAGTGCGCCCTCGGTGACGAACTTCCTGACGATGCCTTCGCCAAATCCCGAACCGCCACCGGTGACGATGGCGACCTTGCCAGCAAGTCTCATATCTGTTCCTCCGTTGCCGGCACCATCGGGGAAGTCGCTTGCATTGCACAGTCCGATTATCTGAACGCCCTTTTAGCTTTCCTTGTTTGAGGTCGCCGGCAGCGGGAGTAAGAGTCGCCCCGGAATTCGTGAGGAGGACGCCATGACGCTGAATTTCGACCCGAGGGCGAAGGCCACGACGCTCTACCGTGGCGAATTCCGGCCGATGTTCATCGGCGGAAAATGGGTTGCGGCGCAGTCCGGTGAGGTGATGCAGGCGCTGAACCCGGCGACGGGCGAGGTGCTGGCGACCGTGCCGCGAAGCTCGGCGGCCGATGTCGATGCTGCGGTGGCTGCGGCGCGTGCGGCCTTCGAAGGGCCGTGGTCCAAATTCTCGCCCTACGAACGGCAGTGCGTGCTGTTGCGCATCGCCGATCTGTTCGAGACGCATTGGGAAGAGCTCAGCGTTTCCGACACGCTCGACATGGGGCTGCCGATCACCCGCACGCTGGCCAACCGGCGCCGCGTCATCGGCATGCTGCGCTTCTATGCCGGCATGGCGACGGCGCTGCATGGCGAATCCATCGACAATTCCATCCCTGGCGAGATCGTCTCCTTCACAAGGCGCGAGCCGGTCGGCGTCGTCGGTGCGATCATTCCCTGGAATGCGCCGACCGCCGCCTCGATCTGGAAGATCGCGCCGGCGCTCGCCACCGGCTGCACCATCGTGCTGAAACCTTCGGAGGATGCCTCACTGACGCCGTTGCTGATCGCGCGGCTGATGCAGGAAGCCGGCGTTCCCGACGGCGTCGTCAACATCGTCACCGGCACTGGCGGCGAGGCCGGCGCGCGGCTCGCCGAACATCCCGACGTCAACAAGATCGTCTTCACCGGCTCGACGCTTACTGGACAAGCGATCGCGCGGGCAGGCGTGACCAACCTCAAGCGCGTTTCGCTCGAGCTCGGCGGCAAATCGCCGATCATCGTCTGCCGCGACGCCGACATCGACAAGGCGGTTCCCGTCGCGGCGATGGCGGTGTTCATACATTCGGGCCAGATCTGCATCGCCGGCTCGCGGCTGTTCGTGGCGCGCGAAATCCATGACGAATTCGTGCGCCGCGTCGCCGAATTCGCCGGCAAATTGCGCATCGGCCATGGCATCGAGGCGGAGACCGAAATAGGGCCGCTGATCAATGCCAGGCAGGCCGGCAAGGTGGAAGGCTATATCAAGGCCGGCAGCGACGAGGGCGCGGAACTGGTCACCGGCGGCTCGCGGCTGACAGGCGCGCTCTATGATGGCGGCAACTTCATCGCGCCCACCGTATTCGGCCAGGTGTCGGACAAGATGACCATCGCACGCGAAGAAATCTTCGGGCCGGTCATTTCGGCGATGCCGTTCGACACGCTGGACGAGGCCGTCGCGCGCGCCAATGCCACGCCCTATGGCTTGGCCGCCGGCATCTTCACCACCCATCTCGGCACCGCGCACAAGCTGGCGCGGCGCATCAAGGCCGGCTCGGTCTGGGTCAACATGTACCACGCCATCGACCCGGCGGTGCCGTTCGGCGGCATGAAGATGTCCGGCTACGGCCGCGAAGGCGGCATCGAACATCTGCATGAGTATATGGAGACCAAGTCAGTCTGGATCCAGACCGACTGAGCCTGTGTCCACCACTTCGTCATCCTAGGGCGAAGCAAGGAGCGAAGCGACGCGCGCAGACCCTAGGATCCATTCCGTGACCTCAAGGCGTTGCAACAGCGCAGAACGCTCACCACCCGGTTCCACGGAAAAGCTCAAACCAATCCGGATTCGCTTTCTCGATGAGCTCAATCTTCCACTGCCTTAGCCAGCGTTTCAGCGATTTCTCTCGCTGAATAGCATCGGTGATATCGAAATATTCTTCATACCAGACCAGCCGCTGCACGCCGTATCGACTTGTGAACTGCGACCCTTGCCCGGACTTGTGTTCGGGCATGCGGCGGCCAAGATCATTGGTGACGCCGATATAGATCGTGCCGCGCTTCTTACTTGAGGTCATGTAGACATAACCGGTCATGGATGTACGTTAGCTGTCAAAGCGAACGCCTTCTATCCTGGACCGCTGCATTTTTGACTGATGTCACGGAATGGATCCTAGGGTCTGCGCGCGTCGCTTCGCTCCTTGCTTCGCCCTAGGATGACGACGTGGGGGATGCTTACTGACCTTAATCAATGCGCCAGTTCGCGCAGGTTGGTGCGGATCAGGTTCATCAGCTGTTCGGAGAAGGAGTGATGCACATAGCCCCGGGCGGTGATGATACCGACCGAGCGGTGAGCGTCGCGGTGGTCGATCGGCGCGACGCGCATACGCTCGTCGTTGCGCGAGATGGCGATGCGGGGCACGACGCAGACGCCGAGCCCCGATGAAGCCAACGCCACCGCCGTCTGCGCGCTCTCGACCTCGTATTGCGGCTTGAGCTCGATGCCTTCGGCCGCCGTCAGCCGGTCGACAAGGCCGCGCACGGCGGTCTTGCGGTTGAGCAGGATGAGGGGATAACGCAAGAGGTCGGAGAGCAGCAGCTTCTTTTCGCCGCCGTAGATTTCCGTGGGAATGCAGGCCATCAGCGGATCGTCGAGGATGGACTCGAACTGGAAGTCGCTCAGGTTCGGCAGTTCGGGGCCGATGTAGAACTCGACTTCCTGCTGCTGCAGCAGGCCAAGTGCCGCCTGCGGCGGGGTCTCGATGACCTCGACGATCGAACGGGGATAGCGCAGCTTGAAGGTCGCCAATATGTCGCCCAGCCGGCTTGCCGCGAGCGTCGGGGCGCAGGCGATCTGGACCTTTCCCTTGCGCCGCGCCGCGATCTCGGTCAGCCGGTCGAGGCTGCCCTGCACCTGCGACATCGCATTGGCGATCTCCTCGAACAGGATCTGGCCTTCCGGTGTCAGGCTGGCACGCTGCGCGGTGCGGATGAACAGCGAGATGCCGATCTGTTCCTCGAGGTCGCGGATCTGCATCGAGACCGCCGATGGCGAGCGGTTGCTCTCTTCGGCAGCACGACGGAAGCTGCCGTTTTCAGCGGCAAGCAGGAACGTCTGCAGAAGTTTGAGGTTGATGCTGGACATGTCCGCTCGGGCAGGTGATCTGACCTCCTGACCTATTCAGACGCGGAAGTGATTGCAAGGCAATAGGCCGGGCCAGCCATTGGTCCTGGCTTAGCCAGCAAAGATATTGCTCTTCAGCCCGGGATCAGTGGACGGCGGCGAACATAACCCGTTCCTCGGTGGCATCGGACAGCATCATCTCTTCCACCACGCGGCCGCGCTTGACGACCAGGATGCGGTCCGAAACGGCAAGGATTTCAGGCAAATAGGACGAGATGACGACGACGGCCATGCCCTGGTCGGCGAGATCGCTGATGAGCTGGTGGATCTCGACGATGGCGCCGACATCGACGCCGCGCGTCGGCTCGTCGAAGATCACCAGCTTCGGCTTCTGGATCAGCGACTTGGCGATCACGACCTTTTGCTGATTGCCGCCGGAGAGTTCGATCATTCGGGCGCGGTCGCTGGTTTGCCGCAGGCTGAGGCGCTCGCCCCATTCGCGGGCCAGCTGCCTCGCGCGGCTCAACGACACCATCGAGATCGGGTTGGAACCCTCGGTCAGCTCGCCCATCTGCAGGTTCTCGCCGGCCGTCATGGTCTCGAAGAAACCGTCGAGCTTGCGATCCTCGGTGACATAGACGATGCCGTCGCGCACCGCCGGCCTCGGCACGCGGTAGCGCACCGATTTGCCGAGCAGGCGAATTTCGCCGCCATGGAAGATGTTGCGCTTCAACAGGCCGGCAACAACCTTGGCCATCTCGGTGCGGCCGGCGCCGACGAGGCCGAACATGCCCGTGACCTGGCCCGAAAAGGCCGAGAAGGACGAGTTGCGCACCAGGCCGGCGCAGGACAGGTTCTCCACCGAAAGCACCTTGTCGCCATAGGGCCGCGCCGTGCGCTTGACCTCGCCATGCAGCGTTTCGGTCAGTGTGCGGCCGACCATGGCCTGCACGATCGAAGCGCGGGTGAAGCCCTTGGCGTCCCCCGAAGCGACGATCTCGCCGTCGCGCATGACGGTGATGCGGTCGGCGACCGCAAGCGCTTCTTCCAGCGCATGGCTGATGAAGATGATGGCGATGCCTTCCCTAACCAGCCGATGCAGAAGGTTGAAGAAGTGGCTCTTCTCCTCCGGCGTCAATGTGGCGGTCGGCTCGTCGAAGATGATGACGCGCGCCTTGTGGTGGACGGCGCGGGCGATTTCCACCATCTGCTTGTGCGCCGCGCCCAGCGTGCTGACCTGCGCGGTCGGGTCGACCTGAAACCCCATGCCGGCGAGGAACTGCCGCGCCTGGATGTAGAGGCCGCGCAGCCGGTTGAACATCTTCTCTTCGCCGAGATAGAGGTTCTGCGCGACCGTCATGGCCGGCACCAGATTGGTTTCCTGGAACACCATGGCGATGCCGGCGCGCAGTGCTTCGGCGGGTGACGCGAAGGACACGTCCTTGCCGTCGAAGGTCATCTTGCCCTCGGTCAGCTTGAACACGCCCGCCATGACCTTGGTCAAAGTGGATTTGCCGGCGCCGTTTTCGCCAAGCAGCGCGTGGATCTCGCCCTTGCGCAAGTCGAAATTGACGTTCTTGAAGGCCGGAATGCGCGAGAAGGCCTTGGTCGCATCCTTGAGTTCGATGATGTTATCCGACATCGCTTAACCCCGCTTGCCGCTGGCGGCGCCGGTCACGCGCACGATCCTGGCGCCGCCGCGCGAGGCGACCAGCAGATCGTCGCCCGTCTCGCAGGCGCTGACCGTGCCGTGCACCGTGCCGTCGGCGCGCGAATGGAAACTCGACAGCGGTTTCATGTTCTGGTCGCAATGCACCACCAGCCCGTAGGACCGGGTGACCGCGTAGGGCTTGAGCACATTCATCTGCTTGAGCTGGCTGCCTTGCATCGGCTCGCGGTAATCGCGCCATGAACTCAGCGACGGCGCCATCCAATAGGCTTCCGGGACTTCGGCCAGCATACGCTTGCGGTAGGTCTCTTCGCGCAGGATGAATTCCACCAGCTGGTTGCGGACGGAATAGAAGGTCAGCCAGTAGCCGGCATTGAAGGCGGGCGCGATGCGGGCGGGATAGGCTGGCAGATGTTCCAGCACCGGCGCCGTTGCCCTGGTGGCGAGGTCGATCGCCAGCACGCGGTGGACCCAGGCTTCGGTGACGTAGATGCGGTTGGAGCCGGTGGTGGCGATGCCGGCGGGCCAGGCGAGGCCGTCGCGGATCAGCTCCAGCCGGCCGCTCTTGAGGTCGAGACGCCAGAGCGAACCGGAAGCGTTCTTCTGCATCAGGTCGCGGCGCCAGCCGCTTGCCGGCAGCGAGGCCGAGCCATTGGCGATCAGCAGGCTGTTGCTGTCGAGGAAGGTGAGGGCGGTGATGCAGGAGAGCCGCAGCGCCTCGTCGCCCGTCGCTTCGCGCCCGTCATGCAGGCCGCCCCGTATGACGACGCCCTTGCCGTCGATCGCGATCGCCGTCATGCCGCGGGCATGGGCAAGCGCGGTGATCTCGCCGGGAAACTCCTGCAGCACCTCTGCCTGGGCCTCAGTGCCGAAACGCATCAGCGAAGCGGCGCTGCTCGCCAGCACGCCCTTGTCGGTGCGCACGAGATTGTCGGCGTCGGCGAGGCTGGCAAAAGTCTCGGCTTCCTCGAGGCCCTGGTTGGGCAGCAGGGGGCCGTCGAGCGTCGGCACCGTCACCGCCCAGTCGCCACGGCCGAGAAAACGGTCGAAAAACTGGCTCACGGCGCTCATGCCTTTTTGCCCCAGTAGGAGTCCGAGCTGAACCAGGTCTGGTCGACACCCTTCAAGGGCAAGGTGCCCATACGGTTGTTGAAGATGCCGCAGAGATAGAGCACGCCCTTGTGCTCGCGCATCGAGGTGATCATCGGATGTTTTTCGCCGGCGCGGTCCCACAGACTTTCGAGGATCTGGCCGTTCTCGTCGAAGCGCAGCACGCAGCCGGTGTTGAGGTTGGGCATCAGCCAGGCATCTTCCGAGACGCGCCGCGCCATGCGGCGGCGGAAGCCCGGCATTTCCAGCGAGAGATCCAGCGCCGGCGTGCGCATGCCCATCAGAGCCAGCCAATAGGTCCCGTCCGAGGCGCGGTTGATGTTGTCGGGATAGCCGGGCAGGCCCTCGATGACGCGTTCGACCTTGCCCTTCTTGGGACCGTCGAAATAGTAGCGGCTGATGCGGCAGGCCCAGCTTTCGGCGAACAGCACGGACTGGCCGTCGAAGGCCGTGCAGATGCCATTGGGGAAGACCAGGTTCGACAGCAGCGTGTGGGTCGAACCCGATTTCGGGTCGTGCACGATGATGCGTCCGTTGCCGCGACTTTCCAGGGCATCGGCGTACCAGTCGTGCATTTCGAAGCGCACGGTGGCTTCGGAGAAGACAATGCGGCCGTCCGGAAGGATGTCGCAATCGTCGGCGAGCTTCATGGTCGAGTCGTCGACGACCGAGGTCAGCGAGCGGTTGGTCTCGGCGGTCAGCAGCTTCACCGCGCCGTCCGGTGCCACGCGGTAGAGACCCATTCCGGCGACGCAGATGACCAGATTGTCGTCGCGGTCGAAGGCCATGCCGAGCGGCGAGCCACCAATATGGGCGAACACTTCACTCTCAGTATAATGCGGCGGCTGGAAGCGCAGGATGTCGCCCTGGCGGGTGCCGGTGTAGAGCCGGTCCTTGCGGTCGAAGATGACGTCCTCGGCGCCGTCGAGGACACCAAGGCCGATGACGCCGACATCCTTCAGCCGGTCGTTCACGGCGATCGGCGTGCCTGGCGCGGTGGAGATCGGCTCGCGCATCTTGGCGAAGGTCGGCGAGATGTAGACGCTGCGCAGGATCTTGTGGCGGTTCTTCACCCAGCGCACGTCGAGCAGGACCGAGAAAAGCAGCACGAGGCCGAGGATCAGGGAGTTGACCGGGCCGGACACGGACAGAGCGAGCAGGCTGTTGGACAGGATGAGCACGAAGATCGTGCCCATCAGCGCCTTGGCGACCGAGCCGCGCCCGCCGCCCAGCGAGATGCCGCCGAGCACGGTCGCGGTCAGCACCTGCAGTTCGAGGCCGGTGCCGATATCGGAAGCAGCGCTGCCGATGCGGGCCGAGAAGAAGAAGCCGGAGAGCGCGACCAGCACCGAGCAGATGACATAGGCGCTGAACAGTGTGAAGCGCACATTGATGCCGGCGTTGTAGGCGGAGCGGCGCGCGCCGCCGACCGCGAACAGCCGCCAGCCATAGCGGGCGCGCGACAGTACGAGGTGGATCACCAGCGCGATGACGGCGAAGACGACGAAGGAGGTCGGCACGCCCCAGACCGTGCCGAAACCGAGGAAATCATAGGTCGGTGAATTGGGGCCGCTCGTGACGATCGGTGTCGAGACCTGCGGGAAGATGACGTCGAAGGTCGAGCGGTAGATGATGAGCGTGACCAGCGTGGTCAGGAAGGCCCGCATGCGCAGGAAGCCGACCAGGAAGCCGTTGATGGCGCCACAAACGACGCCAAGTCCAAGGCAGGCCAGCAGGCCGGTGCCGAAACTCCATTGCCCGACATTCATGCCGTAGAGCGTCACCAGCACGGCCAGCGCGAAGGTCGAGCCGACCGAAAGATCGATGCCGCCCGAGACCATGACGATGGTCATGCCAAGCACGACCAGGCCAAGCTCGGCGGTCTGGCCGCTGAGGTTGGTCAGCGTCGCAACGCTCCAGAAGCCCGGCACGATCGAGCCGAAGATCACGCACAAAATGATCAGCGCCGTGAAGGGGATGACGCTATCGATCCACTTCTTGGTGAGAATCTCCCCGACCACGTGGTCGGGGAGCAAGCGGTAGCGCCAGCGTACAAGGCTTTCGGCCATGCTCATCAAGAATGTCCGTTACTTGAGCTCGTCCAGCTTCCAGCAGTTCCTGCCGGTGGCGTTGGTCTTGTCGACACGGGTGATCGGACCGAAGAAGATGGTCTTCTCGCTGCCCGCCTGCCGATCAGGATGCTGCAGCAATTCCGAAATCTGCTGTGCGGCGATCTCCGCCTGGATCGGCGAGTTGAAGTTGAAAATCACATCGAGCAGGCCGTTCTTGATGCTTTCGCAGCCGGTGGCGCTGCCGGCGCCATTGGTGACGATGGTGACCTGGTCCTGCTTGCCGGCGGCAGCGACCGCGGCACCGGCGCCGACTTCGGCGTTGTCCCAGATGCCCATGATGCCGCAGAGGTCCGGATGCTGCTGGAGCACCGTCTCGGTGATCTGGCGGGCCTTCTCGCTCATATAGTCGGCCGGCTGGTCGGAGACGAGCTGCAGCTCGGGATTGGCTTTGAGTACCTCGTCGATGCCGGTGCGCATGTAGATGTTGGCGGCGCCCGTCTGGACGCCGGCAAGCCAGACGACCTTGTGTGAGACGGCGTTCGGCCCGGTGCAGTGCTTGGCCAGTTCGCCCATTTCGAGGCGGCCCATCTCGATCCAGTCATTGCCGACATAGGAATCGGTCTGCGTCGCCGACTGCATGTTGACCTGCAGCACCTTGATGCCGGCGGCCTGCGCCTGCTTCAGCAGGCGAGCATAGGTCTGGACATCGGGGTTCTGGACGATGATCAGGTCCGGCTTCTCGGCGATGGCGCCCTGCATGGCGCGGATGCCGGCATTGGTGTCGCCGTTGGGGTCACGCACGTCGAGGCTGAAGCCGTAGCGGGCAGCGTGACGCTGCCACACCACCACCCAGGACTGGTTGAGGTCCATGCCTTGCGAGATCGGTATGAAGATGACCTTCTTGCCCTTGAGCGATTCCAGATAGGGCGCGCGCCCGACCTGATCGGTTTCCTGTGCGGTGGTGACGTTGGCCACGCTGAGCAGCGCCAGCGCCGTCAGGCCCGCGAACAGGCAATTCTTGAACAACTTCATGGTTTCCTCCCTGATTGATGTTTCGGGTTTCTTGTTTCAGATGTCGCCGCTCTGCGAGGTCTGCTCGTCGCGCGGATTGATGATGGCGTCGATGGCCAGCGCACCCAGCAGGATCACGCTCTTGATCAGGTTCTGGCTGGTGTAGCTGAAGTTCAGGATGGTCATGCCGTTGGTCAGGATGCCGACCAGGATGGTGCCGACAATGACGTTGCGTACGCCGCCCTGGCCGCCGGAGAGGCCGATGCCGCCAAGCACCACGACCAGCAGCACGTCGTAGATCAGGCTGGAATTGTAGAGGCGCGTGTCGATGCCGGTGACCAGCCCCAGCATGATGATGCCGGCGGTAAAGGCGATGAGCGCGCTCAGCACATATTGCGTCACGATGATCGGGCGCGTCGGCAGGCCGGTGGTGCGGGCCGCGTTGGGGTTGTCGCCCGTGGCATAGACCAGCCGACCAAAGCGGGTCTTTCTCAGGAAGAAGCCCATCAGTGCCGCGACCGCGCCGAAGATGACGACGGACATTGGGATGCCGAGGATGGTGCCGCTGCCGACGAATTTCAGCCAGGCGATGTTTGACGGGGCATAGAGCACGTCGGAGGCAAAGACGATGCGGCCGGACCCGTAGACCGAGGAGGCGATGGCAAGCGTGGCGAAGATCGGCGGGATTTCGGCCACCGCCACCATGATGCCGGTGAACAGGCCGATGGCAGCGGCAAGTAGCGCGCCGCAGACCACCGCCAGCGTGAAGTCGATGCCCCAGGTGGAAATCCAGATGCTGAAGGCGACGCCGACGACCATCACCGCCACCATGGTCAGATCAATGCCGCGGCCAACGACGATGAAGCCCATGCCGACGGCCAGCGTGCCGAGGATCGAGACGTTCTTGAGGATGGCAATGATGTTGCCCTGGGTCAGGAAATTGTTGAGCGTCGCCGAGAACACGACGAAGAGGATGACCGAGATCGCGACGACGACCAGCTCCTGGGACATTTTGATGCCCATGCGCGCGCCGTCGGATTTGCCCGAACCAGCCAAGTCTCTTCCTCCCTCGCTGCCAGCTTCAAGCGGCAGCTTGCCCGAGCAGCGTTGCCGCTCCGGCTCGTCCTCCACAGCCACCAAGCCGGCTGCCTCCGTAGAGACCATTGCGGCTGGAGCCGGCAGGGGCAATTTCGTTTTTCTGATGCGCTGTGCAGTTCGCTCCGGCGGCGGGGTCGGGCAGCCGGCAAATCACGGGGAGGTGAAAGCGCGGCCAAGCAGCCGTGACTGGGGAACCTTTGCCCGGCTGGCGGTTTTGCCTATATATCCGTATATGGAATGGCCAGGAGGGTGTTGCCGATGACGACGAAACGCTTTGCGATCTGTGCCCTGGCTCTCGTCATGGGCTGCGTGGTGTCTTCGTCGGCCTTGGCTGGGGCCAAGCACCGTCATCATCACAGACATCACCACCATCGGGAGCAGCACTACAGTCAGACCGGGACTGAACGCTATGTTCCCGCCGATGACGATCTTATCGGCTTCCTGTTCGGCGGCCCGCGCTATTACGACCAGCAGCTGTTCACCACCGCCGCCGGCCCCTGTGCGTACGATCGGGTGGGGCCGGACGCCAACGCATCGAACATGATCAACGGTCACTATTGCGGGAAGTAGCGGCAAGGCGCATCGTTCGCGGCTCGGAATGCCTGCGCCAGGCTTGGGTTAGCGCATCAGTTTGTCGTAGCGTTTGACCAGGCGGTCGCGCTTCAGGCGCGACAATCTGTGCGTCCAGAAGAGCCCGTCGAGCTGATCGATCTCATGCTGGTGGCAAACGGCCAGCAGACCGTCGGCGTCCTCATATTGCTCGATACCATCCAGATCCTGATAGCGGATGCGGACGCTTGCATGCCGCTCGACGTCTTCCGTGACGCCAGGCATCGAAACGCTGCCTTCCACATGACGGATCATGTCGGTGGAGGCATGGATGACAGATGGATTGACGTAAATCCCCGGCTTTGCGGCGGATGGCAGCTGGATCACGACCAGGCGCAGCAAGATGCCGACATGCGGGCCGGTGATGCCGATCCCCGGCGCCGCGTGCATGGTGTCGATGAGATCACCTGCCAGTCGCTGCAATTCGGCGTCGAACAGCGTCACCGGCTCCGCGACAGCGCGGAGAAGGGGGTTGGGGAATTTGATGATCGGCCGAACCGCCATGGACCTCGTCCTAACTCCTTCGTCGAGTGCCGCGGGCGACGCTTCACGACATTGTCACGGTTCCGTCAAGCCCGCGCGAATCTCGGCGTCATGCTCGCCGCGCGCCGGACTTTTCGCCGGCGTCCACGTGGTGCGACCGGAAAAGCGCGGCGCGGCCGCCGCCTGAAGGGTACCGTCCGCAGTCAGCCAGGAGCCGCGCGCGGCCATGTGCGGATGCTGCGCCGCCTGCCATGGATTGAGCACCGGGGAGACACAAGCGTCCGAACCCTCAAACAGACTGGTCCATTCGTCGCGCGGTTTTGCGGCAAAGATCGCGGCCAGCCGGTTGCCGAGCTCCGGCCAGAGATCGCGATCGAATTGGTCGGCGAATTGCGGATCGGCGGCGAGGCCAAGCCGGTCGAGGAACAGCGCATAGAATTTCGGCTCGATGCACTGGACGCTGATGAAGCCGCCATCGGAGGTGCGGTAGACGCGGCACCAATGCGGCCCGTCGAGAAGGCTGGTGCCTCGCTCTGCTGCGAGGCCGCCGATTTGGCCGAGCGCCATCAACAGGTTCATCATGTGGGCCGAGCCGTCGACGATTGCCGCATCGACAACGGTGCCCTGGCCGTTGGCACGCGCGTTCATGCTGGCGGCCAGCATGCCGATCACCAGATAGAGCGCGCCACCGCCTATGTCGCCAACCAGTGTGGGCGGCGCCATGGGCGGCTCGCCCGGCAAGGAGGCGTACCAGAGTGCGCCCGAGACGCCGGTATAGTTCATGTCGTGCCCGGCGGTATGGGCCAGTGGACCGTTCTGGCCCCAGCCGGTCATGCGCCCATAGACGAGGCGTGGGTTGGCTGCGTGGCAGGCATCGGGGCCGAGCCCGAGGCGCTCCATCACGCCTGGCCGAAACCCTTCGATCAGACCGTCGGCGGTGGCGATCAGGCGCATCAGCAGGGCGACATCCCCGGCATCCCTTAGGTCGAGCGCGATGGAGCGCTTGCCGCGATCGAGCAGCGAGCGTTCGGGCAGGCCCGGCACGGGCGCCTGCTTGCGGTGGACGACGATGACATCGGCACCAAGATCGGCGAGCAGCATGCCGGCGAAGGGTGCAGGCCCCAGCGCCTCGATCTCGATGATGCGCGTCCCCTTCAGCATTCCACCCTCCACGGCGTTCAACCCTTTGGCATGGCGCACTTTTGGCGTGCACGGGGCGACAGTGTGTAACCCCGCTGTTTTGGCATTGAAGCACGTGTCGCTCGCCTATACTTCAGGGCCATGAAAAAAATCGGTTTCCTGTCATTCGGGCATTGGACGCCCTCGTCGCAATCGCAGGTGCGCTCGGCTTCGGACGCGCTGCTGCAGTCCATCGATCTGGCCGTCGCGGCCGAGCAGCTGGGCGCGGATGGCGCCTATTTCCGCGTGCATCATTTTGCCCGCCAGCTCGCTTCGCCATTTCCGCTGCTGGCGGCGGTCGGCGCCAAGACCAGCCGCATCGAGATCGGCACGGCGGTCATCGACATGCGCTACGAAAATCCGCTCTACTTGGCCGAGGATGCGGGGGCGGCCGACATCATCGCCGGCGGGCGCCTGCAGCTCGGCATCAGCCGTGGCTCGCCCGAACAGGTGATCGATGGCTGGCGCTATTTCGGCTACCAGCCGCAGGAAGGCCAGACCGACGCCGACATGGCGCGGCATCATGCCGAGGTTTTTCTCGACACGCTGCGCGGCGAGGGTTTTGCCCAACCCAATCCACGGCCGATGTTCCCCAACCCGCCAGGGCTGCTCAGGCTCGAGCCGCATTCGGAAGGCCTGCGCGAGCGCATCTGGTGGGGTGCGGCCACCAACGCCACTTCGGAATGGGCGGCCAAGCTCGGCATGAATTTGCAGAGTTCGACGCTCAAATTCGACGAGACCGGCAAGCCCTTTCACATCCAGCAGGCTGAGCAGATCCGCATCTATCGCGAGGCCTGGAAGGCGGCCGGCCACGAGCGCGAGCCGCGCGTCTCGGTCAGCCGCAGCATTTTCGCGCTGGTCGATGATCGCGACCGCGCCTATTTCGGGCGCGGCAATGAGAGCCGCGACCAGATCGGTTTCATCGAAGAGAATACGCGGGCGATCTTCGGCCGCAGCTATGCCGCCGAGCCGGATGTGCTGATCAAGGAATTGGCGCAGGACGAGGCGATCGCCGAGGCCGACACGCTGCTGCTCACCGTGCCCAACCAGCTCGGCGTCGACTACAACGCCCATGTCATCGAGGCGATCCTGAAGCACGTCGCGCCTGGGCTGGGCTGGCGCTGACCGCCGCACCGTGTAACCATCCGCCATGGCGGGCGGTTCACGGAGGTTCACGGTATGGCGAAGAAGGCCTTGATTGCCTGGGGCGGCTGGGAAGGCCATACGCCGGAACGCAGCGCCAACGTCATCCGGGCGCTGCTTCAGCGCAACGGCTTTGATGTCACGCTGGGCGCGGGCACGGCGCTATTCGCCGATCCGGAGCTTTCCTCATTCGATCTCATCGTGCCGGTCATCACCATGTCGACGATCGAAAAGGCCGAGCTGCAAAACCTGACGCAGGCGGTTCGCGCGGGAAGCGGGCTCGGCGGCTTTCACGGCACGATGGGCGACAGTTTCCGCAACGAGCCGGATTATCAGTTCATGACCGGCGGCCAATGGGTCGCGCATCCCGGCAACATCATCGATTACAGAGTGGCCATCACCCGGCAGGACGACCCGATAACCAGAGGCATCAGTGATTTCGCCTACCGCTCCGAGCAGTATTACATGCATGTCGACCCGAGCAACGAGGTGCTGGCGACCACAACTTTCACCGACGCGCATTTCCCCGGCATTGGCGGGGTTGTCATGCCGGTGGTGTGGAAGCGCAGGTATGGCGCGGGGAAGGTGTTTTACAGCTCGCTTGGGCATACGGCGGATGAGTTCGCGGTGCCGGAAATGGCGCTGATCATGGAGCGCGGTTTGCTTTGGGCGGCGCGGGGGTAGCGGTGAGGGCGGCTTCCCACGCCTTCGTCATCCTAGGGCGTAGCAGTCGCGAAGCGACGTCGCGGAGACCCTAGGATCCATGCCGCGACTTTCGAGCGATGCGACGGTGCAGACGTTGGATCACTGTTGCGACGGGTCTCGACTATCTGGCGATGGGTGCCGACGATTGTTCTGGACCGTTGTGCTCGTGTGCCGGTCACGGAATGGATCCTAGGGTCTGCGCCGCGTCGCTTCGCTCCTTGCTCCGCCCTAGGATGACGAAGCGAGGGGGCCGCAACCCTCACCCAATCCCGCCCGTAACCACGTAGGCGCCAGCGCTGCGTCCATCCTCCAGCCGCACCACTGCTGTAACCATCGAGCCATACGAGCCACGCCAGACACTGTGGATCCGCTTGTGCTCGGCGGCCGGAACCAGAGCGCTTCCGCTGAAGCGCGTGCCGGCTCGCCGCATCGCGACGACCTCTCCATTGACATGCACCGTGATGCTGGCCTTCTCCGCCTCTGCGTCGCCGGGCAAGTCGAGGGTGATGGTGATCTCGTCCTGATCGCCCGAAGTGTGCGTCTCGGCGGCAAGCGTGATTGCAAGGGTTGCCTTGCCATCGCCAGTTGGGAACGTCGGCCTCGAAAACACATCATCCGCCAGTTCCGGCGTGCGCGGCGGACTTGTGCGGCGCTGCGTGGCGCGCTCGTAATCGCCGGCCATGCGCAGCAAGCGTTCGTCGTCATAAGCCTTGCCGGCGAAGGTCAGGCCGACCGGCATGCCGATGTCGGCCATGGTGCCCATCGGCACGGTGACGGTTGGGATGCCGAAATGGCGCCAGACCAGATTGCCGTTGGCGACCCAGGTGCCGTTGCGCCAGGCGAGGTCGGCCGAGGTCTCATTGATGTCGGCATCGGCCGGGCCGACATCGGCGGCGGCGGGCAGCACCACGGCGTCGAGGCCTTGCGCATCGAGCCAGTCCTCGAAATCGATCCGCCTCGTCGCTTCAAGCCCCTTCAGGCCCTCTTCCAGCGAGGGGATATCCCTGAAGGGCGTGACGCCCGACTTGGCGCGCTCGACATACTCCCTGAGGTCGAAGCCACCTTCATAGCGGTCGGGCAGCGTGCCGGGCGGCTGCGGGAAGATTTTCGGGCCATCAACAGAGACGAGATCGGGCAGCGCCGGATCGGCATTGGCGCGCAGGAAGCCATCCCAGCCCCAGATGCAGAGATCCCAGAGTTCGCGGTTTGCGAACTCTTCCGGCACCAGACCGCGCTCGACCATGGTGCGCGTGCCCGGGCGATCGCGCTCATAGTTGGAGACGACGGGGAAATCGACCTCCACCACTTCGGCGCCAAGCCGTTTGAGATCCGCCGCAGCCTGCTCCCACAAGGCAAGCACTGAGGCGCGGGTTTCGATCGGCCGGTCGACCTCGCTATCGCGGCCGATATACATGCGGGGCACGCCGAGCCGTTTGCCCTTTAGCGATCCTGCAAGAGCCAGGTCGGTGTAGCGTTGCGGCCGCACCTCGGCGCTTTTCGGCAAGTCGACCCAAGGCTGCGCGCGCCAGAAATCGCCCCGCGTTTCCTGATCATCGGCGACGATCACATCGAGCAGTTCGAGCATGTCGGGCATTGTCCGCGCGTGAGGCACCACGACATCCATGGTCGGCACCAGCGGCCAGTTGCCGCGTACGGAAATGACGCCGCGCGACGGCGTGTAGGCGACAAGCGCGTTGTTGGTGGCCGGTGCGCGGCCGGACGACCAGGTCTCCTCGCCAAGACCGAAGGCGCAGAAGCTTGCTGAAGTCGCCGTGCCGGAGCCGTTCGACGAACCCGACGCGAAAGCGGCGGTCAGATACTCCGCATTGTAGGGGCTTTCGGCGCGACCATAGACGCCGCGCTGCATGCCGCCATTGGCCATCGGCGGCATATTGGTGAGGCCGATCAGCACGGCGCCGCCGGCCCGCAGCCGGGCGATGGTGAAGGCGTCCTCATTGGCGACGAGATGCTCGAAGGCGGGCGAGCCGGCGGCGACCGTCAGGCCTTTGACCTTGTAGCTGTCCTTGGCGGTGTAGGGGATCCCGTCGAGCAGCCCGAGCAGGGCGCCATTGCGACGCCGCTGGTCGGAAGCGGCGGCCTCCTCGAACATCGCAGGATTGAGTACGGGGACGGCATTGAGGCTGATGCCATGCCGGTCGAAATGCGCGATGCGGCGGAGATAGGCCGCGACCAGCTCGACGCTGGTGACTGTGCCGTCCTCAAGCGCGCGCCGCAATTGCTCGATCGTCGCGTCAACGAGATGAAGGCTGGCATCGGTCATCACGGGTCCCGGGTTGTTATTTGCCTGCCATGGATGAGCGAGGCCGCCGGCTTCGGCAAGGGCCAATCAACAGTCTTTGCCGGAACATGTTGTTCCTGTGGATGCTCAGGCGTCTCCCGCCGTCAGTTTCATGCGCTCGATGATCTGCGCCATCAGCGCCAGGTCGCGGCGCGAATCGGCAAGGTCGGTCAGCGGCTTCGTGCTGTCGGTAATATGGCGGTGGAAAATCTCCAGCTCATTGGAGAAGGCGTCGCCATAGAGCGGGCCGAAGCTTTTCGTCACCGGACCGAGCGGGCCGGCATCGGTCACTTCCAGTCGCGTCGGCAGGCTACGTATATACGGCGTGTCGTAGATGATGCGCACGCGCCTGGTGTTGGAGCGCACCTCGATCATGGCGTCGAACAGGCCGAGATCGTCGACCACTGCATCATAGAGGCAAGCGAAATGGCCGTAGTCGAAAGTGATGCTGGTGTTGGCGCCGCCATTGGTGCGGTGCGCAGACACCACGCCCTTGGGCTCGCCGATCAGCCCGCGCATCGCCGAGATGTGGTGCGAGGACAGCGCTGTCAGCCCGCGATAGGCACGCACCAGGTCGGCTGGGGCATCGGCACCGACAACTTCATGGATCAGCGCGTCCCGCTCTTTGGCGCCGCGTTCCAGCAGGGCAGGGTCGATGTCCCTGGGGTAGAGGACATTCTGGCTCTTTTTGAGGAAATGCCGGCCTTCCGAGATCAGGTCGAAGATGCGGACATGGGTGATGTCGGCATAAGCGGGTAACTCATCCCTGGCCGCTAGATATGCCGGTGCGTAGCGGCGCATGTAGCCGACGAAAAGGGTCTTCTTGTAGGCCGGCATCAGCGCCAGCAACTCATCGATCTCGCGCACCGTGAGACAAGCGGGCTTTTCCAGCAGGATGTGTTTGTCGGCTTGCATGGCCGCGTGCACGAAGCGGCTGTGAGTGTCGTCGGACGACAGCACGAAGACCACGTCGATGTCGGGTGAAGCGATCAGCGCCTCGGCGGTTTCGAACGGTTTTGACTTCGTATGTTGCGATGTGACGAGCGACACCAGGCTCGGCGAAACATCATACACGCCCGCGATCACCCAGCGGTCGCGCTGGTCGGCCAGAACAGGCAGATGAATTGACTGCGCGACTTCTCCAAGACCCACAAGCCCGACACGAAGTGGTGCCACTCTCAAACTCCCTTGATTTCAAGCCTGATGCCGGCCGCGCCGGCGGCGAGCCGTTCATGTGTTTCAGTCCGTCACGCCGCGCCGGTGACCAGCGCGACGAGCTCGTTGCCCGTTGTTTCGGAAGCGCGTACCGTCGCTGCCATCTTTCCTGCCCGCATCACCCAGATCTGGTCGGACAGGCGGCGCACCTGATCGAAATTGTGACTGACCAGGATGACCGAGACCGACTGGTCGCGCAGGCGCCGGATCAGCGCCTCGACATTGGCGGTTTCCTGAACGCCCAGTGCTGCCGTCGGCTCGTCCATCACTACCAGCTTGGCGCCGGAGCCGACGGCGCGGCAGATCGAGATCGCCTGCCGCTGGCCACCCGACAGGCGGCGCACGCGCTGGTTGATCGACGGCACGTTGATCGACAGGCGCGACAGCATCGAACGGGCCTCGCGTTTCATCGCCTTGCGGTCGAGGAAAGCGAAAGGGCCGATGCGGCGCACCAGCTCGCGATTGAGGAACAGGTTCTGCGCCACCGTCAGTTCGTCGATCAGCGCCAGGTTCTGGTGCACGGTTTCGATGCCGGCCTTGCGGGCGCCGTCGGGATTGGAGAAGGGGTGCTCGCGGCCATCGAAGACGATCGAGCCGGTATCCGGCACATGCACGCCGACCAGGCAGCGGATCAGCGTCGACTTGCCGGCGCCATTGTCACCGATGACGGCGGTGACTTCGCCGCGGCGTGCCTGGAAAGCGACATCGGTGAAGGCGCGCACGCCGCCGAAATGCTTGCTCAGGCCATCGCAGGCGATGATCGCCTCGGAGGAGGAGGCGCTCATTTCTGGTACCGCATGATCAGGGCTGCCAGCACCACGATGGCACCCACGGCAAGCGGTTGGTAGAAGGCCGAGACGCTGAGCAGCGTCAGGCCGTTGACCAGCGCGGTCAGCATCAGGGCGCCGATGGCCGGACCAAGGATGCTGGCGCGGCCGCCGAACAGGCTGACGCTGCCCAGCACCACCGCCGCCACCGAATTGAGGAGCAGGCTGGTGTTGATCAGCGGTTCGGCCGAGCCGATGCGCGCCACCAGCAGGATTGCCGCGATGCCGGCGCAGAACCCCGAAATGGTGTAGGCGGCGATCTTGACCCGATTGGTGCGGATGCCGAGCGCGCCGGCGCTCTCGGCCTGGCCGCCGGTCGCCAGCAGATGGACGCCAAAGCGCGTATGGTAGAGTGCGACATGCGCCACGATGACGGCACCGATCGCCACCCAGACCGGATAGCCGAATGGACCGAAGGAGCCTGAAGCGAGCTTCAGCAGGAAGGTCGAGCCGACCATGGTCGGCTCGCCGCCCGACAGGATCAGGCCAAGGCCTGTGATGGCCGACAGCGTGCCGAGCGTCACCACGAAGTCAGGGATCTTGCCAATGGTGATGATGAGGCCGTTGAGGAAGCCGATGGCGCTGGTGGCCAGAACCGCCAGCACACAGGCGATGAAGATGCCGTAGCCGGCCGCATTGACGAGACCCAGCACGATGGCGCCGAGCATGACGGAAGCTGCCAGTGAGAGGTCGATGCCCGAGGTCGCGACGACGAAGGTCTGGCCGATCGACAGCACGACCAGGATCGCCGATGCCAAAAGCAGCGCCTGCAAATTGGCGACGCTGAGAAAGACCGGCTGGGCAATGCCGAAGATGATGACGAGGCCGACCAGGCCGACGACGGATGCCCAGTCGGCCCAGAAGGAGGGATCCAGGAGGAGAGCCGACAGGGAGGTGCGGCTCTCCTCCTGCGTGCCCGCCGAATGGGCGGCGGGCGCGTTATCAGTGGAATTGCTCACTTCAGCAACTCACGCAGCGGATCGGGATAGTCGCCGCCGGGGCGCGGAAAATTCTTCAGCGAGGCATCGGCATTGGCCTTGTTGATCAACAGCACAGGCGCGGGCACGTTGGCGGGCAGTTCCTTGCCCAAGACCGCCGCCTTGCATGCTTCGACCCCCATGGCGCCGACGACATAGGGGTACTGGGCGACGGTGGCCGAGAGCTCGCCTGAGGCAATCGACTTCAGCGCGTCGACAATGCCGTCGAGGCCGATCACCTTGACGTCCTTGCCCGAGGTCTGCACGGCGCGTTCGACGCCGAGCGCCATGATGTCGTTGGCGGCGAAGAAACCTGCGAGATCGGGATGGGCGGCGAGAATGTCGGTGGCCGCCGTCAGGGCCTTCTCGCGATCCCAGTCGGCGCTCACCATCACCACCACTTCGAGCTTGCCTTCGACTGCCTGCTTGAAGCCCTTGATGCGGGCATTGGAGCCGACATCGCCGACGATACCGGCAATCAGCGCCACCTTGCCGCCCTTTGGCACCAGCTTCAGCATTTCCTCGCCGGCCAGCGCGCCGGCGGCGACATTGTCGGTGCCGATATAGGTCGAGACGGCAAAGCCGGCGGCCTTGGCCTGTTCTGCGTCGATGGTCGAGTCGATGTTGACGATCGGCTTCTTCTTCTGGGCGACCGGCACCAGTGCCTGGACAAGGTTGGAGACGCTGATCGGGTTGACCAGGTAGCAATCGAAATCCTGCATGGCCATGGCGGTCAGGCGGTCGGCCTGGCCGGTGGCGTCGCCCATATTGGCGGCGGCCTGGACGCTGACATTGACGCCGTTGGCCTTGGCCTGCTCCTCGATGCCCTTCTGCATGGTCTGGAAGAACGGGTTGTCGAGGCCTTTGACGATGGCCGCGACCTTCGCCGTGTCCTCGGCATGGGCCGAGACAATGGTTGCCAGCAGGCCCGCGCCAAGCGTCAGGCCTGTGCCGAGCTTTAAGCCATTAAATACGCTCATAGTTTTCCTCCTCCTTATTGTTTGATGTGCCGTTGCATCAGTTTCGGTGTTCGGCGAACGAAATGGCCGACAGGACGCAAGCGACCCCAACGCTTGGTGTCACGAACCGCCGACATGTCGCTGCCAGCCGCTGGATATGCGGCTCGTGGCCCGGTGCGGGCGCTCGTTCATGTCAGGCATTGCTCCTCCCAGAGCGCCGGCTGATGCCTTGCCGGCGTTTGCGCATGTTTCAGAAAAAATTTACACGCGTCAATATTTAAAATGCTGCGAAGCGATTTTCGCCGCTCCGCCGCACGACATCACCGGCATGTCGACCGGCGCCAGCGGCACATCCGTTCCATGGCGAAAAAAAAAGCATCACCCGTTGCAACTTTCGGCGGGCGGTTTGCGTTGCTGGTTTTCCAGGGGGTATACGAGGTTTGCATTGGACCGATTCGAGATCCTGAACGAGCCGCCGGGCATCTATTCCATTTTCGACACGGAAATGCCGGCAATGGCGGGAGGCGGGACACTCATCGGGCTCTACCGGCACGAAGTGCCGCTGGCTCGGTTTGCAGCCACGGAAGCGGGCGGCAAGCCGTCGGCGCTGCCGCCGCTGTCATCGCTGAGCAACTGTCAGACAAATAATACAGATCCGACGCACCAAAACGGCTTGCAAGCGTAAGCTATGGCTCGCAGAAGTTGCGCAAAAAGCATACCGTTGGAGAAAAACTTATACCGTCATCCAGCATGAAAGGGGAATCATGCCTGACCAGAATGCTCTGATCCAAGCGGCCATCGGACGGCTGCTTTCCGAGAAAACCGGAATGGCGGTCATTTCCATGAGAGAGAGTATTACCGAGCTGCTGGCCATAACCGGTGCGACGCTGGCCGTCGAAACCCTGCAGGACTTGCTGCTGGAAATGGCCGAAGTGCGCGGCATGATGGTCGTGCTCGACGTTTAGAGGTCTGTTTTATGCATGCCGTTCTCCCAAAACCGAGGTCACTTTTGGGCGACATTCATCAGAGCGCGGCGGGTACCCGCTCAGCCATGGCATGGTCAAGGCGTCCCGCCTTCCGGGCCGACGCCAGCGTGCCGTCGCCGTAGATCATGCGGCCGGCGCGGAAGGTGGCACGGACACGTGGCACTGGCTGGCGGTCGGCCACGACGAGATCTGCCAGAAGGCCGGGTTCGATGGCGCCGCGGTCGGCAAGCCCCAGGGCCATGGCCGGATTGGCGCTTGTGAGTGCCGCCGCCGCCGCGAGGCCATCACCCCGCAGCTTGGCCAGGCCAAGCACGGCCGGCAGGATCGAGGCTGGGTGGTAGTCGCTGGCCAGCATGTCGAGCAGTCCGGCCTGGTAGGCCTGCCGGGCGGAAAGATTGCCGGAATAGGATTCTCCGCGCAGCGCGTTGGGCGCGCCCATCGCTGTGTACATGCCGAGCCTGCGGGCTTCCTGCGCTGCTTCCAGGGTCACCGGGAATTCCGAGAGCGCGGCACCCAGGCCATGGACCAGCTCCACCTTTTCCAGCGTGTCGTCGTCATGGGAGGCGAGCACGATGCCGGCGGCGTGCGCACGCGCCGACAGATCCTGCAGGGCGTTCAGCACATCGCCCTGGCCGTTGCGGCCGGCCATGCGCTTGCCGACGACTTCGGAGGCCGCCGCAACCGACATGCCGCGCTCCTTGGCGATGCGGGCGATGTAGAGTTCGACGTCGCGGTACTGCCCCTGTCCGGGCGTATGATCCATCAGCGAGATCAAATGAAGCCTGCCGGCGTCCATCAGCTTCTGCAGCTTGGGAATCGCAGGGGTGAAGGTCACTTCGAAGCGGGCATGGATGCGGTGATCGACCAGCAGATCGTCCTTCATACCGGCGATGGTGTCGATGATCGCAGTCGTATGATCTTCTGAGCGCATGACGCCGCTGGTGACGCTGGCGCCGATGAAGGAAAGCGCGGCATAGGCGGTGGTGACGCCGCAGGAGGCGAGCTTCTTGTCGAGCTCGGCAATGCCGATCGGCATCGGCACGTGGACGCCGATGCGCGGCTCGACTTCCCTCTCCACCATGTCGCCATGCATGTCGATGAAGCCGGGCAGCAGCAGGCGGCCGCCGCCCTCGATATCGGCATGCTCGACAGGCTTGTCGCGGATCTCGGCGATCCGGCCATTCTCGATCCTGACCGCGCCGTTCGGGATGACGCGGTCGCGCAGGACAATTTCGAATTCACTCAGCCACATCAGGGTTCTCGTCAATCGCGGCGACATCGTCGGGGTGTGGAAGACCGGGATCACGATGATGATGCGCCGGCTTGGCCGTGCCCCGATCATGATCCGTCCAGGACATTGCGGTGTTTTCTAGTTCACTCGAATGCCGGTTTCCATTTGATTTTTATGACATTTCCATGAAGGCCGGCCTGAGCGGCTCACCGTTTCATGGAAACGGCGGACCACTCCAACTCTTTGTTTTGACGCAATTCCCAAGGGAAAGCGCTATGCGCTTTTCCCGGGAAAACCGTTTACACTTTTCCTGGAATTGCTCTTGAGCGCTTGGCTCAGCCGGTACGGGATCGTTCCGACAGCCATTCGGCGGTTTGCTGGCTGGCCTGTTCGGCGGAAAGCTCAAGGCCAAGCCCCTGCAGCAGGCCATGCAGGAATATGCCGGTGAAGCAGTCGCCGGCACCGATCGTGTCGGGCACGGAAACCTGCTTCAGCGGCGTGACTTGTCTCAGGGCCTTGCCATCATAGAGCGAGATCGGGCGCGTTCCAACGGTCAGCACCAGCGTCTTCAGGCGCGGCCCGGCAATCCGTGACGCTCGCTCCCAGATATCTTGCGTGTCCTCGCCGGGAAAATCGGCACGCGATCCGATGACGATGTCGGCCGGGCGCGGTGAGGCGGTGCGCAGCGGGAACTGCGAAATGACCAGCGGGATCGTCTTCAGCGAGGCGACGATGCCGTCGTCAAGCACGAGGGCGTTGAGGTAGGCGGCATCGCCGGTGACGGGTTCGGGTGCGGCGTAGGGCGGGCGCATCTGGCCGCCACTGTTCAGAATGGTGCGCTCACCACTCGGCTCGAGCAGGATTTCGGTAAACTGGGTTTCGCCAGCCCGCATGGTGACATAGCCGGTATCGATGCCGCTTGCCTGCAGTGTCGCAAGGGCTGCCCGGCCATGGTCGTCGTCCATCAGATTGCTGACCAGCCGCACATCGTTGCCGAGCTTCGCCAGTTGGGTGCTGGTGTGGAAGCCGCCGCCGCCGAGCCTGACGCTGCGGTTGGAATAGACGATGCGCGCGCCCGAGGCGAGCGGCGAGGACAGTGCCCAGACCTGGTCGTAATTGACATGGCCGACAACGATGACTGTGCTCATGGTCCCTGCTTTTCGCGCGGCGCATCGACGATGAAGCGCTGCGCGAGCAGGCTTAGCACTATGACCGGCACCAGGGACAGCAGGCTGGCGGCCATCGGAGCGCCAGCGGACGATACGGCCGGTTGCTCGGCGTTCTGGCGCAGGCGGCCAACGCCAAGGATTGAACAGCTGCGTTACCCGCCCAGGATAAAATCGGCGCAGCGGTCGGCGATCATGATCACCGGGGCGTTGGTGTTGCCGCTGATCAGGCGCGGCATGATCGAGGCATCGCAGATGCGCAGGCGCGGCACGCCGCGCACGCGCAGTTGCGGATCGACCACGGCGTCGCCGTCGCTGCCCATCCGGCAGGTGCCGCAGGGGTGATAGACCGTCTTGGCGTGTTCGAGGATGTGGTCTGATATGGATTGATCGGAAAGATCGGCGTCCTCGCCCGGCGACAGCTCCTCGGCGACCACGGCCTGCAGCGCCGGCTGGCGCAGGATAGTGCGGGCGATCTTCATGCCGGCGAGCAGCAGAGCGAGATCACTGGCATCAGACAGGAAGCCGGTTGTGAAGCGGATCGGGGCGGCCGCGTCACGCGAGCGCAGCCTGACCGTGCCGCGTGACTTTGGCCTGAGCACACAAGGGTTGAGCTCCATGCCGTGGCGCTCGATCGAGCCGTGCTCGGCGCTTTCGATCATCACCGGCAGGACGTGGAACTGGATATCGGGCCTTCCGTCGCCATCGGTGTCGAAGAAGCCGCCGCTCTCGACGACGTTGGAGGTGAGCAGGCCGGTGCGGAACATCAGGTATTGCAAGCCGTGGCGCAGCGCCCGCAGGCCGCGATCCTCACCCAGCAGCGAGATCGGCTGGCGTGTCAGCGCATAGACGGGCGCAGCGACATGGTCCTGCAGGTCGCGGCCGACCGATGGCATGTCGCGGATGACGGGAATGCCAAGCCCGGCCAGGTGTTCGGTCGGGCCAAGGCCTGACAGCATCATCAGCTTGGGCGTCGCCAGCGCACCGGCGGCGAGGATGACTTCGGCCTTCGCCGTCGCCACATGGTTCTGGCCGTCCGACGTGGTGTAGGCGAGGCCGCTCGCCGCACCGTTTTCCAGGGTCACGCCGGTGACCAGCGCATCGGTGATCACGGTGAGGTTGGCGTTGCCGGCCAGCGGCCTCAGGAACACCTTTGCCGCCGACTGGCGTTCGCCATTGGCGGTCGTCGTCTGGTAGAAGCCGACGCCTTCCTGCCTGGCGCCGTTGAAGTCGTCATTGTAGCGGTAGCCAGCCTGCTGCGCGGCCTTGATATAGGCCAAGGAAAGCGGGTGGCGGTGGCGCGGGTCGGAGACCGGCAATGGTCCCTCGGTGCCGTGGCGCTCGCCGGCGAGGCGCTCATTGCGCTCCAGCCGCCGGAACACCGGCAGCACCTCGTCCCAGCCCCAGCCGGGGCAGCCGAGGTCGTGCCAGCCATCATAGTCCTGTGGCTGGCCCCTGATGTAGAGCATGGCGTTGATCGACGAGCCGCCGCCCAGCGTGCGGCCCTGCGGCACCGGCAGCCGGCGGCCGCCGACGCTGGGCTCAGGCTCGGATTCATAGATCCAGCTGCGCGCCGTGCCGATCACCTTGGCGAAGGTGGCGGGAATGTCGATGAGGCGCGTGTTGTCGGCCGGGCCGGCCTCGACCACCAGCACGCGCTTGCCCGCATTGACCAGCCGGTTGGCCAGCGTGCAGCCGGCCGAGCCGGCGCCGGCGATGATGTAGTCGTACGCAGCGCTCATCGTGTCAGGCATACCGCATGATGACGGTCTTGGTCTCGAGATAGCCGTCTATTGCCGCGCGGCCATGCTCGCGGCCGATGCCGGACTGTTTGAAGCCGCCGAACGGTGCCGCCGGGTCGAGTGTGTTGTGCGAATTGACCCAGACGGTGCCGGCCTTGAGGCCATGGATGGCGGTCATCGCCTTGCCCATGTCGCGGGTCCATATCGAGGCCGAGAGGCCGTAGCGCGTGTCGTTGGCGATGCGGATCGCCTCGTCGAGGTCGGCGACCGGCATTGCCGCCACCACCGGCCCGAACACCTCCTCGCGCATGATCTCCATGTCAGGGCGGACATTGTGCAGGATGGTCGGCGCCACATAATGGCCCCTGGCCGGCACAGGCCGCGCGCCGCTGACCCGTTCGCCGCCCGCCGCCAGGCCGCGCTCGACAAAGCCTTCGACGCTTCTGCGGTGCTTGGCCGAGACCAGCGGGTTGATCTGCGCCCCCGCGTCGCGGCCGGCGCCCAGCGTCATGCCATCGGCGATTTCGGCAAGGCGAGAAAGCGTGCGGTCGTAGATCGACTTTTCGATCAGCAGCCGCGACGCCGAGGTGCAGACCTGGCCCTGGTTGAAGAACATGCCGAGCCCCGCGATCAGCGGCTCGATGCCTTCCTCCATGTCGGCAAGCAGGATCATCGGCGATTTCGAGCCAAGCTCCAGCGTGAAGCGCGCAACACGGTCGACCGCCGCATGGCCGACGCGCTTGCCGACCTCCGTCGAGCCGGTGAAGGTCAGCTTGTCGATGCCGGGATGGCGGATCAGCGCTTCGCCGGTGACGGAGCCGCTGCCGGTGACGATGTTGACGACGCCCGGCGGGAAGCCAACGGCTTCGATCAGTTCGGCCAGCCTGAGCAGGCCCAGTGGCGTTTCCTGTGGCGGCTTCAAAACCACGGTGCAGCCGCAGGCCAGCGCCGGGGCGATCTTCCACATGCCAATCAGCAGCGGGAAGTTCCACGGCACGATGGCGCCGACGACGCCGACCGGTTCCATCACCGTCATTGCCTGGTGTTTCGCGCCCGGCGGCACGGGGATGGAGACCTGGAAGGTCGAGCCCTCGATCTTGGTCGCCCAGCCGGCATAGTAGCGCAGCCAGTCGACGGTGCCGCCGGCGCTCAGCATGCGGGCGACGCCGAGCGATTTGCCGTTCTCGATGCTTTCGATCTCGGCCAAAAGGTCGGCCTCGGCCTCGACAGCATCGGCGAGTTTCAGCATCAGGTTCTGGCGATCGACCGGGCGCATCGAGGCCCATGGGCCTTCGAGCGCCGCGCGTGCCGCACGCACCGCCTGGTCGACCAGTTCGACGCCGCTCTCGGGAACATGCGCTACGATTTCGCCGGAGGCGGAATCATCAACGGCGAGGCCTTCGCCGGCCAAGCCACCCATAAAGGGCCCGTCGACGAAGCGGCCATTGATGAATGGGCGGTGCGAACGCGCCAGGAAAGCGGCGGCCGCTGCGCTGATCGGCGGCACAATTCTCTCGTTCACGCCATCCTCCTCGATGCTTGATGAACATTTCACACGGAGGGTTATGGAGCGCATCGATTGTCTTCAAGGCGAAGGCGGCGCGAGTGCGCGTTCAGTCAAAACAAAGTTCCCGCTCGGACAAGACGCAGCGCGATCGGCTCGCCAAAATCAAGGTCACATCAAGCCGCGCGTTTCGCGCAGACCTTCCTGGTGTCGAAGAGGTGTCGGCCATTGAGCGCATTGCTGGGCAATCCGATGGTCACCACGGCGGCGCTGCCGTTTGTGCTCGGCATGGTCATGGCGCTGCTGGCGCGATTTGCGCTGGCGCCGCCTGTTCTTTCGCTGGTGTCGGCCGCTCTGCTGCTGTTCTTCTACTGGGACACGCTTGGTCCGCCGGTGGTGCCGCCGGTCGCCGCCAGCCAGAAGCTGATCTATCTCGCCTTTGCCGGCATCGTCATGGGTCTGTTGCCTGACCGCCTGCTCGGCGCTTCCTTGGCGAGCAAGCTTGTCGCCGCAGCGCTCGCGGCCGCGCTGCTGTGGCTTGGCTGGCGCCGCCTTGCCGGCGGCTCGCTCGACCTGCAGATGATCGCCGCTCTCATCACCGGCCTGCTGGCGATCGTTGGCGCCGCGATGCTGCTGTCCCTGAAAGCTTCGCCATCGCCTCCAACCGAGGAGCCGTTCCTGGTGCCGGCTGCGGTGCTCGCCCTTTGCCTGGCCGGCGCCATCGTCTCGGTGCTCGGCGCCTCGATCGTCACCGGGCAATTGCTGGGCTCACTGGCAGCGCTCGCCGGCGGTTGGTGCCTTGTCCAGTACATCGCGGTGCTGCGCGGCGGCTCGGCCGCCAGCTGGAGCAAAGGCACCTAGCTCGTCCTCATCTTCGCCGCCGCCACCGTGCTGATCCAGGTGGCGCTGCTGGCACCGAAGGCGAACCCGGTGGCGCTCATGCTTTCGCCTCTGCCGCTCGCCGTGGCCGCGCTGGTGCCCGGTCCGCTGCAAGGGCTTGTTCCCGGTGCCCGGCCGTTGCGGCCGCTGGTTGCCGGCCTGCTGATCGCCATGCCGGCGATATTGGCCATCCTGACGGCGATCGTTTGGGCGCCGCATGGGGCCGCTCTCGGCTTTTCCTGAGCCGGATTCGAAGAACGACAACCAACAATGGGGAGAGTTACGTGAGAACAAGAAAACTGACGGCCGCGCTGGCCTTTGCCTCGATATGCGCTTTCGCATCGGCAGCACACGCCGACAATTACGAGATCGATGGCCAGCATGCGTGGGTTACCTTCACCATCAAGCACGGCATCTATGGCACCGCGCACGGCCAGTTCGATGCGGTGAAGGGCGCGATCGTCATGGACAAAGCCGATCCGTCGAAGAGCAGCGTCAAAGCCGAGATCGAGGTCGGCTCGGTGCACACCGCCTATGACCAGCGCGACAGCGATCTGAAGGGCCCCGACTTCTTCAACGCGGCCGAATTCCCGGCGATCTCGTTTGAAAGCACCAAGGTCGAGAAGGTCAGCGATATCAAAGGCAAGGTCACCGGCAACCTCACCATCAGCGGTGTGTCCAAGGAGATCACGCTCGATGTGACGCTGGTCAACGAGGCGCCGGCGCCGTGGGACGCGACACTGACCAAGGCGGCGTTCACCGCCACAGGAAAAGTCAGCACGGCTGATTTCCCGATGGCCAATGCCGCCGCCGGTTTCGGCCTTGGGCCTGACGTTAACATCGTCATAGATCTCGAAGCGGTGAAGAAATAGGCCGCCGACATTCTCTTTGGTTTGGCGCAATTCCCAAGGGAAAGCGCTGTGCGCTTTTCCCGGGAAAACCGCTTCACACTTTTTCTGGAATTGCATTGGTGTGGCGTCCGCCGCGCGACCGATAGGTCGCGCGGCACTTCACCAGGCCGGCGCGAAGTGCGCGCTCAGTCAAAACAAAGTTCCCGCTCGGACAAGACGCGAAAACGGTGATGCCGCACTATCCCCAGCGAAGATCGGCGCATAGCCGGCGCACTCACCAATCGGGATGGATCCATGCGATTTCTTGGAAAAACGGCTTTCATCACTGGCGGCGGCACCGGCATCGGTGCGGCGGTCGCCAGGCGCATGGCGGCCGACGGCGCCAAAGTGGTGCTGATGGGCCGGCGGCGCGAGCCGCTGGAGGCCGTGACCAGGGACATTGGCGGCCTGGTCGTGCAGGGCGATGCCGCCGACCCCAAGGCGGTGCGGGCGGCGCTGGCCGACGTGCATGAGAAAATCGGGCCGGTCGACATTCTCGTTGCCAATGCCGGCGGCCATGGCGTCGGCCCGACCATTTCGATGAGCGACGAGACCTGGAGCCTGGCGACGCGCAGCAATCTCGACACCGCCTTCGTCTGCGCCCGTGAATGTCTGCCGGACCTGATTGCGCAGAAGGGCAACATCGTCGTCGTCGCCTCGATCGCCGGCCTGTTTGCTGGCCCCGACGCGGCCGGCTACGTCACCATGAAACATGCCTGCATCGGCTTCGGCAAATCGCTGGCGCGCGACTATGGCCGCAAGGGCGTGCGCACCAACATCATCTGCCCGGGCTGGGTGTCGACCGACATGGCCGACGAGCAGATGGAGGTGATCGTCGAAAAGCACGGGCTTGGCTCGATCGAGGAAGCCTACCGGCTGGTGACCAAGGACGTCCCGCTCGGCCGGCCGGCGACGCCGGAAGAGGTCTCCAACGTCATCTGTTTCGTCGCCTCCAGCGAGGCGGCGATGATGAACGGTTCGATCCTGACGGTGGATGGCGGCGCCACCGTCGTCGACCTGCCCACGCTTGCCTTTGTCGATTGATGTGGAGAGTGCGATGAACGACCAGAACAGACCGGCCGATTGGAAGCATTTTGACGATTTCGCCACCGGGATCGCCGCCAACCGGCTGGCGACGACGGATGCGCTGCGCGGCCAGACCTTCAAGATCACGCTCGACACCGGCCGCACCATCGACCTTGCCTTCACATCTGATGACACGGTGGCGTGGAGCGAAGGCAGCGAGGCGGGTGCCGACTGGTACGAGGCGCTGGAAGTCGCTTCCAACGTGTTCTTCATCAACATGATCTTCTCGGCGCGGCCAACGGAAGACGAGGCCTTCATCGTCAACACAAGCACGCGCCGCGTCCTGTCGGTGCGCGAACGGGTGCGCGATGCCAGTGAAGCGCCCGGCGAGCCGCTCGTGGCGCAGACCTGGTCGGCCGGCGTGCTCGGCGATCCCTCGGTTGCGCCGACCGGCATCGCGCCGGCGCCGACCCGCGACCTGATCGGGCTGACCGCGCACTACACATACAGCCCTAACCACGTCTACGAGCACATCTATCTCTCCTCCGAGCGCTATGCCTGGCAGAACCTCGTCGGCATCCAGCGCGGCCATGGCGATGTCGATTTGGCGACGACCTGGAAGTTCGCCGAGAACCAGTATGTGTTCGGCTTCCGCGAGTTCATCATCCCCGTCGCCTCGCTGTTTTTCTACAATTGGGACGTCATGCACTCGACAGGGAAATTCCTCGGCGTCACCAGCCAGGGCAAGATCGAGAACAAGCCGGCCGGCGCCCGGATCGAGAAGAAATCCAGAACCGCCTACGACAAGGGCAAGGCGCCGGTTTGAGCGCGCGGGGAGAAAGCCGTGAATAAAAACTACGAAGCGATCAAGGCGCATTACGCCGGCTCCGACGCCAAGGATCTCTCGGCGATGATGGCGCCGGTCACCAGCTGCACTGCCTGGACCGAGATGGCAGGGTTTCCCTATGCCGGCACCTATGTCGGCCCTGACGCCATCATCGAAGGCGTGTTCAAGCGCATCGGCGAGGAGTGGGACGGCTACGCCCTGAAGCTCGAAAAACTGGTCGATGGCGGCACCACCATTGTCGGCATCGGCACCTATTCGGGCACCTACAAAAAGACCGGCAAGCCGATGTCGGCGCGCGTCGTCCATGTCTGGGAAATGGAGGACGGCAAGGCGCTCAGTTTCGAGCAGTTCACCGACACCAGGCTGGTCGCGGCAGCGACGGCCTGAGGCATGGACACCGTCCGCATGATCCAAAACCTGGGAGGATGAAATGGGAAACAGTCTGAAGGCAATGCTGGCAGGCCTGGTCCTGTCGGCCGCGTTCGCGGCCGGCACCGGTTTGGCGAATGCCGGCGACACCGAGATCGTCATCGGCGCGCCGATCTCCCTGACCGGGCCGCTGGCCGGCGACGGCAAGGAGCAGAAATGGGCCTATGAGCAGGCCGTGGCCGACATCAACAAGGCCGGCGGCATCATGGTGAAATCGGCCGGCAAGAAGCTGCCGGTGCGGCTCGTCATCGCCGACGATGAAAGCTCCGAAGGCAAGGTTGCGTCCGCGCTGGAAAACCTGATCAAGGTGCAGAAGGTCGATGCGCTGTTGTCGACCCATTCGGGACCGATGAACATCGCTGGCGCCATCGTCGCCGAGAAGTACAAGAAATTCTACATGATCACGACGGCCTTCCCGTTCGAATGGCAGCCGCTGAAGCTGAAATATTCAGCCCTGTTCTTCTTCCATCCGGGGCCTGGCGCGGAAGTGCCATTCGAGATCTGGGACAAGCTGCCGGCCAACGAGAAGCCCAAGAACCCGGCGCTGGTCACCGAGGATTCGCCTGACGGCAAGGGCTTTGGCGGCGCCTTCGAGGCGGCGGCCAAGAAGTATGGCTACACCTTCGCCGTCGACGATCCCTGGGCGATTGGCGCGACGGATTATTCGGCGCTGATCACCAAGCTCAAGGCCGCCAATGTCGACGCCATGCTGGTGTTCGGCTCACCGGCCGACACGGTGACGCTGCTGCGCCAGATGAAGGAGCTCGGCTTCTCCGTGCCTTATCTGCATGGCTGGAAGGGCACCTGGACGGGCGAGTTCCACGAAGCGCTCGGGCCGGATTCCGATTATATCCTGACCGACGGTTTCTGGTCGGCGAGCTATCCCTACAAGGGCGCCAAGGAGCTTGGCGACCGCTACGAGGCCGAGTTCAAGAAGGACTCCGTCACCGTCGGCGCCTTCTACGCCAATGCGCAGGTGCTGGCGCAGGCAATCGAGAAGGCCGGCTCCACCGATGCCGGTGCGCTGCATGACGCAATCTTCGGCCAGGAGTTCAAGGACACGGTGGTCGGCGATCTCAAATTCGACCAGACCGGCTTTGCCCTCATCCCCAGCGTCGCCACGCAATGGTGGCAAGGCAAGCACCAGCTGATCTTCCCGAACGGCAACTGGACCTACAAACCGGCGCCGGCCTGGGACAAGCGCTGACAGCGGCGGGCGAGGCAGGCCGGTGCCTGATCGCGAAGCCAGGCACCCGCCTGCCGGCCTGACGACTTGGAGAAACGGAAACACGATGCAGCCTGACGAGATCCTGCTTCGCCTCGAGGCGGTCCAGAAGCGGTTCGGCGGGCTGGTCGTGCTCAACGACATCGACATCGCTGTTCGTGCCAATGAGCTGATCGGGCTGATCGGGCCCAATGGTGCCGGCAAGTCGACGCTGTTCAACCTGATCACCGCGCTCTACACGCCGACACAAGGGCGCATCCACTTTCGTGGCCAGGACATCACCGGCACGGCACCGCACCGCATCTGCCGGCTGGGCATCGCGCGCACCTTCCAGCTGGTGCGCACCTTCCTCACCATGACCGCCTTCGAGAACGTCATGGTCGGTGCCGTCTATGGCGGCGGTGGGCGCGTCAAGCATGCGACAGTCGCTGCCGAGGAAGCGCTGGAACTGGTCGGGCTGACGGCCAAGCGCGACGTCAAGACCGCGCACATGACGCTCTCCGATCGGCGCCTGCTGGAAATCGCGCGGGCGGTCGCCTCCAGCCCGGCGCTGCTTCTGCTCGACGAGCCGATGGCGGGGCTGAACCCGACCGAGATTCAGCGCACGGTCGATGTCATCCGCCGCGTGCGCGGCGAAAAGGGCGTGTCGATCCTGTGGGTCGAGCACAAGGTCGACGCCATCATGAAAGTGTGCAGCCGGGTGATCGTGCTCGACCATGGCGAGAAGATCGCCGACGGCACGCCCCGCGAAATCGTCGCCAACCGCAAAGTGATCGAGGCCTATCTTGGCGAACCGGCTGCTTGACGTCAAAAACCTGGAAGTCGCCTATGGCGATGTCGGTGCTCTGTGGGGCGTTTCGATCCATGTCGACGCCGGCAGCATCGTGTCCATTGTCGGCGCCAATGGGGCGGGTAAGACGACGCTGTTGAAGACCATCTCCGGCCTGCTCAAGCCGAAGCGCGGCGAGATCTTTCTCGCCGGCATGCCGCTGGCCGGCAAGGCGCCGGAGGAGATCGCCGGCATGGGCATTGCGCATGTGCCGGAAGGGCGCGGCCTGTTCCGGCAGATGACGGTGCTGGAAAACCTCGAACTCGGTGCCTTCCAGCCCAAGGTGCGCAAGCATTTCAAACAGTCGCTGGAGAAAGCCTACACGCTGTTTCCGCGGCTCAAGGAGCGGGCAGGGCAGAAGGCCGGCTCGCTCTCCGGCGGCGAGCAGCAGATGCTGGCGATCGCGCGCGCCACCATGTCGGACCCGTCGCTGCTCATCCTCGACGAACCGTCGCTGGGCCTGAGCCCGATCGTCGTGCAGCAGATGTTCGCGCTGATCGAGACCTTGCACAAACAGGGCGTCACCATCCTGCTGGTCGAACAGAACATCCACCAGGCGCTGAAGGTGGCCGACTACGGCTTCGTGCTGAAGACCGGGGAACTCGCCATGCAAGGCACGGGCGCCGAGCTCATCGCCGACCCCGAAATCCAGAAGGCCTATATGGGCGTGTTGGAGGTATAGTGATGGTCAACCTGCCGCCTCCCGAAATCCTGCTGCAGCTGTCGCTCAACGGCGCGCTGGGCGGCGCCATGTATGGCGTCGCCGCCGTGGGTTTGAGCCTCATCTTCGGCACCATGCGGCTGATCTTCCTGGCGCAGGGCGCCATGATCATTTTGGCTGCCTATTTCGCGCGTGCGCTGTTCTACGGGCTGGGCATCGACCCGTTCCTGTCGCTGCTGATCGTCGTGCCGGTCGGGCTGGTCGTCGGCTGGCTGGTCTACCAGGGCCTGTTCCGCCGCGCGGCGGCCGCGGAGGACCGCAACATCTCGCTTTTGATCGCCGTCGGCCTGATGTTCCTGGTCCAGAATCTGATGACGGTTATCTGGGGCGGCAACACCGCCGCGATCGTCACCTCCTACACGGCGAGCGGCATCGAGATATTGGGCGTGCGCACCTCGTTCACGCGCTCGATGGGTTTTCTCATCGCGCTCGCCGGCACCGGGCTGGTGGTGCTGTTCCTGCGCCAGACGATTGTCGGCAAGGCGGTGCGCGCGGCCTCCGAGGACATGGAGGCGGCGACGCTGATGGGCATCAGCCCGCACCGCGTCAACGCCATTGCCTTTGCCATCGGCATCGCGCTGGCGGGTGCCGCTGGCGTGGCGGTGGCAACCACATTCCCATTCAATCCCTTTGCCGGGTTCATCTTCAGCCTCAAGGCGCTGGTGGCGCTGGCGCTGGGTGGCATCGGCAATGTCGCGGGCGCGCTGGCCGGCGGCATCATCCTTGGTCTCATCGAAGCCTATGTGCAGTATTTTATCTCAGGCGGCTGGACCAACGCCATCGCCTACGGCGTGTTCCTGGCGGTGCTGATGTTCAAGCCGGAAGGCCTGTTCAGCCGGCCTTACAAGAAGGCTTGAACAGCATGTTGAAACAAGCCTTTTTGGAACGAGCCTGGCCAAGACAAGCCTGGATAGGGATCGCGATTGCCGTCGTCGCGGCGCTCGCCCTGCTGCCGCTGCTGCCCGGCGCGATCGACAGCTACACCTTCTCGTTCCTGTTCTTCGTCTTCATCTACGCCATCATGGCGCAAGGCTGGAACCTGGTTGCCGGCTTCGGTGGCCAGATCAGCCTGGGTAATCACGCTTTCTTCGGGCTCGGCGCCTACACCACCGCGATCCTGTGGAGCGGCAACTATCTCTGGGGCTCGCTCTATGACGCTTACCCGCGCCTCTACTATTTCGATCCGGTGACGATGGTGCTGGGCGGGCTGGTGGCGGCGCTCGCCGCTGTCATCATCGGCCTGCCGCTGCTGTCAAAACTGCGCGGCGACTATTTTGCCTTGGGCACGCTCGGCTTCGGCGAGATCGTCAAGGTGATGTTCATCAATGGCGGCGACTTCACCGGCGGCGCCTTCGGCGTCGTCGCGCCCGCCGGCACCTTCGACACGCTCTTGCCGCACTATGTGGTCGGGCTCGGCCTGATGGTGGGCACGGCACTCGCCATCCATTTGCTGATGCGCTCGCGCTACGGGCTGGCGCTGATCGCCGTGCGTGACGACGAGATGGCGGCGTCGGCCAACGGCATCAATGTGCTCAGGGTCAAGGTATCAGCCTTCGCCGGCAGCGCCTTCATCGCCGGCATCGCCGGCAGCCTCTACACCTACTACATCTTCCATGTCGGCCCGGATTCGGTCTTCGACCTCGACTGGATGCTGCTGCCCCTCATGATGACCGTCGCCGGCGGCACCGGCACGCTGCTCGGGCCGATCCTGGGGGCGTTCGTGATGTATGCAGTGTTTGATCTGGCGCGCATCGTGGTGCCGGATTACCACCCGGTGATTTCGGGGCTGACGATTATCCTGGCGATGCTGTTTTTGCCGAAGGGGCTGATGCGGAGTTTTGGGGGCAGGGTGCGAGTGGTGTGAGGAGGGCAGGGCTCAAATCGACGGGTTGCTGAAGTCAGGAATGGGGCCGTGTCCGGACGGCCTGCTTCCAGCAAGCGCTCGTCGGTAAGCTGCGGTTCGAGTTCGCAGTCATCGGGCAAAGTTTGCCTTGTCAGCTGACGACGAACTGGGCTCGAAGTCGGCCTGGAACCTATGCTGCGGTTAAGGCATCCGACGTGTTGATCGCGGTCGACAACCAGGTCGGCGAATTGGAAATGAACCGCAACTCCAACAAATCTGCGTTAGATTGCACGCCGGCTTTGCTGTGCGCAGCAGAGCCAATTCCCTTGCGATGTGGCCCCGCTTGCGACAGGATTGCCGCAACTGGAGCTTAGCCTATGACGCCAGATACCTTGCGACGCGACCACCCGCCACTCGACACTCCGCCCGTGCAATACCTGAACCTGGACCCGTCGCTTTATGTCCGCGATGATATCTGGCAGCAGGAACGGCGCAGCATCTTCGCGCGCACCTGGCAGTTCATGGGGCCTGTCGCCTCGGTCGCGATATCAGGTCAATACCTTGCCATCGACATCGCCGGCACGCCGGTCTTCGCCATCCGGGGCCGGGACGGGACCTTGCGCGGATTCAAGAATGTCTGCCGCCACCGGGGGGCGAAACTTCTGGCCGATGGCGCGGGCAAATGCGGGCTGATCGTTTGTCCCTATCACAAATGGTCCTTTGCCGACACCGGACGGCTGGTGCAGGCCCCATGGTATGGCAAGGATCCCTCGATCATCGCCGAAGACTGGCCGCTGGAGACAGTGCAGTTGTCCGAATGGCGCGGGCTGCTCTTCGCGGCACTCGACCCGAAGGAAAGTCTTCTGGATCAACTTGGCTCTCTGCCCGCCGAACTGGCGGACGAGCCGTTGGAGACCTATGCCGCCACCGATCAGGCCACTGTCAGCTTTGCGGCGAACTGGAAGATCTACACCGACAATTTTGTCGAAGGCTACCACATCCCCGGCACGCATCCCTCGTTTTACGCTGCCATCGACTTCGAAGCTTTCCAGACCACCGCCCATCCCGGTTATGTCCGGATGACCGCACCGCCGAAAGACGGTCTGTTCTATCGCGGCAAATGGCTTTGGATGTGGCCGAACTGGACGCTGTCGCTTTTCGAGGGCGGCATGAACGTTAGCCGCATCAATCCGACCTCACCGCATCACACGGACCAGCACTACCATTTCTTCTTTGCCGACACCTCTGCAGAAGCAGCCGAGAGCAGGGCGAAATCCGTGCAAGGCACCCTGGCCGTGGTACGCGAGGACTATACCATCTGCGCCGATACGCATCGCAACTATGCCGCGGGGGCCTATAGCTCCGGCCCGCTCTCGGGGCGGCATGAGCGGGGCGTGCAGTATTTCCAGGAACGGGTCGCCGCGGCACTGGGGCTGTGACCGCCCCTGGCGTCCTCGTGCGCCGGCTCGGCGCCGGCACGAGAGCCCCGGGCCAATCGAGGGTATAGGGCGGGCACGGTGAGACGAGTTACGACCGTCGCGGCGCCCGCCGGCACCTTCGACACGCTGTTGCCGCACTATCTGGTCGGGCTCGGCCTGATGGTGGCACGGCGCTCGCCATCCATTTGCTGATGCGCTCGCGTTACGGGCTGGCGTTGATCGCGGTGCGCGACGACGAGATGGCAGCGTCGGCCAACGGCATCGATGTGTTCAGAGTCAAGATATCAGCCTTCGCCGGCAGCGCCTTCATCGCCGGCAGCCTCTACACCTACTACATCTTCCATGTCGGCCCGGACTCGGTCTTCGACCTCGACTGGATGCTGCTGCCGCTGATGATGACCGTGGTCGGCGGCACCGGCACGCTGCTCGGGCCGATCCTGGGGGCGTTCGTGATGTATGCGGTGTTCGACCTGGCGCGCATCGTGGTGCCCGACTACCACCCGGTGATTTCAGGGCTGACGATTATCCTGGCGATGCTGTTTCTGCCGAACGGGCTGATGCGGAGTTTTGGGGGTGGGGTGCGGGTGGTGTGAGGGGGAGCGCAGAGTCCATAATTTGTGCGCTGCCCAATCGCTCAGAAGGAGTGAGCAGGCACTAATCATTTGCGGCTTGCCGACAATGTGCTGCTAGCCCCGAATGCTTACTCCAGATACAGTGCAAAAAGTTTGAATCCTGAAGCGAGTTGCCGTGCCCAAGAACGATAATCTTCCTGTTGTCGAGCCCAATCAGCCCCAGCCTGAGCAACCCGCCAAGGTCGAGACCAAAAAAGCCGCCAAAGAGCCGAAACTCGAACAAGCGGTGCCCGTAAAAGACGCGGGGATTGATATGTTTCTTTTAGAGAAATTGTTTCCGGATGCCCGTGATGTTTTTCGCTCGAGCTCATTGCCAGACCCCAACACCGATTGTCTTGTGGCGCTCGATACCAATGCCCTCCTGCTTCCTTATTCAGTGGGAAAGGACGACCTTAAGAGCCTTGGAGACGTGTATTCAAAGATCGCCGGCGAAAGTAGACTTTTTCTACCCGAGCGGGTCGCAAGGGAGTTTATTAAACACCGGGACCGCAAGCTTGCCGAAATGGTTCAGGCCATCGGGGATGTAAAGTCGAGAATCAATATCGGTCAAGCTCGGATATCACCACTCTTAGAGGGACTTGATGCACACGACAGCTTGGCGAAAGCGAGCGAGGATTTGGCTGCCGCAAGGAAGGCATACGTGGCGGCTCTCGAAGGCTTATCGTCCCAGATAAGATCGTGGCGTGGGAACGATCCAGTGACTTCGCTTTATGCAAGTCTATTTGGAACGGACCAGCTGATCGGCCCCGTCGGGTCGCAGGCTGCGCTTGAGGCCGAATTGGCTTACCGCTTTCGGAATAAGGTGCCCCCAGGTTACAAAGACGGCGGGAAACCAGATGGAGGCATTGGAGACTTTGCTATTTGGAAGGCGTTGCTCAATCTCGGCCAGACAAAGAAGAAGGATCTGATCTTTGTGACAGGCGAAGAGAAGGCAGATTGGTTTATCAGGATGGGCGGCGAATCGGTTTATCCTCGTCCGGAACTCGTCGATGAGTATCGTCGAGCATCAGGTGGGTGCACCATCCGGCTCTCTAGCCTACACGATCTTCTCCGAGAAATGGCCGCTCCAGATGATCTAGTGGCTGAGGTAAAAGCGGCAGAAATTAGCGCGAATACGGCCGTTCTGCAGGCATCTGCCTCGTCTCCGGTAGGCGCTTTTGCTAGCTCCTCCCATACCTCTCTTCCGGTTCAAAAACTGACCTTCGATTATTCGACAAACGACGGTAAGATTACGATCAATTTTCTTGGAAAGAGCTTCGATCTGTCATTCTCGAAAGCTAGCGACGTAAACATCCATTTGTATCGCTCTGGCACTACAAAACGGATTGCGCGCGTTAAGGAGATGGTTGTTAACTTACCAACGTTCATCGATGCACAGGAGACATCGTCACGAGTTTACACGGTCCAGCTAGGAGAGGGATTTCTCGTTGAGAATAATACAGGCGATGTGCTCGCTGGCCGGATCATCGCAATCCAAGACGATAGTCGCGGTGCGGACCGCGACGAGGTCACGTTTTGTTATTCGGTATTTGAGCGCGGAGAGCGTATCCTCGTACCGTGAAGGTAGAATGGGTTTCTTTCCGGAATTGCGTCGTCTGCTCGGTCGCCGGCTGCTCTCTGTTGGCCGGCGGCATTCATGCGTAGGGTACCGCCGCCGGTCAAGAGTTTAGCGCCGCCTAGTCTACCCCCGCTTCTCAATCACGGCGTACAGCACATTGCGGTTCTCGCCGAAATACACCTGCGCTTCGACCGCGTTGAGGTCGACGCTGGCGTTGATGATGTTCCACATGTCGACTTCCGTGCGCAGCAGCAGCAGCACCCAGTCCATGAAGGTTTCGTGGTAGCCGGCATCGGGCGTGCCATCTGCGTAGTTGGCAAACAGGAATATGCCGTTTTCCTCGTCATCTCATTGATGTATTGGCGCTGCTTACATATTGGCGCAGGGCAGCATTCCTGCGCCATAAGTCGCGTCAGCCGCCAGGGGTTGGTTGTGACGAAGACCTTCCACCGCAGCAGGACGCGACCGTAGCCAAACTTGAGGACTTTCTCCCAGCACAAAACCGCTGGCGATTTAAAACAGATCAAAATCGCCGAAGATCTCGTTGCGGGACAACCAAGGGATCTGGCGGCCATTGGTTTGTTCGGCGACCCGGGATTTCAGTGCGCCGTAGAGTTCGTTGACGCTTATTCTCCCATTGCCGTCGCTGTCGGTCTGGCGACGTTGGTCGGTCAAAGCGTGCTGGAATGCCACCGAAAAACGGCCGCCGCCGATCGAAGCGGCCTCCTCGCTGAATTGCCGGCCCTTGGAGGCCGATATGATGACGACGCCCGCGCCAGATCGGGTGGTGAGCAAATTCACGGCATCGTCGTTAGACGCAACATTGATCTGACCAGAGGCGCCTGCGTGGCACACATCGAGCAGAACCACCACGCGGGCCTGGGCTTTCGCGACGCGGGACGCTATCTCGTCGAAATCGAGCGTGGTTTCTTCGATCGCTTTCGTTGTCGTCGAAGACAGTGCGAGCCTGAGGCGACCGTGGGAATCGAGCAGACCGTGGCCCGCGAAGGCCAGCACTATGGTGTCGCCGGGTTGCGCGCGTGCAACGATATCGTCCAGCTTGGCCTTGATGGTGTCGGCGGATGCGGCCTGGTCGAGGAGTGTTTCGATTTTGACACCGCTGTAATGAGCGCCCGCATGCACGGTGGATGCCACGCGCTTCGCATCCGAGACCGCGTATTTGAGGTCACTTCCAGGTATCAAGGGGTACTTGTCGATGCCAACGGCAAGCGCGAACAGCCGCCCTTTGCTTTTCCGGTCACGGGTGCCAAGACTGAATTCGATCGGAGCGCTTGCCAAGCCAGCCATATCGATCGCCGTCACGCTTGCAATACCGCTGTCGCCCAGCTCACCGGGCGAGAGCGAGACATGCGCTTGCTTGCCATTGAGCGGGACGTTTTTGACCACCCGACCATCCGCGAGCACATGCAGCGAGCGCAAGCCCGTCAAACTCAAGGCATCCAGCCGGGCAATCTTCTTTCCGTCAGCTTCGTCGAAGGAAACCTGGAGCGATGGCGGGGTCAGCGGCGCAGGCGGCGGGCCAAGGTTCCTGCCCTGGATAACCGCGTTGGCGAGACCGGGGAAACGAAGCTGGCTGGCAAACTGCGAAAGCAATTGCCGTCCCTGTAGCCCTGGAATCTTCAATTCCACATAGGCGCTTGCATCCGCAGACCCGTCAAAACGTCCGCTGCCGTCCGTCACAACGAGTTCACCATCGGTCAGAATTCCGCTGAGCATGCGTATTGCGTTCGCGCAGGAGTACACTTCGACGGCGCCCCCCTTGTCGATCTGTGCCATGTTGCGCGCGCCTTCCATCAGCGCCAGGCGCTCGATCGCGGCTTGATTGTAAGGCTTTGCAATGACGCAGACGGGCTTCCAGGTTTTGAGATCGAAGGCGATCAGCCTGACCACTGGACGCGTTACCAGCAAAAGATAACGGCTCTCGACAATCGAGACGAAACTCGACCTGTCGAAGGCCGCCTGAAGGCCGGTGCGCAAATCGCCGCGCTGAATGAGGCCTGAGACGCCGCTCTCTTCATCCGAAATATCGGCTTCGACCGATTTGTCAGCCAGCAGATCGGCCATCCGCACGCTGCCGCCGTCTTCACCGAGCAAGGTGAAACTGAAGGAATGGCTGAGCCTGCCGGAATAGACAGTCTGGGTCAGCCAGTATCTCCTGCCACCCGCCACCCAGCGCCATGTGTTGCGGCCGGGAAGGTTCATATCGATCAATATCGGCCCGTCCTCTCCCGCGCTTTTGTCGGGCTGCGGAAAGGGCTCGGTGTTGTATCGAAGCGGTTGGTCGGCCGGCCATTTGCCGAACTTGACGGCTTTGGGATCGTAGAATTTCGAGACTTCCCTGGCGATGTCGTTCAGTGCCTTGGTTTGCGTTCCAGACCGCAGTGCGGGAATCTCCATTCCAGAGTCGAGCCCCAGACCGATATCCGCACCCACCACCGGTGTTGAGGTCGCAGCAATGGGAACCGCGCTGCGCACATGGAAATCTCCCGCTGACACGGCAACATCCTGACCTGCACCGATCTCCTTGGTCGTCTGCGTTGGTTCCGCGGAGAATTCGATCGGGGGTTTGGGCTCGTCGTCTGCTCCGCTGGGATCCTCGGGAGCGTCATCTGCTGCTGCTTCCGCTGCTCTCATGCGACGATAGGATTCGCTGCTGTAATAATCGAAGCTGCGCCTGATCGTTTCATGCGCGTTCCAGCCGGCCACAGACGGCTCCCGAACTTCGAACGAAGAGGCAAGCGTTGCATCGAGTTCGGTTCTGGTGGTGGTCTTGATCATCGCGTTGCCGCGACAGAGATCGATGACCAGCCCATCCACCACATCGCCGGGCTCCTGATAGTCGTGCGCGCCAAGGCTCCAGCCGACGAATGCCATGACGCCGCCCTCTAACGACAGATCGAAGCGCCAGGCCTCACTTCCGGCCGTAAAGGACAGCCCGAGCGCGCCGGGATCGATGTCTTCGGATGTGGTGTCAATCCCGCCGTCCAAAGGGTCGTTTGGCAATGGGCTGTCATCCTGCCGATAGCTCGTAAGCAGCGCCACTCTAGGCGCGGAGTCGATGCTCTCGCGCGCGCCATGCAGCGTGCGAATAATTTGCATGTCAGCTCCCCATTCCTGGTCAAGGTAGAGGAAACTGTCGGCGTGACTCCAGTACATGGCCACGCTCTGAAAGCGCCCGATCCTGCGCTCTGCCACCAGATCGAACACGTCGCTGATCTGTGCCTCATCGGTGACGACGGTCAGGAAGCGGCCTGTTGGCGAAAAGGTGGGCTCGTGACCGGTCGTCTGCAGCACAACTTCGCCGGTAGAGAGGTTACGAACTTCGACAAATCCCTGAAACACGGTTGCTCGAAACGGTCCCGCGCTGGGCGTGATTTCCTGATCCGGCCCTGTGCGGGTGAATTGGTTGCTGGCGACGAGCTGCGGTGGTCCAGGCAGGACCTCGATCGCTCGTTTGCCTGACAGTTCCGAAACACGCTCGCCGCAGCTGTCAGCCTGCACGATGGCCCACTCAACGCTCATTTCGCCCGCGCGATAGGGGATGATCCCGACCTCGCCGGCGGTTTTTGAGAACCGGGTGTGGAGCGGCACGATCACCCTTGTGCGACCCTGTCCAAACTTCATGCGGTAGGGTCCCTGCGCGCCGGCCGCAAGCCCGAAAAAGCCAGTGCCTTCGAACCGGACGGCCTCAGGCGTCAGGATGACAAGATAGGCAGGAACCTCGAATGCCGCGGTGCCGCGAAGGGCAGAACCATTCAGCTTCCAATCAAACGCAATTGGTTTGCCAACCACCGATTTGTCGGACCAAGGCGTCGCGTCAAGACTTCCAGGAAATGTCGGCCAGCCGACGGTACAGTCACGGCTTTCGGCGTTGGCCTCGGCACCTGCGGTCTGGGTTGTCGAGGTGATCAGGAGGACTATGAGAACGATCGTCGCGGACCACTGAGCCACAAGCTGCAAAGACCGCGAAAGCGCGCGCATTGAAATCTCCCCCAGTCAATCAATGCACGGACGCTGATCTCTTAACAACAGGACATATGAGCGAATCGTGAAATGGCCCGATGTGCGGACCCGGTTTGCAAAGTTGGACCTGTCGGAGCTGCCTGGAGATCGAGCGCTCAAGCGCTTGGAATGGTAACGGTTTGCCCTCAAACCGAGAAACGCCTTGAAGCGTTCATGAACGCGCACGATTCGCCCAAGGCCCAATAGCCCTTCGATGCTGTTTTGGCCGAAGGGGCTGATGCGGAATTTTGGGGGGAGGGTGCGGGTGGTTTGAGTTGGAGAGGCGCGGGGGCTAAGATCAATGGGTTGCTGAGGTGAGGAAAGGCGACTTTAGGTGGCGAGGCCGGCAAAGCAGCCGTGTCGCTTACAATAGCCTCGCCCATGACAGCCATCCAACTGGAAGCCTTTACCGCAACTGGCGGGGAGTCTATCACCGAGACAGCGATTGGGTCTCAATGGAATTCCAAGGGTGAAAAGACGACGCCTCCTGTTTGTCGGCGGAAGCGGGGATCCAGGCGGTCTTCATGTTCATACGGCCGACGTGGCCTACACCGCTGCGTCGCTTGGGTTCCCTGTCAAGATCATCTCCGTCAACAGAGATTATTTTTCCGATCTGCTGCCTCGCGAACTGATCGATGTGGAGCATATCGAAGGCCTTTCTTACATAAAACTTGTCCTCAAGCCGCGAAGGTTTCGGATTTCGAGATTGCTCCTGTGGGGGGCTGTGCTGATCAAGCACCCCGGCCACGATATCATCTTCTGCCGGGGGGCTTTCGCGGAGACACCGATCACCGAATTGCTCATGGCCAAGGCCGCGGGCCGGCGAATTTACACGATCGAACATTCGCCATTGGAGTTTGCGTGGCGGGCCATGTTTTCAAAGCGCAGATATGGCGCCGTGATGAATGCCTGCGTCCAACGGACCATCGTCGTGTCGAGCCAATTGTCCGAGATTGCAACGCGGACGTTTGGCATGGCTGCCGAGAAGCTACGTGTCTGTCTCAATTGGGTAGATCCAATCTTCGTGCCACCGACTGTCGCCCAAAGACGTCTGGCACGCGAAAGGCTTGGACTGTCAGACGATGTTCAGGCAATCGGATATCTCGGCCGGCTCGGACCGGAAAAGAACATCGATGTCTTGATCGACGCTTTCGCAGCTGTCCGCCAGCGGCCGGACGCATCTAACACAGTCCTGATCATTGCAGGCGACGGCTGGTTCCGCGCCGAAGTGGAAAGGAAGGTGCTGTCATCGCAAGCTGCTGACCATATTCGACTTGTCGGCTGGCAAGGCGATCCGCGGGAGATTTACCACGCACTCGACGTCTTCGTCCTGGCCAGCCCGATTGAGGGCTTTCCCCTCAGCTTGATGGAGGCGATGGCGACGGGGCTGCCCTGCATTACTCACCCCATGGCAAGTACGGTGGAACTGATCCAAGACGGCAGCAACGGCTTCGTGTCCGATATATCGGCGGCGAGACTGTTGAGCGACAGGCTGATGGAATTTCTGGGTGCGGACGCAGCGACAACAAGCCGTCTTGGTCAAGCCGCGGCCCAGACCATTGCGACAAGATTCTCGCGTAATGTCCGCCTGAAGGCGGTCCTCGAAGCCCTCGACATTCCGCTGGATGGTTCGGACCTGCCGCTACCATTTCCACGTGTTCTCACCTATCGGGGCTCTTAGCTGGCACCGACGCGCCGCATGATCGCGCGGCGCAATCCGGCCGTCCAATGTTTGAGCCAGACAGTTCTCCGACCTGTTCGCCATGCTGCCCTGGCGCAGTTCTTGTGAAAGTAATCAAGACGGTCGTCCATCAGGGAGTTCAGCGCTGGAGAAAGCTTGTACCGTTCCCGGATCCGCTGCATGAGCGCGAGCTGGTGCTCCCAATCCGTGTATTCGTCATGGCGTCGCGACTGTGCATGCGCCTGGTAGCGCTCTCCTTCTGCCGCATCTCGTCCAGTGATGTCATGGGTCGCCAGTAGTAGGTCAATAAAGATGAAGCGTCCGCGCTCGTTGAGACGCAGCCACAGGTCAATATCCTCGGTACGCGCAAGGCTTTCATCGAAGCCGCCGACGGCCAATATCGCGTCTCGTCGCGCGAGTACGGAGGACGTGTGGATCCAAAGGAATCCGGCGACGGTCGTGGCGAACACGATATCGGAGCGGGCTAATAGCGAGCGATCCTGCTTCAATTCCCGGCAGGGCAACAGATCGACAGTTCGAGCGTAGGTCTCCCACCATGGCATCATGGTGCGATAGATCACGTCGCAGGCGGTCCTCGACGTGTTGGCCACCTGGTCGATCATGCGATAGTCGCTGCCAATCAGGATTGCGTCGGGTTCGGCGCCGGCCACCTCCATGAATTGCGCGAGCTTGTCCTCATCCCACAAATCATCGCTGTCCAGAAAGGCGATGTAACGCCCGCGCGCTTCGACGATCGCGGCGTTGCGCGCACCGGCGGGGCCGCCCCTGCCGGGATTTCGCAGGATACGAAGACGCGGCTCGGCCAGCGAAAGCGCCGAGATGGCAGCGAAGGTGTCGTCTGTACTCCCGTCGTCGACAACCAGCAGTTCCCAGTCGACGAACGTCTGGGCGATAACCGAGGCGATCGCCTTCCGCAGATAAGGCAAGCGGTTATAGGTCGGAATGATGACGGTACAGTCAGGCTCTGGCATGAAGGCCCTTGTGTTTGGAAAGCAGGCGCCACGACGCGTGGCCATAGCGTCAGGAGAGACTGCAACCACGTTGGAAACACGAGATCGACCAAGCGCCATCTTTACGAGACAATCATATATCAGGATTGGCTGAATAACAGGTGTCAGCGTCGCCTTCACTCGGCAAAGAGCCTTAGAATTCCCTCTTCCCCAGCTGGGCAAAGTCGACGTGGAACAACCGGTTAAAACCTTGATCGTGTCTGAGTATTTTCCTTATCTGCCAGAGCAGATGGTGCATGGGGTTTTCCAACGGCTGAGGCGTCATACCGAAGCCTTGAGCAGCATCGGGTCCGTGGATTTCGTCTTTATCTGGCCGCTGCACTGGTCCGCAAGCCAAGACCAGAAACGTGAATCGCTCGAAGCCTTCCGGCGATCCTGGTCCATTACCGGACGCATCATTCTCATTTCGCCGCCGGCCTTGCCCCATCGGTTGCGGCGTTGGCCGCGCGACCTTGGTGTCGGCGACATGATTGCCGCGACGCGCGGTGCGCTCAGTTTCACCAAGGGGTGGGCCACGATGCGCTCGAGTCGTATTGCTGAGGTTTGCCGGCTTGAGCAAACGATCCGCGATCTCAGGCCAGACCTCATCTTCGCGTACCGATTGGCGTCAACAGCAGCGCTGATCCGCATAACGGCGCCTTTGCCTCCCGTGCTGGCCGACTTCGATGATCTGGAACATGTCGCCCTGAGCCGGTCTCGCGAGATGGAACGCTCGCGCGCAAAACGCCTCAGACTGAGCGTGATGTCAAAGGTGGCACGCCGGACGGAAAGGCTGGTCGCCCAGTTCGCGACAGTTGGGCTGGTATGTTCCGAGCATGATCGCAGGATCATAAAGGATCTCGCGCCAGACGCCCGCGTTGAACTCGCACCCAATGCCGCCGTGGCGACGGATCGTTTTCCACTACCCTTGGAGCCGACCGCGCTGTTTGTCGGCTACGCCCGATACCCACCCAACGCCGAGGCTATCCTCTGGCTCGTCCAAAAAATCTTTCCACTGGTCCGCGCGTGCTTACCTCAAGCGCGGCTCATTATCGCCGGTGATGGCAGCCGCGAGATCGGCATTGATGACGCCGACCAGGGGATAGAGACGCTGGGATTTGTCCCCGATATTGCATCGACCTATGCAAGGGCAAGGGTGGTCGTCTGTCCCATCAAGCGTGGCGGCGGCACGCGGATCAAGATCATCGAGGCCGCGCTGTATGGACGACCAATCGTGTCGACTTCTGTTGGGGCGGAAGGACTAGATTTCGTCGATGGGGAAGACGTGGTTTTGGCCAATGAGGAGGAGACCTTTGCGCAGGCAATGATCGAACTGATGAGCAACGATGAGAAGTCGTCTCGCATTGGCGCCGCAGCGGCTGAACGGGCGCGCTTGCTTTACGGAGCGGAAAAGGTTCGATCCGATCTTGCGGCTTTGGCAAGATCGCTGGCCGTTCAGAAGATTGCGCAAGACATCTAGGGCATTGGACGCGGATCTATTTCGTCTGTGCCGGCCCAGCTTTGTTCACGAAAGTGTGAAGGCGCGCTCATTGTTTTGTCGCATTCCTTTGTTTTTAAACAGTTTCTGACTGTGGGGGTCTAATCAGCGTGTTTTACCGGGATTTCTTTCGCGCCGAAGGCTTGTGAATGCGCCTCGGCATAGCGATCAGCAACCTGTCGGCTTACGGCGGGCTGCAACGGGATTGCCTGTCCATTTCCAGGAACATCGTGGCAGCAGGCCATGACGTCACGATTCTGACGACGGAGATCCGTGGGTCGATCGCGAATCCAGGCTGTTCCATTCGGATCATCGAAGCCAACAATCGAACCAATCCTGGCCGCGATCTCGCGCTCGGCACCGCACTGAAAGCGCATCGCGCGAACTTTGACCGGATGATCGGTTTCAACAAGCTTCCGATGCTCGACATCTACTATTCCGGCGACCGCTCCTACGCGAAGATTAAGAAGGGTGCGTGGCGATCCTTCTCGCCACGCTACCGAACCCAGATGCGACTGGAGGAGCTTTGCTTTGCACCAGGTTCCCACACCAGGCTCATCATGCTGACCGAGCGCCAGCAAGATGAATATCAAAGCGTCTGGAAGACCCCGGAGAAAAGGTTTCGACGCATCTCGCCCAATCTCGATTCTGCCAGACGCATGCCGCATCTGCGCACCGACGGAACGCGCGAACGAATCCGCGCCGAGCTGGGCATCGCGCCCAACACCAAGGTATGGCTGTCGATAGGCTCCTCGGCCTGGGTGAAGGGTTTTGACAGGGCAGCCGCCGCCCTGGACGCATTTCCCGATACGATCTGGGCGGTGGTCGGCGTTCTGCCTTCAAGCGATATGGGCAGCCGACTGCTGCAGAACGTGGCGGCGCGCGCTCGGGGCCGCGCGAAAATGCTGGGTATCCGGCAGGATATACCGGCAATCATGGCGGCGGCCGACGTGCTCATTCATCCCGCCAGGATTGAAACCACCGGCACCGTCATCGTCGAAGCCCTTGCCAACGGACTTCCTGTGATCACCACGGATACTTGCGGCTTTGCCCCCTTCGTGGAAAAGGCGGACGCTGGCGTCGTCATCACCGGCTCGTGCTCTTACCGGAATCTGGTTGAGGCAGTTGCCAAGGCAAGGGAGTCGGGCCAGCTGGAGGTTTGGTCGTCACGCGCCGAGGTTTTCGGCAGCGATCCCTCTCTGTCCCTTGGGCACGAGGAAGCAGCTCGCCTGTTTGTCGGAGAACTTTGGTAGTAAGGCTCACAGATCTACAGAGCGATGGTCGAGATCAGGTGTTTCGGCGTGCCCGAGACTGCTGATCACCGAGGGCGGTGCCGGCACGATGAAAATTCCACGTATCTCATCATTCGTTAGTGCCCGCATGCCCGAAGCCGGGACATTGCCAAGGAAAGTCTGGCTTACGCTCGACGACGGTCCGGAGCCCATTCACACCGAGGAGATCGTCAGGGCACTCGACCGGCATCGGATCAAAGCGACATTCTTTGTCATTGGGCAAAAGGTGGCCACCCATCCGGCCATCGTCCAGCGCGTCTTCGATGCGGGGCACAGGATCGGAAACCACACTTTTTCGCATCGTCGCATGACAGAGCTGACCCCGGTGGAAGTTCGCGAGGAGATCGAGAGCACGAGCAGACTGATCGCCGCATTCACGCCAGGGCAGAAAATCTTCCGTCCGCCTTTCGGGGCTTTGAGTCCAACCGTCTCAGAGATTGCGGATGAACTCGGCCACCGCACCGTTCTATGGGATGTGGATCCGAATGACTGGGACCCCCAGCGCCAGCCGAAGGGCTGGATCAAGGCCGCACTTCACGAGATGCGGCAGAAGCAAGATTGCATTATCCTCACCCATGATGACCGGCGCACCACCGCGGAGAATTTCGACCTGTTCATCAGCCTGTTGAAGAAATCCGGCCCGATCACGTTTGAGGATCCGTCGACGCTTTGCGCGACCGGATCCGAGGGACCCGCGCCAACTGGTTGAACCAAATCTTGAGCCGATAACGCCAGAACCGCCATTGCGTCTTGCGGTCCTTCGGCAAAGGCGCGGCGATCCTCAGGAACCGTTTCGCTATGCGGAAGCTGCCGCGCAGGTAGTGAACGCGGGCAATCTTGATAGCCAGAAGCGCCTCTCGCCTACGCAAGATGTCGTCGCTGACCCCGGCAGCGCCTAGCTCCCGCAACGCCTTGCGCCAAATGAAGAACCGCTTGGCCGGCTCGACCATAAGCCGGTTGTCGGCTCGCGCCGTCGATATCTGGTAGGTCAGCACCGGGTTCTGTACCTTGTCGACGTTGGCCTGCGTCAACAACCTCGCCCAGAACAAAGTGTCCTCCTCGTAGGAGAGGCGTTCGGGAAAGCGGACAGTGCCGATCGCCAGGCTTCTGATCAGGGCCGCACCGACATTGATTGTCTGGCATTTGTCGACGAGATAATTGCCTGCATTTTCTAGCCGCGACGAACCGTATCCGGCCGGCGCGTCAATGAGCCGGTCCGTGCCATCGGTGCGCCTGATATAGGAGCCGACGACGATACCCGTATGAGGATGCTCGGTCGCCTTGCGCAGCAAATTGCGCAACCCGTCCTTCACATGAATGTCGTCGGCATCGATGAAATACAGCCATGGCGCGACAGCTAATTCCATCCCGGCATTGCGGGCCGCGCCCGCCTCAAATCGAGCGACCCGCTTGACGAACACCGGCAGTCCATTTCGCTGGCCGGCTTGTTCGGCTATCTCACCGGTCCCGTCCGTCGAACCGTCGTCGACGACGAGAATTTCCTCGATGAGGTCGGCTTCCGAAGCGAGTGAGAGGATAGTCGAGGCAATCGAACGCCCCGCATTGTGTGCAGGGATGATGACCGAAATGTCTTTCATTCAAACGCTCCCCCCGACACGAGCAGTTGAGATTTGCTGGTTACGGCCAGGCTGGAGCTTGGCACATTGCAATCTCTCCAAGGTAAACTGTCCGTGACGGGAAGAGAGCTAGTTTCCCACCCCGTCTTTGCCCTTTTTAACAGTATATAGAAGCCGCTCTCGGGGGGAGAAGCCGCAGCAAGGATGCTGTCCACTCTTCAACGGTTTCTCAAACGGCAGCCGCTGACGAAGGCTCACCCATAGGCTATAAAGCCGCTGCGCCTGCAACCTATTGGTTCGCTTGAAAGCCAGCCGATGACGAGGCGATGCTCTGGTGCGCGGCAATCTGGCAATGCGCGAATTCAAAGGTTTTGGAATCCCTTGAGTAAATTTTCGCGCATCAGACGTTCGTTCAGTGAAAAGCGCCTCGCAAGTGAAATCCCGGTTACTGGGCTTCGGATGGACTATTTCAGGGAGCGAGAGCTTACGTCCGATTGGACGTCCTCTCATCTGCCGCTTTGGGAAAAGCTGCTGGCCGACAAGGTAGACGTCGCTGCGAGCGTGCTCGAAGTCGGTTCGTTCGAGGGCCGTTCGGCGCTGTTTTTCCTCCAGTTTTTGCCGAAGTCGAAACTCACTTGCGTCGACACCTTCGGCGGAAATGTTGAACACAACACGCCTGGAGACGAGAGGCTGTCCGACATGATGAAGGTCGAAGCGCGCTTCGACGCCAACATGCGACCGTTCGGTGACCGGGTGGAAAAACGCAAGGGGCCGTCCATCGTCATCCTGACGGAATTGCGGGCACATCAGCGATCGTTTGACGTCGTTTACATCGATGGTGACCATCATGCCGCATCGGCCTTCACCGACGCGAGGCTGGGGTGGGAACTGCTCGCCAATGACGGCATCATGATCCTCGATGATTATCTGTGGGAACCGCATTTCCCGCTCGTTGACCGCCCGGAGGCCGGCATCAAAGCGTTCCTCCAGGAAATCGTCGGTGAATTTGAACTACTGCATGACGGTTATCAGGTCATCATCCGTAAGCTCGCTTCCGCTGCGGCGTTGGCTCGTTCTTGTACGGTAACAAGTACAAGCGATCCGCTGGCAAGTGGTGTGATTGGATCGCCGCTCGTCAGTTTCGTCGTCATCAACTGGAACTACGGCCGCTATGTCGGCGCAACCATCGATTCAATCAGAAATCAGGATTATCCGCATTTCGAGTGTATCGTCATCGACAATGGCTCGACGGATGACAGTGCCGAGATCATCGCCCGGCACACAAAAGGAGACCCTCGTTTCAGGGTCGAGACCATGGCGCGGAACCATGGTCAACTCGGCGCCGCGCTCTGGGTGCTCGACAAGATCAAGGGCAGCTTCGTCACTTTCGTCGACGCCGATGACGTGCTCGTTCAAAACTATGCCTCGATGCATCTCCAGGTGCATTTGGCGCTGCCGACAAGCGTCGCCTTCACATCGGCCAACGTTATCGAGATGGATGCGTCGGGAAGGGCTTTGACGTCCTCCCACGCACACTTCCGGCCGAATATGGAGGAGGCGGTGAGAGGATTACGTGACGAAGGAATCGCGCTTCGTCTGCCGAGCGTTTCGTCTTCGCAATACAGCTTGCTGACGGCCAACACGGCGAGCATTCCGAGCTGGGTTGCCGGTTGGCTGTGGGCACCTGGAACCGCGAACATGTTCCGCGTTTCGCTGCTGCGGCTGGTTAGGTTCAACGATGGCAGCAAACCGCTGCTGCAACCGGCGGATGGCTACTTCAACAAGATTTGCCATGCCTTGGCTGGCAGCGCGCTGATCGATGTGCCGCTGTCGGGATACCGCCTCCATTCCAGCAACGATTTCGCGACCGGTGAAAGCATCCGTGTATTGCGTGGCGGCACAAGGCAAGTGGTCCGCAAATCACATGATTTCTCTTACGAAATCATCGACTACCTGCTAGCGGAAAGCGACCGTTTCGGCTGGCTTCTGAACACCAATTTCTGGCCTTTCCTAAACCAGATCACCAGCGAAAGCTGGGTCCCGGATCGATCCTATTTCAGCAATCCTAAAGCGGTGGAGATATTCATCCGACACGCCCCAAAGCTGGTCTCCAATTTCGGCGCTGCCTTGTTCAGCCGCGAAATCGTGGCACGGTTTTCCGGAACCCAGGCCAGATCCATCCTGCGCGCCGGGTTTGGTGGTCAACTAAGCTGGCAACACCATCGTAAGGTGATTTCCAATGGTTTTCGGTTGTGGCTGCAACCAAAAAAACGCAGGAACGGCGCTCGAGTTTAATTTCCGAACTCCCTAATAGCCTTTGTTAGGGAATACGTTTCGCTTGTCACTCACCGGATGTCAGCCCCGCCCGCCTACCCCCGCTTCTCGATCGCCGCATACAGCACATTGCGGTTCTCACCGAAATACACCTTTGCCTCCACCGCGTTGCGATCGACGCTGGCGTTGATGATGTTCCACATGTCGACTTCCGTGCGCAGCAGCAGCACCCAGTCCATGAAGGTTTCGCGGTAGCCGGCGTCGGGCGTGCCTTCGGCGTAGTTGGCAAACAGGAATGTGCCATTCGGCTTCAGCATCTGCAGGCAGGTCTTGGTGAGTTTCACCGCGACATTGTGCTGGAGATAGTCGTAGAGGCCGGAGGCATAGATCAGGTCGAACTTGCCGAGCTTGTGGCCCCGGGTCAGCACGGTCCGCACCGAGCCGTCGATGGCTTCGACCGCGGTGCCCTGGAAGTCACGCGCGATCAGGCCGACGCTCTGCGGATCCTGGTCGAGGGCGACCCAGCGCTTGAGGCCGCCTTCGGCGAGCGCGACGGAGCGGTTGGCTTCGCGCAAATGGCCGGCCGCGATCGCCAGCACTTCCGTGTCGGGGCCGTTCTTGACTGCTGCCTCATCGACATAGCGGGTCAGGAGATCGCGCCGTTCGCGGGCCGCCACGCAGGACGGGACGTTCTGGGTATGGCTGTAGAGCGCCTTGCCAATCTCGGAGGCGCTGGCCACGCTCTCGGCCACGTGCGGGTCGCAATAGATGTAGTCGAGGAGCTCCGCGTCACCGGAATAGCCCCTTGGCTTGGTGAACGACCAGTGCGTCAGCGGATCCTCGAGAAAGTACTTCTGCAGCGGGTGGTTCTGCGCCACCGGGATCAGGGCCTGCCAGACATCCGGGTGAACCTTGTCACGCAACGCGTTGAGCAGCGACAGCAGGCGGCGAACGATCTCGGCGGGAAATTTCTGCTGCTCGACCTGCTGCTGGGTCGAATGCAGGATGAGCGCCAGCTCGGCGCGGGCGATCTCGAACGCTTCGCCATGAAATTCGGGCTTTCGATGGAGGCTACCGGCGATCATCTCGGCCGTGATCAGACTCTTGCCATCAAAGACAGTTTGCACCACATCGCTCCATAGTTAACAGTCAGTTAACTTATTGCGTAGAATGCATGGTTTGCCAATGTGGGTTCCACTGCAATTTAGCGATATGATTAATTTCTCGCTAACCATCTCCGCTCATTAGAGACCTTGCACATAAGATTCGGGGGTCGAGTTAACGCAAACTTGTCTTGCGCCATTGCATTTTACTGCGTGGCAATTCGTGCCGTGACCCAAGGAGTCGGCCTGCGTTGGGGGCAGAAGCTGGAAAAGATTTTGAAGCGCAAAATCCCCCGCAGCCGGGGTTCATCGTGAACGAACGCGCGTCATCCAGATTGGCCGACACGGCGCCTGTGGAATCGTTTGATCCGCGCCAGGAATTGGGAGCCGACGAGCTCCGCATCCTTTACCACACCGAAGCCCAGGCAAAGCGAAGGAAAGACGCCAGGCCGGGGCTCTGGATCGCCGTTGCCATCTATGTGCTGTTTTCGGTATCGGACCTGATGCTGATACCCGACGTGGCGGCCTATACGATCACGGCGCGCTTCGCGGTCGGACTGAGCGCATTGCTGGTGCTGGAAGCACAGCTTCGCCGGGGAGCCGCCACCAAATGGCTCGACCTGACCTGTGCCGCGGCCATCATCTTCGGCTATATTGGCTGGTTGTACCCGGCCTCCATGGGTGCGGACAGGGAAAGCGTCGCCTACTACATGGTTTTCGGCACCATCTTCATGATGAGCGCCAATCTCTTTTTCACGTTCAGCTTCAAGGTTTCGATCATCACGTCGACGATCATCCTGTGCATCCTGTATGTCGTGAATTATTTTGTGCCGGCGTCGATGACGTACAAAATGGTGTTTGGCACGTTCTACGTTTCATGCTTCACCTTCACCTCCTATGTGAACTGGAAGCTGAATGAGGAGCGCTACAACGTCTTCCTCAACGCGCTCGAAGCCAAGATCCAGCACAAGGAGGCCACCGAACGCGGCAAGGCGCTTTTGAGACTGTCGCGGACCGATCCGCTGACAGGGCTGGAGAACAGGCGCGCGATCGACGAGAAGCTGCGCGACTACTGGAGCGACTGGCAGAAGCTTGGCAACGGTTTCGCGGCGATCCTCATCGACGTGGATTTCTTCAAGAAGTTCAACGACTGCTACGGACATCAGGAAGGCGACCGTTGCCTGATCCACGTCGCCAATGCGCTCAGCGATCTGATCAAGAACTACAATGGCTCGATCGGGCGCTATGGCGGTGAAGAGTTCATCGTGCTCGCGCGCATGGACAAGAAGGACCAGGTCGCGGAGCTCGCCGAAGCCATTTGCCGCACGGTGGAGAACTTGGCGCTGACGCACGAGCTGCGGCGAGACGGTATCTCGATCGTGACGGCGAGCGTCGGCGCCGCATTCACCAGGAAGCAGACCGGCGCCAAGCTGGAGAAGATCATCCACGAGGCCGACCGCGCGCTCTATCTGGCAAAGGCCAGCGGCCGCAATTGCGCCCGCCTGTTCGATCCGACCGATCCGCAGAGCAGCGACGAGAGCGAGAACCTTGCCGCCTTGCTGAAGATCGCCATCGCGCAGGACCTGGTTTCACTCGTCTATCAGCCGATCCAGGATGTCAGCTCTGGCCGGGTTGAGGCCGTGGAGGCGCTGATGCGTCTCAAGATGCTGGACGGCACCCTGGTTCCGCCGAGCCTGTTCATTCCTGTTGCTGAACGAACCGGCGCGATCCTGGAACTCGGGCGCTGGGCCATACGCACCGTCTGCGCCGAGCTTCTGGTGGACGATCACGTCCGTACCGTCAGCGTCAACGTCTCGCCGATCCAGCTCAAGACGCCCGGCTTCGCGGCGTCCGTCGCCACCATTCTGGGCGAAACCGGCGTGACCGGCAACCGGCTGGCCTTCGAAATCACCGAAGGCCTCGAGATGGAGATGCACTCGGACATTCTGCGCTGCATCAGCGACCTGAAACTGCTGGGCATCAGGATATGGCTCGACGATTTCGGCACCGGCTTTGCCGGCCTGTCGTGGCTGCGCCTGATCGATTTCGACACGGTCAAGATCGACCGCTCTTTCCTGCATGATTGCGGCACCCCGAAGGGCATGGCGATGCTCCAGGACATCATCGCACTGGTGCGCAATCGCGGCCACAAGATCCTGGTCGAAGGGGTGGAAACCGACGAGCAGATCGCGCTCATGCGCGCGTTCGGCATCGACAAGATCCAGGGCTTCCGCGTCGGCCGTCCGGTTCCCGCCGCCAGTTACCAGTCCAAGCGGGGCGTGCAGAAACGCCCCTTCCTCAGATCCGTGGGCTGACGCGGGTTCGGGGTTCGAGGCGGCCTTTGCCCGCCGACGGACTCATCCCAGCAGGTTGCGCGCTGTACGCATGAAGATCTTCGAGCCGATCGGGATCAGATCATCGGGAAAATCATAATCCGGATTGTGCAGCGCCGGGTGCCGCTCGCCGGCGCCCAGGAAGAACATCGCCGATTTGGCGCTGTGGCCGAAGAGGCCGAAATCTTCCGAGGCGCGCATCGGCAGGGCTTCCTCGCCATGCACGACACCTTCCTCGTCGAGCGCGCGTTGCAGATGCTCCACCGCATCCGCCGCGTTGACGCTGGCGACGAAGATCTCGTGGTAGTCCCAGCGGGCGGAGAGGCGATGCCGGCCGGCAATCTCCGTGACGAGTGCTTCGGCCCGAGCGCAGAGATCGGCCATGTTCTCATCGCGGCGGGTGCGCAGCGTCGCCCAGACTTGCGCATGCGCGGGCGCGATACCGAACACGGCTTCGCCCATCTCGGCATGGGTGACGGTGACCATGGAAAAATCGTCATCGGCGAAGGTGGCGCGGCCGAGCGCGGGCAAAGCCGGCATCAGCTCTGAGATCGCCAGCATGGGCGAGACGCCGGTCTCGGGCATGGAGGAATGGGCGGTCTTGCCCTCCAGCACGATGCGCAGGCCACGCGAGGCGCAGTTGACGACGCCGGGCTTGAGCCGCACCTCGCCGAACGGCACGCCGGGCAGATTGTGCAGCGAGAAGGCGAAATCCGGCGCGATCTCGCCAAAGCGCGGATCGGCAACGACACCGGCAGCACCATTGCCGGTTTCTTCCGCCGGCTGGAACATCAGCACGACGCGGCCGCTGGCCGGCCGCTCGCGGCCGAGCTGGCGGCCAAGGGCTGCCAGGATCGCGGTGTGCCCGTCATGGCCGCACATATGCGACTTGCCCGGCACTTGCGAGGCATGCGGCACGCCTGACAGTTCCTCGATCGGCAGCGCATCGATTTCGCTGCGGAACAGCACGGTCGGACCTTCCTTGCCGCTGTCGTAGATGGCAGCGACGCCATGCCCGCCGAGGCCGGTCAGCACCTTGTCGGGCCTGGTGTCGGCGAGGAAGGAGACGACTTCTCCAGCCGTCTTCTCCTCCTCATTGGAGATTTCCGGCTGCCGGTGCAGCTTGCGCCGCCATTCGGTGATCTCGACGATATCCCGGTTGGTGAGGGTCACGCGTTTGCGTCTCCGTTGCTCCGATCGGTGCAGTGTCGCAAACGCTTCTAGCGTACGCGATTGGGGCAGAGCGCTTTGAACTGGTCCAGCGTCACATCGTATGACGAGGCCCCGGAGCCATCGAGCACGATTTTCTCATCGGTATCGGTAATCAGATAGTCGGTCGTCACATCCGTGCCCTTGTTGCGGCCCTGGAACAGCATGTTGGCGCCATAGAAATTGGTGAATGTGCCGGTCTTGCAGTTGGCCGTGATCTCGAAATGCAGAGGCGCCTTCATTTCCGCGTCAATGCACGCCTGCGAGAAATCATGGCCATATTCGCGGCAGTAGATCCTCGCCTTCTGCCTGTCGTGTTTGGCCAGGATGCTGGCGTGGGTGGAGCCGATGCCGGTCTTTTTGACGATGGTCAGTTCCATTCCCACCTTGTTGCCGTAGTAGATGGTCTTGGCGCCGGCCGGCGAGACCATCATCAAAGTGGAAAGCGCAATCAGCAAACGTCGCATGGAACTCCTCCCTTTGGCTGGACGAGGATTCACGCGCGGCGTTGCCCAGTCAAGCGCCCCGCTGCTGGATCAGCGTGCGCGCCGCATCTTTGCCGGCCTCGAGGATGCGATCCGATAATTCCGTTCCGTTCACCGCGCGGGCCAGCTGAAGCGCGCCGATGAGCGTCGCAAAGACACCCATGGCAACGCCTTCCGGATCCCTGCTCGACGGAAGCGCCGCGGACAACTGGCGCACCAAAACCAGCAAGCGTTCGGTGTAGACTTCGCGCGTTTCGGGCGGCTGACGCGCGAGTTCAGGCAGCAGCGCGGCGTTGGCGCAGCCCGTTCCCGGATTATCCCGGTGCTCAGCCGACAGATACGTCGCTATACCCATCTCCGGGCCACCGGCGGCCAACACCTCCTGCAGTTGCTGCGCCTGGTTCTCCAAGGCGGCCACCAGGCTCTCACGCACGAGCTCCGCCTTGGATTCGAAATGCGGATAGAAGGCTCCGTTCGTCAGCCCGGCGTCACTCATGATTTTTGCAAGCCCGGACGCGGCAATTCCGTCGCTTCGAAAGCGGTCGGCGGCGACTTCCATGATCCGGCCTCGCGAGGCGTCCTTCCTGCCCTTTTCGTAGCGCATGGCTGCCATTCCCTTTCGTCATTGCATTATGGTCATAATTTGGTATTATGAATGTAATTCAACGGGCGCGAAAAAGCCAGCCCTCATGATTTTGGAGCGCGAAATGAAGACGAATTCCGCAAAGACCGCTGTCGTAACCGGAGCTTCCGGGGGCATCGGCCGCGCCAGCGCCGAGGCGCTGGTGCGGGCAGGGTTTACCGTCTTCGGCACGAGCCGTAAGGGCAGCAACGGGCCGGACGGAGTGACCATGCTGGTCTGCGACGTGACCGATGGTGAGGCTGTCGCCGCATTGGTCTCGACGGTGCTCTCGAAGACCGGCCGGATCGATCTCCTGGTCAACAATGCCGGCATCGGCATGCTTGGGGGCGCCGAGGAGTTCTCGATCGAACAGGTGCAGGCCCTGTTCGACGTCAATCTGTTTGGCGTCATCCGCATGACCAATGCGGTGCTGCCGTCGATGCGGCAGCAAGGCGAAGGGCGCATCATCAACATCGGCTCGATTCTGGGGTTGGTACCGGCGCCATACTCGGCTCACTACTCGGCGGTCAAGCACGCGCTCGAGGGCTATTCGGAATCGCTCGATCACGAGGTTCGTGCCTTCAATATCCGCGTCTCGGTCATCGAGCCGGCATTCGTGCGCACCGTTTTCGACCAGAACGGCATCGAGCCGGATTCGCTGTTGAAGGAATACGATCAGGCTCGAGCCGGGTTCAAGGCGCTGCTTGCCGATGTGATGCCCAAGGCCGATCGGCCGGAAATCGTGGCCGATGCGGTCGTCAAGGCGGCGACCGATGCTCGTCCGCGACGGCGCTATACCGTCGGCAAGGCAGCGCGCCAGGTCAGCCTGCTGCGCCGCTTCGCCCCCGCGGGGCTATTCGACAAGACCCTGCGCAAGCAGTTTCGCCTGCCGGTCTGAACAACGATGAGGAGATTCCACGCTCATGCGATACATCAAAATCACTTTTCGAAAGGCACGGCCATGAAGGCATTCGTCGTCGACAAATACAACAAGAAGGGCGTTCTGCGGCTGGCCGAGATGCCTGTGCCGGAACCGGGCGACAGCGATGTCCTGGTCGAGGTCCATGCAGCAGGGGTGAACCTGCTCGATTCCAAGGTCAGGACCGGAGAGTTCAAGCTCATCTTGCCCTATCGCCGGCCCTTCATCCTGGGTCACGACGTGGCCGGGACGGTTGTCCGCGTGGGACCGAAGGTCCGCAAGTTCAAACCCGGCGACGATGTCTATGCGCGGCCGCGTGACGGTCGGATCGGGGCGTTCGCGGAATTCATCGCCATGGATGAAGCTGACGTGGCCCCGAAGCCCAAAAACCTCAGCATGGAAGAAGCGGCTTCCATTCCCCTGGTCGGCCTGACCGCCTGGCAAGCACTTATCGAGAGGGCGAAGCTGAAGAAGGGCCAGAAAGTCTTCATCCAGGCTGGCTCCGGTGGGGTGGGGACATTCGCCATCCAGCTGGCAAAGCACCTCGGTGCGACCGTTGCGACAACGGTGAGCGCGGCGAGTGCCGATCTGGTCAGAGGACTCGGCGCCGATGTCGTCGTCGACTACAGGAAAGAGGATTTCGAGAAAGTCCTGTCCGGCTACGACGTCGTCTTGAACAGCCAGGACGCCAAGACACTTGAAAAATCCCTGGGAGTGCTGAAGCCGGGCGGCAAGCTCATCTCCATCTCCGGGCCGCCGGATCCCGAGTTTGCCAGAGAAAAAGGGTTGAACCCGCTGCTGAGGCTGGTGCTGCGCTTCTTAAGCCGCGCCATTCGGGCCAAAGCCAGGCGCCGTGGCGTGAGCTTCTCGTTCCTTTTCATGTGGGCGCAAGGTGATCAGCTGAGCAAGATCACCTCGCTTGTCGAAGCCGGAACGATCCGGCCGGTTGTCGATCGGGTCTTTCCCTTCGAAGCGACCAACGAGGCCCTGGCTTACGTCGAAACAGGGCGCGCCAAGGGCAAGGTCGTCATCAAGGTCAGATAGCGGTTCTACTGATTGATCTCGGGCTCGACGAGCTTCGCCAGGTTCCGGAGCGATTCCTGCCAGCCGAGATAGCAGGCCTCGACCGGGATGGCGTCGGGAATGCCGGCCTGGGTGATGTCGATTTCGGTGCCGACCAGGACTTTTTTCAAGATGACCGTCACCTGGATCTCGCCGGGCAAATTGGGGTCGTCGAACCTGTCGGTGTAGCGCAGGCGCTCGCCCGGAACGAGTTCGAGATATTCGCCGCCGAAGGCATGGCTGCCGCCGGTGGTGAAGTTGCGGAACGACATCTTGAACGTGCCGCCGACCTTGCCCTCGAACTGATGGACCGTGCAGGTGAAGCCGTTCGGCGGCAGCCACTTGGCCAGCGCATCGGCTTCGACGAAGGCGCGATAGACTTTTTCGGGGCTGGTGGTGAGAACGCGGTGCAGACGTACGGTGCCGGGCATGTTCTGTATCCTTTCATAATGCCTGTTCGATGCCCCAAGGACGAACGGGGTTTGGCCAATCCGACATGGGCTCGCGAATTTTTTGAGAACCCGGCCGGCTGGCCCCGCTGACGTAACCCGCTTCAACTTGTTTTGGGACTCGATTTTTTGCTGCTGGCCCAATCGCCTCGGCCCAGCAAGCGGGTGGCCTTTATGAGGTGATTGTTTATAACGGTCGGCGAAATCGCCATGACCTAAAGGGGAGACGATGCGTTACATACGTCCGCTTTCAATCGAAGATGCCGTTGGCCAACTGGCCGGATCGGCCGGCATATCAGCCATTCTGGCCGGAGGCAGTGATCTGCTGGTGAGGATGAAGGGTGGCTTCATCGAACCCGACCTGATCATCGACATCAAGTCGATCGCCGGTTTGAGCGAAATCCGCGAAACGGCCGAGGGCTTCAGCATTGGTGCTGCCGTGCCTTGCGCCGTGCTGGGCGAGCACTCAGGCCTGAAGAAGGCATGGCCAGGCGTCGTCGAGGCGGCCAAGCTGATCGGCTCGAAGCAGGTGCAGGGCCGTTGTACGATAACAGGCAATCTCTGCAACGCCTCTCCGGCGGCGGACAGCGTGCCGGCGCTGGTGGCTGCCGGGGCCAGGGCGGTGATCGCCGGACCCTCGGGCAAGCGCACCATTGCCGTGGAGGCCGTGCCGATCGCACCGGGCAAGACCTCGCTCGCCAAGGGCGAGATCATCGAGGCGATCCTGCTCGACAGCCAAGCGCCGCATTCGGGCGACGCCTATCTCCGGTTCATACCGCGCACCGAGATGGACATCGCCGTGGTCAGCGCCGGCGTGAATTTGACGATCGACGCGCATGGCGTCGTCACGGCGGCTCGCGTGGCGCTGGGCGCGGCGGCGCCGATGGTGCTGCTGGTCGAGGAGGCGGCCGAGGCGCTTATCGGCAGGAAGCTGGATGAAGCAGCACTCGAGCGGCTTGCCAAGGTCTGTTCGGGCGCCTGCCGCCCGATCGACGACAAGCGCGGTACGATCGATTTCAGACGCAAGGTTGCGGGTGTGCTGGCCAGGCGTGCCGCATTGACCGCCTACGCACGTGCAGGAGGCAAATGATGGCCGGTATAGCGGTTTCAACCACAATCAACGGCGACCATGTCGAGTATCTCTGCCAGCCTGACGAGCCGTTGCTCGACGTGCTGCGCGACCGGCTCGGCCTGACCGGCGCCAAGGAAGGCTGCGGCACCGGCGATTGCGGCGCCTGCTCGATCATCCTCGACGACCGGCTGGTCTGCTCGTGCCTGGTGCTGGGCGCCGAAGCCGAAGGCCGGCGGATCGAGACCATCGAAGGCATGGCGCATGGCGACCAGCTGCATCCGCTGCAGCAGAAATTCCTTGAGCACGCGGCGCTGCAATGCGGCATCTGCACACCGGGTTTCCTGATCGCGGCGAAGGACCTTCTGGCCAAAAACCCCGACCCGACCGAGGAGGAAATCCGCTTCGGTCTCGCCGGCAACCTGTGCCGCTGCACCGGCTATGACAAGATTGTGCGCGCCGTCCAGGACGCCGCACATGTGATGAAGGGAGCCTGAAGATGAATTTCGATCCGCGTTTTTCCGGGCGTAAATTCACATCCGTCGGCACACGCCCCGTCCGTCCCGACGGCGTCGACAAGGTGACGGGCCGCGCCCGCTACGGCGCCGACTTCAACATGGCCGGCCAACTGGTCGGCCGCGTCCTGCGCAGCCCGCACGCGCACGCAATCATCCGCAAGATCGACACCTCGAAGGCGGAAAAGCTTGCGGGCGTGAAGGCGGTGATCACGGCCAAGGACCTGCCCGATCTCACCGATGGCGATGCCGCCATGTACGACATCCTCGACAATTGCATGGCGCGCACCAAGGCGCTCTATGACGGGCACGCGGTGGCCGCTGTCGCCGCGATCGACGCCCGCACGGCCAGGCAGGCGCTGAAGCTGATCGAGGTCGACTACGAGATCCTGCCGCATGTCACCGATGTCGACCTGGCGATGGAGCACCACGCGCCGCTGATCAACGACACGATCTTCACCGAAGGGCTGGAGGAAAAGCCGGTAAAACCCTCCAACGTCACCAAGCGCAGCCAGTTTGGCCATGGCGATGTCCATCAGGGTTTCGGCCACGCCGACTTCATCGTCGAGCGCTCCTTCAAGACCGAGCAGACGCATCAGGGCTATATCGAGCCGCATGCCTGCGTGGCGAACGTCTCGTCGGACGGCACCGCCGATCTCTGGGTCTGCACGCAGGGCCATTTCGTCTACCGCCAGCATTGCGCGCAATTGCTGGGCATGGAAGCCTCGAAGCTGCGCGTCACCTCGTCGGAGATCGGCGGCGGCTTCGGCGGCAAGACCCATGTCTGGGCCGAACCGGTGGCGCTTGCCCTGTCACGCAAGGCCGGACGCCCGGTCAAGCTGGTGATGACCCGCGACGAGGTGTTCCGCGCCTCCGGCCCGACCAGCGCCACCTCGATCGACGTCAAGATCGGCGCCCGCAAGGACGGCACCATCACCGCGGCGCAAGCGACGCTGCGCTACAGCGCCGGCCCTTATGCCGGCTCCTGGGCCGAGATCGGCGCCATGACGGCCTTCGCCTGCTACAAGCTCGATAATGTCGAGACGGTCGGCTACGAAGTGCTGGTCAACCGGCCGAAGACCGCGGCCTATCGCGCGCCGTCGGCGCCGATGGCTGCCTTCGCGGTGGAAAGTGCGGTCGATGAACTGGCCAAGGAGATCGGCATCGATCCGGTCGACTTCCGCATCAAGAACGCCGCGCAGGAAGGCACACGCTCGTCCTACGGGCCGGTCTATGGCCCGATCGGCATCGGCCCGACACTGGAGGCGGCGAAGAACCATCCGCACATGAAGGCCAAGCTCGGCAAGAACCAGGGCAGGGGCATGGCCTGCGGCTTCTGGTTCAACTTCGGCGGCCAGACCTGCGTCGACCTCAACATCGGCATGGACGGCTCGGTGTCGCTGGCCGTCGGCACGGTGGACGTGGGCGGGTCCCGCGCCTCGCTGTCGCTGGTGGCGGCGGAGGAGCTCGGCATCGATTATGCGCAGCTCAAGGCTGTTGTCGCCGACACGTCCTCTCTCGGCTACAACGACATGACCGACGGCAGCCGCGGCACCTTCTCGTCTTCCATGGCGACCATCTCGGCCGCCCGCAACGCGATCAAGATCCTGCGTGAGCGCGCAGCGCAGATGTGGGACATTTCCGTCGATGACGTGGTCTGGGAACAGGGCCACGCGGTCGCCAAGGGCGACAAGCACGGCAATCTCGGCAAGCTGTCGCTGAAGGAGATCGCCGCCCAATCCGGCAAGACTGGCGGGCCGATCGCCGGCCATAGCGAGCTGGTCGCCGACGGCGCCGGCGTCTCCTTCGCCACCCATATCTGCGACATCGAGGTCGACCCCGAGACCGGCTCGACCCGGGTGATCCGCTACACGGTGGTGCAGGATGCCGGCAAGGCGGTGCACCCGACCTATGTCGAGGGCCAGTACCAGGGCGGTGCGGCGCAAGGCATCGGCTGGGCGCTCAACGAGGAGTATATTTACGGCAAGGATGGCCGGCTGCAGAACGCCGGCTTCCTCGACTACCGCATCCCGGTCTGCTCCGACCTGCCGATGATCGACACGCAGATCCTGGAAATCCCCAATCCCAACCACCCCTATGGCGTGCGCGGCGTCGGCGAAACCTCGATCGTGCCGCCGCTGGCGGCGATCGCCAACGCGGTCTCGAACGCGGCGGGCGTGCGCATGACCCACATCCCGATGTCGCCGCCACGGATCCTCGCGGCGATCGAGGCGGAACGGGGATAAGGCCGGGGCTGGCGGCAATGGTCGAAGTCACCCTCTGGGGCGCGCTCGGCCAGCTTGCCGGCGGCAAGAGCAAGGTCGAGGTCGAAGCCAGGGATATCAGGGAGCTGTTCAGGAAACTGGCTGAACAGTATCCCGCCTTCGAGCCGTGGATCGAGAAGGGCATCGCGGTGGCGATCGACGGGACGATTTATCGGGATACGTGGGGGAAGGAGCTGCCGGCGGGGGCGGAGATTTTTCTGCTGCCGCGGTTGGCTGGGGGGTGAGGGTGGGGAGGACCCCGCATAAGCAGCACTTACTGGTTCCGTCGGAAAATTAGTCAGGCCCTAGGGTGCCACAGAGAACTGGCTATAAAGGCGAAGATGTTGCGCGATTTGATCCCCTGAAGCTACGACACCGAAAGCGTCCGAACCCAAGGGCCGGTCGCTTGGTAGGAATGTTGTTAGCGTTCAGCGAAGGTTACAATTTTCTCTTGCCCCCGACGGTGTCTCGACATGAATGGCACATGTCAGGCACTATCGTAGCGATTTGGAAGCAGGAGGTTGTTCGCCATGGTGATTCCGCGAGGGCGAACGGGGGATTTTTGTGACTGCTGAGCAGCGAAAACTACCATTCAAGGTATCAGCCAAGGCAGCGAGACTGATCGGCCGCGAAAATGTCGCGAATGCCGAAGGTGCTATCGTTGAACTCGTCAAGAATACGTATGACGCCGATGCTGACAACTGCCTGCTTATTTTGGATCGCCGATACAACAGTCTTCCCGAGCAGATTTCGGATGCAGAGCGATCTTGGCTATCGGTCAACTTAGACAAATTCGATGATGTCTATGTGGCGATTGACGCTGGCTGGCGCCTGAAGCCCGATATGGAACCTGAAATCGCCGCAGCGGCTGAGAATGTCGTTCGACAAGCGCTCGACCTTTGGATCATCGACAACGGCAAGGGAATGTCGGCGAAGATTATTGAAGATTATTGGATGGTCATCGGCACCAATTTTAAGGAGGAGAATGTCTTCTCTGATGACGGGCGCGTCCGTACTGGCGCCAAGGGCATCGGTCGGTTCGCACTCGACCGCCTCGGGACGTTTTGCGAACTGCATTCAAGTCGCGTCGCGGGCGATACGGTTGAGTCTTTGCAGTGGAGTGTCGACTGGAGCGCGTTCGAAGGTCCTGGCAAGACGCTCGACGAAGTGAATGCCACACTGGTCGACACCTCTAGGAGTGTAAGAGATGTCATTCGTTCGCTGTCATGTTTCGAGCATCTCAAGAAGCGGTTTGAGGAAGTCGAGCGCAATCATCCGTGGAAGACGGGGACTGCGATATGTGTGAGTGGCCTGCGCGATCCATGGACGGCGCGGGAAGTTTCTCATCTGCGTAGCACGCTGTCGTCGCTGGTGCCGCCAGCGGAGCAGCCGCCGCTGGCACTATTCCTGATGGATTCTCGTGCCCCCGAAGGTGCGGCCGAGGTCGTATCTGGGGCGCCATCGGATTTCGACTATCGGTTGCATGCTGAGGTCGCAAGTGACGGTGGTGTCGCGATCACGATTGACCGGAACGAGTTACGAGTTGAGGCTCTCGGTGATGCAGTTTTTGAGCGTCAAGAGATGCAACGCCAGCGATTCAATCGTGACAGCTTCACAAAGCCGGTCAAGTATCAGACTAACTTGGCCGAATTATTCGCGGGCGCAAGCGAAATGGATCTCGCGACGCTGCGTGGGATCGGACCGCTAAGTTTCACCCTTTCATTCTACAAGCGGACTTTGCCCTCAAGCGAAGACACCAAACGCTATCCATACCGAAGCTTCGAGCCTTCTAGCCGCGCGAAATGGCTCGATACCCAAGGAGGGATAAAAATCTACCGCGATGACTTCATCGTCCGTCCTTACGGCGAGCCTGACGGTAAGGGGTTCGACTGGCTGCGCCTAGGCCAGCGAGTAGCGGCAAACCCAGTTCAGGCTTCGCGAAAGGGATGGCGCGCCAATCCGCAGAGCCTCGCCGGAACGATCAAGATATCTCGTGCCACTAATCGTGGGTTGAACGATCAATCCAACCGCGAGGGCTTGATTGAGAACGATACCTTTCGTGCCTTCAGCACACTCATGATCCGGCTTATTAAAGAGTTCGAAGACGACCGAAGCTATATCCTCTTCAACTTAAATGAGTCCTACAAGACAGCCCACCCTGCAGCAACCGCCATAATTGAAGCCAAGTCTGTCGCCGACAGAATAGAACGGTCAGCGACCACGCCGTCGCGCGAAGATGCTGTCACAATGGTGCGCGCGTATCGGGCTCAAGTCGAGGAGATCCGTGAGCTCAATTCCGAACGCGGCATGCTGCGCGCGCTCGCTACATTGGGAACCGTCCTCATCTCCTTCTCACATGAGATGGGTCAACTTCAAAGCAGCCTGGAAAATCGTGCGACGACGCTTGCGCAACTGCTCAAACGACATATCACACCAGAAATGCTCGACGGCATCTCAGACGAAATGAATCCGTTCGAAATGCTCAAGGATGCCGAAGCGACTGATCGCAAGATAAAACAGTGGTTTAAGTTCGCGCTATTTTCCATCAAGGCTGATAAAAGGTCTTGGCGGGCAATCAAGTTGAGGGATCAACTGCGAACCATCCAAAGCGGTTGGCACGATTTTCTTGATACACGCCAGATCGCCCTCAACGTCGAATTCGCCGATGGTTATGACCCCGTCATTCGGGCTTTGGAAATCGACCTTGACAGTATATTCAACAATCTTCTGCTCAACTCGGTCGAGGCTTTCGTCTTAAGAAATCATGGTGGGGCGCGAGTAATCACGATCCAGATCAATCGGGGTTCGTCTAACGCAATATTGATCGACTATCGCGATTCGGGGCCAGGTATCGATCCGAATTACCGAAACGTGTCGCAAATCTTCAATTTCGGCGAGACAACTAAAACCGGTATCGACGGCAATGGCACCGGGATTGGAATGTGGATCTTGGACTCGGTCGTTAAGGAGTATGGCGGACGAGTCGAAGCCTTCCGTCCTTCGGCAGACTGGGGCTTTAAGGCCGAGATCCAACTGCCCGAGCGGAGGACAGAGCGTGCCTAAGCTAGTCTATGTAGACGAGCAAGACGACCAACGTCGAACCATGTTGCGAGCCGCGATTCTCTCAGAGGAATTTGCTGATGGCGAGGTACAATCGCTGGATCCTGTTCCGGAGCTGGTCGACATGGTCTCCCAGATTGAGGACCTCAATCCAGATGTGGTGATTACGGACTATCGTCTACACGAATATAAGGCAGGCGTTAAATACTCCGGCATCGAGCTCGTCGCAGCCCTTCAGGATCGCTATAGGGGTTTCCCGTGCTTCGTTACGACTGGCTGGGCTAGGGACGCAGCCGGAGAAGCTGCTAGCAGTTTCGACATCAATGCCATCTATTCAAAGAGCGAAACGCAGGTCACTGGCAACGACAGCCAAAATGCGTTGCCCTTCTTTAAACGCGTTCGCCTCAAGGTCGACGCTTATCACTCACTTCTTCAAAAGTTGGAAGATGAGCACGCAGAGCTGAAGGATAAGTTGAGCACGACAGGCCTGACGCCGGCCGAAACCGAGAGGCTGCTGGTCATCGACGGCGACCTGGAAGCGATGCTCGGTGCGCAGCATAGCCTACCCGCGGAGATCAAGCGGATAGCTCTCGAGCCTCTCAATGAAATCGTCGAGAAGGCTGAGAGGCTGTTGCAGGGTCTTGAAAAGGCATATCGCGACGAGGCGCCGGACTTGGGTGGCACAAGTGCCTAGAGTCGCACTGCCTGTCCGCTCTGCGAACGAGCCAGTACGTGCACGCTATGGTGACTACAAGCCGCAGCTGCGTCTCGATTTTAGTAAAAGCTGTGGCTATTGCGGCGACGAGGATCGGTTTTACGGAGGACTGCCCGGCTATCATGTCGATCATTTTGCGCCGAAAGACCAGTTCCCAGGCCTTGAAACTACCTATGCCAATCTCATTTATAGTTGCCCTTACTGCAACCGAGGAAAATCGAACAAATGGATAGGCAGTGATCCGTCCGTTTCGCACAATGGTAAGGAAGGTTTTGTTGACCCTTGCCTCGCGGAATTCGACGTTCATATCGATCGGGACGACGACGGAAATTTCGTTGCACTTACCCCGGTCGGCGCCTACATGATTAAGAATTTGAAGCTCTATCTCGCTCGTCACCGTTACATTTGGACTATTCGCAAGTTGCAATATTTTGCTGATCGCGCAGATCGGCTGCGCCACTTTGTCAGCAAGTCCGATGGCCAATACGTACCGTTGCTTGAGCTTCTCGCAGACATAAATGCCAGAATTAAAAAATATAATGACAGTGTCTTCGACGTCGCGGCCCAGTGATCGTAACCTTGGCATCGTTTATACGCCGCCGGAGATTGCTGATGCTATCGTCGAGGAAGTCGTCGCTCGGTCGGCGGCAAATCTAGTAGCGGTCCTTGAGCCGAGCGTTGGCGATGGGTCTTTTCTCGATTCTCTAAACCGGATTGGCCTTCTCGATCGGGTTACCGCGCTTGACGTCGATGATCGCGCGGTAGAGCGGGTTCGCGCTCGCCTAGCTGGAGTCCACATCGAGGTCGGCGAGTTTCTGGCTTACGCGGCCAGCACCGAAAAACGCTTCGATCTCGTCATTGGTAATCCGCCCTATATCCGCCGCAAGAATTTCGGTAACGATCTCAAGTCCGAGATTGAGGCCTTAGCCGAGCGCCGGGGCTATCCTAGAGCCAATCTGAAAAACGCGTGGTCGGCATTTTTGGTCGCCTCCGAGGCTTTGTTGACGGATGACGGCAAGCTTGCGTTTGTCGTTCCATATGAATTGATGAATGTTGATTACGGCATCGCGATACAACGCTGGCTCGTTGAGCGGTTTGCGCGGCTCGATATTTACATCCCGGATGAGAAGGCGTTTAAACAGATCGATCAAGACGCCGTGCTTTTGCTTGCATGCAAACGTTGCGAGCCGAAAGGGGCCTTCGTTCGACGGGTTGCCAGCCTTCAGGCGCTGTCGTCCGAGCCAAGAGCGGTCGATCTGAATACTCAAGGTGAGACTAGCATTAATCTGAAAGGATTTCTGCTTGAGTCCGATGTGCTGGAGCAGGTACGCGAGTTGGTTGGCGCCAGCCCAAGTATCTCGGACTTTTGTCGCAGCGGCGCTGGTATCGTAACTGCTGCAAATGACTATTTCATTCTCACTGACGAAGCTGTGCGCAAGCAGGAGCTTGATCGCTGGGCTAGGCCGATCCTCAAGAAAAGCGCCTATTTGGGAAGCGGCCCGATTTTCACGGCGAAGGATTTCGACCGCGTGCGCGCAAGCCTGCCGGCAAATCTCATTGATCTAAACGCCTACGATGAGGAAAGCCCCGACACAGCAGTCGAGACTTATCTCGACAGAGGCCGAAAGAGCGGCATTCCCAACTCGTATAAGGCCCGGCACCGGACCCAATGGTATAAGGTTCCTGTTACCTGGCTTGGAGAAGGTTTCTTCTTCAAACGTTCGCATGCTTATCCTCGACTGTGTGTGAACGCTGCCGGCGTTCATGTGACGGACACTGCCTATTCGATCGCTCCGATCGCGCCTGCAACAATTCGTGGAATTTGCTTCTCGTTTTACAACAGTGCGACTCTTCTCATGTCAGAGATCGAAGGTCGTTTCTACGGTGGGGGCGTCCTCGAACTCACGCCGAATGAATTCCGACGCTTACCGCTCTATTATGATGAGCCGAACGATGATGAGTTCGCTGCCTTCTGCAGCCAAGACGTTTGGTCCAATCCGATTGGACTTGCTTTGCGTGGAGACGAGCGCCTCATCGCTCGTCATGGCTTTGACAAGGCCACAGTTGAAGCGCTTCATGAGGCTTGGAAAACGCTTCGTAGTCACCGATTGCGCCACGGGCGATAGCCGAGAGCTTATCAGGTTTATACGCAGACGCTTCAACTGGGTTCGATGATCGAAGCCGAGCCCGGGGAGGGGACAGCAGCCGGTTCCTTTCTGAGCTCCGGGCCTTATCAATAGCGCTGTCGGTTCAGTAGCCCTCCATCACAACAGACGTCTGCCGCTCCCGCAACGTCGCCGTAATCGCCCCAATCCCCACCTCAATCTCGCGCCTGCCGACGAGCATCGCATCCCCGTTACACCTTCCAGCATCGACCGCAGCAGCTCCGCCTGGCCGACCAGCACCGCGTCCTTCTCCGCCAAGGCGGCGAGCGTGTCCGCTTCCAGGCGCTGGGCCACGCGGTCGTTTGCCGGCTGGTGATCAGGCCTTCCAGCGCGCCGACCTCGCGACCGTTCCCGTCGACCTTGCCCTACACCACCCCAGCCGCCTGCGCCCGCATATACGCCAACCCCGCCGCCGCCAGATCCCCCACGGCCATCCCCCGGAACACAAACGCCGTCGCCTCCTCCGCGCCCTCCCGCCCGGCAAAGTCGCCGCAGACCAGGCCCGTCAGGTCGCTGGCGACCAGCGCGGGGTCGACCATGGGTTTGGGCATCTGCTTCTCCTGCTCCAGGTCGTCGACGACGATGCGGTCGAAGCGGCGCATGGTTTCGGGCAACCAGGGCAGTGCTAGGTCGGTAATGGCGGTGAAGCTGCCCGGTTTCAGCCAGTTGGCGTCGAGGAACGGTTCGGGTTCGGGCACCAGGGTCACCGTCGTCACCACGATGTCGGCGCCCTCGACGGCGGCCCTTGCCGTGTCGCTGGGGATGGCTTCGAGGCCCCGCGACCGGGCCATTTCGCACAGCGCGTCGCGATTGCTTTTGCCGCGACCGAAGGCGCGGATTTCGCGCAGGGGAAAGAGGTCGGTGAAGGCTTCGAGGTGGCCGCGCGCTTGCACCCCGCAGCCGATGAAGGCGACGGTCGACGCATCGCTGCTGGCCATGCGCCTGGCGGCTACGGCGCTCAAGCCCGCCGTGCGCTTGGCCGTCACCCAGTTGCCGTCGACCAGGGCCAGCGGCAGGCCTGTCTCGGCGTCGAGCAGCGTGATCAGCGAATTGATCGTGGCCAGTCCGCGCTCTGCGTTGCGGGGATTCACCACCAGCGACTTGGTGGCCAGCACTGAAGGCACGGAGGCTACGCCGAGCGTGGCCATGAAGTAGCGGTCGTCGCCCGGCCACACGGCGGCCTTGGGCGCGCACCAGACTTCGCCCCGCCGCTGGCCTGATATCTGGCGTTCGATCTCGTCGACTATGTCGGGCGTGGAGATCGCCAGGCGATCGAGAACCGCCGACGACAGATAGGGCAGCGTTTCGGCGGCCGGGGACTGGTTGTTCATCTTGTCATGTTCCCTAGAAGGCGATCAGACTACACGATGTGCGCCGGGCCGAAAGCCTGGGCGATGCTGGCGACTGGATCGGCGAAACGGCTCGTCCTGGCGGGCCGTCGAATTTTTGCAGCTTTATCGCCGCCCATGGGTTATCCCAACACCATTCGACACGGAGTTTCGACCCATTGAGCGTAGCCTTTGCCAAGGAGGAAAGTGCGGAGGCGGCATCGGAAACCATCCTGCCGGCTCGGCCGATCTCCGATCGGATCAACCTCGTCACCGAGGCGGGCCTCAAGATGCTAAGCGATGAATTGGCGCGCGCCCGGCAGGCTCTCGAGGCCGCCAGCGTGCTGGACGATGTCAACGAGAGGCGGCGGCAGTCGGCGGTTCCGGTTCGCGATGTCACCTATTATGCCGAACGCGTGCGTACGGCGCAGCTCATGCCGGCGCCGACGTCCCGTGACGTGATCGCCTTCGGGCACACCGTTACCTTCGCGCGTGACGATGGCCGCACCCAGACCTTCCGCATCGTCGGCGAGGATGAGGCCAACCCGGCGCAAGCGTCCATATCGCATGGTTCGCCGGTCGCCATCGCGCTGATCGGCAAGAGCGTTGGCGATGTTGTCCAGCTGGGGCAGCGCGAACTCGAGATCCTGTCGATTTCTTAGCTGGACATCGGGGTACGACGTCAAAAACCCGGAACAGGCCGGGTCTTTCCACTCAGTCGAGCGCCAAGCGTCAAGGCCGCCGGGAAAGTCTTGACCACGGCGCGCATCACCGTCCTGCTGCCAGGCCGCAGCGCTATGCGGGCAATCAAGGCCGAGGCGCGCAAACGGGTCGAGAATTGCCGACGCCATTGCCTCTCGTAGCGGCGTCCGGCCTCGTCGTGGCCTTCGTTGCCTTTACCCGACGCGATCAGTTCCCGCGCAAGCAGCCAGCCGGATTGCAGCGCCATCGAAATCCCTTCCGCGATGACGGGATGTGACTCACCCGCAATGTTGCCGACGCGGAAGATGCCCTTGTCATAGCCAGCGCGAATGCCGGGATGAATCGGTCCCGCGGCGAGCCATGGGCCATCCAGTTCGGCACCGGCCAGCACCGTTGCCACGCCTCGGCACGAGGCCAGGACGTGGCGCGAGACTGCATCGGCGGCGGCGATGTTTCCCCAGCGCTGGCGCAGCCCTGACAGAACATCGCGGCGGAAGCAGCAGGATATGGAAACCCGGCCACGGTCCGCCGTTACCATGCCACCATAGCCGCCGGGGAATACCAGCAGCGGCATCAGGTCGGGCGAAAGTCCTGCGCCGATGAAATGCGCCTTGAAACCGAAAAGGTCGGAAGGTCGGCTCGTTCTTTCAAGCTGGCTTGGAAGTTTGCCTGCTTCCCAGGATCCGTGCGCGGCAATGATGACCGGTGCGGTCAAATCCCGTTGTTGCTGGCCCGCCTCCACGGTCACGGACTGCAAATCACCCTGCCGGTGAATGGCGACAGCCTTGCAAGGCTGGAGAATTTCGACACCGGCGCGTTCGGCGGCCTGCAACAGGACGGTATCCAGGCGATCGCGGCCGAGCGCGCGGCCGAGACCCGTCTCGGCGCGTGGCATTGGCGCCTCGGCCAAGACCTCGCCCGAAAAGAAGCCGACGCGCCGTATTTCGGGGCCGGCTTCCGCGCGCCAGATCTCGCCGACGCCCAACCGGTCGAGCAAGGCAAGGCTGGTGCCCGACATGAACTCGCCGCAGACCTTTCGGCGCGGAAACGCGACCTTCTCCACCATTGCCACCGACCAACCATGCTGGGCCAGCGCGATGGCGGTGGAGCTGCCGGCGGGGCCGGCACCGATGATGATTGCGTCGTGCGTCATCTGGCGCCGGGCATATTGGTGCCGGGCATTTTGGCACCGACAAAACCTTGCGTGAACAGGCCTTTGCGGGCCTCGATCACCGGCGTTCCCCCTGACGCTTGCCACAATTGCGAGAGTTCCTTGCCGCGAAAACCGGAGCGGACACTTTGGGTCGCATCGTTCAGTGTCACCGCGCCGGCGCCGATCAGTCGCAGGCATCGCGTCGCGACAAGCGGCCCCTTGGCCCTGAGCGGCTCGGTCGCGACCAGCAGCGGTGCCATCGTCATGATCCGGGAAAACAGCTCCAGGAGGCGCGTGTCGTCGAAGTGATGGAGGATAAGGTTGGCGCAGACAAGATCGAAGGGCCTGTCTGCCGTCCAATCGAATATATCGGCGGTCACGGGATGCGCGCGCCAACCCAATTCAGCGAAAGAATTGCACACATCCTTGCCGACCAAGTCGATCCTGTCGACCATGACGACCTCCACATCGGGCCAACGCCGCGCCATCAGCCGCGCCACACGCAGCATGAACTTTCCGTCACCGGCGCCCAGTTCGAGGATGCGCAGCGGCGGCGTTTGCACATTGGCGCGCATCAGCGAGGCCATGAACCTGGCCTGGAACATCAAGGCATTGATCCAGACGAGATCACGACGGGATGCGATCGCACGGGGATCATCGGCCGCGAGACCGTCGAGGAGTTCTGGCTCCAGATGCCGGATGTTTAGGTCGCTCATGCGATGGATCGGAATTTTTGGGGGCTTCAGCCGGCAATCCGGCACATTGAATTCGGTCGAACCTTCATGGCCGCGCTGTTCATTTGGGAATTCGCATCTGAACCCGATCCGGATGGCGAAGCCGAATTTCGGTCCCTTTCATACAGGATCGGAGGCTGGTATCACAGTTTGCTCATATGAAATATCGGCATCACGCAATAAAATGCCTTATGTCGGCGTTTGCCTTAGAAAACACTTCCCCAATTCCTAGACCTCTTGTGAGACCCGATTGGGCTCATTGTCGGAGCAATTTTGGCCCCTCAAGCGTATCTGAACCGCATTGCCACGTCCGTTCCACAACACGACGTGCATCAGTTCTATCTCCGCTATGGAGCTTTGCTGCTTGACGACGATGCCCAGCGCCTTGCGGTCTTCGAGCGCATGGTCGCTCTTGCCGGCATCGAACATCGCTATTCCTGCTTCGCGCCGGCCGACGATCCGCGCGGCGGGGCAATCGACCGCGACGGCACCTCGGTCAAGGGTTCGTTCGCCAGCACCGCGATCCGCATGGAGATGTACGAAGCCGCGGCACCTCAGCTCGCGCAACAGGCCGTCGACAAGCTTCTGGCCGACGAAGACCGCTCGCTGATCACGCATTTGATCGTGACCAGCTGCACCGGCTTTTCGGCGCCCGGCATCGACCTCGAGCTGGTGGCGCGATGCGGCCTGCCGAATTCGGTCGAGCGCACCATTGTCGGCTTCATGGGATGCTACGCCGCCATCAACGCCTTGAAGCTGGCACGCCATATCGTGCGCTCCGACCCGAAAGCCCGCGTGCTGACCGTCAACATCGAATTGTGCACGCTGCATTTCAGGGAAGCCACCGAGCTTGAGAAGCTGATCTCGTTTTGCCTGTGGGGCGACGGTTGCGCGGCCTCGCTGGTCACGGCCGAACCGCACGGCATCCTGCTCGAAAGCTTCCACGCCATCGTCGCTGCGGAGCGCAAGGAGCTGATGAGCTGGCACATCCGCGACGACGGCTTCGAGATGGTGCTGTCCGGCCAGGTTCCCGGCGCGGTCCGCGAGACGCTGCGCAACGAGCATGCGGCCATCCTCGGCGGCAGGCCCGCCAAGGAGATCGATTTGTGGGCGGTGCATCCCGGCGGCCGTTCCGTGCTCGACGCGGTCGAGCGGGCACTCAAACTGGACCCGTCCGCGCTCGCCGTATCGCGCGAAGTGCTGCGGCAATACGGCAACATGTCATCGGCAACCGTGATGTTCGTGATGGCCGAAATGCTGAAGGAGCCGGCGGGCTTGCTCGGCTGTGGCATGGCGTTCGGGCCGGGATTGACCACCGAGACCATGATGTTCCGGACTGCCTGATGAAGGCCCTGCACGAAAACATCTCGCTCGCGGCCCGTCGGCTGGCGCCCTATTTGCCGTATCCGCACTTCATGTGCGTGGCGCCTCTCGACGCCGTGCTGCGGGTGCTGTGGCGCGCGCAAGGCCAGATCCCTCCCGCCTACTGGCCCCGCCTGGTGCTCCTGCTGCTGCTTTCGCTGGTCAACACCGTCGCCTCCCTGCCTGAGCGCTTGATCGTTGCGGCATGGCTACGGCTGCGGCCGCCCCGGATGGGACGCGACAATGCCCCCGTCTTCGTCCTCGGCTACTTCCGATCCGGAACGACGTTTTTGCAGAACCTGCTGGCAGCCGACCCGGACCTGCGATCGCCGAGCTGGCCGCAGGTTCTGGCCCCTCAGGCCTTCATCCCTGGCTGGTTTCTGCTGCGCTATTTTTTCGTGCCCTTGCTGCCGTTGACGCGCCTCGGCGCGGTCGTGCCGGTGGGCGCCAGGCTGCCGGGGGAGGACGACTTCGCGTTGAACAATCTGGGCGGGATGTCCGTGCTCGCGGGACGCGCCATACTTCCCCGCCGGCAAGCCTTCTTCAATCGATTTCACGATCTCGACGCGCTTTCGGCGGACGAGTTCAGCCGCTGGCGCTCGCATCAGCTGGGTTTCGTCCAGAAGCTTGCTCTCGTTGCGGGCGGGCGGCGACTTCTGCTCAAGTCGCCGAGCCATACGGCGCGCGTGCGCTACCTCCAGGAAATGTTTCCGGGCGCCAAGTTCGTCCACATCTCCCGTTCGCCGGAGGTCGTGTTCCGGTCCAACCTGCTTCTGGCGCGCGAATTGCAGCGTGCATTCGCCCTGCAGCCGCCTCTGCCCGAGGACGAGCAGGAGGAGATCATCGCCCGCGAATATCTCGCGACAGAGATGCACTATCTGACCGATAGAGCCCGGATTCCAGCTGGCGATCTGGCGGAAGTGCGGCTGCAGGATCTCACCGCTGACCCCGTGGGCGAGATGAAGCGGATCTACCATGAGCTGGGCCTGCCATTTTCGCGCGGCTGCGAGGAGCGGGTGCTGCGGGTCGCCGCGACTTTCGGCAAACAGGTGCGAAGCTGCCATCCAGAGCTGAGCGAAAAGCAGAAAGCGCGGGTCGCGCGCCTCGAACCGCTGGCCGCCGCGTTTGGGCATGCGCCTCTACAGGCTCCCGGGACGCCCGATGTTGACAGCAAACAACGCATTGGATGACATAGGATCATGACAGCACGCCTATGGTCGCACGCAAGCTGGGCAGCCTTGGCCCGGCTGTTGCTTGTCGCCGCGCTGCTCGCGATCTGCGCGCCATCGCTTCCGGCGGCCGCCGATGAGCAGAGTGACGCGGTCAAGCTGGTCGAGACCGTGCGACAGGCAGCGATTGCGCTTGGGCACGGTGGATCGGCCGAGGGGCAGCTTCGCTCCATTTCCACGGCGTTCGACGGCAGGGGTATCGCGCAAGCCGTGCTCGGGACCTATTGGCGCCGGGCGAGTGCGGACGACCGCGCCTCGGTGACCGATGCGCTGCTTTATGCGATTGCACACAGGCTGGCCGACAGGCTGGAGCGGACGCAGGACAAGACTTTCACCGTGCTCGGCACAAAGGCTCTGGCCAATGGCGACATCCTGGTGCGCAGCGAATTCCGCCGGCCGCTCCACGGCCCAACATCCGTGGACTGGCGTGTGCGCCACTGTCGCGGACAACTCTGCATCGGCGATGTCCTTGTCGACGGCGGCTCCGTGACCGTGCAGCAGCGGGACCGCGTTGCCCAGTTGCTTGCCGGCAATGGCGGCTCGATCCCGGCACTTGTCGCCGATCTCAGGAAAGGCCGGGTATGATGCCGCGCTTGTGCTCATGTCCCTCCTCGTCGAATTGAGCAATGTCGGTCGCGACTTTGACGGCGGCCGCATTGTCGCCGTCGACGGTGTGTCGCTGGCGATCGAGGATGACGAGACCGTCGCCATTGTCGGCCGCAGCGGCAGCGGCAAGTCCACGATCCTGAACCTGGTCTGTGGGCTCGACCGACCGACACGCGGCGAAGTTCGGTTCGAAGGCAGGGCCATCAACGGGAGGGCCGCATGGGCGGCCGTGCGGGCCAGCAGGATCGGCATCGTTTTCCAGAACTTCTTCCTGCTGCAGTCCTTGTCGGCGCGCGAGAACATCGAGGTCGCCTTGCTCGGAAACCTCGGCGGAACGCGGCAGCGTCGCGTTCGCGCGCTCGAACTCCTGGCCCATTTCGGTCTGGCCGAACGCGCTACGCTGCGGCCGGCCGAGCTTTCGGGCGGCGAGCGCCAGCGGCTTGCCATTGCACGCGCACTTGCCAACCGTCCGAAGCTTCTCGTTGCGGACGAACCGACAGGAAGTCTCGACGTGCAGACGAGCCAGTCCGTGATGAGCATCATTGGCAACGCGCATCGCGAGTTCGGTACCGCTGTGATCGTGGTGACCCATGACGAGGACGTGGCCGCGCTGTGCGGCCGGCGCGTCGAGGTCTCCGACGGCCGCATCCGTTCGGACAGCCGAGCGATGCCTGCGCCCGCTCCATCCGCTAACCCATGACAGAGCTGACCCTTCCCTTGCGCGGTCTCCTTGCGCGCCCGCTTCGAACCCTGCTCACGGTTCTCGGCATCGCTCTGGCGGTCGCGGGGTTTGTGGCGCTTACCGGCCTGACGGCCGGCGTCCAGCGCTCGTTTGCCTCGGGAATCGATGAGAACGGCGCGGATCTGGTGGTGAGCCAGCGCGGCGCATTCAACCTGGTGAGCAGCACCGTGCCCAGGTCGCTGGGCGCCGGTCTTTCCTCGGTGCCAAACGTCGATGCCGTGTCGGGCGTTCTCCTCAACATCACCACCGCTGACGACGCCGCGAACATTGTCATGGCCGGCTGGCCGAGCGACAGCTTCCTGTGGAAAGACATGCACCTTGTGGCGGGGCGCGTCCCTGCGCCCGGGGACCAGTGGCCCGTGATCCTTGGCGAGTCGATCGCCACCGCATTGGACAAGCGGGTCGGTGATACCGTCGAGCTGCAGTTCCAGCCCTACCAGATTGTCGGCATCGCCTCGTTCTCGTCCGTGCTGAACCAGAACAGCGCGATCGTTCCGCTCGAAGGGCTGCAGCAACTCCTGTCGCGCGAGGACGTGTTTACCTTGTACGAGGTGAGGTTGAAGCGCCCGCTCGAGAAGGACGACATCGCTGTTGCCCGAACCCGGCTCATCGCCGCCGCACCGGGATTCGCGGTGGGCGACACCGAGCAGTTTGCCAACAGCATCCGCATCTTCGATCTGCTTCGGGCGATTGCCCAGACAATTTCACTGGTTGTCATGGCGATGGCCTCCGTCGCCGTTGCCAACACACTTCTGATGGCCGTGAACGAACGGACTTTCGAGATTGGAGTTCTCGCAGCACTTGGCTGGTCACCGCGGCGGATCCTTCGGCTCATTCTCATCGAAGGCGTGATCATGAGCGCGCTGGGCGGGGTTATCGGGATTATTCTGGGCGTCCTCACGATGCAGATGGCGGCGAAGACAAACTTCGCGGCGGGCTTGATCGTGCCTTATCTGTCAGGCTGGTCGATCGCACAGGCGCTGATCTTCGTCTTCATCGCTGGGCCCCTTGGCGCGCTCTACCCGGCCTGGCGCGCCACGCGCCTACTGCCTGCCGACGCGCTCCGCAGGATCTGACGCCGGCTCGCTGGGGCGCCTCACAACAAAAACGTCTGCCGCTCCCGCAACGTCGCCGTGATCGCGGCAATCCCCACCTCGATCTCGCGCTTGCCAGCCAGCATTGCATCCCCCGCGACGCCTTCGAGCATCGATCGCAGCAGCTCCGCCTGGCCGACCAGCACCGCGTCCTTCTCCGCCAAAGCCGCGAGCGTGCCCGCTTCCTGGCGGTAGCGCTGGGCCATGCGGTCGTTTTCCGGCACCGGCTGGTGGCGGATCTGGCCCTCCAGCGCGCCGACCTCGCGACCCAGGCGCTCGAGCGTCTGGGCGTTGGCGACGATCGTCGCGTCGGGGAAGGGGTTGGCCCGCGTCGGCGGCGCAATGTTGTCGCGGCGGTAGCGGGCCTCGGCCTCGTCGATGCCTGCCCGGGCGCGGGAAAGCAGCGAGCAGGCCATCTGGCGCACCCGCTGGTCGTCGGCGCGCAGCTGGTTTTCCTGGCGGTAGAAATTGTAGCCGTAGCCGTAGAACAGGTTGATGCCAACCTTGGCGAGCGGCCCGGCCTCGTAGAAGCGGCTCATCTTGTGGCGCCCACCTCATCGCCCAGCGGATAGAAGCCTGTCGGCTGGCCGCCAATGTTGAAGGGCAGGCCGGCGGCGGCGTTGGGCGCCGAGACCAGGCCCTTGTCGGCCATGCGCAACGCCAGGTAATAGCGGACCGCCTCGATGGGGCTCAGGCCAATCGCCTGCAGCGAGATCAGTTCGCGCATGCGCTCGTCGCGCGGCGTGATCAGCACCTTGAGGTCGTTCAGCATGATGCCGTAGACCTTGAGGAAATCGGTGAGATGCAGCTTCACCGCCTCGCGCACATCGCTGATGCGCTCGTTGATGTTCTCCATCTTGGTGACCTGGATGATCTGGTTGATCGCCTGTTCGATGGCCGGCCCGGCATAGTCGGCGATTTCCTTGGTGTCGATCACGGCACCCGCGAACGGCATGTGGGTGATGAGGTCCAGCGCCTCTTCCTTGCTGTCGATGTGGATGTAGTAGTCGACGACATAGGACATCTCCGCCATCTCGGCCGAGGTGGCGATGCCCTCATTGCGCACGAGCAGCTTGGAGCGATTGATGTAGATGACCTCGTAGACCCAGGGCGAGGAGCCGCCGAAAAACCCTTGCACGATCGAACCGACCAGCGGCTTGTCCGGCGTCTGCAGCGCGTATTGGCCGGTCTCGTAGACGTTGAGCACCGCGCCGCGCGATTTCAGGATGCAGAAATGGTTGCTTTCCACCGTCAGCAGCGAGCCCGAGACGATGCTCTCGTCGACGATCTTCATCGCCACCGTCCTGGTGCCGAGCGCGTCCGTGCCGTCGCGCTGCAGCGACGTGATGACCTGTCTGGTGATTGCCATTTTGACTTCCCCTCCTGATGGTGCGGCACGCCCAGCGCGTGCGCTATGCTGTCGACTTGCGGCTGAGCAGACTTGCTCAGCGATTTGTTTGCCGCGCCTTCGCGGTTCCTGAATGGCTCGGCGAACAGAGGCCCTTGCCGCCGAATTGTTGCTGCAGCCGGGCGGTGCGGTCGGTGCGCTGGCGGTAGCCGCCATCGCCATCGAGCAGGTATTTTGCCCGTTGCTTTTCGCGCGGCTGCGATCGCTTTGCCTGGATTGCCTGCTCGATCGGCTCTATCGCCACGGCGAGCCTGCGGCCGGCTCCGGTCCTGGACTCGTCGATGGCCCGGCTGACGACCTGCTTGATCAAATCCCCGCTGTTCTGGCCAAGAAAGTTCGAGACCAGCCCGGCGACATCGGCGGCGATGTCTTCAACCTTGTCGTCATCGGTGAATGAGGCCAGCGGCGAAGCCGGGCGACCTGTGTCTGATTGGACACGCGTTGCAGGGCGGCGGTTCTTGCCCAGCCGCTGCCAGAGAATGAATGCGAAGATCAGTGCAAAGACAAAAAACGACATTCGACCAGCCCCGTTCAATGGTCCGCGTTGATTGCAGGATGCGGTGGAAGCTCTCGTCCTCAGGCACGATTGGCCACCGCTGCTCGGCGGATCAATGGCGGCCGGAGTATCTGCGGACCCCCCAATTCCCTCCCGGTTAACACGTCAGACACAGTCTTGCCGGACGGGGCTGTCCGGGGCAAAAGCTGCGTCGTTGATAGGGGATGTCTCAAATGGCAGCCATACACATTATCGAGAGCATCCCAGCCATTGCCGGTCTTTCGGCGGCAGAGCGACATCAAGCAGCAAGATGCGTTCTGCCTGGGGCTTGATTGCCACGTGGTTCCCCCAATCCGTCGCTGCTTCGCAGCGCCACCTTTCCCCCCTCCGGAGGGAAAGGAAGGGAGCCTTGCTGGGCGGGCGTTGACGGCAAAAGGCTTGGCGCCTTTTCCTCTACCCCGTCGATCGGGGGAGAGGTGGCTCGGCGAAGCCGAGACGGAGTGGGGGTCGACCAGCGCCGCATAAGACAATGCATGCGCCAGGGGCGGGAAGGTGACCTTGCTAAAACCCGCGTTGTTGGGCTCAATGGTCGGACACGCTGCGAGGGAGGGCATGGAGATGAGCGAAGACAGTCCACGGCCGCTGGCGGAGATCGCCAGCTATCACGCCCACATCTACTTCGGCGGGCAAACGCAGCGGCAGCATGCCGAATGGCTGCGGCTTCGCATCGGCGAGCGGTTCCGCGTGCGCCTGGGCAATTGGCACGACCGGCAAGTCGGCCCGCATGACCAGCCTATGTACCAGGTCTCCTTCGCCAACGAGCTTTTCGGCTCGCTCGTTCCGTGGCTGATGCTGAACCACAGGGGCTTGAGCATCCTCATCCACCCGAACACGACCAACCCCAAGCGCGACCATCTGGTCGATCCGGTCTGGATCGGCCGGCCGCTTGACGTGCACGGCGACACGCTTCCGGACGATCATGAGGCGGAAGAGGCGCTGGAGGTCAACACCGAGCCGACGCTGCCCGCCTAGCGACCCTAATGCACCACGGCACGCAACCGCTCGCGCAGTTCCCTTGGTGCCACATCATACCGGCTCTTGAACGCCCTCGAGAAATGCGCGCTCGAATTGAAGCCGCAGGCGAAGGCGATTTCGGAGATCGAGGCGGAGGCGCGGGCGGGGGAGAGCAATTCTTCCTTGCTGCGCTCCAGGCGGCGGTCCCAGACGAAGCGTTCGAGCGTTGCGCCTTCGCCTTCGAAGGCGCGGTGGAGATAGCGGCGCGAGCAGCCCATGTGGCGGGCAATGTCCTGCGCCGACAGGCTGCTGCGGGCAAGGTTGGCGTCGATATAGGCGACGATGCGCTCGCGCAGCGCCTCTAACGGCGAGCGGCGGAATTCGGGCGCCATGGGCTTGGCCTGGATCAGGCCGTTGACGAGCTGGACCAGGCTGTCGCCGACGCGCCGGCTGCCGGCCTCATCGAGCTTGTGTGCCTCGCCGATCGCCATCTGCATCAGGCCGGAGACGATGTGGGTCAGGCTGTCACCGTTGCCGGGCAGGGGCAGGGGTGCGGAGAGGCGGGCGAGCGTGTCGTCGCCAAAGGTCGAGCGCGGCACCTGCAGGATCAACTGGTCGACATCACTGAGGTTCTGCAGGGAGTAGCTGCGCACGGGATCATAGATAACAGCCGATTGCGGGCCGAGGTCGACGGCCACCTGCTGCTGCTCGAAACGGCTGCGGCCTGAAAGCTGCATCAGGATTTTGATCGCGTCGGGGTCGAAGCTGCGCCAGAACAGCCGGTCGTTGAGCACCAGATGCGAATTGGCCTTGATCTCGGACAGCCGGCAGGCGCCGAGATTGACCGACACGAGTTGCGGGATCGACGGCACCGTGCCGCGCGGGAAGCGCTGCGTGATCGGGCCGAACAGAAGGCGTGATGTCGACAGGAAAGCTTCGCCGTCGGCGATGCTGACATGGTGGGCGGCGGCGTGCATGTGTTTCCTCCTCCAAAGAAACCTCCCGTCTTGTCGCGGGCTTGCGGCTGACAGGAACTTAACATGATAATTATCTCTGCCGCAACGGCAGAGAAGCATGCCATTGTTCACCGGTGAGGTGGGCGGAAATCTTCGCACCTGCCTCGCGCGCGGCCTCTCCCTGGCGCTCGGCAATGGCGTCGTCGATGCGCGATAGCGGCGAGGCTATCGCCAGCGTCCCGACGGGGAAACCGTCCGAGCCGAGGATGGGCGCGGCAACACTGTGCACGCCTTCCTCATAGCCCTGGGCGCTGCGTGAATAGCCACGCGTCGCCGCCAGCCGCACGGCCGCCATCACCGCGTCGCGGCTGGTCACGGTGTGGGCGGTGAAGGCGGCGAGCGGCTTGCCGAAATACACTTCCACGGTTTCCGGGCGCGAGAAGGCGAGGAAGGCGATGCCGGACGCGGTGCCGTGCAACGGCAGGATCTGGCCGACATCGACGCTGACGCGATTGGCCCTTGCCGAAAGCTCGACATGCACGGTGAGCAGCGCGCCGGCGCTGAACTCGGAGAGATGCACGGTCTCGCCGGTCTCCAGCGCCAGCTCGCGCACGATGGGGGCAGCGACGCGCACGAAGGGCAGGTGCGCGTCGCGCATGCGCGCCAGCCGTGACAGGCCGGCGCCCAGCCGGTAGCGGCGGCTTAGCGGCTCCTGCTCGATCAACCGGTGTTCGGCCAACGCCACCAGCAGGCGCCGCGCCGTGGCCTTGTCGAGACCCGACTTGCGGGCGATGTCGGAGAGGCCGATCTCCGGCTCCTTCGGCGTGAAAAGCTCCAGCAGCGAAATCGCCTTGCCGACCGTGCTCATTGCAGAATCTCCAAGATACTTAGCGTGTGAATTAACTTGACAGCAGCCTTTGCGGCTTGCAGTCTGGCTATAACATACAAAACGTCGGTTCATATGATGAACCGACATGGGAACGTAAAAACAAGGGGCAAACGCGGTTTCGCGGCAACGCCAAGTGCGGCGCCATACGCAATGCCAAGAGTGCCCCGTCTGGAGCGCAACTGGCGGCGGAGTGAGGAGAGGGAGAAAAATGCCCGATAGAAGTGCCGACCTGGTTCTGACCAATGGCCGCATCTACACGCTGGATCGCAAGCGGCCATGGGCCTCGTCGGTGGCCGTCAAGAGAGGGCGCATCGTGGCGGTGGGCGAGGCTGATGCGGTCGCCGGCCTGAGCGGACCGCAGACGCGCACCGTCGATCTCGGTGGCGCCATGCTGATGCCGGGCATTGTCGATGTGCACGCGCATCTGATGATGGGCGGGCAGGCGGAACTGTTCGAGCTGCGCTTTGCGCCGACCTCGAGCTTCGAAACGCTGATAGCGCGCGTCGCCGAGGCGGCGGCCAAGGCGCCGGAGGGATCCTGGATCATCGGCGGCCAGTGGGGCAGCGACCTGTTGCCCAAGCTCAACTCGCTGGAGGCGCTGGCCGCACTCGACAGAGCCAGCCAGGGTCGGCCGGTGATGCTGCGCGACGACACCTATCACAACAGGTGGATCAACTCTGAAGCACTGCGCCTGGCCGGCGTTTCGTCAGGCACGCCGGATCCGGAAAAGGGCTCGATCGGCCGTGACCCGGCCTCGGGCGCACCGACCGGCATGATGATCGAATCCGCCGCCGGCATCGTCGAAAGCACCATCGCCAGATCGGGCCACTACACCGAAGAGATGGATCGCGCGGCGATGGCGCAGTCGATCGCTACGCTCAATTCCTACGGCGTCACCGCTTTCCTCGACGCCGCCGCCATGCAGCCGATCCTGGCGGCGCTGAAAGGCCTCGATGATCGCGGCGAACTGACCGCCTGGTCGGTGTCGGCGATGCCGGCGGTCGAGCCGTCCTTCATGTTCGGCATCGCCGGCGACGAACTGATCGCGCTGCGCGAGAATTATCGCGGCGTTCATGCGAAGCCCGACTTCGTCAAGGTGTTCCTCGACGGCGTGCCGGGCGCGCGCACCGCCGCCTTCCACGAGCCTTATACCAGCGATCCGATCCTCGGCTGCTGCTTTCGCGGCTCGACCATCGTCACCGTCCCGGACCTGATCCGCTGGGTCGGCAAATGCGAGAAGCTCGGGCTCGGCGTGAAAATCCATTGCGCCGGTGATGCCGCCGTCAGCCAGGCGCTCGACGCCATCGATGTCGTGCGCTCCTTCAACGGGCCAACCAAACTCATCCACCACATCGCCCATGCCAGCTACATCGCGCCCGACGATATCGCCCGCTTCGCCGAACTCGGCGTCGCCGCCGACCTGTCGCCGTTCCTGTGGTATCCGACCAGCTTCCTCGAAGGCCACAAGCAGACGATGGGCGAGGCCCGTGCGCTGCGCTTCTGGCCCAACAAGGATTTGCTGGAGGCCGGCGCACTGCTGGCCGGTGGTTCCGACTGGCCCGTCATGCCCAATCCCGATCCTTGGGACGGCATCGAAGGGCTGGTGACGCGCCGCAACCCGAGCGGCGAATTCAAGGGTGCGGCGCTGTGGCCGGAGCAGGCGCTCGATGTCGCCACCGCGCTCGAAATCTTCACCATCAACTCGGCCCGCGCCATCGGGCTCGCCGACACGGTTGGTTCGATCGAGATCGGCAAGTCAGCCGACTTCATCAAGCTCGACCGCAACGTGCTCGACATACCGTCCGACGAGATCGCCGACACCAAGGTGCTGACCACCTGGTTCGAGGGGAGGGTCGTCTATGAGCGGAACTGACCGCCCCATCCCGGTGACGGTGCTGACCGGTTTCTTGGGCTCGGGCAAGACGACAGTGCTTAACCGCCTGCTGCGGCGGCCGTCGCTTGCCGGGGCCGCCGTCATCATCAACGAGTTCGGCGCTATCGGCCTCGACCATCTGCTGATCGAGGCGAGCGAGGAACAGTTCACGCTGCTCGGCAATGGCTGCATCTGCTGCACGGTGCGCGGCGACCTGGTGGCGACGCTGAAGGCGCTCGACGGGCGCAGCTGTGCCGGCGAAGTGCCTGAGCTGACCCATGTCATCATCGAAACGACGGGGCTCGCCGATCCAGCACCAATCCTGCACACGCTGATGGCCGAGCCGGAATTCGCGGGCCGCTATGTCATCGCCGGCGTTGTCGCCACGGTCGATGCGGTCAACGGCGGATCAACGCTCGACCGTCATGCCGAAGCGACCAAGCAGGTGGCGGTTGCCGACCAGCTGCTGGTGACCAAGACCGATCTGGTTTCAGCGGAAGCGTTGGGCGTATTGCGACGGCGGTTGGAGGCGTTTGCGCCGGCGGCGCGGCAGAGCCTGGCGCACAATGGCGAGGCCGATTTCGACATACTTGATAACCAGCATCTTGGCGCCGCTGGTGACCTTGACCGCATTTCTGCCTTGCTGGAGATGGCCCAGCCCGATTGTGGCCCCGACTGCGCGCACGATCATGCGCATCACCATGGCCACGCGCATCACGGCATCCAGTCCTACAGCTTCGTCATCGACGAGCCTGTCGAGTGGGCAGCCTTCGCGCGCTGGCTCGACTACGTCGCGGCGCTAAGGGGCGAGGATCTCTTACGCTTCAAGGGCCTCGTGCACGTCACCGAGCAGCCGGAGCGGCCGCTGGTGCTGCACGGCGTGCAGCATGTCTTCCATCCGCCGGTGCGGCTCGATGCCTGGCCGTCGGCCGACCGGCGCACGCGGCTGGTATTTATCGTGCGCGACATCCCACGCGAAACCATCGCACGCACGCTGACCAAATTCGCCGCCATCGATGCCGCCAGCATCAGGGCGCCGGATCGCACTGCTGCTTGATCAGAAAATGAATCAGAAAAAACAGGGGAGTGACTGACATGCAATGGAAATCCAGCCTGGTGGCAGTGGCCTTCGCGGGCGTGAGTCTTGCCGCCATGGCCGGGACGGCATCCGCCGCCGGCCCGACCTGCAAGGACGGAACGATCAAGGTCGGCGCGGTCTCGACCATCACCGGCCCCGCTGATTTCAGCGAGGTGCCAAAGGCGACGCAGGCGGCGTTCGATGCCGTCAACGCCGCCGGCGGCATCAATGGCTGCAAGATCGATTACACGATCGCCGACGACAAGGCGGATCCTGCGGTCGCGGCGCAGGCCGCGCGCGACCTGATCGACAACAAGGAAGCGGTGGCGCTGGTCGGCTCCGGCAGCCTGCTCGACTGCGCGGTCAATTCCGCCACCTACAGCCGCAAGAAGGTCCTGTCCGTGCAAGGCCTCGGCGTCGACGCCGCCTGCTTCTCCTCGCCCAATGTGGCGCCGGTCAATGTCGGCCCCTACACGCTCTCCACCGCGATGGCCTACTACGCCACCAACCAGCTGAAGAGCGAAAAACTGTGCGCCTTCTTCATCATCATCGGCGGCACGCAGGAGGCCTACAAGAAGGCGATCGAGAACTGGGAGAAAATCTCAGGCAAAAAGATCCACCTCATCGACCTGACGCTGCCCTTCCAGGGCGACCTCACGCCCTATGTCATCAAGGCGCGCGATGCTGGCTGCGACGCGGTGCTGACCAACCAGGTCGAGCCGCAAGTGGTGCAGCTGATCAAGACCGTCGATGCGCAGAAGATCACAGGCATCAAATGGCTGTTCCTGGCGCCCGGCTACACCGAGCAAGTCGCCTCGGCATTGGCCGACACCAAGCAGCCGATCTATGTCGGCACCGAATGGGAGCCCTTCACCGAGAAGAGCTCGCCCGCCAACGCGCAATGGGCGGCCGACATGCAGAAGGCCGGCCGGCCGCTGACCGCCTTCTCGCAAGGCGGCTATCTCGCCGCCCAGCTGTTCCTGAAAGTGGTGGCGTCGATCGATGGCGAGGTGACGCGCGAGAGCGTGACCAAGGCGCTGCACGAGATGCAGCCGATCACCAATCCGCTCGCCGGCAGCCCTTATGTCTTTGGCACAGCCAAGGTCCATTCGCCGATGCAGGCGACCAAGGTGATGAGACTGGAAAAGGGCGCCTGGACCGTCGAGACGCCGGACTGGGTCGTGCTGCCGCGGGCCAAGTAAGTCCTCCCGGGGCGTTGGCGCCGCTCCTCATCTGCCTGCTGGCGTCCAGGACAATGAGGGCGGCGCCGACTTCGGGAAAAAATTCGGCTCGAAGCCTGCCATTTCTCCAACCGGGATAACCAATGAACGCATTGCTTACATCCGCCGTGGCGGGGCTGACAGCCGGAGGCACCTATGCCTTGCTCGGCGTCTGCGCCGTCTTCACCTACCGGCTGGTCGCCGTGGTCAATTTCACCGGGGCGGCGATCGGCACGGCAGGGACCTTCGTGCTGTTCGCGCTTTATGAAGCCGGTTTCCCGCTCTGGCCCTCGGTGCTGGCCGGCATCGCGGCCAGCACGGTGGTGGGCGTCGCCATCGGCTTTATCATGACGCGGTGGTTCGGCGAGGCCAGCGCCTCGACCAAGGCGGCGGTCACCGTGGCTTTGCTGGTCGGCATCATCGCCATCGGGCTGCGGCTCACCGGCGGCCAGCATCCGCACAACATGCCGGAGCTGTTTCCCGGCTCCGCCTTCCGCCTGGCCGGCGTGGAGGTGACCATCGCCTCGGTGCTGACCATCGGGCTGGCTGCGCTGTTCACCGTTCTCGCCGACCTCTTCCTCAACACCACCAAGGTCGGGCTGAATCTGCGCGCGCTGGCCGACAGGCCAATGGCCGCCGAACTGCTCGGCATCCGCGTGCAGCTCCTGTCGCTGCTGGTCTGGGGCATGACCGGCGCTTTCACCACCTTCGCGCTGATGATCATCGCGCCGCAGCGCTCGCCAAATTTCATGACGCTCAGCCTGCTCGTCGTGCCGGCCCTTGCGGCAGCCCTTGTCGGGCTGTTTCGCAGTTTCTGGCGCACGCTCGCCGGTGGTATCGGGCTTGGCCTGGTCGAAGGCATGGCAAGCTCGGTCGACAGCATCAGCCAGTATCGCAGCGCCATCCCATTTCTGGTCGTGCTTGCCGTTCTCTTGTGGTCGCAGCGGGAGGCTCGTTGGGATGAAGCGCGCTAGTCTGAAAGCTTCGCTGATCGTCATCATCGCGGCGATTGTCCTTGGCGGCGTCATTGCCGGCCTGCTACCGTCCTACTGGGTGTTTTTGGCGACTTCGGTGCTGATCACCGGCGTCGCGCTGCAGAGCCTCGGCCTCGTCGCCGGGCGCACCGGCATGATCGCGCTTTGCCAGATGTCGTTTGCCGGCGTCGGCGCCTGGACGGTCGGCTATCTCAACCTCGCCGAGGCGCCGGGCGGGCTGGCCGTGTGGATCCTCATCGGCGGACTGGCGGCGGTACCGCTCGGCGTTGCCATCGGCCTACCGGCGCTCAGGCTGCGCGGCATCAACCTCGCCATCGTCACGCTGTCCTTCGCCACCGCCTTCGACACCATCCTGGCGACCATGACCTATCCCGGCCAGACCGATTTCCTGCAGGTGCCCCGGCCGGAATTGTTCGACAGCGACGAGGGCTATTTCGTCTTCGTGCTGCTGTTCTACGTCGCCGTCGCGGTGACACTCGAAGTGCTCAGCCGCTCGCGGCTTGGCGCGTCGTGGCTCGCCGTGCGCCATTCCGAACGCGCGGCGGCCGCGCACGGCGTCAGCATCGCCACCGCCAAGCTGTCGGCCTTCGCCATCTCGGCTTTCATCGCCGGCATTTCCGGCGGCCTGCTCGCCGGCTATCTCGGCACGCTGGTCTCGGAAAACTTTGGCATGATGCAATCGCTGTCGCTCTATGCGGTGGCGGTCATGACCGGCGCGCATTTCGCCGAGGGCGCGATCATCGGCGGCTTGCTGGTGGTGATGTTCCCGGAAATCCTGCGCCGGCTCGATCTGCCGCAGGATATCGGCAATGTGCTGTTCGCCATCGGCGCCACGCAGGCGCTGTCGACGGGCGAGACGATGAGCGAGACTTTTCGCCGGCAGTTGCGCAAGCTGATGCCGGCACGCGTCAGGGCGGCCGCCTCGGCGCCGGCAAGCGATTTGCCGAGCCCGGTCAGCCGTGCCGCTGGTCCGGCGCTCAGCATTGACAAGCTCACCGTGCGCTATGGCAGCGTGGTGGCGCTCGACGGCGTCAGCCTGACGGTCGCCGCCGGCACGGTCGCCGGGCTGATCGGCCCGAATGGCGCGGGCAAGTCGACCTTCATCGACGCCGTCGCCGGCTTCCTGTCGAGCTATGAGGGCAGCATCCGGCTGGGCGGCAAGCCGCTCGAAGGCATGCCGGCGCATCTGCGTGCTCGCGCCGGCTTGCGCCGCACCTGGCAGACCAACCGCATCGCACCGGAACTCACCGTCGGCGGCTATCTGGCGCTCGCGGCCAAGGGCCTGTCGGCGAGCGAGACCCGGGCGATCCTCGGCTGGCTCGATTGTCCCGATCCAGACACGCTGGTGGTCTCGGTCGATGCCGGTACAAGGCGACTGCTCGACGTTGCCGGCGTGGTGGCGGCACGGCCGGCGGTGGTGCTGCTCGATGAGCCTGCCGCCGGCCAGTCGCATGAGGAGAGCGTGCGGTTGGGGCAGCGCATCGCCGAAATCCCAAAACTGTTCGGCTCGGCGGTGCTTCTGGTCGAGCACGACATGGATCTGGTGCGGGCGGTGTGCTCCGAGGTCACCGTACTCGATTTCGGTCGTGTCATTGCCTCCGGGCCGCCGGCCAAGGTGCTCGACCAGGGTTCGGTGAAGAAGGCCTATCTCGGGATCGAGGAAGAGAGCGTGGCGGCATGAGCAAGCTCGTCGTTTCCAACCTGTCGATCAACCGCGCCGAATTGCCCGTCGTGTCGTCGCTCGATATTGCGGTCGAAAGCGGCGCCATCAGCGTCGTGCTCGGCGCCAATGGTGCGGGCAAGACAACGCTGCTCGAAGGCTTGTCGGGCATCATCCCGGTTGCCGGCGGCTCGATCGAAATCGATGGCCGCGAGATCCAGAAGGCGCGGCCGGGCGTGCGCTCGCGCGAAGGCCTCGCTCATGTCGAGCAGGGCCGCACCGTGTTCAGGCAGCTCACCACGGAGGAGAATCTTCGGGTGAGCCTGCACTCGGGTTCGGACTTGGCCGAGGCCTATGCGCTGTTTCCCGAACTGTTGCAGCGCCGGACGGTGAAGGCGAGCCTCTTGTCGGGCGGCGAGCAGCAGATGCTGGTCATTGCTCGTGCACTGCTGACGCGGCCCAAGGTGCTTTTGATCGACGAGATGTCGGCTGGCCTGGCGCCGGTCATCGTGACGCGGCTGATGAGCGCGGTGCGCAAGCTTGCAGACAATGGGCTCGCGGTGCTGCTGGTCGAGCAGTTTGCCGCACTCGCATTGTCGATCGGCAACCGCGCCTATGTCATGCGGCGCGGCCGCGTCGTCCATGACGGCGATTGCCTGAAGCTGCTGAAATCGCCTGACGAACTGCACCGGCTCTATCTCGGGGGATAGGGCTCGATCAGGCAGCGCGTTTCCAGCAGGCGATGAAATGGCCGGCTTCAACCTCCTGGGCGACTGGTTCGGCCTTGAGGCAGCCGGCGTCAGCCAGGGGGCAACGGCCGGCGAAGGCGCAGCCGCCGGGGGCGGCTTCGATGACGGGTTGCGCTTCGGCCAGGGTCGCGGCCTGCCCATCGTTCGAGGACGCGGCAAGCAGCATCTGCGTGTAGGGGTGGTTGGGGCCGGCAAAGATCTGGTCGGAGGAACCGGTCTCGACCAGGCGGCCGCGATAGAGCACGCCGATGCGGTCGGCCATGTAGCGCACGACCCTCAGATCATGGCTGATGAAGAGGTAGGCGGTGTCCTGCTTGCGCTGGAGATCGTTGAGCAGGTTGAGCACCGTCGCCTGCACCGAGACGTCGAGCGCCGAGGTCGGCTCGTCCAGCACGACCAGCCTCGGCAGGCCGGCGAAGGCACGCGCGATGGCCGTGCGCTGGCGCTGGCCGCCGGACAGCGTTCCGGGCTTCTGCTCAGCCGTTGTGCGCGCGAGCCGGACCGAGGCCAAGAGGTCGCCGACGCGCTGCGGCACCGCGCGGCGCGGCAGGCCGGCCAGCCGCCGCAGCGGGCGGCCGAGGATGCGGCTTATGCGCTGGCGCGGGTTGAGCGTACGGTCCGGCGACTGGAACACCATCTGCACGTCGCGCCGTTCGCTGTGGTGGCGCCGCTCGACCAGCGGTGCGACCGTCTTGCCGAACAGCTCGACCGTACCCGCGGTCGGCGGCTGCAGGCCGGTGACGATGCGGGCCAGCGTCGACTTTCCGGAGCCGGACTCGCCGATCAGCCCATAGGTCTCGCCGCTGGCGATGTCGAGGTCGATGCCGTGCAGCACCGGCTGGCCGCCAAAGGATTGTTTGATGCCCCGGCACGAGACGGCGATGTCGCGCTGCCGCGCGGGCAGGGCGTTCTCCTCGCTCTCGACGGCGGGCGCGTCCGAAGTGAGGTCGATGGGGCTCGCATCCTCGGCCAGCCTGCCGTCGCGCTTGGTGCGGTTGAGCGTCGGAATGGCGGCGACCAGCGCCTTTGTGTAGGCGTGGCGCGGATTGTCGAACACATCTGTGGCGGCGCCGGTTTCGACAATCGAGCCCGCCTGCATCACCGAGACCCGGTCGCAGGAGCGGCGGATCAGGTTGATGTCGTGGCTGATCAAAAGGATCGAGGTGCGGTGCTCGCGGCGCAGATCGTCGAGGATGGCGATGATTTCGGATTGCACGCTGGCATCGAGCGCCGTGGTCGGCTCGTCCATCACCAGCAGCGACGGGTCGAGCGCGATGGCAATGGCGATGTTGGCGCGCTGCTGCATGCCGCCCGACAATTCGTGCGGATAAAGCTGTAACACTCGTTCCGGGTTGGCGACGCGGACGCGGCCGAGCAGTTGTGCCGCGCGCGCGGACGCATCGTCGTGATGCATCGGGCGGTGGCGCAGGATCGTCTCGGTGATCTGGCCGCCAATGGTCATGCTCGGGTTCAGCGCCGAGCCCGGATGCTGGTAGACGGCGGCGATGCGGTCGCCGCGCAGCCGGCGCAGTTCGTTGGTCGAGAGGTCGCGGATCTCGCGGTTCTCGAAGGCCAGTTGCGCGGCTTCGACGCGGGCATGGTTGGGCAGGTAGCGCAGCACCGCCAGCGCCACCGAGCTTTTGCCCGAGCCGGACTCGCCAACCAACCCGAGCGCTTCACCCTGGCCGATCTCAAGCGAGATGTCATCGACCGCGCGAAGGATGCTTCTGGCACCCCGGTAGGACACGGAGAGGTGCTCGACGTTTAGAACCGAAGACATGAATGACCTGAAACCACTTTCTGCGCGGGCCGCGATCAAGGGTAATCGCTTCCGCTTTCACAGGGAACAATCTCTATAAAATTACTCGAATTAAACGTGAGCGCAATCTAACTTTCGAGAACAGGACGATTTTCGGAGCACGGCAACAAGCCGCCGTGCCAGCGGTTTTCCGCATCCGCAGGGAAGGGACTTTGATGTCGCACATGATCCTCAGCGCGTTCTTCTTCAACCCGCAGGGCGACCACCGCATGTCGTGGCGCCATCCTCGTGCGCCGGGGCGGGAAGTGCTCGATTTCGACTATTACCGCGAGCTGGTGCAGGCGGCCGAGCGGGCCAGGATCGACACCATCTTCGTCGCCGACCACGTGTCGATCTGGGATTCGGTCAAGAGCGGCGTCGCGCACTACGCCAATGCCCGCCTCGAGCCGCTGACGCTGTTGTCGGCGCTGGCCGGCGTGACCAGGCATATCGGCCTCATCACCACGGCGTCGAGCTCCTACAGCGAGCCCTACAATGTGGCGCGCATGTTCGCCTCGCTTGACCATATCAGCAAGGGCAGGGCGTCGTGGAACGTCGTCACCTCGGCGATGGACGAGGAGGCGCGCAATTTCGGCCGCGACGGCAATATCGAACACGCCTTCCGCTATGAGCGGGCCGGCGAGTTCCTCGATATCGTCAAGGCGCTGTGGGACAGCTGGGAAGACGAGTCGCTCCTGATCGACAAGGAGACGGGCTATTTCGCCGACCCCGACAAGGTCCATCCGATCGAGCACAAGGGCAAGCATTTCAAGGTGCGCGGGCCGCTCAACGTGTCGCGGCCGCCGCAGGGCCATCCGCTGATCGTCCAGGCAGGCTCGTCCGAGGACGGCAAGAATTTTGCGACTGCCCAGGCCGATGCGCATTTCGCCATCTACAGCACCAGGGAAGACGGCATCAAATATCGGCAGGACATCAACGACCGGCTGGCGCGCCACGGCAGGCGGCCGGAGAGCTTCAAGATCCTGCCCGGCATCCTGCCGATCGTTGCCGCCTCCGAAGCCGAAGGCCGCGACAAGCAGGAGTATCTGCAAAGCCTGCTTCCCGACCAGGTCGGCATCGACCTGTTGTCGAGCTGGAGCGGTCTCGACCTCGCGGCCTATCCGCCCGATGGCCCGCTGCCGGCGCTGCCCGACGAGAGCACCTTCAATGGCGGGCGCACCTCGCTCAACCGCGTCAAGCAATGGTCGAAGCAGAATCTCAGCCTGCGCGAGATCGCCCGCAAGCTCGCCAACAGCGGCTCGGTGCCGACGGTTGCGGGCACGCCGAAGCAGATCGCCGACCAGCTCGAAGACTGGTTCGTCGCCGGTGCCGCCGACGGCTTCAACCTGATGTTCCCGCTGCTGCCGGAAGACTGGGTGAATTTCGCCGAGCAAGTGGTGCCGGAACTGCAGCGCCGCGGCCTGGTCCCGACCGAATACGCACCCGGCACCTTGCGCGACCGCTTCGGGCTTGCCCGCCCCGCCAACCGCTTTGCCGAGCAGCGCGCCAATGCGCGCGCCGTCTCGTGAGGACCAAGCCATGACCGCCGCGCCAAATCTCCAGCCCCGTGAAGCCACCGCTCCGCGTCTGATCAACGTGCTGCACAGCCCCAAGCGCATCCGCGTCAAATTCGGCGGCCGCACAATTGCCGACAGCCGCAATGTGCTGGTGCTGCGCTCCAACCATTTCCTGCCGATCTATTTCTTCCCGGCGTCCTCGGTCGATGCGTCGGTGCTGAAGCCGTCGCTGCATAAGGAGCCGCACGCCGTCGGCGGCGAGACCGCCTATTGGGACATCGACAGCGGCGACAAGCGCGCCGCCAACGCGGCGTGGTCGTTCACGGCACCGCCGGATGAAAATCTGGCGCCGCTGGCCGGCCGCATCGCCTTCACCTGGAAGGCGGTCGACCAATGGTTCGAGGAGGAAGAGGAAGTCTTCGTCCACGCCCGCGATCCCTATGCGCGCATCGACGTGCTGCAAAGCTCGAGCCATGTGCAGGTCTGGTTCGACGGCGAGATCATCGCCGACAGCAAGCGCCCGGTGCTGCTGTTCGAGACCCATCTGCCGACGCGTTTCTACTTGCCTCAAGAGGATATCAGGCTGGAGCGGCTGACGGCGTCCAGTTCGACGACGCGATGTCCCTACAAGGGCATCGCCTCCTACTGGTCGGGTCTGTTGAACGACGGTTCGGTTCGTCCCGACATCGCCTGGAGCTACCGCGACCCGATCGACGAAATGCCTAGGATCAAAGGCCTGATCGCCTTTTATCCGCAAGCGGTCGACCGCATCCATCTCGACGGCCAGCCGGCCTGACGGCGGCTTTTCCCCAATCCTCCCATTCATCAGAGAGAAAAAATGACAAAGCGTTCCGACATCGATTTGCTGCGCAACCAGTCGACGCGTGGCCAAAATGGCGACATCTGGAATGTCGCGGTGGATGAATATGCGCAAGGGTTCCTCAAGCGTCGCGACCTCCTGAAATACGCCGCACTCCTCGGTCTCACCGGCTTTGCCGCCTCGCAAGGCCTGTTCACATCAGGCGCACGCGCGGCAACCGCCGGCGGCACGGTCCGCGTCGGCCTCGGTCAGCCGACCAAGGCGATCGATCCCGTCACCATCACCGATCCGGCCAGCATCGGCGTGCTCAGCCAGGTCGGTGAATACCTGATCCTCGATGATCCCAAGGACGGGCTGCAGCCGAAGCTTGCATTGTCCTGGGAAGCCGACGAGACGGCCAAGCGCTGGACCTTCAAGCTGCGGCCGGGCGTCAAGTTCCACGATGGCCGCAGTGTCACCGCAAAGGATGTGGTGGCGAGCTTCGAACGGCTGGTCGATCCGGCCAGCGGCTCGTCGGCGCTGTCGGCCTACAAGGGCATCCTGTCCAAGGGCGGCGCCAAGGTTGTCGACGACGAGACGGTCGCCTTCGATCTCGACCAGTCGAACGGCAATTTCCCGTTCTATGTTTCCTCCGACGTCTACAATGCCGTCATCCTGCCGGCCGACTATGCCGGCGACTTCGAGAAGAATTTCAACGGCACCGGCCCGTTCAAACTGGACTCCTTCCGCCCCAAGCAAGGCGCCAGCTTCGTGCGCAATCCGGATTATTGGGGCGACAAAGCGCTGCCCGACCGCGTCGAGATCAAGTTCTTCGACGACGAGCAGGCGCAGGTGCTGGCGCTGCAGGCGGGCCAGCTCGACGTCATTCCCAGCACAACGCGCCTGGAACTGGCGATCGAAGGCAATCCGAACTTCAAGCTGCTCAGCGTGCAGGCGAGCTCGCATGACCCGGCGCATCTGCGCACCGACCAGGCGCCGTTCACCGACAAGCGCGTTCGCCGCGCGCTGGCGCTGACCATCGACCGCGAGGCCGTGGTCAAGGGTCTGCTCAAGGACCGTGCCGTCGTCGGCAACGACACGCCGTTCGCCCCGATCTTCCCCTCGGCCGATCCGTCGGTGCCGCAGCGCAAGCAGGACATTGCCGAGGCCAAGCGCCTGCTGGGCGAAGCCGGCGTGCCCAATGGCTTCGAGGTGACGCTGACCACCGAGCGCGCCTATGACATTCCCGACTATGCCGTGATCATCCAGAACTTCGCCAAGAAGGCCGGCATCGACATCAAGCTCAACGTGCTGCCGCAGGATGCCTATTACGGCTCGGCGACATTCGGCAGCTCGCCGTGGCTCGATTCCAATCTCGGCATCACCGATTTCGGCCATCGCGGCACGCCCGACATCTTCCTCAACGCGACGCTGAAGAGCTCGGGCGCCTGGAACGCGGCGCATTTCAACAACCCGGACTATGATGCGCTGCTGCTCGACTACGGCAAGGCGCGCGACCTGCAGGCGCAGCGGGTTGCCGCCGGCAAGATCCAGAACCTGCTGCTCGACGAGACGCCGCTGATCATCAGCTATTTCTCGCAGTACAGCCGTATCGTCTCCTCGAAGGTCGAAGGCGTGCGCTTCACCGCGATCTCGCACCTGCTGCTCGACAAAGTGTCGTTCGTTTGAGCGGCATCGCCTCGATCGCGATCGTCCGGCCCGTGGCGGCACGCGCAGGCTCGCTGCTGCTCACGCTGTGGCTCGTCAGCGCACTGGTCTTCCTCGCCGGGCAGGTGCTGCCCGGCGATGTCGGCCGTGTCATGCTCGGCCCGTTCGCCGATGCGCAGTCGGTCGCTGAGCTCAATCACAAGCTCGGCACCGACCAGCCAATTCTTCTGCAATACTGGCACTGGTTCAGCCGGGCGATCACAGGGGATTTCGGCGACTCGCTGTCGATGCGCGCGCCGGTGGTGCCGTTCGTCCTGCAAGGCATCCGCAATTCCGCGGCACTCGCCGGCGTCGTGCTGCTGTTCCTGGTGCCGATCGGCATCGGCGCCGGTGTTGCCGCCGGCTTGCGGGCCGGCAGTCTCATCGACAAGCTGATCGTACTGACCGGCGTCTCGCTGTCGATCGTGCCCGACTTCGTCTCGGGCCTGTTGCTGCTGATGGTCTTCGGCCTTTGGCTGGCCTGGTTTCCGATCACCGGTGCGGCGCCGGATGGGGCCGGCTTCTGGACGAGCAGCTACTATCTCATCCTGCCGGCGCTGCCGCTGGTGCTGAACCTGATCGGCTATGTCGCGCGCATGACCAGGGCAGGGGTGATCGAGGCGCGCGCGGCCGACTATACGCGCACCGCGATCCTCAAGGGCTTGAGCCCGTCCCAGGTTCTGTTCAAGCATGTGCTGCGCAACGCGCTGGTGCCGACGGTGGCGGTCATCGCCACGCAGAGTGGCTTCCTGCTTGGCGGGCTGGTGGTGATCGAGGCGCTGTTCGGCATCCAGGGCCTCGGCAATCTGGTGCTGAGTGCCGCCAAGGCACGCGACTTCCCGATGCTGGAGGCCGGCGTGCTGGTGATGGCAACGATTTTCGTGTCGACAGCGGCGATCGGCGACTTCCTGCAGGCACTGCTCGATCCGCGCCAGCGACGGCGGAGTGCGCCATGACCGATCTAGCCCAGTCTCCGATGCGCAGCGACATCAGGCTCTCCTGGATCGGCAGATTGCGCGGCTCCTTGCCTGACGTGGCGCGGTCGACCGTGATCGGTTCAACGGTGCTGCTGTTCTGGGTCGCCTGCGCGGTGTTTGGCTCGCAGTTCTTGCCGTTCGATCCCTATGCCGAGGATTTCCTGTCGATGATGACGCCGCCCGACGCGGTGCACTGGTTCGGCACCGACCAGCTCGGCCGCGACGTGCTTTCGCGCATCATCGTCGGCTCGCGCGACATCCTGCTGGTGGCGCCGTTGGCGACGCTGGCCGGTGTTACAGCCGGCAGCATCATCGGCCTGGTGCTCGGCACCTTTGACGGCCTGGTCGACGCCATCGGCGCGCGTCTGCTCGATGCGGTGATGTCGCTGCCCTTCATCGTGCTGGTGACGATGGCGCTGGTGGCGATCGGCCCGTCCAACCTCACCGTCATCGCGGTGATCGGCCTTGCCTATGCGCCCCTGGTGGCGCGCACCGTGCGTACCGCCGCGCGCGAACAGCGCGAGCGCGACTATATCAGCGCCGCGCGACTGGCCGGCGAAGGACGGCTGGCGATCATGTTCCTCGAAATCCTGCCCAATGTGCGCGAGACCATCCTGATCGAGCTCATCACCCGGCTCGGCTATGCCTTCTTCTCGATCGCGACGCTGAGCTTCCTCGGCCTTGGCATCCAGCCGCCATCGGCCGACTGGGGACTGGCGATCGCCGACGGCTATGGCTTCCTCACCGGCGGCAAATGGTGGGTGGTGGTGTTCAATTCCGCCGCGATCATCTCGCTGGTGATGGCCACCAACCTCATCGCGCAAGGCATCGGCGCGTTCGAGAACAGCGACAAATAGGCCGCAGTCAGTCGAAAAGTTTAATCGGCGCAGTCTCGCAATGGTGCCGGCGCGCAGGCAGGGACGCCGCTCGGCATCGCGTCATGCGCCGGCCTCGCTGCAGGGCTGACTCTTTTCCCAATGCTCAAACGTCTTAGCTACAGTGAAGCAATGGAGCAGGTCGATGAGCCTCAAGGACAAGAAAGTCGTGGTCACCGGTGGCAGCCGGGGGCTTGGTCTCGGATTGGTGGAGGCGCTGGTCGAACAGGGCGCCAGCGTGACTGTCGTTGCGCGCGGCGCGGAGGCGCTGGAGGCGGTTGGGGTTCGGCTCGGGGTCGCCACCATTGCCGCTGATGTCAGGGACGAAGATGCAGCTTATCGCATTCTGGGCGAGGTCCGCCCTGATATCGTCGTGCTCAACGCCGGTGCCACGCCCCGGATGGGGCGGCTGGACCAGTTGAAGTGGGAGGATTTCTCCGTTTCCTGGGAAACCGACGTCAAGGCCGGGCTCTACTGGCTGCAGGCGGCGCTGAACCTGCCGCTGAAGCCGGGCAGCCGGGTGCTGGTCGGGTCGAGCGGTGCGGCCGTCACCGGGTCGCAGATGTCGGGCGGTTATGGCGGCTCCAAGCGTATGCTTTGGTTCATGGCCAAATATGCCAATGGCGTGGCGCAGGAGAAAAATCTCGGCATCCGCTTCCAGGCGATCCTGCCGCGACAGATTATCTTGGGAACGGGGATCGGGGATGTGGCGGCCGGCGCCTATGCAGGCTCAATGGGCATCACGCCGGAAGAATTCATCACCCGCTTCGGCGCGCCGATGCCACCCCGCGCATTCGGCGACAGGGTGGTTTCCGTGCTGGAGGACCCGCAATATGCCGAGGGCGTCGTCTTCGGTCTTAACGGCGATGCAGGGGTGACGATCATGGAGGGTGCTGCGGCTTGAGAAAGGGAAAACCTGCCGTGGAGCGCGACCGACAGGAGGGCCTGCTTGCCCTTGCCGCTGCGCTGCGGCCGGAGCTGCACCGCTATTGCGCGCGGCTGATGGGCTCTGTCATCGATGGCGAGGATGTCGTGCAGGATACGTTTGCCCGGGCCTTCGTCGCGCTGGACGAACTGTCCGAGGTGCCGCAGCTCAGGCCCTGGCTGTTTCGCATCGCCCACAACCGCGCGCTGGATCTGTTGCGCAGCCGCGCGATCCGTGTCGCCGAGCCCATCGAGGCGGCCCTTGAAATTGCCGACGAGACCGAGGCCGATCCGGTGGAGACGCTGATGCGCAGGGAGGCGATCGAAACCGCTGTGTCGCGCTTCGCTGAGCTTCCGGTGTTGCAGCGCAGCGCCGTCATCCTGAAAGACGTGCTCGACGAGCCGCTGGCCGAGATCGCCGCTTTGCTTGGCATTTCCGTCGATGCGGTGAAGGCGCATCTGGCGCGCGGCCGCGCCCGGCTTCGGCAGATCAACGCCCAGGAGAGTTCGCTTCCCGATGCGCGCATCGCTTCCGCCGCCGTGGTTCGTTACGTCAGCCTGTTCAACCAGCGCGACTGGGACGGCCTGCGCGCGCTGCTTGCCGATGATGTGAGACTTCAGCAGTCCATGCATCCGCCGCGCTCGGGGGCCGCCGATGTCGGTACGTTCTTCACGATCTATGCCAAGAGCGAGGGCCTGTGGCTCCGGCCGGCCTGGGTCGAGGGCCGCGAGGTGATCGCGGTGTTCGAAAGCCGGGCGGCGGCGAAGCCAACTCACTTCATGTGGCTGGAGTGGCGGGACGGGCGGATCAGCTTCATCCGCGACTATCGCTATGTCGGCTATGTCGCCGATGATGCGGGGCTGGTGCTGGCAGGTGACATCCAGGTCCTGCGGGCGCGGGACTAAGGCCTGATTTCCTTCAGCGCCGCCGGCAACACATTAAGCCAATTGCCATAAAGCCGTTTTAAAGGTTCCCTCGACTTAGTCCTAACCGAGCAGGCCCTCAATCGTGGCCGCCACGGCTTCCGGGGCATAGGGCTTGGGTAGGAAGACACCGCCGCTTGGCATCGCGTCCGCCGCCGGCTGGCGCTTGCCCGAGGTGATGATGATCTTGATCGGCGGCCAGCGATCGCGCACGGCTGCGGACAGGCGCAATCCGTCCATGGAGCCCGGCATATCGATGTCGGTGAACAGGATGACGATGTCCAGACGTGTCTCCAGAATACGGATCGCCTGGTCGGCATTGCTGGCCTCCAGCACGTTGTAGCCCGCCTCGCGCAATTCGTCGGCGATGGCGAACAGCAGAAAGGCTTCGTCTTCGACGACAAGGACGGTGGCGAGGCTCTGATTGTTCATGGCACGCCCTATGTAGTCAGTACGGTGCTGTCGGCAATTGGGGTGCCGGTGCGTTCAACAAACACTCAACGCCGTCGGGGCGGTAATCGATCCGCACCGTTCCGCCGAAATCGGTGCCAAGCACGCGTTCGATCAGGAAGCGGCCGAAGCCGCGCCGGGTCGGCGGGCTGACCGGCGGGCCGCCGCTCTCGCGCCAGCGCCAGGTCAGCCGCTTTTCGCCGGGCGCCTCGGCCGATGGCTGCAACGACCATTCGATCGACACTTTGCCTTCCGGTGTCGACAGCGCGCCGTATTTCAGCGCGTTGGTGGCGAGCTCATTGACGGCCAGCGCCAGCGTCAGCGCCATCTTCGGGTTGATCGGCAGCGCCGGCCCGGAAATCGAGATCTGCTCGAGCGGGAAGGTGGCGATGGTGTTGTCGACCACCTCGCGGATCGAAGCGCTGGTCCAGCGCGTCTTGTTGAGGATGTCGTGGGCGTTGGCGAGCGCGCGCAGACGCTCGTTGAAGGTGGCGCTGGCGGTGGCGATGTCGGTGTTGCGCAGCGTCTGCGAAGCGATGGCCGCGACCATCGCCAGGATGTTCTTGATGCGGTGTTCGAGCTCGTGGGTGAGCAGTTCCTGCCGTGCCTGCGCCTCGCGCCGGTCGGTGACATCCTGCATGACGCCGAACATCTTGACCGGCTTGCCGGTCTCGTCATGGACGAAGTCGATGTGGCGCGACAGCCAGCGCAATTCGCCGGTGTCGGGCCGCCGGATGCGGTATTCCACGGCAGGCACAGCGGTGCCTTGCGCACGCGTTTGCGGGTTGGAGCGGATGTCCTTGTCGTCGGGAATGACGATGTTTTCCAGGACGGAGATGTGCACGCTTTCGCGCGGCGACAGGCCCCAGAGACCCCAAAAGCCTTCGGAGCCGACCACGATTCCACTGGCGATGTCGAGTTCGAGGGCGGCGATGCCGGCCGCATTTTGCGACAGCTGCAAGCGGCGCTCGCTCTGCAGCAGGGCCTGTGCCGCCTGCTTCTGGTCGTCGATATCGGTGTTGGTGCCGATCCAGCGCAGGATGGCGCCGTCGCTGTCGCGGATCGGAACCGCACGCGCGATGAACCAGCGATAGACACCGTCATGCCGGCGCAGGCGGAACTCGGTCTCGTAGAATGTGCCGGCGGCCAGCACCTCTTGCCATTTTCCCACGGCCGCATCGATGTCGTCGGGGTGCACGATCGCGCCCCATGCCTGACCGTCGAGCTCGCCAGGTTTCGCACCGGAGTAATCGTAGACGCGCGGGTTGAACCAGTCGAGCAGCCCCTCCGGTGTCGCCGTCCAGACGTGGTTCGGCATCGCCTCGGCGAAGGTGCGGAACTGCATCTCGCTTTGCCGCAGCGCCTGTTCGGCGATCAGCCGGTCGGTGACGTCGATGCCTTGCACGAAGATGCCGATCACCTCGCCTGAGGGATTGCGCACCGGCTGATAGACGAGGTCGATGAAGCGGTCTTCGGTGGCGGCGCCGGGCGTGCGCTGCAACTTCGCCTTCAAGGCGTAGCCGATGAACGCCTCGCCGGAGGTGAACACCTGATCGAGCAGTTCGAAGAAGCCCTGGCCTTCGACCTCGGGCAAGGCCTGGCGGACGGGCAGGCCGATCACATCGCGGTGGCCGACCAGCTGCATGTAGGCGGCATTGGTCAGCTCGAACACATGTTGAGGGCCGGACAGCATGGCCATGAAGCCTGGCGCCTGTTCGAACATCTGTCGCTGGCGGTCGCGTTCACTTGTGCGCCAGCGCTCGGCGGCGACCTTGGCGGTGGTTTCGATGACGATGGCGATGACGCCGGCCGGTTCGCCGCTTTCGTCGAGCACCGGCGAATAGTCGAGATCGAGCCAGACCTTTTCGGGTTTGCCGGTCCGATTGAGCGTCAGCATCTGCTCACGATAGGCAAGCGTGCCGCCGCCCAGGCACACCTTCATGATGTTGTCGTTGAAGTCGGCCACTTCAGGCCAGCCTTCGCGGACCTTGGAGCCCAGCAATTGCGGATGGCGGCCGCCGGCGAATTCCGAATAGCCGTCATTGTAGATCATGACGCCGTCCTGCCCCCACAGCATGACGATCGGCACATTCGAGCGCAGGATCAGCGACACCGCCGTCTTCAAGCTCTGCGGCCAGTCCTCGATCGGCCCGATCGAGGTCGAGGCCCAGTCGAACGTGGCGATCAGGCAGCCGAGCTCGCCGCCGCCCGACAGGAATGCAAGGTGACGGTTGTCTGCGGTCATGGTGCTGGTTTGCGGCATGCAGTCTCGCGGATCGGTCGGCATCTGTTCGGGAGTCGATTGGTGCTGGCTAACATGTCAGCTTTGGGTCGCGTGCGATTCATGTCGACCCGCCCGGTATCGCGGGCGTGGCTGTGTGCGATGACAGATTGCCGTGTTGCCGGCTTGTTGACGATACGGTGACCAAGCATTGCTCCCCCGAGCGCCTCAACACCGGACAAGCCATTCGGTTCCCGGCGCCTGCCGATTTTCCTTCGGCGCGGTTGTCGGATTGTGAGAGTGTAAGTCGGCTATTCGATCGAATTTCTTTGCAAACCGTTAATGCGGCCATGCTGTAATTCAGCAATCGCTAAATTAAGTGATCGACCAGGGGTGAGCATGACCAAGAATCTCGGCAATGCACGCTACGTGCCGCCACAGGACACGAAAACCTCCTTCTTCAGCAAGGCAGCACCCGCGCTGTTCCCGCTGGTCGTGGCGGCGCTGGGCTACATGATCGGACGGCAGTTCTTCGGCATATAGGTGCTCGGCGCGTAGGCTTGACGGCCACTTGCCTTGAAGAGCCTCACGCGCCTGTCCGGCGTCTACGGCTTCTTCCATCACTCCGGCCCGCCAATCCAGTCGACCAGCAGGGCGACGATGCCAAAGACTGCACCGATGGCGCAGACCGCTGGCCAGCCGCCCCAGGTCCATGCGATGCCGGCCAGCAATGAGCCGATGGCGCCGCCGATGAAGAAGATACCGACGAACAGGCCGTTGAGGCGGCCGCGTGCCTCGGGCCGAAGCAAGTTGACAGCACGGCGGCCGAGCGTCTGGTCGCCGGTGACGCCGATGTCGAGCAGCACGGCGCTTAAGCCCATCAGCACCAGCGGTTGCCAAGTCGCTCCGGACTGGAAGGAGCCGGCCCAGGCGGCGAGCGCCATGGCGCCGATCAGCACGAGATGGCAGAAGATGGTGGCGGTTCGCGTCCAGCCATGGTCGCCGGCGCGGCCGAACAGCGGCGTGACCACGGCGCCGCCGGCGCCGACCAGCGCGAACAGCGCAATGCCGCGCTGGCCAAGGCTGAAAGGCGGCTCCGCGAGGCGCAGGGCCACCGCTGTCCAGAACAGGCTGAATGCCGCCATCACCAGCGCCGCCGTCAGCGCGCGACGCCGCAACACTGGCTCGTCGCGCAGCAGGCCGAACAGCGAGGCAATCAGCGCGCCATAAGACGATTTCGCCTCCGGCCGCCGCTGCGGCAAGGTGAAGGCGAGAACGCAGGCGAGCAGGATGAGGGCGGCATCACTGAGGCCATAAAAGACACGCCAGCCCCAGGCGTCGGCGATGAAGCTGGCCAAGGGCCGCGCCAGCAGGATGCCGATCATCAGCCCGCTCATCACATCGCCAATGACGCGGCCGGCCTCGCCGGGCGGCGCCATCGAAGCGGCGATCGGCACCAGGATCTGGATCGCCGAACAGGCAGCACCCAGGATGAACAGGACGATCAGCAGCGAGGCGATGGTGGGCGCGAGGGTGGCGACGCTGGCCGCAAGGGCGGCTGTCAGCAGCATGCCCAGGATCAGGGCGCGGTTTTCAGTGAGGTCGGCCATCGGCACCAGGAAGAACAGGCCGGCGGCGTAGCCGAGCAGCGTGGACATGGCGACCAGGCCGACGCTCGTGGCACCGGCGCCGAGCGACGGGCCGATCAATCCGACCAGCGTCTGCGGCGCGAACAGATTGGTGACGATGATGCCGGTGGAGGCGGCAAAAAGCAGCGTTTGCGGGCCGGTGATGGTTGTAGCTGGCAGCCGTTCGCACAACTGGCCGTCGTTGATATCGGGCATGAAGTCCTCAAGAAGTTGCATATTGTGCAGGGACTTTATGCCAAAGCTTTATCATGCTACAATTCAATCAATTCAATAATGATTATGCGGGGTACGCATGAACATCCATGATCTCGAAGCCTTCATCGCCGTGGTGGAAACCGGCTCGATCGTCGGTGCCTCGGCCAGGCTCAACCTCACCCAGCCGGGCGTCACGCGTCGTATCCAGAACCTCGAGGATGGGCTGGCGACAGCACTTCTCGACCGCCAGTCGAAGCCATTGAAGCCGACGGCTTCGGGGCGCGAGGCCTATGAGCATGGAAGGCGCGTGCTTCGCTCGCTGGAGGATTTGAAGGCCGGCGTGTCGCCGCAAGGCGAGGTCAAGGGCGAGTTCCGTCTGGGCATCATGCCCTATCTCTCCGATGCAGCACTGGCGCAGCCGCTCGACAACCTGCGCGCCACCTTTCCGCGGCTGACGCTGCGCATTACCTCGGGCTGGTCGCCAAGGCTGGTCGAGCAAGTGGCGCGCAGCGAGCTCGACGCGGTGGCGGTGTGCCTAGCCGAAGGCCTGGCGCCACCGGACGAACTGGTCTGTGACGATCTCGGCGCGCAATCGGTGCTGCTGGTGGCATCGCCCGGCCTTGGCGTGCCGAAGCAAGCCGACCTCGCATCGCTGTCGCGCTTTGCCTGGGTGATGAACGAAAACGGCTGCGGCTTCCGCGCCTTCATCCGCCAAAGTTTCGAGGCGGCAAGGCTGCCGTTCCAGGTGGGCGTTGAGGCGCTCAGCGTCGACCTCAGAATGTCGCTGGTGGCGCGCGGCCATGGCATCGGGATCGTGACGCCGGGCGCCTTCGCCGACAGCCGTTGGCGCGACGCGGTGGAGGTCATCGACTGCCCCGATTTCAAGCCGCAAGTCCGCGCCTGGCTGCTGCACCGCCCGCCGGCCGGAAGGCTCAGCCGCCCGATCGCGCTGTTCCGCGACGCGCTGATCGATGGGCTGAAGGTGCCGATGCCGCTGGTGTCGTAGGCGGGGCGAGCAGGCGGTAATGCCGCAGCCTTCAAGAGGCTGAAACTCCTTGTGCGCTTGCCTGGGATCACTGACATTACCGCGGGGTTTTGGAGCATCCTATGCGGACGGCGGCAGGGCAGGACTTTCTCGAATTTTGCGCGGCGACAAGCGACGTCAGCAAGGTCATCGAATGCTTCATCGACGCGATCGGCGTTTTCGGCTTCACGGCCAGTGCTGGAGGCGCCTGGGCGGGCGCCGGCGGCTCGCGGTCCTATCGCTTCTATTTCAACGATTGGCCAAAGGACTGGTTCGAGTCCTACATGGCGAAAGGGTACATGGAGATCGACCCCATGATCCTGGAGGCGCGCCGTCGCATGACGCCGTTCCTGTGGACCGAAATGGGGGATGCACGGACCTTTACCGTCGAGGGTGCGGCGGTCATTGCCGCCGGCAAGGCCTATGGCTGGGGCGAGGTCATGGGCATACCGATCCATGGGCCTTCCAGCTACCAGGGACTGGTCTCGGTCGCCGCCCTGAAGCCGGTGACGATGAATGCGGTGGAGAGAGCCATGATACGCTCCATGGCGCTCGCCGTGCACGACAAGGCCTATGAAGCGGTGGGGTTCGGTTTCAGCAACCGCTCGCCGATCCTGCTGACGCCCAGGGAGGCGGATTGCATGCGCTGGGTCGCAGCGGGCAAGACCGATGCGGAAATCGCCATCATCCTGGGCATCGCCTCGGCGACGGTCCATTACCATATCGAGAACGTGAAAAAGAAGGCCGGCACGCGCAGCCGCAGCGAAGCGGTGGCGTTGCTGGTGCTGGCCGGAACCGTCTAGAGCAATTCCAGGAAAAGTGTGAAACGGTTTTCCCGGGAAAAGCGCGTAGCGCTTTCCCTTGGGAATTGCGTCAAAACAAAGAGTTAGACACGCTTCAAGCCTTTTCCCTTTTCCAGCGTACGATCTGTCGCGGGCGAGCGTGGCCGCTCGCGCCATGCAGTCCTCCTCCGCTTTTCAGCTAGGATGCGCTGGCATTCGAACTGCCTTAGTCATTCCCGCATCAGCACATGAATCGCAGAGATGCCTGCGTTGGCGGGAAGCGGGGCGGTCGTCGATGGACGAAAGCAGGACTGTTTTTGTCTGTCGCAGTGCGGCGGCGGGAGGCTGGCCATGGGCGCCAGCTGGACCGCGAGCCGCCGGCATCTCCAGCGATGTCAGCACCCGGGCCATGCTCCAGGAGCCGTGCGTCACCAACCCTGCACTGGGGGATCCAGTGTTTTTGTCGGGAGCCTTGCAATGAAAATCTTCTATGCCGTGATGATAGCCGCGGTCGCGCTTGTGAGTTCAAACGAGGCGTTCGCCCGCTACACCACCACGCAAGGTCCTTGCGCGGTGGATGCCAATCGCTTCTGCGGCGGCGGCGTGCTGACGACGGGCGCCGCGCCCAAGTGCCTGGCCGACCACAAGGACCAGCTGTCGGCATCGTGCAAGGCGCGCCTGTTCAAGCACAAGAAGAAGTAACCGGCAGGCCGGCCGCGATAGCGGAATGTGCGCCTTCAGGTGGGGCCATGCGGCTGCTTCATGGACGGTTCGTCTGGTCTCGATACCACCAGTCAGGCGCATGTGGCGCCGATCCCCGGGCGGGGGATCGGCGCTCTCTTGTTGACGCGGTGCCTCAACAGACGCAACATCAAATTGGGACGGGGGTTTCAGCATGACATCGCATTTGACCGGGTTGCGCCGCTGCGCTTTTGCCCTTGCGGGCATCGCGGCGATTGGACTGTTCGTCACGTCAGCCATTGCCCAATCTGCGCCGGCGCCGGTCGGCGTCTGGTACAGCGATGCGGGCGAGACGATGGTTATCGGGCAGACCTGCCAGATCGAGGCCAACGGCACGGTTGGCGCGATCGGACAATGCAGCTGGGATCCATCGTCCAATGGCGGCATCCTGGCCATCATGAACGTCAACGCCTACCAGCCGGCGCCGGTCTATTTCAATATCGTCTGGATCGATGATTCCAGCTTCTCGATTTCCGGCGATGTTTTTCATCGCAGGGGATGACGTTCCGTTGACATCCGTCTCGCCGTTCCAACACCATTAGCGGATGCAATTGACCTGGTCTGAAATTGTCGTCTCCTTTCGCGACAGGCGTTTGGCTAATGCAAACGACCCGTTTGCCTCAGCATTTGCCGGCATCGAAGAGCTCGCGTCTTTCATCGCGGCCGGACCTTTGAACTCGGTTCTGTTCGGATGGACGTCGATGTTCGACCTGTGCATTCAGCAGACCGCCGTCGAGCCCCGTTCCGGACCTCATCTACGGGTCCGTCCGCTGGATTCCGGACAAATCGAATTCCGCTATGTCGACACCCTCATAACTGCGAAGCAGTGGCACAGGGAGGTGGCGCCGGATGCCGTTATGGAGCGGTTTATGCGCTTCATGGATCAACTCGGATGGGCGCGATCTTGAAGAAGACGGAATCGAGAATGGCACCACCGCGCAAGGCGCCGATGGCGCTGACCGAGGCGCTGGTGGCGCGCACCATGCGGGTGGTCGAGGATACCGGGCCGACGCCGGGCATGGTCTATATGACCGACGCCGACTATGCGCGGTTTCGCGACGAGATCCTGGCCTCAGCGCCGCCCGGGCCGCTGAAACTGTTCGCCTATGGCTCGCTGCTGTGGAAGCCGGCCGGCGAGGTGAGGGGTGGCGAGAGGGCGGTGGCGCGGGGTTGGCACCGGTCGTTCTGCTTCACGGTGCAGCGCTTTCGCGGCACGCTGGAGCAGCCTGGGCTCATGATGGCGCTCGACCGCGGCGGCCAATGCCAGGGTATGGTGTTCGAGATCGCCGAGCCGGTTGGCGAAAATCTGGAAGCGCTGCTGCGCCGTGAGATGACTATACTGCCCGCCGTCAACGTGCCGCGCTGGCTGCAGGTGAGGACCGAAGGCGCAGTGAGCCGGGCGCTCGGCTTCGTCGTAGACCCCGCCAATCCGCGCTATGCCGGCAAGCTCGACAAGCCAGCGGTCGCGGCGACGCTCGCCAGGGCCGTCGGCCATTGGGGCTCAGGCGCGCAATATCTGTTCGAGACGATCCGCCATCTCGACGCCTGCGGCATCCGCGACCGTAATCTTTGGCAATTGCAGGAACTGGTGGCGCAGGAGATCGGGCGGGCTCATGCCGCCGGCTAGCCTTAGCTGGCATTTCAGGTGTTGCGCGACTCAGAAAATTTCTAAGCCTTTCCAGCAGCTTATGCGTAAGTGCGGTGAAATCGCTTGATGTGGCGGCACAGCGCCTCGGCGATCGAGGCGCACAGTTTGGAGCCTTTCCAAATCTTCCGCTTGACGAACATATATCCCTGCGGTTATACGTCAACCAATAGCCAACGGGTTATCGATCTGACATGCCAGACGCCCACGACATGCTCTTCAGGACGCTCTCAGACCCGACCAGGCGGGCGATCTTCGAACGGCTGTGTCGCCAGGGAGAGCAGACAGTGGGAGCGCTGACGAGCCAGTCGGGCGTCTCGCAGCCGGCGGTGTCGAAGCATCTCGGCCTGCTGAAGCAGGCCGGGCTGGTGCGCGACCGCCACGAAGGCCGCCAGACGCATTACAGCGCGCAGCTTGGCGCGCTGGCGCCGCTGATGGACTGGACACGGGAGATGGCGGGGTTTTGGGAGGCCCGCTTCGACGATCTCGAGGATTTACTCAAAAGGATGGACCAGTGAACGATACCCGCACTGTCGTCGTCGAGCGGCAGATTTCCCATCCGCCTGAAAAACTCTGGCGCGCGCTGACGCAACCGCATCTGATGCAGGAGTGGCTGATGAAGAATGATTTTGCACCTGTTGTCGGCCACCGCTTCAACATCAGCGCCGATTGGGGCGGCATGCTCGACTGCGAGGTGCTTGCTGTCGAGCCGAACAAGACGCTGTCCTACACCTGGGACCTCGCGCATCAGGATCCGGCCTTCGATCTCAGGAGCGTGGTGACCTTCACGCTGACCCCGACGCCTGAGGGAACGCATCTGCGCATGGAGCAATCCGGTTTCCGGCCCGAGCAGAGGCGGGCTTATGGCGGCGCCAAGATGGGATGGCCGCAATTCCTGGAGAAGCTGGAGCAGCTTCTCGACCGGACGGATTAGTCCGCCGGCCAGATTGAAAATCGCAGCTGGCGAAACAGGGCGGCCTGCCGCCAGCAAAAGCTATGGAGAAAGACGATGAAGATCAAACTGACCAGCATCCATGTCGACGACCAGGACAAGGCGCTTGCCTTCTACACCGATGTGCTCGGCCTGACCAAGAAGGCCGATTTCAGCAACGGGCCGTTCCGCTGGCTGACGGTTGCCTCGCCTGATGAGCCGGAGGGCACCGAATTGCAGCTGGCGCTCAACAACAATCCGGCGGCCAGGGCCTATCAGCAGGCGATGTTCGAGCAGGGCCAGCCGGCGGTGATGTTCTTCACCGACGACGTCAAGGGCGACCACCAGCGCATCACGGCCAATGGCGGCACCTTCACCATGGCGCCGACCGAGGTGACCGGCTCGACCATCGCCAAGCTCAACGATGGCTGCGGCAATCTCATCCAGATCACACAATTGGCGCGCTGGTAGCCACGCCTTTTTCACACGCATTTCACGGGAGGTCATCTTGGACTGGAGCAAATGGATCAGGCAGACGCATCGCTGGCTGTCGATCATCTTCACGGCAACCGTCGTCGCCAATTTCGCCACCATGGCGTTCGGGCAGCCGCCTGCCTGGGTGGTCTATTCGCCACTGCCGCCACTTTTCCTGCTATTGTTCAGCGGCCTTTACATGTTCGTATTGCCCTACGTCGCGAAGAAGGAAACAGCATGACGACCACCGGATCGCAGGAGAGCAAGTCTCCCTCGGAGCTGATCGACGGCAGGATTAGGGAACTCGGCGACTGGCGCGGCGAGATGCTGGGACGGCTGCGCGCGCTCATTCATCAAGCCGATCCCGACGTGGTCGAGACCTGGAAATGGCGCGGCGTGCCGGTGTGGGAACATGACGGCATGATCTGCACCGGCGAAACCTACAAGAGCGTCGTCAAGCTGACCTTCGCCAAGGGGGCGGCACTGCCCGATCCCTCGAAGCTGTTCAACTCCAGCCTCGAAGGCAATACGCGGCGGGCGATTGATTTCCAGCAAGATGCTGAGATCGATGAGGCGGCGCTGAAGGCGCTGGTGCGCGCTGCCATCGCCTTGAACACCTCGAAGGCCAAACGCTAGGCGCTGCCAGCCTCGCCATCCAGCCTCGCCATAAAGACGGCCGCGTTTACGATCTGGGAAGCTTGATGGTGCTAGATATCGCCGGATGATGGCTGGCCGGGTTGGCCGGTCCCGGATGGATTCGCCATGAAAAACCCGATGCGCATGCCGTGGGTGGACACGGCCAAAGGTCTCTCGATCATCCTCGTGGTCATGATGTACTCGGCCTACAACACCGGCGAGTACACGGGCGGGGTGGGCTTTCTCCACTATGTCATCGGCTTCGCGACACCGTTCCGCATGCCGGAATTCTTCCTGATCTCGGGCCTGTTCCTGTCGCAGGTGATCGACCGGCCGTGGCGGCGCTATATCGACCGGCGCGTCGTCCACTATCTCTATTTCTACGTGCTGTGGGCGATCATCTCGATCGGGCTGAAGATCGGCATCTTCAGCCGGGATCCCGGCGGCATGCTGCACGATCTCGCAATGGCCGTCGTCCAGCCCTATGGCGTGCTGTGGTTCATCTACATGCTGGCGGTGTTCGGCCTTGTCGCCAAGCTTTTGCGGCAGTTCCGCGTGCCCGCCTGGATCGTCATTGCGCCAGCCGCCGCGCTGCAGATGTGGGCGCCGCATCCCGACAGCTACGCGCTTGAACAATTCGCGGCCTATTTCGTGTTCTTCTATCTCGGCTTCGTGCTGGCGCCGCTGATTTTCCGGCTGGTCGAATGGACGCAACCCCGCCCGGCGGTGGCCGTCGCTGGTCTGGCTCTGTGGGCTGTCGTCAACGGCCTGCTCGTCTATTCGCCGGGTTATGCCATGCACCCGGTCGGCATGCAGATGGGCCTGGCGGCCTGGCCGCCGCTGCATCTCACCTTGGCCGTCGCAGGCGCGGTGGCGCTGTGCGTGCTTGGCGGCTTCCTGTCGCAATTCGCCGCGATGGAATGGCTGCGCTGGCTCGGCGAACATTCGCTGGTCGTCTATGTCGCCTTCACCATCCCGATGTCGCTGTTTCGTGGTGCAGCACTTGCAAGCGGCCTGCTGACCGACACCGGCTTGCTCAGCCTGGCGGTGCTGCTCGTCTCGATCATGAGCCCTGTCGTGCTCTACCTCATCATCCAACGCGTGGGCTTCGGCATGTTCCTGTTCGAACGGCCGGTCTGGGCGCATGTCGACAACAGCGCGCCGCAACCAGCGCCGAAATCGGCGCTGCCTGCCACTGCCGCTCAATCCAGCCGGACATAGTCGAGCCCGAAAGGGCGGCCGACCTCAGCCGTCGCGCAGCCACACCAGCATCTCGCCGGGCTCGCGATTGTCCCAGGCGAAATAGGGGATGGCGGTCAGGCGCGTCTCGACGCTGGCCGGTGGCTCACGCCGATAGAGCCCGTCCTGCCAGCCGTCGCCGGCATCGGCCCATGCCGTGGCTGAAAGCGTCACCACGCCGCCCAGCAGTCCGGGCGCCTCATGCGCTTCTATGCCTGCCGTACGCGGCAGTGTCAGGCGATGCAGCCGGCTGTCATTGTCCGATGCCTCGACGCAATAGATCAGCGGCCCGCGCGACAGCGCGACGCGGCCGGCATCCTGCCTGACCTCTGGATTGGCGTAGAGCCGCTCGATCGGCATTTCGAGGTCGAGCCGGACGCGATCGCCCTTTTGCCAGACGCGCCGGATCGCGGCATAGCCGTCGCTGGTCACGTCGTCGAGGTCGATCGCTTCACCGTTGATTTCCAGCTTGGCACCGGAACTCCAGCCCGGCACGCGCAGATGCAGCGTGAAGTCCACCGGCGCCTGCGGTTCGACCGTGATCTCGACGGCGCCTTCCCAGGGATAGCGGCTCGCCTGGGTGAGGCTGACCGCAACGCCGCCAATGTCGAAGCGGGCGGTGGAGTCGCCGTAGAGGTGGACGGCGAGCGCATCGTCCGCCAGGCTGTAGAAATAGCTGCCGATCGAGGCGACCATGCGCCCGACATTGGGCGGGCAGCAAGGGCAGCGGTGCCATTTCCATCTGTTGTGCCGGCCCCGGCTTTCCAAGGGGTTTTCATAGAAGAACAGCGAGCCGTCGAGCGACAGGCCGGAGATCGAGCCATTGTAGAGCGCACGCTCCATCATGTCGGCATAGCGGGCGTTCGGCCCCATGCCGAGCATGCGGCTCGCCCAGAACACCAGGCCGACGGCGGCGCAAGTCTCCGCATAGGCGCTCTCATTGGGCAAGTCGTAGTCGCTGGTGAAGCCCTCATTGTGCGCCGACGGCCCGAGCCCGCCGGTGATGTAGAGGTTTTTGGTTGTGAGATCGTCCCACAGCCGGTCGAGCGCCACGCGCAGCGTGTCGTCGCCATATTCGGTGGCGATGTCGGCCATGCCCGAATAGAGATACATCGCCCTGACCGCATGGCCGACGACCTTGTCCTGCTCGCGCACCGGTCTGTGCGACTGATTGTATTCGTAAGTCTTGAAATGATAGGCCTTGGGATCGGCGCCACGGGCGCGTGCTTCCTCGTCGAAGAAATGCGGTTGTTGGCCGCGCTGGTCGATGAAGTACTTCGCCAACTCCATGTATTTCGTCACGCCGGTCACGCGCGCCAGCTTGACCAGCGCCAGCTCGATCTCCTCATGGCCGCAATAGCCCTTCTTCTTGCCGGGCTCGGGCCCCAGCACCGAGGCGATGTGGTCGGCATAGCGGCACATGATGTCGAGCAGCTTGCGCTTGCCCGTCGCCTGATAGTAGGCGACCGCCCCTTCGATCAGGTGGCCGGCGCAATAGAGCTCGTGGCAGTCGCGCAGATTGGTCCAGCGCTTGCCCGGCTGGATGCGCTGGTACCAGCTGGAGAGATAGCCGTCCTCCTGCTGCAGTTTGCCGTACATGTCGATGACGGCGTCGATCTTCTTCTCCAACTCGGGGTTCTTGCGCCGGTAGAGCGAATAGGCCGCGGTCTCGATCGTCTTGCCGAGATCGGAATCCCAGAACATCTGCGTCGTCACCGTCGAGCCGGTGAATTCGGCGCCTTGGCGGTTGGCTTCATCGGGCGAGGGCGAGTGGAAGGGAATGACGACACCGGGCGAGGGGCGGTCGGGATCGATCTGCTCCAGCATGCGTGCCTCGACGCAGCGCTCATAGAGGATGTCGGCGGTGCGAGCGGCGACCGCGTCGGCGCGGTCGCCCCAGAAGCCGTGCACGTCGACCTGCGGCACCGGCAGCGGCCGGAAGGCGAGCTTTGGGTTTCCGGTTTTGGGCGATGCGGTCATGAACTCACTCCATTCGATCTGTTATTTGACGGCCCCGGCCATCAGGCCGCGGATGTAGAAGCGCTGCAAAGCGAGGAACAGGATCAGGCAGGGCACCATCATCACGGTGACACCCGCCTGCACGGCGCCCCAGTCGATGGCGCCGAAGCGGCCCGACTGAAGTGCTGTCATCATCACCGGCAGCGTGAATTTGGATTGGTCGGTCATCAGCACCAGGGCAGCGAGGAATTCGTTCCAGGCGCCGAGGAACGCAAACAGCGCGATGGTGACGACGCCCGGCCAGACCAGCGGCAGCATCACCTTCAAAAGCATGGTGACGTTGTTGGCGCCGTCCATGCGGGCGGCTTCCTCGATCTCGCGCGGCACCGCGTCGAAGGCGTTACGCATCATGAAGATCGAGAACGGCAATTGCAGCGTCACATAGACGCCGACCAGGCCGGTCAGCGTGTTGTGCAGGCCAAGCTTGGTCAGCACCAGGAAGATCGGCGTCAGGATCGACTGGAACGGGATCATGATCGTCGACAGGATGAGGACGAAGAACAGGTCCTTGAACGGAAACCGGAACCGCGAGAAGCCATAGCCGGCCAGCACGCTGACGATGACCGACAGGATGACGGTCATCACCGAGACATAGATGCTGTTTTGCGCCGAGGCCCACAGCCCGTCGCCGAAGGAGTTGAGCGTGGCATAGTTTTCGAGCGAGAACCCCGTGGTCGGCCATGGCGGCAGCGGCGGCAGGCGCGCTTCGGCCGCCGGCTTGAAGGCCGACAGCACCGTCCACACGATCGGCGCCACGAACAATATCGAGGCGATGATGCCGGTGGAGTGCCTGGCGAGGCGGGCGGCGAGCTTGCCTCTGGCTGATATCGCCTGCGCCATCAGTCGAGGCCCTCCGGCTTGCGCAGCAGCCAGAGCTGGACGAGACTGAGCGCCACCAGGATGACAAGCAGCACCATCGAGAGTGCCGCGCCATAGCCGAGCTTGAACGAGACGAAGGATTGGTTGAAGATCCAGTAGACCGCCGTCAGCGTCTGGTTGCGCGGGCCGCCGCGCAGGATGATGTAGAACTGGTCGAAGGCGAGGATCGAGCCGGCGACCGACAGGATCAGCGCCAGCGCCAGCGTGCGGCGCATCAGCGGCAAAGTGATTGCCCTGAACCTGGCGAACGGCCCGGCGCCGTCGATGACGGCGGCCTCCTGCAAATCTTGCGGGATCGATTGCAGGCCGGTCATCAGGATGATCATGGTGAAGCCGGCGACCTTCCACACCACCATGGCGATGATCGACCAGAAGGCCGGCTGGAAGGTCGCCAGAAGGTTGAACTTCTTGTCAATCAGGCCAAGCTCGTAGGCGGCTGGGCTGAACAGGCCGGAATCGACATTCAACAGCCACGACCAGAGCAGGCTCGCCGATGCGAAGCCGACCACCGCCGGCATGAAGAAGAAGGTGCGGTAAAGGTTGGCCAGCGGACGCGGTTTTTCGATGAAGATCGCCAGGGGAAAGGCGACGGCGAAGATCGCGATGGTGACGATCACCGTGTAGTAGCCGGTGAATTTGAGCGCGTTCCAGAACCTGGTGTCGCGCAGGATGGCGACGTAATTGTCGAAGCCGATATAGAAGTGATCGCCCATCAGCGGCCAGTTGTGCAGCGACATCCACGCCGTCATGCCGAGCGGGATGACGAAGAACACCATCACCAGCGCGACGGCTGGCGCGACGTAGAGCAGGCCGATCCACTGCCGCCGCCCGGCGCCGACGAGTTTTTTGGCGCGAGGCGGGGCGGTGGTGGTTGCGATGGTGGTCATGGTTTGCGTGCTCTTGCGTCGGATCCAGTTGGCCGCCCTACCTCCCCCTTGTGGGGAGGTCGGACCGCAGGTCCGGGTGGGGGACTGGCGCTGACCCCCACCCCGCTGCTTCGCAGCGACCCTCCCCACAAGGGGGAGGGTAAGGAATACGCCGGCCACCCGCCCAGGGAGACAGGCGGATGGCCGGCAGGCGGCCGCTATTTCTGCGGCGCCTGGTCGATGATCGACTGCATGGTCTCCTGCGCGTTGGCGATGGCGCCATCGACATCGTCGCCGAAGAAGACCTCGTTGATCATCTGCGTCCACGGACCGTTGGCGGAGTTGATCAGATCGTTGAACACCACCGAATAGGGCGTCTTGCCCTTGGCCATGGCCTCGGCGGCGATCTGGTAGCGCGGGTCGAGGTCCTTCAGCGCGTCCTTGGCGATGTCGCCGCGCACCGGCAGGCTGCCATATTTGGCGAGGATCGTCTGGCCTTCGAGCGAATAGGCGAAATCGAGAAATTCCTTCACCACGGCGAGCTTCTTGGTGCCCTTGGTGACGACGAAATTGTCGCCGCCGGCAAAGGACGACCAGCCGCCATCCTTGCCCGGCAGGAAAGTGACGCCATAGTCGACATTGGGATACTGGGTGTTGAGCGCACCGATGGCGAAGGCGCCGGATGGCGAGATGCCGATGTTGCCGGCGGCAAACGCGGCGAAGAAGTTGGCGCCGGTGTCGGTTTGCGCGCCTGCCGGCACCAGATCCTTCTTGACCATCGAGCGGTAGAGATCGATGGCGCCGCGCAGTTGCGGGCTGTCCAGCGTCGCCTTCGAGCCGTCCGCGCTCAGGATATCGCCGCCCGAGGCCCAGATCAGCGGCGTGAAGGTGAAGATGTTGCAGCCGCCGCAATTGCCGGAGAAGTAGAAGCCCTTGATGTTGCCGCCGAGCGCGTTGACCTTTTCGGCGTCGGCGGCGATCTCGGCCCAGTTGGTGGGGCCTTTTTCAGGGTCGAGGCCGGCCTGCTTGAACAGCTTCTTGTTCCAGATCAGCACCGAGGCGTCGGCCGAGAAGGGCAGGCCGTAAATGTGGTCCTTGTAGGTGCCGGTCTTCACATGCGCCGGCGACAGGCTGGCGAAATAGGGCAGGGACTTGGCCCAGTCGGTGATGTCCTCCAACTGGCCGGAGGCGGCGAAGGACGGCGTGTAGATCAGGTCGAGCGACAGCGCGTCGGGCGCCGTGCCGCCGGCTGCGGCGGCGCCATATTTCGGGATGATCTCGGCATTGGGGATGATGTCGAGCTTGATCTGGTCCTTGTGCACCTTGTTGTAGGCGTCGACGATCTTCGGCATGAAGTTCGAGCCGTCGGCGCGCACCCAGATGTTGGCGGTGTCGGCGGCGGCAGCGCCGAGACCGCTGCCCAGCACGGCAGCGGTCAGGGCCAGTTTGGGGGCCAGTTTGGCAATCAGGTTCCTCATATTCTCCTCCTCCAGGGTTGGCCGCTGTGCGCGGCTTGGCGCCGATCACGCGGCGCTTTCGTTTCAGCCATCCAGCGGATGGCCGCAGGAATGCCGCACCACCAGCCGGCACGGCAGTTTTCGAATGCCCGGCGCGGCGGGCTGGCCACCGACCAGTGAAAGCAGGGTCAGGCCTGCCTCGCGCCCGAGGGCGACCAGGTTCATGTCGACCGAAGTCAGCGGCGGGCGCGTCGCTTCGGCGACAATCTCCCAATTGTCGAAGCCGATGACGCCGACATCGCTAGGCACGCTCAAGCCCCGTTCGCGCAACGCATCGATGACGCCGCGCGCGATCTGGTCGTTGCCGCAGAAGACGGCGTCCGGCCTTTCGCTTTTGCCGTCGAAAAGGATCGTCACCGCCTCATGGCCCCAGGCTTCCGACCAGGAGCCGAGCAGCGGTTCGGTGACCGGCAGGCCGTTTTCGGCGAGCACGTCGCGATAGGCCTGGGCGCGGGCATGCACCACGGCAAAGCTCGCCGGTCCGCTGACATGGGCGATGCGCCGCCGGCCAAGCCGGCAGAAATGCTCGACCGCCAGCCGCGCGCCGCCGGCATCGTCGGAGACGAAGGCGACGGCGTCGGGATCGGGCTGGGTGAAGGCATAGATCACTGGGATGCGCAGATTGGCGAGATCGACCGGCAGATGGCGGTCGATGCGTTTTCCCGTGGCGATGATGCCGTCGACGCGCTTGTCGAGCATGGCCTCGACATGCAACTGGCCGAGGCGCGGATCCTCCTCGACATTGCACAGGAACACCGAGACGCCATTGTCGACCAGCGCGTCTGAAATGCCCGACATCAGCGGCAGCGAGAAGCGGCCATAGGTGTCGTTGGTGAGCAGGCCTACGGTGAAGGAGCGGCGCCTGAGCAGGCTCTGCGCCAGGCTGTTCGGCCGGAAGCCCAGGCTGCGCGCCGTCTCGCGGATGCGCTCGCGGGTCTCGGCGGTCATGCGCCCCTGGTCGTTGAGCGCCTTCGAGGCGGTGGCGACGCTGACGCCGGCCTGCGCCGCCACGTCACGCAAGGTGACGGGCTTGGGGAAAACCGAAACAGGCTGATCGTCCGATGCCATCGCGCCGAGAATCCTGGGTTGAGAAAAGGTTTTCTCACATAGGCCGGAATAAGGCCCGGCCAATGGCCGAGCCCGGTCGAAACTGTTTGGAAAAACCTTTTCTCAACTCAAGGCTAGGCCAGATCAGGGGGACGTTCAAGGGGAAAAATGGTCTTGATCGAGCAAACGCGGCTGGGTTCGAATTTGCGGCAGGTCGAAGCCGGTGCGAAAGGCCGCGTGCTGCGGCCTAAAGACTAGACGCCCTCGAGGCGTTGGATCGTCGCTTCGATCCATGCGGTGACCGCAGCGATGCGAGCGAGGTGGCGAAGATCGGGATGCGTCAGCAGCCACAATTCGCGCGCGGGGAATGGATGGGCGTCCTCCGGCATGCGCGCAAGTCCCGCGATACGGTCGGCAACAATGCAGGGCAGCAGCGAGCGGCCAAGGCCTGCGAGGATCGCCTGCAGCAGCGGTTCGGCATCGTTGACGACGAGTTGGGCATAACCCTCCTTGCGGGCGACGCCGGCAATCCAGCGCGGCTGCGGCAGAGACGCCATGCCGTCCTCATAGGTCAGCCAGGGCAGATCCGTGATCTGCCGGGGCAAGTCGGGCGCCGACAGGTGGCTGGCGGCATAGGCGGCATAGGCGAGCGTGCCGATGCGCCGGGCGATGATCCGGCTGCCGGTTTCGGGTCCGGGCCGAGCGAGCCGCAGCGCGATGTCCGCCTCGCGGCGGGTCAGGCTTACATCATGGGGGTCGGCTACCAGTTCCAGCCGCAATCCTGGATGGCGCACGACAAGATCGGCCACAGCGGGGATCAGCACCCGGTTGATGAGGATGGGCACGGCGGTGACCCGCACGGTGCCGCTGATCTCGCTGTCGGCGCCCTTGACCGCGAGCGTCAGGCCACCGATCTCGGCCTCCACGGCTTCCGCACGGTCTGCCGCGATCTCGCCGGCCTGCGTCGGTCGCATCTCGCCCGCCTCAGCGCGCTCGAACAGCCGCGCGCCGAGCGTGCGTTCGATCGCCCGCAGGCGCCGTGCCACCGTCGTTGGATCAAGGCCGAGCCGGCGGCCGGCCGCGGCGAAGGAGCCGTCGCGCTTCAGTGCCAGGACATAGCGCAGGTCATTCCAGTCAATGTCGTGCATTTTCGCAGCTCTATCAGGTGATCTTTCAGCATGAAGCTGCGAGAATGCTGCGTTAAAGTTGCTCTGTCCATCACTGGAGAGACGCCGTGATCCGTGCCGAAGACCTCGCCCCTGAATTCCATCGCCGGCCCGCACAGAACTGTCCAGCCAACGGCACTGGCCGGATATGAGCATGGCCGATCTGTCGATCGCCGGTCATTCCGGCGGCGCGGTGCTGTTCCTGCTGGCTGCCGCCTTCATCGCCGGCTTCGCCCGCGGCTTTTCCGGTTTCGGCGCGGCGCTGATCTTCATGCCGCTGGCAAGCGCGGTTATCGGGCCGCAATCGTCAGCGCCGCTGCTGCTGATCATCGATGCGGTCGCCGCGCTCGGACTGCTGCCGCGTGGCTGGCTGCTGGCGGACCGGCCCAGCGTCGGCACGATGACGCTGGGCGCGCTGGTCGGCGTGCCGCTCGGCACCTATGCGCTGGCGCGGATGGATCCATTGACGCTGCGCTGGAGTATCGTGCTGTTGGTGGTGCTGCTGCTCGGCCTTTTGATGTCGGGCTGGCGTTACCATGGTCGTCCCGCCACGCCGCTGACGATCGGCGTCGGTGGGCTTGCCGGCTTCTTCTCCGGCGCCGCCCAGGTCGGCGGCCCGCCGGTGGTGGCCTATTGGCTTGGCGGGGGTGGCAATGGCGTGGTGGTGCGCGCCAACATCGTCCTCTATTTCGCCATATCGAGTGCGCTGACCGGGGCAAGCTATCTGGCGGGAGGATTGATCACCCGACCGGTTCTTGTCCTGGCGCTGGCGACGGGCCCGTTCTACGGGTTTGGCCTCTATCTCGGCTCGCTTGTGTTTGGCCAGACAAGTGAGCGCGGTTATCGCTGGGCCTGCTATGGCCTCATTGCCATGGCGTCGATCGTCAGCCTTCCCGTGCTGGATCCGATCCTGGGTCGGTGAGTGGCGCCTGCCGAAAAGCGATGCCGCAACGATGCTCACAGCATTTTTCAACGTGCCGACAGAACCCGCTTTGCGTTTAACTTTTCCGCAAGCATTTGCCCGTTAGGTCGACGGCAATGGCCTCGTGGCGGAGCGGCTACGCTGGAGACTGCAAATCTCTGAAGCCTCGGTTCGATCCCGAGGCGAGGCCTCCAAAAATACCATAGCGAAGAAGCTGCGCCGGGGTGCGTCAAACCCACCTGTTTGCATTTGGCATGCAGGACGCCCGCGAAAAGAGTGCTATGAAAGGGGGCTGGAGCTTGCTCGCTCCGGCTTTCCCCGACATTCGAGGTTATTTCGTGCGTGAACCGTCACTGCTGCCGGTCTTTGGAAAACTTGGAGTCAAGGCAAGGGGGGCTGTTCTGGCCGCACCGGCCTCTTCGGCAGGCATCGTGCCGCGCTTGCGGAAGCTCCTGACCGCGCATGGCGGCATGGTGCTCAAATTGTCGGTGATCGCGTGGACGATGCTGGTCCTGGGTGCGGTGTTTTTCATGATGCATGGTTGAGGTAAGTCAGCATGGCCAATCGCTACACACTGCGCATGGAGCTTCCCCAGAGCTGGACCATAGTCGATGTCTTCACCGGCCAGCCAGCGGTGGTCCGGCAAAAAGTCATGGTCGGCATGAGCCCGCGTGAGGCCGAGGATATGGTCGTGCAGATGAATGCGCGCGACGTCAGGCGCCGGGAGAGGGCGGAGCGCAAGGATTGAACGCTGCGGCTGTCAGCTCAAAGGGCGGGCCCGAGACCCCGCCGAATCAAAACCGGAGAATTCCCGTGAGAGCGAGCCTGAGGCGAAAGATACTGGACGTCTGCGACCGCAAGATCTCCGAGAAGGGCCCCACCGTCGGCGTGTCGTTCTACGCGTTTTTCGCCAACAGAAACGACGACCCCGAACTGCTGATGGAAGCAGCGGAATGGTGGATCAGAACCCACCGCCTCGATCATTTCGAAAAGGCCGCGAAGATACGCACGATGATCGAGGGCATGGAACTCGGCTGATCAGCCGAAGTCGGCTGCCGTCAGCACATACATACTCTTGCGGGTGCGGTCATAGGCCCTGGACGCCACGTCGCGGATGGCACCGCTCTGCGTGTCGAATGTGGCGAGGTAGCCTGCCTCATTGGCGGCGGTCGCGGGCTGCATCCTGGTCATCGCATCGGCGGCAACCGAGAAGGAAATCTGGAACATGCCGTCATGGCCGACGAACCGGATGCGCTTGCCGGCTTCGTCATAGCTGCGGCTGCGGTTGGGGAAGGTCAGGCTCATGTCTTGGCCCCCGTCTTTGCCTCTGTCGTCTTGGCCTCTGTCGCGGCAGCCTTCTTGGTCACCCGCTTCTTCTTCGGCGTCGGGTTCAGGGCTTCAGCGATACGGTCGGCTTCTTCCTTGGCCAGCCGCAAACCCCTGAGCTTTGCCGTCTTGATCTCCCGGGCCTTCGCTTCGGACATGTATTCGGCGGTTGCCTTGTTTTTCTCCGCTGTCTTTTTCTGCTTGTCGACAAAGCGGGCTTCAGCTTTTTCCATGATCGTCTGATTGCCTTCGGCCATCGAACAAATCTCCCTTGGGTTTGAAATCGTGAAAGTGAACTTGTCCGATAAATAGGCACTCGACCGGCAAAATTCAATTTTTTGAATTATTTAGTCCCTTGGCGATATCACGAAACGCCAAGCCGAAATAATACTTTTATATATTTAAACGGCGCACCGAATAATTTTTGGCACTCCTATCTATCGAGTGCCAATGCGCCTATATGAGAGGCGCGGCCGCCTAAGCCGGTCCCAGAAAGAAGTTCTCATGAAGTTTCGGCCACTCCACGACCGCGTCGTCATCCGGCGCGCCGAAGGCGACACCAAATCCAAGGGCGGCATCATCATTCCCGACAATGCCAAGGAAAAGCCGCAGGAAGGCGAAGTCATCGCTGTCGGCCCTGGCGCACGCGACGAAAACGGCGCGCTTGTTCCGCTCGACGTCAAGGCAGGCGACTTCATCCTGTTCGGCAAATGGTCGGGCACCGAGGTCAAGATCGACGGCGAGGACCTTCTGATCATGAAGGAAGCCGACATTATGGGCGTCGTCGACAAGAGCGAGACGGCCGCCACCGAGAAAACCGGTGCCGCCAAGACCGTAGCTGCCAAGAAGGCCGCCTGACCGGCGCATCGCGTGTCCTTCGGGACGCCGCAAGACTTAAGCGACGACAGCGCTGCGCGTTCCGCGCGGCGACTGATCCACTCCAAATACGAACTGGATAAAAATCATGTCTGCCAAGGAAATCAAATTCGCCACCGATGCGCGTGACCGCATGCTGCGCGGCGTCGAGATCCTCACCAATGCGGTGAAGGTCACGCTCGGCCCCAAGGGCCGCAACGTCATCATCGACAAGGCCCATGGCGCGCCGCGCATCACCAAGGACGGCGTCACTGTCGCCAAGGAAATCGAGCTCGCCGACAAGTTCGAGAACATGGGCGCGCAGATGGTGCGCGAAGTGGCCTCGAAGACCAACGACCTCGCCGGTGACGGCACCACCACGGCAACCGTGCTGGCCGCCTCGATCCTGCGCGAAGGCGCCAAGCTGGTCGCCGCCGGCATGAACCCGATGGATTTGAAGCGCGGCATCGACCAGGCGGTCGCTGCCGTCGTCGTCGAGATCAAGGCGAAGGCCAAGAAGGTCAAGTCGTCGGCCGAGATCGCCCAGGTCGGCACCATCGCCGCCAATGGCGACGCCACCGTCGGCGAGATGATCGCCAAGGCGATGGACAAGGTCGGCAATGACGGCGTCATCACCGTCGAGGAAGCCAAGACCGCCGAAACCGAACTCGACGTCGTCGAAGGCATGCAGTTCGACCGCGGCTATCTCTCACCCTATTTCGTCACCAACGCCGACAAGATGCGCGTCGAGCTGGAAGAGCCCTACATCCTCATCCACGAGAAGAAGCTCGGCAATCTGCAGGCGATGCTGCCGATCCTCGAAGCGGTGGTGCAGGGCGGCCGGCCGCTGCTGATCATTTCGGAAGACGTCGAAGGTGAGGCTCTTGCCACGCTGGTCGTCAACAAGCTGCGCGGCGGCCTCAAGGTCGCGGCCGTCAAGGCGCCAGGCTTCGGCGATCGCCGCAAGGCGATGCTGGAAGACATCGCGGTGCTGACATCGGGCCAGATGATCTCCGAGGACCTCGGCATCAAGCTTGAAAACGTCACCATCGAGATGCTCGGCCGCGCCAAGCGCGTGCTGATCGAGAAGGACACCACCACGATCATCGACGGCGCCGGCACCAAGGCGACCATCCAGGCGCGCGTCGCCCAGATCAAGGGCCAGATCGAGGAGACCACCTCCGACTACGACAAGGAAAAGCTGCAGGAACGTCTTGCCAAGCTGTCGGGCGGCGTTGCCGTCATCCGCGTCGGCGGCGTCACCGAGTCGGAAGTGAAGGAAAAGAAGGACCGTATCGACGACGCGCTGAACGCAACGCGCGCGGCGGTTGAAGAAGGCATCGTGCCCGGCGGCGGCGTCGCCCTGCTGCGTGCCCGCTCCGTGCTCGCAGGCCTGACCGGCGCCAATGCCGATGTCACCGCCGGCATCTCCATCGTGCTGCGCGCGCTGGAAGCCCCGATCCGCCAGATCGCCGAGAATTCCGGCGTCGAAGGCTCGATCGTCGTCGGCAAGCTCACCGACAGCAAGGACCACAATCAGGGTTTTGACGCCCAGAACGAGGTCTATGTCGACATGATCAAGGCCGGCATCGTCGACCCGGCGAAAGTGGTGCGCACCGCACTGCAGGACGCCGGCTCGATCGCGGCCCTACTGATCACCGCCGAGGCGATGATTACCGACATCCCGGCCAAGGATGCGGCACCGGCAGGTGGCGGTGGCGGCGGCGGCATGGGTGGTTATTAAGTTCAGCCAGCTTGGGGGTGGCTTCATCGAAGCCGCCTTCCAGCCCTGACCTGAACCAGCCACGCCGGCTGCACTGAAGTTCGATACTACCCGCCGGGGGAGTCTCTCCCGGCGCGCAGGCCTCTAGCCCAGGAGACGGATCCATGATCACGTTCGTGCGGAAGCCAGAGACGGTCGTTACGACCGAAAAGACCGAGGAAAGCCGCTTCGACCGCATCCGCAGGATTGCCGCCGACAAGCACAAGAAATCCGATTCCGATACGGCTGCGCCGCCGAAGAGCGAGCCCAAACGTCCGATGTAAGACGCGGCAGCACCGCGATCAGAGCGCGACTTGCGATCGTCTGAAACAGCCGGCGGCGTGGTCGTTGACGATGCCGACGGCCTGCATCCAGGCATAGACGATGGTCGGGCCGACGAATTTGAAGCCGCGCCGTTTCATCTCCTTGGAAATACGTTCCGACAGCGGTGACGTGGCGATGAAGCCGTGGCCGTCGCTTTTGAGCACCTTGCCATCGGTGAAGGACCAGCAGAAGTCGGCGAAGCTCTCGCCACGCTCCGCCATCTCGCAGAAAATCTGCGCGCCGCGGATCGTCGCTTCGATCTTGGCGCGGGCGCGGACGATGCCGGGATCGCCCATCAGCCGCTCGATGTCGGCCGCGCCGAACCGCGCCACCTTCCGCGGATCGAAACCGGCGAAGGCGGCGCGGAAGGCCTCGCGCTTCCTGAGCACGATGATCCAGGCGAGACCTGCCTGGAACCCTTCCAGCATCAGCATTTCCCACAGCATGCGGGGATCATGCTGGGGAACGCCCCATTCCTCGTCGTGATAGGCGCGCATCAGCGGGTCGCTCTGCGCCCAGCCACAGCGGTGATGTGCGTGAACGACCATGGTGATCCTCCGTCACCCGATAGTGTGGCGAACCGGCGCCACGGTCCAGTCCACACTGCGCTGATCGATCATGGCATGCACCGGCGAATGGCCCATCTCGGTCATGATGCCGGCGGCAGCGTTGCGGCCGGCATCGGCTGAAGCCCAGAGCAGCACGTCGACAATGGTGCCGTCGTCGCGCTCGGCGATGCGGCGGGATCGAAAACCCGGCTGGCGTTTCAGCCAGGCATCGATATCGGCATTGGCGGTGATGAACTCGGCGCAGGACTGGCCGTTCAGCCTGAAGGTCGTCACTTCGATCGCTTCGGTCATGTCATCTCTCCGTTGGTGCTCAGCCCTGCGCCGTCGGGCGCACGACCAACTCGTTGACGTTGACGCCATCCGACTGGCCAATGGCAAAGCCGATTGCCTCGGCAATCGCGCTGGGCGGGATGGAGGATTGATCCAGCATGGCGCGGGCGCCGGCCTCGACTTGCGGGTTGGCGATGCCGTCGAACAATTCGGTGCGGGTGAGGCCCGGGCTGACCACGGTCACGCGAAGGTCCCGGCTTTCCTGCCGCAGCCCTTCCGACAGCGCCCTGACAGCGAATTTGGTGGCGCTGTAGACGGCTGCGGTCGGATCGACGCGGTGGCCGGAGACGGAGGCGACATTGATGATGTGGCCGGATTTCTGTTCGCCCATGATCGGCAGCACGGCGGCGATGCCGTTGAGCACGCCGCGCAGATTGACATCGATCATGCGGTTCCAGTCGTCGACGCGCAACTCGGCCATGAACGACAGCGGCATCACGCCGGCATTGTTGACCAGCACATCGATCCGGCCATGGCGTCGACGGGCCGTGGCGACGAAAGTTTTCACACTGTCGAGGTCGGTGACATCGAGTTCGTGGGAAAATGCCTGGCCGCCTTCCTGCTCGATGTCTCGCACGATCGCCGCGATCCGGTCGATCCGCCGGGCGCCGAGCACGATGCTGTGGCCGCTTGCCGCGAGGTGGCGGGCCGTGGCCTCGCCGATGCCGCTCGAGGCGCCGGTGATCAGCACCACTTTGCTGGGTGAACTCGTCATGAGAGGCTCCGCTTGTTGATTGGGAGCACGCTCCCGATGGCGGCGTTATGCGGCGAAGTGCCGGTCCGGCGTTATCGCGATCCTGCAAGATTCATGCACGATCCTGCAAAGCTCGACCGTCGCCGCTGGCCAGTTTCGCAGGATCCGATATGATTGAGGCCATGACAGCTTTGAAGATTTCAGGTGCCTTTTGACACTCGCGGGCGATCCCTATGGCGAGATGGCGTCGATCATCACCCGCTTCACAGGTGAGGACGAAGAGTGCGCGACGGCGATCGACACATTGTTCTTCAGCCGGCGTTCCTCGACCGGCAAAAGCGTTTACACCGCGCAATGGCCTTGCTTGGCGCTGGTGGTGCAGGGCGCCAAAAGCCTGGCAATCGGGGAGGAACTCCATACCTATGGTGTTGGCGACTATCTGGTGGTCTCGCTCGATTTGCCGGTCGTCTCGCGGGTGACGGAGGCTAGCTCCGAGGCGCCGAACCTCGGGCTCGGCCTGCGGATCGAGCCGGAGCGGCTGAAGGACCTGTTCGGCCGCATCAACATGGCGCCGGCCCCGCACGACATGCGAGCGGTGGCCGTCAACAAGGCGCACCCGGATTTGCTCGATGCTGTCGTGCGGCTGCTGCGCCTGCTTGACCGGCCGCGGGATATTCCGGCGATGGCGCCGCTGATCGAGCAGGAAATTCTTTATCGCGTCGCCACCGGTCCGTTTGGTCCGGCCCTGTTGCAGATCGCAATGCTCGAGACCCCGACAAACCGGGTTGCCCAGGCTGTCGCCTGGCTGCGGCGGAATTTCACGCGGCCGCTGCGCATCGAGGAATTGGCGCAGCATGTCGGCATGAGCCCGTCCTCGCTGCATCACCACTTCAAGGCGGTTACGGCGATGACGCCGATGCAGTACCAGAAGCAGCTGCGCCTGCACGAAGCGCGGCGCCTGATGCTGAGCGACCGGCTGGATGTCGGCTCGGCCGGCTACAGCGTCGGCTACCAGAGCCCATCGCAGTTCAGCCGCGAATACAGCCGGCTTTACGGCCGGCCACCGCTGCGCGATGTCACGGCAAGCCGGTAGAGGGCTTTGGTCGATCCCACGTCAGACCGCAAGATCGGTCGAGCGTGTCATCTCCGGGAGCGTCTATCTGGTGTTGTCATGGAGGCGAGACGTTGAAGACGGCACTTGAGAACTATCATGCCCGGATGCAACGGGTGCTGGACCACATAGACCAGCACCTGGATGGCGATCTGGATCTGGAAGCATTGAGCGGCGTCGCGGCGTTCTCGAAATATCATTTCCACCGGCAGTTCACATCAACCTTCGGGGTGTCCGTGCATCGCTATGTCCAGCTCGCCCGCATGAGGCGGGCTTCATACAGGCTTGCTGGAAGCGACGCCGAAAGCGTCACCGACATAGCGATGGACGCCGGTTACGACGCACCGGATGCCTTTGCCCGCGCCTTCCGGCAACGGTTTGGGCAATCGCCTTCGTCGTTCCGGAAATCTCCCGACTGGGGGGCGTGGCTAATGGCCTTCGGGCCCTTCGACAAAGCAAGGAACACGCTCATGCAGATAATCTTCGAACCAGGCGACGTGATGATCCGCGATGTGCCGCCAACGCCGGTGGCTGTCATGGAGCATCGCGGCGACCGGTCGACGCTCCAGGACACCATCCAGCGGTTCATCGCCTGGCGTAAGGCCCACGGCCTGTCGCCCCAGACAAGCCCGACCTTCAACATCTTCCGTTCCGAAAGGGAGCCGGCTATCGCGGCCGACTACAGCATGGACATTTGCGTCGGCACCGACCAGCCCATCGACCCGAATGACGGGCAGATGAAGGCCGGCGTCATTCCCGGCGGACGCTGCGCGGTGCTGCGCTATCCCGGCAATACCAACAATCTCGAGCCCGCGGCACTCTACCTTTATCGTGAATGGCTGCCGGCCAGCGGCGAGGAAGTGCGCGACTTCCCGGTCTATTGCCAACGACACCTGTCCCTCGTCGCGGAAGGGCCTCTGCACGAAGTGGTCGTTGAGCTCTTTCTGCCTCTGAAATAGCGCCGACAATAGCGGCTTGTCGCTAAGTACGGCAATCCTGATCTTGCGGCTTTCGCCGGGGATGGAATTCACGCTAGTGTCATCCCGTGGTCGTTTGGTGCAGAGCTTGCGGAAACGGAACCGCGTTCTCAGTTCGGAGACAAGCCATGTTTGCGGCCAAGGCCATCGACATCTCGGACAAGCCGGCATTCTACCGCGACCTCGCCACACAGCTGAAGGCGCTGCTCGACGGCGAAAGCGACTCGATCGCCAATGCCGCCAACACCGCGGCGCTCATCTTCCAGATGGTGCCCGACCTCAACTGGGCCGGCTTCTATTTCCTGGCCTCGGACGAGGAAATGGTGCTCGGACCCTTCCAGGGCAAGCCGGCCTGCGTGCGCATCGCTGTCGGCAAGGGCGTGTGCGGAACGGCGGTCCAGCTCGGCACCTCGATGCTGATCAAGGACGTGCATGATTTTCCCGGCCACATCGCCTGTGATGCCGATTCGCGCTCGGAACTGGTCGTGCTGCTCGAAGACGATGAAGGCGTCTTCGGCGTGCTCGATCTCGACAGCCCGCTGCCCGGCCGCTTCGACAAGGCTGACCAGGCCGGCATCGAAAAACTGGCCGCGATCTATGCCGCGGCGAGTTCGTTCGAGGATTGAGGGAAGCGACTCCGTCCTTTCGTCATCCGCGGGCGGAGCATGGAGCGTAGCGACGCAGCGCAGACCACCGCTGAAGCGAATCCCGGCCTATCGCCCCGCCTTCAGCGCGCGCGTAAACGCCGCAGCGGTCATATCAATCAGCTGCGCATGAATCTCCCCGCGTGAGCGGCCACCCCCATCATCGCACACCGGATCACCGATCTCTTCGGCCGCGATGATGGCCAATGCACCCGGCTTGCACTCGCCGAACATGCTGTAATGGCTGGCATCCTCGATCGTCGCGTAGCTGGCATTTGCAATGGCCTTGGCGATCCCTGAGGCGTCGGCGGTGGTCGGGATTTTCCCCGGCCGGCCAAGATTGACGATGGCGACCGGAACTTTGATCCCGGCGAAGCTCTTGGCGCCGAAGACATCGACTGGGGCGGGATCGACCGCCATGGCGAAACGGATGCGCTCGTCGGTGTTGTCGCGGCCGGCGGGCTGCAGATCCATGGCGTGGAGATCGACGCCGCTTTGCCTGAGCCACTGGCAAAGCGAGGCGTTGAGCAGGTCCGTATCACAATAGGCCGCCAGCAGCCTGGGGTCGACGCGGGCCCCGGCTATCGCCAGCACCGTATTGCCGCCCATGGAAAGGCCGAGAACACCGACTTTGCCTTGCTCGAGGTGATCGCTGAAGACCGTGTCCTTGCCTATCGCGTCCAGCGTCGCCGTGAGGTCGGCGGGCCGCAACCAGAGTTTCATCGTCTCGGCGGCGGATCGTTTTGGCCCCGTATTGCCCGGATGGGTGGGAGCGGCGACGACAAATCCCTGCCTGGCCAGAGGCGTTGCGATCCAGCTCAGCGCTTGCGGGTTTCCCGCCAGGCCGGCGCCATGCGACAGCAGGATCAGCGGAAATTTTCCACCTGATATTGGCGCATCACGCATGGCTGAGGTGCCGACGAAAAGCTCGCTGTCGCCAAGGCTGACCGGCTCACCGCCAGGCTGTGCCGGGTACCAGACCGTCACATCGAGATCGGTGCCGCGCTCCCTGGATGCGGCGGGAAAGTGACGAACGCCGACAGTCTCGCCGGCGATGCTCGCATTCAGCATGACTATTGTCGAAGCGATGATGGTGCAAAGCGTGATCCAGAATCTCATTTGATATCTCCGTTGCCGAAAACGCGCCATGGGCTGGCAAGTCTGGAGCCTTCGGCTCCCGGCCAGTTGACGGTCGTGTTCGGTAGCTGTGTTCATGCCGCGATATCAGCGCATTCGAACGCGGCCGGAGACCTCGAACACGATCGAGAACGTGCTTTATCGCGATTGAGTACTGTTCGACGCGAACCGCGCCGCTGGATTTCAGCCGCTCACGGGGCTCGCGAGCGAGGGCGACTGGGCGTTGCGTTCCCGCCAGGCGAGCGGCGTCATGTCGGTGACGCGGCGGAACTCGCGGTTGAAATTCGACTTGGTCTGGAAGCCGACCGTCAGCATGATCTCGGTCACCGACTGGTCGGTCTCGCTCAAGAGCCGGCAGGCCTCGGCGATGCGGTGTTCGTTGACATATTGCGAGACGTTCTTGCCCGTCGCCCGGTTGATCGCTGCTGAAATCTGGCGTGCCGGAATTCCGGCGCGGCGGGCAAGGCGGTTGAGGTTGAGATCGGCGTCGCGGTAGAGCTTTTTCTCCTGCATCGTCTCATCGACCCGGCGAAGCGTATCGGCGTCTTCGCCGAACCCTGTCGGGGGCGGAGCCTCCGCCGGTTCAGCCGCATTGAGCGGGACGTGACTTTGGCTGGCCGCCGCCGCCGCCACGCCGACAAAGACGAGGATGAAGAGATTGGCGATGCCGATCACCGTCGCCGCGCGCGCGCCATGCCCCAACGCCAGCTCAAGGGAAATCAGCACATCGACCATTCCCGACAGGCACAGTGTTACCGCCGCGGCAATGATGGCCCGATAGGCCGGGACAGCCCCGTCGAAAGGAGCAAGGCGAAGGCCGTCCGCGCCGGAACGAAGCAGCCAGAGAATGGCGGCGGCGTAGATGAAATCGATCGATATCAGCGCGAAGTCGATGGCCGCCGGCCAAAAGATCATCAGCATGACGAGGATGACGGCCGGCGTGGCGTGGATGGCGAGCCGCGCCGGCCATTGGCGGTCGCTGGTGCGGACGAGCCTGGAGACACCGGCATAGAGCAGCGACGGCATGATCGCGGCGGACACCGGGGCGATGTAGCCGACCTCGCTGATGCCATAGCCCCAGCGCAGGCCGACGAGCACCGATTGCAGCGCGCTGAGCAGGATCAGGCCAAGGAACGACAGGTTGGGCGCCGCGTCATCCCCGCGCCTGGCGACGACCCAAAGCAGGATGAACAGCAGCAAGGCGACGACGAAGGGCAGGGGAACAAACGGCATGGATCGGTTGGGCTCGCGGGCTGATGCGCGGAGCCTAGCCGATGTGGATTGATTCCCAAACTCGCTGGCAAGCCGTATCGATGTCTAGGCGAACTTCACCAGCATCAAGCTGAAGCTGCCGATGAACAGGAAGGCGCAGAAGGCCAGTGCCAGCGGGCGCAGGCCGCGCGAGCGCAGCTGCGAGATGTCGGCCTGCAGGCCCATGGCGGCGAGCCCCATGGTCAGCATGATGGTGGTGGCGAGCACTATTGCCGACTTCACTTCGGCGGGCACGGTGACCAGGCTGTTCAGCGCCACGACGGCGACGAAAGCGGCGACGAACCATGGCATGGGCGGACGCGCTGCCGACTGGTCGCCACTCCTCGTGCGCCGCGCCATCAGGCCGAGCGCGATGACCATCGGCGCCAGCATGGCAACGCGCGTCAGCTTGGCCACCGTGGCGATCTCGCCGGACTGGGTGCCGTTCTGGAAACCGGCGCCGATGACCTGCGCCACCTCATGGATCGAGGCGCCGGCCCACAGGCCAAACGCGTGCTGGTCGAGGCCGAGCAGCGGCGCCAGCAGCGGGAAGCCGAGCATGGCGATAGTGCCAAACAGCGTGATCGAGGCAACGGCATAGGTGACGTCCTCGTCGCGCGCATCGGTGACGATGTTGGTGGCGACGATGGCCGAAGCGCCGCAGATCGACGTGCCGGCGGCAATCAGCTGCGCCAGCTTGGCGTCGACGCCGATCAGCCGGCCGAGCGTGATGGTGAAGACGAAGGTCGAGCCAAGCGTCAGCGCGACGATGCCGACGCCGCCGGCGCCGATCGAGACGACCTGGCCGAGCGTCAGCTGGAAGCCGAGCAGCACGATGGCAAAGCGCAGCAGGCGCTTTTGCGAGAAGGCGATGCCGGCCTTGGCGTGCGCCGGCGTGCCGAGCACGTTGGAATAGATCATGCCGGCGACGACGGCCAGGATCATCGGGCTGAACAAGGCAAAGCCGGAGACATTGTGCGCCGAGAAGGCAACAGCCGTGATCATCGCCACCAGCACGATGCCGGGAATGACGCCGTTCCACACCAAATCGAGCCGCTTGCGGCCGGCGGCCAGATCGGCCGAAATCGTGCTTTTCGGAATATCGTTCGTGATGTGGGTGAAGGACGACAATGCAATTCTCCAGGCAAGTACCCCTGGAGAATGCCATTCCTGAACCGATCTTTCCAACGAATTGTTTTGGTTAGAATGATCGATTTTTGCGAACGATTGCTTTCATTGCGGAAGTCGGTGCCCCCTCATCCGCCTGCCGGCACCTTCTCCCCGTAGAACGGGGAGAAGGGAACTGGCCGCATCAAAGCTGCGCCGCGATCGCCGCCTTGTCGATCACCGACCAGACATTCCTGATCCGGTCGTCGAGAAACTCATAAAACACGTTCTCGCTGAACGAGACCTTCTTGCCGTTGATCGGCAGGCCGAAGAAAGTCCCCCTCGGCGTGCAGTGGAACTGGATGCGGCTGGCGATGAAGGGTGGCTCGGAGATCAAGAGCTGGACATCGAAATAGAGGTCCGGAATTTCGCGGAAATCCCGCTCCAGCATTTCGCGGTAGCCTGACAGCCCGACGCGCTCGCTGTTGTGGTGCACCTCGTCATGGACGAAGCGGTGCAGCCGCGCCCAATCCTGACTGTTGAGGCAGTCGATATAGCCTCGATAGAGGTCGGTCACGGTCACGGCGATGCTCCGGTGCTTTAGATCGGTTGATCGCGAAGATAGAAGGAACGTGGATCGAGTCCAGAGTTCTAGCCCCGATAGCGCAGCGCATCGACCAGCAGCGAGAAGGCTGGTGTCGCCTGGCGGCGGCTGGGGTAGTAGAGGTGGTAGCCGGGGAAGGGCGGGCACCAGTCGGCCAGCACCCGCACCAGTTCGCCGCTGGCAAGGTGCGCGTGCACCTGATCCTGCGGCAGATAGGCAAGGCCGAGGCCGGTCAGCACGGCATTCATGCGCAAGCCGGATGTATTGAAGATCAGCTGGCCCTCGACGCGCACCTTCGGCTCACGCCCGGCCTTTTCGAATTCCCAGGCATAGAGCCCGCCATAGGTCGGCAAGCGCAGGTTGATGCAATTGTGCGTGGTCAGGTCCTGCGGTGAGCGCGGCTTCGGCCGTTTGGCGAAGTAGGCCGGCGATCCGACCACGGCCATGCGCTGGTCGGGGCCGATGCGCACCGCGATCATGTCGCGCGCCACCTGTTCGCCCAGCCGCACGCCGGCATCGTAGCGCTCGGCGACGATGTCGGTCAGGCCGTAGTCGACGATGATCTCGACCCTGATGTCGGGATAGTCGGGCAGCAGCCTTGATATCGCCGGCCACAGCACGGCGTCGGCGGCGTGCTCGCCGGCGGTGATACGGATGGTGCCGGCGGGCTTTTCACGCAAGGCGCTCACCGCGACGAGTTCGGCCTCGATCTCGTCGAGCCTCGGCCCGATGGAGCGCGTCAGCCGCTCGCCGGCCTCGGTGGGCGAGACGCTGCGCGTGGTGCGGGTGAGCAGCCGCACGCCGAGCCGCTCCTCCAGCGCCCGCACCGTGTGGCTGAGCGCCGATTGCGAGACGCCCAGCTGAGCCGCCGCCCGGGTGAAGCTTTTTTCGCGCGCGACCGCGAGGAAGGCGGTCAGCTCGTTGAGATTGTCTCGCGGCATTGATGAGCTCTCCTCATAAGTACATGCGGGATATAGCACCTAATCCAGGCCAATCGCAGGCGCTAAATAGTGGCTATCACAATTGGCTGCCCGAAATCGGCGGCCCTGAAGTTCGTGGCGGTGATCTGCCCGGCGCCGGGAAAAGGAAAAACCATGGATATCAAGCGAAGCGGCTCGCAAGCCTCGGCGAAAGGCCCTGCGGAGTATTTCACGGGCACGGTGCGCATCGACGCGCCCTTCAAGGGCAGCGAACCCGCCCGCGTCGGCGGTGCCACCGTGACCTTCGAGCCCGGCGCGCGCACCGCCTGGCACACCCATCCGCTCGGCCAGACGCTGATCGTCCTGTCAGGCGCCGGGCTTGTCCAGCGCGAGGCTGGGCCGATCGAACCGATCCGCCCCGGCGACATCGTCTGGTTCGCGCCCGGCGAAAAGCACTGGCATGGCGCGGCGCCAACCACGGCAATGAGCCATATCGCCATTGCCGAAGCGCTCGACGGAAAGGTCGTCGACTGGATGGAGAAGGTCAGCGACGACCACTACGGGGTTTGACGCGGCGGTTCCCGGCTCCATGTCCGATACATCCCCTAGCGAAGGAAGCTCTCAATGACTGACGCCCCCAAAAGCCCGTTCTCCGATATCGCGCCCGCGCTCGGCAAATACACCGACGAGGTGCTGTTCGGGGATGTCTGGAAGCGCCCCGGCCTTTCGCCGCGCGATCGCAGCCTCGTCACCGTCACCAGCCTGGTCTCGAACTACCGGGTCAACGAGATGCCTTTCCATATGAAGCGGGCGCTCGACAATGGCGTCACCCCCGACGAACTCATCGAAACCATCACGCATCTCGCCTTCTACGCCGGATGGCCGGCGGCCAGCACCGCGATCGGCATTGCACGGAAAGTCTTCGAGCAGGCCGACGCCGAGAAGGGGTGAAGCCATGCCATGGTCGGAGGACGAACTCGCAAGGATCGCGGCGACCGACGATCTGCATATTTCGCCGTTGCGCGATGATGGCGTGACCCTGGGGACGCCGACATGGATCTGGTCGGTCGTTGTCGGCGGCGCGCTTTATGTGCGCGGCTACAATGGCCTGCAGTCACGCTGGTATCAGGCCGCGATCAAGCAGAAGGCCGGTCGCATCACCGCTGCCGGCATGGCCAGGGATGTCGGCTTCGAGGCGGTCGAGGGAACCGTCAACGACCGCATCGATGACGCCTACAGGGCGAAATACGCAGCCAGCCCCTATCTCGCGCCGATGATCGCGCCGCGCGCCCGCGCCGCCACGGTGCGGATCACACCGAAGGAGAATTGACATGCAAAAGCGCACACTTGGAAAGAGCGACCTCGAAGTCTCGGCCATCGGGCTTGGCTGCATGGGCATGAGCCATTCCTACGGGACACCGATGGAGACTGCGGATGCGGTTCGCCTGATCCGCTCGGCGTTCGAGCGCGGCATCACCTTCTTCGACACGGCGGAAGTCTATGGACCGTTCACCAACGAGGACGTCGTCGGTGAGGCGCTGCAGCCGATCCGCGACCAGGTGGTGATCGCCACCAAATTCGGCATCGACATCGCAGGTTCCGCCGGACATGAGGGTATGGACAGCCGGCCGCAGCATATTCGCGACGTCGTAGAGGCTTCGCTCAAGCGGCTGAGGACCGACCGCATCGACTTGCTCTACCAGCACCGTGTCGATCCGGTGGTGCCGATCGAAGAGGTGGCGGGCGCGGTGAAGGACCTGATCAGCCAGGGCAAGGTCAAGCATTTCGGCCTCTCCGAAGCCGGTGTGCGCACCATAAGGCGGGCGCACGCTGTGCAGCCGGTCGCCGCCCTTCAAAGCGAATACTCGCTGTGGTGGCGTGAGCCCGAGGAGGCGATCCTGCCGGTACTCGAGGAACTGGGCATCGGCTTCGTGCCCTTCAGCCCGCTGGGCAAGGGGTTCCTGACCGGCGCCATCAACGCCAGCACGACCTTCGATAGCAGCGACTTCCGCAACACCGTGCCGCGCTTCGCGGAGGAGGCCCGCAAGGCGAACCAGGCGCTGGTCGATGCGATCGTTGCGATCGCGGCGCAGAAGAAGGTGACCCCGGCGCAGGTCGCGCTCGCCTGGCTGCTGGCGCAAAAGCCTTGGATCGTTCCGATCCCCGGCACGACGAAGCTCAATCGGCTCGAGGAGAACATCGGATCGGCCACTGTCGCGCTGACGGCGGACGATCTTGCCAACATCGAAGACGCTGTCTCGGCGATTGCCGTGCAGGGCGAGCGCTATTCCCCGCAACAGGCGGCACGCATCGATCGCTGAAGCGCAAGGAGCCCGATGTCGCCGAGTGCGTGCGCGCGCTCGGCGACCGCGTGGCGATCCCGGCGGATTCCTTCGCCAGGACGGTGGTGTTCGCCATGAGCCAGCCCGAGGAGGTCGACATCAACGAGATATTGTTTCGGCCGACGGCGCAGGAGTATTAGGCCGCTGGCGGAAGCGTTGGCCCCGAACTGTTTAACGTGCAATCGCCTGAAGCCACTCGCCGGCAATTCGCTTGTCCTCGGCGGTGATCGAGTGGCCGACCGGCAGCACATGATGGGTCACCGACGCCCCTGCACGGACCAGCCGCTGAGCCAGTCGCAGGCCGTCGCCCGGCGATCTGCGGTTGTCGCTGTCTCCATCAAGGATCAGCGCGGGCGTCCCGTCCAGATGGGTCGGGAGATCGCCGGTGAACGGGGAGAGGGGACGAAACAGGACCGCCCCCGCCAACAGGCCGGGATGGGTCAGCAGCAGCGCTGCCGCCATGATGGCACCGTTGGAAAAGCCGATGGCTATGGGGCGTCCGTTCAAGCCGTAGTGGCCGCAGGCCGCTTCGATGAATTCCGCCAGCACAGGCGCCCTGGCGGCAATATCCGCTTCGTCCACTCGGCGATCTGGAAAACGATGGAAGAAGGCATGCCCGCCATCGATGGCGACTGTGCCACGGATGCCGAGCCTCGCCACCTCAGGCGCCAGTTCACCGGCCAAGGGCAGCAGCTCGAACTCGTTGCCGCCCGAACCATGGAGCAGAACGAGCGGCGCACGGATCGTATCGGTGACAGGAACGAAGCAGTGAGCGTGTGTTGGGTCGGGCATCTGCAAGGCCATTGTTTTTGGTTTTGTGAGAGACGATCTACCTTATAGCGCCGACGGCGCAGGAGTATTGAGGAGGATCGTGCCCGGATCGGGCGGTGGTGTCTCAGCTCGAAATTTGGGTTTCTGCGAATTCGCGTCTCGCGGCCGTGAAAACCTCGCGGGCCGCGTCCGCATTCATGACTGCGATGGCAAGGCCAACGACAATATCCGGCCAGGCCGAGTGCCACACAAATGCCGTGACGAGGCCGGCGGCGATGATTGCGATATTGGCTAGGACATCGTTGCGCGCCGAGAGAAATGCCGCATGAGTAAGGCTGCCGCTGTGACGGCGATAGCGAGCGAGCATGAGAGCGCACGACAGGTTGACGAGGATGGCGCCAGCCGCTGTAAGCGTTAGCGGAACGGGCGCTGGCGGAATTGGAATGTTGAATTTCTCCCAAGCCGTCCAAAGGGTTGCCAAAGCCGGGATCAGAAGTATCCCTGCCAGCGCCATTCCGAGCCGCGCTCTGTTGCGGATAGTCCAGCCCAACGCGACCATGATCAGGAGGTTGACAGATGCATCCTCCAGGAAATCGATGCTGTCCGCAAACAGCGATACCGATCGGATCCAAACCGCTACGGCAAACTCGATCCCGAAGTAACCAAGGTTCAGGATGGCAACCATCCGCACCGCTTTATTCAGCGTTCCGGTCATACTTTTGTCCATTGATCAATTGCTGTCGGTGTAAAGCATATGCTCGCCGGCCAAGAGCACTCCGCCGACGTGAGACAATAGCGATTGTACGACCGCCTTGACAGCGCCGCGCTTCCTGCGCCAGCTTGGCGCCATGTTCGCCCTCGCGCCCACCAACACCAACCGACGCCGCCCCTGCGCACTGCGGAGCGGCAAGCTGATTGCGCGACGACAAGACCCGGCACAATAAATCCGGTTCGTTCGTTTCCAGCCCCGCCCGCGACAACGCCGGCGGGGTTTTCCATGCCTGGAGCACTGTCATGACCATCAACTCTTCCATCCGGTTTCGGCCGGCCGAATCCGCCGATGTCCCGGCCATCAGGGACATTGTGCGCGCAGCCTATGCCAAATGGGTGCCCCTGATCGGCCGCGAGCCGCTGCCGATGCGCGCCGATTACGACAAGGCCGTCGCCGAGCATCCGTTCGAACTCGCCGTGGCGGACGGCCGCATCGTCGGCATGATCGAAACCATGCTCGCCGACGATCATCTCTGGATCGAGAATGTCTGCGTCGCGCCGGACGCACAGGGCAGGGGCGTCGGCCTGCTGTTGCTGGAGCGGGCTGAGCAGAAGGCGCTCGAAGCCGGTCGCCCCGAGCTGCGCCTGCTGACCAATGGCGCCTTCGAGGCCAATGTCTCGCTGTACAAGAGGAACGGCTATGTGATCGACCGGGAAGAGCCGTTCATGGGCGGCATGACGGTCTATATGAGCAAGAAATTGACGCGATAGCGGTCAATCGGAGGCATGGATACGACGATGGCTGCCAGGGTCAAACTGAAGCAACTTCCCGGGCCATACGCGATCTCGCGACTCGGAGCGGGCGACAGCATTCCCGGCTGGGCGGACGGGCCGGGCTTTGTCAGCATCACCAGGACCGACGACGAGCTTTCGATCACGTGCCTGCAGGATCGCGTTCCAGGCTCGGTCAAGCACGATGGCGACTGGGTCGCCTTCAAATTGCAAGGCCCCTTTGCTTTCGACGAGACCGGCATCGTGTTGTCGGTCATCCAGCCGCTGTCGGAAAATGGGCTGGGCATCTTCCTGGTGTCCACCTTCGACGGCGATCATCTGCTGGTGAAAGCGGCGGATCAGGAAGCGGCGAGACAGCACCTGGTCGAGGCAGGACACACGCTGCTGTAGTTTCATTCTGGCCCAAAGCGTCTGGCTCAATCACTGGGGGCGCTGGCTTAACCACTTCGGGGGTTGCGTTTGACACCGGCGTTTGTGCATCGTTATCTCTAGCCACATATCACGGCCGATCAGGCCATACGGCGCCCCCAGGGAGAAAACCATGTCACACAATCTGCAGTTCTATATCGATGGCGCGTGGGTCGATCCTGTTGTGCCCAACACGCTCGATGTCATCGACCCGTCGAACGAGGATGCCTTCGCGCAGATCTCGCTCGGCTCCAAGGCCGATGTCGACAGAGCGGTGGCCGCCGCCAAGCGCGCCTTCAACTCCTTCGGCTTCACCTCGGTGGAAGAGCGCCTCGACATCCTGAACCGCGTCATCGCGGTCTACAAGAAGCGCTCGAAGGATCTGGCGCTCGCCGTGTCGCGCGAAATGGGCGCGCCGCGCCAGATGGCGCTCGACAGCCAGGTCGGTGTCGGCCAGGCGCATCTGGAGAAGATGGCGGAAGTGCTGAAAACTTTCCAGTTCCGCCACGTCAAGGGCAGCGCGCTGATCGTCAAGGAGCCGATCGGCGTCGTTGGCCTGATCACGCCGTGGAACTGGCCGCTTAACCAGATCACCTGCAAGGTCGGTCCCGCACTTGCCGCCGGCTGCACCATGGTGCTGAAGCCGTCCGAAATCGCGCCGCTCGACGCCATCATCTTCGCCGAGATCATCGACGAGGCCGGCGTGCCGAAGGGCGTGTTCAACCTCGTCAATGGCGATGGCCCCGGCGTCGGCCAGGCGCTGTCCAGCCATCCCGACATCGACATGATGTCGTTTACCGGGTCGACGCGGGCCGGCATCCTGGTGGCCAAGGCCGCCGCCGATACGGTCAAGCGCGTGCACCAGGAGCTTGGCGGCAAATCGGCCAACATCCTGTTCCCGGATGTCGACCTCGAAAAGGCCGTCACCAAGGGCGTCGCCGGCTGCTTCGGCAACTCAGGTCAGTCCTGCAATGCGCCGACCCGCATGTTCGTGCCGCGCGACCGCCATGACGAGGCCGCCGGCTATGCCAAGGTCGCGGCGGAAAAGTTCACCGTCGGCCCGGCCGATGGCGCCAACACCAAGCTTGGCCCGGTCGTCAGCCAGATCCAGTTCGACAAGATCCAGGACCTGATCCAGGCCGGTATCGACGAGGGTGCGACGCTCGTCGCCGGCGGCCCCGGCCGCCCCGCCGAACTCAACCGCGGCTACTACATCAGGCCGACCGTGTTCGCCGACGTCACCCACGACATGCGCATCGCACGCGAAGAGATTTTCGGGCCGGTGCTGGCGATCATGCCCTACGACACGGTCGAACAGGCGGTCGAGCAGGCCAACGACACGGTCTATGGCCTTGCCTCCTATATCCAGGCCAAGGACATCCAAAAGGCCCGCGACGTGGCGGCGCGCATGCGCTCCGGCAATGTCTACATCAACTACCCGACCTGGGACGCCGGCCTGCCCTTCGGCGGCTACAAGCAGTCGGGCAATGGCCGTGAGTATGCCGAGTATGGTCTCGAGGATTTCCTCGAGATCAAGGGCATCGCCGGGTATGAGGCTGCGGAGTAGGGTCCGCCCCTTCGGTCAGACGCCAGTACGTGCGCTGTTGTTTTTCGTTGGCGGAGCAGGAGGCGGGGCAACCGCCTTCGTGCTCTCGCCGGGCGCTTCGACAGGAACCAGAGTTATAAGCGCCGGATTCGGAAAATGATCCAGCGTGGCGCCGGTCATCGCGTCGACGCCGACGCCAATCAGACCGCCGACCAAGATATTTCCGGCTAGCCCCGCGGCACCTTTCCCACTCATGTTGGTGCCAATATAAATGCTGCCTGGCTTGTAGCCTTCCTTGTCGGCAAAGGCGGTGAAGCCTTCTTTTCGGCTTACTTCGACAGTGCATGGCGATGCCGGGCAAGAATGTCCGAGGGATGTTCGTATCGTCGCATCCGGCGGGTTTGAATTTATGGAGACTTTATCTGTAGTTCCACGCACTACCGATGCGCAGCCGGAAACAGTAAGCGCTGCCGCCAAGGCGGCAAAAATACGTATTTTCATTTGAATTCCCCCCAAATCATTCATGGCGTAACTTCCAATCCTGCGCAAGGGAGGCGCGCAAGCGCGAAGCCGATGTGAGGCGGTTTTTAACCGACGTCTGCGGTTACCTCCCGATACCGTTAGTTGTTGGCCCCTCCGGCATCGGGCAGGTTCAGCCGTCGTGAACAATGGGGTGGCTGGAATGAAAATAGGGAAAGTGCTGGGAATCGCCGCCGTGGCGGCGATGGTGCTGGCGGTCGGTGTCGAGGCCAATGCCAAGTCGACGATCGCCAATTCGCCGTGCAAGGAAGACCGGCAGCGGCTTTGCCCGCAATTTCCGAACGGCAGCGCCGGCCCATGCCTGAAGAAGCATCTGAAGGAACTGAGCCCGGCCTGCAAGGCGAAGGTGCTGGGGAAGTAGGCGGGATCCTTTCAGAACCTGGGTTCCTCGCTCACGCGAAGGCAGCTGAGTAGCAGCTCGGCGCATGCATTGTCTTAGGCAGCGCTGGTCGACCCCCACTCCGTCGAGCTTCGCTCGACACCTCTCCCCCGATCGACGGGGTAGAGGAAGGGCGCGAGCCTATTGCTGCCAACGCTCGCCGAGCAAAGCTCCTTTCCTTTCCCTCCGGAGGGGGGAAAGGTGGCGCTGCAAAGCAGCGACGGATTGGGGGAACCACGTGGCAATCAAGTCTCGGGCCGATCAATCAAGGCACTCTTAGAAGATTTGTGCCTAACGTGGACGAAAGTGGGGCGAGGAAACCCCAGCCTTGCAATGCGGCTTTTCTGATGTCATCCTTGCCAATTGGCAAATACATGCTATATCTCTGCCAATAGCAGAGGTTCGAAAATGCAGCTTCAGTCCATCGTCACCACGCCGGCCACGGTAGGGTCAGCCATTTCAGAGGAAGAGGCGGGCGCTCTGGCGCGCACCACGGTCAATCTGTTCAAGGCGTGGAACCTCACCGATCTGGAGGCCTGCATCCTGCTTGGCGGCATGTCGGCGCGCACCTGGGCGCGATGGAAAGAGGGCGGCATCGGCCGGATCGATCGCGACCTGCGCACCCGCATGGCGCATCTGATGGGTATCCACAAGGGCTTGCGCTACCTCTTCACCGAGCCGGCGCGGGGCTATGCCTGGATCCGCAAGCCCAATGCGACGTTTGGCGGCCAGTCGGCGCTCGACCTGATGCTGCGTGGCGAAATCTCCGACCTTGCCGCGATGCGCGAATGGCTCGATGCGGAGCGTGGTGCATGGTGAGTGGGCTTGCGGTCCGGCGCCGCGTCCAGTGGCACCAGACCTTTCGCATCATCCGCTCCATCCATCCGCCGATCGACCTGTTCGAGGACATTGCCGATCCGCGCGACTGGGAGGCGCTGGCCTCGGTGGAGGAGAAGACCAATCCACGCATCCGGCTGGAGATCGGCGACCTCGGCAAGGTGACTGCCGCAAGGCGGGTTTCCGGCCCCGGCGCCAGCTTCGTCATGGCGCCCTTCGTGCATTGTTCGCCGCTGCGGCCCGGCCGCTTTTCCGATGGCAGCTACGGCCTCTATTATGCCGGCGACAGCGAGGATGTGGCGCTGGCCGAGACCATCCACCACCACCAGAACTTCATGCGCGCCACCAATGAGGATCCGGGCTGGACGGCTGACTTTCGCGTGCTGATCGGCAGCGTCGACCGCGACCTCGATGACGTCAATGCGGTACCCGGCGTGCTCGATCCTGACGATTACACGGCCTCGCAGGCGGAAGGGCGGGCGCTGCGGGCGCAGGGCAGCGACGGGCTGGTGTGGAACAGCGTGCGCATGCCGGGCGGCCAATGCATCGGCATCTTCTGGCCAGATGTCATTACAGTCCCGGTGCAAGGCCGGCACTACAGCTATCACTGGGACGGCAGCCATGTGGATTTCGTGCGCCAGCACGATACGGGCAAGGTGCTGGCGGTCAGCTGATGGCAGGCCTTCGGGCTTGCCCACAGCTGGTTGTCGGGCGGGGATAGAGACGACAGCCGGCTCCGAAAGGCTGGTCAGCTCTCTCTCAATAGTGGTAGCGACATTGCGCGATGAACAGGCTGTCTTCGCCTGCGCGGTAGACCAGACGATGCTCCTGCGTGATGCGCCGTGACCACCATCCCGAAAGTGGCCCACGCAACGGTTCTGGCTTGCCTGTCCCGGTAAACGGCGTGCGGGTGCATTCCTTGATGAGCGCATTTACGCGTGCAAGCAGTTTGGCGTCGGTTGCCTGCCAGTGCAGATAATCCTCCCATGCGCGTTCATGGAAGATCAGCTTCACTCGGGAAGCTCGCGCTCGGTCCCTTCGCCTTGGTCCAATCCCTGCGTCGCCTCAAGCAAGCGATCGGCGTTACGCGGGCTGCGCAGGAGATAGCGGGTTTCCTCGTAGGAGGCGAAATCCTCCACCGACATCAGCACTGCCGCCGGCTTGCCGCGGTCGCGCGTGATGATGACCGGCTCATGATCAGCGTTCACGCTGTCTATCGTAGCGGCCAGGTTGCGCCTGAGGTCACTGTAGGATGTGGTTCGCATGGGCCATCTTGTACGCGTTTACGTACAAGATGGCAAGGATTTTGAGGTCGATCATTGGGCCTAAGGCGATTGGCCCCTTTCGCGGCCATGCGATCGGAGCGATTTTCTCCAATGGCCCTTAACAATAGCATGGATTTCCTGCCATATCGTCTCCACCCGATCTATATATCTGGTGAGACCGATGCAGGATGAAGATGGACAACGACATCATATTGAAGGCACTGGCGCATCCGTTTCGGCGCGATGTGCTGGCGTGGTTGAAGGAGCCTGAACGGCACTTCGCCGAACAGGCGCATCCGCTCGAGATGGGTGTTTGCGCCAGCCAGTTCGATGGCCGTGGCCTGGCGCAGTCCAGTGTTTCGGCACATCTGGCGACGCTGGCGTCTGCCGACCTCGTGACGACGCGGCGGGTCGGTCAATGGGTGTTCTACAAGCGCAACGAAGAAACCATCGCCGCCTTCCAGGCCGCCCTGTCCGGTCTCTGACGATCCTCCCCCATATCCCAAAATGCATGAAAGGCATTTCTAATGGCTACACTCTTTGATCCCTTGCGGGCCGGTGACCTGGCGCTGGCGAACCGCATCGTCATGGCGCCGCTGACGCGCAACCGCTCGCCCAATGCGGTGCCCGGCGACCTCGCTGTCACCTATTACAGCCAGCGCGCCACGGCCGGGCTGATCGTGACCGAGGCCACCGCCATCAGCCATCAGGGCCAGGGCTATGCCGATGTGCCCGGCCTCTACGGCGCGGATCAGCTTGCCGGCTGGAAGCGCGTCACCGACGCCGTTCACAAGGCCGGCGGCAAGATCGTGGTCCAGCTCTGGCATGTCGGACGCATCTCGCACGACAGTTTGCAGCCAGGAGGCGGCAAGCCGGTGGCGCCGTCCGCGATCAGGGCAAAATCCAAGACTTTCCTCGTCAAGCCGGATGGCAGCGGCGAGTTCGCCGAGACCTCCGAGCCGCGGGCACTCGAAACGGCCGAAATCCCCGGCATCGTCGATGATTATCGCCGCGCCGCCAAGGCTGCGATCGAGGTGGCGGGTTTCGACGGCGTCGAGATCCATGGCGCCAATGGCTATCTCATCGACCAGTTCCTGCGCTCGGGCACCAACCACCGCACCGACAATTATGGCGGCTCCATCGAGAACCGGACCCGCCTGTTGTTCGAGGTGGTCGACGCGGTCACCGCTGCGATCGGCGCCGGCAAGACCGGGATCAGGCTGTCGCCGGTGACGCCCGCCAACGACACTTCGGATGCCGAACCGCAGCCGTTGTTCAACCATGTGGTGGCGGGCCTTGGCAGCCGCGGCCTGGCCTTCATCCATGTCGTCGAAGGCGCGACCGGCGGCGCGCGTGACTTCCAGCAAGGCGACAAGCCGTTCGACTATGCTGAACTCAAGGCCACCTATCGCAAGGCAGGCGGGCAAGGCGCGTGGCTGGTGAACAATGGCTACAACAAAGAGCTGGCCGAAAAGGCTGTCGGCGACGGCTATGCCGACCTTGTCGCCTTCGGCAAACTGTTCATCGCCAATCCCGATCTCGTCAGCCGGCTGAAGCAGAATGTCGAGCTGAACGCTCCGGACACGGCGACGTTCTATGGCGGCAAGGCCAAGGGCTATACGGATTACCCCACGGCAGCCTGAGCCGCCCACTGGGACAGGCATTCGCCTGCCCACACAGAAGAGCAGCCGGCTCCCCATAGGGAGCCGGACGGCTGTCGCGCCGATCGGCGGCCCGATTGAACATTCGGCCGAGACGACGTACAGACGCGATGCAAGGCAACGCTATTTTCCGATTGATATAACGTCTGCCTGGATAAGGCAGAGGTTCAAGAATGGCGCCAGCGAAAAAAGCCGTGGTCATGATCTATGCGGCCGGCAGCCTGCGTCATGTGCTGCCGTCGCTGGTCTCGGCTTTCCAGGCGATTTCAGGTGTGACGGCCGAGACACGGCTTGGCCCCGCCGGCCTGTTGCGCGAACGCATCGAGGCCGGCGAACGGCCCGACATTTTCCTCTCGGCGAGCTTTGCCCATCCGGCCCGCCTTGCCGAGCTCAAGCTGGCGCGGCCGGCGGTGGTCTTCGCCCGCAACACGATGGCGGCGGTCGTGCGCCGCGATGCCGGCTTCACCACGAATAACTTCGTCGACAGGCTGCTCGATCCGGCGATTGGAATCGCCACCTCGACACCGCTGAAAGATCCGTCCGGCGACTATGCCTGGGCGATCTTCCGCCGCATCGACCAGATCAGGCCCGGCAGCTTCGCGCTGCTCGACGCCAAGGCGCAGATGCTGGTCGGTGGCTCGGAAACATCAAACATTCCGGGTCGCTACGACCCGATCGCGTCGGCACTTGCCACCGGCACCGCCCATGTCTTCCTGGGTTATCGCACCGGCCTCAAAGGGCTGGCGCAGGAGACCGAGGGTGTCGATATCGTGGAAATCCCGACGGCGGTGAACGTCGTGCCGGAGTATGGGCTGGCGACGCTGGAGGGATGCTCGCCGGCGGGACAGGCGCTGGCGCTGTTTATCCTGTCGTCGGTCGGGCAGGGGATTTTGCGGGACTTTGGGTTTTTGACGGTGGCGCTGCCGCAGGGTGGGTGAGGGCGGCCTGTCTTCCTTCTCCCCTGTGGGAGAAGGTGGCCTCGCGAAGCGAGGTCGGATGAGGGGTGTTCCAGGGAACGCCAACGTCTCACTTCGCTGGAACACCCCTCAACCGTCTCGGCGCTATCGCGCCGATCCACCTTCTCCACAAGGGGAGAAGGAAGGCGGGCGCCGACCTGCCGAGATGAACTTGCCGCATGCAGCCCTACGCTATATGCATGCAAACACATCGAATGCCCCTCGGGAGGTCCCCTATGAATCTGCGTCGCGGCTGCGTGCTGGCCCTTGCCTTGCTATCCTTGCTCATGGCGCTCGCGCCGGCGATGGCGCGCACGATCACCGACCAGCTCAATCGCACGGTGACCGTGCCCGACAAGGTCGAACGCATCGTCGTGTTGCAGCATCAGACGCTCGACGTACTGGTCGAGCTCGGCGCAGCCGACAAAATCGTCGGCGTGCTGCGCACCTGGCCAAAGCTTATTCCGGGCCTCGACAAATACGCACCGCAGCTCACCAGCCTGCCGATGCCGGGGGATCTCTCGACCGCCAATGTCGAGGAGGTGCTGAAGCTGAAGCCGGATGTCGTCTTCGTCACCAATTACGCGCCGCCGGCGATGATCGCGCAGCTGTCGCAGGCCGGGCTACCGGTGGTGGCGATCTCGCTGTCGAAGGGCGAGGGCGTCGAGGCGCCAAAACTCAACCCGACCTTCGCCGATGACGACGTCGCCTATGCGGAAGGCCTGAAGATCGGTGTGCGGCTGATCGGCGACATCGTCGGCAAGCGCGAGCGGGCGGACCAGCTGATCGACTATGCCTTTGCCCAGCGCAAGCAAGTGGAGGAGCGCGTCGCCTCGATCCCCGACGCCGAGCGGGTGAAGCTCTACATGGCCAATCCCGACATGAACACCTACGGTTCGGGCAAATACACCGGCGTCATCATGAAACGCTCCGGCGGCGTCAATGTCGCTTCCGGCGTGCGCGGCGCCACGAAGGTGTCGATGGAGGATGTGCTGGCCTGGAACCCGCAAGTGATCTTCGTGCAGGACCGTTATGCGCCGGTGGCCGACGAGATCAGGAAGGGTGCGGCCTGGCAGCATGTCGACGCGGTCGAGAACAAGCGCCTCTACATCACGCCCGAATATGTGAAGCCATGGGGCTATCCGCTGCCGGAGGCCCTGGCGCTGGGTGAATTGTGGATGGCCAAGAAGCTCTATCCCGAGCGCTTCGCCGACATCGATATGCAGAAGCAGGCGGATGCGTATTATCAGCAGTTTTACGGGCAGGCTTATAGCGGGCCGAACTAGCCCGTGGCGTCGCTAGCGCCCGCCGCTCAGCGGAGGCCCACCCGCAGCCTCGCAACCATCCTGCTCATCGCGCTCCCCATCATCCTGTTCCTTTTGTCCTTCCTCCTCGGCCGCTATCCCGTCGAGCCACTCACCGTCATCAAGGTGATCGCAGCGCAATTCCTGCCGATCGCGCAGGACTGGCCGCCAGTCGTCGGCTCCGTGGTGCTCGATGTGCGGCTGCCGCGCGTCATTGCGGCCATGACCGTCGGCGGCGGGCTGGCGATTGCCGGCGCCTGCTATCAGGGCGTGTTCCGCAACCCGCTGGTGTCGCCCTTCACGCTGGGCGTCTCGGCCGGCGCCGGCTTTGGTGCGGCGGTGGCGATCCTGCTCTTCGGCGAGCGCTATGCGACGCAGGCCTGTGCCTTTGCCTTCGGGCTGCTGGCGGTGGCGATGTGCTTTGCCATGAACCGCTTCTTCCGGCTGAACTCGACCATTGCGCTGGTACTGGGCGGCATCATCGTCGGCTCGCTGTTCACGGCGCTGTTGTCGTTGCTCAAATACGTCGCCGACCCCAATTCCAAACTGCCGGTCATCGAGTTCTGGCTGCTCGGCTCGCTGTCGTCCGTATCGACGGCAGACCTCGTGCCGGTGCTGGTCGTCACCATTCCCTGTGTCGCCGGCCTGCTCGCCTTGCGCTGGCGGCTGAATGTGCTGGCGATGGGCGACGAGCAGGCGCGCATCATGGGCGTCGAGGTCGGCCGGCTGCGGCTGGTGATGATCCTGCTGTCGACGCTGATCGCCGCCTCGGCCGTGTCGATCAGCGGCATTGTCGGCTGGGTCGGGCTGGTCATTCCGCATTTCGCCCGCATCCTGGTCGGGCCGGATTTCCGCCGCCTGCTGCCGGCGACCTTGTCGCTGGGCGCCTGCTATCTCCTTGTTATCGACGATGTCGCGCGCACGGTGACGGCGGCCGAAGTGCCGCTCGGCATCCTCACTGCGCTGATCGGCGCGCCGGTGTTCATGCTGCTGCTCGGGCGCGGCAGGCTGGGCTGGGCATGATGGGCCTGCCATGATCCTGGCCGCCGACAATCTCGGCTTCTCCTATCCCGGCCGCGCCAGTCCGGTTTTTTCCGGCATCAGCCTCGATATCGCGGCTGGCGAGGTGGTCTGCGTGCTCGGCCCGAACGGCGTCGGCAAGTCGACGCTGCTGCGCTGTCTTGCCGGGCTCTCAGTGCCGAGCGCCGGCTCGGTGCAACTGGAAGGCCAGCCGATCGCCTCGCTGCCACGCGCTGCGATCGCGCGGCTGCTGGCGCTGGTGCCGCAGAGCTATGAGACGGTGTTCGCCTTCTCGGTGCGCACCGTGGTCGAGATGGGACGGGCGCCGCATCTCGGCCTGTTCGACGCGCCGGGCGACGAGGCGTCGCGGATGACGCGCGACGCGCTGACGACGCTCGGCATTCCCCATCTCATCGATGCTGCCTATTCAGAGATCAGCGGCGGCGAGCGCCAGCTGGTGCAGATCGCGCGCGTGCTGGTGCAGGCGCCCAAGCTGATGATCCTCGATGAGCCGACCGCGCATCTCGACTTCGCTAACCAGGCCCGCTTCCTGGCGCTGATGCGGCGGCTTGCGGCATCAGGCCTTGCCGTGATCTTCACCACGCATGCCCCCGACCACGCCTATGCGCTGGCCGACCGCACGCTGGTGATGTCGCCGCAACATCCGCCGGTGCTCGGGCCGACGGAAGAGATCCTCATCGAGGCAGTGCTGTCCCGCGCCTATGACGTGCCGATCCGGTTGATCCGTTCGGGCAGCCACGTCGCCTGTGTGGCGGAGGTGGAAGCGGGCTAGATCAGCCGGTCGGAGAGGCCGGTCATTTCTGCATGAAGGCGGCGAAATCCTCCGCGGTCGTGGCGAAGGCTTCTACATTGTATTGCAGCCAGGCCTTCGTCACGCCGCCGACGATCGAGACCCGGTAATCGCCATAGTATTTGCCGTCGGAATATTTCACGACGCCGACCCAGCCGGCATTGTCGGAATGGAACTTGTCGAGCGCGTCCACGGTCAGCGGCGTCTTCGGCGTCCAGCCGCCAGTTTCGAACAGGATCGACTTGCAGACTTTCTTGTCGTCGCATCCGCCAAGGCTGATGAAGAAATTCTGGCCGCCCGAGGCGCTGGCGATGTAGTCGCCATTGGTGTCCTGCTTGACCTGCGCGCGATAGCCACCGTTCAGCACGGCGTCCCTGACATCGTCGAGGGTTACAGTTGCCAGCAGGTCCGAGGTGGGCGCGGCAGGCGCACTGGCAGTGGCGGGTGCGTTGGCGGCGGGCGTGTTGGTGGCAGGTGGCGCATTGTTCTGCGCCAAGGCGCATGCCGCGCCGGTCAGAACCAACGGGAAAGCGAAAGCAAGCACACGAGCAAAGCGCGCCATGTCCAACCCCCAAAGTGAACCCACGAAAAATCAACAGCAGGACTTCTTGCGTGTCAACGCACGTCAGCGTGTGCGCGGTCTCGTGGCCCCGATCGTCATGGATGATTTCTTTGCCGTGCCGACTTGCGGCGATCAAGAATTTGTCTGATCACATTGGCATAAGGCCAACAACTAACAATTGTGATGCAGATTCGGCTGACATGATGCTTCAAGGATTTCTGCGGTCGAATGCAGCCGTGCGACGCGGTCTCGCCGGTCTCGCCATCCTGCTGGCGCTCGGCGCCCCCGCCATGGCGGCCGACAGCCGCCTGGATGATTGCGCCAACGACAAGCTTACCCCGCCCACCCGGATCGTCGCCTGCACCAATGTTCTGCAGGACAAAGCGACGTCGCCGGCTGACCAGGCCATTGCCTATTTCGATCGCGGCAACGCGTTGGACGCAGCCGGCGAATACGACCGCGCCCTGTCGGACTACGACAAGGCAATCGGGCTCGATCCCAAGGACGCCGATGCCCTCAACAACCGTGGCCTGACCTGGAGCCACAAGAAGGACTATGACCGGGCGATCGCCGACTACAGCAGGGCGATAGAGCTCAATCCACAATTTGCCCTTGCCTATGCCAACCGGGGCCTGATCTGGCACAGCCAGAAACGCGACGAGGACCGCGCGATCGCCGATTTCAGCAAGGCGATCAGCCTCGAACCGCAAACCAGCGATGTCTACAACCTTCTTGGCAATGCGTATCTGCGCAGGGGCGACTATGACAGTGCCATCACCAGCTACAGCCAGGCGGTCTTTCTCGATCCCGAGAACCCCGATCAGTATTTCAACCTCGGGCTGGCCTGGACCTCCAAGGGCAATCTTGAACGCGCCATAGCAGACTACAGCCAGGCGATCAGCCTCGATGCCAGGCATGTCGATGCCTATCGCTGGCGCGCCGACGCCTGGGTCAAGCGAGGCGACATCGATCGCGCGCTTGCAGACTACGACGAGGCGATCAAGCTCGACCCCAGCGATGCCGGGACCTTCCGCGACCGTGCCGACATCTGGCGGCGTAAACTGGAATACGACCGAGCTATAGCGGACTATGATCAGGCGATCGCCGTCGCTCCGAGTGACGCGGTGGCCTACAATGGCCGTGGCTGGATTTGGACGCTGAAACATGAGACCGACCGCGCCATCGTCGACTACGTCAAGGCAATCGCCTTCGATCCGAACTATGTGCTGGCTTACGACAATCTAGGCTCGGCGTGGTGGGACAAGGGCGACCTTGATCGCGCCATATCGGCCTTCGACCAGTCCGTGACCATCGACCCCAGACACGCTCAGGCCTACAACGCCAGGGGGCTCGTGCGGATGGACAAGAACCAGTACGACCTTGCCATCGCCGATTACAATATGGCGATCCTGACCGACGCCGGATTTGTCAGTGCCTACCGGAACCGAGGCAATGCCTGGAACCGGAAGGGCCAGTTCGACTACGCTATCGCCGACTTCGACGAGGCGATCAGTCGCGACCCTGAGGATGCCGGCGCCTATGTCGGGAGGGGCCGCAGCTGGATCTACAAGGCGGACTATGCGAAGGCCATCGCCGATCTGGACCAGGCAAACCGCATCGGACCCAAAAGCGCTCGCGCCTACGACACGCGCGGCCTGGCTATGGTCTACAAGGCCGATTATGCTGGCGCCCTGGCCGATTATGATGAAGCGATCCGCATCAGCCCGAAAAATGCGAACGTCTACCGGGATCGGGGCATTGTCAGCTTCTATTTCGGGCCGCCCGCCAAGGCGCAGGCCGACTTCGAGCAAGCGGCCGGGATCAAGCCCGGGGATTCCTACCATGCGATCTGGCTCGACCTTGCGCGGCGCCGCAACGGGCAGCCCAGCATCCTCGCGGACGCCAAGCTCGACATGACCAAATGGCCGGCGGCGGTGGTTCGTCTGCTGCTCGGCCAGCAGACGCCCGAGGCCACGCTGCTGGCCGCCGACAATCCGGACGCGACGAAGAAAAGCGAGCAGGTCTGCGAGGCGAATTTCTACATCGCCGAGTTCCAGCGGCTGCAGCACCACGACGAGGAGGCCTTACGGCTCTACCGGTTGGCCCTGAGCGGCTGTCCCCATGATTTCATCGAGTACACCGCTGCGACCAACGCGCTGCACGTTATGGGCAAGGCGCCGTGAGAGCGCTTGATCGTTTCATGGACACGCACCGCGCTGCGGCATCTGGCCGAGGAAACACGCATGGCCCCGTCGGCCAGGCCGGTGAGACAATGACAGACAGCCTTGTTGGCGACTGGAAAGTTCGCCGCACCATGATCGATTTCCTGACCGGCGCGACCTACCGGTTCGCCGGCGACGCCGTGGTCACGGCTGATGCCTTCAGCGAGCATGGCCTCATGCGGATAGGCTCCCAAGAAATGCCGGCAAGCCGGCGCTACCGGCTCGAGCCGGGCGAGGGTTCGATGTGCATCCTGCATGCCGACGGCCGCGGCTTCATCGCGCTTGGGCCGAAGGCAGCACAGACCGTCCACCATCTCTGCGGCGCCGATCTCTATGTCGGGCGCTTCTTCTTTCGCGGGCCGGACGAGTGGGCCGAGGCGTGGCGGGTCAAAGGCCCGCGCAAGAATTATACGAGCCTTGGCCGGTTTTACCGACTGCGGGATACATCTTCTCGCTTGCGCTTAGGGCATGAGGTCGAAGTCCGCGCGTTGGAGAACGCTCTCATTGCCGGCGAAGACTCTGGGGCACCCATTGCTTTTGACAGCACTGCATTCCTGAGCAAGATGAGGACCAAGCATGCCAGGTGAGCGCCACTAATATCGATCCGATGGCGCCGGAGGGAAAACCCAAAGTCGCTGGCTTCAATGCCTGAGAATCTTGCTCAGAAACGCCCGGCTGCGGTCGGTCTTCGGATGTGAGAAGAACTCGTCGGGCGTGCCGCTTTCGACGATGGCGCCGGCGTCCATGAATACCACGCGCTGGGCGACCTTGCGGGCAAAGCCCATCTCATGCGTCACCACCATCATGGTCATGCCTTCCTCGGCGACCGCCACCATGACGTCGAGCACTTCGGAAATCATTTCGGGATCGAGGGCGGAGGTCGGCTCGTCGAACAGCATGATTTTCGGCCGCATGCCGAGGCAGCGCGCGATCGCCACGCGCTGCTGCTGGCCGCCGGAGAGCTGTGCCGGATAGGCATTGACCTTGTCGGCAAGGCCGACCTTGGCCAGCAATTCGCGGCCGGCCTTTTCGGCCTCGGCGCGTGGGATCTTGCGGACATGGATGGGGGCGAGCGTGACGTTCTCGAGCGCGGTCTTGTGCGGGTAGAGGTTGAACGACTGGAAGACGAAGCCGATCTCGGTGCGCAGCCGGGTCATGTTGGTGGCGGGGTCGCCAACACGCTGGCCGTCGACGACGAGATCGCCGTCCTTGATCGTTTCCAGGCCGTTGACGCAGCGGATCAGCGTGCTCTTGCCGGAGCCGCTCGGGCCGCAGACGACAACCACTTCGCGCGGCTCGACGCTGAGCGTGATGTCCTTCAGCACGTTCAGCGCGCCGAACCATTTGTTGACGCCGCGAAAGTCGATCATGCCCGTTTTGGTCATATCGGTTGGGCCTTTGGGGTTCGATGTCACAACTGCACCTCGCCATGCGCCGCGCCCATGCGGCGTTCGAGCCGGCGGGCCAGCATGATCAGGGGATAGCAGACGATGAAGTAGCCGACGCCAACGAGGAAGAAGACCAGCAAGCCGTTGGGCACGCGCTGCACCACCAGCCAGCCGACGCGGGTGAGGTCGGTCAGCCCAATCGCCGAGACGACCGAGGAATCCTTGATCAGCAGCACATACTGCCCGACCAGCGGCGGCAGCACGATGCGCATCGCCTGCGGCAGCACCACCTGGCGCATGCGCTGCCAGCGCGACAGGCCGGACGCAAGCGCTGCCTCGACCTGGCCTGTCGGCACCGAACGGATGCCGGCGGCGACGATCTCGCAGATGAAGCAGGCGGCAAGGTTGGTCAGCGCGATGATGCCGGCGGTGAAGGCGTCGAGCTCGATGCCGAACTCGGGCAGGATGAAGAAGATCAGGAAGATCTGCACCAGGAACGGGGTTCCCCGGATCAAGTCGACCCAGGCGCCGATGACGCCCGAGATCAGCCGGTTGCCGCCGGTGCGCAGGATGCCGAGGCCGAAGCCGAGCAGGGTGCCAAGCACCAGGCTGATCAGCGACAGCACCACGGTCATGCCGAGGCCGCGCAGGGCGAGGGGATAGGAGCCGGCGAGGCTGAGGAATTGGTGCCAGATCATGTCCGTGCCCCCGCTGTGCCGAGCCAGCGGCTGGAGAGAGCGGCCAGTCCTTTGAGGCAATAGTAGAGCAGCAGATAGAAGGCGGCGATGGTGAGAAAGCCTTCGGCCGGCATGAAGCGGTCGGAGGCGAGCAACTGGCCGGCGCGCGTCAGCTCGGCGACCGAGATCAGCGACAGCAGCGCGGAATCCTTGACCAGCACGATCGCCTGGCCGAGCAGCGGCGGGATCGTCACCTTGAAGGCTTGTGGCAGGACGACCAGGCGCATGCGCTGGACATAGGTCATGCCCGAAGCAACGCTGGCTTCGACCTGGCCGCGCGGGATCGACAGGATGCCGGCGCGAATGATCTCAGCGATATAGGCGCCGCTGTTCAGCGACAGCGCGATGATGCCGACGACCAGTTCGGGCAGCACGAAGCCGAGCCGGGGCAGGCCGAAATAGAGGAAATAGAGCTGCGCCAGCAAAGGCGTGGCGCGCACGGCATCGATATAGGCCTTGGCCGGCGCGCGAAACAGCCAGCCGCGCTGCAGGTTCATGGCGCAGAGCACAATGCCGACGACGAGCGCACCGATGAAGGACAGCGCAGAAAGCCAGACCGTCGTCACCAGGCCCTGCCCAAACAGCGGCAGGTATTCGACGATGGTGCGGAAACTGAAATTTTCGAGCATCGTTGCGTGAAGTCCCCAGAGTGCGGGAAGCGACGGACGAAGCGAGGGTCCAAGCGGCTTCGCGGCGCTGAAGACGCGCACGAAGCCACCTGGGTTCTATCGCTGCTTAGTGGTCCTTCTTCCAGGCGTCGGAATTCACCCAGTAGTCGAGGTTCTTCTGCAGGCGGCCATCGATGGTGACCTGGTTGAGGAACAGGTTCATCCAGACCAGCAGGTCCGGCTCGTCATAGCGGGTGGCGAAGGCAAGCGGCTCCTTCGACAAGAGGTCCGGCATGATGGTGAAGCTGCCGGCGGGATAGGCGGTCGACTGGCCCTTGACTGCCGAGACGTCGTTGACGCCGCAATCGGCCTGGCCGTTGTTGACGGCGTCGAGCAGCAGCGGGCCGCCGCCCTTGTAGCTCTTGATGTCGGCATCGGGGAAGGCGGCCTTGGCTTCCTTCTCGCCGGTGGCGCCCAAAAGCACGGCGATCTTGGTGCCCTTGGCCTTGCAGTCCTCGGTGGTCTTGAACTTGCTGTCGGCCTTGGTGAAGACGGTGCTGCCCGTGTACATGTAGGGCGTGGTGAAGGCGACCTTCATGCCGCGCGCCAGCGTCGGCGTCATGTCGGCGACCAGCAGGTCGGCCTTGCCCGACAAGAGCGCGGGGATAAGGCCGTCCCAGTCGAAGTCGAGGAAGGTGATTTTCACACCCATTTCCTTGGCCATCAGTTCGGCCAGCTCAACCGAACTGCCGGTGCGTTCGCCATTGGCGCCGACCAGCGAGAAAGGCGGTCCTTGGGTCTGCACCGCAACGCGGAGTTCGCCGCGCTTGGTGATCTCGTCCAGCGTTCCGGCGTTGGCAGCGGCGGTCAAGCCCGCGAGCGCAAGTCCGGCGATAAAAAGTCTGGCAATCTTCATTTGGTATTCCTCCCAGTTGTCATTGTTGTCTGCCCGCGGATTTCCTTGGGCGCTTTTTTGAGCGGCAGCGCCGTTTGCCGGCGGCGGCCACCGTTCGAAAATCCTCAGTCCCAGGCCACCGTCTCGGTGACCTTGATGCCGCGCTTGGCCAGCGCCTCGAAGAAGGGTTCGTCTGGCACGTCGAGCAGCGGGTTGAGCAGGCCGGGCTTGCTGATGTCGCCGCGTGCGAGCATCTGCGCCACGATGCTGGCGGGATAGCCGACGCCGAGGCTCATGCCGAACAGGCCGGACGCCAGGTCGCGCTCGATGATCAGATCGGAAGTCACTGTCTTGACGCGGCCGCCTTCGAGGCCGGAAAAGACATTGCGCATCACGCACAGATCCTTCTCGCCGGGGCCATATTGCAGTTGCGGGCCGAGCAGCCGGCCGAGGAATTCGCGCGGGCTGCTCGAGGTGCCGGGCACCTTGTCCTCGGACAGGAAGCCAAGCTCCTTCAGTGGCGCCCAGAAGGCCGACCATCCCGGCCAGCGCAGCGTGTAGCGGCCGGAGCGGCGCAGTCCCTTGGCGGCGGGAAGCATCTCGACATAGTGCAGCGCATCGCCATTGGGGAAGGCTTCAAGCTGGCCCAGGCCAGCGACCTCGATCTCGTGGATGAAATGGCTGTCGTGCTGGCGGGCGGCCGGTATGGCGACGCGTTCGCCGTCCTCGATCATGACGCTGTCGCGGTTCTGGCTGACCAGCACCATGTCGAAGTTCCAGCTCACCTTGTAGCACAGGGGCTTGGCCATCGCCTTCGGCTCGGGGATACCGCCGCAATAGGAATCGATTGATGAGATCGTGTCGAACTGGCGGGCGGCGCGGGCGTAGAGCACGAGGTCGATGCCGGGATCGAGCCCGCATTCGGTCATGATGGACACGCCGGCCTGTTCGGCAGCCTGTGCCAGGTCGGCGATGGCCTTGCCGTAATTGGTGGTGACCAGCGGCGTGCGCGTCGCGATCGCGGACTGGACCGCCTCGCGCATCAATGGCTGTGGCAACAAATCGATGACGGCGTCGGCATCCGTCAGCACATCGGCGAGCGCCGGGCCGATCGCGCCTTCAGGCACAACGAAACGCACGCGGGAAAGATCGGTCAGGCCGCCGAGCCGGGCCGCGCCATCAGGCGCCGTGTCGACGCAGACCACCTCCTCGACGCCACTGGTGACGAGATCGGCGATAGCGGCCCGGCCTTGCAAGCCAAGGCCGCCGAGAACCGCGATCTTCATGCCGGCTCCTTGCGGGGAGCATCTTCCGACCAGCAGCCTTCCGGCAGGCTGACCCATTTGTTGCAGGACGCCATGACAACGAAGGTTTCGCTGCGCACGACTTCACCCGGTATGCCGGCGCCGGGGATCAGTTCGCTGGTGATGCGGTAGAGGTCGGCGACATCGCCGGCCACCGTCACGTCGACGATGATGTCGAAGCGCCCGGTGACCACCGAAGCCGAGTTGACGAAGGGCAGTTCGGCGATGCGCTCAGCCAATTGACGGGCCTGGCCGCGTCCCTGGGCATTGATGCCGACGATGGCCGAGATCAGCTCGGGGCGCTCGGTCAGGTTCAGCAGCCCGACGATTTTCAGCAGGTTGCGGTCGATCAGATTGCGCAGCCGTGAGCGCACCGTCGGCACCGATATCGCCATCTTCTCCGCAAGCCGATTAACGCCAAGTTGCGCGTCCTGGGACAGCAGCTTCACCAGCCGCCGGTCCGTCTGATCGAGATGTTCCCGCAAGGCTCATGCTTTCACAAATGAGAAAAATATCGTGTAATTTCTTTCTTATATGAAAGCAGATTACGGGAAACCTTTCGAAACAGCAAGCGCTCTGTTGCGAGCCGCAATCAAGCCTGTGCAGTGGGTCGAATGACGATCTCGCTCACATCGACCTCGGCCGGTTGCTCGATCGCGAAGGCGATGGCGCGGCTGATCGCATCGGGGGTAATGGCGATTTCGCCCATGCGTTTTTCGATCTCCGCCTTGATCTCCGGATTGGTCATCGAGTCCGCGAAATTCGTCTGGACGAAGCCCGGAGATATGTTCGTCACGCGCAACTTGGGGCCGGCTTCCAGTCGCAAGCCTTCGGCGATCGCCCGAACCGCATTCTTTGTTCCCGCATAGACCGCCATTGTCGGCTTGATGATCGGCCCCGCAGTCGAGAGAATGTTGACGAAGTGGCCGAAGCCTTGGCGGCGAAACACCGGCAAAGCGGCTGCGATGCCGTAGAGCGGTCCCTTTATGTTGATGTCGATCATCTCTTCCCAATCCTCGACGCGCAGTTCATCGAGCAGGGAGTTCGGGCCAACACCAGCATTGTTGATCAGGACATCGATCTTGCCGAACCTGTCGCAGGCAAGAGCAACAAGCTTTGTGAGGTCCTCGCGGTTCTTCACGTCCATGGCGAGGCAGGCTGCCTCACCGCCCGCGCTCACGATGGTGCCGACGAGCGCGTCAAGACGATCGGCACGCCTAGCTCCGAGCACAACGCTCGCTCCTCGTTCGGCCAGCAAGAGCGCCGTTGCCTGCCCGATGCCGCTGCTGGCACCCGTGATGGCGATGACTTTTCCCTTTATTCCAGACATGATTGTCTCCTTTCACGATCTAATGTCGTGAAAAGCTGGTGGATTATCCATGGCCAAAGCTCTAGCGTTTCGTCGCAATCGTCCAATCCTGCCATGATCGATCCCTTATCCGATGTGCTTTCGCTCCTCGATATCGCGAGCGCGCGTTGCACGCGTCTCGAAGCTGGCGGGCGATGGTCGTTCCGTTTTCCTGCAAAGCCCGCGTTGAAGTTCGCGGCCGTTCTTCGTGGTCAATGCTGGATCACTTTGCCGGACGAGCGGCCCTTTGCACTTGGCCCCGGCGATACCTTTCTGCTGGCCAACGCCCCCGCCTATGTGATCGCCAATGATCTTTCCCTGGAGCCCGAAGACGGGATCTCGTCCTTCGACTGGGAGCATTCGAATGTCGCCCGGCACGGTGGCGATGAAACGGCGCTGGTCGCGGGAAGCTTCGTGTTCGAAGGCGGCAATGCGCAGCTCCTGCTCGATGCCCTTCCCAGATTCATGCACATCCCGGGAAGCGATCGGGCAGCGACGATCCTGCGCGGCTCGCTGGCGGTCCTCGACGAGGAACTCGATGCGGCGTCGATGGGCTCGACCTTGATGACACGTCGCATGGGCGACATCCTGCTCGTGCAGACGTTGCGGGCTTACGTCGCCAGGCAAGGCACAAGCAGCATGGGCTGGGTCGGCGCGTTGACCGACCGACGCATCGGCGCTGCCCTCAGCCTGATCCACAATGATCCCGGTCATGGCTGGACGGTCAAGGAACTTGCCACGTCCATCGGCATGTCACGCTCCAGCTTTGCGCGTCATTTCAAGGAACTCGTCGGCATGGCACCGCTCGACTATTTGACGCGTTGGCGGATGCATCGAGCACGGGACGCCATGCGTCGATCCGGGGCTTCGGTTGGCAGTCTGGCGCAATCGCTCGGCTACGCCTCCGAAAGTGCTTTCGGCAATGCATTCAAGCGCGTGTTCGGGTGTTCCCCGAGGCGGCTCCGGCAGGCCGAAAACGCGGAGTAGACGTCGAGCTGTAGTTCGGCCGCCCGCTGCTCGTCCTCGGCTGCCGGGTTCAGGCCAGCGCAGCGGCGAGCAGTTTGGCCTGCGGCGTCAGCTCGTCGAAGCCGCGGGCGCACAGGTTGAGCTGGCGCGTCGCCCAGTCGTCGCTGAGGCGCAGGCTGCGAAGCCGGCGGGCCGAGCGGAGCGCGGCACTTTCCGGCACGATGGCGATGCCCGCACCTTGCGCGACCAGCCGGCAGACATTGTCGAGGCCGGGCACGCGGATGCGGATGTGGAGATGGCCGCCGAGCCGCGCGGCCTGGCGGGTGATGTGCTCCTGCAGGGCATGGCCGAGGCTGAGGCCAACGAAGGATTCGTTCAGGATATCAGTGAGGCTGACGGCATGCAGGCCGGCGAGCCCCGGCCAGTCGCGCGCGGTGATCACCACCAGCCGGTCAATGAAGAACGGTCTTTGCTCGAGATGCGAAAGGCCGGCCCAGGTGGCGGCAATGCCGAGATCGGCCGCACCGCTGGCCACCGCTTCGGCGATTTCGTGGCTGGGGCGTTCGTCCAGATCGATGTCGATGCCGGGATGCGCCACCAGGAAGGCCGGCAGGATGTCGCGCAGCAGCTCGGCCGTGGCGGCGGTGTTGGCCATCAGGCGCACGCGGGCGCGCAGGCCGCCGGCATAGGCACCAAGGTCGCCGGCCATCGCCTCGATCTGGTTCTGCACGGCGCGGGCATGGTGCAGCAGCGCCTGGCCGGCGGCCGTCGGCATCACGCCACGACGGCGGCGCTCCAAAAGCGGCGCGCCGAGCCTCTCCTCCATGCCCTTGATGCGAGCGCTCGCCGAGGCCAGCGCCAGTCCGGCAAGTTCCGCGCCATGGGTGATGCTGCCGCGCTCGGCCACCAGCAGGAACAGCCGGAGATCGGTGAGATCGAAGCGCATTTTCGTTCCCTCAAAGCATGCGGCTTCAGCCTTCGTCCTGGCCGAAGGCTGGCAGCGCAACTTCCACATTGTGCGCGGCTCATATGCCAGTCAATCATTTGCAATGGAGATGTGCGATGAACGACAAGACATCAGGCCGGAAGAAACCAGGCAGGCAAGGGCTCGGCATTCTTGAGAGCATGGCGATCGTGCTGGCGGTGGCCGTTGCCTCGCTTGCCCTAGCGCAGGCGCAGCCCGGCCCCCGGGGATGTGCGATGACGGCGGCTTCGGTCAGCCGCGATGCCGCGCCGGCAAAACCGAGCCCGGACACCGAGGCGACGGACATGCTGTTGCATGATTGATTCCGTGGTGCGGTCGTGCTGAGCGTGGGCGTGATTGCCTGGATCGGTGCCGTCTTCCTCGCCGCCGGCCTGGTCAAGGGCGTCGTCGGCATGGGGCTGCCGACGGTCGCGATGGGATTGCTGGCGGTGACGATGCCGCCGGCGCAGGCGGCCGCTTTGCTGCTGATCCCGTCGCTCGTCATCAACCTCTGGCAATTGGTCACCGGCCCCTCTTTTCGGGGTCTCATCAAGCGGCTGTGGACGATGATGGCCGGCATCATACTGGGCACCATCGCCGGGGCAGGGGTGCTCAGCGGCGCACATGCGGGCGCGGCCTCGGCAGGGCTCGGCGCGGCACTTGTGCTTTATGCCGTTCTCGGCCTGCTAAAACTCGGCTTCACCACGCCGGCGCGCCACGAAGCGTGGGCCTCACCACTGGTCGGCGTGGCGACCGGGCTGGTCACCGGCGCCACCGGCGTCTTCGTCATCCCGGCGGTGCCCTACCTGCAATCGCTGCGGCTGGAGAAGGAGGATCTGATCCAGGCGCTCGGCCTGTCCTTCACCGTCTCGACGGCAGCCCTTGCTATCGGCCTGTTCAGGACAGGCGCGCTCGCATCGCCGACGACGCAGCTGGCGGGGTCGGCAGCAGTCCTCATGCCGGCGCTGGCCGGCATGTTCATCGGACAGGCGCTGCGCCAGAAGATGAGCGTCGAGACGTTTCGCAAAGTGTTCTTTGTCGGCTTGCTGGCGCTGGGGGTGTATGTCGCGCTGGAGGCGCTTTGGTGAGGTTGTCCTCACTCGGCAATCGACCGGATAACCCGCGCCGGGTTTCCGCCGACAAGCGTGTTCGGGGGAACGTCCCGGGTCACCACCGAGCCCGCCGCGACGACGGCGTTTTCGCCCACCGTCACGCCGCCGATGACCGTTGCGCCGGCGGCGATCCAGACGTTGCGTTCGATGACGATTGGCTTCGCGGTGGTGAAGGCGCGCCGCCGCGACGGTTCGAGGGGATGGCCTGAGGTGATGAGGCTGACATTCGGCCCGATCAGCACATCGTCGGCGATGTCGAGCCCGCCGAGATCATAAAAGGTGCAGTTCTGGTTGATGAAGACATTGCGCCCAACGCGGATGTCGGGCCCGCCGGTCGTGTAGAAGGGCGGGATCAGCAAGAAGCTCTCGTCCACCGTCCTGCCGATGAGTTCGCTGAACACGGCACGGACCTCGTCCGCGTCGTTGAACGTCAAGCGGTTGAGACGGGCGGTGATCGCCATCGCCCGTTTGACATCCGCCAGCATGGCCGCCGATTCCGGCGTTCTCCCGGGGATTATCCTGGTGCGACCGTCATCGGCCATTCGTTGCTTTCCTCCGGGCACGGTCGAACGAATGGCCGACACATGCCGCGATTCCAGCTCTTGGAGATAGGCCCCTACCGAACCACCAGCACCGGAATTGCGGTATAGGACAGCACTTCCGCCGTCTGGCTGCCCAGAAGCAGCCGGCCCAAACCGCGGCGACCATGCGAGGCCATGACGATCAGGTCGCAGCCGAGCGCCTGCGACAGCTCCAGGATCGCTTCGGCGGGCCGCTTGTCCTCGACATGGACCACTTCGGCGGAGACGCCGGCGGCGTCGGCCGCTGCCTTGCCCTTGTCGAGAACCTCCTTGCCATATTTGCGCGATTCTTCCTGGTAGACCGCCAGTTCATCACCCGCGGCATAGCCGGCCATGGCGCCGCCCCAGGCGAAAATGGGGTACGGCTCCGAGACGGTGACGAAGGTGACGGTGGCACCGATGCCTTTTGCCAAGGTGAGGCCATGGGCAACGCCCTTGTCGGCCAGTTCCGATCCGTCGGTGGCGATGAGCAGATGTTTGTACATGATGATCTGACCTGTTGTGCAAGGGCCGGTGCCCTTGGGGTGGCGGGAGCCCTTGAGGGCTGCCCCTGATATAAGTTCGCTACGGGCTTCATCACAGGGCCACCTTGATGCGGATCAAGGCCAGGGGTTGGAACTCAACCAATGTCAGGCCAGTCGCTGCCTGCCTTCAGCGATCCGGCCAACTGTCTGTAAACATTGCTGATCGCAAACGAATGGCCGCCGAGCATGCCCGGCGGCCAATCGTGAAACTGTATGATGCTGGGCTTAGAACGGTGTCGCGGGCAGTTCCTGGGTGCCTTCGAGCTTCACGGCCTGGAGTTCGTTCGCGTTGTAGCCAAGAGCCCGCAGGATGGTGGGCGCCACTTGCGTCGTCTGCACCAGGGTCGGTACCGATCTCGGCTTGAGCGAAGGATTGCTGATGAGAAGCGCCACGTTGCGATCGTTCGCATTGGCGCCGCCATGCTCGGCAATCTTCGAACCGGATGTGTAGACCACGCCCGGGTTGACCGTGGCTATGAAGTCCGGGGTACGGCTGTCGGTGGCCGGATCCTGATAGGCGAGGGCAAGGGCATTGGGCGGCTGGATCTGGGCGATGCCTTCAGCCTTGCTCGACTTCTCGAGATAATCCTGCGCCGCCGCAAGGTTCTTGACCCTGTCTTGCGGTTTGAGCCAGATCAGCGCGGCGTCGTCGGCAATGTGGAAGGCGTAGCCCGGTGTCTTGGTGTATGGATCATCGTCCAGTGGCTGGAACGTCGCCGGGTCGATGGGCGACTGGCCATGCTTCGAGGCAAGTATGATCAGGGTCGAACTGGTGAGGTGGTTGTCCTTGAGTGCCACCATCAGTTCGCCGAGGGCGCCGTCCACATAGGCGAGTTGCCCGGCAAGACCATTGCCAGGCGCGCCGCTGGCATCCAGATAGCCGCCCACCAGACCGGCCTCGTCGCCGGGACCGGACTTGGGGAGTTTCTGGCCCACGCTTACCGCCTGGAAATTCATGCCGAAAAGCGCGGGAACCGCGGCGGGATGCGAACCGGTGCTGTCGAGCCCCTTGATTTCGTTGATCACCGCCTTGACCCGCGCTTCGTCAAAGTCACGCTCGGCCTTGAAGCTGCCGGTCGTCTTGACCTTCGTGCTGGGGATCAAGCTGTCCTGTTCCAGGGCGTAGAGGTCGTCGACGCCTTTGCCCGAAGGTCCGTTCAGCCATTCGTAGGCCGGATGCTTGTCGGACCAGGCCGTGCGGCCGCCATGAGCCTTCACGATCTCGAAGACGTTGTTGACCCGCACGAAATCATGCGGATAGACCACCGAGCACTTGCCGTTGATCAGCGTCATCGGCAGCTTGGCCGGGTCGATCTGGCTGTGGAAATCGCCCGGCTTGCCGCCACCATCAAGGCGCGTCGAATCGACGTCGATGTTCTCGGCGAAGGACACCTCGGCGCCGGCCTCGCCCTTGCAATCCGAAGCCGGCGCGAAATAGGTGCGGTCGTAGCTGTCGTCATAGAACACGCCCGTCGATTTGGGCGTGCCGCCGGTCACCTGTGCGACAAGGCCAGGAAACGAGTCGGACGGGGCGCTGGTCAGCGCATTCGGATAGAAAATCCCGGTACCGGCGAGCGTGGCGATCGCGCTTTTCGGATTCGCGGCGACATAGTTTGCCAGGTCGAGTGCATGGAGCCCGTCGATACTGATGAGCAGCACGTGCTTGTAGGGTGCGGCGTTGGCGCCGGAAACAGACAGCGCGCCCGCCAACGCCGTCGTCAGCGTGCCGGCGGCCAGTGCCAGAGATAGTCTTTTCATTGAAGTGTCCCTCGTCTCGCAACCCGTCGATGGATCAGGGTAGGCGAGCGGACATGACAGGTTCATGAAAACTTGGTGGCAGGGACCTTACGGATTGGTAAGCCAGCGGTGCAGAAGGGCTGCGATGGCAGCCGGGGACTTTCGCTGTCTGGTGCCGACCGCTAAACCTTGGCCTGACTTCAACGAAAGACCGAGCTTATGAGCAACGCGTATCCGCAAATCCACCTGGTCCGGCATGGCGAGACGGCGTGGAGCCTTTCGGGGCAGCATACCGGCCGCACCGACATGCCGCTGACGCCGGCCGGCGAGGCGGCCGCCCGGGGCGTGGCCGAGCGGCTCAAGGGCCTGTCGTTTTCGGCCGTCTGGTCGAGCCCCTCGCAGCGCGCCTACAACACCAGTGTGCTCGCCGGTTTTGGCGCTCAGAGCGTCAGAAACGACGATCTGCAGGAGTGGGACTACGGCGCCTATGAGGGGCGCACCACCAAGGAAATCCTGGCCGAGCGGCCGAGCTGGAATGTCTTTCGCGACGGCTGCCCGCAAGGCGAGATGGCGGCCGATGTCGGTACCCGCGCCGACAGGATCATCAGACAGCTTCGCGACGCTGGCGGCTCGATCCTGATCTTTTCCAGCGCGCATTTCCTGCGCGTGCTCGCCGCCCGCTGGCTCGGCCTGCCGCCGGAAGGCGGGGCGCTGTTCGTGCTCGATACGGCCAGCATCAGCGTGCTCGGCTATGAGCATGATCTGAGCGAGCCGGTGGTGCGCAAGTGGAACCAGGCATAGGGCGCAGGCCCATGGATAACATTCGGGCGAAGCTGCTGCTATCCGTGCAACGCGCGCTGCTCGGCGCCGTTTCGCCGAGGCTTCGGGCGGTTACCTGCGGCTGGGAAGGGTTTGAGATCACGCTTCGCTTCGTGTTTGACGGCGAGGTCGCCGATCCCGATCTCGAAGATGCCGGGATCGTCGCAACAGAAGTGGCGGCCGACTTCCCGGCACCCTGGACCGTGGACGAGGAGATCGCTCGACTGGACCATCCCGATGATCTGCGCAGAGGCGCGCTCGCGCTTTGGGCATACTGGCGCAAGGAGAGCGCCGCGGAGACAGAAAATCCAGATTGAACGATTGGCGATGATAGCCAGCCCTATCTATCGAACTTCCGGATCGCTTCCGCCGTCACCGGCGTGAAGAAATTCACCAGATTGCCGTCGGGGTCGCGAAACAACAGCGAGCGGTTGCCCCAGGGCATGGTGGTCGGCTTCTGCACGGTCGTGTTCCTGATGACATCCGACAGCCTGATGAATTCGGCATCGACGTCGCCGACGCGGAATTCGAGGATGGCGGTGTGGTTGTCGGCCGGGCGGGCAATGTCGCCGCCAAACAGCATCAAGGTGCGCGTGCTGCCGATCGCCAGCGTGCAGGACGGTGTCGCCAGTTCCGCGAAGTCCTCCGTGTAGACCGTCACCGGCATGCCGGTAATCTCGCCGTAGAAGCGCACGAGGCGCTGAACGTCTGATGTGATGATGCGGACAGAGATGAAATTCATGACCTGGGCTCCTTGATCGCTGAAGCCGCGAGCCGGCTCCCGATCGCTCTATAGGCCAGGCCTCCTGCCAGCTTTCTGTCAGGAGAAGGTTGCGATGACTACGCTTGCGGTTCCGACCACCTCTCCTGCACCGTTGGCGGCAGGCCGAAGGCGGTAAACAAATCGGCGCCGAGCGGGCCGACATAGACCGTCAGCGAGGCGATCCCGCCCGCGGCCGGCTCGATGATATGCAGCGACTGGGCGCGCCACTCAGGATCCTGATGGCGCCGTGCGTAGATCGCGACCGCGGGCTGGCCGTTGGCCCGCGTCGCCACCGCGCGGTACCCTGCGAAATTGCGCCACACCGTCCTGAAGAAATCGTGGATCGCAGCGCGTCCCTGGTACCAGTCCAGCCATGGCGGCATGTGGTAAGTGGCGTCCTCACGCAGCAGCGCGATGAAGCCGTCGAGATCGGCCGCCTGCCAGGCCTTGATATAGCGATCGAGCAGCAGGCTTTCGTCGCGGTTGGGCTGCGATCGCTGCAGGGGACGCCCGGTGGGATAACGCACCGCAAGCGTCGCGCGCGCCCGCTGCAGGGCACTGTTGACCGAGGCGGTCGAGCCGCCGAGCAATTGCCCGGTCTCAGCCGCCGACCAGCCGAGCACGTCGCAAAGCAAAAGTGCCGCGCGTTGCCTCGGTGGCAGCAACTGGATGGCGGCGACGAAGGCAAGCCGGATGGCTTCGCGGGTCTCGTAGCGCGCTTCCGGGCCGGGCTCGCCATCGACAAGGTCCGGCAACTCGGCGTCGGGGTAGGGCTCCAGCCAGGAAAGCTCGGCGGCCGGCCCGGCGGTGGCGCGGCCCTCGGTCGGCGGTCGATCCGGCGGCTCGAGGATGCGATGCGCCGCCGACCGCGCCTTGATGGCGTTGAGGCAGGTGTTGGTGGCGATCGTATAGAGCCAGCCGCGCGGCGAGCCGCGCCCGTCGAATTGCGAGCGCCCACGCCATGCCCTGAGGAATGTGTCCTGCACGAGGTCGTCAGCCTCATGCAGCGAGCCCATCATCCGGTAGCAATGCAACTTCAACTCGCGGCGGTGGGCCATTGTCAGCCGCTCGAAGGCCAGCGGATCGAGGATCGGCTGGCCTGTCAGGCCCAGCGGCTCAAGCGGACTGGGAGCGTCTGTCATGTCGAGGCTGCCAAGCGGAATTTGCCGGAATGTGCCTCGCATCCTGCGCGCCTCATGCCGCCGCTGCAAGGCCGCTGCCGCTCACCGTGAAGGCAGTGCCTTGCAGTTTGTCGGCGGCGAGTGCGACCACGGCGCGGCCGACATCGGCAGGCACCTGTACGTCGGTCATGCTGGCCAGGAAATCGGCCGGGGTGATGCCGAGATAGGCCGAAATGCCTGCAATGCCGCGCTGGCCGACGCCGGTGCCGGCCATGATGCGCATCGGCGCCAGTGCCATGAAGCGCAGGCCAAGGCCCAGCCTGTCGGCTTCCTTCTGGCTGTGGGCGGCAAGGAACATCTGCATGCGCTTGGCGCCGGAATAGCCGCCCGAGTTCGGCGGGCCGCCGCTGAACGCGGCACCGCTGGAGATCAGCACCACGCGGCTGCCCGGCTTCAGCCCGCCTCGCAGGGCGGCCTTGCAGAACAGGAACGATGCCTTGACGTCCGTCTCCCAATTCGCCGAGAAATCGTCCCAGCTCTGGTCCTGGATGGATGCCGACGGCGCGAAAGCACCGGCCGAGATCACCAGCACATCAGGCTGCATGGCGGCAAACACCGCGTCGGGCGCGGTATCCTGCGTGGCGTCGGCGGCAAGCGTCTTCACGCCTGACGTCTCCCAGGAGAGTTCTTTCAGATCGGCCGCGCCGCGGGCGACGGCAAGCACGGTTGCTCCCTCGCTGAGAGCAACTTCCACGATCGAACGCCCGACACCCCGGCTGCCTCCGACGACGACGACATTTTGACCTTTCAACGATTGCATGGCTCACCTCGCTGTTCCGGCCCGGAGGATTCCGGCGCCTGTAGGTGAAGACAGCGGAGGTGGGCGGGAATCATCGGTGGGAGCAAAAAGAAACTTTGGCGGGTCTGTCAGGCGGCTCTCATTCGTCCCCCGTTTGCCAAACATTAGCTTGAGGCGATATGCTGGACGGCCCATCGCCGACCTCTTGGGCGCAACGATATCTGGGAGGAATGGATGATGACGACATTGTTCGTGAGACATACCGTGTCCGACTACAAGGCCTGGCGCAAAGTCTATGACGGATTCGCCCCGGTGCAAAAGGCCGGCGGCGTGAAGGCAGAGACCGTCTATCAGGCGGCGGACAACCCCAACGACGTTACCGTGACCCACGATTTCGCCAGCGTCGCCGAGGCACAGGCCTTCATCCAGAACCCGAAATTGAAAGAGGCGATGGGAAGTGCCGGCGTGATCGGTGCGCCGACCATGTGGATCACCAACAAGGCTTGATCGACCGCTCCGGCCGCGCGTGCTGCAGGAATAGCCAGGCCGCTTCCGGCCTGGCGGGGACGCTTGGCTCAATCGGCCAGCAGCGCCAGCTCCTCCGCCGTCAAATGCCGAGCCGTGCCCTTGGCAAGGTCGCCGAGCGGCAAGCGGCCGATGGCGATGCGGATGAGGCGCTTGACCTCGATGCCGTGGGCGGCGAGCAGACGGCGGATGTGGCGGTTGCGGCCTTCGTCGAGCACGATCTCCAGCCAAGCGGTGCGGCCGCCGCTGCGCAAAAGCGCGATCGCGTTTGCCTTCAGGGTCTCGCCGTCGACGGTCACGCCCGCGCGCAGCGTCTCCAGCATCGCCGCGTCGGGCACGGTGGCGACCTGCACGTGATAGGTCTTGGGCAGATGCGAGGCCGGGTCCATCAGCCGGTTGGCGAAATGCGTGTCGTTGGTCATCAGCAGCAGGCCTTCGCTCGCCTTGTCGAGACGGCCGACCGGTGAGACGAACGGCAAATCGAGCCCATCCAGGCAGGCATAGACAGTGTCGCGCTGTTGCGGGTCGTCGCGCGTGGTGACCAGCCCGCGCGGCTTGTTGAGCATGACATAGACCTTGCGCTCGGCAACCACCTCATCGCCATCGACGACGATGCGGTCGCGGTTCAGGTCAACGCGCAGCGAGGCATCGCGCACCACCTTGCCGCCGACGCGCACGCGACCCTCCGCGATCAGCAGCTCGGCCTGCGTGCGCGAGCACAGGCCGAGTTTGGAGAGCGCGCGGTTCAGGCTGACGCCGGGGGGGTTGCTGGTGGGACGACGGCCGATGGTTGGTGGCTGGCGTGGTGTCATGTCCTGCTTTGTCGTTCCGGAGTGCGTGTCCGGCGGGCATGCCGGCGATCCGCCGCCGGCACCGTCGTTTGGCAAGCGGGGCCGCCGCCGCACCTTGGCTATCACGCGCATCCGGTGCTGCTCAAGCCAGTGGCAGAGGTCCACCTATCTGGTGGCGGCTGCGACCAGCATTTCGCATGGCCCTTCGAACTGTCCGTCATGCTCGAACTGACCAAGCGCGGTTTCGATTTCGGCCCAGGCGTCGTCCTGCTCGCGAGGCGACAGGCCGGCCAGCATCTGGTGCAGTGCGCCAAACGATTCCTGCTCGAACTGCAGGCATTCGAGCGCCGATTGCAGCCGCACCGGTGCGTTGACCTTCTCGATGCGTACGTCATTGAAACCGGCATCGGTCAGGCGCTTGGCCAGCACCGTCGGGTCGCCCAGGCTGAACGGCCCGGGCTGGCCGGGCAGTGGCGCAGGCAGCGCGGCACGGCGGCGGATAATGCCGACCGGGATCGAGAAGAACGGGTTCCTGTCGGCGGTGGAATAGACGATAGCGCCGACCTTGCCGCCTGGTTTCAGATGATCGCGCATGCCACCCAGAGCCCGGTTCTGGTCAGGAAAATAGATCAGCCCGACGCGCGAGATCACCGCGTCGAACGGTTCAGCCGATAGGGCATCCAGCATTTCGCCATCGGCGACGGCGGTGTCGACATTGGCGTAGCCGGCCAGCTTCGCATTGTCGGCGGCAAAGTTCAGAATGCCCGCCGAGATGTCGGTGGCCAGCACATAGCCCGTCGGCCCGACACGCCGCGCGGCCGTCAGCGTCTGTTCGCCGGCACCAGCGGCGACATCGAGGACCCGGCTGCCCTTGCCGACATCGGTCATGTCAAGCATCAGTTCGGTGGCGGGCCCGAGCCAGCGGGTCAACAGCGGACCCCAGCGGTTCCAGGCTTCGGCGGCACTATCCCATTGCTTGCGGGTGGTTTCCTTGAACTTTGCCGGATCGAAGATCGGTTGCTGCATGGTCATGGCTTCCTCCGTGAAGGCACTATTGCCTTGCCGGAAAGCCTAGGGGTGGCGTAATTCTGGTGCCATTCTCGAAATCTCGACGCCCATTTTGCAAAATTGCACGGATAGGGGTCCAGGATGCATTGGGATGACTTGCGGATTTTCCTGGCCGTCGCGCGCGACGGCTCGATAAGCGGCGCCGCAAAACGCATGAACATCCAGCACTCCACCGTGTCGCGCCGCATCCGGCTCCTGGAGACGCAGCTTGGCACGCGGCTGATCGAGCGCAAGAAATCCGGCTATGAGCTGACGCCGGCAGGCGACGAACTGAGAATGGCGGCCGGCAAGATGGAGATGGAGGTGCTCGAGGTCGAGGGCGCGCTCGGCGGCCAGGAAGACCGTGTCGCCGGCGAGCTCAGGGTGTCGGCGATCAACAACATGGCATCATCCGTGCTGATGCCGATCTTCGCCGGCTTCAGCGAGGCCTATCCCGACATCCGGCTGCATGTGCAGGTCTCCAACAAATATGTCAGCCTTGCCGAACGCCATGCCGACATTGCCATCCGGCTGACCAACACGCCGCTCGACACGCTGGTGGGTACGCGCCTCACCAATGTGGCGTCGGCCGTCTACGGAGAGCGGCGCTATCTCAGCGGTTTGCGCACCAGCGGCGCCAGACCGCTCTGGATCGGGGTGGAGTGCTGCGCCTTCCACCAATCCTGGACCCATGCGGCCTGTCCGGATCACCGCCATAGTTTCTTCGTCGACGATACGCTGCTGACGCTCGCCGCCCTGAAACAGGGGCTCGGCCTCGCCTATCTGCCCTGCTTCATGGGTGACAGCGCCGGCGAACTGGAGCGCTTTCGCCAACCGGACCCGATCCATGATCTTGGGCTCTGGCTGCTCTACCATCCGGACCTCAGGCGAACCAAGCGCGTCAGGGTGTTTCGTGAGCACATGGTGGCGGCCATCCGCGACCAGAGCGCGTTGTTCGAAGGCCGCCTGCCGCAGCCATCAGGGTCGGCTTGATACGTCGCTGCCGCAGCCGCTCACCGGTGGCGGCGCGGTCACGCGCTTTGCTGCGCCATGACGATGAAATTGCCGCAAGTGTCGTCGAAGAAGGCCGCGCTGACCGGACCCATGCGCCGGGGCGGTCCGAGAAATTTCACGCCACGCCCGGCGAGGCGGTCGTAGTCGGCCTGGATGTCTCGGCTGGTGATCAGGGCTGCCGGGAAGTGGGCGTCATGGAGCGCTTTCTGCGCGGCGCGCGCCGGCGCATCGCGGTTGGGCTCAAGGACGAGTTCTGCGCCGTCGGCTTGATCGGCAGACACCACCGTCAGCCAGCGAGCCCGGCCGCCGTCGTAATCGTGCTTTTTCACGAAACCGAGGACCGAGGTGTAGAAGGCCAGCGCCTTGTCCTGGTCGTCGACCTTGATGAGGATATGGCGAAGCTGCATGGTCGGATTTCCTTTTATTCGTATGGAGTTGGCGCCCGCGCCTAATCCCGCCCGTTGAAAAACGCCGTCAGCACCGGCGCATGCGCGGCTGCCTTCAGCATGTGGTTCTGGCCTGCCAGCGTCTGGTAGCGGGCGTTGGGCAGGGCCTGCGCCAATGCCTTGTTGCCATGGCGCATCCAAAGCGGGCTTTTTCCTCCATCGGTCACCAGTATCGGCACGCCGAGCGGGGTCCAGCGGGAGGGGTCGAGCGGCTTGCCGAGCTGGTCGCCGGCGACGATGGCGCCGTCATAGGGCAGCGTATGCGCCACCGCCTTGAGCTTGCGCCAGATCGGCGTCAGCTTCATGAAGGCGATGAGCAGGCCGGGCATGCCGACCGATTGGAGGAAGGCGCTCACGGCGTCGCCGCGCCGGTCGTCGGCGATGGCTTGCCGGATCGCTGCCCAGTCGCCTTGCGTGGTCGCGCGGCTGTCGTCGACGATCAGCGGCGCTTCGTAGAGCGCCAGCTTCCTGATGCCGGGCAGGCGGGCTGCCGCCATCAGCGCCAGCATGGCGCCTGACGACATGCCCCAGACATAGGCTTCACCGCCGGCCGCCTGCAGCACGGCCTCGATGTCATCGACCTCGCGCTCGACCTGATAAGGCAAGGTGTCGCCGCTGTCGCCACGGCCGCGGCGGTCGTAGCGGAACACGGTGAAATCGCTCTCCAGCCCCTTGGCCAGCGGGCCGCTCGGGCCCATGGCGCGCGAGCAGAGCGCGCCGTCGACGAGGATGAGCGGATGGCCCTGGCCCCGGCGCTCGCAGGCGATCGGCGTTCCATCGCTCGACAAGACGGGCCGCGACGTCAAGGCTTGCGTGATCGGCCTGGCGCTTTCAGCCAGCATGGTCGGCTCCTAAGTTGATCAGCTGTTCCAGCCGGTCGAAGCTCTGCATCCACCCGCCGCGCATGCCGAGCGCCAGCAGGCGTTCGCGGTCGGCGACGCTGGCAAGCGTCACCTCGAAATGGACATGGGTGCGCTGGCCATTGGCCGTGAAGGTGACCGTGTGGCGGCTCTGGCCTGGCGGCTTGCCGGCCCATTCACGGATTTCAGGATCGGGTTCGTCGCAATAGCTCAGCCTGGAATTCTCGACGACTTCGAGATAGCTGCCCTGGTTGCGGTAAAGCGCGCCGCCGGCGGTCAGCATGTCGATGCGCCAGCGGCCGCCGACGCGCACGTCGAGCACACAATGGGGAATGGTGCAGTCCCTGATGCCCCACCATTGCGCGACCAGAAGCGGATCGGTCCACAGCCGGAAGACGCGCTCGACCGGAGCATCGAAAATCCGCTCGATGGCAAAACTGCGGTCGGCGGTTGCAGCAGTGAGCGCGCTCATTCCTTTTTGTCCACGCCGCGCCGCAGGAGGTCTTCCATGCGGTCGAAACGGTCTTCCCAGAGTTTTCTGTAGTCGTCGAGCCAGCGGTCGATGTCGCGCAGCGGCTTGAGCTCGATGCGGCTGAGGTGCTTTTGCGCCGCCCGGCTGCGGGTGACGAGGCCGGCCTGCTCCAGCACGCCGACATGCTTGGAGACCGCGCGCACGGTGAGCGCGAAGGGCTGCGCCAGTTCGGCGACCGATGCCTCGCCATCGAGCAGCCGGGCCAGGATCGCCCGGCGCGTGGGGTCGGCGAGCGCGGCGAATGTGTCGTCGAGAGAGATTTGAGGGGTCATTGTGGAACCGATTAGTTCTGGAACTAATTGGTTCTATAATGGGATCAAGCCGCCACGTCAACTGGCCGCGACCAGGGCCTCGGAGGCGATCGTATTGGACGGCAGGAGCTCTCTCCTGTCACAGGCGCGTAATGACAAATTTCACAACGAGCGCGTAGACCAGCAAAATTGTGATGCACGCCCAGATGCTGAGGCTGGAGGACAGCACCAGAGCCGGTACGACTAGGATGACGATTGCCGCGAGCACCCATAACGTGGCCCGCGTGCTGGACAGAGCCTTCAACCACCCGAGCTGTTTCTTGACAAAGCCGGCGGCGTTGTCCGGTGGGATCTGACCGCCGACAATGAAGTTGGCAATATTGTCCCATTGCGCTTCCGCAATGCCAGCGCCATGGCTGCCTTCTACATATTTGCGCTCAGCGATCTCGGGTGGGGCGTCGTACTTAGCCTGCTTGAAGCCGTCGAAGCCGGCTCCGCCCAGGTCGAAGCAGCGGAAGCCCTCAAGGCTTTTCGGCAGGAGGGCAACCACCCAGTCCTTGCTGGCAACGATATTCAGGAAGCGTTCCACGCGCCGCTGTCCAATCGGTGTTTTCCAGTCGTAGTCGGTCCGCACCACGCTGCCCGCGAACAGCACATTGCGAAAGGTGCAGGCCGGATAGTCGATGAGCGCACGCGCGGCGAGATAGGTGCCGTTGGAGTGGCCGACATAATGGAAGCTCGAATTCGGATATTGCGCCACGGCGCCGACATATTGATCCATGAACCATTCCACCTTCTGGCGGCGTATCCAGGGCAGAATGAAGGGAAGCATGGCGAAGTAGCCATAGGTGGGCGTCCAGGCGCGAAAGACCGTTGCAGGCTTGTTCTGTTCTCGGACCTTTTCCGCGACACGGTGGGTCCAGAAGCCGTCGTCGCGTATGCCGTGGATGACGAACACCGTATCCTTCACCTTGTGATCAGGCTTGTCGACCTCGTCGATCAGCAAGGACGGGTCGGTCGCTATGTTGGTCAGATCCCGCTTCGTGCCCGTCAATGCGACCAGGAATCGGCCCTTGCGTGCCTCAGCCGCCGCCTGATCGCCGTCTGTCGCGGTGAAGCGGATGGCACTGTGGTGATCCGTCTTGTCGAGTTTGATCAGGAAGTAGGAAGGGTTGCCCCCAGCATTGCCGTCGACAACGATATCGACTTGGTCGAAAGGGGATATGAGGTCGTCCGTGCTGCCGATGAGTTGTATCAGTATCGGCTCATGCGATGCCGCTGCTGGCCCCACAGCCTGCGAAGTCTCCTGCTGCAGCCCGGCGGCAAGTTGCTGGCGTCGGTAGGCCAGCCAATGCAGGCGCGTCTGGGCCATGAATGGCGCGCCCAGCCGAATGTCGAAAATGGTCGGCGCCCAGCGTGGCAGAACGTGGCCTATCAGGCCGCAGATGTTGAAGCCGATCGAATACCACCAGCTGAGGCGCGGCGAAATCTGCCAGCCGCGATTGAAGGCCGCCAGCAGGACGATCCGGTGCACCTTGTCGGCCCATTCCCGTTTTTGCTGGTGCTGAAAGGTCTTCTCGGTTGCAAAGCCGGGAGGACTGCCCGACGCGACCAGAAACACACGCCGTGCAATCGTGGCCCCAAGACTATGCCCAATCAGGATGATGCGTTCGTAGGGTGACTTGATTTGGACGAGTTCGTCTATGTCTTTGAGTATCTTCGCCACGACATCGACAGCTCGCGCTGACCTGAGTTGGCGATGATAGGCAAGCAGCGGGACGAAAGTATCGACACAATGCGTATCTTTCCATGCTTCACGAGTGGCTTCGGCGACATCGCCCATCGCCTGTGCCGTTGATCCCCAGCCATGCAGGATAATAGCCAGTATTGCGGGTTGTCCGGCAGCGCCGGTGCCTGGTCTAAAGCCCTCGATTGACATGCCCGTCCCCCTTTTTGGCAATGAATCATGTCTTGCAGGCGCCGGTTTCACGGCCCCTGCTTCGGGTACGGCTCAAGCTGTCGCGACCGGTTGCGCTGGAACCCCGACCCGCGCATCAACACTCCGACCCCGGCTTTATGCCCCACCAGGATCGAGCTTTTGCTTCCCCGCCAAATACTTCCAAGCACCAGATGCAATACATCTTATCCCTGCAGGCGCCGAAGTCCACTGCAAATGATAAAGCAAAGGCGGGAATTCGAAGTCTTGGTTCGACTTCGAACTCCCGCCTGTTGATCTTGTCATGTCCTCGTTTGGTCGAGGGTGCCGAAACATCGGAGGCGTGCCGACCCCCCTTCGCCGGGACGAACCCGTGGCCCGGCAAGGGGCTGTTCAACCGCCTCAGGCGGCTGCCTTCTCGCCGGCGATGCCGTTCAGCACGGCGATCGCGTCGGCGGGCAGCTTCAGCTCCGCCGCCGCCAGGTTTTCCCTGAGATGGCCGACCGAGGAGGTGCCGGGGATGAGCAGGATGTTGGGCGCGCGCTGCAACAGCCAGGCGAGCGCCACCTGCATCGGGGTTGCGCCGAGCTTTTGCGCGACACCGGCCAGCGTGGTCGACTGCAGCGGCGTGAAGCCGCCGAGCGGGAAGAACGGCACATAGGCGATGCCGGCGGCGGCTAGTTCGTCGATCAGCGCGTCATCCTCGCGATGCGCGATGTTGTACTGGTTCTGCACGCAGACGATGTCGGCGATGCCGCGCCCTTGTGCGAGCTGCTTTGACGTGACGTTGCTCAGGCCGATATGGCGTATCAGGCCCTGGCGCTGCAGTTCGGCGAGCGTATTGAGCTGCGGCTCGAGCGATCCTTCGGCGGGTCCGTGGATGCCATGCATGGAACGCAGGTTGACGACGTCGATGATATCAAGTCCGAGATTGCGCAGATTGTCGTGCACGGCCTGCGTCAGCTCCTCCGGCGACATTGCGGGGAGCCACGACGCATCGGCGCCGCGCTTGGCGCTGACCTTGGTGACGATGGTGAGGTTGGCGGGGTAGGGGTACAGCGCCTCGCGGATGATCTGGTTGGTGACGTGCGGGCCGTAGAAATCCGATGTGTCGATGTGGTCGACGCCGCTGGCGATCGCCTCGCGTAGCACGGCGAGTGCTGCATCATGGTCCTTCGGCGGGCCGAAGACGCCCGGTCCCGCCAGTTGCATGGCGCCGTAGCCGAGGCGCTTCACGGTGCGGTCGCCGAGCTTGTAGGTTCCGGCCTTGCTGATGTCGGTCATGGTCTCATCTCCGTTGGATCAGCCCAATGTAGACAAAGCGCGCCTGCACGATAATATGGTGCAATCGGCACAGCCTGTGCGGAAGAGCGAACAATGGCAGCGGATCTGGGAGACCTCCAGGCGTTCATGGCGGTGGCGCGCGCCGGCGGCTTTCGCGAAGCGGCCAGAACGGGCAGCGTCAGCGCCTCCAGCCTTTCAGAGACGGTGCGGCGGCTTGAGACCGGGCTTGGCGTGCGGCTCCTCAACCGCACCACGCGCAGCGTGGCGCCGACCGAGGCCGGGGCGCGCCTGCTCGAACGGCTCGGCCCCGCGCTCGGCGAAGTCGAGGCGGCGCTCGACGTGGTCAACGGCTTTCGCGGCCGCCCGGCCGGCACGCTGCGGCTCAACGTGCCGGTGGTCGCGGCGAAACTGGTGCTGCCGCGCCTGTTGCCGCCTTTCCTGGCCGCCTATCCCGACATCCGGATGGAGGTGACCGCCGAGGACAGTTTCGTCGACATACTGGCGAGCGGCTGCGATGCCGGCATCCGCTATGACGAGCGGCTGGAGCAGGACATGATCGCGGTGCCGATCGGCCCGCGCCGGCAGCGCTTCGCCACCGCCGCCGCACCGGCCTATCTCGACCGCCACGGCCGGCCCGACCATCCGCGCGATCTGCTCGATCACGCCTGCCTGCGCGGCCGCTTCGCCAGCGGCCTGACTCCGGCCTGGGAGTTCGAGCGCGACGGCGAGGTGGTGAGCGTCGAACCGACCGGCCCGCTTTTGGTCAGCACCGGCACGGCAATGGCCCTTGCTGTCGAGGTGGCGGTCGCCGGCGGCGGCATCGTCTCGCTGTTCGAGGACTGGCTGCGTCCCTATTTCGACGATGGCCGGTTGGAGCCGGTGCTCGAGCCCTGGTGGCAGGAATTCTCCGGCCCGTTCCTCTACTATCCCGGCCGCCGCCTCACGCCGGCGCCGCTGCGGGCGTTCATCGATTTTGTCGGCGGCATGCGCTGGGGCTGAGGTGTGGCATGGTAGCGAAGGGCTTCGAGAACGAGCGCGAAGGCAGGTGAGGGCTGGCGACGGCTCGGATAGTAGAGATGATAGCCCGGGCGGGGCGCGCACCAGTCGTCCAGCACGCGCAGCAGCCGACCGCTGGTGATATCAGGCTCCACCAGGTCCAATGGCAAGTAGGCAAGTCCCAACCCGTCCAACGCTGCTTGCCGTATCAGGTTTATGGAGTTGAACACGGCACGACCCTGGACACGGGCTTTCATCTCGCGGCGACCCTTGCGAAACTCCCAGACATAGAAACCGCCATGCGTCGGCAGCCGCAGGTTGATGCACTGGTGCTCGGTAAGCTCCTGCGGCGTGCCCGGCAGCGTCCGGCCTTCGAAGTAAGCGGGAGCCCCAATCACTGCCTGTTGGAAATCAGGACCGATGCACGTCGCGATCATGTCCTTGTCCACCTGCTCGCCAAGTCGCACGCCGGCGTCGTAGCGCTCCGCCACAATGTCGGTCAAACCATAGTCCGAGATGATCTCGACGTTCACGTCAGGATACTGCGGCAGCAACCGCGCCATGGCAGGCCAGAGGATGGTTTCAGCGGCGTGCTCGATGGAATTGATCCCGACCGTGCCGGCCGGCTTGTCGCGCATCTCTCCCAATGCCTGGATGTCGCGTTCGATTTCATCGAACCTTGGCCCGATGCTGCCCAGAAGCCTCTCGCCGGCCTCTGTCAGGCCAACGCTGCGGGTCGTGCGGGTCAGAACCCGAAGTCCAAGCCGCTCCTCCAGGGTGCGGATGGTATAGCTCAAGGCAGACTGTGACACGCCGAGCTTGGCAGCCGCTTTGGTGAAACTCCCCTCGCGGGCGACCGCGATAAAGGCCAGCAGGTCGTTCACGTTCTGCCTTCGCATTCATCAATCCTATTTCTAAGTTCATGCCGATAATACCATCTAATCCCGTTTGCCAGCAGGGGCTATCTGATCCCCAGCAACGAAGGATTTTGAAACATGAGCAAGGTTTGGTTCATTACCGGCGCCGGGCGAGGCATGGGCCTGCATATTGCCAGGGCTGCGCTCGCCGCCGGCCATCAAGTGGTCGCCACCGGCCGCAACACAGACAAGGTGGCCAAGGCCGTCGGCCAATCCGACAGGCTTCTGGTCGTCAAGCTGGACGTGACCAGCAGCGCCGATGCCGAGACGGCGGCAAAGGCCACCATCGAGCGCTTTGGCCGCATCGACGTCCTCGTCAACAACGCCGCCAGCTTCTACGCGGGCTATTTCGAGGAGCTGTCGCCCCGGCAGATGGACCTGCAATTGGCCACGAGCCTTGTCGGCCCCATGAATGTCACCCGCGCTTTTCTGCCGGCGATGCGCAAGCAGGGATCGGGCAGGATCATCTCGATCTCGTCGACGGCGGGCCTCGTGGGCTACGAATTCTGCACCGCCTATTCGGCCTCCAAATTCGGTCTCGACGGCTGGATGGAAGCGCTGCAGATCGAGGTCTCGCCCTTCGGTATCGAAACCATGATCGTCAATCCGGGCTTCTTCCGCACCGAACTTCTCACCGAGGAATCGACCCAATACGCCGACCTTGCCATCGCCGATTACAGCGCGCGCCGTGCGCAGCAGGAAGCCTTCTGGACCGGTGCGAACGGCACACAGGGCGGCGACCCTGCGAAGCTGGCGCAGGCCCTGATCACGCTGGACAGGCAAGCCGTGCTTCCCCGTCGCTTCCTGGCCGGCGCCGATGCCATTGCCACGGCCGAACAGAAGATCGCGACCTTGCAGCAGCAGATCGAAGCCTATCGCGCGCTTTCAAGCTCGCTGGCGATCGACGGGTAGTTCCTGCCACGAGCGCCAAAGCGCCGGTCGAAACAGATTCAACAGGCGCGCTTAAGTGTCTGTTCTTATGCATGAATGCATGTCGTTGCAGAAAGCTGCAGCCCGTCGGTGCCGATCCAGGCCATCCCCGGGAAACCTTATTCCAAACAATCCAAACCCGATCTGTAACGGTTTGTTTCCACGCCCGTCGTATTCACAGCAGGCTGCGTCGCAAATGGGCGACGCATCATGGACGCGTGAAGCATGGGTTCGCCCTGGTCTGAATTGCTGGCCAACCTCGCGGTCGTTGCGATGTTCGTTTCGGTCTGGATCCACACGCATGTGTGGCTGGATCGCAGGCCGGCCGTTGTGAAGGCCGCGGCCTTCGGCCTGCTGATGGGCGCCGGCGCCATCATCCTGATGTTGACGCCGATGCAACTCCAGCCAGGGGTCTTTGTCGATCTGAGAGCGACGATGATTGCCGTTGCCGGCTTCTTCGGCGGTCCCGTCGCCGGCATCGTCGCCGGCGTCATGGCCGGTGCCTTCCGGGTTTTCGAGGGCGGCATCGGTGCCTTGGCCGGCGCGGTCGGCATCGCGGCCACCATGCTGGTCGGCATTGCCGGCAATCTTGCGCTCAGGGGTCGCGCCCCCACCATGCGCGATATCATGATCCTGGGTGCCGCAACCGCATGCGGATCTCTGCTTGGCCTCAGCGTCCTGCCACGGTCCGTTGTCGAGACGGTGCTGCCAGAGGTGGCGTTTCCCTCGACATTGCTCATCTTCGTCTCCGTGGCGATGTCGGGACTGGCGCTCTACCAGGAGCGGCGGCGTATCGAGGCGCTGCAGTCGCGGCGCATCTTCAAGGCCGTGGTCGAGACCTTGCCCGACTGCCTCAACGTCAAGGACCTCGACGGGCGGTTCATCGTCGCCAATCCGGCAACGGCCGAACTCATGCATGCGCCTGATGCCAGGGCACTGATCGGCAAGACGGATTTCGACTTTTATCCCAGCGAAACGGCGCAGGTGTTTCGCGCCGACGAGCTGGCCGCGCTGGCATCCGGCGTCTCCACCACAATCGAGCAGCATCTTCAGCATGAAGATGGCACCGATGGCTGGCTGGCGACGCTGAAGGCGCCGTTTCGCGACAGGGCCGGGACGATCGTCGGCCTGATCACGCACAATCGCGACATCACCGAACGCAAGCAGCTGCAGACCGAACTGGCGGAAAGCCAGGCCAGGCTCGGCGACGCGCTGACGCACATGGCCGACGGCCTGGTGATGTTCGATCGCGATGGGCGGCTGGTGCTGTGCAACGCCCAGTACCGTGCCATGTTTCCGAAGACCGCCGATATCAGGGTGCCCGGTGCCGACCACCGCGACATCCTGCGCGCCTCGGCGGCGCGCGGCGAAGGCATCACGCCGCCGGATGCGGTCGAGGCGTGGGTCGCCGAGATCATGGCCTTGCAGACGCAGGCCAGCCACCGCCAGATCAGGCTGGCCGACGGGCGCTGGCTCGACGTGCGGACCCGGCCGACCGGCGATGGCGGCAGCCTCAGCGTGTTTTCCGACATCACCGAGGCCAAACAGGTCGAGGCCGAACTGATGGCGGCCAACGAGAAGCTGAACCTGCTGGCGCATCGCGACGGGCTGACCGAACTGTTGACGCGGCGGGCCTTCGACGAGGCGCTGGCGCGCGAATTCGCGCGCGGCCGGCGCAACACGACGCCGCTCAGCCTGCTCATCATCGATGTCGACTGGTTCAAGCGCTTCAACGACCACTACGGCCACCCGGCGGGCGATGAATGCCTGCGCAATGTGAGCCGCTGCATCGAGGCGACGGCGCGCCGGCCGGCCGACGCGGCGGCCCGCTACGGTGGCGAGGAATTCGCCGTTGTCCTGCCCGAAACCGACGCGCGAGGCGCCTTCGTCATCGCCGAAACGCTGCGGGGCAAGGTGCGCGACCTCGGGCTTGCGCATGCCGGCAGCGAAAAGGGCATCGTCACCGTCAGCATCGGGGTCGGCACTTTCGACGGTGGCGCTGACATCGAGATCGCCGATCTCTTGCGGCGCGCCGACGAGGCGCTCTACGGCGCCAAGGCCGCGGGGCGCGACCGCGTGCATGGCTGGCGCCCGCATCTCAGCGAACCCCGCTCGACTGGCTCCCGGCGCAAGGCGTGAGCCCTGGCTGTCACAGCATTGTCGTGGCCGGCTGCCATTATTCCATAAATCTGGATCGATGGATTGATGGACAAGACAACAGCATTGCTGGCGCTCGCAGCACTCGGCCAGGAAACCAGGCTGGAGGTGTTCCGGCTTTTGGTTCGGGCCGGAGCCGAGGGTGTGCCGGCAGGCGAGGTGGCGACGCGGCTGGGCACAGTGCAGAACACCATGTCGGCGCATCTGAAAATCCTCGGCCAGGCCGGGCTGGTGCATGCCGAACGCGACGGCCGCAGGATCCGCTACACAGCCGACATGACCGGGTTTCGCAATCTGCTGGCTTATCTGATGGAGGATTGCTGCAACGGCGCGCCGGAGCTTTGCCAGCCGATCCTCCAGGCGGTGACCTGCAAATGTTGAGGTTGACATGACCGACCTTCGACGCCGCCTCGTGGCCGAAGCTTTGGGCACCGCCATGCTGGTTGCCACGGTGGTCGGCTCGGGCATCATGGCCAGCCGGCTGACCGGCGATGTCGCACTTTCGCTGCTTGGCAACACGATTCCAACCGGCGCCATGCTGGTGGTGCTGATCACCACGCTGGGGCCGATCTCGGGCGCTCATTTCAACCCGGCCGTCACGCTGGTTTTCGGGCTGCGGCGTGACATCGGCTGGCTGGCCGTGCTGGGCTACGTCACTGTCCAGATTGTTGGCGGCCTCGCCGGCACGCTGGTGGCGCATGCGATGTTCGAGCTGCCCTTGCTGGAGGTCTCGGCAACGGTGCGCAGCGGGCAGGGGCAGTGGCTGGCCGAACTGGTCGCGAGTTTCGGGCTGGTCTTCACCATCCTTGCCGGCTTGCGCTTCAGGGGCGATGCCATTCCCTGGCTGGTCGGGCTCTACATCACATCAGCCTACTGGTTCACGGCCTCGACCTGCTTCGCCAATCCGGCGGTGGCGATCGCCCGAGCCTTCTCGAATACGTTTGCCGGCATCCGGCCCTCCGATGTTCCGGCCTTCATCGCTGCGGAGCTGGCGGGTGCGCTGCTTTCGCTGGCGCTGGCCGGCTGGCTGCTGGCGGATATCCCAAGACCCTCACTGAGATGAAGGCCGCGCAATGACCATCACCATCTATCACAACCCGGCCTGCGGCACCTCGCGCAACACGCTGGCGATCATCCGCCAGTCCGGCGAGGAGCCGGAGGTGATCGAGTATCTGAAGAACCCGCCATCGCGCGAAAAGCTTGTCGAGCTGATCGCGGCAATGGGAATGACGCCGCGCGCACTGCTGCGCGAAAAGGGCACGCCCTATGCGGAGCTCGGCCTTGGCGATGCCAAATGGAGCGATGACGAGATCCTCGACTTCATGCTGGCGCATCCGATCCTGATCAACCGGCCGATCGTGGTGAGCCCGCTCGGCGTCGTGCTGGCCCGGCCGTCGGAGGAGGTGCTCGATTTCCTGCCCAACCCGGATATCGGCCCGTTCACCAAGGAGGACGGCGAGGTCGTCGTCGATGCCGACGGCAAGCGGGTCGTCTGAGGTATTTCGATATTTTTCGAAATAGGGATTGACGGCTTCGACCGTTGGCCGCATGTTATTTCCATGAAACTCGAACAAGCAGCGAAGCAGTTGGAAGCGCTCGGCAATCCGACGCGACTGAATCTCTATCGCATCCTGGTCAGGGCGGGCGAGGCGGGCCGGCCGGTCGGCTTCCTGCAGGAGAGCCTCGGCATCGCTGCCTCGACGCTGTCGCACCATCTGCACCGCCTGATCCTGACCGGACTGGTCAGCCAGGAGCGGCAGGCGACGACGCTGATCTGCCGCGCCAACTATCCCATGATGAACGATCTCATCGGCTTCCTGGCCGACGAATGCTGCGCCGACGCCGCTTGCAATCCGGCGGCTGGTGACGCGGCCGCATAGTTTTTGCCTGTTATTTCGATAATACCGGAAGGATAGAAGCTATGGCCACGCAAAACGATTTGCCGATCGCCGTCATCGGCGCCGGCCCGGTTGGCCTGGCGGCCGCCGTTCATCTCATGGCCCGGGGCTTGCCGGTAAAGCTCTATGAAGCCGGCAGCGGCGTCGCGGCCAGCCTGCGCGATTGGGGCCATGTGCGGGTGTTCACGCCTTGGCGCTATTGCGTCGACCAGGCGGCCGGCAGGCTGCTCGAAAGCCAGGGATGGCGGATGCCGGACGCGGAAGCGTTCCCGACCGCCGACGAACTCGTCGCGCACTATCTCGAGCCGCTGGCCAGCCTGCCAGAAGTTTCGTCGTCGATCGAAACCAATGCGCGTGTCGTGGCCATATCGCGCTGGGGTGCCGACAAGGTGCGCGGCAGTAAGCGCGGGACGCGGCCGTTCATGCTCGTCGTCGAGACCGCTGATGGCACAAGGCGCGACAGTGCGCGGGCGGTCATCGACGCCTCGGGGACATGGCGCACGCCCAACCCGCTCGGCGCCGGCGGCATCGCGGCGGAGGGCGAGGCGGAATTCGCCGACCGCATCGCCTACGGCATCCCCGATATTCTCGGCCGCGACCGCGCGCTCTATGCCGGCCGCGCGACGCTGGTTGCCGGTTCCGGTCACTCGGCGGCCAACGCCTTGCTCGACCTTGCCAGGCTGGCCGATGCCGCGCCCGGCACGGCCTTCATCTGGGCGGTGCGTGGAACCGACCTCGTGCGCATCTATGGCGGCGGCGACGCCGATCAGTTGCCGGCACGCGGTGAACTCGGCGCCGATGTGCGCGACCTCGCAGAAAGCGGCCGTGTCCGGCTGGCGACGGGCTTTGCAACGGTTGCGATCCGCGAGCACGACGGCCGGCTGATCGTCGAGGGGCAAGGCGAGGAGGGGTTGCTGCAACTCGGCCCTGTCGACCGCATCATCGCCGCGACGGGACAGCGGCCGGACTTGTCGCCGACCACGGAACTCAGGCTCGATCTCGATCCGTGGCTGGAAAGCGTCAAGGCGCTCGGTCCGCTCATCGATCCCAATGAGCATTCCTGCGGCGACGTACCGCCGCACGGCCATCGCGAACTCAGCCATCCGGAGCCCGGTTTCTATACGGTCGGCATCAAGAGCTATGGTCGTGCACCGACCTTCCTGCTGTTGACCGGCTACGAGCAGGTCCGCTCGGTCGCGGCGGCGATCGCCGGCGACATGGCGGCGGCCGACGCGGTACAACTGGTGCTGCCCGAAACCGGCGTCTGCACGGTGCCGGCGGGCCGCGCTTCGCAGGGCTGTTGCGGCGGGCCGGCACCGGTTGAGGTCGATGCCTGCTGCGTGGCGGATGTGGACGCGAAAGCGGCCGGTAAAAGCGGCTGCGGCTGTGCCAGCAAGATGGAAGCGGCCGAGTGAGCGACGCCAAGATCCCTGCCTCGGCCATCTGGGCGCTAGGCACCACACAGATCATCGGCTACGGCACGCTCTATTACAGCTACAGCATCCTGGCGCCGGCGGTGGCGGTGGAACTCGCCTGGTCGCAGCAATGGGTGTTCGCCGTGCTGTCGGTGTCGCTACTGGCAAGCGCTGTCCTGGCGCCGTTCGCCGGCAGCCTCGCGGACCGGGTCGGGGCAGGGCGCCTGATGGTGCCGGGATCGCTGGCGGCGGCGGGCGCGTTGCTTGTGTGCGCGCTGGCGCCGGGGCGCGCCGGCTTTGCGCTTGGCGTGCTGGCCATGGAGCTCGCCTCCTGCTTCGTGCTTTACAGCACGGCCTTCGTTGCTATCGTGCAGCTCGGCGGCGCGCGTCGCGGCATCACCCATCTCACCTTGATCGCCGGCTTCGCCTCGACGCTGTTCTGGCCCTTGACGACGCTGCTGCACCAGCATCTCGGCTGGCGCGAGGTGCTCATTCTCTTTGCCGCGCTCAACGCCTTTGTCTGCCTGCCGATCCACTGGTGGCTGGCCCGGCTTTCCAGCCGCGCCGGCAAGGCGTTGGAGAGGATTATCCCGGTCACATCAGGCCTGTCAGGCCCGGCGCCCGGCCGGCGATGGTCGCCGCTGTTCGTCCTGGTGCTGACCGGATTTGCCATAGAAGGCTTCATGCTTTCGGCTGTTCTGGTGCAGATGGTGCCGCTGCTTTCCCTGGTCGGTCTCGGCGGCGCCTCGGTGCTGGTGGCAAGCCTGTTTGGCCCGTCGCAAGTGGCGAGCCGGCTGGTGAACATGCTGTTTGGCCGTGGCTTGACGCAGACATCGCTGGCGCTGGGCGCCACCGCAGCACTGGCCGGCGGCCTCGCGGTGCTGCTGCTGGTGGCGCCCTCCGTTCCCGGCGCCATGCTGTTTGCCGTGCTTTTCGGCTTCGGCTCGGGCCTGATGAGCATCGTCGGCGGCACGCTGCCGCTCGAATTGTTCGGCCACGAGCGCTACGGCTCCTATGTCGGCTGGATCACGGCAGCGCGCCAGTTCAGTTCCGCCTTTGCCCCTTTCGGCTTTACCCTGATGATATCGGGCCTCGGCGTTTTCCCGGCCTTGTGGCTCAATGTGATGGTCGGCCTGTTGGGCATCGCGGCCTTCGCCGCCGTTGTGTTGATCAGCCGGCAATCGCGCAAGGCTGAAAGGAGCGGCACGACTGATCCGGCCGCATTGCACCTGGAAACGGCGATGGCCTCGCCACCGCCTTCACGGTAGTTGCACGGGATGACCGATCCCGCCACGCCGATCGTCAAGACCATCGCCATCGCCGCCAAACCGGCTGAGGTTTGGCGGGTGCTGACGACGCCGGGGATAATCCCGCTATGGATGTCGGACGAGGAACTGACCGTCAGCCTCGAGGGACATGCCGGCGGCGCGATCGTGATACGCGGGCTGCTGCATGGCATGCCGTTCGAGAACCATGGCACCGTCCGGGCCTTCGAGCCGGAGAAGAGCTTCGCCTACAGCTACTGGAGCACGCTGTCGGCCTCGCGGCTGGCGGATGTGCCGGAGAACCACACGCTGGTCAGCTTCGCCCTGGCCTCGGCGGACGAGGGAACGCTGCTGACGCTGACGCTCAGCGACTTCGCCGAACCGGCGATCCGCCCGCATGCCAATCTCTACTGGGGGCCGACCTTGCAGATTTTGAAGGCGGTGTGCGATCAAAGTTGAGGAGGCGCCATCGCAGCAGATGGACGCCCAGCATTCAGCCTTTGAGGCCCTTGGCCAGCGCGCGAATACGGTCGGCGACCTCTTTGTCGATCGGATTGTAGACCGTCAGGTTCAGATCCGGCCGGCCGTCGACCGCGAAGGACGAATATTCCAGCTCGATGTCACCCAGTTCCGGGTGCTTCAGGCGCTTTGTTCCGTCGCCATGGGCGAGCACGTCGTTCTCCTGCCACAGGGCGGCGAATTCGGCGCTGCCGGCGCACAGTTCTTCCACCAGCTGGGTTACCTCGGAGACCGCGCCGGCGCGCGCCGCATCGGCCCGGAAAGCGCCGACCACGAAACGGGCGAGGTTTTGCCAATCGTGCTGCTTGGCGCGGATGTGGGGCGTGAGGAACATGAAGCGCAGGACGTTGCGGCGGTCGGCGGGAAGGGAGCCATAGTCGGTCAGCACGATCTCGGCGGCGCGGTTCCAGGCAACCACGTCCCAGGTCGCGGTCTTGATCAAGGCAGGGCTGGCATCGAGCGTGTCGATGAGGCGCTGCAGCCGGGGGCTGACGCCCTCGTCGCCCCTGTAGCGGACCTCGGGCGGGCGCCCGAGCCCCAGCATGAAGAGATGTTCGCGCTCCGCCTCGGTCAGCATCAGCCCCTTCGCGATGCGGTTCAGGACATCGGCTGACGGTGCACCGCCGCGGCCCTGTTCCAGCCATGTGTACCAGGTCGGGCTGATGTTGGCGCGCTGGGCGACCTCTTCGCGGCGCAGCCCCGGCGTGCGCCTGCGTCCCGAAAAGCCGAATGAGGCCGGGTCGAGCCGGGTGCGCCGGTCCTTCAGGAAGGCTGCGAGCGTGCCAGGGGAATTGGTGGGCATCCTGTTAGGCATCCTGTTAAAGATTATACCACGATAAGATCACTACTTTAATGGGATAATAGACCGTCGATATTACGCAGGCAACTGTCAGGAGATTTTGCATGCGTATCTTTCTCACCGGCGCGACCGGTTTCATCGGCTCGGCCATCGTTCCCGAACTCATCAAGGCCGGCCATCAGGTGATCGGCGTCACCCGCTCCGATGCCGGCGCAGAGGCGCTGGCCGCCGCAGGCGCCGAGGTGCATCGCGGAATTTTGGAAGAGCCAGAGGGCCTGCGCGATGGCGCGGCCAAGGCGGACGCCGTGGTCCACACCGCTTTCGATCATGATTTCTCGCGCTTTGCCGAGAACTGCGAAAAGGACAGCCGTGTCATCGCAGCACTCGGCCAGGCATTTGCCGGCTCCGACCGGCCGCTGTTGATCACGTCCGGGACCGGTTTTGGCGCCCCTGGGCATGGGCAGCTTGCGAGCGAGGACGTCTTCAACGCCAGCAACCCCCATCCGCGTATCGCCTCCGAACTGGCGGGCAATGCCTTGCTGGAGGCCGGCGTCAACGTCTCGGTGATGCGCCTGCCGCAGGTCCACAATCCGCTCAAGCAGGGCCTGATCTCGCAGCTTATCGAGATCGCGCGCCAGAAAGGCGTCTCGGCCTATGTCGGCGAAGGCCGCAATCGTTTTGCTGCCGGCCATCTGCTCGACGTGGCGCGGCTCTACCGGCTCGCCATAGAAAAGCGGCAGCCCGGCGCGCGTTATCACGCAGTCGGCGAGGAAGGTGTCGAGGTGCGCGCCATCGCCGAGGCGCTTGGCCGGGGCCTCAACGTGCCGGTCGTTTCGATCGCGCCCGAAAAGGCGGCCGAGCATTTCGGCTGGATGGCCATGTTCGCGCCCATGGATATCCCGGCCTCCAGCGCGCTGACTCAGGCACGGCTTGGCTGGCACCCGACCGGCCCGACGCTGATCGCCGATCTGGATGCGATGCGGTACCCCGATTGAGGAGGGTGGCGCGCGTCAGCGCGTGACGGCATAGCGCAAGTGCACGACCCCATGCGTCAGCGTTTCGCAGCTCTTCAGCGACAGTTGCATCTTGCCCGCAAGGCCGCTTTCGCCGAACTCCACAAAACCCTGGTTTGCCGCCCGCGCATCGAGCGCGGGGGCGATGAGAAGGCTGAGTTCGTCGACAAGCCCTGCCGCGAAGAAGGAGCCGTTGATGCCGGCGCCGCCTTCGAGCAGCAGCCGGCGGATGCCGAGTTCACGCCCGAGCACGTCGAGCATGGCGGCAAGGTCGATGTCCGTCGTCTCCGACACAATGTAGGACACGCCGTCGGCGGCGAGCTCGGCCAGATGGCTGTCGGCGACGCCGTGCCCGAGCAGCACCACGACATGGTCGCCGCCGATGTCGGGTTTAGAAAAATGCACCTTGCCTGAGGCATCGAGCGCCACGGCATAGCTGTCCGCGTCACGTTGGGCGAAATGATGCGGCCGCTCTACCTTGCCGGCATTGGCCGGCGGGTGCGCGGCGGCCTTGCTCATCTCGGCCATGGTGACACGGCCGACGATCCAGCCGTCACCTTCGAGATCGCCGTGGATCTTTTCATAGAGGCCCGACCAGTCCGGTACGCCGCCATCGGGGCTCTTGGTGTAGCGGCTCGGATGCAAGCTGCCGTCGAGTGAGGCGAGCATATGGCAGATGATGTGCGGCTTCATGCGGGTGCTCCAGGGATGGGCTGAGGTGCGGTTCAAACTAGTGCCGTGGCCGGAGAATGGAAGCGGGGCGCGTCGGCTCGGTCAAAATTCCGATAATTCCGATAATTGGCCGCCCAACACTGTTATATCGATGTTGCACAAATGGTTGACCCTGGGTTAGCATCCCTGGGCTGATGCCGATGGGAGGCAGTTTTTGCAACGGATATCAGCTGGAGCGGCATGCGCCGTCTTGCGCAAGGAGGATGCTCCAACACTTTGAACCGACGCATTATCCCTTCCCAAGACCGATCCCGGTCCTGGGGATGATGCGTTTCTGTGGAGGAGGATCAACCATGAACAGACGTGAATTCCTGCTGTCGTCCGCGGCGTTCGGCGCCATGATGCTGGCCGCACCCTCGGTGTTTGCCGAAGACAAGCTCACCATCCTTGGCTCGGTGCCCAATCTCGGCTTTCCGTTCTTCGTGCACATGCTGAACGAGATCAAGGCGGAGGCCGCAGCACAAGGCGTCAATTTGACCGAGAGCGACGGCCAGAACTCGGCCACCAAGCAGACCGCCGACATCGAGGCGGCCTTGGTGCAGAAGGTCAACGCCATCGTGATTTCGCCGCTCGACGTCAACGCGCTGGCGCCGGCCATCGAGGAAGCGGTCAAGGCCGGCGTTCCCGTGGTGACGATCGACCGCCGCGTCGACGGTGTCCAGGGCATCCTCGCCCATGTCGGGGCCGACAATGTCAAGGGCGGCGAGGCGGAAGCCAGTGCCATGGTGGCGGCATTCCCCAACGGCGCCAAGCTGTTCCACCTGCAGGGCCAGCCCGGTGCCGGTCCGGCGATCGACCGCAACAAGGGCGTGCACAATGTGCTCGATCCCTTGAAGGACAAGTACCAGATCATCTTCGAGCAGACCGCCAATTTCGCGCGCGCCGAGGCGCTGTCGGTGACGGAAGCCGGCCTCGCCGCCAATGGCAAGCCGGACGCCATCATCTGCGCCAATGACGACATGGCGCTCGGCGCGCTGGAAGCGTGTGCGGCGCGCAACTTCACCGACGTGAAGATCTACGGCTTCGACGCGCTGCCGGAAGCGCTGGTTGCGGTACGCGACGGCAAGCTCGCTGGCACGGTCGAACAGTTCCCCGGCCAGCAGTCGCGCACGGCCGTGCAGATCGCCGTCGCCTACGCCAAGAACAAGACCGAGCCGAAGGAGAAGCTGGTGCTGCTGACGCCGATCGTTATTGGCAAGGATAATCTGGATAAGGCGGAGCGGTTGAGCGAGACGAAGTAGGGCTGGTTGGTGAGGCCGGCGGGACAGCGCCCCCCTCTGCCCTGCCGGGCATCTCCCCCACAAGGGGGGAGATCGGCAGCTTCTTCGACCGCGCCTTTCTTGCAACGTTTGAGATTGGCGAAAGCCGGCGTGACGTCCAATCTCCCCCCTCGTGGGGGAGATGTCCGGCAGGACAGAGGGGGGCGCTGTCCCGCGACTTGCCACAATCCGGGAGCCACCCTTGCCAGCTGAAGCCGCACTGCTCGCCGTCGAGGGCGTCACCAAGCATTTTTCCGGCGTCACGGCACTCAGCGATGTCTCGCTCGACATCCGCGCCGGCGAAATCCTCGGCCTGCTCGGCGAAAACGGTGCCGGCAAATCGACGCTGCTGAAAATCCTGTCGGGCGTCATGCCGCCGTCCGGCGGGCGCATCACCTTCGACGGCGCCGACTACGCGCCATCCAGCCCGCAGGATGCCAAGCGGCTCGGCATCGTCACCATCTACCAGGAACTCAGCCTGATCCCGACGCTGACCGTGGCGGAGAACATTTTCATCGGCCGCGCGCCGGTCGGGCCGCTCGGGCTGGTCAGCTGGAAGCGCATGGAGCGGGACTCCCGAGACATCATCGCCCGCGTCGGCCTTTCCATCGATCCGATGACGCCGGTGTCGGCGCTGTCGGTGGCCGAGCAGCAACTGGTCGAGATTGCGCGGGCGCTGTCGCTGAAGAGCCGGCTGATCATCATGGACGAGCCGACCTCGGCGCTGACCGAGACCGAGGTGCAGCGGCTTTTGTCGATCATGGACCGGCTGCGCCAGGACAAGGTCGCCATCATGTTCGTCACCCACCGGCTGGAGGAGGCCTCCGCCATCTGCGACCGCATGACGGTGCTGCGCGACGGCCGGCTGGCCGGGCATCTCGACCGTGAGGGTGGTCCGATCCAATTGCCGCGCATCATCGAGAAGATGGTCGGCCGCGCCGCCTCGGAACTCTACGCCCGACCGGCGCAGCGCGCGGTGGCCGGCGATGTCGTGCTGTCGGTGCGCGGCCTGCGCACCGTGCGCGACCCCGAAGCGCCGCATGCCATCGTGCTCGACGGCGTCGACATCGACCTCAAGGCGGGCGAAATCCTCGGTGTCGCCGGGCTTGTCGGCTCGGGCCGCACGGAACTGGCGCGCGCCATTTTCGGCGCCGACCGGATCGCTGCCGGCACCATCACGCTCGACGGCAAACAGATCGCTCCAGCCTCGCCGGCGGACGCCATCGCGCTCGGCATCGGCCTGGTGCCGGAGGACCGCAAGCACCAGGCGATCTTTGCGGCACTCGGCATCCTGCCCAATTTCTCCGTCGCTTCGCTCGGCCGCTTCAGCAACGGTTTTGGCTTCATGGCCGAGCGGCGTGAGCGCGATGCATTGTCGGGTTTCAGAAAGATGCTGTCGATCCGCATGGCCTCGGCCGAGCAGGCGATCGAAGGCCTGTCGGGCGGCAACCAGCAGAAGGTGATCCTGGCGCGCTGGCTGGCGCGCGATCCAAAAGTGCTGATCGTCGACGAGCCGACGCGCGGCGTCGATGTCGGCGCCAAGGCCGAGGTGCACCAGATCCTGGTGCAATTGGCGGCGCGCGGCATCGCGGTGATGATGATCTCGTCCGAACTGCCAGAGGTGCTGGCGGTGTCGGACCGCATCGTCACCATGCGCCGGGGGCGCATCACCGGTGAGATGCCGGGCGTCGAGGCAAACGAGGAACGATTGATGGAACTGATGGCGCTCGACAGAAAGCCACAGGACGAGAGGCAGGCACGATGAGCGCGACGGAACAGAATGAGCGCGGCGGCATCAATGTCGCGCGGCTGTTGATGAGCTTCGGGCCGCTGCTGTTCCTGGTGGCGCTGATCGTCGTCTTCACCTTGTTGAAGCCGAGCTTCATCGATCCGATCAATCTGTTCAACATCACGCGGCAGATCTCGATCACCGGGCTGATCGCGCTCGGCATGACCTTCGTCATCCTCACCGCCGGCATTGATCTGTCTGTCGGCTCGCTGCTCGCCTTTTGCGGCATGGTCGCCGCCGTCGTCGCCAAGGGCGGCACGGCCAACACGCTGTCGCTGTCGACCACGGGCACACAAGGCTATGGTTGGTTCGCGGCCCTGCTGGCGGCCGTCTTGGTGGGGGCTGCCGCCGGCGGCGTGCAGGGGCTCGCCATCACCCGGCTGAAAGTGCCGCCCTTCGTCGTCACGCTGGGCGGGCTGACGGTGTTTCGCGGGCTGACGCTGACCATCTCCAATGGCGGCCCGATCTCGGGCTTCGACGCCTCGATGCGCTGGTTCGGCACCGGCCTGATCGGCCCGGTGCCGGTGCCGGCGATCATCTTCGCCATCGCCGCGATCCTCTGCCACATCGTGCTGCGCTACACGCGCTACGGCCGCGCCGTCTATGCGGTTGGCGGCAATGCCGAGGCGGCACGACTTTCCGGCCTGCGCGTCGACCGCATCCTGGTCTCGGTCTATGTCATCGTCGGCTTCTTCGCCGGGCTTGCCGCCTTCGTGCTGTCGGCGCGGCTCAATTCATCGGAAGCGGTCGCCGGTATTGGCTACGAGCTGACGGTGATTTCCGCCGTCGTCATCGGCGGCACCTCGCTGTTCGGTGGCATCGGCTCGGTCGGCGGCACCGTGGTGGGCGCGGCGCTGATCGGCGTGCTGCAGAACGGGCTGCAGTTCAACAATGTGTCGTCCTATACGCAAAGCATCGTGATTGGGCTGATCCTGATCCTGGCGGTGGCGTTTGATCGGTGGCTGAAATCGCGGGTGAGACGGTGAGGACAGCGTTAGCGGGAGCCGCTCGGAGTGCTGGAGTCATGGTGATGCTTGTATCTCAGGTCCACGCTGCGGACGCGCCGTATGATTGGAGCGATGAGCAGGGGGCGGAGTCCGCGAAGCGGATCATCGTGAAGTGCCTGGACGCGTTCGAAGACAGTAAAGAGCGTGACTCCTGCGTGTTCAAGCCAATCGAGATTTGCCGCACGCAATTTGACAATGGCAGCGAAAACCAATTCGCCATCAATCAATGTACCGGCTATTCGGGCGCGGCATGGAGCAGCATGGTCGACGATGTCTATGCTCGGCTTGTGCAATCGGGAAAAGCTTCGAGCGACATCGCCAAATCGCAATCAATGTGGAGTGCCTGGAACGAGTACGATTGCCACGCGATTTCAGATTATATCGGCACTCGGGCCCTAATGGACTATGGCGACTGCAAGACCAGGCATGCGGCGGGAAGAGTATTTGATTTGCTGGAGTTGATCCCTCATTAGCGGTGTGTGAGCACGCTGTTGGGAGTTAACCCGGCAGCCTCTCCTCGATGATCTTCGCCGAACCCGGCACCAGCTGCCCTCCATGGTCAAATCGCAGCACCACAACCCAGTTGAACTCATCGCCTGGCCATTTGCCGTTCGGCAGCAGTGCCTGCGGGTCGGCGCCGAAGGCCTTGATGAGCTTGGCCAACTGACCGTGATGCCAGGCGATCAGGATCGACTTGCCGTGGTTTTCGGTCGACAGCGCCGCGACGAGGTTCTGGACTTCCCTGTCGGCGAAGCGTTGATCGATGGGTAACTTCAAGGCCTGGCTGAGTGGCGTCAGCGTCAGCCGCTCGCGCGCGCTGTTCCTGGAATCGGCACTGGCCACCAGCATGTCGGGCCGGAACGGCGTGCCGTCGAGCATGAAGGGCTGGAAATAGGCGACATAGGCTTGCGCGCGGGCCTGGCCCTCGGGCGACAAATCCGGGCCGCGTCGGGCTTTTCGCCGTGACGCACGATCAGCACCGTGGCGTCGGCGAGCCCGGTCGTTGTGTCGCCGGCGGCATGGGCGGACAGGGCAAGCGCCATCAACCACAGGGCGGCGACAACAAAGCGTTTCATGGTGGTCCTTCCCTGGTTTCCGAGGCCACCAATCAGCGCAGCATTCCGACGGAATCAGGGCCGGCTTGGTGTCAGGCCGCCGGCTGCTCAACATGCCAAGCGTGCCTCAGGCCGCTTCGCGCGCCCACAGGCGGTGGCTGTAGCGGCGGAAGAAGCGCGCCACGAGACGCTGCTGCCTGGCCCTGACCAGATCGGGCAGGCGTCGTTCCTGGCGCCAGCGCGGCATGTTGCGCCAGCAGGCGATGATGCGGGCGGTGTCCTCGATGGCTTCGTCCGCCGACAGCGCTGGGCCGATCGCGGCCAGGAACAGCGGTTCGGATTGTTTCAGTTCGTCGATGACGGACTTGCGCCTGAAATGGTCGTGGCGGGCCTGTGCGATGCCGTTGCGGCGGATCGTCTCGAAGGCTTCGAGCAAAGCAGGGCTGTCGCCGGTGTAACCGCAGGCGCGGGCGAAATCGGCGGCATCCATCACTGCTCCCGGGTCTGATGCTACAGCGACTCACATTTGCGAGTTTATAAAAGTGTAACTCAAAAATTTGTGGAAGGGAAACTTTTGGGAAAGTGTTGAAACTGCGACTCGACTCCGCGTGCAAAACACACGAATATGTGAACAAATCAGGAACAAAAGGCGAGGGAGGGGCGATGGCATTGCCAGGCAAGGAGTCAGTGGTTGCGCAAGTCGCCTCGATCTCGGTCGAATGCGCCGATTGCGGCCGCAACAGATGGTGGCGGCCTGATCAGCTGAAGCGGTTCGGGGTGAATGGCAATACGCCGCTGGCGGCACTGTCGGGCCGCATCGTCTGCTCGGCCTGCCGCGCTGACGGGCTGCCGGGCACGGCGATCTCGATCCAGGCCGCGTTCATCGACGAGCGCCAGCGCGTGCGCAGCGAAGCGCAGATGCTGAGCGACAGGGAGGTGCCGGTGGAGGGGTCGAGGAGGGCTTGAGTGGAGATGGGCCCCATGGCGACCCAGCCACCTTCTCCCCGTCACTATACGGGGAGAAGGTGCCGGCAGGCGGATGAGGGGCGGCGCTGATTTTGCAGAATTGAACTTTTTATTCTAGTGGTCTTTGAGGGACTGGCTAGGTAGTCGTGTTCTTCGACGTGGGGCAATCGAGGCGCCATTTACCGAAACCTTGGCGCTGCCCCTCATTGTCCTGCCGGACATTTCTCCCCGTAGTGACGGGGAGAAAGTGGGCTGCTGCGCATGTTTTCGCCAACTATCAGCGGTGTAGGAGCACCACGCACTGGTGAGGTGCTCGCGCACAAGCAAACGGCGCCTCAATACCCCAGCAATTCCTTCAGCGGTATAACCCGCCAGACATGCTTGATCGCGTAGCGGTTGAAGGTGATCGTTTTCGGCGGATTGTACTGCTCGACCACCAGTTCACCCGCCGTGCGCTTGACCAGTTTCTTGACGAAGGCCTTGCCGTTCTTTTCGTTTTCTTCCGGAAACGTCTCGATCACCACATGGTCGCCCGGCACCGCGTCGCGGCCGCCGCAATAGATCAGGTCGCCAGGTTCGTAGCGCGGCACCATGGAATCCGACAGCACATGCAGCGCGAACACCTTTGGCAGGTTGCGCACGCCCGGCGGGCGCTGGACGTAGCCGGCCGGCTCGCCGTTGAAGGTGAAGTCGCCGTCGTCACCGCCGACTGCGGCGCCCAGCACCTCGATATCCATTGATCCGGCGGGCAGGGGGCCGGCATCGGTGACGATCTCGGCATCGGCCACCGGGCCGGCATCGTCGAGGAAGACAACCTGCCCCTGGCCGAGCGCGACGGGGTCGACGCGCAGGAAAGCGGCGGTCTTGAACAGGTTCTCGGTCTTGGGCAGATTGCGGCCGGTTTCCCAATTGCCGACGGCGGCGACATCGGTGTCGTTGTGCTCGGCAATATGGCGCATGACCAGGCCGCGCTGCTTGCGCGCCTGGCGTATCGCCGCCCCGACCTTGATCGACAGTTCCGTTTTGGCCATGGCGCCCATCTGAGCGATGAAAGCAGCTCTCGTCTATGAAAGAATGGCTTGCATCTATTTTTGAGTTATGCTTATATCTGGCCATGCAGAACCTGTCCAGCTTTCAAGGCGCCGTGGCGCCGGCCTCCCGCGAGGCAAACCCAACGACTGAAGTCGTTACCCATTCCCTTCCGCCCCGGCCGTCCTCCTCCCCGGCCGGGGCGAAGCCCGAGCGCTCTGATGCCTCGGGTCCGGCCCGCCCGTCACCGGCGGCCGGAACGGCCGGAGCCGCCGCTCCCCGCGGCTCCGGCCCCCCATTCGACCGGCCAGCTGCCGGTCCCTATGCGCGCTCCTGCATCCGCACGCAGGACGGCACCGTCATCCTGTTCGAGCCGATGACGGGCAGGGCGGTTTCCGCCCCTGACAGAAAGACGGCGGAGGCCAGGCTTCTGCGCCTGCGCGCCGGGGTTCCGCTCCGGCTGATCCGCCCCGACTGATTCCGGCGAGGAGCCGGCTCTCTCACCGAACACCCTGACCCTGGCCCGCACCGGGCCTGACCCTGACGCATGGCCGACGGCGCGCCTGGGCGTGGCCGAAGGCGGACCCATGGATGGAGCCTGGACATGGCAAGCTACAGCGACGCCGAATTGCAAGAGATCGCCCGCTGGCTGAAAGAGGGGCTTTCGGCCTCGAGGATCGCGGCGGCGTTCAGCGCGCTGCGCGGCAGCGCTGTGTCACGCAACGCCATTATCGGCATCGTCCACCGCAACGCCATGCTGGGCGCCATCGGCTTTGCCAATGGCAAGGGAGTGCCGGCCGGCGCCAAACGCGTTGCGGGGGCTGCGGGCAAGCGGGCGAGCCGAACGCCTGCGAAGGGCAGAGCAGACGACAAGGCGGTCGCCGGTAACTTGGGAGAGAAGCATGCCGCCAAGAGCGCCGGGGTGCGGAAGAACAAGGCTCGGGCCAGGCGTGACGCGCCGCCCGCCTGGCTACCGCCACGCCTGTTTGTGCGCGAGGTGGGGGTGCTGATCGCCGATGGCGAAGCCTACCGTTTCAAGGTGCCGGCGCCACAGCGCGGACCGATCGGCCGCCAGCCGCATGGCGTGGCGATGCGCTTCATCGACTGCCTGTTTTCCCGCTGCCGCGCGCCATTGGACCTGACGCTGGAAGAGGATCCGGGGAACGACGCGCCGGGCAGCCGGCCCGGCGCCGACATGCTGTGCTGCGGCATGCGCACAAAAGCGCTGAAAAGCTACTGCGGCTACCACCAGGCGCGATTTCAGAGGCGGGTTTGCACGTGAATTTTCCTTCTCCCCGTTCACGGGTGCGGCATGCACACATTTCCAAGCAGCTGGTCTTTGGCGATAGCGTGCATGGCAGCTTGGCGTATGCATTGTCTTATGCCGCGCTGGTCGACCCCCACTCCGTCTCGGCTTCGCCGAGCCACCTCTCCCCCGATCGACGGGGTAGAGGAAAGGCACCAGGCTTTTTGCCGTCAACGCTCGTCCAGCAAGGCTCTCTTCCTTTCCCTCCGGAGGGGGGAAAGGTGGCGCTGCGAAGCAGCGGCGGATTGGGGGAACCACATGGCAATCAAGCCTCGCAACGATCAATCACGCCAGCAACAGAAGATGTTTGCATAGCGGGCAGCGTCCCCTTCACCCTATTTCGGCGCCTGCCGGCCCTGCTTGGGCATGCGGCTCTGCACGCTGCGTGGCTCCAGCATCATGGCCGGGCCGCTGGCTTCGACCAATATGCCGGCAACGCGGGCAAAGCCGGTGAACACTTTCATGGCGTCGGATTGCGAGATCTGCGCCGCGATCGCCGCGCTGCAGGCATTGAGCGCGCTGCGGTAGACGTGGCCGCGCCGTTCGATCGGCCAGCGCTGCAGGAAATCGGCGGCGTCGCTGACGCTGTCGATTTCCTCGACATGCCCGTCGAGCGACACTTTGAGCGGCACTCCGGTTTTCATCGTACCCATGGCGTTCACCCTGGCCTTTCGTGCGGTGTAAAAGACCGCGTGTATAAACGCACAAGCCAGGCTGGCGGTTGCATCACGGTTGGCGCCGGCTCATGGATTGGCGGCTGCGTCCAGCCAGTCATGAGCACGGCTTCTCGGCTTGGCCACCAGAATGCCTTGCTGCCTTGCCGCCTTTGTGAAGGCTTCGAAAGCAATGCGCGGGCAGCAGCTGCCGTCGATAGCAAGTCCGATCAGCCGCGCGGCATCAGAATAGGCCGGCTTTGCCTTGTCGGGCCATTGCTGGCGCAGCGCTTTCTCCGCTTCGGCCACCGAGCCGACCAGCATCGTCTTGTTGTCGCTAAAACGCAGCGTAAGCGGCATGAAAGCCGTCATCGGCAAACCTCCCCTTGGATTGGTCGCGGCACAACGTCCGGAGTTGCGGCTGGTTCCATTAGCGTTCATGTAAGAATGGCGCGGGGCACGGCATGAGCGAGCGGCCCTTCATGCAGCTCTACGTCTCCGATTTCGTCGGCGACACGTTGCAGCTCTCGACCGAACAGATCGGCGCCTACATGCTGCTTTTGATGGCGATGTGGAACGCCGGCGGCAGCCTGCCCGACGATGACGCCAAGCTCGCGCGGGTGGCGCGGCTGCCACTCAAGAGATGGCGCACCATCAGCACCGATCTCATGACCTTCTTCGAGCGCGAGGCGGGCGAGATCGGCCACAAGAGGCTGACCAGGGAGCTGCACAAGGCGCTGGTCAAAAGCGAGGCGAGGGCCGCCGCCGGCGCGCGTGGCGGTGCCGCCACCGCCCTGAAAACAAAGACGCATGTCCCAGCAAATGCCGATGGTTTGCCTCGGCATTCTCCAGACTCCAGAAACCAGAAGGAAAAGGCTGGCGCCTTTTCCCGCGCAAACACGACAGCTCCCGTTTTGTCGGGAAAAAAATCCGGCTGGCAGCGGCCGAAAACCCACACCGACGCCGCCAATGCCATCATCGAGGAGATCGAGACCCATGACCGCAGCCGAAATGCAGCAGGCGACGAAGGCGCTGGCCGCGATGTTCTCATGCTTCCCGCAATCCGCCTTGACTGATGTCGAGATGCAGCTGCGCGGCTATCTCAGCGCCGTGCGCGACGCCGAGCTTGCCGATTTGCAGGCCGCCATCCAGCGTTTCGTGCGCGGCGAGGTGAAGAGCGGCAACGCCCAGTTCTGCCCGTCAAGCGCGCAGCTCTGCATTGAGGTGCGCGAGCGGCGCATGATGCGCGAGCTGATGGCGAGAAGGGCGGCCTCGGTTCCCGCGAAGCTGGCGGCGGGATGACCCCTCTAACCGAAACACCGCACCCCAATCCCCAACAAGGAGCCACCCCATGCCCAAAAAAGCCAAAGCCGCCAAGCCACAAGCCCCCAAACTGCCGAAGGGCGAGGCCGAGCAGGTGCGCATCCGCCGCGAGGTCGGCCATGATTTTGCGCTCAGGGACGACGCGTTCGGCCGCAAGCGGCTGGCCGCCGGCACGGCTGAAGCGCGGCGTGTCTACGAAGTGTCGAATGACGGCTACACCTCCACCGGCGGCATCGTGCGGGTGCGCACGGTCGACCCGCTCATCGGCATCACCTCGCTGTCGCGCCAGCAGCGCGAGGCCGGCCAGCGCTACCGCGAGGATTTTCAGTGCAGCCAGCAGGCCAGCGTCAAACCGATGCGCTGGGCCGAGCGCATCGATGGCGGCCGCCACGGCGGCGGCATCGCCGACAATGTGCTCGACGCCGGCCGCGCGCATGCCGCGGCGACCAGGGCGCTGGGGCATTGGGATGTCGCGGCAGTGGTGCGACACGTCTGCTGCGCGGGGGAGTCGGTTAAAGGTGTGGCCGAGCAGACGGGGGAAGGCCGGGACGTGGTGACGAAGCTCTTGAAGGTCGGGCTGGACCTGCTGGCGGTGCACTATGGGATGATGATGGGGCGGTGAGGGGCGAGGCTCGGCAAAGGTTTGGCCCGTGCTTTTGAAGGTAGACGTCCAGAAATGTGTATTGCCTACCGAGCCCATTCCACGTCGATCTCGGTTGGTTTTGGCAACCGAAACCGGCGCAACATTACGAGGGCCGCTGTGAAGGTTATGACGTGGATCAAGACTTCCAAGGCACCCCAAGGTTTGGCTGAAGTCGCATTTTCATCCCAGTAGTTTTTGGTCAGGAGCAGCATCGAATTGCTAAAAACGATGAATAAAGCAAGCTCCAGGAGGAATATTCCGGTGAAGACGAGAAATCTTGGCAGGAATTTTGTCCGGGGTGCAATCGCGGCAACAACAATCGCGATAAACAACCCGAAGACAAGCGGTGTCGTTGGGTATTTTGCGATACGGACGTGAAATGTGTAGGCGGCTTGGCCGACGACGATTGCTCCGATAAATGTGGCCAGCGCCAAGGCAACAAGGTTGACTGCCAGCCGTTTCAGCAAATCCGTTCCCAAGATCCTAGCCATCCATGTTGATCCCAGGCGTGCATTTGTAGTCGGCAGGATTGGCGGGCTGAGGCATGGTGGCGGCTTTCAGCCTTTCGCTTTCGCTGCTGCAGGCCGGCCTGGAGAGAATCGAATAGCCCTTCTGCATCATGCAGCGATTGATGAAGCGATCTCGCAGGCCGTGGTTGGCATCGTAGGTGGTGGCTGTGGCCGGAATGTTCAGGCCGCCGCTCTCGCTGCAACTGGTGATGGTGCCAATGGTCCGGCATTGAACGGAGCCAGGGGTATAGACCCCGCCGCTCACCTGCGTTGCCATTGCCTGGGGTATCTCGCGAAGCGAGGCGATCTTGCACTGGTCATAGTCGGCTTGCCGCTGGCTGGCATTGGTGCCGGGCTTGAATGCAGCGGGCACGGGGCCAGTTTGACAGCCTGCCAGCAATAGAACTGCCACAAGTTGAAGTTTTTTCAAGATTGATTCCCCCCGGAAGTGCTGTCCAATCAATCGCAAAACCGAAGATGTCTCAAGAGCATCGGTATTGGGCCAACAAGGTCGCGCATATCCGCGGATATCTGGCAGGCATTTTGCTTGGCATCTGGCACCATCCGTCAGCATCCTCGCCTCCATTTTGAACCCTTCCCCCGTCTCGCCCATTACCCTGGCATGCAAACAGCCAAGGGAAGGAGAGACCCATGCACATCATTCTTGGAGGAACCGGCCACGTCGGCTCTGCCGCTGCAATAGCGCTTCTGCGGCAGGGCGAGGCGGTGACAATCGTGACGCGCGATGAGGCCAAGGCGGCACCTTTGGCTGCTCAAGGCGCGGAGGTGGCGGTGGCGGATGTGCTTGATGTCGAGGCGCTGCGGGGCGTGTTCAGCCGCGGCAAGCGGGCTTTCCTGCTCAATCCGCCGGCGGATCCCGCAACCGACACCGATGTGCAGGAGCGCAGGACGGTGGAGGCAATAGTCGCGGCGCTCGAAGGGTCGGGGCTGGAGAAGGTGGTGGCGCAATCGGCCTATGGCGCACGGGCCGGCGAGCGCGTGGGCGATCTCTCCGTCCTGCACGGGCTGGAGGAGAAACTTGCCCGTCAGCCCATTCCGGCCAGCATCCTCCGGGCCGCCTACTACATGAGCAACTGGGACGCATCGCTTGAAACGGCGCGGCGCGATGGCGTGGTCAATTCGCTTTTCCCCGCCGATTTCGAATTGCCGATGGTGGCGCCGACGGACCTTGGCGAGGCAGCCGCGCGGCTGTTGCGGGAGCCGGCCGGCAAGAACGGTCTGCATCATGTCGAAGGGCCTGCCCGCTACTCGCCCGCCGATGTCGCCGACGCCTTTGGCGACGCGCTGGGCAAGGATGTGCGCGTGGTGTCGGCGCCGCGCGAGCATTGGGTAGAGGCGTTCAAGGAGGTGGGGTTTTCGCCTGAGGCGGCACAATCCTATGCGCGCATGACGGAGGTGACGGTTGACGAGCCCTATGACCCTGCGACCAGCCCCGAGCGGGGAAAGGTGACGCTTGAGCGCTATGTGGCGGAGTTGGCGGGAGGCAAATAATCGGACTGCCGCGCCGCCCCTCATCCGCCTGCCGGCACCTTCTCCCCGTGAACGGGGAGAAGGGAGCTAAGCCCCTCAAAACAGCGCCTTCTCCAGCGGCCCCTCCAGCGTTTCCGCAAACGCCGTCGTCAGATGGTGCCGGTCACGAAATGCCAGTTTGCCTGATATGAACACATGGCACTCGGTCGGGCCGCAGAATTGGTCGGTGAGGTCGACGTAGCGCGTGTCGGGCACGCTTTGGACCACGGCGCGCTCTTGCGCCGCGGCGCTGTCATTGGCGGCCTGCGCCCTTGGCGTGTCGCAGCGCGAGGGGGCTTCGCGCCACCAGAGCGCGCGGGCCACGCAGGAGTTGGCGAAGCTGTCGCCGATCGGGGTGTCGCGAATGACAGCCGTCTCGACGCCGGCCTGACTGAAGGCCTGCAATGTGGAGCGCAGGCCTTCCCGCCAGCGCGCGGTCTCCTGGCCGCGCTCGGCGGCGGGCATGTCGCGGGTCAGGTTGCCGATCGAGAATTCCGAGATCACCACCAGGCGCGGCCTGGCCTGGATGATGTCCGCGATCGCCTGTTCGCGCCAGGCGTCGCATTCGGTGTAGTCGCGCTTCAGCACCGCGCTGAAGGTTGGCAGCCGCGAGGCGCGGCATGAGGATTTGAGATAGGTGACCACCTTGGTGTCGTTGCGGCTCGCCGCCTCGACCAGCGGCGTCGACCAGTGGTCGGCGTGCGAATCGCCGAACAGCACGATGGTGTGGGCGGCGTCGGCCTTGCCGAATGTGCAGGGTTTGGGCGTGACCGTGTGGAAGTCGAGCAGGCAGTTTTCGTCAGTGGCGCGCGCGGTCGACGGTTGTTCGGCGGCCTGTTCAATGCCGCGCTGGGCCGGGTCGATATTGCGCGTGGCGAAATGCGCGCTGGCATAGGCTGCCACCACGCCCACGCCGGTCAGCGCCAAAGCGGGGGCGAGCGCCCATCTGCCCGCTGCCAGCCAGGGACCGCGCCGCGCCGGGTTCTCGATCAGATGATAGGTCAGGAACGCCAGCACCAGCGCCAGCGCGCCGCAGCCAAGGCGCTGCGGGATGGTGAGATCCGGCACCAGCATGCCGGCATAGACGATGACAGGCCAGTGCCAGAGATAGAGCGAATAGGAGAGCGTGCCGATCCATTGCAGAGGCGGCAGCGACAGAACGGAAGCTGGCGCCAGGGCTCGCCAGCTTGCAGGGCTGGCTGTCTCCGTGTCGTGTTCTTCACCGGCGCCGCCCAGCAGCACCAGCACCGTGCCTATGACCGGCAACAGCGCGTACCAGCCGGGGAAGGGCATGTCTTCGCTCAAGCGGAGATAGGCCGCCGCGATCAGCGCCAGGCCAAGCCAGCCTTGCACCGCGCGCAGCCCGGGCCGGTGTTGCCACAGAGTTGTAGGCGCCAGCGTCGCCAGGCCGCCGGCGGCGAACTCCCAGGCGCGTAGCGGCGAGAAATAGAAGGCCCAGGCCGGCGAGAGGCTGGTCAACCACAGGCAAGCGATAAAGGAGGCGAGGCCGGCAACGCCGATCACCATCACCGCCATGCGCCGGCCCTGGTGCAGCCAGGCGGCCAGGAGCAGCAGCGCCGGCCAGACGAGATAGAATTGCTCCTCCACCGACAGCGACCAGAAGTGGATGAAGGGATTGCTGAACGCATCGGCGGCGAAATAGTCGAACGACCAGCGCAGCAGCCACAGATTGATGGCGTAGGCCGAGGCATACATGGCGCCGTGCGCATAGAGCGCCTGCTCCTCCGGTGCCAGGATGAAATAGCCCGCGCCAAGCGTCGCCAGGATGACGAAGACGGCCGCCGGCAGAAGGCGCCGGGCGCGCCTGGCATAGAAGCGCCAGAGGTCGAGGCGGCCGGTCTCGGTGATCTCGCGCATCAGGTGCGTCGTGATCAGCCAGCCGGAGATGACGAAGAAGATGTCGACGCCGGCAAAGCCGCCGGGCAGCGCCGTGAGGCCGAAATGATAGGCAACGACGCCGCCGACCGCCAGCGCGCGCAACCCCTGTATGTCAGGCCGGAATGATGCCGCCATGGTAACTCCTTCGCTGCGCCCAGCCATCCTCCCGTGTCGATCTGGCCAAACAATATTGCAGTGCAGCAAGTTTTTCGCAATGCAACATGGCGAAAAAGGGAAAATGGCGGAATTCAACTTCCCGGCAGAGCGAGGGTCACTTGGAATTTTAGCCGCCGCTTGACAAACGTCGATGCCGCAGCCCTATTTCCAGCTGAGGGATTTGCAGGGGATCAACAAATGAAAAAAACCTATACGAAGCCGGTGCTTGCAAAGCGCGAGAGATTGTCGACCATCGTGGCGGAATGCCCCATCTCGAACTGCATGTGACATGAAGAAAGCGTATGAAAAGCCGACGCTTGTTCGGCGTGACAAGCTCTCAGCCATCACCGCCGGTTGCACACCTTCGTCCTGCCCATAGCGCAGGGCGGACGTTACAGCGGCATGGTCGACGGCCATGCCGCCCGTGCGATCAACATTTCGCGATTTTCGCGGGGGTCGTTCAGCTCTGGCTTGACATGGGTTGGGCGGCTCGCTCCATTGGCGGCCTTTCCGTGGCATGGGGATTCTGATGAAAAAGACGTACCAAAAGCCGACGCTCGACAAGCGCCAGCAGCTTTCCCGCATCACCGCGGCCGCGGTCAGCTCGTCGGGTGGCCCGAAACCCTGATCGAGGTTTCGGCAAAACCGGCGCTGCTGACCTGTTCGGGCTCGCAATCTTGCCGGACCATATTGTCTGGCAATCGCCGCTGATGGTTTCAGCCATGCTGCAGGTTCTGGAAGATGAGCCGCCCTTGCTGATATAGAGCGCCGCATGAAGGCAGGATTGAGCGCAAGGCGGTTTCGGGTCGAGGTGGTCGCAGCGCCGCGTTCGCCCGGCGTCTGGGGATCGGCGACCGTCAACATCTTCGACGGCGACAGCTGGATTGGGGCGTATGAGCGCAACTATCCCAGCTTTGGGGAACAAACCTTCGAGCCGTTCGAGATCGATGGCGCCTGGTATGCACTCTATTCCAGCGACTACACCGCAACGCGGGTGATGAGCCTGCCGGCTTGCAAGGATTTGGGCGGCGAGGAGTCAGCGTCCGATGGCTTTTGCCCGGTCGAGCTTTTTGTGCCGCGCTACAGGAAGGCCACATACACGAAACGAGCGACGGGCGAGCTGAAAGAGAAATGGGTGTTCGAAGCTCGGGCCGAGACGTTCAAACTGCAGGAAGACAATGCGTATGATTATGGCTGGTCGATCGGCCCCTGGTTGTCGCTGACCACCGGCTTCGTCGCCGGCTGCATCTGGGGCGACGATTCAACCTGGAAGGTCCAACTGTTCGATCTGTCGGAAGCGGCCAGCGGCAAGATTGTCCGGACGGAGCGGTTCGGTCACCTGGCGCTTGCCGAGGGCATCTCGCTCGCCGGTTCCCTCGACTTCGATCGCCATATGCCGGACTGGGAGTTGCGGGCGACCATCATCCGGCGCGAGCGCCGCGACGTCGCCACCGGCAAGCTCATCGATCCCTACGACGAATAGCTTGCCGCCCCGAAAGCGGACAGGCGAGGAGCCGCCGATCCTATGGAGCAGGCTCGATCACTTTGCGGCCGCGTGTCAGATAGGCCAGCAGGCCCAGCAGCAGGAACCCCACCACCCAGCACACGACAAAGGCGGCAACGCCGATGGCGGCACCCAGGTCGACGCCGAGGCTGAACACATTGGTGCTCAGGCCCGGCAGCTTGTCCGATGCGCCCATGCCGGCATCGGCGACCCACAGCATCAGCATGTTGAAGCCGATGAACAAGAGCAGGAAAATCCAGCCGAACAAGCCGCGCTTGCGCCTGACCGCTTCCATGCCCCGTACCTCCACCGACGTCCCCAATGGCGCGACAATCGCCGATCGGGCTTTGCGGCGCAAGCCACGAGCCTCAAGCAAGACAGCCCCGCGAACGGGGCTGTCTGAAGCGCTGGTCCATCGAGCGATTTAGCTGCCGCCGTTGAGCTTCACGCTGCTGCAGAATTCCGGATGGCTGTTGGCGGGGGTGGCGTTCTTTGCCTCGTCGGCGCACGCTGTCTTCATCGAGGTCTGATCGTCCGGCGTAAGCGCCTTCCAGGCTTTGACGAAATCGTCATTGCCGCGGCACGACCGCCCGCCGTGAATATGGATCATGGCGGCACCATGCTGAAACTTCCCGGCTCCATGATTGTCCCGCGCCGGCCGCCTTAAAAAAGGCCCTACCGGCAGGGCCGGCGGGGCATTGATCGGAGGTCTGCAATCGCCTCTAGAGGCGATGTCGCAGCAACGAGAACGGCGTGCGAAAAGTTTCACTGCCAGCCGTTGCCGGTGGCGTCGAAGCCTCAGCCGCTTGTCGCCCGGCGGCCCTGGCCGCGCCGGGCAAGCAGGTTCGCCACCACCAGAAGCACGATCGACAGCGCCATCATCAGCGTCGCGGCGGCGGTGATGGCGGGCGAGAGTTTTTCGCGCAGGCCGATGAACATTTCGAGCGGCATGGTGCGCTGGCCGGCACTGGCCAGGAACTGCACCACCACCACCTCGTCGAAGGAGGTGACGAAGGCAAACGCCGCGCCCGAGAGCACGCCGGGCAGGATCAGCGGCAACATCACACGGAAGAACGCAGTCAGCGGTCTTGCACCTGAAATGGCGGCGGCGCGCATCAGATTGCGGTCGAAGCCGGTGAGGCTGGCGCCGACGGTGACGACGACGAAGGGGCTGGCGAGTGCGGTATGCGCCAGGATGATGCCGGCATAGGTGCTGGCCAAGCCAACGCGGGCGTAGAACAGGTACGAGCCAACGGCGGTGATCACCACAGGCACGATCAGCGGCGACAGCAAAAGCGGCATGACGATGCGGCGGCCGGGAAACTTCTCGTTGGAGAGCGCGATTGCCGTCAGCGTACCGAGCGTGGTGGCGATCAGCGTGGTGCCGAAGGCGACGATCAGGCTGTTGCCGATCGCCGACTGCCAGCGCTGCGTGCCCAGCACCACCTCATACCAGCGCGTCGACAGGCCTTCGAGCGGGAAGATGAAGAAGGCGCCGCTGTTGAAGGAGAGCGGCACCGGGATCAGGATCGGCACCAGCAGGAACAGGATGACCAGCCCGCACCACAGCCAAAGCAGCGCGACGCGGATGCGTTCACCAGATGTCGGGTAGGGCGAGAGCAGCATGGCTACACCATCTTCAGGCGGTCGAGGCCGAGGATCCGGGCGAAGATGCCGAACAGCCCCAGGGTGAAGACGAGCAGGATGAAGCTCAGCGCCGCCGCCATCTCCCAGTTCAGTTCGACATTGACGTAATTGGCGATGAAATTGCTGATCAGCTGGTCGCTGGCGCCGCCGATCAAGGCAGGGGTGATGTAGTAGCCGAGGCACAGGATGAAGGTGAGCAGGCAGCCGGCCATGACGCCGGGGAAAACCTGCGGGAGATAGACACGCCGGAAGGCGGTGAAGGGCTTTGCGCCGAGCGAATAGGCGGCCTTCATCTGCGAGGGCGCGATGGTGCGCATGACGGAGTAGATCGGCAGCAGCGTGAACGGCAGCTGGATATGCGTCATAGCGATGATCAGGCCGATGCGGCTGTACATCAGGTCGAGCCGCTCGTCGGCGATGCCGAGCCACAGAAGCAGATCGTTGACCAGGCCGAATTTCTGCAGCAGCACCGTCCAGGCGGCGGTGCGCACCAGGATCGACGTCCAGAACGGCAACAGCACCGCGACGATCAGGATCGCCGCGAGCCCCTTCGGCACGCTTGCTATGAGATAGGCGAGGGGGAAGCCGAGCAGCAAGGTGGCGAGCGTCACGGCGGCGGCAACGAAGAAGGTGCGAGCGAACACTTGCAGGAAAATCGCCTGTTCGGGCGGCACGCGCTCGATGCCGCCATCGGCGTTCCAGCGGAGATCGAGTGCGCTCAAGAGGTAGAACGAGGTGATCGCGTGGGTGCCGCTGGCGATGGTCGGCCAGGTGCCGGGCGCCGACCAGAAGGGCACGGATTTCATGATGTCGAGCGGCGGCTTGCCGCCGGCGCCTTCGAGCTGGCGCACGGTCTTCAGCACCTGGCTGCGGGCGCCGGGCAGGCGGGCGTTGAGCGCCTTGGCCAGTTCGTAGGCGGTGCCCTTGGCCTGGCTGTCGCTGAGGTCCGCGGCCAGCGCAGTGAAGGCGGCATCGCCCGGCAGGCCCTGGCCATTCCAGCCGGCGAGCGCCTGGCTGGTGCGCGGCAAGGCGTCGGCGATGGTCGGGTCGTAGACGGCGCGCGAGAGCAGCAGCACGATCGGGATGCCGAAGCTCAAGGCCAGAAGCAGGAGCAGGGGTGCGGCCAGCGCCAGCGTGCGTAGCCGATCGCCGAATTCGGCGCGGCGCAGCGCCGCCGACGCGGTTCCGGGATCCGCGCCGGCGGCCGACCGGCCGCGGGCCAGCGCGGGCCGGTCGAGTTCGCTGGGCTGCAAGGCCGACATGCTAGGTCCTACTGCGCCAGCCAGGCGTTGAAGCGCTTGACCAGGTCTTCGCCATAGTCGCCCCAGAACTCGGTGTCGGCGACGAGGTAGGCGCCGGCCAGATGGTCTGGCGCGTTGGGCAGTTTCGGCAAGGCATCGGCCGCGACGAAGGACGCCGCATCGGTGCGCACCGGCCCGTAGGTGATGTAGCTGGCGAGCTTGGCGTTGTTTTCCGGCTTCGAGATATAGGCAAGGTATTTGTAGGCGAGCTCCGGGTTCTTGGCGCCCTTCGGGATGGCGATCATGTCATATTCGAGGATCTGGTTATTCCAGACGACCTTGAACGGCTTCTTGTCGGTGTCGATGGCGTTCTGGATGCGGCCGTTCCAGGCGGTGGTCATCACCACTTCCTGCGAGGCGAGCAATTGCGCCGGCTGCGCGCCGGCATCCCACCAGACGATATCCTTCTTGATGGTGTCGAGCTTCTTGAAGGCGCGGTCGACGCCTTCCGGCGTCGCCAGCACCTTGTAGACGTCGGCGGGCGCGACGCCATCGGCCATCAGCGCCCATTCCAAATTCTGCGCCGGGAATTTGCGCATGGCGCGCTTGCCCGGGAATTTCTTGGTGTCGAAGAGGTCGAGCACCGACGTCGGGGCTTCCTTCAGCACGGTTGGGTCATAGGCGAGGATGTCGCCATAGGCATCGAGACCGACACCGCAATCAAGCGCCGAGCCTTCGATGAACTTGTCGCGCGGGCCGATCTTGGAATAGTCGAGCCGCTCGAGAATGCCGGCGTCGCAGCCTTGCAGCACGGTCGCGGTTTCGACCGTCACCAGGTCGATCGGCACATTGCCGGTGTCGACCATGGCTTTGACCTTGCCGAGATCGCCGAGATATTCCTGCTCGAGGATCTTGGCGCCGGTCTCCTTGCTGAACGGCTCGAACCAGGCCTTGCGCTGGGCATCCTGCCAGGCGCCGCCGCTGGCCATGATCGACAGTTCATCGGCGAAGGCGTGGCTGATGCTGAGCAATGCGGTGGCCGCCGCTAAAGCGAGCATCCGGGTCTTGGCGATTTTCATGTTTTTCTTCCCCTATTTTTGAGACTGATCTGTTCTGGTTGGTTCAGGATGGACCTGTGTTGGCGGCGCCCGCCGCGGCATCGGCGGGAAAGGCGCGGCAGTCATTGGCTGCACAGGAGACCGTGACGGCCTCGCCATTGGCCATCGATGCTTCGGGGCCGACCTTGACGGTCAGCACCTGGTCATTGCCGAGCCTGGCCAGCAGCCGCAGATGGTCACCGAGATAGATGCGGCCGTCGACCGTCGCGGGCAGGGCGTTGCCGCCCGGGGCGGCCGGCGCCAGGCTCAGCCGCTCCGGGCGGATGGCGACGTGGCAGACAGTACCCTGGGTGACGCCGACTGCGAGCGCGGTGAGTTCGCCGCCGCCGGTCAGCCGCACGCGGCATTGCTGGCCCGAGACGCGCTCGACCACGCCTTCCAGCGTGTTGTTCTCGCCGATGAAGCTCGCCACGAAGGAGCTTTGCGGGGAATTATAGAGATCGTCGGGCGAGCCGAGCTGGGCGATGGCGCCATTGTTGAAGACGGCGACGCGGTCCGACATGGTCAGCGCCTCGCTCTGGTCATGGGTGACGTAGACGATGGTGACGCCGAGCATGGTGTGGATCTGCTTGATCTCGAGCTGCATGTGCTCGCGCAATTTCTTGTCCAGTGCGCCCAGCGGCTCGTCCATCAGCACCAGGCTCGGCTCGAACACCAGCGCGCGGGCCAGCGCGACGCGCTGCTGCTGGCCGCCGGAAAGCTGCGCCGGCTTGCGGTCGCCGAATTGCTTCAGCCGCACCATGTCGAGCGCGCGGCCGACGCGGCCGGCAATGTCGGCCTTGCTCACCTGGCGCACGGAGAGCGGGAAAGCGACGTTCTCCGCCACACTCATATGCGGGAACAGCGCGTAGTTCTGGAACACCATGCCGATGTTGCGCTGGTAGGGCGGCAAGCGGTCGACCGGCTTGCCTTCCAGGGTGATGGTGCCGCTGGTCGGCCGTTCGAAGCCGGCCAGCATGTTGAGCGTCGTCGTCTTGCCCGAGCCCGAAGGCCCGAGCAGGGTCAGGAATTCGCCACGCGCGACGCCGAGGTTCAGCCGCGTCACCGCGAAGGCGCGGCCGTCATAGGATTTCTCGACATCGACGAAATCGACAAAAGCCGGGCCTGGCGACGCGGCTGGCGGTGATGGCAGAACGGCCTGACGGGCGCTCATCGGGCACGATCCCGAAATGTACTGGCTGTAGCACTATGCGGCTTGTGATGCATGGTTCCGTCCCATTGGAAGCCCGCATCTCGGCGGGTCACCCAAACTTGTATGCTCACACAATCTATCTGAAATCGAGCATAGATGCATACAACTTTGACCGTCAAGCCGGTATTTTCGGTGATTGTGTGATATTTCCGCCTGACAAAGCGGAATTGATGTCACACAAGCGCTATTGTCCGGCGAATTGTCTTATGCTAAGCCCACGACGAAGCCGAACCCCCGAATCCATCCAGCATGCTCAGCGATCTCCGCCTTACCGAGGATGAAAGTCCGGTCTATCGCCGTCTCGCCGACGCGATCGCCGAGCGCATCGCTGCCGGCACGCTGGCGGTCGGCGACCGGCTGCCGCCGCAGCGCGACATAGCGCGCGCGCTCGGCATCAACGTCACCACGGTGACGCGGGCGCTGGCGACGCTGCAGCAGCGCGGCCTGCTGGAGGCACGGCCGGGGCGGGGCACCACAGTGGCCGCCAGGCAGGCCGGCGAACGACCCGGCTTCGTCTCGGCGCCGAGCGACGAGAGCGGCATCATCGACCTGTCGGTCAACCGGCCCGCCACCTCGGCCTATCTCGACGCGCTGGCCGCGCTGCTGCCGCGCCTGCCCAGGGATCCGCACTATGCCTCGCTGCAGGACTATCATCCGCCGGAAGGGCCGCTCTGGGCGCGCGTGGCCGTCGCCGACTGGCTCAAGACGGTTGCCGGCGATGGCGACCCCGGCCGCGTGGTGCTGGCGGCGGGCGCCCAGCATGGACTCGACTGCTTGCTTGGCGCGGTGACCCGGCAAGGCGAGGTGGTGCTTGCCGACGAGGTGACCTATCAGGGCATCAATGCGCTCTGCCGCGTGCATGGGCTCGATCTCAGGGGCGTTGCCATGGATCGCGGCGGCATGCGGCCGGACGCTTTCGACGCCGCCTGCGCGCAGCTGCGCCCCCGCGCGGTGTTCCTGGTTCCGACGCTGCACAATCCCACGACGATTACGCTCAGCGAAGCGCGCCGTCACGAGCTCGCCGCCGTCGCGCGCCGCCACAATGTCATGATCATCGAGGACGACGTCTACCGGCCGCTGGCCGACGAGGCCTTGCCTTCCTTCGCCAGCCTGGAGCCGGAGCTGACGGTGCATATCGGTGCACTGTCGAAATGCCTGGCGCCGGGCTTGCGGCTCGGCTTCGTCATCGCGCCGCGCGCCATTGCCGGCCAGGTGGCGGCGGCGTTGCGCATCAATTGCTGGAGCATCAGCCCGCTGACGGCGCTGATCGGGGCACGGATGATCGAGGACGGAGGGGCGGCGCGCATCATCGAGGTGCAGAAGCAGGAACTGCGCCAGCGCCAGGCGATCCTCAGCGAAATCCTCGGCCGCTACGATGTCCAGAGCCAACCAAGCGCCACCCATGCGTGGCTGCGCCTGCCCGAGCCCTGGCGCGGCGCCGGCTTTGCCCGCACCTGCCTGGAGCGCGGCGTGGCGCTGCTGCCAGGCGACGCCTTCGCCGTCGGCCGCGAACCGGTCCAGCATGGCGTGCGCATCAATGTTGGTGCCGCGCGTTCGCAGGACGATTTGCGCAGCGCGCTGACCACCATGGCCGAGTTGCTGTCGGCCGGGCATCTGCAACTGCCGGGTTTTGTCTGAGGCCAGGGAACCGCACAGTGACAGGGAAAAACGTCGAGATCGCCATCATCGGCGCTGGCGTGGTCGGGCTGGCAACGGCGCTGCGCCTGGCCAGCGACGGCCGCGAAGTCCTGCTCATCGATCCCAACGAGCCAGGCTCCGGCGCCTCGTCTGGCAATGCCGGCACGCTGGCCGAATATGCCTGCCTGCCGGTCGGCAACCCCGCCGTGCTGCGCGCGCTGCCAAAACTGCTTCTCGACGCCGACAGTCCCTTTTCGCTGCGCTGGACAGCGCTGCTGCACCTGGCGCCGTGGCTCACCAGCTTCGTCAGGCAATCGCTGCCGGCCGCCACCCATGCCAATGCGGTCGCGATGGCCGGCCTGCTGGCCGATTCCCTGCCGGCCTGGGAGGAGATGGCTGTCGAGGCCGATGCCGGGGATTTGCTGCGCCGCAATGGCTGCCTCTATCTCTATCGCCGACCGAACGATTTTGCCCGCGGCGCGGCAAGCCGTGCGTTGCGCGCCGAATTCGGCGTCGACCAGGCGGTGCTGAACCCCGGTGAAGTGGCCGCACTGGAACCGAACCTGCCGGCGGTGCAGGGCGGCGGGCTGTTTTTTCCGCAATCGATGAACCTGACCGATCCCCAGACCATGATGGCGCGGCTGCTCAAGGCGGCGACAGAGCGGGGTGCCGCCTTGCTGCGCGGCGAGGTGACCGGGCTGCGGGCCGATGCCGGTGGTGTCGACCTCAGCGGTCCCGGCCTCAGCCTGCGCGCGAGCAAGGTGGTGATCGCCGCCGGCGCCTTCTCGCGGCCGCTGTCGGCACAGGCCGGCGACCGCATCCCGCTCGAAACCGAGCGCGGCTATCACCTCGAATTCGCCACGCCTGCGCCGGTGCTGACGCGGCCGGTGTGCCCGGTCGATCTCGGCTTCTACATGACGCCGATGGCCGGCCGGCTGCGCGTCGCCGGCACGGTCGAACTCGGCCGGCTGGCCTCGCCACCCAATCCACGCCGGCTGGCGCTGCTCGATCGCGGTGTGCGCCAGTTCTTTCCAGCGCTCGGCCAGCCCTCGTCAAAATGGCTCGGCTTCCGCCCGTCGCTGCCGGATTCGCGGCCGGTCATTGGCCCGTCGCCCGGCAATCCCGATATCATCTATGCCTTCGGCCATGGCCATCTCGGGCTGACGCTCTCGGCCATCACCGCGCGGCTGGTCGGTGACCTCATCGCCGACCGGCGGCCCAACAGCGAAAGACTTGCGCCTTTTGCGGCCGGGCGGTTCTAACCACCCGCCGGCGCAGCCTCGATCTCCTGGAGATAAAACACCTTGCTCGGCTGCAGATGGTCGACGCAGAGCTGTGCCAGCACCCAATTGTCGCGGCGTTTCAGCGCCTCGATCATCATCGAGTGGTGTTGGCGCGAGACGTCGAGCTTTTCCCGGTCGGCGAGCGAATTGGCGCGCACCGGCAGGCTGAGGCGCATGTAGTGTTCGATCGAGGACACCAGATAGGCGTTGCCGCAGGCCGAGAACATGGTCAGGTGGAAGCGGTCATTGGCCTCGTGGATGCCTCTGAGATAGCCCTTGTCGACATGGCCGCTGTAGATGCCGTGGATTTCGATCAATTCCGCGATCAGCGCGTCGCTGACCGGCAGGGGGATCATCAGCGCCGCCTGGCGCTGCAGCATTTCGCGCACCTCGTAGATCTGCCGCACCTCCTCGGGCGAGAGCCGGCGCACCATGGCGCCCTTGTTGCGCTCGCGCGTGACGATGCCGAGTTTTTCCAGCTGGTAGAGCGCCTGGCGGATGGTGTGGCGCGAAACCGGGAAGCGGGCGAGCAGCACATCCTCGACCAGGCGCGTGCCGGGTGCCAGCCGGCCGAAGATGATGTCCTCCTCCAGCGCGTGCACGGTGTCGGCTTCCTTGCCGCCATAGTCGAAGCTGTTGAGCATCGCGAACCCTTGTTGTTCCCAGAACAACGCTTGTTGTTTTCCCCGGGCAACTCTCGTTGTCCGCCGGGACAACAAGAGTTGCCCGGAAGCAGCACTCTAAAGCGGTTCATCGCTTCACGGAAACGCCGAACCGCTCTATTTCCTTGTCTGGCTTCCTAGTCCGACGCAATTCCGGTTGGGAAAGCGCTATTCGCTTTCCCTGGGATACGGTACCTGATCGCATGACCAAAGCGCGCGCCGTGCCCATGCCTAGCAACAGCGTGCTTGCGCCGCTCTACGCCGGCGCGGACCTTTTGGACGCCTATGCAATTCGACTACCGGCGGGCGCCTGCGATGATCTGGAGGTGCTGGCGCGCGCCGCGTTCGAACGACCGGCGGGGTGGATTCGCGCGCTCACTCGTGTCCGCGATGTGGTGATGGCGGCAGTCGCCGTCAAATCGTCGCGCGCCATCGGTCTTGCCGCGGCGGCGCGTGGGCCGGTCATCGGCTTTTTCCCGGTGCTGTCAAAGAGCGCGACGGAGTTGGTCGTGGGCGAGGACGACCGGCATCTCGACTTCCGCGCCACCATCCAACTTCGCGCCGATGCGGCCAATGGGCGCGAGCTGGTCGTGGGTACCGTGGTGCATTGCCACAATCGGCTGGGGCGTATTTATCTCGCGACGATAGCACCGTTTCATCGCGCGATTGTGCGGGCGAGTTTAGAACAGGCGGCAAGAGCAATGTCGATTTAAGCTTGCTTTGATAGTCGCGGCTGGCTGTAGCCGGTCCGTGGCACATCCCGTGAATTCGATGGTATTTTGCATCCGCATGGCAACATGCCCTACCGTCGACGGCTGGGCGCATCTGGGCAAACGACGACAGGAGCGAATTTTGTCTGAGCGCGACACGAAGCTCCACGGTTGCTGGCGGCTGGTTTCCTTCGATACCGAGCTTCAGGAATCAAAGGAGCGCAGTCAACCGTGGGGCGCCGACCCCAATGGGTACCTCATTTTCGGCTCTGATGGGCGAATGATGGTCCTGGTTACCGCGGAGACGCGGGAGCCGGGGAATACAGATAAGAAACTGCTGGCACTTTTCCGAACCGTGATGGCCTATACCGGGCGGTATCGGATAGATGGCGACAGGTTCATCGTCAGGATTGACGCATCCTGGAATGAAGCCTGGAACGCCAGCGAGCAGGAACGGTTCTACAAGCTTGATGGAGACACGCTCGACGTCTTTACGGCCTGGATGCCGAATCCGTTGGTATCAGGAAACCCAATAGGAAGGGGTATTCTCAGCTTCAGGCGCGAGTGATTTTCCCTATGCCGAGTTCGCAACCCCCTCGCGGATCAGACTGACCACAAGCTGATCCAGGCCGGGGTCATCGAAGCTGACGATATGGGCCATTTGCATCGCCCGTCTCTTGCCGATCCGGGTGACTTCCTGGCGCATGATCGCCGTGACGAAGGCCGGGCCTGATCCGGTCAGGACAATGGCCTTGCCGACCAGCACGGGCTCGGAAATGGAAGCCCATTGCAGTGCCAGGATCGATGGCTCGCTGGTCTGGCGGCTGTTGATGCCATTGAAGTAGATCCAGTTCAGGCGCGAGATCACCACGCCGTAGTGGTTGCCCGGCACGCGGGCTCCGCCCTGGCCGTCGCCCGGAGCCCACCGCGTCACCCGCCGAAAGGTGACCAGCTCCGCCTCGCGCCGCACGAAAGTGACCGAGCGCATCAGAAGTTCGGGACGGCCGGGCACCGAAAAATAGGTGAAATAGGTACCGCCGGCGATGGCTGGGCTCGGCGGCCGCACCATGTTCTCGTACAGCTTCTGGCGCAGCGACGCGTATTCGTCAGCCTGGCCCTCGATCTCGGGTTGGCGATAGAGTTCGTTCTCGTCGATCTTGAAGTAATCGCATATGAGCTGGGCAGTGGCCTTGTTGGGAACAGCCTGACCCTGCAGATAGCGTTCGAACTGGGTACGGTTTATGCCAAGCGCCCGGCACACCGCACTGACCGAGGCATGCCCCCGGATCAGCCGCCTGAGATTGACAGCGAGATTCTGGCGAATTGGCACGACATCATCCCCGCGATTGACGTACGAACCATTTATTTAAGCAATAGCTTATATCATATTGATCATACCAATAACATATGCCGCGGCTGCTTCCGAATGGGACCTTTGACCAATTGAAATGGTTGGAAATGTACGAATTGTACGTATTCGTACAGTTTTTCTATGCAAGCACCGCAAATGGGCGTATTGCAGCGACAAGAGCGACCTTTATCGGCCACTCGACATCGTGTGATGGGGGGCGGTTTGGATATTGCCGACCTGGTCGACTGCACGCATACCCGGTTGAGCAAGATTGGTAACGCGGCTTCGTCGCCGCGTAGGGAATCGCTGCCTTGAGCCTTTTTGCCAGACTTCGCGCTGGCAGCCAGTCGGCCGCCTTGATCCCTTATAGATACGTCAAATTGCGCTCGGGTCTTCCCGACGACCTCGACGGCTTTCAGAACGCCCGGGATGTTGTCGCGGAAAATCCAGGCTGCCGCGTGATCCAGGATTGGCTGGTGTCCCGGGACGGCATTCTCGAGAAGCATCTCATCGTCGAGGACACAGCAACGGGAGAGCGTTTCGACGTGACGCCGCTCGAGCGCCGCGTGCCCTTCTTCGAACATCCAGGCACAAATGACGAGTTCGAGGGACTGTGGCATGAGATCAGCATGCCGGCCTATTCGCCGCCGCTACGGCTTGTCGTGCATGAGGCTGGCGACGAGATAACAAGGCACCGAGGCAGTGTGGCTTCCGATACCGGAACGTCCGGTGAGAACGCCGACGCTTGATCCTATCGGGCGACGCCGGTCTTTCGGATCAGCCTGGCATGATCGTTCCGATCAGCCAGATATGATCGTTCCGATCAGCCGGGCATGATCGTTCCGATCAGCCTGAGATATTCGGCCTCGGCTTCGCCGTAACCGCCATTGGCGAGTTCCAGCAACCCGGCGCGGTCGCGAATGACGATCTCGCCACGGCGCGCGCGGATCAGCGCGCGCCCTTCCAGCAGCTGCAGCGCGACCGTGACGCCGGGCCGCCGCACGCCAAGCATGATGGACAGGAATTCGTGCGTTATGGCGAGGCTTTCGCCGGGCACCCGGTCGTCGCACATCAGCAGCCAGCGGGCCAGCCGTTCTTCCAGCTTCAGCCTGGCGTTAACGAGGGCGGTGCAGCCGGTCTGGGTCTGAAGCGCGTTGACGAAGCGCAGCAGGAACAGGCGCAAGGTCGGGCTCGCAGCAAGGGCTGCATTGAAAGGCGCGGCGTCGATGCGGATGGCTTGCCCTTCGAGCTGCACGTAACAGGCATGGGCGGAGCGGTCGTCGCCCATCACCAGGGGAGTGCCCGTCATGCCCTCGAAGCCGACGAAGCCGACCTCTGCCTCGTGGCCGCTCGGCGTGCTGGCGACGATCGAACCGATGCCCTGTTCGATGAAGTAGACAGCTTCGATCGGGACATTGGGGATGACCAGCATCATGCGCAACGGCAATTCACAGCGCCGCATATGCGGCTCCAGCAAAGCGAGGTCATCCGCGCTCATGTGCAGCAACAGCTGGTTTCGATAGTTCTGGTTTCTGCCGGGATCAGATTGTTTGTCGGGATTGGTCATGGCGCGGCCCCAATGCAGGGCAAGAGCCATTCGAACTCCCAGCCGTCCGCGCCCGTATCAACGTGCCGACGATCAGCTGGATATAGGGGTTTTTGACGAAGAAACCTAGGAATACGGTCTGGAATTCGATGCACGGCGTCCCCCACTGCCGTTCGCATACGAAAAGATCGACCTGAGGGTTAGTGTCGGAAGCGTACCAATTCACAATTGGTACAAAACCGACATATTTCCCGAGGGACGCTGAGAGCAGGCAGGCGTTGCCGGCTAACGATAAAGCTGGTCGTCCGGGAGCTTGGGCCGGCTTTTGCATGAGGCAAGGCGAGTGTCGGGCTCGTCTCAAAAACCTGTCGTGCGTCCACGACGATGGGAACGAACCGCCGCCCCGGCGCTTAATTGCAATCACCTGTAAATGCTTGGCGATAGGTGACAGAGAGCATGCTGCTCCCGCCAGCAACCGGAGCCCGCGATGCCTCAGTATTATTTCGATATTCATGACGGCAAGGATTTCTCAGCCGACGAGGTGGGCGTTGACTGCAAGACGCTTGCCGACGTCAGTGACTATGCAGTCACCGTTCTTCCCGACATCGCAAGGGACGAGTTGCCAAACGGACCCAATCGGGTTTTTTGGGTCAAGGCTCACATGGGCGATGGCAAGTATCTGTTTCGCGCTTCATTGGTGCTCGCGACCGCCTGGCTGGTTGAAAGACCAAACGGCGGCATCCACCCTGGCGAAACACTGAAACTCGCGGCACTCAAGCGCCTCAAAGGACAGATTGCCGCCATGCGGCGCGATTTGGCCGAGGACCAGCTAAGCCACGAATTGCATGAAATCGACGCCTTGCTGGGGGTCACCCAATCCGAAACGGACCGCATGATTGCGAGGTTGGCACGTTCGCAGCGGTAGCGCTGCCGCTGGATTCTCACGTTTCGGATTTATCCGCCGCTCGTAAAGCTTGACCGACCTTCGTTTCAGGCCCGCTCAACGCCGCCTTGCGCCGCCTCTTCCTCGAGCTTGACAAGCTTTTCCTTGATCTCCTTCGGGTCGGCATGTTCCAGCCCGACAACATCGTTTCTCGTGTCGGCGAGAGCGACGATGATCTCGTCGAGCTTGGCGTGGATGGCGGCGGTGTCGCGATAGCCCTGGATCAGGACGACCCCGGTGATGACGATGGCCGCGACCGACAGCGCGTAGGTAACGGCGTTTGTCAGGCCGAAAGGCACCAAAGCCGTACACACCACCATGGCGATGATCATGACGTAGAAACCCGGCGGACGGGACAGGAAATCAGCGGCGACGAAAAGGATCTTGTTCATGCTGCCCGCAACCCTCCTGGTGTTCACCGGCGATCATGATGCCTGCAAGCTCGTAAAACTGGTTTTGTTCCAGGAACTTAGGCGACCTCCCGAAGTTGTGCAGAGGAGAAGGAGGCCAGCCATGCCGAAATACCAGATCGACGAGATGGATGGCGATGCGCTTTCGGCTTCGCATGTCGCCAGCGGCGCCACCGCTCTCGAGGCGCTGCGCAAAATCACCGGCAAGACCATTTCGACGCGCGCCTTGCAGAACCACTGGTTCAGGGTGGTCGACGAAAGCGAGGGCAGCGTGTTCGAATACAGCGTCGAGCACACGCTCACCGCGCGTCGCTAGTCTTGTTCGAGGCCTTTCGGGCGCCAGCCTTGCCCTTCGGCGCTGGCGTGCGCGGCGACTCGGACGATTGCGACAAAAGCCGCTGTTCGCGCAGCCGCGCGGTCTTGGCTTCACGCGCCTGACGTTCAAGGTCAATGATCGTCTGGGACTCGCGGGTGGCGCGTTCAATCCGGTCCTTGTCCTGGGGCAGTCGGGCCACGGCATTCTCCTCCTCATGCTTCGGTGGCACTCAAAATGCGGGCCGGCGAAAAATGTTCCGGCGGCCAAGTCTCAGTACGAAAACGACATCAAATTTGTCTTTTGCGTGCCAGTTTTTGGCTCATTCGTCCCTCCAGATGACCCGCTTTTCCCATCTGATTTCGACCAGACGCCTGAACCTGATGGTTACATGTTCCTGCCCCACGGGGTGGAACAGTTCGGCGTTCATCGATTCGTTGCGCCCGCATTTTTCGCAACGGACTTTCGCCCTGACCTCATCGATGCTCACATTGCCAATGACCTCGCGAAGCTCCTTGGGCTTGTAGAAGCGCTTGATGTTGCAATGGCCGCAGCGTAGCCGCGCGACCTGCCCGGCGTCATGGGCATGCATCAGGGTCCACGGCATACCCTTGGGCCATTTGTCTGGTTGATCAGGCATGACTGAAATGAGGAAAATATTCCTCTCTCGTCAAGGGCCTGTCGGGGCGAAGATCGTCATTTCTTTCGCAACAGGCAACATGGCCACACCGGCCTGACTGTCGCTGTGGCTATGGTCCGTGCGGTCAGCCGCTTTCGGGCCGCACGGTTTCAACCCGAAGCGACCCTGCCGGAAGCGGACGCAACAATTCGCTCTCGGGCTTGGTCAGGTCGATCCACGCTGCCCAGTCCTCTGGTTGGAGAACCACGACCTGACGGTTGTGATAGGACGCGATGTCAGGCCCGGGCTCCGTCGTCAGCATGGTGAAAGTGGGTGGCTTGTTGCCGACGGCTTCACGCCAGAGCCCGGCGATGGCCAGGAACGGAGAACCGTTGAGCGTGAAGCGATGTTTTGCCTTCGGATATTTCGAGCCGGTGAACTCGAAGAAGCCGGACGCCGGCACGAGACAGCGTTTGCTGTTGGCAAACTGCCGGCCTTCGGAGCGGAAGTTGAAGACAGGCCCGCCCTTGGGGCCGGCCGGTGGAAACCCGAATGTCATTGAAGCCAGTTCGATAGCGTCGCCGTCGGCGGCGCGGCGCATGATGGGAGCTGGATCGTTGATGTGAATGTCGGCGGCCTGGGGCAGGTCGAGTTCGGTCTGGTGGCTGGGTATTCGAAGCGCCAGAGACGCCATCATCCGGCAATATTCGGCCCAGGCTACATATTGTTCGTAATCATTGCACATGTGTCTCAATCCCACTGCAGCGATCGAATTCCAACACCCCTGTCAAGGCGGCCAGGCAAGAAACGCCGTACCAGGATAGCAGAGTGACTATCCCCATGGAAAACCTCAGCCGCATGGCTCAGCCTGCGTACGAAAACGACACCACATTTGTTGTTGTGCGCCCGCGCAATCGCCCTAGAAATCAGATGTCACCAGCCACGAAACGGGCGCTGGTGCTTGAGAGTGTCGTGTGCTCCCGCCCTGCCGGGAGATTTGTGGTGGACGATCAACAGGAGGCGGGCGGCACGGTATCCGCTCACGATTCCCACATTTTGAGAAATGCCTTCAAGACGTCAGTCGCCGAACTGCAGCTGCCGGAAGCGCAATGGGTGGAGCATGCCACGGCAATGATGCGCGACCTCACCGGCAGTCTTCACGTCGATGCCGGCTTCATCGATTGGATTATCCGCAAGTGAAGAAGCCGCTGGCCGCCAATCTGGCTAACGACAGTGCCACACCTGAAGATCACCTTGCCGCGGTGACGTTGGCCATCCATGCGACGTTCGGCGGCCTGGCCGCGCCTGTCGAAATGCTGATCGAGGCTTTAAGCTTCGACGCTCCGGCGGACGCAATCACGCCACCCGTCGGCACGGTAGCCTGACATCCTACCCACCCGAACGCCTCGTCTTGCCGGCGCCCTGTTCGCCACTCAGGAGACCGAAGTCGCCTGAACGAGTGCCGCTGTTGGCATGCAGGAAGCCCTCGGCCGCCAGGCCGCGCCGCAGCAGTTCACGCACGGCAGCCGCACGGCTCGGCATGCGCTTGTCGAAACGCCATGTGTCGAGCGCGGCGAATTCCTCTTCGTTCAGCATGACTTGCAGCCGTTCGGGACGTTCGAGATTGTCGGTCATCATGGCCTCCTTCTCCCGGCAATCCAGCCGGTGAGCCGAATGAGTAAGTGACTTATGTGCCTCACAATCTGCCAATGGCCTATTTGGTTCCAAGACAGTCAAACACATTTGTTGCACCGCGTACTCACTGTGCTTGGCTTACTTCACTGCCTCAACCTACTAACTAATTGATTTTATTAATGTTTTGTTGAGATTTGTCTTGCTTTAACGAAGCCGGCGGTGCATGGTGAAAGTGAGGGAAAACCCAGTCCCCAGGACAGGAGTTTGCCATGTACACCTACCCGATCGAGCTGCGCGACGACCTGAATTACACGCTGGTCAAGACAATCTACGAGTATGGCATCGTCAATGTTCCGGTATTGGCGGCGCAGCTGACCGGTCGCCATGACAATCTGTCCCTAGCGGACGCCGAACGGCTGGTGCTCGGCTTTGCCCAGCTCTACGGCGCACCCATCGTGTTCGACCGCTCGGGATGCGATTGGCGGCTGAAAGAGCCTGTCGGCCGGGACAATGACGGCCTGCTTCTCGACATCGTCCAGAACGAGTTTGGCCGCGCCGCCTGAGCCGCGATTGTACGTTTCAGGCAATTCTCCTTGGCAGCGCCGGCGGAACCATTCCCTGTCGGCTGCCGTTGGGTCAGTTGGAAGGAACATCCAACATGATTCAAAACGTTGCAATGCCGCCGAGCCCGGTTCAAGGCTTCACAGTGGTGCAACGCCTCATGGCAGAAACCGGCATTACCGAACCACAGGCTATCGAGCTTGTCGCCTTCCTGGGGCTTAATTGGTCATCGCTGGTGCGCGAGGCCAAACTCATGAACCCGAGGCACTAGAGCTCTTTGTTTTTACGCAATTCCGCACGGAAAACCGTTTCACACTTTTCCTGGAACTGCTCTAGAGCCGCACGAACTTATCCAGCCCCAAGCGCATCCGCTGGCCTTCCGCAAAGGCCAGAGCGATTGATTCAATCTCGAATGATCGGGTCATGGCTTCGTCGCTATCAACCACGCGAACAAACCATTCGCCGCAGGCTTCGACCACTTCGACGCAACGGTTGACCGTGCCGTTCAGCTTGACGTCATCCATCACAGCTTCCTTAGAAAGCGATGGGGACATGTCGATTTTTATACGTTCGCCGAAATCGGTCTTCAATTAAAAAACATACGGTTTTGCGGTTCTCAACCTGACAATCCTCATGCAAGAGGTTCCGCGCGCGCAGGAAAAGCACGAGTGGTTCAGTACGGCGCCCGGTCTTCAATACCGGGGCCTTTTATCGGAGACCACGACCAGCCTTCCTCCGGCATTTTGGCACCGTTTGCAGACGAGCTTCGATGCCAGCCGCCTTTCCGTGTTGAAATCGTAGTGGGTCCCATAGATCTCGATCAGACCATCGAGATCCAGCGAGCGCAAATGACCGCAACGCGTATTGCCGCAATAGACACTGAGGCCCATGCCTTGTTCCCGAAGCTCGCCGAGTTTTGCAGGCGCCGCGACCGGAACGATTATGTCTTGGGGCATGGCTGGGTTCGCCACCGCCGCGAGAACGGGTTTTCGAAACTCGGCCCGGTCAATGTTGCCGATCGCGTGAACCGCCTTGTCTTCGGCGACCCCCATGAGGGTATCGATCTCCCCCATTGCTTCGATATGCCCACGGACAAACAAAGCCCGTCGCAGCAGGTGCAGCGCATCTCTCGTTTCGCAAAGTGTCATGCGTAGGGTGAGGGGCATTTCGCGTTCACTCCTTCATGTAGCTGTCGGGAAGACAGTCGGCTTCGAGCGCCGCCGCAATGAAAGCCCGGTGGACCTCCCTTGTGCTGCAGCGTCCCACCCTTTCCCCCACCAGGGCAGCAAGCGCCGCCAGAAACATGGGGCCATCGGACGGCCAGCCATCCGCCAAGACGTCGGCCATCTCTGGAAGTGTACAAACGACCGAGATGGTGCCGTCACTTCTCTCGATGGGAATTCCGGAAAACATATTTGGTCGGTTGATGGTCATTGCATAGCTCCCGCTTGGGCGGGAGGATGTCAAACGCTCTCAAGCACCAGCGCCCGTGCAATTGCTGATGACATCTTGATTAAGCACTTAAACAAGGCGCCGTCTATTAACTATGACGCATCGGAACAGCAATATTAAATTGTATTCAACTTCGCCATTTACTTTGACAGAACCGTACGAATCCGACAAGTTTCTTGGCACGTATTGGTACCAAACCGACAATCCGGGCGGCGTGGGCGATTCGCTTTAGATGCGCGAAGCGAGCCGGGTCAGCCCTACACGTATGCGCTGGCTGTCGGCAAAGGAGCGAGCGTAGGATTCAACATCAAACGTGCTCAAATGCGCATTGCCGTTTATGACGACCCGAACATGCCATTCGCCCATGTTCTCGGTGACTTCGACGCCATCCGGAACAGGATTTGGCGGAACAGCATCTGGTTGTTCTGCTTCAGCCATGACTTTCATCCCGAAAGGGCGAAAGCACCTGATTTGGCTCCCAAGCGTCCGTGTGCCGCAGACGGCGAACGACGTGCGAATTGTACGCTTCCGACACTCGCTTAGCCAGTCAATTCAGACGCCGAGCCGATCACTCCAAAAAGCCTGGTGTATTCAGCTTCCGGCACCCCATATCCGCCACTGGCCAGTGCGATCAGTCCAGGCCGGTCCATGATGATGACCTCACCCCGGCGCGACCGGATCAGGGCAAGACCTTCCAGTTCCTGCAGGGCAACGGTGACGCCTGGCCGCCTGACGCCGAGCATCGTGGCGAGGAATTCGTGGGTGATGGAAAATCGCATGCCCACGACGCGGTCGTCGCACATCAGCAACCACCGCGCCAACCGGACCGTCAATCTCAGCCGCGCATTGACGAGCGCGGTGCACCCGGTCTGGATCTGCAGGGAATTGACAAAGCGCAGCAGGAACAGTCGCAAGGTGGGACTGCCCGTCAGAGCCGCGGTAAAGCTGCCCGCGTCGAGGCGCATCGCCTCGCCTTCGAGCTGCACGAAGCAGGCTTGCGGCGAGCGGTCGTCGGCCATCACCAGGGAAGACCCGGCCATTCCCTCATAGCCAATGAACCCGATCTCCGCCTCTTGTCCGCTGGACGTGCGCGCGACCACGGACGCAATTCCACGCTCGATGAAGTAAACGGCTTCAATCGGCACGCCTGGCGTCACCAGCGGCATTCTCAGCGGCAGGGCTACAGGATGCAAACCCGGCTCAAGCAGCGCAAGATCATCCGCGCTCATCCTGCGCAACAGGTCATTTCGGAATGTTGACGGAGAGGAGGAGGCCTCGCCAGCCAGTGCCTGGCCGGCGACATCAGATTTTGTAATTTCGTAATTCATCGCATGGCTCCCGCAGGGGCGGGAGCACGATCGACACTCTCAAGCGCCAGCGCCCGTTCAGTGGCCAGCGACAGCAGGACTGTACGCTTTCGACATTCCGATAGCGAGTCATTCCATGCGGCGACAACAGCATAGCCAAGGAAAAGCCCGGCGGAACCGCAGTCAAATGCGTTGTTTATCAGTATCTATTCCAGGGAGAGGCGTGGCGACGAATTGGCGGAGTGCTCCACCGCATCTGCTTGAGGGAAGCGCAATGCTCCGCCGCCACCTGAATCAACAGTCTCGGCGCAGGATGGTTCCGGGATTGCAGGGTCGATCGCCCACAAGACAGGCTGCTGTGAAGGTGAAGACAGGCGATCGACCTCGCCTAGCCACTCGCCGTAGCTGGAATGCATGGCGGCATGCAATTCCGCCGAATTGTCCGTGCCGCCCTGGAACAATTCCATGACGCGACGGCCGAGCCGCTCCCGGGCCGCGTGACCCGCGGCAATGCCGGCCTGGCGACAATACTCGTCGAGCACTTTGGCCAGGATCGAAAGCTGATCTGAATCGGCCGAACCGTTTGACCCCATCGCGTTTTCCCATCGTCGGGGCGAAAGCGCGATCGGCTCTTTCAAGCGCCAGCGCCCATTCAACGGCCGGCGACAAAACGACTGTACGCTTCCGACAATCCGTTCGCCAGTCGCGCGAACTGTTCGCAAACGTACCAAGCGACCCTGCTCATTGTTCGGCCACCTGCAAGCCGCTAGCTTCGCGATGCGGCCGGGTGCCGCCTTGGCCGGAACGGCCGTCACCCAAGCCATCGTCGCCATCGGTGAAGATGCCTCGATTGCGGGGCCTGTGAATGGAGACGCTGATGCCGAGAGACAGATCCGCCTGATGCCAGGGGACAGATTCGAATGCGTGAAGGATGATTCCGGCGACTGGATGGTGTGGGACCACACGAGCGGCGCGCCCGCAAAGCTGGGTGGCGTTGAACTGCGTGGCCAGGACCGGCATCGGGCCGAGATCGCGCGCGATATTCTCAGACGGATTTTCCGGGCCGGCCCGGACAAGACGCGAAGCGACCCTTCGGACGCGTAAGGCGCAGTCCGGCCCATCGATGCGAGATCAGCACCGGCGAGGAACCGCACGCCTCCAGAACGGTTTATCCGCGAAGCGGAGGACTGCATCCATGGTGGTGAATATTGAACAGGCGCTGGCGGACGCGATCCTGGCCATGCGGATGCTGCGAAAATCCATCGACGACCACGGCCATTTGGAAGCGATGATCGACTTCGACAAGGTGATGGCAAATGCGGTCGCGGAAGCCGAGAAGCAATTGGTCAGGCTGCAGGCTTCCGGATCGTCGTGAACTGCGCCGGGGAGGGCGTTTCCTGACATTGGAACGGCCACAAGCCACCCGCGTTGTGGAGCGATGAATTACATCATCCGCAAGGGCACTCCGGCCGACGACCCGACCTTGATCCGTCACTATCGGGCGCTGTGGGAAAGCTATGGCGTCGACCCGGTCAACATCAAGAACGATGCCGAGGACGTCACGCTGGACTTCATCTTGTCAGGGCGCCGGGACGACGAACTGGCGAGCTTCTTTGCCGAGGCGGATGGCGTTGCCGTGGGATCGCTGGCGTGCCAGGTCGAGCATCTTCCCTATCCCGATGTCACGGTGCCGTCGTTTCGCAAGCACGGCTATATCTGGAGCGTCTATGTCGACCCTGCTGCGCGGCGAAACGGGATAGCCCTTGCGCTGGTGGAAGCCGGTATCGACTATCTCAGGTCGATCGGCTGCACGAAAGCCGTGCTTCACGCGTCGGACGCAGGCGAGGGCGTCTATCTCGCCGCCGGCTTCACGATCGCCAAGGAAATGCGGCTGGATCTGGCTGTGCCGGCAGTGCCGTGAGCGCAGCCAGACCCGGTTCGCAGTTCTAGCCCAGCTTCACCTTTGTGGATTCCTTCAGCAGGTCGGCCATCGCAGGCTTTGCAGGCAGCAGCGCGACGGCGTCGTAGAGAACCGATGGCGCGACTGCGATCATCCGTTGCGCGTCGATCCGGCCGCCGTCGCTTGCCTTGGATGGTGATGTTGTCGGTTTGACGAGTTAGCCCGTCGCCACGAAAGCGACGGGCTCAGACTGGAAATTGTCAGCAGGTGGTCAGTCGTAGACCTTGACGATTTTGTGGGTGCTGGGATCCACAAGGACGGTCCGGTTGTCGATCACGACGTAGCGATATTTGACGTCGGGAATTTCGCGAAGTTCGACCGTATCAGGCAGAGCTGTGCCGATATTGAGTTCGACGCCGGGAAGCTTCACCGAAGCCAGGGGCTGCTTCTTCACATAGGTGCGGATCACCGTTTCTTGCTCGGGCTGGATGATGATGTCTTCGGCGGCGGCGACGCCGACCCCGGCGAGCAGAAGAAAAGCCGCGGCTGCGGCAGAAAGATGCATTCTCATGATTTCACTCCTTGTCAGATCAGGGCCGACCGAGATCGATCGACGCCCGACAGCCAACCTCGATGCAACCGCAACGTTCCACCCTTAGGGCTTCAGTCGGAGGTCGTGCCGGACCTTGGTCCGATGGAAAAACGCAATGGTCCCAGCGATACCGACCCGTGGAACCGCCCTCGCTTCGTGAGGTTGTGTCTCCGAAAAATTGGGAGAAAACAGATGGATAGGAGTGTTGGCCAAGCGCGCTGGCTGCTCGCGCCGATCTTCGCAACAGCCCTCACATTTCTACTCCTGGGCGTGATCGTCGGCTGACATTCGTGCTGATCCGCGCAGCTATGTCCCTTCCTGCGCAGATAGGGTTCGCTCGCTGCTCCCGTGCGGCGAGCGAACCCTCTACTTGATTTGATGCGAGGTAATTTTGATGTTTCGAGACAAAGAGACGCGGTTCCTTGAGGCAGGCCTGCTCGCGGCAGTGCCGATTTGCGTTGCCATCACCGCACTGCTCGCATTGTTGACCTTGGCCAAGATATGAACCGCATCCTGTTCGTGGCGGCCGACTTTCTTTCCCGGCCACCGGGTTTCTACGTCATGATGATAGCCATGGTGTTGTGCACCGCGTTGGTGCCTTACGGCCTGACGAATGCAGTTACCTACGCACTATCGGTCGCAGCCATCGTGATCACCGGGGTGGTCCTGATACAGGGCTATCGCGACACTGCTGCCATTCACGCCAAGCTCGACGAGATCATCGTTTCACTGGACGAGACGAGAAACGACGTTGTCGGATTGGAGCATGCCGAGCCGGAGGAAATCCGGAAAAAGCTTGCGGTGCTCGAAGCGGAAGCGGCACGAGCAGTGGGGCAGCAATAATCGCGTAAAGAACGAGCCACTGGATTTGGCTTGGCGGTGTGACGTGACCACAGCCAAATCCAGTTGCCGCCGGCATTTTAGCCCAGCTTCACCTTCGGTTCGCGTGCCCAGAAGCGCAGCTCGCCGAGGCTGTCGACGAAGCCTGCGGCATCCTTCGCGGATGCCAGCGCAATGACCGCTTCATCCCTTGCAATGCCAGCCTTGTCCAACAGCGGTGCCGCTGCCTCGACGAAGCCGATGAACTTGCAATGCGCGAAGGCGTCGGCGACGAAGTCGCGGGCGGTGGATTCCTTCAGCAGATCGGCCATCGCAGGCTTTGCCGGCAGCAGCGCGACGGCGTCGTAGAGCACTGACGGCGCGCCTGCGATCATCTGCTGCGCGTCGATCCAGCTGCCGTCGCTCGCCTTGGCGCCGCCGACCTTCGGCGCGATGATCTCGAACTTCGCGCCGGCCTTGGTCAGCGCCTGCTTCAGACCATTGAGCAAAGCAGCGTCCGTGCCGTCGCTGACCACTATGCCGAGCTTGCGGCCCTCGAAACGGCCGGGGCCGTTCTTGAGGATGCTGAGCGCGTCGGACGCGGGAAGATCCTTGCGCGTCGGCACCGCCGCATCGGCGGGCTTCGGCATGGTCTTCAGGCCAAGTGCATCCGCCACCTTTGCCGCCAGCCCGTCATCGATGTTGAGAAGATGGGAAACGATGCGCTCGCGAATGACCGGGGTTTGCACCTTGCTCAGCTCGAAGGTCAGCGCGGCGGCGATATGGCCTTGCTCCACCGGCTGCTGGCTGATGTAGAACTGGCGTGCCTGGCTGTAGTGGTCGGCAAAGGTTTCCGACCGCAGCCGTGCCTTCGGTCCAGCCTCGACTTCGGCAAAGGAGCGGAACCCCTTGGCCGGGGATTCACGCGGGCCTTCTTCCCATGAATTTGGCTGGTAATTGGCGCGCCCGACCGGGTTGCGCATAGCCATGTGCCCATCCTGCTGGAAATTGTGGAAGGGGCATTTCGGCGCGTTGATCGGGATGTGGGTGAAGTTGGTGCTGCCCAGCCTTTTGATCTGCGTGTCGAGATAGGAGAAATTGCGGCCCTGCAGCAGCGGATCATTGGAGAAGTCGACGCCCGGCGGCACGTTCTGCGTCATGAACGCGACCTGCTCGGTCTCGGCGAAGAAATTGTCGGGCATGCGATCGAGTACCAGGCGGCCGACCGCGATCGGCGGCAATATCTCCTCGGGGATGAGTTTCGTCGGATCGAGGATGTCGAAGTCAAAACTGTCGGCGAAGGCCTGGTCGAAGAGCTGCAGCTGCAATTCCCATTCCGGAAAATTGCCGGCGTGGATCGCGTCCCAGAGGTCGCGGCGGTGGAAGTCGGGGTCGGCGCCGTTGATCTTGACCGCCTCGTTCCAGGCAACCGACTGCAGGCCGAGCTTGGGCTTCCAGAGAAACTTCACGAAGGTCGATTCATCCTTGGCGTTGAGCAGCCGGAAGGTATGGACGCCGAACCCTTCCATGAAGCGCAAGGAGCGTGGGATGGCGCGGTCGGACATCGCCCACATGATCATGTGCATGCTTTCAGGGGTGAGCGAAATGAAGTCCCAGAAATTGTCATGCGCGGTCTGCGCCTGCGGGAAGTCGCTGTTGGGCTCGGCCTTGGCGGCATGGATCAGGTCGGGAAACTTGATCGCATCCTGGATGAAGAACACCGGCATGTTGTTGCCGACAATGTCCCAATTGCCCTCCTGCGTGTACAGCTTCACGGCAAAGCCGCGCACGTCGCGCGCGAGGTCGGCGGAGCCCTTGTTGCCGGCGACGGTGGAGAAGCGCACGAAGGCCGGCGTCTTTTCAGCGGCGCGCTGGAAGATGTCGGCGCGGGTGTATTTGGCCAAAGATTCGTAGGTTTCGAAATAGCCGTGGGCACCATAGCCGCGGGCGTGGACGACACGCTCGGGAATGCGCTCATGATCGAAATGGAAGATCTTTTCGCGAAAGTGGAAGTCTTCGAGCACGGTCGGGCCACGGGCACCGACCTTGAGCGAGTTCTGGTCGTCCGAGACCGGTCCCCCCTGCGCGGTGGTCAGCACCGGCGTCGCGCCGGATGCGGTCTGGTGCAGTTCGCCGCCTTCGCCACGCTGCAGTTTCTGGTCGTGAAGGGTTGCGGCCGTTCCAGCCGGTTTGGATGCTTGCTTTGCCATGACGGAAATCCCCTGAGGTCAATGCGCGGTCTGCGCTGGTTCCCCAATCTCCGGGACGGCAATGCGTTCCTTGTCGAATCCAGACGATCAAAGAAGAGGGCCGCCCGTTTGCACGGGCGGCCCTCGATTCACCTCGACCGGAACCTCAGAGGTTCTTGTTGATCTTGGCAGCGGTCTTGTTCGTTGCGTCCTTGACGGCGGACTTTGCGTCGCCGACGGCCTTCTGGACCTTGCCCTTGGCTTCCTGCGCGGCGCCTTCGGCGCGCAGGCGATCATTGCCGACGGCCTTGCCGACGCCTTCCTTGGCTTTGCCTACGGCCTGATTGGCGAGACCCGAGGCCTTGTCGCTGGTGCTTCCCATGAGATTTTCCTTTTTGCGAAATTGCTTGCCTGACCGGCGAGGACCAACGTCGCTTTGTTTGGAAAGTTCCGATGCGTTTGAGAGCCAGCAAAACGAAAAGGCCCGCCACCGACGCGAATCGTGACGGGCCTTCTGGAGTACACCGGGCGTCCCACCGCCCGGCTGTATGGAAAACTTCACGGCGCGATGATCGTTCCATCACAACGGGAAGGGCGCCACCTCACAGGTGCGAGGTCGCGACCTCGCACCTGCTCGACAGGAATGCTCTCTTTAAATGCAGATCGAGGTGCAGCTACCGGCTGTACCGCCGAGAGCTTATCGCGCTTCAAAACCATCGGCTAGGCGTAGGTTTTCTTCACGCCCTGTTCCCATGTAAAATCAGGAGCAAGGGTTCGAAGGGGCGCATCCGGCGGTTACGGCCGACAGCTTTTCGCGCTTCAGAAGCGTTGGCCTGGCGTAGGTTTTCTTCATCGTGTGTTCCCTGCCAATCATTACCCGCATATTTCTGAAGTGGGGCAGGCGGCGGTCACCGTCGAAAGCCTGTCCCGTTTCACCAAAAGTGGCTTCTGGTAGGTCTTTTTCATGGAATGCCCCATTACCTGACAGTGCCAGAGGTAAACGCATGGGTGCGACCCTTGTCAAGCAATGGCTAAAATAAAAGAAACCCCGCCGGCTGGAGCCTGGCGGGGGGTTGATTGGAGGATCAACGGATCGAATGGGAGACGATCCGGATCAAAAACGCGCACGCCGCGCGGAAGTTCCGCTCCTTCGTGATCTCCTCGGTTCAGAGGTCCGAGCACTGCGAGAGCGGACATTGAAGCGCCGTCACCGACGAGATTTTCTGGCGCTTCAGTAGCGTCGGCTTCACGTAGTTTTTCTTCATATGCATTCCCCTTGCCCAAGTTTTCCGGCCGAGCTGACGCAGGGGGAGGGCGAATGTCAAAGCGTTTCGCGGCGTGGCGTTCGCGGCGCGTGCTATTTTAGCTTCTACTGATGCTAAAATCACGCATAGCCGGCGCAAAAGGCCGTGCGAGGCTCCGGCAAACTCTGTCGCCGCCTTCAGCGTTTCACACTCGGCGGTAACCATCGCCATGGCCAGCGCGTCCCGCTCCCGCTACAAGAAGGCGAGAGGGTTTGGGAAATGCTGGTTCGCGAAGGCGATCAACGGACAATCGATATCGACGTTCGCCTGGCGGCGCTGCTCGCGGCAGTGGCTGGCGCACTCAATGCGGCGGGTTTCCAGGCCACCGGTTTCTTCTCCGCCAACATGACCGGCAATGTGTCCGCTCTGTCGGATCACCTTGGCCTGGCGCAGTTCGGCCTGGCCGGACTGTTCTTGTCCCTGGTGATCGCTTTCATCGCCGGCGCCTTCGTTTCCGGCCTGCTGATCGAAGCGGGCCGAAACAGAGGCGTGAGGGCGATCTATGCCTACAGCATTACGCTCGAGGCCGGGATGCTGCTTGCCCTGGGTGTGGTCGACCTCTGGCTGCCGAGTGCCCAAAGCGGGTCGGCACTCGTGCTTGGCCTCAGCTTCGTGATGGGGCTGCAGAATGCGGCCACGACGCGCATATCCAATGCCCGCATCCGCACCACGCATGTCTCGGGAATGGCCACCGATATCGGCCTGGGCCTTGCCCTGTTGGCGAGCCATGCACCGCAGCGGGCCGATGTCAAAGCACGCCTTCGATTGCATCTCAGCACCATCCTGTCCTTCTTCATCGGCGGCGTCGGCGGTGTCATCATCTACCTGGCGATCGGCGGATGGCTGCTGCTGATCTGTGCCGGTCTTCTCTTCGTCATCGCCTTGCCCGAGGCCCGCCGGGCAAGGCGGGCGTAGAGGGGCGGCGACGCAATTCCGGACGGAAAACCGCCTAACACTTTTCCTGGAACTGCCCCTAAATCCGAGCCACGATCTTCGTTGCCATTGATTTCGGCACGTTGAGCAAAGCCAGTGCGGCGGCAACGTGACGGCTCCAGTGTTTTGGAATCTCGGCCGGCTTTCCAAAATCGTCGGCGCCGGTCAGGAGTCCCCGCGCCGCGTGGAACCCCAGGGCGCGATAGGCTTCGAACTGCTCCTCATTGAAAAACTGGTCGACGGTTGTTTCGTGCGGAAAGGTTGGATTGCGCCGCATATAGTCGAGGATGTAGTCGTTCTCATCACCGCTCAATGACGACTTGATATAGATCAGCACCCCCGGTTCGTCGTCGTCATCATACTGTATGACGCCAATGGCGGCGTGCGGGCCATGCGGGCCGGGCGGTCCCTTGGCACCATTTGGCTTGCTTGGGGTAACCGCAAGTGCGCCGGACTGGATCGTCTGCCATCCCAAATCGATTCTCACGCCAAGATCGATGCGAGCCATCACCTGCAGGCCCACCAGCGACGGAAACGTCAAGGCCGGGTCGGCCTCGGCGTCGACCGCGAGGATCACCTTGCAGCGCCGGCGAAGCAGCTCGTAAATGCCGAGGTTCTCGATGTGACCCCCATCCGTCAGGTAGACGTTGAGTTGTTTCTCGTCCAGAAACCCCGCTGTCTCCGTCGCAAAAAACCAGGTGCCGACATTGGCGATCGCCCTGTTCACCCGGTCCCTGAATGCCCCGATCCTGTAGGGGTTGGCCAACCAGTAGCCGAGGCGAATGTTGAGCAAGGAGAGGCTTGCGGTCAGAATCCTGACGGTGTTTCGGCCCATATTCGCCGACGCTGCGGCGCCCGACGTCGCCATTGCGGTGGCCAGGTGAGGTCCTTCACCGCGTCCTCGATCTCGGTGGATTTGACATAGCCGGTCGATTGGCTGCCGACATGGAGCGGGCTGAAAATGAAATTGTCGGCGTTGCGCCCGCGCTTGTTCAGCTCCTTTGAACCTTCGAGATTTATTGCGGCATTCGACAGAAGATAGGGCGAGAACGCAGCCCCCTCCTTCCAGACCTTTGTTGTCTCCCTGGTTGTCTCATCGGTTTTCTCATCGAATTGCTTCAACGATGAGAATTTCCACGTGTCGACATCCTCCGACGGCTGTTGGTTTATCGTCTTTCTTTGCATGAGAAAGGCGCGGCTGAGACGGTCTCGATAGAGCCTGTGGAGAGAGTTCGAATTCGGGCCGATCAGCAGGCAGATAAGTCCGAGAAGCAGAGCGACGCCCAGATATGTCGTGCCGATGGGGCCAAATCGCTGCAATGCCTCCGGTTGCCAGCCCGATCCGCAAAAGGTGACCGTCATCAACCAGTTCGGGGTTTTCACTCCGCACCAACCGGTTTCACCGCGAGTCGCCCAGTAGCTCAGATAAATATACGCAACCCACAACATGAACGGTACGATGACAGCGGCGAGATAGAGGAAAATGCGACTGGTGTTTTTCTTCAGCACGGCTCCCCAGGTCGAACCGAGCGAAGCCTCGGCGATCTTGGCCAGCTTCTGTGCCACGGATACGAGAACGGCGATCGTTGGGATCAGTGCTGTCGCAAGCGCCGGCAGGATATTTGCGAACGCCTCAAAGTAGTCATGGAATGGTCCTTTCGGATCGATCAGCTGTTGGTTCGCGGCTTTGCCGGCGCTGGAAATCATGCCTGAAAGCACCAGCGGCTGGAGGTCGATGACCGCCGAGGCGAACACCAAAGCGATCAGCACGCCAAGCGCCCGGCCAAGAATTTCCCGGCTCCTCAATGTGCCCGTATGATAGGTCAGCGATGTGTAGATCGCGCTGCCGAACATCAGCAATGCCGCCAGAGCACCCAGGACAACGGTGAGCGTAAAGTATTTCAGGCTGTCGTTGAGCATATGCATTTTATCGACGGCATAGCCGAGGAGATCCGGAGTCTCCAGCTCGGTAACGGTTGGATTGACCGCGACGGTGATGGCGGCAAGCAACAGGAGAGCCGGCAGGACGATCAGGGCATTGACCAGCAGGCCCCTCATCACGAGTGAAATGCTGACCAGATAGTCCCGGGCGCCTGCCGGAACCAGAAAGTTGGAGAAATCCCGCAAATGCTGCGTTTCCGGCGTCTCTTCTTCATCGAGCCGGCTTTCGAACGGGAATGAGTGGTCCTCCTGCATCATCCCGACGACGACGGACGTGCCGATATAGCCGCCTCCCGATACGGTCGAGAGGTAGTCGACGGCGTCAAGCGGGCGCGGATGGCCCGGCGGTGACAGGGACTCCAGGGCCTGCAGCACGCCGAGGCAGTAGCAGGCGGAGCGCTCGCCGCCGCCCGACAGGGCTATCCCGGTAAGGTTGCTGTTTTTTCTCGTCCTGACCGTGCCACGGCTCAGATCGGACCTTATGTTGTCGATCGCCGCATCTGCGCGTTCGACAAGAAAATGGCGAGCGGGCGCGCCGGCGGCCTGCGATCTTCGTTGGGCCACCTTGCCGCTGCGTATGGCCTTGCGACGAAAATTGACGACGTCCAGTTCTTCGCGAAAGATCTCATCAAAGGTCAGCGGCACGCTTGCTCTCCCCAGCGCGGTTCATCGTTCGCGGAACGCTGAACGTCGCCCTCTCTTTGTTTTGACGCAATCCCCGAAGGAAACCCGTTTCACGTCATTCCCGGAGCTGATCCAAGGACCGCACCCTGCGCCGCGGGAACATGCCTATGTCGTCAACTTGTGTCGCCAAGTGTCATGCCTGATCGCAGTCACGGAGGCATTTGAAGAAGCCTCCGCATCATGATCGTCACGATCGCCCGGGATGAGAAGGCGCCCTATGGGCGCGTTACCTATTTGGCCCGTGGTGACGTCGGGGCGGGCTGCAACCATTTCTCCCCTTTGCCAAGAGCACCCCAGGCCGCCATGGCAAGGAAGAGGGGCAGCAATGTGCTGCTTGACCCTGCCAAGGCAGGAATGGAAGCGGCCACGGTTCCCAGTGTCGATCCAGGCGCCGCACTCGAAAGAATGCTTGTAGCGGCGGCGCCGAGGATGCCGATTGCGCTCTTCTTGCCGTCAAGAAGATTTCCAATGGTCTGGCCCAGGGCACCATTCACCTGGCCAAGCGGCCGCGTGCCGGTGTCCGTTGAACCCTGGCCCGGGTTTTGAATGGCCTGCAGCAAGGCGATAATCTGATCGATATCGCTTGATGGAATCCCGGCGAGGTTCTGGCTTGCGCCGGATTGACCGCCCTGCAGGCCCTTGATGTCGGAAAGCAGTTTCTGCAGCGACAGCACTATGGTGGCTAGACTCTGATCTGGGGCCGACGGCACAGTTGGTCCTCCCTGAGGTTGTGGTGATTGCGGATCTGGCGCAGTCGGAGTTGGTGCCGGTTGCGGCGCGGCTGGTGAAACCGGCGCACCGGCGGCGGCCGCGGCGCGGATGGCGTTCTCGAAGTTCACCGCGTAGCCTGCGATATCACCCGCCCGGTCGCTGCTGACAATGCTTCGCGCGCCCGTATAGTCGCATCCGGCATTGTTGATGAAATCGGACAGTTTGCGGCCCGTCCAAATTCCTTCGACATGTCCTGTGACCGTCACTTCGGCATCAATGTCCGGGCGAGAGATCAGCAGCCCAGGATTGTTGACGAATGGCTGCTGAAAGCGCGTTTCCAGCTTTCGATAGTTGGCGAGCCAGGTGTTTTGCACGCGGCCCCGGCCAAAATAACTGACCCCGTTGACCGGTATGGCGTAGTTCACCCGGATCTTGCCTTCGTTGAAGAGCCTGGTCACCGCGGCGATCGCACCGTCGTCCGTGCTGGCAAAGCCTTCGCGGACCGGCACCATGCGCCGGCCCGTCTCATGATAGACGGTGGCCAGGATGTAGGCGAGCCAGCGATCGTCGCAGGACGGATAGAGCCGGTCGCGCACATTGAGCACGTCCTCCATCCCGGCAACCTGGGCCTTGCTGAGGGCGCCGCCAAACAGATCGTCTCGAATTTCGTTGTAGAACACGGCGCGGTTCATTGATGCTCCCCCTTGCGTTCCTGCGGCGGGCGTTGCCGGCTCAGGCTGATCACCGGTCGTCGGTGGCGGCGAGGCGTCGGGCTGGCCGGCGCCCGGCCAGTCAATGCCGGTTGAAAGTTCTTCAGGCGTGACATCGAGCTGGAAGTGCATGGTGTCTTTCGACGACCTGAAATTGCCGCCCCACGCAAAGACCCCCTGCTTCCCAACCGTGACGATGCCCAGGACCTCGTCAATCATCTGTGGCGTCATATCGGTATCAGCCCTGCCGAAACGAACATCGAGCGCGCGCTCGTCCTGGCTGGGCTTGTTGGAGAAGATAACCTGTCGCTTGTCGGGGGTCTTCTTGTAGGGATTTGTCTGCCAGTCGACATCGGCCGCGATGCCGTAGGCATGCAGGCTCGGTTTTGTTCCCCCGGTTATGGCCCGGTTGGCATAGGCGGCGGTGTCGCTCTTGCGGATCTGGTAGCTGTATTTGTCGAGGACCGCCTCAAGCGCCCGCCAGGCGTCGACGGATGGCGGAGCAACCCTGAGACGCGTTGGACCGAATGGCACCAACGCCATAATATTTTCCTGGCCAAGGTATTGGGCCCAGGCATCTCTCATTTGCTGCGTTGAATAGCGCAATTGTCCCCCCGCCTTGTTTGCGGCAAGCGAAACTTGCTTTTCTAATAATTTTCTAGCCCCTATTTTCAACAGTACAAAGCATATTTACAATTTGCAAGCTTGAATCCTGTTGTGTTATATGAATGATAACGCTGAAGATTATCCTTCCTATATTTCAAATTAACATCTAATGAATCAAGTTAATGGCGATGCCGTTGGAATATCGACTGGTTTCTTTCGACGTCTGACGCAAGTGGATGGCGAGGTTTCTTTCCCGCTTAATCCTTTCGATGCGAGAAGTGGATTGCTGCTTTGTTCCTGAAATTACTCGAAATATATAAGATTATTTCGATTAATTCTTATGTTTGCAGATAGCATGAGGCAAATGTAGATGGCTGGCACCAAGAGCAACACCTGGATCATGATGAGGAGGGGAAGACTATGGCCGATGGTGCAAAAGACGACACGAAGCCGCCGGCCGGGGCGTGGGGATCGCTCTGGTCCGCATTGCAATTCGTCACCAAGCTGGTGGCTACGCTTATCGCTGCGTTGGCTCTGATCGGATTCTTCGTGCCGCCGTTGGGAAAGCTGGTCAACGTCGTTTCCGCGTGGCGCTTTGGCGCGGCAGGCTATGTCTATTATGGGGTGCGGGTGGATGGCGAGCCCTCGGGGGGTGGCCAGCTCTACGTCTTGCGCTCAGGTCCGGTCAATTTCCGTGACATCAATTGGGGCGAACGACTACAAGCGGTCAGCGGCAAGGAATTCCGCGAGACTGCATCGCCGACCGGTCGGCAGATGTTTGAACTCAACAAGGGTGACTGTGTTGTCGTGCTCGGCAAGGGCGACGAAGTCACGGATCCCGAGCGGCTCAAAGGCGCCGCTTCGGGCGGCTGGCTCTATGTGGCGACGACTGCTTGCGGCCTGTTCAAATAGCGGCCTGGCAGAGCCCATCAATTGAATGATGCAAGGCGGCCGAGTTCAGCCGCGGCCGTCGGCAGCGATTGTCGAGTTGCCAGATCAGGATCATTTGCCGATGCCGCTGAAGGTCATCGCCGGTGTCGTTGAAGACAGTCCTGCGGCGGTGTTCCGTCAGTTTCGATCCGCCGGCTTCGAGCGCATCCTCGACACTGTCTCGCGCTCGGCGCGTTTGGAGCGCAGCGGCGGCAGGCCGCGGTCGATCAGGTCCATGTCTTCCAGCACCATGTCGCCCATGCGCTTGAAGGCGATGTCGAGCGCGCCGGCGCGGTGGGCGGAGCGCAGGAAGCCGGGGATGGTACGGACCGGATGATCCGGCGCCAGCGGCTCTTCGGGGAAGACGTCGCTGGCGGCGACGATGTGGCCGCTCTTCACCGCCGCCATCAGCGCGGGGAAGTCGACGACGCCGGCGCGGCTGAGCAGGATGAAGGCGGCGCCTTTGCGCATGCTTGCGAAAGCGTCCGCGCCGAGAAAGCCCTGGTTCTCGGAGGTCACCGAGGCGACGACGAAGACGAAGTCACTCGATGTCAGGACATCGTCAAGCGAGGCCGGCTCGACGCCATTGTCGATGAGGATCGACGGCGGCAGCCAGGGGTCGAAGACTTTTGTGCGGGTGCGGAAGCCCGACAGCAGCCGGTTCAGCGCGCGGCCGAGATCGCCGAAGCCGATGATGCCGACATCGGCGCCGGACAAGAGCCGCGCCGTCAGATTGCCGTCGCCGCCCCACAGCTCTTCGCCCTTGCGGAAGGCGAGGTCGGCATCGACGATGTTGCGGGCGAGGTTGAGTGCCATGGCAAGGCCAAGCTCGGCCACCGGCTCGGCGAAGACCAGGCCGGTGGTGACGACATGGATGCCGCGCGCAAACAGCGTCTCGTAGGGCATATTGTTGATGAGGTTGGTCTCGACATTGAAGACGCAGCGCAGCGCCGTCATGCTTGCCAGTGTCTCAGGCGAGATCGGCGGCTGGCCGATGATATAGCGGGCCTCACCGAGCACATCGGCCGGCAGTTTCGCCACGCCCTCGGCGGTCGTCTCGACAATGCGGTAATACGCCTTGAGGCGCGCCAGCTGCGGCGGCGTGAAGATCAGCTCGAGCGTGCGTGGTTCCGGCGCGCTGATGACCAGCGGCAAATCCTTGTTTGGCATGACGATTCCTCCCGGCGCGATGCTACAAGCGCGCTTTTGCTTTGCACATGTCGTTATCCCAAAATCGCTGTATAGTTTTCGGGCAGCATGTGGCTCGGCGGCTAAAATACCGCCGATGAACCGATTTACAACTGCGAAAAATCGATTTACTCATTTCACCAGCGGACAAAAGTGCTGATGTCCGCGCCTCGGGAGGAGGATCCATGGCGCATAGGCAGGACCAGCAGCGGCGTGCGTCGATCCATGACGTGGCAAGCCGCGCCGGCGTGTCGGCCGCCACCGTCTCCAAGGTCATGGCCGGCGTCACCACGGTAAAGCCCGAAAATGCCCAGCGCGTGCTCGATGCCATTGAGCAACTGGGCTACCGCGTCGATCCGCTGGCCTCCGACATGCGAAGGGCCAAGCGCCGCATCATCGGCGCCATCATGCCGGAATTCGAAAGCGAATTCTTTGGCCAGATGGTCACCCAGCTCGAAAGCCTGGCCGAGCAGCGCGGCTACACGCTGGTAGCGGCGTCGAGCCGTGAATCGGAAGCGCGCGAAACGGAGATCCTGGCCCGCATGCATGACTGGCGGGTTGCCGGCGTCGTGCTGGCGCCAGTGCGCAACGAGCATGGCCCGGCGGCCGACTTCATGAAAGCCAATGGCATGACCGGCGTGCTGATCGACCGCGTTCTGTCGGACGACGCCTTCGACACCGTGTCGGCCGACAGTGCCGCCGCCAGCGCCGAGGTGGCGCGCGAATTGATTGGCAAGGGCCATCGCCACATACTGGTCGTTGGCCTCGGCGAGCAGGCGGCCACCGTGCGCGCCCGCCTCGACGGATTTCGTACCACGGCGCTGAAACTGGCGCCGGACGTGCGCATCGATGTCGTGCTGGCCGAAACCGATGTCGAGCCGCTGCGGGCGCAGCTGCGCGACTATTTTGACAGGGTTGAAGGCAAGGGCGCCAAAGGGGGGCAGCGCCCAACGGCGGTCTATTCGCTGTTCCTCAAGGGCACGCTGGTGGCGCTGTCGGAATTCCGCCGCCGCGGTTGGCATTGCCCCAACGATATCTCGCTGGTCGGCTTCGACGATGCCGAATGGATGCAGGTGACATGGCCGGCCATCGCCGCTGTGGTGCAGCCGGTGCGCCAGATCGCCGGCCACGCCATGGAGGCCCTGTTTGCCAGGATTGAAGGTGGGGAGGGGCCGCCGAGAGCGCGGCTCGAGCCTTGCCAGGTTTTGATGCGGGAATCCGTTGGCTCGCCAGGCAACGGCCCGCATTCCGGGGGAGGAAACCGACAATAGCCCCCATTGTCGACAACCAGCGCTGCACCTGGCCTCGGCTCGCGGCGTGACACCAACCGGAGGATCAAGAAAAATGCCAGCTTTCATCCCGAAGATAAATCGATTTACTCTTGCTTTTGGCGTCGCCATGGCGCTTTGCGCGGCGACTTCGGCCAAGGCCGACGATGCCGAATACGGTGTGCTGATGAAGACGCTGGCCAATCCGTTCTGGGGCGCGATGAGCCAGGGCGTCGAGGCCGGTGCCAAGGGCGCTGGCGTGAAGATCTTCGAGCAGGCGGCCGAGAGCGACCAGGCGGCCGAGCCGCAGCTCAACCTTTGCAACACCATGCTGGAGCGCAAGCCGGCGGCGATGATCACGGCGGCCATCAACTCGACCAACCTTTTGCCGTGCCTGAAGGTGGCGCAGGAGGCCGGCGTCAAGATCGTCGACCTCGACAACAATCTCGACCAGGCGGTGCTCGACAAGGAAGGCATCAAGGTCACCTTCCACATCGGCTCCGACAACAATGCCGCCGGCGCGCAAGGTGCGGAGTATCTCGTCTCCAAGCTCGGCAAGGACGCCAAGGGTCCGGTGCTGGTGATCGAGGGCCTGTCGGGCAACATCACCGGCGAGAAACGCGCCAAGGGCTTTGCCGACAAGTTGAAGGAACTGGCGCCGGGGCTAGAAATCGTCGCCTCGCTGCCGGGTGACTGGGATCGCGGCAAGGCGGCCTCGATCGCCACCGACACGCTGACGGCGCATCCCGACCTCGTCGCCATCTTCTGCGCCAATGACGGCATGGCGCTGGGCGCGGTGGAATCCGTCTACGCCGCCGGCAAGGGTCCGCAGGTGACGATCATCGGCGTCGACGGCAATTCGGACGCCGTGAAGTCGATCAAGGAAGGCCGCCTGAACGCCTCGGTGGCGCAGCTGCCCTATCTCGTCGGCAAGCAGGCGGTCGAAAACGTCAAGAAGGCGCTGGCCGGCGAGAAAGTCGAAGACAGCATCGCCGTGCCGACCCTGGTGCTGACCAAAGAGGTCATCGACGCCGGCAAGGAGCCGATGCTGGAATATGTGAAGTAGTCCCTCCCAGGACTGGGGATCCTTCCCCGAGGGCTGGCGCGGGATGCCGCGCCAGCCAACCTCTTAAAGGTGAAAAAAGATGGCTTCTGAAATGGCGCAGCCCGGTCTCTGGGCACGGGTGCAACGCGCAGCCGTCGAACGGCTTCACATCAGGCTGGAATCGTTGCTGGTGCTGGTGGCGCTCAGTGCTGTCATGGCGGTGCTGTCGCCGTACTTCCTGTCGTTCAGCAATTTCCTCAACATCCTGCTCGCCACCTCGACGATCGGGGTGCTGGCGATCGCCGCCACCTTCGTCATCGGCTCGGGCGGGCTCGATCTGTCGCTGGGTTCGGTGATGGGCCTGTCCGGCGTCGCCGGCGCTTTCGTCGCCGTCAATCTTGGCTGGTGGTCGCCGCTGGCGGTTGTCGCCTGCATCATCGCCGGTGGCATTGCCGGCTATATCAACGGGCAGTTGGTGACGCGCGCGTTCGTGCCGGCCTTCATCGTCACGCTCGGCATGCTGGGTCTGGCCCGCGGGCTGGCGCTGGTGATCTCGCAGGGCAGGGCGATCTACGGCCTGCCGCCCGAGATCGTCTATATCGGCCAGGGCCGTCCGTTCGGCGTGCCGATGCCGGTCATCCTTCTGGTGCTGACGGCCATCGTCGCGCACTGCCTGCTCGCTTACACGCGCTTTGGCCGCCACACGCTGGCGGTGGGTGACAGCGAGGGGGCTGCGCGCGCCGCCGGCATCCGCGTCGAGCATCACCGCCGCATCATCTACACGCTATCGGGCGCGCTTGCCGGTCTCGCCGGCCTGCTGTTTACGGCCCGCGTCAATGCCGGCGACCCGACGGCCGGCATCAATTACGAGCTCACCGCGATCACCGCGGCGATCATCGGCGGCACCAATCTGTTCGGCGGCCGCGCCTCGATCCTCGGCACCATGATCGGCGCGCTGATCATGGGCGTGCTGCAGAACGGGCTGACACTGCTCGCCGTCCAATCCTACTACCAGCAGATGGCGATCGGCGCCGTGCTGATCCTGGCGGTCTTCATCGACCAGTACCAGGTGCGCAAGGAGTCACGCGTATGACCCTCCTTAGCCTGCAAGGCATCCGCAAGAGCTTCGGCGCCGTCGACGTGCTGCATGGCGTCGACCTCTCGGTCGAGGCCGGGGAAGTGATCGGACTGGTCGGCGACAATGGCGCCGGCAAGTCGACGCTGATGAAGACCATCACCGGCATCTACCGCGCCGATGCCGGCTCCATCCAGCTCGACGGCCGGGACATCCTGCCGCTCGATCCCGGCCAGCGGCGAAGGCTCGGCATCGAGATGATCTACCAGGACCTGTCGCTGGCCAAGCAGCAGGATGTGGCCGCCAACATCTTCCTCGGCCGCGAGCCGGTGAAGAAACTGTTCGGCTTCATTCCCGGCTTTGTCGACAAGGCGCAGATGGATCGTGAGGCGACGAAGATGATCGAGCGGCTGGGCGCACACCTGCCGTCGATCAACCGCTCGGTCGGCTCGTTCTCGGGCGGCCAGCAGCAAACGGTGGCGATCGCGCGTGCGCTGACCTTCAACCCGAAGCTCGTCATCATGGACGAGCCGACGGCTGCTCTTGCCGTGCGCGAGGTGCAGAGCGTGCTCGACCTCATCCGCCGGCTGAAGTCGGAAGGCATCGCCGTCATCCTGATCTCGCATCGGCTAAACGACGTGCTGGCGGTCACCGACCGCATCGTGGTGCTGCGCCACGGCCGCGCCGAGGCCAATCTCGTGACCGCGAAAACCAACATGAACGAAGTCGTCGGCCGCATCGTCGGCGGCGGCGACACCAGCGCCGCGGCGGCGCACGAACAGAGAGGCTGAACGATGAATATTTTTGGACTGCATACGTTTGCGATTGCCCCGGTCTGGGACCTCGACCTGATCGAGCCGCAGATGGAGCGGCTGAAGGGGCTGGGCATCGGCCTGCTGGAAATTCCGCTGCTACGTCCAGAGGAGATCGACACCAAGCGTACGCGCGCCTTCGCGGAACGCTGGAATGTCGAGCTTATTCCGTCGCTTGGCCTGCCGGCTTCACTCGATGTGGTGGCGCGGCCGGACGAGGCGCTGGCCTTTCTCGAACCGGCCTTCGGCGTGTGCCAAGCGGTCGGCAGTGCGGCGCTTGGCGGCGTCACCTATGGCACGATCGGCAAGACGTCCGGCCGCGCGCCGACGGAAGAAGAGATCGACGGCATGTGCCGGTTCCTGGTGCGCGCCGCCAAGGCCGCCAAGGCGCATGGGCTGAGGCTCGGCATCGAGCCCTGCAACCGCTACGAGACGCACCTGATCAATCGCGGCGTCGACGCCACTGATATCATCGAACGCGTCGGCGCCGACAATATCTTCATCCATCTCGACACCTATCACATGCATATCGAGGAGGAGAGTTTCGAGGCCGGCTTCCGGGCGGCGGCGCCCTATCTCGGCTACGTTCATGTCTCGGAAGCCAATCGCGGCGTGCCCGGACGCGGCATGCTCAACTGGGCGGCCTGCATGAAGGCGATCGCCGATATCGGCTACACCGGCGCCATCACGCTGGAAAGCATGAACCATGTCGATGTCGACATTGCTGGCGGCTTGGCGGTGTGGCGGCCGGTGGCGGAGAACCCGGACGATGTGATCGGTGTGGGGTTGCCGTTCGTGCGCGAGGCGGCGCGGAAGGCCGGGCTGCAGCTGGGGTGAGGGGGGTGGTGGGCTTCTTCGCCCCGCTCTGCGCTACGGCAGGCACATTCCAAGCAGTTGGTCTTTGGCGATAGCTTGCATAGGAGCTTGGCGCATGCATTGTCTTATGCCGCGATGGTCGACCCCCACTCCGTCGAGCTTCGCTCGACACCTCTCCCCCGATCGACGGGGTAGAGGAAAGGCGCCAGGTTTTTTGCCGTCAACGCTCGTCCAACAAAGCTCCCTTCCTTTCCCTCCGGAGGGGGGAAAGGTGGCGCTGCGAAGCAGCGACGGATTGGGGGAACCACATGGCGATCGAGCCTCGGGTCGATCGGTCACGCCAGTCACAGAAGATGTGTGCATAGCGTTGCCCATCTCATGGCGGGCGAGGACCTAGATCCTGCGGGGCCGGCATCCAGAGATAAGGCGAGCGCTTCCTTTCTCCCCGGGGAAAGGAGAAGGGAAGACGCCTCTGCCTTCGATAGCGAGAGAGAGTGGGAGGACCCTCATGCCATTCCGGGCTCCCGCCGCAGTCCCAAATGGCGTACCTTGCGGCCGATGATCATCAGCTGACGCGCCGTGTTGTTGCGCAGGCGCCGCACGCGCCATTCCAGTCCGGTTTCGATGGTGATCTGCTTGGCGTAGATGCTCACGCGCATGCCTTCCTCATCCGAAGCGACCTTGATCGGGTCGTCGTAGAAGGCGTTGATCTTGTCTGCTGTCATCCCCGGCGTTTCGAGCCATTGCGGAATGTGGACCGTGCTGAGTTGATCGATATCGGTCATCACCCGGCCGATGCCGATGCCCGGCGTCGGGCATGTCGTCCAGAACGCGTCACCGACGAAGACGACGCCGTCGCGGCGATGGCCTTGCGTTTTGGCCAGACTGACCTGCCTGACGTCGACGGGACCTGCTATCTCGAAGTTGCCGCACTGCGCCGCGATTTCGGGCATCAGTTCACAGAGCATCTTCTGCGGCGCCTCGCGAAACGCCTTCGTCCAGGATTCGGCCAGGTTGCGATAGAGGAATACGTTCGCCCGCATCTTGTTGCCGATGGGAAAGACGCTGATGTAGGCGATGCGGTCCGCGGCACGCTTGCCGTAGGAGGTCACGGCCTCATAGGGGCAGTCCTCCCGCGATATTGCGAGGTCGAACCCCATCGCCATCGAATGCGCCTTCGACAGCTCGATGCGCTCGACGCCGATGGCGCGCCGTATCGCTTCACTGTAGCCGGTGGCCACCACCAGCAGGCGTGCATCGATGACGGTACCGTCGACCAGCACCAGACGCTGCCGGTCCGGTCCGGTCGAGACCTCGGCGACCTTGCCGACCGTCAACGGCACTTGCGGCGGCAACGCATCGCGCAGGCCGTTAATCAGCGCGCCATAGGAAAAGGCGTATTCCCACTTGTGTTCCCGTGCGAACAACTGGCCGAGACGGAAGACATGGATGTCGTTCATCGGGGTGACGAGAGGCATGATCGTCTTGTCGAGACCGAGTTTCTCGAACTGTCGCATCTGGCTCATGCCGATCTTCTCGGCCCGGAACTCCTCGTGGTGGATGCGGTGCGGATCGATCAGCGCCACCTTGCGGCCGGCGTTTCCCAACACCATTGCCAGGGTGGTGCCGGCCATTCCGGCGCCAATGATCGCCACGTCCACTTCGGCCGGGCCAGCCGCGGCGATAGTCATGTCTCTACCCTTTCCGCTGGTCATGGTTTTTCTCCACAATCTGTGGTGGAAAATATCTTCCAGCCCTTTATCAACCTCAAGCAACCCATACGCGCACCCGGTAGTAATACTTGTTTACCTTAACGGCGAGCCTGTTGTTTCCAGCGCGGCGCGATCGCCGAGCCGTCGATGAATTCCAGGCCGCCCGCCTCGTTGAGCGTGTGCAGCTTGCGGCCACTCCATAGCTTACCAGGCGTTAAGATGGTCTCGACAACCTGCTCCATGCCATTCAAATCAAGGTGAGCGACACGTGCGATGCCAAGCGCGGCACCATAACTGCGGCGGCAATCCTGCACCGGGCGCAGCAACTGGCCGTTGCGTTCGACCATGCGGCCGGCAGGCCGCGCCGAGGCAATGTCGATCAATACGGGGTTTTTGGGATGCGGCGTCCACGGCCCGCGAAAGTCCGGCGCCGACCACAGATGCAGCGCGTCGGAGAAGGCGCCGCCGCCGTCGCGGACGGTGGCGAACAGCCACCAGCGCCCGCCATGCTCGACCAGTGTCGCGTCGCTGGCCACGACATCCGACAAGAGCGTCGCTTCCTTGACCCAGCCGCCGGGGAAGGCTGTCGCCCGGTACAGGTCGACCGTGCGGTTGGCGCAGCTTTCCGGCACCATCCAGACTTCGCCATCGCGCTCGAAGACGAAGGGGTAGGAGAGGTGGTAGGGCAAGTCGAGCACCGGCTCGGGGCGGCCGATCGGCCCCGATGGGCCAAACGGCACGGCGGAGATGATGGCCTTGCCCAGACGGTGGATATAGTCCTCGACGAACAGGGTGACCTTGCCCTGATACAGGATCGGAAACGGATCGGCGTAGAAGCGGCTGCCGTCGTCGGGCAGGTCCTGCCAGCCGGATGCCGGGTGCGCGCGCAGGTTGAACAGGTCCTGCCCCTTGGTCTCGCGCCAGCCGACCTTCCAGTGCGGGGCGTTGTAGCAGAGGTGATAGATCTTCTGGACGATCCGCCGCGCCAACGCCTTGCCCGCCTTGATGCCAAGCTTGGCGGTGGAGGGGATCGCCGGCGGAGCACCGGCTTGCGTCGACTCGGGCAGCACGGGCAGGACATGAGGCGCCGCACCCGTCACTGCGGCGAGGATCAGGCTTGCGGTGCGCGCCAGCATGTCCTGGAAGGAGGCCAGAGCGATGCCGCCATATTCGGTGCCCAGGCGTCCTTCGACCACAGTGACACCATTCTCCTCGATGCGGGCAATCGGCGTGCGGCCGTCGAGGATCAGCGCCAGCAAGGCGGCTTCGCCGGCGATGCCGTCATAGGTCACCCGCCAGACCCGCGTCCCTTCCAGATGCACGTCGCCGCAGAGATCGATAATCAGATCCGGTGAGCCAGGCGGCTGCGTCCGGTAGGGCGCCAGCGCCGAAGGCGGCAGGCGCTTGGCCAGCCCGTTCGCGGGCAGGCCGTGGATGACCGTTTCAAGCTGGAACAGCGCCGCAGCGCTGCCTGGAATGCCACCCCCGGACGGCCTGGCGTCGACGGAAAGCTCGACCTGCGGCAATGCCGACAGGCGCTGCAGCAGCGTCAGGTGGAAAGCACGGACGCAGTCGCTGTCCAGGCGCAGGCTCACTTGCATGTCGCACTCTTGGCATTGTGGTGTCTGGCGTTGTGATGTCTGGCATTGTGATGTCTGGCATCTGGCCGGTGTTCGATATCAGGGCAGGGGCGATGGCCGCACGGCGGGGCCGTGTTGAAGTGCTGCCCCATTTCCATGCGTCTCCTGTTCGCCCGCGCCCGTATCAGCGCCTGTGCCTAATATTACGCAAACTCCGTGCCAAAAATGCGTAAACCCGGGGCCAAAAATCAGAAGAGCTCCCAACATAATTAACAGTGTTTTAACAGTTGAAGGCATAGCTAGGTTGAGGCTGCAATTTAAACTTGCACGCACATGGAGTGTTGTCGGAGCGACCTTTGCAATCATCCCTGCTCTCGTTGCCGCAACAACCCGCTCCAGAGGTGATGCAATACGCCCCGGAGCCAGTGCCGACGGCGTCCTATGCATCCTCGACCGTCGAGCTGGGTGACCTGAAGCGCATCTTGGTGCGCCGCCGCTTCCTGATATTCGCCACCGCCGCGCTGCTGACACTTGGCACGCTGCTCTACGCACTGCTCACGCCGGCGCTCTACAGCTCGGTGGCGGAAATCCTCGTCGATCCGCAAGACCTGCAGGTGGTCACCAACGACGTCAATCCGAGCCGCGTGCCGCCCGATGGCGGCATCACCATGGTGGAGAGCCAGGTCAGCGTCGTTCAGTCGACAGGCGTGCTGCTGAAGGCCATCCAGGCAACCAACCTGACCGACGATCCGGAATTCAACGGGCAGGGCGGGCTGGTGAACCGTCTGCTTGGCGGCTTGCTCGGCTCGGGTTCGGCCGAAACCGACAGGACGGGCAAGACGCTCGATGCGCTGCGCCGGCGGCTGGCGGTGAAGCGCGCCGACAAGGTGCTGGTCCTCGACGTCATCGTCACCGCCAAGAGCGCCGACAAGGCGGCGATCCTCGCCAATGCCATCGCCCAGGCCTATCTGGCTGACCAGGCGAGCGCGCGCGCCAAGATGGCCACGGATGCTTCGGATTCCATCACCGCGCGGCTGGACGAGCAGCGCAAGCGCGTGCAGCAGGCCGAGAACGCCGTCGAGGCCTACAAATCCGCCAACAACATGGTGATGGCGGCGGGCAATCTGGTCAGCGACCAGGAACTGACCGAGATCAACACACAGCTCTCCGCCGCGCAGAGCCGCACCGCGACGCTGAAGGCGCAGGTCGACCAGCTGCGCCGCTCCGGCGGCGCGCCGGACGCGACCTCGGAAGCGATGCGCTCGTCGGTGATATCGAGTCTGCGGGCGCAGGAGGCGACGCTTGTCGACCAGGTCTCGCAGCTCGGCACCGAACTTGGGCCGCGCCATCCCTCGATGATCGCTGCCCAGCAGCAGCTGCGCGACACGCGCGCGCTCATTGCGCGCGAACTCGGCCGCATCGGCGCTGCTGCCGAAACCGATTACGAGCGGGCGCTGGCCAACCAGCAGGCGCTGGAGGCCAAGGTCGCCGGCATGAAGAGCAAGTCGCTCGACACCGACCAGGCCTCGGTCAGGCTGCGCGAATTGCAGCGCGACCTCGAGGCGGTGCGCTCCGTTTACGCCACCTATCTGCAGCGGGCGCAGGAAACGCGCGAACAGATCAATGTCGACAGCACCAATGCGCGCATCATCTCCAATGCCATGCCGGCCTTGAAGAAGAGCTGGCCGCCTCTGCCGCTGCTGGTTTTCGGCGCCCTCTTCGGCGGGCTGGGGCTGGGCACCGCGCTGGCGCTGATCGCGGAATATTCCTCGCCGACGGTGCTTTCCAGCGCGCAGATGCAATCGGCCATCGACGCGCCGGTGTTTGGCGTGCTGCCGGCAAAGTCGGGCCGCGGCCGCCGCTGGTGGCCTTTTGGCAGTGCGGCGCCGGCCGGGCAGAAGACGGATGCGGTGGCGGGGCTGGCGCTGCGGCGCCTGTTTGCTTCCAGCCGGCGTCCGCCGAACTGGCCGCTGGTGCCATCCATACTTTTGACCTCACCACCAGAGGACGCCGTGCACCGGAGCCGTGTGGCGCGGTTGCTGGCCAATGCCGCGGCTGCCAGGGGCAGCCGTGTCCTGTTCATCGACACCAATGCCGTCAGCGGCAAGAAGGAGCCGCAGCCCGGTCTCCTCGACGTGCTGCGCGGCGAATATGCCTTCGAGGCGCTGAGCCATTACACGGCCGGCAGCAATGTCGCGGTCATGGGCAGGGGCCGGCAAAAGGCTGTCTTCTCGGAAGCGCAGGGCGTTTATTTCACGCAGCACATGCTGGCCCAGGCGGGCCGCAATTTCGACCTCGTCGTCGTCGACGGCGGCGCATTGGCCGACAATCTCAACGCCTCGCCGCTGGTCGCCATGGTCGACGAGATCGTGATGGTCGCCACGCTCAACTCGACGCCGATGCGCGATGTCACGGCGGCCTCGCAGGCCATCTCCGTCATGGGGCGGTTGCCGACCGGCGCCTTGCTGGTCGACGAGGCGGCCTGACATGGCTACCGCTTGGCCCGCTAGCGGGACCGGCACAAGAGGGGCCGCCAACCCGGCAGCCGGCTGGGCCGGCTCTGGTCAAGCAAGTTCGGGTCAAACTGGTTCAGGTCTGGCCGGTTCAGGTCTGGCTGCCCGTGGCTCCGTCGACTGGCTGACCAGTTATGGCCTGGTCGCGGTCGTGGCACTGCTGTTCGCCATCTCCGGCGGCATGCTGTGGCTGGTGGGCTACAATTATGACGGCCTGACCGGCAACCCCGCGACCAAGATTCATCCGTCGACCTATCTGCTCGTGCTGGTGTTTGCCTGGCGCGCCTGCACCTATGGCAACCCGGTCGGTTACATGGTTGCCATAGCCGACCGGCGCCCGGCCAGCACGCTGATGGCGGTCATCTCGATCGTGCTGCTGGTCGTCGTCATCGCACGCCAACGTCCCGGCATGGCCGGCATGATCGACACGTTCGTGGCGCCGGCGCTGCTGGTGATGATGCTGGCCGAGAACGACGACAAGACATTCGCCAGCATGCAGGCCGTCGTTCACGCCATCATGACCGCAAACGCGCTGCTCGCACTATTCGAGTTCGCCACCAAGACGCTGATCTTTCCCTATCGCCTCGACGGCGAGGTGTTCATGAGCGACCTGCGCTCGACGGCGCTTCAGGGCCATCCGCTGTCCAATGCCACGGTCACCTCGATCTACGTTCTGGCGCTGCTTTCGGGATCGAAATCGCTGTCCATGCCGGTACGGCTCGGGCTGATCGGCCTGCAATGCGCGGCGCTCGTTGCCTTCGGCGGCCGCTCGGCGATGGTGCTGACGATCGTGCTCGGCGGTTGCTACATGCTCATCCAGGGCCTGCGCGGCTTGCGCACGGGGCGCGTCAACCTGCTTGGCGCCGCACTCGGCCTCATCCTTGCCGCGCTGGTCCCGGTGGTCATCGCGGTCGCCGCGTCCTACGGCTTTTTCGACGCGTTGCTCGAGCGCTTCGTGTCGGACTCCGGCAGCGCCAATGCCCGCGTCGAGATGTTCGACCTGTTCAATCATCTGGAACTGCGCGACGTGATCGTAGGCCCCGACATCGACCTCATCGACAGCCTGCGCCGCATCAGCGGCCTCGAGCAAGGCATCGAGAACCCGGTCATCCGCATGGTCCTCTACCAGGGCGCCTTCTTCACCTTGCTGTTGTTCGTCGGCTTCGCGCTGTTCATGCACGAAGTGGCGCGCCACTGCCGCCCCGGCGTCTGGCTCTTGATGCTGGGCTGGCTGATCCTGCTCAACACCTCTGAAAGCCTGGCATCGAAGACGACGTTGATGACCAAGTTCGTGGTGCTCGCGCTGGTGCTGTATCGCCCGGTGCGGGGTGGGGTGGCGCGAAGGGTGCAAGGGGTGCGCGGACCCCAGACGCACCCACGCGTTTCGTCATCCTAGATCGGCCCCTTATGCTATCGTTCGAACAACGCCACCGTCCACCCGCAAGGAAGTGCCTGTTGTCGCCGACGCCTGCTCCGAACAGACATAGACGACCAGGTTTGCGACTTCTTCAGTTGTCGCGAAGCGATTGAGCAGCGTGGTCGGGCGCATTGTCTTCAGGAATTGCTGCTCGGCTTCCTCACGCGTAATGCCTTGCGCCTCTGCATTCGCCTGAGCCCAACCACCCATGATCTCCGAATTCGTCGGCCCAGGGAGCACCGAATTGATGGTGACGCCCGTTCCGCCGACCTCCTCGGCCAAGCCCCTGGAGATGGCGAGCTGGGCGGTCTTGGTCATGGCATAGTCGATCATGTCCTTGGGGATGGCGAGCGCAGACTCGCTGCTGATGAAGACAACGCGCCCCCAGCCGCGCTTCGTCATGTTCGGCACGTAGTGGCGGGAGGCGCGAATACCGCTCATGACGTTAAGTTCGAAGAGACCGATCCACTCGCTGTCCTCAATTTCGAAGAACGACTTCGGGCGCCCGGTACCTACATTGTTGACGAGAATGTCCGCATCCGGCGCCTGCGCAAACAAGGCTGCCGCGCCTTCCGGGGTCGCCAGATCCGCGACGACGCCGGTGAACTCCGCCTTTGGCAAGAGTTTGCGAAGCTCCCGAAGCGCCGTGGAGACGCGCTTCTCTGTGCGGCCGTTGATCACGACGGCGGCACCTGCGCGCCCCAGCCCTTCTGCAATGGCTCGGCCGATGCCTGCCGTGGACCCGGTGACGACCGCCTTGCGGCCAGTGAGATCGATAATCATGACACCATTCCTTTAAATTGCGACAGGGCTGGATGTGGGTGATGTCCGAACGAATGATAATGGCGTAAATTGCCCTAACATTAATTCTCAGGAGGAATGGGTGGACCGATTCCACGAATTGAGCGCCTTCATCGCCGTTGTCGAGGCAGGCGGCTTCTCCGCTGCCGCCCGAACAACAGGGGACTCACAGTCCGCAGTCAGCAAGGCGATTGGCGCGCTGGAAAAGCGCCTTGGCGTAATGCTGTTCAACCGAAGCACACGCCGGGTGACCCTTACCGATCAGGGGCAGAGATACTATGATCGGGTAAAGCCGCTTTTTGACGAGATGCAGGACGCTGATAGCGAACTCACCGGAAGCACGCTGGGTATATCCGGTTTGATCAGGATCGCCGTATCTGGAACTTTCGGCCGTCTTCACGTCTTGCCGCTTATCCCCGACCTGTTGTCACTCAACCCAGGCCTTCGGGTGGATCTCATTCTATCGGACATCGTGCGCGATATGGTGGAAGATCGGATTGACCTGGCGATACGCGTGGGTCCCGTCGACGAAGCCGACGCGGTCGTCAGGCGCGTGGCGATCACCCCGCTTGTTTGCGTTGGGTCCCGTCTTTATTTCGAGCGCCATGGGTTACCAAAGATCCCCGCAGAGCTCGTAGACCACAACTGCCTCCTGTATGGCGGCATAACAGAGGCGGCAAATTGGCCTTTCGTGGGGAGAGAAGGTCGATTCAGCGTGCGAGTTCAGGGGAATCTCTCGTCCAACAGTGTCGAAACGATACGGACCGCGGTTCTGGCCGGTGTTGGAATTGGCCTGTTCGCCAAGGTTTCTCTTGCTGATGAACTCCGCCATCCCGATGTCATCACCATCCTTGACGATTTTATGAGCGATATCAGGGATATTAGCCTCGTCTGGCCCAAACGCCGGTTCGTTCCGGCCCGTGTGCGCCAAGTGACCGATTTCTTCGCGGAGGCCATTGCGCGGCGAATTTAGGAAAGATGCGGTAGATGGGCACCAAACTTGTGGGCGCCCTACTGCGGCATCACCAACCCGAGCGCCTCGACCATCGCCGGATCAAGCGCGCGGGTGGTGTCGTCCATCATGCCCATGCCGTCGAAGAGGTCCCAGAAGGCCCAGGGGAAGCCGGCCGCCTCGGCGCTTTGGCGGACATCGGCGATGTAGCGGGCGCGGTCGGGGTTGGGGGCGGCGGTGTAGCGGGCATCGGTGCGCAGCGCGCCGAATTCGCCCATGATGACGCGCTCCGGCGCAATGCCGTGGGCATCGGCCCAGGCGCGCGCCTGGCCGAGATATTTGTCGATGAACCAGCGGTCCGGCTGGGCGTCGAAATAGACCTTTAGCACGCGCTCGGTTTCGGCATAGGCGGCCTGCTTGTCCGCTTCGGAGGTCTCGGAATCCTGCGCCATGCGTGCCCGGACCGAAGCCAGGGTCTGTTCGAGCGAACCGGCGGAAGCCGGCCACGGCACATTGTTCAGCGCGCGGTAGACGGGTTCGCGCATCCAGGGCGCACCCTGATGGCTGAACAGATAGGGCTCGTAGAAATGGAAGGTGAAAAGGATCGGCTCGAAGTCCGCCAGCGGCGCCGGGTCGAGTGCTGCCAGCCCGCTCACCATCGAGCCGCAGCCGCCGGTGACGACCAGCGGCAAGGTCTGGGACGACGCCCTGGCCGCCGTCAGCAGGGATGCCTGGACCTGCGACCAGACGTTGGAATCGCAGGATTGCGGGGGTTCGTTGACCGGCTCCAGCGCCACCATATCAGGTGTGAACCGGTCCAGCCTGCCGGCAAGCTCGCCGACCAGCCCTCGATAGGCGGCGAATTCGGGTGCGGCGGTGCTGGAGACCATGCGGTCGGGGTTCCAGTAGTGGGTGGCGCCATTGGCCTGGACGTTGACGATGATGCCGAGACCCGCGTCGATCGTGGCGGTGATGGCGGCGTCGAGCATATCCAGCAATTTTCCGCGCGTGGCGGCGTCGGCGGCCAGGAACGGGCCGGGATCGACGGGCAGGCGGATAAAATCGAGCCCGGTCCGGCGCAGCCGACGGAGGTCGTCTGGGGTCGGCACCGGCCGCTGTGACTGGAAGGGCGGCCAGTCATAGTCGGTGCGCGGGGCGGGAAACTCACGCGTCAGCGCAAACCAGGGCCAGGCGTTGACGCCACGGCGGAACGGCCATGCGCCGGTGGCCGTGGCGGCTTGTGACGGAGCAGCGAGCGGCGCCAGCGCGGCAGGCACCAGCGCCGTCGACAGCGCGGTGGTGAGAAGCCGCCGGCGCGACCAGCCCGTCATACCGCGCCGGGCGAGGGACGGTCGATTGCGGCCGTTCGTGCCGATGTGACGCCGAGAAGCCGGTAGGCTTCATTCTCATAAGCCAGCAGGACATCGTCCCAGCGGAAGGCTTCACGGGCGCGGGTCCGGGCGGCTTCGCTGCAGGCCTCGACCAGCGCGTCATCCTCCATCGCCCGTTGCATCTGTTCGGCGCAGCTCTGCGTGTCGGTGAAGTGGATGGCGGCAGCACCCGCGACCCACCTGTTGTAGGGATTGTCGTGGGCGATCACCATGTTGCCGGCGGCCAGCGCCTCGACCAGCGACGGGTTGGTGCCGCCGACCGTGTGGCCATGCATATAGGCGCGCGCGTGGTAGCGGAGCGCCTTCACCGCCGCCTGGTCGTAGATGGCGCCCGGCAGGACCACCGAGGCGTTCGCCGCCTTGCGGACCGCGACGTGATAAGGAATCTGGTCGGACAGCGTGCCCAGCACCACCAGCTTCATGTCGCGCTTATGGCTGCAGAAGGCTTCGACGATCGGCAGGATGTTGTTGTCGGGCTCGATGCGCGCGATCGAGATCAGGTATTTTCCGGGTTCGAGGCCGAGCGCGCGCACCGGCGCCTCGGGTGCCGATGTCACCGGGTCGGCGCCATAGGTGATGGTGGTGATGGCGTTGCGCGGCCGGCGCGTCGCCAGGTGATCGGCGATGACCGGATGGTCAGCCACCAGCCGGTGCGAGGCCCAGGCGCCGATCCACTCATTGAGCCAGAACCATGTGCGCGCGGCGCGCCCCCATTTGGGGCGGCGCCACTCGATGCCGTCCATATTGGTGATGATCTTGCGCCGCATCAGCCTGAGCCAGGTCAGGAAGACCGCGCCATTATAGCCGAGCACCAGGCAGACGCCGGGCCGGCGCGCGGCGTCGAGCACGCATTGCCAGTCGAATTCCAATGTCGCGCGCGGGCCTTTCGAGGCGACCTGGATGTGGATGAGGTCGATGCCGTTCCAGGTTTCGGTGCGCACTCTCTGGTCGACACGCGCGACCTCTTCCTGGCAATAGACGCCGACCTTCCAGCCGCGCCCGACCAGAAAAAGCGCCAGCTTCTCGGCGAAGGTTTCAAAGCCGCCATGGGCGGCAGGAATGCCGCGCGTTCCCAGGATCAGGATGGCAGGCTGTTCCGATTTCATGACTGCTGGCACTTTCAAGTCCGCCCGTTCCGCGATGCGCGGCTGTCCCATTTCAACCGCCGCCTTGCAAGATGCCTGCCAGGCCCGATTCCAGCCATTGTCGCATCCAGGTTGTAAAATATTTCTTCCAAACGCGCGGGTTGTTTCATTATCGGTCAACCTTCCCAACGTATTTGTATCGAAACGAGGCAATGCCGGGGCTTGTTGACCCGCAAACGGATATATTAGCCCGGCACAATGCTTGCAAATGGACTTCTGCGCGCCAGAATCGGCGGAGGGCGTGCAGCATCGGTGTGGTGATCCGGATCTAACTCCGTTTCACGACCACACTGACAACGAGGGAAGTCCAAAGGGGTGTTGGCTTGAAGTTTCCGGCCGCCGATAGCGTCAGGCGGCGGGCTCGTCTCACCACCCTGGCAGAAAGATGAAGATGCGGATTGCCTGCATCCACCAGGGCTACGAACTCTACGGCTCCGACCGCAGCTTTGCGGAGAGCGTGGCGGCGTTGCGCGCCGCGTTTCCGTCGGCCGACATCGAAGTGGTGTTGCCGCGCAGCGGACCGATCGTCGACATCCTGCAACCGCATGCCAGCCGCATCGTCTTCGAGTCGCTCTGGGTGCTGCGCCGCCAGGCGATGCTGCGACTGGCGACCATCGAGATGGCACGGCTGCCGGTCGCGCTATGGCGGGCATGGCGGCGGCTCAGCGATTGCGACCTCGTCTATGTCAACACCTCGATCGTCGCCGATTACGCGCTGGCCTCGCGCCTGCTGCCCACGAAGGCGCTGCTGCACATCCACGAAATTCCCGAAGGCGTGCTGCGCCGGATCCTTGTCGGGCTGATGCACTGGAGCCATGCCGACCTCATCTTCAACTCGAAAGCAACGCGCGCCACATTCGGCGAGCCCAGATCGGCGCGCTCCTACGTCGTCTATAATGGCGTTGCCGGTCCGGCGGCGGCGGAGGCCATGACCTATGACGGCAAGCGCCCGCTGCGCGTGCTGCTGCTTGGCCGCATCAACCGCATCAAGGGCCAGGAAGTGCTGCTGGAGGCGATCGCCTCGCTGCCGGCGGAGCTGAAGTCGCGGATCGAGGTGCGGCTGGTCGGCGGCGCCTTCGAAAGCACCGAGCGCGAGCATGCTCTGGCCGAACTGGTCGAGACCATGGGGCTGTCCGGACAGGTCAGCGCCTTGCCTTTCATCTCGGACCCGTCAGAGCATTATCGCTGGGCCGATATCGTCACCGTGCCGTCGCGGCGTCCGGAATCGCTGGGCCGCGTCGCCATAGAGGCGATGGCCTATGGCCGGCCGCCGCTGGTGTCGGCGATCGGCGGGCTGGTCGAGGTGGTCGCGGACGGCGAGACCGGCTGGCATGTTCCGCCGGGCGACGCAGCCGCCCTTGCCGCAAAATTGCGGGAGATCATCCTCGCCCCTGAAGCCTGGCGCGGTTTTGTCGCCGCCGGGCGCAAGCGCTATGAGACGATCTTCAGCGAGCCGGTCGCTGCCGCCGCGATCGCCGCGATCGCCACTGAGAAGTTGAAGGCGGCCATGGCGCGGCCGGGCAGGGCCGCAAGCACTCGCCAGGCGGAGACACGGTCGTGAAGCTCCCGATCCATCTGGTGCGGCGCCTCGTGCTGATGATCGGCGGCGAGGCGATGCAGAGCGGCTTCCATTTTGCCCTCAACATCATGCTGCTGCACATGCTGTCGGCGCAAGGCTACGGCCTGTTTGCCATAGGCATGGTGATGGGCGGCGTCGGCCTGTCCTACATCAGGTCGCTCACCGCCGTCCCCGCCTCGATATGGATGAGCAAGAGCACCAACGCCGCCGGCGTCGATGCCTATGACGTGGCCTTCGGAACGGCGGCGCTGATGGTGGCGCTGCTGATGGCGGTCGGCACGACCGTTTTGATGCACCTGCTGGGTGACCCCTCAGGCATTGCCGCCGGCTGTTTCGTCGGCGCATGGTCGCTGCGCAGCCATATGCGCACGGCCTTCTTCGCGCGCCGCCAGCAGTTGGTCGTCTCCATCAGCGATGCCGCTTTCACGATCGCCGGCACCGTGCTGGCCGGGCTGGCAATCTGGTACGCCCGGGACGCGTTGCAAGCTGTGTTCTATTCGCTTGCCGCGGCGAATGTGTTCGGCATTTTCGTTCTGGTCCGGCTGGCGCGCCGTACAATTCGCATCTCCTTCCGCATGCCGACGCGGCGGCGCTATGCCAGGCTGTGGCGCCAGCTGTGCTGGTCGGCCTTCAGCGCCACCACCACCAACATCCAGGGTCAATGCCTGGCGCTGCTGGTCGCCGGCATAGCCGGGCCCGCGGCTTACGCGCCGCTGGCGGCGGTGATCGTGCTGTTCGCGCCGCTGCGCATCATCAGCCTCGCCTTCGTCAACATGACGCAGCCGGAGCTTGCGAAGCTGATGCGGCAGAATGAGACGCGCCGCGTCTGGTCGCAGGCGAAGATCTGGTCGGTCGTCATGGGGTTGGGCGGCCTGGCCTATGGATGCGCCATCCTGTTCGTCTTGCCGATGATAAAATCCCAGGCTCTCCAGGATGCCTCGGTCGAGTTCATCGGGCTTTTCGTGACAGTGAATTTTATCCCGATCATGCTCTACATCATGCCCCGTATCGTGCTTGAGATATTCGGTGACTTCCGCATCGTCGCCTTCATCACCATGGGCGGCGCGATTGTCGGGCTGGCGCTGATCGCCATCCTGCTTTCAGTCGCGTCTCCGCAGTGGGCACTGCTGGGCTCGGCGGTCTCCGAAACCTTCGTGCTCGCGGCATCATGGTATTTCGCGCATCACCGCATGTGGAACATCGAGCATCCGGACCAGCAGCGCTACAGCCGCCTGGGCTCCTGGCGGCGGGCCATCACATTCGCCCCGGCGAAACGATAGGAGGGCGATGTGACGGGCCAGGCAGTGGAAATAGTTGCGGTGACCGGCTTGGCCGACGAGCAGGTCTCGCACCCAGTCACCATAGCGGCGAACGACGCCTACACGGCGCGATTGCACACCAGTCTCGAAACGGCGCGGCCGCTCTGGCTGCGCTTCCAAGAGAGCGGTGTGTGCACCGGTCACCAGAATTATGCGTGGGCCGAGGGGATCGTCGCGCGGCTGATGCCGCAAGGTGCAGAACTTCTCGTCGTGGAGGTGGGGGACGCCGCTTCCGGCGAACCCAGGATGCTGGTGCCGCTGATGCGCCGGCCGGCGTTGGGTCATCGGGTGATCGAATGGCTGAGCTGCGGCGTCTGCGACTATTCGGCACCCCTGCTGGCCGATGCGAGGCCGTGGACCACACAATCCGCACTGGCCGCATGGGCCGCCGTGCGCTCCGTGCTGCCGCCGGCGGACCGGTTCCAGATCACCGGGATTCCGCGCGAGATCAACGGCGTCGCCAATCCGCTTGCCTTGCTCGCGGAGACGCGGGATTCCCTCCAGACCACTTTCGGCCTCGCCATCGACGGCGATCCGGACACGGTCCTCAAGCGTTTGTGCAAGCCCTCCTTCGTCAAGGAATTCGGCAAGGACTGGCGCCGGCTCGAACGGCTCGGCGATGTTGAACTGGTCGAGGCCGGTACACCGGCCGAGGTAGAGCGTATCTTCGGCGAACTGGTCCGGATGCGGCTCAGCCGCTTTCGCGAGTTGGGCCGCTTCGACCTGCTGACGCAGGAGAAAGTCGTCGACTTCTACCGCAACGCCGCCGTTCGGGGCCTGTCGGACGGAGCGGTGCGGCTGTTCGGACTGCGCGTAGCCGAGGCTCTGATCGCGGTTCAATATCTGCTGATCCATCAAGGGACTGTTCATGCTCTGCTGATAGCTATGGACCAGAGCGTCGTGCCCAATGTCTCACCGGGACTTGCGATCATGGGCAGGTTGATAAGCTGGGCACGCGAGCAGGACTTTGGCTATTTCGACCTGTCGGTCGGCAACCAGAGTTACAAGGCAAATATGGGCGCCAAGGGTTCGGTCCTGGTCGAACTCTGCCACGGGTTCACGATGCGGGGCAATGCCGCGAGCACTGCCATCAAGTTCCGCGACTGGACCGAGGTTTTCGTGCGCTCAAAACCACGGCTGCTCAAAGCGGCTCAGGGGACGATGCGGGGCTTGCGGCGCTTGCGTGGAGGGCGCTGAGGGCGGGCCAGAACGACAGGAGAAGCGTTTGGCAGGCCAGGCAATGCGACAGGCTGCGGCGACCGAGGGCAGCGTCAGGCTTTCGCCGGTCGTCGGCTTCGGCATGGCCGCGCACTATGCGGCGCGGCTGCACACCAGCTTCGACACCGTAAAGCCGCTCTGGTTGCGGCTTGAGGAGACTGGCCTGTGCACCGGCCACCAGGGCTTTGCCTGGGTGGAAGGGATCGCCAACCGGCTGATGCCCAAAAGCGCGGAGCTGCTCGTCGTCGAGGTCAATGACGCCGCCACGGGTGCGCCGGTCATGCTGCTGCCGCTGATGCGCCGCCGCGCTCGGGGCCATTACGTGATCGAATGGCTGAGCGGCGGCGTGTGCGACTACGCGGCGCCGCTGCTGGCCGACGCCAGACCATGGACCAGACAGAGCGCCGACGACGCCTGGGCGGCGGTGTGCGCCGTGCTGCCGCCGACGGATCGCTTCCACATCGCGGGAATCCCGCGACAGATCCACGGCGTCGACAATCCGCTGGCGCTGCTCTCGGCGGCGCACGACTCCATCCAGATCGCCTCGGGCCTGGCCCTGGATGGCAATCCGGAGACACTGATCAAGCGCATCTGCAAATCGTCTTTTGCCAAGAATTTCCACAAGCACTGCCGCCGCTTCGAACAGATGTGCAAGCTCGATCTGGTCGAAGCCGTGACGCCTGAATTGGTCGAGGAGCAATTCGCCACGCTTTTGGAGCTCAGGCTCAACCGCTTCCGCGAGCTCGGGCGCTTCGACCTGCTGACGCAGGCGCCGGTCGTCGCGTTCTACCGCAACGCCGCCCTGCAGGGCCTGTCCGACGGCTCGGTGCGGCTGTTCGGGCTGCGTGTCGGTGAGGCCTATCTCGCCGTCATCTACGTGCTGGTCATGAAGGGCACGTTGCATGCGCTTCTGCTCGGGATCGACCAGGACGCGGTTCCCAATGTCTCGCCGGGCCTGACGACGATCGGCAAGTTGATGATCTGGGCGCGCGAGCAGGGCCTTGGTTATTTCGACCTGTCGGTCGGCAGCCAAGGCTACAAGCAGCATATCGGCGCTTCAAGCTCGGTGCTGGCCGAGTTGTGCCACGCGATGACGCTGAAGGGCAGGGCTTCGACCGCCTATATCAAGCTGCGCGGCAAGACCGAGCTTTTCATTCGCTCCAAGCCGGGCCTGTACAAGGCCGCGCATGGTGTGATGCGCCGGTTGCGGCGATTGAAGAGCTAAGCAAGTCGTCAGGGCTCCTTCGCCCTGGGTAGGACGCATTGACAAGCTCCCGCCGAAGGCATCACGCTCCTGCAAAGCAATGATTGCGGGAGGCAATGATGGCAAGCCTGGTGGTGATGTACGGCACGCCTGAAGATCCGGCGGCGTTCGATGCCTATTATCGCGAAAAACACATTCCGCTGGCCAAGACCATCCCTGGGCTGCGGCGCTACGAAATCAACCGTGGCCCTGTCATAACGCCGGCGGGACCCGCGAAGGTGCACCTTGTCGCCATCCTGCATTTCGACGACCTGACCGCCATCCAGAATGCCTTTGCCAGCGCCGAAGGGCAGGCCGCCGGCGCCGATCTCCAGGTCTTCGCGACCGGCGGCGCCGACATGCTGATCTTCGACAGCGAGGATGTCTGAGCCGCTCGGCGATGGCCTTGTCGCCGGGTATTTCAGCTCCAGCTTGACAAAGAGACAGCACAGGGCGCACTTCGCGATAGCCCATCGGGGGCTTTGGGGGACATCGATGAAAAAGACTTATGAAAAGCCGACGCTCAGCAAGCGCCAGCAGCTTTCCCGCGTGACGGCGCTGATAATCTCCTCCGGGAGATGACACGCAAACAGCCTTCGACGCGACCATCAAACCCGCCGTCGCAAGATGGCGGGTTTTTTCTGCCCTTTTGACTTGCCCTGCTCAAGCTCTTGGTCTTGACGCAATTCCCAAGGGGAAACGTTTCACACTTTTCCTAGAGCAGTTCACCGTTTCACGGAAACGGCGAACCGCTCTAACTCTTTGTTTTGACGCAATTCCGAACGGAAAACCGCTACACACTTTTCCTGGAATTGCTCTAGCATCGCTCTTACGCCTCACATCGCCTCGGAATCGAAGAGCAGCATCGTCACATCTTGGTCGGGCGCGTATTTGCGCCGGTCGGTGGCGCAGGCCTTGCCGACCTCGCTGGCGAAGGCCGCACGAATGGCCTCCAGGCTGTCGAAATAGAGGGTCGCCACGAGGTAGGGCGTCTCGCCCTGCAAGAGGTTCACGATCGGCCGCTTGCTGACATCGTAGCGCCGCAGACCCGGAAGCTGTTTTGCGAGCGGCAGATGGATGTCGAAATAATGCCGGTCAAAGGCGGCCGGATCGGCGGGGGTTTTGTAGATGACAAGCATCTTGGCCATGGTGAGTTTCCTGTTGTTCGATGTGATCGCGCCTCGCCGGCGCCGCAGCAATGTCGTTCGCCAGAAACGGATTTCGACAGGGATGCGGAGTTTTTTGCACGGCGCATTTGGCTTTTGATCCATGTCAAAGCGGATCGGCGGCGATCCCTCTATCCGGTCTGCTGTCTTGGGAAGGACACAAGGGGGGTGGGCGGTTCCAGGCCGGCAAGCTGAAAACAGCTCCGGTCTGGACCGCTCGCAACCAAGCTGTGTCCCACGGCCGGACGCTTCATGTTTTGATTCAGGTCCGTGCGCAAACACCTTCAAAAGCCTGGCAAAACTTAACCGAACCGCAACTCACAGTCTCTATGGGTTGTGCGAGGGATAAGAAACCAGGGGCTTAGAATGCCAAGAATAGTTTCTCGCTTCATGCGGGACGAATCTGGCGCGACCGCCATCGAGTATGGCCTGATCGCCGCCCTCATCGCGCTCGCCATCATCACCGGCGCCGGTGCGCTCGGCAATGCGATCAACGGCAAGTTCACGAAAATCGGCACGACGCTCAACAGCAGCGGGTCGTAAGCAGCCACCACGCCAAATTGACAGGGCGGCGCGTCTCCGTCATCCTTGAGTAAAGTCGCCGGGCCGTGGAAGCGGCCATGTTGGGCGACCGAGGGCAGCGTCATGATCAGTCCCGTCATCGGCCAGAATGCCAAGCGCGCGGCAGTGCGCAAGGCGCTTGACCAGCACAAGGTCTACATCACCGCCCAGAGTTTTTCTGACGGCACCTACCAGGCACGCGTGCTGGTCGACGGCGAGGCCTATTGGGTCGACGAATTCCGGCTGAGCCAGCTGCGGCAGGGATTGACCCCGGCCGAGCTTGAGCTGACGCCGGCTGCCGACGATTGAGACCAAGTGAGCAATCGCGAGTGTCGTAAACGTAGCGCTCTACGGCGCCGCGAAGGATCGCGGCGGATGCCATGACAACCCCGCCCAAACTCAAAACCTATCGCGCCAAGCGCGAATTCAGCAAAACACCGGAACCCGCCGGCGGCCTGATCTCCGCCGACGGCAACCGTTTCGTCGTCCACAAGCACCACGCCACCGCGGACCACTACGATCTGCGTCTCCAGGTCGGCGATGTGCTGAAGAGCTGGGCGGTGCCGCGCGGGCCTTCGCTCAATCCGGCCGACAAAAGGCTGGCGGTCGAGACCGAGGACCACCCGCTCGAATATATCGACTTCGAGGGCGTCATTCCCGAGGGCGAGTATGGCGGCGGGCCGATGATCGTCTGGGACACCGGCACGTGGGCGCCGATGGACGATGTCGAGAAGAGCCTTCGCACCGGGGCCTTCAAGTTTCGGCTGGCCGGCGAAAAGCTCAATGGCGGCTGGATGCTGACCCGCCTGAAGCCCAAACCCGGCGAGGACGAGAACAAGAAGAACTGGCTGCTGTTCAAGGAGCGTGATCTCGCCGCCGACACGGCGCTGAACATTCTGGAAGCGCGGCCGGAAAGCCTGAAATCCGGCCTGCGCATCGAGGAACTGGCGGCGGCCGCCAAGCCGGCGACGAAGTCCGCGCCCAGGCCGGGTTCGTTGAAGCCGGGCGAACTGCCGGGCGCCGTCAAAGCCCCGGCACTCAGCCGCATCGAGCCGCAACTGGCGACGCAGGTGCCAAAACCGCCCGATGGCGAGGACACAGGCGAGCTCTGGCTGCACGAGATCAAGTTCGACGGCTACCGCACCATGGCGCATCTCACCGACGGCCAGGTGCGGCTGATCACCCGTGGCGGTATCGACTGGACGAAGCGCTATGGCGACCTGCCGCATGCCTTCGCCAAACTGCCGTGCCGCGAGGCCATCATCGACGGCGAGATCATGGTGCTCGACGGCAAGGGTATCAGCCGCTTCGCGCTTTTGCAGGACGCGCTGGCCGACGGCGCCGGCAGCAAGCTGCATTTCTATGCCTTCGATCTCTTGCATCTTGATGGTTGGGACCTGATGAAGGCGCCGCTGATCCGGCGCAAGGCGCTGCTGGCCGAGCTGCTGGCCGGCCTCGGCGCCAACTCCGCCATCCAGTTCTCCGACCATGTCGAGGGCTCGGGACAGGGACTTTTTGATCAAGCTTCTGACATGGAGCTGGAAGGTGTCGTCTCAAAGCGGGCGACCGCCATCTACCAGAGCGGCCGCACCAAGAGCTGGACCAAGACCAAGGCGCTGAAGAGCGAAGACTTCGTCATCGCCGGATATACCGTGTCCGACGCGGCGGAAGGGCTGGCAGCGCTTGGCATGGCCGAATGGGTGGATGGCGAGCTGCACTATCGTGGCAAGGTCGGCACCGGCTTCGACCGCGATACGGCGGAGGATCTGCTCGCCCGGCTGGAGCCGCTGACACCGGGCGCAACGCCGCCCGAAGGCGTGCCGCGCGAGATCATGCGCGAGATGCACTGGGTGAAGCCGCTGTTTTCGGCGCGCATCCATTATGCCAACCGCACCGCGGACAATTCGTTGCGCCATGGCGTGTTTCGCGGTCTCAGGGATGTCGGCCTGTCTACGCCGGTGTCGGCCAAGCGCAAGCGGCTGATCTCGGAGGCCGACCTCGCCACCATCTGGGTGACCAATCCGGAGCGGCGACTGTTCGGCAAGACCGGGCCGACCAAGCTCGACATCGCCGTCTACTACGCGCTGGTCGGCGACTTCATGCTGCCGCACATTCTCGGCCGTCCGGTGTCGCTGGTGCGCTGCCCGACCGGCCTGCCCAAAGACTGCTTCTTCCAGCGCCACGCCTTCACCGGCATGCCGCCCTCGGTGGTGACTTTTGAAGCCACCAATTCCGAAGGCGAGACCAAATCCTACCTGTCGGTCGAAGGCGCCAAGGGGTATCTGGCGCTGGCGCAGTTCGGCGTCGTCGAGTTCCACACCTGGGGCACGCATCGCACCAGCCTCGACAAACCGGACCAGATCGTCTTCGACCTCGACCCGGGCGAAGGGATTTCCTGGCGCGAGGTGGTGGAGGCTGCCGTCCACATCAAGGGCGAACTCGAAGGGTTGGGCCTGGTGCCGTTCGCCAAGACGTCTGGGGGGAATGGCATCCACATCACCGTACCGGTGACATCTAAGCAGAACTGGAAGAAGCTGCACCAGGCAACCAGCGCCATCTCCACGCATCTGGCGGCCACCGCGCCCGACACGTTCACCACCACCATGGGCAAGGACAACCGCAAGAAGCGCATCTTCATCGACTATCACCGCAACGCCCGCGGCCACACATCGGCAGCGCCCTATTCGCTGCGCGCCCGCACCAATTTGCCGGCCTCGACACCGGTGAGCTGGAGCGATCTGGAGGCGATCGATGCGCCGCAGGACCTGAACTATTCGTCGCTGCCGGGGTTGCTGGAGACGTCTGGTGATCCGTGGGCGGAGATCGAGGAATTCGCGCGGGATTTGCCGGCCTTGAAGACCTAGGGTTCCTCGCCCCCCTTAAAAGGCTGCGCTATGCACACATTTTCTGCGACTGGCGTGACTGATCGGCGCGAGGCTTGATTGCCACGTGGTTCCCCCAATCCGTCGCTGCTTCGCAGCGCCACCTTTCCCCCCTCCGGAGGGAAAGGAAGGGAGCGTTGCTGGGCGAGCGTTGATGGCAAAAAGCCTGGCGTTTTTCCTCTACCCCGTCGATCGGGGGAGAGGTGTCGAGCGAAGCTCGACGGAGTGGGGGTCGACCAGCGCGGCATAAGACAATGCATGCGCCAAGCTGCCATGCACGCTATCGCCAAAGACCAGCTGCTTGGAAGAGGCGAGGAAACCCAGTCCATCGACGCTTCCGACAATTTGAATTATCCTCTCCCAAACGACCTCAAAGAGGCACCGGAAGATTTCGTCAGGGATTTGCCGGTATTGTGCGGGGTCGGTGTAGGATTTGCGCAGCCTCGTTCGTCCTTCGGACGAAAAGCGCTGCAGAGAGCAAGATCATGCTCGAGCTAGAATGTCAGTGCATGGCCGCGTAGGAGTGTATCATGGCGCCAAGGGCAAGTTGGAAGGGTTACCTCAAGCTCAGCCTCGTCAGCTGTCCGGTCCGGCTCTATCCGGCGACGACGACCAGCGAGCGCATCTCGTTCAATCAGCTGCACAAGAAGACCCACAACCGCATCAATATGAAGCCGGTCGACCCTGAACTGGGGCTCGTCGAGCGCTCGGATCTGGTCAAGGGTTATGAGTACGAGGACAAGCAGTACATCATCATCGATGATGCCGACCTCGACGCGGTGCGCATCGAATCCAACCACACGATGAACATCGAGGCCTTCGTCGACGAGGGCGAGGTCGACGTCATCTACCAGGATGCGCCCTACTACATGGCGCCGGATGGGGCGATGGCCGAAGAGACCTTCGCTGTGTTGCGTGAAGCGATGCGCAAGTCCGGCAAGCTGGCGATCGCGCGGCTGGTGCTGTCCAGCCGCGAGCGCATCGTGACGATCGGCGCGCGCGAGAACGGCATGTTCGTGTGCACATTGAGGAATCCGAACGAAGTGCGCGGCACAGTTGAGTATTTCGGCAACATTCCGGCCGGCAAGCCTGACCAGGAAATGCTTGAGCTCGCCGAAGCGCTGATCAAGCAGAAGGAAACCACCTTCGATCCGAAGAATTACGAGGATCGCTACGAGATCGCGCTGATGGCGATGATCCGTGAGAAGCTCAAGGGCCACAAGCCGATTATCGCGGCCGCCCCCGAGCGCGGTAATGTCATCAACCTGATGGACGCGCTGAAGGCGAGCCTGTCGCAGTCGAAGCCGCCGGCCAAGTCGAAGAGCAAGGCCGACGAGGTGGCGGCAAAACCGGCCGCCAAGAAGGCGGCAGCGGGCGGTGCGGCTGAGAATCCGCTGAAAGCCAGTCTGCTGAAGGCGGTCGGCAAGAGCAAGAAATGACGGCACCGGCCGTTTCGGGGGCGGTCTTTGGCACGGTCGGCGCTCTGACGGCGTTTCCGCTCAGGCTCGCTGTACGCGAGGTCGAGCGCCAGCACGGCCAGCTCAGGCGCGGCATCACCAGGCGCACGACGCATGTCGTGTTCGGCCGCACACTTCTCGCCAGGACTGGCTTGACGAAAAACGGCGATGCCGGGATCGAGCGCCGCGTCGCCGCCGAGCGCGCCGCCGGGCGAACGCTGCTCAGCGAGAACGGTTTCTTGCGCCGGCTCGGGCTGATGAAGGCGCCGGAGGCGTCGTCGCTGTCGCGGCAATCACTGATCGAGCAATCGCGGCTGTCCGGCGCCGACCTTGACCTGTTGTCGCTGTTCGACGCCTTCGAGCATGACAGCGAACCCTATTCCTTCCGCGACCTGATCCTGGCGCGCAAATATGCCGGGCTTGTCGCCGGGGGTGCTGCATGGGGCGCGATTGCGCGCTCCGTGCATCGCTCCGGCCCGGTGGCGTCGCTTACCGCCAAGTCGCTCGCCGTCGGCTCCCAGCATGGCCGGCCCGACGCCATCTATCTCGAGGGCGGCCAGAGCGAACTTGACGGGCAGCTGTTGTTCGACCTGGGCAGCGCGCCACAAGGCGACGACACGCTGGAAGAGCTGTTTGCCGAGGCCGAAGCGGCGGAGGAGGGCGGCGCCCATGAAGGTGCTGCCGCACTCTACCAGCGCTGCCTCGCCATCGACCCCACTGACGCCATCGCCGCCTTCAACCGCGCCAACTGCCTGCGCGCCGGCGGCCACGCTGCGGAGGCCGCGCATGATTATGCCAGGGCAATAAAACTCGACCCGGCCTTCGTCGAAGCCTGGTTCAACCTTGCCGGCCTGATGAGCGAGCAAGGGCGCGACGCGTCGGCGCGAAAGCATCTGCAGAAGGCGATCGCGCTCGACAAGAGCTATGCCGATCCGGTGTTCAATCTGGCGCGGCTGGAATTCGACGCCGGCAATTTGCTCGAGGCGCGGCGGCTGTGGGTGCGCTATCTGGAGCTCGACGCAGAGTCCGAATGGGCCGGAGTGGCGACCAAGGGCGTGCAGTTCGTCGATATGCAGCTGGCGCGGACGGCGGGGTGAGAATTGATGGTCGCGCTTGAACGCCCCCCTCTGTCCTGCCGGACATCTCCCCCTCAAGGGGGGAGATTGGCTGCTTTGCTGTCTCGCCCGCCTTCCAACCTTGGCGATTGGCGAAAGCGACAACGCCATCCAATCTCCCCCCTTGAGGGGGAGATGTCCGGCAGGACAGAGGGGGGCGACACGGAACGCTACCTTTCCAGGAAGACCGCCCCATGACCAGCTTCCTCTTCGACGGCGATGACACCGCCCCGGTCACCATCCTGCTCGCGCATGGCGCCGGTGCGTCGATGGATTCTCCCTCGATGATCGCCACCGCGAAGGCTTTAGCCGCGGCCGGCTTCCAGGTGGCGCGCTTCGAATTCCACTATATGGCGGCGCGCCGCTACGGCCAGCGCAAGCCGCCGCCGCGCGCCGAGACGGTGAACCCGGAATACATCAAGGCGATCGCCGACCTCAGGGCCAAGGGCGTGACGGGCAAGCTGATCATCGGCGGCAAGTCGATGGGCGGGCGCGTCGCGTCGATGGTGGCGGACGAGATGTTCGCCAAGGGCGAGATTTCAGGGCTGGTCTGCCTCGGCTATCCCTTCCATCCACCCGGCAAGCCCGAGCAATTGCGGACCAAGCATCTCATCGGGCTGAAGACACCAACGCTGATTTTTCAGGGCACGCGCGACGAGTTCGGCACGGAGGACGAGGTGGCTGGCTATGGGCTCTCCGACTGCATCGAGGTGGTGTGGCTGGAGGATGGCGACCACGACCTCAAGCCACGCAAGAGTATTTCGGGATTTTCGACGGCAGATCATTTGAAAACGGTGGCGGAGACGGTGAAGGTGTGGGCAGGCAGGGTCGCCTCCTGACCCGCCAATGAAAATCGCCACCTTCAACATCAACAACATCAACAGCCGGCTCGAAAACCTGCTGGCGTGGCTGGCGGCGGCAAAACCCGATGTCGTGTGCCTGCAGGAACTGAAGGCACGCGACATGCAGTTTCCGCGCACCGCGCTGGCCGACGCCGGCTATGGCGCGGTGTGGAAGGGCGAGCCGACCTGGAATGGCGTCGCCATCCTCGCGCGCGGTGCCGAGCCGGTGCTGACCCGCGACGTGTTGCCCGGCGACGATGCCGACAAGCAGAGCCGCTATATCGAGGCGGCGGTGAACGGCATCATCATCGCTTGCCTCTACGCGCCGAACGGCAACCCGCAGCCAGGGCCGAAATTTCAGTACAAGCTGGCCTGGCATGCGCGGCTGGAAGCGCATGCCGAACAGCTTTTCGACACCGGCCTGCCGGTGGTGTTGGCCGGCGACTACAACATCGTGCCCGATCCCAGCGACATCTACGCCACCCGCTCCTACGACGACAATGCGCTGGTGCAGCCGGAAAGCCGGGCCGCCTTCGCCGCCCTTCTTGACCAGGGTTGGACCGATGCGCTGCGGAAGAAGCACCCGAAGGAGACGCTCTACACCTTCTGGGATTATCGCCGGAACCGCTGGCCGCGCGATGCGGGCCTCAGGCTCGACCACATATTGCTGTCGAAGACGCTCGCTCGCCGGCTGAAAGGGGCCGGCATCGACCGTGAGGTGCGCGGTCAAGATGGTGCGAGTGATCATGCGCCGGTTTGGGTGGAGTTGAGGTGAGGCATTATCCGCGCGTTCCTTTTGCGCAGGCGCCATCTCGCGCTAATCTGGCGATGATCAGCATCGGGGGGCGTTTGATGCATTGCATGTCTGAGAGCCGCGAGAGGCCACTATCGAAGCCTGCCCGCCATGCATGATTTCCACCCCGTCGAAATCCTGCTTGCGGCCGCCGGCCTCATTGCGGTCGCGGCATGCGGCGTCTGGCTGTTGCGCAAGGCGCGTCTCCGACGCCGCGCCAGGCGACGGGCGGATCCAGCCAACGATTATGCCGTGCGTACCGACTGGGAGCGCAGCACGGGCACCGTCAACTACTCGTCCTTCGTCTATTTTGATGTCGACCGCGACGGGAGATACGGCGTTGGCGACCGACCGATGGCCGGCATCATGGTGCGGCTGTTCGACGGGCAAGGCGGCGTCGTCGCTGCAACCCGGACGAACAATGGCGGCTTTGCCAATTTCGCCATGTCGACGTCTTCGGCCAATGCCATGATCCGCTCGCCTGGCGCCTACCGGTTTGCGGTTTCGGTGCCGCCTGGCTGGAGCTCGCCCAGCGCCAACGAGACGCAGTCGCAGGATTTTCGGCTGGCGCCTGGCTCGCCGGCCGGGCTGGTGTCGCAGAACCTGCCGCAGCCCGTCGGGCTGGCGCCGGCGCGCAGCCTAGCCGGCAGGATGGCGTCAGGCGGCAGCGTGACCCTGTCGGTGATGGCAAACGGGCACGTGCTGGAGAGCCTGGTGCTGGCGCCGGACTCTCCCTTCCGGCTTGACCTCGCCGGCAGGGCCGACACGGTGGCGATCGCCGGCGGCGGCCTTGACCGGCAGCTTGCGCTTTCGCCCTATCCGACCGATCTCGGGCTGCTGTCGCCGCAAACGCTGCCGAGCGAGACCTCGCTGCGGACGATCGGCTTCGACGACGTCACCGGACGCGGCTTCCGCAAGATCCCGTGCGGCCATGCCGGGCTGCAATGGCGCAACCTCAACGCCATGGCACAGGATCACACCAAGGGCAGCGAAGGCTATGTCAACGGTAATGTTTCGGGCGACCACGTGGCCTACACAAGCAGCGGCTACCCGGCCGAATTCAGCCGCGAAACCCCGTTCGGTTTCCACTCGGTGCTGCTAAGCGCTGCGTGGCTGAAGTCGGAAGGGGAGATGGCGCTGATCGAGTGTTGGCTGGGCGAGCAGCTGGTCGCCAGCAACCAGCTGGTGCTGTCGGCGCTGACGCCGCTGCACTATGCCCCGATGCTCAAGGAAGTAACCCGTGTCCGTCTTTCAACGAAACACTACTGGCAAATGGTGCTGGACGACCTGATGCTGACGGGCTGACTTATTGCGGCGTAACCGGGGGCGAGACCGCTGCACCGTTGGTCGCGGCCGTGAGAAATTTCAGATTTCCCTTCTTGATCAACGTAGGCCGTTCATAAATCTTCTTCATTGTGCGGACTCTCCACTATATCCCGTCGCGAGTGTGACACATCGTGGTCCTCTGTCAATGTTGCGCTGGGGATAGTCCAGACTATCTCAACAAGACTATCGGAGAATCCGGCATTCAGAATGCCGATTGCTTCGGCCCAATCGGGCATAAATCGGCACTCTAAGGCATGTTCCCGACATGCTTAAGCTGTTGTATCTATGCATATCCCCAGCTCAAGCCGGGACAGTTGCGCCGATATACATCAGGGCCGGTAGCGAGGGCAGCGCTTTGCCGTATACGCTGGCGCTGATAATCTTATCTGGATCCGCGGGCGGAGGGCGCAATGAACAGATTGGCTGACAGGGTGCTGGCGCTTGCCTTGGCCGTGGTTGCCTTCGGCTGCCTTGCGCGGGTCTATCCGCTCGTCGTTACTGGTGCCGTTGGCTGGCAAGACTTTTTCGCACTGCCCTCGGATGCGGCCTCCTTGCGGTTGACCGGGCTCCTGCTAGCGGCACTTGCCTGTCTGATCGGTGTCTTTCTGTTCTGGGCCGGGCTGTTGCCGGGGCGGCCGGCGCATGCTGCTGGAGCGCCGCTGTTTGGCCGCGCGGCGGAGGTGCAGGAGACCGGCAGGCCCGGCCTGCGCAAGCTCTTTCTCGCTCTGCCACTGGTTGTTGTCGCAGGGCTGGCCGTTGACCGGTTCGGCCCGTGGGGCGGCGGCGAGATGGCCAACCTGCCCAAGGCGGCCGAACCCAAGCCCGACGAACCCAAGCCCGACGAACCCAAGCTTGCTGAACCCAGGCCCAGCGAGCCGAAGAGCCAGGATGTCGCCAGCGCGCCGCCGGCTCCGGAGCCGGCAACGCCGCCAGCCCCGCCGGCTCTGCCACCCGCGCCGCCCCCGGTAGCCGCCAGCCCGCCCGCCGCACCGGTGCCGCCAGCGCCGCCCGTGCCTGCGCCGGTCCCCGCCGCGCCGTCACCGCCGGAGGTCGCTGTCATCCCGCCGCCCACGGTGGCGCCATTGCCGCCCCCGCCGCCGGCCGCGCCAACGCAGCCCGATGGCCATAGCGATGCGGTCGTCTGGCTTTCGGTGGCGCCCGACGGCCACTCGATCATGAGTGCCAGCACCGACCATGTGATCAAGCTGTGGGACATTGGCGGCAAGCACCTGATCCGCAATCTCGGCGTCCACAAGGACATGGCGCGCACCGCGCTCTACATGCCCGATGGCGTCAGCGCGCTGACGGCGGGCGACGACGGCGAGATCGTGCTGCGCAAACTTGCCGACGGCGCCGTGCTGCATGTCTTCCAGTCCGGCCAGAATGGCGGCGTCAGGCAGCTGGCTATCAGCCCGGACGGCAAGCGCGCCGTCAGCGGACACGACACCGGCAACGTCATCGTCTGGGATCTCGTCAACAATTCCGTGCTGCATGTTTTGACCGGGCACGACTGGTCGGTCAGCGCGGTCGCTGTTTCGCCCGACGGCAAGCAGGCGCTGAGCGGCAGCATCGACGGCACGCTGAAACTCTGGGACATCGAAAGCGGCAAGCAGCTGCGCAGCTGGCACGGCCACGACCAGGGCACCTATGGCGCTGTCTTCACCGCCGACGGGCACCATGTGATCACCGGCAGCGGCGATTTGACGATCAAGGTCTGGGATCTCGACAGCGGCCGCGAGGTGAAGCGCTTCGAAGGCCATGAAGGCACGGTCTACACGCTGGCGCTGTCGGCCGACGGCAAGCGCCTGCTGTCGGGGTCTCTCGACGGCACGGCGCGGCTGTGGGACATGGCAACCGGCAACCAGATCGCGATGTTCGACAGCCAGACCGGCCCGATCTACGCGGTGGCCTTCGCTCCCGACGGCACGGTGCTGACCGGCGGCAACGACCGCACCATCAGGGATTGGCCGGCGAGCGGTGGGGATGGTATCGTGCTGTTTGCCGGCGCGCCGGGGTGAAGCGGTTCGTCGGCGGAGCCGCAGGCTGGATATGTCGGCCCAGCCCTTGAGCCTTGATTGGCTTGTCCCGCGTGCTATGTAAAAATCATGTCAGCCCCCAGCCTCGCGGACAATGCGCCGCTCATTGTGATCGACCTCCAGACCGGCATGTTCGATGGTGTGCACGAGCCGCCGATCGATGATGCGCCTGCTATTGCCGAGCGCGCCCGGGTGGTGATCGACTGGGCGCGGCGCAGCGGCCGCAAGATCGCTTTCGTCAGGCATGATGGACCCGAAGGCGACCCGCTGGCACCGGGTGAGCCGGGTTGGCCGGTGTGGCCGGCCCTTGGCCAGGCCGACGATGAGCCGACCTTCGCCAAATCCGTGCGCGACGCTTTCAGCAATCCTGCCTTCGGTGACTGGATTGCCGGGCAGGGCGCGGCTGCCGTGGTGATCCTTGGCGCGCAGACCGATTTTTGCGTCGCTGCGACTGTGCGCAGTGCGATCGCCAGGGGGCTTGGCGTCATCGTGGTTTCCGATGCCCACAGCACGCTCGACAGCACCGATGAGACCGCCCGGCAGATCATCGACAGGCACAACAGCGAATTCGCCAGGGATGGCGCGGCTGTGCTGACAACGAAGGTGCTGACGGGAGACTGAAACAGGGGGCTGTGCTCCCGTCCTGATTCATCAATCTCCCGCATCCCCCTGTTCGGCATATGTTTTTCGCGCCGTCATGCGGCGGATTCTGAAACAGTTTTCGGCATTTGCCGTGTAGACACGCGACTGGCACGCATGGTCTAGGCGGGGTAACGCCACCAACGACAGGGATGCCATGCCCACCACCACCCGTTTCACCAAGGCCAAACTGTCCGATGGTTCGCTGGTCGACTTCATCGTCACCGACGGCCGCTTCAGCGCCATCACGCCGGCTGGCAAGGCGGCGGACCCCGCCACCATTGATCTTGCCGGCCAGCTTGTCGTGCCGGCCTTCGTCGAGGGGCATATCCATCTCGACACGTCGTTTTATGGCGACGCCTGGCGCCCGCACATTCCCTGTACCAACGGCTTCGACGTGCGTGAGCGCGTGGCTTTCCAGGCGCAGAACCTTGCCGCCGCGGCGCCGATGGCGGAGCGGGCGAAAAACCAGCTCGAGCTCTGCATCGGCAATGGCAGCCTCTCCATGCGCAGCCATGTCATGGTCGACGGCTCAGTCGGGTTAAGGCATGTCGAGACCATCCTGGCCGTGCGCGAACAATATCGTGACCTCATCGACATCCAGCTCGTCGCCTTCCCGCAAAGCGGTATTCTTTCGTCCCCCGGCACGGCTGAGCTGCTCGACGAGGCGTTGAAGCTCGGCTGCGATCTTGTCGGCGGGCTCGACCCGGCGAGCTTCGACCGCGACGTGAAGGGCCATCTCGATGTGGTGTTCGCCCTGGCGGGCAAGCACGGCGCCGGTGTCGACATCCATCTGCATGATGGCGGCACGCTCGGCCTGTTCCAGGTCGAGGAGATCGCCGCGCGGACAAAGGCACTCGGCATGGGCGGCCATGTCGTCGTCAGCCACGCCTATGGGCTTGGCGACATCCCGGCCGATGCGCTGGCGAAGGCCGGCGCGATGCTGGCGGCTTCAGGCGTGGCGATCATGACCAACGCGCCCGGCAACCACGCCTTCCCGCCGGTGGCGGCTCTGCGGCAGGCCGGCGTCACCGTGTTCAGCGGTTCCGACAATATCCGCGATTCCTGGTGGCCCTATGGCGATGGCGACATGCTTTCGCGAGCCAAGATGATCGGCTACCGCTCCGGTTTCTACGAGGACCACGAGCTGGAAGCCGCCTTCGATGTGGTGACTTACGCAGGTGCCAAGGCACTGGGTCTCGAAGGCTACGGCATATCGGTCGGTGCCAGGGCGGACTTCGTCGCCATGGGGGCCGAGCACGTGCCCGAAGCGGTGGTCGCCGTGCCGAAAGACCGCACGGTCTATCGCCGGGGCAGGGCCGTGGCGGAGAGTGGAGCAATGCTGGCGCGCTGAGCCAATGGCCGACGGATGGCGAAAGGGGCCTGGCGGGCAGGTGCAAAGGGAACACGCCAGGCCCCGCCGGCTTCTGGCGGGAGCCGGCGTGTTTTACATTAGTAATATCTAATGTAATTGCAAGATGGAGGCGCGTTATCCCTTGGGGACAGACTCTGCGTCGGATTTCAAAAACCGACCGCTCCCGTTGCCATCAGCACCAGCACCACCGCCGCCACGCTCCAGACAGCCGCCACTGCCAGGGTTTGCCTGTTCAGACGGAACCTTCGACGCGGCTTTGGCAATTGCATCTTCGGCATGGCTCAGAAGCGATCGAAATCGCAGACCCGTACCTTCTCTATGACCCAGTGGTGGTGGCGCCAATGCTTCCTGATCTTTACGAAGCAATGCCGGTTGTGATGCTTGCGCCAGCGATGATCGCGCCAATGATGCCGGCCCATATGCGTGCCATTGTCGGTGGTGATAACGAGGCTTGCGGCCTGTGTCGGGGCAAGGTTGACGGGAGACAGCACTGAGACAATGAGAAGTGCTGGGAGAAGAATGGATTTCACTTTGAGTCCTCCGATGTGAATAGATTCTTGTGTAAAGAAAGTGGCGCTCCGGGGCGCAGGCTCGTCACTCAGCCGCCCTCTGGTCGGCCGCCTGGGTCGCTCGGGCAGGCACGGAAGACAGAGCGCGTTGACTGGACTGCTGCTCGCCGAAATAGAGCAAGCCGCCCAGGACGAGGAAGACAACCCCGATTACCACAAGTCCGACCATCAACACGGCGATAGCCGTGCCAGGGCCGTGGCCAGTTTTGTTGATGACGGACCGATGGTGCATTGCTCTTCCTCCGATATACAGTCCGGTCCGGAGACCTTGCGGAAAACGAAGGCAAAGGTGGGATGTTCCCGATGAAGAACCACATCGGCCCTTTGCGTGTCCTTATGGGACCAAGGTCTTAGGTGGCTTGAGGCAAAGGTCCGAGGGAGCCTGTTCGGTTCCGGCAATGTCCATTGGACGTTCCGATATTTTAGTCAATACTGATATAATACCCGGGCAAAAAACTTAGCCGACCAAACGTCTTCGCCGACGATTCGGGCATGAAAAATGTGGCTTTGACAGGGATCAACGGCACACACTCACATCTTTGCTGGCGAGGGGGCAGTTCGTAGGCTCACCCCTATCCCGCTGCGAAACAAACAGTCTCCTGCCGATCTCCAGGAATTCGACCTTGTAGACCTCGCGCCGGTTGAGCGGCTCTGCCATGTCGAGGCTTCGCACCGGCATTGCGAAGCCGAATTCGCCACCTTCCTGCCCGCCACGGTCGATCCAGTACCGGTCCATGTCGGCGCGCTTGCGGGCGCGTTTTTCGGGCGAGCGGAAGTTGATGGTGTGTCTGGCATCGCAGACGCCGAGGACATGATCGGCGCCACCGCCAATGGCGATGCCTTCCATGACCAGCACTGCGGCGTCCTTGGGCCTAAGCCCGCACAGGTCGCGCGTGGCGTCGATGACGGCGCGCTTGGCCTGCGGCTCCTTGCTGCCCTGGAGCCCGCCGATGGCGACAGTGTAGCGGCTGGCGCCCAAGGGATAGAGGATGAAGCTCAACCTGACCAGGTCGAGCCTGTCGCTCTGCCGCGTCAGCTTGATCGAGAAGGCGCCTTCATGGCTGGTGCCGGAATGAACGGACAGGCGCATGGTCAGGGCATAGGCATCGCGCCGTCCCGTCACCTGGCCGATGTCGATGGCCCGCCCGCGCCAGGCAGCCTCGAGCAGGTGCCGCGGCAGGCGCGCCGCCGCCAGATTGAAATGGTCGACCAGAAGCTCGAAGCCGCGATGGCCCGGCAGCCCAAGCGCAAGAAACTTGTAGGGCTTCTTGCGGAAGAGATCGTCGTGCGGGCAGCCCAGCCCATGCCGCCGCCGAAAGTTCGACAGGAAGCGAAACCATTTGAAAAAGCTCACCGGCTTGCAGGCGAAACGGGTGAGGAAAATCCTGGACTGACCGACCCCCAGCCGCCCGCAAAGGCCCAGTATCTGGCCGAAGACGCCGGCGGTCTCCCGCAGCCAGGCGCGCTCGCTCGTTTCGAAAATCAAGATATGTCCCACACGGCTGATGTGGGAGAGGGGTTAGCCCGGAGGGATTACACGGACATTGCGGGAGTGCCGCTCACGTCTCGTCGAACCGGCCCTCGCGGGTGGGATGGCGCTTGATCGCGGCTTCTTCCTCGTCGTCGGGCAAAGCGTCGTCGCTGTCCTGATTGGCGTTGTCGTCGTCTTCGTCCGGCAGGTCGCCGTCCTTTTCCGTGCCGTAGCGCATGTCGCCGTTTTCCGAGACGGAATCCGGCAGGATCTGGCCGCCCTTGACCGCGTCCCAGTCAAGCTGCTCGATGGTCGGGCCGTCGATCTCAGGGCCGTCGTCATCGTCGGTGCGTGGTTTGCCGCGCGGTGCCATACTGGACTCCAATCCTTGAAAGACTGGAAGCGAAACTCGGGGTACAGCGGTTAGTTCCCTAGTCTCGGCGGCAAAGGGTTCGGGCGCGCTTCGGGTTGGGTTGCGGCCGCAGCTAGCCCAGCCACCACCACAGCGCGGCAAGCACCGCCACCACAGCGGCGATCGCCAGCCCCAGCATGATGTACGACCCCTTGATGATGTCGCGGATGATCTTCTTGATCGTCTCGCGGTCGTTGAGGTTGGGGAAGGGATCGTTGGGCAGCGCAACGCCCAGGAACTCACAGAGCGGCGCCCAGCCCTCGGTCACCTTGTAGACCAGCAGCTTGTGCGGCGGCACCGCTGCCTTCACCTCCTCGATATAGGCGTTGTATCGCGCCACGGCCTTGGCGCGGTCGTCCATCACGCCGTCCAGCGTGCGGCCCCACACCAGCTTGTTCGACATGTCGCCGAATTTCCGGCCGAACGGCGTCAGCCACTCCAGGATCTTGAACTGCCAGACATTCTTGGTGAAATAGATCGTGTCGATGGTGCTTTCGTACCACGCCTCGGCGCCGCGCGGGTGCAAGGTCAAAAGCACCTTGGCGTCGGGATAGGTGGCCAGCAATTCTTTCCACACGCAGCAGCCGGGATTGTCGACGGTCGCCGTATAATTGGCGAAGACGCGGTTCCAGTCGTGCTGGCTGCCGGGTGGGCTGTTGGCCACTTTGCGCCAGAAATCGAGATGGCCCTTGTTGGCCTTGTTCATGATCACTTCCTGCATGTGATAGCAGGGCAGGCCGAGCCTGTTCAGCGCGGCAAAAGTCGACCACGTGCCTGTACGGCCGAAACCGGCCCCGATCAATTTGAGCGTCATTTCCCCCGTCCCCCCCGGACTTGTTTTCTCCGTTATATCAGTCCGTGAGCATCAAATTGCGCCGGACCAGGCCAACGCGCAATAGCCGTTGCCGAGCCGGCTGATCACATACTTGCGAAGTTGCTAAAATAATGGAACTTTGTCTGCGGGCAATGGGAGTTCGGGCAGGGAGTCGTGCGAACCGGGACGGTTTCGGCGACGTTGGGAATCGATGTATTTTGGACAGTTTCTCGTTGGGATGTCGGCCACGACGATCGTTGTCGCGGTGTGGACCTATATGGCCACCGGTTCTTTCTGGGAGGCGCTGGCCTGGACGGTGGTGACCCTGATCATACTGCAGGTGGGCTATGTGGTGCTGGTCATCAGGCTTATCTACAGGCGCGCGCAACAGGCCGAAGCGAGCCATGAGCAAGTCAGCCGCGTGCCGCCCTTGCGGCGGGATGGTGTCTGTCTCTGATGCCAGGAGCGGCGACGAGTCGCCACCCCTGGATTTAATCAGGCTTTGCCGGCGAGCGCGTTCAGCTTGGCGCAGAACTCGGCATGCGGTTTGCTCATCGCGGCGTCCTGGCATTCCTTCATCATAGCGGTCTGATGCTTCTTCGACATCTTCGCCCAGACCTTCTTCATGTCGGCGTCACCCTTCATCGTCTTCATGGTCTTGTCCGTGAAGAAGGGGGCCATCATCTTTGGCTCGTCGAGGATACCGGCCAGCGCTGAGCCGGCAATCACGGTTGCGGCCAATGCACCGAGGCAGATTGTTTTGATGTTCATGGACTATTCCCTCCCTTTTTCTGCCGCCGGATTGGAGGCAGTTGCCATCAATACCACCGCCAGCAGACTATTTAGATGCACCTAATATTTATGACTGGTCACGTTTCGGTGACACGAGGCTGACCTCAGCCGAACCAAGCATGCCTAATTGGAGGCTACCAGCCCATCCATTCGCGCGTGCGCCAGGCAAGGCCGGCAAAGGGCGCCATCAGCGCGATCACCACAAACATCAGCGTGAAGGGATGCTTGGTCACGGAGGGTCGAGGAGCCATGTCGCGATCATCCTTGCTGTAGAATTTCATCTGGGAAATGTCGTGGACAACGTCGCCATGGCGACATGGTTGCATCTGATGCAGGCCACCTTGAACACTGATTGGAACCGGACGCCGGCACCGGCGTTTTCCAGATGTGACCGGTGAGGCTGCCACCTCCGCCGGCACAGTCTAAGGCTCGCTCTGCTCCCGGCAGGGTGGGCCTTTTTCGTGCGCCGGACGAGCACTCGGGAACGACACGGCGCGCTCGACGTTGGCTGTTATCCAGGGCCGGCGAATCGATTTCCCCGGGAAGTGGATCGACTTCCCGGGAAGAAGCGTCCCGGTGTGCCTTTCCCAGGCAAGTGGACTCTGCGGCCTACTCTCAAGTGGGTTGGCAGTTGTGGCGAATAATTTCAGCTTTCTAAAGCATTATGTCGCCGTGATCGCTCCGTCTGGCAGGACTTCGAAATCATCTTTGTCGGTCAATCTGCATATGTATTTCAGAAATTGAGATGGAACCTCGCGGCGGTGGCGGAGTTTTCCCTGCAGGCGGAATTTCGGATAACAAAATGGAGGTTACTATGAAATATTATCTTTCGGGTACGGCAGCCGCACTGGTCCTCATGAGCGGCATTGGTGTCGCGGCGGCTGAAGACGTCGTCGTGGTCAAGCAGCCGGCGCAGCAGATCGTGGTCCAACCCGAGCAGGAGACCGTCGTTCGCCAATACATCAAGAAGGAGCCGCTGGCATCGGTCAACCTTCTGGGCGTCGAGCTGAAGCTCGGCTCGCCGGTGCCGGATACGGTTGTGCTGCGCGAAGTGCCTGATGTGAAGTACCGCGTGGCCGTCATCAATGACCAGACGGTCCTGGTGGACCCCGACACCCATCAGATCGTCGAAGTTCTGCACTGAACTTTCGGCAGTCACCTGCATGAAGAACCCGTCACCAATTTCGCATTGGTGACGGGTTTTTGTTGGCTAGAACGGCTTTGCCTTTGCCTACTCGGCGGCCGTTGCCAGCTTGTCCTGCGTCTTCGTCTCGAAATCGCTGGCGTCGTGGCGCTCGTGCAGCTGCATGGCCGGCTCGCCGAAGGCGCGATTGACCATGCGGCCGCGCTTGACCGCCGGGCGCTCGTCGATCGCCTTGGCCCAGCGCTGCACATGGCTGTATTCCTGCACCGACAGGAAGTCGGCGGAATCATTGTACATGCGGCCGAGCGCCAGCCCGCCATACCAGGGCCAGACCGCCATGTCGGCGATCGAGTAATCCTTGCCGCCGAGATATTCCGCTTCGGCCAGCCGGCGGTCGAGCACGTCCATCTGTCGCTTGGTTTCCATGGCGAAGCGGTCGATGGCGTATTCGAATTTCTGCGGCGCGTAGGCATAGAAATGGCCGAAGCCGCCGCCCAGATACGGCGCCGAACCCATCTGCCAGAACAGCCAGGACAGCACTTCCGCACGGGCCGGCTGCTCGGTGGGCAGGAATTCGCCGAATTTTTCCGCGAGATAGACCAGGATCGAGCCGGATTCGAAGATCCGGATTGGCGTCTTGCCGCTGCGGTCCATCAGCGCCGGAATCTTGGAGTTGGGGTTGACCTCGACGAAACCGCTGCCGAACTGGTCGCCATCATTGATCTTGATCAGCCATGCATCGTATTCGGCGCCCTTGTGGCCGCGCGCCAGAAGCTCCTCAAGCATCACAGTCACCTTGACGCCGTTCGGCGTCGCCAGCGAATAGAGCTGCAGCGGATGCTTGCCGACAGGCAGTTCCTTGTCATGCGTCGGCCCGGCGATCGGCCGGTTGATGCTGGCAAAGGCGCCGCCATTTGCCTTGTTCCAGGTCCATACTTTCGGCGGGGTGTAGTCGGTCATGTCGGGCCTCGTTGGGGGAAGGATGGGCAGGTCCACCTACAGCTAGGGCTGTCGAGGGGGAAGTTCAACTTGCGTTGAACTATTGTCAATGGCGGTAGGTTTCTTCCTTCCCCCTTGTGGGGGAAGGTGGATCGGCGCGCAGCGCCGAGACGGATGAGGGGTGTTCCAGCGGAGTGAGGCGTTGGTGCTTTCTGGAGCACCTCTCATCCGACCTCGCTTCGCGAGGCCACCTTCTCCCGCAAGGGGCCTGTTGCGTAATTCGCTGGTTGTGATTCTCTGATGCGGACGCTCGGAGGGAATCACGATGGCAGTGAAGCAGACGGGTCAGTTGAGCTTGGCGGAAGCCTTTCTGGGTACCAAGCTGGTGGGCGGTTCTTCGCCGCTCGACCGGCTGTCAGGTTTGGTGAAGTGGTACCGCTTCGAGAAGCTGCTCAACCCGCTGCGCGATGGCGGACCGGGTCGGGCTGCATGGCCGCCGCTGGTGCTGTTCAAGGCACTGCTGCTGCAGTCGCTCTACGGCCTATCTGATCGCGAACTGGAGGAGGCGCTGAGCGACCGGTTGTCATTCAGGCGTTTTGTCGGGCTTGGTCTTGAGGAGAGCATTCCCGATCACACGGTGCTGTCGCGCTTTCGCAACCTTCTTGTCGGCGAAGGGCTGATGGAGAAGCTGTTTGGCGAACTGGATCGGCAGTTGGAGAAGGCCGGCGTGATCTTAAAGCGCGGCACAATGCTGGATGCCACGCTAATCGACGCGGTCTCATTGCCGCCGACGGACGAGCGGCCGTCGAGGGATGCCGATGCCCGTCCCACCGTAAGACAGAGTAAGCGCGACTTCACCTTCGGTTACAAGGCCCATGTCGGGGTGGATGAGGGCTCCGGCCTGATCCGCACGGTGATCACCACTCCAGCCAACGTCAACGACACCGTGGTGGCCGATGCCTTGATCTGCGGCGACGAAAAGACGGTATGGGCGGATGCCGCCTACGACACCCATGCCCGCCGTGCTCGGCTCAAGGCTGCAGGCAAGAAGCCCCGCATCGCGCGCCGCCCCAACAAGCACCATGCGCTGCCGCCGCGGCTCAAACATTACAACCGTCTGATCGCCAGACGGCGTGCCGCAGTCGAGACCACCTTCGCCACGCTCAAGAACCGCATGAAGCTGACCACGATCCGCTATGTCGGGCTGGCGAAGGCCACTGCCCAGGTGACGATGGCGGCGATCGCCTTCAACATGCGCCGATGGATTGCCATCTCGGGATAGGTGCGCCGGTATCCGGCTTCAAGGGTCGCACTACCATCGAACTCCACCCCAAAACCCAAAGCCAAGCGAGACCTCTCGGTCAAATCGCTCCGCAAGTCTGCTCTCGCTAACTACGCAACAGGCCCGCAAGGGGAGAAGGAAGAACCAGCGATACACACCCTTGCACCATCCACCCCAGCGCATACCTATAGAGAAACCGCCAGAGCCGCATCGCAGGACACAATCATGACCATCAATCCCAATCCGCGCTCCGTCGTTGCCGTGCGCGCGACCGTTCCCGAGGATGCCTTCACGGCCGGCGCGCTGGGCACGCTGAGGGAAGGCAGCGGCGTCGTCATCAGGGATGACGGGCTGGTGCTGACCATCGGCTATCTCATCACCGAGGCCGAGGAAGTTTGGCTGACCGCGCATGACGGCCGTGTCATTCCCGCGCACGCGCTGGCCTATGACCAGGAATCGGGCTTCGGGCTTGTTCAGGCGCTGGCGCCGACCGGGCTGCCGGCCGTGGCGCTGGGCGATGCCGGCAAGGCCAGGATCGGCGATGCGGTGGTGCTCGCCGACGGCATCGGCCGGGCGGTCGAGGCCAAGATCGTCACCAAGCAGGAATTCGCCGGCTATTGGGAGTATCTGCTCGACGAGGCGATCTTCATCGCGCCCGCGCATCCGTCCTGGGGCGGGGCGCCGCTGTTTGGCGCCGATGGCGCGCTGCTCGGCATCGGCTCGCTGCGCCTGCAGATGAGCCGCGCCGGCGAGGTCGCCGATATCAATATGATCGTGCCGATCGATCTGCTGCCGCCGATCCTCGACGATCTCCTGACGCGCGGCCAGGTGGCCAGGCCGCCGCGTCCGTGGCTCGGCGCGCTGTCGGCCGAGAGCGACGGCAAGGTGGTGGTGATGAGCGTGACCGCGGGTGGGCCGGCCGCCAAGGCGGGCTTGCGCGAAGGCGACGTCATCTCCGAGGTCCGCGACGGTGCGGTCGACGGGCTTGCCGATTTCTATCGCAAGCTGTGGGACAGCGGCTCGGCCGGCGCGGAAATCCCGATGCGGGTGGTGCGCGACGGTCGCGAGACCTGGCTGCGGGTGAAATCCGCCGACCGTGGCAGCTTCTTGAAGAAGCCGCAGTTGCAATAGGCCTGATTTCGGCCAGGCGATGCATCCAAGACTGCTCAGGACTTTTCTCGCGGTGGCGCGCAGCCGCAACATCACGCGTGCGGCCGAGGCGGTTCACCTTGCGCAATCCAGTGTCAGCGACCAGATCCAGGCCCTCGAGGCCGAACTGGGCACTGCCTTGTTCACGCGCTCCAAGTCAGGCCTGGACCTGACGCCGGCGGGGCTGGCACTGAAGCCGATCGCCGAAGAGCTGTTGCGGCTCGACGGTGAGGCGCGCGCGGCGGTGCTGCTGGCTGCCGGACAGACAAATGGAACGTTGACCATCGGCGCGCTGGAGACGATCGCCTCGGCGCGGTTGGCGCCCTGGCTGCCGGGGTTCCAGGCCATCCATCCCGAGATCACCGTGCGCATGAAGGTGGCCGACAGCGGTACGCTGCTGCGTCAGCTAGGGGATGGCGACATCGACGTCGCCTTCTGCTTCGAGCGTAGCGATCTTGCGAAGGCCGATGAACGCCTGGCCAGGCGAACCATTGTGGCCGAACCGCTGGTGCTGGTCGCGGCTCCGGGGCATGACGCCGCGCCACACGACCTGGCGGCGCTTGCCGCGCGGCACTTCGTGGTGACGGAGCCCGGATGTGTGTACCGGCACATGTTCGACACCGCCTTTGCCGAGAGCACGGCACCCAGACTTGCCGCCGAGGTCGGCAGCATCGGTGCCATTGCCCGGCTGGTGGCGGCCGGCGCCGGCTTGAGTCTCGTTCCGCGTCTCGCCGTCAGCGACGCGCTTGAGCGTGGTGAGCTTGTCGAACTGCCGTGGCCCGGCCCGGTGCAGGCCGCGCCGCTAACGATGATCTGGCGACGCCGGCGCGTCCACCCGCCGGCACTGCGGCAATTGCTCGCCGCCGCGCGTGATACGTTGGCGCGTCCCGAAGCGGGTTCAGGAGTTGAATCGGCGGATAGCGCCAAGCCCTTGTTTCCAAACAGACTGACGGAAGCCGCCGCCAGCTAGACCAGCCGGTGTCCGCCCTCGACATGCAGCGTGGTCCCCGTGGTAAAGCCATTGCCGATGAGGAACAAAAGCGCGTCGGCGATGTCGTCGGGCTGGCCGACCCTGCCGACCGGCAGCCGCTCGGCCATCGCGGCAAGCGTTTCGGCTTTGCGGTCGCCGGCAACCTGCGCCCAGATTTCGGTGTCGACCCAGCCGGGCGAAACGGCGTTGACCCTGATCGGCGCCAGCTCGACGGCCAGCGCCCGCACCAGGCCTTCGAGCGCGGCATTGACGGCGGCGACGACAGAGCCGCGCGCCGCGGGCCGGTAGGCAGCGATGCCGGAAACGAAGGTCATCGAGCCGGTCGCGGCAAGCCGTGGCGCACCATGCCTGGCGAGCAGCAGCGGGCCGAAGAGCTTGCTGTCGACAACGCGTTGCGCCGCCTTGAGGTCAAGCTCCGGCAGCAGCCTGTAGGCGCCTTCGATGTCGGCCGCCGTGCTGACGATGTGGTCGAGGCCGCCGATGCGGGCGAATAACGCTGCAACCTGCTCTTCCCGCGTGATGTCGACGACGGCGACGGTGAGGCGAGTGGGGTTGCCCAGCGCCTCGCGTGCCTGTCGCAGCCTGTCTTTGCTGCGCCCGGCGATGACGATCTCGGCACCGGCCTCGACGCAACGCCTGGCCAGGGCCAGGCCCATGCCGGAACCGCCGCCGACGATCAGGATCTTCTGGTTTGAAATGCTCATGTCGCTCTGCCTTTGCTGATTGAGACAAGGGCAGGGGATTGGCAGGTCAGGGCGCCATGGGAAAACGGAAGAAATCGATGGTGCTATCGGAGAGTCCGATCGTGGTGCAGTGCGGGATGGAAGCTCAGCTAAGTCGCGCTTGAACGCCTGCCTGGCTTCTATCCCTCTCCGCACTGGCAAACACAACCAGATTCCCATCGGGATCGCGCATGCGCATGATCCAGAAATCCGTGGCCTCCTCGATGGGGCCAGGTTCCAGTCCCGCATCCAGCAGCCTCTGCCTTTCGGGCGCCAGCGGCAGCACGCCAAGCGTCAGTGTCGAGGTGCCGGCCTTGTCCTTGTCCTCGAATAGCTGCACTTCGGCGCTGTCGGTGAATTGCCATTCGGCCAGCCCCGGCATCGGCCGGCGCAGCGGCGGCTTGCCGAAGAGCTTTTCGTACCAGCCAATGCTGGCCTCGAGGTCGGAGCAACTGACATGAGCGAAAATGGTTTCGATCGCCATCGGACCCTCCATCGCAGTGTACACTCTTTCCGCAACGCGGCACGGGATGGCACGTTCCGGTGCTTCCTGGCAGCATGCTCCATTGCTGACGAAAACTGACAGCGGACCATGCCATGATGCCGGCAATCAAGGGATGACGGAGGCAAGATGTTGGTGATGCAGGCGACAACAATTCCGAACCGGCGGGCCGCCTGATGGCGCCGGTCAAGGTCGATCCCAACAAGGTCCGGGAGTTTCCGGACCCGGCCAGTTTCCACGCCTGGCTCGGCGAGCACCACGCCTCGGAAACCGAAGTGTGGATCAAGGTCCACAAGGTGGGCTCGGGACTGAAGTCGATCACGCCGAAGCAAGCCATCGACGTCGTGCTGTGCTTCGGCTGGATCGACGCGGTGCGCAAGGGGCTGGACGACAACAGTTTTCTCCAGCGCTACACGCCGCGCGGCAAAAAGAGCATCTGGAGCAAGATCAACATCGACAATGTCGCGCGGCTCATAGAGGAGGGCCGCATGACAGAACGTGGGCTGAAACAGGTTGAGGCCGCCAAGGCCGACGGGCGCTGGGCGCGCGCCTATGGCAGCGGCAAGGAGATGAAAATCCCCGACGATCTGCAAGCGGCCATCGACGCCGAGCCTGCGGCAAAAGCGATGCTGGACAAACTCAGCGCGCAGAACCGCTTCTCGCTCGCCTTCCGCACCCACAACATGAAGACCGAGGCCGGACGCAAGAAAAAGATCGAGACCTTCGTCGCCATGCTGAAGCGTGGCGAGACGATCTATCCGCAGGGCAAGAAATAGGGGCTTTCAGGCGCCGGAATGCGGGTCGACGGTTCGGTCTGCAAGGGCGCTGACGACGCCATCAAAATGTCCCCGCGGACGGCCTGGACAAGAAAGTCGCGGATCGTCGTCACACGCAACGGCATGTTTCGGCGCGAGGGATAAACGACGTTGATCGGCAGGCGCGTCGGCGGAAAATCCGGCATCAGCTTGACCAGCCTGCCGGCTTCGATGTCGGGTCCGGCCAGAATATGGGAGAGCACCGCGAGCCCGCTTCCGGCCAGTGCTGCACGATGGACGGCCATTGAATTGTTGGCGACCAGGCGGGGCTCAATCCGCACGACAATGTCATCCGCTCCACCGGAGAATGACCATGACCGGCCGTCGCCGCCACGGCTGTAACAAATGCAGGCGTGATCCCTGATGTCTTGCGGCGTTCGCGGTGTGTCGCGTGCCTTGAGATAGGCTGGCGAGGCGACGAGAAAGGCTGTTGTCCAGCCGATCCGGCGGCACATCAGGCTGCTGTCGCCGACCGGCCCGAGGCGCACCTCGAGATCGATTGCGTTGGCGATGAGGTCCGAGGGCTCGTCGCGAAGGAGCAGCTCGACTTGAAGTGCCGGATGGCGTTCCAGTAGCCCCGCCAGGCGGTCGCTGATGAAGAACCCGAGCGGCGTCGGCAGGCTGAGCCTCACCTTTCCGGATACGGCTCCGGCTTCGGCGCCGCTGACCTGGCCGAGCGCTTCGACCGCTTCGAGGACGCGCAGCGCCATCGGCAGCATCTGTTCACCTTCCGCCGTCAAGGCGAGCGCGCTGGTCGTGCGGTGCAGAAGGCGCGTCTTGAGATGCGATTCCAGTGCGGAGACCTGCCGCGATACTGCCGGCTGCGTCAGATTGAGGTCGAGCGCAGCCGCCGAGAAGGACTTTGTCTGCGCCACCCGCAGGAATGTTCGCAACGCCGATACGACGTCCATCCTCGCCCTCATACTTTTCGACATAAGCCTTATGTCCGCATCCTAGGCGGATGGCGCTTTACTGTCCAGATATTACGGATATTTATTATCCTTAAGGACATAGGATATCCTCAAACAGGGAAAAACCATGACACAGCGCCTGAACGCCGCCCAGCAATCGCCTGAACTGTTCAAGAAGCTTCTCGATTTCAGCATGGCCGAGACACACAGCGCCATTGAAGAGAAGATCCGCGATCTGGTCCACATCAGGGCCTCCCAGATCAATGGCTGCGCCTTCTGCCTCGACATGCATGTCAAGGAAGCGAGGATCCATGGCGAGAGCGAGTTGCGCCTCTACCATGTCGCCGTCTGGCGGGAATCGACCCTTTTCAGTCCCCGCGAACGGGCGGCCCTTGCCTGGACCGAAGCCGTCACCAGGCTTCCCGAGGGCGGCATAGAGGACGAGCGCTATGAGCGCGTGCGCGGCCAGCTTTCGGAAAAGGAAATCTCCGACCTGACCTTCTCGGTCATGTCCATCAACGCCTGGAACCGGCTCAACGTCGCGTTCAAGACCGTGCCCGGCTCCGCTGACAAGCTCTACGGCCTCGACAAGGCCGGCCTGAACTAAGCCTTCCCTGACAAACCCATCAAACGACGCGGCGCGAGATCGCGGCCGCAAATGGAGACCATCATGAAAATCGTCATCATCGGAGGCACTGGCCTCATTGGCACCAAGACCACCGAACGCCTGCGCAAGCAGGGCCACGAGGTGATCGCAGCCGCGCCGAATACCGGCGTCAACACCATCACCGGCGAAGGCCTGCAGGAGACGCTCCAAGGCGCCGAGGTGGTGATCGACCTCGCCAACTCCCCGTCCTTCGAGGACAAGGCGTCGATGGACTTCTTCACGATTTCAGGCCGCAACCTGCTCGCGGCCGGCAAGGCTGCTGGCGTCAGGCATCATATCGCGCTGTCGATTGTCGGCACTGAACGCCTGCAGGATTGCGGCTATTTCCGCGCCAAACTCGTCCAGGAAAATCTGATCAAAGCCTCCGGCATTCCCTACACCATCGTTCATTCGACGCAGTTCATGGAGTTCCTGGCCGGCATCGCCAAGTCGGGCATGGTCGGCGAGGCGGTACATCTGTCGCCGGCCTATGTGCAGCCCATCGCATCCGACGACGTCGCCGACGTCATGGCCGGTGTCGCGCTCGCCGCGCCGATCAACGGCATGATCGAGATTTCCGGTCCGCAGCGTCTGCGCATGAGCGAGCTCGTCGCCCGCTACCTCAAGGCTGTCGGCGATCCTCGCGAGGTCGTGGCTGATCCGGAGGCGCTCTACTTCGGCGCCCGGCTGAACGACACTTCGCTGGTCTCCGACAACAATCCCCGCCTCGGCCACATCAGCTTCGAGCAGTGGTTCGCCGCCTCGGCGCGGAAATCACCGCCAGCAAACGCGGCGGCTTAGGCATACCGCTCAATGGAAAAAGGAGTTTTCAAATGATCAAGTCCATCGTTGCCGCCGTCGTCGTGACGGCAGCCCTGGCGGTTCCGGCCGGAGCGCATGACGCCGGCGAAAAGGGGGCCAAGGTTACCCTCGTCTATGAGCATGAACTGCCGAATGTTCCGGGCAAGAGCATCAAGGGCATCCTTGTCGAATACGCCCCCGGCGGCACCTCGCCGGCGCACACGCATCCGAGTTCAGCTTTTATCTATGCGACCGTTCTGGAAGGCTCCATCCGCAGCCAGGTCAACAACGACCCGGTCAAGCTCTACAAGGCCGGCGAGAGTTTTTCGGAGATGCCGGGCGATCGCCACAGCGTCAGCGAGAACGGCAGCAAGACCAAGCCCGCAAAGCTGCTGGCGGTGTTCGTGGTCGATACCGCCCAGAAGGAGCTGACCTATCCGGTCAAGAAGTAGGCGCAGAGGCCGGACGTCTTCCTGGGGGCCGGCCGTGCCTGCAAGCTCAAATCCACCGGTGAGTTCATGTTCGGCGATTATCTGCCTCTGGTCCTGATCAATCTGCTCGGGGCTGCCGGCATTGTCGTCTGGTGTTTCCAGGGGCGTGGGCGTCCGATGGCGCGCCTGGTCGTCCAGATCCTGTTCTTCGCCGGCATGACCGCGGTGCTCGGCTTCAGCGGTATCCTGCCGCATTGGGTGGCCGAGACAGATCTTACAGAACTCCAGGGCGCGGGCGCATATCTGGCGACGTCGGCGCGCATCCTGTGGTGGGTACACCTGGCCTGGACGCTTGTCGGCTTCGTGCGCCTCTACATTGTCCTGGAACACAGGCCGCAAGAGGCGCGCCTGCTCCAGGACCTGGTCGTTGCCGCCATCTATCTCGGCGTGGCGCTGTCGATAACAGGCTTCGTCTTCGGTGCTCCCATCGGAACGCTGGCGGCAACGTCGGGCGTGGTCGCGATCATTGTCGGGCTGGCGCTGCAGAACACGCTTGGTGATGTCTTCTCCGGCATCGCGCTGACGCTGGGCCGACCCTACACGCTCGGTGACTGGATCATGCTGGGCGACGGCACGGAAGGACGGGTCGTGGAGACGACCTGGCGCTCCACGCATCTGCTGACCGGCGCAAACAACATCGTCATCATGCCCAACAGCGTCCTGGCGAAGCTCAGCCTGACCAATCTCAGCCGTCCAGACGCGACGCAGCAGATGAGCCTGACGGTGCGGATCGCGGCCACGCAGGCGCCGCACGTCATCGAAGCGGCCATGCTTACGATTCTCGCCAGCTGCCAACGGATCGTCCAGGAGCCGGCACCGCTTGTCGCGCTCAAGGAGATCGACGCGGTGGCAGTGGGGATGGACCTGCTCTTTTGCGTGGCCGGTCCGGGCGACCGGCTGCTGGCGAGGAATGAGGTGATCGACCTTGTCCATCGCCATTGCGAAGCGAGCGGCCTTTCCCTTGCCCTGCCGCCCCAGGCTTATGCCGGCGCCCTGTCCGTGACGAGAGACCTGCCGCCGGCGCCGGTCATGCGTTCGCGGTCATCCGGCGCGCTCTAGCACCCATTCGAAGCTGTTCTTCCAGAGCTCCTCCGGGATCTCCAGCGCCAGCGCTTCGGTAAGGTCGGAAAGCCTGACGCCGCGCAATTTTGCCCGCCAGGCCTCATCGGCTTCCCACATGATGCGCGACACCGCGCAAGGGCTGCTTTCACAATAGCCCTGCGGACGGCACGGATTGTTTGCACGGATGTTGTTGCACACAAACGTCCGCGCCTTGCCCTCCACCGCCTCAACGATGTCGAGGAAGGTCAGTTCGGCCGGTGGCCGCGCCAATCGATACCCGCCCGATGGACCGAGCGTCGTATTCACCAGACCCGCCTGCGACAGGCTTTGCAGCGCCTTGGAAAGATATTCCTTGGGAAGGCCGTGGAATTCGGCGAGCGCTTTCGTCGAGAGATACCGTCCCTCAGGCAGACCGGCGAGAATGGCGCAGCAGTGCAGCGCCCATTCGACTTGGCTTTTCAGGATCATCAGTGAATTCCAAGGCCGATGCTGATCGAATTCATTAAGGATATGAAATATCCCTATTTAGCCGGGGTGTAAACAGACAGGTTCCGCAGGACGGGATCGGCATGGTCTGTTGCCAGGGCGGCTTGGCGGCGCGACATGCGCAATGCCGATATCCGCAGGGCAAGATATAGCGGCTTCAGCCGCCCGAATGTGGGTCGATGCTGTAGGGGTGGACGGGGTAGCCGGGGCCGATGGCGTCGGCCACGCGGCCGGTCCAGGCGAGGAATGCCGGGTAGTCCGCAAGCGAAAAGCCGCAATCTCCGGCGCGGTGGCTGTAGGCATAGACGGCGATGTCGGCGATGGTCAGGTCGTCGCCAGTGAGGAATGGCGTTTCGGCAAGGCTGCGGTTCAGGGCGGCGAGCGTGCGGGCGCCTGCCTCGCGCTTGCTGGCAACCATGGCCTGGTTGCGCTCAAGCCGTCCGGTCAAGGTCCAGAAGCGCAGCGAGCCGATGACGGGCTCGACATTGTATTGCTCGAAGAACAGCCACTGCATGATCTTGGCGCGCCGAGTGCGGTCGGCCGGCAGGAACGGCGTGCCTTCGGCGAGGTAGGTGAGGATCGCATTGGATTCGGCAATGGCACTGCCGTCTTCGAGCTGGAGCACGGGAACCGCACCGGCCGGATTGAGGTCGAGGAAAGCATCGGTGTGGCTCTCGCCTTCGAAGATCGAGACCATGCGCGTGTCGTATGGAATCTTCAGCAGGCCGAGCAGGACCCGGACTTTCCAGCCATTTTGCGATGGCAGATAATCGTGAAGCGTGAGCATGGCCGATCCTCGTGATGGGGGACGATCGCATGGTGAGATGTTGGGCGACACCCGATTCATGCGCGGCCAATTCATGCACTCCATCGCGCAATGACTGCGATCGCCACTGCCTAATAAATCAATTCCACCTGTGCCATCTTTCCCTGAGATGATCGATACAAAGAGGCATCCGATATGAATCCGCCCCCCAACAAAATCGCCCTCGTCACCGGCGCCAATCGCGGTATTGGCCTGGAAACCGGGCGCCAGCTGGCGAAACTCGGCTTCATCGTGCTGCTCGGCGTGCGCGATCTCGCCAAGGGCGAGGCGGCGGCGAGGGGGCTTGATGGCCATGTCGAGGCCATCAAGCTCGATGTCGCCGCGCCAGACGCGGCAGCAAGCGCAGCCGCCGAAGTCGAGCGTCGGTTCGGCCGGCTCGACGTGCTGATCAACAATGCCGCCATCCACTATGACAGCGGCGCGCGCGCCTTGCGGGCCGACTGGACCGTGATCCGCGAGGCGTTCGAGACCAATGTCTTTGGCGCCTGGCGAACGGCGTCCGCCTTCGCGCCTCTGCTCCTGGCGGGCGGTCATGGCAGGCTGGTCAATGTGTCGTCGGAAGGCGGCTCGCTGGCCTCGATGGGGGCGGGGGCGCCGGCCTATTCGACCTCGAAAGCGACGCTCAATGCGCTGACCTGCGTGCTGGCGGCCGAACTGCGCGGCTCCGGCGTGCTGGTCAACGCCATCTGCCCGGGCTGGGTCGCCACCGATATGGGCGGGCCGGGCGGACGACCGGTGGCGCAAGGGGCAGCCGGCATCGTCTGGGCCGCGACCTTGCCGGATGACGGCCCGACCGGCGGCTTTTTTCGCGACGGCAAACGGCTGCCGTGGTGAGCGTGGTTGAACAGGAGGCGAAGATGAAAATAGGAATTCTCGGCGCCGGCATGATCGGCGGCACGGTCGGACGGCTGTGGGCGCAGGCCGGACACAGCGTGACCTTCGGTGTGCGGCATCCCGAGCGGCTGCGCTCGATGCTTTCCGGCCTTGGCGGCAAAGCCAAGGCGGGCTCGGCCAGCGATGCCGTTGCCGACGCTGACATCGTGCTGGCCGCCATCCCGTTTCGCGCATGGCCCGATGTCGCGGCCGAGATCGAGGCAGCACTTGGCGACAAGGTGCTGCTCGACGCCACGGTGCCCGACCCGCCGCGCGACGGCGCCTTCGGCGACGCGGCACTTGCCCGCAAGGAGGGCGTGGCTTTTTCCGTGGCACCGCTGTTGGCGCGTGCAAAGCTGGTTCGTGCCTTCAGCACGGTGATGTGGACGACGCTGCAATCGCAGGCGCATCGCGCCGGTGACCGGATCGGCATTCCGCTTGCCGGCGATGATGAAGAGGCTGTTGCCCTGGCGGCACTGCTGGTGGCGGATGCCGGCTTCGATCCGGTGGTGGTCGGACCGCTGTTACAGGCCCGCCGCTTCGACCCCGGCACTGAAGTCTTCGACAGCGGCATGAGCGGGCCGCAGGTTCGGGCAGCACTCGGCGTCGCATGAGGCGGTTGACGATCTGATTCGTGGAATTGCTGTAAGTGCTTGTTTTGGTGCACTTTCAGCGACCTGGTTTGCGTAATTGCGCACAAGAAAAGCCGCCCTCGCTTTCTGCGAGTGGCGGCCTTTTCCCGGGAGGAAGTCAGAAGAGAGGTCAGAGCAGCTTAAGCTGCCTTGGCGTGCTTGTGGGCGTGCTTCTTGTGGTGGTGCTTCCGGGCGACGTGCTTGTGGCCGTGCCTTTTGTGCGCGTGCCGGTGAGCGTGCTTGTGCCCATGCCTGTGGTGCTTCTTGTGGTGGTGGTGACGCTTGTGCGCGGCTGCCTTGACCGGCGTCTTCGCCGCGTCCACGGCAGCGGGAGCCGCCGGAGCGGTCGTCGTCGCCGGAGCGGTCGCGGGGGCCGTCGTCGTGGCCGGAGCGGTCGTCGTGGTGGTGGTCGTGGCCGCATTGGCGGTGCCGACCACCGGCATGGCGAGACCGAGCGCAATGGCCAGGCTGAGGGCGGAGAGGAGGGGCTTGTTCATGATAGGCTTCCCTAGGGGTTGATGGTTGTTGTCACTGGTCGAGGTCGACTGGTGTCACGCCAAGAAGTTTCAGGGCGTTGGCGTAGGTCAGGATGCCTTGCGCCTGCTTGCGCTCGGAACAGAACCGGTTCGCCTTGTCCTGGAGTGCCGTTGCCTGCGCGATCTCACTCGCGTTGGCACCGGGTTGGGCTTTGGTCCGGATGGCTCCGTCGAGTTGAAGACCGAGCCGGCTGCAATATTCGCTCCGGGTAACCGCCGCCTCGGCACCCGACTGTGCGACGGCAAGCATGGCGAGCGAAATGCCTGCGAGGGCAGCCATCCATCCGGTCGAACGTCGTTGCATTGTCGGGACCATCCCTTTGCGTTCACGTGGCGACCGCTGTTCGGTCGCTACGAGGATGGTTATGACTGACGATCTTTTCGCCAGTTTTTCCCGGATGTTGAATCTTGTTTCTGAAGTGTGTCTGCGAGGGTTTTTCCTTCTCCCCTTGTGGGGTGAGAAGCGGTTCGCGCAGCGAACGAAAAGCCAATTGCTTGGCTTTTCGAGCTTCGAACGCCCTGAGCCGTGCGAAGGGCGGGGTGGTGCACTATCCACCTGCCGGGTCCCCGCTGCTTCGCAGCGTCCCAGCGTTAGCCGGCCTTTCATCGTGCCACTGGCACGATGAATTCGCTTCGCGAACCGGCTGCTCACCCCACAAGGGGGGAAGGAAGGGCGTTTCGGCTGTCTGCGGCGCTTGTGCCTCTTCCCCCGGCAGCCTCATTCGCGTAAGGCGCCGGGCAAATCCTTTCAGCGCAGGCATAGTCCGGAAACCCGCATGATCAGACTTGAAAGCATCAGCAAGCAGAACGGCCGTCAGCTTGTCTTCATCGAGGCGTCGGCCTCGCTGCAGAAGGGCGAGAAGGTCGGCCTTGTCGGACCCAATGGCGCGGGAAAGACGACACTGTTTCGCATGATCACCAGCCAGGAGCAGCCGGACGAGGGCCAGGTGCAGGTCGATCGCGGCGTCACCATTGGTTATTTCAGCCAGGATGTCGGCGACATGGCTGGCCACAGTGCGGTCGCGGAAGTGATGAACGGCGCCGGGCCGGTCAGCGACGTGGCGGCCGAGATGGCGGAGCTGGAGGCCGCGATGGCCGATCCCGACCAGGCCGACAAGATGGATGAGATCATCGAGAAATACGGCGAGGCGCAGCACCGCTTCGAGGAGCTCGACGGCTATGCGCTCGACGGTCGAGCCCGCGAAGTGCTCGATGGTCTCGGCTTTTCCCAGGAGATGATGGACGGCGACGTCGGCAAGCTCTCCGGCGGCTGGAAGATGCGCGTGGCGCTGGCCCGCATTCTTCTCATGCGGCCCGATGTCATGCTGCTCGACGAACCATCGAACCATCTCGATCTGGAAAGCCTGATCTGGCTGGAACAGTTCCTCAAAGGCTATGACGGCGCGCTGTTGATGACCTCGCACGACCGCGAGTTCATGAACCGCATCGTCAACAAGATCGTCGAGATCGATGCCGGCTCGCTCACCGCTTACTCCGGCAATTACGAATTCTACCAGCAGCAGCGGGCGATTGCCGACAAGCAGCAGCAGGCGCAGTTCGAGCGCCAGCAGGCGATGCTGGCCAAGGAGATCGCCTTCATCGAGCGCTTCAAGGCGCGCGCGTCGCATGCAGCCCAGGTGCAGAGCCGGGTGAAGAAGCTCGACAAGATCGACCGCGTCGAGCCGCCCAAGCGTCGCCAGATCGTCAATTTCGAGTTCCAGCCGGCGCCTCGCTGCGGCGAGGATGTCGTCACTCTGAAGAACGTGAACAAGGCCTATGGCAGCCGCACCATCTACGAGGGGCTCGACTTCCAGGTCCGCCGGCGCGAGCGCTGGTGCATCATGGGCGTCAATGGCGCCGGCAAGTCGACGCTGTTGAAACTGGTGGCCGGCGCCTCCGACCCCGACACCGGCACGGTGGCGCGCGGGCCGAGCGTGAAAATGGGCTATTTCGCCCAGCATGCGATGGAAGTGCTGGAAGGCGAGCGCACCGTGTTCCAGACGCTGGAGGACGCCTTCCCGCAGGCCGGCCAGGCGCCGCTGCGCGCGCTTGCCGGCTGCTTCGGCTTTTCCGGCGACGAGATCGAGAAGAAATGCCGCGTGCTTTCAGGCGGCGAGAAGGCGCGGCTGGTGATGGCGCTGATGCTGTTCGACCCGCCCAATCTGCTGGTGCTGGACGAGCCGACCAACCACCTCGACATCGCCACCAAGCAGATGCTGATCGAGGCGCTGTCGCAATATGAAGGCACCATGCTGTTCGTCTCGCACGACCGGCATTTCCTGGCAGCGCTGTCGAACCGCGTGCTGGAACTGACGCCGGAAGGCATCCACACCTATGGCGGCGGCTATACGGAATATGTCGAGCGCACAGGGCAGGAAGCCCCGGGCTTGCGGAGCTGACAAAAAGGGCGGCCGTCGAGCCGACGCCGCCCTCTTTGGTATCCAGCGTGCCCCTTAAAGGGACGAGGCCCTTACTTCTGAAAGGGACGAGGCCCTTACTTCATCGAGATGGCAAAGCCGCTGAGATCGGCGTTGACCTGCAGGCCAACCTGCTTGCCGGTGAGTTCGAGCTGGGCACCCTTGTCGTTGGTCATGACGATCACCTGGGCGCCCTTGCCGATCGTGCCGCCGCCACCCGCCGCGCCGTAGACCCCCGTTACATCCCGCGCGCGCCTGATGTGGGTAACGGTGCCGTGGAAATAAGTCTTTGAAACGCCAAAGGCGAGGCCGCCCGAAACGGCGCCGATGGAGATCGGATACGACTTGCCATGGAAGGTGAACGTGCCTTCGCCGCCGGAGCCGCCGATGAAGAAGGCCGCCTTGTAGACGGCAAAGCGGATCGTGCCGCTGTCAGCATGTGCCGCGCTGGCAAAGCCGATACCGGCAGTGGCGATGGCGGCAACCGCGATCTTACGAAATCCGGACGAAATGTTCATGATGGAGCTCCTCAAGGTGGCCGCTTTGCCGGCTGGGATGTCAGCGTCGTGTCAAAGTTTCAACTGAACAGTCTCGGCAGTGATTTGGTTCCAGGCACGCGGCCTGAATCTGGTTATCGCCACGAAGCGGAGCCGAGGCAAGCGCCAGGGCTTGGTATCGCGTATACGTGATTGGCACGGCGGGCTCTGCCAGATTCTTGGCGTCCCCCATTTCGCTGCGCCCATGTGGACTTTAAGATGATGCGACCGAGGGGAAGGGGATTCGCATGAGAATTGCGCTGGAAATTGCCATGTCCGCATTGGCCGCGACATTGGGCGGATGCGCGACCTCGCCAGTCGACTATGGCGCCTCGCTTTCGCAGCAAGATCCGAAATGGGCATCGCCGCAATGCCAGCAGGCCCGCACCGCGGCTTCGGACTACCAGGCGCGTGAGAAACTCCACCCGGGCTGGGAATTCGCGGCGCTTGGCCCCTATGGGTTGGGGATCATCGCGGCCACCAAGGAGGCCGAGCACAAGCAGCGGAAGATATTCGCCCGCAATGTGCACCTGCAATGCTCGAGCCTTCCGCTGCCGAAGGAACTGGAAGGCGATTTGAGCCCGGCGGTCGCAAAGGCGAAATATCCGTAGCACTCCCTCTTCGTGGCGATTCGAGTCCGGGTGGCGGCGCTGGATGGAGTGCATGCAGGTTCGCCGCGATTTATCTCATGTCGCGGATGTTGCCGCCGACTATATGCGCCGTCACAGCAAAGGCAGTCCGGTCTAGGCTGTAGACTCATAAGCGCGAAGCCACAGCCGCAATGACCCGACTTGAAAGCCGCTAGTCGTCAAACGCTCCCAATCTGACCCTTGTGCGGTGATGAGAAAATCCGGCATTGATCCAGTCGCTGCACGAAGCTTCGTGAAGGAAATGAGGTAGCCGGATGCAATACGCGACGGGGCAAACGATCAAGGTTGGCGACGAGGTTGTCGCCGATGGTATGAAAGGAGTGATCGTCTGCGACTTCGATAATCGTGATTTCGCAGAAGGCTATGAGGAGTGGGACATGCCCATGATTGAAACGCTTGGTGGCGGCACCTTATCCTCAGGTGTCATGGTCGAAACCGTCGAGGCAGGCATGATCCACTACGTGGATGGAAGCGGCGTGATCGATTTCATCCAACCGGCAGCCCGATAGAAGATATCCAAAACCTACCAACCTCGATCGTTCCCGGTTTATGGGTTCACGGCCTAGTCACTGGCCCGAGGCATGGTCGTCTTGGTGAGGACTGCTTCTGCTTGATCAGCTTCAACTGACGCCTCTACGGTTTCGTAACTCTCCGACGGCACGGAAGAAGCTGGCGGCAGAATGAAAGGCGGGAAAGCCAATCGATTCTGTTGATGCCCCAACCCACCGCAGACATGGTCGCGACATAGACTAGGATGCACAGCAGCAGGGTCTTCAGCCCTTCAGTGCTGGCGATCCAATGGGCAATTCTCAGCCATACCGGCGCACGAGCGTTTCGAGCAATGCATCCCATACACCTCGCTCGGCCCAGCGCTGAAAGCGCACATAGACCGAGTTCCATTTCCCATATCGCTCATGCATATCGCGCCATGGGCAGCCGACCCGCAGAACATGCTGCATCCCATCCAAAAAGAGGCGATTGTCCTACGCGGGTCGGGATTTCCTTCTTCGGTTCGCTGGCAACAGCGTCTCAATTATGCACCATTCTGAATCGGTCAGGTCTCCACGAGCCAAAGCATCCTCCTAAATGGAAGTCTTGAATCATGCTTCAGGCGATTTTGGAATCGGGGTTGGTGACGACTGGGGCCGTTTCCATCTCCAAGTCTTCATAAACCTTGCCATCACGAACTGCGATGTAGCCGGATTTATGCTGCTCGCCTGAACCATCAAATATGGTCCACGCTGGCTGGCCCTCGGCGGTCATGAACGAAGCTACATAAAGCCCATCTGTCAACGCAATCGAGAGTTCAGGGAGCCGCCCGTATATCGAGGCATCTTCAACCTTACGGCCGATCAGCGTCTCGAAAACCTTCTCCCAACCTTCTTCGTCGCTCCAGCTCCCGCACAGGATGGCGTCTTCGCTTTCAATTCGCCAACTCCACTCGATCATGACTGTGCAGTCGCCCTGTGAATTGCCGACAGATCCATTGCGCTTCACTTGGGGAGACAAGCGGCCAAACTCCAAGAAAATCGCCGAACCATGACCTCGCCAGACCGCTGACAACGGTTGCGATATGAGCGCAGATCGGTACTTCTCGAAAATTGCTGAAGACGGCGGCAGCGCATCTCTCCAAACGCTTGGTGGGTCAAAACTTCTCCCAATAATGATGGAGAAATTTGTCAACAGGACTTAGCGGATCACTGTGACGTGCGGAAAGCCGAGGACGTGCCATCGGCTCCATCTCTTCCACGTCAGCCAACGGAGAGCCGAGTGGCTTGCCTAGTTACCTCACGGCGGGCCTCTCTTGCAGCGAGCGCGGCAGTTTGATCGGCTCTTATCCGACAAGCTTCTCTGCCGCCGGGAAGATCGGCTGAGCTAGCGTTTTTTGTCACCAGCCTCTGGAACGTAAATGCGTCGGTCAAGTTCTTGGCTTCAGGACAAAGCGAAGGAACATTACACATGCTGACCGCCGTTCGAGCCATGATTGGCCAGGCCCGCTTCACCCCCGCCAAGGGCGAACCCGAAGCGCAGAGCATCCGGCAGATGCCGATCTCGAGGGAGATCGACACTCTGGCCGCGATCCGGCTGACCGACATGGCCGGCCTGGGGACTTGGTCGCAGGAACGCTAATTTGTTTCGATAGCGTCAGCAATTGGACGGGGCGTTGATCGCCAATTGCGCGGCGAAGGCCCTGGCATAGGCAGGCCGCGCTTCACCGCGCGCCACATAGGCGGCCAGGTTTTGATATTCGTCCAGAATGCCTGACATTCTCAGGCGCAGCAGCACCGATACCATCAGCAGATCGCCGGCGCTGAAGGCACCATCGAGCCAGTCGGCGGCGCCGAGGTAGGCCGAGAGCCTGTCCAGTGTCGCGCGAATACGGTCTTTCACCAGCGGCAGGCGCTGCCCGGCCCAGGGCCTGTCGGCTTCGAAGATCCTGGCCGTCGTCAAATCGAGGACCAGCGGCTCGACGGTGTTGAGCGCGGCAAACATCCAGGTGATGGCGCGGGCGCGAGCTTCGCGATCCCTGGGCAGCAGGCCGGCATGCTGCTCGGCAAGATGAAAGACGATCGAGCCGGTCTCGAAGAGGCTGAGAGATCCTTCCTCATAGGTAGGGATCTGGCCGAAGGGATGGATGGCCAGGTGCTCAGGCGCCTTCATCCCGGCGAAGGAAACAAGCCGAACCTCATAGGGCTGGCCCACTTCTTCGAGCGCCCAGCGGACGCGCGTGTCGCGCGCCAGTCCCTTGCCGCCATCGGGCGATCGTTCAAAGGCTGTGATGGTGGGGATCATTGGAAGGCTCCGCATGGTGTCCGGTTTGGTGCTTGCACACAGAGGACGAACGACCAGGGCAATTGCCGACAGGCTGCCTCGTTTTTTTAGCGCAGCAGGCCTTCCGCCTCGAACGTGTCCCAGCCTTCCAGCTTTGGCGTCTGAGGGTCATCCTTTCCCGATTTCCTGACGCTGCGGGCCGTGCGATCCCGCTTTCCCGCGCGCGTCAGCGCTGCCTTGCCGGCGCCGCGCCGCCTGTTCTCGGTTACCTCTTGTGCATCCTCCTCCCGCCAGCCTGTTGCGAGGTCACGATCGAGAATGTCCTCGATGTGGCGTGGATCAAAGATATGGAAGGTGACGGCCTTGGATCGCCCACGCATCTTGACGGTGCGCGTGCCAATGCTTTTCAGGCGGCCATCCCTCAGCCATTTGTGACGCTCGCGGGCGGAGATGGTGAGAATGTCCTCCGCTTCTCGCGGCAGCACGGGCAGGGCCTCGATGCCCTCCAGCGTCCTGGAGATGGTTGCCGAGGCAGTCTCGAACGCATCCGCGTCTTTCTTCAACATGCGCAAGACAATGCGGCCCGTCTCGGCCTTGGCAAATGTCCTCACCGCCCATGGCAGGCGGGCTCGAATTTCGCGTTCGATGCCCTTCAGTCGCATGGAGGAGCCAAGCGTTGCCGATGGCGGCAGCGGCCATTCGGCGACCACCGACGCTTTGCCGCGCTCGGATTTGCGATCGGGAGCGGTGGCAATTGCCGCGACGATGCCGCTCACGATCTTGCGCAGGGAACCGCGCTTCTTGTCTGCCATGTGTCCTTTTCGCTCATCAGGTGCCTTCATGGAACGATAGTTCGCACAGCGGACAACCGAAATCAGGCTCGAACGGTTCCTTTGGTCACGCCAGCTTAGACATTCCACGCTCGGGCGATGTGCGAGAACGACGACCGCGATCAGCCGGTGAGCCATTTGCGCAGGATGCTGTAGAAGCCGTCGTTTGGGCGCACGGATATGCGTGGGAGAAGCAGCAGATCGTCTCCCGGCTGCGCCCTGCCGCCGCGGATGGTTGTGGCACTGGTATAGCCCGCCTCCTCGACCACGCGCCTGATCTCCTCGGACACATCGCCGTAGGGGTAACAGAAAGCATCGACCGTATCGCCGATCAGATCTTCCAACTCGTGGCGAACATCGGTGATCTGACGCCGGGATTCGGCCGGCGCGGCAGCCGTGAGGCGAACGTGGTCCAACGTATGGGCGCCGACCTCATGACCTGAGCGCGCCCAATCCAGTACCTGGTCTTTCGACATACAGGCCGAGTGCGGGATGCCGAGCTCCGCATCCCATTTGTTGAAGCCACCAATCTGCCTGCTGACCAAGTAGTTGGTTGCCGTGAAACCACATCTCTCAAGGGTCGCAAGCGCGTTCGAATGCACATTGCGAAAGCCATCGTCGAACGTGATCCCAACCACCTTGCCGGACCTTTCTCCGCTCAAATAGGGTTTCAGGTCGCGCATCGACAGGCCCTTCCATCCCAGGCGCTTCAACCAATTCATCTGATGGCGGAAGGCGCTGGGGGAGACCGTCAAATGGCGGAATGGGCTGCCTTCTCCGGCGGCCTCATGGATTTGATGGTACATCAAGATTGGTATTGGCATTAAGCGGCGCCGGATGGTGTGTTGGATATTCCATCCGCTTCATGCCGCGCCGAATGCGCGCTCCATGGTGGTGGAACGGTATCGTCTTCTCCAGCCTCAGCCGGCAGATGTTGGCGATTTGCAAGCCTATCCGCCGCGCTTCGGTCTTGACGTTCGTCAATGGCGTTTTTCTGCGCCTTTTCGGGAGACTGCGCTTCATCTGGTAGGGCGATCGATCCGGCTCTATCTGGCTCGCCAATTCGATCGATTTGTCCTTGAGAAACAGTCCCTGCGCGCAAGCCGCCGGCAAGATTTGGTAGATGGTCTTGGACGATGACGTCGCGAGCGTGGGGTCGAAAAGCACGTGATCGACCGGAATGTTGAAATCTTCAGTTGCTTGAAGGAGGTCGCGGGCTGCCTTCCTTGAAATGATGTAGGCGCCGGCGCCAAGATGCATTCCGTAAAGCCTCGCCACCGAAAAACTGAAGCCGACATGCGACGGCATCATCGCGATCACGGCCTTCCTGAAGACCGTCTCCAGCTTGATGATGCTTGCGTCGGCTGGTATCCAGCTGACATCGGCAAGCAACGGGCCAGCCTTGGCGGTGAAGACCGTGTCATCCTCGAAGACCGCGCCATAGGCTTCGTCGCCCTCCGCAATGATCTGCCAGCATGCCTTGTGGCTCAAAAAGCAGGCAATTTCGGTGGGTGACAGGATTTGCGACATTGCGGCGATCTCCGGCCGCCTCATTCCGTCAACGGCGCAAACACGCTCGAATTTGACCTGGATGCGTGCAAACTCGGCAGTCATGTGGCCAAGCCGACCAGGAGCTCGGTCCAGATTGATGACCAGGCACCTCATCGTACGACCGGCCACTTGGCCGCGCTTACGCATGGCAAGCAGTTCGCAGCCAAAGCGAATGAAAAAACATTGCGTCGCAAGTCACTACCCCAACCCGCCGTTTTTTATTACCACACGTCGCGGCGAGTCAAGTAGTAGGCCAGATGGCGCAAATAGTATTTGCCGGCGCCTCCCTATTTGGATTCGCCAAACCATCGCGCGGCAGCCTGAGCAGCGCCCTCCGGATCAGGCTCGGCATCAGCGGCCCAGGCGACGACGCCATCGGGACGCACGAGCAAGGCACTCAGGCCGAGCCGCTCTTTGGCATTGCTGGCGATATAGGTGATCCGCCCGCTCCATCGGCTTGTGAGCGCTTGCAGGGCAGGACTGACATCGAAGTCCAGAAGCAAGCCTCGCCCATTCCTCAAGCGCTCGCCGAACCTCGTGCCGTCGGCCAGCTCGAAATCGGGCGCGCTGCGGCCTATCAGCGGATGGTCGCCGCCAAGGTCGTAACGGAGCGAGACGCCCCACACCCGCTCGGCGAAATAGGTCGCGCCGTCGCGCGTGGCGATGAGATCACGGATGATGGCTTCGAGCGCCCGCGAATTCGGGCTCGGCCGCATCAGCGCGACCTGGGCGCGCGACCAGTCGAGCACCTGCGCACCCACCGGATGGCGTTCCTCGAAATAGCTGTCGAGCAGGCCTGCCGGCGCGTCGCCGCGGATGGTGGCGGCGAGCTTCCAGCCAAGGTTCATCGCGTCGCCAAGCCCGAGGTTCAGGCCCTGGCCACCCAGGGGCGAATGGATGTGCGCGGCGTCGCCGGCAAGCAGCACGCGGCCTTTGCGGTAAGCCGTCGCCTGGTAGGCGCGGTCCGTCCAGGTGGTGGCGAGCTTCAGCGCCGTCAAGGTGACGTCGGTGCCGGAGATGCGGCGCAACACCGCCTGCACATGCTCTGGTGTGACCGGCTGGCTGCGGTGGAAGGCGCCGCCGTCGAACTCGACCATGGCGATGGTGCCGGGGCGCGACTGGAAATACATGCCCGTCGGCGTGTAGATGCGGCCCTGGCCGAGCGTGTCGGGGTCAGCCATCTCGACTTCGACGGAATAGCCAGTGAATTCGGGATCGGTGCCGGTGAATTCGAAGCCAGCCGCCTTGCGCACCGTGCTGCGGCCACCATCGCAACCGACGAGCCAGCGTGCGTGAAAGGTCTCGTTGCCGGCGCGAACAGTGACGCCGTCGTCCGACTGGTCGAGGCTTTCGACGCCAAGGCCGCGCCTGATCTCGACGCCCATCGCGCCGGCGCGCGCGGCAAGCACGATTTCCAGATGCGCCATCTCGGCCGCCATGTTGGTGCCGGCGGGACCGGGCAGGCGATAGGGCCATTTCGCGCTGTCGATATTGTCATAGTCGAAAGAGATGCCGGCGAAATGACCGGCCTGGCGGCGCGGCTGGTTTTTCTCCTGGCCGGAAACGCCGCCTTTGCCGGAGCCGAGCTTTTGCTGCGGCATTGCGATGTCGTCCAGCAGACCGCGACGATCAAAGGCCTCGATGGTGGGCACGGAAAGGCCGCGCATGCCGAAGGGCAGCCGCTTCAGCGGCGAGCTGGGATTCTCGGCCTGCTCCAGCACCAGGACGGAAAGGCCCGCCAGGCGCAGCTCACAGGCGAGCAACAGGCCGACGGGGCCTGCGCCGGCAATGACGACGTCATAGGGAATGGGGTGGTGCATAAACGACTCCTGTGTCGGTGTTCGACCGGAGCGGTTCGTCGGTTCGAGAACCACACGGACGAACAATGGACGCCAAGCGTCCGATGTTCGTCGTGGGGATCTTATGCACGAGGCAGGAGACCAGAGCTTTCCCCGGCGAAAGGACTTCGCCTGCGAAAGGAATTGGGCTTACCAAACCAACTCTGCCTTTTCCGACACTGGCCATATAAGGCTATGGCGGCTGATCCGCAACAGGGTGGGGCGGCGGCCAAGGGCAACGCCAGAAGTAGGGCCACCTACCCCGCGGCCAGCCATTTGCGCGACTGGGCGAATGCCTTGAAGGCCTTGGCCTCCATCGGGCGGCCAAAAAGGTAGCCCTGCAGGATATCACAGCCAAGTTCCTTGAGGATACGCGCGTGCTCCATCGTCTCGACGCCCTCGGCAACGACTTCGATCCCGAGCGATTTGCCGATATCGATGATCGACGCCACCAGCTGCCGTTGCGCCATTGAGCCGGAGATGGGTGTGATTAGTTGGCGGTCGATCTTGAGGCGACGCGGCCGCAGCTTAAGCAGCGAGACGATCGAAGCATGGCCGGTGCCGAAATCATCGATCTCGATGTCTATGCCGAGTTCCTTGATGTGGTCGATATTCCAAGTGACCAGATCGTCGTTTTCATCGAGAAAAATCGACTCCACCAGCTCGAACGACACGGTTCCCGCCTTGATGGCGAGCTTGCGCAGACCCTCGATCAGGTCCTTGTCCTCCAGCCGTCTGGCAGAGACGTTGACCGACACGCGCGGGATGTTGAGATGACTGCGCGACCAACGTTCGAAATTCTCCAGCGCGTGTTTGAGGACGATGCGGTCGATCAGCGCCACGACGTTGAGTTCTTCGGCCACCTTGAGGTAGGCGTCGGGGGCCAGGATGCCCCGTCGCGGATGCCTCCAGCGCGACAATGCTTCGACGCCGACGATCTCAAGCGTCCTGGCGTCGAACTGCGGCTGAAAGTAGGCGATGAATTCGTGTCGCTCCAGCCCGCCGAGAATCTCGTCGGCGATCTGCTTGGTCCGCACGATCTCGCTCTGTAATTCCTCGTTGAAGAATTCGTAGCGGTTGCGGCCACGACTTTTCGCCCGGTAAAGCGCGAGATCGGCGTTGACCAGCAACTGCTTCACGTCGACGCCGCTGTTGGCGGCAATGCCGATGCTGACCCCGAAACGGCATGGATGGCCGCGATAATCTACAGGCTGGCGCATATCCTCGATGATGCGGTCGGCAAGCGCCGAGAGCTCGTCGTCGTCAATCCCACGACTCACCACGACGAACTCGTCGCCGCCGATGCGCGCAACGAAATCGTCAAGACCCGCATTGGCCTTGATAACCTTGGAGGCATGCATCAGCATGGCATCGCCCGCGGCGTGGCCGAGTGTGTCGTTGATCTGCTTGAAGCGGTCGAGGTCCAGATGCAGCAGTGCCGTGCGCCGGTCCGGTTCGCCGTTTTCGGCCAGCAGCTCATCGAGATAGCGGCGGTTGGGAAGGCCGGTCAGCGAATCGTGCAGCGCCGCATACTCAATATGTGCCTTGGCGAGATTGAGCTCGGCGTTCTTCGATTCCGTCAACTGGCGCTCGCGAATGAGGTTTTCGTTGAGCAGCACGTCGCTGGTTACGTCCCATTCGGCGCCGATCAACTTGGGTGTGCCGCCGATGTCCTGGAAGTAGGTTGCGCGCGTGCGCACATGGCGGACGGTGCCGTCGGGACGCAGGAGCCGGTATTGTGAGGAGTAGGGGCCTTTTCTGGCCGAGGCCGAATCAAAGTCCTGTCTTGCCCGCCCGAGATCTTCAGGATGGATCGTCTGCGCCCAGTCATCATAGCCGCGCGGCTTGCCGTCGGCTGACTTGCCGTAGATTTCGTTGACGCGGTCATCCCACACCATTTCGTTGGTGGTGAGGTCGTGTTCCCAAACGCCGATACCAGAGGCTTCAAGCGCCAGCTCCAGCCGTCCGGACAGGCGCCTCAGCTCGGCGTAGTTTTTCTGCCTTTCGCCGAATAGCCGGCCGGCCACCATGATCGGCAGCACCACCAGTGCGCCGGCGAGCAACATAAGCGACCGCAAGGTCCACTCGTTCTTCGGAGCCGTCGGCCAGCCGCCCTTGGGGATGGCCGAGATCTGCCAGGAGCCTGATGGCAGCTGCACATCGGCCGATACAGGATTTCCGGCGATGACATGGTCGCCGCCGAAAAAGCGTTCGCCGCCGCCGCCCAGCGCATCCTTGCCTGTGAGCGCGACATCGATGCTGAGATCCGGGTCGGTCAGCCCGCTCGCAGTGTAGAGGCGGTCGACATCGACCACCGCCGAGACGATGCCCCAGAAGCGGTCGCCGCCGCCCGCGGTCGGCACAAAGACCGGAATGCGGCCGATGAAGCCGCGTCCGCCTTGGGCAAGGTCGACCGGGCCGGCAAGCACCAGCACGCGCTGGTCGCGCGCCCGCAGCGCTGCCATGCGCTGCGCTTCGTTCTTGCGGTAATCGAGCCCGATCGCCTTCTCGTTGCCTTCCATGGGGTACATCAGCGAGATGACGAGGTCGGGCGCGCCGGCAATGTTGCGCAATTGCGATTTTTGCTCGAACAGATTGCTGGCAAGCGAGGCAAATCTCTGCTGGCCCATATAGGGTTCCGTATCGATGGCCGAGACCAGCCCCTGAACAAGCTGAAGATTGCCCTTTATATTGCCTTCGAGCTTTGCGCGAATGATGTTGACCTTCGCCAGCACGTCGGCTCGCGCCAGTTGATCGGAGACCCTTCTGTTCTGCTGGTCGGCAACGACGGCGCAGACCAGAAGCACGACAAAAGCGATCGCCGCCGGCAAGTTGGCGGAAGAAAAAATGGCCCGGCTCGCGCGGCCAAGACTGAATCTCGTTGCGGTCAATTCAACCCGGATAGCTTTCCTGAACAATAGCTCATCGATCGAGCCTAGTAGCAAACGCTTAAATTTGCCCTTCCAGGCTGGCAGGAATTTTCAGCATTGGCCTATGCGGGCCTCAGGAGCATCGATATCCGGGGACATGGCTCCCGATCAACCGGCGCAACCAACGTCTTGCGAACGCTGGGAAAAGGGCCTGCCCTGGTGGTGGTGCTGGTCGATGTGCTGAAAGGCGTGACGGCGATCATTCTCGTCTTTGGCATGGAGCAACCCTTGCCTTACCGGCTGCTGGTGATTGCCGGCGGCCTCTACGTGATCGCGCGCCATCGCGCCAACATCCGGTGGTTGCTGTCCGGGACCGAGCCGCGCCTGGGGCAGAGCAGCCCGTAATCGCAAATCTAGCCTGCGCTCTCGGACTGCCGAAATCGCTGATGTCGAATCGCTACCTTCTATGCCGGCAATCCCGCCAGCCGCATCGCATCGGTAACCTCACCGGCAATCTCCGGCGCCAGCCCGACTGCCGCCGACCACCTGCCGATGGAAAAATGCGGGTCGAGCGCCAGCAGCCGCGCGGCCAACGCTCTTGCCTCGTCGAGCCGGCCGAGCCTGGCCAGCGGTGCGGCCAGCCAACCATGCAGCACGCTGAAGCCGGGGGTCATCTCCACCGCCCGTCGGCCTGCTTCTATGGCCTGCTCGTGCCGGCCGTTGAGGAAATTGCCGAAGCCGATAATGCCATGCGGCACGCAGTTCATGGCATCCAGCGGGGAGAGCCGCAACGCCTGTTCGCCCCAGTCGATGGCGCGTGTCGGATCGCCGCCATAAGCCACCGACACGCAGCCAAAGGCATAGACGAAGGCGCAGGAGGCACTCAGCGAAAGCGCGGTCGCGAATGCCGCGTCGGCGAGCTTGCGGTCGTGCTCGACCATGCCGATGGTGAAGCCGGCGAGCGCCATCGCCATGGCGTCGCCCGGACCGTGTTCGATCGCCGCATGCGCATGGCGGGCTGCCTTGTCGCGATGCTCCGCCTGGAAGCCGCCGCGGATGAACAGCGTTTGATGCGCCCAGGCGGCAAAGCCGTGCGCAAGCGCGTAGCTCGGCTCGATGGCCAAAGCTTGGTCGAGCAACGGCAGGCCCTTGGCGGCGCCCTGCGGCATGAAGGTGTAGACATCGGGTAGCGCGCGCAGCAGCAGATCATAGGCATCGAGACTGTCGGGCCGCTCGCGCTTGACGCGCTCGATCTCGGCCCGGCGCAGATTGGGCTCGATGGCAGCGACGACACTGACGGTGATCTCGTCCTGCAGCGCGAACACATCGGTCAGTTCGCGATCGTAGCGCTCGGCCCAGATGTGGCTGCCGTCTTCGGCGTCGATGAGCTGGCTGGTGATGCGCACGCGGCTGCCCACCTTGCGCACGCTGCCTTCCAGAACGTAACGCACGCCGAGCTCTTGCCCGATCTGCTTCACGTCGACGGCCCGGCCCTTGTAGGTGAAGGAGGAGTTGCGGGCGATGACGAACAGCCAGCGGATCCGCGACAGGCCGGTGATGATGTCTTCGACCATGCCGTCGGCAAAATAGTCATGTTCGGCATCGCCGCTCATGTTGGCGAAGCGCATGACGGCAATCGAGGGGCGGGCGGGGATGCCGAGGCCAGGCTTCGGCTGCTCCACCGGTGCTATCGCCCCGGCCTCCATCGCTCCAGCCCCCGCTGTCCCCGCTCTTGTCGCCTCGGTTTCCTCGCGGGCGGTGCCGACGAAGCGAAAGCCACGGCGCAGGATGGTGCGGATCAGCCGCTGTTCCTCGCCGCTGTCGCGGAGCGCGTTGCGGGCGGCGTTGATGCGGCTGGCAAGCGTGGCGTCGGAGACGATGCGACCCTGCCAGACCGCATCGACCAGATCATCCTTGCTCACCACGCGCTCGCGGTTACGGATCAGGAATTGCAGCAGATCGAACACCTGCGGCTCGACGGGGATCAGATCGTTGCCACGGCGCAATTCGCGCCGATCGCCGTCCAGAGCAAAATCCTCAAAATGATACGGCAAAACAACGCGCTCCAAAACCCGCAGCCAATATGCCGACACTCTAGCCGCGTCGTTGCCGCAAAATCAAAGCCATATCAATGCAAAATCAAGAGGTCCTGAAGGTCGCCTGAAAGCGCGGCACTCGGCTCTGTCGCATAGTCCTCCTGCAACAAACGCCCGACAAATTCGCAACCAACCCTCAATCAACGCTTTGAAAAGGAGAACTAGAAATGTCCAACACCACAGCAAAATCCGTCGTCCTCGTGCATGGCGGCTTCGTCGATGGCTCCGGCTGGGACGGCGTCTACCAGATCCTCAAGAAGGACGGCTATGACGTCACCATCGTCCAGAACCCGACGACCTCGCTCGCCGACGATGTTGCCGTCACCAAGCGCGCCATCGCCGGCGCCTCCAGCGATGTCATCCTGGTCGGCCACTCCTATGGCGGCGTCGTGGTGTCCGAAGCCGGCACCGATCCCAAGGTGGCCGCCGTCGTCTATATCGCGGCCTTCGCGGCGGATGCCGGCGAGTCGGTCGCGACCCTGATCGCCAACCCGCCTCCCGGCGCTTCAGTGCCGCCGATCCTGCCACCCGTCGACGGCTTCCTGCTGCTCGACAAGGCCAAGTTCGCGGCGTCGTTCGCCGCCGACGTGCGTCCCTCGCTCGCCGCCTTCATGGCCGACTCGCAGGTTCCGTGGGGCATCCCGGCGCTCGAAGGCAAGGTCACCAAGCCGGCATGGCGGGTGAAGCCGAGCTGGTATCTCGTGGCCACCGACGACCACATGATCCCACCGCCGGCACAGCGCCAGATGGCAAATCGCGCCGGCGCGACGACGGTCGAAGTGCCCGGCAGCCACGCTGTCTACGTTTCCGACCCTGCAGCTGTCGCCAACCTGATCAAGCAGGCGGCCGCCGGCGTCGGCAAGAACTGAGAAAACATAGCCCGAAAGAAACGGCCCGGGTGCCTTGCGCCCGGGCTTTTTTGCTGTTTTGACCCGCAGACGCCCTTCAGCTTACCTTCAGGATAGGGAACCACTATCGGCATCTGACCGTGAAATTTGAATGGGTATTAAATCGAATCAATAGGTTGTGGTTCAGCAGGTTGACCGGTGATCAAACGCGAAGATGATACCTACAATGATCATATGTGGACTTATCGCGAATATTTGAGGAGTCTAAATCGACCCTTGGCGGAGGAATACATACGCCAGCAAAGACAGAGTTTGTCCACGATCACCGATGTGTTGGCCAAGGCTGTTCCGGTTGCTCAGGCCATTGCGCAGCTCCACGAAGCAATTCGCCGTTCGCCTGCGAAAAATTTCTGGGCGGTAATCCGCGAAACCAAAGGTGTGCTCCTCGTTCGACCGACTGCCGCTGACCAAGAACGGTGTTGGCCATGGAAGCGAACCAAAAGTGGCAATATGAGCTACGAACTACCCGGCTATCTCCTGTTCTCACCCTGGCCGCCAAATTTCCACCGCATGCTTCAGAGTTGCATGGTCGAGCTTCAGCGGGTGATGGCTGATATCGACGACCCGGAAAGCAAGAGTGATTTTTCGATCACTCACCTCCCTTATCGAATTTGGTCCGTAATGCTGCGACCAAAGCTCGTCATTCCCGAGATCCAACTGTTTCAAAGGTTTGCCATGCCGGACAGCATAGCGGCCCTAGATAGGTGGTCCAACGAACCACAGCGCGGTTCGAATATTGCGCTACGGATTTCGCAAGGAGTGCTCGTCTACAAGGACGGGTCAGATCGTTGCGAAATTGAAATTCCCGAGGCGCTCTTCAATCCTCTCTTCTTCCCGTCGGCGCCCAACCGACCATTGGACTTGCACTTGGTTCGAGCCGGAAGGCGATCCTATTACCCTTGAAGCCGTGATGGCACGTGAGGAAGGAAGGCGCTCTGGACTGCGCGGTCGCAACAAGCAAGAAGTCCGGTGACGCTTTTGGCAAACACACCGTCTGGCGTTCCAGGATAATGTGCTGGCTGAATAAGCTTGAGACAAGGCGGTTCCGACACACCATGGCCAGACGGTTTGCGTTTCTCCTGGTTCGCGACTTCACGCTGTCGCCATTGTCGCTGTTCATCGACACGCTGCGGCTGGCGGGCGATGAGGGCGACCGCAGCCGCCGGATCGAGTTCGACTGGGAGATCGTCGGCGAACGCGGCCTGCCGATCCGGGCAAGCTGTGGCGTCGAATTGCTGCCGACCAAAGCGATCGGCAATCCCGAGGATTTCGACAATGTCGTGGTGGTCGGTGGCCTGCTCGACACCAACCGCAGCCTGAGTTCCGACAAGGAGGCTTTTCTGTTGCGGGCCGCCGAGAAGGGGGTGCCGCTGACGGCGCTGTGCACGGGCAGCTTCGTTTTGGCGCGCTACGGCCTGCTCGATGGCTACGCCGCGGCTGTCAGCTGGTTCCACATCAAGGATTTCCGCAGCCAGTTCCCCGACGTGAATGCGCATGCCGACAGCCTGTTTTCCGTCGACCGTGGCCGCTCGACCTGCGCCGGCGGCACTGGGGCGGCCGACCTTGCCGGCCATTTCGTGTCGCAGTTCATCGGCCACAAGGCGGCGGAGAAGGCGGCCAAGATCCTGGTGCTCGACCGCATCCGGAGCAGCCGCGACGTGCAGCCCGTCGGCGACCTGTTTCCAGCGGCATCGAGCCGAGCGGTCAAGCGCGCTCTTCTCTTGATGGAAAGCAACCTCCAGGAGACACTGTCGGTCGCCGAGATCGCAAGCCGCCTGAACTCTTCGCGGCGCCAGCTCGAGCGGCTTTTCCAGGCCGAACTCGGCATCGGCCCGATGGCGGCCTACCTGGCGCTCAGGGTGCATCACGCGAAGTCGCTGCTGGAAGGTAGCGACCTGCAGATCGGCGACATCGCCTATCGCTGCGGCTTCACCAATGCCGGCCATTTCAGCCGCGTGTTCCGCCAGCAGACCGGCATCACGCCAACCCATCTGAGGCATCCCAACCGCATGTCAGGCGCGGCGCACCACTGACCCTGCATCACGAAATCCGCTGACCGTTCTCGTCGAGCAGGACGCAGCCTTCGGGATCGAACCCAAGATCGATCGCCTCGCCTTCGCCAAGGACGCGACCGCTGATCGGCGCGTTGGCGCGGATGCTGGTGTTGGCGCCAATGTCGATCTCGTAGATGGCACTGCCACCCAGATAGGACGCGGAGACGACGCGGCCGGACAGTCGGTTGCCGCCCGCTGCCGCGCCGACCGACAGTTTCTGCGGCCGCAGCACGACAGTGACCTTGCTGCCATCGGCAAGCGGCCTTGGGCAGGCCACGTTGATCGTCTGGCCGGTGGCAAGCACCACCGCCTTCCCGGATCGGCTCACGGTCCCGGCAAGCATGTTGGCCTTGCCGAGGAAATTGGCGACGAAGGCCGTGGCGGGCTCATCGTAGACCTCCTGCGGCGTGCCGATCTGCTCCACCGCGCCCGCGTTCATCACCACGATGCGATCCGACATGGAGAGCGCTTCTTCCTGGTCGTGGGTGACGAAGATGGCGGTGATGCCGGTTTCCTTCTGGATCTTCTTGATCTCGACGCGCATCTCCTCGCGCATGTTGGCGTCCAGCGCCGACAGCGGCTCGTCGAGCAGCAGCACCTGCGGCTCGAAGACGATGGCGCGGGCAAGCGCGATGCGCTGCTGCTGGCCGCCCGACAGCTGCGACGGCAGCTTCTTCTCGCTGCCCGGCAGCCGCACCATCTCGAGCGCCTGGCCGACCCTGCGCACGATCTCGGGCTTCGGCACATTGCGGTACTTCAGGCCGAAGGCGACATTGTCGAACACGGTCTTGTGCGGGAACAGCGCGTAGCTCTGGAAGACCAGCCCGATGTTGCGCTTGTAGATCGGCACGTCGTCGACCCGGCGCCCATCGATCATGATTTGGCCCTCCGAAATGTCGACCAGCCCTGCGATGGACCGCAGGATCGTGGTCTTGCCGCAGCCCGAAGGGCCAAGCAAGGTGACGAAGCTGCCCTTGGCGATCGAGAGCGAGAAATCGCGTACGGCGACGAACTTGCCATAGGCGATGTCGATGTCGCGGAACTCGACCGCCGGGCTGTTCGCCCCGGCGGCCGCGCCCGCGCCTGCTGCCCCCGCCGAGGCCGGCCGGGGAATGGATGTCGTGGCCTCAGGCACCCTTCGAGATCCTGTTCCACTGCTTGGTCCAGGCGTCCTCGTTGGTCGCCCAGTAGACGGGGTCGGCGAAGGTCAGGGCCTTCATCGTGCCCGACTTGTCGAAGGCCGGCAGCTTCTCGATCTTCTCGGTGAGCTTGACCTTTGTCGGGTCGAGCGACGGCGGGTAGCTCTGGCCCTCGGCCACCGCGATCGAGGTTGCCGGGTCGAGCATGAAGTTGATCAGCTCCTCGCACTCGGCCATCGGCGAACCCTTCAGGATCAGCATGTCCTCCATCCAGGCATAGGAGCCGGCCGGATCGAGATAGCCGATCGGGGCGCCCTGATCCTGCAAGGCGGCGACGCGGCCCGACCATGCGTCGGTCACCACGATCTCGCCCTTGGAAAGCAGGTCCATCAGCTCAGCGCCGGAACTCCAGAACTTCTTGGCGAGGTCGCGCGTCTCGCGCACCTTGGCCCAGATCGCGTCCATGTCCTTGAGGTTGTTGGGATCCTGGCCGGTGGCAAGGGCCGCGTACCAGACGCGCGTGGTCATGTCGGAATAGCCGCCGACCTTGCCGGCATATTTCTTGTCGAGCAGCAGTGCGGCGCCCTTTTCCTTGGCTTCCTCGGGCGAGATCACCTTGGTGTTGTAGGCGATGCCTGTCGTGCCGTAGTCGTAAGGCACGGCCGACAGTTTCGGCGTTAGCTTGCGGAACGGCTCGATCATCGGCTGCAGCACATTGACCATGTTGGGAATGTTGGCCTCGTTGATCTCCGAGGTCAGGCCGGCATTCACATATTTGATGTAGTAGTTGACGCCCGAGGAATGGATGACCTGGTAGTCGCCGGGCTTGGAGGTCTTGATCTTGGTGATGATCTCGTCCTCGTCGCCGAACGTGCCCTGGACCACCTTGAGCTTGGTCTTGGCCGTGTAGGGCTGGAAGGCATATTTGTCGATCGCGTCCTGCACCGTGCCGCCCCAGCCGTCGAAGCGAACCTCTTCGACCGCGGCGAGCGCTTGCCGCATCCAGGGCATGTCGAGGCCCGCCGCGGCGGCCGCGGCCGCGGTCAGCGTCAGGAAGGTGCGGCGACTGAGATCGCCGTTCTGGTATCGGTCGTGCAGCCTTTCAAGCCGCTTGCTGTTGTTCAGTTTCATCGTGCTTCCTCCGTTGGTTGGCCGCGTCTTTTCAATCTGGTCAGGCTTTGCAGGATCAGGCCGCCGAGCAGCGGGATGCCGACGGTCACCAGGATCATCACGGTGCCGAGCGCGTTGATCTCCGGACTGATCGAGATCTTGAGCATCGACAGGATCTGGGTGGGCATGGTTTCGACACCGGCCGGCCGCCAGAACAGGCTGGCCGATGTGTTGTCGAACGAGATGGTGAAGGCAAGCAGCGCACCGCCGACGACGGCGGGGATAAGCAGCGGCAGCGTGATCTCGCGGAAGGACGAGACCCTTGAGGCGCCGAGCGAAAGGGCGGCTTCCTCATAGACACGGCGGATGCCGACCATGCGCGCCTGGGTGATCAGCACCACATAGGGCACCGCCAGCAGGATATGGCCGAGCACCAGCAAAAGCATGGTCCGCGGCTGGTCGATCGCCTTGATCAGCACCAGCAGGCCGACGCCCAGAATGGTTTCCGGCACCAGCGCCGGCAGGATCACCAGCGTGCTCAGCGCCTGCTTGCCGGGGAATTCGAAGCGTACCAGCGCAAAGGCGGTGACGACGCCTATCGCCGTGGTGACGGCTGATGTGACCAGCGCGATCCACAGCGAGGTGCGGAAGGCGGTCAGCACTTGCTCGTTGGCCATCAGCTTGGCGTACCATTGCAGGGAAAAGCCGGTCATCGGGAAGCCGCCGAACATCGAGGCGTTGAAGGACAGGATCACCGTCGCCACGATCGGCGCGAACATGAAGATGTAGACGCAGAGCGTGACGAAGCCGGTCAGCCGCCAGGCCCATCTGCCTTCCTGCTTGCGCCTCGCCTTCATCCATTCGCCCCCTTCATCCAGCAAGTCCTTTGACGATCTGCGACATGCCCATGTAGCGGGTGTAGACAGCGGCGAAGAAGCCGAGCACGACGAACAGCACGATCGACAGCGTGGCGCCCATCGGCCAGTTCAGTTCGCCCATGATGGTGTCGTAGATCAGATTGCCGAACAGCGCGTCGCGGCCGGACCCCAGCAATTGCGGCGTCACATAGCTGCCGGCGGCCAGCACGAAGCAGAGCAGCAGGCCTGCCGCTAGGCCAGGCAGGGACAGCGGCAGCGTCACTTCGCGAAATGCCTGCGCGCTGGTGCAGCCCATCGAGCGGGCCGCCGCGATCAACGTGCGGTCGATGCTCTCAAGGCTGACATAGACGTTGAGGATCATGTAGGGCAGCAGGAAGTGCAGCATGCCGAGGATCACCGCGCCCTCATTGTAGAGCATCGGCAGCGGCTCGTTGATGATCCCCAGCTTCAGCAGCGCGACGTTGATGACGCCCTGTTCGCCCAGGATGTTGATCCACGAAAAGGTGCGGATGGTGAAGCTGATCCAGAACGGCACGATGAGCAGAAGCAGCAGCAGCCATTTGTGCTTGAAGGTCGTCGCCCAGATGAAATAGGCCGGAAAATAGCCTAGCACCCCGCAGAGCACCGCCGTCATGGCGCCGACCCGCAGCGTCTTCACAAGGAAGCCGGAATAGTAGCTGTCGGTGAAGAATTCATGCCAGTTCGCGGTCGTCAGCGCGCTGGTTTCCACCCCGGCGGTGACGAAGGTGAAGAAGGTGTAGGCGGTCATCACCGCGATCGGCAGAACCAGGAAGAAGATCAGCAGCAGGAACACCGGCGCGACGAGCATCCAGGCCAGCCGTGGATCATACAATGTCCATCGTCGTTTCATGAGCACCCGGTGCGCTTTCTTTGAAGCGCCTGTTTTGTTCCCGGTGCCAGATTGGGTGATCGCAGGCCCGATGTCTACACCAGGCGATTGAGCCAGTGTCGAGGACGGGTTGGTCGGCGCTGCCTCAGCCCTTGGAAATCCCCCGCGCAATCAACCGGGCGAGGCGCTCCGAAAACGCCCTGGCGTCGGCCGGCTTGTCGCCGTCGAGCACGCGGGCCTCGTCATAGAGAAGATGGGCGGCGTCGTCCTTGAAGGCCTGGTCGTCGTCGCCGAGGCTGGCCAGCGCCAGCACGCGTTCGTGGCGCGGGTTGATTTCCAGGATGGGCCTGGCTGCCTTGTCGAGGCGGCCGGCGGCGTTCATCAGCCGCTCGAACTGCCGGTCGGGACCATGCTCGGGGGCGACCAGGCAGACGGCACTTTCAGTCAGGCGGTCGGACGCCTTGACGTCGGAGACGGCGTCGCCAAGCGCCGATTTGACGAAAGCCAGGAAGCTGTCGACTTCCGGCGTCGCCGCTGTCTCCGGCTTGTTGGCCTCGTCGAGCAGCGGGATCTCGGACAGCTCAGCCCCGCCTTGCGTCACCGACTTGAACGGCTTGCCATCGAAGTCCGGCGCCATCGTCACCCAGAAACTGTCGACCGGGTCGGTCAACAGCAGGACCTCGATGCCGCGCGCCTTGAACCCTTCGAGCTGCGGCGAGGCTTCGAGCCGCGCGCGGTCGTCGCCGGCGATGAAGAAGATCGCCTTCTGGCCTTCCTTCATCGCGGCGACATAGTCGGCAAGGCCGCGCCAGCCTTCGCCCGACGCGGTCGAGTGGAAGCGGGCGAGCTTCAGCAATTGCTCGCGGCGCTCATGGTCCTCGTAGAGGCCTTCCTTGAGGACGACGCCGAAATTCTCCCAGATCTTGGCGTAGGCCTCGGCGTCGTTTTCGGCCAGCTTGACGAGGTCGCCGAGCACGCGGTTTGTCAGGCCCTTGCGGATCGCGGCCAGCAGCGGGCTTTCCTGGATCATCTCGCGCGAGACGTTGAGCGGCAGGTCGGCGGAATCGACCAGCCCGCGCACGAAGCGCAGATAGCGCGGCAGAAGGTCGGCATCGTCGGTGATGAAGACGCGGCGCACATAGAGCTTCATGCGGCCCTTGCGGTCCTGGTCGAAGAGGTCGAACGGCCGCGATCCCGGCACGAAGGCGAGCACGGAATATTCCTGCCGGCCCTCGGCGCGAAAATGGATGGTGGCGGCCGGCTCGTCATACTGGCCGGACAGACCGCGGTAGAAGTCGGTGTATTCTTCCGGCTTGATCTCGCTCTTCGGCCTGACCCAGAGTGCGGTGCCATCGGCGATGTCGCGCGCCTCGGCGCCGGGTTTTTCGATGAATGTAATCGGCACCGGCACGTGGCCCGACTGCGACTTGGCCAGTTGCTCGAGTTGGTAGGATCCGGTGTAGGAGGCGGCGTCGTCCATCAGATGCAGCACGACGCGGGTGCCGCGCTTGGGGGCGGCTTCGAGCGGGGCAGGGGCGATCTCGTAGGAACCCTTGCCGTCGGAGGACCAGCGCCAGGCCTCCCCGCTGCCCGCCAAGCGGCTGATGACGTCGACGCGGTCCGCCACCATGAACGCCGAATAGAAGCCGACGCCGAACTGACCGATGAGCTGCGTGTCCTCGGAGCCGGAACCAAGGCGCTCGACAAAGGCACGCGTGCCAGAGCGGGCGATGGTGCCCAGCGCTTCCGCCATGTCGTCACGGCTCATGCCGATGCCATTGTCCTCGACGGTGATCTGCTTGTTGTCGGGATCGGCTGAAATCGAGATGCGCGGCTTGGGGTCGTCGCCCAGCAATTCCGGATGGCTGACGGCCTCGAAGCGCAGCTTCTCGCAGGCGTCGGCGGCGTTGGAAATCAGCTCGCGCAGGAAGACGTCCTTATCGGAATAAACCGAGTGCACCATCATGTGCAGCAGCCGCGAAACATCCGCCTCGAACGCCCTGGTTTCCGTCGCTTTGGTATCCGTCGTCATTTCGGTTTTCCCACGCTGTTCATCCGCCCGCCGCGCTGAAGCGCCTGCGGGACTTTCTTTCAACCATTTTTAAGGGCGCTGGCAACTCGGCAGGTGCCAGCGCGACGACAATATTGTGATGGGATGCGAGGGTGACAAGGGGTGAGAACTTTGCGCCGGCGGCGACGCTGCCAATCTCCCCCACGAGGGGGGAGATTGGAAGTTTCCGCGTCGCGCTTACTTCCCCGCCATCTTATCGGCCAGCGCCTGCGCCTGGGCGAGCAGTGCGGGGTAGACGGCATTCGCCGGCAGGTTCTTGCCCATGCAGTCGCGGAAGTCGTTGTCGGCTTTTTCCCAGGCGGCGTTGGCGGCGTCGGATGTGCCTTCGTCGCTGTCGTCGGTGGCCTGCTTGGCTAGTTTCTGGGCGGCGGCGTCGGCGGCGGCCCACCCGGCGTCGCAGGCAGCGATCTTCGGGACGGGCGGTGTCGCGGGCGCTTCGGCGATCAGGACGCTGTTGCCCTTGACGACCGTGACGACGACCTGCTGGTCGTAATTCGGGCCGACATCCTGTGCCCAGCCGCCCAGGCGGGCGATCGCCATGTCGGCGCCCTCGGGTTTCTTCAGCGCGAAGTCGAGCGTGCCGGTGAAGGCGGCGTCGCTGCCGATGGCCTGGGTGTAGAAGGCGTCGAGCTTCAGCGCGGCGTCGAAGCTGGCGGGCAGTTTGAGGTCGGCATCCGTCTCCGAGGCGCGCGACTTGAGCCAGCGCTCGACCAGCCCGCGTGTCGAGGCCACGATGCTGGGGCCTTCGTCGGTGCCGTGGCGCAGCCCGTCCAGCATGCCGAAGCCGACATCGGAGGAGCTGAGGCTTTCCAAGTTGATCGTGCCGGCCGCCGGGAAATCCTTGACCGTGAAGGGGCCAAGCAGGGCGTTGAGACGCGTTTCGAGATCGGCGCGGGCTTTTTCATTGGCCGCATCGACCGTTTCCACCGGGGTGTTGGCGCTGTCCATCGCAGCGATGGCCGCAATCGCCTTGTCGCGCGCGGCGATATAATCATCCTCGGGCGCGGCGGCGAAAGCCGTGGTGCTCGCGAGTGCAAACATGACCGTCCAGACCAACCGCATGACAGAACCTTTCTTCGTGGCGATCAACAGGCAAGGCAGCCATCGGGCAGCTTTGCGGCTATTGCGCGGCAGGAAACGCCGAAGCGAAACATCCTGATCGGGGAGGCAGGCCAAGCGTCGCCATTAACCATCGATTAACTATCCATTCGCCTTTGAATCAAATCTGACGGATACTGTTTCCTGGCCAGACGAGGTTGCCCAAGAGGCCGGAGAAGACAGCAATCATCAGTCCTGTGCCGTTCAGTTCGCGCAGGGTCTGAACTCAAAAAAGAAGCGACGGACCACCGTCGCCTTTACGGGGAGGCGTCAGCATCATTTTTGATGTGGAGCGCCAGAATGAAGATCGAAGACGCAGTTATGGCCGCGACAGCCGACGCCAACGCGCTGCTGTCATGCCTGGGACAGCCCGTCGTCGCCTACCACGTTACGGAGATCATGCGAGAGGCCGACCGGGAATACGCAAGGCTGATGCAGCTTGCCCTGATGCAACGAAGCATCGAGGCGCTGGTCGATGACGGGCTGGAGGATGCGGTGGCGGAGCGGTTTGCGGCGCAGTTCGGTGGACGGGTTGGTTCGGCCTGGAGGCTGCTGCACGCTGCGGATGGCGTGGCGCATTGAGTTTGTGCAAGTGGACACATGGCGGCAATGCGCCTTATGTCGGCCGTTGAAGTCAGCTTTTCTATCTTCCGCAAGCAGTCATCCAGTGTGATTGCTGGATCGGCATTTGCTCTAGAGGCGGACTTTGGACGATTGTCGGAGACAGGTCGGACTCACCTATCCCGTCGCTTTTGGCGCGGCGAAATAAGTTACCACCAGCGTCAGCAGGGTCAGGATCCCGGCAACGACGCTGGCTGCTGTAAAGCCACCAGCGTAGAGGGCGGCGGTGCCTGCCCAGCCGACTGACGAAAACCCTTCGGCGAATGTCGCGATGCGCGAGGAGGTCTGGCGACGATGAAATTGGGCACGCCGCGCCTGCGCGCGGAACCAAAGCTGGATCATCGTCGCCGAGATCGCCGCCAGTGCCGACCCGGCTGCCAGAACCAACGCGTGTCGAGGCGAAACCATCGCGAAAGCCAGGACGAATGGGGCGATGACAACTATGATCGCGCGCAAAACCGCCTCGACCTTTGCGCGTATGATGGTTGTCGCGGTCACCGGCGCGGTCGCCACCAGGTCGGGTGCATCCTCACCGGAAATGGCAAGCCAGGCCAGACCGCCGGCCAACTGCCCAGATGCCATCACCAGCACGGGGATGATCAGAACCAGCGCGTCCGTGCCGTGGCCATAACTCTTCCATAGCAATATCGCGGGTGGCAGCATGTAGAGCAGTTGCATCAGGCTTTGCGATATGAGCCAGGGATCGCGCAGCAACAATGTCCATTCCTTGCGGCGCAAGGCGTGTCCCGGCGACGTCAGACGAAACGACGCTGCCTTGCCTTGGCGGATCGAACCGCTCTCGCCAATGTTGGCGGTGAGCGCCGTGTAGTGCACGAAGCGCCATGAGAAAATTGCAATGGCGGCGGTGGCCAGAGCCACAGCACAGAAAAGGACCCAGGCCAGCCTCTCGCCGTCGCCAAGCGCGGCTCGCGCCGGCCACCACACCAGGCTGTCCTCGGGCGGTGAAAGCGCAATTACCCACTCGTCCCTCAAGACCGCCAACTGCGAGAGCGTGTCGGTCGTGAAGATAGCGATGACCTGCAGCGAGATGACGAACAGCGCGCCGACGACTGCGGCCACAAACTGGGCGGCAAAGCGCGTGCGCCGCGGGCCGACGACGTTGAACAAAAACGCGGTCAGCGTGATGGCCAGAGCAGCTGCAACGCACCCCGTCGAGAACACCACGCCATAGGCGGCCAGCCATTGAGCTCCCTGGCGCCAAGCTAAGACGTTGATGAAGGGCGATGCGATCAGCATCGCCATGGTGCCGATCGAAATCGCGATCATCGTCAGGCGCACGACAAAGACCCGCCGCAGCGCCACCGGGGATGAATGCAGCAATTCCAGATCGGCGCGGGCATACAGCACACGGGTCGCCGCTTCCATCGCCTGCGAGGTCATCAGGAAGAAATAGAGCAGCACACCGCTAGTCAGCAGTAGATAGTTGGCACGCAAAACGGGAAAATCGGCGGCGGTGAAACGTCCAATCACAAATAACGCAAAGGCATGCGCGAGCAGCACGCCGACTATCAAGAATATGCCTAACCTGCGCGAACGCTTCTTGTTGCCCGCAGTGAAGAGATAGAACCAGTCGCGCCAGGAGAGGCGCAATTCATGTGCCGCCAGCCAACCGATCGTTGCGGGATCGGCGCTCATGCCGCTTCGGCCACCAGAGCCAGGAAGGTATCTTCGAGGGTTCCCGCGCCATGGCCGGCCTGCCGCCGCAGCTGCTCGAAAGTGCCCTCGGCGATCAGCCTGCCCTTGGCAATGACTCCGATGCGTTCAGCCATGCGTTCGGCCACCTCCAGAATGTGCGTCGTCATTATGACCGTTGCGCCGGCATCGACGCGTTCGCGCAACACCCGCTTGACCTGACGTGCCGAGCCGGCATCAAGGCCGGTCAGCGGCTCGTCAAGGATGATGATTTCCGGGTCATGGACCAATGCTCCGGCCAACGCCACCTTCTGTCGCATGCCCTTCGAAAAGCCGCTGCAATGCGTGTGTGCATGCGGCGTCAGGTCCAGTAGATCGAACAGCTGCCTTGCCCGTTCCTGTGCCGTGCTTGCCTTGACGCTCCACAGACCGGCGACGAATTCGAGATACTCGAATGGCGTGAGCTTGTCGTAGATCATCGGTTCGTCCGATATCCAGGCAACGATGCGCTTGGCTTCGACCGGGCTTCGGAGCGCGTCGCGACCCGCAATGGTGATCGTTCCCGCATCCGGCAGGAGCAGCCCCGCGACCATGCGCAGCGTCGTTGTCTTTCCGGCGCCATTTGGGCCAAGAAGGCCGTAAAACTCGCCCGCCCTGACGGTCAGGTCGAGGCCAGCCACCGCAGGCTTGTCGAAGCTCTTGTAGAGTCCACGAATTTCGAGCGCGTTCGCAGTCGTCGTCTTATCGGCCATGGCAGTCTCCAATGGATGGAGTTGGTAGCCCGGCAACGGTTTCCCAGGGGTGAAGGCCGCATCCGTGCGTGAGACACCGTGTCCCATTGGTTAACGAACGGTCATCGGACCCCATGCCCGCCGATCATCCGGGCTAGGCTACCCTGGCAGGGTAGCGGATGAGCACGCTGCAGCGCTCGGTGTTGGCTGAGCATCTGTCTGGAGGCCTCGGCGCAGCCGGAGAACGGATCGCCATCCGATAGAATGCTTGCCACCTGGACCAAGGTCAGCTTTTCGAGATCATTCGCCGTTAAGCGGACAGTCAGCTATCGGCCCATAGCGGTCACAAAGCCTGGCTCACCCCTTCTCCCTCACCAGCCGCTCCAGCGCATCCACGATCAGGTCGCAGAACTTCGCATGGTCGAGCTTCATCGCCACGGTGTGGCGGAAGTCGGTCTGCTCGCTCGCCGTGCCGCCGAAATGGTGCATGCCGCCCATTTTCTCGAAATTGCAGACCGTCATGCCCTTGGTCCAGCGGCCGGCAAGCTCGACGCGGATGTCGGCCTTCTCGGTGGTGAAGACGGTTGGATCGATCATGGCGGCGACGCAGCAGGCGTCATGGATGGCGGGATATTCGATCTGCAGCAGGCCGCCATGCGTGGTCGCTATGAACGCCCAGATGTCGAGGATGAACTTGGCCATCGGGCCGCCGATGGCGCGCACCCTGTCCTGCAGGTCCGGGGTGGCCAGCGCCTGGTGGGTGAGGTCGAGCCCCACCATGGTGACGTCCCAATTGGCGCGGAACACCACGTCGGCGGCTTCCGGGTCGCCATAGACGTTGAACTCGGCGGCCGGCGTGATGTTGCCGCGCGTGTAGGCGCCGCCCATGGCGACGACCCGCTTCACGCGGCTGACGATGCGCGGGTCCTTGCGCACGGCGAGCGCGATGTTGGTGTAGGGGCCGACCGGCACCAGCGTGACCGTCTTCGGCTCATGCGCCATGACGGTGTCGATGATGAAGTCGATTGCGTGGCGCTTGTCGAGGTCGAACGAGGCGGGCGGCAGTACGGGGCCGTCGAGCCCGGTGTCGCCATGGATTTCGACGGCCAGCACCTGGTCGATGAGGAGCGGACCGGGCGAGCCCTTGGCCACCGGCACCTTGATGCCATAGGCGGTGCAGACGGACAGCGCGTTGCGCGTGGTGTTCTCGACATTGTGGTTGCCCGAAACCGTGGTGATGCCGAGCAGGTCGATATCAGGGTTGCCTGCCGCGAGCAGGATGGCGATGGCGTCGTCGTGCCCAGGATCGCAGTCGAGAATGATCTTTTCCATGGCGGGCACCTCCCTTGTCGGCCAAACCTGTCGCGACAAGAGACTGCCGCTCCGGGGCAGTCAAGGTTCTGGTGCTCGACCGATCCAGGCAGCAGCGTCGCCAGCACACACGCCGGTGGGAGCTGGTACTTGAACTGGTTCATGGCATAGTGTCAGCCGCTCGGAAAAGCAGGTGGCTTATCAATGACCGACAATACCGGCGGCGCGGGGACGCCCAAAGTCGCGGAGCGGCCGATCTCTGACATCCTTCTGAATCAGCGTTACCGCAACCATTTGATCGGATATTTTGAGTGGGTATCGTCCCATGAAGAGCAGCGAAAATATCAAGCCGCTGTTCCGAATGTTCGCATCCCGCACGAAGCTTTCAATCAATGGGGTGACTATGCGTCCGATGAAGTCCTCGAGCACTATGCTGAACCGGTGTTCTCCATCGACGAGCAGCAAGCACTTCGGGATTATCGCACTGTGTTGAACCGCGTATCTGATGATACGCCGAAAATGTTACCCCCGCTCGAGCAAGTGATAGGAACTGAGCCTTGGGAGCGGCTGAGACGTGCTGCGGCCAGAGCCTTGGAGGTTTTCATGCGCCGGGGGCCATTCGATTGGGAGGTCGAGCAATTCCCAGCGGTTTGAGACCCAACTGTTCCCTTAGGCCTTCCGCCTCTCGACCTCTGCCTTGCTCGGTAAGAACCGCTGGATCTGGGAACTTGTTCGAAGCCGATCCTGGATGGAGGAAGGGGGTGTGACATGGTGGATTCCGATCGGATCGACAGGCTGATCGCAGCGGTGCCTGAGGCCCTGGCGCTTCGCGCCGGGCTGGAGCTTGGCATCTTCACCCGGCTCGCTGGCGATGCGGCGACCGCCGACAGCCTCGGGGCGGCGCTCAACGTCGAGCCCGATCGTCTGTCGCGGCTCCTCTACGCGCTCGCCAGCATCCGTCTCCTCGATGTCAAGGATGGTCAATTTCGCAACGGGGCCGAAGCGTCCGCCTTCCTCGACGCGTCCAAGCCGGCCTATCGCGGCGGCGATCATGCGCTGCTGCGCGAGCTCTGGGGAGCCGACCTCTTGACCGCGGAGTCGCTGCGGCAGAGCCGGCCGGCAGCACTACACGACTTTTCCGAAGCGGGGCCTGAGTCCGCGGCGGCCTTCAGCCGCATGCTGGCACCGGGCGGGGTGATTTTCGGCCGAAACCTGGCCCGCGAGTTGGACCTCTCGGCGATCCGTTCGGTGATCGATATCGGCGGCGGCGCCGGAACCATTCTCGTCGGACTTCGCGAGCAACGACCGCAGATCGCGGCGACGCTGATGGAACTGCCGACGGTCGCGGCGGTCGCGCCAGATATCCTGGCGGAATATGGTGCCAGCGACGTGGTTGTCGAAGAAGGCGACATCACTGTCGCGCCATCGATCGGCCGGCACGATCTGGCGATCCTGAAGGCCGTCGTCCAAGTCCTTCCGCCGGACCAGGCACGCCGTTCGATCCTGAACGCGGCGCGTTGCCTCACGCAAGGAGGCGAGATCGCCATCGCGGGGTGGGGTGTCGTCGATGACGATCGCCTCGGCCCGCCCGAAGGGGTCTTTCTCAACCTCACCTTCCTGAACCTCTATCGCCACGGCGAATCCTATACGGAAGGCCAGTATCGCGCGTGGATGACCGAGGCTGGATTGCGGGACATTTCCAGGTCGCGGCTAAGCGACGGCACCACCTTGTTTCGTGGGCGCCTCGGCTGACGATCAGAGTGGCCATGGAGTTGGTCGCCTGAAGGTGCGGCCCTCTCACCCCTTCCGCTTCTCCACCTCCGCCTTCCTCAGCAGGAACCGCTGGATCTTGCCGCTTGGCGTCTTCGGCAGTTCCGCGACGAAATCGATCTCGCGCGGATAGGCGTGGGCCGAGAGCCGCTTGCGGACATGCTGCGCCAGCTCCTCGGCCAACTCCGGACTGCCCTTGTATGCGGGCGCCAGGATGACGAAGGCCTTGACGATTTCGGTGCGCTGCGGGTCGGGCACGCCGACCACGGCAGCTTCGTTGACGGCGGGATGTTCGATGAGCGCGCTTTCGACATCGAAGGGGCCGATGCGGTAGCCGGACGAGGTGATGACGTCATCGGCGCGGCCGATGAAGGAGACTGAGCCGTCCGGCTCGTATTCCACCGTGTCGCCGGTGCGGTAATAGCCATCCACAATCGCTGGCGTCTGCTCCTGATGGTAGCCGTCGAACCAGCGCAGCGGCGAATTGGCGATGTCCACGGCGAGGATGCCGGGCTGGTTGGGGCCGAGCTCGCGGCCTTCGTCGTCGAGCACCACCATGCGGTAGCCCGGCATGGCGAAACCGGCCGAGCCCGTGCGAACGGTGTGCGCGAGGCCATGATGGTTGTTGACCATCATGCCGTTCTCGGTCTGGCCGTAATGGTCGTGGATCGGCGCGGCGAGATGGGCGTCGAACCAGCGGATCACTTCCGGGTTGAGCGGCTCGCCGGCGCTGCTCACCACGCGCAGCCGGCCCTTGATGCGCGCGGCGGCCTCCGGCCCTTCGGCGAGCAGCAGACGGAAGGCGGTCGGCGAACCGGCAAGGCTGGTGACGCCGAGCCGCTCGATGACCTCATAGGTGCTTTTGGCGGTGAAGGCGCCCTCGTTGAAGGTGGTGGCGATGCCGAGCAGCAGTGGACCGGTGATGGCGTAATAGAGGCCGTAGGCCCAGCCGGCATCGGCGATGTTCCAGAAGATGTCGTCGGGGCGCAGCCCGATCGCATCGCGCATATAGGCGCCGAAAGCGAGCAGCGCGCTGAGCGGCACCGGCACGCCCTTGGGCAGGCCAGTCGTGCCCGAGGTCGACATCATCATGAACAGGTCGTCGCCCTGGCGCATCACCGGTTCGCAATCGGGGGAGGCGGCGGCGAGGGCGGCGCGGAAATCGATGTCGCCTTGGGGCAAGGCATCGCCGGCGCCAAGAATGATGGTGATCGGCGGTCCGTTCTCGATCTCGTCCAGCTTGCTGCGATTGGCCGGGTTGGTCACCACCAGTTTTGCGCCGCTGTAGCCGAGGCGATGCTCGATGGCCTTCGGGCCGAAGGCGGTGAACAGCGGCTGGTAGACGGCGCCGATGCGCCAGGTGCCGAGGATGAGCGCCACCAGTTCGGGAATGCGCGGCAGCATGCCGGCCACGACATCGCCGGGACCGACGCCGGTTGCCTTCAGGAGATTGGCGACGCGGCCCGACATATCGGCGAGGTCGTCGAAACTGAACTGCCTTAGTTCGCCACTGGCCGAGATCGCGCGCAGCGCCAGCCGGTTCTGGCCGGTATGGCGGCCGCAGCATTCGATATAGGCGTTTATGCCGGTCGCCGGGTCGCCGTCGAGCCTGGTGATTTCATCCTCGATGCGAAAGTTCGAAACGGCGTCCTCGTAGCGCGGCAAGCCGGTCATATCAGTCCTCCCTGGCGGCGCCCCATCTCCCCATGGCGCGCTGTCGCGGCAACAATGACATCAGTTCGCGCCGATGGGCAACGGCGGAGCCGTCGCTAAAGATCCGCCTCGGCGAAGATGCGCGCTGCCCAGTCGAGGAAGACGCGCAGCCGGGGCGAGAGCTGCCGGTTCTGCGGGTAGAGCGCCGACAGCGGCGTGGGTGAGGGCGGATAGCCGGCCAGCACTTCGACCAGCGTGCCATCGGCGAGGTCCTTCTCGAAGCGATAGCGGGGCGCCTGGATGAGGCCGAGGCCAAGCCGCGCGAGGTCGGCGGCGGTGTCGGAATTGTTGGCGGCGACGCGGCCCGGTAGCCGGATCTCGCGCGTCTTGCCGCCGATGGTGAATTCGAAGGGCAGCACCTCGCCGGTGCGCGAGGAGACGAAGCCGATTGCCTGATGGCCATCGAGCGCATCGGGGGAGGCGGGAGTGCCGTGGCGAGAGAGATAGGCGGGACTGGCGCAAGTCATCTCGCGGATCATGGCGAGCCGCCGCATGATCATGCCGCTGTCGGGCGGTTCGCCGACGCGGATGACGCAATCGACGCCCTCGCGCACGAGGTCGACCAGCCGGTCGCTCTGGCCGATCTGCAGATCGATGCGCGGATAACGGGCCAAGAACTCCGGCAGGCGCGGCAAAAGGAAGGTGCGGGTGAGCAGCGTGCTGGCGTCGATGCGCAGCAGGCCGAAGGGCTCTGCCTTGCGGAAGGCGGCTTCCGCATCCTCGATCTCGGCCAGGATCGACAGGCAGCGCCGGTAATAGGCCTCGCCATCCTGCGTGGCGTTGACCTGCCGTGTCGTGCGCTCCAGCAGACGGGCGCCGAGATGTTCTTCGAGGCGGCGGATCGCCTCGGTTGCGGTTGACCTGGGCAGGCCGAGATCGGCGGCGGCAGCGGTAAAGCTGCGCCGCTCCAGCACGCGCACGAAGAGCCGCATCGTATCCAGGCGATCCATGGCCTTTGTTCGCAGTTTCCGAATAGTGATGTCAAGAGACAGCTGATTATCCGGAAGTTGGCTTGGCCTATATCCGTGTCACTGACAAACGGAGAGACTTCGATGACAAACCAGCAGACAAGTACGGGTAACCCAACCAGAACCGCGATCGTGACCGGCGCCTCCAAGGGCATCGGTGCGGCGATCGCCCGGCGGCTCGCCCGCGACGGCATCGCCGTCGTCGTCAACTATGCACGGGGCCGTGCCGAAGCCGAAGCGGTCGTCGGCGCGATCGAAGCAGAAGGCGGCAAGGCGATCGCCGTGCAGGCCGATATCGCCGATCCCACGGGCATTGCCATCTTATTCGATGCCGGCGAGAAGGCCTTCGGCGGTGTCGATATCCTGGTCAACAATGCCGGCATCATGAAGCTGTCGCCGATCGCCGCGACCGACGATGCCGCGTTCGACACGCAGATCGCGATCAATCTCGGCGGCGTGTTCCGTGGCATGCGCGAAGGCGCAAAACGCCTGCGCGATGGCGGCCGCATCGTTAATTTCTCCTCGAGCGTCGTCGGCCTCTACCAGCCGGGTTACGGCGTCTATGCAGCCACCAAGGCGGCGGTCGAGGCGATGACGCACATCCTGGCCAAGGAGCTTGGCGCGCGCCGCGTCACCGTCAATGCGGTGGCGCCCGGACCGGTCGAGACCGCGCTGTTCACGGACGGCAAGAGCGCCGCGCAGATCGAGGCGACGGCCAAGATGATCCCGCTCGGCCGGCTCGGCCAGCCCGACGACATTGCCGGCGTGGTCGCGTTCCTGGCCGGGCCGGATAGCTCTTGGGTCAACGGACAAATCATCCGCGCCAATGGCGGCGTAATCTGAGGAGATGACTATGAAAAAGACAATCCTGATTACCGGCGCTTCCAGCGGCTTCGGCGCGATGACGGCGCGTGCGCTGGCGCGAGCCGGCCACACCGTCTATGCCTCGATGCGCGACCCCTCGGCGCGTAGTGCTGCGGTAGCCGAGATGGAAAACTTCGCCCGTGACGAGGGTGTGGTGCTGAAGACCATCGCGCTCGACGTCACCTCCGATGCCTCGGCCGAAGCGGCGATCCAGCAGATTGTCACCGAGGCCGGCCAGCTCGACGTGCTGATCCACAATGCCGGGCATATGGGGTTCGGCCCGGCCGAGTCCTTCTTGCCCGAACAGCTGGTGCAGCTCTATGACGTCAATGTCGTCGGCACGCAGCGTGTCAACCGCGCCGCCCTGCCGCATATGCGGTCGCTCGGCCGGGCACAGATGATCTGGGTCGGTTCGAGCAGCACGCGCGGCGGCACGCCGCCGTTCCTGGCGCCTTACTTCGCCGCCAAGGCCGGCATGGACGCGCTGGCGCAGAGCTATGCGCTGGAACTCGCCCGCTTCGGCATCGAAACGACGATCGTCGTGCCGGGCGCCTTCACCAAGGGCACGGAGCACTTCCACCACGCGGCGGCTCCCGCCGATGCCGAGCGCGCCGGCGCTTATTGGTCCGGCCCATACGCCGGTGTCGATCAGCAGGTGCTGCAGGGGCTGGCATCGCTCGAGCCGGCGGATGCCGATCCGGCTGAAGTCGCGGCGGCAATCGTCGACCTCGTGGCCATGCCGTATGGCAGCCGTCCGCTGCGCGTGCATATCGATCCTTCCGACGATGGCGCCACCATCGTCAACGGCGTTGCCGACCGCGTGCGCGCGCAACTCATGGAACGGATCGGCCTTGCCGACCTGCTTCATCCCAAAGCCTGAAATCAGACCCTCAACAGAAAAGGAAAGATCATGCCATTCGCCAACATCAAGATGCCTCAGGCGGCGCTCTCCAAGGCGCAGAAGGAAGACCTCATCCATCGAACCACAGCCATGTTCGTCGACTTATTCGGCGAAGGCGTGCGGCCCTACACGATGGTGCTGGTGGAAGAAGTCGCCGACGGCGGCTACGGCCGCGCCGACGAGGTGTTCGTGATACCGGAAGCCTACCGCGCAAAAGAGTAGGACCGGAACAAACCTTCTGGGGACCAGTCGTCATATGACGACTGGTCGCTGCCTGCCGTAACGTTCACTTTGCTTGCCGGTGTCCTTTCGATGCATGTCGGTTCCCTGAACTTCGATGCCCCCTTTGGGGCGACATGCATCAGGCGGGGGCCAGGTGGGCAGCCACGGGTTGTCCACCTGTCTCGCTTGCTTACTCAGCGGTCCGCGGTGGGAGAGAACCACCTTCTGCAAAGTCTGCGCCAGCACCCCCACCCGGACCTCCGCCGGGGCGAGCCACGGGTCTCGCCCGTCCTTCGGCCCCCCAAGGAGGAGGTAGGGAGCTCCGCTTTTCGCGTCTCCACAGCCTGCGTTCAGGTTTTCTCGGGCGCCTGGGAGTCGTTGGAATTGGTTGTCTGGGCCGTTACGGCCGAGAGTTTCTGGTGCTTTGCCAGCACCGGTTTGACGTAAGCTCTTTTCATCGACTGTCCCCACCCAATGTGTGCGGACATTGGTGTGCCAAACCGCGCCGGAGTCAACAGCCCGGCTCAAGTCGCGCGGCCTATGCTCCGTTTTGGTCCATCCTGGACATCCCAACCCAGTCGGCCGTCACCTCGGCAAACAGCCAGTCGCGGAACGCCCTGATCTTCTTCTGGCGCAACGCGCCTTCGGGATAGACGAGGTAGTAGCTGGCTGCCGATTTCAGCGCGAGGTCGAACGGCCGCACCAGACGGCCTGCCGCGAGATCGGCCGAGACCAGCGCGCTGCGGCCGAGCAGAACGCCTTCGCCATGCACCGCCGCCTCGACGGCGAAGGTGGCGGAATCGAAGCGCACGCCGCGTTTGGGGTCGATGCCCTCGACGCCAGCCTGTTGCAGCCATGTCGCCCAGTCGATGCGAAAGGCGTCATGGATCAGCTTGTGGTGCCTGAGATCACCGGGCTGGCGCAGCGGATGGTCGCCCGCCAGCAATTCCGGGCTGCAGACGGGGAAGACCTCCTCGTCGGCGAGAAACTCCACCGTCACGCCGGTGTAGCCGCCCTTGCCATAGCGGATGGCGATGTCGATGCCGTCGCTGACGAAATCGGCCAGCACGCCAGAGGTCGCCAGCCGCACGTCGATATCGGCATTGGCACGGTGGAAGCGATGCAGCCTTGGCACCAGCCAGCGGCCGGCGAAGCCGTCCGATGTGCTGACACTGAGGATACGCGTCGAGCGGTCGGGCGTGGCGGCGATGGTGGCGGCGGCGATCTGGTCGAGCGCCTTGCCGACCTCCAAGGCGTAGGCGGCACCCACGGCGGTCAGGCGCACGGACCTCGTGCCGCGATCGAACAGCTGGATGCCCAGCCTGTCCTCGATGTTGCGGATGGCGCGGCTGACCGCGCCATGGGTGAGATTGAGCTCGTCCGCCGCCCTGGAGAAACTCAGATGCCGGGCGGCGGCGTCGAAGGCGGGCAGAGCGGTGAGGGGCGGCAATCTGCGCGGCATGATCTCGACCTGTGAGCGTTGCTCACAAATCCTGCACAAAGAGTCGTTTGTCGTAAAGCCCGGAAATCCACAATATCAGGACGTACCGGCGCACAGACTTCAAGTTCACGATGCGCCTCATGAGCAGACACAGTGTGAGCGATCGTCATGCTCGTCCTTGGGCGGCAGAGGCAAGCTTGCGCCAGGAAACACAGGAGACGGACAATGAGCTTGACCCTTGGACCCATCGGCACCGCAATGAGCGGCCTTGCCATACGCAGCTCGGCGGCGTTCGAGCGCCGCCGCGCGCTGCGCCGGGTTGCCCGGCTTTCCGACCACCGCTTGCAGGATATCGGTCTGGAGCGCGACTGGGACGGTTCCATCCTGCGCAACGGGAGGGGAATATGAGCAGCACCCTGATCATCGGAGCGACGGGGCTTCTGGGCGCAGAGATGGCGAAGGCCAGCGCAGGCAATGGCGACCATGTGCATGTTCTGCTCCGGCCCTCGACAGCAGCCAATGAAGCACGGATACGCCCGCTGAGAGACATCGGCGCCACGGTGCATATCGGCGATCTCGACGACTATGACAGCCTTATGCGCGCCGTCGGCCAGGTGGATCGCGTCATCAGTTCGGTGCATGTCGGTTCGGCCAGCGAGATGACGCTGGTGCGGGCTGTAAAAGATGCGGGCGTCTCCCGCTATGTGCCTTCCGCCGGTTTCGGCCTCGACTTTGCCGCCGCCGCACCCGGCTCGATAGAACCTCTCGATATCAAGAGGGCTGTCTTCGACGCGGTCAGGCAGGCCGATCTGCCCTATACGGTGATCTACACCAACGGCTTCTTCTCGACCTGGCTGGCCACGCTTGGCGACCTGACCCGCTTCGGCTCGGCGCCCCTGCCGCCGGATGAGGTGACGCTCTATGGCGAGGGCAATGTGCTGGCGACCTTCGTCAGCGAAAAGGACATCGCCGCCGTCACCATGCGCGCGCTGGAGGATCCCAATGCTGTCCGCCGCGAAATCCGCATTGCGCAAAACAGGGTCACGCAGAGCGCGATGATCGATCTCTGGCGCCAGGTCAGCGGCCGCTCGCCGCGCATCGCGAGGATGAGTGCGGAGGAGCTTGAAGCGCTGATCGCGGTGGCGCCCGGCCTTGGTTTGCTCAGGGCATTCTGGATCCGCGGCGAGACCGCGCTGGAGACGGACACTCCGGAAGCGGGAGTGCTTTATCCGGAACTGCGGTTTGAGAGCATTGAGAGTGCTTTTGTGGCGATGGCGGGGAAGGGTGGAAGGACTGGGTGAGCCGGCTACGTGGCAAACGCCAGCGTTCTGTCACACCCCCCTCTGTCCTGCCGGACAGAGGGGGGTGTGAAGGAACTCAACGCATGGCAGTCATCACTGCGACTGTTGACCCAACCGTCCATCCGGCCGATAGGTCCGCGCGAACAGCCTGAGACCTGCAATGACCGACCTCAAAGACGCAACCCGCAATTCCGACGCTACCTGGCAGGACGATGTCCGCGAGGGCGTGCGCCACGTCCGCGATCTCGACCGCCTGCCGCTGTCGCCCGCCGAGCGCGCGGCAGCCCAAGCTGCCGCCACACTCCACAAGGTGCGGGCGCCGAAAGCATATCTCGACCTGATCGACTGGAACGACCCGGCCGATCCGATCCGGGCGCAGGTCATTCCGTCGCCCGATGAGCTGGTGGAAACGGAGGGCGAACTTGGCGACCCGATCGCCGACCATGAATTCAGCCCGGTGCCGCGCCTGACGCATCGCCATGCCGACCGGGTGCTGCTGTTCCCGACCTATCAATGCGCGGTCTATTGCCGGTTCTGCTTCCGCAAGGAATCGCTGACCTCGATCGGCCGCGGCTATACGCGTGAGGCGCTGGAGCCGGCGCTGGCCTATATCGCGGACCATCCCGAAATCCGCGAGGTGATCCTGACCGGCGGCGATCCGCTGTCGCTGCCCGACAAGGCGCTGGCCGAAATCCGCGCCCGGATTGAGGCGATCGCCCATGTGCGGCTGTTGCGCATCCACACCCGCGTGCCGGTGGCGCTGCCGTCGCGCATCACGGCGGGGCTGGTCGAAGCGCTGCAGGGCCGCCTGATCGTCACTGTCGTGACCCATTTCAATCATGCACGCGAGATCACCGATGCGACCGAGGCGGCCTGCCGGACGATGCGGCAGGCAGGCTTCGTGCTGCTCAACCAGAGCGTCCTGCTCAAGGGCGTCAACGACAGCGTCGAGGTGCTGGAAGAGCTCTGCCGCGAGCTGATGTACCGGCTGGGGGTAAAACCCTATTACCTGCACCATGGCGACCTGGCGCGCGGCATGGCGCACCGGCGCACCACCATCGCGCAGGGCCAGGCGCTGGTTGAGGCGCTGCGCGCACGGCTGTCGGGCATCTGCAACCCGGTCTATGTGCTCGACCTGCCGGAAGGCGGCGGCAAGGTGCCGCTGGGGCCGTGTCATGTCGAGGCGCGGGAGGGGGAGGACTGGCGCATTCGCGGGCTGGATGGCGCGGTGAGGGATTATACCGAGGTGGTGAGCGAATAGGCGCTAGCGCGTATCTCCATCGACAAACGCCAACACCACAACACGCGGGGCAGTACAGTAGACGAGGCTGGCGCTGCGGCCTGTCGTTGTCGTCGCGCGGCCAGCCTTGAGGTCGACGGCGATATCCTCATAGCCCAGCACCTGGCGGTCCAGCGGATAGGCTGCCTTGTAGACCGCTTCCTTGGCGGCAAACAGGATGCGGCCGGCAAGATGCCGGTCGACCGTCTCCGTCCGATCCGCTGGACTAGCAACGAGCGCGAAAATGTCGTCGGGCAGGGGCAGGGCAGGCTCGACGTCGATGCCGAGCGAGCGGATCCGACCAATCTCTGCAACCGCCGCCACGGCCATGTCGTCATCATGCGCGAGCGAACCCGTGATCCCGCCGGGCCATGCGGGCGCGCCGGATGGCGTGCGCAGGAGGGCGAAATCGTTGACGCCGGCATCCGCCAGCAGCCCGTGCACGATCCGCCGCGCCGCGCCGCTCGCCCTGCGCATGGCTGGCCGACGCGCGGGAATGGAGCACGCCTCCTCGGGCAAGAGGTGGGTCTCATCTCCGTCACGTATGAGCCGGCATCCGGTGCGGATCCCGTTCGGGGCGATGGCGGCCAGCGCCTGCGCGAGCGCGGTTTCCTCGGGCAGATCCGGGGGCGAAGGATTCGCGGGAAGCGTCATCGGCCGGTCGATGCAGCGAGGGCGAGATCGGCGATCATTTCGCCGTCCTCGTCGAGCCCTTGTTCGACGAAACCGGCGGCGCGATAGAGCTGCCGTGCCGCTTCATTCTCCGGCTCGTAGCAGATGGAAACGTGCCTGATGTGGCCGAGCCCCCGGATTTCGCCCAGCACTTCACGCAAGGCGGCCTTGCCGTAGCCTCTGCCTTGCCAGGCGCGGTCGATCATGAAGCGGTAGATCCGCGCCTCGTCGTCGTCGCGTGGCGCCTCATACATCAGGAAGCCGACGACACGATCCCCGGCCATGACGACGCGCGGCCGTGCGTCCCTGTCGGTCTTGGCTTCGCGCAGCGAATCCGCATTGCTGGCGACGAAACCCACCTGCTCGGGCGCCAGCTGCAGTGCTGTGACCAAGGCGCGATTGGCCGGGGTCACCGGGCCGATCCGGATGTCGATTGTGCTTCCGGATCGCTCTGTCACGTTGCCTCCGATACTATCGGGACCTGATGTCAGACCCTGGAGCCGTCATCCGAAATCGGCTCGACGAACCGGTGCAGCTTGGCCGGGTTGCCGCGCCAGATCGTGTTGGGCTCCAGCTCTTCGCCCTTCATGACGAAGGAATCCGCATCGACCATCGATCCCTTGCCCATCACGACACCGTAATGGATAAAGGAGGACGGTCCAAGCGTGCAGCCATCGCCGATGCGGATGTAGTCGGACTTGAAGGCGCCTTCTTCCAGCGAATGGGCCTGGATGACCGAGCCCTCGTTCAGCGTGACGTCATCGCCGATCTCCACCAGGGAACGTTCGGTCAGGTTGGCGCCGCCGTCATAGACTCTGCTGCCGACCTTGACGCCCAGCAGGCGCAGGATCATCGGCCGGAACGGCGTGCCGGCGAACAGGTTCACGATCGGCGAATCCGCCAGCTTCCAGTGGCGTTCGTGGCGCCAGAACGCGACATCATGGACCGTCGTGATCTGAGGCTTCAGCCTCCTGAAACCAAGGCTTGCCCGCTCGACAAAAATGTAGAACGGAATGGCGATCACCGAGGTCAGGATCACGGCGACGAACAGGGCGACCTCCGCCCATTCGGTATAGTAGTTCAGCGCGCGGTCCCAGATCGCCAGCGTGACGAACAGCACGACCCATTGCGTTGCCATGAACAGGAGGATCGTCACCAGGTTGTGGCGGTTCTTGAACGGGATGCGCTTGCGCCGGTCGGCCTCGTCGACGCCGGCGATGAGTTCCTTGTCGCGGTTGACCATGCGGGGGATTTCAAAGGCAGGTGACCCCAGGAGCCCGACATTCTCGCGCACCGGCCCGTCGATGGGGATCATCACCTTGGTGCCGAGCAGGACGTTGTCGCCCGTGCGCCCGTCCGGCGGATAGTAGATGTTGTTGCCGAGATAGTTGCGCTCGCCGATCCGTGTCGGCTCAAGCCGGAATGCCGTGGCGGACTTGTGCATGTTGATCATGAACAGGCCGTCCGACACCATGGTCCCGGTGCCGATCTCGCACAGAAGCGGGTTTTCGTGCTGCTGGTTGGAGCCGAAGTTGGAGCCGGTCTGCACCACCTTGTTGAGGTTCCAGCCGATGGCCTGCATGTAGTAGACGATGGCCGAGGAGTCGCCGAACAGCAGTCCCAGCACACGCGAGTTGCTGGAGAATTCGGAGACGGTCTGCAGCCAGTAGCGGAAGCCGTAGAGCGTATAGGTGCGGCCGGGCTTGAGGATCAGGCTGATGACGCGCGGCACCACCGTGGCAGCGAAAAAGGCGAGCGCGACATAGCCGAAAAGCGTGACCGTCGTGCCGATTGCGACCAGACCGATCGTCTCCTCATAGTCGTCGCCGACATACTCCCAATAGGTGTGGAACAGGAGCGGCAGCGGGGTGACAAGCAAAAACAACCCCACCAGTTGAAGGGCTTCATAGAGGAAGCGCCGGACCTGGTAGGGGTTTACGTTGCGCACCTTGCAATAGTCGGCCGTGGTCGGCACGGCCGGCGATCCATGCCAGTGCTCGCCGTCCGGAATGCTTTGTCCGCGCTGCAGCGAGGATGAATGGCCGAGCTGGCCGCCATCGCCGATCGAGGTGTCGATGTCGAGCGTGGAGCCGACGCCGACAAAGGCATCGCGGCCGATGGTCAGCGGCCCGGTGTGGATGTAGCCGGCCTGGGCCCGATAGCCGAGGATCATCGATTCCTTGCGCAGGATGGTGTTGGCGCCGACCGAAATGAGATCCGTGCAGACGGGCACGGAACGCGATTCGATGACGGCGTTGTGGCCGAGCTTGGTGCCGAGCAGCCGCAGATACATGCTGTAGAGCGGGCTGCCGCGGAACAGCACGACAGGTGCCGAGCGGATCAGCGTCTTGACGACCCAGAAGCGGTAGTAGCGCCATCCCCAGATGGGAAACGTCTCGGCCTTCCAGCGGCCGATGAGCACCCATTTGGCGGCAACGGCAAAGCCCGACATGCCGAAGAACACGCCGGCCGAAAGCGCCACGCACCTGACGTAGAGTTGCAGCGGCTCGTCGAGCGCGTCATAGACCCAGTTGAGGCCGGTGTTGATCGCCCACAGCGCGACATAGCTGTAGGCGAGGTAGAACGAAAGCTGGGCCATGCCGCAGGTCCAGTAGACAAGATTCGAGGCCCGGCGGGTCAGCACAGGCTCGAAGGTCGCCGTCGTCATCTCGCCTGGAATCGCCAGATGCTTGGCCAGGCGCGCGACCGTCGGATAGAGATAGATGTCGCGCATCGACGTCGTCGCCCATTCCTTGCGGGTGCGAACGCGGGCGCAGAAATGCGCCATCAGCAGCGAGTTGGCGCCGAGATCGTCGAAGAAATTGTCCTCGACGGACACCTCCTCGAATTTCAGGACCGCGGCCAGCGCATCGGCCAGGAAACGCTCGTCGTCATTGCCGGGCGCCACCATGGCGCGGTCGGCCGAAAGCCTGGTGCTGGTCGGCTTCGGCAGCTGGCGAAGGTCGACCTTGTTGGACACCGTCATCGGGATTGCCGGCAGTTCCTCCAGATAGGAGGGCACCATGTAATCGGGCAGGCGGCGCTTCATCACCTGGGCAATGTCGGCGCGCGAGATCGCCGGCTGGCCTGCCTTCGCTGCGTAATAGGCGACAAGCTCGACGCGGCCGGGCTCGATCTCCCAGGTGGTGACGGCGGCCTGCGCGATCTCGGGCTGGTCGAGCAGCACGGCCTCGATTTCGCCCAGCTCGATGCGGTAGCCACGGATCTTCACCTGCGTGTCGATGCGCCCGGCATATTCGATCTCGCCGTCATCGTTGATCCGGCCAAGGTCGCCGGTGCGGTAGATGCGCTTTGACGGGTTGTTGGGCAGGCCGACGAAATCGGCGATGAATTTCTGCTCCGTCAGGTCTTGCCTGTTGAGGTAGCCGACCGCCAGGCCGATGCCGGCAATGCCGATCTCGCCCAGTTCGCCAGGCTCGGCAAGCTGCGGCAGCGAAGCGTCGAGGATGACGATCGAATAGGTCGGCAATGGCGCGCCGATGGTCACGGGACGATCCGGCGTCAATTCGCCCATCGTTGCCGTCACCGTCGCTTCGGTCGGGCCATAGGTGTTGAGGATCTTGCGGCCGGGCCTGGACCAGCGCACCACCAGATTGTGCGGGCAGGCTTCGCCGCCGACCAGCAGCGTGCGCAGGCTGGGCACGTCAGATGTCATCGACGACAGCAGGGTCGGGCTGCAGGCCATGCAGGTGATGGCGTGGTGGCGCAGGAAATCGGCGAGCTCCTCGCCGACCAGCGGCATCTGGCCGGGCGCGGGCACCACGGTCGCGCCGGCAACGAACGGCACCCAGATTTCTTCCGAGGAAAAGTCGAAGGCGATGGTCATGCCCTGGTAGACGCGGTCGCCGGGCTGGTAGCCGTAGGACGCGGCGGCGACGCGGATGAAGTTGACGAAGCTCTGGTGGCGGACGGCAACGCCCTTCGGCCTGCCGGTCGTGCCCGACGTGTAGAGGATGTAGCAGATGTCATCAGCCAGCCCCTTGTGCGGCTTCAGCGGCGCGTCGGACTGGGCTGATATTTCGGCGGCGGCGCTGTCGATCAACAGATGCGGTACCGGCAACTGGCCGGCGCGCGAGGCATAGGTGGCGATGGTGACGATCAGGCTGACGTCGGCGTCTTCGATGATGAGCGCCATGCGCTCTTCGGGGAATGCGGTGGCCAGCGGCACGAAGGCAGCGCCGGCCTTCACCACGGCGAGCAGGGCGACATAGGTTTCGGCGGAGCGGTCGAGAATGAGCCCGACGCGGTCGCCAGGCTTGACGCCGCGCTTGGCCAGCAGGCGGGCGAACTGGTTGGCTCGGCTGTCCAGCTCCTGATAGGTCCAGCTGCGGCCCTCGGAAATCACCGCCGGCAATGTGGCGAAGGTTTCGGCAAACCGCTCGAAGACCTTGTCCAGCCGCTCGCCCGGCTGACCCGCCTTGGCGAAATCGGCGCCGGTCAGGATCTGGCCGTGCGCGGCGAGGGACCGCTGGGCGCTCCTTATAAGCGCGTCGACGGTTGCCAAACCATTTCCGGCCACCCCGGCCTCAGGCTCTTCGCCTGGTCGTGCCGTGTCCCTGTCGAGTGCTGATATATCGAGACCGTGATCCATTTCCAAAACTTCCCGTCCTATCGATACTGCGACAGGCACATCGTGCCGCCGCTGAAGCATGCATTGCCGGCTGTTCTGCCGCTGTTAACCGTTGTTGATGGAGGCGGAATGACTGACGCTTCCAAAACGGAAGAATCCGCAACCGCGACCGGCAATCCCTGACCGCCTGACCCCTTTTTTGGCCGGGCACTCAACACAATCTCGACCGCGCCGTCTTCACATATTCCGGAACTGTCGCAGGGTGCTTATCCCACACGATCTTTTCACCAGTTTTTCCGAACTGTTGAATATTGTTTCTGAAGTGTGTCTGGCGCTCCCGCCCATTGGCTGTTTCGGGAGCCCGCGACCGCGAGTTTCCGCTTTTTCAAAAAAATCTCACGACCCCCGGGAATAAAGCACGGCCCTTCCGGGTCTTGTCATCAGCGGGGCCAAAACGGCCCGCGTCCCGAAGAAACGAAACAAGGATTTTTGGAGATGACCAAGCTCGCTCTCAGCGTGGCTGCGATGTTGCTTGCCTCGAGTGCTGCCTTTGCCGGCAGCGACCATTTCGAAGGCATCAACCAGCCTTCCGTCGACACCAATGTCACGGCCTCGATCTCCTACACGGCACCTCAGAACGGCGCCAACACCAAAGTGACGGCCGGCGCCGACCAGACCTCGGTGCAGGACATCATCGCCCAGCACAATCGCGACAGCCTCTGGGGCCGATAAGCACACTGCCGGCCTTCAACGCGTCTCTCAATAAACAGGATCCATCGCCATGAAAAACTTCACTCTTACGGTTGCGGCCATTCTGTTGGCCACCACCGGCGCCTTTGCCGGCAGCGACCACTTCAACGCCGACAACCAGCCGTTTGCCGGTGTCGACAGCAACGCCACCGCTTCGATCCCCTACACGGCGCGTCAGAACAAGGTCGGCACCAAGGTGAAGACCGGTGCCAGCCAGACCGCTCACCAGACTGATGCGGGCGAATTCGTCGGCCCGCCTGTTCCGGGCAACTGAGTTCGGGGGTCGCGACCTCCCTCGAGTCCCGACCCCATCCGCCATCAGGACGGAGGGCCATGTGGCGTGGCCCTCCGTCACCCCAGAATGTCTCGCCTTCCGACTTTTGCCACCACCCGCAACCCACAGGAGACCACCCATGTTCAGCATGACACGCCGCACACTGCTTGGATCAGCCGCCGCCGCTGCCGCTTTCGGCCTTGCCGGCAAGCTTGAATTCACCCGCCCCGCTCTCGCAGGGCTGCTGGTGGAGCCGACCGTTGGCTTCTACAAATACACGGTCGGCGACATCGAGGTGACCGCCATCTATGACGGCATCTGGAAGAAGCCGCACGACCCCGCCTTCATCAAGGATGTTTCCGTCGACGACACCAAGGCAGCGCTTGCCAAGGCGGGGCTGACCACCGATTTCATGCCCATTCCGCTCACCGTCGTGGTGCTGAAGATGGGCGGCAAGCTGATCATGATGGATGCGGGCTCGGGCGTCGGCCAGTGGCAGACCAATGCCACGCATCTGCCGGCCAACATGGCCGCCGCCGGCATCGACTACAAGGCGATCGACACCATCATGATCTCGCATTTCCACCCCGACCATGTCTGGGGCCTGATGGAGAAGGGCACCAATGCGCCGGTGTTCCCCAATGCCGAGCTGATCGTCAACGCCACCGAATACAATTGGTGGACCGACCCGAGCCGCCTCGCCAAGCTGCCCGAGGGCCGCAAGCCGGCAGGCAAGCGCATCGCCGACAACTTCCCGAAATGGAAGAACTGGAAGCTGGTTGAGGACGGCGCCGAAGTGGCGCCCGGCATCCAGATCATCGCGGCCCCCGGCCACACGCCGGGCCATTCGGTGTACCTGGCCAATTCCGGCAATGAGCAGCTGATGATCTCGGCCGACACCATGTATGTGCCCGCCCTTCTGGCGCCGCATCCGGAGTGGCAGGGCAGCTATGACCAGGATGGGCCGACGGCCATCACCACGCGCCACAAGATCATCGACCGGGTGATTGCCGACAACATCCGCATTTCCGGTTCGCACTTCCCGTTCCCGGGCACCGGCGTCTTCGTCAAGGACGGCAATGCCTACGGCTTCACTCCCGTTCAGATTTGAACGGGTAACCCAAACCTAAGCGAGAAAGACAATGAAACAATCCTTTTGGGGCAAGCACGCCCTTTACGGCCTGCTCGGCGCCATTGCGGTGCTGACTGTGGTTCCCGTCGCCACAATCATGCCGGCCTATGCGGTGGACGATATCGAAGGCGCGGATGCGCCCGACCTGACCGCCGTCCAGGCCAAGATCGCCGCCAAGGACTACAAGGGCGCGCTGGCCGATCTGCGTGAGCTGGCGCAGGACAACCAGCAGGCCGACGTCTACAATCTGCTCGGCTTCACGCTGCGCAAGACCGGCGACTTCACCACCGCGCTGACCTATTACAACAAGGCGCTGGAGCTGAAGCCCGACCACAAGGCGGCCCGCGAATATCTGGGCGAGCTCTATGTCGAGACCGGCGACATGGACAAGGCCAAGGAGCAACTGGCTTCGCTGCAAAAGCTCTGCCCCGCCGGCTGCGACGAGCTTGCCGACCTGCAGAAGGCCATCGACACCAAGGTGACGCAGTAAGGCGGTGACCCGTTTCCTCTCCCTCCGCAAAGCGGGGGGAGAGGTGGCTCGGCGAAGCCGAGACGGAGTGGGGCGCCAACCCATCCAACCCTATCCCAGTCAGGGCGCTCGTGGCTGGCGCCCCATTGCCGGAGCCGGCACCTCTCCCTCGAGCCGGCTCCGGCCTTTTCGAACAATCGACATTGCAGCGCCATTCGCGCGCGCCCGACCGGCGCGTGGCGCCTGCCTGTGCTAGAAAATTGGAGGCTGACCCATGACACTGACCGAAATCGACGCGAAGCTCACCGGCCTCGCCACGCAATACCACATCAGGGACGTGACCCTGCTTGCCGGCCGCCTGCTGATGTCCTTCATCTTCCTGCATGAGGGCGTGACGCTGACCATCCATTTCGACGGCGCCGCCAAGGCGATGGCCGCGCAAGGCGTCGGCCTGCCGCTGTTTGTCGCCACCATCGCGTTGCAGCTGGGGGCAGGGCTCTCGGTGGCAACGGGCGTGCTGACCAGGCTGGGCGCCATCGGCCTCGGCTGCTTCTGCCTGGCAACGGCCACGCTGTTCCACACCAACTTCGCCAGCCAGAGCGAGCTGTTGAATTTCGAGAAGGACCTGGCGATCGCCGGCGGCATGTTCGTGCTGGCCGTCGCCGGCGCCGGAAGGATCTCGCTGGACTGGCTGCTGATGAAATACCTGCAACAGCGCCAGCGCGACAAGGAAATGGTGGCCGCGCTGCTTGCGGTGGAGAACGAGTTCACGGTGGATGTAAGGCTGCCGGTTTGAGGCGCCGGAGCGGCCTGCCTTGCGCATGGGCAGGCCGCTCTAATTGCCGACCTTTCAATATGCCGCTTGCTGGAACCATTTTGCTGGAACCAGACCGCACGCTCCGCATTCTGTTAGCAGCGGCTTAAGGAGGGTGTGATGAAAGCGGTTTTGGCAGTGGTCGGCGGCTTCGTGCTGACCCTTGCGGTCTTCGCCAGCGGGCTGGCTTTCGCGGCCTGGCTGATTGTCGCCAAGCCCGTGCATCAGGCGAAGCCCGCCGACAGTGTCTCGCAGCTTTGGACCAAGGACGCCCAGCCCGTGGACAAGACAGCACAAGGCCTGGAGCGCATGGCCGCCGCGCTGCCCGCGGCGCCGGACGCCGCCGCAAGGATGCAGGCGCCCGACCCGACCAATACAGGCGCGGCGGCGCCCGACGAGGGCGAGCAGCAAGCCAGGCTGCCATCTGCCCATGTCAGCTGGTGCGCGGATCGCTACCGCTCCTACAATCCCGACGACAACAGCTACAGGTCCTTTAGCGGACAGCAGCGGCCCTGCGTATCGCCCTATCTCGACACCGTTGCGACCGACCCGGCCGCGCAGCAGCCCGCCGAAGTCGGCCCCGCCGAAGTCAGCTATGTCGAAGGCGGCGCCGCGCCAATGGTTGCGACAGCGGACCTTTCGGACGATCACGTCCAGTCCTGCTTCAGCCGCTACCGGTCCTACCGCCCCGAAGACAACAGCTATCAGCCCTATTCCGGTGGGCCGAGGCGCCAGTGCGAATAGGGGGCGCCGCCTGCTTAGATCGCACGCGATGACTGGCCATTTCGATCACGCAAATTTTTTGGATCAATCCCCCCAACCCGACGTTCATCCCTCGACCCAACCGGAGGAATGGACATGACCGACGACCGCAACGACAAGATCCGCGACCGCGCCTACGCCATCTGGCAACGCGAAGGCGGCGCGCATGGCGACCACGACCGCCACTGGCACCAGGCCCAGATGGAGATAGACCGCGAGTCTGCTCTGCCGCTGACCGCTGACGATGCGCTGCCGGAAACAAGCGAGATCGCCAGCACCGACGTGTTGGAGGTCGAGCAGCTGGCCGTGCGCACCGGCATATCGGGCGACGAGGCGCAGGAGCTGATCGACCGCCTGGGCAGCGACCGTGCCGCCACCGAACAAGCCGCGCGCAGCCTCAAGACCAGGCGCAAGTCCTGATCGATCCTGGACAAGGGAGAGCGAGATGATCCGCAAACTGAAGGACGGAAAATACCGGCTTTATTCGCGCAAGAAGGACGAGAAGACCGGGAAGCGGCGCAACCTCGGCACGTTCGACAACCGCGAGGCGGCGGAGAAGCATGAGCGCGAGGTGCAGTATTTCAAGCGGCATTGAGGGCCTCCGCAGCGCCTGATGTGCGGCTCATTCCTTGGCCGGCTCTTCATAGATGCCGATGATCAGCAGCCATGCGCCCGAAATTAGGAAGGCGAAGAGAACGATGGTTCCAAGGGCCGCTATGTAAAGGCCCACACTGCGTCCGAGAACCAGCAGAAACGCGCCGATGACTTCGGCGAGGTAACATACCGTGCCGCCCGCGAGCCGGGGCACGGTCAGCCCGATGGAACTCATCCCCGACTTGATGGCGACGACATAGCCTCTGACAAAGATGAATGTCGCGACGAGCCACAGCAAAAGCCATTCGAGGCCGAGCGCCGGAAGATATTGACCGCCCAGAAGCGCCAGGCTGCATGCCATGAAAATCGCGCTGAAGCCCGACAGCATGTTGATGGCCCGGTTCTTGTGCGTCGTGTTGCGGACAATGCGTTCGGGATTGATCGAGATGGCGACGAAGATCAAACCCGCAAGCCCCGCCGCGCCGCCGCCCACCATGACGAAGAAATTAGTCCATTGATCCAACATGACTTGCCCCCTCGAGCTTCAGCCGGCTGGGTGGAGGCTAGCATAGGCGGGGTGGCGAACTCTATGGGGTGGGAGACGGCTGGGCGGGAGGGGGTTGTTTGGGCGACGGGTCCGGGGTCTTGCGGCTTGGCGGCGCCGAGCAACAGTCAAGACCCGGGGATCGGCGGATGACGTGAAGGGCAAAGGCCGATAGCCATGGGAAATTCTGATCGAGGTCAAATCCTGACTGGCGAGATGATCCGCAAACTGAAAGGTAGAAAATACCGACTTTGTTCCGCAAGAAGGACTAGAATACTTGGGGCAGAGATATCCCGTCTATCTAGCCCCCGAGGCACCTCGCATCGGCGCGATCTCGCTAGACAGGCTGGTGGCTGGCTAGTGCAGATCGCAGCGCGGCCGATATATCGTCGCTGCCACCCGATCCCCAGTGCGCCGGCCTTGGCGACGAGGCGCAATCCCTGCGCGGCACAGACCCTTACCGGCGCCACCACCTGCGTATAAGAGCTTGGCGTCGAGATTTGCGCTGGTCACAGGTCGGTCGAAAGTTGCGCACCCCAAGATCGCGGCCGGCGAACTCGGCGTAGCCAAAGACCTTGCCGGCCGCCTTGCGTTGTTCGGCGATTGGATTCACTCACGTGTTCAAACGCCATCATTCCTCGCTATTACGCCCGCGATGCCGAATAAGAATTTGTGTGCCTGTTGTAGTTAGGGCGTTGTCGCCGCTTCGCGGTTTTCTATAATCTGAATCCACTTGTCGCCGATTAACACCCTGCTACTATGTTTTCGGGTGGATTTTTGGGGGGGCGCAGTTGGACGATTTGGATAAATTTGCCGCGATTTTAGGTCGCTTGCTGTTTAAAATATTTCGTCTCTATTTTGACTTTCTTGAGCGGCTGTCCAAGGCGATAGACCCAGATTACCGACGCCCTAAATTTCTGGACTTGTTAGTTAATGCTGCCGGAATCGAGCGGCAAAACGTTACGATTGACGAAAGAATCAGAAAGATAGATTCGGCCCGCGAGAACCTTCAGGACGCCATTTCCGCAATTGATGAGCTTCGCGTTCAAGCTGACACCAACAAACGCGATCTTACAGATGCGCTGAAGAGAATTGAAGACGCCGAGTACCAAAAACAAGTAATTGGTGAGGAGCTGAACGCTCTCAAGCAGGTGGCAGAAACCGACACAGCGGCGTTTCGCCGGATAGTCGGCTTACCCACTAAAGCAGATGTGTGGCGCGAGCGACTGCTCGGGTTTGGAAGCGGCGTTCTAGCATCAACTATAGCCTCGATAATATTCTTCGCAGCTATAAAGATTTTCCATGTTTCCTGACCTCGGTGTGGCAAGCTAGGGTTCAGTGACCCTAGAGGAAGACCGTCAAAGTTATGGTTCAATACAACGACTGGTGCAATGCGACGGATACGAATGTCGTTGGCCACAACCTCAGGGTTCTTTCTGGTAATCCTGCAAACATCGATGTCGGCATCCAGGCGACTGCCGCTGTCGTCCCCGGCCACTACGCCGCCGAGGAGAGGATTGCGCACATTCTGCAACGCCTCGGAAAAACTGCAGCAGCAGCGTTCGTCACCGAGAAACTACCCGAAGGCAAAAGCGATTCGCTCTGGAGATCTCGGCGAGATACTCGCGACTGAGTACATCACTGAACAGACTAGCTATGAAGCGCCAGTCAAGCGATTGCGTTGGAAGGACCACCGCAATATGGCGATGCGTGGTGACGACGTCATTGGCATTGTGAAAGACCCGGCAACGCAGAGGCTCCAGTTTCTCAAGACCGAAGCCAAGAGTCGCCAAGTGCTTGCGGCTGGTGTGGTTGCTGACGCGCGCGAAGCTCTAGATAAGGACAACGGCCTGCCATCGGCGCATGCGCTTTCCTATATCGCATCACGCCTGCATGAACAGGGAAGCCACGACTTGGCAGATGCTATCGACGATGCGCAACTCAAGCTCGGTATCCCGCCACAAACTGTACGGCATATGCTGTTTACGTTCTCAGGAAATGATCCGACTGCTCAGTTAACAGCATCCTTGCAGGGCTACGGAGGTGCTATCGCCCAATCCAGCGTCGGCGTTCGCGTCGAAACGCATGGGGAATTCATTGGTGCAGTCTATGATCTGGTGATCGCAAATGCCAACAACGATTGAGGGCATTCAGGCGGACATCCATGAGGCGGCCACGCCGGGGTTTCGCAGCAGTCTGATCGCGCGCGGTCAAGCCCGAGCAATGATCTGGCGGCAGGGTGTCCTACCTCTAGGCGCTCCGGCGTTCTCTCCTCAACTTAGCTATGATCTCCAATCATATGGCTATTCACTTCTAAGCTTCGGCCTGCGCCTCCGAGAATTGGGTGGTGACCCTGCGCAAGCACGCCTTGCGTTTGAAAATTCGGCCACGGCGCTTGAGGCTGTCATAGCCAAAGGCGATCATCATGAAAATGATCGTGATTTTCATTTCGTTATGGCTGCGGCCGGCTACCATCTCGCCCACTTCTCCGCACGTGCCTATTCAATACTGACCATCGTGCAGGCTGACGATAACTTCTCGCCGATCGAGCGCGCGCTTGCACTTCTAATGCTTCGTGATCTTAATGTGCTTCAGGCGCTTGCCCTTTCATATCGTCTTGATGGCACCGGCAGCGATCAGAATATCGCGGCGATATTCCAAGGCCAGTTCGAGGCCCAGCAAGCTGATCAGCCTGATATTGACACCTCTCCATTTTTGTTCGACGGCATCGATCTCGCGCTGACCGACGCGTTCATGGGGGCGATTGACATTTTTCTCTTGGCGCTTGAGCGGGGCGAGCGAGCTTTGCTGGATCAAGCGATCGGCAGACTAAAAGATGGGATTTCAATTTGCGCGGAACTGAATATGTTGCCGCAATGGTGGTCGCATCGGGTCGCCGTTCATCTTTTGTCCGATCTTTGGGACTCCACGTTCCACGAAAAGTTGCCCCTGTTGCCGGTTGGAGGCGATGCTGCGACATGGAGTGGTCTCCGCGATCTCTTTATTGCCTCCATGTTGCGAAGGCCGAAAGCCGAGATAGATCTTTGGCCGTCACAAATCGCCGCAGCAACGCGCGCAGTCGATCAAGCTGACAATCTTGTCGTTTCGCTTCCGACAAGCGCCGGAAAGACGCGCATCGCAGAGCTTTGCATCTTGCGCTGCCTTGCCGCAGCTAGGAGGATCGTTTTTGTCACCCCTTTGAGAGCTTTGTCCGCTCAAACAGAGGCGACTCTTCAACGCACTTTCGGCCCTCTTGGAAAGACTGTTTCTGCACTTTATGGCAGCATTGGCGTGAGCGGTTTCGATCAAGACGCGATCAGGGGCCGCAATATCGTCGTGGCTACACCTGAGAAGTTGGATTTCGCGTTGCGCAACGATCCTTCACTTCTCGATGACGTTGGCCTGCTCGTCTTCGATGAGGGGCATATGATCGGCCTCAGTGAGCGAGAAGTTCGCTACGAGGTTCAGATCCAGCGGCTTCTGAAGCGAGCAGACGCAGGGCAAAGGCGCATTGTCTGCCTTTCTGCCATCTTGCCGGACGGCAATCAGCTTGACGACTTTGCAAACTGGCTCCGCCGTGATCAACCCGGTGGCATAGTCAAAAGTGAGTGGCGTCCAACTCGTCTGCGCTATGGCGAGGTCATTTGGAACGGTCAGTTTGCTCGATTGAACCTGCGAGTGGGACAAGAACGTCCATTTGTTCCACGTTTCCTGACAGGCGTTGTTCCGCCCGTCGGCAAACGCAAGAAGATTTTTCCGAACGACCTGCGGGAACTTTGTCTCGCTACAGCTTGGAGGCTCGTTGCGGATGGTCAATCGGTTCTGGTGTTTTGCCCTGTTCGGGCATCAGTTGAGCCATTCGCCACTAAAATTATCGATCTTAATCTGCGCGGCGCATTGCCGTCGCTACTAACGGCCGATGAGGGTGTCTTGAATACCGCCATGGTTCTTGGTGAGGAATGGCTTGGTCCCGACCATCCTATTTTGCAGTGCCTGAAACTTGGCGTCGCAATCCATCATGGGGCTTTGCCCTCGGCCTATCGGAAAGAGATCGAACGGCTGCTCCGCGAGGCTGTGCTCAAGGTGACGATTTCCTCGCCTACCCTCGCACAAGGGCTCAATCTCTCGGCAACGGCGGTGATCATTCACTCTCTTCACCGCAACAAGGATCGCATCGAGACATCAGAGTTTAAGAATGTCATAGGCCGCGCAGGTCGGGCCTACGTCGACGTGGAGGGGCTAGTACTCTATCCAATCTTTGACGAGCATTTACGTCGCCTGGACCAATGGCAAAAGTTGATCGCGGATGTCACATCTCGCGAAATGGAAAGCGGGCTTCTCCGGCTCGTCGTGACGTTGCTCCAACGCATGCGCAGGCGCGTGGGCGGGTCCATTGAGAATCTCACCGAATATGTACTAAACAATGCCGAGGCTTGGACCTTTCCAGAAATTGCTGGAGAGAAGGCTGAAGATCGCCTCCAGGCACGCGCCGATTGGGAACGCTTTACCGCGAGCTTGGATACGGCAATTCTAAGCCTCATCGGCGAGAACGACATTGCCGACGACGATATCGCCGCCGCTCTCGACTCGATTCTTCAATCTTCTCTCTGGGAGCGACGACTAAACCGCAGAAACGAGGCTGCTCAGAATGCGCTCAAAGCCACGCTTGTCTCACGCGGGAGGCTTATTTGGGCACAGTCCACGGCTAGTCGACGGCGAGGATACTTCCTTGCAGGCATCGGTCTAACTACTGGGCATGCGCTTGACGCTCTGGCGGCAGAAGGCAACCAGCTCCTGGTCGATTCGAATGGCTACCTTATTGCCGGCGAGTACGCAGCAGCTATTGCCACGATTGCGGCAATTGCCGAACGCGTCTTCGCAATCAGTCCTTTCGTTCCCGATAAAGTGCCAGAAAATTGGCGTGAAATTCTCGCAAGTTGGCTGCGAGGTGATTCACTTGCACCGTTGGGGTCTGGACAAGAGGCAGATACCCTTCGGTTTGTTGAAAGCGGTCTGGTGTATCGGCTCCCATGGGCCATGGAAGCAATTCGCGTACGTGGCCTCGCCAATGGAGATGTCATCGGCGGCATGGGCGCTTCATTGGACGATTTCGATTTGAGCAGAGCAGTTTCGGCGATCGAGACAGGCACGATGAATCGATCTGCATCCATTCTGATCCAAGCAGGCTTTAGTTCGAGGCTGGCTGCTATAAAAGCTATCAACGACACTGGGGCGACATTCGGCAATGGGGTTGAGTTGCAGCAGTGGTTGGCTTCCGAAATCGTTACTCAAGTAAGCCACCAGCCGGATTGGCCTACGGCTGAAACGCACGCGATGTGGTTGTCTTTTGTCGGCAGTTTTGCACCACGCGAAACGACCGTTTGGAAGGATCAGCGATACCAAGCGCCGGTAACTTGGGTTCCCGGTCTTGTGCAACCCGCCGGTACTCCTGTTAGGCTGCATAGCATCAACGGCCACGGAGTTGTCGTTTCCGCCGATGGTCAGTACCTTGGCACTCTGGGCGCCCCGCTAAATCCGGCTCGAAAAGGCCTAGTTCGATCTGCGATCATGCCTGAAGGAGATCGGATATTCATCTCTTACCTCGGACCAGAGGATCTCTGGATCATCTAGTTCAACAAGGCAAGCCATGGCCTCATCCTGGCCCTCTCAGGAATCACCTTTCCAACCCTCCAAAGTATCCCCCATTAACCATTCGTTAACCATCCTCCCGCTAGCGTTTACCTCTCAGTAAGGATTCGCCAGCCGTGACCTTTGCCGCTCCCCTCGAGGCCAAATCCATTCGCTTTCGTGCCCGCTCTTTCGTCGCTTTCACACTGACCCCGGAAGCGCCCATGGTGGGGTGGCTGGAGGGGCTGGATCACTGGATCGGCAACTCGCCGGGCTATTTTGCCGGGCGGCCGGTGTTGCTCGATCTGAACGTCTTGAAGCCGCGGGCCAGCGAGATCGCGGCGCTGGTGGCGGAGCTTTTTACGCGCGGCATTCGCATCTATGCCATCGAGCTTGAAGGGGCCGTTCTCGGCCCCGAACTGCCGCCGGTGCTGGTCGGCGCCAAGGAGGCGACGACGGATGGGCTGCTGCCCGGCCGTGGGCAAGAGGGCAAGCCGGAGGGCAGGGCGCCCGAGCGCGGCCTGGACGCGCGGGCGGATGCCGGTGCGAAGGGCAAGGCTGGCGCAAGCAAGACTGAGGAAAGCGAGCCGCTGGCTGGGCACTACGATTCGGGCACGCTGATGATCAAGGCGCCGATCCGCTCCGGCCAGGCGATCATGCATCCGCATGGCGATGTCATCGTGCTGGGCTCGGTCGCGTCCGGTTCGGAGATCGTCGCGGCGGGCTCGATCCATGTCTATGGCACGCTGCGCGGGCGCGCTTCGGCGGGTGCGCTCGGCAACACCGGTGCGCGCATCTTCTGCCGCCGCAACGAGGCCGAGCTTCTGTCGGTCGACGGCTGGTACATCACCGCCGAGGAGATGGAAGGGGTGTCGCGCGGCAAGCCGGTGCAGGCCTTCCTCGACGGCGAGGGCCTGCGCGTGGAGACATTGAGCTGACTGGCTGATTGAGACGAAGGCCGTCAGGGCGGCGGGGACAACAACGAACAACAACGGAGGCTTTTTTCATGGGCAAGGTAGTGGTGGTCACTTCGGGCAAGGGGGGCGTCGGCAAGACCACCTCGACGGCGGCACTGGGTGCGGCCGTGGCCAAGACCGGCAAGAAGGTGGCGCTGGTCGATTTCGACGTCGGCCTCAGGAATCTCGACCTGATCATGGGCGCGGAACGGCGCGTGGTGTTCGACCTCGTCAACGTCATCCAGGGCACGGCAAAACTGTCGCAGGCGCTGATCCGCGACAAGCGGGTCGACACGCTGTTCCTGCTGCCGGCCTCGCAGACGCGCGACAAGGATGCGCTGACCGAGGAGGGCGTCGGCGAAGTCATCGACAAGCTGCGCTCGGTGTTCGACTATGTGTTCTGCGACAGCCCGGCCGGCATCGAGCGCGGCGCGCAGCTCGCCATGCGCTTTGCCGACGAGGCGGTCATCGTCACCAATCCTGAAGTGTCGTCGGTGCGCGATTCCGACCGCATCATCGGCCTGCTCGACGCCCGCACCATGCGCGCCGAACAGGGCGAGCAGATCGCCAAACACGTGCTGGTCACCCGCTATGACGCGGCGCGGGCCGCGCGCGGTGAAATGCTCAGCATCGACGATGTGCTGGAAATCCTGTCGGTGCCGCTGCTGGGCATCATTCCCGAGAGCCAGGACGTGCTGCGCGCTTCCAACCTCGGTTCGCCGGTCACGCTGTCGGAGCCGCTCAATGCGGCCGCCAAGGCCTATCTCGACGCCGCAAGGCGGCTCGAAGGCGAGCAATTGCCCGTCATCGTGCCGTTCGAGCGCAAGGGCTTCCTCGATCGTCTTCTGGGAAGGAGGGCGGCATGAACCTGCTCGACATCTTCAAGCGGCGCTCCAGCGCGCCGGTGGCGCGCGAGCGGCTGCAAGTGCTGCTCGCCTATGAGCGCCGCAACCGCAACCAGCCCGACCTCGTCTCAATCCTGCGCGAGGAGATCATGGCCGTCATCGCCAAGCATGTGCAGATCGACCAGGATTATCTGCAGGTGTCGATGGACAGGGGCGAGACCATGTCGACGCTGGAGATCGATATCCAGATCCCCAACAAGAGCGCCGTGCCGCTGGCTATGGCGGGCTGATCTTTACCCTCCCCCTTGTGGGGAGGGTCGGCTCGCAGTCGCAGCGAAGCGGAGATTGCGAGCCGGGGTGGGGGCAGCGCGACGCTGCAAGATTTGCTTTCAAGGCCAGTGCCAGTACCCCCGCCCGGACCTGCGGTCCGACCTCCCCACAAGGGGGAGGTGGGGGAGCCGGGCTTTTCGCTGTTCCGCTAGCAGTCAAGGCGCTTGTCCGCACGACGCCCACCCCCTCACACCGCGTCAAACACCACCGTCTGCGCCAGTCCGCCGCCCTGGCGGTTCTCCAGCGTCACCGTCCCGCCGTATCGCTCGATGATTTCCTTGGCGATGGCGAGGCCGAGGCCGGCGCCGGGGATGAATTGCTGGCGGCCGGGATCGACGCGGAAGAAGGGCTCGAAGGCCTTGTTGATGAGGTCGGGCGGAATGCCCGGCCCCTTGTCGGAAATGGTCAGCACGGCGCGCCTGTCGGCCAGAGCGAGATCGATGCTGCAGGCCTTGCCGTGAGTGGCGGCGTTGATGATCAAATTGCGCAGCGCGCGGCGCAGGCCGAGCGCGCCGGCGCGCACCGACACACTGTCCAGATGGCCGATCGAGACGGCATGGCCGAGCGAAACCATCTCGGCTTCGATATCCTCTACCATCTTGCGCAGGTCCAGCGGCTCGACGGCGTCCTGGTTCACCTCTTCGCGCACCAGGCGGATGGCGCTGTCGGCGATGCGGTCGAGCTCGTCGAGGTCGTGAAGCCATTTGTCGCGGTCTTCGTCGAGGAACTCGGCGCGCAGGCGCATGCGCGTCATCGGCGTGCGCAGGTCATGGCCGGCAGCGGCCACCAGCCGCATGCGGCTTTCCATGGCGGTGCGCAGCCGCGAGGAGAGCTGGTTCAGCGCATGCGCGGTGGCCTTGACCTCGGCCGACCCCACTTCCGGCACCGCCGCCAGCACGCCGTCATTGCCGATCTTGGAGACGGCGGCCTCCAGCATTTCCAGCGGCCGGATCAGCACCGAGGTGAAGTAGACCGAGACGGCGGTGGCGCCGGCGACGATCAACGAGATCCAGCCGGCCAGAACAAGCCATTCGCGCCCGGGCGGCTTGAGGTGCGGCACGTCAGTGATCGCCCAGCGGTGATCGGGCATTTGCACCGAGGCGGTCTGGCCGGCTTCGCCGGGCTTCTCGCTGATGATCGCCAGGAGGTCGAGGCCGCGGCGCTGCAGGATGTCGTTGAGCATTTCCGTTTCCGCACGGGCGACCTTGCCGGCGGCCGGATGATCCGAGAATTGCACCCTCAGCACATCCGGGATCGGCCCTGGCAGCAGCCGCACCACGAGTTCCATCTGCTGGGCGATCCAGGGCACGGTCAGTTCCGGCGGCGGCCCGCCGCCGCGCACGCTGATGACGGCGGCGGTCGCCAGGCCGACGACGCCGACGATCGAAAGGATCAGCAGCAGGATGAGGCGGCGGCGCAGCGAATTCACGCCTGTGCCTCCACCGCCTCGACGCGCGCGGTCAGCTGGTAGCCGCCATTGCGCACCGTCTTGAACAGCGGCCCGTCGCCGGTGTCGGAGAATTTGCGGCGCAGCCGGCTCATCAGCACGTCGACGGAGCGTTCGAGCGGATCGCGCTCGCGGCCTTGCGTGAGATCGAGAAGCTGGTCGCGCGAGAGCAAGCGGCCGGGACGGTCCAGAAAAACCTGCAACAGGTCGAACTCGGCGCCGGTCAGGTCGACGAGCTCGCCGCGTGCATCCATCACCTTGCGGGTATCCGGCTCCAGCCGGTAGCTGGCGAAGCGGTAGATGCGCGCACGCGGCGCCGGCGCCTCCTCGGGTGCGGCGCGGCGCAGCACGGCGCGGATGCGGGCGGTGAGCTCGCGCGGGTTGAACGGCTTGCCGAGATAATCATCGGCGCCGAGCTCCAGCCCGATGATGCGATCGACATCTTCCTTCAGCGCCGTCAGCAGAATGACAGGGATATGCGGCTTGCGGTCGCGCATGCCGCGGCAGATGTCCAACCCCGAACCGTCCGGCAGCATGACGTCGAGCACGACGAGGTCGAACTGGCCGGCGCCGAGCTTCTGCTCGCATTCGCGCCGGTCGGCCGCCACCGAGACGCGAAAGCCCTGGCCGTCGAGGTAGCGGCCGAGCAGCGTGCGGATCTCGCGGTCGTCGTCAACGACGAGGATATGGGGTTGTGACTGCATGATGCGTGCCCTTTGCCTGACGGTGATTATAGGGAGCGCACGCCAAAGCGGCATGGAAAATTGCAACGCAATGTTTCCAACGGGCCGCCGGAAACGTTCGGAAACAAATTGCCGCTTTGCGGAAACCTTCGGCAACATGCCGACGCGAAGCAGACAAACACGCTTCCTATCCTCAGGGCTGTCCGATGCATGAGAGAAAGGAACACCGTCATGCGAAGCAGACTTCTTGCGCTCGGCCTGTTTTCCGTCGCCGCAATCCACCCCGCGTTGGCGGCGCAGCCCGATGCCGGTCCCGGCGATGCGCCGCCAGTGATGACCCTTCAGGATGGGCCGGATCATCGCCCGATGCCCTGGTTTGGCCAGCATGGCCCGATGCTTGGTCCGCAGGCCTTTGGCCCGCAGGGTTTTGGTCCCCACCGCATGGGACCGCCGCCGGAATTCATGCTGGCTGCCCGGCTGGCGGTGCTCGAGACGCGCGTCGGCATCCGCAGCGAGCAGCTCGATGCCTGGCGCGACTATACCAGCGCGCTGCAGGCCGTGCTTGCGCCGCCGCTGCATGATCGCGGCCCCGGCGGCACCGGCGGCCGCGCTGGTCCTGGCGGGCCCGAGGCCAAGGGTCCGGATGCTGGTGGTCCCAACGCTGGTCCGGGCGGCAAGCCCGACCCCTTCGCCTTCCAGGAAAGGCTGGCCGACGAGGTTACCGCACGCGCCGCTTCGGCCGCCAAATTGAAGGACGCGATCGCCGAACTGCGCACCAAGCTTTCCCCCGAACAACTCGAAATCCTCGCTTCGGCGGAACGCCCCCACGGACCACCCCCCGGTCCCTGGGGCGGCCCGCCGGAAGACGCGGCCGCACCTGGAGGTCCGCCTGATCAGGGCCGACAGCTTCCGCCACCCCAGCCCGGGAATGGCTGATAACTCCGAGCGGCTGCACCGGCCGGCCCGGTACTTGTACCCGTTCTTGGGCCGTTCTCGGGCCGGCCGGTTTTGTGGGATGGCGCGCATGTGCCGCCATCCCGATTCACACGAAATGGAAACACGACAATGTGGGAAGCCATGATGATGCTGCGGCTGATCGCATCGGTCACCCCAAAATTCTCGCTCGGCCGGCGCGCCGGCCATGCCGCCACGCTGCCGGCCCTGCCGGCCGATGCGCTGAAGGGCGCGGTGCGCCTGAGTTTCGCCGCCTGGCGGCTGTCGCTGCCGGTTTCGCAGCAGCCCAACGAACATCATGACCGCAAGATCGCGTAAGACCTATCTTGTCCTGGCCGGCGTGCTGGTCGCCCTGGTCGCTACGGCGGCGCTGGGCGCCTATGGGCGCGCGACAGTCGAACCCGCCGCGCAGGTGGCGGCGCCGCGCGTCAGCCTGACGGTTGCCGTCGAAAAGGTGCGCTCGCAGGCGATCGCCTCGTCGATCAGCGCCACCGGCACCGTCGCCGCCTGGCAGGAGGCGACCATCGGCGCCGAGACATCGGGCCTCAAATTGACCGAAGTGCTGGTTGGCGAAGGCGACCATGTGCGCGCCGGCGACGTGGTGGCGCGGCTCGACGCCTCGGTGCTGAAGGCACAGCTGGCCGAGCAGAAGGCCGCGGTCGACCAGGCGCAGGCAACGCTGGACACCGCCGTTTCCGCCGCCGGCCGCTCCGACAGGCTGCTGGCCAGCAAGGCCATCAGCGCCGAGACGGCGGAGGAAAAGACCACCGCGGTGAAGACAGGCCGGGCCGCGCTCGCGCAGGCCGAGGCCGCCGCTGAGCGGCTGCAGGCAGAGCTCGACCAGGCGACCATCCGCGCGCTCTTCGACGGCATCGTCTCCAACCGGCCGGCGGTTGCCGGCTCGATCGTCCAGGCCGGCACCGAGCTGATGAAGATCATCCGCGACGGTCGGCTGGAGGTCGGCGTGCTTGTGCCGGAAAAGGACCTACCAATGATCACGGTCGGGCAGGCGGCAAATGTCGTCGATGCGTCAGGCCGGACTTTCGCCGGCAGCGTCTCCTCGATCGCGCAGACGGTCAGTTCGACGACGCGGCTCGCCACCGTCTATGTCGGGCTGGGCTCTGGTTCGGGGCTGAAACCCGGCATGTTCGCTCGCGTCTCGATCGCTGGTGCTACCTCGCAAAGGCTCAGCGTGGCCGAGGCCGCCCTTGTCTGGCAGGACGGCAAGCCTGTTGTCTTCGTCGTCGATGCCGCCGGCAAGGCCAGCGCGCGCCCGGTGAGGGTCGGCGGGCACCAGAACGGCCGCGTCGCCATCGAAGGCGGACTGTCGGAAGGCGACAGCGTCGTTGTCGCCGGTGCCGGCTTCCTCAGCGACGGCAATCTGGTGCGTATCGCGGATGCTGAAGCGGCCACTGATGCCGCCGGCAAGGTGGCGGAGGCGGCGCGATGAACGCCATTTCCTCCTGGTCGATCCGCAACCCGGTGCCGACCATTGTTTTGTTCCTGTCGCTGACCATCGCCGGCCTTTACGGCTTCATGCAACTGCGCACCAACAACATGCCCGATATCGACCTGCCGACGGTCACCGTCACCGTCTCGCAGCCGGGTGCCGCACCCAGCGAAATGGAAGTACAGGTCGCCCGCGTGATCGAGAACGCGGTGGCGACGCTCGAAGGCGTCGACGACGTCTCGACCTCGATCAGCGAGGGCTCTTCCGTCACCACGGTCGAGTTCACATTGGGCACCGATCCCGAGACGGCGACCAACGACGTCCGCAACGCTGTGTCGGAAGTGCAGTCGAGCCTGCCGGCGGCCGCGCTGACGCCTGTCGTGGCCAAGATGAACGCATCTGGCAATTCGGTGCTGACCTATGTCGTCGAGGCCCCCACCATGTCGCCGGACGCGCTGAGCTGGTACATCGACAATGATGTCGCCAAGGCGCTGCTCGGCGTCGACGGCGTCTCCAAGATCACCCGTTCGGGCGGCGTCGACCGGGTCATCCGCGTCGAGCTCGATCCCGACCGCCTGGCAGCACTCGGCATCAGTGCCGGCGATGTCAGCCAGACGCTCGCCTCCAACAACGTCAACCAGCCGGGCGGCCGCACCAGCGTCGGCGGCCAGGAGCAGTCGGTGCGCACGCTGGCCAGCGCCGGCACCGTCGAGGCGCTGGCCGACACCCGCATCGCGCTCAATGGCGCCGGCGGCGTCAGGCTCTCGGACCTCGGCCGCGTGGTCGACAGCTGGGAAAAGCCGCGCCAGGCCGCCTATCTCGACGGCCGGCAGGTCGTCGCCTTCAACGTTTACAGGTCGGTGGGATCGAGCGAGATCGACGTGGTCAAGGCCGCGCGAAGGGCCGTGGCGGAAATCGGCGCGAAGACCGACACCGCGAAATTCACCGAAGTCACCTCATCGTCCGGCTTCGTGCAGGAGAGCTATGACGCCGCATTCGAGGCGCTGTGGCTTGGCGCGCTGCTCGCCATCGGCGTCGTCTGGCTGTTCCTGCGCGACATCAGGGCGACGCTGGTGTCGGCGGTCGCCATGCCACTGTCACTGATCCCGACCTTCGCCGTCATGGCGGCCTTCAACATCTCGCTCAACAACATCACCTTGCTGGCGCTGTCATTGGTCGTCGGCATCCTGGTCGACGACGCCATCGTCGAGATCGAGAACATCGTGCGCCACATGCGCCAGACCGGCGCCAGCGCCTACCAGGCGGCGATCGAGGCCGCCGACGAGATCGGGCTTGCCGTGGTGGCAACCACGGCGACCATCGTCGCGGTGTTCCTGCCGGTCGCCTTCATGCCGGGCATTCCCGGAAAATTCTTCTTCTCCTTCGCCGTCGCGGTTTGCGTGTCGGTGCTGTTCTCGCTGCTGGTGGCGCGCATGCTGACGCCGCTGATGGGTGCCTATCTGGTGCGCGCCGGAGGCTACAGCGAGGACGACATGCCGGCCTGGGTGCCGACCTATCTCTGGCTGCTGCGCAAGGCTCTCGACCATCGCTGGATCACGCTCGTCGCCGGCATTGCCTTCTTCGCCGGTTCGATCGGGCTGGCAACGAAACTGCCGACCGAATTCATGGCGGCGACCGATCGCGGCCGCTCGATGATCTCAGTCGAGCTGCAGCCGGGGTCGACGATCGAACAGACGACCAATGTCGTCCAGGACATCACAAGGCGCCTCAAGGACGAGCCGGCCGTCGACAGCATCTTCGCCACCATCGGCACCGCGGCCACCTCGGGTGGTGGGCCGAACCGCGGCTCGACATCGGCCGAGGTGCGCAGCGCCAATGTCACCGTCAATCTGAAGCCGCGCGGCGAGCGGACCTTGAGCCAGCAGCAGTTCGAGGCCGAGGCCTCGCTGAGCCTCAACGCTATTCCAGGTGCGCGCATCCAGTTCGGCGCCGACGGCTTTGCCGGCGCCAAGGTGGCGATCACCCTGGTCGGCGATGATGGCGCGGCGCTCGAAAAGGCGAGCGATGCGCTGATCGACGGGATGAAGTCGGTGCCCGGCCTGATCAACCCGACCTCGACGGCGGCAACGACCAAGCCGGAGCTGATCGTGCGCCCCGACAGCGCCAGGGCGGCCGAACTCGGCGTCACGCCGACCGAGATCGCGGCAACGGTCAAGATCGCCACCATCGGCGATACCGACACCAGCCTGGCCAAGTTCAATCTCGGCGACCGCCAGGTCGCTGTCGTGGTGACCTTGCCCGACGGCGCTATCGACGACCCGGCGAAACTGGCCATGCTGCCGCTGATCGGCAGCAAGGGCACGGTGCCGCTCGGCGCTGTCGCCGATATCGGCTTCAATGCGGGGCCAAACAGCATCACAAGGGTCGGGCGCAGCCGCAGCGCCACGATAGAGGCGGATCTTTCCGGCATGACGCTCGGCCAGGCGACCACGGCCATCCATGCCTTGCCGGCGATGCGGAGCCTGCCCGCCGGCGTGCAGGAGCTGGCGCGGGGCGATGCCCAACGCATGCAGGAGCTGTTTTCGGGCTTCGCCACGGCGATCGCGGCTGGGATCCTGCTGATGTACCTGACGCTGGTGCTGCTTTTCCGCGGCTTCGTCCAGCCGGTGACCATCCTGGTCGCGCTGCCGCTGTCGATCGGCGGTGCGCTCGGCTTCATGCTGATTACCGGCAAGGCGCTTGGCATATCGCCGCTGATCGGGATATTGATGCTGATGGGCATTGCGGCCAAGAACTCGATCTTGCTTGTCGAGTACGCCTTGGTCGCACAGAAGGAGCGTGGCATGAGCCGCTTCGACGCACTGCTCGATGCTGCCCGCAAGCGGGCACGGCCCATCGTCATGACATCGATCGCCATGGGCGCCGGCATGCTGCCGATCGCACTCGGCATCGGCGCCGATGCCGAGACGCGGGCGCCGATGGCGATCGCGGTGATCGGCGGGCTCATCTCCTCGACCGTGCTCAGCCTCGTCTACGTTCCGGTCGTCTACACCTTCATGGACGACATCCAGCGCTTCCTGGGCCGGCATCTCGCCCGGCTCCTGGTGGAACGATCCGACCTCGACAGCCAGACGGCGACCGCAACTCCAGCGAAAGATCATCCAGGCCATGTCTATCCAGTCTAGCCCGTCTTCCCGCCACCGGCTCGCGCCCTGGGCGGCAGTGCTCACGGCCTCGGTTCTTCTTGCGGCTTGTTCCCAGGAGGGAAGCAAGGCTCCCGCCGGCATGGCCGCTGCCGCCAAGCCGGAAGTCGGCGTCGTTACGCTGCATCCGCAATCGGTGGCGATAACAGCCGAACTGCCGGGACGCACGTCTGCCTCGCTCACCGCCGATGTGCGCCCGCAGGTCAACGGCATCATCCAGGCACGGCTGTTCAAGGAGGGCAGCGAGGTGGTGGTCGGGCAGCCGCTCTACCTCATCGATCCGGCGAGCTACCAGGCAGCTTTTGACAGCGCGCAGGCAGCCCAGCAGAAGGCCGAAGCGGCGGTGCCGACGGCGCAGGCCAAGTTCGACCGTTATGCCGGCCTGTTGAAGCAGAACGTTGTTTCCAAACAGGATTATGACGATGCCGCGGCAACGTTGGCCCAGGCCAATGCGGATGTGGCGTCGGCCAAGGCCAGCGTCGAAACCGCGCGCATCAATCTCAACTACACCAGCATCACCGCGCCGATCGCCGGCCGCATCGACAAGTCGTCGCTGACGCCAGGCGCGCTGGTCACCGCCAACCAGGACACCTTGCTCACCACCATCCGTTCGCTCGATCCGATCAATGTCGACGTCACGCAGTCGAGCACCAATCTGCTCAATCTGCGCCAGGCCATCAATGAGGGCCGGCTGAAGTTCAGCGGCCCCAATGTCAGCGTCAAGCTGAAGCTCGAGAACGGCACCATCTACACGCAGACCGGCAAGCTGGAATTCGCCGGCGCCAACGTCGACCAGACGACAGGCACTTTCGCGCTGAGGGCCGAGTTCCCCAATCCCGACCGCCTGCTTTTGCCGGGCATGTATGTGCGGGCGCTGGTCGAGGAGGGCGTTGCCCAGAACAGTTTCCTGGTGCCGCAGCGCGGCGTGACCCGCAACACCAAGGGCGAGGCGACCGCCATGGTCATCAACGCGCAAGGGAAGGTCGAGACGCGCGTGCTGGCCGTGCGCAACAGCGTCGGCAACAACTGGCTGGTGGATTCAGGCGTCGGCGACGGCGACCGCGTCATCGTCGAGGGCCTGCAGCTGGTGCGCCCCGGCGGCGATGCGACGGGCGTCGAAGTGACGATCGACGAGACGACCGGCGAGGTCAAGGACCGCGCGCAGACGTCTTCGTCCGCATCTTCCACGCCGAAGATGGCCGATAGTGGCCAAAAACCGGCGCAAGCGTCGGCCGGGAACTGAGCTATGTCAGCATTTTTCATCAACCGGCCGATCTTCGCCTGGGTGATCGCCATCGTGATCATGCTGGGCGGACTTTTGGCGCTCACCACGCTGCCGATCTCGCAATATCCGCAGATCGCGCCGACCACCGTCAACATCAGCGCCACCTATCCGGGCGCCGATGCTTCGACCGTCGAGAATTCGGTGACCAAGGTCATCGAGCAAGGCATGACCGGCATCGACAATCTCGACTACATGACGGCGACCTCGACCTCGACCGGTGCGGCCACGATCACGCTGACCTTCACCACGGCGGCCGATCCCGACACCGCCCAGGTGCAGACGCAAAACAAGCTGCAGCTGGTGCAGTCGCAGCTGCCGCAGGTGGTGCAGAGCAACGGCATCACCGTCTCCAAATCCTCGACCGGCTTCCTGATGGTCATCGGCTTCGTCTCCAGCGACGGCAAGATGAACTCGACCGATCTCGCCGACTATGTCGATTCCACCATCAACGACACGCTGAAGCGCGTCGAAGGTGTCGGCTCGACGCAGCTGTTCGGCTCCAGCTATGCCATGCGCATCTGGCTCGATCCCGACAAGCTCGCCAAATACACGCTGATGCCGAGCGACGTGGCTTCGGCGATCGAGGCGCAGAACACGCAGGTTTCGGCCGGCCAGCTCGGCGGCATGCCGCAACGCAAGGGCCAGCAGCTCAATGCCACGGTGACCGCCAAGAGCCGGCTGCAGACCGCCGAACAGTTCCGCAACATCATCCTGAAGAGCACGGTCGACGGCTCGCTGGTTCGCCTCAATGACGTCGCCACCGTCGAGCTCGGCGCCGAAAGCTATACGACGGCCGCCCGGTTCAATGGCCAGCCGGCGGCCGGCGTCGCGATCAATTTGGCGACCGGCGCCAACGCGATCAACACCGCGGAAGCGGTGCGCACGACGATCAACCGGCTGAGCTCAACGTTCCCGCAAGGGGTCGAGGTCGTCTACCCCTACGACACCTCGCCCTTCGTGCGGCTGTCGATCGAGGAGGTGGTCAAGACGCTGGCCGAGGCGATCGTGCTGGTGTTCCTGGTGATGTTCATCTTCCTGCAGAATCTGCGGGCAACGATCATTCCGACGATCGCCGTGCCGGTGGTGCTGCTCGGCACATTCGGCGTGCTCTCGTTCTTCGGCTATTCGGTCAACACGCTGACCATGTTCGCCATGGTGCTGGCCATCGGCCTGCTGGTCGACGACGCCATCGTCGTGGTCGAGAATGTCGAGCGCGTGATGCAGGAGGAAGATCTGTCGCCGAAAGAGGCGACGCGAAAATCGATGAACGAGATCACCGGCGCGCTGGTCGGCATCGCCACCGTTTTGTCGGCCGTGTTCGTGCCGATGGCCTTCTTCGGCGGCTCGACCGGCATCATCTACCGGCAGTTCTCGGTGACCATCGTCTCCGCCATGGTGCTGTCCGTGCTGGTGGCACTTGTGCTGACGCCGGCGCTGTGCGCCACCATCCTGCGGCGGCCCAAGGACCATGCGACGCAGACCGGCCCGTTCGGCTGGTTCAACCGCGTCTTCGACCGCGGCACGACGGCCTATCGCAACGGCTCGCACGGCATCATCAACCGGTCCTGGCGCTTCCTCGTCATCTTCCTCGCCATCGTCGTCGCCATGGGCTGGATGTTTGCCCGGCTGCCGAGCTCGTTCCTGCCGGAAGAGGACCAGGGCATCCTGATCACCAGCGTGTCGCTGCCGGTCGGCGCGACGCAGGACCGTACCGAGCGTGTCCTGGCTCAAGTGACCGACCACTATCTCAAGGAGGAAAAGGACGCCGTCGCAGGGGTCTTCACCGCTTCCGGCTTCGGCTTCGGCGGCGCGGGCCAGAATGTCGGCATTGCGTTTGTGCCGATGAAGGAATTCAGCCAGCGCAAATCGCCGACCCTGTCGGCGCAAGCGGTCGCCCGCCGCGCCATGGGTGCCTTCCGAGAGATCAGGGATGCGCAGGTCTTCGCGCTTGCGCCACCCGCGATCCAGGGTTTCGGCAACACCAACGGCTTCGATTTCTACCTGCAGGACGTCAACGGCGCCGGCCATGATGCGCTGATTCAGACGCGAAACCAGCTTCTGGGCCTCGCGGCACAGAGCAAGCTGCTCACCGCCACAAGGCCGAACGGCCAGGAGGACCAGCCGCAGTTCTCCGTCGACATCGACCAGGAAAAGGCCAGCGCGCTCGGCGTCAGCCTCGCCGACATCAACAACACGCTGTCCTCCGCCTGGGGCAGCGACTACGTCAACGATTTCATCGATCGCGGGCGGGTGAAGCCGGTCTATATGCAGTCGGACGCGAACTTCCGCATGCAGCCGGAAGACCTCGACAAATGGCAGGTGCGCAATGCCAGCGGCGCCATGGTGCCGTTCTCGGCCTTCGCCTCCAGCCACTGGACATTCGGCTCGCCCCGGCTTGAACGCTACAACGGGTCGGCGGCCGTCGAGATCCAGGGTGCCGCGGCGCCCGGCGTGAGTTCGGGTGCGGCCATGGACGAGATCGACAGGCTGGTGGCGCAATTGCCGCCTGGCTATTCGCACGAATGGACCGGGCTGTCGCACCAGGAACGGCTTTCGGGCAACCAGGCGCTGTCGCTCTATGCGATTTCGGCGCTGGTCGTGTTCCTGTGCCTGGCGGCGCTCTATGAAAGCTGGTCGATCCCGTTCGCTGTCATGCTGTCGGTGCCGATCGGCATCTTCGGCGCGTTGTTGGCGGCGACCATCTTCGGCCAGACCAATGACGTCTATTTCAAGGTCGGCCTGCTGACCACGATCGGCCTCGCCGCCAAGAACGCCATCCTCATCGTCGAGTTCGCCATCGAGCGGCAGGCGGCGGGCATGGGGCTGGTCGAGGCGACGCTGGAGGCGGCGCGACAACGATTGCGGCCGATCCTGATGACATCGCTGGCCTTCATCCTTGGCGTCACGCCGCTCGCCATCGCCAGCGGCGCCGGTTCAGGAGCGCAGAACTCGGTCGGCATCGGCGTCATGGGCGGCATGATCGCGGCGACCGTGATCGGCGTGTTCCTGGTGCCGCTGCTGTTCGTCACGGTGCGGCGCATCTTCAAGGGCGGGGCGGCCAAACAGGATACTGGGCAGGATACCGGGCAGGGCACCGACGAGAAGCCGGCGACGGCCAACCAGCAATAAGGAAACTTTCCATGACAGGTTTTGAACGTGGCCCGGTGGCCGCGGGGCGGCTCATTGTGCCCATGATTACGGCTGTTTTTCTCACCGGATGCGTCGTTGGTCCGGATTATCAGACGCCCATCCTGCCGATGCCGGCAAACTGGACCGGCCAGAAGCCGACGAAATCCACCCAGCCGGCGCAGCTGTCGCAATGGTGGCAGCGCCTGCGCGATCCCACGCTCGACACGCTGGTCGAGGAAGCGGTTGCCGGCAATCTCGATGTCGCCACCGCGAAAGCCAAGATCCGCGAGGCGCGCGCCAGCTATCGCCAGAGCGCCGGCACATTGCTGCCGTCCCTGGATGGTTCCGGGTCGGTGACGCGCAACAAGTCGGCAGAGACCACATCGGGCGCCAATTCCATCTATTCGGAATACCAGTCGGGCTTCGACGCCAGCTGGGAGCTCGACCTGTTCGGCGCCAACCGCAGGGGCGTCGAGGCGGCGCGCTACGGCGTGGATGCATCGCAAGAGGAATTGCGCTCGACGCTGCTGACCCTGGTCGGCGATGTCGCGTCCTATTACACCCAGGCGCGCGGCTACCAGGCCCGCATCGCGCTCGCCCGGCGCTCGGCCGTGTCGCAGCGGCAGACCGCCGAACTCACCCGCACCATGTTGCTGGCAGGATCCGCAACGGCGGCCGATGTCGCCAAGGCGATGGGGCAGGCGGCGAGCACCGAGGCCGCGGTGCCGACGCTGGAAGCAAGCTATGCAGAAGCGGTGCATCGCCTGTCGGTGCTCACCGGCCGGCCGCCGGCCGCACTCGTCGAGCGGCTGAAGCGCGGCAAGCCGATCCCGTCGCCGCGTTTGCCGATGCCGACCGGGATCCCGGCCGACATCCTGTTGTCGCGCCCCGATGTGCGCATGGCCGAGCGGCAATATGCGCAATACACCGCCAAGGTCGGCCAGGCCGAGGCGGCGCGCTATCCCTCGGTCAGCCTGACGGGAAATATCTCAACGGCGGCGCTCAATCTCGGCGATCTCGGCAGGAATTCGTCGATCGGCTGGTCCTTCGGGCCGTCGCTCAGCGTGCCGCTGTTCAACGCTGGTCAGCTTCAGGCGGCCGCCGACGTCGCCCGCGCGCAGCGCGACCAGTATTTCATTGCCTATCGCGCCTCGGTGCTGACCGCGCTCGAGGATGTGGAGAATGCGCTGGTGCTGATGGCGCAGGAGCGCATCCGGATCAGCAAGCTCGCCGCGTCGGCCAAATCCTATGGCGAGGCGGCAAGTCTCGAAGGCACGATCTACAAGGCCGGCGAGACCAGCCTGCTCGATGTGCTCGACGCACAGCGCTCGCTCTACTCGGCCGAGGATTCACTGCTGCAAAGCCGCGTCCTTTTGGCCACCAACTACATCGCCCTCAACAAGGCGCTCGGCGGCGGCTGGGATGGCGCGGTCGACAGCAGCAAGCCCGAGATCGTCGATGTCAAGACAGGGCCGCGCCTGGCGAAGATGACGGCGCAATGAACAAAATGTGTAAGCAAAACCGGGGGCTGTCCGTTTATGATGTCCTGGAGGCAATGCGATGTCCCGCACCTACGATCTTGCATCCGATGTGATCCGGCGTGTCTATGAAAAGCGGATAGACGCGCCGGCGATCCTTGAGAGCGAAGCCGACTTTCCCAACGCGGCGAAATTCACCAAGGCCTGGCGCGACATCCGCGATGAAGCGCTTGCCGTGCATCTGGTGAAGGTTCCCCGCTTTCACGACATCATGCCGGAGCAGGCCGATATCTCGGCCAATGACGGCCTCGACTGGCGCATGTTCGTGCTCAAGGCCTATGACATGGCGGTGCCGGAGAACCTCGCGCGGATGCCGGTTCTGAGCCGGTTGCTCGCCGAATGCCCGGAAGTCAAATCGGCGGCGATTTCGTTCCTCGCGCCGCGCAAGCACATTCCCAGCCATCGCGGGCCGTTCCGCGGCATCATGCGGTTTCACCTCGGCCTGGTCATCCCGCGACAGGCCGATGGCCGCCCGGCAACCATCATGATGATCAACCATCAGGAGAAACGGATCACCGACGGCGAAGGCATGCTGTGGGACGACACCTACCCGCACGAGGTGATGAACAACGCCGATGAGCCTCGCGTGGCCCTGCTTCTGGATGTCTGGCGGCCGGGAATGCCCTGGGACATGGAAATCCTGTCCAGGCTGATCGTGCGCGGCGTGCAAGCCGGGATGCGCCGCAGGGGCGTGTCGTTCAACGCCTGAACCCGTGGCGGGCGTCTTGGCGACCCAAGGCGAGCAAAACCGATTTGGCGCCCTGACGCGGAGGCAGGTGCCAGCGTCTTCCTGCATTGATGATGGCAGGCGCACCCTATCGCTGATACTGATGGAGCTCACGCACAGCACAGGCCGCCGCAGATGACATCCGATACACAGAAGGCCGAAGCAGTCGGGCAGTTGCTCGATACGCCGGACCTCGCCAACGCGCTGGAAAGCGAACAGTTCAAGAAATTCCTCGACCAGGTGCCGATCGCCATTGCCGTCTCGGACCTCGGTGCGAAGGAGCGCGTCGTCTATGCCAATCCGGAATTCGAGAAACTGTCAGGGCTGAAAGCAGCCAGGCTTGCCCAAAAGCACTGGGCCGCACTCGCTGGCACCGGTCTGCACCAGCACAAGGACCGCGCGCTGTCCGAGGCGGTGGTCGAGGAGACCGATTTCGTCGGCACGTTTCGGCTGGAGCGGGCCGAGGACACGCCGGCAATCGTCGACGCCTATTCCAACGTCATCGAGGACGACAACGGCAAGGTCTGCTTCCGGCTGGTGGCGCTGGTCGACGTCTCGGCCCATGGCGAGGCCGAGCAGGCGATGTCGGTGGAGGAACGCGTGCGGGAGAAGGACACGCTGCTGCGCGAATTGCAGCACCGGGTGAAGAACAATCTGCAGATGATCACTGCACTGATCCGGATGGAGACACGTAACGCGACCGCGCCGGACCAGAAGCGCTTCGAGAGGCTCGCCGGCCGCGTCGACGCGCTGGCGATCCTCTACCAGACGCTGTCGGGCGACGATCACAAGGACGAGGTCGATCTCGGCGTCTATCTCAGCCAGATAGCGTCGGCGGTGATGAACTCGCATGCGGTCGAGGGCATTCGCCTCGACATGAAGGTCGATACCTATCCGGTGTCGGTCAACGTCGCGATGCCGACCGGGCTGGTGGTGAACGAGCTTTTGACCAATGCGCTCAAACATGCCTTCAAAGGGCGCGACGGCGGCACGATCACGCTGCATAGCATCGTTAACGGCGATGGCTGCCGTATTGTCATCGCCGATGACGGCATCGGCCTGCCGGAAGGCGAGACCTGGCCCAAGCCCGGCAAGCTCGGCGCGCTGATCGCGCGTTCGCTGACCGAGAACGCCAAGGCGGAATTCGACGTGAATTCGAGCGCCAGCGAGGGCACGCGGGTCACCATCGCCTTCAAGCGCTCGGTTGCCGCCACCGCTTAGGCAGGCAGCCCCCAACCAATGCCGTGAATGGCCGGAAGGGTATTCCTCGGCTCCCGGACCGATTCCAGCGCTTGCCCCAGCCGACTGTCTTGGCGTGCCTCACGACAGGCCGGCCCGGGGAGGCCATAGCTGCCAGCCGTGCCGCCGGGGCGCGCGGATGCCCGGCAGGGCAGGGAGGAAGAAACCAAAGTGACATTGACGCCAGTTGCCGGTCGCGAGGCGGCGCCCTTGCCGGTCGCGGCGCTGATGGGGGCCATGGTGTCGATCCAGATCGGCGCCACCTTCGCCAAGACGCTGTTCCCGGTGATCGGTGCGCAAGGCACGACGACGCTGCGGCTGGTCATCGGCGCGCTGATGCTGATCGCGGTGCTGCGGCCCTGGCAGATGCGCCCGTCGCGCGCCACCTTGCCATGGCTGGTCGCCTATGGCGTGACGCTGTGCGCGCTCAACCTCCTGTTTTATGCAGCCCTTGCCAGGATTCCGCTCGGCGTCGCGGTGGCGCTGGAGTTTTCAGGGCCGCTGCTGGTGGCGACGCTGACCTCGCGGCGCGCCAGCGATTTTGCCTGGATCGCGCTTGCGGTGGCCGGCATCCTGTTGCTGTCGCCCTTCATCCGTTCGCTGCAGCCGCTCGACCCGGTGGGCGTGATGCTGGCGCTGGCGGCCGGCGGCTTCTGGGCGCTCTACATCGTGCTTGCGCAGAAGGCGGGCGCCGAACTTGGCACCCGCACCACTGCCTACGGCATGGCGATCGCCGCCGTGCTGGTGCTGCCCTTTGGCGTGGCGCAGGCGGGAACGGCGCTGCTGTCGCCATCGATCCTGATCAGCGCGCTGCTCGTCGGCCTGTTCTCGAGCGCACTGCCGTTCTTCCTGGAGATGGTGGCGCTGACGCGCATGCCGGCCCGCATCTATGGCACGCTGACCTGCCTGGAGCCGGGGCTCGGTGCGCTCGCCGGCTTCCTGTTCCTGCACGAAAGCCTGACCGCGCCGCAACTGGCCGGCATCGCCGCCGTCATCATAGCTGCCGCCGGGACCGCGCTGACGTCCAGGCCGCCGGTGCCGTCGCCGGAGTAGGAGCGAACCGTGCCTTCCGTGCCGCGGCCATCGCGTCGCCGGATTTGCTGGCCGGTGCGTGTATTTCCGAAAAACCCCCACGCTGGATTGATCGAAGCCGGGAAGATTATTGTCCAGAACGGCACTTAACTCCGGATCAAACACTCAGGTCCCGCGCGGTTCCTGCTTGAGCTGGTCGCCGCGGACCTTGCTCTGGAAGTCGAAGACCCAGCCTGGATATTCCGCGGGCAGCTTGCTGATGTCGTCGAGCGTTCTCAGCTCGGCGTCGGTCAGCGCCACCTTGGTCGCGGCGATGTTGTCATCGAGTTGCCCTGGCTTCTTGGCACCGATGATTACGCTGGTCACAGCCTTTTGGTGGAGCAGCCAAGCGAGTGCGATCTGGGCGATCGAGACACCCTTGGCTTCCGCGATCGGCTTCATCGCGTCGATGACGTTGTAGCCGCGTTCCTCATTGACCGGCGGGAAATCGAAGGTAGCGCGGCGGTTGTCGCCTTCCTTAGCGCCGTCGCGGCTATATTTGCCTGACAGAAAACCGCCCGCCAGCGGACTCCATACCATCAGGCTGATGCCTTCGGATTCCATCATCGGCACCAGTTCACGCTCCAGATCGCGTCCGGCGATCGTATAATGTGCCTGAAGCGAAGCGAAGCGGGCCAGGTTGAACTGGTTGGAGATACCGACCGCCTTTGCGATCTGCCAGGCGGCCCAATTGGAGACGCCGATATAGCGGACCTTGCCCTGTTGGACGACCGTTTCGAGCGCACGCAGGGTCTCCTCCATCGGCGTGATCTGGTCGAAGCCGTGGATCTGGTAAAGATCGATATGATCGACCTGAAGGCGCTTGAGGCTGCCCTCCAGAGCGTAGAGCATATGCGAGCGAGATGTGCCACGCGCATTCGGGCCGTCACCCGTAGGCCCGAAGAATTTGGTGGCGACGATCACATCTTCCCGTGCGATCCCGAGGTTGCGCAACGCTTGGCCCGTGATCTGTTCAGAAAGACCTTTTGAATAGACATCGGACGTATCGATGAAGTTGATGCCGGCATCGATCGCGGTCTTGACCAGACCGTCAGCTTCTTTCTGCTGTAGACCGCCCATGCTGCTGTAGATGCCGCTCCCGCCGCCGAAGGTCATGGTGCCGAGGCAGAGTTCGGAAACGAATAGGCCGGTGCGGCCGAGGATGTTATAACGCATGGGGCTCTCCTGAGTGAAACGTAACGGGCAGGCGGATGGCTCATGCGATCGAGCCGAGTGGTTCCATCGCCAAAGACTGTGAGATGGCGCTTTTCCAGGCCTTTCGATCTACAGTCTTCCCAATTCTTATATGGGGCTGACCGCGGCTTCTCCACGCCGGATCGCCGCAAATGCTTGCCTGATCCGATCAAATGCCGTCTTAGGGACTAATGAAGCTTGCCTTCGTGGGCGGCACGAAGGATTGAATGTGATGCACGAAACTCTCGCCGACCTTGCTTACCGCCACGCCACTCGGCCAGGGGGGGCGTCGATCCCGCGTGTGAGCGTTCATGTCGCGAAGGAGACCAGCTGGCCGATCCCAGTTCTGTACCAGCCCATGCTCGGCATCGTCCTGCGCGGCGCTAAGCGCGTGGTCATCGGTGACCGCACGCTTAGCTATGATAGCAATCATTTTTTCATCGCTTCTATCGACGTGCCCGCATCGAGCGTCATGATCGAGTCCTCGCCTGAGGCGCCCTACGTCGCGGCGAGGCTGGCGATAGACCAGGATGTCCTCGCAGACCTGGTTGTTGATATACCTTGCGAAGCCCGTGGCGATACTGCGGCTTTTGCTGTGGCCGCGATGACCCCCGAGCTTCTCGATGCTTGGTCAAGGATGTTGCAACTACTTGATGCCCCAAACGAAATCGACATGCTGGCGCCTCTGATCGAGCGCGAAATTCTGTTTCGCGTCCTGCAGGGGCCACAAGGAGCCCTGCTTCGCCAGGCCGCTCGAACCGATAGCCGGATTGCGCAAATTAGGGGTACCATCGCCCATTTGCGCGCGAACTTCGATCGCTTTGTTAGAATTGAAGAGTTGGTGGAAATCACCGGCATGAGCGCGGCAACCTTCCATCGCCATTTTCGAGCCGCCACTGCCATGAGCCCATTGCAATATCAGAAGGCTCTCCGCCTGCAGGAGGCAAGGCGGCGTCTGATTGCCAATGCCGATGCGACGAGCGCAGCTTTTGCTGTCGGATATGAAAGCCCGTCGCAGTTCAGCCGCGAATACACACGCATGTTCGGCACGCCGCCCGCGCGCGATGCAGCGAGGCTGCGCGCGATTAGGAACTGATCCGGCTGAGCGCATCGACGAATCAACAGCCGGCGATGCCGTCATGCTAACCCACTGATACCACTCACCTTAGTTTCGGATCAGACACTGACGTTCAAGCCACCAGTAGCGTCGCCGGAGTAGGGGGCCGACTGTGCCGCGTTAGTTGGTGCAAGCCTTGGTTGGATCCGGCGTCCATTCTGCGGCTTCGAGCGGCTTGCCCTCCATGCAGATGGTCATTTTGCTGCTGATGGTGCCGGTCACGGTTCCATAGGTATCGATGGCCGGTTTCGGCTTGGCGGAGGTGATCTGGTAAGTCTTGTCGCCGTCCTGCAAAATGATGCAGCCGGCTTCGGTGCCGGCTCTTGCACAACCCGATGCTTTGACCTGCTCGGCCTGTGCCGCGCCGAGATCCTGGAACAATCCCAGGGCCAGAACGGCAAATGCCATCTTGCTTCGTGCATGCTTCATCGTACTTCCTCCCGCTGCCCGATAAGATACTTGCAGTCATACCACAGCCTCGCTTCAGGCGCGCTACGCGGCTCCGTCGGGAAACCGTTGGCCGGCAATCCGTGGAAGCGAATATGACTGCGCCTCTTGGAGGACAATCGTCATTTGGCGGAGATCATAGGGTGACTAGGGCGGATTTCGTCATGTCGCGGTATACCGCTCGGGGGTTGGCGTAGACTGTCGGCCTGCCCTGGATCGCCGCTCAGCAGTCGCAAATTCGCCGCTGTTGCCGGGAAATCTGCGGCTTGCAGCGGTGTGGCGCGGGGGAGAAGCCATGATGAGACTATCGATCATGGCGGGACTCGTTCTGGCAAGTTCCGCGGTGCGGGCAGGCGGCATACCCTATGCGTCCTCAGCCGATGTCCCCGACTATGTCGCAACCATGACGGCCGAGGAGATGTGGGGAAAATCAACCGGGCCACAAACGCGGATCGTCACACAGCATGGCGGTTGGGTGCGTGTCGACGAACAGCAAGCGACCATCTATGGAAATCCGGCAAAGCAGACATCGATCGTCATCCGCCCACATCCAGAGGCCAGCTATTCATCCGTCCTGATCTACCGTGAGATACCCGCATCGTCGCTTGGGGTACGCGGAACAAGCCAGACCGGGCAAACAGAACTGCATGCCGGCGAAACATGCACCGTGCGAAAACTCCTGCGCGGCGATCCGGACCGGATGAAGAACGGTCCACAATGGCTGAGTTGCCTTACAGCCGACGGGATTGAGATCGGCGCGAAGGTGCTGGGTAACGGTGGCTCGCCGGAGGAGCAGGTGACGCTGGTCAGGCTCGAACGCCGGCCTGTTTCCACCGAGGAGGTTAGTCCACCCGCAGATCTGCTCGACGTCGCGCAATGGCTGCATTTCGACGACAAGTCGGCGCAAGATGCAACCGCCGTTGAACAGTCTCCGGACTATGCCCTCCACATGCATTCTGAAGATGCAACAAGGACAGTACGCCGTCACAGTGCCTGGACCTATGATGAGAGATCGTACGCCGACGGGCGGCGATATCTCATCATCTGGAACGACCAGACGGGGCAGCAGCTATCCTTCAATACGCTCAAGGGCGGCGCGTTCGAGCATCTCTCCATGCTCCAGAAATACCTGCCCGGACAAAGGATCTACTTTCCCAATGGCCGTGGTCTCGCCGGCGCACCGAAAAGCACCGGTAAAAACAGCAGCGTTATGGGCGAGCCATGCGCGTGGTTCGACATGACGCCGAACATGGCGGATGGGAGCCTTCATCACTGTCTCACGCAGGACGGCATCCCGTTGAAAATCAGAACTGGCGGGTTGGGGCCGTCCGAAGAATTTGTCGCCGATGAGGTCCAGCGCCGGGACCTCAAGGCTGAAGAGATCCTTCCACCCGCGGATGTATTGACACGATCGAACTGGGATTTTCCGGAGTAGGTTGGAGATCGCACTGGCGATGTGCTGCCAAGCTCCCGTGAGGGAGGCTTGGCAACTCGCGCCTCAGATCAGCTTTTCCAGCGTGATCGGCAAATCCCGCACCCGCTTGCCTGTCGCGTGGAACACCGCGTTGGCGATGGCCGGAGCGACACCGACGATCGCCAGCTCGCCGACACCCTTGCCGCCGAGCACCGATGAATGCAGGTCGGGGACGCCGACCGAGATCACCTCGATGTCGGGAATGTCGGCATTGGTCGGCACGAGGTAGTCGGCAAGGTTGTTGTTGACGATGCGGCCGTGGCGGCGGTCCATGATGCCTTCTTCCAGCAGTGCCTGGCCGATGCCCATGATGATGCCGCCCTTCCACTGGCTCTCGGCGAGTTTCGGATTGTAGAGCCGGCCGGAATCCAGCGCCGACACCACGCGTGACACGCGCACCGTGCCGAAATCCTCATCGACGCGCACCTCGATGAAATGCGCGCACCAGGAGTGACGGGAATAGTCGCCTTCGGTGTGCGGCACCGACATGGCGATGGTGGTGTAGTTCTTGTAGCGGTCCTCGGCCGTCGAATTGGCCGGCATGGTGTCGCCGGTCGCCTCGATATGGTCGCGGCCGACGCTCCTGAGCAGTTCGGCGATAGAGACATCGGGACCGTCGCCGCGCGGCGAGGCGATGCGGCCGTTGGCGACCACCAGCGTGTTGGCCTGCAGCGCGTGGAAGGGTGAGCGCTGATCGCTGATCGCCAGACCGACCAATTGATCGAGCGCCGAGGTCGCGGCCTTGTAGACCGCTCCCGTCATCACGCCGGCCAGCCGCGAGCCGCCGGTGACGCCGGCGCGGGGAAAGCGGGAGTCGCCCAGCTTCACCACGACATTGTCGGCCTGCACGCCGACCGTTTCGGCGGCGGTCTGCGCCAGGATGGTGTAGGTGCCCTGGCCCATGTCGATCGACGAGCTTTCGACCTCGACAGAACCGTCGGCGAGTATGCGCACGATCGCCTCGCCATAGGCGCGCCGAACCGGATAGGTGCCGGCGGCAACGCCCCAGCCGATCAGCTGGTTGCCGTCGCGCATCGAGCGCGGTTTTGACGAGCGCCTGGCCCAGCCGAAACGCTCAGCACCCGCGGCAAAAGCCTCGCGCAATTGCCTGGTCGACCAGGCTTTTTTGGCGTGCGGGTCCTGCTCGGCATAGTTCCTGAGGCGAATCTCCAGCGGATCGATGCCGACCTCGTAGGCGAGCTCGTCGATGGCGCTTTCGATGCCGAAGGCGGAGGGGTTTTCGCCCGGCGCGCGCATGGCGCCCGGCACCACCGAATTCACCCGCACGACATTCTGTTTCGAGGAAAAATTCGGCGTCGCGTACATGATCGAGGTGACCGAGCCCAGCGGCTCGACCCACATGCCGTCCATGGATGTTTCATTGACGCCGCGATGCACGATCGACTGGATCACGCCGTCATGGCCGGCGCCGATGGTCACCGTCTGCCGCGTCGCGGCACGGCCGCCATAGCCGGTGAAGGTTTGCGGCCGCGTCATCACCAGCCGCACCGGCCGGCCGAGCATCTTGGCAGCACTCGCGGCCACCGCGCCGTGGCTGAGCGCCAGCGCCTTGGAGCCGAAGCCGCCGCCAATATAGGGTGAGACCAGCCGCACATTCTCGAATGGCACGTCGAACCATTCGGCATAGGTACGGGCCATGCCGTCGAGCCACTGGCTCGGCTCCCATACGGTGAGATGATCGCCTTCCCAGCGTGCGATCAGGCCATGCGGCTCCATCGGCGCCTGGTATTCGCGCGGCGTGTTGTAGGCGGCGCAGATGCGCACGGGTGCTGAGGCGAAGGCGGCGGGCGCGTCGCCCCATTCATTGGTCATGGCGTCGATCGGAATGCCGTCGCCGGCCTTGCCGTCGCTGAGGTCGACGATTGCCGGCGTCTCGTCATAGCTGACCTTGACCATGGCCGCTGCAGCGACCGCTTGCTCGAAGGTTTCGGCAACGACTGCGGCGACATGCTGGCCCGAGAAGGTGATGTCGCGCGCCAACGGGCAGTAGGTTTTGTGGGGCGACGGCATGCCGAACCAGTCGGAGGCGCCCTTGAGGCTGATGATGGTGTCTGGTGTCAGCACTTGCAGCACGCCGGGCGCTTCCTCGGCCTCCTTGGTGTCGATCGCACGCACCTTGCCCGACGCAATCGTGCTTTCGACCAGCACGGCATAGGCGAGACCTTCGAGCTGCTGCTCGACGGCGTATCTGGCGGCACCGGTGATCTTGGCAGGACCATCGACGCGCGACAGCCGGCCGCCAACGGCCTCGGCCAGCACGCCGTCCGCGGCGTCGCCCCGTTTTGTTTCACCAACTCTGATATTGTGAACGGTCATGCCGTCTCTCCCAATTTGAGGATGGCGCGCGCGATGACGCGCGGTGCGAGCTCGATCTTGTAGTGGTTGGCGCCATGGTCGACAGCGCCTTCGACGGCGAGCCGGCTGGCGGCACGGGCGGTTTCCGGCTCCAGCACCTTGCCTATCAAGGCTGCCTCGAGGGCGCGCGCGCGCCACGGTTTTGTCGCGACGCCGCCAAGCGCGACGCGCAGGTCGCGAATGGTGCGGCCATCGGCTTCGAATTCAATGCCGACGGCGGCACTGGCCGCCGCGAATTCATAGGACTGCCGGTCGCGGATCTTGAGGTAGGTCGAACGGCGGGCAGCGGCGGAGCCGGGGATTTCGATGGCGGTGATCATCTCGCCCGGCTCGATCGCGTGTTCCCTGTCCGGCGTCGTGCCGGGCAGCAGGAAGAAGTCGTCCACCAGCAGCTTACGCTCGCCGAGATGAACTGTTGCGTCGAAGGCGACCAAGGCGGTGGCGAGGTCACCGGGATACATGGCGATGCAGGCCTCGCTGGTGCCGAGTACGGCGTGGCCCCTGGTGACGCCGCCGATCGCCGAACAGCCAGAGCCGGGCTGCCGTTTGTTGCAGGCGGAAAAATTCGACGGATCACGGAAATAGGGGCAGCGGGTGCGCTGCATCAGGTTGCCGCCGATGGTCGCCATGTTGCGGATCTGCGCCGAGGCGGCTTGCCACAGTGCTTCGGAGATTGCAGGAAATTGGCTCTTGATGTCGGCATTGTCGGCGATGTGGCCCATTTTGGCCAGCGCGCCGATGGTGGCGCCGCGCTCATTCACTTCGATCCGATCGAGCCCCTTGAGATGGGTGATATCGACCAGCGTGTTGGGCTCGGCAACGCCGCATTTGGCGAGGTCGATCAGCGTGGTGCCGCCGGCAAGCAGCATGGCGCCGGGCAGGGCGGCTGCCTGGCGTGCCGCATCGACCGAGCCGGGGCGAAAATAGGAAAAATCCCTCATGATGCGACCTCCAGCGCTGCCTGGCGCACAGCGGCGACAATGTGCGGATAGGCGCCACAGCGGCAGAGATTGCCGGCCATGTATTCGCGGATTTCCTCGTCCGAGCCGGCATGGCCTTCGCGGATGCAGGCCACCGCCGACATGATCTGGCCCGGTGTGCAATAGCCGCACTGGAAGGCGTCCTGTTCGAGGAAGGCAGCCTGCACGGGATGCAGTTCGCCCTCCCGTGCAAGCCCCTCTATGGTGGTGATGGTGCGGCCTTCGGCCTGGGCCGCCAGCGTGAGACACGCCAGCACGCGCTCGCCATCGACATGCACGGTGCAGGCGCCGCACTGGCCGTGGTCGCAGCCCTTCTTGGTGCCGGTCAGGCCGAGCCTGTCACGCAAGGCATCGAGCAGGGTGACGCGGGGTTCGAGTTCCAGCTGATGATGTGTGCCGTTAATGTCGAGATGTACGGGGATTTTCGTCATGGGCGTCGGGCTCCAGTTGCTTGACGCTGGTGGAATTATTTCATGTTGGACAGGTGGAGGCCCACCTGTCCGTCCGGCGCTTTCGCTCCGGGCGTTCGCGACCTCTCAGGCCAGCAGATCCTCGATGCGGATCGGAAAGCGGCGAGGCCGCACGCCGGTTGCGTGCCAGACGGCGTTGGCGACCGCGCCGGCCGTGCCGGTGATGCCGATTTCGCCGACGCCCTTGATGCCGAGCGCGTTGACGTAAGGGTCGTCCTCATGGACCAGGATCGCCTCCACCGACGGCACGTCGGCATTCACCGGGACATGGTATTCGGCGAGGTTGGCATTCTGGATACGGCCCGAGCGCCGGTCGGTGATGGCTTCTTCATTCAGCGCGAAGGAGACGCCCCAGATCATGCCGCCATAATACTGGCTGCGCACCAGCCTGGGATTGATGACCCGCCCGGCGGCGAACGCGCCAACCAGCCTGGTGACGCGGATCTGGCCGAAATCCGGATCGACCTTCACCTCGGCGAAGACGGCGCCATGCGCGTGCTTGGCGTAGGTCTCCTGGGACGCCGCGTCCGGAGCGCCCTTGCCTTGGCCTTCGATCTCGGTGAGGCCCGCGCGGGTCAGTATCTCGGCATAGCTTTCGCTCCGATTCTCGTCGTCGCGGCGATACAGCCGCCCGCCGCGCGCCACAACGCCCTCATTGCCGGCGCCGAACAGTGGCGAGGCCTCGTTGCCGGTGGCGAGATCGGCGAGCCTGGCGATGACGGCGGCACCCGCATTGTGGATCGCCATGCCGGCCGTCGCCGTGTGGCCGGAGCCGCCGGCAATGCCCGCATTGGGCAGATCCGAGCTGCCGGCCCTGAAATCGACCTGGTCGATGTCGAGCCCCAGCCCGTCGGCGGCGATCTGGGCAAAAGCGGTCCAGGCGCCTTGCCCCATGTCCTGCGCGCCGGTCTCCATCAGGCCGCTGCCATCGGCCTTCAGCACCGCACGCGCTTCGGCCTGGAACATGATGGCCGGGAATGTCGCCGTGCCCACGCCCCAGCCGGTGAGGAAACCGTCGGCGTCGCGCATAAGTCGCGGCTGAATCGGGCGGCTTGCCCAGCCGAATGCTTTCGCGGCCTGGCTGTAACATTCGCGCAATGCCTTGGAGGAAAACGGCTTGCCGGTCATCGGCTCGACCTCGGCATAGTTCTTCAGCCGGAATTCCAGCGGGTCCATGCCGCAGGCGTGAGCCGCTTCATCGATGGCGCTCTCCAGCGCGATCGAGCCGGTCGCTTCGCCGGGCGCGCGCATGAACAGCGGCGTCCCGGTGTCGAGCCGCACCGCCTCGTGCGAGGTGGTGATGGCCGGGCTGGCATAGAGCGTGTGCGAGGCGTCCGCCGCCGGTTCGAAGAAATCGTCGAAGGTGCTCGACGCGGTCTTGGCGTGGTGGTGGATCGCCGTCAGCCGCCCCTGGCCATCCATGCCCATGCGCAAGGTCTGCCGCGTCGGCGCACGGTGGCCGACCGGCCCGTACATCTGCTCGCGCCGCAGCACCAGCTTGACCGGACGGCCTACGAGACGCGCCGCCAGGACGCCCAGCACCTGCGGCCCGGAAATCATGCCTTTCGAACCGAAGCCGCCGCCGAGGAAGGGGCTGCGGATGTGGATGTTTTGCGGCGCGATGCCGAACAGGCCGGCTATGCGGCCCTGCGCCATGGCAAGGCCCTGGCTCGGCGTGTCGATCGACAGCTTGTCGCCATCCCAGGCGGCGACGATGGCATGCGGCTCCATGGCGTTGTGGTACTGGGCCGGCGTTTCGTAGGTGGCCTCGATCCGCGTCCTTGCCGATTTGAGGCCGGCCTCGACGTCGCCCTTGTGCTGCACCGCCGGATTGCCGACGCCGACACCACGCGGCACGAAGCTTTCGGCGCCGTCGAGACCGACGCGCGCCGGCAGCGCCTCATAGCGCGGCGAGAGCAGTGCGGCCCCCTCGGTCGCCGCTTCCAGCGTTTCGGCGATCACCACGGCGATGCTCTGGTTGGGGTAGCGAACCTCATCGTTCTGCAGCAGGTCGAGCCGGAACATGAAGGGATGGTCCTTGGCATCCGGGTCGGTGGCGAGCGCCGGCCGGTTCCTGGGCGTCATCACCTCGACCACGCCCTTGTGCGCCTTGGCTGCCTCGATATCCAGCGAGGCAACACGGCCGCGCGCGATGCTGGAGACGGCGAGCACGGCGTAGAGCATGCCGGGCGGATGGTTGTCGGCGGCGTAGCGGGCTGCTCCGGTGACTTTCAGAAAGCCATCGCGGCGGGTCAGCGGCTGGCCAATGCTGGAGCCCTGCCTGGTATGGGCGGGTTGCTGGTTGAGGCTGAGTTCAAGCGTCATGGCGCGCTCCGGGAATAGAGGAAAAGGGCGAGGCAGGCAGGGCCGGCAACCGCTCGGGCGTTCCCGCCTGCGCTGATGTCAGCGCCCTGACAACGATGCGGCGGGCAAGCTCGATCTTGAACGCATTGTCGCCGGAGGGGCTGGCATCGGCCAAGGCGGCATCGGCCGCGCTGGCGAAGGTCGCTTCATTGGCGTCGGCACCAAGCAGCACGGCTTCGGCCGTGCGCGCGCGCCACGGCTTGGCCGCGACGCCGCCCAGTGCCAGCCTTGCGGCGCGGATCTTGCCGCCGTCGACGACAAGTGCCGCAGCGGCCGAGACGACGGCGAAAGCATAGGAGGTGCGCTCGCGGACTTTCAGGTAGCGGGCATTGGCAGCGAAGGAGGCGGCCTCCGCCGGCAGGCGCACCGCCACGATCAGGTCGCCGGGCTCCAGCGCATTCTCCCGCTGTGGCGTTTCGCCGGGAAGCAGGTGGAATTCCGCCAGCGTGACGTGGCGCCGACCCTGCTTGCCCTCGATCTCGACGACGGCGTCAAGCGCCACCAGCGGCACGCAGAAGTCCGATGGATGGGTGGCGATGCAGGCATCGCTCCAGCCAAGCACGGCGTGCAGGCGGTTCTCGCCCCCAAGTGCCGCGCAGCCGGCGCCTGATACACGCTTGTTGCAGGCGCTGGCGGTGTCGTAGAAATAGCTGCAGCGCGTGCGCTGCAGCAGGTTGCCGCCGACAGTGGCAGCGTTGCGAAGCTGCGCGGAGGCGCCCGACAGCAGCGCTTCCGCCACCATCGGATAGGCCTTGGCGAATGCCGCGTCATGGGCCAGATCGGCGTTGCGGACCAGCGCGCCGATGCGCAGGCCGCCATCCTCCAGCCTTTCGATGCGGTTGAGTTCCGGCAGCCGCGAGATGTCGACGATGCGCTCGGGGCTGGTGATGCCGCCCTTCATCAAGTCGAGCAGATTGGTGCCACCGGCCAGGTAGGCCGAACCCGGCTCGGCCGCCGCCGCGATGGCATCGGGAATGGTGGCGGGTCGGATGTAATCGAAGTCTCTCATGCCGCGGTCCTCCGGTCGGCTTTGGCAAGTTGCTCCTGGGCTTCCAGGACGGCCTCGACGATGCCGCCATAGGCGGCGCAGCGGCATATGTTGCCGCTCAGCCCCTCGCGGATGCGTTCGGGATCGTCGCCGGCCTGGCCCTCGGCGATCAGGCCGAGCGTGCTCATGATCTGGCCGGGCGTGCAGAAACCGCATTGGAAGCCGTCATGGGCGATGAAGGCGGCCTGCACCGGATGCAGTTCTTCGCCGTGGGCGACGCCTTCGATGGTCAGGACATCGGCGCCATCATGGCTGACCGCCAGCGCCAGGCAGGAGTTGATGCGCTTGCCGTCGACCAGCACCGTGCAGGCGCCGCACTGGCCGCGGTCGCAGCCTTTCTTGGTGCCGGTGAGATCAAGCCGCTCGCGCAAGAGGTCGAGCAGGGTGACGCGTGGATCGACCTCCAGTTCGTGCCGGTGGCCGTTGATGGTGAGCGTGATGGGAAGGCTTGTCATGGGCGTCTGGCTCCAGTTTGCTTGACGCGGATGGGAAGTGAACTGGTGCCTTGCCGGAGAAGGGCAAGGTGACCTTATGGTCAGGTGCTGGCTGGGGTGACAGCGGATCTCCCGGGAGACAGGCGGGCAGGGGAGATGTCGGCTTGCAGGTTCGAAAGACGTGACATACCCGTTCCCCTTCTTATATGATAAAGGCACTCCACTAAAGCGGAGGCGCCTCCGTTTATTAAGGTGGGAGCTGGCCCGGCCGGGTTCAAGCCCCCATATTTCGTCCGTGGAGAAAAAATTGGCCGCAGCCGACATCGCCGCAGAGAAGGCCGCAGTGGAAAAACCACTGCGCGCCGACGCACGCCGCAACCGCGACCGGCTGGTCGAGGTGGCGGCGTCGGTCTTTGCCGAACGCGGCATCGATGCCTCGCTGGAAGAGATCGCGCGCCGCGCCGGTGTCGGCATCGGCACGCTCTACCGGCATTTCCCGACGCGCGAGCATCTGGTCGAGGTGGTCTACCGGCGCGAGGCAGAGGGGCTGTGCGCGGCCGCCGGCGAACTTGCGTCAAAACATGCGTCGGATGTCGCGCTGGAAGAATGGATGCGGCGCTTCGTCGACTACATCGCCACCAAGCGCGGCCTAGCGACCAGCCTGCGCATCCTGCTCAGCACCAATTCGACGCTGTTTTCCGACACGTCGGGGAGGGTGTCGCAAGCCTTACGGCAACTGGTCGAGGCGGCGGTGGCCGATGGCACCATTCGCGGCGACGTCGACGCCTCGGATGTGCTGCATGCGCTGTCGGGCATCTATTCCGCGCCCGATACGCCGGAATGGCGCGACCGCTCGCGGCGGCTGGTCAAGCTGTTGATGGATGGCTTGCGGTTCGGGGCAGGGAAGGCCGGCAAGGAGTTGGCGAGTCCCTTGCCTGGGCCCTCGATGTAATTGCAGACGGGAAACCGCGCGCTCTGTCTACGGCGTCTGGCCGCCGAGTTGCGCGATCGAGGCGTCGATCTGGGCAAGCACCTGGCTAAGTTGTTCATCCCCGGCTGACTGACCGGTGCCGGCGTAAAAGTCCTTGATGGCGGCAATGGCCTGCCGTGCTTCGGTTAGAACCGGCACCGACTGGATGCGGACGCCGACCTGCCACAGATCGGTGCCTAGATAGTATTGCGATTGTGCCCACTTGTTAGGCGCATTCGCGGTGTCCCACACTTCGAGTGCGGCGCGGTAGGCCGCCGCAGCCTGTTGCAAAAGGTCGAGATTGTCGGTGGTGACGCCGGATACCTGCAGGGCATTGCCGATGTTGTACTGCGTCTGCGCCCAATAGAACGGAACGTTCTCGCGGGTGATGGCAGTGAGCACGAGGCGGTAGGTCTCGGCTGCCTGAACCAGTCGCACGGGATCGTTGGTTGTCTGCCCGAGCGCAAGCAATGTGTTGCCGAGATTGTATTGTGTCTGCGCCCACTCCAGCGGCGATCGTTCGCGCGTCCGCTCCTCGAGCGCGGCCTGGTAGGCGGCGATTGCCTCGTCAAACCGCTTCAGATCACCGGTCCGCTCGCCGATCAGTTCGAGCGCACTGGCAAGGTTGGTTTGGGTCTCCGCCCACAGCAGCGGCACAAGTGCCCGCGTGCGGACCGTCAGTGCCATCTGGAACGCGCTGACGGCACTGACCAGACGTGTCGTGTCGTTGTCTTGCTGGCCGAGCGTCGACAGGGCAATGCCGAGATTGTTCTCGATCGCGGCCCAATCCAGTGGCTTGTTGTCGCTGGTCACGACTTCGAGGGAATCGTTGAAGGCAATGACGGCCCGCGCCAGGCTGACGCGATCGCCCTCGCGCAGGCCGATGTCGCTGAGGGCGCGGCCGACATTGGCCTGGGTGCCGGCCCAGTCCAGAGGCACTTGCTGCCGCGACCGCGCCTCCAACGCTGCCCTGAACGCATCCAGTGCTTGCCTTATGCGCGCGGTGCCGTTGTCGCGTTCGCCGAGGTGCAACAGCGCGCTGCCCATATTGTTCATCATCGAGGCCCATTGCAGCGGCGCCTTAGCCCGCGTGATTTCCTCAAGGGCTGCCTGGTAACCGACAACCGCCTGTTCGAGCCGCGCCGGATCGGCCTCCCGCTCGCCCAATGCTGCCAGTGCATTGGCAAGCCCATTCTGCAATTGCGCCCAAGGCTGCGGAAAACGCTCATGAGTCAATTCGTCAAGTGCCGCGCGGTAAGCAACGGCGGCCTCTTCGAGACGTGTGTTGACAGGCTCTCGACGACCGAGTTCGACCAGGGCATTGGCAAGATTGCCCTCGCTTTCCGCCCACAGCAGAGGCCCCCTCTGCCGGGTCCGTTGCTCCAGCGCGTATCGCAGCGCTGCCACTGCCTGTTCCAGGATCGCGGCATCGCCGTTGCGGCTGCCGAGTTCGATCAGAGTGCCGCCGAGATTGTTTTGTACCAGCGCCCAGGTATCCGCATCCTTTTCACGCGTCATCACCTCGGCGCCGGCTTTGAATGCGGTGACTGCTTCCAGAAGGTGCTGGGTACCGCTCTCGCGCAATCCGATGGCACCAAGAACATTGCCGAGATTTATCTGCGCTCCGGCCCAGTCAACGGGTTTGTCCTCACGCGAAACGAACTGCAAGACCGTGCGGTGAACGTCTGCGGCCTCTTCCAGTTTTTTGGTGTCTCCCTCGCGCTCGCCAAGCAACAGCAACGCGTTTGCCAGGTTCTCCTGCAAAACCGACCAGTCGTCCGGCGCCGTCTCGCGCGGTGCGAGCGTGATGGCCTGCCTGCTGACGTCGATGGCCTGCGAAAGAGCGTCGTTGTCACCGCTGTAATCGCCGAAATTCATCAGCGACTGGGCTTGCATGAGCTTGTATTGCAACGCAGCCCTCGGGTCCCAGCGCTGCAACTGCTCGAAGGCGTTGGCATAGTCTTGCGCGGCATTGCGATAATCGAAATTCAGGGCGTAGGCGTCGGCACTGGCTGCATAGACCTGGGCCGCCTCAGTGCGCCGCTGCTTCAGGTTTGCCTCTGTCTCATCCAGCGACGCCGTCAATGATTTCAATCGCGTCTTCGCCGCCTCGTTCAGCCGGATGGCGGTCGAAAGCGCGCCCTCCAGGATGGCGTGCCGCGATAGATCCGTCAGGCGCTGGATCTCCGGATCCGGGTTGGTCAGCGTATCTCGCTCGGCAAGAATGGTCTTGATGCGTTCCGCCTGGCTGCGCAGCAACTTGTCCAATTCGGCCGGGTCCTTCGGCGTATTGGCGCCAAGGGCTTTCAGCATGCCGTAGACGGCGTCCATCGGTACGTTCCGACTGGCCGCAGTTGCCTCGACCTGCGTGCGTGCCGCGTCCGGCAGATCGGCAATCGTCAGCAGCAGCTGGCGGCGCTCCTTCAGGATGTCACCTTCGTCCCCCGACGGTTCAAGCGGCGTTTTGCCGAAATAGAGCAACCGGGTCAGGTTCTCGTTCACCCAGGGCCGCTGACGGCCATTGGTCCTGAGATAGACCTCCTCTGCCACCATGCGCATGACAGTGCCGAATTCCTGGCCCGACAGTGCCGACAGATGCTTCAGCACCGCTGTCGAATAGGGGCTGGTTGCCCCTGCCGGGCCGTCAAGGGCAGCCTTGCCGGGCGCGGCGGCAAAGGCAATGACCGTTCCGACGCTTTCGTCCTTCGGCTTCGAGGGATCCAGCGGCACCAGTGCTTGCGCGCCGCGCGTCTCGCTGAGGCCCTGGCCGCCGATCGCCACGGGTGCTGCTTCAGGCGTTGGCCGCACTTTGGTGTCCGGCGGAAACGGGCTGTCGCGGCAGGCGTCGAGCATGACGATGGTCAGCGGGACGGTCGCCTGTATCCTGGCGACCTGACGCGAAATCGCGATGAGTTTGCGGCTGGCATCATCAAGCGAGGAGAGGTCGGCATCCACAGGCACGATGTAGTTCTCACCACCGGCCTCTATGCCGTGGCCCGAATAGTAAAGGATCGCAACGTCCGCCCCTTGAGCGTCTTCGGCAAACCGGTCGAGGTCGCGCTTCAGACGCTCAGTATCGTGGTCGACGCTGACTGATGTGTCGAAGCCCAGCGACCTGAAAAGTGTCTCGATGGCCCGGCTGTCATTCTCGGGATTCGGCAGTTGCTTGATGTGCTGGTAGGTGCTGTTACCGATGACCAGGGCAACGCCGCGCAACGTCTTTTGCGCGTAAGCCTGGGAGAACGTGCCCAACACGAACGCCGCAATCAGCAGGCCACCGCAGAACCTGAGCAGGCGTTCGAATTTCATGCGCACACCCCCACGCCATTAGAGATTATTGCCGCTGACCTGGACTTTACAAGGGCCGGACTTAACCACGATGACGCCTTGGCCTGCGCGCGGTCCTTGCAAGTCGATGGCAGAGCTTGTTAAAATCCTCACATTTCAGGTGACCGACAGGCTCCAGGCATGACTGCTCGCAAAGCGCAACGGACGGCACGGCTGATCGATCTGCTGTCGCAGCGGCGGGTTATCCATCTCAGCGAAGCGGCAGCGCTGCTCGGCGTCTCCGAGATGACGGTGCGGCGCGATATCGCCACCAACCCGGGACAGATCGCTTATCTCGGCGGGCATATACTGGCGGCGGCCGAGATTGATGCCGATATTCCCTACGAACTGGCGACCGCGGCCGACAGCCATGCGGCGGCGAAGCGTGAAGCCTGTGCGCATGCGGTGCGCAAGATCAGGCCCGACGAGACCATCTTCGTCGATTGCGGCACGACGCTGATCCATCTGATCGATCTCATTCCCGACACTTATCAAATAACGGCAATATGTTACGCCATGAATGTCGCGGAGCGCCTGAGCCGCAAGGCCAATGTGACGATCATCATGCTCGGCGGGGTCTATCATCCGGCCTCGGCGTCTTTCTCGGGCACCCATGATTTCGACATCTTGAACAGCGTCGGCATCAACGCCGCCTTCCTGTCGGCCGCCGGCGTCGACGCCAAGCGCGGCGCCACCTGCGAGCACTTTCACGAGGCGGTGGTGAAGCAGAAGGTGATGAGCCTGGCGCGCGAGAACTACCTTGTCATTGACTCGAGCAAGATCGGCAAGCTCAAGCGGGCTTTCTTCTCAACGATGGACGGCTTTGATGCGGTGATCACCGAACATGGCGAAGTTGGACCGGATTCATTCCAGTCGCCAGTCTGACTCCGTTTGACATTTCGTATCGCTGATGGAAAAATCACAAAAAAAGTAAGAGAAGTCTCAAAAGAGACTCTCGACAACCCGGGGTAGGGGACGCGTCAAAGGGAGGAAGTGCGGGCGCCATGATCGAACAGGGTTCGATTGCGCTGATGTCCGAGACCCCCTTGCTGCGCGTCGAGGGCGTCAGCAAGCGGTTTGGCGGGGTCAATGCGCTGCGCGGCGTTAGCCTCGAAATCCAGTCCGGTGAAGTGCACGCGTTGCTTGGTGAAAACGGTGCCGGCAAATCGACGCTGATCAAAATCCTGAGCGGCGTGCATGTGCATGATGGCGGCTCGATCGAGATCGACGGCAAGCCGGTCTCATTCTCTTCGCCCGCCCAGTCGCGTGATGCCGGCGTGGCGGTCGTCTACCAGGATCTGAGCCTGGTCGAATCGCTCTCGGTTGCCGACAATCTGTTGCTGGGGCGAGAGCCGAAGACGCGGCTTGGCTTTCTGAAAAAGCGCCAGCTGGTGGCGCAGGCCGAAGCCTTCCTCAAATCGCAGAACATCCCGCTCGATGCGCGCGCCATGGTCGGCTCGCTGCCCTTCGCCTATCGCCAGATGACAGAGATCGCCAAGGCGCTGATGGGCGATGTCCGCCTGCTCATCTTGGACGAACCAACCTCGGCACTGACCGACGATGAGGAAAAGATCCTGTTCGAGGCGATCCGCGCGGTCGCGGCACGTGGCGTCGGGGTGATCTATGTCACGCATCGCCTCAACGAGGTCTTCCGCATTTCGAACCGGGTGACCGTGTTCCGTGACGGGCAGAACGCCGGAACATTTGTCACGGCGCAAACCAATATGCGGCAACTGGTCGGCGCGATCGTCGGGCCGGACCATGCTGTGCTGAAAACCGAGGGTGCGGCATCGGGACAAAGCGTGCCGTCATCGACTGATCCCCTTGCAAAGCCCGTGCTCGAACTGAGTGATGTCGGCAATGACAGGCTCGATCGCGTCAACCTCGAACTGCGCAGCGGCGAGATCCATGGACTCGCCGGGCTGATCGGCAGCGGACGTACCGAAATCCTGCAAACCATCTTCGGCCTGCGGGCCATCCAGTCAGGCGACGCCAGCCTTGACGGCGTGTCGCTGAAAGGCACGGATCCGGCAGCGGCGATACGGCAAGGCATCGCGCTGGTGCCCGAGGATCGGCATGTCCAGGGCCTGGTCCTCGAACATTCGATCGAGCGCAATTTGACCTTGCCGCGCTTGCCGTACTTCTCCCGCCTTGGCTGGCTGCAGCGCGGCCCGGCAAGCGAGCACGCCAATGCGGCGATGCGCCGGCTGGCCGTAAAGGCGCCAAACGCGTCGACTACGGTGAAGAACCTGTCGGGCGGCAACCAGCAGAAGGTGGTGTTCGGCAAATGGAACGAGCCACGGCCGCGCGTTCTGTTGCTCGACGAGCCGACGGTCGGTGTCGATGTCGGCGCGCGCGAGGAAATCTACGGCGTCATTCGCGCGGCGGCAGCGGCCGGCAGCGGTGTGCTGCTGGTGTCGTCTGATCTCTCCGAACTGCTGCAGCTTTGCGACCGCATCTCGATCGTCGTCGATGGCACCATCATCAGGACGATTGCCAGGCAGGACCTCGGCAGCGCCGAGGACTTGCATCATCTCATCCAAATTTCGCAGCCATCGGAAGAGCACGCGGCATGACTGAAACCCAGAGCCCGGCAAAAGCTGCCGTCAACCAGCAGGGCGGTCGCCTGGCGCTGCTGCATCTCTTGCAAGGCGAGCGTCCCTACATGCTTTACGTCGCCTTCGCCATCATGCTGGTCGTGTTCAGCCTGGCATCGCCCTGGTTCCTGTCGATCGACAATTTTCTCAACATCGGCCGGCAGACGACGCTGGTCTCGATCATCGCGGTGGGCATGACATTCGTCATCATCTCCCGGCAGATCGACCTGTCCGTCGCCTCGACGCTGGCGCTCTCGGGCATGAGCGCGTCGCTGGCCATGGCTTTCGTCGCCAACAACTGGGTCGTCGGCGCGGTGGCGGGGCTGGGCACCGGGGCGCTGATCGGGCTCATCAACGGTGTCTTGACCACGCGGCTCGAAATTCCGTCCTTCCTGGTGACGCTGGGCACGCTGAGCGGCGCGCGCGGGCTGGCGCTGATGGTCACCAACACCAAGCCGGTCATCATCACCAACGAATACTATTTCGCGATCTTCGGCGAAGGCTCGGTGCTGGGCATTCCCGCACCGATCCTGTGGACGCTTGGCGTCACCGTCGCCGGCATATTGCTGCTGCACTACAGCGTCTACGGGCGGCGGGTCTACGCGGCGGGCGGCAATCCGACGGCAGCCCTTTATTCCGGCGTTCATATCAAGCAGGTCACGACGCTGGCCTTTGTCCTGACCGGCACGCTCGCCGGGCTGGCGTCGCTGATCCTGTCGGCGCGTTCGCACGCGGCGCGGCCGGACGTGGTGCAAGGCATGGAGCTCGACGTCATTGCGTCGGTGATCCTTGGCGGCTGCAGCCTGTTTGGCGGGCGCGGCTTCGTGCTCGGCACGCTGCTCGGCAGCCTGATCATCGGCACACTCAACAACGGGCTGGTGCTGCTCGGCGTCAGCTCGTCGCTGCAACTCGTCATCAAGGGAGCAATCATCATCGCCGCGGTCGCGTTCACGAGGAGGTAAGGCGCGTAACCGCGAATACCAGCAGAAAACCGCCGTCTCCAAACGGCAAACAAACATTAGAAATCAACGGAGGAAAGTCATGAACCACTCGGCACGAATCCTATTCGGTACATTGAGCCTCGCCGCCAGCGCCTTTGCGCTGTCGACATCGCTGAGCCTGGCGCAAACGCCGGACACCTGCGTTACCGGCGTCGACCTGGCGACGCTTGGCCCCAAGGGCATTGTCGGGCAGGGCCCGCATGGCGAAAAGGCAGCCTCGCCAGACGAGCTGAAACTGACCGACGACGAAGCCGCCAAGGTCAAGGCGGGCAAGTTCAAGGTCGGCATTTCCATGCAGACGGTGAACCTCGACTGGTCGCAGCTGCAAGTGGCGGGCATCAGCGAAACGCTGGCCAAATACGGCGTCACCGTCACCGGCGTGGCGTCGGCTGAATATCAGGTCGACAAGCAGATCGCCGACATCGAAAACACCATCCAGCAGCACCCGGACGGCATCATTTCCATCCCCGTCGACTTCACCGCGACGGCGCCGACCTACAAGAAGGTGGGCGAGGCCGGCATCAAGCTGGTGTTCATGGACAGCATCCCGGTTGGACTCTCATCGCCAAAGGATTTTGCCTCGATGATCTCGGCCGACAGCCAGGGCAACGGCCAGATCGCGGCAACGATCCTGGCGTCCTGCATGCCCAAGGGTGGCACGATCGGGCTGGTCAATTTCGGCGTCGACTATTTCAGCACCAATGAGCGCACCAAGGGCGTCAGCGAGTGGATGAAGAAGAACCGGCCCGACATCGTCATGAAGCAGGTCGACTTCACCGACCCCTCGAAAGTCTCGCAGATCGCCGGCGACTTCCTCACCGGCAATCCCGATGTGAAGGGACTATACGCGGTGTGGGACCAGCCGGCGCTCGACACGCTGTCCTCGATGCGCGCGCAAGGCATCGACATTCCAATCACCACGGTCGATCTCGGCCTGCAGTCGGCAATCGAGATCGCCAAGGGCGGCCCGCTCAAGGCAACCGGTTCGCAGCGCCCCTATGACCAGGGTGTCGCCGAGGCGCTGGCCATGATGAAGGCGCTGATCGGGCAACCCACGCCCGCCTGGGTCGGCGTGCAGTCGCTGCCGGTGGTGCAGTCCAACGTGCTGGAATCCTACAAGACCGTCTTCCACAAGGACCCGCCGGCCGAACTGGTCGACGCCTGCAATGCCGCGAAGCCGAAGTGCAATTGATTTGATGAAATGGCCACGGGCACAGCAATTCTGTGCCCGTGGCTGCCTGGCACGACATCAGGACGCCACAAGGCTCGCACAAGCGCCGGGGGCCACAGTGAAGCCGCACATCGTGCAGGCGGCGTGGAGGCTGAACCAGCCGTAACCACCGCGTGGCAGAAGGCTTGAGGGCTTGAAAAGCGCGGCAGTTCAAATTGAGGCCTTTGACGAACCGAATCTGATCATGGGCAAGGCGCCCATCGTGCGTGCGGTCTTCGAGGGGCGAGATATCTCGCCCCTGTGGAACGAGCTGTTCGGGCGTGTTTCGGCCGATATCACCGATGCAGCGGCGTTTCTCGATGTGTCGATCCTGCTTCACGCCATAGGCGAGGAAGACAAGGCAGCGCTCAGCCAGAAGGCGGCACTCGATATCAGCCGCAAATACCGCATCCGCAACGGTCGCGGCACGGGGCCGAACGTGCTTGTCTTCATGACCGCCGGCGACTTCATGGCCAACACGCCGATCGAGTTCCTGCTCGAGACATCCGACGCGAACCTGCTGCTCTACTATGTCGATGCCGACACGGCCGACCTTGGGGACGTTCCCGCCCATGACGTCGCCTTCGTGGCTGTCGGCGAGTCCGCGGCAAACCTTGCCGTACTGGCGAACCTCGACCGGCTGCTGCGCGACTGGGCCGGCCCGATCATGAATAACGCACCGCGCCAGATCATGGCGCTGTCCAGGGACGGCGTCGCGGAAGCGCTGAAAAGCGAGCCTTCGATACTTGCGCCTGCCGCAGCGCGCGTTGATAGGGTCGTGATCGAGAGGCTGGCTGGCGGGGACATCGAGATCGGCGCGATCCTGGTGGCGAACGCGTTCCCGGTGATTGTCCGCCCGCTCGGCACGCATGCCGGCAAGGGAATGGAGAAAATCTCCACCCGCGCGGAGCTTTCAGCCTATCTGACTTCGCACGCCGAGACCGAATTCTACGTCACGCCCTTCATCGACTACAGCGGCACCGACGGCAAGTTCCGCAAGCAGCGTGTCGCCTTCATCAATGGGCGTCCCTATGCCAGCCATCTTGCGGTTTCCGAGCACTGGATGGTCCATTATCTCAACGCCGGCATGACCCAGCACGAAGACAGGCGTGCCGAGGAGGCGCTGTGGATGGCGAATTTCGACAGTGATTTCGCGGTGCGCCACGCGCGATCCTTCGATGCGCTGCATCGGCGTCTGGGGCTGGACTATTTCGCCATCGATTGCGCCGAACTCGCCGACGGCCGCCTGCTGGTATTCGAGGCGGATGTGGCGATGATCGTCCATTCCATGGACTGGGAGAGTATCTTTCCCTACAAGAAGGGCGCCATGCGCAAGCTCTTCACGGCGTTCGAAAACGCGCTGGAGCGGCGCGTGGCGCGCATGCTGCCGACACCGACCACAGCATGCGCCCACACGGGAAAGTCGGCGATCTACCAGCGAACCCATGACGACTGCCTGGTTTGCGCCCTGGCGATGCTGACGGGCCGAACCTACGAGGAAATCGAGGCCATCGCGCGAGGCTGCGATCCGGCCTATCCGCTCGGCGGGCCGATGAGCCATTCGATCATGCGCGGCGTTGCCAACAAATGCGGTTTCGTTCTCCTGAGCAGCATCTACATGCTGTGGGCCAAACCGGCGATCATAGGCGTGGTTTCGCCGACCGTCCCCGACACCGGCCACGCCGTCTTCTGGGACGGCGAGAAGATCATCGATCCAGGCTTCTGCGGACGTGTCGATCGTGCCTATGTCGACCGGTGCGGGCTGGAATTCACGCAGCGCGCCAGTGATCTCCAACCGCTGATCAGCCACGACATCCAGATCTCCTATCTGGCCGGTGCCGTGGCGGCCAATGAACCGCTTTGACCGCGAACAGCTCGCCGTCGCCCTGATTTCGGAGAACATCATGCCTGCAAATCAGCGCGGGACCCTAGTGGCGCCGCCAGGTCCGGACCAGCAAACGGGCAGCCATGATCACCGTTCCCCGGCGTCCGTTTCCTTCCTGCTCGGTACGGGTGGAGACAGGCGTATCTGGTTGGATGCGATCACCCGGCGCAACCGCTACGGGACGCGCACCACCCCGGCTGATGACGAGATCTCATTTTCGTCGACAACGGCAAGCAACATCTCGCGCGAGGGTTTTCAGGCGGCCGGGGTCGAGGCCGCGCGCCTTATCGACATGGCGTCGCCGTCGCCTGTCGCATCCGCGCAATGGTTTGCCGATATTCGCGACAGGATTGCCGGCAATCTTGGTTGTGCGGGCGCGCAGGTCGTGCTTGCCGCCTCCGGGACGGATGCGGAGCTTCTCGCTTTGTGCATGATTGCCGGCGTCTCCGGGCGCCCCTTGACCAATGTGCTTGTCGCGCCGGACGAAACGGGCAATGGCGTGCCACGCGCGGCGGCGGGGCGTCACTACTCCGATCTGACCGCGCTGGGCAGCGCCGTCGAGGCCGGTGCGCCGCTTGAAGGCCTGGCGCCGGACCGTATCGACGTGCGCACCATCGCCATCCGCAACGAGACCGGCGGACCTCGCCGCCAGCATGACATTGATGCCGAGATCATCGCCACCGTCGGGCTCGAATTGAAGCGCGGTCGCGATGTGCTCGTCCACGTGCTCGATGCGTCGAAGACCGGCCTGCCGGCGGTAACCCGGCAGGCCGCGCGCCATGTCGCGGCCCTTGCCCCCGGGCGGGTGCATGTCGTCGTCGATGCCTGCCAGTTCCGCGGCTCGATTTCGCGGCTGCGGCAGGACTTGGCCGATGGCTTCATGGTCGCCCTGACCGGATCCAAGTTCATTGCCGACCCGCCTTTTTCGGGCGCGCTCCTCATACCCGAGGCCCTGGCCGAGGCGCTTGCCGCCAGGTCGGCCATTCCGGTGGGGCTGGCGGACTACACGGCGGCGCAGGACTGGCCGGTGGCCCTTCGTCAGCGCATGGGCTTCGCCTTCAAGTCGGAAATGAACCTTGGACTGGGTTTGCGCTGGGTTGCCGCGCTCGCCCATCTCGACCGCTATGCCGCGATCGATGAATCCCGGCAAGGGCTGCTGAAGGACGAGTTCGTCCGTCTGGTGCTGTCTCGCATCGGCGCCGTCAAAGGCATCTCCCTGCATCCTGATGACGAAGGCGACCATCTCGGCGCCAGCGCCATGGTACCGTTGACCATCACCGACGGTGACGGCGCTTTCGCTTCGTTCGAGGTGTGCCAGGCTGTCCAGCTGTCGATGCGCGGCTTCAATGGCGGGCCGATCTGCCGTATCGGGCAAGCCGTGCGCCTGGGCTCGCGCACGGTGCTGCGCGTTGCCGCCTCCGCTGCCGATGTGGTCGGCGTTTCGGCGCGCATGGCAGCCGGCCAGTCGCTGCAGCAGGCGTTTGGTCCGATCGAATCCAGGCTCGACGTCTTCTTCCAGAAATTGGCTGTTGTCCTGCAACAGGCAGGGGAAGCCTGATGCCGCTGCCTGTCGAGCAGAATGACGCGGGCGAGACCAGCCTTGATCCCGCGGACTGGGACGAATTCCGCGCGGTCGCGCACGGCCTGCTCGATGACATGATCACCCACATCGAGACGATCCGGCAAAGGCCGGTATGGCAGCGGCCAAGCGATGAAGCGCGTGCCCGGTTTGACCGACCGCTGCCGCACGGCCCCCGCGACCTCGGCGATGTCGTCGATGACGTGCGCACGCACATCATGCCGTTCGCGACCGGCAATCTGCATCCCTCGTTCATGGGCTGGGTTCATGGCGCGGGCACGCCGATCGGCATGGTGGCCGAAATCGTCGCCGGCGGCCTGAACATGAATTGCGGCGGCCGCGACCATGCCGGTCTCGTGGTCGAACAGCAGATTGTGCGCTGGATGAGCGAGGCGCTCGGTTATCCCGGCGGAGCCAGCGGCTTGTTCCTCACCGGATCCTCGATGGCAAACTTCGTCGCGTTGACGATCGCCAGAACCGAAGCGACGGGGCAGTCGGTCCGGGAAACCGGCCTGCGCGGCGCTGACCGCCAGCTTGTCGCCTATACGTCAACCGAGGCGCATTCCTGCATCGCGCAGGCCATGCAACTGTCCGGCATCGGCTCGGCCAATCTGAGGACCGTCGCGGTTGACGATGCGGGACGGATGCTGCCCGGCGCGTTGCGCACAGCCATCGACCAGGATCGCGTCAGCGGATTCCTGCCGTTCCTGGTCGTGGGGACCGCGGGAACGGTCAATACCGGGGCCATCGATCCGCTGGCTGAAATCGCCGAAATCGCATCGAGGGAAGGTCTCTGGTTCCATGTCGATGGCGCGATCGGTGCGCTCGCCGTGCTGTCCGATACGCTGCGGGGACTGTTCAAGGGCATCGAGAAGTCGGCATCGGTGGCGCTCGACTTTCACAAAGGGGGCCAGGTTCCCTACGATGCCGGGTTCCTTCTGGTGCGCGATGGAGCTGCCCAGAAGCGGACATTCGCGCAGCCGGCCGCCTATCTGCAGCGCGCCGATCGCGGGCTTGCCGCTGGCGAGACCTGGCCGTGCGATCTCGGCCCGGACCTGTCGCGCGGCTTCCGCGCCTTGAAGACATGGATGACGATCGAAGCGCTGGGAGCGGATCGTATCGGCGGCTCGATCGCCCATACATGCAGGCTCGCCCGCCATCTCGCCGAACGCCTGGAACGCCATCCGTCCTTTGACTTGAAAGCGCCCGTCGCGCTCAACATCGTCTGTTTCGGCATTCGCGGGGCGGATTCCGAGTTTGTCCGCAACCTAGGCCTGGCCGCGCCTTCGTGGACAACTCTCAACGGTGAACTGGTCGTGCGCTGCGCCATCGTCAACCATCGCACGACGGAGGCCGACATCGATGCGTTCATCGATACGCTTGACCAGTATCTGACCGGTTGGAGCGGCTAGCCCTTCGTTTCCACCAGAATGACCAGCGATTCCGGTACCACGCCATCATGCGCCATCGCGTCGGCGGCTGCCTTGCTCTGCATGAGGGCTGCAAGCTTGTCCATGTCCGGCACGTCCATCATCAGCGCCACGCGTTTTGGATTCTGCGGGTCGACGAAGGTGCGGACATTGGTGATCCCAAGCGAGCCGAAAAGCTCCTTGCGCTTGGGTGAACTGAGCCAGTGCTTGGTGTCTTTCGAAATGTTGTGATGGCCAATGACTGTCGGCATGGCATCCCTCCCCAAGGTGACGCCGGCGGTCGATGTCGCCCGCCCGTTGCTGCGATCCACCTGTGCTGGGCAGTGAGCGCCGTATCCCATTGGCTGTCAATTAGTCATTTCTAATACAATTCCTAAAGCTCCAGGCAAACCTTCCCAAAATGCTTCTGCGCTCCGTAATGCCTGAAGGCGGCGGCTATGTCGCGCAGCGGGAAGCGGCGGTCGATGACGGGCTTGAGGTGATTGACGTCAATCGCCCGGATCATGTCCTCCTGGTCCGCCCGGCTGCCGATGGAAATGCCGTTGATGCGGATCTGGTTGGAGAACAAAGCCGGGATCGAGACTTCGGCCGCAAAGCCCGTTAGCACGCCGATCAGCGCGATGTGGCCGCCTGTGCGGCAAGCGGTTATCGATTGGGCCAGCGTGGCGGGGCCGCCGACCTCGATGACGTGGTCGACGCCGCGTCCGTCGGTCAAATCCCTGGCGGCACGGCCCCAGTCCGGCACGGCCTTGTAGTTGATGGTTGCATCGGCGCCGAGCCGACCGAGCCTCTCCAGCTTCTCTTCGCTGGATGAGGTGGCGATGACGCGTGCGCCGGCGGCCTTGGCGAATTGCAGCGCAAACAGCGACACGCTGCCGGTGCCAAGCACCAATACCGTGTCGCCTAGCTTAACCTTGCCGCAGACAACCAGGCCTCGCCAGGCGGTGACGGCGGTGCAGGTCAGGGTTGCGGCTTCGACATGCGTATAGCCGTCCGGAGCCTTGGTGAAGGCTTGTGCGGGCATGCAGACATATTCGCTGGCCACGCCGTCAAAACTGTCGCCAGGCACATCGCGTCTGGTGGATGGCGTCATGTCGCCGTTCAGCCAGAAGGGGTAGAAAACGCTGACGACATGGTCGCCGGGCTTGAGCGCCTCGACACCGCTGCCGACAGCGATCACCTCGCCGGCGCCATCCGACAGCGGGACGCGACCATCAGCGAGTGGCGTCTTGCCCTGCACCGCGAAATCGTCGCGCATGTTTAACGAGCAGGCGCGGATCCTGACCAGCACGTCACCTGGGCCCGGCTTCGGCGGATATTCCTCGGCCAGTTCAAGCCTGTCCAAGCCACCCGGCGCTCTCAGCCTGACGAGCTTCATTGTCTTCTCCGATGTGTGGGATGTCTGACGTGGATCTAGCGGAGCTGCCGGCCTGAAATCACCCTCAGCCAGGGTGCGAGATGAAAGGCGCTCATCAGCAGATACATGGCTGCCATGCCGGTGAGCGGCGAGGCGCCCATGCACGACATGGCCGCATCGCTGCCCTGAAGGCAGGAAAGAAGGGCCATCAGGGCGAAGGTGGGTGCGGCCGCGAGGCATAGCCAGTCGGCGATGCCGAGGGCGGCTGTGTTTTCCGGAGCCGCGCGACCGGTATTTGTGTGGGTATCGCTCATGTTCTTGATCCCTAGATGGTTGCGACCCGACATAACTTGGGTTCCTCGCCCCCCACTTTCGTCTAGGCTATGGGCGATTGGCGTGACTGATCAGGGCCATGCTTGATTGGCAGGTGGTTCCCCCAATCCGTCGCTGCTTCGCAGCGCCACCTTTCCCCCCTCCGGAGGGAAAGGAAGGGGGGCTGCGGATCGAGCGGCGACGGCAAAAAGCCTGGCGCGCTTCCTCTACCCCGTCGATCGGGGGAGAGGTGGCTCGGCAAAGCCGAGACGGAGTGGGGGTCGACCAGCGCGGCACGAGGAGGCTTCGCTTCAGCCAATCCCAACTATTCGCCCTTGTCCCGGAACGCGGCTTCGCCGGCGGCGGAGACTTCGGCCCATTTCTTGTCAGCTCCGGCTTCGTAATTGTCGTGCCAGTTCCACCAGCTGTAGAGCGGCGTCTGGGGATAGCCTTCGGGCGAGTCCTCCCAGATCTCCTGGCGGCCGAGCGGGGTGGCATCGAGATAGCTCCAGACGGTGCCCATCGCTTCGTCGCCGCGGCTGTTGATGAAATAGGTCCGGAAGATGCGGTCGCCGTCATGGATGAAGACGTTGTGGCCATGCCATTCGTCGACGCCGAAATCCTTGTCGAAGCTGTCCGTGATCGTATACCAGGGGATCTCCCAGCCCATCCGCGCCTTCAGCCTGACAATGTCGGCCTGCGGGGCACGAGAAGCATAGGCAAGCGTGGTGTTGCGGGCGTTGAGATGGGCGAGGTGGCCGACCTGGTCGGCGCCGAGCGAGCAGCCGCGGCAGGCGTGTTCGGGCCAGCCATAGACGCCGGGCTCGAAGAAAGCGCGGTAGACGATCAGCTGGCGGCGGCCTTCGAACAAATCGAGCAGGCTCGCCTTGCCATTGGGGCCTTCGAACTCATAGGCCTTGTCCACTTCCACCCACGGCATGCGGCGGCGCTCGGCGGCGAGCGCGTCCTTGGCGCGCAGCGTCGCCTTCTCCTTGACGAGAAGCTGCGCGTGCGCGGCCGCCCATTCCTGCTGCGAAACGACCGGTGGGGTCTTTATCGTCAAGTGCTTGGTCATTGGTCTTCTCCTTTGCCAGTCATTGGTTGCCGGTGATGGGGCCGTTGCGGCCTGTTGCTTCCCGGGGATCCAGGGTAGGGCGGTGAAGCGGGGCGGGGTGCGTTACTTCAGCGACGGGATTTGAGTCATCCGGCCCGGCGCAGCAGGGATGGCGCATCCGGTGGGCAGGTTCGCCCGTGTCGTGAAAGGATGTGTCGTGGGAGGAAGTGTCGGTGGGCATCTCAGGTCTCCTTGGCTTGCCGCTTCGGTGATGCGGCTTGCTGCTTTGTGGTGGTGACTTAAGTTAGGGCGGGCAGGCCGAGGGGTGGGAGTTACAAGTGTGACGGGATTTGAATGGACTCGCTGATCACGGCGGCAGCGCTGGCGCTGGCGGCGGGCGATCCGCTCGCCGCACTCGACCGCGTTGCGCTCCGCGAGGATGCGCCGGCGCTGGCGCTGCGCGGCATCGCCATGGCGCAGCTCGGTGATTTCGACCGCGCAAAGCTGCTCTTGCGGCGGGCGGCCCGCGCGTTCAGCCCGAAAGAGGCTGTCGCGCGCGCCCGGTGCGTCGTCGCCGAGGCCGAGATCGCGCTGGTCTCGCGTGATCTCGGCTGGCCGGCCAAGGCGCTCGACGCGGCGCGCACGACGCTGGAAAAGCATGGCGACCGGCTGAACGCGGCGCATGCCGGCCATCTCAAGGTGCGGCGCCTGCTGTTGATCGGCCGCCTCGACGAGGCCGAGCATGTGCTGGCCGGGCTGGACCCGACGCCGTTGCCGCCGGCAGCACGGGCCGCGCATGAGCTCGCGGTCGCCGGCATCGCCATGCGGCGGCTCAGAATCCGGCCGGCGCGTGCGGCACTCGAATGGGCACGCCACGCCGCCCGCCAGGCCGGCATTCCGGGCCTCATGGCGGAGGTCGACAGCGCATCGCTGGCGCTGGAAACACCGGCGGCGCGGCTGATCAGCCAAGGCACGCAGCGGCCGTTGCTGCTCGAAGAGGTCGAGGCGCTGCAGGGATCGCCGGCGCTGGTCGTCGATGCCTTCCGCTATGCCGTGCGTGCCGCGGACAGAACCGTCTCGCTGGCGAGCCGCCCGGTGCTGTTTGCGCTGGCGCGTGCGCTTGCGGAGGCCTGGCCCGAGGATGCCTCGCGTGAAGAGCTCGTGGCGCGGGCCTTTGGCGGCAAGCATGCCGATGAATCGCATCGCGCGCGGCTACGCGTCGAGATCGGCCGGCTGCGCGCCGAACTTGCCGCGCTGGCCGACATCAGCGCCACCAAGCGCGGTTTCACGCTGGCGCCGCGCCAGGCGCGCGCGGTGCTGGTGCTGGCACGGCCGATCGAGGAACGGCATGCTGCCGTGCTTGCCTTGCTTGCCGACGGCGAAGCCTGGTCGAGCTCGGCCCTGGCGCTGGCGCTCGGCACCGGCCAGCGCAGCGTGCAGCGGGCGCTCGAGCCGCTGGCCGAGGCCGGCAAGGTGCAGTCCTTCGGCCATGGCCGGGCGCGCCGCTGGATGACGCCGCCGATGGCGGGATTCACGACCACCTTGTTACTCCCGGCGCCGCTGCCAAGCAGTTAGGAAGGGTGCATTGCATCGTCACATGAGGACAAACACATGAAACATTCAGCGGCCGAAATCCTGCGCGAATACGGACCCTTTCCAGGTGTGGAGCGGGTGCATGGGGTGAGCTTCGACGGCGAGAACGTGTGGTTTGCTTCTGGCGAGAAGCTCAACGCCTTCGACCCGCAAAGCGGACAGAAGCTGCGGTCGATAGATGTCGCCGCACATGCCGGCACTGCCTATGACGGCCGGCATTTCTTCCAGCTCGCCAATGATCGCATCCAGAAGATCGATCCCGATACCGGCGCGGTGCTTTCCACCATCCCGGCGCCCGGCGGTGGAGGCGACTCCGGGCTGACCTGGGCCGAAGGCACGCTTTGGGTGGGGCAGTACCGCGAGCGCAAGATCCACCAGATCGATGCCGAGACCGGGAAAATCCTGCGCACCATCGAATCCAACCGCTTCGTCACCGGGGTGACCTGGGTGGATGGCGAGCTGTGGCACGCCACCTGGGAAGGCGACGAGAGCGACCTGCGCCGCGTCGATCCAAAAACCGGCAAGGTTCTGGAAAAGCTCGACATGCCCGATGGCATCGGTGTCTCGGGGATGGAGTCCGATGGCGGCGACCGCCTCTTCTGCGGCAGCACATCCGATGGCGTGGTGCGGGCGGTGCGCCGGCCGAAATGAGCCGGGTCTTCTGACGCAGACATCAGGTCGCGCCTCGCGAATTTGTCCGCGGCGACTGGTCGTCGCCCAAGGTCGTGCCTAGATAGGCTCCGATGGGCAACCGCCCGGACATCTCTTCGCAAAGGACCTGACATGCCCGAACAGATAACGCTGAACGACGGCGCCACCATTCCCCAGCTTGGCCTTGGCGTGTGGCAGGTCGACCATGACATCACCGCCGATGTGGTGGGCTGGGCAATCAAGGCCGGCTACCGGCTGATCGACACCGCCGAGGGTTATCAGAACGAGGAAGGGGTCGGCGAGGCGATCCGCGCCGCCGATGTGCCGAGAAGCGAGCTGTTCATCACCTCGAAGCTGCGCAATGGCGCCCACCAGCGCGATGCGGCCCTGCGTGCCTTCGACGATACGATGAAGAAGCTCGGCATCGAGCAGCTCGATTTGTTCCTGATCCACTGGCCGGTGCCCAGCCAGGACAAATATGTCGAAGCCTGGAAGACTTTGGTCGAGTTGCAGAAGGGTGGCCGCATCAAGTCGGTCGGCGTCTCGAACTTCAACAAGGATCATCTGGAACGGATCATTGGCGAGACCGGCGTGACGCCCGTCGTCAACCAGATCGAACTGCATCCGCGCTTCCAGCAGCGCGCGCTCAGGGAGTTTCATGCCGGGCACAACATCCACACCGAAAGCTGGAGCCCGCTGGGCAGCGGCCGGCTGCTCGGTGACCCGACCATCGCGGGCATTGCCAAAAAACACGGCAAATCCGCCGCGCAGACCATGATTCGATGGCACCTCCAGGAAGGGCTGATCGTCATTCCAAAATCGATCCAGCAAGACCGCATCGCGGCCAATTTCGATGTCTTCGATTTCGAGCTGGATGCGCAGGATCTGAAGGCGATCGCAGGCATGGATTCGGCTGACGGACGCGGCGGCCCGAACCCGGCCACGGCTTCGTTTTTGTTTTGAGCTAGTCTGGCAGATCGACCAGCACGGCGCCGCCTTCCAAGCGCGCCGAATAGCTCTTGAGATTGATGCAGGGCGGCAGACGTTTGGCTGCGCCGGTGCGATAGTCGAAGGCGCCGCCGTGCTTGGGGCATTCGACCTCGTAGTCCATCACCAGCCCGTCGGCGAGATGGACCGCCTCATGGGTGCACAGCCCGTCGGTGCAAAACACTTCGTCGTCGGGCGAGCGGAAGATGGCGTAGGTCCGGCCGCCATGATCGAAACGGAGCGCGCCTTCCTGTTCGATGTCGTCGAGCCCGCAGGCCTTGATCCAACTGGACATGTTTCTCACCCTAAATTCGATCGCGAACGGCGGCCGGAACGGCTGAAACCGCTCCGGAGGCCCCAGTCTCGGCTCTAGTTCTTGCCAAGATAGTCGGTGGCGTTGGCTGGCGTGACCAGTTCGAACGGCACATAGACGACACGGTCGACCTTCTCGCCCTTGGCGAGGGCGAGTGCCGCATCGACACCGCCGCCGCCCTGGCCCTTGGCGTTCTGGAACACCGTCACAGCCAGGTCGCCCGCCTTCATCGCCTGCAGGCCATCCTGGGTGGCGTCGATGCCGCCGACGACAACGTTCTTCATGTCGATGCCATTGGCCTTCAGCGCCAGGATGGCACCGATGGCGGATTCGTCGTTGTTGGCGATGACAGCATCCGGGGCAGGGCCTGCCGTCAGCCAGTTGGTCATCAGGTTCTGCGCATTGTCGCGTGCCCATTCGGACGACTGCTTGTCGGTGACCTTGATGAAGTTGCACATGTCGGTGGCGAAGATCTGTTCGACGTCCTTGGTCCGCTGCAGCGCCGCTTGGTGAACAAGGCTGCCCATGACGATGTAGGCCGTGGCGCCAGCGGATTTGCCCTTCGCGCGCAAGAGCTTACACACTTCGAATGCCTCGATCGTGCCGGATTCCGTTTCGTTGGAGCCAACATAGACTTGGCTTGCCGGCAGATTCTTCATGTCGGACGGTTCGAGGTTGACGAAGACCAGCGGAATGCCGGCCTTGGCGGCTTCGTCGCTGATCGTCTTCGACGCGTTGGTGTCGACCAGCGTGACGATGATGGCATCGACGCCGCTTGCGATGAAGTTCTTGACCTGGTCGAGTTGCTTGGCGACGTCGTTCTGCGCATCCTCGACCTGGATGCCGGCGCCTTTTTCCTTGGCGCGGTCCTGCATGCCGTGCATCAGCAGCGTCTGGAAATTGTTGTCGAAGTTGACGATGCTGACGCCGATCTTGGCGGCGAAGGCTGATGTCGACATCAAAGTGGCCAGCGCCGTCGAAATGAGAAATTTCTTCACGGTTTCCTCCCTTGGATGGAGTGCCGGTTCACTCCTCCCTTGATTACCGGCCCTTGCGGGATGGCTGGATGGATGGCTGGCGCCATCCGTGTGGCTGTCTGGTCGGGCTGTCAGTTGGCGGCGTTGGCACGCGCCTTCTTCTTCTCGTAGCGAGCCTGCATGCGGGCCTCACCTTCCTTGCTGCCGTCGTGGAAAGTGCCCAACCATCGGTCGAACGGGATGAGCCCGTCGCCGTAGTTCACCTCGAAATATTTGTGGTGGAGGTAGTGGATGTAGGCGTGGCTATCGATGCTGGTGTCTTCGCCGAGTTCGACCTTGTCGAAGCCGACGTGGCCGGGAATGGCGCCGAAGCCGGCATAGTGGAGTTGATAGAGCGCCAGCAGTGGGTTCGACGGGATGATCAGGTGCCAGAATGCAACGCCGAGATAGCCGAACTGCTCGACAGGATGCATCGCCAGCGACGACCATGGCGACGGGTTGACCGAATTGTGGTGCACCGAGTGCACCCATTTGTAGAGTGGCGGCCAGTGGATCGCCCGGTGCAGGAGGAAGAAATGCGTCTCGTGGATGATCGGCACCACCAGCGCCAGGCAGAACAGGTATACGGGGTGCTCCGCGACCGTCAGCCACGGCACGTAGCCATTGGCGTAGGCATAGAGGATCGCCACCTCGATCGCTGTCCAGATCGGCATGCCGGTGCCGAAGGTGCGCAGCATGTTGTCGAGATTCTGGTTCTGGAAGAAGAACGCCTTGCTCTTTTGCTCCGACGGCCATTTGCCGTTGTATTTGAATCGGTTGCCCTGGCTTCTCAAGATGTAGAGTCGGATCTCGAAAGCGCCGAAGAACAGAAGCAATGCCGCGCAGTTGACGAGGAACAGCCGTAGGATCCAGCCCCAGCCAATCGTCTTCATCACCTCGACATCGGGCACCACGAAGTGCCACCAGGCCACCGCCGAGAGCGCGAAGAGGAGATTGTAGGGCAGGAAATAGTGCGGCAGCCATTTCAGGAACGCCAGCGGTCGCGGCGGGAAGGTAAAGAGCGGCGCGGTGCCGGCAGGCTCGTTCGGAGCCCAGTCGCCGCGCTTGTTGCGTGTTCCGTATTTCAGATCGTCCATGGCGGTCTCACGAGGGCTTGGTTTCACAAAGACTGGGAGAGAGTGAGGAAGCGGTCATGGGCGGCATCGTCCATGTCCACCTGGTGCCTGGCCTCGGGGTAAAGGCCATCGGCCACGTCGCGGCCAAACGCGCGGAAGGCGGCGATGCGCTTTTCCTGCAGTTCGGCTTCCAGCGTGACGAAGTCGGCGTAGCGCCTGGCGTGGCGCGGATAGTGGCCGGTATGACTGCCGAGCACGTCACAGGAAAACAGATACTGCGTGTCGCAGGCGCTGCCGCAACCCATGCCCATGGTGATCAGCGGCGTCGAGCGGGTGATGTGCTCGGCAAGCCTGAACGGCACCACTTCGACCTCGATGCAGGCCGCGCCAGCGTTCTCCAAATCCTTGGCGGCGCGCAACACTTTAATGGCCTCTTCGGCTGACCTGCCGATGGCGCGGAAATTCGTCCAGGTGGCGCGGTTCGGCACCAGGCCGACATGTCCGGTGACGGGAATGCCTTCCGCCGCCATGGCTTCGATGAAGCGCGGCGAATGCGATGAATAGACCGCATCGGCGCCGCGCTTCATCATTGCGAAGCCGAGCCGCACCGCCTCATCAGGCGAGGCGACCGCGCCATGCGGCATGCCGACGGAGAGGAAGGCGAAGGGTGCTGCCTGGCGAATGGCTTCGAGATTGTGGTCGGGTTCGCAGGACAGGATGACGATGTCGCTGGCGACGGCGGCGCAGGCCTCGGCCGGCGTGTCGACATGCAATTGCAGCCATTTGCGGCTGCCCTTGGTGCTCTGGAGGTCGTGTACTGTCAGCCGTCTCGTCACCAGTGATCCTCCCATTTGCGAGAGGCGTAGCATCGCGGGCGGCGAATGGCCGCTTGTTCCTTGATCAAATCAGATCAAAGGTTCTCAGCGGTAAAGGTGATGAAGCGGATCGGCGGGTTTTCGATCGGCAGGTCGTGCAGGCCAAGCCGGGCCAGGATGAGGTCGATGGCGCGGCGCGCCTGCGCTTCCGGCGCCTGGTCGAGCACGACGTCCATGGTCCCCGCGCGCAGGGCCGCACTGCTGCGCTCGGTCAGTTCATGGCCGACGAAGAAAATTTCGTGGCGGCGCGGACGGCGTGCCAGCACCTCGTTCAATGAGCCATTGCCACCCCCGGCATTGTAGAAGCCGGCGAGATCCGGGCGCTGGCCCAGCACATCGACGAGAAGGTCAGCGCTGCGGTGGCCCTCATCATGACCGAACAGCACCTCGACAAAGGCGAGGTCGGCGCGCGGATGCTCGGCAAGATAATCGGAAAAGCCGTGGATGCGGTCGCGGTGCACCTGGTAGATTTGGCTGTGGCAGAGCGCGACGATGCTGCCGCTGCCCGTCTGCATGCGGCTCATCAATTGCGCGGCCATGCGGCCGGCGGCGTAATTGTCAATGCCGACATAATCGGCCTTCGAGCCTGCGATGCGGGTCACCACCTGGACCGTCGGCACGCCTTGCGCCTCGACTTCGGCCAGGGCCGCACGGATCAGCGGGTCGTCTGGCACCGCCAGGATCAGCCCGCCACGGCGCATGCCGGGCTCGCGGATGCGCCGGGCGACGGCGGAAGCGTCGCCTTCGTCGAGGAAGGTCCGGTGCACAGCGACAGTGCGGTCGAGCGTAGCCGCGATGCGCTCGAAGGCGCGGGACAGTCGGGAGAAAAAAGTCGAGTCCGGCCGCACCAGGATGACCTCGATGCGGAGGATGCCGCGATGCGCCTCGGGAAGCCGGCGCGGATAGTCGAGCGAGCGGGCGGCGGCGACCACCTTCTCCACCGTCTCGGGTCGCACGCCGCCCCGGCCGTTGAGCACGCGCTCGACCGTTGCCGTGCCAACGCCGGCGCGGCGGGCAATGGCGGCGAAGGTCGGCTTGGGGATGGCACCCTCCCTGATGCGATTTGATCAGGGAGTTATCATACTTTTGTTGGGAAAGCTCAGATCCCCGACCCATCCAGCTGCTGTGCATCCTCGCCTTCCCAGGGCGCCGGCAGCGCGCCGCCGCGGCTGAGGTTGGCCGAGGGCAGGGGCATCCAGCACTTCAGCTCCGGGTCGGCATATTCGACGACGCGGCCGGGCGAGGAATCCGACGCGCGCCAGCCTTCGCCGGCGAACTGGTCGCCACGTGCCCAATAGGCGAGGTCGACCTCCGCCGGCCCTTGTTCGGAGGGGCGCACCGTGACCAGGATGCGGCTGCCGTCCTTCGGCGCCGTCGACATGTGGCGCCACCGTTCGGGCTCGTCCATCGTATTTCCTCCTGCCTTTGTGCGGGGTGAAGTGTCGCCTCGCCATTGATGGTGGTCAACCCACACTTTGTCGGATTACATCGGCCATCTCCGTCCTAGGTCTGGCGATGTTCGCCAGGACAAGGAGAGGCATTCATGCGTGACAAGGTCGAGCCGGGCGAGATGAAACTGTATTTCAGCCGCAATCCCAATCCGCGCCTGGCGGTCGCGGTGGCGCGCCACCTCAAGGCCCGGGTGACCTTCGAATTCGCCTCACCGTTCGCGCCGGGGCAGGCCGACAAATACCGTCCGCTCAATCCCAATCTTTCCATCCCGATACTGGCATGGCCGGGCGGCAGCCTGTGGGAGACGGACGCCATCGCCTGCCGTCTGTCGCGGGATGTCGGATCGGATTTCTGGCGCACCGGCGATGACGAGCCCGACATGATCCGCTGGCTGAGCTGGGGCAAGGAGAATTTTGCCAGGGCCTGCGACATGGTGCATTTCGAGCGCGGCACCAAGCAGCGCTATCACATAGGCCCGATTGATCAGCTGCTGGTCGAGGAGGGGCTGAAGCTTTTCGAGAAAACGGCGGCGATCCTGGAGGTGGAGTTGGCCAACCGGCAATGGCTGGTGGGACATTCGGTCTCTTACGCCGATTTCCGCATGGCGACGTTCCTGGCTTTCAATGATGTCGGCGGCCTGCCGCTTGGCGATTATCCAGCGCTCATCAGCTGGTATCGCCGGCTCGAAGCCATCGAGGCCTGGCGCGATCCGTTCGCCGGGCTCGATGCGCCCGAACTGCCACCCGTAAAATCCAGCTGAGGCGCTGCGCGAAAAGCGCGCTGCGCCAATGACACGACCGATCGGCCTGGGCTTACTTGGCTGGACTTAATGGGCCTGCGCGAGCTGCTGTTCAACCAGGCCGAGTTCTTTCTGGTAGAAACCCTCGAAGCCTGACGTGTAGTGCTGCTCGCGAAAGATATCGCGGGCGGTGATGAAGGCGTCGCGGGCGGCGAGCAGGCTGGCCTTGTCATGCGTCCTTGTGCCGATGGCGAGCAGGATTTCGCCGCGCACCGAATGGGTCTTGCCCCAGATGACCGGCGACTTGTCGCGCTTCAGTTCGGTGAGCGCCAGGTCCATCTGCTCCAGCGCCTTGCGGTAGAGCGGCACACTGTCTTCGGCATCGCCCATGAAACGGTAGGCGCGGCCTATATTGTAGGTGAGGGTCGCCCAGGTGAAGGGATCGCGCGCCCGGGTGATCACCTCCTGCGCCTTGTCGAACGCGTCAATCGACTGCTTGAAGTAATCGGAGCCCTTGCCGCGCTGGCCAAGCGACAGAAGGGCCGCGCCAAGATTGTTTTGGGTGGACGCCCAATCGACGGGCTGCTTGTCGCGCGTGCGAACCTCGAGGACGTCGTTGAAAGCCGCAACCGACGCTTCGAGCATCTCGGTGCCGTCCTGCAGATCGCCGAGCTGGCGCATCGAAACGGCAAGATTGGCCTCGGCCATCGCCCATTGCACCGGCACTTTTTCACGGGTCCACACCGTCAGCGCGCCATGGAACGCTTCGATCGCCTGTGTCAGGTTTTTCTTCGCATCGCCACCATCGGCCATGGCGGAGAGTTCATTGCCGATGTTGTTCTGCAGCCCTGCCCATGCATCGGGATCGAGCTGTTTGGTGTAGATCTTCAAGGCCTGCCGGAACGCCTCTATCGCCTTTTTGTAATAGGTCATACCACCGGCGCGCTGGGCCATCAGGTCATAGGCATTGCCGAGATTGATCTGCACGGTTGCCCATTCCTGCGGATAGCGCTTGCGGGTGAACACCTTGAGCGCGTCTTCATAGACGCCAATCGCCTGCTCGATGCGCGCCGTGCCGTTCTCGCGCTCGGCCAGTGCGGTGAGCGTGATGCCTTCGTTGATGGCGACGCCGGCAGGGCCGCCGAAAACGGTGACGCCGGGCAGGAGCTTCGCCGCTTCGTAGACATCGACGGCCTGCGAAAGGGCCGCGTTCTCGCCCTTGACCATGCCCTGGTCGGTCAAGGCATCGGCCTCCAAGACCTTGTAGAGGAAGGCGGCTTTCGGATCCCAGCGCTCCGTTTGCCTGAAGGCGTCCTCGTAACGCTCGGCGGCGGTGCGATAGTCGAAGTTGAGGATCGCGGTACGGGCATGGTCGGCGAAGGTGCCGGCCAGTTCCAGCCGCCTCTGCTTGATGTCAGCCTCGGCCTCGTCGAGCTCTTTGCTGATCTCCTCGGCACGGGCGCTGGCCCTGGCGCGGAAGGTCAGCGCCAGGTTGATCGCGCCCTCCGATTGCGCGCGGTCGGCAAGGCCGGAAAGCCGAATCAATTCCGGGTCCTGCCGGGTTTCGCTGTCGTGCCGGGCGAGGATTTCGCGCAGCTTCTGCGCGCCCGCCGCGAGTTGCGCCTGCAATTCCCCGGGTCCGGCTGAGGTGTCGACCTCCAAGGCGCCGAGCATGCCGTAGAGCTGGTCCAGCGGCACTTCGTTCTGAGCCGCCACCGTCTCGACCATCGTGCGCTGCTCGGCCGGTGTCGCGGCGATGGTCAGCAGGAGCTTGCGCCGCGCCGAACGGATCGAGGCCTCGTCGCTTCCGGTCTCTTCCGGCGCCTGGCCGAAATAGAGCAGGCGCCGCAGGCTGGCATTGGTCCATGGCAGCTGCCGGCCGCCGGTCTTCACATAGACCTCCTCGGCAACCATGGTCATGACATCGCCGAAGGCGAAGCCGCCGGCGGCGAGGTGTTTCAGCAGGGCCGCGGCATAGGGGCTGTTGCCGCCGGACTCGCCGTCGAGCGCCGCATGGCCGGGCTCGGCGGCAAAGCCGATGACCTGGCCCAGGCTTTGCGGCGCGCCGGATGCGTCCGCGAGGGGTGCCGCGCCCTTGACGGGATCAAGGCCGGTGGCGGCCACGGGCGAGGCGCCGGACGGGGCGGCAACCATTGCACCCGGCGGAAACGGATTCGAGCGGCAGGCATCGAGCAGCACGATCGCTATGGGAACGCTGGCCTTGAGCTGTGCCAGCAACGCGGAGACGGGCACCAGCCGGTTGGTTGGATCCGTCAGCGAGGAGGCATCCGCCTCGACCGGCACCAGATAGTTTTCGCCGGCGGCCTCGATGCCGTGACCGGAATAGTAGAGCAGGGCGACGTCGGCGCCGGCCGCGTCCTCGACGAAATGCTTGAGGCCGCGCGCCAGGCGAGAGCCATCGCCATCGGGGATGGAGCTGACCTCGAAACCGAGGCTGGTCAAAAGCTGGGCGACGGCGCGCGCGTCATTGGCCGGATTGGCAAGTGCTGGCAGGGACAAATAGTGGGATTCGCCGATGACGAGTGCCACGCCACGCAACGGTTTGGCGTCATCGGCCCGTGCCGGCCATGCCAGCATCACGGCCTGCAGCGCCAGCAGCACTGCGGCGAAAACGGTGACGCGATGCCAACCCGCCATGCACAACCCCGATAGACCCGGCCCCATGCTAGCCGGCATAAAGTGGCGGCTCAATGAAGAATCGGGGTTTGCCGACTGGCGGCAAGAACTGACGACCGGCGTATACACAAAGGGAACTTGAAGACGCCGGCCGCCATTTGGGGCGTTGGGGTGCATCACATTGGGGCGCGATGCAGGGTCAGGCTAAGCGGATGGCTGGCATCTTCAATCGGAACGCCGGCCCATGGTGAACAAGTGGTTACTATCCACAGGCCAGTTCGCCGTGGCCATTCCTGCGGGGCCAAAGCAGGCGGGCGCGTTTCGCTATTGCCGACATCTGTGCGCAACGCTGCGCGCACGGCCATCGGTGCTCGACGGGGAGCACCCGGGTTGGTAAGCCCAAGCCGCGCAGGAGACCTTTTTGAGTCGAGACATGACCGTTGCGATCGAGATGGGACACACCACGGCGGGCGCCCCAGCCAACCTCGATCTCGAGGAGCTGCTGGCGACCCGCCTTCTGGTGCAGGGCAATTCGGGCTCCGGCAAGTCGCATCTGTTGCGCAGGCTTCTGGAGCAGAGCGCGCCCTGGGTGCAGCAGACCATCATCGATCCCGAAGGCGACTTCGTCTCGCTGGGCGACCGCTACGGCCATCTGGTGATCGATGCCGAGGAGCACACCGAGCGCGGCCTGCAGGCGGCCGGCGAGCGGGCCCGCATCCACCGTGTCTCCACGGTGCTCAACCTCGAAGGGCTCGATGCCGAAAACCAGATGCGGCGGGCCGCCGCCTTCCTCGGCGGGCTGTTCGAGGTTGCCCGCGACCATTGGTACCCGATGCTGGTGGTGGTGGACGAGGCGCAGCTGTTCGCGCCGGCGGTGGCCGGCGAGGTTTCCGACGAGGCGCGCAAGCTCTCGCTCGGCGCCATGACCAATCTGATGTGCCGTGGCCGCAAGCGTGGGCTGGCCGGTATCATCGCCACGCAGCGTCTGGCCAAGCTTGCCAAGAATGTCGCGGCAGAAGCCTCCAATTTTCTCATGGGCCGCACCTTTCTCGACATCGACATGGCGCGCGCCGCCGATCTGCTCGGCATGGAGCGGCGCCAGGCGGAAGCCTTTCGCGATCTGGAGCGTGGGCAGTTCATGGCGCTGGGACCAGCACTTTCGCGCCGGCCGCTCGGCCTGCGCATCGGCCCGACCGACACCAGCCCGCGCAACGGCACGCCGCGGCTGATGGCGATGCCGGAATCAGCACTGGAGGACGCCCGCGCGATCATCCTGGCGGCGCCGCCGCCCGAGACGATGCGCGCGCCGCGCCGTGTGGCGTCGCCGGACCTGCTCGACCAGTTGATGGCGGCGAAGTCGGCGGCGCTGGAAATCCGTCCCGAACCGGCGGAGCCGCAAATCAGCGCCGAGGATCTGGCGGAGCGGCATGAGCGGGTGGACCGCGTGCTGCGCGCCATCCTGGCGCAGCCTGACGCCGGTTTCCGCGTCATCGGCGTGCTCTACCAGGAATTCGTGGTGCGCTGCCGCATCGAGGGCCTCGCCTCGGTGGTGCCGGACCTGGCTGAATTCCGCCGCATGCTGACGCGTGCCCGCGCCGGTCTCGGCTCCGAGACGACGCAGGATGATGCGTGGCGGGACGTTTCCGTGCGCGCCTCGCTGCTACCCGACGACATGCAGGGCGTGTTCATGATGATCGCGCGGGCGGCCAAGGAAGGCTGGCCTTGCCCGAGCGACGCCGCGATCGCGCGCGCCTATGGCTCGCACTCGCTGCGCCGCGCGCGGCGACTGCTGACCTATATCGAGGAGCAGGGCCTGATCGTCTGCCAGCTCGACGGCACGGGAAAGCGCACCGTGACGCTGGTGGAGTTAGCCTGGGCGACGGCGCCCGGTGACCCCAATGCCGAGGAGGTGGAGCAGGGGAGCCTGGCGCTTTGAGAGAGCCTGGCTGGTATAGCGGAAGGGGTCGCAGACCCTACCTCCGCTCCGACGACCATGGAAAATTCACGTAGCGATCGCGCGTGTCATAGCAGATGTTGCCGTACATTTTGAGATAGCTGTTCCTGCGGGCCGGATCGGCATAGACGGGCGCCGGATCGGCCAGATCCGCCTCATACTGGGCGATGTTGCCGCTGGTAAGCGCAATGGGCAGGATGTCCATGGCTTGCGGTATGCTCTTGCCGTCCAGCCAGTCGGCGGCAAACTGGCCCATGGCGTAGCCGAAGACGGGTGACGACAGGGAAATGCTGGCCTTGTAGGGGCTGTCGCCTTTCTTGATTTCGGCCACCGCCTCCGGCTCGCCGTCAATGCCGCCAAGAAACTGGTCAGGCCGGTCCTTCCCGGCCGCGCGAAGCGCCTGCAAAGCGCCCAACACCACCGCGTCGCCGCCCAGTACAACGTCGATTTTCGGGTTTGCCAGCAGGATCGTCTTCATGGTCTCGAAGCCGCCTTCCTTGGTCACCGGACTGGGCGCGATGTCGGCCACGATGGTCACACCGGGCATTGCGTTGAGGCCGTCCCGCATGGCTTCGAACCGGGGCGCCAGAAACTCCATCGAGTCCTGCGTCAGCAGCACCACATTCGCCTTGCCACCCAGCCTGGCGTTGATGTGGGCGATGGCTGCGTCGGTGAGCACCTTGCCCGTCGCGTATTGTGGGGCGTTGAGCAGCAAGGTGGCCGGTGGCGGAACAATGGTGCCGACGAACGCTCCCGACCAGATCGTTTTCTGCAGGTCGTGGCTGATCGCCGCAGGATCGGACGAGGTTGCGACCAGGCCGCCGACCTTGCCCGCAAGCAGGGATTGTATCTGCTCGATGGCCTTTGCCGTATCGTTCTGGATCAGAAGCCTGCGATATTCCAGCCCGCGATCCTTGGCCGCCATGGCCAGGCCATGATCGACACCTTGCAGGAAATCGCGATCGTTTTCCTGAACGTAGGCCAGCACCTTGTTGAGCCCCGGTGGCGGCGTGCACGCCGCCGCATGCGGATCGAAGGCGGGAAAGACAGTGCGTTGCGTGATGCCGGGCGGGCCATCCTGCGCGCTGGCAAGGTCGAGGCCACAGATCGACAGGACCACCAGGCAGAGAAAAAGGCGCAGTGACGCCGGCCAGCCTCTCCCGACATCCTTTCGATCGAAAGGCATCCAAAATCCTCCCCGTTTCCGCCAGAGGTAAAGCAGGGAGTGGCTCTTTCCGCAAGCGGTCGCTTGAACTGGCGAGAAGGAGCGTTTTTCGCGGTATCCGACGTCTCTATGCCGTCCGGTCGCCCTTGCGGGGTTTGGTCGAAAACACCAGGCGGGCAGCCGTGCCGGGATGACGCTGCTGATACTCTATCTTCGCACCGAGGCTGATGCACATGGCATTGACGATCCTGCTGCCGACGCCGGTACCCTTGGCGGGTGCGCCTTCGGCACGGCCAACCCCATCGTCTTCCACGACCAGTTCAGCCTGCTCATCCGCCAGCTTTTTGAGATGAACCCGGACTTCTCCAACCGCGTCGGGATAGGCGTATTTGAACGCGTTGGTGACAAGCTCGGTCACCACGACGCCGAGGTTGATGCTGATGTCGGTTTCGAGCTCTATCGGGTCGATGCCGTAGGACAGGTTGACGCCGTGAACCTGGCTGCGCAGCGAGGTGCGCAGATGGTCGAGGAGCCCGCTCAAATACTCGTCGAGCGCGACCGAACGCACGCCGCCCGAACCATAGAGGCGCTTGTGCACGAGTGAGATTGCGAAGATGCGATCTTGCGTTTCCGCCAGGGCATCCTTGGCGGCGGGATCGTCGAGCGCCTTCGACTGGAGTTTGACCAGCGACGAGACAAGGGCGAGGCTGTTGGCAACCCGGTGATTGACCTCGGACAACAGCACTTCGGCACGGTCGCGGGCATGCGCAAGGTCGACGGTGCGGGTGGCGACGCGCTCTTCGAGGTCGCGGTTGAGCGTGTTGACCTCGTCACGGGTGACGCGAAGCTCCCTGGTGTAGCGTCCCACGCCGTAGGCCGCGCCGCTGACCACAGCCACGATGACGAGTGCACCGATGGCCGACACGAGCCTGAGCAAGGCGGTGTTGGCGCGTTGTTCGGCAACGCCCGATGTCAGCCTGTCGTCGGCCCTGACGATGATGCCGGAGAAGAACACATTGGCTTCGTCTGTCAGCGCCTTGCCCTTGTTGGTGCGAAAGATGGCCACCACGTCCTCGTCGCGCTGATTGCGCTTGAGGGTTATCGTCTGGTCCATTTCGTCGAATTTGCTGGAAATGATCGTGGACAGGCGCTGCAAGGTTGCGTCGGAGTCCGAAGACGCCGGCAGAAGGGTCTCCAGCGCCAGCAGGCGCCGCTCGGCTTGAGCCTTCGCCGATTGATAGGGCGCCAGATAGATCTCGTTTCCCGTAATGATGAAGCCTCGCTGACTGGCCTCAGCCGTCTGCAAGGCATTTCGCAGCTCGACCGCCGCTATGCGTGTGTCGCGCGCTGCGATCGCATCGTCGAAATAGGATTGCGCACGCTCGCCGAGCCAGAAGTTCATGGCGACGATGGCTGTCAGGGCAAGGAACCCGATCAGCAAGGCGGCGGAGGTAAAGCGGACAAGGCTACGACTGGACAGGGGCATGGGATACTCCTGCCCGATTTCAGTGCGTCGCGCCATATTGTAGTGAAGGCTAATAGATCGGGATGTTGAGACTCCGGTCGAACTCGCCTGGCCACCGCACCCGGCGACCCCAACGCCGAGGAGTTGGAGCAGGGGAGCCTTGGTGCTGGCGAAGCGGCATGATGCCTTTGCCGCCTCGAAACCAACTATTTCACCTTTCGGCCCAGCCCCATGGATTTGGCGAGTTTCGAGCGGGTGGCGGAGTAATTCGGCGCCACCATCGGGTAGCTGGACGGCAGGTTCCACTTCTTTCGATAATCGTCCGGCGTCAGGCCATAGTTGGATTCGAGGTGACGCTTCAATGATTTGAAACGCTTGCCGTCCTCCAGGCAGATGATGAAATCGGGCGTGACGGATTTTTTCACGGGCACCGCATATCTGATCTCGTCGGGTCCACCATCGACGACACCATCCGAAATGCTTCTGATCGACGCGTGGATTTTTCCTATGAATTCAGGAAGCTCGGCGGCGGGGATGGGGTTGTTCGAGACATAGGAGGACACGATATCGGCGGTTATGGAAATAACGGGATCGATATGTTTTCCATTGCCGTTGTATGTGCCGGCGGCATCGGCAATCTCGTCAGGTGTTTCTTCGACCATTCCTCCGGCCCTGACTATGGTCGGTCTAACATAAGCCTTCTTCAAAGGTGTCTCCTTGGGACAGTCTGGCTGATGTAGCCATTGGATGATGCAGGTTGTGGGAAAATTTCACACGTGTCAACTGGTATGCAGTTGATCGTCCAAAGATGGTTTCGTTTCACCGGCCAACACGGGGCTTCGCTCGCGGTCAGGGTGTGGTAGCCGAGCCGACGAAAGCGCTGCTGGTGTCGCTTCTCAGCCGCCACCCTTGTGGAAGCATTTCCCACGCGCTACTTTCGGCAGGAATTTCCGAGGGATGGATGATCGATCTCGCGATTGAGAAGTGAAGGCGACGATGAGCAAATCGGCGGGACAATATCTGGATGCCGCAGGGGTCCAGAACGCGTTGAACCGGGTTCTTCGCCCGTTGGTGCGGTTGGCCATCAAGTGCGGGGTGACGTTTCCAGCCTTCGTCGATCTGCTGCGTCAGCTCTACGTCAATGTGGCCGAGCATGAATTCGCGTTGCCCGACAAGCAGCAGACCGACTCCAGGGTCAGCCTGCTGACGGGCGTGCACAGGAAGGAAGTCAGCCGGTTGAGAGGGGCGGGCGCACCGGTGCGGGTGGTTCCCGATTCCGTATCCAGGACGAGCGCCATCGTTGCGCGCTGGCTTGCCGATCCGTTGTTCGTCAACGCCAGGGGCACGCCCCTGCCGCTGGCGCGGACGAGCGAGGCGGGAGAGCCATCCTTTGCCGGCCTTGTGGAATCGGTGACCCGCGATCTCAGGCCGCGTGCCGTTCTGGACGACTGGCTCGACCGAAAGCTGGTTGAAATCGACAGCAAGGACCGGATCGTTCTGATGGAAGGGGCCATGGTGCCGCGCGGCGACGGCGAGGTCCGGCTTTATTATTTTGCCCGAAATCTCGGCGACCATGCGGCCGCTTCGGTCGAGAACGTTCTGGCCGACGCTCCGCCCTTCCTCGAGCGTGCCGTCCACTATGACGGCATCTCCGAGGACCTGGCCAGGTCGCTCGAGGCCTATAGCCGCGAGATCGCGGTCGAAACGCTTCTGCGCCTCAACAAATACGCAAACCAGGCCATTCAAAGCGATCCGGGCGGGACCAGCCGGTGGAACTGGGGTGTCTATATCCTCACCGCCGACGGCACGTCGCTGGTTGCCGGGGAATCGCCCGAGAATAAGGATGCCGGCGGAGAGACGGCATGAGCGGAAGGCCGACGAGACGGGGTTTCCTGACGCTCGCAGCCGCCATGCCGGCGGTGTTTTTCAGCATCGTGGCAAGGGCGGGCGAAGCGTCGAAAGACCAGGGCATTGGCGGTACCGGCTGGACGGCGGGGACCGACGGCGACCAGGGCATTGGCGGCACCGGCATCGTGGGAACGATTCAGCGTTTCGGCAGCATTTTCGTCAATGGCGTGCGGGTTCAGTACCAGCCTGACGTGCCGGTCTGGATCGACGGCGTGCGCGTTGCCGCCAACAGGCTGAAGATCGGGCATGTCGTGCGCGTCGCGGTGGTCCAGGAGGCCGATCGCGTGGTGACCTCCTCCATCCATGTCACCAGCGAGGTGGTGGGGCCGGTCGAGCGCAAAACCGCTGGCTCGCTGCGGGTGCTGGGACAGCAAGTCGACATCAGCCAGCTCGCGGAGGCAGTGAAGGTCAAGGCGGGCGATGTCGTGGCCGTGCATGGCATTCGCCGGCCCGACGGGACAATCGTCGCCAGCCTGGTGGAGGTGAGGGCGCATGAGCAGCACTATCTGGTTCGCGGCCTGGCGGTGGTGAGATCGGGGGCGTTGCTGGTCGGGCGGCTCAAGATCGGGACCGGACCGTCGCCGCTGGCAAACCGACGCGTTCAGCTGACCCTCACCAAGGCCGTCGGCGGATACAAGATGGTCCATTTGGAAGCGGAAGCGCCGGTTCCGCAGGCCCATGTCGCTGATGTTCTCTACGAGACGTTTCTGCAGCGCCGCGGACATCGGCTGGAATCGGGTCTGGGCATTGCGATCGACGATCAGAACGGCGATGTGAAATCGACCGGCGCCGTCAGGGCGTTTCTCAAGGTCGGCTTTGATCCGGAGGGCGATATTGTGTCGGCGTCGCGTGATCGCGGCGACGGCAGGCACCCCGGCATGCCGGGCAATCATCCCGACCAGGGCGGGCCGATGGGACCAGGTGGACTAGGTGGCCCAGGCGGCCCCGGCGGGTCGGATGGCTCCGGTGCACCCGGCGGAGAAGACGGTCCCGGCGCACCGAATGGGCCAGGTATGCCTGGTCGCCAAACCAATGGCCGCCGGGGCATGCGGTAGTTACTGCCTGCAACCATCCGGCTCGCCCGGAGGGGCCGGGCGGGCCTTGGTCCGATGCATATCTTGGCCGGACGCAGCAATCTCCGGCGTCAGCGCTGCCCCTCACTGTCCTGCCGGACATCTCTCCCCGTAAACGGGGCGAGATGGGCTAGCGGCAACGCCGGCGCCTTTCTTGCAACGCTAACAATTGGCGAAAGCAGCGGCGACAGCGTCCCTCGCCCCGTTTACGGGGAGAAGATGCCGGCAGGCAGGTGAGGGGCAGCGCCAACGGCTGGCTGTTATTGCAACGAATTGAGCAGGAGACAGCGACAATCCGGCCGGTCCCGTCCTTTGCGATGGACGGAACCGGCCGGTGCAGCCGTACGGGGGCTCGTTGTAGGGGGGGTGAGCTTTTTTCGCGTACGGCTGCTTTCCGCGGACCATGCGGGGGGCGGACGGTCCGCTGAAATCCAATGAAAATGTCCTGGTCTCTTGTCCTCGGATGTCGTTGACAGACTCTATATGTGGGAATTTTACCCACAAGTCAACTGCTCACCCTTGACGTGGGTAAATTTCCCACATACATGAAATCAGCATCCCGGGAAAGCGTACACGAAGCTCCGGGGCCTCAATCGGAACAAAGGCAGCGAAATCTGAAATGATGCGGCTTTGGCCGCCACGGATTTCTGTTGCCTCCGGACTGATTTGATTTCGGTACAGCAACGTCGAAGGTAAACCATTGAAGACATTGTATATTGATGCCTCCTTGCCATTTCGCTGGGGGCCGCATCCGCCCGTCGGCATCCCGCGCGTCGAAACGGCACTCATTCGTCAGGCGCTGCGATGGAAGGCCTCGCCGGTGGGCTTCTTCATCGTCGACAAATGGGGGCAGGGCCAAAGGCTCGATGAAGCGGAACTTCGCTACCTCCGGCGGCTCGTCAACGGTGATCTGCCGCAACCGATCGGAGATGAGGGGAGCTCATACCTGGCGCGGCTGTGGAAAGTGCTGTCGATCATGCGGGAGGCACCCTTTGCCTGCGGACGCGAGTTCGATCGCGTGGCGGCGGGCTTCCTCTCGGGTTGCGAGAAGCGACGCGGGGTCAAGTTTCAGCTGTCCAAGACGGCCATTCGGCTCTTCAAGATCGTGAAGTCGGCGCTCCGCCCAAGCCGGCTCGACACCGGAGATCCGCTGCAGGACGAAAACGCCCTGTGCTTCCTGTCCAGCGCAAGCGTGCACGAACTCGCCGCCAGGAAGCCCATGGCAAAAGCCAGATGCGGCATCTTCACCTTGATGCACGACCTCATTCCGATCGACTTCCCGCAATATGTCGGTCCGCATCACGCGCGCGGTTTCGTCCGCAACACGGCATGGCAGCTGGAAAATGCGCGCCTGCTCGTCTGCGTGTCGAAATACACCGCCGACAGGGTGAAATGCCATGCCAAGGCCTCCGGGCTTCGCCTGATGCCGCAAGTGGCCGTGGCATCGCCCGGCGCCTTCCTGCGGGAAGGCGTCGCGGATCGCGGCATGTCCACCGAGCGGCGCAAACGCGAGCGCAAATTTGTCCTCTATTGCTCGACGATCGAGATCCGGAAAAACCACATCCTGCTGCTCAAGGTCTGGCACCGGCTTTTGCCGCTGCTGGGCGAGCGGCTGCCGACGCTTACGCTGTGCGGCCGATGGGGCTGGATGTATGAGGAACTCACCGCCTTCATGGCCGAGCATCCGGAACTCAACGACCACGTCCAGTTCCGCTCCAACCTCAGCGACCGGGAGCTGGCAGAGCTCTACCGGGATGCTGAATTCAGCGTCTACCCGTCCGCGGTCGAAGGCTGGGGCCTGGGCGCTGCCGAGTGTCTTGATTTCGGCCTGCCGGTCCTGATTTCGGACGCGCCGTCGCTGACGGAGGCGACGCAAGGGCTGATGCCGACGCTTCCCGCGAACGACGTCGAAGCCTGGTGCGCCGCGGTCACCAGGGCCTGCACCGATCCGGTCTGGCTCGCTGAATTGCGCCACACCATCGCAACGCGATACCGCCCCATCCGCGAGCGGGAGTTTTTCGCGACCATGGTGGGCCATGTCGCGGCAATCGATGCTGTCGCGGAAGCCAACCCGGCCGCCGAGATCGCTTCAGACGACCTCGCGCCCAGGATTTACGGGCCGCATCCGGTGGTGGCCGGGCAGGCCAGGCAGCCCAGCGTATTGGCAGCCGACGTTTTTCGGAGGGCATGATGGGAAGCATTGTGGATATGTCGACGCTCAGTGGCGCGCGCGTGCAGCCTGGCATGGATGCCGTGCGGGTGATGGGAACGCCGCGATCCGGCACCAATCTGGCGAAGTATCTTCTCGAACGCTATCTCGGGGTACAGGTCGTTTTCGACCACGGTTTCTGGAAGCATGGGATCTTTCCCGCACTCATGAACGGGCGCGACATCGACCATGGAGGCATGCCCATCGTCGTCCTGAGCAAGGATCCCGTCAGCCAGATCCTGTCGTGGTTCCGTCTGGCCCGGAACGACACCATCTTCAAGCCGAACAGGAGTCTCGGCGCGTTTCTCAGGCAGCCATTCCACGTCAGGCAGGATTTCACCGCGCCCAGGCGCATGGAATACAGGTTCCACTCGCCGGCCGATTACTGGAACCAGTTCTATTTCGCCATGGATGCGCTTCGCCGCTCCGGCGCTCCGGTGCATTTCGTGCGCTATGAGGCGCTCGTTTCAGAACCGGCCTTGTCACTGCATATGCTCTCTCTTTTTCTGGACCGCTCCCGCCCCTTCGACGTCCGCAGCCATGTGGAGATTCCGCGCCACACGCTCGACGCCAGCAATGACATCGACCAAGCCGCGAGCCCAAGCGATGAAAAAACCTTCGATCCCGCCCGCGCCGAACTGGCATCGGCGCTGGCCAGGATCGGATGGCGCAACGCCAACACCATCCTTCGCGCCATCGACGATGGTGTGCTCGATGCCACCGGCCGGGCCGGGTTTCGCCAGACGTGCCGGGAGGCTGTTGGCGCCAAGGCGATGCTGCGGTCGCTGGTCGGGTTTTGGTGAGGGGCGAGGGCGGGTCAGGCTGCCGCCGCGATGCCGGCGTGGTGGCTGCCCAAGTGCCACAAGGGCAGCGGGAACCGCCCGCGCTGCACCTCGACAACCCGGAAACCGGCCGCACGGATCAGGTGCAGCGGATCGCGGTTGAGCTGGCAGCCGCCGGCGAGCGATCCCCAGAGCCGGTTCAGGCGGTCCTGCCACAAGCGGCAGTGCGGCCGCTGGGCCTGGCCATGCTCGATGAAGATTAGCTGGCCGGTAGGTTTGAGGATGCGTCTGATTTCGCTCAGCGCTGCTTGAGGGTCCGGAATGGTGCAGAAGGCGTAGGTGACGACCACCGTGTCGGCGCAGCCATCGGCCAAGGGCAGGCTTTCGCCGCCGGCCCGGATGCATTCGACCGGGAATGGCAAGGCGCGGCTCTTCGGCCCGGCGAGGCCAAGCATTGCGCCGTCCGGATCGACGCCGATCAGCTGCCTGACCCTGGCGGCATCGTAATAGGGCAGGTTGAGGCCGGAGCCGAAGCCGACCTCGACGACGACACCTTCCGCCAGCGGGATGACGCACCTGCGCATCCGGGAAAAGGCGCCAGCCGAACAGCCGGCGTGGACGAGATAGGGGGCGACGCAGCGCGCATACCAGGAGAGGCAGGTCTGGCACATGGCTCAGCCTCCATGTCTGGCGGCAGGGCCGCCGGCTAGCGGTTCTGCTGTGCGGTGGCGTGATGTATTGACCGGTGACATTTCTCGCTCCAAGGGAGTTGATCGGGCCGGATCGGCTCGAAACCGGGGATAGAAGGCCGGCGTCCCCTCAACGTCCTCTCGCTGGGCGGCCGCGTGCGGATCGATGGAGCTGATACAACTCAGGCTTCTGGGTTTTCCGGAGTTCCGTCTGGACGGGCGGCCGATAGAGCTTGCCTTGCGCAAGGCGGCGGCGCTCGTCATCTACCTCGCCGAGGCCCGCGGGCCGGTGGCGCGCGACGTCGCCGCCACGCTGCTGTGGCCCGAAGCCGACGCGCAAGCCGCCCGTGCCCGCCTGCGGCGCACGCTCTACAAGATCCGCATCGCCTTCGGCGAGGACATCATATCAGCCAGCGGGGCATCGCTCAGCCTGCATCCAGCGCTGTCGGTCGAGGCCGACGCAAGCGCCTTCGAACATGCCTGCGATACCGGTCGTCTCGACGAAGCCGCCGGCCTCTACACCAGTGATTATCTCGCCGGCTTCTCCCTGCCGGATTGTCCCGAATTCGAGGAATGGGTGTTCTTTCGCCGCGAGGCCTTGCGCAGCCGGCTGGTGCAGGCGCTGGAGCGGCTGGTGGAAGCCAGGATCGCCGGGGGCGAACCGCGCGGCGCTGTAGTGCACGCCACGCGCCTGGCCGCACTCGACCCCTTGAGCGAAAGCGCGCACCGCCATTTGATCCGCGCCCATCTGGCGGCCGGTGACCGCGCGGCGGCCGAGCGCCAGGGCGAAACCTCTGCGCGGCTGCTGCGCGACGAACTGGGCGTGGCGCCGGACCCGGCCACGCTCGCTCTGCTGCGCGCGAGCGATGCCGAGGTGCCGAGAACCCGCTATGTCGCGGTGGACGGCATCCATATCGCCTACCAGACCGTCGGCAGCGGCCCGGCCGATATCGTGCTGGTGCCAGGCTTCATCTCGCATGTCGAGCGCATCTGGGAAGACCGGAGCTGCCGCGCCTGGCTCAATGCCGTGTCGCGGTTCGGCCGGCTGATCCTGTTTGACCGGCGCGGCATGGGCCTGTCCGACCGCGTCGGCGCCCGCCCGACCGTCGAGGCCACCGCGCGCGACATTCTGGCTGTCATGGACGCGTCCGGCAGCCGCAAAGCCGTGCTGGTCGGCGCCTCGGAGGGCGGGCCGGGCTGCATCCGCTTTGCCGTCGACCACCCCGACCGCCTGACCGGTCTCGTTCTGTGGGGCTCGCTCGCCAAGGGCAGCCACGCGCCCGACTATCCCTTCGCGCTGACATCGGCGCAATACGATCTCTGGCAGCAGCGCCTGCTCGCCGGCTGGGGCGGCCCGGCCGAAATCGAAACCTTTGCGCCCAGCGTTGCCGCCGACCGCCAGGCCCGCGCCTGGTGGGCCGGCCTGCTCCGGGCCGCCTCCAGCCCCGGCGCGGTCGCCGGCCTGCTGCAGGCGCTGCGCGATACCGATGTGCGGCCACTGCTGTCAAAAGTCTCGGCCAGGACGTTGGTGTTGCACCGCACCGGCGACCGCGCCGTGCGGGTCGAGGCCGGGCGGTACCTGGCGGCGAAGATTGCGGGGGCGCGGTTTGTCGAGGTGGAGGGGGAGGATCACTGGTTCTGGGTGGGCGAGCAGGGGGCGTTGCTGGAGACGATCGCGGGGATGACGAGCGGACGGTGAGGCAGGCCGTTCGCCCGCCTGTCGGCCAGAACCGGCGTTGGTCATGGCCGAGCCTGCGGGGAAGCCGTGCTCGTCAATCACACGTCGTCGCGTTCCTCAGTGCCTCCGCTCGGGAAGCCTGTGGCAATGCCGCGATCCGCCGAACGGAAGCATAGAACCTTGGAGAATCGCCTGAGCACAAATCATACAGCCGAAGGAACGCCGGAACCTGTTCGCCGTAGACGGACGTCGCGGCGAGCTTTGCGTTGTTGATGGGGGCGTTGAACCAGGCATCGTATCCGCTATACCCGGCCCAGCGCCTGTCGCGCATTTGCCGGTAGCGCACCCGCAGCGTTTCGATCGCGGCTGCTTTGGCGGCAGCCATCTGCTGCGAGGTGCGGGGACTCCCATAGATCTGCCCCAGCTCGTCGCGCGTTTTCGCGATCAGTCCGAGAAAGTCGGCACTGCGTTTGCGATCGGCTTCGTAGCGGCGCAATCCGGCGCGATTGCCGGTGGCGCGCAGCCATTTCCTCACCCCGCTGGTTTCGACCGCGACCGCGAAAGCCTCGTTGAACGCGGAGTCGCCATTCACATAGATTTCCTGATGCGCCAGTTCATGGAAGATGAGGCCTGCGAGATACATGGCGTCCTGACGCAGCATGGTGCTGAGCAGCGGGTCGCTGAACCAGCCCAGCGTGGAATAGGCGGTGACGCCCGAGATGTAGACGTCCAGCCCTTGTCGCTGCAGTTCGGCAGCACTTTCAACCGCGGATTTCTGGGAAAAGTAGCCCCGGTACGGAACGCAGCCGAAGACCGGAAAGCACCATGTTATCGGCGTGAGCGAGAACTGCGGCGCGGCAAAAACGGCCAAGGTCACGTTGTCTCGACCGACGTCGACATAGCTGCGGTAGCTGCTGTTATCGGGCAGCGCCAGCTCATCCGTGGCAAAGCGACGTATGGCGCTCGCCGACGTCAACTTCGTGCGCAATGCCACGGGCGTCGAGGGATCGTGGATGAGCTTTCCGACATTTTTCCGCGCGGCCAAGATCTGTACATGGCCCTCCAGCGCCTGCGCATAGTAGGAAACGCTGGTGCACCCGGCCACGCCGGACGCCATGACCACAGCGGCAAGCAATCGAAAAAAGCGCTTCACAGCTTGCCCACCGCCTGCTCGTCGTCCATGGCGCGAATGCCCATTTGCCCTCGTGTCAGGCGCACCGATTTTCGTCAAGACCTGGCGGAGCGGACTTTCGAATAGGCAGGACTGGCAAGGCGACCATTCGCGACCTTCGCGCCGAGCCAGGCACGCGCTTGGTGGGCCGGCCGGCTCAGGGGCGCTTCCAGCCCGGCGCGGTGGCAGGCCTGCTGCAGGCGCTGCGCGACACCGATGTGCGCCGGCTGCTGTCAAAAGTCGCGGCCAAGACGACTGTGTTGCACCGCAGGTGTGACCGGGCGGCGAGGGTTGAGGCCGGGCGGTATCTGGCCGCGAAGATTGCGGGGGCGCGGTTTGTCGAGGTCGAGGTGGAGGTGGAGGTGGAGGTGGAGGTGGAGGTGGAGGATCACTGGTTCTGGGTTGGTGAGCAGGGGATGTTGCTGGAGGCGATTGGGGGATGGTGCGAGGGGCAAGACAGGGCATTAACCGACGCTTAGGTGACAGTGGGAGACAGGCTGCAGGCTGGGCTCAGATAAGCCAGCGGACCGACGCGTTGCGCTGCCGCTAGACGTCCGCTTTGCGCCTCATCTCGGTCAAAGAGTTCAATTTTGCAGTAGCCCGAAAGCCGACATAGCCGACGACCATTCTAGGTCCCGGCTGCGCTAGTTGCCGAAATTCGTTCGGAAGTTCCTCGATGTCTGCGCACTCTGTTGGTTGGCGCAACGAACTCTCTCAATCCGGCGCCACCGGAACTATAACCACTGCCCCGCACCGCGGGCGTCAATTTGAGCAGGATCGCTCTAACGCGTTCGCGGTGGCCATTGCCTGCGCACCTTCGCTTGAGAAGTGCTCGACGGCCCCATGCCATAGAGCAAGCACTGCTCGACCCATGCCGCAGTGGAACGATAGGGGGTCATGGGTCATGCGGCACCCGGTTCGCCCGTTATCAGGGAACGATTTCGCCTACCATGTGTTAGACACTGATGGACACCATGGAACCCCACGGGCGCGGGTTGGCGGCCGATATTTTAACGTTGGAAGTTGCTAATGCCAGGGAGCGCATCGACCGGGCTGAGTTCGCGCTTGAACGCTCCCAGGAAATGCTGGCCGAGAATCTCGCACTGCGCAGCAGGATGCGGCGTTTGGTCGAGGCCACAGACAGCTTGGTGAAGATCGGTCGCCGCAGCAATAGAGAAGATCGCTCGGGTTAACCAGGCCCACGTCTCATTCGTCGCGATCCTCGGGCCAGCCGCGACCGCCATCGGCACAGGGCGCGGGCTGGCCGAACCTGGCTGTCTCCACGCCCTCCCAGCCTCCCGCTTGAAAGTTGGACCTCGGTCCCTGAGCGCACTCGCGGATGGCGATCCCGCGCGCAACACCCGCAGCTTTGCCGTGTGGTTGGTGAAGCGGTTGTTATCGAGCTTGATCGGGTCGCCTGCCTTGAGCGCGAAAGTGCGCCCTGCCGCCCGTGGTATTCGGTTAATCGCCTTGCGGCTGAACGCCGGGATGCCGTTTAGCGCAGAGATTGCTGGGCGTCACTGCTTCGACGACCGCGCTTACCGCCTTTGATCCCCGACCAGCCGCGGCTGCCGCTTTTGAAATGGCGTCGCCCCAAACTTCCATTGCTGAGTCGGCGATGCGCTCGGCTGCCTCAGGAATCGACTCAAGTCAAGACATACCGGCTTGCGAGCCGTGTATTTTGCTGACATGCTAACTTCCTTATATAGGGGTTTTGCACCGTGGCAGGTGTTCAAACGGAAGGGCGCAAGCATGGCAAAGGAATCTTCTAATTCCGTTTCTTCAGAAAAGAAAGCGGACGGAAATCTGATAGGTAACGCCGACGGAAACGGGCTGAACTTCATGGGGGTTCAGGCTCGCGAAAACGGGGGCTCCGGCGACCCTGTAGGTGTCGACAAGATACGTGATCTGCTGTTCGGCAACCAGATGCAGGACTATGACCGCCGCTTCTCCAAGCTCGAAGAACGGGTCTTGCAGCGCTTCAAGGATGTCGAATCCGAGGCCAAGCGCAATCTCGACATGTACGAGTCAAATGCCAAGAAGCAGGTCGATTCGCTTGCGGGGCAATTGCGGAACGAAAAAGATTCGCGAGCCGACGCCGACAAAGAGATTGATCGGAATCTTCGCGAGCAAAACCAGGCACTTGAAAAGCAGGTGCGCGCGTTGTCGGATCAATTGAGCGCGCTTGAGCGCGACGTTGCGGACCGGATAAATCGAAACGATCATTTACTGCGTGAGGAAATCAAGCAGAAGAATGAAGGCGTTCAGATGCTGATAGAGAAAATGTTTGCCGATCTCAGCAACGTCAAGACCGACCGAAATCTTTTGGCCGGCCTGTTTGTCGAGGTTGCAAAATGTCTGAACCAGGATCCCGTCGGCAGCAAGAGCAACTCGGACCGTAGCTGGAAAGTGAGTTGATGGGACCTTGACGTCGACCGTCGACCCAATCAGCCTTCCGCAAAGAACAGCCTCGAACGATACAGAGATTGATCGCGAGGCTCTGGCTCGTCTTTTGATCGAAATTGCCCGGAACGTTGATCCGGACTATCGTGCGCGTTTTGACGGAGTTCCAACCGCCGATCCTCGCATGGAAACACTGCGCCAGTTGCTGGTCAGCCGCGAAATTTCGGAGCTTTCACGAGTTACGCATCTGCTGGACGAACCGGAGCAGCTCGCGGCAGCCGTGGGCGACGTTCTTCCCAGTGCGGCCGCACGAGCGCCTCATGCGCAACTCGGCGAGGCCCTTGCGCCAGCTGTCGAAAGGGCTGTGCAACGGTCGATCCAGAGGAGCCCGCGCACGCTGACGGATATATTATACCCGGTGTTTCTTCCGGCAATTCGCAAGTCGATCGGGGAAAAGATCGACCAGACCTTTCAGTCGTTGAATGAAACTTTACGACATATATTTACTTGGCACGGTCTCAAGTGGCGATTTGAATCTTGGAGAACCGGCGCCAGCTTTTCTGAAGTTGTTCTTAAGCATTCTCTCGTATATCGTGTAGAACATGTATTTCTCATTAGCCGATCCTCTGGACTACTGATATCTCATTTAGCTGCCGATAACGTAACGAGTGAGGATCCTCAGCTTATTTCTTCGATGCTTAGTGCAATTCAAGATTTTGTGAAGGACTCATTTAACGAGAAAGAACAGAGCAGTCTGGACACTATCCGCCTTGGTGACCTTCGTCTCTGGTCAGAAGTTGGACAGTTTGCGACCTTGGTTTCGGTGATCCGAGGAAATCCACCAGAGGAATTACATGAAATAGTTCGCGATGTGTTGCTTCGCATCCATGAGGAGTGCTCACAGGCTCTAGCGGAGTTTGACGGCGACAGTTCGCAGTTGGCCGGCGTAGAGGCACAATTGCAGACGTGCGTTGAGCTGAAACAAGAGGAATCAAACCAGGGGTTTCCCTGGCTGGTAGTGGTTGCAGCCCTGCTGCTTTTGGTTGTGGCAGGCGGCTGGTTCTTCCTTTCTTGGCAATCCGGGCAGCGCTGGCAGGCCTATGTGGCGCGACTGGAGACCCAGCCGGGCATCATCGTTGCCGAACAAAAGGTAAGCTATGGCCAATTCTATATTGCCGGACTGAGAGACCCGCTTGCCGCCGACCCGCAGTCGCTGTTGTCCGGAACGCAGGTCGATCCCGCCCGCGTTCATTCGCAGTGGCAATCCTATCAGAGCCTTGAGCCGGAGTTCGTGTTGAAGCGGCTGACGGCGTCGCTGGCTCCGCCGGATACAGTGCGACTTTCGATCGTCAAGGATCGCATCGTCGCCGAGGGTGAGGCCCCCGACACCTGGATAGATCAGGCGCGCGCAGCGGCCCGACAGCTTTCCGCAGGCGGACCGGAATTCGACATCTCCAAGGTTCGTGATGTGAGCCCCGAAGCGCGCGCGGCCGAGCATTGGCAGTATTATGTTTCGCGACTGGGGAGCCAGCCGGGCATCATCGTTGCAGAGCAAAAGATACGCGATGGCCAATTCTATATTGCCGGCCTGAGAGACCCGCTTGCCGCCGACCCGCAGTCGCTGTTGTCTGGAACGCAGGTCGATCCCGCCCGGGTTCATTCGCAGTGGCGGTTGTATCAGAGCCTTGAGCCGGAGTTCGTGTTGAAGCGGCTGACGGCGTCGCTGGCTCCGCCGGATACAGTACGACTTTCGATCGCCAATGATCGCATCGTTGCCGAAGGCGAGGCTCCTGCCACGTGGATCGACCGGGCGCAGGCCGCCGCCCAGCAGCTTTCGGCAGGCGGGCCGGTATTCGATATCTCCAAGGTTCGCGATGTAAGCCTCGAAGAACGCGAGGCGGATCGCTGGCAGGCCTATGTGTCGCGACTGGGGAGCCAGCCGGGCATCATCGTTGCAGAACAGAAGATACGCGACGGCCAATTCTATGTTGCCGGCCTGAGAGACCCGCTTGCCGCCGACCCGCAGTCGCTGTTGTCTGGAACGCAGGTCGATCCCGCCCGGGTTCATTCGCAGTGGCGGTTGTATCAGAGCCTTGAGCCGGAGTTCGTGTTGAAGCGGCTGACGGTGTCGCTGTATCCGCTGGATTCAGTACGACTTTCGATCGTCAATGATCGCATCGTTGCCGAGGGCGAGGCTCCCGACACCTGGATAGATCGGGCGCGCGCAGCGGCCCGACAGCTTTCGGCAGGGGGACCGGAATTCGATATCTCCAAGGTTCGCGATGTGAGCCCCGAAGCGCGCGCGGCGGAGCATTGGCAGTATTATGTCTCGCGACTTGAGGCCCAACCTGGAATCATCGTCGCCCAGCAAACGGAGAGGGGCGGACATTTCTACATTTCCGGCCTGAGAGACCCGCTTGCCGCCGACCCGCAAGTTCTGCTGCACGGAACGCAGGTTGATCCTGCCCGCGTTCATTCACAATGGCAATTCTATCAGAGCCTTGATCCGAAGTTCGTGGTGAAGCGGCTGGTGGCTTCGCTGACCCCGCCGAAATCGGTTATGCTTTCGATCATCCAGGGTCGCATCGTTGTCGTGGGTGAGGCTCCTGCCAACTGGATCAACCGGGCGCGGGCCGCCGCCGAACAACTTTCGGCGGACGGAGTGGTTCTGGATGTCTCGCAACTGCATGAGTTGGACCTTGCAGAACTCAATCATTTGAGAGAGGCCATCCAGACGACCGATATTTTCTTCTCTTCCGGCAAAGTTGTGCCGGGACCAGAGCAGATGCCGGTTCTCGACAGATTGGCGGATCAAATAAAGGAATTCGCCCAAAAAGCCCGCGAGTCAGGCGTAACGGCCCGGTTCATGTTGACCGGCCATTCGGACGGCACGGGCCGTGAGACGGCCAACGCATCGATCAGCGCCGCCCGCGCGGAGACAGTTCGTGCGCTTCTCAACAAGCGCGGCGTCGCCCCGGAACTGCTGCTGGTTCGGGGCGCGGGCACCTTTGAACCGGCTGTGCCAGAAAATAGTCAAACAGGTAGCTCCACCAATCGCCGGGTTTCGGTTACGGTAAACCTGGACTAGGGCGGGGCCCAAGATGTTGCAAAAAAAGATCTGCATGCTGGGCGGGTTCTCTGTCGGCAAGACGAGCCTGGTCCGCAGGTTTGTGCAAAGCATCTTTTCAGAAACCTACCTGACCACGGTGGGCGTGAAAATCGACAAGAAGAGTGTCGCACTACCGGACAAAACCGTGGATCTGATTTTGTGGGATTTGGCCGGCGAAGATGATATCGGCTCATTCCGCGTCAGCCATGTGCGAGGTGCGACAGGGCTCGTGCTTGTCGTCGATGGAACCCGCGCCGCCACTCTTGTCGCCGCACTCACGCTGCGCGAGCGGGTCGAGGCCGAATTCGGTGCCATGCCGTTTGTATTGCTGTTCAACAAATCCGATCTGGCCGATAAGTGGGTGATACCGGATGGTGAGATTGACGAACTGAGGCAACGTGGATGGCAAATCTATCTGACAAGTGCGCTTACGGGTGAACATGTCGATGATGCGTTTCGTCAACTTGCCTCGATAGTTACCAAATAGACCATGCATAGATTGCCAAGAGAAGTCGGAAACTGGACTTACAATTTCTTCTACAACGAGCGTTCTATCGCATATGTGAAAATCGACGCCCAGCTTTGCATAGCTGGGAAGGGCGGTAACGTTAAACATTACGGGCTCTCATCGCTTCGCATCGGCAAGCCAGTTGCCGATCAGCTTGAATTCATGGAAGGTTTGCTGCCTTGCCCCGAGCTTCCATATCATATGCCTATGGTCGAACTGCCCAGCGGGCGTGTCGCGGATCTTCATCTTTTTGCTGACGATGACTGCGTGTGGCTGCTCTTTCTCGACGTCACTGCCGAACGAGACAATAAGCAGCGGCTTCAACAGAAGGCTTACGAAATGACGCTCCTGCAAGAGAGGGAGCGTCAACTCAACGAGAAATTACAATCGATGAACGAGGCGTTGAGGGAGAGCCAAGAGGGATTGCAGCGTGAATACCAGCGCGCCGAAACCCTGCTCCTCAACATTCTTCCGGCGTCGATCGCGGAGCGGTTAAAGTCAGACGAACAAATTGCCGACAACCACGCAGAGGTAAGTGTGCTTTTTGCCGACATCGTCGGTTTTACGGAAAGAGCGCGGAGCGTCGGAGCCGTGACGACGCTCGCTATTTTAAATTACTTCTTCAAGGCGGCGGATCGGCTGTCGGACCAATACGGCTGCGAAAAGATCAAGACAATCGGTGACTGCGTGATGGTGGTCGCTGGCATGCCCGCCGCGCGATCCGATCATGCAGAAGCCCTCGCGCGCTATGCACTTGAGCTGCGGGAGGCGGTTCAGCACGAACGCTTCGCCGGAGAACGGCTAAGGCTCAGAATTGGAATTAACTCGGGACCAATCGTCGCGGGCGTCATAGGCAAAAAGCGGTTTGCCTATGACCTGTGGGGCGAGACCGTTAATCTCGCCGCACGTATTCAAACGTCCGCGGAGCCCGATGAAATCCGTATTTCGGATGCAACCCGCAGACTGCTTGGGCCAAATTTTGCTTGTGACCCACTCGCGGAAACAGAACTGCGTGGTACAGGTAGAGTGCGAATGTGGCGCCTCCCGGCTTGATTTGCCGCTTGGCGGTGCGATACGCATTGGATCTTGTGGCCTGTCCGTTGACGTCCGGTCACAATGCGATCCCGGAGATCTGCGTTCACCGTTGGTAAAGCACATCGCAGCGACATCAAGCCAGGGGCTTCATCGCTTCCGCCGGCCTCCAAACGCTCCAACCTCCCGTCCGGACAACTATGAGGCGCTATGCCATCGGTTCGAAGGCTCAAGGCAAAGGTCGGCTTTCTGGCTCGAACACCCTAACAGCAGCCGGTTCGCTCCCGGCCCAACTGCGGCCAGTCAACTCCCCCTACCGCTCCTCCACAATCCGCAAATAAGCGGCCGTGACAAACAGCACGATCAGCCCGAACAAGATCCGCCTTGCTCCCTCCGGCATCTGCAGGATCGTCAGCAGCGTCGTCAGCACGGTCAGGATCAGCGCGCCGATGATGGTGCCGGTGTAGCCGCCGCGGCCGCCGAAGATGGAGGTGCCGCCGATCACGGCGGCGGCCACCGAGGGCAGCACCAGGGGTTCGGCCAGCGACAGGGACGGGGCCTTGATCAGGCCGATATAGAGCAGGCCGGTGATGCCGGCAAGCACGCTTGATGTGATGTAGAGCGCGGTGATGACCTGCCAGTATTGCACGCCGGAGAGGCGGGTTGCGCGCTCATTGTCGCCGACGGCGTAGAGCAGGCGGCCGAAGCCGGTGCGGGCGAGCGTGAAGACGATGAGGGCGGCCAGCGGTATGAACAACAGCAGCGCGTTGGGGAAGCCGTAGGTGACGCCGGTGCCGAGCCAGCCGAGGAAGTCGGGGATTTTCGTGCCTGATGCGATCACCGTGCGCTGGTAGACCTGCAGGCAGCCGGTGCCGATCAGGCTGGTGCCCAGCGTCATGATCAGCGGGTGGACGCGGAAGACGCCGACGCCGATGCCGTTGACGAGGCCGATCAGCACCGCCGGCATCATCGCCAGGAGGAAGGCCACCGCCGGGTCCTGGTTGACCACTTGCGTGGCCATGATGAAGGCGCTCATCGTTGCCACCGTGCCGACCGACAGGTCGATGCCGCCGGTCAGCATGGTCATGGTCTGGCAGCCGGCGAGGATCGCCAGCGGAATGGCGAATTTGATGGTGTTGCCGATCCAGCGCTCGTTGACGATGCCGGGGCGCAGGATCTGCAGGATCACCACCAGGATGATGAGCAGGATGATGAGCGGGACGAATGGCCGGTCGGCCATGAAGCGTTTTACGCGACGGCCGAGGGGGATGGGGGGAGGCGTGATCGCTGATGTGCTCATGGGGTGGCTCGCGATAGGGTTGGCGCGACGCATCTTTCCCTTCTCCCCTTGTGGGGTCCGAAGGACGGGGCGAGACCGTTGGCTCGCCCCGGGGTGGATCGGCGCGATAGCGCCGAGACGGATGAGGGGTGCTTCAGCGGAGTGAGACGTTGGTGTTTCCTGGAACACCCCTCATCGGTCTTGCCGCTGCGCGGCAATCCACCTTCCCCCACAAGGGGGGAAGGAAGAAGCGCGCTCCGATGCGCTCCCATCACTGCCGCCCTCGCATGGTAATAAACGCGCCGAACATCACCACCGCCACCATGATCAGGCCTTCGATGATAGCGGTGACGTTGGGGTCGATGGCGAGCAGGGTGAGATCCGTGCGCACCAGGCGCAGCACGAAGACGGCGACGATGGGGCCGAGCAGGCCGCCCTTGCCGCCGCCGAGCGCCACGCCGCCCAGCACCACGGCGGCGACGCTGGCCAGCAGATAGGGGCCGGGGATGGGGGCGCCGATGCCGGTGCTGAGCGTCAGCGCCAGCCCGCCGAAGGCGGCGAACAGGCCAGACAGCGCATAGGCGATGATGCGGGTGCGCTTGACCGGCACGCCTGAGCGGAACGCCGCCAGTTCGCTCGAGCCGATGGCGTAGATGGAGAGGCCAAGCCGCGAGCGCCGGAGCGGTATCCAGATGATGCAGAGGCAGACGATCAGCACCAGCAGCGCCTTGGGCAGCCAGGCGTCGATGGCTTCGGGCAGGCCGGGGATTGGCACGGTGCCCGAGATCAGCGCTTTCAGCCATTCGGCGGCACCGCCGCCCGGCGCGTCGAGCACCAACAGGGCAGCGCCCTGCAGCACGAACAGCATGGCCAGCGTCACGACGATGTCGGGCACGCGGGTGACGACGATCAAGAGGCCGTTGAGCGCGCCGAGGGCAAAGCCCATGGCAAGCACGAAGGGCACCACGAACAGCGCGTATTCCTCGGACGCGCCCGCCATCATCGAGGCAGCGGTGACGCTGGTCAGCGCCATCATGGCGGCGACCGACAGGTCGATGCCGCCGGCGATGACCACGACCGTCTGCGCGGCGACGGCGAAGGCGTAGGGCAAGACGGCGCGCGCGAGCGAGCCGAAATCATTGCTGCCATAGGCCGGCTGGATGATCCTGGTGGCGACGAACAGCACGATGAGCAGGGCGAACAGGCCAACCACCCAGCCCTGGCGGCGCAGGAAATGGGTCATGGCGTCGCCCCCGGTTCGGAAGCACTCGCTGTGGGATCAGCCAGGATACCGATATCGGCCTTGGCACCGCGCGGCAGGCCGTAGGCGGCGCGCATCAGCGCCGGCTCATCGGCCTCCTCGACCGGAAAGATGTCGACCAGTCTGCCGCCGAAGATGACGATGACGCGGTCGCAGACGCGCTGCACCTCTTCGAGTTCAGAGGTGTAGAACAACACCGACTTGCCGTGGCCGGCGAGCTCGCGCAGCAGTTTATAGATCTCCTGCTTGGTGCCGACATCGATGCCGCGCGTCGGGTCGAAGCACAGGATGGTGCGGGCGTCCGCCGCGATCCAGCGGGCGATGGTCACCTTCTGCTGGTTGCCGCCGGACAGGCGCTGCACCTCGCCCTGCGCGCGGGTGTCGATCTGCAACCGCTCGATGGCGCTGAGCACTGTCGCGCGCTCCCGGCGCATGGGAATGGGCCCCCAGTTGCGCAGGGCGGCACTGAAGGGCAGCGCGATGTTCTCGCGCACCGAGCGCTGCATGGCGAGCGCCTCGGACCGGTCGCCCGGCACATAGGCAATGCCGGCGCGGATGGCATCGATCGGGTGCGAGAATTTCACCGGCTGGCCATCGACCTCGACGGTGCCGCCGGATGGCCGGATCGAGCCGGCAAGGGCGGCGAACAGCCCATCCTGGCCCTGGCCTTCGAGCGCGACGACGCCGGCGACCTCGCCGTCGGCGAGATCGAAGGAGACATCGCTGAGCTTGGTGCCGACGCGCAGGTTTCGCACCGAAAGCCGCGGCCGTGTGGATGCGGGCGCTGCCTTCTGGGCGGCGCTGCGCGCAGCGACATGGGTCTTGACGATGCGGGTGCCCAGCATCAGTTCGACGATCTTCTCCTCGACGCCGGGCACGATGTCGACGACGCCGACGGTCTCGCCGTCGCGCAGCACGGTGGCGCGGTCGCACAGTGCGGAAATTTCGACGAAGCGGTGCGAGATGAAGATCACGGCGCGGCCGGCGTCGCCCTGGCGGCGCACCACTTCCAGCACCTTTTCGGCGAGGTTGGCGGGGAGCGCCGCCGTCATCTCGTCGAGCAGCAGCACGTCGGGCTCGACCGCCAGCGCGCGGGCCAGGTCGAGCACGCGCAGCACGGCCAGCGGGATGTCGCGCGCGGTGTCGCGCAGGTCGAGATCGGTGATGCCGAGTTCGCGCACCCAGGCGCGGAACGGCTCGACCGGCGTGCCGGTGAGCCGCAGATTGGACAGAATGTCGAGATCGGGGATCAGCGACGGTTCCTGGTAGACGGGCAAAAGACCGGCGCGGCGCGCGGCGGCGGGCGAGCGTATGTCGCGCGCCTCGCCCCGGATCAGGATGCGGCCGGCATTGGCTGATATTGCCCCGGTCAGGATTTTCACCAGCGTCGACTTGCCGGCGCCATTGGCGCCCATCAGCGCATGCACCTCGCCGGGCAAGACGGACAGCGACGCGTTGCGGAGCGCTGCAACCGCACCGTAGTTCTTGGCGACGCCGGTGGCGTCCAGGAGGGGGCTGGTGGTCAAATCGGGTTGTTCTCGGGTCAAGCTGTTCAAATGTTATGTAGCCAATTGTTTTGGCGGTGCCGGCTGCAGCGCTGATCTTCCCTTCTCCCCTTGTGGGAGAAGGTGGCCTCGCGAAGCGAGGTCGGATGAGGGGTGCTCCAGAAAGCACCAACGCCTCACTCCGTAACGCACCCCTCATCCGTCTCGGCGCTGCGCGCCGATCCACCTTCTCCCACAAGGGGAGAAGGCAGAAGGGCGCCTCGTCAGCTTACTCTCCCGGTCCCTTACACGCCACGATCTGGTCCTTCGTGTACGTCGTCCAGCCGGGGATCGAGATCGAGACCGGCCATTCGGGGCTGAGCGACGGGTCGGCGGCGGCTTTCAGCTTGGCCTTGCCTTCGTCGGTGGCGTTGTCCCACAGCTGCGGGTCGACCAGCACGGTCTGCTGAGCCGGCTTCTTGCCGTCGAGGATCTGCAGCGCCAGCGTCACGCCGGCACCGCCGATCGAGCCGGGGTTGGTGACGGCGGCGCCGACAAGGCCCTTGACCGAGCTCAACTGGCCGACGAAGCCGGCATTGTCGGCGCCGACCACCGGCACCAGCGGGGCCTGCGATTCTGTCAGCGCGTCGACGATGACGTTGTCGATGCCGGACGTCCAGACGCCGTTGAACGGCGTGCCAGTGGCCAGGAATGACAGCATCTGCTGCTTGGCCTGGTCCTGCTGCCAGCCGGTGAAGACTTCCTGCGCGACCTTCACATTGGGGAATTCGGCCAGCGCCTTCTTGAAGCCTTTGTCGCGGTCGCTGTCGGCCGAAGCACCGGCGGCGCCGCGCATGTAAAACACTTCGCCCTTGCCGCCCATCTGGCCGAACAGCCATTTGGCGCCGAGATAGGCGTATTGCTCCTGGTTGTTGGAGATGATGTAGGCCGACGGTTCGGTGACCGCCTGGTCGACGGCAACGACGACGATGCCGGCCTTGGTGGCTTCTTCGAGGCCCGCCTTGATGCCCGCCGGATCAGCGGGGTTGACGACGATGGCGTCGACCTTGGCGCTTATCAAATTGCGGATGTCCTCGAGCTGGCCGGCGGCATCAGTGTTGCGATGAGCGATGTTGAGCTTGGTGACTTCGCCCGAAGCCAGCGCCTGCGCCTTCATGGCGCAGACCATTTCCTCGCGCCAGCCATTGCCCTGGACGGTGTTGGAAATGCCGATCGTGTATTTGCCGGCAGCGGCCGAGACGCCCACCGAGGCCAGCAAGGCAGCACCCGCAAGCAGCGGGACCATGGTCAGTATTTTCTTCATTTCAGACTTCCTCCACATTGTTTTTCAGTTTCAGTTCCAACCCGTTAAAGCGTGCCGCTGACAGACTGACTCAGCGACGCGCTCTAATTCATTTGACGAAGGGACGCAGCACGTCGCGGGCGAGCAGAAAGCCCCGCTTGACCTGATCGTCGCTGCCTTCAAATCGCCTGTCCTCGTGTTCGATGATGACCGATCCATCATAGCCGGCGCGGTAGAGGCCGGAGAAGAAGCCGCTCCAGTCGACATCGCCCAGCCCCGGCATGCGCGGCACCTGCCAGCCTATGCCAGAAGACAGGACCCCGCGCTCATAAAGTCCATCATGATCAATCATCAGGTCCTTGGCGTGGACATGCAGCATGTAGGAGCCGAATTCCCGGATGAATCGGGCCTGGTCGATCATCTGCCAGACCAGATGCGAGGGGTCGAAATTCATGCCGACCTCGCCGCCCCAGGCTTCCAGGATGCGGCGCCAGACAACAGGCGAATAGGCGATGTTGTGCCCGCCCGGCCACTCGTCATAGCTGAAGATCATCGGGCAATTTTCGAAGGCGAGTTTTACGCCGTGGCCGCGCGCGAAGGCGACGATCTCGGGCCAGACTTTCAGCGCATCCTGCCAGTTGACGTCAACGGTCTTCGAGGCATCGCCGCCGCAGAAGGTGTTGACCACGGGCACGCCCATATTGGCGGCCAGCACGATCACCTTTTTCAGATGGCCAATGACCGCCTCGCGATGCGCGGCGTCCGGATGCAGCGGGTTGGGATAGTAGCCGAGGCCGGAAACGCTGAGGTTCTTTTCCGCCAACTCGGCGACGATTTCCTTGGCCTGGGCGGGCGAGGTGGAACCCGCGTCGATATGGCTGGTGCCGGCATAGCGGCGGGTCGCGCCAGATGTTTTCGGCCAGCAGGCGATTTCCAGCGCCTCGAAGCCGACCGAGCTTGCCCAGCCGGCGACATCGGCAAGCGGCGTCTCCGCGAAAGGTGCGGTGAGCAGTCCAAGTTTCATAGTGCCTCCCCTGATCGTGGCTTCACGATCAAATCCTATAATGCCGATTGTTTGGATCGCTTCAACCGTGCGACCTCATCTTGTTCGAGACTGTGTCGGACGGCTGCCATCGGATCATCCGAAAGCAACTCGTTCAATGCCGAAGTGACGGCCTCGCGAAACGCGCCGTTCGCGGCAAGGCCGGGGTCGAAAATCGTATCGATGGCGAGGATGGCCGAAGCCAGCGCCCGCGCATCGTGGCCGGTCGCGTCGGCGATCCCGGCGACCTTCGCGGCATAGGGATCCGACACCGGCCAGCGCTTGCCGAAACGTGACGAGGCCTGGATGAGATAGGCCATCCAGCCGGCAACCGGTACAGAAAGCAAGCCGATGCTGGCTCCCTGGCCCAGCCGGTCGCGGATCGGGTTGAGCAGACGCTGGACGATCTTCTGCGAGCCATCGGTGGCGATCTGGTGGTTGCGGTGGCGGATCGCGGTGTTCTTCAGTCGCCCGAGGCTTTGCTCGACGTAAGCCAGCGGCTCCATGCCGGGCACCGGCAACAGCGTCGGCAGCGTTTCCTCGATCAGCATACGCCTGATAAAGGCCGACAGCAGCGGGTCGGCGATGGCATCGGATGTGTGCTCCAGCCCGGCTAGCACGCCCAGCGTGGCGAGCGTTGTCTGGGCGCCGTTCAGCACCCGCATCTTGAGATGCTCGAACGGCGTGACATCGTCGACGAAGGTCGCACCGACAAGGTCCCAGCGCGGCATGCGGCCGGCGAATTTCTGCTCGATCACCCACTGCCGGAACGGCTCGCCAACGGCAACGGCGCCATCGTGGTAGCCGAACCATTGTTCGACGCTGTCGAAATCATCGCGCGTCACCGCCGGTGCGATGCGGTCGACCATGGCGCAGGGGAAGGCGGCATTGCCCGCGATCCAGTCGGCAAGACCATTGCCGCGCCGTTCGGCGAACGTCCGCACGACATTTTCCAGGATGACGCCGTTGGTCGGTATGTTGTCGCAGGAGAGCAGTGTCAGCGGCCTGCCATGCGTGGCCCGGCGCCGTTCCAGCGCCCGCGCCAATATGCCGGGTACGCTGCGCGGTGTTTCCGGGTTGGCGAGGTCATGGACGATGTCGGGATGATCGAGATCGAGCGCGCCGCTTGACGGAATGTGGCAATAACCTTTCTCGGTCACCGTCATCGTCACCAGTTCGATGTCGGGTGACGAGAGCACATCGAGCGCGGGTGCGGCACTTTCCTGGCTGTCGACGACCTCGACGATGCTGCCGATGACGCGCGCGTCGACATGGCTGTTTTCGCGGATCAGCCTGGTATAGAGGCCGCCCTGCCGGCCGAGCGTGTCGGCAAGGGTGGGCGGGCGGATGTTGATGCCGACAATGCCCCAGCGGTCGACCCGGAGCGCCAGCAGATCGTCGGTGTATTCGGCCTGATGGCAGCGGTGGAAGGCGCCGACGCCGAGATGCGCCATGCCGGGTTGAAGAGCTGTGCGGTCATAGGCCGGTGTCTGGACAAGGGCCGGAAGCCGACCAAGCAAGGCTGGCCCCAGTGTTTCCAGCGATGTCGAACCAGCGTTCACCGGTTCGCTCCGATCACCGACTGTTCCTGGTCGATCACGGCGCCGGTCATCGGGCCGGCTGCGTCGGACAGCAGGAAGACGGCGAGGTTGGCGATATCGTTTGGCGTCAGCAGCCTGCCGAAAGGCTGCGCGGCGTTGGCGGCATCAAGCCAGCCGGGGCCATGGCCCAATGTCTCGGCCTGCATGAGGCGTTCGGCCGGCGTGTCGGTCCAGCCGACATTGATGCCGTTGACACGGATGCGGTCGAAGCGGTGGGCGTTGGCGGCGTTCTTGGTCAGCGTCGCCAGCGCGCCCTTGGTCGCGGAATAGACGGCGAGTTCCGGCGAGCCGCAATGGGCGTTGATCGACAGGATGTTGAGAATAGCGCCGCCCTGGCCGCGTGTCCTCATGTCGGCGATGGCAGCTTGCATCAGGAAGAACGGCGCGCGCGCGTTGACGGCGAACAGCGCGGCCCAATCGTCGAGGCCGGCATCGAGGAAGGAGGCGCGGTCGGTCAGGCCGGCGGCGTTGACCAAGCCATCGATGCGGCCGAAGCGCTCGATGCAGGCCTGCGCCAAAAGGGCAGGGGTTTGCGGGTCTCCGAGATCGGCGGCGACGAAGATGGTCGGCGTGCCCAATTGCGCAAGCTCCGCCGCCACGGCGTCGCCGCGCGTCTTGTCGCGGCCGGTGACCACAAGGCCAGCCGCACCGGAGCGCGCCAAGGTCTCGGCAATGGCACGGCCGATGCCTTGCGTCGAGCCGGTGACGAGCACCACCTTGCCGTCGAGCCTGATCTCCATTCCTCCTCCCGGAACAAAGTTTCTATTTTTCAAAATATGGAACGTCAATTCCCGATAGTCAATTGTGCCAGCAACACCTCATGCGCCGCGCTTTGCCGCGACGCTTTGGACCAGCGCCATGCCGACCGCCAGCGACGCGGCGAGCGAGCGGAAACCGCCGAAGTCGGATTCCACCACTTCCAGCCAGCTGTCCGACAAAGGGATGAGCGGGCTGAAGGTGCTGTCCGTGAGGGTGACAATGCGGGCCTTGCGCTCATGCGCCACGGCGACCAGGTCGGGCGTGATTGAATTGTAGGGGCTGAAGGAAACCGCCAGCACGGCGTCGCGCGCGCCGATGCAGCCGACCTGGTCGAGTGCCGATGAGCCGACATTGTCGACCAGCACGTTGCGCACGCCTTGTTGCGACAAGGTCAGCGACAGATAGGCGGTGACGGGGAAGGCACGCTTGGAGCCGATGACATAGATCAGGTCAGCGTCGGCCAGCAGCGCCACCATCGTCTCGAAGCTCTCGACATCGAAGCCGGCCTCTATGCGGCCGAGCGAGGCCTGCGAGGCGCCGACCATGCCGTGCAGGAAATGCGTGGCGGCGTTGGGCTCGGCCTCGGCACGCGGCTCGCCGCGCCCGTCCGGCCACGATCCCTTGATGTGTTCCTTGAACAGGCCCTGGAAATCCGAAAAGCCGGAATAGCCGAAAATCTGGGCAAAGCGCACCAGCGTCGAGGGCTGCACGCCGGCCTGCGTGGCCACCTGGGCGATGGTGCCGAGCGCGACGTCGCTCGGATGTTGCCACAGAAAAATCGCCACCTGCCGAAGCCGCTTGGGGAAATGCACGGTGCCGGACGACAGCACTGCGCGCAGCTCCTCATAGGTCTGTGGCTGGATGTAGCCCAGCGCGGCAAGAGAGCGCCCACGCTTGCGCGTCGCTGCCTCGTCGGTGCTGGATCGTCCGGATGATTTGCTTGCCCCACTCATGAGCCTCAGGCTAGCGTGGCACAATTGTATTACAATATGAAATTTGGAAATCTTGTTCGAAAGTGCTAGCCGCGTCCTGGCACTGGCGCTCGCACGTGGTTGGAGGAGAAAACATGGTCTACGCAACATCGGACGGGACGGCGGGCAAGCGGCTGAGGGTCGGCATGGTTGGCGGCGGCCGCAATGCCTTCATCGGCGCCGTGCACCGCCTCGCCATGCGCCTTGACGACCAGATCGCGCTGGTCGCCGGCGCGCTGTCCTCCGATCCGGAGAATGCCGCGGCTTCCGCCGCTGAGATCGGCATCGCGCCGGAGCGCAGCTATGCCGATTACCATGCCATGGCACTGGCCGAGGCCGCGCGGCCTGATGGCATCGAGGCCGTCGTCATCGTCACCCCCAACCATCTGCACGCGCCGATCGCCACCGCTTTTCTCGAGGCCGGCATCGACGTGATCTGCGACAAGCCGCTGTCGACGACGCTCAGCGACGCCGAGGCATTGGTGGCGCTGGCCAAGGCGAAGAAGCGCCGCTTCGTCGTCACCCTCAACAACACCGGCTACGCCATGGTGCGTCAGGCGCGCGAGATGGTGGCCGCGGGCGCGCTCGGGCGCATCGTGTCGGTGCACGGCGCCTATATCCAGGACTGGCTGACCAGGCCAATCGACGCCGAAGGCCAGAAGCAGGCGGAATGGCGCACCGATCCGGCCAGGGCAGGGCAGTCGGCGGTGCTGGCCGATATCGGCGTGCATGCCTTCAATCTGGCGAGCTACATTTCGGGCCGCGAGGCCGAGGCGGTGTCGGCCGACCTGTTCACCGCCGTGCCGGGACGCCGGCTCGACGACAATGCGCATGTGCTGGTGCGCTGGACGGGCGGGGCGCGCGGCACGATCCTGGCCAGCCAGACCTCGCCCGGCCATTACAATGATCTGTCCGTGCGCCTCTATGGCGACAAGGCCGGGCTCGAATGGTCGGGCGGCCGGCCGGAGGAACTGCGCTTTTCGCCCTATGGCGAGGAAACCCGCACGCTGGTGCGCGGCGGTCATGGTTCGACGGCGGAAGCTCAGCGCGTGTCGCGCATGCCGGCAGCCCACCCCGAGGGTTACATCGAGGCCTTCGCCAATTTCTACCGCGACGCCGCCGACATCATCCGCGCGCATCGGTCAGGTGGCGTGGTCGATCCGGAACGCGCGGCGCAGGTGCCGGATGTTGTCGATGGCGCGCGGGGTGTGAAGTTTGTCGCGGCGGCGGTGGAGTCGAACGCGGCGGGTGGGGCTTGGACGGCGGCAAGGTTTGCGGGGTAATTGCTCGACGGCCCACACGCAGTGAATATGAAAACGCGCGATTCGCGCCACGGTCTGCGGTTAATGCCCTGCCTTTGTTTTCCGCCATTCTAAATCGCGTTCCCGACGGGTTTCCCAGAAGAGAAAATTGTCGAGGACAAAGCTGTCTTCTTCTAGAAAGTCCTCCCTGATCTCCTTGATTTTCTGCCCCGCGCGCAAGCGGCGAATGATATCCAACCCGCGAGTTGCGCGCTTCAAGGTCGACCTGTTCCAGAAATCATTGCTGAGTGGATTCGGAAACCTGGGCTTGCGGCCGCCGTCTCCGGACTCAACCAGTAGGGAAAACTGTTCGAATATCTCGTCGGATGTCGCGATCGCCCATTTCATCGTCGTCACTCTGACGTAAAGGTCGATATCCAGCAGGCATTTTGCCAAGCCATCGGCAATCGTGCCGTCGTAGCATCCGGAACTTCTCACGTAGTCGACGAAAGCGCGCCGGCAACTGGAAAGCACGTCGTCGGCCAGCTCTATCGCCGGACCCTTCAATCCGTCTATCCCTCCCACTTCGCCGAGGTAGTAAGCGCCAAGAAGCCGCTCACCGGATTTTTCAGATCGCAGCAGGTCGACGAGAAACTCCAGATCGGATCCTCGTCTCCATCTCTCGATGAGCTCTTCCCCGAGTCTGTAGTTCAATTCGGCATCGTCGTTGCCGTCATTCACCTGTTGCATCTCGTGTTTTACCTTCTGCATCAGGATGGCGGTCGGTTCGTTCGATATGTCTCTCTCCATTTTGTTGGTTACCTCGTTTATTCGGCATCCAGTTGCTTCGACAGATCCTTTAACATCGGGCGTTGCCCTTGGACAATTTTGACCCCTGCCTCGAGTAGGCTGAACCAGCCGGCTCTGTCGACTTCCGGAAATTCCTTCATCGACCCGGAGCGTGGCGGCCAATCCATGGTGAAGCTGTTGCTCTTGATCGCGGCGACATCGATCTCGGCTCTGGCTTCCACCGACCAGGCGATGACGATCTTGCCGCCCGGCTGTTTGTAGTCGCCGAGGCGCGTGAAAGGGCCATCGACCGCGACGCCGAGCTCTTCCCCGGTCTCGCGCCGTGCGGCCGCCAGTTCGTCCTCGTTTTCCTCGACGAGGCCTTTCGGGATCGACCAGGCGCCATCGTCCTTCTTCGCCCAGAACGGGCCGCCGGGATGAACCAGAAGCACCCTGATTTCCCTGTCGCTTCGACGATAAATCAGCAAGCCCGCACTGCGTTTTGCCATTTTTGCATGTCCATTGCGGCGCTGATGCGAAGTCGGCCGCGCCTGATTCTTCCGGGATCACAGCGCCGATCTTGCACCAAAAAATTGCGACGCTATGTCTGATGCATCCGCATTGCACCTCACCACAGAGTTCGGCAATCTGATAGAATCGTTTTGGGGCGGCGTCGAAAGCCAGTTGGGGCGTCCGAATGCAACTCAGTCTGATCGGCTACTACAGCGACTTCGTGGTCTATCCGCTGGTGATCGCCATATTGGGGGTGGCCGGGCTGATCGAGGCCGGAGAAGAGGGGACGCCGGGCTGGATCGGCACGGTGCTTGTTTGTCTCGGCCTGTGGACGCTGATCGAATATGCGCTCCACCGCTACGTCCTTCACCACGTTCCCTACATCAAGGATCTGCACGACCGCCACCATGTCGAGGAGCGCAGTCCGGTGGGTACGCCGACCTGGCTTAGCCTGGGCGTGCATGCGCTGATCGTAGTATCCGTTTGGCTGATCTCGGATTTCGCGATCGCGAGTGCGGTTGGCTGCGGCCTGATGCTGGGATATCTCTGGTACGTCAGCGTCCACCACATGATCCACCACTGGCACCCCAGCCATCCCAGCTATCTCTACACGCTCAAGCGCCGCCACGCCGTGCACCACCATATCGACGACGACGCCAATTTCGGCGTGACGTCGATATTCTGGGACCGGGTTTTCCGCACGGCGCGGCTTTGAGGCGATGCGGCAGTAGGGCGATAGGGCAGTGGTTCAGCGCCGCTTGCCGCGCCCGCCGGGTGACTTGCTGCCGCGCGGCCCGCTCACCACCGGCGTGTTGTGCTGGTTTTCTTCGGACAGTTTGCGCCAGCGGGCCAGGCGTTCGGGATCGAGCGTGCCGGCCTTGATGGCAGCCTGCACCGCGCAGCCCGGTTCGTGCACGTGGGTGCAGTCGCGGAATTTGCACAGCGGGGCAAGCTCGGTGATCTCTGCAAACAGCGTGTCGATGCCATAGCCGACGTCGCTGACCTGCAAAGTGCGCATGCCCGGCGTGTCGATCACCCAGCCGCCGCCGGCAACGGCATGCAGCGAGCGCGCCGTGGTGGTGTGGCGCCCCTTGGCGTCGTGTTCGCGGATGGCGCCGGTCTGCTGTGGCGATTGCTGGCCTGACCCGGCAAGCGTGTTGACCAGCGTCGATTTGCCGACGCCGGAGGAACCGATCAGCGCCACCGTCTGGCCAGCACCGCACCAGGCGGCAAGCATGGTCGCGGCATCTGATGTGCGCGGGTTCAGCATCACCACGGCCAGTCCGCGCTGCAGGGCGGTTGCCTGCTTCTGGTATGTCTCGGCGTCTTCGGCCGTATCGGCCTTGGTCAGCAGGATAACCGGTGTCGTGCCGGCTTCGTTGGCCAGCGCCAGATAGCGCTCGAGCCGAGCGATGTTGAAGTCGGCATTGCAGGAGGTGACGATGAACAGCGTGTCGACATTGGCCGCGGCCAGCTGCGGCACCCGGCCGCCCTGGGTGCGGCGTTCCAGCACCGTCTTGCGGGTCAGGCGGCGCTTCACAAGCTGATCATGCGGCTCGACCAGCACCCAGTCGCCGACGGCGTAGTCACCGGTGTTGGCATTCGGCGGCAATGTCAGGTCGATCTGGCCGGACTGGGACAGGCCACTCAGGCGATCGCGATGCACCATGGCAATGCGCGTCGGGATCAGGCCTGCGTCATCGGGCTCAAGCTGATCGCCGAAGAAATCCGTCCAGCCAAGGCTTGCAAGCGATGGTGACGGAGCGGGGGAGGAGGCCGTCAAGGCTTCGACCAAGGGTACGGCGTCGCAGGCATCGGTCAGTATCCCGGCAAGATGGGCGAGGCGCGGACCTCTCGGATCCACCCAAGCCGCTGTATGGGCGGCATGGCGGGATTTGGCAAGCAGTCCCGGTTGTCGCGACAGCCCACTGAAGATAGATTGTGTCGAGGTCCTGAAGCCGGGGGGCGCCGGGAATGCTTCTGCCATTCTTGCATTGGCCTGCAACTCGTCGCCACGGCAGGCTGAAATGGCTGGCGCTTTTCGCGCCGTTCATTCTTGTGTCCGGCTACATCGCCTATGGTTTTGTCGGCATCGAGATTGACTCGCCTCTCGACGCCTTAAGGCACTTTGCCGCGTTCCCGAACTGTGCGGCTGCCCGCGCCGTCGGGCTTGCCCCCGCGCACAGGGGCCAGCCTGGCTATTGGCCGACGCATGATGCCGACAATGACGGCATCGCTTGCGAGTCCTGGCACGGGGGAAGCGGCAGCGGCGTCAAGGTGCATCGCTATTGGCGCAGCGGCAGATAGCTCACAACTCCTTCTCCGCCAGTTCCCTGAATTCGTCAGGCACGGAGCGCGCCGCTTCCAGCGCCACCGTGCCGTAGCCGACGGCCTGTTTGCCGAAGCGCTCGCGGATCTTGTCGATGGCGCGGTCGGCGCCGAAGCGGGCGAGGCCTTTTTGGCTACCGGGCCGGTGTTTCTCGTCGGCGAGGCCAAGCGGCAGGTCGAGCTGCAGTTCGGCGCTTTCCTCGAGATGCGAGACCGAGATCGCCAGCAGCGAGATGGTTCTCTCATGCGGGTTATCGGCAAGCACGCCGCGCACGAGGTCTTGCGCGATTTCGGCCAGCATGGTGGTCGCCGAGATCGGCTGGTCGAGGGTGATGGAACGGGTGACGGCGCTGAGATCGGCAAAGCGAACGCGCACGGTCACTGTGCGGCCGGGCCGCGCCTTGGCGCGCAGGCGGCTGGCGACGCGGTCGGCCAGATGCAGCAGCGTCGGCACTATGACATCAGCCACGGCGGGTTTCTGGCCGAGCGCCGACTGGGCGCCGGCCGAGTGCGCCCGGCGGTTGGTCTCCAGTTTGCGCGGGTCGCGATTCCACGACAGCGCCGACAGCTTTTCGCCGGCGGCCGGGCCGAGCAGACGGGTCAGCGCGCCACTGTGCGTCCTGGCCAACTGGCCGATGGTCTCGATGCCGATTTCGGCCAGCCGCGCCTTGGTTGCCGGGCCGACGCCCCACATCAGCCCGACCGGCAAATCGTGCAGGAAGGCAAGCTCGGTGCCGGGTTCGACCACCACCAGCCCGTCGGGCTTGGCGACCTGCGAGGCGATCTTGGCCAGATGCTTGGTGCGGGCAACGCCGATCGAGATCGGCAGGCCGAGTTCGGCCCGCACGCGGTGGCGGATGGTCATGGCAATTTCGCGCGGTGACCCGAAAAGATGCGTGCAGCCGGCGACATCGGCGAATGCCTCGTCGATGGAGATGCGCTCGACCACCGGCGTGAAATCGTCGAGCACCTTGATCGCCGCGTCGCCCAGCCGCTGATAGTGGCTGAAATTGCCGCCGACGAAGATCAGTTGCGGGCAAAGCTCGCGTGCCTTGCGCCCCGGCATGCCGCCGCGCACGCCGAAGGCACGTGCTTCATAGGAGGCCGCCAGCACCACACCGCCGCCGACTGCGATCGGCTTGCCGCGCAGCGATGGGTCGAGCAGCTGCTCGACCGAGGCATAGAAGGCGTCGAGATCGGCATGCAGGATGGTGGCTGTCGTTTCCATCCCGACCGCTCATCCGCAGTTGCTGATAGATGGGAACGAATAGAGAACAAAGAGTGAAAGTTGTCAAGCAGGCGCAGTCGCCTGAATAACATGTTCCGCCCGCAGCGCCGCCTTCATCAGTTCCAGTACCGGCTCGCCGCCGGCTGCCAGTTGGTCGGCGATGCGCGCGAGCCTGTCGTCGGCCTTGCGGTGCTTGCTGCCCCAGGCGCCGAGCGTGGCCAGCACCGGCAACAGGTCGATGCCGGCCTCGGTCAGCCGGTAGATCGCCTTCAGCCCGTGGCTCGGGTCGCCGCTGCGGGTAAGGATGCCTTCGTCCTGCAGCGTCTGCAGCCGCTCGGCCAGCGTGCGCGAGGAGATGCCTTCGTCAGACTGCAGGAATTCGCGAAAATGCTTTTTCCCGGCGAAGGCCAGGTCGCGGATGATGAGCAGCGTCCACCGGTCGCCGAGCAATTCCAGCGACAGGCTGATCGGGCAGCCGGATCTTTCGCGTGTCGACATGTCTACAGTTCCATTTTTAAATCACTTTACTATTGACATCGTTTTTGCCTTGCGTCAACGGTTCCAAAAGTAAACCAATTTTCTTTGAGCCAGGGAAACGAGGAACCGCATGAAAAAGCTGATCCTTCAGATGCAGATGTCGGTCGACGGCTTTGTCGGCGCCAATGACGACCATGCCTGGCAGCTCTGGGAGTGGGGCGACGACATCGGCTGGGACGAGGAACTGAAGCGGGATTTCAACGCGGTTTTTGCCGGCATCGACACCATCCTGCTCAGCCGCAAGATGGCCGAGGAGGGGTATCTGACCCACTGGGGCAATGCGGCGAAGAAGTTTCCGCGCGATCCCTTCTATGCCTTTGCCCAGCGCATCGTCGACGCGAAGAAGGTGGTGCCGAGCGACAGGCTGAAGGTCTCGCGCTGGGAGCGCACGACGGTGGTGAGCGGCGACCTGCCGCGCGAGGTCGCCGCGCTGAAGGCGGGTGAGGGGGCTGACATGGTCGTCTTCGGCGGCGCCGGCTTTGCCTCGGCGCTGATCGCCGCCGGGCTGGTCGACGAATTCCAGCTGTTCATCAACCCGGCCGTGCTGGGCGCGGGACGCCGGATCTTCGACCAGGGCGGTTTTGGCAAACTGCGGCTGCTCGGCTCGAAGGCGTATGCCTGCGGCATGGTGGTCAACCGCTACGCGCCGGCGGGTTGAGGGGGAGAAAAATCCTGGTCTGACGTATCCTTTTTCTCAGCCCGTCCGTCCTTGGCTCTGGAAGGTCGCGCAACCGCGATCCGCAAACCCAGGAGAGCATCATGGCGAGCATCGAGAGCGAGGCAAACAGGAACCACTATGCGGCGATCACCGCCAATACCGGCACGTTCGCCAGCCCGCAGGCGATGATCGATTTCAGCGACACCAGCTGGACGGCGCTGACCGGCGAACCCGGCGGCGTCGACTATATCGAGGTGGATGCCGGCGGCGTTCCGGCGCTGTGGGTCGTGCCGAAGGGCGCGGATGAACAGCGGGTGCTGCTTTACGCGCATGGCGGCGGCTTCCTCGGCGGCTCGATCTACACCCACCGCAAGCTGGTCGGCCATCTGGCCAAGGCCGTCGGTTGCCGGGCCTTGCTCTATAACTATCCGCTGGCGCACCAGGCGAAGCACCCGGCCCAGACCGAGGCGGCGATGGCGGCCTGGAACTGGCTCGTCGACCAGGGTTTTGACGCCAAGGCGATCGCGCTTGCCGGCGATTCCTGCGGCGCGGTGCTGACCTATGGCGTGCTTCAACGGCTGCGCGCACAAGGTCGGCCGCTGCCGGCCGCCACGCTGATCATCTCCGGCTGGTTCGACATGGCGCTGACCGGCGCCAGCTACGAGACCAACCGCGAGAAGGACCCGGCCTTCGCCCGGGAGTCCGTCGACTGGCTGGTGACCAACTTCATCGGCGATGCCGACCGGCTCGATCCGGAAGTCAGCGCGCTCTATGCCGATCTGAGCGGCTTTCCACCCGTCTTCCTGCAGGCCGGTGCCGACGAAGCGCTGGTCGACGAAAGCCGCATGTTCGCCGAGCGTGCCAGACAGGCCGGCGTCGAGACGCGGCTCGAAATCTTCGACGGCATGCTGCACTCCTTCCAGATGATGGCCGGCCGGGCGCCGGAGGCTGATGATGCGATCGGCCGTCTCGCCGTGTGGGTGCGGCCGAAGCTTGGGCTGGCAAGCGCGAGCGCCAAGGCTGTCGGCGACAGGGCGGCCTGAGCATGGGCCGGCTCATCGTGTCGCGCTTTGTGCTTGTGGATGGGGCGTGCTTGCGCGATGCTGGGACGACGCTTGAACAGTTCACCGTTTCACGGAAACGGCGAACTGCTCTAGCTCTTTGTTTTGACGCAATTCCGAAGGGAAAACCGCTACACACTTTTCCTGGAATTGCTCTAAGCGACGTGCCGCGATGAACCAGCAGATCCGCAAATTCCGTGAAACGAGGCAAGGCGTTGAGCCACGCCTCGATCCCGAAGGCCTGTTCGACCTCCGCTACAGGGCGTTCCTGGAGACGGTCTCGCATCTGCGCGTCCGGCTGCACCGCTATTGCGCGCGCATGACCGGCTCGGCTCTCGACGGCGAGGACATCATGCAGGAGGCGCTGTTCGAGGCCTATCGCAAGATCGGGCTGCTCGACGATGCGCAGGCGCTGCGGCCGTGGCTGTTTCGCATCGCCCATAACAGGTGCATCGATTTCATCCGCAACCGTCGCACGCGGCTCAGGGCCGAAGCGGGCTATGCCAGCGACGAGATCGTGCTGCCCATTGAGCCCGCCGGTCCGGGTGCCGGCCGCGCCATCGAGCGGCTGGTGGTGCACCTGCCGCCGAAGGAGCGTGCCTGCGTGCTGCTCAAGGATGTCTTCGACCATTCGCTGGACGAGATCGCCGAGCTGGTCGGCTCGACATCAGGCGGCGTCAAGTCGGCGCTCAATCGTGGCCGGGCCAAGCTCGCCGCTCTGCCAGCGCAACCGGTCACGGCGCCCGTGCATGACCCGGACCTGGAGCGGCTGCTCAGCCGCTATGTCGAACTCTTCAATGCCAGGGACTGGGACGGGGTGCGGGCGCTGACCAGCGCCGATGCCCGGCTGCGGGTTTCGGATTGCTACAATGGTCTGCTCTCCAGCTCGCCCTATTTCGTCGAATATGAGCGTGGCGAGCCCTGGCGCATGCGGCCGGACGTGGTCGAAGGCGAGGACGTTCTGGTTGTCGACAGGCGGAGAGACGAGGTCTGGCGGCCGGCCTATCTGGTGCGTATCCATGCCGAGCGCGGCGTCATCGACCGCATCGCCGATTATTATGCGTGTCCGTGGATCCTGGAGATGGTTTCCGATGACGCGGAATGAAGCGCGGCTTTCCCTTCTCCCCCAGGGGGAGAAGGGAAAGCCCCCATCAACACTTACTTCGCATCCTGAAAAATAGTACCGACCGTATGGCGCATACCTGAGCGCAGGCTCACAAGATCGGTTTCAGCAAGCCCGACGTGGCCGCGTCGCGCGGTCGTCACTTCGAGAGGAAATCGGTGATGAGCTTGACCGTGGCATCCGGGTTTTCTTCCATGATCCAGTGGCCCGATGCAGGCACGATGTCTCCCGTCACGTCCGTCGCGACGAACCGCAATATGTCGGCCTGTGTCGTGCCTGCCGATTTCTCAGCGCCGGCTGCCAGCACCGGCATGGGCAGTTTGCCGCCGGTGGAAAGCATCGCCTGGTTGTCGATGGCGTCCTGGTCGAATGCCTTGAACTGCTCGAACGCGTCATGCATGGCATGCGGCCGCGCATAGAGTTTCGCATAGTGGGCGCGCGTCGCCTCGTCGATCTTCTTCGGATCGGCCGACAGTTCATTGTAGAAGCGGTCGAGATAGATGCGCTCGCGGCCCGCGACCAGCCGCTCCATATCGGGCCCTCGGAAGTTGAAGTGCCAGAGCAGCGGGCTTTGCTTGATCTTGTCCCAATCGCCTATGCCCGGCAGCGGGGCGTCGATGACGACCCATTTCGTGATGCGCTTGGGGTATTGCGCGGCCAGCGCATAGCCGACCATGTTGCCGATGTCGTGCGTGACCAGGTCGGCCTTGTCGATCTTCAGCGCATCCATCACGCCGGCGATGTCGACCGCCTGGTTTTTCTTGGTGTAGCCGCTGTCGGGATGCGCCGACAGGCCCATGCCGCGCAGGTCCGGCACAATGACGGTGTGGTCCTTCATCAGCGTTATCGCGGCCGGCGCCCACATGTCGCCGGTGTCGGCGAAGCCGTGCAGCAGCACGACCGCGGGCCCCTGTCCGCCGACACGCACATAAAGCTTGGTGCCGTTGGTCTCGATCGACTGCGTCTTGAAGCCAGCCGGAAACGGGATCACGCGTGCTGAGGCCGGAGCGGCGAGTGACAGCAGACCAAGAACGATGACCAAAGGACGAAACATGATGCATTACCCCCGCGCTTTATTCTGTCGCCGCCGTATCGCGGTCCTTCCAACTATGGCACTATGTCGTTGATTTCGTTAGGCGTCGGTTGCCTGATTGTGAATTCGGGAAAGCCGAACAATGCTGAAGCTCGAATCCGCCGCCGCCTTTGTCGCCGTCGCGGAATCCGGTTCGATCACCGAAGCGGCCAGGCGCATGGGCCTGTCCAAGTCCGTTATCAGCGAGCGGCTGTCGGAGCTTGAACGCAGCCTCGGCACAAGGCTGCTGGACCGCACCACCCGCAAACTTTCCATCACCGAAGCCGGGCGCGGTTTTTACGAGCGCGCCAAGCGCATCATGCAGGAGGTGGCCGATGCCAGCGCCGAAATCGCCGAACATCGCGGCGAACTCACTGGTCCGCTCAGGATATCGGCGCCGACCAGTTTCGGCATCCTTCATCTCGGCCCGGCGCTGTATGGCTTCCTGGCCAGGCACCCGGGAATCGAACTGACGCTTGATCTCGACGATCGTTTCGTCAGCATGGTGGCCAATGGCTATGATGCCATTGTGCGTCATGGGCCGGTCGTCGACGACGGACCTGTCATCATCAGGAAGCTGGCTTCCAGCCGCCGCTTCCTGGTGGCCTCACCGGACTATATCGAGCGATCCGGACGGCCCGCGACAACAGATGATTTGAGGCGCCACAAGGGCATCATCTATTCCATCCGGGGTGCCGCCGACTGGCGGTTCAAGATCTCGCGGCGGCTGGTGACGATCCGCCCGGAAACCGCGCTGCGCGTCAACAATGGGATTTTGATGCGTGACGCAGCACTTGCCGGCCTCGGCCTGGCACTGCTCCCCGCCTATTTCATCCGCACCGAGATCGCCGACAAGCGATTGACGCTCGTCGATGTCGGTGCCGAGCCTGAAGGGGCGACCATCTATATCGCCTGTCCCGAGGATCGGCGCGGATCCGCCAAACTGCGCGCGCTCACCGCATGGCTGCGCAATGCCTTTGGCGATCCGCCCTATTGGGAGGCGTGAGCTGGCTCACTTCGCATCGTGAAAAATGATGCCGACCGTGTGGCGCATGCCGGAGCGCAGGCGGCTGACGCCGTGGCGCAGATTGACGCGGTAGTTGCCCTTGGTTCCCTGTACCGGCCGGTTGTGGACGGCGAAGGCTACCGCGTCGCCCTGGCGCAGCGGCACCACTTCGACCCGGCTCTGCATGCGCGGCCGCTGCTCGGTCAGCGCGAATTCGCCGCCGGTGAAATCCTTGCCCGGTTCGGAGAGCAGGATCGCCACCTGCAGGGGAAAGGCGAGGTCGCCGTAGAGGTCCTGGTGCAGGCAGTTGAAGTCGCCCGGCACATATTGCAGCAGAAGCGGCGTCGGCCTGACCTGGCCGGCGCCATGGCACTGGTCGAGAAACGCCGCATGTGTGCCGGGGTAGCGCAGGGCGATTCCCATGCGCTCGTTCCACCGGTTGGCGACTTCGGCAAGCCTCGGATAGAGGGCGCTGCGCAGCCCACCGATGAGGTCAGGCAAGGGATAGCGGAAATAGCGGTATTCGCCCTTGCCGAAGCCGTGCCTGGCCATGTGGATGTGGCTGCGGAAATGTTTTTCCTCGGGGTAGAGGCCGGCGATCTGCCGGCACTCTTCAGGCGAGAGCAGCTTTTGCATCACCGCGCAGCCGAAACCGTCGAGCTCGGCGGCAAGCGCCGGCCAGTCGTAAGCGGTGATGCGTGTCTCGGCGGCTTCCACCGCCGCCGTGGCTACCTTGGCGTGGGCGTTCATATCGCGGCCTCCCGATCCAGCAGCGCGCGCTTGCGTTCGATGCCCCAGCGGTAGCCCGACAGCGTGCCGTCGGCGCGCACGACACGATGGCAGGGAATGCCGAGCGCGATCGCGTTGGCGGCACAGGCGGTCGCCACGGCGCGGGCGCCGTTCGGTTCACCAAGGCGGCGGGCCAGCGCGGTATAGGTGATGGTGGCGCCGCAGGGGATGGTGCGCAGCACGTCCCACACACGTTGCTGGAACGGCGTGCCGTGGCGCATGTCGAGCGCCAGGTCGAGGCCGGCGCCGGGCGTTTCGATGAAGCGCGCTATGGCCGCGAGATCGTCGCGCAAGGCGGCCTCGTCTTCGACCAGCACCTTGCCGGGGAAGCGATCGGCGAGGTTCTGCGCCAGCGCGTCGGCGTCGGAGCCGATCAGGATGGCGCAGACGCCGATATGGCTGCGCGCAGCCAGGATGTTGCCGATCGCGGATTGGCCAATGGCGTAGGCGAGGGTGTCGAGGGTGACAGCGCCGGAGGCTGTCGCCGGGCTGTTGATTTGCATGAGGTTCATTGCCTTCACTCCTTGTGTGCCTGAACCCTAACCGCGCGCCGGTTGGCGCTCACTCCGATGCTTGCTTTCAAATTCAAATTGCCGCGTTCGATTTGGCCGTCATCGCCGCTTTCGCCAATCTCCAACGTTGCGAGAATGAGCGAGGCGCCAAAACTGCCAATCTCCCAACAAGTGGGGGAGATGTCCGGCAGGACAGAGGGGGGCGCCATAGAGCGCTGAGTGTGCCTATGCGACACGCGTGACGGACACTTTACCGAGCAGGAAAACTTCGCCGCTCAACAGCCGCAGCTCAACCTCGCCGGTCGCGGTGCGGCTCAACTTGGCTCGACCGGCATCGACCAACTCGCCAATGGCAGCCATCACCATCAACTTCGCGTCCTCTCGGCTGACGGTAGCGTTGTTGGCGTTCTGGACATTCGCACCGGCGGTGGAGAACCTTGCCATGGTGCGCATCGCCGGTCCTCGTCAGGTCCGCGAAGACCGGTTGGCCTCGCCGGATACCGCCTCGCGGTCGAGCAGCGCGCGCTTGCGCTCGGCGCCCCAGGCATAGCCGGACAAAGCGCCGTCTTTCCTGATCACGCGGTGGCAGGGAATCGCGACCGCATGCGCGTTGGCGGCGCAGGCGGCGGCGATGGCGCGCGTCGCCTTGGGCGCGCCGATGCGCCCGGCGATCTCGGCGTAGGAAACCGTGCTGCCGGCCGGGATGTCGCGCAAGGCCTGCCAGACGCGCTGCTGGAAGGCGGTGCCGCGCACGTCGAGCGGCAGGTCGAGACCGAGCCGCGGGGCCTCGACGAGGCCGACGACGCGGGCGACCAGCGCCTCGTAGTCGCGGTCGCCGCCGATCAGCCGCGCCTTGGGGAAACGGTCCTGCAGGTCGCGCACCAGCGCGTCCGGATCGTCGCCGAGCAGGATCGAGGCGACTCCCTTGCGGCTCGATGCGACCAGTATGGCGCCGAGCGAGGTCTCGCCGACGGCGAAGCGGATGTCCTCGTTGGCGCCGCCAGCGCGGTAGCGCGTCGGTGTCATGCCGAGCATGCCGGTGGCTTTCTCGTAAAAGCGTCCGCTCGAATTGAAGCCGGCATCGTAGATCGCCACGGTCACGCTGGCGCCGTCCTCCAGGCCCTGGCGGACCCGGGCGGCGCGGTGTGCGGTGGCATAGTCCTTCGGCGTCAGCCCAGTGATCGCCTTGAAGACGCGATGGAAGTAGCCGGCGCTGCGGCCGGCGGCGGCGGCCAATTCGGCGAGCGAGGGTTCCGCCTCGCTCTGCTCGATGAACCGGCAGGCCTCGGCGACCATTGCCGCATTGCCGGCCTCCAGCGAGGGGCCATCCGGGTTGCAGCGCCGGCAGGCGCGGTAGCCGGTCGCCTTGGCCTGAGCCAGCGTATCGTGCAGTTGCACATTCCCGGGGTTGGCGCGCCGCGACGGGCAGGAGGGCCGGCAATAGACGCCGGTCGTCGCCACCGAATACCAGAATTGCCCGTCCGCCGATTTGTCGCGGGCTACGATGCGCGCCCAGCGCGGATCGTCAGCCACCGGCAGCGGCGTCGATTTCAGATCTCTTTGCAGCGTGATGAACATGGCGGCATTGAAGCCGCCTGGGGCCGCCCCCGCCACCCGTTTCCTGACAAGCGGCTCTCGGTTCTCCTACGCCGCGCGCTTGGGCTCGACCGCGAACGGGCTGAGCCCAAGCCAGGTCTGCATCTGCTTGCCGATCGCCTGATCGCCGGTCAGGGAAACCTTCGCGCCGGCCTTCTCGACCGTGAGCAATCCCATCCAGATCGCCGTCATCGTGTGCAGGTCGGTCGCCACGTAGAGGTCGACGTCGAAGCCCGGATCATACCAGCACAGATCGACCTCACCGTGCTTTTCGACGATCAGCCACCAGGACCGTTTGGATGCCGGAAGCTCCTGATACAGAAATTGTATCACGGTGCGTCCCTCGGGCAGCGGCGAGGGATTCAGATTGCGCCGCATGTCCCACATCAGCAGCGACGGATCGAGGTTCTTGAGCGACAGCCGGGACTCGACCCATTTCTGCCCCCAAAAACCCATCGCCTCGACCACGGGGCGCAAATCGCGGCCGGCTTCCGTCAGCCGATAGTCGAAGATTCCCTTCTCCCCCTGGATCTCCTTGCGTTCGACGATCCCCGCCAGCTCGAGCTCCTTCAGCCGTTGCGACAGAAGGGTTGGCGACATCTTTGGCACGCCGCGGCGCAGGTCGTTAAAGCGGGTCGAGCCCGCCACCAATTCGCGCATCAGCACCATCGTCCAGCGGGTGCACAGCACCTCGGCGGCCATCGATAGCGGGCAGAACTGCTTGTATCCGTGCTGGGTCATGATTGGTGTCCCTCCTTCGAAGCTGGGATGAATATTAGCCCTTCATGATTGAGGCGGCGAGTACAGAAACTGTACCGGCCCGGTACAGATCGCGGACTGGTTGGCGAGAGCCCTGCCATGCGAGCCCTTTGGCCGGTGCACGGGATACCCCTGTGCGCCGCAACCAGGAGAATAGCATGACCGTTTACGTTATCGCAGACATCAAGATGAAGGAGCCGAACTGGGTGCCGGCCTACGCGGCTTCGGTGCACGACATCGTCCACAAGCACGGCGGCAGGTATCTAGCGCGCAGCGGCAATGTGAAGACGCTTGAAGGCAAGCCGCTCGACACCACCCTGATTGCCTTGATGGCGTTCCCGTCGGAAACGGCGGCGCGCGCCTTTACCAATGACCCGGAATACGCGCCTTTCGTTTCGGCACGCCAGGGCGGCAGCGACAGCCGTTTCCAGCTGATCGACAACACCGATCTGGCTGGAACGATCCCTTATCTGCCGAAGGGATGACCCTTCCACGATACATCGAATTCGGGATCACCAAGCAACAACAGTCACGGCGCTTGCCTGCCGGGCCTCCGTATTTTCGGCGGCCGGCCAGCCGTGCTTTTTCAAGAAGAATGGAATGGATATGAAATCAAATCTTCGCAACAGGCTCGTCATGGCGGGGGCCATGCTGGCCGTCTGCACCAGCTTCGCATGGGCGCATCAGGAAGCGCCTGAAGCGGCATCCGGCCCCAACCCGCTGGCCGACAAGGTACGGGCCGCGAACAGCCGGTTCCTTGACGTCAAGGCGGCGACGGCCGAGGGCTATGCGCCCATTCCCTGCGCCAGCGGCATCACCGGCGGAGCCATGGGCATCCACTACGTCAACGGCCAGTATCTGAAGGATGACAAGATCGACATCGCCCGTCCTGAGGCCGTGATGTACGAGCCGATGGCCGATGGCACGCTTAAGCTGGTGGCGGTCGAGTACATCACCTCGAAGGGACCGGCCTCGCTCGACGGGCAGCTGTTCAACTTCAACAGCGCCCCCAATCGCTACGGCCTGGGTGAATTCTACGAGCTGCATGTCTGGGCCTGGAAGGGCAACCCGACGGGCACTTTCGCCGACGTGAACCCGAAAGTGTCATGCGAACACGCAATGGCGCCGAGCCAGTAAGCTCAGCAAGCAATGGGGCCAGGCGGTGCTTTATACCGCCTGGCCCTGACGTCGTTTCGCGTGACCTGCCTCAGGTGGCCTTGATCAGGCCGAGCTGGGTGAGTGCGGCGACGCCGTCGTCGAGGCCGATCTCCTCGACGATCCGGCCGTCGATCACTTTCAGCACCGTGGTGCCGGTGAAGCGCATCGTGCGGCCGGTGGCGGCGGGCAGCGAACCGGCCAGGAAATCGCTGAAGGCCGGGCCGGTGTGGGTGCCGCCGCCTTCCCACTGACCGACGACATAGTCGCCCTCGGCGATCAGATCGGCGGTCGCCCAGAAGTTGAGGTCCGGGAAGGCGGCGCGGAAATCGGTCATGAAGGTCTTGATGTCGTCGCGGCCGCTGCGCGGCTCATGCAAGGAATATCTAAGCAGCATGTCGGGCGCGGCAATGTCGTCGACGACGCTGAGATCGCAGGTTTCACCCCAGAAGTCGGTGAACCATCTGACGACGACGGCCTTATTGTCTTCTTGCTTGGTCATTGGGAGGTCCTCTTCCTGTTTGCTAGGGATCATCGGCGCTGCCGATGACCCGGGATCACCGGTCTTCGCCGATGACCTGGGATCACCGGTCTTCGCCGATGACCTGGGCAAGCACTAGGAGGATCCGGCGGGACCAAAACTCCGGTTCTTGCCGGCCAATCGAAAGTGGGGGAGGGCACCAGTGGTTGGGTCAGGGCATAAAACAGACCGTGCGGATTGTTTTTGCCGTGCTTCAGGTCTATCTGATGAAAGCGGATGCCACATCACCGCGTCAGCGGTCGTTGCGTGTCGGCCGCAGGTTTGTTGGAAATCGCCATGGACAATGTCTCCCGTTCCGAACGCTCCCGAAACGCCATCATCCAGGCGGCGCTCGCCATCATCGCGCGGGATGGGCCGGGCCGGCTGACGCTGGATGCCATCGCCCGCGAGGGCGGCCTCTCGAAGGGCGGCGTGATGCATCAATTTCGTACCAAGGAAGCGGTGCTGAAGACGCTGCTGGAGAACCAGGTCGAGTTCTTCGAGAATTTTTCCCGGGATTTTCTGGCAGAGGCCGGCACCGGAACGAAGGAACCCCAACTCTCGGCGCAGATCGCGGTGCAGCGCAAGGTCGTCGCCGAACCGCATTCGGTGGCCTTCGGCCTGCTCGGTGCCTTGGCGGAGAACCCGGCATTGCTGTCCGGCCTGCGTGAGACGGATGCCAGCAAGGTCGAAGCCATTCGATCCGAAGCCGCCGATCCCGATCTGGCGACACTTCGCCTGTTCGCGGCCAAGGGCCTCGCCCTGACGACAATGATAGGCATCTGCTCGCTGTCGGAAGAGGATCTGGAGCGGCTGTTCGACCGGCTTCTCGACAACACCCAGTGGCCTGCCACCGGGGACCGCTCCGCTTCCAGCAGGGTTGTGAATAAAAAAACCGACTAGATGGTTTGCAAATCTATTTTTGGCTGTTATACGAACACCCAACGCAGAAGCGAAGGGTGCAGGCATGTTTCAGCCAGGGACGAAGAGCAGCGGTGGCGGATGGCCCGCAAAAAGCGGGCAACTGGCCAGGCTGAAGGCTTCCGGCGGATCGTTTCCCGCTCACGGACACATGGCCGGGGCGGTGGCTGTCGCCGACGAAACCCGGCATGGCACGCGGCGCCCGATCTCCAGGCGGCTCCTCTTCCGTCAGCTCGTCGCATCCGTTTCCACGCCGCTGGTGGCCACCGGCCTTGCTTTATGTCTCGTCGACCTGATGACGGCCCTGCTGGCAGTGCTGCTGTTCGGCCGCGTCCACACTGTTGTCCCTGGGTCCGAGGCACTGTTGGCTGACCGGCCACAGACGCTGCTGCTGGTGCTGGCGGCGATCCTCGCCTTGCTGCCGCTGCTGCACCTCGCCTCGAAGGTCTTCGCTCATGTGGCGCGCAGGTCGCGCCGGCACGCATGGCTCGGCACCGCGCGCGTGATGCTGTGCGCACCGGCGAGCCTTTGCCCGGTCACCGTCATTACGCTTTTGCTCGCAACAGGACATTGAAGATGAACAGGATCTTGAGGAACTCCCTTACTATGGCCGGGCTCTGCCTGGCTCTCCAGGGCTGCGTCAGTGCCGACCCGATCGCCTATTCGGGATTGTCGTCGTCGGCTGAGCTTGCTCCCAATCCACGCGATGCAACCGGGCGGGTGCCTTACGCCTATTCGACCGCCGTCGACTGGCGACAGTACAGCAGCGTCATCGTCGATCCCGTCGTCATCTATCGTGGCGCCGACGGGCAGTTCGGCAAGATGCCGGCAAGCGACAAGGCCGCGATCGCCAGCTATATGCAGGCTCGCTTCACCGAAAGGCTGAAGAGCCGGTTCACCCTCGCCGGCAAGGCGGGGCCGAACACCTTGCGCGTGCGGCTGACGCTGACCGGTGCCAAGGCCAACACGCCGGTTCTTGGCACGCTGTCGCGCTTTGACATTGCCGGCGGCGTCTACAACACCGTGCAGACCGCGCGCGACCGGGAAGGGTCGCTGACCGGCTCGGTCCTCTACGCCGTTGAGATCTTCGACGCCGGGACCAACCGCCTGCTGAAGGCCTTCGTCACCAAGCAATATCCGAGCCCGATCAACATCAAGGCCAGCATGGAGCCGCTGGCCGCCGCGCAGGCCGGTGTCGACAAGGGAGCGGATGCGCTTCTCGCCCAGTTAAAGTGACGGCCCTCAGGCCCTCAACCGGCGATTTGCCGGAACCCAAACCACCAGGAGCGTTCGGCCATGGAGGCCATATCAATCGCCTGGTTTTTTAGCTGGCAGCTCTGGCTGACGGCCTTGAGCCTGATCGAAGGACATCCCATGCATCGTGTGATTTTTCGGACAATTATCCTCCTGGGCGCGCTGGCGCTGCTCGGCTGCGAACGAAACAGCCCCTTCGCCAAGCCCGAACAGCCGGCGAAGTCCTCGGCTGAGTCCATGTGGTCGCCGTGACTGGCAGGGCGCGGTGGAGCCGCCCATGCCGCGTGCGGTAACTGTTTATTCTCTGGTTTTGCCGCAGATTGCCCCTGGGGTGGGGCAAACGAAATCAGAAGATGGCGCGTCAGGGCAAGAAAAGTCGCAATGAAGAGTTTTGGGCGCTGGCGCTTGAACGCGCTCATCTTGGCGTCTGGGACTGGGATATTGCAAACGGTAGCTGCTTCTATTCGCCGACATGGTGGCGCATGCTCGGCTATGAGGAGGGCGAGCTTGCCGATACGGCCGATCTCTGGCTGCAACTGACGCATCCCGACGACCGTGAGCGGGCGCTGGCCAGCGGCGACGCCCACATTGCCGGCTTGACCCCGTCGATCGAGACCGAAATCAGGCTGAAGCACAAGCAGGGCCACTGGGTCTGGGTGCTCGACCGCGGCGGCGTTGTCGAGCGCGACGCGCTGGGAAAGCCGGTCAGGCTGATGGGCGTGCAGACGGACATTTCGAAGCAGAAGGCAGCCGAAGCCGCGCTTGAACAGGTCAATGTGCGCTTCCGCCTGGCGCTCGCCGCCAGCGGCACCGGCATCTGGCACTATGACATGGCCACCAACAAGAGCTATTGGGACGCCCGTACCAGGGACATATTCGGCCTCGTTGCCGACACCGACGAGGTGACAGGCGACCTCTGGCACAGTTTTCTGCATCCCGACGACAAGGAAGCCACCGAGCGCGCCCACCAGCCGTCACCCGGCTCGGATGCGGTTACCGCCTCGCAATACCGCATCATCAAACGCGACGGCGAGATCCGCCATGTCGAATCGCTGGTGCGCTTCGTCGCCGCCGCCGGCACCGCGGGCCAGGTCCTCGGCACTGTGCGCGACATCACCGAGGACAAGCTGCGCGAACAGGAACTGGCCTTCGCTGCCCGCCACGACGCGCTGACCGGCCTGTGGAACCGCTCCGCCTTCGACAGGCTCCTTGCCGACCATATCGCAACGGGCGTGCCGTTGGCGGTGTTCTATGTCGATCTCGACTACTTCAAGGCGCTCAACGATTTCGCCGGCCATGCCGCCGGCGATCTGGCGCTGAAGAGCGTGGCGGCGGGCATTGGCCGCTGTCTGCCGCCATCGGCGCATGCGGCGCGGCTGGGCGGCGACGAGTTTGCCCTGCTGGTGCCGCATTGCGACGCGGCACAGGCCGAGCGGCTGGCCAGCGCCATCCTGGCGGCCGTGCGCGGGGCGGATCTCGGCCTAGCCGCGACCTCGCGGCGGCTCGCGGCAAGCATCGGTATCGCCATGGTGCATGACCATACCACCACGGTCGCCGACGCGTTGGCCTGCGCCGACGACGCCTGCTACGCGGCCAAGGCCGCCGGGCGCGACCGTTTCGCGGTGTTTTCGGCCGAGGCCAATTCCGGCGGGCTCAATGCGGCGCGGCTCGCCGCCGACACGGTCGACGCCATGGAGGACGGAAGGCTGAAACTGTTCGGCCAGGAGATCCACCGGCTGGGTCGGCCCTGGGACGAAAGCCGCCACGTCGAGGTGCTGGCGCGGCTTGTCGGGCGCGGCGGCCGGCTGATCCCGCCCGGCGAATTCATACCGGCAGCGGAGCGCTTCGGCATTGCAGCCCGGCTCGATCGCTGGATCATCCGCACCGCGCTCTCGCTGCACGGCGCGGCGATGAAGTCGGGTGCGATCACGCTCGGCTTCAACCTGTCGGCGCAGACGCTGAGCGATCCCGCTCTGTGGGACTTCGTCGACAGCATCATCGAGGAAACAGGGGCGCCGCATTCCGGCATCGGCTTCGAGATCACCGAAACCGCCGCCGTCACCAATTTCGACGCCGCCGAGACGTTCGTGCGCAAGGCGCGCGAGCGGCGCTGCCGGGTCAGCCTCGACGATTTCGGCGCCGGCATGAGCTCATTTGAATATCTCAGGCGCTTTCCGGTCGATGCCATCAAGATCGACGGTTCCTTCATCGAGCACATCACCGAAAGCCGCTTCGACCGCGAGATCGTGCTGGCCATCACAAGCATCGGCCGCAGCCTCGGCTGCGACGTGGTCGGCGAGAAGATCGAGCGTCAGGATACGCTTGGCATGCTCAGCGACATGGGCGTCGCCTTCGGCCAGGGGTTCCTGCTGCATCGGCCGGAACCGCTGGAGCAGGTTGTCACCCGCGCCACCATAATGGCTGGCGCGGTCCGCAAGGCATCGTAATCAAGGCATCGTCATCATTGCCGCGCGGCCGAGCGCGGAAACTCCAGCACCCCGGCCTCGGGCCGCCTGTGCTGGGCCTCCACCACGGTTTCGATCAACTGGTCGAGGACCTCGCATGCAGAGCGGCTGGCCTCGTCATTGCCGCGCAGATGGTGGTAGGCGCGCTCAAGATGGATGCGGGCAGCTGAAAAATCGCTGGTCAATGGTCCCTCCATGATCCCGCCCTAATGTATCTTGGCCTGCCTGGTGGAACGCGGGGTAAATATCCACAGTCGGGTTTTATTCAAATGCCGCTGAAGTTTGCCAGAATATGGACCGGGGCCAGAATATCGACCGGGACAGGCGCGCAGGAGCAGGAGAGGCATGCGGGATCGCGAGGGCGGTGGCTGCCGGTGCTGTCCGGCTGGCCACAACGGGCGGCCGATCGAGCCTGTCGATCGGCCGCCGGTTCGTGTCGTCAGAACTTGACGCTGAGCGTGCCCTTGAGGGTGTGCTCCAGCGCGCCGGATCCAAGCTGCCCGCTATAGGTGAGGTCGAGGCTGCTCTTTTCCGCCAGGCGCCAGTCCGCACCCGCTTCCAGCACCAGTGCGTCGCGGGCGATCGGCACGCCGCTCACCGCAAACGCATCGCTGCCGGCGAAGGCAAAGGTTTCCGTTGGCACCACGTCCGAATAGGCGTGCTGCCAGCCCACCAGGCCGTGCACGCGCAGCAGGCTGTCTCCAGCCGTGATGTCGGTCGCGGCCCTCAGGCCGAGCGTGGTGTAGGGGACATCGCGGGTGATGCCATCGCTGGTCAGCGCCGCGGGGCCGCCGGTCTCGGTGAAGCCGTCGGCATTCAGATGGACATAGGCGGCGTTGACGAAGGGCTCGAAGTCGATGCCGTTGGCGGTCATGGCGTAGCCCATCTCGCCGAACAGATAGGTCGTCGAGGCATCGTAGTCGGCGCTCAGCCTGTCGGCGAAGCCCGGGAATGCGACGGTGCGGTCGGTCTTGACCTGATACCAGTCATGACCGACGCCGAAGCGCAGGCCGATATGGTCGAGCTGCGTGCCGGCATAGGCCATGATGTGATAATTGTTGCTGGACCCCGACGACTGGCGCGCATCGACGTCGAACGACGAATGCGAATAGCCGGCCGCCGCGCCCACCAGCCAGTTGTCGCCAACCGGCCCGTCGACGCCGATCAGAAGACCGCCAAGCGAGTGCGTGAGCTCGGCGGCATTGCCGTCGCCGCTGAATTTTCCCCAGCTGCCGATGGCCTGCGACCAGACGGTGAAACGCTCGCGCTCGGGCGTGGCCGCCGAACAGCTCATCAGCGGATCCTTGAGATCGACATAGGAGCCGGGATCGGATGGCTCGGCTGCAAGCCCTGATATGATGCGGTCGGCCATGGTCTTGCGCATGAAGCGCGTTTCGTCGATCAGGGCGCTGGTCACGCTCGGGTGGATCTCGCCCGAAAGCTGGTCCAATGCCGCTTGCGCCTGGGCTTCCGAGCCGTTGAGGATGGCGGTCACGATCGGGTTGGACGGATCGAGCGTCTCGACCGCGTTGCCGACGCTTTGCTGGTTGGGCGTCTGGCCGACATCGCCGATGGAGGTGCCGTTGCGGTTGACCTCAACCTCGACCGCGTCCGGCTGGTAGATCAGCGTCGGCGTCAGGAAGGCCGAGCCGCCGGCCGCCGCAACCGTGGTGAAGGTTCCGCCGACGCCGCTGCCCGAGGTGATGATCACATAGGTGGTGCCGGCGATCATCATGCCGCCGACATTGACCGTGCCGCCGGTAAGCGTGGTGGCGCCGGACGCGGCGATGAGGTCGCTGGTACCGCCCGCGCCGACATCGACCGCCAGCGTCGAACCCGCCGCAAAGGCGACATCGCCGGCAACATTCAGCGTGCCGACCGGATTGCCGCCGGTCGGGCTGCCCGGCGCAACGGTCCCGCCGGCGGCGGCATCGATTCCGCCGACGGTGCCGGTCCCCGCCAGCGTTCCACCAGTGTCGACGGCGACCGTGGAATTGGCGATCGAGCCGGTGATGTCGAGCGTGCCGCGGAGCACGTTGGTCGGACCGGTATAGGTGCTGGTGCCCGACAGCGTCAGAAGGCCCGTATCGATCTTGTCGAGGCCGAGGCCGCCCGCGCCATCCTCGATGGTGCCGGCGAAGCTGCCGGCGCCGGCGCTGAGCACAGCCGCGGCACCGCCGTCATTGGTGATGGTGGCGCCGGCCGATCCGGTCAGGTTGGTGGCCGTCGCGCCAAAGCCGTTGAGGTCGAGCGTGCCTTGCGCGCCGATATTGAGCGTTGCGCCGGTTCCCGCCGTCAGCGTGCCGGCGGCCGCGTCGCCAAGCCGTAAGGTGCCGAAATCAGCCGAAAGCGTCACTCCGTTGCCCACCGAGGCGCCGGCGCCGTCCAGGGCCACGATGCCCGTGTTGCCGGCCGAGCCGATGTGCAGATCCGCCCCGGCTTCAAACCCGAGCGGTCCGCGAAGTTCGGCGGCGATGCCGGTCTGGGCCGACAGCGTCGCAGCGGTGCCCGCCGCCAGGTCGAGCCCGTTGTTGAAGGTGCCGTTGGCGGCGAGGATCAGCTGTGTTCCAGCGCCGAGCGTCGCGTCACCAGTACCGAGCGCGCCGGTGTTGCCGGCGATGACAACCCCGGCAGTGATATCGAGGCCGCCGCCGAAAGTGTTGGCGCCGTTGAGCGCCAGCGTGCCGGCACCGGTCTTGATCAGGCCGTTGGCGGCGCCACCCGAGATGATGCCGCCCAGAGTGCCGGTCCCGGCGGCGACGTCGAGCGAGGCATCGCCGCTGCCGGTCAGGGCGATGTTGTTGCCGAGCGAAATCCCGGCGCCAAGGCCGAGCGTGGCGCCTCCGGCAAGCGAAGCATCACCGCTGCCGAGCGCGAGATTGTTGCCGGCGATGACGGTGCCGACGCCGATGACGAGACCGCCGGCAAAGGTGTTGGCGCCGTTCAGCACCAGCGTGCCGGTTCCAGTCTTGGTCAGGCTGTCGCCTGCTGCGCCCGAGATGATGCCGGCAAGCGTTCCGGTGCCGAGCGTGACGTCGAGCGAGGCATCGCCGGTCAAGGCGATGTTGTTGGCAAGTGCGATGCCGGCGCCGAGGCCGAGCGTGGTGCCGCTGGCCAGGGTGGCCGCTCCGCTGCCCAGTGCTGTGTTGTTGCCGGCAATGACAGTGCCGGCATTGATCGCGAGGCCGCCGGCGAACGTGTTGGCGCCGTCGAGCGCCAGCGTGCCGGCGCCGGTCTTAATCAGGCCGTTGGCGCCGGAGATGACGCCGGTCAAGGTGCCGATGCCGAGCGCGACGCCGAGCGAGGCGTCGCCGGCGCCGGTCAGGCCGATATTGTTGTCAAGCGTGATGCCGGCGCCGAGGCCGAGCGTAGCGCCACCGGACAGGGTGGCCGCTCCGGTGCCCAGTGCGCTGTTGTTGCCGGCAAGAACGGTGCCGGCAGTGATGTCGATGCCGCCGGCGAATGTGTTGGCGCCGGTCAGCGCCAGCGTGCCGGCGCCGGTCTTGATCAGGCCGTTGGCGGCGCCGCCAGAGATGATGCCAGTCGATGTGCCCGTGCCGAGCGCCACGTCGAGTGAGGCGTCGCCGGTGCCTGTCAGGCCGATATTGTTGCCGAGCGTGATGCCGGCGCCGAGGCCGAGGGCAGCGCCGCCGGCAAGGCTGGCCGCGCCGGTGCCGAGAGCCTGATTGTTGCCGGCAAGGACGGTGCCGGCATTGATGTCGATGCCGCCGGCGAAAGTGTTGGCGCCGTTGAGCGCCAGCGTGCCGGCGCCGGTCTTGATGAGACCGTTGGCAGCGCCGCCTGAGATGATGCCGGTCAAAGTCCCGGTGCCGAGCGCCACATCAAGCGAAGCGCTGCCGGTGCCGGTCAGACCGATATTGTTGCCGAGCGTGATGCCGGCGCCAAGCCCAAGCGTGGCACCGCCGGCGAGTGAAGCCGCACCGCTGCCGAGAGCCGTGTCGTTGCCGGCGACGACGGTGCCGGCGCTGATGTCGATGCCGCCGGCAAACGTGTTGGCGCCGTTCAGCACCAGCGTTCCGGTGCCGGTCTTGATCAGGCCGTTGCCAGCTCCGCCGCCGGAAATGATGCCGGTCAAGGTGCCGGTGCCGAGCGCCACGTCGAGCGAGGCGCCGCCGGCGCCGGTCAGGCCGATGTTGTTGCCGAGGGTGACGCCGGCGCCCAGGCCAAGCGTGGCGCCGCCGGCCAGCGACACCGGATTGGCGGCGAGGCCGAGGGCCGTGTTGCTGCCGGCGACCAGCGTGCCGCCGCCAATGGTGACGGCGCCGGTAAAACTGTTGTTGCCGGTCAGCGTCAGCGTGCCCGCACCGGTCTTATCGAGCGCGATGTTGCCGGTGATCGTGCCGGCGAAATTGCCGGCGGCGATGCCGAGCGTCGCCGCGGCGCCGGCATTGCCGATGGTGCCGCCGGCGACGCCGGTCAGGTTGCCGATCGTCGCGCCGAAACCGTTGAGGTCGACCGCGCCGGTGGCGGCGACATTGAGCGTCGCATTGGCCAGTGTCGCGCCGATCGCCGCGTCGTCCAGCTGCAACGTGCCGAAATCGGCTGACAGCGTGGCGCCGGCGCCGATCGTGCCGGCACCGGCGAGGCCGACAATGCCATTGTTGGTCACTGTCCCGATGCCGAGCGTGGCGCCGGCGCCGAGATTGAGCCCGCCGCCAAGCGTGGCGGTGAGGCCGGCGCCCGCCGACAGCGTACCGCCGAGCCCGGCGCCGAGATTGAGTGCATTGTTGAAGGTGCCGGTGGCGCCGAGCGTTAGTTCGGTGCCGGCGCCAAGCGTGACCTGGCCGATGCCGCCAGGGCCGCTGCCCAGCGCATTGACATTGGTCGCCAGCACCGAGCCGGCGCCGATGGTCAGCCCGCCGGTGAGGCCGATATTGTTGCCGCCAAGCGTCAGTTGCCCGGCACCGGTCTTGATCAGCGCATTGCCACCGCTGATCGCGCCGGTCAGCGTTCCAACGCCGAGCGAGACATCGAGCGTGGCATTGCCGGCGCCGGTCAGGCCGATATCGTTGCCAAGCGTGATGCTGGCGCCGAGGCCGAGCGTGGCGCCGCCGGCGAGCGAAGCCGCGCCGCTGCCGAGCGCGAGGTTGTTGCCGGCGATGACGGTGCCGGCGCCGATGGTGAGACCGCCGGCAAAAGTGTTGGCGCCGTTGAGCGCCAGCGTGCCTGCGCCGGTCTTGATGAGGCCGTTGGCGCCGGAGATGATGCCGGTCAAGGTGCCGATGCCGGCCGAAACGTCGAGCGAGGCACTGCCGGCGCCGGTCAGGCCGATATTGTTGCCAAGCGTGATGCCGGCGCCGAGGCCGAGCGTGGCGCCACCGGCCAGCGAAGCTGCGCCGCTGCCGAGCGCGAGATTGTTGCCGGCGATGACGGTGCCGGCGCCCATGGTGAGACCCCCAGCAAAGGTATTGGCGCCGTTGAGCGCCAGCGTGCCGAGGCCGGTCTTGATCAGGCCATTGGCGGCGCCGCCGGAGATGATGCCGTTCAGCGTGCCGATGCCGGCGGAGACGTCGAGCGAGGCGCTGCCGGCACCGGTCAGGCCGATATCGTTGCCAAGCGTGATGCCGGCGCCGAGGCCGAGCGTGGCGCCACCGGCGAGCGAAGCCGCGCCGCTGCCGAGCGCGAGATTGTTGCCGGCGATGACGGTGCCGGCGCCGATGGTGAGACCCCCAGCAAAGGTGTTGGCGCCGTTGAGCGCCAGCGTGCCGGTGCCGGTCTTGATGAGGCCGTTGGTGCCGGAGATGATTCCGGTCAAGGTGCCGATGCCGGCGGAGACGTCGAGCGAGGCATTGCCGGCACCGGTCAGGCCGATATCGTTGCCGAGCGTGATGCCGGCGCCCAGCCCAAGTGTCGCGCCGCCGGCGAGCGAGGCCGCTCCGCTGCCAAGCGCAAGGTTGTTGCCGGCGATGACGGTGCCGGCGCCGATGATGAGACCGCCGGCAAAGGTGTTGGCGCCGTTCAGCGCCAGCGTGCCGAGGCCGGTCTTGATCAGGCCATTGGCGGCGCCACCGGAGATGATGCCGTTCAGCGTGCCGGTGCCGAGCGCTACGTCAAGCGTGGCGGCGCCGCTGCCGGTCAGGCCGATGTCGTTGCCGAGCGTGATGCCGGCGCCGAGCCCCAGCGTCGCGCCGCCGGCGAGGTCGGTAGCCCCGGTGCCGAGCGCGCTGTTATTGCCGGCGATGACGATGCCGGCATTGATATCGATGCCGCCGGCGAAGGTGTTGGCGCCGTTGAGTACCAGCGTTCCGGTGCCGGTTTTGATCAGGCCATTGGCAGCGCCGCCTGAGATGACGCCGTTCAGCGTGCCGATGCCGGCCGCGACATCGAGCGAGGCGTTGCCGCTTCCGGTCAGGCCGATGCCGTTGCCGAACGTGACGCCGGCGCTGAGCCCAAGCGTGGCGCCGCCGGCTAGGGAGACGGCGTTGGCGGCGAGACCAAGCGCCGTGTTGCTGCCAGCAATCAGCGTGCCGCCACCAATGGTGATGCCGCCGGCAAAACTGTTGTTGCCGGTCAGCGTCAGCGTGCCCGCGCCGGTCTTGTCGAGCGAGATGTTGCCGGTGATGGAGCCGCCGAAATTACCGGCGCCAATGCCCAGGGTTGCCGCAGCGCCCAAATTACCGATGGTGCCGCCGGCAAGGCCGGTGAGGGTGCCGACCGTCGCGCCGAAGCCATTGAGGTCGACGGCGCCGACCGCGCCGACATTGAGCGTTGCATTGCCGAGCGCGGCGCCGATCGCGGCGTCACCCAATTGCAGCGTGCCGAAATTGGCCGACAGCGTCGCGCCCGCGCCGATCGTCGTGCCGCCGCCGAGCAGCGCCACGGTGCCATTGTTTATGGCGGTGCCGATGCCGAGCGTCGCGCCGGCGCCGAGATTGATGCCGCCGCCGAGCGTGGCGGTAAGACCGGTGCCCGCCGACAGCGTGCCGCCAAGGCCCGCGCCAAGATTGAGCTGGTTGTTGAAGGTGCCGTTCGCATCCAGTGTCAGCTCGGTGCCGCCGCCGAGCGTGACTTGGCCGATGCCGCCAACGCCGCTGCCCAGCGCATTGACGTTGGTCGCCAGCACCGAGCCGGCGCCGATGGTCAGCCCGCCGGTGAAGCCGGTGTTGATGCCGCCGAGCGTCAATTGTCCCGCGCCGGTCTTGGTCAGGCCCGCGGTGCCGGTGATGTTGCCGTTAAGCGTGCCGATGCCGCCGGAGACGTCGAGAGAGGTGGCGCCGGTTACGTCGAGATCGTTGGTCAGCGTCGTGCCGGCGCCGATGCCGAAAGACGAGCCGGCGCCAAGGCTTATGCCACCCAACCCCAGCGCCAGATTGTTGGCCACCACCAGCGAGCCGCCGCCGCTGATCGACACGCCGCCGGTGAAGGTGTTGACGCCCGACAGCGTCAGCGTGCCGGCGCCGATCTTGTTCAGCCCGAGGTTGCCGGAGATCACGCCGGCGAAATTTCCGGCGTCGATGTTGAGGGTGGCAGCACCCCCGGTATTGGTGAGGCTGCCGCCGATGGCGCCGGTCAGATTGCCGATTGTGGCGCCGAAGCCGTTGATGTCGACGGTGCCGGCCGCACCGATGTTGAGCGTCGCGTTGCTGAGCTGCGCGCCGATCGAGGCATCGCCAAACTTCACCGAGCCGAAGTCGGCGGAGAGGGTTGCCCCAGCGCCGATGGTCGAGGTGCCGGCTAGCGTCAGGCTGCCCAGCGAAGCCGCCGTGCCCAGGCCGAGCGTGGCGCCGGCGCCGATGTTCAAACCGCCGCCCAGCGTCACGTTGAGGCCGGTGCCGGCCGAGAGCGTGCCGCCGAGCCCGGCGCCGAGATTGAGAGCGTTGTTGAAGGTGCCTGCCGCACCGAGCGTGAGGGCGGCGCCACCGCCGAGCGTCACCTGGCCGATGCCGCCGGCGCCGCTGCCCAGCGCATCGACATTGGTTGCCAGCACCGAGCCGGTGGCGATGGTGAGCCCGCCGGTGAGGCCGGTGTTGACGCCGCCCAGCGTCAGCTGTCCGGCGCCCGTCTTGGTCAGGCCGATCGTGCCGCTTATTGCACCGTTCAATGTTCCGGTGCCGAGCGCCACGTCTAGCGTGGCGCTGCCGGCGCCGGTCAGGCTGACGGCGTTGCCGAGCGTGACACCGGCGCCGAGGCCGAGCGTGGCGCCGCCGGAAAGGCTGGCAGCGCCAGTGCCAAGCGCCGTGTTGGAGCCAGCGACCAGCGTTCCAGCGCCGATGCTGACGCCGCCGGTGAAAGTGTTGGCGCCGGTGAGCGTCAAGGACCCGGTGCCGGTCTTAATCAGCGAACCGCCCGCGCCGCCAATGGTGCCGTTGAAAATCGTGTCGCCGCCGATGCCGCCAAGCGTCAGCGCCTTGGCGCCGAGATCGACAGAACCCGTGCCGGACAGCGAGCCGATGCTCATTCCGCCCGATGTCAGGCCGGAAAGGCCGAGGCTGCCGCCGGCAAGAGTGATGGCGGCGTTGCCGCCGGTGCTGGTTCCCGTGAAGTTCGCGGCGCCCCCGAGAGCGACGGAAACGGCGGCGTTGCCGCCAGTGCTGGTCCCCGTGAAATTCGCGACGCCGCCGAGATTGACCGATATGCCGGCATTGTCGGCGCTGCTCGATCCGTTGAAATTGAGGGTGCTGCCAGCCCCGCCAACGGCGATCTGCGCGGCTCCGGCGAGACTGTTGCCGGCGAAATTTATATCGCCGCCAAGGGTAGCGGTGATGGTGGCATTGGCGCCCGTGCTGGTGCCGGCGAAATTGACGGTACCGTTGGCGGTGGCATTGATCAGGGCATTGCCGGCGCTGGTGCCAGTGCCGTTGAAGGTCAACGCCCCGCTACCGCCAAGCGTGCCGCCCACGGCGAAGGTCGGCGTTGTCAGCGTGGAATTGTTCTGAATGCCGGCGCCGCCCAACGTCAGGGAACTGGCCAGGCCCACACCGCCGACACTAAAAGTATAGGGCACCGCCCCGGCCGTGAACGATATGGCCCCGACGGAGCTGGCCCCAGGTCCGAACCCAACGGCGGGGACCCCAACTGTGTCGAATGTTGCGGTGTCCGCGGCGGTGGGAACGCCGGCCGTCCAGCTCAAGGGATTGTTCCAGCTGCCGAGGCCGGCGCCGGTCCAGGTCGAATCGGCTGCCAATGCCGGCCCTGCGGCTGATGCGATGGCTATTGCGAGACTTGAAACACCCAGAAGCAGAGCAACCCGATTGGAATGGCACGAACGAATCCGCCAAGGCATGCGTTGCCCCTTCCTGTTGCAGGATCAAGCCAATAGTATTCTTCCTATTTTTAACTATGTTGAAAAATAACATGTGGACAAATGAGCCACAAGAAGAAACAGGTCTCATTTTATTTTAGAAATCTTGCATAATCTTAATACTTGATTCTAAAAGAGTGTACATATGTGTTCTGATTATCTCCTGTTGCGCTAATTTAGAATATGGCATTGCAGCAATATCGTTTTTATACTTTAATAGCGTAAATTATCTAAAGCAGCGCAATCGGCGAAAACGTTGTCTGACCGAATCATCGGCGAATCAGTGCCATTCGCGGCACTGATTCGGGATGACGCCATCACTGCTTCATGAATGCAGTCGCTGGATGCCGCCGGCGGCTGCAATCCATGGCCTCTCCGCCATAGACTTGTCAGCAATGTTTTGCCCGAACCTTGCCGCAGTGCGTGCGGCAGCTAGATTCAGCCATAAGTCGAGGAGAGGGATCATGATCGTCCAGGCCTGCATCAATGGCGCGCGTCCGCGCGATTTCCACCCAAGGCTGCCGCTCACGGCCCAGGCAATGGCCAGCGATGCGGCCGCCTGCGTGGCGGCTGGTGCGGCCGAACTGCACATCCATCCGCGCGGCGCCGACGGGCGTGAAAGCCTGGCTGCTGTCGACGGAACCGTGCTTGCCGTGCGCCAGGTCTGCCCGGGCACGCTCGTCGGTGTCTCGACCGGCGCCTGGATCGAGAGCGACGTCGCGCGGACCCGTGCGGCGATCACCGGCTGGCGTGAACTGCCCGACTATGCCTCGGTCAATCTGTCGGAGGCCGACGCGGCCGCCGTGATGGAGCTGCTGCGCCAGCGTGGCGTCGGCATCGAGGCCGGGCTTGCCACGATCGCCGACGCCGAGCGCTTCGTGGCGCTTGCCGACCACGACCGGGTTCTACGCATCCTGATCGAGATCGACATCCAGGATTTGTCCACCGCACTCGACGAGGCGCACGGCATCGAAGCCGTGCTCGAACGCGCCGGAGGGCGGCGGCCGATCCTTCTGCATGGCGTCGATGCCACCGTTTGGCCGTTCGTGGAGTTGGCGCAGCAAAAGCGCTGGTCGACGCGCGTCGGGCTGGAAGACGGCAAGACGCTGGCTGATGGAACAGTGGCGAAGGACAATGCGGAAATCGTTGCCGCGGCCGTCGCTATCTTCCGGTCGGCCGGCTGAACGCTCAGTCCTGCCCGCCGGCTGGTGCTGTCCATGTGCGAAGGATGTGTTTCTGGATCTTGCCGGAGGCGGTGCGCGGCAGCGCATCGGTGAGCAGGAACTCCTTTGGCACCTTGTAGCGGGCGATGCGGGCGCAGCAATGGCTTGCCAGATCAGCCGGATCGACAACGCAACCGGGTTTCACCACGACGAAGGCGCGCCCGACTTCGCCCCAGCGCTCGTCGGCGATGCCGATCACGGCTGCCTCGGTGATGTCGGGATGATCGAGCAGCGCTGTCTCGATTTCGGCCGGATAGACATTCTCGCCACCGGAGATGAACATGTCCTTGCGACGGTCGACGAGGGTGACGAAGCCTTCTCCATCCTGCCGCGCGATGTCGCCGGTGCGGAACCAGCCATCGGCGGTGAAGGCCCGCTCCGTCTCTTCCGGCCGGTTCCAGTAGCCTGATGTGACCGAGGGACCGGACAGCCATATCTCACCTGGCTCGCCGGCCGCGACGTCGCGGCCGTCCTCATCGACGATGCGCAGACCGATCATCGGTGCCGGCAGGCCGGCCGAGCCGGCCTTGCCCGCGATCCGATCGGCCTCGACCGGCATGCCAAGCACGGTGCCGGCCTCCGTCATGCCGAAGCCGTCGACCATGCGGACGCCCTGCGCCAGCCACCATCTGATATCCATGGCCGGGTTTGGCGCGCCGCCGGTGAAGATGGCGGTGAGCGAGGTCCAGCGCGCAGGGGCAAAATCGGGGTGCTCGCGCAGCATCCTGGCCATTTGCGGCACGCAGAAATAGTGGGTGACGCCAAGTGCGGGATCGGCGAGGCGGCGATTGGTGGCGCCGGCATCGAACCCGGGCGAGATCAGCACCGTGCCGCCCTGAAGCAGCGGCGGACGCAGGTTGGTGATGAGGCCGATGACATGGAACATCGGTGCGTCGCAGAGGAAGATGCTGGCATTGCCGACCCGGCCCAGCACGCCGAAATTGACCGCCGTGGCGAAGGCATTGCACTCCGTGACGATGACGCCTTTCGGCCGGCCCGACGTGCCCGATGTGTAGAGGATGATCGAGGGCGCATCGCCGGCGGGCAGGGGACGACGCGGTGCCGGTGCCTGCGCCTCAACCGCTTTCGCGAAACTGGCGACTTCGACAGGGATGCAGCGCCTGGTCAGCGCCAGGTCGAGGGCGGCGTCATGCAGCAGCAACACCGGGTCGCAGTCCTCGAGGATCGCCTGCTGTTCGGCGGCGGCGAGCCGCCAGTTGAGGGGCACGAATATGGCGCCGAGCCGCATCGCGGCCTGCTGCAGGATCAGCAGATCGGCGCTGTTGCGGGCAAGCGTGGCGATCGGCTGTCCCGGTTCGACGCCGTGACCGCTTTCGAGAACGCCCACGGCGCGCTGGATGGCCTCGTCGAAGGCGCGATAGGTCCAGCGCCGACCGGATGCCAGATCGACACAAGCAACACGATCCGGCTGCGCGCCGGCGTGCAGGGCCACGGGATCAGGTGTTGTCCAGTCCGGCATTCGCATCTCCTCCCAGATTGCGTCGGTGGCTCGCGTCACCTTGCCTTGTCGTAAGCGCCGAGACCGGGCTTGTAGCTCTTTTCGTCGATGAACTGGCGGATGCCTTCCTTGCGGCCGGAATTGTCGTGGAAATTTGCCGCCTCCTGCGCCCGCACCAGATAGTCCTCGGCATTGTCGTAGGTCATCTCGGCGACGCGCCGGATGGCGTCCTTGGTCGCCTTCAGCGCAATCGGATTCTTCTTCAAAAGGATGTTGGCGACCTCGGTGACGCGCGCGTTCAACTCCGCCAGCGGCAAGCTTTCATTGACCAGCTTCCAGGCGGCGGCCTTCCTGCCGTCGATGAGTTCGCCGGTCAGCGCGTGGTACATGGCGTCCCGCATCGACAGGAGGTCGACCACCACCTTGGTGGCGCCGCCGCCGGGCAGGATGCCCCAGTTGATCTCGGACAAAGCAAACTGCGCCTCGTCGGCGGCGAAAGCGAGGTCGCAAGCGAAGAGCGGGCCATAGCCGCCGCCAAAGCACCAGCCATTGACCATGGCGATGGTCGGCTTGCCGTACCAGCGCAGGCGCCGCCACCAGCCATAGGCCTCCGACTGCGCCTTGCGGATGGCGCCGAGCCCCTTGGCTTCGGTCTCACGAAAATACTCCTTGAGGTCCATGCCCGCCGACCAGGCGCTGCCTTCGCCCGACAGCACCAGCACGCCGACATCGTCGCGGAACTCGAGCTCGTCGAGAACCTCCATCATGCGCCGGTTGAGCGCCGGGTTCATGCAATTGCGCTTGTCGGGCCGGTTGAAGCGCACCCAGGCGATGCCGTTCTCGACATCGAAGGCAACGGTCTCTTCGGTCATGGTCGGCGTCCTCCCGTTCCGTATTGGTGTTGGTGAAATCGCTATGGTGCATAGCTATCGTGATTGCTATGTCGCATAGTCTTTTTCGCTTGACAAGAGGGGGTGATCGCGGCGATCGGTATGCAACATGGATGATACAAAGGTTCACGCTGGTGCTGCCGCGCGAGGTGCGATGACTGAGGACGCGCTCGACGCGCAGATCGGCTACAATCTGAGGCGCGCCTCAGCCTTTGCGCTCAACGATTTCGCGGTCGAGCTGGCGGATGCGGCGCTGCGCCCGGTGACCTACGGCATGCTGGCGCTGATCGACGAGAAGCCCGGCATCCGCGCCGCCGAACTCTGCCGCCTGCTTGGCATGAAGAGCGCCAACATGGCGCCGCTGCTTGCCGAGCTGGAAGAGCGCGGGCTGGTCGAGCGCGACGACCATGCCGAGGACAAGCGTGTGCGGGTGCTGACGCTGACGCAGGCTGCAAGAGAGGCCATGCCGAGCTGGCGGCGACAGGTTCGCAGGCACGAGGACCGGTTCCTGCAGCGGTTGACGAAAAAGGAGCGGGCAACGCTGCTGCGGCTGCTGCGCCTGATCTGGACGGACGAAGATTGAGGGCTGGTGGCGACTAAGGTGGTTGCCGGGCACCAGTGCCTCGTGCCCTGTCGCTCGGTCCCGATCCACGAGAAATTTCAATCCAATAGCTCGTACTTCACCAGCAAATCGCGCCAGATAAGGAACAATATCGGATTTCCTCTGATTTGAGATCGATAAACAGAAGAATTGGCAAAAAGCGGAAATGCCAAACTGAGCATCAGGCTAACAATGCTGACGGGGAAAAGAAGTATACAGGCTACGACGAAGAGATTGAAAACTGGCGAAAGGGTTTCTGCATAGCCCGATTGTCCAAGGCCGCTAATCGCGAGAAATACGATGGAGCTAAAGCGGATCGCGAATAGGATAAGGCACAGTAAGCATGTCCTTCGCGTCACGGTCATCTCGCCTTCGTCTGCATCCCAAACAACTTCTATAACGCGTTAAAGAAGCATCGCAAAGGGCGATCGATCCTTCCCATCCCGCCGAGACCCGCGCGGCGCTAGGGCTAGCTGCACGAGGATTCCGGCGAGCCAGAACTGGTCGACTGCCTACCTGGTTTCCGCCTCCGGCGCGGAAAGCCGCAGCAGCAGCTCCAGGAGTGCGATCACCGGCAGCGCCAGCAGCTTTGCCGGCACGCCCAAATGCCGAGTACGAGCGAGGCGCCGAGCGTGACGAAATTCCCCGTCGCTGGCGCCGCGCCTTGCCGTCACGAGCGCGGCACGAGCGGCGCCGAAGGATGGGGCGTGAACTTCATGGCGTTGCCGCCAGGGCCAGGAAGCGGTCGGGCGCCAGTGCCGCGGCGGTGACGCCGAGTGCCGTGACATCGCCGGGCTGGGGCTCGCCGCGCATCAACGCCGCGCTGAGACGTGCCAGTGTCAGCGAGACCTGAAAACCGTAGCCGCCCTGGCCGCCGAGCCAGAAGAAACCGGGCAGGCGCGGGTCGAAGCCGGCGACCGGCGTGCGGTCGGGCGCGAAGGTGCGCAGGCCCGCCCACGGCGTCGAGGGACGGCCGATGCGCATCGACGTCGCCTGCTCGATGCGGTCGACGGCGATGGCGACATCGATGTCTTCGGGATATGCGTCGCAAGGCTCGGAATCGGTCTCGTCGGCGAGCGAGCCGATCAGCCTGCCGGCATCCGGCTTGAAGTAGAACTGTTCGTGCAAATCGACCACCAGCGGCCAGCCGGCAATGTCGGTCCCGGCGGGCGGATCGAACAGGAAGGCGGTGCGCCGTTTCGGCTGGAAGCCGAGGCCGGAGAGCCCCGCCATGCCGGCGACGACATCGACCCAGGCGCCCGCGGCATTGACGACGATGTCGGCCTGATGGGCGCCGGCACTGGTGGTGACACGGAAGCCGTTTTCGGTACGGGCGATCGCGCGGACCTCCTCACTGGCGCGGATCATGCCGCCGCTGGCCTTCAGCGCCGAGGCGCTGGCCGCCAGCATCTTGCCCGTGTCGATATCCACCGCGTCCGGCTCATACACGCCGCCGCAGGTGGCTTCAGCGGCAATGACCGGAACCAGCGCGTGCAACTCGGCCGCCGACAGGCGGCGCACACTGGGCACCAGCGCCTGCAATTCGCCGGCCAGCCGGTCTTTTGCCGCGTCGTCGCCGCGCCAGCCGACATGCAGCGCGCCGCGCCGATGAGCGACAAACCCGCCCTCGACGATTTGCTGCCGGCTGGCCAGCGTCAGCGCGCGCACCAGCCGGTTGCCATAGGTCTCGGTGAACAAGGCGGCGGAGCGGCCACTGGCGTGGTAGCCGAGATGCGGCTCGCGCTCGATGACGGTGACATCAGCCCAGTCGCGCAAGGCCGCGGCCAGGGAAAGGCCGGCAATGCCGCCGCCGATGACGATGATTTTTGGGGAGGGATTCGACTGCATCCAACAGTCGTAAAAATGATTTCGTATCCAGTCAAACTGCGCGACTTCCCTCGGTCGTTTGCGCGGCCATTTCTTCGTTCCACGGGGAGAAATGGCCGGCAGGGCAACGAGGCGTTGCTGCCGGTCTAGACTGACGCCCTTTCCCCCGCATTGAGCAGCCATTGCCGCACGGCTTGCGTCGGCTCGGGATGGCGTTGTTTTCTCGGCATCACGACATAAAAATCCTGCGTGCCGCGGATTTCGCCGCTGACCGGCTGGACCAGGCGGCCGGCGGCGAGGTCGGCGGCGACGAGGAAGCGGCTGGCCAGCGCGATGCCCTGGCCGGCGATGGCGGCGTCGATGGCGAGGCTGGTCTGGTTGAAGCGCATGCGTTTGAGCTCCGTCGTCATCTTCAGGCCGACCGCCTTTTCCATGAATTCCGGCCACAGATTGTGCGCATCGTGCAGCAGGACGTGATGCTGGATTTCGGCCGCGGCGATTTCGGTCGTGCCGACCGGCAGCAGGGCCGGGCTGCAGATGGCGATGATCTGCTGGGGAAACAGCAGGTCGACCATCAGGCCGGCGCCGAAGGGCGGGCGGCCTTGCCTGACCGCGATGTCGACGCCGTCGGCCTGGAAACTCGACAGGCTCTCGCTGGCCAGCACGCGCAGGTCGACAAGTGGATTGTGCGCCACGAAATCCTGCAGCCTGGGGATCAGCCATTTGGTGGCGAAGCTCGGCGTCACGCTGATCGTCAGCCGTGCCGGCTCGGGGCGCAGCAGCAGGGTCGCCTCCGAGATCAGGTCGAAGGCGCGGCGGATGTTGGGCACATAGGCTCGGCCTTCATCGGTCAACGCCAGGCCGCGCGACAGACGCTCGAACAGTTTTGTGCCGAGATGGGCCTCCAGCCCGCGAATGTGCTGGGCGACCGCCCCTTGCGTGACGTTCAGCTCCTCGGCGGCGATGCGGAAGTTGAGATGGCGCGCCGAGGCCTCGAAGGCGCGCAGCGCATTCAGCGGCGGCAGGCTCAGGAACGCTTCGGGCATGCAGGAGTTTTTCTACTGGTTGATTTCAGGCATTCTGGTTCGAACCCAACGGAAAAACCAGCTATATCACTGCTCAAATCCCGAAAACACCGCTTGCGGTGCCTGCCAACCCCGAGAGGAAAATCCGATGAGTGTAGAAAAAGTAGCCGTTGTCGTGGCCGGTGGCAGCGGCATGGGTGCGGCGGCAGCAAAGCGGCTGGCGGCGGATGGCTTCAAGGTCGCCATCCTGTCCTCGTCGGGCAAGGGCGAGGCGCTGGCCAAGGAGTTGGGCGGGCTCGGCGTCACCGGCTCCAACCAGTCGAACGAGGACCTGCAGCGGCTCGTCGACCTGACGCTCGAAAAGTGGGGCCGCATCGACGTGTTGGTCAACAGCGGCGGCCACGGGCCGCGCGCGCCGATTCTCGACATCACGGACGAGCAATGGCACACCGGCATGGATGTCTACCTGCTCAACGTCGTCAGGCCGGTGCGCATCGTGGCGCCGCAGATGGTCAAGCAGAAAGGCGGCGCCATCATCAACATCTCGACCGCCTGGGTCGCCGAGCCGAACGCGATGTTCCCGACCTCGGCCGTGTTCCGCGCCGGCCTTGCCGCCTACACCAAGATCTTCGCCAACACTTATGCCGCCGACAATGTGCGCATGAACAATGTGCTGCCCGGCTGGATCGACAGCTTGCCGGCGACCGAAGAGCGCCGCGACAACGTGCCGATGCAGCGCTACGGCACGAGCGAGGAAGTGGCGGCGACGATTGCTTTCCTGGCTTCGGAAGGCGCTGGCTATATCACCGGGCAGAACATCCGTGTCGATGGGGGTGTTATCCGGGCGCTGTGAGGCAGGCAGGTGCCGCATCTCGGCGGGCACTGATATCAAGCGGTGGTCGGACCCGGCTGCGGCGTTCGACCATTGCGCGATATGCTTCGAACGGTCATCCTTGGCCCATAGAGAGGAGGGACCATGTCTGACACTTTTCTGCGCCTGGTTCCGACTGACGCACACTGGCATCCCGACGAAGCGGCTGCCACGGCAGCCGTGAAGATTGCGCGCGGATTGTTCCCGCTGACCGAGCATGTCGCCGTCGAATACGAGGAAGGCGTGACGTTCTTCGACGCCGGAGCCAACACGGAAAGCATCCATTGCTCGTTCTGCGGCAGCGATCTGGAGGACTGGTGGGGCGAGGCAATGGATCAGGCCGCCGGGTCACGCTTCGAAAACCTTTCGGTCACCACGCCATGTTGTCACAAGGCCACCTCGCTGAACGATTTGCGCTATGTCTGGCCGGCGGCGTTCGGGGTCTGCGCGCTGACCGTGGTGAATCCCGGTGTGGCCTCCCTGGCCAGCGAGCAATTGCGGACGATCGAGCAAGCCATGGGCTCGCCTCTAAAGGTCATCTGGCAGCATTTGTGAGACTCAGTTGATAGCAGGCATCGGAGGCATGGCGTGACGAGCTTTCTGAGTGAGGTCGAGCGTACGTTTCCCTCACTTCTGCGAATGCCGGAAGAATTGCAGATGGCACTTCAGTGGATGGAGGAAAACGGCTTTGTTCGAAACCACTCCATTCGCTTTGCTTCGCTGTACCCGGCGACGGTGGAGCAAAGACAGGGAATAAGTCGTACCCATTTTACCGTCGTCGATCCTGACCTGATGAGAGCTTGGCTTGGCAATGACGATGCTTCGGCGACGGGACGAGTTGCGCCCTTCATCGTTACAGGTGGCGAGGGGTCGCAGGCCGGAATCTGGATGGACGACAACGGCGTGCAGCGCTTCGTGCATCTGGGATCCGGATCAGGATCGACCTTGTCCTGTGTGCTGGCGGACAATGCCGTCGATTTCTTGCGCTTGCTAGCCATCGGCTACGAAGAAATCTGCTGGCCCGAAGTCTTCACACTGACGCCTGAGGACGCCTACACAAATGAGCATCGCGGGGATGAGCACGCTATTCCTTACCGCGCGCCCGTCGAGTTCAGGCATTGGGTCGAATCCACTTTTCATGTGACTGTGCCAAGGACTGCTTCCGAGATCGTCACGTGCGTGGCGAATATGGATGCAGCCTTTTCGGACGATCCGTTCTGGCAATGGGCTCGAAAGGCAGCCGGATGATCGTGCTGGCTGAAGCTCCTGTGCTCAAGTCGACAGGTCGCCGAGAAGCCGGCGGAGTTGAGGGCGAACGCGGACGCGCAGTAATAGCCGGCTAGCGCTCCACGCTGCCTATGCGGTCAAGGCCTCTGGCTGTTCGAAAAGCGTATGAAGCTCGGAGACCGGCATTGGGCGGCCAAACAACCAGCCCTGCACATCCGTGCAGCCATTCTCCCGGACCAGGCGATACTGGTCTTCGGTCTCGACGCCTTCGGCAGTCGTCGTCATGCCGAGCGTGGTGCCGAGTTCGGCGACGGCCTTGACGATCGCCCTGCTTTCGCTGCTCTCGCACATCAGGCTGACGAAGCTGCGGTCGATCTTGATGCGGTTGAACGGGAACGACCTGAGATAGCTTAGCGACGAATAGCCAGTGCCGAAATCGTCCATGGCTATGGAGATGCCGAGGTCGCGCAGGCTGTGCAGCGTTCTCACCGTGTTTTCGTTGTTCGCCAGCAGCACCGACTCGGTGATCTCCAGTTCGAGCCGCGACGGAAGCAGGCCGGAAGCCGCGAGCGCCGAAGCAACCTGAAGCGATAGTCCCTGCTGCTTGAACTGGGCCGGCGAGAGATTGACCGCGACCTTGACGTGCAGGGGCCATTTCGCGGCGTCGGCGCAGGCACGCCGCAGGATCCACTCGCCAAGCGCATCGATGACAGACGTTTCCTCGGCCAACTGGATGAACTCCGACGGCTGCAGCAGACCGAGGCGCGGATGGTTCCATCGCACCAGCGCTTCGAAGCCGGTGAGTTTGGAGGTCTTGGCATCATGCAGCGGTTGATAGTGCAGAACGAACTGCTCTCTGGTCACGCCGAGAGCCAGTTCGGATTCCAGCAGGCGCCGCTCCTGCAGCCTTGCATCCATTCCCGGCTCGAACGACCTGCAGGTGCCACGACCCTCCATCTTGGCCTTGTACAGAGCAAGGTCGGCATTGCGGATAAGGGTTTCCGAACGTTGCCCGTCGTCGGGGAAGACGGCGATCCCGATGCTGCCGCCGATGTTGATCTTGTGGCCCTGGATGGAGAATTCGTCGGACAGGGCATGAATGACGCGGCTTGCCAGCACGCCGGCCTCGTCGTTGCCGTCGAGCAGGAGCTGAAGGATGACGAACTCGTCGCCGCCTATTCGCGCCACCATGGCGGTTTCGCCGGCATGCTGTTTCAACCGCTTCGCCACCGCCCCGAGAAGCTCGTCGCCGACCGGATGGCCAAGCGTGTCATTGACCGGCTTGAAACGGTCGAGGTCGACGCAATGGACCGCCAGCTTCTCGCCATCCCTGAGGCTTCTCAGCGCTTCGTCCATGGTGTCGGCCAGGAGGCCCCGGTTGGGCAGGCCGGTGAGAATGTCATGCGTGGCGAGGTGTTGGATCTCGGCGGTGCGTTCCTCGACCCGCAGTTCCAACGTCTCGGCGGCATTCGCCTGCATCATCATTGCGCGCCCGATCGCATACCAGCAGGCCAGCGCCAGCAGCGTGACCACGGCGACCGCCGCATAGCCGGCCAACTCGAATTCCCGCACGGACTGGGCGTCCATGTTGGCGTCGAACCGGCTGTTGGGAAAACCAGCCCAAAGACGCCATGCGCTTCTGGGATCGTTGAGCGAGAGCGGGATGACTTCGGAATAGATCAGGTTGGGGTCGGCCGCCGTGAAGGCACGGGAATCGGCCGCGAGCGCCGTCGACATCTTGTGCTGGTCGGATTCGAAGCCGTAGCCCGAATTGGCGATGACGTAGTCGGTGCTCGGCAAGAGTTTGCGCAGCGCCGAGGTGAGCATGATCGCCGAGACGGAGCCGCGCAGGCTGCCGTCCTGGCCGAACACCGGAACCGAGAGGATGAAGCCGGAGCGATCGGCATCATTGCCGGTATGAATGAAATCGGTGTTGTCGCAGGTGATGAGCTCCTTGGTGCCGATGATCGGCACGTTGAGCCCGTCGATGTCGCTTGAATTGGGATAGTTCGCCTTCAGCCAGGTAAGCTGCTTGGCCAGCTCATGGTATTCATAGGTTTCGACCTCTTCCGGCGGGCGGGTCAGCGCATCCTCATCGAGCTTTGCGTGCTTGGCGCCGCCGGCGGCATCGGATCTCGCCTTGGCATTGACGATCAGCTGGTCGAACTGGAGGATCGGCTCCTCGAGCTTGCCGGTTTCGGCATCGAAGCGGTCCGGGTCGAAATCCAGCGGCAGGAAGTAGACCTCGGAAATCGAGACGTTGTTGGCGAGGTTGTTGTAGATCTGCTGGATCGTCGCGCGGCCCTCATCGCCAAGGTTCGTGCCATGCCGGTCGAGGTTGCGGACGCTTGGCAGGTAGCTCAGCGTGCGCACATTCTCGTAGACGGCCCGCAAGGCGTCTTCCACCGTTTTGGCTGTCGTCCTGGCCGCCGCCTGGGAGTTTTCGATATAGCGTTGCCTGGCCAGCGCGTAGTCGCGCTGGCTGTCGATGCGCAGCGCCACCAGCATCACCGCGCCGGTCAACAGGATTATAACAAATCCGGCGGCTCGCCTGAATGTGTTCATCGGTATCCAACCCTCGGGTGGCAAGGGATACCGCATTGCGGTTTAGGAAGGGCTAATGGAATAGGTCTTTCTTTACAGCTTTCGAGTGTTGCCGCGCATCGAATCCGGCAGGGTCGAGACCCCAATTTTTCGCGGGCGGCCAGGCCAAACCGGGCAAGGCGGCTCAGTTCGCTGGCGCTGCCTGCTGGTCGGCATCGGTGAGCGTGCCGAGAAAGGCGACGATGTCGTCGATCTCGGCGTCGTTGAGCGCCGGCCTGTCGCCGGGCTTTTTGCCATTGAAGGGCGGATCCTGATTCAAGTTCGGCCAGTAAGCCTTTGGCAGATCGTCATATTTTCTGACGGTGCCGTCGGCATTTCTGGGGTACCAATGGCCTGGATCCGTATCGCGGGTGGCGTAGAAGGCGACCGCGTCGCGCAGCGTGTGGAAGGTGCCATTGTGGAAGAAGCTCTTGCGCAGCGCGACATTGCGCAGCGTCGGCGTCTTGAACAGGCCGCAATATTCGGACCGGCCACGAAAATCGGTGCGCAGCGGGCCGCACAGGCCGAGATCGATATAGGCGGGATCGGCATTGGCCGGGATGGAAGCGTTGCGCGGCACGGCGATGGCGATCAGGCCGAAATCGGTGAATTGCGGCGGCTCGCCGTCATTGGCCGGTTCACTCAGATGACAGCTGGCGCAATTGCCCTTGGTCTCGTCCTCGAACAGCGCACGGCCGCGCATTTCCTGCGTCGTGAGCTCAGCCTTGCCGGCGAGGAAGGCGTCGTAGCGGCTGGAATAAGGATAGAAGTCGGCGGCACTCTGCTCGAAGGTGCCGAGTGCCTCGGCTGCTGCGTCGAAGGCATCGCGGGGATGGTCGAAGACGTCGCCGCCGAAGGTTGCCTTGAACTCACCGGCATAGGCTGACTTGCGCAAGGCTGATGTGACGGCGGCCTCATCCTTGTTGGCCATCTCGAAGGGCGAGAGTAGCGGGATCTTCGCCTGGTCCCTGCCGTGGTCGGCGCGGCCGTCCCAGGTCAGGCCGCCGGTCGGGCCATTGTCGACGCTCTCGTCACCCTCGTCGTCGGAATCGTAGAAATGCTCGGTGAAGGCGGGTGCGGCCTGGAGATAGCGCAGCGAGGGAACGGCGCGCACGCCCGGCTGATCGACGTTCGGCCCGCCCATTTCGACCGGCGCCGAGGCCGGGCCGAAGGCATGATGCGGATCATGGCAGGATGAACAGGCCTGCCTGCCCGAGGCCGACAGCGCCGGGTCGAAGAACATTTTTTTGCCAAGCGCGGTGAGTGCCTGGGCGCGGGCGAAGGCGTCGGCGCGCGATAGCGGGCCGGGGTGGACGGTGCCGGTTCCGGCGCTGACTGTCGTGGCAGAGGAGATCGCGGCGATGGCCAGCATCGATGCCGCGATGGCGCGTTTTTTCCATTGTGCTGCTGGCATGTCGGCTGGTCCGTTTCTGTTCCGCCAATGTGGGACTGGGTTTGCTACGAATTGATGACCGTGCGTCTCGACTGCTCGTTCGGATAGGTCGTGATCCGTCGCGCCCCCTCTGTCCCGCCGACATTTCCTGCTATCCACACGCATCCGCCGAGATGTCACAAAGCTGACAAGCACCAGTCCTAGCGTCCAAAAGTTCCTCCAGCCACGAGGCGTCTTCCCATGACCAGGTCCTTTCTCTCGCTCTGCCTTGCCTCCACGGCCTTGGCATCGTTCGCCAACGCGGCCCATGCCGCCCCTCCCGGCTACGACAAGATCGACACCGTCGTCGTCCTCTATGCCGAGAACCGCAGCTTCGATAATCTCTATGGCGGCTTTCCCGGCGCCAATGGGCTGGCCAATGTCTCGGCCGACCAGGCGCGCCAGCTCGACCGTGACGGCAAGCCCCTCACCGAACTGCCGCCGGCCTGGGGCGGGCTGACCGCCAAGGGGGTGACGCCACCGGTGACCGAGGCGCAGTCGGCGCATCTCGCCAATGCCAGCTTCGCCATCGACGATGCCAGCGGCTTCAACGAGAAGACATCGGTCGTCACGCGCGACCTCTGGCATCGCTTCTACCAGGAGCAGATGCAGATCGATGCGGGCAAGAACGACAAGTTCGTCGCCTGGGCCGATTCCGGCGGTCTCGTCATGGGCCACTATGATGGCTCCGGCCTGCCGATGTGGGCGGTGGCGAAGAAATACGTCTTGGCCGACAATTTCTTCCAGGGCGCCTTCGGCGGCTCCTTCCTCAACCATTTCCAGCTCGCCTGCGCCTGCGCGCCGGTCTATCCGCACGCCGACACCAGCCCGGTGAAGGGGCAGATCGCCGTCGTCGAGGCCGATGGCAAGACGCTGAAGGTGGCCGACAATTCGCCGGCCTCGGCCCTTGGCGGCGCGCCGAAATTCGTCAATGACGGCGCCATCACGCCCGATTTCTACGCCGTCAACACCATGCAGCCGCCCTATCAGCCGAGCAACAACAAGCCGGCCGAGGGCGGCGACAAGGCGCTGGCCGATCCGTCCGTGGCAAGCACGCTGCCGCCGCAGCATGACATCACCATCGGCGACCTCTTGTCCCTGAAGGGGATCGACTGGGCCTGGTACGCCGGCGCCTGGCAGGCCACGCTCGACGGCAAGAACGCGACGCCGGTGCCGAACTTCCAGTTCCACCACCAGCCGTTCAACTATTTCGCGGCTTACGCGCCAGGTACAGCCGCGCGGACCGAACATCTCAGGGACGGTGGCCTGGATGGCACCGAGTTCATCAAGGCTATCGACGACGGCAAGCTGCCGGCCGTCAGCTTCTACAAGCCGCAAGGCAATCTCAACGAGCACTCGGGCTATGCCGATGTGACATCGGGCGACCAGCATCTGGCCGATCTCGTTGCGCATCTGGAGAAGAGCCCGCAATGGGGCCACATGCTGGTCGTCGTCACCTATGATGAGAATGGCGGCTTCTGGGATCATGTCGCGCCGCCCAAGGCCGACCGCTGGGGCCCGGGCAACCGCATCCCGGCCTTCATCATCTCGCCCTATGCGAAGATGGGCACGGTCGACCACACGCAATACGACACGACGTCGATCCTGCGCTTCATCACCGCGCGCTACGATCTGCCGGTACTTTCAGGCATCGTCGCCCGCGACAAGGCGCTGGCCGTCAACGGCGAGCCGCCGATGGGCGATCTGAGTGCGGCGCTCGATTTGAGCCGGTAGGGCAGGGCCAACAGCAAATTTGTCGCCGTGTTGCAAGGCGCGGCGGCAAGGTGCGGCTGCGTCGTCAGCCGCCATTCACCAGGGCAAGGATGAGCTTCTGCAGATTGCCGCCCTGGCCGAGTTCGACGCGGTCGAAATCGCGGCTTGCCTGGCGCTGCGCCTGCGAGAGTGCGGACAAGCGTTTGGTCATCTCGGTGCGGATCTTGCTGCATTTGGGGTCATCCGGGACCGTGAGGCCGACCGTCGCCGCCTCGATCTTGCGCACCATGTCGACAATGGTCGCGCCATGCACCCTTTCGTGGGCGCTGACGCCGGCCAGGAAAACCTCCCAGTTCTTCTGCACGGCCGACGGCAGCGGCGAGGTGGGGCTGGGCAAGGTGTAGGTGATGATCAGCTTGGGCTTGGCCGACACCAGCACGCAGGCGCCGCCACGCGCCTGATAATCCCTGGTCCAGGTCAGCTTGAAATTGGTGTGGGCGATGGCGCGGCCAACGCCGACATTCGGCCCGTTCTCGCCGATCGAGCGATAGAGCTCCGGTCCGGACTGACCTGAAATGGCGTAGGTCTCGACCTTCTCGACCGGCTTCCATTCGGCATGGGCGGTGAGCGGCAAGGCCATCAGCGCGACCGTCAAAAGAAACAGACGAACTCTCAACACCACTCTCTCCAGACCGGGACCGAACAGGCAATGCCAGCGGAAAGCTTTTCCTATATGCTGCCGGCGGGTGCTGCAAATGGGTCTTGCAGAGAGACAATGGGGGAAGTCATGAGAAGATATCTCGTCGTCGCCGGTGCCGTGGCGGTCTTGCAGGCCGCGCAGCCGGCTTTTGCCGCTTCGTGCAGCGGCTGGAGCGCGAAGATGGAGGAAGACGAGGGCGGCAAGGTGCTGACCGCCTCGGCCTGTGGCGGGCCGAAAGGTGACGCGTATCTGATGCTGACCTGTTTCGACACGCCGATACTGAGCTATGATCTGGGCTCCAGCGGCCAGCAGACTGAGCCCGGAGCCAGCGGCGCTTTCGACTTCAAGGCCGACGGCAAGACGGTGACCAGGACGCTGCAGCTCGAGGAAATGTACGGCTATTTCGTGGTCAATCTGGCGAAGGCCGATCCGCTGCTCGACCTGTTGCGTTCGAAGGGCGATGTCTCGGTCAGTTCAGCCAAATACGGCGCGATCAGTTTTCCGCTGAAGGGCTCGAGCGGCGCGATCGGCAAGGTGCTGGCGCAGTGCGGCAAGGCCAAGCCCGCGGCTGACGGCGACTGAGACGGTCGGCCAGGTGACAAGGCGGCGCGTTGCGCCGCCTTGCGTTCAAGGCCTCATTGCGTCCTCGCCTTCGCCACATCCGCCGGCGTGATGGCTGATTGCTTGCCACCGAAATGCGCCAGGACATAATTGCCGAGCGCCGCGATCTCGACATCCGAATAGGCGTTGGCGAAGGCGGGCATGGCCTGCGTGCCAGACGGCGTCGTCATATGCGCGCCCTTGAGGATGACCTGGATGAGGTTGGTCCCGTCGGGGTCGTTGACCGTGCGGCTGCCGCGCAGCGCGGCATAGGGTGTCTGCAGACCTTCACCGTTCCAGCCATGGCAGCTGGCGCAGGCGCCCTGGAACAGTTTCAGGCCAAGCCCGCCTTGCGCGGCCGCGTCGGGAGAAGGGGCATAGGCGGTCGACGCCTTGAGCGCGGGGGGATCGGCCTCGACGATCGCCTGGTCGCTGCTGACCTGCGGCGGCACGGTTCTGACATAGGCGACGATCGCCTTGATGTCTTCGGGCGTCAAATGGCGCAGGCTGTAATCCACCGCTTCACCCATGCTGCCGGTCGGCGAGCCGCGCCCTTCGGCATGGCCCTTGGACAGGTAGTCGCTCAGTTGCTCGTCGCTCCAGTTGCCGATGCCGGTGCGTTTGTCCGAGCTGATATTGTAGGCCTTCCAGCCCTGCAGTTCGGCACCGGCGAAGGTCTTGCCGCTGTCAAGCGCGTAGAACAGATTGCGCGGCGTGTGGCATTCGCCGCAATGCGCCATCGCTTCGACCAGATAGGCGCCACGGTTCCAGTCCGCCGTCTGCTGCGGGTCGGGCTGCAGGGGACCGCTCGGCACGAACAGCAGGTTCCAGAAGCGCATGACGTAGCGCTGGTTGAACGGGAAAACGAGTTCGTTCTTCGGCGCATCCGCGCGCACCGGGGGCAGGCTGAACAGATAGGCCTTGATCGCCAGCGCGTCTTCCGTCGTCATCCGCGCATAGGCGGCATAGGGGAAGGCCGGGTAAAGATTTTTGCCCTGGTCGTCTATGCCCTGATGCAGGGCCCGAACGAACTCGGCATCGCTCCAGTTGCCGATGCCGGTTTCCTTGTCGGGCGTGATGTTGGGCGAATAGAGCGTGCCGAATGGCAGCTTGAAGGCGAGGCCACCCGCATAGGGCTTGCCGCCTGATGTGGTGTGGCAGGCGACGCAGTCGGCGGCGCGCGCCAGATACTCGCCGCGATCGATCAGCGCCTGGCCGGTTGGCAGTGCGGCCTGCGCCACGGAGACATCAGGCAGCGACGCCGGCTTGAACAGGAACACCGCGACGGCAGCGGCAATGACCACCACGGCGGCGAGAACGATGAGGCCCAGCCGTTTCATGGTCACGCTGCCTCGGATGCGGATTCACCGGGCTCTTCGATCACGGCCAACGCCGCCAGCGCGGGCACGCTCAGCGGCGGCATCATCGATACGCTGGTCTTGTCGGTGCCGTCGCTCTTCAACTGGTTGCGGTCGATGGGCAGGCTGCGCAGGCGCTTGCCCGTCGCGGCGAAGATCGCATTGGCAAGGGCAGGGGCAGCCGAGACTGTCGCCGTCTCGCCGATGCCCCCCGGCGATTCCAGGCTCTTGACGTGATAGACCTCTATGGCAGGCGCCTCGTTGTTGCGCAGGATGCGGTAGTCGTGAAAATTGCTCTGGTCGACGCGGCCGTTGGTGAAGGTGATGCCGCTGTAGAGCGCGGCGGAAAGGCCGAAGATCAGCCCGCCCTCGATCTGCGCCTCGACCGTGTTGGGATTGATGGCGATGCCGCAATCGACAGCCACCACGGCCCGGTGCAGCGTGATCTCACCGGCCGGCGAGACCGAGATTTCCAGCACCGCCGCCATGTAGCTGCCGAAGGCATCGTGCAAGGAGATGCCGCGTCCGGAGCCGGCCGGCATGGGCGAGCCCCAGCCGGATTTTTCGGCCACCAGCTCCAGCACGCCCGCCGCGCGCGGCTGGTTCTTCGTCAGCGCCCGGCGATATTCGACGGGATCCTTGCCCGCCGCACGGGCAAGTTCGTCCATGAAGCTTTCGACGACGAAGACATTGTGCGTGGGGCCAACGCCGCGCCACCAGGTGATCGGCACCGGCGGATCCTGGCGCACCCAGTCAACCTGGATGACAGGCAAGTCGTAAGGCGGCTTGACGGCGCTCTCGACGGCGTCGTCGTCGAGCTTGTCGTCCGGCCAGCCGCCGGGAATGTAGTTGCCGAGCACCGAGCCGCCGGCGACGTGGTCGATCCAGACCGTCGGCAACCCGTCCGGGCCGAGGCCGGCGGAGATACGATCGTAGTAGGCTGGCCGGTAGAGGTCGTGCTGGATGTCCTCCTCTCGGGTCCAGATGACCTTGACCGGATAGCTGACCTGTTTGGCGATCGCCACGGCCTGGCCGACGGATTCGGCGACCAGGCGGCGGCCAAAACCACCGCCGATCAGATGATTGTGGACGATGATCTTGTCGAGCGGGAAGCCGGTGACCTGCGCGGCCCAGCTTTGCGCCTGGGTCGGCACCTGCGTGCCGACCCAGATCTCGCATTCGTCGGCGCGCACATGCACGACGCAGTTGATCGGCTCCATCGGCGCATGGGCGAGGAACGGCAATTCATAGGCGGCCTCGACCGTCTTCGATGCTGCTTTCAGCTTGCCTTCGACGTCGCCTTCCTTGCGGGCCATGATCGGCGTCTTGTGCGCTGATGCTGTCTTCAGGGCGGCCATGATGTCGGCGCTGCCGAGCCTGGCATTGGCGCCGTCGTTCCAGGTGATGTCGAGCGCCGCCAGTCCCTTCTTGGCGGCCCAGAAATGATCGCCAATGACGGCGACCGCATTGGGCAGCCGCACGATGTCGCGCACGCCGGGAATGGCGCGCGCCGCCTTGTCGTCGACATCCGCCAGTGTGCCGCCGAAGACCGGGCAGGCGGCCACGGTCGCCACCTTCATGTCGGGCACGCGCACATCGATGCCGTAGACCACCGCGCCATTGACCTTGCCTGATGTGTCGACCCGGCGCAGCGATTTGCCGATCAGTTCGAAATCCTTGGGGTCCTTGAGTTTTACGTCGGTTGGCACGGGCTGCTTGCCCGCCGCATCGGCAAGCGCGCCATAGGCAAGCTGCTTCCCAGTCGGCTGATGGGTGACCACACCCAGTTTGGCGGCACATTCCGATACCGGAACCGACCATTGCGCGGCCGCCGCGGAAATCAGCATCATGCGCGCCGTGGCGCCCGCCTTGCGCAGCGATTCCCAGGTGGCGCGCATCGAGGTGGAACCGCCCGTCGCCTGACCGCCAAGCGCGGCTGTGGCATAGAGCTTGTCGTTGGGCGGCGCGTCGACGACGCTCACCTGGTCGAGGCCGACTTCGAGTTCCTCGGCGATCAGCGTGGCTTCGCCGGTATGCGTGCCTTGTCCCATTTCGATGTTGGGCAGGATGAAGGTGATCTTGCCGTCGGTGCCGATGCGGATAAAGGCATCGGGCGCGAAGGCGGCGGAAACATCACCCTCGACAGGCTCGGTCGCGGCAAGCACCGGCCTGATGCCGGCGCCAAGCATGGCAAAGCCCAGCAGGAGGCCGCCGCCTTGCAGGAAGGCCCGGCGCGAGGCGCCTGGTTTTGGGGAGAGGATTGTTTTCGGGGAGGAGAATGGCTTGCCCATGCTGGCTGTCTCCTTCAAGCCTTGGCGGCCTGTTTTATCGCCGCTCGTATGCGCGTGTAGGTGCCGCATCGGCAGATGTTGCCGGACATGGCCGCATCGATGTCGCTGTCGCTCGGATTCGGGTTACGCTCCAGCAGTGCCGAGGCCGACATGATCTGGCCGGACTGGCAATAGCCGCACTGGATGACCTCGAGGTCGAGCCAGGCCTGCTGCACCTTCTTGCCCGAGGGCGTCGCGCCGATCGCCTCGACCGTGGTGACATGCCGCGTGCCGACAGACGCCACGGGCAGGACACAGGACCGCACCGGCTGGCCGTCGAGCTGCACCGTGCAGGCGCCACACTGGGCGATGCCGCAGCCGAACTTGGTGCCGGTCAGGCCGATGACGTCGCGCAACACCCAGAGCAGGGGCATGTCGTCGGGAACATCGACGCTGCGATCCTGTCCATTCACCTTCAGCGCAATCATGGGATGCTCCTCGGTTGTCCGCATCCCCCCGCGTGTACAATAGGCACCGGTTCGCGCGATGTGTCCAATCAAATGGAATGTGTTCCGGCCGCGGCAAGGGAGGCTACCGCATCACCTCACCCAACCGCACAGTCGCCGCCATCAATTCCTCGCCCGAGAATCCTGAGAAACCCAGCACCAGGCCATTGCGAGGCGGGCCGTCGATGAACATTGAGGACAGTGCCCGGGCGCCGACGCCCACCGCTTTCGCCGCTTCGACGATCGCCGTATCTGGTCCCGCACCTTTCAGCATCGCCATCAGATGCAGCCCCTGTTCGGGAACCGTCACGTCGAGCGCATCGCCACAATGCGCCTCGAGGCCAGCCACCAGCACATCGCGCGCGGCTTGCACGCGGCGGCGCACGCGTCTCAGATGCGCGGCGAAGTGGCCTTCGTTCAAGAGATCGGTCAGCGCGCCTTCGGCCAGCGTCGAGGGGTAGCGGTCGGAGCGTGCCCGGACCGCCATGACGGCGTCGAGCAGCGCTTCGGGTACAACGACATAGCCGATGCGCAGGCCGGGGAAGAGCACCTTCGAGAACGTGCCGAGATAGGCGACGCGGTTCGCGCCATCCATGCCTTGCAGCGAGGTCAGCGGCGGGCCGGCGTAGCGGAACTCGCTGTCATAATCGTCCTCGATGATCCAGGCATCGTTGCGCCGCGCCCAGTCGAGCAAGGCAAGGCGGCGGCGCATCGTCATCGTCACGCCGAGCGGATATTGATGGGAGGGCGTGACATAGGCGGCGCGTGCCTTTGGGCAGAGACGCTCGCCGATCTCGGGATCGAGCCCTTCCTCGTCGATCGGCACGGCGACGGTCCTGGCGCCGCTGCCGGCAAGTGCTGCATGCGCCATCGGATAGCAGGGATTCTCGATCCACACGGCGTCACCGGGCCGGATGGCGGCGCGCACCAGAAGGTCCAGCCCCTGCTGCGTGCCCGAGGTCAGCACGATCTGGCCGGCATCGCAGCGCACGCCGCGCGCCGTTCGCAGATACGCGGCAATCGCGGTGCGCAGGCCAATGCCGCCGCGCGGATCGCCATAGCGGAAATGCTCCGGCCCGGGACGGGCTAGGTTGCGCGACAACAGGATGCGGAACACATCAAGCGTGCGCGGGTCCGACACCGCCACGCCAAGGCCGCAAGGCAGGGAGGCGGCGACATCGGTCTCCGCCGGACGCGCCTTGGTGAGCGTCATCGGCAGATACGGCACATCCGGCGCGACGAAGGTGCCGGCGCCGACCTTGGCTGTTGCAAAGCCTTCCGAGATCAGCATTTCGAAGCAGGCGACCGCGGCCGAGCGCGACAGGCCGAAGCGCCCTGCCAGGTCGCGGGTGGTCGGCAGCTTGGTCCCGGCGGCGAGCGCGCCGGTCTCGATCAGCCGCCGCAGTGCCGCGTAAAGCTCGCGGCTGCGCGGGCCATCACCCGGCAGGACCGGGATCAGCGCCGACCAATCCGGAAAATTGGTCTGATTTTTATCCATTAGATTGGTCCTTTTGTCGACCAATATCACAGCGCATGGTTGGCGGACAACAACCGAGGATGCAAGCCGTGAACGACGTCGCCGCCAGCTTTCCAACCACCAGCCGCAACCGGGTCAAGCGCCTGCATGAGCGCGGCAGCTACGACCACGCGGCCGTCTTCGCGGTGCTGGATGCCGGATTGCTGTGCCATGTCGCCTACACGTTCGACGGCCAGCCCTATTGCACGCCGACCATCCACTGGCGCGAGGGCGACATGCTGTACTGGCACGGCTCGTCCGCCAGCCGCATGCTGCGGCAGTTGCGCGGCGGCACGCCGGCCTGTCTCACCGTATCGCATCTCGACGGGTTGGTGCTGGCACGCTCGGGTTTCAACCATTCCGCCAATTACCGCTCGGCGATGTGTTTTGGGACGGCGCGGATCGTCGATGAACCGGAAGAGAAGCTGAAGGCGCTCGCTGGCGTCGTCGACCGTTTCTATCCCGGCCGCAGCGAGACCTTGCGGCCGATCTCGGCGCAGGAAGCCAAGGCGACGACGGTCATCGGCATGCGCATCGAGGAAGCATCGGCCAAGGTGCGGGCCAAGGGCGTCGCCGACGACGAGGAGGATTACGGCCATCCGGTCTGGGCCGGCGTCATCCCGGTGCGCATGGTGATTGGCGCCGCCGAGCCGTGCCCGAGGCTGCTGCCCGGTATAGAGCGGCCGGGGAATCTGGCTGGGTATGCCGAGGGTGAAAGGTTGGATCGCGCGCTGATGGAGGCGCAGGCGGTGTATGAGGGCGAGGATAAGTAGCGCCTCTTCCTTCTCTCCCTGTGGGGCCTGAAGGGCGGGCGAGGCCGTTGGCTCCGCCCGGGGGTGGCCTCGCGAAGCGAGGTCGGATGAGGGGTGCTCCAGGGAAAGCCAACGTCTCACTCCGCTGGAACACCCCTCATCCGTCTCGGCGCCGCGCGCCGATCCACCTTCTCCCGCAAGGCGAGAAGGAAGGTGCACCCTTGCCGCTGCCGACACAGCATGGATCAGTATTGACAAGCTGCCAGCCGGCTCTGTTCTGTCGCGCCCATGATCTACGATCGCTCGACACTCGAAGATGCCTTCCGGGCAAAGTCCCGGCTCAAGTTTCTGTTCTTCTGGGGACATCAGCCCTCCAGGGATGGCAGCATCACCGCGTCCTGCTTCAGCCAGTGGTGGCCGGCCCGGTTCACCGTAGCTGGCCGCAGCTATCCAACCGCTGAACACTGGATGATGGCTGAGAAGGCGCGGCTGTTCGGCGACGACGATACGGCGGCGCAGATCCTGCAGGCGGGAAGCCCCAAGCAGGCAAAACAGTTCGGCCGGCAAGTGCGCGGCTTCGACGAAGCCAGATGGGACGCCGAGAAGCGGCGCATCGTTGGCGAGGGAAGCTTTGAGAAGTTCCGGCAGCATGCGACCTTGCGAGACTATCTGCTTTCGACCGGTGAGCAGATCCTGGTCGAGGCAAGCCCGATGGATCGGGTGTGGGGCATCGGTCTCGCCGCCGACGACAAGAAGGCGGCAAACCCGCTTTTGTGGCGAGGCGAGAACCTGCTGGGGTTTGCGCTGATGCAGGCACGCGATCGGCTGCGTTGAAGCTGGCTCCCGCCAGCTACGTTGCATTTCAAGCAAAGGGCCTGAAGGCTCTGGTGAATGGCAACCCGTTGAATGTGTGGGTACAGCAGGAACAGGATGGCTCCATATCCTCGACCCGCAAGTCGGGATCGACGCGCGCAAGGCGGTTGTCACCGTCGACATAGAGGCCGCTGTAGTAGGAACTTTCGCCGACCCTGATGAACGGCTTCCTTTCGGCCTCGCTGCGCGCGACCATCCAGAAGATCGGGTCGGCGCGGTCCAGGCGTGCCACCGCCTCGCTGTAGACCGCGGCCCAGTCGTCGCCGAGACGCGACAGCAGGAATTTGAATAGCGGCGTGTAATCCAGACCACGGTGGTGTCCGCCATGCATCGAACCCCGGTTGGTCCGGTCTTCGCGGCCTGTGTTTCTCGACCATCTGTACTCGCCGCCACGGTCATGAAGAACCAGGCGGGTTCGGGTGTTCACTTTGCGGTAGAGCGGTTTCTTGGCATGCATGCCGGCCCTCTTGTGAGATGGTGGGACGGGCATGATCGCAGCCGATCGCGTCCGGCTCAAGTGGCACGTTGCCCCGGCTGGCGCCTCGCGCTATCTCGGCACCATGATCACCTTCCGCAAGGCGCAAGCCTCCGACCTGCCAGCCATCGTCGCCATGCTGGCCGACGATCCGCTCGGTGCCGCCCGCGAGGACACCTCCTTGCCGCTGGGGCAAGGCTATGTCGATGCCTTCGGCGCCATCGATGCGGACCCCAACCAGTTGCTGGCGGTGGCCGTGGATGGCGGCGAGGTGATCGGCACGTTGCAGATCACCTTCCTTGCCGGGCTATCGCGCAAGGGTGCCTGGCGCGGGCAGATCGAAGCGGTTCGGGTCGCCGGCCATCGGCGCTCGGGCGGCATTGGCCGGTTGATGTTCGAATGGGCGATCGATCAATGTCGGGCGCGTGGCTGCAGCCTTGTCCAACTGACCACCGACAAGGGGCGGGCGGATGCGCACCGTTTCTATGAGAGCCTTGGCTTCACCGGCAGCCATCTCGGTTACAAGAAGAGCCTCTAGATACAACTCCGTTCCCGCTCAGTGGCAACTGGCGTATAGCGGAAGGCTTTCAGGCACTATTCAAATTGCCTGACAAAGCGGATATAGGTCAGCCAGGTTGACCTATATAGATCGACTGGGGAGGCGTGACTTGACCCTTTTGAACCTCTTGGCTTCGCGCTCGTCGCGCATGAAAGCCTCCGAAATCCGCGAACTGCTGAAGCTGCTCGACCAGCCGGACATCATTTCGTTCGCCGGTGGTATTCCCGATCCGGCGCTGTTTCCGGCCGAGGCGATCCGCGATGCCTATGCCGAGGTGCTGGGTGGAGCCGAGGCGGGGGCGGCGCTGCAGTACCAGGTTTCGGAAGGCTACCTGCCGCTGCGGCGGTGGTTGGCCGGGCAGATGGGCAAGCTCGGTGTCGCCTGCGATGAGGGCAACATCTTCATCACCTCAGGCTCGCAGCAGGCGCTGGATTATCTGGGCAAACTGTTCCTGTCGCCAGGCGACACCGCACTGGTGACATGGCCGACCTATCTCGGCGCGCTGCAGGCCTTCAACGCCTATGAGCCGCGCTATGACCGGCTGCGGCCCGAAGGCGGCAACATGACGCCCGATGCCTATCGCGCTGCGGCTGCTTCCAATGGAGGCAAGGTCAAGTTCGCCTATCTGGTGCCCGATTTCGCCAACCCGACCGGCAACACGCTGGATAAAAAACAGCGCGAAGCGGTGCTCGACCTTGCCGGCGAACTCGACATCGCCGTCATCGAGGACGCCGCCTATCGGGCGCTGCGCTATGACGGCGAAGGCGTGCCGCCGATCCTGGCGCTCGACTGTGCGCGCTCCGGCGGCATCGACAAGGCGCGCACGCTCTATTGCGGCTCGTTCTCGAAAATCGTGTCGCCGGGCATGCGCGTCGGCTGGGTCTGCGCGCCGCGCCACGTGGTGGAAAAACTGGTGCTGATGAAGCAGGCGTCCGACCTGCACAGCCCGTCGATCAACCAACTGGTCATGCACCGCGTCGCCGAAGCCGTGTTCGACGGCCAGGTCGACAAGCTGATCGGCGCTTATCGCGAGCGCCGCGACGGCCTGCTCGCGGCACTTGAGGCAAACATGCCGGAGGGTGTGACCTGGAGCCGCCCGGAAGGCGGCATGTTCGTCTGGGCGACGCTGCCGGAAGGGGCTGACGCCACCGAACTCCTGGCACGCTCGGTGAAGGAGGCGCGCGTCGCCTTCGTGCCCGGCAAGGCCTTCTATGCCGACGGCACCGGGCGCAACACGCTGCGGCTGTCCTTCACGCTGGCCGACCGCCGCGCGGTGACCGAGGGCATTCCACGGCTGGCGGCGCTGCTGAAGGGGTAAGGCCGGCGCCGGGGCCGGTGTCCCTATGCCGCCACGTTCAAGAGCTGCCTGAGATTGGAAAGCCTGACGCGCGCCAACTCGCGTAGCGATTTCTGGGACCCTTCCTCACCGGTCTCGACAACGAAGACCAATGTCTTGAAGTCGAGCATGAACTCGTCGATGGCTGTGGCAACTTCCTGCGATTTGCCCTTGAACCGGCGCAGCAAGGCGTTCGCTTCGTCGATGTCATCGCCGCCGGCGCTATCGAGCAGTGCTTCGAGCCTCTGAAAACTGTCCAATTCAAGTCCTCCCGACCGCGCCACAAAACTCGGTCGGCAGTGGAAGGTTCCGGTGCGACGCGGTCCCGCGAACAGAAATCGCTGCCAACGTTTGGATTCTACCGAGCCGCCGGCATTCTTTTGTTTCGGGTGGAACCTCTGCGGTCAAGAAAGGTTATCGTTGCGTCTGATCCCCCGTCAGACATCTGAAAGCTGGAAATCAGCTTTCCCAAAGCCCGCCGGATCCCCCTCCCGGCGGGCTTTCGTTTGCAAGGTGAGACCCCGGCGGCCGGACTTTGCGGTGCATGGTGCGTTGCGTTGCCAGATTGGTGGCGCCAATGCTAACCGTTCAAATGGCGGCGAGAATCGGCAACGAGGCAACGCGCGCCAAAAATTGCTCAATAGAACTCCCGAACCGAGATCCATTACCTTATCGTCGAGGACTATTTTTCATGCAAAACTCAATCAGGGCGATCTGTGCTTCCGCGCTTCTACTTGCGGCCGGGGCCACGGGTCTGCCCGGCATATCATCTGTTGCTTATATTTCCTCGGCGCAGGCTCAGGAGGAGTATCTTCCGACCGAGAAGGACTTTTTCGGCAAATGGAAACTGAGCGGCTCGGCCATCCGGCAGCCGCGCGACATGACCGATGCGCCGACGCCGGAACAGGAAGCGGCGGCCACCGAGTTCCAGCAGACGCTGACGGCGTTTTACGGCGCGTTCGACTATCTTGAGATCACCGCGGACGGCCGCTACAATTTCCACCAGCCGGGCGACCCGACATCGGGGCCTTGCGTCTGGTGCGGAACCTGGTCCTTCAAAAAGAGCTCGCTATGGCTCGAGCTCGAAACGGCGCCGAGGCTCGACATCTACGCCAAGGACGGCGATATGCAGATGACCTACACGGTCGAACCCTACGAAAAATCGAAATACGCCTGGCAGGTCTTCGGCTGGACGAAGGCCGAGTAGGCGGGGCCACGGCACCATCAAATTTCGACGGGCTTAAGCCACTTTTCATCAATCTCGTATTCTCGTATACGAGATTGATGTGAGCAGCCCGAGGCGTTCTATGAACCCGTTGCCTGAAACCGTGCCGTTTTTCAGCCAGTGGGAGACGCCCGACATGACGCTGGCTGTGCTCGCCGACGGCGCCGATGTCGCGCTCCGATGCGATCCGCTGTGGCGAGGGTCGGGCGCGGAAACGCTCGACGAATACGCGGTCTGGGCCGCCAACGTCTGCGGCATGGCGTGCCTGAAAATGATCCTCGCCACACGTGGCGAGATCGTGCCGACGATCGAACTGGCCAGGCGCTGCACTGGCTATGGCGGCTATGTCGTCAATGAAGGTTCGATCAAGGGCCTGATCTACGCGCCCTTCGTCACCTTCGTGAAGGCGGAATTCGGCCTGGAGGCGCAGGTGATGACTGATGTCGCGACAGCGGACATTCCGGCGATCCTGGAGCGGTCCCGGTTCTTCATCGCTTCGGTCAGCAGCGCGATCCGCTGGCCCGAGCGCGCGCCGCCGTCCAAGGGCGGCCATCTGGTGCTGGTGACGGCGGCGTCGGATGAGGGTTTGCGCTTCCACAATCCCTCCGGCCACAACAGCGCCACACAGGCCAACGCAGTGTTGGCGCCAGCCGATTTCGATCGTTTCTTTGCCAATCGCGGTATTGCCGTCACCGTTTGATTTCGAGGGGTTTCAATGACTGAAAAAACAAGGGTAGCCATCCTCTATGGCGGGCGCTCGGCCGAGCATGACGTGTCGCGGCTGTCGGCCGCCAATGTGCTTATAGCGATCGACCGGACGCGCTATGAGGTGGTGCCGATCGCCATCACCAGGGATGGCAGATGGCTGCTGCAAAAGTCGTCCGAGGCTGGCGGCGACGGGGCAGGGGCGCCGGTATCCGGAGATGGCATCGAGGTCGCCTTGCTGCCCGGCGGCAAGGGCCGGCTGGTGGCTGTCACCAGGGGTGGCCAACAGCCTGACCCCGTCGATGTCGTCTTTCCCGTGCTGCACGGGCCGTTCGGCGAGGACGGTTCGGTGCAGGGCTATGCCGAGGTTGCCGATGTCGCCTATGTCGGCTGCGGCATCCTGGCGTCGGCCGCCGCCATGGACAAGGATGCGGCCAAGCGGCTGATGCGCGAGGCCGGCCTTGCCGTTGCCCGCTCGGTCACCTTGCGACGCGGCGAGCCCGTTGCCTTCGAGGATATCGCGGCACGGCTCGGCCTGCCGGTCTTCGTCAAGCCGGCGCGCCAGGGTTCGTCCTTCGGGGTCAGCAAGGCTGCCGACAGCGCCGGTTTCGCCACAGCCGTCGAGGCGGCGTTCCGGCACGACAGCAAGTTGCTGGTGGAGGAATTCGTCGCCGGCCGCGAGATCGAGTGCTCGGTGCTGGAGCGGGGTGATGGCTCGCTGACGGTGTCGCCGCCCGGGGAGATCATCCCGGCCGGCAAGCATGGTTTCTACACCTATGAGGCGAAGTATCTCGACGCCGACGGTGCCGTGGTCAAAGTGCCCGCCGATGTTCCGGCTGAAATCGTTTCCGAGACCAAGGCGATGGCCACGCAGGCTTTCCGGGCACTCGGCTGCGAGGCCATGGCGCGCGTCGACTTCTTCCTGCGCGCCGACGGTTCGCTGCTGGTCAACGAGGTCAATACGCTGCCCGGCTTCACCGACATTTCCATGTACGCCAAGGCGCTGGCAGCGATCGGCATAGGCTACAGCCAAGTCATCGACGTGCTGATCGAGCACGCACTGGCGAGGTATGGGGCGCGGTGATCCGACAAGCCAGTCTCAAACGCGCGCGACAGAAGTCTGCTCCCGTCCGGGAACAGAGCGCTCTGTGTAGTGCGTTCTTTTATGGCATGCTACCGTACGGTATCTGATTTGTGTTATCTGATCCCGGCCGGGAGCAATCCTGCTTGAATTTCGCTCTCCGACTTGCTATGTTCCCGTTCGGGATCAAAAAATATGCAGAAAACCACCATGCCCATACCGACGATGGCGCCGCCGAGCGCGATAGAAATCGCGCGCCGCGCCGCGCGATCCGGAAACGCCGATATCGGCACGCCGAGTGGCTTTGCCGAACATGGCGGCGTGCCGCTGGTGCCGGTTCCAGGCGGGCGAGATGTTGTCGTCCCTGTGAAAGGGGTGGAGATCAAGGCCTTTTCGCCGGATGTTCGGGTAACGCTGCCGCGCATGCTCGAATCCGATGCAAAGGAGCAGGCAACGACGCCAATCAGAACCAAGGGGGCCGAGGCCGAACTCACCACCATCGGATCGCCGGCCGATCTCGGCCGGCTGGTGCGCAAGGTGCGTGAGGGGCGGGGGCTTTCGCAACAGGAATTCGCCGATCTCGCCGGCGTCGGCAGGCGTTTCCTGTCCGAGCTTGAGAACGGCAAGCCGACGCTGGAATTGGGCAAGGTGCTGAAGGTCGCCAATGCCGCCGGCATCGCGCTTCTCGCCAGGGAACGTTGATGGACGCGCTGTCGCTCGATGTCCGGCTCGACGGGTTCGTCGAGCCGATCGGCGTCCTGGCGCGGGACAGCAATGGCGCGGTCGCCTATGCCTACCGGTCGGACTATGTCACCAGTCCCGATGCAGTCGCCTTGTCACTGTCGCTGCCGTTGACCGACGAGCCCTATGGCGACGTTGCGGCCCGGCCGTTCTTCGACAATCTGCTGCAGGAGCGTGACGCGGCACTGGCCGACATCATGGCCCGCGAGGGTCTCGCCCGCGACGACATTGCCGGTCTGTTGTTCCATCTCGGCAAGGACTGCGCCGGCGCCCTGTCTGTGCTGCCTGCGGGTGCGCCTTCAGTCAAGCTGCCCGGTGATTATGGCCGTGACTACATACCGGTCGGAGGGGAGCGGATGGAGCAGATCGTCGATGCGCTGCATCGCCGTCGTCGCCTGCCGGATGGCACTGCCGATCCGTCTCCGCTGGCCGGGGTGCAAAGCAAGATCGCGCTGACCATGCTGCCCGACGGCTCCTTTGGCGAACCACGACCAGGTTCGGGCGCGCCGACCACGCACATATTGAAGGTTCCCGATCAGGGGCATCTGCACGATGCCCGCGATGAGGCCGAGGCGCTCTCGCTGTCGCGAGCGCTTGGCTTCGAGACGACTGACGCCGTGGTCGTGCCGTTCGACGCGGTCGGAGCTCTTCTGATCACCCGCTTCGACCGCGCGCGTACCCGCGACGGCCGGATCGTGCGTATCCATCAGGAGGACTTCGCCCAGGCACTCGGCTTCCCGGCGGCGCTGAAATACGAACGGCGTGGTACGCCCGGCCGGCGCTTCGACGCGCCGGCCATTCGCCGTGTGCTGGAGGCGACAGCGGATCCGTCGGATGCCAAGGAGATATTCGTCAGAGCCACCCTGTTCGACCTGATGATCGGCAATACCGATGGCCACGCCAAGAATTTCGCGCTGTATCACGAGGCACGAGGGCGCATCCGAATGGCACCACGCTATGACCTCCTGCCGACGCGACTCGACGCCAACCTGACCGATGAGCTTGCCTACAGGATCGGTTCGGCGGACCGACTGGAAGCAATTTCCGCCGACGACTTTTCAGCCTTCCTGCAGGCGCTCGGCATCGATAGTGCCGCCGCGCGCAAGCGTATGCGGGCGGGCTATACGGCCGATATAGGAGGGTCGTTGGCGCAGCAGCTCGCCGGCCTCGACAAGCGAAACATGAAGCGCTTCGCCGATCTCATCGCATCGAACATCGCGACGCTGACCGCGGCGTTTGGGGTTGGCACACCGGCGGCGGTCGGGCAGCGCGACGCGTTTCTCGACCGGGCCGGGGGCTGGCTGATGAGCTGAGCCGCGCTTGGCGCCGCGCGCCCGAGCAGGCGCTGCCGTCAAGCTCCGCCCGGCCACCTCACGCCGGTCAAATCCTGCGAGACATCCCAAAGCCGGGCAGCAACAGCGTTGTCTTGCGCGCGCTTGCCGATCCTTGCCTCGCCGACGGCGCCTTTCATTTCGAACAGGCCTTGCGGGCCGTAATAGCCGCCCGGTTTGGCATCGGGTGCGGTTGCGGCGAACAACGTCGGCAGCGCACCCTCGGCGGCAGATTGGGATATAACCGGCGCCAGCAGCACGCCAAGCCAATCGAATGGCGATGACCCGCCTGCGCGGCCGAGGCGCGGGCCGCTGGTCTGCAGGTCGGTGAGGGCGTAGCCGGGATGCGCTGCATTGCTCAGCAGGCCCCAGTCCTTGGCATCGCTGCGGCGCTGCAGTTCGAAGGCAAACAGGATCATGGCAAGCTTGGACTGGGCGTAGGCGGCCCAGGGCCTGTAGCGCTTTTGCCATTGCAGGTCATCGAAATGGATCGCCGCCTGGATGCGATGGGCGCCGCTGCTGAGATTGACGACGCGCGTTTGCCGACCCTTGCGCAGCATCGGCAGCAGGCGCCCGGTCAAGGCGAAGTGGCCGAGATAGTTGGTGCCGAACTGCAGTTCGAAACCGTCGATGGTTTCATGGCGGGTCGGCGGGGTCATCACGCCGGCATTGTTGACCAGCAGGTCGATGGCGTTCCAGTCGCCGGCGAGCCTATCGGCGAAGGCTTCGACCGAGGCGAGGTCGGCAAGGTCGAGATGGGCATAGCGAACAGCGGCACCGGGGACGGCCGCTCGGACCCGGGCCAGCGCATCCCGGCCCTTGGCTTCGTTGCGTCCGGTCATCAGCACGTCGGCGCCGGCCTTGGCCAGCGCCAGCGCGGTCTCGTAGCCGAGACCGCCGGTCGCGCCAGTGATGACCGCCTTGCGTCCCTGCTGGGGCGGGATGTCATGCGTTGTCCAGGCGCTCATGATTGCGCCTCCTGGGAAAGGAACGACAGGTCGACACCCTCGATGTCGATGGAGGTGCTGACCGGCACCCATTCCTTCGCCGCTTGCTGGCGTGCTGCTTCCGCCTGGCCAAAAACATGTAAGGCGTCGCTGCCGAGTATCAGGTGGGCGGGCAAGGTATCACGCGTGGCGAGATCGACGACGACATCGGCAACCTTGCGCGGGTCGCCGATGGCATTGCCGACATAGGCCTTGAGCATGCCGAGCACCGCGCCGACGGTTGGCTCATAATCGGGCAGCAAGGCCGGCGCGTTGGCCAGGGCGGTGGCTCCCCAGTCGGTGCGCATGCCGCCGGGTTCGACCGAGATGACCTTGACGCCGAAGGGGGCGAGTTCCAGCGCCAGGACCTCGGTGAAGCCGCCCACCGCCCATTTTGCCGCCTGGTAGGCGCTCAGCCCCGCCGTGCCGACGCGCCCGCCGACCGAGGAGATGTTGATAATATGGCCCGAGCGCTGGGAACGCATGGCGGGAATAGCGGCGCGGGCGAGGTTGACGACGCCGTAGAAATTGGTGTCGATCTGCGCCCGGAAATCCGCCGCTTCGGTCTGCTCGAAGGGGCTGATATGGCCGAAGCCGGCATTGTTGACGAGCACATCGAGGCGGCCGAACGTCTTGATCGCGAAGTCGACGGAGGCCTGCGCGGCGGCGGGGTCGGTGACATCAAGCGCAAAGCCGCGCAGCTGCCCAGGGTAGCGGACTTCGAGATCGGCCAGGCGACCGGTATCGCGGGCCGTCGCCACGACGCTGTTGCCGGCGGCAAGAGCCGCTTCAGTGATATCGCGCCCGAGTCCGCGGGCGCTGCCGGTAATCAACCAGACTTTCGACATTGTGTTTCCTTTCAGAGAGTTGATAGATAAAAGAGTGATTAGGCACTCATTTATTTCGGTTGGTTTGGCCTTGAATTGCGGTGGTGATGGTTTGTCCTTGTCGGGGAGGGCCGAATCTTACTTCGAGATACCGTTCCAGAAGAAGCCAAAGCCGGCCTGCTTATAGTGCTCGCGTCGTTGCGGGTCGCGGGCGATGAATTCGAGCGTCGTCTCCGCCAGCGCCTCGAAAATGCCGCCGGCAAAGGTCATCGAGCAGCCCTTCAGCGCGCCGTCGGCAAGGCTTTCCTCGATCATCCCGCTAATGTCGGCGAACGCGGCGTTGCCCTGCTGCTTGCTTTGTTCGGTAATCCGCTCGGAGACGCCGAGCTGGCGCATGGCCTTGTGCTTCATCGGGAATTTCGCGCCCCAGTCGATGAAATTGTCCCAGACATGGCGGTTGCGCTCGCGCACGCTGGCTGTCGCGGGATAGGATGTCAGCAGGGCTTTGCCGAGATCGGTCTTGATCTCGAGATAGAGCTGGTTGAGCAGCTCATCCTTGCTGGCGAAATAGTTGAAGAGCGTGCCTTCGGAGAGGCCGGCATCCCGGGCGATCTTTGCCGTGGCCGCGCCCGTGCCAAGCGTCGCCACCAGGGCGGTGGCCGATGCCAGGATTGCGTCGCGCTTTTCTTCGCTAAGGGGACGGGCCATGTTGAAACCAACTTGAGTGAGCGGTCACTCATTTATTGAGGCGTGCACGAAATGTCAAGGGGTCGCGGAGCCATCCAGCCTGTTGCCCGTTGTTGTCGGCGCCTTGCATTCGGCAAAGGTTGCGCGCCGGCTTAATATGCCTGACGATGGCCGTCGGCAGGGGGAGACAGCAAATAGTGGTCAATCGTCGAAACGACATGGCGTCAGCGCCTCAGGCGCTGGACGATATTCTTTCGGCCGCCGGGCCGCACCCGCGAACCTCATTGCCCAATGTGGCGACCACCGTCACGACGGTGGCGGCGCTGTATTTCGGGCGTGAGGTTTTCCTGCCGATCGCTATCGCGCTGCTTTTGACTTTCGCGCTCGCGCCGCTTGTTTCGGCGCTCAAACGGATCGGCATTCCCCGGATTGCCGCCGTCATCGCCAGCGTGCTCGCGGCTTTCGCGGCCCTTGCCCTGTTCTCCTTCATCGTCGCCTCGCAGGTCAGCGAACTGGCGCAGAACATACCGACCTACCAGACCAACATCCTGGAAAAGATCCGTTCGCTCAAGGAAACCGGGGTCGGGGGCGGATTCATTGCCAGATTGAGCAGCGTGGTCGAGCGTGTCGGCCAGGAGATCGACAAGCAGGACGCCACGGTGCCGGCCGCCACCCCCGACAAGCCGCCGCGCGAGCCGGTGCCGGTCGAGATCGTGTCGCGAGAGAGACCGCTCGAAGTCCTGCAGAACATAGTCGGCCCGCTGATCAGCCCGCTCGGATCGGCAGGGCTGATCATCATCGTCGTCATCTTCATGCTGCTCGAGCGCGAGGATTTGCGCGACCGCTTCATCCGGCTTGTCGGCTACGGCGACCTTCACCGCACCACCGAGGCGCTTCGCGATGCGGGAAAAAGGGTCGGCCGCTACCTCCTCATGCAATTGGTGGTCAACATCGTCTACGCCATACCGATTGCGATCGGGCTGTGGATCCTCGGCATTCCCAATGCGCTGCTGTGGGGGCTGTTGGCGCTGGCGCTGCGTTTTGTCCCCTATATCGGGCCGGCCATCGGCATGCTCTTGCCGCTGTTCCTGGCGCTGGCCGTGGCGCCCGGCTGGTCGCTTGTGCTATGGACAGCCGCCTTGTTCGTGGTGATGGAACTGGTCACTGGCAACGTCATCGAACCCTGGCTTTACGGTTCGCGAACCGGGCTGTCGCCGCTGGCGATCATCGTCGCGGCGATCTTCTGGACATGGCTGTGGGGGCCGCTCGGGCTGGTGCTGTCGACGCCGCTCACCGTCTGCCTGGTGGTGCTGGGCAGGCACGTGCCGCAGTTCGAGTTCCTCGACGTGCTGTTCGGCAACGAGCCTGTGCTGGAACCGCATGCGCGCCTCTATCAGCGGCTTCTGGCCGGCGATCCGGACGAGGCCACCGACCATGCCGAGGAGATGCTGGAAGAAAAATATCTGGTCGAATTTTACGACAAGGTCGCCATTCCGGCGCTTCTGCTGGGCGAGCGCGACCGTGTGCGCGGCGTCATGGGCGACCTGCAAAGACGACAGGTGGCGGCCAGCGCACTCGCGCTGGTGGCCAACCTCGACGACGACGCGCAGGAGGAAGCCGACGAGGACGATGCACCTGATGTGGCCGTAGAAGGCGGCGACCACGCCGAGGCCGCCGACGAGGACGAAGTCGACCTGCCCGACGGCACCGGAATATCGGTGCTTTGCGCCGGCGGGCGAGGCGAACTCGACGATGCCGCCGCCGCGATGTTGGCGCAGGTGCTGCACGTCCAGGGCGCGACCGCGTCGAAGGCAGGCTTTGCCGACATGGAGCCTTCAAGCATCCGCGGCCTTGAGCTCGGAACCATCGACACCGTGGTGGTCGGCTTCCTGAACCGCGATTCCGTCAAGCACGCGCGCTTCCTGGTGCGCCGGCTGAAGCGGGCGAAGCCCGCACTGCGGGTGGGTATCGTGTTCTGGTCGGAGACCGGCAACGACGACAGGCAAGCGGCTGACAAGCTGGCCCATGACATGAACGCCGACTTCGTCGCGCATGGCATGGTCGACGCCGTGACGGGCGCGCTGTCGAAGGAGCAGGCGGTGGCGTTGAAGCTTGTTGCAAAACGGCGCCGGCCAAGGGCTGCGCCGAGGAAGGCAGCGGCGGGTTAGCAGACGCGCCGGCGCGGCTCACTAGCCGCTCGAGCGCCAGCAGCGTATGCTGCAAGACGGCCGCAACACCCTGCGGCTGATACTTTTCGTTCCGGGAGCCGGGGGATGCGAACGAGCGACCATTGCGCACCGGTACTGCTGTTTTTCGCCCTCGGGCTCGCGGGCACGATGTCGGGCTGTTCGGGCGGACCGCCGCCGCCGGTGACTTTCACCTTGTCGGACCTTGGCACGCTCGACGGAACCGAAAGCTATGCCTGCGCGGTCAATGACGGCGGCCAGGTCGTCGGCTACGCCACGACGAAGGACAATGGTTCCGACGCGGCGGGGTCGTCGCCACCGGGCACAAGTCCGAACGTTCATACCGTCAAGTGGGCCGGGAAAGCCATTGTGGACCTCGGTGCGATGGGCGGAGCCCCCGGTTGTTCCCAGGGGATCAACGAGGCCGGGCAGGTGGTCGGCTTTGCGCGTGCCGCGGGCACATCCGATGTGCATGCAACGCTTTGGAACGGCACGGTCCTGACCGACCTCGGCACCGTCGCCGGCCACAACAGCAGCGCCGCGGGCATCAATGCCAAGGGAGAGGTGGCCGGAGATTCGACAATCGGTGACACGCGCCTCGAACACGCCGCGTTATGGAGCGGCGGCGCCGCGACCGACCTCGGAACCCTCGGTGGACGCACCAGCACCGCCACCGCCATCAACGACAGCGGGTGGGTGGTCGGGTTTGCCGACGTGACCGGCGACTTCAAGGTCCATGCGGCGCTCTGGAAAGGAGGGGTTCCAACCGACCTCGGCACTCTTTCCGGTGGCGACTACAGCTTTGCCATGGCCATCAACAATCGCGGCGTGGTTGCAGGCGATTCCATGCTCTACGCCAATACGGAAACCCATGCGACCGTGTGGATCGATTCGAAAATCGTCGATCTGCGTGCGCTCGGCGGCGAGTTCAGCATGGCGCTCGGGATCAACGATGCGGGGCTTGTGGTCGGAAACGCGGCGCTCAAGGGCAATTCCCCAACTCACGCCGCCCTGTGGATCGGGACGGCGGTCTACGACCTCAACGATATGCTGGACTCCAGCGGTCGCGGCTGGACGCTCTTCGAAGCGCGAGACATCAATTCGAGCGGCCAGATCGTCGGCGGTGGCCGTGCGCCGTCTGGAGAGCCGCACGGATTTCTGCTGACGCCGACAAAACCCATTCCGCTCCCAGCGAAAGACAAGCCGTAGAACACGGCCCCGCTTTGTCGACCATCGCCATGCCGCGCTCGCAGCTGGGCCAGAGACTTTTCCCGGTGCGGGCATCCGGCCAGCGCAGCCATTCCGGCGGCGTCGAGCTTCGCCAGTTTTTCACTCTCGGCGGAGATCGTGTCGAACCAGGCGCCGAACCGTGACAGATGCTTTCCCAGGCGGTTCCTGAATCTGAAGAGGGTTCTGGAAGCCGCAAAATTCTAGAGAAATTTCAATAATTTAATGAACCGGCAACGCGAGTAGCGACGTTCCGAAGGTACGACTATTCTTCGCCTCCTTCAGACGGATGCGAGGTGAACCATGTCGGACGAGCAAGTGCGCTGGCTTTTGAAGGTCATCCAGCCCGAGCGGAGCTTGGCCTCTCTGCCTGGAGGCGCCAGCCTTGGCCCGAAAGTCCATGCCGGGCTCCTCGGTCTCCCGGTTGAGATCTACGCGACCGAACTTGGCCGCATGCAACAGGAGGCCTCGGAAGCGGCCGGCGCATTGCTTGCCGACGAGGCCGTGGCATCGATGGTCGATCGCCTTCCCCTGCGCAAAGGGGCCAAGGTCGTGGCGTTCGGCGACAGCTTGACGTCCGATCCCCAATCCTGGGCGGTAATCCTGAGGGAAGTGCTGGCGAAGCGCCGCGGCACCGACGGGATCTCGTTGACCATCAGCGCAGTCGCAGGCGAGACGACCACGCACGGTCTCGTGCGGGTCGCGGGTATGATCAATTCCCGGCCCGACTGGATCCTCTTCCTCGTCGGTACGAATGACGCCCGCACGCAGGGCCCGCGCCCCACCAAGACACTCGTCCATCATGAGGAGACCGCGCGCAACATTGCCGAGCTGCGTCAGCGCGTTTCCGGAGAGACCACGGCGAACTGCGTCTGGATTACGCCGCCCGCGGTCAATGAAGCGCAGGTGGCGGCGCATCCAGGCCTGGCCAGGTTCGGGGTTTGGTTCCGCAACGAAGACCTGGAGCGAGTGGCCAAGATCGTCCGCGAGAGCGACGGGGCGGTTGTCGACGCCCACTCAACGCTGGGGAGCCCGCCGCACTTTGACCTGCTGGTGGGCGACGGTCTGCATTTCACTCTGGCGGGCCAGAAGCGAATGGCACTCGAGGTGATCCGTGGCTGGAGCAGGCTCAAGTGAAACATCTCGTCATCGGCGCGACGGGAAACATCGGCTCGCGGGTAACCCGGCGCTTCATTGACTCCAGAGCACGCCCATCGGTCTTCGTGCGCAGCGCGAAGAGGGCCAGAGCGCTTTTCGGCGACCATGTCGATATCCATACCGGAGACCTCGAAAAGCCAGGCCCCTCCCTGACTGCCGCGCTGGCCGGGGTCGATGGCATATTCCTCCTGACTGATGGATCGGACCTCGAGAAACGGGATCGCGCAATCTCCTTCGCTGCCCGCCACGCAGGCGTCGGCCACGTGGTCAAGCTCTCTACGTTGGACGTGCGAACCGGGATCGGCACGGGTCCGTGGCATGCACGCGGCGAGGATGCTATTCGGGGAAGCGGGGTGGCGTTCACGTTCATTCAGGCAGCCGGGTTCATGTCCAATGCGCTCGGTTGGTCGGAGTCCATCCGCCGCGAGGGTGTGCTGCGCTCTTCCACGGGTGGAGGCAAGATCGCGTTCATCCATCCAGACGACATCGCTGCCGTCGCCACGGCCGCACTGACCTCGCGCGACTACGACGGCCAGGCACTGGTGATCACCGGCCCCAGGGCGCTGTCGTATGGGGAGATGGCGGCCACGATAGGCAGAGCCATCGGCAAGCCCGTCGGCTTCGAGGAAATATCCGACCGGCAGGCCTACACCAGCGCCGTCGAATGGGCCGGGAGAGGTCCCTACGTCGATGCCCTTGTGGACATCTGGCGCGCGGTGCGCGAGGGCCGACTTGACACCGTCACGGACGGGGTAAAACGAGTAACCGGGCGGGAACCAATCCCGTTTGCTCAGTGGGCCGCCGAGAACGCCGCGTCGTTTCAGTAGTGCAAGGCCGAGGTGCTCTAAAAAGAATTCACGTAGACCAGCACGGTACGGATCGTCTCGCTCATGGCGCCATCACGCGATAGCGCGCGCGCCGGGTGGACCGTCCCGTGCACGAGCGATTCCACCATGCTCGGAAGGACAAAAAGCATTCGCTGCGTCTGGTCGGGGCTGTATCGATTCTGGTCGGTTTGTGACAGCACCCGCCCGAAGGTGTGATGCAGCGCGTTCTTGAAGCCGAGAGCGCCCTCCGGAACAGCGGACGAAACAATCTCGTGCAGTTCGCCAGCTTCTGCGTGCACATTCACCAGACCGCGGACGAGCTCGCGCGTGAATTCCTCCAGCGGAGCCGAGGCGCAGGCAGCAGTCGTCTGCCCGATGACCTGCCGTACATCGTCGACGTGCCGGTCATGAAGGGCGGTGAAGATTGCGCGCTTGTCGGGGAAGTACTGATACAGCGACCCGACGCTGACGCCGGCGGCCTCCGCGATGCGGTTCGTGGTAATGGCCCGGGTCCCGTGGCGTTTCACCACGAGTTGGACCGCCTCGAGCACGGCGTCCACGGTCTGCCGCGAGCGTTGCTGCTTCGGCTCGCGCCGCGTAAAGGTTCTTTCGAGCGTGGTCATGCTGCCTTGCTGTATGTCGTCGCCGTGCCGAACCCCGACACGGGACCGTAACAGCGACCACGCCTGCGGGCAACGCTCGCCAGGTCGTCGGACTGTCCCTGGGATACAGGCGAGCGTGCCGTTATCGCGGTCTGGGATCAGAACTGCGCCGCGCCCCCGTCGACGTCCAGTTCGATGCCGGTAATGTAGGCGCTTTCGTCGGATGCCAGGAAGAGAGGCGCCTTGCCAAGGTCCTCTGGGGTACCAAGGCGGCTGAGCGGGATCGTCTCGATGACGCCGGTGCACCGGCGGCTGGGAACTGCCAATCTTCAGGATACGGCCAACACGGTGACCTGAGCCCGTGAGGTGTTCATGCGCGCCAAAACCGATTGCGAACATCCAATGAAATAGCTTACAACTGATTGCATAACGCAATCTAGGCGATCCGTCAGGCATAAGCGGGCTCGCGCTCAACCATCATATACGCGCCACTTTGGCCCCCGCCGGGTACACGTGGCGATACCGCCGCCGGGGAAGGCGGCGGATCATCGTCGTCGTCCCTACCGGTAAAGCGCCGTCTGCGCGGCGATCCATTGATGCGCCGGCCGCGACGATCAAATGCCATCATCCATGGCATTGCCCAGCGCGAACGACCCTGGCCGGCGGAGCCGACTTGATCCAGCGCCTTCAGGCATCGCAAGATATCGTCGACAGGGACGATCTTGCCATTGTCCAGTTTGCGTAAGGTGGGGTGATTTTCGACGGCATGCGAATCCGATGCCCATGATGCGAGCAAGGCCCGCTTTTCGTCCAAACCCATGCGTGGATGCTTGAGCACATCGCTCGGACTGTCGAGAAGGCAAAAAAGACCCTCGAAACGTCCGATGCGCCGGTTTGCGGCGCGGAATGTTTCAGTCTGCTGATTCATCTCCAATCTCCGCAATCAAGGCCTCCCGACCGAAGCCGGGAGGCGACCGCAGTGTTCGTGTTGAAGTATCGCGTCAGGCAACCTTGCGCGGTTTCTCGACGTCCTGGATAATCTGCTTGCTGACGGCCATAGCGTCGCCAGGGCCGATGTTGATGCGGCGAGGCTTCAGTTCCTCGGGGATTTCCCGCACGATCTCGACGCTGAGCAAGCCATTCTCAAGGGACGCAGCCACCACCTTCATGTGGTCGGCCAGCTTGAACACGTGTCTGAAGTTGCGCAAGGCAAGGCCCTGATGCAGCACTTGACGCCCCTCCGTGTCGGTGGATTTCTGGCCGACAACCACAAGTTCCGGGCCATTCTGCGTCAACTCGACCTCGTCGGAACTGAAGCCGGCGATAGCCATGGCGATACGGTAGTCGTTTTCACCCGTCTTCTCGATATTGTAAGGCGGCCAGTCGGTCCTGGCGCTGTTTTCGAGCATGTCGAAAAGACGATCGAATCCGACGGTGGTTCGATAAAGCGAGTCAAAGGTTCTCATAGCCACATTCTCCTTGAAGCAACATGGGTACAAGGTGCGCCGCCCAGCGGCAGCGCCCGTCGTCGAGCCATACAGCCTCGACGGCGAACGATTTGGGAAGCTTCGCAAACGGCTTCAAGACCCCTGCGCAAAAAAATTCGAGCCTCTTGATGGCACGAAAAACCCGCTGCCGGGGGAGAGCAGCGAGGCGACTACGCCAGCTTGACCATATGCCTTCTTCAGCCGCGTCGCACGACCTCAAACCCACGCGAGGGTACCGCCCTGATGTGGTCGTGCGAGCCCTTAAACCAGCGGTTCAAATGTTGCTGCGTCAACAGGCCGACCGAACAGAAATCCTTGCCCGAAATCACAGTCCATGTCGCGCAACAGCGTGCGTTCCACCTCTGTCTCTATTCCCTCGGCGACGACGTGAAAGCCGAGTTCTCTGGAAATCCTGATGATCGACTCAATGATGACCCGCTTGGATCGGCTTTGCGCCAACCCTTTGACAAAACCGCGATCGATCTTGATCTCTGTTAGGGGGAAATCCTCGAGATAGCGCAGATTGGCATAGCCGGTTCCGAAGTCATCGATGGATAGGCCCACACCCAGTTCGCGCAGGTGTCTCATGATCGACAGCATTTCCGTGGAACTCTCGACCATCAAGCTCTCGGTCAGCTCCAGCTTGATCCATGCTGCATCAGCGCCGCTGGCCGCGAGCACGTCGGCGACAAATTTCGGCATGTCACGAAGTTTGAATTCGAGCGGCGAAACATTGAACGAGAAGCGTATTGGGACTTGTCGGTCCCTGTTCACACGCGAGACAAAGTCGGCGACGGTGCGAAGACCGCGGGCGCCAATGTCGAGTATGAGCCCCGTGTCTTCGGCATGGCCCACGAACTTGTCCGGCGACTGCACCCCAAACAGGCCATGGTGCCATCGCAACAGGGCCTCGGCGCCCACAATAGTTCCCGTGGCGAGGTCGACCTGCGGCTGGTAGTGAAAATCGAACTCGTCATGTTCCAGGGCCTGCTGCATTTCGCTGGTCATGCGCAGTCGGTTTCGGGCGCGCCTGTCGTCCTCGGAGCTGAATGCGCAAACATCGAGGAACGCAGATGCCTTCGACCGATGCAAGGCGGCACCGGCACGACGTACCAGCGTTATGGCGTCTGTCGTTTCGTTGCCAACGACATAGCCCATCGCGAAACGTATCCTGATCGTTGCGCCCGCAACGAGATATTGCGGCGCCAGGGACTGCCGGATCCTTTCGATTGTCGCTCGAGCCTCCTCGGCATGGGTTAGAGGCTGGGCAAGCGCAAACTCGTTGGATCCCGTGCGGCAGACCAATGCCGCGGCAGTGTTGGTCAGGCGTCGGGCAATCTGCATCAGCACCTGGTCGCCAACGTCATATCCGTAGCCTTCGTTGATGTCATGGAACCGGGCCATGTCGATCTTCGCGATCAGGATCGGCCGTCCGCTTTTGCCTAGCAGGATGTCGACGTCCTCGACGAAGGCATATCTGTTGAGCACACCGGTCAGCATGTCGGCGCGGGTGCTCTTGGCGATTTGGGCTGCGGCGGACCTGCTCGCCGTCACGTCCCGGACCAGTCCGATATAGTGCGTCGGCTCGCCACCAGCGATGCTTATGGCCGAGAGACGGAGTTCGTTCCAGAACCAGCTACCGTCCTTGCGGTAGTTCTTCAGGGTGACGGCAACATCCGCACGTCGGGCGATGGCGTCGCGAATGGACTGGATTTCGGGTTGAAGGCGATCACTGCCCTGCAGGAAACGGCAGTTTCTCCCGATCAGTTCGTCACTGGAATAGCCGGTGATGTTCTGGAAAGCGCTGTTGACGTAGACGAGCGCCATACCCTTTTCGCGCAGATCGCTGATGGCCAAGCCATCCCTCGATAGATCGGGCAGCCGGGCCGCGATCGCTTCCGGCACGCCTGAGAGGCGCGGGTTGGCGGCCGCAGTGGTGCGGATCAGATTACCGAACCCGGCCTTGAAAATCTCTGTCATGTTGGGGCCACGGCTGATAGTCTCTGGACATGCACGCCCCCATAAATGGCCAGCTGTCGCGCATATTCTACTGGCACGATCAACAGGTTCCGTAACGGAATGGTCGACGTAGCGTGGGCCGCCGTCGGCTGCGACTGACTTAGTGGCTCAGTGAAGTACTCGTGCACCCGGAAAGCGTCGTCGACATGAACGATGAGCCTGCCCACGCGCCCCGCAAGTCCGGCATCCGCGTCATGGGCGAAATATCCTGGGGCACACATATCTGCGTCTTCTACGAAGCGGAACAGGACCTGCTTGCCACAAACGCTTCCTATTTCGCGGCCGGCCTGGACGACAACGAATTCTGCATCTGGGCGGTCTCCGATCCGATCGACGCAGAAGCGGCGAAGGATGCATTGCGGCAATCCATCCCCGACATCGATGCACGCCTGTTGGCCGGCCAGATGGAGATGATCGCTGCCACGGATTGGTACCTTCCGGGCGGCGAGTTCGACATGCAGCACATTACTGGCGGCTGGAATGAGAAGCTGCGCGCGGCATTGGAACGGGGCTATGCCGGGATCAGAATCAGCGGTAACGCCTTCTGGATCGGGACCAGCCACTGGAAGGAGTTTTGCCAATATGAGCATGAACTCGACCGCTCACTGGCGGGTCAGAAGATGCTCGTGTTGTGCACGTATTCCCTGTCGAAAAGCAGGGCGGTGGATTTGCTCGATGTCGCGCGTGCCCATCAATTCACCATCACCCGGCGAAAGGGGGAATGGGAATTTCTAGAGACCCCGGAACTCCAGGCCGCCAAGCAGGAAATCAGGAAGCTGAATGGCGCACTGGATATCCTAGCGGACACCGGCCATGCCGCATTCACGGCCCGCGAGCGTGTCGTGCTCGCCCAGATCGTCAGGGGTTATTCGAGCAAGGAGATTGCCCGCACCTTGAAAATTGCCCCGCGAACGGTCGAGTTTCATAGGGCCAATCTGCTCAAGAAAACCAACGCACGAAGCACGGTCCACCTCTTGCACATGGTTCTTGGCGAGTAGCGCAAGTCCGGGTTGCTCTTGCGAGGGGAAGCTGGACTTTGTCGTCAACTGCAACTGCAACTGCAACTGCAACTGCAAAGGTCCGACTGCGGCTGCCGACACGGGGCGCAGCTCCATGCACGCCAAAACCAATTGCGAAGCTCAGGCGATATGGCTTATAACTGATTGCATAATGCAATCGGATTGCGCTCCGATATGACGCGAAAGGAAAGGGAGTGGACATGGCCAGGCTTGTCTTCGGGATGAACCAGTCGCTGGACGGCTATGTCGACCATACGGGATTCGCGCCAGGCCCTGCGCTGTTTCGCCACTTCATCGAGGAGGCGGAGCGGCAGGCGGGCAGTGTGTACGGTCGGCAAATTTATGAGATCATGCGTTACTGGGATGATGATCATGCTGAATGGGGTGCGGATGAGAACGCCTTCGCGGCGGCGTGGCGCAAGCAGCCGAAATGGGTCGTCTCGCGCACGTTGAAATCGGTCGGCCCCAACGCGCGGCTTGTCCAGGGTGATCTGGAGAGCGCGATCCGTGCGATCAAGGCAGAGCGCGACGGGGAGGTTGAAGTTGCCGGCCCGAACCTGGCGCGAAGCCTCACAGACCTTGGCCTGATCGACGAGTACCGGATCTACCTGCACCCCGTCGTGCTTGGTGGCGGCAAGCCATATTTCGCCGGACCCCGGCCGCCGCTGCGCCTCGTGGCTCATGATCGGATGGACGGGGATGTGATCAGGTTGACCTACGTTCCTGTTTGATCCCGCGACTGACCGGCGGGGCCGGATGTCCGGGACATACGAAAACGCTACCGGTCGACCATCGCCCTGCCGCGCTCGTTATAGCCGGGCCGGCGATTTTTCCTGGCGCGAGCGCCGCGTCCCGCGCCGTCATTTGGGCGGCGTCGAGCTTCAGCGCGGCGTTGAGTTTCTCCTCCAGATATTTTCTGCGCTTCGTGCCGGGGATCGGCACGATGTTAACAACGAAATTGGTGCCCTTGCCGAGCTAGCCGAGCCGGGGCGACCTGGCCTGATTTGACGCCGTAACGGGCGCGCTGTCGAAGTACCAGCCGGTGGTACTGAAGCTCGTCGCTAAACGGCGGCGGCCGCGCCGAAGAAAGTGCCGGCAGCTGGGAGTTAGGGACGCAACGCGAACACTCGAACGCCAGTTACTCAAAAGGCGAGGGGCCCCGCCTACAGCGAGGCAAGTCTGTGGCGGACAATAAAATTGTCCAAAAAATCTGCAATTACTTGAAAGAAATTGACTTGTTGATTTCTGTGTGTCTAATATTCGACTATATCGTGGAAATATGCGGAAAATGCAGTCTGCTTTAACGGTTTTGCGCGTGCGCGAGTGGAGGGCTCGCACATGCAAGCAACGATTACCGTCTCGCGCGGCGTCGTCTTAAAATCGTTATAGAACGGCTTTATTGGGAGAGGTTTATATACTAAGATGGCTTGCCAGTCTTCTGCTTGATTATCTAAGTATGTAAAGAAGCCACCAGGGGGTAATGATGATCCGGTCATTCTTGGCGACAACTGCCTTTGCCTTGCTTGCCTCAACAATCCTAGCGCTGGCGGATTGCCCAAGCATTCCTGGCGCTGCCAATCAACCTGATGGTGCATGGCTGTTTCTCACCACGGCAGGGTGGCGCGACGTGGCTAAGCTCAAATCGGTCTTCGCTGACGGAGCGACGCGCAGAGTGTCGTTTGCCTACATTGCCAATGACCGGACGAGCGGACTTTCGCGACGCGGGGTTGTCGTGGTCAAGAGTGGATTGGATGGTAAATCGTCAGCGCAAAGTGGCCCAGACGACGTGACACTCGAAAGAGGGGCGTCTCCGAAGATCGACAAATGCGAAATCTATCCAACATTCGCTTCCCCCAAGGTCGTCGGGGGACGATCGTATGATGACTACCATGATGGCGGATACAAAACGAAATACGATGCGACGCTTAAATCATTTCACGTCAAATATGCCTCCCGCTCTGGCTGCCGCTGGTCGAACGATGCTTCCGCAGATGCCTACTTTGCAGGGCGATGGACGAGCAATCGTTCTCAGTTTTCTTTTGATCCAACGATAGTGGCCAACGGCCAGCCGAGCCAATTTCTGGCAACCATATTTGGCGTCAGTCGCGCGTACGCTGGCAAGCCGATGGCCAAGCGTCGCGTGGAGTTGAGGCCGTATCGCGCTGACGAAACTGGCTTGGCATGCGTCTTGTTCGAACTAACACTCGAGCCCGGCAGCTTTGTTCGGGTAAACGATCTTGAGCGGGGTCGGAAGGTGCGCGCAAGCGAGTTGTCATGGCAATGGCCAGACTGACAATAGAGTACATTAGGTTTGGATCATAGCGGCGGCATCGGGGTGGGGTAGATGAGAGCAGCGGCGCCCGGATCGCCAATTCCGTCATTGCACTTGGATGAAGACGATATGCTCCGGGAGGAAATGGCGTACCTCTGGGGTGCATCGAAGCCCAATCTAACAGGCATAGCTCTTTCCGGAGGCGGAATTAGGTCTGGTATAGTCGCCCTAGGCGTGCTGCAGGTCTTCGCCTCAAGCGGGCTTCTCAAGCGTTTCGACTACGTATCGACCGTTTCCGGTGGCGGATACATAGGATCCGCTCTTTCGTGGTTTTGGTCCAATAAACGTGCCAGTGAAGAACGGCAACTGTCACAAACGCCAGTCCCTGACTTTGGCGCGGACTCTCATAATTTTCCCTATCAAGACGCAGATGACGGATCGCAGCCATCATCTGCCGCCGCGAAGAACCTCGAATTCCTTCGCAGACATGGCTCCTACCTCACGTCCGGTGACGGCATTGGATTTGCTGGTCTCATCGTTGCAGTGATCCGCACCATTATTTTGAGTTTGATTGTCTGGCTCCCAGTGCTTGTATTCATGTTCGGGATGATTGAATTTTTCGACCACGAAATAACACCCCAACCTGTCGCCGAGTCTCTATCAAGCTGCAATATACTATGGATCATCAATTTCGACGATTGCAGCAGCCCGACGGCGCTGAAAGTATTGAGTCTCCAGCCTTTCTATGCAGCCTTGATTGCTCTCGCCGTACTTCTGATAATTTTGTTTCTTCTGGGTCTCATCCTACTAGCTTTCCTCAGTCGCGTGCAGACGGACTCAACCATTCGTGCACGTTCTTGGTTGCGAACGGTTTCTAGGATTGTGATCCGTTGCACTCTCGCAGCCGCAGTTCTCGTCTATGTCGTTGTAAAATGGCGAAGCATCGACCAAATTCAGCCAATGATGGCGGCGTTTCTTCTTTTGATTGCTTTTACTTGTGGTGGAGTGTTCGCATGGGCGATTGGCGAAATGCTTGGCCCGGCTAACAGCGCGTACCATTTGCGGCGTGCGTTCGAAAAATGGTCCAGTTTTTTTCTTCCATTCGTTGTTACAATGATGTTTCTCGGGTCGCTGCCGATATTGACAGCAGGTCTGTCTGGTCCCGGACTTAGTTTATACAATTCCCTCGGTGGACTGATTTCGCTCTTAAGCGGCGTAGTCACAGCTCTGTACGGCTACTACCTAAAAGCAAAGAGCCTGCTTCCTGGGCTAGCCGGGCAAGTCCTTGCCCCTCTCGGCTCCGTCGTTTTTATTGCCGGCCTGCTGCTTGTTTCGCAGTTTGCCGCCCATGAACTGGTCAGTCCTGACAATCCTCCCGGCACCAGCTTTCCTGCCATCATCGCGATTTGTCTTTTTTTCATCGCTTTTGGCCTCGGTTGGAGAAGTAGCGTAAACGGCATTGGATTGCATCGGTTCTATCGCGACCGGCTAATGGAAACTTTTATGCCGATGCTGTCGGCTATAGAGACGGGCACCGCTCGAAAATCTGACGTTGCCGATATTCTTTCCATTAAAGATATCGATCAACCTGCCACGCAGGCTAGCAATGGACGCACGGAGCGAACTCGTCCTTACCATTTGGTCAATGCCCACGCAATTATGATCAACGATCCGGACGCGAAGGTGGCACTACGCGGCGGTGACAATTTTCTTATGTCGGCCCATTTGATCGGGTCGACCACGACCGGCTGGATTCGGACAACAGATTATCTTGACCGGTATGGTCCGCTCACCCTGGCAACGGCCATGGCGGCATCAGGGGCGGCCGCGAATGCCAATGCTGGCTATATCGGCACAGGCGTTACCCGGGAACGCTTTGTATCCGCGGCTATGGCACTGCTTAATATTCGCTTAGGGGTCTGGGTTGGTAATCCCGGTGCCATCACCCAATGGAATAGGAGATTTGCGAAATGGATCTGGACCGCAATGCCGACATATTTTCGCCCTGTGCTCACCTGCGGCATTTTTGGCGTCGGCAATCATAGCAGAGCCCCCTTCTTGGAGTTGTCCGACGGGGGGCATTTTGAGAATTTAGGCTTGTACGAACTCGTTCGGCGAAAGCTCAAACTGATTGTTGTGGTCGATGCGGAGGAGGATAGCTCAATTCATCTTCCTGCATTGGTGTCATCTATTAATCGTATTCGGGAAGATTTTGGAGCCTTCGTGAGCTTTGTAGATATGAAAGGCCCAGAATTACTTATTGGGCGGAATAGCGATAGCTATCCGAGCGGCGCTCTCCTAGCTCGCTCGCCTTACATCGTCGGAGAGATCACTTACAAGGACAACACAAAAGGCGCACTTATATATATGAAGGCTACCATGACTACCGGGCTGGATTTCACAACCGAGGGGTACAAAGCCTCGAATCCGGACTTCCCGCACCAGTCTACCACTGACCAATTCTTCGACCCAGACCAATTTGAAGCCTATCGCGACTTAGGAAAGAAGAGTTGCGCCCGTATGATTAAGCAACTCGATCTTGAAAACTACTTCTTAGAACCATCAATCTTGGTAAAGGCGTTTCGGTCCCTAACTCTGTAGCATTTTTGGACCCGTTCTCTCAGCTATTGGCTTTGGGCAGGCCGTGCTCACCACCAATCAGCTGGAGAGTCTTGTCCTCAAAGCTCCTGCCCATCCCGATTGAATCGGGATGGACCTCAGTATTTTACCATGTGTTTTTCCTAACCCGATTCCACCTTTGGGGATCAATCCCCTACCGATCGACCATCGCCATGCCGCGCTCGTTGTAGCGGGGGCCGGCGATTTTTCCTGGCGCGAGCGCTTCGTCGAGTGCCGCCATTTCGGTGGCGTCGAGTTTCAGCGAGGCGGCGGCGATGTTTTCTTCCAGATATTGTCTGCGCTTGGTGCCGGGGATCGGTACGATATCGATGCCGAAATCGCTGCCTTTGCCGAGCAGCCAGGCCAGTGCGACCTGGCCTGATTTGACGCCTCGGGCGGCCGCGATGGCGCGCACCGTGGCGGCCGCTTCAACATTGGCGTCGTAATTCTCGCCCTGGTAGCGCGGGTCGTTGCGGCGGTAGTCGCCTTCCGGATACTCCTCGGCGCGCTTGACGTCGCCGGTGAGAAAGCCGCGGCCGAGCGGTGAGAACGGCACCAGGCCGATGCCGAGCTGCTTCAGCAGCGGGATGATCTGCGGCTCCAGATTGCGCTCCCACAGCGAATATTCGCTCTGCACGGCCGAGACGGGAAAGACGGCATGCGCCCGGCGGATGTTGGTGGCACCTGCCTCCGACAGGCCGAAGAAGCGCACCTTGCCTTCGGCGACAAGTTTGCCGACAGCGCCGGCGACATCCTCCATCGGCACCTCAGGGTCGACACGGTGCTGGTAGAGCAGGTCGATATGGTCGGTGGCGAGCCGGCCGAGCGAGGCTTCCACAACCTCACGGATGTGTTGCGGCCGGCTGTCGACGCCGACCTGCTTGTCGTTTTCGATGCGGAAGCCGAATTTGGTGGCGATGGTCACCTTGTCGCGCTTGCCCTTCAGCGCCCGGCCGAGCAGCGCCTCGTTGGTGTGCGGGCCGTAGACTTCCGCCGTATCGAGGAAGGTGCAGCCAAGCTCGATGGCGCGGTGCAGCGTGGCGATGGATTCGGCCTCGTCGGCCTGGCCGTAGGACTGGCTCATGCCCATGCAGCCGAGACCAATGGCCGAGACCTGCAGCCCCTGGCTGCCGAGTTTTCGTGTGGCGAGGGTCATGGGTGCTGGTCTCCGGTTGGGCTTCCGGAACTATATAGGGCGCCGGCTCGATTCCAACAGCATCCGGCGCCGTCTTACGGGCCGCTTCGCGCGCGGATGCCTTCGGCGGCTGGCCGGTGCGGCGCGAGGGTGTCTATTGCAGCGAGGCCGGCTGACGAAGATCGAACGAGGCGATCGCGCTGTCGTCATCTTCGCCGTCGCCGTCTCCAGGCAGAGCCAGCCCACTGTTCAGACCGTCGAATTCGATTGCCGCGCCAAGCAATTGGGCTGCCTGGAGGACCAGATATTCAATGTCCTCGAGCGCGACATTCTCGGCCAGATTGCTGATCCGGACACGCTCAGCCACCGCTGTAATGTTGACGATGCCGGTCTTGTTGAAGGCGGCCAGAACCGCTGAATTGACGTCGTCGCGCAGCTGCGCGGAGTATTCGTAACGCATAGAAACCTCCCGGGGGGAACGGTTTTCTGTTCAGGCTGCACAATGCGCCCGATGCCGATCAACGACAAGTAAACATCTGTTAAATACATAAATAAATCAATTAGTTAGTAGAATTACACAAATGCGCGGCCTGCGCTTGATCCTCATCATGAGCGTGATGTGTGGACCACGTAATGGCCGGCCTTGACGCAACATGAGACTTGACCTAATTATAAGTGGAATGAGTAAGGTACTAATTCAACGTATTTTTGGTCCTGAGCGAGGAAGCGCCATGGCTGAACTGGAACGCCCCGAGCGACTGCAGATCATGCTCACCGCCGACGAACTGGCGGCGCTGGAAAACTGGCGCTACGACAAGCGCATGCCAAGCCGCTCGGCCGCGGTCAGGGAGCTGTTGCGGCGCGGCCTCGCCTCGGACGGATTCCTGACGGCCGAGCAAGGCGTCAAATCGCAGGATTTCGGCGTGCTGCCTGACGGCGAGGGCGCGAAACCGACAGGTTGATGTGACGTTCGCTGAGCGGCGGCTTGCCTGAAGCAATTCTTTCCCCGGGCAATTGCTTTGCGCCGCAAGCGCGCTACCTAGCGGGAATGGCGGAATTCCAGACGGTGATGGCCGACAGCAAGCGCAGCGACAGGCTGGACACACTCGCCGATGGGCGGCTCGCTGCAATTGTCGATTCTTCTTTCGATGCCATCATCAGCAAGGATTTGAACAGCATCGTCATGAGCTGGAACCTGGCGGCCGAACGCATGTTCGGCTACAGCGCGGAGGAGGCAGTCGGCCAATCGATCCTCATGCTCATTCCCGATCACCTCAAGAGCGAAGAGACCGAGATCATCGGCAGGGTCCGCAACGGCGAGCGGGTGGCGAGCTATGAGACGATTCGACAGCGCAAGGACGGCACGCTGATCTCCGTCTCGCTGACGGTTTCGCCGATCAAGAACGCCCATGGCGAGATCGTCGGCGCTTCGAAGATCGCCCGCGACATTTCCGCCGCCAAGGAGAGCGAGCGCCGCATCAGGCTCTTGATGCGGGAGGTCAATCATCGCGTCAAGAACCAGTTCGCGGTCATCCTGTCTATGGTCAGGGAGACCAGCAAGCGCTCGAGCGATCCGCGCGAGTTCGAGGAGCTGATCCGCGCCCGCATCATGGCGCTGTCGCGTTCGCACGATCTGCTGGTTACCTCGGAATGGGCGGGCGCCAGCCTGTTCGACCTGATCCAGGAACATCTGAAGCCCTTCGGCCACGAGGAGCAGACCCTGCTCTCCGGCCCGGTGCTGACGCTACAGTCGAATGCGGTGCAGAACCTCGGCATGGCTTTCCACGAACTTGGCACCAACTCGTCCAAATATGGCGCGCTGGGCAGCGAAGACGGCCGGGTCGAAATCACCTGGACGATAGGCTCCGGCGATCCGGGTTCAGATGCTTCTGGCTCGGGGGCTTCGGCCGGGCGTGAATTCCATCTGCTCTGGAAAGAGACATCCACGCCTCGTCCTGACGACGGGCACGACGAGACCACGCGCAAGGGCTTCGGCACTGTCGTCCTGCAGCGGGTGGCGCCGCAATCGCTGGGTGGGACCGCCGCCCTGGAGCGGTCGCCCGGCCAGCTCAGCTGGCGCCTCAGCGCGCCGTTGGCGTCGATTATCGTGCCGCAAGCCGGCGTCGATATGGACGATGCCGCCGCGCTGGGCTTCGGCATTTAGAGCAAATTCGGTAAAAGTGCGAAACCGACGACCTAGAGAATATTGGTTGTCACTTCGACGATGATGGCGGCACCTTCCGGTGTGCCGCCGGGAACATGCACCACGCGTGAGACCCGCAGGTCCTGTTGACTTCCGTCGACCGACAGCGAAACGCTTTCTCCGATCCGCGGCACCGCCTGGAAAATGGCGTCGGCGGCGTCGGGCCGATTGTCGATGGATATGCGGCAGTTGACGGTCATGAAATGTCTCCTGTGTCTAGCCATGCCCCGTTGGTCAACGCGAGGTCGATGAAATGGTTTCAGGAAGATCGGTTCAAAGCCCTGGGGATGCCCGCAGGAGGGCTGCTCCCTCATCATAGGCCAGACCCACGCTTAACGCCTTCAAAGTTGGCACAAAGGGCGGCGGCCGGCCCGGCACAGATCTGGTTGGGCAAGGAAGCGGGCCGCACCAAGACCTTGGTCCCAATAGGAAAAGCCCGCCACAGGAGCGACCTGCGGCGGGCTTTCTAAGTGGCTACATCCCTGAGGAATCGACCGCTCGTGGTTGTAATGTGAACCACGTGACCGCCTTGGCCTATGGTGTGATCGCGGAAGCCGGACTCAGGACATGAGGTGGCATGACGATTTCCGGCAACTTTGTGGATAACGGACTCGTAGATCAATTGGCCGCCCTTTTGTCCCTTGTACCGGGGCGGCTGGCTCGCTGAGATTTCGTTGGGGTTTTCTCGGCGAGCCTATGGCGGGCTTCAGTCCTTGTGCAGGACGATATACCGGCTGCTGACGGCATCCGCCCCTTTGCCCCTCGTGACGACAACCGTCCTATATCCGGCCGGCAATGAAGCTGTTGCGGACGGGTCGACCGAACGGCACCGCCCGACCATTTCCCCATGGGGCGCGGTTGCGAGCCTGTCAGCCAATGCCAGCTGGCACTCATCGAGCGATGCAAAAATGGTGGGAGCCATATCAATCGGCTTGCAGACGGATGGGGCGCCAGGGTTGCAAGAGAGCAGAACCATTACCGCGGAAGTTGCCAGATCCATGTCTTGAAGCTCCATCTCGGACGAGCTTCAACGCGCTATGCCGATGTTTGTTGCACCGGGTTCGCGGCCCGCTGCCCTCAGGTGGCGTGGCGTTTTAAAGGCAGACGGGAACAAGAGGGGAGCGAGCCGGTTTTCTGAGGATGGGAGGAAGTGGATATGCCAGACAAGATCAAAGACCCATCGCGGCCCGACCCGAAGGAGACACCTGTCCGTCGTCCCGACAAGGAAGCGTCGCCAGAACCCCGACATGTCGATCCGCCACCGCGAGACGTGCGAGAGGCACCGGCACCCAATCCAAACGGGGACGAGAAGTCCTGATCGCCGCTCGACGCCGGGACGACAAACCGATGCACACGAACCGCGCGCCGGCAGCGCTGGGGAGCGGCAGTTATGGGGTCAGTCCAAAATTGGATAGACCAGCTCGCCGCTCCCCGTTTTTGGGGATCGGGCCACGACGGCGCGTCGCCTTAGTCCGCATGTGTACGCTGCCGCTTACTCGTCTCATATTGGTCACGTTGGCTGACCATGGGCATAACCCATTGAAATTGTTGGTTCCCGCTCATGGGCTCGAACCACGATTCACGCCTTCAAAGGGCGCTGTCCTACCATTAGACGAAGCGGGAGAAGCGGGCAGGGCGCATCACCCCTAGCCGGTTCGGGCGCCAGGATCAACGTGGTCCTGATCCGCGGTTAAAATTGGCACAGGTAAAATTGGTGCAGGCCGCTGCTGTCACTCCGGGAAATTGTTCACGGGTTCGTCGCACCTGTAGACCGGGCAGTGTCCGTCGCGGGCAGGGATATAGGCCGACATCGGCACTTCGGGCCAGTCGCATTCATTGCCGAACTGCCTGACATAGCGGTCATAGGTGTTCGGTCCTGTGGTCAGCACCACGGCGCGGTGGCTCTGGATCGCGGCTTGGATCGCGGCGCAGCTCATGCTGCGGCTGTCAGGCCGCGCCTCGGCCAGACCGGTCGCCGCGAGCACGGTGCCAAGGGTCATCAACAGGATGCGAACACGAGCGGACATGGCGGTTTCTCTCTGTCTTGTTTCTCTGTCTTGGCGCAATTGCGGATAAAAACCGATTCACTTTTTCTGGAATTGCTCCCGGGCGTGATTCTACAAAACTCACAATCGGTCCGCCGGTTCCGCGACGGACTGTGCCTTGTGCGTGGCGAGACGTGGCGCGGAGCCGCGCAACCAAATCGCGCGTCGCGCATTGCTGGGCATGGACAGCAGGAAACCCTATGAATCACCGCAATGGCGGCCCGGAGACGGGGGCCGCGAGGCCATGTGCTGTTCTTTCTGCGGTGCCCGCGACCATCGCTATGAGGATTGCCCGCAAAGGGCCGATCCGCCAGATGTCCCGTCCGAAGGCGAGGCAGAGACGCCTCGCTGACCCCTAGCGTCGCGGCCAGTGATTTCGTGATGAAAGTTTCCAGGGACAAAGCGGCTGGCACGGCCAAGGGCGGCGCCAACCCCGACCCATCTCGATGAGATTGAGTTCTGTGCCCGCTGAGGCTAGCGCCCGGCCGATCTCCGCTACATCCGTACTTTGCCGGTATCGCCAATGTCCGGCCTGATATCGCTGACCGCGGCTGCCAGCATTTTAACGTAGCTGACGACGGTGCCCGGGCTATCCCAGAACTGGGCGTCTTTCGGCGTCACCTTGAGCACGCGGATCGACGGATCGTCGGCGCTGTCCCACCAGGCTTTTGCGGGTGTCGACCACAATTCCTTGATCTTCGCGCGGTCATTGGAAACCTCCGCCACGCCGCTGACGGAGACATATTTCTGGCCCCTGGAATCGGCAAAGGCCAGGGCGACATTCGGTTCAGCCTCGATCTCATCATCCTTGTGGCTGTCGGCGTCGGTCAGGAAATAGATGGTGTTCTCCTCGCGCACAGTGTGCGCTGCCATGGGCCGTGAGCGAATGTCCTCGCCTTCGCGGGTGGCCAGCATGCAGAAGCCTATCTTGTCCATCAGCTTCCAGACGCGGTCGAGATCGTTTTTGTCGCTGGTCATCAGTTGCTCCTGTTCTAGAGGTCAAGGCGCAACTCCGACCCCTTGGCAAGGTTCCCTGTCGCAGGTCGAAAATCCGGGATGTTTCAGGTGCCCCTGTTGGACGGAACTCCAGCACGCCGTTCACGTTGTGGGCTTCTGGCATTCAAAGGAAAATCATGGAACAGCTTGTCGAGGAATTCGGCCATCCCACCTACACCTCGTTTCCGGTCATCGCCGCGCGATTGTTGCTGGCGACGCTTTACGGCGCGGTCATCGGCTTCGAACGCGAATGGCGCAACCGCCCCGCCGGACTGCGTACGCATATTCTCGTCTGCGTCGCTGCCGCCACTTTCGGCATCCTGACGATCGAGATCATCCATGCGCCGATGTTCGCGCAGGACTCGGTCAAGGTCGATCCGATCCGCGTGGTCGAAGCCGTGACCGCCGGCGTCGCCTTCCTGGCGGCCGGCTCGATCATGTTTTCGCGCGGCGAGGTGCATGGGCTGACGACAGGTGCCGGCATGTGGCTCGCTGGCGCGATCGGTGTCGCCTGCGGGCTCGGCCTCTGGCAAGTGGCCGGGCTCGGTACGCTGATCGTGCTTGTCGTGGCCGGCTTGCTGCATCGGCTCCAACTCGGAACGGGCGCGGTGGCAGGATCTGACAAGAAATCCGCTCCGGTGTCTGGCAAGCGGCCGCGCGAATAGAATCCATGCGATGGATTTTTGGTCGCCAACCTTTTTGGCAGACAGGCGTTGTCCCTGCGAAGGGAAGGCCGCCGCCGGCGGCCGTGCAAGAAAAGGAGGCCGAGATGAAACCTCTCGCCATCGCTTCGCTGATGCTGGCCCTGGCAGTGCCGGCAGCGGCACAGACGGATCCGCAGCAGAGCCCGGCCCAGCAGGCCGACAAATGCCGGATGCAGTCGGACCAAGGCGCCAAGCAGCAGCCTGGCGGCGGCAATCTGACCGACAAGCTCAGCGATTGCGGCGGGGTGCTGAAACCGCCGGCCACCGGCGATCAGGGCATCGCCGCGCCGGCGCCCGACGAGGGCAAGACACCGGTGATCAAGCCGGGCGAAGTGCCGGCCCAGCCGCCTGCCCAGTAGAAGTTAATAGAGATTAATTTGCCGGAACCTCGGCTTGTCGAGGACGTTTCTGTCGGGACTTCGAATTCTGAAAGGACGGCACTGTGAGAGATATCGCCAGCACCGCCACATTTCTCGCCTCGATCGCCATTGTCATCGTGCTGATGCTGATGGCCCCCAAGAATTTCGGCATCGGAAACGAAAGCCCTATCGTCCATGGCGAGCAGCCGCCCCAATAATCAGCAGTCTCCGTAAAAAAGAAGGGCAAGGCGCCACGCGCCTTGCCCTTCTTTTTTAGGTGGTGTCCATGGCAATCGGAAAATTAGCGAACCAACACGCCGGCATGGTTGCATAGGGCGGCAAAGGCTTCCTGAGCTTGCGCCGCGCCGCCATCGCCATTCAGCGCCGCCTCTATCTGCTCTCGCGCGGCCTGATAGAAGGGACCGCGCTTTGCCTGCGGCCAATCGATCAGGATTTCGCTGGCATCCCTCAGCGTGACGACGTCCCGGATCGTGTTCGAGCCGTGTGGTCTGATCCGTATTGGCGTCGACAGCATCAAATCGGCCATTCGCTTTCCCGCTATTGGAGGATGTGTGCTTCGCGTGCGGCGTCGATCATCGCCCGCATCGCCTTTTTCGGCGGCGTCCAGCCATCGAGCGCGTCGCGGCAGCAGCGCAGCGCCGCCCGGTATTGGCGGCCCTGGCCGGCCGGCCAGTCGCCGAGGCATTCCAGACCTTCCCAGGCGCTGCGCACCACGCGCTCGCGCTCGGCGGCGAATTTCAGGCGGACAGGGTGGGGAAACATCTTGTCGTTCAACGGTCGTCTCCGTAACGGATAGAGGTTGGCCCCTGAGCGAGCTGCCTGTTCGGGAGAACGGTGCACTGAAGGGGCGCCGGATAACGTCGCCGATCGGGGAGGGTTCCGGCCCCGAAAGATGAATTTTCAATCGTGCGCGACGGCGTCCGACAAAGGTCTTGGCGCTGGCGGTTCGTCGTCCTTCGGCATTGTCCGATCATGGGGCCGGTCATGCTCGAACTGCTCGGTGCCGGGCAGAGCGTGCAGCCAGGTCTCACGCCGGGTGATCCACAATTCGTATTCGGGGGCGAGGTCGGTCGGCGCGACATCGAGGCTGCCGAGCATCACCTCGACCTCGTCGTCACCGACAAAGGATACACGACCGCCGCAGGTCGGGCAGAAGCTGCGCGTGCCGTAGGTGGCGACTTCGCCCGATGCCTCGAAGGCGTCGCGCGGCCAGATGGCAAAGGCCGAGTAGGCAGAGCCACCGGCCTTGCGGCAATCCTTGCAGTGGCACAGCCCGACCCGTATCGGCTGGCCGGTGACGACGAAGTGCACGCCGCCGCACAGGCAACTGCCGGTCCTGCTTATAGTGTCGGACATGATCGCGGCCCTCCGTTCTCGCCAGTCTGGCTTCGTCGGCATGCCGACGACATGGTTGGCGGCAGCCGACGCCGCCTTCTAGCCGCGCGCGGCCATGTGGTTGTCGAGCTTCTTGCGCGAAGGGCCGTAGCGCTTGATGATGGTCTGGGCTTCGCTCTGCGGGATGCCGTATTTGCGCGCGAAGGCGGCAACCTCGTAGGTCTCCTCGCTCGAAACCAGCTTGCGGTCCTGTTTGGTCTTGGATTTGTCGTCGGGCATGTCAGGCCTCGCTTTCTGTCAGCCGCATGATCGCGCGGACACCGGTATATAGGATGCCGCGGTCAGACATAACAGCGAGCGGCGCTGCTGGTTCCATGGCCGGCCGCCGAAGCCTGCCGCGAGGGGACCCAAGAGCTGCCTAATCAGGCCGAGGGATGGGCCGCGTCGGCGCCGTGGCGATCGGTGTCGCGGCATTCGGTGCAAGGCGCGCTGGCGCCGGGGCAGCCGCGCTGGTGCGTGCCGGCGGGACAGCAAAGGCCGTTGGAGCTTGTCCAGCGCGGGCATTGGAAAACCTGCCCGGTGCCGCCGCAGCCTTCGCACTCAATGACCGATGACCGGACGAGATAGGATCTCGCCCCTAACTTAACGCTCGCGCCCAATTTTTTACCCTACCCAACACTGCACAAGACATGCCTGTGCATTAGCCCCAGCTAACAATACCACGATCTTGGTTACGAACAAGTTTCATGATTTCGTGGCGACCAGGCTTCGAGAATAAGGTGATTGTGCCGCAACTGACGGTGATTTGTGGCCTCAGGCCGGCTTCAGCCGCCTGGCTGCGAGATACATGAGCGCCGAGGCGGCCTGGCCGCGATCCCAGCCGGCGGCCTCGACCTTGTCGAGGAGGGCGTCGAGATGGGGGATCAGCATCTCCCTGCAGTCCTGTTCATAGGCGGCGCTCAGTGCCGGATGCTGCGGCGCGCCGATGGTCAAGGCTTTGGCCATGTCGGATTCCCCCTGTGAGCGGGCGCCATTATAACATCAGCCGGCAAACCGAAATAATCCGATTTCACTGGCGCGGAAGGAGCGCGCAGCGTCAACGATCCAGACCATGACCGGCACCCCGCGGCTCGGGAGGGATCATGCCCTTGGTTCAAAAAGCTCGACGACGTTGCCGGACGGGTCTTCGCAAAGGATCTGGCTCCCGCCTGGGCCGTCGACAATCTCGTTGCGGAACCGCACGCCGACCTCGCGCATCCGGGCGGCGAGCGCCGGCAGGTCCTGGACCTCCAGCACGATGCGGTTCCAGCCGCCTGGTTCGGGCGTGCGGCCATCTGGCATCGGTCTCGCCGCCGACGCCATCGGGCCGGCAAGCCAGAACGTCAGGTCGTCGCGTTTCAGGATGGCCATCGCCGGACCGAACTGCTGCTGCAGCACGAAATCCAGATGCCTGGTGTAAAATGCTATCGCCAACTCGACATCGCTGACGAGATATCGGACCGTCGCCATTCGCTGGCTCTCCACACAAACTTATCAAGCACCCCTTGCGAGGCATATCCTCCGGAGCCAGATGCTGCAAGGCTCGAGCCCCGGCGACAACATCCTGCTCGCGGTCTCCAGACCGGTGCCGATATCCGGCGCGGCAGCGCTTGCCGACAAAAAATTCAGGCCGGTGTCGGAACTGCACGGCGTCGCTCGTCCTTGGGTCGGAAGCCATCGCAAACCCTGGAGAGACAGCATGCCGGACATCAATCAATCGCCGTGGCAGACCGCGGCCCTTCTCATTGCCCGCCTGATCTTTGCCGCCGTCTTCCTGATGGCGGTGACCTTCAAGTTCATGGGCATGGGCGCCACCGCGGGCTACATCGCCGCCGCCGGCTTTCCCTTCCCGCTCTTACTCGCCTGGTGTGCGGCGATCCTGGAGGTGGCGCTGGTGCTGTGTTTCCTGAGCGGCGCCTTCTTCACCCAGGCGGCCCTTGTGGCCGCGGCCTATGTGCTGTTCCTGGCCTTTGCCTTCCACGGACCCAGCCATTGGGCCGCCAACCAGGACGAGTTCGGCTTCTTCGTCGACCATTTTTCGTTCATGGCCGGATTGCTGTTCGCCGCGGTGCACGGGCCGGGCAGGGTGCTGGCAGTGAACCTGGGCTGGCCGGGAAGGGCTTGAGGCGAGGCGAGGCGGCCAAGCGTTATTGCAGCCTGGCCGGCCTGAAATCCGCCAGCCCTTCAAGCGCTTTCTCCACAAGCCACAGACGGGAAGGTGGGGTGCGGCCGCGTGCCGTCAGCAACAGCTGATGCACCGGCTGGCCAAGAAGCCAACGCCGCATCTGGTGGATTTTCACTTCGTCCACATAGCTCCAGAAGGCACGCTCGGCGGTATCGTTCTCGAACACGAATCTTGCCCCCGTCTGCACGAAGTTGGCGAGCTGTAGCGAGGCATTGATCGACGGTGCGGCAAGCCATTTCTCCATCATCGCCTCCAAATCGAGATCGAGACAGGCGGTGCCGCAAATCCAGCTGTCGGCTTCCTCCTCATCAGGATCTTGCTGAAGGGCCTGCGACCAGGCGCCGGCAAACAGCGCGCGGATCCCGGCCTGCTCATTAACCGGCCACTCCAGCCATTTGCCTCTCTTCAAACGCTGCGCGATGATCGGTGGGTCGGTGCCCATCCACTGCGGCTCATAGACAGCCTGCTCAAGAATGCGCGGCAGGAAATGCTTGTAGTCGTCAACGTCGCCGACTGTTGTCAGTGCGTAACCGGCATAGGGGCCGATCTGCTCGCCGGTCAGTTCTCGCAACGGGGCGGAACTCAGCGTCTTCAGCAACGCGACGGGATCGCGCAATGGCGAGGCGTGCATGGCGAGCGGCCGTGGGTAAAGAGCAAACGCCGCGTAGCAGTCGTCGATCAGGCGTTGAAGCCGTTCGTCGGGCTGCATGGCCTAGCGTGGCCTCAGCCGGTTGGCGAGCAGCGTCAGCGGCCAGATCAAGAGATAGGCAAGCGACGCCTCGGTCGGTCGCCAGAAGGCGACGCCTACGCTGGCCAGCGCGCTGAGGCCGATGATCAGGGCCGGCCGCCAGCCGACCTCGTGGCCTTCGGCCTTGCCGTCGAGGAACAGGTCCGGATGGGCCCTCAGGTGCAGGTCGCGCAGCACGGCGACAAGCTGGATGGCGGTGATGTTGATGGCGTAGACGATGTGCGATTGCACGAGCTCGTCATGCTCGCCGATCAGCGTCGTCGTGAACGGCACGACACTGGTGACCAGCAGCCAGAGCACGACCAGCCGGAACAGCCGCCCGTCGACATGCCCGACCTGGCGGAAGTCGATGACATGGCGCTGCCAGCACAGCGCCAGGATGAGGAAGGAGACCACCCAGGAGACGATCTTCGGCCGCAGTTCGCCAAGCGCGCCGAACAGATTGCCATGGATGTCGTCGGGCAGCTTGAGCCCGAAGACGAGCAGCGTCATGGTGATGGCGAGGATGCCGTCGACCAGCGCGTCCAGGCGGTTGCGGGGGAGGTGGGATGGCCCTGGCATCCGGCTGTTATAGGCGACGGCGCGTGAACATGGATAGACGCGAAAACGCCAGGCTTGGGCAGGCCAGCGTCAAAGGTTCGAAAGTTGCGTCCTGACCCTACAGCTGGTCGTTGTAGGGCTCCTTCATCTGGCCGACCATGCGGGCCAGTTTGGAGAATGACGGCATGTCCGCCTCCGGCTGGCATTGATTGGCGAGCTCCAGCAGCCGGATCGGGAAATTGACGGCGTCGCGGCTTGATGCCGACATGCCCCCGGACCGCTCCTCACCGGTTTCGCCGGCCTCGGCCTTGCGCAAGGCAATGTCGATCTCCTGCGATGTCAGCACGCCCTTACGGACCAGGACATGGTTTATCGATGCGACGGCCATCAGCAGGCCTTCGAGTTGCAGATTGGCGACGTTCATGGTGCTTTCCCTCGGTTGCTCTCTGATCAAACGCGCCAGCGGCGTTTCCGATCCGAAGCACGGCCTTAGATCCTGTTGGCGAACAGCAGGACCAGCAGCACCAGCAGGATCGCCGCCACGATTCCAGCCGGCCGCCACGCCCAGCCGCGCGACCACGGCCAGATCGGCACCACGGCGACCAGGACCAGCATGATTGTGATGATCGAGAAGGCGCCGGGGACAGTCATGCCAATCCGCCTGAAGCCGGCACAGGCTAGCCCTTCCGCTTCCGCTTCAGATAGTCACCCAGCGGAATGTCCGGCGACTTGGTCTTCCACGGTGTCGAAGCCTTGAAGTCGGCAGCCCGAAGTTTCGCGTCGTCGACGTCGCGCTCTTCGCCTGTCATGTCGGCGATGGCGATCTTGGCACCATGGCGGCCCTGGCGATTGGACCGCGCCTTGAACAGGGGAATGGCCTTGCGTTTCGATTTGTTGTTCTCGCCGTAGCCATCGCGGCCGTCGCGCTCATAGGAGAGCTCCTTGTCCGCTGGCGGCGAGCGCTGTTCGCGTGCTTTTTGGTCTCCCACTGTACCGCCCTCCGACCGCGATCGCCGATTATAGGCGTGAAGCCCGGGCCAGGCAAAGCCTGGTTGATTTTCAAACCGGTAGCCGTCACGCTAGCACTGGTACCTGACCGGAGAATGTCGTGTCCGATATGAAAACGGCGCTGGTGCGCTTTGCCCAGGACGCCTCCGATGAGGATATCCTGGCGGTTGTTCGCAGGTGGAGCGACACGCTGGCTGCCGAGGACTATGAGGGCGCGCTGGCCATGGTCCATGCGCCGGACTGGACCGCCGACCTCCTGCAAAGGACGATAGCGGGATATGGCCACCCCGAACCCGCTGAGCGGGTACACAAGGTGACGCCTCTGGCTTCGGCCCGGTATTATCCGGGCGACGAGCCGGTCAACAACCCGTGGCCCCGGCATAAGGTCGACCGCGACACGCTGCCCGATGGCGAGCCCTACATTTCTGTCTGGTTCGACATGCCGCTCGATGGCTACTGGAGCGATGTGACCGCCACATTCGATCTCGATCGGGACGGAGAGACGCTGGTGCTCGCCCTTCAGATGATCCACGTCATGTGAGCTGAGGCGCCTATTCCTGCGTCAGGCGCTCGCCATATTCGCGCCACAGCGACTTGACGTCCAGGCTGCCGAGGCGCGGGATCGAGGGATCGCCGCAGACGATGGTGACGGCGCTGATATCATAGTTGGGATAGGCGTTGGCGACGAAGCGGATCGCGTCGCCCAGCGAGTTCACGCGGACCACAGGATCGGCCTGGCCCTGACCGGTGCTGCGCACACCGGAAACCGAGGCTGGAGCATGCCGCATTCGAAACACGGATGCCATTGCTGGTCTGTCCATCGTCCTCTCCGACAGGCGGCGCGACGCGAATCATTCCATAGGCTTCCGCTGATGGTCCCACAGCTGCCGGTTTATGAAAAGCCGGCTAGCCAATGCGGGGTTTCGCGGCTGGTCAGCGCCGATCCGGTTGTCCGGTGAGGGCAGTTGTGCTATGATTTTGGCCATGGTGCTGATTTGCGCCGACGACCCGCCGCCAAGGCGGGTTTTGTTTTTTCTGCCTACTTGAAGTCAGCCTCCCTGGTCAGCCCATCTTCGAGGCTATGATGGCGAGCGAAGCCAGCTTGCCATCGCTCAGGCTGCGAATGTAGTTCTTGCGGCGCTGCACGAATTCAGCGCCCAGCACGATTTCATTGGCTTGCTGCTGCGCGGGCGAGGGCACGATGCCGGCGCTGGCTCTTTTCAACGCCAGTTCGACATGCTCGCCGGTTTCGTCGATGATTTCGTCGATCTGGAAGCCGGCGTCGACGAACAGGGTTTTCAGGGTGTTGCCATCGACGAGGTGACTGGTCGCCGGCGCGACCGCCCAGGGCAATGGGTAATAAGGCTCTTCGCCGACCAGCACCGCTTCGGTCCAGATCAGCTTGCCTCCCGATTTCAGCACACGAAAGGCCTGTCCGATGACGGCGGCCTTGTCCGCGATGTTCATGCCGACATAGAAACAGATCGCGGCGTCAAAGGTGCTGTCGGCAAACGGCAATTGTGTTGCGTCGGCTTCTTGGAAACGAACCTTGTCGCTGAGGCCGCTCAGCTTGGTCAGCCGGCTGGACGCCTCGACAAAGGCCGGTGTCAGGTCGACCCCGTCAACGTCGCAGCCATAGGTGGCGGCGAGGAAACGCGCCGGGCCGCCAATGCCGCTGCCGATATCCAGGATCCGGTCGGTGGGCGAGGGCGCAAGACGGGCGGCGTGCTCCTGCGTTGCGACGAGTTCGCGGCCGTGAAGCTGGTCGAACGGATAGAGTTGCGCGGCACTCAAGCTATCGATCTTGGCATCGGGGATGGCGGCCAGTATGCGCTCGACGATGCCGTCGCTGCCGTAATGCGTGGTGACGTTGCTCATGGCGCGTCCTCCATCCTCAGGCGCAGCTTCCCATCAATGGATGCATTAGGCAACGCGCGGGCACCGAAGGGCGTTGCGGCGAACGCCACAGCGCCAGCGAAAGACGAATAGGAATTTTTTCTTAGAAAAGCATTGACCGGGTGAGGGCAGCCATGCTATATATTTGTCCATGGTGCTGATTTGCGCCAACGACCCGCCGCCGAGGCGGGTTTTTGTATTTTCTGGGCACATTGAGTTCTTTCCCGCCCCGTCGACTGGACTCTTCCCAAGTTTCGCGGTTTTATTGCGTAAGATCTTGGGGAGGGTAAGCGTGGATAAGACGATTACGGTTCGATACTATTCGATAAAACGCGAAAAGAAGGCGAGCATTCCAAATTTTGTCGATATGTTTCGGGAAATATACGCCATCAAAAAGAGCGTCTCCCGAGAAAAGCTCCTGTCAACTGATTACACAATTCGGCTTGAAAACCTTGAGGATGATGGTGCAAATGCAGTTGTGGGTGAACTAATTCGCTGCCAGAACACCAATCTTCCTGGAGAATTAAAAGGCGACGCAATTGGAAAGCTCACAGCTGATCGGCTCGGGCATAGCGTTGTCTTTCGATATAATCACAAAGTGGGGATTCTTGGGATTCAACATGACGTCAGGGTCATTTCTCCAGGACGGTTGCTAGAATATGTTGCGGCCTTTAACCCCCAAGCTATCTACTCCATGGCCCCTCGACTTAACAAAGATGCGTGGAAGAAATTTAGGGACGGCGAGGTGCGGAAGCTATCAATCCGGATTGCTAATCCAGACAGCATGGAGGACTTGACGGGTACCGGGAAGGCTGCGTCGGCAGGAATTAGGGCTATGGCTGAAGCATATAACGCTCCTACAATTTCGGTGGATATCTCGATGGGGCACCACAAGGGAACTTTGTCGACGGCCGTAGTCGGCTTGGCAAAACAACTTCTGGCAATGGCTGGTGGGGCCCGCCTGGATGCGCTTTCGGCCATTGCCGTGGTCAACGACGAAAGTGAATATATTGACTTAATTGAAGATCGGATGATGTCGAGAAGCACGCTGGGATTAGATGATCGCGATCCTGATATAAATTGGAAGATAAAGCGTGGGTTCATCTGCTCAGAAATGAAAAAGCTGGTGGGGTAAAAAACGTGTTAGAACGTTGGGCGCCTTTCACCTTGTCAGTGGTCCTTGTCGCTTTCCTAGTTATGTATCGCGACGAAGTCGTTGCGCGCCAAGCCGCCAAGACACTTGATTTTGCAGCCCTATATTCAGCGGCATTGAACTGGTCATCGATACAGACGGGTTTCTTGTTCGGCATCTTTGGGTTTGTGGCCGGAAAAAACGACGGATTTATCGAGGCAGTTAAGAGCACTGGCGAAATGCGTATCTTCTCCCGTTACATGCGGCTAGCGATGAGCCTAGGCTTTGTGGTCACAATCGCATCAATTGCACTCATGGTGATAAATTTCGCGATATCTGACGGCTCAACGGTAAAGTACGGAATATTTTGTGTATGGGCTTTTTTGACCACTTGGGCATTTTTCTCATTCGCTAGGGTTGCGTATGTCTTTGGCATTTTGGTCCGAACAGGGGAAAACACTACAACAAGTGCCTAATCAGGCAGTGGATCATCGATATCCGACGTCGAATGATTGAGCCATTCTGAGGGATTAGCTTTGTGATTGCAGTGGAGGCATTCCACCGATTCTTTTGAATCTGATGGAGAAAAACTTCTCGGGCCATAAAACGGTGCACCACAGTTCGGGCAACGCGGCAGGGTCGTAGTCAATGCTAAAATCCTTTCCAAAAATTGAGACTGTCGCAATCTCACCGATTCGCTAGGGCGGAAAAGTAAACACGTCGACCTGTATTTTCTCAAATTGCATCGGTTATACATCCTGCACGAAGCGGCATTCTTATCCGTGGAATCTGGCGGCCACTCTTTCACACTATGTCCGAGAAATCCCCATGCGCTACGCCACCATCATCACCGACGATGACGGCCGCGAGGTCGTCAGTGCCATTGGCGAGTTCGAGGGCGCGGCGCCGCGGGTGCGTCTGGGCCGGGTGGAGCAGGTGGCGCCCGGTGTGCTGATCGGCATGGTGAGAGACGCGGCCGGGGACTTCTGCTTCCTACAGGCCGGCATCGACGACCGCGCTGTTGGTCTCGTCATGGCACGCCTCAGGGCGCGGGCCGGCGCGGCAAGACCTGCTGGCGCGGCGAAGCTTGCCAGGGCGGCAAAGCCGAAGCGTGCCAAGAGGGCCAGGAAGAAAACCCTCCGCTCGAAGAAGCCGGCTGGATCGATGCCGAAGGCGGGCAAGGCGGACAGCGATGCCGCCGCAAAGGCGATGGACCATGTCGATGGTTGATGAAGCCGACGCGAGGCCGGCGCGCGGCAAGGCAAGGCCGGCAAGGCGCAAGCCCGTCGCCGGCTTGGCGGTTGCGCAAAAACCCCGCGCGAAGCGGTCGAAGAAAACGCTGGGTGATGATTTCCTGGCTGCCGTGCGGGCCGACTTCCGCGCGCATGGCGCTGGCGTCATCGCCGAGGTGCGGGCCGACAAGCCGGACCAGTATCTGAAGATCGTGCTGTCCGTCTTGCCCAAGGATTTCGATGTCGCCATTAACCATCTGGATGCAATGAGCGATGAGGAGATCCGCAGCCGTATCCGCACCCTCGAAGCCGTCCTCAGGCCGTTCCTCGAAGGCCCCGCCGATCGCGGCGAAGACGGAATATCTGGCGCTGCTGGCGGAGCTTGACCGCCGAAGACGCAATAATCTGCTGGCGGCCTACAAGCCGTATGACCGCCAAGCCGAGTTTCACGCGGCGGGTGCCCAAAACCGCGAAAGACTGTTCATGGCGGGCAACCAGCTCGGCAAGACCAGGGCCGGCGGCGCGGAATGGGCCATGCACCTCACCGGCCGTTATCCCCAGTGGTGGCAAGGCAAGGTTTTCGACACGCCCGTGCGGCTGTGGGCCGCCGGCGTGACCGGCGAGGGCACGCGCGACAACCCGCAACGCGTGCTGGTCGGCCCGCCGCAGCAACAGGCGGCTTGGGGCACCGGCATGATCCCGGCGGACGCCATTGTCGACACCATCATGGGCCGCGGCGCGCCGGGTGCGCTCGACAGCGTCGTGGTGCGCCATGGCGGCGGCGGCGATGTGCAGGCCGGCGAGAGCGTGCTGTCGTTCAAGAGTTTCGAGAAAGGCCGCGAGAAATGGCAGGGCGAGACGCTGCACGGCGTCTGGTTCGACGAGGAACCGCCGCTCGACATCTACTCCGAAGGCCTGACCCGCACCAACGCGACGGGCGGGATTACGATCGTGACATTCACGCCGTTGCTTGGGATGTCGGATGTGGTGCTGCTGTTTTTATCGGCGGGTGACGTGGAGAGGATGGGGAAGGGTTGAAGGCGCCTTCTCCCTTCTCCCCCTGTGGGAGAAGGTGGCCTCGCGAAGCGAGGTCGGATGAGGGGTGTTCCAGCGTGGCGCTGACGGCACTCCGTCACCCACCCCTCAACCGTCTCGGCGCCGCGCGCCGATCCACCTTCTCCCTCAAGGAGAGAAGGAAAGGCCGCGCTCACACCATCTCCCGCACTACCGCTCGGTCAGCGGCAATTCAGGCGGTTGCCGGCAATGATGAATGCCAGACCGCATGGTGTGATATCTGTTTGTGCTCGATGCAATCGGCTGCCAGTTTGCTGATTTCGGGATCGGCGGACGCCCGCGCCCATTCGACGAAAGCATCGACAACCACCAATCTCGCCCGGCTGGCCAGCCCAACACCGTAGCGCCGCACCACTGGCTCGGCATGGTCCAGCATCGCACGGATCATGCCTGCTGCATCGTCCTGCCACTCCTCGGAAACTTCGGCTATCGCCGAAAACGGCGTTTGCGGCCTGAGCAATGCGGCGCGCTGGCGCGCAAGCTTCAACTGCCAGTCTTTTGCAAAGCGCACGAACTTGACGGCTCTTGTGCGCACGCCTTCATGCTCGTCATCAAGAGCAAACAGGGCTTGCGCCAGATGGTCGCCATGTTCGCGTGTGCTGCATCGCAAGATAGACTCCACGGCATCGAAGCGCGTGCGCGGGTTGTCATCCCCCAGCAGTGCTGCCAGCTCGCCCACCATCGAACTTATGTTCCGGTTTTGAAACGTGGCAAGGAATGCGCCTGTCGCTCGTGTCCGGGCGTTAGCCGAGGCGAGCAGGAGACGCAGGCTTTCCAAGGGAACCGTCTTGCCAAGCTCGCCAAGAAAATCGCTCGCAAGCGAACCATCGTCGTTATCGGAGGGCGACAGCAGCCGCTGCAGCATCTGCGGACCCGTCATGGCATTTCTCGATTTGCCGAGCGGCACCAGGATCTTGCCGCCTTCACTGAAATAAAGATGTGCAACTTCGCTGTCCTCGGCGGACAGGCGCATCGCGTCGAATAGATCTGTCATGGCAAAGAGTGGCTTTCCCACCCGCGTAGAGTAGAGGCTGCGCAGAAGGCGCCAGCCCAAGACGCATCGGCCACGCCGATGCGGGGCGAGACCTAGCGCATAAAACGATAAAGGAAAAGATGGGTGGGCGCAGCTTTGTTGTCGCTTCCGTATCTTTCACCCTGGCGTCGAGTTCTGTGGCCTCACTCCACTTCCCGCGCCACCATACGGTCCAGGTTTTCATTCAGCCGTCGCAGCAGATCCAGAAACGTCGTCACCTCGTCCTCGCTGAAACCGGCCAGTGCCTGTTCCGAGCCTTCATGCAACGCCTCGCGCGCGGCGGGCAATTTCGCGAGCGCTGCTTCGGTCAGCGAAATCAGGCTGCTGCGGCCATCGTTGGGATCGGGCGTGCGGTGGATCAGGCCGTCGCGCTCCATGCGGGCCAGCATCTGCGCCATCGAGGGCTGCTCGATCTTGGCGAAGCCGGCCAGTTCCTTCTGCGACATCGCCCCGCCGTCGCGTAGCAGATAGATCACCGGCATCTGGCCGATGGAGAAGCCGAACGCTTTCACCCGGCGCTCGCCGAGGCGGGCGAAGGCGCGCGAGGCCATGTTGATGAGCGGGGCGGGGTTTTCGAACAGTTTCCAGCCGGTCATGATTTCCAGACTTGCATTGGTACCTATATTTATTTATATAGGCTCCTATATAAACCAATGCGAGACCCCTGTCCATGACCGGAATGACCAAGACTTTGCGCATCGCCATCATCGGCGCCGGCCCCGCGGGCCTGACGCTGGCGCGCATCCTCCACTGCAACCGCATCGCCGTCACCGTCTTCGAGCGCGAAGAACATGCATTCGCCCGGCCACAAGGCGGCACGCTCGATCTGCATGCCGAATCCGGCCAGCTCGCCTTGCGGCGCGCCGGCCTGGAGGCCGAGTTCCTGCGCATCGCGCGCTATGAGGACCAGGGCAGCCGGCTCTACGACAAGGACGGCCAACTGATAATGGCCGATGACGACGACAGCGGCGACCGGCCGGAAGTCGACCGCTCGGCGCTGCGCGACATCCTGCTCGCCTCGCTGCCGGAAGGCACTGTCCAATGGGGCAAGGAATTGCGCGAGGTCTATGCGCGGCCCGACGGCGCCTATGATCTGGCCTTCGGCGTCGAGATGCTCGGCCCGTTCGATCTGGTCGTAGGCGCCGACGGCACCTGGTCGCGGGTGCGGCCGCTGGTGTCACGCTACCGGCCGCAATATTCCGGGCTGACCTTCATCGAATTCGGCATCGACGATGTCGACGCCAGCCACCCCAAGATTTCGCAACTGGTCGAGCGCGGCAAGATCGGCGCCGAGGGCGACGGCCGCAGCATGATCGTGCAGCGCAACGCCAATGCGCATCTGCGGGGATATGCGATCTTCCGCGTGCCGCCGGACTGGGCGGAGAGGACGTTCGATTTCACTTCTCCGGCAGCGGCCCGCGCGCGCCTGATCGCCGAATTCGACGGCTGGGCGCCGGAGCTCGTCGCGCTGATCGCCGCCAGCAATGACCATATCGTGGCGCGTGGCATATACGCGCTGCCGATCGGCCATCACTGGCCGAACCGGGTTGGCGTGACGCTGCTGGGCGACGCCGCCCATGTCATGTCGCCGTTCGGTGGCGAAGGCGTCAACGCTGCCATGCTCGATGCCGCCGAACTCGCGCGTCATCTGGTGAAGGCCGGCGATTGGAAAGAGGCGGTGAAGCTCTACGAACAGGAGATGTTCGAGCGCGTGGTGGAACCCGCCACGCATGCCGCGGAAGCAGCCGCGACCGAGCTGTCGCATATCGGGCTCGAGCTGACGCTGGAGCATGTGCGGCAGCATGCGCAAATGCGGGCTGAGATGGCGGCAGCTGGGTGAGGGGTGCAGGTCTTGGATTTCCTCTCCACATCAGCTTTGCAGAGACATCGCCGCCGGTCACCCCGTTGCCAAATAGCGATCCGCACCTAAACTGATGGTGCAGGTGTCCTGGGATCAGGTCTATGAACAGGCGTACGGTGTTGGTGGGCGGTCTGTCGTCGCTTGTCGTGTCGCCGGCAGGAGGCGCCGAGGTGCCAAAGACGTTTCCTCCGGTGCCGAAATGGCGGCCGTCGTTTTCACAGCCCATCGATCGCGTGGAGGATCGGTTTGGCTATTACTTCAACCAGGGGAGTGATTTTGCCATCCTTGAAAATGGCACCTGCGTGCTGACGGAGACCGGGCTTTCCGACGACGAGGCATGCAAGGCCGCCCTGCAGACGCTTTCGCTGATCTACAACTATCATCCGGATATGAAGCCTTCCAATATGGATGATGGCAATGTGCTGGTCAGCTATAATCATCCCGCCTTCAATGTCGTGCTTTCCGATGTCGCGAAGGCTCACTGGGCGGAGATCGAGGCGCGCCACCGGGATGGGCTGACGCCGGACGAGGTGCTGATCACGCCGCTGGGACAGAACGTATTCGACGAGCTTGGCAAGAAGGCGCTGCTCGGCCGGTGTTACATGTTCATGGATGCGCAGGCGCCGAAGGTGATCCGTATCAAACGCCGGGCTGTGTGATCCCTGGCCGGCAATCAGGCCCACAGCCTTTCGGTAAAAACGCGCCCGAACAACAAGATACAGCCCGTATCTGCCAGACTGATTCAAACCGGGGTCGTCGATGAGTCGACACGTCACCTTCATGACCATCGACGATGCCGGGCATTACTCGCCCGACGAGCGCGCGGCGATCGTTGCCGCTTATCCGGCACACGAGCGCGAGGCCCGCGCGCGCGGCATTCCGGTGCTGGGCTCGGGCCGCATCTTTCCGGTGGCGGAGGAACTGATCGCCTGCGAGCCGTTCCGGCTGCCGCGCTACTGGCCGCGTATCGGCGCGCTCGATTTCGGCTGGGACCATCCGTCCGCCGCAGTCGAGCTCGCCTGGGATACGGAGGCCGATGTCGTCTATGTCACCAAGGCCGTGCGGGCCTCGCAGCAGACGCCGGCGATGCAGACGCTGACGCTCAAACCGTGGGGCGAATGGCTGCCCTTCGCCTGGCCGCGCGACGGCCGCCGCGAGACGCTGGAAGGCGCCGGCGTGGCGCTCGCCAAACAATATCAGGCGCACGGGCTGAACATGCTGACCCGCCACGCGCAATTCGCCGATGGCTCGGTCTCGGTCGAGGCCGGGCTGATGGAGATGCTCGACCGCATGCAATCCGGCCGCTTCAAGGTGTTTGCGACGCTGGGCGACTGGTTCGAGGAGTTCAGGCTTTTCCATCGCAAGGACGGCCAGGTTGTAAAACTGCGCGACGATCTGATGGCGGCGACCCGCTACGGCGTGATGATGCTGCGGGAAGCCGTGGTGGATCCCGCCGAGTTCAAGGCGGCGCGACGGCCGGCGGGGCAGAGCGATCCGCTGGGCGCGTTCAGATGAGCGCCGAGCAGCTTTAGCTTCGTCCTCCAAACTCAATCCGAAAATCCCTAGCCGCGACTTCCGGCAGTCGCGGCCGTGCGCAACCAACGGTGCGGAAAACATGACCATTTTCACCGAAACCACATTTCGACGCTGGCCACAGGGCGATATGAATGCGGATGCGACGGGGCCATTTGCTGAGGCGGCGACCCAGCCGTACACGATGCTTGGCGCGTCGCCGCCGCAATCGAATTCCCACGCTGATGACCTGCTCGTCAGGCTCGCCGGTGCGTATCGAGCGAGGGAGGAGGAGGAGGGATCGGGTTCAGGGGAGATCAGCAGCTCCGATGTGCAGGCCATGTTGGCGGCGAGGGGTGATCGCGTTCGCCAACTCACGCCGGATGAGCGGATAGGGCAGGTATTTCAGGACGGCCTGCCGACCGACACTTTGCTTGCCGAGCTTTCACCCGGCATCGTCGACGGCCCTGTCCAAGCCGCGCACGCCACAAATGCGGAAAGTTTGATCAATGCCGGCGCCCATGTTGACTTCGCTTCCCAGGATGCGCGAGCGGCCGTTTCAGGTAGGACTGCCTATTCCGGTTCAACGCCCGGCCCTGAGCAGTTCGCCGCCGTCTTCGGTGCGGAAGAGGGCGGAAAACAGTACAAGACCTTTAAATGGCGGGCTGATGTCAGCCCCTATCTCGCCAGCATGCGCGTCATGCCAGCAAGCGACATTGACACCATGCTCGACGTCGCCATGCCTGCCAGGAATCCGTACAACCCGAAGAAGGCTCCGGAGCTGTATAAGCAGGAACAGGCCCGTTATGATCGGGAGATGGCAAAGTATGAACAGGAAAAGCCACGCTACGATTTGATCAATGACGCGGCCGCCCTGATCCTGCAAGACCGGCAGGTCGACCCCGCGGCCTATGTTCGCCAGGTTCTGCCGAGCGTGGATGCCGCGTGGAAACAGGTCGCCAAGCCGCAGGATTTCGGCGCGGCCGTCGCGCAATCTTTTGCCGCCCAACGGCAATTGGGCATCAAGAATGTCCAGCCGCTCCCTCTGCCTGTCGCTAGGGACCTGATCAAGACATGGAACGACGGCAGCGTGACACCGGACGCAGAGGACGCCGAGCGCCAGGTGCTTGAAGCCGTGTCCGATCCGAAGCAGCGCGCTGCCGTCGCCAAGCAGCTGGCTGGTGTCAGAGCCGCTCAGCCAGAAACGCCAGCGGACGCGTCGGATGGCGAGCCGGACACCAATGTGGCTGGTGTGGGCGAGCCCGCGCAGCCCGCAAAAAGGCAATTCACGAAGGTGATCGACTTGTCGCCAGCGGACATTCTCCGGTTGAAGAAGACACTGATGACCGAATGGTTTGTCAAGGATGGAGATGATGAGGCCAAAGGTATCATCGATACGATCCTGAACCGACTGGCATCAAAGCACTGGGGGAACGACGTATCCCAGGTGGTTAATTCTTGGGCTCAGTTCTCTGATGTTAATAGCGTAAGGACCTTGCCCCATGGTCGGAACAACGTAGATCAGCTATCTGCAAATGATCCGCGTTTCGCGAAATCTTCGAAAATGGTCGATGATTATCTAGCGCAACGAGCGGCGGGTGCGCCTTCTGTGGTCGGTGACAATCTCAATTATGCCAATCCCAAGGTTTCAGACGCGAGCAACCTTGTCTGGATATATAAGCTGGATGGCCCAAAGCTTGGACAGCATTGGCATGGTACGGTTGACGAGCTTCGAAAATTTCGCCCCGGGGAATTTGGCATCAACCTGCCCAAGGACTATTATCCTTCCGTGCCCTAGTAGGGCAACAGCGATGCACACTCTACCACCAAGAGTTCAAAAGGTTCGCAATCAATGCGTCTGGTTTTGTCGATCTGCATTTCTCTCAGCCTTGTCTATGTAGCCCCGGCAGCGGCGATCACGCTTTCCAACAAAGAATGGAAGGCGTTTTCCTGCGTTCTGAGCAAGGCACGCGACCAGGGTAACCCCGACGTCGCGGCCGGCTATGCAATCGACGAATGCCCAACGGAAGGGCTCAGTGACGCACAAAAGGAACGGATCAGGGATCTGGTCACCCGTCGGCTGATGAAGGAATACGGCTTGACGTGCCTGGGAACCGGGTGCGGCGAGTGACATGTCATTGCGCCGAAACTGTGCTTTTATCGGTCGCATGCATGTGACCGACGTGAACCTCCAGACTGTGGCGGAGAGAAAGCCCAGTGTCACAGTATCCTATGGGGCACAGCCGACATCAACAAGGTTGAATCTCGTTTCGCTGCCGTCATCGGTCCGCACAGTGTAAAAAGCATTGGGATCGGATTCCGCTGGCCTCCAGTTGAAGTCTTTGAGGGCCTCGGAGTCTACCGCAAACATGTAGGAGCGCATTGGACCATAGATAAATCCATGGTCGCCTTCTTTCGTTAGTATCTCCGCAGCCGTGGCTGGCTGCAAAAGGTTTTTATCTTCTGTGAAGACGGCTTTGCCGAAGCCTTGTCTGATGACGGTTACGACAATTCCCGACTCGGATGATCTGAAAAGCACGCCCTTTGTACAGCTCTTCGGCGAGGTATCTATCTGATCCATGTCGTCCGACTGGGCTGCATCAATTGGCAAAGCGACCATTACCGCTACGGCGAAAATGAACGATCGCAACGATACCTCCTATGGTTGTATTTCGTATGCTAAAGCCTCATTTTGGTTGTGGCAAGTGTTGCGGCCAGGTTGTGAAGCTTCGCAACGATCTGATGGCCGCGACCCGCTATGGCGTGATGATGCTGCGGGAGGCGCTGGTGGATCCGGCAGAGTTCAAGGCCGCGCGACGGAAGGTTGGGCAGAGCGATCCGCTGGGGGCGTTTCGGTGAGGGCGCCTGACAAAAAACTCCACCGATATTGGACGTCCGCAGCTTGTGTTCCTGCGAACACGGCATCAATAGAGGTTATCGCGGCAACACATATCTGGGGGAGTTTATGGAATCGGAAAACTCACTGCTCGGGTACTTCATTTCCTGGATACCTATGCTGATTTATCTCGTAGCCAGCCTTTGGGTATCGATCTGGCTTACGTTCAAGCTGATCCGCGTTCAGCAGGCTATGGTGCGGGCGCAGGAAGGCATCTTGGCCAAGCTGACCGACATGGACAAGCGGATGTCCGGAAAGCCGAGCCAAGAGTAGGTACTCGCTCCGCCATGACGCCAAAAACACTACACCAGATACCAACACCCGATGGAGGAGCCGTAGTGCTTCTCGACTGGATGGATGTGCCGGATGGCTGCAACCTCGTCCGGGTAGACGAGGTGGGCGAGATTCTCTGGAAAGCTGTTCCGCCTCGCAATCCCGGAGATTGCTTTACCCAAGTCAGAAGGGACGGGGACGTTCTGAAGGCCTACACGTACAGCGGTTATCTCGTGTCGATTGGTGTCGACGACGGTACCGTCACTGTCTTGCAGTTCACGAAATAGGTCTTGGGCACGCAGGCAAGTCGATGCCAGCAGTTTACTTAGGGCAAGTCGTTGTCGAAATCGTCTCGAATGGTACCGCCAAGCTTCTGTCGCAAAGCCCGCAGAACGGTTAGCACCACCTCATCCTTTTCGTAGTGGCGGCCGCTGACATTCGCCATGATTGCAAGGCCGCCATCGTCCTCCAACGTGACGATGTCGAAGTAGGCAATGGGATCGCCATCGGCCGCCGACAACAGCCACGGCTCAGATTGTCCCGGCAAGGTCGCACCAAGCCTGTCTCGCGCCTGTTGCTCGTCTGCCAGTTCTTCGAGGAAATAACTTTTCAACGTCGTTCCTTCTCGATTTGCTTTCGGTGCCGGTGGCCCGTGACGCCGACAACCCAGTCTCTCCAAAAACTTCGATCCGACAAGGCCAGCAAACGCGGCCGCGAGCGTGCGCGCGATCCGGCCGTGCCGCGACCGTCGGTGCCGCCGCAATAACGAAGGCCATTCAACATTCTTGAGTTCCGGACCTGGCTGGTTTCGCCCAAGTCGCCAAACTGACGATATCGCGCGGCCTCTTTCAGAATGAGGCGTACGATGGTCCGTTAGGATTCGACAGCAAGGGAGGAAACAAATGCCAATCGGAGAAGCGGTGGAGTATCTGCATAAGTTGCGCAGAGAGGCGATCCATGCGGAAGCGGGCAACGTCAAAGGCATCACGCGTCATTTGCAGATGAACATTGGGAAATCGCGCGACCTTTTGGAAACGAGCCAGGCAACGGATGCAGCTCTGGCGCACCTGCTGGAGTCAGGCAACGCGCTCATTTGGGAACTCGCGCCTATTTCGAAACAGACTGCCGCGCTGAGGAAAGACAAGATTTCTGGCTTAAGGCACGCCTTTGAAACGGCGTTAAACATGGCCATTGAGGAAGTCAGGAAGGCGAAGCCAAAAGCCTAGACTGGGCACGGCCTCTGCACCGCCTTCCAGGGGCGAGACGTCTATCGGTTCGTCATCCTCGGGCTTGACCCGGGGATCCATTCCGTGACGGCCGCCGAGGATTGCGGCGTATCAGAATTCTGATGTTGCGGCGTGGATCCCTTGGGCTGCGGAGCAGCTTCAGGGGTCTGCGACGCGTCGCGTCGCTCCTTGCTCCGCCCTAGGATTGACGAAGCAGGGGCGCGTTGGCGCTTCCCTTCGTTTGATGGCTTCGCCGACTGCCGGAAGTCCGTCCATGACCGTCCGCATCATCCCCGCCACGCTCCGCGACCTATCCTATATCGCCGCGAACCTGCGCCCCGAAGACCGCGCCGAGATCGACTGCCAGCTTGACCATTGGTCGCCGGCGCTCCTGGCGCTGACCGCGCTGCAGGGCTTTGCCTATGTCGCCGAGTTGGACGGTAATCCGGAGGCTGGATTTGGCGCTGCCGAGCAGCGGAGCGGGCTGTGGATCGCCTGGAGCTGGGGCACGCGCCGCATCAGGCGCTGCGTGCCTGGGATCACTGCGCACCTCCATGCCGTGCTGGCTCGCCAAGTCGCGGCACGGGGCGCCTGGCGGGTCGAGGCCCGCGCACTGGCCGCCAATGAACTGGCGCTGCGCTGGCTGGGCCGGCTGGGCGCCACGCAACGCTGCCTGCTGCCGGGCTACGGCCGTAACGGCGAAGATTTTTTCCTCTACGACTGGACAAGAGAAGGCTGGAACCATGTGTCTGTTTCAAAAACCACCGGAACTGAAGCCGCTGCCGCCGGCGCCGACCGTGCAGGACAAGGATGTGCAGGCGCGCGAAGCGGCACTGCGGGCTGAGCTCGACCAGCGCCAGGGCACGGCGAGCACCATCAAGACCGACCTCGCGCCGTCGAGCCTCACCGGCCAGCGCCGCGTGCTCTTGGGGCTTTGACCATGACCGCGATGAAGCGAAGCTTTCGCAAGCGCGTGCTGGACTGGTGGTACTGGCGCCGGCATGCGAGGTTGCTGAAGAAGCGGTGACGCACTTCACCCTCCCCCTTGTGGGGAGGGTCGTGGCTCAAATCGCGCGGCACGCGCGGTTTGAGCCACGGGGTTGGGGGTCTGCGCCGCCCCCACCCCGTCTCTCTCGCTTTGCTTTGCAAAGCGAGCTCGCCGACCCTCCCCACAAGGGGGAGGGTGAACGGCGCCGCGCCCTCATAAACCCATCCCCAGCGAGGCACCCATGACCGATTCCCGCGCCCGCGATATCCTGTCCCGCCAATCCGAGCTCGAGACCGAGCGCAGCCAGTATGAGGCTGTGTGGGAGCAGGTGGCGGAGTTCTGCGACCCCGACGCGCCCGACATCTGGAGCGGGCGCCGCAGCAGCGGCCCGGATTCCCAGGCCGAGCGGCAGGAGCGGCGGGGCTCGCGCGTCTACGCCAACACCATCAACTCGGCCGCCAATCGGCTCGCCGCCGGGCTCGAAAGCCTGATCATCCCGCAGTCGGAAAAATGGCATGGGCTGTCGACGGCGGAGATGAATGACGAGGAGACCGACGAGGAGAAGGAATGGGCGGAGGCGCTGCGCGATTTCCTGTTCTCGCTGCGCTATTCCGCCAATTCGAATTTCGTGCCGGCAACCCAAGCCTGCCTGCGCAATGTCGTGCGTTATGGCCCGGCCTATCTCTATGCCGAGGAAGGGTTCGGCAACACGCTGATCCGCTATGCCTCGATCCCCGTGGTCGAGGGCTATCTCGCGCGCAACCGCTGGGGCCAGGTCGATATCTTCCATCGGCGCTACGAGCGCACGGCGCGGCAGGCGGCGCAGCTGCTCGGCTATGAAAAACTGCCGGCGCGCATCAAGGCTCTGGTCGACGATCCGGCTAAATGCGAGACGAAAATCTCGCTGATCCAGTGCGTCCAGCCGCGCGACGAGCGCAAGATGTATCGGCAGGGCTCCCGCACCCAGTATCTCGACACGGCGTTTGCCTCCTACCACGTCATCGAGGACGAGGAGGAGATTGTGCGGGAAAGCGGTTTTCGCACCTTCCCGGTGTCGACCTTCAACTGGCGCCGCTACGAGGGCGACCCCTATGGCATCTCGCCTGCTATCGAGGCGCTGACGACCGTGCGTGAAGAGAATGCCGTGCGCCGCTCCGGCTTGCGCGCGCTGCAGCAGATCACCGATCCGGCCACCGCCTCGAAGGCGAGGCTCGACTATGTGCCGGTGCTGAACCCCGGCGAGAATTATCCGGGCCTCATCGACGACAATGGCAGGCCGCTGATCGCGCCGATCACCACCGGGCAGAACCCGACCTATGCCTTCAACTATGCACAGAGCCGCGCCGACGAGATCCGCGACATGATGTTCGTCAATTTGTTCCAGACGCTGGTGCAGAACCCGCAGATGACGGCCACCGAAGCGCTGATCCGCCAGGAGGAGAAAGGCGCGCTGCTCGGGCCGTCCGGCTCGATCATCCAGGCGGGTTTCGCCACCAATCTCGACCGCGAGCTCGGCATACTCGAGGACAAGGGGCTCTATGACGAGGACAGCCGCTTCCTGCCGCCGGAAAGCCTCGCCGGCAAGACGGTGCGGCCGACCTTCACCGGTCCGCTCGACGTGCTCAGGCGCTCGGCCGAGGCGCGCGACACCATCCAGGTGGTGACGACCGCCATGCAGATGGCCCAGTTCGATCCCGGCGTCATGGACAATATCGACAGCGACGAGGCGATCAAGATCGTGCAAAGCGCCGGCCGCAGCCCGCAGCGCATCTTCCGGCGCAAGGAAGAGGTCGACGGGCTGCGCGACGCGCGGGCCAAAGCTCAAACTGCACAGGCCGGGATGGCGGCGATCGCCACCGCCGGCAAGGCAGCCAAGGACGCGGTGCCGGCGGCTGTGCAGGCGCGCGACAGCGGCTTGCTCGACGGGTTGCAGAACATGCTGCAGGGTGCGGGTGGTCAAGGTGGACAGGGCGGCGGCCAGACTGGCCAAGCCATGCCTGGTGGCCAGGCCCCGGCAGGTGGCGGCGCATGAGCACCAAACGCTTCGCCCGCGCCAGTCAAGCTGGCGGCCCGGCCAAAGCGCGGGACGCGCTGACCAAGGCCTATCTGCGCGTCTTCTCCGGCGAGGACGGCGAGATGGTGCTGGCCGATCTCGCGGCGACGGTCGGCTACTACAGGCGGCCGTCCTACGGCGAATGGATGGCACGAACCAGAACGCCCGAAGGCTTCGAACTGCACAGCGCGCTCAGCAACGCGCGGGCCGAAGTGGTGCAGCACATTATGGGGTTTTTGACCCTGGACGCAGCGCAGCTTGCGGCGCTGGAGAAAGCGGCGCGGGCTGAGGGGTAGGGGAGCACAAGCTTGGCTAGAATTTGCTCAGATCCACAATGATGCGCATCGGGCTGGTTTTGACGCCCGGCGGCCAACAGCGCTGGACCGATTTAGAAAGCTGCCTGGCCGCTGCAGCCGCCGCTTCGGAATGTGGTTCATAAGACACGACGGCGACCGACTTGACCTTGCCGGCCTTATCCAGGGTCACTTCGAAAATGGCTTTGATGTGATCGTCGACGGCGGCAACCGGCAAGACCAGGCAGCCAAAGATCTGGTCAATGTTGATGGCTTCTTTGGCCTGTGCGGAGACTGAACAAGCAACCAGCAGTAAAGCTGTCAGAACTCGCATCGTCACCCCTTTGGAGAGGAGACGATAGCGTCGAAATGCGTTGAGGATAAGGGCTAGCGCCAGCTTTTCAGGCCTTGGCGCCGCCCCTCATCCCCCTGCCGGGACCTTCTCCCCGTGAACGGGGAGAAGGCGGCTAACGGTCAATAATTGCCGTTATAGTAGCGGTCGTCGCAGCGCGCGGTGTAGATGCGGCCGTCGCGGTCCTGGTAGCGGCACATCTGTTCGCCGCGGGGCTGCTGCGGGGTGGTCGCCGAGCCGACGACGGCGCCAAGCAGCGCGCCGCTGGCCGCGCCGATGACCGTGCTCTTGGTGTTGCCGCCGATCGCCTGGCCGACGAGGGCACCGCCGGCGCCGCCGATCAGTGCACCTGTAGTGGCCCGCTGCTGCCCTTCAGTCTGTGACTGGCAGCCGGCGAGTGCGGCGGTCATCAGCACGGCGGCAATGGCTTTGTGAAAGGTCATGCGAGGTCTCCCTTAAAGGTCTGAAATCCCTATCGATCGTCCCGTGCGGGCGCATTGCGGCGGAACGGGGGCACGGGCGCTCACGATATAAGACATGGTTTCTCGGGCGTTGATGGTCCGGGAGGCCAAAACATCGCTTTCGAACAAGGCGCTAGCATTGCTTGCTGGCAAAATGATTCAGGCTCTTCGCTTGCTCCTTGCCGGCTGACGGCGAGGCCAGCGGCCCCCAGAACCCCACCAAGAATGGAGAAATGCCATGACCCGAGGTCTTCCCCGGACGCTTGCCCGTACTGCTGCCCGCGAGGCGGGCCTCGCCCCGCCCAAGCTCGGCCTGAAGGCCGTGACCACGGGGCAGGGTGGTGCGTTCCGCACCGTGTTCACCTTCGCCGGCATGCAGGTTCCGGTGACCGACGCGCTGGCCTGTGCCTCGCAGAAGATCTTCGATTTTTCCGACGGCAAGGTGCGCATCAAGGGTGGCACGGCCAGGCTGCAGTTCGCGGTGCCGACCACCCGCGCCTCGACCATCAACGATAGCGCCGCGCTGACCTGGTCGCTCGGCTCGGCGGCTGCGTCCAGTGCTGCGCTGGCTGGCACCACGGTCAATGTGCTGGCCTCGACGGCGCGGACGCTTGATGGCGCAGGCGCCGCACTCTCCACCGCCTCGACCGCCGATATCGTGGCAGCGGCGACGCTGGATGGGACGGCGACGCCGGTCGACCTCTATCTCAACCTGGCGTTCGCCACCGGCACGGATATCGATGCGGACGGGACGATTGCCGTGACCGGCACGATCACGCTGTTGTGGGAGAACTGGGGGGATAACGTCTAAGCCGGCCGGCGTTAGGCAAGCGGCGTTCCGGCTGTCCAAAACGCGTCGACTTTGGTCCACCAGATGGTCGACTGGGGTTGCAGCCATTGCTTGAAGTCATCGGGGCTCGTCGTGCGATGCAAGCTCGTGTTCTGCAGATCCTCGAGCAGCCCAACGATCGCCGCTTCCCGCACATAGTCATCGCCTTCAATGATCCAACCTTCGACAACGCCAAAGATCTCGCCGAAGCGGTCTGTCTCCCCGGCGTGTAGATTGCGGATGAGATGGAGCGCCAATTCCGACAGCGCGAGGTACAGCGGGGCCTCATCGGCGTTGCCCCATTTGTCTTGGAATCTCTCCCATTCGCTGTGAAACGATGGGTCGAGCTGCAGGAGCCGCCCGAACATGTTCGAGCGGTTGAACGTGAAAACCGTGGATTCGTTCTCGTCGGTCACGTCTTCTTCTCGCCCGAAGCCATCGGGCTGACAAGCTCCTCTACAGTCCAGACCTGACAGTCGGACATTTCCTAAACCTCTGACAAGGAACACATCACATGACAGATCTGGCAGATTCCGGGTCCGTGGCGGCGCATGCGCAACCGGCGGGCAACCCAGTACGGCCACCGGCAGGCGCGGATAACGGGTCCGCTGCGCCTGGCGCCAAAAGTTGGTTTGACGGTCTTTCCGAAGGCAACCGCAAGCTCGCTGAAACCAAGGGCTGGACCAAGGCCGAAAACCTCGATCGGGTTTTCACATCCTATGCGGAGCTGGAGCGGCAGCAAGGTGAGAGCCTGCGCATTCCAGCACCTGACGCATCACGGGAAGACTGGGAGCGTTTCCATGCCCGGCTGCCCGAGACCATGCGTCCGGTCACCTCGTCGGAGAAGGTCGAGTACCGCAGGCCGCAAGGCCTGCCGGAGAACTTCGCCTATTCGGACGAGCTCGCCAATGCGTCCAAGGCCTGGGCGGTCGAAGCCGGTGCTTCGCCAAGAACCGCGCAGGCCTATCATGACAAGTTCGTCGGCTACATGGCCGAGCAGGCGAAAGCCCAGGAGATCGCGATCGCCCGCTCGGTGGAAGCCACCCATGACGACCTTGTCAAGGATTGGGGGCCGACCGACAGCGACGGCTTTCGCCAGAAGCTCGAGGTCGCCAACCGGGCGATGAAGAAGCTCGGTCTGGTCGACGCCTACAAGGCGAAGGGTATCCTTCTGCCTGACGGGGCGCTGACCGATCCGCAGATCGCCAAGGCGTTCCAGGCGATCGGCGAGGCGATGTTCAGGGAAGACACGATCGACGCCGGTGCCCGTTCGAGCGGAGCCAATCCGTTCAAGCGCAACGCGTCAGGCGAACGCAACCTGACGGCCATTTCAGCCCTCGTCAAAAGCGACCCCGCCCGTGCAAGGCGGCTGGCTCGCGAGGCGGGAGAAAATCCGGATCTCTGGATGCCGAACCACCCGCTTTGACTCTCAAGCTCACCGCCAAACCCCAACCTGAAGGAAGAGAAAAATGGCAGATGCCTACACTCGTATCGCGGACGCGATCGTTCCGTCCGTCTACGCGCAATATGCTTTTGAGGAACACGTCCAGTCGCTCGAAATTTTTCAGGCCGGAATCCTGTTTTCCGACCCGGCCATCTCGTCGAAACTGTCGATGGGCGGCCGTTCCGTCGACATGCCCGGCTGGAAGGATCTCGGCAACGACCCTTCCGAACCGGTCAATGACGATCCAGCCGATTCCATCGAGATGAAGAAGATCGGCTCGCGTCGCGAGGTCGCGGCCCGCAATGTCCGCGCCCAGGCGTGGGGCGTTCCGGACCTGACCTCGATCCTGGCCGGCGACGATCCGCAGAAACTGATCGTCAAGCGGCAGACCGAGTACTGGCAGCGCGCCAACAAGCTGACCTTGCTCGGTATCCTCAAGGGCGTCGTCGCCGACAACATCGCCAATGACGCCGGCGACCTGGTGCGCACCACTGGCGCCTCCATCGTCGATACCGACATCATCGAGGCCGCCTATCTGATGGGCGACCGCGCGGACAAGTTCAAGACGATCTGGATGCACTCCAAGCAGATGAAGGCGCTGAAGCTCGCAGACCTCATCGACTATGTGCCGTCCTCCGAACAGGGAGGGCCGCTGATCCCCTACTACATGGGTCTGCGCGCCGTGGTCGACGACGACATTCCGGTGACGGCGGGCGTCTACACCGCCTTCATGTTCAAGGACAAGGCGATCCTGTGGAACGAGCTGCCGGTCAACACCGAGGGCGGACCGCTGGAGTTCGACCGCAAGCCGCGCCAGGGCCATGGCGGCGGCGTCACCGAAATGGTCGGCCGCCGGCATTTCGTGCCGCATGTTCCCGGGACCCGCTTCCTCGACGCCTCCTCGGCCGGCGAATTCGCCACCGACGCGGAACTCGCGCTGGCGGCGAACTGGGACCGCACCGCGTCCAGCGTCAAGAACATGACGTTCATCGCGCTGAAGACCACCGAGGCTTGATCCGGCCGAGGCGAGAGGCGGGGCACTGCGTCCCCGCCTCTTGCAAAAAATGATCTAATTGTAATGGGTGACGTAACTGTTTAATTTTCGAGGGCGTCTAGGACAGCAGTCTACTGCGGCGCGAGAATATTGGTTTGAACTGGTTCCTCCTTGCCATCACGATAAGCCTTGTACTCTCGGCGCCGTTCCAATTGTACGGCGGCCATCTTCTCGGAGAGGAAATCGAGGCTGACCCTCCAAAGGGCAATTCCGTGTATTCGACGCTCTATTCAATTTCGACATGGGCAAAGTATGGCGCCCTCAAGCGCCAGGCCGATCGGGGCGATCGTTTCGCCTGGTGGTGCTTGCTGTTGTTCGGCTTGCAGTTGGTATGGTGTGCCCTCGTCGTTTTGGCGATGTTCTCCAGCCCGATCTGGCGCAAGTGGCTGGGCGGATAGTTCGAACTCGCTCGCAGGCTAGAGCGTTGTCGCTCCAAATGTTGATTCCGCGTGGCGTGGTTGGCTGGTTTGGGGCAGACTGATCGGAGAGTCACTCAGCCGTTCCGCGATCAGAAGCAGCGATCTGTCCCATGCGCCTTATAGCCACAATTCTATTCCTGCTTTCCGTCGTGGCGCCTGCCGTTGCCGGCAAGATTTCCGAACCTGCCAAGGGCGTAACGCTGTCCTACAACAGCAGTTTGTGGTCGGCGACGCTCGACGACAAGGACATCGTCCTGTCCTGCATGGGTGAGACTTGTGGCGGCGATTGCGATGTGGTCCTGACAATGACCCCCACAGGTCTGACCTCGCACGAATTCTTCGATCGATTCCGAAACGAGATAAACAAGAATACTATCGTCAAGGCGTCCCAGTCCGGTCTGGATCCCGTTGTCGTCGACAAACCGGCCAACGTCACGGTAGCCGGAAAGGAAGTCTCTATCTCTTCTGTCCGTCTCAAGCTTTTGGGCTCGCCCGCGCGGGAGTGGATGATGGTCGAAGAGGCATCGTTCGGGGTGGCCACGCTAACCTGCAATAGCAGCGAAGATGAATACGAGATCGCCAGGAAGACGTGGTTGGATCTGGTGAAGGGCATTGTCATTCCGAAGAAGTGACGGTGGCTCTAATCCCACTTCGCAATGAACGAATGAAGAGGCGTTGAAACTGCCGATCTTCTCCGGGAGCGGGGAGATTGGCCGCTCTGTTGGCGGACCAAATCATTAACCCGAAAATTCCCCAAGCCGCTTCGCAGCGGCTTTTTTCATGCCCGGAGACAATCATGACCCTTGCTCTACCCACATGGACGAGGCGCTGACCATGGCCATCACCCCGCTCGATATCGCCAACATGGCGCTCGCCGTGCTCGACGAAGCGCCGATCGACAGTCTCGACCAGGACGTCAAGGCTGCACGGCTCCTCAACCTGCATTTCGACCTGACGCGAGAAGCAGAACTCGCCAAGTCGGCCTGGGTGTTCGCCATCCTGCGCGCCACGGTCGTGGGGGCGGCTACCGGCAGCGATTGCGGCCTGACCGTCGCCTATGAACTGCCGGCCGATTGCCTGCGGCCGCTGCCTTTGACCCACAATGGCGAACCCGATGGCGTGCCGATTTCGTGGCGCCAGGAGGCCGGGTTGATCTACTCCGATCAGCCGGGTCCGCTGACCATCCGCTATATTGCTAACCTCACCGATCCCAACGATTGGGACGCGCTGTTCACCGAGGTGCTGGTCGCGGCGCTCGCCATCAAGGTGGCGCATCCGCTGACCCACAAGTCGGGCATGATCGACATTGCCCGCGCGGCCTATGACCGGGCCTTGGATGCCGCCTTCAACGCCAATGCCGTGCAGCATGGCGGCCGGTTCTACACCGCCTCCTGGTCCACCCAGCGCGGCGACAACAGGGTGACGCGCTGATGACGACGCTCTATCCAGTCCAGGATGTTTTTACATGCGCGCGCCTCGCTCGATTTCTATCGGGCGGCACTCGCCAGATGCGAAAACTTCGTCACGCTGCCGCATGGCGGCATCCGCAGGCGCGGCGGCACCTATTTCGTCGGCGAGGTCAAGACATCGGCGAAGAAAACGCGGCTCATCCCGTTCATCTTCTCGGCCGACCAGGCCTACGCGCTGGAATTCGGCGACCAGTATATCCGCGTCTACGCCTATGGCGCGCGCGTCGGCACGGTGGAGGTGGCCTCGCCCTATCTCGAAGCCGACCTGTTCGAGCTACAATACGTGCAGTCCGCGGACCAGATGTGGATATCGCATCGCAACTACGTGCCGAAGGTGCTCACGCGGACCACTCACACGACGTGGACGCTTACCGATTTCGAATTTCTTGACGGGCCCTATGACCCGATCAACGATACGGCGACGACGCTGAAACCAGCCAACACCGGCCACGCCACCCCGAAGATGACATCATCCTCGGCGCCAAGCGGCACAGTCACCGACGATGGTTCGGGTACAAGCTCGTGGAAGGTGTTCGACAGGGATATCACCGGCTCGGTGACAATGACGACAGGCAGCAGCGGCTTCCTGCAATACCAGTTCCCGAGCGGGCAGGGGAAAGTCGTCAACGCCTACTGGATCGCGGCTTCCGACAACGCAGCCAAATACGCTGATACTTCGACGCAGTGGACGCTCTATGGCTCCAATGACGGCGTCAATTATATCTCGCTCGACGGCAGGAGCGGCGAAAGGGGATGGTCCGGTTCGGAGGTTCGCTTCTACGAATTCCAGAACAAGGCGTCCTATGAGTACTACAAGCTGTCCTTCTCCGGTGGCGGCGGCGATGATGCCACGAACACGTCGATCGCCGAGTTCGCGATGGCCGAGGCTGGCGATTCGATGGTGCCGTTCGACCTGACCGCCTCCGCCACGGCTGGCATCAACGATGGTGCGGGTTTCCAGACAACCGATGTTGGCCGGGTGATCCGCCTGCTTGGCGCCGATAATGTCTGGCGCTGGGCCAAAATCACCAGCCGGACAAGCGCCACGGTGGTCAAGATCAGGCTTTACGGTCATGCGCTGCCCGACCTGTCGCCGATCACACGCTGGCGGCTCGGCACCTTCGTGCCCGGCAAATATGTCGAGAGCGGTTCGCTCTATGAGGAACGCCTCGCCTTCAGCCGGAAATTCTCGGTCTATGCCTCTGCCACCGGCGACTTCGACAATTTCGCCCTGGGCGAGAAGGATGACGATGCGCTGGAGTTTATCCAGGCCGGCGGCGGCCAGGCCAACGACATCGTCTGGATCGCCGATTCGGACGGCGCGCTTTTGATCGGCACTTCGGGTGGTGTGCGGGCGCTGTCGGGTTCGGGCATCGACGAAGCGCTGACGCCGTCCTCGTTCAAGAACCGGCGCTCGCGCACCTTCGGCTGCGCTCGTATCCGCCCTGTCGATGCCGGCCAGTCGTTCCTCTATGTCACGCGCTCGCGCAAATCGATCGCCGAGCTGACGCAGACCGCGCAGAGCCGTTTCACGTCGGACGATGTCGGCCAGATTTCCGAGCATATTCCCAAGCAAGGCGTGGTCGAGCTGGCCTTCCAGACCGACCCCGATCCGCTGCTGTGGTTCCCGCTCGATAATGGCGAGCTGGGCGGCTATACTCATCAGCCATCCCAGGAAGTCAGGGGTATGCACCGGCATCGCCTGGGAGGCGCTTTCGGTGGGGCCGATTGGGCCGTTGTGGAAAGTGCCGCGGTGACCCCTGGCCAGGACGGCAATGACGACCTCTGGCTGGTGGTCAAGCGCACCATTGGCGGCGTGACCCAGCGCTATATCGAGATCAAGACCGCGCCGTTCGAATATGGCGCCATCGCTGATGCGTTCGAAGTCGATTGCGGGCTGACCTATACGGGTCTTGCTGTCACCACGGTGGGAGGCGCCATGCATCTCGCCGGCCAGTCCGTCGATGTGCTGGCCGACGGCAACGTCTATCGCGGCCTGACCGTCAGCGGCGGCGGCACGGTGACGCTGCCGGGCGGCGCGACCGCCGCCAAATGGCAGCTTGGCCTGCCCTATGCGGCTGGCGCCGACACGCTGGAGCTCGATGTCGGCGGCCGCGACGGGTCCATCATCGGCCGCCGCAAGAAGGTGGCCAAGGTGATCCTGTCGCTGCTGGAGACAGACACCACGGGGCTTGAGGTGCAGTCCTTCATGCGCGGCCGCTGGGAACCGGTGCGCATGCCCTCGATCGTCGCGCCCGACGGAGGGGCAACGCTGTTCACCGGCAATGTCGAGGTTCCGATCGACGACAGCTGGGAAGGGCAGGGCCGGGTGCGGATCCGTCACGTCAACCCGACGCCCTGCACGATCAGGGCGTTCACACCGGTGTTCGACGCCGAGCCCTAGTTAAAGCCGCCGATCTCCCCCACAGGTGGGGAGATTGGCAGCTTCGCGGACCGCTCCACTCTCCTCATAAGGACCTCACCCGTGACCACATCCCCCCATGCCGAACAACTCGGCAGGGCGCGGACGGCTGCCGAATACGCTGCCGTCATCGCCTTGCTCGACACCGACCTCAACGACGCGCGCACCCGCAAGAGCGAACTGGCGAAAGCCGAGGACCGCGCGGTCTTCGGTGATGGCGACCTCGCTGCCGCGCGCGCCGCGCTCGACGATTGCAACGACCAGATCGCGCTCCTGGAAAAGACCATCGATGCCGCCGGCAAGCGCCGCGCGGAGGCGGCGCGCGGCGAAGCCCGTGCCGACATTGCCGCGCTTGGCGAGGAGATCAAGGCCAGGTCCGTTGTGCTTGGCCAGCGCTGGCGCAGCGTTCACCGGCTGGTCGAGCAATTGCGTCAGGACTTGTTCGAGGCCGATGCGCTCGCCCGCTCCATCGCCACCGCCAACGGCCTGTTCGACGCCGCCGGCGTCGCCGACCTCAAAGTCAATTTGACCACGGCCCGCCGCGCAGCGATGGCCGGCGCGCGGGCCGCCCCACCGGCGCGGCTCAGCCGGCCGGCGCTGCAGGCGGACAGGATGCTGCTCTCCTTCCTCAGCCCCGGCGGCGCGCTCGATCCACGCCCGGCGCTCGGCGCGCCGGTGGACGGCATCAAAAGCAAATTCATTCCCGCAAGCCCCTCCTTGAGCGAACGAGGCTGAACCATGTGCACACTAGCCCTTATCGGCACGGTTCTTTCGGTCGGCGGCGCGCTGGTCGAAGGCCAGCAGCAGAAGCAGATGGCCGACTATCAGGCCAAGGCCTACGAACAGCAGGCGCAGGCGGAGGCGCAAAGTGCGGCTTTCGAGCAGAGCCAGGAGCGCCACAAGCAGGACCTGCTGCAGGCGCAGGCGCGCGCCCAGGCCGGCGCCTCGGGCGTCGCGATTGCCGGCTCGCCGATCGAGGTGCTGGCGGCAAACGCCAGGCAGGGCCAGCTCGACATCAAGGCGATCCAGTACGGCTCGCAGCTGCGCCAGAACAATCTCAACACCCAGGCCGCCATCTCGCGCTTCTCCGGCAAGCAGGCGGTGACGGCGTCGATCTTCAAGGCGGGCGGCAATCTCGTCGATGGTCTGTCGAAAATCTACGACCCATCCAAGGCGGCCGCGACGGGCTCCGGCGCCGTCGCGGGCCGGTCGGTCATCTTCGGCAACTCGCCCCTCCGGGCTCTATGGGCAGGGAATAACTAGATGGCGACCAGCCCTCTTCAGCTCGCCCAGCGTCGGCTCAATACGGGCGATGCTGTCTCCAACCTCTAGGAATCGCCTGTCGGCGACAGACCGCGAGCCGGTTTCGGCAGGCCGACGAGACGACCCGCATGGTTGGCACGCGACGCACGGCGCAGCGGCAGCTGCGCCGCCGCGGTCCGCTTCGTGACATCCACTAGCCGGTTTGGCCGGCCACTAGCGGTCCGTGAACGCCGGGTGCCTTGAAGGCCGCGACCCCAAGCACAATCCGCCGATCCACCACCCTCGGATCCCTCAATCGCGCTCCGCAAGGAGCGTGTCCGCGCGCGCAACCAACGGTGCAGAGCACATGACAATCTTCACGGAAATCACGCTCCGACGCCCGCCCCAGGCCGCGATGTATGCGGATGCGACCGGGCCATTTTCCGGGCCGGCGACGCAGCCGTACACGATGCTCGGCACGCAGTCGCCATCGAACTCCCTCGCGGATGACCTGCTCGTCAGGCTCGCCGGTCGGCATGGAGCGGGGACGCAGGAAGGATCGGAGTTCTGGGGAATCACCAGCGCCGATGTACAGGCCGCCGGCGCTGCCATGTCTGGGGCGAAGGAGGACCGCGTCGGCAGGCGGACGCCCGATGAAATGGTGGCGCAGGCGTTTGGGGACGACCTTCCGCAAGAAGAACAGGCCGCGCTGACCCGACAGGCACAGGCGGCCAGTACCGCTCAGCAGGTTGAACTTCGCACCAAAATCGGTCTCGCCGAACGGAACGCACCGGACGCCATCGCACGGAATGGCGCCTACGCCGGCAAGATGCCTGGTCGGGATGCGTTCAGGATCGCCTACGGCCTCGACGAGGGCGACAAACGCTTCCAGGATTTCGATTGGCGAGCGGAGGTCGGCAGGCAGGTTTTCGGCATGCGCACCATGCCGAGCCAGGCGATCCACGCAGCGCTACGCGATGCCGACCCCGGACCAGGCAGTTCCGAGGAAGAACGGGCACGATTTCGGACTACCGCTGCTGCCCTCAAAACACTGGGCATGAGGCGGGCAGACCCTGCTGGCTATGTTCGCGAGATCTTTCCCAATGTCGATGCCGCATGGAGTGCGGCGACGCGTCCGGACAGCAAGCCGGAGAATGGCGATGCGGAGGCGTACAAATGGGCCATTGCCCTCTCCGTTGCGGCCCAAAGGCAACTGGGCGTTGAAAATCCCCAACCCCTGCCAAGTGCCGTTCTCCAAAGCCTAGTCGAGGCCTTCGGCAACGAAGATGTCTCGCAGGCTGAAAAAGCGGGCGTCCTGCATGACCTTCTGGCAGCCGCGCGTGATCCGACAATTCGTGACGCCCTGTCTCAGCAATTCGATCAAGCTGGCCTTGCTGGGTCGGCTCAAGTCGACCCGATCGTCACAGCCGCGACAGGACGGCCTCCGTCAGCGCCGCCTGGCGAGGCCCGGTCTGCTTTCCAACAAGTTGCGGAGGACTTCGGCGACTATCTGAGCGAGGGGTTCGAGTCCTTAGGCCGCATCCCGCATGACATTAGGCTGGGTCTCCAGGATCTGCGCGATTCCCCTTGGGGCTTCCTTGAGCAACTGCCGGCTACCCCCGGCTCGGGGGCGGCTGCTGAAGGGCGCTTAGCATTAGAGGCAGTCAGCGAAGCCGTTGCAAAAGGCTTGGCCATAGTCCGTGGCGGAACGGGCAGGTTTGCCAAGCCGCTAGAGGAGTTTGCAACCAGCGGTTCGCGCGCAGCATCGGACCTCTCGGCAGAAGGGAGCGTGGCGCGCCAGGCTGTCGATGCGGAGTCTCGTGCAATAAATGCAGCAAATGAGGCCGCCTACCGCCTGAGTACTGGCGTAAAGGCCGACAAGGCTAAGCTTCTTGAGATAATAAAGTCAATCTCGAGAGACCCTTCAAAGATAAAATATGCAGGAGCATCGTTTGGCAAGTCTCTTTCAAAGAATTACCGCAAAACATTTCTCGACGCGAACCCGAAACTGGAGGGTGAAGTTGTGGTTCACCACGCGGCTGAGCAGCAAATCTTACACAGATATCTCGGGGTCGTGACCGAAGAGGAGATGCACTCACTTCAAAATCTGCGGGGAATTCCTAAGAATTTGGACAATCTTTTGCACAACAAAATTTTTTGATTCGAGTGGGACGAATTTTATGCGTCGCATCCTAAGCCCACTCGTCAACAGGTGCTGGACTATGTTGCGTATATCGACAAAAAATACGGACATCTGTTCAACCCTCCAATAGGTGGATAATGCAGTATTTCTATATCAGACCTGATGTGGCTGGTGGGCTTGGCAAAAACACCGTTTTGGACCCCAGTGTCCATCCTCCAATTGTGACCAAGCTTCATTATGTGGTAGAGGGCTGGAGCGGTGATGTGCTGATTACGACGTTCCCGTGTTACCTCGTAACCGAAGAAACACGGCGCGCATTGCGGAAGATAGGCTTTTCAGGTGCGACGTTCGCTGAAGCCGAAGTGACGACATCCGAAGAGTTTCATGAATATCAACCTGGGCAGGAACTTCCACCTTTCGTCTGGTTGAAAGTGAATGGGAAGGCTGGCCGCGACGACTTCGGGATCGCAGCAAACTATCGCCTTGTCATCTCGAAACGCATTCTCGATTTGTTGGAATCAATGGGGATACCGTTTGCTGTGGTCGAGCCTTACCAACAGTAACGAGATCGCGCTTTTGTTGTCGCGGCGACACAGCACTGACCGGCGTCTCCAGCGAAGTTTTGCGGTGGTTCGATCGACGCCTCCAACAAGACCTTTCTGCCTCGCGATGTTCATCGATAACAGGCTACGCCATGGTGGAAGCAGTTGCTGAAGTACCTGGGAGGATAGCAGTGGGATCTCGTTTGACCGAGGGCCAGTTCGATCCACCGGCTGAAGCTGCAATTGTCGATGGCCTGTCCGCAAGCCTGGGAGTGACGCTGCCCAAGGATTACACCGATTTCCTTAGGGAGCATAATGGAGGTGAAGGCTTCATCGGCGACAACTATATCATTTTTTTCAAAGCCGAAGAGTTGGCAGATTTCAATCGAGAATATGAGGTTGAGAAATACGCACCAGGCATCCTGTTGTTTGCGTCAAATGGAGGAGGGGAGGCCTATGGCTTCGACACCCACGATGTGGAAATGCCAATCGTGCGCATCCCTTTTGTATTTATGGAACGGCAATCCGCCGAGACGATAGCGCGAGACCTAGCCGACCTATTTGCTACGCTGGAGGACTTGAAATGAGCGTCCAAGATACAGATTCGCGCTCCAAGGGCATGGAATTGTTCGAGGTCAAACCGATTGCGGTTGGCGGCGATCCAGTCAGTTTGGAGAATAAGATCTGGTTGACCAGACAAGAGCATTTTCAAGTGGTGCGCTTCTGGAATCGAACTATTGAAACTCAGGGTAAGGCTGCGCAAGAAGGAGCGGCTCGGGCAGATGGATAAGGCGCGGAGAGCGCCGACGATGCGTTTTGGTTGATCGTTGCGAAAGTCTACGAACACCTAGTTTGATGCAACTCATCCCTAGATGTCGCCGCGACTAGGGTCGAACCAAATAAACTGACGGTTGGAAAATAGTGCGATTTCACTGTAGTCAGGGCCGGCCACATAAAGCGGCATAAGGATGCCGGTGACCACTCACGCTTGGCCAGACAAAGGTGGCAAGGGAGTTAGCCTGGAAAACAATGCCAAACCCGACTTGAGCAGCGTCACACGCCTGCCCCCGGCCAATATCAGCACCGGTGACGATGAGCTTGATTCTGCCCGGCTCGAGGCGCGCCATTATCTCGAATTCTACACCTGGGTGTTGTCCATCAAGGGCGAGTATCTCGGATATGGCGCTGAAGGCATTGTCTATATTTTTCTGTTCGAGATTGAGCCGGGAAGGCCAGACGTGCCGGAATGGATTTGGGTGATCGTGGGCGATGTGCCTCCGACATATATCCCGGCCGACGACACCAGGACGCCATTTGAGGCGTTGGATGGCTATATCGGCGCCCTTGAAGATTGGGTCGAAGCTGCACGCCGCGGGAAGTCCGTGGCGAAATTGATACCAGTCAATGTCGACGCGACGCCCGCCAATGCCGAAATGCTGGCCGGTCGCCTCAGATTTCTCGACGAGAAAATCTTGCCGGAGCTCAAGAGATAGGACGCACGGATGCGGCAGTTCTATCCAGACGTTTCCTAACCCCAAGCCTCGCTTTCGCGGGGCTTTTTTTCACGGAGCATAGCCCGCCCCGTGAGTGCCGTGCGGGGCGGACATCAAGGCGATCCAGTACGGCTCGCAGCTGCGCCAGAACAATCTCAACACCCAGGCCGCCATCTCGCGCTTCTCCGGCAAGCAGGCGGTGACGGCGTCGATCTTCAAGGCGGGCGGCAATCTCGTCGATGGTCTGTCGAAAATCTACGACCCATCCAAGGCGTCCGTGACCGGCTCCAGCGCCATCGCGGGCCGGTCGGTGATCTTCGGCAACTCGCCCCTGCGGGCTCCATGGGCAGGGAATAACTAGATGGCGACCAGCCCTCTTCAGCTCGCCCAGCGTCGGCTCAATGCGGGCGATGCTGTCTCCAATCTCCAGGAATCGCCTGTTGGCGACAGACCGCGAGCCGGTTTCGGCGGGCGACGAGACGACGCGCATGGTTGGCACGCGACGCACGGCGCAGCGGCAGCTGCATCGCCGCGGCCCGCTTCCCGACATGCACTAGCCGGTTCGGCCGGCCACTAGCGGTCCGTGAACGCTGGATCCTTTGAAGACCGCGACCCCACCAACAATCCGCCGATCCACCCTCGGGCTTCTCGATCGCGCTCCGCAAGGAGCGTGTCCGCGCGCGCAACCAACGGTGCAAAGCACTTGACCATTTTCACCGAAACCACATTCCGACGCCCGCCGCAGGGCGGGATGTACGCAGATGCGACAGGGCCATTTGCCGGAGCGGCGATGCAGCGGCAGCCGATGCTCGGCGCGCAGCCGCCGCAATCGAATTCCCTCGCGGACGACCTGCTCACCAGGCTCGCCGGTCAGCGTGGAGCGGCGACGCAGGAGGGATCGGGGTTCTGGGGGATCACCAGCGCCGATGTACAGGCCGCCGCTGCTGCCATGTCTGCGAGGAGGGGTGACCGCGTCGCAATCGACGGAAGCGGCTCGACGACGCTGGATGACAAGACAGCCATCCCGCTCAATGCCATTACCTACCTGAAGCCTGGGGATGCCGCAGCGCTAAAGGATCCGGCCAACACCGCGACTGCGGCCCAGTTCGTCGGCGCGCGTGCGAGGGTTCAGCTTGCGGAGCAGAACGCGCCGGCTGTCATCGCGGCGACTGGCGAATATCCCGATGAGCAACCAACCGCACAGGATTTCGTCAACATCTACGGTGCCGAAGAGGGTTCGAAGCGTTTCGATCAGTTCAGGACAACGGCCGGCGTCGCCAAGTCTTTCTTCGACATGTATCGGGCGCCGAACCAGGCGATACATGCCGAGCTTCGGGATTTCGAACCTGGCCCCAACGGCTCGCCGGAAGAGCGTGAACGATATGAAATAAGAGCCGGCGCCGCTCAGCTGATCCTGGGCGCCCGCGATGCCGATCCTGTCGCCTACATCAGCCAGATATTCCCGGGCGAGGCTCCGGACTGGAGCAAGGTCTCAACACCCCAGGATTTTCAAGCCGCCATCACTTGGGCCAGGGCTGCTCAGCAGCAGATGGGCTTCGGCAGGGTTTTGGCGGTTCCCCAGGCGCTCTCGGACAGCCTCGGGGCGAGATACGTCGATGAGAGCGTGCCGTTGCAGCAGCGCATCATCGACCTGAGCGAGGTTCTCAAGGCCGTGCGCGACCCGAAGGCGCGCTTCGTCTTGGCCGGACAGGTTTTCCAGTCCGCCCTGGATCGGTTGCGCCAAAACGCGGCAAACAACCCGAAGATCACGCCGGCGGAGCTGGAAGCCCAGGGAAAGGTCCTCGAGGCTAGCTTGATCGAGATGGCCCAGCACCCTGCACGGGTGCGGTTCAATGCCGGCTCATGGTGGCAAAAGCCGATTGCGGCAGTGAACGACAGCGTCAGGCTCGTGGCCAACGGCGCGACATTCGATCAGGCCGACAAGTTCGCCGCGGGGATGAATTGGCTCTTCTCCGACAAGAGCTACGACGAGTTGCTGGCGGCCGAACAAGCCGAAAGCGAGGACGCGGAGGATCGTGCCGGCTCGGCTGGCTCGGCCGCGAAACTGCTCGGCGCATTCGCCACCGGCCATGCCCTTACCTTCACGGGGAAGTTCGGAGCCGAAGCCCTGGAGGGTCTGCCAGGGCTCGTCGCGCGAAGCGCTGGCATGGCTGCCGATGGCGCGGTGTTCGGCGGTGTCGATGCGGCACTCAACGGCCGGGATATCCTGCGCGACATCGGCACTGGCGCGCTCTTGGGGGCGGGCGGCAATGTTTTAGCCGAGGGCCTCGGTGCCATTGGCCGGCAAGTGTTGGCGAGGCTTGCCGAGCGTTCCGCCGATGCAAAAATCTCCACCAGAAGAGATGCCGAAATGTTGCCCGCCGGACAAGCGAGCCACGACGGGTATGTCCCGGGGGCGGGTGAAATCCCTGGTCACCGTCAGGGAGTCGATGAAGTCACTGCTGACGCCGGGACAACTGGCGACATCGCTGACGGCCACGTCCTGCATCTTGTGTATATGCCTCATTGGACCGCGATTCAAAGAGCAGCGGCTGACCTTAAAGTCGCGGCATTGAATCAGGTTGATAAGATTGTTAGCCCTTCGGTTCGTGCGAAGACGTCGGCCAGCACCACCTATAAACGGGCCGGCAACGAAGTGCCGACCGGCAATGACGTGGATCATGTGCACGATTTGCAACTGGGAGGGTCCGAAGGGATATCCAACATGGCTATACTGGATAGAAGCGTCAATCGCAGTTTGGGACCTCAGATACATCACCGAATAAAGCACCTGCCGCACGGAACGAGAATCACCAAGATTACGATCGGAGATCGCTAGTGTTCGAGACATTTCGTAGAAATTTTTCTGTGGACCCGGGGCGTAGACCAGGCACTGTCAATCTTGCTAGCGATATCCCTGGATTGAACGAGTTGCTGGCAGATTTTGGCGGAGCCTCGTTCAATCATGGCTTGTATAGAATTGTCTCTGCGCAAGATGTAGGAGCCTGGAACGCGAGGGTCGGCCTGGCTTTCTCGGAGTTTGCTGGGCGAATTACGTGCTTCGGTTATGATTGGCTGGGAAGAACCTTCGCGGTCGACAAAGGAAGGATCGAAGAAGGTGAACCGGGGATTTTGATGTTTGAACCCGGTACCGGCGAGGCGCTCGAGATACCTGCTAATATCAAGACTTTCCATGATGTCGAACTTAAAGAAAACCCAGATGCGGCATTGGCTTCTAGTGTTTATGCGGAATGGCGAGAGACAGGTGGCGGCGAGCCTGCCTATGATCAATGCGTCGGCTACAAAATACCGCTTTTCCTGAACGGGAAAGATGAATTCGAGAACTTGGAATTGTCGGACCTGGAGGTCTATTGGCACATCATGGGCCAGCTTGTAGCCAAGGCAAAAGGCTTGCCCCCCCGGAACTCCTGTTAACCTTTGAGGTTGACTGGCGTATTTCCTTCAAGGATTGTCGTGTCCGAGGGATTACCGGCGGAAATACGAAGCTATGGGCAAGGAATCTCGAAATCGCTCACGATAACGACGTAACACTGTCTCCACAGAAATTTTCCGAGATGTTCGTCGACGAAAATTTCGGAATTTGAGTGCTGTTTTATGGCCGACGTGGTTGGCCAAGTTGGCCGGCGCGCCCGTCCCGTCAGGCCATCGCCACCCCGCAACAGACCAGACACTCCAAGCCTCGCTTTCGCGGGGCTTTTTTCATGGAGCCCGCCCCCCGTGAGTGCCGTGCGGGGCGGACATCAAGGTGATCCAGTAGAGTTGCCGCGTCCGCTGCGCCTGTCCACGGCCGCGGTCGATGCGCTGTCGGACGCCGAGGTCAAGGCGCTGCTGGCGCATAACCGCAAGGGCGAAAAACTGTGCGGGTGGAAGCCATGACGGTCGTGGCACTTCCGCTGGACTCGGCCATGCTGCTCGCCGGGCTGGTCATTTTCGGCGCCGGATCGGTCTTTGGTTTCCTGATTGCAAGGACGATGAAGTGATGCACGACCTCTTCGATCTGCTCGGCATCAAGGGACCGGTCGTCGTCGCCGGCCTTGCCGGCGGTGTCCTGCGCGCCCTGTCGCGGCACCGCTACAAGCTGCGCGAAATGGTGGCGTCACCGATCTGCGGCGCGCTCGCCGCCGCTTATCTGACGCTGCCCGTGGTCCAGTATTCCCGCGCCACCGGCCTGCCGCTGGCCAATGACGACACGACAACGCTGGCGGCGGCCTTTCTCATCGGCGTCTGCGCCATGTGGATATCGGATATTCTGTTCGAGGTGATCGTGCGCAAGTTCAGGCCAGCCCCGGAGGACTAGTTCGAGACCTTGAACTGTCGGGAAACTGCATGTGACAGCTCGATCGAGTTAAAGCCCGCCTCGGCTCACGCCGGGGCGGGCTTTTTTGCGTTTGTGGCTCCTGATCGGCCGCTGCTATATCCGGTGCAAGGCTGCCGCACTCGCGGTGGCGTTGATCCAGTCCGGGCTTATGAATGCTTATTGAACGATACGACGGAAACCGGGAGGCTTTGCGGCCGCTGTTTGTCCTGGCCGACGATTCCCCCATGCAGATCTCCAGATATATCGACCAGGGCGAGGTGCTCGTCGCGCGCGATGGCGGGAGGATCGTCGGCCATGTGCAGATCATCGAGACAGACGAGGGCGATGTCTACGAGCTCAAGAGCCTTGCGGTCCGTCCGGCAAGGCAGAGCGAGGGGTTGGGGCGTGCCCTTGTCGCGGCGGCAATCACCCGCTGCCGCGAGCGCAACGGCCGGCGCCTGATAGTTTCCACGGCAACCGCCGATATCGGCAATCTGCGGTTTTACCAGCGGCAGGGCTTTCGGATGTGCCGCATCGTGCAGGATGCTTTCGGGCCATCGACCGGTTACCCCGAAGGCTTGGCTGTGAACGGCATTCCGCTGCGCGACCAGGTGGTCTTCGAACGCGACCTCGGCGCGGACTGAGGAATCTTCCGCCCGCGCTCCAGTCGCAGACAACCCAATAGCCCGCTCCGGTTCGCCGCACGGGCTATTTTGCGTTTTGACCCTAAAGCGCGCTGCGTCTGAAGGGATTCCTGCGGCGCGCTTTAGGTCTTTGTTTTCATGCATGTCGCCCAAAACCGGGGCCACTTTTGGGCGACATGCACTAAGCCAGGATGTTGACGGCGCGGGCAGCGACCAGCGCGATCGTCAGCAGCGAGATCATCGCTTCCGCCATCATCAGCAGCTTGGCGCGCTGGGAGAGCGGCAAGGTGTCGGTCGGCGAAAACGCCGTCGCATTGGTGAAGGCGAGGAAGAAATAGTCGACGAAACCGGGCAGCCAGTGGCTAAGCTCGCGGTCATTCAACGTCATCTGTGCAAACAGGAAATCGGCCTGCGCCAGCTTGACGAGGCCACAGGTCGGCGGCCCGCCCCGGTCGGTGCTCCAGAACCACAAGGCGAAGACGATAACGTTGGTGACCCAGATGTTGAGGGCATCAATCAGCAGTGTCGTGCCGCTGTTGCCGGCATGGCCCTCCAGCAACGCTCGCACCAGCAAGACCAGCGAACCGCAATTCATGACGCTGATGATCGCGGTCATGGTCAAGGCCGTCCGGCGGATCATGACGCGAAACTGGCCGATCGCATGCCATTCGTGATCCTCGACCGCCTTTCTGGTGGCGGCCTGTGTCCAGGCGGTCGCCACCGATAGGGGCAACAGCAGCGCGGCCTCGAGCGCCGGGGCCAGCCAGCGCGGCCCGAAGGAGAGGTTGTTGATGACGAGAAGCTGCAGGCAGATGATGACGAGGACGGCCGCACGCGCCATCCAGAAGTCGAGCGCGCGGTAGTGAATGACGGCGTGCTGGTGACGCATGATGGATCCAGAGACTTGGGGGACAGGGGGTGACACAGGCTGTCTGCCTGAGCATGGCAGGAAGCGGCGAATGTCGTGCTCAATCTTGGCCCCGCAATGGCGGTGCAAGTATACATTTTCGTAAGCTTTGATATCGGCACTATTCGGAAAACCGGACGATGTGGTTTAAGCGCCGCATGGCCGGAATAGATGACTCCATGGATGGTTGGATGCCGGCAGGACTGCCTGCTTCCGGTGTTGACTCGCCATCGGCCTGGGCTGTCCTGCTTCGTCATCCCTTGTATTTGCTGGCGCTTTTGTGCCTTGCACAGATTTTTTGCTGGACGCTGGTGCCGGCGCTGGTCGATCCGGCACCGCCCGGCGATGTCGTGGAAGGCTTCATGTGGGGCCGCGAATGGGTGCTTTTGACCTACAAGCATCCGCAGCTCCCCGGCTGGCTGCTCGAGATCAGCCATCTCCTGACGGGGTCGTTTCGCTGGCCGCAATATCTGCTCGCCCAGTTGACGATCTCCTCAACTTTCATCCTGGTCTATCTGCTGGCCCGCGACATGCTCGGGCAAAATCGCGCGCTGGCCGCCGTGCTGTTGATGCCGTCGGTCTATTTTTTTGGCTGGCCCACCCCGCAATTCAATCATGATTATGCGCAGATGCCGTTCTGGGCGGCCATCTGCTGGCTGTTGTGGCGCGCCGGCCGTGGGAGCGGGCCTGGTTGGTGGCTGGCGCTCGGGCTGGTGTCGGGCGTCGGGCTCTATGCCAAGTTCTCCACCGGCTTGCTGCTTGTGTTCGGCGCTCTCTGGCTGCTGTCCGACGCGCGAGCGCGCAGCCGGCTCGCGACGCCGTGGCCATGGCTAGGCCTTGTCGTTTTTCTCGCCGTCGCCGCGCCGCTGGCCATCGCGCTCTACCGCCTCGACTTCCTGCCGCTGACTTATTTCGCCGACCGCGATGCATGGGTCACCGAGCACCGTGCGCGCCTTTATTATATCGGTGTCCAACTGGCCGGGCTCTCCGGCTTTCTCCTGGTGTTGGCAATATCAGGGCTGCTGCGACGTTCGCCGGCCCCTGAAAGGCCTGTCGAGCGCGGCACGCTCGTCTACCTCCTGTGGATGGGAATTGGGCCGGCGGTGCTCGTCATGGCGGCCTCGTTGATCACCGGCACCGGCGAGGCCTGGGGCGCGCCGATGTACAATCTTGTCGGTGTCGTGGTGCTGGCCGTGGTTGGCCACCGGCTCGGTGCCTCCGAAATGCGCAAGCTGGCAATCTGCGCCTTCATCTGCATCGTCACCATGTCAGGCGCCTATGCGGCCATCCGCTGGACGGACTGCAATCTGCGAGGGCGCATGGACGCCGTCTGCTGGCCGGCGCAGCCGATCTCGGACGAGGCCGAAGCGGTCTGGCACGCGGCGGCGCCCGGCCGGCTCGACATCGTCGGCGGCGATACCAATCTCGCCATGCTGGCCGGCCTCGATGCCTATGACAAGCCGTCGATCTTCACCGACCTCAACATGCGGTTCGCACCCTGGATAACGAGGCAGCGGCTGCTTGATCACGGCATGCTTATGGTCTGGTCGGGGCGCGGCGTGCCGCCGCGGCTGCGGGCATGGCTGGGCAACGTTCCGGTCAAGACCGTTCTTTTCAACTGGTCGCGCGAAGCGCCGCCTGTGCCAATCAGTTTTGCCGCCATTCCACCTGGTGTGCGCAACCTGCCGGCTGCGATAGACAGCGGGACCCGGGATCCGGGCAGCTGAAGTCAGCGCACGGTTCAATCCCGTCTCGCGTCATGATCGTTCCTTCCCGCATGATCGCCGGGCCGCCGCGTTTCGGGGCGACTGGACGAAACAGGCGACAATGCCCATTTATGGAAAGATCCAATTTTGTTTGCGAATTCCGGACGGGAAACCGATACACAGCTGGAATTGCTTTGTGAGGAGACGTGACATGGCGACTTCGACCGAACGCGCAGTGCTTGCCGGTGGCTGTTTCTGGGGCATGCAGGATCTGATACGGCGCTATCCCGGCGTCATCTCCACCCGCGTCGGCTATAGCGGGGGTGATGTGCCCAACGCCACCTACCGCAACCACGGCAGTCATGCCGAAGCCATCGAGATCAATTTCGATCCGGCGGTGATCAGCTTTCGCACGCTGCTGGAGCGCTTTTTCCAGATCCACGATCCGACGACGCGCAACCGCCAGGGCAACGATGTCGGGATGAGCTACCGCTCGGCAATCTACTACACCAGCGACGAGCAAAAGCGCGTTGCCGAAGACACCATCGCCGATGTCGATGCCTCCGGCCTATGGCCCGGCAAGGTCGTCACCGAAGTCGCGGCGGCCGGCCCCTTCTGGGAGGCCGAGCCAGAGCACCAGGACTATCTGGAGAAATATCCCAACGGCTACACCTGCCATTTCGTCAGGCCGGGCTGGAAGTTGCCGGTTCGCGAGAAGGCGGTGTCGTAACATCTAAACTGATCGCAGGGCTGTGACCTGGCACAGCTGTCCTGTTAACAAAAAGCCGCGGAGCAAATGCTCCGCGGCTTTTTTGCGCTTGGCACCAAGCTTACTTGCCGCAGTTGTTGTCATTCACGGTTGGCGCCGTCGCATTGCCGTTGGCATCGGACTGCGCGCCCTGCGGGTTGGTCGGACAATTCTTGTCCGCATTGGAATTCATGTCACCAGGCGCAGTGTTCGTGCTGTTGGTCGCCGACGAGTCAACGTTGTTGGGGTCGACTGTGTTGGGCGAAGCAGGGGTGGCCGGGTCTACCGTCACGGACTTGCCGCTCCCGCCGCTGCTTCCATCAGTGCCGTTCGCGCCTGTGCTTTGCGCCATGGCGGACGTGGCAAGAGCAACGGTGAAAGCCGAAGCTGCGAGGATTTTCATGAACATGGTCTGTCTCCATTTCTGTGAATTCGTCGCTTCGCGACTGGTGAGACAACCTCTCGGGTCGATGAAGGTTCCCGATAAAATTCGACGTCCTGAGGCGGTGCCCGGTTCGCGTCCAACGTCAGACCTGGCGCAATGCTTTTGGCATAGAGGCTTGAAAAAAATGCTTTCCCGATCGACCGAATGGTGCTTTAACGCGCCCATCCACAGGGGTGCTCCGTACGGTCGGGGCTGAGACGGGGGCGGCAAGCCCACAGACCCTAGAAGCTGATCTGGGTAATACCAGCGGAGCGAGGCGGGCGATGTTTTCAGGCGCACAGATTTCCCTATATCCCATGGCCGACGATTTCGTCGGCGTCATCCTTGGCGCGCTCGGTGCGCTCGATCCCTGGCGGGACAGGCTCAGGATCGAGACCGACGACATCTCGACCTTGCTGGTCGGCCCGCCCGAAGTGTTGTTCCCGGCTTTGCGCGACCTGTTCGTGGCGGCGGCGCGCAGCGGCAAGCATTGCGTGCTGTCGGCAACCATTTCGCGCGGCTGCCCGGGCGAGCCGGACGATCCGATCTGCCGCACCGATACGCTTGGCGGGCCTGTCGGGCCGCTTGGCCCGCGCAAGGAAGCCGCCATCACCGCCGTGCGCAATGCTGCTGCCACCGGCCAGCCGGCCGCGGCGCAGTTCTCGCTTTATGTGATGGGCACCGGCGACCACATGGACGAGATCTATGGCTGCATCGATTTCCTGAAGCAGTCCGGCGTCTACGATCGCTCCAAGAATTTTTGCACCAAACTGCGCGGCGATACGGGCGCGATCTTTTCGGCGCTGAATGAGGCCTTCTGCCGCTTCGGGCCGGGGGCCGGCCACGTAACCCTCGACGTCACGGTCTCGGCCAATAGCCCGTCGGCTGTCTAGCCGGCCGCGCTTGCGCGCGACCCGTCAAAGGTTATCCCCGTGGTCTCATCATCAGTCGCGTTGCGCCCGCTCGCGGGTTCCCTTGCCAAGGCAATACCCGCTGTCCTCTCGGTTGGATTGCTCCTTGTGGCGTGGGAACTCTACGCGACCTATTCCGGCATCAAGCCGACGATCCTGCCGGCGCCGTCACGCGTCTTCCAACAGGCGATGCTCAATCGTGAGGCGCTGATTGACAACGCCATTCCCACCATCGGCGCCACGCTGATCGGCTTTGCCTGTTCGTTGAGCGCCGCCTTCGTTCTATCGATGCTGGTCGATTTTTTCCGGCCGTTGCGGCGCGCGCTGTTTCCGGTCTTCATCGTCAGCCAGACCTTGCCGCTGGTGGCGATCGCGCCACTGGTGGTGCTGTGGTTCGGCTTCGGGCTGATGCCGAAGATACTGCTGGTGGCGCTGGTTACCTTCTTTCCGATGCTGGTAGCTCTGGTGCAGGGTTACGATGCGACGGAGGCCGAGATCGGCCAGATGCTGCGCGCCATGGGGGCAGGGCGTTGGCGCGTCTTCATGCTGGCGCGGCTGCCTTCGGCGCTGCCCTATTTCTTCGCCGGCCTGCGGATCTCCATCACCTATGCCGTGGTCGGCGCGATCTTCGCCGAATATGCGGGCGCGGCCAAAGGGCTCGGCATCTACATGCTCAACGCCAAGAACAATTTCCGCCCCGATCTGGTGCTGGCCGCCGTCGGTGTCAGTGCCGCGCTCACGCTCACCCTGTTCGGGCTGACCGCGTTTTTGCAGCGCCTCGCCATGCCCTGGGAGCGGGCCGGCCGGCAGCCTACGCGAAAGGGGCCGCGGCGATGAGCCGGCTCGAATTGCGGCATGTGCGCAAGGCGTTTGGCGGGCTCGATGTGCTCGCCGACATTTCGCTCAAAGTCGGTGCCGGCGAGTTCGTCTCGATCCTTGGGCCTTCGGGCGCCGGCAAGTCGACGCTGTTCCAGCTTCTGACGGGTGCGGAGCACGGCGGGGGCGAGATGCTCTTCGACGGTGCGCCGCTCGACGACCATGGCAGGCATTTCGCCTTCATGCCGCAGCGCGATGCGCTGATGCCGTGGCGGCGCATCCTCGACAACGCGACGCTCGGGCTCGAGGTGCAAGGCGTCAGGCGCAGGGCGGCTCGGGCACGCGTCGCGCCGCTGTTTGCCGAGTTCGGGCTTGCCGGCTTCGAGCGGCATTTCCCGGCGCAGCTTTCGGGCGGCATGCGCCAGCGCGCGGCGCTTTTGCGCACCGTTGTGCAGGAGCGCGACATGCTTTTGCTCGATGAGCCGTTCGGTGCGCTCGACGCACTGACCCGCACCGCCATGCAGCGCTGGCTCGAACAGATGTGGCGGGAGCATCGCTGGACGGCACTGCTGATCACCCATGATGTGCGCGAGGCGGTGTTCCTGTCGGACCGCATCTATGTGCTGTCGGCACGCCCGGCCCGTGTACTGCGTGAAATCCCGGTGCCGCTGCCGCGCCCGCGCGATCCGACGGGCGCCGCCACGCTCGAGGCCGAAATCCTCGACATTTTGCTCAACCCTCAACCATCCAAAGGACATGACCATGACTGACCTGACGCGCCGGCAGGCCTTGCTGCTTACCCTTGCCAGCGGCCTTCCGCTGGTTACCGGATCAAGCCGCTCCTTGGCGGCAACGCAAAAAGTCACCGTCGCTCTCGACTGGACTGTCAACACCAACCACATCGGGCTGTTCGTCGCCCGTGACAAAGGGTTCTATGGCGAGGCCGGCCTCGATGTGGATATCCTGCCCTACAGCGATACCGGTGCCGGCACGCTGGTCGCCAACCGCGTTGCCGATTTCGGCATCAATGGCACCATCAGCCTGTTCACCCAGAAGACCGCCGGGGCCGATTTGAAGGGCGTCTATGCGGTGGTGCAGTCCGAAACCGGCAGGGTGGTGTTCAATGCCGCGCGCAGCGAAATCAAAAGCCCCAGGGATCTTGACGGCCTGACCTATGGCGGTTTCGGCAGTGCCTGGGAAAACGCGCTGATCTCGACCATCATCCGTCACGACGGTGGCAAGGGCAATTTCGAGACCGTGACGCTCGGCACCTCCGCCTACGAGGCGCTGGCCAATGGCTCGGTCGACTTCACGCTCGAGGTCTCGACCTGGGAGGGTGTGGAGGCCGAACTCAAAGGCATCAAGCAGCGCAGCTTCGTCTATGCCGACTATGGCGTGCCCGACGAGCACACGACACTGATCTCGTCGAGCGAAGCGTATCTCCAGGCAAACCCGGAACTGGCGGCGGCCTTCGTCCAGGCAACGCGCCGCGGCTATCAGTTCAGCGTCGATCATCCCGGGGAAGCCGCGGCGCTGCTGATCGCCGCCAACAAGGATGTCCTGACCAATCCGACGTTGATCGAGGCGTCGCTGAGGGCGCTGATCGACGGGCACTATCTGCGCGGCGAAAACGGCGCCATCGGCACATTGGATCCGGCCAAGATGGACGCGATCGGCGACTACCTCTTCAGCGCCGGCATTTTGCGCGATGCTGACGGCAAAGTGCTGACGCAACGCCCGGATTTCGCGAAGTATTTCAGCAATTCAACTCTAGGCTAGGCATGGTGCTTCGACGTCCAGGCAAGCTGCGAGGTCGCTCGCGCCCAGGGCCGCGGCGTTCTTGTGTTAGCCGCTGCCCATTTGTGTTTGACCTTGGTTTCCCCGGTCCGGCTTGCTGTCTTGCAGGCCCGCGCCCGACAATGTCCGAGCATGATCGCATACCCGACGCAGATTCCGATTGGCATCATTCCGATCTTGCCGGTTAACCGCCCGGCAATGCTTGCATGCAATGGTCCTCCCCTGAGGACCACCGGGGTGTTTGCCTTGCTCATGCCAAAAAGTGAAACGCTGTCGCGCTCCGATCAGGTCGCGATATCCGAAGCGCGCAAGCGCGAGATCCTGGTCGATCTTCGCGAAGGTTTCTTTCGCGCCTGTGCCCTGGTGTGCGCGGGGCTGTTTGTCTATCGCGGCGTACACCAGCTGTTAGAGGATCCCACGCGGCTCAATGCAGCGCTGGCGGCGATGTCCGAGATTCTTACCTTCACCTGGCTGCTGTTGTCGCGGCGCCCGGTCACGCGTGACTGGAATCCGCTCACGGTCATCGTCTCCATCACCGCCAGTTTCGGGGTTGTGCTGATCAGCCTGGAACCCGGCACAGCGTTTGTTCCCGTCGATATTGCCGCGCCGCTGCAGATCCTGGCGCTGTTGTTCGTCATCTGGGGCAAGGCTTCTCTGGGCCGCTCCTTTGCTATCCTGCCTGCCAATCGTGGTGTGATGACCGGCGGCGCATACCGGATTGTGCGGCACCCGATCTATGCCGGCTATCTTGCCGGACACGTTCTCTTCCTGCTGTCGGCCTTTTCCTTCCACAATTTCGCGGTCTATGCCGTCATCACCTACATGCAGCTGTATCGTATCATGCGCGAGGAGGCGTTGCTGTCCTCGCTGCCCGAATATCGCGACTATATGAAGCGCGTGCCCTACAGGCTGTTGTACCGGGTTTTCTAAGAACGGCACGGCCGGCAAAAACAGGGGGGCCGTTCCGTGGCTTCGACTGGTTTGGGCAGTTTTCCCATCCAAGCGGTGTGCGGATTGCCGATTGCCAGCGGCATGCATGATATCGACCTGGTCTGACGAGAGCGATCACATAGCGCCCATGGGGACATCTCCAGGCCACCGCTGAGCGGCTTCAGCGCTATCCAGAGCTCACGACAAAGCGCCACAGCCGCAGACTGGCGTGCTCAAAGGCGCAAGAGAGTCAAAAAAACGTTTTTCTTATCGATAGGTATAATATATCGATTATTTTGGTATTCTCCGAATAATATTTTTTACAATTAAATTATACGTCTATTATTATTGTCATTTGTTAATTTCAACAATTAATACCATTAAATTATCCCGTATTGGACAATTTGAAACTGAATCTCTTCTGTTGCGTAGTTGAGTTTGCAATCGGCCGTGTGCCGACTGCCTTAGCGCAACGACAACAGGAGAGTGTTATGGCTTTTACCATCAGAACAGTCGCCAGTGTGTTGGCAGGTAGTGCAATAGTCGTCGTTCTGTCCTTGCCGGCGCAAGCTGCAGGGCTCGGTGTTGGGGTCGGTGCCTCGATTGGCGGCAGCGGTGGCGTCAATGCCGGCGTCGGTGCCTCGATTGGCGGCAGCGGCGGCATCAGTGCCGGTGCCGGCGCTTCCGTCGGTGGCAGCGGTGGCGTCAACGCCGGAGCCGGCGCCAATGTCGGCGGCTCGAACGGCGTCAGCGCCGGGCTCGGCGCCTCGGTCGGCGGCAGCGGTGGTATCAATGCCGGCGCCGGCGCCAATGTCGGTGGAACCGGCGGCGTCACCGCCGGGCTCGGTGCCAATGTCGGCGGCACGGGCGGCATCGGCGTTGGTGTCGGCGTGGGCATCGGTGGTGGCACCAATCCCAGCAACCCGTCGAACCCCAGCAATCCGTCCAATCCCAGCAACCCAAGCAATCCCAGCCATCCTAATCTGCCGGGCGTGGTGGCTCAGATGTCGGATGGCAAGATCGCGCGGATGAAGAAGCGCTGTGCCGACGTGCTCAGCAGCGAAGGCACCTATGATCGCGACCTGCGGCAGCTTTGCCTGCTGATCGCGAGGCGCTGAGGCCAAGAGTGCGGGGATCGGAAGTGCAACACCAGCCGTGAGGCTATGACCGCACTCTCCTGGCCTCCGGCCGGTCGGAAAGCCCGCCATTTCGGCGGGCTTTCTGTTGTCGATATCCTAGCAACCCGGACGCTGTTGCTGGGGTGTCGATCCGTTTGAAGGTTGCGGATCTGGCGCCTATCCGCTGATACCTCTCGATGGGTCCAATTGTCTCGAATTGGCCGGTATGCGGGTAACTGTACCAGAGGTTGTCAAATGTATTTTAGCAACCAATGATGGAGACCGAAGGTTGGTCATACAGCCGGTTTTCAAGTCCGGTTTGTTAGAACAACCCAGGGAGAGACTCATGTTTGGTATCGCAAAAAGACTTTCCAAGATCCTCGCGGGCGGTGCTGTCGTGGCCGTTCTATGCATGCCGGCCCACGCCGCTGGAATCGGCGTTGGCACCGGCGCCTCTGTCGGCGGCAGTGGCGGTGTCAATGCCGGTGCCGGTGCTTCAGTCGGGGGTGGTGGCGGCGTTAATGCCGGTGCTGGTGCTTCAGTTGGCGGCGGCGGTGGTATCAATGCCGGCGCCGGTGCATCGGTCGGTGGCAGCAATGGCGTCAATGCGGGCGCAGGAGCCAGCATCGGCGGCAACAACGGGGTCAACGCAGGCCTCGGTGCGTCAGTGGGGGGCCAAAACGGTGTTGGCGTTGGCGCGGGTGTCGGTATCGGCAATGGCATCGGTGCCGGTGTCGGCATTGGTGTTGGCGGAACAAATCCGAGCACGCCAAGCAACCCGTCCAACCCCAGCAAGCCTGGCCTGCCAGGCGTCGTCGCCGAGATGTCGGACAGCCAGGTGGCGCGGATGAAGAAGCGCTGCGTCGATGTGCTGGCCAGTTCAGGCGGCTACGACCGCGACCTGCGGCAGCTGTGCCTGCTGATCGCGCGCCGCTAAGGCGGTAAACGTCATGAGGCCCGCTGCCGCAAGGTGGCGGGCCTTCATTTTGCCGGCGAACGGTCTGCGCGCGCGCCTCGTCATAATCACGCGGAACGGTAAGGCTGTTCGAACGTTCTCGTCTTCGAAACATCGCATGCGACGATGTTCAAACCGGCGTGTCAGCGCCTACAGGAGCGGGAAAAACACCATGAGCATCGGCACCATCCTCATCATCATTCTTGTCATCGCGCTGCTGGGCGGCTTCAGCGGTCTCGGCGGCGGGCCGTTCTATGGCACCGGCTATTATGGCGGCGGCGGCCTCGGGCTTGTGCTGCTGATCATTATCGTCCTTGTCGTGCTAGGGCGCATCTAACAGTCCGCAAGTCGTCGGGACGATCGCAATCCCGTGACCGCGTTGAGATCGAAGCGCACCGGATTGTGATGGAAGCAAGCCGGCTTGTGATCCAGAATTCTGCGCGACTCTCGTATTGTGAATTCGGTCCACACCCCCCGTGGAAACAAGAGGAGAGGGTCCCACCCCTTCATCCTCCTCCAAGGCCCGCCCCGGCATGCCGGAGCGGGCTTTTGCGTTCAAGCCGACGGAACCGGCTTGCGTCGAGACAGTTGAGTTGCGGAAGGCTGCCCAATGCCCGCAACACTCAGAGCAACCCTGTGCGAAATTCGCGATGATCTTCACCTCCTTAGGCGGATGGTGGCGGCCCGCGGCCATATAGAGACCATCCAGGGTATCGACGCGCTGATCGGCATCGCGGAAGCCGAGGCCATCAAGGGCATCAGCCGTATCGATCGCCGCAGCTGAAGGGAAAGAGGACCGGATGAACGTCACGGAGATGACGCGGCAGGACTGCATTGCCCTGTTGAAGACGCAACGCCTTGGCCGGCTGGCCTGTGTGCGCGACCTCAGGCCCTATGTGGTGCCGATTCATTTTGCCTTCGGAGATGACGCCATTTTCAGTTTCTCGCTTCCCGGCAGGAAGGTCGAGTGGATGCAGGCCAACCCCCATGTCTGTCTTCAGGTCGATGATGTGGGCGGTGCTCATGGCTGGAAGAGTGTCGTCGTGGAGGGTCTCTTCGAGGAGCTGCCCAAAGGGAATGATCTGGATGACAGTGCCGCCGGTGTCGAAAGGATGATTGCCCCGGTAGACATCGACCGCAAATTTGCCTGGTCGCTTCTTGCAGCGCACGCGAACTGGTGGGAACCAGGCGCGCTGAAGCCGGACCATGCCGCGACGGTCTCAGGCAGCCATCTATTTTATCGGATCAGGATCGAGGCGATATCCGGAAGGCAGGCCTCCTGGTAGCGGTTTTTACGCAGCGCGCGGCACCCGTGAGGTGAACGTCGCGCGGGTCACCGACACGCTGGTGCCGTCGGTGTCGCTGATCGTTTCCACCTTGGCCTCCAGCTGTCTGACCAGTGCCTCCACGATGGCCGTTCCAAGCCCGGTGCTCGGCAAGTCGTTTGCGATCTTGCCAACGCCATTGTCCGATACCGTCAGTTTCCAGTCGCTGCCCGCGGTTTCGAAGGTCACCTGGATACAGGCGCCGGCCTTCTCCCTTGGGAAGGCATATTTGATGGCGTTGAGGACGAGTTCGGTGACGATCAGCCCCAGGCTAACCGCCCTTTGCGAATCCATTCTCCCGCCTTCGGCCGTGACATTGACCGTGATCGGCTGGGCTTCGCCGATCATGGATGATGCGAGGCTGCTGCACAATTTCGGCAGGTAGGAGCCGACATCGATCTCGTCGATGCCGACAGAGGTATGGAGGTGGCGTTGCACCTCGGCCACGGACAGAACACGCTGGTGGGCGTCCTTCAGATGCTGGCGCGTCTCTTCCGAGGTGACGGAGCGTGCCTTCAGCAACAGGATGCTGGCGATGATCTGCAGGCTGTTGGCGACCCGGTGCTCCATTTCGCGCAACAGCACGTCCTTCTGCTGAAGCAGATCCTCGGTGCGGCGCAGCAATTCTTCCTTTTCGCGCTCGATGACGCGGCGCGCCGTTATGTCGTTAAAGGCGAGAAGGATGGTGATCGCCGAGCTGTGATCGTAAAGCACCTTGCGGGCGTTGAGCAGCATGGTGCGGCGGCCGATCCGCGGGAAATCATGCTCGACCTCGAAACCGTCCATGGCGGTCTTCTCGGGAATGATCGTCTCCAGCAACACACGAAGGGCGGGAATGTCCCACTGACCGTCGCCGAGGGCGTAGAGCAGTGTGCCCTGGGTCTGCTCCGGATCGACTTCAAATGTCTTGTAGAAGGAACGGCTGGCGGCCAGCACACGGAACTTCTCATCAAGCACGAGAAACGGCTCGGTGATCGTATTGACGATTGCCTGCGCCAGCGTCTGCGCATCCTCGATATTCGCGATGGGTTGAAACATGGGCGCAAAGCCAGACGAGCAGCGTTTTGCCACTCCAAGCACCAGCCCTATACCTTTGCTTGACCGTTGTCGCGAATTGAATCCGAGGGCACGGCGGTGTGATGATCCGTCCCGTCTCCGCTGACTGCAGTTTGCTATGTCAAATTTGAATGACGGCGCATCGGTAATGGTGCGATCGATGATCCGTTCGTGGCGGCCGGTCTTTCGGATGCCCTCACCGGTCGCGCGAGGAACCCGCTGCCTTCGGGGGAGGCGGCGGGTTTCTGTTGCCGCCGCTGAACAGAAAAAGACGGACACTTGGCCCGCCTTTTCCGGCTGTTCCATTTGGGCATGCGCCCAAAGACGTCAGTTGGCGCCGCCGAGCTGCTTGGTCATCTTGCAGAAATTGTCATGCGACTTGCCGATGACGTTGTCGCCGCAATCCTTCTTCATGGAAGCGCGGTCTTCTTCCTTCATCGCCATCCAGGCTACCTTGAATTCCTTTTCGGACTTCATGGTCTTCATGCCGGAGTCCGTATAGAAGGGCGCCATCTTTTCCGGATTGTCGAGCGCGGATGTGCCGGTGCTGCCAGCGGCCAGCGCCGAGCCAGTCATCATTGCAAGCGCCATCGCGCCCATCGTGAGCATCTTGAAGTTCATCGGGGGATTCCTCTCTTTGGAGGTCATTGGAATAAACGACCTGCAGACAAACGGGATCGAGAGAAAACCGTTCCTTTGGATGAATATATATTAAAACGCGTTTTATTTTTTCGACCCTGCTTAGGATGCCGTCGAGTCAATATCGATAGCCTGGCCTCCGACAGTGGGTGCGTGCCAGATCCTGGCCCCAATAGATTACTCCATGTCCGGGACGTCGCCGCTGACAAACAGCGTGGTCGGCGGGCCGTAGTCCCCGAGTGTCGGGTCGGCATCGCGGCTCCAGGCGATGACGCCGACATGTTTTGCCGCCAGTCCTCGGGCTGTACGTATGGCGCGGTCTTCGCTCTGCTGATCGGCGGGGCCGAAGGCTGGAAACAATTCACCGTCATCGCCGCGATCGAACGCGACCACGACGATCAGCTTGGGGTTTTTATGCTCTGTTGAATGGGACATGGTGCTCCTTCGAGGGGGAACCTATCACACTACCGGACCAAGGGGTCGGCTGTCTGGCTTGCCACCGTATTTTGCGGGGATCTCTGGAGCTCGCTGCCTGCTTGAGCAGTCTTCCGCATCGGATTGACTCGCGCTTTGTCACCGTATATTGAACAGGATTATACAGGTTCACTGAACAGGTACGAATATGAAGCGGCGCACGGTTCAATTGTCTCCCGGCACGGGCAAGCCCGAGCAGATCGCTACCGTTCTGGAACATGAAATCCGCTCCGGCGTGCTCGGTTTCGGCGACCGCCTGCAAAGCGAGAACGAGCTCGTCCAGCGCTTTTCCGTCAGCCGCAACACCGTCCGCAAGGGCCTCGAGGAACTGTCCAGCCGCGGGCTGATCACCACCAAGGTCGGCATCGGCTCCTTCGTCACCTTCGACGGCAAGCCGGTCGACGATTCGATCGGCTGGTCGCGGGCGCTGGCCAATGCCGGGGCCAATGCCGAGACGCGGACGCTGCGGCTGGAGGTCATCGAAGACCCCGATCTGGCTGCCTTGCTAGGGATCGAAAGCCCGTTCTTCATCGCTGTCGACCGCGTACGCACCAATGCCAGTGACGGCCATGCGATCTCCATCGAGCGCAGCCGCCTGCCGCTATCGCCGGAGCTGGAGGATGTGCCGCTGCGCGGCCTGCGCGAAGGTTCGCTGCACCAGACGCTGCGCGGCGCCGGCCTCATCCCCGACCATGGCGAGGAATGGGTCGGCATCGAGATGCTCAATGCCGAGGATGCGGCCATACTCGGCTGCCCGCAAGGCACGCCCTTCCTGCGCGGACGGCGGCTGACGCGCGCCGCCGACGACCGGCCGATCGAATATGTCACCAGCCTGCTCAATCCCGCGCATTTCGCGCTGCATATGAGGTTTTGAGCGATGCCAAACAGCACCACCAACAACACCATGCTCGATCGCGCTATCGGCGCGCTTGTCGGTGGGGCGCTGGGAGATGCGCTCGGCATGCCGACGCAGCTTCTGTCGCCGACCCGGATTGCCGAGCTCTACGGCCATGTCGAGGATTTCATCGCACCCTTCGCCGACCATCCGGTGTCGAAGGGACTGCTGGCCGGCACCATCACCGACGATACCGAACAGGCGCTGCTGCTCGGCCGCATTCTGGTCGAATCGGGCGAGCGCTTCGACCATGCACGCTGGGTCAACGCGCTGCTTGACTGGGAGCGCGAGGTCAAGGCGCGCGGCAGCTACGATCTCTTGGGGCCATCGACCAAGCGTGCCATCGACGCCATCAACAATGGCGTGCCGGCAGAAGAGGCAGGGCGCAGCGGCGACACCAACGGGGCGGCCATGCGCATCGCGCCGGTCGGCATCATGATGGCGCTGGAGCCGCTCGAGGCGTTCGTTGCCAAGGTGGCCGAGACTTGTCGGGCCACCCACAACACGTCGATCGCCATAGCCTCTGCCGCCGCCGTCGCGGCCGCCGTTAGCCACGGCGTCTCCGGTGGTGACTGGCGCGCTGCCTCCGACAGCGCGGTCGCGGCGGCCAGACGAGCGGCGACGCTTGGCCATTGGGTGACCGGTGGCGACATCGCTGCACGCATCGTCTGGGCGCAGGACCTGGTGCGTGGCAAGATGAAGAAGGACGCGATAAGGCTGATCACCGATCTGGTCGGCACCGGCGTCGCCAGCCAGGAATCGGTTCCGGCGGCCTTCGCGGTGCTGGAGGTTGCCGGCGGTGATCCCTGGCAAGCGGCCGTCATCAGCGCCAATCTCGGCGGCGACACCGACACGATCGGTGCCATCGCGGCCGGCATGGCCGGCGCCTGCACCGGCTTTTCACGGTTGCCACAGCAGCATGTCGCCCGGCTCGTCGGCATCGACATGTCGGAGGTTCGCGCGCTTGCGGGCGACCTCGTGGCGGCAAGGGTGGTGAAAGCCGGTTCCGGCAAGGACGCGGCGGCATGAGCGGGCGCCTCGTCCATATCGGAAGTGCGGTGGTCGACTATGTCTACCGTATCGACGCCTTGCCGGCGCCAGGCACCGAGAAGACGGCATCGAGCTTTGCCCAGGTCGCCGGTGGCGGCTTCAACATGATGGTCGCTGCCATCCGCACCGGCATGACGGTGGTGTTCGGCGGCAAGCTCGGCAGCGGACCGAACGGCGATTTTTTGCGCGCTGCTTTCACTGCGGAAGGCATCGAGACGCTGACACCGCCAGCGCCCGCCATGGACAGCGGCAATTGCGTCGCCATGATCTCAAGCGATGCCGAACGCACCTTCGTCTCATGGCCAGGTGCTGAAAGTGTGCTCAGCCTCGACATGATGGCGCCGGTGGTGGTTGCGCCGGATGATTGGGTGTTCACCTCGGGCTATACGCTGAGCTATCTGGGCAGCCGCGAAGCGCTCACCGACTGGATCGAGGCGCTGCCGGCAAAAATTCCCTTTGTCTTCGACCCGACGCCGGTCATTTCCGATATTCCGCGCCCCATCCTGTCGCGGGTGCTCGCCCGAACCACATGGCTGAGCTGCAACGTGACGGAAGCCGCCGACATTGCCGGCCCCGGTGACGTCGAGACACTGGCGGCGCGGCTCCTTGCCGACCATTGCCCGCAGGCCGCCGGTGTCGTCATCCGCTCCGCAGCCAAGGGCTGCCATGTCAGGCTGGCCGATGGCACGGCGCAAACCGTAGCCGGCTTCAAGGTTGCGGCAATCGACACCAACGGCGCCGGCGATACCCATATCGGCGCTTTCGTCAGTGCGTTGGCGCGTGGCATCACGCCCTTCGAGGCGGCGCGCTACGCCAACGCGGCAGCGGCGATTTCGGTGACGCGCCATGGCGGGTCATCGGCGCCGAGCGACGCTGAAATCCAGACTTTCCTGAGCCAGGCCGCCGCGACCGGCGCGCCAGGCCAGACCCAGAAGGCCCATCAGACAGCCTGACAAGCCCGGGAAGCGGGCAAACAAAGAGAGGAACCAACCATGCGCATGCCAAGACTGACTGCTCTCTTGACGGCGACTGCCGTCTTCACCACCGCACTCACGCTGGCCGCCAGTGCCGCCGAAGTGCATGTGCTCAACTGGAAAGGCTACGGCGCCGACGAGCCATGGGCCGTTGAGGCTTTCGAAAAGGCGACCGGCAACAAGGTCGTCAACGATTTCTTCAATTCCGAACAGGAAATGCTGACCAAGATCCGGACCAATCCCGGGCTCTATGACGTGGTCATGATCAACGCCGCCTTCAACGACCAGGCGATGGCGGAAAAGCTGATCCAGCCGATCGACACCTCCAAGCTGCCGAACTATGCCGACATCAGCAAGGACAAGGCCGGGTCGCCGATGCTCGACCATGACGGCAAGGTCTATGGCGTGCCGTGGGTGTGGGGCCTCACCGCGCTCGCCATCAACGAAAAGTCCTTCGACAAGCCGCCGACGTCGATCGCCGAAATGTGGGATCTCGCGCACAAGGGCCGTGTCGTCATCCGCGACGACGCCGTCGAGGCGGTGCAGTTCGGCGCCATCGCCACCGGCCAGAACATCAACGACATCAAGGATATGGATGCGGTCAAGACCAAGCTCACCTCGCTGATGCCGCAGATCAAGACCTTCTGGAGCTCGGAGAACGACTGGAACCAGATGGTCGCCTCCAACCAGATCGACATCGGCACCTATTGGAGCGGCTCGGCCGACCGCGCCAAGACCCACTTCAAGCTGCCGGTCTCGCTGGTCATTCCGCAGGAGGGCGCCGTCGCCTGGCTCGACGCCTTCTCCATCCCGGTGGGCTCGAAAAATGTCGAAGGCGCGCAAGCCTTCATCAACTACATGATCGACCCGAAATTCTATGTCGAATGGGTCACCAAGGTCGGAGCTCCGGTGTCGGCCAATACCAAGGCGGTGGAAGCGCTGCCGGAGGACGCCTTCAACCGCAAGGTCATGGGTGATCCCGAGGTTGCCAAGCGCATCCAGTTCCAGGCGCCGATCACCGACGCCCAGCGCGAGGCCTATCTGGCACTCTGGCAGCAGCTGAAGGTCGACGTGAAGTAAAGTTCGCGTCCGGACCAGCCGGCGGTTCGCGCCGGCTGGTTCTTGCAATCCTGGGGAGGAGGGTGCCATGGCAGTAGAGGGAGCGATTGCGTCGCGCAGCGGGCTGAGATCGGCTCTGCCGCTGCTGGCGCCCGCCTATCTCTGGCTGACGGTGGCGATCTTCCTGCCGCTCTCGGCCATGGTCTTTTTCTCCTTCATGACCGATCTGCCGCTGACGGGAAAGCCGTGGGCGTTCACGCTCGGCAACTATGCCGCCTTCTTCTCGCAGAGCCTTTATCTGACGTTGCTGCTCGCCTCGTTGCGGCTCGGTCTCGAAGTCACGCTGTGGTGCATCGTCATCGGCTATCCCGCGGCCTATGTGCTCGCCAAGGTGCTGAAGGGGCGCAGCCGCGAGGCGATCTTCCTGCTGGTCATCCTGCCGTTCTGGTCGAACGGGCTGGTGCGCATCTTTTCCTGGGCGATGGTGTTGCGCGAAGGCGGCATTCTCGACACGGCCCTCAATGCCGTGCTGCCGTTCAAGATCAACATCGATCTCATGTATTCCTATCCGGCCGTCATTATCGGCCTGGTGCACTCCTACGTGCCCTACATGGTGCTAACCTGTTATCTCACCTTGCAGGCGATCGACGACTCGTTGATCGAGGCTGGCCGCTCGCTCGGCGCCTCGCGGCTGCAGGTGCTGAAGCGAGTGATCATTCCGCTGTCGATGCCCGGCCTGGTGGCGGGTGCGGCACTGGTCTTCGTGCCGGTCGTCGGTTCGTTCATGGAGCCGCGCATCCTCGGCGGCCGCACCGGCACCTTCTACGGCACTGTCATCGAGGACCAGTTCGTCGCCGTCTTCAACTGGCCATTGGGCGCGGCACTCTCCTTCATCCTGCTGGCCGTCGTGCTGGGCATCCTGGCTGTTGCCTCGCCGGTGCTGCGGAGGGCTGCGTGATGATGACCACGCGTATCCTGGAAGGGCTTGGCCGCCTCTATGTCGGACTGCTGCTCGCCTTCCTCTATCTGCCCATCATCATCATGGCGCTGATGTCGTTCAACGTCTCGCCCTTCTACCAGTTGCCGTTCGAATGGACGACCGAGTGGTACACGTCGCTCTGGCAGGACGATCAGATCATCGCCGCGACCTGGAACAGCCTCGAGATCGCGGTCATCACCACCATCATCGGCGTGGTGCTCGGCTCGGCGGCGTCGCTGGCGCTTTTCCGCTATGAATTTCGCGGCAAGAAGGTGCTGCAGGCGCTGCTGTTCCCGCCGATCGCCATTCCCTGGCTGATCACAGGCACGGCGATGCTGATTTTCTTTTTCGGCGTCGGCATCGGGCGCGGCCTGTTCGCCATCCTGCTCGGCCATGTCGCGCTGGCGCTGCCCTATGTCATCGTCGTCGTCTCGGCGCGGCTGCAGACTTTTGCGCCGGAGCTGGAAGAGGCGGCGCGCTCGCTCGGCGCCAACCAGTGGCAGGTGACGAGGCGTGTCACGCTGCCGTGGATCATGCCGGGCGTCATTGCCGGCGGGCTGTTTGCGTTTGCGGTGTCGTTCGACCAATTCGTCGTCTCCTACTTCCTGGCGACGCCCGGGCAGACGACGCTGCCGGTCGAAATCTATGCCGCGATCCGCAAGGGGTTCACGCCCGAGATCAATGCGGTGTCGACAATCATCATTGTCGTGTCGATGGCGCTGATGCTGCTCACGGCGCGGTTCTTCAAATTCGGCGGAGAGAAATAATGGCCGGTGTGCAGGTATCCAACGTCTCGCGCAGCTTTGGCGCGCACAAGGCGCTGGACAACGTTTCCATCGATTTCGCCGATGGCGGCTTCTATGCACTGCTCGGCCCGTCGGGCAGCGGCAAAACCACGCTGCTGCGCCAGATCGCCGGCTTCGATTTTCCAGACAGCGGCCGCATTTCCATTGGCGGCGAGAGCGTCGAGCGGGTGCCGGTCGAGAAGCGGCGCATCGGCATGGTGTTCCAGAACTATGCGCTGTTTCCCAATATGAGCGTAGCCGACAATGTCGCCTTTGGCCTGTCGGTCCGCGGCGAGGCCAAGGCGGTTATTGCGACGGAAGTGCAGCGTGCGCTCGATCTCGTGCAGTTGGGCAAGCTCGGCGGCCGCCGTCCGCACCAGCTCTCCGGCGGCCAGCGCCAGCGCGTGGCCTTAGCGCGTGCCATCGTCACCAAGCCGCGCGTGCTGCTGCTCGACGAGCCGCTTGGTGCGCTCGACAAGGCGTTGCGCGTCGACATGCAGATCGAGCTCAAGCGCATTCAGCGCGAGATCGGCATCACCACCATCTTCGTCACCCACGACCAGGAAGAAGCGCTGACGATGAGCGACCGCATCGGCATTCTGCGCGACGGGCGGGTGGTGCAGGAAGGGCCGCCGGAGGAGATCTACGACCGGCCGAAAAGTGAGTTTGCAGCCACCTTCCTCGGCGATGCCAACATCTTTCGCGGTGACTCGACCGGCAATGGCATCCGGTTGCCGGACGGTACGGCAATTGCCGCTGGGGTGGGGGAGACAATTGCGGCGGGAGCCAAGGCGAGCTGCGCCGTGCGGCCGGAACGCATCCGGATTGCCACGGATGGAGGAGCTTCGGACGGCAATGCAAACACGCTCAAGGGTCAGGTGTCCAAGCGCATCTTCGCCGGCAACAACAGCACGTATTTTGTCGAGCGTGCCGGCCAGACGCTGAAGGTCATCGTGCAGAACACCGGGTCCGACCGGCTGGCTGAGGGGCAGGATGTGGTGCTGCGCTGGTCACCGGAGAGCACGGTGTTGATCACGGCGGGGTAGGTGGCGCTGTCGCTAGCTGGGACCGGTTTCATTCCTTGTCGCCCCCCTCTGTCCTGTCGGACATCTCCCCCTCAAGTGGGGAGATTGGCAGCCTCAACGCCGCCGCTCTTTCTTCAACGCAGCTAATTTGCGAAGCCGACAATGATAGCTAATCTCCCCCCTTGAGGGCCTGTTGCGTAGTTAGCGAGAGCAGACTTGCGGAGCGATTTGACCGAGAGGTCTCGCTTGGCTTTGGGTTTTGGGGTGGAGTTCGATGGTAGTGCGGCCCTTGAAGCCGGATACCGGGCGCACCTATCCCGAGATGGCAATCCATCGGCGCATGTTGAAGGCGATCGCCGCCATCGTCACCTGGGCAGTGGCCTTCGCCAGCCCGACATAGCGGATCGTGGTCAGCTTCATGCGGTTCTTGAGCGTGGCGAAGGTGGTCTCGACTGCGGCACGCCGTCTGGCGATCAGACGGTTGTAATGTTTGAGCCGCGGCGGCAGCGCATGGTGCTTGTTGGGGCGGCGCGCGATGCGGGGCTTCTTGCCTGCAGCCTTGAGCCGAGCACGGCGGGCATGGGTGTCGTAGGCGGCATCCGCCCATACCGTCTTTTCGTCGCCGCAGATCAAGGCATCGGCCACCACGGTGTCGTTGACGTTGGCTGGAGTGGTGATCACCGTGCGGATCAGGCCGGAGCCCTCATCCACCCCGACATGGGCCTTGTAACCGAAGGTGAAGTCGCGCTTACTCTGTCTTACGGTGGGACGGGCATCGGCATCCCTCGACGGCCGCTCGTCCGTCGGCGGCAATGAGACCGCGTCGATTAGCGTGGCATCCAGCATTGTGCCGCGCTTTAAGATCACGCCGGCCTTCTCCAACTGCCGATCCAGTTCGCCAAACAGCTTCTCCATCAGCCCTTCGCCGACAAGAAGGTTGCGAAAGCGCGACAGCACCGTGTGATCGGGAATGCTCTCCTCAAGACCAAGCCCGACAAAACGCCTGAATGACAACCGGTCGCTCAGCGCCTCCTCCAGTTCGCGATCAGATAGGCCGTAGAGCGACTGCAGCAGCAGTGCCTTGAACAGCACCAGCGGCGGCCATGCAGCCCGACCCGGTCCGCCATCGCGCAGCGGGTTGAGCAGCTTCTCGAAGCGGTACCACTTCACCAAACCTGACAGCCGGTCGAGCGGCGAAGAACCGCCCACCAGCTTGGTACCCAGAAAGGCTTCCGCCAAGCTCAACTGACCCGTCTGCTTCACTGCCATCGTGATTCCCTCCGAGCGTCCGCATCAGAGAATCACAACCAGCGAATTACGCAACAGGCCCCTTGAGGGGGAGATGCCCGGCAGGGCAGAGAGGGGCGCTGTCCCGCCATCCCTTTCGGGCAACGCGCCGGAGCTGCAATGACTTTGGAACTAACCACGCACGACCGATCCATGCTCGATGGCGAGCAAGGCCCATCCGCAGCCGCCGCGATGAAAATCCTCGTTGCCTTTTCCAACGCCATCGGCGCAGGCAGTCTGCTCGACATATCAGGCGCTCATATCGATGGTTGCCTCTACCACGGCAAAGCCGGCCTCGATTTTGTCGAAAGGCTGGTCGAGGGCGGCGGGCGTGTGCAAGTGCCGACGACGCTCAATGTCGGCTCGTTCGACCTCATCCATCCCGGCATGGTGAAGATGCCGGCGGCCGAGGAGGTGCCGGCGCGGCGGCTGATGAAGGCGCATATGGAGCTGGGCTGCCAGGCGACCTTCACCTGCGCGCCCTACCAGACGCGCTTCCGGCCTGAATTCGGCCAGCAGATCGCCTGGGGCGAATCCAACGCCATCGTGTTTGCCAATTCCGTGATCGGCGCGCGCACCAACCGCTACGGCGATTTCATCGACCTGTGCTGCGCCATGACCGGCCGCGCGCCAGCCTGGGGCCTGCATCTGAGCGAGAACCGGCGCGGTCGCATCCTGTTCGAACTGGACATCTCCGAGGCCGAACCAAGCGACAGCCTGTTCGTCGGTGTCGGGCTGATCATCGGGCAACCCAGTGGCGACCGCGTTCCGGTCATTGCAGGCCTGCCGCAGCCGCGTGACGAGGATCAGTTGAAGGCGCTGGGCGCGGCGGCCGCGACGACGGGGGCCGTGGCGCTGTTCCATGCGGTCGGTATCACGCCCGAGGCCGGAACGCTCGACGAGGCGTTTCATGGCCAGGCGCCCGAACAGACGATCCATATCACCCGGGCAGACATCGACCATGCGTTGGCCAGGCTGTCGATGGTGCCGGACGGCGCGCGGCTGGCAGCAGTCTCGCTCGGCACGCCGCATTTCTCGCATGAGGAGTGGATGCGCCTGTTGCCGCTGCTGCGCGAGGCGGCTCCCGGCCGGGGCATCCCGATCTACGTCAACACCGGCCGCGCGACACTGACGCGGCTGCAGGAAGAAGGCATGCTCACAGGCATGGAGGCGTTCGGCCTGATCCCGGTTGCCGACACCTGCACCTATGTCACCTCGATTCTCGAGCGGCTCGACGGCGTGGTGATGACCAATTCCGGCAAATGGGCGCATTACGCGCCGGGCAATATCGGCGTGACCGTCGCTTTTGCCGAGATGAAGGATTGCATCCGCTCCGCCGCGGTCGGGCATGTCGTACGGGGTGCATCATGACGCGGCTCGTGGAAGCCTTTGAAAGAGCCGGCGCCTTTCAACTGGCCGGCGAGGCACAGGGCGAGGCGCTGGTGTTTTCGCAACCGCTCAGCTTCTGGGGCGGTGTCGATGCCGAGACTGGCGAGATCATCGACCACTCTCATCCGGGGCTCGGCCAGAATGTCGCCGGCAGGATTCTGGTCATGCCGAGCGGGCGGGGATCGTCCTCGTCCTCCTCGGTGCTGGCAGAAGCGATCCGCAGGGGCACGGCGCCGGCTGGTATTCTATTGGAGTGGCCGGACCCGATCCTGGCGGTCGGTGCCATCGTGGCGGAGTTTCTCTACGAGATACGCATGCCGCTGGTGGTGTGTGAGATTGCGGGCATTGTGTCCGGCGACAGGATAGCGATCGGCACCGGCGCGGACGGCCGGGCGATCATCAGGGTTAGAGCAGAAAGCTAGCCGCTCAAATCTCCGGAATGTTCTCCTTGAAGATCACCTGCAGCCTCGGCTGATGCAGTTCATAGGGCAGGCCCCGAACCGCATGGGTCAAGGTGTTGAGTGCCTCGCGGGCCTCGACACGCGGGTTCTGGTCGATGACCGCGTCAAGCGTGCCGTCGAGCAGAAGGTCCTTGGTGCCATCCGTCACCTCATGGCCGAGGAAGACCATGGATTGCGCGCGGCCGCGCTCCTTGAGCGCGCGGGCGATGCCGGTATTGCCGGCGCCGACATTGTAGATCGCGGCAAGGTCGGGGTGCCTGTCCAGAAGCGCTGATGCCTCCGAATAGGCTTTTTCGCGATCGTCGAGCATTTCGCGCATTTCGACGATCTCGAGATTGGGCGATTCCTCGGTCAATATATGCCGGAACCCCATCTCGCGTTCCTCATGGCCGCGATAGGACAGCGAGCCGGCGAACAGCGCCACCTTGCCGGGGCGTTCCGACCCCATGAAACGGTTGAGCAGATAACCGGCCAGCCGCCCGGCGGCGCGGTTGTCGATGCCGATATAGGCGACCCTCGGCACATGCAGGATGTCGGAGGCGATGGTCACCACTTTGATGTCGTTGGCCGACAGCGAGCGGATCGCCTCGCGCACCGTCGGATGGTCGAGCGCGATGACGCCGACGCCTTGCGTCTGTCCGCGCAAGTCCTGCAGCAGGCGGGCGAGCCGATCGGGATTGAAGCCTTCTATGGTGGCGATGTGGACATCGAGGTCGGGGCGGGCCAGGGCCTGCGCCTCGATGTGGCGGTGCAGCATCTTGATGAAGGAATTGGTGCCGGCCGGCAGCGCGAAGTCGAGCCGGATGATTTCGCCGGGTAAGGCGCGCGGCGGCGTTCCGTTCGGGCCTTCGGCGATGTAGCCGAGACGCTGCGCCATTTCGAGCACGATTTCGCGCGTGCGCGCCCGCACACCGGGGCGGTTGTTGAGCACGCGGTCGACGGTGGCGGCGGAAACGCCGGCTTCCCGGGCTATATCAGTCAGGGTGGAACGCACCGTCTTTCATCTCCTCAACGCATCAGGATCGCGCAATGCCGGCAGCCGGCCTGATGGCCACGACTCCTCGCCATCGGCGATTCTGATGGGAAATGATGTATCTGGCCTTGGCCGAAGCGCAAGCCATCGGGCTAAATCAGGTCGACCGGCACGGCTATTCCGGGGCGGGAGGATACATTTCCCGTCAAATCGAGGCATCTGGAGCGATATATGGACCCCGATATGACGCATTTCCTCGCCTCATTGCGATGTTGTGAGGTATTTTGATTATTTATGATGTTGACAGCCTTCCGATCCTGCCGTCAATATCCCTCATGGGCTCGTGGAGGAACATTGAGCCCTGAGGGAGGAATTCCAATGTCTGATCTGATCCGCATCTCGCGACGCCGGTTGCTGGCGTCTGGAGGAAAGGCGGCGGTGTTCGTTGCCGCCACGGGTATCGCGCCGCAATTCATTCGTCCCGGCCGCGCCTATGCCGCCGACGCACTGGCGCCGGGCATGATCGGCGGCCCAACCGGCTTCGAGGGCGCCGAGCGCTACCAGTATGGTGCCGACACGCCGGAAGGCCGCGCCATCGAGGCGGCCAAGGCGCTGAAGGGGGCCGGCAAGGCGCCGGCGAAGATCGTGCTCGGCCTGTCGGACGGCTCGATCGGCCAGCTGACGCAGCCTTTCCCGGCCGGCGCGCCGTCGATCAAGGAATTGTGGGAAAAGGAAACCGGTATCCCGATCGAAATCGTCGGCCTGCCGAACGGCCAGGAATTCACCAAGACGATGCAGGACATCTCCACCAAGGGTGGGGCCTATGACATCTATTCGACCGAATGGAACCGCCTCGGCGACCTCGCCGAAACCGGCGGTATCGCCAAACTCGACGACTTCGTCGCCCAGTACAAGCCGGAGTGGGACGATCCCAAGACCGGCTATGTCGACGGCGCCAAGGGCGTGTCGCTGCTCAACAAATATCGCGGCTCGAACTATGGCGTGTCGCTGGACGGCGACTTCCAGACCTGGGTCTACCGCACCGACCTGTTCGGCGACGCAGCCGAGCAAAAGGCTTTCAAGGACAAATACGGCTACGACCTGGCACCGCCGAAGACCTGGAAGCAGCACGGCGATATCGCCGCCTTCTTCCAGCGCCCGGACAAGGGCCTGTTCGGCTCGACCGACCTGCGCAACCAGGGCTGGGGCTACACCAACTGGTATCAGCGCTATGTCTCGATGGCCTCGCCCAACCAGTTCCTGTTTGGCGATGACGGCAAGCCGCTGATCAATTCAGAGCACGGTATCGCCGCCACCAACGAATATGTCGAATCGCTCTTCCATCACTCGCCGGATGCGATCTCGTGGGGCTGGCCGGAGCAGTATGGCAATTTCGCCAAGGGCGGTGCGGCGATGACCTGCGCCTTCTCCAACTTGCCGAAATTCCTCGACAATGCCGGCAATAAGGATTCCCAGGTCACCGGCAAGATCGGCTCGATGCTGCCGCCCGGCCGCGAGATCGACGGCAAGCTGATCAGCCGCTCCGTGCTGTGGTTCTCGCTGACCGGCATGGTCTCGTCGCAGTCGAAAAACCAGGAGGTCGCCTATCTTCTGCTGCAATGGCTGGGCTCGGCCCGCATCTACGCCTGGATGAGCGCCAACCCCGGCGGCTATCTCGATCCGTTCCGGCTGTCGGATTTCTCCGATCCGCTGGTGCGGCAGACCTATCATGCCTATCACATGGATGTGGTGCGCGAGACGGTCGCCCGCACGGTGCCGACCATCAACTATCCCGGCGCCACCGCCTTCCACAACGCGCTCGACGAAAACCTCATGGCCTCGCTGACCAAGGCCAAGACCGCTGAACAAGCGATGGCCGACACAGAGACCGAGTGGAAGAAGATCGCCCGGCGCATTGGCGAGGACAAATTGCTTGAAGCCATCAGAACCAACAAGGAGGCCTGGCCGACCGTTCTTGATCCGATCAGCTGATCCGTCTCCCTGGATCAGAGCCGGAGGGGAGGGGCGAAAGCTCTTCCCCTCCGCACTAGAGCATGATCCCGAAAATTGGGACCCGGTTTTCGGAAAAGGTCATGCTCCAACAAAGAGTTAGATCAGGATGACGATTCAACGAAATGTCATCTTGATCTAACGCCACCAGCAAAAGCAGCCAGATGAAGCGTTCCGTTCCTTTCGAGATATTCCGCTACGCCGCGATCCTCGCGGCGATGGCGGTGACGCTGGTGCCGATCCTGTGGATGGTGTCGATGGCCTTCAAGCCGATCGCCGAATGGTCGGCGACCGGTGCCGACCTGACATGGTGGCCGAAGAACCCGACGCTCAGCAATTTCCAGTTCGTGTTCGGTGAGTCCACCAACAGCCTGATCGTGGCGCTCGACCGCACCGCGCTGAAGCCGATCCTGTCTTCGCTGCTGTCGGCGGTGTTCGGCACGGCCATCGCCATGTCGGCGGGTACGGCGGCCGCCTACGGACTGTCGCGTTTCGGCTCCGGACAGAACCTGCCGCTGGCACTGATCCAGCTCAGGCTGTTTCCGCCGATGGCGGTGATGATCCCGGTGATGATCATGTGGGCTTTCCTGAACTTCACCGACAGTTGGTGGGGCCTTGCGCTGATCTACGGCATCGTCACCTTGCCGTTCGCCTTCTGGCTGATGAAGACCTTCTTCGACGACATGCCGCGAGAGATCGAGGAGGCGGCTCTGGTCGAAGGCTGCTCGCGGCTGCGCGTCTTCACCCGCATCACGCTGCCGATGATGCGCGCGCCGCTCGCCAGTGCGGCCCTCTTCGTCTTCATCCTCAACTGGTCGGACTATCTGATCGCGCTGCTTTTGACGACGCGCGAATGGGTGACGATCCCGGTCTACATGGCGTCGCTGTCGTCCTCGATGACAGGCCAGCTCTATGGCGCCAAGGCAGCGCTCGGCCTGATCGCCGCCGTGCCGCCGGTGATCATGGGCATCGCCATCCAGCGCCATCTGGTGCGCGGGCTGACATTCGGGGCGCTCAAGCAATGAGCGCGGTGACCGTGACTGTTTCGGAGGACGACATGAACGCCGTCCGGGCAAAGCCGGCCCTGCGAGACGAGGGCGCGCGGCTGGGCTTTCGGCTGACGCTGCCGGCGCAGATCCTGGTGCTGTTCATCTCGGTGTTTCCACTGCTGATGCAGCTCTACATCAGCGTCACCGACTGGTCGCCGCTTTCGGGCCTCGGCTGGTGGAACGCCTGGGAGATGTGGAACAGCTTTGCCAACTACACCGACCTTGCCGCCGATGCACGGTTCTGGAGCGCGCTGAAGCGTACGGCGATCGTCATGATCGTCTGCGTGCCGGCCGAGTTCCTGCTGGGCCTCGCCCTGGCGACGCTGTTCGCCGACGATTTTCCAGGCAAGCGCATCTTCTATTCGATCCTGCTGATGCCGATGATGGTGGTGCCGGCGGTGGCCGGCTACATGTTCTTCATGCTGTTCCAGTCGGGTGGTCCGGTGAACGACATCCTGTCGGCCATCACGGGTACACGCGTCACCATCGCCTGGCTGTCGGACCCGACGCTGGCGCTGATCGCGGTGATGATCGCCGACATCTGGCAGTGGACGCCGCTGATGTTCCTGATCCTGCTTGCCGGGCTCGTCGGCGTGCCTGAGGATCAGATCAAGGCGGCGACCTTGCTCGGCGCCAATCCCTGGCAGCGCTTCGTCACCATCGTGCTGCCGAAGATGAAGACGATCATCATCATCGCGCTGGCGATCCGCGTGATCGAGAACTTCAAGATCTTCGACACGCTCTACATCATGACCGGAGGCGGTCCGGGCGTCGCCACCGAAACAATCTCGGTCTACATCTACAAGGTCACCACGCAGGACCTGATCTGGGGCTATGTCGCGGCGATCGCGCTCGCCATCCTGATCGTGCTCTCCATCGTCGCCGTGTTCGCCATGAAGCGCATGGCGCGGGCAAGGCAGGTGGCGGCATGAGCACGATCCAGCTGCGCAACCTCACCAAGACGTTCGGCGACTTCACCGCGCTGAAGACCATGGACCTCGACATAGCGGATGGCGAGTTCATGGCGCTGCTTGGACCCTCGGGCTGCGGCAAGTCGACGACGATGAACATGATCGCCGGCATGGAAGAGCCGACCAGCGGCAGGATCCTGTTTGGCGAACGCGACATGGCCGGCGTGCCGATGGGCCGGCGCGGCGTCGGTTTCGTCTTCCAGAACTATGCCATCTTCACCCATATGACGGTGCGCCAGAACCTCGCCTACGGGCCGAGGATGCGCGGTGCCGCCAAGGCCGAGATCGACCGCCGCGTCGGCGCCATCGCCGAACTGCTGCAGCTGACGCCGCTGCTCGACCGCAAGGCTGACCGGCTGTCCGTCAACATCCTGCAGCGCGTGGCGATCGGCCGCTCGGCGATCATGGAGCCGGCGATCTTCCTGCTCGATGAGCCGCTCTCCAATGTCGACGCCGCCTTCCGGGCTATCATGCGCACCGAGCTCAAGCAGCTGCAGCGCCAGTTCAGGCAGACCATGGTCTATGTCACCCACGACCAGCTCGAAGCCATGACCATGGCCGACCGCATCGCCGTCATGGACCATGGCGTGCTGCAGCAGGTCGGCACGCCGCTCGAGGTCTACAACAACCCGGTCAATGTCTTCGTTGCGCGCTTCATCGGCGCGCCGGGCATGAACCTGCTCAAGGGCAGGCCGGCGGAAAGTGACCGGGGGCTGGTCGTCGATCTCGGGCCGCTGGGCGTCACACCGCCGCTGCCGGATGAACTGGCGGCGACCTTGCGCGGCGCGCGCGGCGACGTGCTCTACGGCTTCCGACCGGAGCAGGTGGCTCTGGCGCAGGAGGGGCGTGGGCTTGCCATGCCGGTCACCTTCGTCGAGCGCATCGGTGCGCGCACCATCGTCCATCTCGGTGACGGCGAGGGCGCCGTGAAGGCGGTCTTCGACAATGATGTCGGGCTGGCGATCGGGCGAATCGCGGTCGTCGCACCCACCGCGTCGTCGGTGCGTGTCTTTGATGCGGCCAGCGGCCTTGCGATGAAAGCGGTGAATTATGGCTGACATCGTCTTTCGCAATGTGACCAAGCGCTACGGCAACACGCTCGCCGTCGACGATGCCTCGTTCACCGTCAACGACAATGAGTTCTTCTGTTTCTTCGGGCCGCCGCTGTCGGGCAAGTCGACGATCCTGCGCCTGGTGCTCGGGCTGGAGACGCCTGATAGCGGAGACATCCTGATCGGCGGCAGACCGGTCAACGCGGTGTCGCCGGCCGAGCGCAATGTGGCGATGGTGTTCCAGAATCTGGCGCTGTTCCCGCATATGAGCGCGCTCGACAATGTGCGCTTTCCTCTGGTCGAGCGCGGAGTCGCCGAGCTCCAGATCAAAAAGCGGGTCGCCGATGTCGCGGCCAAGCTGCATATCGGCCACATCCTGCACAAGCCGCCGGCGCAGCTTTCTGGCGGCGAGCGGCAGCGCGTGGCGATCGCGCGGGCGCTGGTGCGCGACCCCAATGCCTATCTGATGGACGATCCGATCTCGGCTCTCGATGCGCGGCTGCGCGAGGAAACACGCGTCGAGCTGAAGCGCATCCAGCGCGAGCTCGGCAAGACCCTGATCTATGTCACCCACGACCAGGAAGAGGCGATGTCGATCGCCGATCGCATCGCCATACTGGAGAACGGCAGCATCCGACAGATCGGCGCGCCGGCCGAGATCTATGATCGTCCTGCCAGCACCTATGTGGCACGGCTGCTCGGTTCGCCTGTCATGAACATCCTGAAATCGGCGCGCGGCGAGGGCGGCGTCGAGGCGGCCGAAGGCACGATCCGGATTGCCGACAAGGCTGCGCCCGTTGATGCCGTCGAGATCGGGCTCAGGCCCGAAGACATCAAGGTTAACCCATGGCCCAATGATGGAAAAGAAGGCGGGGGTTCGGGCCGCCCGGCGCGCGTGTTCGAGGTCGAGCCGCTTGGCGGCTACACCGTGGTGACACTCGCCGCCGGGCAGGCGCGGCTGAAGGCGCTGCTGCGCGGCCAACCTGACATCAGGCCTGACGCTATGGTGGCGATATCCTGCGAGCCGGCCCGCGTGCATTATTTCGGGCAAAGCGGAGGCGCGTTGGCGAGATGATTGCGGCCGCGAGGACAGAGTTTCGGGAGGAAGACATGACAGCCAAAGGCTTCGAGCCGGACGTGAAGGTCCGCACCAAGGAATACAGGATCGGCTGCGTCGGCGCCGGCATGATCATGGCCGAGTGCCATCTCGCCGCCTATCACGAAGCGGGCTTTCCGGTCGTGGCGATCGCCTCGCGTACTCCCGCCAATGCGCAAAAGGTCGCGACACGCTGGGGCATCCCGACCGTGCACGACACGCCGGAACATCTGATCGAGGACACCAACGTCGAGATCATCGACCTGGCCTTTCCGCCCGACCTGCAGCCGGCGCTGATCCGCCATGCGCTGAAGCAGAAGCACATCAAGGCTGTTCTGGCGCAGAAGCCCTTGGCGCTGTCGGTCGAGGAAGCCGTCAAGCTGCGCGACGAGGCGGCGAAGGCCGGCAAGATCCTCTCGGTCAACCAGAACATGCGCTACGACCAGTCGATGCGCGTCTTGAAGCAGATCATGGACAGCGGCGCGCTGGGCGACATTGTCTTCGCCCAGATCGACATGCACGCCATCCCGCACTGGCAGAGCTTTCTCGAGGATTACGACCGGCTGACGCTCGCCAATATGAGCGTGCATCATCTCGACGTGCTGCGTTTCCTGTTTGGCGATCCCGATGAGATCACGACACTCACGCGGAAAGACCCGCGCACCAAATTCGACCATCTGGACGGCATCACCATCTCGACGCTGCGCTTCCCGTCAGGCGTTCTCGCCTTGTCGCTGGAGGATGTCTGGTCCGGCCCGCGCCAGGACGGTTACAAGGACGACCAGCACATCAACTGGCGCGTCGACGGCACCAAGGGTGTCGCCAAGGGCACGATCGGCTGGCCGACGGGTGCTGCCTCGACGCTGACTTATGCCTCGTCCGAGACCACCGGCGGCGAATGGGTCAGCCCGAGCTGGGAGACGATGTGGTTCCCGCATGCTTTCATCGGCGTGATGGAGCAGCTGCAGCACGCGGTGAAGGCCGGCACGCCGCCGGCGCTGTCCGTTGCCGACAACGTCAAGACCATGGCGCTGGTCGAAGCGGGCTACCGCTCGATGGCGGAAGGTCGCACGGTCAAGCTTTCCGAAATCGCTATCTGATCACCGCAACCGAAACACCAGACAACTGAATCGCTTACAGGGAGGAATTCACACCATGATGCAGGCAGGTATTTTCACGGGCTATTTCCCGTACGGCCTCGAAGAGACGGCAAATAAGATCCGCGGGCTCGGTTTCAACACGGTGCAGCTTGACCTGCATTTTCGGGATGTCGACCTGTCGGCCGGCCATATCACCAAGGACAAGGCGAAGAAGGTGCGCGACGTCTTCCGCGACCACAATCTGCCGGTCTGCTGCGTGTCGGGCTACACCAACATCATCCATCCCGACAAAGCGGAGCGCGACAAGCGCGTCGGCTACCTCAAGGAGATCATCCGCAACGCCCGCCATTTCGGCTCGCCTTACGTGATCTCGGAGACCGGGACCTACAACACCGAATCCGACTGGGTGCATCACCCCAAGAACAAGACCGAGGAAGGGTTCGAGGAATGCCGCAAGGTGATCGCCGACCTCGCGCAGACGGCGTACGACCATGGCGCGGTCTTCCTGCTCGAAACCTATGTCAACAACGTCGTCGGCTCCGTCGAGGAGACGGTGAAGATGTTCGCGCAGGTCGACCATCCCGGCCTTGGCCTGCTGATGGATCCGACCAACTATTTCGAGACCCACAACATAGACCGCATGGACCGGATCCTGAACCAGGTGTTCGACACGCTGACCGACAAGATCAAGATAGCCCACGCCAAGGACGTCAAGCGTTCGGGCGACGACAAGTCGGAGAAGCATGCCGATATCGGTGACGCCGATGCGATGGAAAGCCACACCTTCCGCGGCGTTGGCGAGATCGAACTGCCGGCGCCGGGCCTTGGCTCGCTGAACTACGATCTCTACCTCAAGCGGCTGGCGGAAAAGCATCCGAATATCCCGGTCATCATCGAGCATCTGTCGGAAGACGACGTGCCGCGCGCCAAAAAATTCCTCGACGGCAAATTCCGCGCCAACGGGCTTTGAGACGCACGCGGCGCAGCGAGGAACGACAGCAAAATGAAGGACGCCGTCGTCGCATGGTAGAGCTTTACGGCAAGACGCTGTCGCGTCGGCAAGTGGCCGAGCGGTCCGGCATGCTGTCGCAATTCGCCGGCGTGCGGCTGATGACGCTTGGCGACGGCGTCGAGCGCGGCATCCGCATGCTGGAGTTCCGCACCGGCTCGGGCCTGCGCTTCACCGCGCTGGTCGACCGGGCGCTTGATATCTCGGACTGTGACTTCAAGGGCCAGGCGATCGGCTGGCATTCGCCGAGCGGCTTTCGCCATCCCGGCCTGCACGACTATGAGGGGGAGAGCGGGCTCGCCTGGGCGCGCTCCTTCTCCGGCCTGCTCGTTACCTGCGGGCTGGATCACATATTGGGCCGGGAGGAGGTGCCGGCCGAGACCTACAATTATCCGGGCAAGAAAGCCGTCACCCATTCGCTGCACGGTCGCGTCGGCACGATCCCTGCGCGGCTGACCGGCTATGGCGAGCGCTGGGAGGGTGACCGCTGCGTGCTGTGGGCCGAAGGTGTCGTTCAGCAGTCGGCGGTGTTCGGCGAGGATCTGCATCTCATCCGTCGCATCGAGGCCGATGTCGGCGGCAACGAGATCCGGCTTTCCGACCGTGTCGTCAATCACGGCTTCAACCGCACGCCGCATATGTATTTCTACCACATCAATGTCAGCCATCCCTTGCTCGACGCGGGCTCGCGCTATCTGGCGCCGATCCGCGATGTGGTCTGGGCAGGCCATGCCGGCGAGCGCTATGAGGCGCAGAAGGTCGGCTACCGCACGGCGCCGGAACCGCAAATGCAATTCAGCGAGCAGGTCTGGCAGCACGAAATGGGCGCCGACGGGAAGGGCGAGGTGCCGGTGGCTGTCGTCAACGACCGGCTTGGCCTCGGCTTCGAAGTGGTGACGCGCAAGGACCAATTGCCTTGCGCCTATCAATGGCAAAACTTCCAGGCCGGGCAGTATGCGCTGGGCATCGAGCCTTCGACCCATCATGTGCTCGGCGATCTTGCCGCGCGTGAACGCGGCGAGATGATCTGGCTGGAGCATGGCGAAAGCCGGGCCTACGATTCGGTGTTTCGCGTCCTCGATGGCGTCGGGGAGATTGCGGCGGCGGAAGGCAGGATCTGCGCGATCGCCAGGCAGCCGCAGCAGGATTATCCCAGGCCGTCGGGAAATTTTCTGGGATTGGGGGCATGATGCGACAGGAATGCTCCGGCTGGCGGGCCGGAAACCGGAGGTCGGTGTGATGGGCAACAAGCGCGACTATAGCCTGGTCGGCGAAAGCACGCGGGCCGCGATCGAGACCGGCCTGGCGTCGGCCGAGTGGTACCACACCGACGTGCCGCGCAAGGCGATGAAGGAATTGATGCAGCGCTCGGACGGCCCGGCGATCCGCGACACCATCATCTGGATCGCCGCGATCCTGGGTTCCGCCGCCGGCATCGTCTGGTTCTGGGGCACGTGGTGGGTGGTGCCGTTCCTGTTCGTCTATGGTGTGCTCTACGGCTCGTCGAGCGACTCGCGCTGGCACGAATGCGGTCACGGCGCGGCGTTCCGCACGCGCTGGATGAACGATGTCGTCTACCACATCGCCTCCTTCATGCTGATGCGCAATCCCGTGCAATGGCGCTGGAGCCATGCCCGCCACCACACCGACACCATCATCGTCGGCCGCGACGCGGAGATCGCCGTCATGCGTCCGCCGGACCTGTTGAAGGCGGGACTGGCCTTCACCGGCATTCTCGACTTTCGCTATTCGCTGCCGACGCTGGTGCGCCAGGCCTTTGGCACGCTGTCGGACGACGAGAGGAGCTATATCCCCGAGATGGAGCAACACAAGGCCGTGGTCGCTGCCCGCTGGCACATTGCCGTGTACGTTGCGACGATCGCTTTCGCGATCGCGCTGGGGTCATGGATACCGCTGGTGCTGATCGGCCTGCCGCGCCTCTATGGCACCTGGCACATGGTGACGACAGGCCTGCTGCAGCATATCGGCCTCGCCGACAATGTGATCGACCACCGGCTCAACACCCGCACCGTCTACATGAACCCGATCAGCCGGTTCATCTACTGGAACATGAATTATCACGTCGAGCACCACATGTTCCCGATGGTGCCGTACCACGCGCTGCCCAAGCTGCACGAACTGATCAAGCACGATCTGCCCGAGCCGAACCCGTCAATGTGGCATGCCTATCGCGAGGTCTGGCCGGTCCTGCTCCGGCAGCTGAAATACGAGGATTATTACCTCAAGCGCGAATTGCCGCCGACGGCGAGGCCCTATCGCGGCGAGTTCCACGAGGTCGACATGTCGGCTGCGGCCGAATAGCGGTGCCGTCAGCTATCCGGTCAGCCTCTCGGCCGGTAAAGTGATGACATCAACTGAACGCCTGCTGCCAAACAAGGATATCCGATGAGCCGAAAGAGACCGACCGTCGCCGATTTGCGGGCGATGAAGGGCAAGCGCCAGCTGACCATGCTGCGTGTGCTCAACCTGGACGAGGCGGAGGCCGCCGAACGGGCAGGGGTCGACATCGTCTCGGTGCCGCCCGAGCTGGTGCTCAACCCGCAATACCGCGATGCGGCGCCCAGCCTTTTCACCATGCCGGGCGAGAATTTCTTCGAGGTCGGTACGGCGGATGATTTCGTCCGCTGGGCTTTCCGGCTCTACAAGGCAAGCGCCGATGCGGTCTATTGCAGCGCCGGCTATGCCACGATCAAGCGCATGGCCGACGACGCAATCCCGGTGATCGGCCATGTCGGGCTCATTCCTTCCCGCGCCACCTGGACCGGCGGCTTCAAGGCGGTCGGCAAGACCGCTGACACCGCCATGCAGATATTCGAGGCGGTGAAGCAACTGGAGGCGGCCGGCGCCATCGGTGCCGAGATCGAAGTTGTGCCGGTCGAGGTGGCCAAGGCGATCTCGGAGCGCACGCCGCTGATCATGCTGTCGATGGGAGCGGGCACAGGCTGCGACGCGCAATATCTGTTCGCCGACGACATTCTTGGCCAGAACCGGGGCCACATGCCGCGCCACTCCAAGGTCTACCGCAATTTCGCCGCCGAATATGATCGGCTGCAGGCGGAGCGGGTGGCTGCATTCTCCGAATATGTCGGCGACGTCAACAGCGGCGCCTATCCCGAGGACAGGCACATCGTGCACATGGACCCGGCCGAGCTACGCCTGTTCCTGGACAAGGTCGGCCGGAAGTAGACCCGGCTGCCAATTGCCGCCGGCAAGCGCGGCGTGCAGCGCTTCGGCGTCTATGCCGAGCGGCCGATCCTCCTTTAGCGCTGGCACGAGCGCACGGATCGCCGCTTGGACAGCCGATGTGCGTGGCGCCAGCTTCAATCCTTCGCGCAGGTCGACCGCTTGCGCGGCCGCCATCAGTTCGAAGGCGATCAGCCGCCGCCACAGCGCGATCATCCCGGCGCATTTCGCAACGGCAAGGGGTGACTGGGTTGCGTGATCCTCGACGCCTTCCGAAACGGGCAGAAAGTCGAGCATCACCGGATTGGCCTTGTGGCGAATGCTGGCCAGGATCGACGTCGCCGTCTTCTGCAGCGGCACGAAACCGGCCGACGCGCCACCGATGGGCGACAGATATTTCGGCAGGCCGTTGCGGCCCGAGCCGGTGAGCTGAATGAAGCGGGCGACGCTCGCTGCGGCGCATTGGGCGATGGCCAGGCCAAGCGTCTCGAAGGCGAGCGAGAGCGATGCGGTGTGGAAATTGCCGGTCGACAGCACCAGTTCGTCGTCGCCTAGCACCAGCGGGTTGTCGGCGGCGGCGTTGAGCTCGATCTCGACGGCACGTTTGGCCTGGCCGATCGCCTCGATCAGCACGCCATGGATCGACGGCATGCAGCGGATCGACAGCGGATCCTGTATCGTGGTCGGCACCGGCGCCTCGTCGCGAGCGAGCAGATCATGCAGAGCCTTGGCTGCCTCCTGTTGGCCGGCGGCCGGGCGCGCCATCTGCAGGCGCGGATCGAGGATGGTGCGGTTGGCGCCTAAGCCTTCCATGGTCAGCGCGCCGGCCTGCTGCTGCTGGGCCAGAGCGGACAACGCATCCGTCACCGCCAGCGCACCGCTGCCGGAGGAGACCGCCGAGGCATTGATCAGCGACAGCCCGTCCTTGGGCGCCAGGTTGATGGGGGCGAGGCGCCCCATCATAAGCGCCTTGGCCGCCGGCATGCGCCTTCCCTGATAGTCGGCTTCGCCTTCGCCGATCAGCAGGCGGGCAAGCGCCGTCATCAGCACGAGGTCGCCGGCGCCGATCGAGCCGAGCGACGGCATCACCGGATGAACGCCTGCATTGAGCGCATCGACCAGAGCGATGAAGACGGCGGGCGACAGGCCGGAGCCGCCGGCGGACAGCATCGCCAAGCGGGCGAGCATGGTGGCCCGCACGATTTCGACCGGCAAGGCTTCGCCGACCGCGCCGCTGCGGCCCTCAAGCAACTGGCGTTGGAAGGCGCTGGCGTCGCCTTCCACGGAGGTGCCGAGATTGGCGCCTAGCGCGGTGTTCAGGCCGTAGATCTGCTGGCCGGAGGCGGCGGCTTGGTCGAGCACCTTTCGCGCCTTTTCCAGCCTGCCGATGATTTCTGGCCCGATCTCCACCTTGCGCGCTTCGCGGGCGACGCTGGCGACATCACCGACACTGACGCCGGCTCCGGTGAGGACGAGCGCGCTCATGCGAAACGCAGCCTCTGGCCGATGCCGTTTTCTCCGGCCTTGGCGAGCATCGCCTTGCCCAGTGCAATGTCGGAGAGTGACAGCCCGCGATGCCAGAACAGGATGGTTTCGTCGTCGCTTTCACGCCCGGACTTGAGGCCGGCGGCGATCTGGCCAAGCTCGGCATGCAGCGTCTTTTCGGAGAGCCTTCCGGTCTCGACATGGGCGCGCAGCGAGCCGAACTTGCCGCCCTTGCACTGGCCCCAGTCGTCGACGACCATCTTCTGCATGATGTCGGTCAGCGACAGCTCCACCGCGCTCATCGTGCCGTAGGGCACGACCAGCGCACCGGGCTTGATCCATTCGGTCTTGAGCAGCGGTTGCGGCTCCGGCAGCCGCGAGGCCTCGACGACGATGTCGGCACCCCTGACGCAGCTCTCCCAGTCGGCGACCGCCGTGACTTTCTTGCCGAGATCGGCGGAGAGCTTGGCGGCAAAACCGTCGCGGCTTTCCGGGCGGCGCGAATGGACGCGGACCTCATCGAAATCGAAGAGATGGTCGAGCAGCCGCACATTCCAGTAGGCGGTGCCGCGCGCGCCGATATGGGCAAGCACCTTGGAATTCCTGCGCGCCAGATGCTTGGCGCCGATGGCGGTTACGGCGCCGGTGCGCATGTCGGTGATGACGGTGGCATCGAGGATGGCGCGCGGCGTGCCGGTGCGTGGATCGAACAAATTGAGGATGCCGAATTCGGAGGGCAGGCCGTGCAGATAGTTGTCGACATAGTCGCCGACGATTTTCACGCCTGCCGTGTCGAGCGGCGCCACATAGCCGCGCAAGACATTGAAATGGCCGTGGAAGGAAGGGTCCGGTTCCAGGTGGACACGCGGCTCGATCACCGTCTGGCCCTTGCCCTGGGCGACAAGGCCAGCTTCGACGGCGGCAATGATTTCACCATCGGTCATGGCAAGCGCTTCGATGTCGAGGGCATTGAGATAGTCGATATAGATGGGCTTCATTTTACGCGCGCACTTTCCTCGGTCGCCCCGTCCCTCCCATAGCAGGCCACGACGCGACACGAAAGTTTGTTGCGCTGTGTCTGGACGCGGCCGGCCATATACTGTTCAAACCGGTTCCGTCATGACTGCCATTCCCGAGACTGAAGCCTTACCCGAAACGGCCACCAATGCGCGGCGCGTGGCGCTGATCGTCGCCATCGCCTTCTTCATGCAGCTGCTGGATTCGACCATCATCTCGACCTCGCTGCCGCAGATGGGCGCCTCCTTCGGCGTGCCGGCGGTGGCGATGAGCATCGGCATCACCGTCTATATGCTGACCATGGCGGTGTTCGTGCCGCTGTCTGGCTGGCTCGCCGACCGTTTTGGCGCGCGCAACATCTTCCTGCTGGCGATTGTCCTGTTCACGCTGGCTTCGCTCGCCTGCGGTTTCTCGCAAAATCTGACGCAGTTCGTCGTTGCCCGCATCGTGCAGGGGCTGGGCAGTGCGCTGATGACGCCGGTCGGGCGCATTCTCGTGCTGCGCAACGCTTCGAAATCCGAGCTGCTCAACGCCACCGCGCTCATCACCTGGCCGGCGCTGTTCGCGCCGGTGATCGGGCCGGTGCTTGGCGGCTTCATCACCACCTATTTGTCCTGGCACTGGAATTTCTTCATCAACATACCGCTTGGGCTGATCGGGCTGGCGCTTGTCGCGCGCTTCATTCCGGGCGATCGCGAGCCCGATCCCAAGCCTCTCGACTGGCCGGGCTTTTTCCTGACATCGACTGGGCTGGCCTTGCTGCTCTACGGGCTCGAGCGTATCGCGCATCCGGAGGACGGTGCGTTGCCGACCGTGCTGTTGATCGTTGCCGGTATCATCGTCTCCTGGCTGGCTGTGCGGCATCTTAGGCGCGCGCCGCATCCGCTGCTCGATCTCTCTTCGTTCAAGGTGCTGACCTTCGCCATCTCGACGCTCGCTGCCGGCACCATCTTCCGGGTGGCGATCAATGCCACGCCGTTCCTGCTGCCGCTTTTGTTCCAGGTCGGCTTCGGCCTGTCACCCGTCGATGCCGGCCTGATGATCCTGGCCTATTTCCTGGGCAATCTCGGCATGAAGACGGTGACGACGCCAACGCTGCGGCGTTTCGGTTTCCGCTCGGTGATGGTGGTCAACGGTATCATCGCCTCGGCCTCGATCATGGCTTGCGGGGCGATCTCGCCGCAGACGCCGCAGGCGCTGGTGGTGGCGCTGATGCTGATCGCCGGCCTGTCGCGCTCGATGCAGTTCACGGCGCTCAACACGCTGGCCTTCGCTGATATCGACGCGGCGCAGCGCAGTTCGGCGGCGACGCTGTCGTCCATGCTGCAGCAGGTGGCGATGCTGTTCGGCGTCGCTGTGGCGGCGGCGATCCTCAACCTGTCGCAGATCGCGAGAGCGAAGCCGGCCCTCGACCTCGTCGATTTTCGAATCGCCTTCCTGGTGATCGGTGCCGTCGGGCTGGTGGCGGCGCTCCGTTTTCTGGTGTTGCCGCCCGCCGCCGGGGCAGAGGTTTCCGGCCATGCGCCGGGGAACTGAAATCGAATTTCTGCGGCCTTGGCGGAGATAAATTCCGCCTCATCCTTTCGCCTTGATGCAGCCCTTTCGCGAAACGCGGTGACCGCGCAATCGATTGCCAAAAATGTAGCAGTTTCCGCGCATTGCGCCAGCTTCGGCAATCGATGCGTCCACTCGGTGAATATCGACAGGAAGCGTCTTTCTGAACGCGGATTCAGTTGACGAACCGACGCTGAGCCGCTTAGCTCTGCTTTCGGGATGGCAGCGCTGCCATCGGGGCAAATGCAGACATGAACGCGATTGGCTGGCTAAATCTCAGGAGCCTGAATCAGGAAGGCATTGTCTTTGCCATCGCGGTGGTGCTGTTCGTCGCCGCTGCCATTGGCCTGCCCGGCTTCATCGACCCCAACAATCTCGTCGCCATCGTCAGATCCGTGTCGGTGCTGGGCATATTGGCCCTCGGCATGGCCGTCGTCATCATCGGCCGTGGCATCGACCTCTCCGCTGTGGCAATCATGGCGATGTCGGTTGCCTGGTACCTGCAACTGCTCAACACCGGAACTCCCGATGGGCTGGCATTCGCCTATGTGCTGGCAGGCGTGCTCGCCATCGGTCTGCTCAATGGTTTTCTCGTTGCCTATGCCGACGTGCCGGCGATCTTCGTGACACTCGCGACCGGCTCCTTCGTCTTCGGCTATGTGCGCTCGCAACTGATCACGCAGGATGCGGTGCCGGTGCCGCAGGGCCATTGGGTAGAGCTGCTCGGCGGCCTGCGCTTCCTCGATATCCCGATCGAAGTCTTCGTCTTCGCCGGCCTTGCCTTCCTGTTCTTCCTGTTCCTGCGCTACACCAAATGGGGGCGCTACATCTATTTCGCCGGCGACAATCCGGTCGCCGCGCGCAACATCGGCATTCCGGTGCGGCCCATGCTGGTGCTGCGCTATGTACTCTCCGCTTTCGTGGCGCTGGTCGCCGGCTTGCTGACGGCGGCCAGCCTGCACTCGATCAACACCCGCATCGTCAATTCGACGCTGCTCTACGACATCGTGCTGGTGGCGGTGATCGGCGGCATCGGCCTGTCGGGCGGGCGAGGCGGGGTGCGCAACGTGCTGGTCGGAGCCGCGCTGATCGGCATCCTGCTCAACGCCATGACCATCATCGACATTCCGCTGCTTTACCAAAATCTGATCAAGGCGGCGATCCTGCTTGGCGCCATCATCGTCGACGGCATCATCAATCCGCGCGACGAACAGACCGCGCAACAGGGCGACATTTAGACCGGAACTGCGGCGGACGGTTGGAGCCGGCCGCCGATAACAAAACCAAACCAGAGGATGTGACATGAAACTGATCAGAACACTCATGGCCGCCGCAACGGCGCTCGCTGTTACCGCCTTCGTGGCGCCGACCTTCGCCGCCGACGATCCCGGCCCGGCTGCGTACGCACAGGCGCTGAAGGGCAAGCGCGTCATGCTGGTGCCGCTGGCGATGGGCTTCGACCTGGCGCAGGGCTGGGCGCATTACCTGAAGAAGGAAGTCGACGCTTGGGGTGGCACGTTCGAGACGCGCGATCCGAATTGGGTCGTCGATGCCGGCGCGCAGGCGATCACCGACGCCATCTCGTCGGACACCAGGCCTGACGTGCTGATCATCCACGCGCCGGACCTCAATTCCTATTCCAAGCTGATGAAGAAGGCGCAGGCCGCCGGCACCTATGTCATTCTGGTCGATAACCCCGCCAACTTCCCCGCCGATGCCTTTGTCGGCAGCGACTGGGACCGGCTTGGCCAGCTTGAGGCCGAAGCGGCGATCAAGGGCTGCGGCCCGAACTCGTCGAAGAAGATCGGTCTGGTGCAGGGCGACCAGGCGAACTCTTCTAGTCTCTATCAGTATGCCGGTATCATGAAGGTGCTGGACAAGCATCCCGACTTCAAGGTGGTTGCCAAGCCCGACTCCAACTGGGATGCGACGACCTCGCGCAATGTGACGACGACGATGCTGCAGCAGAATCCGGATATCTGCTCGATCATCGATTTCTGGGATGGCGACGCCACCGGCGCATCCGCCGCGATCCGCGACGCCAAGCTCGACGGCAAGGTGTTTCTGGTCACCACCGGCGGCGGTGAGAAGGCTGCCGATTGCGACAAGTTGGCCGACGGCACCTATGGCGCCGTGGTGATGACCGATCTTGCCCGTCAGTCGGGCGACATGAACGCCATCATCAAGTTCCTGCTGCAGAGCGGCCAGCCGGCCGGCACCTCGCACACCTACATCTACACGCTGGAGAAGGCGACGACCAAGGCTGACCTCAAGCCCGACAGCTGCTGGGATTTGAAGGCGCTGCAGGCCGAAGCGGCGGCGAAATAAGCCCGACGTTTCCAATCGATATCAACGAGGTGGCCGGATTGCCCCGGCCGCCTCTTTCTCTTGCTGCAGTGACCTGATGTCCTTTCGTGAACGCCTTCAGTCCTGGCGCTACAATCTTGTGCCCGACCATCTGGTCGGCGAGATCCTGACCAAACGCTGGACCGACAACGCCATCCCATTCCTGGCGCTGGTGGTGACATTGGCGACCTTCGGCTCGATCATTCCGGGCTTCTTCAAGCTGACCTCGCTGCAGGAATCGACCCGCCAGCTCGGCGAGTTCTCGATGGTCGTCACCGGCATGACAGTGGTGATGCTGGGCGGCGGCATCGATCTCTCGGTCGGCTCGATCTTCGCGCTGTCGTGTTTCTCCGCCGTCTATGTCTTCTTCATCCTCGAACAGTCGATCTGGCTGGCGCTGGCCGCTTCACTCGCCACAGGCCTTATCTTCGGTGCGGTCAACGGATACCTCGTCGGATATCTGCGGCTGCGCGCCTTTCTCACCACGCTGGTCACCTTCATTTTCGGGCGGGCGCTGTTCGACATTCTCGTCACCACCTATGCCGCCGACGTGCAGCTTTCGCAGGCAACCTCGGATGTGCTCGATTTCATCGGCGACAGCACGTTCTGGGGGCTCTCGGTCTCGGTGTGGCTGGCGATCATCCTCGCCATCGTCACGCATATCGCGCTGACGCGTTCGCGGCCCGGCTGGCACGTGCTGGCGGTCGGCGGCTCACGGCGCTCGGCGCACAATGCGGGCATTCGCGTGCGCCGCACCGTGTTCATGACCTATGTCTTCTCCGGGTTTTGCGCCTCGATCGGTGGCTTTCTCATTGCATGCCGTTTGAGCGGGGCAGGGCCGGGAACCGGCCTCAACCTCGAAATCATGGCGCTCACAGCGGCGGTGGTCGGCGGCGTCAGCCTCGGTGGGGGGCGCGGCTCGGTGATCAAGGGGCTGATGGGCGCCATCATCGTGTTGACGATGACCAACGGACTGATCCGGTTGGGCTATGGCACCGGCACCAACCAGATGGTGCTCGGCATCATGCTGGCAGTGGCGGTGACCATCGACATCCGCTGGCTGAAGAACCGCCACAAGGTGCTGAACGAAGTCTATGTCGCGCCGGTCTATCTCAAGATGGGCGAGACGCAGTCGGCGGTGCCGGGCTCCGGCACGCCTTACGCGCTCGACAACAGGTTGTCTGCGGCCGACCATATCGGGCTCGGTGAGCTGGAGGGGCCGGAAGATGTCATCCTCGACCGCGACGACCATCTCTATTGCGGCACCCGCCATGGCGAGATCGTCCGCTTCTTCGCGCCGGACTATGTCAGGTCGGAAGTGTTTGCTCACATTGGCGGTTTTCCGCTGGGTCTCGCTTTCGACAAGGCAGGCAATCTGATCAGCTGCGTCGGCGCCATGGGGCTTTATTCCGTGTCTCCGGAGCGCGAAGTGAAGCGCCTGTCGGCGGAGACGTCGCGTTCCTGGACCTCGATCGTCGACGATGCGCGGCTGCGTGACCCCAATGACTGCGATATTGCGCCCGACGGCCGCATCTATTTCACCGACTCGACGAAGCGCTATGACGCCCATGACTGGGCGCTGGACTCGATCGAGAACCGCGCCACCGGCCGGTTGCTGGTCTACGATCCCAGGGATGGGTCGACCAAGACGCTGCTCGACGGCTATCGCTACACCAATGGTGTCTGCATGGCGCATGACGGCAAGTCGCTGTTCTTTGCCGAAAGCTGGGCCTGCCGCGTGCATCGTTACTGGCTGGAGGGGCCGAAGGCCGGCACCGCCGAATGCGTGATCCGCGACATGCCGGGCTATCCCGACAACATCAACCGGGCATCGGACGGCAATTACTGGATGGCGTGGCTCGGCATGCGCACGCCGAGCTTCGACCTGTCGCTGCGACATCCCGACATGCGCAAGCGCATGACGCGCCGGCTGCCGCAGGACGAATGGCTGTTTCCCAACATCAACACCGGCGGCGTGGTGAAATTCACGGAGAAGGGCGGCATCGTCGAGGCGATGGGCGACCTCTCCGGCGGTGCGCACCCGATGGTCACCTCGATGCGCGAGCACAAGGGTTTTCTTTTTGTTGGCGGCATCCTCAACAACCGCATTGGCCGCTACAAGATTGAGGGCGCTGACCCGAATTGGACCAGCCCGGCTTCCTATTGGGGAGCAAAGCCATGATCCTCGATCCGATCCTGGATATGTTTCGCGGCAAGGCGGTCACCATCCCGCCGCTTGATGGCGCCTTCCGACCCAATACGCGGCTGGATGATGCGCCGGCATTTGCCGAGCTGACCGAGCCGGATAATTTGCTGGTCTCTGGCGATAGGCTGCTCGCCTCCAGCGGCAACGCCGTCTATTCGCTTGCCGGTGGAAGCGAGCCCAAAATTGTCGAGACCCTCCCGTCCCTCGTGACGGCACTAGCGCTGTCGCCATCGGGTGAAGTGACGGTTAGCCTCGAAAGCGGCAAGCTGCTGATGTCAGGCAAGGAGGTTTCGCTGCCGGCGGAGGTCCGCTGCATCACCGCACTTGCCTATGCCGAAGACGGCACGCTGTGGCTGGCTAATGGTTCGGCCGAGCATGCGCCATCGCAGTGGGCGGCGGACTTGATGAAGAAGGGCGCGTCCGGTTCGCTTTGGAAACGGGATGTGGCAGGCGGCGAATTCCGCAAGGTCGCCGGCGATCTCGCTTTTCCCTATGGGCTCCACCCCATCGGCGGTGATGTGCTGGTCAGCGAAAGCTGGCGCCATCAGCTCATCCGTTTCGATGGCACGACCGGCAGCCGTTCGACAGTGCTGACGCATCTGCCCGGCTACCCGGCGCGGCTGTCACCGGCCGCCGCTGGTGGAGCCTGGCTGAGCCTGTTTGCGCCGCGCAACCGGCTGATCGAATTCGTGCTGCAGGAAACGCACTACCGTCAGGACATGATCGACCAGGTGCCGCCGGCCTACTGGATCGCGCCGGCGCTGGCCTCCAGTCGCAGCTTCCTTGAGCCGCTGCAATGCGGCGGCATCCGCACCATGGGCATCCACAAGCCGTGGTCGCCGAGCCGTTCCTATGGGCTGGTCGTCAGGCTCGATCCAAAAATGCAGCCGCAATTCAGCCTGCACAGCCGCGCCAATGGCACGCGCCATGGCATTTGCAGCGTGGCGGAAAAGGATGGCAGGTTGTTCATCGCTTCCAGGGGCGGTGATTGCGTGCTGGCTGTCGACATTGCTCCGGGAGGTTTCTGATGGAACCGATCGTTCGTCTGGAAAACGTCACCAAGAACTATCGCGGCGTGCCGGCAGTGAAGAACGTCACCTTCGAGTTGCGCAAGGGCGAAATCCACGCGCTGCTCGGCGAGAATGGCGCGGGAAAATCGACGCTGACCAAGATTATCGCCGGCGTCGTCGACGCCACCTCAGGCAAGATGTTCCACAAGGGCCGGGAGATCGCCTACGCATCGCCGCATGCGGCGCTCGAAGCCGGCATCGCCATGGTGTTCCAGGAGACCAGCCTGGTGCCGTCGATGACGGTGGCGCAGAACCTTTATCTCGGCACGGAAAAGTTCCTGAACCGGCTGCGCGGCACCTACATCTCCGCACAGCAATTCCTGCAGTCGCTGAACTTTCCGGTCGATCCGAACGCCATGGTGGCGACGCTGGGTGCAGCCAAGCGGCAGATGGTCGAGATCGCGCGCGCCGTGCACCACAATGCCGAGATCATCATCTTCGACGAGCCGACGGCGACGCTGACGCCGGAGGAAAAGCGCCACTTCTTCGCGCTGATCCGGCGGCTGAAGGCGAGCGGTGTGTCCATCGTCTTCATCAGCCATGCGCTGGAAGAGGCGCTGATGATTGCCGACCGCATCACCATCCTGCGCGACGGCGAGCTTGTCATCACCGACGACACATCGGCCTTCGACCGCGACAAGATCGTCGCTGCCATGGTCGGGCGCACGCTTTCGGGGCAGATCTATCGCCAGCGCGACGAGGCCAAGCTGCGCAAGGCCGGCAAGAAGGTGCTGTCGGTGCAGGACATTTCGATGAGCAATGTCGTGCGCAACACGTCCTTTTCTATTTTCGAGGGTCAGATCACCGGCGTGTTCGGGCTGATCGGCTCCGGCCGCACAGAGACCTTCAAGATCGTCTCCGGCATCTACAAGCGCGACTTTTTGCGTGGTGGCGCGATCGAGCTGGACGACAGACCGGTACGCTATCTCGTGCCGAGTGAAGCGGTGGCCGACGGCATCGTCTACGTCACCGAGGACCGCAAGAGTGAGGGCATTTTCGAGACGATGGGCATTGCCGAGAATTTGTTTGGCGGGCTGCTGGCCGCTGGCCGTGAAAAGGCCTGGGTGATCAACCAGCAGGAGATGCGTACGCTTTCAGCCGAGTGGACGAAGACACTGAACATCAAGGCGATCAATGACAATGCGCGCGTCGTCGAACTCTCCGGCGGCAACCAGCAAAAGGTGGTGATCGGCAAGGGGCTGGTGCAGCTGCCGCGCATCGTCATCTTCGACGAGCCGACGCGCGGCGTCGACGTCGGCGCCATCGCCGAGATCCACCAGATCATCAACCGGCTGGCCGACGAGGGGCTCGCCGTCGTCGTCATCTCGTCCTACCTGCCGGAGATCATGAACCTGTCGGACCGGATTCTCGTCTGCCGTCAGGGGCGCATCGTGGAAGAATTCTCGCCGGCGGAGGCGACGGAGGAGAAGATCATGTACGCGGCGGTGCATTAGATTCAGGTGAGGCCGGCCTGCAAATGGCGGCTTCCTGCGCTTCCCCGTTCTACTGCGTTGCAGTAGAACTGTGCTCACGTACGAAAAGTACGCTCCGCTCCGGTTCTCGGAAGCCACCATTTTCGACTCGGCCCGACCTGAATCTCCACGCCAGCGCTGGAAAAGTGAATCGGGCGAGTGGATTGGCCGCGATTGCTCAAGACCTGATTCAATTCACACACGAGAGGAAACACCATGGCCACCACGAAACTCCTCAGCGATGCCGACGTCGAAAAGATCCCGGCGGTGAAGGCCGTGTTCGACGATATCCGCGCGACGCGGAAATCCGACTTCGTCAACAATTTCTGGCGCGGGCTGGCCAATGATCCGGCGTCGCTGAAGCGGGTGTGGGAGCAGCTCAAGGTGGTGATGGTTGCTGATAGCGCCATCGATCCGTTGACCAAGGAGATGATCTACATCGCGGTGTCGACGGCCAATGGCTGCTCCTACTGCGTTCATTCGCACACGGCGGCGGCACGCGCGAAAGGTATGACCGATGCGCAGCATGGCGAGCTGGTGTCGATCATCGGGCTCGCCGGCCAGACCAACCATCTGGTGACGGCGATGCAGATCCCGGTCGATTCGCAATTCGAGGTGAAGTGAGCCGGACTTTCCGCTGCGCCGCCACAAGATTGTGAGCGCGGCCGATGTGTAATCGAACTGCGGCAAACGCCTGAAATCTATTCGGTTTCCCGCGCTGCGGCGATCTTCGCTGAGCCTCTTCGTCGGCAGCTGTTCGCAATTGCACAATTTATCCCAGCCGCTGTTAAGGAAGTGACATGGAACGGCACTAAGGAAGCCCCATGCGATGCCGCTCGCCTGGGGGCGCGGCTCGCATGGTGGAGCCGGCATGAAAATCGTTCAGATCACAGACACCCATTTCAGCCCGACCAAGCCGCACTTCAACGGCAATTGGCAGCCGCTCGCCGCCTGGATCGAGCAGAGCGGCGCCGACCTTGTCATCCACACCGGTGACCTCAGCGTCGACGGTGCCGACAGGGACGACGACATCGCCTTCTGCATGGACCTGATGCGGGAAATCACCAAGCCGATGCTGCTGGTACCCGGCAATCACGATGTCGGTCATCTCCCGGGTTCCCTGCAGCCGGTCAATGCCGGACGCCTCGAGCGCTGGCGCCGGCTGGTCGGCCCGGATTACTGGATGGAGGACACTGGCAACTGGCGTTTTATCGGGCTCGACAGCCTGCTGATGGGTTTTGACGATGCCGAGGACGAGGCGCAGTTCGACTGGCTGCGGACCGTGCTGGAAAGTCGGGGCGGCCGGCGCGTCGCGATGTTCGCTCACAAGCCGCTGTTCATCGATGAGCCCGGCGAGGGCGATACCGGCTACTGGAGCGTCAGGCCGGCCCAGCGCCAGCGCCTCTACGATCTGATAGCGGCTCACGATGTCGCGCTGTTTGCAAGCGGCCACCTGCACCGGGCTTGGCAAGGCCAATACGAAAACACGTCGCTGGTATGGGGGCCGTCGGCCGCCTTCGTCGTCGGCGACATGGAGCGCGACATGCCGGGCGAGCGGCTGCTTGGCGCCGTGATTCATCAATTCGGGCATCAATCCGGCGACACGGTCGCCAGCGAGATTGTCGCCATCCCCGGCATGACTATCTATGCCCTCGATGACGTCGTTGCCGAGGTCTATCCGCACGAGGCGCACAAGGTTCGAAAGCGGGTCGCGTCATGAGCGCGCTGTCGCTTCGCGGTCTCAAAAAATCCTTCGGCGGCAACGTCATTCTGAATGGCGTGAGCCTCGATGCCGAAGCCGGCGAATTCATCGCTCTGGTCGGTCCTTCCGGGTGCGGCAAGAGCACCTTGCTGCGCATCCTGGCCGGTCTCGATCACGCCGACAGCGGCGACATCTTCGTCGATGGCAGGGACATGTCGCCGGTTGCCGCGGCCGACCGCAACATCGCCATGGTGTTTCAGTCCTACGCGCTTTACCCGCATTTGACGGCCGGCCAGAACATTGCCGTGCCGCTTGCCATGAAGCGGCTGAGCGGGTCGCAGCGCCTGCCGCTGGTCGGCTCGCTGCTGCCCGGCCAGAAAGCGATCCGCACCGGCATTGCGCGCGATGTCCGCGAAATGGCTGCCTTGCTCAAGATCGACCATCTGCTCGATCGCAAGCCGGGACAGATGTCGGGCGGCCAGCGGCAACGCGTGGCGCTCGCACGCGCCATGGTGCGGCAGCCCAGCATCTTCCTGATGGACGAGCCGCTCTCCAATCTCGATGCCAATCTGCGCGTTCATGCCCGCGGCGAGATCGTCGAACTGCACCGCCGTGCCGGCGTGCCGACGCTTTATGTGACGCATGACCAGGCCGAGGCGCTTTCAATGGCCGACCGCGTCGCGGTGATGATCGGCGGCAATCTGCTGCAGCTCGCCGCGCCCGAAATCATCTACAATGATCCCGCCCATATCGAGGTCGCGCGTTTCGTCGGCCAGCCGAGGATCAACATCATCCCGGCGCAGGCCGAAAACGGCCGTGTCGTGTTCGAAGGCATCCGGCTGGCCTTGCTGGAGAAAGTGGCGAACGGCCCGGTCAGCCTCGGCATCCGGCCCGAATTCGTCAAACTGTCCCCCAGCGGGCGCAGTGGCCTTGCCGGGCGGATCGAGCGCCTCGAATTCCTCGGCTCGGAAGTCATTGCCCACTGCCGACTCGACGCCTCCGACGACAGCGTCATCGCCAAGCTGGCGCCGCATGAGGCGAGGGACCTGATCGCCGGAATGCCGGTAGGCATCCTTCTGCCCCCCGAACAAGCGATGGTCTTCGGGCCGGAGGGACGGCGGCTGCGCATGGCGGATGTGGCAGGCGCGCGGCAGGAGCCGGCCTATGTCTAGCGTCGCGCTGGCGGGTCACATCCCGAGCGCCGCAGCACTGCGTCAGCGCAGCGAGAACCGGACCGCCTGGCTGCTGGCGGCGCCGGCCATCGTGCTGTTGCTGCTGTTCGTGCTGTTGCCCGTGGCTGCCGTCATCTTCCTTGGCTTCACCGACTTTGAACTCGGCTACGGCAAGTTTCGCTTCGTCGGTTTCGAGAATTACGCCCATCTCCTGAGCGACCGCACCTTTCGCCGGTCGTTGTGGAACACGTCGGTCTACACGGCGATCGTCGCGCCGGTCTCGATCGTGCTTGGCCTCGGCGTTGCCATCCTGATCGAAGGCGAGGGGCGGGCGCGCGGCTTTTTCCGCACCGTCTACTTCCTGCCGGTCGCCTCGCTGATCGTCGCCATGGCGACCGTCTGGCAATACATCTTCCATCCGACGATCGGGCCGCTCAACGCACTGCTTTCGCTGGCCGGCATTCCAGGCCCGAACTGGCTCGGCGCGTCGAACACGGTGCTCTACAGCCTGTCGATCATCGGCATCTGGCAGTCGGTCGGCTTCAACATGGTGCTGTTCCTGGCGGGCCTGACGGCGATCCCGCGCGAGCTCTATGCCGCCGCGCACGTCGACGGCGCGAAATCGGCACTCGATCGGTTCTTCCTGGTCACCTGGCCGATGCTTGGGCCGACGACGCTGTTCGTCGTCACCATCAGCATCACCAATGCGGTGAAGGTTTTCGAAACGGTGAAGATGCTGACCGATGGCGGCCCCAACAAGGCGTCGGAAGTGCTGCTTTTCACCATCTACCAGGAAGGCTTCGTCTATCTGCGCGTCGGCTACGCCTCGGCGATGACAGTCGTCTTCCTGGCGATCCTGGTCGTGCTGATGCTTCTGCAATACCGCGTGCTCGACCGAAGGGTGCACTACACATGAACAGCACCGCCATTCCGGCCGGCCGCATCATCCGCTTCGCGCTGCTTTCGCTCGGTGCGCTGATGATCCTTGCGCCCTACATCTTCATGATCTCGACGGCGGGCAAGACGCAGAGCGACATCTTCACCTCGTCGCTGACGCTCATCCCGCAGCATTTCTACTTCGCCGAGAATTTCGCCAAGGCGTTTGCCAAGGTGCCGATGGCGACGCTGCTGTGGAACGGCGTCGTCGTCTGCGGCCTGATCTTCTTCTTCCAGGTCGTGGTCGCGATCCCGTGCGCCTATGCGATGGCCAAGCTGAAATTCCACGCCGCGCGGCTGATGATGGTGCTCGTCATGCTCGGCCTGCTGGTGCCGATCCATGCCACCGCGCTGCCGCTCTATGTCGCCTTCGACAGGATGTCGCTGCTCAACAGCTACACCTCGCTGGTCGCACCCTTCACCATATCGGTGTTCGCGATCTTCATGTTCCTGCAGTTCTTCCGCGCCATGCCCGACGACCTGCTGCACGCCGCACGGCTCGACGGTATGTCCGAACTCGGCATCATCGCCCGCGTCATCGTCCCCAATGCGTGGCCGGCGGTCACTGCGTTTGCGATCTTTTCCGTCGTCGCGCACTGGAACGATCTCTACTGGCCGCTGATCGTCGTCAGCAAGCAGGCCTACGCCACGCCGCCGCTCGGCCTGATGTATTTCCGGGCCGCGGAAGCCGGCGACGACTACGGCGCGCTGATGGCCGCCACGCTGATCATCACCCTTCCTCTCGTCGCCGCCTTCCTGCTCGCGCAGAAGCGCTTCGTCGAGGGCATCACCATGACCGGTCTCAAAGGCTGATCTGCCTACAACCAATTGGGCCAACAAGGAGCAGGAGCAATGAAGCATTTTTCCAGGATTTTCGCCGCAGCGGCGGTGTCGCTGGCGGCGGCCCTTCCGGCCTATGCCGAAACGACGCTGACGGTTCACTATCCGATGCCCGGTTTCTTCAAGAACGTGATGGACACGATCTCGAAGAAGTTCATGGAGGAAAATCCCGACATCAAGATCCAGTTCGCCAGCCCGTCGGCGACCTATGAAGAAGGTATCCAGACCATTCTTCGCCAAGCCGGCACCGACGAGATGCCCGACATCACCTTCATCGGCCTCAACCGCTTGCGCATGCTCAATGAGCGGGACGTTGCCGTCGATCTCGGCCCGCTGGTCAAGAAGGAAGGCAACATGGCGGAGCTCGGCTTCTCCGACACGATCCTGAAGCTGGCACAGGTCAACGGCAAGCAGGTGGGCCTCGCCTTCGCGACGTCCAACCCGATCATGTATTACAATGCAGACCTTGTGAAGGCGGCCGGTGGCGATCCCGACAATCCGCCCAAGACCTGGGACGAGGTCATTGCGCTTGGCGGTAAGATCAAGGCGCTTGGCAACGGCGTCGACGGCATCGATTTCCGCTGGCAGGGCGACGACTGGATGTTCTCGGCGCTGCTGTTCGGCGCCGGCGGCAAGATGCTGAACGAGGACGAAAGCAAGGTCGCCTTCAACGGGCCGGAAGGCGAGAAGGCGATGGAGATTCTCGAGCGGATGGTGAAGGAGGGCGGCATGCCGGTCTTCACCAAGCCGGCGGGCGAGCAGGCCTTCGCGGCCGGCAAGGTCGGCTTCGAATTCCAGACCACGGGTGCTTTGGTCAACACGATCAAGAATGTCGGTGACAAGTTCACGCTGCGCACCGCCAAGATCCCGCTGATCGATCCGGTCAACGGCCATCTGCCGACCGGCGGCAATGCCGTGGTCATCCTGACCAAGGACGCGGCCAAGCAGGACGCCGCCTGGAAGTTCGCGAAATTCGCCGCCGGCCCCTATGGCGCTTCCGTCGTCGTGCCCGGCACAGGCTATGTTCCCAACAATGAGCTGGCTGCGAAGTCTCCTGACTATCTCGGCGATTTCTACAAGAAGAACCCGCTCTTCCAGGCCGGGCTCAGCCAGATGCCGCTGATGGTTCCGTGGTACGCTTTCCCGGGCACCAATGGCGTGAAGGTAACGCAGACGATCGTCGACAATCTGTCGCGCATCGTCGACCAGTCGGCCACGCCCAAGGAAGCGCTCACCGACGCGGCCAGCGATGTCGAAGGCATGCTGCCGACGCAGTAAGGGTTTTCCAGAGCAGCCGCCGCGCCAGCGCGGCGGCTGCTCTGTATCAGAAGGGCCTGTAAACCTTCTCCGCCGTGTTCCAGAAGATATCGGCCTCGGCCGTCGTGCCGTGCTTCGCCACCGCATTGCGGTGCGCCCTGATGAGCTCGACGTGGCTGGTCCAGAGCTTCTCGATCGGGAAGTTCGAGCCGAACATCAGATGGTCCGCGCCCAGGATATCGATCGCGTTGTCGATGATGTAGGCGATCAGGGCCGGATCGTTGCGATGGACGAAGGTGCCGAGACCGGACAGCTTTGCGTAGAAATTGGGTGCTGCCGACAGCGTGCGCAGGCCGGCTTTCCAGGCCTCTGTGGTTTCCGGCTCCATACCGGTCAGCATGCCGGCATGGGTGAGGATGAAATTGGTTTGCGGGTTTTCGCCGACCAGCGTCAGTCCGTCCTTCATCTGGGCAGGGAAGAGCTGCAGGTCGAACGATAGTCCGTAATCCTTCAGCCTCGCCACGTTGGCTCGCACTTTCGGATCGATGACCTGATCGGCAGAGGCGGCGAAGCGGAAGGCCGGCGTTTCGTGCCAGTGGAGTTGCATGCGCACGCCGCGCAACAGCTTGTATTTCGTCAGCCGGTCGATCTGCGGCCTGACATCGTCGACCGTCATGTCGGCATAGCCGACGATGGCGTGCGGCCAGCCGGTTTCATCAGCGGTCTTCTGCAGGAAGGCGACTTCCTTCTCGAAATCCTCCTTGGCCCAGTTGGTCTGGACATAGACCGCCTTTTCGACGGCCGAGCCTTTCTGATCTTCAAGGAATTCCCCGATCGGATAGTCGCGGCGGATCGGTTCGTAGGGGCCGAAGATGCGCGGCACCATCGGGCCGACCAGCCAGGGCTGATCCTTCTGGCGCCAGATGTGGAAATGCGCGTCGATGGCTTTCTGCATCACGATACCCTTTTCCAGATTGTCGATGCCGCCGGGGCAGGGCGGGCAAGCGACAGGATGAAATCGGTGAGGCTTTTTACCGACGAGCCGTCGATGAGGTCGTCGAGGTCAGGCAGGATGGCGCGAAGCGCCGCCGTGGCCGGCCGGAAGCGCGGGTCGCTGGCCAAGGGAGTCGCCAGCGACAGCCGGAAGGCGCGCGCGCTCAGCCTTCGCATCGCCGTCTCCAACTCGCCATGGCCGCCACGCTCCAGCGCGTCGGAGAGGATGACGATCGCGGCGCCGCGCGCGAAGGACGAGAAGCGCGGCACCGAGAGAAAGGCCAGTAATGTCGGTCCCATGCGGGTGCCGCCGTCCCAGTCGTCGACCTGGGCGGCCGCGCGTGCCAGCGCCTGATCGCGGTCGCGAATGCGCAATGCCGTGGTGATGCGGGTCAGCCGCGTGCCGAACGTGAAGATCTCGGCGCGGTCGGCGCCTTGCACGGCGGCATGCGCTAGCTTGAGGTAGTCCGCCGTGTGCAGTTTCATCGAGCCGGAGACATCGATCAGCAGCAGCAGCTTGCGCGGCACGCTCTGGCGGCGGCGCAGCAGCGGCGAGGGCACATCGCCATCGGCGCTGACGATTTCCCGGAGCGACCGGCGCAGGTCGAGCTTGCCGCGCGAAGGGGTGCGCACGGTGCGGAAGGAGCGGCGGGCGGGCAGGGCGGCGGAGAGTTTGCGGCGGAAGGCGGTCAGCCTGTCGTCGTCGCGCTGGAAATCGCGGGTGCTCAATTGCTCCAGAGCGGAGGATAGCTCGCCGCCTTCCTGGCTTTGCTCGGTCTCGGTCCGCTCGTCATCGGCGCCGCCATCGTCCTTGATGCGGGTTTCCTCGTCGGCATCGCCTTCGACCACGGCTGAAGTGTTGTCGTAGAAATGGCTCTGGAAATGCGCTTCGAATTCGTCGCGGCGGTCGGGCGGTGGTGCTAGCGTGGCAAGGGCGGCCTCGCGGATGTCGGCCATCGAGCGGGGGCCGAGCAGTGTCACGGCCTGCATGAAGTTGGAGATTTGCTCGGGTGCGACGGCGAGGCCGTAGCGGCGCAGCAGGCGGGCAAAGCCGAGCAGGGGGGCCGCGGCGCGGGGGAAGCTTTCCAGTCTCCGCTGGCGATGCCCCTCATCCGCCCCTTCGGGGCACCTTCTCCCCGTGGACGGGGAGAAGGGATTGTCGACGTCCCGCATCACCCCATCGCCTCCTCGACAATCCGGCCAAGCTCCGGCGCGATGTAGGACAAATCTTCCTCGTCCTTGATCAGCACACCAATGGCGCGGCGGAAGGCTTCCGGCCAAGGGCTGCCGCCTTTTTCGAGGATGGTGGCGGCGTTGGCCCATTCGACCGCCTCGGCGATGCCGGGCGGCTTGGCCAGTGGTCGAGCGCGGATGGTTTGCACCGCTGTGGCGACAGCGCGCGCGGTGGCCCCGGCCACATCGCCGGCGCGCAGCATGATGATGGCGGCCTCGCGCTCGGCATCAGGATAGCCGATCCAGTGGTAGACGCAGCGCCGTCGCAGCGCCTCGGCGAGTTCGCGGGTGCGGTTCGAGGTCAGGATGACGATCGGCTGGGCGGCAGCGCGGATTGTGCCGCGCTCGGGAATACTGATCTGGAAGTCGGAGAGGAATTCGAGCAGCAGCGCCTCGAATTCATGGTCGGAACGGTCGATCTCGTCGACCAGCAGCACGCGCTGCTCGGGCGCCCGCAACACCTGCAGCAACGGCCGGGCAATGAGAAAACGGTCGTCATAAATGTCGATCTCATGATCGCCGGCATGGCGGATGGCGAGCAGCTGGCGCTGGTAGTTCCACTCGTAGAGCGCGTGTGCTGCATCGATGCCTTCGTAGCATTGCAGCCGCACCAGATCGCGGCCGAGAAATTCGGCGATTGCCTTCGCCGCTTCCGTCTTGCCGACGCCGGGCGCGCCTTCGAGCAGAAGCGGCTTGCCCAGCCGGATGGCCAGGAAGATGGCTGTCGCCAGGCTGTCATCAGCCAGATAGCGCGAGGCGGCGAGATGCTGCGCCACCGCCTCCGGCGAGGTCGCGACCGTCTCAGCGCTTGTCCCGTTCATTTCGATCCTCAGTTCGTCGCTTGCGCCTTGAGCGCGCGCAAGATGCGCTCCGGCGTGATCGGCAACGTGTCGATGCGCACGCCGACGGCGTCGAAGACGGCATTGGCGACGGCGGGGATTTGCGGGTTGGCACACATTTCGCCTGGCCCCTTGGCGCCGTAGGGTCCGTCGGCGGAAGGCCGCTCCAGCACGATGATCTCGGTCTCGGCGAGATCGCCGGGGCCTGGCATGAGATATTGGTTGAAGTCGGTGCCGCCATGATCGCGGTTGGGATAATAGGGCTCGGTCGTTTCGTAGAGCGCGTGGCTGATGCCCATCCAGGAGCCGCCGACCAGTTGCTGCTCGACCATTTTCGGGTTCAGCGCGCGGCCGATCTCGAAGACGTTCTTCACCGTCAGCACGGTGACCTCGCCGGTCTCGTCATCGACCTCGACTTCGGCCACCGTGCAGGCATGCGCGTAGCAGGTCGACGGCTTCATCGCGCCGGTCTCTTTCTCCGGATAGGAGCGCGGGATCAGGAACATGCCGCGCCCCGAGATCGAGCGGCCACGCTTGAAATGCGCCGACAGTGCGACGTCGAAGATCGAGATCGACTTCTGCGGCGCGCCCTTGACCAGGATGTTGCCCTGGCCGTCGGTATCGAGGTCGGAGGCGTTCACTTCCAGCTCCTCGGCCGCCACTTCCAGCATCACCTGGCGGGCTTCCTTGGCGGCCTGGATGACGGCATTGCCGGCGCGGTGCGTGCCGCGCGAGGCGAAGGTGCCCATGCAGTGTGGGCCGGTGTCGGTGTCGGCGGTGTCGACGACGACGCGGTCGGTCGGCACGCCGATGGTTTCGGCGCAGATCTGCGCCATGATCTGCTTCATGCCCTGGCCGAGATCGACCGACGACAGCGTCACCATGAAATTGCCGGTCGGCGTCGAATGCACCAGCGCTTGCGTCGGGTCGCCGCCGAGGTTCATGCCCGTGGGATAGTTGATCGCGGCAACGCCGCGTCCACGCCGGATCGCCATCTCAAGCTCCGTTCTTGTAGGAGGACATCGCCATGTATTTTTCCGCCACAGGCCAGTTGGCGGCACGCGAGGCTTCCTGCATGCATTCGATCAGGGCCGCGCCCTCGGTCGGCTGGCGATGCGCCTTCATGTCGCCGTCGCGATAGGCGTTGATGAAGCGGAATTCGAGCGGGTCCATGCCGATCAGCCGCGCCAGCTTGTCCATCTGCACCTCCAGCGCGAAGTCGCCGATTGTGACGCCGAAGCCGCGCATGGCCGATGACGGCGTGCGGTTGGTGTAGACGCAATAGGTGTCGATCCAGACATTGGGGATGGTGTAGGGGCCGGGGTAGTGGCCGGCACCCTTCTGCGCGCCATAGGGCGAATGCCGCGAATAGGCGCCGGCATCGGTATAGCCGGTGACTTTCCGCGCGACGATGCGGCCGTCCTTCATGACGCCATCCTTGATAACGACCTTTTCGGCCGCGCGCGGCGAGGAGATCTGCATCTCCTCCTCACGGCTGTAGATGAAGGATACCGGCCTGCCGGTGAGTTTGGCGCCGAGGATAGCGATCGGCTCGACGATGACGTCGACCTTGCCGCCAAAACCGCCACCGACGGTGCCGCCGACGAAGTGCAATTTGCTGCCGGGCATCTGCAAGATGATCGAGGTGTTGTCCAGGGTGAAGAACATCGCCTGCGTGTTGGTGTAGCAGGTGAAGCGGTCATTGCCCTCGGGCATCACCACGCAACCGGTGGTCTCGGTCGGCGCATGCTCGATCGGCGAGGACTGGTAGCTCTGCTCCAATATGTGGTCGGCGCCGGCAAAGCCCGCCTCGACATCACCAAAACGCACCTTGCGGCATTCGCCGCTGTCATAGAGATAATAGTTCTGGCCATGATATTCGTTGACCAAAGGCGCGCCGGGCTTCAGCGCTTCCTCCATGTCGAAGACGGCCGGCAGCACCTCGTAGTCGACCTTGACCTTGGCGGCGGCTTCCTGGGCAGCGCGCTCGGTTTCGGCCAGCACCGCCACCACGGCCTCGCCCTTCCAGCGCACCTTGCCGTCGGCCAGCACCGTCTCGTCCTCCGGTCCGACCTGGATCAGGATCAGGATGGTGTAGACGTTGTGCGGCACGTCCTTGGCGGTCAGCACCTTGACCACGCCCGGATGTTTTTCGGCTTCCGAGGTGTCGATCGAGCGGATGCGCGCATGGTGATGTGGGCTGCGCACCATCTTCAAATGCAGCATGCCGGGAAAGTTGCGGTCGGCGAAATAGGCTGTCTTGCCGGTGACATGGCCGGGTGAGTCCGAACGCGGACGGGGCTGGCCTATCTCGTGCAGATCGTCCTTGCGGACATCGGCGAAATAGCTCTTGCGCAGTTCCATTCTTCTGGTCCTCAGGCCGCGTTTTGCGAATTGGCGCGAGCGGCCGTGAGCACCGCCTGGATGATCGGCTCGTAGCCGGTGCAGCGGCATATGTTGCCCGACAGCGCCTCGACCACTTCGTCGCGGCTTGGGTTGGGCGTGTGGTCGAGCAGCACCTTAGCGGCCATGATCATGCCCGGCGTGCAGAAACCGCATTGCGTGGCAAAGGTGTCGAGGAAGGCGCGCTGCAGCGGATGCAAGACGCCACTTTCCGATAGTCCCGACGTCGTGGTGATTGTTGTCCCGTTGCAAGCTTCAGCCAGTGTCAGGCAGGACAGCCGAAGCTCTCCGTCGATGATGACCGAGCAGGCGCCGCAGGTTCCCTGGTGGCAGCCGCCTTTCGGCGAGGTGTCACCGATCTTGTCGCGCAACGTGTTGAGCAGCGTCGTGCCGCCATCAATGAATTCGGCTTTTTCGGAGCCGTTGAGCGTGAACTGGACCGGGACCTTCGCCATGTTTCCTCCTTGCGCGCCTGCCCGACGGATCGGACAGGCGCGCGCCCCCCAACGGGTGATTTCAGGTCAGCAGCAGCCGGCCGAGATGGACCGGCAGGACTTCAGCGCGATACCAGGCGCTGGCGATCGGATCGGTGATCGGCGCGGTGCCTTCAGTGACTGCGGCCAGCGCTGCCGCGATGCCGTCCTGGTCGAGCGCCTTTCCCGCGAGCGCTTTTTCCGCCGCCCTGGCGCGCATCGGCCGGTCGGCCATGCAGCCAAGCGCGATGCGCGACGAAGACACGGTGCCGTCGGCAGCCTGTTCCAGAACGGCGGCGATGCTGAGCACCGAGACGCCCTTGGGCTTGACCCGCGACACTTTCAGGAAGCGGAAGCTGTCGGCCTTCGGCAACGTGAAGCTGACTGACGTGACGATGGCACAGCTGTCGTTCCGCCCAGCCAGAAACGTCTCGATAGGCAATTCGCCATCATCGGTGCTGACCATGGCGTCGAGCGCCAGCAAGGCAACGGCGAAGTCGCCATAGGGCGCCGGCGCGAACAGATTGCCGCCGATCGTCGCCATGTTGCGGATCGCCGGGCCGCCGACGGCGCGGGAGGCCTTGGCGAGCGCGCCAAGATCCGGATGGCGGGCGATGGCCGCCATCGTCACCGAGGCACCGATGCGGATCTTGCCGCCGGAGACCACGATGGCCGACAAAGCCGGGTCGGTCGACCTGACAAGGCCGGAAACCGAAACATCGCCTTCATTCGCCGCGCGGACCACGAGCGTGCCGCCGCCGAGATAGCGGGTGCCGGCCGACTTCAGCGCCACGTTCGCGTCCTTAACCGTTGCAAAAGTCTGGAGTGCCAGCGCCATGGCCCGCTCCTTCAGCTCCGGCTGGCAAAATGGCTTTTCAGCGCATTGAAGCCGCCCTGGAAGACGTTGGCGCCCATGCCCGCGGCGATCTTGTCGGCTTCTTCGGGGGGCGCATCGAAGCTGGCGGTCCATTCGGCATAGGTACGATCGCCATCGGTGACACGGCGCAATTGCAGCGTTGCCTTGTGGTTGGTGAGCGGCTGCGGCGTTTCCAGGATGGAATAGCTGACGAGGAAGTTCTCATCGGAGAAGTCGAGCAGCTTTTCACGGATGCGCGCACCGCTGGCGAGCTCGAAATTGCGCACGCAGCCGATCGTTGAGGCGTCCTTGCCGTCCTCGATATGGCTCTCGACCATGCGCGGATGCCAGCCCGGCAGGCCGTTGAAATCGCGTATGCGCGACCAGACCTTTTCGACCGGCGCGTCGATGACGCTGGAGATGGTGACTTTGGCCATATCGGTGTCCCTCGCGAATAATCGTTGCGGCAAGGGTAGGGCGGTGATGGCGGCGGCGCTTATCAATGCGTCTTGAGCGCGTATCAAGCAGTCTGAAAAAGGACTGGCGGTTCAGGCCGTTGCCCGCGCCGCCTCACGGTAAAGCGTCGGTGGCACGCCGACATGGTCGCGGAAGAAGCGCGAGAAATTGCCTTGGGTGGTGAAGCCGAGATTGCAGGCGACCGAGATCAGCGGCTCCTGCGACCACTGCAGCTGCCGTACCGCTTCTTCCATACGCAGCGTGTTCCAGTAGACGTTGGGCGTCAGATTGGTCTGTTCCTTGAACAAAGCGAAGAAATGCGGCCGCGACAGGCCGACGCTGCGCGCCACATCGTCGAAGGAGATGCGCTCGCAGACATTGGCCCGCATCAGCTGGATCGCCTTGCGGACGCGGAAATCCTGCATGGTGTTGATGCGGGTGCGCGCCTCGTGCGGCGCCGACGCGTCGGCGGCGTCAAGCACTGAGTCGATGAAGCGCTCGATCTCGTAGTTGGCGATGTCGTCGACGCTTTCATTGTCGGTCAGATGGTCGAGCAGGCTGGCGGCGGCCTGGTGCAGCCAGGGCTCCAGCGTGATCGCCGCCTGCGAAAACAGCGGCGCGGAAGAGGGCAGGTCGCGTCGCCGCCGCGCCCAGTCCGGGTCGATATAGAAGGCGAGGAACAGGCCCGACCTGCCGTTCTGCGACAGGACGTGCCTGTGCGGCTGGAAGGAATTGATGCCGGCGGCGGTGTGTGGTCCAAGCTTAACCGTTTCGCGGCCGATGGTCATCTCGCCGGCGGTGCCTTCGAGCCAGATGATCAGATGTGCCTCGACATGGGCATGGGTGACGAAGTCGCTTGCGACATTCAGGACAGAAACATGTCCGAACCGGCCCCAGTAGAGCCTGATCGCGTCCGTCATGGGCATATCCTCCCGCAGACGACCGGCCTCCCTTCGCCTGCAAGGAGATTGTGCGGCTGAGTTCGGGCACACGTCAAGGTGCGGGTCCCCCGGCCGGCTTGCCTGACGTGGCGTACGGCCGGATTTTCAGACTGAGCGATAGGAACCAAAGTGAATAACGCTTTGATTCCTGCATGGATACGTCAGTCGCTGCGCCTGAAGTTGCGGATGCGGTCGAACAGCACTGCCAGCAGGATGGCGCCGCCGATGAACACGCCTTGCCAGAAGGCGTTGATGCCGAGCAGGCCAAGGCTGTTGCGGATCACCTCGATGAGGGCAGCACCGACAATGGCGCCAAAGGCGGTGCCGACACCGCCGGCCAGATTGGCGCCGCCAATGACGGTGGCGGCAATGACCTGCAGCTCCATGCCGGTGCCGAGATTGGTGGTGACCGCACCCAGCCAACCGGTCTGGATGATGCCGGCAATGCCGGCCGCCAGCGCCGAAATCATGTAGACCGCGACCTTGATCGGCTTCACCGGGACGCCGGTCAGCGTTGCCGCGTGCTCGTTGCCGCCAATGGCGAAAATGTGGCGGCCAAATTTTGTCCAGCGCAGCACGAAGCCGGTGATCAGCGCCAGAACGATGGTGTAGAGCACCGGATTGGCAATGCCGAACACCCAGGCCCCACCGCCGAGTGCCAGCAGCTTGGCGTGGTCGGGCCCGAACTGGAAGACGACGGTGTTGTTGGAGGCAACCATGGCCAGGCTGCGGGCGATGGACAGCATGCCAAGTGTGACCACAAAGGGTGGAAATCCGATATAGGCGATCAGGATGCCGTTGAAGGCGCCGATGGCAAGCGCGGTGGCGATCGAGGCCAGGATGCCGATTTCGATCGAGTAGCCGGCATGCATGGTGACGGCCAGCACCATTGACGACAGGCACAGCACAGAACCAACCGACAGGTCGATGCCGCCGGTGATGATGACGAACGTCATGCCGAGCGCGATGATAGCGACGAAGGTGACATTACGGGTGATGTTGTAGAGGTTCTTCGAGGTGGCGAAGGCGTCGGTGGCAAACGACAGGAACAGGCAGGCGAGGATCACGGCTATCACCACCCAGAAGGTCTGGCTGGCGAACATCCTTGTCAGCAAGGATTGCTGCTTTTGCACGATCGGCTGGTCAATTGTCAGTGCCATCGTCGACCTTTACCCCATAGAGAAAACGCTTGAAAATCAGACCTGTTCGATGGCGCCGGTGATCAGCCCTGTGACTTCCTCGGGCGAGCTCGACGCGATCGTCTTGTCGGCCACCTTGCGACCGCGCCGCATGACGATGACGCGGTCGGCGACGTCGAAGACGTCGGGCATGCGGTGGCTGATCAGCACGACTGATATACCCTGGTCGCGCAGCCGGCGGATCAGGTTCAGGACCTCGGCCACCTGCCTGACGGAAATTGCCGCGGTCGGCTCGTCCATCAGCACGATCTTGGCCTGCGACAACCTGGTGCGGGCGATCGCCACCGCCTGGCGCTGGCCGCCGGACATCTGCTTGACGAGGTCGCGCGGCCGGGTCTCGGACTTCAGCTCGGCGAAGATTTGGCCGGCGCGCTTGTACATCGCGGCATAGTCGAGAATGCGGAACGGACCGATGCCGCGCCGCAACTCGCGGCCGAGATAGACGTTCGCCGCCGCGGTCAGATTGTTGCAGAGCGCGAGGTCCTGGTGGACGATCTCGATGCCGTGCTGGCGCGCCTCGACCGGCTTGTGCAGGATCAGTTCCTTGTCGTCCATGCGCATCGAGCCGTGGCTCGGCCGGAAATTGCCGGCGATCATCTTGACCAGCGTCGACTTGCCGGCGCCGTTGTCGCCCATCAGGCCGACGACCTGGCCGGGCTCGATCGACAGCGACACGTCGTTGACCGCCTGGATGGCGCCGAAATGCTTCGAAATATTCGTGAGTTCGAGAACCGCCACCAGCCTGTTGCCTCCCTATGCCTGCCTGCTTTCCCGGTCGACCGGGCGCGGCTTTCGCGGCGCTCTTCCAGCTCCTCCCGGAAGCAGCGCTGACGCGCATCTACGCAAATGCCCGCGCGGGCGTCAATTGTCAGACGAATAAGAACCGGCAATTGTCGGAGAAATAAGGTCGACGACTTCCGCGACGCGGGTTCTGCCATTTCGAAAAATCTGTTTTGTAGGACAAATGGCATTGACGTTGGCTTCGCGCCGTTATTAGCTGAGTGCTGGAGGAGTACTCTACCGACCCTGTTGGCGGTTTGCCGCGCGAGGTCTGGTGGAAATTGTCGGTCCTTGCCAGCCCACTCTGGATCTGGCTGACCGAACTGAAAAATGCTTATCGGCCTGGCTTGATGATACGAGCGCTCGCATAACGATCCTCTGTCATCGCTTCCGGGTTGGTCTGTGTGGCGGACACGCCGTGTCCGTCTGTTTCCAAGGGAGGACTGATATGAGGAAAACAGTTTTGCTTGCCGCCGTCGCCGCCATGGCGCTGGGCGCCGGGCCGGCTTTGGCCAAGAAGCAACTCGTCATCGTGGTGAAAGGTCTCGACAATCCATTCTTCGAAGCCATCCACCAGGGTTGTGAGAAGTGGAACAAGGAAAACGCCAGCTCGGAATATGAATGCTTCTACACCGGACCGGCATCGACTTCCGACGAGGCCGGCGAGGCGCAGATCGTCCAGGATATGCTGAGCAAGGCCGATACGGTAGCGATGGCGATTTCGCCGTCCAATGCGCCGCTGATCGCGCAGACGATCAAGACCGCCAATCCGACGATCCCGATCATGACCATCGACGCCGACCTCGCCAAGGAGGATGCAGCCCTTCGCAAGACCTATCTCGGCACCGACAACTATCTGATGGGCAAGAAGATTGGCGAGTACATCAAGAAGGGCAAGCCGAACGGCGGTACGATCTGCACCATCGAAGGCAATCCTGCGGCTGACAACATCCTGCGCCGCGCGCAAGGCATGCGTGACGCGCTGTCGGGCAAGGAAGGCCTCGCGGCACTTGCCGGCGAAGGCGGCTGGACCGAAGTCGCCGGCTGCCCGGTGTTCACCAATGACGATGGCGCCAAGGGCGTGCAGGCGATGACCGACATCCTCGCCGCCAACCCGAAGCTCGATGCCTTCGGCATCATGGGCGGCTGGCCGCTGTTCGGCGCGCCGCAGCCCTATCGCGACCTGATCGGACCGCTAAAGGACCGTCTGGCCAAGAACGACTTCGTCATTGGCGCCGCCGACACGATCGGCGACGAAGTGGCGATCGCCCGGGATGGGCTTGTGACCGCTCTCGTCGGCCAGCGGCCGTTCGAAATGGGCTACAAGGCGCCTTCGGTGATGATCGATCTCATCAAGGGCACCAAGGTCGCCGATCCGGTGTTCACCGGCCTTGATGAATGCACCAAGGACACGGTCGACACCTGCATCCAGAAGTAGTTTTAAGATGACGGGGCGCCCGGCAGCCGGGCGCCCCGTCAATTCCTCAATGAGACGCTGTGGCGGGGGCCAGAGGCTCCGGCTTTGACGCGTCCATGGTTTGGATTTTCGGCAACAGGATCGGCGCGCCGAGCGGGTTCGGATCCTTCCGGACGACAGACGGCCGACGCATTGGAACGTGGATGCCGGACGAGACGTCAAAGAAAAGAACCAACCGGGCCAAGGCGCAAGCCAACCGCGATCCGGTGGTCGTGCGCAGGGCGGATGCGGCGCACTTTCCTGGATCGAGCGTTCACGCCTCGCTCGCCAGCGAGATTGGTCTGCGGATCGTGCGCGGCGATTATCCGCCCGGCAGCATCCTGCCCAACGAGGCCAAATGGGCCGAAACCTTCAATGTCAGCCGCTCGGCGGTGCGCGAAGCGATCAAGATGCTGATGGCCAAGAGCCTTTTGGCATCACGTCCCAAGATCGGCAGCTGGGTCGAACCGAGGGAGCGCTGGAACCTGCTCGACCGCGACGTGCTTGCCTGGTACGCGACCGCACCCGACCGCGAAGCGTTCCTGCGCACCGTGCAGGAGTTCCGCCACATCATCGAACCGGAAGCGTCCGCCTTCGCCGCCATGCGGCGCAGCGACGAGCAAATGGCCGAGATCAGCCTGGCCTGCCGCGAGATGGGCGAGGCGGCAAACCTGCCGGAACGCATCCGCGCCGACACGCGCTTTCACCTCGCCATCCTGCGGGCCTCGGGCAACGACCTTCTGGTGCCGCTCGGTGTGCTGATCGAGTCCGCACTCGACCATCTCTTCGTCTTCACGACGCGCCAGGTCGGCGATCAGCGGCGGGCGCAGATGCTGCACGAGGCGATCGAGAAGGCCATTCGCCTCCAGCGGCCCGCTGCGGCTCGCAACGCCGTGCACAAGCTGCTCGCCGACACGGATGAAGGGATCGGAAGCCGGCGGCGGTGACGCTGGCTTGCGCCGGCCCTTCGCAGGCTCAGGGCCTTCGAAGTTCGAAAAGCCAAGCAATTGGCTTTTCGTCTGCTGCGCGGACCACTTCTCACTTCAAATCGTCTGCTTCTTGCCATCCTTCATCGGCATCAGGTCGACGCCGTTCACTTTGGCGATATGCGTTGCCAGCATCGGCACGAACTGTTCGGCGGGGCCGGTGGCATGGGCGCCAGCGAAGGAGTTCTTGGTGGCATTGCCGAGCGGGTTGGCGATGCCGGCGGCACCGGCCATGGACTCCAGATAGGTCAGGTCCTTGAAGGCGTTGGCGATGGTGAATTTGTGGGCGTCGCGGTCGCCTTCCAGCGTCCAGCGCATGAAGGTCTGGTAGAAGCCGCAATCCATGCGACCGTTGCGGATGACGCTGTCGAAACGCGGCGGTGAGATACCGACCTTTTCCGCCAGGGCCAGCGCCTCGGAATAGAGGGCGGCATAGCCCAGGGAGATGAAATTGTTGAGCAGCTTCATGCGGTGGCCGTCGCCGGTGTCGCCGATATGGACGATGCGCCCCGCCCAGGTTTCGATCACCGGCTTGACCCTGGCAAAGAGTGCGTCGGGCGCGCCGACCATGGCGTCGAGCGTGCCTTCCCAGGCCTCCTTCGGCGTGCGGCTCAGCGGCGCATCGACATAGTCGATGCCCAACGCCTTGAGCTCGGCTGCAAGGGCCACGGTCGAGACCGGGTCGGAGGTCGAACAGTCGACGACAACCGAGCCCTTCTTCAAGCCTTCCTTGAGGCCGCCGGGGCCGCGGATGATGGCTTCCACCTCGCGCGAACCGGTGACGCAGATGAAGACGATGTCGGATGCCGCCGCCACATCGCGGGAGGTCGCTGCTTCCTTGGCGCCACGGCCCAGCAGGTCCTCCGCCGGCTTGCGGTTCTTGCGGCCAAGGAATGTCAGGGGATAGCCCCTGTCGACGATGTTCTTGGCGATGCCGTGCCCCATCAGGCCTAGGCCGATGAAGCCGATATTTTCGCGCGCGGTGGTGGTGCTCATGACGTCGGTCCTATCCCGGATTATCGATAATGATGTAGCCGTTTTAGCCATATGTGGTTGCAGAACGCAATATTGTCTGACAATACACGTCAATTCCAGAGCCTGTCATGGAGACCAGAATGACGAAGCGGATCATGTTCACCGGCGGCAGCGGCAAGGCTGGGCGTCATGTCGTGCAATACCTTGTCGAACAAGGCCATCAGGTGCTCAACATCGACACCAAGCCGCTCGACAATCCCAAGGTGCGCACGCTGATCACCGACATCACCGACAGCGGGCAGGTGTTCAACGCGTTGTCGAGCTACATGGGCCTGCACGAATTCGACCCGTCGCTGCGCCCGCAGCCGGTCGATGCGGTTGTGCATTTCGCCGCCATCCCGCGCATCATGATCACGCCCGACAATGAGGTGTTCCGCATCAATGCGATGGGCACCTACAATGTTATCGAGGCGGCGGTGAAGCTCGGCATCCGCAAGGTGATCGTCGCCTCCAGTGAGACGACCTACGGCCTGGTGTTCGCCAACGAGCCGCGCGATCCCAAATATTTCCCGCTCGACGAGGAGTATGACGTCGATCCGATGGACAGTTATGCGCTGTCGAAGATCGTCAACGAGAAGACGGCTCGTGCCTTCGCGCAGCGCAATGGCACCGACATCTACGCCTTGCGCATCGGCAATGTCATCGAGCCGCATGAATATTCGCTGTTCCCGAAATGGTTCGCCGATCCGGGTTTCCGCAAGCGGATCGCCTGGAGCTATGTCGACGCGCGCGACCTCGGCCAGATCACGCTGCGCGCCATCGAAAAGGATGGCCTCGGCTATCAGGTCTTCAACGCCGCCAATGACGACACCTCGTCCGACCTGCCGACGGCTGAACTCCTGAAGCGGTTTTATCCCAACGTGCCGGTCAAGGCTGAACTTGGCGAATTCGAGACGCTGCTGTCGAACCGCAAGGCGCGCGACATGCTGGGTTTCCGCCCGGAGCACAACTGGCGCAAATATGTGAAGTAGGACCGGTGGGCGCTGGACAGCGGCCTGATCTGTGCACAGCGGACCCCTTTGGGGATGAACCCGCTTGCCGCGCTTGACAGCTTCCGTAAACCGGCCTTTCTGAAGTGTATGCGGGACGCGAAGCCGAACAAGGAAAAATCGCCGAAAAAGCCGGCAGCCGCCGAGCGGCCGGCCGGTGTTCGCCGGCCCGACGCGGCGCGCATTCCGGGCGCCAGCGTGCACGGCTCGCTGGCCAGTGAAATTGGCCTGCGGATCGTGCGCGGCGACTATCCGCCCGGCACCATCCTGCCCAATGAAGCGAAATGGTCGGAGACCTTCAGCGTCAGCCGCTCGGCGGTGCGCGAGGCGATCAAAATGCTGATGGCCAAGAGCCTGCTCGCGTCACGCCCCAAGATCGGCAGCTGGGTCGAGCCGAAGGAGCGCTGGAACCTGCTCGATCGCGATGTGCTCGCCTGGTACGCGACCTCGCCCGACCGCGAGGTGTTCCTGAAGACGGTGCAGGAATTCCGCCACATCATCGAGCCTGAGGCGACTGCCTTTGCCGCCATGCGGCGCACCGAAGAGCAGATGGCCGAGATCAGCCAGGCCTGCCGCGAGATGGGGGCGGCGACCAGCCTGCAGGAGCGCACCCGCGCCGACACGCGCTTTCATCTGGCCATCCTGCGTGCCTCGGGCAACGACCTGCTCGTGCCGCTCGGTGTGCTGATCGAATCCGCCTTCGATCATCTGTTCGCCTATACGACGCGGGCGGTCGACGATCTCAACCATGCGCAGAAGCTGCATGAGGCGATCGAGAAGAACATCCGCCTGCAGCGGCCCGACGCGGCGCGGGCGGCTGTGCGCAAGCTCCTGGCCAACACCGACCACGTCATCAAGTCGCGTTAGGCGGGTTAGTTTTCCTTGTCGCGGCCGAAAGCCACTCGCAGTTCGTCCTTGGCTGCCTCAAGCACCTTTTTGCGCGCGGCGGGAAGCTTCTTGCCGGCGCGGTTGCTGCGGGCTGAGAATGCACCGATACTGGTGCAAACGACGGCCGATTTTCGAGACCGCCGACAGGAAACGCCTTTGACCCGAACCGATCTGAGCCGGCCAAGCCCCGGCATCGACAGCTCCTACGCCTGGACGCGGCTGGCCATCTCGATGGTGCTGGCGACAATCGGCGCGGTCGGCATGTGGGCCGTCGTCGTCGTGCTGCCCGCCGTGCAGGCCGAATTCGGCGTCGACCGCGCCGCGGCGTCCATGCCCTACACCGCGACCATGGTGGGCTTTGCCGCCGGCAACGTGCTGGTCGGCCGTGCCATCGATCGTATAGGCTATTGGATCCCGGCGCTGATCTCTTCCGTCGCGCTCTCCGCCGGCCTCCTGCTCGCGGCGCTGTCGACCTCGATTCTGCAATTCACCCTTGCGCAAGGCGTGCTGATCGGTGTCGGCACGTCGGTGATCTTCGGACCGCTGATCGCCGACATCTCGCACTGGTTCAACCGCCGGCGCGGCGTCGCCGTCACGGCGGCGGCGGCCGGCAACTACCTCGCCGGAGCGCTCTGGCCAACCATCATGCCGACGCTGATCAAGGCGGAAGGCTGGCGCTTCACCTATGCGGCCATCGGCATCTTCTGCCTGGTCACCATGGTGCCGCTGGTGCTGCTGCTGCGGCGCGGGGCTCCGGACGCGGCCGCCGCAGGCTCGCCGGGAAGCCGGCCGGTGCAACCGATTCCGATGTCGCCAGCGGCGTTGCAGGGGCTGCTGGTCGTCGCCGGTCTCGGCTGCTGCGTGGCTATGTCGATGCCCCAGGTGCACATCGTCGCCTATTGCATGGATCTAGGCTACGGCATCGCACATGGCGCCGACATGCTGTCGATCATGATGGCGGCGGGCGTCGTCAGCCGGCTTGCTTCGGGTTTTATCGCCGACCGCATCGGCGGGGCGAAAACCTTGATCATCGGTTCCGTGCTGCAATGCCTGTCGCTGCTGTTTTACATCCCGTTCGACGGTCTTGCCTCGCTCTATGTCGTGTCGCTTGTGTTCGGCCTGTCGCAGGGCGGCATCGTGCCTTGCTACGCGATCATCGTGCGCGAATACCTGCCCGCCAAGGAGGCCGGGCAGCGTATCGGCATCGTCATGATGGCGACCATCTTCGGCATGGCGATCGGCGGCTGGATGTCAGGCTGGATCTACGACCTGACCGGTTCCTACGCTGCGGCATTTCTCAACGGCATCGCGTGGAATCTGCTGAACATACTGGCCATCGGGCTGTTCATGTGGAAGGCAAGGAACAGGGCCGTCATGGCCGCCTGAGGCAAGGGGCGGGCACGGCTCCTGGACATCCTCCGCTTGACAACGGACACGCAACTGCGCGACGCCAGAGGCCGAGGGGTGCGGCAACGGGCCGGTGAGATGGCGACAGCTGGGATGAATGTATTGCGGGCGCGCTTCGGCGGCTGCGAGCGGTGGCTTTGATCAAGCCGCGCTCGCGCCGGGGCGGCGGCCGCCCGACCATATCGGATGTCGCGCGCAAGGCCGGCGTCGGCGCCATCACCGTGTCGCGTGCGCTGCGCGAGCCGGAGCGTGTCTCCGAGGAATTGCGCCGACAGATCCAGGCCGCCATCGACGAGCTTGGCTATGTGCCGGACCCCAATGCGCGGGCGCTGGCCTCGGCGCGGGCCGAAGTGTTCGGCGTGCTGGTGCCGTCGCTCACCAACAACGTCTTCGCCGAAGTGGTGCGCGGCATCTATGACAGCCTGTCCGACAGTCCGTTCCGCATCCAGCTCGGCAACACGCACTATTCGGGACTGGAGGAAGAGCGGCTTTTGCAGGTGTTCGGCTCGCAGCGGCCGGCGGCACTGATCGTGGCCGGCATCGACCAGACGCCGACCTCGCGAAAACTGCTGGAAAATGCCGGCTGCCCGGTGGTGCAGGTCATGGAGACCGGACCCGAACCCGTCGACATGATGGTCGGCTTCTCGCATCTCGACGGCGGCAGGGCGGCGACCGAACATCTGATCGAGGCGGGATATCGGCGCATCGGCTTCATCGGCGCGCGCATGGACCCGCGTTCGCAGCGGCGCCTGGCCGGTTACCGCGCGGCGATGGAAAAAGCCGGCCTCTTCGACCCGCGCCTGGTCACCACCACGCCGGTGCTGTCCAGTGTGTCGCTCGGGCGCGAACTCTTCCGCGATGCGCTGGCCAAGATGCCGACACTCGACGGCGTGTTCTGCAACAATGACGACATCGCGCTCGGCGTGCTGTTCGAGTGCCATCGGGCCTCGATCGACGTGCCGAAGACGATCGGCATCGTCGGCTTCAACGATCTCGACATGATGCAGGTGGCCTTTCCCTCGATCACCAGCATCCGCACCTACCGCTACGAAATCGGCAGGCGCGCCGTCGCCATGGCACTGGCGGCAATCTCTGGCGACAGGCCGCAGGAGCGGATCGTCGACCTCGGCTTCGAGCTCAAACGCCGCGAGAGCACCGCACGCTGAACACGCTTTCGAGACCGCCCGCAAATGGCGCTTTACACAACGTCATGGTAGCGCTACCATTTTTATCGAGCGGGTATAACCACTTAGATGCTGAGCCTGTTTATTATACATAAGCAACAGCTCATGCTTGTTTATTATGTATAATATGATAGATTTCACCCCGCTGAAGGGGGGCGGCAGGGGGAGGGATCGCGGAGGCCTTCGGCACCTGGTAGGCGTGACTGGGCAAGGCGGAGGGGCCAGCCGGAAGCGCGAAAATTCCATAAAACTGAACAGACAAATCAGAACTGCAATCGGGAGGATTATCGATGATCAAGTCACTTGTTGGTGGCATCGTTGCCGCCACTGCATTCGTCATGTTGAGCTCGTCTGCGATTGCCGCAGGCCCTGAAATCGTCAAGGGCCCGGCTGCCGAGCCGGATTGCTTCTCACCCTGGGCCGCGGACACGCTGTTCTTCAAGTTCCCCAAGAAGGCCGGCCCATACCGCATTGCGCTCGCCAACGGCTATATCGCCAACACCTGGCGCATCCAGATGGTGCAGACCGCGAAGGCCTATGCCGCGCAGAAGGACGTCGCCGCGAAGCTGAAGGAATTCAAGGTCGTCTCGACCGGCGAAGACGTGCCGGCGCAGATTTCGGCGATCAACAACTTCATCGATTCCGGCTATGACGCCATCGTCGTCAACGCGCAGAACCCGACCGCATTCGGGCCCGTTATCAAGCGTGCCAAGGAAGCCGGCGTCGTGCTGGTTGCCTTCGACAATATCCTCGACACCAAAGACGCCATCAACGTCAACGTCGACCAGAAAGGCCTTGGCGAACTGTGGGGCAAGTGGCTCGTCACCCATGTGCCGAATGGCGGCAAGGTGCTCGAAGTGCGCGGCGTTGCCGGAACGTCGGTCGACACTGACCGCCACAATGGCATCCACGAGGTTCTCGACGCCTCCGGCAAGAAATGGGCGGTCACCGAGGTCGTCGGCAAGTGGGATGACGGCGTCGCGCAAAAGGCTTCGGCCGATGCGATCGCCACCAACGGCCCCTTCGACGGCGTCACGGGACAGGGCGGCGACACCGGCATCGTGCAGGCGATGATCGATGCCAAGCATCCGTTCGTGCCGTTCGGCGGCGAGACCGAGAACGGCTTCCGCAAGTTCTGCGCGGCCCACGCGGCCGACGGGTTGAAATGTTCGTCAGCCGGTACCGGCCCGGCGCAGGTGGCGGTTGCCATCAAGACCGCGATCGCAGCGCTTGAAGGCAATGTCGTCCCGCAGTCGGTCAAGCTGCCGCTGGCGATCGTCGAGGATCCCAACTTCAAGGCCGGTCAGGATTTCTTCCCCGACCAGTCCGACAATTTCTTCGTCGGTAATTCCTTCCCGACCTGCGGCATTAATTTTACTGCGCAGGAAATCATGGGTCAGACCAAGGCTGACCAGTAGGCTGTACACCCGGCGCCGCAGGATCTCCTGCGGCGCCGACCACTCGATATCCTTGGTCGTCAAAGTGCCTCGGGAGGGCCGATGGACGGTGCGGTTCCGCTCTTCCAGATGGAAGGCATATCCAAACGCTATGGCGGTGTGCGAGCGCTGGAAAAGGCGGAGCTTGTCGTCACGTCCGGCAGCATCCACGCCATCCTTGGCGAAAACGGCGCCGGCAAATCGACGCTGATCAAGGTGATGGCGGGCGTCGTCGCGGCCGACGAAGGCCGCATGATGCTGGATGGCCGTGAGGTGACCTTCGCTTCGCCGGCTGCCGCCAACAAGGCAGGCATCGTCTGCATCTTCCAGGAACTGTCGCTTGTTCCCGAACTCGGCGTCGCCGACAACATCGTCATATCAGACCCGCCCAAACGCTTCGGCATGATCGACCGCAAGGCGCAGCGCCGCATCGCCGAGGAGGCATTGGCGCGCGCGGGAGCTGCCGATATCCACCCGCTGGCATTGGTCAAGGACTTGCCCTTGTCGCGCCGGCAGATGGTCGAGATCGCCAAGGCGCTGGCCAGGAAGCCGCGCATCCTGATCCTCGACGAGGCGACATCCGCGCTCACCGCGGCGGATGTCTCGAACATTTTTGGCGTGCTGAAGCGGTTGCGCAGCGAAGGACTGGCGCTGCTCTACATCTCGCACCGCATGAACGAGATCGCCGAACTCGCCGATCAGTGCACGGTGTTCCGCAACGGTCGCAACGTCGCCAGCTACAAGGCCGGCTCGAAGAGCGACAATGAGGTGGTCGAACTGATGATCGGCCGCGAATACAGTCATATCTTCCCGCCAAAGCCGGCGACCGTGCCAGCTACAGCCGCACCCAGGCTTGAAGCCCGTAAGCTCTCGTGGACCGATCGGCTGGACAATATCTCGCTGACGATCAGGGCAGGCGAAGTGGTCGGTCTCGGCGGTCTCGACGGCCAGGGCCAGCGCGAATTGCTGCTCGCTTTCTTCGGCGTGCTGCGCGGTCTTTCCGGCGAGGTGCTGATCGACGGCAAGCCGGTGACGATCGGCAGTCCGGCCAAGGCGCGGCAGGATGGTATCGGCATGGCGCTGATCCCGGAGGACCGCAAGACCGAAGGGTTGATGCTGCCGATGACGGTGCGCGAAAACCTGTCCTTCGCCGCGCTCGACCGGCTGTCCAGGGGCGGCATCATCGACCGCGCCGCCGAACAGCGGCTGATCGACGATATGGTCGGCCTGCTGGCCATCAAGACGGCGGGCCTCGACATTCCGGTCGGCGCGCTGTCTGGCGGCAACCAGCAAAAGGTGGTCATCGCCAAATGGCTGATGCGCCAGCCGCGCATCATCCTGCTCAACGATCCGACGCGCGGCATCGATGTCGGCACCAAGCAAGAGCTCTACCAGCTGATGCGCAAGTTGGCGGATGCCGGGGCGGCGATCCTGTTCTACTCGACCGACTATGACGAACTGATCGGCTGCTGCGACCGGGTGCTGGTGCTCTATGACGGCGCCGTCAAGCGCGAGCTGGTCGGGGCCGAGATCACCGAACGGGCGCTGATAGCGAGCGCGCTCAACATCCATGGCGAGGAGAGCCCGGTGGGCCTGGGAGCAAGCGCGTGAAAGATTGGCGCTATTGGCTGGCCGAGCAGCGCGGAACGCTGCTGGCGCTCGGCATCTTCATCGTCATGTTCGTCATCTACACATCGAACCATCCGGCCGGCTTCACCGCCAATGTCGTGCAGACGGCGGCGAACAAGGGCGTGCTGCTCGCCTTCGTCGCCATGGCGCAGACACTGGTGGTGATCACCGCCGGCATCGACCTGTCCGTCGGCATGATTTTTCTCCTCACCAACTGCCTGGCGTCCTGGCTGGTGGTGGGCACGCCGATGCAGACGACGCTCGGCGTCATCGCCGTGCTGGCGGTCGGCCTTCTCTGCGGCGCCATCAACGGCGCCATCGTCATCTACGGCCGGCTGCAGCCGATCGTCGCCACCATCGCCACGGGGGCCATCTATTACGGCATCGGCCTTTTGCTGCGGCCATTCCCTGGCGGTTCGGTCAATGAGGACCTGGCCGATGCGCTGACCGGCCGCGTCTTCGATGTGGTGCCTGCGAGCCTCGTCGTGCTGCTCGCCATCGTGCTGGTGATCTGGGTGCCGTTCAGCCGCTCGGTGCTTGGCCGGGCAGCCTACGCGGCGGGATCGTCGGAGACGGCGGCCTACATGTCCGGCGTGCCGATAAGGCGCGGCAAGTTCGCCGCCTACACACTGGCCGGGCTGCTGGCCGCGATCGGCGGGCTGTTCCTCACCTTCTTCACCTATACGGGCGACGCGGCCTATGCCAGTGGCAACGCCTATACGCTGTTCTCGATCGCCGCCGTGGTGCTGGGCGGCGTCTCGCTGTTCGGCGGCAAGGGCAGTGCCATCGGCGCCATCTTCGGTGCGCTTGCCTTCCGCACAATCGGCGATTTGTTGTTCGTGTTCGATTTCGATCCGCTCTGGCAGCCGCTGTTCCAGGGCGTTATCCTGCTGATCGCCGTCAGCCTCGGCGCCTTCGCCCTGTTTCGGGTCCGCAATCGGCTGGAGTGGTTCCTGTGAGCGAAACGACGCCGATGGTTGGGAAGAGCGACGGCGGCATTGCCGGCCGCATGCCGAAATTCATCCGCCGCGCCGATCCCGCGGTCCTGACGGCGTTCGCCTGCATCGTGCTGCTGCTGTTCCTCGGCAGCCTCTATTCCAGAAGCTTCCTGTCACCTGAATATCTGCTGCAGCAGCTCAAGGTCGCCTCGTTCCTCGGCGTCATCGCCACCGGCATGATGCTGGTCGTGCTGCTCGGTCAGATCGACTTGTCTGTGCCGTGGTCGGTGGCGGCCGGCGCAATGATGGCTTGCGCTGCGGCTGCCTACGGTCCGGTCGGCGTGGCTCTAGCCATTCCGTTCGGCATCTTCTGCGGCGTCCTGATCGGCGTCGTCAACGGCATCGGCGTCGCCTATCTGCGCATTCCCTCGATGATCATCACGCTGGCCACCAACGCCGTCGCGCAAGGGCTGATGGTCGTCTACACCGGCGGCTTCTCACCCCAGGATTCGGCAACCCGCGCAATGCGCTACCTCGCGACGGGTTTTACAATTCCGGGCGTGCCCAACGCGGTCATCATCTGGGCTGTCATCGGTGCGGCGATGGTGTTCGTGCTGACCCGCACCGGCTTTGGCCGCACCGTCTATGGCATCGGCAACCGCGAGCGTGCTGCCTATCTCTCAGGCATCGACACAAGGCGCGTGGTGATGATCGCGTTTGCCGTCTCCGGCGGGCTCTCCGCTTTCGGCGGCGTGCTTCTGGCCGGCTATGCCTCCAAGGCGGCGCAGTCGATGGGCGACGCCTATCTCTTGCCGTCAATCGCCGCGGTGGTGCTCGGCGGCACCTCGATCCTCGGCGGGCGCGGTTCCTATCTCGGCACCGTCGCCGGCGTCATCCTGATCACACTCCTGCAATCCATCCTGTCGGTCATGCAGATGCCGGAGGCGGGGCGGCAGATCATTTATGGCGTCGTCATCGTCGCCATGCTGTTGCTCTACGGCCGCGCGCCGGCAAGCCGCTAGATTCAGATTTCAGGTCGAATCGACCTGAAATCTGAATCCGCCTCTAAATCAAGGAGATAGAGCATGATGTCGTCCGAAAACCGCTTCGCACTTTTCGGCACCATGCTCTAGTCGTGGACGAGGAAGCAGCGCAGGCGCCAACGAGCGCTCCCGGTTCAGTGCCTCCGGCCATCGTGGTGATGGGCGTCGCCGGCTGCGGCAAATCGGCGGTCGGCATCGCGCTGGCAGCCGCGCTCGGCGCCGTCTTCATCGAAGGCGACAGACTGCATCCACCCGAAAATGTCGCTCGCATGGCAAGCGGCGAGCCGCTCACTGACCAGTTGCGCGAGGGCTGGCTCGATGCCATCGGCGAGCGCATCGCGGCATCGGTTGGCAAAGGGCAAGGCGTGGTCGCTGCCTGCTCGGCGCTGAAGCGCAGCTATCGCGAGCGCCTGCGACGTTTTTGCCCCGAGATCGTCTTCCTTTACCTTGAGATCGATCCGGCGACGGCAAGGCAGCGGGTCGCCAGCCGCAAGGGGCATTTCATGCCGGCCAGCCTGGTCGACAGCCAGTTTGCCATTCTGGAACTGCCGGGGACGGATGAGCAGGCCCTGACGATCGACGCGACGCGTCCCGTTGCCGATGTCGTTGCGGACGCGACCCGGCTGCTGGCTAGAGCAATTCCAGGAAAAGTGTGAAGCGGTTTTCGCGGGAAAAGCGCATAGCGCTTTCCCCTGGGAATTGCGGCAAAACAAAGAGTTAGAGCGGTTCGCCGTTTCTGCGAAACGGTGAACCGCTCCAGCTCATGAGCCGCTTTCATCGCCTGTCATGGTATCGGAGGCTTCCGTCAGCCGCCCGCTGCGGGACCAGATCAGCATCTGTTCGGGAAACAGTTTCAGCGCCTCGAGCAGCTGGTCGCGCTTGAGCAGGATATAGCGTGCCTGCAGCACCATGTCCTTGGCTCCGTCCCGTCCCATCCCGGCTTCAGCCGGCAGCAGTTCCGGGCTGATGACGGCCCGGTATTCGCGGAAGGGAATGGTCTCGAAGGTCGACATGGCAAACAGCGCCGCTTTGCCCCTTGCGGCAAAATTCGCCGGTGCCGAAGCCAGATGCGTCCAGCCGCTTTCGCCAATCGCCACCTCGGTGAAAGTCGAGCCTGCATGGATGGTGTTGGTCATCAGCACCACGCCATTGCTCTTCAGGATTTTCTGGATGCGGATGGTCACCTGGTAGGCATCGTCGCGCTCGAAGACGATGCGGCTCTTCAGGTAGCGGTTCTCGACCTTGACCAGCGGCGGGTTCAGGAAACGCAGGCCGAACGCCGATTCCGAGACACCGTGGGAATTGACGCTGACCTGATGCGCCTCGATATCCGCCTCGTGCAGCGCGCGCTTGCCGAAAATGGTCTGGGAGGTGAACTGATCGCACCAGACGATGGCGCCGTGGCCGCGCCGCAAGGCCGCCTGCAGTCCTTCCTGTCCCTCCAGCCGGACGGTCGGGGACCATCGGAAGCCGGCGACGTGCGCGGCAAGCTGCAGCCGGCGCCGATGGCGCGCCGCGAGCAAGGCCTCGAACAGCTTGCGCGCGTCGATGCTGCTGCCGAGCACCGCGCGCGTGGCGTCGGCATAGGCTGGAAATTGCTTGCGCACATGGCGTTTCAGGCGAAGCTTGGAGATTCGATCGCAGATCGACGCCCACCAGCGCACGGGCACTGCAGCTGCGACCACGAGATAGAAGATGGCGAGCAGGCTTTCGCGAAGGTCCCGGTTCGAGAACCTGCGCACCCTGCCGGGGTGGACGACCTTGCGGCTGAAGAAGCGCACGCTCTCAGCTCTTTCCGGCACAGGAACGTCGGCGATGATTTCAGTTTGGAACAAGGCCGTGGCGGGCGGCCTGCGGGCAGTTTTTCGGGATTTCGCGAACTTCGACAGCCTCATCCGGCGGGCGTCCATCCGTTCTGTTGCAAAACCGCTTTATGCGCCTGAGCGCATCTTACGATGATGAACGCCGCGCGCCAGTGGTCGATCTAAAGCGCGTCGCGTTGATATGGATTCATGCGCCGCGCTTTAGTTCTTTGTTTTTATGCATGTCGTTCTCCCAAAACCGAGGTCACTTTTGGGCGACATGCATTAGATTTGCGAAGACAGCTCGACCGGAAAATCGTCGTTGTCGGCATCGCGCATGGCGGCGAGGCTTCTGTTATCAAGCACCTCCGCGATGGCCTGGCGCACTTCCAGCATCATGTGCCGGACTTGGCAGGTGGCTTCGTCGCAATCCTCGCAGCGCTGGTACTGTGTGCGGCTGGCGCAAGGTATCGGCGCCAGCGGCCCGTCCAGAACGCGCACGACATGGCCGATCTTGATCTCGGAAGCCGGGCGGGCGAGGCGATAGCCGCCTTCCTTTCCCTTGCGGCTCTGGACGAAGCCGGCATTGCGCAATTCGCCCAGGATGGCATCGAGGAATTTCTTCGGGATGTTGTTGGCGACCGCGATGTCATTGACGAAGGCCAGTTGGCCAATCGGCAGACTGGAAAGATGCACGAGGGCCTTGAGGCCGTATTTGCCTTTTTTCGTCAGCATGCCTGAGTCAACCCATGAAAACCCCAACCACCCGCATCTGGCGACTGTTTGTGTGCAAATAATGACGTTTTGATCACACGATGATGTTTCGCCAAAACAAGCCGGCCGATTGGCACATTAGGCACAAACGCGTTGATTCTTCGTAACGTTTTGCAGGAATGACGCTGATATCCAGGGATAACAGGCCTGAAACGAAAGAAGGCCGGCAAAGCGCCGGCCTTCTCGCTGAGTTCAAATGCTGAAACCGTCAGCGGCTGCCATAGGCCTGGTCGAGCAGGCCACCGGCGGCGAAATGCTCTTTCTGAATCTTGTCCCAGCCGCCGAAGACGTCTTCCACCGTCAGCAGGCGTACCTCCGGGAAGTCGGCCTTGTATTTGGCGGCAACCGCTGCGTCACGCACCCGGTTGCCATTTTGGGCGAGGATGTCCTGGCCTTCGGGCGTGTAGAGGAAGTCGAGATAGGTCTTGGCCAGATCGCGCGTGCCGTGCTCGTCGGCGACCTTGTCGACGATCGCCACCGGGAATTCGGCAAGCAGGCTGACCGAGGGCGTGACCTGCTCGAACTTGTCGTCGCCGTACTCCTTGCGGATGCCGCGCGTTTCGGACTCGAAGGTGATCAGCACGTCGCCGATCTCGCGCTGCACGAAAGTGGTGGTCGCGGCGCGCCCGCCCGTGTCGAAGATCGGCACGTTGTTGAACAGCTTGGTGATGAACTCCTTCACCTTGGCGTCGTCGCCCTTGAAGGCCTCCTTGGCGTAGGCGGTGGCCGCCAGATAGGTGTAGCGCGCATTGCCCGAGGTTTTCGGGTTGGGGAAGATCACCTGCACGTCGTCGCGCACCAGATCGTTCCAGTCCTTGATGTGCTTGGGGTTGCCGGCGCGCACGAGGAACGAAGGCAGCGAATAGAAGGGCGAGGCATTGTTGGCGAAATCCTTCTGCCAATCGGCCGAGACAAAACCCTTCTTGACCAGGAAGTCGATGTCGGTGACCTGGTTGAAGGTGACGACATCGGCGCCAAGGCCCTCGGCGATGGCGCGCGCCTGAGCGGACGTGCCGGCATGCGACTGGTCGATGGTCACGCCCGGATGCTGGGCAATGAAGGCCTTGTTGACCTGGACGAAGAGTTCGCGGCCGACGTCATAGGAGGCGTTGAGCAGCTTGTCGGCCGACCAGGCTTGGGAGGATGCGAGGAACAGGCCGGCGACGGTGGCAACGCCAAGGAAAAATCGCTTCATGAAAATAGGGCTCCGGATGCAATGCGTTTATGGGTTGAGCATAGCCGTGCGGGACGATAGGCGGCGAGGTACACAGCGCAGCATCATCGCTTTGTCGCGAGAAAAGACATCGCTGAAACGGCGAGTGCCTGGAATTCTGTTCCAGCGGGCGGTTCCCAGAGCCCGATTCTTTCTGCGCCTTGAACGGTTACGGTATTTGGCATATACATATGGCATATACAAAGCGAGGTGCCATCATGTCCCAGCACCGTCATCCAACGACGCCACCGAAGGAGGCAAAGCTCTTCCGCAACAACCGCAGCCAGGCGGTGCGCATTCCTGTGGAGTTCGAGCTGCCGGGTGACAAGGTGCTGATCAGCCGCGAAGGTGATCGCCTTGTCATCGAGCCGGTTCGCAAACCTGGCCTCAGCGCGTTGCTTGCCCAATGGGCGAAGGAGCCACCGCTCGGTCCTGACGACGAATTCCCCGAGATCAACGATGCGCCGGTCCAGGCCGAGGACATTTTTTGATGCGGTTCATGCTGGACACGAACATCATCAGCGACATGATCCGAAACCCGGCCGGCAAGGCTGCCGGCGCTATGGTGCGCGAGGGAGACGCAGCCGTCTGCACAAGCATCGTCGTCGCCTCTGAGTTGCGATATGGCTGCGCCAGGAAAGGCTCGGCCAAGCTGCTCAGGAAGGTCGAGGAATTGCTGGCCGAAATCCCTGTTCTGCCGCTCGATGTGCCGGTGGATGCAGAGTATGGCGCACTTCGCGCCGAGCTGGAGGCCATTGGCCAACCCATTGGCCATAATGACCTTTTTATTGCCGCTCACGCCTGCGTGCTGGGTACCATTTTGGTGACGGCCAACATGGGGGAGTTCACCCGGATACGGAAGCTGAAGGTCGAGAACTGGCTGGAATAGCCGTTGGCCGAGGATCAAGCGGCCGGAAACAGCTTCCAACGTCCCGGGCGGAATGCCACCCGGCTCTTCTGCGCTGCGGGATGGCCGACCGGCAGTTCGATCTCGACCCGCTGGCGCTGGCCGCCGATCTCGAGCTCGACGCGCCGCGTGCCGGCAACGCGACGGCTGGCGGCGACCGTGCCGGCGATGCAGCCGCTGCAGCCGTCGAGCAGTTCGACATCGTGCGGACGGAAGTAGAGCGTCGCATCGCCCTCTGGCGCATGCGGCGCTGCCAGTCCGATCGGACGGTCGGCAAGCCAGATTTCGCCATTCTCGACCTTGACCGGAAGCGCGTTCGATTCGCCGATGAAGCCGTAGACGAAAGGGGAGTTCGGGGTGTCGTAGATGTCGTCGGCGGTGCCGACCTGCTCGATGCGGCCCTGGCTCATCACCACGACGCGGTCGGCAAGTTCCAGCGCCTCTTCCTGGTCGTGGGTGACGAAGACGGTGGTGTGGCCGGTGCGGTCATGGATCTCGCGCAGCCAGCGGCGCAATTCCCGGCGCACCTGCGCATCGAGCGCACCGAACGGCTCGTCGAGCAGCAGCACCTTGGGTTCGATCGCCATGGCGCGAGCCAGCGCGACACGCTGACGCTGGCCGCCGGAGAGTTGCGCGGGGTAGCGCTTCTCGAGCCCTGAAAGCTGGACCAGGTCGAGAAGCTCGGAAGCGCGGCGGCGGATTTCCTGTGCCGGCGGCCGCGACGACCCATGCCGGACCTTCAGGCCGAAGCCGATATTGTCGGCCACGGTCATGTGCCGGAACAGCGCGTAGTGCTGAAACACGAAGCCGACATTGCGCTCCTGGATCGATTTCTGCGAAGCGTCCTCGTCGCCGAAGAAGATCTTGCCACGCGTCGGCCGCTCGAGCCCGGCGATCAGCCGCAGCAGCGTCGTCTTGCCGGAGCCGGACGGCCCCAGCAGCGCGATCAGTTCGCCCGACTTGATGTCGAGCGACACGTCGTGGAGCGCGGGAAACCGCTCAAACTCCTTGCGCACATTGGCAACGCGAACTTCCATACAAATCCCTCTGCTAATGTCCGCGCGTCGCGGCAAGCTCGGCGCCGTAGCGCATCTCGAGCAGTGTTTTCAAGACCAGTGTGACCAGCGCCAGCCCGGCCAGCAATGAGGCGACGGCAAACGCGCCCACTGCGTTGTACTCGTTGTAGAGGATTTCGACATGCAGGGGCATGGTGTTGGTCAGGCCCCTGATATGGCCCGACACCACCGACACCGCGCCGAACTCGCCCATGGCGCGGGCGTTGCACAAGAGCACGCCGTAGAGCAGGCCCCATTTGATGTTGGGCAGCGTCACGTACCAGAAGGTCTGCCAGCCATTGGCGCCAAGCGAAAGGGCCGCCTCCTCGTCACCATTGCCCTGTTCCTGCATCAGCGGGATCAGCTCGCGGGCGACGAAGGGGAAGGTGACGAAAACGGTGGCGAGCACAATGCCCGGCACGGCGAACAAGATCTGGATGCCGTGCATTTTCAGCCAGCCGCCAAGCAATCCCTGGGCGCCAAATAAAAGCACATAGACCAGGCCGGAAATGACGGGCGAGACCGAGAAGGGCAGGTCGATCAGCGTCGTCAGGAAGGCCTTGCCCTTGAACTCGAACTTGGCGATGGCCCAGGCAGCGGAGATGCCGAAGACGACGTTGAGCGGCACCGAGATCGCAGCGACAAGCAGTGTCAGGTGGATGGCCGAGCGTGCGTCCGGTTCGACCAGCGCTTTCGTATAGGCACCGATGCCTTTCGCCAGTGCCTCATGGAAGACGATGATCAGCGGCAAGAGCAGAAAGATGCCGAGGAAGGCAAATGCGATGGCCATCAGCACGGCTTGCGCCGGACGGCTTTCGGTCACCGCCGCCGAGCGGCTCTCATGGTAGGGTTCGTAGGATTTGATCTCGGGGTCAGCCATAGCGCTTGCGGCTCCATGTCTGCACGAGATTGACAATCAGAAGCATGACGAACGACAGAGCGAGCATGATCGCCGCGATCGCGGTCGCCGCCGGGTAATTGTATTCCTCCAGCCGGATAACGATCAGAAGTGGCGCGATCTCGGATTTGTAGGGCAGATTGCCGGCGATGAAGATGACCGAGCCATATTCGCCGACGCCGCGGGCAAAGGCCAGCGAAAAACCGGTTATGATGGCCGGCGCCAGGCCCGGGAACAGCACGCGGGTGATGATCTGGAAGCGGCTGGCGCCAAGCGTGGCTGCTGCCTCCTCCACCTCCTTGTCGATTTCCTCCATGATAGGCTGCACGGTGCGCACGACAAAGGGCAGGCCGATGAAAATCAGCGCGATGACGATGCCGAGCGGCGTATAGGCGACCTTGATGCCGAGCGGCATCAGCAATTTGCCGATCCAGCCGTTTGGTGCGTAGAGCGTGGTGAGCGCGATGCCGGCCACCGCCGTCGGCAGCGCGAAGGGCAGGTCGACCATGGCGTCGACGATGCGGCGGCCAGGGAAGCGGTAGCGCACCAGCACCCAGGCGACCAGCGTGCCGAAAACGACATTGACGGCCGCCGCGATGAAGGCGGTACCGAAGCTGATTTCAAGCGCATTCAGCGTACGGCGATCGGTGGCGATGGCCCAGAACTCGGTCCAGCCGAGTGAGGCCGAGCGCCAGACGAGCCCGGAAAGCGGGATGAGAATGATGAGGGTGAGGTAGGCAAGCGAGAAGCCGAGCGTCAATCCGAAACCCGGAATGACACTCGGCTGCTTGAAACGCCACCCCGCCTGCGCGGGTGCTGTGGTCATGTCGTCCTGATCTAGATTTAGCTCACTGGGCCGGCTTGTAGATCTGGTCGAATATACCACCGTCGCCGAAATGATAAGGCTGTGCCTTCTTCCAGCCGCCGAAAAGCGGATCGTCGATGGAGATCAGCTTGATATCAGGCGTCTTCGGAATATCCGCCGGCGCCACCAGTTCGGGCTTGGCCGGACGATAGTGGTTCTTGGCGATGATCGTCTGCGCTTCCTTGGAATAGAGCCAGCCGAGATAGGCTTCGGCTACTTTGCGCGTGCCCTTGGCATCGACATTGGCGTCGACAATCGCCACCGGCGGCTCGGCCAGGATCGAGGTCGGCGGATAGACGATCTCGAAATTGTCGGCGCCGAATTCGTCGAGCGCCAGATAGGCATCGTTTTCCCAGCCGATCAGCACGTCGCCAATGCCCTTTTGCGCGAAGGTCACGGTCGAGCCGCGGGCGCCAGTGTCGAGCACCGGAGCATTGGCGTAGAGCTTGCCGACGAATTCCTTGTTCTTGGTCTCGTCGCCGCCATCATGGGCGTTGGCGTAGGCCCAGGCGGCGAGGTAGTTCCAGCGCGCGCCGCCCGAAGTCTTCGGGTTCGGCGTGATCACCTGGACGCCGTCCTTGACCAGATCGCTCCAGTCGTGAATGCCCTTGGGGTTGCCCTTGCGGACCAGGAAGATGATGGTCGAGGTGTAAGGCGCTGAATTGTTTTCGAATTTCTTGCGCCAGTCGGGGTTGATCTTCTTCGACTTGGAGACGATGGCGTTGATGTCGCCCTCAAGCGCCAGGGTCACCACGTCGGCGTCGAGGCCGTCGATCACGGCACGGGCCTGTGCGCCTGATCCGCCATGTGACTGCTGGATGGTGACCGTCTCGCCGGTCTCAGCCTTCCAGTGGGCGGCAAACGCTTCGTCATAGGCTTTGTAGAGCTCGCGTGTCGGATCGTAGGACACGTTGAGGATGGTGGTGTCGGCAAACGCGAAACCGAGCGTGCCTGATAGAACCGATGTGACGACCAGTGCGCCGAGCAGTTTCCTGAAATGAGGTTTGGTCATTTCTGCCTCCGTTGAACCCGCGCCAAATCTACCGAATTGATAGAAATTAGATGCATCGAATGTTGCCTTTTTTGCCCTCCTGAAGAAAATCTTCGATGAGATTTTGCGGATAGGAGAAATATTTTCCCTTGTGCGCGACGATCGCGAATCCACGCCGCCACCTGACCTATCTAGAAATCCGAGGTGTCGAGGCAAGGTCGTAGGGGATTGATGGGGCGGATCACTCTGCGGAAATGGGAAAGTCGAAGCGCTGCCGGGCGAACGGTTCGTTTGTCAGCGTGAAGTGCCACCATTCGCGCGCATAGTTCTTGAAACCGCCGGCACGCATGACATCGACGAGCAGCTTGCGGTTTGCCGCTGCTACGTCGCCGAGCGGGCGGTGGTCGGTTTCGCTCATCGAGTCGAAACAGTCGAAGCCGGTGCCGAAATCGAGCGTGGCGGCGTCGATAGCGCCGCAGGCCGGTTTCGGCGCAGCCGTGCTGCCGACAGGCGCGATGGCGACATCGACTGTCGAGCCGCGGGAATGGGTTGACAGTTCGCCGACATAACCTTTGGCGATGAGGTCGCCGCGCTTGACCTTCGGATACCATTGCGGATCGGGCGGGCCACCTTCACGCGTCCATTCGCCCATGTCGGTCACCGCACGGGCAGGGCGGTAGCAGTCGAACACGACCAGCGTCAGGCCCTTCACGGCGATCGACTTCTGGACACCGGCGAGAGCTTGCGCCGCCTGCAAGGTGAGAATGCAGACCGGCGCGTCATAGCCGCTCACCTTGCGGTGCAGGAAATCATCAGATCCGGCGTAGCGGATGTCCTGGCGGATCGAGGGGTCGATATCGGCAAGCCGAACAAAGCCCGCAGGGAGGGGGCTGGCATGCGCGGGCAGAACGAAAGCCGCAACAGCCAGCGCGCAAAAGCCAATGCGTTGAATCGCCTGGCGCATTCTATTCAAGGAAGGCTTTCATTCAACAAACACTTTCACGCTCGCCGCCCGCCCGGCCGCGTCGATCACGGTCAGCGTCGAGTAGCCTGCGCCGTCTGGCAGCCAGGTCGCGGTGCGGCGGCGGTCGATACCAGCGAGCGGCTTGCCATTGGCCAGCCAGCGGAACGGCGCGCGGCCGCCTTGCAGTTTGAGCACCAGCGGCGAGGCATCGGCCGAATTCGTGGCGAGGTCGACGCGGGCGCCGTCCGGCGGGAAGATGATGGTTGGGGCGGGTTCGGTCGCTGTTGCCTGCACCAGGCCGTCGGCGCCGGCGCCGAAGCGGGCGAGCGTCACCGGCAGGTCCTCGCGCTTGGGGGTGAAGGCGCCGGGCGGCTTGCCCGGCAGCGGCACGGTGGCAAGGCCGGAGCGTACAAAGCCTTCGAACAGGATGGGGGCGGCCGAGACATAGCCGGAAAGGCCCGGCACCGCGCCGGCATCGGGGCGGCCGACCCACACGCCCAGCACATAGCGGCCGTCGAAACCGACCGACCAGGCGTCGCGGTAGCCGTAGGAGGTGCCGGTCTTGTAGGCGATGCCGCGCTGCAAGGCGCCTTCCGGCGGTTTGACCCCCGACAAGATGTCGATGATCTGCCAGTTCGCCTGGTCGTTGAGAATGGTGGCGGCGGTGCGTTCGGCATTGGCCGGCTCGGTGCCGTCATGCAACGTGTGCGTCTTGCCGCCATTGGCGAGCCCCGTATAGAGCTGGACCAGGTCGCGCAGCGTGACGCCAACGCCGCCGAGGCCGATAGCCAGGCCCGGTGCTTCGTTGACCGGCAGGATCGGGTTGACGCCGGCCTGGCGGAAGCGCGCCATCAGCCGCGCCGGACCGACCGCGTCGAGCACGCGGATCGCGGGCACGTTGAGCGACAGCTGCAGCGCCTGGCGGATGCTGACATCACCCTGGTAACCCATGTCGAAATTCTTGGGCCTGTAGCCGCCGAAATCGACCGGGCTGTCCTCGATCAGCGTTTCCTGCGCCACCAGTCCCTGTTCGAAGGCGAGGCCATAGATGAACGGCTTCAGCGTCGATCCGGGCGAGCGCACGATCTTGGTCATGTCGATCCAGCCGGAGCGGCTGGCGTCGAAGAAATTGGCGGAGCCGACTTCGCCAAGAATGTCGCCGGTGCGGGAATCGGCCAGCACCATGGCGACGGACAGACGCGGTCCAAGCTTGGTGGCGGCGTCGCGCGCCACCTGTTCCAGCCCTTGCTGGACACTTTTGCGGATCGTCAGCTTGAGCGGCTGGCCGGGAACGGCCCTGGGCAGCATCGCATAGGCGGCGTGCGCGGCGAGTGCCGGCAAGGTGCGGCGCAGGCCCGACACGTCGTCAAGTGCTGCGCGCGCCGCCTCGCGTTCGCCGATCAGGCCTGATGAGACCATGCGGGTCAGCACCCGGTCGCGGGCGGCATGCGCGATCTCCAGGTTGCGGTCGGGGCGGCGCTTTTCCGGCAATTGGGGCAGGGCGACGAGCAAGGCGGCTTCCGAGACGGTGAGCCGCTTCGGCTCCTTGCCGAAATAGGCGAGCGAGGCGGCCCGCACCCCTTCGAGATTGCCGCCATAGGGCGCCAGCGTCAGGTAGCGTTCGAGGATCTCGCGCTTGGACAGCCGGCGCTCGATCTGGATGGCGCGCAGCATCTGCTTGATCTTGGAGCCGAGGCTGCGGCTTTCGCGCGGCTCGATCAGGCGTGCGAGCTGCATCGACAAGGTCGAGCCGCCTGAGACGATGTGGCCGCTGGTGATGAGCTGGCCGGCGGCGCGGCCAAGCGCCAGCAAGTCGATACCCTCATGATCCCAGAAACGCTTGTCCTCATAGGTGACCAGCATGTCGACGAACTGCTTGTCGACCTGGTCGAGATGGGTTTCGAGCCGCCAGTAGCCGTCCGGCGTGGCGAAGGCACGCAGCAGCTGGCCATCGCGGTCCTGGACTTCGGTGGAGACCGTGAGTTCCGCCGGAAGTGGGGGCGGGAAGGCACGATCGAGTTCCCAGAGGGAAGCCGCTGAAACGGCGAGGATGCCGGCGCAGGAGGCTAGCGTTATGGCTGCCCGGCGAAGGAATTTTCTGGAGAGCATGGCGCTGCCCCCTCATCCGCCTGCCGGCACCTTCTCCCCGTCCTTGGACGGGGAGAAGGAAGCTGTCATGAGCGCAATCGCCATTTGCATGATCGCCACCATCGGCACCTTACGGGGCCTTGATCTCCATCACGCCGGTGGCGGTGCGGGCCGAGTATTGCGGCCGGTACATGTCTTCCACCGTTGCCGCCGGGTGCGCATAGGTACCAGGCGTCACGGCGCGCACGACATAGGCCATCGTCAGATTGTGGTCGTGGTCGCCGTCAGCCGGGTTGAATGCCGCGACGAACCGGTCGTCGCGGAACTCGAGGTGCGCGGCGTCGGTCTGTGCCAGCCAGGAGAAGTTCGTCAACTGGGCGCTGGAGACCAGGCCTGGATTGTCGATCTCGAAGCCGGCTGGCAACAGGTCGGTGACCAGCAGGCGCGAAGGCCAGCTGTTCTGCTCGGTGACTTTGAGCACGACGACATAGCGCTCGTTCTGGGTTGCCTCCGTCACATTGGCTTCGGTGCCATCGAGCTTGTAGTAGGTGCGGTCGATGGTGAAGCCGTCACCGCCAGCCGGCAAGGGCTGGATCGGCGACGCCACGGTGGTGACGACGGCCTGCAGCGGGGTCTTGCCGGTGTTGGCGATTTCGAGCGGGCTGTCGACCAGCTCGGAGCCGTTGACCTGGTTGGAATAGCCGCCCGAATGCGGCGCGCCATTGACCGTCAGTGTGATCGAGTCGTTGCCTTCCTTGAGCGCGCGGGCCGCCAGCAGCATCCAGGAATCGTCCTGGGTGCTGGTCCAGCGGACTTCGGCGCGTTCCCTGGTCACCAGCTTGATCAATTCGGGCACGATCGTCGATACCGGCTTCGATTCCGCCGCCAGTGAAAGCATTGCCGCGCCGTCACGCAGCGGCGAGCCATAGTCGGAGCGGTAGTAGTCGTAGTCGGTCTGCGACTTGGCGAGCTGCAGCGCGGTCTTGAACGTTGCTTCCGAGCGCTGGGTATCGCCATAGAGCGCAAGGCTCGCCGCCAGCTGGGCAACGGCCATCGGGCTCGAGAAGGCTTCGAGCTGGGTGTCCGCATAGTAGCGCAGATCGCCGATCGAGGCCTTCTTGTTGCGAGCCAGAACATAGAGGGCGTAGGCGATCTCGCTGCCGCGGTCCTGGACGCTCTGGTCGTAGCCTAGCGAGTTCTGCAGATTGCTCAGCGCCTGGTTCATGGCGAGAGCCGGCACATCGTATTTCTGCTCGCGCGCCCTGGTCAGGAATTCGCTGACATAGGCGTCGAGCCACAGATCGCCCGAACCCGGGCCCCACAGGCCGAAGCTGCCGGACGAAGACTGGTAGCTCAGCACCTTGTAGATGGCATCCTGGATGCGGCCGTGCAGGTCGGGGTCGCTTTCCATGCCGATGCCGGAGGCCATGTCATTGACATAGAGAAGCGGCATGGCGCGGCTGGTGGTCTGCTCGGCGCAACCATAGGGGTAGCGGTCGAGCGTCATCAGCAATGACGGCACGTCGAAGGCCGCGGCCTGCGAAACGCCGACACTGACGGAAGCGCCTTCAAGCAGACTTGCCGCCAGCAGTTCCTTGTCGACGCGCAATGCGCCGCCATTGCCCTTGAGGTCGACCACAAGGCGCGTGGTGACCGGCAATTGCGCCGGGCGCACCGGCACGTAGAGCGTCTGTTCGACCTTGGTGCCGTCGGCGTGCGCCAGCTTGATGGTGAGCGAGGCGTTGCCCGCCGTCTTTGCGATCAACGGCACGGTCAGTGTCTGGCGCTTGCCCTGGGCGAGCGTCAGCTTCTGGGGCAGGGGCTTGTCGCCGGTCGACAGGTCGCCCGTCGTGTCGATCGAGAAGGCATAGTCGCCGGCCGGGCCGTCGGTGTCGGCCACGTCGAGCCGCATGACGGCGTTGTCGCCAGGTGCCAGGAAGCGCGGCAGGCCGGCGGTGATGACGACGGGATCGCGCACGATGACATCCGACTGGGCATGGCCGACCGCTTCTTTGGTCCAGGCGACAGCCATGATGCGCACGGTGCCGTTGAACTGCGGGATGTCGAAGTCGATTCGAGCCTTGCCGTCGGCATCGAGCTGGACCGGGCCGGAGAAGAAGGCGACCAGCTTTTCGGTGGGCGGGCTGCCTTGCGTCTGCATGTTGGCGCCGTCACCGCCGGTCCTGAGCTTGCCGGTGGTGCCCAGCGAGCCGTCGATCAGGCGGCCATAGATGTCGCGGATCTCCATGCCCAGCATGCGCTGGCCGAAGAACCAGTTCTCCGGATCCGGTGCCTTGTAGTTGGTCAGGTTGAGGATGCCGACATCGACCGCGGCGACCATGACGTAAGCGTTGGTGCCCGGCTGCACGCCTGCCACGGAAACCGGGATCGACAACTGCTGGCGCGGCATCGTCTTGTCCGGCGGAGTCAAGGTAACGGCGAGCTTCTTCGAGCCCGGATCGACCGTCAGCCATTTCACGCCGATGGCGCGGGCCGGCATGCGCGTTTCCTGCGCATCGCCCGGCCGGAACAGGGTTGCCGTGACATAGGCGCCGGCACCCCAGTCGTCACCGACCGGAATGTCGACGGTGCTGCCGCCGACCGGCACTGACGCCGTGATGGTCTTCAGCAGCTTGTCGGAACCGATATTGATCAGAAGTTCGCCGGCAAAATGCGGCGAGATTTTCAGCTTGGCCACTTCGCCCGCGGCATAATTGTCCTTGTCGAGGGCGATCTCCAGGCCATCAGGCGTTTCAGTGGTGGTCGAGGCGACATACCAGCCGGCATCGAACTCATAGCTGGTGGCAGGCCCCTCTGGATCAGAGGTTTCGACCTCGAGCCGATACTGGCCCCAATCGACCGGCACGGAGACGGTGGCGTCGCCATCGGCGCTGAGGTCGACCTGGCCGTTGGCGATGGACTTTGTGAGGTCAACCGCCTCGTAGTTCCAGGAGTTGTTGGAGCGGTACCACTGGTAATTGCGTTCGACCTTGACCAGCGACCACTGTGCGCCCTTCAGCGCCTCACGCTTGCCGGCCGGATCGACGGCGATCAGGCTGAACTTGGCCGTGCCGCCCTGCGGCACTTCGCCGTCGGCGAAGTCCGGACGAATGCCGATCATATGGCCTTGCGGGCGGATGCCGATGTTGAGCGAGCGCTCGATGGCGCGGCCACCGGTTTCGCGCATGCGTACCGTCACCTTGCCGTTGACCAGCTTGGTGGTCGAGGGCAACTGGTCGACGGTAACAGGGAAGGTCGCCTTGCCGTCATCGCCAACCACCGGCAGGTTGGTCAGCGGCGTGACCGTGGGCTGCGCCGACTGCTCGTCGGCGAGGCCGAAGGAAAAGTTGGGGAAGCGGTCCCAGTCGCGCGCCGTCGACAGCGTCAGCTCGCCTTCCAGTGCCAGGCCCGCCGCCGGCGCGCCATAGAGGAAGCGCCCGTCAATGTTGATGTTGGCGGTTTCGCCCCGCTCGATTTCCTGCTTGTCGGCCTTCATGTCGAATTCGATGCGATCCGGCACGAAGTCCTCGACCAGGAACATCTGGCTGGCCACCGCCGGCTGCTTGGGATCGGTGTAGATCGACACCGACCAGGTGCCGCGCATGGCGTTGGGTTCGAGCGGCAGGTCGACGGCATGGCCGCCGGCCGAAGCGCCGTCGCTGACGATGCGGCGATCCTCGACACCGTCGGGACGCGAGAAGATGAAGGTCAGCGGGAGGTTTTCGACCGCCTTGGCGGCACCGTCGCGGGCAAGGGCCGCGACATGGACATCCTCGCCGGCACGGTAGATGCCGCGCTCGGTCCAGGCATAGACGTCGAGCGCGCCAGGTGCCGCGCGTCCGGTGACGCCACGGTCGGACAGGTCGAAGCCGGCCTTGGACATGTCGAGGAAGACGAAATCATTGTCGCCCTGCTTGGCCATCAGCACGGCCGGTACCATGCCGCCGTCCCCGCGCGTCAGGCCTGGGTTGAAGACGGCGTGGCCGTCCGCATCCGAGGTCGCGGTGCCGAGAACCTCGTTGTTCCTGGCAACCAGCGTCAGTTCGGCGCCGGCAATCGGCTTGGCGCTGCCCAGCGAACGGGCAAAGACATTGAGCCCGTCCTGGCCGGTATAGGTCGACAGGCCGATGTCGGAAACGACGAACCACTGCGTGGCCATCTGACCGGAATCGTCACTCTTGTCGTTGACGGCCTTGGCGGTCAGCACATAGACGCCGGGCTTGCGCTGCGGCAGCGCCTGGTCGACCGGGAACGAGGTGGTGACCTCCTTGTTGAGGTCGTTGACGATGTCGAGCTGGCCCTGCCAGACCGGCGCGCCCATCTGCTCGGTAATGTTGGAGATGTCATAGCTGTCGAGCTGGTGCAGGAACTGGTAACCCGACAGAAGCTGCGCCAGCGAACGATCGCCGATGCGGTAGAGCTTCATCTCGGCGGCGTTCATGTTGACGGTGACGATCGGGATGCCACGGCGTGCGCCGGCCGGCAGCACGAAGCTGTCGCCGGTGAAGCGGGCGGACGGCGCGCGGTCCTGCACGTAGATCGACAGCACCACGGGAGCGGCGGTCACTTCGCCGATTGCCGCCGGCAGGCCGGCGCGGAAGGTGACGTCGTAATGCTGGCCATGCTCCAGGCCCTCGACGCAGATCTGCTTGTCCTTGGCCTCGACGCCCTTCGGCGGCGCATTGTCGACGGTGACGAACTGCGCATAGTCGACACCGGTCTTGACCAGTTCCTCGGAGAACTGCGCGCATATGCGCGGCGCGCTGGTGTCGGCATCGACGCTGTGGTCGATGACACGGAAACCCTTGCGGGCCTTCAGATCGGCATAGTCGGCCTGGACGGCCGGCGACGTTACCAGAGCAAGGCTCGCCTCATAGGCCTGCAGGGCAGGGCGGTAGAGGTCACGCTTGTCGAGGCCGGCGCCGAGCAGGGCCAGCACGTCGGCGCGGGTCTTGGTGGTGCGCAGCAGCTTGTAGGCGTTGAAGGCAGCCGAAGTGCCGTTCATCGGCAAAGTGGATACTTCCGCGGTACTGGCAGTGGGCTGCACGGCGAGCGTTTCGCGGGCCAGATTGAGCCAGAGCTGGCCGTCGTCGGGCATCACCGAGACAGCGGCCTCATATTTCTGCATGGCGGCGCGATGGTCGCCTGTCTGAACCGCCTGTTCGGCGGAGCCGATCAGGGCCGCCATGCCTTCGGTGGGCTTGTTATAGGCCGGACCGAGCAGCGTGTTGCGGTATTGCTGGGCCTGATCGGCCATCCAGTTGGGGAAGAAGGCCAGTGCTGGCGGGGCGCCAATATCGGGATCGCCGTCAATGTTGACGATCTTGCCGGCGACCGCGCCGTTGAACGGCTTCAACTGGTTGTAGTCGGATTTGAGAAAGCACCATTTGGCCTTGGTGTTGTAGGTGAAGGCGCGGCAGGCCGGATCGCCAAGGCATGTCGTCTTGCACTGGTCGAGCGTGACATTCTGGTCGGATCTGAGATCAAAGCCGAAATAATCGGAATTGTCTGATGTTGCGATTCGCCGGGCCTCGGCCGCGTGCGCGACACTGTTCCAGGTTAAAACATTGGCCAAGGCGAAGAAAAGAAGGATAAGGATCGACAGACCACGAGCCGCGCGCATTGCCATAACACCCTCCAGACAACTGCAATCGTGCGGGCATGTTCAAGCTTCAGCCAAGCTTGTCAACGCGCGAACGAGGCAGGTTCCGCCTGCCAACGGTTTATTTCCCGGCCAAGGACCGGTATGCGAACAGTAACCTCCACGGGACAGGGGATCACGCTTTCTTGCGGAAACGCAGAAGGTGTGAATTCCAAGCCCGTCCTATTTCAGACAATTGGATTGTGGCCCCTTTACGAGCGCTTCAGAACTTCATTCCAATTTTAGATTTTCAACCTAGGTTGTTTTAATGCCGGCGCATGAAGAGCAGATGTCAGGAAGGACCGCGCCAGGGCGCGCCCTTCCGCGCGCCCTGCTTTTGGCTGCGATCTGTTGGGTCGCGCTAGCCGCCGAATCACAGCCTGCGGCTGCCTTCTCGATCTTTGGTATCAAGCTTTGGGGCTCTTCCAGCGACGAGGATGCCGATATCGTCGATCCCTTGCGCTATGCCGTGACCATAACGGCGCCCGACGCCGATAAGGACTTGGTCAAGAAGCTCGAAAATGCCTCGGCGTTGAAAAGTGATGTGGACCACCCCGTGTCCGGCTCGCTCGGGCTGATGGCCAAGGCGCGCAGCGACCGTGAGCAACTGGTCGCCGCACTCTACGCCGATGCCCGCTATGAAGGCGTGGTCACCATCACCATCGACGGCAAACCGCTCGACGACTTGCCGCCGGACGCCGAATTCAAGGGTCCGCAGCCTATCCCTGTGGCGGTCACTGTCGCCGCCGGCCCTAAATTCACTCTGGGCACGATCCGGCTGGAAGGCGATGCGGCAGGGCTGATGAGTGCCGATTACGGCCTGATAGCAGGCGGCGATGCCGGGTCCGGCGCGGTACTCAAGGCCGAAGCGTTGATCGTACGGACGCTGAAGGAGCAGGGCAGGCCGCTGGCCAAGGTGACCGACCGGCAGATCGTCGCCGACCATGCCACCTCGACGCTCGATGTGACGCTGACGGTGGCGGCAGGGCCGGTTGCCGGCTATGGCGCGACGACGGTGGAAGGCACCGAGAAGGTCGACCGCGACTTCACCGAATACATGACCGGGCTGAAGCGCGGCAAACAGTACTCGCCACAGGAGATCAGCGATGCGCGCGACAGGCTGCTGGCGCTCGAGGTCTTCAACAGCGTGACGTTCAAGGAAGCCGAGAAGCTCGATGCCGACGGCAACATTCCGATCGGCGTCCAGGTCAGCGAGCGCAAGCCGCGCTATTTCGGCCTAGGCGGCACCTTCTCGAACACCGAGGGCCTGGGCCTGGAAGGCTATTGGGGCCATCGCAATTTGTTTGGTCACGCCGAAAAGCTGCGCATCGACGGCGCCATCAGCGGTATCGGCAGCAACAATCTGTCCGAGCTGAACTACAATGCCGGCATCATGTTCGAGAAACCCGGCGTGATCGGACCGTCCTCGAAGTTCTTTGCCAGCCTGAAGACCGTGCTCGAGCATCCGGACGCGTACGACCATTTCTCGGTCAAGGGCAGCACCGGCCTGTCCTATGAACTCGACAAGAAGCAGACGGTCTCGGCCGAAGTCGCGCTCGACTATTCACGCATCCATGACGCCTTCGGCAAGCACAAATACCTGATCGCCAGCATTCCGCTGCAATATGTCTACGACAACAGGGATAACCGGCTGAACCCGACCCGCGGCTTCCGGGTGCTGGCCTATGCCGAGCCGAGCTATGACATCATGAGCGGGGCTGCCTTCCTGAAGGTGAAGGGCGAGGGCTCGGCCTATCAGTCGCTGGATACGGCCTCGAAATTCGTGCTGGCCGAACGCGTTGCCGCCGGCTCGATCGTCGGCACCGGGCTGCAGAACGTTCCGGCCGACCGGCGCTTCTATTCCGGCGGCGGCGGATCGGTGCGTGGCTACGCCTACCAGGGCATCGGCCCCAAGGATTTCAACGGCCAGCCGATCGGCGGCCTGTCCTTCTTCGAGACCTCGGTGGAAATGCGCATCGCCATAACCGACACGATCGGCATCGTGCCGTTCGTCGATGCCGGCACGGTGTCGACCAAGTCGATGCCGAACTTCTCCGACGTCAAGGTCGGTGCCGGTGTCGGCCTGCGCTACGTCACACCCTTCGGGCCGCTGCGCATCGACGCCGCCATTCCGCTCAACCGCGATCCCAGCGATCCGCATTTCGGCATCTATGCCGGCATCGGACAGGCATTCTGACGATGAAGATGGTCTGGCGCATCCTTCGCATTGTCCTCTACACGCTGCTGATCGTGGTCGCGGGCGCCATCGGCGCGCTGGTCGTGCTGACCAAGACCGAGCGCGGACGCGACAATCTCGCCGGCATCATTTCGCAGCTGGCCTCGAGCGACGACCGCAAGATCACGGTCAGCGGCATCGACGGCATCTGGTCGGGTGCGCTCAGCGTCGACCATGTCGTGCTGGAAGACCGCCAAGGCGCCTGGCTGGTGGCGCGCAAGGTGGCCGTCGACTGGTCGCCGCTGGCGTTGCTGTCGAAAAGTTTCAGTGCCGACCGCATCGCGGCCGAGCGCATCGAACTGGCACGCCTGCCGGTGGCAGGTCAGCAGCCGCCGGCGCAGGGCGGTACGGCGACGCTGCCGGTTTCCATCGACATCAAGCAGATCGACCTGCCGGAAATCGCGCTTGGCCAGCAACTGGCCGGCAGCGGCATCGCCGAACTTGCCGCCAAGGGAATGCTCAAGGCCGATGCCGCGCCGCTGACGGTCGAGACGGCGCTCACCGTCACCCGCCATGACGGCAAGCAAGGCAATGTCGACGCCAAGATCCACTTTGCGCCTGATGACAACAGGCTCGATCTCGACCTCAAGGCGTCGGAACCATCAGGCGGCATCATCGCCAACCTACTCAAGCTGCCCGATGCGCCGCCGGTCGACATAGCGGTCTCGGGCACTGGGCCGATCGCCAACTGGAACGGCATCGCCACGTTCACGGTCGATGGCAAGATCGTCACCCAATTGACCGGCCGTCACCAGTCGACGGACAAGGGTAATCACATCGAGGCCAAGGGCGATGGTGAGTTCGCGCCCTTCCTGCCGGAAAATCTGAGGCCGCTGTTTGCCGGCAAGACCAGCTTCGATGTCGCGGGCACCGCGACATCGGCCGGCGGCATCAGCGTCGACCGCGCCAACATCGAAAGCGATGCGATCCATGGCGCCGCGACTGGCATCGCCGATCCTGCCGGCGCTAGTGATCTCTCGGTTGAAATTGCCGCCAAGGGCGCGCCTGTGCCGATCACCGTGGGCAATGCGGCACAGCCGATCACGGTGGTCATCCGGAAGGTCACCGCCCGCGCCTTTGGTGACGGCAGGGCGCCGATCATCGACATCGGTGCCTCGCTGGTTTCGGTGGTGGCGGGCGGCACGCAGCTGAACGACCTTTCGACGCAGATCCATTCCGACGGCTTCGACATCCAGAACCGCGCCGGTCCGTTTGCCGTCAAGCTGACGGCGGGTGGGCTGAAGACAGACGTGGCGACTTTGGCGCCGCTGATCACCGGCAAGGTCGATGTCGACCTCGGGGGATCGCTGAGCAAGGATGCCATCACCATCGACCAGGGCACGTTGCGCTCCGATGCGCTCAATGCCTCGCTGACCATGACGGTGGCGCTTGCGGATCTCTCGATGCAGCTGAAGATGAATGCCGACGCGGTGTCGACCGCCTTGCCGCCGCAGATCAGCTCGGTGCTGGGCGAGCGGGTGAAATTCTCGGCCGCCGCGACGCGCGATCCGCAGGGGTCGTTTGCCGCCAATTCGATCTCGTTTACCTCCGGCTCGCTCAGCGCCAGCGGCACCGCCAGCGCGCAAGGCAACGACATCCAGGCTGACATCAAGGGCACGCTGGGCGACGTTTCGGTGCTGTCGCCGATGGTTGGCGTGCCGGTTGCCGGCGGCGTTGATTTCGCGCTGTCGGCAAGCGGCGCCAGGTCGGCCCCGGATTTCACTGTTACCGCCGACAGCGACAGCCTGATGGCCTCGGGCCGCACGGTGAAGGCGATCAAGCTGACGGCGAGCGGCAAGGCCGACATAGCAAGCCCCTCGGCCAACGTGTCGCTGACCGGCGCCGTCAACGACCAGCCGCTCGACATCAAGGCGGCACTGGTGACGAGCGAGGGCAAGCGCTCGATCAACGGCTTCCTCGTCTCGCTTGGTGACAACAAGGTTTCAGGCGACCTGGCGCTGGACGACAAGTTCATGCCGCTCGGCACGCTGACGCTCGCGGCACCCGCAATCGACCAGTTGGCGGCACTCGCCGGCCAGGCGTTGACCGGCGACATCGACGGCACCATCAACTTCGCCAAGGAGGGCGATGCACCCTCTGTCGCGATCGATGCCAAGAGCACGTCGATCGCGCGCGGCGAGGTGACGGCCAAGGCCATCACCGTCAACGCGCAGATTGCCAACTATCTCAAGGCGCCAGCCATCGCAGGGTCGATCAAGGCCGACAGCGTCACCTCGGGCGCCACCGAAATCAGCGGCATCGGCGTCGACCTGAAACGCGACGGTGACTGGACCAATTTCACCGGCGGCGCCACCATAGCTGGCATTCCGGCGACAGCGGCCGGCCGGGTGAAGATCGCCCAGGGCACCACCAGCGTCGAGATCGCCTCGGGCGAAGCCACGGTTCGCGGAATCAAGGCGGCAATCGCCGAACCCTCTGCCCTGACCATCGCCAATGGCACGACCAGCATCGAGAAGCTGGCTTTGGATGTCGGTGGCGGCGCGGTGACGCTGTCGGGCACATCAGGCCAGACGCTTGATCTCGCCGCAAAAGTCTCCGCGCTGCCGGCGGCGCTTGCCAATGATTTTGTGCCCGGGCTCGATGCCGTGGGCACGCTCGGCGGCACGGCGCAGGTGACGGGAACGCCATCCGCTCCCGAGGTTCGGTTCAACGCACAACTCGCTGGCGTCGAGACCAGCCAGACACGTCAGGCAGGGCTCGGACCGCTCGCTGTCGACGCGGCCGGCACCTATACCTTGGCCGGCGGCGTCGCCCTCGACCATGCGACGCTCTCCGGCGACAAGATTTCCGGCAAGGCCACCGGCACGATCAATCCCAATGGCGCCAGCGATTTTGCGCTTGATCTTACCTCATCCGGGCCGAGCTTGCCGCTGACCTTCGGAAGTGCCGCGAGCCCGGTGAAGATCGAGATCCAGTCCTTGTCGGCGAAGGTGGCGGGCGACAGCACAAAGGCCCGCCTGGATCTCTCCGCGAACCTGCCTTCGGTCACCACCAGCCCGGCGAAGGTGGATGGGCTCGTCCTGGCCTTGCATTCGGACGCGTTCGACCTCAAGAGCCGCGCCGGACCGGTTTCCGGCACGGTGTCGGTGGACAAGGTCGGCCTCGACAATTCCGCGATCGCACCGCTGATCGCCGGCAAGGTGACGGCCGCGCTCAACGCCCGGCTTACATCAGATGCCGTCGCCATCGACAGCGGCTCGCTCAAAAGCGATGCGCTGAACAGCCAGGTCGCCGGCATGGTTTCGCTCAGCGACGGGACCATCGACCTTAAGCTGAGTGCGGATGCCCCATCATCGGCCTTGCCGGCGGCGGCGCGCGGTGTGCTTGGCGAACGCGCGCAGATCAGCGCCACACTGAAGCGCGATGCCAATGGCGGTATCAATGTCGAGGGGCTGAAGCTGGTCTCCGGAGCACTGAGTGCACAGGGGCAGGCGAGCCTTGCCGATAACAAGCTGGCTGCCGACATCACCGGCGCCCTCACCGACATCTCGCTGTTGTCGAAAGACGCCAAGGGCGCCATGTCTTTTGCACTGAATGCTCAAGGGCCGGCAATCGCGCCTGATCTGTCGCTGACCGTCAACAGCGACCGGCTGCTGGTGGCGTCGCGCGAGATCACTGGGCTGAAGCTCACCGCCACCGGCAAGGCGGATGCCGCCAACCCGGCGGCCAATGTGCAGCTGACCGGCAATGTCGCCGGACAGGCCCTGCAAGGCAGTGCGGTGCTGGCGACGGCTGACGGCAAGAGCGCCATCAACGGCCTGCTGCTGTCGCTGGGCAAGAACAAGATCTCAGGCGATCTGGCGCTGGACGACAAGTTCGTGCCGGAAGGCACGATCTCGCTCGACCTGCCCGATATCGGGCCGCTCGCCGCACTGGCGCTCGAAAAGGCCGAGGGCGATGTGCGCGGTACGATCGTCTTCTCCAGGAATGGCGCGGCACCGCAGGTCGCGGTCAAGGCGGCGACCGCCTCGATCACACGCGGCGACCTGCAGGCGAAGGCCGTTTCCATCGATGCGCTAATCGCCAACTATCTCGCTGCTCCGGTGATTTCCGGCAAGATCCGCGCCGACACGGTGACATCGGGCGGCACTGTGATCAGCGGCATCAATGTCGATCTGAAGCGTGACGGCGACTGGACCGGCTTTTCCGGTGGCGCCACCGTCAAGGGCATTCCGGCGCAGGCCGCGGGCCGCGTGAAGGTGGCCAATGGCACCACCACCATCGAGCTTGCTTCCGGCCAGGCGACCGTCCAGGGCATCAAGGCGGCCATAGCCCAGGCTTCGACCGTCAGCATCGCCAATGGCACGACGACGCTGGACCGGCTGGTGCTCAACCTTGGCGGCGGCACGGCGACGGTGACCGGCAAGGTCGGGCAGGCGCTCGACATCAACGCGACGCTGGCGGGAGTGCCGATGTCGCTCGCCAACAGTTTTTCGCCGGGCCTCGATGCAGCCGGCTCGATCTCGGGCACGGCGAAAGTGACGGGCGCACCTACTAGTCCCGCAGTTGCCTTCAACATCAATGCAGCCGGCGTGCAGACGTCACAGACCCGGGGTGCCGGTGTCGGGGCGGTGAGTGTTTCCTCGTCGGGCACCTTTGCCGGCAACAAGCTGACCTTCAACGCCAATGTCAGCGACGGAGCCGGCCTCGGCCTCAAGGGCGGCGGCACGGTGACGACGGCAGGAACGCCGGCGCTGGTGCTCGACTTCAACGGCGCCGTGCCCTTCGGCATTCTCAGCGAGAAGCTTGCCGCGCAGGGCCTGTCGCTGACCGGAACCGCCAACGTCAACGTTCAGGTGCGCGGTCCGGCGACATCGCCCGTCATCGGCGGCACGGTGAGCGCGTCCGGCGTAAGGCTGGTGGATGCCAATTCGGGCCTTGCGGTCAACAACATCGCCCTCGACGTCTCGATCGGCAGCGGCGTCGCCAGGATCAACCGGCTGACGGGAACATTGTCGACGCGCGGCAGCCTGTCGGCCAGCGGCACGGTCGGCATCAACCCGGCACAAGGTTTCCCGGCCGACCTGTCGATCAAGCTTACCGATGGCCGCTACACGGACGGCCGCGTGGTGACCGCCAATCTCGGTGGCGACCTGACGATCAAGGGGCCGCTCGTCTCCGCGCCGGTCATCGCCGGCACCGTAAACCTCGCCAAGACCGTGATCACGGTTCCGGACAAATTGCCGGGCTCGCTTGCGGCGCTCGACGTCAAGCACAAGAATGCACCGGGCGCGGTCAAGGCGCAGGACAAGGCGCTGCGCCCGGCGACGACATCAGGCAAGAGCGGTGGCAGTGGCCTCGCGCTCGATGTCACCGTCAACGCACCCAACCAGATCTTCATCCAGGGCAGGGGTGTCGACGCCGAACTCGGCGGCTCGCTCAAGCTGACCGGCCCGGCCTCGTCGCCGCAAGCGGTCGGCACCTTCACCCTGCAGCGCGGCCGGCTGTCGATCCTGGGCAAGCGGCTGACCTTCACCGAAGGCACGGTCGGCTTTTCCGGCTCGCTGGTGCCCTATCTCAACCTGACGGCGACAACGACGACGACCGGCGCCACCGTCACCATCGTGGTTTCGGGCGAGGCGACCAATCCGAAATTCACCTTCTCCTCGGTTCCGGCTCTGCCGGAGGACGAGGTGCTGGCGCAACTGATCTTCGGGCGGTCGATGTCGAACCTGTCGCCGCTGCAGATCGCGCAGCTGGCCGAGGCAGCCGCGCAACTGGCCGGTGTCGGCGGCTCGACGTCCCTGCTGGAGAACCTGCGCAGCGCCATCGGCGTCGACGATCTCGACGTCACCACCGATGACCAGGGCGGCACGGCGGTCTCGGCCGGTAAGTACCTTAACGACCGCACCTACGTGACGATCCAGAAGGGCGACAAGCCGGGTTCGGGCAAGGCGACCATCGACCTCAATGTCGGGCGCGGCGTCAAGCTGCGCGGCGAGGCGACGGACGCCGGCGAAGCCAAGGGCGGCATCTTCTACGAGAAGGAATATTGACGCTTCAGGTCGGCTTTGGCCTCATGACAGCGTGGGTTTGGCGCTGTCCAGACCTGAGCAAATTTCTCAGTTTAATCGCCCAAGGAGATTTTGGCGGAATCTGGGCGCATTAGCAATTTTGCGTCAAGACTGTCGCTATCACGCGTACCGCTCCCTTTTCAAAGTTGCACATTCGCTAACATGTTCCCAATCCATGCCGTCTTTGACATCATGGCCTGGATGCGGAATGTTAATCGGCGGAAAGCCAACAATGGGAGTTAGTCATGACAATTTATAAGAGCGGTGGCGACAGCGTTCCGGATCACATCCTGGCAATGGCCGAAGAAGCCAAGGCAGGAACGGTGGATCGTCGCGAATTCCTGGCACTCGCCAGCATTTTCGGCGCGTCGACGGCGATGGCCTATGGCCTGCTCGGCCTTGCCGCCCCGACCCCGGCCAAGGCCGAAGACGTGCAGGGCAAGAAGGGCGGCGTGCTGAAGGTCGCCATGTCCGTCAAGGATCCCAAGGATCCGCGCACGGCCGACTGGTCGGAGATCTCAAACGCCGAACGTCAGTCGCTCGAGCCGCTGGTGAAGTACACCCACCAGTACACGTTCGCGCCGTACCTCCTGGCGAGCTGGGACATCAACGACGACGCCACCGAGTACACGCTGCATGTGCGGCCCGGCGTCGAATGGAACAATGGCGATAAGTTCACCGCCGACGACGTGATCTACAATTTCACCCGCTGGGCCGACAAGAACGCGGCCGGCAATTCGATGCCGGGCCGCCTCGGCAGCCTCGTCGATGAGAAGACCAAGAAGTTGAGCGAAGGCTCGATCACCAAGGTCGACGACATGACGGTCAAGCTGAAGCTCACCAAGCCCGACATCGCGCTTATCGCCAACCTGACCGATTATCCGGCGCTGGTCGTGCACAAGACCTTCGACGAGAAGGGTGCAAACTTCAAGAGCTGCCCGATCGGCACCGGTCCGTTCGAACTGGTGTCCTATGACGTTGGCCAGAAGGTGGTCTACAAGCGCCGCACGACCGGCAAGTGGTGGCAGGGCGAGGCTTTCCTCGATGGCGTCGAGTTCATCGACTACGGCACCGATCCGGCCGCGACGGTCTCTGCCTTCGAATCGGGCGAAGTGCAGACCAACCATGAGACGACCGCCGACTATGTGAAGATCATCGAAGGCGTCGGCGCACCGGCTTCGGAAGTTGTGACCGCGGCCACCGTGGTTTCGCGCTTCAACATCAATGCCAAGCCTTATGGCGATCAGAAGGTGCGTCAGGCGATGTGCCTGGCCGTCGACAATTCGGTGGTGCTGCAGCTCGGCTACGGCAATGCCGGCACGCCGGCGGAAAATCACCATGTCGCGCCGATCCATCCGGAATATGTCGCTCTGCCGAAGATCCCGCGCGACATCGCCAAGGCCAAGCAGATGCTGACGGAAGCCGGCGTGATCGATTTCGAACACGAGCTGATCAGTAATGACGAAGACTACCACAAGAACACCACGGACGCGATCGCGGCCCAGCTGCGCGAAGCCGGCATCAAGGTGAAGCGCACCGTGCTGCCGAGCTCGACCTTCTGGAATGACTGGACGAAATATCCGTTCTCGGAAACCAACTGGAACATGCGTCCATTGGGCATCCAGGTCATCGCCATTGCCTACCGCTCGGGTGAAGCCTGGAACGAGACGGCCTACGCCAATCCGGACTTCGACAAGAAGGTCAACGAAGCCCTCGGGATCGCCGATGCGGAGAAGCGCAAGGTGGTGATGAAGGATGTCGAGCAGATCCTGCAGGATTCCGGCATCATCATCCAGCCTTACTGGCGCAAGCTCTACATCAACATCAAGCCCGAGGTGAAGAACCACTCGATGCACCCCACCTACGAGCACGATTTCGGCAAGGTCTGGCTCGATCAGGCGTGATCCACAGCTTGAAGAATATGAGGGGTGTGAGCCCCTCATATTCTCAGGATCGTCGCCGTTGCATGAGATGCAGCGGCGGCGTGACGTCGAAAGGTTTTCGAAACAGGGTTGACCATATCTGACCCCAACCCGGCCGGCAGGGGGGCACAATGTTCTCATTCATCATCAGACGCATCGGCACGATTCTGCTCACGATGCTGTGCCTGACGCTGGTCGTCTTCTTCCTCGTCAATCTCGAACCCAATCTGAAGAAGCTGGCGATCAGCCAGACGGAAATGCACACATCGGCCGAGCAGCTCGAAAGCTGGCTGGTCGACCACGGCTATCGGCAGAACTTCTTCGCCCGCTACGGCCAGTGGCTCGGTGTCCTGCCCAAGCAGCCGGTCACCGATCCGGCAACCGGCAAGCCCGCGCAGCGCTTCTCCTTCTGCAACGACCCGACCGTGCCGACATTCTCCGGCGTGATCGAGGGCGATTTTGGCTGTTCGACCAAGTTCAAGACCACGGTCGGGGCCAAGCTTTTCCCGGCACTCGGCGCCACCGGCATCCTGATGTTGTGCGTGCTGGGGGTGATGGTGCCGGTTTCGCTTTTGATCGGGATTCTCGCCGGCATGCGCGAGGGCTCGCGCACGGATCGCGTCCTGTCGGTGGCCTCGATCGCCTCGACGGCCACGCCTGAATATGTGTCGGGCGTCATCTTCACCGTCATCTTTGCTTCGTGGCTGGGCTGGCTGAACGGGTCGGCCGCATCGGCCAGCCAAGGCATCACCTTCTACAATTTCACGCTGCCGGTGATCACGTTGGCCATCTACGGCATCGGCTACATCGCCCGTATGACACGCGCCTCGATGGTCGAGGTGATGACGCAGCAGTATATCCGCACCGCTCGGCTGAAAGGCCTCTCCTTCAAGAGCGTGGTGGTCAAGCATGCGCTGCGCAACGCGCTGATCGCGCCGTTCACCGTCATCATGCTGCAGTTTCCCTGGCTGCTCACCGGCGTCGTCATCGTCGAGGTGATGTTCCGCTATCAGGGTTTTGGCTACACACTGGTCGAGGCCGCCGGCAATAACGACATCGATCTTCTGCTCGGCTGTTCACTGGTCTCGGTGTTCATCGTCCTGATTACGCAGCTCATTTCCGATGTCGGCTACGCATTCCTCAATCCACGCATTCGTGTTCAGTAGGGGAGAAGGCGCATGCAAGCTCAATATATCGGCGCCTCCACCATCATCCTCGAAGTGCTCTGGCGCTTCTGGCCGGTCTGGGTCGCGCTCGCCATCGTCATGGGGGCGAGCTTCCTCTACAAAAAGAAGCTGGCGCTCTACGGCCAGCTGTTCGACAGCGGCGTCGGCATCGCGGGTGTCTTCATCTGCCTGTTCTGGCTGTTCACGGCGATCTTCGCCTCGACCATCTCGCCCTTCGATCCGCTGGGCCAGATCCCGATCATGAAGGACACGCTGCCCGGCGCCATCGAACCGCAATCGGGGCTCGTTTACCTCTTCGGCGGCGACAAGCTCGCACGCGACGTGTTTTCGCGCATGGTCTATGGCAGCCAGATCGTGCTGATCATTGCACCGGCCGCGACCGGCTTCGCGCTCATGGTCGGCATCACGCTCGGCCTGCCGGCGGGCTATTACGGCGGCAAGATCGATTCCATCCTGTCGTTCCTGGCCAACCTCGTGTTGGCCTTCCCGGTCATCCTGTTGTTCTACCTGCTGGTGACGCCGGGGATCATGGATACGCCGATCCCCTATGCGCTGGCCGGTGTCTTTTTCCTGTTTCCGATCATCTTCTTCAGCGTGCTGTTCTGGACACGCTACAAGAACCGGCCCGACCGGATCTACATCCTGCTCGGCCTGACGCTGATCATCGGCGGCTGGATCTATCTCGGCCTGGTCTTCGACAAGGACCCGCTGCATATCGTCCACATCGATCCCAACCAGCTCAACATCTTCGTGGCGGTGGTGTTCGCCTCCAGCCCGGGCGTGTTCCGCATCGTGCGCGGCCTGGTGATGGACATCAAGACGCGCGACTATGTGGCGGCGGCGCAGACGCGCGGTGAATCGCCCTGGTACATCATGCTGTGGGAAATCCTGCCCAATGCGCGCGGACCACTGATCGTCGATGCCTGCCTGCGCATCGGCTACACCACGATCCTGCTCGGCACGCTGGGCTATTTCGGCCTGGGTCTGGCGCCGGAAAGCCCCGACTGGGGTACCGCGATCAAGGACGCCAGCCGCCTGCTGCGCTCCTTCATACACCCGGCGCTTCCGCCGACATTCGCGCTGATGTCGTTCGTGCTGGGGCTGAACCTCTTGGCCGACTCGCTGCGTGAGCAATCGATGAAGGACTGATTGACGGGCTCCGGCCCGCGTCTGGTAAAATTTGGATTGGAGCGACCCATGAACGAGGCAGTTCGAAATCCCGCAGAACCCATCATAGAGATCGAAAACCTGTCGATCTCCTTCTTCACCCGCAAGGGCGAGATACCAGCCGTCATGGATTTCTCCTGTACGGTCATGCCCGGCGAGGCGATGGGCATTGTCGGTGAATCCGGCTGCGGCAAGTCGACCGTGTCGCTCGGCATCATGCGCGACCTCTCCAACATCGGAAAGATCGTCGGCGGCAAGATCAAGTTCCAGGGCAAGGACATGGGCGAGCTCTCCGACGAGGAGCTGCGCGCCATCCGTGGCAACAAGATCGCCATGATCTACCAGGAGCCGATGGCCAGCCTCAATCCGGCGATGAAGATCGGCCAGCAGCTGATGGAAGTGCCGCTGATCCACGACAAGGTGTCGAAGGAAGAGGCCTATAAAAGAGCGGTCGAAATGGTCCGCTCGGTCAAGCTGCCCGATCCCGAGCGCATGATGCGCTCCTACCCGCACCAGCTCTCCGGCGGCCAGCAGCAGCGCATCGTCATTGCCATGGCGCTGCTGTCGAAGCCGGCGCTGCTTCTGCTCGACGAGCCGACGACCGCGCTCGACGTGACGGTGGAGGCGGGCATCGTCGAACTGGTCAAGGGGCTGGGCGAGAAGTTTGGCACCTCGATGATCTTCGTGTCGCACAATCTGGGCCTCATCCTCGAGACCTGCGACCGCATCACAGTGATGTATTCGGGCGAGGCGGTGGAGACCGGCAAGATCAAGGACGTGTTCGACCGGATGCGCCATCCCTACACGCAAGGGCTGTTCCGTTCGATCCCGCTGCCGGGCGCCGACAAGAATTCGCGGCCGCTGATTGCCATCCCCGGGCAATTGCCGCTGCCGCATGAGCGGCCCAAGGGCTGCAATTTCGGCCCGCGCTGCCACCATTTCGTCGAGGGCGTCTGTAACGCCGCCGAAATCCCGATGATCGAGGTCGCCGGCCATGACGGCCATTTCTCGCGCTGCGTGCGCTTCAACGAGATCGACTGGGAAGCGCTGCCGCCCGGCGCTAAGAAGGTCAATGAGCGCGTCGTGCCCGGCGCGCCGGTGCTCAAGATCGAGGACCTCAGGAAATATTACAAGGTCGGCGGCGGCGAGGTGTTCGGCTCGAGCGAAGGCCGCGTCGTCAAGGCCAACGAGACCATCTCGTTCATGGCGCGCGAATCCGAGACGGTCGCCATCGTCGGCGAATCCGGCTGCGGAAAGTCGACGCTGGCCAAGGTCCTGCTCGGCCTGGAGACGGCAAGTTCTGGCAAGGTCACGCTGGGCAACAAGGAAATCCAGTCGACCGGCATCGAGAAGCGCAGTGTCGACACCGTGTCGTCGATCCAGATGGTGTTCCAGAATCCGTTCGATACGCTGAACCCCAGCCATTCGGTCGGTTCGCAGATCATTCGGACGCTGGAGAAATTCAACGTCGGCAAGACGGTCGCCGACCGCCGCAAGCGCATGCTGGAGCTGCTCGACCTGGTGAAGCTGCCGCGCGCCTTCGAGACGCGCAAGCCGCGCCAGCTTTCGGGCGGCCAGAAGCAGCGCATCGGCGTGGCGCGCGCCTTTGCCGGCGATGCCAAGGTGGTGGTGGCCGACGAGCCGGTCTCGGCCCTCGACGTCTCGGTGCAGGCGGCGGTGACCGAACTGCTGATGGACATCCAGCGCAAGAACAAGACGACGATGCTGTTCATCAGCCACGACCTGTCTGTCGTGCGCTACATCGCCGACCGCGTCGTCGTCATGTATCTCGGCTACATCGTTGAGCAGGGCACGACCGACCAGATCTTCGCGCCGCCCTATCACCCCTATACCGAGGCGCTGCTGTCGGCGATCCCGATCGCCGACACCAGCGTGGTGAAGAAACACATCGTGCTGGAGGGCGACATCCCGTCGGCGATGAACCCGCCATCGGGCTGTCCATTCCAGACGCGCTGCGGCTACAAGAAGCTGGTGCCGGACAATCTGTGCGAAACCAAGGTACCGCCGGTCAAGCATCTCGGCGATGGCCATATGAGCCTGTGCTGGCTGTCGGATGATGTGCTTTCGACGATGGAGCCGGTGATCAAGTTCGACAAGGACCACGCCGCGCATGAGGGCGTGCCGGAAGACGCGGCGCATGGCGAAGGTCCGGGCCTCGTCGGAACACCGCCCAACCGGCCGCATGGCAAGACGGCGAGTTCGGGGGCTGACCAAATCGGGGAGGCCACCGAGGAGAACGAGGCCGTCATGCGCGCCCGTCGTCACGAAGTCCGCGACGATGTTTCGGAAACCGGGGTCTCAAAGCCGAAAGATACGACAAGGCGGCATTAGCCTGGGCAGTGTGTCAGTTACCGCACTGCCTTAGCTGAGCGTCATAGTCGCGGGCCATTTTCTCCGTCGCCCGGGCATAGCCCTGGACGCCGGCGTCGCCACGGTTGCCCCGGCCATAGGCGGTCCAGCCGAGATAGTAGGCGAGATAGAGATTGTAGGTGTCGGTGCGGGCGACGCCGTAAGTGTCCGCGGTCTTGGAATGATACCAGCCGACGAAGTCGACAGCGTCGGCAAACTTGGTCCGCCGCGCCGCCCAATTACCGGTTTCGCGCTGATATTGCGACCAGGTGCCGTCCAGCGCCTGAGAGAAGCCGGTGGCCGTCGAGACGTGCTTCCAGGGAATGAAGCCGAGCAGCTTGGTGCGCGGCGGCCGGGCATTGCTCTTGAAGCCGGATTCCTTGCGCACCGTCGCCATCAGCACGGGCACGGGGACGCCATATGTCCGAGAGGCGCGTTCGGCGGCAGACTGCCAATTGTCGAACCAGCCGTCATTCTGGTCGAAGACGGCACAGACATTGTTGATGTGGCTGGGCCCGGTCGCGCAGGCCGAAAGAGCCAACAGCACACCAACCGCGACAATTTTACTAAAACTCGACCTACGCATTGGATGAGCAATAGGCCGAAATCATAAAAGGAATCTTGCTGTCTCCGTTAACGCTTCGTCCGCCCGAGCGCCAGGGAAAAGGCCATGTTGATATTCCGACGCTCCTTGTCGCTCCATATAAAATGATGCTGCCGAAATGCCGCCTTGGCTAAAATCACGCCTGTAAACGGCGTATTTCTGACAGCTCGCTTTGTTTGCCGAGGCTTTGATGCCTCACATGAACGAGCCAAGACGCAAGCGCGGCGCCGAGCGCACCAGCAACAGGGGGCCAGTGCCCATCCAGCAGCTGCCGCAAAGGCGGGTGACCAATCCCTATCCGCCGATGGCGTTGCTGTCATCAGACCAGATCGAGGCGATCCACCAGGCGTCGATGCACATATTGGAGAATTTCGGCATCGAGGTGATGAGCCCGCGGGCGCTGTCGCTGTTCGAGAAGGCGGGTGCAAAAGTCGATCACGCAACGGCGAATGTCCGCATCGATCGCGGCATGGTCGACGAGGCACTGAAGACGACGCAGTCCAACTATACGCTGACGCCGCGCAATCCGGCCAACACGATCCATCTCGGCGGCAACACCATCAATTTCACGCTCGTTGCCGGGCCCCCCAATGTACATGACATGGAACGCGGCCGCCGCGCCGGCAATCTGCGTGACTATGCGGACCTGACCCGGCTTGCGCAGCATTTCAACTGCGTCCACATGCTCGGCAACCAGGTCTGCGCGCCGGTGGAGCTGCCGGCCAACTCACGCCATCTCGACACCTACTTCACCAATCTGACGCTGACCGACAAGAGTTTCCATGTCTCGGCAATCGGCCGGGGCAGGGCGCTGGACGGCATCGAGATGATGGCGATCGCGCGCGGGCTGACGCTGGATGAGATGCGCGACGACCCCGGCATCGCCACCATCATCTCGGTCAACTCGCCGCGCCGCTTCGACGAGATGATGGCCGAGGGGCTGATGACGATGGCCGAGTTCGGCCAGTCGGTGGCGGTGACGCCGTTCACGCTGATGGGGGCGATGAGCCCGGTGACGCTGGCGGGTGCTTTGGCGCAGCAGAATGCCGAGGCGCTGTTTGGGGTGGTGCTGACGCAGCTGGTGCGCCCCGGCGCGCCGGTTATGTATGGGGCCTTCACCTCCAATGTCGACATGAAGTCCGGCGCGCCTGCCTTCGGCACGCCTGAAAATACCAAGGCCAACGTTGCGTCGGGGCAACTGGCGCGGCGTTACGGGTTGCCCTACCGGACGACGCCTGGCTCCGCCTCCAACGCTGCCGACGCGCAAGGCGCTTACGAAACGCTGATGGCGCTGTGGGGGGCGGTGCTCGGCCATGGCAATCTCGTCTACCACGCCGCCGGCTGGCAGGAGGGCGGGCTGACGGCCTCGTTCGAGAAATTCATCATCGATGTCGAGATGATCCAGCACATGATGGAGTTTTTGCGCCCGATCGAAGTCAACGAGGCTGAGCTTGCCGTCGAGGCGCTGGGCGCGGTGCCGACCGGCGGCCATTTCTTCGGCGAGCCGCACACGCTTGAGCGCTACGCCACCGCCTTCTACCAGCCGATGCTGTCCAACTGGCAGAATTTTGAGGCCTGGCAGGAAGCCGGCAGCCTCGACGCCACGGCACGCGCGACGCGGCTGTGGAAGAAGGCGCTGGAAGATTATGTCGAGCCGGTGATGGATATCGCCGTGCGCGAAGCGCTGGAGGCGTACATGGCCAAGCGCAAGGAAGCGATCGGGCAGGGCGAGCCGTGAAGCCTCCCATCTTGAATCCACTCACCCATCCAACTAACTGATATCAGAGAAAAATCCATGAAATCGCATGCAAAGGTCGTGGTCATTGGCGGCGGTGTCGTCGGGTGTTCCGTGCTGTTCCATCTTGCCCGCCATGGCTGGACCGACGTCGTGCTGCTGGAGCGCGATGAGCTGACCTCGGGCTCGACCTGGCACGCGGCCGGCGGCATGCACACGATCAATGGCGACCCCAATGTCGCCAAGCTGCAGAAATACACCATCAATCTCTACAAGGAGATCGAAGAGCTGTCGGGACAGGCGACCGGCGTGCACCTGACCGGCGGCGTGCTGCTCGCCGCGACCGAGGCGCGGCTGGACTGGCTGCGGGGTGTTGTCGCCAAAGGGCGCTATCTCGGCATCGAACTGGAAGAAATCTCGCCCAGGGAAGCGGCCGAACTGATGCCGCTGCTCGACCCCAAGCAGTTCGTCGGTGCTGTCAGAAACAAGGAGGACGGTCATCTCGATCCGTCCGGCGTCACCCACGCCTATGCCAAGGCCGCGCGGAAGCTTGGGGCGGAAGTGGAGCGCTTCACCAAGGTCGAGCACATTGTGCGGCGGCCCGACGGGATGTGGCGCGTCATCACCAATAAGGGCGAGGTGGTGGCCGAACATGTCGTCAATGCCGGCGGGCTGTGGGCGCGCGAGGTCGGCCGCATGGTCGGGCTCGAACTGCCGGTGCTGGCCATGGAGCACATGTACCTGATCACCGAGGACATGCCGGAGGTGGCGGCGTGGAACGCCAAGACCGGCGAAGAGATCATGCATGCTGTCGATTTCGACGGCGAGCTCTATCTGCGCCAGGAGCGCGGCGGCATGCTGATGGGCACCTATGAGAAGGCCAACAAACCGTGGTCGGAGTTTCAGACTCCGTGGAATTTCGGTCATGAATTGCTGGCGCCCGACATCGACCGCATCGCGCCTTCGCTGGAGGTCGGCTTCCGCCACTTCCCGGCCTTCCAGAACACCGGCATCAAGCAGATCATCAATGGCCCCTTCACCTTCGCGCCCGACGGCAACCCGCTGGTCGGGCCGGTGCGCGGCCTGCCGGGTTTCTGGGTCGCCTGCGGCGTCATGGCGGGTTTTTCACAGGGCGGCGGCGTCGGTCTCGCGCTCTCCAACTGGATGATCGAGGGCGATCCCGGCGCCGACATCTGGGCCATGGATGTGGCGCGCTACGGCGACTGGGCTGGCATGGCCTACACCAACGCCAAGGTGCGCGAGAACTATTCCAGGCGCTTTTCGATCCGCTTTCCCAACGAGGAGTTGCCCGCCGGGCGGCCGCTCAAGACGACGCCGGTCTATGACCTTTTGTCGGCCAAGGGCGCGCAGTTTGGTGTCGCCTATGGGCTGGAAGTGCCGTTGTGGTACGCGCCGGAAGGCATCAAGGACGAGTTCTCGTGGCGGCGTTCCAGCGATTTTTCCCATGTCGGCACGGAAGTTGCGACGGTTCGCAACGGCGTCGGTCTGTCGGAGATTTCGAGCTTCGCCAAATACAAGGTGACGGGCGAGGGGGCGGCTGCGTGGCTAGACCGCATGCTCGCCTGCAAACTGCCAAAGCCCGGCCGCATGACGCTGGCGCCGATGCTGAAGGAAGATGGTAGGCTGATCGGCGATTTCACGCTTGCCAATCTGGGTCCCGATGGCTGGTTCCTCGCCGGCTCCGGCATTGCCGAGCAATACCACATGCGCTGGTTCGAGGCGCATCTGCCTGGCGATGGCTCGGTCCATATCGAGGCGCTGGGCACGAAACTCACGGGCCTGGCGATTGCCGGGCCGAGGGCGCGGCAGGTGCTGGCCAAGGTCAGCCGCGCGGATGTCTCCAATGCAGCGTTTCCGTTCATGGCGGTTGCCAGGATGGATATCGGCATGGCGCCGTGCCTGGTCGGCCGCGTCAGCTACACCGGCGATCTCGGCTACGAGATCTGGGTGGCGCCGGAATACCAGCGCGCCGCGTTCAATGCATTGATGGCGGCCGGCGCGGAGTTCGGCATCGGCCTGTTCGGTTCGCGCGCGCTGAACGCGCTCAGGCTGGAGAAGAACTACGGCTCATGGGGACGCGAATACCGGCCAATCTATGGGCCGCTGGAGGCCGGGCTCGATCGCTTCGTCGCTTATGGCAAGGAGGCGGATTTCATCGGCAAGGCGGCGGCACTGGCCGAGCGCAAGCAGGGCGGCAAACTGCGGCTGCGTTCGTTCATCGTCGAGACTGACGACGCCGATGTCATCGGCGACGAGCCGATCTGGTTTGGCGGCGCCGTGCGTGGCTGGGTGACGTCGGGCGGCTACGCGCATCATTCGAAAAAGTCGGTCGCCGTCGGCTATGTACCGAGGGAGATCGCCGACGAAAGCGACGGCTTCGAAATCGAGCTGCTGGGCAAACGCCATGCGGCGCGCATCCAGGCGGCGCCGTTGTTCGATGCGAATTTCGAGCGGATGCGGGGGTGAAGGCTTACCCCCGGATGGGACTCTTTGCTTTGGAGCAATTCCGGACGGAAAACCGCTCACACTTTTCCTGGAATTGCTCTAGGCCTTGCTGCGATTGTCCAGCGCGAAGGCGCCCGCGCCGGCGAACACCAGATAGAGGAAGATGAAGCAGAAGGAGATCGCCGCATCGCCGCTGTTGTTGACCGGGAAGAAGTCGCGCGGCATGTGCGCCATGAAATAGGCGATCGCCATTTCGCCGGCGAGCAGGAACGCGACCGGACGGGTGAACAAGCCCAGCGCCAGAAGGATGCCGCCGGCGAATTCGAGGATGCCGGCGGTCGTGGTCAGCCCGTTGAGGGCATGAGGCTCGGCGCTGACGGGGAAGTTGAACAGTTTCTGGCTGCCATGCTCGATGAACTGCAGCGCGGTCATGATGCGCAGCACGCCGAGCGCCTGCGGCTGGTATTTGGAAAGGCCTTCAAAAAGCTTCATCTGAAACTCCATTTTCACCCTCCCGGCCCGGCCATAGATTATCGCCGGGCCATGGGACCATTCACTTCCCATGGCATGCTATCAACAATCGGTGATTGGAAATGTTCCCCGGTTCGACCGCTCATGGTGTTCTCGCCAGGGTTGCATTCATATCGCTATGGTTGTATTGACATGAGCGCTCTAAACATGTGGGGTTCGCTGCCATGAAAGTTCCCTTGCCATGAAAAAAATCGTCATCAGCCTGTTCGCACTCCTTGCAGGTACCAGTTTCGCCATGGCGGAGGACGCCGGCTGCGAGGCCTTCAAATGGCCGGTCACGCGCGAGCAGGCGCTGTTTGCCGCACCGCCCGCGACGCCGTCCGGAGCGACGCTGGCGGTGGGTGCCGCCGCGGATCTGGCGCTGGTCCCGACGGAGAAAGCCGGTTTCACGCTACCACCGGAACATGCTCCCCCAGCAGACACGTTCGGTGCCGTCGCCAGCGTGCAGGTGCCGCCCGAGGGCGCCATTCAGATCAGCCTGTCCGGTGAGGCCTGGATCGATGTCATCCAGGGCGGCAAGGCCATCAAGTCGGCCGGCTATAGCGGCGTGAAAACTTGCCCGGGGATACGCAAAAGCGTGCGTTTCAAGCTCGCGGCTGGCCCGGCCACCGTACAGTTCAGTGGCGCGAAAAAGGCTGAGCTGAAAGTCGCGGTGCTGACGCCGGAGTAAGCAGTCCGGGGTAGACGGAGAGCGCTGCTCTCGTGCCCGACGTCTCCCCCACCTTGGGGGAGACCGATTGTTGCGGTGGCTTTGCCGGGACAGTGTTATCGCACTGGCGCCAGAAGCGCGAAATACGCGCCTTGCGGATCTTGGCATTGCACGATCCATTGGCCGGTCGGCACGGCCATCGGACCCATGACGAGCTTGCCGCCATTGTCGGTGACGCGTTTGGCCGCGGCATCGATGGCGGCGACGTTGAAGTAGAACAGCCAGACGGGAACGGCGAGCTGCGGCGGTTTGTTCATGATGCCGCCGCCTGATTCAGGACCCGCCTTGAAGGTCTGGTAGACACCCATTTCACCGATGTCGAAATCACCTGCGCTGGTCCAGCCGAACTGGCTGGAATAGAAGTCGAACGCAGCCTGCCGGTCCGAGGCATAGAGCTCGTGCCAACCGACATGGCCTGGCGTCGTGGCCGGCAGGGTCGGCTGATCCGCGAGATTGGGCTGCAGGAACATGAAGGTCGCACCTTGCGGGTCCGCCACGACGGAGAAGCGGCCGACACCAGGGATATCGTCGGGCTGGCGGTGCACAGCCCCGCCTGCGGCCTGCACCGCCTCAGTCGAGGCATCGACATCCCTGCTGTGGATATAGCCGACCCAGGCCGGCGGCATACCCATCTTGGCGGCGTCATCGGGCAACGTCATCAGCCCGCCGACGCCGCGTTCAGCGGAATTTACAACGATATAGCGCGGCATGCCCGGCGCCTTGTCGAAAGGTTCGGCCGTCCAGCCGACAACCTTGGTGTAGAAGGCTTGGGCGGCGTCGAGGTCTGATGTCATCAGTTCGTACCAGAAGAAGGGCATCGGGGATTTCGGCATGGTCGGTCTCCTCACCGTTCAGCATCGATCGTTGTCCGATCCGTCCAAGGACGTTCCCCGGAACGGAAATCCGACAATCGCCCCAAAACAATAATCTCTGCCCACGACATGCGTTCCCCGGTTGCGTGTCTTGCGGTTTTCGATTTCTGTACGACAAGGGGGTTGTTCATGCGCCAGATGTCGCTCACGCCTGAGCTTGTTGCACTGTGCCATCGGCAAGAGGCGGATCCCGGCCCGGACCCGAGCTGGACCGAACTGACCGACGAGGATTTCCGGAGCCTTGCGATGCGGCTTGCCGTTGAGGCGGATTCGGGGCCGCTCTGGGTGTTCGCCTATGGCTCGCTGATCTGGAAGCCGGAATTCGAATCGGTCGAGCAGCAGCTCGCCACGGCCTTCGGCTGGCACCGCTCCTTCTGCCTCGACATGGTGCGATGGCGCGGCAGTGCGGCGCAGCCGGGGCTGATGATGGCACTCGAGCGGGGCGGGCGCTGCAACGGGGTGATCTACCGTTTGCCAGACGGCGAAAAGCCGGCCCAGATCGAAAGGTTGTTAAGGCGCGAGATCAGCGACCATGAGAGTATCAGCTCGGTCAGGTGGCTGCCGGTGCATACGGCGCAAGGCGCGCTGCGGGCGCTCGGTTTCTGGGTTGGAGTGAAGGGGCGGGGAACATCACCGAATCAGCCATTGGACAAGGTGGCGCGCGTATTGGCCAGGGCCTGCGGCCATATCGGCTCCGGCGCGGAATATCTCTACAACACGGTCAGCCATCTCGAAGCGTTCGGCATCCATGATCGCAATCTTTGGCGGCTGCAGGAGTTGGTGGCCGACGAGGTCCGGGCCATTCATGGCCACGCGCCCAGCCATTCGCCCGAGCTTCAGACGTAGCCTCAGCCACATAACATGAGTAAAAAAATCATGTTATTGTCGAAGGTTTTCAATGGTTTGCGCCGAAAATTGACCAATTGATAAAAAAATAAAACGTGCTAGCCTTCCCCAAAACGAAAACATGGGGAACTGACGATGCCAGAAGGCCAGTTCAAAGAGGGTATTGTCGGCGGCCGGCTCGCGGCCGACCAATACGCGGACAATTTTTCCGACCTTCATCCGCCGCTCGATCATCATGAGGCGCTTGTCGAATCCGACCGCTGCTATTTCTGCTACGACGCGCCGTGCATGAATGCATGCCCGACCTCGATCGACATTCCGCTGTTCATCCGCCAGATCTCGACCGGCAATCCGATCGGCTCGGCCAAGACCATCTTCGACCAGAACATCCTGGGCGGCATGTGCGCCCGCGTCTGCCCGACCGAGACGCTGTGCGAAGAGGTCTGCGTGCGCGAGGTGGCGGAGGGCAAGCCGGTGCAGATCGGCCGCCTGCAGCGCTACGCCACCGATGTCGCCATGGCCGAGAACAAGCAGTTTTATCCGCGCCCGGAGCCAACCGGTAAGACGGTTGCCGTGGTCGGCGCCGGCCCGGCCGGCCTTGCCGCCGCGCATCGGCTCGCCCGTCACGGCCATGACGTGACCATCCTGGAAGCGCGGCCGAAGGCCGGCGGCCTCAACGAATACGGCATCGCAGCCTACAAGAGCGTCGACAATTTCGCCCAGGCCGAAGTCGACTATGTCACCTCGATCGGCGGCATCGACATCCAGAACGGCAAGGCGCTCGGCCGCGACTATCAGCTGTCCGACCTGATCCGCAATTACGACGCGGTGTTCCTCGGCATGGGGCTGGGTGGCGTCAATGCGTTGCGCGCCGATGGCGAGGATGCCGCTGGCGTCACCAATGCGGTGGAATTCATCGCCGAACTGCGCCAGGCCAGTGATCTCTCCGGCCTGCCGGTTGGCCGCCGCGTCGTCGTCATCGGCGGCGGCATGACGGCGATCGATGCGGCCGTACAGTCGAAACTGCTCGGCGCCGAGGAAGTAACGATCTGCTACCGGCGCGGCCAGGAGCACATGAACGCCTCCGGGTTCGAGCAGGATCTGGCCGCCGCCAACGGCGTCACCATCCGCCACTGGCTGCAGCCGAAGCGGGTTGTCGCTGAAGGCGGCAAGGTCAGCGCCATCGAACTCGAATACACTGCGATGAACGGCGACAAGCTTGCCGGCACCGGCGAGACGCTGACGCTTGTCGCCGACCAGGTTTTCAAGGCGATCGGCCAGAGCTTTGTTCCGGCGGCGCTCAACGGCAGCGGTGCGTCGATCGACCTCGAAGCCGGCCGCATCAAGGTCGATGCCGAAGGGCGCACCTCGCTGGCCAAGGTCTGGGCCGGCGGCGACTGCATCTTCGGTGGCGACGACCTGACTGTCTCGGCTGTCGCGCAAGGCCGCGATGCTGCGGAAAGCATCAACAGGAGTCTGATGCAGGGATAGGGATCATGGCCACGGTGGAACCGGGCATCGCCCGTCACTACGAGGTATCGGACCTGGAGCAGCGGATCCTTTCCGTGCTTGCCGACAGGGGCGTGGACATTGCCAATCTGCGTGCCAGCGATCTCGAAGCTGTCGACGAATTCCACATTGGCGGTGTGGTCGCCACGAGGGAACTCGTCAATCAGATGGGGCTGAAGCCAGGGTCCAGGCTGCTCGACATCGGCTCGGGCGTCGGCGGTCCGGCACGTTTCGTCGCCTCGACCGGCGATGTGGACGTCACCGGCATCGATCTTACGCAAAGCTATGTCGACATCGCGACCAGCCTGTCGAACCGAACCGGTATGACCGGCACGACGCACTTCGTGCAAGGCAGCGCGCTGGACATGCCGTTCGACAATGCCAGCTTCGATGCGGCCATGATCCTGCATGTCGGCATGAACCTTCCCGACAAGGCAAAGCTGATGAGTCAGGCGGCGCGTGTGCTCAAGCTGGGCGGCATCTTTGCCGTCTATGATGTGATGCGCCTGAAAGACGGGGCGCTGACCTTTCCGCTGCCATGGGCAACGGATGAGAGCATGTCGTTCGTCTCGACGCCGGACGATTACCGTTCGGCTGCTGCAGCTGCCGGCTTTTCCGTCATCGAAGAACGCCCTCGTGGTGCCTTTGCCATTGATTTCTTCGCCTCTGTCCGCGCCGGCATGGCCGCCGCGCAGGCAGAGGGTAAGAAGCCGCCCAATGTCGGGCTCATCATGGGCGAGAACGCCCGCACCAAGATCGCCAATCTCACCGCCGCGCTTGAAGGCGGCATTCTTGCACCCGTCGAATTGATCCTTCGTTTCGGCTGAAAGGGACCTGTCATGGCAGACATCCGCAACAATTTCGTCGGCATCAAATCGCCCAACCCGTTCTGGCTTGCCTCGGCGCCACCGACCGACAAGGCCTATAATGTGATCCGCGCCTTCAAGGCAGGGTGGGGTGGTGTGGTGTGGAAGACGCTGGGCGAGGAAGGCCCGCCTGTCGTCAACGTCAACGGCCCGCGCTATGGCGCGATCTGGGGTGCCGATCGGCGCCTGCTCGGCCTTAACAACATCGAGCTGATCACCGACCGCGACCTGCAGACCAATCTGCGCGAGATGAAGCAGGTCAAGATGGACTGGCCGGACCGGGCGCTGATCGCCTCGATCATGGTTCCCTGCGAGGAGGCGAGCTGGAAAGCCATCCTGCCGCTCGTAGAGGAAACCAACGCCGACGGCATCGAGCTCAATTTCGGCTGCCCGCATGGCATGTCGGAGCGCGGCATGGGTGCCGCCGTCGGCCAGGTGCCGGAATATATCGAAATGGTGGTGCGCTGGTGCAAGCAGTACACGCGCATGCCTGTCATCACCAAGCTGACGCCCAACATCACCGATATCCGCAAGCCCGCGCGGGCAGCGCACGCGGGTGGAACAGATGCGGTGTCGCTGATCAACACCATCAACTCGATCACCGGTGTCGACCTCGACAGTTTCGCACCGATGCCGACGATCGACGGCAAAGGCTCGCATGGCGGCTATTGCGGCCCGGCGGTGAAGCCGATCGCCATGAACATGGTGGCCGAGATCGCACGCGATCCTGAAACCCGTGGTCTGCCGATCTCGGGCATTGGCGGCATCACCACATGGCGCGACGCGGCCGAGTTCCTGGCGCTCGGCGCCGGCAACGTGCAGGTCTGCACGGCGGCGATGACCTACGGCTTCAAGATCGTGCAGGAGATGATCGCCGGCCTCGAAAACTGGATGGACGAGAAGGGCCACCGCACGCTCGACGACGTCATCGGCCGCGCCACGCCCAACGTCACCGACTGGCAGTATCTCAACCTCAACTATATCGCCAAGGCGCGTATCGACCAGGACGCCTGCATCAAGTGCGGCCGCTGCCACATTGCCTGCGAGGACACCTCGCACCAGGCGATCACCAGCATGGTCGACGGCGTCAGGCATTTCGAGGTGATCGAGGCCGAGTGTGTCGGCTGCAATCTCTGCGTCAATGTCTGCCCGGTCGACAATTGCATCACCATGGAGCCGCTGGCGGTCGGCGCGATGGATGAGCGCACCGGCAAGCCGGTGTCGCCGATCTATGCCAACTGGACCACGCACCCGAACAACCCGATGGCCAAGGTGGCGGCGGAGTAGGGGCTGCCTTCGCAGAATGCGGGTTCCTCGCTCCGATCGACGTCTACGCCATGCACACATCTTCTGTGACTGGCATGACTGATCTGCCCGAGGCTTGATTGCCACGTGGTTCCCCCAATCCGTCGCTGCTTCGCAGCGCCACCTTTCCCCCTCCGGAGGGAAAGGAATGGAGCCTTGCTGGACGAGCGTTGACGGCAAAAAGCCTGGCGCCTTTCCTCTACCCCGTCGATCGGGGGAGAGGTGGCTCGGCGAAGCCGAGACGGAGTGGGGGTCGACCAGCGCGGCATAAGACAATGCATGCGCCAGGCTGCCATGCACGCCATCGCCAAAGACCAACTGCCTGGAAATGTGGGCATGTCGTAGCGCTTTGCGGGGTGCGAGGAACCCAAGTCCTGTGAAGCCATCGCGAACATGTGGATTTCCGCACTTTCCTATTGCAGATAAAAAATATCCACGATAAGACATATCCATGAATTGGAGATCGGCATCATGAAGCTGGGCGAGGGCGTTGAGGCGGCCATCCACTGCGCGGCCACGCTGGCGAGCGTCGAGAGCAACAGCACCATGCCGGGTGCTGCTCTTGCCGAGTCATTCGGCCTGTCGCCGAGCTATCTTCTGAAGCATCTCAACATGCTGACGGCCGCGCGCATCCTGGAGTCGGTGCCGGGGCCGGCGGGCGGCTACCGGCTGGCGCGGGCCGCCGAACGGATCACGCTGCTCGACATCGTGCTGGCCGTCGAAGGGCGCGAACCGGCGTTTCGCTGCGGCGAGATCCGCCGCAACGGTCCGGTCAAGATCGATGCCTCGGCCTATGTCAAACCCTGCGGCATCAATGCCGCGATGTTGAAGGCGGAGCGCGCCTATCGGGCAGCACTCGCCGAAACAAAGCTGTCCGACATCGTGGCGGACTATGCGGCGCAGGGCGATCCGAGATCGTTTGCCGCGAGCTGTGCCTTTGTCGCACGCCACCAGCGGCCGCAGAAATCCAGTTCAAACCCGCAAAGCCCAAAGCAGATGTAAAGGACATCAAGATGAAACAGAGGATGCAATTTTTCGCCAAGGCGCCCGAGATCATGAAGGCGGTGTCGGCGCTCAACAAGGCGGTCGACGAATGCGGGCTCGAGGTCAGCCTGCTGCACCTGATCAAGCTCAGGGCCTCGCAGATCAATGGCTGTTCCTATTGCGTCGAGATGCATAGCCGCGAGGCCAGGCGCGATGGCGAGACCGAGCAGCGGCTCTATCTCGTCGCGGCCTGGAAGGAATCGCCGCTGTTCTCCGAACGCGAGCGCGCCGCCTTGGCCTGGACCGAAGCCGTGACCCTGATTGCCAACAATGGCGTATCGGACGAGCTCTATGCCCGTACTCTCGAGCATTTCTCGGAAGAGGAACTGGTCAAGCTGTCCGTTGCGCTCGGCATGATCAACACCTGGAACCGGCTTTGCATTCCGTTCCAGGCCATTCATCCGATGCCGGCGGCCAAGGCGGCCTGATTGTCCTGACGTGTTTCGGAGCGCTGTCGAGAAGGCGGCGCTCCGACTGTTTTTAAGGGGAGAATTTGATGCCTGTCGATTTGCCTTCGACCTTGTTGTTTCTCGGTCGCCTGTTGCTTGGCGGCGCTTTCGTCTTCGCCGGCCTGCGCAACATCCAGAACGCGGCCTTTCTGACCGGGCTGATGGCCGCGCGCGGCGTGCCGCAGGCGCGGCTGGCGCTGTGGGCCGGCATCGTCCTGCAGGTCATCGCCGGCGTGCTGGTGATGGCAGGCCTGTGGACCGCGCTTGCCTGCGCGGTGCTGGTGCTGTTCCTGATCGCCGCCACGCCGATGTTCCACAATTTCTGGGACCACCAAGGCCCGGACCGCGCAGCGCGCATCAACGGCTTCGTCGGCAATGTTGCGCTGGGTGGTGGTTTCCTGACGCTGATTGCGCAGTCGCTTTAGAAGGGCTGGCGGCGATCTTGGCCCGCCGCCATTTCCCTATGCTGCAAACCGCAGCCCGCCATCGCAGGTCAGCACCTGGCCGGTCATGAAGCCGTTGGAGACGAGGAAGGCTATCGCCGAGGCGACGTCTTCGGCGCGGCCGATCCGCCCGACGGGCGTCTTGCCGGCATATTCGGCAAAGACCGCATGCCGCTGCTCGTCGGGTAAAAAGTCCCACCACGGCGTGTCGATGACGCCGGGCGCTACGACGTTGACGCGCAGCGGCTTCAACTCGACCGCCAGGATCGGCGTCACGGTCAGCAGCATGCCGTTGACGGCACCGATACCGGCGACACCGGGCATGGTGACCTGAGCCGACACCGCCGAGATGAAGGTGACCGATCCGGATTTGTTGAGCGTCGGCAAGGCGGCCTGCAAGCAGGACAGTTGCGGCCGCACCTTCTCCTCGACGCCGCTGCCGATATCGGCAAGGTCGAGTGTCGCGAACGGGCCAAGGCCCTTGCCGCCGCTCGCGGCCAGAACGAGGTGGTCGAACGGGCCGAGGCGCTCGAAGAACTGGCGCACTTCGTCCGGCTTCGAAGCATCGAACGCCGCCTTGTCGGCGGCGCCGCCGAGGCTTTTCCAGGCACTGTTAAGCTTGTCCTGGTTGCGCCCGGTGATCGTCACCTTCATGCCCGGCCCAATCAGCTTGCGCGCGGTCGCCAGGCCGATGCCGGACGAGCCGCCGATGATGACTGTGTGTTCGGTTCTGCTGGTCATGAATTCTGCTCCTTCGATTCTTGGGAAACCGGGCCGACAAGGTCGAGGCTCAGGCTTCGCAATTGTTGTCGTGCCTTGGCGTCGTAGGCCTGGGCGTCGGCGCGGGATTCGCGCAGGCCGTCGAAATAGAGGCCGCTGCGCCCCTCGAGCGCGGATGAGGTGGCGAGGTTGACGATGGCGTCGGCGCCGGTCTCCACCGAGCTCCATGGCGTCACGCCGGCCTGCCGGACCATGGTGGTGTTCATGTAGCTTGCCGGATGCAGCGCGTTGACGGTGATGCCGGTGCCTTTCAACTCTCCCGCCAGATCGACGGTGAACAGGATCTGCGCCAGCTTGCTCTGGCAGTAGGCGCGCACGCCGCTATAGCCATGGGTCAGCATGACATCGCCAAAATCGATCGCCTGCTGGCCGGCCGATGCGACGTTGACGATGCGCGCCGGGGCGCTGGCCTTCAGCAGCGGCAGAAGTTCCGAGGTCAGCAGGAAGCCGGCGAGGTAGTTGACGGCGAAGCGCAGTTCGTAGCCGTCGGCGCTGATCTGCCGTTTGGCGCCTGCTGTACCGATGCCGGCATTGTTGATGAGGATGTCGAGCCGGTCCGTTCGGGCGCGGACGGCCTCGGCGATCCGGCGTACCTCGGCCAGCGAGGCGAGGTCGGCGGCGAAGAACTCGGCCTTGCCGCCGGCGGCTTCGATTTCGGCCACGGCCGCCTTGCCGCGCGTGGCATCGCGGCCGTGCACCAGCACCCGGGCGCCGGCGGCACCCAGCCTTTGCGCCACGACGCGGCCGACGCCGTCGGTCGAGCCGGTGATGAGGATTGTCTTGTCTTTCAGGTCCATGTCGGGAGCCTCCTGTCTGTTGCTCCAAACGCAAGATGGGACGTCTGATTGATCTCAAACAGTTCAAACTTTATCCTGGTACCAGTACTGCTATAATAGGGCATGGACGCTCCCTCTCATTCCGCTGAAGACACCCGCCGGCGCGAACTCGGCGCATTCCTGCGCTCGCGGCGCGAAAGGTTGACGCCTTCGGCAACCGGCATCGCGACCGGTCTCAGGCGGCGCACGCCGGGCCTGCGCCGCGAAGAGGTGGCGATGATCGCCGGCGTTGGCACCACCTGGTACACCTGGCTGGAACAGGGCAGGGATGTGCGCCCTTCGGTGGAGGTGCTGACGGCGCTGTGCGGGGCGCTGCGCCTCGATGCCGCCGAAAAGCGGCATCTGTTCACGCTTGCCGGCCGCCAGCAGCCCGAGCGACGGCGCATTGGGCCGGCAAAGCTCGAAGGCCCCTTGCTGCATATGCTGCAAAGCCTGGTCCTGCAGCCTGCCTATATCGTCGGCCCGCGCTGGGACGTGCTGGCCTGGAATGCCGGGGCCGTCGCCATTTTCGGCGACTATGGGCAACTGGAGGGGGACGCCCGCAACATCATCCACGGCGTGTTCACCGATCCACACCGGCGGCATTTGCTGGTGGACTGGGAACAATTGGCGCGCGCAACCCTTGCTGCGTTTCGCGCCGAGAGTGCGAAATATGTCGGCGATCCGGATTTCGAGCGGCTGATCGCGCTGATGATGCGCTCAAGTCCCGAATTCCGTGAATGGTGGCCGCAGCGCGATGTCGTGCACCGCCTGTCCGGCATGAAGCATATCCGGCATCCCATCGCCGGCGCGATGGTGTTCGAGCATATGAGCCTGTCGATCGATGACGGCTCGGACATGAAGCTGATCGTCTACACGCCGCTTGCCGAGCAGAACTCGATCGCCAAGCTGCAGGCTTTGCTGGATGCGCTGCCGGCCGAGCGACGCAGCGCTTGAGCCATCGCGGCGGAGGTCAGCCTTTCGGCTTCAGCCCATCCAGGAACAGCTGCTCCAGGAACCGCGCCGCATCCTCGAAGCGGCCGTCGCCGCCGCGGTTCGGCCCCAGCACGGCGCGCACCTGGACGTCGAAATCGGCATAATGCTGCGTCGTTGCCCAGATCGAGAAGATCAGGTGCCACGGGTCGGTGCGAGCGATCTTGCCGGCACGCATCCAGCCCTTGATGACTGATGCCTTCTCATCAACGAGCGTCTTCAGCTCGCCGGCCAGCAGCGGCATGATGCGCGGTGCGCCCTGCAAGATCTCGTTGGCGAACAGCCGGCTCTCGCGCGGAAAGTCGCGCGCCATCTCCAGCTTGCGCCTGATGTAGCTCCTGAGTTCGGTCATGGGGTCGCCGACGTCGTCGAGTTCGCGCAGCGGCGCCAGCCAGGTGTCAAGCAGGCGCTGCATCAATGTCTCGTGGATGTCTTCCTTGCGGCGGAAATAATAGAGCAGGTTGGGTTTCGACATGCCGGCGGCTTCGGCGATCTGGTCGATGGTCGAGCCGCGGAAGCCGTTGGTGGAGAACACTTCGAGTGCTGCTTCCAGGATGAGCTCGCGCTTTTCCTGCTGGATGCGGGTGCGGCGAGGGGCTTCCGTGCCGGTGTTCACCTTTGCGAACCCTCGTGTTGCCAAATCTCGCATTCAAGGTCATCTGGACCAATTCTCTGGACCAGTTTTTCTCCGAGCTGTGGAACGCACTTCTGGAGCCGCATTTCCGCTAGTAATCCCTTGACCGCCGACAGGGCGGTGCTAACGTTTGTCCAATCGGTCAAAAATTTGCGTAGCATGAAAGCGCGGCAAAGACCAAGCGTTGGACGCACCGAAACAGTTCACAAGGGGAAGTCCTGCTCATGTCCAACCGGCTGAAAGTCACGCCGAACGATCTCAGCGCATTTTGGATGCCGTTCACCGCAAACCGGCAGTTCAAGCAGGCGCCACGCATGTTCGTGTCCGCCAAGGATATGCATTACACCACCAGCGATGGCCGCAAGGTGCTGGACGGCACCGCCGGCCTGTGGTGCGTCAATGCCGGTCACTGCCGGCCGAAGATCACCGAGGCGATCCAGCACCAGGCCGCCGAACTCGACTATGCGCCGGCCTTCCAGATGGGCCACCCCATCGTCTTCGAACTGGCCAACCGCCTGGTCGACCTGGCGCCCAAGGACATGGACCATGTGTTCTTCACCAATTCCGGTTCGGAATCTGTCGAGACCGCGCTGAAGATGGCGATCGCCTATCATCGCGTGAAGGGCGAGGGCTCGCGCACCCGCCTCATCGGCCGCGAGCGCGGCTATCACGGCGTCAATTTCGGCGGTATCTCGGTCGGCGGCATCGTCACCAACCGCAAGATGTTCGGCACGCTGCTTGGCGGCGTCGACCATATGCCGCACACGCATTTGCCGGAAAAGAACGCCTTCACCAAGGGCGTGCCGGAATATGGCGCGGAGCTGGCCAACGAACTGGAGCGCATCGTCGCGCTGCATGACGCCTCGACCATCGCCGCCGTCATCGTCGAGCCGGTCGCCGGCTCCACCGGCGTCATCCTGCCGCCGAAGGGTTATCTGCAGAAGCTGCGCGAAATCTGCACCAAGCACGGCATTCTGTTGATCTTCGACGAGGTCATCACCGGTTTCGGCCGCCTCGGCACGCCATTCGCCGCCGACTATTTCGGTGTCACGCCCGACATCATGACCACCGCCAAGGGCGTCTCCAACGGCGTCATCCCAATGGGCGCGGTGTTCGTGAAGAAGGAAATCCACGACGCCTTCATGACCGGCCCCGAGCACATGATCGAGTTCTTCCACGGCTACACCTATTCGGGCAATCCGATCGCGTGCGCGGCGGCGCTGGGCACGCTCGACACCTACAAGGAAGAGGGCCTGCTCACCCGTGGCGAGGAACTGGCGCCCTATTGGGAAGATGCGCTGCACTCGCTGAAGGGCGAGCCGAACGTCATCGACATCAGAAACATCGGCCTGATCGGCGCGATCGAACTGGCGCCGATCGCCGGCCAGCCGACCAAGCGGGCCTTCTCGGCCTTCGTCAAGGCGTTCGAGCGCGGCGCGCTGATCCGCACCACCGGCGACATCATCGCGCTGTCGCCGCCGCTGATCATCACCAAGGGCCAGATCAACGAACTGATCGACCATGTGCGTGAAGTGCTGAGGTCGATAGACTAACCTGTTTCCATCGGCCGGGCGGCGGGAACCGCCGCCCGGCCGATGTCATGAGTGAGAGGATGTTGAATGGCCGCGCCCGGCGAGAATCTGCGAATCAATTCAGACCGTTTGTGGGATTCGCTGATGGAGATGGCGAAGATCGGCCCCGGCATTGCCGGCGGCAACAACCGCCAGACCGTGACCGACGAGGATGGCGAGGGCCGGCATCTGTTCAAGCGCTGGTGTGAGGCAGCCGGGCTCGAAATGGGCCTCGACGAGATGGGCACCATGTTTGCCCGCCGCGAAGGCACCGATCCCAGCCTGCCGCCGGTCTATGTCGGCAGCCATCTCGATACGCAGCCGACCGGCGGCAAGTATGACGGCGTGCTCGGCGTGCTGGGCGGGCTGGAAGTGGTGCGCTCGCTCAACGATCTCGGCATCAAGACCAAGCATCCGATCGTCGTTACCAACTGGACCAACGAGGAAGGCTCGCGCTTTGCCCCGGCGATGATGGCGTCCGGCGTGTTCGCCGGCGTGCTGGAGCAGGCGGACGTGTACCAGCACACCGATAAACAGGGGAAAAAATTCGGCGAGGAGCTGGAGCGGATCGGCTGGAAGGGCACCGAGAAGGTCGGCGACCGCAAGATCCACGCCTTCTTCGAACTGCATATCGAGCAGGGGCCGATCCTCGAGGACGAAGACATCGACATTGGCGTCGTCACCCATGGCCAGGGCCTGAAATGGCTGCAGGTGACGCTGACCGGCAAGGAAGCCCATACCGGCTCGACACCGATGCCCAAGCGTCGCAATGCCGGGCTCGGCATGGCCCGCGTGATCGAACTGGTGCACGAGATCGCCATGGACTACCAGCCGGACGCCGTCGGTGCGGTTGGCCACATGGAAGTGTTCCCGAATTCACGCAACATCATTGCCGGCCGCACCGTCTTCACCATCGATATCCGCTCACCCGAGAAGGAAGTGCTGGATGCGATGGATGGGCGCATCCGCGAAGGCATCGACACGATCTGCGAGGCGCTCGACATCCAGTACAAGATCGAGCAGGTCGGCGCCTTCGACCCGGTGACCTTCGATCCTGGCTGCGTCAAGGCAATCCGCGATGCCGCCGAACGGCTCGGCTATACGCACCGCAACCTCGTCTCGGGAGCCGGCCATGACGCCTGCTGGATCAACCGCGTCGCGCCGACCGCCATGGTGATGTGCCCCTGCGTTGACGGGTTGTCACACAACGAGGCCGAGGAAATCACCAAGGAATGGGCTTCGGCGGGCGCCGACGTGCTGTTCCATGCGGTGGTGGAGACGGCTGTCATCGTGGAGTGAGCTTAGAAATCTACCTTCCAAACGCCGCTCGTAATGAAGCGCGAAGAGAACAAGGGAACGATAAAAATGACCAAAGTCATCAAGAACGGCACCGTCGTCACCGCCGACCGCAGCTGGAAGGCCGATGTGCTGTTCAGCCACGGCAAGATCGTCGCCATCGGTTCCGACCTGCATGGCGACCATGAGTACGACGCCACCGGCTGCTATGTCATGCCGGGCGGTATCGACCCGCACACCCATCTCGAAATGCCGTTCATGGGCACCTATTCGGCCGACGATTTCGAATCCGGCACGCGCGCAGCACTTGCCGGCGGGACCACGATGGTTGTCGATTTCTGCCTGCCGGCGCCGCAGCAATCGCTGTTAGAGGCCTTGCAAATGTGGGACAACAAGACCTCGAAGGCTGCCTGCGACTATTCCTTCCACATGGCGATCACCTGGTGGGGCAAGCAGGTGTTCGACGAGATGGCCACTGTCGTCGACAAGGGCATCACCTCGTTCAAGCACTTCATGGCCTACAAGGGCGCGCTGATGGTGGATGACGACGAGATGTATGCGTCGTTCCAGCGCTGCGCCGACCTTGGCGCGCTGCCCTTGGTGCATGCCGAGAATGGCGATGTGGTTGCAGCGCTGTCGCAAAAACTGCTCGCCGCCGGCAATAACGGCCCCGAGGGCCACGCCTATTCACGCCCACCGGAAGTGGAAGGCGAGGCGACCAATCGCGCCATCATGATCGCCGACATGGCCGGCGTGCCGCTCTATGTCGTGCATGTCTCCTGCGAGCAGGCGCATGAGGCCATCCGCCGGGCGCGTCAGAAAGGCATGCGGGTGTTCGGCGAACCGCTGGTCCAGCACCTCACGCTCGACGAGACGGAGTATTTCAACAAGGACTGGGACCACGCGGCGCGGCGCGTGATGAGCCCGCCCTTCCGCAACAAATTGCACCAGGATTCGCTCTGGGCCGGTCTGCAGGCCGGGTCGCTGCAAGTGGTGGCAACCGACCATTGCGCCTTCACCACCAAGCAGAAGCGCAACGGTATCGGCGACTTTACCAAGATCCCGAACGGCACCGGCGGGCTCGAAGACCGTTTGCCGGTGCTGTGGACCACCGGTGTCAACACCGGCCGGCTGACGATGAACGAGTTCGTCGCGGTGACCTCGACCAACATCGCCAAGATCCTCAACATGTATCCGAAGAAGGGTGCCATCGTCGAAGGCGCTGACGCCGACATCGTCGTCTGGGATCCCCTGCGAAAGAAGACGATTTCTTCGAAGAAGCAGCAGTCGGTCATCGACTACAATGTCTTCGAAGGTGTCGAGGTGACCGGCCTGCCGCGCTTTGTGTTCTCGCGCGGCGAACTGTCGATCGAGGAAGCCGAAGTTAAGGCCAAGCCGGGCCACGGCCAATTCGTCGGCCGCGAGCCGAACGCGGCGGTCAACCGGGCGCTGTCGACGTGGAAGGACATCACCGCGCCGCGCAAGGTGGAACGCACGGGCATTCCGGCGACGGGCGTCTGAGCTTGGCGCGATCCGCCGCGCTCATCTCCCTGGTCTTGGCGACAGTTGCCGGTGGTCCGGCAACTGCGGCCGGCGTGCTTGCCGGCTCCTGGGGCAATGATGAAGGCTGTGCCGGCGTGAAGGCCGGCCACCAGGACAGTGATGCCTATATCGTTCTGACGGCGGAAGGCATCGAGACCTATGGCAGTGGCTGCCGTTTCACGCAGCAATTTATGGCGTTGCCGGGTGCGCAATCCGTGAGTTCGACTTGTTCCGCCGAGGGTGAGGCGGGGACGACGACCGAAACCATCGTGGTCACCAACAAGGGAGAGGATGGCTTCTTCGTTACCATTCCCGGCCTTGAGGAACTGGGGCCGCTGCAATCATGTTCTTGAATTTGGACAATGGGGGAATGAGCATGCGTGGTTTTAGTCTGTCTGTTGCGATGGCTGTCGTTTTGGCTGCTGGCCAGGCTTTCGCGGCAAATATCGATCTGTCCAAGCCCTATGGCGACAAATATGGCTGCATCAACCGCAACGGTCAGGAAGTCGCGGCTGATCAGATGCTGCTTTTGACTGACAAGGAACTGACCACCGCCGCCAGCGCCTGCACGTTCACGAAGACGCAAGCGCAGGCTGACGGATCGCTGGTGGTGACGGCGACATGCGAGGCGGAAGGCGAAGACGGACAGGAGCCGACCAATTTCACCATCAAGCGCAGTGCCAAGAACGCCAAGAAGCTGACGATCACCGACGCAGACGGCAACGTCATGGGCGAAGTCTCGCGGTGCAAATGACGGCGGTCCCGTCAGCCTCAGGCGACCAGCGCATCCAGTTCCGGCAGCAGGACGACGCTTTCCTGTTCGTTGGGATCGGTGCGGGCAATGACGGCCGAGGACGGAGCATTGCTCAGATTGGCCGGCAGATGCGGCACGCCGGCCGGAATGTAGAAGAGGTCGCCGGCCTTGACGATGATATGGTGCTCGAGCCGGTCGCCATACCAGGTATGGACCTCGCCGGAGAGCACGTAGATCGCCGTTTCATGGTTCTCATGCAGATGCGCCTTGGCGCGGGCGCCGGGCGGCAAGGTGAGAACGTGCATGCATATGCCCGAGGAGCCGACCGACTCCTTGGCAATGCCGGCGAAATAGGTCAACCCCTGCTTGCCTTCATAAGTGCTTTCAGGGCGGATAAGATGACAAGTGGGTTTGGGCGACATCGGGGAACTCCGGGCGTCGATTTGAGTGGGACAGAGACCAATGGGACTGGGCGAGTGGAAAACAACAACACGATAAAAGCAATCGGAATCCGGTTTGCGCCGCAGGGGCGGGAACAGGCAGGCAGCGGCCGATGACGGGGATTTCGCCAGCCGTCGTCGCGGCAAGCAAACTTGGCCTCACCTTCCAGACCAATGACGGGCCGGTGCAGGCGCTGTCCAATGTCGACCTGACGATCGGCAAGGGGGAGTTCGTCTCCTTCATCGGACCTTCGGGCTGCGGCAAGACCACACTGCTGCGCGTCATCGCCGATCTGGAGAAGCCGACTTCCGGCACGATTTCGGTCAACGGTATGACACCGGAACAGGCGCGCGAAAAGCGCGCCTATGGCTATGTCTTCCAGGCGGCCGCCCTGTTTCCCTGGCGCACCATCGAGCGCAATGTCGGTCTGCCACTGGAGATCATGGGCCTGTCCAGAGCCGAGCAGTCGGAGCGCATCAAGCGCACGCTCGACCTCGTCAATCTCTCGGGTTTCGAGAAGAAATATCCCTGGCAGTTGTCGGGCGGCATGCAGCAGCGCGCCTCGATTGCGCGTGCGCTGGCCTTTGACGCCGACCTGCTTTTGATGGACGAGCCGTTCGGCGCGCTGGACGAGATCGTGCGCGACCATCTCAATGAGCAATTGCTGGAACTGTGGGGGCGGACCAACAAGACCATCTGCTTCGTCACCCACTCGATTCCGGAAGCTGTGTATCTCTCGACGCGGATCGTCGTGATGTCGCCGCGACCTGGTCGGGTCAGCGACATCATCGAATCGACGCTGCCGAAAGAGCGGCCGCTCGACATCCGCGAAACGCCGGAGTTTTTGGCGATCGCCGCGCGGGTGCGCGATGGGTTGCGGGCAGGGCATAGCTATGATGATTGAGGGCGCGCACGATGAGCTTCCTCCTCTCCCCATCGGGGAGAGGGTGGCCGGAGCGAAGCGGAGGTCGGGTGAGGGGGCGGCCACCCGCGCCTTCGTCATCCTAGGGCGGAGCAAGGAGCGAAGCGACGCGGCGCAGACCCTAGGATCCATGCCGTTACCTCGACGCTCCGCAGCGGTGCAAAACAGTGCTCCCTACGCAGTGCGTTGGAAGGCGAACATTCTCGACCGCTTATACCCCTCGGCCAACGTCACGGAATGGATCCTAGGGTCTGCGCGACGCTTCGCGTCGCTCCGCCCTAGGATGACGAAAGACCGGCAGCGCCGCTTTCTGCAGTTGCGGTTGGGAAGGGCCCGCTAAATGGACACCTTCCGCGACAAGCTCGTGCCCGTCACGTCCATCCTCCTGGGCGTCGTCATCCTCTGGTACGTCTTCGCCGTCATCCTCAACGCGCCGTTCCAGCGCGATCTCGACCGCCGTGCGAATGAGACTTCCACCTTCAGCGAGCTCATCGGCAAGACGCTGTCGCAGCCGAAGCCGACGCTGCCGGCACCACATCAGGTGGCTGTGAATTTCTTTGAGAACACCTTCCTGCGGCCCATCAATTCGAACCGCAGCCTCGTCTACAATGCCTGGGTGACGCTGTCCTCGACGCTGCTCGGCTTCGCCTTCGGCACGGCGCTCGGCATCATCATTGCGGTCGGCATCGTGCATGTGGCGACGCTGGACCGCAGCCTGATGCCGTGGATCATCGCCTCGCAGACGATTCCGATCCTGGCGGTGGCGCCGATGATCATCGTCGTGCTGGGGGCGGTCGGCATCAGTGGCCTGATTCCGAAAGCGATGATTTCGACCTATCTGTCGTTCTTCCCGGTGACGGTGGGCATGGTGAAGGGGCTGCGCTCGCCCGAGATCATGCATCTCGACCTGATGCACACCTATAATGCCAGTCGTATGCAGACCTTCTGGAAGCTGCGTGTGCCGGCCTCGGTGCCTTTCCTGTTCACCTCGATGAAGGTGGCGGTGGCGGCGAGCCTGGTCGGCGCCATTGTCGGCGAACTGCCGACCGGTGCGGTCGCCGGCATCGGCGCCAAGCTGCTCGCCGGCGCCTATTACAGCCAGTCGATCGATATCTGGTCGGCGCTGGTCGCCGGCTCGATCGTGGCGGCGCTGCTGGTCATGGTGGTCGGCATTGCTGGCCGCCTCGTCGATCGCGCCATGGGCGGGAGGCCGGCATGAACTGGCTGAAGCCCTCCTGGCAAGCGGCGCTGACCATTGTGCTATGCCTGACTGCAATCGCGCTCGGCGCAATGTCGAAACCGGAAGCGGCGGCACTTGCCGACCCGACGGCTGCTATCAATTACCCCTATCTCGGAACGAAGGGTTTAATGCTCGGCTTGGCCGTGCTGGCGGCACTGATCTCGATGGTCAGGATTGCGCCGCTTGCGGAGGCCGTGGTGCTATTCATCGGCGCCCATCTCGTCGCCTGGCTGCTGATCTCGGGCATTGCCGGTTTCGAAGGCACGGCATTGGCGCCATATTTCCTGCTGCTGGCGGCAGCGTGGTTGCTCGATTGGCGTTGCGTAGCGGTGCTTTCATCACTGCGGCCTCTTGGCAGCTCTGAGCGGACGGCGTTGCGCCTGCTCATTCCGGCCATCTTCGGCGCCTGGATCCTGATCATCTGGGAAGCCGTCACCCGCGGTGCCGGCATTCCCTTCATCCTGCTGCCGCCGCCGAGTGCGATTGGGGTGCGGATCGCCAACTCCCTGCCGGTGCTCGGCGCCGATGTGCGGCAGACGATCTTCAAGGCGGTGCTGTTCGGCTATGTCGTGGGCAGCGGCGCCGGCTTCATCACCGCGATCCTCGCCGACCGCGTGCCGTTCCTGCGGCGCGGGCTCTTGCCGATCGGCAACATGGTCTCGGCGCTGCCGATCATCGGCGTCGCACCCATCATGGTGATGTGGTTCGGCTTCGACTGGCAGTCCAAGGCGGCAGTCGTCATCATCATGACCTTCTTCCCGATGCTGGTGAACACAGTCGCCGGGCTTGCCGCGTCAGGTCATATGGAGCGCGACCTGATGCGCACCTATGCGTCTGGCTATTGGCCAACGCTCATCAAGCTCAGGCTGCCGGCCGCCGCGCCCTTCATCTTCAACGCGCTGAAGATCAATTCGACGCTGGCGCTGATCGGCGCCATCGTCGCCGAGTTCTTCGGCACGCCCGTGGTCGGCATGGGCTTCCGCATCTCCACCGAGGTCGGGCGGATGAACATCGACATGGTCTGGGCCGAAATCGCAGTTGCAGCTCTTGCGGGTTCGGTCTTTTATGGCGTGGTCGCTCTTGTCGAAAGAGCCGTCACGTTTTGGCATCCCTCTGTCCGTGGTGGATAGGGGCGGTGGGTTTAAGGGCACTAACTTCAGAGGGTAAAAGAATGAAAAAACTGATTATTCCGGTTCTGGCCGGCGCGATGTCGCTGGCCGCGTTCCAGGCAATGGCCGCCGACAAGGTGACGTTGCAGCTGAAATGGGTCACGCAGGCCCAGTTTGCCGGCTACTATGTCGCCAAAGCCAAGGGTTTCTATGAGGCCGAGGGCCTCGATGTCGACATCAAGCCGGGCGGCCCCGATATCGCGCCCGAGCAGGTGATTGCCGGCGGTGGCGCCGATGTCATCGTCGACTGGATGGGCGGTGCGCTGGCCGCACGCGAAAAAGGCGTGCCGCTTGTCAACATCGCCCAGCCGTTCAAGAAGGCCGGCATGGAACTGGTCTGCCCGAAGGATGGCCCGATCAAGACCGAAGCCGACTTCAAGGGCCATACGCTCGGCGTCTGGTTCTTCGGCAACGAATATCCGTTCTACGCCTGGATGAACAAGCTCGGCCTGAAGACCGAAGGCGGCCCGGACGGCGTCACCGTGCTCAAGCAGAGCTTCGACGTGCAGCCGCTGATCCAGAAGCAAGCGGATTGCATCTCGGTCATGACCTACAACGAGTACTGGCAGCTGATCGACGCCGGCTACAAGCCGGAACAGCTGACCGTCTTCAACTACTCGGCGATGGGTAACGACCTGCTTGAGGACGGCCTCTATGCGTCGGAAGACAAGCTCAAGGATCCGGCCTTCGAGGACAAGATGGTGCGTTTCGTGCGCGCTTCGATGAAGGGCTGGAAATACGCCGTCGACAACAATGACGAAGCGGCAAGCATTGTCATGGACGGCGGCGGCCAGGACGAGAACCACCAGAAGCGCATGATGAGCGAAGTCGCCAAGCTGATCGACAATGCCGACGGCAAGCTCGATCCGGCGACCTACGAGCGCACCGCCAAGGCGCTGCTCGACCAGAAGATCATCACCAAGGAGCCGAAAGGCGCCTACACCACCGCCATCACCGACAAGGCTGTGAAGTAAGCCTACCAGTCATCCTGATTTCGAAAGCGGCGCCTTTGACAAAATGTCAGAGGCGCCGTTCCTTTATGGTGTTCATGACGAAGCTGGTCTCGATCGAGGCGACGCATTTCAGCCGTGCGATCTTCTCCTTGATGAAGCGCTCATATTGTTCGAGGCTGCCGGTCACCACCTTCAGCACATAGTCGCGCGAACCGGTGACGAGGTGACATTCCAGCACTTCTTCCCAGCCGCGGATCGCGTCTTCGAACATGACGATCTCGTCCTCGTTCTGGCGGCTGAGGCGGATGGTGGCGATGGCGACCATGCTCCAGCCGAAGGCGGCGGGATCGACCAGCGTCGTGTAGCCTCTGATGACACCGGTCTCCTCCAGCCGCCGCACGCGCCTCAGGCAAGGGGATGGCGAAAGGCCAATGCGCTCGGCAAGCTCATTGTTGGTGATGCGCGCGTCGGCTCGCAATTCCCTGAGAATTCGGAGGTCGAAATCGTCGGCTATCTTCTGCTGCACTTTTTATCGCTCCCGGCAGTTTGTTGCTTGGATGCAGCCATGCCAGGCCAAAAATAGCAAGGACTGGCCGATCGGGATCGCATAAATTGCGGCACGAAACCTTTCAGAAGCAGGAAAAGCCATGACCGCTCCGCGTCCGTCGAAAACCCATATCGGCAACCACAAGCTCCATCCGGAGACGCTGATGCTGAGCTATGGTTTCGATCCGCAGCTTTCCGAGGGCGCTGTCAAGCCGCCGGTGTTCCTGACCTCGACCTTCGTGTTCAAATCGGCGGAGGAGGGGCGCGACTTCTTCGACTACACGTCCGGCCGCAAGGAGCCGCCAAGCGGCACCGCGTCGGGTCTGGTCTATTCACGCTTCAACCATCCCAACAGCGAGATCGTCGAGGACCGGCTGGCGATCTATGAGGGGACGGATGCCTGCATCCTGTTTTCCTCGGGCATGTCGGCGATCGCAACGACACTGCTCGCCTATGCCCGCCCGGGCGACGTCATCCTGCATTCGCAACCGCTCTATGGCGGCACCGAGACGCTGCTGACGCGCACGCTTTCCGGCTTCGGCATCGGCGCTGTCGGCTTTGCCGATGGGGTCGACGAGACGGCGGTGCGGGTGGCAGCCGATGCCGCGGTCGCGAAGGGGCGTGTTTCGGTGATCCTGATCGAGACACCGTCGAACCCGACCAACAGCCTGGTCGACATCGCGCTGATGCGGAAGATCGCCGACGAGATTGGCGCCAGCCAAGGCTCGACGCCGATCATCGTTTGCGACAACACGCTGCTTGGTCCGGTGTTCCAGCGGCCGATCGAACATGGCGCTGATGTCTCGGTCTATTCGCTGACCAAATATGTCGGCGGCCATTCCGACCTGATCGCGGGTGCGGCCATGGGCAGCAAGGCGGTCACCAAGCCAATCAAGGCGTTGCGCGGCGCCATCGGCACCCAGCTCGACCCGCATTCCTGCTGGATGCTCGGCCGCTCGCTGGAGACGCTGTCGATCCGCATGGAACGGGCCAACGACAATGCGCGTGTGATCGCGGAATTCCTACGCGACCATGCCAAGGTCGAGAAGGTGCATTATCTGCCGTTCCTCGGCGAGGATACACCTGCGGCGCACGCCTATCGCGCCCAATGCAGCGGCGCCGGCTCGACCTTCTCCTTCGACATCAGGGGTGGACAGAAGGCTGCGTTCGCCTTCCTCAATGGACTGCAGATATTCAAGCTGGCTGTAAGCCTCGGCGGTACGGAATCGCTCGCCAGCCATCCGGCGGCCATGACCCATTCCGGCATTCCCTTCGACGTGCGCCAGCGCATAGGGGTGCTGGAAACCACGGTCAGGCTGTCGATCGGTGTCGAGCATCCCGATGATCTGATCGCCGACCTGACGCAGGCACTGGCGGCGGTCTGAGCTCTCTGCCCCAGGAAGCCGGGTGAATCGCCCTTATCGTGCGGGCAATCACAAAAACGTGTGCCGGGATACATTACGCCGCCCAACCGTTGCGCTTAAGGCATGCGCGCGCCTCGGTTGGGGCGTGACGTATGTGAAAATCCAATCGGAGGTTCTTCATGCGCACACACTCTTTCCTGCCAGTGCTTTCGGCACTGGCCGTTTCGACCGCTTACGTGTTCGCCTCACCGGCCATGGCCGAGGTGGTGAAGTACAAAGCGACGCTCGATGGCAGCCAGCAAAGCCCGGCCGTGACAACCAAGGGCAAGGGCACCGCGACGTTCACCTTCGACACGACCAAGAAGAAGCTCAGCTGGAACGTCAAATATTCCGGCCTCAGCGGGCCGGCGATCGCAGCGCACATTCACGGCCCGGCGGCGATGGGTGCGAATGCAGCGCCGGTCATCCCGTTCAAAGGCAAGCTGAAGAGCCCGATCAAGGGTTCAGCCGAACTGACCGACGCGCAGGCCGCCGACTTGGCGGCCGGCAACTACTACGTCAATGTCCACACCGCCGCGAACAAGGATGGCGAAATCCGCGGCCAGATCGAGGCAGCGAAGTAGCGCAAGCCGCGCCTACACAAAAGGGGCGGGTGACCGCCCCTTTTTTCGTCAGGCCTTGTCGCGGATTTGGGTCATGGTCCGGGTCGGCGTGATCGCTTCCGGATCGAGCCTGATTTCGACGATCGCCGGCTTGCCGCTGGCGCGGGCCCGCTCGAAGGCGGCGGCGAAATCGGCCGTCTTCTCCACCGTTTCGCCATGGCCGCCATAGGCGCGAGCAAGGGCCGCGAAATCGGGATTCCTGAGATCGGTGGCGACGACACGGCCGGGATATTCGCGCTCCTGGTGCATGCGGATGGTGCCGTAGATGCCGTTGTTGACGACAATGACGATGATCGGCAGGTCGTACTGGACGGCGGTGGCGAACTCCTGGCCGTTCATCAGGAAGCAGCCGTCGCCGGCAAAGGCGATAACCTCGCGATCCGGGTGCAGTGCCTTGGCGGCGACGGCGGCCGGCGTGCCATAGCCCATCGAGCCGGAGGTTGGCGCCGCCTGCGTGGCGAAGCGGCGGGAGCGGTGGAAGCGATGCACCCAGGTGGCGTAGTTGCCGGCGCCGTTGGTGAGGATGGCGTCGTCGGGCAGCACCTTTTCCAGATAGTTCATAATCGGCCCCATCTGGACGGCGCCAGGCCCGGTCTCAGGCGGCGTCGACCATTCGAGATAGGCGGCGTGTGCTTTCGCTGTCTCATCTGCCCAGGACGGCGTGCCGGCCGGTTTGCGCCTGGCAAAAGCCTCGACGAAAGCCGAGGGCGAGGCGTTGATCGCCAGCGTCGGCCGGTAGACGCGGCCGAGCTCGCCGGCGTCCGCGTGGACATGGACCAGCGTCTGGTCGGGGTAGGGGCTTTTCAGCAGCGTGTAGTCGGAAGAGGGCATTTCGCCCATGCGGCCGCCGATCAGCAGCACGACGTCGGCTGCCTTGATCCGCGCCGCCAGCTTGGGGTTGATGCCGATGCCGACGTCGCCGGCATAGTTCGCATCAAGATGGTCGAACAGCATCTGGCGGCGGAACGAGCAGCCGACGGGAAGTGACCATTTTTCTGATATGGCGCGCATCCGGGCCACCGCTTCCTCGTCCCAGCGCGTACCGCCGAGGATGACAAAGGGGCGTTTCGCGCCGTTAAGCAGCATTTCCAGCGCGTCAAGTTCGGGCTCGCCGGGATAGGTCTCGACCTGCGTGTGCGGCAAGGCAGCCGGCGCCTCGACGACGCTGGTGAGCATGTCCTCGGGCAGTGAGATGACAACCGGGCCGGGGCGGCCGGATGTCGCCACCGCGAAGGCGCGGGTGACGAATTCCGGGATGCGCGAGGCGTCGTCGATTTCGACCACCCATTTGGCGATGTCGCCGAAGAACCTCTTGTAATCCACCTCCTGGAACGCCTCGCGCTCCTTGGCGTGGCTGGCGACCTGGCCGATGAACAGGATGAGCGGGATCGCATCCTGCATGGCGATGTGGATGCCGGCCGACGCATTGGTGGCGCCGGGGCCGCGGGTGACGAAGCAGATGCCGGGCTTGCCGGTCAGCCGACCCTGGCAGTCGGCCATCATCGCGGCACCGCCTTCCTGGCGGCAGACGATGGTGCGGATTTTGGAATCGTGCAGCGCGTCGAGCACCGCGAGGTAGGATTCGCCCGGCACGCAAAAAATGCGGTCGGTGCCGTTCGCTTCCAGCGCGTCGACGATCAGTTGTCCACCGGTCTTCATTTCGCTGATCTCTCCAGTTCGGCAAGGATTTCGTCAGTGTGCTCGCCAAGACGCGGCGAGGGGCGTTCATAGACCAGCGGTGTTTCAGACATCACCATCGGCGCGCGCACCGAAGGCAGAAGATTGCCGTGGCCGTCGTCGAGGTCGAGCCGCATGCCGCGCGCGATTGTCTGCGGGTCGGCGAACATCTGGCCGATCGTGTTGATCGGGCTCGCCGGCACGCTTGCCGCTTCGAGCTTTGCCAGCAGCGGGTCGCGATCCCACGTCTTCAGCGCCTCGATCATGCGCTCGCGCAGCTTGACCCGGTTGGCGACCCGGGCAGGGTTGGTGGCAAAGTCGGGATTGGTCGACAGCTCATCCAGCCCGACGGCAGCGCAGAATTTGGCAAACTGGCCGTCATTGCCGACCGCCAAAATGATGTGGCCGTCCCGGACCGGCACCACCTCGTAAGGCGCGATGTTCATATGCGCATTGCCCATCTGCACCGGTGACTTGCCGGAGACGAGATAGTTGAGGTTCTGGTTGCCGAGCGCAGAAATCTGGGTGTCGAACAGCGCCATGTCGATGTGCTGGCCTTCGCCGGTCTGGTCCGCATGGCGCAGGGCTGCCTGGATGGCGATGACGGAATAGAGGCCGGTGAAGATGTCCGAGATGGCGACGCCGGCCTTTTGCGGTTCGCGGCCGACCTCGCCGGTGATCGACATCATGCCGGCCATGGCCTGGATGATGAAGTCGTAGCCCGCGCGCGGCGCGTAAGGGCCGTCCTGGCCGAAGCCGGTGATCGAGCAATAGACGAGACGCGGGTTGATCTGGCGCAGGCTGGCGTAGTCCAGCCCGTATTTCTTTAGCCCGCCGAGCTTGAAGTTCTCGATCAGCACATCGGATGTGGCGACCAGCCGGCGGATGGTTTGCGCACCCTCCGGCGTCGAAAAATCGATGGCGATGGAGCGTTTGCCGCGGTTGCAGGAATGGTAATAGGCCGCCGACAGGTTTTCGCCATTATGGCTCATGACGAAGGGCGGGCCCCATTTGCGCGTGTCGTCGCCGCCATCGGGGCTCTCGACCTTGATGACATCAGCGCCGAGATCGGCAAGCAATTGTCCGGCCCAGGGCCCGGCAAGGATGCGGGCGAGTTCGACGACGCGGACGCCTTTCAGGGGAGGTTCGGCCATAAATCACCAGAATTGGTCGGAACCGCAGCCTCTATCAACACCTTGTGCCGCTGTCACGGCCCTAGCGATGGGCCAAAGGGCCGGTTTGCAATAGATACGGGTCGTTACTTCAGGACGCCGTCGGCCCAGGCAGCGAAATCATTCATGATGACGTCGCGGTTCACCTCGTTCAGGCTTTCGTGGCGGGTCTCGGCATAAACCTTTGAAACGAGATTCGAAAAACCCATCTTGCGCATGCGATTGGCGAGGTGGGTGGTGCCCTTGCCGTAGTCGGAAGCCGGGTCTTTCTCACCGCCGATGACGGCGACGGGCAGGTCACGCCGGACGGCGGCAAAGCTGGCATCCTTGCCGCCGTTGAGCGCCATCGAGACCACCTCGCGCCACATTGAGACAGAGGCGTCCCAGCCGCAGAGCGGATCGGCAATGTATTTCGCCACCTCAGCCTCGTCGCGCGACAGCCAGTCGAACAGCGTGCGATGGTTGGGCACGGCCTTGCCCCAAGCCTGGAAGGTCAGCTTCGGCAGCAGGCGCGACGGGACATCGGAGCCCAGCCGCATCCGTTCCCAGGCGAGGATGCCGAGTGCCACCTGTCCAAGCAGGCCTTGAGAAAAATTGCCGTTCCATATCGCGGCGGCATGGACACGCGGCGAATGGGCCAGAAGGTAGTTCAGCGCCACGGACGCGCCCATCGAATGGCCAAAGAGGATAACCGGCAGGCCCGGTTGTTCGGTGGCGATGAGATCGTGAATCGCATTGACATCGGCGATCACCTTGGCCGGGCCATCCCTGTCGGCGAATCTGCCGAGCGGCGCGTCGGGCGCCTTGGTCGCGCCGTGACCGCGATGGTCGTGGACATAGATTCGGAAGCCGCGCGCGGCCAGGAAATCGGCAAAGCGGGCATAGCGCGCGGCGTGCTCGGCCAGTCCATGGTTGATCTGGACGACGGCGCGTGGCTGGCCATCGGCTTGCTTGACGAAGAGATTGAGGTCGGCGCCTGTCGGTGAGCGGACCGTGCGCTGCTGGCTGAATGGCATGGCCGCTTGATCTCCCCCTTATCCTGATGTGGTTTGCGCCGCGGCCGATTTTGCGTCAATCCGCTTTGCCTGCTTTTTGCGCAACGATGTTTCTTGCGTTTGGTCGGAAAAGTATCGCAATTCTGACATGGAGACAGCTTCACTCTGTCACCCACTTTCTTCAGCCGGGGATTTGCTCATGCGCATTGCTGTTGTTTTCGGATTGGCCATGGCGGCATCGCTTGCCGGTGCCGCGCATGCCGAGGTCAAGCTGAGCGGAACCTTCGTTTCCGATGCTGCCTGTCCGGCAACGCAAGCCATCAAGAATGGCAAGAACCCCGGCAATGTCTCGACTGACGCCGGGCAGAGTTATCAGCTGCTGGCCGGCAACAAGGACACGCCGACGCACTACCTCATCCTGGTGCCGGGAGCCGATCCCGAGCGCCGCTGGGTGAAGGTCAGCTGCGGCCATCTCTCGGGCAGCAGTGCAGCGACGCCGCCGGTAGCGCCGGCCGGGCAAGGCAAGCCGGCTGCGTCGGGCAAACCTGAATATGTCTTTGCGCTCAGCTGGCAGCCGGCCTTCTGCGAGACCAAATCCAACAAGACCGAATGCAGGGCGCAGAGCCCGAACGAGTTCGATGCCACCAATTTCACCTTGCACGGCCTGTGGCCGCAGCCGAACGGCAATTTCTATTGCCAGGTGCCGGCAAGCGACAAAGCCAATGACAATCCGGCCCACTGGAATGACCTGCCGCCGGTCAATCTGGACGCCGGTACCCGCAAGGAGCTCGATCAGGTGATGCCGGGCACGGCTTCCCAGCTTGAGCGGCATGAATGGATCAAGCACGGCACCTGCTACGGCAAGAGCCAGCAGGAGTATTTTTCCGACGCGCTCGGCCTGATGCGGCAGGTCAACGGCTCGCCGGTGCGCGATCTCTTCGTCAAGAACATTGGCGGCAAGCTGACGGCGGACCAGATTCGCGGCGCCTTCGACCAGGCCTTCGGCGCTGGAGCAGGGGACCGCGTGCGGGTCTCCTGCGTCATCGACCCGTCGAGCGGCAGGCGGCTGATCGGCGAATTGACGCTCGGCCTTGCCGGCCCGATCAGCCCGAACAGCTCGCTCAAGGATTTGCTGCTGGCTTCGGTGCCCACCAACAAGGCCGGCTGCCCGACCGGGACCGTCGATGCAATCGGTTTTCAATAAATCTTGAAGGTTGACCGGCGGGCTGTCGCTCGGTCGTCGAGCAGTGTTATGCTGGATCGAACATCATTCAGCGGGGGCGGGCAATGGATGGTTTGACGGGGAGCGCGTTGGCGCGGTTGGCTTTCTGGGCCAAGGGCATGGTGGCGATCAACAATGCCCGCATGGAATGGCCGGGTTTTTCCTACAATGACGCCGAGTGGGCGCGGATGCGAACGCTGTCGGAGCCGATCGATGCCACCACCTATCAGTTTTTCACCGTCGTCAATGCGGTGATCTTCATCGCCATCGCGGCTCTCGGCATCTTCTGCGTCTTCCTGCCGCTGGCAATGGTGTTGTTTCCCATACCCGCGCAAACCAGCGCGCTGAAATTCTCGATGCTGCTGGCGGCTTGCGCCTTCCTCATCATCGGCCTCGGCCTGCCGATCTCGATGCGTCTCTCCGCCATGCTGGTGGGTGGCAAGAAGGTGCGCGAGGCACTGGTGCCTGTGGCAGGCGACCAGGCGCTGGCGTCGAAGGTGTCGTGGCAGATCAACCGCATCATGCTGATCATGTGCGGCCTGCTGGTGCCGGGCATCCTGCTGTTTATCGCCTACGACATCCAGGCCGGACCGATCATCACCGCGCTGAAATGGGTGGCAATCGTGCTGATGGCGGTCTCGACGCTGACCGGCGTTGCGCGGCAGAGAAAATCCTAGAAAGTTAGAGTGGTTCACCGTTTCATGGAAACGGTGAACCACTCTAACTCTTTGTTTTGACGCAATTCCGGACGGAAAACCGCTCACACTTTTCCTGGAATTGCTCTAGAACTGCGCTGGCTTGGTCCACGCAATCGCCGTGTCCGGCTCATGGCTGCCTGGCTCGCCGACGATCCGGTCGCGTCCTGTCGATTTCGCCTTGTAGAGGCGCTGGTCGGCGAGCGCGAACAGGTCCCCAAGACAGGTTGTCGTTTCGCTGACGGTTGAGACGCCGGCGCTGACGGTCAGCTCGAAGCGGCTTGTGACGGTCGATGCCTTGACCGCGTAGCGGATGCTTTCGCCAAACAACCTGGCCACCGGATGCGGGCGCGAACTGAGGATGGCGAATTCCTCGCCGCCGATCCGGAACACCTGATCCTCGGCGCTCGCCACTTCCCTGAGCAAGGCCGCAACGGCTTTCAGCACCTTGTCGCCCTCGGCATGGCCGAAACGGTCGTTGATCGACTTGAAATGGTCGACATCGATGATCAGCAGGCTAAGCGGCCTGGCGGTGCGCAGGCTGACCTCGACGGCTGCCTCACCGTCGGCGTCGAAGCGCCCGCGATGCAAAAGGCCGGTCAGGCCGTCGCGGCCGACATGCTCGACCAGCGCTTCATAGCGCTCGCGATAGGTCAGGGTCTCGAAAATGTCGGTCAGGCCGCGCGGCAGCGGGACGTCGCGGGCCTCGAACCATCTGAGATAGGCGACAAGCATGGCGCTGAAGGCCAATGCCGCCGCCATCTTGGCGAACCAGCCGCCGAAGAAGACCGCGATCGGGGCGCCGGCAACGAAATGCAGCGCGGTGAAGAAGCCGGCCTGGTCGAAGGTGAGCACGCAGGCGACGCAAATCAGGATGCGCGCGAACTGCGCCTGGCGCAGATGCCGGCCAAGCTTTTCATAGAGCAGGATGATCAGGATGGCGTCGATGAACAGCAGCGTCGTGCCCCACACCATCAGCCAGCCCATCTCGTCGATGAAGCCGATGTCGGGCATCTTGCCGTCTGGCAGGGGCGCGATCGCATGCATGCGCAGCAACAGTCCCAGACCGATCATCAGCGCATTGCCAAGCAGCAGGCCATAGATCGGCTGGCGCACGGTGGCGGCGTCTTCCTTGATGTAGAGCAGGAGCAACATCACCAGCTTGCCGGAAAACAGCACGGCCGAGCCCGGCGAGACCAGGCCGAACGGCAGGGCGACATAGAAGACGCTGGCGAGATAGGTTTCCAGGAAATGCATGGCGCCGAGCGCGCAGATGAAGACGCCGAGACCAATGCGCTTGCGGAACCGGAAAAGCGTCACCATGACACTGAAGTAGACGACCGCTTCGGCAAGGAGCAGGAAACTGTTCAGCACTGCCGTCGATCCGATCTCTCGCTCGAAATCGCGATAATCCAGCGATTCCACCCCGATCCTGTTTTGACGCGCAAGGATTAACCAGAGATTTCAGCGCGCCTTGGGACCGGTGGAAAACTTCGCTGTTCGGCAAACACTTCCCCGTGTGCCCGAACTGAAGCGGCAAAAGCGATTGCCGTTCGGCCCCGCATCGCCTACATAGCGGCCAACCTCCATTCAATCCGACAAATCCAGTCATTTTTCAGGGAAAAGCGCGCGTGGCACGCCAGTTCATCTATCACATGGCCGGCCTCAACAAGGCCTATGGCACCAAGAAGGTGCTCGAAAACGTTCATCTGTCCTTCTACCCCGACGCCAAGATCGGCATCCTCGGCCCCAACGGCTCGGGCAAGTCGACGATCCTCAAGATCATGGCCGGGCTCGACAAGGAATGGAGCGGCGAGGCGTGGCTGGCCGAAGGCGCCACCGTCGGCTATCTGGCGCAGGAACCGGTGCTCGATCCGGAAAAGACCGTGTTCGAAAACATCATGGAAGGCGTCGCCGCCAAGACCGCCATCATCGAGCGCTACAACGAATTGATGATGAACTATTCCGACGAGACGGCCGACGAGTCGGCCAAGCTCCAGGACGAGATGGACCGGCTGAACCTGTGGGATCTCGAGCAGCAGGTCGAGATGGCGATGGAAGCGCTGGGCTGCCCGCCCAAGGATTCGGAAGTCACCAAGCTGTCAGGCGGTGAGCGCCGCCGTGTCGCGCTCTGCCAATTGCTGCTGCGCCAGCCCGACCTTCTGCTGCTCGACGAACCGACCAACCATCTCGACGCCGAAACCACGGCGTGGCTGGAAAAGCATCTGCGCGCCTATCCGGGCGCGGTGATGATCATCACCCACGATCGCTACTTCCTCGACAATGTCACGGGCTGGATACTCGAACTCGATCGCGGCCGCGGCATTCCTTATGAGGGCAACTACACCAAATATCTCGAAGCCAAGGCCAAGCGGCTCAAGCAGGAGGGCCGTGAGGACGATGCCCGCCAGCGCGCCATCGGCCGCGAGCGCGAGTGGATCCAGTCGAGCCCGAAGGCCCGGCAGACCAAGTCCAAGGCGCGTATCCAGGCCTTCCAGGACCTTTTGGAAGCAGCCGACAAGCGGCGTCCGAGCGATACGCAGATCGTCATCCCGCATGGTGAGCGGCTCGGCAATGTGGTGATCGAGGCGGAAGGCCTGTCGAAGGGTTTTGGCGACACGCTGCTGATCGACGGACTGGAATTCAAGCTGCCGCCGGGCGGCATTGTCGGTGTCATCGGCCCGAACGGCGCCGGCAAGACGACGCTGTTTCGCATGATCACCGGCCAGGAAAAGCCCGATGCCGGTTCTGTGCGCATCGGCGAAACGGTCAAGCTCGGCTATGTCGACCAGAGCCGCGACGCACTCGATCCGTCAAAGACGGTGTGGGAAGAAATCTCGGGCGGCGCAGAAGTGGTCAAGCTCGGCAAGTTCGAGGCCAACACGCGGGCCTACTGCGCATCGTTCAACTTCCGTGGCGGCGACCAGCAGCAGAAGGTCGGCAATCTCTCCGGTGGCCAGCGCAATCGCGTGCATCTGGCCAAGATGCTGAAGACCGGCGGCAATGTGCTGCTGCTCGACGAACCGACCAACGATCTGGATACGGAAACGCTGGCAGCACTCGAAGACGCGCTGGAAAATTTCGGTGGCTGCGCCGTGATCATCTCGCACGATCGCATGTTCCTCGATCGCCTGGCGACGCATATCCTCGCCTTCGAAGGCGACAGCCATGTCGAATGGTTCGAAGGCAATTTCGAGGACTACGAGCAGGACAAGATCCGCCGGCTCGGCCCCGAAGCCGTCAACCCGCACCGCATGACCTACAAGAGGCTGACGCGGTAAGGGACAAACCGGGCGGCGAATTCTCAAGGCGATATGAGGAGCTCACATGGCTGATTGGTCCGCCGCCCAGTATCTGAAATTCGAGGACGAGCGCACGCGGCCCGCGCGTGACCTTGTCGCGCAAGTGCCGGTTGATTTCCCGCGCCGGGTCGTCGACATCGGCTGCGGGCCGGGCAATTCGACCGAGCTGCTGGTCGAGCGCTGGCCGGATGCGCAGGTAAGCGGCTTCGACACCTCTCCCGACATGATCGAAAAGGCGAGGGCGCGGCTGCCCAATGTCAGCTTCGACCTCGCGGATGCGTCGACATGGCAGCCGGCCGAGCCGGTCAATGTGATCTTCGCCAATGCGGTGTTCCAGTGGCTGCCCACGCATCCGGCGGTGTTTCAGCGGCTGATGGGTTTTCTGGCACCCGGCGGCGCGCTGGCTGTCCAGATGCCCGACAACCTGCTTGAGCCATCGCATCAGGTGATGCGCGAGACCGCGGCCGAAATGCCGTTCGCCGCGAAGATGGAAGGCGCAGCACGTGGGCCGTTGCCGCCGGTGTCGTTCTACTATGACCTGCTATCGCCACTCTCCGACCGGCTCGATATCTGGCATACGGCCTACAATCATCCGCTGGCCGATGCCGAGGCGATCGTCGAATGGGTGAAGTCGACGGGGCTGAAGCCCTTCCTTGATCCGCTCGATACAGAGGAGCGCAAGCTGTTCCTCGACAGCTACACCGCCAAGGTCACCCAAGCCTATCCCAGAACCGCGAACGGCAAGGTCTTGCTACGTTTCCCGCGAATTTTCATTGTCGCCAAGCGGGCCGGTTAGGAAAGAATATCCAACTCACCTCGGCCGAGCTGCGGCCGCTTGACCCGGTTTCGCGGCCATGGCCAACTCCTCACGCGGGTCATGGCGGCCCGCGTGGGCAGGGGGGTAATGATGACTTTGAAAAGATTGCTTTACGGCGGCGGCGTCTGCGCGGCGGCACTTCTGGCGTTCTCGGTTTCAGCCGAGGCCAAGCGGGCGCGCTGCTTCACCACGGATGACGGCTATTTCGCGTGCAGCTATCGCGCGATCGATGATGCCGGCAGTTTCCGAATCTCGGCGCCGGGTTATCCGACCTATGTGCTGGAGATCGACGGGCCAGGCTTTGCCTATGGCTATGTCAATCTTGGCCGCCGCAACGTGCCGTTGCCGGGACAGTATGTGCGCAGCCGAGACGACGGCGCCTGCTGGAACAACCCGCAGACCAACACCAAGCTGTGCGCCTGGTGAAGCCAGGTTCAAGCCGGCGTAAACTGTTGCCTTAAGCTGGCGTAAACTGGCGCGATGAGAAAAAGTGTTGCGCCGAAGCGTTTCGGCGCCCACATGAAAACCGCAACGCCCGCGGATGGGACTGACTGAAACATGCATCGCGTCATCATCAGCGGCATCGGCGCTGAAATTCCTGGACCTGTCATCACCAATGAAGAGCTGGTCGAGAGCTTCAACAGCTGGGTCGACACGGAGAATGCGCGGCGCCAGGGCACCGACGAGCCGCTCCTGCAGAAGTCCGACGCCGACTTCATTGTCCACGCCTCGGGTGTGAAATCCCGTCATGTCATCGAGCGCGAAGGCATTCTCGATCCGACCCGCATGACGCCGCGCATTCCGGCGCGGCCCGACGATGCGTTGTCGCTGGAGGCAGAGTTCGGCGTCGCTTCGGCCAAAAAGGCGCTCGACCATGCGGGCCTAAAACCGTCGCAGATCGATCTGATCATCTGCTCGGCCTCGCACCATCAGCGGCCCTATCCGGCGATCGCCATCGAAATGCAGGAGGCGCTGGGCACGACGGGCGCCGGCTTCGACATGGGGCTTGGCTGTTCTTCCGCTGCCGCCGCTCTTCACATGGCAGTCAACCTGGTGCGCTCGGGCGCGCACAAGCGCATTCTCGTCACCACGCCGGAAATCATCACCGGCCATCTCAATTTCCGCGACCGCCAGACCCATTTCATCTTCGGCGACGCCTCGGTGTCGATGGTGGTGGAGGGCCTTGCCCAGGGCGACAAACGGCCGGGGCGTTTCGAGGTGCTGGACACGCGCCTCTGGACGCAGATGTCGAACAACATCCGCACCAATCTGGGCTATCACACCCGCACCGCCCAGGATGATCCCTACATGATCAACCTGGAAGGCAATCTGATCAAGCAGGTCGGCAACAAGGTGTTCAAGGAAGTCACGGTCGCCGGGCAAAAATTCATCGTCGAGTTCCTGGCCGAGCACGGTCTGACGCCGCAGGCCGTCCGGCGCTTCTGGCTGCATCAGGCCAATGCGCGCATGAATGCGATGATCCTGAAACTGTCCTTCGGCCACGATGTCGACCACGATCGTGCGCCGATGGTGCTGGAACGGCTCGGCAACACGGCGGGCGCCGGCGCCATCGTCGCGCTGTCGGAGAACCATGCCGATATGAAGCCCGGTGATTTCGGCTTGATCTGCGCCTTCGGCGCGGGGTATTCGATAGGCGGCGCGCTTATCCGCATGCTTTAGGCATTTCGATATCGAGATGACGCTGGCCTGAAAGGGCCGTCGGACTTTCGAAATCCGCCCAGCGCCGCTTCGCGCCCGTCTTTCCACTCCCGTTCAGCCTGACCTGACCCTCGCACAGCCTGTGTCGGGGGTACTTCAGCTTGAACCAGCGCGATCTCGTTTCACAAAGGAGGTTTTCCGATGATCGATGCCCGATGCAGTTGCGGCGCTCTCTCGCTGACGCTGCCAGGACCTTCAAAACTGGTGGTCGCCTGCCATTGCCTTGACTGCCAGCGCAGAACTGGCGCGCCCTTTGGCGTCGGCGCCTTCTATGCGGCCGATGCCGTTGCCATTTCCGGAACGCAGAAAGAGTTCACCCGCGATGCGGCAAGCGGCGGCAAGGTCCACTGCTACTTTTGCCCAAACTGCGGCTCGACGGTCTATTGGAAGGCCGACAGGCTGCCGTCGATGATCGGCGTCGCGATCGGAGCGCTGGCAGACCCGAAAAACCCACGTCCCGTCAGGTCGATTTTCGAGCAGTCGAAACATGATTGGGTTCAGGTCGACGGCGCTGTCGATCATTTTTGGCAAAGCAGCGCGGCAGGGAAGTCCAGTTGAGCCGGCGTTCGACGCCGTGTCAGGCCGGCGCGAAGGGGACCAGCATCGGAACCCGCCTGGCATAGTCGTCATAGGCGCTGCCGAGTTCGCCGCGCAGGAAACGTTCTTCGAGCTTTGCTTTCATGACGATGCCGATGACCAGAAGAATGGCCCCGGCGACGCCCCAGATGGTGCCTTTTGCCGCCATGGTGGCCAGGAGGCCCAGCAGCAGACCGGTGTAGATCGGGTGACGGACGAGGCCGTAGGGGCCAGTGTCGATGACGCGGTGCTCAGCTTTAGCCGTCACCGTCCCAGACCACAGCCGGCCCAGATGCAGGCGCGCCCACCAGGAGAAGGCGAGGCCGATGGCGACCAGCACGACGCAGATCCAGGCCTCGGCCAGGCTCGGAAACCACAGGCGAAAGCGGCCGACATAGCCATGCGCAGGAATGAAGAACAGGATGATGCCAAGCACCAGCACCGCCCGGTAGGGGGCCTCGGCCCGGAAGCCGGCGCGTTTCTGCGCCTGGTCGGCCCAGAACGCAGCCGCGGCCCACGACACGACCCAGATCAGCCAAAGCAGCACCATTGCCGTTCCGGGACGCATCATGAACCTCCGCCGACCTGTCTGGACCGTCACCATGAAGCCGGCACAGCGCGGCAGCAATGCGGCGGCGCCGGGGAACGGCTTTCCTGAGGTAAGAAGATCGTGATCTTCGCTCTCATTCAGCCGAACAGCTGAACATCCATTGCACGCCATACGCGTCGACCAGCATGCCGAAGCTGGTTCCCCAATATTGCCGCGCCAGGGGTACGGCGATCCGGCCACCGGCGGCCATGCGATCGAACAGCCTCCGCATCGCAGCCAGCTCGTCGAATTCCAGCATCATGGAGGAGCCTTTCATCGGCTCCGCATCGTCATTGTCGGAGGCGTGGAACAGCACGCCCGGACCCTCGAAACGCGCATGCAGGATTTTTCCACGCATGGTTTCGGTTCGCACCGGCATGTTGTTGTCGCCCCAGCGCAGCAGGATCGTTGCCCGGCCAAGGCCGCACTGTTCGTAGAAGGCCAGTGCCGGCTCGCAATCGGTGGTGAAGAACAGCGAAGGGGAGAGCCGCATTCTATCTTTCCCTATCAGGTCAGTGCGCGGCGGTGGCTGCAGCGATGAGCGCGTCGCCGGTATATTGCCTGTCGCCGATGCCCCAGCCGCCATCGGGCGCGTTGACGATGTTGATCCAGGTGTTTTCAGGCTTGTGCCCGGGCACGCAGAGTTCGGCGACAATGCCGGCGGCATTGGTGATGAAGGCGTTGCGGGCTTCAACCGAGCCAAGGCCGATATTGGGCAATTTCAACTCGACCATGACAACGGGCCGGTTGGCGCCGCCAGCATAGATGTGGCGCGGCGGCAGGACGTGGACGGTGCCGCCGACTATCGCGGTGAAAAATGAATTGCCGGTAGCGCCTGACGCCTCGATGAGAGCAGCACTCAGGCGCGGCAGGATCTCGCGCTCTCCGACCTCTGTCAGTACGCCTTCCGGCGCGGTCACGGTGATTGGCATTTGGGCTCTCCTTGTCCTTGGGTTGCACGGCTTTGGCGGGAGCTTCCGGCTTGCCATGTTTCGTATCAATTGTTACGTTATGCGAAGCAAGCAAGTCAACAGGTTTCGTATCGATCACTATGAATAATTTGGAAAAGGCTAGGGGTGGTCGTCCCCGTGCGTTCGATCCCGACCGGGCGCTGGATGCGGCGATGCATCTGTTCTGGGAGCATGGCTATGAGGCGACGTCGCTGGCCATGCTGCGCGAGGCGATGGGGCTGACGCCGCCGCAGATCTACAACGCCTTCACCGACAAGGAGACTTTGTTTCGCAAGGCGCTGACGCGCTACCACGCGACGGAGATCGGCTTTGCGCTGGACGCGCTGAGCGCGCCGGTATCGACGCGGGAGGCGATCCGGCGGTTGCTGCTCGGCGCCGCCGAGGCCTATTCCAGGCCGGGCAAGCCTGGAGGCTGCCTTTTCGTCAGCGGTGCGCTGGCAGCGTCACCGCAGGCGCAAGCCATTGCCGATGAGCTCAAGGCCTATCGCAAGGCGAGTGAAGCGGCGATCGCGGAGCGGTTGGCCAAGGGCAGGACGGCGGGCGATCTGCCCGAAAACCTCTCGGTCGAAGGCCTCGCCAAATACCTGGCCGGCGTCATGAACGGCATGTCGATCCAGGCGCGGGACGGCGCCTCGGTCGAAGAGTTGCGCATTTTGGCCCAAATCGCCCTTGCGGCCTTGCCGGGCGAAGGGCAAAAACGGAGAGCATGATTCAAGGACAGAACGCCATGCTGGATCTCTTCCCCGAGGCGGAGAAGCCGGTCGAAATCATCCCGGCCAAGAAACTTTCCGCTCGCGCCGCAGCGCTCTATGTCGCGCCAGCGGATCACTTCCAGACACGTCCGGTGGAGGAATTGCGGCTCGGCTTCGACGGCATTTCGGGAGACTTCCATGCCGGGCCGACGCGCCGCTCGGGCGGGCGCGAGCCCTGGTATCCGCGCGGCACCGAAATGCGCAATGAGCGCCAGCTTTCGATCGTGGCGGAAGATGAACTCGCCATTGTCGCCGAGCGGATGGGGCTGGCCGAGATCAAGCCGGAATGGATCGGCGCCAATCTGGTGGTCGAAGGCTTGCCAAAACTCTCCATGCTGCCGGCCGGCACGCTGCTGTTCTTCAAGGGCGGCGTGACCCTCAAGGTCGACGCACAGAACGGGCCATGTCGCCTCGCCGGGCGATCGACCGCTGAAAATGCGGGGATGGCCGACATTGAAGCCGGCGCGCTGCTCTTTCCCAAAGTAGCCAAGCGGCTGCGCGGTCTCGTCGCCTGGGTCGAGAAGCCGGGCACGATCAGGGCCGGCGAAGAGATTTCGGCGCGGGTGCCGGAGCAGTGGATTTATCAGGCGTAGCCGCGCGTTTTGTCGTGGCCTGAGGGCAGGGGCTGCGCCGCCGCCTATGCGGCGGCGTAGCAAAAGCCGCTAGCTTCAGTCCTTGCGGTTCTTCTTCGCGCCTTGCGCCATGATGGACACGTGGTCCCACTTGTCCCAGGTGGCGAGGCGGTTGGCGTATTCCTGGCGGATCATCGGCAGGCCGCCATCGCCGAAGAACACGCGCAGCGGCGGCTCGGCGGCGTCGACGATGGCCAGCATCGCAGGACCGGTGGCCTCGGGATCGCCAGCGACCGAGTTGGCGCGGCGCTCGGCCATCTTGGCGCGGGCCGGCGCGTAGGCCTCGATCGGCTTGGAGACCTTGGCGGAGGCGCCCGACCAGTCGGTGGAGAAGCCGCCCGGCTCGACCAGCGTGACATGGATGCCGAATTCCGCGACCTCGATGCTGAGCGACTGGCTGAAGGCTTCCAGTGCCCATTTCGAGGCGTGGTAGAGGCCGAGCGAGGCAAAGGCGTTGACGCCGCCGATCGATGAGATCTGGATGATGTGGCCGGAGCGCTGCGCCCGCATGATCGGCAATGCGGCCTGCGTGACCCAGAGCGCGCCGAACACATTGGTTTCGATCTGGTCGCGGGCTTCCTGTTCGCTGACTTCCTCGATGGCGCCGAAATGGCCGTAGCCGGCATTGTTGATGACGACGTCGAGCCGGCCAAAGCGCTTGTGGGCTTCAGCGACAGCGGAATCGACGGCCTTCTTGTCGTTCACGTCGAGCTTTATCGCGGCGATGTTGTCGCCATACTTTTCGACGAGATCGGCGAGCGTGCCGGCGTCACGGGCGGTCGCGGCAACGCGGTCGCCACGCGCCAATGCGGCTTCTGCCCAGACGCGGCCAAAACCCTTCGACGATCCGGTGATGAACCAAACCTTTGATGTCATGATGTGGAATCCTTGCCCCTGCGGGCGTGATTTTCGGGTGAAAGCGGAGGCTTCTCCGCTTTCGGGCATATACGGCCTGTCGCGTGATTTTCCAGAGGCGAGGGGAAATCTTTTTGAACAAGCCGTCTAGCTATCAGGGGTAATTCACCTGGCTCGACCACGCCGGGTGATCATGCTTTTGCCAATAGAGCGCCATCAGCCGGCTGGTGATCGGCCCGACCTTGCCTTCGGCGATCGCCGCGCCATCGATCTCAGTCACCGGCATGATGCCGCCGGCGGTCGAGGTGATGAAGACCTCGTCGGCCGCCTTGAGCGCGGCGACGCTGACATCGGCAGCCTTTGCGACGAGCCCTTCCTCGCCACTGAGATCGAAGACGGTGCGCCTTGTAATGCCGGGCAGCACGCCGATGGCCGGCGTCGACAGTTTGCCGTCCTTGACGCAGAAGACGTTGAAGCCCGGGCCCTCGGCGACATTGCCGTTGAAGTCGAGAATGAGCGCTGTCTCGGCGCCGCGGTCATAGGCGTCGTAGAGGCCGCGCACGAGGTCGAGCCAGTGGTAGTTCTTGATCGCCGGATCGATCGAGGCCGGCGGGATACGCATCTTGTCGCTAACGGCCACGTGCAGGCCGCGCTGCAATTGTTCTGCATTGGCGACCGAGCCGAACGGCACGGCGAACGCCATGAAACGGTTGATCGCGTGGCGCGGGTCGCGGCTGAAGGTCGGCGAAGCGCCGCGCGTGCACAGCATCTCAACATAGGCGGCGCGATGGCCGGAAAGTGCTGTGCAATTGTGCAGGATCTCGGTCACCTCGTCGCGATCGAAGGGAATTGTCATGCGCAGCTTTTCCAGCCCGCCGAAAAAGCGGTCGAGATGCAGATCGAGGCGGAAGAAGCGGCCGTTCCAGACATGGACGGTGTCGTAGGTGGCGTCGGAATGCAGAAAACCCCAATCCAGCACCGACACCTTGGCTTGCGACATCGGCAAATATTGGCCGTCGAGGAAGGCGATGCCGTCGGGATAGGAATGCGGGTCGACGTGGCGGTCGCTCACTGCGGGCAGTGGTTTTGAAGCCCGTGTTGCCGTCGTCTGGTCCATCGAAGCCTCCTCTCGCACAAGGCGGATCAGTAGCCTACCGGCCCCGGACAGGGGGCATAGAGCCAGCCGCCCGGTGCTGTTCGTCCTCCACAACGAACGGGCTCGATACATCAGATTAGAGTTGCCTTATGGTCGTGGTCGCTGAGTTGGAGGGGGATATGGGTAGGCTTGGGATCGTTATCGCAGTTTTGTCGATTTTCGCCGCCGCGAGCGAGGCCAGCGCGCAATGCGCGAAGGAGGGCGACGAACTCTGCCAGAATGGCCAGACCTATCGCTGCGAGAAGACCGGCAGCGAATTGACGCCGATCTTCCAGAACGTGCCTTGCGTCGTGAATGTGCCGGCGCCGTCTCTGATCGGCACCTGGGTCGGCAGCGGCCACCAGAGCCCTGCCGGCGATGCCGGCGCCGACTGGTCGATCGCCATGACGATTGGGGATGGCAGTGCGTCGATCGATTATCCCTCACTCGGCTGCGGCGGATCGTTGTCGCAGACGTCGAGGGATGACACGTCGGCACAATTCCATGAGAGCATCACCTACGGCCAGGACAAGTGCATCGATGGCGGCGACATCACCGTCCGGTTCTTCAAGGGGAACCTGTCCTGGACCTGGGTCGGCCAGGCCGAAGGGCAACCGTACAATGCGATCGCCGTGCTGACCCGGCAATAGCCGGTTCATTCCTCCTCCTCATCTGCGTCGAGCAGGCGTGTCGCGCGCCAGCGGGTAAGCACAATGTTGGTCTGCTCGATGACGAAGAACCGCGCCGAGTCGCGGTCATAGCCCTCGGCCAGCAGTTTTTCGTAGTCGGTGTGCATGTGACGGATATGGGCAATCGCCGCCAGCCATACTGCGATCGTCGGCGGCAAGGTCTTCATATGCAACGAGCCGGCATCAGTGCGGATCTTTTCCATGTCGGCATAGGGCGCCAGCGGCAGCAGTGCTGTCAGCGCCTTGGCGATGGCTCGGCGGCGGCCGGTCGGCGCCGTCATGGCAGGACCCGGTTGGGCTCATCGCGCCCTTCGATGGTCGCCTCGGCAAAAGCATCGGTCGAGGCGAAATAAGGCTTGATGTCAATGACCGGCGTGCCGTCAAGCACGTCGATGGCATCGAGATCGATGCGTCCGGTGGCGATGTCCAATCCGACGAGCCTAGCCACATGCAGGCCGACCGGGTTTGGCCGGGCAGGGGAGCGCAGGCCGAATACGCCTTTGGCTTCAGCCGCATGGCGGGGTTTCTGCACAATCAGATTCCGCGGCGCGTGGTGCAGCCAGGACAGGATGATGACGTGGCTGGCGCGCTCCAGGCCCTGCAGGCCGCTGCGATAAGGCGGGTCGATGGTCAGCACCGCCGGTTGCCCGGTCTCGCGGGCCGCGCGCATGTTTTTCGGGCAGCTCTCCCGCGTCACCCAAGGCGAGGCGATGCGGCCGATGAAGACGATGCTTCCGTCCGCCGGCATTGTTGCCGGATCTTGCTCCAGCCTCTGCTCGCCTTCGCGCGCCTCGAACATTTCGCGGGGCTCGGTGATTCCAGCCATCTCTACCTTGGTGCCTGTCACTGTCCCAACCCCACTACACATTTTTGGGCGCCATGCAGCGGGAAATCACGCATGCGGCATTTTCTTGTCCGGGAGCGACATTGCGCTTGCAAGGTTTTGAAAATCGACATAAACATATGTTTATATCTTTTTCAAAGTGAATGCGCTGAAATGAGAATACGCTGATGCATGTCTCGCTCGACACGATGGTGGATACGTTGAAGGCTGCGGCCGAATCCAGCCGCCTGCGCATATTGGCACTGTTGTCGCGCGGCGACCTTACCGTTTCCGATCTTACCGAAATTCTCGGCCAGTCGCAGCCACGTGTCTCGCGCCACCTGAAGCTTTTGCTCGAGGCAGGGCTGATCGGCCGCTACCAGGAAGGATCGTGGGCCTTCTTCCGTTTGTCTGATGCCGATTCAGCGCGTGATTTCGTCATGGGGCTGGTTTCCAGCATTCGCGGTGCCGATCCGCAGGTCGAGCGCGATCTCGAGCGGCTGGCTTCGGTCAAGCGCAAGCGGCAGGACCGGGCGACGGAGTATTTTTCCGTGAATGCCGCAAGCTGGGATCATATCCGCTCGCTGCACGTGCCGGATCGCGCCGTCGAGGCCGCGATGCTGAAGCTGGTCGGCAAACGGCCGTTCCAGTCGATGCTCGATCTCGGCACCGGGACTGGCCGTCTGCTCGAAATCTTCTCGCCGCTCTACCGACGCGGCGTCGGTATCGACATGTCGCGCGAGATGCTGACCGTGGCGCGCGCCAATCTCGACAAGGCCGGCATTTCGAACGCGCAGGTGCGGCAGGGCGACATCTTCTCGCCGCCGGTCGAGCGCGATGCCTTCGATCTCGTCACCATCCACCAGGTGCTGCACTATCTCGACGATCCGGCCCGCGCCATCCACGAGGCGGCGCGGCTGTTGCGCCCGGCGGGCCGGCTGGTCATCGTCGATTTCGCGCCGCACACGCTGGAATTCCTGCGTGATGAGCATGCGCATATGCGGCTAGGCTTTTCCGACCGCCAGATCGGCGAGTGGTTCACTGAAGCCGGCCTCGATCTCGAGGATGCCCAGGAGTTCGAACCGCGCGGCGGCAATGAGGCCAGGCTCACGGTAAAACTCTGGCTTGGCCGCGACAGGCGCCTCTTGATCGCCGATCCCGCCAATGAGCAGACCAAAGTGAACTCGATAGGGGAAATCGCCTGATGAACCAGTTCCGCTTTTCCCGCCGCCCCGACATTGGCGACAAGGTCAAGGTTTCCTTCGAATTCTTCCCGCCCAAGAATGACGAGATGGAGGCAAGGCTGTGGGACACGGTCACGCGGCTGGAGCCGCTGAAGCCGAAATTCGTCTCGGTGACCTATGGCGCCGGCGGCTCGACGCGTGAGCGCACCGCGCGCACAATCAACCGCATCCTGAAGGAGACCAGCCTGACGCCTGCGGCGCACATGACCTGCGTCGACGCCGCGCGTCATCAGGTCGACGCGGTGATCAAGGAATTCGCCGACATGGGCGTGAAGCGCTTTGTCGCCTTGCGCGGCGATCCGGCCGCCGGTGTGGGAACCGCCTATCGCCCACATGCGGACGGCTACGCCAATGGTGCCGAGTTGGTCGGCGCACTGAAGGAGGCCGGCGATTTCGACATTTCGGTCTCGGCCTATCCCGAGAAGCATCCGGAAAGCCCGGACTTTGCCACCGACATCGACATGCTGAAGCGCAAGGTCGACAATGGCGCTACGCGGGCGATCACCCAGTTCTTCTTCGACAATGATCTCTACGAGCGCTATGTCGAGCGCGCGCGCCGGGCGGGCATCTACATCCCGATCGTTCCAGGCATTTTGCCGGTGCACAATTTCACCCAGGTCGCGAATTTCTCGGCACGCTGCGGCGCGCTGGTGCCGGCATGGCTGGCCGAGCGGTTCGACGGCCTGCAGAACGATCCACAGACGCATGCGCTTGTGGCGTCCGCGGTGGCCGCCGAACAGGTTCTCGACCTGGTCGAGCGCGGGGTGGGGGATTTCCACTTCTACACGATGAACCGCGCCGACCTCGTCTTCGCCGTCTGCCACATGATCGGTATCCGCTCGCACGAGACGGAAGTGGCGGGCTCTGCCGCTGCATAGGTCCGGAAAGGCCTCTGAAATGCAAAAAAGGCCGGGTAAAAACCCGGCCTTTTGAATTGGTTAGATTATTTTGCTGCTGGTCTTCCCCGTCTTGGCGGGTTCAGGGAAGAAAGCCCATAATAAGGGCCCCGATGAAGGCGAACGCAGCACAAATCATCAATGCGTTGATAGGCCTCGTAAGTCCCATGACATAGCCTCCTCTTAAAGAGCTATGCCTAGGAGTCTAGGTTCATTTGTGCCACAGGCAAGCGGAAAATGTGCTGCATTGCGACGTGATTGTGAAATTTGCGACCCAGGTTTTGACGTTAGCCGTTGAAACTTCTCGGCAAAAACCCGCTTCAAGCCTGTGAATAAATTGTGGCGGGACGGTGTCGCCACGATGTCATGGCAGCGCTACCGCCGCGAAAATCGTCTTCGATTTTCGCGTCAAGTGTCGCCACGATGTCATGGCAGCGCTACCTCTGCGCAAGTCGCCTCCGACTTTCGCGCCAAGCTGAACGCGCGGCGCTCTAACGTTTTCCGAGGACACGTCCGTCGATCGTGAGAAGACCAAGCGCGATCAACACCACGCCGCCGATCTCGAACAGCTCCAGCCGCTCGCCCAGGAACAGAAAGCCGAGCAGAAGGGCGCTGGCCGGCACGATCAGCGTGACCAGCGAAGCGTTGGTGACACCGGCCGAGGCGACGAGGTTGAAGTAGAGGACGTAGGCGAAGGCGGTCGACAGCAGCGCCAGCGCCAGCACCGCCGCCCAGACCGGCGGCGAGGCGGAGAACAGCCCGGCCGGACCATGCACGAAGAGCACGATCGGGATCATGATGATGGTTGAGGCGGTCATTTGTCCGGTGGCGAGAACCGGCGAGGGCACGCCCTTGAAGCGGCGGGCGATCATGAGCGCAACGGCATAGGACAGGGAGGCGCCGATCAGCGCGAATTTGGCCCAGACCGGTCCGCCAAGCCCGGCAAGCAGGCCGGGACCGATCATGACAGCTGTGCCGGCGACGCCGAGCCCGATGCCGGCGAGCTTGTTCCAGGACAGCTTTTCGTCCGATGTCAGCGCATTGGCGAGGATCAGCGTCCAGAATGGCGTCGTCGCATTGAGCACCGAGGCGACGCCGGCGCCAAGCTCCGTCTGGCCGGCAAAGATCAGCGAGAACGGCACGACATTATTGGTGAAGGCCAGCAGGAAGAACAGGCCGGCATGCGGAAGGGCGAGGCGGAAGGACGGGCCGCGCAGGCCGAGATAGATCTGCAGCGCGATGGCGGCGATGCCGACGCGAAACAGCACCAGCACCAGCGGGTGAAGCTCCGCCACCGCGATGCGAGCGAAGAAGAACGAGCCGCCCCAGATCGCGCCAAGCAGCAGCAATTGCCCCCAGTCGGTGAGCGTCATCGGTCCGCGTGGTGTTGATGTCGCAGTCACTGCCATGCGAATCGTCCTCCCCAAGACGCGCTGAATGTCAGCCAGTCAGACACACGGCATATCGGGTCTGCCGACAAGGGCCACCCGAAACATGATCGCTGGCAAACGGTGCTGCCAAAGACCTATCGCCGCTGCGTCAGCACTGCGAGACACAGAATTGTTTTCATTAGCCGCTAGCTTGGATTAATTGTGCGCAGCCGAGGTCGAGGATTCGTCAATGCAGCGATTCGAGAATGCCCGCGAGGCGGCACTGGCGCTTCGTCCGGACGATCCGGTCTATTGCTTCCGCCCGCAGGTGCTGAAGGCCGATGCCAGGCAGTTCATGGGCATGTTTCCCGGCAAGACCGCCTATGCGGTCAAGACCAATGGCGAGCCGATCGTGCTGAAGGCGCTGGTCGAGGCCGGTGTCACCGCCTTCGACGTGGCTTCGCCCGGCGAGTTCGCCGCCGTGCGCGCGGTCTCGCCCGATGCCGAGATGCTCTACATGCATCCCGTCAAGGCGCAGTCTGATATCAAGCTGGCGCTGGAAAAATACGGCATCCGCGTCATTTCGCTCGACCATGAGGATGAGATCACCAAGGTGACGCGGGTGGTGCGGGCACTGGACATCGATCCGGGCACGATCAGCGTGTTCGTGCGGGTGCAGACCAAGGGCCACGCCGCTTACGAACTGTCGAAGAAGTTCGGCGCCGGGCCTGCCTATGCCGTGGAATTGGCGGAGCGGCTGAACCGCACGGGCTACAAGGTTGGCCTATGTTTCCATGTCGGCAGCCAGATCGAGGATCCCGACACCTATGAGCGGGCACTGGCCTCGGCCGACTGGGTGCGCAACCGGCTGACCTTCGACATTGCCGGGCTCGACGTCGGCGGCGGCTTTCCGGCCGAGTATGGCAATGATCCGAACCGCAAGCAGGTCGAGATGCCGTCGCTCGGCCAGATCATGTCGCGGCTTTCCGGTGACCTGAAGGAATACCAGTTCGACCAGATGCCGTTGGTGGCCGAGCCGGGCAGGGTGATCGTGGCGCGCTGCCTGTCGCTGATCGTGCGGGTGCTGCTGCGCAAGGGCAAGCGGCTCTACATCAATGACGGCATCTGGGCGTCGCTGTCGGATTCATGGACCGGTAAGATCACGCTGCCGGCCCGTTTCATTCCTGATCCGGCGATCCGGACCCGCAATGGCGACGAGAACAAGATCGTGCCTTTCAAGGTCTGCGGCGCGACCTGCGATTCCGTCGACATCCTGTCCAGGCCATTCTGGCTGCCGGAAACCGTCGACACTGGCGACTGGATCGAAATCGGCCATATCGGCGCCTATTCGCTGTCGCTGAGGACCCGCTTCAACGGTTTTTATCCCGACACCTTCGTCGAGGTGACGACGCCCTTCGACGAGGGCGATGCCCCGCAGGGGTTTGCCAGTCTGGAGACGATGGCGGACTGAGTTTCTTCCTTCTCCCCTTGAGGGAGAAGGTGGCCTCGCGAAGCGAGGTCGGATGAGGGGTGTTCCAGCTTGGCGACACGTCAACAGCGAACTGAACCAGACGACACCAACGCCTCACTCCGCTGGAACACCCCTCATCCGTCTCGGCGCTGCGCGCCGATCCACCTTCTCCCACAAGGAGGAGAAGGAAGAGGTGCTACAATTTCCCCAACAGCTCCGGCGTCGGCCAGCCATCCACCGGCAATCCCAGCCGCATCTGCTCCTTGCGGATCGCTTCGCGGGTATTGGTGCCGAGAATGCCGTCGACCGTGCCGACATCGTAGCCCCGGGCTTCGAGCTTGGTCTGCAGCGCCTTCATCTGGTCGTTGTTGAGGCCGGGCTCAGGGTTGCGCGGATCAAGCGGCGGCGCGCCGGCGAGCCGTGCGGCGAGGTTGGCCGCGGTTAGAGCGTAGGTGAAGGACTGGTTCCATTCGAGATAGACGTCGAAATTCTCATAGGTGAGGAAGGCCGGCCCCTTGCGGCCCATGGGCAGCGCCAGGCCAGCCGTGAGGCCCTTGTCGACCAGCGGCGAGCCGTCGGGATTGGTGACGCCCCATTGCGCCCACTGTGTCAGCGGCAGTTTGTTGGTGCGCCCGGTCTGGTCCCAGGGCATCTGGTCTGGCACGCGCACTTCCTGGATCCAGGGTTCGTCGCGCTTCCAGCCGCGCGACAGCACCTTGTTGGCCGTGGTCATGATCACGTCCGGCACGCTTTTGCGCAGGTCGATCTTGCCGTCACCATCACCATCGACGCCGCTGGCCAAATAGTCGGAAGGCAGGATCTGCGTCTGGCCGATCTCACCGGCCCAGGCGCCCTGGACGTCGGCCGGCAGGACGCCATGGTCGATCAGCTCCAGAAGCGGCACCAGCTGCTGGCGGAACAGCTGCGGGCGGCGGCAATCATGCGACAGCGTCACCAGCGCGCTCAGCGTGTGGAAATCGCCCTGCACGGCGCCGAAGTCCGTTTCCAGCGCCCAAAAGGCGGTGATGACAGGCGCCTGAACGCCGAACTGCTGGTCGGCGCGCGCGAAGACATCGGCATATTTCTTCATGTTCGCCGCACCTTGCTTCAGCCGGTAGGCCGAGATCATGCGGTTGGAAAACTCGACGAAGGTCTGGGTGAAGACGCCCTGGGCGCGGTCGCGCGCCAAGGCTCTTTCATCGATCCTGGCGTCTTCCAGCGCATCGAGGCCGACAGCACCGACGCCGGCCGCCTTGGCCTCCACTGCTACACCCTGTTTCCAGGTTTCGAAATCGCCGCCGCATTCCTGCGCCATCGCCGGCAAGGCCGTGGCGCACAAGAACAGCGCCGCGAGGGCTTGGGAACGCAGTCGCATCAGCTTCCTTTCGAAACGAACAGGGGCAATCTATCGTGCTTCGCCTGGGAAGCCCAACGCCCTGGATTACCGGCGGTTGCACTCTTTACCGCTGGCTGTGTCGAAAAGCAGGCGAAGAGCCTGGTGTCAACGGGTGTTCTGCCGCAGTCCCTTATTGGAGGCGGTTCGCTGCCGTCGTCACCGGTTCAACGGGAGCTCTGCTGGAGCAGCATAATCGAAGCCGAGCTGCCGTTGAACTGATGTCAACGGGTGTTCTGCCGCAGCCATTTGTTCCAGGCAGCTTCGCTGCCGTTGAAGACATTGATGTCGGACTTGCCGGTCATGCCGGGAACAATGCCGGTTCCGGTGTATTGCCAGAAGGTGAAGGGGTGGCTGCCATACTTCTCTCGCGGGTGCCCAGCGACGGAGCGCAGCCAGTAGGGATAGCCGCGGAAGGTCGACAGCTCGTTGTCGTCGAAGAAATCGACCGATGTGTAGATGATCGGCTTCTTGCCGTAGTGCCGCTCGACGATTTCGAGGAAGGTGGTCATTTCCGCGCGCACCGTGGCAGGGTCGGGGCGCAGCCTGCAGGTCGGGGATTGCGGGTTCCATTCCATGTCGAGCACTGGCGGCATCGCTGAGCGGTCGACCGGGACGTTCTGGATGAACCAGCGCGCCTGCTGGGCGGCGGGCGTGCAGAAATAGAAGAAATGATAGGCTGCGCGCGGAATGCCATTGGCTTTCGTGCGCGCCCAGTGCTCGTTGAAATACTCGTCGAAGCGGTCGCCGCCCTCGGTCGCCTTGATGAAGGCGAAGGAAATGCCACTCGCCCTGGCCGTCGGCCAGTCGACCGAGGTCTGGTATTTGGAGACGTCGGTGCCGTGGACGGCGTAGTTCCACGGCGCGCCGCTGTCCCATTCATGCGGCTTGGAATCGGCGAAGCGCGGCGCGCGCACGGCCACCGTCCGACTGCTGGACGCGGATGGCGACAGTGACAGATCATCCACGGTCGAGCAGGCGCCGAGCAGCGTCAGCATGAAAAGAGCCGCAAGACGGCGCATCACAACTTCCAAGCCGGAATCAGCCGGTCGCTGATGGGTCTGTGAACTAATGGCCGATCTGGCCTCTTCGAGCGATCGCCCCACGCATCGCTCAATATACCATTTTTAGTGATCGCCGATCATGGTTGATAATCCGTTGATGGCGCTCGACAACAGCCGCGATTTTGCGGAAGCAATGGCGGCAATTCGATGACATAAATCGAGCCGGAAACTACCGGCAGCCGAAAAGCAGGGACGGAAAAGATGCGGATCGTCGTCAAGATCATCAAATGGCTGCTTGGCTTGATCGTGCTGGCGGTCGCCGCTTTGTTTGCCTGGCTTTACATCGCGCCGCCCGAATTGATCCGTGTCGGCTCCGGCTATTCGGCCAAGATCGTCTGCTCGAACGTCTTCATCGCCGGGCGCGATCCCAACGAGGTGCTGGCCGTCGACGTTCAGGCGCCCGGCCACCCGCTGCTGCGGCTGATGCGCGTCTCGGTGGACAAGAACCGAGGCACTGTATCAGCGGGCCTGCTTGGCTTCCTCGGCAAGAGCGTTGCCGTCGCGCGCGAGGGGCTGGGCTGCGCCTCGGTTCCCGATGGCGATGTCGGCAAGGCGCGGCGCACGACCATCCCTGCCGAAGCGTCGGTAGCCGCCAAGGGCGATCTGTGGCCGGAGGGAGATCGGGTCGATGCCTCGCAGAATCCCGAAATCACCAAGGTCCTCGGCGATGCAGCGATGGCTGGCACCGGCATGCGCGCGATTGTGGTGGTCAAGAACGGCCGCGTCGTTGCGGAACGCTATGGCGACGGCTTTTCCGCCAAGACGCCGCTGCTCGGCTGGTCGATGACCAAGACGGTGAATGCCGCGATCATCGGCACGCTGGTCAAGGATGGCAAGATGGCGGTCGACAACAAGGGCCTGTTTGCGCCGTGGAAGGCCGATGGCCGCGCCGCGATCAGCCTTACCGACATGATGGCGATGTCGAGCGGGCTGGAGTTCAACGAGGATTATGGCGACGTCGCCGATGTTACGCGCATGCTCTATCTCGAACCCGACATGGCGGGCTTTGCCGAATCAAAGCCGCTGGCGGCCGAGGTCGGCAAGGTGTTTTCCTATTCGAGCGGCACGGCGGTGATGCTGTCGCGCCTCTGGCAGGATGCGATCGGCGACAAGGTCAAGGCGCTGACATGGCCGCGCAGCGCGCTGTTCGAGCCGCTCGGCATGCACAGCGCCGTGCTCGAGACCGACGAACAGGGCACCTTCGTCGGCGGATCCTATCTCTATGCGACGGCGCATGACTGGGCGCGCTTCGGTCAGTTCCTGCTACAAGGCGGTGTGTGGAACGGCAACCAGGTCCTGCCGGCCGGCTTCGTCGACTGGATGCGGGAGCCGGCGCCGGCCTCGAAAGTCTATGGCAAGGGCCAGTTGTGGATCGAAGGACCGGGCGACGAGGACAGCCCCGGCGCCGGTGTCGCGGCAGGCCTGCCCAAGGATGCCTACTGGATGGAAGGCCATGACGGGCAGACGGTCACCATCATTCCATCCGAGCAATTGGTGATCGTGCGGTTGGGTCTGACGCCGGCCAAGTTCGGCTATCGGCCGCAGGCGATGGTGGGAGCGTTGGTCAAGGCGCTACATTAGCCCTGCAAATCTTGTCTACGCGGCTGTCGGTAAAGGCTTGGCGCGGTCGACACGCGCCCGTTCGTCGGGCGAATTCATGACCGTCCAAAGATCGCTGCGGCGTTGGACGTTCAGCCAGAAGTCGGGGCTGTTGCCAAACACCCGTGCCAGAATGAGCGCGGTTGCCGCTGTCACGTTGCGGCGGTCGTTGCACAATTCATTCACATGCTTGCGCTGAACGCCCATCGCCCCGGCCAAAGCCGCCTGCGTCAAGCCAAGCGGCTGCATGAATTCCTCGGTGAGAATTTCGCCAACCGTTGCTGGTTTGCGTGTGGTCATCAACATGTCTCTCACCTCACTTGTAACTGTGGTCGTCGAGATAGATGTCCGACGCCTCACCGCGACCGCCGTCCCACCGGAAGACCAGACGCCATTGTTTGTTGACGCGGATAGAATGGAAGCCTTCGAGATTGCCGCGCAACTTCTCGAAATGATTGCTGGGCGGAGCACGCAAATCTTGGTCAATCGCCGCATCGTCAATCATCTGGAGCTTTCGGAACAAGCGGCTTTCGAGATCGGACGGAATGTTGCGGGAGCGGGTATTGTCTACAAAGTAGGCCCGCAGCCATCCGTCTCTAAAGTCGACGATCATCACATACTTCCAGCGTGGAGCTGATGTACCACTCTGTGGGCCATATGGCAATGCGCACGCGGTTGCTGCCGCCTTATAGCGGTTGGGAGCAGCGGCCTTCAGGTTGCAAACTTAGATCTTGATCACCGCCAGCCAGGCATAGCCGCGATAAAGCGTGCGGAAACGGAAGGTTGCGCCGGTTCGCCGCGATTCCGATTCAAGCACTTCGCGCAGGGATTCACGCGGTGTGACGTGGAATTTTCTGAGCCAGCCGCGCAGCATCGTCCGGAACCAGTTGGGCAGGCCTTCCTGCTGGCCGAAATCGACGATGTGCAGCGAGCCGCTGGGGGACAGTGCGGCCAATGCTGCCGACACGGTCTTTTCCCAGCCGGGGATCATCGACAGCGAATAGGAGACGAAGACGCGGTCGAAGCGTTCGATGCCGTAAAGTGCTCCGGCGTCGAAATCGGTGGCGTCGCCCCTTGCCAGCGTGACTCGGTCAGACAGGCCTTCGCGGTCGATTGCTTTGGCTGCCGTTTCCAGCATTTCAGCCGAGATATCGAGGCCGAAGAAATGCGCATCCGGATAGCGACGCGCTGCCAGAATGATGTTGCGGCCGGTGCCGCAGCCGAGTTCCAGCACGGTGCCGCCGGCCGGTATCTCCAGCCCCTCGATCAGCCGGTCGCGGCCGAGCAGATAGTATTTGCGGGTCAGGTCGTAGATATGGCGCTGCCAGCGATAGACGCCGTCCATCAGTTCGGCATGGCTGGCCGGCAGCTCCGTCGTGCTCATGCCGCGCGCTTCACATAGAGGTGGAACCCGCCATAGATGGCCGAGCGGTCACGGGCCGAGAACTCGCGCGACGCCTCGTTCTGATAGTCCCACTGGTCGAGCAGCGAGGTCGAGACGCGGCCCGGCAGCAGGCTGGGTTCGGCGGCGGTGCGGAAGATGACGCGGGCGCCGGCCGAAGCGGTGCGGGTGATTTCCGACCACAGCGCATTGAGCTGCTCATCGGTCATCCAGTCCTGCGCATCGAGCAGGATGAAGCGGTCAACAGCGCCCGCATCCTTGCCGGCGAGGAACTCGATCAGATTGGCATGGTGGATGGCGACGCGGTCGATATTGCCGCGGATGGTGTCGTAGTTCTGCTTTTCCAGATAGGCGGGCAGGGCGGCCTCGCCCGGCTCGGGGTAGCGCCGGGCAAAAGCCTGCCAGGCGAAATAATTGTTCTCTAGGGGAAAATCGCAGGCGAGCTTTTCCAGCCGGGCCTTCAGCACGCTGGCCATGGTGCCATCGCCTGATGTGATCAGCGAATCATACTGCGCCGGCGGAATGCCGAGGCCGAACAGCGAAGCCTTGCGCGACGTTGCCCATTTCAGCAGCTTCTTGTCGAAAACCGGCGCCAGCTCCTCGTTGAAGAAGCGGCGCTGTTCGCCGATGTTTTTGGCTTCCATCATGCGGGCCGGGTTGACGCCGAAGAACTTCGCTGAGCGGTGACCCATGGCGATGAACAGGCCGAGCAGGCCGGTCTGGTAGAAATTGCGGTCGAAAACACCGATGCGCCGGCGGCCCCGCCAGCTGCGGTGTTCCCAGTAATGGCGGCTGACGGGATCGAGATGCGGCGCTATGAAACGGTCGTAGGCTTCCGAATTGTGGCTGGTGTCGGCGGCGCCGAAGAAGCGGAACAGGTCGCCCTGCGAGGGCAGGCGTCGCACCGCCTCCAGCTTCATGCGGTTCAGGGCGATGTGGGCGGCGTTGAGGTCGACGGCGTCGATCTGTGCCGGCGAGCGAGTGAGGTAGGCCAGGATGTTGCAGCCGCCCGAAGCGATGGTGACGACGCGGTGACCCTGGCCAAGCTGCATGGCCTCCATGTCGACATCGGGGTCTTCCCAGATCTGTGGGTAGACGAGCCCAGAAAACAGGAGAGCGAACAGCCGCTCGGAGATGCCGGCTTTCGAAAGTGCGCGGTTCTGGTAGACCGCTTTTCCAACTTCCTTGCCGCGGCGAAAAACCAGATCCGAGGAGACGTCCGTCATGACAAAGTGATTCCCCATTTGCTTTGTCGCAAGCGGGTACCCCAGGGTCATGACAGGCCGGTGACAACCTGTTGACGCAAAATCAGGCCGCAGCGAACCGAAGTCCTGTTAGCTTATTGGACTCGTATGTGTCTTTAAATTTATCAGAAAAGATTATGTCGAATCTGGCAACAAAGGGATCTCTTAGTCTAAATAAATCTAGATCTGTTGAAAACCCTTCTTTCAATTTCAAATCAAAAATCCTAGATATGTCGCCGCCATCAAATTGATATTTTTCGTAATTAGACCTTAAAAAATCGAAACCATCCACCTCTTCCATGGGAACATATATTTCCAGATCGTATTTGTCAGTTTTTGCTGTGTAGAATTTGTGGCGGCTCTGTAAAATTATCGACCCAAACAGGTCGAATATTTCACGCCTCGCAAACAAAACACCCGGCTTAGCAGTCGGCGCGAAATCTCCGATTGGGAGGGGGCGCTGTTTGTCAAAGCGGAATCGCAGCTTGCTTTGGTCGATATCCCTCGCACCTTCCATTCCTAGAAGATCTTGCGATCCATAGTCATTCCCCCAATCAGCAAGAATGGCACAATTTCTGGAATCTTGGTGGGTTCGCCAATATGACATCATAGTACCTACGAATTGAGTTCTACTAGCGTCGTTCGCGTTTTATCACTTTTCCCAGCCTTTGGCCGCTGATGTCATCTGAATTTGCGCGTTACAACAGCTTGCCAAACCCGCCCGACGTCGGCGTCGTCAGGATGACCGCTTCGCCAGCTTCAAGCACGGTCTGGTCGCAGGCCTTCAGCACATCGATCGTGCCATCCTTGCGGCGGACCTTGGTCGATCCGACCTCGCCATCGGCACCATCGTCCAGACCCTGCGGCGGGCGGTTGCGGTGCGAAGACAGGATCGCGCATTCCATCTTCTCGAGGAAGCGGATGGTGCGCTTGGTGCCGTCGCCGGCTTTCCATTTGCCCTTGCCGCCGGATCCCTCGCGAATGTGGAAATCCTCCAGCACCACGGGAAAGCGCAGTTCCAGCACTTCCGGATCGGTCAGGCGCGAGTTGGTCATGTGGGTGTGGACGCCTGATGTGCCGGCAAAGCCGCGGCCGGAGTTCATCTGGCCGGCCGGCGAGCCGGAGCAGATGGTTTCGTAATACTGGTACTGCTTGTTGCCGAAGGTGAGGTTGTTCATCGTGCCCTGCGCATTGGCCATGGCGCCCATGGCGCCGAACAGCGCATTGGTGACATGCTGCGAGGTCTCGACATTGCCGGCGACGACGGCGGCGGGGTAGGCGGGCTTCAGCATGCAGCCATCGGGAATGATGATGTTGATCGGCCGCAGGCATCCGGCATTCATCGGGATCATGTCCTCGACCATGACGCGGAAGGCATAAAGCACGGCTGCGCGGGCGACCGGCTCCGGCGCATTGAAATTGTTCTTCATGACAGGCGAGGTGCCGGTGAAGTCGACCGTTGCCTCGCGCTTTTGCCGGTCGACCGTGATCTTCACCTTGATGACCTGGCCGGTATCGGTCGGGTATTCGTAATGCGAGCTATCCGGCAGCCGTTCCAGCACGCGGCGCACGCTTTCGGCGGCATTGTCCTGGACATGGCCCATATAGGCCTCGACGACACCGAGACCGAAATGCGCGACCATCTTGCGCAGCTCGGCGACGCCTTTCTCGTTGGCGGCGATCTGCGCCTTGAGGTCGGCGATGTTCTGGTGTGGGTTGCGGGCCGGGTAGCGGTGGTCGGTGAGCAGCGTGTGCAGCTCGGCCTCGCGGAATTTCCCACGATCGACGATGCGGAAATTGTCGAACAGCACACCTTCCTCGTCCACGGTGGTGGCAAGCGGCGTCATCGAGCCGGGGGCGGTGCCGCCTATATCGGCGTGATGGCCGCGCGAGGCCGCCCAGAACAGGATGTTCTCCTGGGCATCGTCGAAGACGGGCGTCACCACGGTGATATCTGGCAGATGCGTGCCGCCATTATAGGGCGCGTTCAAGGCAAAGACGTCGCCGGGGTGGATGTCGCCGGAGTTCAGCCGGATGACGGTTTCGACCGAGCGGTCCATGGATCCCAGATGCACCGGCATGTGCGGCGCGTTGGCGACCAGGGCGCCTGTGTGGTCGAAGACGGCGCAGGAAAAATCCAGCCTTTCCTTGATGTTGACGGAGTAGGCGGTGTTCTGCAGCGTCACGCCCATCTGCTCGGCGATCGACATGAAGAGGTTGTTGAAGACCTCCAGCATAACCGGGTCGGCTGATGTGCCGAGGGCAGCAGCGCGCGCTTTCCTTTGTGTGCGACGGATCACGACGTGATCGAGATTGGTGATTTCGGCCTGCCAGCCCGGCTCGACGACGATGGTCTGGTTCGGTTCGATGATCAGCGCAGGGCCTGCGACCAGATTGGACGGGCGCAGGTTTTCGCGACGATGGATGCTAGCTTCATGCCACCCGCCTTCGGTGTAGATGCGCCGCGTTCCAGAAGCACCAGCTTCAACCCTTGCAGGTCCGGCGGGCGCATAGGCCTCGGCGCTGCTCTCGCCGATTTCGATGCCCTCGACGCCGACCGTCTCGACGATCATCGGCTTGGCGTCATAGACGAAGCCGAATTGCGCCTTGTGGGCAATTTCGAAAGCCCGCCTGGCCTGGAAAATCGAGTCACTTTCGAAATTCACCGGCAGTGTCGTGTCGGTGCCGTCATAGCGGATGTGCAACACCGGCTTGGTGGCAACCCTATCCTCGGCGATGCCTTGCGCCGCCAGCTCCGCGATGACTGCTTTTTTCAAGGTGGCGATGAGGTTGCCGATCTCCGTTCTGGATTCCTCGGCAAGGGGCTTGAGCAGCGCCTGCTGGCGCGAGGCGAACACCGACGCCAGGCCGATGCCATAGGCGGAAAGCAGTCCGGAGAAGGGGTGGATCAGCACCGCCTCCATGCCAAGCGCATCGGCGACCAGGCACGCGTGCTGGCCGCCGGCGCCCCCGAAGCAGTTGAGCAGGTATTCGGTGACGTCGTAGCCGCGCTGCACCGAAATCTTCTTGATGGCATTGGCCATGTTCTCGACGGCGATGGTGATAAAACCTTCCGCAACCGCTTCCGGCGAGCGGCCGTCGCCGATCTCGGCGGCCAGTGCCGCGAATTTTGCGCGCACGGTCTCGACGTCGAGCGGCTGGTCCTGGCCGCGGCCGAAGATCGCCGGGAAGAAATCGGGCTGCAACTTGCCGAGCATGACGTTGGCGTCGGTGACGGCGAGCGGCCCGCCGCGCCGGTAGGCTGCGGGGCCAGGATTGGCGCCGGCGGAGTCCGGTCCGGCGCGAAAACGGCCTGCCTCGTAGTGCAGGATCGAACCGCCGCCGGCGGCGACCGTGTGGATGCGCATCATCGGGGCGCGGACGCGTACGCCGGCGACTTCGGTATCGAAGGCGCGCTCATACTCGCCATCATAGTGGGCGACATCGGTGGAGGTGCCGCCCATGTCGAAGCCGATGACCTTGTCGAAACCGGCGAGCTTCGCCGTCTCGACCATGCCGACGACACCGCCGGCGGGGCCAGACAGCAGCGCGTCCTTGCCCTGGAACATGTCGGCTGCGGTGAGGCCGCCGGAGGACATCATGAACATGAGGTGAGGAAATTGGCCGATCTCCCCCACAGGTGGGGAGATCGGGGCCGCGCCTAGCTCGCCCGCCACCCTCTGCACATACCGCGACAGGATCGGCGACAGATACGCGTCGACCACGGTGGTGTCGCCGCGGCCGACCAGTTTGATCAGCGGCGAGACCTCGTGGCTGACCGAAACTTGGGCGAAGCCAATCTTGCGGCAGACCTTTGCCACCGCCTTCTCGTGATCGGGATATTTCCAGGCATGCATGAAGACGATGGCCACGGCGTCGATGCCGTCTGCCTTCGCCTGTTCGATGGCCGGCCGGCAAGCGGCGATGTCGAGCAGTCGCTCGACGCAGCCATCGGCAAGCACGCGCTCGTTGATCTCGATGACGCGCTCATAGAGCTGTTCGGGAAGGATGATCTCCTTGGCGAAAATGTCCGGCCGCGCCTGATAGGCGATCCTCAGCGCATCGCGAAATCCCTTGGTGATGAGCAGCAGCACGCGGTCGCCCTTGCGCTCCAGAAGCGCGTTGGTGGCAACTGTGGTGCCCATCTTGATGTCGCCGATCTGGCCGGACGGTATCGCGGCGCCCGGTTCAAGGCCGAGCAGGTCGCGTATGCCCTGGATGGCGGCGTCGGCATAGGCCTCGGGGTTTTCCGACAGCAGCTTGCGCGGATGCAGCCCGCCTTGCGGGTCACGGCCGATGACATCGGTGAAGGTGCCGCCGCGATCGATCCAGAAATCCCATTTCGACGCCATTGCAGCTCCCGGCACTTCAATTCCATTCAATGCATCGTGTTAGTTCGCCGCTGTCAGGCCGGCAATCGCAAAAGCGCCGGTCGATGTTACAGGTGGAAACGCAACGTTACGAAACTCATGGCCCGGTGATGCATTGTCTCTGCGAGCGCTCACTGCAATTTGAGCGTGTATTGAAGGAGAGATGTTATGAAAAAGCTCATTCTGGCTTCCTTGTCCGCCATTGCCCTTCTGGGCGTTGCTGCCTGCAGCGACAGCGGCACTGACAAAACCACCACCCAGAGCACCAATCCGCCGGCCGCCGAGCAGCCGATGAAGCCTGCGGCCCCGGCCGACAATTCGACCAAGCCCGCCGAGCCGGCTCCGGCAACACCTGCTCCTGCGCCCGCGCAGTAGCTTGTACCTGTAGAGCGTGTCTTGGGAGGAAGGCCGGCGTCATGCCGGCCTTTTCTCGTAGAGGCGATCAGCCGACCCGACCCACCCGACCAGACAAGGCTGCTTATCTTCACATCGCAGCCATGCGCCGTTATTGGCTTGATAGCGGTGACCGGTTGGCTTTATGAAACGGACCATGTCGATTTGGGACCGCCTCGGCGAGTTTATCACACGGGTATCGTCTTCAGCGACGTCGGGCGTTGCCGACGTTGTCGAGGCCGTGCGCACGGTTTTCTCCGGCGATGCCGATCTGCGCCGCCGCGTCGCCTTCTCGGTGGCGATGATCGCGCTTTCGGCCAAGATGGCCAAGGCCGACGGCATCGTCACCCAGGACGAGGTGCGTGCCTTCCAGGAAATATTCGAGGTGCCGCCGAAGGAGACGCGCAATGTGGCGCGGTTGTTCGAACTTGCCCAGCAAGACGTGGCCGGCTTCGAGATCTATGCCGAGCGTATGGCGCAGATGTGCGGCTCTGGCCATTCGAATTGCGTGATGCTGGAAGACATACTGGACGGCCTGTTCCACATCGCCAAGGCCGACGGCGTGGTGCATGAGGGCGAAGGCATCTTCCTGCACCGTATTGCCGAAATCTTCCGCATCGATGAGGCGCATTACGAAGCCATCATGGCGCGGCACGTCAATCTTGGCGCTGGCGATCCCTATGTCGTACTCGGCATCGAGCGCGGCAAGCCGTTTGAAGAGGTCAAGAAGCGGTATCGCAAGCTGGTGTCGGACAACCATCCGGACCGGCTGATCGGACGCGGTCTGCCGCAGGAATTCATCAAGATCGCAACCACCAGGGTCGCGGCGATCAACGCGGCCTACGAGATGATCGAGCGGGGCCTGCGGCACGCATGAGCGGCTTCCTGCCCGACGAGCCGAGCGCCGAGGTCAGGGTATCGCCGAATTTCGGGCCAAGGCGTGACACGCTGAAGGCCGATATAATCGTGTTGCATTATACCGGCATGGCGACGGGTGCCGGGGCGGAAGCGTGGCTGTGCGATCCGGCGAGCGAGGTCTCGTCGCACTATCTCGTCCATGAGAATGGCCACATCGTGCAGATGGTCAGGGAAAGCGACCGCGCGTGGCACGCCGGCAAGAGTTCCTGGTTCGGACGCACCGACATCAACTCCTGCTCGGTCGGCATCGAAATCGCCAATCCGGGACATTCGCTGGGTTACCCAGGATTTCCCGGACGCCAGATCGAGGCGGTGATCGGCCTGTGCAAGGGGATTGCCGCGCGGCATGCAATTCCTGCCAAACGGGTGCTGGCGCATTCCGACGTGGCGCCGGGGCGAAAGATCGATCCGGGCGAGAAGTTCCCGTGGGCAGTGCTGTCTGGCGCCGGTGTCGGCCATTTCGTGCCGGCCTCACCGGTGAGGCGCGGAGCCGCGCTGAAGCCCGGTGACAGCGGGGCCGATGTCGAGGCGCTGCAGTCGATGCTGGCGCTCTACGGCTATGGTGTCGAGATATCGGGCATTTTCGACCATCAGACACGGATTGTCGTCGAGGCCTTCCAACGGCATTTCCGGCCTCGCCTTGTGGATGGCGTGGCCGACGGGTCGACGATGCGCACGCTGCAAAGACTGCTTGCTTCGGCCAGGGATTGACCCTGGGTCAAGGTCCGCCCAAAGTAATCTCTTCCCTTCGTTAAGTTACAAGCTGTCACTCAAAGTGACTTGCCGCGCCTTCATTGGCGCCAATTCGGACTTCAAACGGCAATCCGTACAGTTTGTCGGACCTCTAGCCCCCGATGTTCCGATATTGATCAAGCAGCTCCGCGCGAAAATCTTCGCGTGGCCCAGACAGAACAGGATCACATGCAGAAATTGACCGTTTTAACGGCAGCTCTTGCTGCCGGCGTAATGACTTTTGCCTTCAGTGCGGCTGACGCCGCGCCGGTAAGCCCACGGGCCGATCAGGGGCTCGTCGCGGCGACCGCCAAGGGCAAGGCCATTCCGGCCAAAAGCAGCAGGAGTGCAAAGGCGACGAAGCAGGCTTCCGCCAAGGTGGAAAAGGTAAGCTGGACCAAGGCGAAGAAATCCGCGAGGCAGACGAAGCGCGGCCGCAAAACCGTCGACATGACGACAACGGCATCGATCGGCCTCAGGAATGTCGCAACGTCGACGGCGGCGGTGGCCAGCAGCGGCCAGTATTCCGCGATCGTCGCCCGCTATGCGGCAAGCTACGGCGTTCCGGTCTCGCTGGCTCATGCCGTCATCACCATTGAGAGCAACTATCGGCCGAACATGGTCGGCAGCGCCGGTGAAATCGGCCTGATGCAGATCAAGCCGGCGACGGCGCGGATGATGGGGTATAACGGGTCAGCCAAGGGGCTGTTCGATCCCGACACCAACATCAAATACGGCATGAAGTATCTCGCTTTGGCGCAGAACCTTGGTGGTGGCACGACCTGTGGCACGATCCTGAAATACAATGCCGGCCATGCCGCGACGCGGATGAACCCGATCTCGGCCGCCTATTGCAGCAAGGTCAAGGTTCAGATGGCGGCGCTCTGATTGCAAGTTGCGAGAGCCGACGGACAAGCCGGCTTTTTCATTTGCGTTTTCCCGGCTGAACCCCTTTATACGCCTTGCCAGCTGGCTGGGCGGCCGCACTCGCAAACGCTGAAAGGCCGCGAGTGAGGAAAGTCCGGGCTCCATGGAGACACGGTGCCGGTTAATGGCCGGCGGGGGCGACCCCAGGGAAAGTGCCACAGAAAGCAAACCGCCACGACTTTGTCGGGGTAAGGGTGAAAGGGTGGGGTAAGAGCCCACCGCGCGACTGGCAACAGGAGCGGCACGGTAAACCCCACCGGGAGCAAAACCGAATAGGGGCGGTGCGAGGGGAAACCCTCGAGGGCTGTTTCCGGCTCACCGTCCGGGTAGGTTGCGTGAGGCGCATGGCAACATGTGCCCAAGATGAATGGCCGCCACGTTCTCGTCCCGCAAGGGGCGAGGGCCATACAGAACCCGGCTTACAGGCCAGCTGGCAGTTTTCCCGGAGAGAAATCCTTTGAGATCAGCAGGTTGCGCCCTCGGGCGCGCCTGTCGATTCAAGCGTCTCCGGCCATCCGAAGCCGATGAGGGTCGTGCTAGATTCGATCAGCCGCCGACCCGGTCCAACGAAGCCTCGATCGCCGCCCAAAGTTCTTCCACGGGTTCGCAGCCTATCGACAGGCGCACAAAGCCGGCAGGAACCGCATCGCCTCGTTTCAAGCGCCGCTCCGCCGAGGAGTGGACCCCGCCGAAGGATGTCGCGGCCTGCAGCAGCGCGCAGTTGTTGATGAAATCCTCGGCCTTCTGTTCCGAGGCGAGTTCGAAGGAGATCAGGAAGCCGAACCGCTCCATCTGGGCGCGGGCGAGGTTGTGCGACGGATCGTTTTCGAGGCCAGGGAAACGCAAGCCGCTGACCGCCTCGTGGCCTTGCAGCCGACGCGCGATCATTTCCGCCGAAGAGCACATGCGGTCGAAGCGCACGTCGAGCGTTTCCAGGCCGCGATGCACCAGCCAGGCTTCGAACGGCCCCGGAATGCCGCCGGCGGTCTCGCGCCAGCCTCTCACGGCCGAGATGATCACATCGTCGCGGCTGGCGACATGGCCGAACAGCACGTCGGAATGGCCGTTGGGTGCCTTGGTGTCGGCGGCGACGACAATGTCGGCGCCGTGGTCGAGCGGGCGTTGGCCGAAAGGCGTCATCGTCGTGTTGTCGACAACGACAATCGCGCCGGCCCGGTGAGCAGCCTCGGCGACGGCCGTGATGTCGCAGATGTCCAATCGCGGATTTGAAGGGGTTTCGACATAGGCGAGGCGATAGCCGTCGAAGCCGCCGTCGAGGAAAGTCGATGTCGGTCGCAAGTCGAAGTCGATGCCGAACGGTTTCAGAAAGCGTTCGGCCAGCGCCCGTGTGGCGTGATAGCCGTCTGAAGGCAAAAGGATGCGGTCGCCGGATTTCAGCAGCCCGAAAAACACAGCCGAGATTGCCGCCATTCCAGAGGGGAAACCGACACATTGCGCGTCTTCCAGATGCGCCAGCATGTGCTCGACCGCGTCCCAGGTCGTGTTGCTGTAGCGGCCATACTGGCTGTAGCTGGTATCATTTCCCGGGTTGTGGAAGATGGCGGCCATGCTCAGGGGCAGCGGAATGGGGTCGCCTTTGGCAAGGTTATCGCGGCGCAGATGGGCGAGGGACGCGGCGCGTGACCTGGCTGTTTCGGACATGGATGTCAAACCTTGTTGCTAAGCGGATGAGAGGGGTGACGCTATGCGCGGCAGCGCTGCGCGGCAAGCCGCCTCCGGTTGGGCCAAAGCACTCTAAACGCTTCGTTAGGCTTAATGATCGATAAAGACGAGACGTGCCGTAACGGCTGCTCGGATTGGTCGCGATGCGCGTGTTTGTGAAGCCTATTCCCGTTGACGCCCATAGCACCCCATGATATCCCATTCGAACACTCAAGCTTTCGTTCCGTGTCAGGGTAAAGCGTACGCCAATCGGGCAGCCGCGGCGGCTGCGCGTTTGCCGTTTCTTGCCCATGTGGACGGGATGGGTGCGGGGCAGGGAACGCGCTGCGGCGGCGCGTGCAGGACAATGAAGAGGGGTGCGGCGGCGCAAGCGGCTGTAGCGTTTAATGGACCGGTTTCTGTCGAACACGGTGAGCAGGATCGATGCGAAGGGGCGGGTTTCCGTTCCGGCGCATTTCCGCGCCGTCGTGCAGAAACGCGGCTATTCGGAACTCTATGCACTACGCTGCCTGGACCTGCCGGCGATGGATGTCGGCGGGCTGGATCTGCTCGACCGTTACGAGCAGCGCATCGCGCAAGAAGATCCCTTCCTGCAGACTGCGGACGACATGTCGTTCTTCTGCCATGGCGACGGCACGTTCCTGAAGCTCGACCAGGACGGCCGCATCACCATGACCGATTTCATTCGCGAGCATACCGGCATCTCGGCGGAGGTGGCCTTTGTCGGGCGCGGCAATTTCTTTCAGATCTGGGAGCTGGGACGGCTTGCTGCCTATGGGGCGCAGGCACGGGCCCGGCTTTTGCAGCTTCGGCAGGGGACGAAGCCTGGGGAGCGACCGGAATGACGGTGGGCCACGGCGATGACCTTCCTCACGCTGTAGGTGGGCACGCCGTTGGCGGATCGGTCCGCCACATTCCGGTCCTCCTTGGCGAAGTGCTTGAGGCACTGGCGCCGGCGGAGGGCGACATCATCATCGACGGCACGTTCGGCGCCGGCGGCTATACCAGAGCCATTCTGGCGACCGGGGCTTCCGTCGTCGCCATCGACCGCGACCCCGATGCCATCGCCGCCGGGCGCGATCTGGAAGTGCAGTCGGGCGGCCGGCTGAAGCTGGTTCAGGCACCGTTCTCGACGCTCGACGAGCATGTTGAGAGCGCCGACGGTGTCGTGCTCGACATTGGTGTGTCCTCCATGCAGCTCGACCAGGCCGAGCGCGGATTCTCGTTTCGCAATGACGGGCCGCTCGACATGCGCATGGCGCAGGCTGGCTTGAGCGCCGCCGACGTCGTCAACAGCTTCAAGCCGGGCGATCTTGCCCGCATCTTCGGCTTCCTCGGCGAAGAACGTCACGCCGGCCGTATCGCACGCATGATCGAGGCGCGCCGCGAAAAGAAGCCGTTCGAACGCACGCTGGAACTGGCCGACGCGATCGAGACGCATATCGGCCGTGCGCCGAAGGACAAGATCCATCCGGCGACCCGCGTCTTCCAGGCGCTGCGCATCTTCGTCAATGACGAGCTTGGCGAACTGGCCAAGGCGCTGTTTGCTGCCGAACGTGCGCTGAAGCCCGGTGGGCGGCTCGCCGTGGTGACGTTCCATTCGCTGGAAGACCGCATCGTCAAGCGCTTCATCGCCGACCGTGCCGACGTCGCCACCGGCTCGCGCCATCTGCCCGAGGCGCACGCGCGCACCGCGACCTTCCGCAAGGCTGGCGGCGGCGTGACGGCAGGCGATGCCGAGGTCGCCGCCAATCCGCGTGCCCGATCGGCCAGGCTGCGCGCCGCGATCCGCACCGAAGCGCAGGCGCGCGCTGGCGACTTTTCGATTTTCGGTCTTCCAAAGCTTCCCGGCATCAACCTGCCGGGGGAGAGGTAAGCACGTGTTCCGTACCAGCGACATTGTCCTGATCGCCGTCATGGTTTCGGCGGCAGCCCTGACCTACAAGACCAAGCGCGAGGCCGAGGACCAGTTGGCGGCAGTGCAGAAGATCCATACCCAGATACGCTATGAGGAGGAGACGATCGACCTGCTCAAGGCCGACTGGAGCCTGCTCACCCAGCCGTCGCGGCTGCAGAAGCTCGCCGAACTCTACAAGACGCAGCTCGCACTCGAGCCGGTCAGCGCCCGCCAGATCGTGGGCTTGAGCGACCTGCCGGCCAAGGCCCTGGACATTCAGGACATCCTGAAAGGACGCCAGGACAGCATGGCTGACAATTCCGACAAGGCGCCGTCTGGCGACAAGGATCCCGTCGTGACCGGAGACATCGCCCAATGATCGGCAAACTGCTGAAGCGCCGTGCCAGGACGGGTGGAGACGGATCGATCGTCGTCGAGGGTGCTCGCAAGGCGACCGGCGGCAAAGGCAAGGCGCGCATCGTGATGACGATGGCGGTGTTTTTCGGCATCTTCTCGATCATTTCGGGGCGGCTGGTCTATCTCGGCTTCCAGTCGCCAGACATGTCCGGCGGCCCGCAGAGCCGGATCACCGCCTCGCGGCCCGACATTGTCGACCGCAATGGCGAAGTGCTGGCGACCGACATCAAGACGGCATCGCTGTTTGCCGAGCCGCGCCGCATCGTCGACGCCGACGAGGCGATCGAGAAATTGTCGACCGTGCTCCCCGAGATCGACTACGAGCAGACCTATCACAAGCTGAAGAGCGGCGCCGGCTTCGTCTGGCTGCAGCGGCAGCTGACGCCCAAGCAGCAGGCCGATATCATGCAGCTCGGCATTCCCGGCTTCGGCTTTCGCACCGAGAAGCGCCGTTTCTATCCGAGCGGCGAAACCTCATCCTATGTTGTCGGCCTGACCAACATCGACAATCAGGGCATCTCCGGCATGGAGAAGTATATCGACGAGCAGGGCCTGAGCGATCTGCAGGCGTCGGGCCTGGCGGTGGCCAAGGACCTGCAGCCGGTGAGGCTTTCGATCGATCTGCGCATCCAGCATGTGGTGCGCGACGAGATCGCCGCCGGCCTGGAGCGCTATCGCGCCATCGGCGCCGGCGCCGTCGTGCTCAACGTCAAGACCGGCGAAGTGGTGGCCATGGCCTCGGTGCCGGATTTCGATCCGAACAATCCTTACAATGCCCAGGAAAAGGACCGGCTGAACCGGATGTCGGCGGGCCTCTATGAGATGGGCTCGACCTTCAAGAGCTTCACCTCGGCCATGGCGCTCGATTCCGGCAAAGCGACGATGAACAGCCGCTTCGACGCCTCGCATCCAATCCGTGTCGGCCATCAGGCCATCCACGATTTCCACGGCAAGAACCGCGTGCTGTCGCTGCCCGAGGTGTTCCTTTATTCGTCCAACATCGGGTCGGCCAGGGAGGCTGAACTGGTCGGCATCGCGGGCCACCGGGAATTCCTGCATCGCCTCGGTATTCTGGAGCGGATGCAGACCGAATTGCCTGAGGTCGCACGCCCGACCGAGCCGAAGGTCTGGAAACAGGTCAATTCGTTCACAATCGCCTTCGGTCATGGCGTGTCGACGACGCCGCTGCAGGCGGCTGTCGGCTGCGCGGCGCTTATGAATGGCGGCTTCCTGATGAACCCGACCTTCCTGGTGCGGACGCAGGAGCAAGCGATGGCCGCCGCCAAGAAAGTGGTGAGCGACAAGACCGTCGAGGGCATGCGCTACCTCTATTCGCTCAACGCCGAGAAGGGCTCGGCCAGGAACGCCAGGGTCCCCGGCTACCGTGTTGGCGGCAAGACCGGAACGGCCGAGAAGGTCATCAATGGCCGCTACTCGAAGGAACTGAATTTCAACACCTTCGTCGCCGCCTTCCCGATGGACGATCCGCAATACCTGGTGTTCACGATCGCCGATGCTCCGCACCCGGAAAAGCCTGGGATGACCGACGTCGCGGCGTCGAATGCGGGGGTTATGGCGGGAAACATCATCAGGCGGTCGGCGGCCATGCTTGGCGTGAAGCCAGATTTCAGCCATGAAAATGGTGCAACGCTGGTTTCCTATCAGTGATTCTTGGGGCGCGCCGGCAACTGCGCGCTATTTTGTTGCGGTGAACGGGACTCGATGAAGCTCAGAGATTTAGCCGGTATCTTGCCAGTCGAAGGAACAGCTTCCGCCGATCTGGAGGTTACCGGGATTTCGTCCGATTCCCGGCAGGTAAAACCCGGCGTGGTCTTCTTTGCGCTTGCCGGCACCAAGGCGGACGGCTCGGCTTACGCTGCCGATGCGGCCAAGCGAGGCGCTGCCGCGATCGTGACAAACAAGGGCAGCTCTGTCGCCGGGTTGCAGGTTCCGGTGTTGGCGGTCGACGATCCGCGCCTGGCGCTGGCGCTGAGTGCTTCCAGCTTTTTTGGCAAGCAGCCTGCGATCATGGTCGCGGTGACCGGCACCAGCGGCAAGACCTCGGTCGCCGCCTTCACCAGGCAGATCTGGGAGCAGGCGGGCTATGCCGCCGCTTCGATCGGCACCACCGGCGTGGTCGCGCCCGGCCGCAACGAATACGGCTCGTTGACGACGCCCGATCCGGTCGCCTTGCACCAGCTGCTTCGGGAATTGGCGGATGCCGGCGTCACGCATGCCTCGATGGAGGCTTCCAGTCACGGGCTCGACCAGCGCCGCCTCGATGGCGTGAAGCTTGCCGCCGGCGGCTTCACCAATCTTGGCCGCGACCATATGGATTACCATCCCACGGTCGAGGATTATCACCGCGCCAAACTGCGCCTGTTCGACACGCTGCTGCCGAAAGGCGCGCCGGCGGTGATCTTCGCCGACGATCCATGGTCGGAACCGACAATCAAAGCGGCTCGGGCCGCCGGGCTCAAGGTGCTGACGGTTGGCCGCCACGGCGATTTCCTCAGGCTGAAGCGGGTCGAGCATGAGCGCCATCGCCAGCGCGCCGAGGTCGACGCCGATGGCGTGCTTTACGAAATCGACCTGCCGCTGGCCGGCGATTTCCAGATTTCGAACGCGCTGGTTTCGGCGGGCCTTGCTATTTCCACGGGAACACCTGTCGCCAAGGCCTTGGCCGCATTGGAGAAATTGAAGGGCGCGCCGGGCCGGCTGGATCTCGTCGGCACCACCGCCAGCGGCGCGCCGGTCTATGTCGACTATGCCCACAAGCCCGATGCGCTGGAGAACGTGCTGGCCTCGGTGAGGCCGTTCACGACGGGCCGCGTCATGGTGGTGTTCGGCTGCGGTGGCGACCGCGACCGGGGCAAACGGCCGATCATGGGCGAGATCGCCAGCCGGCTTGCCGATGTCGTCATCGTCACCGACGACAATCCGCGCTCGGAAGTGCCCGAAACCATCCGCGCCGCCATTCTTGCCGCCGCTCCCGGCGCCATCGAGATCGGCGACCGGCGCAAGGCGATCCACGAGGCGGTCGCCATGCTTCATGCCGGTGACACGCTGATCGTCGCCGGCAAGGGCCACGAGGAAGGCCAGACGATCGGCTCGCAAACCCTGCACTTTTCCGACCACGAGGAAGTCCGCGACGCGCTGCGGGAGCGTGCCGCATGAGTCTGCTGTGGACATCCGAGGCGCTGGTTGCCGCCATGGATGGGCGGCCGCTCGGCCCAATGCCGGAAGGTATTTCGGGCATTTCGATCGACAGCCGCAGCCTGCAGCCGGGTGACGCCTTCTTCGCCATCAAGGGTGAGGCGATGGACGGTCATGACTTCGCCACCGCTGCCATCAAGGCCGGGGCCGGCGTGTTGGTGGTGGCTGAAGGCAAGCTGCCGTCGCTTGGCCGGCTGACGGCGCCGATCATTGTCGTCGAGGACGTGCTGGCCGCACTGGAAAAGCTCGGCGTCGCCGCGCGGACCCGTTCGCAAGCAAAAATCGTCGCTGTCACCGGGTCGGCCGGCAAGACCACCACCAAAGAAGCGCTGCGCCATGTGCTGTCGGCCGTCGGCAAGGTGCATGCCTCGGCGCAGTCCTTCAACAACCATTGGGGCGTGCCGCTGACCCTGGCGCGCATGCCGGACGATTGCGACTATGCCGTGTTCGAGATCGGCATGAACCATCCCGACGAGATCCGGCCTTTGGTGAAGATGGTGCGGCCGCATGTCGCCATCGTCACCATGATCGCGGCCGCGCATCTGGGCTTCTTCCGCAACCTGGACGAGATCGCCAAGGCCAAGGCCGAGATTTTCGAAGGGTTGGAACCCGACGGTGCTGCCGTCCTCAACCGCGATGACGCGCGTTTCAAGCTTCTCGACAAGATGGCGCATGCCGCCGGTGTCGAGCATGTCTATGGCTTCGGCGAGAACGCGCGCTCGACCTTCAAGCTCACCAAATGCGAATTGCATGCCGACCATTCCGACATCGCCGCCAGGGTCAACGGCCATGATATGATCGCTCGTATCGGTGCGCCCGGCCGGCATATGGTGCAGAACGTGCTGGCGGTGCTGGGTGCGGCGCAACTGGTCGGCGCTGATCTCGGCAAGGTGGCACTCGCGCTGGCCGATCTCTCGGCCGAGCGCGGACGCGGCAAGCGCCATGTGCTGCGGCATTCCGGTGGCTCGATCACGCTGATCGACGAGAGCTACAACGCCAATCCGGCCTCGATGGGGGCGGCCATGGCGCTGCTCAACGCGACGCCGGTGACGGGCGAGGGCCGCCGCATCGCCGTGCTCGGCGACATGCTCGAACTCGGAGACCATTCGGCCAAGCTGCATGCCGCCCTTGCCGATCTCATCATTGGCACCGGTACGCAGACCGTCTTTCTCGGCGGTCCGGAAATGCGGGCGCTGGCGGAAGCACTGCCGGACGACATCAAAACGGAATACCGCGCCGGCGTCGAGGAACTGAAGCCGGTGCTGCTCGCCGCGCTGAAGCCGGGCGACGTGGTGATGATCAAATCGTCGAAGGGCATCGGCTTTGCAAAACTGGTCGATGCGCTGCTGGGCAAGTTCCCGGCTCAATCAACAGCCAACAGTCGGTCGTAGGGTCGGGGGACGAAAGCGCATGTTTACACTGCTGGTCGATTTCGCGGACAAGATCTCGGTCTTCAATGTCTTCCGCTACATCACGTTCCGCACCGGCGGGGCGTTGATCACCTCGGCGCTGATTGTCTTCATCTTCGGGCCGACGATCATCAATTCGCTGAGGCTCAGGCAAGGCAAGGGTCAGCCGATCCGCGCCGATGGTCCGCAGACGCATTTCAAGAAGGCGGGCACGCCGACCATGGGCGGGCTGATGATCCTGTCTGGCATCATCGGTTCATCGCTTTTGTGGGCGAACCTGTCGAGCATCTATGTCTGGGTGGTGCTGCTGGTGACGCTGGGTTTCGGCTCGATCGGCTTCTACGACGACTATCTCAAGGTGACCAAGCAGTCGCATCTGGGCTTTTCCGGCAAGGCACGGCTGGCGCTTGAATTCGTCATCGCCGGCATTGCCGCCTGGGCGATCATGCACAATGGCCAGGCGCCGTTCTCGTCGTCGCTGACATTCCCCTTCGCCAAGGAATTCATCATCAATCTCGGCTGGTTCTTCATTCCGTTCTCCTGCTTCGTCATTGTCGGCGCCGGTAATGCGGTGAACCTGACGGACGGCCTCGACGGGCTGGCGATCGTGCCGATCATGATCGCGGCGGCATCCTTCGGCGTCATCGCCTACCTCTCCGGCAACGCGGTGTTCGCCGAATATCTGCAGATCCATTTCGTGCCCGGCACCGGCGAACTGGCTGTCGTGCTCGGCTCGGTCATCGGCGCCGGCCTCGGTTTCCTCTGGTTCAACGCGCCGCCGGCGGCGATCTTCATGGGCGACACCGGTTCGCTGGCCATGGGCGGCCTGATCGGCACCGTGGCGGTCGCCACCAAGCACGAGATCGTGCTGGTCATTGTCGGTGGCCTGTTCGTGGTCGAAATCCTCTCCGTCATCATCCAGGTCGGCTACTTCAAGATGACCGGCAAGCGCGTGTTCCTGATGGCGCCGATCCACCATCATTTCGAAAAACTCGGCTGGACCGAAAGCCAGGTGGTGATCCGTTTCTGGATCATCGCCGTCATCCTGGCGCTGGTCGGCCTTTCCACCCTGAAGCTCCGATAGGAAACCTCCTTGATCCCCGCCGCATCCTTCGCAGGCAAGCACGTTTCGCTCTTCGGGCTCGGTGGCTCGGGGATCGCGACCGCGCGGGCATTGATCGAGGGTGGGGCTGAGGTGCTGGCCTGGGATGACAATCCCGACAGCGTCGCCAAGGCGGCCGCCACCGGCATCGCAACCGCCGATCTGCGCGGCGCGGACTGGGCAAAATTCTCGGCCTTCGTGCTGTCGCCCGGCGTGCCGCTGACGCATCCCAAGCCGCACTGGACGGTGGAACTGGCGCGTGGCGCCGGCGTCGAGGTGATCGGCGACATCGAACTGTTCTGCCGCGAACGGACTCTCAGCGCGCCGACTGCTCCCTTCATCGGGATAACCGGCACCAATGGCAAGTCGACGACCACGGCGCTGACGGCGCATATCCTGAAGGCCTCCGGCCGCGACACCCAGATGGGTGGCAATATCGGCCGCGCGGTGATGACGCTCGATCCGCCTACGCCCGATCGCCACTATGTCGTCGAGTGCTCGTCCTACCAGATCGACCTCGCGCCCTCGATCAACCCGACGGCCGGCATCCTGCTCAATCTGACGCCCGACCATCTCGACCGCCACGGCACCATGCAGCATTACGCTTCGATCAAGGAGCGGCTGGTGGCGGGCAGCGAGACGGCGATCATCGGCATCGACGATTCCTGGTGCGCGCAGATCGCCGAGCGGCTGGAGCGGGCAGGGCGGCAGGTCATCCGCATTTCCAAACGGCTGCCGCTGACCGACGGCTATTTCGCCGATGGCACCAATCTGATGGAAGCCGTGCATGGCCGCTACAGCCGGGTCGCCTTCCTTGAAGGTATCGGCTCGCTGCGCGGCCAGCACAATGCGCAGAACGCGCTTGCCGCGGTCACGGCCTGCCTGAGGGTCGGGCTCGACCTCGGCGAGATCCAGTCGGGGCTGGAAAGCTTCCCCGGCCTCGCGCATCGCATGGAGCAGGTCGGCCGCAAGGACCATGTGCTGTTCGTCAACGATTCCAAGGCGACCAATGCCGATGCGGCGGCACCTGCGCTGTCGAGCTTCAACCGCATCTACTGGATCGCCGGCGGCCTGCCCAAGGAAGGTGGCATCGAGCCGCTACGCGGGTTCTTCCCGCGCATCGCCAAGGCTTATCTGATCGGCGAGGCGGCGCCCGCTTTTTCGGCGACGCTGGGCGAGGCGGTGCCTTACGAGATCTCGGGCACGCTGGCCGCGGCGGTCGAACACGCCGCGCATGACGCGGCCAAAGACGACAGCGGCGAGGTGGTGGTGCTGTTGTCGCCGGCCTGCGCCAGTTTCGACCAGTTCAAGAATTTCGAAGTTCGCGGCGAAGCCTTCAGGCAAGCTGCGAATGCTATCGAGGGTGTGAAACCCATCGGAGGGGCACAATAATGCAGAGCCGTCTCGACAAAAGTCCGGTTGCAACCTGGTGGTGGACGATCGATCGCTGGTTCCTGGCGGCGTTCCTGTCGCTGATGGGGCTCGGCATCATCTTGTCCTTCGCCGCCAGCCCGGCGGTGGCCGAACGCATCGGCCTCGACAGTTTCCACTTCGCCACCCGGCAGATCATCTTCACCGTGCCGGCGCTCGGCGTCATGCTGGCCGTGTCCTTCCTCGATTCCAGGCAGATCCGGCGCATGTCGCTGATCATGCTGTGCCTGATGCTGGTGCTGATGGTGGCGGTGCTCTACATCGGTGTCGAGGTGAAGGGTGCGCGGCGCTGGGTATCGCTTGCCGGCCTGTCGATCCAGCCGTCGGAATTCCTGAAGCCGGCCTTCGTCATCATGTGCGCCTGGCTGTTTGCCGAGCACAAACGTCAGCCCGATATTCCGGGCAATCTGTTCGCCATGCTGCTCCTGGTGCTGGTCGTGTCGCTGCTGGTGGCGCAGCCGGACCTCGGCCAGACCATGCTGACGACCGGCACCTGGGGCATCATGTTCTTCATGGCGGGGCTGCCCTGGCTGTGGATCATCGTGCTCGGCGCCGCCGGCGTCGGCGGTGTCTTTGCCGCCTATACGGTGTTCCCGCACGTTGCCCTGCGCATCGACAAGTTCCTCACCGGCGAAGGCGATACGTTCCAGGTCGACATGGGGCGCGACGCGCTGATCAATGGCGGCTGGTTCGGCGTCGGACCGGGCGAGGGCACGGTCAAGCGGGTCATCCCCGACAGCCATGCCGATTTCGTGTTCTCGGTCGCGGGCGAGGAGTTCGGGCTGATCATGTGCTTCTTCATCATGTCGATCTTCGCCTTCATCGTGCTGCGCGGCCTCAACACGGCGCTCAAGGAACATGACGATTTCACTCGCTATGCGGTCGGCGGCCTCGTCACCGTGTTCGGCCTGCAGGCCGTCATCAACATGTGCGTCAACCTGCAGCTGGTGCCGGCCAAGGGCATGACGCTGCCTTTCATCTCCTACGGCGGCTCCTCGCAGATCGCCATTGCCATCTCGATGGGCATGGTGCTGGCGCTGACGCGCAAGCGGCCGGAAAAGCGCAAGCAGATGGGCTTTACGCTGCCGCAGCGCGCCATGCCGGCGGAGTGACATGGCGAGGGGTGTCATCCTTCTCGCGGCAGGCGGAACCGGCGGACATCTGTTTCCAGCCGAGGCGCTGGCGCATGAGCTGATCGAGCGCGGCTGGGCGGTGCATCTGGCCACCGACGACCGCGCCGAGCGGTTTGCCGGCCATTTCCCTGCCGCGGCTATCCATCCGATCCAGTCGGCGACGATGGGCTCGAAAAATCCAATTGCCGTGCTTGGCGCCTTCTGGAAGATCTGGCGCGGCGTGCGCCAGGCCTCCGCCATTATCGGCAGAATCAAGCCGGATGCGGTGGTCGGCTTCGGCGGCTATCCGACCTTGCCGCCGCTCTACGCGGCGACGCGGCGCAAGGTCCCGACGCTGATCCATGAGCAGAACGCGGTGATGGGGCGCGCCAACCGGGCGCTGGCCGGCCGTGTCGATGCCATTGCCGGCGGCTTCCTGCCGCAGGATACGAGTGCCACCGGTGACAAGACGGTAACGACAGGCAATCCGGTCAGGCCGGCTGTGCTGGAAGCGGCCAAGGCGCCCTATGCGGCATCGAGCGGAGAAGATCCGTTCCGCCTGCTGGTGTTCGGCGGCAGCCAGGGTGCTCAGTTCTTTTCCGATGCCGTGCCGGGGGCCATCGCGCTGCTTTCCGATGCCCAGCGCAAACGGCTGTTCATTACCCAACAAGCGCGCGCGGATGACGTGGCACGGGTCAAGGCCGCCTATGCCGCCCTTGGCGTTGCCGTCGAGGTCTCGCCCTTCTTCACCGACATGGCGGCGCGCATAGCGGCGGCGCAGCTGGTGATCTCGCGCTCCGGCGCCTCGACCGTCTCGGAGATCGCTGTCATCGGCCGGCCGGCGTTGCTGGTGCCCTATCCCTATGCGCTCGACCACGACCAGGCGGCGAACGCGGCGGCCCTTGCGGCGGCCGGCGGCGGCGAAGTGCATCCGCAATCGACGCTGTCGCCCGAACGGATCGCAGCCCTTATTGGCGGGCTGATGGACAATCCCGAGCGGCTGACGGCGATGGCGGCGGGTGCGAAGTCGGCCGGCAGGCCGGACGCGGCACGGTTGCTCGCCGACCTCACAGAGGCTATTGCGTCCAGAAAAACCGTTACGGATTTCAGGAAGGGGACGCACCCATGAAGATGCCGCAAACCATCGGCCTTGTGCATTTCATCGGCATTGGCGGCATCGGCATGAGCGGCATTGCCGAGGTGCTGCACAATCTCGGCTACAAGGTGCAAGGGTCCGACCAGGCCGACAGCGCCAATGTGCAGCGGCTGCGCGACAAGGGCATCGAATGCTTCGTCGGCCACAAGGCTGAAAACCTTGGTGGTGCCGAGGTTGTGGTCGTCTCGACGGCGATCAAGAAAACCAATCCGGAGCTGAAAGCCGCGCGCGAAAAGCTGCTGCCGATCGTGCGGCGCGCCGAGATGCTGGCCGAACTGATGCGTTTCCGCCAGGCTGTGGCAATCGGCGGCACACATGGCAAGACCACGACGACCTCGATGGTGGCGACGCTGCTCGATGCCGGCGGGCTCGATCCAACCGTCATCAATGGCGGCATCATCAATGCCTATGGCACCAATGCCCGCATGGGCGACGGCGAATGGATGGTGGTCGAAGCCGACGAGAGCGACGGCACGTTCCTGAAGCTGCCGGCCGAGATCGCCGTGGTCACCAACATCGATCCCGAGCATCTCGACCACTATGGCAGCTTCGACAAGGTGCGCGAGGCGTTCCGCCAGTTCGTCGAGAACGTGCCGTTCTACGGTTTTGGCGTGATGTGCACCGACCATCCGGAGGTGCAGGCGCTGGTCAGCCGCATCGAGGACCGCCGTGTCATCACCTATGGCGAGAATGCGCAGGCCGATGTGCGCTTCACCAATCACCGCATGGCGGGTGCGACATCCGAATTCGACGTGGTGATCCGCGACCGTAAAACCGGCATCCAGAAAACGATATCGGACCTGCGTCTGCCGATGCCTGGCCGCCACAATGTCTCCAACGCTACCGCCGCGATCGCCGTCGCGCATGAGCTCGGCCTGTCCGCCGAAGCGATCAAGAAGGGTCTGTCGTCCTTCGCCGGCGTCAAGCGCCGCTTCACCCACACAGGTTCGTGGAACGGCGTCGATGTGTTCGACGATTACGGCCACCATCCGGTGGAAATCTCGGCGGTGCTGAAGGCGGCGCGTAGTGCCACCAAAGGCCGCGTGATCGCCATTGCCCAGCCGCACCGCTTCACCCGGCTGCATGATCTGTTCAACGAATTCTCCGCCTGCTTCAACGACGCCGACACGGTGATGGTGGCGCCGGTCTACGCTGCCGGCGAAGACCCGATCGACGGTGTCACGTCGGACGAACTGGTGTCGCGCATCCGCGCCGGCGGCCATCGCGATGCGCGCTACATTGAAGGGCCGGCGGCAATCGCACCGATCATTCGCGACTTGGCCAAGCCCGGCGATTTCGTCGTCTTCCTCGGCGCCGGCAACATCACCCAGTGGGCCTATGCTCTGCCCAAGGAGCTTGCCGCCTCATGATGCACGGCCAGGCCCTGATCGACAAACTCGGCGACCGGCTTACCGGCCTGCGCGGCCGTCTCACGCCGAATCCCGAGATGGACAAGATCACCTGGTTCCGCGCCGGTGGTCTGGCTGAAGCGCTGTTCCAGCCGGCGGACGAAGAGGACCTTGCCGCCTTCCTGCGTGCGGTGCCCGAAGAGATCCCCCTGACGATCGTCGGCGTCGGTTCGAACCTTCTGGTCCGCGACGGCGGTATTCCGGGTTTTGTCGTCAGGCTTTCGGCCAAGGGGTTTGGCGAGGCCGAAGTGGTTTCGCCGATCAGGATCAAGGCGGGTGCTGCGACGCCCGACAAGCGTGTCGCGGCTTTGGCGCTGGAGGCCGGCATTGGCGGCTTCCATTTCTACCACGGCATTCCTGGCGCTATCGGTGGTGCGCTGAGGATGAACGCCGGCGCCAATGGCGTCGAGACGCGCGAGCGCGTCGTCGAGGTGAGGGCGCTCGACCGCAAGGGCAATGTCCATACGTTAAGCAATGCCGAGATGGGCTATGCCTATCGTCATTCGGCGGCACCGGCTGGGCTGATCTTCACCTCGGCTGTGTTCGAAGGCTTTGCCGAGGACAAGGCCACGATCAAGGCGGCGATGGATGCGGTGCAGAACCACCGCGAGACCGTGCAGCCGATCCGCGAGAAGACCGGCGGCTCGACCTTCAAGAATCCCGAAGGCACGTCGGCCTGGAAGGAGATCGACAAGGCGGGCTGCCGCGGTCTGATGATCGGCGGCGCGCAGATGTCGCCAATGCACTGCAACTTCATGATCAACACCGGAACGGCGACCGGCTACGACCTCGAATATCTCGGCGAGACGGTGCGCGCCCGCGTGCTCGAACATTCCGGTATCCGGCTGCACTGGGAGATCAAGCGCATCGGCAATTTCCGGCCCGGCCATGCCGTGCAGGAGTTTCTTGGACAGTTGCTTTAGATTTTCCCGATAGGGAATCTGTAAACCCGACACCGAAGCGAATGAAATGGTCGCGCATGCTGGGACAATCAACCGGGATGATCCGCACATGTTTGTGCCGATTTCACGAGCCCGTCGGCATCAAACGTGGTGCAATACCTGAAGAGGCGAAGTTCGCGTAAGGCGTTGAGCGAGTTCGGGATGTTGCGGAGCGTCCGGCAATCTGTCGGCAACGGGCCATTGGGCTGCAACGAGCGGAAATGTTACCGGCTAAATTTGGTGCGAGTACATCAATAACCAGCCCGATGGCAACTTCAACCTGAGTTGGCATGCTCTCTATCAATCGGCGGACTCCGCCGGCTTTAAGCCCTAGCCGAAAGCCACCGCCTTAGGCGGTTGGCAATTAACATTAGCATTTCTATTGGCCGGTCACTGCCATCTTTCCTGCCCCCACGCGTTAGGATAGAGTAGAAAGTTTAGAAAGACTGGTGGGGAGAGCGGCAATGAAGGAATTCGACCTATTCCTGAGTCATAATGGCGTAGATAAAACTTGGGTTGAGCATTTGGCAACAGTCGTCGAGGCCGATCGTAATGGGTCGCTGCTCAAGGTATTTTTCGACAAATGGGACATCCCTCCAGGCGGCGATATCCCGCTAGAACTCGAGCAGGGCTTGCAAAACAGCAGATACATCGGACTCGTCCTGTCGCCGGAAGCGTTGTTGTCAGACTGGGTGTCGCTCGAGCGGTCAACGGCGATCTACTCGGATCCGAGAGCAAAACAGCGCAGTTTGATACCCCTTCTGCGTAGAGACTGCGAAATCCCAAGTATGCTCGCGCGCTTGAACATGATCGACTTTCGACATAACGTCGACTTCGATGCCGGTGTAGCGAAGCTTGTAGCTCACCTACGCGGTCTCCCTTCGATAAGAGGCAACACCAGCAGCCCGGGTGAATTGCACCTCCGCGAGGATGTCGCCTTGTTTCGAAGACAGCGGGTTATTTTTGAAAGACCCGCCTTCGAAACTCCGTGCATATGGGAGCTTTTTCTGCGCGAGCTTAAGGAAGCAGCCGACATGACGCTCGCTGCTCTTAACACTGGGAGTCTTTACTCGAGAGATAAAACTCTTTTGGCCTCGTTCCCTGGTCGCAATGAATATATCACCCCCCAATTCCGGGAGGTTTTTGCCGCTATCGCGAATCTCGTTGTAAAAATGAAGAGGGACGTGGTCGAATTCGAAGCTTTGTTCATGTCTGTAGTGTCCGGCTATCGCCATCACTTGAATTTTTACGCGATGCTAGTGAGTTCTGCAGGCTCGACAAGCAGCGATAATGTCCAGTCCATGGTAGACTTCATGGATAGGATCGATAGCGGTAGAAATCAGATTTTGTCACTGCTGAACACGCTTCTCGATCCGTCGGGTGGTGAGCGGTTCAGTCCTATCGAACTTAGCAGTGAGATTATTCGGAAGGGTCAATTTGGTGGGGCGGACCGGATCAAAGAAGCATTGCACTGGTCCTGATTGTCGGCAGATCGTCGCCAGCCTGCGGCGCTCGGGCCGATGCAGACAAGTTCGAGTCGTATCGAGGCTGGTAGCGACAAGATCGCGATGAGCTAGGGCAGCGCGAAAACAGTCGGAGTTGTGGCCGTTATTCAGCGTATGGCAGAAAGTGTCTGGCTTCTTACTTTGGGGCGTCGGTTTCCAAAAATGGGTTCGCCGATGATGCTCGCTGGAAGATGCTCGGGCGCTAGCCGAAGTTCACGTAACGGATGAACTTCAACGCGCTCGCAAAACGCGCGAAACCGTTGCTCCAAAGACTCAGCCGAGCGGTTTTCGCAGGCATTTTCTCACAAAGTGAATCTCTCGGAATCATAAGCACTTGCCAGTGAATCAACTCTCTGATTCTCTGCTCCAAAGCGTTTCCTGATTTGAGTCGTTCGACGCGTTACCCGCGTTTTCCGTCTGGGGGGGCAACCTGCCGGGAGACTCGGACTCAATGTTGCGGAAAATCTTGGTTTTTGGTCCGCCGTGAGAGGGGATGACGGGGAATGAAAAGCAAGCATGTGGCCGTCCTGCTGGGAGGTTTCTCGTCCGAGCGGCCCGTGTCCTTGTCTTCCGGAAAGGCTTGTGCTGATGCGCTTGAGCAGGAAGGCTACGAGGTCACCCGAGTCGATGTCGGTCGCGATGTTGGCTCCGTGCTTGCGGCGCTCAAGCCGGATGTCGCCTTCAACGCGCTGCATGGCCCGTTCGGCGAGGACGGCACCATCCAGGGCATCCTTGAATATCTCGGCATTCCCTATACCCATTCCGGCGTGCTCGCCTCGGCGCTCGCCATGAACAAGGAACAGGCGAAGAAGATCGTCAAATCGGTCGGTGTTCCCGTTGCCGAATCAAAAGTGACCAATCGCTTCGCCATCCAGAACAAGCACCCGATGAAGCCGCCCTATGTGATCAAGCCGGTCAATGAGGGGTCGAGCTTCGGCGTCGTCATCGTGTCGGAGGGGCAGTCGCATCCGCCGCAGGTCGTCGGGTCGTCCGAGTGGAAATATGGCGATACCGTCATGGTCGAGCGCTACATCCATGGGCGCGAGCTGACCTGCGCCGTCATGGGCGATGTGGCTCTGGGCGTCTGCGAGATCATCCCGACTGGCCATTCCTTCTACGATTACGATTCAAAATATGTCGCGGGCGGATCAAAACACGAATGCCCCGCAAAAGTTTCACCAAATATTTACCAAAAAATACAGACACTGGCGCTCAAGGCTCATCAAGCTGTCGGCTGTCGGGGCGTTTCCCGGTCGGACTTCCGTTATGACGATCGTCACTCCGAAAATGGCGAGGTTGTATGGCTCGAGGTCAACACCCAGCCGGGTATGACGCCGACGTCTCTGGTGCCTGAAATCGCCGCCCATTCTGGGCACTCGTTTGGCGAATTGTTGAGTTGGATGGTGGAGGACGCTTCGTGTCTGCGTTGAAATGGGGACAAGGCAAGGGGAAGGGCGCGGCCGTGCCGTCGCTGTTCGGCCTGTCATTGTCGTTTGACCATTTCGTGCTGCCGCGCGTGCTTCGCCGCCCGGTGCGCATCCTGGCGCGCCTGGGCGATGGCGACTTCGAGGCGCCGCGCTTCTCCGCCGCGATCATGTCGGCGGTGCTGCTTGCTTCGAGTGGCGCCTATGGTGCCTATCTCGGTGGTCATGCCGATGGGATCGTCCAGAGCATCACTGCCCGCACAGGTTTTGCCGTTGATCAGGTCAAGGTGGTCGGCAACCGGCAGACCTCCGAGATCGACATTCTCGACAGACTCGAGCTCGACGGTTGGACCTCGCTGATCGGCTTCGACGCCGAGGCCGCGCGCGAGCGCATCTCCGGCCTGCCGTGGATCGAAGTGGCGGCGGTGCGCAAGGTCTATCCGCACACGCTGGAAGTGCGCGTCGAGGAGCGCGACGCCTTCGCGCTCTGGCAGCAGGGCAATGATCTCTCGGTCATCGAGAAGAATGGCGCCGTCATCGCGCCGTTCTCTGGCGGCAAGCAGGTGCTTCTGCCGCTGCTGATCGGCGATGGCGCGCCGGCCAAGGCGCCGGACTTCCTGGCCAAGATTGAAAAATATCCCGATCTCGCGAGCCGGGTCAAAGGCTATATCCGTGTCGGTGATCGGCGCTGGGACCTGAAGCTGGACAATGGCGTCACCGTCAAGCTGCCCGAGGACGACGAGGATCAGGCGCTCGCCGAACTCGTCAAGATGGACAAAGACAAGGGGCTGCTGTCGCGCGATATCGCCGCTGTCGACATGCGCCTGACAGACCGGCTGGTCGTGGAGCTGTCGCCCGAGGCGGCGACGCAGCGCGAGGCCGCCCTCAACGAGAAGCCGAAGACCCTCAAGCGCAAGCCGGAGACGAAGATATGAGCTGGCTTGGCGGTTCTGGCGATGCCGCGTCGCGCCGGTCCGGCACTTTGACGGTGCTGGATGTCGGCTCGAACAAGGTTTGCTGCATGGTGGCGAAGCTTAAGCCGAACGATGACGGCAAGCTTCTGCGCGGCCGCTCGCACCGCATCCAGGTGATCGGCATCGGCCACCAGAAGTCGCAGGGCGTGAAGTCGGGCGTGGTCGTCGATCTCGACCGCGCCGAACATGCCATCCGGCTGTCCGTCGACGCCGCCGAGCGCATGGCGGGGCTGACGGTTGATTCGCTCATCGTCAACATGACCGCTGGCCGGCTGAAGAGCGAAAGCTTCTCGGCGACCATCAATCTTGGCGGCCATGAGGCCGACGAGGCCGACATCAAGCGCGTGCTCGGCGCCGGCGCCAAGCAGGCCCTGAAGGCCGAGCGCGAGGTCATCCATTCGCTGCCCGTCGGGTTCTCGCTGGATGCCGAGCGCGGCGTTCGCGATCCGCGCGGCATGGTCGGCGACGCGCTCGGCGTCGACATGCATGTACTGACGGGTGACGCGGCCCCGATGCGCAATCTGGAGCTTTCCATCAATCGCTCGCATCTGTCGGTCGAGCGCATGGTGGCGACGCCTTATGCCAGCGGGCTTGCGGCCCTGGTCGACGACGAATTGGAAATGGGCGCTGCCTGCATCGACATGGGCGGCGGCACGACGACCATTTCGGTGTTTTCGGAAGGCAAGTTCGTCCATGGCGACGCCATCGCCATTGGCGGCAACCATGTCACGCTTGATATGGCCAAGGGGCTTTCGACCTCGCTCGACGCTGCTGAGCGGCTCAAGGTCATGCATGGTTCGGCGCTGCCGGGCAGCGCCGACGATCGCGACCTGGTTTCGGTCCAGCCGATCGGCGACGACGGCGACGTGCCATTGCAAATTCCGCGTTCGGTCATGACGCGCATCGTGCGCGCCCGCATCGACGAGACGCTCGAACTGCTGCGCGACCGGCTGAACAAGTCAGGCTACGGCAATGCGGTCGGCAAGCGCGTGGTGCTGACCGGTGGCGCCAGCCAGCTGGCCGGTCTGCCGGAAGCGGCACGCCGCATCCTCGGACGCAATGTGCGCATCGGCCGCCCGCTCGGCGTGGCGGGCCTGCCCGAAGCGGCGAAGGGACCGGCTTTCTCGGCCGCCGTCGGACTTTTGATCTATCCGCAGATGGCGAGCTTCGAGAGCCATCCGGCGAAAGGCATTTCCGGTCTCAGGATGACCGGAACGGGTGGAAAACTGCATCGCATGAGTCAGTGGTTGAGAGACAGTTTCTAAATTGACGGGGACAGCCCCATAGGCGGCCGCGGCGGCGAAGCGGCGTGAAAGGCAAAGGACGGAGACAATGACCATCAATCTGCAGAAGCCGGACATCACCGAGCTTAAGCCGCGCATCACCGTGTTCGGTGTCGGCGGCGGCGGCGGCAATGCCGTGAACAACATGATCACCGCCGGTCTGCGCGGTGTCGAGTTCGTCGTGGCCAACACCGACGCGCAGGCGCTGACCATGTCGAAGGCCGGTCGGCTGATCCAGCTTGGCGCGCATGTCACCGAGGGGCTCGGTGCCGGATCGCAGCCGGAAGTCGGCCGCGCGGCCGCTGAAGAATGCATCGACGAGATCCTCGACCATCTCACCAACACCCATATGTGCTTCGTCACCGCCGGCATGGGCGGCGGCACGGGTACGGGCGCGGCTCCGGTGGTTGCCCGCGCCGCCCGCGAGAAGGGCATCCTCACCGTCGGCGTCGTCACCAAGCCGTTCCATTTCGAAGGCCAGCGCCGCATGAAGACGGCCGACATGGGCATCGAGGAGCTGCAGAAATGCGTCGACACGCTGATCGTCATCCCCAACCAGAACCTGTTCCGGCTGGCCAATGACAAGACCACCTTCGCCGATGCATTCGCCATGGCCGACCAGGTGCTGTATTCCGGCGTCGCCTGCATCACCGACCTGATGGTCAAGGAAGGCCTGATCAACCTCGACTTCGCCGACGTGCGTTCGGTGATGCGCGAGATGGGCAAGGCGATGATGGGCACCGGCGAGGCTTCGGGCGAGGGCCGCGCGATGGCCGCAGCGGAAGCCGCCATCGCCAACCCGCTGCTCGACGAGACCTCGATGAAGGGCGCCAAGGGCCTGCTGATCTCGATCACCGGCGGTCGCGACCTGACCCTGTTCGAAGTCGACGAGGCGGCGACCCGCATCCGCGAGGAAGTCGACCAGGACGCCAACATCATCCTGGGTGCTACGTTCGACGAAGAGCTCGAAGGCGTCATCCGCGTCTCCGTGGTTGCCACTGGCATCGACAAGACCGCGGCTGAAATCGCGTCCGCGCCGATCTCGATCCGTACGGCTCCGCCCAAGCAGGCCACCCGTCCGGCCGTTGCTCCGGTGGAAAGCCGACAGGCGCCGGTCCAGCAGGCCGTGTATGAGCCGCGTGCCATCGATCCGGTCGCCGAGGCCATCCAGCTTGCTGAAGCCAATGCCGCCGCCATGGCGCAGGTTCGCCCGGCTCCGGTCACGCATGCGGACGATTTCCGCCCGCAGAGCAAGATCTTCCAGGCGCCCCCGGCACAGCCGCAGCCAATGCAGCAGCCGGTCGCCCAGCAGATGATGCAGCCGGCCCCGCAGCCGCGCGAAATCTTGCGTGAGGTCCAGCAGCCGGTGGCGATGGCACCGCAGCGTATGCCGCGCGTCGAGGATTTTCCGCCGGTCGTCAAGGCCGAGGTGGACGCCAAGAGCCGTCCGCATGACCACGAGAACAGCGGCCCGATGGGCCTGCTGAAGCGCTTGACCAACGGCCTGACCCGTCGCGAGGAAGAGCCGGCACGGCTCCAGCCAGCGCAGCCGCGTGAACCCAAGCTGCGCCAGGCGGCACCCGAAGTGCGCCGTCTCGCCAGCCAGGACGCCCAGCTCTATGCGCCGCGCCGCGGCCAGTTGGATGACCAGGGCCGCCTGACGCCGCAGACCAGGGCGACTCAGGACGACGATCAGCTGGAGATTCCGGCGTTCCTGCGCCGCCAGGCCAACTGAGCGGTTTACTGATCGTAACAATTGTTAACAGGCAAGTAAGGAATTGCTTGCCTGTTAACGTTTTAAATGCTGTAAAATCAAACGGTTATGATGCCGTACCTGTTCCAGTTCGCGGTTACAGAGAGTAAGAAACCGTGATTTGGAGTCTCCCTGCCGGGACATTATCTTCGCTGCCTACCATAGTCGGTCTGCCGGGATTTCGGGGAAGTGGCCCTGCCTGCCGATTTAACAAGAGCCGCGCCCTCGGGCTGGAGAAGCGGACTTAGGCATTCGGGCTTATGGGGTTTGTCTTGCACGACTACCAGACGACAGTGAAGACGCGCGCGTCGCTTACGGGCACCGGCGTCCACAGTGGCAAAGAAGTCTCTATCAGTTTCGTGCCCGCGGATGCCGATACCGGCATCGTTTTCCAGCTTGTCAATGGAGACGGGCAGGGCCGCGAGTTCCGCGCCCTGTTTTCCGAAATCGGCGCCACTGACCTGTGCACCATGCTTGGCGATCCGTCGGGCGAGCACATCGCCACCGTCGAGCACATCATGGCCGCGCTGTTCGGCCTGGGCATCGACAATGTTCTCATCGAGGTCGACGGCCACGAGGTTCCCATCCTCGACGGCAGCGCCATGGCCTTCGTGGAGGCCATCGACCAGGCGGGCATCGAGAAATTGCCGATCAAGCGGCGCTACATCAGGGTCGTCAAGCCAGTTCGGATCGAGAACGGTGCGTCCTGGGCGGAGTTCAGACCCTATGACGGCACCCGTTTCGAGGTCGAGATCGACTTCGAAAGCCCGGCGATCGGACGTCAGCTGTTTGCCTCCGACCTCAATGCCGATATCTTCCGCCGCGACATCGCGCGGGCCCGTACCTTCGGCTTCATGAAGGATGTGGAGCGGCTGTGGGCCGCCGGCTATGCGCTGGGATCGTCGCTTGAGAACTCGCTGGTGATCGGCGACGACAACCGCGTCATCAACATGGGCGGCTTGCGTTATCCCAATGAATTCGTGCGCCACAAGACGCTCGACGCGATGGGGGACCTGGCGCTGGCCGGAGCCCGCTTCATCGGCTGTTTCCGCTCCTATCGCGGTGGCCACAGGCTGAACGCAGCGGCGCTGCGGCGCCTGCTGTCGGACCGTACGGCTTTCGAGATCGTCGAGACGACACGCCGCGAGCGTGGCCGCGCGGCTGAGATGAGCGCCGTCAATGCGCCGCTCTACGCGCCCTGGATGATCTAAATCCTGTAACGTTTTGGGATGGCGGGTGTGGCAGGAATGCACCATCGGCCGACGAAATTACAGCGATATTCCATCGCCGCTTCACCGCCACAAAAATGTGCGATTGCCCGGAGATAGCGTTGCCGGGCAAGGCGGTTATGGTTTATGGCTGCTGCCGTCGATTAGTGCATGTCGCTCAAAAGTGGGGACCAGTTTTGGGACAACAGCATGCAAGAGGCATTAAAATAACGCCGAAAGGGCGCAATCCAATCATGTTTTTCAAGCGAGTCGGTCAATCGAAGGCGCCCCAGCGGTCCGTTCTCCTGGCGCTGTCGGTGGTTGTTCCTTCGCTCTTCCTTTCTGCTTGCATGTCGTCGCCGGAGAAAGACATCGACCTGTCGAAGTATGTCGACCAGACGGAGCCGGGCGACGTGCTCTACAATCAGGCCCTCGCCAATTTGAACGCCGGACGCCTCGACGAAGCGAGCAAGAAGTTCGACGCCGTTGACCGCCAGCACCCCTATTCGGAATGGGCGCGTAAATCGATGGTGATGGGCGCGTTCACCGATTACCGGAAGGGCAGCTACGACGATGCGATCTCGGCAGCCAAGCGCTATCTGGCGCTTTATCCGTCGACGGATGACGCGCCCTACGCGCAGTACATTATCGGCCTGAGCTACTACAAGCAGATCAAGGACGTGACGCAGGATCAGAAGGAAGCACGCCAGACCGTGCAGACGATGCAGGAACTGGTTACGCGCTGGCCGACGTCGGAATATGTCGACGACGCCAAGGAGAAGATCCGCTTCGCCAACGACCAGCTCGCCGGCAAGGAAATGCAGATCGGCCGCTATTATCTGGAGCGTCGCGAGTATATTGCCGCCGTCAAGCGCTTCCGCACCGTGGTGGAGAGCTATTCCAACACCCGCCATGTCGAGGAAGCACTCGCCCGCCTCACCGAAAGCTATTACGCGCTGGGGCTGACCTCGGAGGCCCAGACGGCAGCGGCGGTGCTTGGCACCAATTATCCCGACAGCCCATGGTACAAGGATTCCTACAAGCTGCTGCAAAGCAATGGGCTGTCGCCGCGCGAAAATTCCGGATCGTGGATATCCAAGGCCGGCAAGCTGATCACCGGCGCCTGATGTCGGGCTGAAGCGCGCATGGCGCGCTTTTTCGGATTGATCCGATGCTGAAACAAAAAGATAGTGCGGCGCTGCGACTCCAATCGGTCGCGTGCCGCTCTGCGGCGGTTCAGTGGTTTGATTGAAGCGCTGAACCGTCCTATCTCTTTGTTCTACGCAATTCCCGGGGGAAAACCGTTACGCACTTTTCCCGGAATTGCTTGAGGTCCGGGTTCTGATGCTTTCCAGACTGTCGATCCGCGATATCGTCCTGATCGAGAAGCTGGATATCGACTTCCAGCCGGGCCTTTCCGTGCTGACCGGCGAAACCGGCGCCGGCAAATCCATTCTGCTCGATGCCCTGTCGCTGGCGCTCGGCGCGCGCGGCGACGCTTCGCTGGTACGCCATGGCGCGGCACAGGGCCAGGTCATTGCCGTGTTCGATGTGCCGCGCAACCATCCGGTGCGCGCGCTGCTCGCTGAAAACGCCATCGAGGATGACGGCGACATCATCCTGCGCCGCGTGCAGACCGCGGATGGCCGCACCCGCGTGTTCGTCAACGACCAGCCATCCAGCGTCACACTGATGCGCGATGTCGGCCACGCGCTGGTCGAGATCCATGGCCAGCATGATGAACGCGCTTTGGTCGATCCCGGTGCTCACCGCGACGTGCTCGATGCTTTCGGCGGCCATCTCGGCGCCGTCCGCTCGACGGGCGAAGCATGGCGGCACTGGCGCGCCTGCGAGCAGGAGCTGACGCGCCACCGCGCCAAGGTGGCGGCCGCCGCGCGAGAGGCCGACTATCTGCGCGCCGCGGTCACCGAACTGACCAAACTCGATCCCCAGCCCGGCGAGGAAACGGAACTGGCCGAACTGCGCGCCCACATGATGCGCGCCGAAAAGATCGCTTCCGAAATCCATGATGCGCAGGATGTGCTGTCCGGCCCGTCATCGCCCTTGCCGCAACTGGCCAGTTTGCTGAGGCGCCTGCAGCGCAAGGCAACGGAGGCGCCGGGCCTGCTCGAGGACGTGGTCAAGTCGCTGGACGAAGCGATGCTGTCGCTCGACGCGGCGCAGTCGGGCGTCGAGGCCGCACTTCGCGCCACCGAGTATGATCCGCAGCGGCTGGAGAAGGCGGAAGAGCGGCTGTTTTCGCTGCGCGCTGCGTCACGCAAGCACAGTGTCGCCGTCGACGATCTGGCGCAACTGCGCGACACGATGGTTGCTGATCTCGCCGATCTCGATGCCGGCGAGGGGCGCCTGCATGGGCTGGAAAAGCAGGCCATCGCTGCGCGCGAGGCCTATGATAGCGACGCCGTGCAGCTATCCTCGCTTCGCCATGCGGCGGCGGTCGGCCTGACCAAAGCGGTCATGGCCGAACTGCCGGCGCTGAAGCTCGAACGCGCCGCCTTCATCGTCGAGATGAAGAGCGAGGCGGAAAACCGCATGGAAGAAGGCATCGACCAGATCGAGTTCTGGGTGCGCACCAATCCCGGCACGCGGCCCGGACCGATGATGAAGGTTGCATCCGGTGGTGAGCTGTCGCGTTTCCTGCTGGCGCTGAAGGTGGCGCTGGCCGATCGCGGCTCGGCGCCGACGCTGGTCTTCGATGAAATCGACACCGGTGTGGGTGGCGCCGTCGCGGACGCCATCGGCCAGAGGCTGGCGCGGCTGTCGAAGCGCGTGCAGGTGCTTTCGGTCACGCATGCGCCGCAGGTGGCGGCGCGCGCGGCAACGCACTTCCTGATCTCCAAGTCGGGCGGCACCGACCGCGTGGCGACCGGCATTGCCGAGATGGACAGGACGGCTAGGCAGGAAGAGATCGCCCGCATGCTGGCCGGCGCCACCATCACCGACGAGGCACGCGCCGCCGCCGAGAGGCTGCTGCGCGAGAATACAAACGCGGCTTAAGACTGTCCGCGTCATCCCCGAGTCAGGATATGGCCCGAGTCAGGATATGGCTCCATGTTGCTGTTCGGGAATGATTTTCCCAAGGCCGCTCTCCCTTGCGAGAGAATCCTGATCTATTGTGATGCGCCACCGTTCGGGGGAGAAAAGCATGGCCGAAAAACCAGTCGATGTGCTCAGCGAAAGCGAAGCCGAAGCCGAGTTGAAGCGGCTGGCCGAAGAGATTGCCGGCCACGATGTGCGCTATCACGCCGAAGACGCGCCAACGATTACGGACGCGGAATATGATGCGCTGCGGCGCCGCAACCTTGCGATAGAGGAGCGCTTTCCCGGCCTGGTGCGCGAGGATTCGCCGTCGCGCAGGGTGGGTGCCGCGCCGGCGGAAGGCTTCGCCAAGGTGCGCCATGCCGTGCCGATGCTCAGCCTCGCCAAGGCCTATACCGACGAGGATGTCACTGACTTCATCGAGCGCGGCAAGCGGTTCTTCGACCGCGACAAGGATCTCGACATCGCCTTCACGGCCGAACCGAAGATCGACGGGTTGTCGGCATCGCTGCGCTACGAGAAGGGCGTGTTCGTGCAGGGCGCGACGCGCGGCGACGGTGCCGTCGGCGAGGATATCACCGCCAATCTCAGGACGATTGCCGACATCCCCGCGAAGCTGAAAGGCTCGGGCTGGCCCGAGACCATTGAGATACGCGGCGAGGTCTACATGACCTATGCCGAGTTCGAAGCGCTGAAGCAGCGCTCGGCGGCGGCCGGCGGTCAGGATTACGTCAATCCGCGCAACACGGCGGCGGGGTCGCTGCGCCAGAAGGACGCCTCCGTCACGGCCAGCCGCAATCTTAAATTTTTCGCCTATGCATGGGGCTTCACGACATCGGATCCTGCGCCGACCCAGTACGAATCGGTGCAAAAATTTGCCGATTGGGGATTCAAGATCAGCCCCTTGATGGTGCGGGCGAAGTCGGTCGAGGAACTGGTCGCGCACTACCATCTGATCGAGGAGCAACGCTCCTCGCTTGGCTATGACATAGACGGCGTCGTCTACAAGGTCGATCAGCTGGAGCTGCAGCGCCGGTGGGGTTTCGTCACGGGCGAGCCGCGCTGGGCGGTCGCGCATAAATTCCCGGCCGAACAGGCGATGACGACGGTCGAGAAGATCGACATCCAGGTCGGCCGCACGGGCACGCTGGCGCCGGTCGCGCGGCTGGCGCCTGTCACCGTCGGTGGCGTCGTGGTCGAGAATGTCACGCTGCACAATGAGGACTACATCAAGGGTTTTGACAGCAACGGCCTGCCGATCCGCGACGGCATCGACGTTCGCATCGGCGACACGGTGGTGATCCAGCGGGCTGGCGACGTCATTCCGCAGATCGTCAGCGTCGTCGTCGACAAACGCCCGGCCAGTGCCGTCCCTTACGAATTCCCGCATACCTGTCCGGTTTGCGGTTCGCCGGCGACGCGCGAGATCAACGAGAAGACCGGCAAGGAAGACTCCCGCCGTCGCTGCACCGGCGAGCTGATTTGCGCCGCGCAGGCCGTGGAAAGATTGCGCCATTTCGTCTCGCGCGGCGCCCTGGATATCGAGGGCCTGGGCGCCGAAAACATCGACACTTTCTTCAATGCGGGGTTGATCAAGACGGCCGCCGATATCTTTACGCTCCGGGACCGTCGTCCCGCCGTCACCAAGGCTCTGGCCGAACGGCGCGAGGAGCAGGCCAGGCAGCGCGAAGCGGCATCGGGCAAGACGCGCAAGAATGTGCGCAGCGTCGAGGACCGCAACTATGAAGGGCTCGACAAGCTGTTTTCGGCAATCGATTCGCGCCGTGAGCCGGAACTCGATCGCTTCATCTTCGCGCTCGGCATCCGCCATATCGGCGAGACCACGGCCGCCGTGCTCGCCAAGACCTTCTCGACCATCGAGGAACTGATCCGCGTCGGCAAGGAGACGGCGGCAGCGGAAGATCCGCACACCGTCTTCCCGTCGGTCAACGGCATTGGCGACACGGTGATCGATGCGCTGCGCGACTTCTTCGGCAATGAACGCAATGACGATGTGCTTGAGAAGCTGCTCGGAGAGGTCAAGCCAAAGCCCTACATCGTCACCGTTTCGGCCGACAGCGAGGTCGCCGGCAAGACCATCGTCTTCACCGGTTCGCTGGAAAAGATGACGCGCTCGGAAGCCAAGGCGATGGCCGAGCGGCTCGGCGCCAAGGTCGCCGGTTCGGTTTCGGCCAAGACCGACCTGCTGGTCGCCGGACCGGGGGCGGGCTCCAAGCTCAAGCTCGCCAGCGAACTCGGCGTCGAAGTCATTGACGAAGACACCTGGCTGCAGCGGGTCGGCAAGGCGTGATGGACGGCGCGTTCAAAGGTTTCGGTCCAAAAGCCCTTCCGTTCCTGAAGGCGCTGGATTTCCACCAGAGCCGGGAGTGGTTTTTGGAGAACCGTGACCTGTTCGAACAGGAATTGCGCGATCCCCTAGGCGATCTCGTCGACACGCTGACACAGCGTTTTGCGGAAGCCGGGCTCGGCCTGCGCGGTGACCGCAGGAAGTCCCTGTTCCGCATCAATCGCGATGTGCGCTTCGCCAAGGACAAGCGGCCCTACAACCGGCATGTCTCGGCGATCCTGTCGCCTGATGGCAGCAAAGCCGTGCAGGGCGTCTTCTACATTCATATCGGGCTCGAGGGATGCTTTGCCGGCGTTGCCTGGTGGCAGCCGGAAGCAGCATTGCTGCTGGCGATGCGGCGGGCCATCGAGACATGGCCTGACAGGTTTCGCGCCATGGTGAAGGCGTTGAAGAAGAACGGCCTCGAGCTTGATGCCGAAGACGCCATGAAACGCACGCCGCGCGGCTTCGAGCACGTCACGGACGAGGAGCTTGTCGTTGCTATCCGCAACCGGCATTTTGTTGTTCGTCACGTCATCGATCCGGCTGGAATCCATGACGCCGCACTGGTCGAGGAACTCGTCGATTTCACTTTGCGCGCCAAGCCGCTGCTCGATTGGGGCAGGGCGATCGAGGGCAAGGTGCCGGGCAGTTAGAGCAATTCCAGGAAAAGTGTGAAACGGTTTTCCGTCCGGAATTGCATCAAAACAAAGAGTTAGAGCAGTTCACCGTTTCCGTGAAAAGGTGAACTGCTCTAGTTTTCCGGCCCGTTGGGTATGACGGCTACATCCGCATCAGAAGACCGCCGTCGACAGCCAGTTCAATTCCGGTGATGTAGCTTGCAGCGTCGGAGAGCAGGAAGAGCGCGGCGTTGGCCATGTCCTGCGGCGTGCCGATGCGGCCGAGCGGCGTGTAGTCGGCGACGGCGGCGCGCTTCTCCTCGGTGTCCCAGCGGGCCTGCAAGGGGGTAAGCGCCATGCCCGGACAGATCGCATTCGAACGGATGCCCTCGCTGGCAAGCTGCATCGCCAGCGACTTTGAAAGCGCGCAGACGCCGGCCTTGGATGCCTGGTAGGCGTCCTGCGGTTTCGGATCACCCCGGTACCACTGGATCGTCGAGAAATGCACCATGGCCCCGCCGCGTCCGCCCGCGCGCATGACGGGAACGACGGAGCGCGCCGTGTGCACGAAGGATTTCAGATTGATGTTGAAGACCTGGTCCCAGACATCAAGGTCCATTTCCAGTGCCGATCTGTCGCGGCCGAACCAGAGTACGCCGGCGACATTGGCGAGATAGTCGATGCCGCTGCGCTCGCGGCCCGCCGTGCTCACGACCTGCTCGACAAAGGCAGCGTCGGTGAGATCGCCCTGTGCAAAGGTGAGCCTGTCTCCGAATTTGGAGAGCGAAGCCGGAACCGCCTTGACGTCGATGGCGGTAACCGACGCGCCGGCTTCGAGCAGCGCAAGCGCGATTGCTTCGCCCATGCCGCCGCCAGCGCCGGCAACGACCGCGTGCCTGCCGGTGAAATCGTAAACGATCATCTGCAACCTCTCTGTGCTTTCGTGCCCCAAGACATCAGTTTCGTTGATTTGCTGGCTCAAGCGAATTCGTCTGACTTTCCAATCGCTCGCCCCTACATATCAGCGCAACTTGGGAACGGGATATGTCTGCTGAGACCTTGACCGAAAATTCTTTGGCCAGCGATTTCTGGCAGGGTGTGCGGCTCTCCATGCCTGTGGTGGTGGCGTCGGCGCCGTTCGCGGTGCTGTTCGGCGCGCTTGCCGTCGACAATGGCTTCTCGGTCCTCGAAGCCTTCCTGATGAGCGCTTTGATCTATGGCGGCGCCAGCCAGATGGTCGGCATCCAGCTGTTCGGCCAGCATGTCGCACCATGGCTGATCGTGCTGTCGATCTTTGCCGTCAATTTCCGCCATGTGCTCTATTCCGCCGGCATCGGCCGGCGTATCGCGCACTGGCCTGTCATCCAGCAGGCTCTCGGTTATTTCATCCTCACCGATCCGCAATTCGCGGTTGCCGAGGCGAGGGCGAACACCGGTCAGACGGTTGGCTTCGCCTGGTATCTGGGGCTCGGCCTGCCGGTCTACATATTCTGGGTGATAGAAAGCGCGCTTGGCGCGGTGTTCGGCAAGCTCATCCCCGATACGCATGCGCTGGGCATCGATTTCCTGCTGCCGATCTATTTTCTTGGCCTGGTCCTTGGCTTCCGCAAGCGGCCGCTGTGGCTGCCGGTGGTGCTTGCCAGCGCCGCTGCTTCCATCGTTGCCTACAAGACGGTCGGCTCGCCTTGGCATGTCTCGATCGGCGCCATCGCCGGCGTGCTGCTCGCCGTCATCCTGCCGCCGCACCATAGTGGCGTGGAGACAAGGCCATGAGCACGACATTCTGGATCATCATCGCCGGCGCGATCGCGACCTATCTCACGCGCATCGGCGGGCATCTGGTGATCTCGCGCTTCGAAAACATCCATCCGCGCGTCGAGGCCGGGCTCAACGCCGTGCCGGCGGCGGTGCTGACGACACTGGTGGCGCCGGAATTGCTGAATGCGGGGCCAGCGGAATGGGCGGCGCTGGTGGTGACTGCGGTGGTTTCGTTGCGCGGCGGGCTGATGGCGATGTTCTTGGCCGGTGCGGCGGTGTTGATCGTGGCGCGGCAGTTCGTCGAGTAGGGCGGGTCGATATTCAGGTGATGACGGCCTGCAAACGGCGGCTTCCTGCGCTTCCCCGTTCCACTGCGTCGCATTGGAACTGAGCTCACGTACCCAAGAGTACGCTCCGCTCCGGTTCTCGGAATCCACCGTTTTCGGCTCGTCCTGACCTGAATCTCGACCCGCCCTCGCGTCTCAGAAATCTAAATCTTGGCGTCGTGCGGCAAGGGCGCCGTCGCCTTTTCCAGCCAGGCCAGCGTTTCGCCATCGAGCATCGGTCCGATCTCGACCAGTACCCAGGCATGGTAGGCGTCGAACCAATGCAGCTCCTCGCGCGTCAGCAGGTCTGACCGCACCAACCGCTTGTCGATCGGGGCGAGCGTTAGCGTCTCAAAGCCATGCATGGCGATGTCGCCGCCTTCGATCTGTTCGGCTGGCGTCACCAGGATCAGGTTCTCGATGCGGATGCCATAAGAACCTTCCTTGTAATAGCCGGGTTCGTTGGACAGCATCATGCCTTCGAGCAGCTTTTCGGTACCGGTGCGGGCTATGCGCTGTGGCCCTTCATGCACGGCGAGATAGGAGCCGACACCATGGCCTGTGCCATGGGCGAAGTCGCAGCCATGCTTCCACAGCGCCATGCGAGCGACGGCGTCGATCTCCGAGCCGCGCGTGCCGGCGGGAAAGCGCAGTGTCGAAATGCCGATCATGCCTTTCAGCACCAGCGTGAAGCGCTCGCGCATCTCCTGCGTCGGCTGGCCTATCGGCACGGTGCGGGTGATGTCGGTGGTGCCGTCCTGATACTGCGCGCCGGAATCGAGCAGGAACAACTCGCCGGCCTGCAGCTTGCGGCTGGTGGCGCGCGACACGCGGTAATGCATGATGGCGCCGTTCGGGCCGGCGCCGGAAATGGTGTCGAAGGAGACGTCGCGCAGCGGCATCTGGGTTTCCTCGCCGGTCTGCCGGCGGCTCTCTTCCAGCCTGGTGACGACCGCGATCTCGTCGAGCGAGCCGGGTTTCTGGCGCTCCAGCCAGCACAAAAGCTTGGCCACCGCCGCACCGTCCCGGCGATGCGCGGCGCGCGAGCCGTTGATCTCGGCCTGGTTCTTGGTGGCGCGCGGGATGCGGGCAGGATCTGGCGCGGCAATCACCGTGCCGCCATTGTCCTCGACCAGCATGCGCAGCCTGTCGGCGGCCAGCACCGGGTCGAGCGCGATCTTCGCGCCGCTCTTGGCGAGGGCTACGATCGCCGCCTCGAATTCGCCGGGCTCGTGCAGATCGGCAAGCTGGGTGAGATAGGCCGCGACCTGGCGCGAGAATTTGCGCTTGTCCATGAACAGCTGGTGCGATCCGTCCGCGGCGAGGATGGCAAAGCCAAGCGCCAGCGGCGTGTGCGGCACGTCGCCGCCACGGATGTTGAAGGCCCAGGCGATGGAGGAGGGGTCGGTCAGCACCGCATGAGTGGCGCCGTCCTTGCCGATCGCTGCCGCCAGCCGCGCCAGCTTGTCCTTGGCGAGCTCGCCGGCAAAGCCGATCGGGTGCAGTTCGACCGGGGCCACCGGCGCCTCCGGCTGATCCTTCCAGATGATGTCGATCGGATTCCTGTCGAGTGGCACCAGCACGGCGCCGGTCTTGTCGGCCGCGGCCTGCAGCGCCTTGACCTCGCTGAGTGTGTGCAGCCAGGGATCGAAGCCGAGCCGCGCGCCCTTGCCGATATTGTCCTTCAGCCAGACAGCGGGCGGGTTGTCGACCAGGCTTTCGATCGAAAAAATGTCGAGATCGACCTCACCCCGCACCTGCAGCGTGTAGCGCCCGTCGACGAAGACGAAGGCGCGGTCGCGCAGCACGATGGCGACGCCGGCCGAACCGCTGAAGCCGGTCAACCATTTCAGCCGCGCCGAACGGTCGGCGACATATTCGCCCTGGTGTTCGTCGGCGCGCGGAACGATGAAGCCATCGAGGCCATTGGCGGCCAGCCATTGGCGCAACAGCGCCACGCGCGGCTTGCCGACAGCCGGGTCGCCGGCGGAATCGAAGGTCTGGAACATGATGGGCCTCCTTGTCGTCGCGCGACCGTAGCCTATGGGCTCGAAAATCGGAATCGATTTCCAGCTGGCGCAACCTGCTACAGCGTCACTTGACTAACAACCAACGGAGCTTGGTCCAGACACTGACGAAGAGGGATGGCCCAGCTTTCCGGCGCTGACGGCGCTCGGAATTGTGATCAGAAAAAGTCAGCAAGTGCCATCTTTTGAGCGTGCGCTAATTTGCGGGGCAAGCTATTCGTGTGGCGTCTTTGAGCTTGACCGGACGGGCGGGGGCCTTCCGATCGAGGTCGTTGTCGGAGGGCGTTGATGAGCATGGGAAGTCCTTGGCCATTTTTGGCCAGCCGGCGTCAGGCTGAGTCTGACGCGCACCCCCGATAGAATGATCTGGACGGTCGAGCGTGAGTGTCGCTCACGTGCCGTCACGGCAGTCTTCAATCAACATCGTAGCAATACCAATATGCCCGTTGGGCGGGCGCGGAATATGGGGCGAGGCATGAACTCTTCGACGATGTCCGGCGGGATCGCCTTGCTGTCGCGTTTGCATGACAGGCTCGGCATGAGCCACGGCGCGCGGCGACGCAACCTGCTGATGGGAACGGCCCTGGCCGGGCTGGCGCTGATGGCGACACCGGCCGCCGCCCAGCAATGGACCGGCGCGGCGAGTTCGGACTATGCCACCGGGAGCAACTGGACGGGCGGCACCGCTCCGAACGACCCAGCCGCATCAGTCGTCTTCGGTTCGGGCGCCAGCACGACGACCGTCAACCTGAACACGCCTTTGGCCCAGTATTCTGCCGGGCCTATAACATTCAACGATCCGGCCAGCGCCTACACCGTGTCGGTCTCGAATACGGCCTATCTGCAAGTCTATGGCGATGTGAACAACACGTCCGGTGTGACCCAGAACTTTTCCGTCACGGGCGACTCCGGCATGGCATCCTTCATCAATTTCCATGGCGCCGACGCCGGCAGCAACGTCGTCTACACTGTGAATGCCGATGGCGGGGTGACCTTCTATTCCGGAGGTTCCGCGTCGGGCGCCAACGCGACATTTGTCCTCAACGGCGGCTCCGTTTCGCTGTCAGGTGACGGCACGCTGGAACTCGGCTCTGTCGAAGGGTCGGGCATCCTTTCCTATTATGGAAATCCTGGCGGTTCGTCCGGCAACTTCCAGATCGGCGGCCTGAACACCAGCACCACGCTTGCCGCGCAGATTCAGGAACAGACAGGCACGCTGTCGATCACCAAGGTCGGAACGGGAACGCTGACGCTGACGGGGCCCAGCAGCTACACCGGCGGCACCAATCTCTATGGTGGCACGCTCAGCCTTGGCAACAATGCAGCACTTGGGACAGGGGCTGTTTACGCGGACGGCGGCACGACCATCGACATTCAGAACGGCATCACGATCAACAACGACCTGACCATGTATGCCAGCATGAACCTGAATGTCGGCTCGGGGGCAATCGGAACCTATTCCGGCCAGATTTCGGAGTTCAGCGATCCGTCGGCGATCTTCAAGACCGGAGCCGGCACGCTCGTGCTGACCAACAACACCAACAGTTTCAGCTCCGGCGCCATAATCGAGGAAGGAACGATCCAGGTCACGGCCGATCATGCGTTGGGCTCGGGCCCGATCACACTGGATAGCGGCACGCTGCAGGCGGGGGCAAACCTAAACCTTGCCAATGTTTCGATCCTGTTTGGCGCCGCCAGCGGTACCATCGACACCAACGGCTTCGATGTCAGGACGAGCGCCAGCATGGGTGACAACGATACGCCAAGCGGGACCTTCACCAAGACCGGAGCCGGGACACTGACGGTGGACGGCTTCGCCGGCAACGACAACTATTCCACGGCCACCGACGTCGCCCAAGGCACGCTGAAGGCGGCCACGACCAATATCTTCAGCGCGAACAGCGCCTATACGGTGGAAAGTGGCGCAACACTTGATCTCAACAATTTCGACCAAGCGATCGGTTCGCTTGCCGGCGCCGGCTCGGTCAAAATCGGTTCCGGCACGCTCTCGACCGGAGGCGACAACAGTTCGACGGTGTTTTCCGGCGACCTCAACGGAACGGGCGGCTTGATCAAGACCGGAAGCGGCACTTTCGAACTTTCCGGCGACAGCAGTGGTTTCTCCGGCGCGACAACGGTGCAAGCCGGAACGTTGCTGGTGACGGGGAATCTTGGCGGCTCCGTCGTCACGGTCGACAGTGGCACCACGCTGAAAGGCGATGGCAGCATCGGCGGACTGGTGGCCAACGGCACGGTCGAGCCTGGCGAGAATGCGATCGGTACGCTCTCCGTCAATGGCACCGCCAGTTTTGCGGCCGGGTCGACCTACGCGGTGGAATTGAACTCCACCGGCGCTTCCGACCTGATCGATGCGTCGGGCGCGGCCACCATAACCACAGGCGCTGGACTGACTGTCAGCAATGTCGGCCCGGGCAGCCTCGTGGTGGGCACGCGCTACACCGTGCTCGAAGCCAGCAGTGTCACCGGAACATTCACGCTCACCGATCCGGATATCTCCAACTTCATCAAGCTTACCACCACGTCCGACGCTACCCATGCCTATGTCGACGTCACCAAGTCCAAGAGCTTCGCCTCTGTCGGCCTGACGCCAAACCAGATAGCCACGGGTGAGGGGCTGGACAGTGCCGCCAGCAGCGCCCTGGTCAGCGCGTTCCTGGGTTTGCCGAGCGATGCCGCCGCGCAAGCCGCTCTTGATCAGCTCTCCGGCGAAATCCATGCCTCGGCCAAGGGCATGCTGCTCCAGGACAGCCACTTCCTGCAGGACGCGGTGACGGCGCGCCTGCGTGCCGCCTTCGGCGATAGCGGCAAAACCGCCTCGGTGCCGGTCATGGCCTATGGCGAGGACGGCGTTCAGGCGGTTGCCGCCGACACGGATCGCTTCGCCGTCTGGTCGCAGGGGTTTGGCTCCTGGGGCGGTACCGACAGCGATGGCAATGCAGCCCGATTCGACCGTTCGACGGGCGGCCTGCTGGTCGGCGCCGACGGAATGGCCGGCGACTGGCGCATAGGCATGGTCGGCGGCTACAGCCGCACCAGCTTCAATGCCGATGACAGGAACTCGTCGGGCGACAGCGACAATTATCATCTCGGCCTCTATGGCGGCACCAATTGGGGCGCCATCGCGTTCCGGACCGGCGCCGCCTACACCTGGCACCGGATTTCCACCTCGCGCTCCGTCGCGTTCCAGGGCTTCACCGACAGTCTGTCGGCCGACTATGACGCCGCGACCGCGCAGGCCTTCGGCGAACTGGCCTACAAGACCGATGCCGGACCGTTTGCCTTCGAGCCCTTCGCCAATCTCGCTTACGTCAATTTGCACACCGATGGTTTTGCCGAGAGCGGCGGCGCCGCGGCGCTGACCAGCGGCTCCTCATCGTCGGATGCAACCTTCACCACGCTCGGCGTCAGGGCCTCCACCGATGTCACCATTGGCGGCGTTGCGGCGACCATGCGCGGCATCTTCGGCTGGCGCCATGCTTTCGGCGACGTGACCCCGCAGTCGACCTTCGCCTTTGCCGGCGGTGACGACTTCACCATTGCCGGCGTGCCGATCGCCAGGGATGCGATGCTGGTCGAAGCCGGCTTCGACGTGCAACTGGCGCAGAACGCAACGCTTGGCCTGTCCTATGCCGGACAGTTCGGGCCCGGTGCCTTCGACAACGGCTTCAAGGCCAATCTGGGCATCAAGTTCTAGGCGGCGAAGGCTTTTGCTTTTGAGGCGGAACATCCAGGCACTGGGGAAGTTCTGAAGGGCCTGTTTCCCTCACAGGCATCTGAAGCTGGTAGAAAACAGCATTCAAGGCTCCGCTGACCCCCAGTCGGCGGGGTTTTGCGTTTTGGCCTACCCTTCGGCACCAGCCTTGAGACCCCAGCGCTGCGGTGGCCGCTCTGCCTCAGCGCTTGAGGTGGATCGTTACCCAGCCTTCGCGGTGCAAGGTGCGCACGTGCCGAAAGTTCTGGCCGACATAGGCCGAGATGACGGCGTCGCGCTGGCGCTCGAGAATGCCTGACAGCACGATTGAGCCGCCAAGCGTTATATGCCCCGCCATTTGCGGCGCCAGCCGCATCAGCGGCCGCGCCAATATGTTGGCGACGATGAGATCGAAGGGCGCGCGCTTGCCAAAGATCGGGTGGTGGAAGCCTGGCGCTGTCACTGTTTCGATCAGCGCCTTGACGTGGTTGAGCCGCGCATTGGCGGCGGCAACCCGCACCGCCACCGGATCGATATCGGTGGCCAGCACCGGGATATGCGCGAGTTTGGCAACGGCGATGGCCAGCACGGCGCTGCCGGTGCCGAGGTCGAGCGCATTGCGCGGATGCTCGCGCCGCACCACTTTCTCCAGCATCTCCAGGCAGCCTGATGTGGTGCCGTGATGGCCGGTGCCGAAGGCAAGGCCAGCCTCGATCTCGATGGCGAGTTCGCCGCTGTGGCGCTTCCTGCGGTCATGCGCGCCGTGGACGAAGAAACGGCCGGCGCGCACCGGCTTCAACCCTTCCAGCGAATGTATGACCCAGTCGATGTCGGGCAGCGCCTCGCGCTCGACCGGCTTCGACAGATTGAGGCCGGCAAGAACATCCTTCATCCGCGCTTCGACCGCATCGACGTCGCCGTCGGTGTAAAGCGAGACTTCGTGGATATCCTGGTCCTCATCGACTTCGATCACGGCGATCGGCAGGCCCTCATCCTCGAAGGCCGTTTCGAGCGCCGCGAAGACGCGCTCAGCCTCGGTCTTTCCCGTGGTGAAATGGAGCCGGGTCTGGGTCATGGAGTCCGTATCAACCCTTGGCCGCTAGCCGCTTCAGCTTCTCCACAGCGGTGCTGGCACTTTCGCCATAGGCGATCGTGCCGGCAAAGTCGCCCTTGCCGTTGAGCAGCAGCACTGAGGCGGTGTGGTCCATCGTGTAGTCGCCGTCGCCGGTGTCGACCTTCTTCCAGTAGATGCCGAACGCCTTGGCCATGGCATGGACCTTGTCGGGGTCGCCGGTAATGCCGGTGATGCGGTCGGAGAAATTGCTGACATAGGCGTTCATCACCGCCGGCGTGTCGCGCTCCGGGTCGACTGAGACGAAATAGGCGTGCAGGGTCTTGCCGTCGTCGCCGAGCGTCTTCAGCCAGCCGGAGAGTTCGAACAGCGTCGTCGGGCAGACCTCGGGGCAGTGGGTGAAGCCGAAGAAGACGACGCTGGGCTGGCCCCGGAACGCGGCCTCGGTGATCTCAGCGCCTTTCTGGTCGACCAGGGTGAAGGGAGCGCCGAACGGTTCGCCGCCATAATGGCCGCGATACCAGTCGAAAGTCAGCCAGCCGATGCCGGCCGCCATCAGGACGAGAATGCCGACCAGGATAGAACGCATCATTAGAAAAGTCCGTCTGCAGAAATCATCGCGCCGGCTCGGTGCCGCGCCGGTGCGACAGTCTTAGAGCCTGTTTGGAAATTCTACTCTGGCGGCCATCTGGTGGCATTTTCTGCGCTTCCGGTGCTCACGGACCCAAATGTCCGCTCCGCTCCGGTTCTCGAAACCACCACCATATGACTCGCCAGAGCGAATTTCGAAACAGTCTCTTAGCCGTTCGGCCCTGCCCAGGCAAAGTGCCGCGTTGCCGCAACCGCGGCGGTGTTGACGCATATGCTTGCAAAGCCTGACAATTCGCCCCACCTGAGACCGGCAACTCGAACCACAGGAGGCTCCCTTGCTGAAATTTATGGGTGGCGCGCTGGCCGCGTGTGTCGTGCTTGGCGCCGGTGGCGCCGTCGCCGAGGAAGTCGGTAAGGTCGGCGTCGACTGGGTCGGCAATGACATCATCGTCGAAGCGATCAAGGACCCGAAGGTGGAGGGCGTGACCTGCCATGTCTCCTATTTCGACCGCAGCGTCATCGATCGCCTGCACAAGGGCAACTGGTTCGAGGATCCCTCCGATTCGTCGATCTCCTGCCGGCAGACCGGCCCGATCACCATCGGCGATATCGATATGAGCGAGGGCGGCGAAGAGGTTTTCAAGCAAGGCATCAGCCTGATCTGGAAGAAGCAGGTGGTGAACCGCATCTACGACAAGACCAACGAAACGCTGATCTATCTCTCGCACTCGCGCCAGGTGCAGAACGGCTCGGCCAAAATGTCGGTCACGACAGTGCCGCTCTACGGCCAGAACGTGGTGTGGAGCAAGGGCAAGCCAAAATAGGCGAGTCGACTCTTTCTCGGAACTAGCTTGACGGACGATTGCTCCCGCTTGCGGGACCAATCGCTCTGACGTAAATCCGCCGTCATGGACCGTTCCGAAAACCTCGTCCTGAAGGATCCCGAGCCACGCATCCATCCGACCGCGGAGCTGAAGGCGTGCAAGCTCGGCCGTTATGCCTCGATCGGCGAGCGGGTGGTGCTGCGCGAGGTGAACGTCGGCGATTTCTCCTATTTCGAGCGCCATAGCGAAGCGATCTACGCCACGATCGGCAAATTCTGCTCGATCGCCGCCAACAGCCGTATCAATGCGCTGGAGCATCCGATCGAGCGGCTGACCCAGCACAAGGTCAGCTATCGGCCGAACGAATATTTTCGCTGGCTGGGTGTCGATGCGGCGTTCCGCGAACGGCGGCAGTCGAACGCCGTGACCATCGGCCATGACGTCTGGGTCGGCCACGGCGCGGTGATCATGCCTGGCGTCACGATCGGCAATGGTGCCGTCATCGGCGCCAACGCTGTTGTGACGCAGGATATACCATCCTACACGATCGTCGTCGGCGTGCCGGCAAAGCCGCTCAGGCCTCGCTTTGCGCCTGACATCGCGGCGCGGATCGAAGCGCTCGCCTGGTGGGACTGGCCGGTCGAAAAACTTGCCAGGGCGGTTCCCGACATCCAGGCAATGCCGATCGAGGCCTTCCTCGATCGCTGGGAAAACGACGCCGTTTAAGCCCGCATCCACCCTCGTTCTACTCGCTTCCCGTCGTTCGAAGCGGTGCGCATTCCGTTGGGAGAGAGGCTCTGACGGTAACCAATTTTCTTAACGTAAAATATTAAAGTTAAAAATTGGAAAACGGATTGCAACGACCAAATTAAACACTCCATGGTTGCAAGACTTTTCGCGAAATGCACTAATCGACATAGGGGTAAGTCGTAAGAAGTCGAAGGAAACACTGTAAGCAACAATGGAGAGAAGTCATGAAGAAGTTCGCACTTGTACTCACGGCTGCTATGGTTTCTTTCTCGACTGTCGGCGCCTATGCCGGCGGCTGGGGAGGTGGTGGTAGCCTGATCAACGTGTCGCCGTCCATCGGCCTCGGCCAGGTGAACGCATTGAATGGCATTCTGAGTGGCAACAACATCCTGAGCGGCAATGTCGTTTCGGGCATTCTCGACGGCAACAAGACCAACGTCCTTACCGGTGTTCTCTCCGGTATCGGCGTCAACGTCCTGGGCGGCAACAGCTACAAGCTGGGCGGCCATCACTAAGCAGCAAAGTCAGGGGTAATCCCTTGTCGGGGGCAGGAGGGTCTCGCACACCCTTCTGCCTCGCTGGTTTGTTCCCGAGACGAAAACAAGCCAGAAATCCGGTTTTGCGCGCGGAACGATGTCAGATCTTGGCGCGCACCGCGATGAATGCATCAACGGTGTGCTCGCGGTCGTCGATCACCGTCTTGATGGTGCGGGAGATATCGACCCGAAACACGAAGCTCAGCGACTTGGTCGCGTCATATGTCGCCTCGGCATAGATGCCGTCTCGACGCTCCTGGTTCTCGTAGAGCAGATTGTCCTTGATCTCGTAGAAGATGCCGGACGCGACGCCGAGATTTTGGCGCACCTTCATGCCGAGCTCCAGCTCCGCGCGCTGCAGCCACGAGGCCAGCGGGTCGTCGGTGTTGGACGTCTCGTAGCGGCCGAAATAGGTTCCGCGCAGTTCGAAGCCGCGCGGCAGCGGCTTGCCGAAAGTCACCTGCCAGGTCGGGCGCCAGCGCTGGTAGATGTCGTTGGCGCCGCGCAGGAACTCCGCGCCCAGCGCTACGCCGAGCGTCGAGCCGTCGGCAGCCTTGTAGGCGGCTTCGGCGCGCAGCGTATAGGCGTTGAACGACAGGAACAGCGGCGGAAAGCCGATCTGTTCGACGCTGGCGAAAAGCGCCGATGCGGATGCGCCGAAGGCGAACTGGCCGACAGTGTGGGTGATCCTCGATGCGAGTTGGAAGAGGTTGCGGTTGGCGTGCAGCTTCGCCGGCAGGATCAGGTCTTCCTGGAAATGCGTCGCGCCGAGCTTCTCGAAGCTGTCGGCGGCTTCGAGGATCAGCGAGGTCGTATTGCCGAGATCGATGCCAAGCTGCGTCTGGGCGGCGAAGACCTGCTTGGCCTCGCGCGTTCCCAATGTCAGCGGACCGATGTCCAGATTGTCGCCGGTGCTGGAGACGCGGTAGCTCAGCGTTCCCTTCAGTTCGAGACCCGGCGCCAGCCGGCGAAAGGCCTCGCCCGACACTCCCAAGGTGCGGTCGTCTTCGATCGAGGTCTTGTCGTAATGCGAGACCTGGAAGTCCGCATTGACCTTCGCGTAGGCGTCGTTGTCGCCCCACTGCTTCTGCAGCGTGCCGCGCAGCTGCGTGTACCAGTCGGAGACATTGCGGTCGCTGTCCAGCGCATTGTTGGTAAAGTGCCGTTCGAGACTGCCGGTGATCGTGGGATCGGTCGAGGGTGCCGCCGCCGGGTCGGTTGTCGGCTCGGCTGCCGGTACGGTCGTGGACTCTGCCCTGGCCGTTACCGACGCGCAGGCCATCAGCAGGCCGAGAGCGGCGCTGGCGAGCAAGCTGCGGGAAAGTGGAGCGACCGTCTGTCTGTGTGCCGGCCGGCGCTTTGGGGAAACCATGCTCCGCGCACTCCGGACTGAAACCCCTTCCGCCATGCGGGGGTGGCGCAGCGGAAGGGGCTGGAGGTAAACCGCTGTGAAGCGGAAGGAACAGGCTCTCTTGCCTGCACGGTTACCATGCCATTAAACCGATAAGGTGTGTTTTTTGTCAGATACGCGTCCTGCGTGTATTCAATTGTGCCTGATGAATTTGTTGCCGCCGGGAACCTGGAATGGGTGCTGTTTGTTTCTCATCGCGGCAGCCATTGAGGATCTCGACAGATGGAAAAGGTTTTCACCAGGATCGCCAACTGGGTCGCCCATATAACCGGCCTGCCGCTGACATTTGCCGCCTGCTGTCTGATCGTCGTCGTCTGGGGGGTGAGCGGGCCGTTCTTCTCCTTCTCCGACACCTGGCAACTGGTGATAAACACCGGCACGACCATCATCACTTTCCTGATGGTGTTTCTTATCCAGAACACCCAGAACCGCGACGGCGCCGCGATCCAGGCCAAGCTCGATGAGCTGATCCGGGTCAGCGAGGGCCACAACCATTTCATCGGCATCGAGCACCTGACCGAATCCGAGGTCGAGGAAATCCGTGACAAGTGCGAGCGGGCGGCGAAGCGGCATGACCAGCGGCATGATGAGAAGATCGCCAGCATGGCCGCGAAAAAGGTCGTGGCGCAGAAGCGTCCCCCAAAAAAGAACGCGGCGTAAGTGCCTCAGATTGAATGAGAAATCAACCTCGGGGTCCTGCCTGTTCTTGTTTGAGCATGACCTGATCCGAAAACCCGTTCCTATCCTCGATCAGGCTCGAAAACATGCTTTTCGAGGTGATGCTCACTGTCCTATGAAGGCGGCGAAAGGTTCCTTGTAGTCCGGATGCCAGCGCGACAGAGCGGGACGGTTTTCGATGATGTCGCCGATCGCCCAGGCCATGCGTTTCTCGTCCAACGGCCGCGCCACATCATTGTCCGGGCACAGGATGTAGAAGTCGCCCCTGACCAGGGATTCCAGCATGAAATCAACGACCTGTTCGCCGGTCCAGGCACCGGCGGGTTTTTCCGTCGCACCTTCGGTGAGGCCGGTATAGGTGAAGCCGGGGATGAGCAGATGTGCCGACAGGTGGGCGCCGGGCTCGTTGCGCAGCGCGTGCGCGAGGCCTTCGGTGAATGTCTTAACTCCGGCCTTGGAGACATTGTAGGCAAGATTGCCGGGTGGCGTGGTGATGCCTTGCTTGGAACCGGTGTTGACGATCAGGCCCGGCTTCGCCGACGCCAGCATGCGTGGTGCGAAGGCTTCGACGCCATGCGCGACACCCCAGAAATTGATGTCGAGCAGCCGCTTCCAGGCATCATGGTATTCCCAGGGCTTGCCGGGATTGTCGCCGACGCCGGCGTTGTTCATCAAGAGCGAGACCTCGCCGAAGGCGCCGAATGCCCGGTCGGCGAGACGATCGACCTCGTCGGCCTTCGACACATCCGAGGCAACGGCAAGCACGGCGTCGTCTCCGGCAATGGCCGAGACGGCGCGGGAGGCATCGTCAAGGCGGGTGCCGCCAAGGTCGGCGAGCACGATCTTCATGCCCATCAGCGCAAGCCGCTTGGCGGCCGCCAAACCAATGCCGCTGGCGGCGCCGGTGATGACGGCGGTGTTGCCCTTAACAAGCGCGGGCAGGGCGGTCTGAATTTCGGCGTCGGTGATCATGAGCAGCGGGATCCTTTTCTCGATGGCGCCGAACTTAGCGCTGGAACGGGCTTGCGCAAGCCCGCGTCAGCACGTGTTCGGGTTGACCCGTCGGGCCGCGACTGCGCATGTTGCCCCTGGCAAAAGAGATTTTTGCCGCGGCAAAAGAGATTTTAGCCTGGGGCAAAAGGAGACTTTTGCCTGGGCACATGGAGATTTTCGATTGACGGACTGGGTTGCAATTTTGAAGGAGCAGACCGCCACCGGCGACCAGATGGGGCGCGAGGTGCCGCAGATGCTGGCCAACCCCGATATCAGTGAAGCCCAGGTGAAGACGCTGTTCTCGGCGCTGGAAAAACAGGCCGAGTTCGTTGAGAAACTGCGTATGGCGCTGGAGAAGTTCGGCCATGATTTCCCGATCATCAAGACAGCTGAACGGCTGGAAGAACGCTATGCCGATCTTGCCGCATCCGTGGCGGAAAAGCTGAAAGCGATCCGCAATCAAAGCAATTCAGGAAAAGCGTGAAGCGGTTTTCCCGGGAAAGGCGCAAAGCGCTCTCCCTTGGGAATTGCACCAGACCAACAGCTATTTTTCGAGAACCCGCGAAAAGCGGGTGTCGGGGATCAGCCAGACCAGAGCGACAACCACATAGATACCGACACCGATCCAGCGATTGAGGAAGGTCAGCGCGATAGCAGCTATGTAGGCGACGAGCGAAAGCCTGCCCTTGCGGTCATTGCCGATTGCCTTGGCAAAGGCGGTATCCTGTCCGTGCAGGCGATGCAGGGCAATCACCAGGATGCCGTAAGCGGTCGCGCACATTGCCAGGTCAAAACCGTAGACCGCCACGGGAACCGTAGCGAAATGGTTCTCGCCCATGAAAGCGGTCGTCACTGGCATCAAGGATAGCCAGAACAGCATATGCAGGTTCGCCCAAAGGACGCGGCCGTCAACCCGTTGCACCGTGTGGAACATGTTGTGCAGGTTGTTCCAGTAGATGCCGACATTGATGAATGAAAGCACGTAGCACAGGAAGATCGGCCACTGCGGCAGCAGCGTCGAAAAGTCCTCGCCCTCCGGCACCTTCAGGTCCAGCACCATGATGGTGATGATGATGGCCACCACGCCGTCGGTGAATGCCTCGACCCTGCCTTTGCCCATGGAGCCCCCTGCCGTTAGCCTGCCAGTCTAGATGAGCTGAACGGCATCGGGGAAGGCCTCGAGGTCGGTTCTCAACCGTTCGGCGTTTCCGGCGCCATGTTGGCGCGCCCACGCGGCATGCCAAGCCCGGTGTCCGGCGGTTCGCCGGCGGCCGGCCTGTCCTCTATCATGTGCATGGTGCGCCAGTGGCCGAAGCGGTAATAGGCCGCGGCCAGCACAAGCGAGGTGATCGAACCGGCCGGAAAACTCCACCACAGCGCCTCGACGCCCAACACGCCGCGCATGAAATAGGCAAAGCCGGTGCGCACGACCAGCACCGAGATGACCAGGATGATCAGCGGCGGCATCACCGCACCGGTGGCACGCACGGTGGCAAACAGCACGATGGTGATGCCGAACAGGATGAACGACCACGATGCCACCGTGTTGATGTGGGCTGCGATGTTGATTGCCGCGCTGTCGCTGCTCAGGAACAGGCTGAGGATCGAGCGGTCGAACAGCCACAGCAGCGCGACCAGGGCGCCGGTGAGGACAAGGTTGAAGCCGACGCCGGAAGCTGCAATGCGGCCGATCCGGTCCCAGCGCTTTGCACCGACATTCTGCGCCGCCATCGAGGACACCGCTGCGCCAATGGCGAGCGCCGGCATCTGGATGTAGGTCCATAGCTGCGCGGCAATGCCGTAAGCGGCGGCGACCTGCGAACCGTAGGAATTGACCATACCCATCACGGTCAGTGCCGCCGCCGAGATGACGATCATCTGCAAGCCCATCGGCACGCCTTTGAAGACGATGATGCGCAGCAGTGTCGGGTCGGGTCGCAGAAGTGCGAGGTTTGCGCCCGCCAGCCGCAGCGGATGCTTGCTGACATAGAGCACCACCAGGATGGCGATGACGCTGACCGTTTGCCCAATAAGTGTCGACGTTGCCGACCCGGCGATGCCAAGTTCGGGGAAGGGGCCGATGCCGCGGATCAGCAGCGGGTTGAGGATGATGTCGAGGACAACCGCCAGCGCCATGAAGATGAAGGGCGTGCGTGAATCGCCAGCACCGCGCAGAACGGTCATGACGAAGGACAGAAGGTTCATCATCGGCACGGCGATGAAGATGATGCGCAGATAGGAACGCGCCAAAGGCAAGGCGTCGGCCGGTGTGCCGAGCGTGTTCAGGATCGCGTCGACCCAGATCCAGCCGCAGACGGCGAAAATGATCGAGATCAGGAAGAAGAAGGTGGCGCTGGTGCCGACGATGCGGCGCGCCTCGGGCAGGTCGCGGGCGCCGACCGATTGCGCCACCAGGATGGTGGCCGCCATACCGATGCCGAACACGGTGCCGAGGATCAGGAACAGCACCAGATTGGCGTTGGAGGTGGCGGTCAGCGCCGACTCGCCGAGAAAGCGGCCGACCCAGACGGCATTGATCGACCCGTTGAGCGACTGCAGCACGTTGGAGCCGAGCACCGGCAAGGCAAACAGCAGCAGCGTGCGCGGGATCGGGCCGCTGGTCAGATCGGCGGTGCGCCGGCGCGCGGGCATTTTTTCGGTCATGACAGGCAACTCGGCAAAAGTGATTTGGATCCGGTCCGCCATCATCGCCCATTCAACGGACCAGGTCGATGCGGTGTCGTGAAGATCGGCGAAGGCCTTCCGGCCTGTATTGATCCAGCCATGTTCTCAAAGCGTCCGGAATGGGATATTGATCGTCCGCTTGGGGCCGCATTCAGTACCAGATCTGACAAATAGACCGGGGGGTTCATGTCCGAAATTCCGTTGTTTTCCGAGCGCCTGAATCGGCGCGCGTTCCTGGGTGCATCCGCTTTGGGTGCGGCCGCGGTGGCTGTTTCGGCGTGCACCACGACCGACGTGGCGCCGGCGCCGCCAGTGGTCGCGGCGCCGCCCGAGCCGGCGCTCGGCGATACCGCAACAATGTATAGCGCGCGCACCGACGAGGGCTTTCAGCTGCCGGCCATCCCGGTCGCCAAGCTCGATCCGAAGTACGTACGCCAGATCGTGGCCGACCCGACCGGTGAAAAACCAGGCACCATCGTGGTCGATGTCTCCGAGCACTTCCTCTATCTGGTGCGCGATGGCGGCAAGGCCATCCGTTACGGCGTCAGCCTGGGCAAGGCCGGCTTCGGATGGACCGGCAGCGCCGTGATCCAGGCGCGGAAGAAGTGGCCGGTGTGGACGCCGCCGACGGAAATGATCAAGCGTCGGCCGGAGCTGGCGAAATTCAAGGACGGCATGCCGCCCGGCCCGCAGAGCCCGCTCGGCGCCCGCGCGCTCTATCTGTTCCGCGACGGCAAGGACACGATGTACCGGCTGCACGGCACGCCGGAGTGGGATTCCATCGGCAAGAACGCCTCGTCGGGCTGTGTGCGCTTCATGAACCAGGACATCATCGACCTCTACAGTCGCGTCAACGGCCCCGCACCAGTCTTCGTGCGGCCCAATTTGTCGGCTGCCGGCAAGATCATGGCGGTGTCGAGCAGGACGGCAGAGCCCATCGATGCGGGCGTGCCGAAAGATGCGGAGTTCTTGAAGTAGGCTTTCACGATCGACGGTTAGACCGGGATAATCCAGGCGGACGCCTCAAGCGCGCCCGCCTTAATAGAGGTGATTACTTCTTGGCGAGGCCGGGAAGCGTGACCTGATAGACCAGGAACATGGTGTCGACATTGGCGCCGTCATCGGCCTTGTAGGGGGCGCCGACCTGGAAACCGTCCTGGGCAAGGAAGTCGTTGTCATTGGCGACGAACAGGAAATAGTCGTCGGGCAGCTTCGGGTCGAGCACGCTGGCCAGCGACATCGCTTCCCACTTCTCGGACAGATTGTTGTGGTCGTTCGGTGCGCCATTGTGCAGGCCGAAGCGGTTGAGCTGCGCATTGTCGTTGATGTCGATGAACGGCGTCAGCTTGGCCGGCGTCACCGACGGATCGAGCACGCCCTTGGGAGCGAGCGGCTTGTCGGCGGCATCGAAGGCGCCGCCGGCGATGTCGGTCGCGGCCGAAACGTCGACGACGAAGATCTTGCGCAGCAGCGAGGTGTCGCCCTTCAGGCCCTGGCCGTTGCCGCTGTCGCGAGCCAGCATCAGAAACGCTGTGTCCGACAGCGCCACGATCTCGCTCTGCGCGGCGATCTTGGTCTTGCCCTTGGCATCCTTGAACACCGGCAGCGGCACAACATATTCATGCGCGAGCTTGAGATGGGCGAGGTCGGAGGCGTCGTAGACCAGCGCCCGCGTGTTCTGCCGAGTCGAACCCGAATCGCCGCCATCCTGCCTGGTCGCCGACTGCAGCACGGCAATCAAGAACTTGCCGTCCGGCGTCATCGCCATGCCTTCGAGGCCCTGGTTGTTCTGGCGGCCGGTATCGGGATCCTTCGGATCGGGCTCGGCCGCACCCGGGCCGGGGTTGTCCGAGGAGAAATTCGGCTTCCCCTTGCGCATCGGGACGAGGGCCGCCGGCGGCTGGGTCGCCGACAGCAGGCGGCCCTCAGCGGAGAAGTGGTAGATGTTGGGACCATATTCGTCGGAGATGAACATCGAGGCGTCCGGGAGCCGCACGATCGCTTCATTGTCGAGGGCGAGCTTGCCGTTGGTGGCGACTGGCAGCATCGGCATGTCGCCGCTGGCGGCATGCACATCCGACAGCGGATCGAGGCCGGTGGTGTCGGCGCCCTTGTCGTCGGTAAGCAGCAAGGTATCGGCAAGCGTCGCCTTGACGCCGGTCTGCTCCTGGCCGGCGGCGCCTGGGGCTGCCGGGGTGAACTCGATGCCTATGGTGTTGACGCGCGCCCGGTAGTCCGTGGTGCCGGCGACATTATAGCCACGATCCGGCAGCAGCCAGAGCGACCCCTTGTAGGTGCCGGCATCACGCGTCCAGCCTGATGTGTCGATCGCCATGCCGGAACCCGAGCCGAACGTCTCGCCGAACTTGTCGCGCTGCGCGGCCGGAATGCGGCCGACGCCAGCCAAACCTTTGTTGACGGGGACGGTGCTGTCGGCGAGCGCCGGAGTCAGGGCGGTGAACAAGGCGAGTGCGACGCCGAGCGAGGCGGTTCGGTACAGGTGTTTCATAGGCAATCCTCTTTCTGACAAAGCGGGCCGGAACGGCCGAAGGATGAAAAACTGAAAGAGGCGCCACATCGATGATGCCGCGCGCCACCCCCCAAAAAGCGGTCTAAGGCGAGAACATGATGCTTGCGTGACAGCGCGCGGTACATGGCCGCGGGCTTCTTCGCGCGCCGGCAAAAACGTGTGTCCGCACGAAGAACTGATCATCCCGCCACGTTGTCGGCACGGTCAGGCGGGGTGTGTTTGCGCATCACTGGACACTTATGTCCAGTGCGTATATAGTCCGGCTTCTGACAGACCGGGGAGGGAAGCCTTGAAGTCGCACTACCGCGCAGTGGTTATCGGAGGTGGCGTGGTCGGCGCCTCGGTGCTCTACCATCTGACGCGGTTCGGCTGGTCTGACGTGGCGCTGATCGAGCGCGCCGAATTGACGGCAGGTTCGACCTGGCATGCGGCAGCGGGTTTCCATGCCCTCAACGCCGATCCCAACGTCGCGGCGCTGCAGGATTACACCATCAATCTCTACCGCGAGATCGAAGCTGAATCCGGCCAGAACATCGGCCTGCACATGACCGGCGGCGTCAACATCGCCAGCGATCCCGCGCGCTGGGAGTGGCTGAAATCGGCCTGGGCTGTGTTCCAGTCGGTCGGCATCGAGACCGCCCGGCTGGTGACATCAGACGAGATCAAGGAAATCTGCCCGATCGTCGACGTCACCGGCGTGCTCGGCGGCCTGCATGATTCCAACGAAGGCCATCTCGACCCCTACGGCACCACGCATGCCTATGCCGGTGCCGCGAAGAAGCGCGGCGCCGAGATCATCCTGCGCAACCGGGTGATCGAGCTGAAGTCTCGCGCTGACGGTCACTGGGACGTCGTCACCGAACAGGGCACCATCGTTGCCGAGCATGTCGTGAACGCCGGCGGACTGTGGGCAAAGCAGCTCGGTCGAATGGCTGGGGTCGACCTGCCAGTGACGCCGATGGAGCACCATTATTTCATCACCGAGGACATTCCGGAGATCGCGGCACTCGATCGGGAGATCGGCATCGCCGTTGACCTCGACGGGTTTTCCTACCTGCGGCAAGAGCGCAAGGGTGTGCTGCTCGGCGTCTACGAGCAGAACCCGAAGCACTGGAACATGGACGGCGCGCCATGGGACTATGGCATCGAGCTGATCCCGGAAGACATCGACCGCATCAGTCCGGAACTCGCCAAGGCGCATGAGCGCTTTCCCTGCCTGGCGACAGCCGGCATCCGCAAATGGGTCAACGGCGCCTTCACCTTTACCCCTGACGGCAACCCGATCGTCGGGCCGGTGCGCGGCTTGAAAAACTACTGGGTTGCCTGCGGCGTCATGGCCGGCTTCAGCCAGGGCGGCGGCGTTGGAAAATCGCTGGCGGAATGGATGATTTTTGGCGAGCCACAGGCCGACATTTTCGGCATGGACATTGCCCGCTACGGCGCCTTCGCCGCCAACCGCGAATATCTCAAGCAGACGACGCGGCAATTCTATTCGCGCCGTTTCGTCATGACCTTTCCCAATGAGCGGCTGCCCGCGGGCAGGCCCTTGAAACGCCCCGGCGCCTATGACGGCATGAGTGCCGCGGGCTGCGAATGGACGGCCTCTTGGGGGCTGGAAATCCCGGCCTATTTCGCGCCGATGGGCTTTCGCGAGAACATGACGCTCAAGCGCTCCAACGCCTTTGACATCGTCGGCGACGAGGCGCTGCAGGTTCGGCGCGCCGCCGGCCTCGTCGATATCTCGGCCTATTCACGCTATGCGGTGTCCGGGCCGGGCGCCGAGGCATGGCTCGACCGGCTGCTTGCCTGCAGGCTGCCGAAAGCGGGACAGGCGCGGCTGGCGCCGATGCTCGGGCCGGACGGACGGCTGAAGGGCGACCTCACCGTGATCAACTGGGGCAGCGGCGATTATTGGCTGATGGGCTCCTACTACCTCAGGGAGTTCCACATGCGCTGGTTCGAAAGCCAGGCGGGAGAGCGCGTCACGGTCACCGACATTTCCGACGCGATGAGCGGCTTCCTGCTGACCGGGCCGAATGCGCGCAAAATCCTCGAGCGCACCACGCATCAGGATGTCTCCCGCGCGGCGCTGCCGTTCATGGCCTGCGGCGCGTACGACATCGGCATGGTGCGCGCCCGGGTTGCCCGCCTCTCCATCGCAGGTGAACTGGGTTTCGAGATCAGCTGCCCCGTGACCATGCATGCCACGCTGCGCGACACGCTGCTTGCCGCCGGTGAGGATCTTGGCCTGGTCGAGGTCGGCTATTACGCGCTCAATGCGCTCAGGCTGGAGAAAAGCTTCGGCATCTGGTCACGCGAATTCACGCAGGGCTACACGCCAGGCCAGACCGGCCTCGACCGCTTCGTCGCCTTCGACAAGGGCGATTTCATCGGCCGCGAGGCTGCGCTGAAGGAGCGCGAGGCCGGTGCGGCGCAGCGGATCGTGACACTGGAGATCGACGCCGTCGATGCCGATGCCAGCGGCTTCGAGCCGGTCTGGCATGAGGGCCGGCGCATCGGCTTCGTCACCTCCGCCGGATTTGGCTACACGATCGGCAAGAGCGTCGCGCTGGCGTTGGTGGACGACGATTTTGCCGAGGAGGGGGCCGCACTTTCGGTGCACATTGTCGGCGTCGAGCGGCCGGCACGGGTCATCGCGGCCTCGCCCTACGATCCCACGGGCAAGGCGATGCGGCAATGAGGAGGATTTTCGATGGTCGATGACGCGGCAAGAGACAGCAGGCGCGAACGCCGGCGTGGGCGGACAGGCGATGCCGGCAGCGAAAGCAGCCGCCGGCCCAATTACCGGTCGCTGAAGAACCCGTTCCTGCCGCAGCCGATCTTTTCGGACGATCGGGTCGCCGCGATCCACGACACGGCGCTGCGTGTGCTGGAAGAGCTTGGCATCAAGGTGCTGCTGCCACAGGCACGCGACTATTTCGCCCGCGCCGGCGCGCTGGTCGACCCGGACACCGACATGGTGCGCATCGGCCGCGACATGGTGGCGGCGGCATTGGCCTCGGCGCCGAAGTCGATCCATGCGCAAGCCGGCGACCGTTCGCGCGACCTGACGCTGGAACTCGGGTCGATGACCTTCCTGGCCGGATGCGGGGCGCCCAACGTCACCGACCTCGAACGCGGCCGGCGGCCTGGCACGCTGGCCGATTTCGAGGACCTGCTGCGGCTGGTGCAGCATTTCGACGTGCTGCATATGCTTGGCCCCTGCATCGAGCCGCAGGATGTCGACAACCGCTTTCGCCACTATGCCGTCAACCGCGCGCAGCTGACGCTGTCCGACAAATTCCCGTTCGTCTTCGCGCGCGGCACGCCGCAAGTCGAGGACGGCTTCGAGATGATCCGGTTGGCGCGCGCCCTGTCGCAGGACGAGTTCCTGGCGAACGCGCATTGCTACACCGTCATCAACACCAACTCGCCGCGCCAGCTCGACATTCCGATGGCGCAAGGCATCATCGATTTCGCCAGGGCCGGCCAGGTCTCCGTCATCACGCCGTTCTGCCTGGCGGGTGCGATGGCGCCGATCACAGTGGCCGGCGCGCTGGCGCTGCAGCATGCCGAGGCGCTGGCGGGGCTGACGCTGGCGCAGATCGTGCGGCCCGGCGCGCCGGTCGTCTATGGCTCCTTCTCCTCCAATGTCGACATGAAATCCGGTGCGCCGGCCTTCGGCACGCCGGAGCATGTCAAGGCGACGCTGGGCGCCGGCCAGCTGGCGCGCTTCACCGGACTGCCCTGGCGGTCCGGCGGCGGCAGTGCAGCCAACATCTCGGACGCGCAGGCAGCACACGAAACGCAGTTCGCGCTGTGGGGTTCGGTGCTGGCCGGAGCGACGATGTGCATCCACGCCGCCGGCTGGCTGGAAGGCGGCTTGAGCGTCTCCTTCGAAAAGCTGATCACCGACATCGAGGCGCTGCAGACGGTCGCCGAACTATGCGCCGCGACGCCGGGCGACGACGATTCCATCGGCTTCGAGGCGATCGCCGAAGTGCAGCCGGGCGGCCATTTCTTCTCGGCCGGCCACACCATGTCGCGCTACCGCACCGCCTTCTACGAACCGCTGGTGGCCGACTGGTCGAATTTCGGCAACTGGACGCAGAGCGGATCGAAGACGGCGAGCGAGCGCGCCACTGGTGTCTGGCGGCGCGCGGTCGCCGATTTCGAGCCGCCCGCTTCGGCTGCCGCGACATCAGGCGCGCTCGACGAATTCATCGCGCGGCGTACCGAAGAGGGCGGGGCGCTGCCGGTGTCGTGAGCGGCAGCCGCAGCAGCCGGATCGGCTCTTTGTTTTGCGCAATTCCGGACGGAAAACCGCTTCACACTTTTCCTGGAATTGCTCTTATGTCGGGTTGTCGAGCGTGAACAGGTCGCTCTCCTCGTCATAGGCAAAGTACTCGGCGTAGCGGGCCCAGCTGATGACGGCCCGCACCGTCTGGTCGGCATAGCCCTCGGACATATGGTCCTCGAGCTCATCGCGAAAACGGCGGGCCGGCGCCTTGTGGCCGGAACGCTCGTCGAGCACGCGGCGGATGTGGCCGGCCAGCGGCACATAGGTCGCGAGCGGCTGCACGAACAATTGCTTGCGCGCGTCGACCTCGCTCTCGGCGAAACGCTTGCCGGCAGGTGTCAACTGGATGTCGCCTTCGGCCAATTCGGCAAAGCGCAGCAGCTGCAGCGTTTCGGCGATCGGGAACAGATCATCGATCTCGAGCTGCAGGCTGGCGGCCAGCGGCGGCAGGTCGGCGTGCCCGTTATAGGGTGGGGCAGCGACGGCCTCGATCAAGCCGGCAAGCAGGTTGGTCGAGACGCGCGGCAGCACCATGGCGATGCCCGAACTGGGGAAGAGGAAGATCACTGCTGCCAGCAGCACAAGCAGGGCCGGCAGCAGCGGCCGGCGCCCAAGCAGCGGCAGAAATGATCTTGGGGACAAGCCGACCCTCATTGATGGGCAAAACGCCGAAGATATACCGCGCGGCCTTTTGGCCCGGCAAGGCGGCATGGTCCCCGATTGCTGACGCAAGCGCTACGCCTTACCATTGGCAATCGGCCCAGGCCGTGCAGAAATGAGCGCTATGCGCGAAGCCTTGATCGCAGTGGTGATTTTCCTGTGCCTGGTGGCGGCGCCGCTGGTCAGCATGGCAATCTGGCCGAAGCTGCCGGCCAGACATCGCGACGACGATACCAACAATGTCGTGCGGCTTGCCGCCAATCTGTTCGGGGTCATGACCTCGCTGGTTCTCGGGCTGATGATCAACTCGGCCAAGAACACCTTTGAATCGATCGATCACAATGTGCACGCCTATGCGACGGAGCTGATCCTTCTCGACAGGACATTGCGCCAGTACGGCCCTGAAGCCGACACGGTGCGCCAACCGCTGCTCGCCTATGTGCAGCGGGTGGAGAGCCAATGGTCGCAAACCGAGGAGAAACCAGTCGTTGCGAACCGGCTGTCCGAACATCTGTTGACGGAGATCGGAATTCAGCTCAACGCACTGGCATCGCCTGACGCGCCGCATGGCTTGTTGTTGCAGGATGCCCGCCAGCGCCTGCAGAAAGTGCTGGAAATGCGCTGGGTGCTGATCGAGCAGTCGGAGGGCGCTATACCCGGGCCACTGATCGCGATGCTGGTTGCGTGGTTGGCGCTGATCTTTGCCAGTTTCGGGTTCAGGGCACCGAGGAATGCGATCACGCTCGCAACCTTCGTGGTGTCCGGCGCGCTGATCGCAGGCGCACTCTACCTGATCCTCGACATGGACGTGCCGTTCTCCGGCCCGATCCAGATATCGCCGGCACCCCTGCAACGGGCTTTGGCTGAATTGCAGCAGTGAGACGGAACCCGCGGCGGTCCAGCGCATTCATGGATACGGCCAAGTTTGCCGGCGATTGAGGGAGGACGACATGGGTTTCGGCCAGTATCACGAACCGCCTGAAGAACTGACGCAGAAGGTGCGGACCTTTGCCCGCATGATTGCCTCGCTGATCGAGGAGGCGGAGGCGATCGGCTGGTACGAACAGCGGATGTCGGTGGAAAAGGACCCGCAAGCCAAGGCGATCATGAAGAATGCTCAGAGCGAGGAGTTCAAGCATTTCGGCATGGATCTGGAATTCCTGCTGCGCCAGAAGAAGGACTGGCGCGCGGAACTGAAGGAAATCCTGTTCACGACAGGCGATATTGTGAAGGCCGGCGAGCGGGGCGAGAAGAAGGTGGATTGAGCGCCTTCAGCAGGGCTCCCAACCCCATCAATCGCTGTCGCGCGCGATCAGTTCCAGCGGCCAGACCTCGCGGATGATGCTCGGGCCTTCGGGGCCGGCGAAGGCCGATAGCGAGGCCAGCAGCATTTCGGCCAGCCGCCGGCCCATCGGCTCCAGCGCCGGACGGAAGGCGGTCAGCGCCGGGGAAAAATAGCGGCAAAGCGGCGTGTCGACGATGACGATCACTGCGATATCATGGCCGGGCCGGATGCCCATCTCGGCCAGCGCCTTGCAGCCGCCGAGCGCCATGGCGTCGTTGTTGAAGATGATGGCGGTGGGCCGATCCTTGGAGAGCATTACGTCCGCCGTCACCTGATAGCCGCCGGCCTCGTTGATGAAGCCGTCGGCGATCAGGCCGGGGTCGACTTCAATGCCGTGCCGCTTCAGCGCCTTGCGATAGCCGTCCAGGAACAGGTAGCCGAAGTTGAGATCATGCGAAGGGCGGATGGCAGCGATGCGGCGATGGCCGCGCGCGACCAGCCGGTCGACGGCTTCATCACCCGCCCTCTCAAAATCGATATCGAGCGAAGGATAGGTGTCGCCGCCGGATTGACTTCGGCCAAGCGTTGCAAAAGGAAAGCCGGCCTTGCTGAGATAATCGATCCGATCGTCTTCCCGCCGTGTATTGGCCAACACGACCGCGTCGGCTCGGCGCGTCTCAACCACACGGCGTAGCCTCTCCTGCTGATATTGGCCGGGCTCACCCATGACGACCATCAGATCCAGGTCATAGTCGGCGAGCCGCGCCTGCAGACCGGTCAGGAACGGGATGAAGAACGGTTCGCCATATTGCTGGTCGCCGGGATGCGGCTGCAGCATGAAGGCGATCGAACGGGTGGCGCCCTGGCGCAGGCTGCGGCCGGACTGGTTGGGCGAATAATTCAGCTTCTTGGCGGCGTCGAGCACGCGCTGGCGGGTGTCGGCATTGACGTCGGCGCGGCCGTTCAGCGCCCGCGACACGGTGCCGATCGAAATGTTCAGGTGACGCGCAAGGTCGTGGATGCTGGACGCCAAAGATCATTCTCCCCCTGCCTTGGCTAGCACCGGCTGCCGCTCAGGCCAAGGCTTCGAGATGATTTTCGCAGGCAGCCGATTGACATTCTACGCCATCGGGTGTGTTCTCGTAAACGTTTACGGAAAAACGTTTACGGTGATGCCGTGGATGCCGTGACATTCGGTCTGGAGGGACCGGACGGAGGAGTGCCGGATGATGAATGTCGTCCTCGTCGGCTGTGGCGCGATGAGCAGGCAGTGGCTCGATGCCGCCAGGCAGATCGACGGGCTTGACATTGTCGGCCTTGTCGATCTCGACGCCGAGCGGGCGAAGGCGAGGGCGCATGAATATGGCCTCACCGGTGCCGTCACCGGCACCAGCCTCGACGCGGTGCTCGACCAGACCAAGCCGCAAGCCGTGTTCGATGTCGTGGTTCCCGCCGCCCGCCGCGAAGTCGCGCTCACCGCATTCGCGCACAATTGCCATCTCCTGACCGAAAAGCCGCTCGCTGACAGTCCGGAAAACGCACGCGCCATCGTCGAGGCAGCGCGCCGGGCAGGGCGCGTTCATGCCGTCGTCCAAAACCGCCGCTATGTCGCCAATGTCAGGCGCATCCGCCGTTTTCTAGACTCCGGCGCCATTGGGGCGGCGACCTCGATCCATGCCGACTTCTTCGTCGCGCCGCATTTCGGCGGCTTTCGCGAGGAGATGGCGCATGTGCTGCTGCTCGACATGGCGATCCACACCTTCGACGCCGCCCGCTACATGGCTGCGGGCGAGCCGGCTGGCGTCTATTGCCAGGAATGGGAGCCGGCCAATTCCTGGTACCGGCAGGGCTCGTCGGCCAGCGCCGTCTTCGATCTCGGCGGCGGCAAGGTTTTCACCTATGCCGGCTCCTGGTGCGCCGACGGTTTTCGCACCAGCTGGGAAGGCAGCTGGCGCATCGTTGCCCAGCGCGGCAGCCTGATCTGGGACGGTAGTGATGGCCTGAAGGCGGAAGTGGTGGCGTCGGGCCGCGATGGCCTGATCGACAAGACCCAGCCGATCGAAGTGCCGCCCCTCGATCCGGCCGACCGCATCGGCGGTCATCTCGGCATCATCCGGGATTTCATGCACGCCATCGAGACCGGCACAGAGCCTGAGACGCGCGGCGCCGACAACATCAAGAGCCTGGCCATGGTTTTCGGCGCCATCGAGAGCGCCGAGACCGGACGCCGCGTGGCGATCACCGGACAGGAAGAAAAGTAATGCAAAACCCGCTTCTCGACATCAGGATCGGCACCATGGTGCGGGCCAATCTCGACGACCCGGCAGGCTACATCAAACAGATCCTGCCGCTTGGCTTCGAAAGCATCCAGCCCTTCTTCTGGCAGACGCTGGGCGGCAAGGATTTGCCACGGCTGGCCGGCCAGATCCGCGAGGCGATCGGTGATGCCGATGTCATCGTGTCTTCCCTGGGCGTGTTCGGCAATCCGCTGGAGGATGGCGAGGTTGACCGTGGCGTGCTCGCCGCCTGGGAGACCGTCATCGACAATGCGCACCTGTTCGGTACCTCGATGGTCAGCGGCTTCACCGGACGTCTGCGCGGCAAGAAGCTGACCGACAGCCTGCCGCGCTTTCGCGAAGTGTGGGGGCCGCTGGCCAAGCGTGCCGCCGACAAGGGCGTGCGCATCGCCTTCGAAAATTGCGCCATGGACGGCAACTGGGCCGCCGGCGACTGGAACATCGCCCACAATCCCGACGCCTGGGAGCTGATGTTCAACGAAGTGCCCGACGACAATCTGGGGCTGGAATGGGAGCCCTGCCATCAACTCGTCTATCTCATCGACCCGATGCCGCAGATCCGCAAATGGGCGCCGCGCATCTTCCATGTCCATGGCAAGGACGCCACCGTGCGCTGGGATGTCATCCGCGAGCATGGCGTGTTCGGCCGGCTGCCCTTCGTGCAGATGCGCACGCCGGGCTTCGGCGACAGCGACTGGACGCGGGTGATCAGCGAATTGCGGCTGGCCGGCTACAAGGGCGCCATCGACATCGAGGGCTGGCACGACCCGGTCTATCGCGGCGATCTCGAAATCACGGGGCAGGCGCGGGCGCTGGACTATCTCAAGCAATGCAGGGGAGGTGCCAGCTACCTGCCAAATCCGACGTGAGACCAAATTTGATGTGAGAATTGGGCGGCGGGAGGAGCCGACCGGTAAGTCGTACTGCCGTAGCAATCGTCAAAAGCCCCTCGGCTGACGAGGGAACAATGGGAGGACAAGTGCATGAGCATCGCGATCAGAACGACACTTCTGCGCACGACCGTCGTGGCTGCCGCCACGGCGCTGTGCGCCGCCATCTCGACCTTGCCGGCACAGGCGCTCGACGCGCAGTGGTGCAAGGATGTCCATATCCGCTTCTTCGTCGGCGGCGCCGAGGGCGACGCTTTCGGCACGATTGTCTATAATGGCGCCAAGCAGGCGGCGGCCGATCTCGGGCCGAAGGTCGACTACATCTTCTCCGGCTGGGACGTCGAGAAGATGGTGCAGCAATTGCGCGAGGCGGTTGCCGTCAAGCCCGGCGGCATCGCCATGATGGGCCATCCCGGCGACGACGCGATCATGCCGCTGGCCGAGCAGGCGCATAAGGACGGCATCAAGATGATGTACCAGAACGTGCCGGTGCCGAAGGTGACGTCGGCGTTCGGCGGTGGCTATGTCGGCGCGCAGCAGGAGCAGCAGGGCCGCGCGCTCGGTGCCGAGGCGTTCAAGCTGGCCGGGCTGAAATCCGGCGACAAGGCGATCATGATCGGCCCCTTCGACAATGAGAGCCGGGGCGCGCGCGAGCGCGGGACGGTCGCCGCATTGAAAGAGGCGGGCGTCGATGTCGTTCAAATCAATTCTGTACCCGAGTGGGCAGCCGATCCGAATCTGGCCATCCCGGTGATCACCGCGGCGTTGCTCAACAATCCCACCGTCAAGGCGGTCGGCTACCCTGGCGGGCAGATGCTCGGCAATGTGCCGACCTACATGCAGGCCGCGGGAAGGAAGCCCGGCGATATCTTCAATTTCGGCTTCGACACCAGCCCGCAGATCGTCGAGGGCTTCAAGGGCGGCTGGGTGCAGCTGACGGCGGACCAGCAGCCATTCCTGCAGGGCTATCTGCCGATCCTCAGCCTCTGCCAGCAAGTGGTGCTGGGTCTCGCGCCGCTGAACGTCGACACAGGCGCGGGCTTCGTCACGCCGCAGAATTATGAGATCGTCTCAGAGCTCGCCAAGCAGGCGCTGCGCTGACCTCCCAAGGCTGCCGGCCGGGTTGACCCGGCCGGCAGGACCGCCGGTTGAGAAGGCCGGCAAGCGACAATGACAAGCGAGGATCCGATGGCCGAACGCATCATCGAACTGCGCGATATCAAGAAATCCTACGGTCAGGTCTATGCGCTTGGCGGCGTCAATCTCAGCGTCGACCGCGGCGAGGTGGTCGGCCTGATCGGCGACAATGGTGCCGGCAAGTCGACGCTGATCAAGATCCTCTGCGGCGTCGTCAGGCCGACCAGCGGCGAGATCCTCGTGCGCGACAAGCCGGTAAGCGGCTGGAGCGCGGCGCGTTCGCGCGACGCCGGCATCGAGACGGTGTTCCAGGACCGCGCTTTGGCGGTGCAGCAGACCATCGTGCGCAACATCTTCATGGGGCGTGAGCTGACCGGTTTCATGGGCTGGCTGAAGGTCAACAAGGAGATCGAGGAGGCAAGCCGGCTGATGCGCGAGATCGGCTTCACCTCAAAGGTGTTCACGCCGCATTCGATCGTCGGCCAGCTGTCGGGTGGCGAACGCCAGGGCGTGGCGATCGCCCGCGCCATCTACAAGCAGGCCGAGCTGATCATCCTCGATGAGCCGACGACGGCGCTGTCGCTGACCGAGACCGCCAAGGTCTTCCATTTCGTGCGCCAGGTGCGGGCCGGCGGCCGCTCGATCCTGTTCATCGGCCACAACATCCATCACGTGTTCGACATTGCCGACCGCTTCGTGGTGCTCGATCGCGGCAAGGTGGCGCTGACCGCCGACCGCAGCCAGGTCAAGTCGGCGGAAGAGCTCATCAATTTCATGGAAGACGTCGCGCATCCCGGCGGATTGCCCGGACTGCACGAGGCCGGCGAAGCGGAGCAGCAAGCGCGATGAGCAAGACCATGGAACCCGATCTCGAAAGCCCTCTCGGCTCGCATGGCGGGCCTGTCCGGAAAGAGTGGAAACACCCATCCGACCATTGGCTGCGCGGTTTCGTCCTCGACAACCGCGCCTCGCTTGGCACGCTCGCCGTGTTCGTCGTCATGATGGCGGTGTTCATGGTCGCCAACCCGACCGTGTTCACCACCTGGTATCTCTACAGTTCGGTGCTGACGACGCTTCCCGTGGCGTTGTTCGTGGTCGTGCCGCTGGTCTTCGTCGTCACCTGCGGCGAGATCGACCTGTCGTTTCCGGCGACGATGGGGTTTGCCTCCTGGGTCTTCGCGCTGGTGGTGCAAGCTGGCTACGATCCGTTCCTCGGCATTGCGGCGGCACTCGTCACCGGCATGCTGCTCGGCTTTCTCGTTGGATCGCTGGTGGTCTATGGCGGGCTGTCGTCGCTGATCGCCACGCTCGGCATGAACTTTTTGCTGCGCGGCCTGATCCAGATCATCAACGAAGGCAAGTCGATGGCGCTGACCGGCCTTGCCGACACCCCAGCCTACAAGATCTTCTCCAGCCAGGTTCTTGGGATCCCGGTGCAGATATTCTGGGCCATCGCCTTCGTCGTGCTGTCGGCGATGCTCTACAACCGGCACCGTTTCGGCGCGCAGGTGAAAGTGGTCGGCGACAATCCCGACAGCGCCCAGCAGATGGGCATCGACGTAAAGCGCGTGCGGGTGAAAGTGTTCGTCTTCGTCGGCATCGGCGCTGCGATCGCCGGCACGTTTTCGGTGATGATCAATTTCACCTGGTGGCCGACGGCCGGCGACGGCTATCTCCTGCCGGTGCTGGCCTCGGTCTTCGTCGGCGGCACGCCGACCTGGGGTGGCATCGGCACGGTCGCCGGCGGCGCCATCGGCGCGGTCACCGTGTCGTTCATCCAGACCGGCGTGGTGGCGGCGGGGCTGAGCGGCTTCTACGTGCAGTTCTTCAACGGGCTGATCATCATCCTGTCGCTGCTCGGGCATAAGTGGAACCAGGCGCGGTACAGGTGAGGGCTATTCTCGTTGACGGACCGCATAGCTTGACGATTGGGCGCAGACGTTCGTCGCTTCGTCATCCACGGGCGGAGCAAGGAGCGTAGCGGCGCAGCGCAGACCCGAGGATCCATGCCGCGACTTAAACACTCTGCCACGGTACAGAATCCTGCTCCGCTGCACTCTTCGGCCAAGGTCACGGAATGGATCCTCGGGTCTCCGCGACGTCGCTTCGCTCCTGCTTCGCCCGTGGATGACGAAGCCGGGGAGGACCCCGCCAGAGAATAACAACGTGGGACAACGTGACAGGCGGCAGCTCACACGGCCGCCACAAACCCGTCCAGCACGCGTTTCTGGCCGGCCTTGTCGAAGTCGATGGTCAGCTTGTTGCCTTCGATGGCGGAAATGTTGCCGTTGCCGAATTTCTGGTGGAAGACGCGGTCGCCGACGCTGAAGGCCGACGGCGTGTCGGAGACGGATTTGGCGACCAGTTCGCCGTCGATGGTGCGGCCTTTGACCGAGGTGCGGCCGGCGCCGTAACCGGAGTCGGTCTCGCCATAGCCGATGCGCTCGACCTGGTGGCCGGAGCGCGAGCCCCAGTTGCGGTCGGTCGCCTCGGTTCGATTGGCTTGCGCGCGCTGCCAGCCGGGTGTCGCGTAGGTGTTGGAGAAGGCGCCGGATTTTTCGGTGTCGGCGCCGACATTGTCGAAGCGCGAGGCGCCATAGGGGTTCTGGCGGCCGCCACGGCCAGACGCGAACGAACCGCCGCCATAGGAATTGCCATAGCCGCCATAGCTGTTGCCGCCGCTTTCGGCGACCTCGATATGGGCTTCCGGCAGTTCCTCGAGAAAGCGTGACGGGATGGTCGATTGCCAGAGGCCGTGGATGCGGCGGTTGGAGACGAACCACAGATGCAGGTTCTTCTTGGCGCGGGTCAGGCCGACATAGGCTAGGCGCCGTTCTTCCTCCAGCCCGGAACGGCCGCCTTCATCCAGCGCGCGCTGATGCGGAAACAGGCCTTCCTCCCAGCCGGGGAGAAAAACGGTTTCGAATTCGAGGCCCTTGGCCGAATGCAGCGTCATGATGTTGACGGCGTCGAGCGTGGCATTCTGCTCGGCGTCCATGACCAGTGCGACATGTTCGAGGAAGGAGCGCAGCGACTCGTACTCCTCCATCGAGCGGATCAGCTCTTTCAGGTTTTCCAGCCGGCCGGGGGCTTCGACCGAGCGGTCGTTCTTCCACATGTCGGTGTAGCCGCTCTCTTCCAGAATGGTCTCGGCGAGTTCGGTGTGCGGCGTCGTTTCCAGCGCCTTTTGCCAACGCTCGAAATTGGCGGCGACTTCGCGTAGCGCTGCGCGCGGCTTCGGCTTCAACTCGTCGCTTTCGGCGAGCTTGGCGGCGGCTTCCAGCATCGGCACACGTAGCGCGCGCGCCGTATCGTGGATCTGGCGGATGGTGGTTTCGCCGAGGCCGCGCTTGGGCACATTGACGATGCGCTCGAAGGCGAGGTCGTCGGCGCCTTGCGCGACGACGCGGAAGAAGGCCAGCGCATCGCGGATTTCCATGCGCTCGTAGAAACGCGGGCCGCCGATGACGCGGTAGTTGAGGCCGAGCGTGACGAAACGGTCCTCGAATTCGCGCATCTGGAATGAGGCGCGGACCAGGATGGCCATGTCGTTGAGCTTGTGCTTTTGCCGCTGATAGGCCTCGATGGTCTCGCCGACGGCGCGGGCTTCCTCTTCGGAATCCCAGGCGGCGTGGACATGCACCTTGCCGTCCTCCGGCTCGTCGCGGTCGGTGAACAGCGTCTTGCCGAAACGGCCCTCATTGTGGGCGATGAGATGGGAGGCGGCGCCGAGGATGTGCGCGGTGGAGCGGTAGTTGCGCTCCAGCCTGATGATGGTGGCGCCGGGAAAATCCTTGTCGAAGCGCAGGATGTTGTCGACCTCGGCGCCACGCCAGCCATAGATGGATTGGTCATCGTCGCCGACGCAGCAGATGTTGACTTTGTTATCGCTCACGGGCTGTTCCGCGCCTGCCGGCGCGGGCCCTCCGCGGGGGCCTCGCAACGGCTCGGACGCCCGGTCGGGCTTGCGGCCTTCGGCCGATCGCAGATCCGTCGATGTTGACGCGCGCCCGCTATCCGGTCGCTGCGCCAGCAGGCGCAGCCACATGTATTGGGCGGTGTTGGTGTCCTGATATTCGTCGACGAGGATGTATTTGAAACGCTTGTGATATTCCTTCAACACATCCGGATTGGCGCGGAAGATGCGGATGGGGTGGCAAAGCAGGTCGCCGAAGTCGCAGGCGTTCAGCGTCTTCAGCCGCTCCTGATAGGCCTTGTAGAGTTCGCGGCCCTTGCCGTTGGCAAAGGCGCGGGCGTCGCCTTCGGGGATCTCGGCGGGGCCGAGGCCCTTGTTCTTCCAGCCGTCGATCATCTGCGCGAACTGCTTGGCCGGCCAGCGCTTGTCGTCCAGCCCCTCGGCCTGGATCAACTGCTTGATCAGCCGCACGACGTCGTCGGTGTCGAGGATGGTGAAATCGGAGCGCAGCCCGGCAAGCTCGGCATGGCGGCGCAACAGCTTCACGCCGATCGAGTGGAAGGTGCCGAGCCAGGGCATGCCTTCGACATTGCCTTCGCCGATCAGCACGCCGATGCGGATCTTCATCTCGCGCGCGGCCTTGTTGGTGAAGGTCACGGCCAGGATCTGCGACGGGAAGGCCTTGCCGGTGGCAAGGATGTGAGCGATGCGGGTGGTCAAGACGCGGGTCTTGCCGGTGCCGGCGCCGGCCAGCACTAGAACCGGGCCTTCGGTGGTCTCCACCGCCAGCCTTTGTTCCGGGTTAAGGCCCTTCAGATAGTCGGGTGCGTTGTTCTGGCCGCTACGGGCGGCCATGGCGCGCGCGGCAATGCCCGACGGGGCCGTGGGCCGCGCATTGGGTTCATCGAAAAAGGGCATGTCTTCGGAAAAGCCGGACATCTTCCCCCCGAATGTAGTGATTCGGGAGGGAAAGACCAGAACTGTCTACGTTTTGTTCCGGTTTTAAAGCACGATTGGCGGTCGCCATGCGACTGTTGTGCCCCCCGGTGGCCGACGATTCTTCTCCAAAGCTATGACCAGGCCTATCTCGCGGCCGCGCGCATCCGCTCGCCGATCTTGTCGGCGACATAGCTGGCATCGCGTGCCGCGCCATGGATCATCGTCGAAGAGGTCGAGTGCTGGAAATGCAGGCCGCAGACATAGAGGCCGGGTTCGCCTTCCACGGCGCCGCGATACTGCTTCACCCGGCCGTTGTCGTCGAAGATCGGCAGCCTGATCCAATCCAGCCCGGCCTTGAAGCCGGTGCACCAGATGACGTTCGTGACGTCGAGGGTCCGGCCGTCGTCAAGCAGCGGTTTGCCGTCACGCACGCCGGCAACGCGGGAGACACGGCGGACGCCGGCAGCGTCGAGATCGTGCGGCTTGACCCGGATCAACGGCAGGCCGTGGGACAGCTGCCCAAGTTTGGCCTTGCGGCCCATTGGCGTGTCGACCGTCAACAACCGGTGGAAGATGAAGCGGAACACGACCGGCAGCACCAGGCGCATGGCGAAATAGCCATTATAGGCGACCGGAATGTTGCCGGGATGCCGGCCGGCCAGCCAGGTCTGGTGCGTCGGCGCGACATCCATGGCGATTTCGGCGCCGGAATTGCCGGCGCCGACCAGGAGCACGCCACCCGGATTGAGCAGCGAGGGGTTCTGGTAGGCACTTGAATGGAATTGCCGGATCGACGGATCGAGCAAGGCGGCGAAATCCGGAACCTTCGGCTTCTGGTAGCTCGCCGAGGCGATGACGACATGATCGGCGCTATAGCGCGTCCGGCCTGCCGTCACGACATAGCGGCCGTCGATGCGGGTTACCTCGTCGACCTTGACACCAGTGCGCACCGGCAAGGAAAACTTCCTGGCATAGGCCTCGAGATAGTCGGCCATCTCGTCCTTGGTCGGGAAGGCAAAGCGGTGAGCGGGGAAGGGCATGCCGGCCAGCCCGTCATAGCGCGCCGGCGTGAACAGGCGCAGCGAATCCCAGCGCGAACGCCAGCAGTCGCCGACACGTTCGCGCCCCTCGAGGATGACATATTTCAGGCCCTTGCGGGCGAGGTGATAACCGACGGACAAGCCGCTCTGGCCGGCGCCGATGATGACGACGTCGAAGTGTTCATCCCCCGGCGCGGGCCGCATTTCATCGCCTGAAGAAGCCTGGCTTGCCGCGTGGCCGCCCGCCGCCTGCAACACGCCGGCCTCCAGCTGCATGAAGGCCGCTCCCTGTTCCAGCAACGCGCCGGCACGCGCCTTGGTCTCGGTGATGCCGACACGGCGGCCGCGCCGTCGCATTGCGTGCCCAGAGGTCGGGCGAGGTGTCGAGGTCGGGTTCATGATCGCTCCATCCGGTTTCGTCAGCCTGGACCCAGAAATAGCGATCCGGTGCGGCGGCGCTTCGGGGAGACACCTCACGAGACCGGGAAAATGCGATGGGGATTTTCCCCCATGCCTCGGGTCTTTGGGGTCGTCGGTTCAGAGCAGCCCGTTCTGGAAGGCATAGGCGGTCGCAGCGGCGCGCGAGCTGACCGCCAGCTTGTCGAATATGTTGCTGAGATGCCGGTCGACCGTCTTTTCGCTGAGACCGAGGTCGCTGGCGATCAGCCGGTTTGTCTTGCCGGTGGCGACAAGGCCGAGAACTTCGATCTCGCGTCGGGTCAAGCCGTGCGGACGCGCCTTGTCCGACGCGGTCAGCGCCGTGACGCGCGCGCGATCGGGGGCAGCGCCCAGGGCCGTGAAAACCGCCCGGGCGGCATCGAATTCAAGCTCGGCGCTGTCCTCGTCGCCAAGCGCGCGGCAGGCCTGCCCGGCCAGCACGCGCAGGCGCGCTTCGAGATAGGGGGCGCCGGCGCGCTGCCATGTCGCCAGTGCGGTACGGAAATGGCCGAGTGCCACCGCGGCGTCGCCGTCGTTCAGCTCGATTTCGCCTCGCGCCTGCGAGGCCATCGCAACAAGAATGTCGGTCGCGAAACGGTCGGCCGTCGTCTGCAATTCCAGGGCCGCTTCGCGCGCCTCGTCGATTGCGCCCGCCGCGATCATGATCTCGACCAGCGCCGGCAGCAGACGGGCGCGGCCGAGCGGCGTCCCGGTCGTGGCGAGCACGCGGCGCATTGTTGCGGCCGCTTGCTCAGCGCGGCCTTGCACGAGACGCAGCAGCGCCATGCCGGGCTGCGGTTCGAGCCCAAGACGGCTGGCGGTGCGGTAAAGCTCTTCGGCTGCCGCGAATTCGCCGCGCAGCCGATGGATTTCGGCTTCCTGATAGGCCGCACCGGCGGTCGTCTCGTTGCTGACATTACGGGCCAATGATGATGTCGCACGCCGCGCTTCGGCAACGGCATCCTGCCAGGCGCCGTTCACCTCCATGATCTCCGCCCGGTGCAGCCGGCATAGGCCGTTGAACTGAACCAGCTGTGGCTGCGATCCGCACCAGTTCGACATCGCGTCGGTCCATTCGCGCGAACGATCGAAGGCGTAGATTTGCCGGCAGGCGTCGATGAGATTGCAATAGATGAGGCCGGTGACAACAGGCGAGAGCTTGCCGTCGACGACGGGCAGCATGGCTTCGTCGAGCGAGACGATGCCTTCCCCGATCCGGCCCTGGCGCAGCAGCGCGCGGCCGAGATAGCAGCGGGAGAAGGCGATCAGGTCGAGGTCGCAACAGCGTTCGCCGATCCCCAGCGACTGCGCCGCCAGCGCCGCGGCAGCCTGATCGTTGCCGCTCCCGAGTTCCTTGTGCGCCGAAAGCATGATCAGGAAGCCTTGCGCCGCGCATTCGCGGCCAAAGCCTTCGGCATGGCGCTGAGCCCTTTGCAGCCAGGCCATGCCACGGCCTTCCTCACGCAAAGCCATGAGCCGGAAGCCATGGAAGAACGCCCAGTACGCCGCCTGGTCGTCGCGGCCGGCCTCGGCATGTGTGTTGAAGAGACGCTCGGCGGCGGCGAAGATGTCGGGGTCGCGGTCGAGCATGCCAGCCGACCACATCAGCCGCTCAAGGTCTTCCGGGGCGAGCGCGGTGGTTTCGTCGGTCGCCTGTAAAAGCTCGAACGCATCCGCCCATGCCCTCTGTCCGTAGGCATGGCGGGCTTTTTCGAGCAACGAGGCAGCATCGGCTTTCATCGGCAAAGCATAGTACCACCTGACACCTGGCGGAAGAATGGCGGGGTTCAGGCCTTGCGGTAGCCGAGGGCGACGAAGAATCGATGCCCGAAGGAGCGCGCCTCGTCGGTCATCACGGCGCCCAGCGCGACCTGCATCTGGTCGTAATAATGGTTGCCGGCGGGTGAGGCCAGGAAGTCCTCGTAAAGCTTGAGATCGGCTAAAGGCAGATCCCGGTAGATATAGGCTGCCGATTCCATGACGTCCGTATCGATGTTGCGGCGAAGCCCTTCGGTCTGCTTGCGCAGCAAGGCCATGATCTGGTCGTCGGGCAGGGGCTTGCCGGCGGCACCCAGCATTTCGGAAAGCATCGCGTAGCCCATGTTCAAGGCGACGGCTTCTCCGGTATCGACGGCACTGAGATCGTCCATGATCTTTTTGTACAGTGCGAGCCGGGCCGGATCCCTGGAGGGAAGTTCGCCGAGGATTTTGGCTCCCTCTATCTTCTTGGCCTCCCTGGCCTGCGGCGCCGCAGCCTGGATCTCCAGCGCCGTGACCTGTTTGCCCAAGGGCGAAGCGTAGAACGAGGCCAGGTCGGACAGCTCCTTGGCGGTGAGCTTGTCGGCCATCCGCGTTTCGATGGCCGCCTCCATCTTGTTGGGATCAAAGGCGCCTTCCATGGCAGCGGCAAGCGCATCCCTGACTTTTTGCGGCGGCATTCCCGGCGCCGATGTCACGGCTGCGGTGAAACCCGGGCCGATGCCCATCAGCATCTCATGAAAGCCGTTGGCCTTGTTGATGTCGCTGATGGTCTGCGCCGGCGCGGCCATGGTGAGGAAGACGAGGCAGCAGAGCGCAAGCGCCAACCGCGTCAGTGACCGAACGAATGACGTCATTTGCTTGCTCCTGCGGAGAGATGATTGAGACTGCTGGAAAACCGGCATACAGGCAAGATGGGTTGCCACCGTGGCGTGTACACCAGCTTGACAGGCGAGGCGGCCGGGAGAAAGCTGTGCAAGGCAGGGAGGTATCCTGTCGCCCATGGCCGCCTCACCAGCGCGCAACAGTCGAAGGAGTATCATCTTGGCTGTCACCATCACCTCCCTCATTCTCTTCCTCATCGGCCTTGCGCTCGGCGCGGGTGGCATCTGGTTGGCCTCGCTGGGCGGCAGCTGGTACTACATGATTGTCGGTCTGGCTTTCCTGATCGCCGCCTGGCTGCTCTACCGGCGCCGCTCCACGGCACTCTGGCTCTACGCGGCGATCGTGCTGGGAACGCTGGCCTGGGCGGTGTGGGAAACCGGCTTCGACTGGTGGGAACTCGGGCCGCGCGGCGGCATCATCGTGCTGCTGGCTCTATGGCTGCTGACGCCGTGGGCGCGGCGCGGCCTCGCCGGTCCTGACGCTCGTGCGCCGCTGATCCTGGCCGTGCTGGCTTCGCTGGCTGTGGCCGGCTATTCGATGACCACGGACCCGAAGGACATTGCCGGCGCGCTCGACACCGACAAGGTGATCCCCAACGCCAATCTCGGCGGCGATGTGCCGGCGGGCGAATGGCACTATTACGGCCGCACCCAGTTCGGCCAGCGCTATTCGCCGCTCGACCAGATCACGCCGGACAATGTCGCCAACCTGCAGCCGGCCTGGACCTATCGCACCGGTGATGTGAAGGGGCCGGATGACATCGGCGAGACCACCTACCAGGTGACGCCGCTTAAAGTTGGCGACACGCTCTACATCTGCACACCGCACAATTTTGCCATCGCCGTGGATGCCGCGACCGGCAAGGAAAAATGGCGCTACGACCCCAAGATCAAGCTCGACAAGGATCGGCAGCACCAGACCTGCCGTGGCGTGGCCTATTATGCCGATGCCGCCGGCACCGCCGGCCAGCCCTGCGCGACCCGCGTCTATTTGCCGACCTCGGATGCGCGGCTGATCGCGCTCGATGCCGCCAACGGGCAGGTCTGCCCCGCCTTTGCCGAGGCCGGTACGCTGAATCTTTTGACCGGTATGCCCTATCCAAAATCGGGTTATTATTACTCGACTTCGGCGCCGCTGATCGCGGGCGGAAAAATCATCGTCGGCGGCGCGGTCAACGACAATTATTCGACGCAGGAGCCTTCCGGCGTCATCCGCGCCTTTGATGCGGCCACTGGCAAGCTGGTGTGGAACTGGGATTCTGGCAATCCGGATCAGACGACGCCGCTGCCGGCCGGCCAAACCTATACCGCCAACTCGCCCAACATGTGGTCGACGCCGAGCGCCGATGAGAAGCTAGGCCTGCTCTACGTGCCGCTCGGCAACCAGACGCCGGACCAGCTCGGCGCCGGACGCAGCGCCAATGTCGAGAAATTCTCGTCCTCGATCACCGCGCTCGACCTCAACACCGGGCAGTTGAAATGGGTGCGTCAGACCGTGCACCACGACCTCTGGGACATGGACGTGCCGGCGCAGCCGAGCCTGATCGACATCACCAAGGCCGACGGCACGATCGTGCCGGCGCTGGTCGGGCCGACCAAGCAGGGCGACCTCTATGTGCTCGACCGGCGCACCGGCGAGCCGGTGATCGCGGTCAAGGAAGTGCCGGCGCCCGGCGGTGCCATCGAGGGCGACAAGGCCTCGCCGACGCAGCCTTCGTCCGATCTCTCCTTCAACCCGAAGCCGCTGACCGATGCCGACATGTGGGGCATCACCATGTTCGACCAGCTGGCTTGCCGCATCGCCTTCCACAAATTGCGCTATGAAGGCCGCTACACGCCGCCCTCGCCGCAGGGATCTCTGATCTATCCCGGCAATTTCGGCGTCTTCAACTGGGGTGGGGTGGCGGTCGATCCTGTGCGGCAGGTGATGTTCGGCATGCCGACCTATCTGGCCTTCACGTCGAAACTCATTCCCCGCGCCGATGTGCCGGCGCCAGGCGACAACACCAAGGGCAGCGAACAGGGGCTGAACCGCAATGAGGGCGCGCCCTATGCGGTGGTGATGGGGCCGTTCCTGTCGCCGCTCGGCATTCCCTGCCAGGCGCCGCCCTGGGGCTATGTCGCCGGCGTGGATCTCAGGACCGGCACGATCGCCTACAAGCATCGCAACGGCACCATCTACGACATGACACCGCTGCCGCTGCCGCTGAAGGTCGGGGTGCCCGGCATTGGCGGGCCGATGATCACCGCCGGCGGCGTCGCCTTCCTTGGTGCGGCGGTCGACGACTATCTGCGCGCCTACGACCTGACATCAGGCAAGCAGCTCTGGCAGGCGCGGTTGCCGGCTGGCGGACAATCGACGCCGATGACCTACACGGTCGCCGACGGGCGCCAGTTCGTGGTCATCGTTGCCGGCGGCCATGGCTCGGTCGGCACCAAGCCGGGCGACTATGTGATGGCTTACGCGCTGCCGAAGTAGAGGAGGCGCTGCCTGGAATCAGGCTTGGCGAATGACGTCAGCCCAGTCCGAGGTGGCTCTTCAGGCTGGGCACCTGGCCGAGCACCTGGTTGGTCAGATCCGGACCGGCCGCGGCTTGGGCTTGCTGAACCAGTGTCTGACCAGCCTTCTCGATCTGCGCCAGGTCGAGGCCGGATGCCTTCAGCGCGGCGAGGCCGTTGACCAGCGCGCCGGCCTTTTCGCCGAGAACGCCGCCAAGCGCGCCCTGAAGCGACGACAGGAAGCCGCCACCGCCGCCGGCAGGGGCGGCGGCCATGACGTCATATTTCTGCGCCAGCGCATCGGCGCCCGGAATCTTGGCGAAGAAGGCTGAGGCGCTGGTGCCGTCGGCTTCATGTTCGAGCACCGAGAAAATGGTGCCGACGACTTTTTCGGTCGTGGCCTGATCGAGGCCGGCCTTCTGCGAGACGGTGTTTACGATGTCCTGTACGTCCATGACTTCACCTCAACCCTGGGTTTTCGTGTTTGCCGGATGGCGCTGCTGGCTGGTAGCCTGGCGGCTGGGAACCTTGACCATGGACTTTCGGCTCGCCGCGACAACGGTTGCGCGCATCACCGCAATCGCGGCTGCGGCAACCATGAAGGCGGTTGCCAGGATCGGCGAGGTCATGGTCATCAGTTTTCCTTTCAGATCGGGCCCTTCAGGACCGTGGCCGCGCCATGGGGCGACCGGACATCCAGTTTCTCCCACTATTGTGGCAGCGCCATCAAGATTTATCACCGATGACCAAATTGTGATGATCACTGCTTTCGCTCGCACACCGCTGCGTGAACCGCGAGCGTCACCGGCCTCTGACTGGACGATGCGGGGCTCGCCCCTATCTTGCGAGCGGGCAAGGATACAGAAGTCGAGATACCGAGATCGAGGAGTGCGCCATGTCGAAATCCATTGAAAAGCCTGTCATCACCCAGGCAATGATCGACGCCTATGACGAATACACGCATCTGACGCTCGATCGTCGCCGCTTCATGGAACAATTGACCAGGCTTGCCGGAACCGGTGCTGCGGCGGCCGCGATCGCGCCAATGCTGGCGGCGAATTCCGCCCAGGCGGCGATCGTCGCCGAAACCGATGCCCGCGTGAAAGGCGAGGACATCACCTATCCCGGCGGCAGCGGCGAGATGAAGGGCTATCTGGTCAAGCCGGCAAACCAGGCCGGCAAGCTCGGTACCGTCATCGTCATCCATGAAAACCGGGGGCTCAACCCGCATATCCGCGACGTTGCCCGGCGTGTGGCGCTGGAGGGTTTCGTGGCGCTTGCGCCGGACTTCCTGTCGCCGCTCGGCGGCACGCCCGCCGATGAGGACAAGGCGCGCGACATGTTCACCAAGCTGGACCCGGCGCAGACGGTCGCCAACGGCGTGGCGACCGTCGCATTCCTCAGAGGTGCCAAGGACGGCAACGGCAAGGTCGGCGCCATCGGCTTCTGCTGGGGCGGCGGCACGGCCAATATGCTGGCCGTCAACGCGCCCGATCTCGCCGCCAGCGTCGCCTATTACGGCATGCAGCCAAAGGGCGCCGATGTGTCGAAGATCAGGGCCGCATTGCTGCTGCACTATGCCGGGTTGGACGATCGCACCAACGCCGGAATCGATGCCTTCAAGAAGGAACTCGACGCCGACCATGTCGAATACACCGTCTACATCTACGAAGGCGCCAACCATGCCTTCAACAATGATACCTCGGCGGCGCGCTACGACAAGAAGGCGGCCGATCTCGCCTGGGGCAGGACGATCGCTTTCCTGAAGGACAAGCTGAAATAGGTTGTCAGGCGACCGAGGGCGCCCAGACGGCCTCGAAAGCCGGCGACAGGGTGAAGCCGGCCGGCCGCGTGGAAACGGGCGGCGGGCGGCGCACGCCTTCCTGCAGGTACCGCAACGCCGATGTCAGCCCGTTCATCGTGTAGGGCTTGGCGATGACGCCGATCGCACCGGCGAAATGATCGGGAATGCGCTTCGGGTTGGCGGTCATGAACACCACCACCGAACTCTTCTTCTGGCCGATATATTCGGCCACCTCGACGCCAGTCGGGCCATCGGTGAGGTGGATGTCGACAAAGGCGATGTCGGCATCGGTGGACTCAACCATGCTTTTCGCCTCAGACGAGGACGTCGCCCAGCCGACGACGCTGTGGCCAGCCTCTTCCACCAGGCTCTCCAGTTCCATGGCCAGCAGCGCTTCGTCCTCGATGATCAGGACCTTGAGCGGTTCAATCATGACACATTCCCTTTTTGCTGCGGTTCGTTCGGCATCGAGATCACGACCTTGGTTCCGGGGCCGGCGTCGTGCCATTCGATATCGGCGTGCAACTGGCGGGCGAGCGACTTGATCAGCCGCATGCCGAAAGACGCATCGCCACTGGCATCAGCCATGCCGACCCCATCGTCGGAGACCTCGATGTTGAAGTGGCCGTCAGGCTGGCTCATCTTAATGCCGATGCGCCCCGCGGTGGTCCCGTCGGGTCCTTCCTTGAAAGCGTGTTTCAAGGCATTGGTGACGAGCTCATTGACCATCAGCGCGACCGGCGTCGCCTTTTCAGCTGAAATCACAATGGGTTCGAGGTCGAGTTTCGACTTGATCCCGGAGCGCCCCGATGCCGTCAGCAGATCGGTCACCAGGTCCTTGGCGAAATCCGAGACGTCGAACCGGCTGACATCCTTCGACTGGTAGAGCCGGCGATGCACGGTGCTCAGCGCCTCGATGCGCTCCAGCATGGTCTTCAGGGAACGTTTGGTTGCCTCGTCCTTTATGGAACGGCTCTGCATGATGATGAGCGACGAGATCATCTGCAGATTGTTTTTCACCCGATGATCGACCTCGTGCAGCAAGGTGGTCTGCGCCTCAAGGGCAGCTTCCAGTTCCGCGGTGCGTTCCTTCACCGCTTTCTCGAAACGATCCTTGTCGGCGGTGATGCGATGCTCCGAGTGCTTGCGGTCCGAGACATCGAGCTGCGAGGCGAAAAAGAACTGCAACTCGCCTTTGTCGTTCGAGACAGGGCTGATGTAGAGCGCATTCCAGAAGGTCGACCCGTCCTTGCGATAGTTCAGGATGTCGATGGCTACGTCGGTCTTGTCCGCGATCGCCGTGCGGATCTCCGCAATGGCGTCCTTGTCGGTCTTCGGCCCCTGCAGGAAGCGGCAGTTCTTGCCAATGACTTCGTCACGACCATAGCCGGACAGCCGCAGGAAGGCGTCATTGGCAAAGACGATCGGGTTATCGGGCCGCCGGGGATCGGTGATGATCATCGACATGCGGGTGGCGCGGATGGCCGCCGCGAACGGGTCGCCCTTGCCGTGCTCGGCATGAAGGTCATCCGTCATGTGCCAAGCGTCGGCGGACTCCCTGGTCCGTTTCCAGTCCATGCTGTCACTCCAAGCTTTTTTCGTAGGGGACAACGGATAAAGCGAGGAATTGGTTCAATCCTGGACGTGTTGTCGCAGTTTGGCAGTGTCGGGAACCGACTCGGTGTTTCTGCAAGCGATTGATGATAAAGGTTTTCCTGGCGTCTAGGATGCCGATGCCGGCTTGTGGAAAGCGACGCCGGCGACCACCAGCGCGATCCCCAGGCAATCGCTGAGGCCTGGAATCTGGCGCAGCACGACGATACCGATCAGCGTTGCGGTGACCGGCAGCAGCGACAGCATCAGGGCGAAGCTCGAGCGCGGCAGCCGCGACATGGCAAGCTGGTCGCAGATGTAGGGAATGACCGAGGAGCAGATGCCGACGCCGACGGCGGCGAGCAACAATTGCGGTGCTGAGAAAGCCGGAAGCGCCTGTGCGAAGCCGATCGGTAGCACGACAATGAAGGCGATCGTCATGGCCGCGCCCAGCCCGGCTATGCCGCCACCCGCACTGGTGTGCGCGACGCGGTGGCCGAGCACGATGTAGCCGACAAAGAGTGCACCGTTGAGGAAGGCCCAGAACAGCCCGACCGGATCGCTGGACCATTTGACGTCGATGAGCAGCAAGGTGCCGGTGACGGCCACGGCAAGAGCGGTGAGATTGCGCGGGCTCCTGAGCCCGATCACCGCGACGCCGATGGTGCCGACGAATTCGATTGCCGCCACCAGCGAGATCGGCAAGCGGTCGAGCGCCAGGTAGAACGAGCAATTCATCACCGCCAGGCAGGCGCCGAAGGCCAGCAAAAGCAGCCGTGTCGAGCGATCGGCGCCGGCAAAGGTTCGCCAGGGGCGGGTCAGCGGCGCGAAAATCAGCGCCGCGGTGGCGATGCGCAGCCACGCCATCCCGAGCACGCCGACATACGGGAACAGCAGCACGGCGAAAGCCGGACCGAGATAGTGGAAGACAGCGCTGACGCCGAACCAGACATGCGGCGGCAGTTTTGTCGCCAGGCTGGCCGGGCCGCCAAGGGCAGGGCGGGCAGCGGGAGCTTGCGCTTGATCATCCATGGGATCAGTATCGCAGGCGATTTTGCCTGGATATATGGATGATGATCGCCTGTAGGTCGATTTTCTTCCCGGAAGCAAGGAGTTCTCCATGAAACGCCTTCGAACCGAAAATGTGGATCTCGACGTCGCGGATATGAAGATCCTGCGCCTGCTGGAAGAGGACGCTCGGATCAGCACAGCGGAGCTGGCGCGTTCGGTCGGCCTGTCGGCGCCGAGTGTCGCCGAGCGCATCAAGCGGCTGCAGGAGAACGGCGTGATCGAAGCCTATTCGGTCAGGATCAATCCAGCGGCACTTGGCCTGAAGCTGTCGGCATGGCTGCGCATCCGGCCGGTGCCGGGGCAATTGGCAGTCGTCGCCGATATCATCCGCGAGCTGCCGGAGATCGCGCAATGCGACCGGGTGACCGGCGAGGATTGCTTCATCGCGCTGGCGCATGTCGGGTCGGTGACCGAACTCGAACGGGTGATCGACCGGATCATTCCCTATGCGATGACCAACACGGCCATCATCCAGTCGTCACCGGTGGCGGCGCGCTCGCCGCTGGCAGCGATCAGGCGATCGCCTTGATTTGATTGGTTGCCTGATGTTTTCGCAGGCCGTCTCGTCAGGCGTGGCCGCGCTTCAGGCGGGCGCGTTTCAAAATGCTGCGCCAACGGATCATGTCGAACGGAATCGGTTCGTTGTTGTTGGCGATATGGAAGATCTCATTGTCGACGTTCTTGAGCGAACGCCAGAAATCATAGTCCGATATGCGCGGATCAGCGGCCAGCCTGTCCACCTCGACCTTGATGTCGGTTTTCATGCACGTCCCTCGAACCGGCTTCGCCCCGCCGCCCGTATAGCAACCCTGTGCGGAGCGTTTTCGACCGCTCCGCTGAGTCGTTCAACGGCTCAAATGGCTTGTTCCCGTTAAAACCTTGGTAAGGTTAACGCGGGCGCGGGGCCGCTTCAAGCACTGGTGCAAGCCGATTCCAGGGTTTCGCAATTTTGGATTGCTGGTGTGGCTTTGAAGCCCGGTGGCCTGTTTCGGGAACGGTCAGCTCGATCTATTTGCGTTTGATCCCGATCGAGCGGCCGGCGCGCTCCGGCATCGGCAGCACCGAATGGGCAGCGCGCATGGCTTCGATCTTGGCCAGCACATCGGCCGGGAAGGGCGCGACTTTCGGCCCGGACATGTCGACATGCAGCGACAGCGTCTCGGAGGTGGCGGCGAGCCAGCCATCGACATGGCGGATTTCCTGGTAGGCCCTGAGCCGCTTCTGGTCATGGTCGATAAGCTGGAACGAGACCGTGACCTTGTGGTCGAGATGTAGCTCCTGGACGTAACAGACATGGACCTCGGCGGTGTAGATGGTGAGGCGGCGGTCCTTCACATAGTCCAGCCCCATGCCCATCGCCTCGAAGGCCTCGTCCGAGCAGCGGTCGAACAGCACGTTGTAGTAGGCCATGTTGAGATGGCCGTTGTAGTCGATCCAGTCCTTTTCAATGTCCATAGGCCTGGAGACGAAGGGGGCGGGGATGGGCATCGAAACTTCCTTGTTCTGGTGCTGGACACGGCGTGGCCACTGAGACTTTTTTGTTCTGACGCAATTCCGGACGGAAAACCGCTTCACACTTTTCCTGGAATTGCTTTAGGCATTCATAATCGCAGAACAAGCATGGACGCTGGTCCATTCGCGGAGGAAATCATGGCTCTGAGCGACCTCAACCCGGTCGAACGCAACGAGGAAGGCATCGCCGCGGTGCTCGGCATCCTCAAGCAACAGCTCGGCGAGCGTTTTCAGACTGGCCAGGCAATCCGCTCGCAGCATGCGCATACGACCACCTACATTCCGACTCAGGCGCCTGACGGCGTCGCTTTCCCGGAGACGACGGCCGAGGTGCAGGAGATCGTGCGCGCCTGCGCCGCGCACCGCGTGCCGGTGATCGCCTTTGGCGTCGGTTCCTCGCTGGAGGGGCACACCAATGCACCGGGCGGCGGTATTTCGGTCGATACGTCGCGGATGAACCGCATCCTTGCGGTCAATCCGCAGGATCTCGACTGCACGGTCGAGCCCGGCGTGACGCGCGAGGATTTGAACCGTCACCTGCGCGACACCGGCCTGTTCTTTCCGATCGACCCCGGCGCCAATGCCTCGCTCGGCGGCATGGCGGCGACGCGGGCGTCGGGCACCAATGCGGTGCGCTACGGCACGATGCGCGAGAACGTGCTGTCTTTGACCGCCGTGATGGCCGACGGCGAGACGGTGATAACAGGCAAGCGGGCGAAAAAGAGTTCGGCCGGCTATGATTTGACCCGGCTGCTGGTCGGCTCGGAAGGCACGCTCGGCATCATCACCTCGCTGACATTGAAGCTGCAAGGCATTCCGCAGGCGATCTCCGGCGGCGTCTGCCCGTTTCCGAGCGTCGAGGCGGCCTGCAACGCCGTCATCGCAACGATCCAGATGGGCATCCCGGTGGCGCGCATCGAACTGGTCAATGCGCTGCAGATGCGGGCGATGAAGACCTATTCCAAGCTCGACTATCCCGAGAGCCCGTGCCTGTTCGTCGAGTTCCACGGCAGCGATGCGGGCGTGGCCGAGCAGGCCGAAACTTTTGGCATGATCGCCGAGGAAAATGGCGGCGGGCCGTTCCTGTGGACCAGCGTTGCCGAGGAACGCACCAAACTGTGGAAAGCCAGGCACGACGCCTATTGGGCGTCGCTGACGCTGCGGCCCGGCGCCAAGGGCCTGTCGACCGATGTCTGTGTGCCGATCTCGCGCCTTGCCGAATGCGTCATGGAAACCGAGGCGGACATCGCCGAAATGGGGCTGATCGCGCCGATCGTCGGCCATGCCGGCGACGGCAATTTCCACGTGCTGGTGCTGATGGATGTGAATGATCCCAAGGAGATCGCGCTGTCGGAAAAATTCGTCGCGCGGCTCAACATGCGGGCAATCGCCATGGACGGCACCTGCACCGGTGAGCATGGCATCGGCCAGGGCAAGATCGGCTTCATGCGCCGCGAACTCGGCCACGGCGTCGACATCATGCGTTCCATCAAGCAGGCGCTCGACCCGCAAAACATCATGAATCCTGGCAAGATATTGCCCGGCGAGGGCCATTAGATGTCGGTCGCCGAGACCTTGCTGCCGATCGAGCTGCCGCGGTCATCCGCTGGCGCGCCTCTGCCTCATGTGTTTGCGGATGAAGGCAGGCTGCTCGTTGCCTATATCGCCACTGCCCCGGATCCGTCCTTCGATGGCACGAATCCGCGTTCGGTTTCACCGGTAGCGGGCAACCAGTCCGTCGCCATCTTGACGGCTGATCCTTATCTGGCATTTCAGTTCGGCCCGCCGAATGACGAAGCCATCGGTGGTCATCGCCTCTATCCGCTGGGCTTGCGGGCCTACGAAGCATTTGAAGTCTGCAATTCGTCGTGGATCGCCTCCCTGGAAAAGTCCAATCGGGTTCATTCGTCCCATACGCCCGAACTGTTTTCAGGCTATCGGCACTTCATCTTGACGTTCCACGATTCGACGCTGGAGTTCATTGCCGAGAGTTTCTCTGCAAGCCTTCACAATGGAGCGGTTTTGACAGTGCTGATGGAAGCCATTGGGCACATTCTCCCGGCGCAGCACGATAAACCGATCCGCTTTCTCGACAGGCTCTGGCGACGCAATTGACCTGTCATAGGTTTCCCGCCGTCTTGACCGCGCCACCATTCGGGTCGAGGCTCCCTTGGCGGCATGCCTGAAAACACGGGCGCGCCAGTTGAGGAGGATTGTCATGGCCATTTCACGCAAGGAGGAAGCGCGCGCGCTGAGCGCCGATGAAAAGGACCTGGTGGAGAAGTCGCACCATCCAGCGGTGCAGGAGCTTTCCGACGCCGACCTTTCCGGCCTGGTCAAGCTGCTGCGGGAGCGGCGCGACAAGGCGCAGGCCGAAGCACACCGCCGCCGGCGCGAGATACGCGGCAAGGGCGCGCCGAAAGGGGCTGCCCCCTCGAAGTCCGATGGCGGCTCGCAAGTGAAGCTGGCGGTGCTGGCCATGGCGATGCGGCGGCTGAATGGCGAGGCCGAACGGCGGCGCCAACTGGCGGCTCGCATTTCACTGGTCGGCAATGCACGCAAGGCGCTGGCCTTGAAGCAGAATGCGCCGGCGGATGGTCTCGCGCTCAATTCACGGACGGCTCACAAGGGCATGCGGGCGGTCGCCAACGAGCGAGCGCCGAAGCTGGTGCGGCCGGCGGAACTCGGACGGCAGCGCAAGGCGGGCAAGGTGGCGCAAGCAAAGCGCGACGCGCGCTGATCCTCGCGGACAAGCGTTGCCCCCTACCGCGCGGCAGGAAGTTGCGGCTGCGCGCCGTCGACAAGGGTTTGCAGCATCGGCCGGGTCGGTGCGAAAAATGTCGTGCCCGTGTGCGGCGTTGAGAAATCGAGCAGCCGGTCGTAAGCTCCCGGCGGGTCGCCGACATACATGCGTTGCAGCATCTTTTCGGTGACCCAAAGATACCTGCTGTAGCCGATGAAGTAGGTGCCGAATTCATTCTGCCCGGGCCTGCCGAACGGCATGTTGTCGCGCAAAATATCATACTCGTTGCCGTCGGCATCCTCGATGGTGGCCAGTGACTTGTGCGATTTGCGCGGCGCGTCGTCATCGTCGATCTCGATGTTGTCGATCTTGGTGCGGCCGATGATCGCCTCCTGGACATGCGTCGGTGTTTTGCCCCAGGCCTGCATGTCGTGCAGGTATTTCTGGACGACGACATAGCTGCCGCCGGCAAAGTCGGCATCCTCGTCGCCGACCAGTGCCGAGGCGGGCAGGTCGAGGCCGGTCGGGTTGGCGGTGCCGTCGACAAAGCCGAGCAGGTCACGGGCATCGAAATAGCGGAAACCCGTCACTTCGTCGACGACCGTGACGCCGGAACCGACCCTGTCGAGCAGGATACGTTCGAACTCGAAGCACATGTCTGATCGCTCGGCCCGGATGTGGAAGAGAAGGTCACCTGGTGTCGATGGCGCCGAATGGACCGCCCCCTTGATCGGCGCGAATGGTTTCAGCTCCAGCGGCCGCCGACCCGGGCTGAGCCGGTCCCAGAGATCGCGGCCGATGCCGGCGATACACGACAGGCGGCCGCCAAGGTCGCGGAACCCGACATTCTTGACCAGGTCGTCAAGTTCGCCGAGTACGGAGCAGACCTTGGCAAGAGCCGCTTGGTCGCCGGCGACGCTGGCGACAAGGAAAATCGCCGACTGCGAAAGCGGCGCATCGATGCTCTGTGCGTCGATCGGCACGCGGTCCCAGTTCTTGCCCGACATCCGAAAATCTCCGCTTTTCCCGGATTTGTTTCAGATCGCTAGGGATGACGCAATACTGGATGAATTGCCTCTTTATCGACACGCGGATGCGGGTAGAGTGCGGCAGATTTCAATCAACCTGTTCGGAGCTTATGCTCGCACGCCTGTTCGTGATCTTTGGTGGCCTGTTTGTGCTGGTGCTGTGTGCGGCGCTGGTGGTGCCGTATTTTGTCGACTGGACTGGGTACCGCGCCGAATTCGAGCGCGAGGCAAGCGCCATCCTCGGCCGCAAGGTGACCGTGCAGGGCGACGCCACGGCAAGGCTGCTGCCGTTCCCCTCGGTCACCTTTTCCAACGTCGCCGTCGCCGGCGGCCCGAATGGCCAGCCGGCCATGACCGTCGAGACGTTTTCGATGGATGCGGAACTGGCGCCGTTCCTGCGCGGCGAGGTGCTGATCTTCGACATGCGGCTGGTGCGGCCGAAGGCGACCATCGACATCGCCAATGATGGCACTGTCGACTGGGCGATGCGACCATCCTCGCCCTTTGACCTCAACCAGATCTCGATCGAGAAGCTGACGGTGACGGAGGGGCAGATCGAGCTGCGCCATGCCGCCGGCGGTCGCAGCCATTTCATCTCCGAGATCAATTCGACCATTTCGGCCAAGTCGCTGGTAGGCCCCTGGCGCATGGACGGCACGCTGCGGCTGGACGGGTTGCGCACCACGGTCGCGGCGTCGACCGGCAAGGCTGAAGGCTCCGGGCAGATGCGATTGCGGGTGAAAGCCGATCCGGATGCCTATCCGCTGGTCATCGAGACCGACGGCAATGCCGGCATCGTCAAAGGTGCTGCCGTCTATTCGGGCGACTTCAAAATCTCAGGTGCCGACAAGAACAGCGCCGAGCTGCGCGGCACCGATGGCGAGACCGTCAAGGTCAGCGCCGGCAAGCCCGATCCGGGCTTCCGGCTGAATGGCAAGTTCGCGCTCGACCACCAGAAGCTTGGCGTCGACGAATTCCGTTTCGAGACGGGACCGCTGGACAATCCCTACACCGCCGACGGCAAGGCTTCGGTCGATCTCGGCCTGAAGCCGAGCTTCGCCATCGAGGCCAATGGCGCGCAGGTGAAGCTCGACGAGGCGGTGGGGGCTCAGGCCGGCACCGGCCTGACGCTGGACCAGCGCATTGCCGGGCTGGAGCAGGCATTGCTTGACCTGCCGAAGCCGGCCATCCCCGGCACCGTCGAGGTCAAACTTCCGGCGGTGGTGGCCGGTGACACCACCGTGCGCGACGTGCATCTGTCGGCCGAACCGGTCGAAAGCGGATGGAAGGTGAAGTCGCTTGCCGCGACCTTGCCGGGCCGCACGACGCTGGAAGCCGATGGCATGCTTGCGCTCAATGTGCAGGGCCATTTCGGCTTCACCGGCTCGTTGCTGCTGGCTGTGGCGCAACCCTCGGGCTTTGCCGCCTGGCTGTCGAAGGATGTCGACGAGGCGATCCGCCGTCTGCCGGCCGCCGGCTTCAAGGCCAAGGTCGACCTTTCGGAAAACCACCAGGCGTTCAGCGATCTCGAATTGATCCTGGGCAAGGCCAAGTTCTCCGGCCGCATCGATTCCAGCCAACCCGACGACGCCAGACCGTCGGTGCTGATGCGGCTGGAAGGTGGCGAGCTCAATGTCGACGGGCTGGCCGCGTTTGCCTCGATTTTCGTCAGCGACAAGGGCGCCAACCGCTTTGCCAACAGCGACCTCGATTTCCAGATCAAGGCCGGTCCGGTGAGCGCAGGCGGTCTGACCGCCGACACGGTCGATACCGCGCTCAGGCTGCGTGACGGGTTGCTCGAAGTCGACCGGCTCTCGGTGGGTGGGCTGGCCGGCGCCTCGATCAGCGCTACGGGCCGGATCAAGGATTTCCCGGCGAGCCCGACCGGCAAGCTCGACGCCTCGGTCGTCGCTGTCGACCTGAAGCCGCTGATCGACGTTGCCGCGCAGCATTATCCAGACAGTGCGGTGCTGAAAGGGCTGGCAAGCCGTGCCGCCGCCTATCCCGACCTGTTCCAGGACGCACGCGTCGACCTCGTGGCAAGTGCCGCCGACAATGGTGATGGCACGACCGGGCTGGCGGTGAGCGGCCAGGGCAAGGCCGGCGGCTCGGCCTTTTCGGCGTCGCTGTCGGGGAAGGGGGCGCCGGACAGGCTGCTCGATGCGCCGGTGACGCTGACCTTCAATGCCAAAAATCCGGACGCCACCGCCCTTTTGGCACTTTACGGCCTGCCGGCGCTGCCGCTCGGCATGCTGGGCGAGGCAACGACCGATATTTCGGCCAAAGGCACATTTGGCGGTGGCCTGGCGACAAGTTTCAATCTCACAGGCGCCGACTTCAAGGCCGGCTTTGACGGAACCGTTGCGGACACGCCGCAAGGACTTGCCGCCAAGGGCAAGATCAACCTCGATGCGACCGACATCGAACCGTGGCTGATGACATCGGGCATCGGTCTGCCCGGCATGGGGGCGGGCATGTCGACGTCGCTCTCGGCACAAGGCGACTATGGCAACGGCCTGCTGGTGCTGGACAATGTCAGCGGCGCCATCAACGAGGCGGCCGTGTCCGGCGACATCAATGTCGACGCCAAGGACGGCGTGCCGCATCTGGCCGGCGCGCTGGCGCTGGACGAGCTCGACCTCGATCCGATGGCCGTGGCGCTGTTCGGTGATTCCGCGTTCCTTGCGGACAAAAATGGGGCTGACAAGGGCGGCGCTTGGCCGGCAGCGCCCTTCAGCCAGAAATCCAGCCTGCCGTTCACCGCCGATCTCGACTTGACGACGGCCGCCCTTGCCGCCGGCCCGTTCGCCACCGCCTATGATGCTGCCTTTTCGCTCAAGCTCGACAAGGAGGGCATCCGGGTTTCGGACCTCAAGGCGAAACTCCTAGGCGGGGCGCTGACCGGCCTGTTTGAGTTGAAGAACAATGACGGCACGGGCCTTTTCACCGGCCAGATGAAACTGGCGGGTGCGGATCTCGCCAATGTGTTGCCGGATGCAGGTATCACCGGCATCAGCGATTTTTCGACGACGCTTTCGACCAGCGGCAAGTCGGTCGACGCAATGGTCGCCGCACTGTCCGGCTCCGGTACGGCGACGCTCAAGGGGTTGCAGGTCGCCGGCGTCAATCCCGATGCATTCAGCGCCTTGCTTGCCAGGGCGGACGCGATCGGACGCGACATCGACGCGGCCAAGACCGCCGGCTTTGCGCCTGGCATCGCCGCCGCCGGCAATTTCGCCGCCAAGGATGCCGACATCGCCTTCACGATTGCTGGCGGCACGCTAAGAGCGCCGCCAGTCAGCCTTGAAAATCCGGCGGCGACCTTGTCGGCGGATATCACGGCGGACCTCAATACCAGCACGGTTTCCGCCAAGGGCGCGATCACCTACAAGCCCGGCGACGAGGCGCTGGTCGGCTCCGAGCCGGTCGTCAATTTCACCGCTGCAGGGCCGTTCGGCGCTGTCAAACGGCAGTTCGACAGCGAACCGCTGGCGCAGTTCCTGACCCAGCGCGCGCTGGAGAAAGAGCAGCAGCGCGTCGAGGCGATGCAGGCGGCGCTGCTCGAAAAGCAGCGGCTGCGGCGCGAGGTGCGCTACTATGCAGCGCTGCAGGACGCGCGCGACAAGGCGGCGGAAGAATTGCGCCAGCAGGAGGAAGCGGCGCGGCTGAAAGCTGAAGCCGACGCCAAGGCGAAAGCCGAGGCAGACGCGCAGGCAAAGGCCGAAGCTGACGCCAAGGCTCAGGCCGACGCGGATGCCAAAGCCAAGGCGGATGCCGAGGCCAAAGCCAAAGCCGAGGCCAAAGCCAAAGCCGATGCGAAGGCCAAGGCTGATGCCGATGCAAAGGCTGCGGCCGAGCAGCAGGCCGCCGACGACGCAGCCAAGGCGCAGGCCGACGAAGACCAGCGGCAGAAGGCCGAGGAGGCGAAGCGTATCGCTTCGCAGGAAAAAGCGCGACTAGAGGCTGAGCGCAAGGCCGCCGAGCCGAAGGTCGAGCGCGCACCTCTGCCAGAAGCCAGCGACAACCCGCCAGCCAAGCCAAAGGCCAATCCGTTCACGATCGACAATCTCATGAAGTCGTTGCAGTAGCGGCGGTCGGACGAGCCGGAGCGCGGGGCTTAAACGTCTGCTCCGCGCTTCGCCCACTCCAGCACGTGCAGCCGCAGCGCCGAGGACAGGTTGGTGTCACGGGGCCGCGTCTCGTCGACTTCGGCCACGAGTGCGGCGAGCGTCTGTTTTCTCACCGCCGCGATGGCGACGAGATCGTCATAAAAGGGCTTTTCGAGGGAATAGCTGGTGCGATGGCCGCGAATGGTCACCGAGCGCTTTTCGACGGCGCTCACGGCCGAGCACTCATTGCCGAACACTCATTGCTTGTCCTTGCCGGGCTTGTCCTTGCCGGACGGCTCAAGGCGATGGCCGGCGACGAACTTCTCGGCCTTGTCGGCGATCAGCTGGTCGCGCTGCTTCTCAGCCTTGGAACGGCCGTGCAGGGCCCGGTTCTGGTCGGCGATGCGCAGCTTATCGTCCCGCGCCTTCTGCTTGCGAGCCTGGCGGAGATTGACGATATCGGCCATGGCGCGGACCGCCTGGCTTATTTCTTGCGGAAGGCGTCGAGCGAGACCACTTCGGCGCCCTTGGCGCCGGCCTCGGCCGCAGCGGGCTTTTTCTCGGCTTCGGCGGCCGCGGCTTTCTTTTCGGCTTTCGGCTTCTTCTCGGAGACGATGGTCAGAGGCTCGGGCGCCGGCTGGGCCGGTTCCTCTTCGGCCGGCGCGTCGGTCTTGACGTCGAACTCGAGCTCGAAATTGACCGAGGGGTCATAGAAACCACGCACGGCCGAGAACGGGATTTCCAGTTTCTCCGGCACGTCGGAGAAGGACAGGCCGACTTCGAAGCCGGTGTCTGTCACCTTCAGGTCCCAATACTGGAACTGGATGACGATGGTCATCTGCTCGGGGTAGCGTTCGCGCAGCCGTGACGACACCCGCACGCCGGGCGCGCCGGTCAGGAAGGTGATGAAGAAGTGATGGTTGCCGGGGAGGCCGGTGCGTGCGACCTCGGCCAGGACCTTGCGCATGACGCCGCGCAACGCCTCCTGGGCCAGAATGTCGTAGCGGATGTGGTCGTCGGCCATGTGCTGGTCGGGTTCCGTTGAATCGTCCGCATAGCTGTAATCAAGCTTGAGGGCGGCGTAAACCTGATATAGGCCGCCGCCGCACTGAGACGAGGACTATTGCGAATGATTTGATCGCCAAGCCGGCTTCGCGGTAAGCGCAAATGTTATGCGTTAGCCAGCGCAGTGTGCTTTTTGACGCTGCTCGGGGAAGGGCGCTTGCCGAAGGCGCGCAGGAAGGTGCGCACACCGTTCGTTGCCGATTGCAGGACTTCGTCTTCGGAAGGCGTGCCGCCAAGCATGAAAGTAGTCTGCAGTTCGGCATTGGCCAGGCCAAGGAACTGACGGGCCGCGACGTCGGGGTCGTCGATGGTGAGGTGGCCGCCATAGGCGAGGCGGGCGAAACGGGCGGCGATTGCCGGCCATGTCCTGCCCGGACCCTGTTCGCGCCATTCGGCAAATAATTCGGGATAGCGTTCGCCCTCGGTCTGGATCAGCTTGCGCAGGAATTTTCCGTCACGGTTGCAGATGCAGTTCTGGTTGAGGCGCACCGCAAAGCCGATCAGGTCGGCTTCGAGGTCGCCTGGCTGGTCCGGAAAGGTGGCAATGGTGGCGAAGATGCCGACATTGCAGCGCTCGGTGAGGTCGCGCACGACGGCGATAAAGAGCTTTTCCTTGTCGCCATGGTGATTATAGACGGTCTGGCGCGAGACACCGGCCTCCGCCGATATCAGGTCGATATTGGCGCCGGCAAAACCTTCCCGGCAGAAAACGCCGGCTGCGGCGTCAACGATCGACAGGCGTTTGGCCTCATGGCCGCGCGGCGGAAAAATGTCAGAAGAAAAGCCCGGTCTCATGAAAATCCATATAGAGGTGATTGACGATTTAGACAAGAGTGTCTAAATTTGTGGACACGATACAAAGAGGTTTCGCGCTGGAGAGGCGAATAGAATTCGCTCTTGGGGAGTCGGAATCTCGCGGGATGGAACGTCCTAGGGTTAGACGTCGCCTGGCGGCGGCAACCAGAATTCGAAAGAAGCCACTACCATGAGTCCCAAATTCCTCCGCATTGCGGTCGTGCTCGGCCTGTTGTCCGCCATCGGCCCGTTCGCCATCGACATGTATCTGCCCGCACTGCCGTCGATCGGCGCGGATCTGCACGCCGGAACCGCCGCCGTGCAGATGAGCCTGCTGATCTTTTTCCTGTCGATGGGTTTCGGCCAGATCGTCGTCGGGCCGATCTCCGACATGGTCGGCCGCAAGCTGCCGCTCTATGGCGGCCTTGCGCTGTTCATGGTCGGCGGCATCGGTTCGGCAATGGCGCCGACCATCGAGTGGCTGATCGCCTTCCGCTTCCTGCAGGGCCTTGGCGCCAGCGCCGGCATGGCCGTTCCACGCGCCATCGTGCGCGACCTGCACACCGGCAATGAGGCGGCCAAGCTGATGTCGTTGCTGATGCTGGTGTTTTCGGTGTCGCCGATCCTGGCGCCGCTGACCGGCAGCCAGATTATCGAGGCTTTCGGCTGGCGCGCTGTGTTCTGGACGGTGACCGGTGCGGCAGCCCTTGCCACCATTCTGCTTGCGACCTCGCTCAAGGAGACGCGGCCGGCGGAAGAACGCGTTGGTTCCTCGTTCGGCACCGCACTGTCGGCCTATCGCTTGCTTATGGGTGACCGCAACTTCCTCGGCCTGGTGGCGATCGCCGGCTTCGGCATTGCGAGCTTCTTCGTCTATCTGTCGAGCTCGTCCTTCATCCTGATCGACCATTATGGGCTGTCGCCTTCGGTCTACAGCGTGTTCTTCTCGATCAACGCGGTAGCTTTCATCGGCATGTCGCAGCTGACCGGGCTGCTGGCCGGGCGCTTCGGGTTGAAGCGTGTCGTGTGGGTGGCGGTGACCGGCTATGCCTCGACGATGGTGGTGCTCTTCGCGATCATGGCGACGGGCGTCGACCGGCTGGACGTGATGGCGGCCCTGCTGTTCGTCGGCTACGGCTTCCTTGGCTTGGTCATTCCCACCACTTCGGTGCTGGCCATGGAAGAGCATGGCGAGATCGCCGGCACCGCCTCGGCGCTGATGGGCACGCTGCACTTCGCCATCGGCGCGCTCGCCATGGGCGTTGCCGGCGTGTTCTTCGACGGCACGCCGCTGCCGATGGTCGCCGGCATCACGCTCTGCGCGGTGATCTCGTTCACGCTGGCCAAGTTCACGCTCGGCCGCTCGCGGGAAGCGATCGAAGCGCCAGCGGAATAGGCGACCGCAGTCAAAATGAAAGGCCGGGTCTTTCCCGGCCTTTTCATTTTGAGCCCGGCCTTGGCCCGCACAAAGCCAGTTCTGCGGCCCGACGGCTTCGCGGACCGTACGAAGTCTGGCCAGCGGGAGTTGCCATTGCGTGATGTTGAGAGAGGGAGAAGTGGAGGTTTCTGTTGCCAGGTACCTCCGAACCCCGCCTAGAAGTGCGAACCTCTAGGGCTTGATTTGAAGCTATCGCACTGCATTAAGCAGCGAGACGTGCTTCCGCATAGTTGTCATTTGCAACTACAGGTTTAGCCCGATGACGGTGGTACCATGCCGGGCAAAAGTACGATCTTTACACCTTCGTCGATCCTATTTCGCCCCCATCAAAAACCGCTCTGTCGTCAACAGCGGCTTTTGGTGGAGGCGCCGGGTACCGCCCCCGGGTCCGAACGGCTTATTTCATCGCCCATTTATCGCCATAGTCGGTCAAGCCGACAAAACGAATATAGGGGGCGATCATGGAAATTGAAAGGCCGCAATCGGGCTTTGTCCCTGTGTCAAATCGCGACGCCAAAGGGTTGACTTGGGCGCGGTCTCAACCGAAGCTTTGCGTGCGGTGAGGAGTTACCGACCTAGCGCACAGGTTGCAGCAGCGCGCCACAGCCCTCATCGATCGGATCCGTGGCGCCGACGAGGGGAATTTTGATGGCCGACTATCTTGCAGACGTGAAGAAGTACGATGCCGCGGCAAGTGCCGACGTCGTCGAAAAGATCGTCAAGCATCTGGGCATTGCACTCCGGAACCGCGACTCCTCGCTGGTGTCCTGCACGGACCCGAAGGAACTGGAGCGGGTCAAGGAGAGCTGGGTGGCCAAGAAGCTCGGCGTCAGCGACGGGGCGAAAGCCGACGCGGCGATCGAGAAGACCTGCAAGGCGATGCATGCCGATCACAGCAAGGGCCGGGTGACTTTCTACTATCTGGTGGCCAAGGATCTGGGCAAACTCGGCTCGCTCTGACACCTCCGATAATTCTACTCTGGCGACCGGCTGGCGGTTTCCTGTGCTTCCGGCTCGCCAGAGCGAGTTCTGAAAAGGTCTGCGCTCCCGATCTGGGTGGGGAAGACCTCAAACAAGCGTGGCATCAGCGCCCACATGCGCTATGATTGGTGAAATCTCGAATCGAGCCGGAACCGATGCGCCAGTATCTCGACCTCTTGCAGCATGTGCTGGAAAACGGCGCCGATCGTGGTGACCGCACCGGCACCGGCACGCGCTCCGTTTTCGGCTACCAGATGCGTTTCGACCTGGCACGCGGCTTTCCCGCCACCACCACCAAGAAGCTGCACCTGAAGTCGATCATTCATGAACTGCTGTGGTTCCTGGCCGGCGACACCAACATAAAATACCTGACCGACCACGGCGTTTCGATCTGGGACGAATGGGCCGACGAAAATGGCGACCTCGGCCCGGTCTACGGCAAGCAGTGGCGCTCCTGGCCGGATGGTCATGGCGGCTGGATCGACCAGATCGCTGCCCTTCTCAAGGAGATACGCCGCAATCCTCAATCGCGGCGGCTGATCGTCTCAGCCTGGAACCCGGCCGAGGTGGAAGCGATGGCGCTGCCGCCTTGCCACTGCCTGTTCCAGTTCTACGTGTCCGAGGGCCGGCTTTCCTGCCAGCTCTACCAGCGTTCGGCCGATATCTTCCTCGGCGTGCCGTTCAACATCGCTTCCTACGCGCTGCTGACGCTGATGGTGGCGCAGGTGACCGGTCTGAAGCCGGGCGATTTCGTCCACACGCTGGGCGACGCGCATCTCTACTCAAATCATTTCGAGCAGGCCCGCGAGCAGCTGAAGCGCACGCCAAGGGCGCTGCCGACAATGTGGATCAATCCTGAGGTCAAAGACCTCTTTGCGTTCCGCTTCGAGGATTTCCGGTTGGAAAACTACGTCGCCGATGCGTCGATCAAGGCGCCCATCGCGGTCTAAGCCTCAGGCTTGCAGGACTCAGCCAACTTCAAAGTCACCCGCCTGTGGCGGCGCGATCGGCTTGAACAGGGTGCGATCCGGTTTCAGATCGAGCAGCGGCGTGCCATCGACGCAGTCCATGCCGCGCACCAGCAGTGTCGATCCCTCGATGCCGACCAAGCTGACGATCGAGGTGCCGATCGGATTGGGCCGGACCGGCGAGCGCAGCGCGAATGTCCCGCGCGAGGTGCCGTCGCTGGCCGGGCTTTGTTTGACAAGGTCGCGCCGCGACAGATGCAGCCAGTACAGCACCTCCAACCGCTCGATTTTCTCCACGCCCTCCAGCGCCTGCCACCATGGATTGAAGATTTCGAGCCGGCAGACCGGGCCGTCCTCGCGGCCCTGGCGCGGCGTGACCAGCCGCGAGGCCCAGGGCGTGTGAATGACGCCGATGAACACCAGGCCGGCGTCGGTTGCCGGCGGAGCCTCGATCGCGACCTCACTCGGCCGGATCTCGTTTTCGCGAACCATGGCTCGTCGCAGACGGTTCAGTCGATGCCGACCATCACGTCCGAAGCCTTGACCACGGCATAGGCCTGCTTGCCCTTTTCAAGCTTCAGGTCGGCGACGGCCTCGTTGGTGATCGAGGCGGTGACGACGGTGCCGCCACCGATGTCGATCCTGACATGCGAGGTGGTGGCTCCCTTGACGATCTCGGTGATCGTTCCCTTGAGGATGTTGCGGGCGCTGATCTTCATTGTTTTTCCTTTCGAGGTTGTTCCGCTCGTCTTTAGCAGAACAGCCGCGCGGCGCCACTCACAAGACCAGCTTGAGTGTTTCAATGGAAGGCGGGCCTTCCCTTGTTATGTTCGTCCGGATATATCGATCTGCAGGCTTTGGGCCGCACGGATTTCAAACCAGGGAGAGTTTCATGATGGGCAAGGGTTTTGGATTGAAGGCATTCGCCATTGGCGGATTGGGGGCGCTGTTGATGGCCGCCGTGCCGATGGCGCATGCCGATGACAAGTTGACCGTATTCGCCGCCGCCAGCCTCAAGGACGCGCTCGATGCGGTCAACAAGGCCTGCGAGAAGAAGGTCGGTGAATCCGCAACCATTTCCTATGCGGCAAGCTCGGCGCTTGCCAAGCAGATCGAGGGCGGGGCGCCGGCCGATGTCTTCGTTTCGGCCGATCTCGACTGGATGAAATACCTCTCGGACAAGAAGCTGACCAAGCCGGAGACCGAAGTTCAATTGCTCGGCAACCAGATCGTGCTGGTCGCGCCGAAGGATTCGAAGGTCAAGACCAAGATCGAGAAGGGTTTTGACCTCGCCAAGCTGCTTGGCGACGGCAAGCTCGCCATGGGCGATTTCAAGGCTGTGCCGGCCGGCAAGTACGGCAAGGCAGCGCTCGAATCGCTCGGCGTCTGGTCCTCGGTGGAGGGCAAGGTCGCCCAAGCCGAAAACGTTCGCGCCGCATTGAAACTGGTGTCGACCGGCGAAGCCCCGCTCGGCATCGTCTATGCCACCGACGCCAAGGCCGACAAGACCGTCAAGGTGGTTGGCACGTTCCCCGAGGATTCGCATCCGCCGATCATCTATCCGATTGCGCAGACGGCCGATTCGAAGGACAAAGATACGCCTGCCTTCCTGAAGTGCGTGGAGTCCTCGGCTGCCGCCAAGATCTTCAAGGAACAGGGTTTTACCGTGCTCAAGAAGAGCAAATGAGAAGTCCTGACATCACAACATGAACTGGCTGCTGGACCTCACTCCCGACGAATGGAATGCGGTCCGGCTGTCCATCAAGGTGGCGACGGTGGCGATGCTTTTCAGCCTGCCACCGGGCATCCTGATCGCGCTGCTGCTGGCCCGAGGCCAGTTCTGGGGCAAGACGCTGCTCAACGGATTGGTTCATCTGCCGCTGATCCTGCCGCCTGTCGTGACCGGTTATCTCTTGCTGTTGACGTTCGGCAAACGTGGTCCGGCCGGCGCCTTCCTGGCCGAGCATTTCGGCATTGTCTTCTCGTTTCGCTGGACAGGTGCGGCACTTGCCTGCGGCATAATGGGCTTTCCCCTCATGGTGCGGGCGATCCGGCTGTCGATCGAGGCGGTGGACCGCAAGATGGAGGCGGCGGCGGGAACGCTTGGCGCCAATCCTTTGTGGGTGTTTGCGACCATCACGCTGCCGTTGATCCTGCCCGGGCTGATCGCCGGCGCCATCCTGGCTTTCGCCAAGGCGATGGGGGAATTCGGTGCGACAATCACTTTCGTCTCCAACATTCCCGGCGAGACGCAGACGCTGCCGTCGGCGATCTACACCTTCACGCAAGTGCCGGGCGGTGATGAGGGCGCGCTCCGCCTGACGCTGATCTCCATAATCATTTCGATGGCGGCACTGGTCGCATCGGAAGTGTTGGCGCGGCGGGTCGGCCGGCGGATGGACATCGAATGAGCGTCCTCGTCGACATCAGCCATCGGCTCGGCAATTTCGCCATCGACGTCCGCTTCGAGAGTGCTGGACGGCTGACGGCACTGTTCGGGCCGTCAGGTTCCGGCAAGACGACGCTGATCAACATGATCGCCGGCCTGATCCGGCCCGACAAGGGCCGCATCGAGGTCGATGGTCGCGTGCTGGTCGATACCGACGCCGGGGTTTTCGTACCGAAGCACAAGCGCCGCATCGGCATGGTGTTTCAGGACGCGCGGCTGTTTCCGCATATGAGTGTCGCCAGCAATTTGCGTTACGGCCGCTGGTTCACGCCAGCGGCGGAGCGTTACGCAGAGATCGATTCGGTTGTCGACCTGCTCGGCATCGGGCCGCTGCTGAACAGGCGCCCGGCAAAGCTGTCCGGCGGCGAAAAGCAGCGTGTGGCGATCGGCCGGGCGCTGCTGGCAAGCCCCAGATTGCTGCTCATGGACGAGCCGCTGGCCTCTCTCGACGAAGCGCGCAAGGCCGAAATCCTGCCCTATCTCGAGCGGCTGCGCGACGAGACGAAGATTCCGATCGTCTATGTCAGCCATTCGGTCGCCGAGGTGGCGCGGCTGGCCAGCGACGTGGTGACGCTGGCGCAAGGCAAGGTCGTCGCCAGCGGTCCGACCGAGGCCGTGATGCAAAGGCTCGACTTGTTGCCGGCGGAAGAGCGCGGCGAGGGCGGCGCGGTGCTCGACACCAAGGTGCTGCGCCACGACGAGGTGTTCGGCATGACCGTGCTCGGATCGGCTGCCGGCGAGATCCGCGTGCCGAGGCTGGCGATCAACGCCGGTGCGCCGGTGCGTATCCGCATCCGCGCCCGCGATGTGATGATCGCCACGGAGAAACCCACGGGCCTCAGTGCACTCAACATACTGCCCGGCACGATCGTCGCGATCAGCCCGGGCGAGGGGCCGGCGGTCGAGGTTGGCATCAGTTGCAATGGCGCAACCGTGCTGGCCCGTATCACCGAACAATCGCGACAGGCGCTGAAGCTTCAGCTTGGCGGCAAGGTTTTCGCGGTCATCAAGACTGTGAGCTTTGACCGGGCGAACACCGGCGCCGGCCTGCCCGTCGAGGCGGATGGATGAAGGTCGCTATGTCTTTTTGGAATAGCGGTTTTGCCGAAGAGCTTCTAGTGTGGAGATCGGACGTGACCGCGGAGGAGCAAAAATGCCGTCGCTGAGCTTGCGGATAAATCTCGATCCCGACGGGCGCATAGGTCCGGGCAAGATCGAGCTGCTGGAGCACATCGCCACCTTCGGCTCGATCTCAGCCGCAGCGCGCGGCATGGAGATGTCCTACAAGCACGCCTGGGACCTGGTCGAGGACATGAACCGTGTGTTCGGCAAGCCGCTGGTCGCGGCGCAGACCGGAGGCCGCAAGGGCGGCGGCGCGCAACTGACGACGGTTGGCCTGGCCGTGGTCAGCCGTTTTCGCGCCATCGAGCGGGCGGCGAGCGCCGCGGCGTCGACGCATATGGATGCACTGCAGGCGGAGATCGATGCCGGGTGAGATCGACTGGAAACTCTACCCCGACGGGCGACTAGCGCGATTTTCTGCGCTTCCGGTGCTCACGGACTTTAATGTCCGCTCCGCTCCGGTTCTCGAAATTCACGCTATTCACCTCGTCGGGACGAGTTTCGAGCCGATCTCAGCGTTGGCGCCACAAGGGATTAGTTCTCCTCCGGCTCGCCATGTTTGCGCAGCAGGTAGGTGTCCATGATCCAGCCCTTTTTCTTGCGGGCCTCTTCGCGGGTTCTCTCAATCTCTGCGCCAACATCGCCAAGGCGGCCCGAGACAAGAATCTCGTCAGGCGTGCCGAGGTAGGCGCCCCAATGGATGGTGACATCCTTGTCATCCAGCGTGTTGAAGGCGCATTTGCCGTCCAGCATGACGACCGTGCTGCCGGCATTTTCGGCCAGGCCTTCCTCGGTGAGCTTGCGCCCGGTGGTGACCAAGATGGAATCGCCGATGCGGTTCAGCGCCATTTTATGGCCGGCGGCCAACGCCTGGATGGCTGTGATGCCGGGGATGACCTCAAGCTCGAAGCCAACGTTGCCCCTCAGCCGCACCCGCTCGAGGATGCGCAGCGCGCTGTCGTAGAGCGAGGGGTCGCCCCAGATCAGGAAAGCGCCGCAACCGTCTTCCGCAATCTCGTCGCGGATCAGGCCTTCGTAAATGGCGGCGATGGCTTCGTGCCAGTCGTCGACGGTCGAGCGATAGGACGGCGCCGGCTGGGCGCGCACCGGCACGTCGAATTCGACCCGGCGCGACTTCGGGTTGGTGACAAAGCGGTCGCAGATCCCGCGCCGCAACTCGGCAAGATCGGTTTTGTCAGCGCCCTTGTCGGGGATGAACAGCACATCGGCGCGGTTCAGGCCTGATATGGCCTGAACCGTCATGTGGTCGGGATTGCCGGCGCCGATGCCGATGACGAGAAGCTTGCGCATGGGCGAACTCCTGCCCGATCGGAACTTGTTAGTCCAGACCGCTTGCGTGGCCAGACCGACCACTGTGGCGTACTCACGCATGCGGAAGGGCTTTGAAACGCCACATTGAAACGGCTAGGGTCGACCAGGCATTCCAGCCGAGGGGGCTTCGATGTTGCGATATGTTCTGACCGTGGCGCTGGCGCTTTCAGCCGCGCCGGCACTGGCCAATGACTCAACCGCCGAACTCGGCACCGGTGGCCTCATTCTGTCGCGTAACGATGCGGTGGCGATGCGGAGCGAGGACCTCTTCATTTCGCCCGAAAAGGTGACCGTCGACTACGTCTTCCACAACAACACCGACAAGGATGTCAGCGCGATCGTGGCCTTTCCGATGCCCGACATTTCGGGCGATCCCGAAGAAATGCCGGCGATCCCGGAAAATCAGAGTGACAATTTCCTCGGCTTCGAGGTGACGATCGACGGCGCGCCGGCAAAGCCGCAGCTCGAACAGAAGGTGTTTGCGCTCGGCATCGACATCAGCGCCGACCTGAAGGCGCAGAATGTGCCGTTCAACCCGTTTGGCGATGCGGCTAAGGCGGCATTGGCAAAACTGCCAAAGGCGGTGGCAGATGACTGGGTCAATCGCGGCATCATCATCGAGGATCCGGAAGGCGACCAAAGCGCCACACCGTCCTATGCGCCATGGTGGCAGCTTCGCTCGACCTATTGGTGGCGCTCGACCTTTCCGGCCAACAAGGACGTCCATGTTTCGCACCGCTACAAGCCGAGCGTCGGCGGCACGTCCTCGGTCAGTTTCTTCTATGATGGCAAGTTCCAGGGACGGTACGCCGCCTACAAGACCCGCTATTGCCTGGACGATGCGTTCGAAAATGCGGTGCGCCAGGCTGCGAAGGCCGACGGCTATCCGAAATTCTACGAAAACCGCATCGCCTATATCCTGACCACCGGCGGCAACTGGGCGGCCGGAACCATCGGCAAGTTCAAGCTGACCATCGACAAGGGCAATCCCAAAGCCATGGTCTCGTTCTGCGGCGACAATGTCAAAAAGGTCGGGCCGACGACCTTCGAGATGACTGCGGACGATTTCTATCCCGAGCACAATATCGATATCCTGCTGCTCGAACCCTCGGACAGCAATGGCGGGGACGCGAACTGATGCATGTTGCGATCTACGTCGCCATCGCCGAGAACGACGTGATCGGCCGCGACGGCGGGCTGCCCTGGCGGCTCTCCACCGATCTCAAGCGTTTCAAGGCCGACACGATGGGCAAGCCCATCATCATGGGCCGCAAGACCTATGAAGGGATCGGCCGGCCACTGCCGGGCAGGCTGAACATCGTCGTCACCCGCGAGAAGGCCTGGCGCGCCGAGGGCGTCGAGGTGGCGCATACGCTGGAAGCCGCGATCCAGCTGGCAACGGTGCGCGGACGTTGCATGGCTGGCGTGGACGAAGCCTGCGTCATCGGTGGTGGCGAAATCTATGCCCAGGCGCTGCCGCTGGCCGACCGGCTGCACGTCACCCATGTGCTGGCAGCCGTCGATGGGGACGCGCATTTCCCGCCGATCGACCCTCAGACATGGCGCCTGGTCAGTTCGCAGGAGGTTCCGGCGGGGGAAAAGGACAGCCACGCGACGCGCTATTCGGTTTACGAGCGCCGCAGCGAGATACATTGAAAGACGAAAAAGCTATTGAAAGACGACAAAGGGTCGCGACCGGCCCAAAACAGATGATGTCGGCGGGGCATCGCGTTGAAAGCGTGCTGCCACATCCCTATAGAAGAACAACACTGGATTTTGCGCCGTAACTCCGGCGCTTGAGGGAATTCCAAGCGAAAGGACATTCATGCCCTGGAACGACAAGAGCGGCGGTGGCGGCGGCCCATGGGGCGGCGGCGGCGGCGGTAACAATCAAGGGCCCTGGGGACAGGGGCCGAAGGGGCCAAGCGGCCCGCAAGGGTCGCCTCCCGACCTCGAGGACATCATCCGCCGTGGCCAGGACCGGTTGCGGCGTGCGCTGCCCGGTGGCGGCGGTGCCAGTCCGGCCGTGTTCGGCCTGATCGCCGCGGTGCTGGTCGTTCTGTGGGCATTCCAGGCAGTCTATACCGTGCAGCCTGATGAGGTCGCAGTCGAACTGCGCTTTGGCAAGCCGAAGCCCCAACTCTCTCAGCCCGGCTTGCATTTCCACTGGTGGCCGCTTGAGACCGTCGAGACGGCCAAGATTTCCGAGCAGCTCGTCGACATTGGCGGCGGCAACACCAGCGGCAACGGCCTGATGCTGTCGGGAGACCAGAACATCGTCAACGTGCAGTTCTCGGTGGCCTATCAGGTGTCCGATCCCCGCGCCTACCTGTTCGACGTCTCCGATCCCGATGGCATGCTGCGGCAGGTCGCCGAAAGCGCCATGCGCGAAGCCGTCGGCCGCCGGCCGGCGCAGGACATCTTTCGCGATGACCGCCAGGGCATAGCGGCGTCGGTGCGCGAAATCATCCAGACGACGCTGGACGGCTACAAGGCCGGTCTCAACGTCAACGCCGTCTCCATCGAGGATGCAGCACCGCCACGCGAAGTGGCCGATGCGTTCGACGAAGTGCAGCGCGCCGAGCAGGACGAGGACAAGTTCGTCGAGCAGGCCAACCAATATTCCAACCAGAAGCTCGGCCAGGCGCGCGGCGAGGCGGCACAGGTCCGTGAAGACGCGGCCGCCTACAAGAACCGCGTGGTGCAGGAAGCCGAAGGTGAGGCCCAGCGCTTCATCTCGGTCTATGACGAATACGTCAAAGCTCCCGACGTCACGCGCAAGCGGCTTTATCTGGAAACCATGGAGAAGGTTCTGAAGGATTCGAGCAAGGTCATCGTCGAGCAGGGCAACGGACAAGGCGTCGTGCCTTATCTGCCGCTGCCGGCATTGCAGCCGAAACCGCCGGCACCGGCCGCGCCTGCCGCGAACACGGGAGGTACCCAGTGATGGCCAACCGTCTTCCCATCTTCGTCGTCGTAGCGGCGGTCATCCTGTTCCTGATCTATTCCTCGGTCTTCGTGGTCAATGCCCGCCAGCAGGCGCTGGTGCTTCGCTTCGGCGAGATCGTCGACGTCAAGAGCGAGCCTGGCATCTATTTCAAGGCGCCGTTCTCGTTCTTCGACGCCGACACCGTGCAGCTGATCGAGAACCGGGTGCTGCGGTTCGATCTCGACAACATCCGCGTCCAGGTGTCGGGCGGCAAGTTCTATGAGGTCGATGCCTTCATCGCCTATCGCATCTCGGATCCGCGCGTCTTCCGTGCCGCCGTATCCGGTCAGATCGAACTGGCTGAAGCGCGCCTGCGGACCCGTCTCGACGCTGCCTTGCGCCGCGTTTACGGTCTGCGCGATTTCGAGGCGGCGCTTTCGGAAGAGCGTGCGGTGATGATGCGCGAAGTGCGCGATCAGCTCCGGCCCGACGCCACCTCGCTTGGCCTGCAGATCGAGGATGTCCGCATCCGCCGTACCGACCTCACGGCCGAGGTTTCACAGCAGACCTACGACCGCATGAAGGCGGAACGCCTGGCGGAAGCGGCGCGGCTTAGGGCACGGGGCAACGAAGCGGCACAGCGCATCACGGCGCGGGCTGATCGCGAAGTGGTCGAGATCGTCGCCGAAGCGCAAAAGGAGTCCGAGATCCTGCGCGGCGAGGGCGAAGCCCAGCGCAGCGCCACCTTCGCCGGAGCCTATCAGCGCGATCCCGCCTTCTTCGACTTCTACCGCTCGATGAATGCCTATGGCACCGCACTGGACAACACCGGAACGACGATGGTTCTGTCGCCGAATTCGGAGTTCTTCCGCTTCTTCCGTGACCCCGACGGCAAGGAAGGGCAGGCGAAGCCGACACCGGCGGCTCCAGCAGCACCGGCGACGGCACCTGCAGCGCCGGCGACACAACCCAGCACCGGCCAGCAATAGCCGGTGCAGGACTTTCTCGCCGCCATGGGCCTCGTCCTCGTGATTGAAGGGCTGGTCTATGGCGGCTTTCCCGGCCTTGCCAGGAAACTTGCCACTGAAGTGCTGTCGCTGCCGGAAAATGCCTTACGGATCGCCGGGCTGGTTGCGATCGCCTTCGGTGTCGGCATCGTTTGGCTGGTGCGGGGCGGATGAGGGCAGCGTCGTCGCGGAATAACGAGCGATTTGCACTCTGCCGATAGCCACAGCCGCAAACGTGCCGTATTTCTTGCCATCATGGCGCTACGCGGCGTTTTCGTCGAAGCGCTTTTCTCTTTTTAGAATTCCGGGAGGCTTCTCGATGACATCCACATCCCTTTTGCGCGCGGCACGGCGGACGCTGATCGCCGGAACAGCAGCACTTATTGTCGGCGCAACCGCCGTCCCGTCCTTTACGCCGCCGGCCTTCGCAGCCGATGGACCTGCCTCAGTGGCTGACCTGGCGGACCGTGTGCTGGGCGCGGTGGTCAACATCTCGACCTCGCAGACAGTGAAGGGCACGGAAGGTCCGGGCGCGGTGCCGATGCCGCAGCTGCCGGAAGGGTCGCCCTTCCAGGATTTCTTCGACGATTTCTTCAAAAACAAGGGCGGCGACAAGGATGCCGGCTCGCAGAAGGTCCAGTCGCTGGGCTCCGGCTTCGTCATCGACGCCGAGCAAGGCATCGTCGTCACCAACAACCACGTGATCGCGGATGCCGACGATATCGAGGTCAATTTCTCCGATGGCATCACCTTGAAGGCGACGCTGGTCGGCACCGACACCAAGACCGATGTCGCGGTGCTCAAGGTCGATCCGAAGGGCCACAAGCTGACCGCGGTGAAGTTCGGCGATTCCACCAAGATGCGCGTCGGCGACTGGGTGATGGCGGTCGGCAATCCCTTCGGCCTCGGCGGAACGGTCACGGTCGGCATCGTCTCGGCCCGCAACCGCGATATCAATTCCGGCCCCTATGACGACTTCATCCAGACCGATGCCGCGATCAATCGCGGCAATTCGGGCGGCCCGCTGTTCAACAGCGCGGGTGAAGTCATCGGCATGAACACCGCGATCATTTCGCCGTCCGGCGGTTCGATCGGCATCGGTTTCTCGATTCCCTCGCAGCTTGCCTCGGGCGTCGTCGATCAGCTGCGTCAGTATGGCGAGACACGGCGCGGCTGGCTCGGCGTGCGTATCCAGCCGGTGACGGACGACATCGCCGAAAGCCTCGGCATGGCGACGGCCAAGGGTGCGCTGGTGGCCGGCGTCATCAAGGGCGGACCTGTCGACAACGGCACCATCCAGGCTGGCGACGTCATCATCAAGTTCGACGGCAAGGACATCCATGAAATGCGCGACCTGCCGCGCGTCGTCGCCGAAAGCCCGGTCGGCAAGGCGGTCGACGTGCTGATCGTGCGCAAGGGCGTCGAGCAGACGGTGAAGGTGACGCTCGGACGGCTCGAGGATGGCGAGAAGCTCGCCAGTGGCGAGAATGGCAACACCGACCAGGACAAGGGCGACAAGACTCCGGCCGTTTCGACCGCCTCGGTGCTCGGCATGACCGTCGGCGAGATCAATGACGAAACGCGCAAGAAGTTCGGCATCGCGGCCGATGTTTCCGGCGTCGTCATCACCGATGTGGCCAAGGACTCGGCCGCTGCCGAGCGCGGCATCCAGCCCGGCGAAGTGATCACCGAGATCGCACAGGAATCGGTCGCCACGCCCAAGGACGTCATGGACCGGATCGGCGCGCTGAAGGAGCAGGGGCGCAAGAACGCGCTCTTGATGCTGGCGTCCAAGACCGGTGAGTTGCGCTTCGTGACGATCCGGATGGATTGAGGTTTCAATCCGCGGATTTCAAAAGGCGGCTAACCAGCCGCCTTTTTTCTTGCATGCCAGTCGTCCCGCGAAAGCCTGTAGAAAACATGCCGCTTGAGTGCGGGATGGCTATCGGGAATGCCGGGGTGGTCAAAATCGGCAGAGGGATCGGCGGTCATGCCGAGGCGTTCCATGACGGCGGTGGAGCGCCTGTTGTTATCGACGGCGAAACAGACGATCTCGCCAAGTCCGAGCTTTTCGAAGCCGTAGGCCAGCCAGGCTTCCGAGGCCTCTGTGACGTAGCCCTTGCCCCAGAATTCGGGTGCCAGCCGCCAGCCGATCTCGATGGTGCCCGCCGGCAGGAACGGCAAGTGGTCGGTTCCCATCAGGCCGGCAAAGCCGACGCACTGATCTGATGCGGCGATCTCGACCGCGGTAAAGCCATAGCCTTTTTGCTCGATCGATGCGCGCAATTCATCCATCTTGGCATCCGCCTGGGCACGGTCACGGCGGAACGGGAAGAACTCCATGACGCGCTCATCGGAGTTGATACGATGGAAGAGCTCACGGTCACGGTCTGCCCAATTGCGCAGGATGAGCCGCTCGGTGCGCATGGGTTTCATCTAGCGAACTCTTCTTGGCGATAACCCTGCAGATAGAGCAATGCGGTCAGGTCGCCGTGGTCGATGCGAGCCTTCGCCTGCGCAGCCACTGTCGGTTTGGCATGCAGCGCCACACCGGTTCCGGCAAGGTGGATCATGTCGAGATCATTGGCGCCATCACCGACGGCGATCGCGTCGGCCGGCGTCAATCCAAGGCGGGCCGAGATTTCGATCAGGGCATCTGCCTTGGCGGCGCGGCCGAGGATCGGCTCGCCGACCAGGCCGGTGAAGCGTCCGTCCTGTTCGAGCAGGCGATTGGCACGGTTTTCCTGGAATCCGAGCATGGAAGCGATGCGCGTCGTGAACACTTCGAAGCCGCCCGAGACAAGTGCCGTCCAGGCGCCGTTGGCGCGCATGGTCTGGACCAGCGCGCGGCCGCCAGAGGCCAATGTCAGCCGATTGGCGACGATGCGGTCGACGACGGCGGCATCGAGGCCCTTCAGAAGTGCAACGCGCTCGCGCAACGCCGGCTCGAAGGCGATCTCGCCATTCATCGACCGCGCGGTGATCGCCGCAACGCGATCCTTGACGCCAATCTCGTCGGCCAGTTCGTCGATGCATTCCTGGTCGATCATGGTCGAATCCATGTCGGCGATGAGGATTTTCTTGCGGCGCGTTTCGGCCTGCTGGACGATCACGTCGACCGGTTCCGCGGCCAGTGCTGCCCGCAGGGCATCAGTGGTCTCGGTGGGATCAGCCTCTTGCGGCAAGGCAAGATCGCAGGCAATGCCTTCGGCCAGCCAGACGACAGCGCTTGCGCCCACCGACCGTGAGGCCATATTCGCAAGCGACGGCGACAGAGCGCGGTCGGCGGGACGGGAAACAAGCGTGGCAATGAGCGGCATCGAGAATTCCGGCACGGATGCGGGCGAAGGCCGCGTGAAGAACGCGATCCTGATAGCCGGGCCGACCGCCAGCGGCAAGTCGGCACTCGCACTCGATCTGGCCGAACGCACGGGCGGCGTCATCGTCAACACCGATTCCATGCAAGGCTATTCGGTGCTCGATGTGCTGACCGCCCGGCCGGAGCCGGCCGACCTGGCGAGAGTGCCGCATTTTCTCTACGGCCATGTCCATCCCGGTACCGCCTATTCGACCGGCGCGTGGCTGCGCGATGTGATGAAACTCATCGACGACGGAACGCTGTCACGGCGGCCAGTCTTCGTCGGCGGCACCGGGCTTTATTTTCGCGCGCTGGCCGAGGGCATTTCGGAAATGCCTGATATTCCGGCGCGCATCCGCGACCGCTGGCGCTATGAGCTGAAGGAGCAAGGCGCGGTCAAGCTGCACGCGCTGCTGCTGCGCGAGGATTCGAAAGCCGCCATGCAGCTGAAGCCGACGGACAGCCAACGGGTCGTGCGAGCGCTCGAAGTTCTCGACGCCTCCGGCCGATCGATCCTGGAATGGCAGGCCGAGCGCGGCCGGCCGCTCATCGACAGGCAGACCGCGCATTTCCTCGTCATCGAGCCGGACCGGGCGGCGCTTGTCGATCGCATTGAAAGGCGTTTCGACCAGATGCTGGACAAGGGCGCGCTGGAGGAAGTCAGGCAAATTGCGGCCCTTCGCCTCAATGACGACCTGCCGGCGATGAAGGCGATCGGTGTTCGCGAATTGCAGGCGGCGATGGCTGGACAATCCAGCTTTCCCGAAGCGATCGAGCGCGCCAAGATCGCGACCCGGCAATATGCCAAGCGGCAGGCGACGTGGTTTCGCCATCAACTGGGGCCGCAATGGCAAAGATTGCGCCCCGGTGACGATCTCGAAACCACGATCCAAACACTTGTTGCTAATGCAACTTAAAAAGTTGACCTTGAGGGAAGGGTTCGCGCCGAAGTTGTTGCAATTAACGCTCCGTAAGGCGGTCCGTGCCATAAGATCGGTGGGCACTTTCGATCGGGGAGCAGATGCGTTTCCATAAGGCGGAATCCGCTTTTTTCGTCTTTATTTTCGTGATCCTCGCCGCTGGCCTGGTGACACTGCATGCCTATGGGCTCTTGCAATCCTTCGCCACGGAACTCACCACGCAGTCCGGCATGGACAAAGTCATCTATCTCAACAAGCTGTTGTTCGCGACCGGCGTGCTGCTGGCGACCGCGCTGTTTTTCGGTATCTTCTTCATCTACCCGCTGATCCGCAAACAGGCGACGGAGGAAGGCAAGCTGCGCGCCATGACGGTTTCGCTCAGCGCCCGCTCCGAAACGCTCGAGCACGCCGCCCTGACCGATGGCCTGACCGGGATGCAGAACCGGCGCTATTTCGACGATGCGCTGAAGGAATATCTCGAGGAGTTCCGGCGCATCGAGAAGCCGGTCGGGCTGATGATCCTGGATCTCGATCATTTCAAGCAGGTCAATGACACGCACGGACATGATGTCGGCGACGAGGTGCTCAAGGCTGTCGCCAACTGCCTCAAGGATATGACACGTTTCCACGATGTGGTGGCGCGGCTGGGCGGCGAGGAGTTTGCGGTGGTCACACCCAATATGGAGGCGGAGTTGCTGGCCAAATTCGCCGAGCGCATCCGCAAGGCGATCGCCAACATGTCCGTCCTTTCAGGCAATGTCCGGCTCAAGATCACCACCAGCGTCGGTCTTGCCGTCTGGGACCGCAAGGAAACGGCGGAAGAGTTCTATCGCCGCGCCGACCGCCAGCTCTATGAGGCGAAGAGGCAAGGCCGCAACCGCGTCTGCGCCTAAAATCCCATCATTGAATTCGTGAAGCCGGCCCTCTGCCGCTGTTTTCTGCGCTTCCGGTGCTCACGGACCAAAAGTCCGCTCCGCTCCGGTTCTCGAAAACCGCACCAGCCGACTCGGCCTGACGAATTCCCTGACTGGATTTACCCTGGCTGGCCAACGAAGCTCGGCGCTTGGATGTTTGAAGCAGGTGCTCAGATTATCGGCAGGTGGACTTGACGCCAGACTCAATCGTTCTGGGGGCGCATGCCGAAAGTGGCGGGCTTCAGGCCGTAGCGCATGTCGAAATCGTCTTCCGACGGCGTTCGGGTGGCCGGCGGCTTGCGGTAGTCGGGATCGCCGGCCTGGCGGCCGGAATCGACCACTTCGGCGAAGGCCATCGCCTGCTGCGACGGTTTCGGCACGTTGCGCAGCCGCTCGACAATCGCCACCAGATCGACATCGTCGTTGGCCTTTGGCGCCTCGGTCTCTTCGCGCTTGGCCGTGCCGGGAAGCAGGTGGCTGGGCAGTCGTTCGAACTTCAGCCGCATGGTGGTCGCCACGCCTTCGCCGAAGGCAATGGCTTCGCGCTGGCCCATGGACGACAGGAAGGCAAGGCTCGAGGCGGACGAGTCGGCGATGGCCGAACGGATGATCGCCTGGTCCTGCTCATTGGCGAGCCGCATGGCAAAGAAGGTCGAGCATTGCGACAGGATGGTCGGGTCGAGCTCGCCCGGACGCTGGGTGACGACGCCGAGATAGCAGCCATATTTGCGGCCTTCCTTGGCAATGCGCGACAGCGCGTGCCTTGTCGGCGCGAAGCCGAGACGCGGATCGGCCGGCATATAGCGATGCGCTTCCTCGCACAGCAACAGGAGTTGCAGCTTGCCCTCGCTCCACAGAGCGAGATCGAAGGCCAGACGCGCCAGCACCGAACAGACGGAATTGACCACTTCGGAGGGCATGCCGGCCATCTCGAAGCAGGTCACCGGGCGGCCGTGATGCGGCACGCGGAAAATGTTGCCGATCGTCTCGTGGATGGTGTCCTCGATCAGGCGCGAATTGAACATGAAGCGGTAGCGCGGATCGGCGGCTGCCGATTCGATGCGCGTCTTCAGCGATTTGAGCGTCGGGCGCTCGTTCTTGCTTTCGAGCATGCCCATACGCTCGTCGATCTGCTTGAGCAGGTCGGCGACGCGGTAAGGCACCGGCGTATCGGCGGTCAGCGCATCATTCCCGCGCCGGAGATAAGCGCCTGAATTCGGGTTGCGGTAGAGATTCTTGGCGAGCGGAATGAGGTCGCGCAGGGCGTCGATCTCTTCAGGGACCGTTTCGCGGCCGCGAAACAGCACCTCGGCGAATTCCTCGAGCTTGAACATCCAGAACGGCAGGTCGAGCGTCTTGGAATCGACCCTGACGCAATATTCCGGCAGCGATGAAGCAAACTCATTGTGTGGATCAAGGATAAGGATGCGCAGATCAGGGCGTGCCTGGATCGATTTGCGCAGCAGCAGCGAGACGGCGGTGGACTTGCCGACGCCGGTGGTGCCGACAACGGCGAAATGGCGAGCCAGCGTGTCGTCAATGGCGATGTTGGCGGCGATCGTCTCGTCCTGTGCCAGAGAGCCGATGGTAATGGAATGGCGGCCGGCGAGATCATAGACCGCCTGCAGGTCGCGGGTACGGATGCGGTGCGCGACCGCACCGATATGCGGATAGGTGGTGATGCCGCGGTCGAAGATTGGCCTGGCGCCGGGCTCGGCGCCGTCGCGCACTTCACCGACCAGCTCGATGCTGACCTCGATGGGGTTCTGGCCCTCGTTGCTCCAGGCGCGGTTCGATTTGCCGATCGCGTAAACGAGACCCACGGTTCGCGTCGTGCCCAGATTGATCGAGATCATCTTGCCGACCGTCCACAGGCCGGTGACAGATCCGTCGATGTCGTCGGCATAGGCGGCGATGGTGGCGCGCGCGCCGTCGCATTGCACCACATTGCCCAGGATGCGCCGGTCGTTCTGCTCTGCGTTGCGGCGCTCCTGCGATGTCGGTTCTCCGACGCAAGCTTCGCGTTCGACATACATGGATAGGCCAATCCCCATTTCCCTGGAGGTTGGACCCTACAGGAATGGGGTTAAGGTCGGATGAGGTCGGATGGTGTAGAGAGGATTAAAGGCTTGGCGAAAATTGTCGCAAAATGGCTCTTTTCCAACGTATGTCTTTCGCTATAATGGACGAATGGATGATATAGCGAACGATATTTCCTCGACCATCGGCAAGCGGATCCACACCGAAAGGGCCATGCGGGACTGGTCTCTGGCCGATCTCGCCGAACGGTCCGGTGTGTCCAAAGCGATGCTGAGCACGATCGAGCGCGGTATGACCAGCCCGACGGCGGCCCTTCTGGTCCGCATCGCGGCGGCCTTCGGCATGACGCTGTCGACCCTCATCGCGCGGGCGGAATTGCAGGGCGGCGGGTTGCTGCGCGAGGCTGAGCAGCCGGTGTGGTGCGATCCCGATACGGGCTATGTCAGGCGGCATTTATCACCTGCCACCGACATGCCGCTCGAACTGATCAAGGTGCATCTCCCGGCGGGCGCGAGCGTCAGCTTGCCGGCGGCCTCCTACGCCTTCATCAAGCAGCAGATCTGGTTGATTTCCGGACGGCTCGACTTCACCGAGGGCGATGTGGTGCACAGGCTGGCGCCCGGCGACTGCCTGGCGCTGGGCGCGCCATCGGACTGCACCTTCCACGCCTCGGAGGCGGGCGCCGACTATGTCGTCGCTCTGGTCAGGGGCTGACATCATGGCGAGACGTCCCAAACGCTCCCACAATGGGGGGCCGCCTCTTGATGAGTACAAGGGACCGCCATGGGGCAAAGGCGATCCCTACATCTTCCTGGCCTGGCAGGCCGCGCACGCCAAGGCGTGGAAGGCGCCGAGCCGCGAAATCATGTTGTTGCGCATGGACAAGGCCGAGCGGCTGGGCCTGACCTATGAGGAATACACGCTCGAAATCCTCGAGCGCGGGCGGCATCTCAGGGAAGAAGACACCGAGCGCATCAGCGCCATCAAGGCCGGGCGCAAGCGCCGCCGCGTGAGCCGTCTCGACTGATGCCGGCACGCTGTCTGCCCCCTTCATCGTTTCCAGAGGACTGGTCATGAATTCCATTGATATCGAAGCCCTGAGCGCCAGTGCGGAAACACTGGCAGTCCTGGCTGATCTGCTGGTCGAGACAGTTGCCGCAGGCGGATCGGTCAGTTTCATGCATCCGCTGGCACCGAAATCGGCAAGCGCGTTCTGGGAGAAGTCGCTGGCCGCAGCGGCCAGAGGGGAGCGAGTGGTGCTTGGCGCATGGGACGGCAAGGCCCTTGTCGGCACCGTCACGCTGCTGCTCGACTTCCCGCCCAACCAGCCGCATCGGGCCGAGATCGCCAAGCTGATGACATCGGTCGGATACCGGGGCAGGGGTGTCGGAACGCGCCTGATGCGGGCCGCCGAGCGTCTCGCTGTCGAGAAGGGGCGTACGCTGCTGGTCCTGGATACGGCAACAGAAGAGGGCGCTTCAGGCCTCTACGAAAAACTCGGTTTTACGTTGGCCGGCGAAATACCGGACTATGCGCTGAAGCCACATGGCGGGCTGACCGGCACGCTGATCTATTGGAAGCGCATTGGCGCCTTGTCGAAATAGGTCGCGCCGGTCAGGCCGAGGCGATCCCCGAGAGGCGCCTCAGCAGCCATTGGCGGAAATCCTGCTCGGCACTGGTCAGCCGCGCGGTCGGCGCCCTGGTCAGAAAATGGCCCGAGGTGCTGGAGAGCTCGAAATCGGAAAGCGGCACGAGGGTCCTGCTCCTGAGTGCTGAGTCGACCAGGGGCCGCGAACCCAGAAGCGCGCCGGCTCCGGCGCTTGCCGCTTCCATCGCCGCGACGAAGCTGTCGAAGCGATGTGACCGTTGGGGGTGGCCGGCCAATCCGGCGGCGACAAACCATTCCGCCCACATCTCACGCGCGCCGGCGACCAGAAGCAGTGGCAGCGATGTCCAGTCGGCAGCACCCGCCAGGGCCGGACTTGCCACCGGCACCAGCCGCTCGGTGGTCAGCCTGTCTGCTTCGCGGCCGGGAAAGGATCCGTTGCCGAAGCGGATGTCGAGCGCCGAGCCTGGCAAATCGTAGTCGGCCGGGCGATGGATCGTCACCAGGTCGAGCTGGATGCGCGGCAGCGCCCTGGCAAGATCGGGCAGTGCTGGAACGAGCATCAGCAAGGCAAACGAGATCGGTACGCGGATGGTCACCGTCTGGACGGCGCGCGGCTCGAACAGTTGCGCCGTGCTGCTGCCAATGGTGGCGAAGGCCGACTGGATATGGGGCAGATAGGCAGCGCCTTCCGGCGACAGTGCGACCCCGCGCGCCAGCCGCGTGAACAGACGCGTCTTCAGCCGCTCCTCCAGCAGTCGGATGTGCTGGCTGACGGCGGCCTGGGTCAAGCCGAGTTCAACTGCCGCGGCCGTGAAATTCGACAGCCGCGCCGCGGCCTCGAAACTGCGCAGCCAGTCGAGCGGAGGCAAGGCGGGGACGGTTCTTCGAGCCATTAGTTATTCATGGGCATTGGCCAAAAAATGATAATTTGAGTTATGCCTTCGGCGGGGTCAACATGCAATCGAAACCCACAGACGGAGCTGTGGGGATACAACAGACAGGACGGATTTCCATGCTCACCCACGCGCTGATCGGCGACGAAGGCAGAACAATCGAACTTGGCTGGCAGGATGGGAAACGCACCCGCTTCCATGCCATGTGGCTGCGCGACAACGCGCTCGACGCCAAGACGCGCAGCGCCGGCAACGGCCAACGGCTGATCACCATTCTCGACATTCCGGCCGATACGAAGATCGATGCAGCCTCGGTCAAGGGCGATGCCCTCGAGCTCACCTTCGTGCCGGAAGGAAAGACGGTCAGCTTTCCCTCGATATGGCTGAGCACCAATGCCTATGACCGCGACACCGCTCGCCAGGCCGGGTGGACCGGCACGGACACCGTTCGATGGACCAAGGCCTCGATGCAGGATTCGGTGCCGAGCGCCGGCTATATGGCCGCCAGCCGCGACCGGACGGTCTTGCGGCAGTGGCTCGCTGCGGTGAAAACCTATGGTTTTGCCGTGATGGACGATCTGCCGACAGAATCCGGGGCGCTATGCAAGGTGTCCGACCTGTTCGGCTATATCAGGGAGACCAATTACGGCCGCTGGTTCGAAGTTCGCGCCGAGGTCAATCCGACCAATCTCGCCTACACCAATCTCGGTCTTCAGGCACATACAGACAATCCCTATCGCGATCCGGTGCCGACGTTGCAGATCCTGTCCTGCATCGAGAATACGGTCGAGGGCGGCGAATCCAGCGTCGTCGACGGTTTTGCCGTTGCGGCCGCCTTGCAGGCCGAGAATCCCGAAGGCTTCCGGCTGTTGAGTTCATACCCGGCTCGCTTCGAATATGCCGGTTCATCCGGCGTGCGGCTGCAATCCAAGCGTCCGATGATCGAGCTTGGGCCGGATGGCGAGCTTATCTCCATTCGCTTCAACAACCGCTCGCTGGCGCCGACGGTCGACGTCCCGTTCGCCGAGATGGCCGCATACTATGCAGCCTATCGCCGGTTCGCGGAACTGATCGAGGATCCGTCCTTCGAAGTGACCTTCAAGCTCGAAGCAGGGCAGGCCTTCATCGTCGACAACACCCGCGTCATGCATGCGCGCAAGGCGTTTTCCGGCACCGGCAAGCGCTGGCTGCAGGGTTGCTATGCCGACAAGGACGGCCTGCTGTCGACGCTTTCGGCGATCGAACATCAGTTCAAGGAGGCCGCCGAATGAACGGTCAGAATCTGAACGCGGACAACATCGTCGAGTTCATCGCCGACATCTTTGAGCGTCGGGGGGCCGAATCCTATCTCGGCGAACCCGTCACCATGTCGGAGCACATGCTGCAGGGCGCCTGGTTCGCCGAGCAGGATGGCGCGTCGGAGGTGCTGGTGGCGGCGGCCCTGCTGCACGACATCGGCCACTATACCAGCGAGTTCGGCACCTATTCGCCTGATGATGTCGAGGACAAGCATCACGACGAAGCCGGCGGTGAGGTGCTGGCGCCGTTCTTTCCGCCGGTCATTGTCGAATGCGTCCGGCTGCATGTCTCGGCAAAACGCTACCTCTGCGCCACCGACCCGACCTATTTCGGCAAGCTTTCGCAGGCCTCGGTGCATACGCTGTCGCTGCAGGGTGGGCCGATGAACCCCGAAGAGGTGGCCGAGTTCCGCAAGAACCCGTTCCATGAGGAAGCGGTGCGGGTCCGCAGATGGGACGAAGCCGGCAAGATCGCCAATATGAAAACGCGGACGTTTCGCGATTACGTGCCGTTGCTGCAGCGCGTCGTGCGCGATTTCGCCAATCGCCTCTGACAGCGATTCATCACCGGGAGGGACAGCCATGTGTTTCTGCTTCGACGGCGACAATGCAGTGGCTGCATTCCGGCCGGAGAGCTGCCGCGAGCGCTTGACTGACGCAAGCGCTCGCGCCGAACGACCGGACACTTCACACCATGAACCAGGCCAGGTCGGCTCCGCCGGATCGTTCGAGCCGGCCGATGCTGGCCAAGCGCGCCACATTGCCGGCGGGTTTGTTCGGGAGTATTAGACACGCCCGAAATGCGGCCTGTTTTCATCCGCCGCTGCGTATCGACCACATTCTTGAAGGAGGCATGATGAGATCTTGTTCACGCATTTCGCGCCTCCACGGCAGTCGAACGGGCTGACCGCACCACAGCGGTTTCCAATTTCCCGACGATCTAACGACCGCCTTGCGGTGCGTTGCAGCGCTCATTGTCCGCAATGGATTCGATACAGGTCACTGATGCGGTGGGAGCCGACAAGCTCCCGGCCAACGATCACGGCTGCCTAAAGGCCTGAGATGCGCCTTTGCAACACTCGCTCAGGCCATTGTAAACATTGGAATAATGGCTCTTGCTCAAAAACTTCCTTGAGCCTAGAGAGCCCGCCATTCCAACCCCGTCATCCCCAGAGGAGACCCGTCAAATGTCACGCATATCCAGTTCGACACATTCCGTGCCGGCGCTGGAAGTGCGCGCGGCTGACAGGGTTCCAATCGGGAAGAACGGCCATGGCCAGGTCCATGATCCAGCTCAGGCAGGACGCCGAGCGTTTACGTATTAATGCATATGCCGCGACACTGCGGCGGGTTTCTCCAGCCCGGCGTCCCGCTCCGGATTTCGAGCGGGCGATCGAGGAGGCGCATCGCGGCTTCGGCATGGCGATCCGCGATGGGGCCTTATGGCGCCCGAAGCTGAAGACGCGCGACCATGCGCGTTTGCGGCTTGCGGCTGCGCGCCATCTCTATGCGCTGTACCCGGTGCCGGCCGCGCTCGAAGCCATCTGGCTCGACAGCTCGGGGCTCGATGCCGGTGAGATCAAGCTGCGCAAGGCCTGGTATATTGCGGCCGCGGGCGGCAACTCGCTCTACAAGGCGGGCGCCAGTGCGTGGTTGTCGCGCAAGGAGGTGCACTGCTTCCTGAACCTCTGCGGCGACTTCACGTTCGATGAGGCATTCTGGGTGGCGATCATACGGACTTATACGGATGATTTGGGGCTGGCGGCTCGAATTGCGCGGACGAAGATCGCGCGTACGCCACGCGGCGAGCTTGCCTTCTGGCGCGAGGTCGCCCGGTTCTTCTGCGGACAACCAACGTCCAGGGAAGAGATCGACGATCTGTGCGACTATGTCGGTGCGATGCATCGGCATGATCGCGCCTACAGCCTGAAGGGACGCACGCTCGGCTCGTTGCGCAAGCAGATGTCGGAATGGCACCGCGACATTGCTGCCATCGAACGCATCGAGGCCATGCGTCGCCGCGTCGCCGGCCGGGTTTCGCCGGTAAAAGGCGCCTGGGATGGCTCGCGGCTCGATGACTGGGAATGGCAGCCGCCGGCCAAGGAGGCGAAGGCGCATGGTGAGCGCTTCTTCATTCGCCAGCTAAGGACGGCCGAGGATCTGGTCGCCGAATCCAGGGCGATGCATCACTGCGTGTCGACATACGCAGCCAAATGCATTGCCGGCTATGCCTCGATCTGGGTACTGCGGCGCACGGCGCTTGGCAAGATCGACCGTCGGCTGACGATCGAACTAGACCGGCAACATCGTGCGGTGCAGGTGCGCGGTTTCGGCAATCGTCTGGCTACGCCCGACGAGCGCAAGATACTCGAGCGCTGGGCCAAGGCGAAGGGTGTGATGCTGCCGGACTGAAACGGAAGACCCGCGCGGTGGAAGTCGCCGCGCGGGTTCAAAGGGCGCGGATATGCCGGACGCTATCCCTTGTGATGCACCTTCTGCAGCCCATAGACCGGTGTCGGCAGCCCGGCCTGCCTGGCCTTCAGCTGCAGCGCCAGGAACTGCGAATAGTGGCGCGACTGGTGCAGATTGCCGCCATGGAACCACAGCGCTTCTTGTTGCGTCGGCTTCCACATGTTGCGCAATTCGCCTTCCCAAGGGCCCGGATCCTTGGTGGTGTTGGAGCCGAGGCCCCAGCATTTGCCGACCTTGTCAGCGGTTTCGCGCGATATCAGATCGGCGGCCCAACCGTTCATCGAGCCGTAGCCGGTGGCGTAGACGATAAGGTCCGCAGGCAGTTCCGACCCGTCGCTGAGCAGAACCGAATGCTGCTTGATCTCTTCGACGTCAACGCCGCTCTTCAGCTTGATCGAACCATCGATGACCAGCTGGGAGGCGCCGACGTCGATGTAATAGCCCGAGCCGCGCCTGAGATACTTCATGAACAGGCCGGACTCGTCGTCGCCCCAGTCCAGCATGAAACCGGCCTTTTTCAACCCCTTGTAGAATGCCGCGTCGCGTTTCTTCATCTCGGCATAGGCCGGGATCTGGAACTCGTGCAGGATCTTGTAGGGCAGGGAAGCAAAGATGAGGTCGGCCTTGGCCGTGGTGATGCCGTTCTGAACCGCCTGTTCCGAGTAGAGGGACCCTAGCCCGATTTCCATCAACGTGTCGGATCTGGAGATATGGGTGCTCGAACGCTGCACCATGGTGACGTCGGCGCCGGCTTCCCAAAGTGCGGCGGCGATGTCGTGGGCGGAATTGTTGGAGCCGATGACGACGGCCTTCTTGCCTGCATAGGCGTCGGGGCCTGGATGCTTCGAGGAGTGATGCTGGTCGCCCTTGAAGCTTTCCATGCCCTTGAATTTCGGCAGATTGGCCTTGCCGGACTGTCCAGTGGCCAGCACCAATTGCTTCGGCTTCAGGGTGATATCCTTGCCGTCGCGGTGGACGACGACGGTCCATTCTTTCTTCTTGTCGTCATAGGAAGCGCTCTTGGCCTCGGTCGAGGACCAGTAGTTCAGCTCCATCACCTTGGTGTACATTTCCAGCCAGTCGCCGATCTTGTCCTTGGGCGAGAAGACCGGCCAGTTCTTGGGGAAATCGATATAGGGCAGATGGTCGTACCAGACCGGATCATGCAGGCAGAGCGATTTGTAGCGCTTGCGCCAGCTGTCGCCTGCCCGCTCGTTCTTCTCGATGATTATGGTCGGTACGCCGAGCTGCCGCAGCCTTGCGCCAAGCGCGATGCCACCTTGGCCGCCGCCGATGATCACCGTATCGGGCTGTGTCTTGAAGCCGAGTTCGGCGGCTTCCCTCTCGCGCTCTTCCTTCCATGTCGGACGGTTCTTGCCCGAGCCGTGCTTGGCGCCCATGGGCCGCGCGAAGCCAGCCTTCTCCTCATGACCTTTCAATTCGGCCATGGTGGTCAGCAGTATCCAGATCTTGCCGTCCTTCAGCCTGACATGGCCAAAGCCACGCGCCAGTTCTGTCTCGAAACTGATCCAGCCTTCGATCAGCCCACCGCTCTCGGTCGCGTCCTCACCTTTGGCGAGTGCCCAGTGTGACGGCTTTGTCCTCGACAACTGGCTGTCCAGCATGTCGCGCACCTGATCCTTGCCTTCCATGGTCTTGATGTTCCAGGTGAAGGTGACGAGGTCGCGCCAGTAGCAGTCGTCCTGGAAACAACCGACGGCCTTCTCGACGTCATTGGCGGCCAGGGCGGCGCCGAATTGGTCGAGCAGGTCGGACAGTTTCTTGTTGGGGGCCTTGTCGAGCATAAGTCTTCCTCCGTGAAATCCTGACCGTCATGGTGGCTCCTCCCGAGCCGGACGATCAAGTATCGGCAGAGAGGACGGCGTTCGTCACGCCCCACCATAGTTTCGCGTGGCTTCAAGGACTTATCCGGAGAACGACGCTCCGGAACTGGTCCGGGAGTGCCTAGCGGAGGGCGATGGAAGGGACGTTGCGGTTTGCGTGATGTCGGTACGATATGGCGTCGGTCGCGAAATCGTGACGGCCATTTGTCGAATTGAGAAATACCTTCAGCGCCGGCGCGATTTTTGCCGTTGACAGGCTGCCTTGCCCGCCCTTAGTGTCCGCGACCATGAAAACGGCACTCATTCTCGTAGGAAGGCGCGTGGGCAAGGCGGTGTAACCGCCGGGCGAAAACCTCCCATGCGCAACACACAGGCTCCCTCGGGGGCCTTTTTTATTGCCTGAAACACGACTAAACGACCAGCAAACGCCAGATGGCGGACAGTACGGGACCAGACCGATGAGCAACGGACAGAGTGAGCGGCGCGAGATGACGGGCGCCGAAATGGTGGTGCAGGCGCTGAAGGACAATGGCGTCAAGCATGTCTTCGGTTATCCCGGCGGCGCCGTCCTTCCGATCTATGACGAGATATTCCAGCAGGACGAGGTCGAGCACATTCTGGTCCGGCACGAGCAAGGGGCCGGCCATGCCGCCGAAGGCTATGCGCGCTCGACCGGCAAGGCCGGCGTCATGCTGGTGACATCAGGCCCCGGCGCCACCAACGCGGTGACGCCGCTGCAGGACGCGCTGATGGATTCGATCCCGCTGGTCTGCCTGACCGGGCAGGTGCCGACCTCGCTGATTGGCTCCGACGCCTTCCAGGAATGCGACACCGTCGGCATCACGCGCCCCTGCACCAAGCACAACTGGCTGGTAAAGGACGTCAACGATCTCGCCGCGACCATCCACGAAGCCTTCCATGTCGCCACGACCGGTCGTCCCGGTCCGGTGGTGGTCGATATCCCCAAGGACGTGCAGTTCGCCAAGGGGTTTTATGTCCCGCCGCAGATTGCGCCGCGCACCAGCTATCAGCCCAAGGTCCAGGGTGACCTGGAGAAGATCAAGGCAGCCGTCGAGCTGATGGCCGGCGCCAAGAGGCCGATCATCTATTCAGGCGGCGGTGTCATCAATTCCGGCCCGGAAGCGAGCCATCTGCTGCGCGAACTGGTCGACCTCACCGGCTTCCCGATCACCTCGACGCTGATGGGTCTCGGCGCCTATCCGGCGTCGGGCAAGAACTGGATGGGCATGCTGGGCATGCACGGCACCTATGAAGCCAACATGGCCATGCATGATTGCGACGTGATGATCTGCATCGGCGCGCGCTTCGACGACCGCATCACCGGCCGGCTGACGGCGTTCTCGCCAAACTCGCGCAAGATCCACATCGACATCGATCCGTCGTCGATCAACAAGAACGTGCACACCGAAGTGCCGATCATCGGCGATGTCGGCCGCGTTCTGGAGGATATGGTGCGGCTGTGGCGGGCAACCGCCAAGGCCGACAAGAAGGCGCTCTACCCCTGGTGGGAGCAGATCGCCAAGTGGCGCGGTCGCGATTCACTCGCCTACAAGATGAACCACGACGTGATCATGCCGCAATACGCCATCCAGCGGCTCTACGAACTGACCAAGGGCATGGACACCTACATCACCACCGAGGTCGGCCAGCACCAGATGTGGGCGGCGCAGCATTATCATTTCGAGAAGCCGAACCGCTGGATGACATCAGGCGGGCTGGGCACGATGGGCTACGGCCTGCCGGCCGCACTCGGCGTGCAGATCGCGCATCCCGATGCGCTGGTCATCGACATTGCCGGCGACGCCTCGGTGCAGATGACGATGCAGGAGATGAGCGCGGCGGTGCAGCACAATGCGCCGATCAAGATCTTCATCCTCAACAACCAGTATATGGGCATGGTGCGCCAGTGGCAGCAGCTGCTGCACGGCAACCGGCTGTCGCATTCCTACACCGAGGCGATGCCGGACTTCGTCAAGCTGGCCGAGGCCTATGGCGGCCACGGCATTCGCTGCGAGAAGCCGGACGAGCTGGACGACGCGATCAAGGAGATGATCTCGGTCAGGAAGCCGGTGCTGTTCGATTGCCGCGTGGCGAACCTCGCCAACTGCTTCCCGATGATCCCGTCGGGCAAGGCACACAACGAGATGCTGCTGCCGGACGAAGCCACCGACGAGGCCGTGGCGAATGCCATCGACGCCAAGGGCAGGGAACTGGTGTAGCAGACAAGCCGAGGCAGGGCTGTCGCGAGAAGCCGTGCGGGAACAGAGAGTTAGATCAAGAGTTTGAAATCGAGATTCATGTCATGAACGCACAGCTACAACCGACCGGTTCGGCCTATTTCATCGCCAAGGAAACCGAGAAGCCTGAGAACCACACGCTTTCCGTGCTGGTCGACAATGAGCCGGGCGTGCTTGCCCGGGTCATCGGCCTGTTTTCCGGGCGCGGCTACAACATCGAGAGCCTGACCGTTTCCGAGACCGAGCATGAAAAGCATCTGTCGCGCATCACCATCGTGACGCGCGGCACGCCGCATGTGCTGGAGCAGATCAAGCATCAGCTGGAGCGTATCGTGCCGGTGCATCGCGTGGTCGATCTCACCGTGCGTTCGCACGAGTCCGGCCAGGAGCGGCCGCTGGAGCGGGAACTGGCGCTGGTCAAGGTCGCCGGCACCGGCGAGGCTCGTGTCGAGGCGCTGCGGCTGGCCGACGCCTTCCGCGCCAGCGTCATCGACGCCAACACCGAGCATTTCATCTTCGAGATCACCGGCAAGGGCACCAAGATCGACCAGTTCATCGCCATCATGAAGCCGCTCGGCCTCGTCGAAATCTGCCGCACCGGCGTGGCGGCGTTGAACCGCGGTCCGCAGGGGATGTAGGCCGACTTAACGATCCGAATCTTCCAGCAACGTAAGGACTGGCGTGGCCAACTGCCGACGCTGGCCTTTGCGATGGCCGGAAAGAGTCAATAGTGCTGGCGTATCCGGGAGGATATCATGTCACTCGACGCATTCCTCGCACTGCTCGTCTATGCCTTCGTGACCTCGATCACGCCGGGGCCGAACAATCTTATGCTGCTGGCCTCCGGCGTCAATTTCGGCATCGCCAGGACGATTCCCCACATGTTCGGCATCAGCATGGGATTCCTGGTGCTGCTGCTCGCCGTCGGTCTCGGCCTGGGTGCGGTTTTGACAGCGTTTCCGGCATTGCACACGGGATTGAAGATCGCGGGTGGTGCCTATCTGCTCTATCTTGCCTGGAAGATTGCCATGTCGCGCTCGCTCAACGGCAAGGGCGATGCCGAAGGGCGACCGATGCGTTTCATCGATGCCGCCGCTTTCCAGTGGGTCAATCCCAAGGCCTGGGTGATGGCGATCACCGCCATGGCTGTCTACACCAACCCCGATCACCCCTTCATTTCGGTGGCGCTGATCTCGGTCGCCTTCGCCGTCGTCAATCTGCCGAGCGTCTCGGTGTGGGCGGGATTCGGCACGGCGCTGCGTGGATTCCTGTCGGATCCGGTGCGGCTCAAATGGTTCAACATCGCCATGGGCGTGCTGCTGGCGGCGACGCTGTGGCCGATGCTGCGCTAGGCTAAGGACTCAGTTGCGGCGATGCAGATCGCCGACTTGAATCTGCAGCCCTTGGAAATTCCTCCGCTTCAAGACAAGATCATCCGACTCTAGCCTCTTGGGGAAACTCTGATGGAAAGCCACGAGCCGTTTTTGCGCGAGGCGATTGCGCTCTCGAAATCCGCAATGGAACGCGGCGACGAACCGTTTGGCTCGGTGCTGGTGAAGGACGGCGAAGTCATCCTGCGCGCCGAAAACAGCGTCTTCACCGGCCACGATATGACGAACCACGCCGAGATGAACCTGGTCAAGCTGGCGGCGCAGCACTACGACTCCGCTTTTCTCGCCGACTGCACGCTCTACACCAGCACGGAGCCGTGCGCGATGTGCTCCGGGGCGATTTACTGGTCGGGCATCGGGCGCATGGTGTTTGCGTGCTCCGAAGCGCGGCTTGGCGAGATCGCCGGGATCGGGTTGAACGTGCCGAGCCGGGCGGTGCTGCAAACCGGCGCGCGCATCGTCACCGTGGTTGGCCCGACCCTCGAAGACGAAGCCGCCGAAGTCCACCAGGAATTCTGGCCGAAGCATCTGGGCAAGGCTTAGAGCCCAGCTTTTGAGGCCTATGACGGGCTTCCGCCAGCGACCATAGCCGGCTGCCTATCCATTGTGCAGTGCACATTAAATCTTCGTAATGCCGTGTTTTGGCCCTTTTCCAACAAACGCCTGTCCTATCTATTCGGCTAAATCGCGGCAATCAGCCGTGAATTGCGCTAGAATACGACCACCAAGGCAACGGCGTGTCGGACGGAGAGGGTACTTTGACGATACGTGGAAAACTCGTTCTTTCATTGCTGGCAGTTGCCTGCGCGGGCGCGGCCTGGCTCTATCTTTCGCCTGACGCGCTGACCAAGGCTCAGCAGCTGGTCGGCATGAAGCAGGTCACGGCGGTGGACAAAAAACCGGCCGGTGACAAGGCGGCAGCTGGCGACAAGCAGGCATCAGGCAGTGGCGGCGCCCGGTCGGCCTCGATCCTCTCCGCGACAGCAACAACGGCTGATTTCCCGATCCGGCGCTATGCCATCGGCTTCGTCTCCTCTCCGGCAGTGGTCAACATCAATGCGCGGGTCTCCAGCCAGATCGTCTCGATCGACGTCAAGGACGGGCAGATGGTGAAGGCCGGCGATACACTGTTCTCGCTCGATGACCGGGCCTTGAAGGCGCAGCTCGCCAAGGATCAGGCGACGCTCGCCAAGGACCAGGCAATGCTTGCCAGCTCAAGTTCCGATCTTCAGCGGGCCAAGGATCTGGTCGCCAAGCAGGCCGGCACGCAGCAGACCTACGACCAGGCCGTTGCCGCGCAGAAGGCAGCGGCCGCCACCGTCGATGCCGATAAGGCAACGATCGACGCCGACAATGTCCAGCTTGGCTTTGCCACCATAACGGCGCCGATTGCCGGCAGGCTGGGTGCCGTCAGTGTTGCCATGGGCGACCTCGTCACCGTCAGCAATGGCAACAGCAGCACGGCGACACCGCTGGTGACCATCACCCAGATGGACCCGTTGCAGGTCAACTTCAATCTGCCGGAAAGCAATTTGGCGCTGCTGCACAAGGCGCTTGCCAATCCGCAGCAAGGGGCGGTGACGTTGACCAAGGATGGCGACCCGACGCCGATCGGCAAGGGCACGCTTGATTTCGTCGATTCCAGTGTCGACACCGCGTCGGGCACGATCGCCACGCGGGCGAGCATCCCCAATGCCGATATGTCGCTGTGGCCCGGACAGTATGTGAATGTCATCCTCGACGCCGGTATCATGCCGCAGATGACCTCGGTTCCGACCGTCGCGGTACAGCCCAGCCAGAAGGGGCCGTTCGTCTATGTGGTCAAGCCCGACAACACCGTCGAGATGCGGCCGGTGCAGGTGGCGCTGACCGAAGGGGAAAACAGCGCGATCAGCCAGGGTGTGAAAGCTGGCGAAAAGGTGGTCACGGAAGGCCAGACCAGGCTGAAGAACGGTGCCGCCGTGCATGAGGGCACCACGACAGCAGCGCCCAAGGTGGCCGAGGCGACCAATACGGGCGAGGCGGCCCAATGATCTCCGAATTCTGCATTCGCAGGCCTGTAGCCACCCTTCTGATGTCGTTCGCCCTCGTGCTGGGCGGACTGTTTGCCTACAAATTCCTGCCGGTGGCGGCACTGCCGAGCGCTGAATTTCCGGTGGTCAACGTCTCGGCCTCGCTGCCGGGCGCCTCGCCGGAGACCATGGCGACTTCGGTGGCGACGCCGCTGATCAAGCAGTTCGCGACCATTGCCGGCATCGATTCCATTTCGACCACGAACTCGCTTGGCCAGACCTCGATCGCCATCCAGTTCGTGCTCAACCGCGACATCGACGCGGCAGCGGCCGACGTGCAGGCGGCGATCGCGCGCACGCAGAAGTCGCTGCCGCCGCAGATGACGTCGCCGCCGAGCTACCGAAAGGTCAATCCGGCCGACGCGCCGATCCTTTTGATGTCGCTGGTCAGCGACACGGTTCCGCTGACCGACCTCGATGCCTTCGCCGAAAACGTCATCTCGCCGTCACTGTCGACCATCGACGGCGTTGCGCAGGTCTCGATCTTCGGCCAGCAGAAATATGCGGTGCGCATTCAGATCGATCCGACAGCGCTTGCCGCGCGCGGCATCTCGATCGACCAGCTGCAGGCGGCTGTTGCATCCGCGAACAGCAACACGCCGCTCGGTGTGCTGCAGAACAACAAGCAGCAGCTGACCATCACCGCCAACACGCAACTGACCGATGCCGCCGGCTTCTCCAACCTGATCATCGCCACCAAGAACGGCCATCCGGTGCGGCTGGGCGAGGTGACCCGCGTCGTCGATTCCGTTCAGACCACGACGACGGCGAGCTGGTACGACGGCACGCGCGCGATCATCATGGCGGTGCAGCGCCAGCCCGACGCCAACACCGTCGACGTCGTCGACAAGGTCAAGGCGATGCTGCCGTCCTTCCAGGACCAGATGCCGGCGGCCGCCCAGATCAAGCTGCTCAACGACCGTTCGAGCTCGATCCGCCAGGCGGTCAGCGACGTGCAGTTCACGCTGCTGCTCACCATTGCCCTGGTGATCCTGGTGATCTTCGTGTTCCTGCGCCGCGTCACGGCGACCATCATCCCGGCCGTGGCGGTGCCGATCTCGCTGATCGCCACGCTTGGCGCGATGTTTCTGTTCGGCTTCTCCATCGACAACATATCGCTGATGGGCCTGACGCTGGCGGTGGGCCTCGTTGTCGACGACGCGATCGTCATGCTCGAAAACATCTTCCGGCACATGGAGGAGGATGGCTTGTCAGCCTTCGATGCGTCGCTGAAGGGCGCGCGCGAAATCGGCTTCACCATCATTTCGATCTCGATCTCGCTGGTGGCGGTGTTCATCCCCGTGCTTTTGATGGGCGGCGTCATCGGGCGCATCTTCAACGAATTCGCCGTCGTGGTGACGGTTGCCATCCTGGCATCTATGTTCGTGTCGCTGACGCTGACGCCGATGCTGTGCTCGCGCCTGCTCTCGGTCACCAAGGCGGATCGCGACAAGCATGGCCCCGGCCACAAGCAGGACATTGTCACACGCGGCTACGACCGGATTCTGACATTTTGCCTGCGGCACACTTTCCTGGTCTTCCTCGTCTTTGTCGGCACCGCGGCGGCGTCGGTTTGGTTGATCGACATCTCGCCCAAGGGCTTCTTCCCGCAGGAGGACATCAGCCAGATCTCGGTGACGACCATCGCGCGCCAGGACATTTCTTTCGACGCCATGGTGAAGCTGCAGGGGCAGGTGGCGAGCGTCTTTTCCCATTCGCCCTATGTTTCGCATGTGGCATGGTCGGCAGGCAGCGGTAACAATGCATTGAACCAGGGCCAGCTCTATGTGCAGTTGAAGGACAAGAGTCAGCGGCCCGACATCGATAAGGTGCAGGCGGATCTGCGAAAGCAACTGGCCGGCGTCGCGGGCATCGAGACCTACATGCAGCCGGTGCAGAACCTGCGGCTCGGTTCGCGCTCGTCGGCCAGTGCCTACCAGCTCGTGGTTCAGGGCCTCGATACCGGCCTGACCGACCAGTGGGCGCAGAAACTGAATGACGCGATGGCGGCCGACCATACGACCTTCACCGACGTAACCAGCGACCTGCAGAACAACGCGCTGCAGGCATCGCTGGTCATTGATCGCGACAAGGCCGCCCAGCTCGGCATTGATACCGACACGCTGCGCTCCGCCCTCTACGGCGGATTTGGCACCGACCAGGTTTCAACGATCTTCGGTTCGGCCGACAGCTATGAGGTCATCACCGAGCTCGATCCCAAGATCGAATGGTCGCCCGAGCGCATGCTCGCCATCCAGATGAGGACGGCAAGCGGCTCCCTGGTTCCGCTCGGTGCCTTCGCCCGGGTCGACCGCACGGCCGGCGCCCTGACGGTCAACCAGCTCGGCCAGCTTCCGGCCGTGACCATCTCCTACAATCTGCCGCAAGGTGTCGCGCTGGGCGACAGCGTCACGCGCATCAATGCACTCAAAGAACAGATCGGCATGCCGACGGTGATCTCGACGACCTTCGCCGGCACGGCCAAGACCTTCCAGGATTCCCTTGCCAACCAGGGGCTTCTGGTCGGCGGCGCGATCCTGACCATCTATATCGTGCTCGGCATTCTCTACGAGAGCTTCATCCACCCGCTCACCATCCTCACCGGCCTGCCGTCGGCGGTGCTGGGGGCGGTCGTTGCCTTGCGTTTTGCCGGCATGGATCTGTCTGTTATTGCGGTGATCGGCATCCTGATGCTGATCGGCATCGTCAAGAAGAACGGCATCATGATGGTCGACGTCGCGCTCGAACTGCGACGAGAAGGCATGTCGGCCAAGGACTCCATCCACAAGGCCTGCCTGATGCGTTTCAGGCCGATCATGATGACGACTTTGGCGGCATTGATGGGTACGTTCCCGATCGCGCTCGGTACCGGCGCCAGCGCGGAACTGCGCCAGCCGCTGGGCGTGGCCGTTGTCGGCGGCCTCTTGGCTTCGCAGGCGCTGACCCTGTTCGTGACACCGGTGATCTACGTCTATATGGAGAATTTCTCGGGCTGGCTGGTCGGGCTGTGGTCGAGGGGCAAGGCCAAACCGCAGGTGGTCAAGGAGAGTGGCGACCAGCCTTCGCTGTTTGGCACCAATGACGACATCCCGGCGGACGCGCAAAAGACGGCCGCTGAATGACAGGCTGACACGGCAAGGACAGAAGCTGGCCCAAGCCGTTATGCTTGCGGCCGGCGGATCGGAGCCGTAATTTGCGGTCATGTCCCATGATCATGACCACGACAACGAACTCGATCCGTTTGCCGCCCGGGTGCGGGCGCTGGAGACCATCTTGAGCCGCAAGGGGCTGATCGATCCGGCGGCGATCGACGCCATCGTCGACACCTACGAGACCAAGATCGGCCCGCGCAACGGCGCCAGGGTGGTGGCCAAGGCCTGGAGCGATCCCGCCTATGCGGACTGGCTGAAGCGTGATGCGACGGCGGCGATCGAATCGCTCAGCTATACCGGCCGCCAGGGCGAGCACATGCAGGCGGTGTTCAATACAGAGGAGACGCACAACCTCGTCGTCTGCACGCTGTGCTCCTGCTATCCGTGGTCGGTGCTGGGGCTGCCGCCGGTCTGGTACAAGGCGCCGCCCTATCGCTCACGCGCGGTGATCGATCCGCGCGGCGTGCTCGAGGAGTTCGGGCTGACGCTTCCGACGACCAAGAAGATCAGGGTCTGGGATTCGACGGCGGAGCTGCGCTATCTCGTGGTGCCGATGCGGCCGGATGGCACCGACGGCTGGAGCGAGGAGCGGCTGGCCGATCTGGTGAGCCGCGATGCGATGATCGGTACGGCGCTCGCGCAGGAACCGCAACAAACCGGCGAGCCGGCATGAACGGCCCCCATGATCTCGGCGGACAGATGGGGTTCGGCCCGGTCGCGCCCGAAAAGGACGAGCCCTATTTCCACGCCGCCTGGGAGAGGCGGGCGCTAGGCGTGACGCTTTGCGCCAGCGCCATGGGCGCCTGGACTATCGACGAGAGCAGGCACGCGCGGGAATCGCTGCATCCGGCCGACTATTATAGCTCCAGCTACTACCAGATCTGGATCAAGGCGCTGGAGACCTTGCTCAAGCGCCATGGTTTCGTCAGTGAACGCGATCTCAAGGCGGGTGAGGCGATCGACGCGGCGGCGACGCCGAAGCGGGTGCTGAAGGCGGAAAACGTTCCGGCCGTGCTGGCCAAGGGCGGCCCTTGCGACCGGCCGGTCGCAACAGCGCCGCGCTTCAAGGCCGGCGACGCCGTACAGACGAAGAATTTCAACCCGAGCGGCCACACCAGACTGCCGCGTTATGCGCGCGACAAGCGTGGCACGATCGAGGCAGTCCATGACGGCTTCGTCTTTCCCGACACCAATGCACATGGGCAAGGCGAGAACCCGCAATGGGTTTACACGGTGGTCTTCGACGGCACCGAGATCTGGGGTGAGGGCGCCGACCCGACACTGACTGTGTCGATCGATGCCTGGGAGAGCTACCTTGAGCCGGCTTGAGGCGAACGGACCGGCGGTCGATTTGCCTGACAGCCTGGATGCGCCGGTGTTTGCCGAGCCATGGCAAGCCGAAGCGTTCGCGATGACCGTGGCGCTGCATGACAAGGGCCTGTTCTCGTGGGGCGAGTGGGCGCAAGCCCTGTCGGCGCAGGTGAAGAAGCCGGGCGCCGCAACGGACGGACACGACTATTACGAGCACTGGCTGGCGGCACTGGAAAGCCTGCTTGCCGCCAAGGGCCTGGCCGCCAAGCCCGATGTCGACGCGATGGCGCAAGCCTGGGAACGCGCCGCGCATGCGACCCCACACGGCAAGCCGATCCTGCTGGAAAACGATCCGGAATTCACATCCGCCAGATGAGGCGGCGGCCTCACGAAAGGCCAATCTTCCGCACCGCTCGCCAGGCACCGGCAACCAACCGCTGCGCATTTCACAAAGAGAGAATGAATGTATCTGTCGGAAATTCTCTCGATCGGCGCGGCCTTGTGCATCGCCACCAGTGGCATGCTGGCTGGTGAACTGATCGGCCGCATCGATGCGTTGACCCTGACCCGGCTGCAAACGCTCGCGGTGACAATTGCCACCACGATCGGGGCCACGCTGCTGGGCGGCTGGGCCGGGCTACTGCCTTGGCAGGTGGGCTATCTCTCGGCCTCTGGCGTGTTCGGGATCTTCATTGCCTCTTCGGCCTATATCTCGTCGATATTCGCGCTTGGGCCGCGCCTGGCGCTGCTGGTTTTCTCGCTGACCTCGCCCTTTGCCCTGATCATGGGCTATTTGTTTCTGGGAGAGACGGTTGGCCCGGTCAAGCTGGCCGGTGTGGCGCTGGTTATCGCCGGCATTGTCCTGGCCATCCTGTTCGGCCGTCCCGCCAAGGTTCAGCCGGAAGGCATTTTCCCGACCCCGCCGATCGAGGCGGCAGTGCTGCCGGCAAAACAGATGACCTTGCCTGTCGGTCTCGCCTTCGGGTTGGTTGCCGCACTCGGGCAGGCCGCGGGCGCGTTGGTGGCGCGTCCCGTCATGGCGTCGGGTGTCAATCCGTTCACGGCGATGGCGATCCGGACCGGTGTGTCGGCGGTGCTCTTCCTTCTGCTCTTGCTGGTTCCCCGCCGCAGCGCCGCCAGGCGCCCCCGGCCGGCGGCACGAACGCTGGGCATCGGCATCTGCGGCGCGCTGATCGGCACGGGCATGGGCATGTCGCTGATCATGGCCGCGCTGGCCGGCGGAAAGGTCGGCATCGTCTCGACATTGTCGTCGCTGTCGCCGGTGCTGGTGTTGCCCATGGTGTGGCTGCGCACAGGCTACAGGCCATCGGCACCGGCCTGGGCCGGCGCGGTACTCGCCTTTGCCGGCACATCTCTCATCGCGGCCGGCTGAAAGCGGCGATCAACCGGGCGCTGTCTTTGTTCTCTTTACGTTCTTTTTGTGGCCTGATAGCCTGAACCGTCGGAGGCGCTCGGTGCGTCACGACGGCAGTCGATATGGCGGCTGTCTTGTCTTTCCCTTGCGAATCCGGTCTGTCGCATTGATGGAATTCTCCCCCCAACAGGACGAGGCGCTGCAATCGGTTGCCCGCTGGCTGAAGGCCGGCCAGCCGCAGCTGTTCCGGCTGTTTGGCTATGCCGGCACCGGCAAGACGACGCTGGCGCGCTATTTCGCCGAACATGTCGACGGCCAGGTGCAGTTCGCTGCCTTCACCGGCAAGGCCGCACAGGTGCTGCGCTCCAAGGGCGCGGTCAATGCCCGCACCATTCATTCGCTGATCTACAGGGCCAAGGGCGAGGAATCGGTTGAGGATGAGGTGACAGGCAAGACCTCGATGTCGCCGACCTTCTCGCTCAACCGGCAAAGCCCGATCTCGCGCGCCAAGCTGGTCGTCATCGACGAATGCTCGATGGTCGACGAGCAGCTTGGCCGCGACCTGATGAGTTTCGGCACGCCGATCCTGGTGCTAGGCGATCCCGGCCAGTTGCCGCCGATTTCGGGCGGTGGTTTCTTCACCGACCATGAGCCGGACTATCTCCTGACCGAAATCCACCGGCAGGCGCGCGACAATCCGATCCTGCGGCTGGCGCTGGATGTGCGCGAGGGCCGTGAATTCATGCGCGGCGACTATGGCACGGCGCAAGTGATCGGCAAGGAAGACGTTACCCAGGAACTGGTGTTGAAGGCAGACCAGGTTCTGGTCGGCACCAACCGCACGCGTCGACGCTACAACCAGCGCCTGCGCGAGCTCAAAGGCTTCAATGCCGACTATCCGCAGGCCGGCGACAAGCTGGTTTGCCTGCGCAACGACGCGGCCAAGGGGCTGCTCAACGGTTCGCTGTGGAAGGTGATGACCTCATCGCGCGAAACGGTGAAGCCCGGCATCAACCTGCTGGTTTCGCCCGAAGAGGATGATCCGGACCGCGGCGTCGCCAAGATCAAGCTGCTCAAGGCGGCGTTCGAGGATCCCGACGCCGATATCCCCTGGCAGCAGAAGAAGCGCTTCGACGATTTCGACTACGGCTATGCCTTGACTGTGCACAAGGCGCAGGGCTCGCAGTGGAACGAGATTGTGCTGTTCGACGAAAGCTGGGCGTTCAAGGAAACCCGCCAGCGCTGGCTTTATACCGCCATCACCCGGGCCGCCGAGCGACTGACCATCGTCAGGTAAGGCATGGCGTCAGGTAAGGCGTGGCGTCAGGTAAGGCGTGGCGTCAGGCGATAGTCATGGGGCGCTGGGCGGCTGGACGCCGAGCCATTTCCAGGCCTCGTCTTCGTCCTCGGCCTTGAAGTGCCTGAATTCGATGGGCGACGACGCGGGCAGGGCGTGTCGCGCGTCCGGCGTCCAGTCCGGCGTGCCGATCGCCGCGCACCGGCCAATATGTTCCGGTGCGTGGACGGCGCCCTGTTTGAGGGTCTCTTCGGAGATGTCGGTCCAGTCGACGCCATCGTGATCGACCATGCGCACGGCGACGTCGATTCGCTGGTGGAGCGCATAGGCCGCCTCCAGCAGGCCAAACAGATTCTCTGCATCGGCCGCCGAGACATGCCCGACGACATCGATGGCGAACAGGTCGTCGCGCGCGGTGTCGAGGCGACGGATCGCTGGCACGGATTGCAGGAAATTCACGGCGGGGCCTCCTTGTCGCGAAATAGCGGTGCCCTTCTGGAACACTGGAAAGCCCTATCTGTTCCCATCAAAGACGCTATAGATGCCCGATCTCAAGCGCGCCGCGGCTGAACGGATGGCTGTGGCGCGCCGTTAACCCGCCTGTTTCACGGACACCAGCCCATGCCCGCAAAGCTTTCTGTCAACCTCAACGCCATTGCCATGTTGCGTAACCGGCGTGACCTGCCATGGCCCGATGTGATCGGTGTCGGCCGCCTTGCGCTTGCCGCCGGAGCGCATGGGCTGACCGTCCATCCGCGCCCCGATGAGCGTCACACCCGGCATTCCGACCTGCCCTTGATCCGGGCGCTGATCGACGATGAATTTCCGCAGGCGGAATTCAACATCGAGGGCTACCCAAGCGAGGATTTTCTGGCGCTTGTGGAAAAGCATCAGCCCGAGCAGGTGACGCTGGTGCCAGATGATCCGGCACAGGCAACCTCCGACCATGGCTGGAACTTCGTCACCGATGCGGCGTTCCTGACACCTATCGTCAGGCGGTTGAAGAAGGGTGGCTTCAGGGTGTCGCTGTTTTCCGATTCCGATCCTGCAGGTATAGCGGCCGCGCGCGATACTGGGGCCGACCGGATCGAGCTCTACACAGGCCCATATGGAAGCTATCATTCCGATTCCGCAAAAGCGGCCAACGAACTGGAAAGACTGGGAAAAACCGCCGATGCGGCATTTGCCGTCGGCCTCCAGGTCAATGCCGGGCACGATCTGACGGTGGGCAATCTGCCCGATCTGGCGAAGCGCATTCCGGCATTGGCCGAAGTGTCGATCGGACATGGGTTGACAGCCGACGCGTTGGAGTATGGCATGGCCGGCACGGTGCGTCGGTTTCTCAAGGCCTGCGGCTGGTAGGGGTATGCTTCGCTTTGCAGGTATGGCGGCCATAGCGTGCAATTGATACCGCATCGCAGCATGCATGAAGCACCGCGCGCTTGCCGGGGAGTGGTCCATGGACCTTGCCAGTCGCGGTAGCGAGGCAGAGACCGTCGAGCAATCAAGCCATTCCGGGGTCGAACAGCAAAGCACCAAGGTGCTGATGCTGGGCGCACTCGGTGTCGTCTATGGCGATATCGGCACCAGCCCGATCTATGCCTTTCGCGAGGCGCTTCACGCTTCGCCCGGCATCGATACGCGTATTCACGTGCTTGGCGTGCTGTCGCTGATTGTCTGGGCGCTGACGATCATCGTGACCGTCAAATATGTCGCCTTCGTGCTTCGTGCCGACAACAAGGGCGAAGGCGGCACGCTGTCGCTGATGTCGCTGGCGCGCAGCGCCTATCCCAGAGGCGCGCGCCTCATCCTGGCGATCGGCCTTTGCGGTGCTGCGCTGTTTTTCGGTGATTCGATCATAACGCCGGCCATCTCGGTGCTGTCGGCGGTCGAAGGCCTCAAGGTGGTGACCCCGACATTGGGCGCCTATGTCGTGCCGATCACCTTGGTCATCCTGGCCATCCTGTTTTCAGTGCAACGCTTCGGCACGGGAAAGGTGGCGGCGGTGTTCGGGCCGGTGACGGCGCTTTGGTTCCTGGCCATCGGCATTGCGGGGCTCTATCACCTGATGGACGATCCATCGATCCTGCTGGCGATCAATCCCTATTACGCGGTCGCCTATCTCGCCAGCACACCCACAGCCGCTTTTGTGACGGTCGGTGCTGTGTTTCTGGCGGTGACCGGGGCTGAGGCGCTCTATGTCGATCTTGGCCATTTTGGACGCAAGCCGATCGTGCTGGCGTGGTTTTCCGTGGTGTTTCCCTGCCTGCTGCTCAACTATTTCGGGCAGGGTGCCTTTGTCCTCGCCCATGACGGCAAGCCAACCAATCCATTTTTCCAGATGCTGCCTGACTGGGCGCTGATGCCGATGGTGGGACTGGCAACGGCCGCGACCGTCATCGCCAGCCAGGCGGTCATCTCGGGGGCTTTTTCGCTGACCCGCCAGGCCGTGCAGCTGAACCTTCTGCCACGCATCGAGGTGCAGCATACGTCCGAAATGCAACTCGGCCAGATCTACATGCCGCGCGTCAACCTGCTCATCGCGCTCGGGGTGATGTTGCTGGTCGTTGGTTTCGGCAGCTCGAGTTCGCTGGCGTCCGCCTACGGCATCTCGGTGACGGGCGAGATGCTGATGACCACCATTTTGCTGTTCGTGGTCATGCGCAAATTGTGGAAATGGACGCTGGCGCTCGCTCTGCCGCTGACCTTGCTGTTTGGCGTCATCGACAGCGGCTTCTTCCTGGCAAACATCGTGAAGATATTCGAAGGCGGCTGGGTATCGATCACCGTTGCCTGCCTGATGGGGCTGATCATGGGAACCTGGATACGCGGCACCCGCTATCTGTTCGACAAGACCCGCCGCAACGAGATCCCGCTCGATTTCCTCGCCGCCAATCTGCTGAAGAAGAAGCCGCATTTGGTGTCGGGCACGGCGGTGTTCCTGACAAGCGATCCCTTGAGTGCGCCGACAGCGCTGATGCACAGCCTGAAGCACTACAAGGTGCTGCATGAGCAAAACGTCATCCTCTCCGTGGTGACGGCGCCTCAGCCGGTGGTGCCGGACAGCGAACGGGTCAAGATGGAGACGGTCAACGAGCTGTTCATGCGGGTGACGCTGACCTTCGGCTACATGGAACAGCCCAACATACCGCGCGCGCTGGCGATCTGCCGAAAGCAGGGCTGGAAGTTCGACATCATGACGACATCGTTCTTCCTGTCGCGGCGCTCGCTCAAGGCCTCGCCCAATTCAGGCATGCCAGTGTGGCAGGACCGGCTTTTCATCGGCCTGGCGCGCACGGCGGCCGACGCCACCGAATATTTCCAGATCCCGACCGGACGTGTCGTGGAAATCGGCACGCAAGTTGCTATTTAAGGTGCATACGGCAGTCTCGTGGGCGTTCGGTATGCTGCCGTGGCGGCTAATTCAGCCCCGCAACCGTTGGATTACAGGCCATTTCCCAAGGAGCCTAGCGTTGACGGCATGGGAGCCATCACGCGACGGCACTTGATATTGCATTGCAGCAAGCGTAGAGCACCGCGCGCTTATCGGAGTGTCGTCCATGGCCCTTGCCAATGCTGGTAGTGAGGCAGAACCCGTCGAACAATCGAGCCATCCGGAAATCGAACAGCATAGCACCAAGGTGCTGATGCTGGGCGCGCTCGGTGTGGTCTATGGGGATATCGGCACCAGCCCGATCTATGCCTTTCGCGAGGCGCTGGTCGCGTCGTCCCATGGCACAGTCGCGGATCGCGGCGATATCCTCGGCGTGCTGTCGCTGATCATCTGGTCGCTGACGATCATTGTCACCATCAAATACATCATGTTCGTGCTACGCGCCGACAACCGCGGCGAGGGCGGCGTGCTGTCGCTGATGGCGCTGGCGCGCGGCAGTTTCCCCAAGCGCTCGGCGATCATCCTGGGCATCGGCATCGTCGGCGCCTCGCTGTTTTTCGGCGATGCGGTCATCACGCCCGCGATTTCGGTGTTGTCGGCGGTCGAGGGCATGAATGTCGTCACCCCTGCCTTCCAGCCCTATGTCGTGCCGCTGACCCTGGTCATTCTCGCCATGGTGTTTGCTGTGCAGCGCTTCGGCACGGGCGGGGTGGGGCTGGTCTTCGGTCCGGTGACCGCGATCTGGTTCCTGGCCATCGGCCTGTCGGGTCTCAAGCACATCATCGCCGATCCGGAAATCCTGTGGGCGATCAGCCCGCACTATATCGTTGCATTCCTGATCCATTCCCCCGACGTCGCCTTCGTCACCATCGGTGCCATCTTCCTCGCGGTGACCGGCGCCGAAGCGCTCTATGCCGATCTCGGCCATTTCGGCCGCAAGCCGATCGTGCTGGCCTGGCTGTCGATCGTGTTTCCCTGTCTGCTTTTGAACTATGCCGGGCAAGGTGCCTTCGTGCTGGCGAAGAACGGCGTGGTCGGCCATCCGTTCTTCGAGATGAACGAGGGCTGGGCGCTGATCCCGATGGTCGTGCTGGCGACCGCGGCGACCGTCATCGCCAGCCAGGCGGTGATCTCGGGTGCCTTTTCGCTGACCCGCCAGGCGGTGCAGCTCAACATGCTGCCGCGGCTCGAAATCCTGCACACGTCGGAAAAACAGTCCGGCCAGATCTATATGCCGCGCGTCAACCTGTTGCTGGCGCTGGTGGTGATGATGCTGGTGGTTGGCTTCGGCGAATCCAGCAAGCTCGCCTCCGCCTACGGCATCTCGGTGACCGGCAACATGCTCGTGACGACGGTGCTGCTTTATGTCGTCATGACCCGCATCTGGAAATGGAAGCTGTCGGTGGCGATCCCGCTGACCGCACTGTTCACTTTCATCGATATCGGCTTCTTCGCCTCCAACATCGTCAAGGTGTTCGAAGGCGGCTGGGCGTCGCTGGCGGTGGCCTTCACCATTGTGCTGGGCATGTGGACCTGGGTGCGCGGTAGTCGCTACCTGTTCGACAAGACCCGCCGCAACGAGATCCCGCTCGATTTCCTCGCCGCCAATCTGCTGAAGAAGAAGCCGCAGCTGGTTTCCGGCACGGCGGTGTTCCTGACGAGCGATCCCTTGAGTGCGCCGACAGCGCTGATGCACAGCCTGAAGCACTACAAGGTGCTGCATGAGCAGAACGTCATTCTCTCCGTGGTGACCGCACCGCAGCCGGTGGTGCCGGACAGCGAACGGGTCAAGATGGAGACGGTCAACGAGCTGTTCATGCGGGTGACGCTGACCTTCGGCTACATGGAACAGCCCAACATACCGCGTGCGCTGGCGATCTGCCGCAAGCAGGGCTGGAAGTTCGACATCATGACGACGTCGTTCTTCCTGTCACGGCGCTCGCTCAAGGCCTCGCCCAATTCCGGCATGCCGGTGTGGCAGGACAAGCTATTCATCGGCCTGGCGCGCACCGCGTCGGACGCGACCGAATATTTCCAGATCCCGACCGGACGTGTGGTAGAAATCGGCACCCAGGTGGCGATCTGATCGGCTTGATCGCTTCGACTTAGCGGGAGGCTGATATGAGCGGCGAATTGGTGCTTGTCACCGGCGGATCGGGCTTCCTCGGCGCCCACTGTATCGTTGAACTCCTCAAGGCAGGCTACCGCGTGCGCACGACGGTGCGTTCGGCCAAGCGTGAAGCCGGTGTCCTGGCCATGCTCAAAGCGGGCGGCGCCGAGCCGGGCGACAGGCTGTCCTTTTCCATCGCCGACCTGATGAGCGACACAGGCTGGCCGCAAGCGGTCGCCGGCTGTGACTATGTCCTGCATGTCGCCTCGCCATTTCCGCCCGGCGTGCCCAAGCATGAGGACGACCTGATCGTCCCGGCGCGTGAGGGCGCGTTGCGGGTGCTGCGGGCCGCACGAGATGCCAACGTCAAACGCGTCGTGCTGACCTCGTCCTTCGCGGCCATCGGCTATGGCAAGATGCCGTCCGACGGCCGCCCGTTCACTGAAGAGAGCTGGACCGATCCTAAGGGCAAGGTCAGCGCCTATGTGAAGTCGAAGACGCTTGCCGAGCGCGCCGCCTAGGACTTCATTGCCGCCGAAGGCGGTGCGCTGGAGTTGGCGGTCGTCAATCCGGTCGGCATCTTCGGGCCGGTGCTCGGGTCCGACCATTCAACCTCCACCGAATTTGTCCAGCGCATGATGAATGGCGCCATGCCGGGGCTGCCGCGCCTGTCCTTTGGCGTCGTCGATGCGCGCGACGTGGCGGACCTGCATGTGCGGGCCATGACCAATCCCGCGGCAAAAGGCGAGCGCTTCCTGGCGGTGTCAGGCGATTTCATGACCGTGCGGGAGATCGCGCAGACCTTGAAAACGCGGCTCGGCGATGCGGCGGCCCGCGTCAAGACGCGGCAGCTTCCCGATTGGCTGCTCCGGATCGTCGGATTGTTCAACCCGGAAGTCGCGCAGCTCGTGCCGGAACTGGGCAAGGTCAAGAACGCCACCAACGCCAAGGCCGTGCGCATGCTCGGCTGGGCGCCGCGATCGCGCGAAGATGCGCTGGCTGCCACCGGCGAAAGCCTGGTAAGGCTCGGCCTGCTCAAGAAGTAGCGCGGCGGGAAGTTAGAGCTGCCCGCCGCGCGGATTTCAGCCCAGCAGGGCCGCCTTGTTGGTTTCGAGGAACTGCTTCAACGGCACCGACTTGCGACCGGAGAGCTTCTCGACGGAGTCCGTCACCATGCCAAGGTCGCCGGCACGCGTTGCCGCGTCAAAGGAGACCAGAACCTTGGCGATCGGCTCGGGAAGCCCGGCTGCCTTGATCCCTTCAGTCAGAGCTTCGTCGGAAAGCTGGACGATCTGGATCGGCTTGCCGGTGACCTCGGTGATGAGTGCCGCGACTTCGGCTGTCGTGTAGGCCTTGGGGCCAGTCAGCGTGTAGGTCGTGCTGTCGCTGGCGTCCGAGGCCAGCCCCGCGGCTATGGCCGCTGCGTAGTCGTCACGCGCGCCGTACGAAATGGCGCCGTCGCCGGCCGACGTATACCAATGGCCCGATGCGAGGATCTGCGGCGCTGCCATGAACAGGTTCTCGTCGTACCAGCCATTGCGGAAGATCGTGTAGGGAATGCCACTCGCCTTGATCGCCTGTTCGGTGTCGTAATGATCGGGAGCGAAGGCAACCGCCGAACCCGGCTCGGTGTTGGGCATCGAGGTGTAGTGGAGATGACCAACACCCGCCTGCTTGGCAGCCGCGACCGCCGCGAGCTGCTGCTGGCGCCGCTTGCCCTGGATCGCCAGTTCATTGGTCGAGATGATGAGCACCCGGTCGGCACCGGCGAAGGCTTTGGCAACCGAGGCCTGATCGTCGAAATTCGCCTCGCGGACCGTGACGCCGCGCGCCGCGAGGTCGGCCAAATTGGCCGGTGTGCGGGTGGTGGCGATGATCTTCGCGGCCGGCACTTTGAAGGTGTCCAGCAAATGGTTGATGACGCTGCGGCCGAGCTGGCCGGATGCACCGGTGACGAGAAGAGTTGCGGTCATGAGGGATCCTGACGTTTGCGGGGAAAGGCGGTTCGGGCAGCGGTCTCAAAAAGAGACCAGCACTAAAATAGGAATTGACCCGGTGCCGTAAAGGAGGCAGTTTTTCGGGAGGTAGGCACAGGCAGGGAACCAGTCATGGACAGCTCGATCGTCAAACTGAGATCCAAGCTTGAGGTCTACAAAGCCATGACCGATGGCGGCAACCTGTCCGATTGCCCGGTCCGCGATGTCATCCAGGGCCTGAGCGGCAAATGGAGCTCGCTGTTGATGGCGGCGCTGGCCGAGCAGCCCTACCGCTTCGGCGAATTGCGGCGACTGGTACCCGACATCTCGCAGCGCATGCTGACCCAGACGCTCTGTGACCTGCAGCGCGACGGCTATGTGCATCGCGAAGTGTTCCCGACCAAGCCGCCGAGCGTCGAATACAGCCTGACCGACCTCGGACGCTCGATGTTCAGCGCCTTGCAGCACCTCCTGCAATGGGCGGAGAATAACCACGACGCGGTGCGTGGCGCGCGCGCTGCCTTCGACGCCGCATAATCGAGCGCTCAGCCTCGTCTGGCATACGCCTTGACGCTGTCATGGCGACCAAGCAGTCGATTCCCTTTGGCCCTCCCGGCAAACAGACCTTGCAGTCGTCACAATCGTGTGGGAGCTGACAAAATCAGCTTGGGAGTTTCAGTTGCGGCGATTCCTGATTGTACTGGTGCTGGTTTGTTCAACCGTCTTTCCGGCATGGGCCGAACAGCGCTTCGCGCTGGTCATGGCAGTCGATGCCTACAAGAACGTCCGGCCGCTGGGCAATGCCGTCAACGATGCCCAGACGATCAAGAAGTCACTGGAAAAGCTTGGCTTTCAGGTCACGCTGGAGACGGATCGCGACCTCAGGCGGATGCGCCGCGCGCTTGAGGATTTTCGCGAGGACGCTGCCGGCGCCGATGTCGCGCTGGTCTATTTCGCCGGTCACGGCGTCGAAATATCAGGCGAGAACCGGCTTTTGCCGACGGATGCCGACGCCACCTCGGTCGACACGCTGAAGGAGACCAGCCTGCCGATGGAAGAGGTGCGGGAAACGGTCTCCAGCGTCTCGAAAGTCGGACTGATCCTGCTCGATGCCTGCCGCAACGATCCGTTCGCCGGAGGTGCTGGTGCCGGGCGCGGCGTCAAGGCACTGAACGTCAAGACGACGGCGGAGGTGCGGCCCGGGCTCGGTCGTCTGGGCAAGGCTGAAAACCTGCTCTACACCTTCTCCGCAGCGCCCGGCGCGACCGCGGCCGACGGCAATGGCGAGAATTCGCCGTTTACGGCCGGCCTGGCAAAATATCTGGCGACCGACGGGCTCGAAATCCGCTCGGTGCTGACGTTGGTGCAGCAGGAGGTCTACGACCGGTCGCGCGGCGCGCAGCTGCCCTATGTCGAGAACGGCCTGCCGCAAATGTTCTTCGCCTCCAAAAGTGCTGGCCAATTGCCGGAACGGGAGCGCCTGCTGCTGGCGATGGCCGACGTGACGCCCGATCTGCGCGACGAGGTCGAGCGGCTCGCCAGGGACAAGGACATGCCGCTGGCACCGCTTTATGGCGCGCTGATCGATTCCGGCGCCAAGTCGTTGTCGGCGGACGACCGGCGCAAGAAGCTTGCCGAGGCCGCCGATGCGTTCGTGGCCGTGCGCGCGCAGATGAAGACGCTGGCGTCGGCTGACCCGACGGTCGCCAAATTGCGGCAGGACGCGCAAAGCCAGCTCGATCTCGGCGCGTTCGACACGGCGCGCGGCAAGCTTGCCGAAGCCGCCGAAATTGATGCGACCTCGCGCGATGCGCTGAAGGCAAACTTTCTTGATCGCACGCTGTCCGAGGCGACCACGCATATGATCAGCGGCGGTGCGGCGCGTTCCAACCTGAAATACGATCTGGCGATCGAAAGCTACGAGAAGGCGAGTGCACTTTACGACGATCTGGCGCGCGACAAGCTGCCTGAGGCACAGCGCAAGCAGCAGCTGGAATCGCTGGAGGTGCTCGGCGACCTGTATCTGACGGTCGGCAATCTGTCGGGCGGGCGCAGCGCCTACGAACGCCAGCAAAAGGTGGCGACCGCTCTTGCCGAAGCCGAGCCGTCCAATGCCGCCTGGCAAGACAATGTCGCGGCCAGCACGCTGAAACTGGGTGATGTGCAGCGCGACCAGGGTGACTCCTCCGCTGCATTGGCATCCTATCAACGCGGCCTGGCAATCCGGACGGAGCTTGCCGCCGGCAATGCGCCCGATGCCGGCGCGCTCGGCCTCGAGGCCGCTGCGTTCCTGAAGGTGGGCGCGCTGCACAAGCTGCAGGGCAATGACGAGATGGCGATGGCGGCCTACACATCGGCGCGCGACATTGCCGCGCGGCTTGCCGGCAAGGATCCGGCCAATGAGGACCTGCAATCCACACTGGCGCTGAGCGACCGCCAAATTGGCGAAATCCAGCAGGACAAGAAACAGCTTTCGCAGGCGCTCGCTTCGTTTGGGGAAAGCCTGGACATATCGAAGAAACTGGCCGAGGCCGCGCCCGACAATGCGCTGCGCCAATTCGATCTGGCCACCGCCTATGACGCGCTGGGTTATGCCCAGTATGACAAGAACCAGGCGGATGGCAGCGGTACGACCATTGGCGAGAGCGCGGTCGCTTCCTTCGAGACCTCGGTCGCCATCACGCGGCGGTTGATCGCAGCCGATCCCAACAACACCTCCTGGCAGCGCGGGCTTGCCGGCACTTTGGAAAGAATGGGCCAGGCCATCTATTTCAGCGATGGTGTGATCACCCATGAGGACGCCGACAGATCGCTGGCCGCCTACAAGGAGGCAAACGGGATCCGCGAACGCCTTGTCCAGTCGGATGCCGTCAACAAGCAGTGGGTGGCGGACCTGATCACCTCTTATGAAAAGATGGCCACCTGGTATGAGTTCGTCCCTGACGATGCCACCGCAATCGAATTCACCAAGAAGGCGCATCAGGCATCGTTGAACCTGGCTGCGCTCGACCCGGAAAACATGGGCTGGCAGCACAATGCGACGCTCTATCATGCCAAGATCGCCAGTTCCTACAGCCAGATGAAAGACTATGCCAACGCCTTGAAATACGATGAGGCCGGCTTGGCCTATGCGACCAAGATCGTCGAGGCGCAGCCGGACAAGCAGACCTATCAAAGCGATCTCATCGTCTTCCATTCCAGGGTCGCGATCGATAAGCGGCTGATGAACGACTACAAGAGCTATTGGGCGCAGAATGATCTGCGGCTGGAGGCCGCGAAGAAATTCGCCACGCAGTTCCCGCAAAACGTCAACAGCCTGCGCGATCTCTACGAGGCCTATGTCGAAGTCGCCGATTCCTATACGACGAATTTCCCGCAGGATGCGATGAAGCTGTACAAGGCCGCCGAAACCGCAGCGGCAAAGGCGGTGTCCATCGAACCCAAAAATCCCGAATTCGATTTCGCCGTCTACAATGCTGAGGTCAAGACCGGCTATGTGCTCGAGGATCAGGGCGATAAGGCCGGTGCCAAGGCTGCTTACGAAGCCAGCCTCAAGAGCGTCCAAAAGGCGATTGATCTCAAGCCGGACGAAGTCCTGTACACGGCCAGCCGCGATCATGCTCTCGCCAGGATCGACGGTATCAGCAATTAGCGCATTTTGCCCGGAAGCGGGGATCTGTTTGGGGGACGACATGCATTGCCTTGGCCTCGGCGCTTTTAGCGCATGATCGCGAACCGATGCCTCGACATCGCAATTGCCGGCGCCGGCCCGGCGGGGCTCGCCATGGCGCTTTATCTCAAACGCGCCGGGCACAACGTCACCATCTTCGAACGTTTCGAGGAGCCCAAGCCGGTCGGCTCCGGGCTGATCCTGCAGCCGACCGGGCTGACGGTGCTTGCCGATCTCGGTCTGCTCGCCGACATACTGGCGCTCGGCGCGCGCATCGATCGCCTGCATGGCGCCGATGCCTCGACCGGGCGCACCGTGCTCGACGTCCGCTACGATGCCCAGCGCAGCAACCGCTTCGGCCTGGCGGTGCACCGGGCAGCTTTGTTCGGCGTGCTTTTTCGCGCTGCGCAACGCGAGGCGATCGCCATCGAGACCGGCGTCGAGATCGAGACCATGGAGGCCGGCGAGCGCGCGACGCTGATTTGGGGCAACGGACGAAGGGTAGGGCCGTTCGATCTGGTCGTCGACGCCAGCGGTTCGCGCTCGAAACTGCGGCAATGTGTGGTCGGCGCTGGTGCACCGCGACCGCTCACCTATGGCGCGTTCTGGGCATCGCTTGATTGGCGCGGCGAGGGCTTTGACGAGCACGCGCTTTTGCAGCGCTACGACAAGGCCAGCGTGATGATCGGCGTGCTGCCGATCGGCCGGCCGGAACCCGGTGCTGAAAAGATGGCGGCCTTCTTCTGGAGCCTGAAGCCCGATGATGCCGAGGCGGTTCGCGCCCAAGGCATCGACGCCTGGAAGGAGAGGGTGGTGAGGCTGTGGCCGCAAAGCGAGGCGTTCGCCAACCAGGTCGACAGTTTCGACCAGCTTTCGCTGGCCCGCTACGGCCATCACACGGTGAAGCTGCCAATTGGCCGGAGACTGGCCGTCATCGGCGACGCCGCGCATTCGACCAGCCCGCAACTCGGGCAAGGGGCGAATATGGCGCTGCTCGACGCCGCGGCGCTCAGCCATGCGCTGGCGCGTACGCAAAGCGTCGAGGCAGCGCTTGAAGCCTATGCCAAGGCGCGGCGCTGGCACGTGCGTGTCTTCCAGGCGCTGTCGCTGGCGTTCACGCCGTTCTACCAGTCGGATTCGGTGGCGCTGCCCTTCATCCGCGACAGGCTGGTGGCGACCATCGCAAAAATCCCGCCGGCCCCGCAGTTTCTCGCCTCGATGGTCGCCGGCACGGTGATCGATCCGTTCAGGCGGGCAGGGCTCCGGGAAGCGCGGTGGGATTTCGGACAAAATCGGGGTCATGATACGACCGCATCATAGAGTTTTCGTCCGGGCCAATCGCATGCATGTCATGTTCAGAGCGCGAAAATCGCAAGGTCCGATGCGCATCGTTGCAGCTGTCCTGGGGATGCTGGTCGTGGCGTTGCCTGTACCTCCGGCACACGCCCAGGCGCCAGGCCAGGCCAGCCAGCAGGGGGCGGCAGACAGTGAAGACGCGCTGAGGGCTCGCATCGACGCTGCTTACAAGCTGATGATGGACGCAGGACGCTTCGATGAAGGCTACGCGCAGTTGCGGGCAACGCTGCTCGATGCCGCCAGAAGCGACTTGTACGAGTTTACCGTGGAGAGCTACTCGAACGCCGGCGGGACATTTCTCAACAACCAGATCCTCGACAACGCCGAGGAGATTTTTGCTGAAGGCCTGAAAACCAGGGCGATGCAGCAGGATGTCGAGAAGCGCGGCGATTTCTATCTCAACTACGCGATGCTGAAGCAGGCCGAGAAGGACTATCAGGGCTTCGTTTCCATGTGCGCGACAGCAACCAATCTGTACGCCCATTACCACGGCAACGAATCCCACGAACTCATGTATGCCAATGATGTGCTGGCGACCGGGGTTGCCGCATTCGGTCAAATCGCTTCAGCTATCAATATCGAGCAGCGCAATCTGAAATTGGCCGAGCAGGTAACTGGCACCGACGATCGTTTCATCTGGAAGCTGCAGAACAATCTGGCCGATATGCTGCGCCAGATGGGGGCTCCGACACGCGCCTTGCAGTATGATCTGGCCGTGCTGGAGAATCGCATCGGCTATTACGGGCCAAATCACTTCAATGTTTTGGCCAGCGCCAACAATACCGCTCAGGACTATCTGGACCTTGGCAAATACGACGAGGCCTTGCGCTACTTCCAACAGGACCGGGACATTGCCGTTGTCCTGAAGCAGGAAGGCAATCTGGTCGAGCAAGCCGATGCCTGGCTGCTCTACACGAGGGTTGTCTCCGGTACGCAGCCCCTAGACGACCCAACGCTGGCACGGCTGCAACAACTGACCATCGATCCCAGCTATCCCGAAATACTGGCAATCAAGATCGCCAACCTCCTTGCCTCGCATTTCGCGGCCGGAGGCGACACCGAAAACAGCATGAGCCAACTTGAACGAGCCCAAAGCATCGCCGAAACAACATACGGGGTGGTGCACCCGCTGACCTTTGCCGCACGTCAGGCCAAGGCCAATCTCAAGGCGAAAACGAATCCAGAGGCGGCGGCCGCCGATTTCGCCGCTCTCGACGAGGACATGCTGCGTTGGAATTGGTTCCAGGTAAGCACGGCCGGTAACCCTGTTGTCGCCGAGGCCAGCCGCGCCTTGGCCGACGATATGCTGTACGACTATGCGCGCCTCGCAAAAGACAAGGCTTCGGTGGTGCCAGCGTTTGCCGAAGCCGTGCGCCGCTGGCCGACGCTTGAGAATGAGAAACGCGATCTGTTGCGCAGACTGTCCCGCCTGATCGATCCGAACGACACGGAGACACGGAATTTGATCCAGACCGGTATCCGGCTGTCCCTAGCCTATCAGGAGGCGGCTTCCAGCGGTGACAGTTCCGATGATCCAGGTGTGGTGCAGCCGGAACAGGTTCAGGCGGCGTACGAAAAGGCCACCGCCAGAGTCATGGCCAAATACAGTTTCAGTCAGAGCGTGGTGGACAAACCCTTGCCGTCAGCCAACCTGCTGCTGAAGCCCAACGAGGCACTGGTCGACTACTTCATCACCCGCAAATGGCGGGCGGATCGCGAGAGTGCCGATCCGCTGGAAGACGAGCGCCTCTATGCGATCGTCACGCGCAAGGACCAGAAGCCCCGCCTCTACGATCTCGGCGATTCGCGCCGGCTCATCCCGGCTGCTCACGAAACACGCATGGCAAATTTGCGGTCGACACGTTCCGCGCAGGAACGCGGCGCCGTGACCTTGATCGACCTGAACGCCACATTCTCCGGGCTGTATGCTGGTCTGATCGCGCCGTTGGAATCGTCGCTTGGCGGCGCCGACACGCTGTTCGTGGTGCCGGACGGCAAGCTGTTCTCCGTGCCGTTTCCCCTGTTGCAGGACAGCAAAGGCGCAACGCTCGACGACCGCTTCGTCGTGCGCATGCTGACGCGGCCGGAATCGCTGCTGAATGCCGGCGTCGATCAGAGTTTTCCCAAGACCGGCAAAGCCCTGCTGGCTGGCGGTCTGGACTATGCCCGAGGGTCGGAAAAGGGAGCGGAGCCGCTGCCGGGCACAGCCAGGGAGGTCGACGCCATCGCCTCGATCCTGCGCGGCGATGCCTATTCGGTCGAAATGCTGACCGGAAAGGCGGCCAGCGAGCGGACGCTGCGCGAGGATATGGAGCAGGCGACGATCGCGCATCTGGCGACCCACGGCGCCTATCGTGACGAGAAAGAGGGCGGCGTGGGCGCGGTGAATGCGCTCTGGCAAAGCCAGGTCGTGCTGTCGCAGTCGGGAGACCGGCAGTCGATGAAACGCGACGATGAAGACGGCCGGCTCTACGGCATGGAACTGATGAACTGGGACCTGTCGGGCCTCGACCTGCTTGTCCTGTCGGCTTGCGAGACGGCCCGAGGCCAGGAGACATTTGTCGGCGGTTTGCGCGGCCTGCCGACGGCAATCGATATCGCCGGCGCCAAACGCTCGCTGCTGACGCTGTGGCCGGTGGACGATGCCGGAACCGCAGCCTTCATGGTCGGCTTCTACCGCCGTCTTGCGGCCGGGCAGACCTATCCGGAAGCGTTGCGCCAGACCCGCCGCGATGCTCGCGACGGCAAGATATCAGGCGCCCAGGACCCGCGGGTCTGGGCCGCCTTTGTCATGTTCGAGAACTGAGGCCGTTCAAAGTGGGTGTTTGCCCGGGTCTGTCATTCAAGCCGATCGTGCCAATGCAAATGGTCCGGCTTGATCGTTTCGATGGATGAGGCTCGACAGAAATGAGCCCTTCGCTTGCAGGAAAGCATGCAGGCGCTGCGGATAATCGGGCCGCACGGCGTCCCTGATCGATGTGCGATCGTTCAACGCTTTCCGCCAGGCCTGGACGCGCGGCTTGCCGTCCAGGATGGAGAAATCGCCGATCCTGTCGAAAGCGTCTAGATATCTGAAAACAGGCCCGAACACCGCATCGACAAGCGAGAAGCTGTCGCCGGCGAACCATGGACCACGGGGCCGGGTATCGTCCGCCAGTTGCGCCTCAAGGCGGCCAAACATGTCCGCCAGCGCGCTGGATTCGGCGAGGAAGGCCGCCTCATTTGACGCCGAATAGAACCGGCCGATGGCGTTGAGGGTGGCCGAGCCGAACTCGATCCAGGCGCGGTGCCGGGCACGGGCATAGGGGTCGGCGGGGTGCAGCGGATTGGCCTGTGTCTCCTCGAGGAATTCGAGGATGACGGCGGATTCGAAGATCGTCGTTTCCTCGCCGTCGCGCTGGACGCGCAGCAGCGGCACCTTGCCGAGGGGCGAAATGGCGTTGAACCACACAGGCTTGTCGGCGAGGTCGATGTCGAGGCGTTCGAACGGCACGCCTTTCTCGGTCAGCGAGATCGCCGCGCGCTGGACATAGGGGCAGAGAGGGTGGCTGACGAGGGTGAGCTTGTCGGTCATGTCACTCTGCCCAGACATAGTTCAATGCGCCGCCCTCGACGCGCGTCGACAGAAACATCAGGCGAGAACCCTTTGGTGCCGGGCCGTCGAGGCGATCGCCTGATGCCATGTCGAAAGCGGCGCCGTGCCATTGGCAGACCAGCCTGCCGTCCGTGCAGTCGAGCGGTCCACCGAAATGCAGGCAGACATTGGCGGCAGCGCGGATGCGGTCGCCACTGCGATAGACATGGACCTCACGGCCGAAGAACGGGGCGATCAGGCTGCCCGTTTGCGGGATATCGGCAACCTTGCAGATTTCATGTTTCATGGTTTTGCCTTCCGAGTATTGATGTAATTGCATCTATGTAGATGCATTTGCATTGATCGTCAAGCTTGATGCATCTGCATCTATCGCCTAGGGTAAGCCATGATCGAAAAAGCCACGCCTTCGCCGGAAGCCATCAAGGCCTGGGCCCGCCTGATGCGCGTGTCGCGCCAAATGGTGGAGAGTGCCGAAGATGCATTGAAGGAAGGCGGCCTGCCGCCGCTTGCCTGGTACGATGTCCTGCACGAGCTTGCCGAGGCGGGCGAGGGCGGCTTGCGCCCGTTTCAACTGACCGAACGTACCCTGTTTGCGCAATACAACATCTCGCGGCTGCTCGCCCGGCTCGAGGCGGATGGACTGGTCGAAAAACTGCCGGTGGCCGATGACGGTCGCGGCCAGACCATCCGCATCTCGGCCAAGGGACGTGAGACGCGCCGCCAGATGTGGGCCGTCTATGGCCGGTCGATCGCCGAACTGGTCGGGGCCAGGCTTTCGCCGGATGAGTTGAACACGGTGTCGGCGCTGCTCGGCCGGCTGCGCCATCCGCCTGTGGGCGAGTGAGGCTGACCGGCACTGAGCGGCTGTTGCGCACCGTCGCCTTTTGCCGCCAAATATTTCTACCTTTCCCCTTGCGTCGGGTGGCGGATTGCGCAATATGCCGAACCGTAACGTACGGTACTCCCGTTGATTGACGGCGCACTGTGCCCCATCGAACAGGAACCGAGCGTGTTGCAGGCCAACGCCGATATCGACAACAGCGAAGCGCTGACGGAGCGGCAGAAGGCCGTTCTGGATGCAGTGCTGCGGCTGCTGGTCGAGGAGGGCGATCAGTTGACCATGACCGCCGTGGCGCGGCGCGCCAGCTGTTCGAAGGAAACGCTCTACAAATGGTTCGGCGACCGTGACGGACTGTTGACCGCGACGGTGCAGTGGCAGGCCTCCAAGGTGCGCGTGGTGTCTGTCGACGGCAAGGGCCTTGATCTCGCCTCGCTGACGGCCAGCCTTGAAGGCTTCGCTTCCGACTGGCTGAAAGTGATTTCGAGCGACACGTCGATCGCGCTCAACCGGGTAGCGATCGGCCATGCCGGGTCGGGCAAGGACAACCTTGGCGCCGTCGTGCTGGAGAATGGCCGTTTCGCGCTGGCGAGGCGGCTGAAGCCGGTGCTCGAGGCCGGACGCCATGCCGGGCTCCTGGACTTTACGGATGCCGAGACGGCGTTTCGTAGCTTTTTCGGGCTGGTCGCCCGCGATGTGCAGATCCGTCTGATGTTGGGTGACCGGCTGGAATTGACTGAGGCGACGATCGGCGGCGATGCCGTCCGCGCGACGCAGCAGTTTCTCGCTCTTTACGGAGCAAAAACCGGCCGCAAGGCCTCTGATTCATAAAACGGGAAGGAAGTAAAATGCGCGTCTATTACGATCGTGATGCCGATCTTAACCTGATCAAGGGTAAGAAGGTCGCCATCATCGGCTATGGCAGCCAGGGCAGGGCGCATGCGCTCAACCTCAAGGATTCCGGCGCCAAGGAGATCGCCATCGGTCTCAAGGCCGGCTCGGCGACCGCCAAGAAGGTCGAGGCCGACGGCCTCAAGGTGATGAGCGTGGCGGATGCCGCCAAATGGGCCGACCTGATGATGATGGCGACGCCCGACGAATTGCAGGCCGACATCTACAAGAATGAAATCGCGCCGAACATTCGCGATGGTGCGGCGATTGCCTTCGCGCACGGCCTCAACGTGCATTTCGGCCTGATCGAGCCGAAGTCGACGGTCGACGTCGTCATGATCGCGCCGAAGGGGCCTGGCCACACGGTGCGCGGCGAATACCAGAAGGGCGGCGGCGTGCCGTGCCTGGTTGCCGTCAACCAGGATGCCTCGGGCAATGCGCTCGACCTGGCGCTGTCCTACGCCTGCGGCGTCGGCGGCGGCCGTTCGGGCATCATCGAGACCAATTTCCGCGAGGAATGCGAGACCGATCTGTTCGGCGAGCAGGTCGTTTTGTGCGGCGGTCTGGTCGAGCTGATCCGCGCCGGCTTCGAGACGCTGGTGGAAGCCGGCTACGCGCCCGAAATGGCCTATTTCGAGTGCCTGCACGAGGTCAAGCTGATCGTCGACCTGATCTATGAAGGCGGCATCGCCAACATGAACTACTCGATCTCGAACACCGCCGAATGGGGTGAGTATGTCTCGGGTCCGCGTATCATCACCGCCGAGACCAAGGCCGAGATGAAGCGCGTGCTGAAGGACATCCAGACCGGCAAGTTCACCTCGGAATGGATGCAGGAATACCGCGCCGGCATGTCGCGCTTCAAGGGCATCCGCCGCAACAATGACAGCCACCAGATCGAGGAAGTCGGCGCCAAGCTGCGTGCGATGATGCCCTGGATCTCGAAGAACAAGCTGGTCGACAAGGCCAAGAACTGATCGAAATCCACGTCTTGCCCCTGCGCGTCCTCGGGCTTCGCCCTGCGGTCGCGCGGGGGATTTCAAGAACAAGCTGGTCGACGTGGCCAAGACTAGGGTCCGAACTCAGATGTACCTGATATGGCCCACTGCGAGATGGTCGCCGTGGGCTTGTCGCTACGACTACGCGGGTACGAGCCCGTGGCGCAGCATGACCTCCTTCGCCTTGGCCAGGTCGGGCTTGCCGGGAACATTGATTACCTCGGCAATTTCGTCGAAGTAGCGGCGCCCGATAGACCCCGGCGTAAGCACGGCCAAAGTCCGCGATACACCGTCGTGCAGATTCTCGTGGTGGTGGACACTTCCGCGCGGAATGAAGATGGCATCGCCGGCGCCGAGCTCCTGCTTTCGGCCATCAACGGTAATTGTCAAAATGCCCTCCAGCCCATACAGCGTTTCGTCAGCCTCCTGATGGTAGTGGGGCGCCGGTACGCGGGCGCGGGACGGGACAATGAACTCAAACACGGTTGCACCTTTGTCGGTGACCAGGAAGCGCAGTTCCAGTTCACCGATCTTCAGGACGCTCTGTGTACCCGCTTCCATCGACATGCTCCTTGTTGTAAAGTGGCTTTACATGATTTGTAAAAGGACTTTACATTGATGTCAACGGCCGGTGAAACGACAGAGCCCGACAAAGAGCTGGGCCCGCCGTTCTTCGGGGCTCTCCTGCGCATCACCTGGCAGCACGTTCGCAACCAGATGCACAGGGCCATTCATGACGCCGGCTTCACCGACTTTCAGGACGCTCACTTCGCCATATTCTCGTATCCCCTTCCGGATGGCGTAAGGCCGTCGGAACTGGCTCGCCAGAAGCGAATGTCGAGGCAGGCGATCAACTATCTCCTCATCCAGCTCGAGGAGCTCGGCTATATCGAACGGCGCTCTCCCGAGGGCAGCGACCGGCGCCTCATCTACCTGAGCGCGCGCGGGTGGCAGCTTGTCGAGACGATTTTCACCTGCCTGCGGCGGTTGCACGCGGAATGGGCGGAGGAGATCGGTGAGCAGCGGTTCAACGACTTCCTTGGCGTGTTGAAGCAGCTGGCCGCGAGGGCGCAGCAGGATGACTCCAAAGATCCAGGCCAGTAGCCGAACGATCGCGGCTGGCGCGCTGCACGTCACTATGCCCGCAGTTGCGTTGAGCCGTTGTTTCAGCGAGGCCCGCCGACAAACGGCGCCGCTATGCGCGGCGCCGTTTCATGGGGATCCGTCAGTCACAGCAACTCAGCTGTAGGGCGAATAGCACTGCTGGCGCGGGCCGCCATAGGGCTGGAACGTGTTGTCCCAGGACCGGTACGAACGGTAGCGGTTGTAGCACCACTGGACATGGGCGTTAGAAAGCCGCCCGGCGCGATAGTAGCGGCGCGGCGGCGGCGCATAGTAGCCGTCGTTGTAGTAGTTGTTGCTGTACATGCTGCCGAGGCCAAGCCCGAGGCCCAAGCCCAGGATCGCGGCACCAGCGTCGTCATCATAATAACCCCCGCCGCGATGGCGCCAACCGCCGCGATTCCAATGGCGGTCACCGTTCCAACGACCGCCGCCATTCCAATGGTGGCCGCTCCAGTTGCCCGACCGGCGCCATCTGAAATTACCGCCATTGTTGTTGCCGCCGGCCCAACTGTCGCGCACGTCTGTGACTGTCGGAGCGGCAGTGCTGGTCGGAATCGACAGGTTCGGCTGCATGATCGGCCCGGCGGCGGACGGCGCCGTGATGCCGGAGACAATGCCGAGCGCTATCAGCCCGGACTTTATGGTGGAAGAAAAGAGCGAGTTCATTTGCACTCTCCAAGAGTTACAGGCCCCACGCCTACCCTGGAATGGGCTCACTGTGGGGGTTTGGATCTGAACGACGGATGAACGGAAAGGTTCCGTCAACCATGGCGTGAAGGCCGCCAGGACCAATCGATCTAAGCATGTGGTCCTGCGATCTTGTTTTCTCCAGCACATGCGGGCAAAGGTCAGGACATGTCGCTGCGCCTTGCCACCTTCAATGTCGAGAACCTGATGAACAGGTTCGATTTTTCCGGCTATCGCAACCAGCTCAACGAAGATCGCACGCTGGCGCTGTTCGATATCCAGAGCGAGGCCGAGTACAAGATGCTGGAGCAGGCCCGTGCCATCGCGCAATCCGACGACACGCGGCAATTGACGGCGCTGGCGATCGCGGCCACCCGGGCCGACATGATCTGCATGCAGGAGGTCGACAACATCGAGGCTTTGAAGGCCTTCGAGTACGGCTATCTGTTCAAGATGGTGGGGCAGGGCTACCGGCAGAAATACACCACGTCAGGCAATGATTCGCGCGGCATCGACGTTGCTGTGATGATGCGCAACGAGACGGCACAGGGCCAGCCGATCGAATTCGTACGCATGACCAGCCACGCCTACGTCACCTATGAACAGTTCGGGCTGCATACACCGGAGCTGGCGGCGCTCGGCAACCAGGCCAATGAGCGCATTTTCCGCCGTGATTGCCTGGAAATCGACATCACCGTCGGCGGGGTGCCGCTGACGCTCTACCTCGTGCATTTCAAGTCGATGGGCTCGCCCCGCAACGGGCTTGATGGACGCGAGGCGACGATGCCGGTGCGCAACGCCGAGGCACAGGCGGTGCGCCGCATCATCGAGGAGCGCTTCGGTGGGGAGCACGCCGCCGACAAGCGCTGGGCGATCTGCGGCGACATGAACGATTACCGGCAGCGCGTGAAGATCGCCGGCGACGAGGTCGATGGTTACCGTTTCGAGGTGGTCGACGAGGCCCAGTCCTGCATCAACGTGCTGACGGCGGGCGGCTTCTGCGAAAACGTCGTCGAGCGGCGGCCGGAAATGAACCGCTGGAGTTTTTATCACACACGCGGGCCGCAAGAGCGGCATCTCTGCCAGCTCGACTACATCCTGTTGTCCAGGGGGCTGGCGGCGAAGAACGCCACTGCTGTGCCCGACATCATCCGCAATGGCCAACCATGGCGCACGATCTTTCCGCCGGGCCAGGAGGTCGAGCGTTTCCCGCGCGCCGGCTGGGACCGGCCGAAGGCGTCAGACCATTGCCCGGTGGCGATCACGCTGGACATGGCGTGACGCGCATGAGTTTCGACCTGCCGCGCAATGTCATCCTGCCGGTCGATACCGTCGACGTCCGGCTCGATCCTGGCCCGCATCCTTTCGCGCTGGATAATGGCGAGGCGATCGCCGAGAACTGGCAGCGCGAGATATCGGCCAATCCGGCGCTGTTTGACGGTACCGTGGTGCTCTTGTCCGCACTCGCCTGGCGCGACCGGCGCCTGGTTGGTCGCTGTCACGCCGTCAGCTACTCCGCCTTCATGCTGTGGCGTAAGCAGCGCGCAAATTCAGGCGCCGAGCATGCCTATGGCCATGCCATGCTGGTGGCCGGCGACAACGCGCTGGTGGCGATCCGCATGGGCTCGCACACGGTGGGTGCCGGCAGCGTCTATTTCGCCGCCGGTTCGTTCGAACCGATCGATTTCCGCGACGGCCTTGTCGACGTCGATTTCAACATGATCCGCGAGGTGCGCGAAGAGACAGGCCTTGACCTGTCCGCTGCCAGGCGCGGTCCGCATTGGCATGCCCTGTCGACCACGAGTGGCACGGTCATCTTCCGCCGCTATCATGTCGATGGAACGGCTGACGAGATTGCTTCGCACATCCGTACCTTCGTTGCCGCCGAGGTCGATCCGGAAATCGAGGGACCGGTGATCATCCGCCATGCAACCGATCTGCCGGCAGGATTGGCGCCGCATATGAAGCCTTTGGTCGAATGGCATTTCGCGGGAATGGAATAATCCCGGCTACGGTGACTTGATCGCCTGATGTTGCGGGCCGGGCGTGGGCTGGCGCTGATCCTCTTTGCGGGGCTTGCCGTAAATCTGGGCTGGCGGTTTGGTTCCGGTTCAGCACGCGCGGTTTCGCCTGGCCTGCAACAAAAATGACGGTTGTATTCCCGACATGATCCCGCCGGCCTTGCAGGGCCTGCGCCGGCCATGTGAAACACCGCAGGCCACCCCGTTGATTACTGGATATCGCCCATGAAATTGCTTTTGCTTGCTACCGCCGCTCTGTGTGTCCTGACGGCACCGGCCCTTGCATTCGACTGCAGCAAGGCGACGACGCAGGTTGAGCACCAGATATGCGGCAGCAAGGCCCTGCGCCGGGCCGATGATGAGATGAGCACGGCCTATGCGAAATTGTTGCGTGCCGTCGACGATCCAGAAATCCACGCCGCGCTGATCGAGAGCCAGCGCCGCTGGATCAAGGCGCGCGACAGTGGCATCAATGACCCGGCCACCCTCGAAGCCGGGGGCACGGACGACGATTCCGCTCCACCGAGTTGGGCCCAAGTCCTCACGCGCGTGACACAGGACCGCACGGCCTTTCTCAAGAAGACGTCTGACGGCAAGCCCGCCTTCGTCGCCAGCGCGCTTGCGCAGCGCAAGGCGCTCGGCGTCAGCGGAAATGGTCCATGGGCGGGGTTCTCGACCAACTGCACTTTCATTCCCGACCGGCAGCACCCGAACGACTATACCTACAACTGCTTCGGCAGCATGAGCCGGCAGAATGGCGACAGGGTCTGTGTCGAAGCCAACGATTTCGCCTCCTACACGTCGCAGACCACCCGCACCGTGGTCGATATTGTCGACGGCCGGGCGCGGACGCGGGCAAAATGCGGCCTCGGCAATGACGGGGTCAAAACATGCCCCGACGAGCCCGTCGATGGGAAAGCGCCCGATGGCGGCTGGGACATGACGCCGGATACGAGAAAGGCTGAAGCGCCGGGCAAGCCGGACCTGAAGTTGGACCCGGAGGCGTCGGAAACCGTTGCCGATGCCGATTGGATGAGTGGTTGCCTCGCGGACAAATCCTTCCCCGCTGGCGGCACCAATCCCTGATCGCCACAGGCAATAAGCGCTGCTCTATTCGTGCCGCAGCGCGTCGATCGGGTTAAGCCTGGCGCCGCGCAGGGCCGGGAAGAAGCCGAACACCATGCCGATCAGCGCGGAGAAGCCGACGGCGAGCAGGATGACGGCTGGGCTGGGCGCAAAGGGTATCGTCAGCGTCAGCGAGGCGAGGCCGGCCAGCGCCAGGCCGATCAGGATGCCGATGATGCCGCCAAGCAGCGACAGCACCGTCGCCTCGACCAGGAACTGGATGAGGATGTGCTTTTCGTGCGCGCCTATGGCGAGCCTGATGCCGATCTCGCGGGTGCGTTCGGTGACCGAGACCAGCATGATGTTCATGATGCCGATGCCGCCGACCAAAAGGCTGACGCCGGCGACGGCGCCCAGCATGCCGGTCATGGTGGTGGTGGCGCTGGCCATGGCGTCGGCGATCTGGGTCATGTCGCGGATGGCGAAATCGCTTTCGCGGTCGGGCGTGATCCGGCGTGCATCGCGCAGTATGTCCTCGACGCGGGGCTGCAATTCGCTGGTCGGCGTGCGGTCGTCGGCGGCGATGTAGATGTTGTCGATGTCGCGGTTGCCGGCGATGCGGCGCTGATAGGCATGCAGCGGCATCAAGACGACATTGTCCTGGTCCTGGCCGAAGCCGGTGTAGCCCTTGGGCTCGAGCAGGCCGATGATCTTGCAGGAGGTGCGGTTGACGCGGATGATCTCGCCTTCGGGATCGCCGGCGCCGAAGAATTGCTGGCGCACGGTCTCGCCGATCAGGCACACGCCGGTGCCCGAGCGGGTTTCGGAATCGCTGAACGGGCGGCCCGACACCAGCTTCCAGTCGCGCGCATCGAGATAGGCGCTGTCGGTGCCGGTGACGCCCGAAGTCAAGCTCTCGGTGCCGAAGATGACGCGGACCTGCTTTTGCGAAGCCGGCGAAATGGCGCGCGCACCAGTCAAATGCGCAACCAGGGCTTCGAGGTCCTTTTCGGCCAGCGGCCGCACCACCTGGTCGAGCCCGCCCGGGCCACCGGGGCCGGCCGGGCGGCCTGACCTGACAACCAGCAAATTGCTGCCAAGCTTGGAAATGTCGGCCTTAACCTTTTCTGTCGTGCCGGAGCCGATGGTGAGCATGGCAATGACGGCGGCAACGCCGATGACGATGCCAAGCAGCGTCAGGAACGAGCGCAGCACATTGCGGCGGATCGAGCGCAGCGAGAGGCGGACGGTTTCCCAGATCATGCCAGCTCCACCTTCATGGTGTCGGAGGCGACATGGCCGTCGAGGAAGCGGATCGTGCGCTCGGCATAGAACGCGACATCGGCCTCGTGCGTGACCATGGCGATGGTCAGGCCAAGCTCGGTGTTGAGCTTTGTCAGCAACTCCATGATCTCGTGCGTGCGGGCAGTGTCGAGATTGCCGGTCGGCTCGTCGGCGACGAGCAGGGTCGGCCGGGTGACGATGGCGCGCGCGATCGCCACGCGCTGCTGCTGGCCGCCCGACAGTTCGGCCGGTGTGTGGTGCTCGCGGCCGACAAGGCCAACCTGGGCGAGTGCCTGCATGGCTAGGTCGCGGCGCTCGCGGCTTGCCACGCCACGATAGATCAGCGGCAGCTCGACGTTCTCCGCCGCCGTGGTTCGGGCCAGCAGATTGTAGCCCTGGAAGACGAAACCGACATAGAGATTGCGCAGCATTGCGCGGCGGTTGCGGTCGAGCCGGCCAGCATCGATGCCCATGAAGGAATAGGTTCCGGCCGTCGGCGTGTCGAGGCAGCCGATAATATTCATCGCCGTCGATTTGCCGGAGCCGGACGGGCCCATGATGGCGACGAATTCGCCGCGCTTGATGGCAAGGTCGACGCCTGCCAGAGCATGAACCCGGGCCTCGCCCTGGCCGTAGCTCTTCCAGACCTTGTCGAAGGTGATGAGAGGCGCACCCGCGGCCACGGCCTCAGCTCCGCAGCTGTGACGCGGTGATGATTTGCACGCCTTCGTCGAGACCGGAGGTGATCTCGGTCAGCTCGCCATCGGTCGAGCCGATCTTGACGTTGACCGGATGCGGCCGGCCGTTTTCCAGCACATAGAGCGTGCGCGAGCCATCGGTTGGTGGCGCGACCGTGCGTTGGCGATTGGGACGGCCCATCCGGCCCGTGAACAGATCGCTCAAGCTCCAGCCGCGCGCCGCCTGCTGCGCCGGGCGGTAGCGGAAGGCGGAGGAGGGGACCGTGAGCACGCCCTTGGCTTCCCTCGTGACGACCGCAACCGTCGCGGTCATACCGGGCCGCAGCAACAGCTCGTTGTTGTCGACTTCGAGCCGCGCATTGTAGGTGACGACCCCGTCTGTGGTGACCGAGGCGTAAGAGATGTCGCGGATTGCGGCGTCGAACGGCCGCTCCGGGAAGGCGTCGACGGTGAAGCGGGCGTGCTGGCCTGATTTGACCGCACCGATGTCGGCTTCGTCGACCGCCGCCACCAGTTCCATGTTCCTCAGATCCGCTGCGATGATGAACAGCACCGGCGCCTGCAGCGAGGAGGCGACCGTCTGGCCGGGGTCGACCGAACGGGTCAGAACGATGCCGTCGATCGGCGCATAGATCGTGCTCTTGGCAAGGTCGGTCTGCTGCGCCTTGAGATCGGCCTGGGCGATGGCGAGATTGGCTTGCGCACTGTCGAGCGCTGCCTTGGCGCGGTCACGTGTCGCGGTTGCCGCCTCGAGCGACTGGTCAGTCGCCATGCCGCGTTTTGTCAAGGCCGCCGCGCGTACCAGCGCGCTTTCGTTCTCGGCCAGCGTCACCGTGGCGTCTTCGACATTGGCCGCGGCGCCCTTGGCGGATGCCTCGGCGCGTTCAATCTGGACCTCGAGTTTCACCGTATCGAGCGTAGCCAGCACGTCGCCCTTCTTCACCTGCTGGTTCTCCTCGGCGGAGACCGAGCGGATGATGCCGGACAGTTCGCTTGATATGTCGACCTGGGTGAGCGGCTGCAGCGTGCCGGTCGCCGAGACCTGGACGGTGAGGTCGGCCTTGGCGGCCGGCGTTGTGGTGTAGTCGATCCTGGCCGGCGTGCCCGCATACCACTGATAGAGGCCCAAGCCAGCGGCAAGCACGATCAGGGTCAGCAATGCATAGAGCCAGCCACGCTGGCGTGTCTTGCGCAGCCCCTTTTTATCAAGGCCGAGCGCCGTCTCGATGGCGGAATCCGATTCCGTCTTTGGCAGATTGACAATCTGGTCCACGCCAGACCCCTATGATGCGCAACGTCCCTATCTGTGCACAGATCAGGCTTGATGGTTCGAATATCAAATTAAATTTCGCCCATGTTGGGATTGAGGCAGGAATGAAAACCCGGAATTACTTGCTTTACGATGTGTTTACGACCGAGCGACTGGCCGGCAACCCGCTGGCCGTGGTGTTGGATTGCGATGGATTGGACACGACCGCGATGCAGGCTATCGCGCGCGAATTCAACCTGTCCGAATCAGTCTTTGTCCTGCCGCCTGACAATCCCAAGCATAAAAACCGCATCCGCATCTTCACGCCCGACTATGAAATGCCGTTCGCCGGGCATCCGACAGTGGGTTCGGCAATCGCGCTGGCTGAATTGGCGGGCGAGGGTGGAGCCGGCATCTTCGTGCTGGAGGAAAACATCGGCCCGGTGCGCTGCGCCGTCAGCACGCATGATGGCGCCACTTTCGCCGAATTCGACCTGGCGAAACTGCCGGAGCCGCTGAAGCTGGAGGCCGACCCGCAGGCAATCGGTGCAGCCCTTGGCCTGGCGCCGCACGAAATCGGCTTCGAGAATCACCGCGTCTCGTTCTGGTCGGCAGGCGTGCCCTATGTGACCATTCCTGTCGCCAATCTCGAGGCGGCGGGCCGGGTCCGGCTGGACAACCAGGCGTGGTCGGAACTGGCGCCGCGCAAGAGCGAATGGGCCTTCGCCAGCCCCTATGTCTATTGCCGCGAGACGGTGAACCACGAAAGCGCGTTCCATGTCCGCATGATCGTGCCCGGCACGCCTTCCTATGAGGACCCAGCGACCGGTTCGGCGGCGGCCGCCTTTGCCGGCGCCATCATGCATTTCGACGCGCCGACCGATGGCATTTCGCAACTGTGGATCGAGCAGGGCCTGGAGATGGGCCGGCCGTCGCGCATACGCCTCGAATTGACCGTGCAAGGCGGAAAACTGGCCTCGGCGCGCATTGGCGGCCATGCGGTCAAGGTGGCGGAAGGCAAGCTTTTCGTCTGATCGCGATGTGCTGAAAGCGATTTGTCGGGAAATGACTCCTGCAGGGCTGGACATGTCGGATGGTGGCGGCTATATGCCCGCCAACGCCGGTTTTTGCCGGCCGAGTGGGTGCGTAGCTCAGTTGGTAGAGCAGCTGACTCTTAATCAGCGGGTCCACAGTTCAATCCTGTGCGCACCCACCAAATTCTTCAAAAATTGGTGGAAAGACCCTGAAAGCGAGACGCGTTTGGCGCGTCTTAAGCATGCGTCGATATCGGCGCGGGCCGAGGGCCGAGCAGCGGTGGCAGGCCTGGCTACTGAAGCGTCGGCCTCAAATAGCTGAGGATTGCCCGCACTATGGCCAGGACGCCGTCGACGGCGTCGAAGCTTGTCTTGCTTTTGCCAACGACCCATTCCAGTTCCGGGGCTTCCGGCAGACGAAGCTCGCGACCTATTCCCCAGCCTGAGAGCATAAAGAGTTGGAATGATCTCGGGTCGCCATCCGCATAGTAAGGAAATTGAAAGAACAGCCTTATTGGACCGCCATATGCGAGCTTGAAGGTCATCGAGAACCTGATTTCGTGACCGAATCTGTCTTCGAAAATTCCACTAAAACTAAGGTCTTTGGCGTCGTAGCTATGCCATTGCGTCGCTAATCCCAAAGAACTCCAAGCCTTCAGAGTATGGGCTTTCAGTTCTTTGCGATTGGGGAATTTTGCCTTTTCAGGATCATAAGGCAGGGGTGGATCGACGTAATTTGTCTCGGTTCTCCACTCTTCTGCCGCGCTGCGGAGGTCTTCAAAAACCTGAACGATTCTCGTGCCGGTCTGCTCGCCAGAAAAGATTGAGATTCGCCATTGAGAAATCATCTCGCACAGCTCTTCGACAGTATGGCCTGATCGCTCTGCCCAATCCTGTGTTGCCAGTATCCACGGCGAATTGTAATTCAGCCCGGCAAAAGCTCCGCTCTTGCTGTCGAAATCCCGGATAATCCGAGCAAGAGCATCCCGAAGTCCCTGTTTGGGGTTCCCGAATATCTGCGAGGGCTCATTCATCGGGTGTGATCCGGCGTTGCGAATCTACTTATCCGACACCCCAGCCTCGGCGAAGCTCGCCATCCCAGCATGGCACTCCAGCGCCGAGCGGACGATGTTGACGGCGAGGCAGGCGCCGGAGCCTTCGCCGAGCCGCATGCCGAGATCGAGCAGCGGCGGCAGGCCCAGCGCTTCGAGCAGGCCGCGATGGCCTGACTCAGCCGAGACATGGGCGGCGACGGTGTGTGCGAGGCCGGTCGGATGCAGCTTTGCCAGCGGGGCGGCGGCGGCGGTGCAGACAAAGCCGTCGAGCAAAACGGGTATACCGAGGTGACGGGCGGCGAGCGTGGCGCCGAAGATGGCGGCCAGTTCGCGGCCGCCGAGTGCGGCGGCAACGCCCAGCGGATCGGCGAGGGCTGCGGCGTGTCGCTTCAGGCCGGCTTCTATTGCCGTCACCTTGCGCTTCAGGCCGGCATCGTCAACGCCGGTGCCGCGGCCGGTCCATTTTTCCGCGCCGCCGCCAAACAGCGCCGCCGAAATGGCGGCAGCCGGCGTGGTGTTGCCGATGCCCATTTCGCCAAAGCAGACCAGGTCGAGATCATCAGTCACGGCGTCATAGCCGGCCGAGACAGCGGCGAGGAAGGCCTTTTCATCCATCGCCGGCACTTGCGTGAAGTCGCCCGTGGGATGGTCGAGGTCGAGCGGGATGACGTCGAGCTCAGCGCCGGCGATCCGGGCGAGCTGGTTGATGGCGGCGCCGCCACCGGCGAAATTCGCCACCATCTGCACCGTGACTTCCGAGGGGAACGCCGACACGCCTTGCGCGGTGACGCCGTGGTTGCCGGCGAAGACGAACACCTTCACCCGGTCGAGTTTGGGCATGTCGCGGCCCTGCCAGCGCGCCAGCCAGGCGGCAATGGTTTCCAGCCGGCCGAGACTGCCTTGCGGCTTGGTCAGCGTGTCCTGGCGGCTGGCAACGGCCTTTGCCGCGCTATCGCTGCCGGCGGGCAGATCGAGGCAGGCGGCGCGCAGTTCATCGAGGGATTTGAAGGGCATGGGGGCAAGGTCTCCGGAAGGGAATCAAGGGGAAGCAGGCCAAGGCGATCAAGAGAGGGCGACGGAAGCGACGAGCAGCACCGCGATTTCGCTGACCTGCTGCAAAGCGCCGATCGTGTCGCCGGTCTGGCCACCGATCTGGTTGAGGCAAAGGGCGTGGAAGGCGGCAAACAGCAGGCCAAGCAGGATCAGCGCGGCGATGGCGCCGCCGGGCCCAAGCAGCAGGAGCGGGATCGCGCCAAGCACGGCGCCGGCGATTGCCGTTTCAAGCGAGACCGTGCCGGCGCTGGCCGAGAGGCCGTCGTCGCGCGCCGGCGGCAAGAGATGCATGAAGGCGCCGAGCACGCCACGCGAAGCCGTGTGGGCGGCGACAAGGGCGAAAAGGGCTTGCGTCGGGTCGACAAGTTGCGACAGCGCGCTCCAGCGGATGAGCAGCGACAGGGCAAGCGCCATCGCACCATAGGCGCCGATGCGGCTGTCGCGCATGATGTCGAGTTTGCGGCCGCGTGATTTGCCGCCGCCAAAGCCATCGGCGACGTCGGACAGCCCGTCCTCATGCAGGCAGCCGGTGGTGAGCACGGTTGCGACAAGGGCAAGGGCGGCGGCCGGCGCCATGGCAAGGCCGAACCTCTCAGCGGTGGCAAAGACAATGGCGCCGATCAGGCCGACGAGGAGCCCGGCGATGGGTGCGGCCCAGATCGCGGCGGCGAGGCTGCGGCCGCGAAAGTCGAAGACGGGGAGCGGCAGCCTGGTGAAGAACACGAGGCAAAGCGCCACATCGTCGAGGATTTGGCGAGGCGAAAGGGTCAAACTCCGCAGCTTGAGCATGATCTCCGAAAATCGGTTGCCACTTTTCGGCATCTAACTCTAGCCCCTCGCAATGGCGTGGAAGAAAGTGCCACTAACATGGCCGCGCCGGTAGCCGGAAGGGCCGATCGGATTGCCCTGGCCATCGGCGAGGTCGGCCAGCGGCTCGTCATTGCCGGTGGCCGTCATCTGCGCATAGTGGAATTCGTGACCCCGGATCAGCGCGCCTTGTGAGCCAAGAGAACAGTCGGCGCGCAGCCGTGCCTCGCGATAGCCGAGATTCATCTTGCGCTTGGCAAAGCTGGTGGAATGGCCAAGCAGGCCCAGCATGCGATGCGTTTCGTCGGAGGCGTCTTCCAGCGTTTCGCCCAGCACCATGAAGCCGCCGCACTCGCCATGGATCGGCTTCTTCGTCGCGAAATGCAGCATTCCGGCACGGAAATTCGTAGCGGCGGCGAGCTTGCCGGCGTGAAGCTCGGGATAGCCCCCAGGCAGCCAGCAGACATCGCAATCCTGGTCGGGCGCTTCATCGGCGAGCGGGGAGAACGGGACAAGTTCAGCGCCGGCCTGACGCCAGTAGGCGGCGACATGCGGGTAGAGGAAGGTGAAGGCGGCATCCTCGGCAAGCGCGATGCGTTGGCCTGGCGGCTGCAGCGCGTCCGCGAAGTCGCCCGCTGCCGGGGTGAGGGGCGTTGCCAGAGCCATGACGGCATCGAGGTCGAGCGACTTTTCCGCCATGTCGGCCAGCCGGTCGAGATGCGCCATGAGGTCATCATATTCGCCGGCCTGGACAAGGCCGAGATGCCGCTCGGGCAGGTTCAGGGTGGGGTCACGCAGGATGGCGCCGACGACAGGCAGGCCGATCGCCTCGATGGCGTCGCCGGACAGCCGGCGGTGGCGCTCGCTGCCCAGCCGGTTGAGCACGACGCCAGCCATGCGCACATCCGGATCGTAGGTGGCAAAACCCTTGGCGACGGCGGCTGCCGTGGTCGATTGGCCTGATACGTCGAGCACCAGCAGCACCGGCAGGCCGTAGAGTCGGGCGAGATCGGCGGCCGAACCGGTTCGTCCCGGCGCGGCCGGAATGCCGTCGAACAGGCCCATGGCGCTTTCGAGGATGACGAAATCCGTGTCGTCGGCCTGTTGCGCGGCCAGCGCGTTGAGCAGCGATGGCGGCATCGCCCAGCTGTCGAGATTGACGCCGGACAGGCCGGTGGCGGCGGTGTGGAAACCGGGGTCGATATAATCGGGGCCGGATTTGGCGCCGCGCACCTTTAGCCCGCGCCGGGTGAGCGCGCGCAAAATGCCGATGGTGACGCTGGTCTTGCCCGAGCCGGAGCGCGGCGCGCCGATGATGATCGCGCGGGCCGTCATGCCTGGCCCGCCAGTGCCGCGCGCATGGCGACGATGCCACCGACGACGATCAATGCCGGCGAGGCGAGGCCGGCGGCGGCGGCTTCCTCGGCAATGGTGGCAAGCGTGGCGACGACGATCCGTTCCTGTGGTGTGGTCGCGGCGACGATGACCGCTGCAGGCGTCGATGGCGCCAGCCCGCCGTCGAGCAATGCCGTGGCAATCAGGGGAAGGTTGGCCATGCCCATATAGACCACGACTGGTTGGCCGGTGCGGGCGATTGCGCCCCAGTCGATGTCGTCATCGGTGCCGGCGGCGTGTCCGGTCGCCAGGATCACCGCCTTGTTGATGCCGCGCATGGTGGCCGGAATGCCGGTCGCGGCGAGCGCGCTCAGGCCTGACGTCAGGCCGGGCAGCACGCGGAACGGGATGCTTTCGCGCGCGAGCGCCAATGCTTCTTCGCCGCCACGGCCGAAAATATAGGGATCGCCGCCCTTCAGCCTGACGACGCGGCGGCCATCGCGCGCCAGCCTGACCAGCAGTGCGGTGATGTCGTCCTGCTTCATCGACGGCTTTCCGCCGCGCTTGCCGGCAAAGAACAGCTCGGCATTTTCGGCAACGGCGACGACATCCGGCGAGACCAGCGCGTCGTAGACCAGCGCATCTGCTTCGGCCAACGCCGCCAGCACTTCCAGAGTCAGGCAACCGGGGTCGCCAGGGCCGGCACCGGCCAGCCAGACATGGCCCGGCTCGAGCGGGCGCGGCTTGAAGTTCAGCCGCGACAGAGCCCGTTCGAGCGCGGCGTTTTCGCCTTTGTTTTTGGTGCTGCGGCTCACAATCCGTCCCGTCCGCGAAAACGCCGCTGATAGTGGGCGTCGTACAATGAACTCTCGCCAAAGCCTTCCGCCGCGAGTGAGCGGCCGACGAAGATGATCGCCGTGCGCTCCATCGGATCGGCGGCCAACAACGCCTCGATCGTGGCCAGCGTGCCGGTCAGCACGCGCTCGTCCGGCCAGGAAGCGCGAAAAACGATCGCCACCGGGCAATCGCCGCCATAGTGCGGTGTCAATTCGGCGACGACGCGATCGATGGCGTGGATGGCCAGATGGATGGCAAGCGTGGCGCCGGTGCGGCCGAAGCCGGCCAGTGTTTCGCCAGGCGGCATCTTTGAGGCGCGGCCGGAGATGCGGGTCAGCACCAGGCTCTGCGCGACCTCGGGAATGGTCAGTTCGCGGCGAAGGGCTGCGGCCGCGGCGGCGAACGAAGGAACGCCCGGCGTCAGCGTGTAGGGTATGCCGTGCTTTTCCAGCCGGCGGATCTGCTCGGCAACCGCGCTCCATACCGACAGGTCGCCGGAATGCAGGCGGGCGACATCATGGCCGGCCTTATGTGCGTCGAGATAGGCGGCTTCGATCTCGTCGAGCGACATCGGCGCCGTGTCGATCAGCTTTGTTCCCGGCGCGCAGTGCTGCAGCAATTCGGGCGCGACGATCGAACCGGCGTGGAGACAGACCGGACAGCTTGCCAGCAGCCTGGCGCCACGCAGCGTGATGAGATCGGCGGCGCCCGGGCCTGCGCCGATGAAATGGACGGTCATGGCGCATCTCCGCTGATGGCGATGGCGCAGGTGACCGGGCCGAGCACGGTGCGCGGGCCAAGCAGTTTTGCACCGGCGCCGGCAACCGCAAGGGCGGATGCTTCGGAAACCGATGGTGTGCCTGCCCGTTTCTGTGAGAGGTTGGAGCTGCTGAGCGTGCGCGGCGAGGCGGCCTGAAGCGCTGCGTCATCGACGATGATGACGGGAAGGTTCAGCGTGCGGCCAGCCGCGGCGATCGCTTCTTCATCCTTCTTGAGCGTGGCGGTGGCCAGGGCTGAAAGCGCTGTCATCGCCAGTCCGTGCGCTTCGAGCGCGATTTCTACGGCGGCGAGCACGTCTTCAACGCTCACGCCCTTTCGGCTGCCGATGCCAGCCACCATCATGGCTTCACCCATGTCCATTGGGTGATCGGCATAGCCGGCCGCCAAGCCTGCATCGAACCGACCGGCGAAGCGCGGGAGATGTTTATCCGCGTGAGATCACCGCCCAGTTTCGTGTGCTGGGCCAGGAGCAGGGCTTCCATCTCCAGCGTCACCGCATTGGCGACGAGACGGCCGCCGGGGCGCAGCGCCTTGATGGCAGCCTTCAACACACCGGTGTCGCTGCCGCCGCCGCCGATGAAGATCGCATCCGGCGTGTCCAACCCGGCGAGCGCCTTGGGCGCCCTGCCTTCCACCACCACAAGCCCGGGAACCCCGCAGGCGGACGCGTTGTGGCCAATGCGGACAGCGCGGGTCGGGTCGGCCTCGATGGCGATGGTGCGCATCGAGGGGTGGGCGAGCATCCATTCGATGCCGATGGAGCCGGAGCCGGCGCCGATATCCCAAAGCAATTCGCCGCGCCTTGGCGCCAGCGCTGAAAGGGTGACGGCGCGGATTTCGCGCTTGGTGATCTGGCCGTCATGGTCGAACAGATGGTCGGCAAGGCCAGCCGTCAGCGGCAGCACCCGTGCCTGCGGATTTGAATCAATTTCGATCGCCAGCACGTTGAGCGGATTGATGTTTTCGAGATCGAAAGCGTCAGCGCGGGTGGAGCGCTGGTTCTCCTTTGGGCCGCCAAGCGCCTCCAGGACCGTCAGCCGCGATGCGCCGAAATCGAGTTCGGTGAGCAGGTGAGCAATTGCCGCAGGTGCCTCGGCATCGGATGTCAGCGCCAGAATGCGTGCGGTGGGCTGCAGCAATGGCCGGATCAGGTCGAGCGGACGGCCATGCAGCGAGACCGCCTCGATGTCCTGGAGCGCCCAGCCCAGGCGAGCGGCCGCCAGCGAAATGGCTGATGGTGCCGGGATGACATGCATGTCCCGTGGCTTGACCTTGCGGGCGAGGGTAGCGCCGACGCCGTGGAAAAAGGGATCGCCGGAGGCGAGCACGCAGACTTTGCTGCCGGCAAGCGCCAATACATCGCGCATCTCGGCATCGAAAGGGACCGGCCAGGGACAGGGCTTACCCTTGGCGAAGGACGCGACGAGCGCCAAATGCCGCTTGCCGCCGAAGATGAACTCCGCTTCGGCAATCCGCTGCTTGGCCTCGTCGCCGAGACCGGCTAAACCGTCCTCGCCGATGCCAACGACTGTCAGCCATCTCTGGTTGGCGCCGTGCGAACCCTCAGCAGGCATGATGACCCACCGCATTCTGATCCTCGGCGGCACCATGGAAGCCCGGCAACTTGCTGGAACGTTGGCCGCGCGTGCCGATTGCTCGGTTACGCTGTCGCTGGCCGGCCGCACTGAAAACCCGATCGCCCAGAACGTGCCGACAAGGGTCGGCGGCTTTGGCGGTGCTGGCGGGCTGGCAGCCTATCTCAATGACATGCGGATCGACCTGCTGATCGACGCCACGCATCCCTATGCGGCGCATATATCCGCCAATGCCGCGCAAGCCGCGCGCATGGCGGGGGCGCCGATTTTCGCCTTGCTGCGCCCCGGCTGGGACCCCGTCGAGGGGGATCGCTGGTCGGAAGTAGATACGGTTGGCGATGCTGTGCAAGCGCTGAGCGCCAGGCCGCGTCGCGTTTTCCTGGCGCTCGGAAGGCAAGAGGTCGCCGCGTTCGAGGCAACGCCCCAGCACCATTATCTCATTCGCAGCGTCGATCCTGTCCAGCCGAAGCTGGCGGTGCCCGATGCCGACTATCTGCTGTCGCGCGGGCCGTTTCGCGAGGACGACGAACGCACGCTGCTCGAAAACCATCGCATCGATGTCGTCGTGTCCAAGAACAGTGGCGGCGCGGCGACCTACGGCAAGATTGCCGCTGCGCGGGCGCTTGGCATCGACGTGATCATGGTCCGCAGGCCCGTCCTGCCGGACGTGCCCTCGGCTGAAACCGTCGATGCGCTGGCCGCGATGGTCGATCATTTTGTCGAGCCCGCTGCCGAGCGTGGCGTGTAGACCAGCGCCGGTTTGTCGCCGCGCTTGATAATCCGGGTTTCCGGCGAACCGATGATGATGCAGGTCGCCATGTCGGCCTTTTCAGCTTCGACGTCAGCCAGCAAGAACACCTCGACGCGCTCGTCCGGACGGCCGGCGGCGCGGCCGAAGATGACCGGCGTGGTGCCGGGCAGGATCGCGGTCAGGCATTCGAAGGCACGGCCAAGCTGCCAGGGCCGTGCCTTGCTGATCGGGTTGTAGAGCGCGATGACGAAGCCGGCACCGGCCGCTGCCAAGAGGCGCAACTCGATCAAATCCCACGGCTTCAGATTGTCGGACAGCGAGATGGCGCAGAAATCATGGCCGAGCGGCGCGCCGATGCGGGCAGCGACTGCCAGCATGGCGGTGATGCCGGGCACAACAGCGACATCGACCGCGCGCCATTCGGCCGGACCGGCCTCGATTGCCTCACAAACCGCCGCCGCCATGGCGAAGACACCGGGATCACCACCGGAGACGACGGCGACGTCATGGCCCTCGGCTGCCTTTGTCAGCGCGTCCTTGGAACGGGCGAGTTCCTCGCGATTGTCCGAGGCGACGCGAGTCTGGTCCGGGCGCAGTTCCAGCCGGTCGAGATAGGGCTTGTAGCCATAGAAGAATTTGGCTTCCGCGACGGCGCGGCTGGCTTCCGGAGTGACCTGATCGGCATTGCCCGGTCCAAGCCCGATGACGGTGAGACGGCCGCTCATGCCTGCGCTCCCATCGCGGTGGGCCGGCCGGACCAGCCGGCAACCAGCACGATGGCGAAGTAGGGCGCCTTGTCGTCCTGCTTGTCGGCGAGCTTCATCGAGACGCTGCCGGCCATGGTGCCGCGCTCGACATAGACGGCGCGCGTCAGCTTGCCGGTGGCTTCCAGTGCCCGCCTGATCTTGGGCAAGTTGCGGCCGACCTTCATGATGACGGCGGCGTCGGTGTCGGCTAGGCGACGCGTCAGCTCGAACTCGCTCATCGTGCCGGGCAGAACCGTCAGCACATCGTCGCCCTGGACGATGGGAACACCGGTCTGCGACCAACAGCCCGACATGGCGGTGACGCCGGGGATAACCTCGGTCGGGAAACGATGCGCGAGGCGCACATGCAGATGCATGTAGGAGCCGTAGAACAGCGGATCGCCTTCGGACAGGACGGCAACCATCCTGCCGGCTTCGAGGTGTTCGGCGACCTTCTCGGCCGACTCTTCGTAGAAACCGGTGATCTGCGAGCGGTAGTCGTCGTGATCCCTAGCGATTTCGGTGGTGACGGGATAGAGCAGCGGCAACTCCAGCATGTCTGGGCGGAAGCGCGCTTCGACGATGGCGCGCGCATTGCTGTTGTTGCCGCGCTTGGCGAAATACGCCACCACATCGGCTTCAGCCAAGGCCCGCGCGGCCTTCAGCGTCAAGAGTTCGGGGTCGCCCGGACCAGTGCCGACGCCGACGAGACGGCCTGTTGCCGGAGCATCTTTGACAGGTGCGTTCACAGACCCGGCCTCGCCAGCGAATTGAGCGCGGCCGCGGTCATGGCGCTGCCGCCGAGCCGGCCGCGCACGATGGCATAGGGCACGCCATAGGAATTCTCGGCCAGCGCATCCTTGGATTCGGCCGCACCGACGAAGCCGACCGGCATGCCGATGATGGCCGCCGGCTTCGGCGCGCCGTCGCGCAGCTTTTCCAAGAGATAGAACAAAGCGGTCGGCGCATTGCCGATGGCGACGACGGAGCCGGCCATCCGTTCGCCCCACAGGTCGATGGCAGCAGCCGAGCGAGTGTTGCCGATCGCCTTGGCGATGTCATGCGTGCGCGGGTCGCGCAAGGTGCAGATCACCTCGTTGCCAGCGGGCAGGCGGGCGCGGGTGACGCCATGCGAGACCATTTCCGCGTCGCAGAAGATCGGCGCGCCGGCGGCGAGCGCCTTGCGCGCGGCGGTGACGAAGTCAGGCGAAAAAACGAAATGGCTTGATGCTTCGACCTGGCCGCAGGCATGGATCATGCGGATGGCGACATCGGCCTCGGCTTCCGAGAAGCGCGTGAGATCAGCCTCGGCGCGGATGATGGCGAAGGAGCGTTCGTAGATCGCCGTGCCGTCGTGGATGTAGTCGTAGGCGGCCATGCTCATTTCCGTTTTTCAGTTTGGGCCTGTCGGTAAGCCTCGGCGATTGCCGCCGGCCCGAGCCTTGTCAGGCAGTGGGCTGCGGTCTCGCCTTGATATCGTGCGCTGCGGATCACTGCCGCGACGCGACTGACACCGCGCGCGGCGTCATAGCCCGGCCTGTAGCCGGCAGGAAGGGCCTTTGCCGTCGCGTTCACGACAAGTCCGGCCCCATTTTCGCCGCCGACGATTGTCAGCGCCGCTGGGCCTGGATGCGCGCAGCCCTTGGCGCAGCCGGAAATGTGCAGGGTGAAGTCGAGAATGTCAGCGTTTTCGGCGGCGATGGTTTCGGCGATGTCGCGCGTGGCAATGTGGCCGGAGGCGCAGGCCGGTGTTCCGGGGCAGGCGGCGATGCGGGTGCGCGGGTCGGTGGGGGAGGTTACGAAGCCGAGGGTGGCGGCTGTGGTTTGGAGGGGGTGGTTGGCGGCTGATGGTTGGCCGAGGAAGAGGAGGGCACGGCCTGGGGCGAGGCGGATTTCTGAGGTGCCAAGTTCGGAGGCTTGGCTGGCAAGGTCTATGAGGTTTTGCGCTGGCATACTGCCGAAGGGTAGGCCGATGCCGAGGGCGTGGCCGGTGTTCAAGTCGAAGAGGCCAATCGGCGGGCGGGAGCGCTCTACGGCGCCCCCCTCTGTCCTGCCGGACATCTCCCCCACGGGTGGGGAGATTGGCAGCTTCGGCGCCGGCGCTCCTTCTGCAACGTTGGTGATTGGCGAAGCCGGCGATGACAGCCCAATCTCCCCCCTCGTGGGGGAGATGTCCGGCAGGACAGAGGGCGGCGCCTCGCGCAAACCTGTCAAAAGCCAACCTGCGAGAGACGCCAGTTGCCTCTCGGACAAATCCCTCCCATGGGCGTCACGGCCCTTCTCGGCAACCATTCGGAGGGCCGCGACAGTAATATCGCGTGCTGCATCGTCCTCAACCGTCGCAAGCCGTTTCGCCCTTTGGCCATCAACAGCGACAGATACAGTCCACAGGACGCCAGCGTCGGCTCGCATCGCCTTCAGCCTGATGTCGGCCGTCACAGCATCCATCGTCAGTTGCCCACCGCCGTCGACAATCACCGAGACCTTCGGCCCCAGCCTCGTCGTCAGCCCTGCCTCTTCAATCGCCACCCTGATCCGCTCAGCCAGCGGCCACGGATCGGCAATCTCCTGCGGGTCGATTCCGGCCAGCGGCCCGGTCTCGACCGGCACCCCGATACGCACGGCAATGCCCAGCGCATCGACCTCCGCCGCCAGCAGTGCAGTTCTTTCCGCCGTTAGTCCACGTATCTGCAGGCTGCCGCGAGCGGTGACTTCCATGATGCCGTTGCCATGCCGCAAGGCGGATTCGGCCAGTCCGATCAAAAGTTTGGGCGATAAGCCTCCAGCGACCGGGTTCAGCCGCACCAGCAGGCCATCGCCCGTCTGCATCGGCGCCGACAAAGCCGGGCAGGCGCCGCGCCTTGAAAAGGCGTTCATGCCGCCACCCCGAGCGCCTCGGCCTCGGCAATCAGCGCTGCAAGATCGTCGTCGATGGAATTGCGCAGGGGATGCCAGAGGCCGCGCCGACGCGCCGACAGGAAACGCTCGGCAATGACTTTCGCGGCCGCCGGGTTCTCGCGCAGGATGAAGGCGCGGACCAGGGGATCGCCGACATAGGCGTCGTGCACGGCCTCGATCAGCGAACCCGATATGGCATGGGTGGTTTCGGCGAAGCCGACCAGCCGGTCGACCGTCTCGGCGAATTCGGAGGCGCCGCGCGGGCCGTGGCGCATCTGGCCAGCGATGAAGCGAGCATTGACCGCGCGCGCCCGCACCACCCGCGATACGGCTTCGCTGACCGAGCGTGGCTTGGGCTTTTGCGGATCCGTGGTGTCGAGCACGATGACGTCGGCATTCCGGCCCAGCGCCGCAAGAGCGGCCGAAAAGCCGCCGATGAAAGCGACGTCGGCAGAGCCTTCCAGGATATCGCGGCCAGGATCGTCGCCGGTGTGGACGAGAAGGTCGGCCTCGGCGATGCGGGTTTCAAAGGCGCCGGGGGAGGCGATGCCTTCGCCCTCGGCGCCGCCATAGGCATGCGAGGTGGCGTCGAGATAGGCGCGGCCGATCTCTTCGCGCGCGCGCCAGTCGCCACGGGACAGGAGATCCTCGACGCCGGCACCGTAAGTGCCGGGCGAGGTGCCGAAGATGCGCGGGCTGATCTTGCCGTCGGCGCGGGTTTTGGCCGCGAGCGGGTTTTCCGAATCGTCCTCGTCGCGGGCGGCAACGGCATTGGCAGCGGCATCGATCAGCGCGATCTGGGTCGGGAACATGTCGCGGAACAGGCCCGAAATGCGCCAGGTGACATCGACGCGCGGGCGGCCAAGCGTGGCCGGCGGCAGTACTTCGATGCCGGTGATGCGGCCGGTGGCGGCGTCCCATTGCGGCCGGCAGCCCATCAGCGCCAGGCCTTGCGCGATCTCCTCGCCGCCGGTGCGCAGCGAGGCTGAGCCCCAGAGGTCGATGACCAGCGAGCGTGGCCAGTCGCCATGCGATTGCATATAGCCGCGCACGACCTCTTCCGCCGCGACCTTGCCCAGATCATAGGCGGTCGGCGTCGGCATGGTGCGCGGGTCCGAGGTGAACAAATTGCGGCCGGTGGGCAGCACATCGGAGCGGCCACGCGCGGGCGCGCCTGCCGGACCGGCCTTGACGTGACGTCCATCGAGCGCGGCCAGCAACGCCGTCTTTTCGGCCTCAGCGCTTTGGACGCGCATGGCATCGGGTTCGCTCTCGGCCGCACGGCCATAGATGTGCAGCCCGTCCTTGATGGCGAAATCCTTGAGGTCGCAGAGCCAGGCATCGATGCGGCGCAGCGCTTCGTCAGGCGCATCGGTCGTGGCGACGCCGGCTTCAGCAGCGAGGCCCGTCTTTTGCGCAGTCTCGACAATCAGTTTCGCCAGACGGTCGCGGCGACGGCGGTCGAGGCCGTCGGCCTGGGCGTATTCGTCGACCAGGCGTTCAAGTTTGTGCTGGTTTTCGTCCAGCCCAGCGCCGGCCAACGGTGGCGGCAGATGGCCAAGCGTGACGGCAGCGATGCGCCGCTTGGCCTGCGCGGCCTCGCCGGGATTGGAGACGATGAAGGGATAGATGACGGGCAGGGGACCCGTGACGATCTCGGGGAAGCAGTTTTGCGAGAGCGCGACCGTCTTGCCGGGCAGCCATTCCAGCGTGCCGTGGGCGCCGACATGGATCAGGGCGTGGACGCCGAGCGACTTGCGCAGCCACAGTCCGAAGGCGAGCAGGGCATGGCGCGGCGGGAGCGTCGGGTCGTGGTAGTCCGCGCGGCGGTCGGCGGAGCGGCCGCGGTCGGGGGGCAGGGCGACCGTGACGTTGCCGAAGGTAGCGGCGCGGAAGGGGAAGTGTCTTTCGCTTGTTGGCCGAGAAGGTCGGTGCGAGGCACCCCCCTCTGGCAGGACAGAGGGGGGCGCCTTGCGCAACCCTGTCTCGTCTTTTGCCTCGCCCCAAGCGCCTTCGACCGCAGTCATTGCCTCAATCGGCAATTCCTTCGAGAAGCGCAGATAGTCGTCCAGCCCCAGCCCACCATCGCCTCGCTCGAGCAAATCCAGCAGCGCGCGCGGCGATTGCGGAATCCCCTCAACGCCATAGCCCTGTTCGCTGAGGTCATGCAGCATGGCGAGCACGCTGGACGGCACGTCGAGACCGACGGCATAGCCGGTACGGCCAGGCGCGCTTGGGTAATCGGGGATCAGGATAGCCAGCTTTCGGTCGGCGCGGGGCGTCTCCTGCAGGCGAATGAACGCCGCGACGCGATCAGCCACCTGCGCGATCCGGTCCGGCTCCGGCCGGTTGGCGAAAGCGCGGTGACCAAGCGCCGGATCAACTTCGCTCTCGCCCTTGAAGGAAATCGCTCCGGCGAGGATGCGGCCGTCGAGTTCGGGCAGTACGACATGCATGGCAAGGTCGGCAGGCGCCAGGCCGCGCTGGTTGTTTTCCCAGACATCGCGGCGGGTGGTGGCGACGATGACCTGGAAGACGGGCACGCCGGCGCGGTCGAACAGGGTTTCGACGCCGGGTTCAGCACCGGAGGCGAAAGCGGTCGCGGTGATGATGGCGGCGGGGTTTAGCGTGGCCAGCGCGGTTTCGACGAAGGCGAGGGAGGTCGGGTCTTTCAGGCTGGAGACGAAGATGGGGATCGGGGCGATGCCGCGCTGGCGGAGCGCTTCAAAAAGCGCGTCGATCGGCGCGACGTCGGCGGCGAGCAGCATCGAGCGATAGAACAGGATGGGGATGACACGAGCGTTGATGTTGTCAACGCCGGCGTTTGAAAGATCCAGTCGTTCCACAACTCCGCGCCCAGGCTCGTAAAATCCGGCCTTCGGCACTGCAACCGGCGCCGAAACCGTTGCTTCCCCTCCAGCCAAGCCTGCCAATCGCTGAACCAGCGCGCTCATATTGGCCGGGCCACCCTCGCGGAAATAGCCGAGCAGCGCGTCCAATTCCAGGCGCGGCAGCGTTGAGGCTTCGATCAGTCTGAGGTCCTCGTCATGGCTTTCACCCGGAAGCAAAGCCAGCTTGATGCCGCGTTCGCGGGCTGTCGAGGCAAGCTGGTCGCAGCCATAGCGCCACCAGTCGTAGCCGCCGAGGATGCGGACCAGGATGATTTTGGCGTGGCGCGCCACGCTGTCGACCCAGAGATCAACCGACATCGGGTGGCGCAGGTCGCGCAGAGCGGCCAGCCGCATCGAGGGCAGGCTGCCGGCATCGACCTTCCACGCGGCCGCCAGTCCGGCGAGATCGCTGTCGGTGAAGGACAGCGCCACGATATCCGCCGGCGTCTGCCGCAGATCGATCGGCTCGGCGAGATCGTCGAGCGAGGCGGACGTGGTGGCGAGTATGTGCATTGCGGTCTAGCGCGGTTCACCGTTTCACGGAAACGGCGAACCGCTCTATCTCCTTGTTTTTTGCGCAATTCCTGTGGGAAAACCGCTTCACACTTTTCCTGGAATTGCTTTGGCTGCTTGGCGTCAGCCGGCGAGTATAGCTTCGATTGCCGGGCGGTTCAGCCCCTTCAGGCCGATGACGACGAGACGCGAGCGGCGATCGTCCTCGGCCGTCCAGGCGCGGTCATAGTAGTGATTGACGCGCGGGCCGACGGCCTGCAGCAAAAGCCGCATCGGCTTGCCGCCGACTTCGACGAAACCCTTCACGCGCAGCACGTTTTCCTGTTCGGCGGCGGTGGCGACGCGCTTTGCCAGTTCGTCGGGATTGGCGATCGAGGGAATGTCGACGATGAAGGTGTCGAAGTCGTCATGCTCGTGGTCGAAGGCGCCGTCATGATGGGACTTGCGGTTCTCGATGTCGTCCTCGACGGCGAGCCCGAGGCCGAGCAGCACGGAGGGATCGACCTTGCCATGCGATGTCGGCACGATTTTTACCGCGCGGGCGGAATGTTCATTGATGATGGCATTGGCGCGGGCCGAACCGGCGGCGTCCATCAGGTCGCTCTTCGACAGGATGATCAGGTCGGCGCAGGCGATCTGATCCTCGAACACTTCCTCGACCGGGTCGTCATGGTCGAGGCTGTCGTCCTGAGCACGCTGCGCCTGCAGGGCGTCCATGTCGTTGGCGACGCGGCCTTCGGCCAGCGCGGGGCCGTCGACCACGGCGATGACGCCGTCGACGGTTACGCGGCTCTTTACCGACGGCCACTGGAAGGCCTGGACAAGCGGCTTGGGCAGGGCCAGGCCGGACGTCTCGATCAGGATATGGTCGACTTTCGGCGTCAGCGACAGGATCTTGTCCAGCGCCGGCACGAAATCGTCGGCGACGGTGCAGCAGATGCAGCCATTGGCCAGTTCGACTATGTTTTCCTCCGGGCAGGTGTCGATGCCGCAGCCCTTCAGGATCTCGCCGTCGATGCCGATGTCGCCGAACTCGTTGACGATGATCGCGATACGCTTGCCGCCGGCGTTTTCCAGGAGATGGCGGACCAGCGTGGTCTTGCCGGCGCCGAGGAAGCCGGTGACAACGGTGCAGGGTACTCGGGAGAGATTGCCGGCCGGATTTGGAGCGCTCATGGTTGGTCCTTCAGCATGTCGAGAGGTGGAATACGCGCCACGAGGCCGCGCTTGAGGGAATCAGGCCGGCCGCGCCATGGGATGAGGCCGTCGGTCGAGGTGGCGAAGAGTTTTGCGCCGGTGATAAGGTCGGGGCCGCTGGTCAAGGTCAGGTCGCCGAAGACATAGCTCCAGCAGCCATCGCGCAGGATCGCGGCGCTGAGCCGGCGCTTGCAATTGCCGAGACATTCGACCGTGCGGACGCGGATATTGTCGGCCGCTGCGGCGCGGCGCGTATCTTCGGCCAAAAGTTCGCCGGCGCGGGGATGCGCGTCGGAGCCGGCCTCATTGCGGCAGGAGGCGCAGACGATGACGGTGACGCCGGCCAAGGCTTCACTGTCGCCGGACGCATTGTCCGCTGTGCCAGCCGAAAAACTGCTGTTCTGGTCCAAAAAGCCGGGCTCCTTGCCCGGAAACCCGCCGGGCGATCGGATTCTTCTGTCGCAGACGGCAGGTCTCCTGGCTCGCGGGTCATCGCCTTGGATAGCCGCCTTCCCGGGAACTCCCAGTGGCTTTCGGCCTTGGCTCTTCGCTTACAGTTGCGGGGACAGCCGCGGATTTGAGATCGAAATCCCGCACCGCATTCCCTCTTAGCCCTTGCCGTTGCGGGCAAGGGACCGTCTGGACCGGATTTAGGCTTTTGCAGGTGGCGGTGTCAACGCGCGGTAGGCGAGATCGCCAACCAGCTGTATTCAGCGCCGCAGGATTTTCTTGCCCAGCTGCGCCCAACGGCTCAGCGCAACCGGTCTCTCTTCTGGTAACGCAAGAATGACTTGGCGCACTGCCTGGTAGCCATCGCCGTGATGCCAATCCTGGCCAACGAGAAGCTCCTGGCCTTCCGGCCATGTTTCGTTGTCCAGGACAACTTCGTGACCGACCATTGCTCCGTCATGGCTCGCCAGGAATATCCGCACAAAATGACTGCCGGGGCGAACATTGGCCGCGAACAGTCTTTCCAAACGGGCATAGAACGCCGGATATGCTTGGTTGAGCGTGGATTCTGCCGCAGCCTGGGTGATCACAGGTCCGCCAAAGACCTTCCAACCGGCATCATTCCGACGCCAGAACTCGATTTCGGCTTGCATGTTCTCGCAGACATGATGCGCGAGGCCCTCGATCAGCACATGAAATACGCCGATCAGGAACTTTCCGAATGCCTGGAATGTCGCTTCTTCGCGCGTGCTGCCCATGCCGACAAACGATTCGATGGCTGGCTGAGTCTCCAGCAGGGGCGAGAAGATGTAGATCTCGACGACCAATCTGTGGGTAGAGTCTTGTTGCCCCCTGTTGAAAATCTCGGCTTCGAAGCGCAGGTCCTCCAGTTCAAGCCGGACGTCGTACTGTCCACGTACGGCTTTGATCCCATGCGCGATAAGCGCTTCGTGGATCAGGTCGAGAACTTGTTGCGATGCCATCATTGAACCTGGGCTGACAAAAACGCCTCAAACGTCTGCGGCCGGCGGCTGATGTCAAGAGCGGCTCTGGCTGTTGAACGCATCCAGCAGCGCCGGGCCTAGATCGCCGGCAGGCGTCACTTCCATGCGTTCAAGGCCAAGCCAGCCCTGCATCTGCTCCAATTCCTCGAAGAGCTGAGCAGCGGTCTCAGGCGGTGCGCCGAGTTCGGGGTAGGCGGCATGGACGCGCAGAATGCTCCCCGGTCGGTCGGCCCTGAGGTCGACTCGTGCCACGATCTTGTCGCCGAGCAGGAAGGGCAGGACGTAATAGCCGTATTGGCGCTTTTCGGCGGGCGTGTAGATTTCGATGCGATAGTGGAACTTGAAGAGCCGTTCCGACCGCGACCGTTCGAAGACGACCGGGTCGAAGGGCGCCAGCAAGGCACGAGCCTCGATTTTCCGGGGCAGGCGGGCGTCCTTGTGAAGATAAGCCGGCTTGTCCCAGCCTTCGACGCGCACCGGGATCAACTCGCCGGTCTCGACCAATTCCTCCAACCGCCCCTTCATGTCGGCCGGCGAAAGTCGAAAATAGTCGCGCAAATCGCCTGATGTCGCGATGCCGTGGGCGCGGGCCGAGATGCGCAGCAATTCGCGGTGCGCGTCCTCTGCAGCCGGCACCGGCAGGTCGAGGATCGCCTGAGGCAGAACGCGTTCCGGCAGGTCGTAGAAGCGCTCGAAGCCGCGGCGATGCGCGGTGGTGATGCGACCGGCCCAGAACAGCCATTCGAAGGCGTGCTTGGCGTGGCTCCAGCCCCACCAGCCGCCCGAACCTTTCTGGCCTTCCAACGCGGAAGCGGCGATCGGGCCGCGTGCGACGACCTCGCGGTAGATCTCTTCTATATAGGCGGCGTGCTCGCGACCCCATTTGGCCAGGCCGAGATACATTTCATCACCCTGCTCGGCGCGCTGCATGCGCCAGCGCATCAGCGGGTAGGTTTCGACCGGCAGGAACGAAGCCTCATGCGCCCAGTATTCAAAGACCGTGCGCTTGCGGGTGACGGCGGCATTGTCGAGCAGAGCGAGCGGGTAGGGGCCAAGCCGCGAATAGAGCGGCATGTAGTGAGCGCGTACCACCGCGCTGACGGAATCGATCTGCAGCAGGCCGGTGCGGGAGAGCACCCGGGCGAAGTGGCGGCGGTCGGGCGTGCCACTTGGCCGGGGATCGAGAAACCCTTGAGCGGCGAGCGCGATGCGCCGGGCCATGGGGAGCGAGATCTTTTCCTTCATTCGTATGCGACTCTGAGGAGGTTCTGACGGCTGATTCCAGACCATGCTAGCAGGGTTTTGCCGGCAACCATGTCAGGAGACAAAAGTGGAGTAGAAAATGAAGGAAATCAAACAGGAGCCGATCGGACCAGTTTAGCGCGACATGCCGTCCAGGCCGGTGTTTTGAACAAGGTTTGACTTGCTTCGATGGAAGTGCTGCGCTAACCCTCGCCGCGTTGCAGCATAGGCTCCTTAAAACGGTTCAGCGGTTAAACTGTCACGCTTCCGCATTAAGGTCCGGTGCTGTAATCAAAGTGGATTGGCTCCAACGGAAAGCCGAGCATGAACGCACTTCTCAGTTCGTACCTGCCCATCGTCCTGTTCATCGGCGTGGCGCTGGTCGTCGGCCTGGCGCTGCTGGCCGCACCGTTCCTGGTGGCGTACCGCAACCCCGATCCCGAAAAGCTTTCCGCCTACGAGTGCGGTTTCAACTCGTTCGATGACGCCCGCATGAAATTCGACATCCGCTTCTACCTGGTGTCGATCCTGTTCATCATCTTCGATCTGGAAGTGGCCTTCCTGTTTCCCTGGGCCGTCTCCTTCTCGAAGATCGGCATGCTTGGTTTCTGGTCGATGATGGTGTTTTTGGCAGTGCTGACCATCGGCTTTGCCTATGAATGGAAAAAAGGAGCGCTGGAATGGGATTGAACGACAGTTCAGGTACCCTCGTCGCGCCGAAGCCCAAGGGCCTCATCGATCCCAACACCGGCCGGCCGGTGGGGGAGGACGATCCCTTCTTCCTCGAAATCAACAATGAGCTTGCCGACAAGGGCTTTCTGGTCACCTCGACCGAGGCGCTGATAACCTGGGCGCGCAGCGGCTCGCTGATGTTCATGACCTTTGGTCTGGCGTGCTGCGCCGTCGAGATGATCCACACCTCGATGCCGCGCTACGATTCGGAGCGGTTCGGTGTCGCGCCGCGCGCGTCGCCGCGCCAGTCCGACATCATGATCGTCGCCGGCACGCTGACCAACAAGATGGCGCCGGCGCTGCGCAAGGTCTACGACCAGATGCCGGAACCGCGCTACGTCATCTCGATGGGCTCCTGCGCCAATGGCGGCGGCTACTACCACTATTCCTATTCGGTGGTGCGCGGCTGCGACCGTGTGGTGCCGGTCGACATCTATGTCCCCGGCTGCCCGCCGAGCGCCGAAGCCCTGCTCTACGGCATTCTTCTCTTGCAGAAGAAGATCCGCCGCACCGGCACGATCGAACGGTAAAGCCATGGCCGCATCCCTTAGCGAACTGTCGACCTATCTCGGCGAGAAGCTGATTGGCCGCGTCAACGACGCGGCGATCGCCTTTGGCGAACTCACCGTTCATGTCGAGCCGCGCGATCTGGTCGAAGTGGTGACCTTCCTGCGCGACGATGCGCGTTGTCAGTTCATCTCGATCATCGATGTCTGCGGCGCCGATTATCCGTCGCGGGTCAAGCGCTTCGACGTCGTCTATCACCTGCTGTCTCCGAAGCAGAATGTGCGTATCCGCGTCAAGGTTCTGGCCGACGAGGAGACGATGGTGCCATCGATCACTGGCGTGTTCCCGGGTGCCGACTGGTTCGAGCGCGAGACCTACGATCTCTATGGCGTGCTGTTCTCGGGCCATCCCGATCTGCGCCGCCTGCTGACCGACTACGGCTTCGAAGGCCATCCGCTGCGCAAGGATTTCCCGCTGACCGGCTTTGTCGAGGTGCGCTACGACGACGAAGCCAAGCGCGTCATCTACGAGCCTGTGGAATTGAAGCAGGAATTCCGCAATTTCGATTTTCTCTCGCCTTGGGAAGGCACGGACTATGTGCTGCCCGGGGACGAAAAAGCCAAGACGAATTGAGGCGCCAGAATGGCTGAAACCTCCGTCCGCAATTTCAACATCAATTTCGGGCCGCAACACCCTGCGGCGCATGGTGTTTTGAGGTTGGTTCTGGAACTCGACGGCGAAGTCGTCGATCGCGTCGATCCGCACATTGGCCTGCTGCATCGCGGCACGGAAAAGCTGATCGAGGCAAAGACCTATCTGCAGGCGGTGCCTTATCTCGACCGGCTCGACTATTGCGCGCCGATGAACCAGGAGCATGCCTTCGCGCTCGCCGTCGAGCGCCTGCTCGGCATCGAGGTTCCGAGGCGCGGCCAGCTGATCCGCGTGCTTTATTGCGAAATCGGCCGCATCATGTCGCACATCCTTAATGTGACGACACAGGCCATGGACGTCGGCGCGCTGACGCCGCCGTTGTGGGGCTTCGTCGAGCGCGAAAAGCTGATGGTGTTCTATGAGCGCGCTTCCGGTTCGCGTATGCATGCCGCCTATTTCCGCCCCGGCGGCGTCCATCAGGACCTGCCGCGCCAACTGGTCGAGGACATCGGCAAGTGGATCGACCCGTTCCTGAAGTCGATTGACGACCTCGATCGCCTGCTGACCGGCAACCGCATCTTCAAGCAGCGCAACGTCGATATCGGCATCGTATCATTGGCCGATGCCTGGGCCTGGGGCTTTTCGGGCGTCATGGTGCGCGGTTCGGGCGCGCCGTGGGACCTGCGCAAGTCGCAGCCCTATGAATGCTATTCGGAAATGGATTTCGACATTCCGATCGGCAAGAACGGCGACTGCTACGACCGTTATCTCGTGCGCATGGAAGAGATGCGCCAGTCGGCGCGGATCATGCGCCAGTGCATCGATCTGCTGCTCGGCAAGGAAAGCACCGGTCCGGTGTCGAACCTCGACGGCAAGATCGTGCCGCCGAAGCGCCAGGCGATGAAGCGCTCGATGGAAGCGCTGATCCACCACTTCAAGCTCTACACCGAGGGTTATCGCGTTCCGGCGGGCGAGGTCTATGCGGCCGTCGAGGCGCCGAAGGGCGAATTCGGCGTCTATCTCGTCTCCGACGGCTCCAACAAGCCCTACCGCTGCAAGCTGCGCGCGCCGGGTTTCGCGCATCTGCAAGCCATGGATTTCCTCTGCCGCGGCCACATGCTGGCCGACGTCACCGCTGTTTTGGGTTCACTAGATATCGTGTTTGGGGAGGTCGATCGATGAAACGCATTGCAATCGCAGCCCTGCTTACGACTTCAGCCGTGCTGTCAGCCCACGCCGAGGGCGTCACCGTCGATGCCTTGCTCAAGCAGGGCTTTGAGGTGAAGGCCGCAATCCCCAGCAATGCCGGTCCGGGCCTTGTCCTGCAGAAGGGCGATGCCGTGTTCATGTGCTTTGTCGCCGAGACCAAGACCTCCGGCGATATCGCCACTCAATATTGCAAGCCTGTTCACTAGGTTGTCCTGAATGTCAGTCCGTCGTCTCGCAGAAGCCAGCGTCCAGCCAGCATCCTTCGCCTTCAACCGGGCGAACGCGGCAGCGGCGAAGCTGTGGATCAAGAAGTACCCGAAAGGCCGCGAGCAGTCGGCGATTATCCCGCTTCTGATGATCGCGCAGGAGCAGGAAGGCTGGGTTACCAAGGCGGCGATCGAGACGATTTCGGATATGCTCGGCATGCCGCGTATCCGCGGGCTCGAGGTCGCGACCTTCTATACGCAGTACCAGTTGAATCCGGTCGGCACGCGGGCGCATATCCAGGTTTGCGGCACCACGCCCTGCATGCTGCGCGGCTCGGAAGCGCTGATGGATGTCTGCCGTTCGAAAATCCACCACGACCAGTTCCACACCAACGACAAAGGCACCTTGTCGTGGGAAGAGGTCGAGTGCCTTGGCGCCTGCGTCAACGCGCCGATGGTCATGGTGTTCAAGGACACGTTCGAGGATTTGACGCCGGAACGGCTGGCCGAGATCATCGATCTCTATGACGCCGGCAAGGGCGCCACAGTGGCGCCCGGACCGCAGAACGGCCGCACCGGCTCGGAGCCGGCCTCCGGCCTGACGACGTTGAAAAGCGAAAAGGCGATCCTCAAATCGACCCGTGACCGGGAAGCCAAGGCGGCGACCAAGGCAGCCCAGAATGCGGCGCCGGCCGCTGCCGCCGCTCCGGCCGCAGCCGCTCCTGCGGCGCAGGCACCGGCTGCCGCTTCTGTCGCGCCGTCCAATGCCAGCAAGCCGAAGACCGACGCGGCTGAAACCAGCCCGGCCTTGAAGACGCCTTCGGCGACCAAGGTGGCGCCGGCGGCGGAGACGGCGGCGAGCGTTTCGGCACCGCCGCTTTCGGCCGCCAACGCCAACACGGCAGCACCGGAAGTCGAGAAGGTCGTCAAGCAGCGCAATGGGCCGACGGCCAAGGCCGAACCAGCATCCGCCGTCAAGGCGCCGGAAGCCGAAGCGTCCGATGTTAAGGCAGCAGCTGCAAAGCCGGCAAAACCATCGCTGGAGGACAAGAACCGTCCGGCCGGTATCGACAGGCCGGCCGCGGTCGACGATCTCAAGCTGATCTCCGGTGTCGGCCCGAAGATCGAGGGCATCCTGCATACGCTTGGTATTTTCACCTTCGCGCAGGTCGCTTCCTGGAAGAAGGCCGAGCGCGAGTGGGTGGACGGCTATCTCTCCTTCCACGGCCGCATCGACCGCGATGACTGGGTCAAGCAGGCCAAGGCGCTCGCCAAGGGCGGGGTTGCCGAATACATCCGCGTTTTCGGCAAGAAGCCGGTCTGAGGGACGAAAAATGCTTCAGGACAAAGACCGCATCTTCAACAACATCTACGGCCTCTTCGACAAGTCGCTGGCCGGCGCCATGGCGCGCGGCGCCTGGGACAACACGCCGGGCCTCGTCGCCAAGGGGCGCGACTGGATCGTCAACGAGATGAAGGCATCGGGCCTGCGCGGCCGTGGCGGCGCTGGCTTCCCGACCGGCCTCAAATGGTCGTTCATGCCCAAGCAGAGCGACGGCCGGCCGAGCTACCTGGTCATCAATGCAGACGAATCCGAGCCCGGCACCTGCAAGGACCGCGACATCCTGCGCAACGACCCGCACACGCTGGTCGAGGGCGCCTTGCTCGCCGGCTTCGCCATGGGCGCGGTCGCTGCCTACATCTATGTGCGCGGCGAGTTCATCCGCGAGCGCGAAGCGCTGCAGCGGGCCATCGAGGAGGCCTATGAGGCCAAGCTGATCGGCAAGGGCAACACATCAGGCTACGATTTCGACGTCTACATGCATCACGGCGCTGGTGCTTATATCTGCGGCGAGGAGACGGCGCTGCTCGAAAGCCTCGAAGGCAAGAAGGGTCAGCCAAGGCTGAAGCCGCCATTCCCGGCCAATGTCGGCTTGTACGGTTGTCCGACGACGGTCAACAATGTCGAATCCATTGCGGTGGCGCCGACCATCCTGCGCCGGGGCGCGGCCTGGTTCTCGTCCTTCGGCCGGCCCAACAATGTCGGCACCAAGCTGTTTTGCATCTCCGGCCACGTCAACAATCCGTGCACCGTCGAAGAGGCCATGTCGATCTCGTTCCGCGAACTGATCGAGACCCATTGCGGCGGCATTCGCGGCGGCTGGGACAATCTGCTCGCCGTCATTCCGGGTGGCGCCTCGGTGCCGCTGGTGCCGGCGGAGCAGATCATCGACGCGCCGATGGATTTCGATGCGCTGCGCGATCTCAAGTCGGGCCTCGGCACGGCGGCTGTCATCGTCATGGACAAGTCGACCGATGTGGTGAAGGCGATCGCTCGACTGTCTTATTTCTACAAGCATGAGAGCTGCGGCCAGTGCACGCCGTGCCGCGAAGGCACGGGCTGGATGTGGCGGGTGATGGAGAGGCTGGTGCGCGGCGAGGCGCAGAAGCGCGAGATCGACATGCTGCTCGACGTCACCAAGCAGATCGAAGGCCATACGATCTGCGCGCTGGGCGACGCTGCGGCATGGCCGATCCAGGGCCTGATGCGGCATTTCCGCGGCGAGGTGGAGCGCCGCATTGACGAGTTTTCGCGCAACGCGCATCGCGCCGAACCGGTGATGGTGGCGGCGGAATAGAGAATATGTGACTGCGGGCGAAAGCCCGAAGCGAGAAGTGCGGGGCGGGGCGAACGAAGAAACGACCAGGAGAACTCTATGGCGCCGTATTCGACACCCTACCCAATGATGCCCAATTTGGACCAGATCGAGAAGATGAACCAGGACCTGACCAGGATGATGCCGAAGGAGATGGCCAGCGCCGTCAACCTTTTCGTGCACCCTGTCGCGGGTGCGGCGGCGATGTCGGCGCTTGGCATCGGGCTCGCCAATCATGCGTTCGGCGTCTGGCTTGGCGCGCTTTCGGGCGCGGCCGAAGCCTCGCAGCGGCTCATGCAGCCTGTCGTCGATGATTTCGAGGCGCGCGTCGCGACCTTCGACGACACGAGCGTCTCCGCCACCAAGGCGCGGGCGACGGCCAAAACCGTGATCGCCGAGGCGCAGTCCTTTGCGCAGGAAGTCACCGATATCGCTGCCAAGGAAAGCGTCGTCATTGCGCCGGCCGCAACTGCCGCCCCCGCAACGGGCGAGACCGCCGATGTGTTGCTGCCCGAGGATTTCAGGCAGCCCAAGGCGATGGACAAGCCGGCGAAACCGTCGGACTTCAAGGCGATATCGGGCATCGGCCCGAAGCTGGAGAAGGTTCTGAACGGCCTGGGTATCTGGACATATGCCCAGATCGCCGCATGGTCGCCGCAAGAGATCGCCTGGGTTGACGACTATCTGTCGTTCAAGGGCCGCATCGGCCGTGATGACTGGACTGCCCAGGCGGCGGCTTTGGCCGCGAAGAAGTGAATGAAATGCCGGGCGCTGCTGAAGTCGCGCCCGGGAAATGAGATTGCGGGAAATCCGCAGAGGTTTGAGGCGAATGGCAAAGCTCAAGGTCGACGGGAAAGAGATCACTGTACCCGACCACTACACGCTGCTGCAGGCGGCGGAAGAGGCGGGCGCGGAAGTGCCGCGCTTCTGCTTCCATGAGCGGCTGTCGATCGCCGGCAATTGCCGCATGTGCCTGATCGAGGTGAAGGGCGGACCGCCCAAGCCGCAGGCCTCCTGCGCCATGAATGTGCGTGATCTTCGCCCAGGCCCCAATGGCGAGGCGCCGGAAATCTTCACCAACACGCCGATGGTCAAGAAGGCCAGGGAAGGCGTGATGGAATTCCTGCTCATCAACCATCCGCTGGACTGCCCGATCTGCGACCAGGGCGGCGAATGCGACCTGCAGGACCAGGCGATGGCCTTCGGCGTCGATTCCTCGCGCTATCACGAGAACAAGCGCGCCGTCGAAGACAAGTATATCGGCCCGCTGGTCAAGACGGTGATGAACCGCTGCATCCACTGCACGCGCTGCGTCCGCTTCACCACGGAAGTCGCCGGCATTTCCGAACTCGGCCTGATCGGCCGTGGCGAGGATGCCGAGATCACCACCTATCTCGAAAGCGCCATGACCTCGGAACTGCAGGGCAATGTCATCGACCTCTGCCCGGTCGGCGCGCTGACCTCCAAGCCCTTCGCCTTCCAGGCGCGCCCTTGGGAGCTGACCAAGACCGAATCGATCGACGTGATGGACGCCGTCGGCTCGGCGATCCGCGTCGACAGCCGTGGCCGCGAAGTGATGCGCATCCTGCCGCGCGTCAACGAGCAGGTGAACGAGGAGTGGATCTCCGACAAGACCCGCTTCATCTGGGACGGCCTGCGCACGCAGCGCCTCGATCGCCCCTATGTGCGCAAGGACGGCAAGCTGGTTCCAGCAAGCTGGGCCGAAGCATTCGCCGCGATCAAGGACGTGGTGTCGAAGGCGGCGCCCGAGAAGATCGGCGCCATTGCAGGCGATCTCGCCGCTGTCGAGGAAATCTACGCGCTGAAGCAACTGATGGCGTCACTCGGTTCGAAGAACACCGACTGCCGCCAGGACGGTGCCGCTCTCGATCCGACGCTCGGCCGCGCCAGCTACATCTTCAACCCGACCATCGAAGGTATCGAGCAGGCCGACGCGGTGCTGATCATCGGCGCCAATCCGCGCTACGAGGCCTCGGTGCTCAACGCCCGCATCCGCAAGCGCTGGCGGGTCGGCAATCTGCCGGTCGGTGTCATCGGCGATGTCGGCGACACGCGCTATGACTACGAATTGCTCGGCGCCGGGCCGGATTCGCTGAAGGATTTGGCCGACGGCAAGGGCAAGTTCTTCCAGGTGCTCAAGAACGCGACGCACCCGCTGATCATCGTTGGCCAGGGCGCGCTGGCGCGTGCCGATGGCGCGGCCGTGCTTGGCCAGGCGGCGAAGCTCGCGGCTGCCGTGAACGCTGCCCGCGCCGACTGGAACGGTTTTGCGGTGTTGCACACTGCAGCCGGCCGCGTCGGCGGCCTCGATGTCGGCTTCGTACCGGGCGAGGGCGGCAAGGATGTTGCCGGCATGCTTGGTGAGACGGACGTGCTGTTCCTGCTCGGCGCCGACGAGATCGACATGGGCAGGACCGGCGGCGCCTTCGTCGTCTATATCGGCACCCATGGCGACCAGGGCGCGCATCGCGCCAATGTCATCCTGCCGGCGGCCGCCTACACCGAAAAGTCGGCCACCTATGTCAACACGGAAGGGCGTGTGCAGCAGACCAACCGCGCCGGCTTCGCGCCGGGCGATGCCCGCGAAGACTGGGCGATTCTCAGGGCACTGTCCGATGTGCTGGGCAAGAAGCTGCCATTCGATTCGCTGCCGCAGTTGCGTGCCAAACTCTATGGCGAATACCCGCATCTGGCCCGCATCGACCACGTCGAGTCGGGCAATGCCGAGGATATCGCCAATGTGGCGAAGCTCGGCGGGCAGCTCAACAAGGGCACCTTCACCTCGCCGGTTCACGATTTCTATCTGACCAATCCGATCGCGCGGGCGTCCGCCGTGATGGCGGAATGCTCGGCACTGGCCAAGAGCGGCTTCAAGCAGGCGGCGGAATAAGCATGGAAACCTTCTTCTCCTTCTACGTGCTGCCGGCGCTGATCATTCTGCTGAAATCGGTCGTGCTGATCGTTATCCTGCTGATTTTCGTCGCCTATATCCTCTATGCCGACCGCAAGATCTGGGCGGCGGTGCAGCTGCGGCGTGGTCCGAACGTGGTCGGTCCGTGGGGCACGCTGCAGGCCTTCGCCGACCTGCTGAAGTTCGTCTTCAAGGAGCCGGTGATCCCGTCAGGCGCCAACAAGGGCGTCTTTCTGCTGGCGCCGTTGGTTTCGGCGGTGCTGGCGATCTCGGCCTGGGCGGTCATTCCGGTCAATGAGGGCTGGGCCGTCGCCAACGTCAATGTCGGCATCCTCTATGTCTTCGCCATCTCCTCGCTCGAGGTCTATGGCGTGATCATGGGCGGCTGGGCGTCCAACTCGAAATATCCGTTCCTCGGCGCGCTGCGCTCGGCGGCGCAGATGGTGTCCTATGAAGTCTCGATCGGCTTCGTCATCGTCACCGTGCTGCTCACCGCCGGCTCGCTCAACCTGACCGATATCGTGCTGTCGCAGCATGACGGAATTGGCACGCGGCTCGGCCTGCCCAACACGTTCCTCGACTGGAACTGGCTGTGCCTGTTCCCGATGTTCATCATCTTCTTCATCTCGGCGCTGGCCGAGACGAACCGTCCGCCCTTCGACCTGGTCGAAGCCGAATCGGAACTGGTCGCCGGCCACATGGTCGAATATTCGTCGACGCCGTTCCTGCTGTTCTTCCTCGGCGAGTATGTCGCCATCGTGCTGATGTGCGCCTTGGCCACCATCCTGTTCCTCGGCGGCTGGCTGCCGCCCTTCGACTTCGCCCCCTTCACCTGGGTGCCCGGTGTCATCTGGTTCGTGCTGAAAGTGTGTTTCGTGTTCTTCGGCATCTCCATGGTGAAGGCCTTCGTGCCCCGCTACCGCTACGACCAGCTGATGCGTCTCGGCTGGAAAGTGTTCCTGCCGATCTCGCTGGCTATGGTGGTGATCGTCGCCGCCTTCCTCAAGTTCACGGGGATGGCGTGATGAGCAATTTGTCTATCGGCCTTTTGGGAGCAGCCGTCGGGCTTCTCATAGCGTTGTTCGAGTATCTGGTTTTGCTGCCTCGTATTCTGAAGCAGATAAGCGCGGAGGCTGTAAAACCGATAACGTTCGTGTTCCGTGTCGTGACGCCGATCCTGTTTGGATGCGCTGGCTATTTCGTCGCGATAAACCTGTATGGGAGTGGCCAATGAACGCTCTGTCTCAGGCCGCAAAATCGCTGCTGCTGCAGGATTTCGTCAGCGCCTTCTTCCTGTCGATGCGCCAGTTCTTCGCGCCGAAGGAGACGATCAACTATCCGCACGAGAAGGGGCCGACCAGCCCGCGCTTCCGGGGCGAGCACGCGCTGCGCCGCTATCCCAATGGCGAGGAACGCTGCATCGCATGCAAGCTTTGCGAGGCGATCTGCCCGGCGCAGGCGATCACCATCGAGGCCGGCCCACGCCGCAATGACGGCACGCGCCGCACGGTGCGTTATGACATCGACATGGTGAAGTGCATCTATTGCGGCTTCTGCCAGGAAGCGTGCCCGGTCGACGCCATCGTCGAGGGGCCGAATTTCGAGTTCGCGACGGAGACGCGCGAGGAACTCTACTACGACAAGGACAGGCTGTTGGCGAATGGCGACCGGTGGGAGCGCGAACTGGCGCGCAACATCTCGCTGGACTCGCCCTACCGCTGATATTTGCCGCATGGACGGGGCGAGGGGCCTCGTCCAGAGGATGATCCCGAAAAGTTGCAGACTTTTCGGACCAGATCATCCTCCGGGATGAAAGAGTGTCGCATGTTTCTTTCGATCGGGTCTTTCAACCCGATCGGAACATGCGATAGGAACACGAAACTTGCCGACCGGAGGCGGTCGCAAAGAATCGAACCGGGCACGAGCGCCATGTTCGAACAGGAAACCCGGGGGATCCCCAATGTTGAGTGGACTAGAGGCGGCCTTTTTCTACCTCTTCGCCTTTGTCGCGGTGGCGTCGGCGTTCATGGTCATTTCGTCGCGCAACCCCGTGCATTCGGTGCTGTTCCTGATCCTGACCTTCTTCAACGCCGCAGGCCTCTTCATGCTGACCGGCGCCGAGTTCCTGGCGATGATCCTGCTCGTCGTCTATGTCGGCGCGGTCATGGTGCTGTTCCTGTTCGTAGTCATGATGCTCGACGTCGATTTCGCCGAGCTGAAAAGCGGCGCCCTGCAATATGCGCCGATCGGCGCGCTGGTCGGGCTGATCCTGGCGGCCGAACTGATCGTCGTGCTCGGCGGCTACACATTCGCGCCGAAACTGGCCGCGACTGTTTCGAAGCCTATTCCCGATCTCGCGGCGCGCTCGAACACGGCAGCGCTCGGCGACATCCTCTATACCGACTACCTCTACTACTTCCAGGTTTCGGGCCTCATCCTGCTGGTTGCCATGATCGGCGCCATCGTCTTGACGCTGCGCCACAAGGAAGGGGTCAAGCGGCAGTCGATCGCAGCCCAGGTCGGCCGCACGCCGGCCACCGGCATGGAAATCCGCAAGGTCAAGTCGGGCGAAGGAGTCTGAGATGGTCGTCGGCATCGCACATTATCTGACCGTATCGGCGATCCTGTTCACGCTCGGCGTGTTCGGCATCTTCCTGAACCGCAAGAACGTCATCGTCATCCTGATGTCGGTCGAGCTGATCCTGCTGGCGGTCAACATCAATTTCGTCGCCTTTTCGGCCGCACTTGGCGATCTGGTCGGCCAGGTGTTCGCGCTGTTCGTGCTGACGGTCGCGGCGGCAGAGGCTGCCATCGGACTTGCCATTCTCGTCGTCTTCTTCCGCAACCGCGGCTCGATCGCGGTCGAAGACGTGAACATGATGAAGGGTTGACGGAACCACCATGTATCAGGCCATCGTCTTCCTTCCCCTGCTCGGCTTCCTGATCGTCGGCCTGTTCGGCAATTCGCTCGGCGCCAAGGCATCCGAATACATCACCTCCGGTTTCCTGGTGATTTCGGCCGTGCTGTCGTGGGTTGCCTTCTTCAGCGTCGGTTTCGGCCATGGCGAGGTGTTCGTCGTGCCGGTGCTGCACTGGATTCAGTCCGGCGGCCTCGACGTATCCTGGGCGCTCAGGATCGACACGCTGACGGTGGTGATGCTGGTGGTGGTCAACACCGTGTCGGCGCTGGTTCACATCTATTCGATCGGCTACATGCACCACGATCCGAACCGGCCGCGTTTCTTCGCCTACCTGTCGCTGTTCACCTTCGCCATGCTGATGCTGGTGACAGCCGACAATCTGGTGCAGATGTTCTTTGGCTGGGAAGGGGTCGGTCTCGCGTCCTACCTGCTGATCGGCTTCTGGTACAAGAAGCCGTCGGCCAATGCCGCGGCCATCAAGGCCTTCGTCGTCAACCGTGTCGGCGATTTCGGCTTCGCGCTCGGCATCTTCGGCTTGTTCGTGTTGTTCGGCTCGGTCAATCTCGGCACCATATTTGCCAATGCAGCAACGTTCATTCCGGCTGAAGGCGCACCGCAAGGTCCCGCCGTGCTGACCTTCCTTGGCCATGCGCTGGACAAACAGTCGGCGATGACCGTCGTCTGCCTGCTGCTGTTCATGGGCGCCATGGGCAAGTCGGCACAGGTGCCGCTGCACACCTGGCTGCCGGACGCCATGGAAGGCCCGACGCCTGTTTCCGCGCTCATCCATGCCGCCACCATGGTGACGGCGGGCGTGTTCATGCTGGCGCGGCTTTCGCCGCTGTTCGAACTGTCGCATTCGGCGCTGACGGTGGTCACCTTCATCGGCGCCTTCACCGCCTTCTTCGCGGCGACCGTTGGCCTCGTCCAGAACGACATCAAGCGCGTCATCGCCTATTCGACCTGCTCGCAGCTCGGTTACATGTTCGTGGCGCTCGGCGTAGGCGCCTATGGCGCTGCAATCTTCCATCTGTTCACGCATGCCTTCTTCAAGGCGCTGCTGTTCCTCGGCTCCGGCTCGGTCATCCATGCCGTCTCCGACGAGCAGGACATGCGCAAGATGGGCGGCTTGCGGAAGCTGATCCCGACCACCTACTGGATGATGGTGATCGGCACGCTGGCGCTGACCGGCGTCGGCATTCCGGTAACCGTCATCGGCACCGCCGGCTTCTTCTCCAAGGACGCCATCATCGAGAGCGCCTTTGCCGGCCACAATTCGGTCGCCGGCTTCGCCTTCGTGCTGCTCGTGATCGCGGCCTGCTTCACCTCCTTCTACTCCTGGCGCCTGATCTTCATGACGTTCCACGGCAAGCCGCGGGCGAGCCATGAGGTTATGCACCATGTCCATGAATCGCCGCCGGTGATGCTGGTGCCGCTGTTCATCCTGGCAGCCGGCGCGCTGTTTGCCGGCGTCATCTTCCACAGCTCCTTCATCGGCGAAGGCTATGCCGAGTTCTGGAAGGCATCGCTGTTCACGCTGCCGGACAACCACATTCTGCACCAGATCGAAGAACTGCCGCTGTGGGTCGAGCTGTCGCCCTTCATCGCCATGCTGATCGGCTTCGCGCTGGCGTGGAAATTCTACATCCGCTCGCCGGAAATGCCGGTGAACCTAGCTAAGCAGAATCGCGGGCTCTACGCCTTCCTGCTCAACAAGTGGTATTTCGACGAGCTCTACGACTTCCTGTTCGTGCGGCCGGCCAAGCGCCTCGGCTACTTCCTGTGGAAGACCGGTGATGGCACCATCATCGACGGGCTCGGGCCGGATGGCATTTCGGCGCGCGTCGTCGATGTCACCAACCGCGTCGTCAAGCTGCAGACCGGCTACCTCTACCATTATGCCTTCGCCATGCTGATCGGCGTTGCCGCACTCGTCACCTGGATGATGCTCTGATGACCGCCTGGCCAATCCTCTCGCTGGTCACCTTCCTGCCGCTGGTTGGTGTGCTGCTGATCCTGTTCATCAACGATGACAGCGAAAACGCACGCCGCAACATCCGCGCCATCGCGCTGCTGACGACGACGTTCACCTTCATCATCTCGCTGTTCATCTGGACCGGCTTCGACAACTCGCAGGCCGGCTTCCAGTTCGTCGAAAAGGTCGCCTGGCTCGACTCCGGTATCTCCTACCACATGGGCGTCGACGGCATTTCCATGCTGTTTGTCATCCTGACGACCTTCCTGATGCCGCTCTGCATCCTGGCCTCGTGGGAATCGATCGAGAAGCGCGTCAAGGCCTACATGATCGCCTTCCTGCTGCTCGAGACGCTGATGATCGGCGTGTTCTGCGCGCTGGACATCGTGCTGTTCTACGTCTTCTTCGAGGCCGGCCTGATCCCGATGTTCATCATCATCGGCGTCTGGGGCGGCAAGCGGCGCGTCTACGCCTCGTTCAAGTTCTTCCTCTACACGCTGGCCGGCTCGGTGCTGATGCTGCTTGCCATCATGGCGATGTTCTATCAGTCCGGCACGACCGACATCCCGACGCTGTTGACGCACAGCTTCCCGGCCAACATGCAGACTTGGCTATTCCTCGCCTTCTTCGCCTCTTTCGCGGTGAAGATGCCGATGTGGCCGGTGCACACCTGGCTCCCCGATGCTCACGTCGAAGCGCCAACGGCAGGCTCGGTCATCCTGGCCGGCATTCTCCTGAAGATGGGCGGGTACGGCTTCCTGCGCTTCTCCTTGCCGATGTTCCCGCTGGCATCCGAAATGTTCGCGCCGCTGGTGTTCACGCTCTCGGTCGTCGCCATCATCTACACCTCGCTGGTGGCGCTGATGCAGCAGGACATGAAGAAGCTGATCGCCTATTCGTCGGTCGCCCATATGGGCTTCGTCACCATGGGTATCTTCGCCATGAACCAGGAAGGCGTGCAGGGCGCGATCTTCCAGATGCTCAGCCACGGTCTGGTCTCGGGCGCGCTGTTCCTGTGCGTCGGCGTCATCTACGACCGCATGCACACACGTGAGATCGATGCCTATGGCGGCCTGGTCAACAACATGCCGAAATACGCCACCGTGTTCCTGATCTTCACCATGGCCAATGTCGGCCTGCCCGGTACATCGGGCTTCATCGGCGAATTCCTGACCATGCTCGGCGTGTTCCGGGTCAACACCTGGGTGGCGTTCTTCGCCGCCACCGGTGTCATCCTGTCGGCGGCCTATGCGCTCTGGCTCTACCGCCGGGTGATCTTCGGCGCGCTGACCAAGGACAGCCTGAAGGGCCTGCTCGATCTGTCGTTGCGCGAGAAGGTCATCATCTACCCGCTGGTGGTGCTGGTCATCTTCTTCGGCGTCTATCCTGCTCCCGTCTTCAACGCGACGGCCCAATCGGTCAAGTCGCTCGTCACCAATGTCACCGCATCCATCGGCGCCGCGCAGACCGCGGCGGCGAACTGACCAGAGGTTTTGCGAACCATGACGCCGGACCTTCTCTCCAGCCTGTCGCTCTCGACGCCCGAGCTGATCCTTGCCATCGGTGCGCTCGCGCTGCTGATGGTCGGCGCCTATTCGCGCGCCAATACCAGCACGCTGGTGACCGGCCTCGCCGTGGCCGTGCTGGTCGTCGCGGGCGCATGGCTGATCTTCCGGACCGGGGACGGCAGCGCTTATGGGCATGCCTTTATCCAGGATTCGTTTTCCCGCTTCATGAAGGTGCTGGCGCTGGTCGGCTCGGCCGTGACGCTGATCATGTCCGGGCGCTTTGCCAAGGCGGAACATTTCGACAAGTTCGAATATCCGGTGCTGATCCTGCTTTGCACGCTGGGCATGATGCTGATGATCTCGGCCAACAGCATGATCGGGCTCTATCTCGGCCTCGAACTGCAGTCGCTGGCGATCTATGTGCTGTGCGCGATCAACCGCGACAATCTGCGTTCGACCGAGGCAGGCCTGAAATACTTCGTCCTCGGCGCGCTGTCGTCGGGCATGCTGCTCTATGGCATCAGCCTGGTCTACGGCTACACCGGCAACACCGGCTTCCAGGAAATCGCCACCGCTCTGGGTAGTGGCGAGCGCCAGCTTGGTCTCGTCTTCGGCCTGGTTTTCGTGCTGGCCGGCCTTGCCTTCAAGATCTCGGCGGTGCCGTTCCACATGTGGACACCCGACGTCTATGAAGGCGCGCCGACACCGGTGACCGCTTTCCTTGCGGCAGCCCCCAAGATGGCGGCGATGGCGCTGATCGTGCGCGTCACCATGGGTGCGTTCAAGCCGATTGCCGCCGACTGGCAGCAGATCATCGTCTTCATCTCGATCGCCTCGATGGCGCTCGGTGCCTTCGCCGCGATCGGCCAGACCAACATCAAGCGCCTGATGGCCTATTCCTCGATCGGCCACATGGGCTACGCGCTGGTCGGCCTTGCCGCCAACAGCCAGGCCGGCGTGCGCGGCGTTGCCATCTACATGCTGATCTACCTGGTGATGACGCTCGGCACCTTCGCCTTCATCCTCGCCATGCGGCGCAAGGAAGGCAATGTCGAGCAGATCAGCGATCTGGCCGGGCTTTCCTCGACCAATCCGATCATGGCGACCATCCTGACCATCCTGATGTTCTCGCTGGCCGGCATCCCGCCGCTCGCCGGCTTCTGGGGGAAGTGGTACGTCTTCCTGGCCGCCATCAACGCGCATCTCTACGCGCTGGCGATCATTGGCGTGCTGGCCTCAGTGGTGGGTGCTTATTACTACCTGCGCATCATCAAGATCATGTGGTTCGACGAGCCGGTCGGTGGCTTCGTGCCGATGGCCAGCGAATTGCGTGTCGTGCTCGGCGTCAGCGGCGCCTTCGTGCTGTTCTATGTGCTGATCGGCGGTCCGATCGGCACCTATGCCGAAGCCGCCGCCAAGACGTTTTTCTAGACGGAATGGCATTTCGGCTGGCCCCAACCTCGGCGTCGGAAGGCTTCCGGCTCGAGGATCATGAGACTATCGGCTCCACCAATACGGTGGCGCTGGACCATGCAAGGGCAGGCGACCCTGGTAAATTGTGGGTCGTTTCCAAGAAGCAGGAAAGCGGGCGTGGCCGGCGCGGCCGCGCCTGGGTATCGCACGAAGGCAATCTGGCCGCGACCTTGCTCGTCATCACCGGCGGTGAACTTCGCCTTGCCGCGACGCTCGGTTTCGTCGCTGGCCTGTCGCTTGCCGACGCGCTCGATGCAGTGGTGCCGAAAGGCCGCATCGCCATCGGGCTCGATGGTGCGAGCCAGGGGCAAAACCGTTTCGAGCTGAAATGGCCGAACGACGTGCTGGCCTCCGGTGCAAAGCTCGCCGGCATCCTGCTGGAGTCGGCGATACTGGATGGCGGCCGCTTCGCGGTCGCCGTCGGCATCGGCGTCAATGTGGTGGCGCATCCCCCGGATTTGCCGTATCCCGCGACATCGCTGCAGGCTCTCGGCGCGACATGCGACGCGGAAACGCTGTTCCTGGCGCTGTCGGATGCCTGGAGCGAGAATGCCCGCCTGTGGGATGAAGGGCGCGGACTTGCCGCCGTCAGGCGGCGCTGGCTGGCGCGCGCGGCGGGGCTTGGCGGCGAGGTTGCTGTCAGAATTGACGGTAATGTCGTGCGTGGGGTGTTCGAGACCATTGACGAAGACTGTCGTTTCGTGATCCGCGACGATGAGGGATCTGTTGTGACGGTCGCAGCCGGCGATGTGCATTTCGGCGCGGTTGCATCCGCCCGAGTCTAGAGCGGCTCATTGTTCGATATGAACAATGACGGCTATAACTGTTTGTTTATGCGCAATTCCTGTGGGAAAGCCGTTGCACGCTTTTCCTGGAATTGCTCCAACGGCTTGGCCTGAGGGCCAGGAAGGAAAAAATCATGGCGAAAGCCGAAAACGCTGAACTCGTCTTCGTGCCGCTTGGCGGCGTGGGCGAGATCGGCATGAACTTCGCTCTCTATGGCTACGGCCCGCCGAGCGCCCGCGAATGGATCGTCATCGATGTCGGCGTCACCTTTCCAGATGCCAGCCTGCCCGGCGTCGACCTGGTGCTGCCCGACACGCGCTTCATCGAGGAAAATCTCGCCAATCTGCGCGGTATCATCATCACCCATGCGCACGAGGATCATTACGGCGCGCTGCTCGACACCTGGCCGAGGCTGAAAGCACCGGTCTGGATGACGCCGTTCAGCGCCGGCTTGCTGGACGCCAAGCGGCAAGGCGAACAAGGCGCGCCGAAGATCCCGGTGACGATCTACCGGGCCGGCGAAAAATTCACAGTCGGCCCGTTCGAGATCGAAGCCATTCCGGTGGCGCACTCGATCCCTGAGCCGATGTCGCTGGCGATCACCACGCCGGCCGGCACCGTCATCCATACCGGTGACTGGAAGATCGATCCGGAACCGACGATCGGCCCCAAGACCGACGAGGCACGGTTCCGTGCCTATGGTGACAAGGGTGTGCTGGCGCTGATCTGCGATTCGACCAATGCGCTGCGCGAAGGCGAATCGCCCTCGGAAGTCGCTGTCGGCGAGGGCCTCAAGGGCGTCATCCAGAGTGCTGTCGGCCGCGTCGCCGTCACCACCTTCTCCTCCAATGTCGGGCGCATCGTTTCCATTGCCAGGGCGGCACGCGATGCCGGCCGCCAGTGCCTGGTGCTGGGCCGTTCGCTGAAGCGCGTCATCGATGTCGCCGACGAACTCGGCTACATGGACGGCTTGCCGGAATTCATCGCCGAGGAAGATTTCGGCTTCATCCCGCGCGAAAACCTCGTCATCATCTGCACCGGCAGCCAGGGCGAGCCGCTGGCGGCACTGGCCAAACTGTCGCGCGACGAGATGAAATCGGTGTCGCTGACGGCGGGCGATACGGTGGTGTTTTCCTCGCGTACGATTCCCGGCAACGAGAAGGCGATCCTCGAGATCAAGAACCGCCTGATCGATCTTGGCATCAAGATCATCGAGGACGGCGATGCGCTGGTGCATGTCTCCGGCCATCCCCGGCGCAGCGAATTGCGCAAGATGTATGAATGGGTGCGCCCGCAGATCGGCGTTCCCGTGCATGGCGAGGCGGCGCATCTGGTGGCGCAGGGCTCGCTGATGTCGACTTCGGGCATCGGCCAGGTGGCGCAGGTGCGTGACGGTGACATGCTGAGGCTCGCGCCCGGCCCGGCCACCATCATCGACCAGGTGCCGTTCGGCCGCATCTACAAGGACGGCAGGCTGATCGGCACAGACCAGGCGATGGGCATTCGCGACCGGCGCAAATTGTCGTTTGCCGGCCATGTCGCGGTCAATGTCGTGCTCGACGACAAATATGAGCTGGCCGGCGACCCCGACCTGGTCGCCATTGGTGTCGCCGAGGCCGATGCCGGTGGCGAGGCGCTGGAAGATTTGATGATCGATGCGGCCGTCGGCGCTGTGGACTCGATTCCTCGCCAGCGCCGCAAAGACCTCGACCTGGTGCAGGAAGCGGTGCGTCGCGCGGTGCGCGGTGCGGCCAACGAAGCCTGGGGCAAGAAGCCGCTGGTGACAGTGTTCGTCACGCGGTGACGAACAGGGGAATAAGGGAGTAGGGCAGTAGGGCAAGCAAGTCGTGTAGTACTCGGCCTTCAGTTCTTTTTCTCTACTGCCACCCTGCCTTATCGACCTACTCGCCTGATACGGAGCACTCCATGCTCGGACGATTGAATCATGTCGCGCTTGCGGTGCCGGATCTGGAGGCGGCCATTGCTACCTATCGTGGCACGCTCGGCGCCGAAGTGACGGAGCCGCAGGCTTTGCCGGAGCATGGTGTCACCGTGGTGTTCGTCAATGTCGGCAACACCAAGATCGAATTGCTGGAGCCTTTGGGTGAGGGCTCGCCGATCGCAGCGTTCCTTGCGAAAAACCCGTCCGGCGGCATGCATCACCTCTGTTATGAGGTCGACGACATCCTGGCCGCGCGCGATCAGCTCAAGGCTGCCGGTGCGCGCGTGTTGGGCGACGGCAACCCGAAGATCGGCGCCCACGGCAAGCCGGTGCTGTTCCTGCACCCGAAGGATTTCTTCGGCACGCTGATCGAACTGGAACAATCATGAGCTGGATTTCGTTCACCGCCCTGTTTTTCGCGACCTGGTGGGTGGTGCTGTTTGTCGTGCTGCCGTTCAGCGTCAGGACGCAGGATGACGATCATGACGTGACGTTGGGCACGGTCGCGAGCGCGCCGCGTGGCCCGCATATGTTGCGCGCCGTGATCCGGACCACCATTGTCACGGCGATCCTGATGGGCATTTTCTACGGCCTGACGCATGGGCTGGGATACAGCGTCGACGACCTCGCGCGCATCATGCCGGATTTCGGCCCCGCGAAATAGACCTCTCGGCAAAGGCGCTCCGACGCCATCGGTGCAATGCGGGTGGGGATCGCGATGCCGTCAGATTGCGCGGCCGTAAGCTTGCTGACGCAAGGTCATGTAACCTGTCAACTCACCGCGCTAATCACGTGATTGCACAAAAAAAATGCAAGGCACAAGGCCTTGCAATTAAACGCGTCCGATCTGTTTCCGTTTTCCGGCGGCAGCGAGTAACCGCGCCTAGATCGCATCCTCCCAAGACTTTGACCGCGTAGGAGAGCTGATTTTTCTCAACCCTCTCGGTTATCGCGGCACACTAGCCTAAGCCGAATGAAAATGTCACGAAGAATTTTGCCTCGAAACAGGCATTCTCGTGCTGCACTGCACAATAGAATGGCATGCTTTGCTTTCGAAACAACCAGCAGGCTTTTGCGGCATGTCCTGAATTGACGCGCGCAAAGAATTCGCGGCCAAATCAGAAGACATTCGGCCTCCTCCACACAATCGGCTGAATGCTATTTGGCGACGCCGGCCTCCGCCATTGCCTTTTCGACCATGCCGATCCAGACCTCGTTGGCACCCGGCAGCCGTCCTTGCGATTTCAGGCCCGTCAGCATGGCCAGCGCCGCTTTGAGATTTGCCGGAGTGTCGACGCCGGCAATTGCCAGCTTGTAGCGGCTGAAGGCGGCATCGACCGTGCGCTGTGCATTGCCCGGGTCGGCTTGCAGCTGCGCCTTGGCGATGACGAAACCAGCCAGGTATTCCGCAGCCGCGCCGGTCTTGTCGCCCTTGCTCATCAGCATATCGCCGATGCGGTTGTGGCCGACCGCAAGGTCGCGCTGCCATTCGGCATTGTCGTGGTCGAGTTCGGCCAGATATTCCGCAATGGCCTGCGCGGAACGGCGGTCGGCGAGCGCTCCATCAACATCTCCGGCCTCGGCGCGGGCGTCGGATATCTTGCCCAGCGCAAGCTCGAGGTCACGCCGCCATAATGTGTTGCCGGGATCCCGCGCCACCAGCTTTTGCGCGATATCGACGCTGCGCTTGTAGGGATCGAAAGCTTTTTTGTTTTGCCCGGTCAGCCGCTGCAGGTCGCCGATAGCGGTGAGGCTGACGGTGATGTCACGCTGCAGTTCGGTGTCGTCAGGCAGCTTCTTCGCCAGCGCCTCGGTGATCTGCAGGGATACATCGTATTCCGCGATCGAGCCTTCCAGATCGTTGGTCAGCCGGAGCGCCAGCCCGATCTTGGAATGGCTGACGGCAAGGTCGCGCCGGAAGCCGTCATCATCCGGCGCTTGCTCGACCAGGAACTCGGCAACCTTGAGCGCTGAACGGTAATTGGCCAGCGCGCCAGGCCCGTCGCCCGCAGTCCGCATGGCGTCGCCGATGCGGTTGAAGCAGATGGCGTAGTCGCGCAAATAGCCAAAGGTAGGCTCCTTTTCGAGGATCGCCTTCATCGTCGCGAGAGCCTGCTGGTAAAGCGCGATCGCGCCGGCGCTATCGCCCATCGCCTTCTTGACGTCGGCCACCTTGTTCTGCGCTACGGCAAGGTCGCGCTGGTGATCGATCTTGTCGGGCTCGGCGGCCGCGCGTTTCTCGGCGGAGCGGACCATCGAATCGTAGGCTTTGCCGGCTTCCTGCAAATGGCCGACGGTCGTTTCCAGCGTGCCGATCAGTTCCCAGGACAATGTCTGCTGGTAGCGCGCGTCGTCCGGTATTGGAAAGCCCTCGACATCAGCATAGAGCGCCACAGCCTTGCGGTAGTCCTCGATGGCGAGGTCGTAGCGCAATTGCGCCTGCGAGGCGCCGCCGGCTAAATAGTGCGTCGTTGCCTCCGACAGCGTGCGCTCGATGAAGCGGGTTTTCAGATCGTCGCGCGACTTGCCGTCGATATCAGCCGCCTTGCCAAGCAGTGCGCGTGCCTCGTCGAACGAGCCGAGGGCCAATTGCGTCTCGGCCTGTTGGCGCAGCGCCGTCACTTGCGGGTCGGAAGAGGCGAAGTTGCGCAAATCGGCGCGGACCTTGATGAAAGCATCGGCCGCTTCCCTGAGTTTCTGCTGGCGCTGCCCTGGTGCCATCGCTTTGCTGTCGGAGGTGATGAGTGCGGCGTATAGCGGCGCCAGCGGCATGTCGGCGTGGGCCGCCACCGTTTCGACCTCGACGCGCAGATCCGGCGTGACATCGGCCATGGCGAGCAGCAGCCGATCGCGCTCGGGCAGGGCATCCTGGCTGGCCTGCGCGGCGAAGAAAAGTCGGGGCAAGCCGCTCTCGACATAGGGAAGCTGTTTGCCGCGCGACAGATCGTAAACCTGCTGCTGCACCAGGGTCAGCACCGAGCGTATTTCCAGCCCGTCCGTGGGCAGGAACCTGGCCAATGCGGCGGAGAATTCGGAGTTGCCGGATGCGCCGTCGGACGCTGTCTGCCCGGGCGCCGCGGAGAAGGCGAACAGCACGTTTTCGGCGGCGCCCATGCGTCCGAGCCCCGGCTTGGCTTCGGCTTTCACCTCTGGCGCGATGGACACCACGCCGCGTCCTTCGCCAGACTGGCTGTCTCCGGATTCGCTGCCCCCGGACTGGCCAAATGGATCGTTGCGGCAAGCGTCGAGCACCACGAGGCCGATCTTGCCGACCGCGGTCACTGTCTCGCGCACCTCTTCGAGTGGAAGGGTTGTGGCCTTCAATCGGTCCAGCGAAGACGGATCGGCATCGACCGGCAGAAGGCGGTTGTCGCCCGCGATCTCGACGCCATGGCCGGAGAAGTAGATCAGCGCGACATCGGCGCCGGCGGCATCGTCGCGAAAATCCTCCAGCGCGCGGCGCATCCGCTTCAGGTCGCGGTTCGCTTCGGTGGTGACGTCGAAGCCGAGTTTTTGCAATGCGGCTTCGATCGTGCGGCTGTCGTTCACTGCATTCTTCAGCGGACGTACGTTGCGGTACTCGTCGGCCGCGATAATGAGCGCGACCCGCCGCTCGGCTTGCGCCGCCGAGACGAAAATGATCGCCAGCATGACTGCCAGGAGAAACCGCAATGACCCAATCCGCCCCAAGCCGACAGCGTCCCACGGCTTTACGGTTCAGGCAAGCCGGCGCGAAGTGGCCCGGAAACCGGAGGATTGCGGGCACCACGGCGTCAATGTGCCGCCATGGCCGGGTTTCCATTGCGCCTTGAAATGGCTATGAAGCCGGGTCAAGCAAGCCTGCGTCGCGCCGATTCTGGCGTGGCCGTTCTCATTCACGGACCAGTCCATGCGTTTGTCGCGCTATTTCCTGCCCATCCTCAAAGAAAATCCGCGCGAGGCCGAGATCGTCTCGCACCGGCTGATGCTACGTGCCGGCATGATCCGCCAGCAGGGGCAGGGCAGTTTTTCCTGGCTGCCACTCGGCAAGCGCGTGCTCGACAAGGTATGCCAGATCATCCGCGAGGAACAGAACCGCGCCGGCGCGCTGGAAATCCTGATGCCGACCATCCAGTCAGCCGATCTGTGGCGCGAAAGCGGCCGCTATGACGACTACGGCAAGGAGATGCTGCGCATCAAGGATCGTCAGGATCGCGACATGCTCTACGGTCCGACCAATGAGGAAGTGGTCACCGAGATCGTCCGCGCTTACGTCAAGTCCTACAAGGACCTGCCGCTCAATCTCTACCACATCCAGTGGAAGTTCCGTGACGAGGTGCGGCCGCGCTTCGGCGTCATGCGTTCACGCGAATTCCTGATGAAGGATGCCTATTCCTTCGACCTCGATTTCGAAGGCGCGAGAGCGGCCTATAACAGGATGTTCGTTTCCTACCTCAGGACGTTTACGCGCATGGGCCTGCAGGCGATCCCGATGCGGGCCGACACCGGGCCGATCGGCGGCGATCTCAGCCATGAATTCATCATCCTGGCCGACACCGGCGAAAGCCAGGTCTATTGCGATCGCGATTATCTGTCGCTCCAGGTGCCCGGCGAAAACACCGACTTCGCCAATGACGCCGAGATATCGGACATCGTCAAAACGTGGACGACGCCCTACGCCGCCACCGACGAGATGCATGACGAAGCGGCGTGGGACAAGCTCGGCGAAGCGGACCGTGTCTCGGCGCGGGGCATCGAGGTTGGCCACATCTTCCATTTCGGTGACAAATATTCCAAGCCCATGGGCGCCAAGGTGACCGGGCCCGACGGCAAGGATCATTTCGTCTCCGGTGGCTCCTACGGCATCGGCCCGTCGCGGCTTGTCGCGGCGATCATCGAAGCCAGCCATGACGAGAACGGCATTATCTGGCCGGACAGCGTGGCGCCGTTCGACATCGGCCTGATCAACATGAAGGTGGGCGACGCCGATTGCGACCGCGTCTGTGACGAACTCTATGCCGCCTTCACTGCTGCCGGCAAGGATGTGCTTTACGACGACACCGATCAGCGGCCGGGTGGCAAGTTCGCCACCGCCGACCTGATCGGCCTGCCCTGGCAAGTGATCGTGGGGCCGCGCGGCGTTGCCGCCGGCGAGATCGAGATCAAGAATCGCAAGACCGGCGAGCGTGAAACGCTGCCGCTGGCCGACGCGAAAAAGCGCTTCGGTGCTGCTGCATGACCGAGGCGGCGGCGACAAGATCGGCGGGCGCCGGCCCGTTCTCCATCTTCGAACGCATGGTGGCGTGGCGCTATCTGCGCTCGCGGCGCAAGGAGACGGTGATTTCCGTCATCGCCTCGATCTCCTTCCTCGGCATCATGCTGGGGGTGGCGACGCTGATCGTGGTCATGGCTGTGATGAACGGGTTCCGCGCCGAGTTGTTGACGCGCATCCTCGGCGTCAACGGCCATTTGATCGTGCAGCCGCTCGATTCGCCGCTTGAGGACTACACCCAGGTTGCCGGCCGCATCAACGGCGTGCCCGGCGTCAAATACGCCATTCCGCTGATCGACGGCCAGGTGCTGGCGCAAGGCAATGTCGGCGGCGGCACCGGCGCACTGGTGCGCGGTATCAGGGGCGATGATCTCGGCAAGATCTCGATCGTCGCCAGCAACATCAAGCAAGGCACGCTCGCCGATTTCGATACAGGCGAGGGTGTGGCCATCGGCAAGCGCATGGCCGAGAATCTCGGGCTGACGCTGGGCGACACCATTACGCTGATCTCGCCCGATGGCGACGTGACGCCGATCGGCACGACCCCGCGTATGAAGGGCTACAAGATCGCGGCGATCTTCGAAGTCGGCATGTCGGAATATGACACTTCCATCGTCTATATGCCGTTTTCCGAAGCGCAGCTCTACTTCAACATGGATGGCCGCGCGCAGACGATCGAGATCTATGTCGACAATCCCGACGATGTCGACGCGCTGAAACCGAAGGTCGAAGAGGCAGCGCAGCGGCCGATCGACATGGTCGACTGGCGCCAGCGCAACGAGACCTTCTTTTCGGCGCTGCAGGTCGAGCGCAACGTCATGTTCATGATCCTGACGCTGATCGTGCTGGTGGCGGCGCTCAACATCATTTCCGGGCTGATCATGCTGGTGAAGGACAAGGGGCACGATATCGCCATCCTGCGCACCATGGGCGCCTCACGCGGCGCCATCCTGCGCATCTTCCTGATGACGGGTGCTGCGATCGGCGTCACCGGCACGCTGGCCGGCGTGCTGCTCGGCGTCGTCATCTGCACCAACATCGAATCGATCCGGCAGTTCTTCTCGTGGATGACCGGCAAGGTGCTGTTCAACCCGGAACTCTATTTTCTCAGCCAGTTGCCGGCCAAAATGGATCCGCGCGAGACGACCTATGTCGTCATCATGGCGCTCGGCCTGTCTTTCCTGGCGACGGTGTTTCCGGCGTGGCGGGCGGCTCGCCTCGATCCCGTCGAAGCCTTGAGGTACGAGTAGTGGCTGAGGTCATTATCGAGTTGAAGAGCGTCGAACGGCACTATGTCCAGGGGCCGCGCAAGCTGACCATTCTCAACGGCGCCGATTTTGCGCTGAAGCGCGGCGAGATGGTGGCGCTGGTGGCGCCGTCCGGCACCGGCAAGTCGACGCTGCTGCATACCGCCGGCCTGCTCGAACGCCCCGACGCCGGCGACGTGATCCTGTCCGGCCGGGCCTGCGGGCGATTGTCCGACGACGAGCGTACGTCAATCCGCCGCAACGATGTCGGCTTCGTCTACCAGTTCCATCATCTGCTGCCGGAGTTTTCCGCGCTGGAAAACATCATGATGCCGCAGCTGATCAAGGGGTTGAGCCGCAAGGAAGCGTCCGAGCGCGCGGCGCAACTGCTCGACTACATGCAGATCGGCAAGCGCGCCTCGCACCGGCCGTCCGAACTTTCCGGCGGCGAACAGCAACGCGTCGCCATTGCCCGTGCCGTCGCCAATGCGCCGCTGGTGCTTTTGGCCGACGAGCCGACCGGCAACCTCGACCCGGTCACCGCCTCCTATGTCTTCGACGCGCTGAGCGCACTGGTCAAGCAATCGGGACTCGCCGCGCTGATCGCGACCCACAATCACGACCTGGCCTCGCGCATGGACCGGCGCGTTACGCTGGCCGACGGCAAGGTTGTGCCGCTGTAGGGATTTTGATCTCTCCGAGGGTCACTGGGGGATCAGAACCGCCAGTGAGCCTTCAGTGCGATCAGGGTGGAAGAGATCGCGATCATCACAAGGATGAGCAGCCAGGTTACGAAGTTGCGCGGGAGGCGCCACCGGCGGCCTTGCCTCATGCGCTTTCGCCAACGATCAGCTTGATTGGCGCCTTGGTGTTGCCCCACGTCCATCACTCGGTAGTCGTTCAGCTTGCCCACTATTGTCCCGGCTGAGATTAAGCAGGCGTTAATATAGCTTGCCCCAGGCGAGCAATCGCAATGGCTTGAAACGCGCCATGAGCCGCAAAAGGCTCATCCATACGCTACGGGAAGAGGGCGTCGCCCACATCTTCCTGACCTGTTGATAGGTCCCGCGCCGTCAACCTTTCCTTAACCCTGCCGATTTGATCGCCCGGAGATTCTGGAGGCAGCCGGGTTCCGTCCGTTGACATTGAAACAAAATTAGAACAAATTGAGAACATATCAACAACAGGAGAGAGTTATGACCGATCTGGTTCAGGATGTCATCTCGCTGGTTTGCATGAGCACATTCCTCATTTCCATGGCGATCTGGATCGGCGCCATGTGATTTGGCGAAGGCTCAACCGACCTTGCGCGCCGCTTCGACGGGCAAGGCCGTGGCGGGGCCGAACACGTCCTCGAAGGCTGATTTAAGCGCCAGATCAAGGTCGGCCATGCCAACGGGCAGACCGAGGTCGACGAGGCTGGTGACGCCGTGGTCCTGCACGCCGCAGGGTACGATGCCGCTGAAATGGGCGAGGTCCGGCTCGACATTGATGGCGATGCCGTGAAAGCTCACCCAGCGCCGCAGCCTGATGCCTATTGCGGCGATCTTGTCCTCCGCCGGCGAGCCGTCCGGCAAGGCAGGGCGATCGGGCCGCACCACCCAGACGCCAACCCGGTCCTCGCGGCGCTCGCCATGGACGTTGAAGGCAGCAAGCGTGCCGATGATCCACTGTTCGAGCGCGGCGACGAAAGCGCGCACGTCCTCGCGCCTCCGCTTCAGGTCAAGCATGACATAGGCAACCCGCTGGCCCGGCCCATGATAGGTGTATTCGCCGCCGCGTCCGGCCGCGAAGACCGGAAACCGGTCAGGCTCGATCAAATCCTCGATGCGGGCACTGGTGCCGGCGGTGTAGAGCGGGGGATGTTCGACCAGCCAGACCATTTCGCCGGCGGCCCCGCTGCGGATCGCCTCGGCGCGCGTCTCCATGAAGGCGATCGCATCGGGATAGGCGGTGAGATCAGGCTCGATGCGCCACTCGACCGGTGCCGAACCGGGGAGCGGCAGGAACGACGTGGCAATCTGGCTGCGTTCTGGCATGGCTTTTCGTTTTTCGCTTGTGCCGCCGCGATCCGCTTGCACTTTCGGGCGACATGCATCTGCCTCCCATATGGCGTCAATCGCTCAAAACGTCCAGTTCCTGCGCCGTATTCCAATCCTGTGGACCGTTATGCCAATCGGTTGAGATTATTGCTTGCCGCGCACTTGTTTCGCCGGAAACGATTTGCTACACGCCGCGTGCCGGTCGGTTCCGGCTCCTACCACGTGCGGTCGTGGCGGAATTGGTAGACGCGCAGCGTTGAGGTCGCTGTGGGGCAACCCGTGGAAGTTCGAGTCTTCTCGACCGCACCATTCTCCCTCCCGAAATCCGATTTGTATCAGCCGCCGATGGCGGGCAGGGCGCATCTCGTTTGACGTGCCCGCGCATTACCCTTGGCATGCGACCGACGCCAAGCGTTCATGACGGCAGGATACCTGGTCCATTCGGCAGATCGACGGTAACGACGAGCCCGGTTGGCTGGTTGTCATGCAACTCGATCTTGCCGCCGTGACCCTGGATGATATCCGCTACGATCGACAGGCCCAGGCCGAAACCGTGCTTCGACGCAACGCCGCGTGACATGTCCTCCTTGAAGAATGGTTCGAAGACGCGGGAGCGCGCCGTCATCGAAATGCCTGGTCCATCGTCGCCGATCGCGATGCGCGCCGCTGTGTCGGTCTGCGTCAATGCGACGGTGACGTTGCCAGCGAATTTGACCCCATTGTCGCACAAATTGGTGATCGCACGCGCCAGCGCATTGGGTTTGCACCAGCCAAGAAGCCTGTCCGGTCCGGAATAGGAAACCGAGAACCCGACATCGGAGAATTCGGCACAGACGGTTTGCAGCACGCTGGCAATGTCGGCTCGCTGCAGTTGTTCCGTCGAGACATCGTTGCGCAGATAGGTCAGCGTCTCATCGATCAGATCCTCGATGTGCTGGACATCGGACAGTATGGCGGTTCGAACGGGGCCATCCTCCATGCGCTCGGCGCGAAGCCGCAGCCGCGTCAAAGGCGTGCGCAGGTCGTGGCTAACGCTGCGCAACATGCGCGTGCGATTTTCGATCATCGTCCGGATACGCGTTCTCATCCTGTTTAGAGCACGGGCCAAGTCTATCATTTCGATCGAGCCGCGTTCGACGAAGAGCTCGTCGCTATTCTCAATCTCGGCCGAACTTACAGCCGCCGAGATCCGCTTCAGCGGGTCCGTTACCGCCCATACCGCAAACAGCCAGATCAGGATGGGCAAGGCGACGAAAGCCATGAACCTGTAAAACGAGGCACGGACGAAGCCTGATGTCAGCCAGGAATCGGGCATGCCGAAATGCGCCAGGACGCTCTGCTGGTCCAGATCGACGACAAACGCGTATTGGCCGTCGATCCTTATCCAGCGTCCATCAATGGGCCCACTGTCCATTCGAAAGAGCCATTCGATGCTCCGCCATTGCAGATAGGAATACGGAATGGCGCGGATCTGTTGGCTGGGCAGGATCTTGAAATCAAAGCCGGCGCGTGTCGCCGCGGCCAGAATCGCACCACGATCCTCCGTTGGTGTTTTGCGCAACAAGGCAGCGACAACGGCAGCTCGCCTGGCGCTGTCTTCCACGACTGGAAGGTCAACATTCTCTATCAAACCTTCGACGACCGATCCGACGGACATGATCGTAATCACCGCGGCGAAAATGATTGCCGTGAACTGCCCACGCACCGACTGGGGCAGGAAACGGCAGACCAAACCCCTCACGCCTCCTCCACCGTCGCGGTGAAGATGTAGCCACCCAGCCGAACAGTCTTGAGGAGCACCGGGTCGCGCGCATCCTTTTCGATCTTCTGGCGGATCCGGCTGACATGGACATCGACGCTTCGCTCGATCGGCCCGGCAAGCCCGGCATGGGTTACGCTCAGAAGCTCCTCGCGCGAAAGAACCCGGCCGGCATTGCGGCAAAACGCCAGCAGCAGATCGAATTCATGCGTCGTGGTCGCAACCCGCGCATTGCTTGGGTCATGCAATTGCCGGCGAACGGGATCGAGGCGCCAGCCGTTGAAGCGCAGCACCTTCGATCGGTCCCGCTCGTCGGGCGCGTAAGCGGTGCGGCGCAGCAACGCCCGTATCCGTGCCGTCAGTTCGCGCGCGCTGAACGGTTTGGTCACGTAATCGTCGGCGCCGATCTCCAGTCCGAAGATGCGGTCGATTTCCTCGCCAAGCGCGGTCAGCATCAGGATCGGAACATTCGTGTGCGCACGAAGCCGGCGGCAGATGCTGAGGCCGTTCTCGCCAGGCAGCATGATATCGAGCACGATCAGATCGAATTTCTGGCTACGAAGTGCTGCGTTCATGCGCACGCCGTTGCCGGCGATCTCCACGATCATGCCGTTTTCGGTGAGTGTCTCGCCCAGCATGCGCGCGATCTCGATATCGTCTTCGACAATGAGGATATGCGGCTCGTGCCTCGGGGATTTGAACTCGGCGTTCAAATCGATACGGCCGGCGTTTGCCGCAGCCTGCATTGGCAGATGTGTGGGCATCAAAACCTGTATCCGACAAGGAGCATCCCCGAGGGCTGGACCTTGTCGACGACCACAGGGCTGTCGGCGGCATCCCCCACAAGAATGCCGACCCCCGCCTGGCCACGCACCATCCAGTTCTGATTGAGCATATATGTGGCGGAAATCGAAAAATCGGCACGCTTCAATCCGGCGCCGGCATCATACTGGGCCAACCCCGAGCGAACCGATTGTTCGGGCGTGACGCCAAAATAGGCCTGCATGTATTTTTCGTCGGCGAAAACGACCGATGCGCTGGCGCCGACCATCAAGGATTGGGAGAGAGGCTGGGTCAGCTCAATGCCAAGCGTGCCCTCCAGGCCGTCGCTGCCGCCGACGGTCTGGTCCAATTGCGCGAAGATTTCCGCCGGGCCGAACTTCAGCGCCGCCTTGCCGCCGACGATCGCGCCCATGTCGACATCCCCCAAGCCGCGCAGATGATCGGAATCGTCCTCCTTGCGGCCCATGTCATAGCCAAGCCGCGCGCTGAGTTCGAACGGCCCGTGTTCATAGACGGCGACGTTGGCGCCCGTCGGATCGATCGTCACCGTATCGAGGAATGTCGCCGATACGAAAGGCACCGGCATGACCTTGAATTCGTTGCTGCCCTCGTATTTGGGGACGATGATGGCGCCACCGCCAAGGACGACATGCCAGTCCGTCAGTTTCTGTTCGAAGCGCCCGAAGCGCGAAGGATCGGGCGGCGGGGTCAAATCCCCAGTATCGGCATCAGTGTCGACGGCAATGGCGTCCGCCGCCAGCACGATCCCCGGATGCGTTGAAAACAGGATTGCCATCGCGGCAAGAGAGGCCCGGCCGGCGAAGATTCCAGAAATCATTTTGAACATGCATGCTCCACAGCAGCGAGGCAGTAAGAGCCCCCTGATGCTGCGACTATTTCAGGCCAAAGTGGCTGCATGCGTGAAGTGATATTAAGTTTTGTTGCGCAATCTTGGTCTGATCTTGTCGCCTGCGCGGGCGCGCCGAAACGGCGGATCGTTAAATTCGGGGCGTGTTTGATAGCCTTCGCGCTGTGCAAATTCCTGAAGTCGATTTTCCAGGACACTGGCGGCGGGTCATGCCGACCGCGCCGCCGCCTCGTGTTTCCCGCAACAGCCTGGATACCGCCTGACAGTGGAAATCAGGCAGCCTTCTTCATCCTGGTCAGCGTGTCAGCGACTACCTCACCAAAAGACGACGGCGTCGGCACGATGATGACGCCGGCCTCCTTCAGGATCTCCACCTTCTCCTGCGCCGACTCGCCGAAGGCCGAGATGATGGCGCCGGCGTGGCCCATGCGGCGGCCTTTTGGGGCGGAAAGGCCGGCGATGTAGGCGATCAGCGGCTTGCGCATGTTGTCGCGCGCCCAGATCGCGGCTTCGGCTTCCTGCGGCCCGCCGATCTCGCCGATCATCACCACGGCGTCGGTGTCGTCGTCCTGTTCGAACAGCTTCAGCATGTCCTTGAAGGAGGAGCCGTTGATCGGATCGCCGCCGATGCCGACGCTGGTCGACACGCCGATGCCGAGCGCCTTCATCTGCGAGGCGGCCTCGTAGCCCAGCGTGCCGGAGCGGCCGACAATGCCGACGCGGCCGGGCAGATAGATCGAGCCCGGCATGATGCCCATCAGCGCCTGTCCAGGCGTGATGACGCCGGCACAGTTCGGGCCGATCAGCCGCATGCGGTCCTCGTAGCGGTAGCGCAGCATGTAGCGCTTGACCTGCATCATGTCCTGCGAGGGGATGCCGTCGGTGATGCAGACGCAGAGTTTTATCCCCGCGTCCGCTGCCTCCATGATCGAATCGGCGGCGAAGGGCGGCGGCACGAAGACGATGCTGGCTTCCGCGCGGGTCTCGCGCACCGCGCCCTTGACTGTGTTGAAGACGGGCAGGCCGAGATGCTTCTGGCCGCCCTTGCCGGGCGTGACGCCGCCGACCAGCTTGGTGCCATAACGTTTCATGTCCTCGGCATGGAAGCTGCCGATCTTGCCGGTAAAACCCTGGACGATGACCCGGGTGCTGCGATTGAGCAGGATTGCCATTTTTTCGACCTCCCTCAGGCTGCTTTTTTCTTGGTGGCCGCGCGCCAGGCGGCGACGGCTTTTTCGGCGGCTTCGGCCAGCGTGTCGGCAACGATCACCGCCTCGCCGGAATCGGCCAGGATACGGCGGCCTTCCTCGGCCTTCGTCCCGGAAAGCCGCACCACCAGCGGCACGTTGACGCCGACCTCGCGTATCGCCTTGATGACGCCCTCCGCGACCCAGTCGCAGCGGTTGATGCCGGCGAAGATGTTGACCAGGATGGTCTCGACATTCTTGTCGCCGAGCACGGCGCGGAAGGATTTCGCCACCCGCTCGGGCGAAGCGCCGCCGCCAATGTCGAGGAAGTTGGCCGGCTCGCCGCCGGCGATCTTGATCATGTCCATGGTTGCCATGGCGAGCCCGGCGCCGTTGATGATGCAGCCGATGTTGCCGTCGAGGCCCACATAAGAGAGGCCGCGGTCGCTGGCGAAGGTTTCGCGCGGGTCTTCCTGGCTCTTGTCGCGCAGCTCGGAGATTTCCGGGCGCCTGAACAGGGCGTTCTCGTCGAACGACATTTTTGCGTCGAGCGCGATCAGATTGCCGTCGCGGGTCACCACCAGCGGATTGATCTCCAGCATCGAGGCGTCGTAGTCGCGGAACACCTGGTAGCAGCTGAAGATGGTCTCGGTCGCCTTGCCGATCAGATTGTGGTCGAGGCCAAGCCCGAAGGCGATCTCGCGTGCCTGGAAACGTTGCATGCCGACGCCGGGATCGACCGATGTGCGCAGGATGGAATCGGGCGCCTTTTCGACGATGTCCTCGATTTCCATGCCGCCGGCGGCCGACGCCACGATCATCACGCGCTCTTCCTTGCGGTCGAGGACGAAGCCGACATAGAGCTCCTGCGCAATGTCGACGGCTTCCTCGAGATAGAGCCTGGAGATCAGCTTGCCGCGCGGACCGGTCTGCTGCGTCACCAGCTTGCGGCCGAGCATCGCTTCGGCGGCACTGGAGATCTCCTCGTCATTGGCGCAGAGCTTGATGCCGCCAGCCTTGCCGCGGGCGCCGGAATGCACCTGCGCCTTCAAGACCCATTTGCTGCCGCCGATCTCGCGCGCCCGGTAAGTCGCCTGCTCGGGGCTGTAGGCCAGTCCGCCGCGCGGCACATGCACGCCGTGGCGGGCGAGCAGTTCCTTGGCCTGATATTCGTGTATGTCCATTTTGTCCTCCCTGAACAGTCGATGCGTGGCGCGGTCGTTAGCTAATCAGTTGGCCGGCGCGTTCGATGGCCTCGTTGACCACCAAGACATTCCTCGCCATGCGCTCCGACGCGGCGTCGATCATCTTGCCGTCTAGTGCGGCCGCTCCCTTGCCCTGCGCCTCGGCCTCCTTCAGCACTTCGAGGATGCGCCTGGCGCGGGTGACCTCCTTTTCCGGCGGCGAGAACACGTCGTTGGCGAGCGCAATCTGCGAGGGGTGGATCGCCCATTTGCCTTCGATGCCAAGCGCCGCGGCGCGCCTTGCGGCTGCCTTGTAGCCTTCCGGGTCGGAGAAATCGCCGAACGGTCCGTCAATCGCGCGCAGGCCGTAGGCGCGGCAGGCGACGGTCATGCGCGACAGCGCGAAATGCCACTGGTCGCCGGGATAGTCGGGGTTGAGGCCGCCAATGTTGACGGTGCGCGCCTTGCAGCTCGCCGCGTAATCGGCGACGCCGAAATGCATGGCTTCCAGCCGTCCTGATGTGGCGGCAATGGCCTCGACATTGGCCATGCCGAGCGCGGTCTCGATCAGCGCCTCCAGGCCGACACGGGTCTTGAAACCCTTGGCCATCTCGATCTGGTTGACCATGGCCTCGACCATGTAGAGGTCGGCCGGCACGCCGACTTTCGGCACCAGGATCGTGTCCAGCCGGTCGCCGGCCTGTTCCATCACGTCGACCACGTCGCGATACATGTAATGGGTGTCCAGCCCGTTGATGCGCACCGAGACGGTCTTGCCCTTGGCGCGCCAGTCGATGTCGTTGAGCGCCTGGATAATGTTCCTGCGGGCGCGTTCCTTGTCGGGTGGGGCGACCGCGTCCTCGATATCGAGGAAGACGAAGTCGGCGGCGCTGTTGGCCGCCTTGTCGATCATCTCCGGGCTGGAGCCTGGAACCGCGAGCTCGCTGCGCTGCAGCCTGAGCTTCTTCAAATGATTGATGGTGTGGCTCATCGTCGGCTCCCCCTCAGGCCGCTTCGGCGACCGGCACGGCGGCAGAGGCGCGGAAATGCTGGATGGCGGCGCCGACGCCGGAGCCGGGCGCCAGCCGGACGCCGCAGTCGAGCAGCGCCATTTCGGCGGCCGACAGGGAGGCCAGCACCATCACCTCGTTCAGCCAGCCGAGATGGCCGATGCGGAACACCTTGCCGAACACCTTGTTGAGGCCGCCGCCGAGCGATGTCTGGTAGGTGGCGTAGGCGCGCCTGACGACATCGCCGCTGTCGATGCCATCAGGCACCAGGATGGCGCTGACCGTATCGGAGTGCCATTTCGGCGCTTTGGCGCAGAGCTTCAGGCCCCAGGCATCGACCGCCTTGCGCACGCCTTCGGCGAGGCGATGGTGGCGGGCGAAGATGTTGTCCAGCCCTTCCTCAGCGATCAGGTCGAGCGAGGCGCGCAGGCCGCGCAACAGCTGTGTAGCCGGCGTATAAGGAAAATAGCCGGCATCGTTGGCGCGGATCATGTCTTCGAACGAGAAGAAGCAGCGCCGGTGGGTGGCGCCCCGCGAAGCGACGAGCGCCTTCTTGCTGACTGAGAGGAAACCGAGGCCGGCGGGCAGCATGAAGCCCTTCTGCGAGCCGCTGACGGCGCAGTCGACGCCCCATTCCTCCTGGCGGAAATCGATCGAGCCGATCGACGACACGCCGTCGACGAAGAGCAAAGCAGGGTGGTTTGCGTCGTCGAGTGCTGCGCGGCAGCCGGCGACGTCGCTGGTGACACCGGTCGCCGTCTCGTTCTGGGTGCAGAAGATGGCCTTGATGCGATGCGCCTTGTCGGCCTTCAGCCGCTCGGCGTAGAGCTCGAGCGGGACGCCGGTACCCCATTCGCAGTCGATGACATCGACCTCGAAGCCAAGCCGCTCGGCCATGTCGACCCACAGATGCGAGAACTGGCCGAAGCGCGACATCAGCACGCGGTCGCCGGGGCTAAGCACATTGGTCATCGCCGCTTCCCAGGCGCCGGTCCCGGAAGACGGGTAGATGAAGACGCGGCCGGTCTCGTTCTTGAAAACCTTTTTGATGTCCTCGAACAGCGGCAAAGTAAGATCGGGGAAGGATGCGGCGCGCATGTCCTCCATCGGCAGGTTCATCGCCTGCCGGACCTGTTCGGGAATGTTGGTCGGCCCGGGAATGAAAAGATGGGTGAAACCGGCCATGGTGCGAACTCCTCCTGATCCAGCAAAGCGGTGGTGGGGAGTTTCGTTTCGACGGCTAATGCCAACAACACCTTGGCGGGTAACATCTCGCCGCGCGCGGGTGGGGGTAGCCTACCCGGTTGACCTACCCGAAAGGCTGCTTCTGGGTACGCCGCTCTCGCGAATATAGCGCGACGGCCATCGCCCGGTTGCGGACATCAAGCTTGTCGTAGAGATTCTTGAGGTGGTACTTCACCGTGTTCTCGGAAATCCCGGTCCGCGTCGCGATCTGCAGATTGGTCCAGCCGTCGGAAAGCACCGCCAGCAACTCGCGCTCGCGCACCGTGAGCAGCGCCAGGGGTGTATCGTTGACCTTGTTGATGTCGATGTAGGGGATGCAGATGCGTCCATGCGCGACCGCCAGGATCGTCTCGAAGATGATCGAGGGATCGTCGAACTGGAAGCAGTAACCCTGGGCTCCAAGCCGCACGCACTGTTTCAGGATGCCGATGTCATGATCGTTTGAAAACACCGCGATGCGCACATTGAGCTTGCGGCTGTGAACCTCGGCCAGGACGTCCGCGCCATCCATGTCGGCGAGCTTCCAGCCGATCACGGCGACGTCGAATTCGCCCGCCATTGCCAGTTCCAGGAAATGCCTGCCGCTTTGCACCGAAGCCAGGAGTTCGAAGCGCCCGTCGCATTCCAGCATTTCGCGCAGAGCCGATACGACGAGCGGATTGCGTTCGGCGACGACCACGCGAACGCGCCGCTCCTCGATTTCCTTGTCCGCTGTCTGCGACCTGATCTTCAAGGTTTTCCGGCTGTTCTGGTTTACGGTTGGGCGGGTCGAGCAAGTGGCTGACCTGCATCATGACAATTCTGCCTCAACCGTGCAGGGGTGCTCTTTCCCCAGCGACATCAGCTGTCGCGCGGCTTGAAGCTGGCGTTGCATCATCTTTTGACGAAATCGGGATCGCCAGGCGACGCAGCGAGGTAAAAATCGGCACCGATGGGCAAGGCTGCTTTTCACTCAGAAATCCAGTGGGTTAGAGTGGCGGGCTGCGAAGCCGAATGGCCTCGTATCCCTGTCTTTCTTCTGTGTTGAGGGTTGGGCTTAAAACCGGTTTCCCCTTTTTGGGATCATGGTCTAGACCTGACAGGGACCTTTTTGGGATTCTGACGGCGGGAGGCGCTGGTGGAGGACAAGCAGACGACCTCCGCCAAGGCGGCTGACGACGCCCGCGCCGACATCTATGGCGAGGACGGTGCGGTCCTGTCGTCCTTCCTGGCGCAGATCGGCGCGGCCATCGCCGATCGTGACACGCTGACGCTGAAGCGCGACGTCGACGATCTGCACCAGTCGGAACTCGGCGATCTCATCGAGGCTCTACATCCCGAACAGCGTCGTGCCTTGGTCGAGCTTCTGGGCACGGACTTCGACTTTTCGGCGCTCACCGAGGTCGACGAGACGATCCGCCGCGACATCGTCGATCATCTGCCCAACGCGCAGATCGCCCAGGGCGTGCAGGAGCTCGATACCGACGACGCGGTCTACATTCTCGAAGACCTTGAAAAGGAAGATCAGGACGAGATCCTGTCGCAGCTGCCGTTCACCGAACGGATCAGGCTGCGCCGCTCGCTCGACTATCCCGAAGAGACCGCCGGGCGGCGTATGCAGACGGAGTTCGTCGCGGTGCCGCCGTTCTGGACCATCGGCCAGACCATCGACTATATGCGCGAAGACAAGAACCTGCCTGAGCGCTTCAGCCAGATCTTCGTCATCGACCCGACCTTCAAGCTGCTTGGCGCCATCGACCTCGACCAGATTCTGCGCACCAAGCGCACGGTCAAGGTTGGAGAGGTCATGCACGAGACGCGCCACGCCATTCCGGCGACGATGGACCAGGAAGAAGCGGCGCGTGAGTTCGAGCAGTACGATCTTCTCTCCGCTGCCGTCGTCGACGAGAACGAGCGGCTGGTCGGCGTGCTGACCATCGACGATGTCGTCGACGTCATCCAGCAGGAGGCCGAGGAAGATCTGCTGCGCATGGGCGGCGTCGGCGACGAAGAGCTTTCCGACAGCATTTTCTCGACGTCGCGCTCGCGTGTTCCCTGGCTGCTGATCAATCTCTTGACCGCATTCCTCGCGGCTTCGGTGATCAGCCTGTTCGACCGCACGATCGAGCACATCGTGGCGCTTGCCGTGCTGATGCCGATCGTCGCCGGCATGGGCGGCAATGCCGGCTCGCAGACCATGACCGTCACCGTGCGGGCGCTGGCGACCAGGGATATCGACATCTACAATGCCGGCCGCATCATCCGCCGCGAAATGGGCGTCGGCTTCATCAACGGCGTCATCTTCGCTGTCCTGATCGGCATTGTCGCTGCGGCCTGGTTCCAAGATCGCAATCTGGGCGGCATCATCGCGGCGGCGATGATCATCAACATGTTCGTGGCAGCACTTGCCGGCATCCTAATCCCGCTGCTGCTCGACCGGTTCAAGATCGACCCGGCGGTCGCTTCTGCCGTCTTCGTCACCACGGTGACCGATGTCGTCGGCTTCTTTGCCTTCCTCGGTCTCGCCACATGGTGGTTCGCCGTGCCGTGAAGGCCGAAGCGTCTCTCAATTGACTTTTACGTAAATGCCGTGCGAGGCTTGCGCGGGGTGCCATGTCGATTCCGCCATGGCACGGGTTTGGTTCGGGACGGAAGGGCGCGCCGCCTTGGCGACCGCCTTGAATTCCGGGGTGCGGGAGTGACAATGCGGGAATATTATTCGATCACCGAGCTGACCCGCGAATTCGACGTGTCGACGCGGACGCTGCGGTTCTATGAGGATGAGGGGCTGGTGCAGCCGGTACGGCGCGGGCGTACGCGGCTGTTTCGTCCGTCCGACCGCCATCTCATCCGGCAGATCATGCGCGGCAAGAGGCTCGGCTTCTCGATCAACGAGATCCGCGAAATCATCCAGATGTACAAGGAACCGCCCGGCGAGGTCGGTCAACTCAAGCTGATGATCAAGCGCATCGAGGAAAAGCGTGAGGATTTAAGGCAAAAGCGCCGCGACCTCGAGGAGACGCTGGCCGAACTCGACCAGGCCGAGGAATCCTGCGTCGAGCGGCTGGTGGAGCTCGGCGTCAACACCTGAGCCGCTGTTCAAATCCAGCGCCGCACCCGTTTGGCGTAGTCCCGGTATTTCTTGCCGAACTTCGCCGCCAGGATCTTTTCCTCGCCCTCGATGGCGACCTTCTGCGTGACGAAGGCGGCAATGAAGGCAAACAGGAAGAACCAGGCTATCCCCGAGACAAAGGCGACACCGATCAGCATCAGCGTCAACCCCAGATAGATCGGGTTGCGGGTGATGCCGAATGGGCCTGAGGTGACGAGATGCTCGGGCAAGGCGGTCGGACTGAGCGTGGTCTTGGCCCGCATCATGGTGCGGATGGCGGTGACCCAGAGTGCCGCTGCGCCGAACAGCACCACCCAGCCGGCGGCGAACAGCAGGTCGCCCAGCAGGTCGCCGATCCAGGGCAGCGGATAGAGCATGCCGAGGATGACGCTGATGGCGATTGCCGCGGCGTAGATCACCGGTGGCCAAGGTATTACCCCGGGCTTCGGCTGTGTTTCGGTCATTGCGTTCCTCCCTCGTCCACCTTGTCTTCGGTCTGGGCCGTGCAACTGGCGGCCAGATCGCCCAGATGCGCCCGGAATTCCGCAGTCTGGTCGTTGTTGTAGAGCCGATCAAGAGAGCCTTCGCCCTGCAGCGTCGTTAGCATGCAGCCGCAATAGCTCGAACAGAAGGTCGCGTTGCGCGTCTGTTCGCACGACACTTGGCAGGTTTTCAGGAACTCCACCTGCGGGGTTTCGGCCGGGGCGGGCATCACCTGCGAAAAAAGCCAGACGCAGCCGAACAGTATCGGTTGGTGGATCAGGTAGAAGGCAAGGCTGTGCCGGCCGATGAAGAGCAAGGGATTGGCCCAGCGGCCGGGCGTAAGGCTCGCCAGCCGCTCCAGCAGACCCGAGGTAGAGGCAAGCTTGGCCACTGCGAGGCCGGCAAGCACCACGCCGAACCACGGGAACAGCGGCACGTAGTCGTTGGAGCGCGGATTGATGGCCGAAAGGCCGACCCACCACAGCCAGGGATGATCGAAGGATTCCAGACTGACATAGAAGGGCACCACGATAATCACCGCCGATACCAGCAAGGTGAGCAGTGCCGGCAGGCGCAGGAAGGCGAGGCCGAGCAAGCTTGCCAGCGCTATCTCGTGCAGGATGCCGAAGAAGATGAAACCGCCTGGCGTAACGAACCAGGTGACTGCAGATATGGCAATCGCCGCCACGGCGACCATCGCGAAGCGTTTCCAGAAGCCGGTCCAGCGGATCTGTCTGCCGTGAGCGAGGAACAGGCTGACGCCGACCAGGAACAGAAAGGTCGAGGCGATGCAGCGCGCGTAGATCTTCCACCCGCCGAAGGCGGTGAGGCCGGGATCGGTGTAGTGAAAATTCTCCAGGTCCCAGGTGAAATGGTAGCTCGCCATGGCCAGCAGCGCGATGCCGCGCACGATGTCGATGGCGACGATGCGCCTGGATGGCTCCGGAACGGGTGCGGTCGGCGTATGGATGGTCATGGTCTCGCGATCTGATTCAGCCCTTGCCTGAGGACTATCACGGTTGGGCGGGACAGAAGAAGGCCGGGAACACGGCGATGCCGGCATCGAGCGGCGCTTTAGGCCAGAGCCGGGAAGCCTTTGACCGGTTTCGCTTTTTGCCGGTTACGCGTCGGTTTCCTCTTAATCGCCGGGGAATGGCCACGGCAGATTTGACCGGTGATTCTGCTTTGGGGAAGCAATGTCCACCCATGTGCGCCATCCGATCTGGCTCCCGGCCCTCAAGGCCGCGGATGCGCGCACCTTCGCCTCGCTCTACGCGGTCGAATCATTTGCCCGCGCCACGGTGTCGAGCGTCATCCCGATTCAGGCCTACGAAATCCTCCACAACGAGCAGATCGTCTCGATCCTCTACACGGTTGTGGCGATGATGGGCCTGTCGGTGACCTTGTTCATGCCGATGCTGATCCGCCGCTTTGCCCGGCGCTGGGTCTACACCGCGGGTGCCTGTCTGCTGGCGATCGGCTCGCTGTTCTTCGTCACCCATACGCTTGCCGGGCAAATCGCCGGTATGCTGTGCCGCGTCATGGGCGCCAGCGCGCTGTCGATCACGCTCAACCTCTACATCATGGATCACATCCGCAAGACCGACTTCATGCAGGCCGAATCGCTGCGCATGGCGTGGTCGATGTTTGCCTGGACCGGGGGGCCGACGCTCGGCATCTTTCTCTACGCGCATTTCGGCATCTATGCCGCGCATGGCGCGGTGGCCGTGTTTGCGATGGCTTTGCTGGCGCTGTTCTGGTTCTATCGGCTGAGCGACAACCAGTCGATCCAGCCTGGCAAGACACGACCGGCCAATCCGCTCGCCAATATCGGCCGTTTCGTCGCACAGCCGAGGCTGAGACTGGCGTGGCTGATCGCCTTCGGCCGCTCCTGTTTCTGGTCGACGTTCTTCGTCTATGGGCCGCTGTTCATGGTCATCACCGGGCAGGGCGCTATTGTCGGCGGCCTCTTGGTCTCGGCCGGCAACGCACTGTTGTTCATGGCCATCTTCTGGGGGAAGGCTGGAAAACGCTTTGGCGGCCGGCGGACCATGACCTTTGCCTATTTCGCCATGTCGGCCATGCTGCTGGCCGCGGGCACGGTGGGAGCGACCGCGCCGTTGCTGACGGGGGCCTTCCTGCTTGGTGGCGCGTTCTTCACCATCGCGCTGGACGCATTGGGTTCGACCGCCTTCATGCGCTCGGTACGCTCCTATGAGCGGGCGCAGATGGCGGCGGTCTACCGCACCTATCTCGATTTCTCAGAACTGACGCCGCCGCTGGTCTATTCCGTCGTGCTGATCTTCTTCGGGCTGGGCTCGGTGTTCATCACGCTCAGCCTGCTGGCGGCGGTGTGCGGCTTCGTGACCTGGCGCTATCTGCCGAAGTCCCTGTGACGATCAGACAGAAAGCGCTGCGTGCCGCTCACGCACCCAGTTGTGGAAGCGGTGCAGTTCATATTCCTCGGGCATCAGCACGCCGGCTTCATGGCGCATCGAGCGCAGGCCCCTCTGGTTGACCTCGCAGATCGCCGCATCCTCTTCCAGCACCTGCGTGCCGAAGGCGACGATGTTGTCGATGTCGGTTGATGGGTCGCTGAGCGCCTCGGGCGTGAACAGCCATTCGGCGACAAGCTCCGTCTGTTCGGGACCGAGCGGCACCAGCCGCACGGTCCTGACATAGTCGACATGACCGACGATGAACATTGAAGGCAGGCTGGTGGCGTAGGTCTGGCCGGCTGCACGTTCGGCTGGTGTCAGCACCGGGAAAACTGGTCCATGGGCCTGGCCATCACGCGACCAGGTTTCGGCCCCGGCGCGCAGGCCACCGGAAAACTCCGGCGCGTCATTGTCGGCATGGCGCGTCCATTCGGGATCGTCGTGGCGGCTCATCAGGCCGCGACCATAGATCGGCACCAGCCGCGACAAATCCTTGTGAACGCCCGGGCAATGCAGGCACTCGTTGAAGTTTTCCCAAAAGATCTTCCAGTTGCAGTTCATCACCTTGCGCAGCACATGGCCAGAGACCAGCGCTTCCAGCGGCCAGTTGCCGAGATTGCCGGAGGCAGGGTCGAAGGATGCCTGCGCCGAGCCTGCCGCGTCTTCCTGCAGATTGATGAACACGAAGCCGCGCCACACCGAAAGGGCGACGCGATAGAGCGGGTGGTCGGCCTTGTCGAAACCATCAGGCAGCGATTTCGACGGCACGCGCACGAGGTCGCCGCGCAGCGAATAGGACCAGGCGTGATAGGGGCAGGTGATCAGCCGCGCCTTCAGCCGGCCCTCGCTCTCCTGGCAAAGCTGCGAACCGCGATGCCGGCAGGTGTTGTGGAAGGCGCGCAGCTCGCCAGTGTCGTCGCGCAGGACGACGATGTCCTGCGTGCCGATGCGGAACCGACGGAAAGCCAGCGGCTGGGCCAGATCGGCCTCGCGACAGACGAGCAGCCAGTTTTTGTACCAGATGGCATTAAGGTCGCGCTGATAGGCTGCCGCATCCCAATAGGCCGATGAGGGCAGCGTCGGCTCGGCCCGGGTCAGGCCGTTATAGGGATCGCGCTCGCTGGCAATGGGCTGCATGGCTGGCTTCCTGTGAGGACGCCAGCCGACACCCGGCCAGCACAATTGTCAATTGTCGTGCCCAGGACCACTGGTCTTGTCGGCATGGCGCAATCGCGCTGCTTGCCGACGGAATTTGGTTTGCCGCGTGTCGTGATTTTCCCTATAGTCACGCAGTCGTCGGTTCCGTTTTGGAGCCAAGAGGGAATGCGGTGCGGGCTCGTTTGTTGCCCAATGCCGTGGCTGCCCCCGCAACTGTGTGCGGTAGTCCTCTCCATATGCCACTGAAGATTCGTCTTCGGGAAGGTGGAGAAGGGCGCTGATCCGCGAGCCAGGAGACCTGCCGGCGACGGCAAAACTGACAGGCCCTCGGGTGGAGGGTGAAAGGACAAGATATGACTACTGCTTCCGTCTCCCTCGGCGCCTCCGTCTCCTCGCAGTCGCGCTTCATGCAGCTGGCGCTTGCCGCGCTGCTCGGCACCTTCATCATCGGGTTTGTCGGCTTCTCGCATATCGATGCGGTCCACAATGCTGGTCATGACAACCGCCATTCGATGGCATTTCCCTGCCACTGACGAGGATCTGACATCATGAATCTGTTTCGCAACGTCGTGTTCATCGCGGCGATCGCAGGGCTCGTGGCCGGCGTCGTTCTTGCCTGCATGCAGGCCTATGCCACCGCCCCTCTCATCCTCCAGGCCGAAGTTTACGAAAAGGCCGGCGCCGGCCATCAGCACGACCATGCCGCGGCACCGGCCGAGAACGCTGCTGGCACCAATGCCGCCAGCAGCACCGCGCCCGCTGCAAACACCATGAGCATGGCGCCAGCCGCCGCGACTGCGCCCGAACATGAGGATGAGGGCTGGGAGCCTGCCGACGGCTTCGAGCGTCACGCATACAGTGCGGTTTTCAATGTCGCCACCGGCATCGGCTTCGCGCTGATCCTGGTTGCGGTTTCCGAATTCGCAGGCGGCATCGGCAATTGGCGCCAGGGCGTGTTCTGGGGGTTGGCTGGTTTCGCCGTGTTCACGCTGGCGCCCGGTCTCGGCCTTCAGCCCGAACTGCCGGCGATGCCTGCGGCCGATCTCTTGCCGCGCCAGATATGGTGGACGGCAACGGCAGTGGCGACAGCGATCGGTCTCGCTTTGATTGCTTTCCGCAGATCGCTGCCGCTGGTGATCCTGGCAGTGGCGTTGATCATTGCACCGCACATCGTCGGCGCACCACAGCCAGACAGCTTCGAGACACCGATCCCGGAAGGCCTGCACCACCAGTTCGTGGTGGCGGTGACGTTGACCAATCTGGTGTTCTGGCTGGTGCTCGGCGCTGTCGTTGGCGTGGTGCGTGGACGCTTCACCGGCACCGCGAGCAGCCTGCGCGACAGCTTTGCCTAATCGCAGCAAGCTGACCTTCATCATCGGCGGCGCGCGCTCCGGAAAGAGCGCGCACGCCGAAATTCTTGTGACGGCCTCGCCCTCACCATGGGCGTATATCGCCACAGCGCAAGCCTATGACGACGAGATGCGCGAGCGCATCGCACTGCACCGCTTAAGGCGCGGCGAGGGCTGGACGACCATCGACGCAGCGCTCGACCTTGCCGGTGCGCTCGAGGCCTTGCCCGACAACCAGCCGGTGCTTGTCGACTGCCTGACGCTGTGGCTGACCAATCACATGCTGGCCGAGCACGACCTTGTCGCCGAATGCCGGCGGCTGGCGGATGTGTTGTCGCGGCCGCGTGGACCCTGGTTCGTGGTATCCAATGAAGTCGGGCAAGGCATCGTGCCCGACAATGCGCTGGCTCGCCGTTTTCGCGATGACGCCGGTCGGCTCAACCAGCAGGTTGCGGCAGTTGCCGATACGGTGCTGCTGATGGTGGCGGGGTTGCCCCTCAAGGTGAAATGACATGACCGACATCGACGATAAGGACGAAGAGCGCCATCGCGCCAAGATGGCCAAGCGCAAGGCGGTGCAGGACGCCGAGGTGGCGAGCAAGACGGTCGAGAAAGGACTGCTGATCGTCAACACTGGTCCGGGCAAGGGCAAGACGACAGCCGCCTTTGGCCTGGCGTTGCGGATGCTCGGCTATGGCAAGCGCGTCGGTGTCGTCCAGTTCATCAAGGGTAAGTGGCATACCGGCGAGAAGGATGCTTTCGCCGCCTTCGGCGACCGCGTCGTCTGGCATGCGATGGGCGAGGGCTTTACCTGGGAGACGCAGGATTTGAAGCGCGACGTCGCGGCGGCGGAAGCCGCATGGGCCAAGGCGCTTGAGTTAATCGCCGATCCCTCGATCAGCCTCGTCGTGCTCGACGAGTTGAACATCGCGCTGCGCTACGACTATCTCGATCTCGACACGGTGGTTGGCGCGCTAAAGGCGCGTCGCGAAGGCCTGCATGTTGTCGTCACTGGCCGCAATGCCAAGCCGGCGCTGGTCGAGGCGGCCGATCTGGTCACCGAGATGGGCGTGACCAAACACCATTTTTCGGCAGGCGTGAAAGCGCAGCAGGGGATCGAGTTCTAGAACGCCAGAACCGTGATCGCCGAGACCAAACCGAACAGCGCGATCAGTAGATAATCGGCGACGCGATAGAGCGTCAGCGCCCGCCTGATGTCGCCGCTGTCGACGTCGCGGCGGCCGCCTTCGCCCATGAAAACATCGTCGACCACGATGCCGCCATAGCTGCGCGGTCCGGCAAGTGCCAGGCCAAGCGCGCCGGCCATCGCCGCCTCCGGCCAGCCGGCATTGGGCGAGCGGTGCTTCTTCGCGTCGCGCCACACCGCTTGCTGGGCGCTGCTGGGATCGGCGCCCTTGACCAGGAAAGCCGCCAGCACGATCAGCAAAGCTGTCAGCCGCGAGGCCGGCAGGTTGATCCAATCATCGAAGCGCGCGGCGGCCCAGCCGAAGGCCTCGTGACGCGGGGTGCGGTGGCCGATCATCGAATCGGCGGTGTTGGCGGCCTTGTAGGCGGCACCGCCGGCCAGACCGCCGACACCCGTCCAGAAGGCGGGGGCGACGATGCCGTCGGAAAAATTCTCGGCCAGGCTTTCGATCGCCGCCCGGCAGACGGCGGCGCGGTCGAGCGCCTCGGGATCGCGGCCGACGATGCGCGAGACGGCGACGCGGCCCATGGCCAGGCCGCCCGAGTCAAGCGCGTCAGCCACGGCCTCGACATGGTCGTAGAGGCTTTTCTGCGACAGCAGCGATGTCGCCAGAAGGGCGGCAATGAACAGCCCGAACGGAACGAACCAGAGCAGAACAAGCTGCACGCAGAGACCAATCACCGCCGGCAGCAGCACGATGACCAGCAGCGCCCGGACACCATTTTGGCGACGCAGCGCGTCGGGATCAGTGGCGCGGTTGAGCCTGATGTCGAGAAAGGATATCAGCCTGCCGAACCATGTTACGGGATGGCCGATGGCGCGGAACAGCCAGTCCGGATAACCCAGGACGAATTCGACGGCCAAAGACAGGAAAGCGATCAGGACTGACATGAAGCTTCTTGATGGAGCGGTGGACCACGGTGGAAGTCTTGGCCGGGCGAGGGTGCTTTTCCCCAACGCGGTGCTGCCTTTCGTCGACCTCTCGACTGGTATCAATCCGCACTCCTACCCGCTTTTCGACCTGCCCGCCACCTCGCTATCGCGATTGCCGGAAGCGGGACGCGGGCGTGAGCTGACAGAAATCGCGGCCAGAACCTACGGCGCGCCGTCGCCTGCCAACGTCGTGGCGGCTCCGGGCACACAAATCCTGCTGCCGCGCGTGGTCTCGCTGGTGAGGCCCGGCAAGGCACTGGTGCTGGGGCCGACCTATGCCGAACATGCCCGCGCAGCGGCGATCGCCGGGCACGAGGTGAGCGAAGTCAGCGATTTCACGGCGCTGGCTGACGCTGACCTCGCCATTATCGTCAATCCCAACAATCCGGATGGTCGCGTCATCGAACGCGACCGTCTGCTGGTGCTAGCGGACAGGCTGCGCACCAAGGGCGGGCTGCTGGTGGTCGACGAGGCATTCATGGATGTGGGCCCGCGCGAGCACAGCGTCGCCGGTGAAGTCGGTCTGGGTGACATCGTCGTGCTGCGCTCGTTTGGCAAGTTCTTTGGGCTGGCTGGCCTTCGGCTTGGCTTCGCGCTTTCCGATGCCGCGACTGTTCAACAGCTGGAAACGCAGTTCGGGCCTTGGGCCGTCGCCGGTCCGGCGCTGGAATATGGTATTCGGGCGCTAGGCGATATCGGCTGGCAGGACGCGATGCGGGCATCCCTTGCTGAGGCCGCGGCGCGGCTCGACGCGCTGTTCGGCCGCTTCGGCGTGCCCGTCTCGGGCGGCACCACGCTGTTTCGCTATCTCAGCCTGCCGGATGCGGCCAGCCTATTTTCCGCCCTTGGCGAGCGCGGCATCCTGCTTCGGCATTTCAACGATCGACCCGATGTCTTGCGCGCGGGTCTGCCGGGGAGTCAGGAGGAATGGCAGCGGCTCGAATCTGCCCTTGCCGAATGGGCGGCGCAGCGCGAGGATCGATCGAAGGGTTCCAAACAATGATCCATGTCTGCTCGCTGGCAAAAATTGAGGAAACGGTGGCCAGGACCGGCGCCGACCGCATGCTGTCGCTGCTTTCCGTCGGGACCGATGTGACGCGTCCTACCTCGATAGCGAGGGAAAACCATCTGCATCTCGTCATGCACGATATCGCGGTGGCGCAGGACGGCATGACCATGCCGGGCGAGGAACATGTGCGCAATCTGCTCGATTTCGCGCGCCGCTGGGACCGAGCCAAGCCGATGGTCGTGCATTGCTATGCCGGCATCAGCCGTTCGACCGCTTCGGCCTATATTATCGCTGCCGCACTGGCGCCAAGACGTGACGAGGCAGAGCTGGCCAAGACGTTGCGGGCGCTGTCGCCCTCGGCGACACCCAATCCGCGGTTGATCGCTGTGGCCGATGTGCTTCTAGAGCGCAACGGCCGCATGATCGAGGCGATCGAATCGATCGGGCGCGGCGCCGACGCCTTTGAAGGCATGCCGTTCGCGCTGAAGATCGATAGTTAGGCGGCTACTTCAGCCACTCGACAAGCTTTGCCTTGCGCACATCCCTGAGCAGGCTGATGAACCCGTCGGCCTGATGCTCCGCCGTCAGCCGGCCCTTTTCGGCCGTTGCGATGCTGGCGTCGCCGACCACGCCGTTGGGGTTGAGATCGCTGGCGATCCAGGCGAAGGCATGGGTGCCGGTGTGGCGCAGCAGCGAAAATTCCTTCTCGGCCTTGGCGACGTTGGAAACGAAATTGTCGGCCTTGGCCATCTCGACCAGGTCCGGCCGGAAATGTAGCATCAAGGACGTCTCGACATCGCCGCCATGGATGCCGTGACGGTCCTCGAGTTCGGTGTACATGCCGGCCGGACGGCCAAAGCGCTGCCAACTGGTTTTTACGGCCAGCATCTTTTCGCGCACCCGCAATTCGCGCGTGATGATGCCCATGATCTCCTCATTACCGCCATGCGAATTGACGACGATCAGCTTGCGCACGCCGGCGCGCGCGATCGACACGCCAAGCTCCGTCCAGGCCTCGATCAGCGTCGTTGCCGGCAAGGTGAGGGTGCCCGGCGCGTGCAGGTGCTCGTTGGACTTGCCCACCGCCTGAACCGGCAGGATGCGGATGTCGAGATCGTCTGGCAGGCGCGAAATGACCGTGTCGAGCATTCCGTTCATGATCGAGGTATCGGTCGAGACCGGTAAATGCGGCCCATGCTGCTCGATCGCCGCCACCGGCAGCACGGCAATCGTTGCCTCTGGATCGATCGAGGCGTACTCGGTCGTCCGGTAGTCGCCCCACCACACGCGTCTTTTGGCTACGGTCATGTCATGCCTCTTGAATGGATGAGCCAGACCTAGCGCGACAGAACTTGTCTGTCGATCACCCGGCGGCGATGGCCTCGACCTCGACCTTGAATTCGGGCCGGGCAAATCCGCTGACGATCATCAACGTCGAGGCGGGCGCCGGGCTTGAAAACAACCGGTCGCGAACGTCCATATAGGGGCGCAGATGCGCGCGGTCAGTGACATAGGCGTTGATGCGCACGATATCCCCGAGCCCTAGCCCCGCCTCGCCAAGCACTGCCTCGATGTTGCGGAAACAGAGCTCGGCCTGGGCACCAGCGTCTTCGGGGATCTGGTCGTCCGCCGTGATGGCGACCTGGCCTGAGCACAGCACCAGCCGCTTGCCCGGGGGCACCTCGACACCATGGCTGTAACGGGCAAAGGGCGGCTTGATCGACTTGGGGGTGAGGAATTTGAACATGACAGTCTCCTGGATGCCGCCAGCCTAGGGCGGCATGTGTTGCAGCTTCAAGATGGCGGTGCAAGTTCCCGGTGCGATTGTGGACAGGCGTTTAAAAAATAGGCACGATGCCTCCGGTGCAGCACGACCTTTCCGGCTTTCGCAGATGGCTGTGGTGCAGGCGGGCGGGTCCCGGCGCAAGACGCCGGTGGCATGTGTCTTGCTTCTTGAATCTTTGGTGTCGAGCCTGGCGCGTGACGCGCCGGAGCAAACAAAGGGTGGTGTCGATGTACGTAAAACAGAAGATCTCGGTGGCGGTGGTGGCCTTGCTTGCCGCCAGCACGCTGGGTGCGGCGGCGAATGAAAAAGTCACTTTCGGCACCAACTGGTTGGCCGAGCCGGAACATGGCGGCTATTACCAGGCCGTGGCGGACGGCACCTATGCTGCCTGCGGCCTCGACGTCACCATTATGCAGGGCGGCCCGCAAGTCAGCGGTCGGCCGATGCTTTTGGCCGGCAAGATCGATTTCTACATGGGCGGCAATCTGCTGTCGGCCTTCGACGCCGTCCAGCAAGGCATTCCGATGCGCGTGGTGGCCGCCGACTTCCAGAAGGACCCGCAGGTCATCATGTCCCACCCCGGCGAGGGGCTCGACAAATGGGAGGATCTGAAGAACGCCGACCAGTACATACTGGGTGACGAAGGCGTGCAAACCTTCTTCCAGTGGATGGTAACTGCGCTCGGCTTCGACGCCGCCAAGCGCGCGCCCTACACCTACAACACCGCTCCTTTCCTCGCCAACAAGAAGTCGATCCAGCAGGGCTACGTCACCTCGGAGCCGTTCGCGGTCAAGAAGGAAGGCGGCTTCGTGCCGAACCAGTTCCTGCTCGCCGACTATGGCTGGGATACCTATTCGACAACGATCGAGGTGATGCAGGACACGATCGACAAGAAGCCGGAGGTCGTCCAGTGCTTCGTCGATGGCTCGGCCAAGGGCTGGTACAAGTACCTCTACGGCGACAACAAGGCCGCCAACGACATGATCAAGAAAGACAATCCTGACATGACGGACGACCAGATCGCCTTCTCGATCGACCAGATGAAGAAGTTCGGCCTTGCCGATTCGGGCGACACGGAAAAACTCGGCATCGGCGCCATGACCGACGCGCGCATCAAGAGTTTTTACGACAAGATGGTCAAGGCCAAGGTCACACCCGCCGGCATCGACATCACCAAGGGCTACACGCTGGCCTTCGTCAACAAGGGCGTCGGGCTCGACCTCAAGAAATAGGCCAGCCCGGCATGATGAGAGAAAAGGTGGCGCAAGCGCCGGACGTCACTTCGGCCTTGCTGGCGCTGAGGGGCGTCGGCAAGGTATTTTCCAATGGTGTGACGGCGCTGAGCGCTGTCGATCTGACGATCCGGGAGGGCGATTTCCTCAGCCTGCTCGGCCCGTCCGGCTGCGGCAAATCGACGGCGCTGCGGCTGATCGCGGGCCTGTCGACGCCGACCTCCGGCGTGCTCGACTGGCGCGGCGGCGGTTCGCTCGACCGCGCCAATATCGGCTTCGTCTTCCAGGAGCCAACATTGCTGCCCTGGGCCAGCGTCTTCGACAATGTGTGGCTGCCGCTCAGGCTGAAAGGCATTTCCCGCGCCAAGGCTGCGCCGGCGATAACGGAAATGCTGGCGCGGGTGCACCTGACCGGCTTCGAGGACGCCGTGCCGCGTGAACTGTCGGGCGGCATGAAGATGCGTGTCTCGATCGCGCGGGCCATGGTGACCAAGCCGCGCGTGCTGTTGATGGACGAACCGTTCGCCGCGCTCGACGAAATCACCCGCTTCAAGCTCAACAACGACCTTCTGGAGCTGTGGCAGGACGAGCGCTTCACCGTCGTCTTCGTCACCCACAGCGTCTTTGAAAGCGTCTTTCTCTCCAACCGCGTCGTCGTCATGGCGGCGCGGCCGGGCAGGGTGTTCGACGAACTCGCCATCGAGGCGTCCTATCCGCGCGACGAGGTGTTTCGCACCTCGCCCGACTATGCGGCTCTTTGCCGGCAGGCCTCCGACGTGCTGGTCAACGCCATCAACTCAACCGCAGGCGCGCATCATGATGGCCATTGACGAAGGGGTGCTCAAACTTGACCCGGAGGAAGCGCGGCGTGTGCGCCAGGAGCGGTTCGAGCGCATCGGCCGCTGGGTGCTGCCGCTGGCGATCATGATCCTAGCGATCTGGCTCTGGGACCGCATCTGCGTCTGGAACGAGATTCCGCAATACATCCTGCCACGGCCCGGCGTGGTGCTGTGGACGCTCTACAATGATGCCGGGCTGCTGTTCTCCTCGTTGCTGGTCACCTTGCGCATCACCTTCCTCAGCCTGGCTTTGGCTGTCATCGGCGGCGTCGGCCTGTCGGTGCTGTTTGCGCAATCAAAATGGGTCGAGATGTCGTTCTTCCCGTTTGCCATCGTGCTGCAGGTGACGCCGATCGTGGCGATCTTTCCGCTGATCAACATCTATGTGAACAACCAGACGACCAAGCTTCTGCTCTGCGCCTGGATCGTCGCCTTCTTTCCGATCCTGTCCAACACCACGCTTGGCCTGAACTCGGTCGACCGCAATCTGCGCGACCTGTTCAAGCTCAATGGCGCGACGCGCTGGCAGCAACTGCGCTATCTCAGGCTGCCGGCGGCGATGCCGTATTTCCTAGGCGGGTTGAAGATCGCCGGCGGACTATCGCTGATCGGCGCCGTGGTGGCCGAGTTCGTCGCCGGCACCACCGGCCAGTCGTCGGGACTTGCTTCGCGCATCATCGAGGCCGGCTACCGGCTCAACGCGCCACGGCTGTTCGCGGCCCTGTTCCTGATCTCGCTCACCGGCATCCTGATCTTCCTCGTGCTGTCGCTGATTTCGCATCTCATTCTCAGGCGCTGGCATGAAAGCGCGCTGAAGCAGGAGCGCTAGGCCCTTGATACCCAACGCAGGTTCATACTGGCTCGCCAACGCCCGGCTTCACGCGTCCCTGACGCCAGGGCTCGCCGCGACCTATGACAATGACGGGTTTACGCTCGCTGATATCGCTGTCGCAGATGGTAAGATTTCCGCCATCGCAGGGCATGATCGTGCAGTCGTATCCAGCGATGCTATCGACCTCGCCGGCCGCGTAATCTTGCCGTGTTTCGTCGATTGCCACACCCATATCGACAAGGGCCACATCTGGCCGCGAAAACCGAACCCCGATGGCACGTTCATGGGTGCGCTGAACGCGGCCGGGGCCGACCGCGTGGCGCGCTGGAGCGCCGAGGATCTCGCCAAGCGCATGGATTTCTCGCTGCGCTCCGCCTACGCGCACGGCACGAGAGCGCTGCGCACCCATCTCGACAGCGTCGCGCCGCAGGAGGAAATCTCCTGGCCAGTGTTCGAGACGATGCGCGAGACATGGCGCGGCCGCATCGAATTGCAGGGCGCGTGCCTGGTCGGCATCGAGGGCGTGCGCGACAAGAAGTGGTTCGACAGGCTGGCGAAACGAGTAGCCGCCGCCAAGGGCGTGCTTGGCGTCGTCACCTATATGGTGCCGGATCTGGAAGAGCTGCTCGACCATGTTTTCGCGCAGGCGATCAAGCATGGGCTCGACCTCGATTTCCATGCCGACGAGACCGACGACATTGCCGCGATCTCGCTGAAGAAGATCGCCGAGGCGGCGCTGTGGAGCGGCTTCGAGGGCAATATCCTTGTCGGCCATTGCTGCTCGCTGGCGCGCCAGCCTGACCTCGAAGTGCTGGACACGCTGGACAAGGTGGCGAAAGCCGGGCTGGCGGTGGTGTCGCTGCCGATGTGCAATCTCTACCTGCAGGATCGGCGCGGGGACCAGACCACGCCGCGCTGGCGGGGCGTGACGCTGCTGCATGAAATGAAGGCGAGGGGCATTCCGGTCGCTGTCGCTTCCGACAACACGCGTGATCCTTTCTATGCTTATGGCGACCTCGACATGCTGGAGGTCTACCGCATGGCGACGCGCATCCTGCATTTCGATCATCCGGTCGCCGACTGGCCGCAAGCGGTCACCGCGACGCCGGCCAAGGTGATGCGGCTCGATGGTTTCGGCATGCTGGCGGCTGGTGGGGATGCCGATTTCATCCTGTTCAAAGGTCGAAGCTGGACCGAATTGCTGTCGCGGCCCGAATCGGATCGCATCGTCGTGCGCGCCGGCCGCGCGATCGAGCGGCACTTGCCCGACTATGCCGAACTCGACGAACTGATGGTGGGATGATGGATGTTTCGGCGCTCAAACGCGATCTCGACGGGCTGAAACTCGACGACAATCCGGCCATCGTCCAGCAGAAGAGCCGCGACTTCTACTGGTACAGCCCGGTGCTGAAGCAGCAGCTCGACCATGTCACCGGCGATCTGATCGCGACGCCGAAGGATGAGGCCGAACTGATCCGCGTGCTGGCCGCTTGTCACCGGCACGGCGTGCCGGTGACGCCACGCGGCAGCGGCACCGGCAATTACGGCCAGGCGATGCCATTGTCGGGCGGTGTCGTGCTCAACCTCGCCGAGATGAACGAGATCAAGTCGATCGCGCCGGGCCGCGTGGTGACCGGCCCGGGAGCGGTGCTGGCCGACATCGACAAGGCGACACGGGCGCATTCCGGGCAGGAGCTGCGGCTATCGCCGTCCACCTACAACACCGCCTCGATCGGCGGCTTCATCGCCGGCGGTTCAGGCGGCGTCGGCTCGATCAATTTCGGCGGGTTGCGCGATTTCGGCAATGTGCTGCGGCTGCGCGTGGTGACGATGGAGGCAGAGCCTAAAGCGCTCGAACTCACCGGCGAGGATCTGCACAAAGTCACCCATGCCTACGGCACCAACGGCATCATCACCGAAGTCGAGATGCCGCTGACGGCGGCCTATGAATGGGTCGACGTCATTATCGGTTTCGATGCCTTCATGGATGCGGCGCGCTACGGCAATGCACTGGCCTGCCAGGACGGCATCCTGACCAAGCTGATCACGCCGATCGCCGCGCCCGTGCCGCAGCTCTATTTCAAGCGGCACCAGAAATTTTTCAAGGAAGGGCAAAGCATCTGCGTCGTCATGGTGGCGCAGCATGGGCTGGATGCTTTCCTGGCCTTCACCCGGCGTGCCGGCGGTGAAGTCATTTTCAACGCCGCTACAGCGACGCCGGAGGAGAAAAAGGGCCTGCCGCCGGCCTACGAGCTGGCATGGAACCACACCACGCTTAGAGCGCTGCGCGTGGACCCTTCGATCACCTATCTGCAATCGCTTTATCCCTTTCCCAACCAGCTGGCTTTGGTCGAGAAGATGGATGCGATGTTTCCGGGCGAAGTCTTTTCGCATCTCGAATTCGTGCGGCTGGATGGCAACATCACCTGCTTTGGCCTGCCCTTGGTGAAATTCACCACCGAGGCGCGGCTCGACGAGATCGTGCGCCTGCATGAGGAGAATGGCTGCCCGATCTTCAACCCGCACCGCTACACGCTGGAAGAGGGCGGCATGAAGCAGACCGATGCCGTGCAGCTCGCCTTCAAGCGCGAGACCGATCCGCAAGGGCTGCTCAACCCCGGCAAGATGATCGCCTGGGAAAATCCGGACTACGACTTTCGCTCTGGCCGGACTTTTTTGTTCAAGGGGCTGCAAAAGGCAGGCTGATGAACATCCTCATCCTCTACGCGCATCCGGTCGAGACCAGCTTCAATGCCGGCCTGCACCGGTTGATCGTCGAGCGGCTGACGGAGGCGGGGCATACGGTCGATGACTGCGACCTCTACGCCGAGGGTTTCGATCCCAGGCTGACGCGCGAGGAGAGGCTGAACTATCACAACCCGCGCGGCTCCGCCGATCCCGCGGCACCGTATGTCGAGCGCCTGTTGCGCGCCGATGCGCTGGTGCTTTCCTATCCGGTCTGGAACTACGGCTTCCCGGCGATCCTGAAGGGTTTTTTCGATCGCGTCTTCCTGCCCGGCGTGTCGTTCAAGCTGGTTGACGGCAAGGTGCAGCCGTCGCTGCACAACATCAGGAAGGTCGCGGCGGTCACCACTTATGGCGGCAGCCGGTTCCGCGCCATGGTGATGGGCGATCCGCCGCGCAAACTGATCAAGCGCATGCTGCGCGCCACGGTAAAGCCGGGCGCATCGGTGACTTACCTCGCGCATTACGCGATGAACCTGTCGACCGACCAAACACGGAAAGCCTTCATGACGAAGGTTGCGGCCAGCATGGATGCGTTCTGATGCGGGTTCTCGTGGTCTATTGCCATCCCGTGCCCGAAAGCTTCTGTGCGTCGATCCGCGACACCGCCATGGAGGTTCTGAAGGCGAGGGGCTGGCAAGTGCGGCTGCTCGACCTTTATGCGGAAAAATTCGATCCGGTGATGGGCTGCGAGGAACGGCGCAGCTACAATGACCAGGCGCCGCAGGATCCGGCGCTGAAGCCGCATTTCGAACTGCTCGCCTGGGCCGAGGCGATCCTGTTTGTCTACCCGACCTGGTGGTACGGGCTGCCGGCGATGCTGAAGGGCTGGCTCGACCGGGTGTGGGCGACGGACGTTGCCTTCAAGTTGCCGGGGGGCAAGGGGCGTATCAAATCGCTGATGACGCATGTCACCAAGGTCGGCGTCATAACCACCTGCGGCGCACCGACCTGGTGGAGCGTCGTCGTCGGCCAGCCCGGACGCAAGACGCTGCTGCGCGGCATGCGGGCGTTGTGCGCAACACGCTGCAAGACGTTCTTCCTGGCGCATTATTTGATGGACGCCTCGACGCCGGCGACAAGGGCGGCGTTTTTGGCGAAGGTGAGGGTGAAGCTGGAAAGGTTTTAGCTTTCTTCGCCCCGTTTACGGGGAGAAGATGGCGGCAGCCAGATGAGGGGCAGCGCTAACGTTTGCCTTATTCTGAGGCGCTGGCGCCGCCCCTCATCCGCCCTTCGGGCACCTTCTCCCCGTAAACGGGGAGAAGGAAGAGGGCGCTACATCTTTACCCGCTCGGCCTTCGGATCGTACATCGGCTTCAGCGACGCCTCCGCCGCGAACCGCTCGCCGGCGATTTCGATCTCGTAGGACGAGGCCAGCACATCCGCCTCGCTCTCGCCCTGGCACGGCACATAGCCCAGCCCGATGGCGCCGCCGAGATGGTGGCCGTAATTGCCTGATGTGATCGGGCCGACGATCTTGCCATCGCGCAGGATCGCTTCATTGTGGAAGAGCAGGGGCTGCGGGTCTTTCAGGCGGAATTGCACCAGCCGGCGGCTCAATCCAGCCTCCTTCTTCTTCAGCACCGCTTCGCGGCCGATGAAGTCGCCCTTGGCCGTTTTGACGGCAAAACCGAGGCCGGCCTCCAGCACATTGTCCTCATCGGTGATGTCGTGGCCGAAATGCCGAAAGGCTTTTTCGATGCGGCAGGAATCCAACGTATGCAAGCCGCAGAGTTTCAGGCCGACGTCAATGCCGGCCTCGTCGATCGCCTCGAAGACATGGGCTGCCTGATCGGTCGAGACATAGAGCTCCCAGCCGAGTTCGCCGACATAGGTGACGCGGTGGGCGCGGGCGAGACCCATGCCGATTTCGATCTCCTGGAATGTGCCGAACGGGTTGTTCTCGTTGGAGAAATCGTTGGGGCTGACCTTCTGGATCAGCTTTCGCGCATCCGGGCCCATCAGGCAGAGCACGCTTTCGGCCGCAGTGACGTCGGTGACGACAACGAACTCCTCGCCGACATGCCGGCGCAGCCAGGCGAGATCACGCTGCAGCGTGGCGCCCGGTACGACGAGGAAGTAGGCCGTGTCCGAGAGCCTGGACACGGTGAGGTCGCTCTCGATGCCGCCGCGCCGGTTGAGCATCTGGGTGTAGACGATCTTGCCTGGCGCCACGTCCATGTCGTTGGCGCACAGTTTTTGCAGGAAGGCACAGGCGTCGCGGCCCTCGACACGGATCTTGCCAAACGAGGTCATATCGAACAGGCCGACCTTGTTACGGACGGCCAGGTGCTCCTCGCGCTGGTTGTCGAACCAGTTCTGCCGCTTCCAGGAATAGCGGTATTCGCGCTCCTGTCCCTCGCGGGCGAACCAGTTGGCGCGCTCCCAGCCGGCGACCTCGCCGAACACGGCGCCGCGCGCCTTCAGATGCTCGTGCAGCGGCGAGCGCCTGACATTCCTCGACGTTGCCATCTGGCGATAGGGGAAATGATCGGCATAGAGCAGGCCGAGCGTTTCGGAGACGCGCTCCTTGAGATAACGGCGGTTCTTCTGGAACGGCTGGGCGCGACGGATGTCGACTTCCCACAGGTCGAAGGGCGCTTCGCCGTCGTTGATCCATTGCGCCAGCGCCATGCCGGCGCCGCCGGAGGAGACGATGCCGATCGAATTGTAGCCGGTCGCCATCCAGTAGCCCGACAGTTCCGGCGCCTCGCCGAGGTAGTAGCGGTCGTCTGGGGTAAAACTTTCGGGTCCATTAAAGAAAGTATGGATGCCGGCGGTGGCCAGCATCGGCATGCGGTTGACGCCCATTTCGAGGATCGGCTCGAAATGATCCATATCCTCCGGCAATTGATCGAAGCAGAAATCCCTAGGGATGCCGTCCATGCCCCACGGCTTGGCCACCGGCTCGAAGGCGCCGAGCATCATCTTGCCAGCGTCTTCCTTGTAGTAGGCGCACTCGTCCGGCACGCGCAGCACCGGCAGCCGGCCGAGACCGGCGATCGGCTCGGTGACGAGATAAAAATGCTCGCAGGCATGCAGCGGGATGGTGACACCGTTCTGGGCGCCCAGTTCGCGCGCCCACATGCCGGCGCAGTTGACGACGATGTCGGCCTCGGTGGTGCCTTGGTCCTCGCCCTGTGCCCAGGACACGCCGGTGACGCGGCCGGCCCTGGTGTGGACCTTGGTGACCTTCACATTCTCGACGATGGTGGCGCCGCGCTGGCGCGCACCCTTGGCCAAGGCCATGGCAATGTTGGCGGGGTCGCACTGGCCGTCGAGCGGCAGGTGCACGGCGCCGACGACGTCCGAGACATTCAGATGCGGGTACATCTGCTTGACTTCGCTCGGCGAAATCTCACGCACATCGACATCGAAAGCGCGCGCCAGCGATGCCTGCCGGTAGATCTCGTGCTTGCGCTCCTCGGTCAGCGCGACCGTGATCGAGCCGACCTGGCGCATGCCGGTGCCGACTTCGGTCTCGGCTTCCAGCTTGACGTAGAGGTCGGCCGAATATTTCGCCAGCCGCGTCATGTTCTGCGAGCCGCGCAACTGGCCGATCAGGCCGGCCGCATGCCACGTCGTGCCCGAGGTCAGCTGCTTGCGTTCCAGCAGCACGATGTCGGTCCAGCCGAGCTTGGCCAGATGATAGGCGACCGAACAGCCGGAGACGCCGCCCCCGATGATGACGGCCCTCGCTTTGGTAGGAATGGCCTTCGTGGGGATGATCTTGGCGGTCATGCGGCCTCGCGGCGATAGGTGGAAGCAAAACGGCGCAGCCGAGCTGCTGCTTCTTGAAGTACGGGCTCCGGCTGGCAGAGACTGATGCGGATGTGGCCCGCGGCGGCTTCGCCGAAGCTGGAGCCGGGCATCACGCCGACATTCTCCTTGTCGAGGAAGGAGAAGGCGAATTTCTCGTCGTCGGGTTCGACCGCAGATATGTCGAGCATGACATACATGCCGCCTTCGGAACCGTGCACGCAGACATCGTTCATGCCGCGCACGGCATCGAGAAAGACGGTGCGGCGTGCCGAGTAGCGCTCGGCGATGTCCTTCACGCCATAATGGTTCTCCAGCGCCTCGGCGCAGGCGACCGAGATGAAGGCCGGCAAGCCGTAGGTCGTCACCAGATTGAGATTGATGAGCAGTGTGATCATCGCCTCAGGACCGGTCAGCCAGCCCATGCGCCAGCCGGTCATGCCGTGGCTCTTGGACATGGAATTGATGACCAGCGTGCGCTCGGCCATGCCGGGCAGCGAGCGTGGCGAGACATGCTCGCCGCCGCCCAGCGTCCAGTAGACTTCGTCCGACAACAGCCAGAGGTCATGATCGCGGCAGATTTCTGCCAGCTGTTCCAGATGCTCGCGCGAATAGACGGCACCCGTCGGGTTGTTCGGCGTGTTGATCAGGATGGCGCGCGTGTTGGGCTTGAGTGCCGCGCGGATCATGTCGGCATGCGGCTGGAAGCCATCCTCGGCCGGCGTCTCGACGACGGTGAAACTGGCACCGGCGGCGCTGAACGTGTTGGGGTAGGTGGCGTAGTAGGGGGCAACGACGATAGCGTGGTCGCCCTGGTCAAGCACGGCCTGCACAGCCGCGTAAAGCGCGGCCTGGCCTCCCGGCGTGGCGATGACCTGATCCGGTGTCGTCTCCACACCGGTGCAAGCGCTGGAGGCTGCCGCCATCGCCTGGCGCAGGCGGGGCAGGCCCGGCAGCGGCGTGTAGTGGTGATTGCTGCCGCGAACAGCAGTCACGCAGGCCTCGATCGTTTGCGAGGGCGTGTCGAAATCATGGTCGCCGACCGACAGCATGATGATGTCTTCGCCGGCTGCCTTGCGAGCCCAGGCGGCGGAATGGACTTCCCAGCCGTCCTTGCCGGAAGGCACGATGCCGGAAATGCGCGATGATGGTCTAGGCATGCAAAACTCCCGTAATTTCGTAACCATCCTGCTGCAGTCGATCGCGCAGCGCGGCAATGTGCGGCGGTCCGACTTCGCAGCAGCCGCCGACGATGTCGGCACCTGCCTCCACCCAGCCGATCGCCTGCTCGGCGTAGGCGTCCGGGCCTAGGTCGTGACGGGCATGCAGCACATCGACGGTGCCGCCGTGCTTGAGCGCCTCCGTGGAGGTGAAGCCATTGGCATAGGCGCCGACCGGGCCGCCAAGATCGATCAGTTCAGGCAAGGCGGCGGCAATCGCTTCCGGCCGGCAGCAATTGAGCAGCCGCGCCGCTATCGGCAAGCCATCAAGCGCGCTGGCCGCGGCGGCTATTGTTTCGCCGCTGCGCAGCCGTGGCGCACCGTGATCGGCGAGCGTCCACGACACCCAGACGTGCTTGCCACTCTCCGAAGCCGCGGTGACGGCCGCGCGCGCTTCATCGGCGGAGGCCATGGTCTCGCACAGGAATAGATCGACCCCATCCGCCTGCTCGGCAACGATGCGGCGGTAGATGTCGAGCGTCTCCTGATAGGAAATGGTCAACGCCGGCGCGTAGCTGCCGAAGAGTGGCGACAGGCAGCCAGCGATCGCGGCATCGCCGGCTTGCTCGCACGCTTGCCGGGCAAGCTCGATGCCACGCTTCTGCAACGGCTTGAACAGGTCCTCGGCGCCCTCTCGCGCCAGGCGCTCGGGTGTCGCCGAATAGGTGTTGATGGTGATGACGCGGGCGCCGGCGCGGATGAATTCGGCATGCAGGCTGCGCACCAGATCGGGTTCGTCGATCAGCACCCGGGCCGACCACAACGGCGTCGGCTCGGACTTGCTGCGGCGGACCAGTTCCTGGCCCATGCCTCCATCGGTGAGGATGACCGGCTTCATGCGCGCAGCCTCTCGTTTCTGGGATCCCAAAGCGGCTCGTCTTTCTGCACGACCGCCTTGAAACGGTCGCCGAAGATTTCGACCTCGACGGAGGTGCCGGGTTCGGTCAAATCGACGCGCAGCATGCCGAGCGCGATCGACTTGTCGACGCGATGACCCCAGCCGCCTGACGTGGTCTCGCCTACGATCTGGCCGCCATGCCAAAGCGTCGACATGTAAGGCGCGTCGCAATCGCCGGGGTTTTCGACCACCAGCGTGACGAAGCGCTTCTTCACGCCTTGCTGCTTTTCGTTCTGCAGTGCGGCCTTGCCGCGGAAGTCGGGCTTTTCCCATTTGACGAAGCGCTCGAGCCCGCCCTGCAGGATGGAATAGTCGGTCGAGAGATCACCCTTCCAGGTGCGGTAGCCCTTCTCGAGCCTGAGCGAATCCAGCGCGTACATGCCGAACGGTTTTAGGCCGTGTTTCTGACCCGCAGCCCAGATGGCGTCGAAGATGGCGACGGTGTCATCGACCTTGGTATGAATTTCCCAGCCGAGTTCGCCGGCGAAGGACACGCGCACCAGCTTCGCCCAGCGGCCGGCGATCTTTGTTTCCTGATGCGTCAGCCACGGCAGAGCGAGGTCGGCGTCGCAGACATCGGCGAGGATTTTTCGCGAATTGGGTCCGGCGAGGATCTGGGTGGAATACTCTTCGGTGCGGTCAGTCAGCGTGAAGGCCGCATACCTGGGCATGCGCGATTTCAGCCATTCGAAATCGTGCCATTGCGCGACCGCCGCCGTGATCAGCGTCATCTGCTCCTCGCCATGGCGCACGACTGACATTTCGGTAACGATGCGGCCCTTGTCGTCGGCGAAATAGATGAGACCGATGCGGCCGGGCTTCGGCACCAGTCCGGTGACCTGCAGGCTCAGCCATTCGGCCGCACCGGGACCTTCAAGGTTGAAGCGCGAGAAGCCGGGCAGGTCCAAAATGCCGGCGGCATCGCGGACCGCCAGGCATTCCTCGCGCACACGATGTTGCCAGGGCCCTTCGCGGCGGAAGGTCAGCGTGGCCTCCTCGGAGATGTCGTCGCCGGGCTGAGCGTACCAGGTGGCGCGTTCCCAGCCATTATAGGCATCGAAGCGGCCGCCGAGCGCTTTGGTGCGATCGTGGATCGGCGACAGTTTGCGGTTACGCCCTTCCGGCCAGGCATGGCGGGGAAACTGGATGGCGTATTCATTGCCGTAGATCTCCAGGCCCTTGGCGACGCAATAGTCCGGCGCCGAGGCAAAGGACGTGAAGCGGCGTGGATCGCAGGACCACATGTCCCACTCGGTCTGGCCTTGCGTCACCCATTCGGCCAGCACCTTGCCGGCGCCACCGCCTTGCGCGATGCCGAAGGTGAAGACGCAAGCCTCGAAAGCATTGGGCACACCCGGCATCGGACCGATCAGCGGATTGCCGTCCGGCGCATAGGGGATCGGTCCGTTGATGACCTTGGACAGGCCGGCGGTGCCCAGGATCGGCACGCGGGCGACGGCGTCGGCCAGATAGTGTTCCAGCCGATCGAGATCGTCGGGGAAGAGCTGGAAGGAGAAATCCTCCGGCATCGGATCGCCAGGGGTGGCCCAATGCGCGCGGCAATTGCGCTCATAGGGGCCGAGATTCATGCCGGCCTTTTCCTGGCGCAGATAATAGGACGTGTCGACATCGCGCAGCAGCGGCAGTTTCTTGCCCTGTTCCTTCGACCATGCGGCGAGTTCGGGGATCTCCTCGAACAGGATGTATTGGTGGCTCATCACCATCATCGGCACCTCGCGGCCGAACATCCGACCCACTTCAGCGGCGCGGTAGCCGGCGGCGTTGACGACGATCTCACAGCGGATCTCGCCTTGCGGCGTGGCGACCACCCATTCGTCCTTCTCGCGGCGCACGCCGGTGACGGGGCAGAAGCGGATGATTTTCGCGCCCATGTCGCGCGCGCCCTTGGCCAACGCCTGGGTGAGCTGCGCCGGGTCGATGTCGCCGTCGCTCGGGTCGTAGAGCGCGCCTTCCAGATCGTGCGTCTCGATGAAGGGATAGCGGCGTTTGATCTCATCGACACCGACAACATCGATGTCCATCCCCTGGTAGCGGCCCATGCCCTTGGCGCGCTGGAATTCCTGCATGCGCTCCCAGGAATGGGCGAGCCGCAGCGAACCGGTGACGTGGTAGTTCATGGGATAGTCGACTTCGGCGCCCAGGCCGCGATAAAGCTCGGTCGAATAGCGCTGCATGTTCATCAGTGACCAGGACGAGGAGAAGGTCGGCACGTTGCCGGCGGCATGCCAGGTCGAGCCTGAGGTGAGCTCGTTCTTTTCCAAGAGCACGCAGTCGGTCCAGCCCGCCTTGGCGAGATGATAGAGCGAGGAGGTGCCGACAACGCCACCTCCGATGATCACCACGCGCGCCGTGCTCGGCAAACCCGCCATGTCGTTCTCCCAAACCGAAGCGCATCGCGCTTCTATTTTTTGTTTTGATGCATGTCGTTATCCCAAAACCGCTGCACACTTTTGGGCGACATGCATTTCAATACACCGGTGGCGAAACCACCCAGATGATGACGGCCGGCTCGGTGCCGGGATTGCGCCAGCGATAGGGCTTGCCTTCGAAGCGGAAGGAATCGCCTTCGCCGAGCCGGTGCCAGATACCAGCGATCTCGATCTCGAAAATACCCGAGGCGATATAGCCGGCTTCCTCGGTCGGCCGCAGCTGCTCTGTCTTCATCTCCGCGCCTGCTGCAAAGATCGAACGCACCATCTCGAAGCTACCTCCAAGATCGGGCGACAGGAGTTCTTCCACTAGGCCGGTTTCGCTGGTGCCCAGCGTGCGGCGCCTGCCGGCGCGCACCACCACGCCACGCTCGCTCTCGACCGGCACGTCATGGCTGAAGAACAGGCTGATCGGCACGCCGAACAGTTCGGCGAAGGCCCTGAGGTCGCTGAGCGATGGCGTCGACAGGCCGCGCTCGACCTGGCTGACCCAGCCGACCGACCGGCCGAGTTTCAGGGCGATCTCGGCCAGCGTCAGCCCGCGCGCCCGGCGCAGCGCCCTGATATCGCTGGCCAGCACCCGTTCGTCAGGTCCCTGCAATGTTCGTGCGCTAGGGGAGGGCAAAACGCTCACTTCATGAAAAATTCCATCCGAATTTCATGAGAGATCAAGCTCATGAAAAAATCAAGTGGATTTTCACCGATGCTCAAGATTTGCTTGCAGGATTTTGATGGTTCATGCAAAGGCTCCGCCTTGACCGGCGAGTGGGGACGTCCGATCGACACAAAGGCTAAGGGACGGCCCATGCTGGAAAAGAAGGCTCGAATCGCTGGCGATGCCGAGATCGTCGACGAGGCGATCATGTCGCGCCGTTCGGTGCGCGCATTTCTGCCCGACATGATCGACGACGCGACGATCCGCGACATTCTGGCGGTTGCGGCGCGCGCTCCGTCCGGCACCAACATGCAGCCATGGCGGGTCTACGTCACCAAGGGCGAGACCAAGCAACTGATCACAGATGCTATTCTGAATTCCGGTATCCGGGCTGAAAAGGCCGACTGGGATGAATACAAATATTATCCGACCCAGTTCTTCGAACCGTATCTCACCCGCCGCCGTGCCAATGGCTTCGGTCTCTATGGCGCGCTCGGCATCGGCCGCCGCGAGGTCGACAAGATGCGCGCCCAGCACGACCGCAACTTCGTCTTCTTCGACGCGCCGGTCGGCATGATCTTCACCATCGACCGCCGCCTCAACCAGGGCTCGTGGATCGACTACGGCATGTTCCTGCAGAACATCATGGTCGCGGCGCGGGGCAGGGGCCTGCACACTTGCCCGCAGGCCGCCTTCGCGCCCTATCACCGGCAGATCCGGCCGGTGCTCAACATTCCCGACGAGGAGATCGTCGTCTGCGGCATGGCGCTTGGCTATGAAGACACGTCCAAGCCCGAGAACGCCTTCCGTACCGACCGTGTGCCGCTGGAAGAGTGGGTGACGTTCAGCGAATAAGCCAGCCGAACAGGCCGACTTGCCGGCCTAGTCCATGTTGATCTGCGCGCCGTGGCCGCTGACATGGGCTCCGTCCTGCGGCGTCAACTTGAGATAGGCAAGCAGCGCGCAGAGCGTGATGACGCCCTCGATTGCGAACAGGATGCGGAAGTCGCTAGTCACGGCCGGCCCACCACCGGCCAGGAACGACAGCATCGCCGCAGCGAGGCCGACGCTGATCGCCACCGCCAGTTGCCAAAGGATGTAATAGAGCGCGCTGAAGCGGGCGAGCTGTTCGGGCGCGATGTCGGAATAGGCGAGGTTGCCGGTCGAAGCCCATTGAATGGAACGGAAAACACCGAAAACGAAGATATAGCCAAGCACGATCCAGATCGGCGTGGTTGCTTGCATCAGGGCAAAACCGGCAACCATGGCGGCCACGAACGGCGTGTTGAAGACCAGCACGCGGCGGAAGCCGAACCGGTTGAGGACGCGCGGCATGAAGAAACGCATGACCACCGAGCCGACGGCGGCAATGAAGGTCAGCGATCCAGCCTGCACCGCGCTCATGCCGAAGCCGAGCTGGAACATCAGCGGCAGCAGGAAGGCGACGGAGCTGAGCCCGATCGTGTCCAGCCCGCCGCCGGTGAGGAACGAGATGCGAAAGGTGCGGATGCGCAGCAGCTTGAGGTCGAGCAGGGGATTGGGCACGCGCAGGCAGTAGAGCGAAGCAATCGACAGGATGATGACGGCCATTGCCAGTTCACCGGCGACCATGCCGCCGGCGGCGTCCTTGGCTGCAAGCGAATCCATGCCGAAGACCAGCAGCACCATGCCGCTGCCGACCAGCACGAAGCCGGGAAAATCGAAGCGCGTGCGCACGGGCTTGGTCACGGTCGGAAACAATGACGCGGCAAGGATTGCCGCTGCCAGCGCGAACGGCACATTGATGAAGAAGATCCAGCGCCAGGAAATGTAGGTTGTCAGCGCGCCGCCGACGAGCGGCCCGACCAGCGGGCCGGTTTGGCTGGCCACCGAGATATACATGTTGACCTTCAGCGTGCGGTTGCGCGGAAAGGTCGACAGGATCACGACCTGGCCAAGCGTGCCCATCAGGGCACCGCCGAAGCCCTGCAGGGCGCGGGCACCAACCAGCATCCAGATGTTGTCAGACAGTCCGCACAGCGCCGACGAGGCGGCAAACACCAGCAAGGCAAAGCAGTAGACGTTGCGCAGGCCGAAGCGGTCAGCGGCCCAGCCGCCGAGCGGCATCGAGATGATCAGGCTGGCGACATAGACGGTGATCAGCAAGCCGAGCTGGCTGGGTGGACGGCCAAGGCTTTGGCCGATGCCAGGCAGCGCTGTCACCACGACATTCTGGTCGAGGCTGGTCATGAACACGCCGCAGGCGACCGTCAGCGGCAACAGGAGCAAGGCCCTGGCCGACACATCGGCGCGATCCGTGGCGCCGGCGGATAGTTCTGCGGTCATGGGGATGTTCGAACCAAACGAATGTGCCGACTCTGAGACGGGATTTTTGTATCCCTTGGACCGGTTAGGCGGCCATATTTTTCATCATGGGCGCCCGTTGTGCGATTCTCTAGCGGCAGAACCGGCCGGCATTGAGGCCAGAAAGCGCGGCTAGGCGGGCCATCCTACCGCGCCGTCTACTGCACCTCGTAGCCGACTTCCTCGCTGGCATGGCAAAGCGCCTTCCAGAACGAGCGCGCGAAGGAGCGGAAGACGTAGATGTCGAACTGATCGGCGCTGGTGCGCTGGATTTGGGCGAAGACATCGTGATGGGTGGTCGAACGGCCGGCGCCGATGGGGAAGGCCGGCAAGGCGAAGTCGATGGCGAAGAATTTCGCCAGCACCCATTCGGCCTTCGGCCCGGCGATGCGTATGGCGGTGCGGCCATGCGAAAGGTCGGTCACCGTGCCGATGGCCGGGGTCACCACCTTGGCGAAGGCTGCCGCCAGCCCTTCGGCTTCGTCGGCCACGGTGAATTTTCCCGGCGCGAAGCCGAACACCGACTTCGCCCCGTCGCTCACGCCGCCGCCGGCGCCATCGGGCAGCGCAAGGCCGGTGACGGTGCGGATGGCCGCCATCAGGGTCTTCTCTTCGCCCGGCCACGCGGCGAGCTGCACGATCGAACCCGGCCGAGTTTCGGTTAGGAGAATCTCGACGCCATGCTCGAAATTGCCGTGCGAGCCGGTGTGAAACTCCGGTTCAAGGGGGGATTGGCGCTCAACCATGCATGCGGGTCCCTTCCGGATCGTAGAAATGGTTGGAGACGATCTCGACCGGCCCAAACCGGTTGCGCAGCGGATCGGAGACGTGGGCGCGGGTGCCGTGCCTTGCCTTGCCGCCCTCGACCAATGCCAGCGCGATATGCTTGCCGAGCGCCGGCGAATAGCAGCAGGCGGTGATGTGGCCGATCGAGCCGTGCGGATTGGCCTCGTCGAGTTGCTCGACAATGTGTGAACCGCCATTGAGCGGCCGGTTGTCGAGCGCGATCAGGCCGACCAGTTCCAGCCGGTCGGACGCGATCAGGCCTTCGCGATCCATCATCGCCGAGCCGATGAACGGCTTTTTCTTCGACAGCATCCAGTCGAGATGCAGGTCGCGCGCCGTGGTGCGGCCGTCGATCTCGGCGCCGGTAACGTGGCCCTTTTCGATGCGCATCGTGCCCAGCGCCTCGAGCCCATAGGTAACCAGTCCGAACGGCTTGCCGGCCTCGACCAGCGTTTGCCAGACATGGACGCCATGGCCGGCGCCGGAATAGACCTCGAAGGCCATTTCACCGGAGAAAGACAGCCGGCAAATCATCACCGGCACACCTGCTATCTCGCCGCGCACAATGCCCATGAAGGGCAAGGTGGCGTTGTCGACAGCGGTGCCGGTGACGCAAGCAGCGAGGATCTGCCTGGCCTTCGGCCCGCCGATCGCGGCAGCCGCCCATTCGTCGGTCACCGAGGTGATGTGGACCTTGAGGTTCGGCCAGATCACGTCGAGGAAATATTCCAGATGCTGCATCACCTTGCCGGCGTTGGCCGTGGTGGTGGTCATCAGGAAATCCTGTTCGCCGAGCCGCCAGGTGGTGCCATCGTCGAAGGCGAGGCCGTCCTCGCGCAGCATCAGCCCGTAACGCGCCTTGCCGACGGCAAGCGTCGAAAACATGTTGGTGTAGACGCGGTCGAGGAACGCGGCTGCGTCAGGGCCTTGCACTGCGATCTTGCCCAGCGTCGAAACATCGACGATGCCGGCGCTTTCGCGGGTCGCCTTGGCCTCGCGCACATAGGCCTGCTCGACCGTTTCACCTGAAAGCCCGTAGATCATCGGCCGGTACCAGAGGCCGGCGGAATATAGGGTCGCGCCATTGGCGAGATGCCAGTCATGCATCGGCGTCAGCCGCTCGGGCTTCAAATCGCCAAAACGCTCCGCCGCCAGCGAGCCGATCGACACCGGCGCGAAGGGCGGCCGGAAGCGCGTCGTGCCGACCTCGGGGATCGGCTTGCCCAGCGCTTCGGCCATGATGGCAAGGCCGGGAACATTGGAGCTTTTGCCCTGGTCGGTCGCCATGCCGAGCGTGGTGTAGCGCTTCAGATGCTCGACCGAGACAAAGCCTTCGCGGTGCGCCAGCCGTACATCCTCGGCCGTCACGTCATGCTGGAAATCGACAAAGCTCTTGCCCTTGGCCCTGATCTCGAAAATGGGAGCCGGATCGGGATCGCCGGGTGCTGCCTCGACCGTGGGCAACGCCGCTGGCGTGCTCACCCCGCCTGCGGCGGAAAGTCCGGCAGCGCGGCCTTCGGCGATCGCCTCGGCAGTGGAAAAACTGCCGGTGAAGGCGCCGGCGCCGATCCAGTGATGCGTCGGCTTCGGTGGCAGAAAAGCTTGCCGTGTAGCACTCCATTCCGCCTTGGCGCCGGCCTGGCTGGCCAGATGGATGGTCGGCGACCAGCCGCCCGACATCAGCAGGCAGTCGGCATGGATGCTTCGTTCATCGCCGGTGAGCGCTCCGGTGACCATGTCGAAACGCTGCACCTTGATGCCCGATAGCGCCTTGCTGCCCTCTGTGGCGACCACGGCATGGCCGGCAAGGATTTCGGCTTCGGCCTCCATCGCCAGCTTGCGCATCTCTGGCGAAAGCTCCTGCCGGACATCGACGATCGCAACGATCGCGGCCCCTGCCTTCTTCAAGGCGATGGCCGCGCGATAGGCGCTGTCATTGTTGGTGAACAGCGCAATCCGATCGCCCGGCAGCACGCCGAACTCATTGGCGTAGCGTTCCGCCGCATGCGCCAGCATCACGCCCGGCCTGTCATTGCCCGGAAAGACCAGCGGTCGCTCGAAGGCGCCGGTGGCCAGCACCACGGATCCGGCACGGATTGCCCAGTAGCGATGGCGCGGCTCGCCCCTGGCGGGGTGCTCCTTGTGGTCGCTGACCCGTTCAAGCGCTGCAAGCGTGTTGTTGTCGTAATAGCCCCAGACGGTGGTGCGCGGCAAAAGCCGGACATTGTCGCGGCCTTCGAGCTGGGCAACGGTGCGGCGCGCCCAATCGGCGGCCGGGGCGCCATCGATGGTTTCATCCGACCAGTTGGTCGAACCGCCGAAACGCGGCTCGAGATCGGCCAGCATGACGCGGGCGCCCCGATCGGCGGCGGCCTTGGCGGCCATCAGGCCGGCAGGGCCGGACCCAACCACCAGCACGTCGCAAAAGGCATTCATGCGCTCGTAGCGGGCCGGGTCTTTCGCCGATCCGGCGCTGCCAAGGCCAGCGGCGCGGCGGATGAAGTGCTCGCAAAACATCCAGAAGCGCGTGCCTTTGAGCGGACCGATCACCGGCCCCATGAAGGTCTTGTAATAGAAGCCGGCAGACAGGATCTTGCCGCCCAGCTGGTTGACGGCATTGATGTCCCAGGCCAGCGAGGGGAAGCGGTTCTGACTGATGGCCACCAGCCCGTCATGGATCTCGACCATGGTCGCCGGGATATTGGGCTCGCGCACCTCGCCCTTCAGCACTGTCACCAGCGCATTGGGCTCCTCGACGCCCGCCGTGAGCAGGCCGCGCGGGCGGTGGTATTTGAACGATCGCCCAAAAAGCGTGACACCCTTGGCCAGCAGTGCGGACGCCAGCGTGTCGCCGGCATGGCCGGTATAGGCAACGCCATCAAAAGTGAAGCGGATCGTCTTCAGCCGGTCGATGCGGCCGCCAGTGTCGGTGCGGCGCGGGCTCATGCCTTGTCCTCCGCCTTGCGACGCGTGGCCGGGGCATGGTCGCCGCGCACGAAAGCGACACTTAAAATCTCATGCGTCAGCGTGTTGCGCACGACCCTGAGATGCGCGCGGCAACCGCCGGAATGCTGCCAGATCTCGTTATGGTCGCCGGCCGGGTTCAGCCGGTCATAGACATAGGCGTTCCAAGCCTCGAAATTCTGCGAGGCAGGGTCGGGACGCTCACGATTGCCATCACCCTGATAGGTGAACTCGATGACGTCGCGCGGGCCGCAATAGGGGCAAGTGATGAGCACAGGATGTTCCTAATGAAGCCATGGTTAGTGAAGTCGGGGATTCGCGCCCTGGCCCTTGTCGTCGATGACGAGGCCGCGGTAAAAACGGTCGAGCGTAAACGGCGCGTTGAAATCGTGCGGCTCGTCCTTGGCTATGGTCCAGGCAAAGGTCCAGCCGGAGGCCGGCGTCGCCTTGAAGCCGCCATAGCACCAGCCGCAGTTGAGATACATGCCGGGCAAGGGGCCGGTGGTGATGATCGGCGAGCCGTCCATCGACATGTCGCAGACGCCGCCCCAGGAGCGCAGCATGCGCACACGCGCAAGGCCTGGAAACAGCGCCAGCATCTCGCTCATCACCTCGTCGACGATGGGCAGATTGCCGCGCTGGGCGTAGGAATTGTAGCCGTCGATGTCGCCGCCATAGACAAGGCCGCCCTTGTCGGACTGCGACATGTAGAAATGGCCCATGCCGAAGGTCACCACGGTGTCGATGAAGGGTTTCAGCGATTCCGTCACGAAGGCCTGCAGCACATGGCTCTCGATCGGCATCGTCTCGATGCCGGCCAGCTGCATGACGCGCCCGGTGCTGCCGGCCACCGCGACCGCTACCTTCTTGGCCCTGATGTCGCCGCGCGACGTGCTGACGCCGGTGACGCGGTCGCCATCGCGCAGGAAGCCGGTGACTTCGCAGTTCTCGATGATGTCGACGCCGCGGCGGTCGGCACCGCGCGCATAGCCCCAGGCCACCGCATCGTGGCGGGCGGTGCCGGCGCGTCTTTGCATCAGGCCGCCGATGACGGGAAAGCGTGCGCTGTCGGAGATATCGAGCGCCGGGATGAGGCGCTTGATCTGCGCTGGCGTCATCAGCTCCGCGTCGACGCCGAGATGGCGCATGGCGTTGCCGCGCCTGGCATAGTCGTCGAACTGGGCCGGCGTGTGAGCCAGGTTCAGGCAGCCGCGCTGCGAGAACATGACGTTGTAGTTGAGCTCGTGCGACAGGCCCTCCCACAGCTTCATCGAATGTTCGTAGAAGCGGGTGTTGGCGGGCAAGAGGTAGTTCGAGCGCACGGCCGTCGTGTTGCGGCCGACATTGCCGGAGCCGAGCCAGCCCTTTTCCAGGACGGCGACATTGGTGATGCCGTGTTCCTTGGCCAGATAATAGGCGGTCGCCAGACCGTGACCGCCACCACCGATGATGATGACGTCATAGGATGCCTTCGGGTCGGGCTTGCGCCAGGCCGGCTTCCAGTCCTTGTTTCCCTTGAGCGCGTTCGCAAGCAGCGAAAAGGCCGAGTACTCTGCCATTGATGTCATCCGGTTCGGGCGATGCGGCATGGTATAGAGCAGGCCGCATCCGCAAAGCCAATATTGCGCCATGGCCTTTCGACTGGCCGACGCCCACGATCGCATGGGCCAGCGATCACTTGCCCCATGATATGGCCGTCTTTATCAAGGACAGGCTCTTTGAATGCCTTTGCCGCTCGTGAGTCGCCGATACGTCATGCTTTTTCGATTGCTTCGCCTCATTCTTGTTCTCGCGCTGGTCGTGTCGGCCCCGTTGTCGTTCGAAGCGGCCGCGCAAGGCGTCGGCCAGGCGCCCGCCGGACTGGTCGCCGACCAGCAGAAGATCATCCAGGCGCTGACGGCCAAGACCGACAATTTCGACAAACAGGTCCAGCAGAATGCCGATGACGACAGCAGCCTCGTCGATGTCCGCCTGCAACTCGAGGAACTGTCACGACAATCGCTGACCAGCGCGCTGGCCTTCCGCACACGCCTTGGCGAGATCAACAGCCGGCTTGAGCAGATCGGGCCGGCACCAGCCGCCGGCCAGCCGCCGGAGCCCGACATCGTGAGCGGCGAGCGTGAGGCGCTGACATCGGAAAAAGCTGAGATCAACGCGGTCATCTCGCAGGCGCAGGCCTTGTCGATCCGCATCAACGGGCTGATCGACAAGATCGGCAAGATGCGCAGCGATTTGTTCCGTAACTTCCTGACCAAGCGCTACGTGCTCTCGGATGCGTTGAGCCCGCAGGTCTTCTCCGATGCCAGGGACGAATTCGGCAATTTCTACAAGGCAGTGTCGTCCTGGCTGAGCTTCGCCATCAAGTTCAAGTTCCAGGCCATTCTGGCGGCAACCTTCGTTGCGCTCGGCCTGGCGCTGGTGCTGCTCGTCGGCGGCAGAAGGCTGTTTGGAAAGGTGTTCGAAGCCGAGGCCAAAAATGAAGATCCATCCTATCTCAGCCGCCTGTCGGTGGCCTTCTGGTCGACATTGCTGCCGACCTTGGCGGTTGGCGCCTTTCTCGTTTCGACCATCTTCTTTTTCAACTATTACAACGTGTTGCGCGGTGACATTGGGCTGTTCCTGAATGCGCTGGCAACGGTCATCGGTGTCGTGTTCTGCGTCAACCGGCTGACCAATGCGGCACTTTCGCCACGGCTGCCGAACTGGCGCCTTATCCCGGTTGAGACCGGGCCGGCGCGCTGGCTGGTGCGCCTGGCCACCGCCATGGCCGTGGTCATCAGCGTCAACACCTTCCTGTCGGTGATCAACGACAAGATGGGCTCGCCACTGTCGCTGACCATCGCCCGCAGTTTCGTCGCCACCATCGTCGTCGGCATCATCCTGATCCTGATGGCGATGCTGCGGCCATTCAAGGCGCGCGACGGAAGCTGGCGGCCATGGCCAGCATGGCTACGCTATCTGTCGCTGGCGCTTGGCCTGTTCACCATCGTCGCCGCCTTGCTCGGCTATATCGGCCTTGCGCTGTTCGTCTCGCTGCAAGTCGTGGTCACCGGCACTGCGCTCATTACCGCCTATATCGGGTTCCTGTCGGCGCGGGCGATCGGCGAGGAGGGGGCTTTCGCCGACACCTCGGTCGGGCGCTGGCTGTCGGCCAATTCCAGCTACGAGGATACGGCACTCGACCAGCTAGGCCTTGTCGTCAGCGTCGCCATCAACGTGATGATCGTGCTGGTTTTCCTGCCGCTGATCCTGCTGATGTGGGGCTTCCAGCCCGGTGACATCGAGGCCTGGGCATACAGGCTGGCAACCGGGATCAATATCGGTTCGGTGACGATTTCGGTCACTGGTATCCTGTCCGGCATCGTCGTCTTCATCATCGGCTATTTTCTGACGCGCTGGTTCCAGGGCTGGCTCGACGGCTCTGTCATGGCACGCGGCAAGGTCGACACTGGCGTGCGCAACTCGATCCGGCTGGCGGTGGGCTATGCCGGCGTGGCGTTGGCGGGGCTGGTTGGCATATCGGCCGCGGGCATTGACCTTTCCAGCCTTGCACTGGTCGCCGGCGCGCTTTCCCTCGGTATCGGTTTTGGCCTGCAGAATGTCGTGTCCAATTTCGTCTCCGGCCTGATCCTTCTGGCCGAGCGGCCGTTCAAGGTCGGCGACTGGATCGTGGCCGGTGACGTCAGCGGCACGGTCAAGAAGATCAGCGTGCGCGCCACCGAGATCGAGACCTTCCAGCGGCAATCGGTGATCCTGCCCAATTCGAACCTGATCAACAACGCCGTCGGCAACTGGACGCATCGCAACAAGCTCGGCCGTGTCGAGATCAAGGTCGGCGTCGCCTATGGCAGCGACGTCAAGCAGGTGCATGGCATCCTGCTGGAAATCGCGCGCAGCCATCCGCTGGTGCTGAAGAATCCCGAGCCCTTCGTGCTGTTTTCCAATTTCGGTGCCGCTGCGCTGGAATTCGAAATCCGCGTGTTTCTGGCCGATATCATGAACGGCAGCGCAGTGCAGAACGACATTCGTTTTGCCGTGCTGGAAAAATTCAACGGCGAGCACATCGAGATCCCCTCGACGCCGCGCGCCGTCGTCGAGATGTCCAAGCCCAAGGCCTGGCCGACCGACGATGACAAGATCGAGGCCGATTTCGTCGAACAGGAGCAAGCGAAGGCAGATGCCGCGGCCGAGGCGAAGAAGCTCGCCAAATCGGGCCGCAAGATACGCAAGCCCGATCCCGACTAGAGCAGTTCACCTTTTCACGGAAACGGTGAACTGCTCTAACTCTTTGTTTTGACGCAATTCCGGACGGAAAACCGTTTCACACTTTTCCTGGAATTGCTCTAGACCTGTTCGCGGTTCTCGACCAGCACCGATAATGCCGCGCGCAGATCGGTCTTGCCGCGCCTGATCTCGCCGACGCCTTGTTCCGCATCGATGCGGCCGGCATTGTGGGCGTCGAACGTCGCCACCACCAGGTCGGCGTAACTCCTGCTGAGGCCGCCGCGCACGAGGGCGGGGACCCAGTCCTGCCTCGGCAATTCTCGGGCTGATATCTCGCGGCCGGCAATCTCCCCAAGCGTCCGCGCTACATCGGTGGCGCTGTAACGGGTTGGCCCTTCGGCATGGATCACGCGCAGCGCATCGCCATTGCCCGAAAGCAGGAGATCCGCGGCCATCAGGCCGACATCGCCGGCCGACACGGTCGGGAAGGATTTAGAGACGGGATGATGCAGGCTCGGCAGCACGCCGGTGTCGATCGCCCGGCCAACCAGACGGTTCCAGTTCTGCATGTGCTCGGCGGAGCGCAGCACTGTCAAAGCCACCGGGATTTTCTTCAATTGCGATTCCAGATGATGGAAAGTCAGCGTGATGCCGGTGCCGGCGGCAAGCTGCGCGCCATAGTCCGAGATCGCCAGAATGCTTTGCGGCCTGACTTGATCGAGCGCGTCGACGATGGAGCGGATGGTGGCCTCCATCTCAGCCGAAGCATCATCGGCGCGGGCGCCGGTCGGGCAGATGACTTGTACGGCAGTCGCGCCCTTTGTTGCCCGCGTCAGAGATGGTGTGTCGCGCAGGTCTGCAACATCTGCCTCGCAGCCGAGCGCACGGAATTCTTCGGCGTGCGACGAATTTCGCACCACGGCTCTGACGGGAACATCACGTTTACGCAGCGCACCAATGGTGGCTCGTCCGATCTTTCCAGCAGCGCCCAAGACAACAAACATATCCGTATCCCTCAGTCTGACCGATGAATGCTAGGAGTGCCGGATGCTCAGGTCGCTCAGATATGGACGGCGGAGCGCAAGAACGGATGATTAGGTTGGTAGCTGGCCCTTTCTTCAGGGCTCCAACGACTTTCGTGTCATCATAGCCTCGAGCAAGGCAGGGCCCGGAACAAGGATGGCTTGGGCAGTTCGTTCAGGCAAAGAAGGATGCATTGCCCGAAGGCTGCGACCTTCACTCCACGACCTGCGCGGCACCGACACGACGAAGTTCTACATCAACGGCCTGACAGAGCACGAAATCGCCGAGATCATGTCGTTGGGGGGAGACATCGTCTCCCGCATCATCCGCCACTGCATCGACCGCGCCACCGCGATCAATGACAGGATCAAGCGGCTGAATGAAGCGAGAACTCGCATGTAGCTAATGTCGCACCTCTGACCAAAGGACGGGCTTAGACATTGCGAATTTTAACTCAATAACGATATAGGTAGTTGATATCGGGCAGACTGCCGTGCCCTAGTGTGCCCGTTCTGGGAGGACAGTTGAATGAGTCATGCTGCCAAGACAGGTAAAAGGCTAGTGCATTCTGAGCGGCAGCCGAACCGAAACTTCGATCTGTATAGCTCGGATTCGGTGGTGAAATTTCACGTGGACGGCGCAGCTGGAATGGCCATCGGACCAACACTCTCGCGCCTAGAATTCTTCAACGTAGATCATATTGAACAAAGCGATGGAGGCGAGCCGATGGAGGTACGCGAACAGAGTCTTACTGTCGTCATTCCTACTTCGGCCTTGGTTGAGTTCCTCGTAAACGGTTTGAATCAGACGGCTGCTAGTAAGGACGCTATCGTCCAAGGTATGACCGCTCAAGCAGAGAGCATACGAAAAGTTTTAGAATCCATCTCGGTCGCAAAATGACGAATCTTCTTTATAAAATTTTTGTGCCAAGGAATGAGTATCTTCCAGGAGGTCTCCTTAATCGTAGAGAGGAATATGATTTCGCTCTTGTCGACGACTGGGATGGCAACAACGCCAAAGCCATCGCTCCCTCCACACTCCGATCTATGCAAAGCATCATTTCAGAGTTCGGGACGTGGGATCACATCGTGGAGATTTCGCCCGGTCGTGATGGGTCCATTTCCGCAACTTGGGAAGACGGAAACGGGCACTATGTCTATCTGAGCATTGGCGACGACAAGACGTTGCACCTTTATAATGGTGACAATGGGCAGAAGAAATGGGAGGGGGTCTCACTTGTCACAGACAGGCGCATTTTGGCGCGTCTACAGGAAGCTTTCAGCTATTGGCGCCCGCTTGCTGGGCGAAGCTTCTCATATACTTTCACTTCTCAGCCTCGGCCGGTCATCCCACTCCCCATTAGGACCAAATCTCAACCCTCAATCGCCATCCCCGCCTGAGGCTGAGTGGTGGCCGGCGAGCCGCGAGGATTGGTGGCTTCGTCATATAATTGAGAACGGAATGGTTCGCGTCGACAAGCCTCGACTGAAGGCGAAATACATCGAAGACCGCCTTCTTGAGGTCAAAGATAGGCCGTGGACCGCAGAGATCTCAGGTCGTCTGCTGAGCAAAGCAGTGGACATCGAACAGAAAGCCGTTGCTGAAGCCAATAAAGTCAATCGGCCCGGAATCCGTTTTCGCGCTGTCGCAATCGCAAAGGTCGAGGCGATAGAGGACGACTATTTCGATGTTTTCGCTGAGCCAAAGGGCTATGATCCTGCTCACGCAAACATAGTCCTTAGACAGCCGATGCCGACTGTTATGGTGGAACCTCTCGACCAACGCGCCACGCCCAAGGTCTCCCACGAGTTCGTAAAGCGCCTTTGCGATAAATTTGATGTTTACGATGCTGTGGACGTTCAAAAAATAGAGGCATTACGCGTTGCCTGACTGTCCATCAGGTTGGTCGCGTGAAGCACGTTGCACGAACAAAATCTGTAGAAGCGGCTGTAATAATGCTGGTTTCGGCGTTTTCTAAATAAGGCTCAAACCCTTGTGGCATATGCTGGAGCGGGTAGCGACCCCGCGCATTTGACTTGGGAACTGACTGTACAGCCGGCGAAAATGTCGGACCGCCGTTATCGCTGCATGCGGATCAGTGCGGCAGGTGTGACACCGAGGATGCGCCTCATGCTTTGCGCCATATGGCTCTGATGTGCGAAGCCTGCTTCCAGCGCGATCTGGCTGAGCGGCATTTTCCCCTGATGCAACAAGGTCTTGGCCCGCTCAACGCGGCGATGGATGACATATTGGTGGGGCGGGAGACCGAAGGTGCGGCGAAACAGCACTTTCAGGTGTGAAGCGCTGATGGCGGCCACCTGCGCCAACTCATCAAGCGAAAGATCCTGGTCGAGATTGGCTTCGATGAAATCGGCCAGCCGGCGCTTCTGGCCGAAGGAAAGCCTTTGCCTGGCTGGAGCCTGCGGCTTTGACGCAGCACCCTGGATGATCTGCACCGCCAGCGCCTTGGCCAGGCTTTCGAAATACAGCCGGTCGGATGGCACATCCGGGCTCAGCCCGGTCGCCAGTGCATGGGCGATGTGTTCGATCCTCGGATCGCGGCGCTGGAACTGCGGATTGACGACGACCCGGTCCGGATCGATGTCGAGATCCTCGGCAGCGCGACGAACCAGAGCCGGACTGACCCACAGCCGCAGGATGGTGCAGTCCGCGTCATCCTCCCAGTCGCCGTCGAGACCGGCGGGTACGACGTCGATGTCGCCGTCGGACTGGACCCGCCGATGATGTTTTCCATCGCAATGGCACGACGCGTTGACCGGCGCTCCAACGTGGATTCCAAGCCGATGGTTCATGGCTGCCGGCACATAATGGGTCAGCCCCGCGGTAATCCTTCGCGACTCAACCCCAACGCCGATCGTTTCCAGCCAGTTGTCGTGCATGGTCATTCTTCGCGTTTGCCGTCTACGGCATCATATCGTGCCGTTCGGCGAAATTAACAGGGGCAAGGGGTGCGCCCGCAGCCGCTGCTGGAGAAGCCAAAGCCAATTGCGGCATGAATACGGCATTCAGTTGCGGTTCAGCTTCCATCTCATATAAGCTCCCATGCAAAGGCGAAAATGCCTTGCAAAATGCAACAGAGGCGGTGGGAACACCGATATTGCAAAATGTGGAAGTCTCTCGTCGCTGCCGTGGCCCTGCTCGCCGTGAGTGGCTCGGCTCATGCCGCAAGCGCGGTCAACAAGGACGCCGAGACCCGCACGCTGGTCGTGACGGAGGGCGGCAGCAAGACCGAGCTTGCGCTGGCCGGCGGTGAAACCGTCGAGTTCTGCCAGAATGGCTGCTTCGTCACCTTGCCCAACGGTGACCTCGAAGCCCTGACCGGTTCGGAAATCGTCGAAATTTCCGGCGGCGTCGCCCGCATCAAGTAATCTCGACGGCATGATTGCAAAGGCCGGGCATTTGCTCGGCCTTTTATCGTTTCCGGTAGCGGTTGCTTAACAATGACGCCGGAAATACCACCGCGGCAGCCGCCCACAACCGGGCGTTTTAACGTTCGCTACGCCATCCCCGCTATACCAGTGTGAAGACGCCGAAAAGCGGCGCGCAACGGGATTCCGGTTTTCCGGATCACACGCTGACAGGGCAGGACGGGCATGGACGCGCGGTCGGACAGGAACGCAATACCGCTTGCGGTCGATCTCGACGGTACGCTCATCGCGACCGACCTTTTGTGGGAAGGCTTGTTCCTCCTCCTCAAGAAGAACCCGCTCTACATTTTCCTGGTGCCTTTCTGGACGGCCGGCGGGCCGGCGCGGCTGAAGCAGGCGATCGCGCAGCGCATCGACATCGACCCTGCGACGCTGCCCTATCGCGCGCCGTTGCTCGACCGGCTCCGTACCGAACACGCCGAAGGCCGCAAGATCGTGCTGGCGACGGGTACGCCGCGCAAATTCGCGGAAGCAATATCAGCCCATCTCGGCATTTTCGACCGGGTGCTGGCAACCGACGGCCTCGACAATCTCACCTCGGGCAAGAAGCGTGCTTCGCTGGTGGCTGCCTATGGCGATGGCGGCTTCGACTATGCCGGCAACAGCCGCCATGACCTTCAGGTCTTCGATGCCGCGCGCAACGCGATTGTCGTTGCGCCCGACCGTCATGCCGCGCGCTGGCAAGCGGCGCATGGCGCCGAAACGATGCCGGCGCCGAAGCCGACCTTGCGGACCATCGTCAAGATGCTGCGCGTGCACCAGTGGCTGAAGAACTCGCTGATCGCCGTGCCGATGGTGCTGTCGCACGAATATTTCAATTCCAACATGATCTGGGAATGTCTGCTGGCGTTCATCTCGTTCAGCGCGGTTGCGTCGGCGATCTACATCCTCAACGACTTCTTCGACCTCGCGCTCGACCGCAAACACGCCACCAAGCGCAACAGGGCGTTCGCCAGCGGTGCGCTGTCGATCCCGTTCGGGCTTGGCGCGATTGTGGTGCTGCTGGCGATCGGTGTCTGCACCGCGCTCTTTCTCTCGCCCGAATTCCTGGCTGTGCTCGGCGGCTACGTGGTCGTCACAACGGCCTATTCGCTGTCGTTCAAACGCATGCTGCTGGTCGACGTGCTGACGCTTGCCGGCCTTTACACGATCCGTGTGATCGCCGGTGCGGCCGCAACCGGCGTCGCCGTATCGTTCTGGCTGCTCGCCTTCTCGATCTTTTTCTTCCTGTCGCTGGCGCTGGTGAAGCGCTTCGTCGAACTGCGCACCACCGCCATTCCGCCCGGCGAACGCATTGCCGGCCGTGGCTATCGCACCGAGGACCAGGAGATCGTCGCCCAGGCCGGCATGGCGTCTGCCTTCTCTTCGGCGCTGGTGCTTGCGCTCTACATGGACAGTGTCGCGGTGCGCGAACTCTATCCGCATCCATGGCTGATCTGGCCACTGCCGCCGATCGTGCTTTACCTCACCATGCGCGTCTGGATCCTGGCGCGCCGCGACGAGATGCATGACGACCCGGTCGTCTTCATCATCCGCGACTGGCGCAGCCAGATCGTGGTGCTGATCGGCGCCGTGCTGCTGGTCATCGGGGGCTGGTAGGCATGGCTGGACGGTTCCAGAGCTTTGGCCTTGCCACGCCGCCTGCGCCACGAGCGATCCACGCTGACGATGCCATTGCGCTGCTCAGGGGTGGCCGCGCGACGGACGCCTCGCTGCTGGCCTATGGAAACGGGCGTTCCTACGGCGATTCCTGCCAGAACCAGGCCGGCGCGGTCGTGAATATGCGAACCCTGAACCAGATCCGCGCCTTCAATGCCGAGTCCGGTGTGCTCGAAGCGGATGCCGGCGTGCTGTTGTCCGATATCATCGCGCATGCAGCACCCTACGGCTTCTTTCCGGCGGTGGTTCCGGGCACGCAATTTGTCACGCTTGGCGGCGCCATCGCCAATGATGTGCACGGCAAGAACCATCACCGGCGCGGCACGTTCGGCTGCCATGTGGAGAGCTTCACGCTGCTGCGGTCCGATGGGAAAACCTATCGCTGCTCGGCCACGGACAATCCGCGCCTGTTTGCGGCCACCATCGGCGGCATGGGGCTGACCGGCCTGATCCTGTCGGCCTCGATCCGGCTGATGCGGGTGCATTCGCTCGACATCGTCGAGAAGACGACACCATTTCGCGACCTCGGCGAATTCTTCGACCTGGCCGAGGCTGCCGACCAGGCCAATGAATATGCCGTCGCCTGGATCGACCAACTCGCCGGCGGCCGCAACAGCGGGCGAGGGCTGCTGTTCACCGGCAACCATGCCGAACATGGCTCGCATGCGGCGACGCGCGCCGGCGGCAGTCTCGGGGTTCCGTTCCAGCCGCCGTTCAATGTGCTCAACCGGCCGTTCCTGGCCGCTTTCAATGCAGCCTACCGGTGGAAGAAAGGCCGTGCGACCGTGCCGCGTCACACCGGCTACCTCGGTTTTTTCTTCCCGCTCGACGGCGTGCGTGACTGGAACCGGCTTTATGGCCCCAATGGGCTCTTCCAACACCAGAGCGTAGTACCGGAAGAGGCCGCACGTGCCGTGGTTCCGGAGCTGCTCACGGCGGCCCGCCGGGCCGGGCAGTGGTCTTTCCTCACCGTGCTGAAGCGCTTCGGTTCGATCCGCTCGCCTGCGCTGCTGTCGTTCCCGCGACCGGGCTATACGCTGACGCTGGACTTCCCCAACAGGGGAGCGGCGACGCTTGCCCTGCTCGGCGAGCTCGACCGCATCGCGATCGCGGCAGGCGGGGCGGTCAACCCTTACAAGGATGCGCGCATGAGTGCGGCGACCTTCGCCGCCTCCTTTGCGGACTGGCCGCGGCTGGAAGCGCTGCGCGACCCCTCATTCATGTCTGATTTCTGGACACGCACGGCCGGCAGCATCGATCTGCGGCGGCGCGGCGCCGAGGCTGCCGAATAGATAAAATAGGGCAAATAGATAAAATTTGAATGAATCGTGGTTAGCAAATGATTAAGCTCAAGGTTTACTCAAAACATTCTTGTGAGTTCACCAAATCTTTTCAGGTTTGTATTACTCGATGGTGCGGGGTGGGTGAGCAGGCATGAAATATATCGTCTTCATTCTCTTTACGGTCATGACCAATGCCGCTGCGCAGCTGATGCTCAAGCAAGGCATGATGTCGCTTGGCCCGATCTCGTTCGAGGGCGTCAATCCGCTCCTCAAGCTGCTGCAGATCGTCTTCAGCCCCTGGGTGTTCCTTGGCCTCTGCACCTTCGTGATTTCCATGGCCTCGCACCTCTATGTGCTGTCCAAGGTCGAGCTTTCCTTCGCCTATCCCTTCCTCAGCCTCGCCTATGTCGCCGTCGCCATCTTCGCCTATTTCGTCTTCCGCGAAGATCTCAATGGCTGGCGCATCGCCGGCATCGCCTTCATCTGCGTCGGCACCGTGCTGATCGCCCAGAGTGGTCGGGATTTGGGTGGGCGCGTGCATGAAGACCAGACCGCTTCCATCACGCCCGACAAGATCCCTGCAAACGAGACCGTTCGATGAGACATGTGATTTTCGGCGGTGACGGCTTCGTCGGCCGTCATCTTGCCCCGAAGCTTGTGGCCGATGGCGAAGACATTGTCGTTGCCGACGTCGTCAAGAGCGACCTTGCGCACTATCGCAACGTCCGCTTCATCAAGTGCGACGTCACCGATCCGGCGTCGGTCGCTGCGGTCGGGCTCAAGGCCGACGACGTGGTCTACAATCTGTCGGCCAAGATGCTGTCGCCGATCCAGGTGCGAGCCAAGCGGCACGACTTCTTCTTTCCGGTCAATTTCCATGGCACCGAGCACATCATGCAGGCCATGGACAAGGCTGGTGCACTAAGGCTCGTCCACTACACGACCGACATGATCTACGGCCACACGGTCACCCAGCCGATGACCGAAGAGCATCCGGTCGCACCGCTCGGCGAGTATGGCTGGTCGAAGCAGAAGACCGAGGAGCTGGCCGCGCAATGGCGCAAGCGCGGCATGTCGATCTCGCTGTTTCGCCCGCGCCTGATCATCGGGCCCGGCCGCCTCGGCATTCTCGAAAAACTGTTCAAGTTGATCGACTGGAACCTTCCGGTGCCGATGATCGGTTCGGGCCGCAACCCCTATCAGTTCATCTCGGTGTTCGACTGCGCCGAGGCCGCCCGTGCGGCCTGGAAGGCCGGCGTGCCCAACGAGGCCTATAATCTCGGCTCGCTCAACCCGCCGCCGGTGAAGAAATTGCTCGGCGATTTGATCCGGCATGCCGGTTCGAAATCGCTGCTGATCCAGACACCCGGATGGGCTGTCAAGCGCACGCTCGACCTGCTCGACCTCTTGAACAGGCCGATCATGGATCCGGAACAATATCTGATCGCCGACGAGGAGTGTGTGCTCGACGTCTCCAAGGCCGAGCGTCAGCTTGGCTGGGTGCCGCAATATCGCGACGAGGACATGCTGATCGCCGCCTACAGCGAATACCGCGCCAAGAAGGCCGGTCCCGCTGTGGCCACCAAACATGTGCCTGCCGAATAGCGGGCCTGCCAAACAGTTTTATGGCGCACGACGCTGGTCGTAGGCGCGCACAGGAGATTGAAATGACCGTCATGGCCAAGCCCGAACAGACGAATGTGCGCACCATGGTCAGCGCGCCGGCGCTGTCGCCCGTCACCATCGCCAAACCCGATCTGATCAGCGTCGAGCAGGCGAAGGCGATGGATGTCGCCCGCATGACCGATCTGTTCAAGGCGCACCTCAATCCGGGCCAGCTGCATTTCATGAAGCTGCTCGGCTTCCACAAGATCAAGGTCGAGCGCGCCGAGGGCATGTTCTACATCGACCAGAACGGCCGCAAGATCCTCGATTTCTTTGGCGGCTTCGGTTCGCTGGCCTTCGGTCACAACCATCCGCGCATCCTCGAAGCGCGCAAGAAGTTCCAGGAAGAGAAGCGCCAGGAAATCGCCATCGCCTTCATGTCGCAATATGCGGCGGCCCTTGCGCACAACATCGCCAAATGCTCTCCCGGCGATCTCGACATGGTGTTTTTGGGTTCGTCCGGCTCGGAGGCGATGGAAGCGGCGGTGAAGCTTGCCGAACGCGCCGCCGGCCCGAAGCGGCCCAAAATCGTCTATGCCGAGAATTCCTTCCACGGCAAGACCAAGGGCGTGCTCGGCATCACCGACGGCCAGCTCTATCGCGCCGACTTCAAGATGGCGGAAAACACGGTCCGCATTCCGTTCGGCGACATCGAGGCGGTCGAGCGCCTGTTCCGCAGCGATCCGGAGGTCGGCGTCATTGTGCTTGAAACCATCCAGGGTGGTGGCGGCATCATCCAGGCCCCGGCGCAATACTGGCAGAAGCTGCGGGCGCTGTGCGACCAGTTTGGCGTGCTGTGGGTGGCCGACGAAGTGCAGTGCGGCTATGGCCGCTCGGGCCGCTTTTATGCCTTCGAACATTACGGCGTCGTTCCGGATGTGACGGCGCTGGCCAAGTCGCTCGGCGCGGGCAAGGCGGCGGTCGGCGCGATGATTGCGCGCCGCGAGGTCTACATGAAGGCCTATGGCACGCCGAAGACGGCGATGATCCATGCCATGGCAACCTTCGGCGGCATGGGCGAGGCCTGCGTCACCGCGATCGAGGGTATCAACGTGCTCTATGACGAGGCGCTGATCGACAACGCTGCCGTCACGGGCGACTATTTGCTGCAACGCCTGCAAGCGCTGAAGGACAAGTACCCCAAGATCATCAAGGATGTGCGCGGCAAGGGCTTCATGGTCGGCCTGGAGTTTCACGACTTCTCGCAGACCTTGCCGATGGTGCTGCGCCCGATCGTCAGCGTGCTCGACGACAAGCTGAAGGGTTCGCTGTCCGGTTTCGTCGGCGCGCTGTTGCTGCGCGATTACGATGTGCTCGTCGCCTTCACCGAATACAACCGCAACGTCATCCGGCTCGAGCCGCCGCTGATCTGCCAGCGCGAGCATGTCGACCGCTTCGTCGATGCCTTCGACAGCCTGCTGTCGCGCGGCATCGTGTCGATCGTGAAGGATTTCGTCAAAAGCCAGGTCCGTTAAAAGAGGTTCGCTGAGCAATGCTGACCAAGTCTCCCGCTCCGCAAAACCCGCTCGACCGGCTCATCGCGTCCGGCCTGGTTTGGGGCGAGGGAACCTATGCGCGGCTGGCAGTGCCGATCGGCGCGGCGGCCTTCGCACTCTACATTCTTCTGACGGCATTCACGGCCTGGGTGATGCCTGATGCCAACTGGGACATGCTGCCCTATCTCGCAATATCGGAGGAAGGCACCTATCCCGATGCGCAGGCGCTGCATGACTATGCCTACAGCACTATCAAATCAGGCGTGTCGGCTGGCGACTACAAGACCCTCACCGACGATGGCGGCGGCTTCCGCAGCCACATGACGGAAAATGCCGCCGACTTCCATTCGCTGCTCGGCATGTACCGGATCAAGTTCCTCTATGCCGAGATCCTGTCGACGCTGAGCGCGGTGATGTCGCCGGTCGAGGCGATGCACTTGGTGCAGGTATTTTCGGTGCTGCTGTTCGGCGCAATCACTTTGCTCTGGCTGCGCACGGAAAAGGCATTGGCGCTGGCGCCAGTGGTCGGCGCGGTGCTGATCATGGCCGATTTCGGCGATGCGGCGCGTGCCTCTACGCCGGATCTGCTAACGTCAGCGCTGCTGCTCGGCGGGCTCTACGCCTATATCAGGGGCCGCGAGGTGGCGACGGCGATCCTGCTCTTCCTTGCCTTCATGGTGCGGCCGGACAATATCGTTTTCCTTGCGGTTTTCGCCGTGCTGCTGGTCACTTTCCGGCAGAAGGCCTGGGGTATGCTGGCCGGCTTTGCCGCGTCCTTCGTCGCCTATTTCGCCATTTCCCACTGGGCCCATCATCCCGGCTGGTGGCCGCATCTGTGGTTCTCCAGCATCGAGCAGCACTACAATATGGACGGGTTCGAGCCGGCGTTCTCGGTCACCGCCTATCTCAGGGCGTTCGCCACCTCGCTGCTGCGCGCCGTCAGCCTGAACAGCTGGGTCGGCGTCTCGGTGCTGGCGCTGGCCGGCTGGTTTGCAGCCGGCCGGGCCGGCTTCCGCCTCGACCGCCGTGCCGCCATATTGTTCGCCGCACTGCTGCTCGGCGCCCTGGCGAAGTTCACGGTCTTCCCTATCCACGACACGCGCATTTATTTCCCACACCTGATCCCGCTCTTCCTGCTGCTGGCGACGCCCTTCATGGCACTGTGGACAGCCGTGGCGCGCGGTCAGCATCGCGCCGCCTTTCAAATCATTCCCGGAGACAAGCCATGAGTTCGCTATCCAACTTGGCACGCATCGCCTTGTCGCTCGGTCTTCCCTCAGGCCTGCTCGATCGCGGGCCTTCGCTGCGCGGCACGAAATTTCTGGCCAAGGCGGCGCTGAAAGCGCGCTTCGGCGGATCAGGGCAGCCGTTCCAGATGGTCAATGTCGGCGCCTGCGATGGCGCGCTGTTCGACGACGTTACGCCATGGCTGCACAGGATTCCTGGTGCCCGCGCCATGCTGGTCGAGCCGATCCCGTACAATCAGAAGCGGCTGCGCGCCAACTATCCCGACACGGACCGCTTTATCATCGAGCCGGTGGCGGTCACTAAGACAAAGGGCACGATCACCGTCCACACCTTCGATGCCGCAGCACTCGAGGCCGGCACGCTGTCGATCGAATTCATCGGATGCTCCTCGGTCACCGACACCAACCTGATGTCGGGCAAGAATGCCTGGGGTGAGGCTGATGCCAACTTCAACAAATTCGCGCCGCACCTGAAAGACATCGAGGTGCCGTCGGAGACGCTGCAATCATTGCTCGACCGCAACGGCATCACCCATATCGATGCCTTCCTCGTCGATTGCGAGGGGGCCGACTGGATCGTCTTCGAACAGCTCGATCTGAAACGCTACCGTCCGGGCATGATCAAGGTCGAGGTCGGCGCGCTGCCGGCCCCGGAGATCGGCCAGGTCGTGGTCAAGCTGAAGACGGCGGGCTACCAGGTCGGCTTCCAGGCCGAGGATATCTGGGCCTTCGCCTGAGACTGCTCGTGTTCCAGCTAAATCCGCATCAGCCAAGGCCAGGGACATGAAGCATTCCGCCGTCTGGTCGCTCGGCTTTTTACCAATGTCGCAAACAGGCTTCATCAGGCCTGTCGCTCCGCCCTATAGTCCGCCCGCAAAACGCTTTGGAGTCGCGGGCAATGGCAGAGTTTCCGAAAAAGGCGAAGGTCGTCATCATTGGCCTCGGCGGTATCGTCGGCGCATCGATCGCCCATCATCTGATCGAACGCGGATGGGATGACATCGTCGGCATCGACAAGTCGGGCATCCCGACCGACATCGGCTCGACCGCGCACGCCTCCGACTTCTGCTACACGACCAGCCATGATTTCCTGTCCTGCTGGACGACGCTCTATTCCATCGATTTCTACGAGAAGATGGGTCACTACGCGCGCATCGGTGGCCTTGAAGTGGCCCGCGTCGGCGACGACGGCCGCATGGACGAGATCAAGCGCAAGATCGCCTCGGCAAAGGCTTTTGGAACACGCGCGCGCCTGATCGAACCGGCCGAGATCAAGGAAAAATTCCCGCTCATCGAAGAGGGGATGGTGCAGGGCGGCCTTTGGGATCCGGATGCAGGCCTGGTCATCCCGCGCTCGCAGACCGTTGCCGGCAAGCTGGTCGACCAGGCGGAAGCGTCGGGCAAGCTGAAATCCTTCGCCAACACGTCGGCCAGGTCGCTTGTCGTCAAGGACGGCCGCATCACTGGTGTCGTGACCGATCGCGGCACGATCGAGGCCGATTACGTCATCGTCTGTGCCGGCATCTGGGGCCGGCTGATCGCGGAAATGGTCGGCGAAGATCTGCCCGTCATGCCGATCGACCATCCGCTGACCTTCTTCGGGCCGTACAATGAGTTTGCCGGCACCGGCAAGGAGATCGGCTGGCCGCTGCTGCGCGACCAGGGCAACTCGGCCTATATGCGCGACACCGGCGATCCCAAGACCGCCGAGGGCGGCCAGATCGAATGGGGCTATTACGAAGAAAACAACCCGCGCCTTTGCCATCCGCGCGATCTCCTCGAAAAGCATGAGGCGCGGCTGTCGCCCTCGCAGCGCGACCTCGACATGGAGCAGATCCTGGCGCCGCTCGAACGCGCCATGGAACTGACGCCGATCCTGGGCGAGCTCGGCTACAACGAAAGCCATTCCTTCAACGGCCTCTTGCAGGTGACCGCCGATGGCGGCCCGTCGATGGGCGAGAGCCAGAAGGTGAGGGGTCTCTGGTATGCCGTCGCCATCTGGGTCAAGGACGGCCCCGGCATGGGCAAGTTGATCGCCGACTGGATGACGGATGGCCGCACCGCGATCGACCATCACGCCATCGACTATGCGCGCTTCTATCCGCACCAGACGAAGGAGCAGTTCATCTGGGATCGCTGCACCGAGACGGCGATGAAGGTCTACAATCCGGCTGTGCATCCCCGCGAACCGTTCTCCAAGGGCCGCAACGTCAGGCGCTCGCCGTTCTGGGAACGCGAAAAGGAACTTGGCGGCTATTTCATGGAACTGGGCGGCTGGGAACGCGCCCATGGCTATGCTGCTAACGAACACCTGCTGGAGAAGTATGGCAACCGGGTTCCCGTTCGTGAGAACGAATGGGACAACCGCCATTTCTGGCGCGTCTCCAATGCCGAGCATCTGGCGATGAGCGAGGATTGCGGCATCGTCAATCTCTCGCACTTCTCGATGTATGACATCGAGGGACCCGACCATGTCGCACTGCTGGAGTGGCTGTGCGCGGCCAAGGTCGGCGGCGACAACAACATCGGCAAGGGCATCTACACCCACTTCCTCGACGAGGAGGGCATGGTGCGCGCCGACTTCACCGTCATCCGCATGGCTGACCGCTGCCGTCTGATCGACGGCGCCGATGCCGGTCCGCGCGACTTCCGCTACATGCAGCGCACCGCGCAGGACAAAGGCTTCGACGTCACCATCACCGATGTGACGGAAAAATACGTCACCATCGGCATCTGGGGTCCGAACGCGCGCGCGACGCTGCAGAAGGTCGTCGAGAATCCGGATGGCCTGTCGCTGGAGAACTTCCCGTTCGCGGCAATCAAACCGGTCAGGATCGGCGGCAAGGACGTCACCGCTTTCCGCATTTCCTATGTCGGCGAGCAGGGCTGGGAACTGCATATGCGCTACGAGGACGGCCTCGCCGTCTGGGATGCGCTGCGCTCGACCGGCGTGATGCCGTTCGGTGTGGAGACCTATGCCAATACGCGGCGCATGGAAAAGAGCCTGCGGCTGCAGAACGCCGACCTTCTGACCGAGTACAATCTGCTCGAAGCCGACCTCGCGCGTCCGAAGGTCAAGGAGAATGATTTCTGCGGCAAGGCCAAGCATGTCGAGTACCGCGCGCGTGAGCACCAGCCGGCGACGTTGTGTACGCTGGTGATGACGGAAAACACCGATTCCAAGGGTGTGGCGCGTTATCCGGTCGGCATCATGCCGGTGCTGGATCCCACCACCGGAGAGACGCTGGTCGACGAGCTCGGCCGCCGCTCCTTCACCACATCGGTCGCCTATGGCCCGACGATCGGCAAGAACATCGCGCTTGCCTATCTGCCGCACGCCTATGCGCAGGAAGGCCGCAAGCTCAACGTCGAGTATTTCGGCGAGACCTATCCGGTTGAAGTCGCCGGCGTCGGCTACAAGCCGCTCTACGACCCGGAGAATCTCAAGCCGCGCAGCTGATCGCCCGGCGGAGCAACGGACGGATCGCAAAAGCCTGGCTTCGAGCCGGGCTTTTGTCTTTTTAAGAGGATGATTCTCGCTTACCGTCGAGACGGGCGGAGTGAGGCACTTGCAACGGTTCAGCTGGGACAAGAAGAACGATGCGTTCGTGTTCACGACCAGCGGAAACGTTCCCGTTCGTGTCCGTTGGACCTTTGCTGTTCCAATTATCTTGCCTTTTCTGCATGAGTGGTCGACGCGGCCGATGGACGCCCTGATCCATACGTTCGTATTTGCCGTGCTGTTCTTCGTGTCGGTGTTTTTGCATGAACTGGCGCATGTATGGGCAGCGCGCCGACAAGGCATCGGAACCGAGAGAATAGAACTCTATCTCTTTGGCGGGCTTGCTTACTTCAAGCAGGGCGTAGCCTCGTCGCGTGGTTGGGCATGGATCGCATTTGCGGGTCCATTGGCGAACATCGTTTTGGCGGCGGGGCTCGCTGCTTCCTACTATCTCCTCGTGGCGCAGCTGCCCGTTGAGGTGCATAGTCTCTTCAATTCGCCACCTCCAAGGCCGGTCAACCTTCTGGAATGGATGCTTTGGATCGGCGCTTTGCTGAACGCGGCGCTCTTTGTATTCAACATTCTCCCCGCCTATCCCCTCGATGGCAGCATGATTGCGCAGCATCTGCTTGCACGACGCTTCGGAAGCGGCACAGCAGCGCGGATTGTCGGCTTCTGTGGCGTCGTCCTCTCGATTTTGCGTTTTGTAGTGATCCTTGCCGCTGCCATTTCAGGCGTCCTGCTATGGCTTCCGCCAGCGTTCAAGCCAAATTGGCGAGCGTTTCGCGGCACAGGCAAGAAGAAATCCAATCCGCCGCGCCCGGCAGTCGAGGCCAACGATGACGTGGAGTGGCGCGGCAAGGGCGGATGGCCGATCAACAAATGATATCCGTGCGGCCTAGCCGCTGTTAAGCTCAGTCGTGACGGATGCGAAACCGACTCCTCGGGCTTTTTTCTTTGCCACGAAGAGATTCTCGCTTACCCTTGCGGCATGTCTGCTTTCGCCCGCGCAAGACATTTCCTTTCCGGCTGCGCCGCGCTGGCGCTGATGCTCTGGCTGGCGCCGGGATCCCGCGCCGACGAGCCGGTCGATGTCGAGCTGGTGCTGGCGGTCGACGTTTCGCTGTCGATGTCGGCGGACGAACTCGAGATCCAGCGCCATGGCTACGCCGCGGCGCTGACGCATGACAATGTGCTTCAGGCGATCGCCGATGGCGCCTATGGTAAGATCGCCGTCACTTATGTCGAATGGGCCGGCACCACCTGGCAGAAGGTCATCGTGCCGTGGACGGTGATTGCCAGCCGGGCCGATGCGGAAAAAGTGGTGGCGCAGCTCGATGCCCATCCTCCCGACAGCGCGCGGCGTACGTCGATCTCCGGGGCGATGGAGTTCGGTGCGGACCTGTTCGCCGAAAGTGGCTACCAGGGGACCAAGCGGGTGATCGACATTTCTGGCGACGGACCCAACAACCAGGGCGCGCCGGTCAATCTCACCCGCGACGGCGTGGTCAGGCAAGGCATCATCATCAACGGCCTGCCGCTGATGACCCGAGGCGGATTGTCCGGCGCCTACGACGTCAACAATCTCGACCGCTACTACAGCGACTGTGTGATCGGCGGCCCGGGAGCCTTCATGATCCCGGTCAACGACTGGACGCAATTTCCCGAAGCCATACGCCGCAAGCTGGTGCTGGAACTCGCCGGTCCCGCGTCGCCGCAATGGGCGGCGGAGGAGGCGGATCATCCGCCAGTGGTGCTGGCTCAGGACAAGCCCTCCAGCGATTGTCAGATCGGCGAGAAGATGTGGCGCAACCGCGGTGGGATACCCGACAGCCGCTAGGCTCTTCTTGCGGCCGCAGCATTGGCAAACTGGCTGGATCGCGCTATCCAGCCGCTGGGGGCCGCGGTCCAACCGAGGAAACATCAGATGAAACGCCTTGCCATCCTGACGGCTATCGCGTCCGTGCTTTTTGCCGACGGCGCCAGCGCCCAATACAACGATCAGCCTGCCTGCGTCATGTTCGAGCACGCGAATTTTCGCGGGCGCTCGATCGAGATGCAGGCCGACGATTCGGTCAGTTTTCGCGGCGGCCAGTTCTGGAATGACCGCGTGTCGTCGGTCTTCGTTCGCCGCGGCTGCAGCCTCGCTGCCTATGAGGATACGCGAATGGGCGGCCGTTCGATCGAAATCAGGCGCAGGGCCCGTGAGCTCGGAGGCGACTGGAACGACCGCATCTCATCGGCCGAGTGCGTCTGCGACGGATACTAGTCCCTGGCAGGCCGGAGCTATTCACCTAAGCGCGGTTCGGATCATTGTTTCGAACCCGCTGGCCATGCCTGTGGGCGACGCGACTTCGCCCGCCGACCTGGGGACCCTTCCCGGCGTCTTGTTGGCGTCCATCAGGTAGGATTTGCCGTCGTGAACCGCAAAATCGAACTTGCCATAGTCAAACCCCAACTCCTCGCGGCGACGGCGCAGGTCATCAGGGACAGCACAAGGCTCGCTGCGGAAAACGCCGGGGCCTTTGACCATGGAACCGCGTGAAACAAAACGGCCGCAGAAATCATAGCCGCCACAAAAGACCCAGAAGCGCAGGGCGAAGCCATCTTCCACGACTTCGGGCAGGAACCGTTCGACAAGGAAGTCCGGATCCGCGAAGAAATCCGCGGGCACATCCGACGCCCGATCGAACAGCTGGTAGTCCCTCATGGCTCTTGCGGCGGGAAAGGGCGCCGGCTTGCCTGCGCGCCGGGCCCGGCGATTAAGACGCTCTTCCGGCACGCCTCCGCTGTTCAGCACAGGTTTGACGATGACCGGTCCCGTCCAGCCATCACCAGGCACGACCCTTGCCTGACTGATCCGTCCCTTGGAGATATCGGACACAGCAAGATTGAGGCATAGCGGAAAGCTGCGTCCATAGTCGACATAGGCTGGGTCGACGTACGTGGCGTCGATGTGAAGGACCGCGACATCTCCCTTCATCCTGTTCGATGGTCCCTGCGCGACCGTCCACGAGTGGCCGCGCATGCGCAGGTCTTCGAGAATTGCGTGGATCATATAGCCGCTGTCGGATCGCCGAAAAAACTTTCGCTCGATCAGTCGATCGTACTCGTGCGTGATCACCACGATGTGCGCCATTCGGCCCCCCGGCCATCTTTCACTTCAGACGGTGATAATATACTGGAATCCGCCGGGGCAAAGTGCTTAGCACGACAAGGGGGCGAGGGGCATGTCCGACCTGTGGGCCAATCTGTTCCGTACATGGGATCTCATAAAGGCGCCGCTGCGGCCTCCCGCCGATGTCGTCGACGTTATGAAACGCCTGATCGATACAGACCGCGCCGAGATGGCTCTGCTTGGCGTCACGCCGGAATTGGCAAGGCTCGGCAAGTCCTTGGTGGCGATAGACGCCAACCCGCATATGATCGGCGCGTTGTGGATCGGCGATAGCGCGACCCGCAAGGTGGTTCTGGGAAACTGGCTCGATCTTCCATTGCTGGACAACAGCATCGACGCAATTGTCGGCGACGGTTGTCTTTCGGCCGTGACGAGCGAGGCTCAGCGGCTTCGGTGCCTGGAGGAAATGGCCAGGGTGCTGAGACCGGGTGGCCGGGCGGCCATCCGGCTTTTTGCGCGCCCGGCCGTGACCGAGCCGCTCGATGCAATAAGGGCCGATGCGTTGGGCGGCAGGATCAAGGCGCTGGCCGAGATCGTCCTGCGGGCCGCGCTGTCGCTTCCTGCCGCGGCGCCCGACTATGGGTTGAAGATGTCCGCCGTTCTGGACGCCATCAACGAGATGTTCGGTGACCGGAAGGAATTAATGGCGGCAGGCGCATGGGAGCAGGATGCCTTCGCTTTCATCGACCTGTATCAGGGGTCCGATACGATATGCTGCTGGCTGAACGAGGCGATCCACGTGGCGGAGGCTGCACGTTACTTTGCCGATGTCCGTCTCGTGCCAAGCGGTACCTACCCGGTCGCCGATCGCTGTCCGATCCTTCTGCTTGGCTCGCCGCACCGGTAGCGAAAGTCTCGCACGGTTCTTGGAATGGAACACGTTCCTGTTGATTGACAAGCCGATTGGCGTCTGTGAGACAATTCTCCCGAGATAAAACAAAAGGGGAACTCATATGAACAGGATCGCCGTTTTTGCCGCAACTTTGACGCTTGCCGCCGGTCTGTCCGCGCCGGTGATGGCCGCCACATCGGTCACCATCGGCATCAGCGGCTGGACCGGCTTCGCGCCGCTGACGCTTGCCAAGCAGGCAGGCCTCTTCGAGAAGCATGGGCTCGACGTGACGTTGAAGAAGGTGCCGCAGGCCAGCCGTCCGCTCGCCATTGCCAGCGGCGACCTGCAATGCGCCGCCACCACGGTCGAAACCTGGCTGGTGTGGAACGCCAGCGGGGTGACCACCAAGCAGATCTTCCAGCTCGACAAATCCTATGGCGCCGACGGTATTGTCGCCCGCAACGACATCAAGACCGTCGCCGATCTCAAGGGCAAGAACGTCGCCTCCTCGGCGCCGGGCACGTCGCCCTATTTCATGCTGGCCTGGGTGCTGAACAAGGCCGGCATGTCGACGAAGGATGTGACCGTCGTCAACCTTGAGCCGGACGCGGCGGCGCAGGCCTTCCTTGCCGGGCAGAACGATGCAGCGGTCACCTATGAGCCATTCATCTCGGCGGTGCGCGACAAGTCCGATCAGGGGCACATCCTGGCCACCACACTCGACTACCCGATGGTGCTCGACACGGTCGGCTGCACGCCCGAATTCCTCAAGGCCAATCCCGACGCCGCCAAGGCGCTGGCCGACAGCTATTTCGAAGCGCTCGACCTGATCAAGAAGGATCCGCAGAAATCCTACGAGATCATGGGCGCCGACGTGAAACAGTCGGCCAAGGAATTCGAGGATTCTGCCAAGTATCTGAAATGGGCTGATAAGGCCGATAACAAGCAGTTCTTCACCAAGGAATTCCAGGATTTCTCCAAGACCGCCGGCGATCTGCTGCTGCAGATGGGGCTGATCAAGGAAGCACCAGATGTCACCACGCTGGCCGACACCAGCGCGGTGGCGAACTGACAGTCTCACCTTTGCCCATCAAGCGGCGGCGCCTGGCGCCGCCGCTTCCCGCTGACAAAGGATAAAGATGCGCCCCTTGCATCCAGTCTCGCCGGGTCTGCGAACCGTGCTCGGCATTTCCTTCTTCGTGCTGTTCATCGCCTTTTGGGCGTGGATCACGCTTGGCGGCCACGTTAACCGCATCTTCCTCGCCGATCCGCTGTCGATGCTCAAGGACGGCTGGCGGCTGCTGGTCGAGGACCGTTTCTGGCTCGACATACTCATAACCATCTGGCGCGTCTTCGGCGGCTTTGTGCTGGCCTCCGTCGTCGCCGTGCCGATCGGCATCGCGATGGGCGCCTGGAAGCCGGTGGAGGCGTTCCTGGAGCCCTTCGTCTCCTTCGCCCGCTATCTGCCGGCCTCGGCCTTCATTCCGCTGCTTATCCTGTGGGCCGGCATCGGCGAGCTGGAAAAGCTGCTGGTCATCTTCGTCGGCTCGGTGTTCCAGATCATCCTGATCGTCGCCGTCAAGGTCGGCTCCACGCGACGCGATCTGGTCGAGGCGGCCTACACGCTGGGCTCCACCAACAATGGCATCGTTCGCCGGGTGATCATGCCGGCCAATGCGCCGGAGATCGCCGAGACGCTGCGCCTCGTGCTCGGCTGGGCCTGGACCTATGTCATCGTCGCCGAGCTGATCGGTTCGTCCTCGGGCATCGGCTACATGATCATCAACAGCCAGTCGCGGCTGGCGACCGGACAGATCATCTTCGGCATCATCGTCATCGGGCTGATCGGGCTGTTGTCCGATTTCGCCTTCAAGGCATTCAACCGCTGGCTCTTCCCGTGGAGCCTGGCATGAGCAAGCTTCTCATCGAAGGCGTGTCCCGTACCTTTGCCGGCGTGCGCGGCGGACAGCCGGTCAAGGCGCTGATGCCGGTCGACCTGGCGGTCGCCGCCAACGATTTCATCACCATCCTGGGGCCGTCAGGCTGCGGAAAGTCGACGCTGCTCAGGATCGTCGCCGGCCTCGAGGCGCCGAGCGAAGGCCGCGTGCTGCTCGACGGCAAGGCGGTGACGCGGCCGGGACCGGATCGCGGCATGGTCTTCCAGTCCTACACGCTGTTCCCGTGGCTGACGGTGGCCGAAAACATCGGGTTCGGCCTGCGCGAACGCGGCATGGCGCAGAAGGAGCGGGACGGAATCGTCGCCTCCTATGTCGATCTGGTCGGGCTGAAGGGGTTCGAGAACCATTGGCCAAAGCAGCTGTCCGGCGGAATGCAGCAGCGTACGGCAATTGCCCGCGCTCTCGCCAACGATCCCGAGATCCTGTTGCTGGACGAGCCGTTCGGCGCGCTCGACAACCAGACACGCGGGCTGATGCAGGAGCTGCTGCTCGGCATCTGGGAACGGCGCAAGAAGACGGTGCTGTTCGTTACCCACGACATCGAGGAGGCGATCTTCATGGCTTCGCGCGTCATCGTGATGACGGCGCGGCCGGGTCGCATCAAGTCGGATGTCGCCATCGACCTGCCGCATCCGCGCCACTACACGCTGAAGACCAGTCCGGAATTCTCCGCGCTGAAGGCGCGGCTGACCGAGGATATCCGCGTCGAGGCGATGCGCACGGCGCAGGCGCAGCCGGCAGAGGCTTGATCCAGGGATCAGGCCGCCAGCAGTTGCTTGCGGTCGACGCGCTCCTGCTGCGGCGAACGGGCATAGAGCTCGCGGTAGCATTTCGAGAAATGCGAGGCCGAAACGAAGCCGCAGGCGACCGCCACCTCGACCACCGGCATCGACGACTGGATCAGCAGGTGCCTGGCGCGATCGAGCCGGATTTCCAGATAGTAGCGGGCCGGTGAGCGGCCCATTTCGGTGCGGAACAGCCGCTCGATCTGGCGGCGCGACAGGTCGACATGGTCGGCGATCTCGATCAGCGACAGCGGCTCGGACAGATTGCCTTCCATCAGCTCGATGATGGTCAGCACTTTCGAGTTCTGGACGCCGAGGCGGGCCCGCAGCGGCAGGCGCTGGCGGTCGGTCGGGCTGCGCACGCGGTCGGTCAGTACTTGCTCGCAGACGCGGTTGACGAGGTTGTCGTCGAAATCGTCGCCGATCAGCTTCAGCATCATGTCGAGGGCGGCGGTGCCGCCGGCGCAGGTGTAGATGTTCTGGTCGATCTCGAAGAGATCGGCAAAGACATTGGCCTTCGGAAACGCCTCGGAAAAGCCGGGCAGGTTTTCCCAGTGGATGGCGCAGCGCTTGTTGGACAAGAGGCCGGCAGCGGCCAAGATATGCGCGCCGGTGCAGAGGCCACCGACGGCGACGCCGCGATTATACTCCTCCCGCAGCCAGGCAAAGGCCGACTTGTTCTGATAGCGTTCGACATTGATGCCGCTGCAGACGATGGCCATGTTGGGCCGATCGGGGCCTGCCATCTTCTTGCGTTCTTCTTCGAGCGACGTGTTGACCGCGCATTCGACACCATTGGAGGCGCGCACCGGCTTGCCGTCGATGCTGGCGAGACGCCACCGATAGGCCTCGTAACCGAGCATGCGGTTGGCGGAGCGCAGCGGGTCGAGCGCGGTCGCAAAAGCGATCATGGTGAAATCGGGAACAAGGAAGAACACAAACGACCGCTTGATCGGATGCTTGACGGCGTTCAAGGGAACCTCATCTGGCCATGACGCGAACAGGATGTCGCGAATAGCATAGCGACATCAGGAAAAACCTTGCCTGTCAATCGGCTACGCCGTCTGGACGAGATTAAATTTGCGACATGGGTCGCAAATGGGCAATAGGCGTGCAGCGATGCCGGGAAAGCGGCAGTAACTGTTCAAGGCGCGGGCAAAGTGCGCAAAACAAACAAAAACGCCGCTTGGCTGGAGCCAGGCGGCGGCGTTGCAGTTTTAAAGCAGCGGCAGGGAGGCGCTGCCTGGAAAAAAGCTCAGGCGACGAAGCCGAGGCGCGCCGCAGCCATGGCGCCGGTCTGGCCGGGCATGGTGTTGGCAAGGCGCTGACGCTCGAGAGCGGTGGTCAGGTTCATTTCGCGGCGGGCAAAGAGGCGGGCAAAAAGCTTCATCATCATCTCCTATCGGTTGCTCAGACGGGTCGCCTTCGCTTGATGGAGTGGGGCAGCTCGTTTGCTGGCGCTGATATAGGCTTGTGTAAGTGAAAACTAAATCGCAAAAGCGAAGCGCTTGATATGAAATGCGACACCGAATGCGACGGAGTTGGGCATCGCGCTTAAATTTTGTGATTATTTACAAGGCACTAATTCGAAGTCCGCGCCGCTATGCGGCTTGCTCATATGCGCCATGCGCCGGCGACATGGCTCTAAAACTCATTTGAATACAAATAAAATGGTGAAGGCCTGCGTGTTAAAATCGAGAAGGCCTGCCGGGCTGGGTCAGCGCGGCAGGCCTTCAGCATGTGCTACACACGGTTTACTTTGCTCCAGCCCAGGATCCGATGCCATTGCGCATGCCGGTCTTGGTGTCGGAAGCTTCAGGCCAGCCAATATCCTTCTGCAGTTCGATCGGCAGGGAGCGGATGGCGCGTTCGGTCTGGTAGCGGGCGCGTGCCGCGCTGAATTCAGTCGCGATGCGACCGAGGGACGACAGGATAGACATTTCATTTCTCCTAGTGCGCCGGGCAGGGATGCCGGGCAGCGGTTGGTTACGTCAGGTCTGTTTCAGCTTCATTTCATGTCGATTACAGGTCTGTGTCGTGTTGGTTTCGTGGCTGCATCTGGCAGCATCCTGTCTCGACAAGATTGACTATCCTCCCAAACTGATGTTCAATCAAACGAAATGGAATGATGTTTTGTATCAGAAAAATTGAAGGTCGATCCCATGAACGCCCCGCTCAATCATCCGCTGCCGCTGCTCGATCTCGACGTTTTGCGCACTTTCGTGGCGATTGCAGAGACCGGCAGCTTCACCACCGCCGCCAATGCGGTGTTCCGCACGCCCTCGGCTGTCTCCATGCAGATCAAGAAGCTGGAAGACATTCTTGGCCGCTCGGTGTTCGCGCGTGACGCGCGCTCGGTGTCGCTGACCACGGATGGGGAGGTGCTGCTTGGCTATGCACGCCGGCTGCTGTCGATCAACCGCGAGGTGGTGTCGAAGTTCATCATTCCCGACATTGTCGGTGTCGTTCGACTAGGCTCGCCGGATGATTATGGCGAGCGCGTGCTGCCGCATGTGCTGAAGCGCTTCGCGCAGTCGCACCCCTCGATTGCCGTCGACGTCACCATCGACCAGAGCAGCAATCTGCGCCGCCGCATGGACGACCGGGCGCTCGACATCACGCTTCTGACCAACTCCTACAAGACCAGCGCGCTCGGCGCCGAGGTGCTTTTGACCGAGCCCATCGTGTGGGCCGGCGCCAAGGGTGGATGCGCGCATCTGCGCGAACCGCTGCCGGTGTCATTGTGGGAAGAGGGGTGCGCCTGGCGGGCAGGGGCGCTTGACGCGCTTGGCCGCGAGGGCCGCAACTATCGCGTTGCTTACATGAGCGCGCATACAGCCGGCCAGCGCGCCGCGATCATGGCCGATCTTGCGGTCGCGCCGCTGCCGAGATCGTTCCTCGGCAATGACATGGTCGAGCTCTGCCCGAAGGACGGCATGCCCGATATCGGTACCTACAATCTGGCCATGGTGGTGGCGCCCGACGCCAGCGCGCCGGTTAAGGCTGTCGCCGACCACATCCGCGACACGTTCGAAGTGTTCCGGGAAACCGGCAAGTTCTGATCGTCAGATACTGGACCGGAAGCGCTACTCCGCAGCCTCCGCGGAGGGCGCCTCGTACCTTGTTCTCATGTTTTGCCCGATCGGCTCGCGGCTCTCGCTGAGGAACGCGACGATGTGCTGGCGGGCGCGGCGCGATTCCGGCATGTCGATCAGCGGCCAGACGTGGAACATGCCTTGCTCATAGATGACATCGATTTCGACGCCGGCGGCACGCGCCTTTTCGGCGAAGATCAGATTGTCAGGACTGAGCAAGTCGTGCGAGCCGGTCAGAAGCAGCGTTTTCGGCAAAACTGAAAGATCGCCATAGAGCGGGCTGATGTGCCAATCGCTGCGGTCGATGCCGGCGCTGTACATACGGATCGCTTCCAGGCCGCCGGGGATGCCCAGCCAGGGATCATTGCGCTCCGCCTCGAACAGCTTGGGGTTGGAGAGCGACATGTCGAGGCCGGGTGAAATCAGCACATGGCGCGACGGCAGCGGCAGGGCCTCTTCGGCGGCCATCATGGTCAGCACCACGGCCATGTTGCCGCCGGCGGAATCGCCCATGAAGATGATATCTTCCGCCTCTGTCTCCTCGAGCATTTCGCGATAGACATCGCCGACCATGCCGAACATGGCGTGGAAATCGTGTTCGGGGGCGATGGGATAGATCGGCACGGTAATGCCGTAGCCCAGCCGGTCGGCCATGTCGGCGATCAGGTGCCAGTGATAGGGCGTGATCTCAAAGACATAGGCGCCGCCGTGCAGGTAGAGAATCCGCTTGCGCTCGCCGGCTCGGGGGGCGATCTCGTAGACTGGAAAGCCGTCGACGGTGCGCGTCTCGATGTCGAAACGCTGGTGCAAAGAGGCCGGCGGGCGATGATCCTCGGTCTTGCGCGCGGCCGCGATCCAGCGCTGCAGGTTTTCCGGGCTGGAAAATGCTTGCTTGCGGCTGTGCCTGAGCACGAAGGACACGAAATGGCTTTTCAAACTTGGCATGCGGATACACGAACTTCGGCTGCAGCCGACTAAGAGAATTCCCCTCTCTTGCGAAGATCGTACCTTGGCCGAAAATGTCAAGATTTACGCAGTGTGCCACACGGCGGTGTGATCCGCGCTAGCGCGGTCAGCGGCGCGGCAAAAGTGCCGCGCGCAGCTGGTTGCTGGTTGCGGCCGGGGATGGGCGAGATCCCTGGCGGATGCCGAGCAATTTGCATTTGTCGGCGAAGGTCATCAGCGTGCCGCACTCCAGATGGCGTTGTGAAGCACGGCCTTCTTGCTGGATCGCGGCGACACCGGCCAGCCAATATCCTTCTGGATCTCGGGCGGCAGGCTGTTCAGCAGGCGCAGCGCCTTGCTGCGGTCATGGGCATTCTTGATGGCCGCGCCGTAGCGGCCCAGGCTTTCGAGCATCGACATCGTTGTCTCCCTTGGAGCGTTGTGGCGGCCAATTTCTGACCGCCATTCGATGCCGGTTAAATGCTCCCGTGATGTATCTGATGGATTTCGCGAAAACAGCGTTTCGGTTTCCGGATCGAGCGATCCGGAAACATTTGCATGCAAATGAGTTTGATGTGTCGGCCGCCCTTGAAGGCCGCTTTTACTCGCGGCTGCGCCTTGCTGCGTGGCCTTCGCGAGAGCGTCGACGTGGGGCGGCGTCGCCGGCGATGCCGTCTTCGCTGACCGTCTTGCGCGGCGGCAGTTTCACCGCCGCCGACAGTTTCGGGAACGGATCGACCTTGTTGGGCAGCGCCATGGCGTAGACGAAGTGTTCCTGGAATTTTGGCTCGAGCGCGGTCTCGATCTTTTCGATCTGGCTGACGGTCTCCTCGATTTCGCGGCGATAGCCGCGGTTCAAGAGCGCCATGCGCGCACCCGCACCCGCGGCGTTGCCGACGGCCGAGACCTTGTCGAGGTCGCAATCGGGGATCAGGCCCAGCACCATGGCGTATTTCGGATCGATGAAAGAGCCGAAGGCGCCGGCGAAATGGATGCGGTCGACATGCTCGGTGTTCTGCTTTTCCATCAACAGCTTGGTGCCGGCATAGAGCGCTGCCTTGGCGAGCTGGATGGCGCGCACGTCGGTCTGGGTGATGGTGATCTTCGGCCCATCTTCCTTCGAGGCGTCGGAGCCTTCCTTCAGCACGTAGGAGAAGGTGCGGCCGTTGGCGATAACCCGTGGCGATCGCATGCTGAGTGATCCGTCGACGACGCCATCCTCCGAGATGATGCCGGCGAGATACATCTCGGCCACGATTTCGATGATGCCGGAGCCGCAAATACCGGTGACGCCGGTCGCCTGCACGCTGTCCAGGAAACCCGGTTCGTCGGACCACAGCTCCGAGCCGATGACACGGTACTTTGGCTCCAGCGTCTCGGGATCGATGCGCACGCGCTCGATGGCGCCGGGCGCCGCCCTCTGGCCGCCGGAGATTTCGGCGCCCTCGAAGGCCGGGCCGGTGGGCGAGGAGGCCGCCACCACCCGCGCACGATTGCCGAGCACGATCTCGGCATTGGTGCCGACGTCGACGATCAGCATCATCTCGTCCTGGCGATGCGGCCCTTCCGACAGTGTGACAGCCGCTGCGTCGGCGCCGACATGGCCAGCGATGCAAGGCAGCATATAGAGGCGCGCGCCCTGGTTGAGCTTGAGGCCGATGTCGGAGGCCTTGATGCGCACGGCACCCGAGACCGCTAGCGCGAAGGGGGCACCGCCAAGCTCTGTAGGATCGATGCCGAGGAAGAGATGGTGCATGATCGGATTGCCGACGAAGACGCTGTCCAGGATGTCGTTGCGCTGGACATTGCCTTCCGCGCAGACCTTGTCGACAAGGCTGGAGATCGCCTCGCGCACGGCGACCGTCATGCCTTCGCGGCCGTCCGGGTTCATCATCACATAGGAGACGCGGCTCATCAGATCCTCGCCAAAGCGGATCTGCGGGTTCGATGTGCCGGAGGACGCAGCGACGCGGCCCGACAGCAGCGACACCAGATGCATGGCAATGGTGGTCGAGCCGATATCGCAGGCCAGACCATAGGCCTCGTTCTTGAGGCCCGGCCACAAAGCGATGACCCGCGCTATGTCGCTGTCGGCATCCTTGTGGATGGCGGCGGTGGCGGTCCAGTTGCCCTTGCGCAGGATGCCTTGCACCTGCGGCAGCAAGTAGAAATCGAATTCGAGGTTCTTGAAGCCCCAGTCCTTCATCAGCGCGATCTTGAGCCGGTCGAGATCGCCGAGCGGCTTGTGCATGTCGGGTTCTTCGATCTCGACATAGCACATGCGGATCGCCGTATCGCGGGCGATGACCCTGGTGTCGGCATCCTTACGGATGGTCTGCGCATTGATGACCGTGTCCTGCGGCACGTCGATGACGAGGTCGCCGAGGATCTGCGCCGAGCAGGACAGGCGGCGCCGTTCGGGCAAGCCGCGCACGCGTTCGTAGCGCTCTTCCTTCGGGCCCTTGGGCGAAATGTGGTCGTTGGAAGAGACGATCTTGTGCTTGGCGAAATTGCCTTCCTGCACCTCGATCTGGCAGCGCCCGCACGTGGCGCGGCCGCCGCACACGCTTTCGACATAGACGCCGAGCTGCCGCGCGGCATCGAGCACCGGCGTGCCGACAGGAAACCGCCCGCGCTTGCCCGACGGCATGAACAGCACGAGTGGATCGGTGATGTTGGCAGGCGAGTTCATGCTTACACGTGTCTCGGTAGGGATTGTCGATACCGTTTAACGGATCGTTTCAGTATTGGGCGGAGTGTCTGATGGTCCAGAGGCCAATCATGTCCGAGCTCCTGCTGTCCAGCATATTCACTGCTTTTACCATGGTGCGCCTGCTGAGGGGCCCATGGCTGCGCAATCCGCAATATCTGGCCACCGGAATTCTCGGCGCGATCGTCGCGGTGCTGGTGCTGCACGGAGTCTGGCCCGCCTATGACGATGATTTCATCATAGGCGGCGTGACCGGTATATTCGGATCGTGGGCGGGAATGGCAGTGTTCGACGCCATATTGGGCATGGCCTGAGCGCAAAGCAGACGCGTCCGACCGCATCAACGATGCGATCGGTCCAACGTGGTTTGCAGCTCGGCTCACGATTGCGCGCTTATCCCCGACCCATCCGGGCTTCGCGACCGCCGCGACGGCGACCGCCGGCAGCGCCATCGCCCGGTGCATTGACCTGCGTCGGCGCCGCCACTGCCTGGCCACCTTCTGCCGGCTTGTAGTCCTTGTAGGTGCGGATCCAGTTGGTGCAGTTCTCATCGGTGCCGTTGAGCACATTGGCGCCGCGCACGGCTTCCATTTCCTGCGGTCGCACCGGGTTCATGATCGCCGACGTCATGCCGGCGCCGATCACCATCGGGATGAAGGCGGCGTTGATGCCGTGACGGTGCGGCAGGCCAAACGAGATGTTGGAGAGGCCGCAAGTGGTGTTGACCTTGAGCTCTTCGCGCAGCCGACGCAGCAGCGCGAACACCTGGCGGCCGGCGTCACCCAGCGCGCCGATCGGCATGACCAGCGGGTCGACGACGACGTCATGTGCGGGAATGCCGAAATCGGCGCAGCGCTGCACGATCTTCTTGGCGACGGCGAAGCGCACGTCCGGATCCATCGAAATGCCGGTCTCGTCATTGGAGATGGCGACGACCGGGACGTTGTATTTCTTGACCAGCGGCAGGATGGCTTCGAGCTTTTCTTCCTCGCCGGTGACCGAATTGACCAGCGGGCGGCCCTTGGCGACCTTCAGAGCGGCCTCGATCGCGGCAGTGACCGACGAGTCGATCGACAGCGGCAAATCGACCAGGCCCTGCACGATCTCCAGCGTCTGAACGAGCAGGCCAGGTTCGGTCTCGTTCGGATTGACGGAGGTGACGCCGGCGTTGACGTCGAGCATGGTGGCGCCACAGGCGGCCTGTTCCAGCGCGTCCCTGATCACGGTTTCGAAATTGCCGGCGATCATCTCGGCGGCGAGCTTCTTACGGCCGGTCGGGTTGATGCGCTCGCCAATGACGCAGAAGGGCTGGTCGAAGCCGATGATGATCTCGCGTGTCGCCGAGGCGACGATGGTCCGGGTCATGAAGTCTCTCCGCCTTGATATAAAGTGCTCTTTATATCGTCTCTGGTTTCGTTCCAGGGTCAGGTGATTGGCCGCGTTTTCAGTGCGCGGTCTTTACCATGTCCACCTGCGTTTCGGTAATGTCGTCATGCAATATGTGGTCGAGCCGGTCGGCGACCATCTGGTCGTCGCGACGGATCTCGCGTTTCCACGGCTGGCGGCCCTTCAGCACGCCCGATTCATCGACAATCTCGGCGACATATTCCTCCTGGCGGTAGGCCATCACATGGATGCCGGCAACGCCCGGGATTTCCTTGACCTCGTTGATGATGTCGGTGCAGAGCTGCTTGCCTTCCTTCTTCTGGTCCTGGGCGCCCTCCAGCCGTTTGATGATGGCGTCCGGGATGTGAATGCCAGGCACGTTGGAGCGGATCCATTTGGCTGTTTTGGCCGAGGCGAGCGGGCCAACGCCGCACAGCACGAACACCTTCTCGGTGTGGCCGAGATCGCGCGCCTTCTGCATGAAGGTCCTGAACATCGGCACGTCGAAGCAATACTGCGTCTGCACGAACTGCGCGCCGGCGGCGATCTTCTTGCCGAGATGGATCGGGCGAAAGTCGAAGGGCGGCGCGAACGGATTGACGGCCGCGCCCAGGAACAGCTGCGGCGGCGTGGTGAGCTTGCGGCCGGACAGGAACTTGCCGTTGTCACGCATGATGCGGCAGGTCTCGAGCAGCGACATGGAATCGAGGTCGAACACCGGCTTGGCGCCGGGCTGATCGCCCGCCTGTACGCCGTCGCCGGTCAGGCACAGCATGTTGGCGACGCCCATTGCCGCGCCGCCCAGCACGTCGCCCTGGATGGCGATGCGGTTCTTGTCGCGGCAGGCGATCTGCATTATCGGGGCATAGCCCATGCGGGTCAAAAGCGCGCAGATGCCGACCGAGGACATGTGGCAGTTGGCGCCGGAGGCATCGACCGCGTTGATGGCGTCGACCCAGCCATCGAAGATCTTCGCCCTGTTGTAGACGTCTTCGGGATCCGCGCTGTCGGGCGGGTTGAGCTCGGTGGTGACAGCGAACTCGCCGCGCCGCAGCACGCGCTCCAGCCGGCCGCGCGAGGTGTGGCCGGGCAGGGGGTCGAGCGGCAGGTGGATGCCGGCCGGGTTCTCGTCGCGCTGGTGGCCGATCATGCCGCGGCTCCGGTCTTGGGGGCGGCCGCGGCTTCGCGGGCTGCCGCCGCCTGCGCGGTGACACGCAGCCAGGCGGAGGTTTCGCGCAACGATTGGTCCACCGGCTTCTGCACGGTCAGGATCTTGTCTGAGTTGACCATGTTCTTGGAGCCTTCCCAGGCCTTGACCCAGACGCAAGGCATATCGGGCTCGACCTCGCAATTGCCGTTGGCGCGCACGCCGCCGCACGGACCGTTGCGCAGCTGCTTGGGGCAGTTCATCGGGCACGACATGCCGGTCGAGGACAGGATGCACTGGCCGCACATGCGGCAGTCGAACATGAAGCCCTTGACGCGTTTTTCGACGAACTTGATCGGCGCTTCGACGCGCCCGTAGCCAAGGCCTTTCCACAAGGGATGGAGCAGCAGGAAGGTGTCGGCAAACCGCGCATAGAACCATTCGAGCAATCGCGAATGGCGGATCGACCACAGCCTGATCGCAAAAGAGCGCTGTACGCGCCGCTGCGGCGACACATCGGCCGGCTTGTAGTCGGATTTCGGCGCTGCCTTCTTGACCTGAGTGGCCTGGGTAACCGCCGGATTCGTGTCAGACATTTTCTTTGCCGCCCGCCTTGACCAGAGCGACCAGCCGCTCGCGATCATATTTCGTGTCGAGGTCTTGAAAAGCCTTTTCGACTTCGGCTTCGAGATCGTCGCCGACAGGGATAGGATCAGCCTTGCGCCATTCGGCCAGATAGTCGTCGGTGCCGCCGGCGCCGGTGCGCATGGCGCACATGTCGATGGCCTCGGTGAAGCGCAGAGGCAGTTCGCGCTTGGCGTTCTGCCGGCCCTTCTTGACGATGATTTGGGCAGGGATGTCGCGCCAGTAGACGACGATAAGATCGGCCATGAATTCTCGCTCCTCGATCTGCGAGCATTGCCGCATGCGCAATGGGGCCGCTTGTTATGGGACGACGCGCGCGCATTCAAAAGCGACGCATTTCAATGTCGTAAAATGAAAGGTGTGTTTATTCGTTTGCGACGTGCGCCGGCGACGGGTCCGGCGCGCCGAAAAAGCCGTCGCGCCTTGCCCTGTTCCGGGCCGACAAGACGCTACCAGATGCCGGTTCGGAGACCCGTCCAGAGGTAGAACCAGATCGTCGGGTGATACCATTGCCGTGACGGCAGGCCGGGATCGATGGTGGCGACTTTTCCAGCCAGCACGTCGCGCACCGCCTCCACGCAGATGTCGCGCGAGAACGAAGCCTGCCGCAGCGCATAGCTTGAAATGCTATCTCCGCGTCCGGGTTTGCCGCGCGCTTGCTTGAGCGCACCGCCGGTGTCGACGCCGGCATCGACCAACAGCACGGTGGTGCCGAAATTTTGCGTATCGCCTGATACCAGCGCCCAGTAGCCGCCGTTCATGCCCCGGTATTTGGGCGTGATGCCAGCATGGTAATTGACGACGGGACAGGCGATTTTCGACAGCGTGTCGCGGCTCAGCATGCGGCAGCCGGCAAGAAACACAACGCCAGGCTGGAGCCTTGCTATGGCGTCCAGGCATTCCGGCGCGTTGGCGGAGGGGACGTGGATGATCGACTGCCCGGGTTTCGGTTCGGTCTGCATTTTCTGCTCAGCGATCATCTCATCGGCATGACCGGCGAAGAAGCGCTTTCCCAGGCGCGTCAGCACCATCGTGCCCAACTGGCCGATGACCGAGACCCAACCCTGGCGCCGGGCACGCCTGACCAGCAATTGCTTTTTTGATTCAGGCGTTTCGAGGATGACGTTGACGGGACCCAGACTGTCGACGATGGCGTTGATGACCGCCCAGATGTGCGGGCCACCTTCGGTGACGACGACAATGTTCGACTTCTGGGGTTCCATGGTGCGCGCCGGAAAGATGCAGCCGATGCCGGATCCCGGCGCCCGCTATGCTAGAGCGTCCGGGTTAATCCTTGGTGATCGGCAGCCGGTACGGCTCAGCGTTTGAATTCGATGATGTCGAGCTTCGATTCATAGTAGGGCGCGGGAAATTCGATGCGCCATTCATTGGGGCCGGTGCGGAAGGCATAGCCAACCTGGTCGGTCTGCGGGCCGCTGCCATAGGGTTTTGCGGGATCGCTGTTGACGTAGCCCACGCCAAGATAGATCGCGCGTTTGTCGCCATCGTCGAAGAAGCGGCCCTTGGTGCGCTGCGAGCCGCTGATCTTTTCCAGCCGCCAGCCCGAGCCATCGTCGGTCACCTTGCACTTGAACCAGCCATAGATGACGAGCGGGCTGGTCTCGCCGGCCTTGATGGTGCGGCATTGCCAGTTACCGGTCAAATCCTTGTCGGAGAACGCCACCAGCGGCTTGGCCAGCAAGGCATCGAGCTGCTGGACATCGGCGGGGTCGCCTGCTTTCGCTTCGGCCAACGCCCCTTTGCGCGTTTCATCATATTTGTCGAGCCGCGCCTTGTCGGCGGGGGTGATGATTTTCTGCGCCTGGCCGTCGGCCAGGGCGGGCAGGGCGCAGCAGAACAGGCCGATGGCGGCAACCAGTGGGCGAAGGATCATCCGGGACTCCCGAGGCTAATGGCAGTTGATGTCTGGAGCGGCGCTCCTGCCGGCCGCTGCCTGACTTAATCGGGTCGATCACGCCTGTCATCCATGCTTAACAGCGTGACCGTCAAAAATCATGGTGTGGCACATGCGAATCTTGCTCACGGGGTCGTCGGGTTGGCTGGGCAGCGCACTGGCGCCGCGCCTGCGCGGTCTTGGCCATGAAGTGATCGGTCTGACCCTGTTCCATCCGTAGAAACACAGATGATCGGCTCGATCGCCGATCGTGACCTGGTCATGCGGGCGGTCAGGGACAATCGAATCGAGGCCATCATTCACAGCGGCGCTCTGCACAAACCCAATATAGAGAACCGCACCAACAGCGATTTCGTCGCCACCAATGTGCAGGGCACGCTCAACCTGCTCGACGCGGCGGTGGCGAACGGCGTGCAGCGCTTCGTCTTCACCTCGACGACCTCGCTGATGATCTCGCAAGCGATACGCGACGGGTTCAGTGGCGGTGCGCGCAAGGCGGCCTGGCTGACGGAAGAGATGACGCCCGAGCCGCGCAACATCTATGGCGTCACCAAGCTTTCAGCCGAACATCTTTGCCGTCTCTATCATCTTCAGCACGGCCTGCCGGTGGTCGTGCTACGCACGGCCCGCTTCTTCCCCGAAGCCGACGACATGGCGCATGCGATCGAGCAGTCGGATGCCAATACCAAGGCCAATGAGGTCTTGTTTCGCCGGCTGACAGTGGAGGATGCGGCGCATGCTCATGTCGCTGCATTGGAGAAAGCGCCGCAGCTCGGCTTCGATACTTTTATCATTTGTGCGCCGACGCCGTTTCGGCCTGATGACTGCGCTGCGCTGATCGCCGATGCGCCGTCGGTCGTGGCGCGCTATTTTCCGGACTTTCCGGCGCTTTACGCGCGAAAGGGCTGGACGATGTTTTCCTCCATCGACCGGGTCTATGACGCGTCGCGAGCGAGAGACCGGCTGGGCTTTGTCTGCAGGACGAGCTTTGCTGATGTGCTGGTGGCGTTGCGGGCGGAGGAGAGGGCCTAGCGCACTTGGGCTAGGCGACCTTCGCGGCGTGCGCCATTCCGGTCGTCAGGTCGCCATAGCCGGTCGGGCGCCGCTCATAGGCGAGGCCGAGCAAGACCGCTGCCTTTTCCGCGACCTTGTCGAGTTCGGGATCGTTGGTCTGGGCGAGATAGATCAGCTTCTCGTAATTGCCGAAATAGTCCTTGATCAGCTCCGGATGCTTGTCGAGACCGAGCGGTTTCATGAAGAAGGCATCGAACTGACGGCACAGGAAATCGGTCATGTAGAAGGACATCATGTCGTCGTCGGCGATTTTCGCATAGGCTTCCATGCCTTGATAGAAGGCGAAGCAATGCGGGCCGGCCATGCGCTCGACGTGATGCTTCTCCAGGACGCGGTCAAGCAGGCCACCGGTGCCGCAATCGGCATAGCCGACGAAGATGTGCTCGTAACCCTCGGCCCTGGCCTTCTCGATCGCCTTGTCCATGGCGGGCGCGATGCGGTCGGGATAGAAATGGAATTCCGCGGGAAGACAGGTCAGTTCCAGATGGTCGAGCTTGAGCTGCTCCTTCACGGCCAGAACTTCGCGCGCGAGCATGCCGCAGGCAATGACCAGAACCCTGCCTGCTTGATTCTGCTTGGATCTGGGCATCTTGACCATGGGACTAGCCGAGCCGGCCTTCGTAACTATCGGGCGAATTTATCGGGAGAGGGATAATCCGTCCACGAAAACATTTAGATATGCAGTCCTAGTGCTGATCGATAGTGCTGATGGTCTCGGCGCGCACCAATACGGCGCTACCAAGAGCGCCGGCAAGAAAAGTCGCCAACGCGACGCAGTGACGCGATCATTTCCGCAAGCAGGCCTATTCATGGTGCTCGCCGCTAAAGGCCGCCGGAGAGCGGCCGCTTTTGACCGTCTCGACCGTTGTCGACGGATAGGCGCGCTACTTTCTCAATTAGATTGTAATTGTCATGCGGAAAAGTCGCTCTCCCTTGGCAATAGCAGCGAGGACGAATCATAGATCACCAATATAAGTGAAAACGTTGACACAAATAGATAAATGCGTATGCTTGGTGAGGGGGTACAATGAAACGACAGCGGGTCGCCTCGACGGCTATTTTTCTTTGCTTGATGACAAGCCTTGGCTTTGCGAAGGATTTTGTTCCATCAATATCGTATTGTGAGGCGAAATCTTTCGCCGATCAATGTGAGGGTTTGGTGCCGGATTCCGCTGAGTGTAAGACAAAAATTGAAATTGCCACAAAGGGGTGCGACGAATATCTCGGTAGCACAACTATTATTGTCTGGAAAAAATTCAACGAGAATATAGCCGAAATTGTCGCTACCTTGTTCCTGGCATTGTCATTGCTTTTGGCTTCTCTGAATCAATTCATGCGCAACCAAATAGCGAGATTTAAGGCTCGGTTAGCCGATCCATATATTCAACGCGCACCAAAGTATGAAACCTTCGGTCTTAGCGCTATGGTGGTTGGAATTGGTGGCTGTGGCAAAACGTCCATTGTGAAGGCGCTCTCTGCTTCAGAGCACGCGGATCCTGATGTCGCTACTGCGGAGGCTCTAACTTATTCACTTGTTAACGAGGTAACTGTCAGGAAGCAAAATCAGACCTTCCGAAGGCTCGTGCGGATGTACATCAGCGACCACGTCGGCCAGAATTTCCGATCAATATTTTCAACCGACTTCTTCAAGGATTCAGAAATTGCGCTTTTAAAAAAATGCGTCATTGTCGTTGTTGATCTGTTTCCGCCAGTTGGCCACCTCGACGGCGTTCCGCGGCGAAAAGAATTTAATCTTGAAAGAATAGCGGAGAATCTGGAAATATATAGCGACGAAATGGTGCAATTGATCACGCAGAACACAAAGTCTGGAGATTCGGTCGTCTTGTTTATTAATAAAATAGATCAGTTGCAGGAAATCGACGACACGGCGATAAAGCGAGCAAAGGGACACTATCGCCCCCTCGTAAACAGGCTTGCAGGAATCAAAGGGCTGAAACTAAGTGTCTTGGTAGGTTCGGCCGGGACTGGGATGGGTATTTGCGGGACGGAGGCTGGGGGGAGCGAGGGCGGATTGCTGGGAATCTTGGTCGAGGCGTCTGGACCGATATGAGATAACCAAATGGTAAATTGGCGAGATAAGAGGCCGGAAGATTTTTCCGTTGAACATCAGGGCTTGCGCGACAGCGCATCCGAATTCAGGAAAGCCGAATCCAGACCACCGGTTTCTTACCGTCTTTTAATTGTGGCTACGCCGATTTTTCTCATGTACTCGCTTTTAGTCTCCTATCTTTACTATCGAGATGTTGTTCTTGACGTTAAGCCAGGGAATGATCGGTTGCTGGCTCTGTCCAAGCAGATCGATGGCTTGAATAGTAGAATTGCACCTCTTCAGCAGCTTTCGGACTTCGTAAAAAAGGAATGCGCCAACGTCGACGCAGTTAAAGTATCAAAAGTCAATTTTTGTAAGGATCTAACGGACAACTATCTGAAGAACATCAATTAGACATCGCAAAAACTACTCTAATCCTAAGCCTCAGATCTCTCTCCAGCCGCCTTGCAAAGGTGCTCTTGTTTAGGCCGAAGCGCGCACGTTGTGCTTACGCTTCATGAAGTCCTTGGCGGTCTCGACAGCCACCGCGGCATCGCGGCAATAGGCGTCGGCGCCGACGGCCTTGCCGAATTCCTCGTTCAGCGGCGCGCCGCCCACCAGCACGACATAGTCGTCTCGGATGCCCTTTTCCTTCATCGTGTCGATGACGACCTTCATGTAGGGCATGGTGGTGGTCAGCAGTGCCGACATGCCGATGATGTCGGGCTGGTGCTGTTCGATCGCATCGAGATATTTCTCGACCGCGTTGTTGATGCCAAGATCGATGACGTCGAAGCCGGCGCCTTCCATCATCATGCCGACGAGGTTCTTGCCGATGTCGTGGATGTCGCCCTTGACGGTGCCGATCACCATCTTGCCCTGCTTGGGCGCGCCGGTGGCGGCGAGCAGCGGACGCAGGATGAACATGCCGGCCTTCATGGCGTTGGCCGACAACAGCACTTCGGGAACAAACAGGATGCCGTCCCGGAAATCCTCGCCGACGATGCGCATGCCTTCGACCAGCGCTTCGGTCAGCACCTTGTAGGGCACCCAGCCGCGTTCCAGCAGGATGTTGGTGCCTTCCTCGATCTCTTCCTTCAGCCCGTCATAGAGGTCGTCGTGCATCTGCTGCACCAACTCATCGTCGGAAAGTTCGGAAAGGATGATCTCGTCGTCGGACATATGTATCGAGCTCCTGCCGGCATCGCGACTGCGTCGCAAGGCACAAAATATTCGCGTTCATACCTAACCCGCTGGGGGCGTGTATCCATAGCTGATTTGCGACTTCCCGCAAAAGGAAAGCGACTGGAAAATCTATTGGTTTTCTTGTCGATTTTGCGACAGGCGTTGGCGCGGACGGGCCGTTTCGAATAGGGTGCATGGCTACGATCCGGGCAAAGCCGCGCCATGCGGCTACAACGGTTACGGACCAGCCATCGTCAGGCCAGGCCATATTTAGGGAAGAGCGATCATGAGCGAACACGCGGCAGTCGACCAGGAAGCGTCAAACGCGCGGCGTGGACGCGCTGCCAGCGGCGGCGCGGCGGCAAGACGCGCGGCACGCTCGGGCGGTGGCCCAGGCACGCAGCTCACCTATATCAAGCGCAAGATCAACGTTTATGAGGTGCTGAACGAGGAAGGACTGGCGCTGATCGAGAAGAACACCGACACGGTGCTCGAAGAGATCGGCATCATCTTCCGTGACGATGCCGAAGCGCTGCAGCTTTGGAAAGAGGCCGGCGCCGACGTCAAGGGCGAGCGCGTGCACTTCCCGAAGGGACTGTGCCGCTCGCTGCTCAAGACCGCTCCGTCCATCTACACCCAGCATGCCCGCAATTCCGAGCGCTCGGTACAGATCGGCGGCAACGCCACCGTCTTCGCGCCGGTCTATGGCCCGCCCTTCGTGCGCGACCTCGACGGTGTCAGGCGCTACGCGACGATCGAGGATTTCCAGAATTTCGTGAAGCTCGCCTATATGGCGCCGTCGATCCACCATTCGGGTGGCACGGTGTGCGAGCCGGTCGACGTGCCGGTCAACAAGCGCCATCTCGATATGATCTATTCGCACATAAAGTATTCGGACAAGCCGTTCATGGGCTCGGTGACCGCGCCGGAACGCGCCGAGGACACGGTGGCCATGGCCAAGATCGTGTTCGGTGACGACTTCGTCGAGAACAACACGGTGTTGACCAGCCTGATCAACGCCAACTCGCCGATGGTGTTCGACGAGACAATGCTCGGCGCGCTGAAGGTTTATTCGCGTCACAACCAGGCCTGCATCGTCACGCCGTTCATCCTCGCCGGCGCGATGAGCCCGGTGACGGTCGCCGGCACGCTGACGCAGGTCCTGGCCGAAGTGCTGGCCGGCGCGTCGTTCACGCAGCTGATCCGGCCGGGCGCGCCAGTGCTGTTCGGCACCTTTGCCTCGTCGATCTCGATGCAGTCGGGCGCGCCAACCTTCGGCACGCCGGAGCCGTCGCTGGTATCCTATGGCGCCGCACAGCTCGCACGCCGCCTCGGCCTGCCGTTCCGTACCGGCGGTTCGCTCTGCGCATCAAAGGTTCCGGACGCTCAGGCCGCCTACGAAAGCGCCAACACGCTGAACTCGACCATTTTGGCAGGCACCAACTTTGTCCTCCACTCGGCCGGCTGGCTCGAGGGTGGGCTGGCGTCCTGCTACGAAAAATTCATGATGGACATCGACCAGCTCGGCATGACGCAGAAATTCTCCGAAGGCGTCGACCTGTCGGAGAACGGCCAGGCGATGGACGCCATCCGCCAGGTCGGACCGGGCAGCCACTATCTCGGCTGCGACCACACACAAGCGAATTTCCAGACCGCCTTCTACCGCTCCAACATCGCCGACAACAATTCCTACGAGCAATGGCTGGCCGAAGGCGAGAAGACCGCGCCGCAACGTGCCAACGATCTCGCCCGCCGCTGGCTGGAAAGCTATGAGGCGCCTTATCTCGATCCGAGCATCGACGAGGCGCTGAAGGACTTCATCGCCAAGAAGAAGGGGTCGATGCCCGACGCCTTCACTTGAAAGGAGCCCGAATCAGGCGGGGCTAAAGTCGCCAACATCATCCACAAGGAAGTCTGGCGGAGCGCCTTCTCCGATCCGGACAAGAAGGGATGACTGCGCGCGGAGGCATGGCTGATGAGATAGCCGCCGCGCTTTCCGCCAATGGCCTCGTTCTGCGTGGTGGGGTGGCGTTCGCCGGAGGTGAGGAAGCACCCTCCGGTTTGTCTGGTGCTTCAGCCAAATCCGCGCTTTTGATCGGGCAGGCGGGGGCGGAACCCTGGCCGCATTTTCTGCGCTGGCGCGAAGGGCAGCCACAGACAATCGCCAATCCGCTCGACAGCTGGTCACGGCAGGTGATTGGCGCTGTAGCGGAGGCATTCGGCGCACGCGCCGTTTCGCCCTCGGACAAGCCTTACCTGCCGTTCCAGCAATGGGCGATGCGGGCCGAAGGGCTGAAACCATCGCCGCTCGGCATCCTCATGCATCCGCAATACGGGCTTTGGCATGCCTATCGCGGCGCGCTGCTGTTCGAGGAGGAAATCGCGCTTCCGGAGCAGGGCGAGGCAACCCACCTTTGCAACGCCTGTGTCGACAAACCCTGCCTGAAATCCTGTCCGGTCGATGCCTATTCCAGGGAAGGCTTTGCCTACCAGGCCTGCCTGGCACATGTGCGGGGAGCAAATGGCGAGCCGTGCCGCAGCGGCGGCTGCCTTGACCGCAATGCGTGCCCCTATGGCACGTCTTATCGGTATCCACCTGAGGTCCAGGCGTTTCACATGGTGAGTTTTTCACGGGTCGCCAGCTAATCGACGCCACCGCTTGGTGAGCTTCTGTCTCGATCAGTAGCTTGACGGTTCCCGGAAGGTGGCCTATTCATCAAGTCATCCGATGACTTGATGAATAGGCCGATGCAACCTGCCATCCGAACCAATCTCACCGACAGCGCGACCGGGAGCTTGCGCGCTGAAATCGTCGGCGGCCGCTGGGGCGTCGGCGAGCGTATTCCCAATGAGGCGGCTCTCAGCGACCTTCTGTCGGTCAGCCGAGGCACCGTGCGCGAGGCGGTGAGGGTGCTGGTCTCACAAGGATTGCTGGATACGCGCCAGGGTTCGGGCACCTATGTGCGTTCGACTGTCGATTCGTCAGCGGCGCTCGACCGCGTCAAGCGGACTGGTTTGCGCGACCAATGGGAGGCGCGGGCCGCACTCGACCTGGAGGCCGCACGGCTTGCCGCCTTGCGTCACACACCTGTCGATCTTGAGAGGATGCGCCGGCTGCTTGCCGAACGCGGCACTGTCGCCGACGGTGGCAGCGAAGCCTTCATCCGGCGCGACCTCGCTTTCCACAAATCGGTCGTCGCGGCGTCCGGCAACAGAGCGATGATGGAGCTTTACGACTTCTTCACCGCCGCCATCACCGAAACCATCCACGCCACCATCGGCGGCGAGCTGCCCGAGCCTGATCAGCAGGCCCACGCGGCAATTGTCGACGCCATCGCCGCGAACGATCCGGACCGTGCGGTTGCCGCCGTCCGCGCTTTCATGGCGCCGGTGCTTGCCCAGCTTGAAAGACTGCTTTCCCAATGAACCAGATTTTTCACCAGTCCGCCCCGAAGGCTAATGCGGTCGAGGGGCTGGACCTCATCGATGCCGAAGCCGACAGCCTGCCGCAGCCGCAGCCGCCGGAACTGCGCAACCGTGCCGGGCGCATCGTGCTTGGCGCGAGCCTCGTGCTGATCGCCTTCAATTTGCGGCCGCTGTTTTCCAGCCTGTCGGTGCTGTTGCCCGAAGTGATGCAGGCGACCGGTCTTTCGACGACCGGCGCCAGTCTGCTGACGACGCTGCCCGTGCTGTGCCTCGGCCTGTTCGCGCCCTTTGCGCCCAGACTTGCCCAGCGCTACGGGGCGGAGCGCACCTTGCTCGGCGCGCTGGTGCTGTTGGCGCTGGGAACCGGGCTACGCTGGTTCGGCTCGGTGCCGCTGCTGTTTGTCGCCACCTTCCTTGCCGGCGGCGCCATTGCCATCGGCAACGTGCTGCTGCCGGGTCTGGTCAAGCGCGATTTTGCCGACAAGGCCGCCGTCATGACCGGACTTTACACCATGGCGCTGTGCGCCGGTTCGGCCGCTGCCGCCGGCCTCACCCTGCCGATCGAGCATTTTGTCACAGGTTCGTGGTCCGGCGCGCTCGGTGCGTGGGCGCTGCCGACATTGCTTATGCTGTTGATCTGGATTCCGCAGGCGCTGGGCAGCCGGCGTCAAGTCAGCCATCGCGGCTTTCGCGTCGTCGGCCTGTGGCGCGACCGCCTGGCCTGGCAGGTGACTTTGTTCATGGGCCTGCAGTCAGCGCTTGCCTATTGCATCTTCGGCTGGCTGGCGCCGATCCTGCGCGAACGCGGCTTCGACGGACCAACCGCCGGCGCCATCGCTTCGGTGTCTGTGATGGCGCAGGTCATCACTTGCCTTGCCGTGCCATCCATTGCCGTGCGGCTCAAGGACCAGCGCGGCATCAACGTGGCGCTGGTCGGCATCGCCGTGGTTGCGCTGCTCGGCATTCTGTTTGCGCCGACCTCGACCGTGCTGTTCTGGGCGATCCTGCAAGGCATCGGGCAGGGTGGCCTGATCGCCGCCGCCATGACCCTGATTGTACTGCGTTCGCCGGACTCGCATGTCGCGGCGCATCTTTCGGGCATGGCGCAAGGCGTGGGCTATGTGCTTGCGGCGTTCGGTCCGCTGCTGGTGGGTCTGATCCGCGGCTGGACCGGCAGTTTTTCGGAATCGGCTTTCCTGTTCGTGCTGCTCGGACTAGGTGCTGCCATCATGGGGTTCGGCGCCGGACGTGCGTTGCATGTCGGCGCCAGGACCATGTCCGTCGAGGATCAGGGCTGACCCGAACAAGTCTGCCCGGGCCACAAACGCGTCACGTGATCCTGCACGAAATGTTGACCGGCCGGCTCGGGGAACGCCTTGCCGTGGCGGTTTGCGCGGATATGTATCGCCCATCGGATGAACGGAGCAGGCAATGACGAAGCAGGACCTTCAGATCAAGACGAGGGATGGTACGGCGAAGGCGGGCCTGTTCCGCTCGGCCAAGACGTCCCCGGCCAAGGCCGGTGTCATTCTCTACCAGGACGCCTTTGGTCCGCGCCCGGCGCTCGACGACATGGCCGAACGGCTGGCGAATGAAGGTTATGCGGTGCTGGTGCCCGATCTATTCTATCGCAACGCCCCCTATGGTCCGTTCGATGCCAAGACCGCGTTTATCGAGGAAAAGACCAAGACAGCGCTGATGGCGCTGGTCACCGGCACGACGCAGGAAATGACCATCAGTGACAGCGCCGCCTTTCTCGATGCGCTCGCCGCCGAAGGCGTCACCGGGCCGATCGGCACCGTCGGCTATTGCATGGGCGGCGCGCGGGCACTGAATGCCGCCGCGACCTATCCCGACAGGATCAAGGCCGCCGCCAGTTTTCATGGGGGCAATCTCGCCAGCGATGCCGAGGACAGCCCGCACCGCAAGGCGGCATCCTTCAAGGCGCGCGTCTATGTCGGCATGGCGGGCGTCGACCGGAGCTTTCCGCCGGAGCAGTCGACGCGCCTGGCCGAGGCGTTCAGGGATGCGGAAGTCGATCATGTGCTGGAGAATTATGTCGGCATGGCACATGGCTGGTGCGTGCCGGATCACAGCGTCTATAACGAAGCTGGCGCTGAGCGCCATTGGAAGCGATTGACGGCGCTGTTCGCCGAAACGCTGATCTGAGTTTTAGCGCGGCTGTTCTTGCCTGTTGGCTGCCCGAACCGTTCGCGGTATCAGGCAGCGGCGGCTCCCTGAATGAGCGGGCCGAGCGGGAATGGTTCGCCTGATGCAATCCTACGATGTCGTGATCATCGGCGCTGGTGCCGCCGGAATGATGTGCGCCGTGGAGGCGGCCAAGCGTGGCCGTTCGGTGCTGATCCTCGATCATGCCGCGATGCCTGGCGAGAAGATCCGCATCTCCGGCGGCGGCCGGTGCAATTTCACCAACATCCACGCCAGCCCGAAGAACTTTCTCTCCGGCAATCCGCATTTCTGCATTTCGGCGCTCAGCCGCTACACGCAGCGCGACTTCATCGGGCTCGTCGAACGGCACAGGATTGCCTATCACGAAAAGACGCTGGGACAGCTATTCTGCGACGGTTCCGCGCGCCAGATCATCGACATGCTGGTCTCGGAAATGCAGGGCAGGGGCGTCGAACTGGCCCTGTCGACGCTGGTCAGGGATGTGCGCAGGAGCGGGGAAGGGTTCGTGCTCACACTCTCCACCGGCACGGTCACCTGTCAGTCCCTGGTCGTCGCCTGCGGCGGCAAGTCGATACCGAAAATGGGGGCGACGGGCTTCGGCTATGAGATTGCCGAACGGTTTGGGCTTGGCATTGTCGAAACGCGGCCGGCGCTGGTGCCGCTGACCTTCGACGCCAAAACGCTCGAGCGGCTGGCGCCGTTGGCCGGCAATGCCGTTGACGCGGAGGTTGCCTGCGGCAAGGTGCGGTTTTTAGAAGCGATGCTGTTCACGCATCGCGGTGTCAGCGGACCGTCCATCCTGCAGATCTCTTCCTATTGGCGCGAGGGCGACGAAATCCGCATCGCCATGCTGCCGGGGCTGGATGTGGCTGATATCATTCGCACTGCCAGGCGCGGCAATGGGCGGCAAGCGGTGCAGACAGTGCTGGCAAATCATCTGCCGAAGCGCCTTGCGCAATCGATCGCCGAGCGCACCGGCATCGATGGCAATCTCGCCGACCTGTCGGACGCGCAGATCAAAACGGTCACGGCCGCGGTCAATGACTGGCGCATCAAGCCGGCGGGTTCCGAGGGTTACCGTACCGCCGAAGTGACGCTGGGCGGGGTCGATACCAACGCACTTGATCAGAAGACGATGCAGGCGAAATCCGTGCCGGGGCTGTTTTTCATCGGTGAAGTCGTCGATGTCACCGGCTGGCTTGGCGGCTACAATTTCCAGTGGGCATGGTCATCGGGCTGGGTGGCGGGACAGGCCGCATAGGCTGTGGTTGCCTAGACCAGGTTCATAGCGTGAAGTCCGATAAAAATAGCCACGCCGGCGCCAATCAACAGAAGCGGATTGACCCTGGTCCAAAGCAGTGTTGCCGTTGATGCGAATGCCACGGCGCGTGCGAACCAGCCGCCATCGATGGCCTGCAGCAACACGTAGGTCGCAGCTAAGATCATCCCGGCGGCGACCGGCCGGAGCCCGGTCTCCAGAGCTCGCTTCCAGCGCGCGCCGCTGTTGCGGGACCACATATGAGCGACCGCGTAGATCAGAAAGGTGGTTGGGCCGAAAATCGCCACCGTTGAAACGACAGCGCCCCAGAACCCTGCGACTTGCCAGCCAATTAAGGTAACCAGCAGGGATCCCGGCCCCGGGGCCATGCGCGAAATGGCAAACGCATCGACGAATTGCGCCTGGGTCATCCACTGGTGGACATCGACGACCTGCCGGTTGATGTCGGCAATGGCGCTTTGTCCGCCGCCGATGGTCACGAGCGAAAGTGGAGCAAATACCGCCAGCAGGCTCAGCAACAACGAATTGTGTGGGTCGTCGCTCATCAACTTGCCCTGGCGTAGGCATAGGCCACGCTGACGAAACCGGCGGCGAGGACGACCCAGAAGAGCGGCCAGTGCAGAAGTGCGACGGCAACGAATGTGGCGGCCATGATCGCAATGGGAAAGGCGTTTCGAGGCACGGCTCGCGCGGCGGTGATGCCCATCGACAGCGAAAGACCAACGGCTGCCGCCGCGGCTCCGGTCAACGCCACATGCGTCAGCGGATAGCGCGATAACGAGGAGAACAGCGTTCCCAACAGGACGATGACGATGGCTGGCGGAACGATGATGCCGACAAAACCAATGATGGCGCCGCGCCAGCCGAGCAGCCGGTAGCCGATCCAGACCGCCATGTTCTTGACGTTCACACCCGGCAGCGCCTGGGAAATCGACAAGCCGTTGAGAAATTCCTCCTGCGTCATCCATTTGCGGTTTTGAACAAATTCCCGCAGCAGCCAGCCGCTCAGTCCACCGCCGAAACTCGTCAAGGCGATGCGGGTGAAAATCCAGAACAGCTGCGAACTGCTGGGGGCGGATGGTGCTTCCGGTTCCGACATGTTCAACGTTCCGGCTGTGGCCATCTCCTTGTTGGGCAAGAGAACCAGAGACCCGAGTCGAGATGGAATTGCCAGTGTTATGGCCGATGACGACAGGTCACGCTTTCTTGCGCCTCATGTGAAGCCATCCGAGCGGGCATCCGAGCGTCAAAAGCGCTGCGCTGAAAAAAATCTTTCCATAACCCCAAGGATTGGCCATTAGCCTTCGTCCAACTGACAAATGATGGCGATGATGCTGGATGAGAGCGAAGCCTCCGACGCCGAACTGATCGGGCGGGCGAAGGGCGGAGACAGGGGGGCCTTCGGCAAATTGCTGGAGCGTCACTACGACTTCGTCTATCGCGCCGCTTATCGCTGGTGCGGCAAGAAGGCCGATGCCGAAGACATCGCCCAGGAAGTCTGCGTCCGGCTCGGCAAGGCGATCCGCGACTATCGCGGCGGTGGCGCTTTCACGACATGGCTCTATTCCGTGACGATGAATGCGGCGCGCGACATGATGCGCAAGACCGCGCGCGAGACGGTGAAGACCGAGGCTTACGGCGTCCATGCCCTGATTTCAGGAGAGACACCGGCCGAGAGCGAGGATCCCGCCGAGGCACTCTGGGCGGCGGTGCGGCAATTGCCGGACAAGCAGCGCGACGCGGTGCTGCTGGTCTATGGCGAGGGCTGGAGCCACGCGGCCGCCGCCGAGGCGATGGCGATCTCGGAGACGACGGTTTCCTGGCACATCCATGAAGCGAAGAAACGGCTGAAGACGCTGATGCGTTCGGCCGGGGAAGTGTGACCATGGTCGACGACAACGAACTCAACAGACTGCGCGACGCAGCCGTACCGGCACCGGGCGAGAGCGCGAAGGCGCGCGCCTTCGAAGCCGCCCTGCGCGCCTATGATCAGGAAAATATTTCCGCTGTCACCCAAGGATCGGTCGGCGGCCTTCGTCTCACAGAGCGAGCACAAAAGCTCTGGAGCGAGATCATGCAAAAGAAACTCATTGCCACGCCGGCCCTTGCCGGGCTTGTCGCCCTGCCGATCGCCGGATACGCCACCTTCCATCTGCTGAGGGAGCAGCCGCCCAAATTCGGCGGCGACCAGAAGATCACCGAGACGCTGGCCGACAAGCCGGCGACCTTGAAGCCGATCGCCGCCGAGCCGAAGCAGGCTCCGACGGAACTGGCGAAGGACAAGAAGGCCGACGCGGATGTGGAAAGCCGCGATGTCCGCGAGGTCCTGGTTGCGCCGTCAGACCCGGCAAAACCGGAAGCGCCCCAGGCCGGTGGGACCGCTCAGCAGACTGCTGCGGAGCGTGGCATAGTTGCCGAGCCGGCACCGCCGGCGCCGACTGGTGAATTCGCATTGGATGGAGCTGCAAGCGCGCCCAGCACGTCGCGGGTTGCCCGTATGCCGGCTGCTGAATCCAAGCTGATGGCGCCGCTGCCCACCGCACCGGCGGACCAGATCGCGCCGCAAGAGGAAAACCGCAACCGCATCGAGGACTTCAAGACCAATCCCGTGCATGCGGCACTCGCAGACCCGGTCTCGACCTTCTCGATCGATGTCGACACTGCCTCCTATTCCTTCGTGCGCCGTTCGCTGAAGGAAGGGTCGGTACCGCAGGCCGACACGGTGCGTGTCGAGGAGATGATCAATTACTTCCCCTATGACTGGAAGGGGCCGGACTCGGCGTCGACGCCATTCAACTCGACCGTCAGCGTCATGCCGACGCCGTGGAACGAGCACACCAAGCTGATGCATGTCGCCATCAAGGGCTTCGACATCAAGCCGACCGAGCAGCCGAAGGCCAATCTGGTGTTCCTGATCGATGTCTCGGGTTCGATGGACGAGCCGGACAAGCTGCCGCTGCTCAAATCGGCATTCCGCCTGCTGGTCAGCAAGCTGAAGGCCGACGACACGATCTCCATCGTCACCTATGCCGGAGAGGCCGGCACCGTGCTGATGCCGACCAAGGCTGCCGAAAAGGACAAGATTCTCAATGCCATCGACAATCTGACGCCCGGCGGTTCGACGGCCGGTGAGGCCGGCATCAAGGAAGCCTACAAGCTTGCCCAGCAATCCTTCATCAAGGACGGTGTCAACCGGGTGATGCTGGCCACCGATGGCGACTTCAATGTCGGCCAGAGCGACGATGATGATCTGAAGCGCCTGATCGAACAGGAGCGCAAGTCCGGCGTCTTCCTGTCGGTGTTCGGCTTCGGCCACGACAATCTGAACGACCAGATGATGCAGACCATTGCCCAGAACGGCAACGGCACCGCTGCCTATATCGATACGCTGGCCGAAGCGGAGAAGGTGCTGGTCGAGGATGCCTCTTCGACGCTGTTCCCGATCGCCAAGGACGTGAAGATCCAGGTCGAGTTCAATCCGAACAAAGTCTCGGAATACCGGCTGATTGGCTACGAGACCCGGGCGCTCAACCGCGAGGACTTCAACAATGACCGGGTCGATGCCGGCGATATCGGCTCGGGCCATTCCGTCACCGCGATCTACGAGATCACGCCGAAAGGCAGCGGCGGCGAACAGATCGACCCGCTGCGCTACGGCCAGGCAACGGTGAACAATGGCGGCGTCGCCAATGCGGACGAATATGCCTTCGTCAAGATCCGCTACAAGCTGCCGACCGAGGACGTCTCGAAGCTGATCACCACGCCGGTGACATCAGCCAACGAGGTGGCGTCCTTCGACCAGGCCAGCACCGACCAGCGTTTCTCCGTCGCGGTTGCCGCCTTCGGCCAGAAGCTGCGCGACGAAGATGCGACCGCCAAGTTCGGTTACGACAAGATCATGGAGATTGCCACTGCCGCCCGAGGAGCCGACCCGTTTGGGTACAGGTCAGAGTTCCTCTCACTCGTGCGCCTTGCCTCGGCGCTGGGCGGTAACCGGTAGTGGCGATGACGGCCGGTTTCTTTCAGATGGGATCGTTCTGATACGGGAAACCGGCCTACGGGCGGGTGAGGCAGGCCGGCGAGGGGTTATTCCCTTGCCGGCCTTTTTTTCGGATCCGTCGATATTCAGGTGAGGCCCGCCTGCAAACGACGGCTTCCTGTGCTTCCCCGTTCTACTGCGTCGCAGTAGAACTGTGCTCACGTACCCAAAAGTACGCTCCGCTCCGGCCTTCGCCGGCCGAAGCCCTCAGAAATGCCTCCGCTCTATGAAGGCTACGGCCGGCGAAGGCCGGTTCTCGGAAACAACCATACTCAGCGCGGCCTGACCTGAATCTCAACAGATCCTAGGCCCAGCCCTAACCGCATGATCGTTAAATTGCGCGGTATTTCCGGTACCGGATCGCAATGTCCTCTTGTTACATCAGACATATCTACGGGGCTTGAGGGAGCCGGAATTGCAGATCAGGACTATCGCCAACTCGACACCGCCGGCACGAGACGCTTCGGCAGTTTCGTCAGCCCCGTCATCCGAATCCAGGCGCATCAGCGACGATGTCGCACAGGCGCGCAATACCGCCATGTCGGCACTGACCAACGACCGCTTTCGCGCCATGCTGGAACAGATCACCGATCCGGGCGCCTCGGGCGCCCTGATGACGATGCGCGGCGACAATGTGGTCGATTTCAAGTCGGCGCAGTCGAGCTACGCTGACAACAGCGAATAATCAGAAGCTTCAGGCCCGGCTGCGGCGCCGTTCGCGGCGGGCTTCGCTGGTCTCGGCGGTGTTTTCGGTCGCCACCTTGTTGCGCATCGGGCCGATGCGCTCGACAATTGCCGCGACCGTCGGGCGATCCGCCTTGGTGTGCGCGTCGAGCGCCTTGCGCATGGCGGCAAGATGCTGGAACGAGGTGCCGCAGCAGCCGCCGATGATTTTCGCGCCGCTATCGACCGCAAGGCGGACATAGTCGGCCATCAACTCGGGCGTGCCGGAATAGTGGATCTCGGTGCCGCGGAATTCGGGAATGCCGCAATTGCCCTTGACGATGACGGTTGCCTGCGGTTTCGCCTCGGTCATGTCGAGCAGCGATGCAAGGATGTCGGAGGCACCGACGCCGCAATTGGCGCCGACGCCGAGCGGTGCTTCAGACAGCCCGTCAACGACGCCGTGGATATCCTTGGGCAGCAGGCCCATCATGGTGCGGCCCGCGGTATCGAACGACCCGGTATAGGTGTAGGGCAGGCCGACGCGGATCGCCGCTTCGGCGGCAGCGCGGATTTCGTCGGGCGCCGACATGGTTTCGATCCAGGCGACTTCAGCGCCGCCTTCCTTGAGTCCCTCGATCTGTTCGGCAAAGGCCTCGACCGCCTCGTCATAGGTCATGGCGCCGAGCGGTACGAGCAGTTCGCCGGTCGGGCCGACCGAGCCGGCAACGATCACCTTGCGGCCGGCCTTGTCGGCAACCGCGCGCGCAATCTCGGCGGCGCGCTTGTTCAGCGCATGCACACGGTCCTGCGCATGGTGGAGCTTGAGCCGATGGCGGGTGCCGCCAAAGGAGTTGGTGAGGATGATGTCGGCGCCGGCATCGACGAAGTTCTGATGCAGGCTGGTGATGGTGTCGGGCGCTGTCTCGTTCAGCAACTCCGGCGCCTCGCCGGCCTCCAGGCCCATGGCGAACAGATTGGTGCCGGTGGCGCCATCGGCCAGCAGCACACCCTTTTCAGCCAGCAGCGCATCGATCGGGTTGGTCGTCGTCATCGGATTGGCTTTCGTGTTTCGAATTCGAATAAGGATATAAAGAAGTCTTTATGTCTAGTCAATGTTTTGCCGCAACCTTCCGGCTGAAGCCGTTGCTCACGATCCGGAGGTGATCTCGACGGCGATTTCGGTGCAGACCCCGCCATTGGTCGGGTAATAGTCGACCGAACAGGCGGTAACCACCAGCAGCAAATCCTGTTCGGCGCGCAACGTCACATTGCCGCCAGGCGGATTGATCGAGGCCTCGACCACCAGCCGTCCGTCCGGCTGCGGCAAGGAATTCTGGAAGAGATCGACGGGATCGGGGGCAAAGGGCAGCAATATGCCCTCGCTGGCCAACGCCTGCATCAGATTGTCCCGGCAATTCGGGTGGTTGGGAAAGCCGGCGCGTTCGTAGAGGGCCGAGTCACAAGCGGGGTAGAGCATGTCATGCGGGCCGGGCGATGCATTCTCGACCAGTGTCAGCATCGGCTTGGCGGCGGCACTGTAGAAATGGTCGCCAATGCCGGGGAAAAGGCGCTCGGTGATGTCGCGGGTCTGCGACGTGCTCAGCCAGTCGAGTTGATCGGCGGTGGCGAACGCCCAGAGATCGGCGACCTGCTGACCCTTAGGGTCGATGATGCGGATGAGATCGCCGCGTTTGACGTGGATGGAGCGGCCCGACTGGGGAGGGACGACGATACGGCGTGGCTCTGGCATGGATTGTCCTTCGGCAATAGTTCTGGCCCTCGACCATGTAGGGGTCAGGGACTCCAATGACCACGGTTGCGGCCGATCAGACAGAGCCTGATGGAAACGACATGCCGGCCAGATTGCGCGCGAAAGCGGCGGCCTCGTGCGGGTTGATGTCGGCAACGCGGATCAGATTGTCGAAATGCTGGGTCAGCGCCTGGACCGGTTGCGTGGCGTTCAGCACGACATACATGTCGCCGACATAGATGGCGGCCCGGTAAGGGCCGAAGATGGTCAGCGGGATCGAATACCGCATGCGGCCATCATAGAGGAACAGGCGGAAGGTCGGATAGAGATCGTCAAGCAGCGTCGCCATATGGGCGAGCTGCTGCCGGCGGTCAGCCTCCGGAAAACGGTCCCAGACGCCGAGGCCGCGCGCAAAAATCTCCAGCGTGTGGCGCGGCATGCAGACCTCCATGTCGGTCTCAGGACGCCGGTTGTATTCGATGCGGTACTGGGTTTCGTTAGCCTGCGTCAGACGGCTCCGGTTGGTGATGTTGGCTTCGTAGTCGACAAGCGCGTGCGTTCGCAGAAGATCGGGAATGCCGGCCGGTACATAGCGGATCTTGGTGCCCGCCGCTTCGGCGAACCATTTGGCGAGCAGCGTGCGGTCGAAACCGTCGCGTGCTTCCTCGATCTCCAGGCTTTCGCGGATTTCACCGGTGACACCTTCGTCCTGGCTGAGGCCAAGCAGCCAGTCCAGCGACACCTTGAATTCAGCGGCGATGTTGAGCAGCGTTTCGGCACGCGGCAGGCGCGTCGAGGCGCCGGACATCAGCTGCGATAGCGCCGACCGATCGATGCCGACAGCAGACGCGAATGCCGACTGGTTGAGATCGGATCGTGTCAGGAGAAGCTTCAGACGCTCCCTAAAGATTGCTGACAGGTCGCGTTTGTCCACCGTTCGTTCTCCACCTGCTCTTAGGAAAAATTTGCGCCGAGGTCCACCGATCAGGCTCCCCAGGCGTAAATGAATCCCTAAGGTTGTTTACAATGTGCAACATATGCAGCCAAAAATGCGCAATGGCAACATTTTGTGCACTTTGTCGCGTTGAGTGGAATCATTTCTCCTGACACTATGCTGTCAGGAACCAATTGGGGTTCCGGCGACTGAGGGACAGTGGTCGATAGCATGGCAGGCAAGAGCATCAAGCGACGCAGCGCAACGGCCATCGAGTGGCCGACCGTGGTCCTCGCAGTCTTCTGTTACGGAACGTGGCTCGCCGCCGGGTTCCTGCTCTGGCCGTCCTACCCGATCCTGGCTCTCCTCATTCTCGGCTTTGTCCTGGCACTGCAGTCGTCGATCATGCACGAAGTGCTGCATGGCCATCCGACGCGCAGCGCGTTGATCAACGAAGCCTTCGTCTTCCTGCCGATCGGCCTCGTCTGGCCGTTCCGCCGCTTCAAGACGCTGCACTTGCGCCACCATGCCGATGAGCGGCTGACCGATCCCCTCGACGATCCCGAGAGCTATTACAAGGCGCTGTGGCATCACGACGATCTGCCGCCGACGATGAAATTCCTGCTCAAGATCAACAACACCATGGCCGGTCGTTTCTTCCTCGGCCCCTGGCTGTCCTGCATCGGCTTCTTCATCGACGACGCCAAGCAGATTATGGCCGGCGACAAGGCGATCCGCAAAGCCTGGCTGCTGCATGCGATCGGCCTCGCCATCGTGGCCCCGATCGTGCAGTTCGGGTTCGGCATTCCGCTGTGGCTCTACATTCTGGCGCCGGTCTGGCTCGGCCAGTCGCTGATTGCGATCCGCACCTTTGCCGAGCATCAATGGTCGGAGCATCCGGAAGGCCGCACGGTGATCATCGAGCGCTCGCCGCTGTCGTTCCTGTTCCTCAACAACAATCTGCACTTCGTGCACCACAAGACGCCGACTGTGGCCTGGTACAAGCTGCCCAAGCTGTTTCGCGACCGCCGCGACGAGTGGCTGCGGATGAACAATGGTTATGCCTATCCGAACTATTTTGCGCTGATCAAAGCCTACGCTTTCAAGGCGAAGGAGCCGATCGTGCATCCGGTGCTGCGTCGCCAGGCCGAGCCGGGCAGGGCCTTCAAGCCGCGTATCAGGGCGCGCAGCATCAATGGGCTTGGCAGCGCACCGGTTCCGGCCGAGCCGCCAAAGGAATAATCCCGGGCCCCCGAACCCGTGTCGCCCAATTCTGATTGGGCGCCGCGTTTTTGCGATCCTTTCTCCAGACGTGATGATTTGATATCGGCATGAGTGAATTGATTGCGGCGTTGCCGATGTATGACTGGCCCGAAGTCCGCGGCGAGGTCGACGCGCAATGGGCGCTTTTGCGCGACGCCTTCCGGCAGAAGGGTATCGATGCGCCGCAAACCATCGTGCACCGCAATGGCGATCTGCCGCCGGTGCCGGGCGGTATTAGCGATGCCGAGGGCAAGCTGATCGCGCCCGATCCGGCGGCATTGCCGCCCGACGAACTCGATCATCACAAACTTTGGCTGCACCCGGCGCTGCTGTTCGCGCAGACGTGCTGGGGGCCGATGGAACTGGGTCTGTCGAGCCATGTGCAAGTGGTTGGCCAACCGAGCTACGACGCCTTTGAAGGCGGGCGGGGCGAACTCTATTCAAGCGCGCTGGTGATGCGGACGGGCGAGGGGCCGGAGCTCCGCTCACCCGCGGACGGCAAGGCCTCGCTGCCGCTCGATCTCATCCGCAGCAAGCGCTTCACTTTCAATGGCACCGATTCGATGTCTGGAATCATCGGGTTGACGCGCGATTTGCAGGCGGCCGGCGAAAGCCTCGACATCTTTTCCTCGCGCAGCGCAAGCGGTGGCCATCGCGCCTCGATCGTCGCCGTCGCGGAAGGTAAGGCTGATATAGCCGCGATCGACTGCGAAAGCTGGGCGCTGGCGCAGCGTTTCGAACCGGCGGCGCGGAAAGTGGCCATCGTCGGCTGGACGGCACGGCGCAAAGGCCTGCCCTTCATCACCGCCGCAACGACGCCGGAAAACACAGTCCGGGCCATGCGCGAGGCCCTTGACGGGTTATCCGAGCAGCCTCGCATCCAACGGGTAGGTTGAAAGCTGCTCGTTGCCGGTCCCGGTGATCAGGATCTGCTCCTCGATCTTGACGCCCTCGCGCCCACCAAGCCTGCCGATATAGCTTTCCACGCACAACACCATGCCTGGTTCGAGCACGCCGTCCGGCGTGTCTGACGTCCAGTCGCTGGCATGCGGCAGTGTAGGATATTCGTCGGCCAGGCCAACACCGTGATAGAGCACGCCGTAGCGCGTCGGGAAGCAGTCGCCCGGCGGCACGACCGAACGTTCGACAAGGTCGCGGAACGAGATGCCTGGCTGCATTAATTCAGTGTTGTGCATGATCTGGTCGGCGGCGATGCGGAACAGGTCGCGCTGCTCGTTGGTCGGCTTTGTATCGCCACACAGCCAGGTGCGCGACAGGTCGGCGCAGAAGCCATAGGGGCCGATCAGGTCGGTATCGAAGGCAACGAGGTCGCCTGCCTCGATGATGCGTGACGAGCATTCCTGGAACCACGGATTGGTGCGCGGGCCTGACGCCAGCAGCCGCGTCTCGATCCATTCGCCGCCGCGCGCAATGTTGCCGCGATGCAGTTCGGCCCACAATTCGTTCTCGGAGATGCCGGGCCTCAGCGCCTGTTCCATCTCGCCCATTGCCGCCTCGCAAGCGACGATCGCCCGGCGCATGGCGAGGATTTCATCAGGCGATTTGATCAGCCGTGCATTCTCCATCACCGCTTCGCCATTGCCGATCGAAATGCCGAGGCGGGCGAGTTCCTCGACACCTTCCGGATTGAGGTGATCGACCGCGATGCGGTTGTTGCCGCCGCCATGTTCCCGCACCAGATCGGCAATACCGGCGGCCCAGCGGCGGACCTTCTGCTCGGTCAGCTCACCGCCATAGAGATACATCCAAGATACCGCTGGCCGTACCTCGTCGACGACGCCGGAATGGTCGGACAGATGCTCGCAGGAAAAATAGTCGAACAGCACCACCGGCCCCTCGGTGGCGACGAAACAATGACGCGTCGGATTGTGCGCGACCCACAGCTGCATGTTGGTGCTGTCGGTGGCGTAGCGGATGTTGACGGGGTCATAGAGCAGGGCGCCGGCATAGCCGCGCCGCTTCAGTTCGGCGCGGATCCGCTGCAGCCGGTATTTGCGCATCGCCGGCAGATCGGGCGCGGCAATGCCTGCCGCCGCCCATTCCGCTTCAGCCTGGACGCCATAGCCGAGCACATGCTGGTTGAGTGACGCCGCCTTCTGGCGGGAGGCGTCGCGCAAAGCCTCGACCGATCCTGATACAAACGGCATGATCTTGCGATGGCGACCGAAGCTGCCTTTGGCCCCCGCGGCGTCCATCGTCGAAACTCAGGTCCGCATCTTCTCGCCGCTCGGGTCGAAGGGCGCCTCGACATTGATGCGCGCCGGGCGCCGGTGACCGAGGATCTCAATCTCGAATAGTCCGGCACTCTCGTCTTCGGCAAGGGCCGCCGGCACATAGCCCTGCGCCATCGACTTCTGGACATAGTGGGCATAACCGCCCGACGTCACCCAGCCAACCACGCGCCAGTCGCCATCGACGATGCCGCGCACGGCAGAAGCGCCTTCAGCAGCTTTGGAACCACGGATTTCCTTGCCGGATGTATCGAAACGCGGCGCGCCGTAGCCATGCGGCTTTTCCACCGTGCCATAATCCTTGCTGACCTTGGCCCAAATCGGCTCGTCGCCCATCACGTCGGCATCGGCAGCGTCGACGATGAACGAGACACGGCGCAGTTTCGGTCCTTCCGCCTGTTCCTTGGCGGCGGCCTCGCGGCCGATAAAATCGTTCTTCTCGAGCTTGATGAAGCGGTCCATCGAACCTTCGAACGGTCCGTAGATCGGCCTGAGCTCGCGGAACCAGGTCGGGAAGTTCTTTTCCAGGCGCATAGACAGCAAAGCGCGCATGCCGAAATCGACCAGGCCGAATTCCTCGCCGGCATCCTTGATCGCCTTGTACACCAGCCGCTCATAGGCCGGCGCCATCCAGATCTCGTAGCCGAGATCGCCGGTGTAGGTGATACGGTTAACCATGCACGGCGCGCCGCCGACCGCCATTTCGCGGAAATCCATGAAGCGGAAGGCTTTTGTCGAGATGTCGACATCGACGAGCTTCTGCAGGAGGTCACGCGATTTCGGCCCGGCGATCGACAGGCCGACAAGCGTCTGGTCGAAGCGGTGGATGCGCACCTCTGATCCCCTTGGGCCATCCTTCGGAAGATGCTTTTCGAACCAGCGCATGTGGTATTTCTGCGCGGCCGACGAGCCCCAGATCATGAAGCGGTCTTCAGCGGCCTTGGCGATGGTAAAGTCGCCGATCAGTTTGCCGAATTCGTTGACCATCGGCGTCAGCACGATGCGGCCGGTCTTCGGCATGCGGTTGGTCATCTGCCGGTTGAGGAATTCTTCCGCGCCCGGCCCCGATACTTCGTATTTGGCGAAGTTGGCGATCTCGGTGACGCCGACACGCTCGCGCGTGGCGCGCACTTCCTCGCCGATCGGGCCGAAATCGTTGGAGCGGTGGAAGGAGACGATGTCCTTGGGCTCTTTGCCCTTTGGCGCGAACCACAGCGGGGTTTCCAGACCCCAGCTATCGCCCATGACGGCATTGTTGGCGAGCATCGTGTCGTAGAGCGGCGTCGTCTGCGCCGGGCGTGCCGCCGGCAGCTCTTCATTGGGGAAGCGGATGGAGAAGCGGCGCGAATAGTTTTCGCGGACCTTGGCGTTGGTGTAGCGCAGGCCGGCCCATTCGCCGAAGCGGGCGACATCCATGCCCCAGACGTCGAAACCGGGATCGCCATGCACCATCCAGTTGGACAGAGCGAGACCGACGCCGCCGCCCTGGCTGAAGCCCGCCATGACGGCGCAGGCGCACCAGAAATTGGTCAGGCCCTGCACCGGGCCGACCAGCGGGTTGCCGTCAAGCGCGAAGGTGAACGGGCCGTTGATGATCTGCTTGATGCCGGCCTTCTCGATGCCGGGGAAATGCTTGAAGCCGATCTCCAGCGACGGCGCGATGCGGTCGAGATCTGGCGGCAGCAGTTCGTGGCCGAAATCCCAGGGGGTGTTGACCGGCGACCACGGCTTGCAGGCCTTTTCATAGGTGCCGAGCAGGATGCCGTTGCGCTCCTGGCGGGTGTAAATCTCGCCCTTGAAGTCGAGCACGCCGATCATCTCGCGACCGGTCGACTTGTTGAATTCCTCGACCTCCGGCATCGGCTCGGTCAGCAGATACATGTGCTCCATGGCCAGCACCGGCAGTTCGACGCCGACCATGCGGCCGATCTCGCGCGCCCACAGGCCGCCGCAATTGACGACGTGCTCGGCGTGGACCGTGCCCTGTTCGGTGACGACGTTCCAGGTGCCGTCCGGCTGCTGCGTCAGGTCGACGACGCGGTTGCGCAGCACGATGTCGGCGCCGAGTTTCTTGGCCGCCTTGGAGTAGGCGATGGTGGTGCCGGAGGGATCGAGATGGCCTTCGACCGGGTCCCACATGGCGCCGACGAAATTGGTCTCGTCCATCAGCGGGAACATCGCCTTGGCTTCGGATGGGGTAATTAGCTCGGTGTCCATGCCGAGATAGCGGCCCTTGGCGTGGGCCAGCCGCAGAAAGTCCATGCGTTCGGGCGTATCGGCCATCATCACGCCGCCGGTCAGATGCAGCGAGCAGGACTGGCCGGAGATTTCCTCGATCTCCTTGTAGAGCTGCACCGTATAGGCCTGCAGCTTGGCGACGTTGGGATCGCCGTTGAGTGTGTGGAAGCCGCCCGCCGCGTGCCAGGACGAGCCGGAGGTCAGTTCCGAGCGCTCGATCAGCATGATGTCGGTCCAGCCGGCCTTGGCCAGATGGTAGAGAACCGAGCAGCCGACGACGCCGCCGCCAATGACAACCGCTTTAACGTGGGATTTCATGAAGATAGGTCCGTTTTTGCGTAACTGAATCAGGTTTTGGTGAGCGGGCGTGGCGACGGGGCTTGCCGCTCAGAAATCGGTCGGCGCGCCGCCTTCGGACGTGCGCTTTTCGACGAAGGCGTTGAGCTCTTCGCGGATTGCCGGGTCCATGTAGGGTTCTTCGTAGGACGCCAGCCGTTCCTTCCACACCCGGTTGGCCTTTTCCATCGCCGTCGGCGAGCCGGCTTCCGCCCAGGTCTCGAAATTGCGCCAGTCGGACAGGATCGGTGAATAGAAGGCGTTCTTGTAGCGGTCCTGAGTGTGCTGGGTGCCGAAGAAATGGCCGCCGGGGCCGACTGACTGGATGGCGTCGAAGCCGAGCGCCTCGTCGGACATGTCTAGTGGGGTGAGGAATTCGGCCACCATCTGCAGCAGGTCGATGTCGAGAATGGTCTTCTCATAGGAGCAGCGCAGGCCCCCCTCGAGCCAGCCGGCGGCATGCATCATAAGATTGCCGCCGCCCTGGATGGCGCCCCACAGCGAGAAGACGCTTTCGTAAGCTGCCTGCGCGTCGACCGTGTTGGCTGCACAGGTGTTGGAGGTGCGGTAGGGGATCTTGTAGCGGCGGGCGAGCTGGCCGCCGACGAGCTGCGCTTTCATGTATTCCGGCGTGCCGAAGGCCGGCGATCCGGACTTCATGTCGACATTGGAGGTGAAGCCGCCATAACCGACCGGCGCGCCCTTGCGCACCATCTGGGCAAAGGCGATGCCGGACAATGCCTCGGCATTCTGCTGCACCAGCGCGCCTGCGATGGTCACCGGCGCCATGGCGCCCGACAAAGTGAACGGGGTGACGATGACGACCTGACCCTTGCTCGACATCTGGATGATGCCTTCCATCATCGGCACGTCGAGCTTGAGCGGCGAATTGGTGTTGATGATGGTGAAGACGGACGGCTCTTCCAGCAACTGCTCGTGGCTGATGCCGCGCGCGATGCGGGTGATCTCGATGCCGTCGACATTGCGCTCCTTGCCCAGCGAATAGATGTGGAACACCTTGTCGGTCAGCGTGGCGAGGTCGCGGACGCATTCGAGGTGGCGGACCGACGGATGGATATCGGTCGGCTCGACCGGGTAGCCGCCGGTGCAGTTCAGAATGTTGTGCATCTGCGCCAGACGCAGGAAGTTGCGGTAGTCGGCCTGGTTGCCCGGCCGGCGGCCGCGATCGATGTCGGAGCAATTGGGCGCGGAGGCCATCATCGAGATGATCAGATTGTCGCCGCCGAAGCGCACATTGTGCGCGGGATTGCGGGAATGGATGGTGAATTCGGACGGGCAGTTCGAAACCAGGTCGAGGATCATGTCGCTGTCGAAGCGCACCCGCTCCGAGCCTTCGCGAACATCGGCGCCATGCGCCTTCATGATGCGGCGGGCTTCGTCGTGCAGAACGTCGACGCCGATTTCCCGGAGCACGCGCAAGGAGGCGAGGTGGATCGATTCGAGCTCGTCATCGGAGACCAGCTTGGTCGGCGTGAGCGGATTTCTCAGCTGGCGGTAAGCCGGCTGCTCGAACGCGGCCGAGCCTCCGGCACGCTTTCCGGCGCGGCCGCCACGGCGGGCACGGTCAGGTGCCTGGGCCGGTTCTAGGGGTTGTAGGGCGGCGGTCATGATGGTCCTCGTAGGATGCGATAGCGGCCGGCATAATGGACCGGCGGCCCGCCGGCCATTGCGGAGGCGGCGACCACTAGGGCGAGGGAAGCGACATGCCGGAACGGCAGTTGCGTCGCCGCGACATTCGTCCTGGCCGCACCGGTGCACCGGCAGGGCCTGAGTGCAGCCGATCGGTTGGATGCCAATTTGAAGTGCGTTACAGTACTGTCTTTTACTTCTGACATACTTGCACGTTGAACTTTTCTGGAGGGACAGCCATGCCTGATGTCGTCAAAGTGCGTGCCGCGACAAACAACGAAGTCGCCTTCCTTGCCTGGGATATTGACGGGATGATCCCTGACTGCCTCGGCTTCGAGATCGTTCGCCTCTATCCCGCGACAGGCGAGGAACGCTGCCTGGCGTCCTGGGTGCCTTTCAAGGGGCAGCGCAATCCGCGATGGATTCCGCAGGACACCGGCGTGTGGCCGGTGCAGAAGACATTCTGGCGCGATCTCACCGTGCGGCGCCGGCGCGACAGCATCGACGTCAGGCCGGACGGCGAGATGATCGCCTACCGGGTGCGTCCGGTCGGCGACATGAAACCGGGCCTCGATCCCGTGCCGGTACGCCCCGATAGGTCGTCGACGACAAGCCCGCCTATACCGGACCGGCGCGGCCGCTCGGCTATCTCGGCCAGGGTGCCGTCAGCCCGCCGATCTTCCTGGGACAGATGTTCGGCAAGGCGCGTGTCGCCTTCACCAATGGCGTGCTGTCGACACAATGGATGTCGCACGCGTTGCAGAAGGCCGGCATCAAGGTCGGGCAGCGCGAGAAGATCGCTGCGATCCTGCAGGACCCGACCAGCAAGATACGCGCCTATCTGCATGGCGATGTGCCCGATGTGCTGACCAGTCTCCTGAAACGCGCCAAGGCCGAGGGCGGCACGGTCAGGCTTGCCCTCTATGAGCTTGGTGATGACGAATTGTGCGACGCTATCATCGCCGCGAAGGATGTCGTCGAGGTCATCCTTTCCAATTCTGGCAAGGGCAAGCTTGCAGACGCGGCCGAAGACGACAAGACCGAGGTTTGGGATGCCGGCAACTTTCGCTACAGGCAGCGCCTGCGCGATGCGGGCGTGGTGGTGACGGACCGGCTGTTCAACAACAACCATATCGGCCACAACAAATTCGCTGTCTACCGCGACGCCCAGGGCAAGCCGCTGGCGGTGATGACCGGCAGCACCAACTGGACCTCGACGGGCATTTGCGGACAGTCCAACAATGCCTTTGTCCGTGACGATCCCGCGATGGCCGAGGTCTTCAATGACTATTGGCAGCGCATGAAGGCGGACGTGTTTCCGCCACCAGCCAGCGAAACCGCTGCCGGGCACGTCGCACAGACGCAAGGTGTGCCGTTCCGCAGGGACAACCATTTGCCCAATCCGCTGAACGGCGCGACCTCGGCGCTGGACGGCATGACGGTCTGGTTCTCCCCGAACGACCCGAAGCGCAGCAAGAAGGATATTTCTGTGCGGCCGGTGGACCTCGAGGATGTCTTCGCGCGCATCAAGGCGGCCAAGCGCGCCGTTCTGTTCCTCGTGTTCAACCCTTCATTGCTCGGCGACAACTCGATCGTCGATCAGGCCGTCGCCGCCGCGAAGGCCGATCCAAATCTGATCGTGCAGGGCGCCATCAGCGACGAGACCGCCATGCCCAACTATGTCGCGCCGCCCAAGGATCCGGTCACACATAAGTCGATCAAGGGCGGCGGCAAGTCGCCCTTCGTCTATCCGGAAAATGTCTGGGAGGCGCCGAACGTCTCCATTGTGCGGGCGGCGAACCTGACCGGCGCCACCATCGCGCGCGACTTCCAGGCCGAGGTGCTGACCGTCGGCCATGCGATCGTGCACGACAAGATCGTCATCATCGATCCGATGGAGGACAACGCCACCGTCATCACCGGAAGCCACAATCTCGGTTACAAGGCGTCCTACGAAAACGACGAGAATCTGGTGATCGTGGAAGGCGACAAGACGTTTGCCGCAGCCTACGCCGTGCACATGCTCGACGTCTACGACCACTACAAATTCCGCGCCTGGCGCCGGACGATCGGCAAGGGACCATCGGACGATGACGGGATTTCCATCGACGACAAGTGGCTGAAGCCCTACGCGGATGGCAAGAAAGGCGCGATTGCCCGGTATTTTCCTTAATGCATGGCGCCCAAAAGTGACCTCGGTTTTGGGGGAACGACATGCTTAAAAACAAAGAGCTTTAAGCGCAGCCGGGCACTCGCGCCAAACCGTCCTTCGATTTCAGACCGCTCGGTATCAACCGATCGGTCTGAATTGTTGGTGCAAGCGGATTTCCCCACCAGCCCTTCCATTCCCGCAAACGAGTCAGTAGCTAGTCGGCTTGCTGGCCGCATGGCCAGCATCTCACATGGATGACGGCATGGTGGCGACCGGCTCGAGCGAAGGCGAAGCGGGAACGCAGTGGGCAGCGCTTGCTGGCGTCACCGCCGCCCTTGCCATGTTCGGCGCCGCGCAAGGGCTGAGCTCGCCGCTGTTCACGCTCCTGATGCAGAAGCAAGGCATGTCGCCCGGATTGATCGGCCTGTCGGCGGCGATGATGCCGCTTGGGCTGATCCTGTCGGCATCCTTCGTGCCGGCGGCGGTGCGGCTGGTCGGCGCGCGCAACTTGGCGGTCGGTTGCTCGCTGATCGGCGCGCTGTGCTTCCTGGGCATTGGCTATTTGCAGAACTGGGTGGCCTGGTATCTCATCCGCCTCATCATCGGCGTCGTCATCAACCCGCTCTATATCCTCGGCGAGGTCTGGGCGCTGTCACTGGCGCCGCCTTCGCGGCGCGGCCGGGTGATGGGCGTGTTCAACACCCTGATGGGCGCCGGCTACGCCGCCGGTCCCTTCACCTTGACCCTGGTCGGCACATCGGGCTGGGCTCCGTTCAGCGTCGGCGTCGGCGGATTCTTGCTTTGCGCGGTCATCCTGCGCCTTGTCTCGTCAAAGCTCACCGGCTTCGAGGATGACGGCCAGCCCGCCGGCAGCTTTGTCGGTTTTGCCCGGCTGGCGCCGGCGCTGCTGCTGGCCGTTCTGGTCTCGGCCGCCGTCCAGCAAAGCACCTATGCGCTGGTACCGGTGTTCGGTGCCGGCTATGGCCTGCCGGAAGCGATCCTCGCAGCGCTGGTGATGGCGCTTTCCCTGGGCAACATCCTGCTGCAGATCCCGCTCGGCCTGCTGGCGGAGCGATTCGGTGGCCGCCCCATGATCCTGGCCTGTGCCATGGCGACGACCGTCTGCGCCGTTCTGCTGCCGTTGCTGATCATGACCCCGCTGATCTGGCTTGTGCTGCTGGTGATGGGCGCGGTCGGCTACGGCGTCTATACGATGGCGCTGGTCGAACTCGGCAGCCGCTTCAAGGGCACGCTGCTGGTCACCGGCAATGCGGCTTTCGCCTTGTTGTGGGGCGTTGGCGGCATCGTCGGCCCTCCTGGCGCCGGCCTGCTGATGCAAGGCATTGGTCCACTCGGCCTGCCGATCGTGATCATCGGCCTCGATGCCTTGCTGGTGATCTTCGCGCTGTATCGCTCGTCGGTACGCCGGAGCGCCAAGGCATGATTGCGGCCGGTTCGGGCAACAGCCAGGCAGGGATGCAATGGGCCGCCATTACCGGCGTGATCGCCACCGTCTCGGTCTTCGCGATCGCGCAGGGGCTGTCCTATCCGCTGTTGAACTTCATCCTGCAACGCCAGGACGTTTCGCCAGCGATGATCGGCCTGTCGGCGGCGATGACACCGATCGGTTTCATCGTTTCGTCGCCGCTCATTCCAGCGCTGGCGCGACGGTTCGGGGCAGGGCGCGCGGCGCTCACCTGTGCCGCACTCTCGGCAATCGTGCTGGCGCTGATCGGCTGGACGCAGAATGTCTACCTCTGGTTTCCGCTGCGCTTCCTGATCGGCGTGGTGACCAATCCGCTCTATGTCTTAAGCGAAATCTGGGTGATCGCTCTGGCGCCGCCGGCACGGCGCGGGCGCATCATGGGCGTCTATTCGACGATCATCTCGGCCGGCTTCGCCGCCGGACCGCTTTGCCTGCTTGCCGTGGGCACGCAGGGATGGCCGCCCTTTCTCGTCGGCATTTGCGCCTTCGTCCTGTGCGGCATCTGCCTGGCGTCGGTGCTGTCGCGCCTACCGAAGGTGGACGAGGCCGGTCACCAGGTTTCCGTCCTGGGCTTCGTGCCGATGGCGTGGCTGCTTTTGTTTGCCGTCATCGTGGCCGCGGGCTTCGAACAGGGGGCGCTGGCCTTGCTGCCGGTCTATGGCACCCATCACGGCATTGCGGAGGTCCGCATGTCGGCGCTGCTGTCGGTGATGATCGCCGGCAACATCGCCATGCAGGTGCCGCTTGGGCTGCTGGCGGAGAGGCTTTCCGCGCGTCTGGTGCGACTTGCGTGTGTTGCCTTGACCGTGCTTGGGTGCGGTCTTCTGCCGCTTCTTATCGAGACGCCGCTGATTTGGCCGATGATCTTCGTCTGGGGCGCGGTTTCCTACGGCATCTACACGATGTCGATCATTGAGCTTGGCCAGCGCTTCACCGGCTCGACACTGGTTGCCGGCAACGCCGCCTTCTCGCTGATGTGGGGCGTCGGTGGCATAGCCGTGCCGCCGCTGGCTGGTACCGCCATGGACATGCTGGGCGCAAAGGGCCTGCCGATCACGCTTGGTGTGATGTGCCTGATACTGGCGATTGCGAGTGTTTTTGGCAGCAGATCAGCCTGAGCCTCTCATTTGCTTTGCCGTCTGAAAATTGCCCAGAGGTCACAATCGGCATGGTGTTCTGGCGGGTAATATTTGCTGCGCAGAATCCTTTGAATTTCAACAGCGCGATCAAAGTCTGGGATCAGTCCGACATCGGACAGCTCGGAGTTCTCAAATGCTTCTGGAAAGCCACCGCAGTTGGTCAGTGCGCTTGTTGAAACGTCCTGGTCCAGCAGGTCGTAGCCGAGGAACGCAAATCCGTCCCAGTCAAGTTGGCGCACGTCCGTCGAAGGTCTTCGAATCACGCCAAGGATGTTGACGCCGCTGACATCGGCCAACTCTGAAAGAAGGAAGTTCAGGTCGACGAAGAAATCGAGCATATAATCTTCGTTCACAATGTGGGGCCAATAGCTGTCCTTTGTGTCTTCAAGAGCGGCGGGGCAAAGCATTGTGTCGAGTGTGACGACCTCGGTCAGTTGGGTGAGGCCCGACCACTCGACGTATTTGGTCCATCCGGTGCCGTCGGATGGACCAAATCTCTCTTTCGCAATGTACAGACGCTGCACGCGTTTCCCCCTATGGCGATCGTGGCTCGATAAGGTTTTCGCAGTTGATACGGTATCGCTGGGATCGCTTCTTTCGTGCGTTCCAATTGAATTTCGGTAGTGGCATGACGATGTTTGCGACACCGCGCCTTGATGAGTTTACCGGAGACCATATGACCAAGTCGACTTCACAGACCCCGCCAAATTCCACGGCTGAAGATCCCTTCCTGTGGCTGGAAGACCGGACCAGCAAACAGTCGCTCGACTGGGTGCATGGCCAGAACGAGATCACGGTTGGGCAATTGCAGGGCGATCCGTCCTATCAGGCGTCGTTCCAGACGGCGCTCGATTTGATGACGGCCGAGGACAACATTGCCGTCGGCAATGCCATTGGCGGCCACGTCTATAATTTCTGGCAGGACAAGACCAATGCGCTCGGCCTGTGGCGCCGCACGACGGTCGCTTCCTACAAGACCGAGAAGCCGGTGTGGGAAACGATCATCGACTTCGACCAGCTTGCGGCGAAGGAGGGGATCAAATGGGTGTTCAGCGGCGCCAGCCGGCTCTATCCGGACTTCAGCCGCTGCTTGCTGTCGATGTCGCCCGACGGTGGTGATGCCAGCGAGATGCGCGAATTCGACATCGAGACCAAGTCGTTCATTGAAGGCGGGTTTCGTGCCCCGGCCTCGAAGTCGGGTTTCAGCTGGCTGGACAAGGACACGGTCATCGTCTCGGCGGCATTCGAGGAGGCTGACAAGACCGAGTCTGGCTATCCGCGCGTGATCAAGCTCTGGAAGCGCGGCACCAAGCTGGAAGAAGCGACACCGATCTTCGAGGCCGAAAAGCAGGATCTCGCCGTGGGAGCGGGCGTCGAGTTCGACGGCGACAAGCGCCATCTGTTCCTGGCGCGAACGCTCAATTTCTTCGCATCGCATAGCTTCCTGCATCTCCCGTCGGGTGAAAACAGGCGCATCCCGCTGCCTGACGACGTCACCGATACGGCGCTTTTCAAGGACCAACTGGTGTTCGGGGTGCGCACGCCCTGGACAGCGCCGGACGGTACGGCGTGCCAGCCGGACGGGCTCTATTCGCTCGATTTCGCGCACTGGATCGAAACAGGCAGTTTTGGCGCCATCGAAACCCTGTTCGCGCCGGCGTATCGCGTGTCGATCGCTGGCATTGCCCGCACGCAGGACCGGCTGTTCATCAGCCTGATGGACAATGTGCGCGGCAAGGTCATTGTCTGCCAGCGCAAGGACGGCGCCTGGTCGATGAAACCGGTAGCGTTGCCTGAAAACGGCACTGTCGGTATCAGCCATGCCGAGCACTTTGGTTCCAGCGTGTCGTTCTCCTTCACAGATTTCCTGACGCCGAGCTCTATCATCTGGTCGGATGATGATGGCGAGACACTCGCCACCGTGAAGTCGCAGCCGGCGCGTTTCGATGCCGCGCCGCTGATCTCCGAGCAGTTCGAGGCACGCTCGAAGGACGGGACGATGATCCCTTATTTCGTCGTCAGGCGACGCGATCAGAAGGGGCCGGTGCCGACGCTGCTCTATGGCTATGGCGGCTTCGAAGTGCCGCTGCTGCCCGGCTATGCCGGCGTGCGCGGCAGGCTGTGGCTGGAGAAGGGCAATGCCTATGTGCAGGCCTGTATCCGCGGCGGCGGCGAGTTCGGCCCGGCCTGGCATCAGGCGGCGTTGAAAGGCAATCGCCAGAACGGTTTTGACGATTTTGCCGCGGTGGCGCAGGACGTCGTCAGGCGCGGCATTGCCACGGCTCAATCGCTCGGCATCCAGGGCGGCTCGAATGGCGGTCTGCTGACCGGCGTTTCCCTGACGCAGCATCCGGAGCTTTTCGGCGCCGTCATCATCGAGGTGCCGCTGCTCGACATGCTGCGCTACACGCAATTGCCGCCCGGCGCGTCGTGGATGGCCGAATATGGCGATCCGTCAAAGCCGGAAGACGCCGCGTGGCTTTCCGCTTATTCGCCCTATCAGCATGTCGAGGCTGATGTCGCCTATCCATCGGTGCTGCTGACAACGTCGACCGCCGATGACCGGGTCCATCCCGGCCATGCGCGCAAGATGGCGGCCCGCTTGCAGGAGGCGGGGCATGAAAAGACGCTGTTCTTCGAGGAGACGGAAGGCGGACATGGCGGCCGCGGCGACCGTCGCCCGCAAGCGGCGCAGACGGCGATGAAGTATGTGTTCCTGCAGCGGGCGCTGGCCGCCAAGGCATAGACCTATTCCGTCATGTGCCAAGCAAAGGGTGGTTCACCTCGGCCAGCCTTTGCTCTAAGGTGCCGGCCATGGCTCCTGCTACGACCTTTGTCTGCACGTTCGGGGTCGCGGTGACACCGTCACCGCGCACGCTGCGCGCGGAGCTTTTGCGGCTGTGCGCCCGCATCGGCTATTCGCCACCTGCCTGCCTCTGACGAATGCGCCCCGGCATCGCCGGAATGATTTCAGAGGAAAGATCAGAGACATGACCTATCAGAATTATTCGCTGAAGCAGCTTCAGCAGATTGACGCCGCGCACCATCTTCATCCCTTCACCGATCACAAGGAACTGCGTGAGGCCGGGTCACGCATCATCACCCATGCCAACGGCCCGTTCATCTACGATTCCGAAGGGGCTGAAATCCTCGACGGCATGGCCGGGCTGTGGTGCGTCAACATCGGCTATGGTCGTGACGAACTGGCCGAGGCCGCTTACGCCCAGATGAAGGAACTGCCTTACTATAATTCCTTCTTCAAATGCTCGACGCCGACGCCTGTGCTGCTGTCCAAGAAGCTGGCCGAGATCGCGCCGAAGCACGTCAACCAGGTATTCTATGGCTCCTCCGGTTCGGAAGCCAACGACACGGCGCTGCGCCTAGTACGGCATTACTGGGTGCTGGAAGGCAAGCCGGAAAAGAACCGCATCATCTCGCGCAAGATGGCCTATCACGGCTCGACCGTCGCCGGCACGTCGCTTGGCGGCATGGATGGCATGCACAAGCAGCTCAATGGGGCGGTACCCAACATCGTCCATGTGATGATGCCCTATGCCTATGAACTGGCGCTGCCCGGCGAAAGCGATCATGATTTCGGCCTGCGCGCGGCCAAGGCCGTCGAGGACGCGATCCTCGAAGCCGGCGCCGACAAGGTCGCGGCGTTCATCGGCGAGCCGGTGATGGGGGCGGGGGGTGTGAAGATACCGCCGGCCGGCTACTGGCCGGAGGTGCAGCGCATCTGCCGTAAATATGATGTGCTTCTGATGCTCGACGAGGTCATCACCGGCTATGGCCGCACCGGCGAGTGGTTCGCCGCGCAGACACTCGGCATCGAGCCGGACACCATCACCACGGCCAAGGCGCTGACCTCGGGTTATCAACCGCTGTCTGCCTTGCTGGTCGGCGACCGCATCGCCTCGACACTGGTCGAGAAGGGCGGCGAGTTCAACCACGGCTACACCTATTCCGGCCATCCGGTCGCCTGTGCCGTGGCGTTGAAGAACCTGGAGATCATCGAGCAGGAGGGTCTGGTCGACCGCGTCAGGAATGACACCGGGCCTTATTTCGCCAAGGCCCTGCAGGAGCGCATCGCCGGGCATGATCTGGTTGGCGAGGTGCGTTCGATCGGCCTGATGGGCGCGATCGAGATCGTCAAGGACAAGGCGAGCAAGGAACGGTTCCTGCCGTCGGGAAGTGCGGCGGTTGTTGTGCGCGACCATGCGATCGCCAATGGCATGATGCTGCGCGCCACCGGTGACACGATGATCCTGTCGCCGCCGCTGATCTGGACCCGCGACACGATCGACATGGCCTGCGAGCGCATCGGCAAGGCGCTGGATCTGGCCCAGGCCGATCTGCGCAAGCGCTAGGAGCGAACCTCGACCGGGCGTTTCCTCGATGGAAATGCCCGGTCTGGAGAAAGATGCTGTCGTCCTAGGGAACGAATTCCACTCGCGGCGCGTAGTGTGTCAGGCAGCGGCCGAGTCGGCCGCGACAAGGGGTTTGTTTCCATGAAAAAGATCGTCAAGAGCCGACGCGTGCAAGACGCGGCCAGCATCGGCGCGGACCTGATGCTGGCGCCGCTGGTGGCGATGATGCGTCTGCCGCTTATGGCCAAGGATGCCGGCAGCAATCAGCCTTGGGGTACCGAGACGGCCCGCGCGGTCAATGAGAAGACCGCCGCGATGGCCGAAGGGGCGTTCGCGGCGCAAATGTCTGTCCTGCAGTCGGCATCGCGTTTCTGGCCTGAGGTTCTGTCCGGCCGCACACCGTCGCTGTTCAACGGCGTCGCGGCTGAACGGTCGATCAGCGCCGCGCTGAAGCCGGCCAGCCGCGCGGTGAAGGCGAATTTTCGCCGGCTTTCAAACAAGGCCTGATGAGGTTTGCAGGCACTGCATTGTGCCGATGCCGGAACGCGACGGAATTTTGATTTTGCGTATTGTCGAATTCATACGCTAGAACCGATCGGTATGCGCACCGATGGGGGACATCATGGCCGGACAACCGCTCAACCAGCCGGCTGAAATTCCAGCCGGACTCGACCGCTGGAACTGGGGTGCCTTTTTCCTCAACTGGATCTGGGGCATCGGCAACAGCACCTTCATCGCGTTGCTGGCGCTGATCCCCATCGTCAACCTCATCATGATCTTCGTGCTGGGCGCGCGCGGCAGCCGCTGGGCCTGGCAGAACCGTGCATGGCGCGACGCGGAACATTTTCGCAGGACGCAACGCAATTGGGCGATCGCCGGGCTGGTCGTCTGGGTGGTCGGGATCGGCGGCTGTGCGGCAACCGTCGGCAGCATACCTTATGTCCTGAAAGGCAGCGATGCCTACCACATGACGATGGACAAGCTGCGCGCCGACGATCGTGTCAAGGCTGCTCTCGGCGACGGCGTAACCGACGGTTTCTGGGTCGGTGGCAGTCTCAACGTCAATGCCAATGGAGCGGGCAGCGCGCAGTTCAGCATCCCGGTTCACGGCGCCAAGGCAAAGGGCACCGCGTACTCGACCGCGATCAGAACGGCGGGGACGTGGAGCCTGCGCCTGGTTGTCGTCAAGGTGGATGGCGTCGACGCGCCGATCGTACTGCTCAACGAGGATCACGTTCCGATCCCGAATGCGGCGATCGGGATATAGCAGGGCAAAACGCAACACTACGTTGGCTCTGCCGGGGTGGCGGTCGGCTGTCCGGCGAGCATCGTGGCCCAACGGCCCGGTGATTGGTGCTGCGCTCCAGGCAAGGAAATGTGCTGAAAAGCCAGGCGCTGTCTGGCACTATACACACGCGTCCAGTTGGATCCGGGGCATTTCAAACGAGGGCATGCGCATATGGTGAGTTCCGTCCGTGCGGTGGTGGTCGGTGGCGGCTGCGTGGGCGCCGGCATTCTCTACGGCCTGGCAAAGCGCGGCTGGACCGATGTGGCACTGCTGGAGCGGACGCAGCTCACGGCTGGTTCGACATGGCATGCCGCGGGGCTCATCCCCTCTTACGCGCGCAGCCGCAATGTCGGCCGCATGATCGCCCGGTCAATCGAAATCTACGAGGGCCTGGAGGCCGAGACCGGCCAGAAGGTCGGCTGGCACAAATGCGGCCAACTGCGCATCGCCAACACGCGCGACCGGCTCGACGAGTACAGAAGCTATATGGACGTCGCCGAGGTCCAGGGTGTGCGCGCCCGGATCGTATCGCCCGCGGAGGCGCGTGAGATCTGGCCGCTGCTCGACAACAACAGCATGCTGGGCGCCCTCTACCATCCCGATGACGGTCACATTGCACCGGCTGATGTCACCCAGGCCATGGCCAAGGGCGCGCGCGATCTCGGCGCGAAGATCCATCTTGGCACCGAAGTCGTGGGTTTCGAGCGGATGGCGAGCGGCGAATGGAAGGTGAAGACCACCCGCGGCGACTTCGTTTGCGAACACGTCATCCTTGCAACCGGCAACTACGCACGCCAGACAGGCGCCATGCTGGGTCTGGATATTCCGGCGATCCCCATCCTGCATCAGTACTGGATCACCGAAGCGGTTCCGGAGGTTGTGGAACGCAAGCGGCTTGGTCTTCCGGAGATGCCGATCCTCAGGGACGAGGGTTACGAGGGCTATCTGCGCGAAGAAGGCGACGGGCTGATGTTCGGCCCCTATGAGCGGACCGAACAGCTCAAGCTGTTCGCCGAAAACGGCGTCCCGGAATGGTTCGGCGCCGATCTGCTGGACGAGGATTTCGACGCCGTGTCCTGGAACTGGGAGCGCGCGACCGAACTGGTCCCCGCGCTCGGGCGCGCCGGCATCAAGCGCAATGTGCGCGGACCTTTCCAGATGACGGCCGATGAGCTGCCGCTGATGGGGCAGGCGTGGGGCCTGGAGAATGTCTGGTTGGCCGAAGGGGTGCCCGGGGGCATCCTTTGGGGCGGAGCGATCGGCTATTACCTCTCCGAGCGGATCGTGGAGGGCGGCAACAGCATCGACACGGCAGAGCTCGATCCCCGCCGGTTCGGCCACTATGCCAACAAGAACTGGACCCGGGCAAAGGTCAGGGAAGCCTGGGGTACCCACGCCGCGCAGCACTATCCAGGCCAGGACATGCCGGCGGCGCGACCGCAGAAGACGGCGCCGTCCTATAATCGCCTGAGCCAGCTCGGCGCGGTATGGGATGTGTTGAACGGCTGGGAGATGCCGAGCTGGTTTGCGCCCAAAGGTGTCGAAGCGCGCAACGTCTACAGCTGGCGCTGGACTGCCAAGGGGAATTACGTCGGCAAGGAGGTCCGGGCTGTCCGCCAGGCCGCCGGGCTGGTCGAGATGACGCCAATGACCAAGTTCGAGGTCAGCGGGCCGGGCGCCGGCGACTGGCTCGACGCAATCCTGGCCAACAAGTTGCCGCGCCCCGGGTGTGTCGCCCTTGCCCATCATTTGACACCGGCCGGTGGCGTGCAGGCGGAGTATGTGGTGGCACGGCTGCAGAACGACCTGTTCTATCTCATATCGACGCCGCGGGCCGAACGCTGGAACCTTGACGATTTGAGCCGGCTGCTGCCGAAGGACGGCAGCGTGCAGCTGCGCAATGTCACCGATGATCGCGGCAGCTTCACAATCGTTGGGCCGAAGGCGCGCGACATATTGCAGCCGCTGACGGAGATCGACCTTTCCAACGAAGCCTTTTCATGGTTCGGGGTGCAGTCCGGCACCGTCGGCATGGCCAGCGATGTGCGGCTGCTGCGCGTCAATTATAGCGGCGAACTCGGATGGGAACTCTACCACCCGCTCTGCTATCAGCGGCACTTGCTGGACGCACTCCTGGCGTCGGGAGAAGCGCACGGGCTGAGGCTGGTCGGACTTCAAGCGCTGGAATCGCTGCGTCTCGATAAATCCTACCGGGCCATGTATCGCGATATGAATCTCGAGATATCAGCCTGGGAAAGCGGCCTCGACCGTTTCATCAGCCTCGACAAGGGGGATTTCATCGGCCGGGCGGCACTGGTCGCAAAACAGAAACAAGGGACACGCCGGATCGCCACACTGTCGATCGATACGGATGGTGCGAGCGCATTCGCCTTCGAGGGCGTTTACCACCAAGGCAAGCTAGTCGGCCACGTCACGTCGGCGGGCTACTCCTATACTTTCGGTCACGACATCGCACTCGCGCTGCTGCCGCTGGACCTTGTATCGCCAGGTACCGAGCTCGAGGTTTCGATTCTCGGCGAGCGCCGTGCGGCAAAGGTGATCGCCGACTCGCCCTATGATCCGGAAGGCGCCCGCGGGCGCCTGTAAGGGCATCCCGGAGCACATTCATCCGGGTTAAACGCGGTTGTGCGGGGCGAAAATGCAAAAACCGCGCTCCATCGGGAACGCGGCTTTGCCAGATACGCATGGCGCTTCGCTACTCGAACACTTGCGAAACTAACGGGCTCCGGTACGCGAGACCTGATCCGGAGCGCCGGGCGGATGCGATATGTCCGCCTCGCAGTCCATTTTATAGGGACATCGTTACCGCCGAGTTATCGAGAGCTTAAGCAAATCTAAATTTGGCGATTTTCTCGCAAGACAGGCGTAAAAACCCAATTGTATTAGCAACTTATGGATTGGCGCCGCGCAGAAAATTAATGATCCCGGAAAAGTCGGCGCCGGCATGGCCTTGCGCATTGAACAGCGCGTAGAGCTGTGCCGCTTCGGCACCCAGCGGGGTGACGGCGCCAGAACCCTGGGCTGCTTCCTGCGCCAGTTTCAAATCCTTCAGCATCAATGCGGCGGCAAAGCCGGGCTTGTAGTCGCGATTGGCGGGCGAGGTCGGCACCGGGCCGGGCACCGGGCAATAGGTGGTCAGCGACCAGCACTGGCCCGATGAGGTCGAGGCGACGTCGAACAGCGCCTGATGCGACAGGCCGAGCTTTTCCGCCAGCACGAAGGCCTCGGCGACGCCGATCATGGAGATGCCGAGGATCATGTTGTTGCAGATCTTTGCCGCCTGGCCGGCGCCATCGCCGCCGCAATGGACGATGCGCCCGGCCATGGGCTTCAGGATCGGCTCTGCAGCAGTGAAAGCTGCATCGGAGCCGCCGGCCATGAAGGTCAGTGTGCCGGCTGTCGCTCCGCCAGTGCCGCCGGAGACTGGCGCGTCGATGGAAAGCAGGCCGTGTTTCGCGGCAATCGCGTGCGCCTTGCGCGCCGACTCGACGTCGATCGTTGAGGAATCGATGAACAGCGCGCCCTTTTTCGCCTTGGGCGCGATGTCCTCATAGACCGACAGCACGTGCTTACCGGCTGGCAGCATGGTGATCACCACGTCGGCGTCTTTCACCGCTGCCGGCGCGTTGGCCATGACGACGATGCCGTGGTCGCGCGCAACGGTCAAATTCTCCGGCATCAGGTCGAAACCGTTTACAGCATGTCCCGCCTTGACCAAATTGGCGGCCATCGGATTGCCCATGTTACCGAGGCCGATGAAGGCGATCGTCGTCATTGTCTCTCTCCCGGAGTTTGCTGGCTTCAGCGTCCGATCAACGCCCGCGCGATGATGACGCGCATGATCTCGTTGGTGCCTTCGAGGATCTGGTGCACCCTGAGGTCGCGCACCAGTTTCTCGATGCCGTAATCGTGCAGATAGCCGTAACCACCGAGCAATTGCAGCGCATCGTTGGCGACGGTGAAGCCGGTGTCGGTGACGAAGCGCTTGGCCATAGCTGACCATTTGCCGGCATCGGGCGCCTTGCGATCGAGTTTGGAGGCGGCGGCATAGAGGAAGATGCGCGCCGCCTGCAATTCTGTCTCCATGTCGGCCAGCCTGAACTGCAGCGCCTGGAACTGGTTGATCTTCGAACCGAAGGCCTTGCGCTCGGCGGTGTAGGACAGCGCCTTGTCAAGCGCCGACTGGGCGCCGCCCAGCGAACAGGCGGCGATGTTCAGCCGGCCGCCATCGAGCCCGGCCATGGCGATGCCGAAACCAGCACCTTCGCCTGACAAGAGATTTTCGGCCGGCACCTTGCAATCCTCGAAGATGACCTGGCGGGTCGACTGCATGTGCCAGCCCATCTTGTGCTCGTTGGCACCGAAGGAGAGGCCTGGCGCATCTTTTGGCACGACGATGGTGGAAATGCCTTTCGGCCCATCGGCACCGGTGCGCACCATGACGGCATAAACGTCGCTGTCGCCAGCGCCCGAGATGAACTGCTTGGCGCCATTGAGAACATAGTCGCCACCGCTCTTCACCGCGCGGGTCTTGAGCGCCGCTGCGTCGGAGCCGGAGCCCGGCTCGGTCAGGCAATAGCTCGCCAGCCATTCCATCGAGGTCAGCTTCGGCAGGAAGCGTTGGCGCTGCTCGTCATTGCCGAAACGGTCGATCATCGACGCGACCATGTTGTGGATCGAGATGAAGGACGAAAAGGCCGGATCGGCATGCGACAGCGCCTCGAAGATCAGCACCGCATCGAGGCGGCCGAGCGCGGAGCCGCCGACATCGTCCCTGATGTAGATGCCGCCGAGACCAAGCGGGCCGGTTTCGCGGATCACGTCGGCGGGAAAGTGCCTCCTGCGGTCCCAGTCGAGCGCATTCGGCGCGACACGGTCGGCGGCGAAGGCCTGCGCCATCTCCTGGATGGCGCGCTGTTCCTCGTTCAGTTCGAACTGGCTGGTGCTCGCATCGACCGCGGCGTCCATGGCGTGCTCCCTATGTGCTGACCAGCTAGCCCGCTGGCCTGTTGTTTTTGGCTTTGCGCGCGCACCAATCTAGACCAATGATGCCGCCGCGCAACCCGACCCTCCGCAGAGCGGCTGTGCATCAATGTATGTCCGGAGCGAGATGTGACGACAAAATTCAATGAACTGCTGGGACAGTTCCACGCCTATCTCGCTTGCGTGGACAACGCCCTGGTGCTCGACGCCGTGGCGCGGATCGGCTGGGACATGCCGGCCCGTGCGTTGGAGCCGTATCCGCTTGCCTGCCTGCATCACCTTGATCGGGCCGCCGAACTGGCCCCGCCGGCTGCGGAACCATTGGTGCAATTGCTGGCGCAGCAGCGCAACGCATTGCGCTGGGGGCAGACCTACACCGAGGCTGACTTCGGCCAGGCGTTCATTGACAATTACGGCTGGCTGGAAATGTTCGGCACGCGCGGCCATTTCGCCAATGACGAGGCTGCGGCCGGCCTGCTGATCCTTGGACCCGAGATTGTCTATCCCGACCATCATCACGTCGCCGAGGAAATCTACATTCCGCTGACGGGCGGCACGGAATGGCGCATGGGCGAGGGCGGTTTTCGCAAGCGGGAGGCCGGCGAGGTCGTCCACCACGCTTCCAACGTCAACCACGCCATGCGCACCGGCAAAGAGCCGCTGCTGGCACTCTACATCTGGCGCGGTGGCCCGCTGGCGGCGAAATCCACCATCACTGGAAATGCGACGCAGGGCCAGCGCTGATGGCCAGGGCGATCATGCTGCAAGGCACGGGTTCGGATGTCGGCAAGACGGTGCTGGTCGCGGGGCTGTGCCGCGCCGCGAAAAAGCGAGGACTGAAGGTGCGGCCATTCAAGCCGCAGAACATGTCGAACAACGCCGCCGTCGCCGACGGCGACAACAATCATGGCGGCGGCGAGATCGGCCGCGCGCAGTGGCTGCAGGCCATCGCTTGTGGCGTTGCGCCGTCGATCCACATGAACCCGGTGTTGCTCAAGCCTCAGACCGATGTGGGCGCGCAGGTCATCGTCCAGGGCAAAGTGTTTGGCGAGGCACGAGCACGCGACTATCAGGCGCTGAAGGGCCGGCTGATGGATGCAGTGCTGGACTCCTGGGCAAAGGTCGGCGAGGGCGCCGATCTGGTCATTGTCGAGGGCGCCGGCTCGCCGGCCGAAATCAACCTCAGAAGCCGCGACATCGCCAATATGGGCTTTGCCACGCGTGCCAATGTGCCTGTCGTGCTGGTCGGCGATATCGATCGCGGCGGCGTCATCGCCTCTGTCGCCGGCACGCATCTGATCCTGCCGGAAGAGGACCGGCGCATGATCGTCGGCTATCTCATCAACAAGTTCCGCGGCGATGTCTCGCTGTTCGATGACGGCCTGAAGGCGATCGAGAAATTCACCGGCTGGCGCTGTTTCGGCGTCGTGCCCTGGCTGAAGGCGGCAGCGCGGCTGCCTTCGGAAGATTCGGTGGTGCTGGAGCGGCTGGCATCCGGTGAGGCGCGCGCGCTGAAGGTGGCGGTGCCGATGCTTGGCCGCATCGCCAATTTCGACGATCTCGATCCGCTCAAGGCCGAACCGCAGGTGGAGGTGGTGTTCGTGCCGCCTGGAAAGCCGCTGCCGGCCGATGCCGGGCTGGTGGTCATTCCCGGCTCCAAGTCGACGATCGGCGATCTCCTGAAATTCCGCGAAAATGGCTGGGACCGGGACCTTGCCGCGCATCGCAAGCGTGGCGGCCATGTCGTCGGCATTTGCGGCGGTTTTCAGATGCTTGGCCGTAGGGTGCGCGATCCTGACGGCATCGAAGGCAGTGTCACTGAAGCAGAAGGGCTCGGCCTGCTCGATATCGAAACGGTGATGGAGCCGGAGAAGACGGTGCGCAATGTCAGCGCGCGCTCGGTGCCGTTCGGCCTGCCGCTCGTGGGCTACGAAATCCATCTCGGCCGCACCACCGGACCGGATACACTGCGGCCATCCGCCGTCATCAATGGCATCGATGACGGCGCGATCTCGGCCGATGGCAAGGTGATCGGCACCTATATGCACGGCCTGTTCGGTGCCGACGCCTTTCGCGGGAAATTCCTTGAAAGCCTCGGCATCAGAGGCGGCGGCATCGACTATCGCGCCGAGGTCGAGCGGGCGCTGGACGAGGTCGCCGCCGAGCTGGAAAGCCATCTCGACTGTGACGCGATTTTTGCATTGGCTCGTTAGGACCTATGCCTTTTCGCCCGCCTTCGGCCAGTAGGTGCCGAACGACCAGACACCGCCTTCCGGATCGCGGCAGATGAACTCGCGGCTGCCATAGTCACGGTTGATCAATTCCTGGATGATCGTGGCGCCGGCTTGCCTGGCCTTGGCATACGCCGCATCGGCATCTTCGACGGCGATATAGATCGATTTGCCGCCGCCTGTGCCGGGCTCGCCGACCATCTTGCCATAATCGTCATCGCGCACCGTGCCCAGCATGATCATCGAGGAGCCGAAGACCAACTCGGCGTGGTGCACGATATCGCCTTCACCGTAGCGGGCGCGGACGCTGAAGCCGAAGGCTTTGCAGAGCCAGTCGATCATTTTCGCCGCATTTTTGTAGCGCAAAGCAGGGTAGAGCCGAGGGGCTTCAGTGGTGGTGGGCATGGGAACCTCCTTCATTTGGGTTGGTCGATAACCCACTCTGGACAAAGGCCGTTCCAGGGTCTTGAAGAAATGTTACCTGCCGACAAGCGCTGTTGGCGTCTCGCCGGCAAGCACTCGGAACTCGCGCACCAGATGCGCCTGGTCGGCGTAGCCGCAATCGGCGGCGATATCCGCCCAGTCGACAGCCGACTGCCGCGACAGGCCGAGCGCCCGGTTGAAGCGCACGATGCGCGACAGGGTTTTGGGGCCGATGCCGGTCGCGTCAGTGAATTTTTCGGCGAGATGTTTGCGGCTCCAGCCCAGTCGTTCGGCGAGCGATGCAATGCGGGTGCGGCCACCTGACGTGATGATGCGGTCATAGGCCCAGGCGATTTCCAGCGGCGTTTCGGCTGCATTCGCAAGACGGGCGGCGACGAAGGCTTCGGCAAGGTCGAAACGCGCTGCCCAGTCCGGCGCATTGCCAAGCTGTTCGCGCAGCGCCATGCCCTCGGTGCCCAAGACGTCGTCGAGCACGACCATGCTGTCGGCCAACTCGCTCATTGGCAGGCGGAAGAAACGGCGCGCGCCAAGCGGGGTGAAGTTGACCTGGACACAGTAGGCGGCACCGAAGGATTCGATCATCACCGGCCCGGCAAAGAGGCCGGCGGCGAAACTGGCAAAGCGGTCATTGTCGCCAGGCGTTTTGCCGAGACCGATGGCGAAAGGCTCGGCGAAGCTGATCACCAGTGGCACGGTCAGCGATGCGTATTCGACATTGCGGAAATGGCCAGGTGCCGTTTCGCGATAGCCGCAAATGTCTGACACGATGCCCTCAAGTCCAGGATCGGGAAGGCGCCGGCGCATCTCGAAACGCCCTGCTATGGAGCGGTCCTGTTCCTTCCGGCGCTGCATCTCGATCGGCATTGGCCATCCTTCTGCCCGGCGAATCTAGCAGACCCTTGCTCAGAATCAAAAGCGCCCGGCTTTTGGCCGGGCGCTCTCCGTCCCCACTTCAAGGGAAACTTTGTCAGGCGCCGCGCATCAGGCAGCCGATGGCCAGGACGACGAATGCGATGGTAACGATCCAGACCGAGGCCAGGGGAATGAACGCCACAATGCCGAGAGCTGCGAGAACGCCGATGATGGCGATAACAACTGCAATGATGAAAACGATCTGTGTGGGTGCGCTGAGATTCATGTTTGGCTCCTCCTCAACATGATTCGAACAGCGGCATTGTAACAGGTGCGTGATCACACACCAATCATGACACGCAGCTGGTTGGCGGGATCGGCCAGCAGCTTCACCGCCAGAGCCAGGCAGACGACCACCAGCAGCGGCTTGATCAGTTTGGCGCCGATGCGCATGGCAAGGCTGGCGCCGAGGCGGGCGCCGAGGAACTGGGCAACGCCCATCATCAGCCCGATCTTCCAGGAGATGACGCCGACGGCGGCAAAGACGATGAAGCCGCCGATGTTGGAGGCGAAGTTGAGCAGCTTGGTATGCGCCGTCGCCTTGAGCACGCCGTAGCCGGCAAGCGCGACGAAAGCCAGCATGTAGAAGGAGCCGGCGCCGGGGCCGAACAGGCCATCATAGAAGCCGATCGCCGGCACCAAAGTCAGTCCAAACAGGAATGGCGACAGGCGCTCGGCCCGGTCGACATCGTTCATGTTGGGCTTGAGGGCGAAATAGAGCGCAATGGCGATCAGCACCAGGGGGAGGATGGCGCGCAGGACGTCGCCCGGCACGATGGTGGCCAGCAAGGCGCCGATAGCACTCCCGACCAGTGCCAGCAGCGCCGATGGCAATTGCCTGCGCAGGTCGACATGGCCCTTGGAGGCATAGTGGATGGTCGCCGACCCCGAGCCGAACATGCCTTGCAGCTTGTTGGTCCCAAGCGCCTCAACCGGTGAGAACCCGGCCAACAGCAGTGCGGGAATGGTGATCAGCCCGCCGCCACCAGCAATCGAATCGACAAAGCCCGCGGCAAAGGCGGCGAAGGCGAGCATGGCGATTGTCTGGGTGGTGAGGTCGATCATCTGATATGCGGAGACGTCCGGTCGGCTGGATAGTGGCGTTCGACCACGACCGCCCTGTTTGCGCAAGGCCGATTCCGCGCTACTTCTACTCCAGCGCGTCGCGCCTGGATTTGTACTGACCGGAAAGAGGCCCTGATGGCATTCGCATTGCTGGACCAGATACGCTCGATCTTCGACGGCGACCCCGGCGTGCGCAAGGTCGCTGACGATCCGGTGCTCTCGGCGGAACTGCTGATGCTGTTTCGCATGATCCTGGCCGACGGGACCGTCAGCGAGAGCGAGATGATTGCCTTCCGGCGCATCTGCAAGGATGCGTTCGACATTCCGGAAACCAGCATCGATGCGGTCATCGAATATCTCAACGAGTTCGGCTACGAGACCAATGGCTCGCAGGCGATCGCGCTGTTTCGCGATCTCGACATCGAACGCCGCAAGCAGTTGGCGCAGCACATGGCGGAGATCGCCAAGGCGGATTCGCAACTGGCCGAGAGCGAGGTGCGCCTGCTGCGCCGCACGCTCGACCTGCTCGATATCAGTCCCGTCGATGTGGTGAAGCCGGAAGAATAGGGCCTAACACCTCACTCACCCTTGCTCTTGAATCTTTCGGGCGATCGCCCGGTGCAGGTCAGGCGCGGCATTTACAAGTGCCTTGGCGGCCTCGGATTGCGGATGGTCGAGCACCTCGTTCGTCTTGCCGCGCTCGACGATCTTGCCGTCATGCATGACCAGCACTTCGTCGGTGATCGCGCGGGCGACGGTCAGGTCATGGGTGATGAAGAGATAGGCGATGCCGAGCTTCTGGTTGAGTTCGGCGAACAAATCGAGGATTTGCGCGCGGATCGAGACATCGAGCGCCGAGACCGGCTCGTCGGCGACGACCAGTTTCGGTCGGGTGATGATGGCGCGGGCGATCGACAGGCGCTGGCGCTGGCCGCCGGAAAACTCGTGTGGGTACTTGTCCATGTCGCGCTGATCGAGACCGACCTCGTGCAGCGCATGCGCCACCATCTCGCGACGCTCGGCGCGCGTCGGTTTCTTCTCCAGCACATGCAAGGGCTCGGCGACCAGTTTTTCGACCTTCTGGCGCGGGTCGAAGGAGCCGTAGGGGTCCTGGAAGACGACCTGCATGTCGCGCCTGGCCGGCTTCAACTCGGCTTCACTCTTGCCGGTGATGGTTTCTCCACGAAACCTGATGGTGCCCGAACTCGGCCGGTCCAGCGCCAGGATCATGCGGGCGAGCGTCGACTTGCCACAGCCGGAGCGCCCGACCAGCGCCACCGACTGGCCCGGCGCCAACGACAGGGACACATCGTCGACAGCGCGGATAGCGAGTGCGCGCTGGAACAGAGAGGTGCGCCGGCCCGGATAATCGCGCGACACGCCTTCAACGTCGAGCAGCGGCTTGGCCGATCCGGCTGCGTGAACCTTGACGCGCGTCGGCACATGCATCGAAGCCTGCGCCAGCTGGCGCGTGTAGGGATGAAGCTGTTCAGACAGCGTGCGCACCGTGTCGCCGGCCTCCATCACCTCGCCGCGCCGCAGGATAGTGATGCGGTCGGCCATCTCAGTGACTACGGCGAGATCGTGCGAGATCAGCAGCAGGCCCATGCGGCTCTCCGCGACGAGATCACGCAAGAGGTCGAGAATCTGTGCCTGCAGCACAACGTCGAGCGCTGTCGTAGGCTCGTCGGCGATCAGCAGCTTCGGCTTCAGCGCGCAGGCGATGGCGATGATGACACGCTGGCGCTGGCCGCCTGACAGTTCGTGCGGATAGCGCGACAGCGGGAATTTCGCCTGGGGCAGGCCGACGCGGTCGAGCATTTGGCGCGCCCGCTCTTCGGCCGCGGCGCGCGTGGCCTTGGTGTGCCAGCGTATGCCTTCAGCCACCTGTTCCCCGATGGTCTTGACCGGATTGAGTGCCGTCATCGGCTCCTGGAACACCATGCCGATGTCGTCGCCGCGCAGCGCGCACATCTGGTCCTCGGTTGCGGCGAGGATATCGATGCCGTCGAAGGTGACGCGACCGGTGGCGCGCGCGGCATAAGGTAGAAGCCGCATCACCGTCAGCGCGGTCATCGACTTGCCCGAACCGGATTCGCCGACCAATCCCATCACCTCACCGGGCGCGACGGAGAGCTCCATGTTCTTCAGGATTTGCGTGCCGCCGATCGTCAGCGACAGGTTCTCGATCTCCAGCAGGCTCATCGCTGCCGCCGCGATTTCGGATCAAGAATATCGGCAATGCCGTCGCCGAGCAGGTTCAGGCCGAGCACGGTGATGACGATCGCCACGCCGGGAAAGATCGCCATCCACGGCGCCACCACCATGCGGGTCTGCGCGTCGAACAGCATGCGGCCCCAGCTCGGCATTGGCGGCTGTGCGCCGAGGCCGAGGTAGGAAAGCCCGGCTTCGGCCAGGATGCCCAGCGCGAACTGGATGGTGCCTTGCACAAGGAGCAGCGTGGCGATGTTGGGCAGTACATGTTCGATGGATATCTGCGTGCTGCTTTTTCCGGCGGCGCGGGCGGCAAGGATGAATTCGCGCGGCCAGATCGCCAACGCGCCGGCGCGGGCAACGCGGGCAAAGACCGGAATGTTGAAGATGCCGATGGCGATGATGGCATTGACGGCGCCTGGCCCGAAAATGGCTGTTATCATGATGGCCGACAGCAGCGCGGGGAAGGCGAAGACGAGGTCGTTGATGCGCATCAGCGCCTCGTCGACGAGGCCGCCACGCGCCGCGGCAAAGGCGCCTAGCGGCACGCCCACGCCCATGCCGATGCCGACCGCTACAAGTGCCACCGCGATCGAGTTGCGGGCGCCGACCATGATCATCGACAGGATGTCACGGCCGAAATGGTCGGTGCCGAACCAATGCGCCAGCGAAGGGCCTTGCGTCTTGTCCGCTATGACCAGCTTCGTCACATCGTACGGCGTCCAGATATAGGAGACGACCGCCATCGCCAGAATCAGCAAGGTGATGACGAAGCCGGCTACGAAAGCGGTATTCCTGAATGCCTTGGCCAGGATGGAGCTGAACGTCTCCTCGGGAATGTCTAGACGCAGCGTCATTGCCGGCTTCTCAGGCGCGGATCGACGACCGCATAGGAAAGGTCGACGACGAGGTTGACGGCAATGACGGCGGCAACCAGCAGCATGACGACGCTTTCGACGACGATCAGGTCGCGCTGGGTGATCGCCTGGAACACCAATCGGCCGAGGCCGGGGAGATAAAAGACATTCTCGATGATGATGGTGCCGGCGAGCAGGAAGGCGAATTGCAGGCCCAGAATGGTCAGCACCGGGATCATGGCGTTGCGCAGCGCGTGGCGCCACAGGACCGTGCGGTAGGGCAGGCCCTTGGCGCGGGCGGTACGGATATAGTCCTCGTTCAGCACCTCGATCAGCGCCGAGCGGGTGACGCGCGCCAGGATGGCTGCTTGCGGTAAGGCCAGAGCCACTGCCGGCAGGAGCAGGGATTTCAGTGCCGGCCAGGCGCCGGCTCCCCAGCCGGGAAAACCTCCGGCCGGCACCAGCCGCAGCCAGACGGCGAAGACGTAGATCAGCATCAGCGCAAACCAGAAATTGGGCACGGCGACACCGAGCTGCGCCGCGCCCATGGAAATCGTGTCGCCGGCCCGGCCGCGCCGGCTGGCCGAAAACAGGCCGACGGGAATGGCGATGAGGGTGGAGAGCGCAAGCGCGATCAGCGCCAGCGGCAGCGAGACGGCCAGCCGTTCGCGCACGAGATCGATGACCGGCACCGAATAGGTGTAGGAGCGGCCGAAATCGAGGCTGAGCAGGCCGCCGACCCAGTGCAGATAACGCCAGACCAGCGGCGCGTTGAGGCCCATCTGATTGCGAAGCAGTTCGACTTGGTCGGCGCTGGCGTTCATGCCCAGCATCAGCCGCGCCGGATCGCCGGGCAGGATTTCGAGCACGGCGAACACCACGATGGAAGCCAGCACCAGCGTGGCAAGCGAGATGGCCAGGCGCTTGAGGAGATAGGCGGTCATCCGTTCCAACGTGCCGGAAAAAGGCAGGCTCCGGAAGCAGTTTTACTTCCGGAGCAACGCATTTCTCTGAAGGGCGAAATCAATCCGACCACTTCACCTTGGTCAGGTCGTTGGCGGGGATCGGCGCGTTTTCCCAGAGCCCTTGCAGCTTGGCGTCCCAGACCCCGACCTTGGGCAGTTCGTAGAGGAAGCCGACCACGGCGTCGTCGGCAAGGATCTTTTGCGCTTGCGCATACAATTCCTTGCGCTTGGCCTCGTCGGACGTCAGGTCCAGATCGGCAATCACCTTGTTGAAGGTGGGGTTGTCGTAATTGAAGTAGTAGTCCTTGCGCGAATAGATATCGATGTCGTTCGGCTCGGTGTGGGAGACGATGGTCAGGTCGTAATCCTTCTTGGTGAACACCTGGTCCAGCCACTGCGCCCACTCGACCGGGATAATCTCGAGGTTGACGCCGACATCGCGGAGCTGCGAGGCGATGATCTCGCCGCCGAGCCGTGCATAGGACGTCGGTGGCAGCTTCAACGTGGCCTTGAAGCCGTTCTCCAGTCCCGCCTCCTTCAGCAATTCCTTGGCTTTGGCCACGTCGTGCGGATAGCGGCCGGTGAGGTCGACATAATATTTGCTGGCCGGTGACATATGCGAGCCGATCGGCAGGCCGAGCCCGGCCGAGGCGCCGTCGATGATCGCCTTGCGGTCGAGCGCGTAGGAGATTGCCTGCCGCACCTGCAGCTTGTCGAAGGGCGGCTTCTTGTTGTTGATGGACAGGATGGTCTCGCCTTCGGTCGCGCCGACCACGACCTTGAAGCGCGGATCATCCTTGACCTGAGCGACGCTGTCGGGATCGAAGAAGGGGAAAGCCTGTATGTCGCCGGAAAGCAGTGCCGGCACCGCCGCTGCTGCATCGGGAACGACGCGGAACTCGACCTTTTCAAGGAAAACAGGGGCGCCCCAGTAATGCTCAGCTTTCACCAGGGTGATTGATGAACCCTTGGCCCAGCTGTCGAACTTGAAAGGGCCGGTGCCAACAGGCTTTTCCTTGTTGGTATCGGCGGTTTTCGGCGACACGATCACCGCGTCGCCCCAGCCCAAATTGTAGAGGAACGAGCCCTGCGGGTGGGTGAGCGTCACCTTCACGGTGGCGGGGTCGACCACTTCGACCTTGTCGATGGCGGCAAACAGCTGCTTTTGCGCGTTGAGGGAGTTTTCCGCGCGGGCACGGTCGAGCGAGAACTTCACGTCGTCGGCGCTGAAATCGGCGCCGTCGTGGAATTTCACGCCGGTGTGCAGCTTGAAGATGTAGACCTTGCCGTCATCGGAAATGGTCCAGCTCTCGGCCAGATCCGGCAGGACTTCGCTGCTGGGGCCGATGCGGGTAAGGCCCTCGAAGACATTGGCGTAGGTGACCTCCCTGATGGCCGCGGCCGCTCCTGCCGTCGGGTCGAGATGCGGGGGTTCAAGCGGAATGCCGATGACGAGATCGGTCCGGGCGGCAAACGCCGAGGTGGCGGTTGCGACCGCCAGCACGGCAGCGGCCAGAAGGGTCTTCCACAGTTTCATCGCTGAACTCCCCATGTGCTCAAATGCTCAAGCCTTGGGATAGAAGCGTGATTTCGCGCGGGAGTAAATTGCGTTTCGTGCTGTCGCGCCGCGCCAGGAGAAATGTTTTTGCGCCGCGGGCCACTCATCCGGTTGTGCCGCGCAGCAGCACGTTGAGCCCGATCGCCATCACCTTGGCCGATTCCACCATGTCCGAAATCCCGACCCATTCGTCCGGCCGGTGGGCAAGGTCGAGAATGCCGGGTCCATAGGCGATGCAGTCGTAGATATGACCGATGCGGGCAATGTGCTTCTGGTCGTAGGTGCCGGGCGAGATGACATAGTCGGGCTCGCGGTCGAAGATCGCATGAATGCCTTGCGCAACAGCCTTGACCACTGGCGCGTCGCGCTCTGTCATCAGCGGCAGCACCTCCATCAGGTCACGGATCTCGTAGTCGAACTTTTTGCGCTCGCGCTTCAGCCGCTCGAGAATGCCGGTCACTTCGCCTTTGACCGTGGCGAGATCTTCCTCGAGCAGGAAGCGGCGGTCGATGGTCAGCCGGCAGGAATCGGGCACGTTGGGCGAGGGCAGGCCGGGCCGGAAATCCTCGGTCTGGCCGCCATGGATGGAGTTGATGTTCATGGTCGAGCGTTTCGCACCTTCGGGCACGACCGGCATGCGCGTCATCTTGCGGTCGAGCGCCGGGAACAGTTCGTCCTCGAAAGCTCGCAGCACCGCGCCCATGTGGCGCACCGCATTGTCGCCGAGAAACGGCATCGAGCCGTGCGCGATTTCGCCCTTGGTTTCGATTTCCGCCCACCAGACGCCGCGATGGCCAAGGCAGATGCGGTCTTTGTTCAGCGGCTCGGGAATGATGACGTGGTCGACCCTGGGTTTCGAGAAATAGCCGAGGCCGGCCAAATGGGCGACGCCACCGAAGCCGCCGGATTCTTCGTCGACCGTTCCCGATATCTCGATGGCGCCGGGAAAGTCGGGATAGACTTCCATGAAGGCCTCGGCGGCGATGATGGACGCCGCCAGGCCGCCCTTCATGTCACAGGCGCCGCGTCCATAGACTTTGCCGTCTTTGACAACGCCGGCAAAGGGATCGACGGTCCAGCCGTCGCCGGCCTCGACCACGTCGATATGCGAATTGAAGTGGACACAGGCACCGGGTGAGCGGCCGTCGAACCGGGCCACGACATTGATGCGCGGGTAGCGATCGCTGTCACCGGGCGTGCCTTCGGCGCGGATGAATTCGGTCTCGAAGCCGCTCTTGCTCAACCGCGCGCCAAGATATTCGGCGCATGGCCGGTAGGCTTCGCCGGGCGGATTGACGGTCGGAAACCGGATGAGGTCGGCGGTCAGCGCGACGACATCGTCGCGCCTTTCATCGATTGCTTGCAGGAGTCGTTCGTTCATGGGGAGAGTTGAGCAACGATCGACGCTGCATTGCAAGCCCACCGGCAATCAAGTCCGTGCGACGTGTCGTTGCGGCAACTATTGCGGGAAATCGTTCAAATTCGCTGCTTTGGATTGGCGAATTGATCAAGGAGTGTGTGTTATCCCGTTCACCTGCCATTAAAAAGATGAAAAACATCGTGAGGGCAGACAGGCTAAGGGCAATCAAAGGGGTTTGGTCGCATGAATAAGTCTTTTCTAGTCGCAGCCGCGATGCTGGCAACCGCGCTGTTTGGTGCGCCGGCTGCAAGCCACGCGGCCATGTTGGAGGCGAATATCGACGTCTCGTCGCAGACGATGACGGTCCGATATGGCCTATCGGTTTACCGGTGGACCGTGTCCACCGCGCGTCCAGGCTATTTCACGCCGCGTGGCACCTATCGGCCGCAACGCCTGGCCCGGATGTGGTATTCGAAAAAGTATCATATGTCGCCGATGCCTTATTCGGTGTTCTTCCATGGCGGCTATGCCATCCATGGAACGGGTGCTGTCAGGCAGCTTGGGCGGCCGGCCTCGCATGGTTGCGTGCGGCTGCACACGGCCAATGCCGCGACCTTCTACTCGATGGTGCAGGAAGTCGGCTTCGGCAACACGCGCATTGTCGTGACCAACTAGCAGCAAGCGAGAATTCTCGTTGCCGGGCCGGAGCCCGGCGCGAGACTTTCCACTGATGGCAACAACAATCGGCCAAGGTTTTACCTGTTCCGGTATGGACGGCTATTGCCGAGGGATAAGGGGTGTGCTTTGCATGCCGATGCCTGACTGAGGACAATCAACAGTATCGGGCGGTTTGAATTATTAGAGTTCGCTTAAATATTGCAGGCGGTCAATCGGTTCGCCGGGGAACTTGCCTTTATGTGCCGTTTGCCGGAATTGACAGATGCCTCCCCAGTCAGAGTTGGACGATCGTGTTCCCAGTCGGCCCGCAGGCGTGGTCATTCTCGGCGGGGCGCACGGGACGCTGGCGCTGACCAGGAGCTTTGGCATTCAGAAAGTGCCTGTCTGGCTGGTGAGCAACGATACCCCGTTGCCCGGCTTTTCGCGATATGCCCGCAGAACAAGGACGTGGCCCGGCCCCGATGATGATGCTGCGGTAGCCTTTTTGCTCAATCTGGCCAAGGCCGAAGGTCTAGGTGGTTTTCTGCTGATCGCTGGCGGCGACCCCGAAGTTCGTTTCGTCTCGCAATCGATCGACGAGCTGTCCACCGTATTCGACGTGGTGCTGCCACCCTGGCAGCAGCTGAAATGGGTTTGTGAAAAGCCGCTTCTCTACCGCCGGGCGCGCGAACTGGGGCTCGCCGTTCCGCTGACCTACGGGATCACGTCGCTCGAGCAGGCAAAGGCAGCCGAACTTCGCTTCCCCGTCATCCTGAAACCGAACATGGGTGGACGCAGCCGTTTCGCACGCGCCAAGGCTGTTCTCACCAGTGACCTGAAATCGTTTTTGACAGCCTATGCATGGGCTGCCGAAGAGATCGGCAGCGAGAATATCGTGGTCCAGGAAATGGTACCGGGAGGAGGCGAGAGTCAGTTCTCCTACGCGGCGCTTTGGAACGAGGGCGCGCCGGTGGCGGAATTCACCGCCCGCCGCACGCGCCAATATCCGGTCGATTTCGGCTACACCAGCACCTTCGTGGAGGTCGTCGACGAACCGCAATTGGTCGACGCCGCGCGCCGGCTGCTCGGATCGATCGCGCATCACGGGCTGGTGGAGGTTGAGTTCAAGCGCGACGCGCGCGATGGCTCGATGAAAGTGCTGGATGTCAATCCGCGGCCCTGGACATGGTTTGGGCTGGGCGCCGCCGCCGGCGTCGACCTCGGCGCCGTGCTTTGGGCGATCAGGTCGGGCCAAACGGTGCAGGCAGCTTCAGCGCGGCCCAACACATCCTGGATGTATCTGGTTCGGGACATGGTGGCGGCCGGCAAGCTGATCTCGAGCGGCCGGCTGACGAAGCGGGCCTATCTCGGCTCATTCGCCACCGTCAAGGCATGGGCTGACTTCACGGCGAGCGACCCCGTGCCAGCTCTGATCGACATACCATTGACGGTGTGGAGAGTGCTGACGAGGCGGATACTTCGTCTCCGATGAAAACAATTAACTGACAGCACCGGTCGATCTGCCATCGAGGCAGCAGGGTGCGGATACTTTCCGCATTCTTAACTCAGGCGCGCTTAGGACAGCGATGCGTCCGGTCGAATTCCCGTTTGGGACCAGACGTCGAGAAACAGACCCGCGAGACCGATGACATGACCGGTTCCATGCCCAGATCCGATTGCGAGGTGGTTGTGATCGGTGCTGGACCGTTCGGGCTGGCCGTCGCTTCCGCCCTCACGGCAGCGGGCGTCGATACGCTCACGCTTGGCGGCGCGATGTCCTTCTGGCGCGACCACATGCCGAGAGGCATGAGGCTGCGCTCGCCGTGGCACGCGACCTATATCGGCCACACAAAAGGTCCGCTCTCGCTCGATTCTTACGCGAAGGTCCTTGGAATCTCGTCGACTGAACCGCTGCGGCTCGAAAACTTCGTCGACTATGGATTGTGGATCCAGGCGCAAGCGGTTCCGGACCTGGATACGCGCAGGGTAGACAATGTCGAGAAGGCGAATGGCGGATTTCGTCTGGCCCTGGCCGACGGTGATGCCGTAAAAGCGCGCCGCGTCGTCGTTGCCACCGGCCTGATGAACCAGCAATTGATCCCTGCCGTCTTCGACGGGATCCCTCGCGAACTTGTCAGCCATGCCAGTGAGCATACGGGTTATGAGGCGTTCCGCGGCAAGCGCGTCGCCGTCATCGGGCGTGGGCAAAGCGCCTGCGAATCCGCGGTGCTGCTCAAACGCAGTGGGGCCGATGTCGAACTCATCTGCCATGGCGACATCCATTGGCTGGGGTATCGGGCGCTATCGGGAAAGCAGAGCTGGAGCTTGCGCGACTTCGTTTCGGAGCGGCTGGCATCGCCTTCCAGGGTCGGCCCGTTCCCGATTTCCTGGCTCGTCGAAGTCCCAGGCCTCGCGCACCGGTTTCCGGAGGCAGCACGGGCCGGGCTCAACAGGCGCAGCCTTGGCGCCGGCGCGACAGGCTGGCTGAAGCCCGATTTCGACGGCATAAGGGTCAATGCGGGCACCAGGATCGTTGGCGCGTCCGCCAAGGGCAATGCCGTTGAACTGCGGTTGGAGAAGGACGCCGCCACCTTCGATCACGTCCTGCTCGGCACGGGCTACCGGATCGATATCGCCAGGCTCGGCCTGTTCGCGCCCGATATGCTTGCCGCGATTGCGCGCCGGGAGGGATTGCCCCTGCTGTCAGCGGGGTTTGAATCCAGCATTCCTGGCCTGCATTTTGTCGGCGCGAGCGCGGTCGGCAGTTTTGGCCCGCTGATGCGGTTCACCGCCGGCACGCCGTTTGCGGCGCGCACCGTGGCGCGTTTCGTTCAGAAGGCCAGAGACAGAAGTTACGCGGCGGCCTGAACCTGAAAGACCGCGTACTCGATAGTGCGGATCGCATCGAGGAAGCCTGGCATTTTTGGCACGGCAAGCTCGGTAAAAATGCCGGTTTCGCGGATGGCAGGCCGCGCCCAATCGATGGCACGGTGGCTTGAGCTTCCATAGACGATGAAGCAATCCCGTGGGCGGCGTTCGAGCGACGACACGAGATTTTTCAGGACGATATCGAAAACGTCCTTCGAAAAGGGATTGTAGAAATAGACCACCAGGGGCGCTTCGGGAAAATCGTAAGCCGCCGCATCGGCCTCGACGACGCTGAGTGACTGGCATTTTTGCGACGGATCCCGGAAACGCTCGATGTTGCTTCGGGCGATATCAACCAGTTCGCGTGCGAACTCCACACCGATGATCTCGGCGAACGTATATCGTGACGCCAGCAACAGCGTTCGCGACTTTCCGGAGCCGATATCGATGAATGTATGGCCATGGAGATCGCGGGGCAGCGACTTCATGATGAAGTCGAAGGTTCTGGGCGAGGTGCAGACGGCCTCGTTGCCCTTGGCGCGGTGCGGGCCGACGACATCCAGGGCGCCGAGCTGGATGGAGCCTGCCGTATCGACACCGTGCCGGCGATCCCATTTCCGGGCGAGACGGTCGGCGACGATGTGCCTGATGTTGCGCTGGACAAAGCCAAGGCTTGTGCCCAGCCCATGCCGGCGAATGAGCCTGACTGGTTCCAGCAGGCCATGCTGACGGATATGGGACCACGCCCGGCCAAAACGGCCGAACGAACGATCTTCGAGGCCATCCCGATCCAGGCGCGGCATCTCGATATTCGTCATGCCACGGGCTCCATCCCAGTCGATGAACATCTTCCGGGGTATGTGTACCCCCGTCGTTTAAGATTCCCTGACCAGCAACGTTACGAATGTCTGAATCACGAGCTTCGCGGGGGATCGTCTTGGACGGACAGGCTACTGAGCCGAGGCCTTTGCCGCCCGTTCGATCAAACGCGCCACGTCCTCTGGCTTGGAAAGGTAGACCGCGTGGCTGCCGGGAACCTCGATCGTTTCGCTGCCGGCCCGCTTGGCCATGCTGCGTTCGAGATCGGGATTGATGTTGTGGTCCTTGCTCGCGACCAGCGCCCAACTTTTCTTCTGGTGCCAAGCGGCCGCCGTCACCGGCGCGCCGGCAGCGGCCTTGGCCAGCATCGGTTGGGAATTTGCCATGAATTTCGCTTGGGCAGCCGGGACGTCGGCGGCGAAATCGGCAGGGAAGGCGGCCGGATCAAGGTAGAGGAAATCGTCCTTGGTGGCGCGCAAGTCGTTGTTGGCGGGGGCGGCCTGGGAGAGCATGCTGATCGCACTTTCGCCTTTGTCGGGGATGAAAGCGGCGATGTAGACGAGGCCGGCGACGTTAGACGCGTCGCCTGCCTCGGTGATGACAACCCCGCCATAGCTGTGGCCGACCAGAATTGTAGGCCCTTGTTGCAGATACAGCACCCGTTTGGTCGCTGCGACGTCTTCGGCGAGTGATGTCAGCGGCTCCTGCACCACGGTGACCGTATAGCCGTCCTTGCCAAGAATGCTGGCGACATCATGCCACCCGGAACCATCGGCGAAGGCACCGTGGACGATGACGACGTTCTTGACTTGCTCGGTCCGCGCCGGGGCGACCGCAGCCGTCAGAAGTGCGATCGCACCAGTCGCTGCGACAATGAGTTTGTTTAGCATCGAGCTCTCCTTCGCTTTCAAATTTGCTCAACCATTTGGTTGAATAAAGCGTCGGCTTGACAGATTGTCAACCTTTGGGTTGAATATTTTTAGAACGAAGAATCGAGCAGGTGGATCGCCATGATTGAGATCGAAGCGCGGAGGGTAGCCGCGTCGCGAACCGGGCGCCTCGATGCGGTATTCGCCGCGCTGGCCGATCCGACGCGGCGTGCGATTATCGAGCGGCTCTCGGCGGGCGAGGCGCGCGTGACCGAGGTTGCCGAACGCTTTCCGATGTCCTTGAACGCGGTGTCGAAACACATCCGCGTGCTGGAAGCGAGCGGCGTGGTGGAGCGGCACAGGAACGGGCGCGACCACATTCTCTCCATCAATACAAGTTCGCTGGACGAGGTCGATGGCTGGATCGAAGGGACGCGCCGCTATTGGGAAAAGCGGCTGGATGCCATGGAAAACCTGCTGGGCGAGCTCAACAAGTGACCCTGTGGGGCCCGGGGATGGCAAGCATGGTTCGTGATGACGCGACGGCCCCGACCGTGCAGTTACGCCGGCGCGTGAGGGCGGGGGCGGAGCAGATCTTCGACCTGTGGACCCAACCGGAGCTGATGGTTCGGTGGATGAGCCCCTTTCCGGGCGCGGTCGATTGCAAGGCGAGCTGTGATCTCCGTCCCGGCGGAACCTTCAGCCTCGTCATGTCATCGCAGGAAGCAAGCCGTGAGGTCTCCGGCACCTATGTGTTGGTCGACCGGCCGCGCAAGCTGGTGTTCACCTGGATTGGCCCGCTGACGAACAATGTGAATACATTGGTGACCGTCGAACTCAATCCGCTCGGCGATGAAACCGACCTCGTGCTAACCCAGGAACGTCTGCCGACGCAGGCAATTGTCGGAGGTCATACCAAGGGCTGGGGACATATACTGGACCATCTGGCGGACGTGGTTTCCCGGGTTTAGGTGCTCGGGACGGGAGCCGGCTTCGCCCGCTTCTTGCGCCGCCAGTTGCTGATCTCCCACCTTTTGTGGAACCACATCCACTGGCCGGGATCCTCGCGCACCCAGCGTTCGACCACGTCGTTCAGCATCTGGGTGGTGGCGTGGACGTCAACGCTGCCGTCAGCCGTGCGTGGCAAGACCAGCTTGTCCTCGATCTCGAGCCGGAAACGGTTGCCCGGCAGCCTGATGCAACGCGCGGGATAGACGTCGCAATCGTAGTGGCGGGCAAGGGTGCCGAGCACCCGGTTGCTCTGGCAGGGACGACCGAAGAAGATCGTGTCCAGGCCGTTGGAGAATTTCTGGTCGACAAGGACGCCGATATTGCCGCCATTCTCCAGGACACCTGCCAGGGCGAATGAGGCTCCGGCCATCGACGGCAGCAGCGAGCCCATGGTCGAGCGGCGCGTCGAAAGGATGTAGTCGGCGAGGTAGGGGTTGTTGGGCGGGCGAAACAGCGCCGTGATGTTCATGCCGAAGGTGGCTGCCGCCACCGGCAGCAGCTCGAAATTGCCGAGATGGCCGGTAAAGACGATGTGCGGCTGCTTTTCGGCGGCGATCTCGAGGAAATGCTCTATTCCCTTGACCTCGACGCGGCCGGGTTTGCTGGCAGCCGGGTCATAGTCGAACAGGGCGTCGAGGAAGATGTATTCGGCGGCGAGGCGAGCCATGTTGCCCCACATGTCGGAAGCGATGGCCTGGATTTCGTCCTCGCTCTTGTCCGGATAGGCCTTGCGCAGATTGTCGATGGCGACCTGGTGGCGTCCGACCCTGGGACCAATGAGGCGTGCGATGCGGTCGGCGAAATTCAACGCGCTGTCGGCTGGCAGCAGGCGCAGTATCGAGATGATGATCATCGCCGCGCGGGCAACCAGCCAGTAGTTCAGCTGGCGCAGCTGCCTGCCATAGCGATACCTCAGGTCCCGGCGAAACTTCTTGAACACAGGCTTTAGCCGACGCGCAGGATGATCTTGCCGAAGACGTCGCGGCCTTCCATGCGCTTCAGCGCGGCATCGATATCGTCGAAGCCGACTTCGGTGTCGATGACCGGCGCGACTTGTCCCGCCGCCATTTTCTGCATGGCGTTGGCCATGTTCTCCATGCGGCAACCGAACGAGCCGAGCAGTTTCAGTTGCTGCTGGAACAACTGCATGAGGTTGATCTGTGTCGACACGCCGGATGTCGAGCCGCAGGTCACCAGGCGGCCGCCGCGCTTCAGGCACAGCATCGAGCCGGCAAAGGTGTCGGCGCCGACATGTTCGAACACGACATCGACGCCTTTTTTCTTGGTCAGCTTGCGCACGACGCCTTCGAAACGGTCGTCGCGGTAGTTGATGACATGGTCGGCGCCGAGCGCCTTGGCCCTGTCGATCTTCTCGTTGGAGCCGACCGTGGTGATGATGGTGCAGCCCATGCGCTTGGCCAGCTGGATCGCTGCCGAGCCGATGCCGGAGCCGCCGGCGTGGACGAGGATCGTCTCGCCGGGTTGGAGTTTGGCGTTGTCGAACAGCATGTGCTCGACGGTACCGAAGGTGACGGGAGCGACAGCTGCGCCGATGTCGGTCACGCCCGGCGGGGCGGGGACCAGCAGGCGCGCCGGCAGGTTGATCTTTTCCTGCGCGAAGCCGTCGAGGTGGAAGCCGTGAACGCCCGAAACATGTTCGCAGAGATTGTCTCGGCCTTCGCGGCAGGCCCGGCAAAGGCCGCAGGTGCGCGCGCCATAGATCGACACCAATTGTCCAGGCCGCAGGCTGGAAACGCCGGGACCGACGGCCTCGACCTCGCCTGAAGCTTCAGCGCCGACGACCAGCGGCAGCTTGCGCTTGGCGAAGGCCATGCCGCGCCAGCCCCAGACGTCGATGTGGTTCAGCGCCACGGCCTTGATGCGCAGCGTGACTTCGCCGAGTGCGGGCGGCGGCGGGGGCGGCAGGTCCACCGTTTCAAGACGGCGGTCCTCGATGAGTTGCAATGCGCGCATTGGGCCTGTCGGTTCAGTGGGGCTGAAAAAGGTCGCTTAGACCGGTTCCCGCGCCATGACAAGGCAAGTGTTCTGGCCGCCGAAGCCGAAGGAGTTCGACAAAACGCTGCGAACCTCGGCATTGCGCTTCTTGTTGGGCACCACATCGAGCACGATTGCCGGGTCGGGGTTGTCGTAATTGATGGTCGGCGGAATGACGCTTTCGCGCATCGTCATCAGCGAGAACGCCGCCTCGACGGCGCCTGCGGCCGACAGTGTGTGGCCGATCATCGACTTGTTCGACGAGACCGGCATCGAGCCGATCCGCTCGCCAAACACCGTCGACAGCGACAGATGTTCCATCTTGTCGTTTTCCGGCGTGGACGTGCCGTGGGCATTGACGTAGTCGATCTCGTCTTTGCTCAGGCCGGCATCGGCGAGGGCGGCGCGGACCGCCGCGATTGCCGGCGACCCGTCGGGCTTGGAGCGGGTACGGTGGAAATCGTCGGCCTTCTCACCGCAGCCGCTGAGGATGCCCAGAACGCTGGCGCCACGCGCAAGGGCTGCTTCCAGCGATTCCAGCACGAGGGCGCCGGAGCCCTCCGCCAACACGAAGCCGTCGCGATCCTTGGAGAAGGGCTTTGATGCCTTCTCGGGATTGTCATTGTGGGTGGAAAGAGCCGACAGCAGCGAGAAACGAATCAGCGCCTCGGCGGTTGCCGAACCATCGGCGCCGATCGACAGCGCCCGGTCGCATTCGCCGCGGCGGATCGCCTCGACGCCGAGCTGGATGGCGGTGGCGCCGGAAGCGCACGCGGTCGACAGCGTGATCGGCAGGCCGCGCGTGCCGAAATGGTCGGCCAGCCGGTCGGCGATCGAGCCGAACTGGGTGGTCTCGAAGATGTCGAGTTCCTTCAGTCCGCGCGCCACCCGCAGCAGCCTTTCGGCGCCGGCGTCCTGGCTGTCGGAATTGTAGAGCGCGAAGCGTTCATGCCAGTCGAGCTCGACCGGCGGCGAGGCGAGGAAGAGCGGCCCACCGAAATCGCCGGAATCGAGACCGGATTCGGCCACGGCCTCACGCGCGGCGGTTTCGGCCAGTTCGTAGGTGAGGGGGCTGGCGCCCTTCGAGCTTGAGTCCAGAAAGTCGACCATGCCGGAAATGCGGGTGTTGAGATGATCGATGGGAAAGCGGGTGATCGGGTGGATGCCCGATTTGCCCGAGGTCAGCGCTGCCCAATTGTCGGCTTTGCCGACGCCGAGCGAAGTCACCACGCCGATGCCGGTGACGGCAACGACCGGCCTGCCCATGTGATCTCTGAAATTGGTCATCGGGAAGCCCTTGAGCGGTTTAATCTCTGCAACATGCCGGGCGCCGCCTTAAGCGGCATTGACCAGCGCCATGCCCTCGAATTGGTGATAGCCGATCGCGGTTGCAAGGACGCTTGCGGGAACGCCCTCGAATGGCTTCTCGGCTGCGGCATCGAAGACAGGGTAGGCGGTCTTGCGGTCGACGGCGAGTGCCGCGAGCGCCACGGCAAACGGAAACTGCGCTTCCTTCATGTGCCCGGTCAGCGTCGAGAAGCCGCGCGTCGCGATCGCCTCGACGGCATCGAGCGCTGTCTTCTCGGCATTGGTTGCCGCGTGCGCGCCGGACGCGCCGGACATGGCGAGCAGCTTGCCGTTCGGCAGCGACGCCCGGCTGAGCAGCGCGGCGATCTCGGCATCGAGTTCTCCACGCGAGCGCCTGGCGCGACCGGAAACGACCGGTCCGAGCTCGGCGTAGATTTTCCGCCCACGGCTTGTCGCGTGTTCGCGCTGTTCCAACACCAGGAAGGCGCCGCCGGAGCCGGACACCACGCCGCCACCCTCGGCACCCTGTCTTTGCCAGACAGGCTTCCAGGGGCCGCGATGCAGATACCCGGCCAGTTCATAGCCGAGCAGCATGTCGGAATGTTGCGTTTGGAAGGCGCCGCCGACCAGGACATGCGTGGACTGGCCGGAGCGGATGCGCGCGGCTGCCGTCTCGACGGCGGAAACACCAGCGCCTTCCTCGCCCATGAAGGTGCGCGAGGAGCCCGTCACCTTGTGGACGATGGAGATGTTGCCGGCGAGCAGGTTGGAAAGCTGGGCCAGGAACAAGGTCGGCCGCAACTCGGTGGTCAGCTTCTCGTTGAGCAGAACGTCGCGGTCGTTGCGGCTCTCGGATGCGGCGAGAATGACGGCATCGACCGCCTCGTCGCGCTCGCCGCCGCCGGCTGCCACAACCATGTCCATGGTCGTGCAGAGTTCGTCATTGCCCTTGATGCCGGCATCGTCCAGCGCCAGGCCTGCGGCATAGGTGCCGAGCCGCTGCCAGGTTTCCATCTGCCGCTGGTCGCCACGCTTGGGGATCTGCAGGTTCCAGTCGATTTCCGGCAGCGGGTGGACGGTATAGGGCGCGAAGCGTGCGGTTTCGAGCACCGGCTGCAGGCCCGGTTGCGCGAGCTTCTGCCAGTGGGCGTCAGGGCCTTCTCCCAAGGAGGAGACAAGGCCGATACCAGTGATGACGACGTCGTGGGGGCTGCTCATGAGCGGCTTTGTGGGTCAGGCAGCGCAGCCCGTCAAGGCCGCACGCCGGCCGATATCAGGCGGTCTTGGCGGCGACCAGCGCGTCGATCTTGGCGCACAGGTTCTTCATGACGAAGTAATCGTCGGTCGAAGCCTTGCCGTCATTGACTTCCTGGGTCCACTTTTCCAGCGGCACCTTGATGCCGAATTCCTTGTCGATGGCAAAGACGATGTCGAGGAAATCGAGGCTGTCGATGCCGAGATCGTCGATCGTGTGGCTCTCGGGTGTGATGGTGTCGATATCGATCTCGCTGGTGTCGGCAATGATCTTGGCGACTTTGTCGAACGTGGTGGAATTCGTGGTGGACAACGGGGCTTTTCCTTCTTTGCGGGCGGAATCTGTCCGCATCTTGTTTGGGCGCTGTCTAATCGGTTTTTCCCGGCAGGAAAAGGCCTGATAGTCCGGGCGCAGATGGGAAGCGTGCCCAAGAAACGCAAGAAGGGCCGCCGGTCAACCTGGCGGCCCTTCCCGTTACCGTTACGTAAGCTGCCTTCAATAGCTATTCGCCGACCTCTTGCGTGTTCTCAAAAAGTGACGCGGCCGAGGACGCGCAGGCCGTCGCCCTGCGGCTCGACGACCACGGCTTCGCCCTCGCGCGGCGAAATGCCGGTCAGTGCCACGATGTCTTCCAGATGGGTGACCATGACCAGATTGTCGGAGCCGGAATAGGCGCGGATTTCCTTCATGATCGCGGCGATCTGCGCTGCCTTCTGCGCATCGTCGCCCTTCAAGAGATCGAGCGGCGCAAAAAGCTCCGGCTCGGCCTCGAAGGCGATGCGCGCGGTGTCGAGGCAACGGCAATAGCGGCTGGATAGCACTCGCTCGATGGGGGCCGCGCGTGCGGCAAACAGGGCGCCGATCTTGCTTGCCTGCTGCTTGCCACGCGCCGACAGGTTGATCTGGGTGGCGCAGCTGTCGATGTCGAAATTGGCCGGGTCGGTGGTGCCGGTGACCATGGCATGACGCAGCAGCACCACATGGCCGCCGTCACGCAGCAGCGCCCAACCGGCATCCGTGGCATGGGCAGCCACGGGAACGACGAGCAGGAACAAGGCCAGGGCAAATCGGATCATCGCAGTCCTTCCAGGAGCCTGGCATCAGGCGCCGACCATTCGCATATAGGGATTGGAAAGCGGGCACAAAGACAAGCCGGCAGCCGCCGCGTCTCAAGGCTCACTTTTTGGCGATCTGCTTTTTCACCAGATCGATCTTCTGGTCGGTAAGCGGGATGGGGATGGTGTAGCCGGCTTCGGTAAAGCCCTGCTTGGCATTCTCGAAAAAAGCGATCGCTGTTAGGTATTCCGGCTTGCCGCCGCCATAGTTGGCGCGGCTCCAGTAGACGTCGCCAAGGTTGTTCTGTTCGAAGGCCCACTGCAAGGGCTGGCTTTCCCTGGTGAACACCTTCAGCGTCGCCGTGAAAGCCGCCTCGGCCTGGTCGAGGTATTTGCCGGTGCGCTGGAGGTTGCCGAGATTGAGCAGGCTCATGCCGATGCCGTTCTGGGCGTTGGCCCAGTCGATCGGGGCCGCTTCGATGGTCAGCACTTCGAGTGCCGCCCTGCGCGCGGCGATCGAATCCTGCAGGATCTTGGGATCGGCGTTGCTCATGCTCAGCCAGTGCAGCGTCGAGCCCAGGCCAGCCTCGGTCAGCGCCCATTGCCGTGGATTCGTCTCGCGCTTGTATTCGCGCAATGCATTGCGGTAGGCGTCTTCGGCCTCGCTGTAGTGCTCGGGTTTGTCCGTCACGCCGCCTAAAAGCTGCAGCGTGTTGCCGAGATTGTAGTAGCTCATCGCCCAGTCCTGCGGGAATTTCCGCCTGATATAGACCTGCCGGGCCGCCTGGAAGGCTGCCGCCGACTGCTCCAACTTGGCCGCATCACGGGTGCGCTGGCCGAGCGTCTGATAGATCGAGCCGAGATTGTTCTGCGCCGACGCCCAGTCCAACGGGAAGCGCTGCCGGGTAAACACCGTCAGCGCATCATCATAGGCCGTCGCTGCCTCGTCGAGGGTGCTTGTGCCCATATCGAAGCGGGCGACGCCGCTCAGGGCGTTGCCGAGGTTGAGCCGGCTGGTCGCCCAGGACACCGGAAAGGTTTCACGGGTTCGCACCTCGAGCGCGGCTCGGAACGCATCGGCTGCCTCGTTGATCCTCGCCTTGTCGTTGAGCTGAATTCCAAGCGTCACCAGCGTGTTGCCGAGATTGTTCTCGACCATCGCCCATTCTACCGGGGCTTTCTCGCGCGTATATTCCTCAAGCGCCAGCCGGTAGGCGGCTTCGGCCTGCTTCAGGTGCTCGCCGACGGGTTCACGCTCGGCGAGCGCATAGAGGGCGAGCCCGAGATTGTTCTGTGAGGATGCCCAGTCGAGCGGAAGCTTGTCGCGCGGACGCTTGTCGAGCGTGGCGCGCATCGCCGCCACCGCTTCATTCAAGTGCTTGGGATCGCTCTCGCGCTCGCCGAGCTTCAGCAGAACATTGCCAAGGTTGTTCTGTGCCGCGGCCCAGTTGCGATCGTCTTTCTCGCGCTCGAAGACGACAAGCGAATCGCGAAAGATCTGTGCCGCCTCTTCGAGATGCGCGGTTTCGGTTTCGCGCTCGCCGATGTTTTGCAGCACCACCGCCATGTTGTTGCGGGTGATCGCCCAGTCGCGGTTCTGTTCGCCGTTGGGAATGAAGTTCAGGATGATGCGGTAGGCTTCGATCGCCTGCTGCAGCGAATCGAGATCGCCGCTGGCATAGCCGTAAGCGTTGAGGGCTTCGGCTTCCTGGTTCTTGTAGTTCCAGCGCAGCTTCTCGTCCCATTTCTCGGCCAGCGAGAATGCCTTGGCGTAGTCGCTGGCGGCGGATTTGTAATCGAAGATCAGCGCCGAGGCATCGCCGCGTTTGGCATAGATGGCGGCGTCGGCGATGCGTTTCTGCTTGACCAGTTCCTCGGCCTGGTCGACAGCGCCGCTGTTCTGCTCAACCCTGCCGACCGCGTCATCGAGGAATTTGCGCGCCGTCACCATGGCGCCCTGGCCGATGGCCTTGTCGGCCGAGGCGACGAGGCGGGTAATCTCCGGATCGTCGGTGCGCAGCGCATTGCGTTCCGCCATCATCTTCTTCAAGCGTTCGGCCTGGGCGTTGAGCACCTTTTGCAGCTCGGTTGGATCTTCCGGGATTTTTTCGGTGCCGAGCGCTCTCAGCACGCCATAGAGCGCGTCGAGCGGCACGCCCTCTTGCAACGATGCCAGTTCCACCTGTGCCCGCTTGGGGTCCGGCAGGTCGGAAATGGTCAACAGCAGCTGCCGCCGTTCGCCGGTGATCAGCGCATCATCGCCGGTTGGTTCCGGCGGTGCCACGCCGAAATAAAGCAGCCGGCGCAGGCTTTCATTCACCCAGGGGCGCTGCTTTGCCTTGGTGTCGAGATAGACCTCTTCGGTCACCATGCGCATGACCGAGCCGAACTCCGTGCCTTTCATCGCCGCGAGGTGGCGCAGCAGCGCGGCCGCATAGGGACTGTTCTGGCCGGCAGCACCATCAAGCGCCGGGCGGCCCGGCTCGGCGGCGAAGCCGACTACCGTGCCGAGGCTCGCATCTTCCGCGGGGGCATTGGCGAGCGCCTTTGCGCCACGCACCGGTTCCAGCCCGCCAGCGCCGATCGGCTCGGCGGAAGCGGTGGGCGCCTGGCGCACGACCGCATCCGGCGGAAACGGATTGGTGCGGCAGGCATCGAGCAGCACGATTGTCACCGGTACGGTCTTTTTCAGCTCGTCCATCACGGCGGAAATCGGCACCAGTGCATCGTTTGCGTCTTTCAGCGAGGAGACGTCGGCATCCACCGGGACCAGATAGTTCTCGCCGCCTGCCTCAATGCCGTGCCCGGAATAGTAGATGAACGCGACATCAGCGCCTTCGGCATCCTCCGCGAAGCGTTCGAGGTCGCGTTTCAGCTTCGCGGCATCGCGATCGGTGACGTTGCGGGCGTCGAAGCCGAGATCGGTCAGCATCTTGGCCATGTCGCGGGCATCGTTGGCCGGGTTGGAGAGGGCAGCAATGTGCAGGTAGTGCGACTGGCCGATGACCAGCGCCACGCCCTTGAGGCTTTTCGTTTCAGCTGATGCAAGCGCCGTCGCGGCAAGACAAAACAGCGCGGCGACGAAAGCTGTCAGCCACATCCGTGCAAAGAAATTGCGTCCTGAGGTTTCGACAAAGGTCATTTGTCGTTCGTTTCCGCCCTGATACTCCAAACCCTCTATAACGCTGCCAGTGGACCATGATCAAATTCGGGCGCGATTGCGCCACGACCGTGGCTCGCCTATCCCTGAAGAATGTCACCGCTTACCGAAACGGTCCTCTTCGTCTTCAGCCTCGTCGCGCTCGGCTATCTCGCCGGGTTCACGGGCTATTTGAAACCGTCGAGCGGCGAGGGGATATCCGATTTCGCGGTCTCGGTCGCAATGCCGTTGCTTCTGTTCCAGACCATGGTGAATTCCGACTTCCACGGCGTCGCGCCATGGTCGCTGTGGGGGGCCTATTTCACGGCAGTGGCCATCACCTGGGCCGCCGGCCATGTCGTCACCACGCGGATCTTTGGGCGCGACGCGCGCGCCGGCGTGGTCGGCGGCGTCTCGTCCGCCTATTCCAATGTGGTTCTGCTTGGCGCTCCGTTCATCCTGGGCATATTTGGCCCGAGCGGCTTCGAAGTGCTGTCTCTGCTGGTTTCCGTGCACCTGCCAATCATGATGATGGCCTCGATCGTGCTGTTCGAGATGTTCGGCCGCAGCGGTAGCGAACCCGTGCATCCCTTGCGTGTCATCCGCAGTTTCCTGAGACGGCTGTTCCTCAATCCGCTGATCATCGGCATTCTGCTGGGGCTGGCCTGGCGCCTGACCGGTGTGCCCCTGCCGGACCTCGTCATGCGGCTGGTCGATGCGCTGGCCGACACTGCCGGACCGGTGGCGCTGTTTGCCATGGGGCTCAGCCTGCGCCGCTTCGGCATATCAGGCAATGTCCGGCCGGCACTGGCGCTTTCGGCGCTGAAGCTGTTTTTGATGCCGGCGCTGGTTCTCGCCTTCGTCTGGCTGCTCGGCCTGCCGCCGATGACGGCCAAGGTGGCGGTCGTGGTCGCGGCACTGCCCTCCGGCATCAATTCCTATCTGATCGCCGTGCAGTTCAACACCGGCCAGGCGCTCGCATCGAACCAGATGACCATCGCCACGGCGTGTGCCGCCGTTACCACGGCTTTCTGGCTGACCGTGGTTCTCCATGTCTACGGCTAGTTTGTCTACGGCTAGTTCGTCCTCGGCTGGTTTCGCGCTGGCCCAAAGCCTATATGCCATCTTGCAATTGATTGCGTGGCTTGCCCTAGGTAAAGAGCACTGGCTCCAGTGTCCCGGCCTCGTTACCATCGGGCACGTTCATCGAAGAAAATCCAGATACCGGCCCGTCAGTGCGCCGAGCGGAGGCTAGACCATGCTTCAGAAAACCAGCCATTTCATGCGGCAGGCCAATCTCATCAACGGCGAATGGGTGCAGGCCGACAGCGGCCAGACGGTCGACGTCAACAACCCGGCCACCGGCCTCAAGATCGGCACCGTGCCGAAGTCGGGCAAGGCCGAGACCCGCCGCGCCATCGAAGCCGCCGCCGAAGCGTTCAAGACCTGGCGCAAGACGACGGCGCTCGAGCGCTCGAAGCTGCTGCGCAAGCTGCATGACGCGATGATGGACAATCAGGACGTGCTGGCCGAACTCTTGACCATCGAGCAGGGCAAGTCGCTGTTCGAGTCGAAGGGCGAGATCGGCTCGGCCGCGGCTTACATCATGTGGTTCGCCGAAGAAGGCCGCCGCACCTATGGCGACGTCGTGCCGTCGCCGTGGGCGGACCGTCGCATCCTGGTGACCAAGGAACCGGTCGGCGTCATCGCCGCCATCACGCCATGGAATTTCCCATCCTCGATGCTGGCCCGCAAGCTCGGGCCGGCACTTGCCGCCGGCTGCACCGCGGTCGTCAAGCCGGCCTCGCAGACGCCTTATTCCGGCCTTGCGTGGGGTGCGTTGGCCGAGGAAGTCGGCTTTCCCAAGGGCGTCGTCAACATCCTGACCGGTTCGGCCAGCGAGATCGGCGATGAAATCTGCGCCAATCCGCTGATATCGAAGATCACCTTCACCGGCTCGACCGAGGTGGGCAAGCTTCTGATCCAGAAATCGTCTGTGACCGTCAAGAAAGTGTCGATGGAACTCGGCGGTAACGCGCCGTTCCTGGTTTTCGACGACGCCGATCTTGATCGCGCCGTCGCCGGCGCCATGACGGCCAAATACCGCAATTCAGGCCAGACCTGCGTGTGCACCAACCGCTTCCTCGTGCAGGCCGGCATCTACGACAAGTTTGTCGAGAAGCTGGTCGCCGCCAGCAATGCCCTGAAGGTTGGCTCGGGCCTGGAAGAGGGCGTGCAGCAGGGACCGCTCATCGACGAGAAGGCCGTCGAGAAGGTCGAGGAATTCATCGCCGACGCCACCTCCAAGGGCGGCAAGGTCGTTGCCGGCGGCAAGCGCCACGCGCTCGGTGGCTCGTTCTTCCAGCCGACCGTGATCGCCAATGCGAAGCCTGACATGCGCTTCATGAAGGAAGAGATTTTTGGCCCGATCGCCCCGGTGTTCAAATTCGAGACCGAAGCGGAAGCCATCGCGCTCGCCAATGACACCGAGTTCGGCCTTGCCGCCTATTTCTACACCGGCGATCTCGGCCGCGCCTTCCGCGTCATGGAAGGCCTGAAGTACGGCATGGTCGGCGTCAATGAAGGCCTGATCACCACACCCGAAGCGCCGTTCGGCGGCGTCAAGGAATCGGGCCTTGGCAAGGAAGGCGGACATCAGGGTATCGAGGACTATCTCGATACCAAATATGTGTGCATCGGCGGCCTCGGCCTCTGATAGACTGCTCCTGGGATGGGGAGGCCAATCGCCTGCCCATCTCTTGTGGGAAACCAGCCGAAGTCCTCTGGATCTACTGGCATTTGCGGGCATGGCGATGAAGGACGGCGAGGTTTTCGGCACGACGCAGGCGGGCGAGGCGGTGCGCCGCTTCACGATCAGGGGCGGCGGTATCACCGCCAACATCATCGGGCTCGGTGCTGTCATCCAGGATTTGCGCCTGACCGGGCACAATGCGCCGCTGGTGCTCGGCTACGACAATCTGCAAGCCTACGAGACCAACAATACCTTCTTTGGCGCGGTGGTTGGCCGCTATGCCAACCGCATCCGCGACGGCCGCTTCACCATCGCCGGCAACCGCTACCAGACCGAACCAAATTTTCTCGGCAAGCATACGCTGCATGGCGGCTCGCAAGGCTATTCGCACCGGCCGTGGACCGTTTCCTTGCACGGCAGGGATTTCGTCACGCTGACGCTGCATGATCCCGACGGCACGATGGGCTTTCCCGGCGCGCTCGACGTCACCTGCACCTACCGGCTGAAGATCCCCGGCACGCTCAGTGTCGAACTGACGGCGACCTGCGAGGAGCCGACGCTGTGCAATCTCAGCCAGCATTCCTACTTCAACCTCGATGATGGCGGCGAAGGCGACATTCTCGATCACCGGATGATGCTGAATGCCGGCGCCTACCTGCCTGTTGACAGCGACATGATCCCGACCGGGGTCGTCAAGCCGGTCGACGGCACGCCCTTCGATTTCCGTCAGGCGCGGCCGCTGCGCATGGAGACCGAGGGCGAGCAACTGCCTTACGACCAGAATTTCTGCCTTGCCTCGGCGCGCGGGCCGCTGCGGCAAGCGTCATGGACGCAAGGAGCGAATTCCGGTGTCGAGATGGAGGTCTGGACCACGGAGCCCGGCGTCCAGCTCTATACCGGCCAGTATGTGACGCCGCGCAAGGGGCTGGAAGGGCGGGACTACAAGGCGTTCAGCGGCTTCTGCCTGGAGCCGCAAATATGGCCGGATGCACCAAACCGGCCGTATTTTCCGCAGGCGACGCTGTGGCCAGGCGCGATTTATCACCATGTCACGGAATACCGCTTCCGCCTGCCTTAAGGCCTGCTGATATTCAGGTGAGGCCGGCCTGCAAATGGCAGCTTCCTGCGCTTCCGGTGCTCACGTACGAAAAGTACGCTCCGCTCCGGTTCTCGGAATCCACCATTTTCGACTCTGCCTGACCTGAATCTCAACAGACCTTAGTTGGCAAATGCCGCTCGTAGCGTCTCGAACGGCGCCAGCGCGCCGCGGACTTGCACCACGGCGGCGGCGACGCGATGGGCTCGGCTTGCCGCTTCCTGCGGGCCATGGCCGGCAAGTCGAGCCGCCAGATAGCCGCCATTGAAGGAATCGCCAGCGCCGGTGGTATCGACGGGCGCCGCGACATGGATCGCCGGCGCGTCGTGCAGTGTGCCGCTTTCGGCAATCAACGCCGGCTGTTCACCGTTCTTGACGATCACCTCGCCGACCCGTTGCCGGAGCCGCTCGGCGGTTGCCTGTGGTGTCGCATCCCCAAACAGCATCTGCTCGTCAGGGAAGGTCGGCAGGGCGATGTCGGTGACGCCAAGCGCCGCGACGATCGCTGCCTGCGCGTCCTCGCGATTGCGCCACAGCCGTGGCCGGTAGTTGGGATCAAAGGCAATCAGCGAGCCCGCCATGCGGGCCTTGGCTACAGCCGCCAGCAACGTGGCCCGCGCGGCATTGTGCAGAATTGCCAAAGTGATTCCGGAAAAGTAAACAAGCGCCTGATTTTCAAGGTTTTTCGATAGTGCTGTGGGATCGGAGGCGAGCTGCCGCGCGGCGGCGTCGCCGCGCCAGTAGGTGAAGGAGCGCTCGGCGCCGGTCAGCGTGATCGCGTAGAGGCCAGGCCTTGCGCCCGCTATCACCGGACTGGAACCGATGCCGATGCCGTTTTCGGCGAAGAAGCCGATCTGGCCCTGCGAGAAGGGGTCGTCGCCGAAAGCCGAGACATAGGTTGCAGGGCGGTCGCCGCTCAACGCATGCAGCGCCCACAGCGTGTTGAACGTGTCGCCGGCAAAACCTATGCGCCAGTTCGGGCCGGTCTGGCCCGACAGTTCGAGCATGCATTCGCCGATCGAGGCGACGCCGTTTCCCGCCATCTGCAATCCTCCACTGATTTCGGTGCTGTAGCTTTTTGCCAGCGGCAGCGCCATGCTTGGCAAGCAGGCATTTTTGCGCCACAGCGTTTTCCCACAGGCTGGCGGGACGCGATCCGCTCGGCGGAACGTTGTCCGCAGAAGAGGAACCGGTTTGGCATCATTATGGCGTTATCTCCTGGCGGGTCTTGGTCTGGCTGCGTTGCTGGTCGGCATTCTGGCGGTCGTCTATCTGACGGCGCCGCAATCGGCGCAGACGGTCGGCCCGGATGTCTCGCGGACGAAGAAAACCGACAATGGGCTGTACATGGCGAGCTTCGTGCCGGAACGGGGCGTGGTGCGGCACGGCGAACTGGAATCCTGGCTGCTGACGTTGAAGACAAAGACGGGGGCTTCGGTGGAGCGCGCCGCGATCGCCATCTCCGGCGGCATGCCGCAACACAATCACGGGCTTCCAACCAGCCCGCAGGTGACCGATTACCTGGGCGAGGGCCGTTACCGCATCGAGGGGCTGAAATTCACCATGAGCGGCTGGTGGCAACTTCGTTTCGCCATCTCGTCCGGCGCCGGCTCCGATACGGTGCTGTTCAACGTGGTGCTGTGAGCGGCCGATGAAGCGCCTTTTCTGCTTTCTGGCGCTGACGGTGGCCGTCATCCTTGTCGGCTGCGGCAAGCCGGATTTTTCCGACGCCGAGAAGAAAACCATCGCTTCGCTGGCGCTCAACACATTGCCGGCGCTGAAGCCCGACACCACCAACCGCTTTGCCGACGTGCCGGCGGCTGCCGCGCTTGGCTCGACGCTGTTCTTTGATCTCGGCATGAGCCGTGACGGGACGGTGTCATGCTCGACCTGCCACAAGATTGATCGCCAGTTCCAGGACGACCTTCCGCAAGCCGTTGGTGTCGGCCGCACCAACCGCCGCACCATGGCGCTGGCCGGCGTGGCGCGTGACCCCTGGTTCTTCTGGGATGGCCGCCGCGACAGCTTGTGGTCGCAGGCCATCACTCCGCTTGAGAACCCGCTGGAGCAAGCAGGAAACCGCACCGCCTACGCGCACTATATCAAGACGCGCTTCGGCGAGCGCTATGAGCGCATTTTTGGGCCGTTGCCGGATTTTTCCGGCATGCCGTTGAATGCCAGCCCGCTTGGAAACGATGCCGAAAGGGCTGCCTGGAACGCGATGAGCGAGACGCAACGCGACGCCATCAACCGCGTCTTTGCCAATATCGGCAAGGCGATCGCGGCTTTCGAACGCTCGATCGAGCCGGTGCAGACGCGCTTCGACCGCTTTGCACTGGACCTTGCTACAGGTGCCGAGCCGAAGGACGATGCGGTCTTTACGCGGGAAGAAATCCTCGGGCTGAAACTGTTCATCGGCAAAGCCAACTGCGTGAGCTGCCACAACGGCCCGCGCTTCACCGACAACAGCTTTCACAACACCGGCGTGCCGCCCGTCGCGGACCTGCCGCCGGATCGTGGGCGGATCGATGCGGTGGCTCAGGTCGAGGCCGATCCGTTCAACTGCTTCGGCGCCTATCGCGATGGCGACGTCGGCGCCTGCGGCGAACTGCGTTTCATGGTCAAGGATGCGCCGCAACTGATCCGCGCCTACAAGACGCCTTCACTGCGCGGAGCGGCAACGCGGCCGCCCTACATGCATGCCGGGCAGTTTTCGTCGCTCGACGAAGTGGTGGCGCACTACGCCAAGGCGGCACCGAGTGTGGAGGGGATCTCCGAAATCCACCCGCTGGAGCTGTCGGACCGCGAGCGCGCTGCGCTGGTGGCGTTTTTGAAGACGCTGTCGGAATAGAGTTACCTGTCCTTGACCGTCTCCATCGCCACGAAGGTCGAAGTCTGGGCGACATGGGGGAGGGCGGAGATGCGCTCGCCAAGCACGCGGCGATAGGCGGCGATGTCCCGGGTGCGAACTTTCAGCAGATAATCGAAGCTCGACGCCATCATGTGGCATTGCTCGATCTCCGGCACGGCCTGCACCGACCGGTTGAAAGCGTCGAGCGCTGCCGACCTGGTGTCGGACAATTTCACCTGGACGAAGGCGACATGGCCCTCACCCATGCGCTCGCGGTCGATGATTGCCTGATAGCCCCTGATATAGCCGTCCTTCTCCAGCCGCTTCACCCGTGCCTGCACCGGCGTCTTGGACAGGCCGACCTTTGCCGCGAGTTCCGACATGGAAAGCCGGCCATCGCTTGCCAGCGCCGAAAGGATGTTCCGGTCAATGCGGTCCAATTGGTCTTCTGTCATCTAAATTGCAGTCCATATGCTTATCTCAGGCCTTCATGATAGTTCGAATGGCCTGCCATGTCGATTTCTTTGGACCGGCCGAAGATTTGGAGCTGTGCTAGCTTGCGCCATTCGGTCCGGTGACCGCCGGCCCACTCCCCTTTGCTCGATCCACGGGACCGCCATGCCGCTCGATGCCATCCGCCAGCAGATCCGCGCCAACTATTTGCCTGACGAAGACGAGGCCGTGAAACGGCTGGCCGAGGCCACGGGGCTCTCGGCGAGGGACCGCGATGCGATCTCGGCGCGAGCCGCCGACCTGGTGCGGGCGGTACGCGGCTCGTCCGATCCCCGGCTGATGGAGGTTTTCCTCTCCGCCTATGGCCTCTCCACAAAGGAAGGCGTGGCGCTGATGTGCCTGGCCGAGGCGCTGCTGCGCGTGCCGGACACCGAGACGATGGACGACTTGATCGCCGACAAGATCGCGCCGCACGACTGGTCGGCGCATTCCGGCGGTTCGAGCTCGATCTTCGTCAATGCCTCGACCTGGGCGCTGATGCTGACCGGCCGCGTCCTCGACGAGGGTGAGGGGGGCATTGAAGGCACGCTGCGCTCGATGGTACGGCGGCTTGGTGAACCGGTTATCCGCAAGGCGGTGGCCGCCGCCATGCGCGAGATGGGCGAGCAGTTCGTGCTCGGCCGCACCATTGCGGAAGCCGTCAAGCGCGGCCGGCCGATGATTCAGAAGGGCTATCTCTACTCCTTCGACATGCTGGGCGAGGCGGCCCGCACCGAGGCCGATGCGCTGCGCTATCACAAGGCCTATGCTGACGCCATTTCATCGCTCGATTCCGGCTCCAACGGTCCTGATATCAGGCAGAATCACGGCATTTCGGTCAAGCTCTCGGCGCTGCATCCACGCTACGAGGTGGCGCAGAAAGAGGAGATGCTGCCGGTCATGGCCGAGCGGCTGCTGGCGCTGGCGCTGGCAGCCCGGCATTCGCGCATGGGCCTCAACATCGACGCCGAGGAGGCCGACCGGCTTGATCTGTCGCTCGACGTGATCGAGCGGGTGCTGGCCGATCCGGAACTCGCCGGTTGGAACGGTTTTGGCGTCGTCGTCCAGGCCTATGGCCCGCGCGCGGCTTTCGCCATCGACTGGCTCTACGCGCTGGCGAAGAAGTACGACCGCACCATCATGGTGCGGCTGGTCAAGGGCGCCTATTGGGACACCGAGATCAAGCGGGCGCAGACGCTGGGGCTTAGCGGTTACCCCGTCTTCACCCGCAAGGCCAACACGGACGTTTCCTACATGGCCTGTGCGAAAAAACTGCTTGGCATGACCGACCGCATCTATCCGCAATTCGCCACCCACAATGCGCATACCGTTGCTGCGATTCTCTCGATGGCGGGAAATCGCGACTCCTTCGAGTTCCAGCGCCTGCACGGCATGGGTGAGGGTCTGCACGAGACGGTGCGTAAATCAGAGGGCACACGCTGCCGCATCTATGCGCCAGTCGGCGCCCATTCCGACCTGCTTGCCTATCTGGTTCGCCGGTTGCTGGAGAACGGCGCCAACTCGTCGTTCGTGCACCAGCTGACCGACGAGGATGTCGAGCCGGAGGATATCGCGCGCGATCCGCTGAAGACAATCGAGGATCAGGGTCCTGCCGCCAATCCCGCGATCGCCCGGCCTTCGCAGATCTTTGGCGCCGGCCGCCATAATTCGAAGGGATTCGATATCACCGACACGGTGACGCTGGCGGCGATCGACAAGGCCAAGGCGGCCTTCGCCGGCTCGGATCGCTGGCATGCCAAGCCGATCACGCGGGCCGCCAGCTATGGCAAACAGCGCCCGATCGTCAATCCGGCCAAGCCTGACGAAGTGGTCGGCACGGTCAGCGAGGCGGCTGCCAAGCAAGTCGCGACCGCCGTGCGCTTCGCGGTCGAGGCGCAGCCGGCCTGGGCCAAGCGGCCGGTCGCCGAGCGTGCCGCCATCCTCAACCGCGCCGCCGATCTCTATGAAGCCAATGCGGTCGAGTTCTTCGCGCTCGCTACAAGAGAGGCCGGCAAATCATTGGCCGACGGTGTCGCCGAGGTGCGTGAGGCCGTCGACTTCCTGCGCTACTACGCCGCCGAAGCGGTGAACAATGAAGCCGGTACCGAGGCGCGCGGCGCCATTGTCTGTATTTCGCCGTGGAATTTCCCGCTCGCCATCTTCACCGGCCAGATCGCTGCCGCACTCGTGACCGGCAATTCGGTGATCGCCAAACCGGCCGAGCAGACACCGCTGATCGCTTTCCGCGCCGTCGAACTTTTGCGTGAGGCCGGCGTGCCGGAAGACGTCATCCAGCTTCTGCCCGGTGACGGCCCTTCGGTCGGTGGTCCGCTGACCGCTGATCCACGCATTGCCGGTGTCTGCTTCACCGGCTCGACCGAGGTTGCCAAGCTGATCGAGAAGCAACTGGCCGAGACCGCCGCACCCGACGCGATGCTGATCGCGGAGACCGGTGGCTTGAATGCGATGATCGTCGATTCCACCGCGCTGCCCGAACAGGCGGTGCGCGACATCCTGGCCTCGGCCTTCCAGAGCGCTGGCCAGCGCTGCTCGGCGCTGCGCGTGCTCTATGTGCAGAAGGACGTCGAGAAGAAGATGCTGGAGATGCTGAAGGGTGCCATGGAAGCGCTCAACATCGGTGACCCCTGGTTGATCTCGACCGATGTCGGTCCGGTCATCGATGATGAGGCCCAAAGCTCGATCCGGGACTATTGCATCAGAATGGGCCTGCAGGGCCGGCTGATCGCCAAGCTCGAGGCGCCGAAGGATGGCCGCTTCGTCGCGCCGCATGTCTTCCGGGTCAAGGGCATCGAGGAAATGGATCGCGAGGTGTTCGGGCCGGTGCTGCATGTCGCCAGTTTCGATGCCGACAAGATTGATACGGTGATCGCTGAGATCAACCGCAAGGGCTATGGCCTGACCTTCGGATTGCACACCCGCATCGAGGGCCGGGTGCAGCATTTCGTCGACGGCATCCATGCCGGCAACATCTATGTCAACCGCAACCAGATCGGCGCCGTCGTCGGCTCGCAGCCATTTGGCGGCGAAGGACTGTCCGGCACTGGACCAAAGGCCGGCGGCCCGCATTATCTCAGGCGCTTCCGCAAGGGGCCGGAGGCCGGCACGCATGTCGGAGAAGGCCACAAGGTGACCGCGACCGAGCTTGCCGACAATCTGCCCGATCCAGCACTTGGGGGATGGTCGACCCGCCCGGATCGAATTGCGATCCTGAGAAAACATCTGCGCGGCAAGGGGGCGGCCGCCATTGGTGCGGCCGCTGCAATCGATTTCGGCCAGGTCGATCTGCCCGGACCAACCGGCGAGGCCAACACGCTGTCGCTGTCGCCGCGCGGGCGGGTGCTGTGCCTTGGTCCCGACGCTGACACGCTGCTCTCCCAGACGATCCAGGCGCTCGCCGCTGGCAATGCGGTGCTGGCCGTGGCTCCAGGGGGACCGGCTGCATTGTCGGCGCTGACCGGCAAGGGACTGCCGCTGGCGGCCATAGATGGCCGGCCTGATCCGGTCGAGGCGCGCTCGCTGCGCGTCGATGTCGTGGCTTTCTCAGGCACACCCGAGGCGGCGCGCATCGTGCGCAGGGTCATCGCCGACAGGACTGGCCCGATCGTGCCGCTGGTCAGCGAGGTGCTCAACCCGGCCGCCTATGCGCATGAACGCGCTGTCTGCGTAGACACCACGGCGGCCGGCGGCAATGCCAGCCTGCTCGCCAGTGCCTGATCCGACTTAGAGCAGTTCACCGTTTCATAGAAACGGCGAACCGCTCTAACTCTTTGTTTAACGCAATTCCCGACGGAAAACCGTTTCACACTTTTCCTGGAATTGCTCTACGCGCCCTCGACGACGGAAAAGCCCTCGAATTGCGGGTGGCCGAGATAGTGGACCTTGGTCGTGCCGACATTCCTGTGGGCGGCGCGGAAGTTTTCCGATTTGGTCCAGGCGATGAAATCGTCGTGGCTTGCCCACACCGTGTGGGAGGCAAACAGCGTGTAGCCCTCGGTCTCGTTGACCGAGCCACGCAGCAGGTGGAATTCGCGAAAACCCTTCATCTCGGCAAGGCTGGAGTCGCGGTTTTTCCACACGGCTTCGAAGTCAGCCTCCGAGCCGGTCTGTACCTTGAAGCGGTTCATGGCGATGTACATTGGGTTCCTTTCGGCTATTCGCGAGCGTTGATCTTGGGTAGTTGCTTGAGCTGTCAAGGCGAGAAGGGGCCGATTGGCGCTTTGAACCGCCAGTTCATCAGCCCGGTCTCGGGAGGAATCGGCGGGAACGGTGCCTGTTTTCGCACAAGCTCCAAGGCGAATTGATCGAGTTCGGGCGAGCCTGAGCTTTTGGCAAGCTGCAGGTCGACAATGTTTCCATTGGCGAGCACGACAAATGCCACCAACGCGTTGTTGCGGGCTGTCGTCTGTGCGGATTTCGATACGCGGCGATTGGCGCGAGCCAACTTGCTGGCTACCTCGCCGCTATAGCGGGATGCCGCCGCGTTCCCGGTATCGGCTTGCTTTCGGCCCTTGCTCGCAATTGCCGCCTTGATTTCTTTGCCGTCCGCTGTGCCGCGGTCCTCGTATGCTTCGTCTGCAGTTGCAGGGGCGGCTTCCGGGGTTGGCCTGGCACTTGGGATAGGCGGCTGCTCTGGAACGGCGACAGGCATCTCGATCGTTTCGGGCTCGGCGCTTGGCTGTGCCGGTTCGGCCTTGGCGGCCACGCTTTGATCATCGGGACGCGGAGTCGCCGCGACCAGTATGTCCGGCGTGACCGCTTGCTGTTTGACGGCTTCCGGCAAGGGCTTGGGCAGCGGCTTGGCTGCTTCGGGCTCGGGAGCCTGCTTCACGGCCTCCTGTGGAGGCTGCGAAGGTTTTGTCGGCTGCACCGGCCTGGGCGGCTTAGCGGGCTCCGGTTTGGCCGGCTGCGGATTCGGCACCAGTTGGACATTCACTGCCGCCGGGTCCTTGTCCAGCGCGCTGCCGGCGACCTTGTCTCCGGTCTGATCGCTGCCTTCGGACTGCATGGTGTCCTGGAAAGCGGATGTGCCGGCGGGCGAGATCAGAAACGCCGCCGCCACCGTGGCATGAAGCACGCAGGAGATAACGATCGCCGCTGTCCACTTGCCGCTCCCGGCAGACGGTCGCACAGGCGCGAGTCGCTCGGCCGGCGCTATCGCCAGCTCGCTGCCAGCGTCGGGGAGGGGACTGATTTCCTGCATGTCGAGGGCGGGAAACTGCAGCGAGGCGCGTTGACTTGTCAAATCAAGATCGGTTGCCTCAAGCGGCAACCAATCGAAGCCGGTCAGCGGCCCGGCCACGGTCTTTCCCGGGAATGGGCGATGCAGTCCCACTTCAGACGCCGAAAGCGATACCGGTCTTGGTGTCGGTCTTCAGCTTGCGCATGCAGGCACTCGGTTCGACACCGGTGCCGGCGCATTCGGTTGCGCTGTTGATCAGCACGCGGCTGACCTTGGTGCAGTCGGTGCCGGCGAGATCGAAGCGCGTCACCTTGGTCTTGCCGGCCGGCAGGTCCTTGAAGTCGAGCGCGGTCAGCCGGTCGACAATGCCGGCCTCGTTGAACAGCGCGATCTCGAACGCCGCCTTGGACAGGTCGGCGCCGAGGCTGTTGTTGACCAGGAACGTCAGCCGGCACCCTTTGTCGGATGGTTGCGCGGCGTTGAGTTCGAGGGTCAGCGCGGGGATCGGTGCGGACTCTTCAGCCCACGCCGGAACCATCGCCAGCGACATCGCAAACGTCGAGGTCAGCAGACGAAGGGATGTCGTCAAGCTCTTCATAATCATCAGCCTCCAAATCGCATTGTTGCCGCCAGCTTCAACGTTATGCCGGGCTCGTAGGCCGCGAATGTCGACTGGGCGCCGGGCGTCGTGGCCGGGACGACGTTGAGCGCATTGGCATATTTGACGTCGAACAGATTGTCGGCGCGGAAATCGATCTTCAGATTGTCCGTCGCCTGGTAGCTGGCGAAGGCGTTGACGAGCGTGTAGTCGTCGGCGATCGGATTGCCCTTCGGCTTGCCGTTGTACTGCACTTCGCCGCCGACGGTCAGCTTGTCCTCGAGGAAGCGCAGGCCGAGCTGGGCGGTGACCTGTGAGGAGGGGATGGTGAGCAGTTCCCCGCGCACTCCGGCATAGGACATGGTGTGGCCGTTGGTGATCGAAGCGGAAAGCCCCGCATAGCCCCATCCGGCATCGTAGACGCTTTCGATCTCAATGCCGTTGATCTTGGCCTTGGCGAAATTCTGATACTGGAAGCAGATCGGGATGTACCCTGGATTGCTTCCCAACTGGCTAAAATCAACCGGGCAGGCGCTTGCGGGGTTCGTGAATGACGCGGGGAAAGACACGCCCTGGATGTAGTCATCCACGTCATTGTTGAAATAGGCCGCCTTGATACGAAGCGCGTCGCCGGCCTCGAAAATATCGTTCTGTTTGTAGTTGATGCCAGCCTCGACTGTTTTGCCGGTTTCGGGCTTGAGGTTCGGATTGGGCAGGAACGGGAAGGTGACGCCCGCGGGGTGGCGGCCGCTGATCAGCGTTTCCGTCAGCGACGGAGAGCGATAGCCCTCGGCGTAGGTGCCGTAGAATTGCAGCCCATCGAGGCCCGCGCTTTCAAATGGCGTGACACCGACGGTGATGCGCGGCGACAGCCGGTCGCCCGATGTCTCGTGGTTGCTGTCCTTGAGGCTGTAATTGTCGTAACGCAGCCCGGCTATGACTTCGAGCCATTCCCAGCTGAGCTTGTCCTGGACATAGGCGCCGGAAACATTGCGCTTGCCGGAAGGCGTGTAGAAGCTGTCGCCACCGGCGGCACCACCGGTCTTGACGTCGTCACCCACCCAGTCGCCGCCATAGGTCAGCTCGTGCGCGATGCCGGCGGTCTCGAACCGCGATGTGTTCCAGATGTCGATTGAGGTCGTGCCGACATAGAACGTCGACTGCGAACCCGCCGGCAGGATCACCGGCAGACCGGTCGAAGGATTAAACCGGGACTGGGGGACAAGCGTGGTCAGATCAAGATTGGTCTTGTTGTACGAGGTGTTGATATGAAGATCGAGCCAGCTCTTGTCTTCGTCCGTGATGTTGTAGCGGGCTGTGAAGGTGTTCGACTTCAAGTCGACGTCATTGACCGGGATGCCGCCGGTGATTTCATTCCAGCCATCGCTTGAACCGACCCAGCCAAGCTTCAATTCGCTGTTCTCGGTTGGGCGAATGCTGGTCTTGAGCATGCCGCTCAGCACGTCGAAGCCGGTGCCTTTGACGGTGTTGCCGCCGCCGTCCTTGTAGTCGTCATAGTTGCGGTAGACGATGTTGCCGAGCACATCCCAGTTCTCGTTGACGCGATAGGCGCCCGTAGCGCTGGTGGTCCAGCCCTTGCCGTTGCTCTCATAGCGGCCGGTTACCGAAGCGCCCCATGTTTCTTCCGGCTTGAGGAAGTCCGCGGCATCCTTAATGTCGAAGAAGACGACGCCGCCGATGGCGCCCGAGCCATAGGTGTTGGCGACAGGACCCCGGATCACATCGACGGATTTGATCAGCTCGGGATCGATGTAGAAGGTCGACTGGGTGCCGTGGTCGGAGCGCTGGAAATCCTGGCGCGCGCCGTCGACGATGACCGCGACGCGGCCGAAATCCTGCAGGCCGCGAATGTTGATGCTGGTGCTGACGCGCCTGGCGTCGGCTTGTGCCGCGACACCGGGTACACCGAACAGCATCTCGTTGGGCGTCGTCGCCATGCGGCGGTCGAGCTGTTCCTTGTCGAGATGGCTGGCCGACGCCAGTGATTCGATCGCCGTCTCGCCGGTGCGGCTGATGACGAGAATCTTGTCGAGCAGCGTCGCACCTGCCGGGGCGGCTTTCTTCTCATCAGCCTTCTTCGATTGATCCGTCTGCTGGCCTGCCGGCTGCGTTGCCTGCTGTGCGTGAGCTGATGGCGCAGACAAGGCGATTGCCGCCACGCTTGCCAACAAAGCCGCCGCGCCGCTCACCATCGGCTGGCCGCGCCGTTCCCAAATCATCAACCCCATGCCCCAACTCCAGAATTCCAGGTTTCGTGCTGGCTGGCGCGGGGCTCGCTGGCATTTTTGATCGTGTCCGGCGTCTTAAATGTTGACTCATTTAATCCGGTATTGCACTGACTAATAAACATGATTATTCAAGTCAAGAAATGAATCGGATCTTCGCAGCGCCCAGCCAGACGCCCGGCACAGGAAAGGGATCGACCCAGATGAACACCCACAATCCCAATGACTTTCGCTACCGCGTCCGCCGTTCCGACGATGCCGCCGTCACCCGTTTCGATCGGGTTCCGCTGGCGGTCAGAACATTGTCCAGCAACACGCTGTTCCAGGGCGAGCACGAGATCGGCATCGAGCATCATGGCGCGCTCTACCGGCTCAAGATCACCCGCCAGGGCAAGCTCATTCTCAACAAGTAAGGCAAGGCAGTTAGGGACGAGACATGGACCAGCGCGTAAAACCCGCCCCGCATGAAATCCGGCGGGCACGGACGGAAAATCCGAAAACGCGCGAGCGTGACCTGGCTGCCCAACTTGGCATTTCGGAAGCCGAGCTGGTCGCCGCGCATTGCGGCGACGGCGTTGTCCGCGTCGAACCGCGCGTCAACGATCTCTTGACCGGCCTCGAAGCCGTCGGTGAGGTGATGGCGCTGACCCGCAACGAAAGCGCCGTGCACGAAAAGATCGGCGTTTACGACAAGGTCGTCACCGGCAACCACAATGCCATGGTGCTTGGCGAGAACATCGACCTGCGCATCTTCCCGAAGGCCTGGGCACATGGCTTTGCTGTGGAAAAGCGCGATGGCGACGAGATCCGCCGCAGCCTGCAGTTTTTCGATGCGGCGGGCGAGGCGGTGCACAAAGTGCATCTGCGGCCGGCGTCCAGTCTCTATGCCTACCAGAAGCTGGTTGCCTCGCTGGAATCGTCCAACCAGGAACCGACGGTCGACATTTCAGGCCAAGGCTTCGACGATGAGGGCGAGGCCACGGCGACAACCGCCAACCTTGACGATCTGCGTGATCGCTGGAGCCGGCTGACCGACGTGCACCAGTTCTTCGGCATGCTGAAGACGCTGAAGCTCAGCCGCCGCCAGGCGGTGCGCATGGTGGGAACGGATTATGCTTGGCTGCTCGACAATGACGCGGTCCGCGCCATGTTCCATCACGCTGCTGAAGGCGAGATGCCGATCATGTGCTTCGTCGGAAACCGCGGCTGCATCCAGATCCATTCCGGGCCGGTCAAGTCGATCAAGCCGATGGGGCCGTGGATCAACGTGCTGGACGAGACCTTCCACCTGCACCTGCGGACCGACCACATCCATGAAGTCTGGGCGGTGCGCAAGCCGACCAAGGATGGCCATGTGACCTCGCTCGAGGTCTACGCCGCGAACGGCGAGATGATCATCCAGTTCTTCGGCAAACGCCACGAAGGCGAAAGCGAGCGCGACGACTGGCGCTTCCTGGTCGAGAACCTGCCGCGCATCCCGAACCCGACGGCAGCCTGAGGAACAAAACGATGTCTTTTCTTTCGAAATCGCCGACCATGCGTGGCGCAATGGTCGGCCTTTCCCTCGTTGTTGCCATGCTGCAGCCGGCTGCCGCCACTGAAGGCGTCTCGATTTTCACGGACACCTCGAAGATCGTCGCCATAGGCGGTTCGATCACCGAGATCGTCTATGCGCTTGGCGAGGAGAAGCATCTGGTGGCGCGCGACTCCAGCAGCCGTTATCCGAAGGCGGCGCTCGACCTGCCCGATGTCGGTTATATGCGCGCGCTGTCACCGGAAGGTGTGCTGTCGGTCAATCCGACCGGCATCCTGGCGCTGCACGGCAGCGGTCCGAAGGAAGCCGTCGACGTGCTGAAGAAGAGCAGCGTTCCGTTCATCGAAGTGCCCGAGCATTATAGCCACGAAGGCATCCTCGAGAAGGTCCGCATCGTCGGCAAGGCGCTCGGCGTCGATGCCAAGGCCGAGGTCTTGGCCAAGGAGCTCGATGCCAAGCTGACATCAGCCGAAAAGCAGACCGCCTCGATCAAGGAGCGCAAGCGCATCCTGTTTGTGCTGTCGATACAGGGCGGCAAGATCCTGGCAGCGGGCAGCGAAACTGCGGCCGACGGCATGGTCAAGCTGGCGGGCGGGGTCAATGCCGTCGAAGGTTTCTCCGGCTACAAGCAGATGTCCGATGAGGCTATTATCACCGCCAGGCCGGACGTGATCCTGATGATGAGCAATGCCGGACCGCCGGTGTCGGACGACGAACTGTTCGGCAATCCGTCGGTCGCCTCGACGCCGGCCGGAACCGCGCGCAAGGTGATCCGCATCGATGGCAGCTATCTGCTCGGCTTCGGGCCGCGCACGGCTGAAGCCATCCACGACCTTGCCGTCTCGCTCTATGGCGCTGAAGTCACGGACTGAGCATCATGGTCGATCAATCGATCGCCGGCCCGGTGAAGGTGATGGCGAGTGCATCTGAAGGCGACCGCTCGGGTCGCGCCCGCATCGTCATCCTTTATCTGTGCCTGGGGCTTGCCGCCGCCGTGCTCTTGTCGCTCACATCAGGGGCATCGGATGCCTCGGCCGTCAACGTTCTCAAGGACTGGCTGCTTGGAGCCGTTCCCCGTGATGCAGCGCTGAGCGCCCGTGACAGCCTGATCGTCTACGACATCCGCTTGCCGCGCGTCATCCTCGGCATGCTGGTCGGCGCTGCGCTCGCGGTATCGGGCGCCGTCATGCAGGGATTGTTCCGCAATCCGCTGGCCGATCCCGGCCTGATCGGCGTTTCCGCCGGCTCCAGCCTTGGCGCGGTGGCCGTCATCGTGCTCGGCACCACGGTGCTGGCGCCGGTAACGGCCTTGTCCGGCGCGCTTGCACTGCCGCTGGCCGCCTTCTTCGGCGGCTTTGCCACGACAATGGTGCTCTATCAGGTCGCCACGCGACGCGGGCAAACCTCGGTTGCCACCATGCTGTTCGCGGGCATCGCGCTGGCAGCACTTGCCATCGCGCTGACCGGCATCCTCATTTTCATGGCGGATGATCGCCAATTGCGCGACCTGACCTTCTGGCAATTGGGGTCGCTCGGTGGCGCAACCTGGCAGAAGATCGGTTCTGTCGGGCCGATCATCATAGTGGCAATGGCGGCGATGCCGTTCCTGTCGCGGGGCCTCAACGCGCTGGCGCTGGGCGAGGCGACCGCTGGCCATCTCGGCATTCCGGTTCAGCGGCTGAAGTACACGGCCATCATCGGTGTCTCGGCCGCGGTCGGTGCATCCGTCGCCGTCAGCGGCGGCATCGGCTTCGTCGGCATCGTCGTGCCGCATCTGCTGCGCCTGCTGATCGGTCCGGACAACCGTTATCTGCTGCCGGCCTCGGCGCTGCTCGGGGCCTCGCTGCTGCTTCTGGCGGATGCGGTCGCCCGCACCATCGTGGCGCCGGCCGAACTGCCGATCGGCATCGTCACCGCGATTGCTGGCGCGCCGTTCTTCCTGTGGATCCTGCTGCGCAAACGCGGCGTGGTTGATCTGTGAGACTTCTGTGAGGCTGGGATGATCGAGGCAAGGGACGTTTCCGTCGCGATTTCCGGCAAGCGCATTGTCGGGGGTGTCGATTTCGATGCGCGACCCGGCGAGATCGCGGCCATCGTCGGCCCCAACGGCTCCGGCAAGACGACCTTTCTGAAGGCCCTGTCGGGCGAACTCGCCTATACCGGGCACGTAGCTCTCAATGGCCGTGACCTGTCTTCGATGAAGCCGGTGGAGATTGCCGTCCAGCGGGCGGTGCTGCCGCAGGCGATGACGCTGTCGTTCCCGTTCACCGTGCGCGAGGTGGTCAAGCTCGGCCTTGTCGGCGGCCGCTCGGGTGCCTTGCCGGGCGAGGATGCGCGGCTGCCGGAACGGGCGCTGGCCCGCGTCGACCTCGATGGCTTTGCCGGACGTTTCTACCAGGAGCTTTCCGGCGGCGAGCAGCAACGTGTCCAGCTGGCGCGCGTCCTGTGCCAGGTCTGGGCGCCGGTGCTGGACGGCAAGCCGCGCTATCTGTTCCTCGACGAACCGGTTTCCAGCCTCGACATCAAGCACCAGCTGATCATCATGAACATCGCCCGCGACTTTGCCAGAAGGGGCGGTGGAGTGGTCGCCATCCTGCACGACCTCAACCTGACGGCCATGTATGCCGACCGGATTTTCGTCATGCATCGTGGCCGGCTGGCCGCAACCGGATCACCGCAGGACGTGTTGAGTGATGATCTGATCGAAAAGGTCTTCGATTGCCGGCTCCGCGTCGGCGTGCTGCCGGCCGGGAATATGCAGTTCGTGCTGCCGCAATCATCGGTCAGCTGATATTCAGGTGAGGCCGGCCGCGACGGGCTTTAATCGGTGCGATCAGGCAGCCGGGGCGCGGCGTTCGACCAGCATGTCGATGCCAAGCAGGTTGCGCACACTGGGCCGTGCCGCGACCATATCGGCGATCGTGTAGCGGGCAAGCACGGCGAAGAAGGCGTTGAGTGCCTCACGCAGCGCCGAATTCAGCGCGCAGCTGTCGACCAGCGGGCACTCGGCGGCATCGTTCTCGAAGCATTCGGCCATGGCGAAGCTCTCTTCCGTCACGCGCACGACGTCGAACAGGTTGATGGATTCCGCGGCGCGGCCAAGCCGGACGCCGCCATTTCTGCCGCGCACGGTCTCGACCAGACCATGCTCGACCAGCGGCTGCAGGATTTTGAACAGAAACAGTTCCGACACCGAATAAGCGGCCGCAATTTCGGGAATGCGGCTCAACCGGTCATTGTTGGCGGCACAGTACATCAGGATGCGCATGGCGTAATTGGTCTGGCGGGTAAGCCGCATATTGTCCTCACTAGGCGCTGACGCGGTGCAACACGCCAGATTCCAGAACTTGTTGGCGCGGCGCTCATCCGGAATTTCGGATTCGCCACACTGGCCTTGGCCGAATATGGCCTATACCTTGGAATAATTCCAGACTAGCTTCGCATAATAGATGAATATTCTCGTCAACTTTATGTGCGCAACCGGGCAAAGCGCTGGGAAAGCCTGATATCACGGGCATTTCGGCGGTCAAAACACTAGATAGACCCCAAATCGACCAGAGATTGACCAGAGATCGATCGGGAATCGATCAGAGATCGGCGAGGAGCGGCTCATCCATGTCCCAATCGGCTCCGTCCCTGGCGCCTGTCCGTTTCGATGCCGATGCGGCCGCCAAGCTCGCCGCGCTGCGCCGCACCAAAGTCATCGCCACAGCCGCGCTGGCGCTTTGCGTGCTGGTGTTCGCCTTGGCCAAGTCGTTCGAGAAGTCCCATCCATGGCTGGGGTTCGTCGCTGCCTTCGCCGAGGCAGCGACCATTGGCGGCCTTGCCGACTGGTACGCCGTGGTTGCGCTGTTCAGGCGGCCGCTTGGCCTGCCGATCCCGCACACCGCCATCATCCCGGAAAAACAAAACCGCATCGCCGACAATCTCGGCCGTTTCATCGAGGCCAATTTCCTGGCACCGGAGCCGGTGCGGGAAAAACTGGCCGAGGTCGATTTTGCAGCGCTCGTCGCGGATTGGCTGACTGATGCCGAACGCGCCGCCGGCCTGTCGCGCTTCGTCGTGCGGCTGGTGCCGCAGACGCTGGCCGCGGTCGAGCAATCCGGTCTGCGCGGCTTCGTCACCAGCCGCATGCTGGAGCAGATCGAAAAGGTGCCGCTGGCGCCGCTGGCCGCGGAACTCTTGTCGGCACTCACCGACGACCGCCGCCATCAAAAGCTGTTCGACGAGTTCATCAAGGTGATCGGCCGCTTCCTGAACGACGAACAGGCGCTGGCGACGATGCGCGAAAAAATCCGCGAAGAGCTGCCCTCGCTGTTCAACCTGTTCAGGGCCGACGCCTATCTGCTGAAGAAGATCGTCGCCTCGGCGGGTTCCTTGCTCGATGAGGTGCGGGCCGATCCCGAGCACCCGATGCGCGCCGAGTTCGACCGTTTCGCGCAGGCCTTCATCGACAAGCTCAGGACATCGAAGCAATATGCCAAACGTGCCGAGAAGCTGAAGCGCGATTTTCTGGCCCGTCCGGAGGTCAGGGGATTGGCTGGCGACATGTGGGCAAGCCTCAGCCAGTTTATCGAGCAGGATGCCAAGGCGCCTGAATCGATCATCCGCACGCATCTCGCCAACATGTTCGTCGAGGTCGGCCGGCATCTTGCCGGTGATCCGCAGATCAGGGCCGACATGAACGGGGGATTCGTCGTGGCGCTTTCTTCGTTCGTGGAAAGCCAGAAGAGCGGCGTGTCGAAATTCATCGCCGACCAGGTCAAGCGCTGGGACCTGGCGCAACTGACGCGGCTGATCGAGATGAACATCGGCAGGGATCTGCAATACATCCGCTTCAACGGCATGGTCATCGGTGGGCTGGCGGGTATCGTGCTCTATACGATCGAGCTGCTGCTCCCGGTCAATTGATGCGCATCGATCGCCAGGTTCGAAATGGACATACGGCAGCCGAGTGCTATCCTCCCCTTGAGGGCACCCGCATCCGCGGCGACAGGGGAGAAGACACCATGGCAAAACAACCGGAATCCGATTCCTTCATGGACATGTTCGGCAAATTTGGCCGCGACCTGAAGGTGCCCAATGTCGATGTCGAGGCAATCCTCGCCCATCATCGCAAGAACCTCGAAGCGCTGGAGAAGGCGGCGCGAGCCAGTGCCACTGGCGCGACCTCGCTGTTATCAAGGCAACGCGAAATGCTGCAGGACACGCTGCGCGAGGTCGCCGACGTGGCGCAGAGCTATCGGGCGCCCGGCAATCCGCAGGAGCTCATGGCCAAGCAGACGGAGTTCGCCAGGAAATCCTTTGAGGCGGCGCTCAAGAATGCGAGCGAAGTGGCTGAATTGGCCCGAAAATCCGGCACCGAATCGATCGACATCCTGCGTGCGCGCATCAAGGCGGCGATGGAGGAAATCCGTGCCGGCTACGAGAAGAGATAGGTCTACGTGGCCTGTTGTACGGCATTTTCCCACACACTCGGCCGATACTCCTTACCCCAGCGCATAGTTGCATCCGCGCCACGCGATAGTCGGCATGGCATGATTCAGCCGGAATTCGGCGGAACGGATTCACGCAAGGCGAATTGACAGGGGCCGTGCGTTCGTGGTCCGGAGGCGCTGCAAGCTATCGGGAAAGCAGGAATGACTGAAGTACGGCCTAAAACGCCGCCGACCTACGAGCAGTTGGGGACGATGTCCGGGCAGGAGCTTGGCGTCTCGGAGTGGACCACGGTCGACCAGGACCGTATCAACCAGTTCGCCGAGTGCACTGGCGACCATCAATGGATCCATGTCGATCCCGAACGGGCGCGGCGGCAAAGCCCGTTCCGCACGACGATCGCGCATGGGTACCTGACGCTGTCGATCATCGGCGCGCTGGCGCTCGGCATGGGGATCGTGCCGGAAAACACGCAGGCCGCCTTCAACTATGGTTTCGACAAGGTGCGCTTCCTGGCGCCGGTCAAGGTCGGCGCGCGCATCAGGCTGCGCACGGTCCTGCTTTCCATGGAGGTCAGGGGGCCCGGCCAATATCTGATGAAAGCGGCCAACACGGTCGAGATCGAAGGCGAGGAAAAGCCAGCGCTCGTGGCGGAAACGCTGGTCATGCTTTATGAGCGCCGCAAACGGGCAGGGGCCTGAGAGACCGTTTGGAAATTCTACTCCGGCGGCCATCTGATGGCGTTTTCTGCGCTTCCGGTGCTCACGGACCCAAATGTCCGCTTCGCTCCGGTTCTCGAAACCACCACCATATGACTCACCAGAGCGAATTTCGAAACAGTCTCTGCGCGGCGTCTAACGGACATTACGCTTCCATCGCCAGGCAGGTTGTGCCTCATGGAACAATGGGTTCCACACGACCGGCTACGCGGGCCGAGAGTAGCGCGAGGACCAGCGCGATAAGCGCCAGCGCTGTTGCCGTCTGAAAGGTGATCTGCATCCCATGGGCGGCGGCCGCTGAACTCAAGAGCTGCTGTCCAACCCCTTGCCGAGCACCAGCCGATGCGACCGCGAATATCGCGCCCATCAAGGATGCGCCGGTGATGAGGCCGAGATTGCGCGACAGGTTGAGCAGCCCCGATATGACGCCGCGCTCGCCGGCACTGATACCGCTCATGACGGCTGCATTGTTGGAGGTCTGGAACAGGGCGTAGCCGAAGCAGGTGACGGTGATCGGAACGACATAACTGACAATGCCGAGCCTCGTCATGGCCAGCGACAACAGGAATGTACCGATGGCGAGACTGAACAGCCCGGCGACCATCATCCTGTTGGCTCCGAAGCGATCGGCGAGCCGTCCGGCCAGCAGCGCCGACAGGGCCGACACGAGCGGCCCGGTCGAAAGCACCACGCCGACCATCGCCGCATCGAGTCCCAGCCCTCGCGACAGATAGAACGGGGCAACCACCAGGGTCGCCATCATCACCGTGGCGACGATGAGGTTCATGGCAAGACTGGCGCTGAGCCGTGGATTCCGGAAGCTGGCGAGTTGAACCAAAGGGTTTTTCACTCTCGTCTGCGTGGCGGCGAAGAGAACAACGCCTATGCCGGTGGCGGCCAGCAGGCCGATGTTGAGCGCGCCGAAATTGCCCCGGCCAAGCGTCATGGCCAGTGCATAGGCGGCCAGTGTCAGAGCCAGCAGGACAGTGCCCATCGTGTCGAATTTGCCTTGGGTGGCCTGCGCTGTTTTGCTGCGAACGGGTAGGGCATGCCAGGCGAGGGCAAAGGTCAAGAGGCCGAGCGGGACATTGACCAGGAAAATCGCCCGCCAGCCGAGGCCGGCGATCAGCAGGCCGCCGAGCGAGGGGCCGAGTGTCGTGCCGACCGATGACATGGCACCGAGCAGACCCATGGCGCTGCCGGCCCGCTCCTTGCTTACGGTTTCCGAGACAAAGGCGAGCGTCAGCGCCATCATCAGCGCTGCGCCAAGCCCTTGCACGGCACGCGCGGCGATCAACAGCCAGAGTGTCGGCGCCAGGCCGCACAAAACTGATGCCGAAGTGAAAAGGGCGATGCCGGCAAGCAGCAAGGGCCGACGCCCGAACACGTCGGCCAGCCGTCCGGCGCTGACGATCAGCGTGGTGATGGCAAGGAGATAGGCCAGAACCACCCATTGCACAGCCTGGAACGACGCTCCGAACGTCTGCATCAGCGCGGGCAGCCCGACGCTGGCAATGCTTGTTCCGAGCGACGACAGCAGCGTGGCGAGCGACAGGCTTGCCAGCGCCCAGCCTACCGATCGGTTCTGTTGCGGGGCTGATACCAGCCCATCCAGATTTTGCTCGGCGACTGTCATGGCGATCTCCTTTTTGTTGGCCCCGCAACGGAGTTCTCGGAGATCTAGTCCTGCGCTTGGTATGGCGGAAGGCGCAGCATTTGCATCATATCAGTGCATCAGACGCCACATCATGTTATGATCCGCGGATGACATCGCCCGATCTCAATCTGCTCTTTGCTCTCGACGCTCTGCTGGCGGAAGGCAGCGTGGCACGCGCCGCGCGCCGCCTGCGGCTCAGCCCCTCGGCAATGAGCAGGACGCTGGCGCGGCTGCGCGAGGCAACGGGCGATCCCCTGCTGGTCCGCGCCGGGCGCGGCCTGGTGGCGACGCCACGCGCCGAAGAGTTGCGGCGGCAAGTCGGCCGCGCCGTCCAGGATGCGGAGGTGCTGCTGCGCCCTGCCGAGTTGCTGGATCTCTCAGGCCTGGACAAGGTCTTCACGCTGCGCACCAACGAAGGCTTCGTCGAGGAATTCGGGCCTCGCCTCGTCGCCCGCATCGGGGCTGATGCACCAGGGGTGCGGCTGCGTTTCGCGCCGAAGTCCGACAAGGATGTGCTGTCGCTGCGCGAAGCGGCGATCGACCTGGAAATCGGCGTGGCCGGCGAAACCGGACCCGAAGTGCGCATCCAGGCGCTGTTTCGCGACCGCTTCATTGGTGCCGCTCGAACAGGCCACCCCTTAAGCGAAGGCAAGGTGACGCCGGAGCGCTATGCGGCTTGTCGGCACATCAGTGTCTCGCGGCGTGGCCGCGAGAGAGGGCCGATCGACGAGGCGCTGAGCGGGCTTGGCTTGCAGCGGACGGTCGTGTGCATGGTCTCGGGTTTCTCGGCCGCGCTCGCCATGGCGCGCGCCTCGGACCTGGTTGCCAGCGTGCCCGAGCGACACACGGCCGGCGCGCGCTCAGACATGCACAGCTTTCCGCTGCCGGTCGCTACTGTGGAAGTCACCATCTCCATGCTCTGGCACCCGCGCCTCGATGCCGACCCGGCGCAACGCTGGCTGCGCGACTGCGTGCGGGAGGTCTGTGCGAGCCGCTGAGATCAGGGCGCCATTGCCGCCTCAAGTACCTTGAAAATTCGCGCGTCTTCGCACTGGGCGACGTTGAAGCGCAGGAAGCGGCTGGCAGATTGCGACAGGCTGAACGCATTGCCGGGCGCCAGCACGACATTGTCGGTAAGAGCCCGGCGTGCGACTTCGGCTGCGTCTATGCCATCCGGCAGGCCGCACCACAGGAACAGGCCGGCCGGCTGGTCGATCCAGGGCGTGATGCCGATTGTCTTCAGCCGGGTGCCGGTCTCGACCATGGCGCGCGCGAGCCTCGCGCGCAGCAAATCCATGTGCTTGCGGTAACTGCCGTCCTTCAGCAGCGTCAGCACCAGCTCGGCCGCCAGCCGTCCGCCGCCGAAGGTGGTGGCGATCTTGAGGTCGGTCAGGCCGTCGATCCAGTCGCGGGACGCGGCGATGAAACCGCAGCGCACCGACGCCGACAGCGTCTTGGAGAAGCTGCCGATCTGGACGACGCGGCTGAGGCCATCGAACGCCGCGAGCCTCGAGGCAGGGGTGTGCTCGAAATCGGCGAAGATATCGTCCTCGACAATGGTCAGGTCCGATTGGTCGGCGAGCTTGAGCAGCCGGTGCGCAGTGACCGGCGACAGGATCGCGCCGGTCGGGTTGTGGATGGCGGAGTTGGTGATGTAGAGGCGCGGCCGGTGCTCGGCGAGCGCTTGCGCGAACAGCTCGATGTCAGGCCCCGACGGCGTGTAGGGAACGCTGACGACCTTGGCGCGGTGGGCGCGCAGCAAAGCGTGGAAATTGAAATAGCAGGGGTCGTCGACCAGCACGGTGTCGCCGGGCTCGATCAGAAGCCGGCACAGAAGATCGATGGCCTGGGTGCCCGATTCCGTCAGCATGATCTGTTCGGGGGAGGCTTCGACGCCATGCCCGGCCATACGCCGCGCCAGCAATTGCCGCAGCGCCGGCAGGCCGAGGGGCGTACCGTAATCGGCAAGCGCGACATCGTCGGCGCGTGCGACCGTGCGCAATGCGCGACGTAAGCCGGCCTGGGGCATCCAGGACGCCGGCAGCCAGCCGCAGCCGGGTTTCACGGTCTCGTCGCTGGCGTCCAGCGACTGCCGCGAGACCCAGAGCGGATCGACGGCACGGTCGAGCCGGGGACCGATCTCGGCCAGCGACAACGGCGCCAGCGAGCCGGCGGCATAGAAGCCCGAACCCGGTCGGGAACGGATCGTGCCCTCGGCGGCCAGCCGCTCATAGGCTTCGACCACCGTCGATTTGGACACCTGCATGGATTGGGCGAAGGCGCGGATCGAAGGCAGTCGGGCTCCCGGTGTCAGGCTGCGTGTGGCGATCCGCTGGCGGATGGTCGCCATCACGCTTTCGACCAGGGTTCCCCCACCGTCAGTTTCCAGAGCGATGTCCGCCATCCGTACTGCTCATCAGGCCATTACAGTTTCGCAGAATTGTACCCCATTGTCTCTGGCTGCACCATGGGCATCTGTTCGATAGAGGGCGAAAGATAGGGAGCCTGGAATGGACAAGACTGCGAGCGGCTGGCTGAACGGATTTATCGGCGTGCTGATCTTCTCAGGCTCGCTGCCGGCGACGCGCGTGGCCGTGATGGACTTCGATCCGACATTCGTCACATCGGCCCGCGCCGCGATTGCCGGACTGCTTGGCCTGGCAATGCTGCTCTTGTTCCGGCAGAAACGCCCACAGCGCGGGGACCTGGTGTCGCTGGTGATCGTCGCACTTGGCGTGGTGGTCGGCTTTCCCTTGCTGACCGCCTTGGCGCTGAAGCACGTCACCTCCGCTCACTCCATCATCTTCGTCGGCCTGCTGCCGCTGGCAACCGCGGTCTTCGGCGTGCTGCGCGGCGGTGAGCGTCCGCGCCCGGCGTTCTGGCTGTTTTCCTGCGTCGGCAGTGCGCTGGTCGCGGGCTTCGCGCTGATGCAAGGCGTGACCGCCTCGCCGGTCGGCGACGGCCTGATGCTCGCCGCCATTGTCGTCTGCGGCCTGGGTTATGCCGAGGGGGCCGCGCTGTCGCGCAGGCTCGGCGGCTGGCAAGTGATCTGCTGGGCGCTGACGCTGTCGCTGCCGATCATGTTGGTGCTGACGTTAGCGACCCTGCCGCTATCCTTTGCGGCCGTCGGCTCCCCCGCCTGGATCGGGCTCGCCTATGTCTCGTTGTTCAGCATGCTGATCGGCTTCGTGTTCTGGTATCGTGGCCTGGCGCAAGGCGGCATTGCCGCGGTGGGGCAGTTGCAGTTGCTGCAGCCCTTCTTCGGCCTCGCGCTGGCGGCGACGCTGCTGCACGAACAGGTCAGCCCCATGATGGTGGTCGTCACGCTGGGCGTGGTGGCGTGCGTGTTCGGGGCGAAGGAGTTTGCGCGGTAGTTCGGGAAGCGAGTCCCGCGCCTAAAACTTCGTCACAACCCCAATCCCTATCCCCTCGAAGCCACCCATCGCCATCAAGGCCGCGGGCGCTTCGTCGAGGCTGATCTTTTTGCCGACCAGCAGTTCGGGCTTCAGCTTGCCGTGGCGGATCATCTCCATCATCGCGGGGTAGCGATAGGCCTGCATGCCGTGGCTGCCGAGGATTTCGAGCTCGAAGGCGATCACCTTGTCCATCGGCACTTGCGGGCGGGCGTGCTCGCCCAGCATCAGGCCGACCTGCACGTGGCGGCCGCGCCGGCGCAGATTGGCGATGGAGTTGAACGAGGTGGTCGGGTGGCCGAGCGCGTCCATCGACATATGCGCGCCGCCATTGGTGATCTGCTTGACGGCCTTGACCACATTGGGCGTCGTCGACGCATTGATGGTGGCGACAGCGCCGATCTTTTTGGCGAACTCCAATTTCTCGTCGGTGAGGTCGATGGCAATCACGTTGGCGCCCATCGAGCTGGCGATCATGATGGCCGACAGGCCGACGCCGCCGCAGCCATGCACCGCCACCCATTCGCCCGGCTTTACCCGGCCCTGGTCAACGATGGCGCGAAAGGAGGTGACGAAGCGGCAGCCGAGGCTGGCGGCGGTGGCGTATTCCATCTCCTCGGGCAGGCGCACGAGATTGGTGTCGGCGTGCTCGATGCCGACATATTCGGCGAACGATCCCCAGCCGGTGAAGCCCGGCTGCGTCTGATGCTCGCAGACCTGATGGTTGCCCGACGTGCATTCGAAGCAGCGGCCGCAGCCGACAGCAAACGGCACTGTCACGCGGTCGCCGGCCTTCCAGCGGGTGACCTGCTTGCCAGCGGCAACGACGACGCCCGCCAGTTCGTGGCCCGGGACATGCGGCAAGGTGATGCCGTCATCATGGCCCATCCAGCCATGCCAGTCGCTGCGGCACAGCCCGGTCGCCTCGACCTTGATGACGACGCCATCTGCGGCCGGCTTCGGATCGGGGACGGTCTGGATCGTCGGCGCTTCGCCGAATTTCTCGAAGACGACGGCTTTCATTGGCAGGTCCTTACTGTAGTTTGTTCAATTGTGCCCAGCGTTGCCAGGCGGCCGTTCGAGAAGCGGCTGCCACTTCCGGAACCAGTCGCTTGCCTCGACATCCCCGGGCCAGATGCCTTCGACCGTGGGATAGATCAGCTGCATGACACGAAAATCCAACCCGTCATAGAACCAGATATCCCAGCCGAAGTGCTCGCGGTAGTGATCGATGTGCACAGCGCCAAATTGACATTCGAGACTTTCGACAAAGCCCGACGATCGTTGTCCGGGCTGGAAAACCTCGCCGGCGCGGACACGCCTGCAATACTCGTTGATGATGAACTTGGAGATTTCCTGCCTCAGGCCGATCACGATCAGTTCCGGAGCATTGAAGTTGTGTTCGATACCGACGGAATAGGCGAAGGGCGCAAGCTCCTCTTCTTCCAGCACATACAGGATATGGCAGCCGTATTCCTCGATATCGGCAAGGGCCTTGGCTTCCTCAGGATCGAGGGCTTCCCTATTCGGCATCGATCTGATTTTCCGGCGCGGCTTTCTGGAAGGCCGGCAGCGCCATGCAGGCGGCGTTGATGCGCGTGATCGTCGGGTATGGCGTCAGGTCGACGCCGAAGCGCGCGTTGCTGGTGATTTGTGCCGCAAGGCAGATATCGGCGAGCCCCGGCGCCTCGCCGTGGCAGAACGTTCCGGTCTGCGGCGAGGAAGCCAGAATCTTTTCAAGCGGCTGAAAACCTTCGTTCACCCAGTGGCGAAACCAGTTTGTGATGTCCTGGTCGCCGGCGCCGAACAGGGTGCGCAGCGAGGTCAGCACGCGCAGATTGTTGACCGGGTGGATGTCGCAGGCGATCATCTGCGCCAGCATTCTCACGCGCGCCCGGCCAAGTGCATCCCTGGGCAGCAACGGCGGCGTGGGCTGGATCTCGTCGAGATATTCGATGATCGCCAGCGATTGCGTTAGAAGCGTGCCGCCGTCGAGCACCAATGCCGGCACCAGCCCTTGCGGATTGACCGCGAGATAGGATGGTTCCAGGTGATCGCCATGGCGCAGATGATGCGGGACGTAGTCATAGCTGAGGCCCTTCATCTCCAGCGCGATCCGCACCCGGTAGGAGGTGGAGGAACGATAATAATTGTGCAGGACGATGTCGCTCATAACCGGGGCTGGCCGATCGTCACTTCAATCGTGCCGATGCCGTCGACACCGCCGGTCATCGTCTCGCCCGGTTTGACCGCGCCGACACCGGCCGGCGTGCCGGTGAAGATCAGGTCGCCGGCCTGCAATTCGACGCCCTCGCTGCAGATCGAGACGATATCGGCAATTGGCCAGATCAGCTCAGCGAGGTCGGCGTCCTGTTTCACCGCGCCGTCGACGGCGAGCCAGATGCGGCCATTCGCGGGGTGCCCGGATTTCTGCGCGGGAACAAGCGGGCCGCAGGGCGCGGAGCGGTCGAAGGCCTTCGACCAGTCCCATGGCCGTGCCGCCTTCTTGGCGACATCCTGAAGGTCGCGGCGGGTGAGGTCGATGCCCACGCCGTAGCCCCAGACGTGATCGAGAGCCTTGTCACGAGCAATGCGGAAACCTGCCGTACCGATCGCCACCACGAGTTCGATTTCGAAATGCAGGTTTTCGGTCAGCGGCGGGTAGGGGATCTCGCTGCCGGAATCGACGACCGCGTCACCCGGCTTGGTGAAGAAGAAGGGCGGGTCGCGCTCGTCATTGCCGAATTCGCGGGCGTGCGCGGCATAGTTGCGGCCGACGCAGAAGATGCGCCGGACGGCGAAGCGTTCGCTGGAGCCCGCAATGGCTACTGAAGGCGTGGGGGGCACGGGAAGAACAAAGTCGGTCATGGTCTGTCTCTGCAGGAAGGTCACGGGCACCTTTGACCGATTTCGAGGGCCGGGCAAGCGTCGCATTTGGCGCAGCGGCAATTCGCAAAAGATCGTGCAAGGAATCCGGATGGCGGCGGTATACTATTTGGCAATAATCCGGCCATGGTCACGGGACTATGCTGTCGCCGGTAAACCGGAACGAGCCACATGACAGCAGCCAACGATCGCGCCCGGTTCCTGATCATCGACGACCACCCGCTGTTTCGCGAGGCGCTGCACAGCGCCGTGCAGATGGCCTATCCGGAGGTCGACACCGTCGAGGCGCGCTCGATTACCGAGGCGTTTGAACTCTTGGCCGACGCCAAGCCGTTCGACCTAGCGCTTCTCGATCTCTCAATGCCCGACGTGCACGGCTTCGACGGGCTGCTGCAACTCAGGACCCGCTATCCGCGCCTGCCGGTCGTGATCGTGTCGGGCTACGAGGAGCCCAAGATCATTTCCGAGGCGCTGTCCTATGGTGCTGCCGGCTTCATCCCGAAATCGGCGCGCAAGAGCGACCTGGCCGCCGCCATCCGCTCGGTGATGGACGGCGCGATCTATGTGCCGGAAACCTATGAAGGCCAGCCGGCGGACGCCGACAGCGTCGACCGCGCCGACATGGTTCAGCGTCTGTCCAAGCTGACGCCGCAGCAATTGCGGGTGCTGCAAATGTTGCGCCAGGGCCTGCTCAACAAACAGATCGCCTATGAGCTGCAGGTGGGCGAGACCACTGTGAAGGCGCATGTGTCGGAGATATTGCGCAAGCTCAATGTGTATAGCCGCACGCAGGCGGTGATCGAGGTTTCGAAGCTGGATAATGCCGAGCTGTTTCGGGATCAGGCGGGGTTTTAATCTCTTACCCTCCCCCCTTGTGGGGAGGGTCGATCCGCGAAGCGGAGCGGGGTGGGCGAGCTTGGCGCTGCACCCCACCCCGGCGCCCCGCGCCTACCCTCCCCTTGAAGGGGAGGGTAAGCCCCTAAGCCAGCAAATGCGCCAGCAGCGCCCTTAGCTGCGCCGGCTTTAGTGGTTTGCGCATCAGTTCGATGCCGCCGGCGCGGGCTGCCTTGGCGACGGCCTCGGAACTGTCGGCAGTGACGATCAGCGCCGGCACGGCGCGGCCGAGATAGTCGCGGACTTCCGATATGGTGGCGGTGCCGAGATCGCCGCCGTCGAGATGCTGGTCGGCAATGACGATGTCGGGCACCCAATCGGTGTCGCCGAGCAGGTCCATTGCATCGTCGGTCGAGGTCGCGGACCGCACCAGGCACTGCCAGCGCTCGAGCAGGAAAGTCATGGCCTCCAGCACCTCGATGTCGTTCTCGACCAGCAGCACCTTGGTGCCGAACAGGCCGTAGCCGCGCGACCGCTCCAGGTTGGTGGCGCTGGCGATGGCGTCGGCGGGCGCGCCGATGCCGACCGGGACATCGATGTGGAAGATCGTGCCGCGCCCGACCTTCGACGAAAAGGTCACGGGATGGCCGAGCGCGCCGGCCATGCGGCGCACGATGGCAAGCCCGAGCCCGAGACCGTTGCCGTCACGTTCCGAACTGGCCGGTGAGGTGCCGCGATGGAATTCCTCGAACACCGCCTCGCGCTGGTCCTCGGGAATGCCGCAGCCGGTATCGGCGACATCGATGCGGATGGTGTCGCCGCGATGCCTGGTGCCGACCAGCACGCCACCGGAACGGGTATAGCCCAGCGCGTTGGAGAGGATGTTCTGCAGGATGCGGCGCAGCAGCGTGCGGTCGGAACGGACGACGGCACCGACCGGCCGGAACTTCAGCGACAGGCCCTTCATTTCCGCGACCGGCTGGAAATCCGAGCGCAGCGACGAGAACAGCGCCTCCAGGCTGACGTCACCGATATCGGGCTGCACCACGCCGGCGTCGAGCTTGGAAATGTCGAGCAGTGTGCGCAGCAGGTCCTCCATCGTTTCCAGCGAGCGCTCGACCTGCCGCACCAGCTTCCGGCCTTCGTCGCTGGTCTGGACCTCAGCGAGTGCCGACACGGACAGGTGGGCCGCGTTCAGCGGCTGCAGCACGTCATGGCTGGCGGCGGCGAGGAACCTCGTCTTGGAGAGGTTCGCCAGCTCGGCATTTTCCTTTGCGGCGCTGAGATCGATGTTGGATTGTTCCAGCCGGCGCAGCGTCGAGTGCAACTCTTCCGTGCGCGTACGCACGCGGTTTTCCAGGGAGATCGCGGTCTGGAACAGCGAGAAGGCATTGCCTTGCTGGTCCATCGAGCGCTCGACTCGGCTGACCAGGGCGGCGTTGATCTTCTTCAGCTTTTCGAGGTCGTTTATGTCCTTGAGCGGCATCTTGTCATTCCGCTGCTTGCCGTTCGCCGAAGGCGATGCCGGTGAAGGTCTGGTTCAAATGCATCGACCTATACTGTTCGCCATAGGTGCCAAAGCCGATGACCTTGTTGACCCGGTAGAGCTCCGAAATGTCGCGAAAGACCTGCCGGTTGCGCGCATCGAGCCGGCGCAGCACGCAGTCGAAGCCGAGGATCATATCGATGCCGCCCAGCCTCTCCTCGACTTCGCGCAGGGCCGCGCGTGTCGATTCGACCATGTCCTTGGGCTGGGCGATCGACAGCACGACACCGTCGTCGATGGCGCAGAAGAACGACAGCGAGCCGTCCGGATGCATCCTCTGGATCGAGCGGCAGTAATATTCGCCGCCCACCTTCACCACCACCGGATGCGAGGCGAAGCTAAGCGGCGTCAGGGTCTGCGGCAAGATGCCTACGGAAGCGGCATATTCCTCCGCCGCATTGGTGGCGTTGAACTCGCGCACGATGCGGTGGTCGGCATCGGACGCGGTCACCACCAGCTTTTCATCGGTGGGAACGAAATTGTCGGTCTTGAAGACGTGGAACGGAATTTCCGTTGATATCAGCACGATGATGGCGCTGTCCGAGGTGACCCTGCCGTTGGAGATCAGGCGCGTCGTCTCGAATTTCAGATCGTCGCCGGCCGAGCCGCCGAGCAGTGGTATGTCGTCGAGCCCCCAATGGATGGCGGAGCTGACCGCTTCCTCGGCATAGGACAGCCCGTCGATGAAGCAGAGCGCGAAGGTGTTGCTGGTCTGCTCCACGCCAACCCGGCCGCGCAGCGTGCGCCGCAATGCCTCGACCTCGCCCGTGATCCTGTCCATGCCCGACGAGGACAAATTGTCGACCATGACGCTGACCGCGGTAAATGCGACCGAGGGAAGCAGCATCGCCAGCATATGGCCTTCCTCGAGCCCTTGCGGCGTGATCTCGCCGGCGGTGGAACAGCCGGCATGATGGAGTCCTGGCGCGTGGGCCATGAGTGCCCGCGACAGGGCACCGGCCTCGACGAGGCTCTGCGAGAAGAAGACAAGGGCAAAGCCGGCGTTGACTGCGGCGGCCTCGCTGGCTACCGCGCGTGCGAAAACATCCGGGTCGGGCTCATCCGTGGTCAGCGCCGACAAGCCGCATGCGTAGCGCGTCCGTGAACTGGCCAGCGGCGTTCTCCGAAATTCCTCCGACGCATTTTTGTGCGCGTCCGGCGCGCCAGCGTCTGATGGCATTGTTGCCCCCAATCCGAGCTTTGGCAATGGGTCGGCTGCCAATGCGCCTTCGGGCTTGGCCATGACCGAAAGTACAAGGTTCGGCGTTTTCGGCGCGCTGTTTTTTGCCCGTTATGCAGTGTACGAATAACGCATGGCCGAAGTGCCAGCGGCGCGTCGGCAGCGTGATGACCAAGGTTGATACCCAGGGAGGATTCATGTCTGATATTTCGTTTGTTGTGAACGGAAGGCGGGTCAGCGGCGCCGCCGAGGATCGAACGTTGCTGGTTCATTTCCTGCGCGAGAATCTCGGTCTCACCGGCACCCATGTCGGCTGCGACACCTCGCAATGCGGGGCCTGCGTCGTCCATGTCGACGGCAAGGCGGTGAAGTCCTGCACCATGCTCGCTGCACAGACCTCCGGGTCGACCATTGTGACGATCGAAGGCCTCGCCAACGGCGCCGACCTGCATCCCGTGCAGGCAGCCTTCAAGGAACATCACGGCCTGCAATGCGGCTTCTGCACGCCGGGCATGATCATGACGGCAACCGACATGATCAACCGCCATCCGGAGGGCCTGGACGAGGCGACGGTGCGCGCCGAGCTGGAAGGCAACATCTGCCGCTGCACCGGCTACCACAACATCGTCAAGGCGATCCTCGCCGCATCAAAGACGATGGCCAAGGTGTCGAAGGGCAGGGCTAAGCAGGCGGCGTGAGGGAAATGAGCGAGTAGCGAATAGGGAATAGCGAGTAGTCAGTGTCCGCTGACAAGCTCCACCCCGCCGTTCTTCGCCGCTCCCTACTCCCTATTCGCTACTCATTATTCGCTATCTCGGGAGGAATTTCTTATGGGCATTGAAGGTGTTGGCGCTCGGGTCGCGCGCAAGGAAGACAAAAGGTTCATCACCGGCGCCGGCCGCTATGTCGACGACATGGTGGTTCCCGGCATGAAGCATGCGGCCTTCGTGCGCAGCCCGCACGCGCATGCGCAGATCAAGAAGATCGACGTGAAGAAGGCGCAAGCCATGCCCGGCGTCATCGGCGTGCTGACCGGCAAGGAGCTCAAGGCCGACGGCATCGGCAATTTGATCTGCGGCTGGATGATCCATTCCAGGGACGGTTCGCCGATGAAGATGGGGGCGTGGTCGCCGCTCGCCTTCGACAAGGTTCGCTATGTCGGCGACGCGGTGGTCATCGTGGTCGCCGAGACCAAGGGCCAGGCCCGCGACGCGGCCGAAGCGGTCGAGATCACCTACAAGGAATTGAAGGCTGTCGTCGATGCCTCGAAGGCCATGGACAAGGGCGCACCGCAGATCCATCCGGAGGCCGAAAACAACCTGATCTTCGACTGGGACATCGGCAATGCCGACGACACCGCCGCCGCCTTCAAGAAGGCAGCTCATGTCGTCAAGATGGACATCATCAACAACCGGTTGGTTCCCAATGCCATGGAGCCGCGCGCCGCACTTGGCCATTACGACAAGGCCGAGGACCACTACACCTGCTGGACGACGTCGCAGAACCCGCATGTCGCACGGCTGGTGATGAGCGCCTTCTACAATGTCGCACCGGAAAACAAGCTGCGCGTCATCGCGCCGGATGTCGGCGGCGGCTTCGGCTCGAAGATCTATATCTACCCGGAAGAGCTGGTCTGCCTGTGGGCCTCGAAGAAGACCGGCGTTCCGGTCAAATGGGTGGCTGACCGAACCGAAAGCTTCCTCACCGACGCGCATGGCCGCGACCATCACACCCATGCCGAAATGGCCTTCGATAAGGATCACAAGATCCTTGGTCTCAAGGTCGAGACGCAGGCCAATCTCGGCGCCTACATGTCGCTGTTCTCGTCGGCGACGCCGACCTATCTCTACGCGACGCTGCTGTCGGGGCAGTACAACATCCCGGCGATCCACGCCAATGTGAAGGCGATCTACACCAACACCGCACCCGTCGATGCCTATCGCGGGGCAGGGCGACCGGAAGCGACGTTCGTCATGGAACGCCTGATGGAGACTGCCGCACGCCAGTTCGGCGTTTCGCCGGCGGATTTACGACGCAAGAACTTCGTCACCTCGTTTCCGCACCAGACGCCGGTCATCATGTGCTATGACGCCGGTGACTATGCGGCTTCGCTCGATGCGGCCATGAAGGCTTCGGACTACGCCGGCTTTGCCAAGCGCAAGGCAGCCGCCGCCAAAAAGGGACTGCTGCGCGGCATCGGCATGAGCTGCTACATCGAGGCCTGCGGCATCGCGCCGTCGGCGGCGGTAGGCAGCCTTGGCGCCGGTGTCGGCCTGTGGGAATCGGCGGAGGTGCGCGTCAACGCCGTTGGCACGATCGAGGTGCTGACCGGCTCGCACAGCCATGGCCAGGGCCACGAGACAACGTTCGCGCAACTGGTCAACGAGCGCTTTGGGGTACCGATCGATTCGGTTTCGATCGTCCATGGCGATACCGACAAGGTGCAGATGGGCATGGGCACCTATGGTTCGCGCTCGGGCGCGGTCGGCATGTCGGCCATCGTCAAGGCGCTCGACAAGGTCGAGGCCAAGGCCAAGAAGATCGCCGCCCACCTGCTCGAAGCCGATGAGGGCGACATCATCATCGAGAATGGTGCGCTGAAGGTCGCCGGCACGGACAAGAATGTGCCGTGGTTCCAGATGGCGCTTGCCGCCTACACGGCTCACAATCTGCCGGGCGGCATGGAACCCGGCTTGAAGGAGACGGCGTTCTACGACCCGTCGAACTTCACCTTTCCGGCGGGCTGCTACATCTGCGAGGTCGAGGTCGATCCGGAGACCGGCACGACGGAGATCATACAGTTCGTCGCCGCCGATGATTTCGGCAACATTATCAACCCGATGATCGTCGAGGGCCAGGTGCATGGCGGTATTGCCCAAGGCATCGGCCAGGCGCTGCTGGAAGGCGCACACTATGACGCCGGCGGACAGCTGCTGACGGCCAGCTACATGGACTATACAATGCCGCGCGCCGGCGATCTGCCGTCATTTAAGGTCTCGACTTCGAACACGCCATGCCCGGGCAATCCGCTGGGGATCAAGGGCTGCGGCGAGGCGGGTGCCATCGGCTCGCCGCCGGCGGTGATCAACGCCATCACCGATGCCATCGGCAGCAATGATCTCGCCATGCCTGCTTCGCCGTCCACCGTGTGGGCAGCGATCCGCGCCGCGACGAAGCACTGAGGAGGAACAACCATGTACTCGGTCAACTATCACCGTGCCGCCTCGGTCGCTGACGCCGCAAAGCTCGTGAAGAGTGGCGACGCCAAGCTGCTCTCCGGCGGCATGACCTTGATCCCAGCCATGAAGACGCGGTTGGCGGCACCCTCCGACCTTGTCGACCTCTCACGCATCAAGGATCTGCAGGGGATAAAAGTGTCGGGCAAGACGGTCACCATCGGCGCCGCGACCACACATTTCGATGTCGCCAATGACGAGAAGCTGCGCAAGGCCTGTCCGGCGCTTGCCCATCTGGCATCGCTGATCGGCGATCCGGCGGTGCGCCACAAGGGCACGATCGGCGGCTCGATCGCCAACAACGATCCGGCGGCGGATTATCCGGCCGCACTGCTGGCGCTCGGTGCCACCATCATCACCAACAAGCGCGAGATACCGGCCGACAAATTCTTCAAGGGGCTGTTCGAAACCTCGTTGAAGGATGGCGAGATCGTCACGGCGGTTACCTTCACCGCGCCGGCAAAGGCGGCTTACGAGAAATTCCGCAATCCGGCCTCGCGCTACGCCATCGTCGGCGTGTTCGTGGCCAAGGGCAAGGACGGCGTCAGCGTTGCCGTGACCGGCGCCGGCGACGACGGTGTCTTCCGCTCGAAGGAAATCGAAGCAGCACTGGCAAAGAATTTCGACGCTGCGTCACTGGCCGGCGTCAAGGTGCCGGCGAAGAACCTGATGAGCGACATCCACGCTTCCGCCGACTACCGCGCCAATCTGATCGCGGTCATGGCCAAGCGTGCCGTAGCGGCAGCCAGCGCCTGACGCGACGAGCAGTTATGGACAAGGAAAGGGGCCATCGTGGCCCCTTTTTCGCATGCAGCGGCCTGTACCGCCCAGAATCGCGGCAGCGCACCGTTTGTTTGCTTGAAGCAAATCCGGCGGCTTGCTGCCCAAGGAACTGCCTTGGCAGCAATCTCGCACTTGCACAAATTTATATTGCACTGCAGTATAGGTGTGGGCGGGAATGCGAGCCGGGTTCGGATGCGTATCGCCGTGCCCTTTCGTATGCCAATGCGAAGGGATCGGCATGTCCGAAATTTCCGCGACCCATATGGTTCCGTCCCGGTCCGTCGCCGACAGACCGGCGAGGACAAGACTGGCCTATCTCGATGGTTGGCGCGGCCTGTCGATCGCCCTGGTGCTGATCGGGCACTTCTTTCCGGTTCCTGGAATCAATCTCGGCGTGCTGGGCGTCGAATTCTTCTTCGTGCTCTCGGGCCGGTTGATGGCCGAAATCCTGTTCATCGAACGCTATCCGCTGAAGAAATTCTTCAAACGCCGTTTCTCGCGCATCTATCCAGCACTTCTGGTCTTCGTCATCATTGCCATGGTCGCGCTCTCCGGCACCTTCATCGCGTTCAAATGGAAGGCGGCGCTGACGGCGCTGACCTTCACCTACAACTACGCCGGAATCCTGGTCACCCGTGCCGGGGCGCTGGACCATATCTGGTCGCTCTGCATCGAGGAGCATGCCTATGTGATCCTGGCGCTGATCAGCGCCACCGTGACCAGCCGCAACCGCGTTATCCCGTTGTTGGTGGCGCTGGCCTTGCTCGCCATGGCCAACGGCGCGATTTCGTACTGGGTGTTCAAGCTGGACTACGAGGCCACTTACTGGCGCACCGATGTGCACATCGCCTCGATCCTGCTGTCGGCTTCGATCTGCCTGCTCAAGGCCGAGGGCAAACTGCCGGCGGTGCTGAAGGGGCCTTATGTCGCCGTGGCAGCGGCGACTGGCGCGGTGCTGCTGTTCATGGACCCGGTGCCGACGCCGATCCACTATCTCCTGGCGGTGCCGCTGCTGGCGCTGGCCGTCAACGCGCTCGATTTCAGCACTCCGGTTTTTTCCGGTCTGCTGTCGTCATGGCCAATGGCGACGTTGGGCCTGTGGTCGTATTCGCTCTATCTGTGGCAGCAGCCGTTCTACAAATTCGTCTACGAGCAAGGTAGTAACCCATGGCCGATGCTGGCCGGGGTGTGTGCCTGCGCGCTCTGCAGCTACTACCTCATCGAGCGCCCGGCGCGTGAATGGTTGAACCGCAACTGGTGATTCAGGCCTCATCGCGCCGAGGCACTGTTGTTCCGAGCCTGAGATAGCGTCGCAGGCCGGCTTCGCCGCGCGGCGTTGTCCAGCGATGGTTCCAGGCGAAGGCCGGCCGCAGCAGAGGGGCGAGGAATTTGAGGATCGGCCTCTCGACCGTGACCTGCCAAGTCAGCTGGACATGGGTGCCGGTGCCCAACGGCGACAGTTCGGCCCGCCACAGCCCGTCGAAATCGCCATGGGTTTTCACCACGACCAGCCGGCCGGGCTCGAGTTCGGCGGCCTCGATGATGAAATTCAGTTCATAGGGCAGGGCGCCGCGCGCCCGTGCCTTTACCCGCGAGCCGACGGACGCCTTGCCCTTGCCGTCGAGCGGAACCACTTCCTTGTAGACCTCGCCCCACCATAGCGGCAGCAGTTCGGCGTCGGAGAGCACGTCCCACACTTGCTGCGGCGTGCCTTCGGGAATGTGCCAGCTTTCGTCGAAGCGGAAGACGTTGCTTGGCATGGCGGTTCTTCCAGTTGGCGGAACCCTATATTAGTTTGAGCTTCATTATGTGGCCAGCGATCAGGCGACGATCTGCTTGACGTAGTAACGCACCGCTTTCTTGCCGCCATGGATCACGGCGTCGCCGACTTCGGCGAAGCCCAGCGCCGCGTGGAAGGCATCCGAGGCGGGATTGGGCGGATCGGCGTTGACCTCGCAGGTGACCAGCGTGTGGCCGGCGCGCTCCGCATGCTCGAACAGGTCCTGATAGAGCCGGCGTGCATGGCCGCGGCCCCTTGCATGCGCCGCCACGACGACGCGATCGACATAGATGAAGCCTTCGTACCGTTCGCGGAACCAGACGAAATTCGGGCTGTCGTAATTGGCCTCCTGGTCGAAGGTCATGATGAAGGCTTCGAGATCGCCGATGCGGCGCGCATAGAACGCCTCGCCGAGCAGGAACGACAGCCGCTCGGCCTCGAGCCAGGACAGTTCGGCGGCATGCTCATTGTTGAGCGCCAGAATGGCTGCCTCGTCGCCTGGCGCTATGCGCTCTATCTCAGACGTCATGCCTTGGCCGCCGCGATCGTCGCTGCCACCAGCGGTGTGTCCGTCAATGTGTTGCGGTATTCGCGGTCGAGATCGGAGCCGCCCATGCCGACCTTGGCATTGCGGTAGCGCATGGCGCTCGGCACATCCTTCAGCGCCGCGAAATGCATTTCGGCCAGTCCGGTCTTTGCGCGCACCTCGGCGATGTTGGCGAGATCGAGCCCGCCGCAACCGAGGATGATGATGCGGTCGCCGGCCTGACGCACCAGATCGGCAAGCAACGGCAGGCCTTCGATCGCGGTGTCGCGCTGGCCGCTCGTCAGCACGCGCCCGACCTTGCAGCGGATCAGCGCTTCCAGTGCCTCGGCCGGATCGTGCGTCATATCGAAGGCACGGTGGCAGGTGACGTTCAGGGAGCCGGCCGCCTGCGTCAACTCGCCCATGCGCTTCTCGTCGATGGTGCCCTCGGCGTTCAGGCAGCCGAACACGACGCCGGGCACGCCGAGATCGCGAAGTGCTTCGACATCGGCCAGCATCGAGCGGTATTCGGTCTCGCTGTAGAGAAAATCGCCGCCACGCGGCCGCACCATGACGTGGAACGGCACGCTCGCCTGGTCCAGCGCCGCGCGCACCGTACCGAGGCTCGGCGTGATGCCGCCTTCGATCAGGCTGGCGCACAGTTCAACCCGGTCGGCGCCGGCGGCCTGCGCGGCGAGCAGGCCATCAATGCCTTCGACACAGATTTCGATCAGCGGCGGGCGGGTTTCTGCGGTCAAGGGGCGATCCTGTTCATGATGATTGCGCAAAGCCCTAGCATCGGACCGGTTGCCAGGAAAGCATGAACGGCGCGTCGCCATTTGGGCCAGGGAGCAACCCGGGAGGGCGGGCGGCGCATTGCCTTCCCGCCGCCTTCGGCGTGGGCATAGGATTCGTGGCTACTGGCGCAATTCCGTGTTCTTGGCGCCTGCCTCGACCTGATCGATCACCAGGAGCTTGACCTCGATATCACCGATGTTGGTGGCCTGATGCCACTGGCCGATCATTTCGATGATGAAATCGCCTGTCTTGTAGGTGTTGCTGTTGCCGGTCTCGACATTGGTGACCTTCAGCGTTCCGGCCTCGACATAGGCGTAGCGCGGGAAGGGGTGCCGATGCACCGGCAAGGTTGCGCCGACCGCGATGTCGTACGTCGACACCAACACTTGCACATTCTTCTGCGGCAGCGTGATCGGCTGGCCGGACGCGGTGGTCGTGCGTGATGCGAGCGGTGTGACGACGACAGGCGTGCTGCTGCTGTCCAGAGCCAGGGCACAATTTGCGTAGAGCGCAGCGGCAAGCAGCAGTGCCGATACCAGGATTTTCCGCATGATTCCTCCCTGAACCGACGCATCTATTGCGCGGCGGCAAACCGCGCGCAAGCGGGAGCGGCGCGATGAATGGCTTCATCGACCCACGAGCCGAAATCTTCCTTCATATTCCGCCGCCTCCTCTTCCACCGAGGGCCGATCAGTTGGTCTGTTTATCGTCTTCGTCAGGAGACAGCACTGGTTCTACCCCGGCTTTCGGCGTTGCCGGATTTGACCCCGCGCAATGCGGCGTCGGATCGGCAGCCCCATAAGGTTGCATACAGTCGTAGGAGCTCGGATATGACGTATGATGCAATGACCAAACGCGCTATGGCAGGCACGACCGTCTCCTTTCCGCTAACCGGAGCTGCGGCGGCAGAAGGGATTTTTGCCGCAAACTCGAACGAAAGCCCCATCCTGGCTAGCTTCCGACTGTGGCAGGCGCTGATGAATTCGATCTCCTTCGACATTTCCGACGGCGATCTGAAACGCGTCTATCAGGACATGTCGGAGATCGTGCAGTCGATGCTTGCCATCTCGGCTACAAACACGCACGAGTTCGCAGCGCAATTCCTGGTTGTTTGCAGCGGTGACGTGATCGAATACCGTCAGGCCGCCCGACAGCTTCATGCCCACGCGCAAACCCTTGTCGGTATCGCGTAAGGGTCGCCGCCGGATGGCATTGGACAGATGGAATGGAGACTTTTGACCAAGTCCTGAACACGCCGGGAAAGCGCTACCGAGACACGAGTTCGAATAGGACTTGCAGGCTGCCTAAGGTGGTTGGCCGTTTGGGCCATGGGCTGGGCGCCCGTCAGTTTGCAAAGCTTTTGAAGTTGTTGGCTCCCCGGGCCGGATTCGAACCAGCGACCAACCGGTTAACAGAGGTTTTCTACTGATTTTCGATGAGTTGCGCTGGTGAGCGTTGATGGCGTCAAAGCGTTGATCAGAATACGAAAAATTGTGATCAATGCCGATCAGCGTTCCTCAAGCTCACTCGACATACCGCATGATCTGGCGTACATCATCCCGTACATCATCAACACCGGTTGGTCAGGGGGGGTGTAATGCCGAAGGTTGAATTGACTGACAGGTTTTGCCAGGCCGCGAAGCCCACGACGGGCCGACAAACCGATTATTTCGACGCAATCGTGAAGGGCCTTTGCCTCACAGCGTCGTCCGGCGGCACGCGGACGTTCTACCTTCATTATACGCGCCTCTCCGATGGAAAACGTCAACGGATGAAATTAGGCACGTTCCCAGACATCAAGCTGGCGGCGGCCCGGGAGAAGGCGAGGGAGGTGCGAGGCGGTATCATCAACGGCGCGGACCCCATTGCTGAGAAGAAGGCCGAAGCGGCCTCGATGTCGGTTGCAGATCTCGTCGAGAACTACGTCACGCGGCGCGCTTCAAAGAATCGTAGCGGGGACGAGGTCGCGCGGCGCCTGCGTAAGAATGTCAGCGGACAGGACGCAGAAGGCCACACGATCGAAGGCGCCTCGACTGGCGTGATCGGGAATGTGAAGCTCTCCGGCTTGCATCGGCGCGATCTGACGAAGGCAATTGACGCGATCACAGACCGTGGAGCGACGACGGAGGCGGTGCGCGTGTTTGAGGATCTTCGCGCTATGGTTCGGTGGGCGCGAGGTCGCGGCGATCTTGATGCGAACCTGATGGAAGGCATGCAACCGCCGGCCAAGCTAGTCGCGCGGGATCGCGTGCTGACCGCGGACGAAATTCACGTCATGTGGAAAGCTCTCGCTAGCGCTGATATGTGGGAGGGGAGCAGGCGGATTATTCGACTTTGCCTGATCCTGGGTGCCCGCGTCGGCGAGGTCTGCGGGATGACACGCGATGAAATTGATCTCGATCGTGCACTTTGGGTTCTGCCGCCTGAGCGGGTAAAGAATGCCAACAGGCACACCCTTCCGCTACCGAGCATGGCGGTAGACATGATCCGCGAACAATTGGCGGACGCTGACAAGCTGGCGAAGCGGATGGAGCGCCAGCCATCAGAGTTCATTTTCCCAGGCGTCGGCGGGAAAGGGCCAGTCGGTGGCGCCGCGATAGCCAAGGCCCTAAAGCGCCAGGAGGTCATTACAACGGGCAGAACGACAATCCTGAGCGTTGAGCCCTTCACATGCCACGATCTGCGACGGACGTGCGCGACGCATCTTGCCGAGCTCGGAGTCAATCCCTTCATCATCGGCCACATCCTGAATCACATCACGTCGATCAAAGGGACGATCACCACAGCCGTCTACGCGCGGTACGACTATCTGAAGGAAAAAACCGAAGCGCTGAACATTTGGGCAGACCGGCTCGCCGGCATCCTCTTCGACGGCGCCGTCGCAAATGTAGTGCCGATTGCGGAGAGGGCGGCGTGATGGACCAGACCGTCAATATTCCGACGACCGGCGGCGTGACTGAAGACGCGGAGTTCAAGCGGTTTTCTCAACAACGTGCGCTAGAATTCCTGCCCGAATTGGAGAAGTTGTTTGCCGCTGGCGATAAATATGCGCTCATGCAAGCTATCAGCCAGTGCGCCTTATATGATCTAGTTCTTCCCCGTTGGGCGGCGGAGGCTTTTTTGGAAGGGTATTACTCAGTCCTGAACCTGAGGTCGGCATCATGGGACGAGGCCTTTGGCAGGCCGTACAAGAAAGGCTTCCACCTGGATAAAGCCAAGGTGCGCCGCTCGGCGAGGCTAGAGGTTTTCTTAGCCGTTGGACGAATTCGAGCACGTGAACCTAACACACCGATCGACGATCATCTTTTCGAGAGAGTTGGCCAGGAGTGTAATGTGGGCCGATCGTTGGCAAATCAGCTTTACTACGAACACAAGCGCTACGCGGATTCGCTTCTGCCACCAGATTCGTAAAATTCCCGGCAATACAGCTGACTGACGTTTGAGCGATGTTCCCTGCGGCAACTTGAACCGCAAGGAGAACATTGATGACCGTTGAGAAAGTCACACTCGCGGAACTAAAAGATGACGATCTGGTGGGCAGCGACGATGCCTGCCGCATACTGGGTGGGGAACGCTCCCCGATATCCCGAGCCACGCTGGACAGAGGCATTGCCGCGAGCCGCTTCCCCAGCCCGATGAAAATTGGCGCCACCAATCGCTGGCGTGTCGGCTGGCTGCGCGATTGCCTCCGTGAAGCTGAGACTAAGCGCTCCCAACCGGGCGAGGCCGCCTGATGCCGCGGAGCTACCGCCGGCACCCACAGCCGCGGCCATTGTTCCCGGCCGTGCGCCAGACGTTTGGCATGTCTGTGGCGGACGCCATAGCAGCGATCCGACTCGCAAAGTTTGCCCGTGAGTTCGCATAGCTATGTCGACGTTAGTCCGCTTCCAGCCACCCCCTGCGAGCTCGGCGAAACCGCTGCAGCGGCAGCGCGCGGCCGTCGTCGACTTGCGCCGGCGCGATCTCCTGGTTGTGCCCGCACTGCGGGAAATTGCAGCTGAGCTTGAGGCTGCGCTTCCGAACTCCCGGGATCTCTCTGCGGCCATCGAGGTGGCAGTGAAAATCTATGGACGCGACCTACGGCTCAGATTCGGCGTGACCGGTGCTGACGCCGCAGGGCTGGTTCGCGCGGCACGCGCGGGAATCCGGGGCGAAGTCAATCGCATACGTTCAAAAAGGAGCAAAGAAGATGCACGCGGCACATAAGGCTGCGCCCGAAAAAGAAACGCCCGATCAGGGCGACCAGGCGAAAAACGAAAAAAGCAGAGATAGTTCCTACCAGAATATCGATCGCAAGGCAAAGGAAGCGGCCGAGAGCATTTTGCTTGTTTGGTCGGACGACATCAAACAGCGTCGAGCGCTGCTTGCTGAATGGTTCGACCTCGCGAAACGGAATCTCACGGGACGCGCCTTGAAAGGCGCTTGCATCGCACACGATCAGTTCATGGTGAAGACGCTCTCAATGCACCGTGACGATGAGTGGATCGCAAAGGAATATTCCTGCAGCGAGCGTACCGTTCAGCGGTGTTTTGCTGACATGCGCGATGAGGGATTCGGAAACTGCGAAGCGATCAAGATCAAGATCGGAGCGGTCTATCGCACTACGGGCCGGCGGGTTTTCCTGTCGCTGCCTGCGCACCTTGCGAATGCACGCGCTGCGACAGACGGTGGCGCTTCTACAAAGAACGACGCTTCGACACGAATGGCCGACGCTTCGACACATTCGAGCGACGCTCCGACACATTCGGTTCACGCTGCGACAAAAACGAGCGACGCTTCGACACGCGTTGGCGCTTCTAGACCTTACGAAAGGAGACCTTCGAAAGAAGATCCAACGAAAGAAGACAACGGACGGCGTCCAGTTTATGGGCAACGAATCTTGTCGGATTTTCTGAATGGTGATCTTCCGCCTGTCGGCGGAGAGCTAAACCAGGACACGCCTCATCCTTCATCGGAAGCCTACCCAGACATGAAGGAAAAAACCTTCACGCTGGATGACGAGGAAGAAGAAGACGATGAAGATGACGAAGAACCGCCGCCGAGGTCGGACAGGCGCGATCCCTATGACTGGGGGGATTGAAGAAGCCCCAGTGAAAGGACGTGCCAATGGCGAGGAGGAAAAAACCGATTGGCATCAATACCAATCCGCCCTAGGCGCGGCCTGGCTCGAATGACTTGTATTATAGTCGCAATGCCGCATGCTAAACCGCTATGAACAACAAGATTGCTGCGCGGTCGATTGCAGTCCTCCGGCCGCAGCCAGGCAGGAACCAGCGCGGATTGTATCTATGACCGATGTCCACATCGGTTCGGACCAGCTGTACGATGCAAGGAGACTGTCAGACGCTGAGAATACTTCGCTGAAATTACCAATCTGGGCTAGCCGTTGAGCGTTAGCGACATTAAGGTCCGCGCCAGATCGGGAATTTCCGATCCGGGGCATAAGAACCCCTTCAGGTGGCGGCATCAGTGCTGCCGATATCCGCACTCTCCGACCGTGGTCGGGGAGGCGTCAGCGTATGTCCAGGACGCAATTCTAAAGGCTGTCGCGGTCTTCCACCTGAAGGCTTCTTAACTCCCCGATCCGGTCAGGGGAGTAGCCATGAGCGACAACAACATTCTTCCTAAAAACTATTTCGATGAACGCCCGCCAAAATCGTCGTGGCCGACAGTGCCGAAAAGTGGGATCATCACGATCGCTGCAGTGATCGTCGCGATAGCAGGTATCATCTACATCGCCCAGTTCGCATGGTCATTCAAGGTAGCGGCCGACCAGCGACAGATAGCTCGGCACAACGCTGCTCAGCGCATTATCCATAACGAACTCGCGAAGTTATGCTCGCCAGCGGATCGCATCAGTGATCCTGACACGTGTCGGCTTATACCGGAATAGGTCTTCCAAGCCGATTATAGCAACATTGCCAATAGCGGCTGCGGACGACATCGCGAGGGGCTTATGATCGGAATTGCAAAGGTTGCCGGCATACTGTCAGTCGCAATAGGGGTCGTTTGCATTCTTGCCGGGGTCTTCGGCGGCGCGAGGGCCTCTGTGGCTTTTGCTCAGACGCCTCTATGGGCCTTGGGTCTCTCAAGTATTGTGTCTGGGTCCGTGCTCTATTGCGTTGGACTGATCGCGGAAAACATGGGCTTGATGGTCGACCACCTTGCCGCCATACGCCGGAATCAGGAGGCTGCCGGGCCCCAAACGCGGGTGCCACCCCTGTCCGTAGCGCGTCTAGCCAATCTCGGGGACGTGAAGGGGCTGTTTCAAGATAGGTAGCAAAGCTTCGCGCCGGCAAGCAGAGCTAGTGCGTTAGATGAAGCGGGACCGAGAGAATGGGCTAGCCCGCTATAAATTCGATGCCATTCAAGCTGCCTTGAGCGCATGCACGGACCAAAAGACTGGCTACCGGCGGTCGGAAGATCTCGACGCATCGCAGCCTTAAAAGGAAATACCCGTTTATTTGGCGGGGCGGTGATGTTTCGATGCTCATAAAGACTGGCCGAAGGTAATAACCGATGAGCCACAGGGCAGCCGGCTGCTGCGAACGGTACACGGCTGAGCCACCGTGCTCCTCTCGAATGGATCAATTTCGAACGGTGCGCAATGCGGCCCATTGATCCTCTGTCGGACTGACAGCGGTCGTCGATATCGTACAGCTTCGATTTATCATGTTGGCTTCGTGCGGATAAAGGATGTGCGAGTAGGGCAGGGCGTCGACAGAGTTCATGAACCTGCTGACCAGGTATGGTTTGTACGCTGAAATTTCCGCGGCCGCGCCCTTTTTGGCTTCGTCAATATGTTCTAGCCACAGCGCAGGGTTGGCCCGCGCAGCGTCGCTTGACTCTCGACGAACCCTCGCCAGCATCTCACACATCAAGAGCGTGTCCTGTGCGTCGCCCCAACTCGCGCCAAGCCTCATCTGCTCGTCGATTACCTTGCGGCGCGCAACGCCGTAACCGTCATCCTTGTAGACCAGTTTAGTTTGCAGCCAGTCGAGGATTGGCTGGGCGATCAGCGCGACGAAGCATAGACCGATGAATCCCTTGAAAAGCATCATGACTGCATCCTCCAGTGGTTTTGGCTGTCGAAAATATCCGATGACGAACTGACAACTCGCCTCAAGTGCATCGGAAATTACCGATAGTCTAGGTCGGATGTAAAGAGGTATTTTCCTTCATGATCTCTCCCTACAATCGTAAAACTGGATCCAGTTATCATCGTTTAGCAGCAGAACCCCCTGGCCATATGCCCTTGAAGAACGAAGATTTCCGCAAGGGACCGACCGGCGCCCTTTTTTTTAGCTAATTGCCGCAATTGCATTGAAGGGTTTTTCCGATGCCAATCAAAGGAGCATCTACTCTGGTAGTGTGCGATACCGGAAAATGCGGCCCTCGCACGCATGCGGTGACCAGAAATCTGGAGTGTGACCTGCCACTGAGAATTTCCTCCATCTGAGATTAGAGTCCGGCCCTTGATCGAAGGACGGACTGATGAAGAGAAAGCGGTTCACGGAAGAGCAGATCATTGCGGTTCTGCGCGAGCACGAGTCGGGAGCGAAGGCGGGCGATTTGGCTCGCAAGCACGGGGTCTCGGAGGCGACGCTGTATAATTGGAAGGCGAAGTATGGCGGGATGGACGTGTCCGACGCCAAGCGGCTGAAGGCGCTGGAAGACGAGAACGCCAAGCTGAAGAAGCTGCTCGCCGATCAGATGCTGGAAGCCTCGGCGCTGCGCGAGCTTCTGTCAAAAAAATGGTAGGGCCCGCCGTTAAGCGCGAAGCCGTCGCGCATCTGCAGGCCGTCATGGGCTTGTCGGAGCGTCGGGCCTGTTCCTTCGTCGGCGCCGATCGCAGGATGATCCGCTACCAGTCCCGGCGTCCGCCCGAGACGGAGCTGCGTGGCAGGTTGCGCGACCTCGCCAACGAGCGCCGACGCTTTGGCTACAGGCGGCTGTTCATCCTGCTCAGGCGCGAGGGCGAGGCATCTGGGGTCAACCGCATCTATCGTCTCTACCGCGAGGAAGGCCTGACGGTGCGCAAGCGCCGGGCAAGGCGGCGAGCGGTCGGCACGCGGGCGCCGATCCTGGTCGAGGCAAAGCCAAACGCGCGCTGGTCGCTGGATTTCGTGCATGACCAGTTCGCCTGCGGCCGCAGGTTCCGCGTGCTCAACATCGTCGACGACGTGACGCGCGAATGCCTGGCCGCGATCCCGGACACCTCGATCTCCGGCCGTCGGGTTGCCCGTGAACTGACGGAACTGATCACCCACCGCGGCAAGCCGGGCATGATCGTCTCCGACCACGGCACCGAGTTTACCTCGAACGCCATCCTCGCCTGGTCGAAGGATTGCAGGATCGAATGGCACTACATCGCGCCGGGCAAGCCGATGCAGAACGGTTACGTCGAGAGTTTCAACGGCCGGATGCGCGACGAGCTGTTGAACGAGAGCCTCTTCTTCGGTCTCGACCACGCCCGAAGCGCCATCGCCGAATGGAGGGAGGACTTCAACACCGCCAGGCCACATTCCTCGCTCGGCTACCAGACCCCGGCAGCCTATGCCGAGGTCATCACCGCAACCGGCTCCGACGCTGTGCTGATGGAAGGCTCCGCGCCTCCGCCGGTTGCTCAACCCGCGCCACAAGGCGTAACAAAAACGGTCGAGGCTCTAATCGCAGCTGGATGACAGTTCAGTGGCAGGTCAAGTGATCGAAAGAAAAATGGGCGCTTCCAGCATCCTCTCTGGATGAATGGAGTTACATCGAACGGCAGCTTGGCGCCCTCATCCCGGCCGTTCGCGTATGGTACGCAAGCTACAGAAAGCGGCCCGTCTGCTTTTCGAAGAGGGGCGTGTCAGCAACAGATGGAAAGTGGTCGCACTCATAGTCAGTGGCCAACGGCCGCCGAGCCCAGTCGCGTGATAAGAACAAAATGCCCTACCCGACGTTGAGGTCGCGATACGGCCTCTCCCCTGTAGTTAGGTAGTTAGTGCGCGGCAATATCGGACCGCGTCACTAGAACAGGTCATCACTAGACTCGACCGGCTTTCGCCTCAGTGGCTCAGGCTTCATCGGTTCGGGCTTCTTAGCCAGAAATTCATAGAGCGCTTTCAGCTTGGCGAGCAGTTCGTCGAATGTGATGACAATCACGTCGCGTAGGTTATTGCGGTAAAGCTCGAGGCTCTTCTTCTCTTCGTCTGTGGGGGGCGACTGACCTGCGATCACGATGCAGGGCACCGCGTAGGTGAAAACGTCGTACGCCTTCGAGGCGATCTTCTTGCTGTTGATGTCGTTCTGCAGCTGGTGCCGCTGGTCAAGCACTTGTGTAACCGCACCGCTCAGTTCCTCGGAAGGCGCGTATACGCCACCGCGGTAGGGACGTTTCACAAGCAAGGCCGTCTTGGGCGTCTTGATCTCGATCAGTGCAAGGTTGCCGAACAGTCCGAGCCTGATGGCGTAATCAGCCAGCTTGCCGCCGCTACCATCGAATTTCGTGCCACCGACCGCGACCTGGTCGCCGAAGGCCAGCGCTGGCAGGTTGAAAGCCAGCTGCAGAATAAAAGCGTTTGCGTTGAAGAACTCTTGCCAGTGACGCTCTTGCAGACCGGTCTGGCCGAGCTTCCTACCGAAAATCTCGATCAGCTCCTCAAGCGACACGAACTCGATTTCACGACGCAACTCGAGCAGCTCCCCCGGCTCTTTCTCTGCCAACGTCCTGACCGACTTCTTGACCGTGCGAGCTGCGGCCTTGGCTTCGGCCTCCGGCGATCGAGACTTGCCGATGAGCGTCTCAGCAAGGATATCGGCGACTGGGCGACGGGTGCCGTCGCCGATCGGAAGGTCGAAGTCTGGGTCAAGCATGATGTTGAGATTGGCGTCGAGGTACTCGCGCTTCGCCCTGTTTGCCAGATCGATGGATCGCTTGTGCGTTCGGTTGATATCGCGACGAAATTTGTCGAACATCGAGTACGACATCGTAAGCACGTCGCCCTTGCGGGATACCCCTTTGTCGTTCGAGATTCGCAGCGTGCTAACGGCGCTCTGGTGCTCTGCCGCCTCCGCGATAAATCGCATGTCGTAAGTCAAGCCGAAGCCGGCCAAGGGCTCCCTGACGATGCCCACTGGCAACTCCTCAAAGTAGAGGTAGTCATCGTCCTTGATCGCGCCCGGTGAGTCGACGTCTTCGAGAATGATGGTCTCTAGATGGAGGTATTTGGGCTCGAGGAAGTAGGCCCCGAAGGTTGTGGTGATCGGATATGTGGTGAGGGTGCGGGTCGAGGCCTTGTATCGGGCAAGAATGATCGGCTCTGTCGGCGCCTCGAAGTCGGCGTTGGCTTTCGCCGCCGCTTTCAGTGCTTCCGGTTTGAGTTGGAGTTCGATCTCATAGTCACCGACCTTTTTCGGATGATAGGCGACACGAAGGCCTTCGTCCGCGCGATCGGGCATCAACTTCAGGATTATCGGCTTCTCACTCATGACGCTTCTTTCGGCTTGTCGCGCAGTGGCAGCGCACGCCCAGGATGGCGCAGTTGCCACGTCTCGATGATGAAGAGCGCGATCGCGGACGCGGAATGGATAGCAAGCTTGGCTATTGGGGCATCGATACGTCGGAAGCCTTTCTCTTTGCCGTGGGCGCCGCCGACGTGAGTGCGCAGGGAGCCGATGCTCTGCACCGAAGTAACCAAACCGGAGAGTACCGCCTTCACGTCGTTGACGATCTCGGGCGCCAAACCTTCTTTCATTGGATCCAGACCAAGTGGATCGCGTACTGCGCGATAGAGCGAGCTGATGTCCTGTTTGGCAGGGAAGTCGAGCTCCAGCTCAACAAGGATAGAGCGGCAGACGCTTTCGACGACTGCGCAAGCCGATGTAACTGCCAACTCGGGGTCTGCGACGGCCGCTCGAAGCGCACGATCTAGGTCCCGGTTGACCGTATCGAAGTCGATGCCGACGGCCATTGCGGAAAGCTCATTGGTAACCGGAGCAGTTTCCACAATCTCGACCAGGCGCACTGTGCGCCCGGCCGGCTCTAACTTGAGTCCGTCATAGAACAAGTGCTTGTTGAGGTACTCGACAACAGCGGTGTGTCGCTCAGGCTCCTTGATGAAGTCGCGCGGGTCTGCCGCGCTCTCGATGATCTGTTTGAGCAGTTCGCCGTTGCCTGTGTCGATGAACATTGCGCCATGGATGGCCGTCTTTGTGGCAGGTAAACGGCTCTCGCCTTTGATGTCGAAGGGTACCCCAAAGCCCTTGAACCAAGCCTCCAATCGCCACCCCTGCCGGTAAAGGCCAATTGACGGCTCGTAGCCGCCGGCCGAGCCGCCCGAGATAATCTCAGCTAAGGCATCGACCGATTGACCTGACAAATCGATTCGCATGCGTCAATGTTACAGTAGATTCATCAGCGCAACTTCCTGAGCATGGGTTTCCCAAAAGCTTGAGGCTCGCCGGCAGGCGGCGGCTTTCTCCCTTTGCGTTAACTGTTAGCTGCCGGACCACTTCCGGCCCCGCAACAGTCTGGCGGAAATACGGCTAATCTCGGTCGTTCGGACTGTCTAAAGCGCCACCGAACTGCAGCACCGATTATTGCCACCTTACTCGCGCAGCGACACGTGCGAAGTTTTGAGCAAAAAGGTCTATGAATTCAGGATCCCCCTGGGCAAAGCCTGAGCGCACCAACTCCAACTTAAACGGGTCCGTCTGCATTTCGCTGAGAATCTTATCCCTGTTCTTACCGTCCCATGCAGCACGTCCGAAAGCCATGAACTCCCAGCCGTTGCGAGGGTCGCCTTGGAGGGTCTCCTTCACTCGAGCCTTTGAATATTGTTCGAAATTCGCTAGTGATCCAAGAATTTCAAAGCGCTCAAACATGAGCTCGAAGTTCGGGGTAAGGCCAACAAAAGTCTTCGCCCATTGCAGGAATATCGTCAGCAAGTGATCGCTTAGCGCTGTCTTTCGCTTTTCGAATCCTTCAATATTTTTGAATGCCTCGTTCTCATCTCCATCCCAAATATTCAGGAAGAGAACGTCAATCAGGCGCTGCGGCTCTCCATACTGTTGATCAACCTTCGCATTGAACATCCTATGAAGCATTGCCCACCGCGTTGCCCGCGTAAGCCCAAGACCGTATGCCGTGAAAATGAGTACTGCTGGATATGAACGTAGGTTTAGTAGCCTTACAGAGCCGCCACCAGGTCGCTTTGCATAGGTGTAGAGGCTCTGGATAATATCCAGCACAAGCGAGAACTCCGTGTCATCTCCCCAGCGAGCTAGAACGCCGACCATGCAGGTTAGCGCCTCTGTGGCGGCCTCATAGCTGCGTACATGCGAGCGGAAAGCGTCGGCGTCTCCTTGCGAAATAATTTCAAACTCGGACGTGCCTAGTTGCGCTAACAGACGATCCGCTTCCTGGGCAAAGAGTTCATCCATCTGGATGCGGTACTCCGGCTTTGCCAGAAAACGCTTTGCACTGCTGACCAAAAGTTCAATGCTGAAAGGATTCTGGCGCTTACTCTGTTCGAGCGTTTCGACGCGCTGCTGCAATCCTCGAAAGAAGTTGTCTGCATCATTAATGGCGATAACGCGTGCACGGCGATGGTCAACGATTGTCTGTGCCCCGCTACCAAGATTTCCGCGAGATGCCCAGAATACTGAGTAGCGACGGTTTGGCGCTCGAAGAAATGCCGCACGCAACGCGCTATCCCACTCGCCCGACCAGCCACAAACGATGAGCCCGTGTTCGTCCATGATACGATCAAGAAGGGTGTCATACTGTTTTGGATAGCCGCTAAGTTCGGCCTCCGTGTTAAGAATCCGCGCGTCCTTGTAATCGCCATGCAGTTTGAGGATGTAGCAAGCGCTGTGTGTAATCGGCTCGGCGCCGGAAAGCGCGTCAACGGATGACACGATTGTTGGCTCGATTCCGCGCTCTCGCAACGCGTTTTCCATCAGTCGATCAAAGTTGGTTGTGACGATGACGCGGATATAGCCGCTACGCACAAGTTCTGCGATAGCATTGTGTGCAGCCGTGGGAATTTTGCGTCCCGCTTCACGATCCTCGTCACTCGGCTCTATGTAGCTGTGCAGGATTGAGCGTCGCTCCTCAGGCGATGAAGCCAGCTCTTCAAGGAGTCTGGAGTAGCTGGGTTCTTCTCCTGCGGTCTTGCGGTACCACGCAGCCCAGTCGGTCTGATCCTCTATTCCCTGCGCCAGCGCAGCACGGCGGATCAGGTCAAGCGTGATTTCCCAACCGGTAGGAATTTCCGCTGCGCGCGAAAGGCCAGACCCCAGCACCACGGCAAACACACCCTTGTTCTCGTACACCGAGAAAGCAAGCTGTGTGAGTGGATCGCCGGCGAGAATACTCATCATTCACCGCCAACTGATTTTGGTTGGCGCCGAGAACGAGCATTCCTTGAACGCCGTGGAAGCCTCGGCCGCCGTGAGGTTGGAATGCTTCTGAATCGGTTGTCAATCTGATCGAGTGTTTCCCTGGCAGTATATGCGTTTGCCTGAAGCAGGTCTTCAAACAGCTCAGTGCCAAGTTCGCGCGTATCCGGTCCTAGCCGGTGAAGCGTAATTGCTATGTCTACAAATTCAGGGGCAACGGTCGCAGTGCCAGTGCTCATGTCGGCCAGTTCCGTGCGCCAGTTGGCAATCAATCCACGAGCAAATCTTCCGACAAGCTGTCCGGAGTGCGGGAGCAGTGTCTGCAGCCGCTCAACAACAAAACTGGAATTCACACCTTTTGCGTTGGCAAGGTGCTCCTCGATTGTCCTCAGCAACTGTATCCAGTGCGGCTCCGGCGTTATCTCATCGACAAGGCGGAAGAGATCGAAGATCGCAACCCAAGCGAGCTTGTCTGCGATTGGGATAATTCTCTGAAGCAGGGTTGAGCACGCGACCTGCCATTCCTCTTCGGACCAAACATTTACTGCCGCGTATGCAGCGCCGATCCTAGCATTTGAAAGCTCGGGTTTCGAAAGGATTTCGTTGAGAAGCTTCTTGGGCCAGTCGAGGCTAGGCTGGACGAGAGAAATTAGCGCGACTAGTTCACCATATCCCTGCTCATTGCTTGCTGATGCGGAGTAGTCCCAGCGCGAAAGCAGAGAGCCCACAAAGGCATCCGCCTTCCAGTGAAGTTGGGCCAACAGACGCAACCCCTCGTGCGTGCGGGCAAGCTCGGGATACTGGCCGAACAGGCGATCCAGAAAGTCAGTTAATTCGCTAATATGTGTCGATGGTATGTACGGCAGAAATCGTAGCAACGCCTCCCAGATACGGCTATCGTTTTCTGCGCTTAGCTGCCCGTTCAGCATCGATATAACGCGAAGATAATCTTTATTGCGAAGGAATATCTGGAACAAAACCTCAATAATCGGATAGTTACCGTGGGGCAGAATCCTTAGTCCGCCCATTCCCCATAGTATACTTTCCTGTCGCTCCTCTTTTTTGGCATCGTTGGTCGCAGCCGTGAAAATTTCTTCATCGTCCTCATCATCCGAATCCTCACGCTCTGGAACTGCGGGCTTTTCCGCAAGCCAGCTTTCGAGTAACGCAATGGTTTTCTCATCGATGTTCAGATCACGCCTGACCAGCCGTTCGACAGCTCTGGCTGCGCTACCGCGATACTCTTCACCAGAGAAGCCGCGCTGATCAAGATGATTGATCAGCTCCAGAATGAGTTCGGCGGAAGCCGCTTCTGCCATTGCATCCAGCGCATATCCGGCTGCGCGCGTTCCAATGTCGGGCGTCATCTTCTTGATGATTGCGGAAGCCCGGTCTGGCTTCGACTTTGCGAATTCGGCGAATTCTCGTGAGAGCTGAACATTCCCGCCCTTCATCCAGTGCTTCGGATGGTCCCAACCACTGGCGTCGGGCAATTCTGTGAAAGCGTTGATGATGTCGTCATCACTGGCCTTCGCCAGATTTTCGGCTGCTATCGCTGATCCGATCCATTGAGGGCCGTAGGATCGCACACCATCCTTTTGAGCAGGAAACTGCCTTCGCTGCTCGGTGATGAATCGCTTCACCTCTTCGGACGTGCGCTCACGCGGCAACGCTTCTAGAAGATCCGTCTTCAGGCGACGGATACGTTGACCAAAATAGCGCTTTGAGCTCGCATCCAGTCCCGATCGTGGCTTTGGAGAATAATCAAAGACCGTCTTTTCAAAAATCCTCACCTGACTGTCAGACCAATACGGGCTTGCAGCGCGGATGAGCTTGGTCGTTGTGCTATGGGTGTCTTGAAGATTTCCCAGATGAAAGCGGTTGGTATCCTGCAGAAAAAACTGAAGTGATTGATCGGCGTATTTTTCCGGCTGACTCGCAAGGGCATATGCGAACAGGCGCTGCGCGGGCGTTGAATCATCGTACTGGTTGCGGTCGATCCAGCCAAGGAACTCCGCTTCGTCCTCCTTTGCCAGTTCTTCCGCCGCTGTTCTTAGTGCGCCTTGAATCGGATGTTCAGGCAAGTCCAGTGGGGACTCTCCATCGAAGCGGAAATCGACCTGATAGCTTAGTGCGAAACCCGGGCCATCGGTGTCGTTTTCAAGATCGCGCAACACATCGGTTGCATGGCGGAACCACGGCCACAAAATTCTCAGGAAATCCTTAGGGTGCTCTCTGGCAAGCGCTTCGAGACTGTCCCATCCGTTGGAGTTCTCGATGACTTTTGTAATCGGCTCGGTCGGCGAGTTCGATATCCGCCAGACAATCCTGTCATCATCCCCCTCAGGTGGGACAAGTGCCATACGGCGTTGGCCTTCTTCTATCGCTGCTTTGAGCTGGGCATCGAGCTGAGACCGAACAAATCGCAGCGCCATATCTGGTTGGGATGCGCCAAGCGTACCTACGATATGATCGAATTCATACGGCGATGTCGCCGAGCGGGCAGCAACTGAACTTGCGATTTCGAGAACGCCTTCTGTCCAGTGTGGACAGGACTGAATGACGAATAGCGTGAGGCGGTCAAACCGTTTGTCCGGCAGCCAGTGGGAGCGCAGCAATGAAGTGACTGTCTCCGGCGCGGAACTGAAGGCTCGGGACAGAATAGCCGCCGCGATATTATCCTCGCCCGGTATTGTCATCGCGGCGGCAATTGCGTGCTGCAAACGCCCGAACCATCCATCACTGCCGACAATCGCCTGCAATGCAATCTGGCGATGCGCGGAATTCAGGGCGTCCCCCATCAGGAGCACTTCCGGGTCGATTGGTTCAGATTGTTGCCCCAAAAACTCGATCAAGAGATGCTGCAAGTGAATCCTCAGATTCTGTGTCGACCAGATGGCACGCAGTTCCGTGAGATATGTGGGAGGCTCAACGTCCCGCAGATATGTCAAAGCAGCCCAGAGTTTCGGCCTGACAAACAAGGAGGCTTCGCGCTCCAGTATGTACCGAGACAGTCGGCCGGTCTGCTGTGAGAACGCGCGCGCAAGCGCGTGTTCGAAGACGGTCTGGTGTGAAAATCCGATTCGCCCGGCCGCGCCGTAGCGCGTCAGGATGCCCAAAGCGATCAAGGTATCAAGTTCGCTGGTATTTTCCTCGAAACGCGCTGAATTCAGCCACATGGTCTCAAGTTCCGCCATCTGCTCGGCGATATTTCCCGCGAGCTTGGAAAGCTTGGCGCCGTCGGGCCGCTTCAGAATGTGCTCCTCCCAAAGATGATTGAGCATGGTCTGATATTTGGCGAACGGTTCGCTGCCCGCGCGTTCGCCCAACTTGAGATATGTCGCAAGCGCCTGCGGCGAGCGCATGACTTCTTGTGCATTTGCAGGCCACCCTGCCGCCTGAATGCCATGCTTTTCCAAAACGCTGAGTACCGTGCTCCAGGGCGGCAACTCCAGGTTAAGACTCTCAGCATGAATGGTTCGAAGGCGGACATCGTGGTCGTATTCAAAAGTACGGGCGGACAAAACGATGTGAATATTCCGCGAGCCGCTCAGCTTGCGGACAAGGTTGAGCAGGACATTGAGACGACCGGTGCGTAGGTCCACATACCCAGCTAGTGCGTCGAGCTGATCAATGATGAGCACGGTGGGACGCGTGCGCGACAGCTCAAGTAGGAGCTTTGATGGAACGTGATCCAGTCCGATGGATCGTGAAATACCTTCTTCGTTAGAAATGTCGAGGTCTAGGAGGTCTGCCTTAATCGCCAGAAATGGAATGTTTTGGTCATGAAGGCGCTGGCCGAATGCTGCCAGCAGTGCAGATTTTCCTGCGCCAGGTAGTCCCAAGAGCGCCGTTGTGCTGCTTTCAGAATCTTGAACTAACGATAACAGGTGATCTAGTTCGGGGCGATGAATTGCGGTTCCATCTGGAAGGGTCTTAGGCCAATCAAGGAGTGGACGGGATGCTTCCAGCATGCTGACACCCAATGTCGGCGTAGACAAGAGTTCGGATTCTGTCGAGACGCCCAGCAGGCGTGACTGAAACTTCTCCTGCAAGAGCCGGAACGTCTCCTGCGCGCTCAGCCGCGCAATGTCGGCTACTCGCGCGGACACGAAAATGTGAAAAGATCCGACTTCGGTGCGCACGAGACTAAGTTCTGGATCGCCAGTTATCGAGCGAAGCCCATCAATTATCTGATCGATCTTTTCTTTGGGAAAATCGGTGGCGTTCCCAGCGAAATTGAGGACAAGTGTTGTTCGCGCGCTTTCAACGCCTGCTGATGCAGAAGTTATGTTCTCCTCTGCCCCTCCGCTTTCTGGTGTTGCTGAAATAGCTGGTGCGGGACGCAGCGCCGGAGAGGATTGACTCCATGCAGCGAGCAGTTCGAACCCGAACGCAGCAGCATGAGCGGCAGCGACAGGTTGATAGATGGCATCGAGTTCTGGCGTTTTTTCTTTGCGCATATCCGAAATGCCACGGACCACGATGCTTGGCGTCCGCTCAAGCGACCCTGCATAGAGCGCACCGTAGCCTTCCATCTCCAGCGCGAGGGAATCGCCGTAGTGTTTCGAAATCTGTTTTTCCAGTTCGGACTCGGCGTCAGCAGATACTGCTTCGACGGAGATGATTGGCGCAACAAAACAGCCTGGTGGAAAAGGCTGAGGATAGACGGATGTGTCCGGGAGCTTCTGTCTGAGCAAATCGCGAATGCGCATCTGCCACTCGCTATCGCGGCGAAGCTTCTTCGCAAGACCAACCAGACGCGGATCAACTGGGAAGGTGTGAGGGCGGCTGGAAAATTCGCCACCTTGGTACTTGCCGCTGTAAGGAAAATAGACATGGTTTGAGACAACTACAGCTCCGATAGGAGCCTCTGGTTTTCTAGACGCCGCAACCCCAACGAACAACATGACCTCGAACGGTCCAAAATCTACGGAAGCATATGTCACTGCCGTCTGCGCTGCGTGTGTTCCGGCACCGGATTCGGTGACGACAACGAGCCACTCATCGCCCGGAGCGGAAAACTGCCCGATCTCAACAATATTGCCGTCGCGCGCCTGACAGGACCCAAGATGCGTTAGATGTGCCCTGACCGCACTCATCTCCATATCCAGAGCCGTGACAAAGAGCGCTCTCCGGAGCCCACGAGTCTCCGCATCTTTCAAGATTTCGGCTTTATCGACGAGTTTCAAACGTGCCTCGTAGCGTACGAAATTTCTGTGGCGATAATTATCGCAAATCGACCCTTGGTGTTGAGCTTAGAAGCACTATACGGGGATAGCAGGTCGCTTCAATTATTCTTCACAGGTTACCCCGAACAAATACGTATGGTTGGGTAGGGTAACCCTGACACAATCACCTCTGCGGGGCAGAGAAACACGAAGCAGGTGGTGCTGGCTGGCGGAGCTCAGTTAAAGATTGGCGTATTCCAATCGGCCTCATCGAAGACCTGAGTGGCAACGAAATCCATCAATGCGTGACCCGCTGGCAGAAATTCGAGGGTCCGCTGATATGTAAACGGAGCTGGCATCTGATGTTTGTTGCCATGCGCAACATTGTTCCTCAACTGAGCGTAGCTCCGAGCGAGCAGGCGATCCCATGAATCGATTGGAACGTTGTCGCTATCCCATTTCAGTGCGCCGCCCCACGCGACTGTGAGATATTGCGGCACGGTTTCCTTGAAGATGAGAATGCCTCGGCCCGCAAAGTCGAAGCTGGCGAAAGGAAATCTGTTTTCTACATCGACGGCGATCACGCTCCAGTTCACGCCCGTGACAGCGCGAATGCCACGGACGTTCGTAACGTGTGCAAACCGTATGTCGCGATTGACCAAGAAGAACTCGAACTTGGCCGCCGCTAGAATAAACAGGGAAATGTCCTGTTCCATGCGCCAGTACCTCCGTAATGAAAATGTACAACAGTTGGCGGTAGCAGTTTCATGCAACTGCCATTCCTTTGTTCGATCCAGCCCGGGGCAAGCAAACATTCCGTTGTCCCGAAGACAAAATATCGCATCTCCGCAACGCGCGATCAGGTCAAGCCCCCAAGGGCGTGGGAAACCCACGCGGCCATGATTTGTTTTGTCCCCTGAGAAGGGATGGCGCGCCAGACGAGATTCGAACTTTATTGCTTTTTTCGAACGCAATCGCATGTCTGCTTTCCTGGCCTCGCTCCCGAAAAGCCGCCAGTCCGTTCACGGCCCAAAAGGTTCCTGGCGGCAACGCGCCTGATCTCGGTCGTTTATGGCGGCCCCATGCGCCCGCAAAAGCGGACGTCGCTCGTGCCGAGGGCATGAGCGACGTTGCGCCATTAGCCCGACATTGCAGATCGAGCTTATGCTCTTGTTGTCAGGGTCGAGAGCTGGTCAGTGTCGTAACGGTCCCGCAAGTTGGCAAGCATTTTCGGATCAGGAGAGCCGCGTTCAGCCAGCTTGGCGAGCTCTTCGAAATAGTGCTCATGCCCTGGCGGAGAGACGGTCATCAGCACCCGCGCCGGCTTCTCGCTCACATTGGTGATATTGTGCGGGACCCCCGGCGGAATGAACAGGAAAGTGCCTAGGGTAGCGTGGATCGTCTTATCACCAACCTGCCAAACGCATTCGCCGTCAAGCAGGTAGAAAGTTTCCTCCTGCACGCGATGAACATGCAGGCCGGTGGCGAAACCGGTCGGGATCGTCCAGTCGAACACGCTCGTGTGTTTCGTATCCTCGCCGGTGACGAGGAACACCATCGGATGGCCACGTAACATGACCCCCTTATCCTCGTGGGGCATACGAATGACGGGAGCGACGCTCATTTGATCCTCCATTGGCTCGGTGCTACTTCCGCAACCAAGGGCACAAGGTGCGCTCCCCGTTTCGGCGAGTCGTGAAGCCTTTCCGAAATCGTTGCGAAAAAATCACAAACGGTATCTTCTTCGGGAATGTCGACAAGCCTTACGTTTGGCCCCTTTCGCCTCGACACCGATACCGGGATTCTATTCCACGGCGTCGAGCCGACGCCGCTCGGCCAGCGGGCGGTCGCGCTGCTTGCGCTGCTTGTGGAACAGGCGGGCGCGCCGGTTCCGAAAGAAGCTCTGATCGAGGCGGCGTGGCCCGGACAGGCCATTGAGGACAGCAACCTCACGGTCCAGATTGCGGCAGTGCGGAGGCTCTTTGGACGGTTGGCGGACGGCGCATACTGGATCGAAACGCTGCCGCGACGCGGCTATCGCTATGTCGGGCCGGCGGTCACGGGCGGTAGCTGTAATCCGAGATCCGGCGGCACCGCAACTGCAACGCTGACATTGCTGGACAAACCGTCGGTTGCGGTTTTGCCGTTCTCAAACCTAAGCGGCGATCCGGAGCAGGATTATTTCGCCGATGGGATGGTGGACGATATCATCAGTGGCCTGGCACGCATCAACTGGTTGCTCGTAATCGCGCGAAATTCGACCTTTACCTACAAGGGCCGCGCCGTGGACGTGAAACAGGTCGGCCGCGAGCTTGGCGTCCGGTATGTACTCGAAGGCAGCGTGCGAAGAGCTGGCGGCCACGTGCGCGTGACCGGCCAGATGATCGATGCATCGACCGGCGCTCATGTATGGGCCGAGCGGTATGACCGCAGCTCGGACGATATCTTCGCGCTTCAGGATGAGATCGCCATGTCGGCCGTCGGCGCAATCGCACCGAGCCTGCGGCGTGCCGAAATCGACAGGGTGAAACGTAGGCGTCCCGACAACCTTGATGCCTATGACCTCGTGCTTCGGGCGCAGCTCGACGTTGATTCCGGAATGCCCGAGCAAGTGACGCGCGCGCTCGTTCTGCTGGAACGTGCCATCGAACTCGATCCGACCTATGCGCTGGCGCACGGCAACGCTGCGATGTGCCACCATTGCCTCTTCCTCCGCAGCGGCTTGCAGGAAGCCAACCGCGCCGCTTCGATCCGCCATGCCCGCTCGGCCATCCTCCAGGGACAGGACGATGCGTCCGCATTAACTCTCGCGGGATTTTCCCTGGGCATGGATGGACATGACCGCAGCGCTGCTTTCACTGCATTGGAAGCTGCGCTCGCGATCAGCCCGTCATCAGCGCTGACCTATATTCTCGGCAGTGTCGTCCTCGGATGGGGCGCAGAAGCAGAGCGAGCCATCGACTGGAGCGAGCGCGGAATGCGGCTAAGCCCCTTTGACCCTTGGGCTTTCGCCGCTTTCGACGCGCAGGCGATGAGTCACCTGCTCCGCGGCCGCTACGACGAAGCCTGTCGCGCCGCTTACAAGTCCGTTCAGGCCAATCCCGCACACAGCATCACTTATGTGCAATTGGCCGCTGCACTTGCCAAACTCGGCCGGTTGCAGGAAGCGAGGGCAGCTGCCGCGCGGGTGCTCGAACTGCAGCCAACGTTCCGCTACAGCCGCCAGTTTGCGGGCGTGAACTGTGCTCCAGCGCTCGCGGAATGCCTTGGTGCTGCGCTTAATGCTGCTGGGCTGCCAGAATAGTGCGATGCTCTCATAGAGATATTCGACACGGGCCAAATGGACCCGGCGGTACCAACGATGGCAAGCGCTGCATTATAGATCTCATCCAAGATACTGGACTGCTGGGGGTGGCTAGGGACATACACAAGATATAACCCGTGGTCTGAGAGAGAGGCCGTGTGCATTGACCAGCGGGGCTTGAAATAGTGGCTAGTTGCCGTCGAGTTGTCGAATGGCAGCTCAGCGCCACATGTTCCCGAACCCGCCGGTCCGCAAACGGCCCAAAACCGAAAATTCTGTTTCTCGCAAGATCTCGATCAGGGTTGGGATCTTTCCCCTAGGTAATGACGGCGCAGGCGGCTAGCATGAGGCTCACTGGGGGTGTGCGATGACAGACGTCTCGATACGCCGGGCGGACTTTATGATGGTCCTGGCTTATGCTTCGGACCTGGCCACGGGCCATTCTCGCGACTTCGCACTGAAATCCTGCGTGCTTGCAATGCGGATCGCCGATCTTGCGGGTGTTTCCGAAGAGGTTCGGCGCAACGCCTACCACCAGTCGATGCTGCGCTATGTCGGCTGCAACGCCGACACGGACCTTCTGTCGGCCACCTTCGGCGACGAAATCGCTCTTCGCCAAGATCTTGTAGGTCTCGACATGGGCAATCGTGCGGAACTGGGCAGGGTCTTCGTGCAGGCCTTCAAACGGTTCTACTACGATCTCGAGCCTGACGCGCAGGCGAGGGCGATTGAGACCGCGATGTCGCAGGCGCTCGCAGTGGCTCGCCCGGTGCTCACAGCGCATTGCGAGGTCGCGCAGCGGATCGGCCAACGGCTTGGCCTGTCCGAGGAGATCCGGCGAAATCTCGGGCAGATCTAGGAACGCTGGGACGGCAAGGGCCTGCCGCGTGGGCTGAGCGGCGAGGATGTCTTGCCGGCCGTCCGCCTGATCACGCTAGCGCAGGATGCCATTGCGCTCAGCGAAGCCGTCGGCATCGAGGGGATGGCCGAAACCATAGGCAGTCGCGCCGATGGCCCATACGAAGCGGATTTGGCTCGACTCGTCTCGGCTAACGCCGCGGCTCTGATGGAGGGGATCGGTGCGACGGTCGACCGCGATACGATCCTGGCGCTCGAGCCCGATCCGCCGGTGACGCTGGACGAGGCAGCCTGCGACGAGGCATTCCTCGCCATCGCCGACATGATCGACATGCGCATGCCGCTTACCTTCGGCCATTCACGGATGGTCGCGCAACTGGCCGAGGGAGCCGGGGGGCAAATGAAGCTGCCCGCCACAGACCTCCGCGCGCTGCGCTGGTCGGGCTGTATCCACGACATTGGCGAACTGGTGGTGCCGGTGGCGACCTGGATGCGCAATGGTCCGCTGTCGGTGCGCGAGCGCGACGCGGCACAGCTGCACGCCTATTACGGCGAACGGGCGCTGGCCTCGTTCGGCCACGAGGGAGATGCGATGGCCGCCCTAGTGCTTCGCCATCACGAACGCCTGGATGGCTCGGGCTATCACCGCAAGGTCGGCGGCTCCGATCTATCTCCAGCAGCGAGGATCCTGGCCGCTGCGGAAGCGTTCCAGACGTCGCGCGAGGAACGTCCTCACCGCAAGGCGCTGTCCAGCGAAGCTGCGGCGAGCCAGTTGCGCGCCGCGGTTCGCGACGGCTGCATCTGCCCTGACGCCGCCGAGGCCGTGTTGTCCTTCTCGGGGCTGCCGTCGCGCCGAGCGCTGCCGAGGGCGCTTGCTGGCATGACGCCACGCGAGATCGAGGTGCTGCGGCTGATCGCCGCCGGCCTTACAGTGAAGGAAGCGGCTAGCAAGCTCGAAATCTCGCCCAAGACCGCAGACCACCATATCCAGAGTGTCTATTCCAAGATCGGCGTGACCACTCGCGCCGCTGCCGCGCTCTATGCGGTTGAGCACGGTCTTATCCGACCGGGCGAAACGCAGGCATAGGGAATCCACCCCATGTGCACCCGCTTGCGGGCGCCCATCGTGATCCTGTCGACGGACCAATGGTGGCCGCGACCGACAGGAGGAAATCAGATGCTTCTCGCAACGACCAAAGTGGTGGACGTAGACCACTTCATCCGCATCTTTTCGACCAAGGGCGCCGACAAGCGCCGGCTGCACGGCTCGAACGGCGCAACCGTCTTCCGAGACCCCAGCGAGCCCGACCGCGTCTGGGCGATCTTCGACTGGGACGCCGAGGGCTGGAAGAATTTCGTGTCGGATCCTGAGGTGCCCGCGATCCTGCAGGAAGCCGGCCATGTCGGCAAGCCGCAGGCAGCACTGCTGCTCGGCCACTACGAGGCCTGAGCTCCCGCCCTGAGCGCCTGCCGCCCGGCGGCGGCGCGCCCCGACGAACCCCCAGATTTGGAGAAATCAAATGGATCCGAAACCCATCAAGATCGGCCTTGTCGCCGAACTCACCGGCCCATTGTCTTTCATGGGCATCGCAAATGCGAACCTCACCACCATGCTCGTCGACGACATCAACGCCAAAGGCGGCTTGCTCGGCCGGCCGCTGGAGCTTGTTATCGAGGATGGCGAAACCATCGACGGCGTCGCCAGGGCGAGGACCGCGAAACTGATCGACGTCGATAAGGTCGATGTGGTCGTCGGCGGCATCTACAGCTCGACCCGCCAGGCTATCAAGAGCGAGGCAGTTACGCGGGGCAGGACGCTCTACATCTACACCGAGCAGTATGAGGGACAGGAAAACGATCCGCTGATCTTCTGCACGGGTCCCGTGCCCGCGCAGCAGGTCGAACCGCTAATCCCATGGCTGATGAAGAGCACCGGGGCGAAGACGTTCTACTTGCCGTCGGCCGACTACATCTGGCCCCATTTGCTGAACAAGGCCGCGAGCCGGGTGGTGCGCGCCAATGGCGGCGAGATCGTCGGCGAGGAGTATTTTCCGCTGGATACCGTCGATTTCCGGCGGACGGTGCAGCAGATCATGGCGAGCGGCACCGACGTGGTTTTCAATACCATCGTTCCGCCGGGCCTGACACCGTTCCTCGAAGAACTGCACAAGGCCGGTTTCGGCAAACGCGGCGGCAAGATCGTCTGCACCTACTTCGACGAGAACTTCTTCAATCTGGTGCCGTTCGAGCAGATCGAGGGCCTCTACAGCTGCCTCGACTACTACCAGGAACTCGACGATCCGTTTGGCCGCGCGCTCTTGCGTCGCTACGGCGAACGGTTCTCCGGCAGTGCCATGTTGACCGCGGGCAGCGGCTGCACCGGCCACTACCGGGCGGTCAAAATGTGGGAAGCGGCGGTGAACGAAGCTGGCACGGTCGAGCGCGACGCGGTGATCCGTGCGCTCGATCACGCACGGATCAGCGAGGGACCGGGTGGTCCGGCCGAAATGGTCCCCGGCCAGCACCATGTTCGCATGAACATGTACATCGCACAGGCACAGAGCGGTCGCTTCCGGGTGGTGAAGAACCTGGGTCCGATCGATCCCAACGAACGCGCACTCAGCGACGAACTCCTGCTAAGCAAGGCAGTGTAACTGGCGGCGTCTATTACCGGTTCTTCCAAGTAGCGGGGCGGCTAGATGTGCCCTCGCCATGAAACGGGCCCATGGTGGTTGCATCAGCCACCCCCATGGGAGCAGCCGACATATTGGGACGCTGGTCTGTGCCGCGAGACTTGAAGTCGCTGACGGGCGACTATCAACGTGGCTCTTGGCGCAAAGAGTCCGCGATACGCTGGACGCGTCAGTCCCCTTTCAAGGCTCGCCATCCCCAAAACGGACAGTCTGCAAACGGCCCCCGTGCAGACATATCGCAACTTGTTGGCGAGCGGTCATTGTTCCGTGCAATCGATAAAAACCATTTGCCGTTCATAGTCAGCTTGGCACGACGAGAACCCAATGATGCATGACGATCAGGTGGATATCGACATCGATATCGCTCGCCAGATGATCCGCGATCAGTTTCCCCAGTATCGCCATGAGGAAATCACCTCGGTGAAGTCCTTGGGAACCGTTAATGCAATCTTCCGCATTGGCTCGAAGAGCGCCGCGCGGTTTCCACTGCGGGCAATGAATCCGACCGACTGCGCCGATATGCTTCGGTCAGAGGCCGCTGCCATGGTTGAGTTTGGGGAACTTTGTTTGTTTCCGACGCCTCAGCCGATTGGGCTCGGCGCGCCAGGTTCTCACTATCCGATGCCATGGGCATTGCAGACGTGGATCGAAGGCGAGGTTGCCACGCCGCACGGGCTAAGTGGATCGACGACGTTCGCCCTGGACCTTGCACACCTCGTGGCATCGTTGCGCAAAGCAGACACAAGGGGTCGACGCTTCGACGGGCAAGGACGTGGCGGACATCTCTCCGATCATGACGACTGGCTGGCTGTTTGTTTTGAAAACAGCGAGGGCCTTCTCGATGTGGCTCGGCTTCGCGATTTGTGGGTAGTGTCTCAGTTTGAATAAGGTGGCGATCTACACGGTTTGGTACAACTTCATCAAAATGCACAAGACGTGAAATGACGCCGGCAATGGCAGCTGGCGTGTCCATGACGCTCTGGTCAATGGAAGACCTTTGCGAGAAGATGGATGCAGTTGCGCCGAAGCCCGGCAAGCGCGGGCCTTACAAAAAGAAGATCGCGTGAGCGATGACGGACAGGAATGGTGGCAGGGGAAAGTCGTCGCCCATGTGAGCGACGGCATAACTCTTATTCGAGTCGGTCAACATCGTGACTCGATATCCCGCCTTGATATCGAGATCGCGTTTCGAACCGAATTGATCCCAATCGATTGCCGCGCACTAGGTTCCCGGTTGCTCGTTAGCTGGTGGAACTCTTCCAATCCCTCTGCATCATGGGCCATAATGCGCTTCCCCGAAAATTCAAACTGAGACACTATCCGAACCCGAGCCTGCCAGCGCCTGCGAATGGGTCTATCACTCGCCCGGTGCTGGCGGCTTGTGCCACCACCATTTGATGAAGCGGGCAAACGCGATCACGCCGGCCACGACGCCGAACGCGCTTGCGGTCAGGGTGAGCACCTGGCCGAGGTCGAGGGTGATTATCATGGGGGCGTTCCTTTCAAGACAGATCTCGCCATTGAGAAAAGTTCTAAAAGGAACAACAACATACACCCTGACCCGGGACGCGATGTCAACAGGGAAACCGCCCCAATCCCCGTTACATGCGACCAAACCGTTCATAAGTGGCCAGCACGAAGGCCGAAATCGACTAATACTGTAGGAAATAATGGAACGCGGAATGTGCCAATCATGTTTCCATGGTCTGTCAAGGTGGGCAACGTATGGGAAATCATTCCTCGCGAATGTCCCTGAGCGTCGCGTGTCTAAGGTGTTCCTCGCGCTTCAAGGTTTTGACCCTGCCGACAAGGCCCGGTTTGATCCATTCGCCCTCGACCTTGGCGCCCTTGGGCGGTTGCCCTTGCCCTCCTGCACCTGCTTTCGCTGCACGCCTCCCTACGGCTGGGTAGCGCCGTCTAGACTCCAGCCGGAAAAGGCCGCATTCTCGGATAACGGGAGGCAGAATAGATGAATTGGTTGATCGAGACGGCGCTAGGTGGCGTAGCTGTGTTTGTCGCCATACGTGCCCCCTATGCCTGGTATTGGCAGGTCGTAATTCTCGTAGCTCTCTTCTTAGCCCTAAACCTGGCAGTCTCCGCTGTCCGAGTCGCGCTAGCGTCTCTCAATAGAACCTAGATCCATCGCAACTTAGTTACCCTCAAAGGTATCTCCCGGATGGCGCTACAAGTCCTGTAGCCATGCCCCTATGGCTGGGTAGCGCCTAGCTGCGCCCTAGCTTCCTGAGCCGCTTCGATAAGGAGGTCGAGGTCGACTGCCCGCATCGGGGAGAAGTTCGAATCTTGGCCTGACACGACGCTCATACGGCACATCCGTTCGCCATCATCCGACTGGTAGACTTTGAACGAGACCGTGAAATATTTGGCTTTCACGTCGTACTTGGCGATGAGCTTGCGCGACCAGAACCGCCGCCAACCCGTTGCCAGTGATTGCAATAGCAAAGTCGTCTCCCTACGGCTGGTTAAGCCTGGCGCTTCGCGGTGTGTGCTATCTCGAATGGCTTCAAGGTGTAGGCGTCTTCCAGCATCCGCAACGCCTCCTCTTTCGTGAGGCCATAGTGGGCGGCTTCCCGCTCAAGGGCGGTCTCCGGCTGTGGTTCAACTGACTGTTTCGCTTTCTGCTTCGCCTTCTTTCCCATGCGCCGAATCATAGCACATTCCTATAGATCGCTCCATTTCGCGGGGTTGCCGACCTGTCCTGATTATATCCCTATCTCACTTTGGGTTTGTCAGCGACATAATCACCCGCTGATGCAGGGTACAAACAGAGAACAAAGATTGCCGAGGCACCTTGCTGCCGATATCATCCGGACCATGGGCTGGACGTTTGGATCGCTGATCGAGCATGAGATGAAGGTGACGGTGCATTGCCTGCAATGCCATCACTCGCAGACGCTCGACCTAAAGGCGCTGCGCGACCGGTACGGCGCGGACACGCCGGCCATGGCCACCGACCTGGCCCCTCGAATGAAATGCACTTCCTGCAAGCGGCGTGCGGTTCAATTCAGCTACACGCCTGACTACGTAAAGGCCGACACCAAGCGGCTCAGCAACTCCTACGCCAAGGCGAGGGACGGGCGGGTAGTGGGTCGACCCACTACCAGCCAGCCCTATAAGAAGACATCTGCAATTTTTTCTATAATATAGATTTCCCGTGTGGGTACATCGTCCACCCACTTACTGAAATTATCTAGCATCCACCTGGTCGATATAGCGTGCTTTCCGGATTCTTCCGGCAAGTGAACAATCGGCGTTCCAGCATAGTATCCGCTAACAACGAGAAGCCCCATTCCGCGACCTTCGATATCGCAATCATAAACCATTACGTTTCGCCAGTTCTCTCCCCTGTAAACGAAAGGGAAGCGAATGATTGACCCCCTTCCGATATGGATGTTTCCGGCATCCAAATAATTTTGCAGGCTTCGCTTTTCCATATCTCAGGTCGCCCCCTAATTCGATATCGAACCATCCAAATGCTGGGACGTACCGACTGTTAGGGGAGAATCGCAATATCTAAATTTCAAACTGACCCACTACCGATTTGTGGGCGGGCTTGCGCGAGTTGCCATCGCCAGAGCCTGTCGTGATGAGTCACAGGGACCTTATCCCGGCAAACCTTCTCGTCCAGAGCGGGCGCCTTGTCGGCGTGCTGGATGGCGGCAGTTTCGGACCAGCCGACCCATCGCTGGATCTGGTAGTCGCGTGGCATCTTCTGGACCGCGAACGAAGGGCGACGTTTCGGCGCCACCTTCAAGTTGAGGATCTCTGGTGGAAGCGTGGTGCTGCCTGGGCTTTCCAGCAGGCAATGGGTCTCGTCTGGTACTACCGTCGCACCAACCCCGCCATGAGTGAACTGGGGCGCAGCACGATCTCTCGCATTCTCGACGATCCGGAAATCTGAATCGAGCAGCCCCTCCGCCGTGCTGGCGGCGGCGCACTGCAGAGCCGCGCCTTGACTTCGCAAATCGCGTCCCCAACTATGGCTGTATGTGCACCGCCGCCAAAATCCTTAGCGATTTTCTTTTCCGGGTTTGCCCCATAGCGGGATCGTAACCCCCGGCTCGGTGGCCATGCGCGCCTCGGGCCGAGGGGTAACATCTAACATCGACATGTCAATTGGCGCAGGGTCGCATCAGTCCCTGCAGCATCGGCGCATTCAGCAATAAACTTTCGTCGCACCGACAACCGTTGACGACCCTTCTGCGGGTCCCAGTTGCGGGGCAGAAGCGTGAGTATTCAAATGCAAGAGAACAACAAAACCTGGCGCAAGCCGATTATCCGCATCGCACAGTCGGAGCACGCACGTTTGTCGGCGCTAGCGAACACCGTTGCTGCCCGAAATCCTGAGGCGGCAGATGAACTGCTCGCCGAGCTGGAGCGCGCGCGCATAGTCGCCGATGGCTCGGTCACCGCCGACACCGTGCGGATGGGCTCGATTGTGACGTTCAAGCCCGACACGGGTGATCGCAAAACAGTCACGCTGGTTTTCCCTGGCGATGCGGACATCTCCCAAGGCAAGGTTTCGATCCTTACGCCGATTGGCACGGCTTTGATGGGCCTCTCGGCCGGGCAGTCGATCATGTGGACCGCCAGGGATGGACGCCAGCACCAGTTGCTGGTGCTTCAAGTGAGCCAGCCAGCTCCGGAAGGCGATACAGCCGATCAGCGCGTGCCATCGTTTTCGACAATTGCGACGCGCGTCTAGCCATGGGCGTTTCCATCCGTCTCCTCAATCATGCGGGCAGCCTCATCGCGGGAGTGTGACCCCTGCGCCGGCCAATCCTTGCCCGGCACAGGGGTAGTTCTCCCCGATCAACGCTTGACGCCGGATCCCTGCACAGGCCGGCCGGAGACACGCCATGCCCATTATCGATAGCTGCCAACTGACCACCAAAGACTACACCATTCTTGAAGTGATGCAGGAACGCCGACCTGCCCGCGGCGATACCTTGTCGGCTATCCTTCAACGCAAGATTTCGAGCGCGGTTGTAGTGTTTAGCGAGGACATCCTTGCCAGCGTCGTGACACTCAGCACTCGCGTGGCCTATCGGGTGAACGACGGCCAAGCCGAAACCCGCATCGTCGCCCATGACGAGATGCGCGGTCTGGTTGGAATGCTTTTGCCCATCACCAATCCACGCGGCCTGGATGTCCCCTCAACCGGGTAGACAAACAAAGGCCCGTCTCGGCTCACACCCGGCGCGGGCCATTGCTTTTAAAGCCCCGCGCTATATCCCGCTCCGAAACCAATTGTAGGGCCAAGATAATGCAAGCCAACAAGACGACGCTAGAACGCACCTTCGCGTTGGCTCGGTCCGGCGGGATGTGACCGGCAAGGAAGTCGAGTTCATCCAGTGGAACACGACAGGGCCGGTGCGGCCTCCTACGGCTGGGTAGCGGTCAAAGCCGCGTGGACCAGTCGGGCGCGTCCGCTTGCATAAACCAATAAATCGCGATCACGAGCAGCACCGCCAGCACGGCAAGCCCAATCCAGACTGTGAGCTTCGTCTTGTTCATGGCGGGCAGGTAATCAGTAATCCCCGTGCCGCAATTCAATTGGCCGTGTGCGTCCCCCACGGCTGGGTAGCGTCATGAGGAACATAAGGGCGCCCCGATAGTTTTCTTGGCGGCAGAGGTTCCAACGCCTCGGCAAGTCCCGCGATCCCTAGGGGCGCCCGCTGCTGCCGTGAATGGGGCAGCGGGATTGCTGAAGGCAAGATCACCTTGACGGAATATTAGGCGTCTCTAAAGATTGGTGCTTGCGGCAGGATGCACCCCATGCCTTCCGCAGATCGGGATAATGCACCACCTGATCGGCCCGCGCTTTCCGCCACGAGGCGCGGGCTTTCAACTTTTTCAGGGGATGAGATGACCGACAAGCCGGCCACAACCTACCTCGTGAGCGTGTTCGAAAAGCCGAACTGGCGCACCGTGATCACCACCAAGGACAAACAGGCGGCTCTCGATATGGCCAAGGAGATCGGCGACAAGGTGCGGGTCGAGACGATCAGGCCGAAGGCGAAGCGATGATTGAAAGTGGCCGGCGCCTAGGTTGGGGTGGGCTTTGGGATGACGCCGGCCAAGCGGACATCAGATCCGCCGCAAGCAAATGCTAATATACCGAAGGCGATCCCTGGCTATGGTGTGATCGCGGAAGCCGGCGATTACATATTAGACAGACCCGTCCTACCTTACCGAAGACAAGCGCTTCTGCTTCATCTCGGGTGCGCCATACATCCCTTCCAGAAACGAAAGGATTTCGCGCGCTGCATCGGAACTGCAGGAATAATAGATTGTCTGGCTATCCCGCCGGGTCTCTACTAGGCCAAGCCTGCGCAGCTTGGCTAAGTGCTGCGACAGAGACGATTGGCTTATCATCAACTTTTCGCAGATGGCGCCGACAGACATTTCGCCGCGATTGGCCAAATGGCTCATAATCAATAGTCGCCACGGACTGGCTAACACTGCCAGAAGATCAGCCGCCTGCTTGGCGTTGGCTACCAGCTTCTTCGAGACCATAAGCCCCCGCGAGCGTCTTTTCGAGATCCGGCTTTTTATAAGATCGCGGATTAATCAGCGAGCGCTAAAATGGTTCCGAACATAACCGAGGCAGGGATTATCACCTTACGAATCCGTAAGTCGCGCGCATGAGCCCAGCCTAATATGAGTGGCTCCATGAGCAAGCATCCCGACCACGACACCGATCAAGCCACGCGCCCTTATGAGATTGAAACGTTCGCCGAAAAGTACGGATTAACGTTGAAGGCGGCGGACGTGATCTTGCTTGCAAACGGGCCATCGCGTGTCGCCTGCGACGCCGCAGCGAAGGCATTCCTCGCCGCGTTGGCAGGACGGTCTCAGTCCAAGGCCTCTTGAGCCCCAACAGCCATCTATAGCGCTGGTCGCTGGCTACTTCGCTGGCCGGTGGCTGCGCGCCAACACGCACCTCGAAGCGTCCTGGCGCCCGCCTGTGTCCAGCGCCATGCACTTTCGCCCGTCCGCTCAAACCATAAAATGCCCTTGCCGGCGGCACAGTGCAATTTAATGCCTCTATCGCACAATGCTCGACGCGATTGTGCATTACGATCCTGGCCTGCCCAAATTGGAATGGGAATGGCGATCCTCACGGCTCGCCACCCCCGTTACAGCCCTTAGATGCTCAGGCCTTGCCGGCCAGCGCGTTCAGCTTGGCGCAGAACTCAGCATGCGGTTTGCTCATTGCGGCGTCCTGGCATTCCTCCATCATGGCAGTCTGATGCTTCTTCGAAATCTTCGCCCAAACCTTCTTCATGTTTGGGTTCACGTCCCGTGGATCAAACGGACTGTCAGCCAAAACGCGAGCGCCATAAAAAAAAGAACGCCAAACGAAATAAGCAGGAGCCTCATCGGCCTAATTTAGCAGACCATGAAACAAGGGCCGAGCTTGAGTTCCTTACGGATTCGTAAGTGCCTGTTTCTGGCATCGCCAGCTAACCATCACCGTCGGCAGCGAACGGCACATTTGCTGCGCGGTGGGCCTCCACCCGCCGAAACTATAAGGCCCGCTGCCGTTGAGGCGGCGGGCTTTACCAGCCGCCCGCCACTGTAAGCCGGCAAGCGACAACGCAGCTACTCGGCTGATCCATTGTCGGTGAATGGCGAGGCGCTGGGTACGCACTGTACGGACCAGCCTGGGGGAGTCGGCTGCTTCTGATATTCTGCGATAGCGGCGGTGCATTGTTCGCGCTTATCGAAAGTGGTGGGCAATAACACCATGCCACCCTGCGGGCCTGCGATTACCAAATACCAGACCAGAGCTGCGGTAGTAGCCATGTGAACTCCTTACGCTAGGGGGCTATGAACGCGCCTGCGGTGGCGGAACAAAGGCCGCACCGCACGACTGCGGCGTGCCCGTCACAGGTTCGGATGTTGTCTTGCCACGTTTGGAACGCTTCGAGAGCGCCTGAGCGTTTGATAGCTTACAAATTTGTAAACTAAGCGGCTGGAACGCACAGGGTCATCACGTAGTTGTGAGCATCAGGTGAAATCTAGTACGGAGGAAATTGATGAGACTTCTATTGGGAGCAGCCATTGCGGCTGCAGCGACATTTGCATCATTGGCGCCTACCAATGCCCAAAGCGTAATCATCCAGCCTGACAACGGCGGAGGCTATGCTGACCAGTACTCCTCGGACAATGGCGGCGAGTACCGTCACCACCACCGTCATCATGATCAAGGGAGCTACGACGACGGCCAATACGACGGTCAGTACAATGATAGCCAGTACAGCGATGGACAATATTGGCGTCATCACCGCCACCACCATGGCTGTCGAATCTTTGTAACTACGCATTGGCGCCATCATCACCGGGTCGTCGAGCGCACGAGAGTGTGCGGCTAACGCATACAGGAGGACGAAGGAATAGGAACGTGGCGAGATGAACGAATGCGGAGGCGCCCCATGTCATCGTGGGGGCCTGGGCCTGAATTTTTAAGGCGCGCAATCGCGACCGCTCTCGTAGTGTTTGCCCGAGCGCGAAACCTAACCGCCTATTTCGCTGCTCTTGGGATAATAGCCCAACAGCCCGCTGCTCCCCAAATATGTCCCGGCAGCGGGCTGCTACCCTCCGGAGACTTCAGCCTCAATTGCGGCCAGTAGGCAACTTGGTGGATAGCGGAATCGTAGATAGGTGGTCGCTCTTTTTGTGTCCCTCATGCCAGGGCGGCTGGCTCGCTGAGATTTCGTTGGGGTTATCTCGGCGAGCCTAAAATGACATCGCCCCGTAGCCGCACTGTGTAGACCATCGTTGCAACGCTCCCACTCGTCCGGCGCGAAACTCTTTATGCGCCGCCGCTGCATGGGTCTATAGCCAGGACTGAGTGGGGTTTATCTCGACGCACCACAGTCGCCGGAGTTGCCACCCTCATCGCTCTCTCGGGAGCGGGCCTAGCGGATGCGAAAGGCGGTCATTGGATGCATACCCAGTCGCCCTGCGCACCGGATTACAAAAGGCTTTGTTCAACTGTACCCATCGGTAAAGCTGCGGCATGCCTCAAAAAGCACATCAGCGAATTGAGTCCTACGTGCAAAGCAAAATTCGGCAAATGAAGAAACCAGAGGTGCGGCTTGAATTAAGACGCTGCCTCATGGTGGCGGCGTACTATTTTTCGTGCGGAACGATGTAGCTATTGCTGGTCACGCCGCGCGTCACCGTAACAGATAAATAGGCGTCCGGAAGCGCCCCTGTCACCTTTGCGTCGACACGGCGGCAGCGCCCGATGATCTTACCCCTTGGAGCGCTTGCCAGCCTGTTCTTCAGTGCGGCCCGGCACTGGTCAAGCGATGAAAATATCGCGGGCGGTGCTGCAATGGGTTTGCAGACAAAACCGTCAATTGGGCTGCACGAAAGCAAAATCATCACTGCTGCGGTTGCCGGGTCCATTTCGGAAGCTCCCATATCAGGATGAGGCTTCAACGCTGAACGAAAGGAATTAGTTTCCGGCAGGCTTGGCCTTCGCCTTAGGACCGCGCCTCGGCTGATGCGTGTGGGTCATGACCGTCTCGAGTTGGCCCTTGATCTTGGCGTGCAGTTTAGCCTTGTCAACGCCTTCGGGGTAAATGCCCTTCTCGATACTGGTGGCCATGCGTTCCAGCAGATCGGTATCGTGTTCGTCGCGGTAGGGTTTTAAGTCGAGGTCTGCCGGAACTTTGGTAAGCCGTTCATCGTCCATCGTCTTCACGTATTTCTGCATGAAGCGGTCATAGTCCCGCCAGGAGATGCCCGCCGCCCGCACCGCCGCTTCTTCGGCCCGAGTGGCGATTTGGTGGGCGTGCAGATAATGCAAGTCCAGTTGGTCGATCAACGACTTCTCGACCTCCTCGTGCAACAATAGGAAACGGTCGGTGTTGATCTTCCGGCCGTTGTACTCCCATTCGCTGGGCATATGCCGGTCGATATAGATCGTCTTCCCATCTTTCGAATAGCCGGCGAGGTAGGGGATGTCATGCTTGCGGTCCAGCGTCTTGACCTTGCGCGCCACGGCGTCGAGCGCCCGATCCATCATCAGGCTCGACACGTACCAGTTGGGCAAGCGCAGCCTCTTATGCGGTGCGGTTGGGTGGCAATAATCAAGCGCCATGGCTGTTCCCTTCCGAAGCGACCGAATGATATTTGCACGTCATTCTATTTCGGGCAATTTGCTGCGTGAAGTTGCGGCTAACCCTCCTGGCAAATATCTTCTGCAGGGGTCGAAAATGAGCCACGCGGGTGCCCCAGTATCCCCGTAACAGAAGTGACCTCGAAACGGAGGCCTACCCATTTAAGGCCTCTGGTTCGACAAGGAACGATACTGCGATCAGGTCGTCGCCGGCAATCTGGCCGCGACCGTTATCCATGATGGCCGCGACCTTCTGGAAGGTCTTTATTTCGGTGTCAGTTATGCGTGCTGCCCGCACTCTTGCCTGGAGATCAGCCAAGCGCGCCATGAGCGCTTCTGTCGTCTCGACTTCATGGTTCATCATCTTCTTTATCCAGTTGAGTGGCGAATGACATACACAACCCGCCGCCATCGGATGGCGACGGGTTGGCGGTACGAAGTTCAGTCGTAGACTTTGAGAATTTTGCGGGTGCTCGGATCCACCAGAACCGTGCGGTTGTCGACCACCACATAGCGGTATTTCACGTTGGGAACCTCGTGGAGTTCGACCGTGTCCGGCAGAGCCGTACCGATGTTCAGCTCGACGCCGGGTATCTTCACGGAAGCCAGCGGCTGCTTTTTCACGTACTCGCGGACGACGGTGTCCTGCTCCGGCGTGATGACAACGTCCTGGGCCGCAACTGCGCCGACGCCGGCCAAAAGCAACAGCGCCGCAGCGGCGCCGGTAAGGTGCATCTTCATGGTTTTTCTCCTCTTGTGATCGGGCGACAGCACCATCGTCTGTGCGCCAGCCAATCGAACTTCACGGCATGCCAAACGTTCCTCGGACGGGCTTCGGTCCCACAGAGGTCAAGACCAAAGTCCGGCCACAAAACGCAATGGTCTTGCCTATTGGGACTAGGCGGAACGGCCTACGTCCAGCGTAGTTGTTTGTCCGGATTCGGAGAAAGCACATGGATAAGAGTGTTGGCCAAGCACGCTGGTTGCTCGCACCGGTTTTCGCAGCAGCCGTTACCTTCCTGGTGATCGGCATAGTCCTCGGCTGACATGTCATGGATCGGCACAGCTACGTCCCTTCCTGTGCTGATAGGACCCGCGAGCCGCTTCCGCAGCTGGCGGGTCCTCTATTTTTATTCGGTGGGCAAAAGAAAATGACATTGACGCAGAGATCGAATGACACCGACAAGGCAACCGAACCTGCGAATGACAACCACGATGTTCATATAGCGAGGCTATTGGACGCCGCTTTGACTGACGAGGAAAACATTGCCGACCTTGTCAGGCGAACCGAACGCACGGCTATGTTAGTGCTTATAGGAATGGGCGGATGGTTGATGCTCGTCCCGGCCATCTACGTAGTGCTTACCCACGGGATATGAGCGAACAATCTACAGCCGCTAAGTGCCCACAAATTGACCGGCCATGAACGAACATGCCCCGAATAAATTGGTGCCCGAGCATTCACCACGGTGGCAGAACCGTAGGGGCGTTCTACTCGCGGCCGCCGTCCTGGTTTTGGCTTTTTGCGCTCTGGTCGGAATATGGTTTTTTAGATTTGCCTAAACGCGCTTCGCTCGGGAGTAAGGCGACCGCTTCGGGGGCGTGTCCGCCAGGTAGTCGGTAAAACCCTCTCCAATTCGGCCACAGCCTCGTCCTTGCTTAATGACCTTCCTCGCCGGCCGCCATGGACACGCCACCGCTTGTCGTTCGTGCTGATCGCCCAGAACCATTTACCTGCGCTCGGACCGTTCTCTTTGCCGAGAAGTCTGCCCACGCTTGAGCGTAGGAACGACGGTTCGTAGTCGTGAAGTGCCGTCTGCCCGCCGAGGATGGTCCGACCCCAATTAAGTCAGAGCCGCGCATCACGACCCCGAACAAACCAATCTGCCTCGACGATGGTAGGGAAAGACCCGATAACTTCGCCATCCTGCACGACCTCATAACCGCTCGCCGAGCGCAAGGCGTTGATCAGAAGCGTTTGTTTGTTGCCCAGGCCGCGAATTGCAATGCCCTACTTTTCATCTTGGCGCTTCTCAATCTCATAGGTTAGCCACCGACAAAACATGCCGGTAATCGACGCTGCAGCTCCGACGAGCAGGCTCGCGACAAGCAGAGGGCTTTGTGAAGCACTCTTCCAACTCACAATGGCGAGCAGAACAACGCTGAGTGTAGAAAATAGATAGCCCGCGCCTTTGAGGATGTGCAGAGCAGATTTTGTCATGCTTGAAATCTCCTTTGGGTGCAACGGAACATTCGTTACGTCTGGGAGTTCCAAAGCCGGCTCACATCTGCAAGGCGTCTCGATGCCCAACTTTCTCAAACTCCCTACAACGACGGATGGCCTGATCAGAGTGGTTATAGAAACCCCACGTGGCTCAGAGGCAAAATTAGCCTATGATCCAGCGACCCAGGTTTTCGCCTACGTCCGGCCTCTACCGGTTGGAATGAGTTATCCGTACGACTGGGGTTTTATTCCGTCCACATTGGGCGAGGATGGTGACCCCCTTGATGGGCTCGTCATCCATCAGGGTACGACGGCACCAGGAGTGGTTATCAAGTGCCAACTGCTAGGAGTGTTGCGTGTCAAGCAGAAGGACCAGGGTGGCGAGGCCGTCCGCAATGACCGCTTCATCTTTTGCCCTCACAAGGAAGACGCCGAAGATGAACCTGCCACCGAGCAGCATGTCCCTGAGCATCTCAGGCGGGAAATCGAGCAATTCTTTCTTTCGTCCGTACTTGGGACCGGCAAAACAATCAAGTTCAAAGGCTGGCAGGGTGCAGATGAAGCTCAAAGAGCGATTAGGAACGGTATGAAGGCGTTTGCTTCCCGCTATTAGTCCGAAGGTGGGCTTCTGGCGCACGCGCCTTCACGTCTCCAGTTACCGGACGTGGCTAACTGAGGCTGCGTGGGCTTGCCGCCAAGCGCGAGCGGTTTGGCTCGATTGTGGCGCAGGTCATCATCATCTCGGGCTCGATCGAAGAGACACAAGCCGCCCCGGGAAAGCCGTGCGACAATCAAGGGCCGCTGGCTTCGGCCGGCGGGCTTTTTCGCGACGGAACAATATCCGGCTGACGAAATTCATATGGTCGCACTGCCCATTCAGAGCGTGTTCCAACCTCAGACTATGCCCGCTGCCGAAAGGTGGCGGGCTTTTTGTTTGTCACGCCGCTGTCGTGCATCAGGGGTATTTCTGCCGCCGACGTTATCCTGCGTCATTGATCCTCCCTTGTTTGGCCCCGCTCGCATCCTGCCGGCGGGGCTTTTTTGCATCACAAACGATTCGCCAGTGAATCGTCGCTGCTAAGGTGGCTGCTGGCTGACGATGAAGCCGATCATGGACACGCGTGAAATGGTTGCGATCGGCGAAACCCTTGCGAGGGTTGTAACGCCTGAAATGTCTCCCAAGCAGTTGATCAAGGCTGTCGAGAAAGACCATCCCAAGGCGACGAAAAAGGATATTGCAAGGTCGGCGTTTTTCTCGATTATCGCCAATGCGGATCACGACGTGGGAAAGGCCAAGAATTTGCAGGCGTTTGCCATCGCAGAACGCACTCAGCCCGAGGACTAGCGAATATCCTTGTGAGCAACATCTTCACCGCTTCAAGCGCGTTTTCCTTCAGTCGAGACCTAGCGGAAATCGCGCTGATCGACCTGCTGGCCGCAGTAGGGACAGGGATAGAAGTGAAGCTGGTCGTCGGCCGGTTCTGGCCCGTGCAACTCGCTGTGAAAGGACGGTTAAAGGTCTCATGGCTTCGTCATAGGCTGAACGAATATTCGAAGACGAAGCCGCGTTTTTCGTCAGTGACCCGTATCCAGACGGGCTCTGTGGTGCGCAGCGTCACCTCACGCTCGGTCGCCTCCCTGGCGGCTTTCAAAGCCGTCGTTGCGCTCACAATGTGGGTTGCCGTAACGGCATCGCCATCCATTTCCTCGACGTGATATTTCGGCACAGCTCAGATTGATCCCCTGTTTTTTAGAGCTTTGGCCTCGAGCTCAAGCGTGTCGCGGTCGTTGCCGTGCTTTGCGATCAGTTCGCGAACTTGCGGGATGGAGAGGCCGAATTTGCTCGCGAAATAGCCAACCTCGTATTGCTCATCGCCGCTCACGCGGCTGCGGTCCTGATAGCCAAGTTTGTTCTTGTCGTCGGCCACGTCGATCTCCTTCCCTGAATGGCAGATCATCGGGCAACGTCGAAACAAGCAGTTTGTTTCAGCCTTTCCGGTTTTGGAACTATTTAAGCGCATGCTAATTAAATCGCGGCTTTGCGAGTCAGTGTATGCGTTTGAAGTTCATCGCCCCGTTGATGCCGACCTTGGTGGAAAAGCCTCCAGAGGGCGATGGATGGATTCATGAGGTGAAGTTTGATGGGTACCGTTCGCAACTCATAATCGATGACCACGGCACCAGGATTTACACGCGCAACGGCCACGACTGGACCGCGAAATATCGTGATCTGGTGAAAGAGGCCAAGAGCCTTGGCGCGGAGAGCGCCATTGTCGACGGCGAGATCATCGTGTTGAACGATGCCGGCCTGTCCAACTTCAGCGAGCTTAGGAAGGCCATCACGCGCCGGCAGCATGATCTCTATTTCGTCGGCTTCGATCTGCTCCATCTCAATGACCACGATCTGCGCGACATGGCACTGGAAGAGCGACGGGAAATCCTTGCCAGCATCATCGAGCCCGGCGGCCGGATCCAGTTCAGTGAACCGTTGCCGGGCGACGCGAAGGCTATCTTCCACTTGGTTGACCAGGCCGGGCTTGAGGGCATGGTGTCGAAGCGACGTGACAGCAAATACCGCAGCGGTCCGTCAACCAACTGGCTGAAGGCGAAATGCTACCAGATTGAGGAATTCGAACTGCTCGGCGTGGCGCGTGAGCCGGGCAAGCCGGCCTTTGCGCTGATGGCAGAGCGAGGCACAGGTCGATATGTCGGCAGCGCCTTCATCACCTTGAACCGGGAAATGCGCGAACGGCTTTGGAAGCGCGTCCAGGACCACGCAGGAGCGGCGCCGAAGGGCATGAAGCGCCCGGCGACACAATGGGTCAAGCCGGGGATCATCGGCCGCGTGAAGCACTTGCGGGGCGAGGAGGATTTACGGCATGCTTCTCTCCAAGACTTTCGGGAGGAAGAACATGCCAATCCAAAGAAGGGCGACTGAGGTCGGCATATTCGACGCGGCCGAACTGGCGATGCTTGGAAGGGTCTACGACAAGCTCACGTCGGATGGTCAATCGCCGGATGCCCGCGAAACGATTGCATCCCGAATTCTCGCCAACTACATGGCGGGCGTTGTCGACGAGGACGAACTCACTTCGCTTTCCAAGCAACCATTGGGGCGCTGACCATGGCGGTAGCTAAGAAGGATCAAGAGCGCGAAACCTACGCGTGGATGTACGGTGCCCAAGCCAGCAAAGACGGGCAACTGCGCGTCGTTCCCGACTATTGGCAGAGTTTGGCGGCAGCCTGGCTCCAAGGGTTCGACGGTGTTCCGCTCGATGGTGCGGCCAAGGCGAAGCCAGTCAGTGACCAGATGGAAGCTGAAGTCGATGAGGCGGCTATCGACCGCAGGCGGAACCTAAGTCGGCGATCGAACTTAAGGCTCGATGAGCGCCCGCGGCATCAATTTCCTCGACAACTGGATGGCAGAACAGCTGCCCGAGACCGCGACCGGCGATCCCGTCGTCATCAGCGACCTTGCAGACAAGGCAATGAAGGCTGCGGACAAGGCGGGCATTCTCACCACGGAGATCAGCGAGGAAGTGCCCAGCGTGTTCGAGGTCATCGCCGAAGCCATGGATCATCGTGAAGGTGACGCGCCCTGACCCCGCGAATCTGCGATGAGTCGCCATATGGGCAAGAAGGCAAAGCGCAAAGCAAAGCAGGCGGTTGAAGCCCCACTAGATGCCGCGCTCGAAGCGGAAGCGGCCTATTATGCCCGCAAGGTAGGCATCACTCCAGATGAAGCCGCCAAGATCATTAGGGAAGCCCACGCACCGAAGCTTTCTATCGTCCGCAAGGAATAGGCGAAGGTCGGTGCTGCTTGACTCGTTCCCCACGCGTTCGCATTTTGATCTTCCGCAACGATAGGCTGGTGATCTGATGTGTGGACGCGTTTTCGTCAAAACGACTATCCCTGACATGGTGCGGCGTTTCGAGTTTGCCCATCCTGGCGACGTCGAGCGCATGGGCAACGGCTTTCCTATCTGGAACGGCGCGCCCAGCCTGAACTATCCGATCATCATTCGCGAAGAACTGTCCACCTCCATGGCCGGCTTCGTGTCGGCCAAATGGGGTCTCGTTCCCGGCTGGGCTCGTGACGGGAGTGGCCGCCCGCCGCCCGTCAACGCGCGCTGCGAGACCATCGCGACCAATGGCATGTTCCGCAAAGCTTATGCCTCACGGCGCTGCCTGGTGCCGGTGGACGGCTATTTCGAATGGCAGAAGCTGGATCTCTGGGGAAAGAGAAAACAGCCCTATGCGATCGCGATGAAGGATGACGAGCCCTTCGCCATGGCGGGCATCTGGGAAGAGTATGCCGATAAGGCCACTGGCGAACTGATCCGCACCTTTGCGATTGTCACCTGCGAGCCGAACACCCTCATGGCAACCATCCACGACCGGATGCCTGTGATCCTGGCGCCGGCCGATTATATGCGTTGGCTTGGCCCGGAGCTTGACCCTCGAGACCTGATGAAGCCGTATCCATCCGAGCTGATGAAGATGTGGCCGATAGGCAGCAGGGTAGGTAGCCCGCGCAACAACACGCCCGACATCATCGACGAAATAGGTGTTGGACCCAGTGATCTGTTTGACGTTTAGCCTTTACAGCCGCCAGGGCAGATAGGAATAATGTCCTTCAGGTGGGGCGACTCTCAAAAGGTGTCGCGATGGCCAGGACGGCATCGACCGCAGTTGTTGCCCCTACCGTAGCTGAAGCTGCCAAGGCCGACACCGCGCTTGAGCGAGCTCGCTACCACTTTGACCAGTTCGCCGCCGCGATGGACGAACTCACCACCGGATATGATGGATGGAAGATCGGGGGCGCCGGGCATTCACGGGAGTTTGCGGCGGCAGGGTGCAGGACCATCGGCGATTATTCGTGGCTTTCCGCGCGGCTCGTCCAATACGAAACCGGGACGGAGCCGCGTTGTCCGGCACTGATCGTCGAGCGACACCATGAATTCATTGGGATGCAGAAGCAGCCCCGAGGCTGGCTTGATGAACCCCTGTATCGCGACGGGGAGGGGGTGCGGCTGTCAGCGCCATCGATCAATCGCCCTTCGGATACTTGACGCCCGCTGCCTCACGGTGGCGGGCTTTTCATTTGGCGGTGGAGCGTAGCGGGATTAGCGGGCAGAACCCTCATCTGCCGTTTGCGTAGGTGACCGGCCTTGTCAGATCGTCCTCGGATGGCAAAAGACTTGGCAGAGATTCGAGCTGCAAACCGCCGATACAAGGCCTTGCATCGCGAAGAAATCCTGGCGAGACAGCGAAAGCGACGTGCTGAAAATCCAGAAAAAACGGCAGAATTGAAACGTAAGTTCAGGCTACTGCACCCGGAACGGATCGTTGCCGCTAATAAGGCTTATCGCCTGGCTAACCGCGACAAAATTGCGGCTGGCAAAAAGAAATATCTTGCAGAGCACCCAGGCCAGCAACTTGCCTACGAGCGAGCATACTACATTAGGTATCCGGAAAAGGGTCTAGCAAAGCAGGAAAGCCGAAAGCTGAGAGAGCGTGCGCAGGCCAACATGCAAAGATCGATCAACTCCATTCGCCACGACCCTGACACTGTCTATCGGGTGGTGAGCCGCGCTGTTAGCTCCGCTCTGCCCCGGTTCATGCGTGACGACGTCATCGCCTCGATGCTCCTGGCCGTCCTCGAAGGCAAGCTGCTGCTCGATCACGTTGGCGCTCGCATGAAGGATTACGTTACCGGCTATAACCGGGAGTACGATACGTTCAAGACGCTGTCACTTGATGCGCCTATGGGCGGCACTGATCTGCGCCGCATCGATCTACTGGAAGCGCCGGCCGCGTGCGAGGCGGATGAGGAAGACGCGGACCTCCTCATGCTCAGGGGCGGGCGGTTTCCTATTTAGCCTCCCGATGGCGGGCTTTTATTGCTGTGGGCACCGCCAAGCTGCGAGCAAGGCTTGGTACACGAGAATCGGCGCCGGGGACTGCCTATTCTCAGGGTGATCCTCAAGGTACTTGCAAGCGATGTCCGTAACCTGTTGAGCCACCACGCCCTCGGGGATGCAAATGAATTTGTTGGGCACAACAGGCTTCCCGGTTGCCTGGTCAATCACCCCGACATTCAGATCGGTTAAGTCAGCCACTCCGATGACATACCCCTGCGCAAACCCAGGAGAGGAAGTGCATAAGTTGTGGAGTTCATTCCCGGTGAAGAATCCGGCCTGTGCCGATATTGTCGAAGCAACCAGCAAAGCTGAAGCCGTTCGACTTCTTCCCAGCATTCGCCCCCTCCCATGTCGCGTCCATGTCGCGTGGTCCAGCTGATAGTCGCAGGAAATTCCGGCGAGAGCGAGCCGGAACAGCAGGGGAACGCGTTGCTACGGTTTTTGCAACGCAACGCTACGGTATTGGACGGGACAGCGTGTCACAGGCAGCGCTAGCGAAGCCTGAAATCGTTGATAGATAACGCCTTAACGGGACACTGCGGGACGGGGAGGGACGCCAGTGAGCGAATTTCAAGACCGGTGCCTTCTAACTCTTGTACGCGATCCCGATCCCTCGAACTTCGCGACTTGATTGGTTCCCTACGATTCGCAATGCCGCCCATTGATCCTCCGTCGGTCTGGTGTCAGGCAATGGAGCCGGACTGAACTGATCAACCAATCTCGCATCTGAAGGGTAGAGAATATGAGCGTATGGAGGGTCGCAATCGCGTAAGAGAGACCGTTACCAAATGTGGCTTGTGCTTGCGATCTCCACAGTCGCGCCCCGCTTAGCGCTCTCCATGTGCTCAAGACAGCGGTAAGGCTCCGCCGCACCGCGTCGCTAGCCGCCCGCCGCACCTTTGCGACTTCTCTCTCAGGAATAGCGTCTCCTGCGTTCGGCGTAGCAAATTCCAAGCTTCATTCTGCACTGACCACCTTGCGACGAGCGACGTCGTATCCGTCGTCCCGGTACACCAGCTCAGTCTCAAGAAGTTCAAGCAGACAGGGAAGAACCATCGACGCGCACAAGCGATGAGTAACGCGCCGGACAGGTTGGGCATGACTTAGAACTTTTCACAAAAGAACATCGATTCTTCGCACTAACTTTGGCCCATAAGTACGCTAAAGCCGGCGAGGTAGGCATGTTGATTCGGAATAATCGATAGTCAACCCTGATTATTGAAAAGGATATTTCCTTCAAATGCGATCAATAGTAGTTTATACAACACTAATTCATAAGACAAAATAGGTTACCCATGGCTAGGTGCTCTTAAAGACCGATTTGGCGGCCACGAAACCGTGCCCTTTTTTTTCCTGATTGCCGGAATTGCATTGAAGGGTTTTTCCGATACCATCAAAGGAGCATCTACTCTGGTAGTGTGCGATACCGGAAAATGCGGCCCTTGCACGCATGCGGTGACCAGAAATCTGGAGTGATCGAAAGAAAAATGGGCGCTTCCAGCATTCTCTCTGGATGAATGGAGTTACATCGAACGGCAGCTTGGCGCCCCATTTCAGTCATCGACGTCGTCTCTGCGGCATCCTCAAGCCAGACGGTGCGCACGACAGCGCAGGAAATATTTCTCGGAACAGGCGACTTCGCAGCCTTTGGCCTTAAGCTTTGTGTGCTAGCTTTCGAGATCTTGATCGACATGTCGCTTGCGGATCTGGTCGGACGACAAATGCGTAACTCTCTAGCTTGTACGAAGCCACGCACAAGCCGCGATCTTACTCAACCGGCTGCCCTGTAGCAAAAATGTCGTAGGGGACCGATAGGTATGCTCCCTATTGTCGCGCCAGTTCAAGGTAGGTCTCCCAAGCATCTATGGAGACTTTGATGTTGTCGCTACTTGCGGGGCCCCAGAGTTCAGAGCCGTGAAACGCTACCGTGTAGAGCCATTGTGGGCTGGGTCCCTTGCCATGGGCATTCGCGTCCGCAAAAGCATACGAGCCACAGATGGCTTCAACAAAACCAGTCTTCCCGCGCGCATAGCGTGGGAGGCGGGTGTGGCCTTGGGGGCGCTTCTTTCGCGTTACGACCCTGTCGCCGGGCGAGAATCGCGGCTTATCGCTGATTACCAGTTCGGTGGGTCCGGCAGCCAGCATGTCGTCGACCATGTCGGGGCGCAAAATGCAGCTGACGGGCTCAGCTGTCCCTTCGGGGATGCCGGTGAGCAGCTCTTGGCAGGTTACAAAACCGTGGCGCTCCAGCAACGTTTCAAGGCCTCCCATCCAAATCTCGTAATAGCTAGCTCGCAAGTAGTCTGTGGGCGGGATGATCTCATAGGCGTGACGGCACTCATCAAGTGTCCAGGCGCCAAGGCAGCTCGCACATAGCGAAAGACCTAGAGCACGTTTTTCCCAATCGTGATGGAAAACAGGCTCAGCGGCTTCCGGGTTGACGAGGCCAAAGCCTATTTGGCCGCCCAAATCGTGTGGATCATTCATGGTGTCGCGTCCCCGGCGCCAATGAGGCCTACACCAATCATGGCGTCACGAGTCACGAGCCGAGCCAATTCAGTTTCGCCCATCGTCTCGAAACCGGGCGGTGGTTGGGGTATGACAAGGTAGCGCAATTCCGCGGTCGAATCCCAAACGCGTATCTGCGTCTCCTGGCTCAGACTTACCCCGAACTCAGCCAGCACGCTGCGGGGATCCTGCACGACGCGCGAGCGGTATGCCGGCGACTTGTACCAAACCGGCGGCAGGCCAAGCACCGCCCAAGGATAGCAAGAACAAAGCGTACAGACGACAACGTTGTGAACATCCGCGCTATTGAACACTGCCCGCATACGCGTGCCGCGGCGTTCGCCAAAGCCCAGACTGGCAATGGCTGCAGTTGCATCCGTCTTCAGCCAGGCTGCAAACGCTGTTTCCGACCATGCTCGGGCAACCACGGCGGCGCCGTTTCTTGGCCCCACCTTCGTCTCATAAGTCTCCACAATGCGGTCGATAGCTGCGCTATCGACGAGGCCTTTAGCAGTGAGAAGGGTTTCCAATGCTCGAACCCTCGCCTCCATGTCGCTGAAGCGATTGTCATGGTCATGTTGATGGTTGTGCTCATCGTCGTGCACGTGCGCTTCCCCCTGATGCGGCTTGAACCGTGCTCTTGCTGTCAGTTCTGAGCAGCCAACGCCTGTTTTGTATGTTCCACGGACAAAGCCGCGCGCGAGTATTTCACGCCCGGCCTATCCAGATCTTCAGTCAAGGAATGCATGAAATGGTCCCACGCCCGGCGGAGGTCGACGAGGTTCGGATCCTTAAGATTTATGCCACCGATATCCGCAGACAACAGAGTATCGAGCACGAAGTGCGACTGCACGATATGCCTTGCCTTCATCGATTGCAGCACGGGGCGAAGCGCATAATCCAACGCGAGCATGTGGGCGAGGCTGCCGCCTGTTCCGAGAGGAAGGACCACTTTCCCGGCGAGCGCGTATTGTGGCAGGATGTCGAGCGCTGCCTTCAGCAGTCCGCTGAACGATGCCTTGTAGATAGGGGTGGCGACGATAATTCCGTGGGCGTCCTTCACCTTGGCGGCAAATTCGACGAGCGAAGGATGGGAAAAATCCGCCGATAACAGCGCCCGCGGGTCAAGCTCGCCTATCCTCAGATGCTCTGTCTCTATTTCATTGAGACGGATCTCATTTGCGATCGCGTCAGCGAGTGCCGCAGTCCTTGACGTCTTGGAAGGGCTTCCTGAGACGATCAGAACTTTTGCCATGGGGGTCGATCCTTCTTCACCCGTTCATGTCGTTGCGATGGTGCCCAGTTCGATCAGGTCTTCGCGGCGAACCGGTTGGGAGGACGAGGAAGGCCTAGCCGGTCGCGCAGCATGCCCGGCCCGTATTCGGTCCGAACAAGTCCTCGGCGTTGCAGCTTGGGGACCACTTCACGGATGAAATTTTCCCAGTCCTCGGGCAGCAACTGGAACATCAGGACGAAGCCGTCCGCCGCGCCGCTTTCGAACCAGCTTTCAAGCTGGTCGGCCACGTGCGACGCTGTCCCTGCTATCATGTGAACGGAACCGGTGGCGCTGACCTTGCGGGCCAATTGCCTGATCGAAAGGCCTTTGTTCGACTCGTCCTTGATAAGTCCGAGCCAGGTGTGCCAGCCGTTGAAGTTGGCCTCCTGGGGCAGATCCGGGATGGGACCATCTACGGGATAGACAGAAAGGTCGACCCCCGCCCATGTCGACAGCAGGTCTACAGCGACTTCATCGACCATGAACGACTCAAGGTATGCCTGTTTCTCCTCGGCTTCGGCGGTCGACCCGGCCACGACCGGAACGATGCCCGGGAGAAGTCGGAACCCGCTGGGATCGCGCCCGAATTTGGCAAGCCTCGCCATCATGTCGGCGCGGTATTCGATTGCCTGCGCTTGGTTCTTGAGGATCGCAAACTGGAGCTCCGCGTGCTTGGCAGCCAAGTCCCTGCCTGCTCCCGACGATCCTGCCTGCACAATGACTGGATGGCCTTGCGGCGGCCTCGAGATGTTGAGCGGGCCTCTGATCTTAAAATATTCCCCTTGGTGATTTAACAAGTGTACCTTTTCGCTTCGCGCGAAGACGCCTGACTGTTTATCAATGGTGAGTGCATCGTCCTCCCAGCTGTCCCAGAGCGCCTTCGCGACGTCGAGGAACTCGGTCGCGCGCTGATACCGCAAACCGTGGTCGATGTTGGCGTCACGGCCAAAATTCATGGCCTCCTCCTCGAGCCCCGATGTGACGACGTTCCACGCCACGCGGCCTTTGCTGATATGATCGATCGACGCGAACATCCTGGCCGTATGAAACGGCTCAGTGTAGGACGTCGAGCCTGTCACCATGAAGCCGATGTCCTTGGTGACGGCAGACAATGCCGAAACCAGGGTAAGAGGTTCCAGGCGCGGGTTGGCGTAGTGGGGGATGCCGCTGCCGAGGCCGTTCCAGATACCCAAATGGTCCGCGATGAACACCGCGTCGAGCTTCGCGGCTTCAGCCATGACGACAAGTCGCCGATAATAGTCGAAGTCCAGGAAGTCATCGGCAGGGGCGCGGGGATGCCGCCATGACATTCGGTAGTCGCCGTGCGGATTGAAGAAGAACGGCAGTAGGATCATCTGTCCGCGGGGCATTGGCGCTGTCCAGTCCATGGGTGCGCGAGGCGCCTTGTGGTGTTCACGCTATGCGCAAAATCGATCCTTTGAAAAAGATTTATAATGTACAATAGGAAAGCCAGACTTATCGATCGAGGTTCACCCGCGTGTCAGGAATATTCTCCTTGAAGGGCCTTGAAGCGTTCGAGACCGCCGCACGCCGCGGTAGTTTCGTGGCTGCTGCCGAAGAGCTTTCGATCTCAGCGGCCGCTGTCAGCCAGCTCATCCGTGGCCTGGAGGATCACGTCGGACGAAAACTGTTTCATCGGATCAAGCGCCGCGTGGAGCTGACTGAAGCGGGCATTGAGATCCACCCAAGGCTGAGCCAAGCGTTCGATGAGCTGCGGCGCGTTTCCGATGAACTAGCGCAGAAGGACTCGGTCGCGGCGCTTGTTATATCGGTCGCTCCCTCCACGGCCATGGGGTGGCTAGCCCCTAGACTTCCTCGATTCGTCGAGACACATGGCTGGGTGGACGTATCACTCCGAGGCGAGGAAGATCCGGTCGCTTTCGAGAAGGAAGGGATCGACATTCGATTGTCATATGGCTCGTCCCACTATCGCAGCCTCGAGACGGAGATTCTATTGACAGACGCGGTCTATCCGGTTTGCTCTCCCTCCTACATCTCGCGGCATGGAGCGATCGACAAAGGCGCGGACTTGCGGTCTCGTCGCCTGGTTCACACTGACTGGGGGCCTTCGAATGCTTCGTTCCCATCATGGCAGAGCTGGTTCGAGGCCTACCAGCTGACTCCTGGAGCCAAGAGCCGTCGCGGGATGACGGCGAATACGTCGATGGCCGCGCTCGATCTTGCACGCGGCGGGTTGGGAGTCGCGCTAGCTCAGGGACTCTACTGCGCGGACTTTATTGAGAGCGGCGAATTGCTGGTTGTCGGAAAACCTCTGACGTTGCCCAGTCCTTATTCCATTGTCATTCCGCCGCGCAGCCACGCCCGTGCGGCGATGGCCGCCTTCAAGACCTGGTTCGTTGCCGAAATCCGCGCATGTGTCCTGTCGGAAACTTTGCTTGCCGCCGCAGGGACGGCGTCGTGATCTTGACTCTGGCTCAGTTGTACAAACTATCCCTGTACCCTGTTCGATAGGTTCGGTGAGCATTTGGATCGACTGCAAGCTATGGAAATGCTGGTGTCTTCAGTTGAGCAAGGTAGCTTGTCGGCTGCTGCGAGAAAGTTGCGTATTCCTGTTGCCACACTCACTCGACACATCAACGACCTTGAGGCACTGGTTGGTACGAAGCTGCTTGTCCGATCGACGCGCAAGCTTGACCTCACAGATGCAGGCGCAGATTATTTAGCTGCTGCTAAGCAAATCTTGGAGCAGGTTGACGAACAACAGCGTCGTGCGGCGGGTGAATTCACGGCCCCCCGAGGCGAGCTTGTCATTACAGCTCCAGTGCAGGTTGCGCGCCTGCGTCTGCTGCCCGTTGTCGATCAATTTTTGGCGCAATATCCTGAGATAAGAATTCGGCTCCTGCAGTCCGACCGCAATGTCGATCTCATCGATGCACACGTTGATGTTGCGATCCGTATCGGGCATCTGCGCGACAGCAGTTTAGTCGCAACGCGCGTTGGAAGTCTGCGGGCGGTGGTGGTCGCTAGTACGGAGCTACTGACGAAACGGGGCATGCCGGCTACTCCAGAAGACCTACGCGGTTATCCCTGCGTGGTCTTCGATAGCCCGAACCTTTCGACGTGGCATTTTCGCAATCCGGATACTGGGGAAATTTCGACGATCGCAGAAGTGCCACGACTGTTGGTGTCATCGCCGGATGCCGCTGTGGATGCCGCGATCGACGGAATCGGCGCTACGCTCGTCCTTGAACACGATGTTGCCGCTGCGGTGAGCGCGGGAAAGCTGCGCCATATTCTGCAGGAGTTCGAGGTCGAACCAATCCCGGTTCATCTCTTACACCTCTCCCGAAAAGTAATGCCGATGAAGCTCCGCGCTTTCATCGACTTCGCCGTACCAAAGCTGCGGGAGAAGCTGGCCGAGTTTGGGCGTGTCCCATCTGTCTAGCAGGGCAACTGCAGCGCTTTCGGATCGCAGCGCCCAGTGCTTTGCAAGGCCTCGGTGTCAAAAAGAACGACCCGCCGCCTGCGATCAAGATCGAAGCGACAGGCCGGGTTGAACGTTAGTTCTTGTCGTCATCCGGCGTTTTGCGCCGAAGTTGGTTAGAACTGGGTCAGGCCGCCATCCACCACCAGTTCTGTGCCGGTGGTGTATGAGGAGTCATCGCTGGCCAGAAAGAGCGCGGTCTTTGCGAGTTCTACCGCTTCGCCGAAACGCTTGAGGCCAATCCTCTGTGTGATGCCGGCAGCAACCTCTGACAGGGCGGCGTCAGGCAGTCCGATCTTTCCGTAGAATGGGGTTGCGATGGCTCCAGGGCTAAGCGCGTTCACACGGATGCCGCGCGGCGCCAATTCCGCACCCAGGGTACGGACAAGGGACCGGGTCGCCGCCTTGGTCGCGGCCAATATCGATAGGCCCGGATAGCCGATCGTGTTGAGGAACGAGGTAGTGACGATGATGCTTCCCCCCTTAGGGATGATCGCCGCTGTCTTCTGGATCGTGAAGAACGTGCCGGTGAAATTGAGCGCGAGGTTGTCGGCAAGATACGCCTCGGTCACCGCCTCAAGCGGCACGACGGTGGTGGCGCCGGCATTGGCGAAAACGACGTCGATATGACCGAACCTGGCCCGAGTATCCTCGACCGCCTGCTCGATCTCGGCCACATTGCGAAGATCGGCCCGTACCAGTAGTGCCTTTCCGTCCAATGCCTTGCCAGCCTCGGCCAAGTGTTCTTCGTTCGAGCCAACCAAGACTATGTTGGCGCCTTCAGCTTGGAATAGCTTTGCGGTCTCAAGGCCGATACCGGAAGAACCTCCGGTGATAAAGGCTACTTTGTTCTTCAACTTCATTATAGTCTCTCTCCATTCGAATTGGACTGCGGAACATCAGATCAAGCCAAGGCTGACCACTGCCAAGAATGATCCACCTCGCTTGAAATGAGAATGCAGTTCGCCAACTGGAAATGGAATGCGTAGAAATCGAGCAACATCTAACCGAAATATGGAGAGATTGGGGTCTTTCGCGAGTCTAACGGACCAGCGAAATTGACATTCATTGCGCATGCTTGGAAAAGCATTCCGGCATTTTACCAATCATGTCTGGGATCAACTGGTTCCGCCGCTCAAGCCTTATCTGATGGCGCAGCAGGCCCAGTTCCGAGTTGCACGGAACAGCTTGAACCGCCGGCAGGCCATGCGCGATCGAACTGTTGACGGGCTGCGCGGCCTGCGACGTGCCAGATCATAGACCTCGCGGAACTCCTTGATGACGTTCTCATGCTGAACCCTGCGGAGGTTTCGCAAGACCAGATCCTTATCGAGGACGATCGGGAGCCACCACCGGGCATAGCCGACGCGAAACGCCGAACGTGCTTGCGTGCCGCCTTGATGACCGTGAAGAACAGCTGTCGGCTGAGCTCGCGGCGGAATGTATCGTACAAGCCCTTTCGATTCTGGATGGCATTGATTTGCATGGACAGGCGATCGAAACGAGCAGCGGCTTGGCGATCTCGACGACTTGATACAACAACAGTTGATCCAGCGAACCCGTACGGCCGACAAGCTCGACGCCATTGGCGGCGACAGCGCGGTTTACGAGGCAAACTTTGCCCGATGACTGTGAACTCGAACGGCAGCTTACCGACGAGCGCTTCCTGGAAGCAGGCCGTCCGGATACGGCCCAATCTCAGCCGTTGTCGGCGCAAACTGATTTGGACAGGCCCCGGATCCAGCGTCCTGGACGGTCACGTTGGATAACGCGCGGGCTCTACGCCGACAACATTCCGCTCCTCGTCCGTGGTGAACGTTCCCTTCGTTTGATCCAATATTACAAGCACGTTGCCGAAAGGATCACAAAGACGGGCGCATCGCCCGATCGCGATGTCGAAGGCTGGTTCCACTGCCTTTCCGGCCGCTGCCAAAAATTCTCGAAATGCCGTGTCCACATCATCAACCAGAATATCGGTCTCTGGACCAACACGAAGATGAACTACTAGTTCTGCATCAGTTTCAGGCAACGCAAATCCGGCGGCTTCCGCGTCCCGCCAGATAAGCGCATGGCTGAGCCGATCCCGATAAAAGGATATCGCTTCCTTAAGATCGCTTACACGCAGCAGATAGTTGTCGAATTTTCGAAACAACGGTTTTTTGGCGGCCACACTGCACAAGATTATACTTCCGTACGTGTTCCGCAACGACTCAATTGCTGTCCAGCTTGCAACAGCTTTTGTATCGCGCGAAGGGCAGCTTCCCGGCTGTTCGAGCGCAAATCTGTCCGTCAGCAAACGCTTTTCGGCAGCCACAAGCTGCCAAGCCGCTACCATATTTGCGCTTTAGACGGAGTGGGGACACCAGGATCAGCGATCGGAGTCATCGCTGCCTTCGAACCGGCCAGCCACGCGCGCCGCCGTCAATAGCCAGGCACCAGCCTGGTCTCACGCACAGGCAAAGCCATTGCGAAGTGGAAACCGTCGCGGTGGTAGTTCAATTCGAGCTTGGCATCGCACTGCACCGCCACAACCTTCTCAAGCAGCGTCGTGCCGAAACCGCGCCTTTTGGGCTGCTCTACCGCAGGACCGCCCTTTTCCAGCCAATTAAGATTGACGACCCTAGCGTCGCCTGAGCTGCCGACCGACCACCTAATTTCAAGGCGGCCTTGAGGTCGAGATAATGCACCATACTTCGATGAATTGGATGCAAGCTCATGGAACGCCATACCGACCGGTATCGCAATGTCAGCGACTAGCGACACATCCGGTCCCTCGAGCAATACGCGGGACTTGTCGCTGGTATCGTAATGTCGCAGCTCCGATTCAAGCAGCTTATGTAAGGAAGCCATCTGCCAGTAGTCGTCGGTCAGCATCGAGTGCGTGTCAGCCAGAGAAACAATTCTGGCCGAGAAATCTCGCGTGAAGTCCTCCACGCTGCCACTCGACCTAGCGGTCGCACTCATCATTGCACGGACATTGGCCAACGTGTTTTTGACACGGTGATGGAGTTCTCGGATCAACAACTTCTGCCGATCGGCTATTTCCTGCCTCTGTTCAATATAGGACTTCACCTCAAGTTGGCGGGCACGGGCGCGCAGTGCGGAGCGCACAGAATTTGCCAGGCTGGAGGCCAGGAACGGTCGCTCCAGGACAATAAGGTAGCCATCCAGAAACGACAGCCGCTTGTCGATTTCTGTTCCCCGCATGCTCAAGAGCACGATCGGGAAATCCGACCACGTTGGTTGGTGCTCCAACCAGGATGCAAATTGATTTCGGTCGGAGCTGATCAGGGCCTCCTCGGCAACCACCAGACACTGGGCCTCGTCCAGATGCGAAAGGGTTTCATTCAGGCTTGGGCAGATGTGCGAGCGGATTTCATTCGTGGCGAGTATCGACGCCGCAATCTTTGCGTCACGTCCCACTGGCGCAAGTATGAGCACACCGCAGTCAGATGGCATCACGATGCCTTGTCGTTGAGGAGATCGCCCTGCTTGCCCTCATAGGTAGGCACACCAGTCAAAATCCCCCGGAACTCTTCCAACGGCTCCCCAACGGCGAGGCCCGCCGCACTGATCTTGAATTCGCGGATGGTATCCTCATGAGGGCCAACGCGCTTTTTGACGACCGATATAGCCCGTCTCAGCCGGCCGCCGCTTTCAAAGAACCGCAGCAGCATGACCGAATCGCAGAGGTAGGTCATGTCGACAGGAGAGGCCATTTGCCCGATCAGTCCATGATTGGCCAAAAGCAGGATTGTCACAACACCCTTCTGGTTAAGGTAGGTGAGGATCTCGTGCATCTGCAACACGAGATGCTGCTCCTCCGACATTGCGTTGAGGTAACCAGTCAAACTATCGATCACCACAATTCTCGCATTCGATTGCTCGACAGCCGACTGGACGCGTGACGACAACTCGCCCGGCGACAATTCTGCAGGATCAACCTGTTCCAGCAACAAGCTCCCATCGTTGGCAAACGGCTGCAGGTCCATGCCCAGCCCTGAGGCACGCGCCAGGAAGATGCGCTTGGTCTCATCGAACAACAGGACGAGCACGTGTTCACCGCGCTTCAGAGCGGCATAGCAATAAGTACAGGCAATGGTTGATTTCCCAACACCAGATGGGCCCATGAGCAGGGTGCTGGTGCCGCGTTCAAGGCCGCCGCCAACCAGCGTATCGACAGAACTGTCGCTGACGGCCACAGTCCCGTGCTCGGCCACGTCGTGTTCGGCGGCAACTAGACGGGGAAAGACGCTAACCCCACCGGGGCGAATGACGAAATCGTGGAAGCCGCCGCGGATCTGGACACCGCGCATCTTGATCACACGAAGCCGTCGACGTTCCCCTCCATAGATTGGCGAAAGCTGCTCCATGCGGATCACGCCGTGGCTGATCGAATGCAAGTTGAGATCATCATGCTCGGCAGTGAGGTCATCCAGTAGAAGCACAGTGACGTTGTTTAGGAGAAAGAAGCTCTTCAACGCCAAGACCTGCCGCCGGTAGCGCAACGATCCTTGTGACAGAAGGCGGATCTCCGACAAGGAGTCGAACACGACCCGATCCGGTTTGATGCGCTCGATTTCGGCAAGCGCGGACTGCACCGTCTCACCCAATTCCAGATCGGAGGAGTGCACCAAGGTCTGAAGCTGCGACGGGTCGAGACTTAGCTCTGGCGGCACCAGTTCGAGTATTTCGATGCCCTCGAGTGAAAAGCCGTGCCGGTCAGCTACGGATCGCAGTTCTCGCTTACTTTCGGAGAGGGTTATATAAAGACATTTCTCGCCGGTCTCCGCGCCATGGATCAGGAACTGGAGACCGAGGGTTGTTTTGCCTGAACCCGGCCTGCCCTCGACGAGATGTGAACGGAATTTCGCATACCCGCCCCGCAGGACATAATCGAGGCCGCTAACGCCGGATGGTATAGGTGAAGCGTCATCCTGGTCCACGTTGCCTCGCTCATGCATTTCGTGAACAGCCTAACGGATGGCGATTTCAATGGTTCCGCTTCGCACGGCAAAACGAGGCCGTTTCAAGCGCTGTCCAAAGCAGGCTTGCGCTGATTGCCGGACGCGGTGGCGATCGATGGAGCCACCCCCGCCTTGCTTCCCCTGCCAGACGCGAGTCCTGCAGACCTTCGTCGAGAATGAAAAGCAGTATGAGGGGGCTGCCCGCGTCGACTGCGGACGACAGTGTCCGATTGTTCAAAATGCGTAGGTCGTTGCGGAACAGGACGATGATGGGTCGGCTGTCATTCGCGTCCGTCGCTTGTCGGAGTGCCAATCAGCGTTGTGCCGTCGCAAATGCTTATGAAGGAATCCGTTGCCGTTACATCATAGTTTAATGACGGCCGATAGCGACGCTGCCAAAATGATCAGGTTGGCGAGCCCTCTTTGGGCTTCGCTGCTTGGGAGCGACCATCGCACCCTCTCGTCTTTGGAGGCGTCTGATGCATAACCGACCAGTGCGCTCTTACTGCGAAGCATTTTATCCCAACGACCTCGACGCACTAAAAGCCGTTTTTGACTGCCTGTGTGTTGAATTTCATGTGCTTCCCGACACCTCACACGCGCAAGAAATCGCTGCGGAACTCATTAGGCTTTTCCAGACCGGCATGGCTGATGACGATATGTTGAAGATTGCGATGCGCGCCCGCTGGAATAATTACTGCAAGGTAGCTGGTTAAGACCTTTGGCTCCTATCTCTGTCACAATCTGGCGGCGGTACGGATTTTAGCGCAACATTCGCAAGCACTTTGGCATCAGGTCGCTATGTCCGCTTTTCGCGTTGCCCACATTTTTAGCGGACGATCTGCTGTCGGCCCCCGTGCAGACATATCGCAACTTGGTGGGAGAGGAGTGGCGAGCGGTCATTGTACCGTGCACCCGATAAAAGCCATTTGCCGTTCATAGTCAGCTTGGCACGACGAGAACCCAATGATGCATGACGATCAGGTGGATATCGACATCGATATCGCTCGCCAGATGATCCGCGATCAGTTTCCCCAGTATCGCCATGAGGAAATCACCTCGGTGAAGTCCTCGGGAACCGTTAATGCAATCTTCCGCATTGGCGCGAAGAGCGCCGCGCGGTTTCCACTGCGGGCAATGAATCCGACCGACTGCGCCGATATGCTTCGGTCAGAGGCCGCTGCCATGGTTGAGCTTGGGGAACATTGCCCGTTTCCGACGCCCCAGCCGATTGCACTCGGTGAGCCAGGTCCTCACTATCCAATGCCATGGGCATTGCAGACGTGGATCGAAGGCGAAGTTGCCACGCCGCGCGGGCTAAGTGGATCGACGACGTTCGCCCTGGACCTTGCACACCTCGTGGCATCGTTGCGCAAAGCAGACACAAGGGGGCGACGCTTCGACGGGCAAGGACGTGGCGGACATCTCTCCGATCATGACGACTGGCTGGCTGTTTGTTTTGAAAACAGCGAGGGCCTTCTCGATGTGGCTCGGCTGCGCGATTTGTGGGCTGGCTTGCGCGAGTTGCCATCGCCAGAGCCTGTCGTGATGAGTCACAGGGACCTTATCCCGGCAAACCTTCTCGTCCAGAGCGGGCGCCTTGTCGGCGTGCTTGATGGCGGCAGTTTCGGACCAGCCGACCCATCGCTGGATCTGGTAGTCGCGTGGCATCTTCTGGACCGCGAACGAAGGGCGACGTTTCGGCGCCACCTTCAAGTTGAGGATCTCTGGTGGAAGCGTGGTGCTGCCTGGGCTTTCCAGCGGGCAATGGGTCTCGTCTGGTACTACCGTCGCACCAACCCCGCCATGAGTGAACTGGGGCGCAGCACGATCTCTCGCATTCTCGACGATCCGGAAATCTGAATCGAGCAGCCCCTCCGCCGTGCTGGCGGCGGCGCACTGCAGAGCCGCGCCTTGACTTCGCAAATCGCGTCCCCAACTATAGCTTTATGTGCACCGCCGCCAAAATCCTTAGCGATTTTCTTTTCCGGGTTTGCCCCATAGCGGGATCGTAACCCCCGGCTCGGTGGCCATGCGCGCCTCGGGCCGAGGGGTAACATCTAACATCGACATGTGAATTGGCGCAGGGTCGCATCAGTCCCTGCAGCAGCATCGGCGCATTCAGCAATAAACTTTCGTCGCACCGACAACCGTTGACGACCCTTCTGCGGGTCCCAGGCGCGGGGCAGAAGCATGAGTATTCAAATGCAAGACAACACGAAAACCCGGAGCAAGCCGATTATCCGCATCGCACAGTCGGAGCACGCACGTTTGTCGGCGCTAGCGAACACCGTTGCCGCCCGAAAGGCTCGGTCTCCGCCGACACCGTGCGGATGGGCTCGATTGTGACGTTCAAGCCCGACACCGGTGATCCCAAAACGGTCACGCTGGTTTTCCCTGGCGATGCGGACATCTCCCAAGGCAACGTTTCGATCCTTACGCCGATTGGCACGGCTTTGATGGGCCTCTCGGCCGGGCAGTCGATCATGTGGACCGCCAGGGATGGACGCCAGCACCAGTTGCTGGTGCTTCAAGTGAGCCAGCCAGCTCCGGAAGGCGATACAGCCGATCAGCGCGTGGCATCGTTTTCGACAATTGCGACGCGCGTCTAGCCATGGGCGTTTCCATCCGTCTCCTCAATCATGCGGGCAGCCTCATCGCGGGAGTGTGACCCCTGCGCCGGCCAATCCTGGCCAGGCACAGGGGTAGCTCTCCCCGATCAACGCTTGACGCCGGATCCCTGCACAGGGCCGGCCGGAGACTCGCCATGCCCACTATCGATAGCTGCCAACTGACCACCAAGGACTACAGCATTCTTGAAGTGATGCAGGAACGCCGACCTGCCCGCGGCGTTGCCTTGTCGGCTATCCTTCAACGCAAGATTTCGAGCGCGGTTGTAGTGTTTCGCGAAGACATCCCTGCCAGCGTCGTGACACTCAGTACCCGCGTGGCCTATCGGGTGAACGACGGCCCAGCCGAAACTCGCATCGTCGCCCATGACGAGATGCGCGGTCTGGTTGGAATGCTTTTGCCCATCACCAATCCACGCGGCCTGGCGCTGCTTGGTCTGGCCGAAGGTCAGTCCATATCCATTCCGACGACGAACGGAGGCCTTGAAACATTGACGGTGCATGAAGTGGTTTATCAGCCGGAAGCCGCAAGGCGCGAGAGACTGAAGTTGGCGGGGGCTGCTGCGTCGGGCTCGCGGCGACCGGGCGGACCAGTTCTCCGCGTCGTCCATCGTTCCCATGAGGCCCAGGACAAAGCGGCAACGCAAGTCATGGCGGCTTTAGACACCGGGTTCGACGACCCGGGTCCGTCGGCCGCGTGATAGGCTCGACGACGAGCATCCGGCAGGCGATCGATGCGATCGTGCGGCTCCTGAAGTCGTTAGAGCGATATCGGATCAGGTCGCTTTATTATCAGACCTATGGACGCACACCTGTCGCCACGAGCCACGCGGTTTCCAGGCTCTGTCTCCGAACCTCGGTGTCGTCGAACCCTGCGTCTTGCAAGGCAGCAATGACTTCGTCAGGCTCGCGCGGTGTGAAGATGTCGGCTGGCATTTTCATCCGATCCATATGCGCCTTCGGGAGGAAGCCAAGCACGACTCGCCCGCCTGGCTTGAGAACGCGTGCCAGCTCTGCGGCTCCAGCTCCAAGGCCTTCCCAGAAGTACACTGTGTGAACGCTGAGGGCCTTGTCGAATGTGGCATCCGGAACCGGCAGATTCTCCACCGTCCCGAGTCGGAACTCGGCTCGTCCGGCCCGCACTGTATCGGCGAACCGGCGCGCGGCAGCGTCCACGACATCCTGTGAGCGATCTACACCGCAGACGAATGCTGCGCGCCGAAGAAACAGCGGCAATAAAGGTCCGCCGCCGAATCCAACCTCCACGGCACGATCTTCCGAAACCAACTGCAATTGATCGATAGCGAAGCTGTTCAGCCGGGCATTGCCACGGTTCATGCCGGCGCGGACTAGCCAACCGCCGACTCCGCTCGGCCAGGAAAGCTGTTTCGCTAAAAACCTTGGAGCCATTCGATTCCCCACCTGGCTTGAACATAGAGCCGGGAGGCAACTTCTCACCCGTTGGATCAGCCGACTCTATGAAGTCGCTTCATCATCCTATGGAAATTCCGATCAAATCAAGTCGAGCGGCTTTGACGGACATCCGCACTCCTCACCCTGAGAAGCCGTACCGTTTATGGGAAGGCGCCACTCAGTGGCCGATGCTATGGTTGAGCTTCGGAAACATTGCCCGTCTCCGAAGCCTCAGCCGATTGGACTTGGTGAGCGAGGTCCCCACTATCCAATGCCATGGGCATTGCAGACGTGGATCGAAGGCGAGGTTGCCACGCCGCGCGGGCTAAGTGGTTCGACGACGTTCGCTCTCGACCTTGCACACCTCGTGGCATCCTTGCGCCAGACACACGCGGCCGACACTTCGACGGGCAAGGACGTGGCGCACATCTCTCCAATCATGACGATTGGATGGGTGTTTGTTTTGAGAACAGCGAAGGCCTTCTCGATGTGCCTCGACTGCGCGATTTGTGGTCTCGCTTGCGGGAGTTGCCGTTCGCCGCGCCTGTCAGGATGCGGGATTTGGTCTCTAAAGTCACCCGTCGCGCCAGCCAGGGAAAAAGCAAGCTGAACGTCGCCTATGCAATCGGGTTGTGCTGCAATCGGGTTGTGCTTCGGCGCCTTTTTCTCAGCATCGGTCGTGAGTCGGGCATTGCTCTGGCTGTGCGCAGCTGGGGCGCTGCTGAAACGCGTCCGGTGGTCGCCAACGGGTTATCTTTCGTCATCTTTGTTGGCGTTTCTATCTCCGTTCGGGGCGGGTTCGAGTTGGCAGCCGCATTTCTGCATTTCGTAGCTAAGGCTATCTGGCTTTGCGTAGATTTGTAGCGACGTGCAAGGAGGTCCTAGCCAAGCGTTCTGAAGACTACTCAGCGACCCGAAATGCACTGGCTTTTCCGCCTGCTGCGTTTCTAACCCTTATCCAAGGTTTTCCAGGTGCCTTGCCAGGCATCAAGGGCTTGGGGATGGTTTTCACCACTGCATGAACGGGGCTCTGCGCAGCAACCGAAACGGTGCGCACGACTTTCCGACCACTCATCAAGTCAATCCGAAAGCTTTCCATCGGCTCGCTCCTCGCTGGCGAATGTAACACTTCGTCTAAAAAGAAGGATTAACAAATGGCTTTTTCCCGAGAAAATGAATCGCTTGCCCGTGTGCTTGCGCACGAAAGCGGCTATTCGAACCATCCCGCCGACCCTGGAGCCCGACGATGAGGGCATAACCCAGCGCGTCTATGATGGCTATCGCAAGGGCAGGGCCTCGCCACTCACTTACCGCTATCACCTGTCCCGCCAAAAATTCTCTGACTTGGTACGCCACCGTCGGCCTCGCTTCGAATTATAAATCAGGTATTTCGCCTTTAATTTAGATATTAGACATGTCTGATATAAAAAAGAAATCCTCTTTCGAGGAAAGTCCTACCGTTAAGCACCCGAGAAGCTCCGCCTGTCGTTATTAGCTCACAGTCGAATTTCCGGCTGTCGAAGCAACGCAACAGGAGAGTGTCATGAATTCTTTCGTGAAGACCTTCGCCAGGACTCTGGCTAGCAGTGCATTCGTTCTCGCAATTTCACTTCCCGTGGATGCCGGTGGAATCGGCGTCGGCGCTGGCGCATCCGTAGGGGGCGGCGGCGGCGTAAATGCTGGCGTTGGCGCCTCTGTCGGCGGAGCTGGTGGCATCGGCGTTGGAGCCGGGGCATCCATTGGCGGGGCGGGCGGCGTTAACGCCGGAGCCGGCGCTAACGTCGGCGGATCAAACGGAGTGAGCGCTGGTCTCGGCGCTTCTGTCGGCGGCAACAACGGCGTGAGTGCCGGGGCTGGAGCCAATGTTGGGGGTACCGGCGGGATCACCGCTGGCTTAGGTGCCGACGTCGGCGGCACAAGCGGTGTGGGCGTGGGTGTGGGCATTGGCATTGGTGGAACAAACCCAAGCAATCCGTCAAACCCAAGCAATCCGAGTAACCCCAGCAATCCTTCGAACCCCAGCAATCCAAGTCTGTCGAGCAAGGTGGCCCAGATGTCGGACGGCAAAATCGCACGCCTTAAGAAGCGGTGCGCGGACGTGCTCAGCAGTGAAGGCGCGTACGATCGCGATCTGCGTCAACTCTGCCTGCTGATCGCCAGCCGTTAAGCTACTGAGCGCGAGGCTTGTTCCGCACTCTCCAGACCTCGCGCTCGAAAGCCCGTCGCCTCATGGCGGCGGGTTTTTCCTTTCCGGGAACCGCGCAGGTAATTGAAGTTGCCAATGCCGACAGTGTTCCTCCAGGCTTGTCGCTGGCCAAGGTGCGGTTTTTGGCCGGCCCGCGCATCGCTCAAGATGTCGCGGGTCTCAGACCTAGATGGCGGACACATGAGCAAGATCAGAGACCTGGCTGCGATAGGGAAGCCAGTGCTAGGCATGCTGCTCGGCGGCCTGTCGGCCCGATCTTCCCGCCGACCGGAAGGCCACGCATCATCTCAAAGGCTGTAATGGCGTGCCGCAGGTTGCCACCGTCATGCCCGTCGATACCTTCTGGCGACGCCCCCGCCCGGTCGAGCGATACTTATAACCGGACGATAGACGGCGAGGGCGTGTCTCCCGTGGGGTTTGCGTAAATTCCGTCGAAGGGGCGGCGCCTCCTGCATTGAACGTACTGCCGGCGGTCAGGGATCGATCTTCCACGCCGGGGGTCGAACGCCGAAATTGCGTCTAGCTGCGCTGCGTTGATGGGATGGTGACGCCGCTGTCGCCAGGCAGGCAAAGGCTGTCAATGCAACAACGCCAAGACCGTGCTGGCGATAAAGGTAGTTATAGATGGGCTGAGAGCGCCACGGACGGGGAGTGTTCCTGGGAGCGAAAACAGCCGCTATCGACATTCTCCCGGATTGGTTACCGATATCTTACGGCAGGCCTATGCAAATCATAAGAGTACCGATTAGACCCAGGGTCAGTCGAAGGCCACCAGGCCGGTTCACCTGCCATTAGTAACTGTAGACCACTGTGCGCATGCTTTAACTTGCGGCGACGTGATTTGCCATGTTTCGGGCAATAAGGCGAGGTACTGTGCTTGGTCACCAAATCACTCAAGAACGCCGTCAACACTTCTGAGGCGGCAAGCCTGACTGCCCTATCAAAACTGACGATCACCTCATACGAGACACTCGAGCTTGAGCTCCGCGCCACGATTGCAGCGCTCGAAGGGCAGGCGCTTCGTTTCGAGACAGCGATCGACAACATCACCCAAGGGATCTGTTTCTTTAACGCCGATCAGAAGCTTATTTTGTGCAATCGTCGATATGCGGAAATTTACCGGATTGCCCCTGAGCTTTTGCTTCCCGGGCTGACCCTTAGCGAAATCGTTGAACTCCGCGAGGCCGCCGGCACATCTGCAATGCCCGGCGACGCCTACCTCGCAATGGCCCGGTCGGTCAATTCGGGCTCCACTTCAAAAATATGGACCGCCAGTCTTGCTGATGGTCGAACAATTCAGATTTGTCATCAGCCAATGTCGGACGGCAGTTGGGTTGCCACACATGACGACGTCACCGAGCGCATTGCCAGTCGTCAGATCCTCGACGAGCGTATTTCCCTGCAGGCGTTGATCGACTGGGTGCCCGACTATTTATGGGTCAAGGACGCCGAAAGTCGCTTCGTCATCGTTAACAGGGCGCTCGCCGCCGACAGCGGCTTCGAGAAGACCAGCGACATGATCGGCCTGACCGATTTCGAACTTCACGCGCCGGAACTCGCCCAGAAATTTCGCCGCATTGAGCAGCGTGTTCTCGACAGCGGACAACCGATGGTCGACGAGGAGGAGTTTGTTGTTGACGCCTCCGGGGCAGGCAAGTGGCTTTCATCCACCAAGGTTCCGTTGCGCAATATCGAGGACAATGTCTTCGGACTTGTCGGCATCGCCCATGACATCACCGCCCGCAGGCGGGCGGACATCCTGCTAAATGGGCAGGCGCATATCCTCGAAATGATTGCGACGGGCGCTCCGCTCGAGGACGTTCTCGACCGACTGATGCGCCTGGTGGAAGCCCAGCTTAAAGGCATATTCGGTTCCGTGCTGCTTCTTGACAAGGACGGCAGCCATCTCCGGCACGGTGCGGCCCCGAGTTTGGCGAAAGATTACACGAACGCCATAGACGGGGTCGCCATCGGCCCCAAGGTGGGATCCTGCGGGACTGCCGTCTACCGCCGCGAACCGGTCATTGTCACCGATGTCATGCAAGACCCTCTGTGGGAGGATTACCGCGATCTGGCATCGGCCTTCGGCTACCGTTCATGCTGGTCGACCCCAATCATCTCGCAGAGCGCCGTGCTGGGTGTCTTTGCGATGTATTCGATGACGGTACGAGAGCCAACCGAAGCCGAGAGCCAGCTGATTGATTTTACCACCCGCATCGCTGGCATCGCAATCCAACGCAAACGGGCTGAAGATCAGATTCACTTCATGGCCAATCATGATGTGCTCACCGGACTTCCCAATCGCGCTTTGCTTGAAGACCGACTTTCGCAAGCGATCTTGTATGCGCAACGATACGACCGCTGGGTGGCTGTGGTGTTCATCGACCTGGACAACTTCAAACTCTTCAACGACACACTTGGGCACAAAGCCGGCGATGAGCTCTTAAAGATCGTCGCCGGCCGTATGGTCGAATGCGTGAAGGCGACCGACACAGTGGTGCGACTTGGTGGCGATGAGTTTGTCATCGTGCTGTTCGACCAGCCTAAAAACGTCGAACTCGCTTCCGAGACCCTGCAAAACCTTCGAGCGGCTATTGCGGAACCGGTTCAGATCGGCGAGCGTCAGGTAAGCGCGACGGCCAGCATAGGCATCGCGAACTACCCCAGAGATGGCAAGCACTCCGATACGCTTCTGGCCAACGCCGATGCGGCAATGTATCGGGCAAAGGAACTCGGCCGCGACAACGTGCAGTTCTACGCTCCGGAGTTCAACACCAGAGCGCGCGAAAAGATCGAGCTTCAGGAGGAGTTGCGAAAAGCATTGGCATGTTCGCAGTTTAGTCTGGTGTATCAGCCGCAGGTCGATCTTCGTTCCGGGCAGGTCTTTGCGGTCGAAGCGTTAATACGCTGGCAGCACCCGACGCGGGGCGCCATGGCGCCCATGAACTTCATTCCAACAGCTGAGGAAACGGGTCTGATCGTGCCGATCGGCGACTGGGTACTGCACGAGGCCTGCAGGCAAAACAAGGCCTGGCAGCTATTGGGCCTACCGCCGATGACCGTTTGCGTGAACGTGTCGGCACGGCAATTCAGGGAAAAGGCCCTGGTTGGACGCGTCGTCAATGCGCTGGAGGAAAGTGGCTTAGAGGCTCAATATCTCGAGCTGGAGCTTACGGAAAGCCTGATCATGCAGGACATCGACTTGGCAGTCGCAACGATGAACGAACTGCAGCGCCTGGGCGTCCATATCTCCATCGATGATTTCGGAACGGGTTACTCCAGCCTGAGTGCTCTCAAAACTTTTCCGCTTGCCCGGCTAAAGATCGACAAGTCGTTCATCAAGGACGTCGCCAACGACCAGAGCAGCAGGGCTCTTGCCAGCGCGATGATTTCGTTGGGTCAAAAGCTGAACATGAGGGTTATTGCCGAGGGCGTCGAAACGGATGATCAGGTGGCCTTCCTCCGCGAAAGCCATTGTGACGAGATGCAGGGAAATTACTTCAGCAAGCCGATTTCAGCGCAAGCCATCGAAATATTGCTCGGCTGAGACTACGGCAAAGAACTATGGCGTGAACCCATAAACTTGGAGCGGTCGCGCGGACGTCCGCTTTGGTTCCGATGACGAACGTGTCGGACATGGCCCTATGTCCGACAAGTGCCAAAAGGCGAAGTTATTTGATCGAACGGCGGCGGGTTTCCGCTAGCTACTCGTTTAACCATTTCAAATGGCGTCTTGAGCGATTGACTGACGGCGGACCGAAGTCGTGACGACGCTCTCGTCGAACTGCCGGCCAAGATTGGCCAGGATTGGAAAGACGGATAGTTGATGGGGCGAGGCGCAAAATCATTAGGTATGGTTGGCTAATCCCGGAAGCTTTTTCCGCGCCACGTATTGGGCAGAGTGAGCGCCTCCCCGAAAATCGGACAGTGACGGAAGCTACGAACTGACGTCTGCTGATCTCCAAGGACGAGGAGATCAGAATATGCGCAAACGCAGGAATCATGACGCGGGCTTCAAGGCTCGCGTGGCGCTAGATGCCGTGAAGGGCGAGCGCACCATGTCGGAGTTGGCCGCGGATTATGGCGTGCATCCGACGATGATCCACCAGTGGAAGAAGGCGCTGCTTGACGGGGCGGCGGACATCTTCGAGCGGGGCACGAAGATGGCTGCGAAATCTGGAGGGTGAAGTGATGCACCTCATTCGAGGACCCAAGGCGTACACGCCGGTCGAGCTGGCGTTTGCTGGCGCTAAAGCCCGAGAGTTGCGTGCGGAAATCCGGCAGTGCGCGGCCATCCAGCCCGAAGTGACGGCGGTGCAAAAGACCTTCTGCTACGAGACGGCCACATCGCAAGCGAAGCTTCGCTATTACAGGCGAAAAACGAGGGGCACGCCGGGTCGGCCGCAGCGGCACAATCGCCGAACACCAGCCTCTGAAATTCCAGTGTTCAAAGACTCGGTCATGTCAGCTGCGAGCATGCCGCTCCCCGCCACCGAACCGGGATTGCGTGCTACCGATGAGCGGAGGGCGAGGTATTTCCAGCGCGGTCGCGCTTAACTCAACCGATACCTCCTGATATGCGTTCTGTCGGGGGATTCAATGAACCTAAGACGCGGGCTGTTTCGAGTGTGGATAGTGGCCAGCATTTGCTGGCTGATCTTTGTCGGGAGCGTCACCTACTGGGGCGTCCAGCGCCAGATCGCCGAGGGCGATGCCTTTCAACGGATGAAGCGGGACGGGTTTGTCATAGGCACGTTCTGCGATGAGGCCAAAGGTCAGGAGAATGTCGATTTCGACAAGGCCGGTAAGGCGTTCAACGAGGCTATGAAGGATACTGCCGGGCAGGAGCGGGAGTGGTGCCAATACTCACTTGCGGGATATCACAAAGCCCACCCCGAAGAGGCGTCCAAAACCGACGATCAGATCCTTGCAGCGAATTTCATAACGGATGATAGCCACCCTTGGCAGACGGCCTTCTACGGCCTTGTAGCTGCTGCGGCTGCGCCCCTCGCGGTGCTGCTCGTCTGGTTTGTTGGTACGTGGGTGATGGCCGGATTCCGCAAAAGCGAAAAGCCGAGCTAGCTGGAGGGTGGCGATGAACCTGAGGCGTGGCTTATTTAGAGTGTGGGTGTTGATCACCATCGCATGGTTTGTGGCCGTCGGGGCTTTTGCCTACAGCACCTTGCAGCACAGACCAAACCGAATGCCCGTCGCTACCAGAATCATGAGCGGAGACAAACCTGTCGTTGAGATGCTGTGCAGCGAAGCCCGAGGAAAGCTCGGAACTGACTTCTCGACATCTGACACTGGGGTGCCAGGCCCGTGGGATGACTACACGAAGCTCAATGTCGGCACGCGGTGCTATTATTTGATGCCTGCTTACCGTGCGACCTACCCGGAATATGCATCCCTCAGTGATGATCAGCTATTCGGCGATTATGGGCTGCTGTCAGGAGTGAGCGTCAATCCGTGGCCTGTCATCTGGCGAATCCTGGTCGTCGGCGTCAGCGGATCGCTCGCGCTCTTGCTGGTGGGTTGGCTTGTCCTCTGGGCAGGCGCCGGGTTTGCGAAGCCTAGACAGCCTCCACCCGCATAAGCATCCGATCAAAACCGCCGTAGCATTTGGCGACGGTCAGCCGGACCACCTGCGCATCGCCGCTCCACCCACCGGCAGCCGTCATGGCGTCCAAAACCGACTTAGCCAGGTTGTCGACATCCCCGCGCGGCCAGCCGCCTTCTAGGCGTCCTTGTCGTTGCTTTTTGCTATCGCTCTTAGGGGGTAGCTCCACACACTCAATCACAACGCTCAGGCGGCCCGCTAATAGCGACTTGACCTGTTTTCGTAGGTCAACTTCGGCCTGCTTTTTCCAGGCGATGTATGTTTTCGGGTAATGCACGCCCCAGCGTGTGATCCTCGGCCGGGGACACGGTGGCGTCTTGTAGGGCAGAACAAATTCCAGTCACGACACGATGGGACACGCCAAGCCGCGCGACAAGCACTTTCGTTCATGCTGGTCCGGTGCAGGTCACGTCTATGACTGCGTAGCCGCACTTGTTCCCACCTACGTCGGAAATCTTATTCGTCCCAAATGACTGGCATTTGCTCTTTGCCCAAGCTTGCTCATCAGTGCCGCAGGCCAAGTGTATTGTTTCACTCGGGCATTTTTCGGCTATCTCGCCGATACAGATTTTGTAGTGGATCGTGGCATCGGCTCTGCCGCTGTTTGAGCCGCCAGACGGCCTCAGTAGGGCTACGATGGTAATTAACGCCGCCAGCACCGCGACAATAACGAAGGCCGCCAATATCATCATGTCACGTCGGGCGCGGATTTCGAGTTGCTTGATTACAATGTCAGTTCGCTGTTTTTGAGTTAACCCCGCCGTCTCGACAGAAAAACGCTCCGCAATCGCTAAGACTACATCCCCGCGCTCTTGCGCAGAAGCCTGTTTTACCATTTCAATGGCGGCGTTCAGGCGGCTGCGATACGCATACACGCCCGCAGCCACCAGGAAGGCCAGCAGGCTGACCCAAGTGCTTATGTGTTGCGCTGCCTCAAACATGAAGCCTAGCCCCCAGCTTTGACAGCAAGCACTTTATTATACCGTTCGGTAGATGGAAGCCTCTATTTCAACATGCCAAATGAACTGATTGGTTTTCCTTTTCTTCGCCACTTCTCCCCGTCGCATGAGGGACTCAGTTGCGGCCGAGAACGCCGACAAGCACCTTATTGCCCGTCTTGTTTCCGCACCGGCACAGCAGCTTGCCGCCGATGCTGTGAAGGTACTGGTTGCCATACTGGCGCATCACCTTCGCCGTATCCAGCCATCCAATATGACCGCACCTGGCACACTTGGCGCCCAGCACCTCCCATTCCCTAAGACCTTGCACCGTACCGTAGACGCCCGTTGAAGCCTCATACTCATGGTGGCGAACAGGAGGGATGGATGCGGTCAAATCAATTCCGCGTCGAAGTCTCATGGCTGTGCTCAACACTCGGGATAGGAATATGTTCCCGTTTCGTTCCACAGAGTCAAGTGCTCAAAATTCGCCGTCTTTCACCGACAGGCGGGCGGTCATCTTATCAAGCCGATCCTGCCGCCCGTCCACCAAATCGGCAATGATAAGCTCGACCAGCTCAAAACAATCAATCAAGGTTTCAAATTTGGCTTTGCCGGAATGGCTGGCGTAATTTCCGACGTTGCGAAGGGCGTTGAACGTCTTCTTGTGGCCCGGCTTCTTTGCCTCCAGCCGCTCGATCCGGTGGTAGAGCTTCAAGTCGTACTCTTCACCCTTGGCATTGATGTCGGTGCGCAGGATCTCAAAATGGTCCATCAGGAATTCGAGGAACACCCTGATGCGGTTCGCGCACGATGCTGGATCGACCCACAACAGTTCAAACGCCTTTCGCAGATGCGCAGCCAGCTCCTTCTTCAGCCTCGTGGATAGGGGGAAGACCGGCGGCGCGGGGAACATTTGCCGAGGTGTGTAGTAGGTGGAGTCGAAGGTCACCATTTCGCCAACACTCTCCTCGAATTGCTCATGGCGTTCGTGACTAACCCGCCCGCAGGACGCCACCACCTCTCCGCAAATTTTGTTGCTGCACACCAAAAAGCAGATGTAGCGTTCGGTCACATGTTCCGGTTCCCAGCTCCCATCGGATTGTTCAGAAACGGAATAGGCCGTTTCCTTTGTCTGCAAGCTGTCTCTGAGCAGCACCAGTTGGCCAGTCCTGCATCGAGGGCATGGAAATTTGGGAAACGAACTGTAGTAGGGGCGGCAGATGTTTCTTTCCACGGATCACCAGGGAACTGAGTCAGCATTCTTGAATAGAACACTTAGCTTGCTCCAGCCAGCTCGTCCGCACAGTGTTTAGCTGAGCCAGCGTACAAGCAGATTCCGGCGCTCGATGACCTGATTTCCGACCGCCAGCTTCACGTCGCGGATGAACGCGGCCAGCGACGGCAGCTTGCCTTCACCCCAGATGGCCCATTTGTAGGCCTTGCGGATGGCGTACAGCGGGTATTCCTCCAACTCATCAGCCCAGACCTCCACCATAGCGTTCAGCTTCCCCCGGTCCCCTGTGTAGAGGTTAAAGGCGGCGAACATCTTGAGGATCTGAACTTCGAGCTCATGCGCGACGAAGCCAAGGCGATCTTCCACCTGATCGACGAAGCCGGCATTGAGGGGATGGTGTCGAAGCGGCGCGACAGCAAATATCGCAGCGGCCGTTCGACAAGCTGGCTGAAGATCAAGAGTTACGTGATCGACGAATACGAGCTGCTTGCCGTTGAACGCGAGATGGGGAAGACCGCATTCGCCCTGATGGCAGATCGCGCCACCGGGAAATATGTCGGCTCCGCCTTCATCAACTCCATCCGGGCGATCCGCGCGCGGCTCTGGAAGCGCGTCCAGGAGCATGCCGACCCCGCACCGAAGGGTATGAAGCGGCTGGCAACACAATGGGTCAAGCCGGGTCTGATCGGCCGAGTGAAGCACCTGCGCGGCGAGGAAGACTTACGGCATGCCCCACTGCAGGATTTCTGGGATGAGGATGCTGGCCGGGCTTTGGGTTCGAAAGTCAAAATCGCTGACACATTGCGGAAGAAAGCCACCTGACGAACATATCAAGAGCCTGCTCGTGCAGACGGTCGACGGGTCGCAAAGCCAGAAAATCGTCGATCGATATCCGGTCCTGCGGCGCTGGCGGCGTGCCGCCGACGACGACCTCGATAAACAGGTCAAGCTCATCAGCGATGAACGATAGCCTCCATGCTGCCTGAGGGTTGTCTGCCAAAATCATTGATTGAATGGTCATTGCGGGCACCTCCGTGTCTAGCAAGCTCGCCATTTCCCCTCCGCCCGTCTATCCTCAAATTCCGGTATTGACGGTGGAAGTGAACCGAAATGGTTGTTGCGAAGAAGGACCAGGAGCGCGCCGGCTACGCCTGGATGTATGGCGCACAGGCCAGCAGAGACGGGCAACTGCGCATCGTACCCGACTATTGGCAGAATTGGGCTGAGGCCTGGCTGCAAAGCTTTGACGGCGTTCCGCTGGACGGCGCTGTCAAGGCGAAGCCGATCAGCGACCAGATGGAAGCCGAGGTGGACGAGAGCGCAGTCGAAAAGCCGGCGGGAACCTAGGCGCTAGCCTGAGCTTATGAGCTCCATGAGCGCACGAGGCATCAACTTTTTCGATGAATGGCTACGAGACAACCTGCCGACTATCTCGGGCGCCGACGTGATCTCTGTTGCCGAAGCGATCCAGAAGATGTTTCGGGATGCGAAACTGCGGGGCATCGGGAGCGAGGAAATCGAGGTAGAGACAGGAAGTGTTTACGAGAGGGTAGTCGACGCGATCGTCCATTACGTTCCAGAGCTTCCCAAATGAGCACCCGTGGCATCAATTTCCTCGACAAATCGATGGCAGAACAGCTGCCCGGAACCGCGACAGACGATCCAGCCGTGATCAGCAACCTTGCGGACAAAGCGATGAAGGCGGCAGACGCCAAGCCTCAGCTATCGAATCATCCCGCGAAGAACTGTCCACCTCCATGGCTGGCTTCGTGTCAGCCAAGTGGGGATTGGTCCCCGGCTGGGCTCGTGACGACAGCGGCCGCCCGCCGCCCGTCAACGCGCGCTGCGAGACCATCGCGACCAATGGCATGTTTCGCAAAGCATACGCCTCACGGCGCTGCCTGGTCCCGGTGGACGGCTACTTCGAATGGCAGAACCTTGACGCCTCGGGCAAGAAGAAACAGCCTTATGCGATCGCTATGAAGGATGACGAGCCCTTCGCCATGGCCGGCATCTGGGAAGAGTATTCCGACAAGGTCACGGGGGAACTGATCCGCACCTTCGCGATCGCCACCTGCGAGCCGAATGAGATGATGGCGACCATCCATACAGGATGCCGGTGATCCTGGCGCCTTCCGATTATATGCGCTGGCTTGGCCCGGAACAGGATCCTCGGGACCTCATGAAGCCGTACCCGTCCGGCCTGATGAAGATGTGGCCGATCAGCGGCAAGGTCGGCAGCCCTCGTAACAACACGCCTGACATCATCGACGAAATCGGCCTTGGCCCCGATGACCTGTTCGACGTCTGATCACTCCATGTCGGGCACTTCACCACTCGCGAACAGGGTGGTCGGGGCGCCATAGTCGCCCAAGAGCGGGTCTGCGTAGCGGCTCCACGCAATCACGCCGGCGTGGCTGGATGCCAACGTCCTGGCGGTGCGAATGGTCCGATCCTCGCTCCGCTGATCGGTCGGGCCGAAAGCCGTGAACAGTTCTCCGTCTTCCCCGCGGTCGAAGGCAACGATCACAATCAGCTTTGGCTTCTCCTGGCCGGGCAGGATACTCTCAGACATTGCCACTCCCGAGATATTGGTCGCCATCGGAACGATGTGTAAGGCAGAACCAATGCGCAGGTTTCTTGGGCTTCGCATATCCAAACGGCGCGCTCTTGACGCACCCGTAATGCTCGCAGATGTGATTTTCGATGCGATGATATTCGCGCGGTGCCGGCGTCATTCCTTCAGCGACCTTGATTGGCTCGTAGCTCACAATTCAGCCAGCTCAAGCAGTAGATAGCTCTCCGGTACGGCATCGACCGGCCAATCCGCGCAGCACGCCGCTATTGCCGCCTTGTTCGCATCCATCCAGACAGAGGCGCCGTCGCTCTCAGTCTCGGTTGGTGCATGATCGTCAGAAAAGCTGGCAGCGTCCCACCCTTCAAGCGCGAACATACCGTCTGCGGCCTGCTCGGCGGATATTCCGGCTGCCGTAAAAACAGCCTTGGTCGCCTCGATGCTTCGATGCTTCCCTTCGGCGGAAGCGCTTTTGATCTCCAAGCGTAGCTTCATAGCTCATCTCCTGTGATCGTACGGTCGACAGTGAACAAAATGTGAACATTGAGTCAAGGGCACCCTTGACGATAGAGGAATATGTTCCTTATTTCGGGCTGTACCTGGAGCGGAAGGCCTATGGGAAAGCGCCGAAACGCGCCTAACGGCGAAGCTGTGTCGGAATTAGAGTTGGCAGCCCACCAAGCCATTGCTGTAGCCGGTGGGGACATCGTGGTCGCGTTGCTCAACGCGCTCGCGAGGAATTCCGTACTCGAACGCGAGTTGGCGCTTTCTCGCGTGGCGGTGTCATCAGGCTTTTCGCGCGGCTGGCATAAGGCGCGGCCGGCATGAGCAACAGCCACGAAGACAACTACCGGATCGAGGTATGGGATAGTGAGGACGAAAAGACGCTTCTCGAAACCATCAGCAAGGCTTCGGATTTTGCTGTCAGCATGGCGGCCTGGCAAGCCGCCATCCGTCGACGACCGGGCATGCTGTTGATCCACTACAACAGCCGGCACGTCATGGAAAAGATCACCACGCCGGGCGAGGTGAAGCTTCCGCCCCAGGCGATCATAAACGGAAGCGTCCACGCCGGCCTGGACGTGGCCCTCGGCGATTTGCGCGAGTGGCACGTCTTAAGGGCATCGTGCACGAAATGCTCGCACCAGGCCGAAGTCAAGCCGGCCGGGCTGATCCGTCGCTACGGCAAGGGAGCGCTGTTCAGCACCGTCGAGAGGGCACTATTCTGCACTAGTTGCAATAAGGGCGGTCCGGTTCGGCTCGAAATCCACAACATGCCGCGCGGTTAGATTAAAGAGGACCGGCAGCGGAAGCCGACGCGCGCCGACGAAGCCCTCGTTCTATGCGCAGGCGGCGGGGCGTTTAGTGTGCCAAGAAAGCGCCCAGATGATACCCGCTGCAAGCGCCAAGTTTAAGCAGGAATATGCGGGCACAAACGGCATGAAAAAAACGCAGGATAGCGCGGTTTCAGCGGTTTTACCGCTCGTTACACGAACGTGTCGGAAGTAAATTCGCGGATCATTAGAATCAAAATTCGCATGCCGATGAATGAAATATTGAGTACTCGGGCCGATAATAAGGCGTTCGGGAGACTTTACGATGAACAGCAGAATGCAAAGAGACTTTGGAAAGCGCACGAGCAACGTCGCCAGCTCTAAGTCGATCGTGGTTACTCCGGGCGGTCCATCCATGGCCGACTACGCCTTCTACGGCGCGCTTGGGCTGCCGCTACTGGCTGTCATAGGATTTCTTGGCGTTCTGCTGAAGGATCCTCCGTCACGCGATGACAAGTTGGCCCCGTCTCAACCCGCCACGTCAGCGTACGATGGCGGACTGCTTACGGAGGCGACTCGTGTGGATCCTGGCGAGCCCGTTGCAACGTACACGGTACAGAAGGTGACGTCCGAAGGCGCAGGAATCGTAAACGTGATCAACTCGAGGTACAGCGACAACACAGGCGCCTGGTTCACAAACGCCAGGTACGACTGTAACAAGGGAACGCGCTTTACCCTTGCAGGCGGGGAGAGCCAATCCTCGATGTCGACAAAGAGCAACGACTACAAGTGGGCCTATCTAGTAGATGGCTCATCCGCCAGCTTCGTCGCCCGATTTGCATGTTCGAGAGCTGGGTTGAAACTGCACGTGTCAGACTGAACGACGCCGGGATTTCGCGACGCCGTGACACATTTGGCCCGGAAGCGATCGCACTGTGACATGGCGTTCCTAAGTGTCTCGCAATTAGGAGCGGTTTGATGCTCTCAAGCCCCTTCATGGCACCATTTGGGGGTGCAACCAGATCTCTTCTCCGTACTTATGGCGTACATCGCAGCAAATTTCTTGAGAAGCCATATCGTTTAAGCGATTGAAAATATTGGCTCCCCGGGCCGGATTCGAACCAGCGACCAACCGGTTAACAGCCGGTTGCTCTACCACTGAGCTACCGGGGAACGGAGGCTCTTTGAGCAAGTGGCGCAGCCTATAGCAAACACCTTTCGGCTTTGCAAAGAACCATTTCGTATTTTTCCGAGACTTTTTCGCCCAAGCGTTTCTCGCAATCGGCGGGGTCCGCCCTCATATTAGCCGTCTTGGCGATGAGCGCGGAACCGAAACGGCGGTTGCGGCTTTCGTAAACAGGTATTTTCGAGCGACCATACGGGTAGCCATTGGCGATGACGGCAGCAGACGAAAACCGGATACCGGCACGAAAGCTCTCGATTTTCGGGCGCGAGTTCACCATGCCGCAATCGCGCGGCCTGAGAATCACGATCGGTATTCTTTTGACCATCGGCGGCATTCTCGGATTCCTGCCGATTCTTGGCTTCTGGATGGTTCCAATCGGGTTGCTGGTTTTGTCCTATGAATTCGCCATGGTGCGCCGCCACCGCCGTCGCTTCGTCATCTGGTGGGAGCGCAGGCGGAGGCCGGATCGAGCGGCACGCGTCAAACCGCAGGTTTGACCGCATCGCCCTTTGAATGCGCTAAACGCTTGATCGGGCTGGGGATTTTCGAGAGTCCGCCTTTCGGCCAGTGTCTCTTTCCAGGCCCTCACGAATGTCCCCGAGAACGACGGTCGCCGAGGCAAGGCGCGCCCGGTCACGCGGTGAAAGCATGCCGTCTACTGCAATGCAGTCGATCGCATAGCGCAACAATTCCCCGCATCCCGCTCGCGACAGTCCTTTCCAGGCGTTTGTTCCCTTGTTTTCTGGCCGCATGGCGCAGTCCTCCTTGCTTCCAACGGCGGCCAGCGCCCTGAGTTTCTCGCGATCGCCACGCATGCTTAATCTTTGGCTAATGCATGCGGTGACGGCAGTGGCCGCGATGCTCTAGGCGAGAGGGTGGAATTCATGCTGAGGAAACCGCTGGGAATGCGTGGTGGCCGCTTGACGCCATTTTCGCCGCAACCTATTGGAACCGGGTGGAACGCCGGGAGCAACGAGGCCTCGTGGCGGAGTGGTTACGCAGAGGACTGCAAATCCTTGCACCCCGGTTCGATTCCGGGCGAGGCCTCCAATACCCGAGCTCCCGCGCATCCGCGCTGGAGCTTGAAGTTCCGGTCGAAGTGTACCGCGTTGTCGACGCGGCAAGCGGATTGGTTGGGACATGAGCGCTGATTTCTCCGAGCTTCGCGTCAAGATGGTCGATGGCCAGGTCCGCACCACCGACGTGACCAGTGCGCCGCTGCTGGACGCCATGCTATCCGTGCCCCGTGAGCTTTTCGTCGGCGATCGCCAACGCGAACTTGCCTATATCGACGAAGACATCCGCATTGCCGACAGCGCCGACGGTGCACGCTACCTCATGGAAGCATCGCCGCTGGCCAAGCTGATGCAGCTGGCCGAGATCAACACAACCGATTCGGCGCTCGATGTCGGCTGCGGTACCGGCTACGCGTCGGCCATCCTGTCGCGATTGGCGAAGTCCGTCGTGGCCCTCGAAAGCGATTCTGCACTGGCGCAGACCGCGGCCTTGACCCTTTCCGGCCTTGGCTACGGCAATGTGACCGTTGTCCAGGGCGCATTGGCAAATGGTCATGCGGCCAAGGCGCCTTATGACGTCATCTTTGTCGGCGGCAGCGTCGAGAAAGTGCCGGTGCCGCTGCTCGATCAGCTCGCCGAAGGCGGCCGCCTGGTCGCGGTCGAAGGGCAGGGCAATTCGGGCGTGGCGCGACTCTTTTTTAAGGCTGGGGGGGTTGTAACCGGGAGACGGGCGTTTAATGCGGCAATTAAGCCACTACCCGGATTCGAACGTGAGCATGCTTTCGAATTCTGAATGATTTGGCCTTGCAGCGAAGGCTTTGTCATGGTCGCTTGCATTTGAACAAATCGTTGCTCATCCCAGACTGGGGGCACTTTGGGACCGAGCGACAGGGAACACTAAAACACGCCACGCCGGCTACTCCCAGGGAGAAGTTGGCGCGGCGCGGTTCTCATGGAAAACGAATGAGGGATATACCCGTGCCGTCTGTATCCAAGAGTCTCTTTGCCGCCGTCCTCGTTTCCGCGACCGCGCTTTCGCCCCTGGCCGCTTCAGCCGAAACCATCTCCGGCGCGCTTGCAAAGGCCTACCAGTACAATTCCACGCTGAATTCATCCCGCGCCGGCGTGCGTGTCACCGACGAGGGCGTCGCCATCGCCAAGTCGGGCTGGCGCCCGACGATCACGGGATCGGCCAACATCGACTATACCAACACCCGCCAGGCAAATGGCGGCGGCAACTCGAAGCTGACGAGCGGAAGCTACGGCATTCAGATTAACCAATCGTTGTTCGACGGCTTCCAGACCCGGAACAACGTGGCGGCCGCCGAATCGCAGGTCAAAGCGTCGGTGGAAAGCCTGCGCAACACGGAAGAGAACACGCTGTTCAACGCGGCCACGGCCTATATGGACGTGATTCGCGACCGCCAGATCGCTGTCTTGACCGAGCAGAACCTGCAGTTCCTGACCGAGCAGGCGCGTGCCGCGCGCTCGCGTTTCGAAGTTGGCGAGGGAACGCGCACCGACGTGGCCCAGGCCGATGCGTCGCGCGCTTCGGCTGTAGCCTCGCTCAGCGCCGCGCGCGCCCAGGCCTTGGCCAGTGCGGCAACCTATCACCAGGTGGTCGGCGACGAGCCGGGCAAGCTCAAGCCGGCTTCGCCCTTGGGCAGGTTGTTGCCGTCGAGCCTCAATGCCGCGATCGAGATCGGATCGAGGGAACATCCGGCCATTCTCGCCACCCAGCATCTTGTAGACGCCGCCGCGTTTTCCGTGAAATCGGCCGAAGGCGCGCTCCTGCCGCAGCTGTCGGCGTCGGCTGGCATTTCGGAAGATTACCGCAAGGCCATTCCAGACTCCACCGGTTCCAATGGCAATTCGACCTCGGCCAATATCGGCGCGACGCTGACCATTCCGATCTATTCGGGTGGCCGCACCTCCGCGGTCGTGCGTCAGAACAAGGAATCGTTGGGCGAAGCCCGTATCCAGGTCGATGTCAGCCGCGACCAGGTGCGCCAAGCCGTTGCCACGGCATGGTCGCAATACACCGCTGCGCAAGAGAGCGTCTCCGCCAACAGGCAAGTGGTCGATGCCGCGCAGTTGGCGCTGAATGGCGTCATCGAAGAGCGCAATGTCGGTCAGCGCACCACGCTCGACGTGCTCAACGCGCAGGCCACCGTCATCACCGCCAAGATCAATTCCGCCAATTCCGAGCACGACGTGGTGGTGGCGAGCTATGCCATCCTGTCGGCGATGGGCCGTCTGTCGGTCGACCGGCTCGCCTTGCAGGTGACGAAGTACAAGCCTGAAGAGCATTACAACGCCGTCAAGGACAAGTGGATCGGCGTGCGCACGCCGGACGGTCGCTGACGGCAGGCTGGCGACGGCGCGGATCGCATCGTCGCAAGCGGCTCGGCATTTGATAGAAAAGCCGAGCCCGGCCATCTGTTTGTTTGCGCAATCGCGGACAGCAACCTGTCACACGCCTTTGCTGAAATTGCTCTAATCTGTTGAAATCCCACAAGTCCCCAGATTGGGGATTCTCGCGCGGCGATCCGTCGGCTACGCTGTCGCCATGATTCGAATCCGGCTTTGCCGGAGCGGAAGACTACAGAGGTCACAAGGGCGGCGGATGTGACGATGGCAACGGCAAGCAGCGCACAGCGCGAACCTTCCATGGAAGAGATACTGGCTTCCATCCGGAGGATCATCGAGGACAGTGACAACGGCCGCAAGCAGCCGGGAGAAACCGATGAGTTGCGGCAGGATCTGGAGCCGGCGCTTGGCGTCGCCCAGGGTGCCGACGTCGACGCTTTTCGCGCCGAACTGCATGCCGCCCCCGAAGTCAGGAAACCGGTCGTTCTTGCGGAAGTCCAGGCGCTGTCGCCGGAGCCCGCGCGCATGGAATCGCAGCCGCGCATCGATCCTGCGCCGGTCAAGCCGTCGATGACGCTTGCCGAGGTCAGCGCCAGGATCGCGGCCGAGCCGGTGCCTGCCGGCAGGACCACGGCGCCAGTTATCCCGGAGGCTGAGGCGCCGCAGGCTGGCGTCCCGCAGGCCGAGGCGCCGCAGGCCAGTGCGACAAGCGATACCATTGTTGCCGATTGGCGGCGTGAGATCACGGCGGTCGGCGAGCAGGCGAAAGCGATACCGGACCGGAGCATTCGCAAGACGCTCGCCCAGCCCGAGGCGCCGGCGAGCCAACCGGTGGTGGAGGCTGCATTCGAGCGGCCTTCTTCAAGCGACGCTCCAGCAAGCACCTCGCAGGCGCGCGCGCCGGCAAGCGAGGCGCCCACGGCTCGTCCGGCAATCCTTTCCGAGCACACGGGCCGGCAGGTCGCCGCGGCCTTCGGCGAGCTGTCCGACGCCTTTGCCAGCCGTAGCAAGAAGACATTCGACGAGATGGCCGAGGAAATGCTGCGGCCGATGCTGCAGGACTGGCTGGACAACAATCTGCCGACGCTGGTCGAAAGGCTGGTGCGCGAGGAAATCGAGCGCGTGGCGCGCGGCGCGCAGTAATCTCCTCATACGATCGCTCTCGAAACGCTGCCCCATGAGGCGGCGTGTTCGTCGGAGGTCAGCCCGCGCTGGTTGCAAAGCAGATGAGGTTGCCGTCGGGATCCTTGACGATGAACGTGCGGGCGCCCCAGGGTTCGGTCCGCAATGTCTGATGGAACGGGGCCGTGGCCGCCTGATACTCCAGAAACAGAGCCTTGATGTTGTCGACAACGATCGTCGCCGCCAGTAGGTCATCGGTCGAGTTGGCGGCGAGCGGAGGCTTGTCGACATGGCGCAGGTTGAGCCGTGCGCCATCGCGGATGATTTGGGCATAGAAGGGCGGCTCGCCATAGGTGAAGCGCGTCTTGAAACCGAGCTTTTGCCGGTAGAAATTACAGGCGGCTTCGATATCCGAGACAAAGAGCTGTGGTTCGGCAAAGGCGAGATGCGGTTTTGCGCCGTCTGGTGCTGCATCATCGGTCATGGTTCGAAGGCCTTCCTTCAGCGCCTGCCAGCTCTCGAAACCTGACTTCCTGGCAACGAGTTCCTGGGCATCGACAAGCTTGAAGCCGTGATCGAGGATTTGGCTGTCGCTGAGATGGTGAAAACGCGGCAAGAGCCATCCAATCACGGCGGCGACCGGATAATACCGCTCGCGGTGCCATTTGAGATAGAGCTTGGCCTGTTTCTTGTGGTGTTCGAGTGTCGGCATGGGCGCATTGCGGGTTGAGATGGCGTAGGCGGGCAATGCCCCTCCGGCCGGAAGCCGATGCGCCCTACAGCAGCGTTAGTACGGTATTGCCGAGAAGTCCCCGGGTCAAGGCTCGAGCGCCAGCGGCACGGCATTCCGTTGAAATGAACACGGCCGCGCCTATCTGCTTGTGATGGACCGGGGCGGCCCTTGCGGTTGACTTGGCCAAGACCTTCCGATTTACACCGAACCAGCAAAAATCCCGACAGCGCGGACCGTTTCCCCATGCTTGAAAAGACCTACGACGCAAAGACCGTCGAGCCGAAGATCGCCAAAGTCTGGGAAGAGGCCGACGCGTTTCGCGCCGGGGCCGGCGCCGAGGAGGGGGCCGAGGCCTTCACCATCGTCATCCCGCCGCCCAACGTCACCGGCTCGCTGCATATGGGCCATGCGCTCAACAACACGCTGCAGGACATATTGGTCCGTTTCGAGCGCATGCGCGGCAAGAACGTGCTGTGGCAGCCCGGCATGGACCATGCCGGCATTGCCACGCAGATGGTGGTCGAGCGCCAGCTGATGGAAAAGCAGATCCACCGCCGCGATCTGACGCGAGAGCAGTTCATCGAGAAAGTGTGGGACTGGAAGGCTGAATCCGGCGGTGCCATCTTCAACCAGCTTAAGCGGCTCGGCGCCTCCGCCGACTGGTCGCGCGAACGCTTCACCATGGATGAAGGCCTGTCCAAGGCCGTGCTCGAAGTGTTTGTCGCCCTCTACAAGGAAGGCCTGATCTACAAGGACAAGCGCCTGGTGAACTGGGACCCGAAACTGTTGACCGCGATCTCCGATCTCGAGGTCGAGCAGCAGGAGGTCAACGGCAATCTCTGGCACTTCCGCTATCCAATCGAAGGCGAAACCTTCGACCCGGAAAATCCGAAAACCTTCATCATCGTGGCGACGACGCGTCCTGAAACGATGCTCGGCGATACGGCGGTCGCGGTGAATCCGGACGACGAGCGATACCGGCATCTGGTCGGCAAGAACATCGTTCTGCCGATCGTGGGCCGGAAAATCCCGGTCGTGGCGGACGCGTATTCCGATCCTGAAAAAGGTTCTGGCGCGGTCAAGATCACGCCGGCGCATGACTTCAACGACTTCGAGGTCGGCAAGCGCCACAAGCTGCCGGCGATCAACATCCTCACCATCGAAGCCGCCATCAAGTTGAAGGACAATGAGGACTTCCTTGCCGACCTCGATGTGACGCCGGAGCGCCAGGCCATTTGGGACGAACTCGATGGGCTCGACCGTTTCGTCGCGCGCAAGAAGATCGTCGAGCTGATGGAGGCCGGCGGCTTCCTCGACAAGATCGAGCCGCATCGCCACGCCGTACCGCATGGCGACCGTGGCGGTGTGCCGATCGAACCGTTCCTGACCGAGCAGTGGTATGCCAATGCCGCCGAACTCGCCAAGCCGGCGATCGCCTCGGTGCGCGAGGGCCGCACCAAATTCGTGCCGAAGAATTGGGAGAAGACCTATTTCGACTGGATGGAGAACATCCAGCCCTGGTGCATCTCGCGCCAGCTGTGGTGGGGTCACCAGATACCGGCCTGGTACGGGCCGGACGGTCGTGTCTTTGTCGAGAAGACCGAGGAAGAGGCTCTGGGCGCGGCGATCGAATATTATCTGGCTCTCGAAGGCCCCTGGAAGGCCTGGGTCGAGGACAAGCTGGAGAACTTCAAGCCGGGCGAGATCCTGACCCGCGACGAGGACGTGCTCGACACCTGGTTCTCGTCGGCGCTGTGGCCATTCTCGACGCTGGGCTGGCCGGATCAGACGCCGGAGTTGAAGACCTACTACCAGACCGACGTGCTGGTGACCGGCTTCGACATCATCTTCTTCTGGGTTGCCCGCATGATGATGATGGGCCTGCACTTCATGGACGAGGAACCGTTTCACACCGTCTATGTGCATGCGCTGGTGCGCGACAAGAACGGGCAGAAGATGTCGAAGTCGAAAGGCAACGTCATCGACCCGCTCGATCTGATCGACGAGTTCGGCGCCGATGCGCTGCGCTTCACACTGACGGTGATGGCGGCCCAGGGGCGCGACGTGAAGCTCGATCCGGCGCGCATCGCCGGCTACCGCAATTTCGGCACCAAGCTCTGGAACGCGACGCGCTTTGCCGAGATGAACGAAGTCGCCCGTAATGACGATTTCTGGCTGAACGACGCGAAACTGGCGGTCAACCGCTGGATCCTGACCGAGCTGACACTCGCCGCTCGCGAGATCACCGACGGCATCACCTCATACCGCTTCAACGAGGCGGCGGGTGCGGCCTATCGCTTCGTCTGGAACCTGTTCTGCGACTGGTATCTGGAACTGCTGAAGCCGGTGTTCATGGGTACGGACGAGGCCGCCAAGGCCGAAAGCCGTGCCTGCGTCGCCTTCGTGCTCGACGAGATCTACAAGCTCTTGCACCCGATGATGCCGTTCATGACGGAGGAATTGTGGGCGCAGACCGCGGGCGAGGGCAAGGAGCGCTCCTCGCTGCTCTGCCACGCCGCCTGGCCGGCGCCGGACTTCGAGGACGCGCAAGCGGCCGCCGATATCAACTGGCTGGTAGATCTCGTCTCCGGCATCCGCTCGGTGCGCTCGGAGATGAACGTGCCGCCGGCGGCCATCGCGCCGCTGGTTGTGGTCGGCGCCAATGAAGTGACACGTGAACGGCTGGCACGCGAGGAGTCGGCGATCAAGCGGCTGGCGCGCGTCGGCGACATCTCATTGGCTGACGCGGCACCGAAAGGCTCAGCACAGATCGTGCTCAACGAGGCGACGATCTGCCTGCCGCTCGGCAGCCTGATCGACCTCGCCGCCGAGGCTGCGCGGCTGCAGAAGGAACTGGCCAAGGTGACCGAGGAAATCGCGCGCCTGCACAAGAAGCTGTCCAACGAACGCTTCGTCGCCAGCGCGCCGGCCGAGATCGTCGACGCCGAGCGTGAAAAGCTCGCCGAATACCGCGATCAGCAGGAGAAGCTTTCGGTGGCGTTGACCAGGGTGCGCGACGCTGGTTGAGGGGGATTCGGAGCCCTTCGGTCTGCCATCAGGACAGGCTGTTTCTGCCTTCAAAACAGGCATTCCGTTGCGGTAATCTTGACGTAAAAGGAAGTTTGCGCCCCATTGTTGCCATAATGTAACAATGGGGCGTTATACCTGCCAAAACAGCCTTTTCCTGGCCTGTTTTGGGCAGTTTTCGCTGATTTGATCTGTCGATTTGCGCTCAAAAGCCGATTTTTAGGTCTATGGCGAGCGCCTGCACTTTGTCGAAAATACGTTCAAATCACCTGTACGTGTACGCCTCTTGAATTCGTTGTTGCACCGTTAACCTGAATTGGTTCTAGGTTGATGCACTGATGTTCGGGGAGGATTTTCATGAACAATTTGCGACTGAAAGCATTGGCGGGGGCAGGCTGCTTTTCACTGGTGGTATCGGCGGCGAGCGCTGGTGGCTTCGATCGCGGGGGCGTCAACATCGACCAGCTGTTTGATGCTGCGCCCTATTCGTTCGACGCCGGAGTGACGTACGTGTCGCCACAGCGCAAGCTCAAGAACGTGCAGCGTCTGGATGGTTCAGGTCTGTCGACATCGGAAGTAGACGTCGGCGGTGACTATGCTGTGCCTCGGATCGGAATCAAGGCCAACATATTCGAACCGGTCGACTGCCTCGCAAGCTATTCCAAGCCCTACGGCGCTGACGCCGACTACGGGACGAACAACGCTTATTCGCCGACCGCAACCAAATACTCGGTCAAAACCAACGATTATGGCCTCACCTGCTCCTACAAGTTCAATGTCGGGAAAGGCGCCTTTAGATTTATCGGCGGCGTTTCTTATCAGGACGTCGATGCATTCTTGTCTCGCCAGACGCTTTTGGCTTATGGCAATACAGGCCTCGGGAAGTTCCACCTTACAGACTCAGCATGGGGATGGCGCGCGGGCGCCGCGTATGAAATCCCAGACATCGCACTGCGCGGCAGCCTGATGTATTTTTCCAGCTACAAGTACGACGGCCTGTCAGGCACCGTCGACACAACAGGTTTCCGTGGAGGTCCAGTTGCCGATTCAGTTCCTGGGTCAACAGGCGTTTTCCCTGTAAGCGCGTCGGCGGAAATACCTCAGGCTTTGGAGTTTAAGCTTCAGACCGGCGTAGCTCCAGGTTGGCTCGCATTTGGCTCTGTCCGCTGGCAGCAGTGGAGCAAACTTGGGATTATTCCGATCAAAGGAGTGCGTAGTCCCGTGACCGGTGGCATACCGAATTCGCCGGATTCGCCCGTCTCCTTCGATCTGCTTTATCGCGATGGATGGACGATTTCGGGTGGTATCGGCCACAAGTTTACTGACCAGCTATCGGGCCTGATTTCGCTGACATGGGATCGCGGAACTTCGACCACATCCGGTTTTCAATCGGACACATATGCTGTGGCGACAGGCATTTCCTATTCGCCGAACGACAAAGTGGAAGTCAGGCTTGGCGGATCGATCGGCGTGCTGACTAGCGGTTCGTCGACCTTCACTGGTGTGGGCGACACGGCAAATGCCATAAGGTATACTTATGGCAACGATCTACTCTTGGCGGGCTCGGCTTCCGTCAAAGTGAAATTCTAAGCGTCTAGAAAAGTCTGCGCGAAAAGGCCGGGCATTGCCCGGCCTTTTTTTGCCGACCTGTCTTCTCATGACAAGCATTCCGCTGCGTCACTGTTGACGTAAACGGAAGTTTTTGCCGCATTGTTGCCGTAATGTAACAGTGAGCCCATTTGCCTTCGGTGATGGTGTTATTCAGCCATTTTGGCCGGTTTTCGCAGGTTTTTCGCGGCTGCCTTGCACACTGGCAGGCGTCTTGAGCGCGGCCGCGTCGATGCTCGCAGCCTCAGAATTCATTTTCCGAAAATACGTACACGTACGCCTCTTGAAATCGCTGTTGCACTACCCAGGCAATTGGTTCTTGCTTGGGTTGTATTCGAAATTCGGGGAGGCGATTCATGAACAATCTGCGTCTTAAAGCACTGCTGGGGGCGGGATGCTTTTCGCTGGCTTTGCTCGGGACCGCGGTGAACGCGGCGCATGCCGGTGGCTTGGAGCGTGGGGGTTACGACGTCGACCTGTTGTTCGATCCGGCCCCATTCGCTTCGGACGTCAGCGGGACTTATGTCATGCCCGAGCGCAAACTCAAGAATGCGGTGGACACCGCCGTCGGCGGACCACCCCTGACGGTTAGTAGTACGGCTAACAATACCGAGAGCTACTGGGTACCCTATGTTGGCGTCAAGGCGACGATTGGTTATGGCGTGGACTGTATGCTGGATTATTCGCAGCCATGGGGCGCGAGTTCAAACCCCGGCATCTGGAACGGCTCCTATTCCAACATCAACACCCAAATCAAAAGCAACAATTACGCCGGCACCTGCTCCTACAAGATGGATGCCGGCAAAGGGCAGCTCCGCTTTATTGGCGGCGTTTTCTACCAGGAGGTCTATGGCTTCAAGGAAAGCTACGCCAGCCCGTTCCTGGGCACCACAATTGGCCGTGTGGACCTGACCAGCAGTGGCTGGGGCTGGCGCGCCGGTATCGCCTACGAAATCCCCGACATCGCGCTGCGTGCCAGCCTCGTCTACAATTCGCAGGTGAAGCTCGACAATATCGCGGGCACCCTGAACGTCGGCGGTGTCGTCAACAACATCTACGCTCCGACACAGTCGATGCCGGATTCACTGGAACTGAAACTCCAGTCCGGCATTGCGCCCGGCTGGCTCGCCTTCGGTTCGATCAAGTGGGTCAATTGGAGTGTGCTGCAGAGCGTTCCGATTTGCACGACAGCGTCCCAACCGTTTCCGTGCTCAAGCGGAGTTACGAATCCGCTTATCAGGCCGACTTCGCTTGATCTGATGTATCGTGACGGCTGGACGGTCACCGCGGGCCTCGGCCACAAGTTCAACGAGCAGTGGAGCGGCGCCGCGCAGATATCGTGGGATCGTGGCACCTCGCATGGCTATGGCGATCAGACCGATACCTGGACGCTGGGCGGTGGTGTTGCCTACACGCCAACTCCCAATATCGAACTTCGTCTTGCCGGCGCTATCGGTGTACTGACCAGCGGCCATTCGGGTACGCTGACCGACCAGAATGGCTATACGGCCGGCACTGACGTCGCTTACGACTTCGGCAACGATCTGGTCACGGCAATATCGGGCGGCGTCAAGATCAAGTTCTAAGCTTTTGAAAGTGCTAATAAAAGGCCGGGCATTGCCCGGCCTTTTTTTGTTTGCGCCGGCATCACCGATACGCCGGTCATACAAGCCGCGTTGCATATAAGCCGCACTGTGGTCGGCTCGTGCGATTGTGACGTTTTGGCAACACTTTCTGAACAACCCCTGCGCTAAAAGTCAGGTCGAGGAAATTGCCCATTTCCCGCCATAAACCCGGCGCACCTCGAACTTGTCTCGGGACACGCGCCAAAAGGCTCGGCGATGGGGCAGGCCGCACCGCCCGCGGCAAGGAAGAGAATGGACGCCAAAGTCATTTCCAAGGCTAAGCTCCCTAGCCGCCATGTGACTGTCGGTCCGGCACGTGCGCCGCACCGGTCCTATCTCTATGCCATGGGCCTGTCGGCTGCCGAGATCGCGCAGCCGCTGGTCGGCGTCGCCTCCTGCTGGAATGAAGCGGCACCTTGCAACATCTCGCTGATGCGCCAGGCGCAGGTGGTCAAGAAGGGGGTAGCTGCCGCCAACGGCACGCCGCGCGAATTCTGCACCATCACCGTCACGGACGGTATCGCCATGGGTCACCAGGGGATGAAGTCGTCGCTGGTGTCGCGCGAGGTCATCGCCGATTCGGTCGAACTCACCATGCGTGGCCATTGCTATGATGCGCTGGTCGGGCTCGCCGGCTGCGACAAGTCGCTGCCGGGCATGATGATGGCCATGGTGCGCCTCAACGTGCCGTCGATCTTCATCTATGGAGGTTCGATCCTGCCTGGCAGCTATCGCGGCCGCCAGATCACCGTGCAGGATGTGTTCGAGGCGGTCGGCCAGCATTCTGTCGGCGCGATCAGTGATGCCGAACTGCTTGAAATCGAACAGGTCGCGTGTCCGTCGGCCGGTTCCTGCGGCGCCCAGTTCACCGCCAACACCATGGCCACCGTCGCCGAGGCGATCGGCCTGGCGCTGCCCTATTCCTGCGGCGCGCCGGCGCCCTACGAGATGCGCGACCGCTTCAATTTCGCCTCCGGCGAAAAAATCATGGAGCTGATCGCCAAAAACATCCGGCCGCGCGACATCGTCACGCTGAAGGCGCTGGAGAACGCGGCGACCGTGGTTTCGGCCACTGGCGGATCGACCAACGCAGCGTTGCACCTGCCGGCGATCGCGCATGAGGCTGGCATCAAGTTCGACCTCTTCGACGTGGCGAAAATCTTCGAGAAGACGCCCTACATCGCCGACCTCAAGCCGGGCGGCAAATATGTCGCCAAGGACATGTTCGAAGCCGGCGGCATTCCGCTGCTGATGAAGACCTTGCTCGACCACGGCTACCTGCATGGCGACTGCCTGACGGTCACTGGCCGCACTTTGGCCGAAAACATGGAACATGTTGCCTGGAATGAACAGCAAGACGTGGTCCGCCCGGCCAACAGACCAATTACCCAAACCGGCGGTGTCGTGGGGTTGAAGGGAAACCTTGCCCCCGAAGGCGCGATCGTGAAGGTCGCGGGCATGGCGGAGTTGAAATTCTCCGGCCCGGCGCGCTGCTTCGATTCGGAAGAGGAATGTTTCGAGGCGGTGACGCATCGCAACTACAGAGAAGGCGAGGTTCTCGTCATTCGCTACGAAGGACCGCGCGGCGGCCCGGGCATGCGCGAGATGCTGTCAACGACGGCGGCACTCTATGGCCAGGGCATGGGCGGCAAGGTGGCGCTGATCACCGACGGCCGCTTCTCGGGCGCGACGCGCGGCTTCTGCATCGGCCATGTCGGGCCGGAAGCAGCCGTGGGCGGCCCGATCGGTTTGCTGAGGGATGGTGACGTGATCTCGATCGACGCCGTGAACGGCACGATCGACGTTGCGTTGTCCGATGAAGAACTGGCGGCGAGGGCAAAGACATGGAAGGCGCGCACGACCGATTACCAGTCGGGCGCGATATGGAAATACGCACAGACGGTCGGGTCTGCCCGCGACGGCGCGGTCACCCATCCGGGCGGTGCGAAAGAAACACACTGCTATGCGGATATCTGAGTTGTTGAAGTCAACACCAGAGTTGTTGAGGTCATCTGTCCTTTCGGCACTGGTCGCTGTTGCGATCTTTGGCGCCGTGGGCCATGCCATGGCCTTCGACGACAAGGTGTTCGACGACAAGACCGGCGTGAAGCCGCAGTCGAGCCCGTGGGCGGTGTTCCAGTTCGGCTTCTCCGCCTACAAGAGCGGCCACAAGGAACAGGCCGCCGAGGCCTATAAATACGCCGCCGAAAACGGCCAGATCGGCGCCACCTGGAAGCTTGCCCGCATGTATGCCGAAGGCGACGGCGTGGCCCGCGACGACTATGAAGCGTTCAAGTTCTTCTCCGAGATCGTCGACCAGGATGTCGAGCCGGGTTCACCGGAAGAAAGCTACGTCTCCGACGCGCTGGTGGCGCTCGGCGATTATCTGCGCACGGGTATCCCCGGCAGCCCAGTCACCGAAAACGAGGTGGCGGCCCAGGAATACTACATGCGCGCCGCAGCCAACTACCGCAATCCGAACGCCCAGTTCGAAATGGGGCAGATGTTCCTGAAAGGCGAGGGCGGCGTGAAGGCCAGCGTCAAGCAGGCCGGGCGCTGGTTCCAGCTCGCCGCCGAAAAGGGCCATGCCGGTGCGCAGGCGACGCTTGGCCATCTCTTGTTCCAGAGCGGCAAGATCGTTCGCGGCCTGGCGATGATGACCGCGGCGCTCGAACGCGCCTCGCCGGCCGATCAGCCCTGGATCCGCGGCATGCAGGAAGAGGCTTTTGCCGCCGCCGGCGAAGCCGACCGTCGCACCGCGATCTCGCTGGCGGATGACATCCTGACCAAGGGCACCGCCAACACGGACCAGTAGGGTTGTCTGCCGATCTCCCCACGAGAGGTGGAAGATCAGCTAATGCGAAAAATCAGTTCTCGGTGGGCTCTGTCGGCACCATGCTTGGCGCGGGCGTCGAGATCGGCGTGACGTGCAGGTGCGGCGCCATCGTGTTTCCGGGGCAGCTGTCGCCGACCTTCGTCCATGAGGTATTGTTGAGCACCATTTCGCAGCGGGCCAGATGACTCTGGTCGGCCACAGTCAGGCAGGCGACCTGACCGACTGAATAGGATTTTCCATTGGCGAGACATTCCGGCGCGGCGAAAGCCGGCGCGATAGCTGCCATGGCAAGTGCCACGCCGATCGGACAAAGAGCAAATCGAATGGTCATGGGAACCCCGGCCGCCATGATGATTGCCCATCATGCGCCCGATTTGTGGCGATACAAGGTCGTTGTGGCGGCACAAGGGTCGGGCGATTCGCCGGCAGAAGGATTTCCGTCAGGCCGGCTGCAGGGCGAGGTCGATTGCCACCGGCACGTGGTCTGATGGTTTTTCCCAGGCACGCACATGCTTTTCGATCGAGGCCGACGAGAATCGGTTGGCGGCTTCCGGCGACAACAGCAGATGGTCGATGCGGATGCCGTTGTTCTTCTGCCAGGCGCCGGCCTGATAATCCCAGAATGTATAGGTGTCGGGCGCATCGGTGACCGCGCGCACCGCTTCGGTAAAACCGAGGTTGAGCAGCCGGCGGAAGGCTTGCCGCGTCTGCGGCTGGAACAGCGCATCGCCCAGCCAGTTCTCCGGAAAACGCGCGTCGATCGGCTCGGGAATGACATTGTAGTCGCCGGCCAGCACGAGCGCCTCTTCCAGCCTCAGGCGCTCTTCGGCCCAGCGTTCCAGGCGCGCCATCCAGGACAGCTTGTAGGGAAATTTTTTCTCGTCATCGATCGGATTGCCGTTCGGCAGATAGAGCGAGACGACGCGTAGCGCGCCCTTGTCGGTGGAGAACACGCCTTCGATGAAACGCGCCTGTTCGTCGGTGTCGTCGCCCGGCAGTCCCCGGTTCACTTCATCAAAGCGCAGCTTCGACAGGATGGCGACGCCATTAAAGCCCTTCTGGCCATGGGTTTCGACGTTATAGCCAAGCGCTTCGATCTCGGCGCGTGGGAACTGCTCGTCGACCGTCTTGATCTCCTGCAGGCAGACGATGTCGGGCGCGCTTTCGGTCAGCCAGTGGGTGAGGTTGCCGATGCGGGCGCGAACGCCGTTGATGTTCCAGGTGACGATTTTCATGATGGTCTATTCTTCCTGCGGCGGATGGCGTTCGACCAAGCCGATCGTATTGCCAGCCGGGTCTTTTAGGAAGGCCATCCATTCGCTTTCCCCCGCCGGACCGAATGTGCCTTCGGTGTCGCGATGGACAAGCGTCGGCGGCGCGGTGAAGGGGACGCCGGATGCCTTGGCGTCGGCGTGGAAGGCTTCGAGGCCTGTAATGTCGAGATAGACCGTGCCGGCCGGAACGCCGTCGGTGAACAGCAGGCGCACATCGCCCGCCATGATGAAGGCAATACCGGGGGGATCGTAGCGGGCGTGAACGCCCATGCCGAGCACGTCGCGCCAGAAGGCCAGCGTCGAATCAAGGCTGCGTCCGGCGGACAGCGCGACCTGACGGACCGCGCCGATGGCAGGCATGCCACTAGATGGAGAAACTGGTGCCGCAGCCGCAGGAGGCGACCGCATTGGGATTGCGGATCTGGAACGACTGGCCCATCAGGTCGTCGACGAAGTCGATCACCGAGCCGCCCATGTAAACCAGCGACAAATCGTCGATCAGCACCGTGGCGCCGTCCTTCACGATGGCGACGTCGTCATCGTTACGCGCATCGACCAGATCGAACTTGTAGGAAAAGCCGGAGCAGCCGCCACCTTCGACGGAAACGCGCAGCGCCGTCTTGCCGGCGTCACCCGAAACGATTTTCGCGATCCGCTTGGCGGCGGACTCGGTCATTTCGACTTTCATGGCGGTCTTGGCATCAGCGCCCATGGGCGTCACCTTGCTTTCGGTTTCACATGATAGGTATGAAGCGCGAGGGGCCAAGTCAACTGCGGCAGCATCAGCCATGACCAATGAGTTGGGCGACATCGGATTCGGCTACCGGCCGCGCGCGGCCTATGCCACCGATCCGGCGCGCTCGCGCGGGCGGCTGTTCGATGAGGTCGAAAGCCCGACCCGCACGCCGTTCCAGCGCGACCGTGACCGCATCATCCATTCGACCGCGTTCCGGCGGCTGAAGCACAAGACCCAGGTCTTCATCGCCCATGAAGGCGACCATTATCGCACAAGGCTGACCCATTCGATTGAGGTGGCGCAGATCGCGCGTGCCTTGGCGCGAGCGCTACGCGGCGACGAGGATCTCGCCGAGGCGGTGGCCCTTGTGCATGATTTCGGCCACACGCCCTTCGGCCACACCGGTGAGGATGCGCTGAACGAGAAGATGGCCACCTGGGGCGGTTTTGATCACAACGCGCAGTCACTGCGCATCGTGACGCGGCTGGAGCGCCGCTATGCCGAATTCGATGGGTTGAACCTGGCCTGGGAAACGCTGGAGGGCCTGGTCAAGCACAATGGCCCCCTGACGGACGCTGGCGGCAAGGGCCTGAAAGGGCCGGTACCGCAAGCGATCCGCGATTATTCGGAGCTGCAGGATCTTGAGCTTGACCGGTTCGCCGGCATCGAAGCGCAGTGTGCGGCGATCGCCGACGACATTGCCTACAACACGCATGACATCGACGATGGCTTGCGGGCAGGGCTGCTGACGCTCGACATGCTGGAGACGGTTTCGCTGCCGGGAACGATCCTGGCCGGCGTGCGCGAGCGCTACCCCGCGCTCGATGATGTGCGCACCGGGCATGAGCTGATGCGGCGGCAGATCACCGCCATGGTCGAGGATGTCATCGTCTCCACGACCGCCAATCTGGAGCGTGTCGGGCCGCGGAGTGCCGATGCGGTGAGGGCAGCAGGCGAGACGATGGTGACCTTTTCCGCCGAGATGGCAGCTGCCGAGAAGGAACTGAAGGCGTTCCTCTACAAGCATCTCTACCGGCACAAGGAGGTGATGCGCGTGCGCGCCGACGCCGACCGGATCGTCCGAGACCTGTTCGACGTCTATTTCGTTGACCCGCGCGCCATGCCGGACGGTTGGCGCGAGGGGTTGGACCGGGCCGAGGACCGCATCAAGGCGCGCAGCGTTGCGGACTTCCTGGCGGGCATGACCGACACCTACGCGCTCAAGGAACACCGGCGTTTGTTTGACCATACGCCGGATTTGAGCTAGGGCGGGCGCGATTTTGCCGGCCAACGAGCCGGATTCGCCATAAAGCCGCCAGAGCAATACCCATGAACATCTTCGCCGATTTCACCGCGCGAGTCATAAAGGCTGTCGAAGCGCTTGGTCTGAAAGACAAGGACGGCGCTTCGCCCGACCTGTCGCGCATTGCCGTCGAACCGCCGCGTGACGCCAGCCATGGCGACCTCGCGACCAATGCGGCGATGGTGCTGGCCAAGCCCACCGGGCAGAATCCGCGTGTGCTGGCCGAGACCCTTGCGCAGGCGCTGCGCGCCGATGCTGATGTCACGGCCGCCGAAGTCGCCGGTCCCGGCTTCGTCAATCTCAGGCTCAAGGACGGCTTCTGGCATGCGCATCTGACCGCGCTGCTTGGGGAGGGCCGCAACTATGGCCGCTCGACGATCGGCGGCGGCCGGAAGACCAATGTCGAATATGTTTCCGCCAATCCGACGGGGCCGATGCATGTCGGCCATTGCCGGGGGGCTGTGGTTGGCGACGCGCTTGCCAATCTGATGGCGTTCGCCGGTTACGACGTGACCAAAGAGTATGTCATCAACGACGCCGGCTCGCAGATTGATGTGCTCGGGCGCTCGGCCTTCCTGCGCTATCGCGAAGCGCTGGGTGACGACATCGGCGAAATACCGCCCGGTCTCTATCCGGGCGATTACCTGATGCCGGTCGGCCGGGCGCTGGTCGCCGAATTTGGCCGCAAGCTGCTGGAAATGCCCGATGACGAGGCGCTGGCCATCGTCAAGGACCGCACCATCGACGCGATGATGGCGATGATCCGCGAGGATCTGGCGCTGCTCAATGTGCATCACGACGTGTTCTTCTCCGAGCGCACGCTGCATGCAGACAATGCCAAGAAGATCCGGTTGGCGATCAACGATTTGACGTTGAAGGGCCATATCTACAAGGGCAAGCTGCCGCCGCCCAAGGGCGAGAAGCCGGATGACTGGGAAGACCGCGAGCAGACGCTGTTCCGCTCGACCGCGGTCGGCGACGACATGGACCGGGCGCTGGTCAAGTCCGATGGTGCCTTCACCTATTTCGCCGCCGACGTGGCGTATCTGAAGGACAAGGTCGATCGCGGCTTCGTCGACCTGATCTATGTGCTTGGCGCCGACCATGGCGGCTACGTCAAGCGGCTGGAAGCGCTGGCGCGGGCAATTGCCGGCGACGAGGTCAAGCTCACCGTCCTGTTGTGCAATCTGGTCAAGCTGTTTCGCGATGGCGAGCCGGTCCGTATGTCGAAGCGGTCCGGCGATTTCGTCACGTTGCGCGAAGTGGTGGAGGAGGTGGGTCGCGACGCGATCCGCTTCATGATGCTCTATCGCAAGAGCGATGCGCCACTGGACTTCGACTTTGCCAAGGTGACCGAGCAGTCCAAGGACAATCCGGTGTTTTATGTGCAGTACGCTTCGGCGCGCTGCCATTCTGTGTTCAGGCAGGCGAGCGAGCAGTTGGGCGAGGCGAATTTCGATCGCAGCGGTCTGGCGGCCGCAGTGGATTTGCTGACTGACGAGGGCGAGCTCGGCCTGATCCGCAAACTCGCCGAATATCCACGCCTGATCGAGTCCGCCGCTCTTGCGCTGGAGCCGCATAGGCTGGCATTTTACCTCTATGATCTGGCTTCCAGTCTCCACGGACACTGGAACCGTGGCACGGAAAATCCGGACTTACGTTTTGTTAAGGTTAACGATCGTAAATTGACGCATGCCAGACTAGGGCTGGTGCAGGCTGTTTCGGACGTTCTCACGTCCGGCCTGACGCTGATCGGAGCCGCTGCGCCCACCGAAATGCGTTAGGTTTGACTAAAAAACCTGTCACCTTTTGCCCACATTGCGCTGGTATGGGCCAACCCTGCGCGACGTCCATGGCGTCCGAATGAGTGCGAGTTCGGGAACAATAATGGCAGACAGAACCCAGCTGAGAATAGCCGACAACAACGACATCGCCGCCGATGATCCGTTCGCGGAACTGACCAGGATCATGGGCTTCGACCCACGCCAGCCGGTCAAGCCGCAGTCGCCCGCTCAGCCGAAAGCCGACGAGTTGGCACAAGAGGGCGATTTCGACATCGACCTCGAAAAGGAAATGATGGGCGAGTTCGACGCTGGTGACAGCGCCGCCGCTCCGCTTGTCGAGGCTCATGAGCCGGCATTCGAAGCGGCCGCCACCGCATCGGACGACGATTTTGCCGTGTCGCTCGACGATGATTTTCATCGTCTGGACTTCACGGGTGCCGACGACCATGCGGTCGATGCCCGCCATGTGAGCCCTGATGCGGTCGAAACCGCGCCAGTCGTCGAACCTGCCTTCGACGTCGATTTCGACAATGCCGTCGCCAGTTCGCTCGAAGACGTGTCGCCCTTCGAGGAGGATCTGCCGATGGAGGACGAGCTAGCCGCGTCGCTCGATCACGATTTCCACATCGAGGTCGAGGCCGAAGAGTCCCAGCAGGCCGCTGCCGAAGTGCCGGTGGCTGCCGCCTCCGATCATGAATTCGACGACGCGGTCGCGATTTCGCTCGAAGACGAGCTGATGCTTGACGACCATTCACTTGACCACCACTCAGCGGATCAGCGCCATGCGGCGGCGACCGCGGTCGACTATCCGGAGCCGGCCGCCACGCATGAGGCCCAGGCGATTTCCGACGAGGATTTCGCGGGTCACTTCGACGACGCCCTGGCGGATGTCGATATGGATTTCGACGTTCAGGCGGACGAGCCGGTGGCCGTTGACGGGGCGCAAGCGCACGAAGTGTTCGCCGATGCCGTGGACGCGAGGGGCGCGATTTCAGAGCCTGAAGCCGTGTCGGATGACGCTTTCGATCTGGACCTCGACGACGCGTTCGCCGAGGAGCCGGCGGCCGAAATTGCTGCCGCCTCGGTCCAGCCGGTGGCACCAGCAGCTCCAGCAGCCATCATGGCCGAGCCGGTGCGGGCGCCCGTGGCGAACGAGCGGAGCCTCGAGGACGAGTTGAATGCACTTCTGGGCGCCATGACCGCGCGCACGCTGCCGTCGGCCAAGGAGCCTGTCGCTGCTCAGCCAGTCATGGTTCAATCCGTTATGTCTCAGCCGGCTGCTGCTCCTGTCCAGGCGCCTGTCGCCGTGCCTGCAAGGGCTGCCGAGGAACCTGCCGATCTTGTTGGCGATCTCGACTGGGATCTCGATGAGCATGCGCCCGGGGATCTGCATGCCTCCAGCGCCGCTCACACCGATGCCGATCTCGACAATCTGCTGCTCGATGAGCTCCAGGGCCATGATCTTGGCGCCGATACCGCTGATGTCGATTTCGACAATGACGCATTCGATGCGGCCTTGGCCAGGAGCCTCGATCCGCACGACACGGCAGCCTCCCGGCAGGACCAGGCTGATTCCCTTGACTGGTTGGCCGAACGCTCCGCGCCGACGGAGCCGACCCGTTCGTGGAGCCGCGTGACGCCGGTTCCCCAGCAGCCGGCATTTGCCGCGCAGCCGGCCGCTTCGATGGCAGCCAGCACCGTCGCGTCGGCAATGGCTCCATCTGTGGCTGTGGTGCCGCCCTACCGTGCGCCCGAGCCGGTTGCTGCTGCCCCCTATGCAGCCCCCGTATCCGCACCGCAGCCGCGACAGTCCTCGCGCTACGAAGAGATGCCCGATGTCGAGACAGTCGATGTGCCGGAGCGTGTCGTGGCGCTGGCGGACGATCTCGACATTCCCGAGCTGCATTTCGAGGAAGATGAGCCAGCCGCATCAGGCTATGACGATCTCGACGCCGAATTCGCCAGCCTGCTGACTGAAATGAATTCGGTGGAAGTCGCTCCTGCTGCTCCCGCGAGCAGTGCTGCTTATGCCGATGACTCCTACAATGCCGGATTCAATCCGGGATATGCGGCGGTCAATCAGGGGTATGACGCGGTCAATCCGGGCTATGAGACACAGGCATATGAAGCGCCCAAACCGGGTTATGACGGGGTCAAACCGGCCTATCAGCCGGAAGCGCGGACCTATGCGGCACGACCGGCGGAAATGCCGGCTCGTGCTGCCGCGAACACAGGCTATGCCGATGCCTCCGACGGCTTCGATCTCGACAATCTGCCCGGCAGTCAGCCGGTCTCGCAGGCGGATGATTTTACTGTCGACGAGCTCGACTATGATCCCGAACTGGACGAGGCGATGTCCGTTCCGGGGCTCGGCGAACGCGAGGCGGCCAAGCCCGCGCGCCGGCGCGGCCTGTTGCTGGCCGGGATTGTCGGCGCTGTGGTGGTTGCCGGTGGCCTCGGTGCCTTCGCGCTGTCCTTCGGCGGCAAGCATGGCAGCGAAGCTCCTGTCATCGTCAAGGCCGACAATTCGCCGATCAAGGTCAAGCCGGAAAATCCGGGCGGCACCGTGGTGCCGAACCAGGACAACAAGGTCTATGACGCGGTGATCAAGGGCGCCAAGCCCGCCGAGCCGGTCCAGCAAAAACTGGTCACCAGCACCGAACAGCCGGTGGATGTGCAGGCCAAGGATCCGGCCCGCGCCATCGATCTTTCCGCGGATCAGAGCGCTGCCGCCGGCGGAACGGATGACGGCAATGCCGTGTCGACCGCGGGCGCCGCGCCCGCCGACAATGCGGCACCCGCGCCGAAATCCGAGGATCGCATCGCGCAAGTGCTGCAAGATACCGACAAGGGCAACAGCACCGATGTTGTCGCCGTCGCGCCACGCAAGGTGAGGACGATGGTGGTGAAGTCGGATGGTTCGCTGGTGCCACGCGAGGATCCCGCACCCGCCGCACCGCAGGCGTCTGCCGCTGAACCGACCGATCCGGCGCCTCAGCATGTCGCCCCGGCGCAGGCCGATGCCGACCAGACCGGCACAGTGCCGACCGCTGCCGCCCAGTCGGATGACGAGCCAGCCCTCAAGCCGGCAGCCAAGCCCGCTGCTGCGCCCAAAGCCACCGCCAAGGCACAATCCGCTAACACGCCCGCCAAGGTTGCGGTCGCGCCGCAACGCCCGTCCGACCAGCCGGTCGATGTCGTCGGCGAGGTCAAGCCCGATCAGGTGGCTTCGATCGATCCGGCCGCGGCCGGTGGCGGTTCGTGGTCGATGCAGGTTGCGTCGCAGCCGACGATCGAAAGCGCGCAATCGAGCTACCAGGATCTGCAGCGCCGCTATGGCAGCGTGCTTGCTGGCCGCACCGCCAACATCGTCAAGGCCGAGATCGCCGGCAAGGGCACGTTCTACCGCGTCCGTGTCGTGGCCCAGTCGCGCAACGATGCCATCAATCTGTGCACCAGCTACAAGGCTGCCGGCGGTAACTGCTTCGTCTCGCGCTAAACGCCGATCAACCAATCAAGCCGGCGCGGCCCAAGGCCGCGCCGGCTTTTTCATGTGCCCAGCGTTTTTCATGTGCCCAGCGTTTTCATGTGCCGGGTGTTTTTCATGTGGAAGCACTTCTGGCGTTGGATCGTCTGCGACCCGAGACGATTCCCTTTGATCGCGCGAAGCCCTAGACTCCTGATATGACCGAATCAAAATCCATGATCCTCGGCTGTGCCGGGAAATCGCTCACCCGCGAAGAAATCAATTTCTATCGCAATGAATGCCCATGGGCGTTCATCCTGTTTGCCCGCAACATCAGCGAGACCGAGCAGATCCGCGATCTGGTCGCCGAGATGCGTGACTGTATCGGGCGTCCGGACGCTCTCGTCTTCATCGACCAGGAAGGCGGCAGGGTGCAACGCCTGCGGCCGCCCCTGGCGCCAAACTATCCGGCGGGCGGGGCGCTTGGCGCGCTGTGGCGCGACGATCATGACGCCGGCGCCCGTGCCGCATGGCTGATGGCGCGGCTGCACGCCTTCGACCTCTTACGCTACGGTATCACGGCGGATTGCCTGCCGGTGCTCGACGTGCCGATCGAAGGTGCCAGCGACGTCATCGGCGCGCGCGCCTATGGCAAGGAGCCGAGACCCGTGATCGAACTCGGCCGTGCGGCGGCCGAGGGGCTGATGGCGGGCGGCGTGCTGCCTGTGATGAAGCACATTCCCGGCCACGGCAGGGCTTTTGCCGACACGCATTTCGAGCTGCCGGTGGTCAACGCCTCGCTGAGCGATCTGCAGCGGCACGATTTTGCCCCGTTCCGCGAGCTCAACCATCTGCCGATGGCCATGACGGCGCATGTCGTCTATAGCGCCATCGACCCCAACAACCCGGCGACCACCTCCGGCAAGGTCATCGATGAGATCATCCGTCGCGAGATCGGGTTCGATGGGCTGTTGATGAGCGACGACACCTCGATGAAGGCACTTTCTGGGGATTTCCCGACAAAGGCGGCCTCGATCCTTGCGGCGGGGTGCGATCTGGTCCTTCACTGCAATGGCGTTTTCGAGGAGATGGCGGGCATTGCGTCGCGCACCAAGGGGCTTGAAGGCAAGTCACTGGAGCGCGCAAAGCGGGCACTGACCTATATAAAGAAACATGATGCGGTTGAAGAAACCGAGATACGCGCTGAATTTGCCACCTATTTCGATGCGGTGGCCTAACCAGAGGAAGTAACAGGGCTGTGGCGGAAACATTGGAAAGCAAGGCCGCGAAGGCCGCACCGATGGACCGTCTGTGGGCCGAGAATGACGATTCACGCGTCACCGGCGATCCGTCGCTGGTCGTCGACGTGGCTGGCTTCGAAGGCCCGCTCGATCTTCTCCTGCATCTTGCCCGCACCCAGAAGGTCGATCTGGCGCGCATTTCGATCCTGGCGCTGGTCGAGCAGTATTTGACCTTTGTCGAGACGGCGAGGGCGCTCAGGCTCGAACTCGCCGCCGACTATCTGGTGATGGCGGCGTGGCTGGCCTTCCTCAAGTCGAAGCTCCTGATCCCCAAGCAACCGGGCGAAGAGGGCGAAAGCGGCGAGGAACTGGCGGCGGTGCTGCAGTTCCGGCTGAAGCGGCTGGAAGCGATGCGCGATGCATCGGCGCGGCTGGTCAACCGCAACCGGCTCGGCCGCGACGTGTTCGCGCGTGGCATGCCCGAAATGGTCATCATCGAGAAGCGCAACGCGTATTCGGCGTCGCTCTACGATTTGCTGACCGCCTATGCCCAGCAGCGGCAGAAGCAGGCGATCAACAATGTGACGATCGCCAGGCGCGGTGTCTGGTCGCTGAAGGACGCGCGCGACATCCTGACCCGGCTGGTCGGGGCCGTAAGCGACTGGACGACGCTGGAAAGCTTCCTGATCGTCTACATGACCAGCCCCGAGGAAAGGCGCACGGCTATCGCCAGTTCCTTCGCGGCAACGTTGGAACTGGTGCGCGACGGCACGATGGACGTGCGGCAGGATCAGACGTTTGCGCCGATCTATCTGCGCGGCCGCACGCAGGCAATCAAGGCAGTCGAGGTGGCATCATGAGCGAACGCGCCAACGCGTCCGTGATCCCGTTCAAGGTCGAGGATGAGCCGGATCGGGAGCTGTTTTCCGAGGAGGCGGCAGAGCAGGTGCAGAACCCTGGTGAGCGGCTGCACATGGCCGAAGCCGTGCGCATGGCCGAGGCTATCGTGTTCGCCAGTGCTGAGCCCGTGAGCGAAAAGCAACTTGCGGCCCGGTTGCCCGATGGCATCAACATCGCGGCGGCGATGGCTGATCTGCAGCAGATCTATGCGCGGCGCGGCGTCAATCTTGTGCGCGTCGGCGATGCCTGGGCGTTCCGCACAGCCGGTGATCTCGCCTTCCTGATGAGCCGTGACACGGTGCAGCAGCGCAAGCTGTCGCGGGCGGCCCTCGAAGTGCTGGCGATCATCGCCTATCACCAGCCGGTGACGCGCGCCGAGATCGAGGATATCAGAGGCGTCGAGACCTCGAAGGGCACGCTGGACACGCTGCTTGAGACCGAATGGGTGCGCATGCGCGGCCGCCGCAAAACGCCCGGCCGTCCCGTCACCTACGGCACCACCGAGACCTTCCTCGACCATTTTGCGCTCGAGGAAATCCGTGATCTCCCCGGGATGGAGGAGCTGAAGGGCGCGGGCCTGCTTTCGGGCCGCATGCCGTCGAATTTCTCCATTCCGCAGCCGCCGGCCGACCCGGACGCATTGACCGACGACGAGGATCCGCTGACAGACATCGATCTGGAGGAACTCGGCCTGCTGACGCCGCGCGTCACGGAAGATTGACCCGTCGGCCTCTGTCCAAGAGCGCCGATAGGTCGTAGATGCGCCGATTGGTAGCGGGCCAGCGAGTCGAAAAAGCGTGACATCCGTCACCCTTTCAGAAACTCTGTCGCTGTTGTGTTTGAATCCCAACGCGAAAACGCATAGATCATCGCCAGGGAAAACATTCGAGAGAGATTTTGCTATGGGTTCATTTTCGATTTGGCACTGGATGATCGTGCTGGTGATCGTGCTGCTGGTGTTCGGCCGCGGCAAGATTCCGGAGCTGATGGGCGACATGGCCAAGGGCATCAAGAGCTTCAAGAAGGGCATGGCGGACGACGACGTCGCCGAGGACAAGCGCACCGTCGAACACCGTGCCGACGAGACCGTTTCGGCCGTGAAGGAAAAAGCCAGCAAGAGCTGAGCTAAAAAAAGTTCTAGTCGGAACAGATTGCCATGTTTGAAGTCGGCTGGACCGAAATGCTGGTGATTGCGATCGTCATGATCGTGGTCGTCGGGCCGAAGGATTTGCCCAATATGCTGCGTACCTTCGGCCGCACGACGGCGAAGCTGCGCGCCATGGCGGCCGATTTCCAGAAACAGTTCAACGAAGCGCTGAAGGAAGCCGAGCTCGACGACGTCAAGAAGTCGGTCGACGAGCTCAGGGGCCTCAGCCCGGTTGCCGAGATCAAGAAGCAGCTTGATCCGTTCCAGCAGGCGGCGGCCGATGTACGTGCCGGCGTCGACGCTGCGATGAAGCCGAAGCCGGCCGCCGATCCATCGGCGCCCGCTGCTTCGACGCCACAGGCGGCTGAGCCGTTGAAGAACGGCGCGACGGAAATGCCTGGTGTCAGCGGGCCACAAACCGCGCCCGCAACGCCCATATTCCCGGCGATGACGGATGAATCGGTGGTGACGGCATCCAAAGAACCTGCCGTGGCGCCAAAGGCGGCCAAGAAAGCTGCCAAGACGGCTCCGGCGGCAAAGGCACCGCCCAAGGCTGCGACTTCCACGAAGACGGCGACGGCAGAAGCCGCACCGCTGGCGAAGGCAAAAGCCGCACCTGTGGTGACGGCGAAAACCGCACCCGTGGTGAAGGCCAAAGCTGCGCCCGCGTCCAAGGCGTCGACAAAGGCCGTGGCAGCGGCAAAGCCTGAAACCGCCGCTGTGACGAAGCCCGCGCCCAAGACAGCTGCTCCAAAGACCGTGGCGAAAGCCGAGCCGAAACCTGCGCCCGCGAAGAAGCCGGCGTCCAAGAAGACGGCTGGAGCCGCCAAGTGAGCGTTTCGGACAAGGAAAAGGACGAGATCGAAAAATCGTCCGCTCCGCTAATGGAGCATCTGATCGAGCTGCGCAGGCGGTTGATCTGGTCGCTGGGCGGCTTCTTCGTCGCCTTCCTGGTTTGCTTCTTCTTCGCCAAGCGGCTGTTCAACCTTCTGGTCGTTCCGTTCAAATGGGCGACGAAATGGGCGGGGCTTGATCCGCACAAGGTCGAACTGATCTACACCGCGCCGCAGGAATTCTTCTTCACGCAGGTCAAGCTCGCCATGTTCGGCGGCATGGTCATCGCCTTTCCGCTGATTGCCACGCAGATCTACAAGTTCATCGCGCCCGGGCTCTACAAGAACGAGCGCAACGCTTTCCTGCCGTTCCTGATCGCGTCGCCGGTCCTGTTCCTGATGGGCGCCTCGCTGGTCTATTTCTTCTTCACGCCAATGGTGATGTGGTTCTTCCTCGCCATGCAGCAGGTCGGCACCGACGACCAGGTGCAGATTTCGCTGCTGCCGAAGGTGTCGGAGTATCTCAGCCTGATCATGACGCTGATCTTCTCCTTCGGTCTGGTGTTCCAGCTGCCGGTGGTGACCAGCCTGATGACGCGCGTCGGCATGCTGTCGTCCAAGGCGCTGGCCGAGAAGCGCAAATGGGCGATCGTCATAGCCTTCATCGTTGCGGCCGTGCTGACACCGCCGGATCCGATGAGCCAGATCGGCCTGGCCATTCCGACCATCCTTCTCTACGAGGTCTCGATCTGGGCCGCGCGCTGGATCGAGCGGGATCAGGAAAAGCAGCGGGTGGCGCGCGAGAAGGAAGAGGCCGGGGAGACCGTGGCGGATAAGACGCCCGACGAGCCACCGCCGCCGGCTGCTTCGTAAAGGCAACGGGCAGCTACGGAAAAAGACAGTCGCTGCCCAGCCTATCTTGCATCAATCAAGGATGCGGTTTACGCCCTCTGGCCTAGCTTGAGGACGGATAGACCATGCTTGACATCAAATGGATTCGCGACAACCCGAAGGCCCTTGCCGAGGCGCTGGTCAAGCGCTCGTGGTCGGCTGACGAGGCGCAGTCCACGGTCGATGATTTGATCGCCAGGGACGAGGCGCGGCGCGAACATGTCACCGAGCTGCAGACCAAGCAGGAGCGCCGCAACGCCGCCTCGAAGGAGATCGGCAACGCCATGCGTTCGGGCGATGCCGCCCTTGCCGAAAAGCTGAAAGGCGAAGTCGGCGACATAAAAACCTTCATCCAGAATGGCGAGGCGCGCGAGCGCGAGCTCGACAAGGCGCTCACCGATGCGCTGGCGGTGCTGCCCAATGTGCCGCTCGACGATGTGCCGGTTGGCAAGGACGAGCATGACAATGTGGTCAAGCACGTCGTCGGCACGGTGCCGACGCGGCCGAACTGGGTGAAGGAGCACTTCGAGATCGGCGAAGCGCTCGGCATGATGGATTTCGAGCGGGCGGCAAAGCTGTCGGGCTCACGCTTCACCGTGCTCAAGAGCGGCCTAGCGCGGATGGAACGCGCGATCGGCCAGTTCATGCTAGACCTGCACACGACCGAGCACGGCTATGAGGAAGTGATCCCGCCGCTGATGGTGCGCGACGAGGTGTTGTTCGGCACCAACCAGTTGCCGAAGTTCGAGGAAGACCTGTTCTTTGTGCAGCACGGGGAGGGCAGGCTTGGCCTGATCCCGACCGCCGAGGTGCCGCTCACCAATCTCGTGCGCGAGGAGATCACGGCGCATGAAAAGCTGCCTCTGCGTTTCACCGCGCTGACGCCGTGCTTCCGCTCGGAAGCAGGCTCGGCCGGACGCGACACGCGCGGCATGCTGCGCCAGCACCAGTTCTACAAGGTCGAACTGGTGTCGATCACCGATCAGGAATCGTCGCTCGCCGAGCATGAGCGGATGACGCAATGCGCCGAGGAAGTGCTGAAGCGGCTGGAACTGCCGTTCCGCACCATGGTGCTGTGCACCGGCGACATGGGTTTTGGCGCCCGCAAGACCTACGACATCGAGGTCTGGCTTCCAGGCCAGAACGCCTATCGCGAGATTTCGTCCTGCTCGGTCTGCGGCGATTTCCAGGCGCGCCGCATGGATGCCCGCTACAAGGACAGGGATGGCAAGGGCAATCGCTTCGTCCATACGCTCAACGGCTCGGGCACCGCTGTCGGCCGCGCGCTGATTGCTGTCATCGAAAACTACCAGAATGAGGATGGCAGCGTAACCATTCCTGAAGTGCTGCGGCCTTACATGGGCGGTCTGGCAAAGATCGAAGCGAAATAATGCGCATTCTTCTGACCAATGATGACGGCATTCATGCCGAGGGCCTGGCGTCGCTCGAACGCGTCGCCCGCACGCTGTCCGACGATGTCTGGGTGGTGGCGCCGGAGCAGGACCAGTCCGGCTATGCCCATTCGCTGTCGATCTCGGAGCCGCTGCGGCTGCGCAAGATCGGCGAGAAGCATTTTGCCGTGCGCGGCACGCCGACCGATTGCGTCATCATGGGCGTGAAGAAAATCCTGCCCGGTGCCCCTGACCTGATCCTGTCCGGTATCAATTCCGGTGCCAACATCGCCGACGACGTGACCTATTCCGGCACCGTCGCCGGCGCCATGGAAGGCGCGCTGCTCGGCATCCGCTCGATCGCGCTCAGCCAGGGCTACTCTTACGTCGGCGAAGATCGCGTCGTTCCCTACGAGACCACCGAGGCGTTGGCGCCGGCATTGCTGAAGAAGCTTGTCGCCGCGCCGCTGCCCGACGGTGTGTTGCTCAACGTCAATTTTCCCAACTGCCTTCCCGAAGAGGTCGTCGGCACCGTGGTCACCTCGCAAGGCAAGCTCGTGCACAGCCTTTGGGTCGACGAGCGCCGCGACGGACGCGGCCTGCCTTACTATTGGCTCCGCTTCGGCCGCGAGCCGGTCGAAGGCAAGCAAGGCACCGACCTCCATGCGCTGCGCAACAGGCTGGTGTCGGTGACGCCATTGCAGCTCGACCTCACCGCGCATGAGATCCGTGACCAGCTAAGCAAGGCGCTTGCATGAACCACCCAGTCGATGATCGTGAGGGATTTGCCGCTTTCCTTTTACGCCTGCGCGGCAGGGGAACCGTGCCGAAGGCGCTGATCGCGGCTTTCGAGGCGACCCCGCGGCGCGGCTTCCTGGCGCCCCACTTCCACCAGATCGCCTGGTCGGACCGCATGCTGCCGATCGAATGCGGTGAGGCGATCGAAGGTGCCGACATGCAGGCGGCGGTGATCGCGGCCCTTGCCATCGAGCCCGGCAATCGCGTGCTCGAGATCGGCACCGGCTCGGGTTATACGGCGGCGGTAATGTCGCGGCTCGCAGCGCGCATCGTTACCATAGACCGCTACAAGAGCTTGACCGAGCAGGCGAAACAGCGCTTCGAAGCGCTTGGTATCGGCAACGCCATCGCGCGCCAGGCCGACGGTTCCGGCGGCCTGCCCGCCGAAGGACCGTTCGACCGCATCGTCGCCTGGGCAGCCTTCGACAGCCTGCCACGCTTCCTGCTCGATCAGCTTTCAAGCGGTGGCATCGTCATCGCGCCGATCGGGCCGGAGGAAGGCGAGCAGGTGCTGGCCAAGCTGACCAAGGTCGGCAGCCGTTTCGAGCGCGAGGACATCGGCATGGTCAGGCTGCAGCCGATCCTGCACAGTGTCGCCGCGGTGATCTAAGAGCAAGTGGGCCGGTTGGTCATGCAACGGGCGGCCGACAGCGCCGCATGTATGGCGCGTGAACAGGCGGCGCTGCTGCTCGATCCGTCTCGCTGAGATGTGCCGACCATCCCGGTCTGTGCCACGTATCCAGAGGATGCCAAGCCGTGATTGCCGGAGGCCGGCCATTTCTCGGCCATGGCTGGAACCTCTGACCGCCACCGTGAGGCTCTCCAAATGTTTTAAGAAAATTTTCGTCGGATTCTAATGGGTTAACCGCCCAGTAACATTAACGCGCTTTAATCCTGTCTCAGTTGGTGAGAGTTTGTGCGGGTTAGTGCGATGCAACTCAGTGTTTTGAAGACAAACAGTCGCAATCTGGCGCGGGGCTGCGCTGTTCTCATGATTGCAGGCGCGGCCGCCGGGTGCAGTTCCCAGGCTTCGCGGTTCAACAGCGTCGATGATGTCTTCACGTCCTCGACGAACAATCAGCGCGCTATCATCAACAAGCAGGATGCCGTGCAGCCCTATCCGGGCGATGTCTCCGCTGCTCCGCTCGACGGCGCCCACACACAGTCGGTGAGCCGCTCCAGCCTCGAGCCGGTTTCGAGCCGGCCATTGCCGCCGCCGGTTTCAGCCCAGGCCGCGCCTGCCGCCAATCCGGTGCGTGTCGCATCGGCCCCCGCCATGGTGCGCCCGGCGCCGCATCTCGACAGGACGGCAACCGGAACCGTCGAACCGGCTGCGAAGCCGTTCAAGAATGCTCAGCCCGACGCGCCGAAGATGGCCGAGGCGGGCAGGCCGCATGCAACCGAAATCGTCGTCAGGGACGGCGAGACGATCAATGGCATCGCGCAGCACTACAAGGTGCCGGCCGACGTCATCATGAAGGTGAACGGCCTGAGTGCAACCAAAGGGCTGAAGACCGGCCAGAAGCTGGTCATCCCTGCCTATGCCTATTCGAGCAAGGCAGAGCCTAAGGTTGCCGATGCCAAGCCGGCGAAGGATGGCAAGCACGATCTGCCGGCCACCGCGCCTGAAAAGGTCGCCGTGCTGCCGCAGCAGCCGAAGCTCAAGGACGGCAAGTCAGCTGCTCAGGTCGATGCGTCGGCCGCCGCAAGCCAGCCCAAGGAGCCCAAGCCCGCACAGGCGGCCAAGGCAACGGGTGCTGCCGGCACCTATACGGTCCAGTCGGGCGACACGATGTCCTCGATCGCCAGGAAGACCGGCGTCGGCGTTGTTGCACTGAAGCAGGCCAACGGCATGAAGGATGGCTTGCTCAAGATCGGCCAGACCCTGAAGGTACCCGCCGGCGGAACAGCGACGGTCGCCAGTGCCAAGCCGGCGAAGGTCGACCCGGTGACCACGGCCACCACGCAACCGGCCGCGAAGGCTACGCCTGCGGAGACGCTGGCATCGTACACGCCGCCGAAGAAAGATTCGAAGGTCATTCAGCAGGCTGAGGACGACGATGCGGTGGCGCCCGATGCCACGGGCATCGGCAAGATGCGCTGGCCGGTGCGCGGCCGGGTGATTTCGAGTTTCGGGGCTGGCAAGGACGGTGTCGACATCGCTGTGCCCACGGGTACGCCAGTCAAGGCGGCGGAGAATGGCGTCGTCATCTATGCCGGTGACGGGCTCAAGGAATTCGGCAACACGGTGCTGGTGCGCCACGAGAACGGCCTGGTCACCGTCTACGGCCATGCCAGCTCAATCGAGGTGCAGCGCGGCCAGAAGGTCAAGCGCGGCCAGGAGATCGCGCTCTCGGGCATGAGCGGCACGACCGACTCGCCGAAGCTGCACTTCGAAGTGCGCAAGAATTCGGCTCCGGTCGATCCGTCCGGCTATCTCGAATAGTCGGGGGCTATCTCGAATAGAATAAAAAAAGCGATTTGCGGGCCGTCTGACCTCCACTCCGGCCCGCCGGCTCAGCCCGTTCCGCAAGGAGCGGGCTTTTTCAGTTGAGTTCGATCCGTTGCAGACATCTGGCCAACCTGCGATCCTATCGACATGATGGAAAACCCTGCCGCGCCATGGCCTTTGCAGCAAGTCGCGATCGAGCCTAAGTCGAGGGCCAATCGGGAGAAGCTGCTTGTCGCTTTGTCTGAAGTGGCCGTCGAGGATCCGTCCTTCCGCGTCAACACCGACGAAGAATCCGGCCAGACGATTATTTCGGGTATGAGCGAACTTCACCTCGACATCATCGTCGACCGCATGCGTCGCGAGTTCAAGGTCGAGGTCAATGTCGGCGCACCGCAGGTGGCCCATCGCGAGACGATCACGCGCAAGCACGAGCAGGACTACACGCACAACAAGCACACCGGCGGTACCTGGCAGTTCGCTCGCGTCAAGATTCTCTTCGAACCGAATCCGGACAGCAGCGGGCTCCAGTTCGAGACCAAGATCGTCGGCGGTGCCGTGCCGAAGGAATACATCCCCGGTGTCGAAAAGGGCATCAACAGCGTCATGACGTCCGGCCCGTTCGCCGGATTCCCGATGATCGGCGTCAAGGCGACGCTGATCGACGGCGCTTACCACGACGTAGACTCCTCGTTGCTTGCCTTCGAAATCGCCGGCCGCGCCTGCTTCCGTGAAGCGGCACCCAAGCTTGGCGTGCAGCTGCTTGAGCCGATCATGAAGATCGAAGTGGTGGCACCAGAAATCCACGTCGGCAGCGTCATCGCCGAGCTGCACAGCCGTCGCGGCCAGATTCGCGGTCGGGAAACCCGAGACCTGGCCGTCGTCATCAACGCGACAGTGCCATTGGCCAACATGTTCAAGCTGGAGGATGCACTCCTTTCGCATTCGAAAGGGCAGGCACGCCTGAGTGCCAGCTATGCCGGATACGCCGCCGTTCCTCTACCGCCCGACGACCGCGACCCGTCGGCCGCCATGGCCATCGCCTGAACTCCAGTCTCCAAGGTCATTTGCCTGGACCAGCTGACTAAGTCTCGACCTAGTCCTTCAGCGGCTTGCCGAGCCGGCCGGCGAGGTCTTGGGTAAACTGCCAGGCAACGCGGCCCGAACGGGCGCCACGTGTCGTCGCCCATTCCAGCGCCTCGGCGCGCAGCTGCTCGGGGTCGATGTCGAGGCCATGATGGCTGGCATAGCCATTGATCATCTCGAGATATTCGTCCTGCGAACATTTGTGGAAGCCAAGCCAAAGCCCGAAACGATCGGACAGCGAGACCTTTTCCTCGACCGCTTCCGATGGGTTGATGGCGGTCGAGCGCTCATTGTCGATCATGTCGCGGGGCAGCATATGGCGGCGGTTCGAGGTGGCGTAGAAGATGACGTTGGCCGGGCGGCCTTCGACGCCGCCTTCGAGCGCTGCCTTCAGCGACTTGTAGGACGTGTCGTCATGATCGAAGGACAAATCATCGCAAAAAAGGATGAAGCGGAAGGGAGCTGCCTTCAGCAAGCCCATCAGTTTCGGCAGCGTGTCGATGTCCTCGCGGTGGATCTCGATGAGCTTCAGCGGCAGGTCGGATTTGGCCTTTTGTGATTGGGCCTTGGCGTTGGTCTCTGCATGCACGGCCTTGACCAGCGACGATTTGCCCATGCCACGCGCGCCCCATAGCAGCACGTTGTTGGCAGCAAAGCCGGCGGCGAAGCGCTCGGTGTTGTCGACGAGGATGTCGCGGACGCGGTCGACGCCGCGGATCAGGCCGATGTCGACGCGATTGACCTTGCGCACCGGCTCCAGATAGCCGGGATCGGCCTGCCAGACGAAGCAGTCCGCCTCGGTGAGGTCGGTTTCGGGCACCGCCGGCGGGGCGAGGCGGCCGACCGCCTCGATCAGGCGGTCGAGTTTCTTGTTGAGGGCGTCGATGATGCTGTCGGTCATTTCAGGTCTTTTGGTTCGTTTCCTGGGGTGGGCAAGTAGGACTCGATCGAATCCGTCGGCTTCGAAACCGGTTCCAACCTTTTGTTCGAGCGTGATCTTTTCGGAAAACCGGCTCGCGCTTTTCGCGATCATGCTCTAACACGCCTCAACAGGCCGGAAAAGCAGCCGATTTGCCCGGCCGCGCAGTTGCATTGACAACTTTACCGACTATATTCCGGCCAAATTTCAAGGGGGCCGCTCGCGGCCGTTTTTCAAGATTCAGGAGTACCTCAATGCCCGGCGCCTCTCCCGATATGTTCATCAGCATTTTGCCGTTTGTCCTGATTTTTGTGATCATGTATTTTCTGATCATCCGCCCGCAGCGCACGCAGCTGAAGAAGCGCGGCGAGATGCTGGCGGCGGTCCGTCGTGGCGACACGGTCGTCACCGGCGGCGGTTTCGTCGGCAAGGTGACCAAGGTGATAGACGACAACGAGCTCGAGATCGACCTCGGCGGTGGCACCAAGGTGACGGCGCTGCGCTCGACGATCGCCGATGTGCGCGTCAAGGGCGAACCGGTGGCCAACCAGAACGCCAAGAAATAACCTAATTCCAGGCGGAGCGATCCGCGGACACGCTCTGACGGACGACGCCATATGCTGTATTTTTCGCGCTTCAAGATGATCCTGATCTGGGTGGCCGTGGCCATCACAGTGATCCTCGCCGCGCCCAACCTGTTCCCCGCCAGCGTGCTGGCCCAGTTGCCCAGTTGGGTGCCGAAGCGGCAGATGACGCTCGGCCTCGATCTGCAGGGCGGCTCGCACATCCTGCTCGAGATGAACCAGAACGATCTGATCAAGGATCGGCTGGAGACGACGCGCGACGAAATCCGCACGCTGCTGCGTGACGCCAAGATCGGCTACACCGGCCTTGGCGGTACGGGGCGGACCTTGCAGGTCCGCATCACCGATCCCGCCCAGCTCGATGCCGCCAAGACGGCGTTGAAGACCCTGACCGATCCTGTTGCCGCCGGCCTGTTCACGGGCGGCTCGGTCCAGGAAATGTCGCTGGACGAGTCCGAGCCGGGCTTGCTCAAATTCACCGTCACCGATGCCGGCATCAAGTACCGCACATCGACGGCATTGGCGCAGTCGATCGAAGTGGTCGAGCGCCGCGTCAACGAACTCGGCACCACCGAGCCCATTGTGCAGCGGCAAGGCGACGACCGCATCCTTGTCCAGGTGCCTGGCCTGCAGGATCCGCAGCGGCTGAAGGAAATCCTCGGCCAGACCGCGAAGCTGACCTTCCAGATGGTCGACCAGTCGATGCCGGTGCAGGACGCCCTCAAAGGGCGCCCGCCCGCCGGCTCGTCGGTGCTCTATTCCCAGGACGATCCGCCGGTTCCGTACTTGATCGAAAACCGTGTCATCGTTTCGGGCGAGAACCTCGTCGATGCGCAAGCGACCTACAATTCGCAAAACAACGAGCCAGTGGTTTCATTCCGCTTCGATTCGAAGGGAGCGGCGCGCTTCGGCCAGGCGACCGCGCAGAATGTCGGCAAGCTGTTTGCCATCATCCTCGACAACCAGGTGATTTCGGCGCCGCAGATTCGTGAACCGATCCTTGGCGGCACCGGCCAGATCTCCGGCAATTTCAGTGCCCAGAGCGCCAACGATCTCGCCGTGCTGCTGCGCGCCGGCGCGCTGCCGGCGACACTGACGGTGATCGAGGAACGTACGGTGGGTCCAGGCCTTGGCCAGGATTCGATCCATGCCGGCAAGGTCGCAGGCATCATCGGTTCGGTTCTCGTCGTTGCCTTCATGTTCGTTGCCTACGGCTTCCTCGGCTTCCTGGCCAACATCGCGCTGGCGGTGCACGTGGCGATGATCGTCGGCGTGCTGTCCCTGCTTGGCGCGACGCTGACCTTGCCCGGCATCGCCGGTATCGTGCTGACAATCGGCATGGCGGTCGATTCCAACGTGCTGATCTACGAACGAATCCGTGAGGAACGACGTGCCGGCCGCTCCGTGATCCAGGCGATCGACACCGGCTTCACCAAGGCGCTGGCGACCATCGTCGATTCCAATGTGACCTCGCTGATCGCCACCGTGGTGCTGTTCTATCTCGGCACCGGACCGGTGAAGGGCTTTGCCATCACCTACGCCATCGGCATCCTGACCACGGTCTTCACCGCCTTCACCTTCACCCGTTTGCTGGTGTCGATCTGGCTGCGTCGGGCTCGCCCGAAGGAGCTGCCGAAGGCGCCCGTGACCTTCATCCCGCCAGGTACCAAGATCCCCTTCATGGGCATCCGGCGGTGGACGTTCGCGCTGTCGAGCGCGTTGTCGATACTGTCGGTCGTGCTGTTCATGAGCGTCGGCATCAATTACGGCATCGACTTCAAGGGCGGTTCGCTGATCGAGGTGCAGTCCAAGAGCGGTGACGCCAATCTTGGCGATATCCGCAACCGGCTGACGGAACTCAACATCGGTGAAGTGCAGGTGCAGCAGTTCGGCGCACCGAACGACGTGTTGATCCGCGTCGGCACGCAAGACGCCGGTGAAAATGCCGAGCAGACCGTGATCGACAAGGTGCGCGGCGAGTTGCAGGACCAGTATGATTTCCGCCGCGTCGAAGTGGTGGGTCCGACTGTTTCCGGCGAACTGGCCAAGCAAGGCACCATCGCCATGATCGTCGCGCTGGTCGGCATCCTGGTCTATGTCTGGTTCCGCTTCGAATGGCAGTTCGCTGTCGGCGCTATCGTGGCCACGGTGCACGATGTGGTCATGACGCTCGGCTTCTTCGTCATCACCGGGCTCGAATTCAACCAATCGTCGCTGGCGGCAATCCTGACCATCATAGGCTACTCGCTGAACGATACGATCGTCGTCTATGACCGCGTCCGAGAAGATTTGCGAAAATACAAGCGAATGCCGCTGCCGCAGCTGTTGAACAACGCCATCAACGAGACGCTGTCGAGAACGACGCTGACCTCCGTGACGACCAGCTTGGCGCTGTTGGCGCTGGTGCTGTTCGGCGGCGAGGTGATCCGCTCATTCACGCTGGCGATGCTGTTCGGTGTTGTCTTCGGCACCTACTCGTCGATCTTCATCGCCGCGCCGCTGCTGATCCTGTTCAAGCTGCGGCCGCAGGCCACGGCCGACGAGGAGAAGCCTGTCAGCGGCGGCAAGGCGGTCGCGACCTGACGCGCGGCCGCGAAGGGGTGACAATTTATGGCCGGCAAAGGCATCGTCATCCGCGAGGCGCATTTCCCTGGCCGTGCGCCGATCGAGGCCTATGGCAATGGCGGGTTCCGCTTTGCCGACATGTCGCATCGCGGCTCGCTGCTGTGCCTGCCCTCCGGCATCCATGGCTGGGAGCCGGCAAATCCCTTGGCGCTTACTGTGGCGGATTTTGACAGGCTGCTGGCCGAGGCCGATAAGGTCGAAATCCTGTTGGTGGGCATGGGCAAGGATTTGAGGCCGTTGCCGGCGGCGCTGCGGGCTGCGCTGAGAGAAGCAGGCATAGCCTCCGACCCGATGTCGACCGGGGCCGCGGTGCGCACCTATAATGTCCTTCTGGCGGAAGACCGCGCCGTGGCTGCCGCGCTCATCGCCGTCGATTGATATGGCGCAGAATGTTGAAATCGTCATGGATGCGGTGCGCGCCGCCGACCATGACCGCTATCTCACGGCGCTCTATGCGCCGGCCGACAAGCGCGATGCGCTGTTTTCGCTCTATGCTTTCAATGCCGAAATCGCGGGCATTCGCGATCGCATCCATGAAGCGTTGCCGGGCGAGGTGCGGCTGCAATGGTGGCGCGACCTCATCGCCGGCGACAATGATGGCGCAGGCATTGGCCATCCCGTCGCCGATGCGCTGAAGGCGACAATTTCCGCCCATCGCCTGCCTAAGCTGGCTTTCGACAACATGCTCGAAGCCCGCATCTTCGATCTCTACGACGATCCGATGCCGTCGCGCACCGATCTGGAAGGCTATTGCGGCGAAACGGCGGCAGCACTTATCCAGCTTGCGGCAATGGTGCTCGATCCCGTCGAGGCGCCGCGCTTTGCCGAACTGGCGGGCAGGGCGGGCTGTGCGCAGGCGATGACCGGCCTCTTGCTTCTGTTGCCGCTGCACCGCAGGCGCGGGCAGTGTTTTATCCCGGCCGACATCCTGGCGGCGGCTGGGTCGTCGCCGGAAGAGTTTGTTGCCGGCGATGGCGGGCCTGGGGCACAGCGCGCGGTCGCGGCGATGATCGCGCTGGCGCGCGAACACCTATCCGCTTTCGAGCAGGGCGCTGCAGGGCTACCGGCGTCGTTGCGTCCGGCATTCCTGCCACTGGCCTTGTCGCGCGCCTATCTCGACAGGATGGAAGGCTCGCGCCATTCACCGCTCGATGGCGTCGTGCGGCTGTCGGCCTTGCGCCGGCATTGGCTGCTGTTGCGTCGCGCCAGCAAGGGCTGGCTGGCACTTTGACGTAAACGTCAATCGTGTTAAGGAGTCCCCGAGCCGGAACTGTCGCCGAAGATGACAGGCCGATCGGAGGAGATACCCGTCCATGAGCTTGCCTTTACTGGTCGCGATCGTCGCCCTTGGCATAGTGTTGTCTGTCGCTGCCGTGCATTTCACCGGCGGCAGCAAGACCGCGACGCTGGCCGATCGCGATCAGGCTCTGAGCCGCTTCGCCGAGGATTACCCTGACGAGACGGCTGCGACAGTCCGCCTGACGGCAGACGCCAGGACAGCATTCCTGGACCTTGGGCGAGGGCGTATCGGCATCGTTCACAGCATCGGCGACTGCTTTTTGACGCGTGTCGTCACCGCTGCGGACGTCTCGGTGTCCAGTTCTGACGAGACGAACATAATTCTAATGCGGCTGACGGACTTCACCTGGAAAGGCGGCCGCTTCCGCTTCGCCAATGCCGGCGATGCGCAGGCCTTGCTGCAGGTTCTCGAAGCACGCCACTCTGATGCCGCCAGGGAGGCCGCTTGATGGACAACTATGATTTCCCGCAGGTCACCCAGCTTGCCATTCCGTTCTTCGTCGCCGCCATCCTGATCGAGCTCTGGCTCGTGCGCACCGGCCGCGCCAGGGGTTCGTTCGAAACCCGCGATACCTTGACCAGCCTGATGATGGGCACCGGCAATGTGGTTGCCGGGCTGCTGCTTGGCGTCGTCTCCTACTGGGCGCTGCTGTGGCTGTGGCAGTTCCGTTTCTTCAATCTAGGCCTGTCGGTGTGGGTGTTCCTGGTTGCCTTCCTGCTCGATGATCTGCGCTACTATGTCTATCACCGCATCGCGCACCGGGTGCGCTGGGTGTGGGCAGAGCACGTCAACCATCATTCCAGCCAACACTACAATCTGTCGACGGCGCTGCGGCAAAGCTGGACCGGGCTGTTCACCTTCATGTTCGTGCTGCAGGCGCCTTTGGTGCTGCTCGGCTTCCATCCGGCGGTGATTGCCTTCACCTTCGGCTTCAACCTGGTCTGGCAGTTCTGGATCCACACCGAGACGATCGGCAAGATGTGGGGCTGGTTCGAATTCGTCTTCAACACGCCTTCGCACCACCGCGTCCATCACGCCACCAATCCGCGCTATCTCGACGCCAACTATGCCGGCACGCTGATCATCTGGGACCGCATGTTCGGCACCTTCGTCGCGGAGCTGGAAGAGGACCGGCCGCGCTACGGCATCGTCAAGAATCTCGGCACCTTCAACCCGCTGAAAGTGGCTTTCCACGAATGGATCGGCATGTTCAGGGATGCGTTCGCGCCGGGGCTGACTTTGAGTGATCGCCTGAACTACCTGATCAAGCCGCCCGGCTGGAGCCATGACGGCTCGCGCGAAACCTCGGAGAGTTTGAAAGCCGCCTATGTCAGGCGAAATCCGGGGGAGGCAGGCAAGCCAGGGTTGCCGATGGCGGGTGCTGAGCCCGCCGAATAGGGTTCTTATTCCGCGGCTTCTGCAGTTTCTGGTTGTGCCGGCAACCCCAGCCATTGCCGGCAATCGGCTTGCGCACGCGAGGTGATGGCGTGCCGCTTGGCGACCGTTTTATCCTTGCCTCGCAGGCGTTTGCCTTCGATCTTTACCGCTTCCACTGGCGGGAACAGGCCGAAATTGACGTTCATCGGCTGGAACGAGCGCTTGCCCGGTTCGTCGTCGGAGACGATATGGCCGCCGGTGATGTGGTTGAGCAACGCACCAAAAGCTGTGGTGAGCGGCGGCAGCGACAGCGCATGGCCGAGCCTTTCGGCGGCGGCGAAGCGGCCGGCGAGCAAGCCGATCGCAGCGCTTTCGACATAGCCCTCGCAGCCGGTGATCTGGCCGGCAAAGCGCAGGCCGGGGCGCGACTTCAGCTGCAGCGAGGCGTCGAGCAAGGTCGGCGAATTGATGTAGGTGTTGCGGTGCAGGCCGCCCAGCCGAGCGAAATCGGCGTTTTCGAGGCCCGGAATGGTGCGGAAAACGCGCACCTGCTCGGCGTGCTTCAGTTTGGTCTGGAAGCCGACCATGTTGTAGAGCGTACCCAGCGCATTGTCCTGCCGCAGCTGCACAACGGCATAGGCTTTTACCGTCGGGTTGTGGGCATTGGTCAGGCCCATCGGCTTCATTGGCCCGTAGCGCAGTGTTTCGACGCCGCGCTCGGCCATGATCTCGATCGGCAGGCAGCCATCGAAATAGGGCGTGCCTTCCCATTGCTTGAACTCGGTCTTCTGGCCGTCGACCAGCGCCTGCACGAAGGCAAGATACTGCTCCTTGTCCATCGGACAGTTGATGTAGTCCTTGCCGGTGCCGCCGGGGCCGACCTTATCGTAGCGCGACTGAAACCAGCAAATGTCCATGTCGATCGTGTCGAAATGGATGATCGGCGCGATGGCATCGAAAAAGGCGAGAGCATCGGCACCGGTCGCCTCGGCGATCGACTGGGCAAGCGAAGGAGCGGTCAGCGGTCCCGTGGCGATGATCGCCTGGTCCCACTCCGCCGGCGGCGGGCCTGGCACTTCCTCGCGCTGGATTGATATCAGCGGGTGGGCTTCCAGCCTTTTCGTCACCGCTTCGGAGAAACCGTCGCGGTCGACGGCAAGCGCGCCGCCGGCCGGCACCTGGTTGGCGTCGCCGGCGCTCATGATCAAGGAGCCGGCCAGCCGCATTTCGGCGTGAAGCAGGCCGACCGCATTGTTTTCGGCGTCATCGGAGCGGAAGGAGTTGGAACAGACCAGCTCGGCCAGGCTATCGGTCTTGTGGGCGTCGGTGCCGCGAACCGGGCGCATTTCGTGCAGCACAACGGGAACGCCTGCTTGCGCGGCTTGCCATGCGGCTTCGGAACCGGCGAGACCGCCGCCGATAATATGGATGGGGTTTTTGCTCATGCGCGCCGGAATAATCGCTTGCCGCCGCGATTGCAATTGTCGCGCGGCGTTAACCGGAACGTCTGATCTGGAAAGCCTGCCCTGAAAACAACAACACCCGCCGGGGGAGGAGGTCCGGCGGGTGTCGTTTTTGGGGTCGACCCTCGGGAGGAGGTGAAGGCCGACCGTATTCGTCATCGCCGGGGAGGAGGTCGGCTTTGACGAAATCTCTTTCGCGTTTTGAAAAGGGGCGAGACCCTTTTGGAGCAAAATTCGTTTGCCCCGGGGAAACAGCGCCCGCCGCGGGAGGAGGTGCGGCGGGCGCCGTTTTGGTGGCCAACCCTCGGGAGGAGGTGAAGGTCGGACCTATTCGTCACCGCCGGGGAGGAGGTCGGCTTTGACGAAATCTCTTTCGCGTTTTGAAAAGGGGCGAAACCCTTTTGAGCAAATTTATTTTGCTCCGGGGAACAACGCCCGCCGCGGGAGGAGGTGCGGCGGGCGCCGTTTTGGTGGTCAACCCTCGGGAGGAGGATAAGGGCTGACCGTTCGCTGGAGGTCGGGGAGGAGGTCGACCCCAGCGAAATTCTGTTAGATCGCCATCCTGATTAGAGGGCTTGCCGGGCGATGATCTTGATTTCGTCGCGGACGATACCGAGATCATGCAGCTGACGGTTCGAAAGGCGACCCAGCTCGGTAACCGTCTCGCGATAAACGCGCCAGTTACGATAGTTGCGGATCAGGTTCATTGTCGTTCTCTTTTTCAAAACTTGTTCGGACCATTCGCGGCCCGAAGAATTAGACCGCCTTGCGAGCGACGTAAGGAATGTCGCTGCGGCTGATGCCGAGGTCGGTCAGTTCACGGTTGCTCAGGCGGCTCAGCTCGGACACGGTGTCCCTGTAGCGGCGCCAGTTGCGGTAGTTGCGGATCAGGTTCATGGTAGTTCTCGTTTCGTCTTTCTTGCGGATCATTCCGTTTGTGTACGAACCATAAATAGGCGGGCCTATATCGATTTAAAAGCGCTATGGCTGCATGGCAGCAATGCAAATTGTGCAATGCAACATTAACGCGCCTTCACGGACCTGACATAAAGAAGCCAGAATCAGAAAGTGCCGTGACGTCAACGGTTTGGCTGGTTCGGCTGAAAAAAGACCAGACTGGGGGGACACGCGGAATGGCGGGCTATTCGTCACGAGTGAGGTCGGATATTGCGCGGTGGCTGCAGGCAGGCCTGATCGACGCCGCGACAGCCGATTCCCTGACGCGTGACGTCGAGGCCAATGCGCGCCAATCGCTCAGCTTCGGTTCCATCTTGGCGATGATGGCCGCTCTGCTCTTTGGTGCCGCCATCCTGATCTTCGTCGCCGCCAACTGGGATGCGATCCCGCGCCTGGTGCGCGTGGCGGCACTCTTTATCGTCATCCTTGGCGGCTATGTCGGCGGCGCGGTTTTGAAGACACGCGACCATGCGGCGATTGGCGAGGCGTTGTGGGTCGTGGCGGCGGCGGCCTTCGGCGGTTCGATCGCGCTGATCGGCCAGATGTATCATCTGTCCGGCGACGAGGCTTCCGCGCTCGTCACCTGGGGCGCCGGCACGGCACTGGCGGCGGTCGCGCTACGGTCGAACCCGCTGACCGTCGCGGCGGTCGGTATTGCCGATGCCTGGCTGTTCCTGAAAGGGTTCGATTACTACAGCCGCAGCGAGTTTCCGCATGCCTTCGTCGTCATGGCGGTCGTGCTGTTTGTCGTGTCATTCTGGACCCGCAGCCAGCCGGCGCGGCACCTGATCATTCTCTCACTGCTCTTCTATCTCGTGCTGTTGGCGATGAATCACGCCACGCTGCCGGTGGCGATCCCACTGGTCATTGTCTCCATCGTGCTCTTCGCGGCTTCTGTCTTTGCGCCGGAGCCGGTCGACAAGGTCGTGCAGCTTGGCGGCCGCTTGCCTCTGCACGCGCTGTTCGGCTTCCTCACCGGCCTCGCCATCATCCAGTTCGAACTGGCCGACGAAAGCATCTACAACAGCGGTTTCACCGTCGCCTCGGTTATAGCACTTGCCGGTATCGTTGCCGCTATCGTGCTGGCGGGAAGGGAGAGCCGGGGCCTGCGTTGGCTTGCCTATCTCGGCTTCGCCTTCGAACTCGCCATGATCTATGTCGTGACCCTGCAATCGATGCTCGACACGGCCGGCTTCTTCCTTGCCGCCGCGGTGCTGCTCGGCATCCTTGCGGTCGTCATCATCCGCGTCGAAAAGCGCATGAAGGGTCCAGCCAGCACGGGAGCCACGGCATGATGACCGGAAAGAGGCTTGTACTCTCGGCGCTGGTGCTGGCGATCGTCCAGATAGGTTTCCTCGGCTGGATCATCGCCGGCCGCGCGGCGATCCTGCGCAATGGCAAGGAAGTGCTGCTGAAGATAGAGCCACTCGATCCACGCGACCTGCTGCGCGGTGACTATATTGTCCTCGGCTACGACATTTCGCGCATACCGGTGAAGATGATCGCCAACATTCCCGCCGATAAACTCTCCAGCGACGACACCTCGATTGTTGTCAGGCTGAAGAAGGGCGCCGACGGCTATTGGACACCGACCACTGCCTGGTTCGGCAAGGCGCCAGCGCCGGCGGCTGCCGACGAGGCGGACATATCAGGCCATGTCGCGGAGGGCTGGGACCTTCGCAGCGAGGGAGCGTCGATCGCACCGGACTACGGCATTGAACGTTTCTATCTGCCGGAAGGTGAGGGCATGGCGATCCAGAACGACATGCGCGTGCGGCCATTCGGGATACGGTTGGCGCTTGCAAGCGACGGCACCGCCCAGATCAAGGCGCTGGTCGATGGCGACAAGACGCTGTTCGAGGAGCCGCTTTATTAGTCATGATCAATCATGGTCGTTGGTGCGGGTAGAGGGACTCGAACCCCCACGATCTCTCGCCAGAACCTAAATCTGGTGCGTCTACCAGTTCCGCCATACCCGCATGACCCGGCAATCCCATGTAGCCATCATTCTGTCAATGTCAGGTTCAAGATGTTGGGTCGGGTCCAAAATGCTGGGTGATGGCCAAAATGTTGGTTATTCGCCTAAACGCGAAGACTGTTGAAAATTAGCCTCGCCTGTGACAAAAGGCGTGTCAAATGTGACGGGACGCGACGATCCGCTTCTACAAGATGTGATAAGAAGTAGGAAAAACAAGAACTTATTCACATTTTGGAACGCAGTTTGGGAGAGTTTGAGCCGTAATTCCGGTCAAATCGCCAGGTTCCGTACCAAAAGCCATTCCCGGCAAGAATATACCGGCAGGCTGTAAACGGCAGAGGCCGTGGCAGTCTCATTGGTGAAAACAAAGGTTTTACGATGCAGGTCACCGAAACGCTCAACTCCGGTCTCAAGCGCGAGATCAAGATCACCGTGCCGGCCGGTGACATGGAAGCCAAGCTGATGGCGCGTCTGTCAGACGCCAGGAACAAGGTCCGCATCAACGGCTTCCGCCCCGGCAAGGTGCCGGTGCAGCACCTGCGCAAGGTCTACGGCAAGTCGTTCATGGCCGAAGTGGTCAACGAGATCCTCAACGATTCGACCCGTTCGATCATCACGGGTCGCGGCGAGAAAGCCGCCATGCAGCCCGAAGTCATCATGACCGAGGACGAGAAAGAAGCCGAGAAGATCCTGGCCGGCGGCACCGACTTCGAATTCCGCCTCAACTACGAGGTCATTCCGGCGATCGAGATCAAGGATTTCTCCGACATCAAGGTGACGCGCCAGGTGTTCGAGGTGCCGGACACCGAGATCGACGACCAGGTCAAGCGGGTTGCCGAATCGGCGCGCAGCTACGAGCCGAAGACGGGCAAGGCCGCCGAGGGCGACCGCGTCAGCATCGACTATGTCGGCAAGATCGACGGCGAGGCCTTTGCCGGCGGTGCCGGCACCGACCAGCCGCTGGTGCTGGGTTCCAAGGAGTTCATCCCCGGCTTCGAGGACCAGTTGGTCGGCAGCAAGGCTGGTGACGAGAAGCAGGTCATCGTGACCTTCCCGGAAAACTACCAGGCGGCGCATCTGGCCGGCAAGGAAGCGACCTTCGACGTCACCGTCAAGGAAGTGTCCCAGCCCGGCGCGCTTGAAATCAACGACGAGACCGCCAAGAACCTCGGCCTGGAATCGCTGGAGCGCCTGCGTGACGTGGTGCGCGGCCAGATCGAGAACCAGTTCGGCTCGATGACGCGCCAGAAGGTCAAGCGCCAGCTGCTCGACCAGCTCGACGCGGCCTATTCGTTCGAAGCGCCGTCGAAGCTGATCGAGGCCGAGTTCAACAACATCTGGGCGCAGGTCAACCGAGACCTGGAAGCCGCCGGCCGCACCTTCGCCGACGAAGAGACGACGGAAGAGGAAGCCCGCGCCGAATATCTGCGTCTTGCCGAGCGCCGCGTGCGCCTTGGTCTGGTGCTGGCCGAGATCGGGGAGAAGGCCGGCGTCACCGTATCGGACGAGGAGCTGCAGCGTGGCCTGTTCGAGCAGGTTCGCCGCTTCCCGGCCAACCAGCAGCAGGAAGCCTTCGAGTTCTACCGCAGCAACCCCGAGGCGCTGAATGCGCTGCGGGCGCCGATGTTCGAGGAGAAGGTGGTCGACCACCTGCTCGGCCTCATCTCGGTCACCGACGTCAAGGTCAGCAAGGAAGAGCTGATGGCCGACGACGAGGAAGCCGAAACCACGACCAAGGCCAAGCCGGCGAAGAAGGCCGCGGCCAAGAAGGCTGAGGCCAAGGCTAGTGAGGCTGGCGACGATACGGAAGAGCCGAAGAAAAAGGCTGCGCCGAAGAAGAAGGCCGCCAAGGACGCTGAATAAGCTCCCCCATTTGATGGAATCGACGAAGGCCGCCCTTGAGGCGGCCTTTTTCGTTGCGAAACTGCAACAGCCGGTTGCCTTCGCGGGAGGTGGCACTTGGCGACACCATGCGTTGATCATTATCTGCGCTTGTGCTGCAAACCGTATGGTTCTTGGAGGGGGCGTTGAGCTTATTCTTTGAAACGGGGCGGGCCGTCGCCCTGGCGCTCGTTCTGACCTTCTCCTGTGATATTGCCCACGCCGACGCGATTGCCGGCGACTGGCGCTTCGGCACGGGCGATGACGGCCTCGTCACCGCGTCGCTTCATGCCACCAACAAACTGATCACCGGCGGCGGGGCGTTGAGCTATAGCCCGGTCCTGACCATTGCCTGCCGGGCGGCCGGCGAACCGCGCTGGACCGAATGGCTGGAATTGAATGACGCGGTTTCGGCCAGCCGCAAGATCACCATGTCGGTCACTGTCAATGGTGGCGGCAAGTTTGATGAAAGTTGGTCTGTCGGTCCGCGCGGCAGGGTTCTGGTGCGCGACGGCGGCGACGGAATCAAGCGCCTTGTCTCCGCAAGCGAGCTGTCACTTTCCTGGCGGTTCGGATTGTTGTCAGGGCGCGGCCAGGCGGATTTCGACCTTGCCGGGCTTGAAGGGGCGGTCACGCAGATTGCCGGAACGTGCAGGACGGCTCCGCCCTGACCAGATTTCGCTTCAGGCGGCATGCGGCCCCTGAAACCGTTTTCCCGAAAAGACCTCAAGCGCTTGCGGCTTCTCCCCGCCGACGATCCAGTCGGTCAGGTATTTGGTGAAGCCAAGGGCGATGGCAAAGCCATGGCCGGTCCAGGCAAACCCATAGATGGTGTTGTGCAATGCAGCCGGCGTGTCGACGATCGGGATGCCGTCCACCGCGCAACTCTCGACACGGGAAGCATAGACCTTGAGGAAGGAGGACTCGTCGATGAAGGGCAAGGTCGCGATGGCATTGGTGAGGCCGAGCGCTGTCGAACTGAGCGATCCCTTCCAATGCCCCTTCGGCGTATGGGCGACACTCTGACCGCCTGAAAGCATCAGCGTTCCATCCTGGAGCTGCTTCACCGACAGCGTGCGGTGGGCATGACCCAGGAGGTGATTGATCTTTTTGCCGTGCGGGTTGGTGACGAACATCATCTGCGGCATCTGGGTGATGACGGGCATGATCTCTTGCGGCTGGAGGACCGGTTTCAGCAGCGGCAGCACACCGTTGTTGGCCAGGAGAACGAGTTTCTCGCCAACTGGCACGACTTCACCACTCGCCAGCCTGACCCCCGTTGCGCTCCCTTTGTCGTGGAGGATTTCGGTGACGCGTGCGCCGGTACGCAGGTTCGCTCCAGCCTTCCGCGCCTGTTTGGCGAATGCCAGCGTGGCGAAGGTGTGATCGCACACGCCGTCATTCGGGCAATAGACGGAACCGATAAGATCGCCCGACAGTTCCGGCTCACGTTCCAGCGTTTCGTCCCGGTTGAGAAGCTGGGAAGGAACGCCGAGCGCGTTCTGCACCATGGCCATGGCTTCCATGCTGCCGCGCACTTCATGCTCATGGGCGCCATGGGGGATGTTGAAGAGATGAAGCCCACCGATCCGGCGGTAGCCAACGCCGCCTTCGAATTGTTCCTGATACTTCGCCCAGAGCGGAAAGCTGACAGTCGCCATCGGCAGTTCGCGCAAATCTCGGCTGTTTGCACGCACGCCCCGTTCGCCGGAACCACCCGATGCGCCGGCCGCGATGTCGTCGGCCTCAAGCAGCGTGACGGTCTTGCCGGCCTGCGCCAGTTCGTAGGCGAGACTCGCACCATAGATACCGCCCCCGACGATCACGATTTCAGCCGCGGTGGCCTGTGTGGTCATTTTTATCGAGTCCTTCTCGGATATGTGGTCGTGACAATGGCATGCGGGGGAAGTGCCGTCGGCTCACTTCGATATGAGCGGAGGTGTACGATTATTTTAGCCGGCTTTGCAGTTCTATTTCAGCAGGTCGACCAGCACATCGAAAGCCGCGTCGATGTCGGCACGGACCGCGATCCGCACCGCCTCAGCATCGCGATTTCGCAGTGCGGCGAACATCTCCTGGTGGTGCTCGTTGGCGGTCGAATAGTTCCCTGAATCATGCAGCATGTTGAAATAGGGGCTGATCTGCAGCCACAAATTCTCGATAATGTTGAGAATGTTTTCCGAGCCCGCCGCCCGGTAGATGGAGAAATGAAAAGCGTAGTTGGCGCGCAGATAGGATTTGACGTCTCCCGCCGCATTGGCCTGTTCGAGCGCTACCAAGTGCTGGCCGAGCTGCGCAATGCCCTGATCGTCGATGCGCTCGGCTGCCCATGCGGCGGCGATAGCCTCGATCTCGAAGCGGACATTCCTGAGGTCTATGAGGCGCGCGCGGCTTAGTGCGGGAATGCCGATCGAGCGGCCTGAAACAACCATCAAGGCATTGGCCGCGGTCAGCCGCCGCAATGCTTCCCGGACCGGCATCGGACTGACCTCGAAGGCGTCGGCCAGGCTTTGCACCGTGACCATCTCGCCCGGCACGATGCTGCCGTCGAGGATTAGTTCGCTGACATGGCGATAGACCCTGTCCTGCAAGGTCTCTCTGGACAGGGGCGCGATCTCGACCCCCTGTTTCCTGAACGCCGCTCCAGCCATCTCCCATCAACCTCCCCGCGCAAAGTCCTGCGCGACAACCCGTATCCGGAATGCAGGGTTCCGGCTGTCGCGTCAAGCGTCCGCGCATGCCGCTCTGCCGTCAAGCCATTTTATCATTGATCTTTGATCAAATGCTGATACGGTCGGCGACATCGGATGGCGAGGGCTACGTTTCGTGCCTTCGGGAGGCATTCGGTCGTTCGTATCGGGAGGAATTCACATGGGTATCGGATCGAAAGTCCGGCGGCTCACGCTGCTGGCGGGCATGGCTGCTTGCGCCTTTGGCATATCGGCCGGGCAAGCCGCCGAAAAGCACAAGATTTTTCTCAGCATGAGCTATATCGGCAATGATTGGCAGGCGGAGGCGGCAAACATGGTCAAGGCCATGGCCGCCCACAAGAGCCTTGCCGACAAGGTCGACCTGCAGGTCCAGGTCGCCGGGCCCAACGCGCAGCGCCAGATCCAGCAGATCAATGCCATGGTGCAAAGCGGCGCCGAGGCGATCGTCGTCTATCCAATCTCGCCGACCGCACTCAACCAGGTGGTGAAGAATGCCTGCGACAAGGGCGTGAAGGTCTTTGCCTACGACGCCGAGATCACCGAACCTTGTGCCTACAATGTCCATATTGACCAGTTGGAAGCGGGCAGGGTGACCGCCGAATGGCTGGTCAAGAAGCTCAACGGCAAGGGCAACATCATCGCCATCACCGGTGTTCCCGGAACATCCGTCGACGACCAACGGACCAAGGCCGCCAAGGAAGTCTTTGCCAAATATCCCGACATCAAGATTGTCGGCGAGGCTGTCGGCATGTGGAGCCAGGCGGTCGCGCGCACCGAGCTCTCCAAGATCCTCGCCACGCGCAGCTGGGGCGATATCAACGGGCTGTGGATGCAGGTCGGCTGCTTCACCGCCAACTCGCTGCAACTCGAGGCCGGCAAGAAGACCAGCGAACTTCTGCCTTGCGCCGGCGAAGGCTCCAATGGCGGCCGCATCCAGATGCTGCCGGAGGGCACCGACGTCGAAGGTGCGGCTCCCCCCTATGCACCGGCGGGCGCGCAGCGCATTTCCTATGCCTCGCCGCCTTACTCCGGGGCGCTGGCGCTGAAGCTTGCCGTCGAGGCGATCGAAGGCAAGGATGTGCCCAAGACCACGATCCTGCCGCTGCCGCTCGTCACCAATGAGACGATCAAGCTGTGCGATGAAGGCACCTGGGCGGAGATGAAGGCCGGCTGCAACGTCTTCAAGCCGTCGCTGGTTTCCAACCCCGGCTGGTTCGCCTCGATCTTTTCCGATCAGACGCCGGAGATCGGCCTCAACGCGGCGCTTGTCGGGCAACCGGAGAACTGAGTCTCAAGCCAAATCGCGACGATGCGCTGACGTCTTGTCCGCGCATCGTCGATCCGCGCCAATGCGTGGCGTCCAAAAGTGTGCAGCCCGGCGATCGAGGACATGACAGAACACTCCGCGCTTCCCGCCATCGAGATCGACGGCATCGGCAAGGCGTTCGGCCCGACCGTCGCGCTCGACAGCGTGTCGTTCCGCATCGCGCCCGGCAGCGTCCATGCGCTGCTGGGGGAGAATGGCGCCGGCAAGTCGACGCTGGTGAAATTGTTGTCCGGACTGGTGCGGCCGAGTAGCGGCCATATCAGGGTCTTCGGCAAGGAGATCGGCTACGGCGCGCCGCGCACGGCACATGCTTTGGGCGTGCAGACGGCGTTCCAGGAGATGACCCTGGTGCGCGACCTCTCGGTCCTCGACAACATGCTTTTGCCCTATGCTCCCTTCGGCATTTCCGGCCTGATCCGCCGCGGTGCTGCCCGCAAGGCGGTCCGCCGCCACATCGACGAGCTCGGTTTTTCCGTCGATCTCGACGCGGAGGTCAGCGAGCTCGAGCTTTCGGTGCGCCAGAAGATCGAGATCGCGCGCGCCGTCTATCGCAAGCCGCGCATCCTTTTGCTCGACGAGCCGACCTCGACGCTCGCCGGCCGCGACGTCGAGTGGCTGGGCGACATCATCGCCAGACTGAAGGCTGTGGGCACGACCATCGTCTTCATCACCCATCGCATGCGCGAGGTGCGCACCTTTTGCGACACGCTGACGATCCTGAGGAACGGCCGCCACATCGTCACCGCGCCGGTTGCCGATGTCACCGATGGCGACGTCATCGAAAAGATCATCGGCCGCAGCATCGAGCAGACCTTTCCGCCCAAGCCCGATAGTGCCCAGGCCTTCGGTCCGCCGGTCCTCGGCGTGCGCAACCTCAAAGTCGGGCGCAAGCTGGACGGCGCGAACTTCGACCTGCGCCGGGGCGAGATCCTCGGTATTGCCGGACTGCAGGGGATGGGCCAGCAGGACCTGTTCCTGGCCTGCTTCGGCATGGCCGAGATCACCCGTGGCGACGTCCTAGTCGATGGCCGCAAGGTCTGGCTCGGCTCTCCGGCTGACGCCTTGCGACCCAACATGGCCATCGGCCTGGTGCCCGAGGACCGCAAATCCGAGGGCCTTTTCCTGAAACTGTCGGGCAGCCAGAACGCCACTTTGCCCGTTGTTTCGCGCTTCACGCGGTTCGGCCTTGTCGATGCGGCGGCCGAGACCCGCTCGGTCGAGGAGGCATTCGCCACCGTCGAGGTCGACCGCCGCGCGCTGTGGACGCGGGCCGGTGCGTTTTCGGGGGGCAACCAGCAGAAGATCGCCATCGCCAAATGGCTGGTGGCGCAGAGCCGCATCCTGCTTCTGTTCGATCCGACACGCGGCATCGATGTCGGCACCAAGCATGAGCTTTATGTGATGATGCGAAATTACGTCGCCGCAGGCGGCTCGATCCTGCTGCATTCGACCGAGATTCCCGAACTCGTCCACCAATGCGACCGGGTCCTGGTTCTCTATGACGGGGGTATCGCGGCCGAGCTCGAAGGCGACGCCATCACCGAGCCCGCCATCATGCGCCCGGCGCTCGGCCATGCCGGGGAAGCCGCGGCATGAGCAGCGTTTCATCCCCCGTTTCCACTGGCTTCGGGCTGCGCCGCGCGCTGATGCGCAACCGTGGCGCGCTGATTGCCGCCGCCGTGCTGGCGATCCTGCTTTTCATCGTCGACGGGATCAGCGCCGGGCCGCTGACCTATTTCGATGTGTCGTTCCTGTCGAGCGGCGGCGCGACCTCGGCGCTGGCGGCGATCGGCCAGACCATTGTCATCCTGTCGGGCGGCTTCGACCTGTCCGCCGGCGCGGTGATCTCGCTGGTCAATGCCGTGCTGGCATCGAGCATGGACCCGATGGCGCCAGGCGCCAGCATCCTGTTGTGGACAGCGGTCGGCGTCGGCGTCGGCATGGCGGTGGGTGCCTTCAACGGCTTCTTCATTGCGGTGCTGCGCATGCAGCCGATCGTGGTGACGCTGTCCACCATGTTCATCCTGCAAGGCGTCACGCTGCTGGTGATGGACAAGCCCGGCGGTTTCGTGTCGCCCGATCTCGGCACCTTCTATCTGGGCGACGCGATCACCGGCTGGCTGCCAATGCCGCTGGTGGTGATCGGTGTCGTCCTGCTCGCCTGGTTCTGGCTGAAGGGAACCCGTTTCGGCACCGCACTTTATGCCGTCGGCAGCGATCCGGATTCGGCCGCAGCCGTCGGCATCAATGTCGTTCTGGTGCGCTTTGCCGTCTATGTCATCGCCGGCGGCTGCTACGGCCTTGCCGGCGTCTTCATCAGCGCGCAGACCGGCAGCGGCGACCCGCTGGTCGGCAATCCCTTGCTTCTGTCGATGTTCGCGGCGGTCGTCGTCGGCGGCACACGCCTTGGCGGCGGGCAGGGTGGTCCGGTCGGCAGCGTCTTCGGCGCCTTTATCCTGATGATGGTGGTGAACATCCTGCTGGTGCTCAATGTGTCGGCCTACTACGCGACCATCGCGGAAGGCACCATTCTGGTGCTGGCGGCTCTTGCAGGGTCCTTGTCTCATGCATCCGTGCTTGCCGTGCAGCTGCGCGCGGCGCGAGCCCGGTTCGCCGCCTGGCGCGCCGGCATACTGCCCTCGCAGCTTGAGCCGATCGACCGGCGGCTGAAGATCGCCGGGCCGTCGCATGGCCAGCGCGGTCCGGCATCGCCACGCCCGGCGTTCCGCCTGCGCAATGCCGAGACGCTGCGCTATGCGCTGCCGGCCTATGCCTGCCTGCTCATCGTCGTGATCGTCACCCAAATCTGGCTCGGCCGCGCCATCCTCAACCCGGGTTATTGGAATTCTTTGCTGGTGTTGTCGTCCTTCCTCGCCGTGCTGGCGCTGGGGCAGGGTACCGTCATCCTGACCGGCGGGCTCGATCTTTCCGTGCCGTGGACGATCGGTATTTCCGGCATCATCCTGGCCGGCATGGTCAATGGCTCCGATGCTGCCCTTGTCTACGCCTTGCCGGTCGTGCTGGTGATGGCCTGTGCCATCGGCTTCGCCAATGGGTTCGGCATCGCCTATCTCGGCATCTCGCCGATCGTCATGACGCTTGCCACCAACGGCATCCTGCAGGGCTTCGCGCTGATCTATTCGCAGGGAACGCCGGCCGGTTTTTCCTCGCCAATGCTACGCTGGTTCATGACGGCCAAGCTCGGTTTTGTGACGCCGATTGTCCTGCTAATGGTCGTCTTCGTGGTCGGGGCTGTGCTGCTGCTTGGACGCACGCCGTTCGGCCGCCGGGTCTATGGCATCGGCAACGGACTGCGCGCCGCGCGCCTGTCCGGCATTGGCGTCGAGCGCACGCTGATACTGGTCTACATGCTGTCGGCCGTTTGTGCTGCTGTTGTCGGCATCATGCTGACCGGGTTTTCCGGTCAGGCGAGCCTTGGCATGGGCGACGATTATCTCTTGCCGTCGATCGCGGTCGTCGTGGTCGGCGGTGCGCTGATCACCGGTGGGCGCGGCCACTATCTCGGCATGCTCGGCGGCGTGCTGCTGTTGACGGCGCTGCAGATGCTGCTGGCCGGTACCACGCTTCCCTACGCTACGAGGGCAATTCTCTACGGGCTGGTCGTTCTGGGTGCCGTCATGGCGCTGCGCGAACGGCGGCTGCAATGAAAAGGACAGAACGATGAGCACAAAGGCACCCGCATCGGCGGACGAATTTCTGGCCGGGCTGAAAGGACAGCGCGTGCTGGTGACGGCAGGCGCCGGCGGCATAGGCTTTGCTATCGCCGAAACGCTGTCGCGGCTCGGCGCGCGCATCGTCGTCTGTGACGTTTCCGACGAGGCGCTGGCCGCCGCTCCAGGCAAGATCGACCTAGTTGCGGCGGTCAAGGCGGATGTCTCGCGCGACGACGACGTCGACCGGCTGTTCGAGACGATCAAGGAAAAGCTCGGCGGGCTCGACGCGCTGATCAACAATGCCGGCATTGCCGGGCCGACCGGCGGTGTCGACGAGATCGAGCCAGACGACTGGCGGCGCTGCATCGATATTTGCCTGACCGGCCAGTTCCTGTGCGCACGGCGTGCCGTGCCGCTGATCAAGGCGGCGGGGGGCGGCTCGATCGTGTCGATGTCGTCGGCGGCCGGCCGCCATGGTTACGCGTTCCGCACGCCCTATTCGGCGGCTAAGTTCGGTGTCATTGGCTTCACTCAGAGCCTTGCCAAGGAGCTTGGGCCGCACGGCATCAGGGTCAATGCCATCCTGCCCGGCATCATCGAGGGACCGCGCATCGAGGGCGTCATCTCGGCGCGTGCCAAACAGGTCGGCATCAGCCACGAGGAGATGACCGGGCGCTATCTGCAGAACATCTCGCTGCGCCGCATGACCAGCCCTTATGACGTGGCCTCGATGGTGGCGTTCCTGCTGTCCGATGCAGGCATCAACATTTCAGGCCAGTCGCTCGGCGTCGACGGCAACGTCGAAACACTCTGAGGAACAATCCATGGCCAATGTCGCGATTGTCGGAAGCGGGTTCATCGGGCGGGCTTGGGCGATCAGCTTTGCCCGCGCCGGCCATGATGTGCGGATGTGGGACCAGTCGCCCGCCGCGACAGGTGGCGCGCGCGACTACATAGAAGGCGTACTGGGCGATCTTGCCGCGAACGATCTGCTGCGCGGGCAGTCCGTCGACACCGTGCTTGGCCGCATCGCCATCGTCGCTGAGCTGGCGGAGGCGCTGGCAGATGCAGCCCATGTCCAGGAGAACACGCCGGAAAACCTCGACGTGAAGCGGCAGGTTTTCTCGCTGATCGATAGCCTTGCCGGCCCGCAAACAATCATCGCAAGTTCCACTTCGGCGCTGTTGCCGTCGAAATTCACCGACCATCTGCAAGGGCGGCACCGCTGCCTGGTCGTGCATCCGATCAACCCGCCCTATCTCATTCCGGCGGCCGAGGTGGTGCCTGCGCCGTGGACGTCAGCCGAGACGCTCGAAAGGACCCGCGCTTTCCTCATCGATGCAGGCCATGCGCCATTGGTGATGAAGCGTGAGCTCGACGGCTTCATCATGAACCGCTTGCAGGGCGCCTTGCTGGAAGAAGCTTTCCGGCTTGTCGCGGATGGCTACGCCAGCGTCGAGGATGTCGATATCGGCATTCGTGACGGGTTGGCGCTGCGCTGGTCCTTCATGGGACCATTCGAGACCATCGACCTCAACGCGCCCGGCGGTGTGCGCGATTATGTCGAGCGCTACCAGGGCATCTATTCCAACATCTTCCCGCAGATGCTGCGCCGGGTCGACTGGGCGGGCGAGGTCATGAAAACCGTCGAAGCTGAGCGCAGCAAGCGCCTGCCCAGGGAAGGCCTGGGTGAGCGGCAGGTCTGGCGGGATCGCCGACTGATGGCGCTAGCGGCACACAAGAAGAAATCGGATCAGGAGTTCGGACAATGACAGAAACCAGCCGCAAGCCCGGCGCCACAGCAGCCAGGGGCAAGATCATCATTACCTGCGCGGTGACGGGCGCGATCCATACGCCGACCATGTCGCCCTATCTGCCGATCACGCCGGACCAGATCGCCTCGGAGGCGATCGCGGCGGCAGAGGCCGGTGCCGCAATCCTGCATCTGCATGCGCGAGACCCGGAAACCGGCAAGCCCGACCAGACGCCGGAGGCCTTCGCCCGCTTCCTGCCCCGCGTCAAGCAGGGCACCAATGCCGCCATCAACATCACCACCGGCGGCAGCCCCTACATGAAGGTCGAGGAGCGCGTGCGCCCGGCCGCCCAGTTCAAGCCTGAAGTGGCTTCGCTCAACATGGGGTCGATCAATTTCGGGCTCTATCACCTTGCCGACAAATACGAGACCTTCAAGTTCGACTGGGAAAAGCCGCATCTGGAGGCGACGCGCGACCTCGTTTTTCGCAACTCGTTCAAGGACATCGAGTACATCCTGGCGACTTGCTACGACAATGGCACGCGCTTCGAGTTCGAGTGCTACGACATCGCCCATCTCTACAACCTCGCCCACTTTGCCGATCGCGGGCTGGTGAAGCCGCCATTCTTCGTGCAGTCGGTGTTTGGCCTGCTCGGCGGCATCGGCACCCATTCCGAAGACGTTGCCCATATGAAGCGCACCGCCGACCGGCTGTTCGGCGATCAGTTCCGCTGGTCGGTGCTCGGCGCCGGTGCCAGTCAGCTGCGCATCGCCGCGCAATCGGCCGCGCTCGGCGGCAACATCCGGGTCGGGCTGGAGGACAGCCTGTGGGCCGGCAAGGGCAAGCTCGCCAAGTCGAACGCCGAACAGGTCCTGCTGGCGCGCAAGATCATCGAGGGACTTGGCATGGAGGTGGCGACGCCCGACGAGGCGCGCGAGATTCTGTCGCTGAAGGGCGGCGACAAGGTCGCCTTCTGACCAGTCGCTGCAGTCGTCGAAACAGAGGAGGATGGCATGAAGATCGAAGTCGTGGTGGATGTGAAGACGACACTGGGCGAAGGCCCACTGTGGGACGTCGAGCAGGAGCGCCTTTACTGGATCGACAGTTTCGACGGTCGCGTGTTCCGTGCCACCGCCGACGGGCGCGAGATCCGCTCCTGGGACGTGCCGATGAAGATCGGCTCGATGGCGCTGCGTAGGGATGGCAGCGGCGCGGTGGTCTCGCTGCAGCGCGGCTTCCATCTGCTCGATTTCGCTTCTGGCGATGTGACTTTGATCCATGATCCGGAGCCGGACAGGCCGAGGAACCGTCTCAATGACGGCAAGGTCGACCGGCGTGGCCGTTTCTTCGCCGGCTCGATGGACACGATGGAGGAGGGGCCTTCCGGCGGGCTCTACCGGCTCGATCCGGATTTCTCCGTCACCAGGATCGATTCCGGCATCATCTGCTCCAACGGTCCGTGCTGGAGCCCCGACGACCGCACCTTCTATTTCGCCGACACCTGGACCGGCGAGATCTGGGCCTACGACTACGACGTCGCCACCGGAGCGGCCACCAACCGTCGCACCTTTACCCGTGTCGACACCAGCCGGGGCGGTGCGGCGGATGGCTCGACCGTCGATGCGCAGGGCTATCTGTGGAATGCGCTGGTCTATGACGGCCGCCTGGTACGCTATGCGCCGGACGGTACCGTCGATCGTATCATCGACATGCCGGTGAAGAAGATCACCAGCGTGATGTTCGGCGGGCCGAAACTCGACACGCTCTATGTCACCTCGATGGCCAAGCCGCCGTTGCCGCGCTTTCCCGGCGACGGTGTCCTACGTGGCAGCCTGTTCGCCATCACAGGCCTCGGCGTGACCGGTGTTCCGGAGCCGCGATTTGGCGGCTGAGGGTTGGCGCTCGATGGCCTGCGCCGGCGGCGAGGCTACCGCTCTCTGCGTCCAGGAACCAGCGATGCCGCCGGCGAAAGCCTGGCGGCATCTTGACTGGCTACCTTTCGATTGCTGTCCCTACGGCGTTCCAGCCTGAATCGCGGCTGCCGTCTGGTCAATCTTGCCGGCAAGGATGCCCTGGGCCCAAGCCGTCACCTGGGCGTCGACAGGTTTGTTGGCCATATCCGCCAGCGCCGCGTCGAGTGATGCCTGATCGGTGCCGACGGTGGCCGTGGCAGCTGCCGTCGCGGCCTGGGCAGCCGCCGCGTTGTCGGCGTCGACAACGGCCTGCTGGGCCGGGATCTGACTATTCAGGGCCTGGATCTGAGCAGCATTGGCGACCGGGTCCACCTGCAGCGCCGTCAGTTGCGCATTCAGGGCATCCAGTTGGGCCTGAGCAGCCGCCGCCGTGGCGGCTGCCGCTTCAGCCGCGGCCTGGGCTAACTTGGCTTTCGCGGACTGAGTCACGAAAGCCTGAATGGCAGCGAACTTCTTGCTCTTGGAGTTCATATAGGCGTTGATATTGCGTTGCAGCGAGTTCAGCCTGCCAAGCTTGGCGTGGATGTTCTTCTCCTTGGTCACGGACGAGACCTGTGTGGTGTCGACCGTCGTGTCGGTTGTTGTGTCCGTCGTCGCCTTGGCCACTTGTCCTGGCGCTGACGAGGATTTGCCGTGCGAGGCGCCGCTGTTGCCATGCGAGGCGCCAGCGTTGCCGCCGCCGTTGCCGTTGCCACCACCGTTGCCGCCGCCATTGCCGTGCCCATTGCCGCCGGCTCCGGCGAGCGCCGGAGACGCCAGAAGCGTCAGCGCGGCAAGCGCCGCGAAGAGAGTCTTTCGGTTTGTCATGGTAACCTCCTCGGGGATTCGCCATCCGCCCGACAGCTATGGAAGCGTCGTATGAGAAATCACTAATTGTACAGAGTAAACTTTAGACAAATGCGGCCTCAATGCGCGAGACCGATAAAGCCTGCGCCATAACCATTTGATATTACACATAAATAAACGCCAAGAGACTGCTATGGCACTGAAGTCCCATGCCGGCCAGGACCATGGTCCTGGCTATCAGCCAATGTGGTCGAGCAGCTTATCGGAAAGGCGTTGAAATAAGGGAAGCCGATGACGAAATCGTGCTCACATGCGTCACGCTCGAACGCCCTGGCTTTCCTGTCGGCGACCACGGCTTGGTCGCCGCCTAGATCAGCAACAAACCTTTCATGCTGGCGTATCCCTTGCGCCCGATGATGATGTGGTCGTGCACGCCGATCCCCAGCCGCTTACCCGCGTCGATGATCTCCTTCGTCATCTCGATGTCGGCGCGCGACGGCGTCGGGTCGCCTGATGGATGGTTGTGGACCAGGATGATCGCGGTCGCCGACAGTTCGAGCGCGCGCTTGACCACTTCCCTGGGATAGACGGGCGTGTGGTCGACAGTGCCGGTCTGCTGTACTTCGTCGGCGATCAGCGCATTCTTCTTGTCTAGGAACAGGATGCGGAACTGCTCGCGCGCCTCGAAGGCCATGGCCGAGCGGCAATAGGCGAGAAGCTGCGTCCAGGACGACAGGACCTCGCGGCCATGCACCTCGCCGTGCGCCATGCGCTGCGCGGTCGCCGCGACGATTTTCAGGTCGAGCGCCACCGTCGGGCCGATGCCCTTGACCTCCTGCAGCAGGCCGATGGGGGCGCCAAGCACTTCGGCGAACGTGCCGAAGCGTGCCAGCAGCGCCTTGGCGGCTGGCTTGGTGTCGGCGCGCGGGATCAGCCGGAAGAGCAAGAGCTCCAGAAGTTCATAGTCGGGCAGGGCGTCTGGACCTGCCGAGGCAAAGCGTTCACGCAAGCGGTCGCGATGGCCGAGATAGTGCGGTTTTTCGGCTGGAGCGGGCTTCGCCTTCGCCGCGGGCCGAACCGGTACCTCGGAGAAAAAACTCCGCTCGTCGTCGTCGCTGGCCATCCCCATCTGCCCCCGCATCCAGCCATTACTCGGGCAAAGCGGTCGCCCCAGGTCTTAAAATATCAGGTCGGCAGGCCTGGCCGGTCGAGCTTTTTGGGCGATAGCGTAAAAATCTCGCAGCCGGCGTCGGTCACGCCGATCGTATGCTCGTACTGGGCCGACAGCGAGCGATCGCGCGTCACCGCCGTCCAGCCATCCGACAGGACTTTCACATGCGGCCGGCCGAGGTTGATCATCGGCTCGATGGTGAAGATCATGCCTGGCCGCATCTCGACGCCTTCATTGGCGCTGCCATAGTGCAGGATGTTGGGGGCGTCGTGGAAGAGTTGGCCGACACCGTGGCCGCAGAAGTCGCGCACCACCGAGCAGCGCTCCGCTTCGGCAAAGGTCTGGATGGCGGCGCCGATAGCGCCGGTGCGGGCACCCGGCCGGACCGCGGCGATGCCGCGCATCAGGCATTCATGGGTGACCTCGAGCAGACGTTCGGCGGCGCGCTTGATGGTGCCGACCGGATACATGCGTGAGGAATCGCCATGCCAGCCGTCAAGGATGTAGGTCACGTCGATGTTGACGATGTCGCCATCCTTCAGCGGCTTGTTGTCGGGAATGCCGTGGCAGACGACGTGGTTGATCGAGGTGCAGGACGATTTCGTGTAGCCACGATAGTTGAGCGTCGCCGGCAGTGCGCCGTGATCCATGCCGAACTCGAAGACGAAACGATCGATGGCGTCTGTGGTGACGCCGGGCTCGACCATCGGCACAAGCTCGTCCAGGCAACGCGCGGTGAGGTCGCATGCCTTGCGCATGCCGGCAAAACCGTCCTCGCCATAGAGGCGGATCTGGCCGGTGTTTCGGAGGGGTGCGGTGGCGGCGTCGAGATAGGTGACCATTTTGTCCGTGTAGAAGGGTGGGCGCTGCGGGAGTGCGGGCATAATATCGCATCAGATTTGGCACTTGGGAGCAAAAGGTTCAAGGAAGAACTGCCTGATGCGGCCCGAGCCGCCGGGATATTCGTCTCGCCAGGGCGATCTCTTGCCGGTTTTGCATGGCTTGCTTTCCTTTCCGGCCATCGTGCGCTAGGGCGGGGTATGTTTTGGAGATCGCCTCCCAAGCGCGCCAGATCGTTTGAAGCGCCGCTGACGGCAGCCGGCTCATGTCTGATGGGCATGGTGCTGCTGGCGATGCTGTGCCTCGGCCGGCCTGATGTGCCCGCGTTTGCCGATCCCGCACAGGGCGGCGCCAGCGTCGGCCTGGAACGGTCGGGCGAGGTCGCGGCGCTGCTGCGCGTCACCAACAAGGCACAGGCGCTGGAGGTTCGCGCCGCCCGGCCGGCGCTGGCCAAGTTCGCCGGCGGCCATCCGGCCCTGCCGGCTCCGCAAGCTGTTTTCCTTCGGCTCAACCTGACGTCGCCAGCAGTGTCTGTTGCCGGTTATGGGGCGGTCTCCGCTCCCAGCGCAACCAGCAACCAGCCGCGTGCACCGCCATCCACGCAGGCCTGAGCGGTCCAGAACCGCACGTTCACCTCCTTCCAAGTCATTCGCGTCGCGATCCGTGCGGCGGCCGAGAGCCGCGCATTGGTGGCGTGGCGCGTCATTTTCCGGACCATTGCAATGCAACGTATCAAGACATTCAAAAGCCTGTCGGGTGCGGCCTCGGCCGCTTCGTTTCTCTCGGTTCAGGCCTTCATCTGCATCGGAATCGTCTACTGGGCGATCGCCGAGACGCTCTATCTGTCGGGAGCCGGAGCGCTCGTCCTTGGCGCCATCTTCGCCTTGCCGTCAGCCTATGTTCTGCTGACCGTGGTGCGCATGGCCTTCGACGCGGAGACCGACCCGGCCAACCAGTAATCGCGCTGCCAACTCGGAAAGTTCTGCCGGATTACCTCGTATCCGGCAGGCTTTCCTCAACCATTTGCAGCAAAAATCACCGCTTCCGCAGTGACGACACATTTTCGTGGCACAAACCGGTCAAAGCAACTTTTGACGACGAACGGCGTTGCTTGGCGACGCCAGTTCGGGAGATGCAGGATGGACAGATTGCAATTCGAGGTGCCGGTGCGCATCGCACAAGCCCCCGGCCTGCCAGTCGAGGAGATTTACGGCGTCGAGCAGGCGCTCGATTTTCTCCAGGACTGGCCGGCGCGTCGGCAAGGGCCGGTCTATCAGAAAGCCTTCAACGCCTGTTTCGGCGCCACTGTGGACGTGGTCAAGACCGAGGATGCGTGCCGGGCGTTCATGGCGTTTTGCCGTGTCACCGGGCTGATGGCCAGCGACATGATGGTGCCAGGCAGACGTAGCGGCGAGGCGAAGGCGCTGCAGGCCTGAGGGCCGCTTCGCCCATCCCGATCAACCACTACGCTTCTGAACCAAATTGGCTTGAACGCACTGACCATCTCGGTTGCGGATCGTCGCCTCCATCTTCTCCCACGACGACGCATCGGCGGCGGCGTTAAGCTTCCGTTTCCATATCAGAGGCTACGCCATTGCTTGTTCAGCAATGGTTGATTCGTTGCGTCAGTTCATGGTTGCGAAGATGTCCCCAGAAAAAGTCCGTGCATTCCCGATCGATCGTCAGCTATTCCTAGTCAGAGAAGTTGCAGCCAAGCTCGACAATCTGCATGGCGAGACTGCAGCCTCGTTCTGGCGGTCCAAGGCAGCTGAGCTGCTTGATCTCGTTGTCGGGTCAGGCAGGGACAGAGCGACAGCCAGTGATGAAGTGCGCAGGTTTTTCCTGGCCGTACAGAGAGAGCTGCTGGCCGGAATGGCCGCTGAGACAGCACCAATTCTTTCCGCCTGAAGCAAAGACTGCTCTATCACATTGTGCTGCTTACGCTAATAGCGCGTAAACGCTGGCTCTTGCTGTGGTTTCCTGTGCTTGAGCTGCAACACTGCACCTAATTTGCATCGCCTCTATTCTTGGGAGCGCTCATTGCTGCCGTAATCTTCTAGGTTGCATTAGCAGGGGAAGATTTGTGCCCGGGTGGTGCGAGTCGGGGGGTGATAATGGCTCGAGTATGGGGGCAGAGCGCAGTGGAGTCTCGCGTTGTTTTGGGGTGGCTAGAGCACACGGGCTAAGTCTGCGGGAGTGGCAGCGCGCGCGATGATGGTGCGGCCTTGCATCCTTCACGTCGAACTTGCCGTTCTGGACCTCTGACAAATGCGCCGCTTCGATACATCAAAGTTAAATGCGGACAAATTGCTTCGTTGCTAATGAAGCCGTGGGGGGCTGCTCGGGAGGAGCGCCCATGGATATACGAGATATCGTTGCGAAGATGTCAGCCAAGCTGCTGAAGCGCCGTGCGGATACACTGCCGGTGTCCATTAAGCCGATACGCGCGTCCTTGGCCGACATTCCACGTGGGCCGCGGCAGACGTCGGTGTATCGACCATCGCCTCCGGTTCGGCCAGCCAGCAACATGTAGTTTTGCACGAGCGTAAGGTGCGGGGTGGCAAGTCATCCACGTTGCGAATGGCCGAAATATTTTGCGAATGGCCGAAAAGTCAGTGTAAACCGCGATTCGGCGGATGTGTCAGCACATCGCGCGCAGAAACACGGAGCTTCCTGCTGGCCGTTACCGTGCCGCTGGTCGGCGGTTAAGGTCACGGTCCGCTCAGGATGTTCGCTATTCAAGACCCTTTGCATGGTCCCATGCCTTTGACCACATCCTCAGGGCTTTCTGGTCTAGCGCTTTTGGCAGATGCAAGTGCTTCTGGGCCTCTGCCGATGGATAGAGATTGGGGTCCGCGCGGAGTTTCTCGTCGAGAAGTGCAAGTGCTGCCTTGTTCGCGGTCGAGAAACCGGTGTCCGTGGCGGCGGAAGCGGCGATTTCCGAGCGCAGCACAAAGTCGATGAAGGCGTGCGCGGCTTGCGGGTGCGGCGCGTCGCTCGGGATTGCCAATATATCGGCCCACACCAGATTGCCTTCCTTCGACAGGCGGTAGGTAATGGAGAACGGCCGCTTCGCTTCCTTGGCCCTGATGTCGGCGATGTGCATGTCGCCGGAAAAGCCGAGCGACAGGCAGGCATCGCCTTCGGCGAGGTCGTTGATGTAGCTGGAGCTGTGGAACTTGCGCACGTACGGGCGCACCTTCGCGATCACGTCCACAGCCTTCTGCAACTCGTCGGGATTGGTCGTGTCCGGGTCCAGTCCGAGATAGATCAGTGCCAGGCCCAGCACTTGCTCGGCGTCGTCAAGCATGGTGATGCCGCATGGTGCGAATTTGGCGGCAATTTCCGGGTCGAAAAGCATGCGCAGCGAGTCGACCGGGGCATCGGGCATGATGGCGCGGATCTTCTCGACGTTGTAGCCGACACCGGTGGTTCCCCACATCCACGGCACGCCGTGGGCGCCACCCTTGTCGACCTCGTCGAGGCGGGCGGCGACTGCCGGGTCGAGATTGCCGAGGTTGGAGAGGCGGCTTTTGTCCAGCGCCGCCCAGACGCCTGTCGGCAGTTCGCGCTGCAGATGCGGCGCGAGATTGATGGTGACGAGATCGTAGCCCGAGCCGCCGGTGAGCAGTTTGGTCTCGACCATGTCATTGGAATCGAACATGTCGTAGGTGACCTTGATGCCGGTCTCCGCCTCGAACTTTTCGATGCTGCCAGGCCCGAAATAGGACTCCCAGGAATAGAGATGCAGGACCTTTTCCTCGGCCAGGGCCGAGGTCGCAAAAAGGCATGCCGCGGCCAGCGCGAGCCAATATCTCATCACGTTCTCCCTTGGGTTGGCCCCGATCGGGGCTGTTCAGTCAGGCTTCATTTTTGGCAAGCAGGCGCTCCGGTGTCGGCTCCAGCAGAACGCCGTAGAGATCGGGACGCCGGTCGCGGAATACGCCCCAGCTGCGTCTTGCGGCCGCGATCTCATCGAGATCGAGCGCTGCCGTGATCACGCTGTCGGAGACGCGGTCGGCCTCGGCAAGCTTGGCGCCGGTGTGATCGGCGATGAAGGATGATCCGTAGAAGACGATCTCGTTTGCTTCGCCCTTCTCGACGCCGACCCGGTTGGCGGCGATGACCGGGGTCAGATTGGCGCCGGCATGGCCCTGCATGACACGCTGCCAGTGGTCGCGCGAATCCCAGCCGCGAAAGGATGGTTCCGAACCGATGGCCGTCGGATAAATCAAAACCTCGGCGCCCATCAGCACCATGGCGCGGGCGGCTTCCGGAAACCACTGATCCCAGCAGATGCCTGCGCCGATCCTGCCGGCGGCGGTTTCGAAGACGCGGAAGCCGGTGTCGCCATCGGCGAAATAGAGTTTTTCGGAGTAACCCGGACTGTTTGGAATATGGCTCTTGCGGTAGCGGCCGAGCACCTTGCCGTCGGCGTCGATCATGACCAGCGTGTTGTACAGCCGTGACCCGTCGCGCTCGAACAGCGAAACCGGCAGGACGACGCCTGTTTCGCGCGCCAGCGCCGCCATCCGCGCGATGGTCTTGTGTCCTTCAAGGGTGAGGGCGCGGCTGTTGTGGCTGATATCCTCGTCCATGCAGAAGTAGACGCCTTCGAACAGTTCCTGCAGCACTACCAGCCCGGCGCCGCGTCTTGCGGCTTCACGGACACGGTTTTCCAGCTTGTCGAGATTGTTTTCGACCTCATCGGTGCAAGAAATCTGGACAGCGGCGGCAATCAACTGGCGCACGGCTCACCTCCGGTATTGCTGTTGTGTGGTCTGCTATGAGCCGCTGGCGTGCTCGGCTGGGTCATCCAGCTTCTGGCCGCCTTGATCGCGATCTGAGGCATGAGTGCTCATCCTGCTGCTGCCATGATGGCGTGACGTCGTGTCCACTGCATCACACCGGCTGTTCCTGGGTGATGCAGTGGATGGCGCCGCCGGCCGGCACGACGGCGCCGACATCGATGCTGACGATGCGGCGATCGGGGAAGGCACGGGCCACTGCCGCCTTGGCTTCCTCGCCCGAGCGGCGCCCGAAACCCGGCATGATGACGCCGCCATTGGCGAGCGCGAAGTTGATGTAGGAGCGGGCAAAGACAGCGCTCGTCGCCTCGACGTCATAAGCCTCGGGGATCGGGATGACCTCGAAACTACGGCCGCGCGCGTCGGTCTGGGTGGCAAGGGCGGCAAGATTGTCGGCAAGGATACGGCCGTGCAGGTCGGACGGATCGGGGTTGAATTCGAACATCACCACGCCGGGCTTGACGAAGCAGCACATGCCGTCGACATGGCCGTCGGTCTCCAGGTCCAGCGGATCGCCCGGAAGCCACACCACCTTTTCCAGGCCAAGCATGCGCAACAATTCCTTCTCCACCCAGGCCTTGGAGATGCCGGGGTTGCGGTTGGGATGGAGCAGGCTGGTTTCGGTGGCGATCAGCGTGCCTTGGCCGTCTGATGTCAGCGAACCGCCTTCGCAATACAGGAAGGAACGCAGGATGGACGCGTCCTCGCGGGCGAGCAGCCGTTCGGCCAGCGCGTTGTCCTGGTCATAGGGCTCATGCTTGCGGCCCCAGGCATTGAAGCGCCAGGACACGCCGGCAAGGCCGCCATCGGCCAGTTTCAGGAAGGTCGGGCCGGAATCGCGGATCCAGCAATCGTCGATCGGAATTTCGACCACCTCGATCCGGCTTCCAAGCTGGGCGCGGGCGCCGTCGGCGTGGTCGGGATGCGCCACCATGGTGACAGGTTCGAACTGGGCGATGGCGTGGGCGACATCGGCGTAGGCCCTTTGCATCGCGGGCAGGGTGGTGCCATACATGTCCTGCCTGTGCGGCCAGGCCATCCATGTCCTGGCATGCGGCTCGAACTCCGCGGGTCGGCGAAACTTTACCTGGTGTGCCAGCCTGTCGTTCATCAGCACTCTCCATTCATGTATCGAACTCATTGTTAATCGGCTTCGGCGGCCGTACAACTGAGAAGGATTCCTTAGTCGATTGAATGGAATTCATGAATGGTGAAGTTCCGGCACATTCCGCCGACGCAGTTCCTGAAGGGGTTCGAGGCCGCCTCGCGCCTGGAAAGCTTCAGCCGCGCCGCTGACGAGCTCGGCCTCTCCCAGTCGGCGATCAGCCACCAGATGCGCCTGCTCGAAGGCCATATCGGCCAGCCGCTGTTCATGCGTTTCGGCCGTGAAGTGCGCCTGACGGATGCAGGGCGCGACTATCAGCGCACCGTGCGCCGCTGCCTCGAATTGATGGAGGAGGGGTACCGGAGGCTGGAGCCCTTTCGAAAGCCAGGCAGCGTCGTGATCTACGCGCCGCGCGATTTCAGCCGGCGCTGGCTGCTGCATCGACTGCCGGCCCTGCGGGCGGCGGTGCCGGCCTGCGAGCCTTGGCTCGACACCAGTGGCGCGGCCGTGGATTTTGAAACCATGGAACTCGATCTGGCCATCATCTATGCGGGTGCCCCTCCGGAAGGCTGCGAGAGCCTGCTGATCGCCAGGGATTTTCTGTCACCCGTGGCAACGGCGGAACTGGCCCGCACGCTGCGCACGCCGGCCGACTTGCTCGGCGCCTCGCTCATCCACGACGAACGCCCGACTGGCTTGGCGGACTGGTTGCGTGGCGTCGATGTCGAGCCGAACGGCACTTGGCACGGAACCAATTTCAGCGACAGCGATCTGGCACTCGCAGCCGCCGAGCAAGGCCAGGGCGTGGCGCTGGGCAGCCTGATTTTGGCAGGCGAGGCGATCGCTTCAGGAGAGCTCGTGCAGCCGTACGACCATGTCCTCGATGCAGGGCGCGGATGGTACGCGATTTCCACCCGGGACCGGCTGCGGGATATCGATGTGCTGGGGACTTGGGATTGGTTGCGCGAACAGGCGCTGGTGGTTCCTCCACAGGCCGTGCCAAAATAGTGGCGATAGCGGACTCGCTCGCTGTATCGTGACACCACGACCATTGCGGAACGGCGTCACAAGATGCGAATTTGGTGGCACGATGATGTTTTACCAGGACGCCAACATGCCCATACGTAGGATTATGCTTTGCACGGCAGCGATGGTGATTGCCGCTACAAATCTCGCCAACGCTCGGCCTGAAACGCGCAAGATGACGTGTGCACAGACTCAGGCCCTCATTCAGAGCCAACGTGCCGCTGTGTTGAGCACCGGACCGAACACCTATGATCGCTATGTCCGCCAGTTCGGCAGTGAGTGCGATGCCCCTTACGTGCCGATGGTTGACTATGTGCCGGCCAGTGACGGTCAGTGCATGGTCTATCGCTGCGAAGAGCCTTCGCCAATGGTTCCGAATTGATCGGAGGCCACTGCCGCTTTCCCGACTTTCACCGGTCCTCAAACGCTGGCTGATGCCATTTACTTGAGCTTTTGGATCTCCGGAGCCGGCGTCTGGTCGGTCGCCGGAGCCGGTGTGCAATCCTGGCCCTTGCAGTCGAGGACGGGGTCTTTGGCGGGAGGCAGGCAATTTTGCCCCTCGCAATGAATTGCCGGCGCCGGTTCCGGCGCGGCTTGGGCATTCGGCTGAGCAGGCTGGTCTTCAGCGCGAGCAGCAGGAACGCCTGCCATGCAGGTCATGGTCGCGCACAAGAGCGCTATGCGAAGCAAAGTCATTCTTGCCTCCACTGTGGACGATACGCCGGCTCATTCCGGACATCCGGAGAATACTCGCACGGCAGAATCCGTAATAGCTATTCGCTTGCAGGAAGGTTGTCACCTATTCGGGCCGCGTATGTCCAACGGTGACGCTTGAGCTTGGAACAGATCAAAAGGGTGACCAGACGATGCCCAGACGCATGTCCCGTACGCTGCCACGAAAGAGATCAACAGGGCGGTCACGACGGGTAAACGGTGCATGGCTGGGCTGGTCCTCTTTGTTGCAGACCCGTCTACAACCCTCTGCAACCTGATCGGTTCGTCATAAAATGTTTACCTCGTCGGCATGGTTTACGAATGGTTTAGAGACTTCGACAAGCCGGCTATCGCTAGATTGCGTACGGTCGGACGACTGGTCGCCCCGGATCAGTTTCGGCAAGGTCGAGAAGGTCGCCGACGGCGTTCTCATCGGCGTGACCCGCGGCGAGCGCCTCACTTAAAGATGAAGTACAGCGGTACTGAGCCCCCGCTCGGAATTCCATGACCGTTCCCACATTCAAGTTAGCTAAAATGCAAGTGGTCCCTCGCGCGGCCTTGCCTGCGAGGCTTTCTCATCTGCATCGGATTAGAAGCAACGATTTTGACAACGAAAGCCACCGCCGTCAGCGCTGGTCAAAACATATGGATGTTTTCAGTTGGTTGATGGTACGCCCAAGGGGAATCGAACCCCTGTTACCGCCGTGAAAGGGCGGTGTCCTAACCGCTAGACGATGGGCGCGCTCAGACGAAGCGGCTTATACTGACGTTGTGCGCAACCGGCAACCCGTCAGTTGCTGCCTTGGACAACTTTTTTCCGGGGCTTTGGAAACAAAGGTGGTTCGTCACGACTGCATGGCTGGATCATTAGCGGAGGCACCCCATCGCTTCGCTACTGCTCCCACCCGTGGATGACGAAGTTGTGGACGCTTCGGCTAATCTCGAATGTCTGGGATGGCCCACTGGAACGATGTTCCCGGAACGATCTTTGTCGCTAACAGGCTCCGGACCGCCACTCAGTTAGCCGTCGCCACCACCGTCACCACCGCCGCTACGCCGGCGGCAGCGCCAGTTCCAGTCGCGCTCGGGGCCGACATCGACGTGGACCGAATCTGTGTGGCAGTAGGTGCCGACGCCGCCACGGCCGGGCATGGTCCTGATGTAGTTCGCCAGATCCCATTTGGAGACGCCGGGCACCTGGATGTCGGCGGCGGCGCAGTACATGTGCAGCGAATTCTTGGCGCCGTTGGCGCGGCGGTTGCGGGCCGGGTCGCGATAGCCGGAGGTCACCACCATCTTGCGGCCATAGTGGCCTTCAATCGTCTTAAGCACGCGCACCAGCGACGGCTTCAGGCAGGCGACGTCGACGGTCTCGTTCTGCTTCAGCAGCCCGTTGGGCGCAAGCCTGGCCATACCGGCGGCGGATGCCACCTGGTAGGAGCCGCCCGAACCTTCGTCCTCGTTGAGGTCGACGTCGCTTTCGTCGTCGAGGCCGGACTTGCGCTTGATTTCGAACAGGGCTGTCTGGCGCACGCCGGGTAGGGCATCGCTGCCCGTGATGTGACCGGCTTCGTCACCGGTCGAAGCCAACTGTATCGGCTTTGCCGTGGAGTCGGCGGAGGCCAAGGTGATGATCGGCTTTGCCGGTGCCGCTGGCGCCGGCTTGGGCTGCGCGCTTGGCTGTTCGCCCGATCGCGTGTTGATCAGCGGTGCCGGCGTCGCGGAAGCGGGCGTGGCGCCAAACATTGAGGCTAGGAAGCCTCTTTTCTTCGGCGCGTCGGCTTGCGGCGCTTCGCCAGCTGTCACATAGACCGGATTGTTCATCACCGGTGCGGCGGCCGGCTTCGGCGCGGTCACGGCGGCATCGGCGGCGGCGATCTTCTGGGCGACCGCGTCGGTCTGCTGCGCCGTCTGTACCGGCTGCTGCAAGGCCTGCGGGGTTTGCCCCACGATCGTCTCAGCGCCGGCGGGCGTCGTCAGTGGAAAGGCGGCTTCGGGCTTGGCCACCGGCACGTAGGCGACCGTTTCGGGCAGCGCCGTATCGCCTTCGCTCATCACGGTCGTCTGCGTGGCCGTCGTCTGCGATGTCGAATCGGCGGTTGCGATCGGCTTGCCGGCGGCGGCCGCATGGATGTCCGAAGCGGAGGCATTGTAGCCAGGCATTCCAACCGACATTGTCGGGTCGCCGGCCGAGGTGCAGGAGGCCAGGAGCACGGAGCAGAGCGCGGCCACGATGGCGCGGCGTTCTCCCTTTGCGAGGCTCCATCCTGCTGATTTCAAAGTCAAATTCCCCCTCGATACCCGGTCGGTATATCCTTGCCGCGGCGCCTAAGCATCTCTGTCAAGGTGACCTTTGTCTCCGATCCGGAAACGAGACCTGTGTCAAATCCGCAAGCCTTGAAGTATTTTTGCAATGATTGCCGAATTACGGCTGCTTGATGGTTGACGACACCATTTCGCCCGCTTTTACCGGGCCGTCAACTCACCAGACATTACAGTCCGTTACACACGCACCTTCACATAGGTACCGGGAGCATCGCCCAAGGTTTTCATATGCTTGCCGGGTTTGCGGGCCGGCACGCGGGTGTTGTCCTTGGCCTCTATCCAGCTTTGCCAGTGCGGCCACCAGGATCCGGGATGGTCGGTGGCATGGGCAAACCACTGGCCGAAATCACCTGTCGGCGGGCCGCCGGTCCAGTACTGGTATTTGTTGGATGCCGGCGGATTGACGACGCCTGCGATATGGCCCGATGCCGCCATGACGTAGTCGACCTTGCCGCCGAAATATTTCGAGCCGAGGAACACCGAAAGCGCCGGCGCGATGTGGTCTTCCTTGGAGGCGAGGTTGTAGACCGGGATGGTGACATCGCCGAGCGAGAGCGTGTGGCCCGCCAGTTCCATCGTGCCTTGCGAGAGATTGTTCTCGAGATAGCAGTTGCGCAGGTAGAAAGAGTGATTGGCCGCGGCCATGCGGGTCGAATCGGCGTTCCAATAGAGCAGGTCGAAGGGCAGGGGATCCTTGCCGCGCATGTAGTTGTTGACGACATAGGGCCAGATCAGGTCGCCGGAGCGCAGCATGTTGAAGGCGGTCGCCATCTTGGTGCCGTCGAGATAGCCCTTTTCGTTCATCGACTTTTCCACCGCCGCGACCTGGTCCTCGTCGACGAAGACTTTCAGGTCGCCGGCATGGGTGAAGTCGACCTGGGTGGTGAAGAAAGTGGCCGATCGGATGCGATCGTCGCCCTCCTGCGCCATCAGCGCCAATGCCGCCGCCAGCAATGTGCCGCCAACGCAATAGCCGATCGCGTTGACGTCGCGTTCGCCGGTGGCCTTTTCGATCGTGTCGAGGCCGTATTGCAGGCCCTCGCGGATATAGGCCTCCCAACCCTTGGCGCCGTGGCGTTCATCCGGATTGATCCAGGAGATGACGAACACGGTATGGCCCTGTTCGATCGCCCAGCGGATGAAGGATTTCTGCGGGTTGAGGTCGAGGATATAGAACTTGTTGATCCAGGGCGGGCAGATCAGCAGCGGCCGCTTGAGCACCGTCTCGGTCGTCGGATCATACTGGATGATCTCGGCGACATCGCTGCGGCCGACCACCTTGCCGGGCGTCATCGCGATGTTCCTGCCTATCTCGAAGGGCGAGTAATCAGCCTGGCGCATTTTCAGGTCGCCCTTGCCGGCGGCGATGTCCTCGGCCAGCATCTTCATGCCGCGCACCAGGTTCTCGCCGTTCGAGGCAACGGTTTCACGGAACAGTTCCGGATTGGTCAGGATGAAATTCGATGGTGAGATGGCGTTGGACACCTGCTTGACGTAGAAGCTCGCCTTGTGGCGGGTGTGCTCGTCCAGACCTTCGGCGTGATCGACCAGTTCGGACGCCCAGCGCGAGGTGACGAGATAGGCCTGCTTGAGGAAATCGAAGAAGGCGTTGCGGCCCCATTCCGGATCCTGGAAGCGCTTGTCGCCGCGCTCTGGCTTGACGGCATCGTCGGGAGCCTCGGTGTTGGGGCTGACGCGCTGTATGGCGTTCGCCCACACGGTCATATAGCCGGCGAACAGCCGCGTCTGCGCTTCCAGCGCGCGCTGCGGGTCGGCGAGCCAGTATTCGCTGAGCTTGGAGAAGGTCTTGACCATGTCGACGACCGGTTCGGCGACGTGGTCGCGCAGTTCGCCTTTTTCGCGCGGTTCGGCCCAGGCGGAAGCCGCCTTACCGGCCTGCTCGACCATGCGCGCCATGTTCAGGGCGAAGCGTTCCGGGTCCTTCACCAGATATTGCTCGACGGTCGAAGGCTCGTCATCTTCCGTTTTGCCCGAATCGGGTGTTTTGGACATTGTGCGCGGGGTTCCTCCCGAAGCGATTTCTTGACATATTAACATGGGACATCCGACAGGGTCCAATCCCGCTCTACCTCGGCTGCCAAGGAAACAATATGACGATTAACATTGGCGAGACTGTTTTTTTCGGTGCCGCACGCTTTTGCCGCATCGGCGCGGCGATCGTCCTCGTTGGGATCGCCGGGTGTTCGAGCACGAATACCGGCGGTCCGGTGCCGATGGCAGACACTGCCGGGCCGAAGGATACGGGCACCTTTCCGAACCTGAATATCCCGCCGAAGGTGGCAGCCAAGCAGTTCACCAATGAGGAGCGGGATGCCAAGCTTGCCCAGTTGAAGGCGGATGAAAACCGGCAAGGCGCCAAAAAAGGCGGTGGCCCACCGGTTTCCAACCAGGCGGCGCTGACGGATCTGGCCAAGAAGCATGGCCCTCAGACGCTGAAGCAGATCGAAGGCAAATGCGATCCCGCCCTCGACCCTACCTGCAAATGAGTATATAGCGCGCGCCCAACGCCCCCCGATGTCTGGAACTGCCATGGAAGAATTTCACAAGGTCCGCCGGCTTCCGCCTTACGTGTTCGAGCAGGTCAACCGGCTCAAGGCCAGCGCCCGTTCGCGCGGCGCCGACATCATCGACCTTGGCATGGGCAATCCGGACCTGCCGACGCCAAAAGCCATCGTCGACAAATTGTGCGAAGTGGTGCGCGATCCGCGCACGCATCGTTACTCCTCCTCGCGCGGAATTCCGGGCCTGCGCCGCGCCCAGGCCGCCTATTACCAACGCCGCTTCGGCGTGAAGCTCAACCCCGATACGCAAGTGGTGGCCACGCTCGGTTCGAAGGAAGGCTTCGCCAATATGGCGCAGGCGATCACCGCGCCCGGCGACGTCATCCTGTGCCCGAACCCGACCTATCCGATCCACGCCTTCGGTTTCATCATGTCGGGCGGCGTCATCCGCTCGCTGCAGGTCGAGCCCGATGATGGTTTCATCCCGGCGCTGGAGCGCGGTGTTCGTCACTCGATCCCGAAGCCGCTGGCGCTGATCCTCAACTATCCGTCGAACCCGACGGCACTGGTCGCTTCGCTCGATTTCTACAAGGACGTGGTGGCCTTCGCGAAGAAGAACGACATCATCATCCTGTCCGACCTTGCCTATTCCGAAATCTATTTCGACGGCAATCCGCCGCCTTCGGTGCTGCAGGTGCCGGGCGCCATGGATGTCTGCGTCGAGTTCACCTCGATGTCGAAGACCTTCTCCATGCCCGGCTGGCGCATGGGTTTTGCTGTCGGCAATGAGCGGCTGATCTCGGCGCTGACCCGGGTGAAATCCTATCTCGACTACGGCGCTTTCACGCCGATCCAGGTGGCGGCGGCGCACGCGCTCAACGGCGATGGCGCCGATATCGCCGAGGTGCGCGACATCTACCACAAGCGCCGCGACGTCATGGTCGATTCGTTCGGTCGCGCCGGGTGGACCATTCCGGCCCCGGCCGCCTCGATGTTCGCCTGGGCGCCAATCCCGGAGCCGTTCAAGCATCTCGGCTCGCTCGAATTCTCCAAGCTGCTCATCGAGCACGCCGACGTGGCGGTGGCGCCCGGTGTCGGCTTCGGCGAACATGGCGACGATTTCGTGCGCGTGGCGCTGGTCGAGAACGAGCACCGGATCCGCCAGGCGGCGCGCAACATCAAGCGCTTCCTGTCGAGCAGCGCCAAGCAGCCCAACAATGTGGTGCCGCTGTCCGCCCACCGGTAAGCAAAATTCGATCTGATTTGAGGGACGTCGCCTTCCATGGCTGAAGCACTGCGTGTTGGAATTGCCGGACTTGGCACGGTCGGTGCGTCGGTGGCGCGGGTGCTGCGCGACAAGGCGGCGGAACTGACCCGGCAATGCGGGCGCGACATTGTCGTGTCAGCGGTTTCGGCGCGCGATCCGAAACGCGACCGAGGCGTCGATGTCAGTTCGGCAAGATGGTTCGACGATCCGGTCAAGCTGGCGCAGAGTGCCGACATTGACGTGTTCATCGAATTGATCGGCGGCGATGAAGGGCCGGCGCGCCTGTCGGTGAAGGCGGCGCTCGAAGCCGGCCGCCACGTCGTCACCGCCAACAAGGCGCTGCTTGCAAAGCATGGTGTGGCGCTTGCCGAGATCGCCGAGAAGAAGGGTGTGCTGCTCAACTACGAGGCGGCGGTAGCGGGCGGCATTCCCGTCATCAAGACGATGCGCGAGGCGATGGCCGGCAACTCGGTCACCCGCGTGTTCGGCATTCTCAACGGTACCTGCAACTACATCCTGACCCGTATGGAGGCCGAGGGCATCTCGTTTGATGCCTGCCTCAAGGATGCGCAGCGGCTGGGTTACGCCGAGGCCGATCCGACTTTCGATATCGAGGGCCATGACACCGCGCACAAGCTGTCGATCCTGACCAGCCTTGCCTTCGGCACGAAGATCGCGGCCAACGACATCTATATGGAAGGCATTTCCAACATCACGCAGGCCGACATCCGCGCGGCCGGCGACCTCGGCTACCGGATCAAGCTGCTCGGCGTCGCCCAGCGCACCGAAAGCGGCATCGAGCAGCGCGTGCACCCCACCATGGTGCCGACGGCCTCGGTCATCGCGCAGGTGCATGGGGTCACCAATGCGGTGGCGATCGAGACCGACATCCTTGGCGAGCTGCTGCTTTCAGGCCCCGGTGCCGGTGGCAATGCCACCGCCTCGGCCGTCATCGGCGACGTCGCCGACATTGCCAAGAGCCGGCCCGGCTTCCAGCATGGCCCGGTCTTTGGCCGGCCGGCGAAGGAGTTGCGGCCTTACAAGAAGGCACAGATGCGCAGCCATGCCGGCGGTTACTTCATTCGGCTGACCGTGCATGACCGCATCGGGGTCTTTGCTGCGATCGCCAAGCGCATGGCCGACAACGATATTTCGCTGGAATCGATCGTCCAGCATGCGGTCAGCGGTGAGGCCGCCGTGCAGAAGACGGTGATCCTCGTTACGCACGAAACGACCGAGGCCGCCGTGCGCAAGGCCGTCGACGGCATCACCAAGGACGGTCACCTTACCGACAAGCCGCAGGTCATCCGCATCGAGCGGGCAGGGTAGCTCTCAATTCGCTTGTAGCGCGGGAACCCCTGCAAGCGTTTTGCCTGGCTGATGGCAAACAGCCACGATCCGCCGGAACGAATTCGTGTCGACGCCGTTCTCTTGGTCAACAACCAAGGGAGCCACTTCATGGCCGATACCAACAAGTCCGACCTGCCCGATATCGACGATATCCAGAAGACTCTGGAAAAGCAGATCGCCGAACTGCGCAAGGAAATCACCAAGATCAACAAGAGCATTTCGGCAAGGGGCGCTGAGCTGCTCGATGACGCCAGTGAGCAGGCTTCGGATTTCTACGACAGCGCTGCGGCGCGCGCGTCGCGAACCGCGCAGCAGCTGCGCAGCCAGGCTCAGGCGGTCTCGGACGTCGCGCGGGAAAACCCGGGCACGACGACAGCCGTTGTCGGTGTTATCGGCCTGCTCGGCTTTCTTGCCGGCCTGGCGATCGGTCAGTCGATGAATGATACGTCGTCACGCCGTTGGTATTGAGCGCGCACCGATCGAGCCGGCCCTGCCGGCTCGATTTTATATTTCATAAGGCCATTTCAAGGAGGGTACCGTGGCTTCATCCATGTTGATCAGCATCCTGATCACATTCCTCGTCATCATTCTCGTTCTCTACTTGGTGCAGCGCTTGCCGCTCGACGCCAGGATGAGACAGATCGTCCAGGTCATCGTCATCATCATCGGCATCATTTCGCTGCTCAGATATCTCGCGGTTTTCTAGATCGCACAGCTATCATCTGTGCTTTTTCAAGGCGGCCCGGTCGTTTCCGACCGGGCCGCCTTCTTGTTGAAAATACGGTTCAATCGATTGATATTGCTGGCCTTTCGATAAAACTTGCGGCAGGTCTTGCCGTTGTCATGCTCGTTTGACAAAACAGGCGCGCCTCCGGCGGGAGGCGCTGTGAACGAGGATTTCCCCCCATGAATGTGGCCCAGAACATTGTCGCCGGTCTTGACCGGATACTCACCATGGAACTGGTGCGCGTCACCGAAAGGGCGGCCGTGGCGGCAGCCAGGCTGCGCGGGCGCGGCGACGAGAAGGCTGCTGATCAGGTCGCGGTCGATGCCATGCGCCAGGAGCTCAACCGCCTTGCCATCAAGGGCACGGTGGTGATCGGCGAGGGCGAGCGGGACGAGGCGCCGATGCTCTATATCGGCGAGGAAGTCGGCACCGGCAAAGGCCCGGCAGTCGACATCGCGCTCGATCCGCTCGAAGGCACGACGATCTGCGCCAAGAACCTGCCTAACGCGCTTGCCGTCATCGCCATTGCCGAAAAGGGCAGCCTGCTGTTCGCGCCCGACGTCTATATGGACAAGATCGCCATTGGGCCGGGTTATGCCGATGGCGTCATCGACATCGATGCCTCGCCGGCCGAGAACATCGCCAGCCTTGCCCGGGCCAAGGGCGTCGCGGTGTCCGACATCACCACCTGCATCCTCGACCGGCCGCGCCACGCCAAGCTGATCGATGCGGTGCGCGCCACGGGCGCCGCGATCCGGCTGATCGGCGACGGCGATGTCGCCGGCGTCATCCACACCACCGATCCGGAGGAGACCGGCATCGATCTCTATCTCGGCACCGGCGGTGCGCCGGAGGGCGTGCTGGCCGCGGCCGCACTGCGTTGCACCGGCGGCCAGATGCAGGGCCGGTTGATCCTCGATACGCCCGAAAAGGTCGCACGCGCCGCCAAGATGGGCATTTCCAATCCGAAGCGGATTTATCATGCGGAAGACATGGCGCGCGGCGATGTGCTGTTCGCGGCCACCGGCGTCACCGACGGCAACATGCTGGCCGGCGTCAAGTTCGGCCGCACCTATATCACCACGCACACGATCGTGCTGCGTTCGTCGTCGCGGACCGTGCGGGAGATCAAGGCCCGGCATCAGGATCTGGATAAGTTCTAGAGCTGCTTGCGAAGCCGCGCCGCAGTTGCTAGCCCTTGGCTGCATCTGAACCTGGCGGCGCAAGGATTGATGATGAAAGCGTTCGACTGGCACGCGGATCCGGTTTCGCGTGCCACGCCCATCACGAAATCCTACCATAACACCCAGAATGTGCGCCGCTTTTTCATCCGCGAATGCGGCGATGCGTTCAGGTTCGATCGAGCTTTCATGGCTTGGCTCAAGGATGGCCAGGAAAAGACGATGGGCGATGCAGCCGACGAATGGGTGCGGCGCCAGGCTGAAAAGCGGAAAGCGTAGTTTTAGTTGAAATCCTCCGTGACGGCGCACCATCGCGAACCGATTGGCTTTGCCCGCCTTTGGGCTGTTGCTTGTGCATGTCGTTGTCCCAAAACCGCTGCGCACTTTTGGGCGACATGCATTATCCTGCCGCCAACCATAAGTTGGCAAAGCACATGATGGGCGACAAGCGCCTCTTCCTCGATGTCAGGCTGTCGGCGACCGGTTTCTCCTGGGAGCACCGGCTGACCGAACGGCAGGACATGGTCGCGCTGGCCATCGCGCAAGGCCATGGCGTGCCCGACATCGTCGCGCGCGTGCTTGCCGGACGCGGCGTTACCGCCGATCAGACCGAGCGGTTTCTCGATCCGACGATCCGCGACCTGTTGCCCAATCCAGCCTCGCTGACCGACATGGACAAGGCCGCCAACCGCATCGCGGCGGCGGTGATGGCCAGGGAAAAGGTGGCGATCTTCGGCGACTATGATGTCGATGGCGCCGCCTCTTCGGCCCTGCTGAAGCGGTTTCTGACGCATTTCTCCATACCGTCGGAAATCTATATTCCGGATCGTATTTTCGAGGGCTATGGCCCGAACCCCGACGCCATGCGCGAACTTGTCTCGCGTGGCGCGACGCTGATCGTCACCGTCGATTGCGGCACCAACAGCGCCATATCCGTCGATGCCGCCAATGCGGCCGGCGCCGATGTCGTGGTGCTCGACCACCATCAGGTCGGCGGCGCGTTGCCGGCCGCGATTGCCGTCGTCAATCCAAACCGCGATGACGATCTTTCGGGCCAGGGCCATCTCTGTGCCGCCGGTGTCGTCTTCCTTGCCCTGGTGCAGACCGCAAAGGTCCTGCGTGGCCTGAGCGATGTGGCGCCGCCCGACCTGCTTTCGCTGCTTGATCTCGTTGCATTGGCGACCGTTTGTGACGTGGTGCCGCTCACCGGCGTCAACCGCGCCTTCGTCGTCAAAGGGCTGCAAGTGGCCCGCCAGCAGAAAAATGAAGGGATGGCCGCATTGGCGCGGATTTCGCGCATCGGCGAGCCGATCAGCACCTTTCATCTCTCGTATCTGATCGGTCCGCGCATCAATGCCGGCGGTCGCATCGGCGATGCGGCGCTCGGCAGCCGGTTGCTTGCGACGGACGATCCGGTCGAGGCACGGACCATCGCTGAGACGCTCGACCGGCTGAACCAGGAGCGGCAGCTGATGGAGCAGGAGATGCTGGCCGCGGCGCGTGCCGAGGCCGATGCCGAGCTTGCCGGCGGCAACGGTCCGGCGATTATCGTCACCGCCAGCAACAATTGGCATCCCGGCATTGTCGGCCTGCTCGCATCAAGGCTTAAGGACCATGCGCGTCGGCCGGCTTTCGCCATTGCCTTCAATGCCAATGGTGTTGGCACCGGTTCGGGCCGCTCCGTTTCGGGCTTCGATCTTGGCCGATTGGTGCGCGAAGCCGCCGATGCCGGTCTGATCGTCAAGGGCGGCGGCCATGGCATGGCGGCCGGCATCACCGTCGAGCGCACAAAGCTCGGCGAACTCAGGGCATTCTTCGAGGAGCGGGCGGCCGCTGACGTGTTTCGGCTGCAGGATGAGGAAAGCCTCGCGATCGACGGCGCCCTTGCTGCCGAAGGCGCGACGCTCGGCCTGCTCGATGCGCTCGACAAGGCCGGCCCCTTCGGCGCCGGCCATGTCGCGCCGGTCTTCGTGCTGCCTCGCCATCGGCTGGCTGACGCCAGGCCGGTCGGCACCAACCATATCCGCTGCGAATTGCAGTCGGACAGCGGCGGCCGCATCCAGGCGATCGCCTTTCGCGCCGTCGATACGGTGCTTGGCGAATTCCTGTTCAAGAACCGGGGCAAGACTGTGCATGTCGCCGGCTCGCTGTCGGGCAATTACTGGAACGGCAACCGCACTGTGCAGTTTCGCGTCATCGATGCGGCGCGAGCGTGAGAGCTATCCGGATTTGATCAGGCGAGAACCGCCTGGAGACGGGTCAGTTCGCTGATCTGCGCCATCGTTGCCTGGTAGCCGAGCTGGATCGCCTCGTCGGCGCGATGGAATTCGGTGAGGCCGACATGGCTGAGCTTGGGCTGCAGCGACATGTCGGGTGGATCGCCGGCAAGCCTGGCACGCGAAATGCGGTCCTGGATAATGTTGAAGGCCTCGACCATGACGCCGGTAATGCCGAGGCGGGTCTGATGCGACTGGTGGTTCGGGTCCAGGTGGCCGGGGCGGGGCGCGTCCTTTTCGATAACAAGTTCGCCGGCGCTGTGTTTGATCACGGCGGCGCGGCCGAACAGATCGTAGTGAAGGTTGACCGCCACGACCAGCGGCTGCTCGTAGGCGCGGCAGACCGAAACCGGCACCGGATTGACCAGCGCACCGTCGACCAGGATGCGGCCGTTGCAATTCACTGGCTCGAACACGCCAGGCAATGCGTAGGATGCGCGCATCGCCGTGATGAGCGAGCCGCTCGACAGCCAGATCTCGTGGCCGGTGCGGATTTCCGATGCGACGCAGACGAATGGCTTGGGCAGGTCCTCGAAGCGAATGCCCGCCACATGTTCACGCAGCCGGGCATCGAGCTTCATGCCGCCGAACAGGCCGCTGCCGCGCAGATTGAGATCGAGCAGCCCAAAAATGCGCCGCTTGGTGAGGCTGCGGGCGAACGCTTCCAGCTCATCCAGTTTGCCTGCGAGATAACAGCCGCCGACCAGCGCGCCGATCGAGGTGCCGGCGATCATCGAGACTTCGATGCCGGCTTCATCGAGCGCGCGCAGCACGCCGATATGGGCCCAGCCCCTGGCGCAACCGCCGCCCAAGGCGAGCGAAATGCCTGTTTTCCTGGGAGATTTCGTTTCGGATGCGCCGCCGGGCGAGGAGAGGCCGTTGGCCTCGCTCACGTCTGGTCTGCCACGCAATGACGCCCACTCGAGCATCATGATCTCCCTTGTCCCACGGCTAATGTACAGGCGGGCCGTATCGAAATGATGAATCTATGTGGTTGGTGTGAGGCAGAAGGTTCAAGAGGATGGCTTTCGATACGTGGTTTCCGCATCGAACAGCGGCTTGCTGCCGTCATCGGCAAGCGTCCCCTTGCCGTCGACCAGCCCCACCGTCCGATAAAAGCATGAACGCCGGCCGGTGTGGCAGGTTGCGTCGTGGCCCAACACTTTGACGTGCAGCCACAAGGCGTCCTGATCACAGTCGGTGCGCATTTCGACGACATGCTGGAAATTGCCCGAGGTTTCGCCCTTCTTCCAAAGCGCATTGCGCGAGCGCGACCAGTAGTGGGCGATTCCCGTTTCCAACGTCAGCGCCAAGGCCTGGGCATTCATATGCGCGACCATCAAAAGCATGCCGTCCTTGATATCGGTGACCACAACCGTGACGAGCCCGGCGGCATCGAAGCGCGGTGAAAACACCGCGCCTTCTTCGAGAGCCTTCTTGTCTGATGGAGCTTTGGGAAATTCCAGTGCCGACATTGCCGGTCTATTTTCCTGTTGACCGTGACGCCGGCGAGGGGCTTACGCCCCGCCACGCACCATGGTGACGAAACGAACCTGCTCTTCGGGCGTATCCTTGAAGACGCCGGTGAAAGTTGAGGTCAGCGTGGTCGAGCCCTGCTTGCGGATGCCGCGCATGGCCATGCACATATGCTCGGCCTCGATCATCACCGCGACGCCGCGAGGGTTCAGTACATCCTGGATGACGCCGGCGATCTGCGCGGTCAGCGCTTCCTGCGTCTGCAGGCGATGGGCAAAGATATCGACGACACGGGCGATCTTGGACAGGCCGACCACCTTGCCATCCGGCAGATAGCCGACATGCGCCTTGCCGATGATCGGCACCATGTGATGCTCGCAATGCGAGTGGAACTGGATGTCCTTTACAATCACGAGGTCGTCATAGCCGGCGACCTCCTCGAAGGTGCGGCCGAGCTCGTCAGCCGGGCACATGTCGTAGCCGCCGAACATTTCGCGATAGGCCTTGGCCACGCGCTTGGGCGTGTCGATCAGTCCCTCGCGGTCCGGATTGTCGCCTGTCCAGCGCAAAAGCGTGTGCACGGCGGCTTCAACTTCGGCTTCGCTCGGCCGGTCGGTGACCGGCTTGTCCATGTAGGCGGACTGGGGCATGATCTTCTTGATGACGGCATCCATAAAGGCGTCTCCCGTAGTTCCTCTCGAGGAGGAACGAGTTGAACGGACCACGACCTTTCGGTGTCGGAACCCGCCCGGTTTCCAGCCCCGCAAGTGGCGTGAACAGATCAGGTAAAGGCGCCCGCTTCGGTTGCCTTGTCGATACCCGACTGCCAGCATTATATATGGTCAGGCGCAGCGAAAGGAAGACGCTATAGCGGCAAACGCTGTTCGCTTGGCGGCGACGGACTGGAAAAATATGATCAACGACGTCTACAATGCGAAAATTCTCGGTTTTGCCGGAAACATCGCACGCATTGGCCGGCTCGATCATCCGGATGCGAGCGCAAAGGCGCATTCCAAACTGTGCGGTTCGACCGTGACCATCGACCTCAAGATGCAGGATGGCATTGTCACCGACTTCGCCCATGATGTGAAGGCATGTGCGCTCGGCCAGGCCTCGTCCTCGATCATGGCGCAGCATGTCGTCGGCGCGAGCGCCGAGGAATTGCGCGCGGTGCGCGACACCATGCTGAAGATGCTGAAGGAAAACGGCGCGCCACCGGAGGGCCGCTTCGCAGATCTAAAATACCTGGAGCCGGTACGCGATTACAAGGCACGCCATGCCTCGACCATGCTGACCTTCGACGCCGTGGTCGACGCCATCGGCCAGATCGAGAAGAAGCGCGCCGAAGAAGCAGCTTAGGCGTGCTCCTCCAGCGCGCGTCTGCTTTCAGCAAACTCGCCTCGTAACCAGTCGGCGAACGCGGCTGCTGGTTCCGAAAGATCGCGCAAATTCCTCGCCACCAACCAGTAGGCGCCGGATGCAACGTCGATATCGAATGGCTTGATCAGCGCGCCGGATGCGACTTCCCCACCGATCTGCAGGAGATCGCCAAGTGCCACGCCATGTCCGAGCAGGGCGGCCTGCTTTGAAAGCGATGCGTCCGCCAGCATGGGACCCCGCGCGGGCACGGCATCGGCGGGCACGCCGGCTGCCTCGAACCAGCGTGCCCATCCCTGGCGATTTTCCTCATGCAAAAGCGTGTAGCGAGCAAGGTCGATCGGCTTCTCAAGGGGAGGGCTCGAGGCGAGCAGCGCCGGCGACAGAACCGGTGAATCGACCGTCGAGGCGAGCCGCTCGGCCTGGCTGCGGGGCCAGGAGTTTGCATTCGCGCTGAAGCGCAAGGCAAGTTCGGGCTGATCGCTGCGGAATTCGATCAGCCTGGGATCGACTTCGAGGGATATGTCGATGTCAGGCCGCAATTGGCGAAACCGGTTGAGGCGCGGTACCAGCCACACTGAGGCAAGCGACGGCTCGACGCTGACACGAACCACGGACTGCGCGGGGGCGGAAACCAGTTCTGACAGCAGTCTGTCGATGTCGTCGAAACTCCTGACCAACTGGGCGAGCAACCGGCGGCCCGCATCCGTCAGTTCGACACGGCGATGGTGACGTTCGAACAAGGGCTGGCGGAGGAAGGTTTCGAGTTCGCGGATCTGCCGGCTGATCGCGGCCTGCGACACGAACAGTTCCTCGGCGGCCCGGCTGAAACTCAGATGCCGGCCCGCTGCCTCGAAACTCCTCAATGCCGTCAAAGGCAGGCGTCCGCGCTTCATTTCGCATAATCCAGGGTTATCCGAAGTGGAAATTATACTCGTTTGAAGGCCAAGGCCAGCGGCGGTCTAATCCGTGTCAAAGGAGACCGACCATGATCCAGTTCCTGAACATTTTCGGCGATGTCATGCGGATCGCAACGTTCCAATGGCGTGACGAAAGGCACAACACAAAGTGCTGCGAGGAGCCGACCAGTCCTGGCCGGTGGGCAGCTCCGGCTGACAGGCAGCCATTTCGCCGCTCCCGCCTATGGCAACACGGCGGATAAGGGGCGGGGATTGCGTTCTCATGACGAAGCTCACATCTATCGCTGGACAGAACGCGATACGGAGACTGCGGTGCACGACCCGCTTGGGCATGCCCATACTGCCAAACCGCCAGGGCGTGGCCGCAACTGGCCCGGCCCGTGGCGCAAGACGCCCGGGCGTCTGTTGGGCACGTCGTTCGTGCGCCTTTACCAGCTGACGCTTTCCGGCTTTGTCGGCAATTCGTGCCGGCATTTGCCAACCTGTTCCGAATACGCGCATGAGGCGATCGCCCGCCATGGTCTGTGGGCCGGCGGCTGGATGGGATTTTTCCGCGTGCTGCGCTGCGGGCCGTTCGGCACGCATGGCATCGACCTTGTGCCGGAAGCGCTGGCCGATCGCTACGTCTGGTTCATGCCTTGGCGCTACTGGCGGATCGGCCACAAGCGCGGCGAAGCGCGGGGCTGATCGGGCCGCTGTGTCGACGGCTGTCTTTACGATCCGGTAGGGTTAACGCCAGCCTGCACAAAGACTGCGCATTTGAGACAAAATCGAGACAAGAGACATCGCTAAGCCCGCTCGCGAACACCTTTCTGGAGCGAGCATCAATGCGTAACATCGACCGTCTTCCCTTTATCCTGGCTGGAGTCCTGTTCCTGCTTGCCTGGCTGCTGGGGTTTCCGATGCGCGCGCAATCGGCGCCGCTTGGGGATGTGCAGTGCACGCTGATCGCCGATGCGGCGAGCGGCAAGACGCTTTATCAGGACGGCACCTGCGACCAGCGCTTCAGCCCGGCCTCGACGTTCAAGGTGCCGCTGTCGCTGATCGGCTATGACGCGGGCATCCTGAGCGACGAGCACACGCCGACCTGGGACTACAAGCCCGAATTCAACGCCGTGAAGCGGGATCAGAAGACCGTCGATCCGGTGATCTGGGAACGGGATTCGATTATCTGGTTCTCCCGCGAGATTACGCGACGGCTCGGCGGTGAAAAGTTGGCCGGCTATGTTTCGAAATTCGATTACGGCAACAACGACGTTTCCGGCAATCCCGGCAAGAATGACGGCCTGACCCATTCCTGGGTGAACTCCTCGCTCAAGATCACACCGGTCGAGCAGGTCGATTTCCTGCGCAAGCTGCTTGCCCGCAAGCTGCCGGTCTCGGCCAAGGCCTATGACATGACATCGGCCATCATCCCGACTTTCCAGGCGGGAGGCTGGACCGTGCAAGGCAAGACCGGCAGCACCAGGCTGGCCAATGATGCCGACAAGGTCAGGGACAAGCGTTCGCTCGGCTGGTTCGTCGGCTGGGCGAAAAAGGACGGCCAGCAGATCGTCTTCGCCCGGCTGATCGTCGACACCAAGCGCACCGATGTGCCGAAGGGCTGGAGCACGCGCTCCGGGTTCCTGAAGGACCTGCCGCAGCTGGTGAAATGAGTCTGGTCAGGCGTGTCGGCGCGCTCGGATGATGTGGCCGCCGGAATTGTTCGTGGTTCCCTTCGAGGCTCCGGAAAAGCGGGCGGCGATATCGCCGCTCTCGAGATCTTCGATCTCGTCGAAGCCGATCTCGCCCAAGGATTTCGCCAGTTCTGTCGGAACAAAGAAACTGATCCATGGCTCGCCGACAGAAGCGACGCGCGCCGCATGGAAGGCGAGGGCAGCCTGTCCCGCCGCATCACGGTTCTCTGCCGGCTCGCTATAGTCGAACACGACCTCCGAGCCGGGGATGTCGGCAATCCAGGACAGCGTTTTGAAGATCGCTTCTTTTGTCAGGTAGGGCACGACCCCCAACCACATGAAGAAGCTGGGCTCTGTCGACTGCAAACCGGCCGCAGTCAGTTCTGCGGGCAGGCTTTGCCGCTCGAAATTGACCGGCACGAATGTGGTAGCGGGTGGCTCTGCAAGACCGCTATCGGCAATGCATTTGCGTTTCCAGGCTTGCGTGGCCGGGTGGTCGACTTCGAACACCTTGAGATCCGGATACGGATTTCGCAGTGAAAACGTGTCGAGGCCGGCGCCAAGCACGACGAGCTGGCGGATGCCGCGACGGACCGCCGCCGCAAGCCAGTCCTCGGCGAACCGGGCCCGCGCGGTCACGAACAGGCGCATGCGCCGGCGGCGCTCGTCTTCCTGCTCAAGCTCCTGTGCAGCGGGAGCAGCCCCACCCAGGATCGCGATCGCGTAGGGATCGCGAAACAGCCCTGCCTGCGGTGAAAACTGATGCAAGGCCCTCATGCGTGCGACGCCAAGGGCAGTTCGGCTGGGTATGGCGTCTTCCATGCCGATGATTCCAGTTGATGTCGTGCATTTTCGCAAGTGTCTGCGACATCTGTGGCGACATTTCCTGACAGCTGCGCCAATTGCCGCCCTTTACCTGACGCAATGCTGCCTCTAAAACCCGCCCGCTGCCGTTTGTGCATGCGACTGGCGGCTTTACCCCACGACCACCCGCGCTCGTTTGCGGGACTGGATAGGAGAACCATGATGCTGAATTCCGTTTCCCTAACATTTCCCGATGGCTCCGTCCGCGACTACGACGCGGCGATGACCGGTGCCGGTCTTGCCGAATCGATCTCGAAGTCGCTGGCCAAGAAGGCCGTCGCCTACGCCATCGACGGCACCGTGCGCGACCTCAGCGACCCGCTGGGCAAGTCGGGCAAGGTCGAGATCATCACCCGCGACGATGCGCGCGCTCTCGAGCTTATCCGTCACGACACCGCCCACGTGCTGGCGGAAGCCGTGCAGGAGATATGGCCGGGAACGCAGGTGACCATCGGACCGGTGATCGAGAACGGATTCTATTACGACTTCGCCCGCAACGAGCCGTTCACGCCAGACGATTTCCCGGTGATCGAGAAGAAGATGCGCGAGATCATTGCGCGCAACAAGCCGTTCACTAAGGAAGTCTGGTCGCGCGACCGGGCGAAAAAGGTCTTCGCCGACAAGGGCGAGCGCTACAAGCTGGAGCTGATCGACGCCATTCCCGAGGACCAGGATCTCAAGATCTATGCCCAGGGCGACTGGTTCGATCTCTGCCGTGGTCCGCACATGGCCTCGACCGGGCAGATCGGCAACGCCTTCAAGCTGATGAAGGTGGCCGGTGCCTATTGGCGTGGTGATTCGAACAACCCGATGCTGACGCGCATCTACGGCACGGCCTGGGCTGACCAGGCGCAGCTCGACGCCTATCAGACGATGCTGGAGGAGGCCGAGAAGCGCGACCACCGCAAGGTCGGCCGCGAGATGGACCTGTTCCATTTCCAGGAAGAGGGGCCGGGCGTCGTCTTCTGGCATGCCAAGGGTTGGAAGATGTTCCAGAACCTGGTCAATTACATGCGCCGGCGCCTCGACGAGCAAGGCTACCAGGAGGTCAACGCGCCCCAGGTGCTGGACAAGAGCCTGTGGGAGACCTCAGGCCACTGGGGCTGGTACCGGGACGCCATGTTCAAAGTGACGGTCGCCGGCGACGACACCGACGACGACCGCGTCTTTGCGCTAAAGCCGATGAACTGCCCGGGTCACGTGCAGATTTTCAAGCATGGATTGAAGTCCTATCGCGATCTACCCGTAAAGCTTGCGGAATTCGGCAATGTGCATCGTTACGAGCCATCCGGTGCCCTGCACGGGCTGATGCGCGTGCGCGGTTTCACGCAGGACGACGCGCATATCTTCTGCACCGAGGAGCAACTCGCGGCCGAATGCCTGCGCATCAACGATTTGATCCTGTCGACCTATGCCGATTTCGGTTTTGAGGAGGTCAGCGTCAAGCTGTCGACACGGCCGGAAAAGCGCGTCGGCACCGACGAGGCGTGGGACCATGCCGAGGCGATCATGGGCAATGTCCTTGAAACGATCCGATCGCGGTCGGGCAACCGGATCAAGACCTCGATCAATCCGGGCGAGGGCGCCTTCTACGGGCCGAAGTTCGAATATGTGCTGAAGGACGCCATCGGCCGCGAATGGCAGTGCGGCACCACGCAGGTCGACTTCAACCTGCCGGAACGCTTCGGTGCCTTCTACATCGGCTCGGATTCGGAGAAGAAACAGCCTGTCATGGTGCACCGCGCCATTTGCGGTTCGATGGAGCGTTTCCTCGGCATCCTGATCGAGAACTATTCCGGCCATTTCCCGCTGTGGTTCGCGCCGCTGCAGGTGGTGGTGGCGACGATCACCTCCGAGGCAGACGGCTATGCGACCGAGGTGGTGGCAAAGCTGAAGGCCGCGGGACTTCTGGCGGAGGCTGATTTGCGCAACGAGAAGATCAACTACAAGGTCCGCGAACACAGCCTAGCCAAGGTGCCGGTCATCCTCGTCTGCGGCAAACGCGAGGCGGAAGAGCAGACGGTCAATATCCGCCGGCTCGGCTCGCGCGACCAGGAATCGCTCGGGCTTGCCGAGGCGATCGAACGGCTGACCGAAGAGGCGATCACACCCGATCGCCGGCGCAAGCGCGCCGCCTGATTGAACAGCCCTTTGGTGATGGCGGTGGAGCGATCCACCGCCATTTTCATATCCTTGTCACGCCGATCTTGTAACGAGCCCCCATGCTCAAGCTGAAATTGCGCGAAAAACCATTTCCCGAACTTTCCTATGCCAATCCGCATCAGCCGGTGCTGACGCGCTGGGTCATTCATTCCATTGAAGGCCTGTCGGGGCGCGACCGCTATGCCGCGCTCTATGATTTCTGGCGCCGCCAGGTGGTGCCATCAGGCGAGCGCATATTCAGCCGAATGCTTGACCTGATCGACGTGCGGATACGGACCGCGGACCAATGGCCGCCCGCGCCATTGCCGGAGACGCCGCTGGTGATCGTGGCCAACCATCCGTTCGGCATAGGCGACGGGATTGCCGTGCTGTCACTGGTGGAGCAACTTGGGCGGCCGTTCCGGGTGATGATCCACAAGGATCTGCTCAAGATCCGCGAGATGGAGCCCTATTCGCTGCCGATCGACTTTTCCGAGACCAAGGACGCGCTGAAGAACAACATGGCCGTACGCCATGAAGCGGTGCGGCTGCTGAAGGAAGGCGTCACCATCGTGGTGTTTCCCGCCGGGGGCGTCGCCACCGCCCCGAAAGGCTTTGGCCGGGCGCGCGACCTGCCATGGAAGATGTTTCCGGCACGCCTGGTCCAGGATGCCAAGGCGTCGGTTATCCCAATGCATTTTTCCGGACAGAACGGCCGGCTGTTCCATCTGATCAGCGGGCCGATGAATATGGCCGAGCGCGATGGCCGCGTGGCCAAATTCGTCGGCAAGGCATCGCTGACATTGCGCCTTTCGATGCTCATCCACGAATTCGCGCGGCTGTCCGGCAAGGCGATCGACGTACGAGTCGGCGAGGTGCTGAGCTGGAGCGAACTCGAGCCGCTACGCGATCGCAAGGCATTGCTCGACCGGCTTTACCGCGGTGTGTTCGATCTGGCGCCGCAGCTGCCGCGCCGCCGGATTCCCTTCCTGCCGGCACGGACCAAGCTGGCTGCCTGAACTTGGAAATATCCCGCCGAAGGGCGGCTAATCCGCGCCTTCTTCGGGATCCATCGCCGCGGCTTCCGTCGCCAGAACCTCAATCTCCAGGTTCTGCCCGGCCACGACCGTAAAGTCCTTCTGGTAGATGCGGTCGCGGTTCTTGGCGATGATGGTGTAGTCACCCTCGGCCAGCACCATCGAGGCGAAGGCGCCGACGGTTTCCTTGATCGGATCGCCGGATTCGTTGAGCAGCGACCACGACGTGTCGGCGATCGCTTCACCACCGGCCTCGCGCACCAGCTTCATCGTGATCTCGGCGGCGTGATGCTCGACGGTGGCTTCGGTCAGCTTGCCGGCCTCGACGCGGATGTCGGAGCGGATGACCGCATTGACCGCGCCGTAGGTCGACACGACGTGATAGATGCCGGCATTGAGCCGCACGACGCTGTTAGGCTCGACATCGGGAATGATCAGAGCGCGGTCGCCATTGGCCTCGGCGGTGCCCTCATAGATCGAGAAGCGCAGTTTTTTCGGGGGAATGCGCACGCCGCCGGACAGAACCGCGTCAAGCTTCAGGCCGCCGGCATCGAGCACCAGGCTTTCGCGCTTGGCTTCCTTGCCGACTGTGATGCGCTTGGTGGCGCCGGCGCGGCCATAAGAGGCGTGGACCAGATAGCTGCCGGGTTCGAGTTGGAAGACAGCGCTGCCGCCATGCGCGGAGGCGACCATAGGCAATTTGCCGTTGACGGCTTCAGGCTTGAAGACACGCCAGACCAGGCCGCGGGTGATGTCGGTGCCCTTGTCGGTCAACTGGGCCGACAAGGTGAGGGCGCCACCGCCTCCGAGCGCCAGCGGGGTTTCGCTCTTTGGCGTCGCGTAGCTCGAAATTCCGGGAAGTTTCAGGTCACTGACGCCGTCCTTTTCCTGCGCGACAGCCATGGAGACCGGCAGCAGGAACAGCGCGGCGCAGAGCCGGATCAGGAAAAGACGCAGTCGCCCCTCAAACATGCCTTGCTTTGAAGCCCATGGCGGTGGCAATTTCAAGGCTTAAGAGTCCGATCCGTGGCTCTTCCGCCCGGCGCTTGCGCGCCTTTGCCCGAGCCGCCCGAATTCCCGATGGTGCGCTTCAGCTCAAAACAGAGTGTTTAGGAGACTTGCGCCCATGGCGTCGCCGATCATCGACTTCCTGCTGACCCGAAATTCAGCACCGATTCTGGACCTCAAGGAACCTGCGCCGAGCGACGCCGACATCGCCACCATGATCGCCGCCGCCACGCGCGTGCCCGACCACGGCCGGCTCGAACCCTGGCGCTTCATCCTCTATCGCGGCGATGTCCGCATCGAGATCGGCAGACAATTGGCGGCGCTTGCCGAACAGCGCGAGGGGCCGTTGCCGGAAGGCCGCCGCAACCAGGAACTGGCGCGCTTTTCCCGCGCGCCGCTGGTGATCGGCGTTGTGTCGGTGCCCAGGGAAAATCCAAAAATCCCGCAATGGGAGATGTTCCTGTCCGGCGGCATGGCGGCGATGAACCTGATGATTGCCGCCAATGCGCTGGGCTACGGCACCAACATGATCAGCAACTGGTATTCCGACGAGCCGGAGGGCAGGGCGATCCTTGGACTGGCGCCGCAGGAGCGCGTCGTCGGTTTCATCCATATCGGCTCCTATGCCGGCCCGGCGCCGGAACGGCCACGGCCTGATCCGGCAAAACTCTATGCCGATTATTCAGGGCCTTGGGCGGGCTGAATGTTCTACGAACCGTCCAAGGGGCACGGGCTGCCGCACGATCCGTCGAAGGCGATCGTCGCGCCACGCCCGATCGGCTGGATATCGACGCTGAACGAGGCGGGCGAGGTCAATCTCGCGCCATACTCCTTCTTCAACGCCGTTTCGACGCGGCCCTTCATCGTCTGGTTTTCCTCGGAGGGCGAGAAGGACAGCGCCTCCTTTGCCCTGGAAACAGGCGAGTTCGTCGCCAATCTGGTCAGCCGCGATCTGGCCGAGAAGATGAATTACACCTCCGTCAACGCGCCGCGCGGCGTTAACGAGTTCGTCTATGCCGACCTCGCCATGGCGCCTTCGCGCCTCGTCAAGCCACCGCGCGTGGCGGCGGCGCCCGCCGCGCTGGAATGCCGGGTGACGGAGGTGTTCCGCCCGAAGGCGCTGGACGGAACACTGACCAGCGCCGTCGTCGTCGCCGGCGAAGTGGTCGGCGTGCACATCGACGATGCCTTTCTGAAAGACGGCCTGTTCGACATCACCAAGGCCGGCAATGTCGCTCGTCTCGGCTACATGGATTATGCCAGCGTCAGCGATGTCTTTTCGATGCGCCGGCCACGCTGGGGCAAGGAATAGGCCGGGCTTGGCAAATCACCGCGCCTTATCGGCTTTCCGCCGGGCTGTCATGACGGCCCTGACATAGCCGGGTTCACCGATCCGAATGCTTCCATCGGCGAGGCCGAGTATGCGGTCGAGAGCGATCTCGTACAGCCTGACGCGTCTTTCCAGGACATCGATCGCGACATCCATATCGGCGTCGCTGCCGCCGGCGATCGCCTTGCCAACGACGTCATGCGTGGCCATGCCGAACTGCATGACGATGTCGGCGACACCCTCCGGATCGAAGGTCCTGAAGCTGCCGTCTTCGACACCTTGCCGAATGATCTTGACCAGCAGTGGTGAAAACGACGCGCTGGCGGCCAGATTGATGCGGTGGAAAAGCACCAGGTTCTCAGGCCGAAACATGGTCTCGAAAAGAGCCCAGGCCTCCGTCGCGGTCTCGATCTTGGCTCGCCGCGACTGGGAGAGCAGGCTGTTCAGGCGGCCAAGCGGGTCAAGGTCGGGATCGTCGAATATAGCTTGAACCCCAGCCAGCGCCTGTCGTGCGAAGCGGCTGGCCAAGGCTTCCAGAAGAGCCTCCTTGGAGGGAAAGTAGTGATAGAAGGCGCCCTTCGAGATGCCGGCGGACGCAATCACGTCGTTGAGGCTCGCTTTGTCATAGCCCCGCGTCAGGAACAGGGCTTGGGCGTGGTCCAGAAGTTCTTCTCGCCTGAGTTCCGGATGCTTGACGACACGGGGCATGACCAAACCTTCTGCACGCGATGGCTGTTCCCGTCCAGCACGGGATACCAGATGAGGGTCGGCTTGAATTATAGACCATTGGTCGGTATGATAGACCACTGGTCTATTTCAGACAATGCCGCGGGGGCAAACCGTGGAAGGTCGATCATGATCGCGAAATTGGTTCTTCAGACATTCATCTGGTTCGGCGTCATGGGCGCCTTGCTCTTCCTGTCGGCCGGCACGCTGCATTGGCAGGGGGCCTGGGTCTATCTTGTGGGGATGGTGGGGCTCAGTCTCATCCTGGGAATTACGCTGGCGCAGCGCGACCCCGGCCTGATGAATGAGCGGCTGAGCCGTCCCATCCAGAAGAACCAGACAGCGGCCGACAAGGTCCTGCTGTCCATACTGCTGCTCGCCATCCTTGGCTGGCAGATCTTCATGGGCTTCGACTTCCGTTTCGGCTGGTCGACGGTTCCGGTCTGGGCACAGGTGGTCGGCACTCTGGTCCTGCTGGTCGGAATCTGGATCTGCTACCTGACCATGCTGGAGAACAGTTTCGCGGCGCCCGTCGTGAAGATCCAGGATGAACGCGGACAGCACGTGATCACGACGGGGCCTTATAGTCATGTCCGCCATCCGATGTATGCCGGCGCCATCCTGTTCTTCGCCGGCACGGCACTCCTGCTCGGCTCCTGGTGGGGGCTGGCATCGGTGCTCGTGTTCGTCGTTCTCCTAGCCATTCGCACCTTCATCGAAGAGAAAACGCTTCGCGCCGGCCTGCGCGGCTATGACGACTATGCAAATGAGGTTCGCTACCGTCTGATCCCGATGGTCTGGTAGCGGTCAGGCGAAGTGTCTGCCGCCCTCGCACGCCAGCCATCGCAGTGAATTCCTTAGCCGTGAACACGCGAATAGCGATTCCCCTTCACCCGAACACAGGCTAGAACGGTTCACCGTTTCACAGAAACGGCAAACCGCTCTAACTCTTTGTTTTGACGCAATTCCGGACGGAAAACCGTTCACACTTTTCCTGGAATTGCTTTAAGAGAGCGGCTTCGGCGTTGCGTTGGCGCGCGTCGACCTTGGGGATAGTGCGGGGGCAGCGGCGACATGAAGAAACGAGACTCGCTGGCAACCCGGCTGCGCTACCAGTTCGACAGGAGCATGGCCGCCGGCCCGATCGCGCTGATCGGCTGGCTCGCCATCGTTTCCCTGCTGATCATCATCGCCGCCGCGGCTTTCCTTGCGGTGACCCGCATCGCACCGGAGGGCGGTGAGCCGCTGGGCTTCTTCGAAGCGTTCTGGGAATCGCTGATGCGCACGCTCGATTCCGGCACGATGGGCGGGGACACCGGCTGGGCCTTCCGTCTCGTCATGCTGGTCGTCACGCTTGCCGGCATCTTCGTCGTGTCTGCCCTCATCGGCGTGCTCAGCGCCGGTGTCGACGGCAAGCTCGATGAATTGCGCAAGGGCCGCTCGCGCGTGCTGGAGGCCGATCACACCATTATCCTCAACTGGTCGCCATCGATCTTCGACGTCATCTCCGAACTCGTCATTGCCAACGCCAGCCGCCGCCGTCCGCGCATCGTCGTCATGGCCAATATGGACAAGGTCGAGATGGAGGACGAGATCGCGGCCAAGGTCGGCAAACTGGGCAATACGCGCGTCATCTGCCGCAGCGGCGACCCAACCGATCTCTATGACCTGGCCATCGTCAACCCGCAGACTTCGCGGTCAGTCGTGGTGCTGTCGCCGCAAGGCGACGACCCCGATTCGCAGGTCATCAAGACGGTGCTGGCGCTGGTCAACGACCCGGGCCGGCGCACCGACCCCTACAATATCGCCGCCGAGATCCGCGATGGCAGGAATGCCGAGGTCGCCCGCGTCGTCGGCGGAGCCGAGGTGCAGCTCGTGTTGGCCGACCAGCTGATCTCGCGCATCGTCGTGCATTCGAGCCGGCAGTCGGGTCTGAGCGGCGTCTATTCGGAGCTGCTCGATTTCGACGGCTGCGAAATCTACACGACCGAGCAGCCTGATCTCACCGGCAAGACCTTCGGCGAGGCGGTCATGGCCTATGAACACTGCGCGCTGATCGGGCTTTGCGACCAGAAGGGGCGCGTCAATCTCAACCCTTCGTCGGACCTCGTGATCGGCAAGGACATGCGCGCCATCATCATCGCCGAGGACGATGCCGCGATAAAGCTCGGAAGCTCCGGGATCAAGATCGATGCGGCGGCGATCCGTGGGCCGCGGCCCATCGAGCCGAAGCCCGAGCGCACCCTGATCCTCGGCTGGAATCGGCGCGGCCCGATCATCACCTATGAACTGTCGCGATACGTCGCGCCTGGGTCGATCCTGACCATCGCCGCCGACACACCCGGCCTCGAGCAGGAAGTTGCCGAACTGCCGGTCGCCGGCGACAATCTGTCGGTTTCCTGCCGCATCACCGACACATCGAGCAGCACCGCCCTGGCAAGCCTGGACGTGCCGTCCTACGATCACGTGCTCGTCCTCGGCTACAGCGAAACCATGGCAGCGCAGCCGGCCGATACGCGCACGCTGGTGACGCTATTGCATCTGCGCAAGATCGCGGACGATGCCGGCACGCACATCTCGATCGTCAGCGAGATGATCGACGTGCGCAACCGTGAGCTTGCGGCGGTGACCAAGGCCGATGATTTCGTCGTCAGCAACAGGCTGGTCAGCCTGATGCTGGCGCAGGCGTCGGAGAACCAGTACCTCGCCGCGATCTTCGATGACCTGCTCGATGAACAGGGCTCCGAAATCTACATGCGCCCGGTCGGCGACTATGTCGCCATCGATCAGCCTGTGACGTTCTGGACGATCGCGGAATCGGCGCGGCTGCGTGGCGAGATCGCCATCGGCTACCGGCGCATCCGTGCCGGAGACACCGACCAGCGGGCACTGGGCGGCGTTACCGTCAATCCGCTGAAGTCGGAAGCGCTGGCCTATCTGCCCGAGGACCGGATCATCGTGCTGGCGCGGGATTAAGCGGAAACGCCTGCCGCCTTCGCCCGAGCCAGCAGCCGTTCGGCCAGCCGCAGATGCGGGCGGTCGAACATTTTTCCGTCAATGCCGACGACGCCGGAATTTCCCGCCGCTTCGAACGCCGCGACGATCGCCGCTGACTGTTTCACCGCCTCCGCTGAGGGTGTGAAGGCGGCGTTGATGAGAGGCACCTGATCGGGGTGGATCGCCATCTTGCCGGTGAAGCCGTCGCGCTCGGCCTCAGTGCATTCCACGGCGAAGGCCGCCATGTCACGAAAATTCGGGAAAACGGTGTCGATCGCCGCGACCTCAGCGGCTCCGGCCGCAAGGATGGTCGTCAGGCGAGCGTGGCGGAAGAGGTCGGTGTGGCGGCCGTGCTCGTCGCGGGCAGAGCGCGCGCCGATCGCGGCCGACAGGTCCTCCGCGCCCCAGGTGAGACCAGCGAGCCGTGCGCTTGCCCCGGCATAGGTCGCTGCGGCAAGCACACCGGCCGGCGTTTCGGTGATGATCGGCAGGATTCTTGTCGCTCCATCGGCCAAGCCGTTCTGGGCCTCGTGAACCCTGAGCTTTGCCGAAAGGTGCTGGACGTCCTGGCCGCTGTTGGATTTGGGCAGCATGATGCCGTCCGGCCTGGTTGGCACGAGCGCAGCCAAATCGTCATCGGTCAGCCCGGTCGACAGGTCGTTGACCCTGACGTAGATGGCTGAGCTGGTTTGCGCCCTGCGTTCTACGATGAAGCGCGCCGCGATGTCTCGTGCCTGCGCCTTGTTTTGCGGCGCCACGGAGTCCTCGAGGTCGACGATCACCACGTCGGCGCCGGCGCCAAATCCCTTTTCCAGCTTGCGCTCGGAATCGCCGGGCACGAACAGCAGCGAGCGCATCAGGCGGCCTTCTTCTTCAGCATCATCGCTTGCCTGGTGCATTTGGCGACCAGATCGCCATTCTGGTTGTAGGCGCGGTGCTCGAACTCGACGATGCCGCGATCCGGCTTCGATTTGGACTCGCGCACTGAGATGACCGTGGTCTCGACACGAATGGTGTCGCCATGGAAAACCGGGTGCGGAAACACCGTTTCCTTCATGCCGAGATTGGCCACCGTCGTGCCGACGGTGATGTCGTTGACCGAAATGCCGATCATCAGGCCGAGCGTGAACAGCGAGTTGACCAGCGGCTTGCCCCATTCGCTCTTGGCGGCAAAATCGAAGTCGATATGCAGCGGCTGCGGGTTCAGCGTCATCACCGAAAACAGCATGTTGTCGCTCTCGGTGACGGTTTTGCGCAGCGTGTGCTGGAAGACATGGCCGACGACAAATTCCTCGAGATATAGCCCGGCCATTTCTTGGTCTCCTGCGCTGATTGACGGTTGATAGGCGCTGCATCCGGCGCTCGCAAGCCAGTTAATGAACATGGTGAACCGTTCGTAAACCATTTCTGCCTACCGTCTTCAGCGGGGCCGGAAACCTTCCGGCAAGGGGCGTAAGCAGGCGGGCATGGTTGTTGTTTCGCATTTCCTGAAATGGATCTACACGGCAAGAGTGTCCGAGCGCGCCGCCGCGGCCAACGCGCTGGCCCGGGCCTACGTCAATTCCGAATTGCCGTTCGAGGATCGCTGCGCTGCCGAGGCAGCGCTGACGCTGCTGCTCGACGATGCCTCGTCGAAAGTGCGGCTGGCGATGGCTGAAGCGCTCTCCATGAGCCACCATGCGCCGCTGCAGATCATCAGTGCGCTGGCGTCCGATCAGCCGGAGGTTGCCGGCGTCGTGCTGGCGCGCTCGCCGCTGCTGACCGATGCCGACCTGATCAATCGCGTGGCTGCGAGCCCGAAGGCGACGCAGAAGCTGATCGCCGACCGTCCTGTTGTCTCGATGGCGCTGTCGGCGGCGATCGCCGAGATCGGCGAGGCGGAAGCCTGCGCCGTCCTGCTCGCCAACAGCGGCGCTGACATCGCTTCGCTGAGCTTCCGCCGCATGGCCGAACGCCACGGGCATCTGCCGCTGGTGCGCGAGGGACTGATCTCGGATGTCAGACTGCCTGCCGACTGCCGGCATATGCTGCTCATCAAGCTCGGCGAGACATTGAAGACATCGCCGCTGGTCATGGCATTGATGGGCGCCGCACGCGCCGAGCGCGTTATGCGCGACGCTTGCGTCAAGGCCTCGGTGACGCTGATCGAGGGTACGCGCCAGGAAGAACATGCCGCGCTGATCGAACATCTGCGCCTACGCGGCGACCTCACCGCCAGCTTCCTCATCCGTACCATCGCCCATGGCAAAGTCGATTTCTTCGGCTCGGCGCTGGTCGCGCTCAGCCAGCAATCCGAACAAAGGGTGAGGGCGTTGCTGGCCGGCGGGCATGATGTCGCCTTGCAGGCGCTGTTCCGCAGCGCCGGCCTCGCCGCCGCCACGCATGCCATCATCCTGCGCGCGCTGAAAATCTGGCGCGAGGTCGCCAACGGCAAGCGTGTTGCCGGCGTGCAGGAAGTCAGCTGGCTGATGCTCAAGGAAGTGGGTGGACAAGCCGCAGAAGGGGATCTTGCCGCCCTGATCAAGTCGATCCATCTCGACGCGCTGCGCGAGAATGCGCGTGGGCACGCACTGGCGATAGCGGCAGCCTAGCCTTTATCCCTCGCAAAAAAATCCGGAAAATCCTCTATCGCGGCGGCGATGATGCGCAATGACGCCGCGATCTGCAGCACGTCGCCGGTGGTGTTTCGCTGGGCGATGGTCGCCGCATATTGGCGGGCGACGGCGACGGTCGCTGTCTGCGGATCGCCAGGGGCGCGGAAGAGCAGTTCGCGCGCCAGGCCCCTTAGGAAATTGGCAATCGAAAGCGCGGTTTCGGACGGAACGGCATGCGCCTGTTGCGCCTCGCGCAGCCGCAGGATTTCCAGGCCGACTGTAACGGCGGCGACGCCGCCGCCCAGGACCGCATCGCCCTTGCTGCCGGAATTCTGCACCAGCGGCATCAGCTGGTTGACCCGATCATAGGCGAGGCTCTCGAAGGCCGAACGTCTCGGCACGCGCTCATGCAGGCAAAGCCGCGCCAGATCCTCGCGCATGGCGCGCACGATGCGATTGGCCGCCAGCCACGGATCGGCGGGCAGCACCAGGATGAAGACGCCAATCGCCAGCAAGATACCAACCAGCACCGATGCCGAGCCGGCGAAGAACGGGCCGGGATCATAGGTCATCGCCTGATGCGGGCTGAGGAAAGCGAGGAAGTTGATGGCAAAGGCCGTGGCTACGCCGACATAGCGCGGATTGGCCATGCCCAGCGCCGTTGGCACCAGGATCGGCACGACAAACAGGACGAACCAGCCGAAGCCGGGCAGGGCAGGCAACGCGATCTGGCCGACCAGAAAGGCAAAGGGCAAAGCCAGTAGCGTTCCCTTGAAGAAGCCCCAGGACACCTGCACCGGATCGGGGCGAGCGGCGAAAAGGCTGGATACGACGGCAACGAGAATGACCGTGCCCGCCGCTTCCGACCATTTCGTCGTCAACCAGAAGGCCGCGACCAGCAAGGTGGTGAGAGCAGCGCGCACGGCATTGCGCGATGCGCCGGGGTAGTCTCGGTGCACCACCAGAGCTGGCTGCCTGCTGCCTCGAACCGGGCGCGTGACGGGAGCGCGCAAGGCGTCGAGACCACGCAGCACCTGCTTGAAGGCCTCGGCGAAATCGGCAGCGATGGTGAGACGGGTGATGGTGCCGACCCTGTCGTCGCCCTGGTCGACCGAGGCATCGGGAATTTGCCGGGCCTTGGCCGAGATCGCGTCGAGCCGTGTCACCCAGGGGGCGGTGTCGTCCAACGCGCCCGGCTTCGTCGCCAGTTCACTGACAAGGCTATGCAACTCCGAGCGCACCGGTATGAGTGCTGCATTTTTGGGCGCTGCGTGCGAATGCAGCGCGCGTGCCGCCGACAGCGCAGAGAGAAGTTGTCCGATGGTGCGCCGGACCGGATGGGCGCGTGGCGCGAAACTCGGGGCTTCCAGCCTGGCATAGGCGCGCATCTCGCCAAGCGTCTGGGTGTCGGCGACCAGTTTTCGGTGCAAGCCGGCGAGCGTTGCCGGATCACCGCCGGAAAAAGCGCCGCTGGCATAGGTGGCAAGATCGAGGATGCTGCGCTTCAACCGCGAGATGATGGCGTCGGCCGCCAGCTTCGGCAGGATCAGCCGGCTGGTCACGCCGGCACAGACAATGCCGAGCACGATTTCCGCGCAGCGGGCGACCGCAAGGTCGACGACGAGATGTGGCTGTCCGAAGGCCGGCAGGCCGATGATCATCGCGGTGTAGCCGGCAAGGGCAGCACCATAGGCTTCGGGATTGCGCAGCAGTGACGAGACGAAGGTGCAAATCCCGATCCAGACGGCAAGCACGGTCACCAGCACCCATGGGTTGGTGCCGAACACCGTGGTGATGCCGATCGCCGCGATGCCGCCGACCAGCGTGCCGAGCAACCGGTAAAAGCCCTTCGCCAGCACCATACCGGCGACCGGCTGGGCGACGATGAACACCGTCATCATGGCCCATTGCGGGTGATCAAGTTTCAGGACGTAGGCGGCGAGAAGTGCGATCAGGCCGGCTGAGACCGTGCGAAGTGCGAAAATCCAGTCCGAGCGCGTCGGCTGCGTCAGCCCCGCCAAACTCGCCTCGAAATAGCCCTTCAGCCGCGCCCAGGTCACATGCTGGTCTCCATATCGGAAGCGCAAGCTAAACTGGCCAGCGGCTAGATATCCAGCACTTCCGTTGCGGCGAATTCGGCGCGTTCCTGGATGAAGCGGAAGCGGGCTTCCGGCTTGGTGCCCATCAGCTCATCGACCCTGTCCTTGGTGGCTGAATCGATTTCGTTCACATCGACCCTGAGTAGGGTGCGCTTCCGCGGATCCATGGTGGTCTCCTTGAGCTGCGCGGCCATCATCTCGCCCAGTCCCTTGAAGCGGCCAAGCTCGACCTTGCCGCGCCCGGTGAATTCGGTGCGCAGAAGCTCATCCTTGTGCGCATCGTCACGGGCATAGGCAACCTTGCCGCCTTGCCGGATCGAGTAAAGCGGCGGCACCGCCAGATAGAGATGGCCGCCGCGCACCAGCGCCGGCATCTCCTGGTAGAAGAAGGTGATCAAAAGTGAGGCGATGTGGGCGCCGTCGACGTCGGCGTCGGTCATGATGATCACCCGGTCGTAGCGCAGATCCTCGTCGCGGTACTTCGTGCGCGTGCCGCAGCCGAGCGCCTGGATCAGGTCCGATATCTGCTGGTTGGCGGCCAGCTTGTCGTTGCCGGCGCTGGCGACGTTGAGGATTTTTCCGCGCAGCGGCAACACGGCCTGGCTGGCACGGTCGCGCGCCTGCTTGGCCGAGCCGCCGGCCGAGTCACCTTCGACGATGAAGAGTTCAGCGCCTGCAGCCGCATTCTGCGTGCAGTCGGCGAGCTTGCCCGGCAGGCGCAGCTTGCGCACCGCGCTTTTTCGCGACACTTCCTTTTCCTGGCGTCGGCGCACCCGCTCGTCGGCGCGCGCGATCACCCATTCGAGCAGCTTCGAGGCTTCTTGTGGATTGTCGGCCAGCCAATGGTCGAAGGGATCGCGGATCGCTGTCTCGACAATGCGGATCGCCTCGATCGTTGCCAGCCTGTCCTTGGTCTGGCCGACGAACTCCGGCTCGCGGATGAACACCGAAAGCATGCCCGCCGCCGAGATCATGACGTCTTCCGAGGTGACGATCGAGGCTCGCTTGTTACCGACAAGGTCGGCATAGGCGCGAAGCCCGCGCGTCAGCACGTTGCGGAAGCCGGCCTCATGCGTGCCGCCTTCGCCGGTCGGGATGGTGTTGCAGTAGGAATTCACAAAGCCGTCGCCGCCGAACCAGGTCACCGCCCATTCCAGTGAGCCATGGCCGCCCTGCTTCTCGCTCTTGCCGGCGAAGATTTCGCGGGTGACCTGGAAGTCATCGCCCAGTGATGCCTTCAGATAATCCTTCAGGCCGCCCGGGAAATGGAATGCTGCCTTGGCCGGCGTCTGGTCCTTTTCCTTGATCAGCGATGGATCGCAGGTCCAGCGGATTTCGACACCGCCGAACAGATAGGCTTTCGACCGCGTCATGCGGTAGAGCCGGGCCGGCTCGAACGCCGCACCCTTGCCGAAGATCTGCTCGTCGGGATGGAAGCGGATTTTTGTGCCGCGGCGGTTGTGAACCTCGCCAAGCTGCTCCAGGCCGGTCACTGGAACGCCGCGCGAAAAACGCTGGCGATAAAGCTGGCGGCCGCGTGCGACCTCGACCTCGAGATGGTCCGACAGCGCATTGACGACGGACACGCCGACGCCGTGCAGGCCGCCCGAGGTCTCGTAGACCTTGGAGTCGAATTTACCGCCCGAATGCAGCGTCGTCATGATCACTTCGAGCGCCGGCTTCTTGAATTTCGGATGCGGGTCGACCGGAATGCCGCGGCCATTGTCGGTGACGGCAAGATAGCCGTCGGCCGAAAGCTCGACGTCGATGAAGGTGGCATGGCCGGCGACCGCCTCGTCCATCGAATTGTCGATGACTTCGGCGAACAGATGGTGCATCGCCTTGTCGTCGGTGCCGCCAATATACATGCCGGGCCGGCGGCGCACCGGCTCCAGCCCTTCGAGCACCTCGATGTCGGCGGCGCTATAGCCCTCGCTGCCATCCTTGGTCGCGGCAGGACGCTTGGCAGCCTGCACCAGCGGATCCGCCGGACGTGCCGGCGTGCGGGCCGGCTGCGGCTCCTTGCCCAGATTGCCGAAGAGATCGTTGTTGTCGTCCATGCCTGCCATCGGGTCCGATGCTGCGAATCACCCGTCGATACTGCCACGCTTTGCGGCGCCAGGCGACGGAGGTTCCTGTTACGTTCGGGGATTTGACCCCTCATATCCTAAAACCATTCGATAACCAAGCGGGCGGAAATAGGTCTGAGACCGCCGTTCTGCATTCCTGATTCTTTAACAAAGCGGCCTAGCGTGAGCCCAACATAACAAGAGACGACGGGCATCAGGGGTTTCGGCGTGAGGGGCAAGGCCATAACGATGATCGGCATCGCCGCCGTTTTCGGCGCGATCTCGATCTTTGCCGCGGATTTCTGGGTCAAGAGCCAGGCCAAGGCCGATGCCGGGGAGAAAACGGCGTCGATACCCGCTCCCGCCGCGCCCAGGATTGAGTTCAAGACCATCGTGGTGGCAAACGCGCCTTTGCGCTACGGCATGGAACTCGACCGCGCCAAGCTGGTTGAAATCCCGTGGCCGCAGGATTCCCTGCCGCAAGGTGCCTTTCCCACCATCGATGGATTGCTCGGCGAAGGCAGCCGCGTCGTGCTGTCGCCGATCGACGTCAACGAACCGGTGCTGCTGACCAAGCTGTCGGGGCCGAACGGGCGCGCAACGCTTTCCAACATGATGACGCCAGGAATGCGGGCGGTCACCATCCGCACCGACGAGATCGCCGGTGTCGGCGGCTTCGTCACGCCGGGCGACCGCGTCGATGTCGTGCTGACGCGCGATGCCGGCGAAATCCAGGAAGTCGCCAAGAACGCGCAAGGCGCCGCCGGTTCGACCATCACTTCCGAGATTGTCGTAGCCGATGCCAAGGTGCTGAGTGTCGGCCAGGGCGCCGACGAGCGCCAGACGACGCCGCAGGTGACCAATTCCGTGACCATCGAGGTGACGACCGAAGGCGCGCAGAAAGTGGCGCTTGCCCGCACCGTCGGCACGCTGTCGCTGTCGCTTCGCTCCGCCAGTGAAGGCGGCGATGGCAAGAACGGCGTCACCACCATCTCCTCCTTCGGCGGATCGGTGGCGGCCAAGGCCGAGGCCGCGGCCGGCTCGCTGTTCGGCGCCATGACCAAGGAGCCGGAGAAGCCGAAATTCAAGACAATCATCGTGACGCGCGGCACGAAGGCCGAGGAATATCAGGTTCCCGCGCGGGACCAGAACCAGAAGTAAAGGCCGGTGGGGACCGGGCGGGACGGGACAATGCTGATGCGTAGCCTATATCGAATGACGGACCGGTCGCGCATCACGCGCGCCCTGGCGATGGCGGTTGCACTGGCCGCGAGCGGCACGCTTGCCTTGCCCAGCGCGGCCAGGGCGGACAATGACGTCGTCTATGTCTCGTCGACCAAGAATGCGTCGATCAAGGTCGCCAAGGGCAAGCCCAAGACGATCGTGACAAGTGCTGCCTTCTACCAGATCGTCATCGGCGATCCTGATATCGCCAACGTCAACCCGCTGACCGATAAATCCTTCTATGTGCTGGGCAACAATCTCGGCACCACCGGCATCGCGCTGTTCGACGAGAAAAAGCAGCTCGTTGGCACCGTCGACATCGAGGTGACGCTCGACACTGATCAACTGGCCAGCACCATCCGCGCCAGCGTGCCGGACGCCAAGATCAAGGTCGGCTCGGCCAATGGCCGTGTCGTGCTGTCGGGCGAGGCGGATGACGCGGTCGCCGCCGAAAAGGCGAACCAGATCGCCACGCGCTTTTCCGGCAAAGAGGACGTGATCAACTCGGTCAACATCTCGTCGTCGCAGCAGGTCCAGCTCAATGTTCGCTTCGTCGAGATCAACCGCCAGGCGGGGCAGGACCTCGGCGCCAAATACAGCGCCAATTTCGCCTATGGCCTCGGTGGGCGTAGTGTCGTGCTGAACCCGGATGGGGCGTCGGTGCCGACGGCGGGTACAGGCGAGATCATCGGCAGCCTGCTGTCGAATGGCGTGTCCATCGATATCGCCGTCAAGGCGCTGGAGGAACGCGGCCTCGCCCGGATGCTGGCCGAGCCCAACCTGATCGCCCGCTCCGGCCAGACGGCAAGTTTCCTGGCCGGGGGTGAATTCCCGATCCCGGTTTCGGAGGACAACGGCAAGATCTCCGTCACCTACAAGAAATACGGCGTCAGTCTGGACTTCACGCCGACCGTGCTCAAGGACGGGCTGGTCAGCCTCGACATCGCCCCGGAAGTCTCTTCGATCGACGCGTCGGCGTCATACAACATCGGCAACATCTCCGTGCCGGGCTTCATCGTGCGGCGTGCCAAAACGTCGGTCGACCTGAAGAACGGCCAGAGCTTCATGATCGCAGGGCTGCTGCAGACACAAAACGACGTCACCACGTCGCGCATCCCCGGCCTCGGCAAGATGCCCGTTCTTGGACCGCTGTTCTCGTCGAAATCCTACCAGCGGCGCGAGACCGACCTGGTCATCCTCGTCACGCCCTATCTGGTCAAGCCGGTCGATCCGTCGAAGAAAATGGTCGAGCCCACCGATGGCACGCAGCCGCCCAGCAATGCCGACTACTTCCTCAACAACACCGAGGAAGTGAAGGCGTCGGACACCAGCCGCGCGCTGGCGCTGGCCGATGGTAGTGCCGCACGGGCCGCTCCCACCACCACGGTCGGGCATTTCCTCGACCTGCCGAAGGACTGAAGCCATGCGTCTGGTCCTGAGATCGAGCATTACCCTGCTTCTTGCCGGTTTGGCCGGCGGCTGCACCAGCGACGATTACACACGCAGCGAAGGGGTGACGACCGGCGCCGGCAACGCCCAGGCCGCCAACACCGCCATGCAGATGGTCGACCCGTGGAAATACGGCGTCCAGAACACCAGGCTTCTCGTGCCTGCCAAGTCTGGCAATGCTGGACCCGTCACGCCCGATCAGGCTGCGGGCGCGAAGGCATCGCAGGCAAGCACCGAAAACTGATCCACAAGGCGATCGACCTGACAGGCGGCGAAAATGGCAAACGGCATCAAGACCAAGAAGATCCTGCTCGTATCGACGGACAGGACCTTCGTGCAGGACACGAAGACCGCATTCGCCGCCTCCGAGATCATCCAGCTCTCGACGGTGGAGAAGAACGTCACCGAACTGCGCGGCGAGGTCCAGGAGACCGACTTCGGCGCCATCATCGTCGACATGGACGCGGCGAGACTGGAGGAGGTCGAGTCCCTGCAGCGCATCATGCGCCGGCTGGAGGGCAAGGCGCCGGTGGTCGTGGTCACCCAGGAGTTCAACGCCGCTGCCGTGCGCATCCTGGTGCAGCTCAAGGTCGCGGACTTCCTGGTCAAGCCGATCACCACGGCCGATCTGGTGCGCTCGGTCGTACGCGCCCTGCAAGGGCCGGGGCGTGAGGAAAACACGGAGTCGCAAATATACACCTTTATGCCGGCGGCCGGCGGCGTCGGCACCACGACACTGGCGCTGCAGACCGCGTTCCAGCTGCATCATTCGGTGACGCGTGGTGCCTCGACGTGCGTGGTCGACCTCAATTTCCAGCAGGGCGCCTGCGCCGAATATCTCGACCTCGAGCCGCGCTTCGACATCACCGAGATCGAGAACCAACCCGAACGCCTCGACCGGCAACTGCTCGACGTGATGCTGTCCAAGCATGCCAGCGGCCTTTGCGTGCTGGCGGCGCCGACGCACCCGGCCGAGATGCGCTCGTTCAAGACCGATGTCGTGGTACGCATGCTGGACCTTGTCTCGGCCTATTTCGACAATGTCGTCATCGACATGCCGCGCACCTGGTTTCCGTGGACGGAGACCGTGCTGCTTGGCTCCAACAAGCTCTATATTGTCGCCGAGATGACGGTGCCGTGCCTGCGCCACACGCAAAGGCTGATCCAGGCGGTCTATGAGACCGCCGGCAAGGAGGTGAAGCCGAACGTCATCGTCAACCGTTTCGAGCAGAAGATGTTCGACAACGGCATCAAGCAGGCTGACGTCCAGGAGATCCTCGGCGAGCATTTCGTTGGCGGCATCGCCAACAACTACCGGCTGGTGCGCGAGGCGGTCGATCGCGGCGTGCCGCTGCACGAGATCGACCCGAACGCCAATGTCATCAACGATCTGAAAAAGATCATCCTTCCCGAAGAAGCAGTTGCGACCGGGGCCAAGTCGAAGTCGCTGTTCAGTCTCGGCAGGGGCTTATTGAAGAGGAAGGCCGGATGACCAGCCGTTTTTCCACCCTGCAGAACCGCGACACGCGCCCGCAGCGTCCGGCGGACACAGCGCCGGTCGCCCATCATGCGGTCGTCATTCCATCAAACCGAAAGGCTTTGCCGGCAAAAGCGGACGTCGCACCGGCAAAGAACGCCAACAAGGTTCTCGACGCCCGCGTGCGCATTCACCGCATGCTGCTCGAGGAGATCAACCTCGTTGCGCTGGAGCGTTTGCCCAAGGACGAGATGCGCCGGCAAGTGCATGATTTCGTTTCGGAAAAAACCCGCCAGGAGCGAATGGCGATCAACACCGCCGAACTCGACGCGCTAGTCGACGATATCGTCGACGAGATGGTCGGCCTCGGTCCGCTCGAGCCGCTGCTCAAGGACCCAGACATCAACGACATCCTGATCAACGGCCACCAGAATTGCTTCGTCGAAAAGAAGGGCAAGCTGCAGCAGGTCCACATTCCGTTCAAGGACGAGGCGCATCTCTTGCGCATCATCAACAAGATCGTCGCCGCCGTCGGCCGCCGCGTCGATGAATCACAACCGATGGTCGATGCGCGCATGCTGGACGGTTCGCGCTTCAACGCCGCCATCCGCCCGGTTGGCGTCGACGGGCCGCTGGTGTCGATCCGCAAATTCTCCAAGAACAAGCTTGGCCTGCACAGGCTGGTCGAGTTCGGCGCCATCACCCAGAACATGGCCGAGGTGCTGGCGGCGGCGGTCCACGCCCGCAAGACGACAATCATTTCAGGCGGCACCGGCACCGGCAAGACGACGATGCTCAACGCGCTGTCGGCCTTCATTTCCGAAGACGAGCGGCTGATCACCATCGAGGACGCGGCCGAACTTCAGCTGCAGCAGCCGCATGTCGCGCGCATGGAGACACGCCCTGCCAACATCGAGGGCCATGGCGAACTGAAGCAACGCGATCTCGTCAAGAACGCGCTGCGCATGCGACCCGACCGCGTCATCCTCGGCGAGTGCCGCGGCGAGGAAGCTTTCGACATGCTGCAGGCGATGAACACCGGCCATGAAGGGTCGATGGCGACCATCCACGCCAACACGCCGCGCGATGCCATTTCGCGCTTGGAACAGATGCTGGGCATGACCGGCATGCCGATGACGGTGCAGTCGATCCGCAGCCAGATCAGTAGCGCGCTCGACCTGATCGTCCAGCTGACCCGGCTTTCCGACGGCAAGCGCAAGGTGACGAGCGTCGCCGAGGTGACCGGCATGGAAGGCGACGTCATCCAGATGCAGGAGATTTTTCGCTTCGTGCGTACCGGCATGGACGCCGACGGCGGGATTCTCGGTTATTTCGAGGCGACCGGCATTCGGCCGCGCTTCCTCGAGGATCTGCGCGCCATGGGCATCGAGTTTCCCGGACGCTATTTCGAACCCGGCCGACCGCAGGAGTAGCCAAGGTGTTCGACGGGTTCAGCGCGATCTATGTCATCTATGCCGGGGCAGCGCTCACCGGCATCATGATCGCCGAGGCCTGTTATCTTCTCTATGCCGGCCGCAGCGACAAGCGAACCGCCATCAACCGGCGCATGAAGCTGCAGGAAAGCAAGATCAGCCAGGAGCAGGTGCTGATCCAGCTGCGCAAGGAGCGCGGCCTCGATGCGGGCACATCGCTGTTCTCGCCGGACCGGTTCCGCGCCTTGCGCACGCAGTCGGGCATGATCATGCCGATGTCGAAGTTCCTGATGACCACGTCAGGCGTAGCGCTGGCGATGGCCGTGGTCGCCATGTGGTATGGCTTGCCGCCGCTGATGGGGCTTCTGTTGTTCGTCGTGCTGGTGCCGTTGGTGCCGGTGATGGTGATGCGCTTCAAGCGCAAGCGCCGGCTCAAGCGATTCGGCATCCAGCTGCCCGAGGCGCTGGAGCTGATCACGCGCGGTCTCAAGGCCGGTCACCCGGTGCCCGTGGCCATTGCCATGGTGTCGCGCGAGATGCCTGATCCGATCGGCACCGAATTTGGCGTCATCGCCGATGAGGTCACCTATGGTTCCGACCTGGTCTCGGCGTTGAATTCGCTGTTCGACAGGGTCGGCCATGAGGATCTGCCGCTGTTCATCACGGCCGTCTCGATCCAGTCCAGTTCGGGCGGCAATCTGCGCGAGATCCTCGACGGCCTGGCGTTGACGATCCGCGAGCGCGGCAAGCTGCGCCGCAAGGTGCGAGCCATCTCGACCGAAGGTCGCATGTCGGCCTACATCCTGACGGCGATACCGGCACTGCTGTTTGCCGCCATCATGGCGCTGATGCCGGGCTTCTACCGCGATGTCTGGGGCGAGGCGAAAACCTGGTACCTGATCGGCGGGTCGGTCACCTGGCTGATGCTGGGCAATCTGATCATGTTCAAGATGTCGAATTTCAGGTTCTGACATGCAGGGCTTCATCGAATTCCTCGCCTCGCTCGCGCCGACCTCATTGATACCGGTGGCCATCCTGCTGTTGGCCCTGGGCACCGTCGCGGTCGCCTGGCCGATGGTGACGGCGAAGGGCGACCGCAACGACGTGAAGCGCCGTCTCAAGGTCGACCATGGCCCGGTGGCGACGAAACCCGAGCCGGTGCAGAAGAAGAACGCTGACGTCGTGCGCGACAAGGCGGTGAAGCGGGCGCAGGCGTTCTACGCCAGGAGCGATCCGGAAAATGTCGCGCGGCTGCGCATGAAGCTGATCCAGGCCGGCTATATGGAGCCGCGCGCCGTCGGCATGTTCTTCATCATACGTTTCTCGGCGCTGGTCGGCGGCGCGCTTGGTGCCTTTGTCCTCAACCAGTTGATGGCCAGTGCCGACGCGACGATGGCCAGCCGCTGGGCGTTCATCATCCTGTCGGGCGTGGCCGGCTACTTCCTGCCCGGTCTGGTGCTGACCCAGAAGACGCGCGAGAAGATGCGCGAATACCGCAACGGCTTTCCCGATTTCATGGACCTGATGATCGTCTGCTCGGATGCCGGCATGAGCATGGAAGCCGGCATCGAGCGCGTCTCCAGGGAACTCGCCAGGACTTATCCGGCGCTGAGCCAGAACCTGCAGCTGGTGTCGCTGGAGCTGAGGGCCGGGCGCAGCATCGACGATGCGCTTAAGGCGCTCGCCGAGCGCCTCAGCCTGGACGAGGTTCGCTCCTTCGCCACGCTGTTGCAGCAGTCGAAGGAACTCGGCACCAGCCTGTCAGGCGCGCTGCGCGTCTTCTCCGACGAAATGCGCCACAAGCGCATGTCGCTGGCCGAGGAAAAGGCGCACGCCTTGCCGGCCAAGATGTCGATCCCGGTAACGGTGTGCATCCTGCCGGTGGTGCTGATGATCGCGATCATCCCGATCATCGTAAAGATGACGGGCGCGCATTAGCTTGGGTTGATATTCAGCCGGGCAGGCCGATAACTCTCATCTTGCTCCAACCCGGCGCCGCGAGGATATAATGCGAATGCTGTTGCGCACCCTTTTCCTCGGTCTCGCCGCCATCAGTTGGGGACCCACCCAGGCCATGGCCGACGATTGCGGCGATGCTGCCGCGCTGTTGCGGCAGGCTTATCCCAAGGTTCAGAAAGGCGCCGACGGCGGCGCCTTTACGCTCGAACCCAATACCAGCATTGCGCTCGCGCTCCCGCAGGACCTTACGCCCGGCCTGGTCTGCAAGGTCTGGCCTGCCCATGACGATCTGCTGCTGGTCGCGGTGCCGCTGATCGACAGCGCCCAGTCCATCGACGGCCAGCATATCGGCGATGTCGAGCTTCTGGTGGTCGACAGGAAGAGCCTGCAGGTGCGCCAGCGCCTGCTCCAGCCCCGGTTGATGAACGACGATGCCATCGCGATCCGCGACATCGCACTCGACACTGGCCGCTATGGGCTGGCGCCGGGTGTCACCGCCTTTGGCCTGCGCATCGAGATGGCAAACCATTCGCAGGCCAATCCCTTCAGCGAAACCGACCTGCGGCTCTACGCCGTCGCCGGCAATGCGCTGCGACTGGTGCTCGACGGTCTTGTGGTGGCCGGCAATGGCGGCGAAGGCGACACCAATTGCGCGGGATCCTTTCATTCGAGCCAGGTCAGCCTGGCGATGAGCCCGACGGTCCATCACGGCTACCATGACATCATCGCGGTCGAGCGGAAGGATACCGACGAGCCAGCTCCCGACAAGGATGGCGAGTGCCAGTCCCATCCCGGCAAGTCCGTGAGCCGGACCTACCGGCTGCGCTATGACGGCAGCCGCTATCGGGCTCCGGCAGCGCTCAAGGCCCTGGATCCGCCGTGAGAGCCGCCGCCCGCGTCTGCCGTGATTGAGGCGTTGCGTGCCAATGGTTAATGGCCGGTATTGTGGAAACCAAATCTTAGGTGCATTTCGGCACCGAAGTTTAATTGCTCTTCTGTACTGTGATTTCCGAAGAACGACCTGGCAAATCGGGCGACGGGGCAGGGCATGGGTCAGACAAAATTTGCGGCGGTGGCCATGATGGCGGCCGTCCTCGTGATCACCGGTTGCACGACGAACAGCAACGTCGACACAACCAAGACGACCGCGATCCCATCGGCGGCGAAGGCTGTCGACACGTCCGATCTGGCGCAAGGCAAGGCGCAGTTTCGCGATGCCAATTATGGCCTCGCCGAACAGCATTTCCGCAAAGCCGTCGAGTTGAAGGCGGACAATGCGGAGGCCTGGATGGGGCTCGCCGCTTCCTATGACGAACTCGGCCGCTTCGACTTTGCTGACCGCGCCTACAGCCAGCTCTTGAAGGTCGCCGGCCGCAAACCGCAGATCGTCAACAATATGGGCTATTCGCAACTGTTGCGCGGCAACAAGAAGAAAGCCCGGGCGCTGCTGCTCGAAGCAAAGGCCGGCATGGCCGACTCCGCGGTCGTCAACGCCAATCTCGCTTTGCTCAACAAGGGCTGATGCCTGTCTGGTCCTCGCGCCGGGCAAAAGATGCGATTTCCTGACAGGGTGGTATCGACGCTTTGTAAACCCTAACCGCAGCTTGGGTCGAAAGATCGGCTGAAAACCATGTTCGAGCGCTGCCGCTGACCTAGAATGTGGGGCAACCGCCGACGCTCGAGAGGCCCCCGCCCGACATGCTGGATTTCAGTTCGCTCCTGCTCGCAGCCGCCCTGTCGGGTACCTGCCTGGCCGTCACCATGTTTGCGATCTGGTTCACCGCGCCGCGCGCGGGCTTCGTGCTGACGGTGGCATGCGGCATTCTCGTGCTCGTCGCGCATGTGATCCTGTTCTGGCGATACACCAGGGAGCCTGATCCGCTGCTTTGCCAGATCGCGCTGGCGCTGCTCAGCCTGGGCTTCCTCACCATCTGCATTTCGGCCATGCAGTATCTCGGCGTGCCGGACTATAGGCGGGCGGTTGTGCCGACATTTGCCGCCATGGCTGTCTGCGCGGCCGCGACCTTCCTCGGCCTTGACGGTGTCGGCTTCATCATCACCTACGCAGTGGTAACCGTGCTGCTCTCGACGATCGGGGCCATGTTCTGGATCAATGGCAGTCACGATCGCCGGATCCTGCTGGTGGTCTCGTTCCTGAGCGGCACCTGTGCGGTGTCGTTCGCCCTTTGCGGCGTGGTTCTGATGGCCAAGGGCCAATGGACGCTTGGCGCGGCGCCCGATAACTGGGCCGAACGCCTGAATTCCGTCGTGGCCGTCGCCTGCATGACCGGTCTCGGTGCCTTGACGCTCTCGCTTCACCACCTACAGGCGCAAATCGAGTTGAAGGCCGAGACCATGACCGATCCGTTGACCGGGTTGATGAACCGCCGCGGGCTGACGTCGCTCTATGGCGAACGGACCTTTGGTCCGTTCATGACGATCGTCATGTTCGACCTCGATCATTTCAAGAGGACCAACGACATCTACGGTCATCCCATCGGGGACCAGGTCCTGTGCCGCTTCGCCGCCGTCATCCGGAAATATGCCAGGACCGGCGTCGACGCCTTTCGCCTGGGCGGCGAGGAGTTTGCCATCGTCATGTCGCGGATGACGGAAGAGCGGGCCCATGATCTGGCCAGTAAGGTCGGCGTTGCCTTCGGCACCGAAATCGTTGCCACCCCGCTCGGTCCCCTGCGCAGCACGGTCAGCGGCGGCATCGGTGTCGGCGGCACCGATGGCAGCACGCTCGACGAGGTGCTGGCCGAGGCGGATGCCGCACTCTACGCCGCCAAGCGGGCTGGCCGAAATCGCGTCATCAGCCGCACAAGAATGGGCAAGGCCGAACCGGATAGGCCGGCCTTGCGCTCAGCGTAAACCTAGAGGCGACTATTCGGCCGCACCCAGATAGTCCGACAGCGGCGGGCAGGAGCAGACCAGGTTGCGGTCGCCGGCAACATTGTCGATGCGCGACACGGGCGGCCAGTACTTTGCCGCCGTGTCGGCGTCGCCGGCGGGATAGGCTGCTTCCAGACGCGAGTAGGGGTGGGTCCACTGGCCGGCCAGCGTCTCGGCGGCGGTGTGCGGTGCGTTGACCAGCGGATTGTCGGTCAGCGGCCACTCGCCCCTGGCGACTTTCGCCACTTCACCCGCAATGGCAATCATTGCCTCGCAGAAACGGTCGAGCTCGCGCTTGGGTTCGGATTCGGTCGGCTCCACCATCAGCGTTCCGGCAACCGGAAACGACATGGTCGGCGCGTGGAAACCGTAATCGATCAGGCGCTTGGCGATATCGTCGACACTGATGCCGGCGCTTTCCTTGAGCACACGGGTGTCGAGGATGCATTCATGCGCGATGCGACCGCTCCGTCCCTTATAGAGCAACGGGAAGTGCGGCGCGAGCCGTGTCGCCACGTAGTTGGCCGAGATGATGGCGGTCTCCGTTGCCTGCTTCAGGCCGGCAGCACCCATCATGCGGATATACATCCAGGTGATCGGCAGGATGGAGGCGCTGCCGAACGGTGCCGCCGACACGGCATGCGCAGAGCCCTCGGTGACATGGCCCGGCAGATAGGGTTTCAGGTGCGCCTTGACGCCGATCGGGCCAACGCCGGGGCCGCCGCCGCCATGCGGGATGCAGAAGGTCTTATGCAGGTTCATATGACAGACATCGGCGCCGATATCGGCCGGGCGGGCAAGTGCTACCAGCGCGTTGAGGTTGGCGCCGTCGAAATAGACCTGGCCGCCATGCTCATGGATGAGGGCGCAGAGGTGACGGGCGCCTTCCTCGTAGACGCCATGCGTCGAGGGATAGGTGAACATCAGCGCGGCAAGGTTCTTCGAATGCTCGTTGGCCTTGGCCCGCATATCGTCCATGTCGATATTGCCGTCCTCCAGGCAGCGCACGACGACAACGCTCATGCCGGCCATCGCCGCACTTGCCGGATTGGTGCCATGCGCGGAGGAGGGGATCAGGCAGACGGTGCGGTGGCCTTCATCGCGCGCGCGATGATAGGCGCGGATGGCAAGCAGGCCGGCATATTCGCCCTGGCTGCCGGCATTGGGCTGCAGGCTGACCGCGTCGAAGCCGGTGATCTCCGACAGCCAGCCTTCCAGTTCACCGATCATGGCGCGGTAGCCGGCTGAATGCGCCGATGGCGCGAAGGGATGCAGATTGGCGATGCTTGGCCAGCTCACCGGCATCATTTCGGCCGCCGCGTTGAGCTTCATGGTGCAGGAGCCGAGCGGGATCATTGAGCGGTCGAGCGCCAAATCCTTGTCGGCCAGCCGGCGCAGCAGGCGCATCATGTCGGTTTCCGACTTGTTCTCATGGAAGACCGGCTGGGTCAGAAACTCTTTTCCACGCGGCTTGCCGGGCACCGTGCTGTCGGCCGAGGGAGCGGCCTTGGCGCCGAACAGGACCGCGATCGCATCGAGATCGGCGTCGGTCGAGGTCTCGTCGAAGCTGATGCCGACATGGTCGGCGTCGATGACGCGCAGCAGCCGGCCGGTCTTTTCGGCGGCGGCGGCAATCTGCGCGGCCTTGCCTTTCACTTCGGCCGTCACCGTGTCGAAGCGGCTGGCACCGAGCACCGTAACGCCCGCCGCTTTCAGGCCGCTTGCCAGACGATTGGCCAGGGCGTGGATGCGCCCGGCAATCGCCTGCAGCCCGGCGGGGCCGTGCCAGATGGCATAGGCCGTCGCCATATTGGCGAGCAGCGCCTGCGCGGTGCAGATGTTGGAGGTCGCCTTGTCGCGGCGGATATGCTGTTCGCGCGTCTGCAAGGCCAGGCGGTATCCGGGCCGGCCCTTGCTGTCTGTGGACTGGCCGACCAAGCGGCCGGGCATCAGGCGTGTCAGCCTGTCGGAGACGGCGCAATAGGCGGCGTGCGGGCCGCCAAAGCCCATCGGCACGCCAAAGCGCTGCATCGGGCCGACAGCGATGTCGGCGCCGAGTTTCGCCGGCGCATCGGTCAGCGTCAGGCCAAGCGGATCGGCGATGAAGACGACGATGGCGCCGGTGGCGCGGGCCTTGTCGATCGCGGCCCTGTGGTCGCCATAGACGCCAAAGGTGTCGGGCCAGGAGACGAGCAGGGCAGCCGTGTTGTCGTCGATCGTCTCGCCGTCGATCTGGATGCCGAGCGGTTCGGCGCGGGTGCGCACGACATCGAGCGTCTGCGGATGCGGCGTGCCGGCAAGCGCCACCTTGGTGCGCTTGTCGCGGTGGTGGCGCAGCGCAATGCCGACCGCTTCGGCGACCGCGGTCGCCTCATCGAGCAGCGAGGCCGATGCAACCGGGAGGCCGGTCAGTTCGGTGACCAGTGTCTGGAAGTTGAACAGCATTTCCAGACGGCCCTGGCTGATCTCGGCCTGATAGGGCGTGTAGGCCGTGTACCAGGCCGGATTCTCGAACAGATTGCGCTGGATGACCGGCGGCACATGGACGCCGTGATACCCCGCACCGATGAAGCTTTTCAGCACCGTATTCCCAGCCATGGTCGCCGACAATTCGGCCAGTGCTTCGGCTTCGCTCGCTGCCGCGGGTAGGGCCAGCGGCACGTCGAGGCGAATCGATTGCGGCACGGCCTGGCTGATCAGCGTCTCGACCGAGGGAACGCCGATCACCGCAAGCATGGCTCTGACATCGCTGACATCAGGACCGATATGGCGGGCCGAGAAAGGGGTAAGTGCTGCGCTCATCGTTTTTAAGTCCTGTTATCAGGCGATATGGGCTTTGTAGGCGGCTTCATCCATGAGGCCGGCGAGCTGGCTTTCATCGGCAAGCTTCATCTTCCACAGCCAGCCGGCGCCGGTCGCCGCCGAGTTGACCAGCGATGGGTCGGACGACAGCGTGCCGTTGGCCTCAGTGATTTCACCATCGACCGGCGCGTACACATCCGAAGCTGCCTTTACGGATTCGACCACGACGGCGGTATCGCCCTTGGCCAGCTTCTTGCCGATCTCGGGCAGTTCGACGAAGACGAGATCGCCAAGCTGCTCCTGCGCGTAGTCGGTGATGCCGACAGTGGCGATGCCGCCCTCGACACGGAGCCATTCGTGATCTGATGTGAAATAGGTCGTTGCCATGGAATTCATCCTTTACGGTAGCGATGAGGGGTGAAGGGCAGGGAACTGACGTCGACGGGGATCTTCGTGCCGCGCACATCGGCGAAAACCCGTGTCCCGGGCTTTGCCAGCGCTGTGGCGACATAGCCCATGGCGACCGGATGGCCTGCCGAGGGGCCGAAGCCACCCGACGTGACATGGCCGGCGGGGTTACCGTTGGCGTCGAACAGGGCAGCACCGGCGCGCACCGGCTGACGGCCCTCCGGTTTCAGCCCGATGCGCTTGTGCGCCGGGCCGCGTTCCACCGCGTCACGCAAGGCGTCGGCGCCGATGAAAGCGCCGGAAGCACGGATTTCCCTGGGGATTGCCCACATCAGCGCGGCCGCGGCCGGGTCGGTCTCCGGCGTGATGTCCTGGCCGTGCAGGCACAGCCCGGCCTCCAGCCTTAGAGAGTCGCGCGCGGCAAGGCCGATCCACAGCACACGCTCATCGGCAAGTAATTTCGCGACCAGATCCCGAGCGTCCGCCTCCGGCAGGCCGATCTCGAAACCGTCCTCGCCGGTATAACCCGACCGGCTCATGAACCAGTTTTCTCGCGGCTCGACCCCGTGCATGAAAAGCAGCGAGCCGGTCTCGATGCCGGCGCGGGACAGTGCCGCCCAGGCTTCGGGACCCTGGATCGCCAGGAAAACGCGGTCGAGCGGCTCAACCCTGACATCGAAATTAGCAGCCAGCGCGCGCAGATGCTTTTCGTCGGCGGCGGCGTTGCCGGCATTGGCGACCACCATGAACCTGGTATCGCCGAGACGGGTGACGATCAGGTCGTCCAGGATGCCGCCTGCCTCATTGAGGAAGAAGGACAGTTTCGACTGCGAGATGTCGAGCGCGCCGGCGTCCAGCGGGCAGGCGCGGTTGAGTAGCGCAACGGCTTGCGGCCCGCTGACCTCGAACAGCTTCATGTGCGAGATGTCGAACAGGCCGGCATGTTCGCGGGTGTGCAGATGCTCTTTCATCACGCCGGCCGGATAGGTCAGCGGCATCGACCAGCCGGCAAAGGCGCCAAAGCGCGCACCGACCGCGGTGTGAATATCTTCGAGGGGGAGGTGTCTGCTGTCGTCGCCCGTCATGTCGTCTCCAGAGTCGCACGCAATCGGCCGCTGATGGCGACCAGTCCGTGCCCCTCTGTCTGAAGCCTGAGAGACTCGCGCAGCCGGAACTCTGTCAGCGGCGCTTACACCTTCGGCGCGGGGGCAAGCCCCGACTTTCCAGAGTGTCTTTCCCGTCTACGGTTCTTTTGCCTGAGAGATTTCGGGCGATTTCCCCTTCGGCGACAGCTCTCGCTGTTCTCTCCCGCAAACAGGTAGGACTCATTTCCGAGCCCTCGACGCGCCATCCATAGCCCGTCGGCGACACCTTGTCACCTCCCAGCGACATCTAAAGGTGCATCGATATTCAGGTGATGCCGGCCTGCAAACGGCTGATACCTGCGCTTCGGTGCTCACGTACGAAAAGTACCGCTCCGGTTCTCGGTATCAACCATTTTCGACTCGGCCTGACCTGAATCTCAACACACCTAAAGCGCGCCGCGCTGACAAGTCTTCGCTAACCACGCCGTTTGCCGGTTTTTCAAGACACTGCTGATAGAACAGGCCGATGTGACGCTTTGGGGCGGACGGGGACGGCAAATGGGCGAATTGATCATGAGCGCGCCGGTGGCGGGGCTGACTTCAAAGAATCGCATTGCCTCGGAAGATGTCGCGATGCTGCGCCGAGAGGTGTTCGCCGACGGCGTGGTGACGCGCGGCGAAGCCGAGGCGCTGTTCGCGCTCGACCAGACAGCGCGCGACAAATGCGCGGATTGGGCGCCGTTCTTCGTCGAGGCGGTGACCGACTACATCGTTCATCAGGAAAAGCCCTCGGGCTACATCTCGCAGGACAATGCCGACTGGCTGATCCGCACCATCTCGCGCGACGGCATGGTCGACAGCCACACCGAACTCGAATTGCTGGTCCATGTGCTGGAAGAGGCAAGATCGTCGCCGAGCCAGCTTTGTGTTTACGCGCTGGAGCAGGTCGCCCACGCCGTTGTTGACGGCAAGGGCCCGCTGATGCTGGGCGGCACGCTGGTGCCCGGACTGATCGCCAAGGCGGAAGTCGAGCTGCTGCGCCGCATCCTCCACGCCCATGGCGGCGACGGCAACATCGCCATCACCCGCGGCGAGGCCGAGGTGCTGTTCAGGATCAATGAACGGACCGCCCAGGCCAAGAACGATCCGTCCTGGAATGATCTGTTCGTCAAGGCTATCGCCAATTTCGTCATGTGCTCGGCCGGCTATGAGGCGCCCACCCGCGATGTTGCGCTGCGTCAGGAAACCTTCCTCGAACACGCCGACCCGCAAATCGGCGGCTTCTTCAGCCGCATGGTCTCCCGCGGTCTCGCCGGCATCATCGGGGCCTATCGGTCCCCTGATGACATCGAGGCCGAGTGGGAAGCGAAGAACAGAGCGGCCGAGGCGCTTGCCCGTCGCGCCGAGACAATCGATGCCGGCGAAGCCACATGGCTGGTCGGTCATATTGGAGTGGACAGGCCGTTGTATGAGAATGAGCGTGCGTTGCTAACGCTCATCAAGCACGCTTCGCCGGAGATCCATCCGGCTCTTAAGCCTTTGCTCGATAAGGTCGCCTGAAAGAACAAGCGCCTGCACCGTGTCACACCCTAGCTTTTTCGATAGGGTTCGTCGGCCATGAAACTCCCTTAGTGTCGGGTGGGGACGTCCACTTTCAGGGGAGAATGACACATGACCATGCTTAGAAACGTGCTTGCTCTTGCATTTGCCGCAGGCCTTGGCTCGACAACGCTGGCTTTTGCCGGCGGAATGACGCCAGAAAAACAGGCCGATGCTCGCACCAAGGTCGAAACCGCCGTGGCGCTGGCCAACATCGCCAAGGCCGACAAGGACGGCGACGCCATGCTCGTTGCTGCCAAAATGCTGGCGGAGGCCGGACCGGTGGCCGAGCAGGGCGCGAAGATGAAGGACGGCAAGCCGACACTCATGAACACCGCCAAGATGGCCAAAATGGCCAAGGAAATGGGCGCCGACGGCAAGAAGGCCGATGCTGTTGCCAGCATGGCAACGTCCAACGGCGAAACGGCACGCAGCGACGGCTACTGGTACTACAGCTGCGATTCCTACAACAATTGTCAGTGGATCTACGCCGGCTATTGAGCGGGGCCGGGGAGCTCAAATCGTAGCACGGCATTGGCGGTCGGCCCCTGGCTCCCACGGGCCGACCATCACTTTGTCGCGAGGCTAGATGCCGCCATACCAGTCGTAGCCATTGTCTTCCCAATAGCCGCCACGGCCGCCGCCGACATCGGCGAAGCCGTCCACCAGTTCGATCTTGTAGAGATACTTTGGCATCTTGTAGCCGAGCTGGCGCTCGACGCGAACCCGCAGCGGCGCGCCGTTCTCGACCGGCAATGGCTTGCCGTTCAGGCCGTAGGCGAGGATCGTCTGCGGGTGGCGGGCGTCGATCAGGTCGATGGTGCCGTAATATTTGATGTCGCCGGACAGGCTGCGGTCGATCGTGTCGAGGCAATGGAACATGACATAGCGCGCCTGCGGCTTGACCACGGCCTGGTCGAGCAGCAGCGACAGCGGCGTGCCGGTCCATTTGGCGATGCAGCTCCAGCCTTCGACGCAATCATGACGCGTGATCTGGGTGCGGCTTGGCATGTTCATGAGCTGCTCGCGGCTGAGCGACAAAGGCTTCTCGACGAGCCCAGAAACCTCCAATCGCCAATCGGCAAAATTGTTGGCGAGCAGGGCTTTGTAGTCATCATCGTCGGGCGAGGTGACGCCGTTCGGCCGCTGCGGCTGGCGGATGTCGGCCTCGGTGAATTCCGGCGCCAGCGCGTCGCGACCGGCAAGCAAGCGTTGCGCGCGATATGTCAGGCCATTGGCGTTTTCGAGGAAACTGCGCAGGCCGCTGCCAATGCTCAGCTGGCTGTCGAATGCGTCGCAGCCCGACAGCATGATGCCGGAGGCGCCCAGGCTTGCACCCGTCAGGAATTTGCGGCGGCTGATTTCGAATTTCGCCATGTCAGGCACTCCTCTCAGGCGTTTTGTCGTCATGCGCGGGAGGGTCGGTGCGGTACCAGCCGGTGATGATCGAGCGCAGTTCGTTGATCGGGCCGGCGGCAAGGATCATCAGGATGTGGATGACGAAGAAGCCGACCAGCAGCAGCATGACGGTGAAATGGATGGTGCGCGCCGTCTGCCGTCCGCCGAGCACCTCGTTGAGGAACGGCAGCACCGAATTCATGCTGGGCGACATGGCAAGCCCGGTGATGACCATCAGCGGCAACAGCACGAACAGCACGCCGCCATAGGCCATCTTCTGCAAGGTGTTGTATTCGCGGGTGTGGTGGAACTTCAGCTTGGCGTGGTCGATGATGTCCTGCGGCAGCCGCTTGAGGTCGTCGAGGCGCGGCGCAAGATCGCGCCTGATATGGCCGTTGACGAGGCTGGCAACGAACCAGACGATCAAGGTCGTGGTCAGGATCCAGGCGAAGAAGAAATGGATGACCCGGGCAGTGCCGAGATCATAGTAGGAGGGGATGGTCGCCCAGGACGGGAAGCCGCGCGCCGTCTCGTTGCCTGCCGGACCCGACCAGCCGAGCACACCGGTCGTGTCGAAGCGATGGCCAAAGATTTCGGTGTAGCCGCGCGTGCCGGTGCTCGTGTTCTCGGCGCCGATCTCGAAGATCGTGTTGTTGTAACCGAAGCCTGACTGCTTGCCGATATAGAGCTGCGGCCGGGCATTGAAGATCTGCAGGCCGGAAAGCAGCATGAAAAACAAGGAGATGGCCCAGAGCCAGTGCGTCAGCCGCGTCCAGCGCGACTGCCGGTAGATTAGCGGCCTCTCTGTTGATGCGGGACTGCCTAGTCCGGTGGCGGACTGGCTTGTGGCAACCGATTCCATCTTGTCTCGTCTCCTGCCTCGCAGCGCGGCCTGTGCGCTCATTGTCCTCCTCATACGTCGCGATCCAAACCGATGTTTCATCCGATCACGGATTTATTATGGACCGCCCAGGCTGACGGCGAGGTTGACGGCGGCGGCGACGATGACGGTGTTGAAGAAGAACGACAGGATCGAATGGACGAGCACGACGCAACGCATATGCGTCGTCGAGATGTTGGTATCGGCGGTTTGCGCCGTCATGCCGATGACCGCTGAGAAATAGAGGAAATCCCAGCCTTCCGGCCGTTTGTCGCCTGGGAACAGCAATCCGCCGATCGGGATTTTCGTCTTGGTCTTGGTGTCGACCTCGTCGCCGTCCATCCAGTAGACATGGGCATAATGCAGCGCTGCCATGGCATGGATGGTGAACCAGCCGAGCGGGATAGACAGCAGCGCGAAGCCGAGTTCGACCGGGTGGCCTCTGTCCTTCTGATTGATCAGCAGGAACAAGGAAACAACGGCTACGCCGACAACGACAAGCGTCACCGCGAAGATGACCATCACCGGCAGGTCGGTGGCGCGCGCATTCTTGCTCAGATACTTGCCGGTGAACGTTGGCATCTGGCTGACGACAAGAATGACGTAGGCGGCGAAGAATGCATTGGCGCCGATCGAATAGGCGAGCGGAGCGTGCAGCAGCAACGCCACAACAAGCGCCGCAGCGCCGAGGCAGGCCGACATTGCAAACAGCATGTGGCGCTGCATGGGGTTCTTGATCGCGGCGGCCATGGCTGTCTCCACCCTGGGTGGCGCTCGGTTTCTAGCTGGGTGTGGCGGATTTGAGCGCCCGCCGCAAGATGCGGTCGAGTTCGCCGAGGAAGCGCGAACGGTCCTGCGGCGCGAAGCTGGCATTGTAGCCCTTGCTTTCGCCGGTTTCGCGCAGATGCTGCTTGAGATCGCGCATGGCCACCGCCATGCCGATGGTTTCCGGCGTGAACGGGCGCCCGGTAGGCCCAAGCACATGCGCGCCGAGCGCCACCGCGCGGGCGGCGAGCGGTATGTCCGCGGTGATCACGATGTCGTTGGATTTGGCATTCTCGACAATCCAGTCATCGGCAGCGTCGGCTCCCTTGGAGACGACGACGTTGCGGATCATCGGATCGCGCGAGGGCCGCAGGCCACCATTGGAGACGTAGGTGACGATGACGCCAAGGCGCTCGGCGACCTTTTCAACCTCGGCCTTGACCGGACAAGCATCGGCGTCGACGTAGATGGCAGGTGCGGGCATTCTCTCTCCGAAACGGACGGGGCCGGAAACGAATCCGGCCCCATGCCTGAAAGCTCACAGCTGTCAGGCCAACAAGGCGCCCGACTTTTTCGCCGTCCAGGTGGCGATATAATCCATCAGGCCTGGATTGAGGCAGTCATAGGGCTCCAGCCCGATCGTCTTCAGCCGTGCCCGGATGCCGTCCATCCGCTTTGGGTCGACACCGGATTCGATGATCGACGAGACGAAAGCAGTGAAGCCCGGTGGTGACCAGCCATCCTCCTGGAAACGCTCGGGGTGGATGAAGGTCAGGCCCTTGAACGGATGATCACGCTCGACCGGTCCGTGCATGTGAACACCACAGCCGGTGCAGGCGTGACGCTGGATCAACGCCGAGGGATCGACCACCTTCAGCTTGTCGCCATTTTCGGTGACGGTGACATCGCCGGTGCCGGCGACGGCCACGACCGAGAACACCGCGCCGTCCGGCTTCCAGCATTTGGTGCAGCCGCAGGCGTGGTTGTGGGCGATCTGCCCCTTGACCTTCACCTTGACCGGCTTGCTGGTGCAAGCGCAGACCAGCGTGCCGCCGGCAAAGCTCGCGCTTTCCTTCGGCAAGCCATTGTCGATTTTTGGATGCAGTTTTTCAGACATTCTATTCCTCCCTGTTTTGTCATCTCGACTAGGTCTCGACGACCACCTCATTTTCCATGAAGTGCACCACCAACAGGCGATGCACTTCGGTCAGACTCCTTCTTAGAAACGCGCTATGCACGAGGTAAGCGATCTCACCGCGCCCGATCGATCTCCTCCAGATTGATCGTGACGCGCTTTTCTTCGCGAAAGCTACGCCAAAGATCTTCGCCAAAGTTCCGTATTCGATGGATCGTCGACTTCTCAGGGTCGACGAAACGAATTCGAACTTCCTTCAATAGACCACCACGCTTCGGATCGACTTGCCTTCATGCATGAGGTCGAACCCCTTGTTGATGTCTTCCAGCTTCAGCGTGTGGGTGATCATCGGATCGATCTGGATCTTGCCGTCCATGTACCAGTCGACGATCTTCGGCACGTCGGTGCGGCCGCGCGCGCCGCCGAAGGCGGTGCCCATCCAGGTGCGTCCGGTGACGAGCTGGAACGGCCTTGTCGAAATCTCCTGGCCGGCACCCGCAACGCCGATCACGACCGACTTGCCCCAGCCGCGGTGTGAGGCTTCCAGCGCCTGACGCATCACCTTGGTGTTGCCGGTGCAGTCGAACGTGTAGTCGGCGCCGCCGATCTGGTCGGCGCCGCGCTTGGTCATGTTGACGAGGTGAGGCACGACATCGCCATCGATCTCTTTCGGATTGACGAAATGCGTCATGCCGAACCGCTCGCCCCATGCCTTCTTGTCGTTGTTCAGATCGACGCCGATGATCATGTCGGCGCCCGCAAGCTTGAGGCCCTGGATGACGTTGAGGCCGATGCCGCCGAGACCGAAGACGACCGCGGTCGCGCCTTGCTCGACCTTGGCGGTGTTGATGACGGCGCCGATGCCGGTGGTGACGCCGCAGCCGATGTAGCAGATCTTGTCGAAGGGAGCGTCGGGGTTGACCTTGGCGACCGCGATCTCGGGCAGCACGGTGAAGTTCGAAAAGGTCGAGCAGCCCATATAGTGAAAGATCTTGTCCTTGCCGATCGAGAAGCGCGACGAGCCGTCCGGCATCAGGCCTTGGCCCTGCGTGGCACGGATGGCGGTGCACAGATTGGTTTTTCTGGACAGGCATGACGGGCACTGCCGGCATTCCGGCGTATAGAGCGGGATGACATGGTCGCCCTTTTTGACCGAGGTGACGCCCTTGCCGATATCAACCACAACGCCGGCGCCTTCATGGCCGAGGATGGCGGGAAAGAGGCCTTCGGGATCGGCGCCCGACAGCGTGAATTCATCGGTGTGGCAGATGCCGGTCGCCTTGATCTCGACCAGCACTTCGCCCTCGCGCGGACCGTCGAGGTCGACCTCCATGATCTCCAGCGGCTTTCCAGCGGCGACAGCGACAGCGGCGCGGGTTTTCATCAGGCAATTCCTCCAAAAGGCGATTTTTGCGCAAGCTTTCAGGTTTTGCCCTGGCGATCAACAGCTAGCTGGTTCCAGGCTTGGGCCAGTGCGGAGATTTTAATCCCAAACCGATTGAAACACCGCGATTTGTCCAGCCAGCTTGACCGCGCCGGCACAGGTCATAAAAGGAACGGCCGACCCGAGGGATATCTGCATGTTCACCAAGATCCTGATCGCCAATCGTGGCGAGATCGCCTGCCGCGTCATCAAGACGGCGCGCAAGATGGGTATTGCCACGGTCGCGGTCTATTCCGATGCCGATCGCGATGCCGTGCATGTCGAGATGGCCGACGAAGCGGTGCATATCGGGCCGTCACCGGCGGCGCAGAGCTATCTCGTCCCTGAAAAGATCATCGCCGCCTGCAAGGAAACCGGGGCTCAGGCTGTGCATCCCGGTTACGGCTTCCTGTCGGAGCGCGCTGCTTTCTGCGAAGCGCTGGAAGCGGAAGGCATCGTCTTCATCGGGCCGAAGCCCAAGGCGATCAAGGCGATGGGCGACAAGATCGAATCGAAGAAATTCGCCAACGCGGCCAAGGTGTCGACTGTTCCGGGCTGGCTCGGCGTCATCGAGAATGCCGACCATGCCGAAAAGATCGCCGGCGAAATCGGCTATCCCGTGATGATCAAGGCCTCGGCCGGCGGCGGCGGTAAGGGCATGCGCATCGCCTGGGACCAGTCGGAAGTGCGCGACGGCTTCGACCGCGCGCGCTCGGAAGCCAAGAGCTCGTTCGGTGACGACCGTGTCTTCATCGAAAAGTTCGTCGTCGACCCTCGCCATATCGAGATCCAGGTGCTGGCCGACGCACATGGCAACACACTCTATCTCGGCGAGCGCGAATGCTCGATCCAGCGCCGCAACCAGAAGGTGGCGGAAGAAGCGCCGTCGTCCTTCCTCGATGCCAAGACGCGCAAGGCGATGGGCGAACAGTCGGTGGCGCTGGCCAGGGCCGTCGACTACCAGAGCGCCGGCACGGTCGAGTTCATCGTCGACAAAGACAAGAACTTCTATTTCCTTGAAATGAATACACGATTGCAGGTCGAGCATCCGGTGACGGAGCTCGTCACCGGCATCGATCTGGTCGAACAGATGATCCGCGTCGCCGCCGGCGAAAAGCTCGCCATCAAGCAGAGCGACGTCAAGCTGAAGGGCTGGGCGGTGGAAAGCCGGCTCTATGCCGAGGATCCCTATCGCAATTTCCTGCCGTCGATCGGCCGGCTGACGCGCTACCAGCCGCCAGAGGAAGGGAAACTCGGCGATATCGTTATCCGCAACGACACCGGCGTCACCGAGGGCTCGGAGATTTCGATGTTCTACGATCCGATGCTGGCGAAGCTGTGCACCTGGGCGCCGACGCGCATCGAAGCGATCGATGCCATGTCGGAAGCGCTCGACAGTTTTGTGGTCGACGGTATCGAGCACAACATTCCGTTTCTAGCGGCGCTGATGCAGCACCCGCGCTGGCGGGAAGGGGCAATATCGACGGCATTCATCGCCGAGGAATATCCCGACGGTTTCGCGCCGATCGTACCCAACAGCCAGGAAAAGGCCGTGCTGGCGTCGATCGTGACCGCGGTCGAACTGCTGCGCCGCGACCGGCTCGACCGGCTGGGCGGGCGGTTGGCGCCGCATTCGGGAGCGCTCAAGCGCGACTGGGTGGTGAAGATCGGCGAGGACTATCTCACCGCCTCCATTCTCGAAGGCATGATTTCCATCCCGATGGAGATCGACCTCTCGATCGACGGCGGCAAGGCGCTGACCGTTTCATCCGACTGGCGACCCGGCGACCTGATCTGGCGCGGCACTGTTGGTAAGCGCACCGTCGTCGCCCAGATCCGGCCTGTCGCCAATGGCCTTCGCATCGCCTGGAAGGGCATGTCGGTGACCGCGCGCGCCATGCTGCCGCGCACCGCCGAGCTGGAACGGCTGATGCCGGAAAAGGTGGCGCCGGACACCTCGAACCTGCTGCTTTGCCCCATGCCTGGCCTCGTGGTGTCGATCGCCGTTGCCGTAGGCCAGGAGGTCAAGGCCGGTGAGACCTTGGCCGTGGTCGAGGCGATGAAGATGGAGAACGTGCTGCGTGCCGAACGCGATCTCGTCGTGTCGAAGCTCAATGCGAAGCCGGGCGACAGCCTGGCGGTGGACGCCGTGATCATGGAATTCGCCTAGAGACTGTTTGGAAATTCTGCTCCGGCGGCCATCTGATGGCGTTTTCTGCGCTTCCGGTGCTCACGGACCCAAATGTCCGCTCCGCTCCGGTTCTCGAAACCACCATCATATGATTCGCCAGAGCGAATTTCGAAACAATCTCCGACGCCGGGTCGCGGAAGCCTGTGGCTGGCGATCGTTTGTGCTGGACTGGTATCGCCCGGTCCCGGACAATACATTTGTATCGACTCAAGGCCTTCGGCAGCGCGAGAAACCATGGCGGATGACAAACTTCCACGCGATCCCCTGAAGCGCGAAGCCGCGATCGCGGCCGCGCGGCCGGAGGTGCCGGCGCGGCCGTTCGTGCATCTGCGCGTGCATTCGGCCTATTCGCTGCTCGAGGGCGCGCTTCAACTCAGCAAAGTCGTCGGCCATGCGGTCAAGGACGAGGCGCCGGCCATCGCCGTCACCGATACAAACAATCTGTTCGGCGCGCTGGAGTTCGCGCAGAAGGCGGTGAAGGACGGCATCCAGCCGATCATCGGTTGCCAGATCGCGCTCGCCTTTTCCGGTGAAAACAGCGACGGCCAGCGTGATCGCCGCCGCCAAGGGCCGGAAATGCGGCCGGTCGTCCTGCTCGCCGCGACCGAGGCCGGCTATTCCAATCTGGTTCGGCTTGTCAGCGGCGTCTACCTGGAAACACCGCCCGGTGAGGCGGTACACCTGACCACCGACACGCTGGTTGGTCGGGCCGACGGGCTGATCTGCCTCAGCGGCGGGCCGCGCGGCCCGATCGGCAACGCCTTGAAGGAGGATCGCCGCGATCTGGCCAAGACGCGGCTCCTGACGCTCAAGGCGCTGTTCGGCGACCGGCTTTATGTCGAACTGGATCGGGTCGCGGGCTACGACCGGGTCATCGAACATCAGACGATCGATCTCGCCTACAGGCACGAACTTCCGCTTGTTGCGACCAATGAGGCGTTTTTCTCCTCGCGCGACGATTATGACGCGCATGACGCGCTGATCGCCATCGCCGAGGGCTCGGTCGTTGCCGTCGACAACAGACGCCGGCTGTCGCCGGACAATTTCCTGCGCAGCCAGGCCGACATGGCAAAGCTGTTCGCCGACCTCCCGGAAGCGATCGACAACACGGTCGAGATCGCGCTGCGCTGTTCCTACTATCCAAAAACCCGCAGCCCGATCCTGCCGCGCTTCACCGGCGGCGATGCCTCCGACAAGGATGCGGCCGAAAAGGCAGAGGCCGCCGAACTCGCCCGCCAGGCGCGTGAGGGGCTCGACGCTCGGCTTGCGCTGCACGGGCCGACCCCTGGTTACACGGTCGAGCAGTATCGCGAGCGGCTCGAATTCGAGCTCGGCATCATCGAGAAGATGAAATTCCCGGGCTACTTCCTGATCGTTGCCGACTTCATCAAATGGGCCAAGGCGCAAGGCATTCCGGTCGGGCCGGGGCGTGGTTCGGGCGCCGGATCGCTGGTCGCCTATTCAACGACCATCACCGACATCGATCCGTTGCGCTTCTCGCTGCTGTTCGAGCGCTTCCTCAATCCGGACCGCGTGTCGATGCCCGACTTCGACATCGACTTCTGCCAGGACCGCCGCGAAGAGGTGATCCGCTACGTCCAGCAGAAATACGGCCGCGACCAGGTCGGACAGATCATCACCTTCGGTACGCTGCAGGCGCGCGCCGTGCTGCGCGACGTCGGCCGTGTGCTGCAGATGCCTTATGGCCAGGTCGACAAGCTGTCCAAGATGGTGCCGCAGAACCCGGCCAATCCGGTCAAGCTCGCGGATGCCATCGCCAATGAGCCGCGCTTTGCCGAAGAGGCCGAGAGGGAGCCGATCGTCCAGACGCTGCTCGACATGGCGCAGAAGCTGGAAGGCCTCTACCGCCACGCCTCGACGCACGCCGCCGGCATCGTCATTGGCGACCGGCCGTTGTCGGAGCTGGTGCCGATGTACCGCGATCCGCGCTCGGACATGCCGGTCACCCAGTTCAACATGAAATATGTCGAGCAGGCTGGGCTGGTGAAGTTCGACTTCCTCGGCCTGAAGACGCTGACGGTGCTGGAAACGGCGGTCAAGCTGATCCGCCGCCGCGGCATCGACATCGATCTGGCGACCATCCCGCTCGACGATCCCGACACCTACTCCATGCTGTCGCGCGGCGAGGTGGTCGGCGTGTTCCAGGTTGAAAGTGCCGGCATGCGCAAGGCGCTGATCGGCATGCGGCCCGACTGTATCGAGGACATTATCGCGCTGGTTGCCCTTTATCGTCCGGGTCCGATGGAGAACATCCCGACCTACAACGCCAGAAAGCATGGCGAGGAGGAGATGGCCTCGATCCATCCCAAGATCGACCATCTGGTGAAGGAGACGCAAGGCGTCATCGTCTACCAAGAACAGGTCATGCAGATCGCGCAGGAACTGTCCGGCTATTCGCTCGGCGAAGCCGATCTTTTGCGTCGCGCCATGGGCAAGAAGATCCGCGCCGAGATGGACAAGCAGCGCGAGCGCTTCGTCTCGGGTGCTGTGGAGCGCGGCGTCAACAAGCCGCAAGCCGACCTCATTTTCGATCTGCTGGCCAAGTTCGCCGACTATGGTTTCAACAAGTCGCATGCCGCCGCCTACGCTGTCGTCTCCTACCAGACCGCCTATCTCAAGGCGCATTATCCGGTCGAGTTCCTGGCGGCGTCGATGACGCTCGACATGGGCAACACCGACAAGCTGGCCGACTTCCGCCAGGACGCGTTGCGCCTCGGCATCGAGGTTCTGGCGCCGTCGGTGATGACGAGTTTTCGGCCTTTCGAGGTCGGCGAGAACCGCATCTACTACTCGATGGCCGCTCTCAAAGGTGTCGGCGACGCGGCGGTCGAGCACATCGTCACTGTCCGTGGCGAAAAGCCGTTCAAGAATCTCGCCGATTTCTGCGAGCGGGTCGATCCCAAGATCGTCGGCAAGCGGGTCTTCGAAAGCCTGATCATGGCTGGCGCGCTTGACTGCTTCGGCCACGACCGCGCTGCGATGCTGGCCGGCGTCGAACGGATGATGGGGCTGGCGTCACTTGCCCAGCAGAATGCCGTTTCCGGCCAGGCCGACATTTTCGGGGCCTCGCTGGGCGCTCAGTCGCAGGCGCTCAATCTGCCGCCGACGGACCCATGGCTCGCCGCCGACCGGCTGCACCGCGAATTCCAGGTCATCGGCTTTTATCTCTCGGCCCATCCGCTCGATGAATACAAGGCGGCGCTGCAGAAGATGCGGGTGCAAAACTGGGCGGAGTTCTCGGCGGCGGTCAAACGCGGCGCTTCCGCCGGCCGTCTGGCCGGCACGGTGACCAGCAAGCAGGAGCGCAAGACGCGCACCGGCAACAAGATGGGCGTGGTGGCCTTTTCCGACACGTCCGGCCAGTATGAGGCCGTGCTGTTTTCGGAAGGGCTGGCGCAGTACCGTGACCTCCTGGAAGCCGGCCGCTCCGTCGTCATCACCGTCGCGGCTGAGGACAGGCCCGAGGGTGTCAATTTGCGTATCAACTCGGTCCAGTCGCTGGAAGACGAGGCAAGCCGCATCCAGAAGGCGCTGCGGATTTTCGTCAGGAACGATGGGCCAGCCTCGATCATTCAATCCCAGCTTACCCAGCGCGGCGAAAGCCAGGTGAGCATTATCGTGATCAAGGAAGAAGCGCAGGGCGAGGTCGAGATTGCCTTGCAGGGCGGCTACCGCGTCTCGCCACAGATCGCCTCGGCGATGCGCGCCGTGCCTGGCGTGGTCGAAGTGGAGCTGGTGTGATCGCCGCTGTTGGCAGGCGTCGGCATCTGCCGCTCGTGTCATCGCGATCGGCATGAAGGTAGCGGAGAAGGAAGCACCGCAGGGCGACTCCGTATTGGTGCGGCTGCGCCAAAGGCTGCGCGAACTCTACCATGGGCGCACACCCGCCGCCTTCCGGTTTCAGGTGGCTGCAATCGTCATCGATCTGGCCGTCATCGCTTTCTTCATAGCGACACCGGTCATCCAGCAATCGGCCTCGTTCCTGTGGCTGGACTATGCCGTGGCGGCGCTCGTCGGCGCCGATCTGATTGCCAGGCTGCTGGCCTCCAACGACATGCTGCGCCTGATGAAGCAGCCGACCTCCTGGGTGGATGTCTTCATCCTGTTGACGCTGCTGATGCCGACGGCGCTCGCCAATCTCGGCTTTTTGCGCATCCTGCGGCTATGGTCGCTGTCGCGCAGCGGTTCGATCTGGCGGCATTTCGAGATGCGTGGGCTGAGACCCTGGCGCGAGGCGAGCCACGCGGTGATCAACCTGTTGACGTTTCTTTTCGTCATCACCGGCTTTGTCTACACCTTCTTCTTCCGCAACGGAGCCGGGCTGGAAAACTACGTCGACGCGCTGTATTTCACCGTCGCCACCGTGACCACGACCGGTTTTGGCGACATCGTGCTGCCGGGAATGGCCGGCAAGCTGACGGCGATCGTCACCATGATCATAGGCATATCGCTGTTTGTCAGGCTGGCGCAGGCGATTTTCCGACCGGCCAAGGTGTTCTTTCCTTGTCCGCAATGCGGATTGCAGCGACACGAGCCGGATGCGGTGCATTGCAAGGCCTGCGGGCATCTCCTCAATATACCCGACGACGGAAGCTAACCGGCGGCGACGCTACGATGCCGCCACTTCAGCCGCTTGCACCGGCTTGCGCTGCAGATTGAGCAGATTGCCCATCAGGATCAGCAGCGCGCCACCGGCGGTGAAGGCGTCGATCTGTTCCTTGTAGAGCAGCCAGCCGACCAGCGCCGATAGAGGCACGCGCAGGAAATCCATGGGCGAAATGATGGTCGCGTCGGCATAGGTGAGCGCGCGGGCCATGCAGAAATGTGACGACATGCCGGTGAAGGCAATCAGCAGGATCCACGGCCAGAGTTCAAGCGATGGGGTGCGCCATACGTAGAGCGCCGGGATGAGGCCGACCGCCGACTGGATGATCAACATCCAGAAGATGATGCGCACGACGCTGTCAGTCCGCGTCAGCGATTTGACCAGCACCAGGGAGATGCCGAAGCAGACCGCGGCGCCCAGTACGATCAGATGCCCCGGATCGACCGCGTTGACGCCGGGACGGACGATGACCACCACACCGATCAGGCCGAGCACGACCGACGCAAGCTTGGGACGGCTGAGCCTCTCGCCGAGAAAAGTCACCGCCAGGATTGCTGTCCAGATCGGCGTGGTGAATTCGATCGAGATCAGCACCGCCAGCGGGATCAGCGTCAGGGCGTAGAGCCATGCCGCCTGGCCGCTGTAGTGGACGACGTTGCGGGCGATATGGGCGAGGGGACGCTGCGTGCGCATCGCCGCAAAGCCGCCGCTCGTCAGCACCAGCGGCAACAGGATGAAGAAGCCGATCACCGAGCGCAGTTCAAGCACCTGGAAGACGTTGAGTTCGGCTGTCGTGGCGCGGCCGGCGATCGACATCCCCAGGAAGGACGTGATCGACAGCGCCATCCAGAACGCAGCCTTGGGGATCGAGGGGGTGGGTGCCATGGCTGTTATCTCGCAGGCCGGCGCTTTTGCCGCAATCGCTAGCCGATGTATTCTTCTAGGCCAGCTGCCACGGCCTGCTTGCGGCGCTGGTGGAACCTGATACGGGCGCGGGCGTTGACTCCCCATATTTTATCCCTGCTGCCTTTCCATATCGACAAGGAGAGTTTTATGAGACGATACGCGCAAGTCGCGCTTGCTGGCTGCCTGGTGATTGCCGCGGGCGCAGCTCATGCCGACGAGACCAAATTTCTCCAGTCGTTCAAGGGTAATTTCGCCGGCAAGGGCACTGTCCAGGTCACCACGGATGTGCCGAACGTCAGCGTGTCCTGCAGCTTCAAGTCGAATGCGACCTCGACCTCGCTCTCGCTGGATGGCAATTGCCGTGGTCTCGTTGTTGTGTCGCGCGCCATCAGCGCCAATCTGAAGGTCACAGGGGCGAAGTACAGCGGCGTCTATGTCGGATCTCGCACCGGGCCGGCACAGCTGAATGGCAGCCGGTCGGGCAACGCGATCAATCTCGGCATCCGCTGGGCGAAGGACGTCAACGGTGATCGCAAGGCCAAGATGACGGTCGAGAAGCGAGGCGAGAACGGGATCCGGCTGACGGTCATCGATACCGATCCGAAAACCGGCAAGAGCGTGGTGACGAGCAGGATCGATCTGACGCGCGTCTAACTAGCTCATCGCTGCATCCGGCATCAGTCTTCCAGCGGCTCCGGCGGGTGGGCATCGCGGCCCCTGCCGAACGTATAGCCGGTTTCCACCGCCTTGCGGCCGAACTTGTCGCGCAGCGCATCGATGGCGCCTTCGGCCATGGCGCGCTTGCGCGACTGCACGTCGACCAGATCCGGCGGGTCGGCCTTGTCGTCATCGGAGAGATCGCTGACGCCGATGCCGAGCAAGCGAAATTTTGTCCCGTCAGTCTCCTTGCGCAGAAGCTCCACTCCGGTCTGAAAGATGCGGTCCGCGAGCCGGGTCGGGTCGCCGAGCTGGCGGTTGCGCGTGCGCAGCTTGAAATCCTGGGTCTTCAGCTTCAGCACCACCGTGCGCCCGGCAATGCCTGACTTTTTCAGCCGCGCCGAGACCTTTTCCGAAAGGCCCCTCAGCACCGCGACCAGCTCTTCCAGCGACGCGATGTCGGTGTCGAAGGTTGTTTCGGCCGATACGCTCTTGGCATCCTGGTCGGGGTCGACGCGGCGCACATCCTCACCACGTGACAGGCGGTAGAGCCGGTCGCCCATCACGCCGTAGCGGCGCATCAGGTCACCACGCTCCATCTTCTGAAGCTGCCCAATGGTGCGGATGCCGTCGCGCTCCAGCGTGGCGTTGAACGCCTTGCCGACGCCCCAGATCATGGTCACCGGCTGCTCGGCCAGGAAACCGACCGCCTCGGCCTCGCCAATGACCGAAAAGCCGCGTGGCTTGCGGAAGTCCGAGGCGATCTTGGCGAGGAATTTGCAATAGGAAAGCCCGGCCGAAACGGTGATGCCGATCTCCTTCTCGACCGCCAGGGCAAAGCGCGCCAGCACCACCGCCGGCGGCAGGCCGTGCAGCCGTTCGGTGCCGGCGAGGTCGAGAAACGCCTCGTCGATCGACAGCGGCTCGACCAGCGGCGTTAGCGCCTGCATCATGGCGCGAACCTCGCGGCCGACGCGAACATATTTTTCCATGTTGGGCGGGATCACGACCGCCTCGGGGCAGGCTTCCAGCGCCTTGAACATCGGCATGGCCGAGCGCACACCCCGGATGCGGGCGATGTAGCATGCGGTGGAGACCACGCCGCGCTTGCCGCCGCCAATGATCAGCGGCTTGTCCTTGAGCGCCGGGTTGTCGCGCTTTTCGATCGCCGCGTAGAAGGCGTCGCAATCGATATGGGCCAGATGCAGCCGGTATAGCTCCGGATGGCGGGCAAGGCGAGGGCTGCCGCAGCGCTCACAGCGGCGCGTCTCACTGCGCTGAAACGTCAGGCAGTCACGGCAAAAACCGTGATCGGGATTGTTGACAGGGGCCGCCATCACTGCGAACATAAAGAGAACAGAAGCAATGGTACGACAGTGCAGGGCCAGCGACAAGCTTGGCCTGGGGAGAACCGCATGAGCACGACCATAGTGCCGCTGGCGCCTGAGCTCTGGCCTGAATTCGAGGACCTTTTTGGCAAGCAGGGCGCCTGCTACGGCTGCTGGTGCACGCATTTCCGGCTGGCGCCGTCGGCGCGGCGCGAGAGCAGCCGCGAACGCAACAAGGACCATATCAAGGCGCGCATCGAGACCGGCCCGCCGCCCGGCGTGCTGGCGTTCGAGGACGGCAGTGCGGTTGGCTGGATGCAGATCGGGCCACGCGCCGACGTGCCCGAATGGAACAACAAGGGCAGGGGCTCGGCGCCCATTGATGCCGCCGACGCCGCCGATCCGGCCGTCTGGGCGATCTCCTGCTTTTTCATTCGCGCCAAGGCGCGCGGCAGGGGCATCACGCATCGCCTCGTCGAGGGCGGCATCGATTTCGCCCGCCAGAGCGGGGCACGGCTTGTCGAGGCCTGCCCGATCGACCTGTCGCGCGATTCGCGTTCGATCGGCCTGTTCGTCGGCTCGTCGCAGGTTTTCGAGAAGGCCGGTTTCGAAAGACTTGTGGAACGCAAGGCCGGCCGGCCGCTGATGCGGCTGGTGCTGGAACCGGGTGCCTGAACATCATCGTCTTGCAGTTGTGATGGTATTTCCCTACCAGAAGGACGAGACAATTTTTGCCTTTCGACCAAACGGAGAATTCGCGTGAACCGTATGTTGCCAGTTGCCTTTAGCGCGCTTCTGCTCAGCGCGCCCGCTTTCGGCCAGGCCGTCGACAGCCAGGGCGCGAAGCAATTGTCCGATGATCTGTCCCGCTATGTCGGCAAACAGGCGCTCGACAAGGGCATCCTGAAGGTTTCGGCCGAAGGCGATGCCTACAAGATCGTATTTGATTTCAAGGCGCTGGCTGCGACCTTCCCCGATCAGAAGCTGGGGAAATTCGACTTCGCCCCTTACGCCTTGCTGGTCAAGCCGCGCAGCGACGGGACCTGGGATGTCTCGATGGACTTTTCGCAGAGCGCGTCCTTCGAGTTCAATGGACCGGAGGGGCTGCAAAGCACGCAGTTTTCGATCAAGGACGGCAAGGGATCCGGCGTCTACGATCCAAAGCTGGCGGCCTTCATCAGCGGCGCCAGTTCGATCGCCGGCATGACGATGGCTTCCAAGGATGGCAAGCAGCAGATCGAGGCGAGCGCTGGTGCCGGCACCGCGACAATCGCTGCCACGAAAGCCGCCAATGGCGGTGTTGATTTCACCACGTCGCAGAAAGTCTTGAATTTCGTCGAAGCGGTAAAATTCAACGACCCCGAGAACGGGCTGAATTTTCCAGTCACCGTGAAGTCGCCGGAAGTGTCGGTGGAAGCCAACGGCAAGGGCGTGCAGACCAAGCCGCTACTCGACCTCCTGGCATTTGCCGTGGCCAATGAGGACGAGAAGACGCTGAAGGCAAACCAGGCGCAGCTGAAGTCGCTTCTGCTCGCCGCGCTTCCGGTATGGGAGCGCATCGAAGGTACCTATGGCTTCAAGGATTTCGCCGTCGATAGCCCGATCGGCACTTTCGGGGCGACCCAGCTCAGCACCGCCTTCGGCAGCGATGGCGTTTCCCAGAGCGGCACGCTCACCTATGGCATCAAGGCGTCGGGGCTGACCGTGCCGCAGCAGCTTTTGCCGAGCTGGAGCGTGGCGCTGCTGCCCACCGATATCGACCTGAATTTCGGCGGCGCCAATATCGATCTCGACAGCATGGCGAAGAAGGCGATCGAAACCTTTGATCTCAATCAGGATCCGCCGCTGTCGGCCGAGTTCGGCGACCAGCTCAAAGCCGACTTCCTGGCCAAGGCGCCGAAGGTCGTTGTCGGCCACAGCACGATCAAGAACAAGGACATGGAGATCGCGCTGGAAGGTGAGATGACAAGCTTCGGCGAAAAGCCCGATGCAAATCTGACCGTCGATGTCGCGGGCTTCGACAAGATCATGGCGCATCTGCAGGACGCGGCAAAGGCGGAGCCGGAGCTAGGGCAGTACGTGCCTGTTGTTCTCATGGCCAAGGGTTTTGCCAAGACGCTGCCGGATGGCCGGCTGGAATGGGCTGTCAGCACCAAGGCCGACGGCTCGGTCACCGTCAACGGCGTCATGCTCAAGCCCGCCGATCCGGCGGTGGACGACAGCGTCAACGATGGTGACAACGGGAACGCTGGTGGCGGCGCCAACAGCGGTAGCGATAATGGCGGCGGCGCCAATAGCGGCAGCGACAATGGCGGCAGCGACAATGGCGGTAACGGCAATGGCGGCAGCGACAATGGCGGGGCCGGCGCGAAGCTGAATCCCTGAGGATTCGGCTCTAGAGCGTTTCACCGTTTCACGGAAACGTCGAAGTGCTCTATCTCTTTGTTTTTACGCAATTCCCAAGGGAAAACCGCTTCACACTTTTCCCGGAATTGCTCTAGAGCCCCAGCGCGCCCGCGATCTTCGGCGCGGCTTCGTGCCAGTCCTGGACGACAATGACATCGTCTGGGACCGGCGGCAGGAACGTACGCAGCGAATTGTCGGCCATCAGGTGGAAGAGATTGGCGTCGGCGACCGATTCCCGTACCGACGCCAGATTGTGCGGCTGATCGTCGACGAAGACCACCGGCCTGCCGCTCTTGCCGCGCAGCCTGGCGACTGCGGGTCCCTTGGCCATTTCGGTGGTCAGCAGCGGATAGTTCAGACCCAGGGCATCGAGATGCGCGCGACGGACGCCACGATGCCTGTGCGGCATGGCCGTCAGCAATATGATTTCCGCACGGTCACCAAGCGCTGCCAAGGCTTGCGCGGCTCCGTCGGTGATGCTTTGCCAATCGGCTTGCGCGTCGAAGAAATCGCCCAGCAGTGTCGTGACTTCGGGCTGTTCGATCAGGCGACCGCTGGCCGTTTCGGCGATGTTGCCGGTCAGGCGAAAGGACGCCAGGGTCAGGCCGTAGCCGCGCGACTTGAGAAAATGCGGGAACGGGCGGATGAATTCGAGCACCACGTCGTCGACGTCGAGCACCAGCAGCGGCCGGCCGTCGGCCGAAAGTTCCTCGATCTGGCGCAAGGTTTCTGGATCATCGCTCATATGGAATGCTCATGGTTGTCGTCGCCGAGCGGGAGGGCGCGCAACGCCTTGCCGACGGCTGCCGGCGGCGTGCCGGTTTCCTCGGCAAAGCGCATCAGGGTCGGCTCGTGGGCGAGAATAAACTGCAGGACGCCGGCCAAAAAACCCGGCTCGCCTGCGGCTTTACGGATCGAATGCGCCTCTATTCCGGTGATCGCTAGAAAACGCGGCAACAGCTCCGGATCGGAGGCGACGAAGCCCAGCGCCTTCACGGCAATGGTTTCCGCCTCTTCGCGCATTGACGTCGCGTTTGCCATCACTACCTTCGGTATGTGGAAATGAGTCTCTTCCGCATTAATGGCAAGAATTGCTTGCGGCAAGCCTCTACAGCGCGGCGCGCCTTTTGGACGCGCAGGCAGGCGAGACGGAATTCGCGCTGCTTTGCAGCCCGAGGGTTTCCGTTTCGTCAATCATATTGCCGTATAGTGAAGCAGGGTTTGGTGCGTTCAACGAAGGGCGCATGACGGCCACCTTCGAGCGGAAGGACGGCCGGGACGGGATGTCGATGCCGAAGAAGGTCATGATCGTCGAGGACAATGAGCTCAACATGAAGCTCTTTCGGGACCTCATCGAAGCAAGCGGCTACGAGACAGTGCGCACCCGCAACGGTCTGGAGGCGCTCGACCTGGCGCGAAAGCACCGTCCGGATCTCATCTTGATGGACATCCAGTTGCCAGAAGTGTCGGGGCTGGAAGTGACCAAATGGCTGAAGGAGGACGACGATCTGCACGTCATCCCGGTCATCGCGGTGACCGCTTTCGCCATGAAGGGCGACGAGGAACGCATCCGCCAGGGTGGCTGCGAGGCCTATATTTCGAAGCCGATCTCGGTGCCGCGTTTCATCGAAACCATCAAATCCTACCTGGGCGATGCCTGATGTGCCTTTCCAGCCGAGCCGGAGCCTTGTGAAATGACCGCGCGGATCCTCGTCGTCGACGACATCCCTGCCAATGTCAGGCTGCTGGAAGTCCGGCTGCTGGCTGAATATTTCGAGGTTCTGACGGCCAGCAACGGGCCTGACGCCATCGAGACCTGCGAGAACGGCAAGGTCGATGTCGTGCTGCTCGACGTGATGATGCCCGACATGGACGGGTTCGAGGTCTGCCGCAGGCTGAAGAGCGACCCGGCAACGGCGCACATTCCGGTGGTGATGATCACCGCGCTTGACCAGGTGTCCGACCGCGTGCGCGGGCTGGAGGCGGGTGCCGACGATTTCCTGACCAAGCCGGTCAACGACCTGCAGCTGATGACGCGCGTGAAGAGCCTGGTCCGGCTGAAGTCGTTGACCGACGAATTGCGGCTTCGGGCTTCGACAACGCGCAACATCGGCATCGAAGAACTGCTCAGCCGCAATTACGCGTCGGAAGACACGATGCCGAAAGTGCTGCTGATCGACGAACGCAAATCGTCCGTCGAGCGCATTCAGAAAATGTTGCGTGATCGCGCCGACCTCGACGTCACCGGTGACCCGCATGCCGGGTTCTTCCAGGCGGCCGAGACATCCTACGAGTGCGTGATGATCTCGACAGCCTTTGCCGATTTCGATCCGCTCCGGCTCTGCTCGCAATTGCGCTCGCTGGACCGCACCCGTTTCGTGCCGATCATCCTTTTGGCGGAAGAGGGCGAGGAGGAGCGCATCATCCGCGGCCTCGAACTCGGCATCAACGACTATCTGATGCGGCCGATCGACCAGCAGGAACTCACCGCACGGCTGCGCACCCAGGTGCGCCGCAAGCGCTATAACGACCAGCTGCGCGCCAGCGTCACCCAGACCATCGAAATGGCGGTGACCGACGGCCTGACCGGCCTCCACAACCGCCGCTATCTCGACAGCCATCTGCAGACGCTGTTCGACCGCGCTGTCGCGCGGCGCCGGCCGCTGTCGGTGATGATCACTGATCTCGACCGCTTCAAGTCGATCAATGACGCGCACGGCCATGATGGCGGCGACGAGGTGCTGCGGGAATTCGCCCGGCGGCTGCGCAAGAATGTCAGGGGTATCGACCTTGCCTGCCGGTTCGGCGGTGAGGAGTTCGTGGTGGTGATGCCGGATACAGACGGCGTGGTGGCCGAAAAAGTGGCCGAACGTATCCGTGCCGAAATCGCCCAAATGCCGTTTGCCATCGGCGCCGACGGCAAGACGATCGAGGTCACGGTCAGCGTTGGCGTGTCGTCGGTGCTGAAGGGCGTTGATACCGTGGCGGCGCTCATGAAGCGCGCGGATCTTGCGCTTTACGAAGCCAAGAGCGGCGGCCGCAACCGTGTCGTTGCCAAAGCGGCATGACATTCCTGGCTGGATTTTCCAGTCAACCCGGAATGGTTACCCGTTTACCTTAATCCAAGCGATTCGCGAGCCTTGGTTAAGAAACTGTTGATTTTCATAAGCTCTTGCGCAAATGTGCAGGCCAAGACGAAGCCGGCACGAGGGTAGATAGCCGGCTCGATCTCAGGAATACCCCATGATGCTCAGGTCCGCCGCATCTCCTGGGTCCGTGGGGTCGGCCGGCCGGCGCTGGCACATAGTGGCCTCCTCGTACCGCTGCCAAACGCCGACCGGCCCCCTTTGTTTCAAGACTGCGTAGAAGCCCCGAAAGGGGCTTTTTTCTTGCTCGGTAAAATCTGAATGGGGCTTCTTGGATCAGGGGCGGCTTCAACTGCGGCGGCGCGACTGCGAACTGCCGTTCTGGGCTGTCGTTCATCCGGGGCAAGGAGAGCACCTCTCTCCGTTTCATACATATGGCGCACAAGGGACTTGCGGCAAGACCCGGTTGTTCCCGTAAAACCGCGGCCCCAAGCCAGCGGAAACGGGAGTGAAGAGAATGGGTATTGTGTCGCCAGTAGATGAATTGCGTCGCGATCATGCGGTGGTGATCGCTGGAGGCGGTCCGACGGGATTGATGCTCGCGGGCGAGCTCGCGTTAGCCGGCGTCGATGTCGCCATTGTCGAGCGGCGTCCTAACCAGGACCTCATCGGCTTGCGCGCGGGTGGCCTCCACGCGCGCACCATCGAGGTGCTCGACCAGCGCGGAATTGCCGACCGGTTTCTCTCCCAGGGACAGCGCTTCCCGACCGTCGGCTTCCATATGATCCGTTTGGACATCGGCGACTTTCCCAGCCGGCACAACTATCTACTGGCGCTGCGGCAAAACCACATCGAGCGCATATTGGCGGACTGGATGAGCGAGTTGGGGGTGCCGATCTATCGCGGAGAAGAAGTCACGGGTTTTGCCCAGGATGATAGTGGTGTCGACGTGGAACTGTCCGGTGGCCGACGGTTGAGGGCGCAGTACCTCGTCGGCTGCGACGGCGGACGCAGCACGATCCGCAAGGTGGCGGGCATCGAGTTCCCCGGATGGGACCCCACGATGAGCTGGATGATCGCCGAGGTCGAGATGGCGCAGGAACCGGCATTGGGCTTTCGCAGCGACGCCTACGGATTTCATGCGATAGGCAAGATCGAGGAAAGCGACCGGGTGGGTGTCGTGCTGACCGAGAGGCAACTGACCATCGGCGGCGAACCGACGCTGCGCGATCTCAGCGAGGCGCTTGTCGCTGTCTACGGCACCGATTACGGGGTCCACAGCCCGACCTGGCTCTCCCGGTTCACCGACATGACACGGCAGGCCGTCGCTTACCGCGACAGGCGCGTCTTGCTGGCTGGCGACGCCGCGCACATCCATCCTCCGATGGGCGGGCAGGGGCTCAACATCGGCGTGCAGGACGCGGTCAATCTGGGATGGAAGCTGGCCCAGGTGGTTAAGCGGACGTCGCAGGAAAGCCTGCTCGACAGCTATCACACCGAGCGTCATCCGGTCGCCGCCCGCGTTCTTCGCAACACGATGGCGCAGGTCGCGCTTCGTCGCACCGATGACCGCACCAAGGCTTTGGGCGACACCGTTACCGAGCTCCTTGGCCTGGACGAGCCCCGCAAACGAATTGCCGCGGAGATGTCCGGTCTGGGCGTTCACTATGACCTGGGCGAGGGGCACCCCTTGCTCGGGCGGCGAATGCCCGATCTCAATCTGGTCACCGCTAAAGGGCCTTTGCGGGTCTTCAGCTTGTTGCACGATGCGCGGCCGGTGCTTCTCAACCTCGGTGCGTCCGGCAAGCTGGACATTACGCCTTGGGCGGACCGGGTCCGGCAGACCGACGCTTTGTACGCCGGTGTTTGGGAGCTTCCGGTGCTCGGGACGGTCGCTGCGCCCGACGCCGTCTTGATCCGGCCGGATGGCTATGTGGCCTGGGTTGGGATTGGAACCCTGGACGGGCTGGCTGACGCGCTGACCACCTGGTTCGGGCCGCCCGCCGCGCGTTAGCAACACTCCTTAGACCAGGAATGGGTGCCGCGAACCTTTGCGTCAGAAGCGTTCGCGATAATCGCGCGGGTTTGTGCCGAGGACGCGTAGAAAGCCGCGTCGCATCGTCTCTTCCGATCCGAAGCCGCAGCGGCGGGCCGTCTGGTTGACGGCCTGGCCCCGCTCCAGCATCCGTCGCGCCGCCTCGATCCGGATCTCCTCGATCGCGCGCGCAGGTGTGCGGCCCGTTGCCACCCGATAGTGCCTGGAGAAACTGCGCGGGCTCATATTGGCGCGCTCGGCCAGGGTCGGTAGCGAAAGGTCTCCGTCCAGATTGTCCTGAATCCAGCCATGCAGCCGGTCGAAGCGTTCGTCGCCTTGCTGCAGCTTGAGCGTCTGGCTGAACTGCGCCTGGCCACCGGGGCGTTTCAGGAAGACCACCAGCTCGCGCGCCACCGCAAGCGCCACGCGCCGGCCAAGGTCGGCCTCGACGAAGGAAAGGGTGAGATCTATGCCCGCCGTCACGCCTGCCGAGGTCCAGACATTGCCGTCACGGATGAAGATCGGATCGGGTTCGAGGCGGACCGCCGGAAAGCGTTTCGCGAACTCGGCGCAGCGTCCCCAGTGGGTAACCGCACGCCGGCCGTCGAGCAGTCCTGCCGTCGCCAGAAGCATGGCGCCACTGCATACGGAAGCCGTTCGTGTGGCGTCGCGCGAGCGGCCGATGATCCATTGGACGAGTTCGGGATCCTCGCAGGCTGCGTTGACGCCGCATCCGCCAGGCACGATCAGCGTGTCGATCCCTGACCCGTGCACCGGCAGCGCCGCAGTCTCGAGCACGAGACCAGCCGATGTCCTGATCCGCGGCGAGGCGGCGACGACAGTGACCGCGTAGGGAGCCGGTTCGCCGGCCTGCATCCTGAAGTCGTTGGCACTGGCGAAAACCTGAAGCGGCCCGCTGACATCGAGAAGCTGGATGTCGGGATAGGCAAGGATTTCGATACGGCGCATGGCGATTTGGCTTGAAACGAGGGGTGATTGGCGATCGTGCCAAAGCATGATGCCTTAGATTGGCTGAAGTCAACCTGCGGAGATTTTCATGACCCTTCGTTTCGGCATCCTCGTCTTCCCCGATGTCCAGCAGCTCGACCTCACCGGCCCTTATGAAGTCCTGGCATCGGCAAAGGGCGCCGAGGTGGAATTGATCTGGAAGGATCGCAATCCGGTGATGTCGTCGACGCGGCTGTCGCTGAAGCCAACGGCGACTTTCGACGATTGCCGGCCTCTCGATGTGCTGTGCATTCCGGGTGGAGGCGGCGTCAACGCGCTGCTGGAGGATCAGGCCGTGCTCGATTTCGTGCGGGAGCGCGCGGCTCAGACACGCTATGTCACCTCGGTATGCAGCGGTGCCCTGGTGCTCGGTGCCGCCGGCCTGCTCAAAGGCAAGCGGGCGACGACGCATTGGTATGCGCATGATTTCCTTGCCGAGTTCGGCGCCATTCCAGTCGACGAGCGCATTGTCGAGGACGGAAACCTGATAACCGCCGGCGGCGTCACCTCGGGAATCGATTTTGGTCTCGCTTTGGTCGCCAGGCTTCTCGGTCAGGCCGAGGCCGAAACGGTGCAGCTCTCGCTCGAATATGCCCCGGCTCCTCCGTTCCAATCGGGCACACCCGCACAGGCTTCGCCGTCCGTGCTGGCGGAAGCAAAGAAGCGGCTCGCGGCTTCGAGGCGGGTTCGCGAGGACATGTTCGCGCGCTGGCGCGCTACTCGCGCAGCCGTCACGCCGGCGCGAAGCCAAGCTTGAACTGACGGCCGAACGGCGCGCCATGGCGCGCCGTTCGGCCCATCTTCGTTTCGGCTGTTGACACGTCTCTCTGTCCATGCAGAATTGGTTGGGCCATTGCACCACTTTGCATCGCTTTCGGGGAGGATTTGTGGACCAGAACAGCCTGCCACCCATTCAGACGACGGCGCGCGACGACGCCGTGCTGAAGGCGTTGGTGGGCTTTGTTCGCGCCGAGGCCCTACAGCCTGGCGAGCGACTGCCAACCGAGCGTATCCTGGCCGAGCGGCTGAAGGTCAGCCGCAACACAGTGCGCGAGGCGCTGACGCGCTGGGAAGGGCTCGGCCTCGTCGAGCGCAGGCAAGGCAGCGGCACCTATCTCAAGGCGGCCGTGTCACCCGACATGCTGCACATGCCGCTGACCCTGGCGGGCGGCAATGATTTCACCAGCCTGATGCAGACTCTCGAAATCCGCCGTGCGCTGGAAGCGGAGGCGGCCGCCCTTTGCGCCGAACGCGCCAGCCCGGCCGACATCGCCGAGATCGAGCGCAAGCTCGACATCATGGAGCAGGCGTTTCGCACTCGCGACGGCATGTCCTCGGAAGAGGACTGGGAGTTCCACCAGGCGATCTACCGGGTCTCCGGCAATCCGCTGTTCGAACAGATCATCGCCGCCATGCACGAGCTCTTCCACCGCTTCTGGGAGCATCCGCTTGGCGTGCGCGATTTCGGTCACGCCAGCTTTCCCTACCACCGCACCATGTACGAACGCATCATCGCTCGCGACCCGCAAGGCGCCCGCGCCGAGGCGCTCAAGCTGATCGCCACCGTCGAGGACGACCTCAAGCGCGGTGCCGCCAAACTCAAACTTTCGAGCCAGACATGAACGAGCATCCCTCAGGTTTCGACCACGATTATCTTGCCGAGGCGGCGACGCTTCTGGCGCATGACGAACCGTTTCCCGGCGGTGCCGTGGTGCCGCCGATCTATCAGACCTCGCTGTTCACCTTCGCCAATTATGCCGAGATGGCCGACACGTTTGCCGGCAAACGAAGGCAGCCGATCTATTCGCGCGGCGACAATCCGACGGTGATGGAGTTCGAAGCGCGCGTGGCCGCGCTCGAGGGCGCCGAGGCCGCGCGCGGCTTTTCCAGCGGCATGGCGGCAATCAGCGCCACGGTGCTTGCCTTTGTGGGGGCAGGCGAGCGCATCGTTGCGGTGCGCAACTGCTATGGCGATGCCTATCGGCTGTTCGAACGGCTGTTGCCGCGGCTCAATATCAAGGTCGACTATGTAGACGGTTCCGACCCGGATGCTGTTGCCGCGGCACTTCCCGGCGCCAAGCTGCTTTACCTGGAAAGCCCGACCTCGATGATGTTCGAGCTGCAGGACCTGCCGCATCTGACCCGGCTGGCGAAAGAGCAAGGCATCATCACCACGATCGACAATTCCTGGGCGACGCCGGTGTTCCAGAAGCCGATCTCGCATGGCGTCGACCTAGTGCTGCATTCGGCCTCGAAATATCTCGGCGGCCACAGCGACACTGTCGCCGGCGTGGTGGCGGGCTCGGCCGCCCATATCAAGCATATCAACGAGCAGACCTATTCCTATCTAGGCGGCAAACTGTCGCCGTTCGAGGCCTGGCTGCTGCTACGCGGCCTGCGCACGCTGCCGCTGCGCCTGCCGCACCACATGAAGAGCGGTTTGACCATTGCCGAGCGGCTGAAGGCGCATGCCAGTGTCGAGCGGGTCAACCATCCCGTTTATTCGAACCATCCGGGCAAGGCGACGCTGGCCGGCTATGCCGGTCTGTTCTCCTTCGAGGTGACGGACGATATCGACATACCCGTCTTCGTCGACGCGCTGAACTATTTCCGCATCGGCGTCAGCTGGGGCGGTCATGAGAGCCTGGTCGTGCCGGCCAAGGCGTCGCTTGAGCAGACGCCGGGACTGAATTCGATGGCGCGCTTCGGCGTCAGCCCCCGAACCATCCGCTTCAATGTCGGATTGGAAAGTGTCGAAGATCTCTGGGCCGACGTCGCCCAGGCCTTCGAAAAAGCCAGAAAATAACAAGCGGGTTCAAAATGGGAGTCTTGAACATGAAAAAACTGACCGTCATGCTTGCCACCGTTGCGGGGCTGGCGATTTCCGCCGGGAGCGCGCTGGCCGATTCGACCCTGAAAATGGTCGAAGTCATCACCAGCCCGCCGCGCACCGAGTTCCTGAAGAAGCAGATCGCCGATTTCGAAGCCGCCAATCCCGGCGTCAAGGTCGAGCTGATCTCGCTGCCCTGGGGCCAGGCCTTCGAAAAGTTCCTGACCATGGTGCAGGCCGGCGATACGCCCGACGTTGTCGAGATGCCGGAACGCTGGATGGGCCTCTATGCCAACAACGCCCAGCTTGAGGATCTCGGCCCCTACATGGCCAAATGGGATGATGCCAAGACGCTGGGCGACCGCGCCAAGCAGTTTGGCTCGACGGTCAACAACACCCAGTTCATGATCCCCTACGGCTATTATGTGAACGCACTGTTCTGGAACAAGAAGCTGTTCAAGCAAGCGGGTCTCGACGGTCCGCCGGCGACGCTCGACGAGTTCATCGCCGACTCCAAGAAGATCTCGGCCATCCCCGGCAAATACGGCTACTGCCTGCGCGGCGGGCCGGGTGCCTTCAACGGCATGCATATGTTCATGAACATTGCCGCCGGCAAGGGCGGCTACTTCAACGCGGACGGCACCTCGACCATCAACGACGAGGGCTCGGTCAAGGGCCTGCAGATGCTGGCCGACATGTACAAGAACGGCCTTGCGCCAAAGGATGCCGTAAGCTGGGGTTTCAATGAAACCGTCACCGGCTTCTATTCCGGCACCTGCGCCATGCTCAACCAGGATCCGGACGCACTGCTCGGCATCGCCGACAAGATGAGCGCCGACGATTTCGCCGTGGCGCCATTGCCGGTTGGTCCGAGCGGCAAGTCCTATCCGACGCTCGGCTATGCCGGCTGGGCGATGTTCGCCAACTCGCAGCACAAGGACGATGCCTGGAAGCTGATGTCGACGCTGCTCTCGCCCAAGGACAATCTGGAATGGGCCAAGGAAGTCGGCGTCGTCCCGATCCACAATGGCGCCGACCAGGATCCCCATTTCAAGACCGAGCAGTTCAAGGGCTGGTTCACCGAGCTCAGCGACAGCTCGAAATATGAAATGGTGACGCCGCCGACGCATCTGGAAAACCTCGGCAATTTCGTCGACCAGGTGGCGATCAAGAATTTCCAGGAAGTGCTGCTTGGCCAGAAGACGGCCAAGGACGTTGCCGATCAGTGGGCTGCCTTCCTGACCAAGGAACAGCAGGATTGGCTGGCCAAGAACAAGAAGTGAGCCAACTTCTTCCTTCTCCCCATTGACGGGGAGAAGGTGGCCCGAAAGGGCCGGATGAGGGGCTGCGCCAGCACCCCAAGGCTCGCGCTGCCCCTCATCCGCCTGCCCGTCCTCCGCAGCAGCTCCGCTGCCGCTTCGGAGGGTGGACCGGCATTTTCTTCCCGTGAACGGGGAGAAGGACGCTATCCCCGACGCCACGGAGCCGATCCTCAGCAATGACCTACGCCGTGTCCGAAATACGATCCGCCGGTAAGCCGCGCCGCAAGCGGCTGTCGCATGCCGCCATCGAGCCCTGGCTCTATCTCAGCCCGGCGATTATCCTGCTGGTCGTGGTGCTGTTGGTACCGCTGGTCATCGGCATCAGCTACTCCTTCCGCAAATTCTCGGCCTTCAAGTCGGAGTATGTCGGGCTAGGGCAGTATCAGGCGATGTTTTCGGATCAGGTGCTGGGCCAGGCGCTGGTCAACACGCTGTGGTGGACGGTCGCCAGCCTGTTCTTCCAGTTCTTCCTCGGCCTTGGGCTGGCGTTGCTGCTCGACAAGCCGTTCTGGGGTCGCAAGGCGGTGCAGGCACTGGTGTTCCTGCCCTGGGCGGTGCCATCCTTCCTGTCAGGGCTGACCTGGGCCTGGCTGTTCAACCCGATCGTCGGCCCGCTGCCGCACTGGCTGTTCGCCGTGGGGCTCAGAGCCGACCCGACCACCAGCATCCTGTCTGATCCGGCCACCGCGATGTGGGGGCCGATCATCGCCAATGTCTGGTTCGGCATTCCGTTCTTCGCCATTACGCTTCTGGCGGCGCTGAAGTCCATCCCGTCCGAACTGCATGAGGCGGCCGCGATCGATGGCGCTTCGCCCTGGCAGCGCTTTACCAAGGTGACGCTGCCGTTCCTGGCGCCGACCATCGCCATCACGGTCATGTTGCGCACCATCTGGATCGCCACCTTCGCCGACCTGATCTTCGTCATGACCGAGGGTGGCCCGGCCGGCTCGACCAACACGGTGCCGGTCTACATCTATGTCAGTGCCTTCAAGTCGCTGGACAAGGGCTATGCCTCGGCGGTGGCCGTGCTGCTGCTCGTGCTGCTGATCGTCTATGCGATCGCGCTGATCGCCATCCGCCGCTCCCTGGTGAGGCACGTCTGATGATCGCCGGACGCTCAGCCTCGCAACGCTTCTTCGGTGGCATCGGCCTCTACGCGGCAATCGGTGTCTACCTGATCTTCGCCCTGTTCCCGATCTACTGGACACTGAAGATCTCCGTCACGCCGGAGCGGCTGCTTTATTCCGAAGGCGTCACGCTTTGGCCATCACATATGACGTTGCAGAATTTCGTCACCGTGCTCGAAGCCACCGATTTCCCACGCTATTTCCTCAACAGCGTCATCGTCTCGGTGTCGACGGCGGCCCTGGTGACGGTCATCGCCACGCTCGCCGGTTACGCCATGTCGCGCTTCACCTTTCGCGGCAAGGCGACGCTGGCGCTGATGCTGCTTTTGACCCAGACGTTCCCGCTGGTGATGGTCATTCCGCCGATCTACCGGGTGATGGGAGAGATCGGCCTGATCAACAGCCTGACCGGGCTGATCATCATCTACACCGCCTTCAACACTGCCTTCGCCACCTTCCTGATGCAGTCCTTCTTCGATGGCATCCCGAAGGATCTGGAAGAGGCGGCGATGATCGACGGTTGCACCCGGGCGCAGGCGATGCGCAAGGTGATCGTGCCGCTGACACTGCCCGGCATGGGCGCCACGCTCGGCTTCGTCTTCACCGCGGCCTGGAGCGAGCTCCTGTTCGCGCTGATGCTGATTTCCAGCGACGACCAGAAGACTTTTGCTGTCGGCCTGCTCACCTTCATCGGCAAGTTCGCCGTCGATTGGGGGCAGATGATGGCGGCGTCGATCCTGGCGCTGATCCCGGTCTGTATCTTCTTCGCTTTCCTGCAACGCTATCTCGTCACCGGCCTGACCGCCGGTGCCGTCAAAGGATAGATCGATGGCTTCAGTCACACTCGAAAAGGTCCGCAAGGATTATGGCGCGGTCCGCGTCCTGCACGCGGTCGACCTTGAAATCGCAGATGGCGAATTCGTCGTCCTGGTCGGCCCGTCCGGCTGCGGGAAATCAACGCTGCTGCGCATGATCGCCGGGCTGGAAGAAGCTTCCGGCGGCGAGATCCGCATCGGCGAACGGTTGGTCAATGACGTCGCGCCCAAGGATCGTGACATCGCGATGGTGTTCCAGTCCTATGCGCTCTATCCGCATATGGACGTGTCGAAAAACATGGGCTTCAGCCTGCTTTTGAAGAAAGCGGAGAAGACGACGATCGACGCCAGGGTGGACGGTGCGGCCAAGCGGCTGGGGCTGGACACCTACCTTCAGCGCCTGCCGCGCCAATTGTCCGGTGGTCAGCGCCAGCGCGTCGCCATGGGCCGCGCCATCGTGCGCGATCCCAAGGTCTTTCTCTTCGACGAGCCGCTGTCGAACCTCGACGCCAAGCTGCGCGTGCACATGCGCGCCGAGATCAAGGCGTTGCACCAGCAGTTGAAGACCACCTCGGTCTACGTCACCCACGATCAGATCGAGGCGATGACCATGGCCGACCGGATCGTCGTCATGCATGACGGGCTGATCCAGCAGGTCGGCGCGCCGCTCGATCTCTATGACCGCCCGGCCAACATGTTCGTGGCCGGCTTCATCGGCTCCCCCGGCATGAATTTCCTGCCAGCGTCGGTTCGCAAGGGTGCCACTTCTGAAGCCGTGCTGGCTGACGGCCAGGCGCTGAAATTGCCGGATGGCCTGCCGCTTGGGGATGGCGACGCGATCACCATCGGTCTGCGGCCCGAGCATATAAGGCTGGCCGATGACGGCACGCTGCAGGGCGAGGTGGGGGTGGTGGAGCCGCTCGGCCTCTCGACGCAGTTCTACGTCAAACTGGCGAGCCAGCAGCTGTGCGTCTTTGCCATGGGCCGTGCCGGCGTGAAGCCTGGCGATATCGTGCGGCTGTCGGCCGATCCGGCCTCGCTGCATCTGTTCGAGCCTAAAAGCGGCGATCGCATCGGCTGACGAAATTCAGCCGGGGCTGACAGAACGCAGCCCGCAGCTTCTGCCTCGCAAACTAAAACGCCGCCCAGTGGGCGGCGTTTCGGCATTCCAGAGGGAAACCCAGATTACTTGATCTTGGTTTCCTTGAATTCGACGTGCTTCTTGGCGACCGGGTCGTACTTGCGGAACGACAGCTTGTCGGTCTTGGTACGGCTGTTCTTGCTGGTGACGTAGAAGAAACCGGTGTCGGCGGTCGACAGAAGCTTGATCTTGATGTTTGCGGCTTTGGCCATGATCTCAGTCCGTTATGTTCGTGGGGTTTTGGCCGCTGGAGCACGGGAAAACACCCGGACGCGGGAAACTTGGCGCGACACATAAAGAACGTGCCTGGAAAGTCAAGCCCAGTGGGCCTGATGCGGACCGCCCAGGCTATGCATTACGCATAAATTAGACGGTTTCCGCCTCAGGCGCCGCAACCTTCTTCCAGTCTCCGGTCGTGTTCCACCAGCGATTCGGATTGGCGCGGTCGTCCAGCCCCTTGGAGCGGCTGGCGAGGATCGGTTGGATGCGGATCACCGGCTCCTGATAGGAATGGGCCCGGAAAATCGCCTCGACGACACGGCTGGCAAGTGTCTGGTCGTCAGGCAGTTCGAATGAAACCTCGACCGTGCCCGGTCGGCGGCGCAATTCGGTTTCGGCGCCGGCCGCGGCCCCGTCAAGCGGCCTGTAGCGTTCGATGCCGTGTGCCGACTGATAGGCGTTGCGGTCATATTTGCCCATGGCCAGCGGGGCAATCGCAACCACCGCGTCCATGATGCGGTCGACATCGGCAGCCGGGGCCTGGAAGGTCACTAGCAGCAGGAGCGTCATTCGCAGGGATGTCGTTTCAAAACCGCTGTCGATCATGGGAGTGTCCTCAACTTCCGATGTTTTGGGACACTCTTCTAACCCAGCGCTCCTGACACGGTTCTGTCAGCAGCGGGCGTTGCGTCGAGGAGTCAAAGCAGAATCTTGCGGACGAGCCTGACGCCGACCAGTGCCATATAGGCGGCGAAGAACAGGCCGAGCGACCAGCCGAAACCGGACGGACCGAACGCATCCATGCCGATGCCGATCGCCTGCGGACCGAGCACCATGCCGACGCCGTAGCAGAGCACGAAGGCGGCGTTGGCGGATGCCAGTTCGTGGCCGGAAAGCTGCGAGCCGAGATGGGCAAGGCCGATCGTGTACATGGCAGCGACCACGCCGCCCCAGACGAACAGAAGGGCGGCCATCAAGTGCCAGTTCGACGCAAAGAAGGGCATGAATATCGTGCCGGCAAGGCCGACGGTGGCGCAGGCGAGCAGCAGATAGCGGCGATCGCTGACACGGTCGCTGATCATGCCGATCGGAATCTGCAACAAAACGTTGCCGAGACCGATCATAGTCAGCAGCAGGGCTGCGTCCGCTTCGGAATAGCCGATGCGGTTGCCGTAGATGGGAAACAGAGCGAAACCGCCGGTTTCGACCGCGCCGAAGACCAGCACGGCGGCGGTGGCCGATGGCACCAGCCAGATGTAGCGTAGGAAATTGCTGGTTTCGCCATCGGCCACAATGGTCGGGCTTTCGTTGCGTGCGGCCAGTACCGGTATCGCGGCCAGCGTCACCAGCCCGATGATGACGCCGAACGGCCTGAAGCCGGAACTGCCGAGATGGGCAAACAGCCAGGGTCCGGCGGCGAAGCCGAGCGACAGGACGGTGGCGTAAATGCCGAGGACAAGGCCGCGCCGGTGCGGCGGCGCCGAGGTGCTGATCCAGAATTCCGACAGGATGAACAGCACGGTCAGCGCGATATGCAGCACGATGCGCAGCGGGAACCACATCCAGAAATCGGGCGCGAAATGGAAGCCGACAAAGGCCAGAACGCCGGCGGCAATCATGGCCACCATGGTCCAGGCGACGCCGAAGCGCATGGCGAGCGGGGTCGCCAGCGGTGCGCCGGCGATCGAGGCCAGGCCGGCGACGGCCGTGTTGAGGCCGATCATCGAGGCCGAATGGCCGCGCGTTTCCAGGATGACGCTGAGCAGCGGCATGCCGAGGCCAATGGCGATGCCGACGACGCTGATCGACGAGATCGCCGCCACCATCGGCAGCCAGTGTACGCGTTCGTCGCCCTGTGGTTGGGTATCGACCGTCATGGGATGCTGAATACTCTGTCTGTTTGATCTTACGCAATTGCCGGCGGAAAACCGCGTCACTCTTTTCCTGGAATTGCCCTAGAGAAGTTCGCGGATGAAGCGGTTGCGGACAAGCCGGTAGAAGGGCACGGGACCGCCCGGTCGCAGCAGTGGATCATGGGCGAGGCGCTTTTCCAGCTCGTCCAGGATCATTCGGGTAATGTCGGGTATGTCGGCTTCCCTGGCCTTGGCAAGCGGCAACCAGACCAGTTCCTCGAGCTCGTTGGTTGGGCCGCCACCGGGCAGTTCAACGGCGACATCGTTGCGCCAGGCGCTGAAGAAACGCGTGTCGAAGCGGCGCACCCGGTTAGGCGGGGTGATGGCACGGGCGATGAAACGCAGCGTTTCGAGCGAAGGGCTTACGCCGTGTTCGACAAAACCTTGCCAGTCACGCTTGTCGGTCGCAAAGGCGGCCTTCTGGCCGATCAGCAGCCCGGCTTCCTCGTAAGTCTCGCGAATTGCGGACAGCGCGACAGCGCGGGCTCGCGCAGCACTGGTGCGACCGGGACCCGCAAGCAGCTTCGCTTCCTCATCGCGGTGCAATGCGGTGGCTGTGGCGATGCGGCTGTCGGCCGGATCGGTGCGGCCACCGGGAAACACGAACTTTCCAGGCATGAAGGCGTGGCCGGCGTGGCGGCGGCCCATAAGAACCAGAACCTCATCGCCCTTGCGGTCGAGAAGAATCAGCGTCGCGGCGTCACGCGGACGCAGGGGCCGGCCGCTATGTGCGGCAAGACCCTTGTCGAGCTTGTCGACGTCCGCCTTGGTCATTGCTTCCATGCGCTGGACCTAGCGGAAAGTTCTTGCAAACGAAAGTGGCCTTTCACGGTCGGTACGTTGCGCCAGAGGGCGCGCTAGGTTCCGGGATGCGGCTCGATCCCATCCTTTTCGTCACCGAAGCCGTGCATATAGAACGCCCATTGCAGTCCGATGACGGCGCCTTTTACAGGCTGAAGCAGGGCAACCGACAAAATAATGGTCAAGGGCACCCAGATGAGGATGTGCTGCCAGGTGGCCAAGTCGGATGTCGCCTCCACGCCCATGAAAGCGCCGAGAACGATGTGGCCGACGATGACGATGACCAGATACGCCGGCAGGTCGTCCGCGCGATGGTGATGGATTTCCTCGCCGCAGACGCTGCAGGTCTCGACGGTCTTGGTGAAGCCGCGAAACAGCTTGCCTTCGCCGCAGTTCGGGCAGCGGCCCAAAAAGCCGCGCTTCATCGCCGTCCACAAGGGGCGGGCAACCCGGCCGGTGTGATGTTCGCCGCCGAAAACCTGTTCTTGTATCCCTAATTCTTTTGGCATCATCGTCTCCTGCCGCGCGAGCCCGGTCGCGATTGCGACGCACGGGCGCGGCCCTTGGCCTTGTGAAACGACTTGCTGGAGCCTGGCAGGGGCTTCGGGTCGGTCAACATCTCGAAGCGCATCGCGCCGGCCATTGGTGCCACCTCGATGAGCCGGACCTCGACCCGGTCCGCGAGTTGGTAGCCTTTGCCGGTGCGTTCTCCGAACAGGGAGCGGGCCGTTTCATCGTATATATAGTAATCGCCGCCCAGAGTTGACACCGGGATGAAGCCATCTGCGCCAAACTGCGGCAATTGGACAAAAAGTCCTGATTTGGTGACGCCGGAGATGCGGGCGTCGAACCGGTCGTCGATGCGCTCGGCAAGATAGGCCGCGATCAGCCGGTCCACCGTGTCGCGCTCGGCGGCCATGGCGCGCCGCTCCGTGCCGGAGATCAGGACCGCAACGTCTTCGAGCCGCGCCTCCTCATCCTGCGTCAGACCGCCCGGACCGAGGCCGAGTGCGGCGATAAGCCCGCGATGCACGATCAGGTCGGCGTAGCGGCGGATCGGCGAGGTGAAATGCGCGTAGCGCTTCAGGTTGAGGCCGAAATGGCCGATGTTCTTCGGCGAGTATTCAGCCTGGCTCTGCGAACGCAGTACCACCTCGTTGACCAGCGCCTCATTGTCGGCGCCACGCACGCGTTCCAGGATGCCGTTGAACTGAGCAGGCCGCATCTGCGCGCCGCGCGCCAGCGACAGGCCAAGCGTCTGTAGGAACTCGCGAAGCGATTCCTGCTTGGCGAGCGACGGCGCATCGTGGACGCGGTAGACCAGCGCCTGCTTCTTTGCCTCCAGCGTCTCGGCGGCGGCCACATTGGCCTGGATCATGAATTCTTCGATCAGCTTGTGGGCGTCGAGCCGTTCCGGCACGATGACGCGATCGACCGTGCCATCCGGCTTGAGCAGGATCTTGCGCTCCGGCAGGTCGAGTTCGAGCGGCTGGCGGCCGTCGCGACCACGCTTCAGGATCGCATAGGCGTCCCAGAGCGGCTTCAGCACCGTGTCGACGATCGGGGCGGTCTTGTCATCGGGCGCGCCGTCGATCGCGGCCTGTGCCTGCTGGTAGGCAAGCTTCGCCGCGGATTTCATCATCACGCGATGGAAAGAGTGCCTGATCTTGCGGCCATCGGCGGAGAAGGTCATGCGCACCGCCAACGCCGGGCGGTCCTGGCCTTCGCGCAGCGAGCAGAGATCGTTGGAAATGCGCTCGGGCAGCATCGGCACGACGCGGTCCGGGAAATAGACCGAATTGCCGCGCTTCAGCGCTTCGCGGTCCAGTGCCGTGCCATAGCGGACATAGGCCGCGACATCGGCGATCGCCACGGTGGCGATCACGCCGCCGGGGTTCTTCTCGTCGAGGTCGGGCGTGGCAAAGACGGCATCGTCATGGTCCTTGGCGTCGGCCGGATCGATGGTGACCAGCGGCAGGTCGCGCCAGTCTTCGCGATGATCCATGGTCGCTGGCTTGACAGCTTCGGATTCAGCGATGACGTCGGCCGGGAAGATGTGCGGGATGTCGTGGGCGTGGATGGCGATCATCGAGACCGCCTTTTCGCTGGTCAGCGAACCCAGCACGTTGAGTACTTTGGCGCGAGGAAGCCCAAAGCGGGAGGCGCGCGCGGGCTCGACTTCGACCAGGTCGCCATTTTTGGCGCCGTTCTGGAATTCCTTGTCGACGATCAGCTCGGGCTGGCGGCGTTCCACCGGCTCGATGCGGAATGTGCCGTCCTGCAGCACGCGGAAGACGCCGAGCACTGCATCGGTCCGCTTCTCGAAAATCTTCATCACCCGGCCGGTATAGGCAGGTCCTGTTGGCTCATCGGTCGGAAAGGTCTTGGCCAGCACGCGATCGCCAATACCGGGCGCCGGTCCATTGCCGCTGCGCGAAACCCGGATCGAGACTACGGGTGGTTCGCCGGGGCCGACTGCCTCGGCCGGATGCGCCAGCAAGATGCCATCGCCGTCGCGGCCAAAAATGTCGAGCACGGCGACATGGGGCAGGGCGCCCACGCGGGCCAGCTTTTTGCGCTCCTTGGTCAGGACACCTTCGTCCTGCAGGTCGCGCAAAATATCCTTCAGCCAGATGCGGTCATCGCCGCGCAGCGCGAACGCCTTGGCGATGTCGCGCTTTCCGGCACGATCGGGATTTTCGGCGATGTAGCGCAGGATTTCGTCACGCGAGGGCTTATAGTCATCCTTGACCTTGGCTCTCGTGTCGGCGGTGCGTGGATCGCCGTGGCTTCTTCCGGTGATCCTGCGCGCCACGCTGTCCTACCCTTTTTTCTTCGCGGCCGGTTTCTTGGCCGCTGTTTTCTTGGCGGCGGGCGCCTTGGTTGCCGCTGCCGCCTTGCGGAACGGCTTCTTGCCGCCGCCGCCCTTGGCTTCCTTCTCGGCAATCAGCGCCAGCGCATCCTCGATCGTCACCGACTGCGGATCCTTGCCTTTCGGCAGCGTGGCGTTGACCTTGCCGAAATTGACGTAAGGCCCGTATTTGCCGTCGCGCACGACGATCTTGCCGCCGCCGTCCGGATGGTCGCCAAGCTCCTTGAGCGCAGCGGCAGTGCCGCCATTGCGGCCGCCCTTGCCCTTCGACTGCTTCTCGGCAATTACCGTGACGGCGCGGTTGAGGCCGATCGAGAACACATCCTCGATGCTGTCGAGATTGGCATAGGTGCCATCGTGCAGCACGAACGGGCCGTAGCGGCCGAGCCCGGCCGAGATCATCTTGGCCGTTTCGGGATGCTTGCCGATATCGCGCGGCAGCGCCAGCAGGGCCAGCGCCTTCTCATGGTCGATGGAGTCGGGCGTCCAGCCCTTGGGCAGGCTGGAGCGCTTGGCTTCCTTGCCGTCGCCGCGCTGCAGATAGGGGCCGAAGCGGCCCGAGCGCAGCGTGATTTCCTCTGCCGTGTAAGGATCCTTGCCCAACACCTTGGTGCCGTCATCGCCGCCGCCATTCTCGCCATTCGGGTTGGCGGCGTCGCCGAGCTGGCGGGTAAACGAGCATTCCGGATAGTTCGAGCAGCCGACAAAGGCGCCGAACTTGCCGAGTTTCAGCGACAGATTGCCGGTGCCGCATTTCGGGCAGATGCGCGGGTTCGAGCCGTCTTCCCGCGTTGGAAAGACCAGTGGCGCCAATTCCTCGTTCAGAGCATCGAGGACGTCGGTGACGCGCAGTTCCTTAATGTCGGCGACAGCGCCGGAAAAATCCTTCCAGAAATCGCGCAGCACGTCCTTCCAGGCGAGCTTGCCGTCGGAAATCTCGTCGAGCTTTTCCTCGAGCGAGGCAGTGAAATCGTATTCGACGTAGCGCTCGAAGAAGCTTTCCAGGAAGGCGGACAGCAGACGCCCCTTGGCCTGCGGCACCAGCCGGCGCTTGTCGATGGTGACGTAGTCGCGGTCTTCCAGCGTCTTCAGGATCGCGGTGTACGTTGACGGGCGGCCGATACCGAGCTCTTCCAGCTTCTTGATCAGCGACGCCTCGGAATAGCGCGGCGGCGGCTCGGTGGTGTGCTGGGTGGCGTTGATCGCCTGACGGGCAAGCTGCTCGCCGGCCCGGATTTCCGGCAGACGGCGGTTTTCCTCGTCTTCCGCGTCATCGTCCTTCTGGTCGGTGTAGGCGGCAATGAAGCCGTCGAAGCGAACGACGGAACCAACGGCGCGCAGCTCCGCCGTGCGGGCACCGTTCACCGCCTCGATCTCGACCGTGGTGCGCTCGATTTCGGCCGGCTGCATCTGGCTTGCGATAGCCCGCTTCCAGATCAGCTCATAGAGCCGCATCTGGTCGGAATCGAGATATTGGCGGACCGATGCCGGGGTGCGCATGAAATCCGTCGGGCGGATGGCTTCGTGCGCTTCCTGGGCATTCTTGGCCTTGGCAGTGTATTGGCGCGGCTTCTCCGGAAGGTATTTCGGGCCGAATTCCTTGGCGATGGCGTCGCGGGCAGCGTCGATCGCCTCGGGCGCCATCTGCACGCCGTCGGTTCGCATATAGGTGATCAGGCCGGTGGTCTCGCCGCCGATCTCCATGCCTTCATAGAGCCGCTGCGCCACCTGCATGGTGCGCGTGGCGGAGAAGCCGAGGCCCGACGAGGCCGCCTGCTGCAGCGTCGATGTGGTGAAGGGCGGACCGGGATTGCGCTTGTTCGGCTTGGCTTCGACGGACAGCGCCTTGAAGGTGGCACCCTCGAGCATCGCCTTGATGTCGTCGGCCTGCGCCTTGTTGGCAATGTCGAGCTTTTGCAGCTTCTTGCGCTCGAACGCAGTCAGCCGCGCCTCGAAAGTGTCGTTGCGCGGGGTGCCGAGCAGAGCTGCGATCTGCCAGTATTCCTCGCGGATGAAGCGTTCGATCTCGGATTCGCGGTCGCAGACAAGACGCAGCGCCACCGACTGGACTCGGCCGGCCGAACGAGCGCCCGGCAGCTTGCGCCACAGCACCGGCGACAGCGTGAAGCCAACGAGATAGTCGAGGGCGCGACGGGCCAGATAGGCATCGACCAGCGGCGCATCGATCTGGCGCGGATTGGCCATCGCCTCCAGCACAGACGATTTGGTGATGGCGTTGAAGACGACGCGGCTGACCGGCTTATCCTTCAGCACGCGCTTCTGCTTCAGCACTTCCAGCACATGCCAGGAAATAGCTTCGCCTTCGCGATCCGGATCGGTGGCGAGGATCAGGCCGTCGGCATCCTTGACCGCGTTGGCGATATCGGAGAGGCGCTTGCCCGAGGCCGTGTCGACCGCCCAGGACATGGCGAAATCCTCGTCAGGACGCACCGAGCCATCCTTGGCCGGTAAATCGCGGACGTGGCCAAACGAGGCCAGAACCTTATAGTTCTTGCCGAGATACTTATTGATTGTCTTCGCCTTGGCCGGCGATTCGACGACGACGACGTCCATGAGGTCTCATTATCAGCTGTGATGCGGCAGAAGAATTCCGCTGCGCGCGACGAAATCTCGGTTCTGTATGTCGCTCACATGGCCGCGCTTTTGCATCCGGTCAAGGGGAAGCGCCCAAATTGCAAGGCTGTCCGCAGCAATACACTCTAAGAGTGTATGGAGAAAATCGCAGAATTTTGGCTTTCGGGGATGATGGCGCGGAGTAGGCGGAAACAGCCCGTTTCATGTTCGGCGAGTCGATGCGTTCCACCACACACAGGATAGCGACCAGATATCACCCTCTCACAAAAAACCGGCCGCCGGCTGCATGGAGGGTGCCCGGCGACCAGTTGATATCCCACCTAGTAAGCGGGAATAGGCTTCGAGGCTCAGTCGGCCTTGACGATGTGCCAGACGTCGGCGACACCGTCGCCGGTCACGTCGCCAGCCTTCTTGTCCTTGATGAAGGTGTAGACCGGCTTGCCGTCATAAGCCCACATCTTGGTGCCGTCGGTGCGGTCGACAACGCTCCATTCGTCGTCGGCCTTGGCGCCGGCCTCGGCCTTCAGCGGCGGCCAGTTGGCGGCGCATTTGTCGTAGCAGTTGGTCTTGCCCTTCTCATCCTTGTCATAGGTATAGAGCGTCATGCCATTGGCATCGGTGTAGATCTTGGTGCCATTGACCTCGGCTTCCTTCCACGCTTCGGCGGCGAAGGAAGCGGCGGTGCTCAGCAAAAGTGCTGCCAGCCCTATGGTTATGGTTTTCATGGAAATCTCCCTGGCTGATACTTGGAGACACGCGGGAAATCGCGGCCTCGCAGTGTCAACGCCTGCCGGTCACGGTATCTTCCCGAGGGGACCGGGAATCGATCGCCGGCAGGCCGGTAACAATTCTCCCGCTCCGTTCGTACTTGGATGGTGGCGCAGCGGGATTCCCGGCCGGTGCGATTGCCGACAGCGACCGGTTGCCACACATTGGTGATTGGCGCACAGGCCAGAGCGCCGCTATATCGTCGCCAAACAGTCGGAGCTTTGGAATGGCATTGGACATCGGCTATGTCAGCGCGGTCGGGGCGGGCGCCATCTCGTTCCTGTCGCCTTGCGTGCTGCCGCTGGTGCCGCCCTATCTCTGCTATATGGCCGGTGTGTCGGTCGACGATTTCCGCGGCAATGCGGGTGCGACGGCGCGTGAAGGCGCGCGCGGCGCACTGCTCTATTCCTCGATCGCTTTCGTGCTCGGCTTTTCGACCGTTTTTGTAGCGCTTGGCGCGGGCGCCTCGACCATCGGCCGGCTGCTGCGCGTCTGGCAGGAACCGCTGGCGATGGGGGCCGGTGTGCTGATCATCCTGATGGGCCTGAATTTCCTCGGCATATTGCGCATTCCGCTGTTGTCGCGCGAGGCGCGCTTCCAGTCGCAGGGCAAGCCCGCCAGTGCCGTCGCCGCCTATGTCATGGGCCTGGCCTTCGCGTTTGGCTGGACGCCCTGCATTGGCCCGGTGCTGGGGCCGATCCTGACGCTGGCCGGCGGCCGCGAAACGGTGGGCGAGGGCGCGCTGCTGCTCGCCGCTTATTCGCTCGGGCTTGGCATACCCTTCCTGATCGCAGCGCTGTTTTCCGGCGCCTTCATGCGCTTCCTCGGCAGGTTCCGTGTCCATCTCGGCCGTGTCGAAAAGGCGATCGGCGCATTGCTGGTTGTCGCCGGCGTGTTTTTCCTGACCGGCGGCGTGCAGACAGTGTCTTACTGGCTGCTGGAGAATTTCCCGGTGCTGGGACGGCTGGGATAGCGACTCTCGTGATTGCTATCAGAAGTTAGACTCGACTCGCTGAAAGACGCAGACGCTTTTGAATCCGTTGGCGAGCGGCTGGACGAGGATAGCGGTAGGGCGCTGTTCCTGATTGGTCGCTTGGGCCAGCAAATAGAGCTTTCCGTCGATCCTCTGCGTGTCGAAGTGGACGTAGCGCCAGCTCACATCCACATAGAGGCCGGGCATGTGTCCGGCTATGACGCTCCATCCCGATGGTAGTTTGTCCGCCGAGAACTTGTCCCCATCGTTGTTGAGCATGCTCTCTTCCAGAATTTTTGAAGGGTCGGAAGTGACCGGCGCCAGCATCATAAGGTCGCCGTCGAAGTAATGATTGGTCCCGTTCCAACGGACAAGCTTGCGAAGCACGCCGGGCGACACTTCGATCGTTGCGACATTGAGCTCTTGTCCCGCGGTCTCCACAGGGAAGACCTTGGCGGTGTCGTTGGCGGTCATGCTGACATTTTCAAATCCTTTTGGTCGAAGTCGCAGGAATTTTCGGCAGAGGCGTGGCTCGGTGGCTCCACGCGCCAGCAATATGGTTCCGACTGGCGGCCGGCGACTGGATGTCCCGTATTCGACGCCGTCAATCACGTGGCGATTGAGCTGGAATGGCTCGTCTCGGCAGGTGATCGCCCCATTGTCCGGCGCGCCGTAACTATGGGCTGCATAGCAATAGCTCAGCCGATCCGGCCGGATGACGAGTCCGATCAGCCAGGGTGTGTCGTCCATCCCGTAGCCTGGCTTCCATTGTTTGCGCGATAGAATCTTTCGCTTTGCAATCCAGAGGCTGAAGAAGGCCGGCGGATCGCCACCGCCCATGCCATAGCCAAAGGCTTGCTCCCGCCCGTCGCGAACGCGGATTGTCCAGCCATTGGCCATGGTGCAATTCGATTGGCCGAGGGTCGGTGTCGCCGATAACCCCTGGTCGGCGCTGGCCGGCAGTTGATCGTACAGGACCGGCTCTTCGTCCGCCGTCATTGTAAAGCGGACCAGCGCGATGTTGTGGCCGGGTTGGCAAACCACCTCGGCATGCGAGGTGGCGTAGTCGGCCCGAGCTGTCTCCGGACAGATCAGTATCGAAATAAAAAATAGCAGCGCAGCAAGGGTATGCAGGTCACGGCTCAACATTTGCAGCCTCCCTTTTCAGAGCATGCCAGCGCCACTATCCGACGCGAGCCGAGCAACGAAAACACTATTCAGCACAAATTCTTCCGGGAAACTTTTTTGCAATGGACCCGCTGATTAAGAGTCAGCTGCTCTCCGCCATCTCACCGGAATTTAACCGCATTGGTGCAGCATGCCGCCGCTGCTATCCTGTCTTGATTCCCAACCCTTTGATATGGTTGTCCTTCCATGAGCCAGAGATCCTGCCTGTCCATTATCCTCGCCGCCGGCGAGGGCACGCGCATGAAGAGCGCGCTGCCGAAGGTGTTGCACCAGATCGCCGGGCTGCCGATGGTCGCTCATGTGGTGAGGGCAGCCGAGGCCGCCGGCGCCAGCGGCCAGGCGCTGGTGATCGGCCATGGCGCCGATGAGATGCGCAAGGCGGCGGCGAAGTTTGCACCGAAGGCAGAGACCTTCGTGCAGGAGAAGCGGCTTGGCACGGCACATGCCGTGTTGGCCGCGCGTGAAGCAATATCAAAGGGTTACGACGATGTGCTCGTGATGTTCGGCGACACGCCGCTGATCGACGCGGGCGCGCTCACGGTGGCGCGACTGAAGCTGGCGGAAGGTGCCGCCGTCGTGGTGATCGGCTTCCGGCCGCCCAATCCGACCGGCTATGGCCGGTTGATCGAAAAGGGCGGCAAGCTGATTGCTATCCGCGAGGAGAAGGATTGCTCCGAGGAGGAGAAAAAAATAGGCTTCTGCAATGCCGGCATGATGGCGGTGGCCGGTGCGCACGCGCTGAAGCTGCTTGATGCCGTCGGCAACAAGAACGCCAAGGGCGAGTATTATCTGACCGACATCGTCGAGATCGCCAGCGCCCAGGGGCTCGATGTCGTTGCCACTGAAGCCAGCTTCGAAAGTGCTCTCGGCATCAACAACCGTGCCGAACTGGCGCAGGCCGAGGCCATCTGGCAGGCACGCCGCCGGCAGGAGGCGATGCTTTCGGGTGTGACGCTGATTGCGCCGGAGACCGTGTATTTCTCGCACGATACCGAGATTGGCGCCGACACCATTGTCGAGCCGAATGTCTGGTTTGGTCCGGGCGTGAAGATCGCGGGCGGCGCCAAAATCCACGCTTTCAGCCATATCGAAGGCGCCACCATTGCGTCCAATTGCGATGTCGGTCCGTTCGCGCGGCTGCGGCCGGGCGCCGATCTCCGGGAAAAAGCGAAAGTCGGCAACTTCTGCGAGGTCAAGCAGGCTGTTGTCGAGGAGGGCGCCAAGGTCAACCATCTGACTTATATCGGCGATGCGCGCGTCGGTGCGGGTGCCAATATCGGCGCCGGCACCATCACCTGCAACTATGACGGCTATTCGAAATTCTTCACCGATATCGGCGAGGGCGCCTTTGTCGGTTCGAACTCCTCGCTGGTGGCGCCGGTTTCGATCGGCAAGGGCGGCTACATCGCGTCGGGCAGCGTCATCACCGAAAGTGTGCCTGACGATGCGCTGGCCTTTGGCCGCGCCCGCCAGAAGACGATCCCCGGCAAGGGCAAGGATTTGCGCGAGCGCTTTGCCTCGGCCGCGGCGGCAAAGAAGAAGGCGGCGGGCGCCGACCATTAGCAATTATTTGGTGTTTTTCTTCCTTACCGAAGCAATCGAAAATAGAGCAATTGCAGTAACTGGATTGCAAGAGCGGTCTGGCATGGTGCATGCGTTGAGAAGCGTCCGTTACAGCGGGCGAAATGCAATGTGACTTTCGCGGCGGACCGGCGATCCCTAAATAAGCGCTGGTTTTGCCTGGGGAATCGGGGACTGTCTGCATGTGCGGGATCGTTGGAATCGTCGGCAATTCGCAAGTCGCACCGCTCATCGTCGACGCGCTGAAGCGATTGGAATATCGCGGCTATGACTCGGCCGGCGTCGCAACCATCGAGCATGGCGAACTTGGCCGCCGCCGCGCCGAAGGCAAGCTGGTCAACCTCGAACGCCGCCTCAAGGACGAGCCGCTCGACGGCACGATCGGCATCGGCCACACCCGCTGGGCGACGCATGGCGTTCCGAACGAGACCAATGCACACCCGCATTTTTCCAACGGCGTCGCCATCGTCCACAACGGCATCATCGAGAATTTCGCCGAATTGCGCGATGAGCTGATCCGTGACGGCTACTCTTTCTCGTCGCAGACCGACACCGAGGTCGTGGCGCACCTGGTGGCGCGCGAACTGGCCAAGGGGCTGAAGCCGGTCGAGGCCGCGCACCAGGCGCTGAAGCGGCTGGAAGGCGCCTTTGCGCTGGCCATCATGTTCAAGGGAGACGAGGACCTGATCGTCGGCGCCCGCAACGGCCCCCCTCTGGCGGTCGGCCATGGCGACGGCGAGATGTTTTTGGGCTCCGACGCCATTGCGCTTGCCCCGTTCACCAATTCGATCACCTATCTCGAAGATGGCGACTGGGCGGTGGTGCGCCGGGGCGGCGTCGCCATCTTCGACATCGACGGCAAAAAGGTCGAGCGCAAGCGCCAGCAGTCGCTGTCGACCAGTTTCATGGTCGACAAGGGGAACCGCCGCCATTTCATGGAAAAGGAAATCCATGAACAGCCGGAGGTGATCTCGCACACGCTGGCGCACTATGTGGATTTTGTTTCGGGTGTCTCGAAGCCGCTCGACCTGCCATTCGACTTCGCCAAGATCGGCCGGCTGGCGATCTCGGCTTGCGGCACCGCCTATCTCGCCGGCCTGATCGGCAAATACTGGTTCGAGCGCTATGCGCGGCTGCCGGTCGATATCGATGTCGCCTCGGAATTCCGCTACCGCGAGATGCCGCTGTCGGCGAATGATGCCGCGTTCTTCATCTCGCAATCGGGCGAGACCGCCGACACGCTGGCCTCGCTGCGTTACTGCCGCAAGGCCGGCATGAAGATCGGCGCCATCGTCAATGTGCGCGAATCGACCATGGCGCGCGAATCCGATGTGGTGCTGCCGACACTTGCCGGCCCGGAGATCGGCGTCGCCTCGACCAAGGCCTTTACCTGCCAACTCTCGGTGTTGGCGTCTCTCGCCGTGCGCGCCGGCGTGGCGCGCGGCACGATCTCGAAAGAGCAGGAGAAAACCCTGGTGCGCGCGCTTTCGGAAGCGCCGCGCTATGCCAACCAGGTGCTCAAGCTAGAAGAGCAGATCGAGCGGATCGCGCGCGAACTCTCGCGCTACAAGGACGTGCTCTATCTCGGTCGCGACACCAATTTCCCGCTGGCCATGGAAGGCGCGCTAAAACTCAAGGAAATCTCCTATATCCACGCCGAAGGCTATGCGGCGGGCGAGCTGAAGCACGGGCCGATCGCTCTGATCGACGAGAACATGCCGGTCATCGTCATTGCGCCGCATGACCGCATCTTCGAGAAAACCGTGTCGAACATGCAGGAAGTGGCGGCTCGCGGCGGCAAGATCATCCTGATCACCGACAGCAAAGGCGCGGCGCAGGTGAGCGTGAAAACGATGGAGACGATCATCCTCCCGGATGTGCCGGAAATCATCTCGCCGATCATCTATGCGCTGCCGATCCAGATGCTGGCCTATTTCGCCGCTGTGTTCATGGGCACCGACGTCGACCAGCCGCGCAATCTGGCAAAGTCGGTGACGGTGGAATAGGGGACGATCGCCGATACGCCCTGAACGGATCGGTCAGGTGGCCGCTCGCCCTGGTCCGATCCGGTGGGCCGTTCCGCTCGCATGACCGCGCCGGTGATGGCCGCATAATCGATCCTTTAAAAACTTCGCAGTTTCAAAGCCCCTTCCAGTTCACTAATGTTGCGCTGCAACCCGCGCCCCCGGTGAACCATGTCCGATGCCCCCAAGACCTCCGGCATGACCCGGCTGAGGAACTATTTCCTCACAGGCTTCATCGTCTGCGCGCCGCTGGCGATCACCGCCTATATCGCCTGGTCGTTCATCGGCTGGGTCGATTCCTGGGTAAAGCCATACATTCCAGCACGTTACAGCCCCGACACCTATTTGCCGTTTCCGGTTCCGGGGTTCGGGCTGATTGTCGCGCTGATCCTGATCACGCTGATCGGTTTTCTCACCGCTAACATCGTCGGCCGCGCCATTGTCGGTTTCGGCGACAGGCTGCTTGGCCGCATGCCGCTGGTGCGCGGTATCTATGGCTCGCTGAAACAGATTTTCGAGACCGTGCTGTCGAACAAGGGTGACATGTTCCGCCAGGTCGGGCTGGTTGAGTATCCGCGCAAGGGGGTGTGGTCGCTGGTGTTCGTCGCCAGCGAGAAGGAAACCGAAATCAACCAGAAACTCGACCAGGAAGGCGATCCGCTGATCGCCGTGTTCATGCCTTGCACGCCAAACCCGACCACCGGCTTCCTGATGTATGTGCTGAGATCCGACATTGTGCTGCTCGACATGACGATCGAGGAGGGCGCCAAGCTGATCGTGTCGGCCGGGCTGGTGGCGCCCGAGGTGAAAAGCAAGATGGTGACGTTGAATGGCGAGCCGATCAATGGAACGGTCGCCAATCCGCCGCTAGGGCCTCATCCGGCGCGCAAAAGCCGTACGGCCTCGTCGCGGCCGAACAAATAGAGCAGCAGGCGCAGCGCTTCACCCCGATCCGACTGCAGCTCCGGATCGCGTGACAGGATCAGCCTGGCGTCATCGCGGGCCGCTTCCAGCAGATCGGCATGCGCCTCGATGCGGGCCACCTGGAAACCCGGCGTGCCGGACTGGCGAGTGCCCAAAAGCTCGCCTTCGCCGCGCAGTTTGAGGTCTTCCTCGGCAATCAAAAAACCGTCCTCGGTTTCGCGCATGACAGAAAGCCGGCGTTTTGCCGTCTCGCCGAGCGGATCCTTGTAGAGCAGCACACAGGATGAAGGTTTGTTGCCGCGTCCGACCCGGCCGCGCAGCTGGTGCAGTTGCGCAAGTCCAAAGCGCTCGGCATGCTCGATGACCATGACGGTAGCGTCCGGCACGTCGACGCCGACCTCGATGACCGTGGTGGCGATCAGGATGCGGGTCTCGCCCTCTTTGAAAGCGCGCATCGCCTCGTCCTTCTCGGCACCCTTCATGCGGCCGTGAACGAGGCCGATGCGGTCGCCAAACAGCGGCTTCAGCGAAGCAAAGCGATCCTCGGCCGACATCAGCTTGATCTCTTCGGATTCTTCCACCAAAGGGCAGATCCAGTAAACCTTCTGGCCGCCGGCGACGGCGTCCTCCATACGGACGACCAGCTCGTCGAGCCGTTCCAGCGGCAGGGTGACAGTGCGGATCGGCTGGCGGCCGGCCGGCTTCTCCGTCAGTTTCGACACATCCATGTCACCAAAGGCGGTCAGCACCAGCGTGCGCGGGATGGGGGTCGCCGTCATCACCAGCATGTCGGGCGCGTCGCCCTTGGCGGTGATGGCCAGCCTTTGGTGGACACCGAAGCGGTGCTGCTCGTCGATGACGGCGAAGACGAGGTCGTGAAAGGTCACCGTTTCCTGAAACAGCGCGTGGGTGCCGATGACGATGTCGATCTCGCCGCTCGCCAGACCGGCCAGCGTGTCGGTGCGTTCGCGGCCTTTTTCGCGGCCGGTCAGGATGGCGATGCGCAGCCCGACCTTGGCGGCAAGCGGCGTGATCGTCGCCAGATGCTGGCGCGCCAGGATTTCGGTCGGTGCCATCAGTGCTGCCTGGCCGCCGGCCTCGACGGCGCGTGCCATGGCCAGCAGCGCGACCACCGTCTTGCCGGAGCCGACGTCGCCTTGCAAAAGCCGCAGCATGCGTTCGGGATCGGCGAGGTCGGCATTGATTTCGGCCAGCGCGAACTCCTGGCTCGATGTCAGCGAATAGGGCAGGGCGGCGCGCAGTTTCTCGACGATGCGGCCGTCGCCGACCAGGGGACGGCCCGACAGGCGGCGGACTTTTGCCCGCACCAGCGCCAGCGAGACCTGGCCCGCCAGCAACTCGTCATAGGCGAGGCGCCGCCAAGCCGCACCATCAATGGAGACATCGATCGGATCCGCCGGATTGTGGATGCGGGTCAGCGCGTCGCCAAAGGTCGGAAACGTGTGCCGGCGCATAAAGGCGCCGTCCTGCCATTCGGGGAATTCGGGCACGCGGGCGAGCGCCTGGCCGATCGCCCGGCGCAACACTTTGCCCGAGAGACCGGCTGTGAGCGGATAGACTGGTTCGACCAGCGGCAGGTTTTCGGCCTCGCTGGCCAGCGCGATATGGTCGGGGTGGACCATGGTCGGGCGGCCGTTGAACCATTCCATGCGGCCCGAGACCACGACATGCTCGCCGATGGGCATCGCTTTTTCGAGATAGGCGGCGTGCGCATGGAAGAAGGTCAGGCCGATTTCGCCGGTATCGTCATGGGCGTAGACCCGGTAGGGCACCGATTTGTTGCCGCGCGGCGGCGGCTGGTGGCGATCGATGCGCACATCGAGCGTGACGATCTGGCCTTCCGCGGAACCTGCAATGCCTGGCCGACTGCGGCGGTCGATGACGGTGTGCGGCAGTACGAACAGAAGGTCGCCGGCGCGCGCGGTGCGATCACCGAGATCGGCGGGGACCACCTTCTCGATCAGTGCGCCGACCTTCGGCCCGACGCCGGCAAGCGAAGTGATCGGGACAAACAGGGGATCGAGGATGGAAGGACGCATGATGTCAGCTTATGTCGCGACGGCCTCAGCGCAAGGCTGACAGCACCCTCTATCCACGCTATATGCGCCGCAGCAAGTGAGGATGCGGCACAATGACCGGAACAAAACGATCAAGCGAGGGGCTGGATATCAGGCGCCGCAAGCTCTTGTTTCGCTCCTGGCATCGCGGCATGCGCGAGATGGACCTTATCCTCGGCAGCTTCGCCGACGCGGAGATTGCTGCCTTGACCGACGCGGAAATCGACCAATATGAGAGGCTCCTCGACATCACCGACACCGAATTCCTGCCGCTGGTCACGGGCGAAAGCCCGGTGCCGGCCGATCTCGATTGTGCTGTCCTGCAAAAGATCCTGGCGTCCCGCCGGACCATGACTTTCTGAACGATAACCAACACCGTGATTTTATGAGCCTCATTCCCATCATTGGCCTGCCGAAAGGCCGTGCCGGCCAGTTTATCGTCGACGGGGTCGCCGATGGCTACGAAGCCTTCGCGCTGGTGCAGGCGGCACTCGAGATCGCTCCCGACAAGCCGGTGCTTTTCGTGGCGCGTGATGGCCAACGATTGCCTGTTATCATCGAGGCGCTGTCCTTCGCCGCACCCGGCCTGCCGGTGCTGGAGCTGCCGGCCTGGGATTGTCTGCCCTACGATCGCGTCTCGCCCGGCTCGGATGCCGCCGCCAAGCGCCTCGATGCGCTGACCGCCATGATCGCGCTGGCCAAGAAGCCGCACCGTGCCGTCATCCTCACCACAGCTAATGCGTTGCTGCAGCGCATTCCGCCTGCCGACCTTGTCGAATCTCAGACATTTCATGCCAGGCCCGGCAACCAGATCGACATGAATGCGCTGGTGTCGCGGCTGGAAACATCCGGCTTCGAACGGGTGCCGACAGTGCGCGGTATCGGCGAATTCGCGGTGCGCGGCGGCATTCTCGACCTCTTTGCGCCGGGCTGGACCGAGGCGCTTCGGCTCGACTTCTTCGGCGATACGCTGGAATCGATCCGCGTCTTCGATGCCGCCACCCAGCGCACGATCGGCCAGCGCAAGTCGATGGCGCTGCAGGCGATGAGCGAGGTGGCGCTGACGCCGGAAACCATCAGCCGCTTCCGCCGCTCCTATATCGAAGCCTTCGGCGCTCCCCAGCGCGATGACGGATTTTACGCGGCGGTCAGCGAGGGCAGGCGCTTTGCCGGCATGGAGCACTGGCTGCCGTTCTTCTACGAGCGGCTGGAAACCGTGTTCGATTATCTGCCCGACACGCCTGTCATTTTCGACCATCTGGCGCATGAGGCGCTTGCCGAGCGCCACACGCTGATCCTCGACCACTATGAGGCGCGCAAAAAGCAGGCCGACGCCTCATTGAAGGATGCCGTGCCCTACAAGCCGGTGCCACCGGACCTGCTTTATCTCTCGCCGGAAAACCTGATCGCCTCGCTCGGGCCGCGCGAAGCGATCGACTTCACGCCCTTCGACGCGCCCGATGCCGGCGCGAAGAAAGTCTACCACGCCGGCTCGCGCCATGGCCGCAGCTTCGTCGAGGAGCGCGCCGATCCCAACATCAATGTCTTCGATGTCGTCGTCAGGCACATCGCCGACGAGCGCGCCGCGCGCCGCCGCGTCGTCATCGCCGGCTGGACCGAAGGTTCGCTCGACCGGCTAGGCCAGATTCTCGCCGAGCACCATCTTGGCAATCTCAAGCAAGTCGAAACCCTTGCCGAAGCCGAACAGCTCGAGCCGGGGCAGGCGGCATTGGCCGTGCTGCCGCTCGAATCCGGCTTCGAAACGGAAAAGCTGGTCGTTGTCGCCGAACAGGATATTCTGGGCGACCGGCTGATCCGGCGCTCGAAGCGCAAGAAGCGGGCGTCCGACTTCATTGCCGAAGCCTCGGCCTTGTCGGCTGGCGATATCGTCGTCCATGCCGACCACGGCATCGGCCGCTTCATCGGCCTGCGCACCATCGAGGCGGTCGGCGCGCCGCATGATTGCCTGGAAATCCATTATGCCGGCGACGATCGGCTGTTCCTGCCGGTCGAAAATATCGAACTCCTGTCGCGCTACGGCTCTGACACAGCCGAGGCGACGCTGGATAAGCTCGGTGGCGGCGCCTGGCAGTCACGCAAGGCAAAACTGAAGAAGCGCCTGCTCGACATGGCCGGGCAGCTGATCCGCATCGCCGCCGAGCGGCAGATGCGCGCAGCTCCGGCACTGGTGCCGGCCGAAGGCCTCTATGACGAGTTCTCAGCCCGTTTCCCCTATGAGGAGACCGACGATCAGCAGAGCGCGATCGACTCGGTGCGGGACGATCTTGGCGCCGGCAAGCCAATGGACCGCCTGATCTGCGGCGACGTCGGCTTCGGCAAGACCGAAGTGGCGCTGCGCGCCGCCTTCATCGCGGCCATGGAAGGGTTCCAGGTCGCCGTGGTGGTACCGACGACGCTGTTGTCGCGCCAGCATTTCAAGACGTTTTCGCAGCGCTTCTCCGGCCTGCCGATCCGCGTCGCCCAAGCCTCGCGGCTGGTCGGCGCCAAGGAACTCGCCGAAACCAAGAAAGGCATTGCCGAGGGCCAGATCGACATCGTCATCGGCACCCATGCGCTGCTCGGTTCCGCGATCTCGTTCAAGAATCTCGGCCTGCTGATCATCGACGAGGAGCAGCACTTTGGCGTCAAGCACAAGGAGCGGCTGAAGGACCTGAAGACCGATGTGCATGTGCTGACACTGTCGGCGACGCCGATCCCGCGCACACTGCAACTGGCGCTGACCGGCGTGCGCGAGCTGTCGCTGATCGCCACACCGCCGGTCGACCGCATGGCGGTGCGGACCTTCATCTCGCCCTTCGATCCGCTGGTCATTCGCGAGACGCTGCTGCGCGAGCGCTACCGCGGCGGGCATTCCTTTTATGTCGTTCCGCGCATCAGTGATCTCGCGGAAATCCATGATTTCCTGAAGGAATCCGTCCCCGAGCTGAAAGTGGCGGTGGCCCACGGCCAGATGCCGCCGGGCGAACTCGACGACATCATGAATGCCTTCTATGACGGCCAGTACGATGTGCTGCTGTCGACGACCATCGTCGAATCCGGCCTCGACATTCCGACCGCCAACACGCTGATCATCCACCGCGCCGACATGTTTGGCCTGTCGCAGCTCTACCAGCTGCGCGGCCGCGTCGGGCGTTCGAAGGTGCGCGCCTATGCGCTGTTCACGCTGCCGGCACACCGCAAGCTGACCGACACCGCCGAGCGCCGTCTGAAGGTGCTGCAATCGCTCGATACGCTGGGCGCCGGCTTCCAGCTCGCCAGCCACGATCTCGACATCAGGGGTGCCGGCAATCTTTTGGGCGAAGAACAATCCGGTCATATCAAGGAGGTCGGCTTCGAACTCTACCAGCAAATGCTGGAGGAGGCGGTGGCCGAGGTGAAGGATTCCGGCGAGGTCCAGGATGGCGGCTGGTCGCCGCAGATCGCCGTCGGCACCGCGGTCATGATCCCGGAAAGCTATGTTCCGGACCTGCAGCTCAGGCTGGCGCTCTACCGCCGCCTTGGCGATCTCGAAAACACCGAGGAGATCGACGCGTTCGGCGCCGAACTGATCGACCGGTTCGGCCCGCTGCCGGACGAGGTCAAGCATCTCCTGAAGATCGTCTTCATCAAGGCGCTGTGCCGCAAGGCCAATGTCGAAAAACTTGACGCCGGGCCGAAGGGCGTCGTCATCCATTTCCGCAAGCGCGAGTTCTCCAATCCGGTCGGCCTGGTCAAGTTCATCGGCGAGCAGGGCTCGCTGGCCAAGATCCGGCCGGACCACAGCGTCGTCTTTACCCGCGACTGGCCAACAGCCGAGAAGCGGCTCGCAGGCTCGGCGGTGGTCATGACGCAACTGGCGCGGCTGGTGGAGAAGGCGGCCTGAGGTGCATCGATATTCAAGTGATGCCGGCCCGCAAATGCCGGTTTCCTGCGCTTCCCCGTTCTACTGCGTCGCAGTAGAACTGTGCTCACGGACCCAAATGTCCGCTCCGCTCCGGTTCTCGGTATCAACCATTTTCGGCTCGGCCTGACCTGAATCTCAACGCACTCAGCACGGCTTGTGCATTCGCCAGTGCTGAAATTCCGGTCTAGAATAGGAAATCGGCTTCGTGTATGGAGCCGCCAACCCATATAGGGGTGGAATGGCGGGCGAGGGTGCTCGCCGGAAAGAGTTTTGGGTGCAGCGATGACGAAATGGTCGCCGAATTCGTGGAGAGCAAAGCCGATCAAGCAGGTTCCTGCCTATCCGGACCTTGCCGCGCTGAAGAGCACGGAAGCCCAGCTCGCCACATTTCCACCGCTGGTTTTTGCCGGCGAGGCGCGCAAGCTAAAGAAACAGCTGGCGGCTGTCGCAAACGGTGACGCCTTCCTGCTCCAGGGCGGCGACTGCGCCGAAAGCTTTGCCGAGCACGGGGCCGACAACATCCGCGACTTCTTCCGCGTCTTCCTGCAGATGTCGGTCGTATTGACCTTCGCCGGCGCACAGCCGGTGGTGAAGGTCGGCCGCGTCGCCGGCCAGTTCGCCAAGCCGCGCTCGTCCGACAACGAGACCAAGGGCGATGTGACGCTGCCGAGCTATCGCGGCGACATCATCAACGGCATCGAGTTCGACGCCAAATCGCGCATTCCCGATCCCGCACGCCAGGAGATGGCTTACCGCCAGTCGGCGGCGACGCTCAACCTTCTGCGCGCGTTCGCGCAGGGCGGCTATGCCAGCCTGGAGAATGTGCACCGCTGGATGCTCGGCTTCGTCGCCGACAGCCCGCAAGGCGAGAAATACGGCGCGCTCGCCAACCGCATCACCGAGACGATGGACTTCATGAAGGCCGTCGGCATCACCTCGGAAACCAACTATGCGCTGCGCGAGACCGATTTCTACACCAGCCACGAGGCGCTGCTGCTGGGCTATGAGGAAGCGTTGACCCGCGTCGATTCGACCTCTGGCGACTGGTACGCCACGTCGGGCCACATGATCTGGATCGGCGACCGCACCCGCCAGCCCGACCATGCCCATGTCGAATATTGCCGCGGCATCAAGAACCCGCTCGGCCTGAAATGCGGCCCGTCGTTGACCGCTGACGGCTTGCTGGAGCTGATCGACCTGCTCAACCCCGAGAACGAGCCCGGCCGGCTGACGCTGATCGCCCGCTTTGGTTCGGACAAGGTCGCCGACCATTTGCCGAAGCTGGTGCGTGCGGTGCATAAGGAAGGCCGCAGTGTCGTATGGTCGTCCGACCCGATGCATGGCAACACCATCGAGGCCGCCGGTTACAAGACGCGGCCGTTCGACCGTATCCTGAAGGAGGTACAGACCTTCTTCGAAGTGCATCGCGCCGAAGGCACGCATCCCGGCGGCATCCATGTCGAGATGACCGGCAAGAATGTCACCGAATGCACAGGCGGCGCGCGCGCCATCACGGCCGAGGAATTGCAGGACCGCTACCACACGCATTGCGACCCGCGTCTCAACGCCGATCAGGCGATCGAACTGGCCTTCCTGGTGTCGGATCTCTTGAAGAAGAGCCATCCGGTGCAGCACAAGCAGGCTGTGAACGGCTGATTTCAGCTTCTATTGGAATTGAAAAGCGCTGGAGAAATCCGGCGCTTTTTAGTGGCTGGTCAGCGCCAGATTAGCTGAGGCGCCGGCGACACGGGGACCGGCAAGACGGAAGGTGTCAGTCTTTCTTGTAGAGCAGCCAGCTCTTGCCGGCGCGGCCGGCCATTGTCGAATGCTTGGTGACGCGGTTGCGTCCGCTCACCTTCGAGCGGTAGAGCGCCCGGTCGGCCTTGGTGTAGAGGTCTTCAGGCCCCTCGGCCTCCGACGCCATGCAGACACCCATCGATACCGTCACGGTGCCGTAATTCATGCCGGTCTGGCTGCTGGTGAACGGCGTTTGCTCGATCAGGGCGCGAATCCGCTCCGCGATCTCGTAGGTGGCGTCTTCGCTGGCGCCCTCGATGATCAGCGCGAACTCCTCGCCGCCGGTGCGGGCCACGAACATGTCGCCGCGGATGCTGGTCTGGAAAATCTCGGCGATGATCTGGATGATCTTGTCGCCGACAGGATGGCCGTAGCGATCGTTGATGTCCTTGAAGCGATCGATGTCGGCAAGGATCAGGGCGTTGAACAGGATACCCTTGTTGCTGGTGTAGATCCTGGTGATTTCCTTGTCGAAGGCGCGACGGTTCCAGATGTGGGTCAAGGGGTCGGTGTCGGCCAGCCGCTTGTATTCCTCGAGCTTCGACTTGACGCTCTCAAGCTCGGCCGTCTTGTCGCTGAGCGTCGAGGCGACCTGCCGGCCGTGATCGATGGTCGAATTGGTGGCGACCGCCATGGCGTTGGCGATCTTCTGCAGAAGATCTTGGGAGAGCAGACTGCGATTGCTCAGGCCGCTCGATGTCTCGTCGAGGATCCTGCCGTATTTCTCGATGTGGCTGCGCTCGCTTCTCAACAACGAAGCGACGTCCTCTAGCTCCCTGGCGATGACGTCTCGGGCATGCTCGACGATGCTGGGACCATGGTTCTGGGCGAAGAAAGCGCGCCCGATCTTGTCCAGCTCGTCCTGTGTCGGCCGGCTGCTCAGCGCAAGGACAGCGAGGCTGAGCTCGCGATTGGTGCCGCTCAGGGCCTCGTAGAAGATTTCGTAGTTGCGCGGCAGGCCGAGTACCCCCAGCTGGCGCATGGTGGCGACAACAGCGGATGCAATATCGGTGTTTTTTTCGGTTGGGACGGCTGCCGGCTGCATGTCAGATTCACTCTTCCCCTGGGATCCCGACAGAGTTTGCGGGTTCCACTTGTCGCCGACATGGGGAAGGCTACCGACATCCCAGACCAATTTGCGAAGAGACGCGTCCCCACCCACGACCTTCGCTTGAAAGACCATAATTGCGGCAGCGCTAAAGTTTCCTTAATTCGCACGACATCCACAGGTTTTTCTCTACTTGTGGCTGTAGAAGCGTAAACTTCTGCACCATCGCCGCGGGACAACATCCAGTTTGGTGCCCTTGAATCCGAATTGCATGCATCGTGCTGCTGGAAATGAAACTGAATTTCGAATTTGTCACGCCAGTCGATGTCGCATTTGCTTGCGCGTAACCACCGCAAAGCTGGAATCCTGACGACGATGCTAGACAGGATTGCCCAGGGAGAGCCGGAATGAGCGACAGTCACCAGGGATCATGTCTGTGCGGAGCGGTGCGCTTCCGAACGAGTGGTGCGCTGCGCGGCGTCGTCTACTGTCATTGCTCGCAATGCCGCAAGCAGAGCGGACATTTCTATGCCGCGACCAATGTTGCTGACGCCGACATCGTGATCGAAGGCGCGCAAAGCATCACCTGGTATGAAGCGTCCGCCTTCGCCAGGCGCGGCTTTTGCAAGACATGCGGGTCGGTGCTGTTCTGGAAGCCAGGGGATCAGGACTATATTTCGGTCATGGCCGGATCGTTCGACAATCCCACAGGCCTCAAGGGCGACTGTCATATCTTCGTCGGCGACAAGGGCGATTACTACTCGATCGATGACGGGCTGCCGCAGTTTGAGAAATCAACGCCATCAATTCCGGTCGCCGAATGAATTTTGGACGAACCGCCTTATTCCATTGACCGGGTCATTGCTTTATCTCGTGCCGGTGATTCCGAACGGGGTTTGGGCATGCAGCGGCTGATCGATGCTTTTATCAATTCTGTGCGGGCGTTTCGCAAGCTGGCCGCCAGCGAGAAGGCATTCCAGCAGGAACTGATGCTGCTCGCGTTGGCCTTGCCGGCCGGGTGGTTCGTTTCGGTGTCGTGGCGTGGCTATGCCCTGCTCATCGGCGCGGTCCTGCTCCTGATCATGGTCGAGGTGCTGAACACCGGCATCGAGGCGGCCTGCGATGCCTTCAGCCGCGAGTTCAATGTCGACATCCAGCTGGCCAAGGACTGTGGCTCGCTCGCGGTGCTGATCTCGGTGGTGATCGTCGCCGGCGTCTGGGGCATTGCGCTCATCGAGCGGATCACGGGCCTACCGATTTAGCATCCCTGCTCCTACATGACAGTTACCAAAGGAAACTGTCATGTCCGAAACCGCCAATTTTCTGCTTCTCGAACGCCCAGGTCTACCGGATGATCTCCGCTGGCTGGTGCAAAAGTACCCGCGCGAAGACTGGCAAAGCCATGCCAACATCCACGGCATCGCCAATATGTGGCTGCAGCGGCACGACATGTTCCGCGAACTCGGCGGCATGCTGACCACGGGCATCGGCGATTATCGCGAGGGCAGGCTGACAGCGCCTGGCTTCGCGCAATGGTTCGCCCCGCGCCTCAACCATTTTCTCGGCAATCTCGACGGCCACCACAATGTCGAGGACCATCATTACTTTCCGGTCTTCGCCAAGGCAGAGACACGGCTGAAGCGCGGTTTCGAGATTCTCGACGCCGACCACCACACCATCCATGAAGGACTGGAGCGCAATGCCGAGGCGGCCAATGCCTTCATCAAGACGCTTCAGGAGAGCGAGGACAAACAGCGCTTCGCGGCGGATGCCTATGCCGACGAAAACAGCCGTCTGATCGCCATGCTGACCCGGCATCTCGCCGACGAGGAGGACCTGATCATCCCGCTGATCCTCGACCGGGGGGATCGGGCGCTCGGCATCGACTGACGATCAGCTCTCCTTGGCGCGCTCCCGCTTGGCGATGTGGCGAGCGATGAGCCAGGCAATGATCGCCACCGTCAGGCCGATGCCAAGCCCGATCAGCAACCGCTCGTGCCGCAGCAAGGCCTGGCCGACGAAGTGCTCGGCGCCCAGCCCGAAAACGTAGCCGATTGAGCTGAACAGCACGGCCCAGATCACCGATGAGATGGCGTTGAGGATGATGAAGCGCGGCATCGGTATGGTCGAAAGGCCGGCCGCGATGCCACCGACCAGGCGCATGCCGTAGACGTAGCGGTTCGACAGCACGAAGATATTGGGATGGGTGTTGAGCAGGCGATAGGCGCGGCGGAAGCCGGGCCGTCGGCGCAACCTGACGACATAGCGGTTGTCGGCGAAACTTCTGCCGAGGATGAAGAAGAACGTATCGCCGAGGAAAGCGCCCAGCGCAGCCGCGACAAAGGTCTGCCACAGCACGAAGACATGCTGGTGGGCAAAGAAGCCGCCGAGGATGGCGATGCTTTCACCTTCGGCGATGCAACCCAGGAAGACGGCAAGCAGCCCATATTGTTCGATGAAATGATGGATGCCTTCGGTCATGAAGCGGACTGCTGTTGCGACAGCCTTTCGTCGATCCGCTTGACCATCTCGGTCAGCTGCACGATTTCGTCGCGCATGCCGAGGATCTGGCCGTGGCGCAGTTCATCCAGCTTTTCGTGCAGCGCCATGATCTCGATCTCGGCCTTCAGATTGACCTCATAGTCGTGGGCGGCATCGATGCGGTCGCGCTCGGTCTGGCGGTTCTGCGCCATCATGATCACTGGCGCCTGCAGAGCAGCGACCATCGACAACACAAGGTTGAGGAAGATGAACGGGTAGGGATCGAAGGCATCGCGCGACAGCAGCCAGACATTGCCTGATGTCCACAGGACCAGAAAGACGAGGAAGGTCACGATGAACGACCATGAGCCGCCGATGCGGGCGATCGAGTCCGCGAGCCGGTCGCCGAAGGTCTGGTGAAAGGCGACGGCCTTGTTGGTGTCGCGAGTGATCGTGGTGCGTTCGAGGGTCGACTGCAGCACCCGGCTTTCGAGCACGCTCAGGCCGTCCGGCCGCCGCTTGAACCAGCGGTTTGCCAGCTCGTCGATTGTCTTGTTCATGGCCGTCTCCAGGGCTTGCCTTGCCATAAGACGTAGAGGCTGCTGGCCCGCACGGGAAGTGTTACATTTAAGCCGACAGCGAGGGACCGATGGCCGATTTCAAGAAAATTCGCCTGCGCGCGGCAAAACGCAAGGGCGGCGAGGTGGCGCTTGCCGCGCTTTTAGGCCCAGCGCCCGACAATGCCACCATCGCTGCAGTCACCGACGATCGCATTTTGTCTGTTATGGCGGAGCGCGTTTTTGCCGCCGGTTTTGTCTGGCGCGTCATCGAGCAGAAATGGTCGGGCTTTGAAGAGGCCTTTCTCCACTTCGAGCCGAAGCGGCTGTTGTTCCAGCCCGATGATTTCTGGCACGAACTGACTGCGGACAAGCGCATCGTGCGCAACCCCCAGAAGATCAAATCGGTGCGCGACAACGCGGCTTTCGTCGAGCGCGTGTCCAAGGAGAATGGCGGCTTCGGCAAATTCCTGGCCGACTGGCCCGCGGATGATCAAATCGGCCTGATGGCCTATCTCGGCAAGCACGGCAGCCGGCTCGGCGGCAATACCGGCCAGTATTTTCTGCGCTTCATCGGCTGGGATGCCTTCGTCATCTCGGCTGATGTCGGGGCAGCCCTTCGTGATGCCGGCCTCGATATTGCCGAAAGCCCGACATCGAAGAAGGACCTCGACAAGATCCAGGCGCAGATCAATCAATGGGCGGCCGATACAAGTCTGTCGCGCCGGCACATTTCGCGGATCCTGGCGATGTCGATCGGCGAGAACCGCTCGCCGGAGGCATTGCGCCAATATATGGGCGACGACTGATCGTCGGTCACCCGGCCGCGATCGACATTCGTCATTCTGTCTGGGTCTGAATTGGTCCAAATGATCGCCATTGCCCGGGCAATTCCGCCGCGCTAAACCGGCAGCCATGACCAAGAAGCTCGACATCCTGCGCATCGCGATCGCCCAGCTCAATCCGACTGTCGGCGACATATCAGGTAATCTCGCCAAAGCCCGCGAAGCGAGGGCGGATGCCGCCCGCCAAGGCGCCGATCTCGTGCTCTATACCGAGCTTTTCCTTGCCGGTTATCCGCCGGAAGATCTGGTGCTGAAGCCGGCCTTCCTGAAAGCCTGCGAAAAGGCCGCACAGGATTTTGCCGCCGATACAGCGGATGGCGGCCCTGGCGTCGTCATCGGCACGCCGCTGAAGCGCAAGAGCGGCACGCACAATTCGATTATTGTCGCCGACGGCGGCAAGATCCTGGCCGAGCGCTACAAGCTCGATTTGCCGAATTATGGCGAGTTCGACGAGAAGCGTGTCTTCCAGGCCGGTCCGGAACTGCAGGGACCTGTCAATTTTCGCGGCGTGCGGCTGGGCATTCCCATTTGCGAGGACATCTGGGGCGACGTTGCGGTCTGCGAGACGCTGGCTGAAAGCGGCGCCGAAATCCTGCTGGTGCCGAACGGCTCGCCCTACTACCGCACCAAGATCGACGTGCGCCATCAGGTCGTCATCAAGCAGGTCATCGAATGCGGCCTGCCGTTGATCTACGCCAACCAGCTCGGCGGCCAGGACGAGCTGATCTTCGACGGCGCGTCCTTCGCCATCGGCGCCGACAAGACATTGGCTTTCCAGATGAGCCAGTTCGAGGACGCGGTCGACGTCACCACCTGGAAACGCGGGGATGATGGCTGGGTCTGCTCGGAAGGGCCGATGTCGAAAATCCCGGACAAGGAGGAGGCAGACTATCGCGCCTGCATGCTGGGCCTGCGAGACTACGTCAACAAGAACGGCTTCAAGAATGTCGTGCTTGGCCTGTCGGGCGGCATCGATTCGGCGATCTGCGCTGCGCTTGCCGTCGATGCGCTAGGCGAAGAGCGGCTGCGCGCGGTGATGATGCCCTACCGCTACACCTCGAAGGATTCGCTCAAGGATGCCGAGGACTGCGCCCGTGCGCTCGGCTGTCGCTATGACATCGTGCCAATCTTCGAGCCGGTAGAAGGCTTTCTGCATGCGCTGACGCAGCTTTTCGAAGGCACCAAGGAAGGCATCACCGAGGAAAACCTGCAGAGCCGCGCGCGCGGCACCATCCTGATGGCGATCTCCAACAAGTTCGGCTCGATGGTGGTCACGACAGGCAACAAGAGCGAGATGTCGGTCGGCTATGCCACGCTCTATGGCGACATGAATGGCGGCTTCAATCCGATCAAAGACCTCTACAAGATGCAGGTCTACGCGCTGTCTCGCTGGCGCAACAGCCATGTGCCGCCGGGCGCGCTCGGGCCCTCGGGCGAGGTGATACCGAAGAACATCATCGACAAGGCGCCGTCGGCGGAATTGCGCGAGAACCAGACCGACCAGGATTCGCTGCCACCCTATCCGGTGCTGGACGATATCCTGGAATGCCTGGTCGAGAATGAGATGGGCGTCGATGACATTGTGGCGCGCGGCCATGACCGGGCGACGGTGACGCGCATCGAACATCTGCTCTACATTGCCGAATACAAGCGCCGGCAGGCAGCGCCCGGCGTGAAGATCACCCGGAAGAATTTCGGCCGCGACCGCCGCTATCCCATCACCAACCGTTTCAGGGATCGCGGCTAGATACTCGACTGCTTTGAGAAACCTTGGGGGCGTGCATGTTCATCAGCTATTTCAAGGGAACGCCGGAGTATCACATCGTTCGCTTCAGGAACGGCAAGATACGCGGACAGGGGCGCGGCATCAGCTTCTGGTACGGCACATTGGGCACCACCATCGCCATGGTGCCGGTGACGTCGCTCGACAATCCGTTCATCTTCACCGAAACCACGGCCAATTTCCAGGATCTGGCGATCCAGGGGTCGGTCAGCTACCGCATCGTCGATCCGGTGAAGGCGGCGGAAGGTTTTGATTTCAGCGCCAAGCTCAGCAATTCCGACATCGCCGGCGACGGCCGCGAGAAGATTGCCGAGCGCCTCGTGCTGGCCATCCAGAGCCGGGCGCGGGCCGTGGTGTCGAGCATGACGCTGGAGCAGGCGCTCGCCGAAGTGACGAAACTCGGCGGCAATCTGGCCGAATTGCTGCGCAGCGATCCGATCGCCGCGACGGCCGGCCTGTCGATCGAGGAGGTCCACATCACCTCGGTCCAGCCGACACCGGAAATCCGCAAGGCATTGCAGACGGAATATCGCGAGGCGCTGCAGCGACAGGCCGATGCCGCGATCTATGGACGCCGGGCCTGGGGCGTCGAAAAGGAGCGCGAGATCAAGCAGAGCGAACTGGCGACCGAGATCGAGCTTGCCGAACGCAACAAGCTGCTGGTCGATACCGAGGCGCGCAACAAGCTGACGCTGGCCGAGGCCGAGGCCAAGGCGCAGCAGCTGGAACTGACCGTCTATTCGTCGGCGCCGGCACACGTGCTGACGGCGATGGCCTTCAAAGCCTGGGCGGAAAAGGGTGGTTCGGTCGGCAATCTGTCGATCACACCTGACATGCTGACCAGCGCGCTGAGCCAGCTTTCCACGCCGAAAGCCGGAAGCTAGAAGTCCAGCATGGCCGGCGACCAGAGCGACAGGCCGATCGACCGGGTGATCGTCGTCACCCGCAAGACCGAACTCGAGGAGTTGACGGCGCGCTTCAACACGCAGGGACAGGCGCGCTTCTATCTCAGGCAGGCCGGCATGGATTTCGACCCGGTCAAGGCGGCGCACGATACCTATCACCAGGCGCTCGACCGGGTGATGGGCTCGCTTCCCCAAGGGCTCAAGCAATTGCGGCTCGACCGGGAATTGGTGCCGCAGTTCGAATTCGGTACCGATGTGGTGATTGCGATTGGCCAGGATGGGCTGGTCTCCAACACAGCCAAATATCTCCCTTACCAGCCATTGATCGGCATCAACCCGAACCCGGCGCTTTTCGACGGCGCGCTGCTGCCCTGGAATGCCGGCGACACCGAAACTGTCCTCGGACTCACACTTTCCGGCAAGGCAAAGCGCCAGGCCGTGGTGATGGCGGAGGCGCGCTCCAACGATGGAAGGCGGCTGATTGCCTTCAACGACCTGTTCGTCGGCGCCTCTACGCATGTCTCGGCCCGCTATGAACTGACCTATGGCGGCAGGACTGAGCGCCAATCATCGAGCGGCATCATCATTTCGACCGGCGCCGGCTCCACCGGATGGCTGCGCTCGGTCATGGCGGGCGCCGCCGGACTGGCGGCCGCCTATGGCGACACATCCGTGCCGACAGTGCCGCCGCAGGGCTATGACCGTGAAGGCGAGCAGCTGTTCTTCTCGGTGCGCGAGCCGTTTCCCAGCAATATTACGGGCGTTTCGCTCGTCCATGGTGTCATCACCCGCGACCGGCCGCTGGTCGTCTCTTCTCGGCAGAGCAAGGGCGGCGTCATCTTCAGCGACGGAATGGAGGTCGACTTCGTCGAGTTCAATTCAGGCACGGACGTGACGATCGCGATTGCCGATCAGAAGGCCTATCTCGTGGTTCCGTAATCGTGGCCTGTTGAACGCGTTGTTGCAAAATAACCTCAGTCCTTGGGCCAGATAGGCTTTTGGGCGTGAGCCCGTCTTGGCGATGCATCGGGGCGTCTCTATAAAGACCGTTCCGCGATTCATTTGCGGGAGGTCCGAATGGCAGTATTTGAAATGGTAATGCGAGGCCGCGAAGCCTAGGTCTCTACCGGCGCTCCGCGAAGGTCTGTCCTTCGCGCCGGAGCCGGTTTGAGCACAGGCTTATGCCGATGCCGGTCGCCGCCCGATTGCGGGCGTGACGCCAAAATATGCCACTCCGCTTCTGGGCAATCATTAGTCCTTGTGCGGCTTTTTCAATTTTCGACCTTACTGGGATCGGGCTCGTTTGCGCCCGAATGACATCATGGCTCGTTTCAAGATCGATTTGCGCGCAAGCGCCTTTCGCAGCGTTCTTGGTTTCACGTTCACCCATTGGCGGCGCCAGCCCTGGCGGCTTTCGCTGATCATGGCCGGTTTCCTGCTGTCGACGCTGGCCGATGTTTTGACGCCGCTCTATTCCGGCCGGCTGGTCGACGCCGTTGCCAGCAGCGCCGGCGCGGACGCCATTGCCTGGAATGCCGCGATGGCAGCGTTTTCCATCCTGATGGCGCTGGCGTTGGGCGGCCTCGTGCTGCGCAACCTTGCCTTCATGGGCATCGTCGAGCTGACATTGAAGATGATGGCGGATATCGCCGCCGACGCCTTCCACCGCGTCCAGCGCTTTTCCACCGACTGGCACGCCAACTCGTTTGCCGGCTCGACCGTGCGCAAGGTGACGCGCGGTATGTGGGCGCTCGATCTGCTCAACGACACCATCCTGATCGCGCTACTGCCATCGATCGTCATGCTCGTCGGCTCGACGCTGCTGCTTGGCTGGTTCTGGCCATTGATGGGCGCGGTCGTTGCCGCAGGTTCCGTGCTGTTCATCATGGTGACGGCGATGCTGTCGCTTGGCTATGTCGCACCGGCGGCAAGGCTCGCCAACACCTGGGACACGCGCCTTGGCGGCTCGCTGGCCGACGCGGTGAGCTGCAACGCCGTGGTCAAGGGCTTTGGCGCCGAGGAGCGCGAGGAGCGCCGCCTTGCCAAGGTGGTCGCCAAATGGCGTGCGCGCACGCGGCGCACCTGGGTTCGCGGCACCATCAACGGCACCACGCAAGGGTTGCTGCTGCTGGTGATGCGCGCCGCGGTGATCGGTCTGGCGCTGATGCTGTGGTCGTGGGGGCAGGCGAGCGCCGGCGATGTCGCCTTCGTGCTCACCTCGTTCTTCGTGCTGCAAGGCTATTTGCGCGATATCGGCACGCATATCCGCAATCTGCAGCGTTCGGTCAACGACATGGAGGAACTGGTCGATTTCCAGTCCGAACCACTCGGCATCGAGGACCGGCCCGGCGCCAAGCCGATCCGGATCACGCAAGGCGCGATCAGTTTCGACAATGTCACCTTCCACTATGGCAGCCATCGTACGGCGCTCTATCGAGACTTTTCGGTTGATATCGCGCCGGGTGAACGTGTCGGGCTCGTCGGTCACTCAGGCTCGGGCAAGACGACCTTCGTCAAGCTCATCCAGCGGCTCTATGACGTGAATGCGGGAAAGATCCTGATCGACGACCAGGACATCTCGCAGGTTGCGCAAGCGTCGCTGCGCGGGCAGATCGCGATCGTCCAGCAGGAGCCGATCCTGTTCCATCGGTCACTGGCCGAGAACATCGCCTATGCCAGGCCGAGTGCGACGCAAGACGAGATCGAGCATGCAGCTATGCTTGCGAGCGCGCATGACTTCATCACCAGCCTGCCGAAAGGCTATGGCACGCTGGTCGGTGAGCGCGGTGTGAAACTGTCGGGCGGCGAGCGGCAGCGCGTGGCGATCGCCCGCGCTTTCCTGGCCGATGCGCGCATCCTGATCCTGGACGAGGCGACATCGAGCCTCGATTCGGAATCGGAGGTGTTGATCCAGCAGGCGATGGAGCGGCTGATGGTCGGCCGCACCACGCTGGTCATCGCGCACCGGCTGTCGACGGTGCGGGCGCTCGACCGGCTGCTGGTCTTCGACCGCGGCAAGATCGTCGAGGAAGGCTCGCATGACGAGCTGATCCGGCTGAAGGGCGGTATCTACCGCCGCCTGTTCGAACGCCAGGCGCTTGAACTGACCAAGGGGCTCGTCATCTGACCCGAGATGGCCTCCGGCTTCGGCTGGAGGCCATGTCTATCAAGCGCTATCAGCATGAAATGTCCGAATCCCAGTCGCTCGGCGTTTGCTCGCCGAGCAGATCCGCGACGCCAGGCGGTATCCAATTCTTTTCCAGATCTTGAATTTTGAGACGCGCGTTTACGATACTGAGCGACACATGTTGTTTCAACCATTGATTGGTGTACGTTTATTCTAGGCAACCCAAGGACGACCGATGCGAATCCCGGGATTCGATCGATCAGCGCAGGATTTCGCCCTCCGGCAGACGACCTCCATAGGTTTCACGATGCAACTTGTTTCCAAAGTTACCGGTGTGGAGAAAGTGTTCGCGCCGGCGGTGCTGGACTCTCAGCATGGCTCGGTTCGGCCGCTTGCTGCCGAAGATCTCGAGCGCGTCGCCGCACTCTTCCTGACGAAGTTTCGCCGGCGGCGGCGCCACCTCCTCGATCGCGCGATCGCGGAGACGGCCGAGTACATGAGAAAGATCTACCTTGACCCTGCCGGCGGTGCGAGCAACGCTCTTGTCCAGATCACTCCGCAGGGTGATCTGGGTGGCTTCCTCGGTGTCCTGAAAGCCCGCTATGAGCTCAACGGAGCGGCATTGAATGCGGCGATCATTGGTCCGCTCATGGCCGACCCCGGCACCGATCATGGCTCGGCCGGACCGCAATTGCTGCGCGCCGTGCATCAAGGCGAATTCGATCTGCAACTGACGGATTCGGCCAACCGGGTATCCTTGGCCTTTGCGCGCCCGATGAAATACCAGCTCCTGCCGGCACATTGTCTGGGATGGACCCGCATTTTCCGCCCGGCCGCGGTGGCCTCCGCCGCAGTGCGCGGTAAATGGCCGGGCCTGTCTCGTTTCGTATTCGATCCTTGTGCCAAGGCATTCGACCCTTTTACGAGAAAAAGATTCGAGCCGTCCGTCCAGCATTCCTCGTCACACCGGGTCCATCACGAGCCGATGAATGCCGCGCAATTTGCGGAGCGATTGCCAACCGTCGTGTCGGATTACTCGCTTCGGCCGAATTGGCAGGAAGGCGAACTGCCACGGCTGCTCGCGCTGGCGGCCGAGAAGCGAGCGGACGGGCCCCTTCATTTCGGCGGGACCTACGATGAAGCCGGTAAAATGCTCGGTTGCTACGCGTTCTACGGTCAAGCCGGCGGCATCGCGAACCTGTTGCAAATCCAGGCTTCCGGATCCCACTGGGGCGCGACGCTTGATGCTCTGATCGCGGACGCGTGGACTATGGGCTGCGCAGGCGTCATCGGGCAGACGCAGATCCGATTCATGCCGCAACTCTTCAGCTACAAGAATGTCTTCTTCCGCTATGCCGGTGGAACGATGGTGCGCTCGCGTATCCCCGAAGTTGTGGAAGCGGTGCGTTCGGGCGATATCTTCATAGGCGGGTTGACAGGCGACCGCTGGACCCGCCTCAGTTCCGATGATTTCGGCCGCTGATCGCCTTCAATGATCTGAACTGATCGAACAGGCCATGCGTCTCGCATGGCCTAAGTCTTTTCATTGCGCGCTTCATGTTCTATGTGTGCCGACCGGCGCGGGGGCGCGTCTTGTCAATCACAAAAGCATCCGGTACGCCCCGCCCATGACAGTTACCGTTCGTTTCGCCCCATCACCGACCGGCCGCATCCATATCGGCAATGCGCGCACCGCTCTGTTCAACTGGCTGTTTGCCCTCAACAACAAGGGCCGCTTCATCCAGCGCTTCGACGACACCGACAGCGCGCGCTCGAAGCAGGAATTCGCCGACGCCATCCTCTACGACCTGCATTGGCTGGGCATTTTTCCAGACGCGACCGAATATCAGTCACGGCGCTTCGAAATCTACGACGCGGCAGTCGAGCGGCTGAAGGCGGCGGGTGTTCTCTACGCCTGCTACGAAACTCCGGAGGAACTCGATCTCCGGCGAAAAGTGCGCCGCACGCGCGGTCTGCCGCCCGTCTATGGCCGCGAGGCGCTGGCGCTGACGCGAGAGCAGGTGGCCGAGTATCAGAGCGACGGCCGTCGGCCGCACTGGCGCTTCCTGTTGCCCAATTTCACTGGGGATCCGCAGCAGCCGGAGCGCACCGAGGTGCATTGGAACGATCTGGTGCGCGGCGAGGAAACGGTCGATCTGGCCTCGCTCTCCGACCCGGTCCTGGTGCGCGAGGACGGCACCTATCTCTACACGCTGCCTTCCGTCGTCGACGACATCGAGATGGGTGTCAGCCATGTCATTCGCGGCGACGACCATGTCACCAACACCGGCGTGCAGATCGCCTTGTTCAAGGCGCTGGGCGCCGAGCCGCCAGTCCTCGGCCACCACAACCTTTTGACCACCGTCTCGGGCGAGGGGCTGTCGAAGCGCACAGGCGCGCTCTCGATTGAAAGCCTGCGCGAGGACGGCATCGAGCCCATGGCCGTCGCTTCCCTGGCAGTGCTGGTCGGCACTTCGGAAAATGTAGCGGCCGCGCATGATTTGGGCGAACTCGCCGGTCATTTCGACCCGGCCGCAACTTCGAAGTCGTCGGCCAAGTTCGATCCGGACGAGCTTTTCGTGCTCAACCGCGTGCTGCTGCACCATATGCCGTTCGACGAGGCGCGAGACAGGCTGATGGTGCTTGGCATCTCCGGCGAACAAGCCGAGCCGTTCTGGCTGGCGGTGCGCGGCAACCTCGACCGACTTGCCGATGCAGTGGGCTGGTGGCGTATCCTGCGCGAGGGGTCACCGGACAGGCCGGAGTTCTCCGACGATGATCGTGAGTTCCTCGGACAGGCGTTCGATCTGCTGCCGGAGGAGCCCTGGAATGGCACGGTCTGGAAGGACTGGACCGGCAAGATCAGGGAAGCGACCGGCCGCAAGGGCAAGGGGCTGTTCATGCCGCTGAGGCTTGCCCTTACTGGACTGCCTTCGGGGCCGGAGCTTGCAGATTTATTGCCGCTGATGGGTCGGGAAGGAACGTTGGCCCGACGACCCTGACCTTGCGCTGCTCCGGCGGCAAGGCGGACACGGGCGACGTGACCGGCTTGGCGGACAGCCGCTTGATGGCCTCGCGGTCGAGCCGGCCTTCCATATTGGCCAGGGTTTCCGGGTCCGCGCCGGGATCGGGCTTCGAGGCCGGCACGGGAATAAGTGGCGCTGCCTCGGTTTCGGGCTGCGATTGCGACGGATTTGGCGGGTTGCCGCCAATGATCTGGAAATTCTGTGTGGCGGCGTTGCAGCCGCAGGCCGGCGGTCGCGGCATGTTGGACTGCTTGTAGAGATAGGCGGTCGGCAATTCGCTGTAGGGCCTGCCGGTGACGGACGACGTCATCGATGCCGAATCGTCGTCCATCCCGCGCGAATAGAAGACCTGCATCTCAGTGCCGGGGCAGCTCGATTCGCAATTCTTCTGGTCGCGTTCGAAGTCGCTGACGGAGGCGGCGTTCGACATGGGGAAGAAATAGCCGTCGCAGGTGCGCACGCAACTGGTGTGGAACTCGCCGCCAGTGCTCGGAAAGTCCGGAATGCCGGGCTGGTTCAGGACACGGCGGACGTCGCGTTCCTCGCCGGGGTCATCTGGCTGGTCAAGCGTGTCGCTTTGCTGGCTGCCATTACCGAAAAGCTGGTCGAAGAGGTTTGCGTTGCCGTCGTCTCCGCGGTCCGCTTCCTCCAGCGGTGCGCGGCGCGGCGCGGCTGTGTCGTCACGGCAGCCATTGGCGTCGAGCGCAGCCAGGATGCGGCCACGGTCGCGGCGTGAGCCGCCGCCGGCGATCTGGGCACGCTTGGCCTGCAGACTGTCGAGATTGGCGTTCATGCGGTCCAGGGTGGCGTTGAGCCCGGCGCATTGATTGATGTTGCGCGAAAACAGCGAAAACCCGCAACCGGAGCTATTCGCCTGGCCGCGCGCCTTTGAGATCTGTTCGCGCTGCCGGTCGATCGCGGCATCGTATTTCCGGATCATTGCCGGACCACCGCCACCGCCGCGCGAGGCGGCGGCAAGATCGGTCTCCAACTGGCGGCAGGCTCGCGAGGCGGCCTGTGGTTCGCTGATGGTGGCGCCGGACAGCAGCAGGCCAAGCAGCATGGCAGCATGCGCCCGCTTCAACCCTCCGCTTGTCATCCGCCTCAAATCCCGCTTGCCTGTGGTCGCCAAGCTACCCCGTACGCGGTTAATCGTCTATTTCGGATGCGGTCCGGTTGGTTGTCAGAACTTGTAGTTCATGCCGATCTTGACCGTATTGAACGTGTTGTCGAAGGTGGTGCTGGAGTTGGCGCCATAGTCGATGGTCTGGTCGCGCAGGTCGACATATTGATATTCGACCTTTGCCGACCATTGGTCCGTGATCGCTTGCTCCAGTCCCGCGCCAATGGTCCAGCCGACCTTGGTGTTCTTCTCGGAAAAGCTGTTGAGGGGACCGTCGAGATACTGGTTTTCGACGCTTCCGTAAGCGAGGCCACCGGTGCCATAGATCAAGGTACGATCGAACGCGTAGCCTGCCCTGGCGCGAAGCGTTCCATACCAGTCCACCTTGGTGTCGTAAGTATCGCCTCCGCCGACATGTATCTCGTCGGAGTGTCCCTTGATGTCGGCTCCGGAAAAATCGGCTTCGACGCCGAGAACAGCGGCGTTGATCTGGTAGTTGTAGCCGACCTGCAAGCCGCCCAGGAAACCGTCGGTATCGTAGTCCTGTGAGCCTCGGATTGTTGGGGTGTTCGGCAAATTGTAAGCCGCGTCGGTCTTTCCGAAACCATAGCCGATTTGCCCGCCGACATAGACGCCGGACCAGTCATGGACGGTTGCGGGCTCGGCACCGATGGCGTCCGCAGCCAGAGCTTGTCCGCTGATCAGGGACAGCAATGCGGATGCTAGCAACAGGCCCTTCATGACGTCCTCGCCGTCAAATCACAGGGGTGACCATATCAGATCGGGCTTGCCTGTAAAATCCGCTTCCGCCAGCACCGAATTTCCGCAATCGCAAGTTGCCGGACCGCAACACCCGATTTTTGAAACGAAGTGGTTGCCGGCAAATCTGCCGGAGCCGTTTCAGCTGAGATTGACGACTGCCTGCGCCTTGTGTGCGGCCTCGACCACCGCCAGCGCCGTCATGTTGACCACGCCGCGAGATGTGACCGAAGGCGTCAATATGTGCGCCGGCATATCCGTGCCGAGCAGGATCGGCCCGACATGCAGCGCGTCCATCATGGTTCTAAGCGCGGTCAAGGTAATGTTGGCCGAGTCCAGATTGGGGAAAACCAGCAGATTGGCTTCGCCCTTCAGCCTGGAGTGGGGATAGACGCGCTGGCGCAGATGCTCGGACAGAGCGGTATCGGCATGCATTTCGCCATCGCATTCGAGCTCCGGAGCGATGCGCGCCAGGATCGCCGCCGCCTGCCGCATCTTCAGCGCGCTTGGCGAATCGCGCGAGCCGAAATCCGAATGCGACAGAAGCGCCGCCTTCGGTTCAATGCCGAAGCGCTGGATTTCTTCAGCCGCCAGCACGGTCATCTCGGCGACCTCCTCAGCCGTTGGGTCGACCGAGACGTGGGTATCGGTGAGGAAGATGATGCCTCGCTGCGAAATCAGCATCGACAGTGTCGACAGGTCATGGTCCTTGATGCCCGGGCGGGGGCCGATGATCAGCGTCACGTTGCGCAGATGCCGCTCAAAGCGTCCTTCGAGGCCGCAGATCATGGCGTCGGCATCGCCGCGCTTCAGTGCCAGTGCGGCGATCACCGTGTTGTCGGTGCGCACCATGGTGCGCGCCGCCTCAGTCGTCACGCCGCGCCGGCCGGCGAGCTCGATCAGCAGATCGACATAGTGGCGGTAGCGCGGATCGTCCTCAGGGTTGATCAGGCCGAAATCGACCCCCGGCTTGATGCGCAGGCCGTAGCGCTTCAGCCTGACTTCGATGACGTGCGGACGGCCGATCAGGATCGGTTCGGCGATGCCTTCCTCGAGCACAACCTGGGCGGCGCGCAGCACGCGCTCATCCTCGCCATCGGCATAGATAACGCGCTTGGCGCTCGATGCCTTGGCGGATGAGAACACCGGCTTCATCACCAGGCCGGAACGGAAGACGAAGCGGTTGAGCTTGTCGATATAGGCGGCGAAATCGGTGATCGGCCGTGTCGCCACACCGGTGTCGCAGGCTGCCTTGGCGACGGCCGGCGCGATGCGCAGGATGAGCCTGGGATCGAAGGGCGAGGGGATCAGGAATTCGGGTCCGAAGATCGGCGTCTCGCCCGAATAGGCACGTGCGGCGACGTCCGAAGGCTCTTCGCGGGCAAGGGCCGCGATGGCCCGCACGGCCGCCATCTTCATCTCTTCGTTGATGGCACTGGCGCCGCAGTCGAGCGCGCCGCGGAAGATGTAGGGAAAGCACAGGACGTTGTTGACCTGATTGGGAAAATCGGAGCGGCCAGTGCAGATCATGGCATCGGGGCGGGCGGCGCGCGCCTCTTCCGGCATGATCTCCGGATTGGGGTTGGCCAGCGCCAGGATCAACGGTTTTGGCGCCATGTGCTGGAGCAGTTCAGGCTTCAGCACGCCGGCTGCCGAGAGGCCGAGGAAGACGTCGGCGCCCGGAATGACATCGGCCAGCGTGCGCGCCTCAGTGTCTTTCACATAGGGATCTTTCCAGCGGTCCATCTCTTCGACGCGGCCTTCGTAGGCGACGCCGAAACGGTCGGTGACCCAGATGTTTTCAACCCGCACGCCGAGCGAGACCAAAAGATTGAGGCAGGCAAGGGCAGCCGCACCCGCTCCTGATGTGACGACCTTGATGTCCGATATGGTCTTGCCTGCGAATTCCAGACCGTTGAGCACCGCGGCGGCGACGATGATCGCGGTGCCATGCTGGTCGTCGTGGAACACCGGTATCTTCATGCGCGCCTTGAGCTGTTCCTCGACCTCGAAGCATTCAGGTGCCTTGATGTCCTCGAGGTTGATGCCGCCGAAGGTCGGCTCCAGCGCCGAGATCGTCTCGACCATGCGCTCGATCCCAGGGGCGTCGATCTCGATGTCGAAGACGTCGATGCCGGCGAATTTCTTGAACAGGACGGCCTTGCCTTCCATCACCGGCTTGGAGGCCAGCGGGCCGATATTGCCAAGGCCGAGCACGGCCGATCCGTTGGAGACGACACCAACCAGATTGGCGCGCGCCGTGTAGTCGGCGGCGGTTGCTGGATCGTCGCGGATTTCCAGGCAAGGCGCGGCGACGCCCGGCGAATAGGCAAGCGCCAGGTCGCGCTGGTTGCCAAGCGGCTTGGTTGCCTGGATTTCGAGCTTTCCCGGCCTCGGATACTTGTGGAAGTAGAGCGCGGCTTCGTCGAGGTCCGAACGTGCCGTTTTCTTGTTCTCGCCTTCCATGCGGCCCCTCCTCGAAATCTGCCCGAAGATTCCTTTTAGCACGCAGCCCAGCTTTTTCACGATGCTAAATGACGCGCCGGCGGCTTTACCTGCCGGCGCATATAAAATAACAGTTTATCAGATGCTTAAGAGGATTTGATGGCTGTTTGATGCAGCTGTTTTACCGACAAGTTGATCAGAAAGCACTGACGTAGAGACCGCCGTCGACCGGTATGTTCTGCCCGGTCAGATAGCCGGCATGGACTGAACAGAGGAAGGCGCAGATCTGGCCGAATTCCTCCGGCGTACCGAGCCGCTTGGCCGGCACATCGGCACTGATGCGGGTCTTGCGCGCGGCGGCCGCAGCCGGATCTTCTGACGTGCCCGCCTCATGCGGGCCACGCAGCCGGTCGGTGTCGAGCTTGCCCGGCAGAAGGCTGTTGATCGTCACGTTGCGGTCAATCACCGTTCGCGCCACGCCGGCGAGGAACGAGGTCAGTCCGGCGCGCGCACCCGACGACAGGTCGAGACCAGGGATGGGAACATAGACCGACAGCGAGGTGATGTTGACGATGCGGCCGAAGCCGCGCTTGGCCATGCCGTCGAGGACGGCCTGCACCAGCTCGATCGGCGTCACCATGTTCTGGGTGACGCCTTCAAGGATCTTGGTGCGATCCAGTTCGCGGAAATCGCGCAGCGGCGGGCCGCCATTGTTGTTGACCAGGATATCGGGTTCAGGACAGGCGGCGAGCAGCGCCTTCTGCACTTCCGGCCTTGAAACGTCGCCGACGACTTCCGTGACCGTCACGCCGTAGCGCTGGCGCAGCTCCGCCGCGGTTTTGGCGACCAGTTCGGCATTGCGACCGTTGACGACGACATCGCAACCGGCCTCGGCCAGCGCGATGGCGCAGCCTTTTCCAAGCCCCTTGCTCGAAGCGCAGACGATGGCTTTCTTTCCGCGGATACCGAGATCCATGACGATTTCTCCTGTGATTTGGCCGGCAAGCTAGTCCTTAGGCTGGACCAATCGCAACCGTCATACGGTTGTTGCATGAATCGGGGCATAGCCTGCTCGAAAGCAAGGGTGAAATCGCGATGTCAGGCCAAGAGCCCCGCACTTTCCGCAGCATGTTCATTTCCGACGTCCATCTCGGCTCGAAGGCGGCCAAGGCCGAGTTCCTGATCGATTTCCTGCGGTACCACGACGCCGACATCATCTATCTGGTCGGTGACATCGTCGATGGCTGGCGGTTGCGGCGCAGCTGGCACTGGCCGCAAAGCCACAATGACGTGGTGCAGAAATTGCTGCGCAAGGCACGCAAGGGCGCCAACATCACCTATATCGCCGGCAACCATGACGAGTTCGCGCGCCAATTCCAGGGCGTGCATTTCGGCGGCATCGTCGTTGCCGACCGCGCCATCCATGAAACAGCCGACGGTAAGCGCATGCTCGTCATCCATGGCGACCAGTTCGACACTGTCGTCCACAATCAGCGCTGGCTCGCTTATCTCGGTGATCATGCCTATGACGCGGCGATGATCGTCAACCGCGTGGTGACGCGGCTGCGCCAATTGCTCGGCCTGCCTTACTGGTCGTTCTCATCCTGGGCCAAGGTCAAGGTCAAGAAGGCGGTCAACTTCATTGGCTCGTTCCAGACCGTGTTGACCGAGGAGGCCCGTCGCTCGCATGTCGACGGCGTGATCTGCGGCCATATCCACCATGCCGCGATCGAGAATTTCGATGACGTGCGCTACATCAACACCGGCGACTGGGTGGAAAGCTGCACCGCCGTGGTCGAGCACTTTGATGGCCGGATGGAAATCCTGACCTGGGCGCAGGTGCTGCCTGAGTCGCTGGACGAGCCTTTCATCCCGATGCTCATCGAAGATCGCGTGGGGCAGGCGGCCTGACGCGAACGTCGCGACGACTTTAAGCGTTGATCGATTGGTCCAGCCGGTTTCGCCCGGTTTTCCGCCATGTTAAGGGATCGATCACCGTCGCCGGCCAGTCATGCGCGGCGTAATTGGATCGATTCATGTCCCTGCCGCCGCTTTCGCCAGAACAGCTCGTCAAGCCGCGCCATTTCGAACTGCGCATGAGTCTGATTTTCGGCACGCTGTTCATATCGCTCGGCACGCATCTGCCCTATTTCCCGCTCTGGCTGCAGGCCAAGGGGTTTCACGCCGAGCAGATCGCGGTCATCCTGGCGGCGCCGATGTTCCTGCGCGTCGTGGCGACGCCGCTGCTGACGACGCTCGCCGATCGGGCGAGTGACCGCGCCAATGTCTATGTCGCGCTGGTGGCAGCCTCACTGTTGCTCTCGGCGGGTTATTTCCTCACACCGACCTACGCGATGGTGCTGGCGGTCTCGCTGGCGCTGACCATTGTCTGGACGCCACAATCGCCGATTGCCGATTCGCTGGCGCTTTCGGGCGTGCGCCGCTTCGGCTCGAATTACGCCAGCATGCGCAAATGGGGTTCGATCTGCTATCTCTGCGCCAATGTCGCGGGCGGCTTCATCCTGGCGGCCACCGGCCCTCAAGCCGTTCCGGTGATCATATTCCTCGCCCTTGGCGCGGCACTCATCGCCGGGCTGCTGGCGCCGCGCATGGGGCGGCCGCGCAAGGCTTCGCCGCTGTCGGCCACGGAAATCCAGCACGCGGCGCCCAGCCTGTTCAATGCCTATTTCCTCTATTTCACCTTTGGCGTCGGCACCATTACCGCCAGCCACGCCTTCCTCTACGGCTTTGTTTCCATCTATTGGAAATCGATCGGCATCAGCGATTCCGTCGTCGGCCTGTTGTGGGCTTGGGGCGTCGTGTCCGAAGTCTGCATGTTTTTGTTTTTCAATCGCATTTTCGCCTCGGTGTCGGTCGTCAAGGTGATGGTGATCGCCGGCATCGGGTCGATCGTGCGCTGGATCATCTTCCCCCTGATATGGCCGCTCGGCCTTGGCATCGCCGGCTTCTTCGCCGTGCAATCGCTGCATTCGGTGTCTGTCGCCATGGTGCTGATCGGCCTGCAAAGAATGATCGCTGAAACCGTCTCCGAAGAGCGTACCGGTGCCGCGCAAGGCATCGCCTATTTCTTCAACGGCTTCTTCATGGCCGCCGTCACGCTTGCTTCCGGCCCGCTTTATGATCGTCTCGGCGTCGACGGGTTCCTGGTGATGATCCCGATTGCGATCGTTGGACTGGTGCTGATCGGGCTTGCGGCGCGCTCAGCCCCAAAGCGCCCGGTCCGGGGGTGAGACGAGCGAACCCTGGTAGACGAGACCCGGCACACGGTCGCGGGCAAGCAGCAGCGGGCCGTCAAGGTCGACGAAATCGGCGTCCTGGGCGAGCAGGACCGCCGGCGCCATCGCCAGCGACGTGCCGACCATGCAGCCGACCATGATTCCAAAACCCAGTTCGCGGGCGCGGTCGCGCAGCACGAGCGCCGCCGTCAGTCCGCCCGACTTGTCGAGCTTGATGTTGACGGCGTCATAGAGACCAACCAGCGTTTCCAGGTTCTTCGCCTCATGAACGCTTTCGTCGGCACAGATCGGCACCGGATGCCCGATGTGGCGCAGGATTTCGTCTTGGCCCGCGGGCAGGGGCTGTTCGACGAGCGCAATGCCTTGCTGCGCGGCAAAAGCGAGGTTTGCGACGATGTTGTCGTCTGTCCAGCCCTCATTGGCATCAAGGATGATTCGGCTCCGGGGTGCCGCCTGTCTGACAGCCTGGATGCGGGCGACGTCGTTGTCGCCGCCGATCTTGACCTTCAGCAACGGCCGGCTGGCGTTGGCGCGGGCCTGTGCCGCCATCGCTTCGGGTTCGCCCAGCGACAATGTGTAGGCGGTTTCGAGTTGTTGAAGAGAAGCCGGCCAGATTGCGTTCGCCACCGGGGTGCCACTGATCTTGGCTTCAAGGTCCCACAGCGCACAGTCAACGGCGTTCCGGGCAGCTCCCGCCGGCATGGCGTCGAGCAGGGCTGTCCGGTCGATGCCACCGCCGATCCGCTCGCGCATGGCCTCTATCGCGGCACGCACGCCGTCCATGGTCTCGCCGTAGCGTTTATAGGGAACGCATTCGCCGCGCCCGCTATGACCATCCTGGCTGATCGTACAGGTGATGATTTCGGCCTCGGTCTTGGAACCGCGCGAAATGGTGAAGGTGCCGGCGATCGGAAAACGCTCGGCCTCAACCGAAATGACACGCGCCATATTTTTCTGCTCCGGCTATGCGACAAGCGTGGTCGGCAAATCGACAGGTCAGACCCGTCAGGCTAAACAGGACGCCATGTTGACCATCGACAAGCGCGACGCAAGCGGCACGACCGCCTCGGAGGCTGACCACCAACCGCGCGTGGCGGTCGGCGAGGAGGGTGGCGTTCTCGGCTGCGCTTTCTCCGGAGTCTGGACGACACGGACCGTGGCGCTGATCGACGCCGAAATGCGCAAGATCGAGAAACGAAGCGGTTTCAAAACCTTGGCCCTCAATCTCTCCCATATCGAGAAGATCGACACGGCCGGCGCATGGCTGATCGACCGGCTGGTCAGCGTCTTCGAGAAGAAGAACGTCGAGGTCCGGATGCAAGGCCAAAGCGAGATCGCTTCCATCCTGCTCGACGCGGTCGCCGAGGCTGTCCGGCGCGAACCCGAATCCGCACCGGCGCGGCCGCCCAACATCGTCATTCGGGCGCTGGAAGCGATTGGCCGGCGCGTCTACGAAATGCGCGACGATTTCCTCGCCTCGATGAATATTCTGGGCGCAACCATCCGCGGCGCGCAGATGAAGCTCGGGCGCGGCCACGGCGTCAACCCGGCGGCAATCTTCAACCAGATCGATCGCATGGGAGTCGGCGCCATACCGGTGGTGGTGCTGATGTCGGCGATCGTCGGCGCCATCGTTGCCCAACAAGGCGCCTATCAGCTCAGCTATTTCGGCGCCGACCTCCTTGTCGTCGACCTCGTCGGCGTGCTGATCCTGCGCGAGCTTGGCGTGCTGATGACCGCGATCATGATCGCCGGCCGCTCTGGTAGCGCGATCACCGCCGAGATCGGCTCGATGAAGATGCGCGAGGAGGTCGACGCACTGAAGGTTATCGGCCTCAACCCTATCGGCGTTCTGGTGTTTCCGCGGCTGGTCGCGCTTGTCATCGCCTTGCCTTGCCTGACCATCATCGCCAATTTCGCCGCACTTGGCGGCGGCATGGCCGCTGCCTGGCTTTATTCCGGCATCACACCAACGGCGTTTCTGGACCGGTTGCGCGTGGCAATCGACCTCAGCACCATTTTTGCCGGGCTGATCAAGGCGCCTTTCATGGCCATGATCATCGGCACGATCGCCTCGGTCGAAGGTATGAAGGTCGGCGGGAGTGCCGAATCGCTCGGCCAGCACGTGACAGCCTCGGTGGTGAAGTCGATCTTCATCGTCATCATCCTGGATGGGCTTTTCGCCATCTTCTACGCAGCGATCGAGTTCTGAGATGAAGTTGCGGGACAGGAAGCGGGCGAGCACACCGGTCAGCAATGCGGACGAGGGCGACATCGTGCTTTCCGCGCACGACATCACGGTATCCCTGGACGACAAGCTGATCCTCGACAAGCTGTCGCTCGACATCAGGCGCGGCGAGATCCTGGGCTTTGTCGGCGCTTCGGGCGCCGGCAAATCGGTGCTCTTGCGCACCATTCTTGGCCTGCTGCGCAAGCAATCCGGCACGATCAAATTGTTCGGCGTCGATGTCGATAAAGCGAGCGACATGGAACGCGTTCGCGTCGACATGCGGCTTGGCGTGCTGTTCCAGCATGGGGCGCTGTTTTCGGCCCTGACCGTGCAGGAGAACGTTCAGGTGCCGATGCGTGAATACCTCGACCTGCCAAAGAAGCTGATGGACGAGCTTGCGCTGCTCAAGATCGAACTGGTCGGCCTGCCGCCTGATGCGGCGCAGAAGTTTCCCTCAGAGCTGTCGGGCGGCATGATCAAACGCGCGGCCCTGGCCCGCGCGCTCGCGCTCGACCCGGACATCGTCTTCCTGGATGAGCCGACTTCCGGCCTCGATCCGATCAGCGCGGCGGAGTTCGACGAGCTGGTGGTCAAGCTGCGCGATACGATGGACCTGACCGTCTATATGGTGACGCACGATCTCGACACGCTTTTTACCGCGTGCGACAGGGTGGCCGTGCTAGGCAACAAGAAAGTGCTGGTCGAAGGCACCATCGACGACATGATGAAGAGCGAAGAACCGTGGGTAAAATCCTATTTCCGCGGAAAACGCGCCCGGCAACTTGATCTTGCCGCACGTGCATAGCCATAAGTGAAGTAATGGAAACCAGAGCCAACTACGTCATTGTCGGCATTTTCACGCTGGTTGCGATCCTGGCGGCGTTCGCCTTCGTCTACTGGACGGCCGCGATCGGTGACAGGGGCGAGACCGCGGTGCTGCGCGTGCGCATTCCGGGTTCGGCTTCCGGCCTCGGCCCCGGCAGTCTGGTGCTGTTCAACGGCGTCAAGGTCGGTGTGGTCAAGCGCGTCTATCTCGATCTCGACAATCCGACGGTCGCCATCGCCGACGCTCAAGTCGATCGGCTGACACCGATCACCAAGTCGACGCAGGCCGATCTCGGCCTTGCCAACCTCACCGGCCAGGCGAATATCGAACTCAAGGGCGCCGACCCCAAGGAGGTCAAGCTGCTTGACCAGGCCGAGAAGGAAGGCAAGGTCGCGGAGATCATAGCCAACCCATCCGCAGTGACCAACCTGCTGCAGACGGCGCAGAACATCTTCACCCGTGCCGACAAGGTGCTTTCGGAGCTCGAAGGCTTCACCAAGGATGTTCGCGGGCCGCTGACGCAGACCGTTCAGAACGCGCAGACATTCTCCGATGCGCTGGCCAAGAATGCCGACGGCATCGACAAATTCCTGTCCGCCGTCAGTGCGCTGTCCGATGAGCTGAAAGGCGTTTCCGGCAAGCTGGACGGCACGCTGAAGGCCGCCGAAGGGATTCTCAATGCTGTCGACAAGGACAAGATCAAGAGCATTGTTGCCAATGTCGACACGGTGACCGCGAATCTCAAGGAGACATCGCAGCAGCTCGACGGCGTGATCAAGAACGTCGATACGGCGGTCGGATCCGTCAATGATTTCGCCAAGCAGACGCAAGGCACGCTGGCCAAGGTCGACGGTGTGCTCGACGGCATCGACCCGGCGCAAGTGCGTGTCGCTCTGGCCAATATCCAGAAGGCCAGCGAAAACGCCAACAAGGCCGCTGCCGACATCGCTGTCGTGACCGACAAGTTCGCCAGCCGCGCCGATGATATCGACCAGACGATCAAGGATGCCAGGCAACTGACACAGCGGCTCAACGATGCTTCGGTGCGTGTCGACGGCATCCTCGCCAAGGTCGATACTTTGCTTGGATCGGGGCAGGCCGATGGCGTGATGGCGGACGCCAGGGATACGCTGAAATCGTTCAAGCAGGTTGCGGATACGCTGAATGCAAGGCTTGGCGTCATCACCGACAATCTGGCGCGCTTCTCGGGCCAGGGCCTGTCGAATGTCGAGGCGCTGGTGCAGGACAGCCGCCGCTCGATCGGCCGCATCGAGGAGGCGGTCACGGATCTCAGCCGCAATCCGCAACGCATTCTTTCGGGTGGCGACGGTGAGGTTCGGCAATTCGATGGCAGGGCCCGGCGTTGACTTCGGCGTCGGCGAGCTCCAAGAACATGAGCTGCGGATGCGGGTTGATCTTACGATCCGGGGACAACGGGGATCGCGCGTGAAGTCGGTGTGGGTGAGAACTGTTGGATGGACACCGGCTGCGGCGCTGCTTGCGTTATCGCTTGCCGGCTGTGCGGTACTGGGCGGCAAGCCTGCGCCGCTTGACACATTCGAGCTTTCGGCGCCGGCGGTCGACGCCCATGGCCACAGCCGCAAGCAAATCCTGATCGCCCAGCCTTCGGCGCTCAAGGCGCTGGACAGCCAGAATATCGTCATTAAGCCCTCCGACCGCTCGATCCAGTATCTCAAGGGCGCACAATGGGCCGACCGTCTGCCGCTGATCGTGCAGGCGCGGCTGGCCGAGACCTTCCAGCGCTCGGGCAGCTTTGCCGGCGTCGGCAAGCCGGGCGAGGGCCTGGCAATCGATTACCAGGTGATCGTCGAGGTCCGGTCCTTCGAAGTGCGCGTCGATGGCGGCGAACACGCCGAGGTCGACCTGTTCGTGCGCATCCTCAACGACCGCAACGGCGAGGTGCGCGCGTCGAAGAGCTTTACGGCATCCGCGCCCGTTTCGGGTAGTGGCAACCCTGCCTATGTCCGCGCGCTCGACAGCGCGTTTGGGGATGCCGCCAAGCAGATCGTTCGCTGGACCGATTCGGTGATCTGAGCTACGCGCCGGAGCCCCGCCAAACTCTTTCAAGCTACAAGCGGTCGAAGACGTCCGGCCGCAGCTTTCCAGTCTTCATCAGGTGTGCAGGGTGTAGGTTACGGACAGCGCATCGTCGAGCGCGTCGTGTCCCTGCAAGGGCGGGTGTTCGACGCCATAATAGTCCGCAAGCTTGTTGCTTGGCGTTCTCGCCAAATCCTCGATCGGCATCCCGGCAGCGATCAGCAGTTTTACCGCGTTGTCAAACCGGGTGGCCGGGATGGAAGGCTGAATGCCTGCGATATAGCAGCTGATGGCGATCATGTTCAGCTCGTCCTTGCCCCAGGACCAGAACCGCGCGCCACCGGAAAACCGATCGACCTCGGCAAGGGCTTCTCCCAGCGCGACCCCCTCGGTCTCGATGTTTTCCTCGGTGATGCCGGTCAGTTTGGTGAAGAACGGGTCGAGCGCGTATCTCTCACCAAACCGGTCGATCGGCCTGATATAGGCCTTGTGTGTACCGAGCAGCGGAAAGTCGTCTTCGAGCCCAAGCCTGACCGCGCCAATCTGAGCGATGACGGGGTCGGGATCGTGGGCCGCGCACCAGAACCTGCGTTGCGAGCCCTCAAGGCAGAGAAATTCGCAGTCGAATATGATCGCCGTCTTCACGGTGAGCGCCCTTTTCATCCAGCGTTCGCTGGCCGCGTTGGTCACATGTCCTGCCATGCCACTGACTGGTATTGGCCACCGTTTTTGAGGAAGAAGTATGCTATCGCCTCGTAGCATTGCTCGATCGGGATGCACCACGACAGCGGATATTCGTCAACCTGACCGTTCGCGAGCGTGTAAACGCTCGTCCCATCCTTGCGTTGGGTGCCTTGTGTCACCGAACCGCTGTCTCCATCGAAGCGCAAATACATCAGCCAGGCGTTGTCGCCATTCCTCAGCATAGAGAGGGACTGGCCACCCGGGGCCGAGATCCATAGTTCAAACTGTAGCTCCAGGTCGAAATGACCAAGGACTGGGGCGAACTCTTCGAAGGTCTCGTATGGCTGAGTGACTCCCTTGAATGTGACTTTCACCGCGTAGGCTCGCTTGGAGAAGGTGATGGCACTCTCTAGATGTGGTCAAAGCCGACAGGGAACTCGGCGTTTCGGCGCCCAGCTTGCGGAAACGCAGAGGTCTCCGCAAGCGAACCTCGGTGGTCGCCTGGCCGCCGAGGCTTAGTGCAGGCGGCCGCTGGCGTGGGCCAGCATGGTGTAGACCTTGCCGGTGTCCGAGGTCAGGTAGGTCTGCGCCATGATGTTGTCGCGGTCGTTGCGCGAGACATCCTTGAGCAGCTTTTCAAAGTCGTCGCAGTAACGGTCGACGGCGGCGCGGAACTCGGCCTCTCCCTGATACTTGCGGCGGATTTCGTCGAACGTCTGCTGGCCCTTCAGCGTGTAGAGCCGGCGTGTGAACACGTCCCGCTCGCCGCGCCGATAGCGGTTCCACAACTCGATCGAAGCATCATGGTCGATGGCCCGTGCGATGTCGACGGAGAGCGAGTTCAGCGATTCCACGACATGGGCCGGCGAACGCTGGGCAGGGGCCGCGCGCGGTGCTTCCGCGGGCGCCGAAGGTGCTGCGGGCCTCAGATCCGCATCGGTCGACGCCGCGGTCAGGAGGTCTCGCACCCAGCCGCCTTGTGGCGTGCGGGTGTTGGCGTCTGGACGCGGGCGCGGTGCCGCCTCGGCCGGACGCTCGAGATCGAGCGTGCCGCGCAGTGCTGCGCCGCCCAGCGGCGCCTGAGGCGTGCGAAGCTCCGGCTGCGGTGCCGGCGCGCGACGCGGCGGCTCGGCGGGACGTGCAGCCGGTGCTTGCGGCGCCGGGCGCAGGTTGCGTGGCTCCGAGGTGTCGCCGCCGCGACCGGACTTCGCGACGATGTCCGAAAGCTCCTTCAAGGCGTTGATCTGCTCGGAAACAGCACGGCGGATGGCGGAGGTCGATTCCTTCGCCTCTTCCGGCATCTCGATGACGCCTTTCTTGAGCTCGGCGCGGGTGAGGTCGAGTTCGCTCTTGATCGAGCCTGCGGTGCGCCGCATCTCCTCGGTGGCGTCGGCGAAGCGCTTGGTTGCCGAATCCACGACGTCGGTGATGGCAATGCGGATCTTGTCAGCCGACTCCATCGTCTTGCCTTCGGCGTTCTGCAGCGTCTGGCCGACGAGGTTTTCGAACGAGCGCATGACCCTTTCGAGATCTTCCGACTTCTTGACCAGGCCGACGGCGAGGTCTTCGAGCGACGACTGCCTCTCCAGCGTGTGTTCGAGGTTGCTCTGGGCGGAGCTCAGCAGGTCAGAAGCACTGGACAGCAGGCGGCTGTGCTCGTCGAACTTGGTGGCGATCGAGGCCACTTCGCGCAAGGTCGACGATGACAGTTCCGTCAGCCTTGTCGTGTTCGAATCGACCAGACGCGCCGAGCTGGCAAAGGTCTGCGCCGCCTTTTCGGTGGTGGCCGCGAAGCTCTGCGTGCTGCCGCTCAGACGTTCATCGACCTGGCCGAGATTGACGGCGGCCTGCTCGATCAGCTGACCGAGCTGCGAGCTGGACTTGGTCATGCGGCCGATGAGGTCGGCGACGCTGTCGGACAGCGACGAGCGGGCGCCTTCGACCGCCGACAAGGTCTCGGCGGTGCGGTTGGCGAGCGCGTTGACGAGGGCTGCATTTTCGCTGCGCAGCTTTTCGGTGGCACGTTCGGTGACCTCTTCCATGCTCTTTTGCAGTTCCGAGCCGCCCTGGGCGAAACGCTCGACCAATGGCCGTGCGGTCTCGTCGAGGATCTTCGCCATTTCGGCCGATCGCGCCGCGAGCATGGTGTTGAGTTCGCGGGTGTTGGCGCCGATCGTCTTGGCGGCGTCGTTGGTGCTCTGGCCGATATGCTGGCCAACCGCGGTGAAGGTCTCGGCGATCACATTGGCGCGCGAAACCAGTTGCGCCTCGGCGGTCGAAACCTGCTCGTTGAGCCTCTGGCCCATCGCCTCGGTGGTGTAGGTGAGCCGGTTCTCGACGCTGGCGATCTGCTCCTCGACACGGGCGGCCGCGGCCGCCGCGCTCGATGCAAGACGCTCGTCGGCGCCGGCAAGTGCCTGCTCGATTTCCCGGGCATGCACGGCCATTTCCTGGCCGGTCTGGCGCGCACGGTCGGCGACCCTCTGCTCGGTGCTGGCGAAGGCACCGACGATGGTCTGCGCGTGCTCGCCAATCGTCGACGAGCTGTCGGCGATGCGCGCGACGAGACGCTGGTCTGCGTCGTCGAAGATACGGCCGATTTCCGACGCACGGCTGGACAGCGCGTCCGAACCTTCGGCGATGCGTGAGACCAATTGCTGGTCGGCGGCATCGAAGATGCGGCCGAGATCGGATGCACGGGCGGCGAGCGCCTCGGCGGATTCGCCAATGCGCATGCCGAGCCGTTGGTCGGCGCTTTCGAAGTTGCGCAGGATGTCACCGGCGCGGGCTGCCAGCGACTGTGCCGTCTCCACGGCGCGGGCAACCAGTTTCTGGTCGGCCGCATCAAAGGCCCCGGCAATCTCGTTGGCACGGGCGGCCAGATGATCGGCGGTATCCTGAGCCCGGGCGGCCAACTGATCGGTGGTTGCCTGGGCGCGGGCGGCGAGCTTCTGGTCCGCCATGTCGAAGGTGCCGGCGATCTCGCCGGCGCGTGCGGCCAGCTGATCGGCGGTTTCGTGGGCACGGGCCAGCAGCGTGCTGGAGGTGTCATCCGCACGGGCAAGCAAGGCGTTCGAGGTATCTTCCGCACGGGCGTGGAGGCGACGATCGGCCTCCTCGAAGGTGCGGGCGATGTCTTCGGCCCGCGCCAAAAGGGCGGCGGACGTCTGTTCGGCGCGCTCGGCGATCTTGCGATCAGCGTCACTGAAGGCTGCACCGGCCTGCTCATGCAGCGTGCTGGTGACTTCCAGGACCTTTTCGCGCAACGCGCCGGCAACGAAGACCGCGCTCTTCTCGAGCACGCTGCGAACATTGTCGACGCCGGTCGAGAGCGCGCGCTCCATGGTTCCGGAGCGTTCCTCGATGATGCCGGTCTGACGGCTGAACGCCTGCTCGATCTTCTCCACATCGGCGGCGATCGCGGCAGAAATGTCGGTGCTCCTGGCCGCGATCTGGTCGATGTGGCCGGACAGTGAGCGGTCGACGTCCTTGCGGGTGTCGGCGAGCTTGACGAGATCGTCTTCCAGCGCGCGGGTGAGCATGTTGCGGCCTTCGGCCAGCTTGCCGACATGGCCGGCGATAATGCCGTCGATATCGCCGCGGCTTTCGGTCAGCTTCTGCAGGTCCGCTTCGAGGATCCGCGAAAGCTGCCCACGATCCTCCGCCAGCTTCTCAGACTGGCTGGATATGACACCTCTGATGGTGTTGAGGTCCGATTCCAGCGCGCGCTTGAGGATGTCGCGGCCTTCGGCGAGCTTCTCGACCTGACCGGCAACCAGACCATCGATGCTAGAGCGGCTTTCGGCCAGCTTGGCCAGATCGGCTTCGAGCGCGCGCTTGAGCACGTCGCGGCCTTCCGCCAGTTTCTCGACCTGGCCGGCGACCAGACCGTCGATGCTCGAACGGCTTTCGGCCAGCTTGGCAAGATCGTCCTCGAGCGCCTTCGACAGCGTCGAACGATCCTGGACGAGCCTTTCGGCATGACTGTTTACCAGGCCGCTGACACCTTCAAGGTCGGCTTCCAGAGCGCGCGCGAACTGTGCGCGGTCATCGATAAGCTTCTGTGACTGGTCGGCAACGGTGCCTCTGATCGTGTTGAGGTCGGCTTCCAGCGCGCGCTTGAGGATATCTCGGCCTTCGGCAAGCTTCTCGACCTGACCTGAAACCAGCCCGTCGATACCCGAGCGGCTCTCCGCCAGTTTGGCGAGGTCGTCTTCCAACGCCTTGGAAAGGGCCGAACGATCCTGAACGAGCCTTTCGGCGTGGTTGTTCACCAGCCCGCTGACGTTTTCGAGGTCGGCGTCCAATGCCTTCGACAAGGTCGAGCGGTCTTGAACAATCCGTTCGGAGTGGCTGTTGACGAGGCTGTTGACGCTTTCAAGATCGGCTTCGAGTGCCCGGGCGAACTGCGCGCGGTCGTCAACCAGTTTCTGCGACTGGTCGGCAATGGTGCCTTTGATCGTATTCAGATCGGATTCGAGGGCACGCCGCAGGATGTCACGGCCTTCAGACAGCTTCTCGACCTGACCGGCGACGAGGCCGTCAATGCTGGAGCGGCTGTCGGCCAGCTTGGCCAGGTCGTCCTCGAGAGCCTTCGATAAGGTCGAACGATCCTGGACCAGCCTGTTCATATGGTCGGCGATGACGGCGTTCACATTCTGCAGGTCGGCTTCCAGGACCCGCGAAAGCTGTCCGCGATCCTCCGCCAGCCTTTCCGACTGGCTCGATATGACACCCTTGATGGTGTTGAGGTCCGATTCCAGCGCGCGCTTGAGGATGTCGCGGCCCTCGGCCAGCTTCTCGACCTGGCCGGCGACGAGGCCGTCAATGCTCGAACGGCTGTCGGCCAGCTTGGCAAGGTCGGCTTCGAGTGTCTGCGACAGCAGGCTGCGATCGTTGACAAGCCTACCCGAATGATCGTCGAGCAGGCCCCTGATGCCCGAGAGGTCATTCTCGAGCGAACGACCGAGCTGGGTGCGGTCTTCCGCAATCTTTGCCGAATGGGTCTCGATCAGGCTCTTGATGCCGACAATGTCGTTTTCCAGCGCCTTGGCGAGCACCGCACGGCCCTCGGCGATCTTCTCGACCTGACCGGCGACAAGACCATCGATGCTGGCGCGGCTGTCGGACAGTTTGCCGAGGTCTGCTTCCAGGGCGCGCGACAGGATGTTGCGGCCTTCGGCCAATTTTCCGACATGTCCGGCGACCATTTCATCAATGATTGTACGGGCTTGAACGAGTTTCCCGGAGTCTTCATTGAGAGCCAGCGAGAGCCGGTTGCGGCCTTCTTCCAGCCTTTCGAGGTGGCTGCCGAGCGACGCATCGATGGCTGCGCGCGATTCGTTGACCTTGCGCAGATCCTCTTCGAGGGCACGCGCGATCAGGGTGCGGCCTTCGGCCAGCTTCTGCACCTGGTTGGTCACCGCGGCATCGATGCCCGCGCGGCCCTCGGCGAATTTCGCCAGGTCCGCCTGCATGGCGGACGCCATGCGTTCGCGACTTTCGGATAGCTTGCGGCTGTGGTTTTCGACGGCTTCCTCGATGCCGACGCGGGCGTCGGCAAGCCGCTGGATGTCGCTGTCGAAGGAACGCGAGACGACATGACGCGCCGCTTCCATGCGGCCGGCGAAGTCGCTGGCGCGGGCTTCGAGCATGCTCGAAGTCGAGGTGACGATGTCGGCCATGTCGGCACCGATCTGGGTCTTGCCCTGATCGATCATCGCGGAAAGCGTATCCTTGCTTTCGGCGAAAGTGTGGGCGATCTCGCGGGCGCGCTCGACCAGCGTCTCGTTGATCTGGCGGGCGCGGGCCTCAAGGGCGGCGTTGAGCTTCTGCGTGCCGGTGTCCAGCGCCTCGGCGCGGGTCTGGAATTCGCTGATCAGCGCCTGGCCGCGTTCGGCCAGCGTGCGCTCGATGCCGTTAAGGCTGGCTTCGAACTCCGAATTGAGGGTGCGCGCGGCGCCGCCAAGCAGCGACACCATGCCGGTGGTGCGATCGTCGAGCAGATCGGTCAGCGACCGGGTCAGGCCGTCCGTCGTATCCGTCAGTTTGGCAATGCGCGTGTCGAGCAGGCTGGCGAAGGCCTCGCCAGAGGTCGACAGCCGGTCGGTGATGTTGTCGAGGCGGCCTTCCACCGAATCAAAGATCGACATCGAGCTTTCATTGATGCGGTCGATCAACGTGTCGCCGGAATTGGTGATCGTCATCGACAGCTTGGTCGATGCGTTGAGGATCGAGTCGCGGATGATGTCGCTGGCAGCGCCGATTTCATCCCGAAGCGTCTCATGCGCCCCCGAAATCGAGGCGCGGACCCGCTCCGCATGGGTGACGACCGCCTCGCGCTCGCTGCCGAGCCCGTCGACGAGCGAACGGATACGGGTTTCGTTTTCCGAATAGGAGCGCTCGATCTGGTTGACTTCGCTGTGGACCAGCGTTTCCAGTTCCACGGCGCGGGCAAGCGTGCGTTCGATGCCTTCGCCCATGGCCGCCACCTCGCGGCGAACGGCCTGGCCGATCATCATGACGCGATCCTGCGCCATGTTTTCCGGCTCGGTCAGACGGAAAGCAACCTCGGTCATCGACTGCGCGGCAATGCGCATGTCCTGGGCGCGGCGAATCATGGCCGCGAAGGCCCAGAACAGGATGACCGGCACGATCGCCGCGATCGCGAGGCCAATCAGCTCGGGACGGGCAAGGAGCTGATCAAGCGTGCGGATCCGCCAGATGGTCGGTCCAAACAGCAGGTTGGCCAGCCCGCCGGCGCCTGCGATCCAGGCGAGCGAGACAAAGGCAATAATCCAGTAGACGGTGTTGGAGGCACGCCTGTTGAGGCTGTGCAGGAGCGTCTTGTAGTCCTTCTGGCGATCGTCGTTGGCCGGCGCGAAACCTGCTGGCTGGGCGGCATTGCGTGTTTCAACAGGACGCAGCTCGGCGGGCTTGGCCTTTGGTGCGGGCTTCGCGGCCTGATTGGTGATGGGGGCCTGATTGGCGGTCGGCGCCGGCTTCTGGTTGCGTCCCTCGCGTGCCAGCTCGTCGGCGGCTTGCGATATCTGCGCTTCCAGATCTTCCATCGAAGCCGCGATGTCGAGGTCGCCGTTGTCGACATCGCTGCTGAGGTCGAGATCGAGCGCTTTTTCCAGTTCCCTGGCCACGTCGCTGTCGAGAGTTCTCGTCGTCGTCGTTGGTTTCTTTGCCATGCCTTCGCTACCCTGTACTAGCTGCCGCGGGCTTATAATTGTCTTTGTCGTACCCCCGCGCAGGAGGCTGAAAATGGACCCTCGTATCGTAATGACACAGGGGGGTAAAGAAAACATGCATTCCGCGAGATACGTAAAACTTTAAATATAAGGTTAACGGAAGCGTGATTTGGGTGCCGCTTTCGCAACATTTTTCCAGGCCATTCATTAACCCGTTGTCCACTGGATTCGCCTAGTTTTTCAGGCGATCGAAGAAAATGGAGTTCGAGTTCATGCGTGGCGAAAGCGGCATTGCCTTTTCAATGCCCGGGGGCGACGTATCGGGAACGAGGCAGTCCCGACCAGTCGATTTGGCACACCTTGCCCGACAGACGATGGGTGACCGAGCCCTTGAGCAAGAGGTGCTGGCGCTGTTTGTACAACAGGCACTGTCGGTGCGCGACAAAATAGTCGATGCCGACATCAAGGACCGACTGCTGCTGGCGCACGGGCTGAAGGGGTCGGCTCGCGGTGTCGGCGCCTTCGCCATTGCCGATTGCGCCACCGAGATCGAGCAGCGGCCGGAAGACAGCCAGACGCTTAGGCGGCTTGGCAAACTGATCGACGAAGTGCGCGATTTCATCGCCGCCATCAATCGCTAGGCCGGTTTGCGGAAAAACGTCACGGAGCGGCGCTTTCGCGCGGCAGTTGACTTGTCTGCCGGAGTGATTATCTCGGCGGAAACTCTCAGGTGACAAATGACCAAGCTGACCTTCATCGCCCGTGACGGCACACATTTCGACATGGATGCCGAAAACGGCTCGACGGTGATGGAAAACGCCATCCGCAACGCCGTGCCGGGGATCGAGGCGGAGTGCGGTGGCGCCTGCGCCTGCGCAACCTGCCACGTCTATGTCGATGAGGCATGGACGGCGGAAGTCGGCGAACCGGAAGCGATGGAGGAGGACATGCTGGACTTCGCCTACGACGTCCAGCCGAATTCGCGGCTGTCCTGCCAGATCAAGGTGCGCGACGCCCTCGATGGGCTGGTGGTGCGGGTGCCGGAGCGCCAGGGTTAAGGCCCACGCACCAATTTCTTTGACACTGGCTGCTTGGCAGCGGGCCAGTGGTCATGCAGTCTCACGCCAATCCAGCAGCGAGGCACAGCGCATGACCGGGACCATCAGCACAGACGTCCTCATTGTCGGGGCAGGGCCGGTCGGCCTGTTTGCCGTGTTCGAACTCGGCCTGTTCGACATGAAGTGCCACCTGATCGACATCCTCGACAAGCCCGGCGGCCAATGTGCGGAACTCTATCCGGAGAAGCCGATCTACGACATTCCGGGCTGGCCTTCGATCTCGGCGCAGGGGCTGGTCGACAAATTGCTCGAGCAGATCGCGCCGTTCAAGCCTGACTTTACCTACAACCGCATGGTCTCCAGCCTCGAAAAGCTGGAGGACGGCAGCTTTCGCGTCGTCACGGACGAGAACGAGGTGTTCGAAACCAAGGTGGTGGTGATTGCCGCCGGTGGTGGCTCGTTCCAGCCGAAGCGCCCGCCGATCCCGGGCATCGAACCTTATGAGGGCAAGAGCGTCTTCTATTCGGTGCGCCGAATGGAGGATTTTCGCGGCCACGACCTCGTCATTGTCGGCGGCGGTGACTCTGCGCTCGACTGGACGCTGAACCTTCAGCCGGTGGCCAAGAGCGTGACGCTGGTCCATCGACGGCCCGAATTCCGCGCCGCACCCGACAGCGTCAACAAGATGTACGCCATGCAGGAGATGAAGCAGCTGGAATTCAGGGTCGGCCAGGTGACCGGGCTCACGGGCGCCGATGGTCAGCTGTCATCGGCCACCATCAAGGGTGGCCCGGATGGCGATATCGAGGTGCCATGCACGCGCATGCTGCCGTTTTTCGGCCTGACCATGAAGCTCGGGCCGATTGCCGAATGGGGGCTCAATCTTCATGAGAACCTGATTCCGGTCGATACCGAGAAGTTCCAGACATCGGTGCCCGGTATCTTCGCGGTCGGCGACATCAATTCGTACCCGGGCAAGCTGAAGCTGATCCTGTCGGGTTTCCACGAGGTGGCGCTGATGGCGCAGGCCGCCAAGCGCGTCATCAGCCCCGGCGAACGTATCGTCTTCCAGTACACGACCTCGTCAACCAGCCTGCAGAAGAAGCTCGGCGTTTCCGGCTAGGGCCCAAATTAGGTCCTTACTCCGCCAGGATCGGCGCCGGATTGTCGACATGACCGCGAAGCTCTTTCTCGGGCATCAGCGTCAGCGTGATGAGCCCCAGCACCAAAGTGGCGGCGGCGACGAGAAAGATCATCACGAAGGGTTGGACCGATGCGACATGTCCAGCCACCTGCACGCCTTCGCCGGCCAGCGGCAACCCATAGCCCAGCGCGACCGCGCCGAGTATCGCGACACCCAACGCGCTGCCCAATGAACGCAGGAAGGTCAGCACGCCCGTTGCTACGCCAAGGTGTATGCGACCGACAGCGTTCTGCACGGAGACGGTGGTTACCGGGAATGTCGTTCCGGTTCCCAGTCCGATACAGATGGTCAGGACTTCGACGACGATCAGCGATGCATGGCCGGCGACAAAGGCCAGCAGGCCCATGCACAGCGAAGCGAAGATGACGCCGGTCATCGCGATGCGCTTGTAGTGAGTGAAGCGGGGTATCAGGCGGCCGCTGGAAGCGGCCCCGCCAACGGTTCCAAGCAGAAGGCCAAGCATTGCAATGCCTGACTGGCTGGCCGTCAGGCCAAGTATCGACTGCAGATAGACAGGCAGGTAGACCGCAACGCCGACGCTGGAGGCCTGAAAAAGGAACATCGACAGAGTGCCGGCGAGCACGATCGGATTGCCCAGCACCTCGAGCGAGATCAGTGGTTCGGCGGCTCGCATAAGGCGCAAGGCGAAGGCGCTCCAGAAAACAGCGGAGCAGGCCAGGACGCCAATGACTTCCGGCGAGATCCAGGGATAGGCGCTACCGCCCCAGTTCAGCGCCAGCAGCAGCAGGGCCGTGGCCACGATGAGAAGCAACGCGCCAAGACCATCGATGCTGTGGTTCTTGGCGGCGATCGGCAGCTTTTTGAGTGGCTTGTTGATGATCGCCATCGCAACGAAGCCCAGCGGGATGTTGATCCAGAAGATCAGCGACCAGTGCAGATGTTGCGCAAAGGTGCCGCCCAGCAGCGGCCCGGCGACGCTGGCGACGGCCCACGTGCCGGAAAACCACGCCGCATAGCGCGCGCGCTCGCGCGGCGGAACAAGATCTCCAACCACCGTTTGCGTCAGCGCGAAAAGGCCACCGCCACCGGCACCCTGGATCGCGCGTCCCAGGACAAGGACGAACATGTTGGGGGCAAGTGCGCTGATCAGCGATCCCAGGAGAAAGATAAGGATGGCCGCATAGACGGTCGGCCGGCGGCCGTAAACATCGGAAATCTTGCCGTAAAGCGGCGCCACGGCGGTTGCGGTCAAAAGGTAGCCGGTGACGATCCATGGCAGGTATTCGGCATGGCCGAGCGAGCGCCCGATCGTCGGCATGGCGGGCGCGACGATGGTCTGGTCAAGTGCGGCCAACAGCATCGACAACAGCACGCCGCCGATGATGGCGTTCTTCTCGCGTTCGGTCAGCGGTGTTGCGGCAGCCGCGATGGTCTGCTTATCGACAGCCTGGTCCATAGTCTTGTCCGTGTGTTTGTGCGCTACGCGTTCACCGATTGGGCTTGCCTGGTGCATCCGCGGCGCGATCGATCGTGGTGCTCGTGCTTCGTAGGTTGTGCCCTGCCAACCCCGTGATATGTCGTTCCGTATAAGCCGATTTCGACCTCTGCTCGAAAATTTTTCGAAGCTGGCACTACGCTTCGGCCCGCTTGGCTTGCGTCGGCGCCATTGAGTGCGCCGCCGAAATTCAGGCCGGTGGCGGCAGCTGGCCGTTCTCGATGCGCTCGATACGATAGCGCATGAGCCGCAGGATACGGCTTTCGAAATTGACGCTTTCGACGCGGTCGAACTGCACCTGGGCGCGGTCGTGCCTGGCGAGGACGGCGGCGGTGATCTCGGCCGCCTTGGCCTTGGCCGCGTCGCAATCCTTCTGCGGATAGGCCGCCTTCAGCGCGTCTTCCAGCTCGCGGGCGTGGTTCTTGGCGATCTCGACATGGCGTTCTTCGTGGCGCTTGATGTCGGCCGCCAGCGTGTCCCAGAACAGCTTCACATCGGGGTCCGCCTTGCGTGGACGGCGCCATTCCGGAAGGATCACCTTGACCTTGACCGTTACGGCGGCGTCGGCGATCCGGCAGGAGCTAGCCTGCCTTGCGTAGCTGATGCGGGTGGTGAAGGCCATCTGGGTGGCGCCGGGGTGGCGGGAGCCTGTGCTTTTGACCTGCGGCCCGTGTGTGGAGAGCTGCTTCTCGATCTCGTCGAGCGTGCTGCCGCCAATGGAAAAATAGCTGTATGTTTTCACCAGATTGGCAGCGCCCGCCGGGACGGCGGTTACAGCAAGCAGCAGCGCGCAGAGCAGGGATCGTTTCATCATATTGCCTCTTCGACCACCTTGCTTTACGGCCGTTGCCGGCGCAACGGAATTGATCCTTTGCGGATCACACATCGTTGATGAGCCCTTGGTTGATGAGCCCCATGGTTGATGGACAATGACGGCGAGGCGATGGCAGCTGGCGCATGGACGCCATCTCGACCTTGGCGGCAAGGCCGTGGTCGTCGGCATCCTCAACGTCACCCCCGACAGCTTTTCCGACGGCGGCCTGTTTGATGCTCCGCAAGCGGCGCTGGCCCAGGCGCGTCGCATGATCGGGGAAGGGGCTCATATTATCGATGTCGGTGGAGAATCGACCCGACCCGGCGCTGCCGCCGTATCGGCCGCTGAGGAACAGGCGCGTATCCTGCCGGTGATCGAGGCGTTGGCGAAGGCCGGCGAGGTGCTGATTTCCGCAGACACCTATCGCGCCGAAACCGCGCGGCTTGCGGTGGAGGCCGGCGCCCATATCGTCAACGATGTCTGGGGCCTGCAGCGCGAGCCCGATATTGCGCATATCGCCGCCGAAACCGGTGCAGGGCTGATCGTCATGCATACCGGGCGGGATCGCGAGAAACTGCCCGACGTGATCGCCGACCAGTTTGTTTTCCTGGAGAGATCGCTGGTCATCGCCCGTCACAATGGCGTTGCGGACGACCGCATCGTGCTTGACCCCGGATTCGGCTTTGCCAAGGAGACGGCGCAGGAAAATCTCGACCTGATGGCGCGGTTTTCCGAACTTCATGCGCTCGGTTTTCCATTGATGGCCGGCACTTCGCGAAAACGCTTCCTCGGCACCGTCACCGGCCGCGATGCGGCCGATCGCGCTGCCGCAACGGCGGCAACCAGCGTCATTCTCAGGCTCAAGGGCGCGCATCTGTTTCGCGTCCATGATGTCGCAATCAACGTGGACGCGCTGGCCGTGGCGGATGCTATGCTGGCGCGGGAGACCGCTAGGTCGGACCACAGATCGGAACGCTGAGCCATGTATGTCATCCGCATGAAGAACTGCGCCTTCTTTGCCCGGCACGGCGTGCTCGACGAAGAGGAGGCGCTTGGTCAGCGCTTCTATGTCGACGCGGAGCTCACCGTGGAGCCAGGTCGCGCGCTTGTCGATGACGCCATCGGGGAAACGGTCAATTACGGTATTGCGTTTACAGTGATCGAAAAGATCATCACCGGGCAGCGGCGCTTCCTGATCGAGGCGTTGGCGATGGAGGTGGCAAAGGCGCTGACGGCACGCTTTCCGCAGATACGCAAGGCCGAGATCACCGTGCGCAAGCCGAACGCTCCGGTGCCTGGTGTGCTCGATTACGTCGAGGTGACCGTTGTCTGGCCCGAGTAACACTGTCTATCTCAGCCTCGGCGGCAATCTGGGCGACCCGGCAACCTCTATGGCGGCTGCGCTGCGCATTCTCGATGCCGATGCGGACACGCGCGTCGCTGCCGTCTCGTCGCTCTACCGCACGCCGCCCTGGGGCAAGCTCGACCAGCCGGATTTTCTCAATGCCGCCGCCGAATTGTCGACGCGGCTCCCGCCGCGGGCGCTGCTCGACCTCTGCCTTGATGCGGAGCGCAAGCTGAAGCGGGTGCGCGAGGAGCGTTGGGGGCCGCGCCTGATCGACATCGATATTCTGGTGTTCGGCGACCAGATCATTCACGAGACCGGGCTGGAAGTGCCGCATCCCCGCATGCTGGAACGCGCCTTCGTGCTGGCGCCGCTGGCCGAGATCGCGCCGGATCTTGCCGTCGGCGGACGAAGTGTGTCGGATCGATTGGCCGTGGTCGATACATCAGGGATCGAACGTCTGGCGTCGGGCCGTGATTGGTGGCTGGCCTGAGCTCTCGTTGGCTAACTGCCGGGCGTCGTAGCGGTCAGCCGGAGAACCCGCCTTCATCGAGAAATGCCTGTTCCTGCGGTGTCGTCTCGCGGCCAAGCATCTTGTTGCGGTGCGGAAACCTGCCGAAGCGCTGGATGATGTCGTGATGCTCCAGCGCATATTTCAGGTTGAACTCGGCCTTGGCGGCGTGCAGTTCCACCGAAATGTCCTGGTCGGCAAGGTTTTCCGCATGTTCAAACGGCAAATAGAGGAAGACGCGGAGCTCCGGTTCCAGCGCCAGATCATGCCCTGATGTGACCGCCTTTTGAGCGAAATGCTTCGCCAGCGGGTCGGTGGCGTACATATGGCCGGTGCCGCGAAAGCAATTGCGCGGAAACTGATCGAGCAGGATCATCAGCGCCAGCGAGCCTTCGGCGTGCTCCGACCAGTCGTCGCATTCGCGCCGCGCGGCGGAGTAGTGCAGGTCGAGAAAGCGTTCGCGAAAATTGGTATCGAAAGCATCGTTCTTTTCGAACCACGCATCTTCGCCGGCGTCACGCCAGAATCTGGTGACCGACAGGGCCCTGTTGTCCAATTCCATGCCTGGGTTCCCTGTTCAGTCGGTCGTTTCGGATTTGTGCAGAACGCCGGCCGTCTCCTCGTTGAGGGCCTTGCCCGGGCGGCGCGGCGTGGAGAGCGGTGTCGGGATCGGCGTGCCGATATTGCCCCGCAAGAAGCGTTGGCCGGCACGAATGCCTTCGGCGAGCTGGGTTTCGAAACGGTCGGTGTCGCGGCGCCTGACGTCTTCGATCGTTTCAGCGACGTCTTCAGGATCAACGCCAAGCGATTCCAGCGCCGAGCCGCCGAAAACCAGAGCCGATTCAAACGTCTCGCGCAGCTGATAGTCGACGCCGGCGCGGATGAGCTGCAGCGCCGTACCGCGGTCGAAAGCGCGCGCCAGCACGGTAAGCAAGGGAAACTCAGCCTTGACGAGCTCGGCGATGCGAACGGCGGCATCGGCCTTGTCGACGCAGATCAACACCGCGCGCGCCTGGCCAGCGCCCGCGGCGCGCAGGATGTCGAGCCGTGTGCCGTCGCCGTAGTAGACCTTGAAGCCGAAATCGGCAGCCGCCTGGATCATCTCGACATCATTGTCGATGATCGAGACGTCGATACCGCGTAGCAGCAGCGGCTGGCTGGCGATCTGGCCGAAGCGGCCGAAGCCGATGACCAGCACGCTGCCGGTCAGGCCGTCGGCGACATCGACCCCGTCAAGCGACTGCTCGTCGCGCGGCGTGATATAGCGCAAGGCGATGATCGCCAGCGGCGTCAGCACCATCGAAATGATGACGATTGCCGTCAGCGTTGCGTTGGCGTTGCCGTCGATGATGCCGACCGCTGCGGCCGCTGAATAGAGGACGAAAGCGAATTCGCCGCCTTGCGCCATGAAGATCGCGCGCTCCAGCGCTTCGCGATGGCCGGTCTTGAGGATGCGGGCGACGATGTAAATGCCGAACGCCTTCATCACCATGTAGGCGACGACATAGATCGCAATCAGCTTCCAGTTCGCGGCCACCACATGCAGGTCGAGCGACATGCCGACCGCAAGGAAGAACAGGCCGAGCAGAATGCCGCGGAACGGCTCGATGTCGGCCTCGAGCTGATGGCGGAAGGTCGATTCGGACAGAAGCACGCCGGCCAGGAAGGCGCCCATCGCCATCGACAGGCCGCTGAGCTGCATGACGAGTGCCGATCCGAGCACGACCAGGAGTGCGGCGGCCGTCATCACCTCGCGGGCACGGGCGTCCGCCAAGATGCGGAAGAAGGGGTTGAGCAGGTAGCGTCCGGCCAGCACCAGTCCGACGATCGCGGCAAGGCCAATGCCGACCTCGGTCAGGCGCTCCGACAGGCTGGTGTCTGCACCGCCCGGCGCCAGGAACGCGATGAGGGCCAGCAGCGGCACGATGGCCAGATCTTCCAGCAGCAGGATGGAGACGATGCGCTGGCCTTTCGGCGAGGCGATCTCGCCGCGTTCCTCGAGAAGCTGCATGACGATCGCCGTCGAGGTCAGCACAAAACCGGCGCCTGCGACGAAGGATTGCGAGACGGGGAAGCCTCCAGCCACACCGACACCGGTCAACAGAATCGCGCAGACGCCCACCTGCAGCGCGCCGAGGCCAAAAATCTCCCGGCGCAGGCCCCAAAGCCGCGATGGCTGCATTTCCAGCCCGATGATGAACAGGAACATGACGACGCCGAGTTCGGCGACATGGAGGATGGCTCCCGATTCGGAAAAGACACCGATGCCGAACGGACCAATCACGACGCCGGCGGCCAGATAGCCCAGGATCGAACCGAGACCCACGCGTTTGAAGATGGGAACGGCGATGACCCCCGCGGCAAGCAGCGCCACCACCTGAATGAGATCGCTGCCTGATGCTTCCGCTGCCATGCCTCTTGTCCCTGTGTCCGACAGCAACTCCTTGCATGCAGTTGAAGCGGGAGGCAAGGGCGGCGAGCCTGCCAGGACGGGCAGGGTGCCGTTGAAGCGTTTCCCCTGGTGGAACAACGGTCTCTGCTTGCTCGCCGGACGATTGGTGTCTATATCGGTGGGATGCCTGACCATTCGTCCCGACCGTCTTTAGCGCCACATATTCCGATGGATGCGCTCAGCGAAGTCCTACAGGACTTTCGCTTGAGTGGCGTCAACTATGGCCGCTGCGAGCTCCGGCATCCATGGAGCATCGCCTTTCCGCAACAACCGCTGCTTCGTTTTCACTTTGTTGGTCAGGGTCCATGCTGGATCCATACCGAAGCGCAGGGCTGGCAGGAATTGCGCGATGGCGATCTGGTGCTGCTGCCGCAAGGCATTGCCCATCGGCTGGCGAGTGCCCCGGACGTTGCAGGCGACTCGCTCGAGGGTTGCCAGGTGATCAAATTGGGGGGCAATTTCTGCGAGGTGGTGCGGGAAGGAACGGGCGCGACGAGCACGCTTTTCTGCGGCTCCATGGCCCTGGGCTCTTGTGCGCTTAACCCATTGATCACGTTGATGCCGCCTATCATCAAGGGGTGCGATGTGGCCGGCAATGACCCGATTGTCGGCCCTCTGCTGGCGGCCATGACGGCGGAGGCCGCGCAACCGCAGATGGGCAGCGCCACGATTCTGTCGCGTATGGCGGACTTGCTGACGGCCCGGCTCATCCGCTGCTGGGTCAATTGCAATGGGGCCTCGACCACCGGTTGGCTTGCAGCCATCCGCGACCCCCATATTGGCCGCGCTCTGGCAGCCATGCACAGAGACCCCGGCCATAACTGGACGCTGGAAAGCCTCGCCGGGCTGGCAGGCCAGTCGCGCTCGATTTTCGCCGAGCGCTTCAGCGCTGTGTTGGGGGAGGGTGCTGCACGCTATCTCGCCCGTCTGCGCATGCAGCTTGCCCGCGAGTTGCTGGGGCAAAGCGGCTTGTCGGTGGCCGAGGTCGCTGCCCGCCTGGGCTATGATTCCGAGGCATCCTTCGCTCGCGCGTTCAAGCGCATCACCAATGTCTCGCCCGGCGTTGTGCGCCGCACAATTCCCGGACGAATAGACATGAATTTCGGATTTTAAGGTACATATAATCCGACCGGACTCGCCTATCTAAGATCTCCAAACTTGGAGATCTTCCCGTGAGTGACACGACATTACAGCTTGAAGACGCCGCGATCGGCCTTGATGCCGACGCCCCAGCCGCGTGGAGCGCGGCCACCTGGTTCGCGGTCATTTCATTGGCGGCCACCAGCTTTGCCCTGGTGTCAGCCGAATTCCTGCCGGCAGGCCTGTTGACGCCAATGGCGCGCGATCTCGGCATCAGTGAGGGAACGGCCGGGCAGGTCGTCACCGCCACAGCTTCCGTCGGCGCCGTGACGGCCATGTTGAGCAATGTTCTCATCGGCCGATTGAACCGCAAGACGGTGCTGATTGGCCTCATGGCCCTGGCAGTCGGTTCCAATATTCTTGCGGCGCTGGCGCCCAATTTCTGGCTGTTGTTGCTGGGCCGGGCCGGGTTGGGCATCGCGCTCAGCGCTTTCTGGGCACTTTCAGTTGCCGTCGTGGCGCGGCTGGTTGGCGCCAATGCGACAGGTCGCGGCATGGCTATCGTCACCCTCGGCGTCTCGCTCGCCACCATTGCCGCACCATCGATGGGCGCGTTGATCAGTGACTGGATAGGCTGGCGCAGCGCCATGGCCATGACAGCGGGGTTGGCCTTGCTTGCCATGCTGCTGCAGTTGCTTAGCCTGCCGACCTTGCCTGCAACGGCAAGCAATAGTCTTGCAGACGTATTTCGGCTGACACGGCGGCGTGGCATTCAACTCGGCATGCTTGCTATTGTTTTGCTGATGACGGGGCATTTTGCCGGCTCGGTCTATGTGCGCCCCTTCCTTGAACATGTGACGCTCCTTACAACCGGACCAATTGCCCTGGCGCTGCTCGGATTTGGCATCGCCGCTGTGATCGGTAATATTGCCGGTGGCCGCATGGCCGACACCAACATCCACGTGGCCCTCGCAGTCACCGCCGCGTTAATGGCGTTTGCGGCGCTGGCTTTGGTGTTTTGGGGCGCGCATACCGGTGTTGCCTTCGGCTTCGTTACGCTGTGGGGCTTCGCCTTTGGCATGGCGCCTGTGGTTCTGCCGACAAATATGTCCCGCGCCGCGCCTGATGCGCTGGAAGCAGCAGGCAGCCTGATGGTGACCTCCTTCCAGGTTGCCATCACTATCGGTGCGGTTGTTGGCGGTTATGTCGTGGACACCTATGGCGCTACCGGGCCTTTGACTCTGACTGCTATCCTTGCCGCTTCGACAGCCGCCTTGGCGCTGCTACAGCCACGCAGCTAAACTTTGCTGCCGCTGACACAGTAGCCTGAATCCGGCCGCCGGCGATGTTGCAGGCGCGTTACACAAGTTTACGCCTGGCCTGCGTTGCTTGTTGCCACAATCGAAGGCTAAGGACGTTCGGCTTCGGCCATTGGAGGGTGAGCGACGATCAAGTCGCGCCCTTTTGAGGAGATGACTGACATGAAGAAGTTTTTGCTTGTTGCCGTCGGCCTGGCGGTGCTTGCTGGTTCGGCCTGTTCGAAGGCGCCGGAATGCACGACCGAGATCGCGACCAAGAAGGCTCAGGACATGGCTGCCGCGCTGCAGGAAGCGATCACCAAGGATCCGTCCAAGGCGGCCGACCTGACCGCCAAGGTCCAGGCGGTGACAACCAAGTACCAGGGCTCCACGACCCTGGCCGACGCCTGCAAGGCCTATGACGAAGTGACGGCAGCGATCAAGGGCTGACGCCTGATTCGACTGTTCAAGGAGGCGGTGGCGATGGACCGCCGCCTCTTTTTTTGGGGGTGTATCTGAGGGTAGCGCGATACGGCTCAGTTCGGCGCGATGGAGCCGACTTCGACAGCATCGACGCGCTTCAGGCTCATGCCGATGACCGGCACCAACTGGTCCTGCACGCGCACGGCAATCGTCACGGTCATCGAATTGTCGTCGGGAATGCGGGCCTGCATGACGCCGCGCAGCTGGTTGCGGTTGATGGTGAAGATCACCTTGCGGGCATCGACGACATTGCCGCCGATGATATCGAGGCCTGAACCGGCCGCTCCCCCCATGAAGGAGCCCTTGTAGTCGCGGCCCTTGCGCTCGATCGTGGCCGACATCGGCTGAGTGAACACGCCGACCCGGCAGCCGCCGTCAAGCGTCATGCCCATCTTGCCGTCCGGTGTGGAGCCGGTGAAGCTGCAGTTGAATTTCGTGCCCTTGTACTTGCCGGCGACGATTTCGCCTGGGCCAACCCATTTGCCTTCGGCCGATTGGAAGAACTGCTTGTCCGGCTCTGCAGCGGAAGCCCCCGAGGCGACACCGACGACTGCTGTGATCGCGACGGCCAGGGGCAGGACGCTGGACAGAATTACGCTTTTCATCGACGACACCCGGCAACAAAGTGGCTGTTTGGAACCGGTTTGACCATGAAGAAGATTGGTTAATGCTTCGTCACTGCGGGCCTTCGAACCCGCAATCCGCTCATCGCTGCGAAGAACAGAACGCTATTTGCCGGAGCCTGCTGTTTCGGTGTCTTTCTTGGTCGCGAACGATGTCAATGCCGAGAGGAAATCGCCCAGTCCCGGGCGCTTCGCGGCGCTGAAGGGCAGGGGACGCGCCGTCTCCATCGCCGCGATGCCGATGCGCGCCGTCATCATACCGTTGACAACCCCTTCGCCAAGTTTTGCCGACAGGCGCGCCGCCAGGCCATGGCCGACGATCTGCTGGACAAAACTGTCGCCGACGGCGATCGAACCGGTAACCGCCAGATGCGCCAGCACGCTGCGCGCCAGGCGGAAGAAACCCAGCGTTCCCGGGCGTCCACCATAGAGTTCCGAGAGCCGGCGAATGAGGCGCCCAGCCTCGAACACGACATAGGCGACATCGACGAGCGCACGCGGGCTGACCGCCGTCACCAGCGAGACGCGTTTGGCGGCCTCGAGAATCACAACCTTTGCTCTGGCATCAAGGGGGCCGAGAATTTCCGCTTCGGCCAGACGCACCAGATTGCCGCCGTCGATGATTTCGCCGCGCAGTTCGGCCAGAGCACGCCGACCGGCCGCGGTTTCTGGCTTGGCCGCAACGAAGGCCGAAAGCTCGTCGACCACCGATCGCGCCGCCTTGGGGTCGTCGCGCGCGATGGCATCGAGTGCCCGCTTCTGCAGTTTTTCGACTTCGGCGAGGCGCGCGATCGCCAGGAACTCGCGGATCAGGATCACCATAAGCGCCAAAACGGCAATCGCTGCCATGCCGGCGGCCAGCCAACCCAGCCATTCAGCGCGGGCGAAGAGATCGCGGATCAGCTGGTCGGTCCACAGGCCGACAGCCAGCGAAACCAGCACGCCGATCGCGCCAAAGAAAATGCTGCTGAACAGCGAGCGTTTTCTGGGGGCGATCGCCGGCGGCGGCTCGGCCGCAACGATGTCTGGCTCGTCGAACACGTCGACCTCGGCCGGTATGACCAGCGCGACGTCCGTCTTAAGCGCCCGAGGTTTGCGCGAAAGCTCGGCTTGGCGCGCCTCTGGCGCCCCTTGTTTCGGCGCGGCTTCCGGCTCGATGCGGAATGCCGCCGGCTTGCGGGGCGCGGTCATGCCAGATGGTCTCCGATCAGGAACTGCAAGGCACGGTCGAGCCTGATATGCGGCAACGACAATGTGACGCCTTCGGCCGTGCGTTCGAGTTTTGGCGGGCGGAACCGGACGAAGCGAATTGCTGGGTCTATGGAGTCCTGCCTGTGGTCGGGTCCCGAGACGTCGAATACCGCATCAATGTTCTCCGGTAAGTCACCGGGAAATATCGCTGTTTCCGTCTTCCCGTCAAATGTTTCGCCGTTGATCTTCTCGCCGGCGATCGGCGTGCCGATGATGACCGGCAACGTCTCGCGGCCTTGCTTGACCGTGCCTTCGCGGGTGGCGCGCACTGCTGCCATGGCGACCACATCGACATCGGCGCCGGTGAAGTTTGCCCGCGCCACGGCGCGGTCGGCCAGCCGCCGCACGATCGCCTGCAGACGGTCGTGGCTCTCATGGTGCAGGTGATCGGCCTTGGTCGCGGCGACCAGGATGCGGTCGATGCGCCGCGAGAAGAGGTCGGTGAGGAAGCTGCCCCGGCCGGGACGGAAACAGCTGAGGATCTCGGTCACCGCACGCTCGAGGTCGGCCATGGCGCCGGGGCCGGCGTTCAGCGCCTGCATGGCGTCGATCAGCACGATCTGGCGGTCGAGGCGGGTGATGTGTTCACGGAAGAAGGGCTTCACGACATGCGTCTTGTAGGCCTCATAGCGCCTCTCCATCATGGCGTGCAGCGATCCCGGGCGCGGACGCCTGTCGCCGAGGCCGGCCAGCGGCGCGAAGGTCAGCGCGGGCGAGCCTTCGAGATCGCCGGGCATCAGGAAGCGGCCGGGCGGCAAGGTCGAAAGCGCCCGCTCGTCAAGCTTGCAAGCCTTGAGATAGGCAGCGAAGCTTTCGGCCAGGCGCCGTGCGGTCATCTCGTCGGCGCCGGCATTCGGGTCGATCTCGGCTGATATCGCCCGCCACGCCTGCGAAAGATCCTCGCGCACCGGCAGAGCAGCCATCTCGATGGCCTCGCGTGAAAAATCGGCGAAGGATTTGCCGAGCAGCGGCAGGTCGAGCAGCCATTCGCCGGGATAATCGACGATGTCGACCGACAGCTTGCCTGATGAGAACATGCGGCTCCAGCCAGAGGCCGATTCATATTCGATGGTCAGCCGCAGTTCCGAAATGGCGCGCGTCGAATCGGGCCAGACACGGTCATTGACCAAAGCGGCGATGTGGTCCTCGTACTGGAAGCGCGGCACAGCGTCGTCGGGCTGTTCTTCGAGGAAGGCGCGCGCGATGCGCCCGGACTTCTGCGCCTCGAACAAAGGAAGGCGCCCGCCATGGATCAGATTGTGGACGAGGGAGGAGATGAACACAGTCTTGCCGGCGCGCGAAAGCCCTGTAACGCCCAACCGCAGCGACGGAGAAAAAAGCCCCGTGGCGCGTCCCGACAGCGTATCGAGGGCAATCCTTGCCTCGTCGGTGAAGGTGGTCAGCGATGATGCCAAAATGTGATCTCTCAGGGCTTGCGTCCGCCCGATATAGGCTCTGCAACCCGGCTTTGAAATGGCTCGGGAAGCGCTATCAAAGATCAGCCGGGGTCAGGAACGCTTCGAGATAGCCCGCTTCCTGGGTCGCTTTCGCCAGATCGTCCAGGAAACGCACGACCGCCAGGCCCGAGGTCGGGAACCCGTGATTGAGCATGGCCCGCGCCGCCTCTTCGCCGTCGCCCGAGACCGCCATGGCAAGATCCTCCGTCATCGGGTTGTGGCCGATGACCAGCAGGGAACCAAGCCCGCCGTGCTCCCGGATGAGGCGGAGATAGCCCGCCGCATCTTCGCTATAAAGTGTGTCGAAAAACAAGACCTTGCCGGTGTCGGTCTGGCCGGCCAGGCCTTCTAGCGTTTCCCTGGCGCGCCTGGCGTTGGAGCACAGCGTCAGGTCCGGGACATAGCCACGCGAGCGCATGGCAGATCCCATCACCTCGGCATCGGCGCGGCCGGATGCGTCGAGCGGGCGATCGAAATCTCGCATGCCGGGCAGCGCCCAGCCGGCCTTGGCGTGCCGCAACAGATAGAGCCTGCTCACCCAACCTCCAACGCTACCGAAGCCGAAGCCACACCGCGATTAGCCATGAGAAGGGCGTTGCGCACAATGGTTCGTATTTTCCGCGCAATGAATCACGCAGGAGACGGCGTGGCAAAGGGTTGAGGTCCTTTCGCCATCGAATCAGCTGCATCTCGCGCCGACGCGGGTTGCAGGGGTGCGCTTTAACAATTGCGTGAGTCGGTGGCCGATTGCGCTTGTGCAGGCGTCGGGTGGCGAATATATAGGCCCGAAATTTGGGGCAGTTTGGGTGAGTCGAATGAACGACATCGTTACCGCCGATTACGTACCCTCCGAAGACGAGCCGTTCATGAATGAACGGCAGAAATCCTACTTCCGCCTGAAGCTCGTCACTTGGAAAAACGACATATTGCGCGAAGCGCGCGAAACTCTCGAAATCCTGCAGCAGGAAAACGCCAACCACCCCGACCTCGCCGACCGCGCCTCTTCGGAAACCGACCGCGCCATCGAGCTCAGGGCCCGCGACCGTCAGCGGAAACTCATCTCAAAGATCGATTCGGCGCTGCAGCGCATCGACGAAGGCACTTACGGCTACTGCGAGGAAACCGGTGAGCCGATCGCACTGAAGCGGCTTGATGCGCGCCCGATCGCCACCTTGTCGATCGAAGCGCAGGAACGCCACGAGCGCCGCGAAAAAGTCTATCGCGACGACTGAGCGCACAACGAAGTTGATACTAAGAATGGCCGGGTTTCCCGGCCATTTTTGTTGGTGCGTGATCCACCGCAATAGCGAGACGTACTCGAAACCTTGGCAGGTCTCGCCGGCTGTCCGGGCGGGTTCAGGCGCCAATCATCTCTTCTGGCTTGAAAGTTCGCCCAGAAGCCTGGTCATTTCATCGTCGAGCGACGGCGGCGCCTTGGCGGCCGGATTGCCCACCGGGCCACCCGAGCGGGGCTGGTCGAGCGAAATTTCAAGATCCTTCATCAGCGTATCGTCGATGCTGTCCTGCCTTGGCGGCGGCGGTGGCGCGTGCCTGACGGCATTGGCGTTGGCGGAGCCATAGGCAGGCAGCGGCGTGACATTGGTCGACTGATAGGTCTGCGCCACCGGTTTCGGTGCGGGCGCCGGGGCCGGTGGCGGCGTTGCCGGGCGTGGGCGGGCAGGCGGCGCTGCCGCGGTCATCGGCTGCGGCTGTGGTGCGGGTCGTGCCGGAGCGGGAGCCGGCTGAGGCGGCCGCGGTTTTGCCGCCGGAGCAGCAGTGGCCGGGACAGGCTGCAGGCCGCCATCTCCGGTCAGCGCCGGACGGCGCGGCGCAGCCAGGCGTATGTCGCGCTCGACGACGACGTCGGTCGGGCCACCGATCAGGAGCAGATGTTCGATGTCGTCGCGGCGCACCAGCACCAGCCGGCGGTGACTGTCGACGGCGGTGGCGTCCATGACGGCCAGCCGCGTCTTGCGGTTCCGGCCACCGGCGACAAACGTGCCGAAGGTCAGGTTGCGCACGAGCCTGATGATGACGAGCACGATGACCAGCAGGATCAGCGCCGCGAAGGTCCACAGGAGTGCTGCCGCATAACCAGGGCCCGCCACGCTATCCAGCCACTGCATTGGTTTCCCCTGATCGGTTTGGAAAGTGACGCGACACTAGACCGTTGGGACTAGCTACCGCAAGTTGCCTTCACGCATCGTGAACAGCTTGAAACACTGGGAAGGCCGGCCGGCATCATTTTTATCCGACATTTGCCGCCCGGGCCTTTTCCGGACCAGGAGAATGTGATTCAACCGGCTAAAGCGCGTCGCGCTGAAGCCGATTCATGCGACGCGCTTTAGGTCCTTGTTTTCATGCATGTCGTTTTCCCAAAATCGAAGTCATTTTTGGGCGACATGCATTAGGGGCGGGTGTCGGAACATCGGACTTCACGAGCAGGGGGCATATGGCCAAGGAAGCGCGCGGCGATTTCTATCCGGTACCGATCGTCGACCAGAATACGCGACCGGGCGCGGTCACCCGGCTGATCATCTTCATCGTCGTTCTGACGGGCGCCGCGATCGTCTTTGGCCTGTTCCGCGAGCGCCTCGGCGATCCCTTCCTGCTCGGCATGCTCGGCGTGCTGGCGATGATCGGTGTCGGCTTCCTGTTCGCGACCGCGATCGGCTTCGTACAGGTTACGCCGCGCTCGACCGGCGATGAACTGTCCAAGGCTTTCGTCGATTCTATGGGCCAAGGCCTGCTGGTCACGGACACCAAGGGCCGCGTTGTCTACGCCAACCGGGCCTATGCCGACATGACCGGAGCCTCCTCGGCCGCCGACCTCAAGACGGTCGAAGGGCTGTTGTCTGATGTCCCCGAGGCCTCGGTGACCATCTATCGGCTCGCATCCGGCCTGCGTGACGGCCAGCCGGGCGATGGCGAGTTTCGGCTGGCGCAATCGATCCGGCCCGGCGCCGAACCGGGGGCCCGCTGGTACAGGGCGCGCGCCCGTGCCTTCAGCGTTCCGGCCCAACGGCTGCCGATGCTGGCCTGGCAGCTCTCAGACATTTCGCAGGAACGGGCCGAGCAGGAGCGTTTCTTCCTCGATCTGCAGAAGGCCATCGATCACCTCGACCATGCCCCGGCCGGTTTCTTTTCCGCCGACCAGGACGGCCGCGTCACCTACATCAATGCGACGCTGGCCGAATGGCTGGGCATCGATCTCGCCTCCTTCACGCCCGGCGCGGTGACCTTGCCGGATATCGTTGCCGGTGATGGCATGGCGCTGGTGCGCTCGGTCAAGGCCGATCCCGGCACGACACGCAATGCGGTCATCGATCTCGACTTGACCACAATGACGGGGGAAGCGCTGCCGGTGCGCTTCATGCATCGCGTTTCGGCCAGCCGCGAAGGTATCGGCGGTCCGACACGCACGATCGTGCTCAACCGCACGCAAGGCGAGGACGCCTCAGCGGATCTGCGCGCTTCGGAAGTGCGCTTCACACGCTTCTTCAATTCGACGCCGATGGCGATCGCGGGTGTCGATGCCAGCGGGCGCATCCTGCGTACCAACGCGCCATTCCTGTCGCTATTTTCCTCGGTCGTCGACCGGGACGCCGTCGATCGCCGGGTGCGTCTCGATACAGTGCTTCATGAACGCGACCGACCGACCTTTGCAATTGCGTTCGAAAAGGCGAGGCAGCGGCAGGCTGACATCGAACCGATCGACACGCTGCTGCCTGGCAACGACGACCGGCACATCCGTTTCTACGTCAACGCCGTCGCCGACGGCACCGGCGGCGAGGGCGCAGAGGAATCGGCCATCGTCTATGCCGTCGAGACGACCGAGCAGAAGGCGCTCGAAGGGCAAATGGCACAAAGCCAGAAGATGCAGGCGGTCGGCCAGCTTGCCGGCGGCATCGCCCACGACTTCAACAACGTGCTGACCGCCATCATCATGGCCTCGGACTTGCTCTTGACCAATCATCGACCGTCGGATCCATCCTTCCCCGACATCATGAACATCAAGCAGAATGCCAATCGGGCGGCCTCGCTGGTGCGGCAGTTGCTGGCCTTCTCGCGCAAGCAGACCTTGCGTCCGGAAGTGCTGAACCTCACCGACGTGCTGGCCGATCTCAGGATGCTGCTCGCTCGCCTGGTCGGCAACGACATCAAGCTGAAGGTCGATCATGGCCGCGACCTGTGGCCGGTCAAGGTCGATATCGGCCAGTTCGAGCAAGTGGTGGTCAACCTGGCCGTCAACGCGCGCGATGCGATGCCGGCCGGCGGCGACATCACCGTGCGGACCCGCAATGTGACAGCCGAGGAGTGCAAGACCTTCCCTTACCGGGAGCTCACTGCTGCAGACTATGTCGTGGTCGAAGTCGAGGACACCGGCAGCGGTATCGCGCCTGACGTGCTGAAGAAGATCTTCGAGCCGTTCTTCACCACCAAGGAGGTCGGCAAGGGCACAGGCCTTGGCCTGTCCATGGTCTACGGCATCATCAAGCAGACCGGCGGTTTCATTTTCTGCGATTCCGAGGTCGGCAAAGGATCGACCTTCCGCATCTTCCTGCCGCGTCATATCGCTGAAGCGAAAAAGGCGGCCGAACCCGGTGACGCGCCGGCAGCCGTGCCGGTCAAACCGGTCGACAGCACCAAGGACCTGTCCGGGTCAGCAACGGTGCTGCTGGTCGAGGATGAGGATGCCGTGCGTATGGGCGGCATGCGGGCGCTGGTATCGCGCGGCTATACCGTGCATGAAGCGTCCTCGGGTGTCGAAGCACTGGAAGTGTTCGAAGCCCTTGGCGGCAAGGTCGATATCGTCGTTTCCGACGTGGTGATGCCGGAGATGGATGGGCCGACCCTGCTTGGCGAGCTGCGCAAGCGCCAGCCGGACATCAAGTTCGTCTTCGTATCAGGCTATGCCGAGGACGCGTTCGCCAGGAACCTGCCGGCCGATGCGCATTTCGGTTTCCTGCCGAAGCCGTTCTCGCTCAAGCAACTGGCGACGATCGTCAAGGATGTGCTGGAGTCCTAGAGCATTTCGCCGTTTCACGGAAACGGCAAAATGCTCTAACTCATTGTTTTGACGCAATTCCGGACGGAAAACCGCTTCACACTTTTCCTGGAATTACTCTAGATCAGTTCACCGTTTCACGGAAACGGCGGATTGCTCTCCAGATAATCAGGCGGCCCGCCGCTTCGGCACCATCTGCTCGTCCATGCCTGGCCGGTGGCCGCGCAGGTAGAGCGCGCAGGTAGTGCGCAGCATCGACGCGAAGTTCGGAATGGCGCCATTGATCTCGATCGCTTCGTCATAGAGCTTCGAAATGAACTTGGGCGTGGTCAAACCCTGGCTGTCCGCGATCTCGTCGAGCAGCGCCCAGAACGTGGCTTCGAGCTGGATGCTGGTCGAGTGCCCGTCGATACGGATCGACCGGTTGATCTGACGATAGCCTTCGGGATCCTGGCCCGCAAATACCCTGCACATCCGACAAACCTCCCATGCTTGTTGGTCTTGGGTGGATGGACCGCATTGCATCGCTGCAGCGCAACTCATCCCCGGTATCACTTTCCGGCAAAAAAGCCGTGACCGCAATCGGACTTTCGTCCGTATCGCATTTCGCGGAATAATTCACGCTTTTGGGCGTGGTAACCGGCTGCCACCATCTTTTCCGCGTGCCGCTCATAATCGGTTCCACACATCATTGCGGAGACTGATTTGGCGAAGGCGATTCATTCCATGATCCGGGTTCTCGAGGAGGCCCGATCCGTTGATTTTTACAGAAACGCTTTTGGGCTCGATATCGCCGACAGGCTGGACTTCGAGACCTTCACACTCATCTATCTCAGCAATGCCGAGACAGGGTTCGAGCTAGAGCTGACCGTGAACAAGGGCCGGAGCGAGCCTTACGGACTTGGCGACGGTTACGGCCATCTCGCCGTTTCGGTCGCCGACCTCGACAGTGAACACGACCGTATCGGTGCGCTCGGCCTCAACCCAAAGAAGATCGTCGAGTTTAACCGCGACGGTACGCTCATCGCCCGCTTTTTCTTCATCGAGGATCCCGACGGCTACAAGATCGAGGTCCTGCAGCGTGGAGGACGCTTCCAATAGGGGGATTATTCGGCCGTGCCCATCGGCGCGGACGCCAGCAACGGCACTCCTAGGGGTGCAAATAGCAAGCAGGGAGGAAACAAATGGTCACGATCTATGACGGGAAGCCTGGACTTTCGCGTCGTGAACTTCTCAAGCGCGGCAGCATCGGTGCGCTGCTCGTCATCTCCGGCAGCGCCGTCATCAACCCGGAACAGGCCTGGGGGCTGGAAACCTCAACGCTGAAGCCCGAGACGATGGCGACGCTGATCCAGGTGGCGCGCGATATCTACCCGCATGACCAGGTGCCGGACAAATATTACGCTATCGCCGTCAAAGGTCATGACGAGACGGCCGCCAAGGATCCCGCCCACAAGGAGCTGATCGAGAAGGGAATTGCCGAACTCGACAAAAAGGCCGGCATGGGCGGTTATCGAGGGCTCGGCTGGGAGGAGCAGCGTGTGGCGCTGCTCACCGAGATAGAGAAGACGCCTTTCTTCCAGACGGTTCGCGGCGGCCTGGTGGTCAGCCTCTACAATCAGCAGGAGGTGTGGCCGATCTTCGGCTACGAGGGCGAGTCCTACTCCAAGGGCGGCTATATCGCGCGCGGTTTCAGCGACATCGAGTGGCTCTGAGCCTCGATCGTTCCAGTAACCCGCAAACAGGAATTCATGGGAGGAAACCATGGCAGTTTCATTTGATCTGAAAAACGACGGTGTTGTCGTCATCATCGGCTCGGGCGCCGGCGGCGGCACGCTCGGCAACGAACTGGCGCAGAAAGGCATCGACGTCGTCATCCTCGAGGCCGGCGCGCGCCACGAATATGAAGACTTCATCAACGATGAGTGGGGTTCGTTCGCCCAGTTGGCCTGGACGGACAAGCGCACGACGTCCGGCGACTGGCGCGTGGCCAAGGATTTCCCGAACCTGCCGGCCTGGATCGTCAAATCGGTCGGCGGTTCGACCACGCACTGGGCCGGCGCCTCGCTGCGCTTCCAGGAGCATGAGTTCAAGACCGCGTCGACCTATGGCAAGCTGGAAGGCGCGAACCTTTTGGACTGGCCGGTCACGCTGGCCGAAATGGAGCCGTACTACGCTAAGGCGGAAGCCAAGATGGGCGTCACCGGAACCAATAACTGGCCGCGTTTGCCGGGCAACAACAACTTCAAGGTGCTGAAGGCCGGCGCCGACAAGCTCGGCTACAAGGAATGCCATACCGGCAACATGGCGATCAATTCCGTCGAGCGCGACGACCGCAATTCCTGCCAGCAGACCGGCTTCTGCTTCCAGGGCTGCAAATGGGGCGCCAAATGGTCGACGCTCTATACCGAAATCCCCAAGGGCGAAGCGACAGGCCATCTCGAAGTCCGGCCGAACGCCATGGTGATCAAGATCAACCACGATGCCTCAGGCAAGGTGACCGGTGTCGTCTACGCCGACAAGGACGGCAAGCTGCAGGAACAGAAGGCTCGCATCGTCGCCGTCGCCGGCAACTCCATCGAGAGCCCGCGCCTGCTGCTCAATTCGCAGTCGGCCAAGTTCCCGCATGGGCTCGCCAACTCGTCGGGGCAGGTGGGCAAAAACTACATGCGCCACACCACCGGTTCGGTCTATGCCATCTTCGACAAGCCGGTGCACATGTACCGCGGCACCACCATGGCCGGCATCATCCGCGACGAGGCGCGCCATGATCCATCGCGCGGTTTTGTCGGCGGCTACGAGTTCGAGACGCTGTCGCTCGGCCTGCCGTTCATGGCGGCTTTCCTCAATCCTGGCGGCTGGGGCCGATCCTTCACCACCGCGCTCGACCATTACGACCATATGGCTGGCCTGTGGATTGTCGGCGAGGACATGCCGCGCGAGGAAAACCGCATCACCTTGCACAAGGACGAGAAGGACGCTCACGGCATGCCTATTGCCGACGTGCATTTCGACGACCACCCCAACGACACGGCGATGCGCGACCATGCCTACAAGCAAGCCACAGCGCTTTACGATGCGGTTGGCGCCACACGCACCTTTCCGACGCCACCCTATCCCTCGACCCACAATCTCGGCACCAACCGGATGAGCGAGAAGGCGGAAGACGGCGTCGTCAACAAGCATGGCCAGACGCACGACATCAAGAACCTGTTCGTGTCGGACGGCAGCCAGTTCACGACGGGTGCCGCCGAAAACCCGACCCTGACCATCGTGTCGCTGGCGATCCGCCAGGCCGACTACATCGCGTCGCAAATGTCGGCAAAGACGATCTAACGCACCTCCCAAACCTCCAGGCGGAACGCGAAAAAAACGCGTTCCGCTTTTTTGTTGGAAGCCAGGTCACGACCGGCGCCCGTGCTTGCTGCTTACAGAGCCGGTGGTTGCGCCCGACAAGCATCTATTGAGCCATGCCCCTGGTGCAGGTCGAGGCGGTGAAGGCGCCGTCGGGCTGTTTCATGATGATGTCGAAGGAGGGAGGGCTCTCGCCATCCAGCGTTGCCTGGGTCATCGACAGCGCGTTGCCGCCGGCGGTGTAGCCACCGAGCGGTCCGAGCCACGAGATGACGCCGTTTGCATCCATCTGATAGTTGTAAGCCTGCAGGGCGGCCCCGAATGTGACTGGGCCGGTGTAGACATTTCCCTTGATGGTGATGTCGCCAAGGTTGAGGAACATGCCGAGCAGGTAGACTTCGCAGTGATAGGTGCCGTCTGGCATCTTGCCGTCGCTGAAGTCGGCTCGGGCGGCGCCGGTCACTGCCGCCAGAAGCGCCATGCCGAGAAAGATGTGTGAAATCAGGGATGCCATGACGTCGCCCGGTTGGAGGGGGAGCTTGCCCTATTTACGCTCTGTGCCGCAACATCCGCTGTTTGCGATTTGGCTGTTGGGATCAAAATATAGGCACGTGTCCGATTTGGGCGAAAATTAGGCAATTGCCTTTTTGCGCTGCGCAAATTTCCCTCAACCAATTGTTAACCGGCTTTCTTACATTTATACAAACTAATATAACAACCGATTGAGAACATTAGGATATTTTTCTTTTCACAATATCGCCCGAGCAGTTGGCATGGGGGTTGCATTGTATTGTTGCGGTGCAATCAACCAGCTTGGGAGTCTTCGGTATGAGGGGTAGTTTCTCTACAATAACAAAAATGTTTTCGGCAAGCGTGGTCGCCGCCGGCCTGCTGATGTCCGCACCCGCCAGGGCGGCCGAGGACACGATCAAGGTTGGCATTCTCCATTCGCTGTCGGGGACCATGGCGATTTCGGAGACGACGCTGAAGGACGCCATGCTGATGCTTATCGAGCAGCAGAACGCCAAGGGCGGCCTGCTCGGCAAGAAGCTGGAGGCCGTCGTCGTCGATCCGGCTTCCAACTGGCCGCTGTTCGCCGAAAAGGCGCGCGAGCTGATTTCGAAGGACAAGGTGGCGGCAGTGTTCGGCTGCTGGACCTCGGTGTCGCGCAAATCGGTGCTGCCGGTGTTCTCCGAACTCGACAACATCCTGTTCTATCCCGTCCAGTATGAGGGCGAGGAAAGCGAACGCAACGTGTTCTACACGGGTGCCGCTCCGAACCAGCAGGCTATCCCTGCCGTCGACTATCTGATGAGCAAGGACGGCGGCTCGGTGAAGCGTTGGGTGCTGGAAGGCACCGACTATGTCTATCCACGCACCACCAACAAGATTCTCGAAGCCTATCTGAAGTCGAAGGGGGTTCCCGCTGAAGACATCATGACCAACTACACGCCGTTCGGCTTCTCCGACTGGCAGACCGAAGTTTCGGCGATCAAGAAGTTCGGTTCGGCCGGCAAGAAGACCGCCGTCGTCTCGACCGTCAACGGTGATGCCAACGTGCCGTTCTACAAGGAACTCGGCAACCAGGGCATCAAGGCTGAGGACATCCCGGTCATGGCCTTCTCCGTTGGCGAGGAAGAGCTCGCCGGTCTCGACACCAAGCCGCTGGTCGGCCATCTCGCCGCCTGGAACTATTTCGAGAGCGTCAATACGCCCGAGAACAAGAAGTTCATCTCCGACTGGCACAAGTTCATCAAGAACAACAAGCGCACCACCAACGACCCGATGGAAGCCCACTATATCGGCTTCAACATGTGGGTGAAGGCGGTTGAAAAGGCCGGGACCACCGATCCGGACAAGGTCATCGATGCCATGATCGGCGTTTCGGTGCCGAACCTGACCGGCGGCTATGCGACGATGATGCCGAACCACCACATCACCAAGCCGGTGCTGATCGGTGAAATCCAGGCCAACGGCCAGTTCCAGACGGTCTCGAAGACGCCGGGCCTGGTGATGGGCGACGAATGGTCCGACTACCTGCCCGATTCCAAGGACCTGATTTCCGATTGGCGCGCGCCGCTCAGCTGCGGCAACTTCAACGTCAAAACCGGCAAGTGCGGCGGCAAGGGCACCAACTGATCCTCCCAGGGCTGGACCTTGAGGTCCATGCCCAAGACCGCGTGCGTCCGGACGGTTTCCTCCACCGTCCGGACGCCCATCTCAACCTTCAAGGGTCACCAAAAACCGATGAAGATTTTCCATGCGATGGGCCTGACGCTCTTGTTCCTGCTGGCGACGCTGTCGTCTTCGGGCGCTGCGGAAGCCGATCTGCGTGCCATCATCGCCAAATTCGCGACAGTGACGGACTTTTCCGAGACGGGCGCTGTCGTTCAAGAGTTGACAGCCACTGGCGATCCGGCCGTCGAACGGCCGCTTGCTGCATTGGCGGACGGCAATCTTTACATTCGCACGGCCGACTCGATGGTGTTTGTCGGCAAGGAAGGCGACGAAAACGTCCAGCTTTTTGACCCGCTGAGCGGCGAGGCAGCGGGCGAGGCTTCCGCGGATGACTTAACCCAGATCGGCGTCAACAACACCTTGCGCCGCAACATCCGCGATGCATTGGGCACGTTGACGCTTGGTTCCAAGGATCCGACTGTCCGCATCGCCGCCGCCGACACCATGTTCAAGACACCGGACGCCGCCAATATCGGGCCGCTCGACGCAGCGATCGCCAGTGAAACCGTGGCGAGCGTCAAGGCTCTCCTGGAACAGGCGCGTGCCGCTTCCGTGCTGGTTTCGGACAAGCCAGAAGCAGACAAGCTCGCCGCGATCGCCCTGATCGGTGCGCGTGGCGACCGTGACGCGGTGTCGCTGCTCACCTCCGTCGAGGCCAACGCCTCTGGAGCGGTCAAGGAAGCGGCGACGGCCGCAATCGCGAGCATCAATTCGACGCTGGCTTTCTGGGATGCCGGCCAGAACATCTGGTACGGCATTTCGTTGGGCTCGGTCCTGCTGCTGGCGGCAATCGGCCTTGCCATCACCTTTGGCGTCATGGGCGTCATCAACATGGCGCATGGCGAGATGGTCATGCTCGGCGCCTACACGACCTTCGTCGTCCAGCAGGTGATCCGCACCTCTTATCCTGGCCTGTTCGACTGGTCACTGGTCATCGCTCTGCCGCTCGCCTTCCTGGTCGCCGCACTTGTCGGCCTCGTCATCGAACGTGGCGTCATCCGCTTCCTCTATGGGCGGCCGCTGGAGACGCTGCTGGCGACCTGGGGTGTCTCGCTGATCCTGCAGCAAGCGGTGCGCTCGATCTTCGGTCCGACCAACCAGGAAGTCGGCAACCCGTCGTGGATGTCGGGCTCGTTCAATGTCGGCCAGCTTGCTGTTACCTGGAACCGTCTGTGGATCCTGGTTTTCGCGCTCACGGTCTTTGGCGTGTTGCTCTACGTGATGAAACGCACGCCCTGGGGCCTGCAGATGCGTGCCGTCACCGCCAACCGGCGCATGGCCGCCTCGATGGGCATCAAGACGCCATGGGTCGATGCGCTTACATTTGCGCTCGGATCCGGCATTGCAGGCATCGCAGGTGTGGCGCTCAGCCAGATCGACAACGTCTCGCCCAATCTCGGCCGCGGCTACATCATCGACAGTTTCATGGTCGTCGTCTTCGGCGGCGTCGGCAACCTCTGGGGCACGCTGGTCGGCGCCTTTTCGCTCGGTATCGTCAACAAGGTGCTCGAGCCCTATGCCGGCGCCGTGCTCGGCAAGATCGTCGTGCTGGTGCTGATCATCCTGTTCATCCAGAAGCGCCCGCGCGGCCTCTTCGCGCTCAAGGGCAGGGCGGTGGAAGCATGATCACGGGACGCTTCTTCGCCGCCGGCGCGGACCGCCGCATCGCCATCACCATCTTCCTCCTGCTGGCAGTGGCGATCATCGTGCCGGTGCTCAACCTGGCGGTTGCGCCGACCAGCACCTTCTACATCCCGTCCTATATCGTGGCGCTGACCGGCAAATATCTCTGCTACGCGCTGCTTGCCTTGGCGCTCGATCTTGTCTGGGGCTATTGCGGCATCCTCTCGCTCGGCCATGGCGCCTTCTTCGCGCTCGGCGGCTATGCGATGGGCATGTATCTGATGCGCCAGATCGGCTCGCGCGGCGTCTATGGCAATCCGATCCTGCCTGATTTCATGGTTTTCCTGAACTACAAGGAACTGCCCTGGTTCTGGACCGGGTTCGACCATTTCTGGTTCGCCGCGATCATGGTGCTCGCGGTGCCCGGCCTGCTCGCTTTCGTCTTCGGCTGGTTCGCTTTCCGCAGCCGCGTCACCGGCGTCTATCTCTCGATCATCACCCAGGCGATGACCTATGCGCTGCTGCTGGCCTTCTTCCGCAACGACATGGGGTTCGGGGGCAATAACGGCCTGACCGATTTCAAGGATATTCTGGGCTTCAACGTGCAGGCTGACGCAACTCGCTCGGCCCTTTTCGCCGCAAGCGCTGTGATGCTCGCATTTGCCGTGTTCGTCACATGGGCGATCGTCGGTTCCAAATACGGCAAGCTGTTGATGGCGGTTCGCGACGCCGAGAGCCGCACGCGTTTCCTCGGCTGGCGCGCGGAGAACGTGAAATTGTTTGCCTTCACCGTGTCGGCCGTCATGGCCGGCATTGCCGGCGCGCTCTACGTGCCGCAGGTCGGCATCATCAATCCTGGCGAGTTCGAACCGTCCAATTCGATAGAGGTGGTGATCTGGGCTGCCGTAGGCGGGCGCGGCACCATTGTCGGGCCGATCATCGGCGCTCTGCTCGTCAATGCCGGCAAATCCTGGTTCACCGGCTTGCTCCCTGAACTATGGCTTTTTGCGCTCGGCGGCCTATTCGTCGCCGTCACGCTGTTCTTGCCGAAGGGCGTTATCGGCATGTGGGATTCCTGGCGCGGCAATGCCAAGGCGTTGCGCGCGGCATCCGTCGCTGAAGAAGCCGGCACCGAGGTTGGAGCGGCGCACGCGACCTCGAAGCCCGCGCGCTCGCCGGCGAGAAATCCAGGCGAATGGTCCTGGTCCGACCCTGAACCGCAGGCGGCGGAGTAAGCGACCATGAGCAAGTCGAATACCATCCTCTATCTCGACGGCGTCTCGGTCTCCTTCGACGGCTTTCGCGCGATCAACAATCTGTCGCTGGTGCTCGACAAGGGCGAGATGCGCGCCATCATCGGCCCCAACGGCGCCGGTAAGACGACGATGATGGACATCGTTACCGGCAAGACCCGGCCGGACCAGGGCGAGGTGTTCTTCGACGGCCAGATCGATCTCACCAAGCATGATGAGGCCGAGATCGCCATGATGGGCATCGGCCGCAAGTTCCAGAAGCCGACGGTCTTCGAAAGCCACACGATCGAGGAAAACCTGATGCTGGCGCTCAAGGGACCGCGTTCGATCTTCCCGGCGCTGTTCCACCGCCGCTCGGCCGCCGAAGCGCGGCAGATCGACGATATTCTCGGCATCATAAGGCTCGGCGGCAAGCGTTACGATCTGGCGGCCAATCTCAGCCACGGCCAAAAACAGTGGCTCGAAATCGGCATGCTGCTCGCGCAGGACCCGAAGCTGCTTCTGGTCGACGAGCCGGTGGCCGGCATGACCGATGCCGAGACGGAGGAGACCGCGCGGCTGCTCAAGGACATCGCGCGCGACCATTCGGTCATCGTCGTCGAGCACGACATGCATTTCGTGCGCGAACTCGGCGTCAAGGTCACCTGCCTGCATGAGGGCTCGGTGCTCTCCGAAGGCACACTCGATTTCGTGTCGGCCGACGAGCGCGTCGTCGAAGTCTATCTGGGGAGATGAGCATGATGTGGCGTGTGCAATTCCATCGCTTCGATCTGTCTTTCCTCCGCTTCTGGAAAAGGCGCTGACATGCTCGAAGTTTCCAACGCCACGCTCCACTACGGTGCGGCTCAGGCGCTGCGCGGCGTGTCGCTGAAGGCGGGCGCGGGCAAGATCACCTGCGTGCTAGGCCGCAACGGCGTCGGCAAGACCAGTTTGATGAGATCGATCGTCGGCCACCACCGGCTGACGAGCGGAAGCGTTGCCTTCGAGGGGAAGGCGCTCGACCGGAGCGCGGCGTATGATCGCGCCCGGTCGGGCATCGCATTCGTGCCGCAGGGCAGGGAGATCTTTCCCCTGCTCACGGTGCGCGAAAACCTCGAGTCGGGCTTTGCGCCGTTGAAGCGTGCCGACCGCAACGTGCCGGCGCATGTCTTCGAGCTGTTTCCGGTGCTGAAGCAGATGCTTGGTCGCCGCGGCGGCGATCTCTCCGGCGGCCAGCAGCAGCAACTGGCGATCGGCAGGGCGCTGGTGATGCGGCCGAAACTTTTGGTGCTGGATGAGCCGACGGAAGGCATCCAGCCGTCGATCATCAAGGATATCGGCCGGGCGATCCGCTATTTGCGCGACCAGGCCGGTATTGCCGTGCTGTTGGTCGAACAATATCTGGACTTCTGCCGTGAGCTGGCCGACGAGGTCAACATCATGGACCGTGGCCAGATCGTCCACACCGGGCCAGCGGAAGATTTAGACCGCGCTGATGTTCGCAAGTTCCTTACTGTCTAGAATCGGCGCTGGACTTCCGACGGCGGTCCGAGGCCCTTGGCAAGTCCAATATTTCTTCCATCCGTCATATGCGTCTCTGGCATGCGCAATATCGCGTGCTAGTCTTTTCTTGGCTTTGTGAGTCGGCCGCTTCCGTATCAGTCTGGTTTATCGCAGATCGAGGCGCGGCCTGGGCAAGTTTCACGCAAGCAAGGCTTCCTAGCTTCCCTCCTGCGATCTCTGTCGTTCAACGCGTTTGAGCACACAGGCTAAGGGACAGCCATGGAACGTTACGTCGAAGACTACCAGAAGCGGCGGCTTACAGAACGCGTCGACATCATCGCCGCCATCAACATCTTGAGGTCGCAGGGCTGCGATTACGATGATCTGATAGATGAGATCACCAAGGTGTTTTATGTCGACCTTGATGCCTTCAACGAGATCGTCATGGCGGCATAAGAGCCGCTATCCAACAATCACTTGCACGGTATCGATACGCGCGGTCAGCCAGCGCGTCGGAATGGAGAGGCGGTGACGCGGTTGCGGCCGCCGCGCTTGGCGTCGTAGAGCGCCTTGTCGGCGGCGCTGAGCACCTTGTCGAAGCTGAGGCCCTCTTTGCTGCCAAACGCAAACCCGGCGCTGACCGTGCATGTCAGGGAGCCGGTTTCGGTCTCTATCAGGCGCGTTGCGAAAGCGGTCCGGATGCGTTCTGCTGCTTCCTCAACCGTTTGCGGCAGGGTGCGCTTCAACACCAGTGCGAATTCCTCGCCGCCCATGCGCGCGGCAACGTCGGTCTGGCGAAGATTGCCGGCAAGCTCGCCAGCAAACACCTTCAGCACCTCGTCGCCGGCCGCGTGGCCGAATTCGTCGTTGATGGCCTTGAAATTGTCGAGGTCGAAGACGACCACCGCGGTGAAGGCACCGACCGGCACACTGCCATGCATGTCGAACAACGCGCGCCGGTTGAGCAGGCCGGTCAGGGGATCGGTCAAGGCGTTGCGGCGGTGGTGCCTGGCCAGGCGCCCCTGGTTGAGGGCAAGCGACAGGGCGCCAATACCCGTCATGCTGGCGATAACCACGATGAGGCTGAGCTCCTCTGCCCAGTTGCTTGGTGCATGGCCGAGGATCAGTTTTCCATCCCAGGCAAGAACCATGGCGCAGAGCGCGAAAGAGGTGGCCGTGGCCGAATAGAGCGCGGTGATGCCGATCGTCAGGGCAGGAGCTTCGTCGCGGCCTCTCCAGTATTCGAGCGCCGTCGCGAACAGGAGCAAGGCAGCGAACATGTTCTCGAACATGAAGCCGAGGCCATCATAGCCCAAAGCCATGGCAGGCAGCGCCACCGCCAGCGAAACGCAGCCCAGCATCGCCCGCGGCAGCGGCGAGCCGCCGGTTCGGAACTGGTAGGCCGCACCCAGCATGGTCGAGAAACCGAGCAGCAACAAAGCAAGCGTGGCTATGCCGAGCAGGCGCCCCGGCATGTCGATATAGGCGTCATAGACAAAGATATCGCCGACCACGAACACCAGGCTGATCGCCCATGTCAGCAGGAATTTTTCCGAGCGGGCGGTCAGCCACATGCCGAACAATGTCAGGCTGAGGCAAGCGGCGGAGAAACCGACAGCCAGCAGAAGTGAAGTGTAGTCGAGCGACATGCCCCTCTTTCCCTGCCGGCGGCGGCTCCAGCTCTGCGGCTTGGCGTCGCCTTATTCATGCAGGAAGGAAGTGTCGATAAGGTTACGATGGTAGCGAAGATGCCACGAATAGAGCCTCTGCTACGCGTATAACGCGTACGCGTCTCGCGCATAGCGTGTGGCCAGATCCAGCGGTGCTCGTCAGCCGGCCACGCGTTTCATCAGCGCCATGGCGCCAAGCGGCGCGCGTACTTTGCCCTCGGTGATGAAGTAGACGAACACGTCGCGTGGCTGCACCGGTGCGTCGGTGGCTGGATCGGCGCGCCGCAGATCGGCTGGCTGCTTGCCTTCCGCCCAGATTTTCACACGCGCCGCCCATTCATCGAGACCCTTCGGCGTGTAGCAATCGGGATTGTCGTCCGAGCCGGTCTGCAGCCGCGCGTAGATGAAATCGCCGGTGATGTCGGCGATATCGGGATATTTGGCATGGTCGGCATAGACGATCGCCGCCTTGTATTTACGGGCAAGCGCTGCGAACTCCGGCACGATGAAACTGTCGTTGCGCACTTCCAGCGCGTGGCGCAGGGCGACGCCATCCTGTTTTTCCGGCAGCAGTTTCAAAAAAGCTTCGAAATCGTCTGGATCGAATTTCTTGGTCGGCGCGAACTGCCACAGGATCGGCCCGAGCTTGTCGCCGAGCGCGGCAACGCCGGAGCCGAGGAACCGCATCATCGATTCACCGGCTTCGCCCAGCACGCGCCGGTTGGTGACGAAGCGATTGCCCTTCAGCGCATAGACGAAACCGTCCGGCGACTCAGCTGCCCATTTGACGAAGGTCGGCTCCTTGAAGCTGGAATAATAGGTGCCGTTGACCTCAATGCTTGGCACCTGCCGGCTGGCATATTGCAGCTGCTTGGCCTTCGAAAGCTTGTCCGGATAGAACGATGTGTCCCAGGGCTCGAAGGTCCAGCCACCCATGCCAGAGCGGATTGTTCCCGATTTGCTCATTGTCGTCCTCCCAGTTTAGAAAGTCTGGCCGAGTTCAGAAAAATCAGGCCGTCGTGGTCTCGTCGACCGCCTTCGCCATGTCGACGAGCACCCAGCCTGGCCGATACGGATTGGGCCGGCGACCCGTTTCGCGATAGCCGTAGGCGAGATAGAGCGCGATGTTCCGTTCCATTTTCGCATTGGTGTAGAGCCGGATCTCCGGCAGGCCCCACAGCCGAGCCTGCTGATCCGCGTGATTGAGCAGCTCTATGCCAAAACCCTTGCCCTGGAAGGCCGGCGACACCGCGACGGAGAAGATCATGGCGTGATCCTCATGCCGCTCCAGTGTGAGCGCCCCGGCCAGTTCGCCGTCGCTCTCCAGCAGCCAGACCTCGCGGCCCTCGATGCGCGGGGCATAGTCCTCGGTAACCGGGATCGGTGGCGCGTCGAGTATGGCGTTGTAGGGCGCGTAGGCCGCTTCGGTCAGCGCGACGATCGCGGCGAGATCTTCGGAGCGGGCAAGCCTCATGATTGCTCCAGTCCAGCGGCAGCGGCGATCACCCTTTCCATGCCGGCGGCAATCGCCGCGACTGCGGCATGGCTGGCATCGCCCAGTCCATGGCGCTCGGCGATCCAGTTCGCATCATTGTAGGAAAGCCAGACCTTGCTGTCCTCATCCTCCCAGGCCAGCGCCTTTACCGGCAAGTCGATGCCGGCAAGCTGCTTGTCCTGCATCAGCGGCGTGCCACCTCTGGGGTTGCCGAAGATCAGCAGTTCGGTTGGCCGCAACGACGCGCCGACATCGCGCGCGCCGGCTGCATGATCGATGCGGGCAAACACAAGCAGGCCCGCGCGCTTGACCGCCTCAGCCAGGCGATCGACGGTTTCGCTTACACCAAAGCGGCTTTCGACCGTGATGAGACCATTTTCAGCCATCACTCGGCCGCTTCGCGTTTGCCTCCGGGGCGGCGCTCCAGCAGTTCCTTGAGGAACTGCCCGGTGTAGCTGCGCTTTTCGCGCACGATGGCTTCCGGTGTGCCCTGGGCAACCAGTTCACCACCACCGTCGCCACCTTCCGGGCCGAGGTCGAGCACCCAGTCGGCGGTCTTGATCACTTCGAGATTGTGCTCGATAACCACCACCGTGTTGCCCTGGTCGACCAGTTCATGCAGCACTTCCAACAGCTTGGCGACGTCGTGGAAATGCAGGCCGGTGGTCGGCTCGTCGAGGATGTAGAGCGTCTTGCCGGTCGCCTTGCGCGACAGTTCCTTCGCCAGCTTGATACGCTGCGCTTCGCCGCCCGAAAGCGTCGTCGCCTGCTGGCCGATATGGATGTAGCCCAGCCCAACCTGCTTCAGCGTGTCGAGCTTGTCGCGCACGCCGGGCACGGCGGCGAAGAAATCGACGCCTTCCTCGACCGTCATGTCGAGCACGTCGGCGATCGACTTGCCCTTGAACAGCACGTCGAGCGTCTCCCTGTTGTAGCGCTTGCCGTGGCAGACGTCGCAGGTAACGTAGACATCGGGCAGGAAGTGCATCTCGATCTTGATGACGCCGTCGCCCTGGCAGGCCTCACAGCGGCCACCCTTGACGTTGAACGAGAAGCGTCCCGGCTGATAGCCGCGCGCCTTGGCTTCGGGCAGACCGGCGAACCAGTCGCGGATCGGCGTGAAGGCGCCGGTGTAGGTGGCCGGGTTCGAACGCGGCGTGCGGCCGATCGGCGACTGGTCGATGTCGATGACCTTGTCGAGGAATTCCAGGCCCTCGATGCGGTCATGCTCGGCCGGATGCTCGCGCGAACCCATGATGCGGCGCGAGGCCGCCTTGAACAGCGTCTCGATCAGGAAGGTCGATTTGCCACCGCCCGACACACCGGTGACGGCGGTGAAGGTGCCGAGCGGGATTTCGGCGGTGACATTCTTCAGATTGTTGCCGCGCGCGCCGACGACCTTCAGCCGACGGCCCTTCTTCGCCTCACGCCGTACACCAGGTGTGGCGACTTCAAGCGCGCCCGACAGATATTTGCCGGTGATCGAATTGGGATTGGCCATCACCTGCTGCGGCGTGCCCTGGGCGATGATCTCGCCGCCATGGATGCCGGCGGCCGGGCCCATGTCGACGACATAGTCGGCATGCAGGATGGCGTCCTCGTCATGCTCGACGACGATCACCGTGTTGCCGATGTCGCGCAAATGCTTCAGCGTATCGAGCAGGCGGGCGTTGTCGCGTTGGTGCAGGCCGATCGACGGCTCGTCCAGCACATAGAGAACGCCGGTGAGGCCAGAGCCGATCTGCGATGCCAGCCGGATGCGCTGGCTTTCGCCGCCCGACAGCGTGCCGGAATTGCGCGACAGCGTCAGATAGTCGAGCCCGACATCGTTGAGGAAGCGCAGCCGCTCGCGGATTTCCTTGAGCACGCGCACCGCGATCTCGTTCTGCTGGGCGTTGAGATGTGGCGGCAGGTCGGTGAACCACTGGTCGGCTTTGCGGATCGAAAGCTCGGTGACTTCGCCGATATGTTTTCCAGCGATTTTCACCGCCAGCGACTCAGGCTTCAGCCGATAGCCCTTGCAGACAGGGCAGGGCGTCGCCGACATGAAGCGCTCGATCTCCTCGCGCATCCAGGCGGATTCGGTCTCTTTCCAGCGCCGCTCGAGATTGGGGATGACGCCTTCGAAAGTCTTGGTCGTCTTGTAGGAGCGCAGCCCGTCATCATACTGGAAGGTGACTTCGCGCTCGCCGGTGCCGCGCAGGATCGCGTCCTGGGCTTCTGTGCTCAAATCCTTGAACTTGTCGCTGAGCTTGAAATTGTAAGCCTTGCCCAATGCTTCGAGGGTCTGCACGTAATAGGGCGAAGTCGACTTCGCCCACGGGCTGACGGCGCCGTCACGCAGCGACACGTTCTCGTCGGGCACGACGAGGTTGGGATCGATGGCGCGCTGGCTGCCGAGCCCGTCGCAGGTCGGGCAAGCGCCGAACGGATTGTTGAACGAGAACAGCCTGGGCTCGATCTCCGGAATGGTGAAGCCGGACACCGGACAAGCAAATTTCTCCGAGAACAGGATGCGCTCATGCGTCTCGTTCTTGGATTTGTTGACCGAATCCTCGCCGGTTTGGCTCGAATCGAGCGGCTTGTCGGCGAATTCGGCCACCGCAAGGCCGTCGGCGAGCTTCAGCGCTGTTTCGATGGAATCTGCAAGCCTTGTCGCCAGATCGCCGCGCACCACGATGCGGTCGACGACGACGTCGAGATCATGTTTGTACTTCTTGTCCAGCGCCGGAACATCGGCGATTTCGTAAAAGACGCCATCGACCTTGACGCGCTGAAAGCCTTTCTTCTGCAGTTCCAGCAATTCCTTGCGGTACTCGCCCTTACGGCCGCGCACGATCGGCGCCAGGATGAACAGGCGCGTGCCTTCCTCGACCGCCAACACGCGGTCGACCATCTGCGAAACCGTCTGGCTCTCGATCGGCAGGCCGGTGGCCGGCGAATAGGGGATGCCGACACGCGCAAACAGCAGGCGCATGTAGTCGTAGATCTCGGTGACGGTGCCGACCGTCGAGCGCGGGTTCTTCGATGTCGTCTTCTGCTCGATGGAGATGGCAGGCGACAGGCCGTCGATCTGGTCGACATCAGGCTTCTGCATCATTTCGAGGAATTGCCGGGCATAGGCCGACAGGCTCTCGACATAGCGGCGCTGGCCTTCGGCGTAGATGGTGTCGAAGGCGAGCGACGATTTGCCGGAGCCCGACAGGCCGGTCATGACAATCAGGCTGTCACGCGGCAGGTCGAGATCGACATTCTTCAGATTGTGTTCGCGCGCCCCGCGAATGGAAAGGTATTTATGGTCGGCCATCGCCGGTCGCCGCCTCAAATCTGGAATTCGTGGGATTGGCGGGTTTTTCCCGGCCATCCCCTATGTAGGTGTTTTTGCCGCCACGTCGAGAGACGCCACAATTCTCGACGAATTCGTTTAACCGTCTTTCGCGCGAGGGGGCAAGCGGAAAGAACAAAGGCCGAACACGCTCCTGACAAATCCTGTGTACCAGCCCGGCTCCGCCATGTGTCCCGCGATCACTTTTTTCCGTAACCGGCTATTGAAGGTTGACGTCTCCGACTCAGGGGAGCAGTCTCCAAAAGTCAAACTAAGCCGGCCGTCTTTTGATGGCCTCGCCGCCCAGGGGGCGGTCTGCGAGACGCCGCAGGCATCTGCGATTTGTGCTTCGGGACGACAATGTCGCAACGGACAGAGGAGCGGAGCCATGACGCCACCTGACAGTCCCCTAGGGTTCCAGGTATCACTGGAGCCGCGGCAGGCATAAGTGCCAGGGCCGAGCGTTTGCGCCGCCCGACAAACCGTGACCTGCCGTATCCCCCAAAAATCAGAGACTGCTAGTCGGATCGTCGGCTGACGCCGCGAAGCATCCGAAATCAAACGCCGGCAGTACACTCCCGGCAAAAATGGATTTGATATCCAGACAAGCCCCGTCCGTTTGCCTAGGCACGGCGGGGCTGATTTTTTGGGGAATGGCTGGCCTGGCGGAGGCAGCTTACCGCCGAGGCTTGAACCCACCCGTGGCAGCGTCGATCGTGATGCTACCGGAAATCCTGAGATCGGTATTGCCGATCTTGAACGTGCCGTTTCCATCGCTTGGAAACGCGTCGTCCGGTTCCGGCACCGGAGCCGGTTTGGCGATGCGATAATCGCCGGTCACACCAGGCAGGGCGCCTTTCTGCGCCGATGATGAGGCGTCCTCGCCGAGTGCCGTGCCAGACGCAAGGCCAGCAATAGCGATTACTGCAGCCGCGATAAGGCTACGGGATGCTCTGAAGGGATGAGTGTCGGTCATTCCAGGATTATAGGGATGAGCCGCCACCGGAACCAGACAGGTATCGTCAAATCTTCGACAGCGGCCAGGAATCCCATGTCGCTTTAGCCTATGCCGCTTTCTTGCGGGTGTCGAAGACGTGGTCCACGATGCCCCATGCCTGGGCTTCGCGGGCCGTCATGAAATGGTCGCGGTCCAGCGTGCGCTCGACCTCTTCATAGCTGCGGCCGCAATGCTGGGCATAGAGCTCCGCCATATGGCGTTTGGTCTTGCCGATGCGCTCCGCATGGCGCTGAATGTCGGAAGCCTGGCCCTGGAAGCCGCCCAGCGGCTGATGCAGCAGGATGGTGGCGTTGGGCAGCGCGATGCGGCGCCCCGCCGTGCCGGCCATCAGCAGGAACGACCCCATCGACGCGGCAAAACCCATGCACACGGTCGACACCGGGCAACTGATATATTGCATCGTGTCGTAGATGGCGAACCCGCTGGTCACCACGCCGCCTGGCGAGTTGATGTAGAGCGAGATCTCCTTGTCGGGATTGTCTGACTCCAGCGACAGAAGCTGCCCGCAGACCAGCGCCGAGACGTCGTCGTTGATCTCGCCATTGATGAACACGATGCGCTCGCGCAGCAGCCGCGAGAAAATGTCGAAGGCGCGCTCGCCGCGGCTCGATTGCTCGATCACCATCGGCACCAGACTGGCAATACCGCTCATTTTTTGTCTCCGATTCCGTGTTCAGGCCGCGCGCAGCAGAAGGTGCGGTGTGTTGGCGGCGATGGGCTTTCCAGTACCGCTCAAACCCAGCGAGAGCCGGCAGCCGGCGCCCGCCATGGCAACAGCAGGCATCGCTTTCCCGGCAAAGCCGTCATGGACGATGCGCAGATGCGTGCCGCCGGAAACGGTGCGGGCGAGTGTGAAGGTAACGGTGCTGTCGAGCGGGTCCTGTCGCGACGCATCGCGTGGCTGCTCGCGCCAGGAATAGCGCAATAGGCGTTCCGGCTCGGCGTCGAGGATTTCACATTCAATCGCGGTGTCCGGCCCGGCAAAGGTAAAATTGCCGCCGGCTTGCGGTTTGATGTCGTTCGGCATCATCCAGGCGGCAAGCAGTTCCGGCACGGTCAGCGCTCGCCATACCTTTTCCGGAGGTTCAGCGAGATCGTATTCGAACTCGAGCGCATCGGCGGCGATTTCGTTTTTGCTGTTCATTGATCCATGTCTTTCAAAACCGTCTTCAGCTTTTCGATGCGCTCCGGCCAGAAGGTCCGGTAGCGGTCGATCCAGGAGAGCAAGGGAGCAAGTCCCTGCGGATCGGCGCGATAATAGGCGTTGCGGCCGGCCCGCCGCTCGACCACCAGGCCGGCGCCACGCAGCACCGCCAGATGCTGCGACACGGCCGGTTGCGATACCGTCAGGCCGCTGCGTAATTCCGACACGCTCATCTCGGCTGCGGCGAGACGCTCGAAGACGGCGCGGCGCGTCGGGTCGGCCAGGGCGCGGAAAATCTCTGCTTCGATCATGACAAAAGCATAAGTCGATACTTATCAATTTGGCAAGTGCTGTTTTGAAACCCATATGATGGCCTCGGTCATTGCTGCCATTCCTTGACAATCAGCGGTGATGCATATAGGAACGAAAAGGGAACAAAAACCTTGTGGGAAAAGCCAGCCTTAGCAGGCGGCGGACGTCTGCAACCTGTAAGGTGCTGCGACAAAATTTAGTTTTCGGATGAGCGCGGAGAAATATCATGGCGGGTAGCGTCAACAAGGTCATTCTGGTCGGCAATCTCGGCGCCGACCCTGAAATCCGGCGCCTGAACTCGGGCGAGCCGGTCGTCAACATCCGCATCGCCACGTCGGAAAGCTGGCGCGACAAGAATTCCGGCGAGCGCAAGGAAAAGACCGAGTGGCACAATGTCGTCATTTTCAATGAGGGCATCGCCAAGGTGGCCGAGCAGTATTTGAAGAAGGGCATGAAGGTCTATGTCGAGGGCCAGTTGCAGACGCGCAAATGGCAGGACCAGACCGGTGCCGACAAGTACACGACAGAAGTCGTGCTGCAGAAATTCCGTGGCGAGCTGCAGATGCTCGACGCGCGCGGTCAGGGCGAGGGCGGTCAGGTCGGCGGCTATGCCGGTGGCGGCAGCAGCCGTGGTTCCGATTTCGGCCAGTCCAGCCCAAGCGAGAGCTTCAACCGTGGCGGCAGCGCTCCCAGGGGCGGTGGCGGTGGCGGTTCGTCGCGCGAGCTGGACGACGAGATTCCGTTCTGATCGAAGCAATACCAACGGCTGACATCGAGTGATCAATATGCCCCGAGGGTCCTGCATGGACTTTCGGGGTTTTGCGTTGTTGATTTGGGATCAAGAATGTTGATCTGGGATCAAAGGACTGAAAGGGCAGAGCGATGAAGGCACGGGTGAAATGGGTCGAAGAGCGCACCTTCGTCGGCGAGTCCGGCAGCGGCCACAAGATCGTGCTGGGCACAGCCTCCAGCCCTGACGGCAAGACGCCGGGGCCAAGCCCGATGGAACTGATGTTGATCGGCACCGGCAGCTGTTCGGCCTATGATGTCGTCCATATCCTCGAGAAGGGCCGCGAGGCGGTCGAGGACTGCGTCGTCGAACTCGATGCCGACCGGGCCGAGACCGATCCAAGGGTGTTCACACGCATCCACATGCATTTCATCGTCAGGGGCCGGGCGCTGTCGTCGGACAAGGTCAAGCGGGCGATCGATCTGTCGATCGAAAAATACTGCTCGGCCTCCGCCATGATGGCCAAGACGGCCACGATCACGCATGATTTTGAAGTGATTGATACGGCAGCGAAGTGAGGGCAGTAGGGCAGGGACTACCGCTCAACCCGCCATCAGCGCCTTGATGCCATCCGCCACGAACTGCACGGCGAGCGCCGCCAGAATGACCCCCAACAGGCGGGTCAGGATCGAGCGGCCGGTCTGGCCGAGGATGCGGTCGATGCGCTCCGACAGCACGAACACCAGATAGGTGATGGCGAGGCAGACGAAGATGATGCCGACCAGTGCGGCTTGCGCGGCAAAACCCTGAAACGAGCCGGAGAGCAGCACCGTCGCCGAAATGGCGCCGGGACCGGCGATCAGCGGGATCGCCAGCGGGAAGGCGGCGATGTTGTGGATCATGTCCTTGGTGATGGCGACGTCGCCGATCTTCTCCTTGCGATCCTGCCGGCGCTCGAACACCATTTCGAAGGCGATGAAGAAGAGCAAAAAGCCGCCGGCGACACGGAAGGCCGGCAGTGTGATGCCGAACACCGACAGGATCGATGCGCCGGCGACTGCAAACAGCGCCATCACTAGGAAACCGATGATCGAGGCGCGAACAGAGACTTGCCGGCGCTCCTCGCGGTTCATGCCGCGTGTCACGGCGAGAAACAGCGGCGCCAGCCCGGGCGGATCAATGGTCACGAGAATGGTGACGAAGGCATTGAACAGGCTGTCGAAACTCGGCATCGCTGACCCTCCCGCCGGGCCGAGCCCGCACCACGGTATTGGTAGAGCAAAGCGGGAGCACTGAAAACAGGCTCTGGCCGTGAAATGCCAGGCTCAGCCTTTATGCTGGTGGGACAGCGCGAAGGATCGTTACCTACTATTTCGATAGACTTTTCAAAAGCTTATCGATCTTCATTCGCTCGCCGCGCCAGGAACTCGACCTCGAGCCGCCATGTCTGGCCATTGTCGTGCGAGCGCTCGCCGAGCCAGCGGAAGCTGTCTTTCGTGATCCGCGAAAAGCTCCAGCGTACCGAAGAGCCGGTGCCGTCGGAGCCGACCTGCACGATCGTGTCGCCCTCGGCGCGGCCGAGCTGGCGGCTGAAATACCGGTTGCGCGGATCGCTCCAGAAAATGTGCCACGCGTCCGCGCCGGGATCGTAGACCCGCAGCGTCGTGCCATAGAAAGTCCATGGTCCCAGAGACGGCGAGGGGCCGGCGTCGCGAGCGGGCAGGATCCAGACGTCCTGGATGGCGCGGCCTTCAAGCACCCAGCCGAAATGCACCTCGCCACGCCCGGTCAGCACGGTGCCATCCCCGAGGTGGCGTGAGGCGTCGAAGGTCCAGGCGCCGACGAAACGACCGTAAAGGTTCAGTTTTTCACCGAGCCCGCTGATCGGTCCGGGACTGTGCAGGGCTTCGGCAAAGGGGTCGAACATGGCTGCGGTCTCTTCGTGTCAGGAGACCGCGAGAAGTAGGCGCTGACGGGGTTCAGGGCTTGGGAAAAATTGCTATATTTCGGCGATGACAGCGACGACGCGCACGCTCGCATCCGGAACCGGCTGGCACGTGGCGGATGTGATCTGCACGGCCGGCGTCGGCGACCGGCCATTCGAGGAAGCCCATCGGGATTTCTGCGTTGCCGCGGTGACTAGCGGTACGTTCCGTTATCGCGCGCAGCAAGGTACGGCGATGCTGGCGCCGGGGGCGCTGCTGCTTGGCAATTCCGGCACCTGCTATGAATGCGGGCACGAGCATGGCAGCGGCGACCGCTGCCTCTCGTTCCATTTCGAGCCGGCTTACATGGAGCGGATCGTCGCTGGCGTGCCGGGCGCCAGGACGCTTACTTTCGGGGCGCCGCGCCTGCCGCCCTTGCCGACCCTGGCGCCGTTGCTGGCCGAGGCGGAGGCCGCTCGCGAAATGGCCGACAAGGATGCCTTCGAGGAACTTTCCCTGCGCGTTGCCGCTGCCGCCGTGGCCACGATTTGCGGCGCTTTGCCCATCAGGCGCGCGCCGAGCCGCCTCGATCAGAAACGGGTGGCGGAAGCAGTGCGGCGGATCGAGCTGGATGCCGACGGGCCGATTTCGCTGTCGGCACTGGCGGATGAGACGGCGACCAGCCCCTATCATTTCCTGCGCATCTTCCGGCAGGTCGCCGGTATGACGCCCTACCAGTTCCTGCTCAAGACGCGATTACACAGGGCAGCGGTGCGGCTGCGCCTGTCGGACGAGGCCATCTCGGCAATCGCGTTCGAGGCGGGCTTCAACGATCTGTCGACCTTCAACCGCCGTTTCCGAAGCATCATGGGCGAGACGCCAGGCGCTTATCGCGTCCGCCGCGCAGGGCGGCCTAAGATGCGCCGAAATTCAGGATCGGCTGAAGCTCAGTCCGACGTTGGCCCACACCAGCCCGGCAGATAGTCCGCGTCCTTGCCCTTAGCGAGTGTCAGCGCCACTTTCATCGCCTTGTCGAAGCTCTTGGCCACGACATCCCTGGCGATGCGACGGCGCAAAAAATCCGCCCAGATGAATTCGCTGAACGGCGTCGTGTCCTTGGCAAAACCGCCCATTCTGCGCAATTCGCCCGCCATGCTCCGGTAGGGATCGTCGATCAGCTCGCCGATTGTCTTCGGAATTGCCGCGTAATCGCGGCGCTTGCCGTTCTCGTCGAACGGGTGCATCCAGCCTCTGTTGTCGAGCGCGAAAAGAAACGCGTCCTTGTCGAGCGCGGACAGGTCACTGATCACGGTCACAAGCACGTCCTTGACGCCTTCCTCGAGCAGGGCGCGAGCGAGGTGATGGTGATCGGTGACGTAGTTGCGGTTTTTGGGACCCAATACGACCGGCACCATGTGTCTGCCGAGAAAAGCGCCGGTCTTCTTCTTGGCGTCCTGCGCCCGGATCATCTGGCGCTTCAGCGCAACTTCCCGCATGCCGACCGTTATCTGCGTCGGCCTCAGTTCGGCGACGGGAACCGGCGTTACACTGGGTTCTCGGGGGTCAATCATGGCGCTCCATCCTGCTCTTGCTGCTGCTGTGTCCCCGGACCAAGTGATTTGATCGCTGCATCGACACTGTGAAAAATCCGCTGCGGGCCGACGAGCTCGGCAATGCCGAACCGCGCCAAAGCCGCCTGGGCGCGCAGCGATTCCAGCCGGGCGATAGCGAAAATCGCGCCTGTCTTGCGGCAATGGGTGATGGTGTCTTTCAGGGCCTGCGCGGCGGTGTAATCGATTTCAACGATATTGCTGGCCTCCAGCACCACCAGTTTCACGGTCTCGTTCCGGGCGTCGACAAGATCGCAAAGGCCGCGCTTGAAGCGGTCGGCATTGACGAAGGACAGGGGCGCCTGGAAGGCTGCCACCAGCACGCCAGAGAGTTGTTCACCAGCACTTGGCTTGCCCGGTGGCCACCACACTGAAGTTCCCGGCACCTGTTCGAGTTCGATCGGCAGCGTCCGGGTCGCGCTCCAGATCCCGTGCAGCAGCGACAGGCCGATGCCGACCGCCACGCCGGTCTCGATCGGCAACACGACAATCGCCGCCATGGTGATCAGGATCAACACGAATTCGACAGGCGCCTGCCGGTAGACATTGGCGAACACCTTCCAGCGCAATATGTGCTGGGCAACGAACATCAAGACACCCGCAAGGGCGGCCTGCGGCACATCGGCGAGCAGACCGCCGCCAAAGGCGCCGAGCGCCAGCACGATGGCTGCGGCAATGAGACCTGACAGTTGCGAGCGGCCGCCCGACTGGGAGACGATGGCCGTGCGCGGCGGGCTGGCATTGACGGCAAAGGCGCCGAACAGGCCGGACGCGATGCTGCCGGCGCCGACACCGACGAAATCGCGATTGACGTCGGGGTCGCCCTGTTGCGGCACGAAGGAACGCGAGGTGGCCGCCGTCTGCACCATGACAACGATTGAAATCAGCAGCGCCAGCGGAACCAGTGCCTGCACATCGTCGAAGCTGACAAGCGGCAGGCCCGGCTGCGGCAGGCCGTTGGGCAAGGCGCCAAGCACCTCGACGCCGCGATCCTTGAGGCCGAAGACGGCGACCGCCGTCGTGGCGAGTACCATGCCGATCAAGGCGCCGGGGATGCGGGCGCTGATACGTTCGGCGCCGAACACGATTGCGAAAACGCCAAGGCCGAGCCCGAGGCTCCAGGGATTGGTGAGATGGAGATTGCCGGCAATCTCGCCGATACGTCTCAAGGTTTCTCCACTCTCGGACGGCAGGCCGAGAAGTCCGGGCATTTGCGAAACGATGATGTGGACGGCGATGCCAGCTAGGAAACCTGTCGTGACCGGCACCGACAACAGGTCGGCGATCCAACCAAGGCGAAAGACGCCGCTGAGCGTCACGACCAGCCCGACCATCAGCGCCAACATGGCCGCCAGCGCCAGGTAATGCGGCGAACCCGCGGTGGCAAGCAGCGCCAGGCTGCCGGCAAACAGCGGCGTGATGGTCGAATCCGCGCCGGCAGAGAGGTGACGATTGGCGCCGAACAGGGCAAACGCCACCGAACCGGCAACAAATGCGAAGAAACCGATTTCGGGAGCAAAGCCACCGAGCCGGGCCGTTGCCATCTGCTCGGGAATGGCGATCGCGGCCAGCGTCAGACCCGCGATCAGATCACCATTGAGATCCGCGGGCTGCCAGCCGCTCAGGGCCCGCAAAGGCAGCCACTGGCTCCAATTCATGGTGCTTACGGCTTTTGTTCGGGGAAGTTGGTCCATTGCCGGCTTTTGCCTTGGTGGCGGCGAAAAGCAAGAATGGCCATATCGTCGCAATCAGCGGTATCCATTTGAAATTACCATCAAAAATGACACTGGAAAAGTGCCGGGAATATTGGAGTTTCGGCCGTGCATCCTATATAAGCGGTCAGTGATTCCTGATTAGATTGTGATCCAATTTGACCGACCAAAAAACACCGCGCGGCGCCGACGGCGGCCCTACCGGCATCGAGCCCATCTCCATCATCGAGGAGATGCAGAACTCCTATCTCTCTTACGCCATGAGCGTGATCGTGAGCCGTGCGCTGCCCGATGTGCGCGACGGCCTGAAGCCCGTGCATCGCCGCATTCTCTACGCGGCGCATGAGAGCGGCTACCACTGGAACCGCAAATATGTGAAGTCGGCGCGCCCTGTTGCCGACGTGATGGGTAAATACCATCCGCATGGCGATGCCTCGATCTACGACGCCTTGGTGCGTATGGCGCAGGACTGGTCGCTGCGCGTACCGCTGATCGACGGGCAGGGCAATTTCGGCTCGATCGACGGCGATCCGCCGGCGGCAATGCGCTACACCGAATCGCGGCTGACCAAGGTCGCGCATGAGCTTCTGGAGGATATCGACAAGGATACCGTCGATTTCCAGGACACTTATGATGCCTCGGATACCGAACCCAAGGTTCTGCCGGCACGCTTTCCCAATCTGCTGGTCAACGGCTCCGGCGGCATCGCCGTCGGCATGGCCACCAACATCCCGCCGCACAATCTGGGCGAAGTCTGCAACGGCGCCATCGCTGTCATCGACAATCCGGCGATCGACCTGCCGGCGCTGATGGAGATCATTCCGGGGCCTGATTTCCCGACCGGCGGCATCGTGCTTGGCCGTTCCGGTATTTACAGTGCCTATTCGACCGGCCGCGGCTCCATCGTCATGCGCGGCAAGGTCAACATCGAGGCGCGCGGCAATGACCGCGAGTCGATCATCATCACCGAAGTTCCCTATCAGGTGAACAAGTCGTCGATGATCGAGAAGATGGCCGAACTGGTGCGCGACAAGCGCATCGAGGGCATTTCCGACATTCGCGACGAGAGCGACCGCCAGGGCTATCGCGTCGTCATCGAGCTGAAGCGCGATGCGGTTGCCGACGTCATCCTCAACCAGCTTTACCGTTTCACGCCGCTGCAGACCTCCTTCGGCGCCAATATGGTGGCGCTGAACGGCGGCAAACCTGAAGTGATGAACCTGACCGACATCCTGAAGGCTTTTGTGTCCTTCCGCGAGGAGGTCATCACAAGGCGGACGAAATTCCTGCTGCGCAAGGCGCGCGACCGCGCCCATGTGCTGGTGGGCCTCGCCATCGCCGTCGCCAATATCGACGAGGTCATCAAGCTGATCCGCACCGCGCCCGATCCGCAGACGGCGCGCGAGCAGTTGATGGAGCGGCGCTGGCCGTCCGGCGATGTCGAATCGCTGATCCTTCTGATCGACGATCCGCGCCACCGCATCAATGAGGACGGCACCTACAATCTGTCCGAGGAACAGGCGCGCGCCATCCTCGAACTGCGCCTGCAGCGCCTGACCGCGCTCGGCCGCGACGAAATCGCCGACGAGCTGAACACGATCGGCGACGAGATCAAGGATTACCTCGACATCCTGTCGTCGCGCGCGCGCGTCCAGCAGATCGTCAAGGACGAACTCGCCGCCGTGCGCGACGAGTTCGGCACGCCACGCCGCACCGAGCTCACCGACGGCGGCGCGGACATGGAAGACGAGGACCTGATCCAGCGTGAGGACATGGTCGTGACGGTTAGCCATTCGGGCTATATCAAGCGCGTGCCACTGTCGCTTTACCGGGCGCAACGCCGTGGCGGCAAGGGCCGCTCCGGCATGTCGACCAAGGAAGAGGATTTCGTCACCAGGCTGTTCGTGGCCAATACCCACACGCCGGTGCTGTTCTTCTCCTCGCGCGGCATCGTCTACAAGGAAAAGGTCTGGCGGCTGCCGATCGGCAATCCGCAGTCACGCGGCAAGGCGCTGATCAACATGCTGCCGCTGGAGCAGGGCGAGCGCATCACCACCATCATGCCGCTGCCCGAGGACGAGACCAGCTGGGGCGAACTCGACGTGATGTTCGCCACCACGCGCGGCACCGTACGCCGCAACAAGCTGTCCGATTTCGTTCAAGTCAACCGCAACGGCAAGATCGCCATGAAGCTGGAGGAGGAGGGCGACGAGATTCTCGGCGTCGAAACCTGCACCGATAATGACGATGTGCTTTTGACCGCCAGCTCCGGCCAGTGCATCCGCTTCTCGGTCGGCGACGTGCGCGTCTTCCAGAGCCGCAATTCTGTCGGCGTGCGTGGTATCACCATGGCCGAGACCGACCGCATCATCTCGATGTCGGTGATCGAGCATGTCGATGCGCCGCCGGCCGAACGTGCCGCCTATCTCAAGCGGGCTGCGACCGAACGGCGGACTGCCGCCGGTATCGCGGCCGGCGAAGAGGAAGAGATCGCGCTGACCAATGAAGAGGTCGGCGAGGAGACAGAGCTTTCCGACGAGCGCTATGAGTTCCTCAAGGCACATGAGCAGTATGTGCTGACGGTGACCGAATATGGCTACGGCAAGCGCTCTTCGTCTTACGATTTCCGCCTGACCGGCCGCGGCGGCAAGGGTATTCGCGCCACCGACGTGTCGAAAGTGGCGGAGATCGGCCGGCTGGTGGCGACTTTCCCGGTCGGCAATGATGACCAGATCATGCTGGTGTCGGACGGTGGCACGGTCATTCGGGTGCCGGTCAACGGCATCCGTTTTGCCAGCCGCGCCACGAAGGGCGTGACCATCTTCAACACGGCTGAAGGTGAGAAGGTTGTGTCGGTCGAGCGGATCTCGGAGCCGCAGGCGGACGAGGAAAGCGACGAGGCCGTCGAGGGTGGCGTTGAGCCTGGTCTGGAGACCGATACTGGTCCGGACAGCGCTGAGTAAATTCTGGGGAACGGCGTTCTACACAGCAACGCCGGCCCATTGGCCGGCGCGGCAGCAAGTTCAGACTGGTTTAGTAGTGACTATACGGTTTGCGCGGGCCGAAGCCTTCGAAGCGCTTGGTGGTTGCCTTGACGCGGACGCGTTGTGCCTCCTGATGCAGCCCAAATACGGTGGCGATCAGCATGGCGACGGTCATTGCGGTGGCGAGCATGTAGATCAGCATTTGCGTGTTCTCCTGCGCCTTACAACGGATAAATGGGATTTTGGTTTCATCTTATTAAGGTGCAATCTAGTGAACGCTGCGTGAAGGCTTCGTGATCAGCGTGTTCATCTGTCGTTCATGCGCCGGAAAAGGTTCACGACCGTTGCGCCAATCGGATTTGCCTTTGCGAGAGAGGCTCGCTAGAAGCACCTGCCATGACTGAACGCACCGCCCTTTATGCCGGCTCCTTCGACCCGCTGACCAACGGCCATCTCGATGTGCTGAAGGCATCGCTGGCGGTCGCCGACATCGTTTATGCCGCGATCGGCATTCATCCGGGCAAGAAGCCGCTGTTCTCCTTCGAGGAGCGGGTGCAACTCATTGAGACCGCGACGAAAGCCGAATTCGGCAGGGATGGCGCCCGCATCAGGGTGGTCGCCTTTGACGGGCTGGTCATTGATGCCGCCAGGAGAGAGGGTGCCTCGATCATGATCCGCGGCCTGCGCGACGGCACCGATCTCGATTACGAAATGCAGATGGCCGGCATGAACGAAACCATGGCGCCCGAGCTGCAGACGGTTTTTCTGCCCGCCAGCCCGTCGGTACGCACCATTACCGCCACACTTGTGCGCCAGATAGCCTCGATGGGAGGCGACATCCGCCCCTTCGTGCCGGCCGCTGTTGCCGGCGCGCTCACCGCCAAATTCGCGAAATAAGTCCGGAGAAAATCCTCATGCAGCTGAAAAAGCTTGCCTCGTTCCTCGTTGTGCTTGCCGGTCTCGTGACCGCATCGGTCTCGGCCTACGCCGCCGACCCGGAAAACACGATGATCATCACGCTGAAAGATGGCGACGTCACCATCGCGTTGCGGCCTGACCTCGCGCCCAAGCATGTCGCACAGATCAAGAAGCTCGTGCGTGACCATGCCTATGACAATGTCGCGTTCCATCGCGTCATCGACGGCTTCATGGCGCAGACCGGCGACGTCAAGTTTGGCAACATGAAGAAGGGTTTCAATGCCCAGGCCGTCGGCACCGGCGGTTCAGATCTGCCCGACCTGCCGGCCGAATTCTCGCAGACCGAACACTACAAGCGTGGCGTGGTCGGCATGGCCCGCTCGCAGGACCCGAACTCGGCTAATTCGCAGTTCTTCATCATGTTCGCGCCGGCGCCGCCGCTCGATGGCCAGTACACCATCGTTGGCAATGTCGTCAGCGGCATGGAGCTGGTGGACAAGATCAAGAAGGGTGACGAGACCGACAACGGTACTGTCTCCGACCCCGACCGGATGATCAAGGTGCGCATCGCCGGCGACAAATAATTCTGTTTTTGAGAAAGAAGGATATCTGACATGGCTGAGATCAAGGACCGCGAGAACGCGCTCATCCTGGAAACGACCAAGGGCAAGGTCGTCATCGAACTGTTCCCCGATTTGGCTCCCGGCCATGTCGCCCGCATCAAGGAACTGGCCAGGGAAGGCGCTTATGACGGCGTGGTTTTCCACCGCGTCATCGACGGCTTCATGGCGCAGACCGGCGACGTGAAGTTCGGCAATTCGAGCAAGCCCACCTTTGCTCCGTCCCGCGCGGGCATGGGCGGTTCCGAGAAGCCGGACCTGAAGGCCGAGTTCTCCAACGCCAACCATGGCCGCGGCACCTGCTCGATGGCCCGTTCGCAGAACCCGAACTCGGCCAATTCGCAGTTCTTCATCTGCTTCGACGATGCCGCCTTCCTCAACCGCCAGTACACGGTCTGGGGCCAGGTGATCGAAGGCATGGACAATGTCGACAAGATCAAGCGCGGCGAGCCGGTGGTCGATCCCGACAAGATCGTGTCGCTGAAGGTCGCGGCCGACGTCAAGTAAGGTAGAACGACAATGATGGGCGTCGTCTGGTCGCTTCTCGGCATCCTGTCCGGCGCCTTCATTGCCATTCAGGCCCCGATCAACTCGCAGCTGGCGCGCGGCCTGGGTCTCCCGGTCGCGGCGGCTGCGTTTTCGTTCTTTTCGGGTGCGGTCGTGCTCGGCATTATCTCCGTCACGGTGGTGAAGCTGCAAGGCATCACGCTCGACTGGAAGGCGCCAGCGTCCTGGCTGTTCGTCGCTGGCGGCATGCTCGGCGGCTTCTATGTGACGCTCTCCACAATCCTGACGCCGCGCATCGGTGCCGCCGCGCTGATGGCGTTCCTGGTGGCCGGCCAGCTGCCGGCAGGCATGCTCATCGACCGTATCGGCTTCATCGGCGTCGCGGTGCGTGAAATCTCGCTCGGCCGCATCGCCGGCGCGGTGCTGCTCTTGGCCGGAGCGCTGCTCGTCCGGCTCTATTGATGCGCGTTGACCTCTTTGACTTCGATCTGCCGGAGGAGCGCATCGCGCTTCGCCCGGCTGAGCCGCGCGACAGCGCCAAGCTGCTGGTGGTCAAACCGGGCGAGGCACTCGATGACCGGACAGTTGGCGACCTGCCGTCCATGCTCAGAGCCGGCGATGTGCTGGTGTTCAACGACACCAAGGTCATTCCGGCGCAGCTCAAAGGCATCCGGCGGCGCGGGGAAGCCACGGCGCAGGTCGAAGCAACGCTGCATATGCGGATGGCGCCGGACCGCTGGCTGGCCTTCATGCGGCCTGGCAAGCGCATTGCCGCCGGCGATCGCATCCATTTCGGCCATGACGGCAATTCCTGTTTCCTCGGCCAGCTCGACGCCACGGTGATCGAGAAGGGCGAGGGCGGCGAGGCGCTGCTCGGCTTCGACCTGTCGGGGCCTTTCCTCGACGAAGCTCTGCACGCCGTCGGCCATATTCCGCTGCCGCCCTATATCGCGTCGAAGCGCGATGATGATGCGCGCGACCGCGCCGACTACCAGACCATTTATGCCCGGGAGGAAGGCGCCGTTGCGGCGCCCACTGCCGGCCTACATTTCACGCCGGAGCTGTTTGCAGAGCTCGATGCCAAGGGGGTCGAACGCCACTTCGTCACTCTTCACGTCGGTGCCGGTACGTTCTTGCCGGTGAAGGCGGACGACACCGCCGATCATAAGATGCATGCCGAAATCGGCTCGGTCAGCGAGGCGACCGCCGATGCGCTGAACGCCGCCAAGGCGAGGGGCGGGCGCATCATCGCTGTCGGTACGACCTCGCTGCGCCTGCTGGAGAGTGCCGCGCGTCAGGACGGCACGTTGGCTGCATGGTCCGGACCGACCGACATCTTCATCACGCCAGGCTACCGCTTTCGCACCGCAGACATGCTGATGACCAATTTCCACCTGCCGCGCTCGACCTTGTTCATGCTGGTTTCGGCCTTCAGCGGTCTCGACACGATGCGCGCCGCCTATGTGCATGCCATTGCGAACCGCTACAGGTTCTACTCCTATGGCGACGCAAGCCTGCTTTATCGCGCGGAGATTAGCGATGGACGATGACCTGCAGACCCTTGATCGCGAGGCCCTGATCGCCGAGGTGAAGAAACTGCGCGCTGGTATTCGTGCGCATCGCGACACATCGGGCCATGATCTCTGCTGGCATCACCCCGATCTGTGGGATCTGCTGCCTGAAAAGACCGAGCCGTCGATCGCCGTACCGCCCTGGCCAAAATTCATGCGCGGCTGCGTGCAATACCGCCAATCACTTGACAGCCAAGCGCCGGATGCGCCGGTCCATGATAAGGAATTCAATGGCTAAGCCTTTCAGCTTCAAGGTTCTGGCCAAAGACGGCAAGGCGAGGCGCGGTTTGATCGACATGCCGCGCGGCGAAATCCGCACACCGGCCTTCATGCCGGTCGGCACCGGCGGCACCGTCAAGGCCATGTACATGGACCAGGTGCGTGGTGTCGGCGCCGACATCATCCTGGGCAACACATATCATCTGATGCTGCGGCCGGGCGCCGAGCGCGTGGCGCGGCTTGGCGGCCTGCATGAGTTCGCCCGCTGGCCGCATCCGATCCTGACCGACAGCGGCGGCTTTCAGGTGATGTCGTTGTCGAAGCTCAGGAAATTGACCGAAAAGGGCGTCACCTTCCGCTCGCATATTGATGGCGCCGCCTATGAAATGTCGCCGGAGCGCTCGATCGAGATCCAGGGGTTGCTCGATTCCGACATCCAGATGCAACTGGACGAATGCACGGCGCTGCCAGCGGAACTGAAAGAGATCGAGCGGGCGATGGAGCTGTCGCTGCGCTGGGCCGAACGCTGCAAGGCGGCGTTCGGCGACCAACCGGGCAAGGCGATGTTCGGCATCGTGCAAGGTGGCGACAATGCAGATTTGAGGGTGCGCTCGGCGCAGGCGCTGAGCGCGATGGAACTGAAGGGCTATGCTGTCGGCGGGCTGGCCGTCGGCGAGCCGCAAGCGGTCATGCTCGAGATGCTCGAGATCACCTGTCCGGAACTGCCTGATGACAAGCCGCGCTATCTCATGGGCGTCGGCACGCCCGACGATATCCTGAAATCCGTGGCGCGCGGCATCGATATGTTCGATTGCGTGATGCCGACGCGGGCCGGCCGCCACGGCCTTGCCTACACAAGGCGCGGCAAGGTCAATCTGCGCAACGCCCGCCATGCCGACGATCCGCGCCCGCTGGACGAGGAAAGCGACTGCCCGGCGGCGCGCGATTATTCGCGCGCCTATCTGCACCATCTGGTGCGCTCGCAAGAGGCGCTTGGGGCGATGCTGCTGACCTGGAACAATCTTTCGTATTATCAAAAGCTTATGCAGGACATCCGCGCCGCGATCGAGATTGGCAGCTTCGAGGCGCGTGGGGCTGAGATCACGGAAGGCTGGGCGAGGGGCGATATCCCCGTCCTGTAAACCTCAGGTGCTCAGCGAGTTGGATGCCCGCAAGCTGCAGCCGGTGATCTGGAATGTGCCGTCGGGCTGCTGCTGCAGCGTGTAGACCGCCTCGTAATCCTTGCCGTCGGGGCCGACGATCAGCACCTGCTGGACAATCGAACCCGGGCCTGTCTGCTCGACCTTGCCGAAAGAATAGGACTGTGGTTTGCGCACTGGCGGGTAACCATTGGTCACCATGTTCATGAAAGCATCGACGGTCGGGAAGATCTGCTTCACATTCGGGGCGGCGAAGCTGTAGGCCTTGGCGCCGTCATTGGCGATGAGAGCCTTAAGCTGGCCGTCGATGACAGTCTGGCCCGCCTTGATCTCGGCGTCGCCGGCAAACGCCGATGAAGCCAGCATGAGCGAAACGAACGCGAATGCGAAAAAGGGGCGGCGCATGGCCTGTCTCCGTTGTCCCTCGAAAGTTGTCTCCGGAAAGCTGTTCCAGGCGACAACCTAACATACGCGCGACAGCGCTCCACGGTTTCAACGGCCGCCAATATTCGTCTTTCCGTGGTGGATTCCGTATGCTTAAGCCTCCTTTAAGGCGGGGCCTTCATCGTGGGGCTGGGGGAGAGAGCGTGCAAAACCCATGGGACGAATGATTTTCACGCAGTCGGTTGATCGACGCTTCTTGCTGAAAGGTGCCGGCAGCCTCGCTGCCCTGGCGCCGCTGCCGGCCTGGGCGAAGATGTCTCCGACGGTCACCGAAGTGGCCTTCGATCCGGCGATACCGGCGCTCGGCAATCCCTCAGGCGATGTCACCATCGCCGAATTCGTCGACTACCAGTGCCCGGTGTGCAAGCTCGTCTTTGTTGAACTGAAGAAGCTGATGGCTGAAGATAGTGGTATCCGGCTGGTGATGAAGGACTGGCCGATCTTCGGTGACGTCTCGCGCGACGCGGCGCGGATGGCGTTGTTGGCCGGTGAGCACTATGCAGCCGCGGTGGATGCGCTGATGGCCAATGAACGTGGGCTTTCCCAGCATCGCACCGATGATATTCTCGGCGCGATCGGTGTCGATGTCGCCGGTGCCCGCGCCGGCCTTGCCACCCGCCAGCCGGAGATCGACGCACTGCTGTCGCGTAACGATGCCCAGGCAACGGCATTCAAGCTTCAAGGCACACCGGCGCTGGTGATCGGTGGCAGGCTGTTCAAGCGCGGCATGCCGGTTGCGGAGCTGCGCGAGGCCGTGGCCAGGGCCCGCGCCGGCTAAGTGCGGATTCCAACGCTTGAAAGCCCGCCTCCAGTCTGCCAGAAGGGCCGCTTGGACTTGGACGTTTAGCGGGACGAAGCCATGAAGGCGTTTTTCGTGCAGATCAAATGCGAGCTGGGCAAATCCTATGAGGTCGCCAGCGCGCTTGCCGATGCCGAGATCGCCTCGGAAATCTATTCCACCGCGGGCAACTACGACCTGCTCGCCAAATTCTACGTCGATGATGAGGAAGATGTCGGCCACTTCGTCAACGAGAAGGTGCAGATTCTCCCCGGCATCAAGGATACGTTTACGGTCGTCACGTTTCGCGCCTTCTAGCCAGGGAACCTACCTGCCTGGGCGTCGGGCAAAGCCTGACCAAGGTCATGTTTCTCGTGCCTAAATTTTAGGCAGCCGAAACATACTGATCGCCCGCTTCCTCCAAATCACCGATTGCGCTTGATTTTCTCCGGCGACGCCATTGAAATGGTGTCACAGGGGAGTATGCGATTGGCAGCGTTTGATGAAATGCTTCCGGAAGTCTCCGGATTGAGAAGACCGTATTCGGCTTATGACCGCTGGCTGAAGGAGCAGGATCCAGCCAGGCTTACCGAGAAGATGCAGGATGCCGAACGCGTCTTCCGCAAGACCGGCATCACCTTCGCCGTCTATGGTGAGCAGGAAGCCTCCGAACGGCTGATTCCGTTCGATATCGTTCCACGCATCATTTCAGGCAATGAGTGGCGGCGCCTGACGCAAGGCATCGAACAGCGCGTGCAGGCGCTGAATGCCTTCCTCGACGATATCTACCATCGTCAGGAGATACTGCGCGCCGGCCGCGTTCCCAGGGACCTGATCGCCAAGAACGAGGCTTTCCTGCCTGAGATGATCGGGGTGCGGCCGCCGGCCGGCGTCTACACCCACATCATCGGCGTCGATATCGTGCGCATCTCAGAGGACGAGTTCTATGTCCTGGAGGACAATGCCCGCACGCCGTCCGGTGTCTCCTACATGCTTGAGAACCGCGAGACGATGATGCAGCTGTTCCCCGAGCTGTTCCAGAAGATCAAGGTTCGCCCGGTGGAGAACTACCCGCAGCTCTTGCGCCAGTCGCTGGCGGCGGTTCGTCCGCAGAGCACCAAGGGCGCGCCGACCATCGCCGTGCTGACGCCTGGCAGTTTCAACTCGGCCTATTTCGAACATGCCTTCCTGGCCGACCAGATGGGCGTGCAACTGGTCGAGGGCCAGGACCTGCGCGTCGTCGACGGCCATGTCGCGATGCGCACGACCGAAGGCTACAAGCAGATCGACGTGCTCTACCGCCGCGTCGATGATTCCTACCTCGACCCGCTGACCTTCAGGCCCGATTCGGCTCTTGGCATACCGGGCATCATGGATGTCTACCGCGCCGGCAACATCACCATCGCCAACGCGCCGGGCACCGGCATCGCCGACGACAAGGCGATCTATTCCTACATGCCCGAGATCATCGAGTTCTACACCGGCCGCAAGGCGATCCTCGGCAACATCCCGACCTGGCGCTGCTCGGAGCCGGACAGTCTGAAATATGTGATCGAGCACATCCACGAACTGGTGATCAAGGAAGTGCATGGTTCCGGCGGCTACGGCATGCTGGTCGGGCCGGCAGCGACCAAGAAGGAATGCGAGGCGTTCGCCAAGAAGCTGGCGGCAAAGCCTTCGAACTATATCGCCCAGCCGACACTGGCGCTGTCGACCTGTCCAATCTTGACGGAAAAGGGCCTGGCGCCGCGCCATGTCGATCTCAGGCCCTATGTGCTGGTCTCCGACCGCATCCAGATCGTGCCGGGCGGACTGACGCGCGTCGCGCTCAAGGAAGGCTCGCTGGTGGTGAACTCGTCGCAGGGCGGCGGCACAAAGGACACATGGGTGCTGGATGATTGATTTTCATTTGAAGGGGTTTGGATGCTTTTAGGCCGGACCGCCAACGGGCTTTACTGGATGAACCGCTATATCGAGCGGGCGGAAAACATGGCGCGGCTGGTCGACGCGGGGCTGCGCATGGCGCTGACCCGCACCCAGAGCGCTTCGGAAGAGTGGAATTCGGTGCTGCTCAGCGCCGGCTCCGATGTCACCTTCAAGCAGAAGCATTCGGAATACACGGCCGCCAACGTGTCCGATTTCCTGCTGCGCGACACATCGAACCCGTCGAGCACGATGTCGTCGATCGAGACGGCCCGCAACAACGCCCGCATGGTGCGCACCGCGCTGACGCGCGAGACATGGGAAAGCATCAACGAAGCCTGGATGTCATTGAAGCGGATGCTGGCCAGGCCGATTGACGAGCGCGACCTGCCAAGCGTGCTCGACGCGATCAAACGCGAGACGGCCCTCATCCGCGGCTCGTTCTACGGCACCATGCTGCGCAACGAGATCTTCGACTTCTCGCAGCTCGGCACCTATGTCGAGCGCGCTGACAACACCGCGCGCATCCTCGATGTGAAATATTACGTGCTGTTGCCTTCAATTTCCTGGGTTGGTTCGACGCTCGACAACTATCAATGGGAATCGATCCTGCGCTCTGTGTCGGCGCATCGCTCCTACCGCTGGGTCTACGATGCCGACTACAAGCCGACCAACATTGCCGACTATCTCATCCTCAATGTCCGTATGCCGCGTTCGCTGACCTTCTGCTACCGCTTCCTGTCGGAACATCTGAAATTCCTCAGCGACGACTACGGCGAACATCACGCCTGCCACGCTACAGTCGAAAGGACACAGGCGATGCTGAGGGCTGGGTCGATCAAGAACATATTCGACACCGGCCTGCACGAATTCCTTGCCAACTTCATTCAGGACAACACCAAGCTCGGCGACGAGATCGCGCAAGATTACCGGTTCAATTGAGCATGATCCCGAAAAGTGGGCTCCGGTTTTCGGGCGAGATCATGCTCACAAACGGAAAATAGATATGCGGCTCAAGATCACCCACCGGACCGAATACCGCTACGATGCGCCGGTGCAATATCTGCTGCAGCGGCTGCGGCTGCTTCCGGTCAGTGGATCGACGCAGACCGTCCTGTCCTGGGCGCTGACGATCGAAGGTGCACGCGAAGAGGTTCGCTTTGTCGACCATTTCGGCAACGACACAAGGCTGTTGAGTGTCGAAGGCGAACGCGATTTCATCACCGTGGAGGCGGCCGGCGAGGTGGTGACACGCGACACCGCGGGCGTTTCCGGTCCGCATCAAGGCTTCACGCCGCTCTGGCTCTACAGCCATGAAACGCCATTGACCGCGATCGGCGATGGGATTCGCGAACTCGCCGCATCGATCGGCAAGGGAACCGATATTGAACGGCTTCACCGGCTGATGGCTGTCATCGGCGAGCGTGTGATTTACACGCCCGGTACCACCAATGCGGCGACGCCGGCCGAGCAGGCCTTGGCGCTCAAGACCGGTGTCTGCCAGGACCACACCCATATTTTCGCAGCCGCGGCGCGCGCAATGGGCTTTCCGGCCCGTTACGTCAGCGGCTATTTGATGCTGGACGCGACGGTCGAACAGGCGGCAAGCCATGCCTGGGCCGAAGCACACGTCGTTGGCCTGGGCTGGGTCGCCTTCGACGCCGCCAATGGCATCTCGCCCGACGAGCGCTACGTGAAGGTGGCCACTGGCCGTGACTATCGCGACGCCACGCCGGTGTCGGGAATTCGACTGGGACAGGCGGAAGAACAGCTTGCGGTCACGGTCACGGTAGAGCAGTAATCCGGCAAGGATTGCCGCCAGAAGAGATTCCATGACTTATTGCGTCGGGCTCAAGATCGATCGCGGGCTCGTGTTCATGTCGGACACGCGCACCAATGCCGGCATGGATTCGATCTCGACCTTCAAGAAGATGCATGTCTGGGAAGAGCCCGGCGAGCGCGTCATCGTCTTGATGTCGGCCGGCAATCTGGCGACGACGCAGGCCGTGGTCAGCCTGCTCGAAGAGCGCACGAAAGCCGTGGCGGACCGCCGCGCGACACTGCTTGAAACGCCATCCATGTATCAGACGGTTCGGCTGGTCGGCGACACGGTCAAAGAGGTGATCGCGCATTCGTCGCCCGCCGGAGAGAAGGCCGATTCCTATTTCAACGCCTCCTTCATCCTGGGCGGCCAGATCAAGGGCAGCCCGCCACGGCTGTTCATGATCTATCCCGAGGGCAATTTCATCGAATCGACCGACGACACGCCGTTCTTCCAGATCGGCGAGACCAAATACGGCAAGCCGATCATCATTCGTGCCTACGAAAAGACGATGAGCCTCGCCGAGACTGTGAAGCTGCTGCTGGTATCGTTCGATTCGACGCTGAAATCGAACCTGTCGGTCGGCTTGCCGCTTGATCTGCTGTTCCTGGAGAAGGACGCTTTCAAAGTCGGCCTGAAGAAACGCATTGGCCAGGACGACCAGTACTACCGGACGATCTCCGATGGTTGGTCGAACGCGTTGAAGACGGCCTTCGCCAGCCTGCCGGATTTCCCGGGGTAGGGCGGACAATCGGGGCCGCAGTTGCCTCATTGTATTTAACATGTTAATCAAAAATTTAAACGGCTGAACCGATCGGCGCGTCGGGAGGACACATGGACAACGAGCAATTCCGCGATTGGTCAAGGCGCGCCGCCGACTGGGGCGCCGATTACCGCGCCGGCCTTCGCGATCGACCTGTAAGACCTGCCATCACGCCGGGCGACATATTCAGGAGCATCGAAGCTTCTCCGCCGGAGACGGCCGAACCGATGGAAAAGATTTTCGCCGACTTCGAGGAGAAGATCGTGCCGGGGATGACGCATTGGCAGCATCCGCGCTTCTTTGCTTACTTCCCGGCCAACGCGGCGCCCGTCTCGGTGGTGGCCGAGTACCTGGTCTCGGCAATGGCTGCGCAATGCATGCTTTGGCAGACGTCGCCGGCGGCAACAGAACTCGAAACGCGCATCATCGACTGGATGCGTCAGGCGCTCGGCCTGCCCGAAGGTTTTTCCGGGGCGATCCAGGATTCTGCGTCTTCGGCGACACTCAACGCCGTACTGACCATGCGCGAGCGTACACTCGACTGGCAAGGCAACAAAAAGGGACTGGCCGGGCAGCGGCGCTTGCGCATCTACTCCTCGGATCAGGTGCACACCTCGATCGACCGGGCGATCTGGGTTTCGGGCATCGGCGAGGACAATCTGGTGCGCATTCCGGTCTCCGGCCGTTTTCGCGCCATGGATACCGCAGCCCTGGAAGCAGCCATCATCGCCGACCGGAAAGCCGGCCTGCTGCCGGCTGGCATCATCGCTTGCGTCGGCGGCACCAGCACCGGTGGCACGGACGACATTGCGGCCGTCGCTGATGTCGCCAGGCGGCACGGCCTCTACCTCCATGTCGACGCGGCCTGGGCCGGATCGGCGATGATCTGTCCGGAATACCGACATTTCTGGACCGGTGTCGAAGGCGCTGATTCGATCGTCTTCAATCCGCATAAATGGCTCGGTGCGCAGTTCGACTGCTCGATCCAGTTCCTGCGCGATCCCGAAAGCCATGTCAGGACGCTGGCCATCAAGCCGGACTATCTCAGGACTCACGGCCATGACGGCATCATCAACTATTCCGAATGGTCGGTGCCGCTTGGCCGCCGCTTCCGCGCCTTGAAATTGTGGTTCCTGCTGCGTGCGCACGGACTGGAAAACCTGCGCACCATGATCCGCAACCATGTCGCCTGGAGCGAGGGCCTTGCCGCACGGCTGGCAAGGGAGACGGATTTCGAGATCGTCAGCGAACCGATGCTGTCGCTGTTTTCGTTCAGGCACAAGGCGGCTCCAAGCGCTGACGCCGACGAGCACAATTTGCGGCTGGTCAATGCGATCAACGACGATGGCCGTATCTACCTGACGCAGACGAGGGTCGATGGCCATGTGGCAATCCGCTTCCAGGTCGGCCAGTTCGAGGCAACGGCGCAAGATGTCGCTGCAGCCTTCGATGTGATTTGCGAGCGCGCAAGATCACTTGTCCCCTGACAACAAAACATGAGAATGGGACCAGAGTCACCGCACTGCCTTAGAGGGCCAATGTGAGCGCGAATGGCGAGAAAACAACAGAAAGCCTGACAGGGATTTGGCACGGGCGATATTTCTATCCGCGCAGCCTGGAGCCGGTCTCGTTTGTTGCGACGCTGATCGAGACCGCTACAAGGCTCACAGGTGCAGTCCACGAACCCGCGTCTTCGCTGGATGGTTCGATAGTTTACGCGACTATACTGGGAGATTGCGCGGGCGCCATCGTCGCTTTCGTCAAGACATATGACAACCTCAAACGGAACCCGCATCCGGTTGAATATAACGGTGTTCTGAATGGTGATGCCACGGAGATTGAGGGAACGTGGCGGATCAAGGGCTACTGGTCCGGCACGTTCCTGATGATACGGTCGCCAGGCAAGGCAGTCTCCGTTTCCCGAAAAGCCGTCGAACAGGTCTGACGCACTCAGTCGGCTTTGCACGGCGGTTTGCCTTTGCGATCAGGCGATTTCAATTAGCCGGCTTACACCTTCCCATCGCTTTCGTTTTCCGCTATAGACAAGAAAAACGAAAACGGGGAGGTTCTCAATGTATCTGTCGCCACGTCATGCCGAGATCATCCAGATGGCCAAGGACCATGGCCGCGTGCTGGTTGATGATCTGGCTACCCACTTCAACGTGACGCCGCAGACCATACGCAAGGACCTCAACGATCTCTGCGATCAGCGGCTGCTTTCGCGCATCCATGGTGGCGCATTGTTCCCGTCCGGTATCGAGAACATGGAGTATGAGGCCAGACGCAAGATCGCGGCGGACGAGAAGGAGGCAATCGGGCGCGCTGCGGCTAGGCTGATACCCGACAATGCCTCGCTGTTCATTAACATAGGCACCACGACGGAGTCGGTCAGCAAGGCGTTGCTCGACCATAACGGCCTGATGGTCATCACCAATAACATCAATGTTGCCAACAGGATGCGCATCTATCCCTCAATCGAGGTGGTGATCGCCGGTGGGGTGGTGCGGGGTTCGGACGGTGGCGTCGTCGGCGAGGCGGCCGTCGACTTCATCAGGCAGTTCAAGGTCGACTACGCCGTGATCGGTGCCTCGGCCATCGACCATGACGGCGCCCTGCTCGATTTCGATTTCCGTGAGGTCAAGGTGGCGCAGGCGATCATTGCCAACGCCAGGCATGTGATTCTGGTTTCCGACCAGACCAAATTCGAACGGACGGCACCGGTGCGCATCGGCCACCTCTCCCAGGTCAACACTTTCATCACCGACCGTTGCGACATCCCGTCCGTGCGCAAGATCTGCCAGGAAGCAGAGGTTCAACTGATCGAGACATCGCTCGCTTAGGCGCCGTCACAGGCCTCTCACGGGTTTGTGACATTTCGTTTGACATTCGTTCTCATTTCGAAATAATTCCGCCACGGTTTCGTAAAAAGCCAAAAATGGTGCAATGCGAAATCGTGGAGGAGTTCAGTGGACAAATCTTCAGTCCGGGACATTTTCGTCATAGGGGGCGGAATCAACGGTTGCGGCATCGCCCGTGACGCCGTTGGGCGCGGTTTTTCTGTCTTTCTGGCCGAGATGAACGATCTCGCTAGCGGAACTTCCTCAGGCTCGACCAAGCTCATTCATGGCGGCCTGCGCTATCTCGAATTCTACGAATTCCGCCTGGTGCGCGAAGCGCTGATGGAGCGCGAGGTTCTGTGGAAGAACGCGCCGCACATCATCTGGCCGATGCGCTTTGTGTTGCCCTATGCCAAGGGCCTGCGTCCCGCCTGGCTGATCCGGCTCGGTTTGTTTCTCTACGACAATATTGGCGGTCGCAAATTGCTGCCGGCGACCAAGACGCTGGACATGACCAACGACCCGGCGGGCAAGCCTCTGAAGCCGCTGTTTAAAAAAGCTTTCGAGTATTCGGACGGTTGGGTCAATGACGCGCGGCTGGTCGCGCTTAACGCACGCGATGCCGCAGATCGGGGCGCGACGATCCGAACCCGCACGAAGGTTGTTGGCGCGCGCCGCGAAGGCGGCATCTGGACGATCAAGATCGAGAATCTGCAGAGCGGCGAGACCGAAGAGGTCAAGGCCAGGCTGCTGGTCAATGCCGCCGGACCATGGGTCGATCATGTACTCTCCGGTGTCGTCGGCCTCAACGATGTGCACAATGTTCGCCTCGTGCAGGGCAGCCATATCGTCATCGCCAAGAAATTCGACGATCCGCGTGCCTATTTCTTTCAGAACAAGGATGGCCGCATCATCTTCGCCATCCCCTACGAGGATGAGTTCACGCTGATCGGTACCACCGACCGGGATTATCCCGGCGATCCGCACGACGTGAAGATCAGCGACACCGAGATCGACTATCTCTGTGCCGCGGCCAGCGAATACTTTGCGCAACCCGTCAAGCGCTCGGACATCGTCTGGACCTATTCGGCCGTGCGCCCGCTCTACGATGACGGCGCCTCCAAGGCACAGGAAGCGACGCGCGACTATGTGCTGAAGGCCGAGGGCGGCGAGGGCGCGGCCCCGATCGTCAATGCTTTCGGCGGCAAGATCACCACCTATCGCCGGCTGTCGGAATCGATGCTGGAAAAGATTGAAGGTTTCCTCGGCAAGCGCGGCAAGCCATGGACTTCCAATGCGCCGCTGCCGGGCGGCGACTTCCCGGCTACCGGTTTCGACGCGCAGGTTGCAAAGCTCAAGGCGGCCTATCCGTTTCTCGACGCCCGGCTCGCCCGCCGACTGACGCGGCTCTATGGGACGCGTGCCCAGGTTCTGCTCGGTCTCGCCAAGTCCAATGCCGATCTTGGCCGGGACTTCGGCTGCCACCTCTATGAGGCAGAGGTGCGCTATCTCATTGAAAACGAATGGGCTGTGACATCTGAAGATGTGCTGTGGCGCCGGACCAAGCGCGGCTTGCATCTCAGCCGTGAGCAGGTCGCGGCGCTTGATGAATTTATGCGCGGCATAAGCCGGCAGCATGTGGCGGCGGCCGAATGAAGAGGCTCTTGAGGTGATGCAGCAAGCCTGGGAGGAGGCGTCATGCTTGAACTGAGGAACGTCACCAAGACAGTTGGTGCGGTCGAGCACATCAGCGACGTGTCGCTGACGCTTCAGCACGGCTCGCTCAACGTTCTGCTTGGACCTACACTGTCCGGCAAGACCAGCTTGATGCGGCTCATGGCCGGTCTCGATGTGCCGACCTCCGGCTCGATCTGGTTCGACGGCCAGGATGTCACCGGCACGCCGGTGCAGAAGCGCAAGATCGCGATGGTCTACCAGCAGTTCATCAATTATCCGGCGATGACCGTTTATGAAAACATAGCCTCGCCGCTCAGGGTAGCCGGCGTCGAGCAGGCCAGGATCGACAGCCAGGTGCGCGAGGCCGCGGGACTGCTCAAGCTGACGCCCTATCTTGACCGCACGCCGCTCAGCCTGTCGGGCGGCCAGCAGCAGCGCACCGCGCTTGCCCGCGCCATCGTAAAGAATGCCAGCCTGGTGCTGCTCGACGAACCGCTGGCCAATCTCGACTACAAATTGCGCGAGGAGTTGCGGGCCGAACTGCCGAGGATCTTTGCCGCCGCCGGCACCATTTTCGTCTACGCCACCACCGAACCGCACGAGGCGCTGCTGCTCGGCGGCAACACGGCAACGCTGTCGGAAGGCCGCATCACCCAGTTCGGGCCGACCATTGACGTGTTCCGCAAGCCGATCGATCTGGTGACGGCGAGAACCTTCGCCGATCCGCCGCTCAACACTATCGTGCTGGCCAAGAAGGGCGCCGACTTCCTGCTTGAAGGCGGGGTCAAGCTGCCGGTGCCCGCGGAACTCGTCGGCATAGCCGACGGCAACTATACGGTCGGCTTCCAGCCGCACCATCTCTCGCTCGAACGGCCCAATGCCTCCGCCGTGCCGGTGCGGGCCAAGGTCACGATCACCGAGATAACGGGGTCGGAAAGTTTCATCCATCTCGACTTTGCCGACGTCCGCTGGGTCATGCTGACCCATGGCATCCGCGATTTCGAGACCGACGAGGTGATCGAGGTGTTCATCGACCCGCGTCACATCATGGTCTTCGACGGGCAAGGCCGCGCCGTCAGCGAGCCGAAGCTAGCGGCATAGGGAGCAAGCCATGGCGCGCATCGACGTCAATCATGTCAGGCATTCCTATCTGCCGAACCCGCAGAAGGATGCGGATTTCGCGCTCAGGGAAGTGCATCACACTTTTGAGGATGGCGGCGCCTATGCGCTGCTCGGGCCGTCTGGCTGCGGCAAGACCACGCTGCTCAACATCATTTCCGGCCTGCTTCACCCCTCGCACGGACAGCTGCTGTTCAACGGCAGGGACGTGACCAATCTGTCGACGCAGGAACGCAACATCGCGCAGGTGTTCCAGTTCCCGGTCATCTACGACACCATGACCGTCTACGACAATCTGGCCTTCCCGCTGCGCAATCGTGGCGTGCCGGAGGCAGACGTCGATCGCAAGGTGCGCGAGACGTTGGAGATGATCGACCTGGCGTCCTGGGCCAGGAAGAAGGCGAGGGGCCTGACCGCCGACCAGAAGCAGAAGATCTCGCTCGGTCGCGGCCTGGTGCGCTCCGACGTCAACGCCATCCTCTTCGACGAGCCGCTGACCGTCATCGACCCGCATATGAAGTGGGTGCTGCGTTCGCAATTGAAGCAGCTCCACCGCCGCTTCGGCTACACCATGGTCTATGTCACGCACGACCAGACCGAAGCGCTGACCTTCGCCGACCAGGTTGTCGTGATGTATGATGGCGGCATCGTCCAGATCGGCACGCCGGCGGAACTGTTCGAGCGGCCGCGCCACACCTTTGTCGGTTATTTCATCGGTTCGCCAGGGATGAACGTCATGCCGGTGGCGATCGAGGGCAAGACGGCAACGCTCGGCTCGCAGCGGATCGAGTTGCCGGGCGCTCCGAAGACGGCCAACGGCGCTGTCGAGCTCGGCATCCGCCCCGAATATATCAGGCTCGGCCGCGAGGGCATGGCCGTATCAATAAGCAAGGTCGAGGATGTCGGCCGCCACAAGGTGGTGCGCGCCAAATTGGAAGGCCGCGACATCGCGGCCGTCATCGGCGAGGACGAGACCGTTCCGGCTGAGCCGAAGGTACGCTTCGATCCGGCGGGCATCAACATCTATGCCGATTCCTGGCTAGTTGAGATGGGGCGTGTCGAGGTGGGGGCATAGATGGACAAGACCTGGAACAACAAGGCTTGGTTCCTCGTGCTGCCGGTGCTGGTGCTGGTGGCCTTCACCGCGGTCATCCCGCTGATGACGGTCGTCAACTATTCGGTGCAGGACACGTTCGGCAACAATGTCTTCACCTGGGCCGGCACCGAATGGTTCGAGGAGTTGCTGTCGTCCAGCCGCTTCTGGGAAGCGATGGTCCGCAACCTGACCTTCTCCTTCATCATCCTGGCGATCGAAGTGCCACTTGGCATCTTCATCGCGCTCAACATGCCGAAAAAAGGCTGGGGCGTGCCGGTTTGCCTCGTCCTGATGTCGCTGCCGCTGCTGATCCCGTGGAACGTCGTCGGCACGATCTGGCAGGTGTTCGGCCGCAACGACATCGGGCTCATGGGCTATTACCTCAACGCGATCGGTATCGACTACAACTATGTGCAGGATCCCTTCGACGCCTGGGTGACGATCATCATCATGGATGTCTGGCACTGGACCAGCCTCGTCGTGCTGCTCTGCTATGCCGGCCTGGTTTCGATCCCGGATGCCTTTTACCAGGCAGCCAAGATCGACGGTGCCTCGCGCTGGGCGGTGTTCCGCTACATCCAGCTGCCGAAGATGCAGCGCGTGCTTCTGATCGCCGTGCTGCTGCGCTTCATGGACTCATTCATGATCTACACCGAACCCTTCGTCGTCACCGGTGGTGGCCCTGGTAACTCGACGACGTTCCTGTCCATCGACCTGGTCAAGACCGCCCTCGGCCAGTTTGACCTCGGTCCGGCGGCGGCGATGTCGCTGGTCTACTTCCTCATCATCCTGTTGTTGTCATGGGTGTTCTACACCGTGATGACCAATTACGACGCGGAGCGCTGAAATGGCCGGCGCCAATGAACGAACCGAGCGCAATGCGATGAACGGGACCGCCTCGGAAGGTCTCGCCAGTACGCTGTCGCAAAGCGATCTCGACAGACGGATGCGCCGGCGGGGCGAGGAATCGCGCTGGTGGTGGATCGTGCCCACGCTCTACATCATCGTGCTTTTGCTGCCGATCTACTGGCTCATCAACATGAGCTTCAAGACCAATGCGGAGATCGTCAACTCGCTGACGCTCTACCCGCATCAGCCTACGATCGCCAACTATGTCACCATCTTCACCGAGAAGGTCTGGTATTCCGGCTACATCAATTCGATCACCTATGTGGTCATGAACATGGTGATTTCGGTGTCCGTGGCGCTGCCGGCGGCTTACGCCTTCTCGCGCTACCGCTTCCTTGGTGACAAGCATCTGTTCTTCTGGCTTTTGACCAACCGCATGGCGCCGCCAGCGGTGTTCGCGCTGCCGTTCTTCCAGCTCTACTCGGCCTTCGGCCTGATCGACACGCACATTGCGGTAGCGCTCGCCCACTGCCTGTTCAACGTGCCGCTGGCAGTGTGGATCCTCGAAGGCTTCATGTCGGGCGTGCCGAAGGAGATCGACGAGACCGCCTATATCGACGGCTATTCGTTCCCGCGCTTCTTCCTGAAAATCTTCATGCCGCTGATCGCCAGCGGCATCGGCGTCGCCTGCTTCTTCTGCTTCATGTTTTCATGGGTGGAACTGCTGATCGCCCGTACGCTGACCACGACCGATGCCAAGCCGATCGCCGCAACCATGACCCGCACTGTCTCGGCTTCCGGTATGGATTGGGGTCTGCTCGCTGCTGCCGGCGTGCTGACGCTGATTCCTGGCGCCCTCGTGATCTGGTTCGTGCGCAACTACATCGCCAAGGGCTTCGCCCTAGGGAGGGTGTGATCATGAACTTCGACTTCTCCTGGATGGCATGGACCTGGCCGACGGCCGCTTTTTTTGCCGTCATCGCCCTGCTGCTGGTCGGCATGGGTGCTTGGGAATACGCCTCGCCAGGCGGCAATCCGCGCGTTGGCGTGCTGCGCTTCGAGACGACGCGCGGCGACCGCCTGTTCCTATCGCTGCTCGGCAGCGCCTTTATCCATCTCGCTTGGCTGGGTCTTGTCGGACCGAGCCTCTGGTGGGCTCTCGCTCTCTCCGTGGTCTACGCCATCGGCGTGTTCCGCTACGTATAGAGGGGGAAACTGTTGGAGCGGCAGCGTGCCGGCCGCCGCTCCAGATCGCACTTGAAACCTGAAACAGTGGAGGAAACACATGCGACGGCAATTTTTAACATCAACAACGGCCCTTGTCCTGTTGCTCGGCGTAGGCAATGCCTATGCAGGGATGGATGAGGCAAAAGCCTTTCTGGACAAGGAGATAGGCGGCGTGTCGACGCTTTCTCGCGCCGACCAGGAAAAGCAAATGCAGTGGTTTATCGACGCTGCCAAGCCCTTCGCCGGCATGGATATCAAGGTGGTCTCGGAAACCCTGACGACCCACAAGTATGAATCAGAGGTGCTGGCACCGGCCTTTACCGCCATCACCGGCATCAAGGTCACGCATGACGTCATCCAGGAAGGCGACGTCGTCGAAAAGATCCAGACCCAGATGCAGACCGGCCAGAACATCTATGACGGCTGGGTCAACGATTCCGATCTGATCGGCACGCACTGGCGCTATCAGCAGGTGCGCAACCTGACCGACTGGATGGCGGGCGAAGGCAAGGACGTTACCGATCCGATGCTCGATGTCGACGACTTCATCGGCACCAAGTTCACCACCGCTCCGGACAAGAAGCTCTATCAGCTGCCCGACCAGCAATTCGCGAACCTCTACTGGTTCCGTTACGACTGGTTCAACGACGAGAAGAACAAGGCCGACTTCAAGGCCAAGTACGGCTACGATCTCGGTGTGCCGGTCAACTGGTCGGCCTATGAGGACATTGCCGAATTCTTCACGGGCCGCGACGTCAACGGCAAGAAGGTCTATGGCCACATGGACTACGGCAAGAAGGATCCGTCGCTCGGCTGGCGGTTTACCGACGCCTGGCTGTCGATGGCCGGCAACGGCGACAAGGGCCTGCCGAACGGCCTGCCGGTCGACGAATGGGGCATCAAGGTCGATGCGAATTCGCGGCCTGTCGGCTCGTGCACCGCGCGTGGCGGCGACACCAATGGACCAGCATCGGTCTATGCCATCCAGAAGTATCTTGATTGGCTGAAAGCCTATGCGCCGCCGGAAGCCCAGGGCATGACCTTCTCTGAATCCGGCCCCGTACCGTCGCAAGGCAATGTTGCCCAGCAGATCTTCTGGTACACCGCGTTCACCGCCGACATGGTCAAGCCTGGCCTGCCGGTCATGAACGACGACGGTACGCCGAAATGGCGCATGGCGCCGTCTCCGCACGGCTCCTACTGGAAGGACGGCATGAAACTCGGCTATCAGGACGTTGGTTCCTGGACGCTGATGAAGTCGACGCCGACCGACCGCGCCAAGGCCGCCTGGCTTTATGCGCAGTTCGTCACCTCGAAGACCGTCGACGTGAAGAAGAGCCAGGTTGGCCTGACCTTCATTCGCGACTCCACCATCCATGACAAGAGCTTCACCGAACGTGCGCCGAAGCTCGGCGGTCTGATCGAGTTCTACCGCTCGCCGGCCCGTGTGCAGTGGACGCCGACCGGTACCAACGTGCCGGATTATCCGAAGCTGGCGCAGCTCTGGTGGCAGAACATCGGTGACGCATCCTCGGGTGCCAAGACACCGCAGGAAGCCATGGATTCGCTCTGCGCCGATCAGGAAAAAGTCATGGCCCGTATCGAGAAATCCGGTGTCCAGGGCGACATCGGACCGAAGATGGCCGAAGAGCATGACCTTGCCTACTGGAACGCCGACGCGGTCAAGGGCGGCAATCTGGCGCCTCAGCTGAAGCTCGAGAAGGAGAAGGACAAGCCGATCACCATCAACTACGACGAACTGGTGAAGAGCTGGCAGAAATAGGACTTTCTATGCGGGCGTTCGCGTCCGTGTGAAATTGGGGGAGGCGGCGCGTTGCCGTCTCCCTTCTTTGTATCGAAGCGGAGGACGTTGGGATGAGCGGTTTTGTGCTGGCAATCGACCAGGGAACGACATCGACCCGGGCGATCTTGTTCGATGGCCAGTTGAAAGTCGTGGGCAGCGGGCAGCAGGAATTCACGCAGCACTATCCTGCTTCCGGCTGGGTGGAGCATGATCCCGAAGAAATCTGGGCAAGCGTCGTCACGACCGCGAAGGCTGCCTTGAAGAAAGCCGGACGCGACGCTTCCGAAGTTGCAGCGCTCGGCATCACCAACCAGCGCGAGACCGTCGTCATCTGGGACAGAGCGACGGGCAAGCCAATCCACAACGCCATTGTCTGGCAAGATCGGCGCACCGCTCCGCTGTGCCAGAAACTGAAGAAGCAGGGACTGGAGAAGAAATTCACCCGCAAGACAGGGTTGCTGCTCGATCCCTATTTCTCCGGCACCAAGATCGCCTGGATGCTCGACAAGGTGAAGGGCGCAAGGAAGCGCGCCGAGAAGGGCGAATTGCTGGCCGGCACCATCGACAGTTTTCTGATCTGGCGGCTGACCGGCGGCAAGGTTCACGCCACCGACGCCACCAACGCGTCGCGCACGCTGGTCTACAACATCGAGAAAAATGCCTGGGACGACGAGCTTCTGGGCGTTCTCAACATCCCGGCGAGAATGCTTCCCGAGGTAAAGGATTGCGCCGATGATTATGGAATCACGGAGAAAAGTCTGTTTGGCGCCGAGATAAGGATTCTCGGCGTCGCCGGTGACCAGCACGCCGCGACCATCGGCCAGGCGTGTTTCGAACCGGGCATGATGAAATCCACCTATGGCACTGGCTGCTTCGCGCTGCTCAACACCGGCACGGATCTGGTTCGCTCGAAGAACCGGCTGCTGACCACCATTGCCTACAGGCTGAATGGCAAGACCACCTATGCGCTGGAGGGCTCGATCTTTATCGCGGGGGCTGCCGTGCAATGGCTCCGCGACGGCATCAAGGTGATCGGCAAGGCCGAGCAGAGCGGCAAACTGGCTGCCGAGGCTGATCCGACGCAAAATGTATATCTGGTGCCGGCCTTTGTCGGGCTTGGCGCGCCGCATTGGGATGCGGAGGCGCGTGGTGCGATCTTCGGGCTGACCCGCAATTCCGGACCGGCGGAGTTCGCGCGTGCCGCCCTGGAGGCTGTCGCCTACCAGACCCGCGACCTGCTCGACGCCATGCGCAGGGATTGGAAAGGGGCTTCGGCCAGGACAGTGCTCAGGGTCGATGGCGGCATGGTGGCGTCCGACTGGACCATGCAACGGCTGGCCGACATTCTCGACGCGCCGGTCGACCGCCCGACCATTCTGGAGACGACGGCGCTGGGTGCGGCCTGGCTTGCTGGTTCAAAGGCGGGTGTGTGGCCGAAGGCACGAGAGTTCGCGAAAAGCTGGGCATTGGAGCGGCGGTTCCAGCCGGAGATGGAAGGCGCCGACCGTGCAGCGAAACTCGCAGGCTGGCGCGACGCCGTGCGCAGGACCTTGAGCGCCTAAGAAAGACCCGCGCCGTTTCCGACGCGGGTCCCTTACTCACACTTGTCGGCTACTGATACTCAGCCTTGGATCAGTATGGCGAACGGCATTCTTGGCGCGGACCGTAATTCGGCTGGAAGGTGTTGTCCGAGGAACGGTAGCTGCGATAGTGGTCATAGCACCACTGCACATGCGAATTGCCTTCGTAGCGGTTGTTCTCGCTGTTGACGATCGCACCCGTGATCAGGGCGCCAGTGGCGAAGGCCGCGAGCGGGAACCAATAGTCGCCATGACGGCGATAACCCTCATGGTAGTCGCGATAGCCACGATGGCCATTCCAATAGCCGCCGCCATCATTGTTGCGGGCAAAGTTACGACCGCCGAAATTGCGATTTCCGAAATTGCGGTTGCCGAAATTGCGGTTGCCGAAATTGCGATTGCCGTGGTGGTTCTTCATCCAGGGCTTGTAGTCGACGCTCTGCACGTCGCTCGAAGTCGATGCCGCCTGCGGCACGAACATTTGCGCCGCATTGGCCGGCATGGCTGCGGCTGCTCCAAACGAAACTGACAAAGTGGTCGCCAGTATACCCGTTACGATCTTGTTCATTGTCTTCTCCTTCGAAAGGGTGATTGACGTCCCTTGTGGCGAGACAACGAGCAATACACGGGATGGTTCCTCCCAAAACACCAAGTTACTGATCTGTAATGTTTCTCTTGCCCGACATCCAAACTATAATATGCTCAGCCAATGGCCCTTCGGAGCTTGTACCTCCCTCGATCGAAGTGGTCGTTTGGGCAAGGCGACGACGCTGGAAAAGCTTGGCTCCCGGATCCGTTTTTTCCGGTTGACCGGTCGAGGCACTCTCCCTATGTTCCGCGCAATTTCGAGGGCCGCCTTTCGCGCCCGCGGGAGCGCGTAGCTCAGCCGGTAGAGCAACTGACTTTTAATCAGTAGGTCATGGGTTCGAATCCCATCGCGCTCACCATTGTCAAAGGACTTACTGGCGCCATTGATTGGCCTGTGAACCTTCGCAACGCGCTTCGACCGTTCAGACACTCCGCGACAGATGCACGTCCAGAACGGCGGCCTTCTTGGCAATCAGGCCTTCCAGATCCGCGTCCGAGCGCTTGGTGCCGGTCCGTTCGCGCAGCAGCGAGACTATCGCGCTCATCGAAAGCGCGGCGATCTGGCCGCGCAGGATAGCATCCACGGCGCCGACAACATCCAAGATCTCGGTTGGTGCCCGCATCGTCGGTTCCTTCCTGTTGAGGTCGGCCTCGATGGCCGATCCTCTTGCGCCACGATCGAAGATGACCGCCAAGCCGTTCTTCACGGCCAGTGCAGCGACCATATCATCGAGCTGGCGGTCGGTGAGGGCTGGGTCAGCAAGGGTGGGTTTGAGGATCTTGCGGATGACCATGGCAGCCTGGTCCGTGGACACGAAGCCATAGTGCCGTTTTCTGGCCTCGACATATTGTTCGATGATCATGCTCAGGCGTCGGGCTGCGACATCCCTGGGTTCCTGCACCTCGGCCTCCTTGGGCTGCCGCAAGTGTCGGCAGCACCAAGACGAAGTAGGGCGGCTTGATCGAACATCAAACGGGGAACGGATCAATCATCCGATGCATCTTCCACTGATGGAGGAACGATCCCGCTGCTGAAGCATTGGGTTCCATGACCAGCTCATTGAGGGAAGGCCGGGCCATGAAGATTGCCCATGTCGCACCACTATACGAATCGGTGCCGCCAAGGCTCTATGGTGGCACCGAGCGCATCATCTCCTACCTGACCGAGGCTCTCGTGGACCTTGGCCATGACGTAACGTTGTTCGCCAGCGGCGATACGAAGACCTCTGCCAAACTGGTGCCATGCCGTGAACGGGCGCTTCGTCTCGATACCCGTCCTTTGAAATCCGAGATTGCGGCGCATCTGTCGATGCTCGACGAGGTGAGGAAACGGGCCGACGATTTCGACGTTATCCATTTCCACCTCAGCCATTTCCTGCATTTTCCGTTTTTCCGCGATATGCCACAACGCACAGTGACGACGCCGCATGGCAGGCTGGATTACGCGGATTTGGCACAAGCCTATGATCGGTTCCCGCGGTTCCCGATGATTTCCATATCCCGCAGCCAGCGGGCGCGGTTTGCATCGGCGAACTGGCTGGCGACAATCCACCACGGGCTGCCCGTCGATCTCTACAAACCCAATTTCGAGACAGCCCCTGACGGCGGCTATCTTGCGTTTCTCGGCAGAATGTCGCGCGACAAGCGTCCGGACCGGGCGATCGAGATCGCCCGCCGTACCGGGCTGAAACTCAAGCTCGCGGCCAAGGTCGGTGCTGACGATCGCGCCTATTTCGAGGAGGTCGTCCAACCGATGATCGATGGCGATCAGATCGAATATGTCGGCGAGATCAATGAGGAGCAGAAGACGGCGTTTCTCGGAAACGCCGCCGCCCTGCTTTTCCCGATCGATTGGCCGGAGCCGTTCGGCCTTGCCGTGATCGAAGCGATGGCTTGCGGGACACCTGTCATGGCCTGGAATTGCGGTGCCATGCCCGAGATCCTCGATGATGGCGTCACCGGTTTCGTCGTCGAGACCATAGAAGATGCCGTTGCCTCGATGCCGGCTCTCCTGCAGCTCGACAGGCGGCGCGTCAGGGCCGTGTTCGAACGACGCTTTTCAGCCCGCAGGATGGGTCAGGATTACGCCGCTGCTTACGCGGAGCTGGTCGATGCCGGCGGCCGCGCCAAGGCCTCGTAGCGGCGTTGTCTTCAAAATGAACAGGGACAGGCCACTTGACCATCAGCCAACTTGACGAACGCACGCTCGATCCAGCGATAGCACTGGCGTCTCTCGATGAGACGGCGCCCCGCGAGCCGCACAGGCTGTTCGCCCTCAAGCATGGCGACTGCTTCGTGGTCGCCGACGGCTATGGCGACATACGCGGCGTTGGTGACGGGTTCTTCCGCGACGACACGCGCGTGCTTTCGGAATTTCGCCTCACCGTCGGTGGGCGGTCGACGTCGTTGCTTGGCGCGTCACTTAGCCAGGACAACGTCCTGTTCACCACCAATTTGACTAATCTGCCGATCGAGAGCGCCGCGGGCCGCCAAATCCCGCAAGGCGCTATCCATATCGAGCGCGTCCGGCTGCTGTGGCAGGAAAGGCTGTATGAGCGCATCACGCTCTCCAACTACAGCCGGGAGCATTCGACGATCCTGCTGTCGCTGCGCTTTGGTGCCGATTTCCGCGACATGTTCGAGGTCCGCGGCTCGATCCGCGCGAAGCGTGGGACTGCGCATACGGCCGAGATTGCCCGGGCCGCGGTCGTGCTTCGCTATGAAGGCCTGGACAAGGTGGTGCGGACATCGGCGATATCATTTTCGCAGACGCCCGATGAGCTGACCTCCGAGCGGGCGGATTTCGTCATCGCCGTCACCAAGCGCAGCAGCCAGACGCTTTACCTGGAAGTGGGCGACGAAACAGACGAACGCCCTGAAAGCCGCCGGTTTCGCGCTGCGGCCGCCCGGGCTCGTTTCGGCATGCGCGCCAAACGCCGGCATGGCGCGACGCTGCACAGTTCGGGCCGCGTTTTCAACGACTGGATGGCGCGGGCTCGCGCCGATGTCGCGCTGCTCACCACGGAACTGGCGACCGGGCCTTACCCCTATGCCGGCATTCCGTGGTTCTCCACTGCCTTCGGCCGGGACGGCGTGATTTCAGCCCTGCAGATGCTTTGGCTCAATCCCGGGCTGGCGCGAGGCGTTTTGGCCTTTCTTGCCCAGCACCAGGCGACCGAGACCTCTCCCTTCAGCGATTCCGAACCCGGCAAGATCATGCACGAGACCCGCAAGGGCGAGATGGTGGCGCTCAGCGAGCTGCCGTTCGGCCGCTATTATGGCGGCGTCGACACGACGCCACTCTACATCCATCTTGCCTGCGCCTATGCGGACCGCACGGGGGACACGGCCTTCATCGATACGCTGTGGCCATCCCTGTGCGCCGCTGCCGAATGGATCGAGACGGCGAGCCGCTCGACAGGATTCCTCACCTACCAGCGCGCCGCGGAATCCGGTCTCGCCAACCAGGGATGGAAAGACAGTTTCGATTCCGTCTTTCACGCCGATGGCCGCATTCCGAAGGGACCGATCGCGCTGGTCGAAGTCCAGGGCTATGTCTTTGCGGCGTTCCAGGGGCTGGCGAAACTGGCACGGCTGCGCGGAGAAAGGGAGCGGGCGGAGGGGTGGGAAATACGCGCCGACACACTTCGCCAGCAAGTCGAACGCGATTTCTGGATCGAGGAGCTTGGCTACTATGCGCTGGCGCTCGATGGCGAGGGCCAGGCCTGCAAGGTGCGCACATCCAATGCCGGCCACCTGCTTTACGTCGGCCTTCCCAACCCGGAGCGCGCGCGCATGGTCGCCGACCAGCTGCTGTCGGCCTCGTTTCATTCCGGCTGGGGCCTGAGAACGCTGGCGGACGAAGCGATCTTCTTCAATCCGATGTCCTATCACAACGGGTCGATCTGGCCGCACGACACCGCGATCTGTGCCGCTGGGCTGGCGCGATATGGCAACCGCGACGGCGTGGTGCGGCTGATGAGCGGAACCTTCGAATCCGCCGTTCATTTCAACATGAGGCTGCCCGAACTCTTCTGCGGTTTTACACGTGCGGCGGGTGAGGCGCCGATTGCCTATCCGGTGGCATGCCTGCCGCAAGCCTGGTCCGCCGGTTCCGCCTTCATGCTCATGCAATCGTGCCTCGGCCTTCAGGTCGATGGCTGGACAGGCGAGATCCATGTGACCCGGCCGCGCCTGCCGATCGGCATAGACAGCCTGATCATTCGTCATCTTTCGGTCGGGCACGCGGCAGTGGATCTGACATTCCAGCGCGTCGGAGATCGTGTCGGCGCTTTCCTTGCCGCGCCGCATGAGGGGCTGGTGCCTCTCGTGGTCACGAGCTGAAAAACCGGAACCATCATGCGGGGTGGGGCGTTGGACAACCAGACTATGGGCGCCGGAGTTCCAGTCGATGGAGTTTCTTCGGTATCCCATTGAAAGGTAATCTATTTCAATGCCCGACAACAGTTCGTACCTGGTCGTTCCCCTCTTCGCATTGTGGCTCTTCATTCTTGCAGCTGTCGGCGTCCTGTTCATTGTGCTGGTGACGATGATGTTGCGGTCGCGCAAAGGCCGCAGACTTGCTGCCGTGAAGGCCGATCCAGCTCGCGGCCCACTGCCGGAATTAGAGAAGAATGGGCAGTCCACCGTCGCCGCTCTGGCGCAGTGGTCGCCCGAGACTTTGCGTCATATCCTGGCAACGGAGCTTCCCGATGCCCAGGTGATCGTCGTCTCGAATCGCGAACCTTATATCCACAACCGCAAGGGTGACGACATCGAACTGGTCGTACCTGCCAGCGGGCTCGTCTCCGCCCTGGAGCCGATCACGCGCGCTTGTGCCGGCACGTGGATCGCCTATGGCGGCGGTTCGGCCGACGCCCTTGTGGTCGACAAGAACGACCGGATCGAGGTGCCGCCTGACAATCCTTCCTACACACTGCGCCGCGTCTGGCTAAGCGAGGAAGAACAGCAAGGCTATTATCTCGGCTTTGCCAATGAAGGCCTTTGGCCGCTGTGTCATATCGCCTTCACCCGGCCAATGTTCCGCACATCCGATTGGGAGGCCTACGAGGCGGTCAACCGCAAATTCGCCGACACTGTCGTGGCGGAGGCCCGCAACGAGCGGCCGATCGTGCTGGTCCAGGATTACCATTTCGCGCTGTTGCCGCGAATGATCCGAGAGCGCCTGCCCGAGGCGATCATCATCACCTTCTGGCACATCCCTTGGCCGAATTCGGAAGTGTTCAGCATATGCCCGTGGCGCGAGAAGATTCTCGAAGGTCTGCTCGGCAGTTCAATCGTCGGTTTCCACACCCAGTTCCATTGCAACAACTTCATCGACAGCGTGGATCGTTTCCTGGAAAGCAGGATCGAGCGCGAGGATTCGGCCATCTCTTATGGCGGCCAGATCAGTCTGGTTCACGCCTATCCGATTTCTATCGAATGGTCGCCGCCGCAACTGGACAAGCTGCCGGACGTGGCAACCTGCCGTCGGCAGGTTCGCGAGAAATTCGGCCTGGCCGACCATGTCAGACTGTGCGTGGGCGTTGAGCGTCTCGACTACACCAAAGGCATCCTCGATCGCTTCAATGCACTTGATGAACTGCTGACGCTTCATCCGGAATGGATCGGCAAGGTGGCGTTCCTGCAGATCGCGGCGCCCAGCCGCGGCACCTTGCCCGCCTACCAGCAATTGTATGAAGAGTGCATGCGCCATGCCGAGGATCTCAACCAGCGCTATGGCCGCGAAGGCTACACGCCGGTCCTGATGGTGACGGAACATCACTCGCAGCAGCAGGTCTACGAAATCTACCGGGCCGCCGACGTTTGCATGGTGACCAGCCTGCATGACGGCATGAACCTGGTTGCCAAGGAGTTTGTCGCGGCGCGCGAGGATGAACAAGGTGTGCTGCTGCTGAGCATGTTCGCCGGCGCCTCCAAGGAGCTGCTGGAGGCGCTGATCGTCAATCCCTATGACGCGGCAATGATGGGTGACGTCCTGCTGCAGGCCTTGACCATGTCGCAGGAGGAGCAAACGCAGCGCATGCGACGCATGCGCGAGATCGTGCGCGAGAACAACGTTTATAAATGGGCGGGAAGCATGCTTTTGGATGCCGCGCATTTGCGCAAACGCAATGCAGTCGACCGAGCCGTCGGCGCTGCTCCCACGGTACCTGCCAACGTGATATCGCTGCTCGAACGCAAATGTGTGGCGGCGCTGTGATGTCGATATCGTCAAACCTGCCGGAACCCGTCGTCCCGCAAGGGCCATGGAGCCTGTTCCTCGATATCGATGGCACGCTTCTCGAACATGCCGCGCATCCCGATGCGGTGGCTGTCAGTGAGGAGCTGCGCATGCTGTTGGCACGGCTTGAAACGCAATTGGACGGAGCCTTGGCGTTCATCACGGGACGCTCGATCGCCGCTGTCGACCATCTCTTCCAGCCCCTCAGATTGCGCGCCGCCGGGCTTTATGGGCTCGAGCACAGGCTGGTGCGTGATGGACCGGTCGAGGCGGCCGGCGAACCGGCAGACATTGCCGCACTTGCCGAGGAGATCGAAGCGGAACTGGCCAGTGCCGACGTCTATATCGAGCGCAAGGGGCCGATCCTGGCCATTCATACGCGCGCGGCGCCGCATTTGCTGCAGCGCGCCATACAGCTGGTCGAACAGGCACTGGACAGGCTGCCTGTGGGATATCGGGTGCTGGCCGGCAATGCAGGGGTTGAACTGATGCCGCTGGAGGCGGCGAAAGGAGCAGCCATCCGACGGTTCATGGAACAACCGGCTTTTGCAGGCCGCAGCCCCGTCTTCCTTGGAGATGACACTTCCGACGAACACGGCTTTGATGTCATCAACGAGATGGATGGCGTCTCGGTGCGCATCAAACCGCGCGGACCGACCGCTGCGCGCCACGCGCTTGCCGGTGTCGAGGAGGCGCTGGCCTGGCTTGATGGTGTGAGCCACAGCGCTGCGGAGAGATCGACCGTCACCACATGAATCGAAGGAGCCGGCAATGACCCAGTTTACCAGCCTCATCCGCGAGATCATGCCTGCCTGGTTGCGCCGGCGCTCGACCGTGCAAGAGACCGAGACGAGCTTCGATTCATCGCGTCCGCAGGATGCGGACATGGTGTGGCACAAGGTCGTCGAAAAGGATCTCTTTGGCGCAAACACGCAGGACTATGCCCAGGACGAAAAGACCAATCGCCACTGACGATCAGCTTTAGTTTCCGAAAACCAGCGAAACATTGCCGCCGGCATGGCGTTCGAGCCGGCCGGCGAGGTCGAGTTCCAGCAACACCATGAAGACCTGGGCCGGGTGCAGGCCGGTGTGGCGGATGATTTCGTCGACCGACACGCGTCGGGCCGAGCGCCTCGATTACCTTGGCGCGGTCGCTCTCGCCGGGTGGCGGCGTGGCCGAAAAGTCGGGCGGGTCTTCAAATGGGGGCACATCCGGCGCGCGCATGCCTGTCAGCGGCGCGATCGCCCTGGAAATGTCGGATGCCTCGGTGACCAGCGTGGCGCCGTCCTTGAGCAGGCCGTTGGTGCCGGCGGCGCGTGGATCGAGCGGTGAACCCGGTACGGCGAACACCAACCGCCCCATTTCGCCGGCAAGCCTGGCGCTGATCAGCGATCCCGAGCGTTGCGCTGCCTCGACCACCACCAGCCCAAGGGCGGCGCCCGCGACAAGGCGATTGCGGCGCGGAAAATCCTGGGCGCGCGGCTGCCATCCGAACGGCATTTCGGAGATTATGGCGCCACGCTCGGCGATTTCCTCGCACAGGCCGGCATTCTCGGGCGGGTAGGGCAGGTCGAGACCTCCGGCCAGGACGCCGATCGTGCCGGTCGCCAGGCTGCCCTGGTGTGCCGCCGTGTCGATGCCGCGTGCCAGGCCGGATACGATGCCATAGCCGTCGCCGCCAAGACTGGCAGCCAGCATACGCGCCATCTTGATGCCGGCCAGCGATGCGTTGCGGGCACCGACAATGGCGACCCCCGGCAGCCGGAAGACGGCGGCATTGCCTTTCACCGCCAGTAGGGGCGGTGGATTGTCCATGCTCCTCAGCAATGGTGGATAGTCGGGCTCGCCGATACCGACAAAGCGCGCGCCAGCCTTGCGGGCTGCTTCCAGTTCTGCCTCGGCTTCGGCGATCGAGGGAATGCGGGCGATCCGGCTGGCGCCACCCGAAATCATCAGCTCCGGCAGGATTTCCAGTGCCACCTCGGCGGACCCGAAGCGGTTGATCAGGTCGCGAAAGGAGGCGGGGCCGACATTCTGGGTGCGGATCAACCGCAGCCAGCTCAGCCGCTGCCGGTCGCTGAGGCGCGGCCCGGCGGCCGGCTCGCTCACCACGATGGCGCGCTTGCTCACCCCTTGGCTCCGATCTTGCCCTCGGTGCCGGCAAGCAGCCGCGAAATGTTCGCCCTGTGCTTGATGAAGACGATGATGCTCATCACCACGAACAGAATGGCAATCTGCGGTGTGCTCATGAAATACAGGGCAACGGGGACGACGACGGCCGCTGTCAGCGCCGCCAGCGATGAGAACCGGAACAGGAACGCCATCACCAGCCAGACGACGGCGAAGATCAGCGCCACCTGCCAGGCAAGGCCGATCAGCACGCCGAGATATGTCGCGACGCCCTTGCCACCCTTGAAGCCGAGCCAGGCCGGAAAGAGGTGACCAAGAAAGGCGCCGAGGCCGGCCCAGACCGCCGTTTCCGGCGCGAAGTGACCAGCAATCAGCACGGCGGCCGTGCCTTTCAGGGCATCGAGCAGCAAGGTCGCGGCGGCCAGGCCCTTGTTGCCGGTGCGCAGCACATTGGTGGCGCCGATATTGCCGGAGCCGATCTTGCGCACGTCACCAAGGCCGGCGGCTCGCGTCAGCAGCAGGCCGAAAGGAATCGAGCCTAAGAGATAGCCGAATACCAACGCTGGGATGAGGCCGTAAGTCATTGTTTCCCCCGCAGTTCTCCCAAACGGTCAGGTCAGGCTCAGTGCGCGATTGCCGGATCAGACCGAGAACACTGTGCGGCCCGCCACCAGCGTTTGCAAGACCTTGCCTTGCAGGCGGGCGCCTTCGAAGCAGGTGTTCTTCGAGCGCGAGCGAATGCCGCTTTCGCTGACGATCCAGGGCTCATCGAGATCGACAAGTGCAAGGTCGGCAAGAGCACCCGGCTTCAGTGTGCCGCCGGGCAATCCGAACAGTCTTGCCGGCGCGGTGGACAAGGTCTCGATCAGCCGCAGCAGCGGCACATCGCCATTGTGGTAGAGCCGCAAGGCCGCGCCAAGCAGCGTCTCCAATCCGATGGCACCGGCGGCCGCGTCGGCGAAGGGCAGGCGCTTGGTGTCGACATCCTGTGGATCGTGCGAGGATACGATGATGTCGACGGTGCCGTCCCTGACCGCCTCAATCATCGCCAACCGGTCTTCCTCGGCGCGCAGCGGCGGCGTCAGCCGGAAGAAGGTGCGGTATTCGCCGACATCGTTTTCGTTGAGCGACAGATTGTGGATCGACACGCCTGAGGTGACGGCAGCACCATCGGCTTTGGCGCGCGTCACGGCGTTTGCCGCCATCGCCGTCGAGATTTTTGCCGCGTGATAGGACCCGCGCGTCAGTCGGGCCAGAGCCAGATCGCGCTCCAGCGGGATCGATTCGGCTTCACGCGGAATGCCGGAAAGGCCGAGCCAGCTGGCGTACAGGCCCTCATTCATGACGCCTGATGAACCGAGGTCGGCATCCTGGGTTTCATGCACGATGGTGGCGCCGAAATCGCGGGCGTAGGTCAGTGCGCGGCGCATCACCAGCGCGCTTGCTATGGTGTGGCGGCCATCGGTGAAGGCGACGGCGCCAGCCTCACGCAGCAGGCCGAATTCGGTCATCTCGCGGCCGGCGAGGCCCTTGGTGATCGCCGCCGCCGGAAAGACGTTGACGATAGCCGTGTCCTTGGCGGTGCGCAGCACGAACTCGACCAATGCCACATTGTCGATCACCGGGTCGGTATCGGGCATCATGACGACAGAGGTGACGCCGCCGGCGGCCGCCGCGACACTTGCCGAAGCGATGGTTTCGCGATGCTCGCCGCCGGGCTCGCCGATGAAGACGCGGCCATCGATCAGGCCGGGAATGATCGCCTTGCCGGCGCAATCAATTGTTATGGCGCCCTCGGGGGCGCCCTGGTTCAACGCCGCTTTGCCCGCGGCAACGATCTTGCGGCCCTCGACAATGACGGAGCCGACTTCGTCGATACCGCGCGAGGGGTCGACAATGCGGGCGCGTTCAAAGACCGTCGTGCTCATTCGCCGCGGCCCTCTTGATTACGGCGGGGGTCGAGCAGCGCTTCCATCACCGCCATCCGCACGGCGACGCCCATTTCCACCTGCTCCTGAATGACGCTTTGCGGGCCGTCGGCGATTTCCGAGGCAATCTCGACGCCGCGGTTCATTGGGCCGGGATGCATCACCATCGCGTCGTCCTTGGCGGCCTTCAGCTTTTCGGCGTCGAGGCCGAAATAGCGGAAATATTCGCGAACCGAAGGCACGAAGGCGCCTTCCATCCGCTCGCGCTGTAGGCGCAGCATCATCACCACGTCGGCGTCTTTCAGGCCTTCGGCCATCGAGCGCGTGACAATCACACCCATTCGTTCGATGCCGGAGGGCAGCAGCGTTGAAGGGGCGACGACCCGAACCTGTGCGCCGAGCGCGTTGAGCAGCATGATGTTGGAGCGCGCCACGCGCGAATGCAGGATGTCGCCGCAAATCGCCACGATCAGCTTCGACAGCGGCCCCTTGGCGCGACGGATGGTCAGCGCATCGAGCAGCGCCTGTGTCGGGTGTTCATGCGCGCCATCGCCGGCATTGACGACGGAGCAGCCGACTTTTTGGGCCAGAAGGGCGGCGGCACCCGCCGACTGGTGGCGGATGATCAATATATCCGGCCGCATGGCGTTCAGCGTCATTGCCGTGTCGATGAGGGTCTCGCCCTTTTTCACCGAGGAGCTCGCCACCGACATGTTCATGACATCGGCGCCGAGCCGCTTTCCGGCCAGCTCGAACGAGGACTGCGTACGGGTCGATGCCTCGTAGAACAGGTTGATCTGGGTGCGGCCGCGCAGCGTCGAGGTTTTCTTCTCGGACTGCCGCGAAATCGCGACAGCCAGATCCGCCCGGTCGAGCAACAGCTCGATGTCGGCGGGCGAAAGATCGCTGATGCCCAGAAGATGGCGGTGAGGGTAGAGTGGCAGGGACGAAGCGTCGGTCATCTCAAGGGGGTGCTATAGGGTGCGGATTTTGCGCCTGCAAGCACCAGCTTTACATTGGCGCCGTTCTCCCCGGTATTTTCGTCGCGCGCGCGGCAACGCTTGGCTATATCTAGCCGATGGCCTCGGATTCGTGGCTTTCGCACGACAGGGACCTTTCTACGGATTGAAGGATTGGGCGTGACCGACGACGTAACGAACCAGCCGCCGCCGCTGACGGGCGGCAACGCCTGGCGAGGCGATCCGTTGCTGATCCAGCTTGCCGAGCGCTTTTCCGATCCGGTGCGCAGGGAACTCGACGGGCTTGGCCGTTTCGTGCTGACCCAGGAAGCGCAGGAACTGGCCCGCCTCGCCAATGTCGAGACGCCGAAACTGAGGACACATGACCGCCAGGGGCGGCGCCTCGACCTGGTCGAGTTCCATCCCGCTTACCACGCCCTCATGCGTCGTTCGGTGGCGAACGGGTTGCACTCCTCGGTCTGGGAGAATGGTGACGCCGAGATCGGCCGCCGCCATCAGGTGCGTGCCGCGCGTTTCTATCTGACCGCCGAACTCGAAACCGGACACCTCTGTCCCATCACCATGACCAGCGCCTCGCTGGCGGCATTGATGGCCAGCCCAAAGCTGTTTCGCGAATGGGCGCCGCGCGTGACGACGCGCAAATACGACCAGAGCCAGAAGCCGCCGGTGGAGAAGACCGGGCTGACGCTCGGCATGGGCATGACCGAGAAGCAGGGCGGCACCGATGTGCGCGCTAATGTGACGAGGGCCGAGCGTGCCGGCAGCGGTTTTTATCGCCTGACCGGGCACAAATGGTTCATGTCGGCGCCAATGTCGGACGCCTTCCTGGTGCTGGCGCAGGCGCCGGAAGGGCTATCCTGCTTCCTCGTGCCGCGTGTTCTCGGCGACGGATCGGGCAATGGCTTCCGCTTCCAGCGGCTGAAGGACAAGCTCGGCAACCGCTCCAACGCGTCTTCCGAGGTCGAATTCGTCAACGCCATCGGCGAAATGGTCGGCGAACCCGGCGCCGGCGTGAAGACGATCATGGACATGGTGACCTTGACCCGGCTCGACTGCGCGGTGGCGTCCTCGGCCATCATGCGGGCAGGGCTGGCGGAAGCGGTTCATCATGCCCGCCATCGCCAGGTTTTCGGCTCGGCCTTGATCGAGCAGCCGCTGATGCAGCGCGTGCTGGCCGATATGGCGCTGGATGTCGCCGCGGCAACCGCGCTGTCGTTTAGGCTGGCGCGCTCCTTCGACGAGGCGGCGGGCGATCGCGGCGAGGCGGCCTTTGCGCGCGCCATGACGGCGGTCGTCAAATACTGGGTCTGCAAGATCGCGCCAGCACTGCTTTACGAAGCGATGGAGTGCCTTGGCGGTAACGGCTATGTCGAGGAGGCGCCGCTCGCCCGCTACTATCGCGAGGCCCCGGTCAACGCGATCTGGGAAGGGTCGGGCAATGTCATGGCGCTCGACGTGCTGCGTGTGCTTGGCCGCGCGCCCGGCCTGTTCGAAGAGGTACTGGGGGGGATAGACCGTGATCTCGGTGCCGGCGGACGTGGCACGGTAGGCGTCCTGAAGGCGGCGATGCAGGTTGCTTCAACCGACGAGGGCTCAGCCCGGTTGCTGACGGAACAGCTGGCGCTGTCAGCCGCGGCGGCCGAGCTGCGCCGGCTTGGGGCAGGGCGGATTGCCGATGCCTTCGTCGAGACGCGCCTGGCTGGCCAATGGCGCAACACCTACGGCATGCTCGATTCGCGCCACGACGCGCGCATGATCATCGATACGCTCTATCCGCCGGTGAACTGAGCAGCGAGCGGCTCGTCGCTGGATTTGGACATGCCTGAGGGCATCGTCGTGCGCCCTGTGGATGGCCGTTAACCTTAACAAATGGTTTACGTTGCGGCGACGAGGCGTAAAGCCCACTGTTATTCCTGTCGAAGCAGGAATCACGATGCGACACGTATTGACCTCATTCTTGTCGGTGCACTGGGCGATCGTTTTCGCCCTGCTGGCGCTGATCTGCATCGATGGAAACCGCGGTGTTGCGGCAGCGCTTGGCGTGCTGGGCGTGACCGTCGAGAGCGCCCGCTTCGTCAATCTGGAAAACATCGTGGTGGTCGCGCCGCTGGCGGTTGCACTGCTGGTCGTGTCGGTGCTGTTCTTCTGGGCCTTTATCGATACGCTGATCAACGATGCGGCGGGCCCCGGCGCCGACAGCGTGGTGCGCATCGCCTTCATTTCCGCTTCCGGCGTGATGTCGATGATCCTGATCGGCGGCGCGGCCCAAGGCATCAACGGGCTCTTTATGGTTGTCGCGGTGCAACTCGCCGCGCTTCTGGCCTCCTATGTCGCGATGCTTGCCGAGCGGCGCTCGGCAGCGCTGTCTGATGACGCCGCTTTCCACGCCACGGCGCACAACATGGCGAAGGCGGCGGCTCACAACTCGCTTCTCTCCCTGATATCGGGCCGCGCCGGCCCCAACGGGATCGGCCCCGGGCGGACTGGCCCTAAAGCGAAGGGAGGCCGCTGATGCGCTACATCTTCGCATTTTGGGCGGCTCCGATGGGGCTGTTCTGGGGCTGGTTCTACCTGTCGGCCAATGACATGAATTTCGGTTATGTGATGCTCAGCCGGCAGATGCATGACTTTTTCTTCCAGCTCTATGGCCAGATGCTAGGCGTCGATCCCACGATCATCCCCGGCATGGTGGCGAAGACCTGCATCTTCGACGGATTTCTGCTAATGGCGCTGTGGGCGTTCCGCCGCCGCCGCGAAATCGCCGGCTGGGTCAGACGGCGCTGGGCGGGTCCTGTCCCGTTCGATCGGCTGCATCGAGTGACTGAAGCCGGTCCAAAACTCCCTGCAGAATAAAGGCCGCGGCCGCCGAATCGATCTTGCCGGCGCGTTTGGCGCGCGAGAAATCCATTTCGATCAGCGTCCGTTCGGCGGCGACCGTCGACAGCCGCTCATCCCAGAACACGAAGGGCAGGTCGCTTAGCTGCGCCATGTTGCGCACGAAGGCGCGTGACTTCTGCGCACGCGGACCTTCCGAACCATCCATGTTGATCGGCAGCCCGATCGCCACCGCGCCAACGTTCTCCTTCTGCATCAAGGCCAGCAGGACCGCGGCATCGAGCGAGAACTTCCTTCGCATGATGACCGGGCGCGGATGAGCGAAGGAGAATCCCCGGTCGGAAACCGCAACGCCGATCGTCTTGTCGCCAAGATCGAGCCCCGCCAGAGTTTTTCCGCCGGCAAGCCGGGCCGGCAATTCTTCGATCGTGACAATGCCCAACGGTGGTCCTTCGCCTTTTCACCACCACGTGTCTTGTGAAGCGCGCGGTGGACACAGTAACCCTTTGATCTCAGGGCCATCGGCGTTCTATCCTTTGGCAAGGCAAAAATCGAGGAAAGCATTCATGAAACTGACCTGGTACGGCCACTCGGCCTTCCGCATCGAAGCTGGCGACGCCAAGATCCTCATCGACCCCTACCTGATCGGCAATCCGTCCTGGACGGGCGGCTGGGAAGGACCGGCGGAGGGAGTAACGCATGTTCTGCTGACGCACGGGCACAGCGACCACATCAGCGGCGCACTGGAAGTCCTCGGCAAGAGCGGCGCCCAGCTGGTCGCCAATTTCGAGATCTGCATGTATCTGGTCGGCAAGGGTGCCGACGGCAACAAGATCAATCCCGGCAATATCGGCGGCACCGTCGATTGCGGCGGCTTCACCACGACATTCGTCCAGGCGCTGCACTCCTCTTCGTTTGGCGAAGACGGCGGCAAGAACACCTATCTCGGCAATCCGGGCGGCCTCGTCCTGCATTTCCCGGAAGACCGGACGCTCTACCACATGGGCGATACCGATATCTTCTCCGACATGGCGTTGATCAACGAGTTGCATGAGCCCAAGATCGGCATCGTGCCGATCGGCGACCGTTTCACCATGGGCGGTGCTGTGGCGGCACTCGCCTGCCGCCGCTTCTTCAAGTTCGAGACGGTGGTCCCTTGCCACTTCGGCACGTTTCCAATGATCGATCCGACGGCCGAGAAATTCCAGGCCGGCCTGGAAGGGTCCGGCGTCGATATAGCGTTGCCGAAGATTGGTGAGACGATTACGATCTAGAGACAGCTAAAGCGGAACAAATCCATGGCGTTGCGGCAAACTCTTTTCGTTTCGATGTTTGCCGCGGCGTCGCCGGCGATTGCCGCGGATGATTTCATCGAAGGCATCTACCTTCAGTCCGAGGAGCTTTGTGCGCAGGCCAAAAAGGATACGCTGCAGACGCTGATCGACGCCGGCAATGTCGTTTTGTCGGCGCATGGCCTGCAAGGCGTTGAATACAATTGCGAATTCGTTCAGATCAGCAAGGCGACACGCTCGCCAAGCTGGGCGGTGACAGCCATCTGCCAAGAACCGGGCTATATCTTTCCGGACGTGCTTTCGGTGACGCAAATGAACCCGACGCAGGTTGATCTCGTCTCGGTCCGGCCCATCGATGACGAAAGCGAGGCGAGCGGCAACAGTGGCAGCTACTATCTGTGCGAGGGCGTTGCCCTGCCATGACGATGCTGAAACGTGTCAGGGCGCTTTTTCGCCGCGAGCGGCCGGTGTTCCCAAAACTGGAACTCCACGTCGCGCATGGCTGCAATCTGTCTTGCGAAAGTTGCGCGCACTACTCCAACCATGGTCATTCCGGCACCGTTTCGCTCGAGGAGGCGGACCGCTGGATGGGATTTTGGAGTCGGCGCGTGTCGGTCACCTGGTTCAATATCCTGGGTGGAGAGCCCACCATACACCCGCAGTTGCCCGCTTTCGTTGGACTGGTGCGGCGGCACTGGCCAGAGGCCATAATAGAAATCGTCAGCAACGGCTTTTTCCTGCACCGTCATCCGACATTGCCGGCAATTCTTGCCGCTGATCGGGACGCTCGGCTGACCGTCTCGGTTCATCATGGTTCGCAGGAGTACCAGGAGAGATTGAAACCGGTGTTCGATCTCGTGGAGGCTTGGCGTCGGGAACACGGGCTGCATATCGAGATCCGCCCGTCCGACAAGAACTGGACCCGTCGCTACGAAGGCTTCGGCAACACCATGTTGCCGTTCGAGGATGGCGATCCTCGCGCCAGTTGGGAAATCTGCCCGGCTCGCCATTGCAAGCAACTCCACGCCGGACAGATCTGGAAGTGTGCGCCTCTCGCCTATCTGCCGATGCAGAAGGCAAAATACCGCCTTTCCGACAAGTGGGATCCCTATCTGGCGTATCGACCGCTTGAGCCGGGCTGTTCCAATGCGGAATTGCAGGCCTTCGCCGCGCTGGAAGACGAGGACGCATGCAGCATGTGTTCGGCAAAGAAGCGATTGTTCGAATTGCCCAATCCGCTGCGGCGCCCCAAGGACCGGGTCAGCCCTGCTGTGGTCTAGCGCTGCGTCCGACACGATGGATGTTGCGTGCCGCGCGCGGCGCCGCTATAGCCCGGACTGGTTTTTCCCGAGGCAAAAACATGTCCGTTGATGTCAAGACAGTGAAGCGTGTCGCGCGTCTCGCCCGCATCGCGGTGAGCGAAGAAGATGCAGAACGCATGACCGGCGAGTTGAATGCGATACTGGGCTTCGTCGAGCAACTGAACGAGGTCGATGTTTCCGGCGTCGAGCCGATGACCTCGGTGACGCCGATGGAGATGAAGAAACGCCGGGATGTCGTCACCGACGGCAACAAGGCGGCTGATATCGTCGCCAATGCACCGGCGACCGAAGAGAATTTCTTCCTCGTGCCAAAGGTCGTGGAGTAAGGCTGCGATGGCAATCGAGATCGCCATCGAGACGCCGCTGCAGGACGACGTGCGCGGCCTGGTCAACGAACTCAACGAGACGTTGCTCGAACTGACGCCGCCGGAGCACTGCTACCACCTGACCGTCGAGCAGATGGCAGGCCAGGACACCACCGTTTTCATCGCCCGCGACAATGGCATTGCCATTGGTTGTGGCGCGCTGAAGCGTCATGGCGACGCCATCGGCGAGGTCAAGCGCATGTACACCAGGCCTTCGCATCGCGGCCGCAAGATCGGCGCCAGGATCGTCGAGCGTGTCGAGGCGCTGGCCCGCGATGAAGGGCTGAAGCGGCTGGTGCTGGAGACGGGCGACCGTCATCCCGCCGCCTGGACCGTCTATGAACGTGCCGGATTTTCGCGCTGCGGCCCCGTACTGGATTATCCCGACTCCGAGTGGTCGGTTTTTTACGAAAAGAGCCTTTGATGAGCGACCTGACCCGACTGACGATTTCGCAGGCCCGTGCCAAGCTGCGCGGCAAGGAAATCACGGCGACCGAGATTACCGAAGCCTATCTCGCGGCCATCGATCGCGCCAATCCGGCGCTCAATGCCTATGTCGCGGTCACCGGAGACAGAGCGCGCGATATGGCCAAGGCGTCCGACACCAGGCTGGTCAAGGGCGAGGGTGGTGCGCTGGAAGGCATTCCGTTGGGGATCAAGGACCTGTTCGGCACGGAAGGTGTCCATACCCAGGCCTGCAGCCACGTGCTCGATGGCTTCAAGCCGCGTTACGAATCGACCGTCACGACCAATCTGTGGGCCGATGGCGCCGTGATGCTCGGCAAGCTCAACATGGACGAGTTCGCCATGGGCTCTTCCAACGAGACGTCCTTTTATGGCCCGGTCATCAACCCTTGGCGGCGTTCGCGCCTCGACACGGTGGTGATGCCGACGACGCATCAGGGCGACGGCGGCTTCGTATCGGCCGGTGGCACAAAAACCCGGCGCAGCCTGGACAATGCGCAGTTGGTGCCGGGTGGCTCTTCGGGTGGTTCGGCAACCGCGGTCTCCGCCTTCCTGTGTGCCGGCGCAACCGCGACGGATACGGGCGGCTCGATCCGCCAGCCCGCCGCCTTCACTGGCACGGTCGGCATCAAGCCGACTTATGGCCGCTGCTCGCGCTGGGGCATTGTCGCCTTTGCCTCGTCGCTCGACCAGGCTGGCCCAATCGCGCGCGACGTGCGCGATGCCGCGATCCTTTTGAAATCAATGGCTTCGGTCGATCCGAAGGACACCACCTCAGTCGACCGGCCGGTGCCGGACTATGAGGCGGCGATCGGCAAGCCGATCAAGGGTATGAAGGTCGGCATTCCCAAGGAATACCGCGTCGACGGCATGCCCGAAGAGATCGAGGCGCTGTGGCAGAAGGGCATTGCCTGGCTCAGGGATGCCGGCGCCGAGATCGTCGACATTTCCCTGCCGCACACCAAATACGCGCTGCCGGCCTATTACATCGTGGCGCCCGCCGAGGCGTCTTCCAACCTGGCGCGCTATGACGGCGTCCGTTACGGGCTGCGCGTGCCGGGCAAGGACATCATAGAGATGTACGAGAAGACCCGCGCCGCCGGCTTTGGCCGCGAGGTCAAGCGCCGCATCATGATCGGCACCTATGTGCTGTCGGCCGGCTATTACGACGCCTACTATCTGCAGGCACAGAAGGTGCGCAACCTGATCAAGCGCGACTTCGAGAATGTCTTTGCCGCCGGCGTCGATGTCATCCTGACCCCGGCAACACCGTCCGCCGCCTTCGGCATCGCCGATGAGGACATGGCCGCCGATCCGGTCAAGATGTACCTCAACGACATTTTCACCGTCACCGTGAACATGGCCGGCCTGCCGGGTATCGCCGTGCCCGCCGGTCTCGACCCCAAGGGGCTGCCGCTCGGCCTGCAGCTGATCGGCCGGCCGTTCGAGGAAGAGACGCTGTTCCAGACGGCGGCCGTCATCGAGCAGGCGGCCGGCACATTTCAGCCGGAGAAGTGGTGGTAGGGATATCGCTCGTCTGAAGGGGTGAGCGATGTTCTACTATCTTTCCAAGATCCTCTGGTTCTTCATCCAGCCGCTTAACCTGACGATTTTCCTGCTTCTGGCGGGGCTGATTGCCGGGATGATCGGCCGGCGGCGGCTGGCCGTCACCGGCAGCGTTCTGGCGTTTCTGATTCTGGCGCTATCGGCCTGGACGTCGCTTGGCGCCATGATGCTCAACCCGCTCGAAGGACGCTTTCCACGGCCGCCGCTGCCGGAAAAGGTCGACGGCATCGTCGTGCTCGGTGGCGGGTTCGAGGGCGGGATCAATCTGGTTCGCGGCGGCTACGAATTGAGCAGCGGCGGCGATCGCATGGTCGAGACCGCTATCCTCGCCCGGCGCTTCCCGCAGGCCAAGGTGGTTGTATCAGGCGGAAACGGCTCGCTTTTCCTTGATGGCGAGGGCGACGCTGACACCGCGCCCCGCCTCCTTGGCCCGCTGGGTGTATCGGCCGATCGTCTGATCCTCGAGGACAAGTCCCGCAACACCTATGAAAATGCGGTCTTCAGCCGCCAACTTGTCGAACCGAAGCCGGGCGAGACGTGGCTGCTGGTGACCTCCGCCTTCCACATGCCACGGGCCAAGGCACTGTTCGACAAGGCTGGTTTTCCAACCGTCCCATGGCCGGTCGACTATCGCACCTCGGGCAAAGAAGGTGTCGGCTTGTTCCGCGACAATGCGTCGGATTCAGTAGAGAATACGACCACTGCGATCCGCGAATGGATCGGGCTTTTCGCCTATTGGCTTTCCAGCCGCATCGATCAGCCTTTTCCAGCACCTGGCGGCTGACCGATGACAGCGCGCCGTGCCGCCGAAAAGAACTGGCGCCGCACCAGCACGGCCAGCAGCAGAAGCGTCGACAGCACGAACACCACCGGGTCGACGAACCAGCCGAGGTAGCCGATCGAGAAGAACACGCCGCGCAAGCCCGAGTTGAAATGCTTGCCGGCAAGCATGTTCATCTGCGCCGCGCGCCACACCGCCGTCTCGGTGACCGGATTGCGCGAGGCTTCGCCATGCGGGATCGGCACGGCGCCGATCAGGATCGAGCAATAGTTGAACAGCCGGTAGGCCCAGCCGAATTTGAAGAAGGAAAAGGCCAGAATTAACACCAGCCCCAGCACCTTGATCTGGAAGGCCGGGCGCGACGGCGCGCCGCCGAGCGGCAGGTTGCTTAGCACCTCAAGCACCCGGTCGGATGCACCGAGCAAGGCAAAACAGCCGCCGAGCGCGATCAGCGAGCTGGAGGCGAAGAAGGCGGTTCCCTGTTGCAGGCCGCTCATGATGGCGGTGTCGACGATACGGATCTCGCGCTCGGCCATGGTACGCATCCAGGCCTCGCGCTGCGCATTCATTGCCGTCGTCAGAGAAATGCGGCTGACCAGCTTGCCGTCAGAGGCGAGCGTGTGCAGCAGCCAGGCGATGAGGAAGAGGGCCAACGCCCCGAAATCAGCCGTCGAAAGATAGAAGGAATCGCCCATGGCCTGAATTTACCACATCTCGCGCGGTCGCTTCGATGGCTGGCTCCAGCGATCGACAGCAATGTCGCTGCCGGAGCAAACAAGGTCGGCAGGTGCAGCGCCGCGATTGTCAAAAGAGCGGAAACATCCTTGGAATTCCTATATGCAGTCCTCGACGTGACCTGCGGAGACAACGCCCTCGTGTTCCTTTCGGTTTTCGACCTGTTCAAGATCGGCATCGGTCCATCGAGCTCGCACACGATGGGGCCGATGACGGCGGCTGCCCGTTTCCTCGACGAAATCCTCAATGGCGACTGGCCGCGCCCGGCCGGCGTGAAGGTCGACCGGCTGGGCGCCAGCCTGCACGGCTCGCTTGCCTATACCGGCATCGGCCACGGCAGCGATCGCGCCGTCGTGCTCGGCCTTGCCGGCCTGACACCGCAGACTGTCGATCCTGATCAGGCTGATGGGATTGCCAGCCTCATCGCTGATGAAAGGCGCATTTCGCCTCCCGGCCATCCATCCTATCGCTTCGACCCAGCCACCGATCTGGTGCTCGATCGCAAGACACAGCTCACGGGTCATGCCAACGGCATGGCGTTCTATGCCTACGATGCCGGCGACCGTCTGCTGCTCAAGCGCATCTACTATTCGATCGGTGGCGGCTTCGTGGTTTCGGAAGAAGAACTGCAGCGCATGAAGGCCAAGGGCTCGGTGACGACCGAAGGCAGACGAGTGCCTTATCCTTTCAAGAATGCGGTCGAGATGCTGAAGATGGCGGCCAAAAGCGGCCTTTCCATCGCCGAGATGAAGCGCGTCAACGAGGAAACGCAGATGACGCGCGAAGAGCTCGACTCCGGCCTCGACGCCATCTGGGGTGCGATGAAGAGCTGCATCGACCGCGGCCTGTCGCAGGACGGCATCATGCCGGGCGGGCTGAAGGTCCGGCGCCGTGCGCGTATGCTGCACGACAAGCTGCAGGAACAGTGGCAGCAGAACAAACCCAATCCGTTGCTCGCCAATGACTGGCTGTCGATCTACGCCATGGCGGTCAACGAGGAGAACGCGGCCGGGGGCCGCGTCGTCACCGCGCCGACCAACGGGGCCGCCGGTACACTGCCGGCGGTGCTGCGCTACTGGCTGCATTTCCATCCCGAGGCCGACCAGCCAAGCATCCGCGACTTCCTGCTGACGGCGGCGGCCGTTGGCGGCATCATCAAGACCAACGCCTCGATCTCCGGTGCCGAGGTCGGCTGCCAGGGCGAAGTGGGGTCTGCCTCGGCAATGGCCGCGGCCGGCCTGTGCGCCGTCATGGGCGGCACGCCGATGCAGGTCGAGAACGCCGCCGAAATCGCGCTCGAACACCATCTCGGCATGACCTGCGACCCGGTCGGCGGCCTGGTCCAGGTGCCGTGCATCGAGCGCAATGCGCTGGGCGCGGTCAAGGCGGTGACCGCTGCGTCACTGGCGATCAAGGGTGACGGCGTCCATTTCGTGCCGCTCGACGCCGCGATCGAGACCATGCGCCAGACCGGCCTCGACATGAACGAGAAGTACAAGGAGACCAGCCTTGGCGGTCTTGCGGTCAATGTCGTGGAATGCTGAGGGGCTGGCCTAAACCGGCACTGTGGAGAAGTCCCTCAGGTCGTTGACGTCGCGGCGCTCCGGACTAACCTTAGCGAATGGCTCTCAATCTCCTAAAACTGTGCGTCGGCTGCGACAGCGTCGAGGATCTCGAGGAATGGATCGAGTTTCGCCTCGACGAGCGTCGCCGGGCCGGTGAACCGGCCGAACACTGGCACACCACGCGCATGGTGCCGACGCGGGGCGCCGAAATCATCGATGGCGGTTCGCTCTACTGGGTGGTCAAGGGCAACGTGCAATGCCGCCAGTTGATCACCGAGATCCGGCCGTTCACGGACGACGACGGCATCGGTCGCTGCCATCTGATGCTCGACCCACAAGTCGTGCGCACCGATTGGCAGCCGCGTCGGGCTTTTCAGGGCTGGCGCTACCTGAAACCGTCGGATGCGCCGGTCGATCTCGGCAAGGGCAAGGCGGGGCTGATCGAAATGCCGCCGAAACTCAGGCGCGAACTTGCCGATCTCGGCCTGCTGTAGGTTATCGCGCAGCAGCGTCGCCTGTTCGTGCGCGGGCTATCTCTGGCCCTCAATCTTGCTTCGCTCTGGACTTGCAAGCGGCGAGACCTCGCCACATCTTGAAATTCACGCCCGATGAAAAGCTGTCGAAATCGGCAAAGGGATCGCAAGGCGGTCCGCTTCCGGTCCCCGAGGCCATGATTCCGGCGCAGAAAAAGTGTTTGATGAAATGGCGCGGTTGTCCAAACGTTCAGGGGATCCGCGAGGCGGTGGGAAATGCTAGGCGCAATTATCGTTCTGGTCGCATTGCTGTTGGTGCTGCTGAGCGTAGCCACCGCGTTTCTGCGTGCCGATCCGGCAAGGCTCGCAAATGGAACGAGGACGGCTGGGCCGATCCTGTTGGCTCTGGTTGGCGGCGCGGTGCTTCTGGTTGGCCGAAGCGGAATCGGCGGCGTCATGCTGTTCGTGGCAATCGGCTGGTATGCCGCCACGCGCACAAACCGGCCTGATGTCAGGCTGGCGCCGGGAAAACGCTCAACGGTGCGGACGGCAGCGCTCGAAATGGAGCTGGATCACGATACGGGCGGCCTCGAAGGGCTGGTTCTGGCCGGCCGCCACGACGGCAAGATGCTTGGCGCGATGGGGCTTGCGGAGTTGCAGCATCTCTACCGCGAGCTCTCCGGCGACGCGGAGAGCCGCCAGTTGCTAGAGACGTATCTTGACGGCAGATTTCCCGTCTGGCGCAAAAACACTGAGACGAACGGTGGCGAAGGGCTGGGTGTTGCGCCAGGTCCGGGCGCCATGACTAAGGAGGAGGCCTACAAGGTCCTTGGTCTTGAAGCGGGGGCCGCCGCGGCGGATGTCCGCAAGGCGCACCGCCGCCTGATGCAGCGCCTGCACCCCGATATCGGCGGCACGTCTTTCCTGGCGGCGCGAATCAACGAAGCCAAGGACGTCTTGCTCTCCAACCACAACTAGTCTCCTTCGACGCAAAAAATTTCCGGGAGATCGTTTCCACGCCGTCCTATTGCTGGACGGCGTAGCACGAGATTTTCTTCTTCTTCAAAGCGGTACAAGCCTTCCAGGCGGCGTCCTTCGAACCAAAGCCGCCGAAGCGGGCGCGGTAGTAGGTGACCCCGTCCTTGTCGAAGGCGACGGTGAAACCGGCAGCATCGGCCAGTACCTTGGGCGCCTGCTTGCTGGTCTTGTCGAGGAAGGCCTGGGCTTCGGACTGCTTCGGCGAAGAGGCGACCTGAATGGCCCAGCCCGACGGGACCGACGCGGTGTTGACCGGATCGACAGCCGGTGTCGGCTCGGCATAGGCGGATACGACCTGGGCTGTGGCGACCTTGGGGGCGGAGACGATGACCGTCTTCACCTTCTTTGCCGGCACAACCAGCTTGGGTGCTTCGGCCTCGGCGCTCTCTTCGTCGTCACTGTCGCCCTGCGCAACGGGGGTGTCTTCGGCAACGGCTGCGTCTTCGGCAACGGCCGTGTCATCGGCGCTGGCCACGGCCACCGGCTTGTCATCCGGGGTCGGCGCGTCGTGCTTGGGCAGGAGAACCTTGGCAAGCGCCTTGATCGGATTTCCGCGATCGGCATCAGCATCAGCGACCAGGGCGCCACCGCCACGGGTCGAGGCCCTTGGCATGTAAGTGTTTATCAGGCCTGCCATCTGATTGTCGCGGCTACCGCCCGACGTGCCGCCCATGACAACGGCGACGAGACGGCGGTTGCCGTCATTGACCGACGAGACGAGGTTGAAGCCGGACGCGCGGGTGTAACCGGTCTTGATGCCGTCGACGCCCTTGATGCGTCCCAGCAGACGGTTGTGACCGTTGATGCGCTGACGGCCGTAGAGAAAGGAGCGCTGTGAGAAATAGCCGTAATATTGCGGAAAATGCTCGCGCAGAGCGATGCCGAGCGTCGCCATGTCGCGCGCGGTCGTGAACTGGCCGGGATCGGGCAAACCGTTGGCGTTGCGGAAGACGGTGCCGTTCATGCCCAGTGCCCGCGCCTTGGCGGTCATCATGCGGGCAAAAGTGGTTTCGTTGCCGCCGAGCATTTCACCAAGCGCGGTGGCCGAGTCGTTCGCCGACTTGGTGACGATCGACAGGATTGCGGTGTCGACAGTGACCGAACCGCCCGGCTTCACACCGAGTTTCGTCGGCGCCTCGGCAGAGGCATGGGCCGAAAACACGACCGGTGAGTTCCGGCTGATCTTGCCCTTCGCCAGAGCCTCGAACGTCAGGTAAAGCGTCATCATCTTGGTCAGCGACGCCGGATAGCGCCTGCCGTTGGCATCCGCCGAGTACAGCACCTTGCCAGTCTTGGCGTCCACGACGATGGCCGCCGGCCGGGCTGCCAATGACGAGGCAACGTCGGCGCAAACGAATGTCAACGCCAAGGCGAAGACCATGACCGCTTTGAGGGGGGAGGTGGATTTGGAAACGATGCCCAACAACGCCTTACGCACTGATACTACCCTTGAATTCTTCGTTGCGTTGGAGGCGGCAAAGGGTCCTGCCTCACTTGCAGCCAAGCTAGCCGGGCAGCGTTACCAATCCGTTTATGGTAACCGCCGCGTTCACCATTTTCTTCGGGCTTGAAACTCACTTTATTTGATTTTTAGCCATTGCCTGCGCAGGCGGGCCCCGCACGCCGGCGAAATATTGACTTTTGTGCGGCGCACAATATATTAAGGTGCATTGCACAAGGGCGCCCCGAAGAAGGACGCCACAACCGTCAAGGGAATCGTGAAATGACCCAGACCTATGAGGACTTCAGCAAATACGGCAAGGAATTTGCCGACACCGGATTGAAGAGCTTCGCTTCGCTCTCCAAGGGCGCGCAGGCGATCGCGACCGAGGCCGGTGAATACACCAAGAAGAGCTTCGAAGCCGGCAGCGCCACTGTCGAGAAGCTGTTCTCGGCCAAGTCGCTGGACAAGGCTATCGAGATTCACACAGACTATGCCAAGCAGTCCTACGAGGCGTTCGTCGCCGAGGCCACCAAGATCGGCGACCTCTATGCCGAACTCGCCAAGGAAGCCTACAAGCCGTTCGAATCGATCGTTGCCAAGGCGAAGTAATTTCGCCCAGGCGAGGTGATCTTCGTCTGGCATCTCAAAATCCGGCCCTTTGGGTCCGGACAAAACCCGGTCGCGGAAGCGCGGCCGGGTTTTGTCATGTGAATTTCCCCCTGGGAACCGCGTACCGCTTCACGATTGCGAAAATCCGCCAAGTTTGGTCACCTAGCCATATTGTCAGCTAACCAGAAGGGCTTAAAATCGTCCATCGAACACCTACATGTCGAACTCGCATGAGGATTCGAAAGAGGCAGGATTACGTGACGATCGCTTTGACTGCCACGAGACAAGTGGCGCGGATGGCAAACGGCGGCGGCGACGGCAATGAAGCCGGCCGCGGGACCGCCGTCATTACGCGCACCAAAACCAAGACCAAGAAGCCCAGCCTTTACCGGGTCCTCATCCTCAACGACGACTACACTCCGATGGAGTTCGTGGTTCACGTGCTGGAGCGTTTTTTTCAGAAGGACCGCGAAGCCGCCACACGCATCATGCTTCATGTTCACAATCATGGGGTGGGCGAGTGCGGGGTCTATACATTCGAGGTGGCCGAGACCAAAGTGTCTCAGGTCATGGATTTCGCCCGACAGAATCAGCATCCGCTGCAATGCGTGATGGAGAAGAAGTGAGGTAACATGCCGGCTTTCTCCCAAGGCCTGGAAAAGGCGCTTCACCAGGCGCTGACGCTCGCCAATGAGCGGCACCACGAATACGCAACCCTTGAACATCTGCTGCTTGCGCTGATCGACGACACCGAGGCCGCCGCCGTCATGCGCGCCTGTAACGTCGATCTCGACGAACTGAAGCACACTGTTCTCACCTATATCGACACCGAGCTGGACAACCTCGTCACCGGTTACGACGAGGATTCCAAGCCGACCGCCGGCTTCCAGCGCGTCATCCAGCGCGCGGTGATCCATGTGCAGTCTTCCGGCCGCGAGGAAGTGTCGGGCGCCAACGTGCTCGTCGCCATCTTCGCCGAACGCGAAAGCCATGCCGCCTATTTCCTGCAGGAACAGCAGATGACCCGCTACGACGCGGTCAACTACATCTCGCACGGCATCGCCAAGCGCCCCGGTGCTTCGGAAACGCGCTCGCCGCGCGGCGCCGATGATGAGCAGGGCAATGGCCAGAACGGCTCCGAGCCACAAGAAGAGGGCGGCAAGAAGAAGCAGCAGCAGGATGCGCTGACCGCTTACTGCGTCAACCTCAACAACAAGGCCAAAGCCGGCAAGATCGATCCGCTGATCGGCCGCGAGACCGAGATCAACCGCACCATCCAGGTGCTGTGCCGCCGCTCCAAGAACAACCCGCTCTATGTCGGTGATCCCGGCGTCGGCAAGACGGCGATCGCCGAGGGCCTCGCCAAGCGTATCGTCGAGGGTGACGTCCCCGAAGTGCTGCACAACGCCACCATCTTCGCGCTCGACATGGGTACGCTGCTGGCCGGCACGCGCTATCGCGGCGATTTCGAGGAACGGCTGAAGCAGGTCGTCAAGGAGCTCGAGGATTATCCGGGTGCCGTGCTGTTCATCGACGAGATCCACACGGTGATCGGGGCCGGGGCCACGTCAGGCGGCGCCATGGACGCATCGAACCTGTTGAAGCCGGCCCTGTCTTCGGGTGCGATCCGCTGCATCGGCTCGACCACCTACAAGGAATTCCGCCAGTTCTTCGAGAAGGACCGCGCTCTGGTGCGGCGTTTCCAGAAGATCGACGTGAACGAGCCGACCATCGAGGACGCCATCGAGATCATGAAGGGCCTCAAGCCCTATTATGAGGAGTTCCACAAGGTGAAGTTCACCAACGAGGCGATCAAGGCGTCGGTGGAACTGTCGGCGCGCTACATCAATGACCGCAAGCTGCCGGACAAGGCGATCGACGTGATCGACGAGACCGGCGCCTCGCAGATGCTGGTGCCGGAAGCCAAGCGTAAGAAGACGATCGGCATCAAGGAGATCGAAGCGACGATCGCTACCATGGCGCGTATTCCGCCGAAGACGGTTTCGGCCGACGACGAGAAGGTGCTGCAAGGACTCGATATCGAGCTGAAGCGCGTCGTCTATGGCCAGGACACCGCCATCAGCGCGCTGACCTCGGCGATCAAGCTGGCCCGTGCCGGCCTGCGCGAACCGGAGAAGCCGATCGGCTCCTACCTGTTCTCGGGTCCGACGGGCGTCGGCAAGACGGAAGTCGCCAAGCAACTCGCCGCCTCGCTCGGCGTCGAACTGATCCGCTTCGACATGTCGGAATATATGGAACGCCACACCGTTTCCCGGTTGATCGGCGCGCCTCCCGGCTATGTCGGCTTCGACCAGGGCGGCCTTTTGACCGACGGCGTCGACCAGCATCCGCACTGCGTGCTGTTGCTGGACGAAGTCGAGAAGGCGCATCCGGACCTGTTCAACATCCTGTTGCAGGTGATGGACCACGGCAAGCTGACCGACCACAATGGCAAGCAGATCGACTTCCGCAATGTCATCCTGATCATGACCACCAATGCGGGCGCATCCGATGCCCAGCGCGCGGCGATCGGATTCGGTTCGACCAAGCGCGAGGGCGACGATGTCGAGGCGATCAACCGGCTGTTCACGCCGGAGTTCCGCAACCGTCTCGATGCGATCATCCCGTTCGGCTCGCTGCCGGTGCCGGTCATCCATCAGGTCGTGCAGAAGTTCGTCATGCAGCTCGAGGCGCAGCTCTCGGAACGCGGCGTCACCTTCGACCTGTCGCCGGACGCCATCGCCTGGCTCGCCGACAAGGGCTATGATGAGCGCATGGGTGCCCGGCCGCTCGGCCGTGTGATCCAGGAGCACATCAAGAAGCCGCTGGCCGATGAGGTGCTTTTCGGCAAGCTCAAGAAGGGCGGAACGGTGCGTGTCACCGTCGAGAAAAAGGAAACCGGCGAAACCGGCCTGAAGCTCGAATCGCTGGCCGACGAGGCGCCCGTGACGCCGAAGAAGGAAGAGCCGGAAGACGCGCCGAAGCCACCCAAGGCCGTGGCCAAGAAGCCTGCCGCAAAGAAGCTGGTGGCGCAGAAGCCAGAGCCCAAGGGCAAGGATGGCGGCAAGCGCAGCCTGGTACCGCAACTGCCTCGCAAGGGCTGATCGGCACTCACTCGAAAAAGCCCCGGCAACGGGGCTTTTTCCATTTGGACAATGGGGTGGCTATGCCAGGCCAGATCATCATCCTCAACGGCGCGCCCCGATCGGGGAAGTCGAGCATCGCCCGAGCCATTCAGGAAAGCTTTGACGGCCCATGGATGAATCTGGGCGTCGACAGCTATGAGCAGATCACGCCTCCTCAACTTCGTCCGGGAATAGGGTTGCGCCCTGGCGGCGAACGCCCCGATCTCGAAGGGTTCGTGCCGCGTTTGTACGCCGCTCTCTACGGATCGATCGCGGCCCACAGCCGGCTCGGCCTGAATGTCGTGACGGATGTCGGCCATCACGATGCGTATTCGAAGCCACTCGACTGCCTGATCGATGGCGCGCGCCGGCTCGCCGGCCTGCCGGTGCTGTTTGTCGGTGTCCGTTGCCCGGTTGACATCATCATGGAGCGGCGAGCTGCCAGCGAGCCGGGCAGGGGCTATGTCACCGGCTCTTCAGACGATCCTGTGCCACTGCCGGTGCGTCTGTGGCAGGAGGAGGTGCACCGGCCGGGCATATATGATCTTGAGGTCGACACCTCGGTCCTCAGCCCTGAACAGTGCGCGCATGCGATCCGCCAACGGCTGATGCGAAGTGACGCCCGGCCAAACGCGATCGAGCGGCTGGCTCAAGTCGCGACTAAGCAGTTCACCGTTTCACGGAAACGCAAACCGCTCTAACTCTTTGTTTTGACGCAATTCCCACGGGAAAGCGCTATGCGCTTTTCCCGGGAAAACCGTTTCACACTTTTCCTGGAATTGCTCCAGACTTTCTCCTGCCCGTGAAACAAGGTGCGGGTCAGTTTCCCAGAGCCGCGCGAATCTTTTCGGCGTTCTCAGCAAGCACCTCAGGCTTTTCCATGCTGCCCGTGTGCGGCTTCAACGGGACTCCGTCAAAGCGCGGGATGACATGGACATGCAGGTGATAGACGGTCTGCCCGGAGGCCGGCTCGTTGAACTGCAGGATGGTGACGCCGTCGGCATCAAGCGCCTTCTTCACTGCCAGCGCCACTTTCTGAACGACAGTGAAAAGTGGGCCGAAGGTCGACGGGTAGGCGTCGAGCAGGTTGCGCGACGGGGCTTTTGGCACCACCAGCGTATGGCCCGGTCCTTGCGGCATCACATCCATGAAGGCGATGACGGCGTCATCTTCGTAGACGCGGTGTGATGGAATCTCGCCGCGCAGGATCTTTGCGAAGATATTGCCGGGATCATAGTCGGCCATGGCGGGCGCTCCGGGTTGCAGCTCGCCATCGGTGTAGCGAAGCCGCTCTTGAGCGGCAAGACGTTCAAGAGAGATCGACCATGCCGGCGTCGACAAGCGCGCGATGGAAGCGTCTTTTACGCGGCGATGCGGCATCGAAATAAGCTGCGGCGCAGTCATTCAGCAAGGCGGCCCGCGTGGCGAACACCGGATCGAGCGGAAGTCCGGCCGCGAGCAAGGTCAGTGTCGACAGAAAAGCGCAATCGAGGACTGGCGGAGCCACAACATCGTCCGGCAGCCTGCAGTTTACGGCCTCGATGGCGTAAAATGTTTGACACAAGGCCATATGGGAAGGCGGCAACCCGGTAAGGGCCGTGGTGAATGACGGCTGGTGATCGCCGTAGCGCACGATAATGGCCGGCTCGCCGCTCAACATGATGTCGAGCCGCCTGCGAAAGGCGGCATAGGCTTTGACGCTTTCGGCCAGCCGCACTGTATATTCGCCATAGTAGGGAACGCCGGTTGCCGCGACGGCCTCGCGGCGAAGCTCCGCATGACGCTCGATCGGAAAGATCCGGCGGCGGTGGTCGCCATGGTTCATCAGGGTCGTGATCGAAAGGAAGCATGGCTTGCTGGCCGCGACGCGGTTCGAAAGTTGATCAAGCGCGTGATCGTAGAGTTGTTCGTCGTGATTTTCCCGTTTCCAGCGCTCGACATCGAATGGCTGCGGCAAGGTTTCGGCATAGCTGACCTGGTCAAACCCGACCGATTGGTAGAACCGGCCACAATTGACGAAGGAAGGCCGGTCGCAGCTGATATGGGACACGTTGTAGCCGATACCGCTCAGCACGGATGGAAGGGAATGCCGGACGCGTCCGCTCAGAAGGTGAAAGACGTAGCGGCTGTCGTTGCCGAAGGAGAGCGAAGAAAGGCCCGTCAGCACCGAAAACTCGGTCTGCAACGTGCTGCCGCCGAAGACGTCGACATGCAGCGCGCCGGAGAGAGCGTCCGGCGGCGTGAAGAACCGTTCGAATGCTTCATTGGCCGCCATGCCGAGCCGCTTCGGGTCGAATGTCGATTCGTGCAGGATCATCACGATGTGCGGCGCTCGCTCACCGGCTGGTCTCCTAGCCGGCACTGGCGGCAGCAGCGGCATCGGCTCCGGATCGATGTCGACAAAGCCGGGTCGCCGTGATGGCCCCGCGCCAAACCATGAGGCGACAAAGGCGGAAAGGTGAAACCGGTCGCCGGTCAAATGGTGAAAGCGAAATCGCTTCGGGCCGCCACTTGCCCAGAAGACACATAGATACACAAAGGCCGCCGCGCTGAACAAGGCAAGACGCTGCGGGAGCGGCATCGCCGGCTCGGCGAGCATCAGCGCCAGGACAATTATTCCCAGGACGATCGCGATCACGGCCGCGAGGGCAGGGACCGCCATACGCGCATGGTCGGCCAGCACGCTTCGAAAACTGCTTGCCGCGAGATGATAGATGTCCCCGGCGAGGAAATTGAAGCCGAGATAGCGATGCTTCAGTTTGGAGATGATGCCGATTATGGCCGTCAGAACCAGCGCCGCCCACAAGGCGACGATATCACCCGCAAACAGGAGATGCGCGAGGCCGAAAAGGAGAAAAAAGGTCGCGAAGCCGAGAGGCCAGGCCGAGCGCTTGCCTTCGAGCCAGGCAACCAGAGGCGGCGTGACCACCAGCCCCGCCGCACCGAGCCATTGCCCGACACCCAGAGATGCCAAACCCTGCATGTTTCCCCCAGGGTGCTTTCGCACCCATGTCCCGGGCCATGGCTTAGCGGATTCCGGCCGGGCGGTAAACACGGCAGGCGGCAAGCCGGAGGGCCTGTTATTCCTCCAGATCCTTGCGAAACGGGGTATGTTCTTCCAGGTATTCGCCCATCCGCTCCACCTCGCGCCGCTCGCGCCTGAGATAATCGGCCACGGCGTTGCGCAAGCCAGGGTGGGAAATGTAGTGGGCGGAATGCATGGTCACCGGCCGGTAGCCGCGCGCCAGCTTGTGTTCGCCCTGCGCGCCCGCCTCGACCACTTTCAGCTTGCGTTCGATGGCGAAGTCGATGGCCTGGTGATAGCAGACCTCGAAATGCAGGAAGGGATGATCCTCGATGCAGCCCCAGTTGCGGCCGTAGAGCGCGTCGGAGCCGATGAAATTGATGGCTCCGGCAACATAACGTCCGTTGCGCCTGGCCATCACCAGCAGGATGTCGTCCGCCATGCGCTCGCCGATCAGCGAGAAGAACTTGCGGTTCAGATAGGGACGGCCCCATTTGCGGCTGCCGGTGTCCATGTAGAAGGCGAAGAAATCATCCCAGGCCTTTTCGGTCAGGTCCTTGCCGGTCAGCCAGTCGATCGTGATGCCTGGCGCAAGCGCCTCGCGCCGCTCCTTCTTCATCGCCTTGCGCTTGCGCGAGGCCAGCGTGGCGAGGAAGTCGTCGTAAGTCGAAAAGCCTTCGTTGAAGAAGTGGAATTGCTGATCGGTGCGATGCAGGAAGCCCGCGGCCTCGAGGGTCGCGACGTCGCTCTCCTGCGCAAAGGTTACATGCGCCGAGGACACGCCGAGCTTGTCGGTCACCATTTTGAGACCGGCTGCAAGCCCGGCCTTCACCGCATCCGGATCCTCGCCCTTGCCGACCAGCAGGCGAGGGCCGGTGACAGGCGTGAAAGGCACGGCGCATTGCAGCTTTGGGTAATAGTTGCCACCGGCGCGCTCGAAGGCATCCGACCAGCCGTGATCGAACACATATTCGCCTTGGCTGTGCGATTTGAGATAACAAGGGACCGCACCCAGCAGCCTGCCTTGCGCAGTCTCCAGCCGCAGGTGATGTCCTTGCCAGCCGGTGCGCCGCACGGCGCAACCGGAATCTTCCAGGGCGCTCAAAAAAGCGAATGAAACGAGCGGGTTATAGGCATTTTCCGCGTCGCCGCGCGTGGTGCCGGCAAAGCCGTTCCATTCATCGCAGGTGAAAGCACCGATGCCGGCGGCGATGCGGATCGAATAGTCCGCATTTGCTGTTTGCCCGTCGCCATCGTCGCCCTGATCCATGAGGCTTATTTAAGCTCCATCCGGGCCGCTACAAGTCACGTTTGAGACACCCCACTCAAGCGACCTTCTCCAGATCGGGTTCGAACCCTTCGAATGTCATCTGATCGGCATATTTGAAGGTCAGGTCGATCGCGGGCTGATCATGCACCGTCCAGGTGATGACGGGCATTTTGAGCTTTTCCCGCACGAAGCTGACGAACGGATTGGGCAGGTCGCCGGCGGCGTAGGAGGTGAAGGAGAGCTCATGCGCCAGCATGGCGAAATGCCCTTCGATCAGCTTGAGGTCCTTGCCGTAGGCGGTCAAACCGGCGGGAATGCCGGACGCATGTTTCGGGAAATCGCGGATCAGCCAGTGATCGAACGACATGATCGCTGCCTTGCCCTTATAGCGCTTGAGCATCTTGCCGACGCGCGCCACGATGCCCTCGTCTCGGCCGGGAATGCCTTTCAGTTCGACGATCATCGGCACGCGGCCATCGACGAGGTCGAGCGCCTCCTGCAGCGTCGGCACGTGGTCTGATGTGCCGCCAACCCTGAGCGCGGTCAGTTCGGCCGCGCTGCGTTGCCAGACGAAACCGTCCTGTCCGGTCAGCCTTTTCAGGTCGTCATCATGGATGATGACGGGAACACCATCCGAGGACAGATGCACGTCGCATTCGATGGCGTAGCCCCGTTCGGCGGCGGCGGCAAAGGCGGAAAGCGTGTTTTCCCAGCGCGTCTTGTTCATGTCGTGAAAGCCGCGATGGGCCACGGGCCGGGCGGTCAGCCAGGATAGGTCGGTCATGTCAGGCCTTCGCTCATTCGACTTCGAAGATCGCTTCGATTTCCACTGCGGCATTAAGCGGCAGGGAGGCGGTGCCGACGGCGGAGCGGGCATGCTTGCCGCGCTCGCCAAGGGCGGCGACCAGGAAATCGGAGGCGCCGTTGGCGACCAGATGCTGCTCGACAAAGTCGGCGGCGGAGGCGACGAAGACGGTGATTTTCACCAGCTTGCGGATCTTCTCGAGATCGCCAAGTGCTGCCTTGGCCTGCGCCAGAATGTTGATCGCGCAGTATTTTGCCGCGTCCTTGCCGCTTGCCGTGTCGACGTCGCGGCCGAGCAGGCCGCTCGCCTGTAGCTTGCCGTCCTTGAGCGGCAATTGTCCGGCGGTGAACAGCAGATTGCCGGTCCTTGCATAGGGAACGTAGTTGGCGGCGGGTGCGGCAGCGGCGGGAAGCGTCACGCCGAGATCACTTAGCCGCTTTTCGATTGTTTCACTCATTGCTTTTCCCTATTGCTGGAAGGTGCTGCGCTGGCCGGGCCGAAATTGCTATTTTTGCCTCGCTTCCGCCACGACTTTTTTTAAGCTGGACCATCTTTCCCTGCGGCCTGCCATCAGCCGCGACGATCGGAGTACCACATGCGCGCAACGCGCCTTGCATTCCACGCTGTCCTTTTGTCGGCGGCCCTCCCGATAGTCCCGGCTTTCGCGGTTCCCGCGCTTCAAGCGCATCGCGCCGTTTACGACCTCACCCTCAAGAAAGCGGACGATCGCTCCGGCATCACCGGTATCACCGGCCGCATGGTCTACGAGTTCAATGGTTCTGCCTGCGAAGGCTATACGGTGAAATTCCGTTTTGTCACGCAGATCGCGACCAACGACAACACCAAGCTGACGGACCAGCAGACGACGACTTTCGAGGATGCCGAAGGCAAGACGTTCTCGTTCGTGACCAAATCCTTTGTCGACCAGAACCTCGACAAGGAGGTCAAGGGTATCGCCACGAAAGACGCGAAAGGCCTCAAGGTCGATATCGACAAGCCCGAGAAGAACAGTCTGGAACTTGCCGCCACCCAGTTTCCGACCCAGCATCTGGTCGAACTGATCGGCAAGGCCGAGAAGGGCGAAAACTTCTACCAGACGAACCTTTTCGACGGCTCGGAGGACGCCAACAAGGTGATGACCACCACCGTCGTCGTCGGCAAGAAGACCGAAGCCGACAAGGCCGACCCAGAGGCTCCGGCACTGGCCAAGCTTGCCACCGACAAATACTGGCCGGTCGACATCGCCTATTTCGACGACAGCGCCCAGAACGGCGAAGAGGTGCCGGAATATCGGATCAGCTTCAAGCTGCACGAGAACGGCATTACCCGCGATCTCGTCATGGACTATGGTGACTTTTCGATGACCGGCAAGCTGGTCAACCTGTCGCTGTTCGACCAGACGAAGCCTTGCCCGGTCTCGAAATAGCAGGAGTGCGCAATTGGGCTGGCCGCGGCGGGCTTGATGGCAGTCTATGTCGATGCGGCGATCTGGAAGTGGGCCGGCCATCGCTGGTGCCACCTGATGGCCGACGACACCGATGAGCTGCATCGTTTCGCGGCCCAGCTTGGGGTCAAGCGTTCATCCTACCAGGGACCGCCCAAGACATCCGCTCCGCATTATGACATAACCGGTTTCGAGCGCGACCGCGCGGTGCGGCTCGGCGCCATCGAATGCAGCCGCGAGGAGATCGTCGCGATCTTCCGCCGGGTGCGGGTGCCCAACGGGAAGGCCAAGCGATGACACCAACGGCCTTTCTGGCGTATTGCGCCGCCGTCACACTCGCTGCCGCCACACCGGGGCCAGCGATGTTCACAGTCATCACCAATGGCGTGTCGCGTGGGTTTCGTCGCGCGTTCATGGCCGGTGTCGGCGTTGCCGCCGGCGATGCCGTACTGGTCACCCTCGCACTGCTCGGACTGGTGGCGCTGGCCCAGACATTCGAATGGGTCTTCCTCCTGCTCAAATACGCAGGCGCTGCCTATCTGATCTATCTCGGCATCCGGATGTGGCGCGCTGCCGCCACACAACCCACCGAACCGAGGGCTGTTGAAACGAGATTGTCGCGGTCGTTCCTGCTTGGCGCGTCCATTGCACTCGGCAATCCGAAGGCGATCCTGTTCCACGCCTCGATCATGCCGCTCATCCTGAACCTCGACACCATGACCTTTGTCGATGGCCTGCTGGTGGTGGCTGTCGTCATCACCGTCAACATTGTCACAATGGGCCTCTATGCGGCGCTCGCCGGCCGGGCTTCGGGCTGGTTCAGGACACCCAAGCGCATGCGGTTGATGAACCGGTTTGCCGGCAGCGCCATGATCGGCACCGGAGCGCTGATTGCCGCACGCTGAAAGGCGAGACGCCACAGCGCTTGCCTTTATCGCGCATCCCCTCTATATGCCCGCTCATTCCACACACGGACTTTGGTGTCTGCCCGGGAGAAATCCGGCTGAAACCTCCGGTGGCGTTCGAGGACTTCGTCCGAAAATGCCTGTGTCCGTGGAGGCTAACCGGAAAGGAAATGAGAATGGCACTGCCTGATTTCAGCATGCGCCAGCTTTTGGAAGCTGGCATTCACTTCGGCCACCAGACCCACCGCTGGAACCCGAAGATGGCGCCTTACATCTATGGCGCCCGCAACAACATCCACATCATCGACCTCTCGCAGACGGTGCCTTTGCTGCACCAGGCGCTGAAGCAGGTTTCCGACACTGTTGCCAAGGGCGGCCGCGTGCTGTTCGTCGGTACCAAGCGCCAGGCATCCGACATTGTCGCGGATGCGGCACAGCGTTCGGCCCAGTACTATGTCAACTCGCGTTGGCTCGGCGGCATGCTGACCAACTGGAAGACGATCTCGAACTCGATCCAGCGCCTGCGCAAGCTCGACGAGATGCTGGCCGGCGAGGCCCAGGGCTTGACCAAGAAGGAGCGCCTGAACCTCGACCGCGAGCGCGAGAAGCTCGACAAGGCGCTCGGCGGCATCAAGGACATGGGCTCGACCCCCGACCTGATGTTCGTGATCGACACCAACAAGGAGGCGATCGCCATCCTCGAGGCCAAGCGTCTCGGCATTCCGGTCGTCGCCATCATCGATTCGAACTGCGATCCGGACAAGATCGACTTCCCGATCCCCGGCAATGACGATGCGGCCCGTGCCATCCAGCTCTATTGCGACCTGATCGCCAAGGCTGCGATCGACGGCATCGCCCGCCAGCAGGGCGCGCTCGGCGTCGACATCGGCGCTTCGGTCGAAGCTCCGGTCGAACCGGCACTCGATCCGGCTCCGGCATCGGAAGCCCCCGAGGCTTGACAATCGAAGGCCGATTGCGGCCTTCATCTTTCTCATATTTTGGCACGCTAAACAGACGCACCATCGAATATCGATGGTGCGTCGGTGCATTCTAGACAAAGAGGCGACAATGAGCATTTCGGCTGCACAGGTCAAAGAACTCCGCGACTTGACCGGCGCGGGCATGATGGACTGCAAGGCGGCGTTGACCGAGACCAACGGCAACATGGAAGAGGCCGTCGACTGGCTGCGCAAGAAGGGCATTTCCAAGGCTGACAAGAAGGCCGGCCGCACTGCTGCCGAAGGCCTGATCGGCGTCGACAATGGCGTGCGCGAGGCTGCCGTCGTCGAGGTCAATTCCGAGACCGACTTCGTTGCCCGCAATGCCGCATTCCAGGAAATCGTCGCCAACGTTGCCAAGGTCGCGCTGGCCTATGGCACGACTGAGGCTGTCGCTGCCGCAAAGTACCCGGGTTCGGACAAGTCGGTTACCGACACGATCAAGGACGCTGTCGGTACAATTGGCGAGAATCTGGGCTTCCGCCGCTCGGCCAAGCTGACCGTTCCGCACGGCGCGGTCGCGACCTACGTCCACAACGCGGTTGCCGACGGCCTTGGCAAGCTCGGCGTGCTGGTCGCGATCGAAACCACGGGCAATGAACATGCCGCCAACGCTTTCGGCCGCCAGGTCGCCATGCATGTCGCCGCCACCAACCCGCTGGCGCTGACCGCGGAGCAGATCGATCCGGCGGCGGTCGAGCGCGAGAAGGCGATCTTCTCCGACCAGGCACGCCAGTCCGGCAAGCCGGAAGCGATCATCGAGAAGATGGTCGAAGGCCGCCTGCGTAAATTCTACGAGGAAGTCGTGCTGCTGAAGCAGGCCTTCGTGCTCAATCCCGACATCACCGTCGAGAAGGCGCTGAAGGATGCCGAGAAGGAAATCGGCGCACCGGCCAAGATCACCGCCTATCTGCGCTTCGCGCTCGGCGAAGGCATCGAAAAGGAAGAGACCGATTTCGCGGCCGAAGTTGCGGCGGCGGTCAAGAAGTAAGCTTCCTAACGCTTTATTCGGATTGTGTTTTTCGGCCGGGCGCCCGCAGGGATGCCCGGCCGATTTCGTTTGCGGTGTCGATGAAGGCCCGCAGTTTGGGCGCCATCGCCGCCCGGCGCGGGAAGTAGAGGAACAGGCCAGGTTCCTCTATCGCTGATTGCGGCAGGATCTGCACTAACCGGCCGGCGGCAAGATCCTCCCGCACCAGCGGTTCGAAGACATAGGCAAGACCGACGCCTGCGAGCGCCAGGTCTATCGCGGCCAGCGAATCCGTGACGACGACCGTGCCCTTCGCCTCCACAACGACATCCTTGCCGTCTTCGGTCAGATCCCAGCGATAGAGCGCACCGGAGCGAACCAGCCGGTAACCGATGCAATTGTGGTTGGCGAGATCGGCCACGCTGCGCGGACGGCCGTGCTTTCCGACATGGGCTGGCGATGCGACCATCACGGCCTTGAACGGCGGCGTCAGCCGGACAGTGACCATGTCTTGCGCAATCATTTCGCTCAGCCGGATGCCGGCGTCGAAACCCTCGCCGACAATGTCGACCAGCCCCTGGTCGGTGAGCAATTCGACCGTCACATCCGGATAACGCTCGGCCATAGCCCCGACCACGGCCGTCACGCCAAGAGGAATGGCGATGTTGGGAACGTTGAGCCTGAGCAGGCCCGAAGGCCGGCCCTTGATGGCGCGGATGCGGTCCATCCGCTCGGCAATGTCCTGAAGCGCAGGGGCCGCCGTCTCCACCAGCGCCTTGCCGGCTTCCGTCAGCGAAACGCTGCGCGTCGTGCGCGCAAACAGCGGCTGACCAATGCGCTCTTCGACAAGGCGCACCGCATGGCTGACGGCTGACGGACTCATACCGAGTTCGGCCGCGGCAAGCGCAAAGCCGCCGCGCCGGGCAACGGCAATGACAACAGGCAGATGGGTAAGCAGATCCCGGTCCATTCATGCATGATATCGCATAGTCTTTGCAGACAATGCAATCTTATCGATGCCAATGCGGTGGCCCACATTGTCGTCAACGACATCGGCGTTCACACATCGGCAATCGCTGATGGCATCAAGGAGAAGAGACATGAATGCGTTGAAGCACGTAACTTTCGCGGCAGGCATGGTGCTGGCGCCGATCGATGCCGGCGGCGCGGAACCATCCGATTGGCGGGCGCTCGCGGACGAACGCGCGGTCATCCGTATCGCAGATGCCATCGACCGCGCCGTCGACGCGCAGGACTGGAAACTGGCGCGCAGCTATTTCGCGGATCGGGTTACCGCCGATTTCAGCAGCCTGTCCGGACAGCCGGCGGCCAACATCGCCTCCGACGACCTGATCGGTGCATGGGCCGGCAACCTCAAGGGCAGCAAGACAAGCCTGCATCTGCGCACAAATCACCAGGTCGCGCTCGGGGCGGATACGGCGACGGTCCGTTCCAACGGCTATGCCTGGAACCGGATGGAAGGCAATGGCGATCCGCTTTGGGAAGTCTGGGGCACCTATGAGCATCACCTGACGCGCTCCTCCGCCGGCTGGAGGGTCGACGGCTTCGCGTTCCGCATGACGCATGAGCGCGGCAACCCCTGGGTCAAGGCGACCCCTGGCCAGTGACTCGGGCCAGTGAGACCGCGGCATTCATCACCAGCATTGGAAGACGATCATGACCATGACCTATTACACTCTTGGCAACAGCGGCCTCCGGGTCAGCCGGCTGGCGCTGGGCACGATGACCTTCGGCACGGAATGGGGCTGGGGCACAGACAGGGAAACCGCTCGCGCCATGGTTGACGCCTATGTCGAGGCGGGCGGCAATTTCTTCGATACCGCCGATCTCTATACGGGTGGCACCGCCGAAACCTGGCTCGGCGAATTCATTGCCGAGCGGGGCTTGCGCGACAAGGCGGTGATCGCCACCAAATTCACGTTCAACGCGGAACCCGGCAATCCGAACGCAGGCGGCAACGGCCGCAAAAATATCCTGCGCGCCGTCGACGCATCGCTCAAGCGATTGGGCACCGACTATATCGACCTCTACCTCCTGCATGTATGGGACGGGCTGACACCGGCCGAGGAGGTCATGCGCACGATGGACGATCTTGTGCGCGCAGGCAAAATTCGCCATGTCGGCCTGTCCGACGTGCCGGCCTGGTATGCTGCCCGCGCGCAAACGATCGCTGAATTGCGCGGCTATGAGCCAGTGTCGGCGCTGCAGCTCGAATATTCGCTCGCCGAGCGTTCGATCGAGCACGAATTCGTGCCTTTCGGCACCCGCCATGGCGCCGGCATCATGGTGTGGAGCCCGCTGGCAAGCGGCCTGCTCAGCGGCAAGTACCGTCCCACGCAGGATGGAAATGCCGGCCGGCTCGACGGCTTCCGCGACACCACACATCCGGGGTTCCAGAAGTTTACCGAGCGCAACTGGGCAATTGTCGCCGAACTCGAAAAGGTCGCCGCGGAACTCGGGCGCAGCATGGCTGAAGTCGCGCTCAACTGGATAGCAACGCAACCGGGCGTCGCCAGCGTGATCCTCGGCGCGACCAGACTGGCACAACTGCGAGACAACCTTGCAGCGCTGGATTTCATGATTCCCGATGCACTTCGTGCCAGGCTCGATGCGGTCAGCAAAACACCGGCGCCCTTTCCCTACTCGTACTTCGGTTCCGAAATCCAGGCCCGTGTTACCGGCGGTGCCGTGACCGGCGACAAGCCGGCGGGTTATGCACCGCCGCTGCTGGTCGAGGGCGCCGCCGTGAGCATTACCAGTCGCTGACAGGCCACGACGGGCAGGCAGAATTGGGTGAGGGCGCCGCGTGACATCGCGGCGCCCTTCGTGTATCGGAACCCGGTGTTTTGGGATCGCGCCCGCGCGAATGCATGCCCGAACGCCACATGCAAAATGACGAGGCCCAGATGACGGTGAAGCCCCTCTACCGACGTGTCTTGCTGAAAGCGTCGGGCGAAGCGTTGATGGGCGAACAGCATTTCGGCATCGATGTTTCGGTCGTCGACCGAATCGCCGGCGACATTGCCGAAGCGCGCGCGCTTGGCATCGAGGTTGGCGTCGTGATCGGCGGCGGCAATATCTTTCGTGGCGTCGCCGTTGCCTCCAAGGGCGGTGATCGCGTCACCGGCGACCACATGGGCATGCTTGCCACAGTCATCAATTCGCTGGCGCTGCGCACCTCGCTGAACAAGATCGGCGTCGACGCCGTGGTGCTTTCGGCGATCGCCATGCCCGAGCTTTGCGAGAGCTTCTCGCAGCGCCAGGCAGATGCGTATATGAACCAGGGCAAGGTGGTGATCTTCGCTGGCGGCACCGGCAATCCGTTCTTCACCACTGATTCGGCCGCGGCACTGCGCGCCGCCGAAATCGGCGCGGATGCGCTGTTCAAGGGCACACAGGTCGACGGCGTTTACTCGGCCGACCCGAAGAAAGACCCGAATGCGACCCGTTTCGAGCGCATCAGCCATGGTGAAGTCATAAAACGCGGCCTCTCCATCATGGATACGGCTGCAATTGCACTTGCGCGCGAAAACAACATTCCGATAATCGTCTATTCGATCCACGAAAAAGGTGGTTTCGGCGATATTCTGAGGGGTGGCGGCCGCTGTACGGTCGTCGCGGACGATTGATCCGGGGCCTGATCCCTAAAAAAGGGGAAACCGGCTTTTCGAAAATCAGGCTCGAACGGGGCCTTGCCCCGAAGCAGTGAACCCGCGGCAGACGGGTCGAGGAGACTAAAATGAGTGAGTACGACGATCTCAAGCGGCGCATGGATGGAGCAATCGCGGCGTTCAAGCATGACCTGGCTTCGTTGCGGACCGGTCGCGCCTCCAGCAATCTGCTCGATGCGATCCAGGTGCAGGCCTATGGCACAAGCATGCCCATCAACCAAGTGGCCAATGTCTCGGTGCCGGAACCGCGTATGATCTCGGTGTCTGTGTGGGACAAGGCGATGGTCAGCGCGGTGGACCGCGCCATCCGTGAATCCAATCTGGGCTTCAACCCGATCGTCGACGGCACCAATCTCAGGATTCCGCTGCCGGAGCTCAACGAACAGCGCCGCAAGGAACTGGTCAAGATCTCGCACACCTATGCCGAGAATGCCCGCGTCGCCGCGCGCCATGTGCGCCGCGACGGCATGGACTTCCTGAAGAAGGCTGAGAAGGACGGCACCATCAGCGAGGACGATCAACGCAAGCGTTCGGACCAGGTCCAAAAGCTTACCGACGAGACAATCAGCACCATCGATCATCTGCTTTCCGACAAGGAAGCTGAAATCATGCAGGTTTAGGGTTGGCCTTAGGCCGACCCGAAAGCGAGATCATGACAACGCCCGCGCATGTCGCGATCATCATGGATGGAAATGGACGCTGGGCCAAGGCGCGTGGCATGCCGAGGCTTGCCGGCCATCGCGCCGGCGTCGAGGCGCTGCGCAAGACGGTGCGCGCGGCACCCGGTCTCGGGATCTCCTTCCTGACCGTGTATGCGTTCTCGTCGGAGAACTGGTCGCGGCCGAAGTCCGAGGTCAGCGACCTGTTGGGACTGTTGAAGCTGTTCATCCGCCGTGACCTGGCCGAACTGCACCAGAGCGGCGTGCGGGTCAGGATCATCGGCGACAGGGCAGGGCTGCAGGCCGACATCAGAGGGCTGCTCGACGAGGCCGAATCGCTGACATCAGGCAACGAAGCGCTGACGCTGGTGATCGCCTTCAACTATGGCGGACGCGACGAGATCGTCCGCGCGGCCCGCAAGCTTGCTTCGGCCGTGGCGCGCGGCGAAATCGACAGCGAGTCGATATCAGCCGAAAGCTTTGCCGGCTCCCTCGACACACAAGGGATTCCGGATCCGGAGCTGGTCATACGCACCAGCGGCGAGCTTCGCCTGTCCAACTTCCTGTTGTGGCAGGCCGCCTACAGCGAGCTCGTCTTCCTGCCTTGCTATTGGCCAGACTTCAGTCGCGAGCATCTCGCCGAAGCCTTGCGTGAATTCGCCGGCCGCGAGCGTCGCTTTGGCGGACATGGGCCACAGGACGTCGCGTCGCGACCGGCCGCGGGATGAGCAATCTCCAGCTCCGCGTCATTTCAGCGGTTATCCTTGCCATCGTTGCCCTTGGCCTGACCTGGCTTGGCGGCCTGCCTTTCCGATTGCTGTGCGCGGCCATGTCGGGGATGATCTTTTACGAGTGGACACGCATGTCGCGGCCCATGTCGACCAATGGACTGGGCTTCCTGCCAGAAGCGCTGATGGTCGTTTTAATCGGCGCCTTGATTGCCGGCCTTCCAGCATTCTGGCTGCTGCCGCTCGTCGTCACCCTGATCGTCGTGACAGCGATAGCCGCCCTGGTTCGCAACAGCGGGCAGTGGGATGCGTGCGGCCTTGCCTATGCCAGCGTGTCCGGCCTGTCGCTTGCCTTGCTGCGCGACGGCGATCATTCGGGCCTCGTCGCCATCCTGTTCCTGTTCGCGGTCGTCTGGGCGACCGACATTTTTGCCTATTTCGTCGGGCGGACTGTGGGCGGTCCCAAGCTGGCGCCGTCGATTTCACCCGGCAAGACGCGCAGCGGCGCACTCGGTGGCGCGGTTGGCGGTGTGGTTGCCGGGCTGATTCTGGCCGCGGTTGCCGGTGCCGGCAATCTGGCGCTGCTCGGTCTGGTGGCGCTCGTGCTCTCGATTGTTGCCCAGGCCGGGGACCTGTTCGAATCATGGGTCAAACGGCGGCACGGCCGCAAGGATTCAGGCATGCTCATTCCAGGCCATGGCGGGGTCATGGACCGTGTCGACGGGCTTGTCGCGGCGGCTCTGGCTCTATACGTCATCGGCTGGATTTCGGCGGGCGCCGATCATCCGGCGCAGGGCCTGTTTCCCATTTGAACGATGTCATTTCGCGATCCGGCACCAGGCGTGCCTTGGATTCGCCCGGATTGATGTCACAGTCACGGCGCTACTGTGCCGCGGAAGAATTTGAGGGTTTGTCTTGAACGAGATTCTTCACGCGCTTTTCAGCACGGACGGCTTGCTTCTCGGCACGCTCGTGCCGTTTCTCTTCGTGCTGACCGTGGTGGTGTTTGTCCATGAAATGGGCCACTACCTCGTCGGTCGCTGGTGCGGCATCGGCGTCAAGGCCTTCTCGATCGGCTTTGGTCCCGAACTCATCGGCTTCAACGACAGCCATGGCACGCGCTGGAAGCTGTGCGCCATACCGCTTGGCGGCTATGTCAAATTTGTCGGCGACATGAACGCCACCTCCAGCCAGCCGACGTCGGATGAGTTGGAAACGCTGACCGACGAGGAGCGCAAGGTTGCCTTCCACACCCAGGCGATCTGGAAGCGCGCGGCGACGGTGGCGGCCGGGCCTCTGTTCAATTTCCTGCTGACGATCGTCGTCTTTTCCGTGCTGTTTGCCACCTATGGGCGTTATGTCGCAGAGCCCATGGTGGCCGAGGTTACAACAGACAGTCCGGCGGCAAAGGCCGGCATTCAGCCGGGCGACCGATTCGTCAGCGTCGACGGCAGCAAGGTGGAAACCTTCGGTGACGTGCAGCGGCTGGTCTCGGGCCGCGCCGGCGATGTCATCACCTTCGTCATGCTGCGCGGTGGCAAGGAAGTCACGGTGACCGCGAGCCCGCAGTTGATGGAGCAGGAAGACGCGCTCGGCAACAAGGTCAAGGTCGCGGTGATCGGCGTCGTCAACAACAAGGAACTCGGCCAGCCTCGTCTCATCACCTATACACCGGTCGGCGCCGTTGCGGCGGCTGTCGAGGAAACCGGCCACGTCATCGAGCGCACCGGCCAGTTCATGCAGCGCTTCGCCGTCGGGCGCGAGGACAAGTGCCAGTTGGGTGGTCCGGTCAAGATCGCCGACATGGCCGGCAAGGCGGCCAAACTGGGTTTTGAATGGCTGGTGCAACTCGTCGCACTCCTGTCCGTGGGGATAGGCATTCTAAACCTTTTGCCGATTCCCCCCCTCGACGGCGGCCATCTCTTGTTCTACGGGGTGGAGGCCGTCATCCGCCGTCCGGTGTCGGAACGGATGATGGAAATGGCCTATCGGGCCGGTCTGCTTCTGGTCTTGTGCTTCATGGGCTTCGTGTTCTGGAACGATCTGTTTGGATGCTGAAATCATGAAGGAATTTGGCCTGGGCATGGCCGATGTTGAGACGCCGTTTACCATGCACGGGGATATGAGTGACGCGAAAGCCACGCACCAGGGTTAAGTAAATACAAATTAACCAGAAGCCTTGCGTGTAGGGAAAATCCGGTTAATACGGTAGGGGAAATTACCGCACGTCCGGTTTTCTCGCCGTGGGGACTACGAGAAAAGGTTATTAAGCCCGATGAAGGCAGCTTCCAAGTTTCTGAACGCCGCGTCAGCGGCGGCACTGTCCGCGGCTCTGGTTGTGCCGGGTGCGCTCGCAGTGCAATTCGTTGCCACATCGACGGCTGAAGCCGCTGTCGTCAGCAGGGTTGAAGTGAGCGGCAACCAGCGTGTCGACGCCGAAACCATCCGCAACTACATCACCATCAAGCCGGGCAAGGCCTTCTCCAGTTCCGACATCGACGCGGCCGTCAAGGCGCTGTTCGGCACCGGCCTGTTCTCGGACGTCCAGATCAACCAGGTCGGCTCGACGCTGGTGGTCAAGGTTGCCGAATACAAGGTCGTCAACCAGGTGCTCTTCCAGGGCAACAAGAAGATCAAGGACCCCGCGCTGCAGATGGCTATCCAGCTGAAGCCGCGCGCCACGTTCTCGCAGGCGACCCTCGATGCCGACGTCGAGCAGATCAAGGGCGCCTACAAGCATATCGGCCGCGATGATGCCGGCGTGACAACGCAGGTCATGGACCTCGGCGACAACCGCGTGAATGTGCTTTTCAAGATCACCGAAGGTGACCGTACGCAGATCGCGGCGATCAATTTTGTCGGCAACAGCGCCTATTCGAGCCGCCGCCTGTCGGACGTGATCAACACCAAGCGCTCCTCCTGGGTTTCGTTCATCCTGCGCGACGACGTCTACGACGAGGACAAGCTGCGCGCCGACCAGGAGCTGCTGCGCCGGTTCTACTACAATCACGGCTATGCCGATTTCCAGGTCGTGTCTGCTGTCGGCGAACTCGACAGTGCGACGAACAAATACACGGTCACCATCACCGTCCAGGAAGGCACTCGCTATAATTTCGGCGATATCAGCGTCGAAAGCACGATCCCGGAAGTCGACTCGAAGTCGCTGGAATCGGTGGTCCTGACCCAAAAGGGCGATGTCTACAACGCCAAGGACGTCGAAGACTCGATCATCGCGCTTACCGAGAAGGTGGCCGGTTCCGGCTATGCCTTCGCGCAGGTGACGCCACGTGGCGACCGCAACTTCGAGAACCATACGATTTCGGTAGTCTATACGATTGACCAAGGCACCAAGGCCTATGTCGAGCGCATCGAGATCCGCGGCAACGATCGTACGCGCGACTACGTCATCCGCCGCGAATTCGATGTCAGCGAGGGCGACGCCTTCAACCAGGTGCTTGTCCAGCGCGCCAAGAAGCGCCTGGAGAACCTCGATTACTTCACGTCGGTCGATATTTCGACCGTCCCGGGATCGGCGCCAGACCAGGTCGTTCTCGTGGTCACCGTGGTTGAGAAGTCGACTGGTGAATTCTCGATTGGTGCCGGTTATTCGACCGGCGGCGATTCGGCGGGTCCGTCCGTCGAAGGATCGATCACCGAGCGCAACTTCCTCGGCCGCGGCCAGTTCATCAAGCTGTCGGCCGGCGGCGGCAAGAATTCGCGCGACTACAGCCTGTCCTTCACCGAGCCGTACTTCCTCGGACGGCGCATCGCGGCCGGCTTCGACATCTACAAGTCGACGCGGGAATACAACAACGACTATGACAGCGATACCACGGGCGCGACGATCCGCTTCGGGTTGCCGATCACCAACAACATCACGACCCAGCTGGCGTACAATATCTCGCAAGAGAAATATAAGGTGGACGACAGCTGTGGCCCTACCACCACCGCAGATCCCGACGGCACGTGCAACATTTCCACTGCCATCTTGGATGGTATCGAGCAGAGTCCTTGGATCAAGTCGTCGGTCAGCCTTGGGTTGGTCTATAACACCATCGACGACATGAAGAACCCGCATGAGGGTATCTATGCCAATTCGTCCGTCGAAGTGGCCGGTCTCGGCGGTGATGCCAAGTTCGTGAAGGTCACGGCGCGCGGCAGCGTCTATCAGACGCTGTCCGAGTCGCTTGATCTTGTCGGCCTGATTTCGGGCGGCGCCGGTCATGTCGAGGGTTATGGCAGTGACGGCCTGCGCATATTCGATCAGTTCCAAAGCAGCGATCGTATGATCCGCGGTTTTGCTTATGGCGGTATTGGGCCTGTGGATCCTCTCACGGGTGACCATCTCGGCGGCACGACCTACTTCAACGCCTCCGCTGAAGCCCAGTTCCCGTTGCCAGTCGTTCCGGAAAGCTTCGGCCTTCGCGGTGCTGTGTTTGCTGACGCCGCCACCCTCTATGGCAGTCAGGTTACGAGCGTTGTTCAAGAGTCAACGGACTTGCAGTTGCGTGCCTCTGTGGGCCTTGGCCTGATGTGGGCCTCGCCGTTCGGCCCGATCCGTATCGACTACGCGATCCCGGTCAAGAAGTACGCTCGCGACGACGTGCAGGAATTCAACTTCGGCATATCGACCCGCTTCTGATCGGCGGCCAACGATGCTCCCGGATTTTATGGATCCGGGAGAAATGTTCCGACCTAGCTGGATATAGCTTCTGGAATGACCGATCCGGTGTTTTTCGCGCCATCACGCCGGTATACGGCGGCCGAAGTCGCGAATCTGACCGGCTCGGTGCTTGTCGATTCCGGTCACTCGGAGGTTTCGATCTCAGCGTTGGCACCGGCCCACGAAGGCGGCGCCAATGCGCTCGTCTTCGTCGACGGCAAGCGCAATTCCGGGCTGATGCCGTCGCTGCGGGCAGCCGCGGTTCTTTGCCCGGCGGAATTCGCCAGCAAGGCGCCGGCCGGTGTCGCCGTCCTCACCCATCCACGGCCGCAACAGGCCTTCGCGCTGATCGGTCGGCTGCTGTTCCCCGCGGCCGCGACACCGGGGCCGATGACCGGTGAAACCGGTGTTTCTCCACATGCCCATATCGATCCGACCGCGCATGTCGAAGCCGGCGCCATCATCGAGGCTGGCGTGGTCATCGGGCCAGGCGCCTCGATCGGCAGCGGCACCGTCATCGCGCCAAACGCGGTCATTGGACAGTCCTGCCAGATTGGCCGTGACGGCTATGTCGGCCCGGGCGTCAGCATCCAGTATGCGCTGATCGGCAACCGGGTCATCATCCATGGCGGCGCCAGGATCGGCCAGGATGGCTTTGGCTTTGTTGGTGGCGCCAAGGGGCCAGAGCGTGTTCCCCAGATCGGGCGGGTCGTCATCCAGGACGATGTCGAGATCGGCTCCAACACGACGGTCGATCGCGGCGCCATGTCCGATACGATCATCGGCCAGGGCACCAAGATCGACAATCTCGTGCAGATCGCCCATAACGTCCGCATCGGGCGCAATTGCATAATAGCTGGACTTTCGGGTATTTCAGGTTCCGTCGTCGTGGGTGACAATGTCACCATGGGCGGCGGCGTCGGGCTTGCTGATCACCTGACCATCGGGTCTGGGGCCAAGCTTGCCGCCAGAAGTGGATTTATGAGCAATGTCCCTGCCGGCGAGATCTGGGGTGGTTATCCGGCACAGCCGATGGCGGAAGCGATGCGGGAGATAGCCATGTTGCGCACGATGGCCAGGGCACGCAAGCAGGGCAACGGAAATGGCTGATATGGTGGCGGCGACAACGCTGGAAGCGGTCGACATCATGGGGCTGATGAAGCTCCTGCCGCATCGCTATCCCTTCCTGATGATCGACCGCATTGTCGACATCGATGGCGATAACTCGGCCGTCGGCATCAAGAACGTTACTATCAACGAGCCGCATTTTCAGGGCCATTTCCCCGAGCAGCCGGTCATGCCAGGCGTGCTGATCGTCGAGGCCATGGCACAGACGGCCGGCGCCATCTGCATCCGCAGCCTTGGGGCGTCGAAGCCGTCGCTGGTCTATTTCCTGACCATCGACAACGCCAAGTTCCGCAAACCGGTCGTTCCTGGCGACCAGTTGAAGATCCACGTCAAGAAAATCAAGAAGCGCGGCAACCTGCTCAAATTCGCCTGCGAAGCCATGGTCGAGGGTACCAAGGTGGCCGAGGCCGAGATTTCAGCCATGATGGTCACCGGCGACTGACGATCGGGTGCTTATGAAAATCAAGACTTCCATCCATCCTTCCTCCGTCGTGGAAGAAGGCGCCCAGATTGGCCAAGGTGTGCGCATCGGACCGTTTTGCCACATCAGCGCCGATGCCGTGATCGGCGACGGTGTCGAACTGGTCAGCCATGTCTCGGTGATGGGTGCGACGACCATCGGGGCGTCGACCAAGGTCTATCCGATGGCGACACTGGGCGCGCCGCCACAAAACACCAAGCACAAGGGCGGTCGCACCACGCTGGTCATCGGCGCCAATTGCACCATCCGCGAAGGTGTGACCATGCATGTCGGCACCGATACCAGCCGCGGCGAAACCACGGTCGGCGACAATGGCAATTTCCTCGCCTACGCCCACATCGCCCATGATTGCGTTGTCGGCAACAATGCCACCTTTGCCAATGGCGCGACGCTGGGCGGCCACTGCGAGGTCGGCAACAACGTCTATATTGGCGGCCTCAGCGCCGTGCATCAATTCGTGCGTGTCGGCGACAACGCTTTCCTCGGCGGATGTTCGGCATTTGTCGGCGATGTCATCCCCTACGCCATTGCCGTCGGCAACCGCGCCAGCCTGCGCGGCCTGAATATCATTGGCCTGAAGCGGGCCGGCCTGCCGCGCGCGGAAATCTACCTGCTGCGCAAAGCCTACAGGACGATTTTCGATCGCTCCCGCACGGTTGCCGAGAATGTCGAGCTGGCCAAGGCGGAATTCGCCTCGTCGCCGACAGCCATGAAGATCATCGATTTCATCTCCAGCCGCGGCAAGCGGCACTATGCCGTGCCGTCGCTCAAGGGCGGCGATGGCGACGACGCCGATGACGAAGACTGAGGTCGTCGCGAGGGGTCTCGATCTTTCGCCTGATGCCAGGGTCGGCATCATCGCCGGTGGCGGCAGCCTGCCGGTCGAAGTCGCGGCCGGTGCGGCCGGGCAGGGCTACCCGCCCTTCATCATTCTCATGGAAGGTGAGGCCGACCGACTGGCCGAATTGCGCCAGTATGAGCATGAGACGCTTGCCCTGGAGGCCATCGGCTCACTGCTCCCCTTACTCAGACGCCACGGGATCACCCACCTGGTGCTCGCGGGTGAGATCAGGCGCAGACCGAGACTGACACATCTGCGCCCAAGCCTCAGCCTGCTTGCGGTCATACCGCTTGTCGTGATGGCGCTCGCACGCGGCGATGACGGCCTGCTGAAGGTCGTGGCGCGAGGCCTGGAGGCGCGTGGAATAAAGGTCGTCGGCGCCCACGAAATCGTTCCGACCCTCGTTGCCGCCGAGGGCGTCTTGACGAAGGCAGCGCCCAGGGATTCAGATCGGCGCGACATCGAAGCGGGGCTCGCCGCGGCGAAGGCCATCGGGGCGCTGGATATCGGCCAGGCGGCGATAGCGATCGGCGGCCGCGTCATCGCGCTGGAAGGCATTGAAGGGACGGCTGGGTTGCTCGAGCGGGCGAAGCTGCTGCGCGGCCACGGCCGCATCGCGGGCAAGACCCGTGGCGTTCTCGTCAAATGCGCCAAGCCCGGTCAGGAACTGCGCGCGGATCTTCCTTCCATTGGCCCGCAATCGGTTGAAGCCGCGCATGCGGCCGGACTTGCCGGCATTGCCGTCGAGGCAGGACGTTCGCTTGTTCTGGAAGGCCCTGCGACCATCGCCCGGGCCAATGCGCTTGGCCTCTTCATCGTCGGTTTGCCTGCTGTGGAGCCGGCTAATGGGTAATGACAGGCCACTCAGGATTGCCATCGTCGCCGGCGAAGAGTCCGGAGACGTGCTCGGCGCCGACATCGTGCGTTCGCTGAAACATGCGACCGGTCGCGATGTGCAACTCCTCGGCCTTGGTGGCCGCCATCTGCAGGCCCTGGGCCTGGTATCGCCATTCGATGCCGGCGAGATCGCACTCATGGGGTTCACCGCCGTCCTGCGCGATCTGCCACGGCTGATGCGGCGGATCAATCAACTGGCCGACACTGTTGCTCGGGAGAAGCCGGACTGCCTCGTCACCATCGACAGCCCCGATTTTTCGCTGCGCGTGGCCAGGAAAGTGCGCGCGGCCAATCCGTCGATCCCGATCATCCACTATGTCTGCCCGAGTGTATGGGCATGGCGGCCGGGCAGGGCGGCGGCAATGAAACCCTATGTCGACCATATCCTCTGCATCCTGCCGTTCGAGGTCAAGGAACTGGAACGGCTCGGTGGTCCGCCCGGCACTTATGTCGGGCATCGCCTGACCCATGATGCAGGCGTGCTGGCGGCGGCGAAGGCGCAAGACCTGCCGCGCGACCTGGCAGCTGATCGCGTCAAGACATTGCTTGTCCTGCCCGGTTCACGGCGCGGCGAGGTGCGAAGGCTGCTCGAGCCATTTGGCGAGACCGTGTCGATGCTGAAGGCTCGCGGGCATCGCCTGCGGCTGATGCTGCCGACAGTGCCGCATGTCGCGGAGCTCGTCCGCGCTGGCGTCACCCGATGGGACGAAAAGCCCGAAATCATCGTCGATCCCCAGCGCAAATGGCAGGCCTTCGGCAAGGCCGATGCCGCGTTGATCGCGTCGGGGACCGTATCGCTGGAACTCGCGTTGGTAGGCGTCCCGATGGTCTCAAGCTACAGGCTCGATCCCATCGCACGTGCCGTTGCGCCCTATTTCGTTTCGGTCTGGTCGGCGCTGCTGCCCAATTTGATCGCCGATCGTGCGCTTATTCCCGAGTTCTACAACGAATACGTCAAACCGAACAATCTGGCCCGGCAGATGGAAGCATTGTTCGCCGACAGCGGCATGCGTGCCTGGCAGAAGCAAGGCTTTGCCGAGATCGCCAGGCGCATGGCGACCGACAAGCCATCTGGCGAGATTGCGGCGGGCGTTGTGTTGCGTTACGCGAAAAAGGCGCCCTGAGGCGCCTTTTCATTTTAATAAGCCCAGATCAGCGCTTGGCGATCGGCACGTAGTCACGCTCCGGCGCACCGGTGTAGAGCTGGCGCGGGCGGCCGATCTTCTGGCGCGGATCCTCAATCATTTCCTTCCACTGCGCGATCCAGCCGACGGTGCGGGCGACCGCGAACAGCACGGTGAACATGGTGGTGGGGAAGCCCAGCGCCTTCAGCGTGATGCCGGAGTAGAAGTCGACGTTCGGGTAGAGCTTCTTCTCGATGAAGTAGGGATCGGTCAGCGCGATCTTTTCCAGTTCCATGGCGATGTCGAGCAGCGGGTCGTCCTTGATGCCGAGCTCGCCCAGAACCTCATGCGCGGTCTTCTGCATGATTTTCGCACGCGGATCATAGTTCTTGTAGACGCGGTGACCGAAGCCCATCAGCCGGAACGGATCGTTCTTGTCCTTGGCACGGGCAATGAACTCGGGGATGTGATCGACATGGCCGATCTCGCCCAGCATGTTCAGCGCCGCTTCATTGGCGCCGCCATGGGCCGGGCCCCAGAGGCAAGCGATGCCAGCCGCGATGCAAGCGAACGGGTTGGCGCCCGACGAGCCGGCAAGACGAACGGTCGAGGTCGAGGCGTTCTGCTCGTGATCGGCGTGCAGGATGAAGATGCGTTCCATGGCGCGCGCCAGCACCGGGTTGATCTTGTACTCCTCGCACGGCACGGCGAAGCACATATGCAGGAAGTTGGCGGCGAAGTTCAGCTCGTTCTTCGGGTAAATGAAGGGCTGGCCGATGTGGTATTTATAGGCCATGGCGGCGATCGTCGGCATCTTGGCGATCAGCCGCATGGAAGCGACCATGCGCTGGTAGGGATCGGAGATGTCGGTGGAGTCGTGGTAGAAGGCCGACAGCGCGCCGACCACGCCGCACATCACCGCCATCGGGTGCGCGTCGCGGCGGAAGCCGGTGAAGAAACGCGACATCTGCTCGTGCACCATGGTGTGGCGCGTTACGCGGTAGTCGAAATCGTCCTTCTGCGCCTTGGTCGGCAATTCGCCATAGAGCAGGAGATAGCAGACTTCGAGGAAGTCGCCGTGCTCGGCCAGCTGGTCGATCGGGTAGCCGCGATGGAGAAGAATACCGGCATCGCCGTCGATGAAGGTGATTTCGGACTCGCAGCTTGCGGTCGAGGTGAAGCCGGGATCGTAGGTAAAGGCACCGGTCGTGCTGTAGAGCGAGGCAATGTCGATGACGTCGGGCCCGACGGAGCCGCTTCGCACCTTGAACTCGTGAGTCTTGCCGGCGAACTCAAGCGTTGCCGTAGCCTCTTGGCCGCCCACATCCAGTTTTTTCGCAGCTTCGGTCATTGCAAACTCCTTCTTGTTTCCTCATGCCGGCAAGGGCAAATTCTGCAGAGCGACACGTCGAAATCACCGCAATGCGCATATTCGCCACCGCATTTCAGGAGGTGCGTGCCAGATTGGGCCAAGGCCTAATGTTGCACTGCGAAACGCGCCTTTCAATGCCAATCTTCTTGGGCCAGTTTGCTCCTAATCGATTTGATCCGCTATGCGCGCCAGGCTCTCCTCGCGCCCGAGCACGGCAAGCACGTCGAACACACCCGGCGAGGTGCTCTTGCCGGTCAGCGCAGCCCGTAAAGGTTGGGCCACGGCACCGAGCTTGTGGCCGCCAGCCAGTGCAACCTCGCGGATCGCAGCCTCGGCCGCGGCAGCCGTCCAGTCACCTGAAAGCGCATTCAAAGCTTCGTGAGCGCCACGCAGGATCTTGCGGGCATCGTCATTGAGCAGGAGGGCTGCCTTGTCGTCGATCGGCAGCGGCCGGGTGGCAAACAGGAAGGCGGCGCCGTCGACAAGCTCGACCAGTGTCTTGGCGCGCTCCTTCAGACCTGGGAGAGCCGCCAGAAGCTGCGCCTTGTTGCGATCGTCAAGGCGTGCGGCCATTGCCGGACCGCCCTCGAGATAGGGCAAGGTGGCGATGAAGATGTCGAACAGCTCGGCATCGGCCATCTTGCGCATATGCGCGCCGTTGATCGCTTCCAGCTTGGCGAAGTCGAAGCGGGCCGCGCCCTTGTTGACGTCGCCGATGTCGAACCAGGAGATCATGTCCTTGATCGACATGATCTCGTCGTCGCCATGGCTCCAGCCCAGGCGCGCCAGGTAGTTGAGCAGCGCCTCCGGCAGGTAGCCCATGGCGCGATAGGCCTCGACGCCAAGCGCGCCATGCCGCTTCGACAGCTTGGCACCATCGGCACCATGGATCAGCGGGATGTGCGACATGGACGGCACGTCCCAGCCCATGGCCGTGTAGATCACGGTCTGGCGGGCGGCATTGGTCAGGTGGTCGTCGCCGCGGATGATGTGCGTGACACCCATGTCGTGATCGTCGACGACCACGGCATGCATGTAGGTCGGATTGCCGTCCGAACGCAGGATGATGAAATCGTCGAGATCCTTGTTGGGGAAGCGCACCTCGCCCTGGACGCGGTCGTGCACGACCGTCTCGCCCTCGGTCGGCGCCTTGATGCGAATGGCACCCTTGACGCCGGGCGGGGCCTCGGATGGGCCGCGATCGCGCCACTGGCCATTATAGCGCGGCGGCAGGCCCTTGGCCCGCGCCGCCTCGCGCATTGCCTCGAGCTCGGCAGGCGTCTCGTAACTGTAATAGGCCTTGCCCAGGCGCACCAATTCCTCGGCGACCTCGCGGTGGCGCGGTGCGCGCTCGAACTGCGATATGGCCTCGCCATCCCAGGAAAGCCCAAGCCAGGTCAGCCCATCCAGAATGGCCTGGGTTGCCGCATCGCTGGAGCGTTCGCGGTCGGTATCCTCGATGCGCAGCACCATCGTGCCGTTAGTGTGCTTTGCGTAAAGCCAGTTGAACAGCGCCGTGCGTGCGCCACCGATATGCAGATAGCCGGTGGGCGAGGGGGCAAAACGGGTGACGACCTTGTCGGACATGGAACTCTCGGAAACCATCTGAAACGGGGCGTGGGTGCGCGGACTTTCGCGCTTTGCGCGTTCATGTAGCATAGGGCGTCAGGGGTGCAAGGGGCAGACCCGATGGCTGGACGAGGCCGGGGCTTGGATCAGGGCGAGGACGCCAATGTTGGCGTCAGCGAACGATCCCTGTTTGCGATGCCTTTGCCGGCGTCGCCGCCGCCATCACCTGTCATTCCAGGCACTGGCATTCAACCCTTGCAAGCGGATGTTCCAGCGCCAGTTTCGCCCGCCCACGGCAGGATCGTGCGGGCCCGTCGGCGACTTGGTCAGGTTTCATTGCCGCGCCTGCGCCATAGCGTGGCCAAGGCGGCGGAGCTGGAGCTTGACCGGGGCATCGCCTTCCTGCTGGTGCCGGTCTGCCTGGCGATTGGGGCGATCGGCTATTTCTCGCTGGCCGCGGAGCCTGATTTCCCAAAACTCATCGCGGTCGTCGTGCTGACGGGGATATGTGCGCTTGTCTCGCGTTCCTGGCCGAAAACCCATCTGTGCTTCATGGCGGCGCTGCTGTGCGCTCTGGGTTTGCTCGCAGGCAAGGTCGAGACATGGCGGGTCGGAACGCAGATGCTGGGTTCGGAAATCTCGACCCAACTGACCGGGCGTGTGGTCTCGCTCGAGCAAATGGAAACTGGCCGCATCCGACTGACCATCGACGTGACAGCGACCGCCCGGCCGAAACTGCGCTACGTGCCGGAAAGGGTACGGCTTTCGGCGCGCAAGATACCGTCGGAGATGACCGCCGGCTCACTCATTACCGGCTATGCCAAACTGTTGCCGCCGACCGGTCCGGTGCGGCCGGAAAGCTACGACTTCTCCTTCGACAGCTATTTCGCCGGCATCGGCGGCAGCGGCTTCTTTCTCGGCAATCCAAAAGTTGTGTCGGCCAGCGACGATGACATGCCGATCTCGGCCCGTCTTTCCTCAGGGATAGAAAATTCGCGCGAAGCCATCGCAGACCATATCAGGGGCACTGTCAGCGGCGCCGAAGGTGAGATCGCGGCGGCGCTGATCGTCGGCGTACGTGCCGGCATTCCCGATGAAATCAACGAAGCGATGCGGCGCACCGGCATTTATCACATCATCTCCATTTCGGGTCTGCACATGGCGCTGGTCGCCGGCACAATCATGGGTCTGTTGCGCGGTGCCTTCGCGCTGTTTCCAGACTTTTCCGCGCGCCGGCCGGTGAAAAAATACGCGGCCGCAGCTGCGCTGGTCTCGATCGCTGCCTATCTCATCATTTCGGGCGTCGTCGTTGCTGCCGAGCGTAGCTTCATCATGCTGGCGGTGATGCTGATTGCAGTGCTGTTTGATCGGGCGGCGCTGACCATGCGCAATCTGGCGATCTCGGCGATCGCCGTCATTGTGGTATCGCCGCATGAGGTGGTCGGCCCGAGTTTTCAGATGTCCTTTGCAGCAACGGCTGCGCTTGTCGGCGCCTATGCCGGCTGGGCGGATCACCGTGCGGGAAAATCCAGACCGCCGCCGCCAAAGCGATCCTTGCCCGGCTTCCTGGCGCGGAAATTTCTGCTGGCGACAGGCGGCCTGGCCATGACCTCGATCATAGCCGGAAGTGCCACGGCGCTGTTTGCTATCTGGCATTTCCAGCGCGTGTCGCCGCTCAGCCTGGTCGCCAATTTGGCGATCATGCCGATTGTATCAGTCGTGATGTTTCTGGCTGTAGCCAGCGCGCTGTTGATGCCGTTTGGACTGGATTGGCCAGCCCTTTATTTGATGGGCAAGGGCCTGACCGCAATGATCGCCATCTCGGCGTGGATATCGGATCGCTCTCCAGTCGATGGAGTAGGCCTGATTTCTCAACAGTCCGTCTTGCTGGTGACGATTGCCCTGGTTATCGCGACCACGGCGACGACATGGCTTCGGCTTGCCGCGGTTCCCTTCGTGCTTGCCAGTGTGCTGACCATCCCGGACACGCGAACACCGGATGTGTTGATCTCGGAGGACGCCAGGCTGGTTGCAATGCCGATCGGAGGCGGCGAACTCGCTGTCAGCCGCGCGCGTCCAAACGAATTCATGGTCGACAATTGGAAACGTGCGTTGCGATCCGAAGCCATCGTCGTCCCGGAAACCTTCACCAGAGGTGACGGGCAATTCGAGATCGCGGATGCCACGGAACTGCCGCCAGGAGCGCCGTTCTATTGCACTGACGGCGTCTGTCTGGCCAAGCACACGTCCGGTGCGATTATTGCTTATGTCGAAGACCGCAAGGACAGCTGGAAGGCCTGCGGGTTCGCCGACCTGATCGTCGTCAATGACGCGACGGGCTATGATGCCTGTCACAACCCGCTGGTTCTCGTCATCACCAAGCGGCAGCTTGCCCGCAAAGGCAGCGCGGCCGTCTTTTTCAATCGCCAATCGGCGATCACGCCGGCAACCGTCAGCTTCGCCGTGGACAGCCCGTACCGACCCTGGCACGCGCAACGCAAATTCTCGCGTGAGGCGAGGGGCCTGCCACCTTACAAGAAACCTGAAAAGCCGGCTGCCGTTCCTGCTCAATAACGCCGGATCAGCCCGACCAGCTTGCCTTGCACCTTGACCCTGTCGGGGCCGAAGATACGCGTTTCATAGGCCGGATTGGCGGCTTCAAGCGCAATCGAGGCGCCCTTGCGGCGGAACCGCTTCAGCGTCGCTTCCTCCTCATCCACCAGCGCCACGATGATCTCGCCAGGCTGGGCGGTATCGGCATTGCGGATGATGACGGTGTCACCGTCGAAGATGCCGGCCTCGATCATCGAGTCGCCCTTGACCTCCAGCGCATAATGTTCGCCACCCATGATCATATCCGGCGGCACCGAAATGGAATGCGTCTGATGCTGGATGGCATCGATGGGCACACCGGCGGCGATACGCCCCATCACAGGGATCGACACCGCCGAAACCACGTCGTCGTCATTGCCGGCAGCGGGCAGGCGCGATGGCGTTGCAGGCTTGAGTTGGCGGCCAAGGCCACCCTGACCAAGACTGCCCTGGATGACGCTTGGCGAGAACTTCTTGGCCGCGTTGAGACCCGGCGCGATTGAATCCGGCAGCCGCAGCACCTCCAGCGCGCGTGCCCGGTTGGGCAGCCGCCTGATAAAACCGCGTTCCTCCAGTGCCGTGATCAGACGATGGATGCCTGACTTGGAGGCGAGATCGAGCGCTTCCTTCATCTCGTCGAAGGACGGCGGGATACCGCTTTCCTTCAGCCGTTCATGGATGAACATCAAAAGTTCATGTTGCTTGCGCGTCAGCATGGCAGCCCCCAAGGCTAGAACAAAAGGTCTGAACCAGAATCGAAAAACAAACCCAGAACAAACACTATCTGTTCCAGTTGTGTTCTGCAACCGTTTAAAGTTTAGTGAATTTGTTAAGGAGGCCGAAATTATTTGGCAGACGGCTGCGGCAACGACTGACCCGTCAGCCCTGTCGCCGCATATTGGCGACCATTGAAATCGCTTTGGTTAATGGCTTGTGGCCTATCCGGCGGCTTGGCTTGGCATCAGTCGGCCACGGAGTTCCATGCCACGCATTTCCAGTTTTGAGGACGCTCGTTTGCCGTGAACGAAACGAAGCCAAAATGCCAACCTCCGGCTTGTCCGCGACCACTAGCGCCTCGACCGAGAGCCTACCCATTTGTGAATTGGAAATTCGCTGCTCGCTATACGGCCGGTGACAACCGATCGTTGAGATCACCGCTTCAGGTGACGGACTCCTTGACGGCGAAACGCGGGGCCTTCCAGGCACCGGTGTGCAAAATCTCTTGTAGGACCTCAACCGCTAGCCACACATCCTTGTAGGCGACGTAGAGCGGCGTAAATCCGAAACGGATGGTGGACGGCGCGCGGAAGTCACCGATCACACCGCGCTCGATCAAGGCACGCATGACCTGATAGCCGTGATCGTGGAGGAACGACACCTGACTGCCGCGCTTGGTCGGGTCGCGGATGGTTTCCAGCGTGAGACCATAGGCACCGCACTTTGCTTCGACGAGTTGGATGAACAGTTCGGTCAGTGCAACGCTCTTCTTTCGCAACGCAGCCATGTCGACGTCGTCCCAGATGGCGAGCGCGCCCTTGAGCGCCCGCATCGACAGGACGGGCTGCGTGCCGCAGAGAAAGCGGCGAATGCCGGTACCTGCGACGTAACCGCGTTCAAACGCAAAGGGGCGGGCATGCCCCCACCACCCGCTGAGCGGTTGGCTGATGTCGCCGTGATGACGTTGCGCGGCGTAGATGAAGGCCGGTGCGCCCGGACCGCCGTTGAGATATTTATACGTGCAGCCGATTGCGAAATCGGCATTCGCATGGTCGAGCTCGACGGGTAGAGCGCCTGCGGTGTGGCATAAATCCCAGATGATCAGCGCTCCGGCCGCATGAGCCTTGCGCGTCAGCGCCGCCATGTCGCGCAATTCACCCGATTTGTAGTTGACGTGATTGACCAGCACCACAGCTACGCTTTCGTCGATCAGCTCTTCGATGGTCGGCGCGTCGACGCCAGCGAGCCGCAACACGATGCCCTCTCGGGTCGAGGCGACCCCTTCGGCGATGTACAGGTCGGTGGGAAAACTGTCGCCCTCGGCGACGATAACCGGCCGGCTTGGCCGCATGTTCAGCGCCGCATGCAGCACCTTGTAGATGTTGATCGATGTGGTGTCGCAGACCACGGTCTGGCCTGGCGCTGCTCCGATCAAGCGTCCAAGTTGATCACCGAGTTCCAGCGGCATCTCGAACCATCCGGCTGTATTCCAGGCTCGGATGAGATCCTGGGCCCATTCCTGGGTTGCTGCTTTCTGCAGTTCGCCGAAGACGGCGTGGGACGCCGCGCCAAGTGAATTGCCGTCGAGATAGATCACCCCATCCGGCAGAATGAAACGATCGCGCATCGCTCGCAACGGATCCGCGGCATCCATTGCTTCGATTGCAGCGAGATCAGGAATTCCCCTCATGGTCAGTCAGTCCTCGGTTGTTCGCGACGGGCTCCTGCCACGAAGACGTCGGCCCAGTGCGAATGGTCTCAATCGATGATGTCAGAGCCGGGTGCGGACCGTCCACAGTTCCGGAAAAAGCACGACCTCGAGCATTTTCTTGAGGTACGACGCGCCTGATGTGCCGCCCGTGCCGCGCTTCAGGCCGATGATGCGTTCGACCGTGGTGACGTGGTTGAAGCGCCAGCGACGGAAATAGTCCTCGAAATCGACCAGCTTCTCGGCCAGCTCATAAAACATCCAGTAGCGCTGCGGATCGCGGTAGACGGTCTGCCAGGCGACCAGGACCTCTTCATTCTCGGTCCGGGTTTCGCGCCAGTCCGTTCGCCTTGCGTCGGCGCCGATATCGAATCCGTTGCGCGCCAATAGCAGCAAGGCTTCGTCGTAGAGTGACGGCTCGGCAAGGATCGCTTCCAGCTTACCGTTAAGGTCCGGCCGGTGCTTGTGCGGGCCGAGCATGGCGAGGTTGCGGTTGCCGGCCATGAATTCGATGGCGCGATACTGCCAGGACTGGAAGCCCGAGGATTGGCCGAGCGCGTCGCGGAATTCGGTGTATTCGCTTGGCGTCATGGTGCGCAGCACGTCCCAGGCGTTGTTCAGCTGCTCGAAAATGCGCGCGACGCGCGACAGCATCTTGAAGCTCGGCTCGAGGCGGTCGGCGCGGATGGAGCGGATCGCGGCGCCGATCTCGTGCAGCGCGAGCTTCATCCAGAGTTCGGACGTCTGGTGCTGGATGATGAACAGCATCTCGTCATGCGCCGACGACAGCGGCGTCTGTGCCTCCAGCACTTTTTCCAGGTGCAGATAGTCGCTGTAGGACATGCGTTCCTTGAACGACATCTGCGCGCCTTCGGAGGCCGGATCGTAGGGCTCGCTCAATTGATTTTCTCCGTGCGCAGCCGGAAGCGCTGGATCTTGCCGGTCTGGGTCTTGGGCAGGGCGGTGATGAATTTCACCGAGCGCGGATATTTGTAGGGCGCGATCGTTGCCTTGACGTGGTCCTGCAGGCGCTTGATGGTCAGCGCGTCGGGCGGAACACCTTGCACCAGCACGACATGCGCCTCGACGATCTCGCCGCGCTCGGCATCGCTGGCGCCGATGACCGCGCATTCGGCGACATCCGGGTGCGACAGCAGCGCTGCCTCGACCTCGGGCCCGGCGATATTGTAGCCGGCGCTGACAATCATGTCGTCGGACCGTGCGGCGAAATGGAAGAAACCGTCTTCGTCCTGGGTAAACGTGTCGCCGGTGAGGTTCCAACCGTCGCGCACATACTCCTTCTGCCTGTCGTCGGCCATGTAGCGGCAGCCGGTCGGGCCGCGCACCGCCAGCCGTCCTGTCTCGCCACGCGGCACCTCGCGCATCGCATCGTCGACGATGCGCGCCTCGTAGCCGCCGACCGGCTTGCCCGTGGAAGCAGGCTTCATGTCGTCAAAGCGGTTGGAGATGAAGATGTGCAGCATTTCGGTGGCGCCGATGCCGTCGAGGATCGGCTTGCCGGTCTTCTCAGTCCACTCTTCAAAGACAGGACCAGGCAATGTTTCGCCCGCCGAAACGGCAACGCGCAGCGATGACAGGTCGGCACCTTCATCCATGGCCTTCAGCATGGCACGGTAGGCGGTCGGCGCGGTGAAGGAGATGGTCGCTTTGTAGGTCTCGATGATGTGGATCATGTTGGGCGGCGTCGCCTGCTCCAGCAACGTCGCCGCGGCACCGAAGCGCAGGGGAAAGATGGCGAGTCCGCCAAGGCCGAAGGTGAAGGCGAGCGGCGGTGAGCCGACAAAGATGTCGTCCGGCGTCACCTGCAGGATCTCGCGGGCATAGGCGTCGGCGATGATCAGGAGATCGCGGTGGAAATGCATCGTCGCCTTCGGCACGCCTGTCGTGCCTGAGGTGAAGCCGAGCAGTGCGACATCGTCGCGGCCGGTGTTGACGGCGGTGAAGGTGACCGGTTTGTCGAGGGCGGCGCGATCGAGTTCGGCATCATGGTTGGCGGTGCCGTCGAAGCCGATGACCTGCTTGAGAAACGCGCTGTCCTTGGCACAGGCGGTCATCTCGTCCATCAGCCTGGTGTCGCAAAGCGCAATGGTGATCTCCGCCTTGTCGACGATCTTGGTGAGTTCGCCGGCGCGAAGCATCGGCATGGTGTTGACGACGACGGCGCCGACCTTGGTGGCGGCCAGCCAGCAGGCGACCATTGCGGGGTTGTTGGCGGAGCGGATCAGCACCCGGTTGCCCGGCTTGACGCCGTAATTCTCGACCAGCGCATGGGCCAGCCTGTTCGTCCAGTCGGACAATTCCTTGTAGGTGCGGCGGCGGCCATTGCCGATCAGCGCGGTGTGATCGCCGAGACCCTTTTCGACCAGCCTGTCCGTCAATTCGACACCCGCGTTGAGGCGTTCGGGATAGTCGAAGCCGCCGAGCAGGATATCAGGCCATTGATCCGGCGGCGGCAGATTATCGCGCGTGAACGTGTCGATATGCGCTGAAGGCCCAAGCATGTCGCCGCCATCCCATCTGCTGCCTGGCCAGTGCGCGAAGCATCTGTCCGAGGCGGTGAATCTGAAGTTCCCATCTTTCGCGAGAGGCTTCGTGCAGTCGGTTACGCCTGTTCGAAGACGCCACCAGCAAAAGGTGACCATCCGCAGGTTTTGGACAGCACAGCTGACCTCCCATTGTCGGCTGTTCGTCAGGCAGGATCGCACCAGTCGAAATTTGTTTCAAGCCTAAAATGTTTTTGCCTAGGGCGTTGATGCATGGCATGGTGACGGCCATTGCCGGCGCTGAAACGGATGCGCTTTGGGGAGGGTGCCGATGCCTGGACATCGCATTGCCGATTGGAACAATGCCTACGCCAATGGTGCGAATATCGCCGGCAGCAACCGTTGGCCGGCCGCCTGGGCGGAGCCGGCGCAAGCCTTCCGTGACGCATTGTCGGCGCAGGGCCGGGCGCGCATCGACATCGCCTATGGCGACCGGCCGCGCAATCGGTTCGATCTTTTCCTGCCCGAGGCCGCGCCCAAGGGGCTCGTCGTGTTTATCCATGGCGGTTATTGGCTGGAGTCCGACAAGAGCGACTGGTCGCACCTCGCCAAGGGCGCGGTCGGCAACGGCTTTGCAGTGGCGATGCCGTCCTACACGCTGTGCCCGGACATACGCATCGCCGGCATTGTCCGCGAAATCGGCACGGCGATCGACATGGCGGCGGCGATGGTCGGGGGACCGCTGATGCTGACAGGACATTCAGCTGGCGGACATCTAGCCAGTCGGATGGTCACCACGACCACGCCTCTGGCGGCCGATGTGGCAAGGCGCATACGCCACGTCGTCTCGATTTCAGGCCTGCATGACCTGCGTCCACTTATGTTCATCGGGCATAACGCGGCGCTGGCAATCGATGAGGCCGAAGCCCTTACGGAAAGCCCGGCGCTGCTGCGGCCCCTGACGGGTGCCCGCATCACCTGTTGGGCCGGAGGCGGTGAGCGCTCGGAGTTCCTGCGCCAGAATGCGTTGCTGGCCAACATTTGGACCGGCCTTGGCGCCACCACCAGTGCGATCGTCGAACCCGACCGGCATCATTATGACATTGTGGACGGGCTTGCCGATCCGGCACATGCGATGACGCGGACCTTGATCTCGGAATAGAAGAGATCATTTTCCGTAATTCTATCAGTTGGTTGTATTGCGCTACTTTAGCGCAACATCAGGACCTTGCAAGGGTCTCCGGTCGCGGATGCAGGGGCAAACGGTGCCCGCACGATCAGCCCGTTGGCGTCGGCCAGCATCCGCAGCATCGAGGAATCCTGGATGCTGAACGGCGTCGCCACCAGCCCGCCATCGTCTTCCCTGACCACCGCCCGCACATAATCCTGGCGCAGATCATTGGCCGCCATTGCGGCGCCCAACCGTGCCGGACGAATGTCCTGGCGATGATTGCGGCCGCCGAGCCTGGCCAGAAGCGGCTTCAGGAACAATTGCGAGCAGACCAGGCTGGCCACCGGGTTACCGGGCAGGCCGATGCACCTGATAGCGCCGAGACGGCCGAACATCAGCGGCTTGCCGGGGCGCATGGCGATCTTCCAGAAGCCGAGCGTCATGCCTTCGCCAGTCAGCACGTCATGGATCAAGTCGTGATCGCCGACCGAGGCGCCGCCAAGAGTGACGATGACATCCGCACCGGCCGCGACGGCTTTTTGCACCAGCGCTGCAATTGCCTCCTTGCGATCGGCGGCAATGCCGAGATCGAGTGCACGAGCTCCGACCGATTGTGCGGCAGCGGCGACGCCGTAAGCGTTGGACGAGATGATCTGGTCCGGCCCAAGTTCGCTGCCCGGCGGCAACAGCTCGTCGCCGGTGGCAATGATGGCGACCAGCGGCCGTCTGACCACATTTACCGTGGGATGGTTTGCCGATGCGGCTAGCGAAAGCGCCGCCGGGTCGAGCAAGCGGCCTTGTTCCAACAGGACGTCGCCCTTGGAAAAGTCGAGGCCGATGCGGCGGATGTTGCGCCACTCGGCGGTGGGCTCGATCACTTCGATATTGCCGCCGCCGAGATCCCGGACATTCTCCTGGATGACGATGGTGTCGGCGCCTTCAGGCAGCGGCGCGCCGGTGAAGATGCGCACCGCCTGGCGCTCGCCGACCGTGCCGTCAAAGCCACGCCCGGCCGGCGCCATGCCGATCACCGAGAGTCTCGACGGTACCGAAGCGACATCGGCTGCGCGGGTGGCATAACCATCCATGGCCGAGGCATTGAAGGGCGGCTGGGTGCGCAGCGCCACGACATGCTCCGCCAACACGCGATCGACCGCCTCGAAGAGAGAAACGCTTTCGCCGGCCAAGGGTGCGGCACCATCAAGCAGGCGTTCGAGCGCCTCCGCGACGGGAACCAGCGCCATCAGGTACCTGCCCCATGTTCAGTGGCCTTGTAGTCACCCGACTTGCCGCCGGTCTTTTCGACCAGCCGGATGCCGGAGATGACCATGGCGCGGTCCACCGCCTTGGCCATGTCGTAAATGGTCAGGCAGGCGACCGACGCTGCGGTCAGCGCTTCCATCTCGACGCCGGTCTTGCCGGTTACGCGCGCCAACGCGGTGACCTTCAGCCCCGGCAGCGAATGATCAGGCTCGATGTCGACGGAAACCTTGGTCAGGAGCAGCGGATGGCAGAGCGGGATCAGCTCATGCGCCTTCTTCGCCGCCATGATGCCGGCGATGCGCGCGGTGCCGAGCACATCGCCCTTCTTGGCGTTGCCGGCAAGAATGGTCTTCAGCGTCTCGGGCTGCATCGAAACGAAACCCTCGGCGATCGCGGTTCGCGTCGTTTCTTCCTTGTCGCCAACATCGACCATGTTGGCCTCGCCCTGCGCGCCGAGATGGGTGAGGGCGGGCGACATCCTCAGACAGCCTCAGCCACGGCCTTGCCCGTCAAAAGCAGGCGCGTCGCCGCGGTGACGTCCTCTTGCCGCATCAGGCTCTCGCCGACGAGGAAGGTGCCGATGCCGGTCTTCTGCATTCTGAGGCAGTCGTCATGCGTGAAAATACCGCTCTCGCTGACCAGCAGGCGGCCGCCCGGCACCATCGGCGCCAGCCGCTCCGAGGTTTTAAGGCTGGTTTCGAACGTCCTCAGATTACGGTTGTTAATGCCGATCAGCTGCGACGAGAGTTTTACCGCGCGCAGCGTCTCGGCCTCGTCATGCACCTCGATCAGCGCATCCATGCCGAGTTCGAATGCGGTCGTCTCCAATTCGCTCGCCAGGGCGTCATCGACGCTGGCCATGATGATCAGGATGGCATCAGCGCCCCAGGCGCGAGCCTCATAGACCTGGTAGGGATCAAACAGGAAATCCTTGCGCAGCGCGGGCAGGGCGACGGCTGCCCGTGCCTTGGTGAGGAATTCCGGCGCACCCTGGAAGGACGGCGCATCGGTCAACACCGAAAGACAGGCGGCGCCGCCTGCCTCATAGGCCTGCGCCAATGCCGGCGGATCGAAGTCGGCCCGGATCAACCCCTTGGAGGGGCTAGCCTTCTTGATTTCGGCGATCAGGGCGAAGTTGCCCGACCTGCGTTTCGCCTCAAGTGCCGCGAGAAAGCCGCGTGGTGCATCGGCGTCCTTGGCCCGCGCCTTGATCTCGGCCATCGGTATGCGTGCCTTGGCGGCAGCGATCTCGTCGCGCTTGTAGGCCTCGATCTTGCGCAGAATGTCAGACACGGTTCACCCGTTCGAAATTTCGACCAGATGGTCGAGCACCTGCAGTGCACGGCCGCTGTCGATGGCTTGCACGGCGAGTGCGATGCCGTCGCCAAGCGTCGTTGCCTTGCCCGCGATAACCAGCCCCGCGCCGGCATTCATCAGCACGGTGTCGCGATAGGCGCCGGCAGCGCCGCCCAGCATATCGCGCAATGCCTTGGCATTGTAGGCGGCGTCGCCGCCGCGCAACTCGTCCTTGGTATGGCGCTTCAATCCAACCTCTTCCGGGGTCAGTATGAAGCTGCGGATCTCGCCGCCAACCAGTTCGGCGACATGGGTCTCGCCAGTGGTGGTGATCTCGTCATAGCCATCGCCATGGGCTACCCAGGCATGCTCGGTGCCCAGCGCTTTCAGCGTCTCGGCCACCGGCATGATCCATTCCGGCAGGAACACGCCGACCATCTGCCTAACGACGCCAGCCGGATTGGAGAGCGGCCCGAGCAGGTTGAAGATGGTGCGTGTGCCGAGCTCGACGCGGGTCGGGCCGACATGTTTCATCGCCGGATGGTGCGCGGGCGCGAACATGAAGCCGACGCCCGCCTCGTGGATGCAGCGGCCGATGAACTCGGGCGAGATGTCGATCTTGACGCCGAGCGCGATCAGCACGTCGGCAGCGCCGGTCAGCGAGGACAGGCCGCGATTGCCGTGCTTGGCGACTGGCACGCCGCTGCCGGCAATGACGAAGGCCGACCCCGTCGAAATGTTGACGCTGTGGGAATTGTCGCCGCCGGTGCCGACGATATCGATCGCGCCGGCGGGCGCCTCGACGCGAAGCATCTTGGCCCGCATCGTGGCGACAGCGCCCGAAATCTCGCTCACCGTTTCACCGCGCACGCGCAGCGCCATCAGGAAGCCGCCGATCTGCCCGGGGGTTGCGTCGCCCGACATGATGATGTCGAAGGCCTCGCGCGCTTCCTCAAAGGAAAGTGCGCTGCCGCCCGCGACCTTGGCGATATGGGTTTTCAGCGCGCTCATCGTGTCGAGGCTTGGGCAACGGCGGCCTGGTCGATGCGGACGTCATACTGCGTCTGCAACTGCGCCACCAATTGGTCGAGCAGATCGTCCGACATGCCGGAGGTGAAGGATTTCTGCGCATCCTCCGGCACCGAGCTGGCATCGGCTCCGGCCGGTTCGAACACTTCAGCGACCTTGAACAGGATCTGTCCGTCGCCGGTGGGCGAGGGGATCAAGCCGGTGCCGCCTTCGCCGACGCCGAACATCACGGCAGCGCCCTCCTTGCCGAAATCGGCATCGTCGGCCTCGCGCTTCAGGCCGCGCTTGGTCTGTTTGTCCAGCTTGAGCTCGCCGGCGATGACGTCGAGCGTTGCGCCCGCCTTGAGCCGCTTTTCGAGTTCGCCCGCCTTGGCGGCGAGCCGCTTGGTTGTCTCTGCCGCCGTCCAGTCGGCGACGACTTTCTGACGGACTTCATCCAGTGTCCGGTCGCGAGCCGCCGTGATCGAACCAACTTCGTAGAAGACGAAACCATTGTCGGCCGTGGTCAGCGCTTCGTTTTCGGTGTTGGGTTCGGCGTCAAACACGGCCTTGATCAAATCCGGCGATTCCGGCAGGTCCTTGACGATGGAGCCGTCCGGCCGGAGGCCATTGCGATCGATGGCGTCGATGGTGACGTCCTTCAGCTTCAGCTTGGTGGCCGCGTCTGCCAGTGAACTGCCTGAGGCACGGGTGTCTTCGTAGCTGTCGTGCACATCCAAAAGGATGCGGCTTGCCTCGCCCAGCGCCAGGTCCTTCTTGATCTGGTCGGACACTTCGGCGAGCGGCTTCACCACCTCGGGTTTGATCTCGGTGACGCGCAGCAGCACCGGGCCGAAGGAGCCCTGAACGACCTGGCTGACTTCGTTGGCGTTGAGCGCGAAGGCGGCATCGGCGACCGCCTTGTCGGCGATCTTGTCCCTGGCGAGTGTGCCAAGCAGCGTGTCGGCCGGGGTCTTGCCCTCGGCGGTCACCAGCTTTTCGAAAGTAGCGCCGGCCTTGAGCGAATCGAGCGCGGCCTTGGCCGCATCCGGCGTCTTGAAAACAAGTTGCTCGATGGTGCGCATTTCGGGCGTCGTGTAGCGCGCCTTGTTCTTGTTGAAGTCGTCGCTGACCTGTTGGTCGGTAACCGCGGTCGTATCCGCGATGTCCGCCGGCTCGAGGCGGACATAGGAGAATTTGCGGTATTCGGGTGCGGCGTAGGTTTTCTTGTTGGCCTCGAAATAAGCGGACAGCACGCTGTCGCTCGGTGCCTCGATCGGCTGGACGAGCGTCTTTGGCAATGCCAGATAGTCGATGGTGCGGTCCTCGCCACGATAAAGCGCCACCGCCTTGAAGAATGTGTCCGGCGTCTTGAGGCCGTCGGAGACCGCCTCGACGATCTGCTGGCGCACCGCCACCTGGGCTCGGTTCTTCAGGTAGTCCTCGGGCCGCATGCCGACCTGGCGCAGCATGTATTCGAATGTTTTCCTGTCGAACTGGCCGCTTGGGCCCTTGAACGCCGGATCCTCACGCGTCAGCTCGGCCAGCCGGTCTTTGGACAGGCCGAGGCCCAGCTTACGCGCCTGCTCGTCGAGAACGGCTCCGGAAACGAGCTGCGCCAGCACCGTGTTGTCGATGCCAAGTGCCTTTGCCTGTTCGTGAGTGAGGCGCTGACCGAACTGCTGCGACATGACGGCGAGCTGGCGATCATAGGCAAGGCGATATTCGTTGATCGATACTTTGGTGCCACCCGCTGATATCACCGAATCGTGGCCGGCAAAGCCGCCCATCAACTTCCCGGAGATGCCCCAGGCGGCGAAACTGACCACCAGCAGCGAAAGCAATGTCTTCGCGACCCAGGTACCCGCCGCGCTTCTCAATATACCAAGCATGGTTACTTCCGATTTATGCGCATTTTCGCATGCGCCGAGTCTGAAACAAGCGCAATAGCGCCCTTCCGGCCCACTGTCGATTGCTTTGTGGCCTGATTTTGGTAGTGAGGGCCAGAGCCTGATATTGCCCGGAGAAGCAGACCATGACGCCAGGAATTCGCCCGCTTGTCGCCGGCAACTGGAAAATGAACGGCACCAGTGCCTCGCTCAATGAGCTCAGGATGATCGGCAACGGGTTCATGAGCGGGCTCGATGCCGAGACCGAATCCCTGGTCTGCGTTCCGGCGACGCTGCTTTCCCATGCCGCCGAGATTCTGTCGCGTACGCCGGTCCATGCCGGCGGCGAGGACTGCCACACCAAGGAAAGCGGCGCCTACACTGGCTGCATATCGGCGGAGATGTTGAAGGACGCTGGCGCGAGCCATGTCATTGTCGGCCATTCCGAATGCCGAGAACAACGCGGCGACGACGACGCGACCGTCCAGGCCAAGGCCACCGCCGCATGGCGCGCCGGGCTGGTGGCAATCGTTTGCATCGGCGAGACGCAGCAGCAGCGCGAAGCGGGCGCGACGCTGGACGTGCTGTCGCGCCAGGTCGCCGGCTCGGTGCCGCCAAGTGCCACGCCATCCAACACCGTCATTGCCTATGAGCCGGTATGGGCGATCGGCACCGGGTTGACGCCGACGGCAGCCGATGTGGCCGAGGCGCATGCGCATATCCGCGAACAGCTGTCGGAAAAACTCGGCGCCATCGCTGCCAAGATGCGCATTCTCTATGGCGGCTCGGTCAAGCCGTCCAACGCAGTGGAACTGCTGGGCGTCAGGAATGTGGATGGCGCGCTGGTCGGCGGCGCCAGCCTGAAAGCGGCTGATTTCCTGGGTATCGCGGAAGCCTATCGCAGCATTGCAGGCTGAGATCCGCGATGCTGGACGGGTCTCATCCCGTCCAAATTCGTTGCAAAGAGTGCGTTGCTTCCCATATTCCGGCCACGGGCTTGGAAATGCCGTGAAAGCATTGTATTGAGCCGCCTCCAATTCACCGGTCGTGTCCGCGGCCGGGCAAGGCCTTGCCAGGATAAACTATGCAAACCGTACTGATCGTCATCCATCTCATGGTCGTGCTCGCCCTTGTCGGCGTGGTGCTGCTGCAACGCTCCGAAGGCGGCGGCCTTGGCATTGGTGGCGGATCGGGCTTCATGACGGCGCGTGGCGCAGCCAACGCACTGACCCGGGCGACGGCGATCCTGGCGGCCGCCTTCTTCGTGACGTCGCTCACCTTGTCGGTCATCGCCCGCTATGGCGAGAAGCCGATCGACATTCTCGACCGCGTTCCCGCGACGTCGGACGGCGCCGGCAAGGGCGTGCTCAACCAATTGCCCGGCACCACCACCCCGGCACCGGCCGGCACCACCACGCCGACGCCGCCGTCAGGCAACGATGCAGCGGCGAAGCCTCCGGCAACAGCTCCGGCCACCGCGCCCGCCACCGGTACGACCCCGCCGGCAAGCAACGGCACGACCAACACCGCGCCGGCGGCCCCCCAGGTTCCGAACAAGTAACCTCCCCATTTCCAAAGCCGCGATCTGTGATCGTTTGAACACAGTCGCGGCAAATGCTGCTCGATCACGAAGATTCGACGGGTAACAGCGCGGTCTCGCGCTTGAGGCACCCGCCCTTATTCGACTATAGATTGCACGCGGCATTTTCGGTGTCCTTGGGGGATGCCGGGCGACGCCGTGGGCAACAAGCATTGAACGATCGGATCTTCGCCATGCAGCTTCGCAGCTTCATTTTCCTGGGACTTTGCGCCGCTTTCGGCCTGAATTCCCCGGCCTTCGCCGGAATGCCGGCAAACATGGCCGCGCAACAGTCGGTTTCGTTAGAAAAAACCGACGCCATCAACGTCGCAGTCAAGAGCGATGCGACGCAGTTGAAGCTTCTCAAGAGGAAGAAAAACCCGACACCGGACGATCTCGCCCAGATCAAGAAGATCGAAGCAAAGATCGTTGCCGACAAGGAAGACGCCAAGGCCAAGGCGCTTGAAGCCAGGAAGCTGGCGATGCGTGAAGCTGCCAAGGCCAAGGCCGAAGCGGACCGGCAGGCGTTCCTGGCCAGCAAGGGCCAGAAAGCACAGGCAACCGAAGTGGCCGACGCCAAGCCGGCCAAGAAGACCATCAAGGTCATCGAGCCGGTTGAACCGATTACGCCAATCCAGTCGGCCGAGCCGATCCCGGCCGAGGCGATGAATGTCGCCTTGACCGGCAACAATGGCGAGCTGCGCAGCGAGGTCGTCGGCCAGAATCAGCCAAGCGGCGGCCTGTTCGCTGGCCTGTTCGGCGGCACGTCCTCATCTTCCTCGATTTCATATCTCCCTGAGACGCGTGCCCTCGACCAGGCTCTTGCCAAGAAGGACGCCAGGAAGCCGTTCAAGGTGAAGCCGGAATTCGTGCCGCAGGACGTGGAGTTCACCGGCTACGATGCCGGCACCATCGTCATCGACACCAGCGCCCGCCGCCTCTATCTCGTCGAATCGTCGACGACGGCCCGCCGCTATGCCATCGCGGTCGGCCGCGAAGGCCTGCAGTTCAAGGGCACGGTCGCGGTCGGCGACAAGCAGGAATGGCCGCGCTGGATCCCGACGCTCGACATGCAAAAGCGCGAGCCCAGTCACTATGGCCGGTTCAAGGACGGCATGCCCGGCGGCGGCCAGAACCCGCTCGGCGCCCGCGCCATCTACCTCTATGACGGCAAGAAGGACACGCATTTGCGTATTCACGGCACCATCGCGCCGCAGTCGATCGGAACCAGCGCCTCCAATGGCTGCTTCCGCATGATGAACGAGCACGTCATGGATCTCTACAGCCGCGTCAGGGTCGGCACCAAAGTCGTCATCATCTGACGTTTCAATCATCCTGCCGAAAGGGCCGGCTCAGCCGGCCCTTTTGTTTTGACTTGCCCTCAGGGGCATAGCGCCTTCTTGGGAAAAAGCCTTCGCGGTGGTTTTTTCTCTGGCGGAATCAATCCGGCCGCGTTAAGCGATGACTCCCATGGCGCGATATGTATTCATCACAGGCGGCGTGGTTTCCTCACTTGGAAAAGGCATTGCCGCAGCGGCCCTTGGGGCTCTCCTGCAGGCGCGAGGCTATCGCGCACGCATCAAAAAGCTCGACCCCTACCTGAATGTCGACCCCGGCACGATGTCGCCGTACCAGCACGGCGAGGTGTTCGTCACCGATGACGGCGCTGAGACCGACCTCGATCTGGGCCATTACGAGCGCTTCACCGGCCGCTCGGCCAATCAACAGGACAACATCACCACCGGCCGCATCTACAAGAACATCATCGAGCGCGAGCGGCGCGGCGACTATCTCGGCGCGACCGTGCAGGTCATTCCGCATGTCACCGACGAGATCAAGAATTTCGTCCTCAACGGCAATGACGACTATGATTTCGTGCTCTGCGAGATCGGCGGCACGGTTGGCGACATCGAGGCGATGCCGTTCCTCGAGGCTATCCGCCAGCTTGGCAATGATCTGCCGCGCAACAATGCCGTCTACGTGCATCTGACCTTGATGCCCTACATCCCGACAGCGGGCGAGCTGAAGACCAAGCCGACCCAGCATTCGGTCAAGGAATTGCGCGGCATCGGCATCGCGCCCGATATCCTGTTGGTGCGCGCCGACCGTGCCATCCCCAAGGAAGAGCGGCGCAAACTGTCGCTGTTCTGCAATGTCCGGGAAAGCGCCGTCATCCAGGCGCTCGACGTGCCGCACATCTATGACGTGCCGATGGCCTACCACAAGGAAGGGCTCGATTCGGAAGTGCTGGCTGCCTTCGGCATCGATCCGGCGCCGAAGCCGCGCATGGAGCCCTGGCAAGCGGTGTCCAACCGCATCCACAATCCCGAAGGCGAGGTGACCATTGCCATCGTCGGCAAATACACCGGCCTCAAGGACGCCTATAAATCGCTGATCGAGGCGCTTTCGCATGGCGGGCTCGCCAACCATGTCAAGGTCAAGCTCGACTGGATCGAATCAGAAATCTTCGAAAAGGAAGATCCAACGCCATGGCTGGAAAAGGTGCATGGCATCCTGGTTCCCGGCGGCTTTGGCGAGCGTGGTTCGGAAGGCAAGATCCTGGCGGCAAAGTTCGCGCGTGAGCGCAAGGTGCCGTATTTCGGCATCTGCTTCGGCATGCAGATGGCTTGCATCGAGGCAGCGCGCTCGCTGGCCGGTGTCGAGCATGCGTCTTCGACCGAGTTCGGCCCAACCCAGGAACCGGTCGTCGGGCTGATGACGGAATGGCTGAAAGGCAACATGCTGGAGAAGCGCCGCGAGACCGGCGATCTCGGCGGCACGATGCGGCTCGGTGCCTATCAGGCCGAGCTCGCCAAGGGCTCCAAGATTGCCGACATCTACGGCGACACCCAGATTTCCGAACGCCATCGCCACCGCTACGAGGTCAATATCGACTACAAGGAGCGGCTCGAGGATTGCGGCCTGGTGTTTGCCGGCATGTCGCCTGACGGCGTGCTGCCGGAAACGATCGAATATCCCGACCACCCTTGGTTCATCGGCGTCCAGTATCATCCCGAGTTGAAGAGCCGGCCGCTCGATCCGCATCCGCTGTTTGCCAGCTTCATCGAGGCGGCGGTGGAACAGTCGCGGCTGGTGTAAGCCGGCCACGCTGCTACCATGCAGACCTATGTCGCGCTGCTCTACAGCATCATCCTTGGCGAAGGGCGCAGGCTGGTCATGGCCGATCTCAGGGCGATGGCTGAGAGCCTCGGACTGAAAAACCCGCGCACGCTGGTCGCAACCGGCAATCTGGTCTTCGAAGCGCGAGCGACCGACGTCGGCAAGCTGGAACAGCGGCTGGAAACAGCCTTCGAAAAGACCTTCGGCCGCCATGTCGTCATCGTCGTGCGCGGCGCCGAAGATTGGCTGAGGCTTGCCGCCGGCAATCCATTCCCAACTGACTCAGCCGCAGCAGGCGATCAGGTGGCGGTGCGGGTGATGCGCGATCCTGCGCTCGCCGATGCTGTCGCTGGGCTCCAGGCCTATGCCGCTGAAGACGAAAAGGTGTTTTCAGTCGACGGCGACATCTGGGTCGTCTTTTCGCGCGAGAGGCCGAGTTCACGGCTGCTCGCGGCGATGAACCACAAGCGTCTCGGCATCGGCACCGCGCGCAACTGGAACACGGTGCGCAAGCTGGCTGACATGGTGGGGAGTAGGGAGTAGGGAAGCAGTCTGAATTCCCTAGCCCCTACTGCCTACTGCCTCATTTTGCCGATTTGCAGGAAAAGCTGAACCTCACCTACATCTTCATCGCTCACGACCTGTCCGTGGTGCGTCAGGTGTCGACCCGCATCGCGGTCATGTATCTCGGCTCGATCGTCGAGGAAGGGCCGGCGGAAGAGGTGTTCGCGGCCCCGGCCCATCCTTACAGCCAGGCGCTGATCTCGGCCGTTCCCGTCGTCGAGACGACGCCCAGCGGTACGCGCAAGCGCATCATCCCCACACGCGACGTGCCGAGCCCACTCAACCCTCCATCCGGCTGCCGTTTTCACCCAAGGTGCCCGATTGCGGTCGAGCGTTGCCGCTCGGAACGGCCGGAGCTGAGGGAATATCGACCAGGCCGCCAAGTGGCCTGCCACTTCCCGACGGTATAGCCGACGCCACCGCCGCATCGATGATCGCAGTCGACCAAAAGATTTCCGAAGATTCTGTTTTCCGCATGGAACCAACCGCCGGACAGCGCGTTCCATGAGGTTCGATCGAGCGCATCGCGATCGACCGGGAGGAAACAATGGACTACCTGCATTTCTTTTCGCCCGTGCGGATCTCGCGCGGGCAGGGGCATCCTGTAGAAGAAGTGGATAGTGTCGCCGAGGCGATGGTTTTCTTGCGTAAATGGCCGACGGGACGACGTGGCCCCGTGTTTCAATGTGCGCTGAACTGCTGCTCGGCGGCCTTGTCGGGTCAGATGTCGGCCGAAGAAGCCAGGAAAGCGTTCACGGGCTTTGCCCGGATCACGCGGCTTCTGGACGATGATATGGCGCTGCCTGTCGCCGGCGATACCATGGCGGCCGTATACGCGCTGCGGCGGTAGCCGGGCCGGTTTGCTGGACGTTATTGCTGAACGTTACGGGCTGCGTCCGCAACGGCGCAAGCGGTTTTATCTGTCTGCTCAAGCGACGGAATAGCGGTCGATAACCCAAAGCCACGAGCCATCGCTTTGCCGTCGGGCAACTTCGCTGGTTATGTCGCCATCGGGAAGACGGGTGGAGGTGAGCGCCAGGTCGCCGCAAATGAGCGCTGGCCGCTGTTCTCCCATGGCAAACTTCCGGCCTGACGCGACGATCTCGGCATAGTAGCCGCGAATGGCGTCGCGGCCGCGTAGAAAACGTCCGCCGCCACAGTCGATCACCGCATCAGGTTCGAACAAAGCGGTCATGCCATCGACATCGCCAGCATGCTGCAGCGAAATCAGCAGCGGCTCCAGTTGCTGCGGATCGAAGACAGGTTTTCTTGCGGTTGAATCGCTCATGCCGGCCTTCGCTTCTGCTTCGACCAGATCCTACCGCAGAATGCTCTTTTGTATTCGGGACAGCTCACGGAATGTTCTGGATCAGCGGGCGGGACGCTCATTCACGCAGGCAGCGAAATGCCGGAAAGCTCGGCGCAGATTTCAAGCAGACGATCCTGAAGCGCCTTGTCGTCGGCCTGACGGTTGGCGGCCAGCGGACGTAGGTGATAAAAATAGCGGCCGGTCGTTTTGGCATGCGGCTGGTCGCTGGCCGCCAGCCAGGCCTGCGTAACGTGCGCCTGCTTCATGTCGTCGGGCGCCCCGGGGCCACCCATTTTTGTCGGCACCCAGCCGGGTTCGAGCGCGTTCGACAACACGTCATGCCAGCGACGGGCCACCGCGAATGCCAGCATCGCGTCGTGCAGCTTGCTTTCGGCATAGGCGGTCGAACCATTCCAGCGGCGCTTGCGCCAGAGGATGTCGTCGAGATTGGCATCGGCGTGATGGTGCATGCCTGAACTGAGGTAGACGAGACGCTTCGGACGCATGATCAAAGCGGTCAGGATATAGGCCGACAATGTGTTGATGGCGAAGACGTGTGGCAAGCCGTCGGCCGTCAGGCGATGGGCTTCGCGATAGCCAACGGCGGCATTGTGAATGACCGCATCGAAGCGGCCGAGTTCATTGACGCGCGCGGCAAGTTGCCTGGCTCCGGCAACTGTCTCGAGGTCGCCTTCCACGATCGCTTCGGCTTGGGGCAACCCCTGACGGGCGTCACTGGCACGGGCTGCGTTGCGGGCATGAAGGACGACCTGGTGGCCCTGGCTTATGAGCAGTTCGCCCGCCATCAGGCCAAGGCCGGCGGACGAGCCGGAAATGAAGATACGCGACATTGCAATTCTCCTTGAAACTGGCCGCGTCGGCGCGCGGCGATAGGTCGACAATCAATCTTCGTGGCTGCCTGCTGTGGAGACCAACGCCACGCCAAGCAACGCGCTGGCCGCACCAAGCAGGTAGACGGCGGCATACCCGAACTGGCCGGCTACGAAGCCCGCGACAGGTCCTGCGAGCCCATAGGCGATATCGAGGAAAGCGACAAAGGCACCCATGGCACTGCCCCTGTTCGCCGGCAGGACACGCTTCAAGGCTTCGACACCAAGGGCAGGAAAGATCAGCGCGCAGCCCAGCCCGGTGACCAGGGCGCCGGCCAGCGCGACGCTCTCATGCGGGGCACTCCAGATCATCACCTGTCCGATCGCCTCTATGACCATCGACCACAGGGCGACGCGATAGCCGCCGATCCTGTCGGGCAGATGTCCAAACAAGACCCGCATGAGAATGAAACCGATGCCGAAGGCGGTCATCACCAGGCCAGCATGGCCCCAGCCATGCGCGGCGAAATACAGCGAGGCAAAGGCGGTGAGGCCGGAAAGGCCGACACCTTGCAGCATCAGGCCAAGGCCTTCGCGCCAGATCTGGCCGACAACGCGGTAGAAGGGCAGCCGCTGGCCGCCGGGTGTCATGTAAGACGTCGAGCCAAAGGCGATAGCGGCGGCGATGAGCGGTGCCACGATGCAGGCCACCATGGCGGCGTCCAGGCCGTAGGCCTGATAGAGTGCCATGCCGACCGGCGCGCCGACGGCGAGGGCCGAGAACATCGCAATACCGGTCCAGGACATCGACATGCCAGCGCGCTGCGGGCCGACCGAGGCGATCGACCACGAGACGCAGCCCGTGACGAACTGGCTCTCGCCAAACCCGGCCGTCAGGCGGCCGACAACCACAATGGCAAGGCTGGTTGCGGGGGACAGGCCAGGCAGCGCCGAGACGAAATAGAGGAGCCCGGCACATGCACAGACGATCGCACCCTGAATTGCCGCGCGCTTGCCGCCTTGCTGGTCCGTGACACGCCCGGCATAGCCGCGCGTCAGCACCGTAGCCAGGAACTGGATGCCGATGACCAGCCCGACGATCAGGCTGCTGAAACCGAGTTTGTCATGGACAAACAGCGGCAGCACCGGCAGCGGCAGGCCGACGCAGAGATAGCCGCAGAACAGCGCCGCGATGATGCCGGGCGCGGGACGGGAAAGATGAGCCGGCGCGGCATTCGACCGGTTAACCGCAGCGAGTGCTGACATGACAGCCTCCATGGATGGTTGGGGACGGCAGGCCGCCGCTTGTGGGCGACCCGCCGGATGAGGCGGATTATTGCGCGACGGCACCGAAGAGGCTGGTGCGATAACCGCTGGTTTCGAGCAGGTAGTCGCGTGACGCGGTTGCCTCGGATGCCAGCCTGGCGAGATCGACGTCGACCAGCTTGCCGGCACGTTTGCGGATATTGCCGGCGACCATGACGGTGTCGACGTCGGAGCGTTCGACCGCCTGGACGATGGTGCCGATGGCGTTGGAGAGCGGGAACACGGCGACACCGTCGGTGCGCACCATGATGATGTCGGCCTGCTTGCCCGGCGTCAGCGTGCCGATGGCGGCTTCAAGGCCGGCGGCAAGGGCGCCATTGATGGTGGCGGCTTGCAGTACCGCTTCGACGGAGATCGGTCCGGGCACGTTGGTTTCGCCCCGGAAGCGACGATAGCGCATCGCTGAACGCTGCTGCCCGAACAGTGCGTGCATTTCGCCGAACAGGTCGCTGCCGAAGGCCGTGTCGAGGTCGATGCCAAGCGCCGGCGCCAGACCATGGTCGATGGCCTGCTGATAGGCGAAGCGGTCGTCATCGAAGCCGAACAGCGCGTCGGAACGCGGATTGACGGTCACGTTGACCCCGGCTTCGGCAAAGCGCTTCCAGGTGTCCTCGGGCAGGCGTGTGCAATGATTGAAGATGTTGTGCCGACCCAACAAGCCTTTTTCGGTGATGTCCTCAGGCAGTTTCGCCAGATCGCCGATAAACTCGGTCAGTATCCGCATGTCGAGGTCGCGCGCGACCTTCCACCAGTCGAGATTGAACTGGCCAAACAGTCCGACCTGCACGAGGCCGCCTGCATTCCAGTTGCGGGCGAGGCGTTCGAGATCGCCAGGCAGATGCGCGCTGGATGCCTTCTTGTCCATGGCGGCGCCGACCATGTGCAGGGCGCGGATGCCGGACCCCTTCAGTGCGTCGAGCGCCGCATCGGTGTGCTCGGGGCTGCGCGAACTGTGGCAAGCGTCGATGATCGTGGTTATGCCGGCATCGAGCGAGGCCGCGGCCGTCAGGCTGGTGCTGACATACATGTCGTGCGGGCGGTAATGCGCACCGAGCGTTTCGGCGACGACGCCGATATAAGCGAAGAGATCGTCGACGTCAGGCATCAGACGCCGCATCACGCCGAGCCACATGTGATGATGCGCATCGACCAGCCCTGGCATCACGATGCTCGAAGAGGCGTCGATGACCTCCGCTCCATCCGCCTGGATGTTTGCGCCGACCGAGACGATGCGGTCATTCTCGACAAGAACGTCGCCGGCCGCGAGATTGGGGACGGCGGCATCCATTGTTATGACGGTACCGCCCTTGAATAGCGTGCGGGGATTCTTCTGGGTGCTCATGGTCTGTTCCTTTCCAGATGCGTGCTGTTGCATGGCCAGCCTTATCGCTCCTGGACGAACTTGAATTAAGTGCTGATATGTCCGATACTTCCTGACTGAAAATCAGGAATGACTAATGGCGTTCGACGGCAGGATCTTGTCCGGGGTAAGCGTGCTGGCGGCGGTGGTCGAAGGCGGCACTTTCGTCAAAGCCGCCGCGCTGATCGGAGTTACCGATTCAGGCGTCAGCCGGGCCATTGGACGGCTTGAGGCGCGTCTGGGGGTGAGGCTGTTCGATCGCACCACGCGCTCCCTGTCGCTGACCGACGAGGGCCGGCGTTTCTACGAGGAAGTCAAACCTCATCTGAACGCGATCGAGGATGCGGCGGTTGTCGCCTCCGGTACGGCATCAGCTGTGCGCGGCCGTCTGAAGGTGGACATCGACCCCTTCTTCCTGCCGCTGGTTCTGGCAGGCCGGCTCGGCGCCTTCTGCGATCGCTATCCCGAGCTGAAGATCGAGTTCGTGTCGAAAGAGCAGTTCGGGGATCTAGTGTCGGATGGCATCGACCTTGCAATTCGTTTTGGGCAGCCGCGCTTCTCGACCCTGGTGGCGCGAAAGTTGATCGAGGCGCCGATCCTGACGGTCGCTTCCCCGCGCTACATCGAGCGCCATGGACGGCCCCGCGACCCCACGGATCTCTCAGCGCATCGATGCCTGCAATTCCTGGACCCGCACAGCGGCACGCCATTCGACTGGGCATTCGTGCGCGGCAAGGAAACGATCGAGGTTGCGACCAGCGGACCGCTGACCTTCACCGACCCAAAATCGATGCTGGAGGAATGCATCGCCGGAACGGGTGTCACCCAGGTCATCAGCTGGGGCGTTGGGGAATTGTTGGCGGATGGGGTGCTGATCGATCTCTTTCCGGACTGGCATGGCGAGCTCTTCCCGCTGTTTGCCTTTCACCCGTCGCGCAAGCATCCGCCCGCCAAGGTGCGCGCCTTCGTCGATTTCTGCGTCGAGGTGTGTCGGGAGCTTTGACCAAAGCGTTGGAAATATTTATACTATTTCCGCGCGGAATATCTTTAAACCTGTTGGCGCGATCCCTACGTCATCTTGCGTTATGTCTATCAAGGCAAAACCGATGTGACATCGCTCACGGCCACGCCACCCCTCACTGGGGACTCGGGACGCGCGGTCATTTTCCCATACGATGAGCAGCCCAAACGTTCGACACGCGCTTGAGTGCGTCGAGCGCGTCGCTGCGCAATCCCCCGCCTGATCAATCAACACCAACCGGGTCGCCGTCGGGTGAACGAACCCGCGCGCCCATAGGAGAGAAGAAATGGACGCCCTACAATATCTCGAGCCGATGAAATGGCCGGCGATCGAGATAGCCGTGCCGCTCATCGTGCTGGCAATCTTGTTCTGGCGGAGCGGCGTGGTCCGCTACATCCCCAACGACAGGCTCGGCATCCTGGAAAAACTATGGAGTTTTCGCGGCTCCGTCAGCAATGGCTTCATCGCGCTCAACCGAGAGGCAGGCTACCAGCCGGAAGTCGTGCGCGGCGGCCTGCATTTCTTCATGCCGTTCCAATATTCGATGCATCGCGCCAACCTTGTCACCATCCCGCAGGGCCAGATCGGCTATGTTTTTGCCCGTGATGGCAAGCCGCTGCCTCCGACGCAAACACTTGCTTGCAACACCGAGGCCGATGATTTCCAGGATGTGCGCGGCTTTCTCGAAAAAGGCGGACAGAAAGGACCCCAACGCAAGATCTTGCGTGAGGGCACCTATGCCATCAATCTCGCACAATTCATCGTGCTGACCGCCCAGTCGATCTATGCCGTTAATCTGAGCGCGTCGGAACAAAACCTTTTTGCCAATATGTCCAGCATGATCTCGGAGCGGGGCGGCTTTGAGCCGGTCGTCATCCATAATGCCGAGGACATGATCGGTATCGTCACCATCCATGACGGTCCGGCCTTGCCGGACGGCGAAATCATCGCACCGACTGTCGCCAACGACCCGAACGACCCCAACTTCCACAACAATTTTCAGGACCCGGAGAAGTTTCTCAATGCCGGTGGCTACCGTGGCCGGCAGCTGCAGGTGCTGGCCGACGGCAGCTACTTCCTCAATCGCATTTTCGCGACCGTCGAACTGGTCGAGAAGACGATCATTGACGTTGGCACCGTGGGTGTCGTCGTCTCCTATAATGGCCGCCACGGCACGGATATTTCGGGGCAGGCATACCGTCACGGCGAGCTGGTCGAAATCGGCGCGCGTGGTGTCTGGTCGACGCCGCTGCTGCCAGGCAAGTATGCGTTCAATACCTATGCCGGCAAGATCATCACCGTGCCGACCACCAACTTCGTGCTCAAATGGACGAAGGAGCAGTTTGGCGAACATAGGCTGGACGAGAACCTGTCTGAAGTGTCGTTGATCACCAAGGATGCGTTCGAGCCGGTGCTGCCGCTCTCCGTCGTCGTGCATATCGACTATATGAAGGCGCCGCTCGTGGTGCAGCGTTTCGGTGACATCAAGCGGCTGGTCGAACAAACGCTCGATCCGATGGTCTCTGCCTACTTCAAGAATATCGCCCAGACAAAGACGCTGATCCAGCTTTTGCAGGAGCGTAGCGATATCCAGCGCAAATCGGGCGAGGAGATGCGCGAAAAATTCAACTCCTACAGCCTCGAGCTGCAGGAAGTGTTGATTGGTACGCCCCGTGCTGGCAATGGCCAGAACAGTATAGAGCAGATCCTGATCCAGCTGCGCGAGCGCCAGATCGCGGTCGAAAAGGTCGAGACCTATAAATTGCAAGAGAAGGCGGCCATCCAGGAACGCACGTTGCGTGAGAAGGAGGCTCTCGCCGAACAGCAAGCCAAGATCACGACGTCGGCACTGACCATCGAGATCAGTGAGAACGAGGGCAAGGCGCAACTCGCCCGCACCCGCCAACAGGCGGAAACCATTCAGGTCACGGCCAAGGCAGAGGCCGAGAAGGTGCGCCTCGGCGGCCAGGGCGAGGCCGACATGATCAAAGCCATCGCGCTTGCCGATGCCGAACGCATCAAGGCGACTGGTTTTGCGGATGCCGAGAGGGCGCGCCGTCGGTCTGGCGGAGGCCGAGGCCACCGAAAAGAAGGTCGCGGCCTTCGGCGGCCCGGACTATCAGCTCAACTCGCAGGTTCTCATGCGCTTCGCCGAGGCGATCGAGAATGGCAGGTTACCGCTCGTGCCGCAGATCCAGATCGGCGCTACCGGTGGCGAGAAGGGGGCTGCCAATGGTCTTGTCGAGATGATGCTTTCGATGCTCGTTGCCGACCGGGTTGGGCGGCAGAACCTATCGGATGTGATCCCGGAACCCGTTGAGGAGGAATGATTTGAAATGGGCCGGGTGTACCGGCCCATTTTGCGCTCTGCCGAAACGAGGGCTGCGGCCTTGGAGCGGCGAGGCGGGCGACCTTGATCTCCAGGCCATGTTGTCGATGATAGTCGAAGAACAGCGTTTCGGCGCAGCGTTTCCCTTCATCGTAGCATGAGCGTGGGCCAATCGAATTCACGTTTCCCCGGTAGCTCTCAGGCTGAGGATGAACAGACGCGTCCCCAATAAACTTCGCTTGTGGAGGCCTGAAAGACCTTGCATTTCAGCCGCTTGGCAAGTCCCAGAATATTAATTGCGCCATGGACCGCCGTCTTGATCGTCTGAACCGTATCGTACTGGTAGTGCACAGGCGACGCCGGACACGCAAGATTGTAAATCTCATCGACTTCGACATAGAGCGGAAAGTCATATCATGTCGCATGAAGTCGAGACGGGATGCGCGGCCAGATGTTCGATGTTGCGCTTGGATCCCGTGAATAGGTTGTCGACACACAAGACCTCGTCGCCCGCTTCCAGCAAGCGGTCAATGAGATGCGAGCCGATAAACCCTGCGCCTCCGGCCACGAGAATGCGCCTGCGGCTATCGTAAAGTCTGGCCAATTTCTGTTCCTTTGGAGATGCGGATCGACCAGACATTAGTCGACTAAGCCTTAGAAAAGGCCTGTCTTAAAACTGGTCGATGCGCAAGCAGCAGAGCAAGGAAATTGGCGAGATCTGAGGTTGGATCGATGCGTGTTCGGCGTTCATGCCGAGAAGCTTTGTGCCTCAGCCACTCTCGCCGGTGAAAGAAAGGCCGATCTGATTGATCTCGCCATTGTTTTCGCGCCGCACACCGTGCAAAATCCTTAAGCTTTGACTGATATAGAGAATTTGCGAAACCTAGACCTGCGGACGAATGAGCCCGGCAACGCGCGCGAAATCCGCGCAGACGCTAAGAAATTCATACCGGAAACGACGAACTTCCAGATCAGAAGGGTCTTGCGCAGTGACTTTTGCTCATGGCCGCCAGTCCGATCCCACTCTGCCGTGCGCGGGCGGACGAGTAGGCTACTCAGAGGCCTGCAATTGATATGTGGGGAAAAGCTTTGGTTAGCAGATCGGACCGTCTATCCGCATCATCACTGGCCAGTCATGTCCTCATTGTCGATGATCATGGCTTGTTTCGTTCCGGCCTGAGATTGATCCTCGAAAGTCATTTCGCAGGATTTTCCGTGACAGAAGCCGAAACGCTTAATGAAGCGTTGGCGATTGGCTTTAGCGATCCCGACCTGATCCTTCTCGATGTCATTTTGAATGAAGCAAACGGCCTGGATTCTTTTCAGGAGCTCCGAGCCAGGTGGCCACTCAGTCCGGTTATCGTCGTTTCGGCGGATGACCGGCCTGAGACAAAAGACAGGGCGCTGGCCCTCGGTGCTGCTGGCTACGTGAGCAAATCCAGCGGCGGACGCATCCTGTTGGACGTCGTCGCCGACGTATTGGGTGTATCTGCAGAACCTGCCAATACCGGCTTGTCAGCAAAACAACCCTTGTCCGCCAGGCAACTGCAAGTGCTGAACCTCATGCGTCAAGGTTTGTCCAACAAGCGCATCGCCAAGCAGGTCAATCTCTCTGAATTCACCGTGCGCGGCCATGTACAGTCGATTTTCAAGATCCTGGGCGTGAACAGCAGGTCTGCAGCCGTGTTCAATGCGCAGAGGACAGGCCTGATCAGGTGACCGCGGATTCGGCTGACGACCTTTATGTGCGCACTCGTATCGAGCAGATCAAACTGATCTACGATCTTGTTGGGTTGACCGTCGTTCCAGCTATCAGCGTCGCGGTCATCTTGTTCTTCGCACTTCGCAAGCCGGATATGGAAATTGCCCTGAGCTTTTGGTTGGCGGGTGTCGTGGCCTGCAAGCTTTTTCAAATGTTCGATGCAGGCAGGCAGCGCACAAAAGTCTTCGAGCATTCAGGGCTCAACTACGAGGTGGCAAGGCTGATGCTCATCCATGGGCTCGACGCGCTAGCGTGGACCTTGCTGTCATGGATTTCGCTAAACTCCGCCACGCCGACGCAAGCCATCCTGATCGTGGCGGTTTTGACGGGCATCGTGGGTGGCGCGGTGCCGCTCATGTCGCCGGTACTGCCAGTTTTTGTGACTTATGCCCTTGTCGATTTAAGTGTGCTCGTTCCGCGATTCCTGACAATGCACGATCGTTCCTTCGCGGCGCTGGCACTGTGCGCGTTGCCGTATTTGCTGGCTATGACTTTGCTGGCGCGCAACAGCAGCATAGCCACGATGCAATCCATTCGTCTGAGGTTTGAAAACCTCGAACTGACGCGCAACCTGCGCATCGAGGCTGAAAAATCGAAGACTGCCTATTCCGAAGTCCTTGAAGCAAACATCGCAAAATCGCGCTTCATTGCCGCGGCGAGCCACGATTTGCGTCAACCGATTCATGCACTCGGGCTGTTTCTGGAAGTTTTAAACCTTCGCAATCCACGGTCCGATCAGAAACAGGCCATTGACGATGCCCGCTCGGCAGCCAAGGCGACCTCCGAGATGCTGGACACGCTGCTGGATTTTTCGCGCCTCGAGGCGGGCGTGGTCAAGCCGCGGATCAAGGCGTTCGCCGTTCAGGACATTTTCGGCGGCATTGAAACCGAACTCGCGCCGCGAGCCGATGAAAAACATCTATCCTACCGGACGAGAGACACCGAATTGGTCGGCTATTCGGACCCAGCCATTGTCGAACTGATCCTGCGAAACCTTATATCCAATGCCATTCGATACACGAACGATGGCGGGGTGCTTGTCGCATGCCGCAAGCGAAATCACGATTTGGCGATCGAAGTTTGGGACACTGGCATTGGGATAGACCAGAAGGATCATTCGGACATTTTCAAGGAGTTCTATCAGGTCGGAAATCCAGAGCGTGATCGCCGCAAGGGCCTCGGCCTCGGTCTTTCCATCGCGGGGCGCTTGGCCGAGTCTATCAACGCCAGCTTGACCATGAACTCCGTCTTGGGACGAGGCAGCATGTTTAGGCTGATCATTCCCAAAGTCGATTCTACCCCGCCAGCGGAAGATGGTGCCAACGTCGTGGAAGTCGTTGTGAATTCGGGAAGCCAAGTGCTGGTGGTCGATGATGACGAGTCGGTGAGGCGAGGGATGTCAATTCTGCTTGAACAGTGGGGGCTCGTCTGCACGGCAGTTGGCTCGGTCGAAGAGGCAAAATCCTATTGTGCCAGCAAAAAGCCCGATCTCATCATCAGCGATCTGCGTTTGCGCGATCCCGTCAACGGTATCGCGGCTATCAAACAAATTCGGGATAACATTAGCGAGGAAGTGCCCGCTCTGATTATCACAGGCGAGACGGCGCCAGGACCTTTGCTGGAAGCACAGGCCAGCGGCCTGCCGGTCTTGCACAAACCCGTTTCGGGCGAGCGCCTGGCTCTGGCAATTGCTCATGCCATGAAAAGTGGCGATCTCCCGGATCGCCCCAAGGCAAGCACCTGCCAGGTCTGAAATGGGCAGTGTCGGCCCATTTATAGTGTCGGATATTGCGACCGCGCAGTGCGAATTGGCCATGGAAACAGTCAATTTTGAGGGGTATCTTTCAGATTGCCTTTCCTGCTTTAACCTTACGTCAAGGAACGGACCCTGCCGGCTTGGGGCAAGCCAGGGTCACGTTTGTACGGGGGATCTCCGGCGAAATCCGGTGAGTTGGCGGGCGTGGATATGGGTGCTTTCGTGTCTTGCGTGCTTGTTGCGCTGCAATTCTGGCGCCGACAGCTGATCCTGCTATGTGTGCCTGCTCTCCTTGCGCTGCCGCTAATTTTCATTGCCGGACCGCGCGACGAGGCGCGAGCCGCGTGTTCGGATGCGGGAACCACCACGACCTGCGTCACAGATATCCCGGCGTCCATCTCCCGAACGACGCCCGCAATCAACGATATCGAGGTGCACAACGTCACCAACGGAACGACGTTCATTTCGTTGACCGGTGTCGCCAGCAGTCCCAATAACCCCTCGGATCAGGCCTACACCTGCACAGGCCAATGCACCTTTGGAACGGACTCCAATGGCGCGCAGACGTGCGCGCCCGTCACGCAGACAACGGACGATGGTCATGGGCACACGACCACAACGAACTTGGGAACGTGCAATCCGCCCGGTAACGCTGTGGCCGGCGCAACCGGCAACAATGGACCGCAGGTCACCATCAATGCCAACACGGGAACATACGCCGTCGGCACGAACCGCGCGCAGGCTGCGGTGGTGGGCTCATCGGCGGGATCCGCCGGTTCTAACGGCTCCAACGCCTATGTGTTCGGCAGCGGGGGCGACGGCGGCAATGGCGCCAATGGCGGCCAGGTGCTCGTCAATTTCGAAGGCATTATTGTCAGCGGAAATGCCGGCGGCATCCTTGCGCAGTCGTTGGGCGGCAACGGTGGGAATGGCGGCGACTTCAAGGGCATCGGCGGCTCCGCAGGCAGCGGCGGCACCGGCGGCAATGGCGGCTCGGCGACAGCGAGCTTCAACGGCGGATCGCTGGTCACCACCGGTCAGGGCAATATCGGCGTTTCCGCATTCAGCCAGGGCGGCAATGGCGGCAATGCCGGCCACGGTGGCGGCGCCGTTTTCGTCACAGGCGACGGCGGTGGCGCGGCCCAGGCAGGCTCGGCTTTCGCGCAAACGCTGGCCGGCACCAGCATCACGACCTCCGGCGATTATGGCTTTGGCATTGCCGCGCGCAGCATGGGCGGTGGCGGCGGCGGCGGCCAGGGTGGATTTGGACTGTTCTATTCGGGCGCCAGCAATGGCAGCACCGGCGGGGCTGGTGGAAACGCCACAGTCAACGCCAATGGCAGCATCGACACCTTTGGCGACTACGCCTACGGCATCATCGCGCAGTCGATCGGCGGCGGTGGCGGCGACGGCGGCACCGCTGCAGGCGCTGTAGCCTTGGGTGGTTCCGGGAGCGGCGGTGGCGGTGGCGGCACGGTGTCCGTCACCAACGCCGGCAACATCACGACCCGAGGCCTCGGCGCCAACGTCATCATCGCGCAGTCGATTGGCGGCGGCGGCGGCAATGGCGGCTCATCCGGCGGCGCGATTTCCTTCGGCGGTGACGGTTCGGGCACCACGACAGGCGGTAATGTGAGCGTGACCAACACAGGCACGCTGAAATCCTACTCTTCGTTGGCAAACGGTATCCTGGCGCAGTCCATCGGCGGCGGCGGCGGCAATGGCGGTTCGTCTGGCGGTCTGTTTGCCTATGGCGGCAGCGGCGGTGATGCGGCCGATGCCGGCACCGTGACGGTGACGAACGGCGGCAGCATCGAGACCGGCATCAATGCAGGCTCCAAAAGCTCGGTCGGCATCCTGGCACAGTCGATCGGCGGCGGCGGCGGCAATGGCGGCAATGCGGTTGCGGTCAGCCCGGTCGCGGTGGCGGTCGGCGGCAATGGCGGCATGGCGGGCAACGGCAACAGCGTCAAGGTTCTGCGTGACAACATCAATGCCTCGCAGGCATCATCCTACGACATCACCACCCACGGCGACACATCGAGCGCCATCATTGCGCAATCGGTCGGTGGCGGTGGCGGCAATGGCGGTTTTGCCGTTGCCGGCAGCGTCGGTATAGGATTGCCTTTCAACCTCTCGGTGGGTGTTGGCGGCGGCGGCAACGCCGGCGGTAATGCCGCCGACGTTTTGGTGCAGACCAAAGGTTCGATCAACACCGGTGGCATCAGTTCATCGGGCATCCTTGCCCAGTCGATCGGTGGCGGCGGTGGTAGCGGCGGCACGGCCGTTGCGGCGGGCGTTGGCACGGGCATTGCGGTTTCAGTCGGTGTCGGTGGCAATGGCGGCAAGGGCGGCAACGCTTCGACCGTCGACGTCGACAGTCTGAGTGACATATCGACCACGGGCAATAATTCGCTCGGCATTTCGGCGCAATCGATCGGCGGTGGCGGCGGCAATGGCGGCCTGGCGGTGGCGGGCAGCATCGGCGCGGCCACGATCAATGTCGGCGTCGGCGGTTCGGGTGCAACGGGCGGCACGGCCGCGGCCGTGACGGTAAAGTCGTCAGGCAGCGTTCACACGGCGGGCGACGATTCGATCGCTGTTCTGGGCCAATCCATCGGCGGCGGCGGCGGCAATGGCGGCAACTCCGTTGCAGGTGGCCTGTCCGCGAGCATTTCAGCCAATGTCGCTGTCGGCGGCACGGGCGGAAAGGGTCAGAATGCAGGCTCGGTTCTGGTCACCACCGATGGCGCCGGCCACAATCTGTCGGTCTCCGGCTATGCCGGAAACTGGAACACCGTCACCACCGGCAAGAATTCGTCGGGCATCGTGGCCCAGTCTCTAGGCGGCGGCGGTGGCAATGGCGGCTTTGCAGGATCCTTGAGCCTGGGTGGTGGCGCAGCCTTCGGCCTTTCGCTCGGCGGCAGCGGCAACGGCGGCGGCAATGCCAGCACGGCCTATGTCGAAAGCGGCTGGAACGGCAGCCCGGTCGATAACATCTTCACCCTGGGCGACAATTCGTCAGGCGTCGTGGCGCAGTCCATCGGCGGCGGCGGCGGCAATGGCGGCTTCTCCGGCAGTCTTGCCGGGGGCTTTGGGTCCGGTTCAGTCGCCGTCACGCTGGGTGGTCAGGGCGGATATGGCGGCACTGCCGCGAATGCCCACGCCTACAGCAACGGCAACATCACGACCGTCGGAAATCTGTCGAACGCCATCATTGTCCAATCGATCGGCGGCGGCGGCGGCAATGGCGGCGTCAGCGTGGCGCTCTCGGGTTCGGCTGGGTTCTCAGGCTCGGCCGCGGTTGGCGGCAATGGCGGCGCGGCCAGCAACGGCGCCCAGGCCGAGCTGAAAAGCATTGGCAACATTGTCACTTACGGCCAGCAGTCCAACGGCCTTGTCGCGCAATCGATCGGCGGCGGCGGCGGCAATGGCGGCTTTGCCGGCTCGGGCGCCTTGGGGTCTGCCGGCGCTGCGGCCGTCGGCGTCGGCGGCAAAGGTGCCGGTGGCGGCAACGCCGACATCGTCAAGGTAACGAACAACGGAAACATCACGACGTATGGTTCACAGTCTTCCGGTATCGTTGCGCAATCCCTCGGCGGCGGCGGCGGCAACGGTGGATCGACGGTCGGCTTCGCCGCCGGCGGCGGCGGCAGTGTCGGCGTCGCGGTCGGCGGCAGCGCTGCCGGCGGCGGCAACGCTTCGTCCGTGACTGTGGATTCGGTCGGCAACATTGCCACCGGCAATCGCGACAGCAGCCTCAACATCCTGACCGGCAACAATTCCTATGGCATCCTCGCCCAGTCGATCGGCGGCGGCGGCGGCAATGGCGGCTTTGCCGGATCGCTTTCGGCCGGCGGCGCGCTGGGCATCGGTGTGTCCGTCGGTGGCACCGGCGGACAGGGCGGCACGGCCGGCCGCGTCGACGTCACCAACGCCGGCAACATCAGCACGCTCTACGACAACTCGTCCGGCATCCTCGCGCAGTCGATCGGCGGCGGCGGCGGCAATGGCGGCTTTGCCGTGTCGGCTGCACTCTCCGCTTCGATCGAGGACATCGGCGCGGCGGCGGCAGTCTCTGTCGGCGGCAAGGGCGGCAACGGCCAGAAGGCCGGCATCGCCAACGCCAAGAACACCGGCACGATCTTCACCGCCGGCAGCAACTCCAACGGTGTCGCGGCGCAGTCGATCGGCGGCGGTGGCGGCAATGGCGGTTTTTCGGCGGCGGCGGCGGTCAATATCGGCCCCGCAGGCATCGGCGTGTCGGTGGGCGGTTTCAGCGGAACAGGCGGCGATGCCTCGAGCGTCAAGGCGGAAGCCTATGCGCTGGATCATCTAGGCTCGGACAACAACATCAAGAACCCGTCACCTACATCCATCCAGGATGGCGGCCAGATCACGCTCGAAACCGATGGCAACAATTCCAACGGCGTGCTCGCCCAATCGATCGGCGGCGGCGGCGGCAATGGCGGTTTTTCCGTCGCCGCGGGCGTGAGCGCCACGGGCGCAGGCATCGGTGTTTCCATCGGCGGCTTCGGCAGCGCGGGCGGCAAGGGTGGCGATGCTGAAGCAGACAGCTCCCACAACATCCTGACCAAGGGCAACAATTCGAATGGCGTGCTCGCCCAATCGATCGGCGGCGGTGGCGGTAATGGCGGCTTCTCGGCTGGCTTCGCCGGCGGCGCCGAGTTTGGCGGCTCGGCGTCGGTGGGCGGTTTCGGATCGGAAGGCGGTGATGCGATGTCCGCCACGGTCAATGCCTATGGAGAAACATTTACAAAGGGCAACGATTCCAACGGCATCTTGGCGCAGTCGATCGGCGGCGGTGGTGGCAATGGCGGGTTTTCGGTATCCGGCGCCTTTGGCGGCACGGTTGGAGTTGGCGTTTCCGTCGGCGGCTTTGGCGCAGGCGGTGGCAACGCCGACAAGGTAACAGTCACTACCGGATACGACTACAGCAACAACGCGATCACCAAGACAACCTATAATACCGTCCAGGGTTGGACTTATGAAACGCTTGGCGACCGTTCGAACGGCATCCTTGCACAGTCGCTTGGCGGCGGCGGCGGCAATGGCGGGTTCTCGGTCGCGGGTGGCGTGGGTGGCGATGGCGGCGTCGGCGTTTCGGTCGGCGGCTTCGCTTTGAGCGGTGGCGGCGATGCGTCCACTGTGGACGTGTTTTCGGACCAGAACATTCATACCAAGGGCAGTTTTGCGAACGCGATCCTCGCGCAGTCGATCGGCGGCGGCGGCGGCAATGGCGGCTTCTCGGGTGCACTCGGCGCCGGCAGCCAGATCGGTGGCAGCGCATCGGTGGGTGGTTTCGGCTCGACAGGTGGCAAGGCAGAGAAAGTCACTGTCCACAGCCTCGGCCAGATCCTGACCGAGGGTAATGATTCCCGCGGTGTCGTTGCACAGTCGCTTGGCGGCGGCGGCGGCAATGGCGGCTTCTCGATCAGCGCGGGTGGTAGCCTCGAAGCTCCTGCGGTTGGCCTGTCGGTCGGCGGCTTTGGCGCAGGCGGCGGCAATGGCGGCGACGTCTCGGTCACCGAATACGGTGTCGCGACCAACGACAGTCCCGATGCGTCCTCCGTGCTGTCCAATTTCGGCTACCGCATCGAAACCCACGGCGACCGCTCCGACGGCCTGCTCGCCCAATCGATCGGCGGCGGCGGCGGCAATGGCGGGTTCTCCGCAGCCGTCACATTCGCTGATGCAAGTGCGGGCATTTCCGCATCGGTGGGCGGTTTTGGCGGTGGGGCCGGTACCGGCGGCAATGTCGACGTCACATCGGTGCAGAACTATTACACCAAGGGCAATTTCTCGAACGGCATCTCCGCCCAGTCGATCGGCGGTGGTGGTGGCAATGGCGGCTTTTCCCTGGCTGCCGCTGCCGGCGGTGAATTCGCCGGTGCCTTCAGTGTCGGCGGCATCGGGGCGGGCGGCGGCGACGCCGGCACGGTTACGGTCAACAGCACGGGCCGGTTCCTGACCGAAGGCACACAGTCCAACGGTATACTGGCACAGTCGATCGGCGGCGGCGGCGGCAATGGCGGCGCTTCGCTGAGCGGCACCTTCACGATCGGCACGGCCGGGATTTCGGCTTCCGTCGGCGGGTTCGGCGGCAAGGGCGGCAAGGGCAATGCTGTCGTGGTCAACAACAATGTCGGCCAGACGATCACCGGTGTTTCCATCGAAACCAAGGGCCAGAGCTCGAACGGCATCGAGGCACAATCGATCGGCGGCAAGGGCGGCAATGGCGGCTTCTCCGGAAGTTTGGCCGGCTCGATCGAATCCAAGGCGACGCTGGCGCTCAGCGTTGGCGGATTCGGCGGCACCGGCAACACGGCAAGCAGCGTCGACGTGACCAGCGTCGACAATATCCTCACCCATGGTGACGGTTCGAACGGTATTCTGGCGCAGTCGATCGGCGGCGGCGGCGGCGACGGCGGTTTCAGCTTCGCCGGCACCATCACCGGTGACTCCAAGGGTCTTTCGCTTGCAGCGTCCCTGGGTGGCTTCGGCGGCAGCGGCAACGACGCGGGCGCCGTCACGGTGAATTCCACAGGTGACATTACGACCGAAGGCAATCACGCGGTTGGCATTCTCGCACAGTCGATCGGCAGTGGCGGCGGCAATGGCGGGATCAGCGTCGCCGCCACCCTCGACCTTTGCACCGACTGCCAGACAAGCGTCGCCATCGGTGCATCATCGGGCGGTGCGGGCGGCAATGGCGGCAAGGCTGTCAAGGTCGATGTGACGCATGTCGGCGACATAAAAACGCTGGGCGACGGCTCGGACGGCATCATGGCGCAATCGATCGGCGGCAGCGGCGGCAATGGCGGCCTGTCCGTGACTGGCGGGTTCTCCGGGGCCGACGGCAAGCAGATCAAGGCTTCCGTGGGCGGCTTCGGCGGCGCTGGCAGCCAGTCTGGCGAAGTGGTTGTGAACAACACCGGCAACATCACGACCGGCTCGCGGACGACCATCGAGCTCGCGCAACAGCTGTCTAGCCTGACAGGTCTTCACGTGACCAACGACACGCTGACCGCGTTCGGCTTGCCAACCACCGTGCAGGTGGTGACCGGCCGCGATGCGTCGGGCATCCTCGCCCAGTCGATTGGCGGCGGCGGCGGCAATGGCGGCCTTGCGATCTCCGGCGCCGTCGGCTTCATCAGCGAAAAGACCAGCCTGAACATGGGTCTCACCATGGGCGGCTTCGGCGGCTCCGGTGGTTTCTCCGACAAGGTCTCGGTCACCAATGACGGCGCGATCGAGACATACGGACCGGCGGCCCATGGCATTCTGGCGCAGTCCATCGGCGGCGGCGGCGGCAATGGTGGCGGCGCTGTTACCGGCCTTCTGACAGCAGGGAACGCCGAGACCGGACGTCCGGTCAACGTCGCCGTATCTGTCGGCGGCCTGGGTGGCGACGGCAACTATTCCGGTGCGGTATTCGTCGAACAGACCGGCGGCATCATCACCCATGGCGTCGGTTCAAACGGCATCTTCGCGCAGTCCATCGGCGGCGGCGGCGGCAATGGCGGCAACGCCAACACCATCTCGCTCCAGGCAGGCAGCGCTTGTACGTTCGATCCCCTGGCAATCGTGGACGTTCATCTGATCAAATCCTGCAAATCGCCTGAAAAGGGCACCGAGGGCGTCAACGTACAGGTGAATGTCGGCGGCTTCGGCGGCTCGGGCAATGACGCAAACACCGTCACGGTCATCAACCACAGCTTCATTACGACGATGGATATGATGTCTTCCGGCATCGTGGCGCAGTCGATCGGCGGCGGTGGCGGATCGGGCGGTAACGCGATCGTTGGCACCGACGGCCTCTACGCCAATCCGCTGCCGATCCCGCTGAACCCGACCGATATCGCCATCATTGCCGGCACTACTTTCAACAGCACTTCCGGTTTCGTGCAGTCGCTGGGCAATGTTGCCATCGGCGGCACCGGCGGTTCGGCAGGCGATGCCAAGGCCGTGAGCGTCACCAACGAAGGCGCGATCACCACGTCGGGCGCCTTTTTCTCGCACGGCATCATGGCGCAGTCGATTGGCGGTGGCGGCGGCGATGGCGGCAAGTCGGCCGCCGGCCTGTTCGGCCTCGTGTCCCTTGGCGGCATGGGCAATGCGGCCGGCGACGGAGGCACTGTCGATGTCGAAAACAAGGTCGGCGCGGACATCTGGACCAAGGGTGCGTTTTCCGATGGCATTCTTGCCCAGTCGATCGGCGGCGGCGGCGGCGATGGCGGCGCGGCCGGCGGCCTGATCGCGGTCGGCGGCAATGTGTTGTCGAAGTCTGGCGGAGAGGTCAAAGGAAACGGCGACTACACGCATGTGGTAAACGCCGCTCATATTGAGACCGACGGGCTGTTTTCCAACGGCATCGTCGCGCAGTCGCTGGGTGGCGGCGGCGGCAATGGCGGCGCCGTTGGTCTCACGGGCATTACGGTCGGCGGCTGGGGCGGCTCGGCTGGTACCGGCGGCGAAGTCAAGGTGGAGAACACCACGGGCTCGACGATCCTCACCAAGGGCTTCGTCTCCTACGGCATTCTGGCTCAATCGATTGGCGGTGGCGGCGGCAATGGCGGGAGCAACACGCTAGCTGCAGCAGTCGCAATCGGCGGCGGCGGCGGATCGTCGGGCAAAGGCGGCCATGTCACTGTCCTCAATGACGGCATGATCGAAACGCAGGCTCTGGGCTCCATTGGCATCTATGCGCAAAGCGTGGGCGGCAGCGGCGGCACCGGCGGCAGCACATTCCTGTCGGCTGTGTCGGTTGGCGGGGCGGGCGGCGCTTCGGGAGATGGTGGCCAGGTCGACGTCACCAATACGGCGCAGGTCAAGACGGCTGGCGCTGGAGCGGATGCGATCCGCGCCCAGTCGATCGGCGGCGGCGGCGGCGCGGCTGGCGGCAAGGGCGCCGACACGGGCGCCATGACGGTTGGAGCTTCGCTGCTTGTCTCGGTGGGCGGTGCGGGCGGCAATGCTGGTACCGGTGGTGCTGTCAATGTCACCAACTCGGGGCTCCTTCTTACTTCGGGCGACAAGGCCGACGGCATTTACGCCCAGTCGGTGGGCGGCGGCGGCGGCGAGGGCGGCAATGCCTACGGCATGGTCGCGGTCGGCGGCGGCGGCGGCTCGACGGGAGCGGGCGGGACGGTCACGGTCACCAACAACAAGGGCGGCCAGATCTGGACCAAGGGCATCCTGTCCAACGCAATCTTCGCGCAGTCGATCGGCGGCGGCGGTGGCAATGGCGGCGCGGCCTATGCTGGTTCGCCCATCGGCGTCTCGAACAGCGTTGGTGGCAAGGGCGCTACAGGCGGTGATGGCGGTGCGGTCATCGTCGACAATTATGACATGTTGCAGACCGATGGCGCGTCCTCGCAGGCCATCTTCGCTCAATCCGTCGGCGGTGGCGGTGGCAATGGTGCCAACGCCGGAAGCTTCAGCATTCAGGCTGTACCAATCCTGCCTGCGGAAGGTGTGACGGTAGGCGGCAGCGGCGGTGCCGGCGGTAATGGCGGCACGGTCACGGTGACCAATCATGCCGATGCATCGATCGTTACCAACGCAGCTAATTCGACCGCGATCTTTGCGCAGTCAGTGGGCGGCGGCGGCGGCAATGGCGGCTCGGCCATTTCCGTGGCAACACCTCTTACCAATCCGCTCGGCGTGAGCGTGACGCTGGGTGGCAATGGCGGTGCGGCCGGCGATGGCAGCGACGTCAAGGTAACCAATGACGGCATGATCGTGCTGAATGGCGAAAATTCGCTTGGCATCATGGCGCAGTCGGTGGGCGGCGGCGGCGGAACGGCGGCCTCGGCGCTCGGTATCTCGGAGGTGCCGATCGCCATTGGTGGTGACACCGGCGCCGAGGGCAAGGGCGGCGCGGTGACAGTCTCCAACACCGGCTCGATCACCATCAACGGCGACAACTCGATCGGCATTTTCGCCCAATCCGTGGGCGGCGGCGGCGGCCTGGTCAAAGCCGGCGGCGGCGCTGGAGCGGTGGAGTCCCAATCGGGCGGCACCGGCAATGGCGGCATCGTCACTGTGACCAACACCGCGGGCTCCATCATCATGAATGGCGACAACGCGATCGCCATCTACTCGCAATCGGTCGGTGGCGGCGGTGGCGCCGTGGGCGTCAGCGAAACGCAGGCTCCGCAGATGTTCGCCAGGCTCTTCGCGCAGCCCCAGACGTTTGGCGCATTGCGCTTTTCCAGCAGCGCTGGTGGCGCGGGCCTAGCGGCAGCCACCATCTTCAACCAGACCGGAAACCTGATTGCTACCGGCAACAACAGCATTGCCATGCTGGCACAAAGCAGCGCGGCCGACGGCAATGGCGATATCACCGTCAACATCTTCAATCCGTCGGCAACGACAACGAGCCTCATCGTAGGCGGACTTGGAAATGGCACGGGCCTTCAGATTCTCGACGGCGCGACCAACACGGTCAACAATGACGGCGTCGTCACCGCGGTCGAAAAGGTTACAGGCGATTTCGTTTCCGTGGATGCAATCAATGCCACGCTGTCTTATCTCGCGCCCAATGCGACGACGGCGCAAACCGTGTCTGGCATCAACGGCTATGCCATACGCGGAACAGGCGGCGATGACGCGATCGAAAACGCAGGCCTGGTGATGGGCTCGGTTGACCTGCAAGACGGTGACAACAGCTTCCACAACCAGGCCAAGGGTGTCTTCGACCTGGGCGTAAATGTTGATCTGGGCGGTGGCTTGTACAGCAATGACGGCCTGTCTTCCCTGGGCGGATTGAACTTCGTCCAGACGACGCAGCTGACGGGCGACTTTACGCAATCGGCGGTGGGCATCCATGCTGTCGATCTCGATCTTGCCTCGATCACCGCGGACCGCCTGAACCTCACAGGCTCGGCTTCTGTTGCCGGCGACATTTCGATCAATCTGCTTAACCCGGCCATCAATGCGGCAAAGGCCAAGCCCGGCACGCATGAGATCACGATCGTTTCGGCTGACTTGGGCGAAACGCATCACGGCATCAATCTTGTGGCGCCCAACACGGCGGTTGCTACGTATGCGCTGACCTACCCGGCCGTTCCGGATACAGACATCGATATCAGCTACAGGATCGACTATTCCCCGCAAGGATTGACCGACAATCAGCATTCTGTCGGCAATGCGGTGAACATGATCCAGACGGATCAGACCTCGCCGGCCTTCGCCCCGATCGCGACCCTGCTGTTTTTCCAGCCCGATACGGCGGCACTCGGCAAAGCCTATGATTCCCTGTCGGGCTCGGGCACTTCCGGTTTCCAGCAGATGACCTTCGATGCCAACGATGCCTTCCTGTCGACGGTGTTTCAGCGCACCAGGGGCTGGATATCGAACGACAATGCCGGCACGACGGTCCTTCAGGACACCGCCTCCATCCCACTTGGCTACTTCCCGACCAAGCCTGCCAAAAGTGGTGCGCCGGCTGATATCGGCATGCCGGTCAGCAGTCCCATCTACCGCGCCTGGGTGGCGGCCTTTGGCGGATATGGTGAGTCGGCGGCGGATGCCGGTGTAGGCTCAGCCGCATCGACCGACCGTACCGGTGGCGTTGCAGTCGGCCTCGACTATCAGCCGAATGAAAACTGGTTGATGGGGTTGGCGGCGGGTTACGGCAACAGCAGCTTCGACACACCTGATCGTTTAACGTCTGGCCGCAGCAAGGGTGACGGGCATTTCGCGGTCTACACCACCTACCAGGACAATGCCTTCTATGCGACGGGCAGCCTTGGCCTGGCGTTCTATGACATATCCACGCAGCGCGCTGTCTCGATACCGGGCGTCACCTTGCAGCAGCTGGGCGGCGCAGTTCAGATCCCTGGAATGTCGGAGACCGTGGATGGGAGCTTCAACAGCCGCTTGTTCAGCACCAGTCTCGAAACCGGCTACAAGCTGACTTCGGGCGCGATTGAATTGACGCCGTTTGCCGGAATGCAATTCCAATCCATACATTCCGATCCCTACAGCGAGACAGTTGGCGGCGCGCCCAGCGCCCTTGGCCTCAGCTTCGCCGACCGTACCATCAACTCGTTGCCTGGCTTCCTTGGCCTGCAAGTCAAATCGCAAGCCAATCTCACTGACTCCGTACAGTGGGCAGGCTGGGTTCGTGCCGCCTGGCGACATGAATTCTTGTCCGACCGTTCGGTTGATGCCGCCTTCCTGGCGGCACCTGGGTATGACTTCGTCACGAATGGCGGGTCAGTTGCCAAAGACTCGCTTCGCCTCAGTCTCGGATCGAAACTGTCCCTCGGCGACAGCGCCGCGATCTTCGGCAATTTCAGCGGCGATCTGAGCAAAGGGGTTTCTCCGACCTATAACGGAACGCTGGGTCTGCAGGTGAACTGGTGAGATGTCTGGAGTCTGGATTTATGCTCAAGAAACTTGTGTTGCTCGTTCCGGCTCTGATGGCGCTGGCGGCAACGCCTGCGCTACAGGATGCTGTGGCAGCGACGCCAGCCCAGACTACGGATCAGCCGCCAGCGCCCGCCGACGCCACTGCGGTTGCGGGCGCACCTGACCTGACCACCGCCACCTTCGGCGACTGGGTGGTGCGGTGCGGTCTGACGGAGGCGGCTCAGGGCCAGCCTGGCAGGAAGAACTGCGAAGTCGTGCAGAACATCATGGTGCAAGGCCAGTCTGCGCCTTTCGCTCAGATTGCATTTGGCAAACTGACACAAGACGCGCCCTTGTATTTCACGGCCGTCGTGCCCGTGAGCATCTCATTGCCCAGCACAATTCGCATTTCCGCCGACAAGTCTGAAGCTCAACCGGTTGAGGTCGCCTATACGCGCTGCCTGCCAACCGGGTGCTTTGCCAGCTTGCAGATGACTGACGGAGTGCTTGAGAAGTGGCGTGCGCTGTCGGCCATGGGCGAGATGACTTTCAAGACCGGCAATGGACAGGACGCGACGGTACCTATCTCTTTCAAAGGCCTGGCCCGCGCTTTGGACGATTTTGCCAAGCAATGATCATGGCGATTTAATACAACTCGTGAGCCTAAATCTTCAGCACGGTGCGAAAGGATAGGACTTTCGCCAGCATCGGGAAGCGCTTTGGCTCATGCTCTCGGTTATGCCCACATCATGCGCCCCGGCTGGTTGCGCCTCGCGGCGCTGCCGGTCCGGTACCTCGATCGACTTTCAGGGCCGCATCTCGAAGGCCGGCGACGCGGAGGTGCGGCGCGCGTTCTACGAGGCGGCATCCTGTCTGATGGGACGCTTCAAGGGCAAGAACAAGGTCTAGATCTGGGCCGAGAGATCGCCAAACGCTCCTGTCATCGCAAGGCCTGTGTCGCTGTGGCGCCCAAGGTCGCGGTGATCATTCACGCCATGGGAAGCGACGGGAGTCTTTGGAGCATATCGAGGGCCGCGGCCTCGGAGCGGCGAGGGGACTTGCCTACATCGCACATGTCGTCGATATGAAGGTCGATGAGTTCGCCGAAGGTCTTCAGGCGCGCTGTACGGGACTTGGTCGGCGTCTCACCGCGATCGACCTGGCGCTCGGCGTCGGTTGCCGATCGTCGTGCATCGTCTCGGCGTAGGAAGGTTTCGCTGACGTGCCGACCTTTGCGACGGACTTGGACACGCCAGGAACCGGACGAGAGCTTTGTGTAAGTGGCCATTTTTTCGTGTGCGCTCCGTGTGCAGTGAGAGATCGAAACGTGGCGAAAAGGGTCGTATTCTGGCGTAAATTCGTGTGCACTCGGCAGGTTCTAACGATTTGATGTTGAAGAAAAAATGATGAAAAATCAAGGTCATAGAGTGGCCATAGCGCCCATGATGGACTGGACGGACCGGCATTGCCGGTTCTTCCATCGCCAGCTGACGAGCCGTGCGTTGCTCTATACCGAGATGGTGGTGGCCGACGCGGTCATTCACGGCGCGCGCGATCGGCTGCTTGGTTTCGACGTTGAGGAGCATCCGCTCGCCCTGCAGCTCGGCGGCTCCGATCCGGCAAAACTTGCCGAGGCGGCGCGCATCGGCGAGGCGTTCGGCTATAACGAGATCAATCTCAATGTCGGCTGTCCGTCCGATCGCGTCCAGTCGGGCACGTTCGGCGCCTGCCTGATGAAGGTGCCCGACCTTGTCGCGAACTGTGTCGCGGCAATGAAAGCATCCGTGACGATTCCCGTCACCGTCAAATGCCGCATCGGCGTCGACGAACAGGATCCCGAGCCGGCGCTCGATGCGCTGGCGGACGGGGTCTTCAACGCCGGCGCCGACGCCTTGTGGGTGCATGCGCGCAAGGCGTGGCTGGAAGGGCTGAGCCCCAAGGAAAACCGCGATATCCCGCCGCTCGACTACAACAGGGTCTATCGGCTGAAGGCCAGAAAACCAAACGAATTCATTGGCATCAATGGCGGCATTCAGTCGCTTGAAGAGGCGCGGGCGCATCTTGATCACGTCGACGGCGCCATGCTTGGCCGTGCTGCTTATCACACGCCAGGCATTCTGGCGGGGGCGGATGCCGCCTTCTACGGCGCCCCATCCGAGGCGTTCGATTTCGCCGCGCTGATCGACACGATGGCGGATTATGCGGCACGCCATATCGAGCAGGGTGGCCGGCTCGGCCATGTCACCCGCCATATGGTCGGACTGTTCCACGGATTGCCGGGTGCGCGCCGCTACCGCCAGATCCTGTCGACCGACGCAAACCGGCCCGGTGCCGGGCCCGACGTGCTGAAGACGGCTTTCGCGGCCGTCGATTTTGGCGGAAGGGCCGCCGAAGCGGCCTGACCTCAGTCCCTGAGGATCATCCGGTCGCCGCGCACGTCGAAACCCGACAGCGAGCCGATGAAATTCATGCCAAGCAGGCTTTGGCTCAGCATGCCCGGCGCGGCAACCATCACCGACATGTCCTTGCGCACGATACCGCCGATCGCCACCGCGTCCGTTTTGACCGCTGCGGCACGTGCCATGCCGTTGGCCGTGGAGACCGGTATGGTGTAGTTGAGCGCGGCTGGGTTGAACCCGGCTGCCTGCGCGTCTTCCGACGTCAGCACGGTGCTGGTCGCGCCGGTGTCGACAACGGCTTGTACCGGATTGCCGTTGACCAGGATGCGCGCTTCGAAATGGCCATTGTCGGCCTTGTCCAGGGTCACGGTGGCGTGGCCGTCTTCGACGCCAAGCGCCAGCGGACTGCCGGGCACCAGGCCCGCGGTCACCCGGCTGGCGACGTCCTGCAGCTCGTAGCGATACTGGTAGCCGGCGATCAGCGCCAGCACGATTGCGGCCCAAGCGCCGAGGTTGCGGGCCATCACACCCAACGGAGCTGACCGCAACAGGCCGGCGCCGATGAGGGCGCCGAACGCGCCAAGCCAGACCAGCCGGCCAAAATCGTAATTCTCGATGCCAAGCGTGCTGCCGGCGGAATCGTTGAGCATGAGCAAGATTGCTGCCACGCCGATCACCACCATCACAATCCAGAACAGCCGGCTGCTCATCCGTGCCTCGCTAGAGCAATTCCAGGAAAAGTGTGAAGCGGTTTTCCCACAGGAATTGCGTTAAAATAAAGAGTTAGAGTGCGTCGCGTTCGCGCGCCATGCGCGTGCGGCGCGTTTCCCGGCGCGGCCGGCGTTCGACCGTCTCCAGCCGGGCTGGCAATTCAGCCATGACATTGCGGCGTGTTTCCGGCGTCATTCCCATCCAGGCGCCGATTTCCTCGCGCGTGCGGCCGCAACCGAAGCAGAAGCCGGTTTTCATGTCGATCGAACAGACCAGGATGCATGGGGATTCGATGGCCGTCATGACTTTCTCTTGAGGGTTTCCATCCGGAATCCCGCGTTCCATCTCCACATGGTGCAACCGCAAAGCCAATGCAAGCCCTCGCGATTGCGCCTTCCCAGGCCGCCTTTGCGGCAATCCGAGAAGGATCATCCCAGAGGTTGTGCCGATCGCCCAAGGCGGCTATGCCGCTCACCGGTTCCAGGAATGATTGCTCAGACATGACCAGCGCGCTGCCTTTCGATGATTTTCGCAACCTGCTGGCCAATTTGCCGCCGGCCGACACGGCAGCCGAGGCGCGGGTGCGCTCGCTGTTTGCCAAGGCCGACAAGCCTGAGCATTCGCTTGGCCGCATCGAGGACATGGCGGCCTGGCTGGCCGCCTGGAGCGGACGTGCTCCACCCGCCGTGACAAGACCGCTAATGGCGGTCTTTGCCGGCAATCACGGCGTGACCCGTCACGGCATTTCGCCGCGACCGGTGGCGGCAACCGCCAACGCGGTCGAGCTGTGCGCGGCCGGCGGTGCTGCGATCAACCAGATCTGCATCGCCAATGATCTCGGGCTGAAAGTGTTCGATCTTGCCCTGCATATCCCGACCGGCGACATCACCGAGGATGCCGCGCTCGATGAGCGCGGGTGCGCGGCCACCATGGCCTTCGGCATGGAAGCGATTGCCGGCGGAACCGACCTGCTGTGCCTCGGCGATCTCGGCGTCGGCAATTCCACCGTCGCCGCCGCGCTGCTCGCCGCGCTGTTTGGGGGCAGAGGTGCCGATTGGGTCGGCCCGGGATCCGGCGCGGACGCCGCGATGCAGGCCCGCAAGGCGGAAGTGGTCGACGCGGCGCTGGCCTTTCACCGTGGCCATCTCGAAGACCCGCTGGAAGCGCTGCGCCGGGTCGGCGGCCGCGAGTTCGCGGCGATAGCCGGCGCCATCCTCGCCGCGCGGATGCAAAAGATTCCCGTGCTGCTCGACGGCTTTGCGGCAATTGCTGCCGCGGCAGTGCTTTATGCCGCTAATCCCGCATCGCTAGAGCATTGTTTTCTCGCCAGCCTGTCGCCGGAGCCGGCGCATGCAAAGGCCGCCGAGCTGCTAGCTTTGCGTCCGTTGCTCGATCTCGGCATAAGCCATGGCGAAGGGGCAGGGGCTGCTCTGGCGGCAGGCCTGGTCAAGGCAGCCGCGCTGACCAGTTCAGGCATGGCGGCAGCTGTTCGAGGTTAGGCACGAGGCACACAGAGGGCGCTGACGAGGTCGGCTACCGCCTTCTCGCTGCCACTGCCGCGGTCGGCAGCGCCGGCAGCTCTTCCATCACCCGGCTTAGCGGGAAGATGGCGATTGCCTCGGTGCCTTCGCGCAGCTTGGAATGAAGCTCGAACTCACCGCCATGCATGGCAAGCAGCCCCTGCACGATCGGCAGGCCAAGCCCGGTGCCTTGTTCGGCGCTCTTGATGGCGATCGACCCCTGGCCGAAGGCCGAGAGCACCACCGGGATCTCGTCCTCGGGAATGCCGGGGCCATTGTCCTTGATCGAGATGTATTGCCCGCCGCCCGCCGTCCAGCCGACGCGCACGCGGATTTCGCCGCCGGTGGCGGTGAATTTGATGGCGTTGGACAAAAGGTTGAGCGTGATCTGCCGCACGGCGCGTTCGTCGGCGAACAGGCGCGGCAATTCGTGCTCGAAATCCTGGACGACGCGGATATCCTTGTTGCGCGCCTTCAATTCCATCATGTGGCAGCAATCCTCGACGATGTTCAGCAACAGCACCGGCTCTTCATTGAGCTGGTAGCGGCCGGCCTCGATGCGCGACAGGTCGAGGATCTCGTTGATCAGGTCGAGCAGATGCTGGCCGGATTCGTGCACGTCGTGCGCATAGTCGCGATAGGTGGGGTTGTTCATCGGTCCCAGCACCTCGTTCGACATCACCTCGGAAAAGCCGAGAATGGCGTTGAGCGGCGTGCGCAGTTCATGGCTCATCGAAGCGAGGAAACGCGACTTCGCCAGATTGGCGTCCTCGGCGCGCCGCCGCGCCTCGTCCGACATCGATTTCGCCGTCTCCAGTTCAGCGATCAGCGCATCCTTTTCGGAGCGGAACGACAGCAGCATCAGCGAGGAGCGGTTGAGGTGACGGGCGACATAGGCGAAGAAAGGCAGCGACAAGACAAGCAGCCCTGCCATGATCACCTCAACCGGCATCCACAGCCTGGTGCCGACATAGGCGTAGAGCGCCACCGGTACGGCAAAGGTTGCCAGCAGCGCTCCGCTGAGCGATGAGGCCATCAGGGCCGTGCCGGCCATGGCAAACAGCAGCACCACCGCCTTGACCACCTGGAACTGGTCGACCTCGCAGGCGCCGCAGCCCAGCAAGACGAACCAGGCCCAGCCGAGGCCGCACAGGAAATGGCCAACCAGGAATTCCCGTCGCGTTTGCAAGGGGTTGAGCTCGGACGCTTCCGTACGTTCGATGCGCCGCGCCATGAAGGTGACGATCGTATAGCAGGTGAGCGTGAACAACGCCCAAAGCCCGATCTCGTTGCCGACACCGGCGAGCCGGCCGGCAGCGGCGATCGCCAGCACGAGCAACGGGATGACCACGGCGCCGTTTGTCATGGCGCGGGCGTGGAGTTTCAGCAGTTCGCGGTCGAAATCGGGATTGCCTGCCTGCTGAGAAAGACGGTCGCGCGTCTTGCGCACCGCGCGCGCGACATCGCTGTTGCGATGCCGTTTCCTGCGGTCCACAATGAACTTGTCCGCTGTGTTCGAGCGTTGCAAGGGCATCAAAAACTTCAATTTATACGTGCAGCGGTTTCAAGGTGTTAAGCTACGTTCGAATGATTAACCAACCGTTTGCCATATGAGCCGTTCATGGTCACCGAGGTCGCGCCGGCCCTACGTGGCGGCGCCCAGGACCGCTTGGCGGCGGCTTCTGGATTATGGGCTTACAGCGATCATTCTGGGGCTGCTGATGCTGCTGGCGGCGCGCCTCGACCGCGTGGAGACGCGGCAAACGCAAGGCGCGGCCATCATCAATGACGGCGATTCAATCACGCTCGGCACCGAGCGCATTCGCATGCGCGGCATCGATGCCCCGGAATACACACAGACCTGCCGCAGGAACGGCATCGATTATGCCTGTGGCACGCTGGCGCGCCAGTCGCTGGTGCGCCTGATCGCTGGCAGGCCGGTCACCTGCAGCGGTTGGCAGCGGGATCGCTATCGCCGGTTGCTGGCCGACTGCAAGGCCGGCGACACCGACCTCAACCGCGCCCAGGTCGAGGCGGGCTGGGCCGTTGCCTATGGCGACTTCGACCGCGAAGAAGCGAGTGCTCGCGCGGCAAAAGTCGGTATCTGGGCGGGCACGTTCGACCAGCCGCAGGACTGGCGCAACAGCCATCATGGCGACGTCGTGGAGCGAAAGCACGGCACGCTGGCGTCGATCGGCGATGCTGTGCGGGAGATTTTTCGCTTTTGGTGAAGCGCATCGCCTGTGAGGGAAGAGGAGGATCGAAATGAAGCTCTTTGACGGTGGCCGGGCACCCAATCCGCGGCGGGTTCGCGTTTTCCTAGCCGAGAAGGGGATTACGGTTCCACTGGTGTCCATCGACATGGGGGCGCTGGAGCACAAGAGCCAAACGGTGAGTGCGCGCAACCCTTTGCAACGCCTGCCGGTGCTGGAACTTGACGACGGCACCATCATCACTGAATCCGTCGCTATCTGCCGCTATTTCGAGGAGTTGCATCCGGAGCCGGCCCTGTTTGGACGCGGCGCGCTTGGCAAGGCACAGGTCGAGATGTGGCAGCGGCGGATGGAGTTCAACCTGCTCAGTTGCGTCGCGCAGGCCTTTCGCCACATCCATCCAGCGATGAAGGAATGGGAAATCCCGCAGATCCCCGAATGGGGCGAGGCCAACAAGGCGAAGGCGGTGGAGTTCTTGAAAATTCTCGACGGCGAGCTGGCGAACCGGGAATTCGCCGCCGGCGACAGCTATTCGATCGCCGATATTACCGGCCTGATCGCGATCGACTTCATGAAGCCGGCGCGGATCAGGGTGCCGGAGGATTGCACCAATGTGCTGCGCTGGTATCAGGCGATCTCCAGCCGGCCGAGTGCCGCCGCTTGAGTATGGAACTGGACAGTTTTGCCGCGACGATCCGGGCCTGCCGCATCTGCGTCGAAAACCCGATCGGCAAACCGCTGCCGCATGAGCCGCGGCCGGTGCTGCGGCCCTCGTCCAGTGCCCGCATCCTTATTGCTAGCCAGGCGCCGGGAAGCAAGGTGCACCTGTCGGGCATGCCGTTCACCGATGCCTCCGGTGACCGCTTGCGCAGCTGGCTTGATGTCACCAGCGACGAATTCTACGACATCGCAAAGTTCGCCATCGTGCCGATGGGCTTCTGCTTTCCCGGCCAGGACGCCAAGGGCGGTGACCTGCCGCCGCGGCGCGAATGCGCGCCGGCCTGGCGCGTGCCTTTGATGGCGCTGATGCCGCGAATAGACCTGGTGCTGACGATCGGCATCTATGCGCAGTCCTGGCATATGGGTGCTGCGCGCCGGCCCTCGCTGACGGAAACCGTAATGGACTGGCGCGCCATCTGGGAGAGTTCGGTCGGTGCGAAAGTGCTGCCGCTGCCGCATCCGTCCTGGCGCAACAGCGGCTGGTTGAAGCAGAATCCATGGTTTGAAATGGATTTGCTGCCTTTCCTTCGCTCGGAAATCCGCTATCGCATCGGCTAGGCATTCAGCAAGAAATCACTCGCTTTAGAGGCGATTGGCAGAATTTCTTTCTTGTGAAAGCCTCGAATAAGAGGGATCATAGACAAACTATTCCCCAGGAGCCTTCCCATGGACCGCCTTGACCGAAAAATTCTCCGCCTCCTGCAGGAGGACGCGACACTTGCGGTGGCCGATGTCGCCAAGAAAGTCGGCCTGTCGACGACGCCTTGCTGGCGCCGCATCCAGAAGCTCGAGGAGGAGGGCGTCATCAAGCGGCGTGTCGCCATTCTCGACCATGAGAAGGTCAATGTAAGGGTCACCGTCTTCGTCTCGATCCGCACCAATTCCCACAGCCACGAATGGCTGCGGCGGTTTTCCGAGGTCATCCAGGAGTTTCCAGAGGTGGTCGAGTTCTATCGCATGAGCGGTGACGTCGACTACCTGCTGCGCGTGGTGGTGCCCGATATCGCCGCCTACGATGCCTTCTACAAGCGGCTGATCGCCAAGATCGAAATCCGTGACGTGTCATCGTCCTTCGCCATGGAGCAGATCAAGTACACGACCGAAATCCCGCTCGACTACATGGTGCTGGACAAGGAATCGGGGGCCAACGCGGCTTGAGTGCGGTCATTTTTTCTTCTTGTTGAGGAAACTCCAGGGCGAGTTCACCGGCAGGATGACGGTGTCGGGTACGGTATCCACCTCGACCACCTCCGCCTTGCGCACGGTGTAACCGGACTGGATGACGCTGACGCCGTCGAGAATGAACAGCTGACTCTTTTCCATGTCCGGATTCAGGGCGCCGGTAACGGCAACCGGCTGGTAGGCTTGCGACATCTTGTAGGGCTGGGCAGGCGTGACCAGCACGATCTGGTTAGGCGGCGGCGTCGGCATGTGGCTGCACGCGCCCGTCCATGGCACCAGCAGGAACTGATAGACGAGGTCGCCGTCGCGATCGACCGGCAATGCATAGCCGGCTAATTGTATGATCTTATCCTGCAAAATGAGCGACAGCGTCTCGCCATGATCGGGCAATTTTGCCGCGATCATCGGCATGCCGACGTCTTCGGCAACCGCCTGCGTCGCCGGGCGCAAATCCTTCCAGAAGATGTGCATGGTCTCGGCCGAGGCAACGGCAGCGGATGCGTTTAGCGCGGTCGCGAGCGCCAGGATTGATTTCAGGTGGATGCCCATGGCCGCTTCCTTTGCCTGGGAGTAAAGACGCCGCTGCCAATGGCGTCAATGCTCGAGCCGCATCACATGTCGGCGAGAACCAGCCATTCAAACCCCTCTTGCGGCGAGGCGTTCAAGTGTTTTGGCATCCGACAGTTCCTTCACGGCGTCCTTGCCGATCCAGCGCGCGGTCTTGTCTGGGGAGCCGGCAAGTTGCTGCGCCAGGGCCAGGGCAGGGGCGTGCAGGCTCATCGATCGCTTGCCGATCTGCCGCAGCGCCCAGTTGACCGCTTTCCTGACGAAGTTGCGCTCATCGCCGGCATGGGCTTCGATCAGAGGCAAATAGGCGAGGAACGTCCCGTCCGGTTCCTTTTTCAAATGCACGGCTGCCCATGCCAGCATGGCAAAGGCCGTGCGGCGGACGAATTCGCGCTCGTCGACCGCAAACGCCTCGATCAGCGTGCGCCAAAACGGCGTATCGACGAACAGATCAGAGACGGTGTCGACGACTTCCCAGGAATCGAAATCGTCGGCCCAGCGGCGGCATTCCTCGATGGTGATCTTCTTTGGCTCGCCGGTGAAAGCCGCCATCAGCCGCGCTTCTCGAATGCCGCTGGCCCACAGCGCCAGGGATCGCTCGTGGTTGTGCTTCAGCTTGCGTGCCAATGGCCGCAAATCCGTATTGCCGACGCCGAGCGCGGTCGCAGTGTTGATGCCGAACCGCGCCATGCCTGCGCGGTTTTCCTCGGTACCGATCGAGCGCAGATGCGCGACGATGTCCTGCGCGGTCCAGCCTGGAGCGGGCAGGGACATGACCGCCTACCTCTCCAGACGCGCCAGCAGCGAGGAGGTATCCCAGCGCTTTCCGCCCATTGCCTGTACGTCCTTGTAGAACTGGTCGACAAGCGCGGTCACCGGCAGTCTGGCGCCGTTGCGGTCGGCTTCATCCAGGCAGATGCCGAGATCCTTGCGCATCCAGTCGACGGCAAAGCCGAAATCATATTTTCCCGCATTCATCGTCTTGTGCCGGTTCTCCATCTGCCAGGAACCGGCCGCACCCTTGGAGATCACCTCGATCACCTTCTCGATGTCGAGCCCGGCCTTCTTGCCGAAATGAATGCCTTCGGCCAGGCCCTGTACAAGGCCGGCAATCGTGATCTGGTTGATCATCTTGGTGAGCTGGCCGGAGCCTGCCGGACCCATCAGCCCGACCATGCGGGCAAAGGCGTCGATGACCGGCCGCGCCTTGTCGAAAGCAGCCTGATCGCCGCCGACCATGACGGTCAGCACGCCGTTCTCGGCGCCGGCCTGGCCACCGGAGACCGGCGCATCGAGGAACGAAAACCCACCGGCTTGCGCTGCCGCCGCCAGTTCGCGCGCAACTTCGGCCGAGGCCGTGGTGTTGTCGATGAAGACCGAACCTTTCTTCATCGATTGGAAGGCGCCTTGCGGACCTGTCGTCACCGAACGCAGATCGTCGTCATTGCCGACGCAGGAGAAGACAAAGTCCTTGTCCCTTGCTGCCTCCACGGGCGTCTCGGCAAAGCTGCCACCGTGCTGGCCGACCCATTGCTCTGCCTTCGCCCTGGTGCGGTTGTAGACGGTGACGTCGTGGCCGCCCTTGTTGCGGAGGTGTCCGGCCATCGGATAGCCCATTACGCCAAGACCGAGAAATGCCACAGATGCCATGAGCTTGCCCTTCAGACCGGAAAAACGAAATTGCTGCGAAAGCTCTAGGCCCTGCGCTCAATTCGTCAAGACGTGTCCAGACCGATCGACTGGCACAGCCGAGTGGGAAAAGGTCAGCGTTTCAGGTGGATGGTGATCCGGCGCTCGATCCATTCGACGCCATGGCGCAGCAACTCGACCATGACAAGGTAGACCAGAGCGACCCAGATATAGGCCTGGATGTCGAACGAGTTGGCGAAAGCGAGCTTTGCATTGCCCATCAGATCATAGACAGTGATGATGGCAACGATGGCGGACGCCTTGATCATCAGGATCAGTTCGTTGCCATAAGGCCGCAAGGCGACAATCAACGCCTGCGGCAGGACGATCTTGCGCAGCGTCTGCAATTTGTGCAGGCCAAGCGAGGCAGCGCCTTCCCATTGGCCCCTTGATACGCTCTCGATAGCGCCGCGCAGGATCTCCGCCTGGTAGGCGGCGGTGTTGAGCGCAAAGGCGAAGACGCCACAGTTGAAAGCGTCTTTGAAAAAATCCCAGAGCCCGATCATCTGGAGCTCCGGCCGGAACGAACCCAGCCCGTAATAGACCAGGAACGTCTGAACCAGCAGCGGCGTGCCCCGGAAGAAATAGACGTAGCAATAGGCAAGGCCGGACAGGATACCGTTTCTGGACATGCGCCCATAGGCAACAGGCACTGACAAGGCGGCGCCAAGCACCATCGAAATGGCCACCAGCGACAGGGTGACCCTCAGCCCCTGCAGATAGGCTGGCGCATATTTGGCGAAGAAGGCAGCATTCCAGGCAAAGAAGAGGTAGCTGACGATGCCAAGGCCAAAGGCTATCCAAACACCGACCAGCGCATAGCCGACGATGCGCCTGCGCGGCCAGCCGCGCAGCTGCGGCGGTGGCGGTTCAACCATGGCGGCCGTGGCGCTCATCGTTGCGCCTCACGTCGGCCGAGCGAGCGTAAGATGGCGCTGGTGGCGAAAGACGACACGACTGCCAGGCAGAGAAAGACCAGCGCCGCCACGCCGTAAAACAGGAAGGAATGCTTGGTCACGCGAGCGGCCACGCCGGCGTTGCGCAAGGTCTCGGCGAGACCGACGACCGACACCAGCGAGGTGTCCTTCAACAGGCTGAGCCAGCAATTCTCCAGGCCGGGGAAGGCGATCCGTAACAACTGCGGCAGGATCACCTTGCGCATTGTCAGCCAGTACGAAAGACCGATGGCGTAGCCGCCTTCGTACTGGCCTTTCGGTATGGCGCGGAATGCCGAAAGGAAAACCTCGCTGGCATAGGACGAAAAGATCAGCGAGAGCACTATCATGCCCGCAACGAAGCTGTTGACGTCGATTGTCGCGTCTGGCCAGAAAAATCTGACGAGATGCTGCAGCAGGATCGGCATGCCGAAGAAAAACAGGAAAAGTGTCACCAACTCCGGCAGGCCACGGAAGACCGTGGTGTAGATGTTGGCGGCGAGGCGCAGCGAGGGCTCTTCAGACTGCTTGGCCAGCGCGATAAAAAAGCCGATCGCCAAACCAATGGGGAGCGTCGCCAGCGCAAGCAGGACCGTTACTACGACACCATACGCAATATCATCACTCCAGCCATCAGGTCCCCAACTGAGCAGTGTCCATATGCTTTGGGCTGGCATTGACGAATCTTATCTCCAGAGCTTTCCGAGACGAATAGAAAGACGGCGGGAATTACCCCGCCGTCTTGACCATATTGATCAGGAATCGCCACCGTAGACGTCGAACTTGAAGTACTTGTCGTTGATTTCCTTGTATTTTCCATTGGCGCGGATGGCGTCGATGGCCGAGTTGAGCTGATTGACCAGATCCGTCTCACCTTTGCGCACCGCGATGCCGGCACCGGGTCCGAAGATCTCGACAGGCTGCGGCGACGGCTGGCCGAGAATCTTGCAGCAGGCACCATCAGGTGAGTCCAGCCACTGCTGCAGCACGACGATATCGTCCTCGATGGCGTCGAGACGTCCATTGGCAAGATCTGCCTGCTCCTCGGGGCTGCTCGGATAGCCCTTCACGGTGCTGTCGGTGTAGGTCTTCGAGGCATAGTTGAAATGGGTGGTCGTCGTGGCGACGCCGACGGTCTTGCCGGCGAGATCCGCCTTGGTCACGCCCTTCAGCGTCGAGTCTTTCGGCACGGCAAGCGCCGAAGGCGTGTTATAGTATTTGTGCGAGAAGTCGACCTTCTCCTTGCGCTCCGGCGTAATCGACATCGAGGCGACGATGGCGTCGAACTTGCCGGCCTGAAGCGCCGGGATGATGCCGTCCCAATCCTGGGCGACGAAGGTGCACTTGACCTTCATCTGATCGCAAAGCGCCTGGGCGATGTCGATGTCGAAGCCGACGAGCTTGCCGTCGGAGGTCAGGTTATTGAAAGGGGGGTAGGCGCCTTCGGTGCCGATCCGCAGGGTCTTTTCCTGGGCCTGGGCTACGCCGAGCGTCAGCAGCGCAGCCGATGCGGCGAGCGCGATACGCAGTGCAATACGCATGATAGTCCTCTCTTTATGGTCCCGGCCGTCGTTCCGAAACGGCTCTGTGGGGCGGTGCTTTTGACCGCCCGCTGGCGCGATACTCCCACTCTTTCCAAGAAAAAAGCAACTGCAAAACCACCAAAATCGGTAATGGGGTTCTGCCGTTACGTTACATCTCAAGCAACGAGGCCGGTCGTACGCTCGATGAAGTCGACTATGGATTTTGCATCGTCAAGGTCGAATACCGGCAGGCTGTTGTCCGCGGCGGCGAAATCCGCGGCAACTGCGACAATATTGGGATCATCAGCCGATAGCGGTGTCCGGTCCTTGGCTTCCAGGCGCCTGGTTTCGATCTTGCGGTGGGACTCGCGCTTGTAGCCCTCCACCAGCACGATGTCGCAAGGGGCGAGCCGCGAGAGGACCTCGTCCAGAGGCGGCTCATCCTCGCCGCGCAATTCGTGCATCAGCGCCCAGCGATTGCCGGACACGATCGCGACCTCGGTGGCGCCGGCCTGGCGATGGCGGAAGCTGTCCGCGCCCGGCTTGTCGATGTCGAAATCATGATGGGCATGTTTGACCGTCGAGACCTTCCAGCCGCGCCGCACAAGCTCGGCGACCAGCTTTTCGGTCAGTGTGGTCTTGCCAGAGTTTTTCCAGCCGGTGATGCCGAAGACGCGTCTGTTCATGCCGTCATGCTTTGCAACAGGCGCTGGGCCTCGGCAAGATCGTCCGGCACATTGATGTTGAAGAAAGGATCGAGCCCCGCGGATCGCAGGACCGGGAATTCCACCTCGACATGGCCGTGGCGCTCGATGAAGGCCGACACCCGCCTGTTGTCCTCATCGACCAGGAAATGCCGCAAGGCGTCACGGCATCCAACCGGCCACAGCGCGAAGGTCGGATGCCGCCAGCCGGCCGACGATGCGACGGCGATCGAATCGGAATGTCGGCCGGCCGCCGCCGCCAGACGGTCGACGAGATCAAGCGGCAGGAAAGGCGTGTCGCCGGCAGCGGTGACGATCGCCTTGCAAGGCGTATTGGCAACGGCCCATTCGAGGCCTGTGAGAATTCCGGCGAGCGGTCCGGCAAAGCCCTCGATGGTGTCGGCAAGCACCGGCAGTCCAAAACGGGAAAAACGGGCCGGGTCGCCATTGGCGCTGAGCGCCACGGTTTCAAGCTGCGGGCCAAAGCGCGACAAGACCTGGTCAAGCACGCAGCCGTCGCCGAGCGGCAACAGGCTCTTGTCGCCACCACCCATCCGCCTCGACTGGCCGCCGGCCAGAATGATCCCTGAGATGTCTCGATTCATGCCATCCAGGCTCTACGCCGGCCGCTGGAAATCGCAAGCAACTTCCCAGTTCCCGTTTCCTAGATTCCATCCGGCGCCATGGCCGGTCCGGTGCTCTCGGCGACGATCCGCCTCCGGCCGACCACCCGTTCGCGATAAAGCGTATAGAGACCCGAGCCGACGACTATTGCTGCACCGACGATCATCGGCATGTCGGGGAAATCACCGAAGACGATCAAGCCAAGCAGGATGGACCAGAGCAGCGCCGTGTAGCGGTACGGCGCGATGAAGGAGATTTCGCCCGAGCGCATCGCCATGATGATGGTTTGATAACCGATGAGCACGAGCACGGCGGCCAGCGCCAGCAGCGCCGTGCTTCTGCTGGTCATCGGCATCCAGCCGCCCATCGGCGACAACAGCACCGCGCCGACGATGGTCATTGCCAGTGCGGTGGCGGTCGAGACCAGCATTGTCGGTATGGCTTGAGGGATGCGCTTGGTGGCGAGATCACGCACGGTGCAGCATGCGACGCTGGCCAGCGCCCAAAGGGAATAGATGCTGAAGCCGTCAAAGCCCGGCCGCACGATGACCAGTACACCGACAAAACCGACAGCGATCGCCAGCCAGCGCCGCCAACCGACCGCTTCGCCGAAAAACAGCGCGGCGCCCATCGTTACCGCCAGCGGCAGCGCCTGAAGGACGGCCGAGACACTGCCGATCGGCAAATGGGCAAGCGCCACGAGAAATGACACCGTGCCGCCAGCCTCGCCCAGGACACGGATTGCCACCAGCGGCTGCAGCATCAGGCGCGGGCGCACAAGCGCGCCACGTTGCCAGGCAAGCAGACCGACGAAGAGCGAGGCAAATGCCCCTCTGATCAGCATGACCTGCGCCATGTTCATCGATTGCGAAGAATATTTGGTGATGGCGTCGTTGAGCGTGAAGCCAACCATCGCCACCATCATGAACAACGCGCCGCGAAGATTTGGAGAAAGGGGCAAGACATCTACCGATTGCCTGGGCAAGCAAGCCTGTAACAGCCCGCCACAAAACAGCAATGGCAAAGGGCTGGGCCAGGCGGGTATTCAATCCCGCTGGTGCGAAATCAATCCTGGATCAGCCACGAATCCTGTCGGAAGGCGGCATCGCCTCCCGAAAGCTATCCGGCAGCAACGATGTCTACTTCTTCGGCGTCAGCACCTCGGTGCCGTTGCCGTCCTTGCCGGCGATCGTCCACAGGCCGTGCAGCGACCCGTCTTCCCCGACCTTGTAGACGACGAGGCCGATATCCTTGCCCATGACGTAGCCGGCGGAAAAGGCGTCGTCGTTGCGCATGCAGATGCCGTCAGAGGATGAGCCGCCGGTCTCCCAATGGATCGTGCAGGTAGTCTCGCTGGTCAGTGTAATGGTGGCTTCGCCATCATATTTCGAGCCGTCGAAGTTGGTGCCGGCAACGGTATAGGTGCCGCCGATCGACTGGGCCGCCGCGGGCAGGGCCGTGAAGCCAAGCAACGCAAGAGAAAGAATGAGTTTGCGCATGACGTGTTCCCCCTGTGAGCGATGAGCCGCTTCCGGGCGAAGGCTAGGCCGGAACAGGCTAGCCGTAAATCCGACGGCGGTTCGCGCACAACACTTTTTCTGGGGTGTGATCCGAAATACTCACTGTCCCTTGAGGCTGCCGGCAATGGCGCCGACCAGCGGATCGTATTTCGACTTGAGATCAGGCGGGTAGTCGATCCAGACCGTGCGGATGACGCCATCCCAGCCAAACAGGCGCCGCTCATAAAAGATCTTTCCATCCTTCATGCCCGATAGCACCGCCCAGTTCTTACCGATCTTGCTGTAGGTGACCGTGTAGCCAGGTTCCTTGCTCGCCTTCTCGTCGGCGACAAAGCCTTTCGGCGTGTCGTCGTCGACGTTGAGGATGCCCGAGCAGGTCAGGCTGGCGCCATCAGCGCTCAGCCACACCTGTCCGTCGCCATTTTCCGGCTCGGGCTGACGATCGGTGAAGATCTCGTCGGGAAAGGTGCAAACGGTGCCGAATCGCTCGTTCACATAGGTGGAGGGCGCTGCGAATGCGCTGCTTCCTGCAATCGCCGCGAGAGCCGCCATTGTCATAGAAACCCGCCGCATGTGTTGCCTCAAAATCGATGATCGAAAGGCAATCCTTGCACAGATCGGCGGGAAGGTCAGCCGCCCGTCACACTCATGTGCCGGGACACCGACGGTCGGCTGGTGCGGCGGTCGATGATGAAGTCATGACCTTTCGGCTTGCGGCCGATCGCCTCGTCGATCGCGTCGGCGACAAGTTCATTACCCTCGGATGCGCGCAACGGTGAACGCAGGTCTGCCGCATCTTCCTGTCCGAGGCACATATAGAGCGTGCCGGTGCAGGTCAGCCGGACGCGGTTGCAGCTTTCGCAGAAATTATGCGTCATCGGCGTGATGAAGCCGAGCTTGCCGCCGGTCTCGGCGACGTGGACATAGCGGGCCGGGCCGCCTGTCTTGAAGGGGATGTCAGTCAGCGTGAACTGGCGCTCCAGCGAGGCGCGCAGCAGCGACAGCGGCAGATACTGGTCGGTGCGGTCAGCGTCGATCTCGCCCATCGGCATGGTCTCGATGACGGTCAGGTCCATGCCGCGGCCATGCGCCCAGCGCATCATGTCGGGCAGTTCGGCGTCGTTGAAGTCCTTCAGCGCCACCGCGTTGAGCTTGACCTTCAGCCCGGCCGCCTGCGCCGCATCAATGCCCGCCATGACCTTGTCGAGATGGCCCCAGCGGGTGATCTTGTGGAACTTGTCGGCGTCGAGCGTGTCGAGCGACACGTTGATGCGCCTGACGCCGCAATCGGCGAGTTCAGCGGCGAAACGCGACAGCTGCGAACCGTTGGTGGTCAGCGTCAGTTCTTCCAGCGCGCCGCTTGCGAGATGGCGAGACAGCTGGCGCACCAGATGCATGATGTTCTTGCGCACCAGCGGCTCACCGCCGGTGAGACGCAGCCTTCTGACGCCCTTTTCGATGAAGACAGTGCAGAGCCGGTCCAGCTCTTCCAGCGACAACAGGTCCTTCTTCGGCAGGAAGGTCATGTCCTCGGCCATGCAATAGGTGCATCGGAAATCGCAGCGGTCGGTGACCGACACGCGGAGGTAATTGATCGTGCGACCGAAGGGGTCGATCATGTCCATGCTTCAAGCGTTTCCCGTGGCCGCGAGCGGCGTCGTTATATACTGCTATGTGATACGAAGCGGCCGGCCATTCAAGATACCGCTTCTCGATCTTTGGTAACATCCCCGGGCCGACATCGCATGTCGGCTCATCTCAAACAGTCTTTTCCGCACTGGCGAAGCAGCGTAGGGAAGGGTGGATGATATGGGATCGACCAGCATGACCGCGCCGAAGGAACTCAGGGTCTCCAAGGACCGCAAACTGCTGTCGGTCACCTTTCCCAACCACCAGCCATTCGAATTGCCGGCGGAACTCTTGCGCGTTGCCTCGCCATCGGCCGAGGTGCAGGGTCATTCGCCCGAGCAGCGGGTGACGGTTCCCGGCAAGCGCAATGTGGCCATCCTGAAGATCGAGCCGGTCGGCAACTATGCGGTGCGCATCACCTTCGATGATTTCCACGACACCGGCATCTTCACCTGGAATTATCTGCACACGCTCGGCCACGAGAGGGATGAGCGCTGGAATGCCTATCTGGCGGAGCTTGAGGAAAAAGGCTTGAGCCGCGATCGCTAACCTCGTGCGTCGCTGTCGTCAAAACGTCATCGATCTGGAGTAGCGCCGGCAAAGGTTCGGAGAAGGAAGAGATGTCGCGCATCACGACGGTCGAACAGCTCAAAGCGCTCTATGGCGTTCCAGGCGAAGCCTCGCTGGTCAAGGAACTCGATCACGTCATTCCCGAGTATGCCGCCTTCATCGAAGCCTCGCCCTTTGTCGCACTGGCGACCAGCGGACCGGAGGGACTGGACTGTTCGCCGCGCGGCGATCTCGCCGGCTTCGTGCGTATCGTTGATCCGAAAACGCTGATGATGCCGGACCGGCGCGGCAACAACCGCGCCGATTCGCTGCGTAACATCATTAGGGATCCGCGTGTCGGCCTCTTGTTCCTGGTGCCGGGTTCCGGCACCACGCTGCGCATCAACGGGCGAGCCCATATCACCACCGATGCCGAACTTTGCGCGTCCTTCATGGTCGACGGCAAGGCGGCGCGTTCGATAACCGTTATCGATGTCGATTCGGTCTATTTCCAATGCGCCCGCGCCATTGTGCGGTCCGAGCTCTGGAACCCGGCAAGGCATGTCGACCCAAAGTCGCTGCCGACGCCCGGAAAAATCCTGGAAGTCACCAGCCGCAAGAACATCGACGGCGAGGCCTACGACAAGGAATGGCCCGAGCGAGCGAAGAAGACGATGTGGTAGCTGCGTTGCAATTGAGGTGAGACCGGCCTGACCTGAATTTCAACGCACCTAGCGCACCTTAAGTCACGCTTCCTTCAGCACATCATAGATCTTACGCATCTGTTCGCCGATCATGTCGCACTGTTCGGGTGTCGACTGGCTCATCGCCTTCTCGATCAACGCCATATGCACTTTCAGCGCCTGCATCAGCAGCGCCTCGCCGGCTTCGGTCAGAGCGAGCCGCAAGATGCGCTTGTCCTTCTCGTCGCCTTCGCGGCGCAGCAGGCCGCGCGTCTCCAGCTGCGGCAACAGCATGGTGATGTTGGAGCGGCCGACCAGCAGCTTGCGGGCAAGGTCGTGCTGCGACATGCCGGGATGGCGGTAGAGGTTCATCAGCACGTCGAGCTGCGCCGGCTTCAGGTCCAGCGGCGCGAGTTTCACCGCCAGCGTGCGCTCCAGCACATGGCAGGCGCGCGCCACCGCGACCCAGTTGCGAAAACGCGGGTTGTCCCAAGGTAACTCTTGTTTATTGTTCATCTTTGAACTATTATGTTCATGCTTGAACGTATGGATGGATTCTCACTATGGCATCAATCGGGCTGAAGGTCATCCGGGGCGTATTTGGTGCGGCCGAACATATTGCACCGCGCATCACCGGGCGCGCGGCGTTCGAACTGTTCTGCCGCACGCCGAGCGCCAAAGCGCTGACCGACGGCGAACGCCGCGCCATCAGCCGCGCCGCTGACTTCATGAGCGAGGCGCGCCATCATCGGCTGAAGACCAAGACCGGCTGCGTCATGGTGCATGAATTCCGGCCGGAGCCGGGCAGGGCGGCGCTTGGCACGGTGCTTGTCGTCCATGGCTGGCGTTCGCGCACCGAATATATGCGCGCGTTGATCGAGGGCTATCGCGCGGCCGGCTACAGGGTGGTTTCTCTTGACCTGCCGGGCCATGGCCATTCGCAGGGCCGGCACCTGAACATGGTCAATGCTGTCGAGGCCGTACGGGTCGCCGGCGAATGGTTCGGTCCGTTCGTGGCAGCGGTTGGACATTCCTTCGGTGGCGCCGTTGCCGCCAATGCCATCGCCGGTTCGGTCAAGAACATTCCGCCACTGGCGGCCGGACGCCTTGTGCTGATCGCGGCGCCCAGCTCCTTGCCGGCGATCTTCGCCGACTTCAGCCGCATGCTCAATGTCGGGCCGCGTTCGCAGGTCGCCATGGCGGACCGTGTCGAACACCTGTCCGGCCGGCCGCTGCATGAATTCACCGGCGACCGCCAGCTCGCCCAGGCGCCTGTGCCCACCCTGGTCATTCACGCGCCGGATGACCGTGAGGTGCCAGCCGAACACGCAAAACGCTACGCCGGCGCGGGCGGCCATGTGCGGCTGCACTGGGCCGACGGGCTCGGCCACCGCCGCATTCTTGCCGACAAGGGCGTTGTCGAACGCGCCGTCGCCTTCGTCGCCCGAGAGCCGTCGCTGCTTCACTGAGCGGCAATCCTCGTTTCCATGCATGTCGCTGTCTCAAAACCGGGACCACTTTTGAGCGACATGCATTGGCCTATTTCTTCTTCTCGCCGGGTTCGACAGGCAATCCGGCGGCCTTCCAGGCGGTGTAGCCGCCAAGGATGTGCTTGACCGGGGAAAGTCCCATGTCCTGCGCCGTCTTGGTGGCGAGCGCCGAGCGCCAGCCGCCGGCACAAAAGAAAACAAAACTTTTACCCGAGGCGAAGAATGGCTTGTGATAGGGGCTCTCGGGATCGATCCAGAATTCCAACATGCCGCGGGTGACATGTTTGGCGCCGGGTATTTTTCCGTCGCGTTCCACCTCGCGCGGATCGCGCAGGTCGACGAAGATCGTGCCTTCGTCCTCGAGCAATCCCGCGGCTTCCTCTGGTGAAACCACTTCGATCTCGGCGTTCGCCTCATCCAGCAATTCGCGATACCCCTTTTTCACAGGCTTTTCCCCTCCGACCGCGCATTTGGCTGGCTGTCTGAATTTCCAGCACAATGGCCGGCGTTTGTCACGCTTTGTCGGTGCCCGCCAGCGTCTGCCAGGCAGCCATAGCTCCGGCAACCGTCGCCATCAGCGCGGTGCACGAAGCACCGTCGCGCGCCTGGATCGACATGCCGTGCTGCACGGTGGCGTAGAAGGTCGCCACGGCGTGGCAGTCGAAGTCGGCAGGCAGTTCGCCGTCGGCCACACCTCGCTCGAGGCGTTTTTGCAAGGCTGAATGGTTTTCAGCGCGGCGGCGGCGTAGGTCGGCGCAGATCAGGCCGCTGGTCGAATCCTGATGCAGCGCGCCAAGCGTGATCAGGCAACCTTGCGGACGGTCGGTCTGCGAATAGGCCTTTGCCGTGCGGCTTAAAAAAAGCTCGATTGCCAGGCGCGCGGTCGGCGCCTCATCCAGCGCCTGCCAGATATCCGGACCTTCGAAGCGCGAATAGAAATCCGCAGCCTCAAGGAATAACGCCTCCTTGCTGCCATAGGCGGCGTAAAGGCTGGGCGAATTGATGCCCATCGCGGTGGCGAGGTCGCTTATCGACGCGCCTTCATAACCCTTGGCCCAAAACACCTCCATCGCGCGCCGCAAGGCTGCGGTTCGATCGAAGGTGCGGGGACGGCCTCTTTCCGACATGATGCTCTTTTCTGTGTTGATCGATACATAAATCAGTTGACGCGCTCGGGCAAGCCTGCCAGGTATTTATGTATTGATCACTACATAAATGGAGAAACCAATGTCTTCCAACAGTTTGAACGGCAAGGCGGCGCTCGTCACAGGCGGCAGCCGCGGCATCGGAGCAGCGATTGCGCGAAGACTCGCGGCCGATGGCGCCGATGTCGCCTTGACCTATGTGCATGGCGAGGAACAGGCCCGCTCGGTCGTCGCCGACATCGAGGCCAAGGGCGGCCGCGCCGTCGCGATCAAGGCCGACAACCGGGACGCCGAGGCGATAGACAGGGCCGTCGATGAGACCGTGGCTGCATTCGGTCGGCTGGATATCCTGGTCAACAGTGCCGGCATCTGGCGCGCGGCGCCTATCGACACTTTGTCGCTTGCCGATTTCGACGAGACCATGTCGGTCAATCTGAGAGCCCCGTTCATCGCCTCGAAGGCGGCGGCGGCGCATATGGGCGAGGGCGGCAGGATCATCTCGATCGGCAGCAATCTCGCTGAACGCGTCACCGACACCAGCCTCGGTGCCTATTCCACCAGCAAGGCGGCTCTGGTCGGCCTGACCAAGGCTCTCGCACGCGATCTCGGCGCACGTGGCATCACCGCCAACGTCGTCCATCCCGGTTCGACCGACACCGACATGAACCCGGCGGACGGACCGCATGCCGAACACCAGCGCCAGAAGATGGCGACACAGCGCTTCGGTAAGGCCGATGACATCGCCGGCATGGTTGCCTGGCTTGCCGGACCGGAAGGAAGTTTCGTGACAGGTGCGGCATTGACCATCGATGGTGGCGCCAACGCCTGATTTTCTCGGAGTTTCCCGGGCGGGAGCGAAAATACCTGCGCTCCCGCCGTCACGATGTTGTGAAACCGTTCTGCAACAGGCTTTCCGAAATTTATGAAAGCTTAACGAAATCGGTATGAATCGGTATAGTCACGCCTTACATCCGCCATGCGGTGAGCGAGACGATCTAGCGTGCGGAACGGGAACCGGTTGCGGCCGGAGCGGGTGATTCATGAAACTCCTCGGTAAAAATACAACCGCGCTGCCGCTGATGGCGATCGCGGCAACGCTCGCCCTGGGCGCGCCTCAGGCCGGTGCGCAAGGGCTGTTCGACATGCTGTTCGGCGGCGGCATCAAGCACCAGCCGCAGGGCGAGTTTCCGCCCCCGCCACCAAAGCACAGACCCAAGGCCCCGGCGGGCGGTGGTGTAAAAATCAGCAGCCCGTCCTACTACACCTACAAGGCCGACAAGCTGGTGCGCGTCGACTTCTCGTCGCTGTCCGCGGCGCCACAGCCGGCAACGCCGCAGGATGCCGCGTTCGTTCCGTCTGCCACGGGGGCTGCTTTTCACGACGCCATTGCCAGCTTGAGCGACTACGAGCTTTACGCTGAGCCGGACATTGCCAAGGCGCTGATCGCCTACTACCAGGCCAACCCGGATTTCATCTGGATAAGCGGAACCAGCCTCAACAGCCGCGCGCAGGATGCGGTGCGGGTGCTTGGCGAGGCCGCCAGCTATGGCCTGACGCCGGCCGACTATACGGTCGATGTGCCGGCCGCGAATTCTGCCTCGGGGGACGACGCGGCCAAGTTGAAGGACCTCGTGCGCTTCGAGATGGCGCTGTCGGCGCGCGTGTTGCGCTACGCCCATGACGCCCAGAACGGCCGTGTCGAACCCAACCGTATGACCGGCTACTATGATTTCCCGGCCAAGCCGCTCGATCTGGGCGGCGTGCTGAAGACGCTGGCGCATACGCAGGAAGTGCGTACATACCTCGAATCGCGGCATCCGCAGAATGCGGAATATCAGGCGCTGCGCGTCGAGCTGGAATCGCTGCAGGCAAGCGCCGAGAATGAGATCGTCGTCGATCCCAAGCTGCTGCTGAAGCCAGGCGAAACCAGCCCCGAACTGCCGAAGCTGTTGACGCTGATCGCACGCAGTCTCGATGACGACATGGGTGGCACATATGGCGAGGTCCTGTCGCGGCTGGCGAGCAGCGAGGTCTACGTGCCCGAGCTCGTGCCGCTGATCAAGGCGGTGCAGGTGAAAGAAGGCATGAAGGGCGACGGCGTCATCGGCCCGCGCACCGTTGCCTTGCTGGCGGGCTCGTCGAAGGCCGACAGGCTGCTCAAGGTGCAGGTAGCGCTGGAAGAACTGCGCTGGCTGCCTTCAGATCTCGGCAGCCCGCGTGTGTTCATCAATCAGCCGGCCTTTACCGCGAGCTACATCGACAACGGCCAGGAACTGCTGAAGACACGCGCCGTCATCGGTCGCGTCACCAACCAGACGGCATTCTTCTACGACCAGATCAAGCAGGTCGACTTCCACCCCTATTGGGGCGTGCCGCAGTCGATCATCGTCAACGAGATGCTGCCCCGGTTGCGCAGCGATCCCGGCTATCTCGACCGCGCCGGCTACGAAGTGACCGATGCGAAGGGCAGAAAGATCCCGTCATCGTCGGTCAATTGGGGCGCCTACGGCGCCAACATTCCCTACAATGTGCGCCAGCAGCCGAGCGAGGCCAATGCGCTGGGTGAGTTGAAGATCCTGTTCCCCAACAAGCACGCCATCTACATGCATGACACGCCGCAGAAATCGTTCTTCAAGCAGGATATGCGAGCGCTCAGCCATGGCTGCGTGCGCCTGCAGGACCCGCGCGGCATGGCGGCGGCAGTGCTCGGCACGGATGTCGATTACATCGCCGAGAAGCTGAAGCACGGACACTCGACCGAGGATGTGACGCGCAAGATTCCGGTCTATGTCGCCTATTTCACCGCCTGGCCCGACATGTCCGGCAAGGTCGAGTATTTCGGCGACGTCTACGACCGCGACTCCAGGCTGAAGCAGGCCCTGGATGCGACCGAGGCGGTTCGCTCACCCTCGAGCTGATAATCGAGCGGTTTGCCGGTTCACACCAACGGCGAACCGCTTTTACAGTTTTACCGGAATGCTTCAGCGCTCCATGAGCGGACGTCTAAAGCCGGCGTCGCGCCCGGCGATCAGCCAATAGACCAGCCCGGCGATCAGACCGGCAGCGGCAATGATGCCGATGTCGGCCCAGCGCGCTGAATCCATGTCCTCCGGCGAATTCGGCCAGATCAGGAAAAACCCGCCGGCGGCAGCCGCAGCGCCGAAGAGCATGTGCAGCAGGACGTTGCGCAGCGAAAAGAACTCCGCAATCAGCGCGAAGATGAGGGTCTGCAGACCCGTTATGACGATTGTCACAAAGTAAATGAACATGCCCAGCGGTGGCACCACCAGCGCCGCAAGCGGCGTGACGACGGCAAAACCGAAATACTCAGGCGCGTTGGGCAGGGAACTGAGCGCGGCGTAGATTACCGCCACGGCGATCAGCCCTATCAGCACGGCCACAAGATAGCCGGCTAACATCATCAATATACGTTTGATCACGTGTTTTGCCGTCGCCATGCCCATTCCCCCGTCCGGCGCAGTCAACCCGTCCAGTCAGCCATCAAAGACGATCCGTTGCAAGGGGAGGCGCAAGCGGGCTGCTTTGGCGGCTTTCGTGGATCAAGAAGCAGGCTGATCAGGCGCCGCCACACAAATGCTCCGAGTCCGGCAGGGCCCAGCTCCCCTTGGCGACCAGGTCGATGGAATAGTAGACCCGGCCGCGGTCATCGTCCTTGGGGCAGTCCCTGGGTATCGAGATTAGGCACATTACGACGGGTTCTCCGACCTTCGAGGATGCCAGGCCCGGCTCGCGATCATAGGAGACAGATCCGCCACCGTTGGTGAACGTCGCAGCACTGCCCGCATCAGGCGTGGCTGTTTCCAGCGGGTCGTCGCCAAGCCGCGCGGTCAGCGTCTTGATGTGGGTGGACGCGCATTGCCCGACCGCCGAGGGCAGGGGCTGGTCCCTGTTGCCGGGGTTGTGCGCGGCGGTGTCCAGCGCCTTCTTGCCGATCAGGGCGATGTTATAATCCTGCACCCATGACGGCGCATTGCCATAGGTCTGCAAGGCGTTGTTGAGCGCACTGACGACGCAGGCGGCGTCGCTCTTGCAGGCGTTGCGGTCAGCAATCAAGCCGCGCGCGATCTTGCGCTTGTCGCCGCCGAATGCCGGCTCGAACTCCTTGTAGGCCTTGGAAACAAGCAGATCGATGGCCGACAGTTGCGGATCGGCGCAGATCGCCTTCTCGGCCGGCAGGCTTGCCTTGGCGCAGTCGAAGGATGGCCCCTCGGCCCGCGCCGGAGGCGCGGCAAGGATGCCGCCAGCCAGGATGACGGCAAAGACCAGCAAGACATCGGTTCGAACGGAAAATCGCATGACGGCCCCCAAGCCAACAGGATAGCGCAAGGCGCTGCCCAGCGCCCTCCATGCATATCATATCGCAAGGATGGACATTTTACGGCGGGTCCGTCTAGCAATCGAGGGCGGCCGGAGAAATATCTGCCGAGGGTCCCTATTTCGGTTCGGCGGTCACCGGATCGTAGGTGATTTCGACCTTGGCCTTATCAGATGTGTAGTAGGTGACGGTGTAGGCGTCCTTGTCCCAGTCGACCTCTTTCACGTAGCGAAAGCCGTCGCGCTGCTCGACCTTGGCAAGGATCTCCGACAGCTTCTTGGCGTTGGGCGGCGGCAACGGGTCCTCGTCCGCGGCCAGAGCCGGGCCGGCGATGAGTAAAAATGCGACGCTGGTCGCCATAAGAAATCTGGACATGGTTTTCCCTCAAGTTTCGACGCAGAGAAACTCGCTGGTGTGGTGGTTGGTTCCGTAGCCGGGATGCAGGACCATTAAGCGCATCGACTCGCGGCTGCGCGCGGGAAAAAAGACGTCCGCCAAAAAACCATGATGCGCCGCTTCAATATTTCCAGCCATAGTGCTGGCGTTTCAGTGGGGGGTCCATATGCGCGCACGTCACGTCGTCATGCTTGCACTGTCAGTGCTTTCCATCCCGGCCATTTCCATGCCCGTGCAGGAAGCCAGGGCGCTGGAACCTGAAAAATACACGGTCTACTGCGCCAACGACCACATCGAGGTGTCGTTCTGGGATCTCGAGCAGATGAAGGTACGGAACGGCTCCGATGTCTGCCAGTTCCAGAGCTATACGAGCTACAGCAGCGCATTGAATTTCGCGCAGAAGAATTTTGGCGGGGAAGGGGCGAGCTGTAGTTGCTGAATGGTTCTGGCTTTAGTGCTATCTTTCAGGAAGGAGATGGTGGGCGATGCAGTCACCCGTGAGGACTGCGACTTCTGTCGAGCAGGTTGAGTCCGTATTGCGCCAGCCACGCGCTCGTGAAGCAAGGGGAGGCCAATCCGCAGGCGATAGATCCCTTCTGGTTCGCTAGCCGACACTTCGAAACAAGTAGGCCTCATCGCTTTTCTGTTACACGTCGTTCGGCTAGATTGGGCAGTTCGATTTCTGAAGGAAACTGAAATGAAGGTAAGCGCCGCTTTTGCTCTCGCCCTTATGTTTCCATCGTACGCTTACGCTCTCGACTCAGCCAGCTACTCCAAGACGCTTGATGTTTTTATGGGCGGGACGACCATTGAGGACTATATCGCACATTACTCTGATCGGATTCTTAGTAATTTGCAGGGGAAGTGGGTTGGTATGACCGGCATAGGATCAAGCGATTTCGACAGCGTATTCCCAAAGGCTTGCGGCCTAAATCCGTATTTCATAAGTGGCGTCGGTCCGCTTGGTTTTGACATGGTCAGGGGCAAAGACGGTTCAAACCAAGTACATAGCCACTATAGTCTGATGACAGGGAACACTTTTGTTCAGACCACCCCGCAGGAAGATATCGTGAAATACCTCGGGATCGACGCGAAGACCGAGTTTGATAAGCGGATTGCCAATTCCAATCAGAATGGCATAGCAACAATTATCAAGCCGGAAGAAGACATTGTAGTCATACAACGAAACTACGGCGTCCCAGCTGTATTCGTAAAATGTCCATCGTAGATATCGATCGGATTAATAAAACTTGGTAGGCCGATGGTGGGCGATGCAGGGATTGAACCTGCGACCCCACCCGTGTGAAGGGTGTGCTCTCCCGCTGAGCTAATCGCCCGCTCGTTGCCCGAGGGCCAAGCGAGCCGCGATATAAGGGAGGCTGGCCGGTGAAGTCAAGGCGGTGTCAGGCGTTCTGATAAGGATCGGATTGCCGCACTTTCGAACCCGTTTCCGAGGCGATACCGGTCGCCGATCAGCGCCCAGCGGCAGCGTTGATCAGCTTCTGCGCCAGATCCACGGTCAGCGCGTCGAAATGCGAGATGATCGCCGAGGGTTCGAATTCGCGCACATGGCGATCGGTGTAGCCGAAATCGACCGCCACCACCGGAATGCCGGCGGCCTTGGCGGTGTCGATGTCCGTCTGCGAATCGCCGACCATCAGAGCGTTGTGCGGGTCGCCGCCGGCCAGCTTGATGGTCTCGATCAGATGGCGCGGGTCAGGCTTGCGGAACGCGAACGTGTCCTGGCCGGCGATTGCCGCGAAATGGCTGGTCAGGCCGAGCGCTTCGATCAGCGCCAGCGAATTGGCTTCGTATTTGTTGGTGCAGATGGCCAGGAGATAGCCCGCCTTCTCGAAGCGCGCGATGGCCTCGACGACACCGGGGTAGGGGCGGGATTTGCCGGGAATGTTATCGGTGTAGTGATCGAGGAACACTTTTAGCAGCCGGTCGTGCTCGGCGACATCAAGCGAGCGCTGCTGGGCAGCGTGCGCGCGCTCTATCATGACGCGGCCACCATGGCCGACGAAGCGCCTGAAGCCGGCTTCATCGACGGCCGCGAGTTCGCTGGCGGCCAGGCTGTGGTTGAGGCTGTCGAGCAGGTCCGGCGCCGTGTCGATCAGCGTTCCGTCGAGGTCGAACACGATGATCGGGCGAGTCATGATCCATCCTGTGGCAAATTGTGCACAGGCAGGCGATAGCGGCTGCGGCTGTTCCAGGCAAGGGCGACCGAACCGCGCGCCAAGGGTTTAGAACACAGTCAAAGGCTTTGATCACGGTCAAAAGCTTTGACCAAGCGAGCAAAAATGCTAGGAGCCCGGCACACTAAGTTTCATGCATGTCGTTTCCCAAAATCGAGGTCACTTTTGGGCGACAGGCATTAGGTTCCGGGGCAGCAAGCAGCATGGATGCGAGACAATTGAAGGTCGAGGCCGCGCGGGCGGCCCTTGCTCATGTCACCGACGGGATGCGGCTCGGCATCGGCACCGGCACCACGGCCGAGGAGTTCGTGCGGCTGCTCGCCGACAAGGTCGCCACCGGCATGACCGTCATCGGCGTGCCGACTTCGGAGCGCACCGCAGCACTGTGCCGGGAGCTTGGCGTGCCACTGTCGACGCTGGAGGAAACGCCCGAACTCGATCTGACCATCGACGGCACCGACGAGGTCGATCCCGCACTGACCCTGATCAAGGGCGGCGGCGGCGCGCTGTTGCGCGAGAAGATCGTGGCTGCGGCTTCGCAGCGCATGATCGTGATCGCCGACCAATCGAAGATGGTCGAGACGCTCGGCCGTTTTCCGCTGCCTATCGAAGTCAACCAGTTCGGCCTGCGCGCAACGACCATTGCGATTGGCGCGGCAGCCCAAAAACTCGGCCTTTCCGGTCCGCTTACATTGAGGATGACGGGAGGCCAGGCTTTTGTTACAGACGGCGGCCATTTTATCCTCGATGCATCTTTTGGCCGCATTCCGGATACAAGAGCGCTTTCGAATGCTCTCCATGCCATTCCGGGCGTGGTCGAGCATGGTCTTTTCATCGGGCTGGCGTCAGCGGCCATCATCGCCGGCGGCGACGGCATCCAAACCGTCCATGCCGCCCGAAAACCAGGGAGTTCTACCAATCATGATGTTGCATAACCGGGTTCGCGGCCTTTGCGTCGTTCTGGCGGCTTCGGCCGTCTTTGCCCTTTCCTCGCCGGCATTCTCGCAGGACGTCACGGACTCGCACCTGAAGGCGGCCCGGGCGGCGATCGCCGCGATCCATGCAACTGATTCGTTCGACAACATCCTGCCGCAGGCGGCGGCCGCGCTCGAATCGCAGCTGATCCAGAAGAATCCGGACATGCAGGAGTTGATCGGCAAGACCATCAACGACAAGGCAATCGAGATGGCCTCGCGCCGCGCGGATCTCGAGAAGGAAGCGGCTCTTGCCTATGCGAAGGTGTTTTCCGAAAAGGAACTCAACGACATCGCGACTTTCTACAGCTCGGACGCCGGCAAGAAACTCCTCGACAGCGGCCCGGCCGTGACGCGTGATCTGATCAAGGCAGCCGACATCTGGCAAAACGGCCTTGCCCGCGATCTCGCCCAGCAGGTCGGCGAAACGCTGGCGGCGGCCGCCAAGGCAAATGCGCCGGTTGCCCCTGCTACCACCGCGCCAGCCGCTCCGGCCGATGATGCAGCGCCGGCGGACGGTGCCGCCGCGCCCGCTGACGGCACGGCTCCCGCCGATGGTTCGGCTCCTGCCGACGGCACTCAGAACTGATCCTGCGTTTTCAAATCGGCCTTTGCGGCCACCTGTGAAGCCCGGCTTGTCCGGGCTTTTCTTTTGATGGTTTGCAGCCTACCTGTCACTGACATTTCCGACGTTTGAAGGAGCCGCGCCATGGCCGGTTATGACTATGATCTCTTCGTCATCGGGGGCGGCTCCGGCGGGGTGAGGGCGGCGCGTGTTGCCGCGGCACTCGGCAAGCGCGTCGGCATCGCCGAGGAATACCGTTTTGGCGGCACCTGCGTCATCAGAGGCTGCGTGCCAAAGAAGCTCTATGTCTACGCCTCGCAATTTCCGGAGCATTTCGCCGATGCGGCGGGCTATGGCTGGACGGTGCCGGAAGCCAGTTTCGACTGGCGCACGCTGGTCGCCAACAAGGATCGCGAGATCAGCCGGCTGGAGGCCATTTACAAGAAGAATGTCGAGGGCGCCGGCGGCGAGGCCTTTCATTCGCGGGCGATGATCGTCGACCCGCATGTGGTGCATCTTCTGGGCGAGGACCGTACCGTCACCGCCGACCAGATCCTGATCGCCACCGGCGGCCGTCCGGCGGCGCATCCAGCGCTGCCCGGCCACGAACACTGCATCTTCTCCAACGAGGCTTTCGACCTCAAGGAACTGCCAAAGGCGATCATGATCGAAGGCGGCGGCTATATCGCGGTCGAGTTCGCCAACATCTTTCACGGCCTCGGCGTCGACACCACCCTGGTCTATCGCGGCAAGGAAATCCTCAGCCGCTTCGACATGGATCTGCGCCGCATGCTGCACGAGACCATGGAGAAGAAAGGCATCAAGATACTCTGCCATTCGGTGTCCCAATCGGTGCGCAAGCGGCCGGACGGCCGGCTCGACGCCCTTCTTAGCAGCGGCCAGACGCTGACAGTGGACCAGGTCATGCTGGCCATCGGGCGCATCCCCAACACCGAGAATATGGGCCTGGAAGGCATCGGCATCGAGATGACCGCAGCCGGCGCGATCAAGGTCGACGACTATTCCCGCACCAACATCGACAACATCTGGGCGATCGGCGACGTCACCCACCGCGTGCAGCTGACGCCGGTGGCGATCCACGAAGCGATGTGCTTCATCGAGACTGCCTTCAAAGGCAATCCGACTGCGCCCGACCACCAAACCATCGCGACCGCTGTTTTTTCGCAGCCGGAAATCGGCACTGTGGGGCTGTCCGAAGACGAAGCCGTCAAGCGTTTCGCCGATGTCGAGATCTATCGCGCCAGCTTCCGGCCGATGCGGCATACGCTGTCGGGCCGCGACGAGAAGATGCTGATCAAGCTGGTGGTCGAAGGCGCTTCGCGCAAAGTGCTCGGCGCCCACATACTGGGACCCGATGCCGCCGAAATGGCGCAGCTGCTCGGCATTCCGCTGAAGGCCGGCCTCACCAAGGATGATTTCGACCGCACGATGGCCGTGCACCCGACCGCGGCCGAAGAACTCGTCACCATGTACAAGCCGACATACCGGGTGAAGAACGGCGAGCGCATCTGACATTCGCCTGCCGCCGATGGAGTGATTCATGTCTGTAACCGGTTCCAAGCCGCTCGATCATGACCTCGGCGGACGTGTCGATCAGGTGGTCGACAGGGCGATCGAGGCGGGACGGATTGTCGGCACCGTGATCCTTGTCGCCCGGCGCGGCGAAATCATCTACGGCCGCGCCGCCGGCCTGGCCGACCGTGAGGCCAGGAAATCGATGACGGAGGATGCGATCTTCCGGCTCGCGTCGGTGACCAAACCCGTTGTCGCGACCGCGGCACTTGCCCTTGTCGAGGCCGGCGTCATCAACTTCGATGATCCCGTGGCAAAATTCATCCCGGAGTTCCGGCCGAAGCTGGCGGATGGCGGCGAGCCGGCCATCAGCATCCGACAGTTGCTGACCCATACCGCTGGGCTGGACTATGGTTTTCGCCAAGTAGCCGATGGACCCTACCATCGCGCCGATATCTCCGACGGTCTCGACCAGCCGGGCCTCTCCATGGCCGAGAATCTCGAGCGTATCGCTTCAGTGCCGCTGTCCTATGTACCGGGAACGGGATGGAGCTATTCGGTGGCCATGGATGTGCTGGGTGAGGCCATGGCGAGAGCCACTGGCGCCTCGCTGCCGGAGCTGGTCGATCGGCTGGTCGTCCTGCCGCTCGGCATGCATGACGCGGCGTTTGCCGTGGGCGATCGATCCCGGCTGGTGACGCCTTACGCCGACGGACCGGGCAAGGCCATTCTTATGAGGGACCATCACCGCGTGCCGTTCGGCAACGGTTCCATCTCATTTTCGCCCGGACGTGTCTTCGCCCCTGCTTCCTTCGCCTCGGGCGGCACCGGCATGAACGGCACCGCCGGCGATGTCTTCAAGCTGCTCGAGGCGCTGCGTTCGGGCGGCGGGTCGGTCATCCGCCCCGAAACGGTCGCGGCGATGACCTCGGACGCGATACCGGGGCTGGAAACCACCATGCCCGGCTGGGGCTGGGGGCTCGGATTTGGCGTCCTGCGCGACCCGCTCGCCGGATCGACGCCTCAAACCGTCGGTACCTGGCGCTGGGGTGGCGTCTACGGTCATTCCTGGTTCGTGGATCCGGCGTTGGAGCTGACGGTGGTGGCGCTGACGAACACGGCAATCGCCGGCATGACGGGCGCCTTTCCCGATGCACTCCGCGACGCCATCTACGGCAAGCCGGCCTGAAGGGGAAATCTCCGCCGCCGATCGCCGGCAGCGGAGACAGTTGACGCCGCTACAGCAGCGTGCCGCGCAAGATGACCATCGCCACCGAGAAATAGATCACCAGCCCGGTCACATCGACCAGCGTGGCGACAAATGGCGCCGACGCGCTGGCCGGGTCGAAACCGATCCTTTTAAGCGCGAACGGCAACATCGAGCCCGACAAAGAGCCGAAGGTGACGATGCCGACCAGTGCCGCACCGACCGTGGTGGCGATCAGCGGCCAATGCGGCCCATAGTCGTAGAAGCCCATATACTGCCAGAGCGCGATGCGGCAGATGCCGACCACGCCAAGCATGGCGCCGAGCACGAGACCGGTGGGCAATTCACGCAATGCCACACGCCACCAGTCCCGAAGACCGATCTCGCGCAGCGCCAGCGCCCGGATGACCAGCGAGGTCGCCTGCGAGCCGGAATTACCGCCGGAGCTCATGATCAGCGGGATGAACAGCGTCAGCACGATCGCCTTCTCCAGCTCCCCCTCATAGCTCTGCATGGCGTTGGCGGTCAGCATTTCCGAGATGAACAGGGCGCACAGCCAGCCGCCACGCTTCTTGATCATGGCGAGGAAGCTCATCTTCATGTAGGGCTCGTCGAGCGCCTCCATGCCGCCGAAACGATGCGCGTCCTCCGTCGTCTCTTCGATCATCGTATCGATGATGTCGTCGATGGTGACGATGCCAAGGATCTTGCCGTGGTCGACGACCGGCACAGCGAGCAGATCATATTTGGAGATCGTCTGCGCCAGGGTTTCACGATCGGTCAACGGGGTGACCGTCACCGGCACGCGGTCTGGTGCCACCGACATGATCGAGTCTTCCGGCTCACCGGTGATGAGCCGGCGCAGGCCGGTCGACCGCACCAGAAGGTGCGTCTCCGGATCGACGATGTAGATCGCGTAGACGGTCTCGCGCGTCCGCTCCACCTTTTTTATGTAGTCGAGTGTGCGCCCGACGGTCCAATCCGAGGGAACGCTGACGAACTCCGTCGTCATGATCGATGCGGCGCTGCCTTCGGGATAGCCCAGAATGGAAAGCAGGGTCGCGCGCAGCGGCGGCGCCAACGCACCGAGCAGTTCAGAGCGTGCCGGCTCATCGAGTTCGCGCAGGATGTCGGCCGCCCGGTCGACCGACATGGCGGTGAGCAGCTTGCTTGCCTTGGGCCGGGGCAGGGCCTCCGCGAGTTCGGGCGCGCCCTCGAGTTCAGGCTGATCGAAAATCTCGACCAGCCGCTCGAAGGGTACGGCGCAAAGCAGATCCGTCGCGGTCTCGCGTGATTCATGATTGAGCGCCTCGACCACGTCGGCAACGTGGTCGTTGGCAAGGATGCGGGCGATGGCGACGGCCTCGTCGTCCGCTACAGGGGAAAAATCGTTCATGGCTCACTCCTTGCCGTCCGGCAGGACATGAACCATTCAGGTCACGTCTAGGCGGACGGCGGTTGCGTTCGACTAATACTGTCGCCAGGCATGGCGCGGTGACCTTTCCGCTTGCGGGTTCGGATTCGACTGTCAGCAAGCCGGCGCAACATAGGAGCGCGCCTTGCCAAGTCAATCGCGGTGGGGAGGGAAAACGGTGCCTGATGGCTCCGATCGCGAGACTGTGATCGTCGGCTGCCGCCAGATGCGGCAAGCCACGGTGAATTCATCGTTATTTCTGCTTCAGCCGGCGCGAGAAGCGCAGCCATTTGTCCTCGACCGGCCGTGGCTGGGCCAGAATCGTGGTGAGTTCGACAGGCAAGGCCGGCGCCAGCGGCTTCTTGGTGGCGACACCGTCGGCGATCAGGACCATTGAGTGGTAGAACTCGGTGCCGGCGGCCGATCGCGGCGCCACTGCCTCATGCATGACGCTGATCACGGTGACATCGGGGCAGTTGTCCTTGATCGCCTGATGGAAGGCAATCTTGCCCTGCGGGTCGAGCGCACCGGTCGCCTCATCGAGGAACAGCAGTCCCGGCTGCTGGAGAATGATGCGAGCCACCACCAGCTTCTGCTTCTGGCCGCCCGACAGGACCTGGTCCCAGCTTTTGCCTTCGCGGTTCTCATTGGCCATGTGTTCGATGAAGTCGCCGAGGCCGGCCTTGTGCAGGGCGGACGCGACCTGAGCATCACCATGGTCGAATTCGGAGCCGGGCAGGCAGACCAGCTGTTTCAGCGACACTTGCTGCAGCTTGACCTCCTGGGCGGCATAAAAACTCTTCACGCTGTCGGGGAAGACGATGGTGCCGCGGCCATAAGGCCAGAGGCCGTTGATCGCCTTGATCAGCGAGGTTTTGCCGCAACCGGATTCACCTTTCAGGAAGGTCCATTCGCCGCGCCGAAAGCGCAAATTGGCGGCACTGAGGAAGGGCGTTGCGTCCTCGCCCTGATGCGCCAGTTCGAGCTTCTGGATGGTCAGGCCGAAAACCGGATTCTGGCTGGCATAGTGGAAGTCCGACTGACCGGTCTGGCTGTAAAAGTCCTGCGGATACTGGACATTCTCGATCGCGTTGGCGAGTTCGGTGACACGCTGGCTGTTGGCACGCAGCGACGCGATGGCAGGCATGACATGGATGAACCACGAACATTGGCCGATCAGCGAATTGACCAGTTCGGAGCCGGTTATGTAGCCTTTGAGATCAAGGCCATTGTGGATGAACGGCACCAGCCCCGGCCCATAGGCGACAATGCGGGCACCGATGAAATTGTAGATCAGCTCGAATGACATGTAGACGGTGTTGACGATGTTCAGTCGCGACCAGGTTCCGTCGATATCAACATAAAGCCGGCGATGCATGGTCTTCTGCACGCCTTCGCCGTGCGATGCCGCGACATGGAAACTGCGGCGCAGGAAGGTCGTCAGTTCGCCGCGGTAGCTGCCTTCGGCCTGCTGCATCCGGATATTCAGGCGCTCGAGCAGGCCGCCGAGCTTGACCGCGATCCAGGTGTTCAGCGGCACATAGGTGGCGACTGCCAGGAAGGCCAGGACGGCACTGCCGTAGCTGCCAAGGAATTCCAGCCCCTTCACCTCCACCGACGTTTCGAGCAGTTTCTGGCCGACGAAATAGAGTGAGGTGGCGACGCCAAGCACACCCATGGCGAGGCCGATAGCGCCACCTGTCATGTCCTTGATCGATTCCTGCATGCGCTGGTCGATGTTGTCGGGAGCTGACGTACCGGCGCCGGTCGAAGCATGCTGGGCATGGAAATGCGTGTGATTGCCGTCCAGCAGCGCCTCGTTGAAACGGCTGTCCAGCCAGCCGCGCCATTTGCGGTGCAAGGTCACCGAGACAAGATTGCGGATGCCCGTGAAGCCGGCATCCTTGAGCACGACCAGCAGGACAAGGATGCCGGCATTGACCAGCAGTGTCCGCAGCGGCGTGGTATTGGCGGCGTCATGGAAGAAGGCGATCGAGTTGACCAGTTCACCCGAGGCTTCGGCGAACCAGACGCCCGCCTTGCTGGACAGCGCCGTGAGCAGCGCAATCACCAGTGTCAGCGTCCAGGCTTCTTTCCACCTGTCCGAGACCCAGTAGGCCTTCATCAGGCCCCAGAAACTGCGCATCGAGGATACCGGCGTTAGTTGCGACCGCCCTGGGGCATCGCCTTGTAGTCTATCCGGTACTGACTCCTGCGATCGTCTGCCGATCCGAATCACGATCCCGCCCAAACCTTTTTTGTTTTGTTACGGATGGTAACACCAATTGATCATTTTCCATTAATTTTTAAACCCGGTCCGCCGGATTGCCTCCGAAGCCGTTGCCCTGAGGCAACAGGTTCAGCGCTGAATTGCCTTTGAAACGGTAGATGAAAATCAGATTTTTTATATTGATTTCAGAGCGTTGAACGCGGCCGACGCGAGTATTCAAAAGCTTCCGCTGGGGAAGCCATTCACACGGTTTTGTGAATCAAAAAAGCGGTCGAACAGGTCGACTTTTTACTGCGGACGGACCTGAACGGCTGAAAAAATGCCGTTCGTAGTCTCACCGGACTTACCGTCATCGTGCTTGCCGGAGGCCGAGAAATGACCTGAGACGGCCTTCGCGCAGGGGTCGTTATGCGAAGAGTGCCGTTTGACAAAATACGCACATGAGGTTGAACCTAATCCGGGGCTGTCGGCACCAATGCAGATCAGGTTCTCCAACAAGGAAGCTTCCCAATGCTTGCACGCGCAGCCGCACCCGCAATCCTGTTGCTTTTCGCCTGGTTGCCCCTCTTTGCCTGCGCACCTGTGGCGCATGCCGGCGATCAGTCCATCCCGGCAAGTTCGGAAGGGCAGGTCGAGTTCAATGCCCCCTCCGGCAACATCGGCTGCATCTACACGCCAAAAGGCGGCACCAGTACCTATTCACCACAGGACGGCGGTCCGGAACTGAGCTGCTCCCGGGTTGAACCAAGCTACGTGACCGTGGTACTTGGCCCGGAAGGGCCGGCCACCCTGATCAAGAACCCCGGTGAACAGAGCTGCTGCAGCGACGTAGACAAGCTTGACTACGGGAACAGCTGGAGCCAGGGGCCGTTCACTTGCCAGTCTTCAACCAAGGGGCTGGCCTGCACCGGTAGCAATGGTCACGGGTTCTTCGTCAGCAAAGCCAAGGTGACGGTGCAATAGGCTGCAATGCCACGGCGGCGACCGGCCTCAGCCGACCTTGTCCAGTTCGCCGCGTGCCTTGGCGGCCGCCACCTGGCGGATGGCATCAGACAACGTGTCGACGTCCTGCGCTCCCATCACGGCATATTTGCCATCGAGCAGGAAGCACGGCACGCCCGATATGCCCATGCGCGATGCCGTGGCGATCTCGGTGCGTACCGCTTCGACATCGGCGTCGACCGGCAAGAGCGTGGCCACCACGGACGCGTCCATGCCCGCCTCGCGGGCGGCTTCGACCAACACGGCATGGTCGCCGATATTGGCGCCCTCCTCGAAATTCAGCTGGAACAGGCGACGGACCAGCTTGTTTTGCACGGCTTCACCAGCAGCGCCGGCCCAGCGGATCAGGCGGTGCGCATCCAGCGTGTTTGGCGCTACCTTGATGGCATCGAAGGCGAAGGAAATGCCCTCTGCCTCGCCAAGCGGTTCGATGCGGGCATGGATGTCACGAATGCGCTCGTCGCTGCCGAACTTGGCCAGCATATACTCACGACGATCCTTGCCTTGTGGCGGGATGGTCGGGTCGAGCTGGAACGGCCGCCAGCGGACATGCACCTCGGCGTCGCCAACGGCTGATATCGCCTTGTCGAGGCGTTTTTGACCAATGAAACACCAGGGGCAAACGACGTCGGACACCACATCAACGGTGATGGCGTTCAATTCGCTCATCTCGATCTCCCGAATCTTCAGTTAGCCTTGCGCCACCAGGTCGGCAGTTGATAGCCAAATATGGACGTCTTCTTGGGATGTTCCAAGTAGCTCCAATAGGCGATCCATTGCTGGGTGTTGTACTGCGTCGGCACCATGTAGTTGCCGGAGATCAGCAACCGGTCGAGGACCCTGACGGCCGCGACATAGTCTTCCTTCGAACGAGCGCGCAGCATTGCCTCGATCGCCGCATCGACCGCCGGGTCGGCGACCCCGGCAAGATTGAAGGAGCCTTCGGCCTTGGCCGCCTCGGATCCCCAGCGCCCGAGCTGTTCGAAGCCGGGCGAGAGTGAATTGTTGAAGCCGCTCGATCCGATCAGAGTCTCGAAATCGAAGCGCTGCTTGCGCGATTGGATCTGATCACCGTCGAGGCTGCGAATGGTGATATTGATGCCGATCTTCTCCAGTGTGCGCTGATAGATGCCGGCCAGGCGCTCCTCATCTTGCGAAGCAACCAGCATCTCGAAACCGAAGGGTTGCCCGCTGGGATCGAGCATCGTCCCGTCCTTAACGTGATAGCCGATGCTTTTCAGCAGATCGAAGGCAGCTTTCAGCACCTTGCGGTCCTGACCTGAACCATCGGTGACGGGTGGTCGGTATGTACCGTCCATGACATCGGCCGGCACGCGGCCGGGGTAGGGTGCCAGAAGCGCCTTTTCCCTGTCGTCGGCCGGGTGACCGAGCGCGGAAAGCTCGGAGTTCTGCCAGTAACTCATTGCCCGCGCGTACTTGCCACCGAACAGGTTCTTGTTGGCCCATTCGAAGTCGTAGAGCATGCCAAGTGCACGCCGCACGACCGGGTTGGAGAACTTTGGCAGCCTCGTGTTGAACAGGAAACCGGTCACGACAGGCGGAATGCCGGTATCGAAGGTCTCGGCAATCACGTCGCCCCTGTGGAAGGCCGGGAAATCGAGATCGCGCTCACGCTTGACCGGATCGCTGTCATCGTCGATGGCGCAGAGGCCTTTTTTGAAGGCCTCGAGCTTGGCGTTGGCGTTGAGAAAATACTCGATGGTGATCTGGTCGTAGTTGTCGAAGCCGCGCTTGGCCGGAACATCCTTGCCCCAATAGTCGGGGTTGCGCTTGAATACGATGCGCTGGCCGGGCGCCACCTGGGCAATGGTGTAAGGTCCACTGCCCACCACCGGCTTCAGCGTTGTCTTGTCGAATGTCTCCTTGTCGAAGGCATGTTTCGGGATGATCGGCGTCAGCGCGATGATCAGGGGTGTTTCACGATTGGCCTTGTCGTTGAAGGTAAAGCGCACGCTGTGGTCACCGGTCTTTTCAAGCTTGGCGATCAGGCTCATGCGGGCGCTGTAGGGCGGGCGGCCCTTGTCGGTGAAGACGTCGTAGGTGAACAGCACATCCTCCGGCGTTACCGGTTGGCCGTCCGACCATTTTGCATTTGGGTTGAGATGGAACTCGATCGACTTGCGCTCAGGATCCATGTCGGCGCTGTCGGCAAGCAGGCCATAGAGGCCGAAGGGCTCGTCATAGTTGCGCTGCATCAGCGGCTCGAAGACCAGATTGCCGTAGATCGTGTCCATCATGCCCCGCGCCGTCGTGCGCAGGCTTTTCAGGATGAACGGGTTGAGATTATCGAAGCTGCCGACAACGCAATAAGTAATGCTGCCGCCCTTCGGCGCATCGGGATTAACGTAGCTGAAATGCGTGTAGTCGGGCGGCAGCGCGGGTTCGCCCTGCATTGCAATCGCGTATTTTGGCTCCGACAGCGCGGGCGGCGACAGGATGAGAAGCGATATCGCGGTGATCAGCCAAACAAGAACGCGGCCCATGACCGTCTCCTTAACAGGTCGGCTTGATGATTCGGTGCGCACCCTAGCATGAGGCAGCCGTCTGCCGGCCAATGGGGTCTTCAAGAATTACAAGTGGGCGGGCTGGATTCGGCACCGCTTGCAGTGTAACACGCCGTCCGAAGTCATTCTGTTGCCTCATTTCGGCAACAGGTAGCTGGACCACACGGCACGAAGAAGCCGGTCCCGGGATCATTTGAGAGGAAGTGCACGACATGACGAGCCTGAACAGCAACGCGTACCGCCTGTCGGTCATGGCCGCTGGCGTGATCGGCTTTCTGGGCGCAGGACTTCCCTCTGCTTCCGCACAGCAGCAGCAGCCGCAGATTCCACAGGGTTGGTTCAAGGCCTGCACCAAGCAGGAAGACGTCGATATCTGCAATGTCCAGAACATCACCACCGCCCAGAACGGCCAGCTCGTCACCGGCGTCAGCCTGATCGAGTTGAAGGGCAAAGTGAACCGCAAGGTGTTCCAGGTTACGGTTCCGACCGGCCGACTGGTCGGTGCCGGCATCGGCCTGCAGATCGATACCGGCAAGGCACAGAAGCTCGAATACGTGGTTTGCTTCCCCGACCGTTGCGTGGCGGAAGTGCCGCTGACCGACCAGCTCGTCGGTGCCTTCAAGAAGGGACAAGCGATCACGCTGACCTCGATCAATTTCCAGAACCAGCCGAACCCGATCAAGGTCGCGCTGCAGGGCTTCAGCGGCGCCTATGACGGCCCGCCGCTGCAGCAGTCTGACATCGAAGACCGGCAGAAGAAGCTTCAGGATTACGCGGCCAAGAATCAGCAGGACTTCGCCAAGAAGCTCAAGGACGAGCAGGACAAGGCGAAGACCGCCAACTGATCACCAGCATCGGGCCAAAACCGAATGTCAAAGAAAAAGCGGGGCATTGCCCCGCTTTTTTCGTTCCTGGCCGCACCCGAAATGCCGGATAGTTAATGTCTGGATTGCCGTTTCGGCTCGTAGCGTCCGTCCGGCTTCTTGTCGAACATCTCCTTGATCTGCGGGTGGCGGACGGGCTCCCCCGACTGATCCTCGAGCAGATTCTGCTCCGAGACATAAGCGATGTATTCTGTTTCCGAATTCTCGGCGAGCAGATGGTAGAAGGGCTGGTCCTTGCGAGGCCGCACGTCGGCGGGGATGGCTTCGTACCATTCGTCGGTGTTGGCGAATTGCGGATCGACGTCGAAAATGATGCCCCGAAATGGAAACAGCCGGTGGCGAACCACCTGTCCGATAGCGAATTTGGCTGTTTTCATCGTACTCACCACTGTATTCCTTGACTTTATTTGGCGCAGACTCCGAGTCAATTCAATCCCGAAGCGTTTGAGCGCCTTCAAGCTACGCAGAATGCGGAGCAAAGGTTTTTGATTGATGTCGCGATGTCGCGATAAACTCGGCGAGATCGCTACTGTTGCCGCACCGGCTTTCGCAGGCTACCCGCAAGTGCTGCAAAGCCGCTGCCGGGGCGAAGCCCTTCGCGCATGAAGAAGGCGCGCAGCGGTGCAAAGCCGCCGAGAACGCCGAGACCGGCGCCCCGCGCCATCTGCGCCGGCAGCATGTCGGAGAGCAGCGACATGTTGAGCAGATTAACAGCGCTGCTGCGTGCCAGAATATCGGGCCGGCGCCTGAAATCGTAGGCGGCCAGCGCCTTGGCCGCGCCCGGATCTTCACGATTTTCCCCTGCAATTCCAACCAGATCGTCAATATCCCTGATGCCAAGGTTAAGGCCTTGCGCGCCGATTGGCGGGAATACGTGCGCGGCCTCGCCGACAAGTGCCACGCGCTGTCGCGCGAAGCGCAAGGGCGTCACCGTCGACAGCGGATAGATCTGCCGGCCCGGCTCTACCGTCACCCGGCCCAGCATCGATTGCATCTGCTGCTCGACCCGTAGTGAGAGCGCAGTGTCATCCAGCGCGGCAAGCGCCTTGGCGGTTTCGGGCTTGACCACCCAGACGAGGCTTGAGCGATTGCCGGGCAGCGGAACCTGCGTGAACGGACCGGTCTCGGTGTGGAATTCCGTCGAGGTGAAGGCATGTTCGCGGCTGTGGCCGAAATTGAGCACGAGCGCTGCCTGCGGATAGGAGCGTGCGGCAGTCGCGATGTCCGCGGCCTCACGGGCAGGCGAGTGGCGCCCATCGGCGGCGACAGCCAGCGATGCGCTAACGTCGCTGCCGTCGGCGAGGATTGCTTCGGCCTTATCGGCGCCGAGGTTCCAAGTCTTGACCATCGACCTCAGCCATTCGATCCTGGGATGGGCGGCCACCTTGCTGGCAAGCGCTGGGCCAAAGACGCTGTTGGGCAGGTTCAGCCCGAATTGATCCTCGTCGATCTCGCTGGCGCGGAAGGTAACGACGGGGCTGCGGATCAGCCGGCCGGTCGCATCGACGATGCGCATCACCTTCAAGGGTGCTGCCTTGGCCCTGATGTCTTCGAGGACATCAAGCCGCTCAAGTACCTTCAGGGCAGGGTTCATGAGGGCCGTTGTCCGGCCATCGGGTGGCGAAGCCTCAGGCCCGACCAGCGTCACCGGGAAGCCGGCATCGGCAAAAGCGAGCGCTGCGATCAGCCCTGCCGGCCCGGTGCCGGCGATCAGTATCCGCGCTGTTTCCTGATGCTCCAAGGTCGGCTTCCGGCTTGCTATGCGACGCGGCCCGCCAGGGCCCGCCAGTCAAGCAGCATATAGGTCAGTTCATGCGGCTTGATCAACGCGGCGATTCGGCCCATTCGGATGTCATGACCGGCCACCAGGACGATTTCCGCCATCTCGACCGCGCCGGCCGCGCCACGGCTGGTATCGCGCGCAACCCGCGCTTGACGGTCAATATCGTTGTCGGTGCCGGCGTTGCGCTTGCCTGGGTGCTGTTGGCCGCCATGGCGATTCGCGGCGCCGAGGCTCTAGGAAGCGCGCCTGGCGACATTCTCCTGCGTGGTCTACCACAGCTGCCGCTGCCCGATTTCCTCGAACGGTTCTTCGCGCTCTGCCTCTCACCGACGCCGCTGGACGCCAGCATTGGTCCGCGTGCCCTGGCGCTCATCGCGATGTGGTTGCTGATGGCGATCGCGGCGATGCTGCCGTCCGCGGCGCCAATGATCCGCACCTATTGCGAGATCGCTGATACAGCCCGGATCAAGGGCGAGCCTGTCGTTCATCCGCTGGTGCTGGTTGCCGGCTATCTCGGCGTCTGGTTGGCCGCCTCGATGCTGTTTGCGGCTCTGACGCTGGCTGTGCATGCAGTCGCTGCACCCGGCGGGATATTCGATCCGGTGCTTGGCGTTACCGGCGGGCTGGCATTGCTGATTGCCGGCCTCTACCAGTTCAGTGGTCTCAAGGAAGCCTGCCTGAAGAAATGCCGAAACCCGTTCTCGATCCTGTTTTCGAACTGGAGCGCCAAACCCATCCGCGTCTTCCGGCTCGGCATCGTGCAAGGCATCTGGTGCCTCGGCTGCTGCTGGGCGCTGATGTTGGTGATGTTTGCCGTAGGCGTGATGAACATCTTCTGGATGGCGCTGATCGGCGTGTTCACGCTGGTTGAAAAACAGACGACGGGCAGTCTTCCAACCCGGCTGGCCGGTGCGATACTGCTTGTCTGGGCAGCCGCGCTGCTAGTAGTCTCGCTGTGAGTGGGGGAAATTCGATGGCAGATCAAGGCTGGGCAATGAAAGGAGAGCTCGTACTCTCCTGCAATTGCACGGTTTTTTGCCCTTGCGTGCTGTCGCTCGGCAATCATCCCCCGACCGAGGGCTATTGCCAGACCTGGGCCGGATTCCGTATCGATGCCGGTCATTTCGGCGAGGTCGACCTCTCCGGTCTCAACCTTGGGCTGATCATGGAAATTCCCGGTTACATGAGCCGCGGCAACTGGACCGCGGGCCTGTTCATCGACAAACGCGCCTCGGTCTACGCGGTCAAGGCATTGACGAAGATCTTCACCGGCAAGGCCGGCGGGACAACGTCGCTGCTGTCGATCCTGGTTGGAAAATTTCTTGGTGTCGAACAGGTGCCGATCACCTATGAGACGCGCGACAAGACGCGAATCTTCCAGATACCGAAGATCATCGACGGGGCGGTCACGCCAATCGTCGGCAAGGATCGCGATAAGGATACGGTGATCACGAATTCGGAATACTGGATCGCGCCGGAGATCATCGTGGCCAGGTCCGACAAGAGCAAGATGCGGGCCTTTGGCCGCAACTGGAATTTCGCCGGCCGCTCGGCCGAAATCTGCAAGCTGGATTGGCGGGGCCCGTGAGCAAGAACACAACGCCCAGGAACATGGCGGCCAGGAATATGGCGGCAAGGAAAGCCGCCAAGAAGATCACGGACCGGATTCCGCGACCGAAGAAGAAAGTCACCTGGCCACAGGCAAGGGCGTTCTCCGTCCACCTGCTGACAGCTTCAGGCTCGTTCCTTGCCTTCCTGTCGCTGGTGGCGGCGAGCGAGGAGCGCTGGACGGCGATGTTCTGGTGGCTTGGACTGGCGCTGTTCGTCGACGGTATCGACGGACCGATCGCCAGGAAGCTGGAGGTCAAGGAAATCCTGCCGACCTGGTCGGGCGAACTCCTCGACAACATCATCGACTACGTGACCTACGTGCTGATCCCGGCCTTCGCGCTCTATCAGCGCGGCTTCATGGGTGAGGGCCTATCGTTCCTATCGGCGGCGATCATCGTCGTCTCCAGCGCGATCTACTATGCCGACACCGGCATGAAGACGAAGGAGAATTTCTTCAAGGGATTCCCGGTGGTCTGGAACATGGTGGTGTTCACGCTGTTCGTCATCGAACCGGGACAATGGGTTTCGTTCGCTGTTGTGGTGGTGGCTGGTATTCTGACCTTCGTGCCGATCAATTTCATTCATCCGGTGCGGGTGGTGCGGCTGCGGCGCATCAATCTCACAATGACCCTGTTGTGGTGCGCTTTCGGTGCGCTTGCGCTTGCGCAGGCGGCACTTGCCGCCTTCTACGACCAGATCGGCGTGCTGGGCGAACAGGTCAGCACTTTCATCAAGATCGGCATCACCATCAGTGGGCTCTACCTCGCCTCTATCGGCGGGATCATGCAGTTCTTTCCAAATCTTGGCGCCAAAAGGGCCTGATCCGCCAGAGGAATCCAAATCCATGCCCAAAGCTATCCGCATCCACGGCCATGGTGGCCCGGAAGTTCTGACCTATGAGGACGCCGATCCCGGCCAGCCGGGTTCGGGGCAAATCCTGATCAGGCACACGGCGATCGGCCTCAACTTCATCGATGTCTACCACCGCACCGGTCTTTATCCGCCGCCTGGCGGTTTTCCGCTGATCCCGGGCAGCGAAGCCGCTGGTGTGGTGCTGGAGGTCGGCCAGGGCGTCGACTGGCTGAAGCCGGGCGACCGGATCTCCTATTCGACGAATGTCGGTGCCTATGCCGAGCAACGTGTCATCGCCGCCGACCGCGTGGTGAAGATTCCCGAAGGCATCAGCGACGAACAGGCCGCCGCGATGATGCTGAAAGGCATGACCGCGGAGTATCTGCTGCGCCGGACCTTCAAAGTGAAGGCGGGTGACACGATCCTGTTCCATGCCGCGGCCGGCGGCGTCGGGCTCATTCTTGGCCAATGGGCCAAACATCTTGGCGCAACCGTCATCGGCACGGCCAGTACAACCGACAAGATCGAGCTCGCCAGGGCACATGGCTTCGATCACGTCATCAATTACAAGGAGCAGGATTTCGTCGCTGGTGTCGCGGCCATCACCGGCGGCAGGAAATGCGACGTCGTCTACGATTCAGTCGGCAACGACACATTTCCGGCTTCGCTCGATTGTCTCAAGCCGCTCGGCATGTTCGTCAGCTTCGGCCAATCCTCAGGACCGATCCCGCCGTTTTCGATGTCGCTGCTGGCCCAGAAGGGCTCCTTGTTCGCCACCAGGCCGACGCTGTTCGTCTACAACGCCAAACGCGAAGACCTCGATGCCTCCGCGGCTGCGCTGTTCGACGTCGTGCTCAGCGGTGCCGTCAAGATCCAGATCAACCAGCGCTACGCGCTCAAGGATGCGGGCAAGGCGCACGCCGACCTCGAGGGCCGCAGGACAACAGGGACGACCATTCTCATCCCTTAGTCCCGCCAGGCTTGCTATCCCTTGAATTTCCGCTGAAATTCTTGAAGCTCTTTCAAGACGCGTGCCGCTTTCCGATGAGAGCCGGCGGCGCCTACCATGCTTGCGGGAACACAGAACATATCTGGCTAACCAGATGGGAGGCACTGTGAGTGCAGATCATGACGGGGCGAACCTGCTTGAGGTTCGTGGCCTGACCAAGATATTCGGCACGCTTACGGCGTGCGATCATATCGACCTCAACATCGCCAAAGGTGAAATCCACGCGCTCCTCGGCGAGAACGGCGCCGGCAAGTCGACGCTCGTCAAGATGCTGTTCGGCTCGCTGGAGCCCAATTCCGGCGAGATTTTCTGGAACGGCCAGGCGGTACGCATCACCAGCCCGGGTGCGGCGAAGAAGCTCGGCATCGGCATGGTGTTCCAGCATTTCTCGCTGTTCGAGGCACTGACCGCCGCCGAGAACATTGCACTGTCGCTCGATGACGGCTCGCCGATCAGCAGCATCGCCGCCAAGGCGAGGGCGCTCTCCTTCAGCTACGGCCTGCCGCTCGATCCGGACTCGCTGGTCGGCGATCTGTCGGTCGGCGAGCGCCAGCGCATCGAGATCATCCGCTGCCTGCTGCAGACACCGCAGCTCATCATTCTCGACGAGCCAACGTCGGTGCTGACGCCGCAGGAAGCCGACAAGCTGTTCGAGACGCTGGAACGGTTGCGCACGGAAGGCAAATCGATCCTCTACATTTCGCATCGGCTGGAAGAGGTCAAACGCATCTGCGACCGCGCCACCGTGCTGCGGCATGGCAAGGTGGTCGGTCACTGCAACCCGCGCGAGGAGACGGCGGCGTCGCTCGCCCGCATGATGGTGGGTAACGAAGTGCAGGCCGTGGTGCGTGCGCCGGTCGAAGGGATTGAAACCGCGCAGCCATTGCTCGAAATCCGCGGCCTCAGCCGCAAGCCGGCAACGCCGTTTTCCATTCCGCTCAAGAACATCAGCCTCAATGTCCGCGCCGGCGAGGTGATCGGCATTGCCGGCGTCGCCGGCAATGGCCAGGGCGAGTTCTTCGAATCCGTCTCCGGCGAGGTCTTGCAGCAGGATGCCACCTCGGTGCGCATCCGTGGCAAGGACGCAGGTGGCCTCACCATCACCGGACGGCGCCTGCTGGGTGCCGCCTTCGTGCCCGAAGAGCGCCTCGGCCATGGTGCGGCGCCACGCATGAAACTCTCGGAAAACCTGTTGCTGTCACGCCATGCCACCGACGGCAAGGTTTTCGTCAGCAGCGGGGGGATGGTCAAGGCTGCCGCGATCTATGCCGCCTCTCAACGCATCATCGAGGTGATGGACGTGCGCAAGAGCGCGCCGGATCCAGAAGCCGCAGCGCTTTCGGGCGGCAATCTGCAGAAATTCATTGTCGGCCGCGAGCTCGACCGCCGGCCAAGCGTCATGGTCGTCAACCAGCCGACATGGGGTGTCGACGCCGGTGCCGCCGCCCATATCCGCCAGGCGCTGATCGAGCTGTCGCGCAGTGGCTCGGCCGTGCTGGTGATCAGCCAGGATCTCGACGAGCTGTTCGAGATATCGGACGCGATCGCTGTCATGCACAATGGCGAACTGTCCAGGCCGATGCCAATCGCAGAGGCGACCTTCGAGAAGGTCGGCCTGCTGATGGGCGGCGCCGAGCCCGGCCACGCCGAACATACGCTGGAGACGGCATGATGCGCCTCGAACTCGTCAAACGCCCGCAGCGTTCCGCACTGTTTTCAGCCCTGTCGCCGTTCATCGCCTTCGCGCTGACGATCATCGCCGGCGCGGTTCTGTTCGCACTGCTCGGCGTCAATCCATTGACCGCGTTCCGGATCTACTTCATCGAACCGGTCAGCCAGGTCTGGCAGTTGCATGAGCTGGCGATCAAGGCAGCGCCGCTCATCCTGATCGCTGTCGGCCTGTCGGTCTGCTACAAGGCCAACATCTGGAACATCGGCGCCGAAGGCCAGTTCGTTTTCGGCGCCATCTTCGGCTCGGCCATTCCGGTGCTGTTCCCGCAGTTCGAAGGCCCGCTGGTGCTGCCGCTGATGCTTCTGCTCGGCATGGTCGGCGGCGCGGCCTACGCTGCGATACCCGCCTTTCTGAAGACCCGGTTCAACACCAACGAGATCCTGACCAGCCTGATGCTGGTCTATGTCGCCCAGCTCTTCCTCGACTGGCTGGTGCGCGGCCCATGGCGCGATCCGCAGGGCCACGGCTTCCCGCAGACGATCCAGTTCGGCGACTCCGCCGTGTTGCCGGAACTGATGCCGGATGCCGGACGCGCCAACTGGGGCTTTGTCTTCGCATTGGTTGCCGCGGTGCTGGTCTGGATCCTGATGAGCCGCATGCTCAAGGGCTTCGAGGTCCGCGTGCTGGGCTCGAGCCCACGGGCAGGGCGCTTCGCCGGCTTCGGCCTCAACCGCATGGTGTTCTTCGCCTTCCTGCTGTCGGGTGCACTGGCTGGCCTGGCCGGCATCTCGGAAGTCTCCGGCGCCATCGGCCAATTGCAGCCGGTGATCTCGCCCGGCTATGGCTTCACCGCCATCATCGTGGCGTTCCTTGGCCGCCTCAATCCGCTCGGCATCGTCGCCGCCGGCCTGGTGCTGGCGCTGACCTATCTCGGCGGCGAGGCGGTGCAAAGCGCGCTCGGCATTTCCGACAAGGTGGCGAGGGTGTTCCAGGGCATGCTTTTGTTCTTCGTGCTCGGTTGCGACACGCTCATCCACTACCGCATCCGCCTGATCGGCGTCGCACTGACCAAGCCGAAGGGTGCTGCACAGCTCGAAGCCGCCCCCAAGCTGAAGGAAGCCCGCTGATGGACATCGCCGTCAACATCCTCCTGACCATCGCCACGGCAGCGACGCCGCTGTTGATCGCGGCGATCGGCGAACTGGTGGTCGAGCGCTCCGGCGTGCTCAATCTCGGCGTCGAGGGTATGATGATCATGGGCGCCGTCGGCGGCTTCGGCGCCGGCTATCTGACTGGATCGCCCTGGATCGGCCTTCTGGCGGCGATCGCCATGGGTGCGCTGTTCTCGCTGCTGTTTGCCGTGATGACGCTGTCGCTTGCCACCAACCAGGTGGCAACCGGCCTGTCGCTGACACTGCTTGGCCTCGGTCTCTCCGGCATGATCGGGACGAGCTTCGTCGGCCAGCCCGGCGTCAGGCTGCCCAATCTCGATATTCCGGTGCTGACCGACATTCCTGTGATCGGCAGGTTGCTGTTCGGCCAGGATCCGATCTTCTACATCTCGATCGCGCTGACCGCTGCCGTGATGTGGTTCCTGTTCAAGACACGCACTGGCCTCACGCTGCGCTCGATCGGCGACAGCCATACTTCCGCGCACGCGCTCGGCATCAAGGTCATCCGCTACCGCTATCTCTCGGTGATCTTCGGTGGCGCCTGCGCCGGCCTTGCCGGCGGCCATCTGTCGCTGGTCTACACGCCGCAATGGGTCGAGAACATGAGCGCGGGCCGTGGCTGGATCGCGCTGGCGCTGGTGGTGTTCGCGTCGTGGCGGCCGTGGCGGGTGCTGGCCGGCGCCTATATCTTCGGCGCGGTGTGGATCGGCCAGCTTCATGCACAGGCTTTTGGCATTCCGGTGCCCTCGCAGATGCTTTCTTCGCTGCCCTATCTGGCAACCGTCGTGGTTCTCGTTCTAATCTCGCGCAACAAGCGTCTGACGATGATGAACACGCCGGCATCCCTGGGGCAGCCATTCGTTCCGGATCGTTGACAACAATAAAAAGACGGGAAGCTCCAAGGCTTAACACAGAGAGGTAACACGATGAAAAAACTGCTTATTGCCCTGATGACGACGACAGCGGCATTGTCGCTGGCGGCGTCCGCGGAGGCTGCCGACAAACTGAAGGCTTGCTGGGTCTACACCGGCCCGATCGGCGATTTCGGCTACTCCTACCAGCACGACCAGGGTCGCCTTGAGGTCGAAAAGGCGCTCGGCGACAAGGTCGAGACCGCCTATCTGGAGAACGTCTCCGAAGGCCCCGATGCCGACCGTGCCTTCGAGCGCCTGGCGCGCGAGGGCTGCAAACTTATCTTCGGCACATCGTTCGGCTTCATGGACGCCGAAGTGAAGGTCGCGAAGAAGTTTCCAAAGGTGATGTTCGAGCATGCGACCGGCTACAAGACCGGCGACAATCTCGGCATCTACAATGCACGCTTCTATGAAGGCCGCTACGTGCTCGGCCAGATCGCCGCCAAGGAATCGAAGGCCGGCGTCGCTGGCTACATCGTTTCCTTCCCGATCCCGGAAGTGGTGATGGGCATCAACTCGTTCATGCTCGGCGCGCAGTCGATCAACCCGAACTTCAAGGCCAAGATCGTCTGGGTGAACTCGTGGTTCGATCCGGGCAAGGAAGCCGACGCCGCCAAGGCGCTGTTCGACCAGGGCGCCGACATCATCGTCCAGCACACCGATTCGACCGCCGCCCTGCAGGTGGCCGAGGAGCGCAAGCTGCACGGCTTCGGTCAGTCGTCAGACATGATCAAGTTCGCGCCGAATGCGCAGCTGACCTCGCTGACCGACGAATGGGGTCCGTACTACATCAGCCGGGTCCAGGCAGCCATCGACGGCACCTGGAAGCCGGACAATGTCTGGCTCGGCATCAAGGACGGCGCTGTCAAGCTTGCGCCCTACACCAACATGCCCGACGACGTGAAGGCGATGGCAGAGGCGACCGAGAAGAAGATCGCCGGCGGCTGGAACCCCTTCACCGGACCGATCGCCAAGCAGGACGGCTCGGCATGGCTGAAGGACGGCGAAGTCGCCGACGACGGCACGCTGCTCGGCATGAACTTTTACGTCAAGGGCGTTGACGACAAGCTGCCGCAATAAGGCGCATCACATACCGGACATGGAGAGGGCGCCACGTGGCGCCCTTTTCGTTTGCCAGGAGAACCGACGGAAAGCTTAAACAGCCGAACCGTAAAGGTCATAAGCGTCGGCACGGTCGATCTTGACGGTGACGATGTCGCCTTGGCGCAGCGGACGGCGCGACTGGATGTGGACCGAACCATCGATCTCGGGCGCGTCGTATTTGGTGCGGCCCTTTGCCGAGGTGCCGTGCGCTTCGTCGATCAGCACCGGCAGGCGCTTGCCGACTTTCTTTGCGAGCTGGGTCGCCGAAATCTTCTGCTGGCGCTGCATGAAACGATGCCAGCGCGCTTCCTTGATTTCCTGCGGCACCTGTTCGAGGCCGAGGTCGTTGGAGCGGGCGCCTTTGACCGGCTCGTATTTGAAGCAGCCGGCGCGGTCGATCTTGGCCTCGTCCAGCCAGTCGAGCAGCATCTCGAAATCCTCGTCCGTCTCGCCGGGGAAGCCGACGATGAAGGTCGAGCGAATGGCGAGATCCGGGCAGACGTCGCGCCAGCCGCGAATGCGCTCCAGCGTCTTTTCGCCATGCGCCGGCCGGCGCATGTTCTTCAGCACCTGCGGCGAGGCATGCTGGAACGGGATGTCCAGATAAGGGAGGATCTTCCCCTCGGCCATCAGCGGAATGACGTCGGCGACATGCGGGTAGGGGTAGACATAGTGCATACGCACCCAGATGCCGAGCTTGCCCAGTTCCTCGGAAAGATCGAGGAATTTCGCGCGCACTTCACGGTCGCCGAACATGGACGTCTGGTACTTGATGTCGATGCCGTAGGCGCTGGTGTCCTGCGAGATGACTAGCAACTCCTTGACACCGGCCTTGGCCAGCTTCTCGGCCTCGCGCAGCACATCGGCCGCCGGCCGGGAAACGAGGTCGCCACGCAGTGCGGGAATGATGCAGAAGGTGCAGCGATTGTTGCAGCCTTCCGAAATCTTGAGATAGGCATAGTGGCGCGGCGTCAGCTTGACGCCCTGCGGCGGCAGGAGATCGATGTAGGGATCGTGCGAGGGCGGCGCCGCCTCATGCACGGCCGCCATCACGCTCTCATAGGCCTGCGGCCCGGTGATCGCCAGCACATTGGGGTGCTTCTCGCGGATCACGTCCGGCTCGGCGCCGAGACAGCCGGTGACGATGACCCTGCCGTTTTCCGAAAGTGCGGAGCCGATGGCATTGAGCGACTCGTCACGGGCGGAATCGAGAAAGCCGCAAGTGTTGACGACAACCAGATCGGCGCCGTCATGCTTGCGGGCAATCTCGTAACCTTCGGCGCGCAGGCGCGTGATGATGCGCTCGGAATCCACGAGCGCCTTCGGACATCCAAGGCTGACGAAACTGACGCGAGGGGCGGACATGGGCAAGTTTCCAATGGACGCGACGCCGGAAACATCGATCCGGTCCGCAGTCTCAACATATGACGGTTTGCACGGCTCCCGCAGGAGCTCGATTTGGGCGGCGCAATAGCACGGGTTCAGCAATCAAGCAAACAAGACCAGTGCCGGCGCTGCATCGACTACGTCTCAGTGCCCGCCTGAACCGAACCAGGGCGCCAGGAACGCGAAGTGGTCGGGGTACTGCTGTACCGCACCGTCGAGCAGCATTTTCACCGCAACGTAGAGAATGATCGCCAAACCGAGATAAGCAATCCAGCGATATTTGTGCAGCAGTCGCGCGACGAACGAGGCGGCAAAGCCCATCAGGGCGATCGACAGGGCCAGTCCGACAATCAACACCGTAGGATGGTTCATGGCCGCTCCCGCTACGGCAAGAACGTTGTCGAGCGACATCGAAACGTCGGCGATGACGATCTGCCAGGCGGCCTGCGAAAAGGTCTTGCTCGGACCCTTGCCGCCAACGACGCCGTCCTTGTCGAAGTCGCCGTTCGACAGCGATTCGGTGGCATCGCGCTCCTGCTCATGGCTGACACGCAATTCGCGCCACATCTTCCAGCAGACCCACAACAGCAGCAGGCCGCCGCCGATAAGCAGCATGGGTCCAATGGTGAGCAGCCATTGCGTGATCAAGGCGAAGAAGATGCGCAGAACGGTGGCCGCGGCAATGCCGACGAGAATGGCCCGCTGGCGTTGGCTGGCCGGCAGGCCGGCCGCGGCGAGGCCGATGACGATGGCGTTGTCACCTGCCAGCGCAAGGTCGATAGCAATGACCTGAAGAAGAGCCGATAAGCCCGCGGCAGTGAATATTTCCATCGATCTGGAAGCCCCTTGCCTGTTCGCCGAGTGTTGGTCGTCGACTATCCAGACGGGCCTAATGGCATGGTCCGCTGGCGTCAAGACGCTGCATCGGACAACGTTGGAAAACCACTTTTGTTACAGTGGGATTACAAGGGGATTTTCATCACTCGCCGCGTGCAAGCTTGCGCGGAAGCCAGTCTATAAAAATTAGTCGTAGAGATTGTACTTGGCCCAGTCGGCTTCGGGGATCTCGTCGCCGATCCGGTAGCGGAGCTGCAGGACCTCCATATGATCCGGCCCCGTCTGGCATTTGAATCTCAGCCGATACCATTGTCCCTTGCTGCGGAACGCCGCGCCCGTGCTCCTGATCGCATCGGCGCTCATCTCGGGTGTGGCGAAGGCGTAAGCGACGACACGGTCGGCCTTGAACTTGCGATCGTCGTGGGTGATCCGGTCCAGGATTTCTGCATCGCAACGCTGCTCAAGGCGTGTTTGCGGATCAAGTTTCATCAGGCCGTTGCGCAAGGCGTTGTCCATTGCGCTGGCCGGGAATGCCAGCGCCAGGGACGCAATGGCCGTCATGCAGAGTGTCTTCATGGGCGGGACAAGCAGCATATTTTGTCTGAAAAATCAACCAAGAGGGGCGCTTCATGCTCGGCAGCCCCCAGCATTCAGGGGGTCGGCGCAATCAAAATCTCGTGTCGCGGCGCATCGTGCGAGGCCTGCGGCCAACGGACCAGCGAGGCGCGGCCAGCATCCGTGAGATCGTAGAGGCCACGGTCGACGCGCGCGAACCAGCCATAGACATTGTGCTGCAGAATTTTCGGCGCGATCGGCGTCAAGGCCTTCAGGTCACGCGGCCGTTTGGGTCCGTCGACCATCGCCGCGGCGCAGGTGAGGGCGCTTTGGCGGTAGGCGGTCATGATTGGATTGCGCGATCCTCCGCCAGCGACAGGATCGCCGCGGCGGCGCTGGTGCTCGTCAACAAGGCGAGAGCGCCGTCGCGCATTCTTGCGCGGCTCCGGCGCGGCAGGACTGACAAGCACTTCGACCTTGTCATTGGCTGTCACGCCAAGCAGGCCGAAGCCAAGCCGGCGGCAGAGGTTGCGGAACCGGGCGTCGCTTTCGCGCCCCTTGCCCCGCGCCGACATGCGCGCCGCCAGCCAGACCTCGTCGCAAACAGCCGCACGGTCGACGCCTTGCAGCACCAGTTCGAGATTGAACTGCAGCTTCAATTCACAGATGACGACCACCGGCGGCTCACCCTCGCGCAGCGCAACGATGTCGCAGCCGCCAATTTCCCCCTTCACGACGAAGTCGAGATTTTCGAGGAACCGCTTCACCGGCGCATAAAGGGAGGTCTCGTTCATGCCTCAAGGTCTAGCCGATTCGAGGCAAAAAGCCCTCCAGTCGGATGGCATCTTGCTGAACTGCCTGCCATCGCACGTTCGACGCCTTGGATCCTGACCAGCGGGTGCTACTCCAAGAACCATATTGGCAGTCGCAAGTTCTCCTTGTTGTTGTGTTATCGTGGTCCTCGGTCAGCACAGGGAAGCTCGTCATGGACGCAAGTGAAATGAGCGCGATAGGCGACACCCTCATGAGGGTCGTCACCCCTGAAATGTCCCCCAAGCAGCTCGTCAAGGCGGCCCAGAAAGTGCACCCCAAGGCTTCGAAGAAAGACATTGCGCGAGCGGCCTTCTTTTCGATCATCGCAAACGCGGATCAGGACATCGGCAAGGCCAAGAACCTTCAGGCATTTGCCATTGCGGAGCGCACCCAGCAATCCGACTGAGCAACGCCTGGCCTCATCGCCGCGAATAGGCTGCCCGACATACCGACATCACGGTGTCACGCAGCCAACGATGCACCGGATCGGCGTCCATGCGAGGGTGCCACATCGCCGATATCTTGAATTCCGGAACAGGGAGCGGGAGCTCGAAGCTCTCGACACCTGTCGCGACGGGGCCACTGGTATTACCAAGACACGATCGGCGGGCGCATCGATCTGACTGTTATCGATGAAAAAGGGGCCTCCACGACGCGGCTGCACACCTGGCCGGAGGACGTGGTTGGGCGGAAGATTTTGCCTGCTGGCTTTTCCCACAAGGTTTTTGTTCTTTATCCGTTCTTTTGTGGATAAGTTCGCCGCCGCTTTACAAGCGGGCGCCGTCATAGGACTATATTCCTTGGGTGGGGCGATTTCCATTGAGATCGCTAGGGCAAGGACTAAACCGTCTACACAGCCGGCCGGGTAGCGCACGAGGTGGCAAGTGATCCCCGGTGAGTTTGGCGCCCGTTGACGTGACCCGGCAGGTTACGACACTATCGTTTCTGGGACAGGGGGAAATGCGATGAAAGCTGTACTTGCTGCCACCTTGATAGCCTGCATGACTGTGACGCCATGCGTCGCCGCAACAAAAGCCGATAAAGTAAGGAAGCAGATTTCGGAGGCGATGGAAGGGCTGAATGGCTGCCCGACGCTATCCATTAATCTTCCGAGGCTGCAGATGCTGCAGACGGAACTGGATAGTCAAGGCAACATCAGTGCCGCGCTGAAATCGAACGGCGACATGGCCATGGCCACAGCTGGCGGGCCGCCTCCCGGCGGTCCCAAGCCGGAACCGCTTTCGCCGGCCTGCCAGAAGCTGGTCGACGACTACGGATATCAAGGTAAAAAGATCAAGCGGCTGATCAATGAGCCATGAAATATTAAGGCACTGAAAGAAGGCCGGCGCGCTTCTGCTGGGAGCTGCCTGAATGGCGCCGGCCAGACGGTCCTCTTTCAGGTCCGCCGCACCTCAGACATAGCTGAGTCTTTCCGTAACGTCATGTCGAGTTGTGCAAACGCCTTAAGACTAGGCGAAAACGCCTATTCCGGCGGAACAAAAAATGCGAAAATATCTAGTAAAATCAATGACTTGACTCCATCTGAACCTAGGCGCGTCGTGGTTTGCATGGCCGAATGGCGGTTAGTTGTTTTCAGAGGAAATAGTATGACCGACTTTGAGGGGAATGCCGTTCTGGTTAGGGGCCTGTATCGGGGGTCGCAAGTTGCTCGGATTGACGAAAGAGGCCGACCGTTGGACTGGCAGTTGGCTGACGACCATGCGGGCGCAGTTGCTCTGGCGCAGGCTCTGAAGGTGGATGCACCCGACCAACAGTTCGCTGTGTACGACACCTAGGTGGAGCCAAGATTCGCGGCAGAGTTTGCTTGAGTTCCACCATCTTGATTTGCAGGCCTGCTTCGGCGGGCTTTTTCATGCAGCGAGACTGAGGCGAGGGCGGCTGGCTGGCGTAAATCGCGGCGTTAGGCCAGGGGTTATGATAACCCCAAAACTTAACCTAACTGTTTGATTTTATTGATGGTATGGCGGAGGAAGTGGGATTCGAACCCACGGTGAGCTTGCACCCACGCCGGTTTTCAAGACCGGTGCCTTAAACCGCTCGGCCATTCCTCCAGTGACTGTCCGTCACGTGGGAATGCTCTAGTGCGCCTGGCAAAGGCCTGTCAACCGGCATGCGTGAAGCGCGCACGTTTGGCGGTCGACCACCGTGCGGCCCTCATCGTCACAATGTTGCCCGGTTCCGGCCACAATCGGTTAATACCGTAATAAACAATTCCTGCGCACAAAGGATCGGGGTTCAGGGCGCCGTTGGTATTGTCGAGTGAGTGCTTTGGCTCCTCTGCTGTTCAAACGACGGCGTCTTTGATTGAGATTGTAGGGGATTTCAGGAAAATGCAGGCTACGACGCATCAGCGTCTCCGTCGCGCTTCCACGCTCACGCTGATTGCCGCGTCGGCTGCCTTGCTGGCGGCTTGCGCGTCGCAGCCTGAGCCGAAGGGGATGGTCAATCCCAAGCCTCGCTCCAAGGAATACTTCGCCGAAACCGAATATGGTGTGAAGGCCAGCCCGCGCGTCCAATTCATGCGGCGCGGCGGCGGCCGCGACCAGCTCGGCAAACCCTACCAGGTTCGCGGCAAGTGGTACTATCCAAAGGAAGACAAGAAGGGCTACGCCAAGGTCGGCCTGGCCTCCTGGTATGGCGACGCCTTCCATGGCCGGCTCACCGCCAATGGCGAAGTATATGACACGGCGCAACTGACGGCCGCGCATCCGACCATGCCGCTGCCGAGTTATGCCCGCGTCACCAACCTCGAAACCGGCAGTTCGGTCATCGTGCGAGTCAACGACCGCGGCCCCTATCATGAGGGCCGCATCATCGATGTCTCCGAGCGTGCCGCGCAGATGCTTGACTACGCCAAGGTCGGCACCGCGAAGGTCAAGGTCGAGTATGTCGGTCGCGCACCGCTCGACGGCAATGACGATCAGTATCTGATGGCCTCCTACCATCCAGGCAACAGGATTCCAGATCCGTCGGATGGCTTGCCAACCGGCGTCATGGTGGCCATGAATGGACCATCCCCTAACGTGCCGGTGGGCGCCGCTGCTGTGCCGTTCCCGGGCCAACTGACGAATTCCGACCAGCCGTTCGCCGCGCAGCCGTCCCTGTCGGCGCAGACACCGGCTTTCGGCGATCTGGCACTGCCCGATTTCGGGCCGATCGTACCCGAGCGTCCGGCGATCGGTCTGCCGCCGCAGTCGCCCTTCGCCATGGCCTCGCTGTCTTACGCGGATGAACGCGTGCGGCGCGGCGATGTCTTTGCCGCGCTGGACGATAGCGGCATGTCGCCCGCCGACATCCTGCGGTCATGGAAGAAGTCGAGCCCGCAAGCCTCGCCGTCCAATGCCGACTATGTTGCCGCCGGCACGTTCGATAACGCCGCCGAGGCCAAGCGCGTGGCCGCGGCACTTGAACCCTTCGGCAGAACAGAGATCCAGCGTTCCGATCTCGACGGCAATGATTGGTACGCGGTCAATCTCTATCCGGACGGCCATGGCGGCCTGGACGAGTTGCTGCAGGCGGCGTGGTCGCATGGCGCACCCGATGCGCTGGCAGTGCGCAACTGAATTGCCAGCCGGATTTCCGCTGAACAGTTGATCCGTCACAGTTGATCCGTCTTGGAAAAAGCCCGATAGTTTCGCGGGCTTGCCGGAGAGACCGGCCAACGGGTTGAATTTCATGCAGTTTCGCTTGCTCCAGCCTTTTGCCGGGTTTTTGCTCCTCGGCTTTCTGCTTTCACTCGCTCCGGCCCAAGCGCAGCTTTTCGAGACCAAGGCCACACAGGCCTTCATGATCGATGCCGACACCGGCACGGTGCTGTTCTCGAAAGATGCCGACAAGCCGATCCCGCCGGCCTCGATGGCCAAGCTGATGACCATGGAAGTGGTTTTCAACGCGCTGAAATCCGGACGCCTCAAACTCGACGACACGTTCGTGGTCAGCGAAAACGCATGGCGCAAGGGCGGCGCCCCGTCGGGAACATCGACGATGTTTGCCAAGCTCAAATCGGCGATCCGCCTCGAGGACCTGATCCAGGGCGTGACCGTGCAGGCGGCCAATGACGGCTGCATCGTCATCGCCGAAGGGATGGCCGGGTCCGAGGACAATTTTGCCGCTGAGATGACCGATCGCGCGCACCAGATCGGCCTAAAGACATCGACCTTCGTCAATTCGACCGGCCTGCCGGCAGACGGCCAGCAGACGACGGTGCGCGAATTGGCGCAGCTCGCCCTGCATCTGTGGCGCGATTACCCGGATTTCTATCGCTACTACGGCCTTAAGGATTTCACCTGGAACAAGATCTCGCAGAAGAACCGCAACCCGCTGCTGGCGATGGATATCGGCGCCGATGGCCTGGCTGTCGGCGCGAGCGAGGCGTCGGGCTTCGGCATCGTCGCTTCGGTTAGCCATGACGGCACGCGGGTGATCATGGCGATGAGCGGGTTGGCCAACGACAAGGAGCGTGCCGAGGAGGCGCGAAAGCTGCTCGACTGGGGCGCGCGCTCCTTCCAGAAGACCGAGATCTTCGCCAAGGACGAGGTGGTCGGCGAGGCCCAGGTTTTTGGCGGTGCGAAGTCCGGCGTGACGCTGAAGGCAAAAGGGCCGATCGACATCTTCCTGCCGATCACCAACCGCGACAAGCTGACGGCCAGGATCGTCTACACCGGCCCGGTTGCGGCACCCGTGGAGCAGGGCCAGCCGGTGGGGGCGCTGCGCGTCTTTATCGGCGACACGCTGAGCCAGGAGACACCGCTTTTCGCCGCTGAATCGATCGGTGTCGGCACACTGCCGCAGCGCGCGCTTGATGCCGTCAAGGAACTGGCGATCGGCTGGCTGCGATAGCGCCGACGGCATGGACGTTTTCCCGAACGCGGACTATCTAGAGCGCAACAATCCACATGGACAAAGGCTCTTTCGATTGGCGCGCGGATTTTTCATCACCTTCGAAGGCGGCGAAGGCGCAGGCAAGTCGACGCAAATAGAGCGGCTGGCGAGGAAGATGCGCGCCAAGAAGTATGATGTCCTGCTGACGCGCGAACCCGGCGGCTCGCCGGGCGCCGAAGCGGTCAGGCATGTGCTGCTGTCAGGTGCGGCGGAGCCCTTCGGACCGAAGATGGAAGCGCTGCTCTTCGCTGCCGCCCGTTCCGACCATGTCGAGCAGGTCATCCGGCCGGCGGTCGAGCGCGGCTCCGTCGTGCTGTGTGACCGTTTTCTGGATTCCTCGCGCGTCTATCAGGGCGTCACCGGTGGGATCGACCCGGCATTCATGGCGGCGCTCGAAGAGGTTGCCATCAACGGCATGATGCCAGACATGACACTGATCTTCGATATCGATCCGGCCGAGGGCCTCAGGCGCGCGACGCTGCGGCGCGGCAACGACGCCGTCGCCGACCGTTTCGAGAAGGAAACGCTCGCCATTCACCAGGCCCGCCGCGAGGCTTTCTTGGCGATCGCCGCGGCTGAGCCGGAACGCTGCATCGTCATCGACGCGTCAGCCGACCCCGATACGGTGGAGCACGTCGTCACCGCGGCCGTCTTCGCGGCATTGGAGGCGAGGGCGCCCGCGCGCAACAGGCAGGCCGCACCGGTATGATCTTCGAACGCATTGCGCCCGAACAGCATGACACGCTGGACGGCGTGCCTGAACCGTCCGAAACGCCGCGTCTGGTCGGGCACGGGCAAGCAGCCGGCATGCTCGCTGCCGCCTATCGGTCGGGAAAGCTGCCTCATGCGCTGATCTTTTCCGGACCGGTCGGCATCGGCAAGGCGACGCTGGCTTTCCATCTGGCGCATCACCTGCTGAAGCACCCAGCCTTCGCGCAGGCACCGGAAAGACTTGCCGCTCCCGATCCGGCCTCGCCGCTGTTTCGCCAGATCGCGACCGGGGCGCATCCGGGCGTACTGCATCTGACCCGCCCGCTGAACGACAAGACCAAGAGCTTCAAGACCGTGGTCACCGTCGACGAGATCCGCAAGGTCAACCGCTTCCTGTCGCTTACCTCGCATGACGGCAGCTACCGGGTGGTCATCGTCGACCCGGCCGATGACATGAACACCAATGCCGCCAATGCCTTGCTGAAGAACCTTGAGGAGCCGCCGACACGAACGCTGTTCATCCTCATCGTCCACGCGCCGGGCAGCCTGCTGCCGACGATCCGTTCGCGCTGCCAGGTGGTGCGCTTGACGCCGCTCGATTCCGACGACTTGCTGGCGGTGCTGAAAACCGCCGAACCGCCGCCACCGGACGAGCCGGTCGCGCGGGCAGCACTGGTCGAGCGGGCAGGGGGCAGCGCCCGCAACGCGATCCTGCTGACGCAGTATGGCGGGCTGGAGATCGCCCAGACGCTCGATGCGCTGGTGGCTAAGGGAAAGAGCGACGTCAACGGGGCCTATCGGCTGGCGGAAGCCGTCGCCGGACGCGACCAGGCGATCCAGTTCGACATCTTCAACCGCCGTGCGCTTGATCTCCTGTCGGACGCGGCAAGCCAGGCAGCGCTGTCGGGCGATCTCGCGCGGGCCAAAAACCTGGCGGACACTTGGCATGAGGCGCTGGACGCTATATCTGAGACCGACACCTACAATCTCGACAAGAAGCAGCACGCCTTGACCATGATCGACCGCCTGAATTCTGCGATGCGAATGTGACGGCCTTTTTTTGATGCATGCCGTTGCCCCAAAACCGGGGCCACTTTTGGGCGGCATGCATCGGGCTCGGGATGGCAATCGCCATTCCGATGCGATATCCACCGCCACGGCTTCCATTCAGACATTCATGATGGTTCATTCATGTCACGCGACACATTCTACATCACGACCGCGATTTCCTATCCGAACGGCAAGCCGCATATCGGCCATGCCTACGAGCTGATCGCCACCGATGCGCTCGCACGCTTCCAGCGGCTCGACGGCAAGCAGGTCTTCTTCCTCACCGGTACGGACGAGCACGGCATCAAGATGCTGCAGACGGCCAAGCGCGAAGGCATTTCGGCGCGCGAACTGGCCGATCGCAACGCGGCCGATTTCAAGCGCATGGCGACCGCGCTCAACGCCTCCAACGACGATTTCATCCGGACCACCGAAGAGCGGCATTACGCGGCCTCGCAGGCGATCTGGAAGGCGATGGACGCCAATGGCGACATCTACAAGGGCGGCTATGCCGGTTGGTACTCGGTGCGCGACGAAGCCTATTATGGCGAGGAGGAGACGGAGGTCCGTCCCGACAATATTCGCTATGGGCCGCAGGGAACGCCGGTCGAATGGGTCGAGGAAGAGAGCTATTTCTTCCGGCTGTCGGCCTATCAGGACAAGCTCATTGCGCTCTATGAAAGCCAGCCGGACTTCATCGGCCCCGCCGAGCGCCGCAATGAGGTGATGAGCTTCGTCAAATCCGGACTGAGGGATTTGTCGATCTCGCGCACCACATTCGACTGGGGTGTGCCGGTACCGGGCGACGAGCGGCACGTGATGTATGTCTGGGTCGACGCGCTGACAAACTACATCACAGGCGTCGGCTATCCCAATGTAAATGATGAGAAATGGCGTTTCTGGCCGGCCGACGCCCATATTATCGGCAAGGACATTGTCCGCTTCCACGCAGTCTATTGGCCGGCCTTCCTGATGTCGGCGGGCATCCCGCTGCCGAAGCGCGTTTTCGGCCACGGCTTCCTGTTCAACCGCGGGGAGAAGATGTCGAAGTCGGTCGGCAACGTCATCGACCCGTTCACCATGGTCGAGCATTACGGTCTCGACCAGGTGCGCTACTTCTTCCTGCGCGAGGTGCCGTTCGGCCAGGACGGCAGCTACAGCCATGAAGCGATCGTCAACCGCACCAATGCCGACCTCGCCAATGGTCTCGGCAATCTGACGCAACGCTCGCTGAAGATGATCGCTGCGAATTGCGGTGGCGTGGTGCCGCAGCGTGGCGAGCTGACCGAAGCCGACAGGGCGATCCTCGACCAGGCGGTGGAAGCGCTTGGCACGGCGCGCAAGGCAATGGCGGAGCAGGGCATCCATCTGGCGTTGGCGGCGATCTTTGGCGTAGCCGCCGAAGCTGATCGTTATTTCACGTCTCAGGAGCCCTGGGCGCTGAAGAAGACCGACCCGGCGCGGATGGAAACGGTGCTGTGGACGACCGCCGAAATCGTTCGTCGCGTCGCACTTCTGAGCCAACCCTACATTCCGGGCTCGGCGACGAAGCTGCTCGACCTGCTGGCGGTGCCGGCGGACAAGCGCGATTTCGTGCATGTCCATGCCGACCATGCTTTGGTTCCCGGCACGGCATTGCCTGCACCGGAAGGCGTCTTTCCGCGTTACGTCGAACAGCCGGGCGCGAACGCCTGATGCTTGTCGACAGCCACTGCCATCTGGATTTTCCAGATTTCGCCGAGGAGCGGGCGGCCATTGTCGCCCGCGCCAAAGCGGCCGGCATCGGCCGCATGGTGACAATCTCGACCCGTGTGAAGCGCTTTCAGCAAATCCTTGAAATCGCGGAGACTTTCGACGAGGTCTATTGCTCCGTCGGCACCCATCCGCACAATGCCGCCGAAGAACTCGACGTCACCACTGCCGAGCTCGTGCGTCTGTCGGCTCACCCCAAGGTGGTGGCGATCGGCGAGGCCGGGCTCGACTATTTCTACGACAAGGCGCCGCGCGACGCGCAGGCGCAGGGCTTTCGCACCCACATTGCCGCCGCTCGCGAGACCAGGCTGCCGCTCGTCATCCATGCGCGCGACGCCGACGACGACATGGCTGCCATTCTCGAGGAGGAGACAGGGAAGGGCGCCTTCCCCTTTATCCTGCACTGTTTTTCCTCGGGGCGCCGGCTCGCCGAAATCGGCGTCGCGCTCGGCGGCTATGTCTCATTCTCGGGCATCCTGACCTTCAAGAACTCGCCGGAACTGCGCGCCATCGCCGCCGATTTACCGCATGACCGGCTGCTCGTCGAAACCGACGCGCCCTATCTCGCGCCAATCCCGTTTCGCGGCAAGCGCAACGAACCGGCCTATGTCGCGCACACGGCCAAGGTGCTGGCTGACACAATCGGCGTCAGCGAGCAAGAAATCGCGACATTGACGACCAACAATTTCTTCCGGTTGTTTGGGAAAATGCCGCGCCCGGATCTACGGAGCGCCTAGACCATGACTGACAGGCTGCGCCTCACCATTCTCGGCTGCGGCTCGTCGCCAGGCGTGCCGCGCATCACTGGTGACTGGGGCAATTGCGATCCGGGCAATCCAAAGAACCGGCGCATGCGCACCGCTGTGCTGGTCGAGCGGATCACGGCAAATGGCGCTCGGACGACAGTCGTCATCGATACCGGACCCGATTTTCGTCAGCAGATGCTGATGGCCTCGGTCAGGCGCATCGACGCTGCTGTCTACACGCATCCGCACGCCGATCACATTCACGGCATCGATGACCTGCGCGGCTTCGTCCACGATCAGCGTCACCGGATCGATGTCCATGCCGACGAGCCGACAATGCTGCGGCTGCGCCAGGCGTTCGGCTACTGCTTCGAGACGCCACCAGGCAGTTCCTATCCGCCGATCGTCAGCGCCCATATCATCGACCACGCCAGGCCTGTCGTGATCGAAGGAGAGGGGGGTGCCCTCACCTTCGATCCCTTGCCGCAGATCCATGGCGACATCATTTCGCTGGGCTTCCGCATTGGCGGGCTAGCCTATTGCCCTGACATCAGCGACTTCCCCGACGCTACTGCCGAGCGGCTGCGCGGCCTTGATGTCCTGATCATCGACGCGCTGCAATACAAGACACACCCGAGCCACATATCGCTTGGCCAGGCGCTTGAATGGATCGAACGGCTGGCGCCGAAACACTCTGTCCTGACGCACATGCACGTGCCGTTGGACTACGCCACCGTGATGGCTGAGACACCTGATAACGTGGTACCGGCCTATGACGGCATGGTGATAGAAATTCCATATGAATCAGCGTGATGCGAACGGCTCTTCTATGAAGCCGTTCGGCTCTTTGGCCCGAATATCAGCAGCGTTCCGATCCGCTCGTAGCCCATGCGGGGATAAAGCAGCGCTCCGGCGTGCGTCGCCATCAGCACCGTGACCCACGGGCCCGGTCGTCGTGCAGCATTTTGGACATCAGCGCCTGGCCGATGCCGCGACGCCGGTGCGAAGGCTCGACATACATGTCCGCGCACCAGGTAGCGCCGATCGCGTCGACGCTGCGGACACGTCCAACGATATCGTCTCCGTCGACCGCCACATACTGGGAGAATGGCGCACCGTCACCGAGCAGATCCGTTGCGATCGGCCGCCGGCGCATGATCTTTCCCAACTGCGCGGCCCGTTCGGCTGTTCGCACACGTTCGATGGAGACGACAGCTGGCGCGCTCGATCTGGATGCCAAGCCTATGAAAATCAACGGTAATTCCCATCCGCTGATCAATACGATAGTTCCATAATCTATCTTATGCGACTTTCGGACGTAGCAGCGGCTTTCGTATCACCTGACATTTGATGCGCCCTTACGCCGCCTCGAAGTTAGCTCGAGCGTCCATATATGCTGACGGGCTTGGGTCGCTTTTCATCATCGTCTTTCGCCAAGCCTCTTGCTCGGCGTTTATCAATGCCAATTCCCAAACACATGCGATAACAGGTCTCTTCACGGTGTCCATGGGCTCGATGGCCGCATACAGCTTCCTGTATATATGCTGGCAAAGCACCGAGCCCTGTATCCACCAGTGGGCCGAGATGGAGACACCAAGCTCACCAAGATGAATGATCACAAAGCCCATGCCATTGCCGTCGCCCTCGTCCGTCACGCGCGGTAGAACGTCCTGCTGGACGAATGACTGGGCCAGAGTCACCATCGGCCCATCGACTTTTTTGTTATCCGCCACAAGACCATAGACTTTGAGCTTGAGACCACCGATGTCCCATTGGCCCAAATTCGAAACACCTCGTGGATGGTAGATCTCGATTGTTGCAGAGTTCATTGGGTTCACTCCAATCGGGAACTCAAAGTCTGACTTAGCCGCGACCGATCGATCTGCGCAAGCTCGACTTGCTGATGCCCGATTCGTCCTATGATGCAACTAGCCTGCCGTCGCGCTGGAACTCGTATTCGGGACCATCAAAGAATGACCGCCTCACCTTCGTTTCTCGGCTTTCCCGATCGCCTCGCCGACGGCCGCACGCCTCGTGCGGTGATCTTCGGAGCCGGCCACGGCAGCACCTATCCCGGCAAGGACAGCAGCGGCTATGCCTTGGCGGCAGACGCGATCCGCGCAGCCAGCAAGGATGATGCTCCGCTCGTCGAGCACTGGGATTTCGATCTCGGCGGCCCTCTGTTCGACGGCAAGTCGATCGCCTGCGTCGACGCCGGCGACATCTTGACCATCCTGCATGACAATGCCGGCAACCGGGCCCGGATCGAGGCGAAGACGCGCGAGGTTCTGTCCTTGCCTGCCGTGCCGATCCTGCTTGGTGGCGACGATTCCGTCGTCATTCCGTTCCTTGCCGGCTTTGCCGACCACGGACCGGTCTGGATCCTGCAGATCGACGCCCATATCGACTGGCGCGACGAGGTGCATGGCGAACGCTACGGCTATTCGAGCCCGATGCGGCGAGCAAGCGAGATGCCGCATGTCGCCGGCATGGTACAGGTCGGCCTGCGCAGCGTCGGCAGCGCGCGCCGCGCTGAAATCGAAGCAGCGCAGCACTATGGCAGCCGTTTCGTAACGGCGCGTGAGGTTCATGCTCAAGGCGTGGAGGCCGCGCTCTGGCATATTCCGGAAGGCGCACGGGTCGTCGTCACCTTCGACTGCGACAGCCTCGACCCCGGCATCATGCCGGGCGTGGCGGCGCGTACGCCCGGCGGCCTTACCTATACGCAGGTCATCGACCTGATCGCGGGCCTCAGCAAGCGGGCCAGGATCGCGGGATTCGACCTTGTCGAACTCTATCCGCCTGCCGACATTGACGGCCTGTCGGCGCTGGTCGCCGCGCGCATTCTCGTCAATGTGATCGGCACCATCGTCAGGCAGGTTTGAAACCCGCCTTCTCTTTTCCGGCAGTCAGGTCTGCAAGTGGCCTGTCATGTCGCGTCGGCCGTCGAAATGCGCCGATGGACGCTGTCCAGGCTGTCCGCCAGCGCATCGAAGACGTTGCGGGCCGTGAGTTCGTTCAGAACCTGCTCGTTGATGCCGCCACGGGTCGCATAATCCTGCGCCAGATGCGTGAAGTCGACGTCGGGCGCCGCCTCCGGGGCGTGTCCAAGCGCCTTGAACAGCGCCGCGATATAGTCGCGCCCCTTCCCATCTGGAACGTCATGCGCTTTCAGCCAGCGATGTATCGTATCGAGGTATTTGAAGTATGTCGCATAGGTCGCGGTCACGACGCTCAACGCGTCGAACTCACTGGAACTCTCGACCTCGATCACCTTCCCCAGCCCGCCCAGCAACGCCGTCACGTCCTGATCGGGCGGGTAAATGATTGTTGCCCCCAGCCGGTGCGCGATCATCGGCATGGGAAGCGCTTTTGTCACGCGGCTCGCGGGCGCGGTCAGGCCGACTATTTCCTCCCGCGACAGCGTGGCGATCAGGCTGATGAGGTGATGGTCGCGCCGAAACTTCAATCCGGGCAGCACCTGGTGGGCAATTTGCGGCCGGACGGCCAGCATGACGGTGTCGCATTCATCGAGCACCGCCTGATTGTCGGCGGCAACGCGCACCTTCGGAAAGCGGGATGCGAGATTCGTGGCGATCTCTTCGTTGCGAGGCGACAACACCACCGAGACCGAATCGGCAGCGGCGGATTTGAGGCCGGTGACAATGGCGGCCGTGAGCGCACCCGTACCGATGAAGCCAAGTTTCATTTTGATGTCCCACGGTTTTCCGTCTGGTCGTCCGCTGGTCACAACGGCCCCTGCTCCAGGCTGATCCGGTAGCTCAGCGACCGCTTCGCGCCCGGTTCGATCAGCATCACGCCAAGTTTGTCGGTGAATTCGCCGTCGAAATCGGCCGGGCTTGCCACGCCGTGCCAGGGCTCGAGGCAGAGGAACGGCGCGCCGCCCGGCTTGGACCAGATGCCGAGCTCCTCTGCTCCCTGCCATGACATTTCGATCGCCGGACCACGGTCGGCGGCGTAGCGTACGCTGGTGCTGGCGGGTCGATCCAGGATAACGGCGTCGTCATCGAACAGCCGTTCGGACAGTGCAAGCGTCCTGCCTTCGATCGGTGTCGGCCGCGTCTCGGCGAGCAGAAGGCCGTCCTTCAGCCGACGGATCGGTGCCGGCTCGTCATTGGCAAAGGTCAGCCGATAGGCCTGCTTGGACAATTCCGGCAGCAAGGGCCAGTTGAATGCCGGATGCGCGCCGACCGAGGCCGGTAACGGCTCGTCACCGGTGTTGGTGACCTCCAGGGCCACGCCAAGCTGCCGGCGGCTCAACGTGTAGGTGACGGCAAAGCGAAAGGCGCAGGGGTAGTGCGCGCGCGTGTCGGCGTCGTCGGTCAGCACCAGCGTACAGGACCGAGGCCCCCTCTCCGCCCAGGCAAAAGGCTTGTCGCGCGCGAAGCCGTGCTGCGTCATCGGATAGGTCTTGCCGCGATGGCGCAGTTGGTCGCCCTTCAGCCGGCCGACGATCGGAAACAGCACCGGCGAATGGCGCCGCCACTCTGGCCCGGCTTGCCACAAGTACTCAAATCCCTGCGCGTCTTGCAGCGAGACCAGTTCGGCGCCCTGCCCGACTATGACAGCCGAAATGCCGTCGCCATGAAGCGTCTGGCTGTCCTGTGCCACATGTCCTCGCTGTGTTTGATGCAGGTTCGGTGGGCAGACTAGCAAAAGCTCTTGGGGACTCAAGGTGTGGACGGGCGTTGCCGAAACGAATTGTGGCCGGAGGATCTCTCCTCCGGCCACCACCTCTCCGCATCAAGGGCGAGAACCCCGCCCTTGCCCACAGCGGATAGTCGTTACTCCCGCTCGCCGGTGAAGTTCAGCAGCAGCTGGAAGATGTTGATGAAGTTCAGATAGAGCGAGAAGGCGCCGAAGACGGCCAGTTTCTGCCGCGATTCCGCGTCGAAATTCTCGGCATACTGTTCCTTGATCGTCTGCGTGTCCCAGGCCGTCAGGCCGATGAAGACGGCGATGCCGATCACCGAAATGGCGAACTGCAGCGCCGTCGAGCCGAGGAAGATGTTGACGATGCTGGCGATCACCACGCCGATCAGGCCCATGATCAGGAACGACGAGAACTGCGTCAGGTCGCGCTTCGTCGTGTAGCCATAGAGGCTGGTCGCGCCGAACATGGTGGCGGCGATGAAGAAGGTGCGCGCGATGCTGGTGCCGGTGAAGACCAGGAACACGGAGGCGAGCGACAGGCCCATGACCGCGCAGAAGGCCCAGAACATCGCCTGGGCGCTGGCCGCCGACATTGTCTGCATCTTGAACGAAAACAGCAGGACGAAGGCGAGCGGCGCCAGCATCACCACATATTTCAGCGGGCTGGAGAAGATCGGCACGTAAAGCGCCGGCGTCGACGACACCAGGAAGGCGACCAGGCCGGTGACCACCAGGCCAAGGCCCATATAGTTGTAAACGCGCAGCATGTGCTGGCGCAGGCCCTCGTCGAAGACGGCTCCGGTTTGGGCGCCGGTGCCAACGCGATATCCCAGATTGGGCGTGTTCATTTGCAGTCTCCTTTATGGATCGGTCAGTAAAGCGTTTTGGCGAGCGTCTCGGCGGCGCGGTCGAGGTCATGGACCCCGCTCTTGGCGACCACCGCATAGGCGACCTCGCCGATCTGGAAATAGGCAGCGGAAATATCGCCCGAGGGTGCGACGGTCGGCTTGACCACGTCGAAGGTTCCCGGCCGGATCGCAAACAGCGACACCAGGCCCATGTCCTTGGTGTCGACAGCCATCTCGACGCTCGGGCCGAAGCGCGATGGATAGATCTGCACGTCGCGGACCTTCCAGTCCTTGGGCAGCGACGGCATGACGATCGCGGTCGCCGCACGGATCTCGCCGGCATTGTAATTGGGCGCTTCCGGCTGCGAGGGCATGGTTTCGCGCACCAGCGTCGTCCTGTGTGCGCGCACCGCCTCGTCGACATAAGCGGGCGGCTGCGGTGAAGCGACGACCTTGGTCACCGACATCGGCCCGATGATGCCGTTCGCCAGCCAGCCGGCGGCAACGAAAGCGGCAACCGCGGCAGCGCGCTGCAAAACGCCGAAGATGCGGCCCCGCGCCAGCCCCCTCTCCAGCCTTCGCGCTGCGTCTGCGGTCGCCGGCCGCGCCATGCCTTTGGAGCCGGCGAGCGCCACGCGCAGTTCATCGCGGGTCCGCAGATCCGACATCACGCGCGCGGCGGTCTCTGGACGGGTCGACAGGAATGCCTCGACCTCGATGCGGCGGGTGACATCCAGCTGGTCGTCGACATAGGCGTCGAGGTCGGCGTCGGTCACCGGGTCGACAAGAGCGCTCATGGCTCACCTCCCACAATCCTGAGATGATTCTTGCCTCGCACTGGGGCGGCGTCTTCCATCTGGCGCAAGGCGGCGCGTGCCCTGCCGATGCGCGACATCAGCGTACCCAGCGGCACGCCGGTGGCATTGGCCGCCTGTTGATAGGAAAGCCCTTCGATGGCGACCAGATGCAGCGCCGAACGCTGTTCTTCCGGCAGTTTGAAAAAGGCGTCCCGCACCTGCGCCAGGCGCACCGAATGCTCCTGTGGCGCCGGCGTGCTGGCATCGGCAAGGTATCCGGCCTGTTCGACGCGCGCCGCTTCCGAGCGGCGCGAGCGCATGCGGTCGACAAACGCGTTGTGAACGATAGACAGCAGCCAGGCTCGCAGGTTTCCGCCCGAGCGGAAGGTGCCGCGCCGTTCATAGGCGCGCACCAGCGAGTCATGCACCAGATCCTCGGCGTCAGCACTGTCGCGCGTCAGCGACTGTGCGTAGCGGCGTAGCGATCCGAGCTGTCCTATGATGTCAAAGCGTGGCATCGACCGTTTCATGTCCTGTTTACGGAGCATGTGGGGCTTTTAATCCCGACCCGTGCCATTTTTCTTTGGCGGGTTCGCCGAAAGGGGCGCGTTTGCCAGTACCCTCGCCCAGCCTGGCCCTCAGGGGCGCAGTGTTTTCGACGGTTTGGGCGTCGTTACACCGCAGGCGCGCAAAACCCACCTACGACCGTCGCTGCGAAAATCGGTGACGCTCAGTGGCTCGACGTCGATCTTCCAACTGGCGGCAAGCGGCGCGCCGAGGACGTGCAGGATCGCTGTGCGAATGACGCTGGCATGGGTCAGCGCGATCGTGTGGCCACGCTCGGCGATCAATCGGTCCATGAAGCCGGAGGAACGACGAGCAACGTCGGCCACCGACTCGCCGCCATGCGGCGCTGCATTGGGGTCGGTGAGCCAGGCGGCTATGCCCTCGGGCTGCTCCGCCTGGACTTCCTCAAAACTCCGGCCGGCCCAGCGGCCGTGATCCTGGTCCGCCAGAAGCGGTTCGACCGATGCTTCGAGCGCCAGCGCCGAGGCGGTCTGGCGGGCGCGAAGCGCCGGCGCCATCCACACCCGGTCGGCGCGACGCAGCGTCCCGCGCATCGCCTTCGCCAGTGCCAGCGATCGCGGCTCCAGCGGCTCGTCCCCCGGGAATGCACCTTTCCGGGTCGCGGCCGTGGCGCCGTTGCAGATCATCGTCAGCCGTACCAGCATGAAGCAGTCATCCCTAAGCCGCTTTCGAAGCGGCGCATCCGCTGCGATTTAGAATAGCGGCTATCGTTTCGATCGAAAGGCCACACCCTTGGGCACCGCCTCCTGTTTCGCATAACTAAAAGCGCTGGTGCATCACGTCCGATTTGCGTATCACTCCGCCGCGCCAATGGAACCATAGCGATGTTCGAAGACCTGCAGCCTGCTCCCGCCGACAAGATTCTGGCATTGATCGGTCTCTATCGCGCCGACCCACGCACCAACAAGGTCGACCTCGGCGTCGGCGTGTATAAGGATCGCGACGGTAAGACGCCGGTCATGCGCGCCGTGCGCGAGGCCGAAAAGCGGCTGTTCAATAGCCAGGACACCAAGACTTATCTCGGACTTGCCGGCGACACCGGCTTCAACACGGTGATGGCCAAGCTCGCCTTCGGCCCCGGCGCCGATATGACGCGCATCCGGGCAGCACAAGCGCCCGGCGGCTCCGGCGCGTTGCGGCTGGTGGCGGAGTTGCTGAAGCGGACGCGTTCTGACGCGACCGTCTGGCTGTCGGACCCGACCTGGCCGAACCACATGCCGGTGATGCGCGCTGCCGGCCTGCAGATCCGTGAATATCCCTATTTCGATGCGGCCTCGGGTGCGGTTCGCTTCGACGACATGCTCGCGGCATTGCGGACGGCCAGCAGCGGCGATGTGGTGCTGCTGCATGGCTGCTGCCACAACCCGACCGGCGCCAACCTGGATGCGGCGCAGTGGGAGGCTGTCACTGACCTCCTCGTTGAGCGCGGCCTGCTGCCATTTGTCGACATCGCCTATCAGGGCTTTGGCGACGGCCTCGAGGCCGACGCCCTCGGCTTGCGGCTGCTGGCGGCCAAAGTTCCAGAAATGGTCGTTGCGTCGAGCTGCTCGAAGAATTTCGCCGTCTACCGCGATCGTGTCGGTGCGGCGATGGTCCTGGCCAGGGACGCCGCCCAGGCTGATGTGGCGATGAGCCAGATGCTGTCAGCGGCGCGCGCCATGTATTCGATGCCGCCGGACCATGGTGCTGCCGCGGTGCGCATCGTGCTCGAAGACGCCGTCTTGCGTGCGGACTGGGAAGCCGAGCTGGAAGAGATGCGCCTGCGCATGCTGAGGCTTCGCGTGGCTTTCGCCGAGGCACTGCGCCGGCAGTCCAACTCCGACCGCTTCGATTTCGTCGCCAGCCATCGCGGCATGTTCTCGCGGCTCGGCCTCACGGAAGCGCAGGTCGAGCGGCTGCGGGCCGAGCATGGCGTCTATATGGTCGGCGACAGCCGCATCAATGTCGCCGGACTGCCCGAGGACGGCATGGATGACCTCGCCAAGGCGATCGTTTCCGTACTCGACTGAAGCGGTTCACCTGTGGACAAGGCTCCCTCGCCGGCTGACAGCGTTGGCCGCGCGTCGGGCCGCAGGATAGCATCCTGCGTATGACGCCATCCAAAGACATTTCGCGCCTGATCGAGATCATGGCCGCGCTGCGTGCGCCCAAGACCGGTTGCCCCTGGGATATCGAGCAGGATTTCGCGAGCATCGCGCCCTATACGATCGAGGAAGCCTATGAGGTGGCGGACGCCATCGCGCGCGGCGATCTTGACGATCTGCGCGACGAGCTCGGCGATCTGCTGCTGCAGGTCGTCTACCACGCGCAGATGGCGCAGGAAGCGGGCGACTTTGCCTTCCCCGATGTGGTGCAGGCCATCACCACCAAGATGATCCGCCGCCACCCGCATGTCTTCGGCGACGAAAAAGCCCGCAGCGCCGGCATGGCCAAGGGCATGTGGGAAAAGGTCAAGGCGCAGGAGAAGGCCGAGAAGCGAAGCGCCCGCCTTGCCCGCGGCCTCGACCCGGAAGACAATGGCAAGGGGTTCCTGGACAGTGTGCCGGTCGCCCTGCCCGTCCTGACACGGGCGCTGAAACTTCAGGAGAAGGCTGCCCGCGTCGGCTTCGACTGGAGCGAGGCGGCGCCCATCCTCGACAAGATCGAGGAAGAGATCGGCGAATTGCGCGAGGCGCTGGCCAAGGGCGAAACGGCTGAGATCAAGGACGAATTCGGCGACATGCTGTTTGCCGTCGTCAATCTCGGCCGTCACCTCAAGCTCGACTCCGAAGCAGCGCTCAGCGGCACAAATGAAAAGTTCCGCTCGCGCTTTCACTATGTCGAACGCGCGCTGGAAGCGTCGGGAAGCACGTTGGAAAAAGCCACGCTGGATGAGATGGAAGCGCTCTGGCAGCAAGCCAAAGGCAAGAAATAAGCGGACTTCGAGCAATTCCAGGAAAAGTGTGCGCGGTTTTCCCGGGAAAAGCGCGTAGCGCTTTCCCTTGGGAATTGCGTAAAAACAAAGAAATAGATCGTTTCACTGTTTCGGCGAAACGATCTAGTCCTTGTTCTTGCGATGCAATCGGCTATCGATCTCTTGCCGGGCCGTGTGCGTTGCCTTGAGCGAGATGGTCGCGCTGCCATCCTCATTGTCGGTGCGCGAAACGATGTCGCCATTGCGGTAGAGCCAGTCGACGAGGCCGAACTGCGCCGGCTCGATGGTCACCGTCAGTTCCTCTAGCTCGCCCGACATCCTGGTCTCGATCAGCGCTTTCAGCGCATCGATGCCTTCGCCTGTGACGGCCGAGATGGCGATCGGCGGCGCCTTGTTAGCGTCGGCACCATCGGCAAGCAGACGCTCCCGATTGCCGTCGTCGAGCAGGTCGACCTTGTTCCACACCTCGATGACGCGCTTGGCATCACCGGCATCGACGCCGAGATCGGCGAGGATGCGTTCGACATCCTCGGCCTGCGCGGCGGTGTCGGGATCCGAGATATCACGCAGATGGATGACAAGGTCAGCCTCGACCACCTCTTCCAGCGTGGCGCGGAAGGCGGCGACCAGATGCGTCGGCAAGTCGGAAATGAAGCCGACCGTGTCCGACAGGATGATCGGCGTGCCGTGCGGCAGCCGCACCCGGCGAAGCGTCGGGTCGAGCGTGGCAAACAGCATGTCTTCGGCCAGCACGTCGGCTCCGGTCAGCCTGTTGAACAGCGTCGACTTGCCGGCATTGGTGTAGCCGACGATCGCGACCACCGGGAACGGCACCTTCTTGCGTTTGGCGCGGTGCAGGTCACGGGTGCGGCGCACCGTTTCCAGCTCGTGCTTGAGCTTGATGATCTTTTCCTGCAGCTGCCGCCGGTCGGACTCTATCTGGGTTTCGCCGGGGCCGCCGAGGAAGCCGGCGCCGCCGCGCTGGCGTTCAAGGTGGGTCCAGCTTCGCACGAGGCGCCCCTTCTGGTAGTTGAGATGGGCAAGTTCGACCTGCAACGTGCCTTCCTTGGTGCGGGCGCGCTCACCAAAGATTTCAAGGATCAGCCCGGTGCGATCCAGCACCTTGGCGTTGAATTCCTTTTCAAGATTGCGCTGCTGCACCGGCGTCAGCGGATGGTCGACGATGACCACTTCCGCATGACCCTCTTTGACGATCTCGGCGAATTCGGCGACCTTGCCGCTGCCGAGCAGTGTCGCGGGGCGCGGATCGTTGACGGTCACCACCGCCGTGTGGATCAGATCAAGGTTGATGGCGCGGGCAAGGCCGACCGCTTCGTCGTGACGGGCCTCAGCCGAACGCACCAGCCTTGGACGGTTCGTCTCGTCGTCGTTGCGCTGGTGGCGGATAAGCACAGGCACAATGACCACAGCCCGGGTCGGACCCTTGGCTTCCGTCCCGGGATGATGTGCTGGTTTTCCGCGAACCGTACCGTCCGCGTCCTTGTCACGTGCCAATCAGGCGCCCTGGCTTTCCTCGCCATCGAACATCTGAACCGGCTGGCTCGGCATGATCGTGGAAATGGCGTGCTTGTAGACGAGCTGGGAGTGACCGTCGCGGCGCAGCAGGACACAGAAATTGTCGAACGAAGTGACCACGCCGGTCAACTTCACGCCGTTGATAAGGAAGATGGTGAGCGGGTTCTTGCTCTTGCGAACTGAATTCAGGAACAGGTCCTGAAGGTTTTGCGATCGTTCCGCCATTGTTCTTGTCTTTCGCCGATCCCCTTCGGTTTGCAAACCAATGCGCCAAATTGTCGGGCGCATGTCAAGCTCGCAAACACCGTCTTGTCGTCAGTAACGACAAGCAGAACGAGATATATTGATGTTCATTCCACCTGTGCGGTTATCAGGCTGGACTTTTTTCCGCAATGTCAAAAAAGGCCTGCCGCAACGAAAGTGTTATTGAGCCGGGGTGCCCATTGGCGACGGAATCGCCATCTATCGACACGACCGGCATGGCAATCGTCGTCGCCGAACTGATGAATGCCTCGCGTGCAGCCTTGGCCTCGGCGACGGAAAAGCCACGTTCCTCGATCTTCAGCCCGAGCTTCGCCGCAACCTCGAACATGGTGGTGCGGGTGATGCCGCGCAGAATGCCGTGCTCGGCCGGCCTGGTGACCAGAACGCCGTCCCGGGTGACGATCCAGGCATTCGACGAGCCGCCTTCCTTGACGTTACCGTCGGTGTCGACGAACCAGGCTTCCTGGGCGCCAGCCTCCCTGGCCTTCTGCTTGGCCAGTACATTGGGCAGCAACCCGGTGCTCTTGATGTCAACACGATCCCAACGGTTCTCAGGCACAGTGATGACCGCAATACCCGTCTCGGCCCGTTTCGCGCCGGCGGCGGGATCGGCCTTCCTGGCGGTCACCACCAAAGCCGGCTTGGTATCCGCCGACGGGAAAACGAAATCGCGGCTGGCGACACCGCGCGTCACCTGGACATAGACCAGACCGTTGTGGACATGGTTGCGATTGACCACCTCGCGCAAGATGAGAGGCAGTACGCCTGCTGTTACCGGCCAGGCGATCGACAGTTCGCTCAGCGAGCGGTTGAGCCGAGCAAGATGGCGCGGCATGTCGACGATGAAGCCACGCGCCACCTCGCAGACCTCGTAGACACCATCGGCGAACTGATAGCCGCGATCCTCGATATGCACGGAGGCGTCCGCGTGAGCGATGTAGCGCCCGTTGACATAGGCAATGCGCGGCATGGGTGGTCCCTCAGAAAAGTCCCAGCTTTCTTATGCGATTCCGCCGCTACCGTAACCGATAAATGCTTGGCCCAGGCACTGCTGAACGGACGTCGCGCCTGTCAGACGCCCAGCGATTTAAGTTTGCGGTGCAGGGCCGAACGTTCCATGCCGATGAACTCGGCGGTCTTCGAGATGTTGCCGCCGAAGCGGTTGATCTGGGCGATCAGATAGTCCTTCTCGAACTGTTCGCGCGCCTCACGCAGCGGCAGCGCCATGATGTGCTGGTCGGACTGGTTGGGCGTGCGCGGCATGACATCGCCGATCTCGGACGGCAGCAGATCCGCGGTGATCGGCGCATCGACGTCGTCGCCGCGCGCCAGGATCATCAGGCGCTCGACATTGTTGCGCAGCTGGCGGACGTTGCCGGGCCAGTTGTGCGCTTGCAGCACGGCCAACGCATCGTCGCCGATACGGCGCGGCTTGATACCGGCCTGGCGGGCGATCTGCTTCATGAAATTGTCGACGAGATAGGGAATGTCCTCGCGCCGCTCGGCCAATCCCGGAACCATCACAGGAACCACCGCCAAGCGATGATAGAGATCCTCGCGAAAACGGCCGTCGGCGATCATCGCTTCCAGGTTTTGCGAGGTCGAGGAGATGATGCGGACGTCGACCTTGACCCGCTTGGTGCCCCCTACCCGCTCGAACTGCTGCTCGACGAGCACGCGCAGGATTTTGTTTTGCGTCTCGCGCGGCATGTCGGCCACTTCGTCGATGTAGAGGATGCCGCGATGGGCTTCTTCCAGCGCGCCGACCTTGCGTTCTACACCGTTCGATTCGGTGCCGAACAGCTCGATCTCCATGCGTTCGGGTGTGATGTTGGCGGCGCTCAGCGTCACGAACGGTGCGCCCTTGCGTGCCGACAGCGTGTGGATGGCGCGGGCGGCCAGTTCCTTGCCGGATCCGGACGGGCCGATGATCATGACACGGCTGTTGGTCGGCGCAACGCGCTCGATGGTCTGGCGCAGTTGGCTCATCGCAGACGACATACCGATCAGGTCGAAGGTTTCGCCGCTGCGCTGCTTGAGGTCGGAAACCTCGCGCCGCAATTTCGAAGTCTCCAGCGCCCGCTCGGCAATGAGGATCAGCCGGTCGGCCTTGAATGGCTTCTCGATGAAATCATAGGCGCCACGACGGATGGCGGAGACCGCCGTTTCGATGTTGCCGTGGCCGGAGATCATCACCACCGGCAAGGTGGGATGCATGGTCTTGATCTCATCCAGCAAGGCCAGGCCGTCCAGACGCGAGCCCTGCAGCCAGATGTCGAGGAAAATCAACCTCGGCGCACGATCAGCTATTGCCGCCAGCGCGCTGTCGGCATCGAATGCCGTACGGGTTTCGTGACCTTCGTCGCTCAATAGACCTGCAACGAGTTCACGGATGTCTTCCTCGTCATCGACGATGAGAATATCAGACGCCATTACCGACCTTTTCAGTTTCTCTTTCGTGTTCCGTCTTGGCTTCGCCGCGCGACGGCGTGGCGGCCGCGGGTGGCAGGATGATGCTGATCATCGCGCCGCGCCCGCCATGGAAATCCGCAGGTGCATCATGTAGTTCCAACCTGCCACCATGGTCCTCCACGATCTTCTTGACGATAGCGAGACCAAGCCCGGTGCCCTTCTCGCGTGTGGTCATATAGGGCTCCAGCAGCCGCTGGCGATTCTCGCGCGGCAGGCCTTTGCCATTGTCGATGACGTCGATTCGAATCGCGCCATTCTGACGGCCGGCTTGAATCCGGATTATGCCGTGCGAACCGTCCTTCTGTTCCAGTCCGTCGATCGCTTCGGCGGCATTCTTGATCACATTGCCGAAAGCCTGCGCCATCAGCCGGCTGTCGAACGTGCCCTTGAGCGGTTCGTTGCCGAAGAAGCGCTCGAAAGTGATGTCGGCGCGGCTGACTTCGACCAGGAACGAAGCCTCGCGCAACGATTCGCGCAAATCGATGGCCTTCATCTCGGGCTTGGGCATACGGGCGAAAGCCGAGAATTCATCGACCATGCGGCCGATGTCCTCGACCTGCCGGATGATGGTGTCGGTGCACTGATCGAAAACCTCGCGGTCCTCGGTGATGACCTTGCCGTAGCGGCGCTTGATGCGCTCGGCCGAAAGCTGGATCGGCGTCAGCGGATTCTTGATCTCGTGGGCGATGCGCCGCGCCACATCGGCCCAGGCCGAGGAACGCTGGGCCTGAACCAGATCGGTGATGTCGTCGACCGTCACGACGTAGGATTTCTCCTCCGAGCCATCGTCGCCGGCCTCGATGGTGATCTGCACGTTGAACGTGCGCTCAGTGCCGGCGCGGAAGAATGTCACCTGCTCGCGGTAGACTGGCTTGCCCGACTGGCGGCCGATCTCGAAGACACGGCCGACATGCGGCAAAATGGCGGAAAGGTTCTGCCCGAGTGTCGCACTGGCGGAGATAGCCAGCATCGATTCGGCCGAACGGTTGACGATGGTGACGATGCCATAGGGATCGACGCCGATGACACCGGCGGTGACGCCGGCCAGCACCGCTTCCGAAAAGCGCCGCCGTTCATCGATCAGATCCTTGGCCGACAGGATCTCGTTGCGCTGGGATTTCAGTTCCAGCAGCATCTTGTTGAAGGTGTCGCCGAGCGAGGCGACATCACCGTCCGATGGCCGCACCGGCACGGCGACGTCGAGATTGCCGGTCGCCACCTCGTCGGCAGCGCCTATGAGCTGGCGAATTGGCCGCACCAGGCGGTCGGCGACGGCGATACCGGTCCAGATGGCCGACAGGATGATGATCAGCGTCAGCGAGAGATAGGGCAGCGCGAAGGCCACTTGCGACGTGCGTCTGTTATCTTCGAGATTGCGATATTCGTCCGTGTTGGACCTGACGATCTGCCGCGCCTTGATGACCTCCGGGTCAACCAGGCGGATTGTGTAGAGGTAAACACCCTCGATCTCGCGTAGCTTGACGATGGCGCCCATGATGTTGCGGGTGCGCGGCTCGATCAGAACCGGCTTGCCTTCAGTGGCGGTGCTGACTGAGCCTTCCGGCGGTTCCGGCATGGCGAAATCGGCATCGGTCTGGGCGCTCATGACGAACGAGCCGTCGGACTTGATCAGCGCAGCGTGGGCCAGCGACCGGCCCACAGCCTCCTTGTTGAGGAGGTCGAGAAAGCCTGTGCGATCAAGACCATAAAGCGTGCGCGACGCGTCGAGATCATAGGCCATCGACAGCGTCGTGCCCTGCAAATTGCGGGCATTTTCCTGAACATAGGCATCGGCGATCGAGAGTGAAGAATTGACGATCGTCTTGGTGCGAATCTCGAACCAGCGGTCGAGACCGATATCGAGCGTGATCGAGGCGATGATCGCCACCATGATGGCCGGAATGGCGGCAACCAGAGCAAACATGGCGACGATGCGCACATGCAGCCGCGAGGCCGCCTTGCCATGCCGGCGCGCCATAACGATGCGATGCACCTCGCGTCCAACCAGTGCCATGAGGAAGAGCACGAAGGCCGCATTGAGCGCAATCAGCGCCCAGGTCGTCTTGGCGTCAGGCGCGATCGGTGTCGCACCGACCAGGATGGTGAACGAAATGGCGGCCATGACCAGCGCGCCGATGACCGCCACCACGCCGGGCAACGCCAGCAGCCTTCGCCCGTCGCGTGCGCCGGGTTCGCTGAAAAGCGGTTGGTTGAGTGCAGGTGCTTGCGGAGCCATGTCGCCGTATTGAGCCAATGATTGCGTTCGATCTATGCAACGCATTGTGGCGATTATGCAACAAGTGTGACCGCGACGGTAATCTTTCGCCGCTCAGTCCCCCGAAAAGAGCCGGCGTCAGATCAGCGCTCAGCCCGGCCGCGACGATTTGTAGACGTTGACGCCCAGTTCGCGAATCTTCTTGCGCAACGTGTTGCGGTTCAATCCCAGCAGCTCCGCGGCCTTGATCTGGTTGCCGCGGGTTGCCGTCATCGAGGCAAGGACCAGCGGGTATTCGACTTCGGACAGGATGCGCTGGTACAAGCCGGCGGGCGGCAATTCGCCGGCAAAAGAAGCGAAATAGCGCTGCAGGAAGTGCTCGACCGCCTGGCCGATGGAGAGATCGTCGGGAATCAGGTTGCCGCCGCCGGGCACAACGGGGCGCTCGCCAGTCTTCAGCTCCGCCTCGATGATCTCGGCGGAAATCTCATCTTGCGAATAAAGCGCGGCGAGCCGTCGAACCAGGTTTTCCAGTTCGCGCACATTGCCCGGCCACGGATAGCGCTTCATCAGTTCGATGCCGCCGGAAGAAATACGCTTGGTCAGGAGGCCCTCCAGCTCGCCCAGCTTGAAGAAGTGGCGAACGAGGTCAGGGACATCCTCCGATCGCTCGCGCAGCGCAGGCAAGCGGAGCGGCACGACGTTGAGACGATAGAAAAGATCCTCGCGGAACAGTCCCTGGTTGATCAGCGTGCGCAGATCCTTGTTGGTGGCGGCGACGATGCGCACATCGGTCTTGATCGGCGTGCGGCCGCCGACAGTCGTGTATTCGCCCTGCTGCAGGACGCGCAGCAGGCGCGTCTGCGCCTCCATCGGCATGTCGCCGATCTCGTCAAGGAACAGTGTGCCGCCCTCGGCTTGTTCGAAGCGGCCGGTGGAGCGGTTCTGCGCGCCGGTGAAGGCGCCCTTCTCATGGCCGAACAGCTCCGATTCGATCAGGTCGCGTGGGATCGCCGCCATGTTGATGGCAACGAAGGGGCCGCCTCGACGGCGGCCATATTCATGCAGCGCGCGCGCCACCAGCTCCTTGCCGGTGCCGGATTCGCCCGAGATCATCACCGTCAGGTCGGTCTGCATCATGCGGGCCAGCATGCGGTAGATGTCCTGCATGGCAGCCGAGCGTCCGACAAGCGGCATCGCGTCGGGCTGTTCTTCGGGGTGCGTATCGATCTTCGGCCGGCGTGGTTCCGAAAGCGCCCGGTTGACGATGCTGAGCAGTTCAGTCAGGTCGAACGGCTTCGGCAGATATTCGTAGGCGCCGGTTTCGGATGCGCGGATCGCCGTCATGAAGGTGTTCTGGGCGCTCATGACGATGACGGGCAGCTCAGGTCGAGCCTTCTTGATGCGGGGCAGCATGTCGAAGGCGTTCTCGTCCGGCATCACCACATCGGTGATGACGAGGTCACCCTCGCCCGCCGCCACCCAGCGCCACAAGGTCGAGGCGTTGGAGGTGACGCGCACCTCGTGGCCGACGCGCGAAAGGGCCTGATTGAGCACTGTGCGGATGGCCGCATCGTCATCGGCGACGAGAATATTGCCGCGAACCGTCATTTGCGGTCTCCTTCACCGTCTTCTTCAGCGCCGAATGGCGTTTCCTTCCAGGCCGGCATCAGGATGCGGAATGTGGTTCCGCGCGGCGTCGAATCGCATTCGATGATGCCGCCGTGCTCGCCGACGATCTTGGCGACCAGCGCCAGCCCAAGCCCCGAGCCGTTCGGCTTGGTGGTGATGAAGGGATCAAACAGGATCGGCAGGATATCCTCCGAGACGCCGGAACCGTTGTCGCGCACGCAGAACTCCAGCGGCAGCGAGACGCGATCCTGCGTGCCCGGGACGGAAACGCGAATGCCCGGCCGGAAGGCGGTCGACAGCACGATCTCGCCCTGAGGGTCGCTGCCGATCGCCTCGGCGGCGTTCTTGACCAGGTTGAGGAAGACCTGGATCAGCTGGTCCCGGTTGGCAAAAACCGGAGGCAATGATGGATCATAGTCTTCCAAGATCTTGATTTTCTTGGCGAAACCATTTTTTGCAATCGCTTTCACATGATCCAGTACGACGTGGATGTTGACGGGGTAGCGATCGATCGGCCGCTCATCCGAAAACACTTCCATGCGATCGACGAGAGAGACGATGCGGTCGGTCTCGTCGGTGATCAGCCGGGTCAGGGCACGGTCCTCGTCGGAGGCGGACAGTTCGAGCAACTGCGCGGCTCCCCTGATGCCGGAGAGTGGGTTCTTGATCTCATGGGCAAGCATCGCCGCCAGGCCGGTCACCGAACGCGCCGCACCGCGATGCGTCATTTGCCGGTCGATCTTGTCGGCCATCGACCGTTCCTGGAACATGACGACGACGGAACCCGGGAATTCCGGCACCGGCGCGACATAGAGATCGACGACTTTCTCGATGCCGAGACGCGGCGAGGACACGTCGACGCGATACTCGTTGACCGGAGCATGACGCTCGCGCACCTGGTCGACCAGCGTCAGCAAAGGGCTGCCGAAAGGAATGAGTTTCGACAGTGTGTTGCGGGCGAGCATATTCGCGCTCGAACGGAAGAAGTCCTCGGCATCGGCATTGGCGTAAGTGATGAACCCATCCATATCGACCATGATCACCGGACGGCGGATGGTGTTGAGCACGATATGGGCGGCCTCTGCCATATCGGTGCCCTGGGTGGCGTTGGCGTTCATGCCGCACTCCGCAGGTTCAGGGATTGCGGATCGCGCGAAAACACATCGCGCAGCAAGGCAATGACACGGGCCGGCTCGAACGCAGTCAGGATGGCCTTTCGACTGTCGTCGGCGACGCCAGCGGCATGGCGATCGAGATACCAGCCCAGATGTTTGCGTGCCTGGCGCAAGCCGCTCTCGATGCCATAAAGCGCCAGCATGTCCTCGTAATGAGCGACGACATAGTCGGCCAATGCCGCGGGATTGCGCGGCACGTTGGCCGCCGTTCCGCCAGCTACCGCGGCTGCAATGCCACCGGCGATCCAGGGCGCGCCATAGTGCGCACGGCCGACCATCACCGCATCGGCACCGGATTGATCGAGAATGTCGGCGGCGTCGGCCGGGGAACAGACGTCGCCATTGGCAATGACGGGAATCGATACTGCTTCCTTGACGCGGGCGATAGCGCGCCAGTCGGCCTTGCCCTGATAGAACTGGCAGCGCGTTCGGCCATGCACCGTTACCATCTTGACGCCGGCCTGCTCGGCACGGCGCGCCAGGATAGGCGCGTTGAGCGCGCCTTCATCCCAGCCGAGCCGCATCTTGACCGTCACCGGGACCTCGACCGCGCCAACCACGGCCTCAATCAGCGACAGGGCATGATCGAGGTCCAGCATCAATGCCGAGCCTGCATAGCCGCCGGTCACCTTCTTGGCCGGGCAGCCCATGTTGATGTCGATGATGTCGGCGCCCTCGCCGGCGGCGATACGCGCGCCCTCGGCCATATGGATAGCCTCGCGGCCAGCAAGCTGCACCATATGGACGGGCAGGCCGGAATGCCGTATGCGCAGGTCGAAACCGGCCCTGCCCTTGGCGAGTTCGCCGCTTGCCACCATTTCGGACACGACCAGACCAGCGCCATGCGCATGGGCGCGCTTGCGGAAAGGCTCGTCGGTAATCCCCGACATCGGCGCTAGGAATACGCGATTGCGGATTTCCACGCCGCCGACGTCGAGAGGCGCGGCCAATTTGGCTGAGTTAACCATGCACAAAAACCAAGCACGTCTATTCGTTGCACATTCTCTAGCCATATCAGCCGCAAAGTGCAACGCGGAATGACGCCACATTAAGGCGCAATTGGGAAAAAGCGGGCCTTCGGCTTTTGCCGCGACGAGGTTGCCGCGCATCGTCCAGTATGTGTGAAGGACGCTTTGGAATTCATATTTGACGCACGATCTTTTCCGAAAACCAATTACACTTTCGGGGATCGTGCGCTAAGCCAATCGCCATGACTGACGCAAGCGAAAACGCGAGTGCGAGAGGTGGGGTTGCCGTGGTGATCGTCGCCGCCGGCCGCGGCGCTCGTGCCGGGCAGGCCAACGGACCCAAGCAGTACCAGTCCATCGGCGGGCGCGCCGTCATTGCCCATACGCTGGAGATGTTTCTGGCCCATCCGCAAACCGGCCAGATTGTTGTCGCCATCCACGCCGACGACCACGACCTGTTCCGGCAAGCGGCCGGCATCCAGGCCCAGCGTGTCACCGCCGTCATTGGCGGGCCAACCAGGCAGGAATCCGTCCGGCTAGGGCTGCTGGCGCTGAAAGACCACGCGCCCGTCCATGTTCTGATTCACGATGCCGTCCGCCCGTTCGTCGACGCGGAGTTGATCGACCGCACCATCGCCGCCATCGGCGAGAACGAGGGGGCGTTGCCCGCCCTGCCCGTCGCCGACACGTTGAAACGCGAGTCAGCGTCGGGCGTTGTCGCAGAAACCGTTTCCCGCAGCGGACTGCACGCCGCGCAAACGCCGCAAGGTTTTCCCTACGGGCCGATCCTTGCCGCGCACGACAAAGCCCATCAGCTGGGCAGGCTGGACTTCACGGACGATGCGGCCATCGCCGAATGGGCGCATATTCCAGTCAAGCTCGTTCCCGGCTCGCCGGACAATGTCAAACTCACCTGGGCACGGGACATCGCCATGGCGCACCAGCGGCTTTCAAGCGAACGAACACACTTCCCCGACATCCGCACCGGCAACGGTTACGACGTCCATGCTTTCGAGCCGGGTGACCACGTCACCCTGTGCGGTGTTTCCATTCCGCATGACAAGAAGCTGTCCGGCCATTCCGATGCTGATGTCGGGCTGCACGCTTTGACTGATGCGCTGCTGGCTACCTGCGGCGCCGGCGACATCGGCACGCATTTCCCGCCATCCGATCCGCAGTGGAAGGGCGCCGCGTCGCGGATATTCGTCGAGCACGCGGCGAAAGTGGTACGCGAACGCGGCGGGCGCATCGCCAATGCCGACATCACGCTGATCTGCGAGGCGCCGCGCGTCGGGCCGCACCGCGAGGCGATGACATCAGCCCTGTCGCAGATGCTGGGCATTTCCGCCGACCGCATCTCGATCAAGGCGACAACCAACGAGAAGCTCGGCTTCATCGGCCGCGAGGAAGGCATTGCGGCGATCGCCACCGCCAGCGTGGTGTTTCCAGGCGAGGTGCCGGAATGAGCAACGCCGAGCTCGCAAACGCCCTGCTGCTTGCCTGCCAGCAACGCAGCATCATGCTGGCAACGGCGGAAAGTTGCACCGGCGGCCTGATCATTGCAGCACTCACCGACATCGCCGGCTCCTCCGCCGTGGTCGACCGCGGCTTCATCACCTATTCCAACGAAGCCAAGATGGAGATGCTCGGCGTTTCCGCCGAAACGCTCGACGCGCATGGAGCTGTGTCGCGCGAAACGGCGCTGGAGATGGCGGCCGGCGCGCTGGCGCATTCACGCGCAAGCCTTTCCCTTGCCGTTACCGGCATTGCCGGCCCAGGCGGAGGTTCGGCCGACAAGCCGGTCGGTCTCGTCTGGTTCGGCCTAGCCCTGGCCGGCCAGCCGGTTGTCGCCGAGCGCCAGCTGTTTGGCCACAAGGGCCGCGAATTCATCCGCCACGAGACAGTGAGACACGCCCTGAAGCTAGGCCTGCAAGCGCTCAGCCGGAATTAGGCCTGCGGTGCCACACCATAGACGACGTCGGCGCGCTTTTCGAAAGCCTCGGCGAACATGCGGAAGCCACGGTCGAACATGGTGCCCATCAGCGCGCCCAGGATGCGGCTCTTGAACTCATAGTCGATGAAGAAGCGGACGGCGCAGCCGCGGCCATCTGGCTCGAAACGCCAGACATTGCTCAGATATTTGAATGGGCCGTCGATGTATTTGACCTCTATGGTGCTGTCATCGGGTTTCAAAAGCACCTGCGTCGTAAAGGTTTCGCGGATCGCCTTGTAACCGACACTCATGTCGGCCAGCAGAACGGTGCGTCCGTCACGCTCCTTGCGCGAGCGCACCGTCAGCGCCTCGCAGAGCGGCAGGAATTGCGGATAGGCCTCGATATCGGCAACCAGCGCAAACATCTGCTGTGGCGTATGGGCAAGGCGTCGGGTGGCTTCGAATTTCGGCATGAACCGGCTCTAAAGCGCGTCGTGTCGAAACGGATTCATGCGGCGCGCTTTGGAGACGTTGTTTCTATGCATGTCGTTCTCCCAAAACCGAGGTCACTTTTGGGCGACATGCATCAGAGCGTCTTTTGGAGCTGTGCTTCCCGCGCCGCGCGCAGCCGGGCGAAATCGTCGCCGGCATGGTGCGACGAGCGCGTCAGCGGGCTCGATGCCACCAAAAGAAAGCCCTTGGTCCGGCCGATCGTCTCGAAGGATTTGAACTCCTCCGGCGTGACGAAGCGGATCACCGGATGGTGCTTCTTCGAAGGCTGCAGATATTGACCGATGGTCATGAAGTCGACATTGGCCGAACGCAAATCGTCCATCAGCTGCAGGATTTCATTCCGCTCTTCGCCCAGGCCGACCATGATGCCGGACTTGGTGAAGATCGACGGATCGAGTTCCTTGACCCGCTGCAACAGCCGGATCGAATGGAAGTAGCGTGCACCAGGACGAACCGTCAGATAGTTCGATGGTACCGTCTCCAGATTGTGGTTGAAGACGTCGGGCTTTGCCGCCACCACGATCTCAAGCGCGCCGTCCTTGCGCAGGAAATCGGGCGTCAGGATTTCGATCGTGGTCAGGGGCGTCGCCGCCCTAATGGCGCGGATGACCTCGGCGAAATGCTGTGCGCCGCCATCGGCGAGGTCATCGCGGTCGACCGAGGTGATGACGACATGGGTCAGGCCCATCTGCTTGACGGCATGCGCGACCCGTGCGGGCTCATCGGCATCGAGTGCGGTCGGAATGCCGGTGGCGACATTGCAGAAGGCGCAGGCGCGCGTGCAGATCTCGCCCATGATCATGAAGGTGGCGTGCTTCTTCTCCCAGCACTCGCCGATGTTGGGGCAGCCGGCCTCTTCGCAGACCGTCACCAGCTTGTGCGATTTCACAATCTCGCGCGTCTCGGCATAACCCTTCGACATCGGCGCCTTGACGCGGATCCAGTCAGGTTTGCGCAATACCTCCTGGTCAGGCTTGTGCGCCTTCTCGGGATGCCGCAGCCGCGGCGCATTGGCGATCGTGTCGAGGACAGTGACCATCTCAAACCCTGGCTTTTCCTAACGACCGCCCGTCGGCGATCGTCACTTTTACGTCATCTAGGACTTTTCGGCACAAAGAAAAAGGCTGCAGCGGCGCATGCCGCTACAACCGTTTTCGCATAGCCGGAACGATATCGACTAACGGCGCACCAGGCGACCGACAAAGATCAGCAGACAGGCACCGATGAAGCCGGTGATCAGATAGGCGGTCCAGCCGACGCCGAACACGCCGATATTGAGAGCTTGCAGGATGGCGTTCAACACCACCGCGCCAACGATGCCCATGATAATGTTCATGAAAATGCCGGTGTTGCTCTTCATGACCATTTCGGCGAACCAGCCTGCCAGGCCGCCGATGATGATGGCTGCGATCCAGCCCACGCCGTTCAAGTGCATATGCCTTCTCCCTGTGCGCGTAATAATGCATCCGGAAACGACCACCGTTGCCGTCGAGTTCCCAGGGCTTTCGCGGCTGAGTCTCTTGCGGCAAATCTATCATGCGTTCAATGCGCGGCCATAGGCGTCGAGCACGCTTTCCTTCATCATCTCCGACAGCGTCGGATGCGGGAAGATGGTGTGCATCAGCTCTTCTTCTGTCGTCTCCAGGTTCATCGCGACGACAAAACCCTGGATCAATTCAGTCACCTCGGCGCCGACCATGTGCGCACCAAGCAACTGACCAGTCTTCTTGTCGAAGATGGTCTTGATGAAGCCCTGGTCCTCGCCAAGCGCAATCGCCTTGCCGTTGGCGGCGAACTGGAAGCGCCCGACACGGATATCCTTGCCTTCGGCCTTGGCCTTGGCTTCCGTCAGGCCAACGGAGGCGACCTGCGGGTTGCAATAGGTGCAGCCGGGGATCTTGAGCTTGTCCGTTGGGTGAACACCAGGAAAATTGGCGATCTTTTCGATGCACACCACACCCTCGTGCTCGGCCTTGTGGGCAAGCATCGGCGGACCGGCGACATCGCCGATGGCGTAGATACCGGGCACGTTGGTCTTGCCATAGCCGTCGATGACGACGCAACCGCGCTCGGTCTTCACGCCAAGTGCCTCAAGGCCGAGATTCTCGATATTGCCCTGGACACCGACGGCGGAAATCATGCGGTCGGCGGTGATCTTCTCGACCTTGCCGTCCTTCATCTCGACATGCGCGGTAACCGAGTTCGCCCCCTTCTCGACCTTGGTTACTTTGGCTTCGAGGATGATCTTCATGCCTTGTTTCTCGAACTGCTTTTGCGCGAATTTCGAGACTTCGGCGTCCTCGACCGGCATCACCGCCGGCAGCAGTTCGACGACCGTCACTTCGGCGCCCATGGTGCGGTAGAAGGAAGCGAATTCGATGCCGATGGCGCCCGAGCCCATCACCAGCAGCGATTTCGGCATCTCTTTCGGCACCATGGCTTCAAAGTAAGTCCAGATCAGCTTGCCGTCCGGCTCGATGCCGGGCAGCGCACGCGGCCGCGCACCGGTCGCCAGGATGATGTGCTTGGCGGTGTAGGTGCCCTCGCCCTTGACGCCCTTCGGCACCGGCGGCTGCGGCTCCATCGGCTTCTTGGCCGTCGCGGAGACAACGATCTCACCCGGCTTCGACAGCTTGGCTTCGCCCCAGATGACATCGACCTTGTTCTTCTTCATCAGGAAGGCAACGCCGCCATTGAGGCGCAGAGAAACTTTGCGCGAGCGGTCGACGACAGCGGCGGTGTCGGCGCTGATCTTGCCGCCGTCGAGCTTCAGCCCGTAATCCTTCAAATGATCGGAATAGTGCATGATCTCGGCCGAGCGCAGCAGTGCCTTGGTTGGTATGCAGCCCCAGTTGAGGCAGATGCCGCCGAGATGCTCGCGCTCGACGATCGCCGTCTTGAAGCCAAGCTGGGCGGAACGCACCGCCGTGACATAGCCGCCGGGGCCGGAGCCGATGATGATGACGTCGTAGTTCTCAGCCACGGTTTTCTCCTTGATCACAATTCCAGCATGACGCGCACAGCAGGCGCTAACGCCTTGCCGATGTTGCGCGTGTTTTCTGCATCGAGGTGGACGCCATCGAGCGGTGTACATTTGGCGACGCTCGCGGCATCAAAAAAGCCGCAGCCCGTCTCTTCGGCGGCGGTTTGATAAAAGCCGGCAAGCTTGGGCGATTCCATTGCGCCCGTTCCCAACATTTCGGCGTAGTCCGCCTTGCGCGTTTCCACGATATGCGGCGGCGCCACCAGAATAATCCTGGGGATGACACCGCCGAATGGATAGGCGTGCCCCCGCACGATCTCAACGAGGCGCCGCATGCCATAGGACGCGATGACAGCGCTGCCATGAATCGACGGCTTCATGTCGTTCGAGCCAAGCATGATGACGATCAGATCGATCGGCGAGTGCGTGCTCAGGATCGTCGGCAATATCCGCGCGCCATTTCGGTCGGCGCCCGACAGGAAGTCGTCATAGGCCGTGGTGCGACCGCCCAGTCCTTCGGCAATGACATGGCAGCCCGATCCGAGCGCTGTCGCCAGTGAGGTTGGCCACCGGTCTTCATGTTCATGTCGACCCAAGGTCTCCGGGTCGTGTCCCCAGGTCAGCGAATCGCCGTAGCAAAGCACTGTCTTCATGCGCTCAACCTGCCTTTGTGTCGGCTACGCCGCGCTTCACCCGCCAGCGCACGAACAGCCAATGCACGATGATTGTCACCAAGCCCGGCAGACCAAGCCCGGCAACCATCGGCATGTCTTTCCTGACCACCGCGGCGCTGCTGTCGCTGTAGAGGATCAGGGCGACGAACAGGACGAGCAACACCACAAACACGATCAGCGTCCACTTGCCTGTTCGGGCCACGGCCGCGACAGGGCCGTTCATCAACTGCGCCACGAAGAAGACGAAGGTGACGACAAACGTCACCAGCACCGAGAACATGAAGACGATGATGTATTCTTCTTGCGCATCCGTGATGACGGCCAGTTGCTGGGCGATCAGACCACCGACGAATCCGGAGATGATGAAAGCGAAGAGGCTGGTGAAGAATGTCCGCACCGCCCTCTCCCTTCCTAAACCAGCATGCCCATCGGATTTTCGATCAGCCGCTTGAAGGCGACCAGCAGTTCGGCACCGAGCGCTCCGTCAACGGCACGGTGATCGGTCGACAGTGTCACCGACATCACGGTGGCTATCTTGATCTCGCCGTTCTTGACCACCGCCCGCTCCTCACCGGCACCCACCGCCAGGATCGTCGCATGCGGCGGATTGATGACGGCGGCAAAGTCCTTGATCCCAAACATGCCGAGATTCGACACCGCTGTGGTGCCGCCCTGGTACTCTTCCGGCTTCAGCTTGCGGCTGCGGGCGCGGCTCGCCAGATCCTTCATCTCGTTGGAGATGGTGGAGAGCGTCTTTTCGTCCGCATGCCGAATGATCGGCGTGATCAGCCCACCGGGGATCGAGACGGCAACGCCGACATCGGCGTGCTTGTGCTTGACCATGGCGGTTTCGGTCCACGAGGCATTGGCATCGGGCACCGCCTTCAGCGCCAACGCCATGGCCTTGATCACCATATCGTTGACCGACAGTTTGTAGGCTGGGGCATCACCCTTGTCGGTCTTCTTCATAGGCGCTGCCGCATTGATCTGCGTGCGCAGCGCCAAGAGCGCATCGAGTTCACAGTCGAGCGTCAGGTAAAAATGCGGGATGGTGGTCTTGGCCTCGACCAGCCGCCGCGCAATGGTCTTGCGCATATTATCGTGCGGGACGAGATCGTAGGAGCCTTGCTCGAACAGCTTCAGCACCTGATCGTCCGACATCGCCTTCACCGCTGGAGCAGAAGCAGCCGCCGGCGCGCCGGCTGGAGCCTTGGCCGCAGGTGCAGTCTTGGCACTGCCGCCGGCGATCGCCGCATCGACATCGGCCTTCACCACCCGGCCATGCGGGCCGGTGCCGGTCACGGCCGATACATCGACGCCAGCTTCCTTGGCGATTCGGCGCGCGAGCGGCGAGGCGAAGGTGCGTTCCCCAGCCGCATGGCCGTTGGCGACTGGAGCCGCCTCAGCCTTGGGCGCAGGCGCAGCAACTTCAGGCTTTGTTGGCTCGGCTTTTGGTGCGTCGGCCTTGGGAGCCTCGGCCTTCGGAGCCTCCGCTTTTGCCGGTGCAGCACCGCCACCGCTTTTCGCCGCAGCGCCAGCATCTTCGCCCTCAGCGGCGAGCACGGCGATCAGCGCATTGACCTTGACGCCTTCGGTACCGGCGGGAACGACGAGCTTCGCAACAGTGCCCTCATCGACGGCCTCGACCTCCATTGTCGCCTTGTCGGTCTCGATCTCGGCAATGACATCGCCCGGCGAAACCTTGTCGCCTTCTTTGACCAGCCACTTTGACAGATTGCCCTCTTCCATCGTGGGCGAGAGCGCCGGCATGGTGATGTTGATTGGCATTTCTTGTCCTCCCGCCCGGTTCAGCGATACGCGACGGCTTTGACCGCCTCGATGACCTCGCCGACATTCGGCAAGGCCAGCTTTTCGAGGTTTGCCGCATAAGGCATTGGCACGTCCTTGCCGGCAATGGTGATGACCGGCGCGTCGAGGAAATCGAAGGCGCGCTGCGAGACCTGGTTGGCGATGTGGTCGCCGACCGAGCTCTGTGGATAGCCTTCTTCGACCACGACCAGCCGGTTGGTCTTCTTGACCGAGGCGATGATGGTGTCGAGATCCAGCGGACGGATCGTGCGCAGGTCGATGATCTCGGCGTCGATGCCCAGACCGCGCAGTTCCGCCTCCGCCTTGACCGCATAGGTCATCCCGATGCCGAACGAGACGATGCTGACGTCCTTGCCTTGCTTGTGGATACGCGCCTTGCCGATCGGCAGCACGAAGTCATCCAGCTTCGGCACGTCGAAGGACTGGCCGTAAAGGATCTCGTTCTCGAGGAAGATGACCGGGTTCGGATCGCGGATCGCCGCCTTGAGCAGGCCCTTGGCGTCGGCGGCCGTGTAAGGCATCACGACTTTCAGGCCCGGAATGTGGCTGTACCAGGCGGCATAGCACTGCGAGTGCTGGGCGGCGACGCGGGCGGCAGCCCCGTTCGGCCCGCGGAACACGATCGGCGCGCCCATCTGGCCGCCCGACATATAGAGCGTCTTGGCGGCCGAATTGATAATCTGGTCGATCGCCTGCATGGCGAAGTTGAAGGTCATGAACTCGACGATCGGCTTCAGGCCCGCCATCGCCGCGCCAACACCGACACCGGCAAAGCCATGCTCGGTGATCGGCGTGTCGACGACGCGCCGTGGCCCGAACTCCTGCAGCAGCCCTTGCGTGATCTTGTAGGCGCCCTGGTATTCGGCAACCTCCTCGCCCATGACGAAGACGTCACCGTCGCGGCGCATTTCCTCGGCCATGGCATCGCGCAGCGCTTCGCGCACCGTGGTCGAGACCATTTCGGTGCCGGCCGGAATGTCCGGATCGGCGGCGATTTCCGTTTTCGGAGCAGCTGCGACTGGAGCCGGCTTAGCCGCCGGAGTGGCGTCTTCAGCCGCGGCCGGGGCTTCTGCCTTTGCCGGCGCTTCCGCCTTGGCGGGCGCCGCAGCCTTGCCGGCATCGGCGGCATTTTCGCCTTCCTGGAGCAAAATGGCGATCACCGCATTGACCTTGACGCCTTCGGTGCCAGCGGGAACCACGATCTTGCCAATCGTGCCTTCATCAACGGCTTCGACTTCCATCGTCGCCTTGTCGGTCTCTATTTCGGCGATGACGTCGCCAGCGACGACCTTGTCGCCTTCGTTCTTCAACCACTTGGAAAGATTGCCCTCTTCCATGGTCGGCGAGAGAGCGGGCATGAGAATTTCGATCGGCATGTCCTGGCCCTCCCTTACAGTACGATATCGGTCCAGAGTTCGGACGGATCCGGCTCTGCATCGTTCTGGGCAAACTCGGCGGCGTCGGCGACGATGTCGCGAACCTCCTTGTCGATGGTCTTCAGCTCGTCCTCGGTCGCCCACTTCTTCTGCGTCAACCGCGCCTTGACCTGTTCGATCGGGTCATGGTCGGAGCGCATCTTCTGCACTTCTTCCTTGGAGCGGTATTTCGCCGGATCCGACATCGAGTGACCGCGATAGCGGTAAGTCTGCATTTCGAGAATGATCGGCCCGTTGCCGGCGCGGCACCATTCGGTCGCCTGATCGCCGGCGGATTTGACCGCGCGGACATCCATGCCGTCGACCTGGATGCCGGGAATCTTGAACGAGGCGCCGCGATGCGAAAAATTGGTTTCCGCCGACGAGCGCGACACCGAAGTGCCCATGGCGTAGCGGTTGTTCTCGATGATGTAGATCACCGGCAGCTTCCACAACGAGGCCATGTTGAAGCTTTCATAGACCTGGCCCTGATTGGCCGCGCCGTCGCCGAAATAGGTCAGCGAGACGTTGTTGTTGTCGCGATAGCGGTTGGCGAAGGCCAAGCCCGTGCCCAGCGACACCTGTGCGCCGACAATGCCGTGACCGCCGTAAAAATGCTTCTCCTTGGAGAACATGTGCATGGAGCCGCCCTTGCCCCTGGACAGGCCGCCGCGGCGTCCGGTCAGCTCGGCCATGACGCCGCGCGGCGAAAGCTCCATCGCCAGCATGTGGCCGTGGTCGCGATAGGCAGTAATCATCTGGTCGCCGTCGATCAGCGCCATCTTCATGCCGGTGACGACCGCTTCCTGGCCGATATAGAGATGGCAGAAGCCGCCGATGAAGCCCATGCCGTAGAGCTGGCCGGCCTTTTCCTCGAAGCGGCGGATGAGCAGCATGTGCCGATAGGCAGCGAGCTCTTCGTCCTTGGTGAATTCAGCGGGCTTGGGCGCGGAAAGCCCTGATTTGCCGTCGGATTTCGATTTGGCAGGCGCTTTTCTGGCTGCGGTGGCCATGCATCACTCCCTGTTGGCGTCTCTTCGCGGACATTAGGGCAGGATGAAATCCGCCCTGGGAAGATCAGCTCTCCCCACCGATTTATGCAAGGCTAACACGCGTCAGAGCGTTGCGCCATGACGAATTTGCATAGCTGGCATGCGCCTAAGCGATTAAAATCATTGAAAATATTGTTGATTAACCGAAATGCAGTTATTTCGACGAGGCCGGCAACATGATGGTGATTTCATCAGCCTGGGACAGGTTGAGCGCCCTGCGCGCCTGCTCGTCGAGCATGTCCTTCTCAAGCGTGCCGTCATGCATCAGCCGAACGCGCCGTTCGAGTTCTATCCGACGCGCCTTGACGGCATCGAGCTGCGCCTGCAGCGCAACCGTCTGGGCTTCCAGCTGATATTTCGAATTGATGCCGAATTCACCGTGATAGGCATGGAAGCCGAAATAGGCCAGGAACAGGACGCAAAGCGAGGGAATGATCAGCCGGCCGGTGTTTCTCTGCTTGTGCTGACGCGTCCACATGACCGATTCCCCATGGCCGCGAACTCAAGCGACCCGGACCCTTTTTCACCCAATTGTGCTTAACGGACGGTTACGGAGACCGGCCCGGCGACAGCGAAATGAAAAAGGGCGGGAATGATCCCGCCCTTCGCCCAGTATCCGAGGTCTGCGTTTTCGGATCAGCCTTTGATCACCGACTTGCCGGCGTAGCGCGCCTGCTTGCCAAGCTCTTCCTCGATGCGGATCAGCTGGTTGTACTTGGCCATGCGGTCTGAGCGTGACAACGAACCGGTCTTGATCTGCCCGCAATTGGTGGCGACGGCGAGATCGGCGATGGTCGAATCCTCGGTTTCACCCGAACGGTGCGACATGACAGCGGTGTAAGCAGCCTTGTGCGCGGTCTCGACGGCGTCGAGCGTTTCCGTCAGCGAACCGATCTGGTTGACCTTGACCAGGATCGAATTGGCAACGCCCATGCGGATACCATCGCGCAGCCGCGCCGTGTTGGTGACGAACAGATCGTCGCCGACCAGCTGGGTCTTCTTGCCGATCAGGTCGGTCAGGTATTTCCAGCCTTCCCAGTCGTCCTCGGCCAGGCCGTCCTCGATCGAAATGATCGGGTAGTCGGCGGCGAGTTTGGCCAAGTATTTCGCCTGCGCCTTGGGATCACGCGTCTTCTTCTCGCCCTCATAGACGTAGTTGCCGTCCTTGAAGAACTCGGTCGCGGCGCAATCAAGGCCGAGCGCGATCTCCTCGCCCGGCTTGAAACCGGCCTTCTCGATTGATTCCATGATGAAATCGAGCGCCACCGGCGCACTCTTCAGGTTCGGGGCAAAGCCGCCTTCGTCGCCGACATTGGTGTTGTGGCCAGCATCCTTCAGCTTCTTGCGCAGCGTGTGGAAGATTTCCGAACCCCAACGTACGGCTTCGCGCAGCGTCGGTGCGCCAACCGGCAGGATCATGAATTCCTGGAAGTCGATCGGGTTGTCGGCATGCGCGCCGCCATTGATGATGTTCATCATCGGCACCGGCAGGATATGCGCTTTGGTGCCGCCGACATAACGATAGAGCGGCAAGCCTGCAGCGTCGGCCGCGGCCTTCGCCACTGCCAGCGAAACACCGAGAATGGCATTGGCGCCGAGCCGGCTCTTGTTGGGCGTGCCATCGAGCTCGATCATGGTCTGGTCGATGTGGATCTGGTTTTCGGCTTCCATGCCGCCGATCGCCTCGAACAGCTCGCCATTGACCGCCTCGACGGCCTTGAGCACGCCCTTGCCGAGATAGCGGGCGCCGCCGTCGCGAAGCTCGACGGCTTCATGAGCGCCGGTCGAAGCGCCCGACGGCACTGCCGCGCGGCCCATCGAACCGTCTTCGAGCACGACATCGACCTCGACGGTCGGGTTTCCACGGCTGTCCAGGATTTCACGTCCGACAATGTCGATGATGGCGGTCATTGCGATGTCCCCGATTGATCTGACGAAAGGTCGCGCCCGTCTTAGCCAAAGCGACGCAAAAGGCAATCCGGCCCTGGCCGAATAGTGCCGCCACGCCGATTCACGAAGCGCAAATTTCTGTCATCATAAGTCATGCCATCAGACGCGCATTTCGAGGTATGGTTTTTTGCGCGGGGCGAAACAGGAGGAGTTTCGCCGTGACTAAGCTAACATGTCCGAGTTGAGCGGTATCGTGAGTTTGTTCCTGATCGCGGCGGCGTTCCTGACGTCGTGCGACAGCCAGCAATCGCCACCGAAGGCATTCGCGCCTTTGCCGGCCCTGCACATCAGCGAATAGCCCTGCCTTGAATCAAAAGGGCCTCGTCGAAACGAGGCCCTTTTGATTCAGATCGCGTCAATGCCAGTACGGCGTGACCTTGTAGTAGTCATAGGACGCGTCGCGCGCAGTCTCGCCATCCGCCCCGGCCAGTTCGTTGATCGAATAAGCGGGCGCCGCCTTCAGCTGATCCTTGGAGAAGGGCACGATGTAGCCGCCCTTGTCCTCGTCATAGTCGAGACTTGCCCAGGGAATGGCATGGTACTTTTCGCCAATGCCGAGGAAGCCACCGAAGCCGATTACCGCGAACATGATGCCATTCGACGTCTTGTCGAGCATGATATCCTCGATGCCGCCGATCTTGTCGCCTTCGGTATTGTATACAGATGTACCGATGACGCGCGAAGCGGCGATGGCTTCGGTGTGGCCTGTCTGGGTTGTCATGATCATGCTCCTCGTTGTCGTTGAACTATGCTTTGACAATGAGGGGCGCGGGCGAAAGTTCCCGACTTTTTCGGCGGCGGCCAATCACTCCGCGAGGATGAAAGTCACCTTCATGTTGACGCGATAGGCAGCGATCTTGCCGTCCTCGACGACGATCTTCTGGTCCTGGATCCAAGCGCCTTCGACGTTCTTAAGGGTTTTCGATGCGCGTGCGACTCCCTTTTCGATGGCGTCCTGAAAGCTCTTCTTCGACGACGAGGTTATTTCGGTGACGCGGGCGACAGACATGGCTTCCTCCTGCCAAAACGCTCATTTGCCAGCCAACCGTACAACCGGCTGTTGCCGACCACAAGCGCCGGCAGGATGCGCCTGGCTCAGCGACCCTTCGCGATCCGGTCGAATGCCATCAGCCTTTCCAGAAGCGCCGGCATATCCTTCAACGGCAGCATGTTGGGACCATCGGAAGACGTCGAATTGTCAGGGTCCTGGTGGGTCTCGATGAACACGCCGGCAACACCGACGGCAACTGCCGCGCGAGCCAGGGTCTCGACAAAGCGGCGCTCGCCACCGGAGGAACCGCCCTGCCCGCCCGGCTGCTGCACCGAATGCGTGGCATCGAAGATCACCGGCGCTCCGATCTCGGCCATTACAGGCAAAGCGCGCATATCCGACACCAGCGTGTTGTAGCCGAAGGACGCGCCGCGCTCGGTGGTCAGCACATTGGGGTTGCCGGAGCCGGTGATCTTGGCGACCACGTTCTTCATGTCCCAGGGGGCGAGGAACTGCCCCTTCTTCACATTGATGACCTTGCCTGTCCTGGCGGCCGCGACCAGCATGTCGGTCTGGCGCGACAAGAAAGCCGGAATCTGCAGCACGTCGACATGCGGCGCGACGATCGCGCACTGCTCCTCGGTGTGGACATCGGTCAATATGGGAAGTGAAAACGCCTTGCGCAGTTCGTCGAAGACCGGAAGTGCCGCATCCATGCCGGCACCGCGTGTTGCCGACAGCGAGGTGCGGTTGGCCTTGTCGTAGCTCGTCTTGTAGACGAGGCCGATGCCGAGCCTGGCTGTCAGTTCCTTCAGCGCGCCGGCCATGTCGAAGGCATGCTGGCGCGACTCGAACTGGCAGGGCCCGGCGATCAGCGCCAATGCCGCGTTGTTGTCGAAAACGACATTGCCGACCGTTACCGTCGAATTGGGCGCCGTGGAGTTGGTCGCTTGGGGCTTGCTCATGGGATCTCCCGGAAGATGAAAGCCGCGCCCTGTCCGGATGCCGGCTGCACGACAATGTCATTGCCCGCTATATCGTGCTGGATGGAATTGGCTGCAAGCAGCCGCGACGTGACATCGATGCTTCGGACGGCAAAGACGATCGCGGCGAAGCGAAGTTTCGTCGATGACCCGGCCGGAATGCCAAAGCGGGCGGTGAAGGATTTGGGGTCAAGCACGCTCAAGGTTGCGTTTGGCAGGAGGAACACCTCGCCGTCGACAGCGGAATCGTTCACCGCCACGGAGATCAGCCCGATCTGTTCGGCGGATTGGTCGCTGACCGCCACCACCTCAAGGATCCCGCTAGCGCCGTTGGCGTGGACCTGCAAGGCTGAGCGGTCCACCTTTGGCGCGTTGATCCGCTGGCAGGCAAACAGGAACGCGTCGGTTGCGTCCCTGGCCGAGGCGAAGGCGAGTTTGAAAGCGGCGACGTCGCTTTTGCCCGTCGTGTCCGTGAAAGCGCGCGAAAAGCTCAGCGTGTCTCCCGCCGACAGGCCGGCTTCGACATAGCGTGCATGGTCGGCATCGGCATTGTCGGTCCCCAGAACCACTGCGGAAAATCCCTCGTCGCCGCGGCTTTCGCGATAGGCACGGTCGCGCGCGACAAAGACGTTGCCATCGGCAATGGCTTTCATCGCTGGCTGCTCATCGCCGATGGCAAGCGGTTCCAGATAGGTGCCGTCGGCGAGGAAAACGCAGCAGTTTTCCGTTCCAAACGGATGGATGCCGGTCGGGGCAACGACGAAGCCAAGTGAACTGAGCCGCGCTCGCGCCACATCGAGGTTCTGCGTCGGCAGCACCAGATGATCGAGCGGACGAATACCGGCTGCTGTTGTTTGGGTCATGGAGGCGCGATGTGCATCATTCCGTAAATCGGTTCAAGACTTGATCGCGATACCGTAGTCAGCCACGTGCCAACAGCCACCAGAAAAAGTCCCAATTTCTTCTTCTGCCACCAGGGGAATTGACGTAAGGATATCCCCCGCATGGGGGATGTTGGGAATTCCGTCTTGGACAATTGTCACGACGTCGCGATTCGACGTCGAATGGCGCCCATTGCCCTGCGTGCATGGCTGGAACGACGGATGGCGGGCAACAGCATGCTCAGGATCTTGCGGATCACGCCGCATTTCTACCGGCCTGGCAACTGGCCGGTTGCGTTCGATCCGGTCGGCGGATTGCAGAACCAGACATGGACGATCGCGCAAGGCATGGACAAGGCCGGCGCAGCTCAGACGGTTCTGACCAGCTACATCCCTGGCAGCCCAAGGAACGTGCAACTGTCCGCGATGATGCGGGTAAAATGCACAGGCTTCTGGCTGCCCGAATTCCTGGCCGGGCCTATGCTTTGCTTCAGCTGGTTTCTGGGCGCGATACCGGAGCTTCTACGAGCCCGGCACCGCTATGATGTCGTCCATATCCATTTCAACCATTCGATCTGGTGCAGGATCATCGCCATCATTGTCGGCAGGCTGAAGATACCGCTTGTCGTTTCGATGAACACGCCTTTGTGGTCCGGATTTCAGAGCGCCTTTCGGCTCAGGGGCAAGCCATACGATGTCACCCGCTGGATCGAGCGGGCGGCCTTGAAATCGGCGGACCGGATCGTTGCGTTGACGGAAACATATGGCCGGAGCAAGGCGGGCGAATTGGGGCTCGATCCATCGCGCGTCGACGTGATTCCCGATGCGCTCGACGTCGAGGCTTTTCGGCAGCCAATCGCTGCCGAGGCGCTTCAAGCCTTTCGCGACGAGCATGGCATCGTGGGCGGGCGCCCGATCGTCAGCTTTATCGGCCGTGTCAGCGCCGAAAAAGGCTGGCAGGATTTGCCGGCACTTGTCGAGCGACTGTCCGAAGAAGGCGTATTCCTGCTCATCTGCGGAGATGGTCCCGACCGCCGCAAACTGGAGACGGCGCTCGCCGCGATCTCGCGTCCAGGCTGGTGGACCATCACCGGATTTGTCTCACCGGCCGAGGTCAAGAAAGCGCTTGAGATCTCCGACGTGATGATCCTGCCCTCACGCCGCGAAGTGTTCGGCAGCATCCTTCTCGAAGCAATGGCGGCAGGCGTGCCTGTGGTCGCCTATGCCGTCGGTGGGGTGGTTGACGTGGCCGGACATCCCGAAGCATTGGCGCTCGTGCCGGAACGACGGCGAGAAGAACTCGCCAAGCGAACGCTGCAGCTGCTTGCCGACGAAGACGCAAGGAATGCGCTGGTGGCGCGAGGGCGTCGGCGCGCACAGGATTTTTCGCTGGATTCGGCGGTCGCGCTCAACCTCGCCCTTTATGCTTCGGTTCTTGCAGGCTCCAAGAACGGAGCGCGATCCCCGATGGGAATTCTGGCGCTGCAGGAGGACGGCGGCTCGCCGGACGGCGCTTGATCAATTTCGTCACCACGCGCAGCCACTCCTATACCGTTGCCCATCTGGTCCGCCAGTTGGGCAAGGCATGCCACTGGAGCTACGAACGCCTCTTTCGGCAGAAGGAACTGCGCTCCGGCACCTGGGTCTTCACCGATCACGAGCGGCTTTCGAACTTCGAGATCGCACTGGCGGCCAGGGTCGCCAACCGGCTTGAGCACGGAGGTGCGCGCGTTCTCAACCATCCCGCCCATGTGCTGAGCCGCCACGACCTGCTGAAAGCTCTGAACGCAGTCGGCATCAACCGCTTCTCGGCCTGGCGTTGTGAAAGCCAGCCACGCCCGAACGGCTTTCCCGTCTTCATCCGCAATGAGTTCGACCACCTTTCAGCCGACCTTGAATTGATCGCCGACCAGCCGGCGCTTGAGGCAACGCTGAGCCGGATGAAAGCGAACGGGATACCGCTCGCCGGCAAGCTGGTGATCGAATATGCCGGACAGGAGGTAAGCCCCGGCGTCTGGCAGCGCTTTGCCACCTATCGCGTCGGCCATCGGCTGATCGCCCATCACCATGCCGTCGACTTCCGCTGGGTCGCCAAGGACGTGCAGGATACCAAGCGTCTCCTCGCCCATCCGATGTTTGAGACATTCCTCGAAACCGAGCGCCAGTTCGTCAAAGGCAATTTGTATGAAGAGGTGCTGCGCAGGGCATTCGACCTTGCCGGCATCGACTATGGGCGCGCCGACTTCTCGCTGGTCGACGGGCGTCCGCAGATTTTTGAGATCAACACGAATCCGGCGCACGGTTCCCACAGCGCGATCTATCGGGAAACGCCCCCTCAGCGCGTTGAGACCCAGAGGCTTTCGGAGGACAGGCTATACGCAGCCTTGCGGGCCGTGGACTTGCCGGTCGACGGCCCCATAGCCCTTGACGACCCCGCACTTCTCCCGCAGCAAGCATTTAGGCGACTTTTCACGGGGGTGAAGCGTGCTTGATGTTACACCGGCATACCTGCTTGCCAAAACACCGCTCATGTTCCAGGCGATCGAGCGCTTCGACTTTGGTTCACTGGAATATCAGCGGCTGTTCTCCAACGCATCGGCATCGGCTTTCCAGCATCCGGACTGGCTCACAGCTTTCTATCGTCACATGGCGCCCGCGCACGGGGCCGAGCCATTGGTGATCACAGGTCGGGACGGGTCGGGCGAACTTCAGCTGTTGGTTCCGCTGGTTCGGCATACCAAGGGCGATCAGAACGGCGCGATCGAGTACGCATTCCTCGGTGTTACTGACTATGTGTGTCCAATCATCGCCAACGGCTTGACTGTCGGCAGGCAAACTTCGCGGCACTTTCGTGCTTGTCTCGGCAACCATGCAGGCTTGAGAATCGGGCCTGTCCATCACAGCCATCTGAGTGAATGGCGCTCGCTGCTCATGGTCGAGCCGTCGACGCTCGACTTCGGTGCCCATGCGGTGCGTTATGGTTTTCCTTATGCCGAATGGCGCAGGACCAACCTTCGTCCCCACCGCGCGGCTGCCCTGGACCGCAAGGCACGAAAGCTTGTCCAGACAGGTGGCCTGCAACTGGAATTGGTGGAACCAGGCGACGCGCGACGGGCAATGGCTGCGGCGCGCGACTTTCGCACCGGACGGTTTCCGGCCGACCCGCTGCAAACGCCGCACGGCCTCGAATTCTATACCGATGTCGCCGCCAACGGTGCGCGCTCCGGTCTGGCCCGAACCTATCGCCTCGTTTCCAAGGACGGTCCGATCGCCCTCGTCTTCGGCTTGGTCGATGGCGGCTGTTTCCGCTACATTTTGCTGGCCTGCGACTATGGCGCCCATGCCCGCTCCTCTCCGGGCCTTCTGGCGCTTGATCGCGTCATGGCGGCCTGGGCCGCCGACGGCGGCACAGACTTCGATTTCACCATCGGCGACGAGCCATTCAAGACCGGCTTCGGCTGTGTCCGCACCGCGATGCACGAGTTTCGGCTATGACCGTTCAGCCGACACCCTTTCCATTGGAGCGCGCTCGCGTCGCCACACCGCGGCTTGCCGTCGTTATCCCGACCAAAAATCGTCGTGACAGCCTGCCGCGCACCTTGGCTTCTGTTCTTGACAATGGGCGAGCCGATATCGAACTGGTGGTGATCGACGACGGATCGACCGACGGAACCGAAAACTACCTTGCGACTGTCGACGATCCACGACTGACATGGCGCCGCAGGCCGACGTCAGCTGGTGCAAACCGGGCACGCAACGAGGGCGCCGCTTTGTCCAGCGCACCGCTCATCGCCTTTCTCGATTCGGACGACGCCTTCCGCCCCGGGCGGTTGGACCGGCTGATCGCCTTCTTCGATGAGAACCCTGATATCGCCTGCACCATAGACGGCTTCAGCGACATTTCAGACAGCGGCGAACGGGTGCACCGGCTGCCGTGTACGACGCCCGATAGCGAAAAACTGCGGCAGCTCCTGCTCTGCCACTGTATCCCGTTGACCAATTCGACCGTCACGGTTCGCCGCGCGGCCTTCACCGCGGTAGGCGGCTATGATCCGGACCTGTGGCGCCATCAGGATAGGGAATTGCTGCTGCGCCTGGCGCGACAACATCGGATCGCCTTCGGCGCCGCCACCGACGTCTTCAAATACCGGTCCGGGAACTCGATTTCACGAAACCATGCCGGTTATATCAGGGGGCTGGATGATTTCGTTGCCCGCTGTCCCGACTACAGATCGCCGGACTATGAATCGATCCTCAGCTATCTGACGGTGCGCGGTCCGCTGAAGGCGATGGCGCAAGGTCATTTCGGCGATGCACTGTCTGAAGTGAAGGCCTGGCGCAAGGCCAGCCATCTGCCAAGCGGCTTCCACGTGCTGCCCGGCTATTTTATGGGACGTCGACAACGGCGCCTGCTGGAGCAGGCGCTGGGTCAGCAAACGCGGGTGCTGGATCAGTTGCCGCCGGCGCTGGATCCGCTGCCGGCCACGACATCGGCGGAATAGCGCAATTCGCGCAATGGTTTGACCTTACTGGTGGTCTGCGCATAGAGCGGGTGCGCCTTGTAAGCGGCAAGTGCTGCGTCATCGGCGAACTCGGCATAGACGACGACGTCAACTTCATCCGACAGCGGGTCGACCTTCGTGTTCAACGTGACCTCGAAGAGGTTGGAATGAGGAATGTTGCCGAGCGCCAACAGCCCGGTGTGCACTGCCTCCACATCCGCCTTGCGCCTAGCGCTGAAGAAAACGATATGCCGGATCAATCCCGCCTCCTGATCTGAATGCCGGGGTCTTTTGTGACGATGGGCTCTTCGCGTCAACCATCCATGGCGACACGCGTCCTTGCGACGCGCCCAGGACAGCAGGGACCTCGTCTCGCGGCTACAACATCCTGGATGAGGGACCTGGCCGCCACCTTTGGAGCGTATCTCTAGGCTTTGCCGGTGACGTAGCGCACGACATGGGAGAGTTCCCTGACCGAGATGTCGAGATACCGGCCCTGATTGTAGAGGCCGTCCCAGATCAGGAAGAACGCGATGGCGGCAATGACGATTACATAACGCATGGCTAACGCTATCGCACATGCGTTGCGGCGGCCATAGGCGTTTTTGATATCTCAGCGTCTACTCCACGCTCGCCTTAAAACAGGCAGAAACATCCGGGCTGTTGGGGATATCCAGGCCATGTCGTTGCGATGGCACAACAAGCCTGTGCGAGGAAACCAGCTGTCAAACGCTACGTGGCCCAGCCCAGCCAATGGCTTGCCTCTTGAAGTTCCCCATAACGATGTGGAAGATTGTCGCGGGGATTCACCGGCAAACGCTGAAACTCTGGTTAGTGGGCGAGCGTTTTTATTGGAGTCTGCCTGTCGCCGTTTCTGCCGTATACGGCGGATAGGCAACGACGTTCGAACCCGGCCTATGAACTGTGAGACGCGGTTGGCAATTGCGCTGGCCGCGCAGGAAATTCAAGGGTGTGACATGGCTCACAACGAACTTTCTGGCACGATGCCGGGCGAAGCCGTCAGGCTGGACGAGTTCAATTTCGCTGAGATCGTCAAGGGACTGCCGGCCAAGGCGCGCATGGTGCTGTCGATGGCGATGAACCTGCCGCGCGGTTCACTCAAGGTCAGGATGCCGGACGGCCGCGCCGTCCTTGTCGGCGGCAAGGCACCAGGTCCCGATGCCGAGCTGGTGCTCAAGAACTGGCGCCTGCCCGGCCGTGCCTTTTCCGGCGGTACGATCGGCGTCGCCGAATCCTACATGGACGGCGATTGGGAGAGCCCCGATGTCACCAGTTTCCTCGAACTCTTCGTCGTCAACTCCGCCTTTGGCGAGAAGATCGCCGGCGGAGCGAGCTGGCTGATCAACACGGTCCAGCGCATACGCCACTGGTTCAACGAGAACACGCGGTCGGGTTCGAAACGCAATATCTCGGCGCATTACGATCTCGGCAATGCCTTCTACAAGGAATGGCTCGACCCGAGCATGACCTATTCCTCGGCGCTCTACGCGAACGGCGCCAACGACCTGGAGAGCGCCCAAGCCGCCAAATACCGGGCACTGGCCCGGGATACAGGGATCAGCAGGAAGGACCATGTTCTGGAGATCGGCTGTGGCTGGGGCGGCTTTGCTGAATTCGCGGCGCGCGAAATCGGCTGCCGCGTTACCGGGCTGACGATCAGCCGCGAGCAACACGACTTCGCCAAGGCGCGCATCGCCAAGGCCGGGCTTGCCGACAAGGTCGACATCAAGCTGCAGGATTATCGGGACGAAACGGGGACTTACGATCGCATCGCCTCGATCGAGATGTTCGAGGCCGTGGGCGAGAAATACTGGCCTGTGTTCTTCTCGAAGATGAAAGCCTGCCTGAAGCCCGGCGGCACCGCGGGCCTGCAGATCATCACCATCAACGAAGCCGCCTACGACACCTATCGCGCCAGGCCGGATTTCATCCAACGCTACGTGTTTCCGGGCGGCATGCTGCCGACACCGTCGATCTTGAAGGCGCTCGGCAGGGATCATGGCCTCGCGCATCTGCGTGAGCGCGTTTTTCCCGACGACTATGCGCGCACGCTCGCCGAATGGCGCAATCGCTTCTGGGCTTCGTGGGAGAAGATCGTGCCGCTCGGGTTCGACGATCGTTTCAAGAAGCTCTGGGAATTTTACCTGCACTATTGCGAGGCCGGATTCCGCGCCAGCTACATCGACGTGCGCCAAGTGGTCTACAAGGCGTAAGCCGGTTCGCTCATCGAGTTCCTTCCCAAGGCAGCACGGCTGGACATGACGGCAGGTCGATTGCCGACTGGCTCGCTTGGCCATTTCGATCGCGATTTCCTGATGCCAACGTGATGCAACCGTGAGCATTTGGCAGGCGTTCTCACGCATCCGACGCCCCGCGCCAAAATCAACGCCGAGCGCCTCTGACCATAGGAGGCTTCCTTGAAGCGAACTGTTGCCGTGATTACCATCCTGCTTGCCGCCATATCCGCTGCCGACGCACGGCGCATAGCGCCACCCACTGTCATGAACGATCCGCTGGGCCACAGCATCAGCCCGACAATGACGCCTGGTGCCAGTGATCTCATCGACAACACACCGACCTCGACCATCCACGAGGTTCATGCTCCAGCCGGGATGGCGCCACTGACCGTGCCCAGCGACCCGAATGGCATGTCGCTTGAGCCCACTCAGCCAGTCAGCCCGCAAGCTCCCGCGACAGCCTTGCCGCTAACGCCTGCGACCAACTGAGCCTTTGCATAAAAACAAACAGACAGAGCGGTTCGGCGTTTCGGTGAAACGTCGAACCGCTCTGGACGGCTTCATCAGAGCAGGATGCGATATCTGGCGAAACCCGCTTCGCCCTCGCCCGCCGATTCGATCTTCAGCGACTTCACATCGGCGATGAAATCCTTTGCCTTGACGCCTGTCTCGAACACGACGCTGGCTCCTGGCAGCGGCGCGAACGACCAGTTGTCGTCGGCCGACGGATTGATGGTGCCCTGGCTTACGATATAGCGAACGATGACATCGCGGTTGGTGTCCGGCGCCTCGTAGATGATCTTCGAGGCATTGATGCCGGGGAAATTGCCACCGCCGCCGGCCCGGTAATTGTTGGTCGCAACGACGAATTTCTGATTTGGATCAATCGGCTTGCCATCGAACATCAGGTCGACGATGCGGTTGGCACCGGCATTCGCCACGCCGCCCTTGGCATCGTATTTCGGCGGCTGCGACAGGTCTATCTTGTAGGTGACGCCATCAATGACGTCGAAATTGTAGGATGGGAAATCGGTGTTGATGAGCACCTGGTCGGCCTTCCCTGCCTCGATCCTGTTGAAGATGCCGGCCGACATTTCCAGCCATTCCTTCACCTGCACACCGTTGATTTCGACGGCCCGCACGGTGTTGGGGTAGAGATAGAGGTCGGCGACGTTCTTGATGGCGATGTCGCCGGCCGGCACGTCGGTATAGTAGTCGGCGCCATTGCGCCCGCCGGCTTTGAAGGGCGCGGCGGCCGACAGCAGCGGCACATCCTTCCACTGCGTGCTCTTGAGAATGTCCTTCAAGTACCAGGTCTGTGCCTGGTTGACGACCTGCACCGACGGATCGTCGGCAACCAGCGAGAAATAGGAGTAAAGCGGCGCTGAGGTTTTACCGACGGGACGGCGCACATAGGCCAAGGTCGCCTGGTGGTCCTGTTCGAGCGCAGTGATGATGCGCTTGTCGTCCGGAACCGTCGGCTTGTTCTTGTTGTCGACGCGCTCGAAGATCGGCCGCGCCTCGGACGTGGCGGAAACGACCCGCCATTTCGATCCGTCGCGCTCCAGCATCAGGTCGATCAGCCCCATATGCGAGCCCCAGAAACCACCCATGACGGCGGGCTTGCCCTGCAAGGTGCCTTTTTGCGTGTCGACGCCCTCGAGCGACTGGAAATCCTTCTTGCCCGGAAAGACCAGATGCTGGTGGCCAGTGAACACGGCATCGATGCCATCGACGCCGGCAACGAAGAACGACGCGTTCTCCATCATGTCGCCCTGCTTCACATCGATGCCGGAATGGGAGAGGGCAATGATGATGTCAGCTCCCTCCTCCTTCATCTGCGGCACCCATGCCTTGGCCGCCTCGACAATGTCTCGCGTCTTGACGTTACCTTCCAGATTCTTGAGGTCCCAGACCATGATCTGCGGCGGCACGAAGCCGATGATGCCGATCCTGATCGGCTGCTCGGCGCCCGAACCATCCTTGATCTTCTTGTCGAGGATCACATAGGGCTTGAGATAGAGCTTGTCGTCACGCGGGTTGGCGGCAAGCGCGGTGCCGCGGATCAGATTGGCGCAGACGAACGGGAAATTGGCGCCGGCCAGCGCCTTGTCCAGGAAGGACAAGCCGTAGTTGAACTCGTGGTTGCCGAGCGTCGAGCACTCGTAGCCGAGCAGGTTCATGCCCTTCATGATCGGATGGAGATCGCCGTCCTTCAGGCCCTTTTCGTAGGCGATGTAGTCGCCCATCGGGTTGCCCTGCAGCAGGTCGCCATTGTCGATCAGCATCGAATTGGCGGCTTCCTTGCGCACTGCTTCAATCAGCGATGCCGTGCGCGACAGGCCCATCGTGTCGTTGGCTTTGTCGGCGTAGTAATCATAAGGCAGTACATTCACATGGATATCGGTTGTCTCCATGATCCGAAGATGCGCCTGATTGGCCTGCGCACGGGCAGAGAAGGGATGAAGCACGATCAGCGCCCCTGTGGCTGCGACGCCAGCGAGGAAATTGCGGCGAGAGACGGGATGGAGCAGTTGTGACATATTTTCTCCTCTTCGACGACGTGACGCCCTGCCCCCGAAGCAAACTTGGCGCTGAAATGGGCTCAAGTCCACTCAAGAAGTCGCGTGCGTCCGGACATCAGTCCATCAGCCAGAGATGACGCGCGGATGAATGGGACGGTGAAGAAAGTCAGGTCTTGTCGTCGTCGCCCTGGGTGATCAGCCGGGCGCTGCGCTGGCCCGTGACGTAGATCCATAGCCAGCTCAGGGAAACCGCAAGCCGGTTGCGGAAGCCGATCAGAAAATAGATGTGTGCAATTCCCCACAGCCACCAGGCGAGCCAGCCGGTGAGTTTGATCCAGCCGAAATCGATCGCGGCGGCGCGTTTGCCGATCGTCGCCAGATCGCCGGCGTGTTTGTAGCGAAATGGCCGCGCGGCATTGTCACCGCCGAGCCTGGCCTTGATGGTGGCCGCAACATGTCGGCCCTCCTGCTTGGCGGAAGGCGCTACACCGGGCACCGGCCGTCCATCCGGCCGCAGCACGAGGGCGGCGTCGCCGATGACGAAAATCTCCGGACTGCCGGGCACGCTGAGGTCAGGCTCGACAAGCACCCTGCCCGCGCGGTCCGCCTTCGCTCCCAGCCATTCGGCGGCGGGCGAAGCGGCAACGCCGGCTGCCCACAGGATCGTTCGGGCCGCCAATTGCTTGTCGCCGAAGACGACGCCCTCGGCATCGCAGCGCGTGACAGCCCGCCCGAGCTCGACCGTCACGCCGAGGCGTTCGAGCGCCTTGCTGGCATAGTCGGAGAGTTTTGGCGCGAAATTGGCAAGGATGCGGTCGCCGGCCTCGATCAGCACCACGCGCGTTTGCCGCGTATCGATGTTGCGGAACTCGCCGCGCAGCGTCTCGTGCGCCAGTTCGATGATGGTGCCGGCCAGTTCCACACCGGTCGGCCCGCCGCCGACGATCGCAATGGTCAGCAGCGCCTGGCGCTTGACGGGATCGGTTTCCCGCTCGGCCTGCTCGAAGGCCAGCAGAATGCGCCGCCGAATGGTGGTGGCGTCCTCCAGCGTCTTCAGGCCCGGCGCGAAAGGCTCCCATTCGTCATGGCCGAAATAGGCGTGGCGCGCGCCGGTGGCCAACACCAGCGTGTCGTAGGCGACGGCGCTGCCGTCATCGAGCAGCACGCGTTTACCGGCACGGTCGACGCCGGTGACGTTGGCCAGCAACGTCGTCACGTCCTTGCGCTTGCGCAGGAGATGGCGGATCGGCCAGGCAACCTCGGAGGTTGCCAGCGCGGTCGTCGCTACCTGGTAAAGCAGCGGCTGGAAGAGATGATGGTTGCGCTTGTCGATCATGGTGATGCGCACCGGCGCGCCAGCAAGCGCGCGGGTGCATTCGAGACCGCCGAAACCCGCACCGACAACGACGACATGATGGCTGGCTTCACTCATCTCATTCACCCCGTTTGTCTGCCAGTTATGTAGTGGTTTTTGTGCATTGCAACAACGTCGTGGCGCGCAGGGCTGCCCTGCACTAAGGGGCTGCCCGGAGCTCGCCTTCCCATGTCGTTAATGCACGTGTCCGCGGGCTCATAGGGGGTATAGCCTCCCCGAAACGAGATCACGGGAGTGAGGCATGGCCAACGGTCATGACGACGCCGAGGACTGGGCCGACGTCAGGCGCTGGCGCAAGGCCGAGCGCGAGCGACTGATCGCGGCGCGTCTCGCAGTGCCGGCGGACGCGCGCACCGCTATGTCGCAACGCATTGCCGAATGCCTCGATGCGATCATCGGCGAGATCGCCGGCCGCATGGTGAGCCTCTACTGGCCGTTTAGGGGCGAGCCGGATTTGCGGCCATGGATGACATCCGTCAATGAACGCGGCGGCCGCACCGCACTGCCCATTGTCATCGAGAAAGGACAGCCGCTGATTTTCCGGGCCTACAAAGCGGGCGATCGGCTGGAAAAAGGTATCTGGAACATTCCGATCCCGGCCGAGGGCGATCCGGTGCTGCCGGACATCGTCATCTCGCCGATCGTCGGCATTGATCCGGCAAATTTTCGCCTGGGATATGGCGGCGGCTTCTTCGACCGCACGCTGGCCGCCATGCCGTTCAAGCCGCTGGTCATCGGCGTCGGCTACGAACTGCAGCGCATCGCCACCATCTATCCGCAACCGCACGACATTCCGATGGATCGGATCGTCACCGAAGCCTGAGGGCCCGTCGCCGCGTAGCAGCGCATATGTCACGTGACAAAAATCCGACTTGGTCAATAATATGGTCTCTGGGACCATGCGCGGAGGGCCGTTTCGACGTGCGTTCTGGGCGGATCCAACAGCGTCCGGTCGCTCTTTGGGAGGAGGATACGATGCGATATCTCTGTAGAGCTATTTTCGTTTTTTCGCTTTCATTAAGCGTCGCAACTCCGGCTTTTGCGAGCGGCAAGCTGGTGTCAGGACCGCGCATCGGGGATGAGGTCGATATTGTCAGCAGCTCTGGAATAGGCACGCGCCACGCGGTCATAAAAGTAAAACTTGACGAAGGAGACGAAAAGTATCTTACAGATCATATTGAAGGTGACTGTGTAAGCGGATGGTTCACAATGCTATATATTGGAATGGGTCGTCTCCGATTCCTTGGAAAGTTGAAACATCCCGCAAGTGCCGGTGCTCATTACCTCATAGTAAGCAGCAAATATGGTCCACTCGATGGGTCTACCGTCTCTAGTTATGGCGAAGCCCTTGAACAATATAATGCCCTCTGCCCTGGCCATGCAGATATGACGCTCGACCAATAAACGGAGCCGTAAAGTTAAATTGGTCAAAATTGGGGTGCCGGATCGGCCTTTGGTTAAGCCATTTCCGGCTTCATGCCCATCGCCGTTCGGTCGACGATTTCACGCAAGGCGAATGACGAGTTGATCTTCGTCACATGCGGCATGGCCGATAGCCACTCCTTGTGGATGCGCTCATAGTCGACGAGATCCTTGGCCGCGATACGCAGGATATAGTCGTATTCGCCCGACATCAGGTGGCAGGACAGCACGTTGGGGCAACGCTTGATCGCCGCTTCGAAATCCGACAGCGTCTTCTCGAACTGGCCCGACAGCGATATATGCACGATCGCCGTCATCTGGTGACCAAGGGCCGCATTGGACAGCCGGGCGTGATAGCCGCGAATGGTTCCGGATTTCTCGAGATTGTCGAGCCGGCGCGAACAGGCCGACTGCGACAGGCCAACCTTCTCGGCAAGCGCCGCATTGGGTATCCTGCCATCCTTCTGCAAAGTCTCCAGAATGGCGATATCGATCCTGTCGAGCGGCATTTTTCGTGAATCCTGCTGATATTCTGCTATTTTGCGCAATGATTATCGAAACCGGCCTTCCTGCGCAAGCGCATTCGCAAACACCTGCAGCCCGATTCATGGTTCACTTAACCAATACAGGGAGTGAGCCCAAAAGGGCCTGGATCAGGAGAAGAAAATGCGCGTCGGCTGCCCCAAGGAAATCAAGAACCACGAATACCGCGTCGGCCTTACGCCCGGCTCGGTGCGTGAATACGTTGCGCACGGCCACGAAGTGCTGGTCGAGACCGGCGCCGGTGCCGGCATCGGCGCCGATGACAATGCCTATCGCGCGGCCGGCGCCACTATCGCCAAGACCGCCGCCGACGTGTTCGCCAAGTCGGACATGATCGTCAAGGTCAAGGAGCCGCAGCCCAACGAATGGGCCCAGCTGCGCGACGGCCAGATCCTGTACACCTATCTTCACCTGGCTCCGGATCCGGAGCAGACCAAGGGCCTGCTCGCTTCCGGCGTGACCGCGATCGCCTACGAAACCGTGACCGACGACCGCGGCGGCCTGCCGCTGCTCGCACCGATGTCGGAAGTCGCCGGCCGCCTGTCGATCCAGGCCGGCGCCACGGCGCTGCAGAAAGCCAATGGCGGCCGCGGTGTGCTGCTCGGCGGCGTGCCCGGCGTGCTGCCGGGCAAGGTTACCGTGCTCGGCGGCGGTGTTGTCGGCCTGCATGCGGCCCGCATGGCGGCCGGCCTTGGCGCCGACGTCACCATCATCGACCGTTCGATCCCGCGCCTGCGCCAGCTCGACGACCTCTTCGCCGGCCGTGTGCACACTCGTTATTCCACGGTCGAAGCGCTTGAAGAAGAATGCTTTTCGGCTGATATCGTCGTTGGCGCCGTGTTGATCCCGGGCGCCGCGGCACCCAAGCTCGTCACCCGCGAAATGCTTTCGGGCATGAAGAAGGGCTCCGTGCTGGTCGACGTCGCCATCGACCAGGGTGGTTGCTTCGAGACCTCGCATGCGACGACTCATGCCGAGCCCACCTACGAGGTTGATGGCGTTATCCACTACTGCGTCGCCAACATGCCGGGTGCAGTGCCGGTCACCTCGGCCCATGCTCTCAACAACGCAACGCTGCACTACGGCCTGCAACTCGCCGACAAGGGCCTGAAGGCCCTGGTCGACGACCATCACCTGCGCAACGGCCTCAATGTCCACAAGGGCAAGATCACCAACCGCGCCGTCGCCGACGCGCTCGGTTACGAGCTGGTCGAGCCGAAAGCCGTTCTGGCTGCGTGATCTAAGTTACAAGAGGTTCCCTCCCGTCAGCCCGCCGGTTTATGCCGGCGGGTTTTTTCTTGGCCCGTGACACCGCAGGCAACAAAAAAGCGGAGCCAAAGCCCCGCTTCCTCGATATCGAGATTGCCGCCGGTTCATCCGCGGTCGGCCAATCGATCGACACTTGCCTTTTATCGCCTCTATGCGACGGGAGTACGACAGAACGCCTGCCGGCAACCTTTGCCGCTTAGGCGCGCTCGATACGGCATTGATAACAATTGTTGCGCGCCGAGCGGACATGCACGTAGGCAATATCGTCGCGTTCGAACAGCGTCTCGGCCCGCGCAGCAATCGCCTCAGTCGGGATGACACCGCCGCTGCCGTAGACGATGCGGTTATCCCTGCCATAGCCGCGCACGATATAGTCCGGGCTTTCGAGAATCTCGGGAAGCGCCCCGGTCTCGTTGGCCCGGCCGCATTCTTCGGCATGCAGAAAAATCGGCCCGGTTTCAGCATAGGGCTGAAGGTCCGGAAATGGCCGGTAAGCCAAAATGAGATAGGCGTCGCCCGCGGCGATGTTCTTCAGACAGTGCCGGCAAGGCATGCCGTCACCGTCGGAGATCTTTCGCTCGGGCGTGTGGCCGTAGGCATCCGGGCCGCCAAACTGCAGGGCCCTGACATCCTGGGTCGGCAGTGCTTTGAACTGAATGGTCATGGTGAAATCTCCGGTGTGGTTGGCGGAAATTATTCACTCAGACCGAAACTTCCCACCCGATTCCTGCCAAGTGACGAAGGACCGATCGGCGTTCTACAATCGGTCCTGACGCGCTTGGCTCGACTGAATGATCAATGATAATCCGACTAATAAATTCGCACGGGCGCTCGCGTATCAGCGGATAAAGTCGTCAAAGCGGCGCAGCGTTACGCGGCGATTCTGCCAGTTTTCGTTCTGCGTCTGCACGAGCAAAAACTCCTCACCATAGCCGACTGTCTCCAGTGCATAGCCGGGCACGCCGAATTCACGCACCAGCGTGCGCTTCAGCGAGCCCGCGCGCTGTTCCGACAACACCTGGTTCGACTGGGAGGAGCCGACGGCATCGGTATGACCCTCGATCAGCACACGGGCACCCGGATCGCGGCGCAGGATGCGCTGCAGCGCGTCAGCGACATTCTCGATCTTGTCGTATTGCGAACTGGAAATGGCGGCCGAGCCGAAGGCGAAATTGATCGACTGGATATCGATGGAGCGCGCTATGCGGCGAAGATCCGGCCGGCGCTTGAATTCACGAATGGTGACGCGCTCGCTCGGCCGCAGCTTCACCCGGGGCGCGGCCTCGAGCTTTCGCTCGATCGTCGCGGCCGAAGGCGTTGTCGCCTGGGCAGCGGCAAGGCTCGGCATGGCAATCGCAGCGATCAGCGCGGCGGCAAGTGTACGGCGAGTCAGCATGTCTTTTCTCCTTCGGCGTCAGCCGCATTGATGGTGCGGGCAACATGCCAAAGGCAGGCTGAAGCGGCGATGAACGACGGGTTCAGGATCCGGCTGGCGTCGGATTCCGGTTGAAATCAGGGCCGCATGACGCTGGCCGAGCGCTCGAGGAACGGCAGCGGATGCACAGTCTCTTTCTTTTGCGCCACCGGTGCAAAACCGAGTTTCTGGTAGAGCGGCAGAGCCGCGGGATGATCGAGCGTGCAGGTCTGCACCGTCACCCGCTTCGGTCCATACGACCATGCGGCGGCAATCGCCGAGCCCAGGAACCAGCGGCCGAGGCCCAGGCCGGTGGCATGTTCCATCATGCCGAAATAGGCGAGTTCAACTTCTTCCGGCAGATGCGGCTTGAGGTCAAAGAAGCCGGCCGGCGCACCGTCGAGGTAGAGCACCCGGATGTCACGGTCCTCGCGGTGGATGCCGGCCGAAAGCTCGTCGTCGTCCAGCCTCAGGACATTCACCCAATGCCATTTGCGGCCGACCCGATCCATTAAATAACGGTAGAAATGCAGGGGAATGTCCTTGGTCTTCAGCAGTGCGACCTGCCTGTTATAGGGCGCCGGCGGCGTATAGGTCGGCGGCACATGCATCTCGAGAAATGTAACGGTGACTTCTATGTCTTCCAGCACGCCATTTTGCATCGTCTTTATTCCTTGCCGGTCACGACAGGCGTGTCGGAGAGCCCGCCCCACTCGGTCCATGAGCCGTCATAGAGCCTGTTGTCAGTGTGGCCAAGCGTCTCCAGCGCCAGAGTGATCACCGCGGCGGTGACTCCGGAGCCGCAAGATGTGACGACGGGCTTCGACAGGTCAATGCCGGCCTCCTCGATCACTTCGCGCAAACGGTCCTTCGACAACAACACGCCGTTTTCCGACAGTGCGGAGTACGGCACATTGCGCGCGCCTGGCATGTGGCCGGAGCGGACACCCGCACGGGGCTCTGCCTCGGCACCGGTGAAGCGGCCCGGTCCACGGGCATCGGCGATCTGACTGGCGCTGGTATCGACGATCCGGCGCATGTCCGCCAGGCCGACGACGCGAGCGGCGTCGAAATCGGCGTGAAACACGTTTGGCGCGATCTTCGTGGGTTCGGCCGTTACAGGCCGGCCGGCCGCTTTCCAGCCATCGAAACCACCGTCCAGTATGTAGACCTGAAAAACGCCCATGACACGAAACATCCACCATGCGCGAGGCGCCGAGAAGAAGCCCGGGCCGTCATAAACGACGATGGTATCATCGGCCGAAACGCCCATCGCACCGACATACTGGGCAAAATGCTGGGGTGACGGCAGCGTATGCGGCAAGGCTGCGTCCGGATGCGAAACCGCATCCTGATCCAGGAATCGCGCGCCTGGAATGTGCCCTGCCTCGTACTCCCCGCGCGCGTCGCGTTTTTGCGCCGGGAGATACCAGGACGCGTCAATGATCGTCATGCCCGGCTCGCCGAGGCGCGTCTGCAGCCAATCCGCGTCGACTGTGAAAGGGCTGTCTTCGGCCATTCTTGTTCTCCTGCTTCGGCTTCGGCAAATTTTGTTCAGCTTGGCAATTTGGACGCGTTCAGAGCACGCGACATTCGCTTTGGATACGCGGCATAGTCAGCCGCGGCAGTCCATTGATTCCGATTGTTTTCATGTTTCGTGGCGAGTACGGATTGATCGTTATGATCTGGGGTGGGCGGGGTCAACAATCTCGGCATGAGCAATCTTCTGTTTTCGCGTATTCCCAGCAATCCGGTTTCGCTGGGACTCGTTTGCAACTTCATCGCGCATTATCCGCCATTCGATGGTTACGAGTTCGGCTTGATGGTGAAGACGCTGCGCTACCAGCTGGATCAGCAGACACACATGATCGGCTCGATCGACGACGCCATTGTCGCTTACGTCGGCTGGATCCAGACCAGCCGCGAGATAGCCGAGGCCTGGGCGACGAATGGCGGGCCACTCAATCCCTTTCCCGGCGGCGACGCCACGGCAGTGACCGTTCTGGCGACGCGGTCCTCGTCCCACATCCTGCCGATGATCAAGGAGGCCAAGCGCATCAACCTGGACAAGTCGGTATTCTGGAAACGCGACTTCATCGACAACCGCGGCTCGGTCAAGCGTGCCGTCCGCAAGCGCGACGTCTGATGCACCCGAAAGGCTCCGCCGAGGCGCTGACGCAAGAGATCCTCATCCGGCTGGATGACCGCTATGCCGCGATGTTCGTGCGCATCTGGCGGCCGGCCGGCACGCCGCGCGCAACAGTGTTCTGCCTGCACGGCTTTACCGGCAATGGTGCCGACTTTGATTACCTCGCCACTTTCCTGTGCCGTAACGGCTTCCTTGTGATCTGCCCCGACCTATTGGGACGCGGGCGCAGCGCCTATCTAGGGTCGGGTTATGACATCAACGTCTACACCAAATGCCTGCGTGCGCTGGGCGAGTTCGCCGGCACGGAGAACCACTTCATCGGCACTTCGTGGGGCGGTACGATCCTCCTGTTGTTTCTGCAGATGACCGGCTCCAGGGGCTCGAAGATCGTCCTCAATGACGTGCCCATGCGCGGAGGACCCAAAGTCGACGCGATGAGAAACGAGGTTTTGGCCGAGAGTGCGCTTACATTTCCCACACGTGCGGCCGCCAAGGATTATGTGAGCGCCACTAGAGCCGTCATGGGCCCGGTCGAGGACACGGTGTTCGACCGTTATGTTGAAAACAGGATATCCGCGGGAACGGACGTCTTCCGGCTTGCCTATGACCCCTCAACGACCGGCAATTTTGGCGCCCTGGCCGGACGCGAATATGATCTGTTCCCGATAGTCGCCAAGATCGACGCACGCACGCTGATGATGCATGGCCGCGGCAGCCGTGTTCTGGACCGGGAGGCCATCGAGCGCACCCGGCTGGCACGGCCCGATCTATGGCTCATCGACAACATGGATGCGGGTGATCCGCCGTCGCTTATGACACTGGACCAGGCCCTGCTTATCCTGGGGTTCCTGTCTGCCGCGTGAAAGTTTGAATTCTGTCGAAGCGGAGTTGGGTCCGGAGATGAATTTCGACGATCTGTACAGTGAGTATGTCGATGCGACTTATGATCGGCGGAGCTCCAACGAAAACCCCGCCAAGATCCTGATCTGCACAACGCCTCGCACTGCCGGGCATTCCTATTGCCAGGTGTTGCAGCAGTTTGGCCTGGGAATACCGACCGAGTATTTTCAGTGGCAGTATGCGTTGCCGTTGATGAGGCGTTGGTCGGGTGACCATGCCATGGACCTTGAAACACTCAATGAGCAGGCGCCAGCCTACGGTCGGCATCTCCTGAACAACAGGAGCGAGAATGGCATATTCGGCGCCAAGATCTTCTTTGAGAATCTGCCATTCGCACGCAGCGCAATCGGCGATGACGACGGCAATTCGTTCTATGTCTTCCTGTCACGGAGAAACAAGGTCGATCAGACCATAAGCCTGCTGTCGATGCTCCACACGGGCCAGCCGTTCGACAGCCACGAGCATCTGCCTGGCATTCCGAAGGTAGCAGTTTTGACCGAGAGGATCGTCCGGGATACCGCGCAGCATATTTTCGACAGCGAGATACGTTGGAAAAACTATCTGAACACTCTTGATCGCCACAGGGTGGCTCACGTGGGCTACGAGGATTTTGTCGCAAACCAGCGGGAAAACGTATCCGCCACGATGCGCAACTGGTTTCCGGGCCTCGAACTGAAGTCAAAGGCGGTATCGGCAAGCACTCGCTATGCGCATGACGTCGAGTTCAAGACCATGATCAAAAGGCAATTCGGGAACTATCTGCAGCGGTTCTGGCAGGATCATACAGGGCCTGAATCGTCACCGCCTTGAAACGCTGATTGAAGCCCCCTGCGCCGGACGGAGAGCCAGCGCATAATCGAACCGGATCACATCGTCGGCTCGACTGAAGGCAAACTGGCGCACAAGGGCGACAACTGCCTCCTTGATTTCCAGGCGGCCGAGACGCGCGCCTCCACACATGCGTGGTCCGGTCAGGAAAGGAATGAAGGCCCGGCGATCAAAGCTGTTGTCGAGGAATTCCTTCCGGCTGGCGTCGAAGACACGCGGGTTCGACCAGAAGGATGGATTCTGGTGCACGCCGACGATCGACACCATGATCAGTTGCCCGGCATAGAGCTTTCTGCCGTCGAGAACCGTATCGGCGCCGACTTCGCGGGTCAGGAACGGGATCGGAGGAAAGTAGCGCATCGTTTCGTTGATGATGCAATCGGTGTACGGCGTCTGCGCCTCACCCGAGAGAATCTCGGCATGGATACGCTCCTGTACCTGCTGGTTGGCCCCCAACCGATCGATCACCCAAAGTGCCGTTGTCACTGTCGTCTCGACGCCGGCAAAGAAGTTCATGACGAACTCCTCCACCGGGGAGAAGCCTTCCAGGTCAGGCGCCTGATTCTTGAAACGGTCCATCTCAGCGGCAGCGCGGGGCTCAGCCATCAGCAGCGATGTGAAATCGGCGATCACCGCGCGGGAGTCCTCGATAACATTGGTGCGCTCGACGTTCGTCGGCGACACCCAGGAATAATATTGGAGACGCCGCAGCACGTTGCGGACCCGGTCCAGCAGCAAAAGCGTCGCCGCCATATCGGGGACAAGGCCGAAAGCCCGGTAAAATATCGTCATCGACGCTGCGAACAAAGCCTGTTGGATGGAGGGCAGTGTCGCGTCGCTCTCAGAGAGACTGGCGGTATAGAGTTCCGCCACGAGACGTTGCTGCGCCGGCTTGGCAGCAGCCAAATAGGTGTCCTGGGTGATGGCGCGCCGGACCGACCAGTCCTCGCCATTGGTGTTGAAGCGGCTGAAACCGAGTGCCGAGATCAAGGAGAAGTTCTTGCGGAAGAGTTCCGGCGCCTTGACGATGGTGTCGACGGCTTCCGGGTTATCAAAGACAATCAGATTGCCGAGGTCGCGAGCCCGTCCATTCGTTTCCGCCTGCCCGCTTTGGGCAAAAAGTGCATAGACGAGGTTGTTGAGAACGCTTTCGATTTGCGTCTGATTGTCCATCAATGCTCCCAAGCGGCCATGAACGCCAAGCGGATGGCGCTGACATCTCGACCAGAAAACCCGGCGCTATCCTATTTGATTCGCTGGGATAAATCGTCTTCTGTGGCAAACGCGTAACACTGCCGGATCAAATTATTATAGCAGCTATGATGCGCGATGCCGCTGCGGTAATGTGCGAGTGGGCTAATATCAGTTCACTTTGATTGATTCCAGGCGGGGAAAAATGCGAAATCACGTTTCTAGCAAGCTTCTTGCTACGGTTGCGGCGTCTGCTGCTTCGGTAGCATCTGTTGGTGTGGTCACGGCTCATGCAGCCGATGCGGTGGCCGTCGACCCTACGGTGGTCGATTCCCGCATCAAGATTGCCTTCGAAGGCGCGGTCTATCAGTCCAATGTCGACAAGCTTGGTGACACCAGCGACAAGCTGGGCAACGGCAACAGTTTCGGCGATCTGTATGGGTCGGTCGCGCTGACCAAAGCAATTTCTGCGGATGTCGACTGGCGTCTCGCTGGCTCCTATCACGCGGGCCAGGATAATGACTTCAGCCTGAACATCCCAGAGACCAACCCCAACGGAAACGCCAATGTCTCGTTCGGGAACAGCTACAACTTCCAGACGCTGGATTTCGATCTCGGCAAGCACGTCGAAGTGCAGGCTGCAGACATTCGGTTCTTCGGTGGGCTGCGCTTCCTGCATTCGAAAGAAAAACTGAATTTCCACGAAGGCTTTACGCCTGACGATCCGGCGAATGACAAGTCCGGCAATGCCGACAAGCTCGGCTCGTCCGAGTTCTACGGTATCGGCCCGCGTGTCGGCGCTGAAGTCTATTACCCCTTGGGTGAGACATGGGGCTTGACTGGAGCACTTTCCGGTTCGGCCATGTGGGGCCGGCGGACCAACGAACTCTCTTTCGATTCTGTGACCAACGATCCCAATGGTACACCTCCTCAGCCAAGAGAAACACATGTCAGCGAAAGCCAGCATTCCAGCGAGGTCGTGACCAATATCGACCTTTCCGGCGGCGTGACTTTCAAGCCTTGGGAAAACACGACGTTCACTGCGGGTTATCGGGTCGAACAGTGGCACAATCTGCTCCAACTTTCGGACAAGAGCACCCAGACGTTTGACGGCCCGTTCCTGCGCCTCGAAGTCAAGATGTAAGCTAGCCGTTCGAGCTTCCGAGTTCGGACTGCAGCGTCGAATGGATTGCAATTGACTGAACTGGACGTGGCGTTTGAATCCAGGGTTGCCGTAAACGGCAACGTCAGACTGCACTACACGGCGGCGGGCTCAGGCCCGCCGATTGTGTTTCTGCATGGCTTTCCCGACCACGGCATGGGCTGGCGCCGGCAGATGCAAGCGCTTTGTGGCCGCTACCGCGTGATCGCGCCGGACCTGCGGGGTTTTGGGCAAAGCGACGCGCCGGAGGGGTACGGCAACTATGTGCTGACAAATCTGGTCAACGACGTGCTGGCCGTTCTTGCAGCCGAAAAACTGACCCAGGCGGCCGTTGTCGGCCATGACTGGGGCGGCATCATTGCATGGTGGCTGGCCATACGGGCGCCTCAGGTCGTGCGCCATCTCGTCCTGCTGTCGACGCCGCATCCACGCAATCATCTGAATGCCATTGCCGATCCGGCCAACGCCGAGATGATCGCTTACATACGCAGCTTCCAGGTGCCCGGTGCAGCCCAGATGCTGAACACCGACGAACTCGCCACCTGGGTCGCCGATCCGCAGGACCGGCAGGCGCTGATGGACTCGCTCAGGCGATCCAGCCCGGAAGCGATGCTAGGCTACTACAGAGCCAACATACCGCTCGGCAAGGTACCCAGCCTGGGACAACTGCCGATGGTCAAGGCGCCGACCCTGGTGCTGTTTGGCACTGCCGATCCCTATGTTCCGGTCAGCGCTTTCGATGGCACGTTCCGCGAGGTCGACAATGTGACCGCGCTGGTGGCACTGCCCGGCGCCGGTCATTTCATCCACCATCAGGCAGCCAGGTTCGTCACCGAGCAGATCGAAGCGTGGGTGGAGCGACCACTTTCCAGTTTCCGACACCTTGGGTAAGTGTTTCAGGATCGACCGAGCAACTATAGAAAGCCGAGGGCTGTCTGACCTCAGGCCGCCGGCATCGGGCCAAAGCGGATCCGGAAGCGCCTGTTCTCGCGGCCCTTCTTTTCGATCTTGCCGATGTGGATTTCACCGATTTCGCCGGTGCTTTTCACATGCGTGCCACCGCAGGGCTGGCTGTCCACAGCCCCATTCTCACCGATGCAGACCAGGCGGATCTTGCCGGTGCCGACTGGCGGCCGGACGTTCTTCGATTTCACCAGGCCAGGGTTGGCAGCGAGTTCCTCTTCGCTGATCAGCCTGGTGAAGATCGGGTGATCGGCCCGCACCAAATCCATCAGGCTCGCCGTTACCTCCTCCTTGTTGAAGCTGGCGTCAGGAATATCGAAATCGACACGGCTGTCGTCGTCTGAAACGGAAGCGCCGGTGATCGGGAACGGGCAGACGACCGTGAGCAGGTGGCAAGCCGCGTGCATGCGCATCAGCAGGTGCCGGCGTTCCCACAGAACCGCCAGTTTAACCTTCTCGCCGACCGTCAGGGCCGCCTGCGCCGGTGCCGGCACATGGATGATCTCATCCTTGGTCTCACCGGTGATGGTGGCGGCAATCTCTATGCGATTTCCGTCGGCGCACTCCAATAGCCCGGAGTCACCCGGTTGGCCGCCCGAGGTGGCATAAAAGATCGTCCGGTCGAGGATGATGCCACCCCGGTCGTTGATGGCAACGACCGTGGCGTCAGCTGTCTTCAGATAAGCATCGTCGCGAAACAGTGTTTCAGTCTTGTGCGCCATCACGCGATCTTTTCGAACGGCACCGAAATGGTGCTCTTCAGCTCCATCCAGCCCGGCACCGGCAAATTCTTCTCGCGCAGGAATTCCGGATTGAACAGCTTCGACTGGTAGCGCGTGCCGTAGTCGCAAAGAATGGTCACGATGGTGTGGCCGGGACCCAATTCCCTGGCCAGCCGGATCGCGCCGGCGATGTTGATGCCGGTCGAGCCGCCGACGCAAAGGCCTTCTTCCTGGATCAGGTCGAAGACGATCGGCAATGCGTCCTCATCCGTGATCTGGAAGGAAAAGTCCGGCGTGAACCCTTCGAGATTGGCGGTGATGCGCCCCTGCCCTATGCCTTCAGTGATCGAACTGCCTTCGGCCTTCAATTCGCCGCTGGTGTAGAAATTGTAGAGTGACGCACCCAGCGGATCGGCGAGCGCGATCTTGACGTCCTTGCTCCTGGCCTTCAGTCCTAAAGCGACACCGGCAAGCGTGCCACCCGACCCAACCGCCGAGACGAAACCGTCGACCTTGCCACCCGTCTGGTTCCAGATTTCCTCGGCGGTGGTGCGGATATGGCCATCGCGATTGGCGACATTGTCGAACTGGTTGGCCCAGATGGCACCGTTCGGTTCGGTTCGCGCCAGTTGCTCAGCGAGCCTTCCCGACAGCTTCACATAATTGTTGGGATTCTTGTACGCCACAGCCGGCACCTCGATCAGCTCGGCGCCAAGCAGCCGGATCGTGTCCTTCTTCTCCTGGCTCTGTGTGTCGGGAATGACAATGACCGTGCGGTATCCCAGCGCCTTGGCGACCAGCGTCAACCCGATGCCTGTATTGCCGGCCGTGCCCTCGACAATGACGCCGCCCGGCTGCAACAGACCGCGCTGTTCGGCGTCGCGGATGATGAACAGGCCGGCGCGATCCTTAACCGACTGTCCCGGATTCATGAACTCGGCCTTGCCCAGTATCTCGCAGCCGGTTTCTTCGGACGCTTTGTTGAGGCGGATCAGAGGCGTGTTGCCGATCGCGTCGATCACAGAACGAGGCATTCAGGATTCCTTGTGTGCATGCGCCGAAACCCTAGAAACCCGACGCTTCGGTTTCAAGGCAAGAATTTGTCTGGTCCAGTCGCATTTCCAGCACAGCCGTGCATGGACACCCCCAAGACCGGGTGGATATCGCACAGTTCATTTGCACCTGGCGTCGAAAAGCACTCTTTTCATTCGATTCCTTCGTCGCTAGAGCAAGACACCAACAAGTGACAGGGCACAGCATGACACTCTATCGGGCCGATCCGAAACATGGCGTCGCCTGGGTCACTGGCGGCTCAAGCGGCATTGGCCGCTCGCTGGCCAGGGATCTGGCGTCCCAGGGCTATGCTGTGGCGGTGACCGCGCTCGACGACGATCCGATCGACACGCTCATCGTCGAGACCGCGCAGATGCCGGGCAGCGTCACGGCTTTTCCCTGCGACGTCAGCGACGAACCGCGCATGGCAAGAACGGTTGCCGCGATCGAGAACGAACTCGGCCCGATCGTGCTCGCCATCTTCAATGCCGGAAACTACATTTCGACGCCCGGAGAGGCTCTCGTCGTCAAGGATTTTCGCCGCTCCTTCGAGGTCAATTATTTCGGCATCATCAACGGGTTGGTACCGGTCGTGGACTATATGCGCGTTCGGTCGCGCGGCCATGTCGTGCTCGTCGGATCGGTCACCGCCTATTTCGGCTGGCCGACCACGGCCGCCTATGGCGGGACCAAGGCAGCGATCAACATCCTGGCGGAGTCGCTGAAATACGATTTCGACAAGATGAACATCCGCGTCCAGGTGATAAATCCCGGTTTTGTCGACACGCCGCTGACCGAAAAGAACATGCTGCCGATGCCCGGCCTGATGCCGGTCAGCCGTGCGACGCGCCGGATGGTGAAGGGAATCAAATCCGGTGGCTTCGAAGTCACTTTTCCATACCGGACGAGCTGGCCTCTGAAATTTCTCAGTCTGCTGCCGAGGCCGGTGTGCAGAGGAGTGATCACCCTGATGACCAGTTGGAAGGCAAGGCCGCTGAACTACGACCGCAGGCCGCCAGGCAAATAGTACGCCGCCGAAATTGTTGCGTGCCGCGCCTCGGCCGGCGTTGCCTGATTGTGGCCGTCGCCATACGTTGAGATAATCTTGCGTGGAGTTTGCCATGGGGCGACGGATCGTGCTTGCCGTGCTGGGTCTCGTCGCCATCCTTGCACTGGCCTTCGTGCTTGGCCCACGCGTTCCCGTCGACACCACGATCCGCTTCGATCCCTCCGTCATCGGTGACGATCCGCAGGCCTATGTGGCCAAGGTGGAGGCCGCCGTGCCCGGCATCCGCGACGGGCTGGAGAAGGAGATCGTCTGGGCCGATCCGATGGTGCATGCCAGGACGCCGCTGTCGATCGTCTATATCCACGGCTTTTCCGCATCGAAGGGCGAGGTCCGCCCGCTGCCCGACGATGTGTCCGACCAGCTCGACGCCAACCTGTTCTACACCCGCCTTACCGGACACGGGCAGGACGGCGCAGCGATGACGCAAGGCAGCGTCAATGCCTGGATAAACGACTATGAGGAAGCGCTCGCCGTCGGACGAGCGATCGGCGATAAGGTGATCGTCATCTCGACTTCGACCGGCGGCTCGCTCGCGGCATGGGCGGCGACACAGCCCGGCGCTTCGGATGGGGTGGCGGCCATTGCGTTCATCTCGCCGAATTTCGGGGTGAAGGCATCCGGCGCCGAGATCCTGACCATGCCATGGGGCAAACAGATCGCCGAACTCGTTGCCGGCAAGGAACGCAGCTTCGTGCCGCGCAACGCACTGCACGAGAAATTCTGGACCCCCAAATATCCGATCGCCGCGACGATGCCGATGCAGGCGCTGACGGAACTTGCCTATGGCGCGCCAGTGGAGAAGGCTGATATCCCGGCCTTGTTCATTTTCTCGGACATGGACAAAGTGGTGCGGCCCGACCGCACGCGTGAGATCGCCGCCCGCTGGGGCGGCGCGCATGAGCTGGTCCCTATCGAAAGCTCTGGCGATCCCGACAATCACGTCATTGCCGGCGACGCGCTGTCGCCGTCGACCACGGCTTTCCTTGCGCAACGGATTGCCGTCTGGATCGAGGCGGTGGCGAAGTGAGGCTCTGAGACGAAAAAGGGCGGCTGAAGCATCGCTTCAGCCGCCCTTTCTTTCAGCCATCGTCAGTCAGGACGGACCGACTGGTCCGCCCCAACGGATGATGGGTCAAGCGGCGCGCGCTGCCGGACGCTTGCCGCCGAAGCGGCGCTTGTTGTTGCCCTTGAAGGCCGGCTTGGCGCCTTCCGGCTTGCGCTCACCGGCAAAGGCCGGCTTGTCGCCGAAGCGCTTCTTGCCAAAACCGTTGCCCTTGTTCTCGCCGCCGGGACGCCTGCCATCACGGCGACCGTTACGGTCGTTGCGATCATTGGCGGGCTCGAAGCGCTCGTTCTTTTCAGCCGGATTGCGCTGAGGATCGGGGCTGCCGAGATGGTCGGCAACGATCGGCAGCTTGGTGCGGATGATGCGCTCGACCTGGCGCAGCTTGCTGTTTTCGGAAGGATCGCAAAGCGTGATCGCAATGCCATCCATGCCGTTGCGGCCGGTACGGCCGATGCGGTGGACGTAGCTTTCGGCTTCGTCCGGCAGATCGAAATTCACGACATGGCTGATGCCGGGGACATCGATGCCGCGCGCGGCAATGTCAGTCGCGACCAGAATGCGCACCGAGCCCTCACGGAAGTCGTTGAGCGCCTTCTGACGGGCATTCTGCGACTTGTTGCCATGAATGACGGCGGCCTTGAAGCCGTCGCGCTCGAGGTCCTTGGTCACCCGGTCGGCACCATGCTTGGTACGCGAAAAGATGATGACGGACTTCATCGCCTCGTCGGCGAGCATCGTCGACAGAACCTGGCGCTTCTGCTTCGTGCGGGCGAAGACGACGCCCTGCACAATCTCGGCGGCAGCGGTGCTCTGCGGCGAGACTTCGATGCGGACGGGGCTCTTCAACAGGCCCTTGGCCAGTTCGGCGATCTCGTCGGGCATGGTGGCCGAGAACAGCGCCGTCTGGCGATCGGGCGCGGTCGCCTTGGCGATGCGCTTGACGTCGTTGATGAAGCCCATGTCGAGCATGCGGTCACCCTCGTCCAGCACCAGCCATTTGGTGTCGGAGAGGATGAGGTCACCCTCGCGCACGAGATCGGTCAAGCGACCGGGCGTGGCAATGAGGATGTCGACGCCGGGAGCAACCTTCTTTACCTGGCTGAAGCGCGAGACGCCGCCCAGTACCAGTGCGGTCGAGACGTGCTGGCCCTTTGCGAGGATCTTTATGGTGTCTTCGATCTGCACGGCGAGTTCGCGCGTCGGCGCCAGGATGAGCGCGCGGGTCGTCTTGGCGCGCCGCTTGGTGCCGAGTGCGATGATCTTGGAGAGAATCGGCAGTGCAAAGGCCGCGGTCTTGCCGGAGCCGGTCTGTGCGATGCCGAAAATGTCACGGCCTTCCAGCTGAGGCGGGATGGCCTGCGTCTGGATCGGCTTCGGTTCGGTGAAGCCGGCGGCATGGGTGGCCTTGAGCAGCGCACCCGTAATTCCCAGCGCCGCGAAACCGGAGAGTTCCCCAGTATCCTTGGCGGGTGAATTGTTTTCGTTGGTCAAAATAATCTTCTTTCACGCGGCCTCTTGGCCGCAAACATCGATGGCGGCAGGGCGCAACCTGCCGTCGAAAAATTTGATATGAAACGACAAGGCGGGCGGACGTAAACGTCCACTCGGCTGCGCTGTCGTGCCCGCAGGCATCATGCCACGGGGCTTTTTCACCGCTTGCCAACCAATCGGGGGCCGATCAGCCGAAAAAGAGGGAAAACAGACGCAACCAGTCTCATTTGTCGAGAAGGCCGGAATCTCCCGGCCCAAGCGCCTATGGGCTGCATATGGCTGAGTTCGCCCCGGAATGCAAGGGGCGTCATGTTGCAGCGCAGCAAAAACCGACCAAAAGCCAACGCTTGCGCTCACCGGCGGGCATCATTACCACAAATGCAGCTTCCATGTGGGGACCGAACGATGAAGGACGTGCTGAAGGAACTCGAGCGGCGCCGCGAGATCGCCCGCATGGGTGGCGGCCAGGCGCGCATCGATGCCCAGCACAAGAAGGGCAAGCTCACGGCGCGAGAGCGCATCGAGGTGTTCCTCGACGAAGGCTCTTTCGAGGAGTTCGACATGTATGTCGAGCATCGCTCGACCGATTTCGGCATGGAAAAGACCAAGATCGCCGGCGATGGCGTCGTCACCGGCTGGGGCACCGTCAACGGCCGCCCGGTCTACCTCTTCGCCAAGGATTTCACCGTGTTCGGCGGCTCGCTGTCGGAGGCGCACGCCGAGAAGGTCATCAAGGTGCAGGAAATGGCGCTGCGCAACCGCGCGCCGATCATCGGCCTCTACGATGCCGGCGGCGCGCGCATCCAGGAAGGTGTCGCGGCTCTCGGCGGCTATGCCGAGATCTTCCAGCGCAATGTGCTGGCGTCCGGCGTCATTCCGCAGATTTCCGTGATCATGGGCCCGTGCGCCGGCGGCGACGTCTATTCGCCTGCCATGACGGACTTCATCTTCATGGTGCGCGACACCTCCTACATGTTCGTCACCGGGCCGGATGTGGTGAAGACAGTGACCAACGAGACGGTCACCGCCGAGAGCCTCGGCGGCGCCTCGGTGCACACGACGAAATCCTCGATCGCCGACGGCGCCTACGACAATGATGTCGAGGCGTTGCTGCAGATGCGCCGGCTGGTCGATCTGCTGCCTGCTTCGAACACGTCGGAGCTTCCCGAGATCGAATGCTACCAGTCGGTGACCGACCATGATCTGTCGCTCGACCGGCTGATCCCCGACAACGCCAACAAGCCCTATGACATCAAGGAGCTGATCCTGAAGGTCGCCGATGAAGGCGATTTCTTCGAGATCCAGCAGAGTTTTGCCAAGAATATCGTCACCGGCTTCGGGCGTGTCGAAGGCCGCACGGTCGGCTTCGTCGCCAACCAGCCGATGGTGCTGGCCGGCGTGCTCGATTCCGACGCCAGCCGCAAGGCGGCCCGCTTCGTGCGTTTCTGCGACTGTTTTTCGATCCCGATCGTCACCTTCGTCGATGTGCCCGGCTTCCTGCCCGGTACCGCTCAAGAGTACGGCGGACTGATCAAGCACGGCGCGAAACTGCTGTTTGCCTATGCCGAGGCGACCGTGCCGAAGATCACCGTCATCACCAGAAAAGCCTATGGCGGCGCCTATGACGTCATGGCCTCAAAACATCTGCGCGGCGACATGAACTATGCGTGGCCGACTGCACAGATCGCCGTCATGGGCGCCAGGGGCGCGGTCGAGATCATCTACCGCAAGGACATCGGCGACGCGGAAAAGATCGCAGCCCATACAAAGGCTTACGAGGATCGCTTCCTGTCGCCTTTCGTCGCAGCCGAGCGCGGCTATGTCGATGAGGTGATCATGCCGCACTCGACCCGCCGCCGTATTGCGCGCGCGCTCAGGATGCTGCGCAACAAGGACATGCAGAACCCCTGGAAGAAGCATGACAACATCCCGCTGTGAGAGGTAGCTGTCGAGCCCTCACTCTTCCTCCGCAGCGCCGAACCCTGCGTCCAAGGTGGTGCTGGTAGGGCTCGCCCAGGGTGTCGCGTGGTTGTCGATGCGCATCTGGAAGATGAAATAGGTCGGCGAGCAGAAGCCGATGCCTTTCACTTTTGAAATGCCCGGCGTGTCAGGCGGCATTGATTGGCACATATAATCCTCGCGGCAGAAATGCTCGGCATCGCAGGCTGGCCGGTTGCCGCGATTGACGGCGCCGCCGAGGCACTGGTCGAAATTGTTGGTCGCCACGCAGACATCGAATTTCTTGCCGCCGACCAGCCCGCAGATCTCGTTCGGCATCGGTTTGCCGGCCTTGAAAGCCGTGAAAGCACGATCCTTGTCGTCGCAGGCGCGATAGGCGATGCCGGCCGGCACGCCGATCTTCGGCGGGCGGCACGTATAGGCGGTGCGCGAGACATCCGGCGCGAAGGCCGCGAACTGACCCGTGATGCCGTAGCGGTCGTTGAACGGTTGCGCCGCGTTGCTGGTGATAGACCCGGTCAGGCAGGGATGGCCGGAAAACATCTTTTCGCTGTCCTTGGGCAACAGACATTGCGCCAGAGTGGTGCGCACACCTGATGCGGTTGCCAGCGGCGTGCAGACCGTGCCGCTGCCGCATTGCCAGGTCGCGCCGAAGCGCTTTGCATCGTCCGGCATCAGGCATGGCATCGTCATCTCGGCCGGCGCGTAGTCGACATCGCCTGCATCGGTCCACGTGGCAGGCGGTGCGAAGGACAGCGGCCGGAAGCGGTTCGGCTCCTTGCCCTCGGCAGTAGCGTGCAGCCAAGCCTGGCGGCGCGGGATCTCGGCATGGAGATGCGGCGAGATGCCGACCTCGATGTGGTTCAAAGGCGACGTGGTCTTGTCGTCGAGGCCGATGAAATGAAAACCGGCGGTGGAACCTGCCTGATGACAGCCCTGGCAGGCGCCATTGTCCAGCCGCTCGACCAGCGCCTCCGGCGTGCGGACCAGTTTTAGCGCCGCATAGTCCAGTCGGGCGAAATCCGCTGGCTGGAACAGTGGTGTGAACGGATGGTTGGCCTGTCTGGCGCTGCCGAAGGTCGACCACGAGATGACCTTCTTCGCCAGGAATTCATCGGGGATTTCGTAGGCGCCAAGATCGACCGCCGTAACATTGGCGCTGACGTAATCGGCGAGCCTTTTCTTCAGCGTCGCATCATCCGAGAGCCGCGCGACGTCAGGCGTGTTCTCCAGCGGCTTCTCGCTGACGGTGGCGCCATCGATGGCGAAGATTCGCATGAGGTAGGCGGCCTGCCCGCCGAATTCGGTCTCCTGGCCGGAGGGAAAGCGCACCACCTGTGCGTTGAGTTCGAGCTGCTTGAAGGTCAGCCCCGTCTTTTCCAGCGGCCCACCGATCAGCCAGCCGGCGTCGACGCTCTCGTCCAGCTGCGGCGTCCAGCGCCCGGCAACCCCGACGCAGCCACCATCGGCATCGGGCGCTACGCTGTAGACGGCGTTGAAGTTGAACGGCAGCCGCGAGGCCAGCAGTTTGCCGCTCTTCCGGAAGCTGTAGGCCAGTCGATAGATGAAACGCACCTCGCCGCAGCTCTTGTCACCCAGTAGCGCGGCAAAGTCGCGACGGTCGAGCCTATTGACGACGCCGACCAGCCGGAAGCGTGCCGCCTCGGTCTTCAGCCAGCGCATATCCATGATGCGGCCGACGTTGCCGTCGGTCACCTCGTAGAGCGTGCGCCCGCCGGCCTTCATCTCGGCGCGCAGCGTGGCAATGTCTGATGCCACGGTATCGACGATCGCATGATAGGCTGGCGCCTTCTCATAGAGGGTTTTCAAATCGCCCTCGCCCGCCACGCCAAAAAGTGCGGCGAAGCCGTAGCCCTTGGCATCGAGGGTGGCGAGCACCGCCGGGTCATCGACGATGGTCACCGGATTTTCGGCGGCATTTGCCAACTGTGCCGCGAGGGCCACCATGACGAGCGTGGTGAGAAGGAGAGCAAGTCGTCTCATCGAAGGTCCGGCTGGCTTTCGATCAGGTCACGCAGCACCGGGACCAGGGCCATCGGCAAATCCTCGGCAATCAATCCTGGCCCGAAACGGCGGCCGGCTTCAGCGTGGATCCAGACTGCGGCACAAGCTGCCTGGAAGGGCGCCATGCCCTGCGCCAGCAATCCAGCGGCGATACCCGACAGAACGTCACCCGACCCAGCCGTAGCGAGCCACGGCGCGCCGTTGGCGTTGATTGCCGCCCTACCATCAGGAGCCGCGATCACGGTGTCGGCGCCCTTGTAGACGACAACTGCGTTCGCAAGCTTAGCAGCCGCTCGCGCTTTGGCCAATTTGGAGCTTTTTTTGTTGCCTGCAATGTCCGGGAACAATCGGCCAAACTCGCCTTCATGCGGTGTGATGATCAAAGACGGTGCTCCGACACGGCCTGCCGCCCCGAACAATATCGCAGGATCGTCTCGAAACGCCGTGATGCCATCGGCGTCCAGCACGATACCACCCAGATCGATTCTACGTTGCATGTCATAGAGAGGTTCTTGGGCAAGCAACCACAAGGCAAAATCGCGAGCCTTATCGCCAAAGCCAAATCCGGGGCCGAGCACATATGCCGATGGCTGGCGTTCGCTCATGAATTCGTCGATGTCCGCAGTTGTGTCGGCCTTGCGCAACATGATCGATGTCAAATGCCCGGCGTTCACCTGCATGGCATTCCCGGGCGAAAGGATGGTTACCGCCCCCGCCCCGATTCGAGCTGCAGCCAAGGCCGACAACCTCGCAGCCCCGGTCGAGCTTGGCCCACCGGAAAAGACAGCAACATGGCCGCGTTTGTATTTATGGGCATCGACAGCCGTTCTCGGGAAGTACCATCGCAGCCAAAGGTCGGGCGTGTTCTCGAACGCCTCGACCTTGAGCTGTTCGACGATCCCATCCGGGATGCCGATATCGGCGACGATGATCTCGCCGCACACCCTGCGTCCCGGCATTAGAAGATGGCCGGGCTTTTTTCGCACGAAAGTCACCGTCACGGCGGCGTCGAAATACCCTCTCATCTGCCCAGTCTCGCCGGACACACCTGAAGGCAAATCGATCGCCACGACTGGCACTTTCTCCGCACCGCTAATCCCTGAAGCCGCCTGAGCGTAGGGAGAAAGGTTCTTTGAAAGTCCGGCGCCATAGAGCGCGTCGACGACAACCTCGCCTTCTGTGGTATCGAAATAATTCAGATGGTTGACCGGCAGATTGCAGGCCTCGGAAGCCAGCGACGCATCGCTCCCAGCTTCTTGCTTGCCTTCGGCCCAGACGGCGACGTTCATGCCAGCCTCGGCCAGCAACCGCGCCACCACATAGCCATCGCCGCCATTGTTGCCGGGACCGCACAGCACGTGCACGCGGCTCGCCGCGGGATAGCGCGCCAGGACGATGGCAGCGACCGCCTCGCCGGCGCGCTGCATCAGGCCATAACCGTCAAGTGGGCCGGCTGCGATTGCCAGCCGGTCCGCCTCGCTCATTTCGGCGGGAGAAAGAAGTTCGTTGCTCATGGATTGCCGATCCGCATTCGATCAAGCATTGTCCAGTTTGTGGTTCGAAGCAAACAGGAGGAGTTGCAACGATCTGCCGCCATACCGTTCAGATGGATGTCGCGGCGCAGAACTGCCCGCAACATGGGCGATCTGCCTAATTTTTGTGCGGACATGAGGGCGACAACCGATCGGGCTTCAGCAGCCATGCCGCATCCGGTGCAGCGAATGACGCGAAAGTGCATCTCGGCGTGGCGCGACTTTGAAATCATATGATACCGCTTCGAATCCGTCTATCTGGCACAGTTCGTGCTTGAAAGAGGCGCAAGCGGGGGGTCAAAACCCGTTTTTTGGCAGTGGAGGCCACTTTTTACATGAAAAAGATCGAAGCGATCATCAAGCCATTCAAGCTCGACGAAGTGAAGGAAGCGCTTCAGGAGGCCGGACTGCAAGGCATCACGGTGACCGAGGCCAAGGGTTTCGGGCGCCAGAAGGGCCACACCGAACTCTACCGTGGCGCCGAATATGTCGTCGATTTCCTGCCCAAGGTGAAAATCGAGGTCGTGCTCGGCGACGATGCTGTCGAAGGCGCGATCGAAGCCATCCGCAAGGCGGCCCAGACCGGCCGCATCGGCGACGGCAAGATCTTCGTCTCCAACATCGAGGAAGTCGTGCGCATCCGCACCGGCGAGACCGGAATGGACGCGGTCTGACGAGGCCATCCTCCAGGAAACGTCATCCATCAAAAAACACGTCACCAAACAGGGATACATGACATGACGACAGCCAAAGACATCATGAAGCAGATCAAGGACAACGACGTGAAATTCGTCGACCTGCGCTTCACCGACCCGAAGGGCAAGCTGCAGCACGTGACGATGGATGTCGTCGAGGTCGAGGAAGACATGTTTGCCGACGGCGTCATGTTCGACGGCTCCTCGATTGCCGGCTGGAAGGCAATCAACGAGTCCGACATGGTGCTGATGCCCGATCCGGACACGGTCCACATGGACCCGTTCTTCGCGCAGTCGACCATGGTCATCCTGTGCGACATTCTCGACCCGGTCTCGGGCGAATCCTACAACCGCGATCCGCGCGGCACAGCCAAGAAGGCCGAAGCCTACATGAAGGCCGAAGGCATCGGCGACACTATCTATGTCGGCCCGGAAGCCGAATTCTTCGTCTTCGACGACGTCAAGTACAAGGCCGATCCCTACAACACCGGCTTCCAGCTCGATTCCACCGAACTGCCGTCCAATGACGACACCGACTACGAGACCGGCAATCTCGGCCACCGCCCGCGCGTCAAGGGCGGCTATTTCCCGGTGCCGCCGATCGATTCCGCGCAGGACATGCGCTCCGAAATGCTGACCGTGCTCGCCGAAATGGGTGTGCGCGTCGAAAAGCATCATCATGAAGTCGCTGCCGCCCAGCATGAGCTTGGCATCAAGTTCGACGCGCTGGTGCGCAACGCCGACAAGATGCTGATCTACAAATATGTCGTGCACCAGGTCGCCAACGCCTATGGCAAGACGGCAACCTTCATGCCGAAGCCGATCTTCGGCGACAACGGTTCGGGCATGCATGTCCACATGTCGATTTGGAAGGGTGGCAAGCCGACCTTCGCCGGCAATGAATATGCCGGCCTGTCGGAGAATTGCCTGTTCTTCATCGGCGGCGTCATCAAGCACGCCAAGGCGGTCAACGCGTTCACCAACCCGCTGACCAACTCCTATAAGCGCCTGGTGCCTGGCTACGAAGCGCCGGTGCTGCTCGCCTATTCAGCGCGTAACCGCTCGGCCTCGTGCCGCATTCCGTTCGGCTCGTCGCCGAAGGCCAAGCGCGTCGAAGTGCGCTTCCCCGATCCGGGCGCGAATCCCTACTTGGCCTTCTCCGCGTTGCTGATGGCCGGTCTCGACGGCATCAAGAACAAGATCCATCCGGGACAGCCGATGGACAAGGATCTCTACGACCTGCCGCCGAAGGAACTGAAGAAGATCCCGACCGTCTGCGGGTCGCTGCGTGAAGCACTCCAGAGCCTCGACAAGGATCGCGGCTTCCTGAAGGCCGGCGGCGTCTTCGACGACGACCAGATCGACAGCTACATCGAGCTGAAAATGGCCGAGGTGATGCGCTTCGAAATGACCCCGCATCCGGTCGAATACGATATGTATTATTCGGTTTAAGATCCCGCTGGGATAACAATGAAAGCCCTTGAAGGTTTTCCGCCTTCAAGGGCTTTTTGCTGTCACCCAATGGCCATCGATCGCGTGGCGGGCCACGCAACAACGGGCACTCTCTTCTGGTTTTAGGGATCGTTTGATAGCTGGACTTGCCTGGGCCTGTGGCCACCAGCAGAAGCCGCGAATAAAGGCTGGCCGGCGACTCTTCGATCGCAATCGATCGCCAGGAGCGAGCGGCGCACTGCCTCAGGCTGCAATGCCCGCTCGTCCGGCGCCCCCGCCAATGCCGTCGTTCAAGAAACCCCGCCCCGTTCGAACAGCATCGCTTTGGCGTAACCCCGGCCACGAATACGCATGCCGCGGCGTGATCTGTCAACGCCGCCGGCCAGAGGTGTTGAACGTCGATTTCGGTGTTTGATCAGAGGCTTATATAACTGATCATTGGTGTACGGACGACCTGAAACAGGCCGTTTTCCGGGCTTTTTCCGGGAACGCGGAACAGCATGCCACCCGTGGTGGCATTCAGCGTCAGCCAAAAGCCTCTCGGCCCGGTGAATTTACCCGATCCTTTTCAACCTGACTTTTTTTGGGGGAATTCGCTTCGCCGGGCCAGCAGGACAAAAAGAACCCCGGCAAGGGCCGGGGTTCTCGCACAGACAGAGCGTCGGAGGGCGACGCCTATCCGGCAAGCTCGTCGGGGCCGTGCAGGTTCCAGTCCGTTCGCCTGGCCAGCACCAGCACATAGTAGATCGCCGCCACGGCCATGATCAGCAGCGTCGCAATCAGGCTCGGGCGCCCGAAGGCGGCATCGAGCAGGTTCTGGTAGGCGACATAGATCAGTGCCACGAAGGCAAGGATGGCTGGAACCGGAAACAAGGGCATGCGGTAGTGTCCGCCAGAGGTGCTGCCGTTGCGGCGCCCGGCAAACACCGCCACGCACAGAAGCGCGTAGATCACCACCAGCGAGGTGCCGCTGACCACCAGCAGCAGGTTGATGTCGATGAAGCAGGCGATCGCCGCCAGTACCGACACGACAATGGTGGCGATCCATGGCGATGCGTAGCTGCCATGGACGGACGCGACCGCGGCATTGATCGGGCCGAACCAGGTCTTGTCGCGGCCGGAACTGAACAGCAGCCGCGCCGCCTGCAGGATGATGGCGATGACCGCGTTGAAGATGGCAACCGCGACGGCAAGGCTGATCAGCACCGTCAACGCATGGCCACCGCGCGCCTCGAGGAAATATTCTATCTTCTGGGGCGCGGCGAGCAATGCTGCAATATCCGGCGACCCCAGCAACACGGCCGTCAGCGGAATGAGTTCCGCCGCGACGGTGATCAAAAGCGCCCAGACCACGACCTTGCCGATGTTGCGCTTGGCGTCCTGCGTCTCCTCACCAAAATAGGCGGCCGCGCCATAGCCATTATAGGCAAACAGCGAAACGGCGGTGGCCGCTAGGATGATCCCGGCCGACGCCGGCACCAGCGTGTTGGTGGCATCGAGCAATTGCGGCGACGTGAACAGGCTCGACAGCGGCCGCTCGACATGGGCAAAGCCGAGCCCGGTCAGGACCAGCAGAGCCAGCATTTCGATGCCGAGGAAGATGCCGGTGACGAAGGCGTTGAGCTTGATACGCATGGCCGCGACCGTGCCGGCCAGCGCGATCGTCACCACGCCAACCCATTGCGGGCTCAGATTGGGAATGAGCACACCGAGATAGGTGCCGACGCCGAGCGCGATGACGGCGACGATCAGCACGATCGAGACGAACACCAGCACCAGTGTGACAAAGCCCCAGAAGTGGCCGAGCGTGCGGCCGATCATGGTGTATTCACCACCCGCCATCGGATAGGCCGACGACAATTCGGCATAAACGAAGGCCATGAACAGCCCGATGACGGCGGCAATGACGAAACTCAGGAATGAGCCGGTGCCAGCGAGCGCGATGACGCCGGGCACGATGATGAACACCGAGGATGCCGGCGTCACGGCCGACAGCACGATCATCAGCGTGCCCAGAGCATTGAGCGCCCGATCCAGTCCCTTGGCGGTTGGAGCAGCCTTGTCGGCCGCTCCTGTTGTTGCTTCGTTTGTAGACATCGTCCTCCCCTTTTTTTAATAAGATAAAAATTATCCTCCGCAGCGGAACCTATCGATGGAGTCAGATATCGTCAACAAATATGGTTCATTGGTGCTTGCAAAATTTCGCGCACTCGCTTTAAACTGAATTGAATTCAGGAAACAGAAATGGGACGACCCAAAACTCAGACCGATCGCCGCCTCACGCTCGTCGCGGCGGCAGAATCGATGATCGCCAGGCGCGGCCTCGCCGCCGTCACGCTGCGCGACGTTGCCAATGAGGCAGGGATGAGTTCGAGCGCCCTGCTCTATTACTATCCCGGCCTGAAGGACCTGCTGGACGATGTGCAGCGCAAGGCTGTCGAGCGGTTCTGCACGATACGTGCGGCGTCGGTCACCGAGATCGCCGATCCCCGGTTGCGCCTGAAGACGATGATCGAGAACGGGCTGCCGACCGATGCGGACGACCAGCTCTGCCGGCTGCTGCTCGAACTCGGCGCCTATTCGCGCTCGGATGCGAGCTATGCTGCCCGCCACATCACTTTGTTCGAGCGACAGGTGTCGATCTATGTCGGCATTCTGGAAGCGGGTGCCGCCACCGGCATCTTCAAACTGCAGGCCACCAGCGAGACGATCGCGCGCAGCCTTGTAGTGCTCGAGGACGGCCTGGGGCTGCATCTCGTCAATCTCGTGCCGGCGGTCGATCAGGCTTCGGCGCTGGCAATCCTGACCAGCTATGCCGAGCTCGCGACCGGCTGCAGCCTTCGCTGAGCCGGCTTACATCAGCGGAGCGAGACCCAAGCATGGACCAACTGCCGACCCACACCGCCACACCAGCCGGCAAAGCGCGGGCCCGCGCGCTCGGCATTCTCTTGCAAGGCACGCCCGGCCCCGCCAATGCCATCACCGATGTCGGTGGCGTCCTGGTCGGTTACTCCACGATCGTCAAGGGCGAAGGCAAGCTCAGTCTCGGACAGGGACCGGTGCGCACCGGGGTGACGGCCATCCTGCCGTTCGGCCATGACGGCGTCGGCATTGCTTGCGCCGCCGGCTATCATTCCTTCAACGGCAATGGCGAAATGACCGGCGCATCATGGATCGAGGAGGCCGGCAGCATCAGCCTGCCGATCCTGATCACCAACACCCATGCGGTCGGCCCTTGCCATCGCGGCGTCATCGACTGGGTGGCGCGCCACAAACCGGATCTCGCCAACCAGTGGCTGCTGCCGGTGGTGGCCGAAACCTGGGACGGCTATCTCAACGACATCAACGGCTCGCATGTCACTGTCGATCACGCCATGGCCGCAATCGACAACGCGGCTGGCGGCCGCATCGAGGAAGGCTCGGTCGGCGGTGGCACCGGCATGAACTGCTATGCCTTCAAGGGCGGCTCGGGTACGGCCTCGCGGATCGTCGACTACGGCCATCGCTCCTACACGGTCGGTGTCTTCCTGCAGGCCAATTTCGGGTCGCGGCGCGAACTCACCATCGCCGGCGTACCGCTTGGTGATCAGCTGGCAGACGACAACCCGATGGAGGCGTACTTCCGGGGTGGCCCGACGGGCGCTGGCTCCTGCATCGGCATCATCGCCACCGACGCGCCACTCTTGCCGGGCCAATGCAAGGCGCTGGCCCGGCGCGTGCCGCTCGGCCTGGCGCGGACCGGGACTACAGGCTCGCATTTCTCCGGCGATATTTTCCTCGGCTTCTCAACCGCCAACCGCGATGCGCTCACCGGCCGTTTCCCGAAGGGGCCGGCCGGCGAATTGAGCTACAGCCACATGGACTTCATCCCGTGGGGCCGCATGGATGATTTCTACACCGCCGTCGTGCAAGCGACCGAAGAGGCGGTGCTCAATGCGCTCGTCGCCAACAGCGACATGACCGGCCGCGACGGCAACCGCAGTCCCGCCTTGCCACATGCCAAGGTGCTGGCCGCGTTGAAAGCACGCGGAGCTGTTGCCGCTTGAAGGCGGCCAGCTAGACACCTTGCGCGAGCATCACGAAAAAGGCCCCGGCGTTTTGCGCCGGGGCCTTTTTTCGATCGGTTGTTTCTCTGCAGCGAGGACCTTGCGATCCGCGCCGCGAAACAATCAGGCAGCGGCCGAAACCTTCGCGTCGGTCGCAACTTCCGAGATTGTCTTCAGGATCTGCGAGGCGATCTGGTAGGGGTCGCCTTGCGAATTCGGGCGACGGTCTTCCAGATAGCCCTTGTAGTCATTCTTGATGAAGGAATGCGGCACGCGGATCGACGCGCCACGGTCGGCGATGCCATAGCTGAACTTGTTCCATGGCGCGGTCTCGTGTTTGCCGGTCAGACGCTTGTCGTTGTCGGGACCGTAGACGGCGATGTGGTCCATCAGGTTCTTGTCGAACTGCGCCATCAGCGATTCGAAATACGCCTTGCCGCCGACTTCGCGCATATAGGCAGTCGAGAAGTTGGCATGCATGCCCGAGCCGTTCCAATCGGTATCGCCGAGCGGCTTGCAGTGGAACTCGATGTCGATGCGGTATTTTTCGGTGAGGCGCAGAAGCAAATAGCGGGCGATCCACATCTGGTCGGCGGCCTTCTTGGAGCCCTTGCCAAAGATCTGGAATTCCCACTGGCCCTTTGCCACTTCGGCATTGATGCCTTCATGGTTGATGCCGGCTGCAAGGCAGAGGTCGAGATGGTCCTCGACGATCTGGCGCGCGACATCGCCGACATTCTTGTAGCCGACGCCGGTGTAGTACGGACCCTGCGGTGCGGGATAGCCGGTCTCCGGGAAGCCGAGCGGGCGACCGTCCTTATAGAAGAAATACTCCTGCTCGAAGCCGAACCAGGCACCCTCGTCGTCGAGGATGGTGGCGCGCTTGTTGGAGGCGTGCGGCGTGACACCGTCGGGCATCATGACTTCGCACATGACCAGCACGCCATTGGTGCGGGTCGGGTCCGGATAGGCCGCGACCGGCTTCAGAACGCAGTCGGAGCTGTGGCCCTCGGCCTGCATCGTGGAGGAGCCATCGAAACCCCACAGCGGAAGTTCTTCGAGGGTGGGGAATTCGGCGAATTCCTTGACCTGCGTCTTGCCGCGAAGGTTGGGGACCGGGGTGTATCCATCGAGCCAGATATACTCGAGCTTGTATTTCGTCATTCTAGCCTCTCGTTGCTTGTTCACCGAACACCAAACGGCGTCGACATGCGTGCGCCGTCAGCAGCCGGCGCTGCCGATTCCTAAAATGCAAATCGTGTGCCACTCCGACATCGTCGGGTGCGGCAAAATGGCCGCGATATCGCGCTGAATTTGCTGAGCCGCCTCATCACTGGATCGAGATCGATCAGAGGCATCAAATGCACAAATAGTAGGCAAACAATGATCTTTTCGTAGGCATATTGCCTAAAGGAATCGCAAGACTTATCTTCATTGAAAGATGAATCGCAAAACTCCTGAAAGAGAAAGGAGGCCGCTTATGGAAGCCACCATCTCCCGTCCGTCGGCAACAATCCTGATGTTCCCTCTGGCAGGGCGCAAATCTGCCTCAAATTTAGGCGCCAAGGCCAAATTCGCGGCAGAAGTGGCCTCGTTGCGTTATACGCACGCCGATTTTGACGGCTGGTATCACGAAGCGGCGGTCGAGGAAGACAATCAGCGCAAGAGCTGACCGCTTCTTCAGGTCTCAGATATGAAAAGCCCGGCGTGATTGCTCACCCCGGGCTTTTCATTGGACGATGATCCGCTGGCTACTCCTTGGCGTGCAGATTGGTGCCAAGCGTATCCTTGACGAAGATCATGCCGATGACGAGCGTGAATGCCGCGATCACCACCGGATACCAGAGGCCGTAGTAGATATCGCCCTTGTAGGCACTGAGCGCGAACACTGTCGCCGGCAGCAAGCCGCCGAACCAGCCATTGCCGATGTGATAGGGCAGCGACATGCCGGTATAGCGAATGCGGGTCGGGAACATCTCGACCAGGATCGCCGCGATCGGCCCGTAAACCATGGTCACGAACAGGATCAGGATGAACAGGATGCCGATTGTCATCGGCCAGTTCACCGCCGCCGGATCGGCGAACATGGCAAAGGCGCCGCCGCCCGGTATGTTGTAGACGGTGACCTCGGGTGCGCCCGTTGCCTCATCGCTGGTCAGCAGCTTGTCCTTGACTGCCTGGTCGGCCGGCACGGCTGTCTTTTCGCCACCACGGATGGCGGCCGCGTCCAGCTTGAGCTCAGGGTTGGCCGCGATAAACGCATCGAGTTTCTGGTCGGCAACCTTGATCGCCGCACGCTTCAGAGGATAACCGCCGTCCTGCAACGACATGTTGACGGCCTTGACGAAGGCGGCGTCCTTGGCTTTGGCCTGATCGCCGGCGGCGACAGCATCGTAGGACGCCACAGTTTCTGTTCCGATCTTGACTGATGCAGCGGTTCCGGCCGCGGCCGTCGACACCACGTCATAGGGAACCGAGTTCTTGGTGAGGAACGAAGTCGCGATGTCGCAGGACGTCGTGAACTTGGCGGTGCCGACCGGATTGAACTGGAACTTGCAGTCGCCAGGCGCCGCCGTCACCGTCGCCCGCGTGTTCTGCTGGGCCTTGGCAAGTGCGGGATTGGCAGCCCAGGTCAATGCCTTGAACAGCGGGAAAGTACAGACGATGGCGAGCGCAAGCCCAGCCATGATGATCGGTTTGCGGCCGATCTTGTCGGACAGCCAGCCGAAGACGACGAAGAAGATCGAGCCGAGCGCCAGCGCGACGGCGATCATGATGTTGACCGACTGCGCGTCGACCTTGAGCACGTTCTGCAGGAAGAACAGAGCGTAGAACTGGCCATTGTACCAGACGACGGCCTGGCCGGCGGTGAGGCCGAGCAATGCCAGCAGAGCGATCTTGGCGTTCTTCCACTGACCAAAGGCTTCCGAGAGCGGCGCTTTGGAGCCCTTCCCCTCGTCCTTCATCTTCTGGAAGGTTGGAGACTCCGAGAGAGACAACCGAATCCAGATCGAAACGGCGAGCAGCAGGAAAGAGACGATGAACGGAATGCGCCAGCCCCAGGCGGCGTAGGTCTCCTTGCTCAGCGATCCCTGCACGATGAGGATGACGATCAGCGACAGGAACAGGCCGAGCGTCGCTGTCGTCTGAATCCATGAGGTGTAGAAGCCGCGGCGGTCATCGGGCGCGTGCTCGGCGACATAGGTCGCCGCGCCGCCATATTCGCCGCCCAGCGCCAGGCCCTGCAGCATGCGCAGGACGATCAGGATCACAGGAGCCGCGATGCCTAGGGTTGCATAGCCAGGCAGCAGACCGACCAGGAAGGTCGACAGACCCATGATCGTCATGGTGACGAGGAATGTGTATTTGCGGCCGACAAGGTCGCCGATGCGACCGAACAGCAGCGCACCAAACGGGCGCACCAGGAAGCCTGCGGCAAAAGCCAGCAGCGCGAAGATGTTGCGCGTCGCCTCGGGAATGGTCGGGGCGAAAAAGGTCGAGCCGATGAAGGCCGCCAATGAGCCGTAGAGATAGAAATCGTACCATTCGAAAACGGTGCCGAGCGAGGAAGCGAAAATGACCTTCTTCTCTTCCCGCGTCATGCCGCGGCTTGCTCCGCCGGCGGTCGATGCAATTGCCATGGAATTGTCCTCCCGTGAGACCCTGTCCTCGATGCTGCGCCTATTCCGTCCGCGTTCTCCTCCGAGCGCGGACTCACGACAGCCATCAAGGAAAAAATGACAGAAAGCGCTCGCCAACGGCAGAGCGCCTTTGGGATTATGACTTTGGTATTAGGTGCGCTGCGGTAAAGCCTTAAGCGCTTCGAGAAGATCGACGGCAGCGATCATGTCGCGCTTGCGGGCGGCGCGGCGCGCGACAGCTTCGGCGTCCTGTCCCCACTGTTCGATCTGCCAGTCCTCGTCGACATGGCCGGCGGCCCAGGCGGCCTCCACGTCGAGCTCACCGAAGTCGACGGCCAGCGCCAGCAGCGCCGAACCGGTCAGCGACGTCATGACGTGGATGGCGGCCAGCCGCAGGGGTTCCGCACGCTGGCTGAGATGGACACCCAGCACCGCAATGGTTTCGCGCGGCTGCTCGACATGGATGATCCCCTCGGCAAGGTTGAAGCGTGCCCCTAGTGCGGCGCGTGCCCAATCGATGACCGGATCCCAGTGCTCGTTCTGCCGCTCGACCAGCCCTTGCGGTGCATCCGTGCGGTAACAGAGCAGATCGGACGAGGCAAAGCGCAATATGTCTTCCAGCACCGCCTGCGGATCGCTGGCGACGCCATCGATGGCGGTGTTGACCAGGCGCATCACCGGCATCGACACCGGATTGATCGTCTCGCCTTGCTCGGCGAACTCGTTTGCAACCAGCGTTGCAGCCGCTTCGGTCGGCAGCGCCAGCAGCGCCTTGCCCGGCGTGCGCACCGGCTTGCCGTCGAGATGCACGGCAAAACCGCCCTCCACCGGCGCAACGGAAACGGTCTTGTAGAAGCGCTTGGGCAGCGGCGTCTTCATCTGGATCTGGGCGCGACGCACCGGATCCGGATCGGAAAGATACTTGCCCGCTTCGAGGTCGCTGAGGATGTCACGCATGAAGAACCTCACTCACACCGGGGTCAGCTTGCGAGCTGGTCGGTTGACGATGATCAGGCCCGCCGCAATCAAGCCAAGTGCCAGGAAAATGCGAATGGTCAGCGGCTCGTTCAAGATGACCGCGCCGCACAAAACACCGAAAACCGGCGACAGGAAGGTGAAGCTGGACAGGCCGGAGGCCGGATAGCGGCGCAGCAGCCAGAACCACAGGACATAGGTGAAGGCAACGATAAAGACCGCCTGAAACAGCAGGGCCGACGTCGCCAACATCGTGGGATCGCGCACCGGTGGACCGGCAAGAGGCATCACCAGCATACCAACGACCGCCGCGCCCGCGAGCTGGTAGAGCAGCAGTTTTTCGGCGCTCGCCTCAACCAGTTTCGATCGCTTGATGAGGATATTGGTCAGCGCCCAGAAAAACCCGGAGCCAAGGCTCAACAGGTCACCGAACAGCATGTCGCCGCCGCCGCCGAGCTTGTCGGAAAAGACGGCGGCAAGGCCGGCGAAGGCCAGCAGCAGGCCAAGGAACTTGCGCAAGGTGATCTGTTCGCCAAGCAGGAAGTGGCCGCCGACCAGCATCCAGAACGGCATGGTGTTGACCAGCAGCGTGTTGCGGGCAACGGTCGTGTGCTCCAGGCCGACATAAAGGCAAAGGAACTCGATGCCGAACAGCACGCCAACCAGGATGCCGGCCAGCAATGTGCCATCGCGCGTGAACAGCGCGATGCCGCGCCAGCGGCACCAGAGGAAGACGCAGAAGCCGCCGATGACGGAGCGCGCGATCGACAGGAAGACCGGGTCGTAGCCGGTGTAGGAGATTTTCGCGGCGACGTAGTTCAGGCCCCAGGAAAAGGTCAGGCCGACCATGATGGCGGCGGCGGCCATGTCGACTGTGTCGCGCCGATCCAGCGCGTCGGCGGCGCCACTCAAGATCAATCCTCCGCGCTGGCGTCGTCGAAGCCGATCAGGTTCCAGCTCTGGCGCATATGCGGCGGCATCGGCGCGGTGACATCGATGACGCCCTTGTCGGGATGCGGAATGATGATGCGGCGCGCATGCAGATGCAGGCGGTTTTGAATGCCACCAGGGAAATCCCAGTTGGTGTCGGCCTCGAAATATTTCGGGTCGCCGATGATCGGGCAGCCGATATAGGCGGCATGAACGCGAAGCTGGTGGGTGCGGCCCGTATAAGGCTCCATCTCCAGCCATGTCATGGTCTGCGCCGCCTGCTCGATGATGCGGTAGTAGGACACGGCGTGGTCGGCGCCCTTTTCGCCATGCGCGGCCACCCGCACGCGGTCGCCGTCCTCGGTCGGCTCCTTGATCAACCAGGTCGAGATCTTGTCCTCGCGCTTCGGCGGCACGCCTTTGACCAGGGCCCAGTAGGTCTTCTTCGTTTCGCGGGCGCGAAACGCTTCCGATAGCTTCATGGCGGCAAGCCGGCTGCGCGCGACGACCAGAACGCCCGACGTGTCGCGATCCAGACGATGGACCAGCCGCGGCTTCTCGCCCTTCTGGTTGCGCCAGGCTTCCAGCATGTCGTCGACATTGCGGGTGACGCCAGAACCGCCCTGCACCGCGAGGCCTGCCGGCTTGTTGAAGACGAAAACCTTCGGGTCCTCATGGATCAGCATTTTTGCCAGGACGTCGGCATCGCCCTGGTTGCGGATCGAGTGGCCGGTCAGCGCGCTCTCGCCCTTCTTGTCGACCTCGAGCGGCGGAACACGGACCACCTGGCCAGGCTCGACACGGCTGTCGGCCTTGACCCGGCCGCCATCGACGCGAATCTGGCCTGAACGCAGCAACTTCTGCAGATGGCCGAAGCCAAGCCCCGGGAAATGGGTCTTGAACCAGCGATCGAGCCGCATGCCCGCCTCGCCGGCCTCCACCGTGATCTGTTCAACGCCTGCCATATTGTCTTCGCTTATCCGTTTTTTAGCAGCGCTTGGCCTGCTCTTGGCGCGGCAATAGCACTAAGGCAGGCTTCTTGCGAGCCAAAGTCCCAGGAACAGGGCGATAATGGCGCCAATGACGCTGGCCAGCGCGTATCCAAATGCCGGCAGCGTGGCTCCCCGCTCCCACAGCGTCGCGAAATCCAGTGAAAAGGCTGAAAAGGTGGTGAAGCCGCCAAGGATGCCGGTGGCGACGAAAAGCCTTAGTTCGTTCGACCCGCCACGGCGCATCAGGGCGGCGATAAACAGGCCCATGGCAAAGGAGCCGACGATGTTGATGACGATCGTGCCCCAGGGATAATTTGGCCCGATTAGGCGCAGCGCGCCGATGTTGGTGAGATGTCGGATGCCAGCGCCAATGCCGCCGCCAATGACTACGAGAAGCAGATTGAACATCGTCGTTTATTGCCCCTGCCGGGGCAGCAACGTCAATCCCTTCAAGCCTGAGTTGATACTTCCGGAATGGCACAGACGGTTGAACGTGTCAGGAATCGCCTCTCGCGACCGTTGTCGAGCGAGAACATCCCGCCCCTGCCCGGCACCACGTCGATGATGAGGTCGGTGTGCTTCCAGACCTCAAACTGCGAAGAACTGATATAGACCGGCGTCTCGCCGATCTCACCCAGCATCACATCATTATCGCCGACGATAAAATCGTTCTGGGGATAGCACATCGGCGAGGAGCCGTCGCAACAACCACCCGACTGGTGGAACAGCACCGGACCGTGATCGGCGATGATTTCTGCCAGAAAAGCTCTGGCCTCCGGCGTCGCCGAGACTTTTCCGAGGGAAACCTTGTCGAGCATGCCGTCCTCCTTCGTGAATGGATCAAGGCGAGGCCCGTGAGCCTCGCCTTGCAAGTAGAGCGCGCATGATCCCTCGGAAAGGATCATGCGCTGCCTCGGGAGGCTCTCAGAAGAAGCCGAGCTTCTTCGGGCTGTAGCTGACCAGCATGTTCTTGGTCTGCTGATAGTGGTCGAGCATCATCTTGTGGTTCTCGCGGCCGATGCCGGATTGCTTGTAGCCGCCAAACGCCGCGTGTGCAGGATAGGCGTGGTAGCAATTGGTCCACACACGGCCGGCCTGGATGGCGCGGCCGAAGCGGTAGCAGCGGTTCGCATCGCGGCTCCAGATGCCGGCGCCGAGGCCGTAGAGCGTGTCATTGGCGATCGACAGCGCCTCGTCGTCATCCTTGAAGGTGGTGACGGACACCACCGGCCCAAAAATCTCCTCCTGGAAGACGCGCATCTTGTTGTGGCCCTTGAACACGGTCGGCTTCACGTAATAGCCGCCGGCAAGATCCCCAGGCAGATGGTTCTGCTCGCCACCGATCAGCACCTGGGCGCCTTCCTGCTTGCCGATGTCGAAATAGCTCAGGATCTTCTCCAGCTGTTCGCTCGATGCCTGCGCACCGACCATGGTTGCCGGGTCGAGCGGATCGCCCTGGACGATCGCCTCGACGCGCTTCAGCGCCTTCTCCATGAACTTGTCGTAGATCTTCTCATGCACCAGCGCCCGGCTGGGGCATGTGCAGACCTCGCCCTGGTTGAGCGCGAACATGACGAAGCCTTCGATCGCCTTGTCGAAGAAATCATCATCCTCCGATGTCACGTCCTGGAAGAAGATGTTGGGCGACTTGCCACCGAGTTCCAGCGTCACCGAGATCAGGTTCTGGCTGGCATATTGCGAAATCAGCCGGCCGGTCGTGGTCTCGCCGGTGAAGGCGATCTTGGCGATGCGGTTCGACGAGGCGAGCGGCTTGCCGGCCTCGAGGCCAAAGCCGTTGACGATGTTGAGCACGCCGTCCGGCAACAGATCGCCGATCAGGTCCGCCCACAGCATGATGGTGGCCGGTGTCTGTTCGGCGGGCTTCAGCACAACGCAATTGCCGGCGGCAAGTGCCGGCGCCAGTTTCCACACGGCCATCAGCAGCGGGAAATTCCAGGGAATGATCTGGCCGACGACGCCCAGCGGCTCATGGAAATGATAGGCAACGGTGTCATCGTCGATTTGCGACAGGCTGCCTTCCTGAGCGCGAGCGGCAGATCGGCGGCGGTCGTCTCGCGGATCGGCTTGCCATTGTCCCAGGTCTCGGCCAGCGCCAGCAGGTCGAGATTGTCTTCCATGCGGTCGGCGATCCGGTTGAGGATCAACGCGCGCGCAGCCGGGCTGGTCCTGCCCCAGGCGTCCTTGGCCTTATGGGCGGCATCAAGTGCCAGTTCAATATCGGCGGCATTGCCGCGGGCGATCTCGCCCAGCGGGCGGCCGTTTACCGGGGATATGTTCTCGAAATACTGTCCCGACGACGGAGCGACCCATTTGCCGCCGATATAGTTGTCGTATCGCTTGGCGAAGGGAACCTTGGCCGTGCGGGAAAATTCAACTTTGTTCATCGTCTTCCTCCCAAGAAGCAGCGCCACGGAATGTGACGCGTCATCGTGAAGAGTTGGCGATGATGTCCGGCTTGTCAGCCCTGGCCGGTCACTCGCCGTGGCCGACTGTCGCAGATCTGCGACAGTCGCCAACCGGAAAGCTCAGTGCGGTCGGCGAATGCCGAAACGGGCAAGCTTGCGGTGCAAGGTCGCCCGCGAGATTCCGAGACTGCCGGCCGCCGCCGAGACATTGCCTTCGGCCCGCGCCATGGCGCGCTGCACCACGCCACGCTCGGCTTCATCCAGGTCTTCAGTTGCCTTGGCCGAGCCGCCGAGGATATCGGCGGCAGGCAGGCCCTTGGCCAAGGCCTGCTGTGTGATCCCAAGACCGAGGCGCGCCGAACGCGTTGCGCCGACCACCAGATCGTCGGCATCGACGGCGATCAATGCGCTGGCGCTGCGTTCGGCGACCGGCGCCAGCAGGATGCGGGCATCGGAAAATGCCAGGCGAAAATTCTCGGCCTCGATGCGGCGCGCGGCGTCGCCCACGGCCATGGCGATCAGGTTGACGAAGCCTTCGGTCAGGTCTGACCGGCAGGATGACACATCGAGCGCAGCGGCCAGATTGCCTTCGTGATCGTAGATCGGCGCCGTGGTGCAACTGAGCAGTGTGTTGCGTGAGAAAAAATGCTGGTCGCGGTGGATGGTCAGCGCGCGCTGGTCGGCAAGGCAAGTGCCGATGCCGTTGGTGCCCTCGGAGTCCTCGCTCCACACCGTGCCCGTCCACAACCCCCACTCGTCGAATGTATCGTCATCAGCGACGGCGCCGCGGCGTTGGACCGGAATACCGTCACGGTCGGCAAGCAGCACACAGCAGCCAACGCCGCCAACGGCAAGGTAAAGACGGTCAAGGCTCGCATCCGCGGCGCGCAGCAATGGCTCGATGCGTTGCCGGGCCTCGCTCAACTCGCTTTCGGTGAGACGTCGCGGCGCCTTGCGTTCGGCCGGATCGAGGCCGTGCAGAGTGAGCGAGCGCCGCCACGACGCAACCAGCGCCGAGCGCGCCGCATCGTTGCTGGCGATGGAGGCCTGGATGAAATCCGCATGGTGACCCGTCGGCTGCCGTCCGCTCACCTCATCCTCCCAAGGCGATTGTCGCTTCCAACTCAAGCAGCGTTATATCCGTTCAGATATATCCGCAGCATTGAGTTTTAGAGGACCGGGGCTTGAGGGCGCTATAGGACGATGGTGCAAGAGCGGCTGCGCAGTGCGGCCAGGCCGGGAACCTGTACCGGGATAGGCCGTCGATCGTCACCGTTGAGGCGTTGTCCAGTCCGGATATTTCTTTCTGAACTCGGCGTAGAGCGCTTCGATCTCGGCTTTGCTGACCGGGCGCATCTGCTCATAGAGATAGCCGGCGACGCCGCCGGAGAGCTGATAGGTTTCGATACGTTTGTATGCCGCCCCGATGCCCTTGCCTTCGAGGATATATTGATCCGGGATCGTGATGCAGAGCTGCGCGCCCGGCTGCAAATGCGCCACAGGAGGATCGGTTGCGACGATGTATCTGGATTGCAGTGTCTCGGGCCTGAATTGCTCCCGGCTGTCCACCTGGCAAGCCAGGCTTACGTGCGGGGACAAATCCTTGTTCATCTCGTAAAGCAGCGCCTCGTTCATCACAGGGCTCGAAGCAAACACCGAGAAACGGTCCTCGGGTCCCATCCTGCTGGCGAGGTCGTCCATCAGCCGTCCGTATTCAGGGAGATTGTCGAGGTGAAGAGGAAGCGTGTCTTCCCTGGCAAAAACGAAGCTGACCGGTGACAGCAACTGGCGACCGATCGGGAAGAACGTGCCTGCAAAAGCCAATATGGCGGCAATGGCTATGACTGCGGTTGACCACCGCCATCGCAACGCCGGCATTGAAACGATCGCAACGATCGCCTGGGCATAGGCAGGAAAGAGCCAGAGAAACATCGGCAAGGAATGGTGGCGGTCCGGATCCTGCGTGTGCGAAAAAATCAGAAAGGTGAGCACCGAGGCAACGGCGCACAACAAGGAAAATCTGTTGCGGCGTACAACAGAGATGCAGAGGCCCAACAGAATCAGCAGCCAGTTCAGATAGCTCAATCGCGAGCCTACCTCGGCAAGCTGCGATACGAAGGTGGTCCTGTAGCCGCTGTAGAGGTCGGCGTAGCTGGTTCCCATGATCCTGACGACCAGAGGCTGCTGGAAGATCAGCGCGGCCGCGACAATGACAAGGATTGCATAGATCCCTCCCAACGCGGCGTTCCGCAAGGGCAAAAACTTCCGCTCCGTTGCAGCCTGAAACAAGCAAAAGAAGGCAGCCGAAATGGCGATCCCCATGACAGCGAAGGCGTACCAGCGACGCAGCATGAATGCCAACCACAGATAGGCGCCGACGCGTACACCGCTGCTCACCGGTTCACGGGTGAGGAATTCTGATTTCCAGAGATAGTAGGTCGCGCCGGCGAGCGCGAGGCAACCGGCAATGTCCGGCAGCCCACGCAGCGTCGGCGCCCAGAACGGCGTATAGAGAAAGGCTGCGATCCAGACGGCAAGCACAGTTCGCGATGAAGGAGCCCCGGAAACCGCCTCCATATGGCTCATTCTTCCGATGAAAAGAGCCGTGGGAATGAGGTAAACCGTGACGATCCCGGCGATGTATGAAAGCCTTGAACCGCCGAAAACGACGTGAAACGGCATCAGCGGCGCAAGGATGGCGGCACTCAAATCTTCCGTCGCTATCGAGGTTTTCAGTTGGCCGAGCCACTGAACGGGACTAGCGGCCAGGAGCGCGCCCTGTTCGTTGAACCTGTCGAAATAGCCGGCGAAATCCCAATAATAAACGGCGTCTTCGAGATTGAGGTAAATCGCGGTCAATGCTGCGCCAAGCAGCGCGCTGACGATGTAAATTCCCGACCAGAATCCGAAAACCTTATTCTCTCGAGGCCGCCGCCCGCTCGGGCCGATCGTCACCATTGCGGCGTTGCCCAGTCCGGATATTTCTTCCTGAACTCGGCGTAGAGCGCATCGATCTCGGCTTTGCTGACCGGGCGCATCTGCTCATAGAGATAACCGTTCACGCCGCCGGACAATTGGTACTGCGCAATGCGCTTGTATGCGGCACCGATGCCCTTGCCCTCGAAGATATACTGGTTGGGAATCGTGACACAGATCTGCGCGCCCGGCTGCAGATGCGTAACAGGCCGGTCCGTCACGACGACATACCTGGATTTCAATGCGTCCGGCTGGAAGCGATCACGACTGTCCACCTGGCAAATCCACCCGACATACGTAAACAGGTCCGGTTTCATGCCGAACAACAGCGCGTCGCTCATCACAGGACCCGAGGCAAACACCGAAAAACGGTCCTGCGGTCCCATCCTGCCGATGAGGTCATCGATCAGGCGTTTGTATTCAGGAAGATTGTCGAGGTGCAGGGGAAGCGTGGCTTCCCTGGCGAAGACGAAGCCAACCGGCGACAACAGCTGACGGCCGGCTGGAAAAAACGTGCCCAGAAAAGCAAGTCCGGCAAAAGCGGCCATGGCGGCGGTCGACCATCGTGATTTCAGGGTTGGCGCCGAGACGATGGAGACGATTGCCTGGGCATAGGCGGGAAAGAGCCAAAGGAATATTGGCAGCGAATGATGACGTTCCGGGTCCTGCGTCCGGATAAAGATCAGGAAGGTGAGCACCGAAGCCATGGCGCAGAACAAGGCAAACCCGTTGCGGCGCACTACGGAGAAGTAGAGGCCTGCTATGATCAGCGCCCAGTTCAGATAGCTGAGCCGGGATCCGATTTCACCGAGTTGGGTGACAAAGTTTGTCCTGTAGCCGCTGTAAAGGTCGCCGTAGCTGGTTCCCAGGATCTTGCCGATCAGTGGCAGCTGGAAGTTCAACGCTGTGGCGGCAATGAGGAAAAACACACACGCGCCGCCCAGAGCCGCGTTGCGGAAGGCCGGCAAATCCCGGTCTCTTGCGATCTGCCGCAAACCCAGCAATGCCGCCGAAACGGTGATCCCGATGGCGGCATAGGCGTACCAGCGGCGTAGCATGAACGCCAACCACAGGCACGCGCCGACGGACATTGCGCTCAACACGGGTTCGCGGGTCAGGAACTTTGACTTCCAGAGAAAATAGGTTGCCGCGGTCAAAGCGAGACAGCCGGCAACATCAGGCATTCCACGCAGCGTCGGCGCCCAGAACGGAGTATACAGAAAGGCGGCACTCCAGACGGCGATCCAACTTCGGGAAGGCGTCTCGGACGTCGCCTCCAGATAGCTTATTCTGCCGATGAAAAGAACCGCCGGGACCAGGTAAACCGCGACAATCCCGAAAACGAAGGAAAGTCGTGAGCCGCCAAAAACGATGTGAAACGGCATCAGGGGCACCAGGATCGCCACGCCGTAATCTTCGGTCGCGATAGAGATGCTCAATTGGCTCAGCCACTTGAAGGGGCTCTCGACCATGAGAGCGCCCTGCTGGTTGAACATGTTGAAATAGGCAGCGTAGTCCCAATAGTAGACGGACTCTTCGAGATTTACGTACACAGCGCTGAGGGCGACCCCAATCAACACTGTGCATAGGTAGGTACCCGTCCAGAATCCGAAGATCTTGTTCTTTGTCACTCGAAGCCGCCAAGGAGGGGAAGAGAACTGCCGGGACCGAACCGAAGCCATCCCCTGACACCGCCAGGGGCCGCTCCAGCGAATCTTGTGACTAGATTCATATAGTGAATTGTTGAGAGCCCAAATGGGCCGATGCTTGAAACGCGCACGTCGCAAGCATAGAGAACGCCCATAAAGGGCCCAGGAAGCTGCCGTTAGCGGCGCTGCCGGCAGCGTTGACGGGCTCTCAGTTCAGGTGGTTTCGACCTTCTTCGGCTTGGTCGAGCCGATCATCTTCCAGTTCTTGTAGAACATCGAATTGATACGCTCGACGCTGACCGAGACCACCGCGAGCATGCCTGCGATCAGCCCCGGGAACGGGGACGGCCTGATAATGTCCATGAACACGCAGTAGCGGCGGCCATCATATTCATTGACCGAGCGATGCAGCAGCGTGTCGTCGAAAATGAACAGCGGATTGTCGTACCAGTAGTTCTTGACGCTGCCGCATTCGACGAAGATCTCCGACTTCACCGGGACCAGATTGTAGAGGATGCGCAGACTGAGCCGCAGCGGTCCGAAATGCCAGGAGGTCGATTCGCGCTTGCTGAAAACGGAAACGGCGATCGTCTTGATGTATTTGAAATCCTTGTTGAACTCGGCGACGTTGTCGATTTTGTGCTTGCCGTACCACTGGTAGACATACATGCCGCGTCGGCCGGCGCCGAAATTAGCGTCGATGTCGGCGATGATCTCGTCCTTGCGCGCTTTGAAGATGTCCAGGACCTCATTGACCTCGCGCTGATAGTCAGCGGGAAACTGCTCCAGCTTCCACACGCCGGGATTTCTGTAGCAGAAGAGATCGACCAGTAGATTGAACGGCGACAGCAGCCAGGTGAACAGGCCGTTGCCGAGGAAGTAGCCTGAGAACAGCGACAGATCCTTCCTGTCGTTGCGCAGCACGTCGATCAGGCCGCAAACGATGAAGATCGTCGTCAGGATGGGGATGAAATAGAAGCCAAGGGCGAGAAGCGGGATGGCAATGGCGAATTTGCGAAGCGATTTGCGAAGGGTTTTTGTCATTTTTCCACGCGCGGAGCGCGATCCTGTTGCGAATGAGGTGCCAAAATCTCGGCAACGACCACCGCCCGGTCGTGCGCCTTGATAAGGTTTTTTGGGTCACCACACAACGGCCACGGCATTGTGGCCAGGCGGCTGCCTGGTGGAGCCCGCCGGATTTCGGTTAGTGCACCGCCGGCAAGCCAAGCTCGTCCCATTTTTCCCTGGCCACGGGATCGCCGACCAGGAACTCAAAGCCGATGACGCTTTCGCCGTCCTGTGCGAGCTGGCATTTGAATTTCAGACCATACCAGTTTCTGCGACTGCGGAAAGCCGCACCAGTTGCTGCAATCGTGGTTCCTGTGATTTTTTCCTCCGCCATTGCATAGGGCACGACCCGCTCCGGCTGAAAGTCCGCGCGCCAGCGGCGAATCTGGTCCATGGCTTCAAGATTGCACAATTGCACCATTCGTTCGTCGGAGGCGAAGGTCGCGAGATCGGCGCGCGCCTGCCGGCTGCGCGGATCGGCAAGCGTCTTGGCCGACAGCATTTCAGTCGGCCGGATCATGGCCGGAGCAGTGGGCAGTTGAGTTTGAGGGGCATTCGGCGGTGGCGTTGGTGTTGGTGCCGGCGCTCGCGCCTCTGGCGCCGGAAGCGGTGCTGGCGCTGGCCGTGGCCTTGTCGAAGCCTCGAACTGCTGCGGTGTCAGGATGTCGACCGACACCCGCTCTTCCTCCAGCCGTTTGGGCGGCTTGGGCAATGGCATCAAGGCCAGAGTGGCGGCGAGCAGCGTGTGGAGAACGACCGAGGCTGGAATGCCCCAAGGCGAGGCCTCGGTTCGCAGCGTGACGACCACCGGGCCGCGCAAGCCTGTTATTCCCGCTCTTTGCGCAGCTTCGCCCAATAATCGAGCCGCTTTCGGATGTCGCGCTCGAAACCGCGCTCAGGCGGATCATAGAAAGTCTGGCGGCCCATTTTCTCCGGGAAATAGTCCTGACCCGAAAAGGCGTCCGGCTCATCGTGATCATAGCGATAGCCAGCGCCATAGTCCTCTTCCTTCATCAGCTTGGTCGGCGCGTTGAGGATATGCTTCGGCGGCAGCAGCGAGCCATGCTCCTTGGCGGCGCGCGTGGCCGCCTTGAAGGCGGTGTAGACGGCGTTGGATTTGGGCGCGGTGGCGAGATAGACAGTGGCCTCGGCAAAGGCGAGTTCGCCCTCCGGTGAGCCGAGATAATCGTAGGCGTCCTTGGCGGCATTGGCGATGACCAGCGCTTGGGGATCGGCAAGGCCGATATCCTCCATCGCCATGCGCACCAGCCGGCGGCCGAGATAGAGCGGATCCTCGCCAGCATCGAACATGCGGGCGAGATAGTAGAGCGCGGCATCGGGATCGGAGCCGCGTACCGACTTGTGCAGCGCGGAGATCAGATTGTAGTGCCCGTCCTGGCCCTTGTCATAGATCGGCGCACGGCGCTGGACGATGCGCTGCAGCCCCTCAGGATCGAAGATCTCGCCAGGCTTGGCGGCACGCCAGACTTCCTCGGCGAGCGTCAGTGATGCGCGTCCATCGCCATCGCTCATGCGGATCAGCATCGTACGCGCCTGGTCGTCGAGCGGCAGCGCCCTGCCCTCGGTCTCCTCTGCCCGCGTCATCAGCTTGGCGATGCTCTCCTCGCCCAGCGAATGAAAGACCATGACGCGCGCACGAGACAACAGAGCCGCGTTGAGTTCGAAGGACGGGTTTTCGGTTGTGGCGCCAACCAGGACGACCGTCCCATCCTCCATGACAGGGAGAAAGGAATCCTGCTGGGCCCGGTTGAAGCGATGGATCTCGTCAACGAAAAGCAGCGTCTGGCGGCCGTTGGCACGACGCAACTTGGCGCCCTCGAACACTTTCTTCAGGTCGGCAACGCCGGAAAAGACCGCCGATATCTGCTCGAAGGCCAGGCTGGTCTCGCCGGCCAGCAGCCTTGCCACCGTGGTCTTGCCGGTGCCGGGCGGACCCCAGAAAATCATCGAACCGAGCGAGCCCGAACCGATCAGCCGCGTCAGTGCGCCATCGGGGCCTGTCAGATGCTCCTGGCCGACAACTTCGTCGAGGTTTTTCGGTCGCAGCCTGTCGGCCAGCGGCCGCCCGGGCGGCACCTTCTCCGGTTCGTCAACGCTGAACAGATCGGCCATTTATGTCTTCAGGTTGGGGCATATCTTCAGGTTGGAGCCCGGCCCTTCCGGATCGAGCTCAGTAACGCAATACCTGGCGCAGTATCTGCCCGCCGCGCTCGACGGTAAAGCGCCACCAGCGCGTATCCTGCTGGGCTACCTGCGCCAGCGTTGTGGCGGTGTCGATGGTGGTGCCGTTGACCTCGCGCACGATGTCGCCCGGCTGGAAGCCGAAATCGGCGGCCGGCGAATCGCGATTGATGTCGATCACCGTCACGCCCTTGAGATCGGTGCGCAGGCCGAGCTTCTGGGCAAGCCGCGGGGACAGTTCCGCAACCTTGGCGCCCGAGAACGGGCTGCGGCCATGCAGCGTCACTTCCGAGGCTTTCGCCCCCTCCGGCGCGCGCTCCAGCGCGATGTCCATCGCCGCCTGCTGGCCCTTGGTCAGGATTGCGAAATTTGCCTTGGTGCCGATCGACAGCGTCGCCATACGATAGTCCAGCGCCTCGATGCTTTCGACGGGCTTGCCGTTGATCTGCAACACGACATCGCCCGGCTTCAACCCGGCCTTGCCGGCAGGCCCTGTCGCCTCGACCGAGGACACCAGGGCGCCAGTCGGCTTTTCCATGGCAAGCGATTCGGCGATCTGCGGCGTCACTGCTTCGAATTCGGCGCCGATATAGGGCCGTTCGAAGAAGTCGAGGCCGGCCTTGGCGGCATCGGCGAAAGCCCGCACCATATTGGCGGGGATGGCAAAACCGATGCCGATCGAGCCGCCACTGCGGCTATAGATGGCCGTATTGATGCCAACCAGCTGGCCGCCCATGTTGATCAGAGCACCGCCGGAATTGCCGGGGTTGATGGCGGCGTCGGTCTGGATGAAGTAGCCCGAATCCGAGACGCCGATATGGCTGCGGGCAAGTGCCGAAACAATGCCGCTGGTGGTGGTCTGGCCGACACCGAAGGGGTTGCCAATGGCCAGCACCAGATCGCCGACCTCGAGCGCGTCGGAATCGCCGATGGCGATGACCGGAAACGGCTTGTCGGATTCGATCTTGAGCACTGCGAGATCGAGCGTCTCGTCCTTGAGCATCACCTTGCTGGTGAATTCGCGCCCATCGGCGGTCGCCACCTTGACCTCGTCGGCATCCTTGATGACGTGGAAATTGGTGACGATGACACCGCTTGGGTCGACGAGCACGCCCGAGCCCAGCGATGACTGCGCGCGCGGCTGGGCGCGGCCGAAAAACTCCTCGAAGAATGGATCGCCTTCAAAAGGTGATGTGACCTTGGCCGTCTGCGAGGCGTAGACGTTGACCACGGCGGGCGCCGTCTGCTTGACCAGCGGCGCGAACGAAAGCTGCACCTCCTCACGGCCGAACGGCACCCGCTTGTCCGGGCCGGAGGTCGAGTTTTCGCCCTCGACGCCGTGCAACAGGTCGGTCAGCACATCGGAGAGACCAGGATCAGCCTTGGGAGCGGCGGCGTCCTCGGCAAGCGCTTGCCTCACTGCCGGCGCGGCTGCGAACACCATGAAGGCGCAGAGCAGAACAAGGGACAGTCTTTTGGCGCGCATTCGCGAATCCTCCAAGGCAAGTTCGGGCGCATTGTCCCGACGATTGTGCAAAATGAAAGGCTAAGCCGCTGAAATCCGACTATTTTTAGCAGCAAAAGAGCTACAGCTGAACTTGAAACCGAAAAACCGCGCCGGACCTCATGAAAACACAACTGGTGTCATTCCGTGACTTTTTGAAGACCGGCAGATTGGGTGCGGTCTCTCCTGATATGACAATGGCCGAGATTGCCGACGTGATCGGCATACCTGAGCATGCCGATCCGGACTACTGGACGTTCGGAAAACTCGAAATCTCCTTTGATGTCGAGCCGCCTTACCGGATGAACTGGTTTCAAATCGAAGAGGCCGGTTACCTCAAAGGCGATTTGGAGGTTCTCACCGATCGCTTGGTACTTTCCCTCGACGGCTTCAGCGGAAAGACAAAGCCATCAGAGTTCCTGGAGGCCGGCCTTTGGACACCAGATCAGGCCAAGGTTTTCTACGCCGCGTCCTGCTATGACATCGGGATGAATATCTGCGCCGGAACTATCCAGATGCATTTTCATGTACCCACCGACTTCATCGCCGACCAAGACGCCGAAGCATATTTGAGCGCGTCCTCCCCGTCGCAATCGATGGCGAAAATCGACTCCCGAGCCGTCCTCGACAGTATCTATTCATACCCGCACCCGAAGACTGAAGAGGTACCGGGTGCATTCAATTGGAAGCTGTTGAGCGGAAGCCAGTACCTGGCGCTGGCCGATGGACGGTAAACCTGACGAACAAAAAGGGGCCCGCAGGCCCCTTTAATTCTCTCCGGAAAGACCGAGCCTTATGCGGCTGCGGCCTCGTCGGTGCCTTCGGCTTCGATGCGGGCGCGATCGCCGGCGCCCTTGGCCGAGGTGTCGCGATCGACGAATTCGATGACGGCCATAGCGGCATTGTCGCCGTGACGGAAGCCCGCCTTCATGATGCGCAAGTAGCCGCCATTGCGGTTGGCGTAGCGCGGCGCGATCGTGTCGAACAAGCGCTTGACGACGCCTTCATTGCCGATCTGGGCAATGACCTGGCGGCGGGCGTGCAGGTCGCCGCGCTTGCCAAGCGTCACCAGCTTCTCGACGATCGGACGCAGGTCCTTGGCCTTCGGCAAGGTGGTGACGATCTGCTCGTGCTCGAGCAGCGACACGGCGAGGTTGGCGAACATCGACTTGCGATGGCTAATGCTTCGGGCGAAGCGGCGGCCTTTGAAACCGTGGCGCATGGCTCTTTTCCTTCTTCAGTTGTTCAAGAGGCCGCGGCCTCTGATGGTTTTCCGCATGACCGTCGGATCGGGCGGCCCACGCCGCCGATCCTTGGAATTCATGCTCAATATTGGTCTTCGTAACGCTTGGCGAGGTCTTCGATGTTTTCCGGCGGCCAGTCCGGCACTTCCATGCCGAGGTGCAGGCCCATCGCCGCGAGCACTTCCTTGATCTCGTTCAGCGACTTGCGGCCGAAGTTCGGGGTGCGCAGCATCTCGGCTTCGGTCTTCTGGATGAGATCGCCGATATAGACGATGTTGTCGTTCTTCAGGCAGTTGGCCGAACGCACCGAAAGCTCGAGCTCGTCGACCTTCTTGAGCAGCGCCGGGTTGAAGGCGAGCTCGGTGACAGCTTCGGCAGCGACTTCCTTCTGCGGCTCGTCGAAGTTGACGAACAGTCCGAGCTGGTCCTGCAGGATACGGGCGGCGAATGCCACCGCGTCCTCGCCGGTGATCGAGCCATCGGTCTCGATGGTCATGGTCAGCTTGTCGTAGTCGAGAACCTGGCCTTCGCGGGTGTTCTCGACCTTGTAGGACACCTTCTTGACCGGCGAATACAGGCTGTCGACCGGGATGAGGCCGATCGGCGCGTCTTCAGCGCGGTTGCGCTCTGCCGGAACGTAGCCCTTGCCGGTGTCGACGGTGAATTCCATGCGGATTTCAGCGCCTTCGTCCAGCGTGCAGATGACGTGGTCGGGATTGAGGATCTCGACATCGCCAACCGTCTGGATGTCGCCAGCCAGAACCGCACCCGGTCCCTGCTTGCGAACGACCATGCGCTTGGGGCCATCGCCTTCCATGCGGATGGCGATTTCCTTGATGTTCAAGACGATGTCGGTCACGTCCTCGCGCACACCGGCGATGGACGAGAATTCATGCAGAACGCCGTCGATCTGCACGGCGGTGACAGCCGCACCGCGCAGCGAAGACAGAAGCACGCGGCGCAGCGCGTTGCCCAGCGTAAGGCCAAAGCCACGCTCGAGCGGCTCGGCGACCAGCGTGGTCAGAGTCTTCTTCTTCGACGAGAACTCGATCTTGTTCGGCTTGATCAGTTCCTGCCAATTTTTCTGGATCATGATGCTTTCCTTCCGTTGACCCGCCACCATCCAATCGTGGCGGGCGACCTGGAATGCCGTGGAGGAGCGCCCCGGGGGGCGCTCACGCGGCGTTCGATAAATTGCTTAGACGCGGCGCTTCTTGCGCGGGCGGCAGCCATTGTGCGGGATCGGCGTCACATCACGGATCGAGGTGATGGTGAAACCGGCCGCCTGCAGGGCGCGCAGAGCAGACTCACGACCCGAGCCAGGTCCGCAGACCTCGACTTCGAGCATGCGCATGCCGTGTTCCTGGGCCTTCTTGGCAACATCTTCGGCAGCCATCTGGGCAGCGAACGGGGTCGACTTGCGCGAACCCTTGAAGCCCTGGGCACCGGCCGACGACCACGCAATCGAATTGCCCTGCGCGTCGGTGATGGTGATCATCGTGTTGTTGAAGGTCGAATTGACGTGGGCAACGCCCGACGAGATATTCTTGCGTTCGCGACGGCGAACACGAGCGGCTTCCTTGGCCATGATAGTCCTTTCAGTTGATCTCTACACCGCCGTAATGCCAGCGGCTCCACCGGGGAGAAGGCAGTAGGGGAATATGGCAGTAGGGCAGTATGTCTGCCGATCCTATTGCCTTACTGCCCTACTCCCTTACTGCCCAAATTACTTCTTCTTGCCGGCGATCGACTTGGCCGGGCCCTTGCGGGTACGCGCATTGGTATGCGTGCGCTGGCCGCGAACCGGCAGCGAGCGGCGGTGGCGCAGGCCGCGGTAGCAGCCGAGGTCCATGAGACGCTTGATGTTCATCGACACTTCGCGGCGCAGATCGCCCTCGACCTGATAGTCGCGGTCGATAGCCTCGCGGATCTGCAGCACTTCCGCATCGGTCAGCTGGTTGACGCGGCGCTCGGCCGGGATGCCGACCTTGTCGACGATCTCCTGGGCGAACTTCTTGCCAATGCCGTGAATGTACTGAAGCGCAATGACGACGCGCTTGTTGGTCGGAATGTTGACGCCGGCTATACGAGCCATATTCTTCTCTTCTCCATTTGGGCGGACCAACCCTCAAAACGAGGTAGGCCCGGCGCTGTCAAAGTTGCCCCGCGTCCGGTGGAGGCCGGCCCTTGCGGGAGTTTCCAGTTCAAAGCGACCGCCTTGCCCTTGCGGACAAGCAAAGTGCGCATCTGATAGGAAGACGGGCCGCCATACCGCAGCGAACCGCCTTCGTCAAGTGCAATCTTTATTTTCCCCTAACGCGCCTTGGCGGCCGCAGCGAGCACGGCTTCTATCTCGGCGGTCACCGCGTCGATGCTGGCCATGCCGTCGACAGTCTTGAGCCTGCCCTTGGCGTAGTAGTAGCCGGTCAGCGGCGCGGTTTTCTTGTAGTACTCGCGCAGGCGCTCTTCGAACACCGCGGGGTTGTCATCCTTGCGCACTGGCTGGCCAGCGGCTTTGGCATCCTCGGCGCGCTTGACGATCCGGCCGACCAGGGCCCTGTCGTCGACGACCAGCTCGATGACCGTATCGAGGCTGATGCCACGATCCGAAAGCATCGATTCAACCGCATCAGCCTGCACCAGCGTGCGCGGGTAGCCGTCGAGGATAAATCCCTTGGCGCAGTCGGCCTGGTCGATCCGCTCGGCAACAATGGCGTTGACGATGGCGTCGGATACCAGCTCACCGGCATCCATCACCGCCTTGGCGCGCTTGCCGACTTCGGTACCGGCCTGAACGGCGGCACGCAGCATGTCGCCCGTCGAAAGCTGGGGTATGCCGTATTTGTCTACCAGTCTTTGTGCTTGTGTCCCCTTGCCCGCCCCTGGCGGCCCAAGCAAAATCAACCTCATCTGGCTTTCTTCCCCCCGCGCAGCTTCGACTTCTTGATCAGGCCTTCATACTGGTGCGCAATCAGGTGGCCCTGAATCTGCGCAACCGTATCGAGCGTTACACTGACCACGATCAGAAGCGATGTGCCACCAAGGTAGAATGGTACGCCAGTCGCCGAGATCAGAAACTCCGGCAGCAGGCACACCAGCACCAGATAGATGGCGCCGACGACGGTGATGCGGGTGAGAACGTAATCGATGTAATCGGCGGTACGCTCGCCCGGACGGTATCCCGGGATGAAGCCCGAATGCTTCTTGAGCTGGTCGGCGGTGTCCTTCGGGTTGAAGACAATCGCAGTGTAAAAGAAGGCGAAAAACACGATCATCGCCGCATAAAACAGCATGTAGAGCGGCTGGCCGTGGCCAAGCGAGGCCAGAATGGTGCTCGCCCAGGCCGGCATGTTGGTCGTCTGCGAGAAGCCCGCAATGGTAGCCGGCAGCAGCAGCAGCGACGAAGCGAAGATCGGCGGAATGACGCCTGACGTGTTGAGCTTGAGCGGCAGGTGCGAGGTGTCGCCCTGGAACATGCGGTTGCCGACTTGCCGCTTCGGATACTGGATCAGCAGCCGGCGCTGGGCGCGCTCAAAGAACACGATGAGCGCGATGACGACAATGGCCAGAACGATGATCGCCAGGATCAGGCCGGTGGACAGGGCGCCGGTGCGGCCCAGCTCCAGCGTGCCGGAAATGGCATGCGGCAGGCCGGCGACGATGCCGGAGAAGATAATCAGTGAAATGCCGTTGCCGATGCCACGCGCGGTAATCTGCTCGCCGAGCCACATCAGGAACATGGTGCCGCCAACCAGCGTGACGACGGTGGAGATGCGGAAGAACATGCCGGGATCGCTGACGATGCCGGCGCCGTTCTCCAGACCCACCGAAATGCCATAAGCCTGCACCAACGCCAGCAGGACCGTGCCGTAGCGTGTGTACTGGTTGATGACCTTGCGGCCCTGCTCGCCTTCCTTCTTCAGCGCTTCCAGCGAGGGAATGACCGATGTCATCAGCTGCATGATGATGGAGGCGGAGATGTAAGGCATGATGCCGAGTGCAAAGATCGCCATGCGCTGCACGGCACCGCCGGCGAACATGTTGAACATGCCGAGCACGCCCTTGCTCTGCGAGGAGAAGGCCTGGGCGAAGGCGTCGGGATTGATGCCGGGAAGCGGGATGTAGGTGCCGAGGCGATAGACGAGCAGCGCGCCAATGGTGAACCAGATGCGCTTCTTCAGGTCCTCTGCCTTGGCGAAGGCCGAGAAATTCAGATTCGAGGCTAGTTGTTCAGCAGCCGAAGCCATGCCTGATTCTCCGCTTGGTAACGCTTGATGGCCCGTGAGGTCAGGCGGTGCGTTTCACCGAAGCTCACGAGATAAGCTCCGGGCCCTAAACATGCAAGCGGCCGCGTTGACGCGGCCGCCTAATTGAACACATCAAAGCTTGATCGTAAGCAAAAACGGGATCCCATTCCTGCCGATCGCGCTTCAAATTGCCGTTACTCGGCAGCTGCCTTTTCCGGCAGCTTGACCGAACCGCCAGCCTTTTCGATCTTCTCGATCGCGGCCTTGGAGGCACCGGCGACGTCGAAGGCGAGCTTCGCCTTGATCTCACCGTCCGAGAGGATGCGCACGCCGTCCTTGACGCGGCGAATGACGCCGGCGGCAACGAGCGATTCAGCCGTCACGGTTGCCTTGGCGTCGAGCTTCTTGGCGTCGATGGCGACCTGGATGCGAGCCAGCGACACGACGGTGAAGCTCTTGGCGAAGATGTTGTTAAAGCCACGCTTCGGCAGGCGACGGTAGAGCGGCATCTGGCCACCCTCGAAGCCGTTGATGGCGACGCCGGAGCGCGCCTTCTGGCCCTTGACGCCGCGACCGCCGGTCTTGCCCGAGCCGGAACCGATGCCGCGGCCGAGACGCTTCTTGGAGTGCGTCGCGCCGTCCTTGTCACGCAGATCGTTGAGTTTCATCTGGGTTCTCCTGCGCTTTGGCTCAGCCCTCGTCCACGACGCGGACGAGATGCTGAACGGCGGCGATCATGCCGCGCACGGAAGGCGTATCTTCCAGGGTGCGCTGCTTGTGCATCTTGTTGAGGCCGAGGCCGACCAGCGTTGCGCGCTGTTCCTTCGGGCGGCGGATCGGCGAACCGATCTGCTCAACGGTGATGGTCTTGGTTGCTTTCTTGGCCATGGTCAAAATCCCTGGTCAGATCGACTATTCTTCAGCCGCTACGGCGGTGCCGCGGCGGGCCTGAAGGGTCGAATACTTGATGCCGCGAGCAGCAGCCACATCCTTGGGATGCATCTGGCTCTTCAGCGCGTCGAAGGTGGCGCGAACCATGTTGTAGGGGTTCGACGAACCCATCGACTTGGCAACCACGTCATGCATGCCGAGCGTCTCGAAGACGGCGCGCATCGGGCCGCCAGCGATGATGCCGGTACCCTGCTTGGCAGCGCGCAGCAGCACGCGTCCAGCACCCCAGCGTCCTTCGACGTCGTGATGCAGCGTACGGCCCGAACGCAGCGGCACGAAGATCATGTCGCGCTTGGCCGATTCAGTTGCCTTGCGGATAGCCTCAGGCACTTCGCGCGCCTTGCCGTGACCAAAGCCGACACGGCCCTTCTGATCACCGACGACGACGAGTGCCGCAAAACCGAAGCGACGGCCGCCCTTGACGACCTTGGCGACGCGGTTGATGTGAACAAGCTTGTCCACCATCCCGTCATCGCGTTCTTCACGATCGCGGCCGCGGCCGCCATCCCTACGTTCCTGTGCCATATCCTGTTCCTTGTTTTTTTCCGGAAGCACGGTTGCTGATAAGATCCGGCGCCTCTGTGGGTCACCGGGGGCGAAAGCTTTTTAGAAGCTGAGACCGCCTTCACGGGCAGCTTCAGCCAGGGCCTTGACGCGGCCGTGATAGATGTAGGCGCCGCGATCGAAGACGACTTCCTTGACGCCGGCCTTGGTGGCGCGCTCGGCGATCAGCTTGCCGATCGCTGCAGCAGCCGCGGTGTCGGCGCCGGTCTTGAGCGAACCCTTGAGGTCCTTCTCGAGCGTCGAAGCAGCAGCGATGGTGTGACCCTTGGCGTCGTCGATGACCTGAACGTAGATGTTCTTCGACGTACGGTGGACCGAGAGACGCGGACGCTCGCCGGCGACCTTCTTGATCTGACGGCGGACGCGCTGCGCGCGGCGCTGAATGGATTCCTTGGTAGCCATGATAGTTCCTTGCCTTCAAAAAACGGGGGCCGCCATATGCGGTAGGCGAAAGCGCCTCCCGCGACCGCTCCCCGCGGCGTTACGTTTCTCTGGCCTGGTTCTTTCCGAAAAGTCCGCGACTTCCCGGGGCCAAGCCCACTACTTCTTCTTGCCTTCTTTGCGGACGATCTTCTCGCCTGCGTAGCGGACGCCCTTGCCCTTGTAAGGCTCGGGGCCGCGGTATTCGCGGATCTCGGCAGCCACCTGGCCAACCTGCTGCTTGTTGATGCCGGTTACGGTGATCTCAGTCGGCTTCGGCACGGTGATGGTGATGCCTGCCGGCGTCTCGTAGACGACGTCATGGCTGAAGCCAAGTGCCAGTTGCAGGTTCTTGCCCTGAAGTGCGGCGCGATAGCCGACGCCGGTGATCTCGAGCTTCTTTTCGAAGCCGTCCTTCACGCCCTGCAGGATGTTGACGATCTGCGTGCGCGACATGCCCCACTTCGAGCGAGCCGTCTTGGTCTGGTCGCGCGGCTGGACGGCAATCTCGCTGCCTTCCATCTTGACCAGGACTTCGTCGTTCACCACGAACTTCAGCTCGCCCTTGGGGCCCTTCGCCGTCACGGTCTGGCCGTTGACGGTCGCGGTAACGCCCTGCGGCAGCGAAACGGGTTTCTTTCCAATACGAGACATTTTGTTGTCCTCGTCACTTCTCTTGTTTCAGGTCTCTGTCTTCGGAAACGATCCGAAGACCGGATTCCACTTTGCGGGTCAGCTGCCAGATCAGAAGATCTGGCAGAGGATCTCGCCGCCGACATTCTGTTCACGCGCTTCATGGTCGGCCATCACGCCCTTCGGCGTCGAAAGGATGGCGATGCCGAGACCGTTGGCGACGTGCGGGATCGACTTGGCCGAGACGTAAACGCGGCGGCCCGGCTTCGAAACGCGGGCGATTTCACGCACGACCGGCGCGCCGTCGAAATACTTCAGCTCGATTTCGATTTCGGACTTGCCGTTGTCGAAGTCCGTCTGGCTGTAGTCGCGGATGTAGCCTTCAGCCTTCAGCACGTCGAGGACGCGGGTGCGCAGACGCGAAGCCGGGGTCGAGACACTCGACTTCTTGCGGCCGTAGGCGTTGCGGATGCGGGTCAGCATATCGCCGAGAGGATCGCTCAATGACATGTTATGTGCTCCTTACCAGCTCGACTTGACCAGGCCCGGGATCTGGCCGTTGTTGCCGAGATCACGAAGCGCGATGCGCGATACTTTGAGCTTACGATAGTAGGCACGCGGACGGCCGGTGACTTCGCAGCGGTTGCGGATGCGGATCTTGGCCGAGTTGCGGGGCATGGCGGCAAGCTTGAGCTGAGCGCGGAAGCGCTCTTCCATCGGCTTGGACTGATCCATGATGATCGCCTTGAGCGCAGCGCGCTTGGGACCGTACTGGTCGGCAAGCTTGCGGCGCCTGTTGTTCTTCTCGACTGAGCTGGTCTTTGCCATTTCAGATTTTTCCTTTTCTCGCTGCCGTTACTGGCGGAAGGGGAAGTTGAAAGCCTTGAGCAATGCCCTGGCTTCGTCGTCCGTCTTCGCAGTCGTACAAACGATGACGTCCATGCCCCAGATCTGATCAACCTTGTCGTAGTTGATCTCCGGGAACACGATGTGTTCCTTGATGCCCATGGCATAGTTGCCACGGCCATCGAAGCTCTTCGGATTCAGTCCGCGAAAGTCGCGGACGCGTGGCAGCGCGATGTTCACGAGGCGGTCGAGGAACTCGTACATGCGTTCCTTGCGCAGCGTGACCTTGGCGCCGATCGGCATGTTCTCGCGGACCTTGAAGCCGGCGATCGAATTGCGGGCGCGGGTGACGACGGCCTTCTGGCCGGCGATCATCGCCAGGTCTTCGGCGGCAACCGAAGGCTTCTTCGAATCGGCGGTCGCTTCGCCAACGCCCATGTTCAGCACGATCTTGTCGAGGCGCGGAACCTGCATTTCGTTGTCGTAGCCGAACTGCTCCTGCAGCGCCTTGCGGATGGTCTCGTTGTAGACCTGCTTCAGGCGCGGCGTGTTGGTGGCAGTCGCCTGCTTGGTTTGAGCCTTAGCCATTGATGACTTCTCCCGAGCGCTTGGCGACGCGCACCTTCTTGCCGTCCTTCTGGAAGATGAAACCGACGCGGGTCGGCTTGCCATCCTTGGGGTCGGCCAGCGCGATGTTCGACAGCTGGATCGGCGCTTCCTTGGTGATGATCCCGCCCTCTTGGGACTGGGACTGCTTCTGGTGACGACGGATCATGTTGACGCCGCGCACCAGCGCGGTGTCTTCCTTCGGCTGAACCGAGAGGACTTCGCCCGAACGGCCCTTGTCCTTGCCGGCCAGAACGACGACCTTGTCGCCTTTTCTAATCTTTTGCATTGGTCCGGCTCCTTACAGCACTTCAGGCGCGAGCGAGATGATCTTCATGTGGTTCTTGGCGCGGAGTTCGCGCGGAACCGGTCCGAAGATACGCGTGCCGATCGGCTCTTTCTTGTTGTCGACGAGAACGGCCGCGTTCTTGTCGAAACGGATCACGCTGCCGTCCGGGCGGCGGATGTCCTTGGCCGTGCGAACCACGACCGCCTTCATCACATCGCCCTTCTTAACGCGGCCGCGCGGAATGGCTTCCTTGATCGACACCACGATGATGTCGCCCACGGAAGCGTATTTCCGCTTCGAGCCGCCCAGCACCTTGATGCACATGACACGACGCGCGCCGGAATTATCCGCCACGTCGAGGTTTGTTTGCATCTGAATCATGACTGGCCGCCTTCTTCTTTTCTAACGGGATGGGCTCTAAGCCCCTCCCCGGTCTGTCCAAAATTCGTTTGTTTACGCCTGGTCCGAAGACACAACGATCCAGCGCTTATCCTTGGAAATCGGCTTCGATTCCTGGATGAACACCTGATCGCCAACCTTGTGGGCGTTGTTCTCGTCGTGCGCCTTGTACTTCTTGGTCATGCGCACGGTCTTCTTCATCACGGGATGCGTGAAGCGCCGTTCGACCTTGACGACAACCGTCTTCTCGTTCTTGTCGCTGACGACGGTGCCCTGCAGAATGCGCTTTGGCATGGTTTTCGTCCTTAAGCCTTCTTAGCCGCGGACTTTTCCGCAGCGATGGTCTTGATGCGCGCAATGTCCTTACGGACCTGTCTCACGCGCGCGGTCTTCTCGAGCTGGCCGGTGGCCTTCTGGAAGCGCAGGTTGAACTGCTCCTTCTTCAGGCTGGCCAGGTCGTCGGTCAGCTGATCCTGGGTCTTGGTCCGGATGTCTTCGGCTTTCATGATCAGCCCGTCCTTATTCTGCGATGCGCTGTACGAAGCGCGTCTTGACCGAGAGCTTGGCCGCGCCGAGACGCAGCGCCTCACGGGCGGTTTCTTCATTGACGCCGTCGATCTCGAACATGATGCGGCCCGGCTTGACGCGCGCCGCCCAGTAGTCGACCGCGCCCTTGCCCTTGCCCATGCGGACTTCGGTCGGCTTCGAAGTGACCGGCACGTCCGGGAAAATACGGATCCAGACGCGACCAGCGCGCTTCATTTCACGGGTGATCGCGCGGCGGGCCGCCTCGATCTCACGTGCAGTGACGCGGTTCGGCTCAAGCGCCTTCAGCCCGAAACCACCGAAATCCAGGTTGGTGCCGCCCTTTGCGGTACCATGGATACGGCCCTTGAACTGCTTGCGGAACTTTGTGCGCTTTGGCTGCAGCATCGTTCTAACTCCAAATTCCTAAATGTCTCAGGCGTTTTCGCGACGACGACCGCGTTCGCGATCACCACCACCGCCATGCGCAGCATCACCCTCGGTCGCGCGGCGTTCCGAAGCCATCGGATCGTGCTCGAGGATCTCGCCCTTGAATACCCAGACCTTGACGCCGCAGATGCCGTACGCCGTATGCGCTTCAGCCGTGCCGTAGTCGACATCGGCACGCAGCGTATGCAGCGGAACGCGACCTTCGCGGTACCATTCCATGCGCGCGATCTCGGCGCCGCCGAGACGGCCGGAGCAGTTGATGCGGATGCCTTCGGCACCGAGGCGCATCGCCGACTGGACGGCGCGCTTCATGGCACGACGGAAAGCGATACGGCGCTCGAGCTGCTGGGCGATCGACTGGGCGACCAGGGTCGCGTCGATTTCCGGCTTACGCACTTCGACGATGTTGAGGTGCGTCTCGGACTTCGTCATCTCCATCAGCTTCTTGCGAAGCTTCTCGATGTCGGCGCCCTTCTTGCCGATGATCAGACCCGGGCGCGCGGCATGGATGGTGACGCGGCACTTCTTGTGCGGGCGCTCGATCACGACCTTGGAGATCGCGGCCTGCTTGAGTTCCTTCTCAAGATACTTGCGGATCTTGATGTCCTCATGCAGCAGCTTGCCGTACTCGCCGGTGTTCGCGAACCAGCGCGAATCCCAGGTGCGGTTGATGCCGAGGCGCAGACCGATCGGATTGACTTTCTGGCCCATTATGCGGCCTCCCCTTTTTCTTCGACTTCACGAACGACGATCGTGAGGTGCGAGAACGGCTTCTCGATGCGGCTGGCGCGACCACGGCCACGGGCGTGGAAACGCTTCATGACGATCGACTTGCCGACATAGGCTTCCGCCACCACCAGCGCATCGACATCGAGGTCGTGGTTGTTTTCCGCGTTGGCGATCGCCGATTCCAGCGTCTTCTTGACCGTGCCGGAAATCCGCTTGGCCGAGAATTCGAGGTCGGAAAGCGCTGTCGCGACCTTCTTGCCGCGGATGAGCGCGGCAACGAGGTTCAGCTTCTGCGGGCTGATACGGATCGTGCGCAATACGGCGCGCGCTTCGTTATCAGCAAGCCTGCGCGGAGCTTTGGCCTTGCCCATGATTATTTCCTCTTCGCCTTCTTATCCGCGCCGTGACCGTAATAGGTCCGCGTCGGAGCGAATTCACCGAACTTATGACCGACCATGTCCTCGTTCACCGAGACGGGAACGTGCTTCTGGCCGTTGTAGACACCGAAGGTGAAGCCGACGAACTGCGGCAGGATGGTGGAGCGACGGCTCCACATCTTGATCACCTCATTGCGACCACCTTCACGAACCTTGTCCACCTTCTTGAGAAGGTAGCCGTCGATGAAGGGGCCTTTCCAAATAGAACGAGTCACTTGGCGTTACCTCTTCTTAGCTCTTGCGCTGATGGCGCGAGCGCAGGATGAACTTGTCGGTCGCCTTGTTGGACCGCGTCTTCTTGCCCTTGGTCGGCTTGCCCCACGGGCTGACCGGATGACGGCCACCGGAGGTGCGGCCTTCGCCACCGCCGTGCGGATGGTCGACCGGGTTCATGGTCACGCCGCGATTGTGCGGGCGCTTGCCACGCCAAACCGTGCGGCCGGCCTTGCCGTCGTTGATGTTGCCGTGGTCCGGATTGGACACGGCACCGACGGTGGCCATGCAGGAGCCGTGAACGACACGCTGCTCGCCCGAATTGAGGCGCAGGATCGCCATGCCCTGGTCGCGGCCGACCAGCTGGCCGTAGCCACCGGCCGAACGAGCGACCTGGGCACCCTTGCCCGGCTTCAGCTCGATGTTGTGGACGATCGTGCCGACCGGCATCGAGGCCAGCGGCATCGCATTGCCCGGCTTCACGTCGACCGCTTCGCCGGCCACGATCTTGTCGCCGGGAGCCAGACGCTGCGGGGCAATGATGTAGGACAGCTCGCCATCATCATACTTGATCAGCGCGATGAAGGCGGTGCGGTTCGGATCGTATTCGATACGCTCGACCGTGCCGACGACGTCGAACTTGCGGCGCTTGAAGTCGATGATGCGGTACGAACGCTTGTGACCGCCGCCGATGAAGCGGGCCGTGATGCGACCGTGATTGTTGCGGCCGCCCGACTTGGTCAGGCCTTCGGTCAGACCCTTGACGGGCTTGCCCTTGTAGAGGCCCGAGCGGTCGACGATGACCAGCTGGCGGGTGCTCGGCGTTACCGGGTTGAATTTTTTCAGTGCCATTGTTCTGTCCTCGCGGCCTTGCTCAGAGACCCGTCGCGACGTCGATCGACTGGCCGTCGGCCAGTGTCACAATCGCCTTCTTGACGTCGCTCTGGCGGCCAACCGTGCCACGGAAGCGCTTGATCTTGCCCTTGCGGACAAGCGTGTTCACGGCCATCACCTTGACGCCAAACAGCGCTTCGACGGCAGCCTTGATTTCCGGCTTCGACGCCTTCTTGGCGACGTTGAAGACGACCTGGTTGTTCTCGGAGGCCATGGTCGACTTTTCAGTGATCGCCGGCGAGACGATCACGTCATAATGACGAAGGTCGGTCATTTAAAGCGCTCCTCGAGAGCCTCGACGGCGGCCTTGGAAAGGACCAGCGTGCCGCGGCGCAGAATGTCGTAGACGTTGATGCCCTGGATGGGCAGCACGTCGATGTTTGGAATGTTGGTCGCGGCCAGCTTGAAGTTATTGTCAAGCTCGGCGCCGCCAATCAACAGGGCGTTGGTCAGGCCCAGCGTCGCAAAATTCGCGATCAGCGCCTTGGTCTTGGCCTCGGTCAGCTTCAGCTCGTCGATGATGATGATCGACGCGCTCTTGGCCTTGGCCGAGAGTGCATGCTTGAGGCCAAGCGCACGAACCTTCTTGGGCAGTTCATGCTCGTGGCTGCGAACGACCGGGCCGTGGGCCTTGCCGCCGCCGCGGAACTGCGGAGCGCGTGCCGAATGGTGACGGGCGCGGCCCGTACCCTTCTGCTTGTACATCTTGGCGCCGGTGCGCGCGATTTCGGCGCGGCCCTTGGCCTTGTGCGTGCCCTGCTGCTTCTTGGCAAGCTGCCAGCGCACGACGCGCTGCAGGATGTCCTCGCGCGGATCAAGGCCGAAAATCCCGTCGGAGAGTTCCACTTTGCCGGCGTCTTTACCGCCGAGCGTTGTGATCTTGAGATCCATTATTCTGCTCCCTCTGCGGCCGGAGCCTCGTTCTTGACGACGGCACGGATCGCGGCGGGCTTCGGCGCATTGGCCGGCAGTGCCACCTTGGCCGCATCGCGGACCAGGATCCAGGCGCCCTTCGATCCGGGAACCGCACCGCGGATCAGGATCAGGCCGCGGTCGGCGTCGGTCGAAACGATCTCGACATTCTGTGTGGTGACCCGGGTGTCGCCCATGTGGCCAGCCATATGCTTGCCCTTGAACACCTTGCCCGGGTCCTGACGCTGGCCGGTCGAACCGTGTGTACGGTGCGAGACCGAGTTACCGTGCGTCGCGCGGCCACCACCCATGTGGTGGCGCTTGATGACGCCCTGGAAACCCTTGCCGATCGTCGTGCCCGTCACATCGACCTTCTGGCCGGCGACGAAGTGCTCGACGGTGATCTCGGCGCCGACATCGATCATATTGTCGGCGGAGACGCGGAATTCGGCGACTTTCGCTTTCGGCTCGACGGAAGCAGTCGCGAAATGGCCGCGCAGCGCCTTCGACGTGTTCTTCACCTTGGCGAGGCCAACGCCGAGCTGAACGGCGGTGTAGCCATTCTTCTCCTGCGTGCGCTGCGCCACGACCTGGCAGTTCTCCATCTGGAGAACGGTGACGGGAACATGTTCCCCGGCATCGTTATAGATGCGGGTCATTCCCACCTTCTTTGCAATCACACCTGAACGCATCGGTTCAATTCCTTTAGAGTTCCGGGCCAGGGGCACCGCCCCTTACCGCGCTCTCATTCCCTTAGAGCTTGATCTCGACGTCGACGCCGGCGGCCAAATCGAGCTTCATCAAAGCATCGACGGTCTGCGGGGTCGGATCGACGATGTCGAGCAGACGCTTGTGCGTGCGCATCTCGAACTGCTCGCGGCTCTTCTTGTCGACGTGAGGCGACCGGTTAACCGTGAACTTTTCAATCCGCGTCGGCAGCGGAATGGGGCCGCGGACGTTTGCCCCGGTGCGCTTGGCCGTCGACACGATTTCCTTCGTCGAGGCGTCAAGCACGCGGTGATCAAACGCCTTCAGGCGGATGCGGATATTCTGTCCGTTCATGCGTCAATTCCTTGTTCTGGCGCGGCGCGGGCAACTTCCGCGCCCGCGACAGATCGGTTTAAGTCCAAATTACTCTTTGATGGTGACGACGATGCCGGCACCGACGGTGCGGCCGCCTTCACGGATGGCGAAGCGCAGCTTCTCTTCCATGGCGATCGGCACGATCAGCTCGACATCGACCGTGATGTTGTCGCCAGGCATGACCATCTCGGTGCCTTCCGGCAGCGACACGATGCCGGTCACGTCGGTCGTGCGGAAGTAGAACTGCGGACGGTAGTTGGTGAAGAACGGCGTGTGACGGCCACCTTCGTCCTTGGTCAGGATGTAGGCTTCGGCCACGAACTTCTTGTGCGGCTTCACCGTGCCGGGCTTGGCCAGAACCTGGCCGCGCTCGACACCTTCACGATCAACGCCACGCAGCAGCGCGCCGATGTTGTCGCCAGCCTGGCCCTGATCGAGCAGCTTGCGGAACATTTCAACGCCCGTGCAGGTCGTCTTGGTCGTCGGACGGATGCCGATGATCTCGAGTTCCTCGCCAACCTTGACGATCCCGCGCTCGACGCGGCCGGTCACGACCGTGCCACGGCCCGAGATCGAGAACACGTCTTCGATCGGCATCAGGAACGGCTTGTCGAGCGGACGAACCGGCGTCGGGATGTAGGCGTCGACCGCAGCCATCAGCTCGCGGATCGCGTCTTCGCCGATCGTCTTGTTGGAATCTTCAAGAGCAGCCAGCGCCGAACCCTTGACGATCGGAATGTCGTCGCCGGGGAATTCGTTCTTCGACAGAAGCTCGCGAACCTCGAGCTCGACCAGTTCGAGCAGCTCGGCGTCGTCGACCTGGTCGACCTTGTTCAAAAACACCACGATCGACGGCACGCCGACCTGACGGGCAAGCAGGATGTGCTCGCGGGTCTGCGGCATCGGGCCGTCGGCGGCCGAAACGACCAGGATCGCGCCGTCCATCTGCGCGGCACCAGTGATCATGTTCTTCACATAGTCGGCGTGGCCGGGGCAGTCGACGTGGGCGTAGTGGCGGGCAGCCGTCTCGTATTCGACGTGAGCCGTCGAGATGGTGATGCCGCGGGCCTTCTCTTCGGGCGCCGCATCGATCTGGTCGTAGCGTTTGTACTCGCCAAAATACTTCGTGATCGCCGCCGTCAGCGACGTCTTGCCGTGATCGACGTGACCAATCGTGCCGATGTTCACATGAGGCTTGTTACGCTCGAATTTACCTTTTGCCATGTGATGTCTCCAATCCTGCTCGCCCGTGCGGGCCTTGAATTAAGTTACTGCTGCAACCCGTTGGGGTTACGCGTATTTCTTCTGAACTTCCTGAGCGACCGCGGTCGGCACAGGCTCATAGTGATCGAACTGCATCGTGTAGGCCGCGCGGCCCTGGCTCATCGAGCGCAGGTTGTCGACGTACTTGAACATGTTGGCGAGCGGCACCATCGCGTTGATGACGACGGCCACGCCGCGCGCTTCCTGGCCCTGGATCTGGCCGCGACGGCCGTTCAGGTCACCAATGACGCTGCCGACATAATCTTCCGGCGTGACGACCTCGACCTTCATGATCGGCTCGAGCAGCTGCACACCAAGCTTGGGTGCGGCTTCACGGAAACAAGCGCGACCGGCGATTTCGAAAGCCAGAACGCTCGAGTCCACATCGTGGTAAGCGCCGTCGATGAGCGTCGCCTTGACGCCGATCATCGGGAAGCCCGCGAACGGACCCGAAGTCATGACGCTGTTGATGCCCTTTTCGACACCGGGGATGTATTCCTTCGGCACGGCGCCGCCGACGATCTTGGTCTCGAACTCGAACTCGCTGCTTTCCGGGTTCGGCTCAAAGACGATCTTGACGCGAGCGAACTGACCGGTACCGCCGGTCTGCTTCTTATGCGTGTAGTCCTGCTCGTGCCTGCGGGTGATCGTCTCGCGATAGGCCACCTGCGGTGCGCCGACATTGGCCTCGACCTTGAACTCGCGACGCATGCGGTCGACGATGATGTCGAGGTGGAGTTCGCCCATGCCGGAAATGATGGTCTGGCCGGATTCTTCGTCGGTCTTGACGCGGAAGGACGGATCCTCGGCGGCCAGGCGGTGAAGGGCGAGGCCCATCTTTTCCTGGTCGTTCTTGGTCTTCGGCTCGATCGCGATCTGGATGACCGGATCGGGGAATTCCATGCGCTCGAGGATGACCGGGTGCAGCGGATCGCTCAGCGTGTCGCCGGTGGTCGTGTCCTTGAGACCAGCCAGAGCGACGATGTCGCCGGCAAAAGCCTCTTCGACGTCAGCGCGCGAATTCGCATGCATCTGCAGCATGCGGCCGATGCGCTCTTTCTTGCCCTTGACGGTGTTGTCGACCGAGATGCCCTTGGTCAGCTTGCCCGAGTAGATGCGGGCAAAGGTGAGCGAACCGACGAACGGGTCGTTCATGATCTTGAAGGCGAGCATCGAAAGCGGCTCGTTGTCATCGGCATGACGCTCGATGTCAGCGTCGGTCTTGGCGTCAACGCCCTTGATGGCGGGAACATCGGCCGGCGAAGGCAGATATTCGACGACGGCGTCGAGCAACGGCTGCACGCCCTTGTTCTTGAAGGCCGAGCCGCAGAACATCGGGTAGAACTTGACCGCAATGGTGCCCTTGCGGATCAGCGCGCGGATCTCGTCATTCGACGGCATCTTGCCTTCGAGGTAATTCTCAAGCGCCGTCTCGTCCATTTCGACGGCGGCTTCGATCATCTTCTCGCGGTATTCTTCCGCACGAGCCTGAAGGTCGGCCGGGATCTCGACGACGTCCCAGGCAGCGCCCAGCGTCTCGTCGCGCCAGACCAGCGCGTTCATCTCGACGAGATCGACAACGCCCTTGAACTCGGTCTCGGCGCCGATCGGCAGCTGCATGACGACGGCATGCGCACCGAGGCGCGAACCGATCATCTCGACCGAGCGGTAGAAGTCGGCGCCGATCTTGTCCATCTTGTTGCAGAAGATCATGCGCGGGACGCGGTACTTGTCAGCCTGGCGCCAGACGGTTTCCGTCTGCGGCTCGACACCGGCATTGGCATCCAGCAGCGCGATAGCGCCGTCGAGCACACGCAACGAACGCTCGACTTCGATGGTGAAGTCGACGTGTCCGGGGGTGTCGATGATGTTGAAGCGGTACATCTTGCCGCTGCGACCCTTCCAGAAGGTCGTGGTGGCAGCAGACGTGATGGTGATGCCGCGCTCCTGCTCCTGCTCCATCCAGTCCATGGTGGCAGCGCCGTCGTGCACTTCGCCAATCTTGTGCGACTTGCCCGTGTAATAGAGGACGCGCTCGGTGGTCGTCGTCTTGCCGGCGTCAATATGCGCCATGATACCGAAATTGCGGTAGTCTTCGATTTTGTATTCGCGGGCCATCGTAGCTGCCTCTCAGTCTCGTTCGCGCTTTACCAGCGGTAGTGCGCGAAAGCGCGGTTGGCTTCAGCCATCTTGTGGGTGTCTTCACGCTTCTTGACGGCCGTGCCGCGGTTGTTGGCCGCGTCCATAAGCTCGCCGGAGAGGCGGTCGACCATGGTGGTCTCGTTGCGGTTGCGGGCGGCAGCGATCAGCCAACGGATGGCCAATGCCTGACGACGCTCGGGGCGCACATCGACCGGAACCTGGTAGGTGGCGCCGCCGACGCGACGCGAACGCACTTCCACATGCGGCGCGACATTGTCGAGCGCCTGATGGAAGACGGTGACCGGCTCCTGCTTGGTCTTCGACTGAACCTGGTCGAGCGCGCCGTAGACGATGGTCTCGGCAACCGACTTCTTGCCGTCATACATGACGGCGTTCATGAACTTGGTGACGATCAGATCGCCGAACTTCGGGTCCGGATTGATCTCACGCTTTTCTGCACTGTGACGACGCGACATGGCTTTTGTCTCTCAATCTCATAGCCCGACGCATTCGAGCGCCAGGGCCGGAAAATCTTACTTCGGCCGCTTGGCGCCGTACTTCGAACGGCGCTGCTTGCGGTTCTTCACACCCTGCGTGTCGAGCACGCCGCGGATGATGTGGTAGCGAACGCCCGGAAGATCCTTGACGCGGCCGCCGCGGATCATGACCACGGAGTGCTCCTGAAGGTTGTGACCTTCGCCGGGGATGTACCCGATCACTTCAAAACCATTGGTCAGGCGGATCTTGGCCACCTTGCGCAGCGCCGAGTTCGGCTTCTTCGGCGTCGTTGTATAGACGCGCGTGCAGACGCCCCGCTTCTGCGGGTTCTGCTGCATGGCCGGGACCTTGTTGCGCTTCACCGGCGCAATGCGCGGCTTGCGGATCAGCTGGTTGACGGTAGGCATTAAACCCTCTTGTCTCTCAATTCCGTGTCTCGCCCGGTCAGGGCCGCTCAAAGCGTCATTTCCATACGCAAATTCGGGCCATAAACCGCGCCTCGCGGTCTTGCCCGAACAAATGGCAGAGGAAGCGGAACTCGCTTCGTGCACGCCGGAAATGTCTTTTCGCTCGTAAAACGAACCCTGTTTGAGGCAAACTCCAAAGCGTGTCGCTTCGGAAGGGAGAGCCTCACATCGGTTCTGACTGGGCGGCTTCTACTCGCAAGCCCGCGAACCGTCAACCCCGGAGTGCCAAATATTGCATTGAAGCCGGGGCTTGGCAGCCATGCGAAAACCGCATGTAATTTTCTTTCGTCATTTTGCAAGGACGGAGAAGAAAGTGACCGGTTTTCGACTGTTGCGAAGTCATGCTTCATGCGAAAAGTCCGCATGAACAGCCCAAATCTCCTCATTCGAAGGAATCGACCCGTGAACGACAATGAGGAACGGCCGGTCACCATCGTCACCGGCCGGGTGTGGAAGAAGAAGGGCGGCAAGCCGGAAGGCGTGCATGTCATGCTGGTTGCGCCCGATGACGATTCGGCGGTGCGCCGCGTGCTCGAATCGCTCGCCGCGGAGGGCTACGCCGAGGCCGAACTCGACCAGATCGGCGACATGGAAGGCGTACCCGACGACGAACCGCATCTGTCGGCATTCCAAGGCGCGCTCGAAGGCGAAGTCTCGATCGTCACCTTCGACGTGCCGATCTGAAACCAGGGCACAGATGATGGCAGGATCGAGAATGGTTGAACCTGCATCCCGGGCCTGGGCCGACAAGGCGGTCGCCGCGATCGAGGCCGACCAGCACCGCTCTGCGGACACGCATCTTTGGAAACTCGACCTGCCGGCGCCGATGGGAATTGACTTCTATCTCAAGGATGAATCCACCCATCCGACCGGCAGCCTGAAGCACCGGCTGGCGCGTTCGCTGTTTCTTTATGCTCTGTGCAATGGCCTGGTCCGCGAAGGCTCGCCAGTGGTCGAAGCCTCATCAGGCTCAACAGCGGTGTCGGAAGCGTATTTCGCCCGCATGATCGGCGTGCCTTTCTACGCAGTGATGCCCCGATCGACGTCGCGCGAAAAGATCGCCGCGATCGAGCATTATGGCGGCAACTGCCATTTCATCGACGACGGCAGGCGCATCTATGCCGAGTCGGCCGAACTCACCGAACGGCTCGGCGGCCATTTCATGGACCAGTTCACCCATGCCGAACGCGCCACCGACTGGCGCGGCAACAACAACATTGCCGATTCCATCTTCGGACAGATGCGCGAGGAGCGGCATCCCATCCCAAGCTGGATCGTGATGAGTGCCGGTACGGGCGGCACGTCAGCCACGATTGGCCGATACCTGCGCTACAAGCGGCACGCCACGCGGCTGTCGGTTGCGGATGTCGAGCGCTCCGCCTTCTTCAAAGGCTTTGCCACGCACGATCGCGATTGTCGCTGCGAACAGCCGTCGCGGATCGAGGGCATTGGCCGGCCGCGCATGGAGCCGTCCTTCGTGCCTGGCGTCATCGATCACATGCTGCGGGTGCCGGATGCCGTATCGCTGGCGGCGATGCGGGTTTTGTCGCGCCGGCTCGGCCGCCGTGTCGGCGGCTCGACCGGCACCAACTTCATCGCCATGTGCTTTCAGGCCGCACGTATGGTCGAGCATGGCAAAACCGGTTCGCTGGTTACGCTGATCTGCGATTCCGGTGACCGCTATGCCAACACCTACTATTCGGATGAATGGCTGGCAGCCAACGGCCTCGACCCCTCGCCTTTCGAACCAGTGATCGAGGCCTTTCTGGCGGGCGGAAAGCTGACGTTGCAATTCGAGGAAAGCTGGGGCTGAGCTTTCGGCTCCCACTGGGCGGCTTCGGCTTGCCCGGAGCAAGTCTTCTGCTAGAAACGCTCACCATCATCAAACAGACGGAGCGGCCGTGTCTGAGCCCATCAACATTGGCATCGTCGGCGTCGGCAAGATCGTCCGCGACCAGCACCTGCCGGCCCTGGCGAAAGACCAGGACTATCGCCTGGTCGCGGCCGCCAGCCGGCACGGCAAGGTCGACGGCATTCCGAATTTTCCCACCATCGAAGCAATGCTCGACGCGGTGCCGGAGCTCGACGCCGTTTCGCTCTGCATGCCGCCGCAGTTCCGCTACGATGCGGCGCGCACGGCGCTGATCGCAAAAAAGCATGTCTTCCTGGAAAAGCCGCCCGGCGCCACGGTCAGCGAGGTCGAGGACCTGAAGAGACTTGCGACGGCCAGTGGCGTCTCGCTGTTCGCCAGCTGGCATTCGCGCTACGCGCCGGCTGTGGAGGCCGCGCGCAACTTCCTCGCATCGACCCGAATCCGGTCAGCTGCGATTGTCTGGAAAGAGGACGTACGCCGCTGGCATCCGAATCAGGACTGGATCTGGGCGCCTGGCGGCTTCGGTGTCTTCGATCCCGGCATCAACGCGCTGTCGATCGCAACCCACATCCTGCCGGCGATGTTCATCACCGCGGCCGTGCTCGACTTTCCGGAAAACCGCGCCGCCCCGGTCGCAGCGCAGGTCACCTTCCGCACGTCGAACGGACTGCCGGTGACAATGGACCTCGACTGGCTGCAGACCGGCCCGCAAAGCTGGGACATCCTGGCCGACACGGATGCCGGCAAGATGGTGCTGTCGGGCGGTGGTTCGAAGCTCGCGGTCGACGGCCGTGTCGTGCACGAGGAGCCGGAGGCGGAATACCCGATGCTTTACAAGCGTTTCGCCGAGATCGTGCGCGCCGGTGCCTCAGATGTCGATCTGGCGCCGCTGCAGCATGTCGCCGACGCCTTCATGCTCGGCAAGCGCAATGTGGTCGAGGCGTTTTTCGATTGAATCGAGGTGTGCTATCGTGAGCCTTGGCCGGGATATGTTCCCGGCTTAGGTCCGGAGACGATTGGTGCGGTGCGATGTCCGAATTCCAATTCGGTCAGCACATCTTGAACGGCAATCTCAAGAGATCACAGTTCGGCCGATCAGCGCTACAACCCAAATGCGATGATCATCGCCAGCCGAGGTCCGGTGAATCCATTGCTCGGGGTCGATCCCGATCAAATCCCAGAGCCTTCGCTGCGCAAAGTTCATGCGCTCGCGGCCCGTATTGATTAGGTCCCAAAGGGCTGCCTCGTTCATCTGTCCAACACTCTTCGACATCAGAGTTGCGTTTTCACTCGACGATCGCAATCGCAAAGCCGTCATAGCCCTTGGCGCCAACCGTCTGAATGGCGGTGCCATCCAACCGCTTATCGCTGCCGATGAACGAGAACGCTGCCCGGGCGCCCACGACGTTGGCGTCATGGCCACCCTCATCGAGCACGGCGCCGTCGCGGATGACGTTGTCACAGACAATGACCGTTCCCGGCCGCGAAAGCCGCATCGCCCAGGACAAATAATTCGGGTTGTTCGGCTTGTCGGCGTCGATGAAGATGAGATCGAACGGTCCGGCGTTCTCAGCGCTCAGCGCGGCAAGTGACTGAACGGCCGGCCCGACCCGCAGTTCCACGCGCTCCGACACGCCTGCCCGGACAAAGTTTGACCTCGCGACGCTGGCGTGGTGCGGGTCGAGTTCAAGCGTCACGATCTTGCCGCTTGCAGGCAAGGCGCGCGCCATCCAGATCGTCGAATAGCCGCCCAGCGTGCCGATTTCGAGAACCTTCTTCGCTCCCTGAATGCGCGCAAGAAGCGAAAGCAGCTTGCCCTGCGCCGGCGAGACGTCGATCGGCGGCAAACCTTGGTCACGGTTGGCGGCCAGAACAGTGTCGAGGGCGGGATCCGCCTCGAACAGGGCATCAACGATGTAGTCGTCGACAGCAGCCCAGGTCTTCTTGCTCATCGTTCTCTTCTCCGATCGAGAGCCGAAACGCGAAAGAGTAGGAACGCGTGGACCTCTCGCCACCATGGATACCAACTTCGCCATGCCCAGGAAAACAAAAAGGCCGCCGGGTTGCCCCGACGGCCTTGTTGCCTGAGATTTTTGGCCGCCGCGCTTACTGCGCGGCGGTTGTCATGTCGGCCAGCATAGGCTCGGCAACTTCCACACCGGAGGCCTTGCGGCGCTCATCGATGATCAGTTCGTCGCGCGAGGTGGCGATGCGCCGGATCTGGCTCATCGTGCCGCCTGTGCCGGCCGGGATCAGCCGGCCGACAATGACGTTTTCCTTCAAGCCCTGCAGCATGTCGGTCTTGCCGGCAACCGCGGCTTCCGTCAGCACCCTGGTCGTCTCCTGGAAGGAGGCGGCCGAGATGAAGGACGGCGTCTGCAGCGAGGCCTTGGTTATGCCCAGCAGCACCGGCTGGCCTTCGGCCGGCTTCTTGCCGTCCTCGACCAGGCGCTCGTTGACCTCTTCCAGCTCGATCACGTCGACGTGGTCGCCCGGAATGTAGGTCGAGTCGCCCTGCACCGTGATCTCGACCTTCTGCAGCATCTGGCGAACGATCACCTCGATGTGCTTGTCGTTGATCGACACGCCCTGCAGACGATAAACTTCCTGGATTTCGTTGACGAGGTAGGAAGCAAGTGCCTCCACGCCCTTGATCGCCAGGATGTCGTGCGGCGCCGGATTGCCGTCGAGGATGTAGTCGCCCTTCTCGATGACGTCGCCGTCCTGGAGATGGAACGGCTTGCCCTTCGGGATCAGGTATTCGACCGGCTCAAGCGTCGAGTCGTGCGGCTCGATGATGATGCGGCGCTTGTTCTTGTAGTCGCGGCCGAAGCGGATCGTGCCATCGATCTCGGCGATGATGGCGTGATCCTTCGGACGACGTGCCTCGAACAGTTCGGCAACACGCGGCAGACCGCCGGTGATGTCCTTGGTCTTGGCACTTTCCATCGGGATACGCGCCAGAACGTCGCCAGGGCGAACCTGCGAACCCGGCTCGACCGAGAGAATGGCCTCGACCGAGAGCAGGAAGCGGGCGTCGCCGCCCTTCGACAGCTTGCCGACCTTGCCCTTGGCGTCCTGGATGGCGATCGCCGGCTTCAGGTCGTTTCCACGCGGCGTCGAGCGCCAGTCGATGACCTCACGCTTGGTGATGCCGGTCGACTCGTCGGCCGTTTCCTGGACGGAGATGCCATCGACCAGATCCTCGTACGACACCCTGCCCTCGATTTCGGTGAGGACCGGACGGGTATAGGGATCCCACTCGGCGATACGCTGGCCGCGCTTCACCTTGTCACCATCGTCCACGAAGATGCGCGAACCATAGGTGAGGCGGTGCGAGGCACGCTCCTTTCCGGCTTCATCGAGGATCAGCACCGCCATGTTGCGGCCCATGACCATCTGCTGGCCGTCGGAGTTGCGCACCACGTTGCGGTTGCGGATCTCGACCTTGCCCTCATAGGAGGCTTCAAGGAACGAAGAGTCCACCACCTGCGCGGTACCGCCCATGTGGAAGGTACGCATAGTGAGCTGGGTACCCGGCTCACCGATCGACTGCGCCGCGATGACGCCGACCGCTTCACCCTGGTTGACCGGGGTACCGCGAGCCAGATCGCGTCCGTAGCAGACCGCGCAGACGCCGATCCTGACCTCGCAGGTCAGTGCCGAGCGAATGCGGACCGACTGCACGCCGGCCTTTTCGATCTTCTCCACGTCACGCTCGTCCATCAGCGTTCCGGCCTTGACCAGAACATCGCCCGACACCGGATGGGTGATGTCGTCGAGCGAGGTACGGCCCAGCACGCGCTGGCCGACCGAAGCAACGACCTGACCGGCATCGACGATCGGCTGCATGGTGAGGCCCTTGTCGGTGCCGCAATCCACGGAGTTGACGATGCAGTCCTGCGCCACGTCGACCAGACGACGGGTGAGGTAGCCCGAGTTCGCCGTCTTCAGGGCGGTGTCGGCCAGACCCTTGCGGGCGCCGTGGGTCGAGTTGAAGTACTCGAGCACGGTCAGGCCTTCCTTGAAGTTCGAGATGATCGGCGTCTCGATGATTTCACCCGACGGCTTGGCCATCAGGCCGCGCATGCCGGCAAGCTGGCGCATCTGGGTGGGCGAGCCACGCGCACCGGAGTGCGACATCATGTAGATCGAGTTCATCGGCTTCTGACGGCCATTGTCCTCGAACTCGACCGCCTTGATGCGGGCCATCATTTCGTCGGCGACCTTTTCCGAGCACTTGGCCCAGGCGTCGACGACCTTGTTGTACTTCTCGCCCTGCGTGATCAGGCCGTCATTGTACTGCTGCTCGTATTCCTTGGCCAAAGCCTCGGTGTCGGACACCAGCTTGATCTTGCTGTCGGGGATCAGCATGTCGTCCTTGCCGAACGAAATGCCGGCACGGCAGGCATGGCTGAAGCCGAGCGCCATGATGCGATCGCAGAAAATGACCGTCTCCTTCTGACCGCAATGGCGGTAGACGGTGTCGATCATCTTGGAGATGTTCTTCTTGGTCATCTCCTGGTTGGCGGTCTCGTAGGGCACGTTGACGTTCTTCGGCAGAAGCTCGCCGATGATCATGCGGCCAGGGGTGGTGTCATGGATCTTCGACACGATCTTGCCTTCGGCATCGACCGTGCGGAAGCGGCCCCTGATCTTGGAGTGCAGCGTCACGGCCTTGGTCTCGAGCGCATGCTGGAGTTCGCCCATGTCGGCAAACACCATGCCTTCGCCCGGCTCGTTCTGGTTGACGATCGAGAGATAGTAGAGACCGAGAACCATGTCCTGCGACGGCACGATGATCGGCGCGCCGGAAGCCGGGTGCAGGATGTTGTTGGTCGACATCATCAGCACGCGGGCTTCAAGCTGCGCTTCCAGCGAAAGCGGCACGTGAACCGCCATCTGGTCACCGTCGAAGTCGGCGTTGAAGGCCGTGCACACCAGCGGGTGCAGCTGGATCGCCTTGCCTTCGATCAGGATCGGCTCGAACGCCTGGATGCCCAAGCGGTGCAGCGTCGGCGCGCGGTTCAGCAGAACCGGGTGCTCGCGGATGACCTCGTCGAGGATATCCCAGACCTCCGGACGCTCCTTCTCGACCAGCTTCTTGGCCTGCTTGACGGTCGAGGAGTAACCCTTGGCGTCGAGACGGGCGTAGATGAAGGGCTTGAACAGTTCGAGCGCCATCTTCTTCGGCAGGCCGCACTGGTGCAGCTTGAGCTCCGGACCGGTGACGATGACCGAACGGCCGGAATAGTCGACGCGCTTGCCGAGCAGGTTCTGACGGAACCGGCCCTGCTTGCCCTTCAGCATGTCGGACAGCGACTTCAGCGGGCGCTTGTTGGCGCCGGTGATGACGCGGCCGCGACGGCCATTGTCGAACAGCGCATCGACGGCTTCCTGCAGCATGCGCTTTTCATTGCGCACGATGATGCCGGGAGCGCGCAGCTCGATCAGCCGCTTCAGACGGTTGTTGCGATTGATGACGCGACGATAGAGGTCGTTCAGGTCGGACGTGGCGAAACGTCCACCATCCAGCGGAACCAGCGGGCGCAGGTCCGGCGGGATCACCGGAACCACCTTCATGATCATCCATTCCGGACGGTTGCCGGATTCCATGAAATTCTCGACGACCTTGAGCCGCTTGAGATACTTCTTCTGCTTCAGCTCGGACGTGGTCGAAGCCAGTTCCGAACGCAGGTCGCCGGCGATCTTCTCCAGGTCCATGCCGGCCAGAAGGTCATGAATGGCCTCGGCGCCGATCATGGCGGTGAACGAATCCTCGCCATACTCGTCGACAGCGATCATGTACTCTTCCTCGCTGAGCAGCTGGTGCTCCTTCAGCGCGGTGAGGCCAGGCTCGGTGACGATGTAGTTCTCGAAGTAGAGGACGCGCTCGATGTCCTTCAGGGTCATGTCGAGCAGCGTGCCGATGCGCGACGGCAGCGACTTCAGGAACCAGATGTGAGCGACGGGTGCGGCGAGCTCGATATGGCCCATGCGCTCGCGACGGACGCGCGACAGCGTGACTTCGACGCCGCACTTTTCGCAGATGACGCCCTTGTACTTCATGCGCTTGTACTTGCCGCACAAGCACTCATAGTCCTTGATCGGGCCGAAAATGCGCGCGCAGAACAGACCGTCACGCTCCGGCTTGAAGGTGCGGTAGTTGATGGTCTCCGGCTTCTTGATCTCGCCAAACGACCAGGACAGAATCTTCTCAGGGCTGGCCAGTGAGATCCGGATGGAATCGAACACCTGCGCAGGCGCCTGCGGATTGAAGAGATTCATGACCTCTTGGTTCATGCCGTTCTCCTTTTCGGGGTCCTCGAAAACCCCTTGCATCTAGCGCGGGCCAAACGCCCGCCGTCTTGTGTCGGCCACTGGCCGTCGAATTTATTTGGCGCGCCGCAGCTTGTGCGGCGCGCCGTAGCCTTACTCAGCTGCGTCGGGCAGCCGGACAGGGTTGTCGTCGAGCTTGGTATTCTCCAGCTCGACATTGAGGCCGAGAGACCGCATTTCCTTGACGAGAACGTTGAAGCTCTCGGGGATGCCGGCCTCGAAGGTGTCGTCGCCGCGTACGATCGCCTCGTAGACCTTGGTGCGGCCGGCGACGTCGTCGGACTTCACCGTCAGCATTTCCTGCAGCGTGTAGGCGGCGCCGTAGGCTTCCAGCGCCCAGACCTCCATCTCGCCGAAGCGCTGGCCGCCGAACTGCGCCTTGCCGCCCAGCGGCTGCTGGGTAACGAGCGAGTACGGGCCGATCGAACGCGCGTGGATCTTGTCGTCCACGAGATGGTGAAGCTTGAGCATATAGATGTAGCCCATCGTCACCTTGCGATCGAACGGCTCGCCCGTGCGTCCGTCATAGAGCTGCGACTGACCTGATGTGTGCAGGCCCGCCTGCTCCAGCATGATGTTGATGTCAGCCTCATGCGCGCCGTCGAACACCGGGGTCGCGATCGAGACGCCGCGGCGCATCTGCTCGCTGAGGCGAACAATGCTCTCATCGTCATATTCGCGGACCGGCTCGTTGCGATCGTTGGCCGGAATGAAGCTCTCGAGCGTCTTGCGCAGCGGCTTGATGTCACCCGCCACCTTATACGCGTCGATCAGCTCGCCGATCTTCTTGCCCATGCCAGCGCATGCCCAGCCCAGATGCGTTTCCAGGATCTGGCCGACATTCATGCGGCTCGGCACACCCAGCGGGTTGAGCACGATATCGGCATGCGTGCCGTCCTCGAGGAAAGGCATGTCTTCGACCGGAACGATGCGAGACACGACACCCTTGTTGCCGTGACGGCCGGCCATCTTGTCGCCCGGCTGCATCTTGCGCTTCACGGCCACGAAGACCTTGACCATCTTCATGACGCCCGGAGGCATTTCGTCGCCGCGCTGCACCTTCTCGACCTTGTCCATGAAGCGCTGTTCGAGCGCCTTCTTGGAGTCGTCGTACTGGCCACGCAGGGCTTCCAGTTCGCTCTGGAGCTTTTCGTTCTCCACGGCAAACTGCCACCACTGCGAACGCGGATACTCGTCGAGCGTATCCTTGGACAGCGTCGAGCCCTTCTTGAAGCCCTTCGGTCCAGCGATCGCTTCCTTGCCGACGAGCACGTCGGAGAGACGCGCGTAGACGTTACGGTCCAGGATAGCCTGCTCGTCGTCACGGTCCTTGGCGAGGCGTTCGATCTCCTCGCGCTCGATCGCCATGGCGCGCTCGTCCTTCTCCACACCGTGGCGATTGAACACGCGCACCTCGACGACGGTGCCGAAGGTGCCCGGAGGCATGCGCATCGAGGTGTCGCGCACGTCGGAAGCCTTTTCGCCGAAGATGGCGCGCAGAAGCTTTTCTTCCGGCGTCATCGGGCTTTCGCCCTTCGGCGTGATCTTGCCGACCAGGATGTCGCCCGGCTGAACTTCCGCACCGATATAGACGATGCCGGCTTCGTCGAGGTTCTTCAGCGCTTCTTCCGAGACGTTGGGAATATCACGCGTGATTTCCTCCGGTCCAAGCTTGGTATCGCGAGCCATGACTTCGAACTCCTCGATATGGATCGAGGTGAAGACGTCATCGGCCACGATGCGCTCGGAGAGCAGGATCGAGTCCTCGTAGTTGTAGCCGTTCCACGGCATGAACGCGACCAGCACGTTGCGGCCGAGCGCCAGATCACCGAGCTCGGTCGACGGACCGTCGGCGATGATGTCGCCCTTGTTGACCCGGTCACCCATACGCACCAGCGGACGCTGGTTGATGCAGGTGTTCTGGTTCGAACGCTGGAACTTCATCAGCCGGTAGATGTCGACGCCGGACTTGCCCGGATCGAGATCTTCCGTCGCGCGGATAACGATACGCGTCGCGTCCACCTGGTCGACGATGCCGCCACGACGGGCGCCGATTGCGGCGCCCGAGTCACGGGCAACGATCGGCTCCATGCCGGTGCCGACGAACGGCGCCTCGGCGCGTACCAGCGGCACGGCCTGACGCTGCATGTTCGAGCCCATCAGCGCGCGGTTGGCGTCGTCGTTCTCGAGGAACGGGATCAGGGCCGCGGCCACCGACACCATCTGCTTGGGCGACACGTCCATCAGGTCGACGTTTTCGCGCGGCGCCATCATCACTTCGCCGGCGCTGCGGCAAATGACGAACTCGTCGACGAAGCCGCCATTCTTGTCGAGCTCGGCATTGGCCTGCGCGACATGGTGCTTGGCTTCTTCCATCGCCGAGAGATAGACGACGTCATTGGTCAGCTTGCCATCGACGATCTTGCGGTACGGGCTCTCGATGAAGCCGTACTTGTTGACGCGTGCGAAGGTGGCCAGCGAGTTGATCAGACCGATATTCGGGCCTTCCGGCGTCTCGATCGGGCAGATGCGGCCGTAATGCGTCGGGTGCACGTCGCGCACTTCGAAGCCGGCGCGCTCGCGGGTCAGACCACCCGGTCCAAGCGCCGACAGGCGACGCTTGTGGGTGATCTCCGACAGCGGGTTGGTCTGGTCCATGAACTGCGACAGCTGCGAGGAACCGAAGAACTCGCGCACGGCGGCAGCCGCCGGCTTGGCGTTGATCAGGTCCTGCGGCATGACCGTGTCGATCTCGATCGAGGACATACGCTCCTTGATCGCGCGCTCCATGCGCAGCAGGCCGACGCGGTACTGGTTTTCCATCAGCTCGCCGACCGAACGCACGCGGCGGTTGCCGAGATTGTCGATGTCGTCGATCTCGCCCTTGCCGTCGCGCAGTTCAACCAGCGTCTTGACCACGGCCAGGATGTCGTCCTTGCGCAGCACGCGCACGGTGTCCTCGGCCTTGAGTTCGAGGCGCATGTTCATCTTGACGCGGCCAACGGCCGACAGATCGTAACGCTCGCTGTCGAAAAACAGCGAGTTGAACATGGCTTCGGCGGTCTCGAGCGTCGGCGGCTCGCCGGGGCGCATGACACGATAGATGTCGAACAGCGCGTCCTGGCGGCTCTCGTTCTTGTCGACGTTGAGCGTGTTGCGGATGTAGGCGCCGACATTGACGTGGTCGATGTCGAGAACCTTGATCTCGTTCTCGCCAGTGCCAAGCAGCACCTTCAGCGTCTTTTCGTCGATCTCATCGCCGGCTTCGAGGAAGATCTCGCCGGTGGCGTAGTTGACGATGTCCTCGGCGAGGTAATTGCCGAGCAGATCCTCGTCGGTCGCCTTGATCGCCTTGAGACCCTTTTCGCCAAGCGCCCTGGCCTGGCGGGCGGTGATCTTCTTGCCTTGCTCGACAACGATCTCGCCGGTATCGGCGTCGACCAGATCGCCGACGGCCTTGAGGCCGCGGAAACGCTCGACGTTGAACGGGATGCGCCAGTGGTCGCCGGCCCGCTTGTAGGTGATCTTGTTGTAGAAGGTCGACAGGATCTCTTCGCCGTCCATGCCGAGCGCCATGAGCAGCGAGGTCGCTGGAATCTTGCGGCGACGGTCGATGCGGGCGTGCACGACGTCCTTGGAATCGAACTCGATATCGAGCCACGAACCACGATAGGGGATGACGCGCGCGGCAAACAAAAGCTTGCCCGACGAGTGCGACTTGCCCTTGTCATGGTCAAAGAAGACGCCCGGCGAGCGGTGCATCTGCGAGACGATGACGCGCTCGGTGCCGTTGACGATAAAGGTGCCGTTCAAGGTCATGAGCGGCATGTCGCCCATGTAGACGTCCTGCTCCTTGATGTCCTTGATCGACTTGGCGCCGGTATCTTCGTCGATATCGAACACGATAAGGCGCAGCGTCACCTTCAGCGGCGCGGCATAGGTGAGGTCGCGCTGACGGCATTCGTCAACGTCGAATTTCGGTCCTTCGAACTCGTACTTCACGAACTCCAGCATGGAGGAGCCGGAAAAGTCCTGAATCGGGAAGACCGACTTGAAAACGGCCTGCAGTCCCTCGTCCGGACGCCCACCCTTGGGCTCCGCCACCATCAGGAACTGGTCATAGGATGCCTTCTGAACCTCGATCAGGTTCGGCATCTCCGCAACTTCCGGAATCTTTCCGAAGAATTTGCGTACGCGTCTGCGGCCATTGAAAGTCTGGGTCTGGGCCATCGTCGCTCCTTAGCTCTAAACTCGGGACGAACCTCGCCGCGGCTCGCCTTGCATACCGAGCCGCCTGGGCGGCGGCCCTCTGTCTGTTCTCCGGCGGCTTTTCGGCCGACCGGCTAAAACGGTAGAAAACCCGTTTCCTGAAGGCCGTTTGCGGCCCTCAGGAAAGAGGTTCTCGTACATCTCGCGCTACGCGTGCTCCCTTCCGAGTGAAGGGAGTGGCGGACGGCGCGAGGCCGCCCGCCGCTTTTTACGCTTACTTCAGTTCGACCTTGGCGCCGGCTGCTTCCAGCTGGGCCTTGAACTTGTCAGCGTCGGCCTTGGAAACGGCTTCCTTGACCGGCTTCGGAGCCGCTTCGACCAGATCCTTGGCTTCCTTGAGGCCAAGACCGGTGATGGCGCGGACTTCCTTGATGACGTTGATCTTCTGAGCGCCGGCCTCGACGAGGACGACGTCGAATTCGGTCTTCTCTTCAACCGGAGCTGCGGCAGCAGCGCCACCGCCAGCAGCGGCAACCGCCACCGGAGCAGCAGCCGAAACGCCCCACTTTTCTTCCAGAAGCTTCGACAGCTCGGCCGCCTCAAGGACGGTCAGCTTCGAAAGGTCGTCTACGATCTTTGCGAGATCAGCCATTGTTGTAATCCTTCATAAGGTTCGAACGTGTGTTTGTGATAGCGAGGAACGGCCTCATGCCGCCTCGTCCTTCCGGGCGTAAGCGCCGATGACGCGCGCGACCGAAGCCGCTGGCGCATTGACGATCTGGGCGATCCGGGTTGCCGGCGTGGCGATCATGCCAACCAGCCTGGCGCGCAGCTCATTGAGCGACGGAAGTGTGGCGAGTGCCTTCACACCGTCGGCATTGAGCGAGGTTGTGCCCATTGCACCGCCGAGAATGATCAACTTGTCATTCCCCTTGGCGAAATCGGACGCGACCTTCGGCGCCGCAATCGGATCCTCCGAATAAGCAATCAGCGTCTGTCCCTTGAACAGGTCGATGATCGATGCGGAGTCCGTGCCCTGAAGAGCGATTTTGGCGAGACGGTTCTTCGCGACTTTAACGGTGCCACCGGCAGCGCGCATTTTCGACCGAAGGTCGTTCATTTGCGCGACGGTGATACCGGCATAGTGGGCCACTACGACTGAACCTGCGCCCGAAAACGCATCATTCAGGCCCGTGACGAGTTCGCGTTTTTCCGCTCTGTCCACTGCCTATCTCCAGTTGACCCCTATCCTGTTAATGGGAACATCCCATTCGCGAGGACAGGCGTCGGGTTGCCTTTTGCCGGTCGGGCCATCCAGTAACGGATCTCCCGAACGACGCTCGAGGATCCTGCCCCCTTTCGCCACACCACCGGCCAGGCCGACGATGCGCAGACAAAAGGCAAACACGGTTCGAACCTTTCATTGGAGCTTGTCGCTCCGTTGTCCGGTTTTCACCCGTCTCATGCAGGCCCAATTGAATTAAGGCTTCTGGGCCGCCTGCAATCTCGGACAGGATGTCCGGAAGCCTCTCGGCTTCCGGTACCGGGCCACCAACAAGTCGGAGGCCCGGAATTCAGTTGCGGATCAGCCGCTTAGCGGCCAATCCAATATGTTCGTATCAGGACGCGGTGAGCGTCGAGACGTCGAGCTTGAGGCCCGGGCCCATCGTCGAGGTGACTGACACCTTCTTGACGTAGTTGCCCTTGGCGCCAGCCGGCTTTGCCTTGGTCACCGCATCGGTGAAGGCGCGGATATTCTCTTCCAGCGCCTTGACGTCGAACGAGACCTTGCCGACGCCGGCATGAACGATGCCGGCCTTCTCGACGCGGAATTCGACAGCGCCGCCCTTCGATGCCTTGACGGCAGCCGCGACGTCGGTGGTGACGGTGCCGACCTTCGGGTTCGGCATCATGCCGCGCGGGCCGAGCACCTTGCCGAGACGGCCGACCAGCGGCATCATGTCCGGCGTGGCGATGCAGCGATCGAAATCGATCGTGCCCTTCTGGACGATGTCGACCAGGTCCTCGGCACCAACGATGTCGGCACCGGCGGCCTTGGCCTCTTCCGCCTTGTCGCCACGGGCGAACACGGCAACGCGAACCGAGCGGCCAGTGCCGTTCGGCAGGTTGACCACGCCGCGGACCATCTGGTCGGCATGGCGCGGGTCGACGCCGAGGTTCATCGCCACTTCGACGGTCTCGTCGAACTTGACCGAGGAACGGTCCTTGAGCAGCTTCAACGCATCGCCCAAGGCATAAGCCTTGTTGGGATCAATGCCTTCGCGGGCCTTCGATACACGCTTTGCAATCTTTGCCATGATCTCAGCCCACCACTTCCAGACCCATCGAGCGGGCGGAGCCCTCGACCATGCGCATGGCCGCTTCGACGTCGTTTGCGTTCAGATCCTTCATCTTGGCAGTGGCGATCTCGCGAACCTTGTCGCGCGAAACGGTGCCAGCCTTGACCTTGCCCGGCTCCTTCGAACCTGACGTGAGGTTCGCTGCCTTCTTCAGGAAGTAGCTCACCGGTGCCGTCTTCATGACGAAGGTGAACGACTTGTCCTGGTAATAGGTGATGACGACCGGAACCGGCGATCCCTTTTCCATTTCCTGGGTCTGCGCGTTGAACGCCTTGCAGAATTCCATGATGTTGATGCCACGCTGACCAAGCGCCGGGCCGATCGGGGGAGACGGCGTAGCCGATCCCGCTTTCACCTGGAGCTTGAGCTGGCCTGCAATTTTCTTAGCCATCTCTTTTCCTGCCTTTGTCTATGCCGGCCCCAACCATCTTGGGAAACACCGGCGGTTGCAGTCTGGTGGTGCGATCCGTGCAGCCGGCTAAAGCCGCACTCATCTCCCACCGTTCTCGAGGCTGCACGTTTCCGCGCCGCCTCCCCTGATCGCCGAACCGGCGCCAGGAGTTTCGGATCAGCCCTTTTCGACCTGTCCGAATTCCAGATCGACAGGCACGGCGCGCCCGAAGATCGAAACTTCCACCTTGAGCCGCGCCCGCTCCTCGTCCACTTCCTGGACGAAGCCGTTGAAGGACGCGAAGGGACCATCCGAAACGCGGATCGCCTCGCCGATCTCGAAGGTGACCGAGGGCTTCGGCCGCTCGACGCCTTCCTGCACCTGGTTCAGGATGCGCTGCGCTTCCGCCTCGGTGATCGGCACCGGCTTGGAGTCACCCAGAAAGCCGGTGACCTTCGGCGTGTTCTTCACCAGCGAGAACACCGCGTCGGTCAAGTTGGCCTTCAAGAGCACGTAGCCCGGGAAGAATTTGCGCTCGGCATCGACCTTGCGGCCTCGACGAACCTCTACGACCTTCTCGGTCGGCACCACGATCTGCTCGATATCGGCGGACAGGCCCTTTTGCTTGGCCTTGTTGACGATGTCTTCAGCGACCTTCTTTTCAAAATTCGAATAAGCGTGGACGATGTACCAGCGCGCAGTCATTTTTCGACTTCTCCGTAATCGCCGGACTTAACGTCCAATTCCCAGAAGCTGTTCGACAGCGAGGCCCATCAGCTGATCGGCGCTGAAGAAAAAGATCATCGCGATCACAGCAAAGGCCAGAACCATGATCGTCGAGATCATCGTCTCGCGACGCGACGGCCAAGTCACCTTGGCTGTCTCCGCGCGGACCTGCTGGAGAAAGACGAAAGGATTTGTGGTTTTCGAAGCCATATGCCGCCTGTCTTCAAGACCCGTTGGCCGGGCCCCCTGGATGATCCCGCTGACCGGGACGTGCCGCCTGAGCCAATCTCGCGCCGAATCAGCGCAAACGTTTCGCCCATGCAAATCAGACGCGTAAAGCCGGCTTCCCAGCTCCACGCGTCGCGTGTCTGTTCTGTCTACATAAAACCGATTCTTGATCCACGCAAGTGGCAAGTGCCCGCTTTATGACCAAACACCGCCTCGGAACCATCCAGTCGTTCCGTCCCGGCTATGGCGCCCTTATGCCTCAACTGGCCTAATATGGCAAGCGGGTCGCCGATTTTCAAAGGTCAACCCGCAAAAATCTCGTTTTGATGGCCATTTCTGGAAATGGCACGGGCAGCAGGGCTCGAACCTACGACCTGCGGTTTTGGAGACCGCCGCTCTACCAACTGAGCTATGCCCGTATCGCGCGCCTCGGCGCAGCAGGGGCTTCCTAAAAGCTTCCGCGCTCTGTGTAAAGAGTGGTTTGCACGCAAACGCGCCTTCATTCCCTTTGCCAGAAATCGGGATAGGTGACGACCAGCCCGTCAGCGTCGATCTCGAGTTCCCGCCTGAAGTCGCTGGCTCGCGATTCATAGAGATATCGCCTGCCCTCCTCGAGGCATGTGTAGCGTTGCGGGTTGGCGACGACCGTGAGCGTCGGGAGCCTTATGAAGGCGGTGGTGATGTCGGCGCTCTGTCCGGTGGAAAGCCGCAAGCGCCGGATCGGCAGCGTGTTGGTGAACGGCGTGACGGTGACATCAGGGTCGAGCACACCATCGAGCTCGGGCACGGCGGAGCCATCCCGGATCCAGTGGCCTTCACCATCGGAGACGAGGACAAGGGTCTGGCCAGAGCCGATCATGTCGACCGTGACACTCCTGGCGCGCCAGTTCGCATCGCATTCTATGCGATAGCGGACGGCAAACGGGGTTTGGCCGGAGCAAATGACGACGGAGTCGGCCAGAACCTCCCCTGCCCGCTCGCGCAGTTCAAGATGCTCGATACCGGGGCCGTCCCACTCGTGCCAGCGCACGATCTTCATATCTTCCGACATCAGTCCTGCACTCCGGAGCGGCAAGGAAGCTACTTTGTTTCCGGCGGCGTATACGGCCCGCCGGGCACGCCCCAGCCCCAGGCCGGCATCGGTTCGGTTTCCGGATCGCAGGTCTCACCGAGATTCGAGTTCATCTTGGCCAGCCGCGATCCCCATTCGACATAGCCCATGAAAGCGGAACGGAATTCGGGATCGTCGGGCAGACCGACGGTATCGGCGGCGTCGGCAAGGAGATTGATCCAACGGCGGCGCTGTTCTTCGGTCAGATGCTTGCCCAGATGATGCATGACCATCTCGCGGTGGCCGCCAAATTTTTCGCTGTAGGTTTTTGGCCCACCAAACACCTCGCCGATGAAAGCGGCGACATGGGCGGGATGGTCCGGCGACATCGCCTTGAACACTGGTCCGACGACCGGGTCCTGCGCCACCTTGTCATAGAAGGTCTGTGTCAGCCGGTTCAGGGCGTCGCTGCCGCCGGCCCATTCGTAGAGTGTCGGAACATCCTTGCGCATGGCGGTCCCCTGTCCTCGATCGCCGCAGACGATAACGGAAAGGCCCGGCAGGCCTCAACCTGCCTCGATGGTCAGTTCAAAAGATGCAGCGCTACAGTTTGGCCGGCATGTCGGCTTCCGCGTTGGCTGACGGCATGACCCGGCAATTGTCCGGCCTTGGAGCAGACCTGCATATGGTCGCGCCCGTCATTTCGTCGGCGGACTGAGGCCCGGTCGCCAGCCCGAATTTCAGTATCGCCTGCGGATAGAGCTGCCGGTTGGATGAGGAGAGCTGTATGGCGGCGAACAGGCCGGGTCCGATCGCCATCTCCTCAAGATAAGCCTTGACCTTGTCCCCAACCTTGTCCCCTGGCCCAACGGAACTCACGCTGAGGCGCGCGGCCGGGCCGATGATGCGTTTGACGCCACCGGCAACCATGATCGGACAGGACGAAGCACATTCGCCTTCAGCTTCGATGGTGAGACCAGTGTGCACGCCATCCTTGGCTAGGCAATCGGCCGAGGGATCACAATCCACGAAATCGGTGTGGGCAACGACAACGTCGAGCTTGTGCTCCCGGATCAGCCTGCCGGCGGCAAGCGCGCCCTCTACATCGCCTCCTTGCGAGCTGATGACGATCGGCAGCCGCCGGCCGGCGACGGCATCGAGCGCCTGGCGCAGCTTTTCCGGCGTCTGCGCGGTGATCGTACCCTCCGCCGAGATCCATTCCGGGCAATCGGGATTGCAGAGCGGGTTGCTGCCGCGGACAAGTACGAAGCGCATGTCTGCGCCCTTCGGCGTCGTCGCTTCAGCCGGGTTTGCCTGGGCGGTCGGGAGGTCCGCCGGCTTCGTATCTTTGCCCGCCGGGATCTCCCGGCAATTCGCCGGCATCGGATTTGCCCTGCAGATGGTTGCGGCGGTGAAAAGGTCGACGGTGTCCAGGGAGGTGACGAGGTTCATCCGGAGCATATTCGCGAGAACCAGCTGATGGATTTCGCTGGCCGGTGTGTTCTTCATCGTCAGGAACACGCCATCGCCTATCCCCATTCCCTGCAAATAGGCCGAAAGCTTCTTCTCGACCACCTGGCTCATTTCATAGGTCTTGTAGCTGCCCGCGTTCTTGCGGCTGACGACCTTGGTGCTGAGGATCTTCTTCTTGCCGTTCACGATCCGGTAGGTGGTCCGGTAGAGCAGCTTCTCGCGCCTGAAAGTGGTGGTGACCTGGTGGACGCCGAGATAGGCGAAATCCCCGACGACGCGGCGAACACCGCCGGAAAACATCAGTGGGCAGGCAGAATTGCACATGGCGCCGTCGTCATGAGCCGTGCCGAAATAGTCGGCGCCCTTGCCTTTGTTGTCCCTGCAATCCTTCATCTCCGGCTCGCAGCCGGAAAAAACCGTCGTGCCGACGGCGATATCGAGCTTGTTCTTGCGGATCAACTGGCCAAGCGCCACCGCCGCATCGACATTGCCGCCGGGGGAATTGACGACCACCGGCAATTGCCGGCCTTTGAGCGCCTTGAGCGTGCGCTTGAGCAGCGACGGCGTCTCAGCCTCGATGGTGCCTTCGGCCGATATCCATTCCGGACAATTGGGCTCGCAGCCTGGCGCATTGCTGCGCACGACAGCGAACCGCATCGACGGGATGTCCAGCGATTGCTCCTGGGCCCGCGCCGGCGGGACGGACAGGACGATGGCAATCAATAGCGCCAGACCAGCCAGCGCTTGCAACCACCATTCATCCCTGTCCAAACGGCGCTCCAGAACCACTGTTGGCAAAGCTCCCTCGGTGCAACCTATACTAGACAAGGTCCAAGGGCTTGCAACAGGGTTCGAGATCGCTGACACGTGGTGTCGCTGAGGTGAAAAGAGCAAAAAGGCAGCCTGAGAGCCGCCTTGTCATTGGTTGCCGAGGACGGCTACTGAGGTGTTGAAAGGGGCGTCTGGCCTTTGGCTTTTTTCGGAGCCAGGGCGCGGTCATGGTTCGCTCCTGTGCCAGCCGCGTTCTCGAAAATGCACCCGTTTCCGGCGGCACGCCGCAGACCTTGTCCAGAGCCTTGAACCCGACACACTTGCCGTCAGGCCCACGATAACCAGGTCCTCCTTTGCAGCCGCACCCCTTGCAGGCCGGGCGTTCGGGACAACCGGTTCCAAACGCCGGATTTTGAAACGCCAGCGCTGCTGTCAACAGAACCAGTAGAGCCATGACTTGGCGCGATCCGGCCCAACCATGCAAACGGCTCCCTGCAACCATTTGAACAGGCCCCCTCGATGCAAGCTATACTAATCGAGGTCCAAAGGCTTGCAACAGGGTCGCCGACAATACGGGGGCCGATCGCTTACCCAAGAAAAAGGGCGGCCCGAAGACCGCCCTTTCCTTGTCTAACCGGCAGAGCCGGTGTCGATTACTCTTTGATGGTGACGACGATGCCGGCACCGACGGTGCGGCCGCCTTCACGGATGGCGAAGCGCAGCTTCTCTTCCATGGCGATCGGCACGATCAGCTCGACATCGACCGTGATGTTGTCGCCAGGCATGACCATCTCGGTGCCTTCCGGCAGCGACACGATGCCGGTCACGTCGGTCGTGCGGAAGTAGAACTGCGGACGGTAGTTGGTGAAGAACGGCGTGTGACGGCCACCTTCGTCCTTGGTCAGGATGTAGGCTTCGGCCACGAACTTCTTGTGCGGCTTCACCGTGCCGGGCTTGGCCAGAACCTGGCCGCGCTCGACACCTTCACGATCAACGCCACGCAGCAGCGCGCCGATGTTGTCGCCAGCCTGGCCCTGATCGAGCAGCTTGCGGAACATTTCAACGCCCGTGCAGGTCGTCTTGGTCGTCGGACGGATGCCGATGATCTCGAGTTCCTCGCCAACCTTGACGATCCCGCGCTCGACGCGGCCGGTCACGACCGTGCCACGGCCCGAGATCGAGAACACGTCTTCGATCGGCATCAGGAACGGCTTGTCGAGCGGACGAACCGGCGTCGGGATGTAGGCGTCGACCGCAGCCATCAGCTCGCGGATCGCGTCTTCGCCGATCGTCTTGTTGGAATCTTCAAGAGCAGCCAGCGCCGAACCCTTGACGATCGGAATGTCGTCGCCGGGGAATTCGTTCTTCGACAGAAGCTCGCGAACCTCGAGCTCGACCAGTTCGAGCAGCTCGGCGTCGTCGACCTGGTCGACCTTGTTCAAAAACACCACGATCGACGGCACGCCGACCTGACGGGCAAGCAGGATGTGCTCGCGGGTCTGCGGCATCGGGCCGTCGGCGGCCGAAACGACCAGGATCGCGCCGTCCATCTGCGCGGCACCAGTGATCATGTTCTTCACATAGTCGGCGTGGCCGGGGCAGTCGACGTGGGCGTAGTGGCGGGCAGCCGTCTCGTATTCGACGTGAGCCGTCGAGATGGTGATGCCGCGGGCCTTCTCTTCGGGCGCCGCATCGATCTGGTCGTAGCGTTTGTACTCGCCAAAATACTTCGTGATCGCCGCCGTCAGCGACGTCTTGCCGTGATCGACGTGACCAATCGTGCCGACGTTCACATGAGGCTTGTTACGCTCGAATTTACCTTTTGCCATAGTCTCTTTCCTTGGACGGCCTTGACCTTCAGTTCAGTCGAATGCGGGGCGATTAGCGACAAAGGCCAAAAAACACAAGCGTCTTTTGGCCGGGTGCCGTCTCACTCAGTCCGAACCTGGGATCCGATTGCAGGGATGTGGCGCTGATATAGGAAGGCGAAGCGTGAAATGAAATGGGCGACAGGCCGATCGACCGAGGCCCGCATCAATTGCTACCATCGGCCAATCCCTGTCTGAGTTCACGGCCAGTTGATGGCCCATTGCGGTCGCTATCGAGGTCTGATCTCTTGATCCGATGCATTTCATTCCTGCCTCAATCCGCGGCCCGCTGTTCATGATCGTTTCGACCGGGTCGTACCTGGTCAACGATACGATGATGAAACTCGCAACCGCGGGGTTGCCGTCCTACGAAGTGCTTTTCCTGCGCGGCGCGGCGGCAACGCTCTGGGGTTTTCCGCTGTTGTTCCTGCTCGGTTACGGCAAACAGATTCCGCTGATCTTCGACAAACGGGTGCTGCGCCGGAACCTGCTCGAGCTGGCGGCGATCCTTTGTTACGTCGTGGCGCTCGCCAACATGCAGATCGCGGATTCCACGGCACTCGGACAAATCACGCCGCTGCTGATGCTGGTCGGCTCGTCGATCCTGTTTGGTGAACGCATCGGCGGCCAGCGCATGGCTCTGATCGGGATCGGCTTCGTCGGCGCGCTGATGGTGGCGCAGCCGACCATGCAAGGCATTTCGGTCTACGCCCTGCTGGCGCTCGGCAATGCCACGCTAGCAGCCGCGCGCGACCTTGCCGGCAGACACGTCCCGGCAGAGGTGCCGGGGATGATCGTGGCGATTTCCGCCGTCGTCGTGGTGCTGATCGGCGCCGGTGCCGCGCATCTGCTGTCCGAGCGCTGGGTCATGCCCGAGGCACGCCATTTGCTGCTGATGGCCGGCGCCGGGTTCTTTCTCATCTTCGGCCATTTCTTCATCTTCATGGCCTACCGCGTCGGGCCGACCAGCGCGGTGGCGCCGTTCTATTATTGCTTCACCGTCTGGGCGGTGATTTCAGGCCTGCTGGTGTTCGGGCAGTTTCCCAATACGCTGGCGGTCTGCGGCATCCTGCTGGTGGTCGCCAGCGGGCTGACCATCGTGTCGCTGGATCAGCGCAAGCGCAGGCTGACCGTCGTCGCCTAGCATCTCCATCCGAGCGCCTGTTTGTGATGTTGCATAGGCCAGATTGATCGTCTATTCAGCGATGTATCGCCTATCAGGCGAAGGCATGATCAATCAGCCACGGGAGCTTCCCCATGACCGATTTTGATCAGAACAGGAACTCCGACGCCGAGCACAGGCCGCCATTCGCAAGTCGCTGCTAGGCTGGGCGGTGTTCATCGCCGGAACGCTCATCTTCTTCGCCGCGGCCGATGCGGTGCTGATGCCATAGGCAAGCTGCCGCAAATACCGGCCTGAAGCTGGTCCTGCCTCAGCAAAATTTTGGAACTTCAGACGTTCTGGGCGACACCTGCAGCGGTCGACCGTTTCACGGAAACGGCGACCGCTCCAGGCCTTTTGTCTTGACGCAATTCCGGACGGAAAACCGTTTCACACTTTTCCTGGAATTGCTCTAAAGCGTCCGCCTTCCGCTGAACTGGTGGTAAGCCCACAGCACAACTATCGCGCCAACCACTGAGACGATCAGGCTGGAGATGTTGAGCCCGGTGACACCCACGCCAAAGATCTGGCTGCAGATCACGCCGCCGACGATGGCGCCGACAATGCCGAGCACGATATCCATGAGCAGACCCTGACCGGTCTTGTTGACGATCTTGCTGCCGATGAAGCCGGCGATTGCGCCGAGAATGATCCAGCTGATGATACCCATTTTTTCCTCTCCATCCCTCGCCAGCCCGACATTTTCATATGATTGTCAAAACCACAAGCGAGCTTGAAATCCCGCCCGGATGCGCCATTGTTGAAGATGGGCTGGGCTTGGTTGAAACGGAGGATCCACCTATGGGACTTTTTGACAACGCCGTTCCCGGCGGCAACATCACCAAACCACTGATGATCGCGCTCGGCGCGTTGCTGGTCGGAAAGATGCTGAGCGGCAGAAGCGCCGAACAGCCGGATCAAGCGCCTGCGCCAGCCGACCCAACCCCTGCCGGAACCACCGCCAGCGACGGCGGCCTGCTCGGCGGTCTGGGCGGCCTGCTCGACAAGCTCAGGGATGCCGGTCACGGCAACGCCGCCGACTCGTGGGTCGGCACCGGGCAGAACCAGTCGATCAACGCCAATGATCTCGGAGCAGCGCTTGGGCCGCAGGTCATCCGCGAGATCGCGCAGCGCACCGGAATGGATGAGGGAGAACTGCTCAAGCAGCTGTCCACGGCCCTGCCCGGCATCGTCGACAAGCTGACGCCGAACGGCCAGGTGCCGCAGCAGCACCAGGTGGCTTCCGCGTTCAACAGCTAGAGCTGCTCCCGCACTGAAGCGTTGCGCGCATCGCTGCGCAGCGCTTCGGCTTGCTCGTCATGTGATGAAAATCTGGAGCGGGTAGCGGGAATCGAACCCGCATATTCAGCTTGGAAGGCTGCTGCTCTACCACTGAGCTATACCCGCGCCTTGCACTGAAGTACCGGATTCACTGGAAAAGCGCCATGCGCTTTTCGTCTCCGATGCTTTTCGTGTTTTTACGTTTCAGGGCTTCCGGGCCGGCAGTGGTGGAGAGGGTTGGATTCGAACCAACGTAAGCTAAGCTAACGGATTTACAGTCCGTCCCCTTTAACCACTCGGGCACCTCTCCAGTCTGCCGCCGGAGCCATGCAACGAGGCATTCGCGCCAATTCGGACCCGAGTTGTGTCTTCTCCGAAACCAGCGAAGCGCCTTATGGCGGCAAGGCCATTGGGTGTCAACCGCGCAGGAAGGGTTTTTCGATGTTGTTCGCCGGCTGCGGCGACAGGGCATATCCTTGGCGGGAGGAGACGGCTATAGAAGCCGGCCATGAGCAACAATTCCAACACCCCCAAAGACACCCATTACGCCAAGCTGCGCCGCGCTTTTCGCGACGAGAAAAGCGGCGGCGCGCCGGCGTTCAAGCCACGCCAGCCCGTACCGCCCGGTGAAAACGCCGCCGACGGCCTGGTGCGGCTTTATGGCCTGCACACGGTGCGGGCGGCGCTCGACAATCCCCGGCGCAAGATCCGGAAAATGCTGGTGACGCGCAACGCGGCCGAGCGTCTTGAGATAGCCGATCTCGCCGCCCTGCCCTTCAAGACCGAACTGGTCGAACCCAGGGACATCGACAAGATCACCGGTTCGGACGCCGTGCACCAGGGCGTGCTGATCGAGGCGGAGCCGCTGAAGCCCAAGCGGCTCGATGCGCTCGGCGACGCAAAGCTGGTGCTGGTGCTCGACCAGGTCACCGATCCACACAATGTCGGCGCCATCCTGCGCTCGGCGGTCGCTTTCGGTGCCGGTGCGCTGATCACCACGGCGCGCCACAGCCCGCAGGAATCGGGCGTGCTGGCGAAAGCCGCTTCCGGGGCGCTCGAGCATATCGACCAGATCGAGGTGAAGAACCTCGCCGACGCGCTCGACCAGCTGCACGAGGCCGGCTTCCGCACCATCGGGCTTGATTCGGAGGGACCGGCGGAACTCGAGAAGAGCTTTGCCGGAGAAAAGATTGCCCTGGTGCTGGGCGCCGAAGGCAAGGGCCTGCGGCAAAAGACACGCGAGACGGTCACGACATTGGCACGGCTCGACATGCCCGGCGCGATCCATTCGCTCAACGTCTCGAATGCGGCGGCGATCAGCCTTTATGTCGCGCAGGCATTTTTGAAACGCAGCTGAGCCGAAAGCGGCCGGTCGTTCACCAAACATCTCGAAACGAGAAACGGGTTCCGGCGACAGCGCCGGAACCCGTTCTTGTGTAGGACAGGACGTGGCGGCTTGGGAACGTTGCGCCGCCCTCTCCTGACCTATGCCGCTTTACCTTTGACGTCGGCTGGCTCGCTGCCGATCTCGAAATCGGCCATCCGCTCCAGCGCCCTGACCAGGGCCGAATGATCCTCCTTAGCCCCGCCATTGGCCGCACAGGAGTTGAACAGCTGCTGCGTGGTCGAGGTGTTGGGCAGTGAAACGCCGAGCGTCTTGGCGCCCTCCAGTGCGAGGTTGAGATCCTTCTGGTGGAGTTCGATGCGGAAGCCGGGCGCGAAGGTGCGCTTGACCATGCGCTCGCCATGCACTTCGAGAATGCGCGAGGCTGCCAGCCCGCCCATCAGCGCCTGCCTGACCTTAGCCGGGTCGGCGCCGGCTTTCGATGCGAAAACAAGCGCTTCGGCGACGGCTTCAATGGTCAGCGCAACGACGATCTGGTTGGCGACCTTGGTGGTCTGGCCGACACCGTTCGGCCCGACCAGAGTGATGTTCTTGCCCATCTTTTCGAAGATAGGCCTGGCGCGCTCGAACGGTTTTTCCTCGCCGCCGACCATGATGGTGAGGGATGCCGCCTTGGCGCCGACCTCGCCACCCGACACCGGCGCGTCGAGATAGTCGCAGTCGAGATCGTTGATCTTCCTGGCAAAGGTCTTGGTCTCGATCGGCGAGATCGAGCTCATGTCGATGACCAGCTTGCCCTTGGTCAGGCCCGATGCGACGCCGTTGTCGCCGAACAGCACCTCGGCGACCTGCGGGGTGTCTGGTACCATGGTGATGATGATGTCGGCGGCTTTTGCCACGGCGGCATGGCCGGTAACGGTCTTCAGCCCCTTGGCGATGAGATCGACCGGTGGCTTCGAGCGGTGCCCGCTGGCGATGACCTTGTAGCCGGCATCCAGCAGATGCCCCGCCATCGGCGCGCCCATGATGCCGAGGCCGATGAAGCCGATGGTTTCCATGATGATTCTCCGTCCCTTGTTAGGTCGCGTTCTGTCGCGCCCCTCTCTGTCCTGCCCGACATCTCCCCCACATGGGGGGCTTCAGCGCCGGCTCCTACGCCGCAGCACTTCCCTGCCCGGCCAGGTCCCGGAACCAACCCAAGCCAGCCTCCGTCCCTGCCTTCGGCTTGTACTCAGCCCCGATCCAGCCGGAATAGCCGATGCGGTCGATGTGATCGTAGAGGAAGGGATAATTGATCTCGCCCGTCCCCGGCTCGTGACGGCCGGGATTGTCCGCAAGCTGGATATGCGCGATGCGGCCGAGGTTTGTCTCGATCTTACGGGCGAGATCCCCCTCCATGATCTGCATGTGATAGATGTCATATTGCAGGAACAGGTTCTTCGAGCCGACGCGGTCGATCAGCGCCAGCGCCTGGTCCGAATAGTTGAGGAAGAAGCCCGGAATGTCGCGGGTGTTGATCGGCTCGATCAAAAGCCGGATGCCGGCCTGCTCCAGTTTCTCCGCCGCGAAGGCGAGGTTTTCGGCAAACACATCCTCGAGCACCTTGCGGTCGGCGCCGGCGGGCGCGATGCCGGCCAGGCAATTGACCTGCGGGCAGCCGAGCGCCTGTGCGTAGGCGATCGCCTTGGCGATGCCCTGACGAAATTCCGGCACGCGGTCCGGCAGCACGGCAATGCCGCGCTCGCCCTTGCCCCATTCGCCGGCCGGCAGGTTGAACAGCACCTGCGTCAGGCCATTCTTCTTCAGCCTCGCGGCCACCACTTCGGGCGCGTGGTCGTAGGGGCCAATATATTCGACGCCCTTGAAGCCGGCGCGGGCGGCGGCATCGAAGCGGTCGAGGAACTCATGCTCGCCAAAGAGCATCGACAGATTGGCTGAAAAACGCGGCATTTTTTTCTCCTAATCCAGCATCACGATCGCGGTCGGCGCATCCTCATGGCTTTCGGCAAGGTCCTCGAATTCGGTGATCTTGTCGATCTCGGTGCCCATCGAGATGTTGGTGACGCGTTCGAGGATGAATTCGAGCACGACCGGAACCCGGTGCTCCTTCATCAGTTGCTGCGCCAGCTTAAAAGCGCCGGCAAACTCCTCCGGCTTGCGCACCCGGACCGCCTTGCAGCCCATCGCCTCGGCAACGGCGACATGGTCGACGCCGTAGCCGGCCTCGGGATCATCTGTGCGGTTGATGTTCTCGAAGGCCAGACTGACCTCGTAATCCATTGAGAAGCCGCGCTGCGCCTGGCGGATCAGGCCGAGATAGGCGTTGTTCACGACGACGTGGATGTAGGGCAGCTTGTGTTGTGCGCCGACCGCCAGTTCCTCGATCATGAACTGGAAATCATAGTCGCCCGACAGCGCCACGATGGTGCGGTCCGGATCTGCGGCACGCACGCCAAGCGCTGCCGGCAAGGTCCAGCCGAGCGGGCCGGCCTGGCCGCAATTGATCCAGTTGCGCGGCTTGTAGACATGCAGGAACTGCGCGCCAGCGATCTGCGACAGGCCGATCGTGGTGACATAGGTGACGTCGCGGCCGAACGCCTTGTTCATCTCCTCGTAGATGCGTTGCGGCTTCAGCGGCACCTGGTCGAAATGCGTCTTGCGCTTCATCGTCTTCTTGCGGGCCTGGCACTCCTTCCCCCAGCCCGACCAATCGCGCAATTTGCCAGCCGTCTTCCACTCGGTGGCGACGTCGAGCAGCATCTTCAGTGCGGCACCCGCATCCGAGACGACGCCGAGGTCCGGCGCGAAGACACGGCCGATCTGCGTAGGCTCGATGTCGACATGGATGAATTTTTTGCCCTTGGTGTAGACGTCGACCGAACCGGTGTGACGGTTGGCCCAGCGGTTGCCAATGCCGAAGACGAAATCGGCCTCGAGCATCGTGGCATTGCCATAGCGGTGCGAGGTCTGCAGCCCACACATGCCGGCCATCAGCCGGTGATCGTCTGGGATCGCACCCCAACCCATCAGCGTCGGGATGACGGGCACGCCGGAGATTTCGGCGAACTCGATCAGCAGATCCGACGCATCGGCATTGATGATGCCGCCACCGGCGACGATCAGCGGCTTTTCGGCCGCATTGAGCATCGCCAGTGCCTTTTCGGCCTGGGCACGCGTCATCGCCGGCTTGAACGGGACCAGCGGCTCATAGGTTTCGATATCGAACTCGATCTCGGCCAGTTGGACATCGACCGGCAAATCGATCAGAACCGGCCCGGGACGCGACGAGCGCATGAGATGGAATGCCTTCTGCAGCGCCATCGGCACGAGATAAGGCTCCATGACGGTGACCGCCCATTTGGCGACCGGTGCGGCGATGGCAGCGATGTCGACCGCTTGGAAATCCTCCTTGTTCAACCGCGCGCGCGGCGCCTGGCCGGTGATGCAGAGGATCGGAATGGAATCGGCCGCCGCCGAGTAAAGTCCGGTGATCATGTCGGTGCCGGCCGGCCCCGAAGTGCCTATGCACAGCCCGATATTGCCTGCCTTGGCTCGCGTATAGCCTTCCGCCATGTGCGAGGCGCCCTCGACGTGGCGAGCCAACACATGGCGGATCGTGCCCCTTGCCTTCAGCGCCGAATAGAGCGGATTGATCGCCGCGCCCGGCACGCCGAAAGCACAGGAAATGCCTTCTTTTTCGAGAACGAGAACGGCGGCATCGACAGCGCGCATCCTGGCCATTTTTCCGGCCCTCCACAGGGTTTGTCATTGTTGGATGGCCAAGAATGTCAGCACGTCGGCTATTTTTCAATTTTTTCAGAATATTTTTTCATTTCTAGAAAACGGCGACTGAATGCTGATTTTATTGACTTTTCGGTTTTCCAAGAATTTGCCTTCCCGCCCGAGTGAAAAAATTTTTCATTGCTTGTTTGGTGAAATCAGCAAGGATGGCGCCATGGATACGACCGAAAAACGCCAGCGCGGCCGGCCGCGCGCTTTCAACGGGCCTGCCGAGGCCAGTTCGGTGCAGTCGCTCGACCGGGCCTTGCGCATCCTGGCCATTGTCGCTGAGGGCAGCGGCCTGTCGCTGAGCGAAATATCAGCGCAGAGCGGCCTTGCCGCCTCCACCGCCTACCGCATGCTGACGACACTGCAAAACCACGGCATGGTCGAGTTCGATACGTCAGACCAGTTGTGGTCGATCGGCGTCGAGACCTACCGCATGGGCGCGGCCTTTCTGCGCCGCCGCAAGCTGGTCGACCGTGCCCGCATCGTCATGCAGGAGCTGATGGAAAAGACCGGCGAGACCGCCAATCTCGGCGTCGCCGAGGATGATTGCGTGGTGTTTGTCAGCCAGGTCGAGACACATCAGGCGATCCGCGCCTTCTTCCGGCCGGGGACGCGCAGCCCGTTCCACGCGTCGGGCATCGGCAAGGCGGTGCTGGCGCATCTCGAACCGGAGCGCGTAGGCATCATCTTGCGCAAGGCCGGACTGCAGCGTTTCACCGACAAGACGCTGTCCGAGATCCCTGCCCTTGCCCACGATCTGGCTGTCATCAAGCAGCGTGGCTGGTCTGTCGATGACGAGGAACGGCATCCCGGCATGCGTTGCGTGGCGGCCGCCATCTTCAATGAATTCGGCGAGCCGATCGGCGGCGTCTCGGTGTCGGGGCCAACCGTGCGGGTGACGCCGGAGCGGCTGGCCGAGATCGGACCGATGGTGCGCGGTGCCGCAGCTGAGGTGACCAGGATGATCGGCGGTGTGCAAGCCGGCTGATCAGCTTGCCCCGGGCAGCGCACTCCTCGTCGCAATATCGAAGAAATCGAGCAGGATAGCCATGCCGACACCACAGGCGGTGAAGATGAGGCCTGCGATGAAGATGCGGTTGGCGCGTTCATAGACACGCCGCTGCAGGGACTTGATGTCGAGCAGCAGCGACAGCGCCCGCATCTGCAAGGCGATCCCGGCCAGGATCGGCAGAACGGCGACAAGATGGTAGGCCCGCCAAGGGATCGGGTTGGCGGCCCAATGAGTGATGAACCCAAGCGAAAATGCCAGCAGGATGCCGACAGTGGTGACGGTGCCGTTGCGGAAAACCGTCTCGATCAGGTCTTCCCTGGGATCCTGCTCGTCCAAGCCACCCTCCCTCAACCGGCCATCGGGGTAGACTAGACTCTGCTAAAATCGCTGTATAGCGCCCGCCAGATCGGATTTCACCGCCTTGCCGTGGCGTTCGAATGCATGCGAAAGGGCGCGGATGAGGAAAACGCTTCAGCTTTTGCTTATCGCTTCGCTTTACGGATGCGTAGCGACGACACCTCAACCCGATGCCGGCGATCAACGCGTCGACCCTATTCCGTTCTCGCTCGCGCTTGAGGAGATCGTCACCACCGGCATTCGTCAGCGCTTGCCAGATCCTGCTTCCGCCAGGTTCGGCAGGACGCTTGCCGGCGAGCGGACGCTGAACGGCCGCAGGGAGATTGTGGTCTGCGGCTTCGTCAACGGCAAGGGTCCGCCCGACGGCTCTGGCGGCGACCAAGCCTTCATTGCCAAGATCTACCCGGATTCGGGAAGCAGCTTCGAACTCGTCACCATGGGCAGCGCTTCGGAAACGCGGCGTCTCGTCGGCAGGACCTGCAGCGCTGCCGGATTGCCGATCGCCGATTCCGACCTGAATATGCAACTGTAACTATCTGTGAGACGAACGAAAGAGGGGCTCGCGCGAGCCCCTCTTTTGTTGCGGAAATGGTCCTCCTCTCAGAGCCGGCAGTAGTGGCTGTAGCCGTCATGGCCGATGTAGGTGTCGGAGTCCGGATCGTAGCTCGAATAACGGTCGAAGCAGCGGCGGACGTGCCAGGAACCTCCGTCTTCGTCGACATAGACGGTGCGCGGCGGCTGCTGAGCGAGCAGGCTGCCCAGGACAAACCCGCCAACGCCGGCGGCGATGCCGATGCCGAGGTCGTGGTGATGCGAATGGGCCGCCGAAGGCTGGACGGTGCCGACCAATGCGGTGGCGGCGACGGTGGAGGCGATGAGGCCAGAAACGAGTGTGCGCTTGAACATGACGATCTCCTTGGTTTGGTTACCGAGGCGATCCATCCGCCTCTTGATCATCTGTCGCTGCGACAACGAAAAAGGTTCGAATATTTTTTCGAACAGATGGTGATCGCCCAATTCGAAGTGGCATGTGACGCCAATCATCAGCGATGGTCGCGCATGACGACACGCAGACGCGAAAAAGGGCGGTCGAAGCCGCCCTTCTCCAATCGCGTCGCCAGATAGGTTCAGTAGATGATGATGTGATGATGATGGTGGTGGTGATGATGATGATGGTGCCACCAGTAGTCCGGATAATCCGGATAATCCGGATAGTCCGAGTAATCCTCGTAATAACCGTGGTGGTGATGATGGTGCATGCCATGGGCCGACGACGTCTGAACCGTGGCGGCTAGCGCGCCCGTGGCGACGAAAATAGCTACGAGAGCGGAAGTGAGCGTGCGCTTGAACATGATGATCTCCTGGGTCCTTGACCGAGGCGACCATTCGCCTCTGGAGATCAGTCGGCGTGGCCGGCCAAAAGGTTCGAGAGGTCGAGGAGATTTTCGGCTGAGCCGGAGGAAAAGCGAGTGGCAATAGCGAAAAGCAGTGACACCAGAGTGCCCCTCGTTTCCGACTATTCGCTATTTCGCTCTCTCACCCCATGCCCGTGACATGGCGAAGCCAGAAGGCGAGCGCAATGAAGCCGATGATCGTGGTGACGCCGGTCCAGTCGACATTGGCCTTCTTCACATCGCTGATGATCTTCACCACCAGCATCCAGGCGATGACGACGATGGGGAGAATGATGACGAGCCGCATCATGCGACACTCCAGTCCGAAGCGATTGCACCTCACAGATATGTAGGAAATGGCTTTGCGGATTTCAGCACCCCGCCTGCACCGCGTCATCCACCGCTGCGGGTAACCGAAAACGGAGTTTTGTCTTTACTGGCGCAACAAATATGCTAACCGGAGCGCCGTGCCCTTGTAGCTCAGCTGGTAGAGCAGCGGTTTTGTAAACCGAAGGTCGGCGGTTCGATTCCGTCCGGGGGCACCAGTTTCCTCCAGACTTAGGCCACGCGACACGGCTGGCGCTAGTCCATTCTCATGCTCGGTTTGGTCGGTGATAAAGGTGCAAGGCACATCATTCGCCGATGAGATAATCGATGTCCTAGTTCGGGCACTTCTCAAAAAAAGCCGACCGTTGGATTTCCGGCAGGCCTTCGAACTGAACCCGAACCACTTCGATTCTTGCTCCAACCTTTTGAAAGACAAGATGCATGTTGTCGTATTCGTGTTGGGATGCTGCTTTGCCATCTGATCGGGTGACCGTGACGGGGTGGAGGCCTATCCCGATTTCGTCGCTGGCAACGAGTGCAGATTCAGTGACTTGATCGACAGTGGTAACCAACACTCCGCTATTCTTGTCCAGAATGGTCGCCGTCATCTCTCCGCCAGACGGCCCCGCAAAAGTAACTCTATCCATCTTCGGCTGAGAAATGTCCCTGCCGCAATTCGACGACCACGCCCCCATGAGGCCAAATTGCTTCATGGGGCCTTCGATGTCAGCGCCAAAGGCTGGCGCGGAAAACACCCCAGATGCCAAGAGAGCCCCGAAAAAGATGCGCATTGCCCCTCCTGCACGCGTTCCCATGCCGCACGCGCAAGTTGGGCACTGAACTTAGGCACGTCTATGACCGACTCTCGAGTGGTTCACGCAGGCTGCGCCAAGGGTGGGCGGTTCGATCGCCAGCCCCCGCCCGCTATGAGGCGCGGGCAACTTGCCCAGATGCGCCCGTCCTGTTGAACGTGTTCCTCACCCTGATCGACTTATAGACATAAGCGACCCAGATGCCGGTCCCAACAAATGAGGCTATCGGTGCCACCAGCGCATCGCCTGCCAGCACTTGGTTCACCGGCACCTCCAGGATTGAAGAAATCCAGATCGTGTCCAGGACGAAAACGACAGGGATCGCAAGCCACTGAAGCAGAAACAATTGCGGGAACCGGCGGCTCCGCCGCAGCATCGAAACGAGCACAACGAGTTGAAGCGCCAGAAATGCCAGATTGAGAGCGACCTCGCCATATACCGCCAGCGGCCCATTTGAGAGGGTCATGAGTTGCTGGTAGCCGTCGGCCGAATTGGCGAAGTCGGCGAGTGTGCGCAGCGGTGACAATGCCTGACCGATCGCCAGCAGCATCAGCCAGCCGCCGAAGCCCACCAGAGCCTCAGGATTCTGTGGCGCCTTAGCGGCTGATCGAACAGCAAAGAAAACGGGCACGCCGATCAACAGCAGCAATATTGCCCAATGCCAGATTGAAAATGCCCCCATTTGCCTCTCCCCTTTTTAATGCCCCTATAGGTTGTATCAGGTTTCAAACTCAACTCAAGAGGCGAGCCCCGCGCAAAACGACGTTTATGCCGAAGCGACGATTTCTCCTGCCTGCTGCTGACTCCCTCACACCCCGATCGCCGACACCAGAATCCGGTTCTGCCTTCGTATCGCTGCCCGCAGTTCCGGTATCCTTGCCTCGTCGCGCTTCACGAATTCGATGAACATCATGTTCATGTTGTTGAAGATCAGCTCGCCCAGCGCTGCACCGTCTATATCCTGCCGCACCAGGCCAATCTCCTGCAGCCGGGCGATCAATGCGCGGATCTGTTCGGTCAGCGAGTGGTCCAACTCTGTATAGGCCTGGCCGAACGGGCTGTCGGGCAATTGCGTCGAGATCGCCATCGCCTGTCGCCACATCTCCTTGCTGAGATAGTGCAGCGAGTGCTCGATATAGATGCCGATCAGTGTGTCCAGCGCGTCGCCGACGTTGGCCGGCGGCCTGGCAACGACGCCACGCCCGGCATTGAGCACCTCGTTGACCTCCAGCGAGACGATGGCGCCAAGAATGTCGCCCTTGTTCTCATAGTAATTGTAGATGGTGCCAACCGAGACTTCAGCTTTAGCTGCGATCGCCTCGATCTTGGCGCCCTCATAGCCGGCCTCGCGGAAAAGCTCTGCGGCCGCCTCGATGATACGCCTGTGCCGGTCCGCCTTTTGCCTTGCCCGCAATCCGCTCATATCAGCCTCTTGCCACAAAAACAGAATTGACTCAATTTTAGAATTGGTTCAACTTTTTGCAAGAAGCCACAAAGGCAAGGGAGAACACTCGATGTCCGTCAAATCCAGGAATCCACTTTCCGTCCTGAAGCGCCATCTGCGGGTGGCGTGCGCTGCCACGGCACTGCTGCTTGGCGCCGGCAGCCTCGCCGGGGCCGCCGATCTCAACGCTCTGATCTGGTGCGATCATTCCGATCCGGCACTGCTGCAGCCCTTCGAGGAGGCCAACAACGTCAAGGTCAACGTCAAGGAGTTCGAAGGCACCGGCGCTGGGCTGGCGATCGTCGAGCAGTCGCAGCCAGGCGACTGGGACGTGATGGTGATCGACTCGATCGACGTGCCGCGCGGCGTTGAGAAAGGCCTGTTCGAGCCGCTTCCGGAAGACAAGCTGCCGCTGGCCGACCTCTTCCCGCAGGTGAAGATGGACGGCTCGACCGTGGTCGGCGGCAAGCGCTACGGCATCACCGAAAAATTCGGCTACAACACGATCGGCTTCAACAAGACCAAGGTCGATCCGGCCGACATGCAGTCCTTGGCGTCGCTGACATCAGACAAATACAAGGGCAAGGTCGCCATCTACGACTACTACCTGCCGGTCATCGGCATGGCGGCGCTGGCCATCGGCAAGAAGACGGCGGATCTGACCGAAGCCGACCTTCCCGCCCTCAAGGCAGAGCTGCTCAAGATGAAGGCCAACGCCAAGCTGGTCGGCGAAGTCACCGCCAGCCAGACGGCGCTCGCCACCGGCGAGGTCGACATACTGGTCGGCGGCGGCGAATGGGTGACGGCGGGACTGGCCAAAGAGAATCCTGCCCTCGACTTCTCCATCCCCAAGGAGGGCGCAGTGCTGTGGTCGCAGTCGCTGGCCATGTTCAAGGATTCCAAGAACAAGGACATGGCGCTGAAGTTCATCCAGTACATCATGAGCCCGGAAGGCCAGGCGCGGCTTGCAACCTCCTCCTGCTACTGGGGCATGCCGTCCAACACCAAGGCGGCGCTGACCGACGACCAGAAGAAGGTGCTGCGCTTCGACGAGCAGCCTGGCTTCCTTGCCCGTGCGCAAGCCTATCCGGCGCCGAATGCCGATCTCGACAAGAAGATGCAGGACATGTGGACCGAAATGCTGCAGGCAAAGTGATCGGTTGCCGCTCGTGAGTTCAAATGGGAACAGCGGACGCGCCCTGCCCCGGGCGGGCCGTGCCCTGCCCTGGGCTCTGGTCACGCCGGCGCTCGGCTGGACGCTGCTGTTCTTCGTGCTACCCTTCATCGCCATGGGGTTTTCGAGCCTCACGGCGCATGAGGGCGGCGGCTTCACGCTTTCCAACTACAGCCAGTTCTTCACGAATCCCTCTTACTGGCAGGCGATGGTGAACTCGCTGCAGGTGACGGCGATCGTCACCGTGGTTTCGGTGCTGCTCGCCTATCCCTTTGCCTGGATACTCGCCGAACAGGTGCCCGAGCGCTGGCAGAGGCTGGCGCTGATGCTGGCCGTGCTGCCGTTCTGGACGTCTTACGTCGTGCGCTCCTATTCCTGGCTGCTGGTGCTGGCGCAGAACGGTGTCATCAACCGCGCGCTGACCGGTTCCGGCCTGATGACCGAACCGTTGCAGCTCGCCAACACTCGGTTCGCCACGGTCACCGGCTTCGTGCATTTCTTTGTCATGCTGCTGACGCTGACCATCTTCGCCAATTTGAAGCAGCTCAGCCCAAGCTACCGCAAGGCGGCCGCCGATCTCGGTGCCGGGCCGGTGCGCACCTTCCTGCATGTCGTTTTGCCTCTGACACTGCCCGGCATCATGGTCGGCGCCTTCCTGACCTTCGTGCTGTGCATCGGCGACTACATCACGCCGCAGATCCTCGGCGGCAACAACGAGTTGCTGATGCCGCAGCTGGTGATGATGCAGATCGGCCGTCGCGGCGATTTTCCCCTCGCATCGGCGCTGTCGATTATCCTGATGGCGGTCGTAACGATCGCCTACCTTGCCTGCGCGCGCTGGCTGAAGATCGAGCGGGCCTGAGATGCGCTGGTTTGTCCGCACCGCATCCTGGGCCTATGCGCTTGCCGTCTACGGCTTCATATTCCTGCCGGTGGTGGTGCTGGTGCTGTTTTCGCTGCAGGCGACATCCTTCCCCATTCCACCCTTCACCGGCCCGTCGCTGCGCTGGTACGACGCCGTGCTCTCAGACGTCAGACTGACCTCGGCGCTGGTCAATTCACTGATGGTTGCGGTGCTTTCCTCGGCCACCGCCGTCACGCTCGGCTTTCTCTCTGCCTGGGGTTTCGCCCGCTTCGTGTTGCCGGGCTCGGGCCTGCTGCGCGGGCTGATCACGCTGCCGCTGACGGTCAGCTACCTCATCATCGGCATGGGGCTCTTGGTGCTGTTCAACTGGGCCGGTGTGCCGAAATCGCTGCTTGCCGCCGGCATCGGTCATGTCGTGATCAACCTGCCGCTGTGCTTCGCCATCATCTACAGCCAGATGGGCGACCACCAGATCAACATCGAACGCGCCGCGCGCGATCTCGGCGCTCCGGAATGGAAGGTGCTGCTGCTGATCACCGTGCCGGTCTTGGCGCCGGCGATCTTCGCCGGCTTCTTCCTGTCGATGACCTTCTCCTGGGACGAGTTCGTGATCTCCTTCCTGCTGACGCGCTTCGAGACCACACTGCCGGTGGAAATCTGGAACCTGCTGCGCTCCGGCCTCAATCCGAAAACCAATGCGGTCGGCTCACTGGTCTTCGCCGTTTCCATCGTGCTGGTCGTACTGTTCGAACTGACATTGCTGCGTCGGAGAAAACCATGACCGCGCCTCTGGTCGATATCCGCGCCGTCTCGCACCGTTTCGGGCAGCTGGCCGTGCTGAAGAACGTCTCGCTCAAGATCGAGCCAGGCAGCTACACGATCCTGCTCGGGCCGTCGGGTTCCGGCAAGACGACGCTGCTGTCCATTCTTGGCGGCTTCGTCACCCCCAGCGAAGGCAAGGTGTTCATCCGTGGCGAGGACTGCACCGCGGTGCCGCCGGCGAAACGCCCGACGACGACCGTGTTCCAGGATTATGCGCTGTTTCCGCATATGAGCGTCGGCGGTAATGTCGGCTTTGGGCTGCGCATGCAGGGCGTCGACGGTGCCACACGCGCCGCAAAAGCGCGCGAGACGCTGGCGCTGGTCGGCCTCGCCTCCGCCTTCGACAAGAAGCCGCACCAGCTTTCCGGCGGCCAGCGGCAGCGCGTGGCGCTGGCGCGCGCGCTGGTCATCGAACCGGCGGTGCTGTTGCTCGACGAGCCGCTCGGCGCGCTCGACCTCAAACTGCGCCGGCAGATGCAGGACGAGTTGAAGGCAATCCAGAAGCGCGTCGGCACCGCCTTCATCCATGTCACCCACGACCAGGAAGAAGCCATGGCGCTGGCCGACCACTGCGTGGTGATGAATGACGGTCGCATCGAGGACGAAGGCCCGCCCGAGCGCGTCTATGCCAGGCCAGCGACGCGCTTTTCGGCGACCTTCATGGGCGAAAGCACGATCCTTGCCGGCACGGTCACGCAGGCCGGAGACAGGACCAGCACAGTCTCGACGCCGGTCGGACCGGTTTTAGTGCCCAGCGCATTGCCGGTGGGCTCAGCAGTTGCCTTGGCCATACGGCCGGAGCACCTTGCTTTCGGCGCAGCGCGGGCCGTGAAGCTGGGGATGGCAGAGGTACGCGACGTGGTCTTCCAGGGCAGTTTCAAGCGGGTGCTCGCGGTCTCCGTCGAAGCCCCCTCGCTGCAGTTCATCGCCAGGTTGCCGGCGTCAGCCACCGTTCAGCCCGGCGACACCGTTGCCGTTTCGTGCGATACCGACCAGATCATCGTTTTGACGGACTAACATGGGAAACCTTCCGGTTATCGACGCGCCAGACTGGTACGAGACCATCCGCATGGCCGACGGCGTCACGCTGATCCATGAGCCATGGATAAAACCGTTCTTCCGCTGCAACATGTGGCATGTGCGCGGCCGCGACCGCGATCTCCTGTTCGACACCGGCCTCGGCCATTTCAGCTTGCGCGCACATGTGCCTTTGGTCAGCGAGCGTAAACTGACCTGCGTCGCCAGCCACACGCATTTCGACCATATCGGCTGCCATCACGAATTTCCCGACCGTTGCGTGCACCGTGACGAAGCGGAAATCCTCGCCGATCCGCGCAATGAATGGACGGTGGCCGACCGCTATGCGACCGACGATATGTTCGATCGATTGCCGCAAGGTTGGGAGTCGTCCCGCTATCGGATCCTGCCCGCGCCGGCCGACCACCTGCTCGAGCATGGCGACGTCGTCGATCTCGGCGACCGCGCCTTCGAGGTAATCCACACACCCGGCCATTCGCCCGGCGGCATCGCTCTCCATGAGCGAAAGACCGGCATCCTTTTATCCGGCGACGTCATCTATGACGGCCCGTTGATCGACGACGTCTATCACTCCGACATTGCCGACTACGTCGAGACGCTGCTCGCCATGCGCGATCTCGATGTCTGCGTCGTGCATGGCGGCCATTTTCCGAGCTTCGCCAAGGTGCGCTACCGCCAGCTGATCGACGAGTACCTGGCGCAGAAGCGGCAGGCGGGCTGCCATCTGAGCCAGCGGCCCTGAGAAACAGCTACGGCATCAATTCGAAATGCCGCGGAAATGCCTGATGCAGTAGCAGCAGCATGGTCTTGCGCAGCACATTGGTGTCACGGCCCGAAGGGTTGAGATGGTCCCAGTACCAGGCACCGTGAACCAGATAGTTCAGGCTCTCCGACAAGGTGTTGATGTCGACGCCGGCATAGCCGCCGCTGCGTGAAATCTCGAACAGAAACTCGCGCGCTTCGGCGGTGTAGGCGAGATCGCTCGGCAGGCCGATTTCATTGTAGATCTGCATGCTCTTGCGGTCGCTGGAGAAGACGACAAAAACGGAAACCCATTTCGGATGCTGCCTGGCGAAGCGTTGCGCGCATTCGACGGCGCCGAGTAGTCTTTCAACCGACGACAGGCCCGGCGCTCGCACCAGCGTCACCCACAGCTCGTCGTAGCGATCGCTGAGATACTGCAGGACAGCCCGGAACAGGTTTTCCTTGCTGCGAAAGTGGAAAACCACAAGCGCATTGGACGAGCCAACATGTTCGGCGATGCGCTGCATGGTGACGCTGGCCAGGCCCTCCTCCGCGATGAGATCGATGGTGGCATCGATGATGCGCTGGACGCTTGCTTCGCCGCGCTCGCGCCGACGGTCTTTCGACACGGCATCGTTCGCCGAGCCCCTGCCCTCAGCCATCGTAGCCCTGCGTTTTTCGGTCGCGGTTGCCTCGCGTTGTGCCATTTTCATCCGGCCTTTCGAACTGTCAGCGAGAATCCCCGGCTCACCATAGCCGACGCCCGAGATCAAGCACCAGTCGCAGACGCTGCCGTCGATCAAAGCGACGGACGTGTCTCGGCATTCCTGTACCACTGGCCCTGTGCCGTTTCATAGGCGAGTGCCGCCCGGAACACATCGGCGTCGCAATAGGTGCGGCCGACGATCTGGATACCCGTCGGGACACCGTTCGCAGCCCAGCCCGAAGGCATGGAGAGAACCGGACAACGGCTCATCATGTTGAACGGCGTCGTCATCACCCAACCCAGCGAGGGGTTCACCTCCCTGCCGTTGATCTCGACCGTGTCCCTGGTCTGATCGAACTCCGCCGGCACCGCGGGAAGCGCATTTGTCGGGCAGATCAGCACGTCGTAGGTCTCCAGCAGTGGACCCAGCGTCTGGTACATCCTGGCCGCCACCTCAAGTGTGGCGACAAAATCCGCAGCCTTCGACTTCTGCCCATCCTCGGCGAACTGCCTGGCATAGCTCGTCATGTCGTTGCCGTGCTTCTCCAACAGTTGCGACAGCGAGGCGCCGAACAGATGTTCGAGATAGGCCATGCCCGCCTTCAGCACCTCGTCGCCCCAGCCAAGATCGACCTCCTCGACCGTGGCGCCGAGTGACCGAAACACATCGCAGGCGGCAAGCGTGTTCCTGCGAACATCATCGTCCACCTCAAACGAACCGAGGTCCATCGAGAAAGCGATTTTCCAGCCTTTGATCGGCTTGTAGTCGAGCGGCAGGCGCAGCTTGGGGCGTAGCGTGGCGATGTCGAGCGGGCTCGGTCCGGCCATGACGTTTTGCAGCAGGATCGCATCCCTGACGTTTCGCGCCAGCGGTCCGGTGTGGCAATAGAAATCGAGGTTGAAGGGCGGCTCGTCGGGATTGCGCCCGTAAGGCGGCTTGAAGCCGACGAGGCCGCAGGCCGATGCCGGAATGCGGATCGACCCGGCAATGTCCGAACCGGTGGCAATCGACGATGTGCCGGAAGCCAGCGTTGCCGCCGCGCCGCCCGACGAACCGCCTGGCGTGAAATCGCGATTCCACGGATTGCGGGTAACACCCCATCGCTTCGACCAGGTATAGCCGGCGCAGCTGAATTCCGGCGTCGCCGTACGCGCATGCACGATGCCGCCCGCCTTGATGACGCGCTCGTTCATCGTCGAGGTGTGACTGCCGATGGCGTCCTTGGTCAGCAGCGAGCCATGCGAGGTCGGCTTGCCCTTGATGTAGCTCTCGTCCTTGATGCCGATCGGCAGGCCCTCGAGCGCGCCGGTTTTGGCGCCCTTGGCGTATTTCGCCTCGGCTTTCCTGGCCAGTTCCATCGCCTCGTCGAAATGGGTGAAGGTGAAGCAGTTGATCGTCGGCTTCGTGGCCTCGGCGCGGCTGATGGTGGCTTGCATCAGTTCGACGGGCGAAAGGCTCTTGGCCTTAAACCGCCGCAGCGCTTCGCTCGCCTGGATATAGCAGAGGTCGAGATCGGTCATGAAAGTCTCCTGCGATCGCCGGATCGCCTTGGCTTGATGGATCGAGAGGTGGCCGCGCCGCATTTCGCGGCGCGGAAAATAACGGATCAGGCTATTTCTGCAGGTCGGTCCAGATTTTCGTGTAGAGCGCCTGCACATCCGGCGGACAGGCCGCCATGAACTGGCCCTTGGCGGCGAATTCGGCCGGCACGTTCACCTCCGGCGCGTCCTTCATGTCGGCGGGCATGAAGGCTTCCGAACCCTTGATGCCGTTCGAATAGCGGGCAAAGGCCGAGATCAGGGCGGCGTTCTGCGGATCCATGATGAAGTTCTGGAACAGCTTGGCGTTGTCGACGTTCTCGGCGTCCTTGAGAACCGCAACGTTGTCCATCCAGATCGGATAGCCCTCCTTGGGATAGCCGTAGACGATCTTGTCGTTCTGCAGCCGCTGGCGTAGCGAAATGCCGTTCCAGTTGACGCCGGCGGCGATGTCGCCCTTGCCCAGGCCGTCGACGGCACCGTAGTCGAAGGACAGCCATTTCGCCTTGGCCTCGACCAGCTTGTCGCGCACCTTCTTCAGCAACACCTTGTCGTCGGTGCAATACTGGCCGCCTTCGTAGGCAATGGCGAGGAACATGATGTCCCCCATTTCGGGCACGACATTGATCTTGCCGACCAATTCGGGCGGCGGGTCGAGGAAAATTGCGGACGTGTTCACATCGCCCGAATAGACCGATTTGTTGACCGATATGCCTGTCGTGCCCCACTGCCACGGAACCGTGTATTTGCGGCCCGGGTCGAAGGGAACATCGACCCATTTGGGATCGACATTCTTGAAATTCTCCATCTTGTCGGGATCGGTCTCCAGCAGCAGCCCCTCGCTGATCCAGATGGGGACGACGCTGGCCGAGGGCACGACGATGTCGAAACCGGCGCCGCCCTGGCGGATCTTGGCGAGCGCGGTGTCGTTGGAATCGAAGTCGGTGACGGTGACCTTGACCTTGTAGGTCTCCTCGAACTTCTTGATCAGGTCGGGGTTGGTGTAGTTGCCCCAATTGTAGATGTTGAGCTCGCCATCGGCACGCGCCACGCCCGTCACAGCCAGCAGCGATAGCCCGACGGCTGTCGCGGTCAGTTTCCAGTTCATGCTCTTTGCTCCCATTGTTGGGACCGGCGGCGATGCGGCCTCAGGTCCGTTTCCTGCTGAAGAAAAAGAAAGCCGTGACAATGCCGATCGACAGGACAAGGAAGACTGTCGAGATCGCATTGATTTCCGGCGTCACGCCGCGACGTATCTGGCCGAGCATGAAGGTCGGCAGCGTGTCCTGGCCGCCGGATTTGACGAATTCGGTGATGACCACGTCATCCAGCGAGACAACGAAGGCGAGCATCAGCCCAGCCAGGATGCCCGGCCAAAGCAGCGGCAGCGTCACGTGCCGGAAGGCCTGCCATTTGCCTGCATAGAGGTCGGCCGCCGCCGTTTCGAGCGAGAGATCCATGCTTTCGAGCCGAGCACGGATCGGCAGATAGGCGAACGGGATGCAGAAGGCGGTGTGGGCTGCGATCAGGTATCCAAGACCCGAATAGCCGGTCCAGATCTTGATGCGCGAGAACACAATCAGCAGCGCCACCGCGGTGACGATCTCCGGCACCATCAGCGGCTGGTTGATGAACGCGTATTTGAGGGTCAGCCCGCGGTATGGCTTGGTCCTGGTCGTCGCCAGCGCCGCCATCGTTGCCGTGATCGTCGCCAGAACGGCGGCGACGGCTGCGATCTGGAACGAGCGAATCGAGGATTCGATCACCAGTGTGTAGTTCCAGGCGACATGGAACCAGCGCAGCGAAAAGCCCTTCCAGATCGCCAGCGATTCGTTGTCGTTGAAGGCGAAGACGACGAGCGTGCCGATCGGCAGATAGAGGAGGAAGAAACACACCATCGCTATGGTGACGAAGCCGTTCTGCTGGCGGACATCGAAGCGCTTAGCCATGGCTGCCATCCGACCTTGTCATGTTGCGGACGTAGAACAGCAGCGCCACCATCACGATCGCCATCAGCGTGATCGACAGCGCCGCACCGAGCGGCCAGTTGCGCCCTTGGCCGAATTGCAGTTCGATCAGATTGCCGATCATCAGATTGGTGCCGCCGCCCAGCACACGCGGCGTCACATAGGCGCCGAGCGAAGGAATGAAGACTAGGATCGAGCCGGCGACGATGCCCGGCGCGACCAGCGGCACGATGATGCGCCGCAACACCTGGAACCGCGTCGCGTACAGGTCGTAACCCGCCTCGATCAGCCGGAAGTCGATCTTCTCCATGCTGGCGTAGAGCGGCAGCACCATCAGCGGCAGGAACACATAGACCATGCCGAGCAGGACGGCGAAATTCGTATACATCAGCTGGATGGGATGATCAGTGATCCGCAGCAGCTGCAGCAGCCAATTGATGAGGCCGTCATTGCGCAGCACTTCCTGCATGGCGAAGGTTCGGATCAAAAGGTTGGTCCAGAACGGGATGGTGATCAGGAACAGCCAGATATCGCGCCGGTGTTCCGGCCGTGTCGCGATGAAATAGGCGGTCGGAAAGCCGAAGATCAGTGTCAGGATCGTGGTCATGGCCGACAGCGACACCGAGCGCCAGAAGATCGACAGATGCGCACTGGCGAAGGACAGCGTGTCGTCGAAGGCGTCTCGCTGAAGCAGCACGCTCACCCAGGCGTCGGTCGAAAACTGCCATTTCACGTCGCCGTAATTGCCTGGAGTGAGGAAGGAATAGACGACCACGATCAGCAGCGGCCCAAGCGCCGCGAGGAAGACGATCAGCAGCGCCGGCGCGGAAAGCAGCCAGCGCGAGCGGATATCGTTGCTTTCGGCCTTGTCGGCGATCTCTTTCGCGGTCGCCATGACCTAATCCTTCAGCAGCTGCGCGGCGGCATCGCCGATCTGAATGCCGACCTTGTCGCCGGCTTCGAAGCCGCAGCCGGCACAACGTGAATTCTGCTGGCGCACGATGAAGGGACCGCCGTCCGCCAGTCGGACATGGATATGCGTGTCGGTGCCGAAATAGACGACGGTCTCGACCGTGCCGCTCAGGTCGCCGGCGGCCTTGACCAGCCTGGCATGCTCGGGCCGCACCATCAGCGTCGCCTGGCTGCCCGGCCGGAAATCGCTGGCGGTGGTCGCGAGGATCCTTGCTCCCGAGCGCAGTGTGACCCGTGCCTTGCCATCAGCGGCGCCTTCGACTGTGCCGTCCAGGAAATTGGTCTCGCCAATGAAGTCGGCGACGAAGCGTTGCGCCGGGTGATCGTAGATGTCCCAAGGGGTACCGACCTGCAGGATCTTGCCTGACGACATCACCGCGATGCGGTCCGACATGGTCAGTGCTTCTTCCTGATCATGGGTGACGAAGATGAAGGTGATGCCGGTTTCGTGCTGCAGCCGCTTCAACTCGATCTGCATCTCCTTGCGCAGCTTGTAGTCGAGCGCCGACAAGGGTTCGTCGAGCAAGAGTACCTTCGGCTGCGGCGCCAGCGCCCGCGCCAGCGCCACGCGCTGCTGCTGGCCGCCGGAAATCTGGCTGGTGCGGCGGCTCTTCAATTTCTGCATGTGGACGAGCGTCAGCATCGCATCAACGCGAGCCTCGATCTCGGCCTTGGGCTTGCCCAGCATCTTCAGGCCGAAGCCGATGTTCTCGGCCACCGTCATGTGCGGGAACAGCGCATAGGACTGGAAGACGGTGTTGACCGGGCGCTTGAACGGCGGCAGCGGCGCGATGTCCTGGCCGTAGAGCAGGATTTCGCCGGCGCTCGGAAAATCGAAGCCGGCTATCAGCCGAAGCAACGTTGTCTTTCCGCAACCGGATGGGCCGAGCAGCGTGAAGAACTCGTTTTCGCGGATGGAAACTGAAACGTTGTCAAGGGCTCGGACCGCGTCCTGGCCTGTCCCCTGGAAAACCCTAGTGACGCCCTTCGCCTCAACGGCTGGCCGCATGGCTGTCAAGATATTCCCCTCCTTAGCGGCCATTCACGGGCGGAAGCCAGCTGGCCGACTTGGTAATCTGCGCTAGGATTAATTGTAACTAACTATACAGTCAATATCTTTTCGTCGTTGCGCGGATGCTATGACACCGGCGGGGCGGCCGATGCGCTGCCTCCCCAAACGTGCTATGGTTACAGACGAGGCCATTGATGGATTGGGGCAAGCTCTGGCGTAATCGCAGCGGCTTGTGGGCTTGGGTCAGGGTCATGCGCCTTCTTGTGGCGACCGTGCTGCTGATAGCCATGTCGTTCTTTTCCGCCGCGCGCGGCGAAGAGCGGCTCGCCTTGGTTGTGGCCAATCCGGGATATGAGGGCTCGCCGGCGATCGCCAACGCCGAACCTAGCGCCGAACTCGTTGCGACCAGCCTACGGTCACTCGGCTTCACCGTGCGACAAGTCTCTGATGGCGACCGCGCCGATGTCGCGCACGCCATGTATGATTTCGCCAAATCCCTGGCCGACCCGGATGCCGTCGGCATCTTCTACTATGTCGGCCATACGGCTCAGGCCAATGACAGGAACTATCTGCTGACGCGTGGCTCGCGGACAGATTCCAAGGAGGCGATAGACCAGACGGCATTGCCTCTCGACCTGTTCACGAAGGCGCTTGAGGCGACACCGACATTCAAGGTGATTTTGCTGGATAATCTTGACGACGGAGACACCTCCACCCCAGGTGTGACGCGGGGTCTGGCTGCGGTTGGTCCGCTGCCCAACGGCATCGTCGCCTTTTCCGCTCAACCAGGAAGCGTCGCACTGAATGGCGCTGGACCGGTCACGGTGTTCGCCGATGCGCTGGCAGCCGCACTGGCCAGAAGAGGCGTGAGTATCCAAGCCATGATCGCGTCGGTCAGCCAAGGCGTGGCGGACCAGACGCTCGGCGCCCAGCGGCCATGGACAGGCCCGGGCCTGTCGGCAGACTTCGTGCCAACGCCGGACAATTCGATTGCCGCCGAGCCAGCACCGCCGGAGCCGGCTGGCGACGCCACAAGCGGCTGCCCCGGAAGCAGTTGCTCCCGAACCGGCATCGCCACCGATGCAGAGTGGCGCCAATGAGGGCGGCGACAATAGCCCACCGGCCAGCCCCGATTCCGCAAATGACGGTTCGAGCGCCGGAAGCAGTGACTATGGCTCCGGCAATTTCGATGGCGGCAGCCAGGAAGTCCCTCCGGCGGATGTTGCACCGGGCTCCAGCAATCCCGACGCCATGACGGGCAACAGCGCCGATGAGGCAGCCCAATACGAGGAATACAAACGCCAGGAGTTGCAGCGCCAGCAATATGAGGAGCAGGCTCGGCAGCAGTCCGAGGCGCAAAGGAAATATCAGGAAGATGCCGCCAAGTCGTCGGCGGCCGCCCAGAACAATCTCGCCGATACTTATCCGAAGGGCGGCGCAGCCGCCGGTGCGGAGCCTCTTCAGCCGCCCGATGCGCAGTCAAGCACCGAGCCGCCACCGCCGCCTGTCGACCAGGCGGAGATTGCGCCGGGAGGCGGCGATAACGCGCCATTGCCCGCACCAGCTTCGGCTGCAACCGGCGCCGAGAGCCCGCAAGAGGCGGCGGCGCCAGCGGATGTCGAACCACCTCCGCCACCCCTCGATCAGGTGGAAAATGCTCCCGGGGACGCAGGCGGCTCGCCCGCCCCACCTCCGACAACTGTCCCTTCGCCGTCGGGGAATGGGGCTGAAGTCGAAGTAGTCCGCCATCCGACGATCGACGCGCCAGACGAAGTGGTGGCCGGTGAGACGGTGACCGTTTCAATTGCCTTGACCGAAGAGCAGCTCACACCGGAGGTGAAGGTGAAAGCCGCTCCGGGATCGTCGGTGACGGCGGATGGCGCCTTGGCCATGGCAATGCCGGCAGGCACCGATCAATGGCCCATCGACATCGACCTCTTCGCTACGGGCTTTGATCTTGCCGACGGCGGCAAATGGAGCCGGCTGACTACCCTCTATCGTGAAGGTGACAGCGATTTCGTCCGCTTCGACCTCAAGGTACGGCCAATTGCAAAGGACAGCAAACCAAGCCAGTTCATTGCCCGAATCTACAGTGCGGGAAAATTCCTGGGATCGGCGTCGCGGCCCGTTATCGTGCAACGAGCAGCGCCGGTTGAGGCCGCCGCGCCAAGTGCCACGGCCCAAAGGACGGCCGCGCCCGCCATGTTGATGCTCGCCTCCGCTCCGCCCCAGCCGGCGCTGACCGGCAGCGTCCAACTCGATAATGCCGCAGCCGACGAGGTGCCTGACCTCGATGTCACCATCCTCTATGACGATCCAAGCGGATTGGGCCCGGGCCAGATCATCATCCATTCGCCGCATCTGGCTGGACCGGTGACCGATACATTCTCAACACCGCCACAAATGGCGACCTGGCTTGATTCCGAGTATCGCCGCTTGCTGCAACTCGGCCTCGGTCTGCGCAGTGCGGTGTCGCTGCAACAGTCTGCCGCAAGCAGCGACCCCGAAGCGCAAAAGCACTTCGTCACACTGGCCGCCGAAGGTTTCGGCGATGCGCTCTACAAGGATTACGTGCCGCAGGCATTCAAGGATGTGTTCTGGTCGCTGCGCGACAAGGGCAAACTGCATTCGATCCAGATCACCTCGAACAGTCCCACCCTGCCCTGGGAGTTGATCCGCCCGCAAAGCGCCGATGGCGCAACCCGCGATGGTTTCCTCGGCATGAACTACCGGCTGGCGCGCTGGGCACCGCGCAGCACCTCCTCACAGGTCGACAACCCACTGGACCGGATGGCTTTTACCGGCGTTGCAACGGTTGCTCCTTCCTATGTCGACAAGCAGTCACTGCCGTTCCAGGAGGTCGAGATCGACGCGCTAAGCAAGCTCGCCGGCTACCGCCGCTTCGGTGGCGATTTCGTCTCCTTCGAGAAACTGGTCGGCGAGGTGTCGACCGGCTTCATCCATTTTTCGGGTCACGGCGAGGTCAATCAGCCGAGCAGCGGGCGGCCGGTTTTCGCCATTGACCTCGCCGACCAGTCGCTCGACCCCGACACGTGGGGTGCGCTGGTTGCCGCTGCACACGGCAAGGGCAACCCATTCTACTTCTTCAATGCCTGCGACACGGGCAAGTCCCAGATGCTCGGTGGCTTTGTACAGGGATGGGGTCCCGCAGTGCTGGCGGGCGGCGCGTCCGGCTTCATCGGCGGCATGTGGCCTTTGACCGATCGCGCCGCCGCTGCCTTTTCAAGCGATTTTTACGGCGGCATCAGCACCCGGCTCAAGGACGGGCCGGTTTACCTCGCAGAGGTCCTCCAGGGCGTCCGCAAGCGCTTCTACGAAACCGGCGACCCGACCTACCTTGCCTACACTTTCTACGGCAACGCAAACCTTCAGGTGGTGACACAGTAGGCGGCAGCTTACTCCCGACACGGCCGCAATCAGGGCATCAGTCGGAAATGATTGTCGGAAGCGAGATCGCATAGCCCGGTGGCACCGATCCCCTCCGGCGTCTCCTCCACTGCCTCAGCCGCTCTCTCCAACTGACCGGAGGCTTCTCGTAGACCGGGGGAGCCAGGCCGGCGAGCTCATAGTAGCCGTCGAGAATGTTGGTGCGCAGCAATTCGCGCTCCTGGGTGTAGAAGCTGAAATGGGCAATGATCAGGTCGCCAAAAATCTTGCCCGGCCGGTCCAGTTTTGCCGGTAGCGTCGCCGACAGCCACTCTTCCTCATCGCTGCCTGACGGCGGATGGAAACCCTCTCCAAGACCGACAATATCCGATCCGAAGAAACCGATTGCGTTGATCGAGAAGCGCGACAGCCTGATCTCCCGGTCAGGCACGCGAAAGTCATCAAGCCGGTTGGAGCGGACAGCTTCGGTGAACACCGGATGAAGCGCCTGCGGAAAGCTGGGATAGGCCCAGGAGAACTGGCAGGATGCCTGACATGTCAGCGGGCCGTCGACCAGAACCCTGGAGAGTTGCTTGATCAGTGAGTTGCAGATTGCGTTGTTGATGATCAACGGCGCGTACCAGATAGCCGATCCTCTTTCGGCCATGACCCTTGCCATGAATTTTTGAAAAAAGCCGTCCTCGACAAAAACCACGTCATCGTCGAGGCGAAGGTAGAAAGCATCGGGGTCGTCGCAAAAACGGTAGAAGTCGCCGATGACATTGACCCCGCCATCGGCATGCGGGAGTTTTTTTATCCGGCAACGTGGATCGGAGGCGGCCAGTCGTTGCAGGTAGGCTCGATCGGCCTCGTTGCGGCAGTTGTCCCACAGGTGCCATTCGTACACCTCAGCACTTTTAAGGACATGGTGGCTGAGCAGGCGAAGATATTTCTCGCGGCCGGCCGGGGTCACAACAATCAATTTCATAACGTCCCGTCCCGAAATGGTTGCGTGTCTTGGTCAGCGTGGCAGCAGTGACCCGACGTGTCGCGACTCCAGGTTCGCGTTGTATTGCAAATCGCAGCGCCGGACATCCGCTGACAATGCCAGATGAACAATTTGCTCTCATCCGTGGCTCTTCGCATTCATCCGGCTTTGGTGTAGGGGCTCGCCATGACTGCCATGGACCAAGATATTAGTGGCGAAAGCAGAACTTTGACGGGGGCCAGCCGCAATCTCGTTATCGTCAGGGCCGGCGACAGCTCTCTCCACCGCGGATGGGGTGCGGGCGATCCAGGATGCGCGTTTGATCTGATCGTCAGTTACTACGGCTCCGCCCCGTCGGCGTTTCGGCAGCCCCATGAAAACAGGGTCGACTACGTCGGAGGCAAGTGGGATGGCCTTCACGCCCTGCTCGTTCAGAAGCCGGAACTCCTTGATCGCTACCAGTATATCTGGTTTCCGGATGATGACCTGGAAGCAGACAGGACGACGATCGAGGCGATGTTCGCCAACATGAGACGGCTCGACCTCCACATTGCCCAGCCGGCGCTGACGCCCGACAGCTATTATAGCCATCTGCCGTTTTTGCGCTCCAAAAGTTTCGAGTTTCGTCTGATTGACAAGGTCGAGATCATGGCCCCGTGCATGAGATCGGACGTGGCAGGCAAGATGCTACCTTTATTCAAGGGATCCATGAGTGGGTTCGGTCTCGATCATCTGTGGACCAGACTTGCCGAGCAGAATCTCGGAAAATCGGCTGTCTTCGACGCCTTGACCGTCCGCCACACGCGGCCAGTTGGAATTCATCTGGCGGCAACAATACTCAAGTCCGGCCGGTCGGCCGAGGCGGAATACCGCCAGTTGGCGATGCGATATGGCTTCGGCGAGTTCTTTCCGCTGTCTTATGGCGCCGTCGACCACGCAGGCAGACGCTGGCGATCGCGATCCATGATCGGCCTGCGCATGATGGCCGACTATTTTGTCGAGCGAAAGGATTTCCGGCGGGCGTTTCGGCCGAAAAAGCTGTTGTGGCGCTTTCTGCGCAGGCAATGCGCCGAACCGATCGACCTGTCGCAGATAGTACTCGACGCATGAGGACGACAGCGCCGCGAATAGACAAGGCTTTCATCGGGGAAGCCGACATCCTCATAGTCGGCGCGGGTTTTTATGGCGCAACGCTTGCCGAGCGAATCGCCACAAAACTCGGCCGGCGCGTGCTGGTGATCGACCGGCGCCGGCATATCGGCGGCAATGCCTATACCGAACGAGATCCCGCCACCGGCGTCGAGGTTCATCGCTATGGACCGCACCTTTTCCACACATCCAACGAGGACGTCTGGAACTACCTGCGGGGCTTCACCGATTTCACGGCCTATCGCCATCGTGCGTTCTCGACCTATCGCGACAAGGTCTATCCGATGCCGATCAACCTCGCCACGATCTGCCAGTTCTTCGGCAAGCGGCTGAGCCCGGACGAGGCACGTGGCATGATTGCCGGGCAAGCAGCCGAGCTTGGTGACCGCCAGCCGGCCAATCTCGAGGAGAAGGCGATCTCCCTTGTTGGCCGTCCCCTCTACGAGGCTTTCATCAAGGGCTACACCGCCAAGCAATGGCAAACGGACCCACGCGACCTGCCAGCGCAGATCATCGCCCGCTTGCCGGTCCGCTACACATTCGAGGATGGCTATTTCAACGACCGCTTCCAAGGTCAGCCTGTCGACGGCTATACGGCGATCTTCGAAAAGATGCTCGCGCACGAGATCGTCGAAACACGGCTTGGCGTCGATTTCTTCGATATCAAGCCCTTGCTGCCGAAGGAGCTACCGGTTGTCTACACCGGCCCAATCGACCGCTATTTCGACCGCTCGGAGGGCGAACTCGGCTGGCGAACGATCGATATCGATCTCCAGGTCATGGACACGCCGGACCATCAGGGCACGGCGATCATGAACTATGCCGACGAAGCCGTACCCTACACCCGCATTGTCGAATTCAGGCATTTCAATCCGGAACGCCAGCACAAGAGCGACAAGACCCTCATCGGCCGCGAGTATTCCCGTTTCGCCGGCCGCACCGATGAACCCTATTATCCGATCGACACACGCCGGGATCAGGCGATTTACCGTCGCTATCTCGAACGGGCCGCGGCAGAGCGAAACCTGCATCTCGGAGGACGGCTGGGCACCTATCGGTATCTCGACATGCATCAGGCGATCGGCGCGGCGCTGAAGGCTTTCGAAACCGTGTTCGAACCCTATTTCACCGGCAAGCTTGATTCTCTTTCGCGGTTGCCATGACGGAACGGGCCGCAAGATTTTGAATCCTCAGGCTAATGCCGCCGACTTGCTGCCAGTCACAATCTCCCGCCGGAACCATTCGAAGGTGCGCCGGATCCCGTCCTGATAGCCGATCGTTGCCTCCCATCCGGGAAGAACCTGCCTTGCCAGGGTCAGGTCCGGGCACCGGTTTGTCGGATCCTGCAGGACAGGCGCATGGTGTTCGATGCGGCTGCCCGGAACCAGCGAGCAGACGAATTTCGCGATCTCGAGAACCGAGATTTCGCGGTTGTTGCCAATGTTCAGGGGACCCCGGTGCGAGATGCTGTCGCGCCAGAAGAACCGCTCCAGACCATCGACGATATCGTCGACAAAACCCCAACTGCGCGACTGGGAGCCGTCGCCATAGACGGTGAGGATTCCCGTTGTCAGAGCCTGACTGATAAAATTCGAAACGGCGCGGCCGTCATCGACGCGCGTTCGCGGGCCATAGGTGTTGAACAGCCTGACGACGCGGACATCGAGCCCGCTGACGCGCTGTTCTTCGAACAGCAGCGCCTCGGTGCAGCGCTTGCTCTCGTCATAGGAAGCCCTTGGCCCGGTGCAGTCCACGGACCCCCGGTAGCTTTCTGGTTGCGGCGACACCACGGGATCGCCATAGACTTCCGAGGTCGAGGCAAAGCAGAAGCGACCGCCGGGCTTTAGCAGCGATAGAAGATTGAGCGCGCCGCCTATGTTGGCCCTGATCGTGCGGGCCGGCTCGCGCATGTACCATACAGGCGAAGCCGGTGACGCCAGATGGATGATCTCGTCGAAATGCTGGCCGGCCGTGAAGCTTTCGGCATCGGCGATCTGCAGGTTGAACCGCGGATCCGCGACATGGGCAATGTTGTCGCGCAATCCGGTCCATAGATTGTCGACAACGACCAGTTTTTCCAGATCATTGCGCCGCAGCAGGCGATCGACGAGATGAGAGCCGATGAAGCCGCAGCCACCAGAAACCAACACGCTGCGCCGCATGTGCACTCCCCTCCAGAAACACGGCCGATCAACGCGCCGCAAGGTTGTTTCCCAAGGGTGATGGGAACAGGGTCCTATCCAGATCCGAGACGTCTTCTACCAGTGCTTTCATCGATGTCGCAATTGCAACGATCAAACTTGTGTTGCGCCAGCCGATGTTCGGTTGCCAAGGGATGAACTGCATGCAGCGAACGACCAGGCGGCGGCGGTGCTTGCATGGCCCTTCGGTGAACGTATTTAGCGCTCTACAGCGCCCTTTGCGGGCAAGGCATTCCGATAGCATCGCCGCAGCGTGATGCTGTGGGCAGCGGTCTGATGCTCATCTCTTCCGACTGGCGCACTAGCTCGGCGAAGATCAGCGCGAAGCCGCCCAGCATGACAAAAACGATGATCAGGCGTGTTACCGGCAATATGTCGGCCTCATCTGGCTGGTGCGTGCCCCCCGAACATCAGGATGTTCCCAGGGATCGTGCGCACAGGTCAAAAGTGCCACAGCGCCCATTTGCCGTCCCGAAGGATACGGCGGTACTGCGGGCGCCCCCACGCCATTCATGCCGGCTAACATGATCGATCCGGCTTTACGAGAGTTTAAGCTCCGTCTTAACCATCACATTCGTTCGTGCCCTGTCATGAAAAGCGATCTGCCTGCCCGGGCGTCGCTGTCGCCGCTTTGCCGGCTCGCACAACGGCTCTCTTTGCAGACCCGCCCGCCCCATGCTACCCCGACGCTGGCGCGGCCGGACCTGCCACAGCCAATCGGTCGCGATCGGGGAGCCATGAGCACAGCCGCCAACAGCATCGCCTTCGTTTCGTCCGACACAGCAGACGCCAAGGCGGCGCTGGAAAGCCTGTCGGCACGCTACGGCCAATGTCCGGTCGCGGAGGCCGCTGTCGTGGTCGCCCTTGGCGGCGACGGTTTCCTGCTGCAGACCTTGCGCGACACGATGGGAACGGGAAAGAGGGTCTACGGCATGAACCGGGGCACCATCGGATTCCTGATGAACGAGTATCGTTCCGGCGGCCTCACCGAACGCATCGCGGCCGCCGTCGCCGAAACGATCCGCCCGCTGGAGATGCTGGCCGTCACCTCGGAGGGTGAAACGGTTTCGGCGCTGGCCATCAACGAGGTGGCGCTTTGGCGCCAGTCCTACCAGACGGCCAAGATTCGCATCAGCATCGACGAGCAGATAAGGCTCGAAGAGCTGAACTGCGATGGCGTCATGATCGCGACGCCGGCCGGGTCGACCGCCTACAATCTTTCCGCGCATGGGCCGATCCTGCCCCTCGACGCGCCGTTGCTGGCGCTCACACCGGTCAGCCCGTTTCGCCCACGCCGCTGGCGTGGCGCATTGCTCTCCAACAAGGCGACCGTGCGCTTCGATATTCTGGAGCCGGAAAAGCGGCCCGTGAACGCCGCCGCCGACCACACGGAGGTCAAGGCAGTGACGTCGGTAACGGTGCGGGAATCGCCGGCAGCAACGGCGACCTTGCTGTTTGATCCCAATCACTCCTGGAACGAACGCATCCTGGCCGAACAGTTCCGTTACTGAGCCGGCACAAAGACAGGCGGCCGGATTAAGCATCGCGATTAAGGTTACGACTTCACAATCGTGCCAATCCCGCCCGTTTCTGTTGACAAATCGCGGGCTTGCGCCTAATCGCAATGCCAATCTTGCAGGCGCGCGGCGCTTGCCGCGACAAACGCCGTTGCGCTTCCCCGAACCAGCCAAAGACAACAACACTTGTCCTCAGACACCACGATCGCTCAAGAAGCGTTGACCTTTTCAGACCTCGGCCTGTCGCCGAAGGTGCTTTCCGCAGTCACCGATGCCGGCTACACCGTGCCGACGCCGATCCAGGCCGGTGCCATTCCGCACGCCCTGCTCGGCAAGGATATTTTGGGCATCGCCCAGACCGGCACCGGCAAAACGGCTTCCTTTGTGCTGCCAATGCTGACCCGCCTCGAAAAAGGCCGGGCTCGCGCCCGCATGCCGCGCACGCTGATCCTGGAGCCGACGCGCGAGCTCGCCGCACAGGTCGAAGAGAATTTCATCAGATACGGCAAGAACCACAAGCTGAATATCGCACTTTTGATTGGCGGCGTGTCCTTCGATGAACAGGACAAGAAGCTGGAACGCGGCGCCGACGTGCTGATCGCGACCCCTGGCCGCCTGCTCGATCACCGGGAGCGCGGCAAGCTTTTGCTCAACGGCGTCGAGATCCTCGTCATCGACGAGGCCGACCGCATGCTCGACATGGGCTTCATCCCCGATATCGAGCGCATCTGCGAGATGATCCCGTTCACCCGGCAGACGTTGTTCTTCTCGGCGACGATGCCGCCGGAAATCACCAAGCTCACCGAAAAGTTCCTGCATGCGCCGGTGCGCGTCGAGGTTTCCAAGGCTGCGTCGGCCGCTACCAACATCATCCAGCGGCTGGTCAAATCCGGCTCCAAGCCTTGGGACAAGCGCGAGACGCTGCGCAACCTGATCAAGGCCGAAGACGCGGAACTGAAGAACGCCATCATCTTCTGCAACCGCAAGATCGAGGTGTCGGAGCTGTTCCGCTCGCTGCTGAAGCATGATTTCGATGCCGGCGCGCTACATGGCGACATGGACCAGCGCGCCCGCATGCAGATGCTGGCCAATTTCCGGGACGGCAAACTTCGTTATCTCGTTGCTTCGGACGTCGCCGCGCGCGGCCTCGACATCCCCGACGTCAGCCACGTCTTCAACTATGACGTGCCGATCCATGCCGAGGACTATGTCCACCGCATCGGCCGCACCGGCCGCGCCGGGCGCTCGGGCAAGTCCTTCACCATCGCAACAAAGTCCGACACCAAGTACATCGACGCCATCGAACGGCTGATCGGCAACAAGATCGAATGGCATGACGGTGACCTGTCGACCGTGGTCGCCAGCGAAGGTGGTGAAGACGATGCTCCGCGCCGGGGCAAAGGCGCGCCGCGTCGCGCCGGCCGCAAGGACGAGGACCGCAAGGACCGGGGCGAGCGCAAGCGGGGCGGCGAACGTCGCGCGAAGCCTAGCGAAGAGGTTGTCCCGGCAATCGTCCAGCAGGATCAGCAGGCCGATGTGATCGAGGCGCCTGTCGCCGACATGGGCGAACGGCGTGCGCGCAAGGAAGCGATTCGTTCGGAAAACGGCGAGCGCAAGACGTCCGATCGCAACGAGCAGCGCGCACCGGAGCGTGGCGACACCAGGCCGCAGCGCAGCAACGCACGCCCCGCCCGCCATCACCAGGAAGACAACGACACCACCGTCGGCTTCGGCGACGACATGCCGGCCTTCATGCGCATCGTTGCCAAGGTCTGATCTCGGTCCGCTTTGGAAGGCAAGCCAGCGATCCGGCTTGCCTTCGCAGTAAGCTTCAGGCTCGGCTCGGCCGTTACATCGGCCCGGGCATCATCTTGGTCGGTTTCTCCAGCATCGGAAACTCGGCCTTGGTGCATTTCACGTTCGGGTTCGTCGGGCTGAACATGCCGTTCGGATTGTCCCTGAACAGCCAGGCGTGAAGATCGTAGTGGACGAACTCCCTCGGAATGAGCGGATAGTGTCCCTCCATCGGACCCATGAAGGTTTGGCCAAACAGCTTCGGCGGCGCTTTGACGTCCGGCGTCAGCGGCACCAACCATTCCACGCCGACCAACTTCAGGCCTTTCTTGGTCGGCTCGTAGATCAAGACGTTGGGCTTCATCGGGTCGAGTTTCTGGCCGACGCTTGGGACGTTGACGAAATGGATGCCCATGGCGCCTTTCGGGTATTCCATAGAGCCCGCTATCTTTTCTCCGCTGTAATAGACGCAGCCGACGGTCGACAGATAGAGGTCGCGAACGGCAGCGGTGTAGTCTTCATATTTGGTGAGCGATTTTTTCAAAGCATCGATGTCGGCCTTGTTGGCGTCCTCGGCCCAAACCGTAGCGACCCCCAACCATGCGCCTACAACACCGGTCAAAACGAGGACGCCGCAGCGCCCAAGGCCTGTTCTTGTCATGCATTCCTCCCAGACTTTCTGATCTGGCCGTGCAAGACCGAGGCGGAAAAATGCTTATAGCGCGGCCAGTTGTACCGCCTCATCCCCTCTGGAACGGGACGATGCTATTCCTTTCCGTGACTGCCGGAAAGTCGTTAATTAGGACTAGCTAATTCTCTGGCGCCGTAGCCGAAGAGTGTCGATGTCCACAAACAAGAACGGCCCCTTCCGGGGCCGTTTTCGTTTCAGATCGATGCCGCTCAGGTAAGCGGCGAAAGCTGGATCTCGACACGACGGTTCTGCTCGCGGCCGGCGGCCGTCGCATTGGAAGCGATGGGCCGCGTCTTGCCGAAGCCGGTGACGGCGAAGCGGCGCTGATCGACGCCCTGGCCGGACAGATAGTTGGCGACCGCCAATGCGCGGCGCTGCGACAGATCGAAATTGTGCTGCTCGCCGCCGGTCGAATCGGTATGACCGAAGACGTCGACAGTCGTCTGGCGGAACTTCTTCAGCACCAGCGCGACGGAATTCAGCACCGGATAGAAGCCGGGCTTCACCGCATCCTGATCGATATTGAAGGTGATATCCGACGGCATGTTGAGGATGATCTGGTCGCCGCTGCGGGTGACGCTGACGCCAGTGCCTTGGAGCTGCCGGCGCAGTTCAGCCTCGTTCTGGTCCATGGTTGCGCCGATGGCGCCGCCGGCCAATGCACCGATGCCGGCGCCGATCAGCGCGTTGCGACGATCATTGCCACCGGCAAGCAGGCCAAGGCTGGCGCCCGCCAGGGCACCAAGGCCGGCACCCGCGGCCGTGTTCGAAATCTTCTGATCGCCCGTATACGGATCAGTGGTGGTGCAAGCGCTCACGAGCAGAGCCGTCGCCACGACGACGAGCACGGTCTTCTTCATAGATGGTCCCTCTCCAAGTCGCGCCTTTTCGGCGCCAAATCAGCCCTTCCCGCGACTTGTACCATGAATTGCGGCAAAAAGCGGAACGGGAAAGGCGCCTGCAACGGCTTTTCCCGGGGTTGGTTGCGTGACGAACGGCCTTGGCCCGGCTACCAAAGATTCTTGCCGTCAATGACCACCACTTCCACCTTGTCGAGATCGAAATCATCGAACAGCCGCGAATTGACGCTGATCTTGGGATTGTCGAAATCCGGCTCGCCGGTCGACCAGTCCGGCGTCTCGGTGAAGGTGCCGCAGCCGCAGATCGCGCAAAAACCATGCTTTACGGTTTTCGAGCCCCATTGATAGAAGGACACGTTTTTCAGTGGCGTGATCAACTTGAACTGCGACGGGATGTAATAGGCCCAGAGCGAGCCGCGCTTCGAGCAGAACGAACAGGTGCATTGCGTCACTGTCCGCGGCGCCTCAGAAACCTCGAATGCCGTCGCCTTGCAGTGGCAGCTTCCCTTGATGGTCATCAACATCACCTCTCATTGCCCGCCACCCAGGCGGCAAGGCACCATAAAGAGGTGATCCTGACAACTGTCCGTCAGCAGGCTTTGTCCCTCAAACAGCGATTCCGGGTCAGACGGTCCAGGTCCAGTCGATCGGGTAGTTGAAAATCGGGGTAAATGTCACCCCGACCGCCTCCATATCCCTGCGGCCGTCGACGACCATCTCCTTCAGTCGATCCAACTGTGCCGCATGCTCGTCGGTATCCCAGACACTGACTTGCACGATCGAGCCCTTCGGCGAGACGCCTGCATAAAAATGAAGGAGCCCCGGCAGCCGTCTGATGGCCGGGATTATGTACTGCGAGGTCTTCTTGCTCGCCGCGTCGACCTCGGCGAACCGGCTCGGATCGTAGCTGGCGCGCGAGACGCGCACGACAGCGGTTGCCGGTAATGACTCGGCCATGGTGATTCTTTCAGTCATAGGGATCCTGTCTCCTGGCAATTCCGTTACGATCTACCATCCGTTTACGACAACCGAAACGCCAAGACTGTCGTCGCTGCGTTCGGCATCGCAGCCACTGTCTCCTCCTGATTATGAGTCCGGACCTTAATAGGACTGTGGCGGCACGAACAGGCAGATGGTCTTGCCGGCATCGAGCCCGGCCTCGTGCGCGCACCAATGGAACTCGCCGTCGGGCGAATCCTTGATCCGTCTGTCGCTGTAGGCCAGCACCTCGCCGGTGTCCTTGATGACATAGCCTTCGGGGCGTTCGCTGATCGAGGTCTGCGATACCTCGTGGCAATCATAATTGGCGCAGCAGGCGAATGGATAACTCCAGCCTTGCGGCTTGGCCGCGGTTGGCTTGGCGTCATGCGCCAGGGCCGGCGCCGACACGACCGCGATTACACAGGCAGCACATAGCGGCAGGAGAAGCTGGCCAACCGTCTGAACGGCGATGGCCGATCTGGAACTGGCAGCAAACATGGGAACGTTCCTTTCAAACGAGGTTCAAGCGTTTTTGCTTGCCCGTTCCCGGAACGTGTCTTCCCAGTGGCCGGATCGTCAGCAGATATGCCGCGACCGGCCATAAATGCTTTTGTCTCCTCCTCCTTCGATGGTGAGCCGATTTATGAGTCGGCGCAAGGGATGGCAGTCACCACCAAGCCTGCCGGTCGATGGATCGGGCTAGGTAGCGTGTCCTTCAAATTGGGGGAGATCGTCGGTGATTATGAACCACGGCGCCTTGGAGCCGACAAAGATGTGCATTGTCGGTCGGATTGCCGGAGCATCGACGAGCGTTCCCATGGCGACGTGGGCGAACGCACCCTCTTGCACGACCGAATAGAGTAACGATCCGCACAGCTTGCAGTGGGTATCGTGATTGGCGCGCTCGTCGCCAAAGATCATGAGATCGCTGGCGCCGTTGGTGAGGTTGAGCTTGGCGCGTTCGATGCCGGCGAATGGCTTGAAGGCCGAACCGGTCGAACGCCGGCAATTCGAACAATGGCAATTGGCGGCGTAAACGAACTCGTCAGCCACCGCGTATTGAACCGCGCCACACAGGCATTTGCCGGCAAGCTTGCGGCCGGTGGCTGTTTGCCGGTTCGTCATCCGCTGATCCTCTCCGCGAGGCTTGACGGTGCATCGGGATTCAGCCCAAGCCAACCCGCCTGGGCATGACAGTCCTTAGTCCAGATCGGCCACGGCTTCGCCAGCGCCACCCTCGATTCGCTGCGACAGCGAGGCTTCCATGAAATCGTCGAGGTCGCCGTCGAGCACGCTCGACGGGCTGGTGCTTTCAACGCCGGTGCGCAGATCCTTCACCAACTGGTAGGGCTGCAGCACGTAGGAGCGGATCTGGTGGCCCCAGCCAATGTCGCTCTTCGACGCTTCGGTGGCGTTGGCGACGGCCTCGCGCTTTTTCAACTCTTCCTCGTAGAGGCGCGAGCGCAGCATCTCCCAGGCCTTCGCCTTGTTTTTGTGCTGCGAGCGTTCAGCTTGGCAGGCGACCGCAATGCCGGTCGCGATATGGGTGATGCGTACAGCCGAATCGGTGGTGTTGACGTGCTGGCCGCCCGAACCGGACGAGCGATAGGTGTCGATGCGAACATCGGATTCAGAGACGTCGATCTCGATCCTGTCATCGACGACAGGATAGACCCAGATGCTGGAGAAGGACGTATGGCGGCGCGCATTGCTGTCATAAGGCGAAATGCGCACCAGGCGGTGGACGCCCGATTCCGTCTTCAGCCAGCCGTAGGCATTGTGGCCCTTGATCAGCAGCGTGGCGGACTTGATGCCGGCTTCTTCGCCATCGTGTACTTCCAGCACCTCGACCTTGAAGCGGCGGCGTTCGGCCCAGCGCGTATACATGCGCAACAGCATCGAGGCCCAGTCCTGGCTTTCGGTGCCGCCGGCGCCGGCATGAACTTCGAGATAGGTGTCGTTGGCGTCGGCTTCACCCGACAGCAGCGTTTCGACCTGGCGGGCCTTGGCCTCGCCCTGCATCGAGCGGATCGCCGCTTCGGCCTCTGCCACGATACCTTCGTCGCCCTCTTCCTCGCCAAGCTCTATCAGGCCGATATTGTCTTCGAGCGCCTGGGTGAAACCCTTGACCGCCGCGATGCCTTCCTCGAGGCCCTGGCGTTCGCGCATCAGCTTCTGGGCTTCCAGCGGTTCGTTCCAGAGGCTGGCGTCCTCGGCGCGGACATTCAGGTATTCAAGCCGCTTTATGGCCTGATCCCAGTCAAAGATGCCTCCTCAGCAGGGTTATCGCCTGCCTGATCTCGTCGACAATATTCTGCGTTTCCGCGCGCATGGCCTGGTATTTTGTCCTGTTGCTGAAGTGACACTTCGGTCGGCGCGATACATAGGGACGGCGCCGCCATGTGTAAAGCGAAATGGGCCGGCCCCGAGGCCAGCCCAGCGGTCGACATCTGGACCGGTCAGTAGAGGCCGCCGCCGCCATCCTGAATGGCCTGGTTGGCCTGCGGCGACAGCGGACCGCCCGATGCGTTGGAGCCGTCGGCGCCCATGCCGATCACCCAATAGCTGTCGGCGGGACCGGTGCCGGGCTTGAAGGCCTCGATGATGGTGCCCGCATCACCCGACGTGGCACGCATGCCGGTCTTGCGGTTGATGGCGATCAGGTTCATGCCGTCGGGAACCTTGAAGTCGACATTGGGCGTACCGTCCAGCGCTACGCGCATGAAATCCTTGAAGATCGGGGCGGCGAGACCGCCGCCGGTGGCGCCATGGCCAAGGCCGCGCGGCGTGTCGTAGCCCATATAGAGGCCGACCACGAGGTTCGGCGTGTAGCCGATGAACCAGGCGTCCTTCTCGTCGTTGGTGGTGCCGGTCTTGCCGGCGATGTGACGGCCCAGTTCACCGATGGTGGCGCCGGTGCCGCGCTGCACCACGCCTTCCATCATCGATGTGATCTGGTAGGCGGTCATCGGATCGAGCACCTGCTCGGAATTGTCGACCAGTTCCGGCTCCGGCTGATTCTTCCATTCCGGCGCGTTGCAGCCTTCGCAGCCACGCTCATCCTGCTTGAACACGGTCTTGCCGTAGCGGTCCTGGATGCGGTCGATCAGCGATGGTTTGATCGACTTGCCGCCATTGGCCATGATCGAATAGGCCGAAACCATGCGCATGACGGTCGTCTCGCCGGAGCCCAGCGCCATTGGCAGATACGGCGCCAGATGATCGTAGACACCGAAGCGCTCGGCATATTCGACGACCAGCTTCATGCCCATATCGTTGGCAAGCCGCACCGTCATCAGGTTGCGCGACTTTTCGATACCGGAGCGCAGCGTTGCCGGTCCGGCGACCGTGCCGTCATAGTTCTTCGGCGTCCAGGTCGTGTTGCCGCTCTGGATGGTGATCGGCCCGTCCATGATCACCGAGGCCGGCGTATAGCCATTGTCCAGTGCGGCGGAATAGACGATCGGCTTGAACGAGGAACCCGGCTGGCGCATCGCCTGGGTGGCGCGGTTGAATTCCGACTGCGAATAGGAGAAGCCGCCGACCATGGCGAGCACACGGCCTGTATGCGGATCCATGGCGATCAGGCCGCCTTCCACTTCGGGAACCTGGCGCAGGCTGTAGGCATTCTCGGAGCCTTCGTTCTTCTGAACGAAAATGACGTCGCCAGGCTTGAGCACTTCGGCCGGCGACTTGGCCTTGACGGTCTTGCCGTCGACCAGATGGCGCATGGCGAAACCCATGTCGTCCTTGCTGACGGTGCCTTCGACACGTTCCTTGACGATCTCGCCCGACGCCTGGCGCGCGGGCTGCAAGCCGATCGAAAGGCCGGTCGCCGAACTGTCGAGCACGACGGCCAGCGACCATTCGGGAACGTCTTCCAGTCCCTTGACGGCGCCCAGCGGGACGCCCCAGTCGCTCGACACGTCAATCGACGTTACCGGCCCGCGATAGCCGCGCAGCGTGTCGTATTTCATCAAGCCGTTCTGCATCGCCTTGCGGGCGATGAGCTGAACCTTGGGATCAAGGGTGGTGCGAATGGAAAGACCGCCCTCATAGAGCGCATTCTCACCATAGCGGGCGATGATCTGGCGACGAACCTCTTCGGTGAAATACTCGCCCGCGAACAAATACGAGCCGGTGCGGCGTGGGGCGACACCAAGCGGCTCGGCCTTCGCCTTGGCACCCTCTTCCGGGGTCACGTAACCGTTCTCGACCATCTGGCCGATGACCCAGTTTCGCCGCTCGATCGCGCGATCGGCATGCTTGAACGGATTGTAGTTGGCCGGACCTTTCGGCAGCGATGCCAGATACGCGGCCTCGGCCACGGTCAGTTCGTTCACCGACTTGTCGAAATAGGTCAGTGCGGCGCCGGCGACGCCATAGGCATTGAAGCCGAAAAAGATTTCATTGAGGTAGAGCTCAAGGATACGATCCTTGGAATAGGCCTGTTCGATGCGGAACGAAAGAATGGCTTCCTTGACCTTGCGTTCCAGCGAGCGCTCGTTGGTGAGAAGGAAGTTCTTGGCAACCTGTTGGGTGATCGTCGAACCACCCTGCATCGGGCCACCCGAAACATAGGTCAGCACCGCGCGGCCCAAACCCGTTATATCAACACCGGGATGGCTGTAGAAATTCTTGTCCTCGGCGGACAGGAAGGCCGCCTTGACGCGATCCGGTATCGCCTGGATCGGCAGATACAGGCGCCGTTCGCGCGCATACTCCGCCATCAGCGAACCATCCGAGGCATGGATGCGGGTGGTCACCGGCGGCTCGTACTTGGCCAGCACCTCGTAGTCAGGCAGATCCTTTGCTACATGGCCGATGTAAAGCGCAACGCCCGCCGCGACCAGCAGGGCCAGCGTCGTGCCTACGCCGAAGAAATAGCCAATAAGACGAATCATACCCGCTCCAGTCCTTGGTTCGGGAATTTCCTAAACGAAGCCGCCTTCCACGCAAGCTTTCGAGCCGGTCCCAATCCGTAATCGAAAACCCATGTCGCCACCATGTGGACAAAATACGGCAAGGCCTGATTTCGTGACCATGCGCCAGAAATAAAGGCACCGGGTGTTGTCAACGCGCAACGCCGCCCCTGGTTGCAGGCGTCGCCAGCCCATGTCAGCCCCCGGTTGCCGTTCCGACACGGGCCGAAGCGAACAGCGCGACGGCGTTGGTAATGCTTTGTGCGGCCTTGCCGCGCCATTCGGCGTCGAGCAGTTGCGCCTCGTCCTTGGCATTCGAGAGATAACCGAGTTCGACCAGCACCGACGGAACGTCCGGCGCCTTCAGCACCTTGAAGCCGGCCGAACGCTGCGGATTGTTGATCAGGCCGACGCTGGTCGACAGCTGGCCGACCAGAGTGTGCGCAAAACTCATCGAGAAATTGTGGGTCTCGCGGCGGATCAGGTCGATCAGGATGTCGGTGACTTCCTTGTTGTCGTCCTTGATGACCATGCCGGCGAACTGGTCGGAGAGATTTTCGCGGTCGGCAAGCGCCTGCGCCTGCGGATCCGACGCCTTGTCGGAGACCGTATAGACGGTGGCGCCACGGATGCCCTTGACGCTGATTGTGTCGGCATGGATCGAAATCAGCAGATCGGCCTCGTGCTGGCGGGCGATGCGCACCCGGTCGTCCAGGCGCAGATACTCATCGGTGTCGCGGGTCATGAAGACATCGTATTTGCCGATAGCCGTGAGCTTGTCGCGCAGCTCCGTGGCGAAGGCCAGCGTGACATTCTTCTCGATGGTGCCGTTCAAGCCCTCGGCGCCGCCGTCGATGCCGCCATGGCCGGGGTCGATGACAACGGTGAAGCGATGGCCCGGATTGGAGACCGGCCCGGTGCCAACGCGCCCGCCCTTGTCGGTCGAAACCGTCGATCCCGTGGTCAGCGCCTGGTTGGCAAGGGCCACGTCGAACTCGCGCTCGGAGGCGGCCGACATGTCGATGGCAATGCGGTAGCCGGTTCCGTCCTCATTCTTGAGCACATCCAGCTTGTCGACAGCAAATGGCCCCTTGCCGGTAAGGATCAGCCGCGAAACGCCCTCGCCGAGTTCGCCCAGGCGCACGCCCTTGACCAAGCCGCGCGGCTTCAAGTCCTTGGCATCGATGGCCAGCCTCGTATTCGCCAGGTCGATAACCAGACGATTGGGCCCGCGCAGCAGGAACCATTTGATGTCCGGCTCGCGATCGAAATCCAGGACGATGCGCATCTTGGTGGCATCGCCCGCCATCTTGTAGTCTTTTGCCACCAGCGGCGCGTCGGCGGCGTTGGCAACAGGGGAAAAGGCCTGGGAAATCGCCACCAGCAGCAGAAGGCAGAAAGCGCCAAGAATCCGGCCGCCAACACGACATCCCTTGTCTGTGAAGTCTGCCAGTCCCATTTCTCTTCCAGTCGCTCCGGTTTGGCGCCAGGCGCCCGCTCGTTTCGTCGAAGTGCCGGTTAGGCCGCGAACTCGATTAACGATTGGTATCCAGAGAAGGTTAACCAAGCCTTTTCACAGGGATCAGAACCCAGACTTACGCTGCGGAACTGCTTTTTGCCGGCATCGGAAATCGGGGTTGCCTTCCAACCCGCCAAATCATAAAAGCGATAGTGGATCACTGCAATCCTGGAACCGCCCTCCTCCGCAGCTTCCTGCTACAGGGTCAGATGAAAGGCGGCTCCTTTCGCTTCACGCGAAAAGGGTTCAGGTGATTGCGACGAATTTCGCAGGCGTGCTCCCGTGGCGGGGGAATCGCCTGCGTGAGGAAAACGGCCGGGTTTGTTCCCGCGCCGGCTCTGTATGAGCAAACAAGCTGGTCCGGTTTCCGGGCTTTGGTTCAAAAGGTTCTGCTGGTGACGATGGCTTCAAGCGCAATCATGGAAAGGTCCGCATCAAACCGCGCCAATATGGCTGCGGGCGGCACCGCCATGGCGCGCAGGCACCGTCCGGCGGACATTCAGACATCCGGCACCCACACTCCAGACACGCAGCAGCGGGCTTTGTTGCCTTGCAAGCTGCGGCTGACGGCTGCCGGGAGGAAACGAAATAATGCCCAACAAAATGCTGATAGACGCCTCCCACCCGGAGGAAACACGCGTTGTCGTCGTACGCGGTAACCGTATCGAAGAATTCGACTTTGAATCCCAGGACAAGAAGCAGCTCAAAGGAAACATCTACCTCGCCCGCGTAACGCGCGTCGAACCTTCCCTTCAGGCAGCCTTTGTCGAATATGGCGGCAACCGTCACGGTTTCCTCGCCTTCAGTGAAATACACCCCGACTACTACCAGATTCCGGTCGCCGATCGTCAGGCGCTGCTGCGCGCGGAAGCGCAGGAGGCCGAGGGCGAAGAGGACGAGGACGGTGACGGCGATGACCGCCAGAGCCGCGATCGCGGACGGCGCGGGCGCCGGCGCGGCGGCAAGAGCCGCGACCGGGCCGAGCACAAGCGCGATGCGGGCGAGGCAGGCGAAGGCTCCGGCGAGCCAGGCGAAGGCAGCGACAATGGCGACATCGTTGTCGAGGAGATCTCCCACACCTCCGAGATCATCGAACACGCAGCCGATACATCGGAACATCCGGATACCTCCGGGCATGCCGATACATCTGGCCATGATGAAGGTTCCGCCGAGCAGGACGAAACCGAAACCCGCGAGGGTGGCCCGACATCGATCGCCGCCGCGGTCGAAGGCGATGTGATCTCCGAACCCGTCTCGCAAACGGAACAGGGCACTGAAGCAACGTCCGGCGACAATGATCGCGGCATGCTGGAGGAAGTACAGTCCTCGCATCCCGATGACCACGAGGTCGAATCGGTCGGCGCCGAGGATGCGCTGGAAGAAGTGCGCAATCGCCGCAAGCCGGTGCGCCGCCAGTACAAGATCCAGGAAGTGATCAAGCGCCGGCAGATCCTGCTGGTGCAGGTCGTCAAGGAAGAGCGCGGCAACAAGGGCGCGGCGCTGACCACCTATCTGTCGCTTGCAGGGCGATATTCGGTGCTGATGCCCAACACGGCGCGGGGCGGCGGCATTTCGCGCAAGATCACCAGCGCGGTCGACCGCAAGCGTCTCAAGGAGGTGGTTGCCGATCTCGAAGTGCCGCAGGGCATGGGCGTCATTCTGCGCACCGCCGGCGAGAGCCGCACCAAGGCCGAGATCAAGCGCGACTACGAATATCTGATGCGGTTGTGGGAAAATGTCCGCAACCTCACGCTTCAGTCCACCGCCCCTGCCCTCGTCTATGAAGAAGGCAGCCTGATCAAGCGTTCGGTGCGCGACCTCTACAATAAGGACATCGACGAGATTCTTGTCTCGGGCGAGGAAGGCTACCGCGAGGCCAAGGACTTCATGCGCATGCTGATGCCGAGCCACGCCAAGGTGGTTCAGCCGTTCCGCGACACGACGCCGATCTTCGTGCGCAACGGCATCGAGGCACAGCTCGACCGCATGCTGCAGCCGCAAGTGACGCTGAAGAGCGGCGGCTACATCATCATCAACCAGACCGAGGCACTGGTTGCCATCGACGTCAATTCGGGCCGCTCCACCAAGGAGCACTCGATCGAGGACACCGCGCTTCACACCAATCTGGAAGCAGCTGAAGAAGTCGCGCGTCAGCTCAGGTTGCGCGATCTCGCCGGCCTGATCGTCATCGACTTCATCGACATGGAGGAGAACCGCAACAACCGCTCCGTCGAGAAGCGGCTGAAGGATCACCTCAAGAACGACCGGGCACGCATTCAGGTTGGCCGCATCTCGCATTTCGGCCTGATGGAGATGTCGCGCCAGCGCATCCGCGCAAGCGTGCTGGAATCGACCATGAAGCCGTGCCCGCATTGCGGCGGCACCGGCCATGTCAGGTCCGATTCGTCGGTCGCGCTGATGGTGGTGCGGGCGATCGAGGAATTCCTGCTCAAGGATTCGCGCAGCCACATCACGGTGCGGACCCCGGCAGCGACCGCGCTCTACGTGCTCAACCACAAGCGCGGCACGCTGGTGGAACTCGAAAGCCGCTTCGGCCTGACCATCACGATCGAGGCCGACGACACGGTTGGTGCCCAGCACTATGCCATCTTCCGCGGCGCGCTGGCTGAAAAGCCGGAAGGCTTTGTCGAGGCGCGCAGCTTCCCGGCCTATGTCGAGCCGGAAGAGCCCGAGGACGAGATTGTCGTCGTCGAGGAAGATGACGAGGTGCCGGCACCGGCCGAGCAGCCACGCCAGCAGCCGCAGCAGCAACAGCCGCGGCCCGCCGCCGGTGGCGAGGACGGCGAAGGCCGTGACCGCAAGCGCCGCAAGCGTCGCAGACGCCGCGGCGGCAAGGATCGCGACCGCGAACATGGCGCCCCGACAGACGGCTCGTCCATCTCCGCTCCGGCCGGCGATTTCGCCGAATCGGCAGAAGACGCGGATAATGACGAGGCCGAAACGGACGATGCCGCTCCGGTCACGGCCAGCGAGTCTGATGAAGCAGTGCAGGCTTCGGATGATGGCCAGGGCAAGAAGCGCCGTCGCGGCAAGCGCGGCGGCAAGCGCAATCGTCGCGAGGATGGTGAAGGCGAGACCGAGGCGAGTGCCGAGGAAACGACCGAGCCTTCCCAGGCAGATGCTTCGGAAAGCGAACCTGCGTCGATCGAGCCGCTGGTTGGCGCTGCCGTGGAAGAGCCGGTCATTGCGGTGAGCGAAGAGGTGCCGAGCACCGAGAAGCCCAAGCGGGCGCGCCGCCCGGCCAAGCCGAAGAAGGCAGCCGCTGAGGCCGTCGCCGAAACGGCTGTTGTCGAAGCGGCCGCGGAAACGCCGGTCGAGGCCCCGGTGGCCGTCGCTGAGGAAACAGTGGCTGCGGCCGTTGCGGAAGAGCCTGCGAAGGCCCGGCCGTCACGACGCAAGCCGGCTGCCATCGATGCGCCTATCGCGCCGGTGGTTTCCTCGACCGTCGCCGATGAACCGGAAGCCAAGGCCGAAGAAAAGCCAAAGCGCGCTGGCTGGTGGCAGCGGAAAGGCTTTTTCTAGGCTTTTCAGCCAGTTGAACTGATTGCCTGATTAACAAAAATCCCGCGCCGCCCTTGAAAGGTGCCGCGGGATTTTTGCTTCAGGCACTATAGAATTGAACCAGTGAATTGGCCGCTTCACCTGCTAACGCAGTTTTAGCACCTCACCGTCCCTGTAAACCAGGGACGCTTGGCGATTGGCTGCCATATGGGTCCGTGCAGACTTGCGGCAGCGTTCGTCAGCGTTGATTTGACGCTCCACCCAACGACGCCAGTGAGGATCCGACAAGGCGATACGTTCCGCCTCAAGAAGGCTCACGCCATGGCGAGAGCGAACTTCCTTAATGTGCAATATCCAGCGATCCCGCTCTTCCATGGCTGCTTGCTGACCCTGTCGTATTTCCTAAGGCGCGAAGATTGACCAGTTCATCATCCTGGCCAGCTTCTCCAGCGCGATCGAACCCAGCTTGGAATTGCCGTTGGCGTTGAGGCCGGGCGACCAGACGGCGAGCGAGGCGACGCCCGGCACGATGCCCAGTATGCCGCCGCCGACGCCGCTTTTTCCCGGAATGCCGACGCGGAAGGCAAAGTCACCGGAGCCATCATAGTGGCCGCAGGTCAGCATCATGGCGCCGATACGCCGCGCCCGCTCAGCTGACACCACGGAATGCCCGGTCGCCGGGTTCTTGCCGCCATTGGCTAGAAAGCGACCGGCCATCGCCAGCTGCCGGCAGCTCATGGCAATGGCGCAGTGGTGGAAATAGACGCCCAGCGCAAGTTCCGGCGCATGATGGAGATTGCCGAAGGATTTCATGTAGTTGGCGAGCGCGAAGTTGCGATAGCCGGTGGCCCGCTCGGACGCGGCGACCTCTCGGTCGATGATAACAGTCTCGTCGTCGGCGAGGAACTGGATGAAGCGCAGGATTTCGCCGATCGCCTCGCGCGGCTGGTGGCCGGCAAGCAGGATGTCGGAAACAACGATGGCGCCGGCATTGATGAATGGGTTGCGCGGAATGCCGTTCTCGTGCTCGAGCTGGACGATCGAATTGAACGGATTGCCTGACGGCTCACGCCCTACCCGCTTCCATAACGCATCGCCGACATTGCCGAGCGCCAGCGTCAAGGTGAACACTTTCGAGATGCTCTGGATGGAGAAGGGCTGATCCGCGTCGCCCGCCATCAGCACACGGCCGTCATTGGTGACGGCGGCGATACCGAATTTCTTCGGATCGACCTTGCCCAGTTGCGGAATGTAGGTGGCGACATCGCCGCGATCGGTACGCTCGGCCATTTCCGCCGCGACTTCGGCCAATGCTTGATCAAGTTTGGGGGCTTGATCAAGTTTGGGGGCCTGTTCGAGTTCGGGCATGGTGCTACCTCAACCAGCGTTCGATGCGCGCCATCGCCTCGACCATGTCGTCGTGGCTGCCGGCATAGGAAAACCGCATCGTGCGATGCCCCGCCCGGGTGTCGAAGTCGCGGCCGGGCGTCGCCGCCACATGCGCCTCGGCCAGCATCTTGCGCGCAAAAGCCATGCTGTCATTGGTGTGGCGGGTGACATCGCAAAAGGCATAGAAGGCACCGTCCATGGGCGCGGCCAACGGAAAGCCAAGCTCCGGCAGGCGCTTCATCAGCAGCTCACGATTCCAGGCGTAGCGGCCCTTGACCACCTCCAGTTCCTCCGTGGCGGCAAAGGCCTCGATCGCCGCGATCTGCGACAGCTCCGGCGGTGAGATATGGAGGCTCTGGGCGATGCGCTCGACCGGCCTCACCAGCTCTTCCGGCAACACCATCCAGCCGATGCGCCAGCCGGTCATGCAATAGTATTTCGAGAACGAATTGATCACCGTCACGCTGTTGCCGAAGGCGAGTGCCGTGGTGTCTGGGGTGCCATAGGCCAACCGGTGGTAGATCTCGTCGGAGATGACGGCGACCCCCAGTGTTTCCGCCATATTGACCAACGCCGACAGTTCACTGGGCGGTATGACGGCGCCAGTCGGATTGGCCGGACTTGCAAACAGGACGCCCTTCAACGGCTTCTCGCGATGCGCTGCCTCCAGATGGCCGGCATGCAGATAGGCCGCGTCGCCGAGTTCGATCTCGACCACCTCAATGCCGAGCGCCGACATGATGTTACGATAGGCAGGGTAGCCGGGTGCTGCGATGGCGACGCGGTCACCGACATCAAACATCGCCAGGAAAGCAAGATTGAAGGCCGCCGACGAACCAGTGGTCACCGCGATCCGGTCGGGCTCGATTTCAAGCCGGTAGTGATCCGCATAGTGCTCGGCGATCGCCTTGCGCAGCCCCGCCAGCCCCAGCGTGTCGGTGTAGCCTATGCGACCATCCTGCAAGGCCTTGGCCGCCGCGGCGCGAACCCGTGCGGGTGCCGGATCGGACGGCTGGCCGACCGCCATGGAGATCACCGGCACCCCCTGGGCTTTCAGCCGGTTCGCTTCGGCCAGCACATCCATGGCGTGGAATGGCTCGACATTGCCACGACGTGAGAGCGAAACGACCATTTTATGCCTATCCCGACAGTTGAGCACGCCATGCCCTTGATGCATGCGCCGCACAAATGCCCGATTGGTGTGAGGATCACAAGTTGAGGAAGTTTTCCCGGTGCCGACTTTTCATCTTTCGCGCGCTCGTCTACCAGTGGACACGTCATGTTGAGCCGACCCAGATCGACGATTGCCCAGGCAGAGCGCGTCCCCGCGAAGCTAGCACCTGCGGCTGCCATCGCGATGGCAGCCCAGGCAGTGCGCGTCCCCGCGACGCTATCGCTTGCTGCTGCCATCGGGGTGGCAGCCCAGGCAGTGCGTGTTTTCGCGACGCTTTCGCTTGGCTTCGCCGTTGCCGTGGTGAGTTCTGTCACTGCCTTCGCCCAAAACGTGCCGGTGGTACGCGATGCCGAGATCGAGGCCCTGGTGCGCGACTACGCACGGCCGATTTTCAAGGCGGCCGGGCTGACGAATGACGGCATCGACATCGTGCTGGTCAACGATTCCAGCTTCAATGCCTTCGTCACGGGGCGCCGGCTGTTCATCAACACCGGCGCCCTGATGACGGCAGAAACGCCCAATGAGATCATCGGCGTCATCGCGCATGAAGCCGGTCACATCGCCGGCGGCCACCAGCAGAAACTGCGCGACCAGCTCGAGCGCGCCAAAACCATGGCCATCATCACCACCTTGCTTGGCGCCGGCGCCATCGTTGCCGGTGCGACCACCAACAGCCGCGGCCTTGCCGGCGCCGGCATGGGCGTGGCGGCCGGTGGCGGCGAGATGGCGCAGCGCAGCATCCTCGCCTATCAGCGCACCGAGGAAATAACCGCCGACCGTTCGGCGATCACCTATCTCAACGCCACCGGCCAGTCCGGCATGGGCATGCTGAAGACGTTTCATCGCTTCCAGACCGCGCTATCGCTGTCGGGCACGCAAATCGATCCCTACCGGATCAGCCATCCGATGCCGCAGGATCGAATCTCAAATCTCGAAGTGCTGGTCAAGCAAAGCCCCGATGTCGACAAGCTCGACCCGCCGGCGCTGCAGCAGCGCCATGACATGATGCGTGTGAAGATCGCCGTCTACATGGAAGGCCAGGCCACCGCGTCGCGGCTGATGCGGAAGATGCAAGGGACCCTCGCAGGGCAATATGGCGATGCCCAATCGACCTACCTTTATGGAGATATCGCTGCTGCGCTCGCCAAGACCAACGCGCTTATCAAAGCGCAACCCAGGAATGCCTACTTCCAGGAGTTGCGTGGCGACATCCTGATGAAGGCGAACAAGCCTGGAGATGCGGCCGAAGCCTACGCCAGGGCGGTCAGCCTCGATCCGGCGCGGTCCGGCTTGCTGCCGGTCTCGCTTGGTCAGGCGCTGATGGCGGTCGGCACGCCCGACTCGCTGAAGAAGGCCGTGGTGCAGATCAACAGTGGCCTGGGGCGCGACAAGGAAAATTCCGTCGGGTATCGTTACCTGGCGCAGGCTTACGGCGAGTTGGGGGACATACCAGGCGCCGAGCTTGCCACGGCCGAAGGTCATTTCTATTCTGGTAATTACAAGGATGCGAAGATCTTCGCCATGCGCGCGCAGCAACAGATGAAGCGCGGCGAGCCGCGCTGGATACGCGCCCAGGACATCATAAACTACAAATCGTCGAGCAATATCTAGTAATTCTCATGAACCCTCCGGCCCCGCGCTGCGACACAGCCAGACCGGAAGACAGGCAAAAGGAACGAGAACGATGAAAAAGGCACTGCTGCTGGGCACCACTGGGATCGCTGTAGCCCTTGCCATGCTGGCATTCGGTTTCGTGGCCGGCAGCCCGCAAATCGCCAAGGCCGGTACGACGCAGCCTGCCCAGGTAGCTCAGCCTGTCCAGACGGTGGCCGACACCAAGATCGACCGGACCGAGGTCGAAGGCATCATCCGCGACTATCTGTTGAAGAATCCGGAAGTGCTGCTCGAAGTGCAGGACGCACTCGAGGCCAAGCAGAAGGAAGAGCAACGCATCGCCCATCTCGGCGTCATCAAGGACGCCAAGGACCAGATCTTCAACTCCGCCTTCGACGGCGTCGTCGGCAATCCGAACGGCAAGGTGACGATCGTCGAGTTCTATGACTACAATTGCGGCTTCTGCAAACGCGCCATCGAAGACATGCAGGCGCTGACCAAGTCCGACCCCGATCTGCGCTTCGTGCTCAAGGAATTCCCGATCCTCGGCCCTGATTCTCAGAAAGCCAGCGTCGTCTCGATGGCGTTCCACCTGATGATGCCGCAGAAATACGGCGAGTTCCACAATGCGCTGCTCGGCGGCCAGGGGCGCGCCACCGAGGCGACCGCGATCAAGATCGCGCTTTCGCTGGGCGCCGACGAGGCGACGCTGCGCGAGAAGATGAAGGATCCGTCGATCCCCGAGGCATTCTCCAAGACCTACGATCTCGCCAACAAGCTGGCGATCACCGGGACGCCGTCCTACGTCGTCGGCAACGAAGTCGTGTTCGGGGCTCTCGGGCAGGACGTGCTGGCGGAAAAGATCGAGGCGGCGAAAGCCGCGCTTTGATCAGCCATCGGTTTTCTTCACGGGCGCATTTCGGCCTGTTGTGGACAGTGAAAGAACGCACTTGCGCTCTTTTCGCGGACGACTATGCCCGGTATAGAGGCCCAGCGCGCCGGCTTGATGCCGGCGCCGGAAAAGGTCTGGCTTTTTGAAAACGGTTTTCGTCCTGAACGGTCCCAACCTCAACGCGCTCGGCAAGCGCGAGCCGGGCATCTATGGCGGCAAGACGCTGGCCGCGATCGCCGACGACTGCAAGCAGGCAGGCGCGTCGCTTGGGCTCGAGATCGATTTCCGCCAGTCGAACCACGAGGGTGACCTCGTCGACTGGATCCAGGAGGCCGGCGACAAGGCAGCCGGCATCGTCATCAATCCGGGCGCCTACAGCCACACCTCGATTGCGATCCACGACGCCATCCGTTCGGTTGCGCCGCTGCCGGTCGCCGAAGTTCACCTTTCCAACATCCACGCGCGGGAATCATTCCGCCACGTCTCCATGGTCGCGCCGGTCGCCGTCGGCATGATCTGTGGCTTTGGGCCGCTCGGCTACACGCTGGCGCTACAGGCGCTGGCCGCACGCCTATGACCGGCCAACAAACAGAAGGCTCGAAAATGTCGATAAAGAAGACCGGTGTTGACCAGCAACTGATCCGCGATCTGGCGGGCATACTGAACGACACCAACCTGACCGAGATCGAGGTTGAACTGGGCGACCTGAAGGTGCGCGTATCGCGGCAGGCACCTGCCGTCCACGCAATCGCGGCACCCCAGCCCAGCTATGCGCCGGCGGCAGGCGCCCAGCCCGCAGCGGCGGCCGCCCCGGCGGTGGTCGACGTGTCGAAGAACGCGGTCACCTCGCCGATGGTCGGCACCGCCTATCTGGCGCCGTCGCCCGATGCCAAGGCGTTCATCGAGGTCGGCCAGAAGGTCAAGGAAGGCCAGACGCTCTTGATCATCGAGGCGATGAAGACGATGAACCAGATCCCCTCGCCGCGCGCCGGCACGGTGACGGCGATCCTGTTCGAGGATGCTTCACCGGTCGAATACGGCATGCCGCTCGTCGTGGTCGAGTAGAGCGGGCCGGATGTTCCAGAAAATCCTCATCGCCAATCGCGGCGAAATCGCCCTTCGGGTGCTGCGCGCCTGCAAGGAACTCGGCATCCAGACGGTGGTGGTGCATTCAACCGCCGACGCCGACGCCATGCATGTGCGGCTGGCCGACGAGAGCGTATGCATTGGCCCGCCGCCATCGCGTGACAGCTATCTCAACATCCATCAGATCGTCGCGGCCTGCGAGATCACCGGCGCTGACGCCGTGCATCCGGGCTACGGCTTCCTGTCGGAGAACGCCAAGTTCGCCGACATCCTGGCCGCGCACAACATCACGTTCATCGGCCCGTCGGGCGACCACATCCGCATCATGGGCGACAAGATCGAGGCCAAGCGCACCGCCAAGCGTCTTGGTATCCCGGTTGTGCCCGGTTCGGACGGCGCTGTCACCGATCAAAAGGAAGCCAGGCGCATTGCCGCCGAGATCGGCTATCCCGTGATCATCAAGGCATCGGCCGGCGGCGGCGGGCGCGGTATGAAGGTCGCGCTCACCGAGGACGACCTCGAGATTGCCTTGCAGACAGCGAGCACGGAAGCCGGCGCTGCCTTCGGCGACGACGCCGTCTACATCGAGAAATACTTGCAAAAGCCGCGCCACATCGAGGTGCAGGTGTTCGGCGACGGCTTCGGCCGCGGCGTGCATTTCGGCGAACGCGACTGTTCGCTGCAACGCCGCCATCAAAAAGTCTGGGAAGAGGCGCCCTCGCCGGCCCTCAACGCCGAGGAGCGGGCCCGCATCGGTGGCATTTGCGCCAAAGCCATTGCCGATCTCGGCTATTCCGGCGCCGGCACGATCGAGTTCCTGTACGAGAATGGCGAGTTCTATTTCATCGAGATGAACACCCGCCTGCAGGTCGAGCACCCGGTGACGGAAGCGATCACCGGCATCGACCTCGTCCACGAGCAGATCCGCGTCGCTTCCGGCGGCGGACTTTCGGTGAGGCAGGAAGACATCAAGTTCAATGGCCACGCCATCGAATGCCGCATCAATGCCGAGGATCCGCGCACCTTCACCCCCTCGCCCGGCACGATCACGCATTTCCATACGCCGGGCGGCCTCGGCATCCGCGTCGATTCCGGCGTCTATTCCGGCTACAAGATCCCGCCCTACTACGACAGCCTGATCGGCAAGCTGATCGTGCATGGGCGCAACCGCGTCGAATGCATGATGCGGCTGCGCCGGGCGCTTGATGAATTTGTCGTCGACGGCATCAAGACGACACTGCCGCTGTTTCGCGATCTGGTCGGCAACGCCGACATCGCCAATGGCGACTATGACATCCACTGGCTGGAAAAATACCTGGCCAAGGAAGAGTAGTCCGGGGACGCGATGACCCGCCCCTACGCGCCTGGCTATCGCATCCCCACCGACCTTCTGCTCAAGGCCTATGCCTCGGGCGTGTTCCCGATGGCTGAGAGTGCGGCCGACCCGGAGGTGTTCTGGGTGCGGCCGGAGACGCGCGGCATCATCCCGCTTGACGGTTTCCACACGCCCAAAAGCCTGAAGAAGACGATCCGCAAAAGCCCGTTCGACATCCGCTTCGACTTCGATTTCGAGGCGACGATCGATGGCTGTGCGGAAAGACGCGAGGAGCGGCGCTCGACCTGGATCAATGGGCCAATACGCGAGGCCTATGTGCAGTTGCACCGCATGGGCCATTGCCATTCTGTCGAGGCCTGGCGCGAGGACCGGCTGGTCGGCGGCCTCTACGGCGTGTCGCTCGGACGGGTGTTTTTCGGTGAAAGCATGTTTTCCAAGGAGACGGATGCATCGAAAACCTGCCTCGTGCATCTCGTCGAGCGCTTGAAGGCGCGGAGCTTCGCCCTGCTGGATACGCAGTTCACCACCGAGCATCTGAAGCGCTTCGGCGCGGTCGACGTGCCCCGCGGCAAATACGAAAAGATGCTGGCCGAAGCCCTGAAAGGCGAGGCGATCTTTTTTCCGTAGGGGTCGAGCCCTACTTGGCCGCAGCCTCGATTGGCGTCTGCGAATGGAACATCATCTTCCAGCCGTTGACGCGATGGACATAGCCGGTGCTGACCAGCGCCGCGTAGGGTTCACCATTCTCCCGCGTCGCATGCGCCTCATAGGTCAGCATGATAATGTCGCTGCCCGGTTCGATTATTCCCTTGAGCTCGATGTCGAGGTCGCGCCAGCGATTGGGCTTCGTTGCGGTCTTGGCCAGGTCGGCATTGTCCATCGCTTGTGCCATTCCGGGGAAAGCTACCAGGCATTCGGTATCGACATTAGCCGCATAGTAGGCCTCGTCGCCCGTCCAGAAGCCCTTTTCGAGTTCGAGCAGCTCTTTCTTGCTTGCTGTGATCCGCTTGCTGTCTGACATCAGGATATCCTCCGGGCGCATCGATGCGCGGTCGTCCGTGGCCCAACGTGTGATGGCCACGACGGTTCCCAGAGATCAGTTGGTGTCTGACGTATCCGGTTCCGTGGGATCGGACTGTTCCACATCCGGGGTGGTCGCGGGCTTTGGCTTGGCTGAAGCGGGCTTTGGCTTGGACGTCGCAGGCTTCGCAGCATCCGCCTTGGTGGCGTCAGCCTTGGTGGCGCCAGGCGCCGGCACATCCGACTTCTGCTTGCATTCCTTCAGCCAGACGTCATAGACGGCATGTTCGACGGCGTTGAGGCCGGGGCTTTCGGCAAACATCCAGCCGGTGAAGATGCGGCGGATCTTGCGGTCGAGCGTGATCTCGTCGACCTCGACGAAGGAATCTGTCTTCGGCTCCTCGGTCTGCGGCCGCGAATAGCAGACGCGCGGCGTCACCTGCAAAGCGCCGAACTGCACCGTCTCATCGATATAGACATCGAAGGTGATGATGCGGCCGGTGATCTTGTCGATGCCGGCGAACTCGGCAACCGGATTGGTGATGCGGTCCGAGCCGGCGGTCGCTGCAGGGGCTGCCGGCTGTGCGGCGGGTGCGGGCGACGCCGCAATGGCCGCGGTGCTGACGGCGAGGCTGGCGGCTAGCGTCAGACCGCCCGTCGATATCAGGTTGAAAAAGCTCATATAGGGGTACCGGTGGTTCGTGCCCGGGTGATTCCGTCGATCGCCAAGGCTAGTCGCCGTTTTCTGATCAGCAAGCAGCTAAACACCAATTGTGGCGATAAAGGACCGGCCTGCAGCTTGTGCTGTTACAAGACGGGGCGCCGTTACAGCCGGGGCGGTTACGATCCGGGCGTCCAGGCGTCGTAGTCACCCGTGACCTGCGGGCGATGCTGATTGGTCAGCACCGAGCCCTTCGGGCGATAGGCGGCCGGGCTGCCGGTCAGATTGGGCTGGTGTGGCTTCTGCCAGTCGCGCGGCTTGTAGTCTTCGCTCGGCGGCGCGACATCGACGCGATGATGCATCCAGCCGTGCCAGCCGGGCGGAATGGCCGAAGCTTCGGAATAGTTGCGGTAGATTACCCAGCGACGCGTGCGGCCTTCCGAATCGATGCCACCCTCGTAGTAGACATTACCGACCTCGTCCTGGCCGACCCGCTTGCCGTACCGCCAGGTGTGCAGGCGGGTCCCTATCGTCTGGCTGTTCCACCAGGTGAAAAACTGCGTCAGGAAAGTCTTCATCGCAAAACCCTCGCGCTGGCGGCGCCTGTTTCCTGCTTATGGCGTCAGGCCTTCGGGAAGGCAAGGGTTTTGCCGCAGGCAGCGCGCAAATGGCGCGCTGGGGATCCGACACGAGCCTGTGATCGCGCGAGGCGGCAGGATGCACGCTTGCCAAGCCTTTCGGCTCTTTCTAAAGCTCAGCGCGCCCTTGCGGGTATCCATCCGGCCAGGGGCCGAAGGGGGTGACGATTGGCCACAAAATTGCCGACCACCGACATTCGCATCAGCACCGAGTTGATTCGGCGCCGCAAGGGCGGCACGCCCCTGGTCTGCCTGACGGCCTACACTTATCCCGTCGCCCGCCTGCTCGATCCCCATGTCGACCTGCTTCTGGTCGGCGACAGTGTCGCCATGGTCCTGCATGGCCATGAGACGACACTGGGCGCCTCGCTCGAGATGATGATTGCGCATGGCCAAGCCGTGATGCGCGGCTCTGCCAGGGCCTGCATTGTTGTCGACATGCCAGCCGGCAGCTACGAGGAATCGGCTGATCAGGCCGTGGCCTCGGCGCGGCGCATCGTAGACGAGACCGGCTGCCAGGCGGTGAAGCTCGAAGGCGGCGTCGACATGGCCCGTCAGATCGCGGCGATCGTGGCCGCCGGCATTCCGGTGATGGGCCATATCGGCCTGCTGCCGCAATCGGTCGAAAAGGATGGCGGCTACAAGATCAAGGGCCGCACGGACGAGACCATCGCGTCGCTGATAGCCGACGCGCTCGCCGTCGAAAAAGCCGGCGCGTTCTCCGTGGTCATCGAAGGCACCATCGAGGAGGTCGCCGCCGACATCACACGCCGCATCGCCATTCCAACCATCGGCATCGGCGCCAGCGGTGACTGCGATGGCCAGATCCTGGTCATCGACGACATGGTCGGGCTGACCGTCGACCGTGTGCCGAAATTCGTCAAGGAATACGCCGATCTGCGCGGCGTGATCGCGCACGCCGCCGAGCGCTACGCATCGGAAGTGCGAAGCCGGACATTCCCCGGCCCTGACCATGTCTTTTCGGCAACGAAACACGGGGATGAGGCATGAGCGGTCCGGACCTCGTCGACAGCGTCGCCGCACTTCGCGCGCGGATCCGTGACTGGCGGCGCGATGGCCTGCGCGTCGCCATGGTGCCAACCATGGGTGCCTTGCATGAGGGACATCTCTCCCTGATCAGGATCGCACGCGAAAAAGCCGAACGCTGCGTGGTGTCGATCTTCGTCAACCCGACGCAGTTCGCACCGAGCGAGGATCTCGACAAGTATCCGCGCCAGCTCGCCCGCGACCTCGACATGTTGGCGACGGTCAAGGCCGATCTTGCCTTCACGCCGACGGTTGGCGCGATGTATCCTGCCGGCTTTGCCACCAAGATCTCGGTCGGCGGCCCGTCCGCGGGGCTCGAATCGGACTTTCGCCCGACCTTCTTCGAGGGCGTCGCCACGGTGGTGGCCAAGCTTTTTCTCCAGGCGACACCCGACTACGCGGTCTTTGGCGAGAAGGACTACCAGCAGCTTTGCGTCGTCAGGCAGCTCTGCCATGACCTTGACCTGCCCATCGAGATCATCGGCGCGCCGACCATACGCGACGCGCAAGGTCTCGCCATGTCGTCACGCAACGCCTATCTCGGTGAAGCCGAACTCCAGACTGCGCGCCAGCTCAACCTCATTCTGCGCCGGACGGCAGCGGCGCTGGTGTCCGGCGTACATCGAGATGACGCGACCGGCGAAGCCAGCCGCGCCCTGATCGCCGCCGGTTTCCAGACGGTCGACTATGTCGAGGCCCGTGAAAGCCTGACGCTTGCGCCATGGCGCCGTGACCGCGCGGGGCGCCTGCTCGCCGCTGCCTGGCTTGGCAAGACACGACTCATCGACAATGTGGAAATTCCCACAAGCTAAGTCGGAAGTTGGATCAGCGATGATTGCGCTACCAGCATGCACAGACCTGTTTGAATTATGTTAGATGTGGCTAAGATAGCTAACATAAGCAGCAATTCGCACATTGGCCTTGCGCGCCGACGTAACAATTCCTGACTACTGCGGCATGATCAAGTTACACAGCGGCGCTAGTGTGCAACTTAGCGCAGTGTTGTTGTGGAACCTGGCACTGCGTTACCTCTGAGGCGGTACGAGAGGGCCCATGTCACTGTCGGCGAACACGATCGACCGCACCCTGCCGCAGGTGGTCGAGGCCATATACGATTCGGTTGCCGACGTTGACCGCTGGCAGTCGACACTCGAAGCCATTCGTCGGCTGGCGATTGGCCAGCTTGCTATGCTGGCGGTCGTCGATACAGCGACCAATTCCGCTCGGTTTTCCGTGTCCTGCGGCGATCCCGCGATCCTGGAGCCGTTGCAACGCGACTATCGGTCGGAGGTCCCCTTCTTCACGGCCGTGCCGAAGATGGATATCGACATGCCCTTCACTGTCGATTCCTTCTATGCGCTGCAAGGACCAGACGCGCGGCAGAACTGGATCGACAGCCGCATCGTGCGCGAATGGGTGGAGCCTAACCGCCTGGACGACTTCTTCTGGGTAGCGCTGATGAAGCGACCAACGCGCATCGGCACGCTGATGGTTGTGACGGACAAGGACAGGCCGCAAATCTCGACGGAGGATCTGGCGCTGGTTTCGTCGCTTGCACCGCATGTACGGCGCGCGGTGACGATCGGCGACCTGTTCGAGGCTGAACGACGCAAGGCCGAGATTTTCCGCTCGATCATCGAAAACCTCACGCACCCGGTGATGATCGTTTCCAACGACATGCAGATCATCTTTGCCAATTCCGCTGCCGAAGCCCTGCTGATGGAAAGCTCGGCCGTCTCATCGGTGCGTGGCCAGCTGGCATTCGCCTATCCGCAAGCCAATGCGGCGATCAGCTGCGCGGTCGAACTCGGCACGCGCGATGAGTTCGCGCTTGGGCCTTCCGGCATCAACATTCCGCTCGCCAAAGTCGGCGTTGCGGCCGTGGCGCATGTGATGCCGCTGGCCCGGCGCGAAATTTCGGCGCGGATGTCGCAGCGCGCCGCCGCCGCGATCTTCATTGCCGCCGCCGGCGCCACGCCGACCCCGGCACTGGACGCGATCGCCGCGCTGTTTGGCCTGACCGCGGCGGAAAAACGCGTCACCGGCCATGTCGCCTGCGGCAAGACGCGCAAGGAGATCGCATGCGCCAGCGGTGTTTCCGACGGCACCATCAAATCGCAACTGGCGACGATCTTCGACAAGACGGGAACCGGCGACCAGCGGGAGCTCGAATTGCTGATACGCGAACTGTCGCCACCGCTGCGCTCGCGCTGATCTGGTTTTTGCCCTTCGTCGTACCTTGTTGGAGCTATTCCTCCGTCGGCATATGCAGGTACATTGACTGGATGCCGACACGGCCCGGGCCGGTGAAGCGGTTGACGATGAAGTTCATATTGGCGCCGAAGAAGCCGCTCGACAGGCGGTCGATCTTGGTTTCCATCCGGACCGAGGCATCCTTGTACAGCCAGCCGCCCGGCTCGATGTCGATGGTCTCGCCGGCGGCCAGCGTTTTCTCGAAGACATTGCCGTAGCCGTGCAGCCAGACGATGCCGTCACCGGTATCGCCGCGAAAACGGTCGATGAAGAAACCGCTCTGGCCGAACAGCATCGTCGCCAGGCCGCGAACCCGCTCGAATGTGTAGTCGACGTTGCCGGTGGCGGCGAGAAACTGGTGTTCGCGCACCTGGATCTCTTCGCCGTGCCTGAGATGGATCGGCACGATGTGGCCAGGCCCGTCGCGGCTGAAGGCGATGATGCCGGCGCCTGAGGCCTCGGTGACGAAGATCTGCATGCCGGCCATCATGCGCTTCAGCGCACCCTTCAGCGACTTCAGGCCGATGGTTATGGTGGAGTTCTTCCAAAGCAGGATGTGGTGTTCGAAATAGACCGGCATTCGTGTCACATCGACCGAAAGCACCGGCACCAGTTCGCCCGCTATGTGATAGGTGACGCCACCAAAAGTCTCATCCGACACCTGTGTCGGCATCAGTTCCGGCAAGCTTGGCATGGTTCCCCCCTCGCCGCCTTGCGCGCCAGCCCATTCCGGCTTCCGCACGGTCAGCTGCACAAGCTTGGTGCCGGACTCTCGGATCGTCAAACGAAAACGACCCTTCACCGCACGGCTCGCGCGAAGGTGATCCAGACAGGTGCGCGTCGAAGCGATCAGCCGGCAAGAGGCCGGCGATAGACCAGCGTCGGCTCGCCAGAGGCACCGGTGTGATCACCGGCCGCGCCGGATCGCACGAAGCCGTTGGCTTCGTAGAAGGCGATGGCGCGTGTGTTTTGCGCCTCCACTTCCAGACGGATGGCATCGGCCTCGGGAAAACTTTCGATGATCTCATCGAGAAGCATGCCGCCGATGCCCCGCCCTTGCAGGCCGGGCAGCACGTAGAGCTGTCTCAGGACAACCGTCTTGCCGCCGTCGATGCTTTCGGCGAAGGCCACGCCGCCAATGCGCTTGCCGTCATCGGCAACGAGGAAGTCGCTGTTGGGTTTGATCAGCCGGGCCTTCAGCGAAGCGATCGAATGCCATTCGTCGGTGATCTCGGTGACCTTGGCCGCGCCGTATATGGCGTCATACGTCGCATGCCAGGTTTCGACCAGCACTGCCCGAATGGCATCAAGGTCGCGTTCGCCTGCGGTGCGGACGAACATGGCCTTACTCGATGCCGAGCTTGGCCTTGACGAGGTCGTTGACGGCCTGCGGATTGGCCTTGCCGCCGGTCGCCTTCATCACCTGGCCGACGAACCAGCCAGCCATGGTCGGCTTGGCGCGCGCCTGTTCGACCTTGTCTGGATTGGCCGCGATCACCTCGTCGACCGCCTTCTCGATGGCGCCGGTGTCGGTGACCTGCTTCAAGCCACGGCTTTCGACCAACTGGCGCGGATCGCCGCCTTCGTTCCAGACGATCTCGAACAGGTCCTTGGCGATCTTGCCTGAGATGGTGCCATCCTTGATCAGGTCGATGACCGCACCGAGCTGATCGGGCGAAACCGGAGCATTTTCAATGTCCTTGCCCGCCTTGTTCAGCTGTCCGAGCAGATCGTTGATGACCCAGTTGGCGGCAAGCTTGCCGTCACGTCCGGCGGCCACCTTCTCGAAATAGTCGGCAACCGACTTTTCCGACACCAGGATCGAAGCATCATAGGTCGAGAGACCCAGCGAGGAGATCAGCCGTGCCTTCTTGTCGTCGGGCAGTTCCGGCAGTCCTATGGCCAAAGCATCAACATAGGCCTGGTCGAATTCCAGCGGCAGAAGATCGGGATCGGGGAAATAGCGGTAGTCGTGCGCTTCTTCCTTCGAGCGCATCGAGCGCGTCTCGCCCTTGACGGCATCATACAACCGCGTTTCCTGGTCGATCTTGCCGCCATCCTCCAGGATGGCGATCTGGCGGCGCGCCTCATAGTCGATGGCCTGGCCGATGAAGCGGATCGAGTTCATGTTCTTGATCTCGCAGCGGGTGCCGAACTCGCCACCGGGCCGGCGGACCGAAACGTTGACGTCGGCGCGCAGCGAGCCTTCATCCATATTGCCGTCGCAGGTGCCGAGGTAGCGCATGATGGTGCGCAGCTTGGTGACATAGGCCTTGGCCTCATCCCCCGAACGCAGGTCAGGCTTGGAGACGATCTCCATCAGCGCCACGCCGGAGCGGTTGAGGTCGACATACGACATGGTCGGATGCTGGTCGTGTATCGACTTGCCGGCATCCTGTTCCAGATGCAGCCGCTCGATGCCGACCTCGATATCCTCGAACTCGCCCTGCCGGTCCGGTCCGACCGAGACGATCACCGTGCCCTCGCCGACGATCGGCTGCTTGAACTGCGAGATCTGGTAGCCCTGCGGCAGGTCGGGATAAAAATAGTTCTTCCGGTCGAAAACCGACTTGTGGTTGATCTCAGCCTTCAGGCCGAGACCGGTGCGGATTGCCTGCTTGACGCATTCCTCGTTGATGACAGGCAGCATGCCCGGCATGGCCGCATCGACCAGGCTGACATTGGCATTGGGGGCCGCACCGAAAGCGGTCGAGGCGCCGGAGAACAATTTTGCTTGCGAGATGACCTGCGCGTGCACTTCGAGACCGATGATGATTTCCCAGTCGCCGGTGGTGCCGGAGATCAGGCGTTTTGCGTCGGGCGTGCGGGTATCGATGAGGGTCATGGTAGCCTGCGCTTCTTGCTCACGAATATTGCGATTTTCGCGAATTTGGGTGTTGGCACTTCGCTAGTGCAAACCGCCAAAAGAGACAAGCGCAAAGCCGCGGGCTGGCCTTTTCGGCCACTTTCGCCTATAGGATGCCCATCCCAATGGAGAGTGGATGTCCACTTACGCTCAGTCCCGGTAGGGCCCTGACCTCTTAGCGAGGCAGGGCAGAAAACCTGAAACCCCGTGCCGCGAAGCTTCGCGGCGGCGGCATTTTTTGTTTTCCCGGAAAAACTCTCCCATGGATATTTCGCGCAGCGCATGACCCCGAAAATCGGAATCGATTTTCGGAAAGGATCATGCGCCAAGTGATAGGTGCCACAGCGTCCTTTGCGCGTCCAAGAGGACGCGCGGCGCTGTGAGACAGCGCATCCTGCACCTGTTGGCGCAGGGCGGACGCATTGAAATCGAAAAGAACCAGAAAAAACGGATCGCCTCCGTCAAAAGCCTGACCCGCGACGGCTGGCACTATCCGGGCGTCGATCTCGACCTGTTTCGAAAGTTGAAACGCAAGAAGGCGGTTTCGTCGTCGGATGGCGGTCCCTACCGCATCACAAGGCGTGGGCTCGAACTCGTGCGCTCCGAACTGGACAACAGATAGACTGTGGTTCCGCCGGTCGGCACTCCGGCCGGCGGTTCCGTTCGCCGCTCAGGCAGTGGCGATGTAGGCCCTGATCTCGTCGGCCTCACGCTCGACATCCTCGATACGGCGCTTGACCACGTCGCCGATGGAGACGATGCCGTCGAGCAGGCCGTCCTTTTCCACTGGCAGATGGCGGAAGCGGCCCCTGGTCATGATTTCCATGACCTCGTTGACGGTGTGGTTCTCATTGCAGATTTTCACCTTCGGCGTCATTGCCGAACGCACCGCGATATCGAGTGCCGCGCCACCTTCCTTGGCGACGACCCGCACGATGTCGCGCTCGGACAGGATGCCGACGATCTTGCGATCGCCATTGGTGATGACCAGCGCACCGATCTTGTGTTCGGCCAGGATGCGGATGGCTTCGCTGAGCTTTTCGTTCGGCCCGAGCGTCATCACGTCGTGGCCTTTTCTCTCGAGAATTGCCTTAACAGTCATGGCTTCCTCCTCCGCTTTGCTTTCCGGTCCCCTGCCCAGACCGGCTTCACATAAGAGTGAACATCGTGCGCCGTGATCGGTTGCATTTCAAGTGCGGCGGTCGGTGCTCTCCCATTCGGCCGGCTGCCATCGCCGATCGAACCAGCGTAGGCCGAAGAAGCCGGCGACAAAGCCGCCAATGTGGGCCTCCCAAGCGATCTGGCCGTCCACTCCTGGGGCAAAGCCGAGGAGGCCGGTGGCGAGGTTGATGATCATCCACACAGCGAGGAAGATCACGACACCGCGCAAGCGCAAGACGATGGCGATCGGCAGCACCGGGCCGGCGAAGGCCGCCTTGCCGGCCGAACGGTCGGTGCGGAAACCGAAACGCGCCGCGGCACCCATCATGCCCGATATTGCGCCGGAAGCGCCGACCAGCGGCGCTTCACCGTATGGGTGCATGGCCCAGAAGAGCACCACTGAGGCCAGTCCGGTGGCCGCGAAGAACAGCGCGAACCAGAGCGCGCCAAGGCGATTGGCAAGTGGCGACCCAAAGGCGGCCAGCCAGACCATATTGATGGCGATGTGGGCAAAACCGCCATGCATGAAGGCGTAAGTGAAGGGGCGCGTGAACAGGAACCAGTCGAAGCCGTATTGACCGGTATAGAGGACAGGGATGAAGGCTCCGTCGTAGAGCAGCGTCATCTGCTGGGCGTCGTTGAGCACATATCGCTGCAGCAGGAAGACGGCCGCGCAAATGCCGATCACCGCCAGCACGATGGGCGGCAGATTGAACACCGGCTCGCGCCGGGGCTCCGGTGTCGGTTCGGTGGATTCGGTTTCCGAAGGGCTTACCGGTTCACTCATGCGCATCTGGTCCAGGGATTCGATGCGCGAGCTTTAGAGCAAGGATGCTCGGGTTGGAACAATTCTGTTTCTCGAACGGCAAACGCGCCGTACGGCGTCGCCGGCATTTGCTATGAAACGAAAGGAAACGAAGCGGAATTGCTCCGGGATTTGAAAAACTCGCAACGCGCGTTCTCGGAAGCGACGAGCCGCCTCCCTACAATGCCGCGCCATACCGGGTGAGAAAGACGGCCAAAACTCGCCGCCCCAAGCGCAATGCCATAACCCGAAGCTCACGCATCTTGCCCTCAGCAAATTCAGCCATCGCCGTCTCCGTCAACGGCATCGAGAAATCCTTCGGACCGACACGCGCGCTCGCCGGCGCCGATCTTGCCGTGGCAGCCGGAGAGGTCGTGGCGCTGATGGGCGCCAATGGCGCCGGGAAGTCGACCTTGGTGAAGATCCTTTCGGGCTCGTACACGCCCGACACGGGCACCATCACGCTGGGCGGCAACGCCGTCACCTTCGCCTCGCCCAGCGCCGCCAAGGCCGCCGGCATCGCGACGGTGCACCAGGCGACCGACCAGGCGGGTGCCGCCGGATTGACGGTTGCCGAAAACCTCCTGCTTGACGAGCTTTGTGGCCGCACGGGACGTTTCCTCGTGTCGGCGGCATCGATCCGCCGGCGGGCGCGCGCGATCGCCGCGCTGATCGACCTCGATCTGCCGCTCGACCGCGACTTCATCGATTTGCGCCCGGCGGAACGCCAGTTGATCGCCATCGCCCGCGCCGTCGCAGCCAAGGCCTCGGTGCTTATCCTCGACGAGCCGACGTCGAGCCTGTCGACCACGGAAGCCGAGCGGCTGTTCGCCATCATCCGCCGGCTGCGCGCCAGCGGCATGGCAATCCTCTATATCTCGCACAGGCTTGGCGACCTTGCGGCAATCGCCGATCGTGCCGTTGTCATGCGCGGCGGCCGCATCGTTGGTGCCTTTGCCAGGCCGATCGATTTCCCAGCGGCTGTCGCGGCCATGATCGGCCGGACACTGGAAGCCGCCATGCATGACGGCAAGACATCAGCCGCCCCGATCATCGCCTCCATTAGGCGCGCGCGGCTGGTTGCCGGAGCGCCCCCCTTCGATCTCGACCTGCGCTCCGGCGAGGTTGTCGCCATCACCGGCACGCTCGGATCGGGCAAGAGCCGGTTGCTGCGCGCGCTTTTTGGGCTCGAAACGCTGGCGCAAGGCGGCGTCATACTCGATGGGAAGCCCTGGCTTTCGAGCGGGCCGGCACAGTCGATCGAAAGCGGTGTCTTTATGGTCGCCGAGGATCGCTGGCAATCTTCGCTGCTGCCACCGGAAGTTCCCGGCGCCTCGATCGCCGGCACGATCGCCTTGCCGCATCTCAGACGCTGGTTTCCGGGCGGTCTGCTCAGAACCCGGCGCGAGCGCAAGGTGGCCACGGAGGCGATCTCGCGGCTCGGCATCAAGGCCCGCGGACCCGACGACACGCTCGACGAGCTTTCCGGCGGCAACCAGCAAAAGGTCGTGCTCGCTCGATGGCAGGCCGCGCCTTGCCGGCTGCTGCTGCTGGACGAACCGTTCCAGGGCGTCGACGTCGGCGCGCGCGCCGATCTGATCGCCGCCATCCGCAACAGCCAAGGCGGCTCCGCCACGCTGATCGCGACCAGCGACACAGAAGAGGCGCTGGAGGTTGCAGACCGCATCCTCGTTATGCGCAATCACTCACTTCATGAGGCCGGAGACGGCCATGGCTCGCTGACCGACCAGATCGGCAAGGTCGAGAGCGACAAGGCCGGAGACCACCGATGACCTATCCGACAACGGCACAGCCGACCGCCTCGCGCACATCGCTTGTCCGCGAAACCCGCCGCTATGCCCTCTTCGTACTGCTGGCGCTGATGGTGGTCGGGTTCTGGTACGCGCAGCCTGCCTTCATCCGCTCGGCCAATTTGTTCTCGATCCTGCAGGCGGTTTCGGTGGTGGCGATTCTCGGCGTCGGCGTGTCGATCACCATGGCGGCCAACGGCTTCGATCTGTCGGTCGGCAGCATCGCCGCTTCGTCGGTGATGGCGGCCAGCTACGCCATGGTCGTGTGGCAGCTGGACGCGGCTGAGACCATGGTTCTGGTCTTGGCGATGGGTGCCTTTATCGGCCTCGTCAACGGGCTGCTGATTGTCCGCGTCGGCGTGCCCGATCTTCTCGCCACGCTGGCGACCATGTTCCTGCTCGCCGGCCTGCAACTGATCCCGACGGGTGGCCGCTCGATCACCGCCGGCATGGTGCTTCCCGACGGCACATCGGCCCTTGGCGCCTACGATCCGGCGTTCCTGATCCTTGGCCGGTCGCGGCTTTTCGACACGATTCCCCTGTCTGTCGTGGTGATGGCAGTGGTCGCCGTGCTGGCGTGGTTCCTGATGGAGCGCACGCGCTGGGGCCGTGTCTTCTACGCGATCGGCGGCAACGAAACGGCCGCGCATCTTGCCGGTGCGCCAACCAAGAGATACCGGCTCTGGGCCTACATCCTGTCAGGCACGCTTGCGTCGCTGGGAGGGCTGATCGTAGCCTCGCGTGTCGGCCGTGGCGACGTTTCGGCGGGCAATTCGCTGCTGCTCGATGCCGTGGCAGCCTCGCTGATCGGCTATGCCGTGCTCGACAAGCGCCGCCCGCATGTGATCGGCACGGTGGTCGGCGCCATCTTCGTCGGCGTGCTCCTCAACGGCCTCACCATGCTGAACGCACCCTATTACACGCAGGATTTCGTCAAGGGCGTCGTGCTGGTTGGCGCGCTGGCGCTGACCTTCGGCCTGGGAAAGAAGCGGTAACCCAACCTCCAACCGACATCTCCTCTCCCTCGCGGCAAACGAGGGAGAGGAAAAGAAAAGTCAGTTGGACGGGATCCAGCTGGCCGCCGCCGCATCGCTCTGGCCGAAGGCTGGAAGCTTGGCGTCGAGATCCTCGACTGTCTTGATGCCATTCTTGCGCAGTTCTTCCTGTGTCAGCAGCACCGGCTTGACGATGATGTTGTGACCGGGATCCTCGCCGGCGATCAGCTTGGCCGCCGCACGCACCGAAACCGCGCCGACGACGGCCGGATTGGTGGCCGCGGTGGCGACCCACGGGCTTCCTTCCGCGGTGATCTCGGTGATGTCGGCGGTCGACACGTCGGCCGAATAGATCTTCACCTTCTTCGAGATGCCGAGTTCGTCAGTGGCAAGCTTCACGCCACGCGCGAACTCGTCATAGGGGGCAAAGACGACCGAGATGTCTGGGTTGGCCTGGAATGCCGCCTTGGTCTGGTCGGCGGTCGATACGGCGGTCGTGTCGTTGACCGTCCCCCAGCGCGCTTTCTCGACGATGCCGGGATTGGCCTTCCTGGTCTCGTCCCAGATTTCGTTGCGGCGGTCGAGCGGCGCAAAGCCGGCGACATAGACATAACCTACCTGGAACGAGGTGCCATTGTCCTTGAGCGCCTGGCCGAGCGACGCCTTGGCAAGGTCGTGATCGGACTGTTCGACTTGCGGGATCTTCGGATTGTCGAGATTGACGTCGAAGGCGACGACCTTGATGCCGGCATCGAGCGCCTTCTGCGCGACGTCCTTCAGCGCCTCGGGCTGCCCATGGTCGATGATGATGGCCTGGACACCGAGATTGATCGCCTGGTCGATCTGGTCGCGCTGCGCAGCGGCATCCTGCCGGCCGGAAAAGATCTGTAGGTCGATGTCGAGCGCTTTGGCCTGTTTCGTCGCGCCGGCCTGATAGGCTTGAAAGAAGTCGCCGGCCGAGATGAAGGTGACAAGCGCCACTTTCACGCCGCCCTTGTCGAAAGGAGCGGGAGCGCCCGCAATTCCGGCAGCATGAGCGGCGCCGATTGGAATTGCACTGGCGAGCAGACCGGCGGTGATCAGTCCAAGGATAGAAGTCTTCATGAAGGTTTCCCCAGGGAATTACGCTGACGAGACACGTCTCCGGACTGCGGGATCGCCGCCGTCGCGCCTCAAGAAGCGAATTCACGAAGGGTACAGCGGCAACAGAACCGCTCGGAACGCAGATTTTTCTCTTTCGCGGTGCGTGATTGGCAAATGTTGCTGCCGCCTGTCGCACAGCGCGGGGATCAGGCTATGCCGGCACCATTGATCATCGGACCGCCGCAGATGCTGCGAAGGGCGAAAATCATGCCCACCGTTAACCGCGAATCATGCGGCGCGAATCAAAAAAGAAGCCGTTCAAGGTTTCCCTTGAACGGCCGGTCGAGCCCCCTGCTCCCCTAAAACTCTTGACTGAAGTGCTGCCGATCGTCGCGAAACGACCGCTTCTGGAGTGGTTTTGGTGTGCCACAGGGCCTGCTTCGGCGCAACGTAAACCAGTTGTTAACCTTAACGGCCCCGACCCGTGAACAAGTGTTAACGACGCTGGCACGCTTCCTGCTCTGCAACGCATGTAAGTCATCGGAGGGCGCCCTTCTGTTCACCGATGGGACATCAGACGACAGAATGCGCGGAGCAGCATATTATGAACCAAAACGGATCGATCACGCTGTTCCACTATTGGAACCGCCTGCGTGACGGACGCCCTGCTCCGAAGCGTTCGGAAGTCGAGCCGGCCGACATCAAGTCGCTGCTGGCTGATACATTCATCCTGGAAAAGGACACGCGCGGGCAACCCGTGTTCCGTCTGGCCGGCACCAGGCTCTGCGCCTGCTATGGCCGCGAACTCAAGGGGTTCTCGTTCCCGTCGCTGTGGCGCGAGAAGGATCAGCGCCTGGTCTCCAGGCTGATTCATGGTGTCTTCGACCAGAAATCGGTCGTGCTGATCAATTTCGAGGGCTTCAGCCGCAACGGCCGCTCCAACAAGTTCGAACTGCTTGCCTTGCCGCTTGACGGCGGCGTCGAAAATCCGCGCTGCCTCGGCGTGATCAGCGCGGCAGAGAAGCCGTTCTGGCTGGGCGCCGACCCGATCACGGACGCAATGATCGATTCGATCCGTGTCATCGATCCGGAGAAGGAACTCCTCAACAACCGTCCGGCGATCAACGTTCCCTCGCTTGTTCCAGCCGAGCTCGAGGCGCCCGAAACGATCTCGGCGCTTGGCCGGGCGCGCCGCATCCGCCACCTCGTCGTTTTCGACGGCGGGCGCGAGGAATAGTTGATGATCCCATGGTCTTGCGGGCTCGTTTTTTCCCTTTGTTAACCCGCTTTGTTGTACCTCTTTGATGAAGTCCTTCGCATTGACGCGCGGGAATGCCAAACGGGGTGTAGGCAGTCATGAGGTCAGCGGCGGTCGACTACGCGCCGTCCCAAGCTGAAAGGCGTAACTTTCAGCGCGTCCGCGTCAAGATATACGGGCGCTTCATGCTGGAAGACCGCACCGAACACCCTTGCCAGGTTGTCGACATGTCGCCCGGCAACGTTGCGTTCCGCACCGACCGGGTCGGCATGCCCGGCGAAAAGGTCATCGCCTATATCGACCATATCGGCCGCATCGAAGGCGTCGTCACGCGCACCTTGCAGGACGGCTTCGCCATGACGGTGATTGCGTCCGACCGCAAGAAGGACAAGCTTGCGGCACAATTGACCTGGCTTGCCAACAAGCACGAGCTCGACCTGCCGGAAGACCGCCGCCACGAGCGCGTCGCGCCGCGCAACCCGACGAGCGTGCTGCAGCTTACCGACGGCCGTCAGTACCAGTGCCGGATCATCGATCTGTCGCTGTCGGGCGCCGCGGTCGAGATCGACGTCAAGCCGGCGATCGGCATCCAGGTCATGCTTGGCACCATGCGCGGGCAGATCGTTCGCCATTTCGAAGATGGCGTCGCCATCGAATTCGCCGTCATCCAGCGCCCCGAAACGCTCGATTCCGAATTCAACACGCCGCGCGCCTGACCGGATAGGACAGGCAATCAAACCGGCCCTTCGCGGCCGGTTTTTTGTTTCTGGCGAAAGCGACCGACATCCCCTGGAAAGCGATCGACGTCGCTTCGGGTAATCCGAGGCCGCCATCTGCGGGGACAGGCCGCAAAGCCACGCATCCCAGCAGGCCAGATTCGGCAATCCAAACAATTCAATACTCAAATGATTCAAATTTTATGTTTATTCTACTGGCGTTTTACTTAAAGTCTGCTTCGCGCTTTTGCGTCAAATAAATCCAGCTGTGGCAATGTCTCCTTCGAACGGGGAGACTAAAAATGAAAAAAACGAGGGGCAAGCTGTTGCTGGTGGCAATGGCGATGCAGCTTTTCGCTTGGGGATCAGCATATGCCGCGGGACCGGCCTATATGCACACCGGCGGCCGCACCACACAGCCTGTTGGCCATTATGAATTCTGCCAGCGCATACCAATCGAATGCAACGAGAAGACGCCCAAGGGCGAGCCGGTCGACCTGACCCGCAAGCTCTGGGCGACGATCATCAACGTCAACAATTCAGTCAACACCCGCATCAAGCCACGCACCGACATGGAAAACTACGGTGTCGAAGAATACTGGTCCTATCCCGACAATGGCTATGGCGATTGCGAGGACTACGCGCTGGAGAAGCGTCGCGAGCTGATGAGTGCGGGCGTGCCGGCCGGAGATCTTCTGATGACGGTTGCGCGCCAGCCGAATGGCGACGGCCACGCCGTGCTGACCGTGCGCACGAGCCTCGGCGAGTTCATTCTCGACAATCTGGAAACCAAGGTGCTGTCCTGGACGGACACCGACTATACCTATCTCAAGCGTCAATCGACGGAGAATTCCGGCGTTTGGGTGACGATCAACGACGGCCGCTCCGACGCGGTCGCCAGCGTCCGCTAGGACGTAACGAGAAACCCGGTCGAGTCCCCACCCTCCCCGTCCCCAACGACCGGGTCAAAGGAGCCGGCCCCGTCCCCGGGCCGGCTCCGCCATTTCTGGGGGAGCTTGAGGCGACGACTATTGAGCTTTGAATTGACCACGAGGGTCGTCTCGGGCGTCGGGCACCAGGTCATAACTCTCAAGATTTGCCATATCTAAAAAATACTTCGACTTTCGTCTTGGCGCTCCCCGAAGCCAATCAGCGAGTTCTGATTGGGTAACCATCAACCAATCTGGAAATTCATCGGGGCAGCGGAACTCTCCTTCGATCAAACCGACCAAAGCGCTGATGTAGATAACACGACCAACACCGGGAAACTCGTAAATCTCAGTCCCACGCTTGCCTTGGAGGCGGTCTTCAATCAGCCGGTTTGCGACATCCAAAACGATCTTGTCGGTCGGGTATCGGTCATCCACCAGAAGCCAATTTACAATCTCCTGCCTGCGATCGCTGTCTGTCGAACCGTGAAAGGCACCAAGCCCCATGTTGCAGATGGTACAACAAGGGACCAGTTTGCACTGACCAAACCTCTCCCGGATTGCCTTCTTGGTAACCAATCCGCCGTCCGCGAACCTGTGAAGGACATATACTGGAGGTTGATGATCAGATTTGCCGTCATTCGGCATCCCGCAATAGATGCAACGGTTACCCTTGACGGTTTCATATACTCGCTCAAAACGCATTTCGGCTTCACGTCTGTTGTACTTTTGCTTTACCCGACCCATGGGATTTTCCGTAACTCTTTGCCCGCTCCGGCGCCAGCGCGCCATTCGCCTGGTATCCAGATCGACTTGATTGTCGCCAAACTCTAGAATATCATAGGTATGTGGAGACGTTCTAAAGTTCGTCTTGTAGCCGTTGTGGGTGACCTAATGGGTGCTGTTGTTTATCGGCATCCACCACTAAATACTGCGGAGTGGCGCTCTACTGGGTGCCGTCTCGTGCGAGGGCTCGTCCCTTCCGAATGAGGGGCAATCTTTTAAAGGGTTGCTGCACATCCGCTTCATGTTGATGAAGCAAAGGATGTGCGAAATGTGCAAATCAAACAGGCTGGTAGAACTTAGAACAACGCAGGCAGTAAGGCAGAATTGGCGATGCTTCTACTGCGATTTTCCGATGTGGGATGGAGACCCGCGGGCGGCGGCGAAGCGCAATCTCCCTGAAGGACTGCTCAACCGCTTCCGCTGCACCGCGGAACATTTAATACCGCGAACGGACGGCGGCCGGGACAACCTCGATAACATTGTTGCAGCGTGCGTATTTTGCAATAGAACTCGCCATAAGATGCGAGATGTGTTGTCGCCCGTTGCTTACCAGCAGCGCGTCCGAAGGCGAGTAGCGGTCAGGAAATGGCATCCGCTTGAGTGTCATCGCTTGCTAAAATGATATTTCAAATGGCTTTTGATCGCTCCAGTATTAGCGATCAAAAGCCACCCTTGGACCACGGCGATGTTGGAAATCCCGGAAGATCGGTGCGAGCGCCATCGCCTGTTCAAGGCGATTGAAGATGCCTTCAAAGCCGGCGACTTCGAGACGCTAGGTGCAGCCCTGGGCGGTTCGCTCCGCTGGTTCGACGAGCGCATGCCGTTTGAACTCGGCCTCGGCCATCCGCTGGAATACGCGATCTATTGGAGTTCCGTCGGCTTCATCACGACCTTGCTGGGTGCGGGCTCAGACCCGAACTACGGGGATCACGGCGGGTTTCCGGCAATCATTGCCGCGCTGTCCGCCGACCGGGCCGACAGGCTGGAAGTCGTCCGGCTGTTGATCGAGGCTGGCGCCGACCCCAACATGCGGGGCGTGAATGATTGGACGCCGCTTCACTACTCAGTGGCCATTCGCAGCGCCGACGCGATCCGCCTGCTGTTGGCGGCAGGCGCCGACCCGACGCTCGAAACCCGCGTCGACGACTATCGTACAGCCGCCGAGGAAGCCGACATTACCGGCTTTGAAGCCGGCGCGTCATTGTTGCGCGATGCGATGGCCGGGCGTGGCTCCAGCGGACAGTAAGTCAGCTCGCGATTAAAACGGTAAGCGACAGCTATTGGCCAAGCTGCCTCAAACCTTGTTCAGCCCAGCCTTGAAACGTTTGCCGTTGGCGACATAGTGCACGGCCGAGCCGCGCAGCCTGGCGACAGCCGCATCGTCCAGCACCCTGGTCGCTTTGGCCGGCGAGCCGACGATCAGCGAATTGTCGGGAAATTCCTTGCCCTCGGTGACCAGCGCGCCCGCACCGACCAGCGAATTCTTGCCGATCTTCGCACCGTTCAGCACGATGGCGCCCATGCCGATCAGGCTGTTGTCGCCGATCGTGCAGCCATGCAGCATGGCCCGGTGGCCAATCGTGCAGCCTTCGCCAATGGTCAGCGGAAAGCCGGGATCGGCGTGCATGACCGTGTGTTCCTGCACGTTGGTGTCGGCACCGATAGTGATCGGCTCGTTGTCGCCACGAATGACGACGCCGAACCAGAACCCGGCATTGCGGCCGACCCTGATGTCGCCGATCAGCGTCGCATCGGGCGCGATCCAGTTCGTGTCCGCATCCGCGAAGCTGGGCTCAGTTCCGTCGATCGCATAAAGCGGCATTGTCGGCCTCCGAATCGTCTCAGATGCCGGACCCTAGGAGACCGATCGTCCATGAGGCAATGGCAAGTACAACGATGCCGAGCGCCAGGGACCAGGCAATCGCGGTGCAGCCGCATGACAGGAGCGCCACTGTCGAAATGCGATTCTCGCGCCGGGCATCGAGAGCAGCGTTGACCAGCATGAACGGCCCGGCGCCAGCGGTGGCCGCCAGCGAGCGCAGCACATGCGAGGCCGACACATAGGGCTCGGTGAAGGCGACCTTGCGGCCCGACACCAGTTCCATCGTCGAGCCCGTCAGCCCGCAAACCGTCAGCCCGACGACAAAAGCAAACAGGAAGAGTTCCATCTGGGCCATCTTAACCTTCCATTTACCATGAAATCGCACAGTCGTTTCAGGAAGGCTGCAAGGGCCGTGCCGTGCGATGTGTGCCGTCGAGGGACACCTGAATGGCGGACGGGCGGTTGGGATGAGGACCGAGATGAAGCAGGCAGCAATCGCCGACGGCCCCGAATTCACCGTGGTCGATTCCATGCTGATGAGGCGGGTGTTCTATGCCTTCGCCGCACTTGCCCTGCTGTCGATGGCGATCAGCGTTGGCGGCAAATGGTTCGGGCATACCATCGCCATGGCCGGATACACGGACGATCCGACCATCCGCCAGATCGTGATCGGCAACAATGTCATCGCAGTGCCGGCCAACATCATTCGCTTCGCCCAGGCCCGGCGCGACGGCATTGCCTCACGTCTCGACCTCTATCTGCGTTACCCGCAGATGGACGGCTACAGCGAGGCGGCTCGCGACGATTTCAATCACTCGGAAGCCAACAGGAACATCATCTTCCTGTCTTTGGAACAGCAGATGATGTCGCGCGACATGAGCGGCCGGTTCGCACCGATCTACAGCGCGCTGATCGTCCAGACCGGCATTCCCGGACCTGGCGGCACGACGGTCTACGCTTTCAACGAGAAATCAGGCTATCTGAACGAGGTGCTGGTGGTCGGCAAGCGCGAGGGCAAGGACCCCTTCGTGGCCCGCTGCCTGAGCGGGCCGAGTGCCGGAGAATCGCTGGCGCCCTGCGAGCGGGACATCCATGTCGGCAACGATCTCAGCCTCATCTATCGTTTTCCCAAGGAATTCCTTGGCGACTGGCAAGCGCTCGATGCGGCGATGGCCGCCGAGGCCGGGCATATTCTGAAGACCGGACATTGACAGGGGCCCCGAGCAGTTCGCCGTTTCACGGAAACGGCAACCCGCTCTAACTCTTTGTTTTGACGCAATTCCTGACGGAAAACCGTTTCACACTTTTCCTGGAATTGCTTTAGGCCGGCCGCGCTCGACGCGGCCTGCCGTTGGATCGTGGCTCAAGCCAGATCGATGTCGAGGATCGCCATCGAGAAATTGTAGTCGCCGTCGTCCTCGTCCTTGAAGACGATGCCGAGGAACTCGTCACCGACATAGACCTCGGCCGAATCTTCCTTACGCGGCCGTGCCTTGACCTCGAGCTTGGGGTTCTGGAAGACGCGCTTGAAATAGGCGTCCAGCTTTCTGATTTCGTCCGGCTTCAACAGTCTTCTCCGATCATCGGGCTTGCTGGTTTGAAGGGCGCTTCTGGCACGTCGACAATGGCGATGTAAAGGCAACCCGGCCGTATTGCACCAGAAGCGATACGCCGCCGGGCAAAATCGCAATCATGCCGGACAACGCGCCGGCGCCAAAAATCAGATGTCGAAACTGACCACCTGGTCCATCGTCTGCGACGGCAGAAGCTGGTCCATCTGTCGCGAAGGCTGGTCGCAGCCGGTCTCGCCAACGACGCGGGCCGGCACGCCGGCAACGGTCTTGTTGTGCGGCACCGGCGACAGAACAACCGAACCGGCGGCAATCTTGGAGCAATGGCCGATCTCGATGTTGCCGAGAATCTTGGCGCCGGCGCCGATCAGCACACCACGGCGGATCTTGGGGTGGCGGTCGCCACCGGCCTTGCCGGTACCGCCCAGCGTCACGCCGTGCAAGATCGACACATCGTCCTCGATGACCGCGGTCTCGCCGACGACGAGGCCGGTGGCATGATCGATGAAGATGCCCTTGCCAATGCGCGCCGCAGGGTTGATGTCGGTCTGGAAGACCGAGGAGGAACGGCTCTGCAGATAGAGCGCGAAGTCCTTGCGACCCTGGTTCCACAGCCAGTGCGCCAGCCTGTGGGTCTGGATGGCGTGAAATCCCTTGAAATAGAGCACCGGCATGATGAAACGGTCGCAGGCCGGGTCGCGGTCGTAATAAGCCTGGATGTCGACGCGTACGGTCGTTGGCCAGTCCTTGTCGTCGGCCAGCATCGATTTGAAGGTCTGGCGGATGAGATCGGATCCGATGTCCTGATGGGCAAGCCGCTCGGCGATCCGGTGGATCACGGCCTCTTCCAGGCTCTCCTGGTTCAGGATGGTCGAATAGAGGAACGCGGCAAGAAGCGGATCGCGGTTGACCGCGTCCATCGCCTCGTCGCGGATCGAACGCCAGATCGGGTCGACCGGCTGCAACATGCTGTGGCGGGAAATGCTGATGCTGTTCATCGACGTCTCGTCCTGGATCCTGCTGGCTTGCCTGTCATCCGGCCGCTTATATAGGCCAAATCATAGCACGATTGAACTCAATTTTCCTTAGTGCTTCGTCAAATGGATTTGGTTCGCAGGAATTCAAGCAGCCATGGAAAACGAACCCTTGATCGACACAGCTCTGAAAACCGAACTTTCGGCTCTCTACAAAGCCGAGGATCGCCACTACCACAACCTTGCCCATATCGAGGCGATGCTGGCGCTGGCTACCGACTATCGAGCGTCGCTCGGCGATCCCGAAGCCGTCGAAGCGGCGATCTGGTTCCACGACGCCATCTACGACAGCAAGGCCAAGGACAATGAGGCCAGAAGTGCCGCCCTTGCCGAAAAAGAGCTCGTGGGCCGCATGGATGCCGGACGCCTGGGCCGCATCAGCGCGATGATCCTCGCCACCGCCACGCACGAGTTGCCCCGGTTTGACGACGCGGCAGCCACGCGCGACGGCAGCCTGTTCCTCGACATGGATCTGTCGATCCTGGGTGCCGCGCCGGATGCGTTCGACGCCTATGAGCGCGCCGTCCGCAGCGAATATGGCTGGGTGGAGGAACCGATGTGGCGTGCCGGACGGGGTGCTGTGTTGACGGGTTTTCTCGCCCGCCCACATATCTTCCACACGCAGGAATTTCGCCAACGTTTCGAGCCGCAGGCCAGGCTGAACCTGGCCCGGTCGCTGGCGGCCCTGCAAAAGCCCTCATGATTTTCCGCCTGACATCACCCGGCACGCTTGCATGTGGCCCCCAAAAGGCCATTGGCTGGTCGATGACCGCGAGAGGCGGATCGCTGAAATAGCCAGACGTGAATTCTTCCGAGGTGCCGACATCATGAGCAGCAATTTCTTCCAACCGGTCGACGCTTCGGTCGTTCCCCGCTTTGCCGGGCTCTCGACCTTCATGCGGCTGCCGGCGGTGGCGAGCGCCGAGGGGCTCGACATCGCGCTGGTCGGCATACCCTGGGACGGCGGCACGACCAACCGCGCCGGCGCGCGCCACGGCCCGCGCGAAATCCGCAACCAGTCGAGCCTGATGCGGCGTGTCCACCACGTCTCGGGCATCGAGCCGTTCAGCATCGCCAATGTCGCCGATGTCGGCGATCTCTCGGTCAATCCGATCAACCTCATGGACGGATTGAAACGCATCGAGGACGGCATTGCTGCAATCGTGGCGGCAGGCGCCATTCCGCTGGCCGCCGGAGGCGATCATCTGACGACGCTGCCGGTGCTGCGCGCCGTCGCCAAGCACAGGCCAGTCGGCATGATCCATTTCGATGCGCATTCCGACACCAACGACCGCTATTTCGGCGACAATCCCTACACCCACGGCACACCCTTCCGCCGGGCCATCGAAGAGGGCCTGCTCGACCCCAGGCGGGTCGTGCAGATCGGCATTCGCGGCTCGATCTACGAGCCCGGCGAGCATGACTGGGCGGTCAGCCAGGGTATTCGCATCATCTACATGGAGGAGTTCGTCAGGCGAGGTGCTGCCAGCGTCATGGAAGAAGCGCGCACCGTCGCCGGAACCGGACCGACCTATGTGACCTTCGACATCGACTGCATCGACCCGTCGATGGCGCCGGGAACCGGCACGCCCGAGCTCGGCGGCTTCACCACACGCGAGGTCCAGGAAATGGTTCGCCTGCTCGACGGGTTGAACATTGTCGGCGCCGATGTCGTGGAAGTCGCGCCGCCATTCGATCTTGCCGGCATGACGGCGCTGGCTGGCGCGACGATGATGTTCGAATTGCTGTGCGTGCTGGCGAAGTCCATTCAAGCAGCGAGAGCGCGCAAGATCAGGTAAAGGCGCCTATCGTCGACGCCATTGCCGCAAGAATACCAAGCCCTGCCATCACCGACAGGCCATTGAGGATTATGCCCAGAAGGCCAAGCGAACGACTTTCGTTCGAACGCACCAGCGCCATGATGCCGAAGACCACGCCGGTGATATGCGCCAGCGGAGCGGCGAGCAGGAACACCGCCATGAAGAAGCCCGTGGCGATGTTCTGGACGAGCTGCGACGTGTCGCTCGGCATCGCCACCAGGATGGTTATGGCAAGCGCCCCCGCCGCGAATGCCGACAACGCCAGGACGACCGAACGTTTGCCGAACTTGCCTTGCGCCACGGCGCCCGGCATGGCGGCCGTGCCTCTTCCCCATTGTGCCACTGTTGCCCCCCGGTTAGAGCGGTTCACCGTTTCACGGAAACGGCGAACCACTCTAACTCCTTGTTTTGACGCAATTCCGGACGGAAAACCGTTACACACTTTTCCTGGAATTGCTCTAGCCGCTCAAAGCGGATATTCAGCATAAAACTCCAGCACGCGTTGCTTGAAGGTCTTGTCTCCGACCGCCAGCATATGGTCGCGGCCCTCGATATGAAAAGCCCTGGCGTTGGGCATCAAAGCGGCAAGCTCGTCGGGCGAGCCGCCGATATCGTCCGTCGTGCCGACCGCAACGAGCGTCGGTTGAGCGATGCGAGCGATGTCGTCCTCGTCAAGCAACTCCCGCGATTTTGCAATGCAGGCGGCAAGTGCCCGGCGATCACTGCGGGTCTGATCGGCAAAGGCGCGAAAAGAGCGCCCGCGCGGATGGGTCGTCGTGGCCGGATCGTCGGCAAGGAGGGCCGCCGCAATCGGATCCCAATCGCCGACGCCGTCGATCATGCCGATGCCGAGGCCGCCAAAGACCAGCGTCGCTACCTTGTCGGGATCGGACAGTGCCAGGAACGCCGCGATGCGCGCGCCCATCGAATAGCCCATAACATGGGCGCGGTCGATCCCGAGATGGTCGAGCAAGGCGGCGGCGTCCGAAGCCATTTTCGCGGGTGTGTAATCGGCCTCGTCGTAGCTCTTCGACGACGAGCCATGGCCGCGATTGTCGAAGCCGATGGCGCGGTAACCGGCATCGTTAAGCGTCTTGAACCAGCCGGGCGATACCCAGTTGACGTAGTGGCTCGAGGCGAAGCCGTGGATCATGAGCACAGGATCGCCTGCGCCCGATGCCGGCTGGCGGTCGAGGAAGGCGAGATCGAAGCCATCATGGGAAAAGAACTGCATCGGAAGGCGATCCTTGCGATCAGTTCGATTTGACGTTGGGGGAATCGCCCTTGTCCGCTGGCGGCATGCCGGGACCTGACGCCGTGCCGATCGCCGGATGGCGCAACAGATCGCCGTCGGCGATACCATCTTTGGCAGCCGTGCCGGCCTTCAGCTCGAGCACGAAGCGAACCGGCTCCCCGGGTGAGATGATTGCTTCGGATTGCGGCTCGCCTTTCTTGATCGCCCGGATCCTGCCGTCCTGGCCGACGAAGATCAAATCCAGCGGCATCGGCGTGTTCTTCATCCAGAAACTGACGTCGCGTGTCTCCTCGAAGACGAACAGCATGCCATGATTGGCCGCCATGTCCTCGCGATACATCAGGCCGGCCTCACGCTCGTTTTCGGTATCAGCGACTTCGATCGAGAAGGAGCGTTCACCGTTTTTCGTCACCGCGACCAGCGGTGCGGGGTCGACGGGCAGAATCATCGCCCGGTCATCGGCCGCGCTGGGTACCTGGAAGTAGAAAAAGGCGCCTGTGGCGATGATCACGGCAGCAACGGCACACATCGCGCCCGCCGTCAGCCAGTTCCTGTGAGCCATGCAAAATCCTCGGTCGGTATCGCCCTAATGCGAGACCGGCAAGGTGCCCATATCGGGGTGAATTTCGGCAGCCATAAGGCCTTTGTCGCCACGCCCGAACCGAACAAGCACCACCTGCCCCGGCCGAAGCTCGGTGATACCGTACCGGCGCAAGGTCTCCATATGGACGAAAATGTCCTCGGTGCCCTCACCGCGCGTCAGGAAGCCGAAGCCCTTGGTGCGGTTGAACCACTTGACCAAAGCGCGTTCGAGCCCGCTTTCCGGCGTCACCGCGACGTGGGTGCGTTGTTCCTGCATTTCCGCAGGGTGGACGGCGGTGGTGATATCCATCGAAAGCACACGAAAGGCCTGCAGCCCGCGATCGCCCTGCTTGACAAGACAGACCACGCGCGCGCCTTCCAAGGCTGTCTGGAAGCCGTCCCGCCGAAGACATGTCACATGGAGGAGGATATCGCCCGAGACACCATCATCGGGAAGGATGAACCCGTAGCCCTTGGCCACATCGAACCACTTGATGGCGCCGGCAATTTCTGCAAGGTCGGCATCGCCGCCTTCGTCGCGCGTCAAGGCGTCGCCAAGGGTTCCGGCCCGCCCCGTCAAAGAGGCCTTTTCCCCCATAAGAATGCCCCCTTTTTTCAAGAACACCGCAACTGATTCTTGACACCAGATTAACACCGCGGCTTCCGGTGTGTGCAAGACCTTCCCTGCCTTTTTTCACGGTTCATTACGGGAATACCGGATTTGTTCTTTGCCGGCGTCGCTTGTCGCCGGAGATTGCCCTTTGAGCGGGCCGACCCTATGTTGCGCCGCAGCCCAACGACCTCAGGAAAATCACATGCGCTATCTGCACACCATGGTCCGCGTCGCCGATGTCGATGCCTCACTCGATTTCTACTGCAACAAGCTCGGGCTGAAGGAAGTTCGCCGCTATGAAAACGAGCAGGGCCGCTTCACGCTGATCTTCCTCGCGGCTTCTGAAGACGAGGAAAGCGGCATTGCCGACAAGGCACCGCTGATCGAACTGACCTACAATTGGGATCCGGAAGACTACAAGGGCGGCCGCAATTTCGGCCACCTCGCCTATGAGGTCGACGACATCTACGCCACCTGCCAGCATCTGATGGACAAGGGCGTCGTCATCAACCGGCCGCCACGCGACGGCAACATGGCCTTCGTCAAGTCGCCAGACGGCATCTCGTTCGAGCTGCTGCAGAAGGGGCCGGCCAAGCCCAAGGCCGAGCCCTGGGCCTCGATGCCGAACACCGGCACCTGGTAGCGATCACGCCATCTTGAGCAAGGCGGCCGCGCGGACAAGGCGGCCGCCTTTGCCGTTTTAATCGACGGCACCTATCTACCTGCCTGACGCGCCAGCCAGGCAAAGCCAGCGCCGGATCCAGGAGAATTCATTCATGCCGACCAGCCGTGCCGATGTCGCCACTGAACATGCAAGCCGCTACCTGCAGCAGCTGTGCAAGCACTGGGCGCACAAATTTCCCGTCGAATTCGACCCCACCCATGGCACGATCGATCTCTCGCTCGGCCGCACCGTCATGGATGCCGATGCGGACACGCTGCACATCACGGTTTCGACCGAGGAAGCCGGGTCGATCGAGCGGCTGGAAAGCGTTGTCGCCGACCACATCAAGCGCTTTGCTTTCCGCGAGGAACTGACCTTCGACTGGAAGCCGGCGGCGTAGTCGGCCTATTTCTGATCGGCCTGACTGGCCATCTCCAGCAGCGCCAGCACCGAGCGCCAGTTGCGCGCGGTGCCCGGCACCTTGAGGACGCGCGGAATGAGGTTGGCGAACACGGATTTGCCGAGCCCGTCCGGGGCGCTGAGATAGAGCACGTCACCCTTGACCTCGAAGCGCTCGGGGCCGGTGCACTTCTCAGTCAGCCGCGCCACCTCATCGGTGTTCGGCTCGCGCTCCAGCGCATAGGCATGGAGCTTGGTGTGATCAGCGGCCGCTTCCGGATAGGGATTTTCGCTCACCAGCCGTTCGAGCCAGGAGAGATCGCGCACCATGATACGCGAGTGAAAACCCCATTTCTTCTCGAAAGCCGCTTCGATCTGTTTGGTCAGAGTGGGCGCGTCGCCCTTGCCGGCCCGGAACACGGCATTGCCGCTCTGCACATAGGTGGCGACATCGGAAAAGCCGAGATCCTCGAAGAACGAGCGCAGCTCCGCCATCTTGACGATGCGGTTGCCGCCGACATTGATGCCGGAAAACAGGGCGATGAAGACCTTTCCGCTCATATGATGAACCCGGCCAATGTCTCGTTGTCGGTGATGTCCTGATACTGCACACCCTCGGCCTCGAAATTCGCTCTCAGCAGGTCGAAATTGCGGCGGTCCTTAGTCTCGATGCCGATCAGCACCGAGCCGAAATTGCGCGCCGATTTTTTCAGATATTCGAAGCGGGCAATGTCGTCGTCCGGTCCCAGCATTTCGAGGAAATCGCGCAGTGCGCCGGGCCGCTGCGGAAAGCGGATGATGAAGTATTTCTTCAGGCCCTCGAAGCGCAGCGCCCGTTCCTTGACATCGGGCAGCCGCTCGAAATCGAAATTGCCGCCTGAAACCACGGCGACAATGGTCTTGCCGCGGATCTCCTTCCTGGAAAAATCCTTCAGCGCGTCGATGGCCAGCGCACCGGCCGGCTCGAGCACGACGCCTTCTACGTTGAGCATCTCGATCATGGTCGCGCAGAGCCGGTTTTCCGGGATCAGCCGCACCGTGTCGGCGGCGAATTCCTTGAGGTATCGCAAGGGTTCGCGGCCGATCTCGGCGACCGCAGCACCATCAACGAAGTTGTCGACCTTGGCGAGCTTCAGCCGTTTTCCCGCCGCAAGGCTGTCATGAAGGCTGGGCGCTCCGGCCGGCTCGCAGAAGACGAAACGGGCTTCGCGGCCCTGATCGGCGAAATAATGGGTGACGCCGGCGGCGAGCCCGCCACCGCCAACCGGCAGCATGACGATGTCGGGCATGCGCGCGCCCGGCATCTGGTCCACGATCTCATAGGCGACCGTCGCCTGGCCCTCGATGATGTCCTTGTGGTCGAAGGGCGGCACCATGTGGGCACCGGAGCTTTCGGTGAATTCGAAGGCGGCACGATAGCAGTCGTCGAAAAAGTCGCCGACCAGCCTGATCTCGACGAACTCGCCACCGAACAGCCTGGTCTTGTCGATCTTCTGCTGCGGCGTCGTCACCGGCATGAACACCACGCCCTTCTTGCCGAAATGGCGGCAGACGAAAGCAAAACCCTGCGCATGGTTGCCGGCCGAGGCGCAGACGAACAGTTCAGCCTGATTGCCGGCCGCAAGCGCCTTGCGGAAGAAATTGAAGGCGCCGCGGATCTTGTAGGACCGCACCGGTGACAGGTCCTCGCGTTTCAAAAGCACCCGCGCGCCGGTCTTTTTCGACAGATAGTCGTTTTCCTGCAGCGGCGTTTCCGGAAAGATCTGGCGTATCGCGGCGGCGGCGGTAGCGACGCGCGAGGAAAAATTGGTCATCGGAAAGTCACCTTGTGCCGCATGTCTGCGCGGACCCCTGTCATCAACCTGGCTACACTTGTGTCTGTTTGTTGCATCCTGACCTCGCGCAGCCGATCCTGCCTATTGCATATCCCGCCCCGCAACGCCATTGTCCGGCCGTTCATGCCCCTCCCGCAAAGGGCATTCGCAGAATCCTTGCAAGCACTTGGGGGCGTTTGTTCATGCCTGTCGCGTCGGTCGGCCTGAAATTGATGTCGCTGCCGGAATTCGGCGAACCGACGGTGATGCCGCTGGTTGCCCGGAATACCCATGAGGCACGCATCGAGGCGCTGATCGCGCGCGGCGCCAAGGCCGGCTTCGATGGCTTCGCCATCTATGGCGACCGCGAACACGCGGCCAATGTCGCCTATCTCTCGGGCTACGATCCGCGCTTTGAGGAGACATTGCTGGTCATCGTTCCGGGCCGGCAGCCAAGACTTCTCGTCGGCAATGAGGGCTGGGGCTATGCCGAACTCTGCGATGGGCCCTATGAGCGCGTGCTCTACCAGACGTTCTCATTGCCGGCACAGCCGCGCGACCGCTCGGACGCGCTGCCCGACATTCTTGCCGCCTGCGGCCTGAAGGACGGCCACAGGATCGGCGCCATCGGCTGGAAGCCTTTTGGCGCCGGCGACGCCGGCTTCGGTGAGACGACGCTCGATCTGCCCTCGTTTATTGCCGATACGCTGCGCACGCTTGTCGGCGACAAGGGCGCGGTCGTGAATGCCGCCAATCTGCTGATGAACCCCACCGACGGCCTGCGCGCCGTCAACGAGGCCGACCAGTTGGCTGCCTTCGAGTTCGCCGCGACCTTCACCTCGCAAGGGCTGCGCAATGTCCTCAGAAGCATCGAGCCCGGGATGACCGAACTGCAGGCGGCGCGGCTGATGGGCATGAACGGCCTGCCGCATGGTTGCCACCCGATGCTGTCGGCGGGAAAGCGTGCCGCCTATGGCCTGCCAAGCCCGCGCCTCGATGTCATCAAGCGGGGCGACCCCATCACTATGGCCTACGGCATCCAGGGCGCGCTCAATGCCCGCGCGGGCTTCCTGACCGAAGACGCCTCCGAACTGCCTCCTGCCATCGGCAATTACGTCGAAAAGCTGGTCGCGCCGTATTTCGCGGCGGTTGTCGACTGGTACGAAGCAATCGGCATCGGCACCACGGGCGGCGCGTTGTGGAAGGCGGTGCATGACCGCATCGGCGACCCGTTCTTTGGCGTCTCGCTCAATCCCGGCCATCTCGTCCATATCGATGAGTGGATGCATTCGCCGGTGTTTTCCGGCTCCGACATCAGACTGAGATCCGGCATGGCGTTGCAGGTCGATATCATCCCGGCGACCGGCAGCGACTATTTCACCACCAACATCGAGGATGGCATCGCGCTCGCCGACGAGGTGCTGCGCGAGGAGATAGCGGCACGCTATCCCGAGGCCTGGAGCCGCATCGAAGGGCGCCGCGCCTTCATGGCGGATGTGCTCGGCATCCGCCTCAAGCCGGAGGTGCTGCCCTTCTCCAACATTCCGGCGTTTCTTCCGCCATTTTGGCTTTCGCGCAACAGTGCGATGGCTGTAACCAGCCGCTGACCACATTTCGGCTGGACACGACTTAGTTCTGCCGCACTCTCCCTGTCCGGGAGGTGTCGCGGGGGTGGATGGGCCTTTTGGCCGGAGTGGAATTTCAGACGTGCCTTTGAAGAAGATTTTTGCTCTTGTCCTTGCCTTGCTCGTTGCCGGCTGCGCCGGCCCGCAAACCCAGGAACTGCTTGGCAGCGCAGTCATGTCCGCGCCGGTGACGGAAATCGCTGGCAACCACTCGATCTTCATCGCCACGACGCGCAAGAAGTCCGACGATCCCAACAAGGTTTTCGATGGCGAGCGCTCGGCCACGCTGAACTATGCCCGCGTCAACGTCACCGTGCCGGGCATCCATCAGACCGGCCAGATCGAGCGGCGCTCACGGGGCAAGTCGAATGATCCGGCCAAATATTTCATGGCTTCCGAGGTCGTCGGCTACGACACGCAGCCGAAATTCTCCAGCGCGCTCAACGCCGATATCGCGGCGCGCGGTGGCCGCGTCATGGTCTTCGTGCATGGCTACAACACCGGCTTCGACGATGCCGTCTACCGCCTGACCCAGCTCGTCCATGATTCTGGCTACCCGGGCACGCCAGTGCTGTTTTCCTGGGCCTCGGGCGCCAAGACCACCGACTATGTCTATGACAAGGAAAGTGCCAGTGCCGCGCGCGACCAGCTCGAAGTGACGCTGCGGATGCTGGAGCAGTCCGGCGCGCGACGCATCGACATTGTCGCCCATTCGATGGGAACCTGGGTGACGATGGAAACGCTGCGCCAGATGGCCATCAGCGGCGACCGCGATTTGGGCGGCAAGCTCGGCGACGTGGTGCTGGCCTCGCCCGACATCGATGTCGACGTGTTCAAGAGCCAGATGCGGCGCTACGGCAAGCCCGACAAGCCATTCATCCTGCTGCTGTCGGATGATGATCGGGCGCTGCGGCTTTCCGGCCTGATCGCCGGTTCGCGGCCGCGCGTCGGCGACTACAAGGATGCCGCCGATCTTGCCTCTTACGGCGTGACGGTCGTCGATCTTTCCAAGGTCAAAGGCACCGACAGCTTCAACCACACGAAATTCGCCGACAATCCGGCGCTGGTGAAGATGATCGGCCAACGGCTGCGCGAGGATGACGGCTTTGCCAGCGACCGAGATGTGACCGACCGTATCAGCCAGCTCGGGCAGTAGATGCGGTTTGGTGACAGTCGCCTTGCCCATTCACCCTTGCGGACGCCCCGGTCCACTTTGAACTGGACCGCGCCCGGCTCTGGCCTTATCGGAATACCAAGCGACGTCATTTTTTTGACGTCGCCCTTTGCGGGAGCCGGCGCGTGAGCGTGCGTTTCAAGAGTGTCGTCGCCATAAGCTTCGCTGTGCTGGTCGCCGGCTGCGCTGGAAATACGCACGATCTGCTCAACAAGACGACGGTCGCGGTGCCCGCATCCGACATCGCCGCCACGCACGAGATTTTCGTCGCCACGACCCGGCAGAAAGCGACGAAGGATCCGCGGCAGGTGTTCGACGGCGATCGTTCGCTGACCACCAGCTTTGCGCGGGTCGATGTCACTGTTCCGAAGAGCCATCAGGTCGGCGCCATCGAGCGCGCCAAGGGTTCCGCCAACAGCAATCCGGCCAAGGATTTCACCGCCAAGGACGTCACCTACTACGAAGACGCGCCGCAATTTGCCAAGGCTGTCGGCGCCGACATCGCCATGCGCGGTGATCGCGCGCTGGTTTTCGTGCATGGCTTCAACAATGGCTTCGACGACGGCATCTACCGGCTGACGCAGATCGCCCACGACACGAAATATCCGGGCACGCCGGTGCTGTTTTCCTGGGCGTCGAGCGCCAAGACGACCGGCTACATCTACGACAAGGACAGTGCCAACGCCGCGCGCGACGATCTCGAGGCGACGCTCAGGATGCTCGCCAAGACCCGGGTCAAGAGCATCGACATCATCGCTCATTCGATGGGAACCTGGCTGACGATGGAGGCGCTGCGCCAACTCGCCATCACCGGCGATCGCGATCTCGGCGGCAAGCTCGGCTATGTCGTCCTGGCTTCACCCGACATCGATGTCGACGTGTTCAAGAAGCAGATGATGCGTTACGGCAAGCCAAACAAGCCGTTTGCCGTGCTGCTTTCAAGCGATGACCGGGCGCTCAAGCTGTCATCCATCATCTCGGGTGACAAACCCCGGGTCGGCGACTACGGCAATGCCGCCGATCTCGCCAGCTATGGCGTCTCCGTGGTCGACCTGTCCAAGATCAAGGGCGGCGACGGTGGCCTCAACCACGCCAAATTCGCCGACAATCCGATCCTGGTGCAGTTGCTCGGCGACCGCCTGCGCACGCCAGCCGGCCTCGCCTCGGACGAACCCGATCCGGCACAGCTCAACAATCTCGGCCAGGGCCTCGGCAAGGCCGTCGGCTCAGTCGCCGAAGTCGTCATCACCACGCCGTTCAAGGTGCTGACTATCGTCACTGGGGGGTGATAGCATCAACTAATGACCCGCCAGCGTATGCCGAGCTTCTGACGAAGCCGGCCTCGTCAGGATATCGACACACCCTAAACGAACAGGTCGACCTTCTGGAAGGTCGTCACGTCGATCAGGCCGACATCGGAAATCCTGAGCTCAGGAATGACCACCAGTGCCAGCAGCGAGTGCTGCATGTAGGCGTTGTTCAGGGAACAGCCCATCTTGCGCATCGCCTCGGTCAGCTTTTCGGCCTTGGCGGCGACGATCTCGGCGCGCTCGTCCGACATCAGTCCGGCGATCGGCATTTCGACCAGCGCCAATTCCTTGCCCTTGGAAAACAGCACGACGCCGCCGCCGACTTCGCCCAGCCGGTTGACCGCCAGCGCCATGTCCTGCTTGTTGGTGCCGACGCAGATGATGTGATGGGCGTCATGCGCCACGCTCGACGCCATGGCGCAGTCGCCCATGTAGCCGAAGCCTGAGACGAAGGCGTTGGTGACGCCGCCGGTGCCCCTGTGGCGCTCGACCAGCGCGATCTGGCAAACATCGTTGCGGCGGTCCATGGCGACCAGCCCGTCCTCGACGGCAAGATCCGCCTCCAGCGCCCGCGTCGGCGCCTGGTTCTCGATGACGCCGATCACCCGCACCCGCACTTCGTTGGCGCCCTTGGGGGCCGTGATGTCGAAATCGCCGGCCTTCAGCTTCTTGCCCAACTTGACGGTGTTCTTCGCCGTCTCCGGATAGTCATAGGCCGGAATGTCGATGTCGAGCTTGCCGCCCTTGGCCAGCCTGACGCCGCGCGCATAGACCTCATCGATGGTCATTGCGGCGAGATCGGAGACGATCAGCAGGTCCCCCAATCGCCCCGGCGCGATCGAACCGATCTCGCGTTCCAGCCTGAAATGCTGGGCAGTGTTGATCGTCGCCATCTGGATCGCCGTCACCGGCTTCAGCCCCTGTTGGATGGCGTGACGCACCACCCGGTCCATATGGCCTTCATGGACAAGCGTGCCGGAATGGCTGTCGTCCGTGCACAGGATGAAGTTGCGCGGATCGATGCCGCCTTCGGTCACCGCCTTTATCTGCGAGGCAACGTCATACCAGGCCGAACCCAGCCGCAGCATTGCCTTCATGCCCTGGCGCACACGGGCAATCGCATCCTCGGCGCGCGTGCCTTCATGGTCGTCCTCGGGTCCGCCGGCGACATAGCCGTGGAACGGCAGACCGAGATCGCGCGAGGCATAGTGGCCGCCGACCGTCTTGCCTGCTTTCACAGTGGCGGCGATCTCGCCGGACATGACAGGGTCATTGGCGACGACACCAGGGAAATTCATCACTTCGCCGAGCCCGATTATGTTTTCCCAGGTCATCGCCTCGGCAACATCGGCGACCGTCAGCTCGGCACCGGCATGTTCGAGCCCCGGTGCCGAAGGCACGCAGGACGGCATCTGCACATGCACGTTTATGGGCATGGCAACCGCCTCGTCATGCATCAGGCGAACGCCCGGCAGACCGAGCACGTTGGCGATCTCATGCGGATCGATGAACATCGAGGTGGTGCCATGCGGGATGACCGCGCGGCAGAATTCGGTCACCGTCACCATACCGCTCTCGACATGCATGTGCGCGTCGCAGAGGCCGGGCACCAGGTAGCGCCCGCCGGCATCGACCACCTTGGTACCCTGACCAATCGCGTGGCTGGCATTCGGCCCACAATAGGCAAAGCGGCCGCCTGATATGGCGATATCGGTGCCGGCGATGATCTCGCCTGAGTGAACGTTCACCCATCGGCCGTTGCGGATGACGAGATCGGCGGGCTTGCGGCCCATGGCGACGTCGACCAGATGTGTCGCCATCTCGGTCCAGGGCTTGGGTTTCGTCGCATGCGCCGCCGGCTTCTTTGCCATCAAGAGACTCCTGTTTACGCGACTGTGCCAAGCCTGCCTGGTTTTGGCCAGCGCCAAACAGACGGTGAGGCCTGCCCAGCCTTCACGAGGGCTATTTTGCCGTCACGAAGGCTGTTCCGCCTTGACCTCGACCGTGACTTTCGCACCGCCGGCCGAAATCCGTTCCGCGAGACGCTGGAGCTCGCCCGCGGCGAAGGTGCCGTTGAGCATCACCTCGCCGCCGAGGATGGGTTCGACCAGGCGCGGCGACGCCACCACGGCACCGTCGACGCTGAGATCGACCACCTTGCCGACATTCGCCTTGGTGAAGTCGGCGAAAGCCTTTGCTGTCCGATGTCATCTTGAGGTTAAGGACCAGCTGTCCCGACGCTGCATCGGATACGACCGCGGCCTTGGCAATGGCGAGCGTCAGTGGTTCGGCCATGGCGAAGCCGCAGGTAAGCAGCATGATGGCCACTCCAGCGATGAGACGAGCCAGGCTGTTCATCAGGATTTCCCCTGCAGAGACGACCATCTTGCACGGTCACGCCGGCAATGCCAGCCATCCTCGGCTTGCCCACTCCGGTTCGGCGTGCGACAGCCGTGGCGGGAAATTCAGGGACGGCCGACGCCCGCAGGGGGCGGGGGAATGGGTTGGGCCTGATGGCGCCGGCCTTGGCGGATCAAATCCGCCGCGCCGATATTTACCCGTGCCAGCGCTGCGGATAATTCCGTGATCGCACCAGTATCCCAAAGCCTCCTCCTCTGGGCTGCGCGTTCAGACAGCTTAAGAACACGACTTGACGACCTGTGTCTGGCATCTGAAAAGGGCTGGCCTGCGGACGTGGCGGAATTGGTAGACGCAAGGGACTTAAAATCCCTCGATCTCTGATCGTACGGGTTCGATTCCCGTCGTCCGCACCACCCTTCGCTCTTTGAGCTTCGGGTGGCAGGCCACCTGGAGCTCGTTAGACGAAGGAGTGGCCTCCAAAGCCTTGGCGAAGGAGGACCGGCGAAGTCTCCACCCGGCCAACCATCTCCAATGGCTCGGCTCAAACCCCCATCGGGTACAATTTCAAATGCTGGATCAGGATAATCGTCTTGGCGTCGATGATGCGGCCGTCGGCAATGCCGGCCAGCGCTTCGTCGAGCGGCATTTCCAGGACCTCGATGTCCTCGCCCTCCTCCGGCGCACCGCCACCGGCTGAGATGCGGTCGGCCGGCGAGTAGCGGGCAACAAAGAACCAGAGCCGCTCGGTGACGCTGCCCGGGCTCATATAGGGCGAAAACAGCCGCTCGATCTTGTCCAAGTGGTAGCCGAGTTCTTCCTCGGCTTCCTTGCGGATGGCGGTCTCGGGATCGTTTTCGTCGAGCAGCCCGGCACAGGCCTCGATCAGCGGCTCGCGGTGGCCGGTGACATAGGCGGGATAGCGGAACTGGCGCACCAGGAGCACGGTCGAACGCTGGGGGTCATAGGGCAGGATCACCGCGCCGTCGCCGCGATCATAGGTCTGACGGATCTGCGTCTCCCACTGGCCGTCGCGCCGGCGATAGTCGAGGACGGTCTTCTTCAGGACAGCCCAGTCGTCGGACAGAACCTCTTCCGAGCGGATGCGAATGCGATCTTCCATCATGGTCTCCATGCTATTGGTCGAGGCGTAGCCGCCAAGCGGCATTTGCGCAATGCAGGCGAATGGTTCAAAAACGCGTCTCACCGTCTCGTGTCTGGCGCGCTCTCGATCCATTGCCTAGACAGCGGTCTACCCCTTCCGGAGCGCCCTTTTCATGACAGCATCGCTTTTCCAGCCGATCACGCTTGACGGCCTGACCTTCCCCAACCGCATCGCCGTGGCGCCGATGTGCCAGTATTCCGCCGAGGACGGCTCGGCCAGCGACTGGCACCTTTACCACTGGATGAACCTGGCCATGTCCGGCGCCGGCATGGTCACGGTGGAGATGACCGATGTCGAACGGCGCGGGCGCATCACGCATGGCTGCCTGGGGCTTTACTCCGACGACAATGAAGCCGCGGCGCGCCGCACCCTGGATGCCGCACGGCGCGTCGCCGCGCCGGGCACGAAGTTCGGCACACAGCTGGCACATGCCGGTCGCAAGGCCTCGAACCGCAAGCCCTGGGAAGGCGGCGGGCCGCTGCAGCCAAACGAGGATCCCTGGCAGACCGTCTCGGCCTCGGCCATCGCCTACGACACCGGCTGGAACGTGCCGCACCCGCTGGAGGACGAAGAGATCCTGCAGCTCATCGAGCGCTTCGCCGAAGCCGCAAGGCGGGCCGAACGCGCCGGCTTCGACTTCATCGAACTGCACGCAGCACACGGCTATCTGATCTTCCAGTTCCTCTCGCCGCTGTCCAACCAGCGCACCGACCGCTGGGGCGGCTCCTTGGAAAACCGGATGCGTCTTGTCGTCGAAATCGCCAGGGCGGTAAAGAAGGCTGCACCAAAGCTCATGCTTGGCGCGCGGCTGTCCGTAAAAGACTGGGTCGATGGCGGCTTCGACGTCGAGGACGCGATCGAGGTGGCGAAAGCATTGAAGGCCGAGGGTGTCGCCTATCTCTGCTGCTCGAGCGGTGGCAATTCGCCCTTGCAGAAATTGCCCACCGGTCCCGGGTACCAGGTGCATCTGGCGGAGGCCGTACGCAAGGGCGCCGGCATCCCGACCCGCGCGGTCGGCCTGATCGACGATCCCAAGCAGGCCGAAGCTGTTATCGCCGAGGGCCGCGCCGACATGGTGGCGCTGGCGCGCGCCTTCCTCGCCGACCCGCGCTGGGGATGGCGTGCGGCCGCCACATTCAGTGAAAAGATCCATCCGGCACCGCAACTCGCCCGCTCGGTCACGACCATGGAACACTGGATGAAGGCCGCCAGCTGATCGGCCCGACCTCCTCCTGATCCGACGTGATCCGGCCCAGCCCGTTGCAACAGCCGGCTTCAATTCTGTCCTCAACCTGTTACCTTGGGTAAGGCTGCGGCGGGCGCGGCCGGGCTTGGGAGGAAATCATGTCGTTCAGGGCATTGGTACCGGTTGCCGCGTTGGCGGCTATCGCCGGACTTTGGATCGGCGCATCGACGCCGGCGGGAGCGCAATACTGCGAAGGCACGGTGCACGGTCTGTCCGGGCGCTACAATCTGGCAACCGGCAGCGGCTTTCTCGCCGTGCGGACACGGCCGAATTCGTCATCGCGGATGATCGGCCAGTTGTTCAACGGTGATCACACCGAGATCTTCGACCGGCGCGGCAACTGGTACCAGGTCGAAATCGGCGGCACCACCGGCTGGGCAAACGCACAGTGGCTGCGCAATGACTGCGGTTACTGAGGGGCTGTTTCGAACGTCGCCGCAGTGAGATGGCCGCCGGAGCAGAGTTCCAGACATCCTCTGAGACGTTTGGGCGCAGGCTGACGGCCACTTTTGCAACCAAATTGGCTGTTTTGCGTTGCGGCCATGATGGACAATAAACCTTTTGAAACGCCGGTCGTGGTCGAACTCGGCCATGTCGGCAAATATCGCCATATCCGCAGCACCCAGGAAGCGGCAGAGTGTCTGATGACGGTGTGGCCGCTCAATCGCGGCCCGCGTCATCGTGATGCCCTCGACACTTGCCTCAAAGTGCTGGAAGGTTATCGTTCGACGGCGGATGCGCGCCGGGCACTGATCGAAGCCGCCAGGGAATCGGAAGTGCTGGTGCCCGACGACAGGCTGTCAGACGACCGGCTGCATTAGCAGGCGGACCTTTTCAACCGGAGGATTTCATGGCGAAGCTGACTTACAAGATCGTCGAACATGACGGCGGCTGGGCCTACAAGGTCGGCTCGACCTTCTCGGAGACATTTCCCACCCACCAGGACGCGTTGCGCGCTGCCGAAATTGCTTCGGCCGAGCAGCAGGTGGCAGGCGCCACGGACGGCATCCAGTACGAGGATGCCGACGGCAAGTGGCACGAGGAACTGGCCGATGGCCGCGATCGGCCGCAGACCGAGGTTTCCGACTGATTTCATCGCCAAAGGCCGCAGGCCACGGACGTCCGGAGAGAGGGACGTCTCGTGGCCAGCTGCGAGCCCTCGCGGCCGATTATTTACCGCAGTACTGGTCGTTCACGTTTCCCTGAGCATTCGCGTCAGGACCGGCCGTGTTCGACGCACAAGGGCCGACCGCGCCAGAACTGCCAAGGGTGTCCAGGCCAGACCGGTCGCCATTGATGCTTCCCGTCGTGTTCTGGTCGACGCCTGATGACTCTTCGTTGCCGAACGGCCACCAGTTGTGATGATTGGAATATGCGCCGTCGGACGATTGGGCCATCGCCGATGTGGCAAGACCGATCGTGAGGACGGATGCTGCGAGAATTTTCCTGTACATTGAATTACTCCGTGTCTTGGTCGCCTTGGGTGCGACACGGGGTAAACCCCTCAGTCAGCCGGATGGTTCATTGAAATTGTCGTGAGGCTTTAGTGATGGAAACGCGCGCGCGGCCATCCGCTCGATGAAACCGATCACCCGCTTGGGCTCTACAAACTGCGGCATGTGACCGACGCCGTCGAGCGCTTCGAAATCGAGCCCTTTGATCTTGCCTTGCATTGGTTCGCCGTGGGTGCGGATGTCAATGACGCGGTCGGCCGCTCCAAAGAGGATGCCGGCGGGCATGGTGATCTCACCATAGCGCTGCTCGATGCGGCGGAGATCCTCTTCGACCGCAACGATATCGGTCGACGTTGCGTGGAAATGAGCAGGCCGCAGTCCAAGCCATCCTCCGCCCTCGACCATATAGTCGGAAGGAAAAGCCTGCGGCGCGAATATGAATTCCATCGTCGGCCGCGCATATCGAAGGCTTGTCGGTATCGCCACCGTATAAGCCATGATCCAGCGCCAAAGACGTGACCGGATATAGAGCAAACCGGTCTTTTCACGCATACCGGTTTCCAGATGCGTCAACGGCGCCAGCAAGGCCATGCCCGAAATCGCCTCGGGATGTTCCACGGCGAGCGTCAGCGTGATGGCGCCACCCAGCGAGTGGCCGACCACCAGCGGCCTTTCGAGGCCCAGCGTTTCGATGAAACGGCGCACCAAAGCTGCCTGTTCGGGCAACCGGCCCGTCGCACCGTTGGCGCGCACCGAATAGCCCGATCCCGGACGATCGAGCGCGATCAGCCGGTAGCCTTGGCCGAAATGCGCAAACAGTGTGTGCCGGAAGTGATGGAGTTGAGCACCAAGCCCGTGCACGAAGACGATCGGCCTGCCCTCGCCCACATCGACATAGTGGATGCGGTTGCCGTCGATCTCGACGAATTTTCCGACCGGCGGCACCAGTCTTTGCGCCTTCGCCGCGATCCACATTGTTGCGAGCACGAGACAGGCAATCCCCAGGACCGCCAGTAGAAACAAAGCGGCCAGCAGCCACGACAGAATTGACAGGAGCATTGTTCACCCGGATCAGGACCGGGCCAGCTTAGAGCAATTCCAGGAAAAGCGTGAAACGGTTTTGCCGGAAAAGCGCGTAGCGCTTTCCCTAGGGAATTGCGTTAAAACAAAGAGTTACGGTCGCGCCGCAGCCGCCGAAACGGGCGGCCAAAGGACCGCCCGTTGACCTTCTGTTTTCAGCGTGGATGACGCCAAACAACGTGCCGATGGCGAAAAATCAGCCGTGCAGTTTGGTGGCGATCTCGGCGACACGCTTGCCCTGGAATTTCGCGCCTTCGAGTTCCTGGGCCGAAGGCTGGCGCGAACCGTCGGCGTCGCTGGTCGTGGTCATGCCGTAGGGGGCGCCGCCGCGCACGACATCGTTGCCCATCTGCGCCTGGTAGGCATAGGACAGCGGCACGATGATCATGCCGTGATGCTGCAGCAGTGCCTGCGTGGTGATCAGGGCGAGTTCGGCGCCACCGTGCTGGGTCGCGGTCGAGGACATGACCGAGCCGATCTTGTTGACCAGCGCGCCCTTGGCCCAGAGCGGGCCAGTCTGGTCGAAGAAATTCTTCAGCTGCGAACACATCATGCCGAAGCGCGTCGAGGCGCCGACAATGATCGCGTCATAGTTGCCAAGCTCGAGCGGATCGGCGATCGCCGCTTCCTGGTCGAGCTTGTAGTAGGCAGCCTTGGCGACCGCCTCGGGCACCAGTTCGGCAACACGCTTGATGGTCACCTCGGCGCCAGCCTCGCGGGCGCCCTCGGCGGCTGCCTTGGCCATCTGCTCCATGTGACCCCAGCTCGAATAGTAGAGAACAAGTACCTTCGCCATTTCCATCTCCTTGATTGCGCAACGGAGGCTGACACTGCCTCGTCGCCCAAGGTGTTACTGGCCCGGGTGTTCGCTGGATATCTCGTATATGGGCACAGATTGTTCACCGCCCGGGTGGCATTGCCGCTTGCCCCGCGCCGCGCTATTTCAGGCGACCCCGTCCTGCCGGAGCCTTTCCATGCCTGAAATCGTTACCGCCGCCATGCTCGTCATCGGCGATGAGATACTGTCCGGCCGCACCAAGGACAAGAATATTGGTCACCTCGCCGACATCATGACGGCTGTAGGCATCGACCTGAAGGAAGTGCGTATCGTACCCGACGAGGAAGACGAGATCATAGCTGCCGTGAACGCGGTGCGCGCACGCTACACCTATGTCTTCACCACCGGCGGCATCGGTCCGACGCATGATGACATCACCGCAGATTCGATCTCCAAGGCGTTCGGCGTTCCCTGCGAATACGATGCCAAGGCCTATGCCATGCTGGGCGAGAGCTACGCCGCGCGCGGCATAGAATACACCGAGGCGCGCAAGCGCATGTCGCGGATGCCGCGCGGTGCCGACCACATCGACAACCCGGTATCGGTTGCGCCCGGATTCCGCATCGGCAACGTCCACGTCATGGCCGGCGTCCCCTCGATCTTCCAGGCCATGCTCGACAATGTCGTGCCAACGCTGAAGACCGGCACGAAAATGCTGTCGGCGACGGTGCACTGTCCGTTCGGTGAGGGCCTTATCGGCGGGCCATTGGGCGACATCCAGAAGGCGCATCCGGACACGATCATCGGCTCCTACCCGAAATATGGCGACGGCAAGTTCTGGACCGAACTGGTCGTTCGCGCCCGCAGCAAGGAGACGTTGGAATCCGCGCGCGCCGATGTCGAGGCAATGGTTGCTGGTTTCGCCGCCACTGCGAGTTGATCGATTTAAAGCCGGAACCAAGCACGCCGCGCTAACGTTTCCTTGCACGCGGGATCGAAGGCTCGCAAGATTGAGGGATCATCATGCGCTTCAAGACCATCGTTGCCATTCTGCAGAACGAGCAGGACGCCGAGCGCGTGCTCGACTGCGCCATTCCGCTCGCCAGCCGCTTCGAGAGCCATCTGGTTGGCATCCATGCCGAGGCGCTTCCGGTGCCCTACACATCGGCGACCGGCTTTCCCGATACCGAGTTCCTGCAGGTCTCGGCCGACATGAACCGGGAGCGGGCCGACAAGCTGCAGGCTGTCTTCCTCAGGCGTATCGAGGATTCCGGACTCTCCTTCGAGTGGCGCAGCCTGGAGAGTTTCTCCGGCGACAGCGCGCTGACCGGCATTTCAAGCGTGCGCGCCGCCGATCTGATTGTCGCCGCCCAGCGCGATACTGGCGGGGATCCGAGCGCCGATGTCGACACGCTTGTCTATGATGCCGGCCGGCCGGTACTGGTGGTGCCGAGCGCGGGTCCGCTGGTCACCACCTTCAAACATGTGCTGCTCGCCTGGAACGGCAGCAAGGAAGCCGCGCGCGCCGCCTTCGACGCCCTGCCCTTCATCATCGAGGCCGAGAAAACCGACATACTGGTCATCGATCCGCCCGATACGCTCGACGAAAGCCCGGAGGCATCAGGAGCTCAAATTGCGTCGGCCCTGTCACGCCACGGCGCCACCGTCAGCGTCTCGGTGCAGAAATCGGGCGGCACCTCGGTTGACGACATGATCCAGAACAGGGTCGCCGAGACCGGCGCTGATCTCCTGGTGCTTGGCGCCTACAGCCACTCATGGCTGCGCCAGCTGCTGTTTGGCGGGGTGACGCGCACGGTGCTGCGCACAACCCAGGTGGCGGCCTTCCTGTCGCGATAAGTCCACAGCCATCGCAGCCGGCCACCCTTGCCAAGCCCAAGGTTTTCCAGTTAATTCCGCGCGCATTCCCCTGTTTTCTTGCACGCGGCCTTCGCGTGCTGCGGAGTGCGCAAGAAATGTCTCTTCCCGAAAAAGCCTTCCCGGTCTCCTGGGACCAGTTTCATCGCGATGCGCGCGCGCTCGCCTGGCGGCTAGCGAGCGCCAACAAGGGGCAATGGAAAGCGATCGTCTGCATCACGCGTGGCGGGCTGGTTCCCGCTGCCATTATCTCACGCGAGCTTGGCATCCGTGTCATCGAGACGGTGTGTGTCGCCTCCTATCATGACTACACCAGCCAGGGGCAGATGCAGGTGCTGAAGGAGATTACGCCGGCATTGCTGGTCGACGAAGGCGTCGGCGTGCTGATCATCGATGACCTGACCGACACCGGCAAGACGGCGGCGATCGTGCGCGCGATGATGCCCAAGGCGCATTTCGCCACCGTCTACGCCAAGCCCAAAGGCCGGCCGCTGGTCGATACTTTCGTCACCGAAGTGAGCCAGGACACCTGGATCTATTTCCCCTGGGACATGGGCTTCACCTATCAGAAGCCGATCGCCGACGACCACGCCGGCTGATTCGAAGCAGGCCGCTTTTCCAGACAAGTCGCCATAGACGGCAATATTTTGCTTCCGCGAACCGGTCCGGGGGCAAGATATCCTGTAAAATAGACCTTTGGTGACGGGATTCGGCCAGCCTGATCAAAGTTTTTACTTTTATTGGTCACGATTAGCCGTAAGATTCATGAGGCGGCAAACGATTCTGGAGGCTGGGGCTAGCTTTCTCCGATGTTGACGAGGCCAACGACGCATAACCATCTGGCTGAAAGGGTCCGGCGACTCTTCGGCACCGCGCCGTGCCGTCTGCAGGTTGCCGCCTTGCCCTGGCGCGATGCCGGGAACAACGTCGAGATCATGCTGATCACCAGCCGTGATACTGGCCGCTGGGTGTTGCCAAAGGGCTGGCCGGAAGCCAGGGAGCCACTGTGCGAGGCAGCTGCGCGCGAGGCCGGCGAGGAAGCCGGATTGCGTGGAAGCATCTCCCATCTGGAGGCCGGCCGCTACTTCTATGCCAAGGTGCTGGCATCGGGCGAAGAAGTGCCTTGCGAGGTGCTGGTGTTTCCGCTGCATGTCGACAAGATCGCCGACCGCTGGAAGGAAAAGCGCTCCCGTACCCGCAAATGGGTCAGTTCCAGCGAAGCGGTGCGCATGGTCAATGAACCGGACCTTTGCCAGATCATCGCCTATTTCTGCGCCGACCCGCACAGATTCGCCTGAGAGCGTGTATCGCCGCAGATTCACAACCATGTGATGTGCCGCGTGAATGGTTTGCTAAGTTTTCTTCGCTAGGAATTGGCCAATCCGGCAGTTTCATGATGGCGAATCCTGTAAACCCACTTCAGCAAGATCCCGACGGCCCCAAGCGCGAACATCGTCCGCGCGTGCTCAAGGGTGGAACTGTTATTACCGGAATTCAAAACTCGGAAGTCGCCGTTATGCTGCGCAACCAGCATGCGGGCGGCGCCGAATTGAAAGTACCGCCCGAATCGCGGGTTCCCGATCATTTCCTTCTTTATGTGCCGCTCGACGGCGTCGCCTATCGCTGCGAGGTCCGCTGGCGCCGCAGCGACCGGGTCGGTGTACGGTTCACCGGCACCGAGCCGAAGCCCAAGTTGCATTACGGCTGATATCAGGCGTATCGGCCTGAGAGGCTTTTGCAGCCGACCGGATTGCCTCTTGACCATCGGCAGCGCGCAACCCCACTGCCGCAAACGGCAATCGTAGCAGCGCGATCTATCCCCGTTATCCACATATGTGACACACAAGATGTTGGGGTCACAAAAGCTACGCAAACGAATCCTTGACGGCGCAAACCGAGTCGCCTTTTATACGCCATGCGCTCCTGTTGAGAGTGCGACCGGAAAGTTCTGAGCCCGGTCTTTTTCCCGGATTATGTGCGTTTTTGCTCGCATTTCCGCCTGTTTACGAGGCCGGCGGAAGCGTTGGGATTGTGGGTGGTGGGGCGACGAAAGGGAGAATTGTCGGACTGGAATAAATAGTCTGTTAACACTATATTTAGTGTTTGCAGGTAGGTTCGACGCTAGATAGTGTGAATTTCCCTCCAGCGAGGGAATCGAAAAAATCAGATTTGAGGGACCCGCGGGTTTCGTCGGCGTGTTGGGCAGAGGCTTCGCAGGAAGCATCATCAGCAAGGGCCGGGAAAGACCGCGAAATGGAGAGCCGGCCGTTTTCGAACGCCGGCAAGCGGCGGACACGCGCGTTTCGCTTTAGGGGGCAGAAATCCCCTGACGAAAGCGCTATATATAGACGAAAGGGACCGGACCAATGCGCATCGAGCGTCGTTTCACCAAGCCAGGGCAATCTGCTTATGCGGAGATTGAATTCCGCAAGGCACTTTCCGAGATCAAGAATCCGGATGGCTCGGTGGTGTTCCGCTTGGACAATATCGATGTGCCGGCGCAGTTCTCCCAGGTAGCCGCCGACATCCTGGCGCAGAAGTATTTCCGCAAGGCCGGCGTTCCCGCCCGACTGAAGAAGGTCGAGGAAAACGACGTACCCTCCTTTCTGTGGCGCTCCGTTGCCGATGAGGCGGAACTTGCCAAGCTGCCGGAAGCCGAGCGCTATGGTTCCGAAATCGACGCCCGCCAGGTCTTCGACCGGCTGGCCGGCACCTGGACTTATTGGGGTTACAAGGGCGGCTATTTCAAGTCGGAGGAAGACGCGCGCGCCTTCCGCGACGAGCTCGCCTATATGCTGGCCACCCAGCGCGTCGCGCCAAACTCGCCGCAATGGTTCAACACTGGGTTGCACTGGGCCTATGGCATCGATGGTCCGAGCCAGGGTCACTTCTATGTCGACCCCTTCACCGGCAAGCTGACCAAGTCGAAGTCGTCCTATGAGCATCCGCAGCCGCATGCCTGCTTCATCCAGGGCGTGCAGGACGACCTCGTCAACGAGGGCGGCATCATGGATCTGTGGGTCCGTGAGGCGCGCCTGTTCAAATACGGCTCGGGCACCGGCTCCAACTTCTCGCTGCTGCGCGGCGAAGGCGAAAAGCTGTCGGGTGGCGGCCGCTCGTCCGGTCTGATGAGCTTCCTGAAGATCGGCGACCGTGCCGCGGGCGCCATCAAGTCGGGCGGCACGACGCGCCGCGCCGCGAAAATGGTCATCGTCGACGCCGACCACCCCGATATCGAGGAATTCATCGACTGGAAGGTCAATGAAGAGCAGAAGGTCGCCTCGCTGGTGACCGGCTCGAAGATCGTCAAGAAGCATCTCGAAGCCATCATGAAGGCCTGCGTCAATTGCGAAGGCAATGGCGACGACTGTTTCGACCCGTCGATCAACACCGCGCTGAAGCGCGAGATCAAGGCGGCCAAGAAGGACGCGGTGCCGGAGAACTACATTTACCGCGTCATCCAGTTCGCCAAGCAGGGCTACACCTCGATGTCGTTCAAGACCTACGACACCGACTGGGATTCGGATGCCTATCTGACCGTTTCGGGCCAGAACTCCAACAATTCGGTGTCGCTGAAGGACAATTTTCTGCGCGCCGTCGAGGACGATGCCGACTGGCACCTGACCGCCCGCAAGGACGGCAAGGTGTTGAAGACCCTGAAAGCCAGGGATCTCTGGGAAAAGATCGGCTACGCCGCCTGGGCGTCGGCTGACCCTGGCCTGCATTTCAACACGACGATGAACGACTGGCACACCTGCGCCTCCGCCGGTGCGATCCGGGCCTCGAACCCGTGCTCGGAATACATGTTCCTCGACGACACGGCCTGCAACCTCGCCTCGATCAATCTGCTGCCCTACCGCAACACCGATGGCACGATCGACATCGCTGCCTACGAGCATACGGTGCGGCTGTGGACGATCGTGCTCGAAATCTCGGTCATGATGGCGCAGTTCCCGTCGAAGGAGATTGCCAAGCAGTCCTACGAATACCGCACGCTCGGCCTTGGCTACGCCAACATTGGCGGCCTGCTGATGACCTCGGGCATTCCTTATGACTCCGACGAAGGCCGCGCCATCTGCGCCGCCCTCACCTCGATCATGACCGGCATGGCCTATGCCACTTCGGCCGAAATGGCCGGCGAACTCGGCGCCTTTGCCGACTATGACCGCAACGCGCAGAACATGCTGCGCGTCATGCGCAACCATCGCCGTGCCGCCTATGGCGAGAAGCAGGGCTATGAGAAGCTCGCCGTCAACCCGGTGCCGCTGGTCGCCTCCGACCTCAAGCAGCAGGCGCTTGTCGAGCATGCGAAAGCCGCCTGGGACCGCGCCATCGAGCTCGGCGAGGAGCATGGCTACCGCAATGCGCAGGCGACCGTCATCGCGCCGACCGGCACGATCGGCCTGGTGATGGATTGCGACACCACCGGCATCGAGCCCGACTTCGCCCTGGTGAAGTTCAAGAAGCTGGCCGGTGGCGGCTACTTCAAGATCATCAACCGCGCCGTGCCGGAAGCGCTGCGCACGCTTGGCTACTCCGAAGCCCAGATCGGCGAGATGGAGGCCTATGCGGTCGGCCACGGCAATCTGAACCAGGCTCCGGCGATCAACCCAGGCTCGCTGAAGGCCAAGGGTTTCAGCGACGACAAGATCGCGGCGCTCAATGCGGCGCTGAAGTCGGCCTTCGACATCAAGTTCGTCTTCAACCAGTGGACGCTCGGCGCCGACTGGGTGAAGGAGACGTTTGGCTTCACCGACGAGCAGCTCAACGACTTCTCGTTCGAGATCCTGCCGGCGCTGGGCTTCTCCCGGAAAGACATCGAAGCCGCCAACATCCATGTCTGCGGTGCCATGACGCTGGAAGGCGCGCCTTTCCTCAAGGCCGAGCATCTTGCGGTGTTCGACTGCGCCAGCCCATGCGGCAAGATCGGCAAGCGCTCGCTTTCGATCAACAGCCACATCCAGATGATGGCGGCGGCACAGCCCTTCATCTCGGGTGCCATCTCCAAGACCATCAACATGCCCAACGATGCGACAGTGGAAGACGCCAAGGGCGCCTACATGCTGTCGTGGAAGCTGGCGCTGAAGGCCAACGCGCTCTATCGCGACGGCTCGAAGCTGTCGCAGCCGCTCAACTCCTCGCTGCTCGCCGATGGCGAGGACGATGAGGACGAAGCCCTCGAGCAGCTGATCCAGGCGCCGGCGGCAGCACGCGCGGCGCAGATCACCGAGCGCATCGTCGAGCGCATCATCGAACGCGTGTCGCGCGAGCAGGAAAAGTTGCCCGGCCGCCGCAAGGGCTACACCCAGAAGGCCAAGATCGGTGGCAACACCATCTTCCTGCGCACCGGCGAATATGATGATGGCCGCCTCGGCGAGATCTTCATCGACATGAACAAGGAAGGTGCCACGCTGCGTGGCCTTCTCAACAACTTCGCCATCGCCATCTCGCTTGGCCTGCAGTACGGCGTGCCGCTCGACGAATATGTGCACGCCTTCACCTTCACCAAGTTCGAGCCGGCCGGCATGGTGCAGGGCAACGACGCGATCAAGAGCGCGACGTCGATCCTCGACTACGTGTTCCGTGAGCTTGCTATCTCCTATCTCGGCCGCAACGACCTCGCCCATGTCGACCAGTCGGACTTTTCCAACACCGCACTTGGCCGCAACATCAGCGAAGGCAAGACCGACGCCGTCTCCAAGGGCCTGACCCGTGGCGCCTCGCCGGTTAAGCTGGTGTCGCGCGCGATCAGCAACGAGCCGAAAGGCTTTGCCGGTGCGGGAGCCCCTGCCCGCTCGGTGCCGACAGCCTTCTCCGGCTCCAACGTGCTGGCGCTGAAGCCGGCCAGTGACGAAGCGGTCGCCTACAAGCGCGACTATGAAGAGCGGGCCAAGGAATTGGCGGAAGACATCGCCTTCGAGGAAGCGGCGGGCTCTGCTTCCGACACCACGGCGGGATTGTTCACCGACGCGGCAGCGAATGAAGCGGCCGAGGCGAAGAAACTCGCCAATGACCGCCGCGCCAAGTCACTGCTGCAAGGCTACACCGGCAATTCCTGCTCCGAGTGCCAGAACTTTACCATGGTGCGGAACGGGACTTGCGAGAAGTGCGATACGTGCGGCTCGACGAGCGGGTGCAGCTGAGCGGATTTGAAGCGCTGAACGAACGAAACATCATCGGCCCGGTCGCAAGATCGGGCCGAAATGGCAACATAGAGCAAAACGAGAACCAGAAGCTTTATGAGATACGCCTGAACCGTTTGACGCCGGCGGACACGGTCTCCTTCGTGTAGAGTGTCAGCTTTGCTACGCCAGACTCTCCGACATAGGAACGATGCGAGGGTTCACCGGAAAATTCTCGGGCCTGTAACTTGCGATCGCGTCCATCTTATTGACCACAGATTGGTGAACAAACGCTCCGTTTGGTATGAAGCGCGGCTCGGCGTCAGGGATGTAGTGGCCTAGGAAGGACTTGCGAGCGGTCCAGTCCTTGTATTTGTCTGCCTTCGGCAACCATTCCAGCAGGCGCCAACCGGCCGACATCGAGTTATGCGGATCGCACATAATATCGGGTCGGACGTAGCTGAACGGACTGCCTTTTCTCTGGACGCCCCAAGCCAACTGGTTGACGGTCTTGGTGTCGACGGCCAAGCCGTGCTTCACCGCTTCGTCGATCATCCAGATCAATGGAAATTTCGAAAGACCGCTCTCTTGCTCCGGATAGCCTCCCCCGATATCGGCGTGAACGCCTGAAAACCAGACTTGCTTTGCGTCCTGCGGTTCCGAATTGTTCGTCGCGCTGAACCTATTGTGCATAAACGTTTGGGGTTCATCCCAGGTATCCAGCCTGAACATTCTCCTTCGTTCATCGATCGCAATCGCCTGGCGAAAAACGCGAACGCTGGGATTGTCTCTGGTGTTGGCAAGCGTCTGCAGGCTGAACGTGTAGAACCTATCCGGGCGCGGGACGATTACGCTCGCGACCGTGTCCCATACTCCAACGAATTTGATCGTCGGCCATCTCGAAGAGACAATCCGGGCGAACTGCGAGGCGCGATCGTCCTTCGTCGATGGAGCAGGCTGGCCACCTGCTTCTCCGGGTTCAGATGCCCCTGTCATTGCAGGCGAAGCCGTATCGATCGTCGTCTGTTTGTACGCGGTCAATGCAGCACCGGCGAGATTCCACTGATGCGGCGAAAGCAGTCCAATTCTATGAACAAGGCCCGCCAGAACGCGGACCGTGTAGGCGCCGCGACTGAAGCCGAAGAGATAGATTTCGTCACCGTCTTCGTACTGAGTCACCAGAAACTCATAGGCGGCAAGCACGTTGTCATCGAGGCCGTAACCTGTCGCCAAACCAAGCACCGCGATGGCATCTTGCCTGAACTTGGTCCATGGGTTCGGTCTCGCGAGTGTTCCAACGCCCGGATCATAGAAAACCACTTGGGCCGGCTGGGTTTTTCCCGTTTTTCGAAGTACGCGGTAAAGCTTCAGGACGTTCGAGATGTTCTCACTGATCTCGTTTCCAGTTCCATCGGAACAGACAACTATGTTTTTCATTTCGTCCCCTCCCCAGCTGCGCGTGCGGGTAAGTCTACCACCAATCCTCGGCCACGGATGCACGCGCATTAGACTTCAACAGGAGATCCTTTTTCTGATTTCGCCCCCTATCCCGCCTGCAACACCCGCAGCGTCTGCTCACGGCGCTAGTCATCGCTGCATCCTGTCAACGTGAAGGCATCCCATGCCGAGCCGTCCGGATTGGCGTTGGCGAAATCGGCCCATCCAGTGAAAGCCACGCCGAAATCGGGCAAGAGCAGCCCTTTCGGCGCCGGTGTCGCTTCGCGCGAGTTCAACTGCTCGGCGCCGCCTCCGGTCAGGGCGTAGACCTGACCATCCCATATCCTGCACAGCCCGCTGCCATCCTGAAGGCCCGCCTCGCGATCGTCGTCGGTGCAGGTATGGCGGATGGTGCCGAGCGGGAACGAATTCCGGCCATTGGTCCAGGTGATGTCGGCCGGCAGGTTTTTTTCCGTGTTGGGCACGCTCAGCGAAAACACCTGCGCCGTCAGCGCCGCCGGCTCATTGTCGATCGGCCGAAATTGCAGAACCGCGCCCGAGCGCGGCTCGCGGTAGGTGGCGTGGCTCAGCATGCATTCCCTGGCGCTCGCCACCTGCAAGGAACCGAGCAGTGCCAGGATAAAAAAGACCGGTGTGCGGATGATCATCTGAGGTCTCCGGAAAGCGTCATGAAAGCCCACGCTCACACCAGCCCAACCAGCAAAGCAGCGCCGCCGAGAAATCCTGCCGAACAGACCCACAGCAGCCAGAGCCCGCGCACCCGGCATTCGAGCACGGCCGAGCCGGGGTTGGCGGGGTCATAGTGCACATCGACCTTGCTGCCCTCGGCGTAGCTTCGCGCCTGACCGCTGACGAGGCCGGGCAGCGAAGCCGTGACCGTGGCGCCGAAGCTGATGCGGTCGGAACTGTAGCGTTGGCCGGCAACGCCATAGCTGTAGACGATGCGGGCTTTGAAGACGGTGCGCCAGTGCCGATAGCCGCTATAGTTTCGCAGCGCCTGCAGGCCGGAGTTATCGATGCGGCCGGCGGTGACCGGCCATTTCGCCGCCTGCTCGGCGAGCGACTTCTGGGCGAAACCCATGCGCAGGATCATCAGGCCCATGAACAGCAACAACGCCGCCGCGCCGAGGTTCTGTGGCTTGGGCAGATGCGGCCGGATCGCCTCGAGCAAGCCGCCGACGGAAAACACCAGCACCAGCGCGCCGATCACCAACCCGGCCGAAAGCTGGAACATGAACTTGAAGGCGCCGTCCGGCATGGTGCGCTCGATCACGGCTTTGCTCGGATCGGCCGGATTGTAGAAGACCGTCACATCCGCCCCACGCGGAAACTGCGCCAGGGTCTCGGTGACTTCGAAATTCCCCAGATTTTCCTTCACGCTGTAGCGCGAGCTTTGAAATTTCTTGGCCCCCACCTTGTATTCGAAGGTGATCGCCGGAAAATTGCGCATCTCGGTGGTATCGCTGCTGTCCGAGCCAACACCCGAGCTTCTGACCTCACGCGCCTCGACGCGCGACGACATGATCTTTCCCGGCGTCGGCAACCAGTGGCTGAGTGCCCGCACCTCGCGCCATTTCAGGAAGGTGATGAGCGACAACATGCCGGCGACCGCGCAGGCAAAGCCGACAAGCAGAATCTTGAGTTCCACCCTGATCCCCCCGGAGTGCAGGAACCGGCACTAGACAGCACCGCGGTGGCAATGTCTCGCTTATTCGCAGAGCCACCGGAGTGAGCGGCCCCGCGAATCCAGATGGCTCGACGCTGCGAGCGGCGCTTTACTCATCGATCTCCATGACACGGACATACCCTTCCAGCAGAAGCGCACGATCCCGGATGACATTGGTCGCGTCGGCAGCCTGCATGGGCACGTACATCGTGCCTTGCCTTGTTTCATAGAGCGCGTCTCGTGCCTTCGCTTCGGCATCGCGAAAAGCCAGCCAGGCGCGCTGCGACAGACGCAGCTGTTGCGCTGCCTCGTGCGGCAATTTGTGCATCAGCGTCGCGTAGGCGGTATTCATGCGGTGATCATAATCATCCGTCGCCGTCGCCTCGCATTCGGTTTGGCCTGCGGTCGAGCCATGGTCTGGGTCGTTCAGGCAGCGGTCGAGTGTCTCCGCCGTGGGGTCTTTCAGACCCGAGGCCAACAGGGGCGCCGGCGACAGCGCCATCAACAAGCAGGCCAGCGCTCCGCTGATGAGCTTTCCGCCAACGTTGTGCATTGCTCCCCCATAGATGACCCGACGCACGGGTGACGTTCGCGCACCAAGATCGTCTTCCGGCATTGTGGAGGCAATATGCCCGAACGCAAGTCGGCGTCGGGCCATCAGGCCGGTCTCACAGCCAGGAAGGTGTTCCATTCTTCGTCGTTGCGGCCCAGGTTGAAGTCGTCTCTGAGAATGACCAGCCCGGCGGTTTCGAGACGCGCCGCGAAGTCGTCCCGGCGCCAGTAGACCGTATGATATTCGCCCGATGTCTCGCCATCGCCATTGCGCATCGACACAAGGAAGGCGCCGCCCGGCCGCAGCGACGCGGCTATCTTGGCAAGCACCTGGTCGGTCTGGTCGCGCGGCACATGGATCAGGACGGCGAGCGCCAGGACCGCGTCATAGGGGCCGCCGAGATCATCGGTGAGCAGCTCGAGAAGCTCACCGTGTTTGCCGCGCGCAGCCTGCAGCTCGAGAAACCGTTTTGTCGCGTCGGTGCGGCGAACTTGGACACCCAACCCCTCCAGAAAGTCCGCATCGTAGCCCGCTCCAGATCCGACTTCCAGAATCTGGCCGCTCGTTCCGGCGATCGCCAAAAGGCGCTTGAGCGATACCTGCTCTCTCTCGTTGGGGACATGCCGCACGATCGCATCGTAGCGTTCCGCATAGTCCTCGTATGCACCGATCGTTTGACGGCTCTTCGCCAATGCATCCGATGACGCGTCCATCGTTCCCTCCCTTGCATCCATCAAAGCTTCTTCAGCGGCTGGTGCCGGGAGGCACGTGTCCGTCGAGCACACCGATGTCACGCAGAAAATGATCCGACAACGAACGGTGATCAAGCAGGCCGCGCCTGCGGGATCTGAACGGCGCGGCGAAGAAGTCGAGCATCGGACGACGAAGCGTGTTGTAGAGGGTCATTGCCGTGTCCTTCCAGGTTCGAGTTGATGATCAGAGAATGCCGTGTTCTGCCCTTGGTTTCCAATCGAACGTCGCGTAGCATGCATCAGGAGGATTGATGCGTCATGAGCTGGGACCTACCGCCACTGGGCGCTATCCGGGTGTTTGAAGCCGCGGCGCGGCTTGGCAGTTTCACCAAAGCCGCCGAAGAATTAGGGATGACCCAGTCAGCGGCCAGCTATCAGATCAAGGTGCTGGAGGAACGCGCCGGGACGCCGCTTTTCATAAGAAAAACAAGACAGATCGCTTTGACCGAGGCCGGGCAGCAATTGGCGCCACACGCCACAGGTGCGTTCTCGGCGCTGGCCGATGCCTGGGTCGCCACCAAGGGTGGCGCGAGCGGTGTGCTTTCCGTCACGACCATGGCAACATTTGCATCGAACTGGCTGGCCGTGTGGCTTGGAACATTCCAGCTGATGCATCCAGACCTCGCCGTGAAGGTCGATACATCGTCCCGGCTGATCGATTTCGGGCGCGAGGGCATGGATATCGGGATCAGGACCGGCACCGGCAAATGGCCTGGCCTGACCGCCCACTATCTGTTCAAGGCGGACTACACGCCGATGCTCAGCCCAAGATTGGCCGAGAGCGTCGGCGGCATCCGCCACCCCGAGGACCTCTACAAGGTGCCGCTCTGCGGCCCTGACGATCCCTGGTGGAAAGTCTGGTTCGAAGCAGCCGGCGTGCCCTTCGACCCCGGTCGTGTCATCGCGCGTCCGGCGCTTGGCGGACAGGCCTATGACGCCATGGCGGCACTGACCGACCAGGGCGCTGCAATCCTCACGCAAAACCTCTACAGCGTGCTGTTGGCGAAGGGACAGCTGATAAAGCCTTTCGACATTGTCGGGTCCGATGGCGACGGCTACTGGCTGGTGCACCTGGAAAGCCGCCGCAACACACCCAAGATCAAGGTGTTCCGGGATTGGGTGCTTGCCCAGACGGCGGATATTCGAGAACAGGAAGCGCGCCAGACGCAGGCTTCCAGGGCGCACGCGCAATTGAGGACAGAATGATCGATCACATAACCATCGAAGTGAGTGACCTGGAGAAGAGCAAGCGCTTCTATGAACGCGCTTTCGCGCCGCTCGGATATCGCCTGTCCTTCGGCAAGGAAGGCGTGTTCTGGGCCTTCGATGTCGGCAATGGCTGCCTGTTCGAGATCCAGCGATCCGGCGAGACCTTGCCGCTCACCCATCTGCACGTTGCTTTCCGCGTCGGCAGCAAGGCAGAGGTCGATGCATTCCATCAGTCAGCGCTGGCGGCCGGCGCCAAGGACAATGGCGCACCTGGGCCGCGTCCCGACTATGCGCAGAATTACTACGCCTGCTTCGTCCTTGACCCCGATGGCTACAACATCGAGGCGATGATCAACGAGCCTTCGGCCTGATCTCACCTTTACCAGCCTCCGCTATTCATCGGCATGAGGTGAACATAAAGCCTTCCAACCGAATCGCGCAATCGGGCGCCGGCGCCCGCATCGGCCAGTCAGTTGATCGAGATCAATGCAGAAGCGTCGCCAGTGCTGTCTCCTCGGCTATCATTCCAAGGAGAGCGAACATGTCGACTTACGACCTCATGGTTATCACCGCGGTCCTGCTTAGTTTCGCGTCATTTTCCGGGGCACTGGCGTTTGCCACCTTCGACGAATCGCGTCGCCGTCACCGAAGATAGGGTTTGGCGTTTCGACCGGATGGATGGGCGGTCCGGCGGCCATCCACACGACGAAGTGATACGGGTCCAATTTGACGATGGAACAGATCGAATGAGAACATCTGCAAGATAACAACCGGAAACGGGCCATGAGCGACGAAGCCGACGACGATTACGACATCGTGAACCAGCTTGCCTATGTCAGGGCTGATCCAACCCAGCACGACACGCTGACGCTTCTGACCATGATCGATGCGGCACTTGCCGAGATCATGAGCTTGAGGGCGAGGCTGCGGCTGAGCGAGGAACGCAATGGCGGCAGCCGCCAGCTCCAATGAGGATCAGCGGTCGGCGACACTTTTCCTAGGAAAGCCGTTTCACACTTTCCTGGAATTGCTCTTGGCCTAATCCACGTCAGCCATCATCTGCCGGCCACCGCCGCCGGCCCAGACGCGCCATTGCTGCTCATCGCCATGGAAGACGTTGAGATCGATGCGGCCGGTGACGCCATGCGACAGGCCGGAGCCGGAATATTGCCAGAACAGCCATTTGCGGTCGGGATAGACCTTTGACGGATGCCGCGCCACCGCGCGCACCCAGAAGGGGTAATCCATGAAGGCGCCCTGGAGATTGTCGCGGTAGAAGTCAGGCGATGTGTAGATAATGGGCCGCTGGCCGTAGTGACGCTCCAGCCTGTCCATGAACACCTGCATCTTCTCCAGCACCTTTTCGCGTGATGGGCGCCGCGTGCAGGAGGAGTCGCCGTTCCACTCGACATCGATCACCGGCGGCAGCGCGCCGTCGACCTTCGGCACGTTGCGGATGAACCAGTCGGCCTGCTCGCTGGCGACTCGGCACCAATAGAAGAAATGGTAAGCGCCGCGCTTCAACCCGGCGGCGTCGGCATTACGCCAGTTTTTCATGAACATCGGGTCGAGATGGTCGCCGCCATCGGTTGCCTTTATGTAAGCGAAGTTGGCGCCTTGGGCGCGCAGCTTCCCCCAGTTGACGTCGCCTTGCCAGCGCGACACGTCGACACCGTGGACGGCGAGATGCCTGGGTGAGGCTTTGCCGAAATTGATCGGCTTGGCGTCGCGAAAGCCGTAACGCATGATCGACCCGGCAAACATGGGCGGCGAATTGCGGCTCAACAGCTTCGACGTCGAGACCAGCGCGGCCGCCCCGACCGGCGGCTCGGCACTGTCGGACGGTTCAGGTGTCGCGAGCATCACCGTTTCTTCTTCCGCCAGGCCAAAAGGTCGAGCAGGCTCATCCACGGGCGCTGCCTCGGCCCGCTTGCGTGCCTTGGCCTTGGCTACAGGGACCGATGCGATCGGCGCGCTTGGCCGCACCACCGAGCTGGTGGTCTCGTTCGACGGCTTTTGCACGTCAAGCGCGTCCATGCCCGATGTCGACGAACAGCCGGCAAGGCACAATGATGCGATCATGAAACTGACGACGCCTGGTAACCGCATCTGGACCTGTACTCAGAACACAACAGACCGAAGGCGACGGGCCGACGGACAACCAGCCCAGTTATGAACGAGAAATTACCAATAAAGTTTGAATCAAGTTTTTTACCATAGCTGTGGCTCGTTTAAGACATCCGCCGCCAACGTCCGGCCAAGCCTTGACAGCGCCATGATGTGGCTGTTGAGACAATCTGCGGCCACCGACATTTTCCGCGATTTCCGAAAAGGCGCCCAATGACTGCGTTGCAGCGGCTTCTCCTCATCCCCCTGCTCGCCGCCTTCTCCTGGAGCGGGACGGCGCAAGCCAGCGGGCTGGTCGTCGTTCCCCCCGGCAATCGCTCGCAGACACAGCCGACGATCCCGGATGCATCGGCGACGCGAACCCGCGCGTTCAAGACCACCTACGCGGAGAAATACGAGAAGATCATTGCGCTCTTGAAGCGCGAGAAGAAACTGGTGGCGCATATCAAGCAGGTCGCCGCGGCTTACGATATCGATCCCATCCACATCGTCGGCGCGCTGGTCGGCGAACATACCTACAATGTGACAGCCGTCGGCTCGGTGCAGACCTATTATGTGAAGGCGCTGTCCTATTCCGGTCTCGATTTCTCCTTCCGCTACAAGGGCGTGCCGGTGCAGACCTTTGTCCAGCGGCCTGAATTCGCCGCCTGCGCGCAGGCCGGGGACAGTTCTGCCCTGTGGAGCTGCCGCGACCGGGTCTGGGTCGAGCATTTTCGTGGCAAGACGGTCGACGGCGTCACCTATGAAGCCCAGACCTTCCAGCAGGCGTTCTTCCAGCCCTTCTTCGCCGGCCAGACCTTCGGCCTCGGCCAGATCAGCCCGTTGACCGCGCTCGAGGTCACCGACCTGGTCAACAGGGTGAGCGGCTACGACAAGCTGACACCGGATCATCCGCAGGCGATCTATCGTGACGTCATGGATCCGGACCGCAGCATCGTCTACATCGCCGCGATCGTGCGCGACGCCATCGACGCCTACAAGGAACAGGGCTTCGACATTTCAGGCAATCCGGGGATCACGGCCACGCTCTACAATGTCGGCCAGCCCCGGCAGCGGGCGGCAGCCCTCGCCAACGGCAAGGGCCGCAAGCTGCCGGTCGAGAATTATTACGGCTGGCTCGTCAACGACAAGCTCGACGACCTCAGAAGCCTGCTCGACAGCGGCAGCTGAGAAACGCCTTTTATCAGGAGCCTGCGTGCAGTCGTTCATCGACCAGAGCGTTTGTTTCATCGAGAACCATCAGGCCTGGGCCGGCCTCGTGGTCGGGCTGCTGGCATTCGGCGAGTCGCTTGTGCTGGTCGGCATCCTCTTGCCCGGCACCACAGTGCTCATCATCGTCGGCGGCCTGGTGGGGGCCGGCATCGTGCAGCCTTTGCCAGTCCTTCTGGCGGCGATGATCGGGGCAGCACTCGGCGACACCATCTCCTATTTTCTCGGCAGATGGCTGGGCCGTGGTGTCGTTCACAAATGGCCGCTCAACCGTTACCGCCGCGAGGTCGCCAGGGCGCGGCTGTTCTTCCACCGTTACGGTTTTTGGGCCGTTTTCATCGGCCGCTTCTTCGGCCCGGTCCGTGCCACCGTGCCGCTGGTCGCGGGCATGATGGGCATGCACCGGCGCCGCTTCCAGATCGCCAACATCCTGTCGGCGATCATCTGGGCCCCGGTCGTGCTGTCGCCTGGGTGGTTGGTGGCCAAGGGCGCCGGCAGCTTCCCGGAGCTCGATGTGACCAGCCTGTTTGGGATAGCGGCGATGGCCTCAATCGCCTTGATCATCATAGCGGTGATCGCTTTTAGGCTGCGGGGCAAGCGAACGTCCCGAGCCTAAAGCGCGTCGCGTCGAAACGGATTCATCCGACGCGCTTTAGGTCCTTGTTCTTATGCATGTCGTCTTCCCAAAACCGAGGTCACTTTTGGGCGACATGCCCTAGCCGCGCTTCCTGAACACCCCGATCATCGGGCCCAGGTTCCAGTAATCTTCGTTGCGGCCGATTGCAGGCGCCAGCAGGCTTGAAATCGAGCCATCGAGAAACAGCGCATTGTCGCAGCCGAGCGCATCACGGAACAGGCGGGCGAATGCATGGAAATTCACCGTGCCATTTGAAATGGCGAAAACGGCTACCCCATCCTTGCGCACGCCGACCCCGTCTCGGGTCTTGAGCGACGTGCCGTCGGCCTGGAATTTCGGATGCAGCTTGCCGTCGATCACCAGCATCGGCCCGGATTGCGTGGCATAGTCGGTGTGTGGACGCTTCCTGACGAAATCCCTGGTCGCCCGCACACTGGCCTTGCCGTTGCTGATGTAGAAGATGCCATTCGGCTGCAGCGAGAAATTGCCGGTTCCCGATCCTGTCTTCACATCAGCCATTTCCTGGCCACGTTCGACATACAGCCCAACCGGCCTGAGATCGGGATGATACATGCCGGCGTTGATGGCAAACAGCATGGTGCGGCCAGCGGCGCGCTGGGCGTCATCGAGATTGTGAAGCGACTGGAAAGGCTTGCCGGCCTGATCCTTCCAGAACAGTTCGATCGAATAGAGCTTCGGGTCGACCTCGCAGACCAGATAGCTGGTCGCTTCGAAGGCAAAGTCGCGGCACGGCGGCACCGAGGCGAACCATTGGCTGAATGCCATCGTGGTGGCGACCGCCTGCGGCAGTGCGGCCTTGACCAAGGTCGACAGCAGAGGCGCCGCGTTGAGAAGTGTCAGAAAATCCATGCATCTATCCGATTGTCAGCTCCAACGAGCGGCCGTGGATAGCACCGTCGACCGGCACTATGAAGGCCGGCCCGGGAGTATGGACAGTGTATGTGGGGCCGGCGCGGCAGCACCGACGAGACTATTTGACCGAACTGACCAACTGTTCGTCGCCACCAAGGATGGAAACCCAGTGCCCGGTGTTGTCGCTCGCCTGCCGTTTCAGGTAGCGATAGCTCGTCTGGTTCCAGAGGCGGACCTTGTCGGTCAGATTGTCGAGGATGAAGTCGCCCTTGTCGGTGCGCACCGTCAGCACGGCATGGCCTTCGCCATCGGGCTTGCGAACCACGGTCATCAGCAGATTGGCGACCGGAACACCCAAGTTGCTGAGTTCGCGCCGCTTTTCCAGTGCGTAGTCCTCGCAGTCACCAAAACCATTGTCCGGATACGCCCACCACTCGTCCTTGCCGTAATTGTCCATGTCGCTCATCGGCTTGACGCGCTTGTTGACCGAGAGATTTACCGCCGAGATATCATGCAGCAGCTTGCTGCTCATGTGTTCCGGCACGCTGTTGGGCGAGCGGATAGAGCATTCGGCGGCATGTATCTTGCAAAAATCATAATGGCCGATCGGCTGGGAAGTCGAGCCGCCGACAACCATGGAAACAGGCGCGGCATAGGCGGAACCCGCCACCACACAGAAAGCGGACAGCGCAAACGCCAGCCCCAGCCCCTTCGCCTTGCGGCGCCAACCCATCGAGGATGCCATCCGGCCCCACCCATCTGTTTTGTTAACAGAACGTTAAGGGCTGTTACATTCCGAAGTCAATGAATGCGTTTGATCACATCTGCGAGTGGCGACTCATCAGTCCAAGGGGTTGCGCGCGCGCAACACTGGCCTGGTTTAAGCCAGCCATCCCATCGCCACGGCCAGCAGGAGGACGACGCCGAGCAGTCCACGATAGATGACGAAAGGCCAGGCGGAGAACCGCTCCAGCACGCGCATCAGGCCCCAGATGGCGAAGAAAGCGGAAATCGAGGCGACAACCAGCCCGGTGGCAAGAACCGACCAGCCATGGGCGTCGAGATGAACCTTGTGCAGTTCCCACAACTCCTTGAGGCCGGCAAGCGCGATCGCGGGCAGCCCAAGCAGGAACGAGAAGCGCGCCGCTTCGGCCCGCTTGAAGCCGAGCCCAAGTGCAGCCGTCAAGGTCGAGCCGGAGCGCGAGACGCCAGGGATCAGCGCGCCGATCTGGGCAACGCCGACGAGCAGCGCGTCGGCCAGCGAGGCTTCGCCGATGGTGCGCTTGTGGCGGGCGAAAATCTCGGCCAGAGCCAGCAGGATCGCCATGGCGATGCAGGCCCAGCCGATCACGCTCAGGCTGCGCAGCGGCGAATTGCAGGCGTTGAGCACGCCCGACAGCGCGACGCCGGCAATGACGATCGGGATCGTCGCCAGCACGATCCAGGAAGCCAGCTGGAAATGCCGGTCGGCAAAATCGCGCCGCGCGAGAGCGTCGAGCGAGCCGAACAGGAGATCCCTGACATCGCTCCAGAAATAGCTGATCACGGCGGCAAGGGCGGCAAGCTGCATGGCGGCGGAGAAGGCGGAACCCGGATCCTGCCAGCCGAGCACCGCCGGCACAATGCGCATATGGGCGGTCGAGGAAATCGGCAGCAATTCGGTGATGCCTTGCACCAGGCCAAGGAATGCGACCTTGGCATATCCCAGGCCGACAAAGCCGGTGTCCACGCCCTGGGTGCAGATGTCAGCCATGTCGGGTTCCGTGTGTGAGAGATCGAACTTGCGCTGGTGGACCGGTGTTGGTCAGTCCCGGGCAAGCCATACCGTCATGGGGTGGATAATCAATTTACGGATTTGTAATCTGGCGCCGCTGCGCCGAATGCGCAAGGCTCAAAACCGGCCCAAGCGGCCGGCCTGTGTCCTCATGGGGAAAAACGGCAAAGCGATTACGGGCACAGCCAGAGTTTCTGGCAAGTCCTGGCAATCACATGCGCCGGCGGAACGACAGGTTCTTCGGCCGAAGGGCGGCGCGCCCGTTCGAGCAGCATGCGTACCTGTTCGGGGCGCACGCGATCGCGCTCCATGACAAGCAGAACCATCGGATCGCTCAAGAGCTCGTCCAGGGTGCTGATGCTGTGGTCCATCCGTCGTCTCCTCGAATGCCGGCCCGCGCTGCATAGATAGGAAGACAATGATGGCCCGCCAATGACGATTTGCCGGCTATCGCGTGGTGATTTGGATTAAATTTTGGTCATGGTCGCGCATGTCCTTCTCCTCCAGCAGAAGGACAGACCTAGCCCGGCGGCGGTCCGGCCTCATACTGTGGCAGCCCGTCATCGAGCACCACCCAAGGCTGCCTTGAGGCTGTGAAAATGTGCATCTGTGGCCTGAAGAGCGTGGGATCGTCGAGCGAACCAGTTGTGACGCCGATGATGCCTGCGGAATCACGACGCGAAAACATCGTCGTGCCGCAGCTTGGGCAAAAACCGCGCTTGAGATCGGGCGAAGTGTTCACCGTCGCCAGCGGCCCTTCGATCGTCACCTCGTCGATGCGAAACAGCACGCGCGCGTTGAAGGCGGCGCCGATCGCCTTCTGGCAAAGCCGGCAGTGGCAGATGCGCTCGTTGATGGGATCGACGTCAGCGCGATAGCGAACCGCCCCACACAAACATCCGCCCTGATATCTTGCCATGGCCTTGATCCAGAAATCGAGAGAATAGGCGTCAAGGTTAGTCGCGCGACCGACAGGGTCAATTGAAAAGCTTAGATACAAAGCCATCGATAACCGTGATGCGGGTGAGGCTCGTCATGACGCAAGACATCGAAACCATCGGCATCGCGGATCTGTTCGGGCCGCCCTCGGCCGCCCGCGACCGCGCTGACGCCAGGATCATGGCCGCTGCCTCCGGAATAGGCTTCATGGCGGTTCGCGATTTTCCTGGCGATGCCTGGCTGACGCCGGACAGAAGAGCGCAATTGCTGCGCATCTTTGCTCTTCCCGGCAGCGAGAAGCAGAAATTGCTGCGCTGGAATTTCGACCAGACGAACAAGAACGTCTATCGCGGCTGGTTCCCGCTGCAGCCGACAGCCGTTTCCTACAAGGAAGGCATCGACATGGGGCCGGACCTCGCCGATACAGCAGGGGTTTCGGCATCCGACGATCCGCTGTGCGAGACGACGCCATTACCAGCCGAAGAGACCTTGCCCGGTTGGCGCGCGGCCGCGGCGGACTACTACCGCGCGATGGGGACGGTCGGCAACGCGCTGATGCGGTCGATCGCGCGCGGGCTTGGCCTGCCGGAAACGATCTTCGATCCGTATTTCGAGGATGGCATCTCGACACTGCGCCTGATCCGCTATCCCTTGCGCGACGCCACTGCCGGTGTTGACACCAGCGGGCCTGAGTTCTCGGTGGTTCACAAGGGCGAGAAACGCACCGTCATCGGCCGCGAGCATGCCGATTCCGGTTTCGTCACCTTGCTGGCGCAGGACGGCGTCGAGGGCTTGCAGGCAAAAACCCTCGCCGGCGAATGGATCGACGTGCCGCCGGCCAATGGCACGCTGGCGGTCAATTTCGGCCAATTGCTGGAGCGCTGGACCGGTGGGCGCGTCCGGGCGACGCGACACCGGGTGATTGCGCCGAAGACGGCGCGGTTCTCGATCCCGTTCTTCTATGAACCGCGTGTCGACGCCGAGATCGCGCCCTTGCCGTTGAGCGGCACCGAACCTTTCCTGCCGTTTCTCTATGGCGACTATCTCTGGGAATCGGCGACGAACTTCGTCGAGATGAGCGGCATCAAGCATTTGCGTGAGCCACGCCGCGCCAGGGCTTCCTGAGCCTGGCGCGGTTGTCGTGGAGGCAGCCCTGTATCAGAGCGTCCTGGCGAGTTCCTCGAGTTGGTCGGTGCACTGGCCCCAGCCGACGTGAAAACCCATCGCCTCGTGCTGTTCGCGGCCGGCGACACTCCAGTGCCGGACGCGTGCGGTGTAGAGGGTCTTGCCCTCGCCTTCGTCCTCGAAGGTCAGCACGCCGGTCATGAACGGCTTTTCCGATGGCTCCCAGGCCTTTGTATAGGCATCGGTGAAGACGATCTTCTTGCCGGGAATGACTTCCAGGAAGACGCCGGGGTTGGGAAACTCATTGCCGTCAGGGCCAGCCATGATGACCAGGCTCGAGCCGCCCGTGCGCACGTCCATCTCGGCGCGTGGTGTCGTCCACGGCTTTGGTGCGAACCATTGCGTGATCAGTTTCGGGTCGCTCCAGCAACGATAGACGTTCTCGCGCGGCGCATCGATGATGCGGGCAACAACCAGTTCACGGTCATTGGCGGGGGCGATGTCGAGCTTTGTGGTCACGGAGGTCTCCTCAGGTTTGATCTTGGCTTCCGTGCCGAGGACGAGCAGATCAAACGCAAGCCGACACTTTCAGCGAAAAATTCTGGCAGTGAAAAATTCTGGAACCGCCCGCATTGCGACAAGGCGGGCAGAGTCAGTGGCGCTTGGCTTGCACCAGATAGGCGTCGATTTCGGTCTCGCCGAGCCACCTTGCCGCCTCCAGCCGATGCAGGCCTTCGACGAGGACATGACGCTTGCCGTCGTGGCGGACCTGGATCGGCGTCTTCATGCCATTCTCGAGAATGTCCTCGGCGAGACTGCGCACGGTCTCTGGGTGCAGCGTCTTCTTGCGCGCCGTCGGCACGTAGATATCGTCGAGCTTGACCTTTTGCACTCTGAGCATACTGGCTCCCGAGGCGGAAAATACCGCCTTGCCTGAGATAGTCGCTTTGCCGGGTGCGGCCAAGAGCGGCTAAGCAAATGCTGGCCCGATCGTTTCCATTTGACGCTTGGTGGGCAGATGGCCGAAATGGCGGCCTTCGATCCTTTCCGGTGTTCATGACCCATCTGCCTACCGAATTCCCCGATTTCGGGTTGACGCCCGAGCAGCGCCGCCACGCGGTGCGCGGCCACTATTACGAATGGCCAGGCATGGATGGCGAGCGCGGCGAGATCTGGTGCTACAGCGACCGCTTTTCCTATCGCGCCGGGGAGACGGTAATGCTGCATGTCAGCTCGACCGCCCCAGCCTTCAACATGGCGATCGTTCGTGACGGCGGCACCGAGACGAAAGTGTTCGAGATATCAGGCATCGCGGCGGTCTGGCAGGACACTTCAGACCAATGTTCCGCCGAGGGTTGCGGCTGGGAAGTCGCGTTCGAATTCCGTGTCGGCAACGACTGGCCGTCCGGTGCCTATCGGATAACGCTGACTGCCGCTGGCCATGACGGCAAACAGATCCAATCCCATCATCTCTTCATCGTCAGCCCCCGGCCCGGCAAGAAGCCCGGCCGCGTGCTGCAGGTGGCGGCGACGGGCACCTGGCTTGCCTACAACACCTGGGGTGGCTCGAACCACTACCAAGGCATTACCGGGCCTGACCGCAACCAGTACTCGCCTATTGTGTCGACGCAGCGCCCTTGGTGCCGTGGCTTCGTCGTGCTGCCCAAGGATGCGCCGCGCGTGCCGCTGGAAGTGGCCGTCCCGCCGAAGACAATACCGCGCTATCCCCACATGGAGTGGGCGCTGGCTACCGGACATTCGAAGAAATACGCCTCATCGGGCTGGGCGAGCTATGACAGTCATATGTTCCGCTTCGCCGAGCGGGCCGGCTATGACATCGACCTAGTGAGCCAGCACGATCTGCATTTTTCGCCTGACATTCTCGACGGTTACGATTGCGCGGTCTTCGTCGGCCATGACGAGTACTGGACCTGGGAAATGCGCGACGCGGTCGACACCTATGTCGAGCGCGGCGGCCATGCGGCGCGCTTTGCCGGCAATTTTATGTGGCAGACACGGCTGGAAGACGAGGGCCGCCGGCAGGTCTGCTATAAATACCGCGCGCGCGCCGAGGACCCAGCCTATCTCGGTGGCAGCGACGTTACCCGTGCCACAAATTCCTGGGAAGCGCCGGAAATCGGCCGACCGGGTTCGGCGACCTTCGGGCTCAACGCGACACGCGGGGTGTATGCCGGTTGGGGCGGCTGCGCGCCGCGCGGCGTGCGCGGTTTCCCGGTCTACCGGCCCGAACACTGGGCCTTTGCCGGCACCGGCATCTATTATGGTGACCTGCTCGGCGCCGACAGCCATGTTTATGGTTATGAGGTCGATGGGCTCGACTTCGAGATCCGCGGCGGCCTGCCCTACCCCACATCAGACAGCGGCGCGCCGGATGGCTTGCAGGTTCTCGCGGTCGGCATGGCCAGCCAGGTTGAGGAAAGCGCCGACATCCCGATCGAGGACCAGTTCCTCACCGACGAGGATGGCCGCTTCACCGCCGAAACCCTGTTTGGCGAAGCGAGCGACGCCAATCTCGAAAAGGTCAAACGCGGCAATGGCATGATCGTCAATTTCCCGCGTGGCAAGGGTGAGGTGTTCCACGCCGGAAGCTGCGAATGGGTGGCCGGCCTGCTGAGACAAGACCCGATGGTCGAACGCGTTACCCGCAATGTCCTTGATCGCTACCTTGGAAAGTCCTGACATGTCGAAGACCCAGACCGCCGCTCAAGACACCGAGGCCCGGCGAGAATCGCATCTGTTCTATCTGTCCAGCCTGCGCCGGCCGCTGATCGACCGTGCCGAAGGCATTTACATGTGGACCCAGGATGGCAGGCGTTTCATCGATGGCTCGAGCGGGCCGATGGTCGCCAATATCGGCCATTCCAACCGCAATGTGCTCGATGCCATGAAGCGGCAAATGGACCGCGCCACCTTCGCCTACCGGCTGCATTTCGAGAACGAGCCGGCGGAAGAACTGGCGCGTGAGCTGGCCGGCAAGCTGCCGGAGGGCATGGATCGCATCTTCTTCGTCTCTGGCGGCTCGGAGGCGACGGAATCCTGCATCAAGCTGGCGCGGCAATGGGCTGTCGCCACCGACCAGGCTAGCCGCTGGAAGGTGATCACGCGTTTCCCCTCCTATCATGGCGGTACGCTGGGTTCGCTGTCGATCACCGGCGACGACGCTCTGGCCGAAACCTTCGAGCCGATGATGCGGGTGATGCCGACCGTGCCGGCACCGACCGCCTGGCGCGACCGCGACAATCTTTCGATGGAGCAGCGTGGCGTCCGCTATGCCGACATGCTGGAAGACAAGATCCTCGCCGAAGGTCCGGAGAGCGTCGTTGCCTTCATCATGGAGCCAATCGGCGGTGCGGCGACAGCGGCTCTGGTGGCGCCAGACAGCTACTATGCGCGCATCCGCGAAATCTGCGACCGCTACGGCATCCTGCTGATCCACGACGAAGTGATGAGCGGCGCCGGTCGCACCGGCAAATTCCTCGGCGGCGACCACTGGAACTGCAAACCCGACATCGTCGCGCTGTCGAAGGGGCTGGGCTCGGGCTACGCGCCGCTTGGCGCGCTGGCGGCGCCCATGCGGCTGGTGCAGCCGCTGCTCGCTTCCGGCGGTTTCCAGCACGGCCACACCTATGCTGGCAATCCGCTGGCCTGTGCTGCCGGCCTTGCCGTGCTGGGCGAAATGGACCGGCTCGACCTGATCGCCAATGCGGCTGCGATGGGCGACGTGCTGATGGAGGGACTGAAAGCGCTGGCCAAGCGCTTTCCCTTCATCGCCGACGTGCGCGGCAAGGGCCTGCTCACCGGCGCCGAGATGGTTGCCGATCCCGAGACGCTGCGTCCGATCGACCAAAACAAAAAAGCCACGCAGCGGCTGCTCGACCTCGCTTATGAGCGTGGTCTGATCATCTATGGCCGCAGGGTCAAGGGTGGCGTCGAAGGCGACAATTTCATGGTCGCGCCGCCGATGATCGTCACATCAGAACAGGTCGGCGAGATCATCTCCATCATCGGTGACTCGCTGGAGGTGCTGGCCGCCGAGCTCGACCTGCCAGTCGAAGGCCAGGGCTAAAAAGATGGCGCCGCGAAAAGTCATCGTCACCTGCGCCGTCACCGGCTCTGTGCATACACCGTCGATGTCGCCCTATCTGCCTGTGACGCCGGACCAGATCGCGGCCGATGCGATCGCGGCGGCGGAAGCCGGCGCCTCGATCCTGCATCTGCACGCCCGCGACCCCAGGGACGGACGGCCGACCGCCGATCCGGACGTGTTCATGCAATTCCTGCCGCGCATCAAGCAGGCGACCGATGCGGTGATCAACATCACCACCGGCGGGTCGTCGCTGATGACCCTGGACCAGCGACTGGCGGCACCCTTGCGCGCCGAGCCCGAAATGTGCTCGCTCAACATGGGTTCGATGAATTTCGCCCTGTTCCCGATGCTCGACAAGCCGCGCGAATGGCAGCACGAGTGGGAGCCGAAGCTGCTCGAAGCCACCCGCGACACCATTTTCAAGAACACCTTCGCCGACATGGAAAGCGTTCTCGAAAGGCTGGGCAAAGGCTGCGGCACACGCTTCGAATTCGAGTGCTACGATGTCGGCCATCTCTATTCGCTGGCGCATTTCCGCGACCGGGGCCTGGTGTCGGGGCCGCTGTTCATCCAGTTCGTGCTGGGTATTCTCGGCGGCATCGGCGCCGATCCGGACAATCTCATCCATATGAAGCGGATCGCCGACAAGCTGTTCGGCGACAGCTACCAGTTCTCGGTGCTGGCCGCCGGCCGCCAGCAGATGCCGCTGATCTCGATCGCCGCGGCGATGGGTGGCAATGTCCGTGTCGGCCTGGAAGACAGTCTCTACGATGGCCGTCAGCTGGCGAAATCCAACGCCGACCAGGTGCGCCGCATCCGTGGCATTCTCGACGGGTTGTCGCTGGAGGTTGCAACGCCGGCCGAGGCGCGCGAAATGCTGGCGCTGAAAGGTGGCGATCGGGTCGCTTTCTAGGGGCCAGGGAGGAGCTGACATGGAAAGGGTTCTCGTCTCCGCCTGCCTGCTCGGCAGTCACGTCCGCTACAACGGCTCCTACCGGCTCAACAACCATCCGGTCCTGATGCGCTGGCAAGCGGAAGGGCGGGTCGTGCAACTCTGCCCTGAGGTTGCCGCGGGTTTCTCCACGCCGCGTCCCGCTGCAGAAATTCACGGCTCAGCCGATGCTGTGCTTCGCGGCCAGGGTCGAGTGATCGAGCAGACGGGAAATGATGTGACCGCACTTTATCTCGAAGCCGGGCAAATTGCGCTCGACCTCGCCCGAGAAACGGGATGTCGCTACGCGGTTCTTACCGACGGCAGTCCGTCCTGCGGCAGCAGCTTCGTTTATGACGGCAGCTTTTCAAGCAGGCGCGTAGCCGGTCGCGGCACGACCACCGCTCTGCTGGAAGCCAATGGCATTCGGGTCTTTTCGGAAGACAGTATCGGCGACCTTGACGATCTCCTAAAGAAGTCCGGTTCAGCCGAAACCGCGGCCTGATTCATGTCAGACAAGATCCAGCCCCCGACCAGCGACACCGTCATCCGCCCCGGCACCATCGACGACGCCGAGACCATCCACGCCGCGCTTCTCAAACTTGGCACCCATATCGGCGCGCATCAGGAGATCGTATCCACTGTTGACGATCTCCGCGCCTATGGCTTCGGCGAAAAGCCCGCCTTCTCTACCCTGATCGCCGAAGTCGGCGGCGAATTCGCCGGCCTCTGCCTGCATTTCCCGATCTTCTCTACCTGGATGGGCCGGCCTGGGGTCTATGTGCAGGATCTCTATGTCGAGGACCGGTTTCGCGGCCGCAAGATCGGCGAGCGCCTGCTGCGGCGTGTCGCTGCGGAATGCCGGAAAGAGGGCGGCGTGTATCTGCGGCTGTCCGTCGACACCGACAATGAAGGCGCGAAGGCCTTTTATGAAAGGCTGGGCATTGCCTGGTCGAGTTACGAACAGACGCAGAAGATCATCGGCGAGGCCTTTTTCACCTTTGCCGACGCACCGGAAAATGGGGATCAGGAATGAAAGCCTTTTATGCGCAGGAGCAGAAGCGACACGACCCCAAGGCCTTTCTTTCGAGTGGTGCCGCTCAGCCCAATCCGGAAAAGCCGGAGCGCGTTGAGAGATTGTTAGCCGGCGCAAAATCTGCCGGCTGCACGACCGAACGGCCCCGGAATCACGGACTTGGACCGGTAGCGGCGGTCCATACGCCGGAGTATCTCGACTTCCTCGAACACATCTTCGAACGCTGGCAGCGCATCGAAGGCGCGTCGGCGGAGGTGATCCCCAACATCCACCCGATCGCCCGCAACGGCTCTTATCCGGCCTCCGCCGTTGGCCAAGCTGGATATCACATGGCCGACACGGCCTGCCCGATCTCGGGCGAGACCTGGCAAAGCGCACTATGGAGCGCCTGGAGTGCGGTCGAAGCCGCCGAAACGGTGATAGCTGGCGCGCCGGCCGCCTATGCGCTGTGCCGCCCGCCCGGCCACCACGCCTTTGCCGACGTCGCCGGCGGCTTCTGCTTCATCAACAATTCGGCTGTCGCGGCGCAGGTGCTGCGCAAGCAGGCGGCGCGCGTCGCCATCCTCGATGTCGACCTGCACCACGGCAATGGCACGCAAGGCATTTTCTATGCACGGCCTGACGTGCTCACTGTCTCGCTGCACGCCGATCCGGTGCGCTTTTACCCCTTCTTCTGGGGTCATGCCGACGAACGCGGTGAAGGTCCGGGCCTCGGTTACAATTTCAACCTGCCCCTGCCGCGCAAATCCGCCGACGCGGCGTTTCTGGAGGCGCTCGAGGCGGCCCTCCAGCGCATCCGCGCCTTCTCGCCCGATGCGCTGGTCGTGGCGCTCGGCCTCGACGCCTTCGAGGGCGATCCGTTCGGCGGGCTTTCGGTGACGACGCCAGGCTTCTCGCGCATCGGCGAGGCGATCGCCAAGCTTGGCCTGCCGACGGTCATCGTCCAGGAAGGCGGCTATCTCTGCGACGCGCTCGGCGACAACCTTACCGCCTTCCTCACCGGATTCGGCGGCAAGGCGCGGTAACAATTCAAGCTCCGCGTCAGGACCGCTGCTGCCTGAGCATGGCAATGACCCGATGTACGCTTTCCAGCGTCTCGTCGATCTCAGCCATCGTATTGTAATGCGCGATGCCGATGCGCACGACGCCTTGTTCGGCCGGAATACCGAGCTGGTGGACAATCTCCCAGGCGTAGTTGTGGCCGGACCACAGGAAGATGTTTTCGCTATTCATCTGCCGCACGATCGTTTCCGGCACGATGCCTTCAACGGTAAAGGAGACCGTCGGCACACGATCGACGAGCAGGTTCGGATCGGTGATGCCATGGATGGTCAGGCCCGAAATGTCGGACAGGCCGTCGATCAGCCTTTGCGCCAACGGGTTTTCATAGGCGATGGACACTTCGAACGCCTTGGCAATCTTCTGCCTGCGCGAACCGCCCTCGCCTGCCGCAGCGCCAAGGTCAGCAAAATAGTCGACCGCCGCCGTCAGGCCGGCCATGAGTTCGATCTGCGGCGTGCCGAGTTCGAACCGCTCCGGCAGGCCATTGGACGAACAACGACATTTGTAGGGCTTCAGGCCTTCGACAACGTCACGCCGCCCCCACAAAATGCCCATATGCGGCCCGAAAAACTTGTAGGCCGAGCAAATGAGGAAATCGCAGCCGAGATCGCTGACGTCGATCAGGCCATGCGGCGCGAACTGGACGGCATCGACATAGACTAGCGCGCCGGCCTGTTTTGCAATGGCAGTCAGGGACTTAACCCGGTTGATCGAACCGGTCAGGTTCGAGGCATAATTCAACGCGACCAGCCGTGTCTTGTCACACAAGAGATCAGCCAGCGTCGCCTCTTCGACCTGCCAGCTCTTTTCATCGAATGGCAGCCAGCGCACGACGAGGCCGAGGTCCTCGGCCAGTTGCAGCCAGGGCGAGACATTGCCCTCATGGTCCATGCGGGTGAGGATGATCTCGTCACCGGGTTTGAAGCCGCGGCCAAGCGTGCGCGACATGTGATAGGTCAGCGTCGTCATGTTGGCGCCGATGATGATCTCTTTGGGGCTCGCCGCACCGAGGAAATCAGCCATCGCCTGGTGCGCGTCGTCGACGACAGCTTGAGCGGCGATCGTCGTTTCGAAATAGCCGCCGAGATTGGCATTGGTGGTCAGCAGGCAGCGCGATACCGCATCGGCCACCGCCTGCGGCACCTGCGTGCCGGCGGGGTTGTCGAGATAGATGCGCCGGCGCCCCTTGTCGGTCAGGGAAAGCGCCGGAAATTTTCCACGCACGGCCTCGATTGGAAAGCCCACCATTGTCTCCACCCCTCTGCTATTTCCGATAATTCCGTACCCCGCGCCAATCAAGGACAGGGATTGCCGACCCGCTGATGGATTGCATCCACCGCCTTCTGCATCTCTTCGGTCCAGACGACATCCACCGACGACAGCGCCATTTCGAGCTGCGGAATGGTTGTCGCGCCGATGATATTCGAGGTGACGAAGGGCCGGCTCGATACATAGGCATTGGCAAACAGCGCCGGCTCCAGGCCAAAGGAGCGTGCCAGTTCATTGTATTCGAGCTGCGCTTCAGCTGCATTGAGCGTCTCATAACGCTGACCTCGATTGAACAACTGCGAGCGTGACCCCTGCGGGCGCGCGCCATGGTCGTATTTGCCGGTCAAATAGCCCTGCGCCAGCGGCGAATAGGGCAGCAACGAAACCTGCTCGCGCTCGCAGACCTCGGCGAGGTTCACCTCGAAGGTGCGGTTGACGAGGTTGTAGGCGTTCTGGATCGAAGCGACGCGCGGGCCGATCCCTTTGTCGGCCTCGGCAAGGAACCGCATGACGCCCCAGGAGCTTTCGTTCGATAGGCCGAAATGGCGGATTTTTCCCGCCTTTACCAGTTCCTCGAACACTGCAAGCGTTTCGGCGATCGGCGTTTCGTCCGTCGGAGCGCCTACTGCATCGGCGCGCCGCGCTACAGCGCCGACACGTGTCGGATTGGCACCCCAGGGGATGTCCCGTTCCGGCCAGTGGATCTGATAGAGATCGAGATAGTCGGTGCCGAGCTTGGCCAGCGATTTGTCGATGGCGTCAAAAATATCGGCGCGCACCAGTTGCGAAGGCCTGTCGCCGCGAAACCAGGTGTTGGCGGTGCGGCCGACGACCTTGGAGGCAAGGATCACCTTGTCGCGGTTGCCCTTGGCCTTCATCCATCTGCCGATGATCTTTTCGGTCCGCCCTTGCGTCTCTGCCTTGGGCGGGATCGGGTAGAGTTCAGCGGTGTCGATGAAATTGACGCCGCGCGAAAAGGCCAGGTCCATCTGGGCGTGCCCCTCTGCCTCGGTGTTCTGCTGGCCCCAGGTCATCGAACCCAGGCAGATCTGGGTAACAAGAAGATCGGTCCGACCAAGACGGCGTTTGTGCATGGAATTCAGCTCCGGAGAGATAGGCTGGCGCGGTCGCGCGGGAGGAAGCCGCATCTATAGGGAAAGCAGCGGCGCTCTCCAAGCCTCGCCAGGCCGACTTTTGCGTGAACCAGCGGTGTTTAGCGGCGAACGCCGGCCACGGCGCGGCGCTTGGCCTCGTCGATCAGCATGTTGGCGATCTGCATGCGGATCATGGCGCGCTGGCGCAGATGCGGGGCGACGCGGTCGGGATGATTTGCGAAGGCAAAGCTGCGGCGCATGCGGCTGAAATCGGCAACCTGCTTGGACTGATCGAGGCCGAGTTCGGCTGCGATCGAGTCAGGATCGATCGGTGGCAGTTTCTCCTCGGGCTTCGGCACTTCGCCCGCCAGAGCCAGCTTGGCGTGGTCGAGCAAGGCTGCGAATTCGCTCGCCAGATCGGTACCTGCCTCGCGATACTCGGCGGCGGATACCTTGATGCGCCCGGAATGAAGCTCGTCGGCGACCGAGAGATAGTCGAACGGAATGGACGGACGCGCACCCGTCTCGTCGCCCTCGATGCCGTCGACCTTGTCGGAGGCAACAAAGAGGTCGTCGAGCAACGACGCGAAATCGCGCTTGGCGCTGGTAGCGATGTCAGCCTCCCCCTTGCCCGACTGTCCAGGCTACAGAGCATAGAACCGGCTCGTTAAAAATACATGCCACCGATCTTAACGAATTTAGCCGTTGCGAGGATTGCCGCCCGGGTACCAAGGCCCCTCCAACAAAAAGCCGGACCGCATTTTCATGCAGTCCGGAAATTCGCCAGGAGTGGCGAGGAAAAACTGGCCATGTGCCAGCATCGAAGCCTACGGTTCGTGCGGCACAGAAGTTTCACCGGGTCGAAAAAAATTTTATGAAAATCATCCGGACATAGCAGGCATGCAAATGCTGCACTGCACAATTGTCACGATTCACCTATATTGGCTGGCGTGGAGGACCAACCAGGAGCCTGAATCATGGGTTTCTTCACTGAAATGTTCGCCCGGCCACGCCCAAAAGAACATCTGAGATACCGGGCGGCGCTCGCACTGCTCCACTCAATGAGCAATGCCGACCGTGCCGACATCGGTATCAAGCCCGCCGATTTTCCACGCATCGCCCGCGAAATGTCCATTGGGTAGACTCTTTGTTTTGGCGCAATTCCCAAGGGAAAGCGCTATCCGCTTTTCCCGGAAAAACCGCCGACACTTTTTCTGGAATTGCTCAGAGCAGTAGCCAGATGTCCCGGGTCGCTCCGGGACATCTCAAAGCCTGATTTCTCAGCGCGCTCCGAGGAATGTCGCCTTGCCCAGCGGCACGCCATTGTGGCGAAGGATGTCGTAGGCTGTGGTGAGGTGGAAATAGAAATTGGGCATGGCCAGATGCAGCAGATACTGCATGCCGCCCAGCGTCGTTTCGCGTCCGCCGAGTTTCAACTCGATCACCTTGTCGTCGGATCCATCGATATCGGCAGCCGAAAAAGTCGCCAGAAGCGCGAGTGTCTTGGCGATCCGCGCCTCCAGATCGGCGAAAGTCGCCTCGTTGTCTTCATATTTCGGCACCTCGCGGCCGGCCAGCCGCGATGGCGCCCCCTTGGCATGATCGGTCGCGATCTGCACCTGCCGGGTCAGGGCGTACATGTCGGGTGCCAGTCTCGAGGTCAGAAACACCTGCGGGTCGATCTTGCGGTCAAGCGCATTCTGTTCGGCTGCCGCCAGCACACTGGAAAGTGCTTTCAGCCTGGCTGAAAACACGGGCACGGATGCCTCATACATCGATATCGTCACGTCAAATCTCCTATCCGGCCCGAACGCCGGCTGGGGGACGTAGCGCCTGTGCGCACGATTCTTCAAGCGCCGTAAGGCACCGCGTCACCACGTCGCCGCAATCGCCGTGGTAGAATTTCCGGTATCGAGCGGAGATTCCCGATGAGACGCGTCCTTCTCGCAGCGACAGCCCTTCTCTCCCTTGCCGCCATGGGCCATGCGGCACGTGCCGCCGACGACGCGCCCGAAGCACCCTATGTCGACGACCGGTCGAGCGCCGAGGCGGTCATCCGCTCGCTCTACAGCGCCATCAATCGCCACGAATTCACCCGTGCCTGGGGGTATTATGGCGATGCGAAGCCGGCTAAGGATTTCGACAGTTTTGTCAAAGGCTATGACGGTACCGACAAGGTGGAAGTCGCGACCGGCGCCGTTTCAGACGAGGGTGCCGCCGGCAGCATCTTCTACAACGTGCCTGTCGCCATCCGCGCCACGGACAAGAGCGGCGACGCAAAAGTATTTGCAGGCTGCTACACACTGCGCCAGGTGAACGCCCAAATCCAGGCGGCGCCGCCCTTCGATCCGATCCACATCGAAAAAGGCGCACTGAAACCTTCGACCGCCGATCTCGAGGAGGCTGTGCCGCCAAGCTGTGGCGACGGACCACCACCGCCGAAGAAGGATACGGCACTTGAGCAGGCCAAGAAGGCCTTTCTGGCGACCTATGGCGGCCAATGCGACAACGACCTTCTGGCCACTGAGCCGGATGTCTTTTCGATCAAGTACAAGGACAAGAATGGCCAGCCCGGTGATCCGGACAAGGAAACGCGGCTGTTCCATTTCTCCTGTGCGGCCGCCGCCTACAATGAAAGCTCGGTCTACTACATGACGGATGAGGTCGACGGCGTGCGGCAATTGCAGTTTGCCGAACCGGAGACCGATATCCGCTACCAAAACAACGACAGTGACGGCAAGCTGTTGAGCGTGACGGTGATCGGCTTCCAGACCACGGGATGGGCCACCAACTCCGACTATGACCCGGACGCCCATACGATCACCACTTTCAACAAATGGCGAGGCATCGGCGATGCCTCCGACTCCGGCACATATTTGTTCCGTAACGGTGATTTTTCGCTGGTTCAGTATGACGTCGACGCGTCCTATGATGGTGAAGAAAATCCGCAGACGATTGTCGACTACAACACCGCACCCTGAAGCGCGATGCGCTTCAAGGTTTTGTCCTTCCGTATCAAGGCGCCTTCGACAGCATCCAGTTGAGCGTGCCGCGCCAGTCGATCATGCGGATGGGCGTGCCATGTGTGCCGGTCTCGAAGCGGACGAAACGGGTCGGATACGTCTTTGATCTGGCGAGGATCGAACGGAAGAAGGCTTCCTGGTTCGCTATGGGAAAGACGACATCGTGGCTTCCCTGACCGAAGAAAACCGGTACGCGGCGTTTGAAGGCAGGGCTGGCCAAAAAGCTCTCGTCCCAAAGTGAGCCGAGCAGCAGCAACCCATTGATGCGGCCACCGGTGTCCTTGCGTCCGGCAAGCTTCCAGCACAACGCGCCGCCCATCGAGCCACAGGCGACGAAGATTTTAGCGCCCGGCGACTGTGCGGCGTAGTGCTCGACCAGGGCGGCGACCTGAGCCGCACCTTTGTCGCCGAAATCGGTAAAGTCCGGGGTGAGATAGAGGCCGCCATTGCCGGCCATCAAATTCTTGATGCGGTTGAAATTCCCGCCGAAAGTAAAGTCGTCGACACCCTGCTTGCGGCTGCCTCCCTGCCCATGCAGGTAAAGCACGATGATGCCGGCGCCTTGCGTCTTGCCGACGGCGACGTGCCTGACATCGCCGGCATCGGTCTTCAGCAGCAGGTCCTGCTGCACCTTGCGAACGCTGGTGTCGGTATATTGCGGATGCACGCGCTTTTCCGGCACCTCGTCGCGCTGGTTGATGTCGCGCATCTCGCGGTAATCGAGGACCGTGTAGACGCCGTTGGTGTCGGATGACAGCGCGGCCGGGTAGGCGAAGAGATCGTCCCTGAAGGGTTTTAGTTCGAGCGCATCGGCATGGCCGGCAACGCAAAGAACAAATGTTGCGAAGAGAAAGCCGTGAAGAGGGGAAAGGAAAGGAAACGCCATACCGCAGGCTTGCGTAATTCAGCCTGGGTTTGTCAATCCTGCAGCACGCCGCCGGCGCCTTCGAGCGCCTCGCGGGTGTCAACATCGACAGACGCGCCCTCGCCAATCTCGACATCGACGACATCGAGCCCTTCGGCCTCGACCAGATGGCGCGCGCCGGTGTCGCCTTCGAGATGGGCGATGGCCGGGAACAGCGAGCGCGGCAGGAGCACCGGGTTGCCGCGCTTGCCCTCATGCGAAGCGCGGACCACCGAATTGCCTCCGGCTTTGCGGAACGCATCGATCAGCCGGTCGAGATCGGCGGACGCGACGCCCGGCATGTCTCCCAGAACGATCATCGCACCGGCGATGTCCTCAGGCAGATAGGCGATACCGGCCTTCAGCGAGGTGGACAGGCCGTCGGCAAAATCGGGATTGTCGGCGAAGGTGACGTCGAGGCCCGACAAAGCCGCGCGCACGCGCTCGCGCTGATGGCCGGTTACGACGATCGTACCCGAAGCCTTCGAGGCGAGTGCACGCTCGGCCGTGCGGCGCACCAGCGATTGACCGTTAAACAGGGCCAGCAGCTTGTTCGGCCCGCCCATGCGGCTCGACCGGCCAGCCGCCAGAAGCACGATCCCGACCTTCAGCTGGCTCTTGGCCGGCAGCGGTTCGCGCGGCTGCGGCCGCGTCGGGATTTCCATCAACAGCCCGCCGACCCCCATGCCGGCGATGTCCTTGGCAGTAACGTCGAGCCCTGCGACCAGCCGGTCCAGCACCCAGTCAAAGCCGTTTTCCTTGGGGCTGCGGGCGCAGCCGGGCGCACCGATGATGCGTTTGCCGGCAAGTGTGCCGAGCACCAGCAGATTGCCGGGATCGACCGGCATGCCCGCGCGGATGACAGTACCCCCCGCCATTTCGATCGCCGCCGGAACGACATCGGCGAAATCGCTCATCGCCGAAGCGCCAAAAATCACCACCATGTCGTTGTCGCGCGCCAGCGACGCGGCAGCCTCCGCCACGGCCGTGATCTCATGCGCCGTGCGGCGCTCGGCCGTCAGCCTGCCGCCCGAGCGCGCCAGCCGCGCTTCAGTGACGCGCAAGGTCTTGTCGAGCACGCCGGGCTTGATGCCCGGCAGAACGGTCTGGATGACGCCGACGCGCACCGGTTGATAGGCGTTGACGGCAAAGATCTCGCCGCCGACGCAGATTTTCATGGCGGCATCGACCAGCGCGGAACTGACCGCGAAAGGAATGATCTTCACCGTCGCCACCATTTGGCCCCTCTCGACCGGCGCATGTTGCGCCAGCGTGGCGATGGTGATGGCCGGATCGATGGCGTTAATGGCGTCGATCATCCCGGCGTTGACGGTGAAGATGCCCGCCGCACCAGCATGGAGGTTGACCCGCCCGGTCGCAGCCGGCCTGGCCTCGATGCCGCGAAACGCCATGCTCTGCGCGATCTTTTGCGCCGCGGCATCCTCGCTGAGATCGTCCGAGGCCAGCACGGCGGCAACGACCTGCGAAATTCCGGCACTCTTGAGTATGGAGACGTCCTCGGCGCTCAGTCGGTGCGCCTTGCGAAAGCGCTTTTCGCCAGCGGTCGTAGCATGCGCCAGCACCGCGCCTTCGGCCGTTTCAACCGGAATGGGCCCGAATTTCACGCGGCTACGCCCTTGGCATCGAGGCCGCGCGAGCGGAAGGCGTGGACGACTTGCGCCAGCACCGCCACGGCGATCTCGGCGGGGCTCGCGGCACCGATGTCGAGCCCGATCGGCGCATGGATGCGGGCGATCTGGTCCGCACTCGCGCCTAGCGCCAGCAGGCGTTCGACGCGCTTGGCGTGCGTCTTGCGGCTGCCAAGCGCTCCGACATAAAAGCAATTGGCGTCAAGCGCCGCCTTCAGCGCGAAATCGTCGATCTTCGGGTCATGGGTGACGGCGGCGAGCGCCGTATAGCTGTCGAGCGGCTGGCGCTTCAGCACATCTTCCGGCCATTCGGCATGCAGCGCGACATCGGGAAAGCGATCCGGTGTCGCAAAGGCAGTCCGCGGATCGATGATTTCGAGGGGGTAGCCGGCGATTTTCGCCATCGGCGCCAGCGCCTGGCTGATGTGGACCGCACCGATCACCACCAGGCGCGGCTGCGGCAGATGCGCGTTGAGAAAGAAGGTCCGCCCTTCCGCCTCGACGGAACCGGAATTGCCCGACCGAAACGCCTTGGCGATCGCGGCTCCGAGGTCCCCGGCAACCTGGTCGCCCTCGCGCACGATGCGATCACGGCCGTCACCGAGGTCGGTGACCAGGATCGCCGCGCGGCGGGCGCGGCGCTCGGCGTTGAGCGTTTTCAGTGCATAAGGATCCATTGGATCAGCCTAGTCTCTCAACATAAACCTTGATGCGGCCGCCGCAGGACAGGCCAACCTGCCAGGCGGCCTCGTCGGCGACACCGAACTCCAACATTTTCGCCTTGCCCGTATCGATGACGTCGATCGCCTCGGTCACGACAGCCCCTTCGACACAACCGCCTGAGACGGAACCGTGAAAATTGCCATCCGCATCGATGACAAGATGGCTGCCCACCGGGCGTGGCGCCGAACCCCAGGTCTCGACCACGGTCGCGATAGCGACATCCTTGCCGTCCTTCATCCAGCCTTCCGCGATGATCAGCGGATCGCGGGCTTCATCGAGATAAATGTTGTCGCTCATCGTTGCTTCTCTCAGGGTCTGTTTTTCCAAGGAGCCGGAAACATATGGCTATGCGGCGTGCCTCGCGCCAGCGTCCATCCATCGCCGCGGATCGACTGAAAGCGCCGACTTCTTGTCCAGCGAGGCGCAGAGGTCGGCGAGCGCGTCGAGATTGTGCACCGAGCGGAATTCGTCGACATGCGGCAGCATCGCCTTGACGCCGCGGGCTCGCGCCTGAAAACCGTCGAAGCGTAGCAACGGGTTGAGCCAGATCAGCCGCCGGCAGGATTTGTGCAGCCGTTCCATTTCCTCCGAGAGGCCGGCGACATCGTCACGCTCCAGCCCGTCGGTGATCAGAAGCACGACCGCGCCCTGCCCCAGCACACGGCGCGACCACAGCTTGTTGAACTCGGCCAGCGTATCGCCGATGCGCGTGCCCCCTGACCAGTCCTTGACCGCCGCCGAACAGTCGGCAAGGGCGGCATCGGGATCACGATGGCGCATCTGCCGGGTCAGGTTGGTCAGCCGGGTGCCGAAGACGAAGGTGTGCACGCGGCGGCGCTTTTCCGTCAGCGCATGCAGGAAATGCAGGAAGATGCGCGTGTACTGGCTCATCGAACCGGAAATGTCGGCCAGCACCACCAGCGGCGGGTGGACTTCGCGGGCAGAGCGGAATTTCGGCAGGATCAGTTCGCCGCCGGTGCGCGCGGCCGAGCGCATCATGGCGCGCGGGTCGATGCGGCGGCCATGCGCATCGGCCTTGAAGCGCCGGGTCCGCACCATGTCGACAGGCAGTCGCAGCGCTGCGATCGCCTTCCTGGCATCGGCCATCTCGGCGGCGTTCATCTGGGCGAAATCCTTGGCCCGCAGCACCTCGTTGCCGGAAAAGGTGAAACGGGCATCGACCTCGATCTCAGGGATTTCCTGCGCTGGCTGGTTCTTCTGGTGGCCTTCGAACATCGCCTGGCTGACGCGGTTCTCGGCTGCGCGCGGCTTCTGCTTCTCCCTGGCGTCAGGCGCCACCGGCGAAAACATCGCCAGCATCTTCTCGATCAGTTCGTGCGACTTCCAGAACAGCCGGAAGGCTTCGTCGAAGATCGGGTGATCCTCGTGCCTGGACACCAGCACGGCGTGCAGCGTCCAGTAGAAATCGTCGCGCGAGCCGATGCCGGCGGCCAGCACCGCCTCGATCGCATCCTTGACCGAGGCCGGCCCGACCCGCATGCCGGCCTTGCGCAAGGTGCGGGCAAAATAGACGATGTTGTCGGCGATGCGTCCGTCCACCGTCGCCTCTCTGGGGTCGGCCTCTTTGGGGTAAGCACCCGGCGCCTTCATTGCCGCTACTCCGCCGCCGCGAGCTCGGCCTTGACCTCGTCGAGGATGCGCCGGCCCTCGCCCGCGCCGATGCGGGCAATGTCGTCCTGGTATTTCAACAGCACGCCGATCGTGTCGGACACGGTTTCGGGATCGAGTGCCACCTTGTCGAGTTCGGTCAGCGCGCCGGCCCAGTCTATGGTCTCGGCGACGCCCGGCACCTTGAACAGTTCGATCTGGCGCAGCTTCTGGATGAAGGAGACGACCTCGGCCGAAAGCCGCTGGTTGGCCTGCGGCACCTTGCGGCGCACGATCTCCAATTCCCGCTCGGCATTGGGATAGTCGACCCAGTGATAGAGGCAGCGCCGCTTCAGCGCGTCGTGGATCTCACGAGTGCGATTGGTGGTGATGATGACGATCGGCGGCTCTTCCGCCTTGATGGTGCCGAGCTCAGGCACTGTTACCTGGAAGTCGGACAGGATTTCGAGCAGGAAGGCCTCGAAGGCCTCGTCGGTGCGGTCAAGCTCGTCGATCAGGAAGACCGGCGCCGCACCCGCCTTGCCGGTCAGCGCATCGAGCACCGGGCGGCGGACCAGGTATTTTTCGGAGAAGACGTTGCGCTCCATGGCGGAGCGATCGACCTTGCCGGCCGCCTCCTCCATGCGGATTTCGATCATCTGCGCGGCGTAATTCCACTCATAGACGGCCGAGGAGACATCGAGCCCCTCATAGCATTGCAGGCGGATCAGCCGGCGGCCGAGCGCCTGCGCCAACACCTTGGCGATCTCGGTCTTGCCGACGCCGGCCTCGCCCTCAAGGAACAGCGGCCGGTTCATGCGCAGCGACAGGAAAAGCACGGTCGCCAGCGACCGGTCCGCCACATAGTCCGCGCCGGTCAGGAGATCGAGTGTCTCGTCGATCGTCCGCGGCACGGGGCGCGGGTTCAGTTCGGTCATTCTTTCTCCGTGAACGCCGCCACTCCGCTGTCCAGGACGTGGTAGCCGCGGGCGTGGTAGATCAGCGGACGCAAATTATCGCCCATGCGCAGACCTGTCACCTTGCCAAAAAGCACACGATGGGTGGCCAGATCCTTGGTGTCGATCAATTCGCAGTCGAACACGGCGAGCGCGCCCTTCAGCGTCGGCGCACCTGTGGAAATCACATCCCACTCACCGAGCGCGAAACGCTCTTCCAGCGACAGGTTGGTGATGCCAGAAAAGCCGACCGACAGCGGCTCCTGGTGCGAGGCCAGTGTGTTCAAGGCAAAGCGGCCGTTTTTCACGAACAGCTCGTTCTTGGGATTTTCGCGGTTGAGACAGACCAGAATGGTCGGCGGTGTGTCCGACACCGAACAGGCAGCGATCACCGTCGTGCCGCGCTTGCCAGCCGGCCCATCCGTTGTAACCACGTGGACGTGACCGGCAAAATGGCTCATCGCATCGCGATAGGCCTGCGGTCCAATATCGTTCTTCTTCAGCACCGGGAATATTCCATGGCCAGCATCTCCTGACATATATGGCCAGACATGACACGCCACAAGCGAAGTGGCTGAAGCGTATCCCGAAATTCGCGTGTTGCGCCAAAGCCGGGCAGCCTTTAGGTCTTGGCGGCAAATCGTGCCAAGAGCATAAGACCGGCACAAAGGACGCCATCGCTCGAATGCGACCCGGGACAAGAACAATAACGGCGCTGTTCTGGCTGTTTGCGGCCGGCGGGGCGCATGCCGAGACGCTGCTGGTCGGGGTCGCCGCGCCCTTGTCTGGACCTTCAGCCATCCTCGGCAAACAGATCGAGCTTGGCACCGGCCTGGCGGCGCAAGCCAACGGCATCGAACTCAAGACCGTGGACGACGCCTGCACCGCCGATGGGGGTGCTGCCGCGGCCAGGGATTTTGCCGCAGCCAAGGTCAATGTCGTGGTCGGCTTCCTCTGCACCGACGCCATCGAGGCGGCGATGCCGATCCTGAAGGACGCCAATATCCCGGTCATCACAGTCGGCGTGCGCACCGAAAGCCTGACCGACCGCCGCGCCAAGACCGGCTGGCCGGTCTATCGGCTCGGGCCGCGTGGCGACGACGAGCGCAACGCGGTGGCGGCCAGCCTCACCCGACTGTGGCAGAACGAACTGTTCGCCATCATCGACGACGGCACCATCTACGGCCGCGAGATGGCCGAGACATTTCGCGCGGCGGCCGAGCAGGCAGCGCTGAAACCCGTCTTCGTCGACACGTTCAGGCCGCAGCTCGATAACCAGATCGGCCTGGTCGGTCGGCTGAAAAAGGCCGGCGCCACACATGTCTTTGCCGGGGGCGACGGCGACGACATCGCCATTATGGGCCGCGATGCCGCGCAGCTCCAGGCCGGCATCGTCTTTGCCGGCGGCGAGAACCTGCGCACGCCGCCCGGCGACGTACCTTATGCCTTGGGCACGTTGATGATCGCACCGCCTGAATGGGCCGACATCGCCGATCCAAAAGTGCTGGAAAGCTTCTCCGCCCAGAAGATCGCGCCGGACGGTTACACGCTGCCGGCCTATGCGGCGATCGAGATTGCCAAGGCGGCGGCGCTGTCCGAGAGTTCCGGCAAGCCGTTGACCGAGGCGTTGACCGGGCAGGATTTCAGCACCGCGATCGGGCCGGTCCGCTTCGACGCCAAGGGTGACCTCAGCCAGAGCCCGTACCGTGTCTTCCGCTTCGACGGCACGCGCTTCGTGCCCGCAGAAAGCAATTGATGTTCCGCACCGGGCCGCGCAACCTGATCACCGACGTTGCCGGCCTGCGCGTTGGCAATGCTTCCGATGCCAGGCTGAAGTCCGGCGTGACATCAGTGCTTTGCGACCAGCCGGCCGTAGCCGGGGTCCAGATCCTGGGCGGCGCGCCCGGCACCCGCGAGACCGACCTGCTCGAACCGCACAATTCCGTCGAGGCAGTGCACGCCGTCGTGCTCTCAGGCGGTTCAGCCTTCGGCCTCGATGCCGCGTCCGGGGTGCAGGCGGCGCTGCGCGAGCGCGGCATCGGGCTGGAGGTGGGCGGTTTTCGTGTGCCGATCGTGCCGACAGCAATCCTCTTCGATCTGCGCAACGGCGGCGACAAGGACTGGGGCCGCTACCCGCCCTACCGCGATCTCGGCTATGAGGCAGTGCAAGATGCCGGGCTCGATTTCCAGCTCGGCACGATCGGCGCCGGCACCGGTGCGCTGACCTCAGGGCTCGTAGGGGGTCTCGGCTCGGCCTCGACGCTGCTCGACAGTGGCGTCACCATCGGCGCGCTGGCAGCCGTCAATCCGACCGGCTCGGTGACCGTGGGGCGAACCCGCCATTTCTGGGCGGCGCCTTTCGAGATTGGTGATGAATTTGGCGGGCTCGGCTATCCCTCGCCAATGCCGGACGATGCAAAACGCATTTTGTTGAAGTATCGCGACAAGCGCGTCGCCGCGAAGACGGAGACCGGCGGCAACACAACCATCGCCGTCATCGCCACGGACGCGGTTCTTACCAAGGCCGCGGCCAAACGCCTGGCGATATCGGCGCATGACGGCTTCGTGCGAGCCATCTGGCCAACGCATACGCCGGCCGATGGCGACCTGGTGTTTGCGCTGGCGACCGGCACGAGTGGCATCGAACTGACGGCCGACGCGGCAATCGACCTCTATGCCGCAGCCGGAGCCACGATGGCGCGCGCCATCAGTCGAGGCGTGTTTGCCGCGACGCCAGCCGACAACGATCTGTTTCCGGTCTGGTCGTCGCGTCGCTAGCCAAACCGCCGATCAGACCGGATCGGATTTTTCTTCTTCGAACGTCACCGCGACATCGGAATTCGCCGACAGCCACACCTTCTTGCCATCGACCTCGGCAACCAGAGCCAGAGGAATGTAGTGGTGATGACCCTTGTGGGCGCCCTCGCCGCTGTCGGCCTTGGTCAGCTTGATGCGCTCACCGTCGACCTTGTCGACAGTGCCGACATGCACGCCATCGGCGCCAACGACTTCCATATGTTCACGAATTTTGCTGGTGTCGGTCATGGTGGTTCTCCATTGGGGACTGCCGACAATAACAAATGACGAGCCGATTGGATGCATCGGCTTTTGACCCGCACGACGTTTTGATTCGGCCGTGCTAGGGATTGAACGATTGCTGTGGCGCGAGTGAAAAACGATGCGAATGCTTTTCCTGTTTGCCGTTTCCCTGGCCGCTTCCTTGGCCGCACAGTTTGCGGCGTCGATCGGCGCCCGGGCCGGCGATGTCGCCGAGCTTGAAATCCTTGGCTTCACAAAGGACGGCGGCGTTTTCGCCTTCGAGGAATATGGCGTCCAGGACGGGTCGGGTTTTCCCTATGCCAACCGCTATTACATCGACACGAGGAATGACAGCTTCCTCCAGGGCACGCCGATCAGGGTCCGGCTCGACGACGAGAATGCCAAACTGGACGCTGCCCGCCTCCAGGCCCGGCAGAAAGGCGAGGCCATTGTCAGCCAGGCTGAGTTGAGCGCCAACCGCGGCATCACCGCCGGCTTCAACCCGGTGACCGAGCTTTCGGCCGATCCGCACCGCATAGTGGTCAATCCGCGGCCGATCTTTTCTCCGGTCGACCAGCCTCTCGAGTTCCGGCTGGACGAAATCGGCATGAACAATACCGAAGGCTGCGAGAGCCAGGGCGAGATCAACGGCTTCCGGCTGCTGCGCATCGAGGCGCAGGATGGCGGTGCCACCAAGTTGCTGCACGAGGACAAGTCGATTCCCAAGAGCCGGGGCTGCCCGAACGGCTATCGCATCGGTGCGGTCCAGACATTCTCCATGGACAGCCTCAGCGCCTATGCCGTCCTGATCGCGGTGCGCCTATATGGCTTCGAGGGGCCGGACTATCGCTGGATCGCCGTGACCGGCCGCCTGTGACAGCGCTCGTTCAACCCGCCAGGCGCAATCGTGCCCTGCGCCGCCTGCGCCACGCGATGCCAACACTGCGCGAAGCGCTTCTCGGTGCCGTGCTGTGGGCCGCCACGATGGGTGCCAGCGCGCTCGTCAACCTGTTGCTGGACAATTGGGTGACACCGGACAAGATCCGCACCGTATCGCTGCTGTTTGCGGGCGGCGGCGCCCTGGCCATTCCGGTTGGCCTGTTCGCCGCACGGCTGGTCTCGCTCGGAAGGGGCTGGGAGGTTGCCTTCGCAGCGACATTGGTGGGCCTCGCCGCCGCAACGATCGGCCTGACCGCCGGCCTGTACGCACTGCAATACCGGTCATACTACGCCGAATGGCATGCACCCGCCTTCACCCTGGAATGGGGGTTCCAACTCGTCTTCACCATGGCGGTGGCGTTCTACCAGTTCGTGGTGCTGGGTATCAGGCTCTATTTTCCACTGGGTTTCGTCGCCTTGTTTGCCGCGAGCCTCTGGTTTGCGCGGCGGCAACGTTGAGCATTTTGTCCGCCTCTGTTAGGACGCGGGCTAACCCAGAGCGGTTCGGCGTTTGGCAGAACCGCCGACCCGCTCTAATTCCTTCTCCTCGCAATTCCCGTGGGAAAACCGCTGCACATTTTTCCTGGAATTGCTCTAGATAAATCAGGACTGACCGATGATCCCTCGCTATTCCCGGCCGGAAATGGTCGCCATCTGGTCGCCCGAAACCCGGTTTCGCATCTGGTTCGAAATCGAGGCCCATGCCTGCGATGCACTGGCCGAACTCGGCGTTATCCCTAAAGCGGCCGCGAAAACCATCTGGGAAAAGGGCAGCGCGGCGAAATTCGACGTCGACAAGATCGACGAGATCGAGCGCGTAACCAAGCATGACGTCATCGCCTTCCTGACCCATCTCGCCGAATTCGTCGGACCCGACGCACGCTTCATCCACCAGGGCATGACCTCTTCGGATGTTCTGGACACCTGCTTTGCCGTCCAGCTCACCCGCGCCAGCGACATCCTGCTGGGTGACATTGACGGCCTGCTTGCCGCCCTCAAGCGCCGCGCCTTCGAGCACAAGGACACCGTCACCATCGGCCGCAGCCACGGCATCCACGCCGAACCGACAACCTTCGGCATCAAGCTGGCGCAGGCCTATGCCGAGTTCTCGCGCTGCCGCGAGCGGCTGGTGCACGCACGCGAGGACATCGCAACCTGCGCGATTTCAGGCGCCGTCGGCACGTTCGCCAACATCGAGCCCTATGTCGAAGAGCATGTCGCGGCAAAGCTAGGGCTTAAGCCGGAGCCGGTGTCGACGCAGGTCATCCCACGCGATCGCCATGCGATGTTCTTTGCCACGCTCGGCGTCATCGCCTCGTCGATGGAGCGGCTGGCGACCGAGATCCGCCATCTGCAGCGCACCGAGGTGCTGGAAGCGGAAGAGTATTTTTCGCCGGGCCAGAAAGGCTCGTCGGCAATGCCGCACAAGCGCAACCCGGTGCTGACGGAAAACCTCACCGGCCTTGCCCGCATGGTGCGCTCCATGGCGTTGCCGGCGATGGAGGATGTCGCGCTCTGGCACGAGCGCGATATCTCGCATTCCTCGGTCGAGCGCATGATCGGTCCGGACGCCACGGTGACGCTCGATTTCGCACTGTCGCGGTTGACCGGCGTCATCGACAAGCTGGTCGTCTATCCCGAGAACATGCTGAAGAACATGAACAAGTTCAGGGGTCTCGTGCATTCGCAGCGCGTGATGCTGGCGCTGACGCAGGCCGGCCTATCGCGCGAGGACTCCTACCGGCTGGTGCAGCGCAACGCCATGAGGGTGTGGGAACAAGGTGCTGATTTTCTTGAAGAACTTCTGGCCGACAAGGAAGTGACCGCGGCATTGCCCGAGGCGGAGATTCGCGAGAAATTCGACCTGGGCTATCACACCAAGCATGTCGATACGATTTTCAGGCGGGTTTTTGGGGAGGCCTGACAAGCTTCGTGCCGGAGCGATCTGAACGATGGGTGTGATCGTCATTGGTGAAGGCATCGAGGACTTTGGCACCGCATCTTGGTTTGCGCGGTGGGTGATCCGCTATTGTATCGGCGAAGTCGGGGAAAGACCTTACCTCGTCAACTTCAAAAACCAATATGATTGGGGCTACAATTGCATCTATGTGGATCAGCTCGCCTCAGCTGATCTCGCTGAATTTGCTGGTTTGCTGCACAAGTTTGTACTCGATTTCGAACTCGACGCTCCGAGCTACGATCGCGAGAAATTTCTTGCGCATGCGCAACACCTATCCGCGCTTGTCGACACCTACGTCGAGAAGCGTAAGGCTCTAGGGTCCACTGGAGCCGCCGAATAGGGCTTAACTGCCAGCCTTTCCAGGAACAGTCCTGATCACCGTGCCCCACGGGTCCTCACGGCTGCTCTCGCTGGCCACATTGTCTGAACGCATCTCGACCCAGGCAAGCCCCGACCGGCTGGGATCACGGCGGCCGGCGCCGGGACTCTGCCAGGCGTTCGCGCCGATATGGTGGTGATAACCGCCCGACGACAGGAAAACCGCCTGGCCGCCATATTTCGCCACCGTGTCGAAGCCGAACTCCTTGTTCCACCAAGTCTCTGCCTCTTCCGGCCTGCCGACGCGCAAATGGACATGACCGACAATGCTGTTTTCGGGCGCACCTTGCCAACCGGCATCGCCGGCCGGCACGCTGCCAACGACCGCAGGAATGTTCATGCGTTCCGTTGCCATCGCCACCTTGTCGCCGTTCCACTTCCAGTCCTGCGGACGGCGGTCGGCATAGATTTCGATGCCATTGCCCTCGGGGTCGGTCAGGTACAGGGCTTCGCTGACCAGATGGTCCGAAGCACCCTCGATGGCGATCTTGGCTGATATGGCATGGTTGATCCAGCGGCCGAGATCGGCGCGGCTGGGCAGCAGGAAAGCGGTGTGGAACAGGCCGGCGCTGCGCGGATCGTCCGGCTTGGCCGAAGGATCAGCCTCGATGACCAGCAGTGGGCGGCTGCCGGCGCCGAGCGTGATGGCGCCATCGGCACGGCTCAACTCCTGCAGCCCAACGACTCTGCGGTAGTAGGCCGCGAGGCTTTCGGCATCGCGTGCCTTGAGCCCGACGCGGGCAACGCTCACCGGCGTGGTGGCGGCAAATGGCAGTTCGCTCATCATTGTCTCCGTTGCGGCAACGCTTGATGGAACTCCAAAAGCCAGGAACCCGGCGCCGCCGATCAATGTACGTCGTGTCAGCGCCAAAATCCGGCCCCCACGGCTGTTTCTCTCCCGACGACAGATCGTCTATCGCAATCGTTCACACAAGACAGCGAAAAGCGAACATGGTGTTCACCATTCCGAGCAGGAGCATGCCCTTCAACGGTTGCATGAGGCAATCGGGCTCGCTATCTCAGCGCCATGAAAGTCAAAGACGCAGATATCCTGATCGTGCCGGGCTACACCAATTCCGGGCCTGAGCATTGGCAGACCCGTTGGCAATCGAAACTGTCGACGGCGCGCCGTGTCGAACAGGCGGAATGGTCGAAACCGGTGCGCGAGGATTGGACGGCGAGCGTGGCCAAGGCGGTCAACGAAGCCGAGAGGCCGGTCGTCATCGTCGCGCATTCGCTGGGGGTCGCCGCCGCGGTACAGGCCGTTCCGCGATTCGTGAGGCCAGTTGCCGGAGCCTTCTTCGTGGCACCGCCCGATGTCGCCAATCCCAAGATCAAGCCGAAGCACCTGATGACCTTCGGCCCCTATCCGCGCGAGCCGCTGCCTTTTCCGTCGATCGTGATTGCCAGCCGCAACGACCCGTTCTGCGCCTTCGATGTCGCCGAGGACATTGCCGGGGCCTGGGGCTCGCTGTTCATCGACGCCGGCGAGACCGGCCACCTCAATGCGGATTCGGGCTTCGGCCCGTGGCCCGAAGGATCCATGACCTTCGCCAAGTTCCTCACCGATCTGAAGGCGTAGTTTCTTCGGGCGCCTCGTCAGGCGCCGATCGAATCCTTGATGCCCTTCAGCAGGGTCTTTGCCCCCAGCGAAATCACCGCATGCTCGGACCCGGTGGCCAGCAGACGATAACCCATCGCCACGACACGGCCGGCAATTGCTGGTTCGACGACATAAATAGCGGCATGTTTACCGGCCTTGCGGGTGCGCTCGGCGACCGATGCTATCGTCTCCATCATGCTTTCCAGCGTCGAATTGACGGTCGTGCCGTTGCTCCAGGCGATCGAGAAATCCGACGGTCCCAGGAAAATGCCGTCAATGCCCGGCGTGTCGAGAATGCCGTCGAGCGCGTCAAGCGCGGCACGCGTCTCGACCATGGCGAAGGCCATGGTGCGCTGGTTGGTGTCGCGCAGCCATTCGGCATAGTCGCCCTTGCCATGGCGTGGAAAGGCGTAGGTGGGGCCCCAGGAGCGCTCGCCGAGCGGCGGATATTTCATCGCCGCGGCAAACAGCTTTGCATCGGCGACCGAGTTCACCATCGGCGCGATGACCGCTTCGGCGCCGAAATCGAGTGCCCGGCTTGCCATGTCGAAACGGCCGACGGGAATGCGCACCAGCGCTGGCTTGTTTGCCGCAAGTACCGGCACGAGACCGCGCAGCACGCTGTCCTCATGATGGCCGCCATGCTGCATGTCGAGCGTCACCGCATCGAAGCCCTGCTTGGCGAGGATTTCGACGGTCAGGGCGTCCGGCACGCCCGACCAGGCGGTGATCAGCGTTTCATCGGCGGCAAGGCGGGACTTCAGGGACATCAATCTCTTTCCTCGTTAACTCTGGGAGTTTCAGCCGGAAACGGCGGCAAAGGCAAAGAAAAACCGCCCGGCTTGGCCGAGCGGTCGATTGGTCCAGTCATTCCTGTCTGTCGCAGGCTCTGTCGCAAAACCGTGGGACACTTTTGCGGAACCTGCTTCCTTCCAACTGTCGCAGGTTCTGTCGCAAGGCCGTGGGACACTTTTGCGGAACCTGCTCCGGCCTTGATCAGGTGTTCTTGATCTGCTCGATCGCCTGCGCCATCAGTTCGTCCATGGTGCGGCGGATCTGGTGGTCCGACTGTTCGACGCCAGCGGCATCGAAATCCCGGCGGATCTTGCGGAACACGTCATGGTCGCCAGCTTCCTCGATGTCGGACACGACCACTTCCTTGGCATAGGCATCAGCATCCGCCCCCGACTTTCCGAGCTTTTCGGCGGCCCACAGGCCAAGCGCCTTGTTGCGGCGCGCCGAGGCCTTGAACCGAAGCTCCTCGTCGAAAGCAAATTTGCGCTCGAAGCCTTCTTCGCGGTCTTTCATGCTGCTCATGGCGTCCCTCCGGGTCAAATTCGATTCGTTTGCAAAAGGATATGTGTGTTGCCAAAGCACAAACCAAAAGGTCGCGAGCCGGTCAATATGCTTCATCGCATGCTGCGCTGCGGCATTTCAGTCCCGAAAGCGGTTGGTTGAAAGGATTTGCCGATTGAGCAAACGATGTGATTGGGATAGACCCGGCATTGAACCCAACCGTCGCCACAACTAATTTAGGCAGACGGACAGGAACTGGTCGCTTGCCGCCTGCCCGCAAATCCAGAGAAAAATTCAGATGAAAAATCGCCGCCGCATTTATGAAGGCAAGGCCAAGATCCTCTATGAGGGACCTGAACCCGGCACGCTGATCCAGTTCTTCAAGGACGACGCCACCGCGTTCAACAAGAAGAAACACGAGGTCATCGACGGCAAGGGTGTGCTCAACAACCGCATTTCCGAGTACATTTTCAACCACTTGAACCGCATGGGCATCCCGACCCACTTCATCCGCCGGCTCAACATGCGTGAGCAGTTGATCAAGGAAGTCGAGATCATCCCGCTTGAAGTGGTGGTGCGCAACGTCGCCGCCGGCTCGCTGTCCAAGCGCCTCGGCATCGAGGAAGGCACCGTTTTGCCGCGCTCGATCATCGAATTCTATTACAAGGCCGACGCGCTCGACGATCCGATGGTGTCGGAAGAGCACATCACGGCGTTCGGATGGGCGAGCCCGCAGGAAATCGACGATGTCATGGCGCTGGCCATTCGCGTCAACGACTTCCTCTCCGGCCTGTTCATGGGCGTCGGCATCCAGCTCGTCGACTTCAAGATCGAGTGCGGCCGCCTGTTCGAGGGCGACATGATGCGCATCGTCGTCGCCGACGAGATTTCGCCGGACTCCTGCCGCCTGTGGGACGTGGCAACGCAGGACAAGCTCGACAAGGACCGTTTCCGCCGCGACATGGGTGGCCTCGTCGAAGCCTATCAGGAAGTTGCCCGTCGCCTCGGCATCATGAACGAGAACGAGCCGCCGCGCCCGACCGGCCCAGTGCTTGTCGCCTCGACCGACGGCGTCAAAGGCAAGCCGCACTGATCGCGGCTTGCAAACCCGATACTTAGAACAGGAGCATGTCCAGCGTGATCAAGGCCCGCATTACCGTCACCCTCAAGAACGGTGTTCTCGACCCCCAAGGCAAGGCGATCGAACATGCATTGTCAGGCCTGGGCTTCGGCGGGGTCGGCGCGGTGCGGCAAGGCAAGGTGTTCGATGTCGAACTGGCAGAAAGCGACAAGGCCAAGGCCGAGGCCGATCTCAAGGCCATGTGCGACAAGCTGCTGGCGAATACGGTGATCGAGAACTACAGCGTAACGCTGGGCTAACTCCCTGTTTCAATGCAATTTCCCAGGGAAAGCGTTATGCGCTTTCCCTGGGAACCATTTTGCACTTTCCTTGAGTTGGCCTTACGCCGACAACGCCCGGTTGCCGGCGCGCGATGACCCGGCCTAGATGGCTCGTAGATTCTGCGGCTTGCGGACCCACAAATAATAGATCGCGACGGCGCCCGCGATGATCATGAGCAGCTTGTAGAACATTCGTTTGACATCGCCGCCATCGAAAATCTTGTCGATTCCTTCGAAGCTGGCAGGATTGCGCAGCACTTCTATCCTGGCACCGACCGATGTCGGGAAATTCACATAAAAATCTCCTTCGACGTCGAACGAGTATTGGCCACCGTCCGGAGCGCGATAGGCAAGCTTTGCGGTCGGGATTTTCGTGATGCGCCAAGCACCCGCGCCCGGTGCCGGCGTTGAAGGGACTGGTTCAACCTCCGGAGAGCAATCGGTGCGGGACTGCTCAACCCAGCTCCGCCTGACTTTGATTTCGAGCACACATTGCATTCCCGTCTCAACCACATTCGCCTCCTGCCGCTCCCAGGTGAAGGTGTGAATGAAGCGGACGACGGCAGGCTTGATTGACCATGCTCCCATAAAGAAAAGCGCAGCTGCCAGGATGGTCGCCATTAGCCTGAACACGAATCGTCCAACTGCCATGCGGCGCTGAGACCATTTCAGGGCTTGCAACTGGATTTTCCTGACCCGCGGATCGTCGGAAAGCTCACCCGGATCTCGCCCGTCAATGATTGCGCGCCGCAGGATCGTCAACACCATCATGCTGGCCCAACCCAGGATGACGACGATGAGAAGCTGCCAGTATAGTCTGTAGAAAGTGGTGTAGTGGCTGGCGACGCAGGCGTTCGCGAGATCGATCCGCGACATACCGTGACGGCCGCCCGCATACCATCCACCGTTTTTTGAAATAAGCGGCACCAGCAACAATACCGTAAGGACCGCCCCTGCCAGGAAAAGCCTGCGGTAAACGCGAAAGTCTCTCTTGTAGCTGAAAACGTCAATCAGATCCGAGACGACCAGCCCTGCGGAAATGACACCAAGACCGACTGAAATGATTGCGGTTGCCAGCAGTAAGCGTGTGAACGAGACAGCGCATGCTCCCAGGTCCGTATCGAGAGAAAGCCAGGTTGAAAAAAGCGTTCCGGTAGAGGGGTTAACGTCCCACATCAGCATGAACGCAAACGCGCAAAGCGATGCTATGATCGTTGCCGAGACCCACATGCTGCGCCGAACATTTTCGCGCTCTTTGATCTTGTTGCTGTCCACTCGAGCCCCAGTCCTTTGTATGTAAATTCATCTTGCGAGTAGAAGCGTTAACGCCGGGATTCATGCTGTATAAAATCTTCGATATGGTCTCTCAAAGCCCACAGACATGGGCGTAGACTTAATCGACAGTAACCGCCTGAAACCTTCGTGGACGCTTTTCAGCAAGAACTCTTGGCCTGGGCGATTTGACCGGCGGGCTCCCACTGGTTAGACCGGCAAGCGATATCTCAGATGGACGGACCGGAATTAACCCTCCAAAACACCGTGGCGCGATCGCTTCTCACATGCCCAACGACACGCAAGTCTCGAAATTCATGAGCCTGGTCCTGCGGCACGCGCCGCAAGAGGCTGGATTGTCGCTTGACGAAAACGGCTGGGCCGATTTTGACGCGCTTTGTGCGGTCATCCGGACGAAGTTCGGCGCATCGGCCGCCGACGTTTTGCGCATCGTCGAAGAGAATCCGAAAAAGCGCTTTGCCGTCGATGGCAATCGCATCCGTGCCGTGCAGGGCCACAGCGTCGATGTCGATCTCGGCCTGCCGCCGTCGGTGCCGCCTGATTTGCTCTATCACGGCACCAAGGAAGAGTTTCTCCCCAGCATTCTGCGCGAAGGCCTGACCAGCCAGTCACGCCAGCACGTTCACTTGTCAAAGGATGTGGAAACGGCTCTGATCGTGGCGCGGCGCCGTGCCGGGAAAAGTGCTATCCTGCAAATCGACTCGGCATCCATGACCAAGGACGGGGTGTCATTCTTTCTCTCCGATAACGGTGTCTGGTTGACCAACCACGTTTCACCCCGGTATCTCACTCAGATGCTCGAACGGGAATTGCCATGAAATCCGCCGTCGTCCTCCTGCCTGGCCTCAACCGCGACCGCGACATGATTGCGGCGCTGACCAAGATTTCCGGCAAGCCGCCCGTCACCGTCTGGCAGACCGATACCGAAATCCCCGATGTCGACCTGATCGCCATTCCGGGCGGCTTTTCCTTCGGCGACTATCTGCGCTGCGGCGCCATTGCCGCGCGCATGCCGGTGATGCGGGCCGTCGCCGAAAAGGCGGCCAAGGGCGTCACCGTCATCGGCGTCTGCAACGGCTTTCAGATTCTGGTCGAGGCGGGCCTATTGCCGGGCGCCTTGATGCGCAACACTTCGCTGAAGTTCGTCTGCCGGCAGGTGAAGCTTGAGATCACCAATGCCAACACGATGTTCACCCGCCGCTATCAGCCCGGCCAGATCATCCGAACGCCGGTCGCGCACCATGACGGCAATTATTTCGCCGACGCCGACACGCTTGCCCGCCTCGAAGGCGAAGGCCAGGTCGTGTTCCGTTATGCCGAGGGTACCAACCCCAACGGCTCGATCAACGACATTGCCGGCATCATCAACGAACAAGGCAATGTGCTCGGCTTGATGCCGCATCCCGAAAACCTGATCGAAGCAGCCCATGGCGGCAGCGACGGTCGCGGACTGTTCGAAAGTGCGCTCGGCATTGCCGCATGATATCACCAAGGCGCATGCCTTGAAAAACAGCCGGACATCAAGTCCGCGTCACATGGGAGAGAGACGGTCATGAAACTCTATTCGCGGCCGTTGTCGCCCTACTCATCGATCGTGCGGGCGCTGGCCTACATCAAGGACGTGCCGCTCAAGATCATTGCGCCGCCGCCGGGTTTTCCGATCCCGGAAGAATTTCGCGCCATTTCGCCGATGAATCGGATTCCGGTGCTGATCACCGGCTCTGGCGAAACCATCGTCGAATCGGTGGTCATCGCCGAATATCTCGAGGAGCGGTTTCCGGAACCGGCATTGCTGCCGCCTGACTCCAAGGACCGCGCGCTGGTGCGCATGTTCGCCCGCATCACCGATCTCGACGTGCTGACGCCGACAATGAAGCTTTTCGAGCTGCATTTCGTCCAGAAGCGAAACAATGCCGAGATCGACGCCCAGTTCGCCCGCTTGCATCACGGGCTGGCGGCGATCGAGGCACGCATGGCGCAAGGCCCCTTTGCGCTCGGCGACGACATCAGCTTCGCGGATGCCTGGCTGACGCCGACGCGCTTCATCTTCAACAATTTCCGGGCCATGACGGGACATCACGACCTGCTCGCCGCCTATCCCAAATTCGACGCCTATGAGCAGATCGCTTCGCAGCATCCGGCACTGTCGCGGGTGTGGGGCGAGATGACGGACGGCCAGAAGATCTTCCTGTCCGAACTTGAGATGGGTGCCGCTTGATCAAGGTGAAGACAATCGCGCTCGTTGCCGCGACAGGCTTTGCCTTGGCATCGTGCCAATCGACTCCGAAAAGCACGCCTGTCCCGTCGGGCAAGAGTGCGTCGCTGCTGGCCATGGAGCAGGTGGCGATATCCGCCCACAAATGCTGGATCGCCAGCAAGGATCCGGCCTTCAAGCAATATCAGATGGCCAACGAACTGAACTCGTTCAGCGGTACGCCACGCTTCCTGCTGGTGCCGGCGAAGCAGTATGGCGGCAAGCCGCTGCTGGTGGTGCAGGCGCAAGGCAATTCGAACCGCGTCGACGCGTTCGGGCCGCTGATGAACGATCCGATCGGCGCGCGCATCAGCTCCGACATTGCCCGCTGGCAGGCCGGCAATCCGGCCTGCGCCGCAACCGCATAGCCATGGGCCGCTTTCTGCAGGTCGCGGGTCTGGTCATAGGTCTGGCCGGGCTCGTCCTGCAGTTCTGCATCACCATTCCAGCGTCGATGGAAGCCGGCCGCAGCCTGCTTGGCTCGATTGTCTTCTATTTCAGTTTCTTCACTATCCTGACCAACATCAGCGCCGTGCTGATCTACACCTCGCTGCTGTCATCCAGCTTCTATGCGTGGCTGCCGGCCTTCGCCGGGCCGCGAATGCGCGGAGGGGTCGCTGTTTCGATCACGCTGGTCTTCATCGTCTATGCCACGGTTCTGGCGCGGCTCTGGCAGCCGCAGGGCCTGTTCCTGCTCTGCGATGTGCTGCTGCACTATGTGACGCCGGTCCTGTTCGTGCTGTGGTGGCTGGTCGCGGGTGCCGACGGCAGGACACGTCTGCGCGACGTGTCCTGGTGGGTGCTCTACCCCATCGCGTATCTGGTCTATGCGCTGGCGCGGGCGCCGTTTGCCGGCGAAGTGCCCTACCCCTTCCTCGACGTCGCCAAGAACGGCGCAACCAGTGTCGCTCTGGCGGCACTGTCCATCACGGCGCTGTTTCTGGTGATATGCGTCGTCGCCGTTTTTATCGATCGCGGCATAGGCCATCGCGGGGCCAAACGCGTCCGCTAATGCATGCCGCGACGCGCCTTAGGTTGGCCGCTATTCCCAGAAAGGCCTGACGCCCTCGCGATGGGCATCGCAGCGGGAAAGGCCGATGTCCTTCAGTTGATCGTCGGTCATCTCAAGCAATGCCAGCCGGCTGCGCCGACGATCAAGCAAATGGTCGATCCATTTCGCCAGCGAGATCACCACCCACACCAGACGGCTGACAAAGCCGGGACGACCTGACGGGCGGCGCGTTTGGCTGGGAAGCGCGGCTCTTGAATGACTGATTGTCGCGATTGTATCCATTTTCTTTCTGCCAAAACTCTCAATTGCACCCTTTTTGGTGCGCGACTGATATGTATTGACTCACAATCCGGTGCAATATAGAAAATTGTCACCATGACAAATTGGCTTCCAGACCTCACCGGCTCCGGCCCGCTGTATCAGCGCCTTGCCGACTCCATTGAGACGGACATCGATCGGGGTGTGATCGATGCCGGCGCAAAGCTGCCGCCGCAGCGGGACCTCGCCTACGATATCGGCGCCACGGTCGGCACGGTCGGCCGGGCCTATCAATTGCTGCGCGAGCGCGGGCTGGTGAGCGGCGAAGTCGGGCGCGGAACCTATGTGCTGGGACAGCGCGCCGGAAATGCGAAACCGGAAGCTCCCGATGTCAGCGTGGAAGGCACGCGGTATGTCGATGCGCCCAGGGACAAATTGCGTTTCGACAGCACGGCGGCACCCGATATCGGCCAGGGCGCCATTGTCGCCGATGCGCTATCGCGCGTGGCGCAAGACCATCCGCACGAGATTTCAAGCTATACGCGCGATTTCCCCGACCGCTGGTATGAGGCTGGCGCCCGCTGGCTGTCGCGAAATTCCTTCCGTCCGGCTGCCGATACAATCGTTCCGACGCTCGGCACACATGCAGCGGTGATGGCGGCGATCGCAGCACTGACCACGCCCGGCGATTATGTTGCCTTCGAGCACCTCACCTACTCGCAGATCTCGCGCAGCGCCGGGCTGATCGGCCGGCGCACGGCGTTGGTGGCATCGGATGACGAAGGCCTCGACCCGGCCGATTTCGAGCGTGTCTGCGCGCAAAAACATCCCAGGATGATCTTCCTGATGCCGACGGCGCAAAATCCCACCCTGGTGACCTTGTCGCCGGCGCGTCGCGAGGCGATTGCGCGGGTCGCGCGTGAATACAATGTCATTCTCATCGAAGACGATCTCTACGGCCACCTGACCGATGACCCGACACCGTTGCTCGCCGAATATGCTCCGGAGAGAACCATTATCGCCGGCGGTCTGTCGAAGTCGGTCGCGGCCGGCATGCGCGGTGGTTGGCTCTCCTGCCCGCCTGCCTATCGCCACCGTATCCGCGTCGCCCACAAGATGATGACCGGCGGCATGCCCTTCCTGTTGGCAGAGGTGAATGCCCGGCTGGTGCTTTCCGGCCAGGCCAGCGATATCCGCAAGCGCAGCATCGCCGAAATCAGCGCCCGAATCGCGATCGTGCGTGAGACTCTGGCCGGTTTCGCCTTCCAGTCTCACGACAGGGTACCCTTCGTCTGGCTGACTTTGCCCGACCCCTGGCTTTCCGGCACCTTCAAGAACGCCTGCCTGGAACACGGCGTGCTGATCGACGATGAGGACGAGTTCAAGGCCGGCCGCTCCGAACAGGTCTTTCACGGTATCCGCTTCGGCGTTTCGCAGCCCAGACAGCGCGGGGATGTCGCCGACGGCGTTGCGGTCCTGCGGCGCCTCCTCGATGAGGGCCGCGCCGGCTACGACAGCTTCTCCTGACGGAGCCAGGCCCGGATCAGCCTTCGGCCTTGAAGTTCCTGGCTTCCTTTTCGGCCTTGTCCTTGCCGTGCTTTTCAGCCAGTTCCTTGGCCTGTCCAGGCGAAACGTCTGTCGTTTCCGCGATATGCATGGCCTCCTTGTCCGAGAGGCGATTGTCTTTCTTGCCTTGCTTGGTAGCCATGGTCCAGTCTCCTGAGTGGTTGAGACCTAACGGCCGGCACATCGTAGCGTTCCATTCGGCCTAGCGTTCCTCGCTGTGAAGGCCATCACGGTCGTCACCTTGTCCTTTCTGTCTTTTTCCTCGATCGACGGGTGTATCGGCCGCAAAGCTTGCGATATGAGGGGACTCAGAATCCCGCTCCCATGGACATAAATCGCCGCCCATGACCATTTCCAATTCCGTGCCGATCACCCCAGAACTCATTGCCGCGCACGGGCTGAAGCCCGACGAATACCAGCGCATCCTCGACCTGGTCGGCCGCGAGCCGAGCTTCACCGAGCTCGGCATTTTCTCGGCGATGTGGAACGAGCACTGCTCCTACAAATCCTCGAAGAAATGGCTGCGCACGCTGCCGACCACCGGGCCGCAGGTCATCCAGGGGCCGGGCGAGAATGCGGGTGTGGTCGACATCGGCGATGGCGACTGCGTCGTCTTCAAGATGGAAAGCCACAACCATCCCTCCTTCATCGAGCCCTATCAGGGTGCGGCAACCGGCGTCGGCGGCATCTTGCGCGACGTCTTCACCATGGGCGCGCGGCCTATCGCGGCGATGAATGCGCTGCGCTTTGGCGCACCGGACCATCCCAAGACGCGGCATCTCGTATCAGGCGTGGTTTCCGGCGTTGGCGGTTACGGCAACGCCTTCGGCGTGCCGACGGTCGGCGGAGAGGTCAATTTCGATGCTCGCTACAACGGCAACATCCTGGTCAATGCCTTTGCCGCAGGCCTTGCCAAGACCGACGCGATCTTCCTGTCCGAAGCCAAGGGCGTCGGCCTGCCGGTCGTCTATCTCGGCGCCAAGACCGGCCGCGACGGCGTCGGCGGCGCCACCATGGCCTCGGCCGAGTTCGACGACAAGATCGACGAGAAACGGCCGACCGTGCAGGTTGGCGATCCCTTCACCGAAAAGTGCCTGCTCGAAGCCTGCCTCGAATTGATGGCCTCGGGCGCCGTCATCGCCATCCAGGACATGGGCGCGGCCGGCCTCACCTGCTCGGCGGTCGAGATGGGCGCCAAGGGCGACCTCGGCATCGAGCTTCACCTCGACAAAGTGCCGGTGCGCGAAGAGCGCATGAGTGCTTATGAGATGATGCTATCGGAAAGCCAGGAGCGCATGCTGATGGTGCTGCGCCCGGAGAAAGAAAAGGAAGCCGAGGCGATCTTCCACAAATGGGGCCTCGACTTCGCCATCGTCGGCAAGACCACCGACGATCTGCGCTTTCGTGTCATCCACCAGGGCGACGAGGTCGCCAATCTGCCGATCAAGGACCTTGGCGACAAGGCGCCGGAATATGATCGCCCATGGGTCGAGCCGAAAAAGCCGGCGGCACTGGCGGCCGGCGATGCACCGAAGGCCGATGTCGCCGATGCCCTCTTGAAACTGCTCGGCGGGCCGGACCTGTCGTCGCGCCGCTGGGTGTGGGAGCAGTATGACACACTCATCCAGGGCAATTCGCTGCAGCTTCCCGGCGGCGACGCCGGCGTGGTGCGCGTCGAAGGGCATGCGACCAAGGCGCTCGCCTTCTCGTCGGACGTGACGCCGCGCTATTGCGAGGCCGACCCGTATGAGGGCGGCAAGCAGGCGGTGGCCGAATGCTGGCGCAATCTCACCGCCACCGGCGCGTTGCCGCTGGCGGCGACCGACAACCTCAATTTCGGCAATCCGGAACGGCCGGAGATCATGGGCCAGCTGGTCGGCGCGGTGAAGGGCATCGGCGATGCCTGCCGGGCGCTCGACTTCCCGATCGTGTCCGGCAATGTCTCGCTCTACAACGAAACCAACGGCCAGGGCATCCTGCCGACGCCCACCATCGGCGGCGTTGGCTTGATATCAGACTGGTCGAAGATGGCGCGCATCGGCTTTGCCGCCGAAGACCAGATGATCCTGCTGGTCGGCGCTCCGGCGACATGGGGCAGCCATCTCGGCCAGTCCGCCTATTTCAGAGACATTCATGGCCGTACCGACGGCCCGCCGCCGCCTGTCGACCTCGCGCATGAAAAGCGCGTCGGCGACCATGTGCGCGCGCTGATCGCGTCGGGCGTGGTGACGGCGGCGCATGACCTTTCCGATGGCGGCCTTGCCGTGGCCCTGGCCGAAATGGCGATGGCATCCGGCATTGGCGCCACCGTTCCGGGTCTTGCCGGCACCGACCCGATCCCGGTCTGGTTCGGCGAGGACCAGGGCCGCTATCTCCTGACGTTGTCGGTCGATCCGCAAAGCAAGGAATGGGATGCCATCCGCGAGGAGCAGAGCAAGCTCGGCATCTTCGCGCCATGGATCGGCTCGACCGGCGGAACTGAGCTGAAGCTCGGCGACGCCAGGGCAATCCCGGTCAGCGACTTGACCGCAGCCCATGAAGGCTGGTTCCCGCGCTTCATGGATCAGGCCAGTTGACCGGAGCATGATCCCGAAAAGTGGAACCTGGTTTTTCGGAAAAGATCATGCTCAATCACGGGAAACTGGCCACGCGGGCGCTGCTTGCAGTCGTTTTCTGGCCGTCGCTGTTCTTCTTCTGGTTCCTCGGGCCGTTCGTCTTCTTCCTGCTGTCAACGACCTCGAGCGAGGTTTGTCCGCTGCTGGAAAGGCGTGAGCAATTCCTGGCCTCGGCCAATGGCACGCTGCCGATGCTGGTTCTGCAGAACCTGATCTATGCGGTTCCCATCGTCTGCCTGGTGCTTTGGAGCCGACTTCTGCCGGAGCCTGCGCGGGCCAGGCAGATCGTCATCTGCATCAAGCTTTTCGCCATTGCGGCCATCCTGGGGGCGCTATGGGAATATGGTTCGTCGCTGGTCTGCGATGGCTACGGGCAACCGTTCTTCTCGCCTGTCTGGCAGATCACCAGCTATCTGCCGATCGCCAACATAGTCGTCAACATTCCTCTCTATGTGCTGGTCTTCAGCCTAGGCCGTGCCTTTTCAACGCGCGAAGATGATCCCACGGAAGATACAGCCCGGCCGGACGGGACCGTCTCGTAAAGCTCAATTACCCTCAACCGGATGGAAGCGCTTCAATCGCGGCCAGAAACGCTTTAGGCTCATCGCGACTCTCATCGCATGGGCAGCCACGCTGCCGCCCGCCCGAAACAGGAATTCTGCCATGGCAATGGATGCCCACGACATCGAAAAACTGATCAAGGACGGCATTCCGGACGCCAAGGTGACGATCCGCGATCTGGCCGGCGACGGCGACCATTATGCCGCCGAAGTCGTGGCCGAAAGCTTTCGCGGAAAAAGCCGCGTCCAGCAGCACCAGATGGTCTACGACGCGCTGAAGGGCAATATGGGCGGCGTGCTGCATGCGTTGGCGCTGCAGACCAGCGTGCCTGACTAGGTAGTCTATGACCTGGATCCCAGATCTCCTCTTTTCCATGTTGTTCAGGCGCATTGGAGGAGATCGGGCGATTCAGCTGATTTTGACAGCGGCATGGAAGGGTATCGTTTTCGTGGCGCGATCCTTTGTTGATCTGGCGCTTCGGCTCATCCCTCCGGCCCCAATACGCCCCGCGCCTCCAGCGTTTGGTGATGAGCGTTATCGCGGTCTTTCTCTTCGCCGGCCTCGCAAGCACGCCGCCGCTGGCCAGCAGAATGTCTAGATCCGCCGCATAGGGCCGTCACCTGGTTTGGCCCAAGCCGTGCCAACTCTTGCGCCATTTCAGCGCCGGCACGGCTAATGTCTTGTTTCGGGCAATCGATGGGTTTATTTGATAGGAATGCTTCGAGCCTGACTCCCACGGGCATGAAAGGATATTCCATGAGCGGTATCAACGACTACATCGACAATGAAGTGAAGGGCAACGACGTCGTCCTTTTCATGAAGGGCACGCCCGGTTTCCCGCAGTGCGGATTTTCCGGCCAGGTGGTCCAGATCCTCGACTATATCGGCGCCGACTACAAAGGCGTGAACGTTCTGGACTCCGCCGAATTGCGCCAGGGCATCAAGGAATATTCCAACTGGCCAACGATCCCGCAGCTCTATGTAAAGGGTGAGTTCGTCGGCGGCTGCGACATTATCCGCGAGATGTTCCAGGCAGGCGAACTGCAGACGTTCCTCGTCGACAAGGGCGTGAGCGTAAAAGCCACCGCCTGACACGCACCGAGCACCGGGGCAGCCTAACCTCGGCAATTAACGTGTCCCTGATATCGGGGGCCAAGACGAGCCAATGCGCCGGCCCGCCGGCGCGTTTTCGTTTTTAGAGATCGGACTTGCCGTGGACCAGCATTCGACAGCGCCGCAATTGGCAGGCAAACTGCCCATTCCGCGCTGGGAATTCATTGCGCTCTGTGCCGCTTTGATGGCGCTCAACTCGCTGGCCATCGACATCATGCTGCCGGCGCTGCAGCAGATCGGCGCCTCGCTCGGCGTCGAAAATGAAAACCACCGGCAATATGTGGTCACCGCCTACATTCTGGGTTTTGGTGGCGGCCAGCTGTTCTTCGGACCGATCTCCGACCGATTCGGACGCCGCGCACCTCTCGTCGTCGGTCTGATCATCTACGTGGCTGCCGTCGCCGCCGCCGCCATCGCGCCGAGTTTTGACGCGCTTCTCCTTTGCCGAGCCGTGCAAGGCATCGGGGCAGCCGCCACGCGTGTCATCGCGGTTTCGATCGTGCGCGATACATTCGAAGGCCGGCGTATGGCCGAGGTGATGTCGCTGATCTTCATGGTGTTCATGGCGATACCGGTCATCGCGCCCGGTGTCGGCCAGTTCATCATGCTTTTCGCGACCTGGCATTGGATCTTTATCACCATGGCCATCGGAGCGGTGCTTGTCTCGGCATGGTCGCTGCTGCGCCTGCCTGAAACGTTGCGTCCCGAACATCGTCGGCCGCTGACGGTATCTTCCATCCTTGGCGGTTTCCGCATCGTGCTCACCAACCGCATTGCGATTTGCTATGCCTTCGCCAGCACCTTCGTCTTCGCCGCCATGTTCGGCTTCATAGCCTCCGCGCAGCAGATCTATGTCGACATATTCAACGTTGGTGAGATGTTCCCGGTCATCTTCGCCGGGGTCGCCGGCGTGCTCGCCTTCTCCAATTTTCTGAATTCACGCCTCGTCGGTCGCATCGGCATGCGCCGGCTCTCGCAGAGCGCGCTGCTGCTGTTCTTGACCATCAGTCTCGCCTGGCTGGTCGTCTCGCTGGAAATGAAGATGCCGCTTTGGCTGTTCGTCACCTTCTTCGCCAGCGCCATGCTTCCATTCGGTGCACTCGGCGCCAATTTCAACGCGCTGGCCATGGAGCCGCTTGGCCAACTGGCTGGTACGGCCTCTTCCATCCTGGGTTTCATGCAGACGTTTCTTGGCGGCATCCTCGGTACGCTGATCGGCCAGGCTTTCAACGGCACGGTGACGCCATTGGCCGCCGGCTTCTGCAGCGTTTCGGTCGCTACCCTGCTGATGATCCTGCTCGCCGAGCGCGGCAGGATGTTCCAGCCGCACAACCCACCGGTTTTAGGCCACGTCACCGACCTGCACTGATTGTTGTTTGTCGGCCGACAGATTGGCGCTTTAAATGCCGCGCAGGAATTATTCTGCCCACAGTTCGCGGCGCAACTCCTGCCAGCTTTCGCGGTCGGGAGCGACGAGCAAACCGCCGCCGACATGCGACGGCAGGTAGGCTGTGCCATCGAACCGCGCGGCGTGGCCGCCAGCCTCGGCATGGATCAGCACGCCCGCGAGATGATCCCAAGGCATCAGCTTGTTGTAGACGACGAAATGGCCATGGCCGCTGGCCAGCAAGCGGTATTCGTGGGCGGCACAGCGGTAGTTGAACTGCGACAGCGTCTTGGTCTGGTTACAGGCCAGCCGCGTGCGGTCTGGCTCGGCCATGTATTGCCAGGACACCGCACCGGTCATCTGAGAAATCGGCGCGCGCGCGGCAACCCGCACTTTCTCCAGCGTACCATACGCGTGGCGGATATGGCTGCCGGCACCTATGCCACCGATCAGCCAGTCCTTGCCGACCGGATCGTGAATGATGCCGGCAACGGTTTCGCCCTTGACCACGGACGCCAGCATAACGCCGAACAGGGGCACGCCGGAGGCAAAGTTGAACGTGCCGTCGACCGGGTCGATGACGAAGGCCAGATCGGCGTCGCCCAGACCGTTGAGCAGCGCCGGATTGTCGGAACAGGCCTCCTCGCCCACAACCATCGCCGAGGGATAGCGATCGCGCAGCCGCGCCGTGATCAGCCGCTCGGCGTTGACATCGGCCTCCGTCACCAGATCGGCGGCGGAGGTCTTCTGTCTGATGTCGCCATCACCCAGCCGGCGAAAGCGGGGCATGATTTCGGTGTCGGCCGCCTCGGCCAGCAGGCTGGCCAGCCAGTCGATCGCATTGTCGTCAAATATCATTGGAAGCGTCTTGTCCTGTCATGAGGGCCTGGTTCAGGGCGGCGAAATCGAACAGCTTTCGATCGAGCAGATGCGACGGCCTGGTGTTGGACAGCGCACGCAGCATCGTGTCCTTGCGGCCAGGCATGCGCTTTTCCAGATCGTCCAGCATCGCCTTCATGGCGTTGCGCTGCAGGCCTTCCTGGCTGCCGCAGAGATCGCAAGGGATGATCGGGAAGCGCATCGCGGCGGCAAATTTTTCAAGGTCGATTTCGGCGCAATAGCTCAGCGGCCGCAGCACCATGACATCGCCTTCGTCGTTGAGCAGCTTTGGCGGCATGGCCGCGAGACGGCCGCCATGGAACAGGTTCATGAAGAAGGTTTCGAGAATGTCCTCGCGGTGGTGGCCGAGAACCAGCGCCGAGCACCCCTCCTCGCGCGCGATGCGGTAGAGATGGCCGCGCCGTAGCCGCGAGCAGAGCGAGCAATAGGTGCTGCCCTGCGGCAGCTTGTCTGTGACGATGGAATAAGTGTCCTGATACTCGATGCGGTGTGCAATGCCGTTGGCGTCGAGATAATCGGGCAGAATGTGTTTTGGGAAGTTCGGTTGGCCCTGATCAAGATTGCAGGCCAGCAGTTCGACCGGCAGCAGCCCGCGCCATTTGAGGTCCAGCAGCACGGCAAGCAAACCGTAGGAATCCTTGCCGCCCGACAGCGCGACCAGCCAGCGCTGGCCCGGCTCCACCATCGAAAAGTCCTCGATCGCCTGGCGGGTCAGCCGCAGCAGCCGCTTGCGCAGCTTGTTGAACTCGACCGAGGACGGCACATCGGCGAACAGCGGATGGAAACCACCCTCGGAGATCGGTTCAAGCGTTTCGATGTCTGGCAGCATGTTCATGGCGCGGTGGCCCCGGGGATGTAACGTCCGCCCGGATTAGCGCATCGGCCGGAAAATCGAAACGGCAAAGCCGATGCGCGAAACAAAAAGGCCGCCTCGAGGGCGGCCTTTCGATGATATGGCAGAAAACGTTCGCTTAGCGCGAATAGAATTCGACGACCAGGTTCGGTTCCATCTGCACGGCGAACGGAACGTCGGCCAGGCCGGGGATGCGCGAGAAGGTCGCGACCATCTTGTTGTGATCGGCTTCGATGTAGTCCGGCACGTCGCGCTCGGCGAGGCCAACCGATTCCAGAACGATGACCAGCTGCTTCGACTTTTCGCGCACTTCGATGACGTCGCCCGGCTTGCAGCGGTACGAACCGATGTTGACGCGCTTGCCGTTGACGTTGACGTGGCCGTGGTTGACGAACTGACGGGCCGCGAAAATGGTCGGCACGAACTTGGAGCGGTAGACGACCGCGTCGAGACGCGACTCGAGCAGACCGATCAGGTTCTCCGAGGTGTCGCCCTTGCGGCGGTCGGCCTCTTCATAGACCTTGCGGAACTGCTTTTCCGAAACGTCGCCATAGTGACCCTTCAGCTTCTGCTTGGCGCGCAGCTGCAGGCCGAAATCGGAAAGCTTGCCCTTGCGGCGCTGGCCGTGCTGGCCGGGACCGTATTCACGCTTGTTGACCGGGGACTTCGGGCGGCCCCAGATATTTTCGCCGAGACGGCGGTCGATCTTGTACTTCGCGGATTCGCGCTTGCTCATCGCATTCCCTTTTCAAAACAACACACCCGGCACCTCATGGTCCGGGTGAAGGAAACGCGCCCTCCTCTGGCCTCCGTTTTCGAGACCTGACAGGGTTTTCCCACGCAACGCGGCGGAAAACCCACGGGACACGTCATTTCAAACAAAACCAGAAACGATTAGGGTCACTGGTCTTGCGTATATACAAAACAAACACCGGACATCGCTGCCCGGCGTTGGCGGCTGGTTAAACCGAGTTTTAACCGGTGTCAAGCTTTCGCCTGGCTCGGCATGGCGCAACCATATACCGTCGCCGACGTTATGCGATGCCGGATGTGGCGGGCGGTTTTGCGCCAACGGCACCAGGAAGGGATCTGGAGCTAGAGGAGTCCAATTAGCATGAAGAAGTTCTTCCTTACCTTGGCAGGCGCCGCGGTGCTTGCAGGTTCGATGGCGGTGGCGCCGGAACCGGCTATGGCGCGTCATTGGCACGGCCACAAACAGGTCTGCCGCGTCATCGTCAAGAAGCGGGTGGTGTGGCGGCACGGTCATCGCAAGGTGATCGTGACAAAGGTAAGGCGCTGCCACCGCTGGTGATACCGGCTTAGCCAGGGACAAGCTTCTCTTGGAAGAAATCGAAGGAGGGCCAGCGATCCGTCGCTGGCCCTTTGGCATTGAATGGCTGTCAAATCCGGGAAAGCCCGTGGCTCCTCCCGTGGCCCAACCTCCTAACGTTCCCGACTTCGTGATTGGGGATGATTGCCGCGATTCGCTAGAAATCGAATGTCAGGCAATGGAGAAGCCCTATGAAGACCGCAACCCTGCTTCTGGTCGCGCTGCTTGCAGGCCCGACCCTACTCGCCTCGCCGGAACTCGCTGTGGCCGGTGGAAAAAACAACTGCCATTGGGTCAAAATCACCCGGCGTGTCTGGAGCAACGGGCATCCCCACTGGGTCACAAAGAAAGTGAAGCGCTGCGACTACAACCATCATTGATGGCTTGATGATTTCTTCTCGGGCAAGCCCTTGCGCTTGGTCTCGGCGAAGTCCTCAAGCTGCTTTTCGCTCATCGATTCGTACATCTCGCGCGACGCGCCTTTGAGTTCGCCCTTCTTGGTCTCGCCGCGCTTGGCGGAAAGTGCTGCGCCGGCGGCTTTTTGCTGAGCTTGTGATTTGGCAGGCATGATTTTTCTCCCTTGCTGTCTGGAGAAACGCCGCGCTTCGGCGACAGTTCCAGCGGCCCAGTTCTTCGTCCGGCTGCTGCCATTCCGGCGGCCGGCTTTGGCGAGTTCGTTGGCAGCCTTCCCGTGCCCGGAGCGCCGGTGTAGGACAGCCGAATGAAGTCTCTGACAGACCCCTCGCAAGCTCTCTCCACCGGCCTGGCGAAAATCCGCACCGAATTCCATGTGCCGGATGGATTTCCGGCTGACGTCATGGCTGCGGCGGAGGCGGCGGCCAAACGTGTGCCGAACCAGCATGCCGACCGGACAGCGATGCCCTTCGTTACACTCGATCCGGCAAGCTCCACCGATCTTGACCAGGCGTTCTCGATCGAAGCCAGCGGTGGCGATCTTTTACTGCATTATGCCATTGCCGACGTGGCCTGGTTCGTCGAGGACGGCGACGCGATCGATCGCGAAGCCTGGACGCGGGGCGAGACGTTTTATCTGCCGGACGGCAAGGCCGGGCTCTACCCGCCGGCACTTGCCGAGGGCGCGGCCAGCTTGTTGCCGGATGGACCACGTCCGGCAATCATCTTCACCGTTCGGGTCGCTGACGACGGCGCGGTGAAATTGGACGGCGCGGAGCGGGCAATCATTCAAAGCCGCGCGAAGCTCGCCTATGACAGTGTGCAGGCCGCCGACGTTCCGGCCGGCTTCGCGGAGCTGGCGCGGCGCGTGGCGGCAAACGAGGAGCGTCGAGGCGCTTCGCGCGTCGACCCGCCCGAGCAAGAGGTGGAAAAGCTCGCCGACGGCACATACCAGCTTTCGTTCAGGCCGATGCTACAATCCGAACAGGACAACGCCGCGCTTTCGCTGGCCGCCAACATGGCGATTGCCGACGCCATGCTGGCGCACAAGACCGGGTTGTTCCGGGTGATGTCGGACCCGGATGCGTTCAAGGTGCAAAGGCTGCGCAATTCAGCACAGGCGCTCGGACTGTCCTGGCCGGCCTCGACCAGCTTGCGCGACTATCAGCGGACCCTTGATCCGAGCAACAGGCAACAGGCGGCGCTGATGCTGGAAATCCGCCATGCCGGCTCTGGCGCGTCCTATCAGCCCTATCAGGAGGGCGTCGTCCCCTGGCATGAGGCGATGGCTGCGACCTACGCCCATGCAACCGCGCCGCTCAGGCGACTGGCCGACCGCTATGTCGTGCGCTGCGCGCTGGCTATATCAAACGGCCAGCCGGTGCCGCAGGCCGTCACCGATGCGTTTGCCAGGTTGCCGAAGGTGATGGGGCGTGGAGACAGCCGCGCTTCGCAGATCAACCATGCAGCGATCGACCTTGCCGAGGCGGTGATGCTCAGGGGGCGCGAGGGAGAAACGTTCAAAGCCGTTGTCACCGACCTAGTCGACCAAGGCGTGCGCGTCCAGCTTGCCGACATGGCTGTCGTTGCGACCGTAAAGGCCTCCGGGCTCGGACAGGGCGACAGCCTGACGCTAAGGCTGGTCTCGGCCGATCCGGATCAACGCAGCATCGTCTTCGAACCTGTTTGAGCAGCGGCCGTTTCCGTCACCAGTCCAAAGCCCTGCATCAGCCGGCTGACGGCGAAATCGGCCTTGCCAGAGGTGAAGACGGCAATATCGGGCTCGCCTTGCGGCAGCGCCCCATCGACGGATGGCAGCAGCGAAAGGGCGCGCCTTGCGATCGCCTCGGCCGGATCGATCCAGTCGACCGGCCAGGGTGCGGTCTTGCGCATGCGGTTGACCAGAAAGGGGTAATGCGTGCAGGCCAGCACCACGATATCCGTCCGCATCCCGTCACGTTCGATGAAGCAGGGCGCGATCTCGGCGCGCACGGCTTCCTCGTCGACAAAGCCCTCGCGCATATAGGCTTCGGCAAGTTGCGCCAGCCTGTCGCTGCCAACCAGCCGGACATGGCATTTCTGTGCCCATTTGCTGATCAGGTCACGCGTGTACTGCCGCTTCACCGTACCCGGCGTCGCCAGCACTGAGACCAGGCCCGAGCGGGTGCGCTCCGCCGCCGGCTTGACCGCCGGCACCGTGCCGACAAAGGGATGGCCGGGAAACGCGTCGCGCAACGCGTCGATCACCAGCGTCGATGCAGTATTGCAGGCGATGACCGAAATGACTGGTTCAAACCGGTCGAGCAGCTTGGCGAACAGCTCCAATATATGGGTCCGCAACGCCGGTTCTTCCCAGGCACCGAAAGGAAAGGCCGCGTCGTCGGCGACATAGATGAAGCGCCGGTCCGGCATCAGCACCCGCGCCTCGCGCAACACGGTCAGCCCGCCGACGCCGGAATCGAACATCAGGATCGGCCGCTCAGTCATTGTCGGTTCCCTTGCCGCCTAGCGGCGGCGTGTCGGTATCGTCGCCGTTGGCGTCCGGCACATGGCCGGCCGCATCCGCCTTGCGGGCGCGAGCGGCGGCCGCGGGCAGACGCCTCGGATCATCGCCCGGCGAACCATCGCCGCGCGGCATAGCCGGCGAAAACCTATCGAGCGAGGAAATGATACCGCGCAGCACTTTGAGCTCCGGTTCGGCAAAGCCGGCGCGCGTCAGCACGGCGCGCAGATTGTCGACCATCTTCGGCTTCTTCGGCGCCGGCCGGAAATAGCCGCGCGCTTCCAAGGCGCCCTCGAGATAGGCAAACAGGCCGTGCAATTCTTCCTTGCTTGCCGGCTTCATGTCGGGGCCGGAAAAATTGGTCTTGGTTTCGTCCTCGAGGCCTGACTTCATCCACTCATAGGACATCAGCAAGGCGGCCTGCGCGATGTTGAGCGAGGAGAAATCGGGATCGACGGGAAAGGTGACGATCTCGTCGGCAAGACCGACCTCGTCATTGTAGAGGCCGAAGCGTTCGCGGCCGAACAGGATGCCGGTGCGCTGACCCATGCCGTGGCGGGCGCGAAGCACCCTGCCCGCTTCGACGGGACCGCGTACGGATTTGAAGCCGTCGCGCTGCCTGGCGGTGGTGGCGAAAACGAAATTCAAATCGGCAAGCGCCGAGGCCAGGTCGTCGAACACCTTCACCGCGTCGATGACATGGTCGGCACGGCTGGCGGCGGCGCGGGCCTTCTCGCTCGGCCAGCCGTCGCGCGGATTGACCAGGCGCAGTTCGGACAGACCGAAATTGGCCATGGCGCGTGCGACCATGCCGATGTTCTCGCCGAGCTGCGGTTCGACGAGAATGATGGCGGGGCCTGCGGCTGCGCTGTTGTCGGGATCGTTGGTGATGGGCATCATTGTCAATGAACTGCTGTTTGCGGCATTTCAGCGTCCCCTGCCATATTCGGCCGCGAAAATGAAGCATTCGCAAATGATTGCGGTGACAGCCTCACATTCGTGACCGATCGCCGTTTGCGCGGCCAAAAGCGCTTTGATATACGGGCGGCATCCCCGGCCGAACGCCACGCGGGCAAGGCCGTCCCATATCCCAGCAACGAGGCATTCTTTCATGGCGAAGATCAAGGTGGCGAACCCGGTCGTCGAACTCGACGGCGACGAGATGACCCGCATCATCTGGCAGTTCATCAAGGACAAGCTGATCCACCCTTATCTCGACCTCAAGCTTGAATATTATGATCTTGGCATCGAGCATCGCGATGCCACCAACGACCAGGTGACGATCGATTCTGCCAACGCCATCAAGAAATACGGCGTCGGCGTGAAATGCGCGACGATCACCCCCGACGAGCAGCGCGTCGAGGAATTCAAGCTGAAGAAGATGTGGAAGTCGCCGAACGGCACCATCCGCAACATCCTCGGCGGCACGATCTTCCGCGAGCCGATCATCATGAAGAACGTGCCGCGGCTGGTGCCCGGCTGGACCAAGCCGATCATCGTCGGCCGTCACGCCTTCGGGGACCAGTACCGCGCCACCGATTTCCGCTTCCCCGGCAAGGGCAAGCTGACGATCAAGTTCGTCGGCGAGGACGGCCAGGTCATCGAGCATGACGTGTACGACGCGCCCGGCGCCGGTGTCGCCATGGCCATGTACAATCTCGACGACTCGATCCGCGAGTTCGCTCGCGCCTCGCTGAACTACGGCCTGCTGCGCAACTATCCGGTCTACCTGTCGACCAAGAACACCATCCTCAAGGCCTATGACGGCCGCTTCAAGGATATCTTTCAGGAAGTCTACGAGGCTGAGTTCGAGGCGGAATTCAAGGCGAAGAAGCTGTGGTATGAGCACCGCCTCATCGACGACATGGTGGCGTCCGCCCTGAAATGGTCGGGCGGCTATGTCTGGGCCTGCAAGAACTATGACGGCGACGTCCAGTCCGACACGGTGGCGCAGGGCTTTGGTTCGCTCGGCCTGATGACCTCGGTGCTGATGACGCCGGACGGCAAGACGGTGGAGGCGGAAGCAGCGCACGGCACCGTCACCCGCCACTATCGCCAGCATCAGAAGGGTGAGGAAACCTCGACCAATTCGATCGCCTCGATCTTCGCCTGGACGCGTGGCCTCGCCCACCGCGCCAAGCTCGACGACAATGCCGAATTGAAGCGGTTTGCCGACACGCTGGAGAAGGTCTGTATCCAGACGGTCGAGAGCGGCTTCATGACCAAGGACCTGTCACTGCTGATCGGTCCCGACCAGCCTTGGCTGTCGACCACCGGCTTCCTCGACAAGATCGACGAGAATTTGCAGAAGGCGATGGCCTGATATGAAGATGCGGACCTTGGCAGACAAGGTCCGCATCTGTGCGGCAAACAACGCCGATCTCTACGAAGCGGTGTTTCGGGCTCACGGGTTGAGGGAACACCGAAACTTGTTCCTGTGGTGGAGCGATACGCCGGCTCCACCATACTATTCAAATATGACAACGCTGGATCCTGATGCGATCGTGCTTCAGCTCGAAGCAGTCAAGCACTTGAGTTCGGTGCTTGACGGTCCCTTTGCGGTCAAGGACGGATTTTGTCGTCTCGACCTGGCCGACATCGGGTTCAAGGTTCTTTTCGACGCAAGCTGGATATGGGCCGATCCGGACAGCGCGATCGGAAGGACCGGCGGCGGCCGGGCTGCCGGATGGCGGCGCATCTGTGATCCCGACGCGCTCCATGCCTGGGAGGATGCATGGGCGTCAGACAACCCAACCGACCGAGGGGGGTTCCCGCCGGCGATACTCGATAACCCAAACGTTGCATTTCTAGGGCGTGCTACAACCGCTGGCTTTGACGCCGGATGCATCGTTAACCGCTCGTCGGAGGCGATGGGCCTATCGAATGTCTTTGCAACGGGTGACGACGCAGAACCCGTCTATCAAGATGCAGCGAATGCCGCCCTTACCTACGCCAACGGTCTTCCGCTCGTGGGATATGAGCGCGGTGCTGCTTTGCGGGCGGCGCGTACAGCCGGCTTCGAATCGGTCGGGAACTTGCGTATTTGGCTTCAGCTCGGCGAGGAAACAACTTGAACAGGCCAACTCTCTACGGCGCGGACTACAGCGTTTACGTGCGCATCGCGCGGATGGCGCTGGAGGAGAAAGGCATCGACTATGAGTTGGTGCCGCTCGACATCTTTGCCGCCGACGGCATCCCGGCCTGGTATCTCGAGCGTCACCCGTTCGGCCGCATTCCGGCCTTCGAGCATGACGGGTTCCGGCTCTTCGAGACGAACGCGATCGCGCGCTATGTCGACGAGGCTTTCGACGGTCCGGCGCTGCAGCCCGCCGATGCGCGCGGTCGCGCCAGGATGGGCCAGATGACAGGCATGCTCGACGCCTATGGCTACCGCGCCATGGTCTGGGACGTCGCCGTTGAGCGGCTGGAGAAGGCTGAACCCGACAAGACGGTGATCGCCAACGGCCTTCGGCAGGCGGAAACGGTGCTCAGGGTGCTCACCTCACTCAAGGCTCCCGGCCCCTGGCTGCTGGGCGACCAGTTGACACTCGCCGACCTGCACGCAGCGCCGATCATCGGTTATTTTCTCAAGGTTGCCGAGGGACAAAAGCTGCTGGCGGAGTTCGCCGAGATCCAAGGCTGGTACACGCGCATTGCTAATCGTCCGAGCTTTGCCCGCACCGAGAAAGCCGAATAGCGCACATCAATCGGGAAGATAGATCTCGGCCTTCATGAAGGTTTTGGCGCGGCCGCTGATCAGCACGCGGTCATCGGCAAGTTCGCACAGCAAATGGCCGCCGCGCTGCGAGCACTGGAATGCCGAAAGCCTGGTCTTGCCCAGTTTCTCCGACCAGTACGGCACCAGTGTCGCATGGATCGAGCCGGTCACCGGATCCTCGGGAATGCCCGCTGCCGGAGCGAAGTAGCGCGACACAAAATCGTGGCTGCCGCCGCACGCGGTGACAACGACTCCGAGCGGGTCGAAGGCCGCGATCTTGAACAGGTCCGGAGCGAAGGATCGCACGGCCGCTTCATCGGCAAGCTCGACGAACAGGTTCTCGAAGTTGCGAAAGCACGCGACCGGCCGGGCCGACACGCTGTCCTGAAGCGTGCGCGTCAATTCGGCATCGAGCGGCTGCGGCGGGAAGCATGGCAGGTCAAGCCGATAGGCGCCGTCATGTCGCGAAACCCTGATCTCGCCGACCCGCGTCGCGAAGGCCATGTCGTTCGACACGTTGTAGGCTTCGGCAAGCACGTGAGCGGTGGCAAGCGTCGCGTGGCCGCAGAAATCGGCCTCATGCACCGGCGTGAACCAGCGCAGGTCCCAACCGGTGCCGTTCGGTCGTGCAAAGGCGGTTTCGGCCAAATTGTTCTCGTTGGCAACCGCCTGCATGACCTCGTCCGGCAGCCAGTCCTCCAGGATGAGGACGGCCGCCGGGTTGCCCTGAAAAATCCGATCGGCAAAAGCGTCGGCCTGATACATGGTCAGTGTCGGCATAATCCTTCTCCGGACCGGCCGTCGAAACATCCAGGCGGCAGGCGCGCATTAGAAGCTGATTTCCGGCCGGGTCACCATCAGCCAGAGGATCGCAAGCACCGCGCCAAAGGCTGGAAAACCGCAAGCAAACCAGATGCGAAACAGGCGCTTCTCCTCAGCGGGCAGCGGCGCGTTTTCGAGAGCCGCTTGCCGCGCCAGGTTTCGTATCCGAATTTGAATCCAGACCACCGGCAGCCAGAACAGGCCGGTCACGACATAGAGCAGCAAGGACAGTACGATCCAGCCCTCGGAGAGCGGCCAACCCACTGCCCGCGCCAAAAGCACGCCAGTGATCGGCTGGACGATGACGGCCGTTGCCGTGAAGATCGTGTCGGCGATGACGACCGTGCCGGCGACATGGGCAACGAGCTCGGCGCGGCCAGTGCGTTGCGCCATCAGCATGAAGAAGGCGATGCCGGCGCCGGTGCCGAACAGAACCATGGCGCCGATGACATGCGCCCAGCGCAGGAGGTCGGCCCCGAGGCTCATCGCTCGTCCAGGATCGCCAAGGCCACGAGAGCAAGGCAAAGTGCGGGAACAGCCTTGACCATTGCCCCCAGCGGATCGAGCCACAGGTCGGGCGCAAGCACGGTCGCCGTGCCGAGATAGGCCAAGGTGATGGCAAGCATGCCCAGCAGCGCGAGGCGCGCGAGGGACCGTACGATAATGGCGGCTCCGACAATGATGTCGGCGAGACTTCCGGCAATGACCGCACCGAGCGCCAGGGCCGGCGACAGGCCATGTGAGACCAGAATATCCGCCGCCGCACCTTGTCTGATAAACCCGACGATGCCGGAAACCAGCCAGAACAACGACAGGATGCCGAACACAGCCGGTTTCAGCAGCCAAAGGCGGGCGAACCAGCGTTCCTGGACATGGGCGGGCATGGCAGCCAGCGTTGCTTCCAGCGGCTGCAGTTTGTGATCGGAAATCTCGCTCCAGGATTTGGCGTTACCGGTGACGCCGCGCGCCAGCGCGGCAAGGGCTGCGCTGCGCAGAGGCGATCGCCAGCCAAGCAAGCCAAGGCCATCGGCAATGGCGCCCGCAAGCAAACCGAGCATGGACGGCATCGGCACGACGCGGGCCTGCGGCAGGCCAAGCCAGGCGCGGAAAGCAATCAGGACATCGCCGAGCGAGCGGGCATCGGCTTCGACGAGATCGACTGTAGTGCGGGGCGGCAGGGATCCGGCGACCGCGCGTGACACGGTTTCTGCAACGTCAGTGACCGCCACGGTCTGGATCGGCTGGCGTGCCATGACGGCGGGGATAAAGCCGGGGAATGCCGCAAGCGCGCGCAGAAGTGCTGTCCCGCCATAGGCAGCAGGCGCGATCACCAGGCCCGGCCGCAGGATCGTCCACTCCAGCGAAGAGCTGGCGACTGCCTTGTCGCCTTGCGCCTTGGTGCTGAAAAAGACATTTGTCGACGCGGGATCGGCGCCGATGGCGGAGATCTGCACCAAACGGCCGACCCCGGCCTGTTCGCAGGCTGAGACCAGAGCCACGACCGAGTCCCGGTGGATGGCGTCGAGGCGGTCGCGCGGGCCGTCCTGCAGGGCGCCCGCCGCATTGACGACCGCATCCATGCCCGCGACCATTGGCAGCCAGTCCTCAGCGGCAAGCAGTTGCGCCATGTCGGCCGCGATCCAGCCTACCGCCGGCCAGCGCCGCTTGGCATCACTGACATCACGGCCGAGCCCAGTCACCTGATGGCCGTCGCGAACCAGGCGGCCGACGACGGCTTCGCCGATCAGCCCATAGCCGCCAAGGACGAGCACCTTCTTGCCAGGACTATCGGGCATTCCGTGGCTTTCAGGCTGCCTCCAGCGCCGCCTTGACCGCGGCGATCGCATCATTGGCCTTCGAGGCATCCGGGCCGCCGGCCTGCGCCATGTCGGGCCTTCCGCCGCCGCCCTGCCCACCCAGGGCGGCCGAGGCCACACGCACCAGATCGACCGCGCTGAAGCGGCCGACGAGATCATCGGTCACGGCGACGACGACGCTTGCCTTGTTGTCTTCGCCGGCGCCGACGAAGACGACGACGCCGGAGCCGAGCGAGGTCTTGCCGGCATCGGCCAGCGGCTTCAGATCCTTCGGCGAGACGCCCGATACTGCCTTGCCGAGGAAACCGACACCGGCGACGATCTCATTCTCGGCCGGGGCGCCGGCAGCGGCACCGCCGCCAAGCGCAAGCTTCTTGCGCGCTTCGGTCAATTCCTTCTCGAGCTTCTTGCGCTCCTCAAGCAGCGTCTCGACACGCGCCGGTACGTCGGCGGGCGAGATCTTCAGCACGGCTGCCGTCGCCTTCAGACGCCTGTCCTGCTCATCGAGATATCTTCGTGCGGCTTCGCCGGTCAGCGCCTCGATGCGGCGCACGCCGGCGGCGACCGCGCTGTCGGAGACAACGCGCACCAGGCCGATATCGCCGGTCGCCCGGACATGGGTACCGCCGCAGAGTTCGACCGAATAGGGCCGGTTGGCCTTGGCGCCATGCAGCCCCGTGCCCATCGACACGACGCGCACCTCGTCGCCATACTTCTCGCCAAACAGCGCCATGGCACCCTCGGCGATGGCATCGTCGACCGACATCAAGCGCGTCGTCACCGGGCTGTTCTGCACGACGATTTCGTTGGCCATGCGCTCGACCTCTTCGAGCTCCTCGGCAGAGATCGGCTTGTTGTGCGAGATGTCGAAACGCAGGCGCTCGGGCGCTACCAGCGATCCCTTTTGCGCGACATGGGTGCCCAGCACCTCGCGCAGCGCCTCGTGGATCAGATGCGTCGCCGAATGGTTGGCACGCAGCCTCGTGCGGCGCGCGTGGTCGACTTTCAGCTCGACGGCGGCGCCCGTCTTGACCGTGCCGCTCGCCACCTTGCCGAGATGCACGAACAGCCCATCGGCCTTCTTTTGCGTGTCCGAAATCTCGATCGAGAAGCCTTCGCCCGAGATGACACCGGTGTCGCCCATCTGGCCGCCGGATTCGCCATAGAACGGCGTCTGGTTGACGACGACAGCGACCGCATCGCCCTTGCCGGCGCTGTCGACGGTCTTGCCGTCCTTGACCAGCGCCTGGACGAGGCCTTCCGCGGCTTCAGTCTCGTAGCCGAGGAACTCGGTGGCACCAGCCTTTTCGCGCACCGAGAACCAGACTGTTTCGGTTGCGGCTTCGCCGGATCCCGCCCAATGCTTGCGCGCCTCGGCCTTCTGCTGCTCCATCGCATTGGTGAAGCCGGCAAGATCGACCGAGATGTTGCGCTGACGCAGAGCGTCCTGCGTCAGGTCGAGCGGGAAACCATAGGTGTCATAGAGCCTGAAGGCCGTCTCGCCATCCAGCATGTCGCCGGCATGAAGCGTTTCCGTCGCCTCGGAGAGCAGGCCGAGGCCGCGTACCAGCGTCTTGCGGAACCTGGTCTCCTCAAGCTTCAGCGTCTCGGTGATCAACTGTTCGCCGCGCAGCAGTTCGGGATAGGCCTGGCCCATCTCGCGCACCAGCGCCGGCACCAGCTTCCACATCAGCGGCTCGCTCGCACCGAGCAACTGCGCGTGGCGCATGGCGCGGCGCATGATGCGGCGCAGCACGTAGCCGCGGCCTTCGTTCGACGGCAAGACACCGTCGGCGACCAGGAAAGAAGATGAACGCAGGTGATCCGCCATGACGCGGTAGGACGCCACGGTCTCCGCATCCGGAGCGCGCCCGAGCGCGGAGGACGCGGCATCGATCAGGTGGCGGAACAGATCGGTTTCGAAGACGCTTTCCACCCCCTGCAGGATGGACGCCATGCGCTCCAGGCCCATGCCAGTGTCGATGGACGGGCGCGGCAGGTCGACGCGCTCCTCCTTCGTCACCTGTTCATACTGCATGAACACCAGGTTCCAGAATTCGAGGAAACGGTCGCCATCCTCCTCGGGGCTGCCGGGAGGCCCACCCCAGATGTGCTCGCCACGGTCGATGAATATCTCAGAGCACGGCCCGCACGGTCCGGTGTCGCCCATCGCCCAGAAATTGTCCGAGGTCGCGATGCGGATGATGCGGTCGTCCGAGAAACCCGCGATTTTCTTCCAGAAGCCGGCAGCCTCATCGTCGGTGTGATAGACGGTGACCAGCAGCTTGTCCTTCTTCAGCCCGAATTCCTTGGTGATGAGATTCCAGGCAAGCTCGATGGCGCGCTCCTTGAAGTAGTCGCCGAAGGAGAAATTGCCGAGCATCTCGAAGAAGGTCAGGTGACGCGCGGTGTAACCGACATTGTCGAGGTCATTGTGCTTGCCGCCGGCGCGAACGCTCTTCTGGGCAGTTGTGGCGCGCGAATAGGCCCGCTTCTCCAGGCCGGTGAAGACATTCTTGAACTGGACCATGCCGGCATTGGTGAACATCAATGTCGGATCGTTGCGCGGCACAAGCGGGCTCGAGGCCACGACCTCGTGGCCCTCCTTGCGGAAATAGTCGAGAAAGGTCGACCGGATCTCGTTCACGCCACTCATGACTGCTGCCTTTTCGCGAAAACCGCCGGCACGGCCGGCGGAAACTGGTCTCTGCTTTCCAGAAATAGACTTGGCCTTTTAGCGGGCAGGCCCCAGCCTGTCCAGAAACACGGAATTGGGCCAATCCAAGAGCTTGCCAGCCATCCGCGTTACCCAAAAACGAAAACCGCCGGCTCAAAGGCCGGCGGTTTGGAACGCGATACTACGGAACTCAGTTACTTAAGCGTCAGATGATAGGCTGGATTTATGGCTGAACTCTGGCCATTGCCTTACATCGCGCCGGATTCTTCCTCGAAGCCATCGTCGCTTTCACCGCGCTCGGGGCCGCCATTTTCGAGGAATTTCTCGGCGATCAGACCGGCATTCTGCCTGAGCGCCAGTTCGATTTCGCGTGCCGTATCGGGATTGTCGCGCAAGAACAGCTTTGCATTCTCGCGGCCTTGGCCGAGGCGCTGCGAATTGTAGGAGAACCAGGCGCCCGACTTCTCGACCACCCCGGCCTTGACGCCGAGATCGACCAGTTCGCCGGTCTTTGACACACCTTCGCCATACATGATGTCGAATTCGACCACCTTGAAGGGCGGCGCCAGCTTGTTCTTGACCACCTTGACGCGGGTCTGATTGCCGACGACCTCGTCGCGGTCCTTGACCGAGCCGATGCGGCGGATGTCGAGGCGAACCGAAGCGTAGAACTTCAGCGCATTGCCGCCCGTCGTGGTTTCGGGCGAACCGAACATGACGCCGATCTTCATGCGAATCTGGTTGATGAAGATGACCATGGTGTTGGAGCGCGAGATCGAGGCGGTCAGCTTGCGCAGCGCCTGGCTCATCAAACGCGCCTGAAGACCAGGCAACGAATCGCCCATCTCGCCCTCGATTTCGGCGCGCGGCGTCAGTGCCGCGACCGAATCGACCACCAGCACGTCGATGGCGCCGGAGCGCACCAGAGTGTCGCAGATTTCCAGCGCCTGTTCGCCGGTGTCGGGCTGCGAGATCAGCAGGTTTTCAAGGTCGACGCCCAGCTTGCGGGCATAGACCGGGTCGAGCGCGTGTTCGGCATCGACGAAGGCGCAGATGCCGCCCTTCTTCTGGGCCTCAGCCACGGTGTGCAGGGCCAGCGTCGTCTTGCCCGAGCTTTCCGGCCCATAGATTTCGACGATGCGACCGCGCGGCAGACCACCGACGCCAAGCGCGATGTCGAGGCCAAGCGAGCCGGTCGGCACCGTTTCAATCTCGACGACCTGCTCATTGGCGCCGAGCCGCATGATCGAGCCCTTGCCGAAAGCCCGCTCGATTTGCGACAGCGCCGCATCCAGAGCCTTTGATTTGTCCACTGCCTTGTCCTCTACAAGCCGCAAAGAATTCTGAGCCATGATACATCACCCCTTGGTCGTCAATGAAGGCCGGACAATCCGTAATCCCTGCCAGTTTGTACCTTTTTTGTTCTCATTTGGCAAGAGGCACCAACCAATTGAAAAACAAGTAATATCCTGATTTGTTCCTTTTTCGTACCAGGACATCGAGCAGAATGCCCCCATGCGTTGGGCCAGACGCTTCGTTGTTTCGATCCGCCGAATCGCCTCCCCTGCATGCGAAGCTCCGTCGCAGACCCTAGCGCTTGTGCGATGGGAATAACAAAGGTCATATCGCCGGCATGGTGAAATCCGCAAAAATACTGGCCGTGGGCGGCGCTCATATCGACCGGCGTGGCCAGGTGTCCGGTGCTTACGTGCCGGCTGCCTCCAATCCCGGCACGATGCGCGAGGATGTCGGCGGCGGCGTCTTCAATGCGCTGCGCAGCGTCGTGCGGCGCGGCGTCTCGGGCTCCCTGATGTCGATGCGCGGCGGCGACGCCTCGGCCGAGACGGTTTCGCGCGCCATCGCCGAGGCCGGCATTGCCGATCTGTCGGCGGTGTTCCTCGACCGCACGACGCCGAGCTACACGGCGCTGATCGACAGCGAGGGCGAACTCATCACCGGCTTTGCCGACATGGCGCTCTACGACCTGGCGTTTCCCAAACAACTCAGGCGGTCCAAGGTCCGCGAGGCGATCGCCGATGCCGATGCCATCCTGTGCGACGCCAATCTACCATCCTCGGCGCTGGAGCGGCTGGTCGCGCTTGCCGCTGGCAAGCCCGTATACGCCATTGCGATTTCGCCGGCCAAGGTGGTGCGGCTGATACCTGTGCTCGGGACGCTGGCGCTGGTCTTCATGAACTGGCGGGAAGCGATGGCGCTGGCCGGCGTCCACGCGAATGCCACGCCACGCGAGATGGTCGACGGCTTGAGGTGCAGCGGCCTGAAATGCGGCCTGGTGACGGCGGGCGGCGCGCCGGTGTTGGGCTTCGATGCATCTGGCGCCTTCTCGGTCATGCCGCCTGCCCCCAGAAAGGTTGCCGACGTCACCGGCGCCGGCGACGCACTGGCGGGAGCGACGGTCGCAGCCCTGCTGCGAGACGTACCGCTGCGCGAGGCCTTGCGCGAGGGCGTTGCGGCGGCGACGTTGGCCATCGAAAGCGCCAGCGCCGTCCCCGATTTCACCGCGGCGCGCTTCACTGAAGCGCTGGCCCTTGTGCCGGATGCCAAGGAAGTGGCATGAGACCGGCAAATTCATAGTGCGGCGGTGTTGCCGAGTGTCCCGATGGATGCGCCGCACCGCGCGTTGGAGATCCAGATGACGCCAGAAACCGCCCGCCCCTTCATCGACATCCACGCACCCGTGGCGCAGGCCCTGGCCGCCGGGCGGCCCGTGGTGGCGCTGGAAAGCACCATCATCACCCATGGCATGCCCTACCCCGACAATGGCGCGATGGCGGCCAATGTCGAAAAGATCATCGGCGATGGCGGTGCCGTGCCGGCCACGATCGCCGTGGTTGGCGGGCGCATCAAGATCGGTCTCTCCGACGGCGAACGCGAATCGCTCGCCATGACCGGTGACGCGATGAAGCTTTCGCGCGCCGATCTCGGCTTTGCCGTCGCGCAAGGCCGCACCGGCGGCACCACGGTCGCCGCCACGATGATCGCGGCGCATATGGTCGGCATAAAAGTGTTCGCCACCGGTGGCATTGGCGGCGTGCATAAGGGCGCCGAAAAGAGCTTTGACATCTCCGCCGACCTCGATGAACTGGCGCGCACGCCGGTCATCGTCGTCTCGGCCGGCGCCAAGGCCATTCTTGATATCGAAAAAACGCTGGAGGTGCTGGAAACCCGCGGCGTGCCGGTGATCGGCCATGGCTGCGAGACGATGCCGGCCTTCTGGTCGCGGCAGTCGCCGTTCCGCGCACCGCTAACCCTGTACACGCCGGAAGACATCTCGCATTTCTACCAGGTTCGGGCTGCGCTGGGGCTCGGCGGCGGCGTGCTGGTTGCCAATCCGGTGCCGGAAAACCACGAAATCCCGGCCGAAGAGATGGCAGGCTATATCGAGGCTGCGCAGAAGGCCGCCGAGGCGCTCAATGTGACCGGCAAGGCCGTGACGCCGTTTCTGCTGGGAAAAATCCTGGAATTGACCGGCGGTCGGAGCCTCAAGACCAACATTGCGCTGGTGGAGAACAATGCGCGGCTGGCGGCGGAGATCGCCAAGGCGCTGTAGGTCAATTCCCTGCCCTTCGCCCCGCCTCATACGCCCGGCGCGCCCATACCGTCATTTCATCTGGATCATCAAACGCGTCATCGGGAATGCTCCAGTAGGGCATGGCGACCAGCTTGCCGTGACGCGTGCCGGTATAGGTCCATTGCCGGCAGCCGGCGGCTTCGAAGTCGGGTATGCTTTGCTCGTCGGCCTTGAGCAGCAATTCGCCGCGCAGCACGATGGCGACGATGACGCCGTCGAAATAGATGCCCTTGCCGCCGAACAGTCTGCGGATCGAGACCGGGCCGAGGCCGGCGAACAGTTCGGCGATGCGTTCATTGTCCATGCCGCGATCATGTCACCGCACCCAGGACTTGTCATCGCCGCAACCAAAGCCATGCTGACGGGTTGAGAGAAAAACATCGGAGTTTCCCAACATGCCGCTTCTGCTCAAGGGGTCCTGCCGCTGCAACGCCGTGCGTTTCGAGGTGGAAAGCCACACGCCGGTGCCGTTCATGCTGTGCTACTGCTCGATCTGCCGCAAGCAGCAGGGCGGCGGCGGTTTCGCCATCAATCTTGGCGCCGACTACGAAACGCTGAACATCAGGGGCAAGCGCAGCCTCGGCGTCTTTCGCGCCGAGATCGAGGACGACGAGCATCCGCATTGCGAGGTCTCGACCGGCGAGCGGAATTTCTGCCGCAAATGCGGCTCGGCGCTCTGGCTTTACGACCCGACCTGGCCGGAGCTGGTGCATCCCTTCGCCTCGGCGATCGACAGCGACCTGCCGAAACCACCAGAAAAGGTGCATCTGATGTTGAAGTACAAGGCGAACTGGGTCGAGCCCGACATCGGCAAGGGCGACAAGACGTTTGATGTCTATCCAGAGGAATCCATCGCGGACTGGCACAAGCGGACGGGAATGTGGGTGGAGTAGCGCTCTTCGCCCCGTTTACGAGGAGAAGATGCCGGCAGGCAGATGAGGGGCGGCGCTAGCTTTGGAGAGGTTGGCGCTGCCTTTCATCCGTCACTTCGTGACACCTTCTCCCCGTGAACGGGCAGAAGGAATGGTTCGTCTTTCGCCAAATCCGAGAGCGCCTCGCCGCTCAGCCGAAAGAAGACCTTGTCCGGCTGCCGCGTGCCGCCAAGACCGTCATAGAAGGTCAGCAGCCGCTCGTTGTCGCGGTCGGCGGTCCAATCGACGCGTCCATGGCCGCGCCCGCCGCGCGATGCGCACCAGCGCCAGCAGGAGCAGACGCCCGGCACCGCTGCCGCGATAGGCCTCCGAGACAAACAGCTCTTTCAGGAAGAATCCGGTGCGCAGGCCGGGTCCCGGATAGATCGTCGAGCAGATGGCGAAACCGATGATCCCGTCGGTTTCGGCGACCAGGATCTCAACACCGGCCGGCAGACCGGCAAGATCGGCAAGGATTGTCTCGAACGGCGGACACGGCACCCGATAGTGCCGCTGCATCTCCTCGAAGAGGCGCGCCAATGCGGCATTGTCGGCACTGACATGCGGCCGGACTGATATCGCGACGGTCACGTTTTCGACGGCCATCCGGTCACGGCTCGGTGCGGGGTGGATTTGAAAAGTCGGCTCAGGCCGAGGCGCGTGCCTCTGCCAGTGCCTTCAAGTCAGCAGGCTTCAATTCGACGGATTCGCCGCAGCCGCAGGCCGAGCTCTGGTTCGGGTTGTGGAAGGTGAAGCCGGTGCGCAGCGTCGTCTGCTCGAAATCCATTTCGGTGCCGAACAGAAAAAGAGCGGCTTCCGGCGCGACATAGACATGGGCGCCGTCGCGCTCGATATGGTCGTCCTTGGTGTTGGGCTCGGTCACCAGGTCGACCGTGTATTCCATGCCGGCGCAGCCGCCCTTCTTGATGCCAAGGCGGATGCCGTGCGCGTTGTCCCGGGTAGCCACGATCTCGCGCACCCGGTCAGCGGCCTTTTCGGTCATCGTGATGACGGCGAAGCGTCCCATTCGTTTTCCTTCTCCATTCCATGCAGGTTCAAGGCCTGCCGAATGATTCCTCACCTAAAATGGTGAAGTTTTATTACTGGCGCAAGTGCGCCAGCCTCTGCCTAAAGCGCGACGCGTTTTAGGTTTTTGTTTCATGCATGCCGTTGTCCCAAAACCGAGGGTCACTTTTGGGCGACATGCATTAGTACCAACCCACCGCCACCTGCGCCTCTTCCGACATGCGGTCGGCCGACCACGGTGGATCGAAGGTCATGTTGACCTCGACGCCCGACACGCCCTCGACGGCACCGACGGCATTTTCCACCCAGCCAGGCATTTCGCCGGCAACCGGGCAGCCAGGTGCTGTCAGCGTCATGTCGATCTTGACCGAGCGGTTGTCCTCAATGTCGATCTTGTAGATGAGGCCAAGCTCGTAGATGTCGGCCGGGATTTCCGGGTCATAGACCGTCTTCAGCGCCGAGACGATGTCGTCGGTCAGGCGCGCCAGTTCGTCGGCGGGAATGGCCGAAGCGGAAACCAGCGGATTGATGGCCGTTTCCGGCGCGGCCTCGGTGGTGTTGCTAGCGTCATCCATGATCGTCACCCGAAGAACTTGCGCGCTTTTTCGAGCGCCTCGGCCAAAGCGTCTACTTCGGCCCTGGTATTATACATGCCGAACGATGCCCTGCATGTGGAGGTTACGCCAAAGCGTTTCAACAGCGGCTGGGCACAATGGGTGCCGGCGCGAACCGCCACGCCCTGCCTGTCTATCACCATCGATACGTCATGGGCATGAATGCCTTGCAACTCGAACGAGATGATGGCGCCCTTGCCGGGTGCGTCGCCGAAGATGCGCAGCGAGTTGATGGCGCGCAGCCGCTCGTGGGCATAGGTCTTGAGGTCTTCCTCATGCGCGGCGATGCGCTCGCGGCCGATCTTTTCCATATAGTCGAGGGCAGCACCCAACCCGATCGCCTGGACGATCGGCGGCGTGCCGGCCTCGAAACGATGCGGTGGTTCGTTGTAGGTGACAATGTCTTCCGTCACCTCCTCGATCATCTCGCCGCCGCCCATGAAGGGTCGCATGCCCGAGAGAATGTCCTTCTTGCCGTACAGCACGCCGATGCCCGAAGGACCGTAAACCTTGTGCCCGGTGAAGACGAAGAAATCGCAGTCGAGGTCCTGGACGTCGATGGGCATATGCACAGCGCTCTGGCTGCCGTCGACGAGTACAGGAATGCCACGCGCATGCGCGATGCGCACGATCTCCTTGATCGGCGTCACCGTGCCCAGCGCATTCGACATCTGGGTGATGGCGACAAGCTTGGTGCGGTCGGTCAGCCGCTTCTCGAATTCCTCGATGTGGAAGACGCCGAGATCGTCGACCGGTACCCAGACCAGTTTGGCGCCCTGCCGCTCGCGCATGAAATGCCAGGGCACGATGTTGGAGTGGTGTTCCATGATCGACAGCACGATCTCGTCGCCCTCGCCGATGTTTGGCATGCCATAGCCGTACGCCACCGTGTTGATCGCCGACGTCGTGTTCGAGGTGAAGACGATGTTGTCGCTGCTCGGCGCGTTGAGGAAGCGGCGCACCGTCTCGCGCGCCTTTTCATAGGCGTCGGTCGCGGCGTTGGACAGAAAATGCAGGCCGCGATGAACGTTGGCGTATTCCTGGCTGTAGGCGTGCTGGATGGTATCGAGCACCACCTGCGGCTTCTGTGCCGAGGCGCCATTGTCGAGATAGACCAGTGGCTTGCCGTAGACTTCGCGCGACAGGATCGGGAAGTCGCGGCGGATCGCCTCGACGTCGTAGAAATCTCCGATCTTGCCTGGAGCGTTCATCATGTCACCCGTGCACTACAAACCATTCGTCGAGCTTCGCTTCCAGCGCCTCGACAATAACCTCGTCGTCCAGTTCCTCGATCACCTCGGCGACGAACGCCTTGACCAGCAGGCCCCGCGCGCTCTTCTCGTCGACGCCACGCGCCATCAGGTAGAAGAGATGGTCGTGGTCGATCTCGGTGACCGTCGCGCCGTGGCCGCAGACCACGTCGTCAGCAAAGATTTCGAGCTCAGGCTTGGTCGAGAACTCACCATCGTCCGACAAAAGCAGCGTGTTGCAAGCCATCTTGGCGTTGGTCTTCTGCGCATATTGATGGACGTTGATGCGGCCCTGGAAGACGCCGCGCGCCTTGCCTGTCACCACATTGCGAACGACTTCCGTCGACGTCGTGTGCGGCACGGCGTGGTCGAGCACCATGGTTACGTCGGTGTGGGTGTCGCCGGCCAGGAGATTGATGCCGCGCAACTTGAAGTCAGCGCCTTCGCCCGTCGTCCTGACCATGATCTCCTGGCGCACAAGCTTGCCGCCGGCGTTCATGACGAACAGCGTCAGCTTCGCATTCTTGCCGATATGGGCCTTGAACTGCGCCAGATGCGTCGCCGTTTCCGGCTGCTCCTGCACGATCAGCCACGTCACCTCGGCGCCCTCGCCGAGCACGAGTTGGCTCACGGAACTGACCAGAGCAGCCCCGTCACCCGTCTGGCGCTCAACGATGGTCGCCTTGGCGCCCACGCCAACGCGAACGGGCAAGCGCACATGGGTCTGGCCGCCAGCCTGCAAATTCTGCAGTTCGAGTGGCTTATTGAGTTCGGCGCCGTCGGCGATGTCGACAAAATAGCCGTCGGCGACGAAAGCGGTGTTCAGCGCACCGATCGCATCGTCGCTGCCATAGGGATCGAGCCCGGGCGCGATGCTGCCGTCGGTCAGCTTTTCCGACAGGCGCTGGACGGTGACGCCGTCAACAACAGGCGTCTTGGCGTCGGATTTGCCGTTCAGGATCGGCAGAACGGCCGAGCCTTCGACGATGGGTGCGACGGCCTTCGCGACGGCGGCCGGATCAAAGTTCGGCACCACGTTCAACAGCCGGCGCAGGTCCGTATAGTGCCAGGATTCGATGCGCCGCGTCGGCAGGCCGTGCTTGATCGCCTCGATGGCGGCGTCGCGCTTCAGCATGACAGCGCCGTCGCCCGGCAACAGCGACAGCTGGTCGCCGAACGCGTCGATCAACGCGGTTTCGGCGGGTGTCCGCTGCGGTTGTGTGTGCATATTCATCAGTCTTGCCTCTGGCATGTCACGCGGCTTCGCCGATCACGCCGGCATAGCCATTGGCTTCGAGGTCGAGCGCCAGCGACTTGTCGCCGGACTTGATGACCTGGCCCTTGTAGAGCACGTGCACTGTGTCGGGCACGATGTGTTCGAGCAGGCGCTGGTAGTGGGTGATGACCAGGAAGGCCCGGTCCGGCGCACGCAGCGCGTTGACGCCGTCGGAAACGATCTTCAGCGCATCGATGTCGAGGCCGGAATCGGTCTCGTCGAGCACGCATAGCTTCGGCTCCAGAAGTTTCATCTGCAGGATCTCGGCGCGCTTCTTCTCGCCACCGGAGAAGCCGACATTGAGCGGCCGCTTCAGCATCGCCATGTCCATGCTGAGCGAAGCGGCGGCTTCCTTCACGCGCTTCAGGAATTCCGGGATTTTCAGCGGCTCCTCGCCACGCGCCTTGCGCTGCTCGTTCATCGCCACTTTGAGGAATTCCATGGTGGCGACGCCCGGTATCTCCATCGGATACTGGAAGGCGAGGAAGATGCCCGACGTTGCGCGCTCGGCCGGGTCCATTTCGAGGATCGACTTGCCGTTGTAGAGGATGTCGCCCTCGGTGACCTCATAATCCTCGCGGCCGGCGAGGATATAGGAGAGCGTCGACTTGCCGGAGCCATTCGGGCCCATGATGGCGGCAACCTCGCCGGCTCTCACCGTCAGGTTCAGGCCGCGGATGATTTCGGTGCCATCATCGACGATGCGGGCGTGCAGGTTCTTGATCTCAAGCATTGTTCTTTTCTCTGAAATAGTCGTCGTAAGTGATCGAATAGTCGGTGTGCCGGCGCTGCAGCGCCTTGAACCACCAGAAGGACAGGCCGAAGCCGATGGCAAAGACGGCGATGCCGACGAACAGGTTGACGAAGGCTGCTAAAAGCATGCCGGCAAATGCCGCAACAACAGTCGCGCCGGCGAATTTTGCCATGGCGATGTTGCCCTCGCGGCGGACAGCCCACAGCCGCCGCCAGCGGACGGCAAACCAGATTTCTTCTCGCGGTAGCTGCGTTGCCATGGTCACCAGCCTACTGAACCTTCCAGCGAGATGACGATACGCTCCTGCACGCCGAAAGACCTTACGGTGCTGTTCAACCAGCGATTTATCACAGCCCCGGCCGAAACGATCCGGGTGTGCCGGTTCTTGATCTCAAACCTCATTTTCTACTTTCGCGTTCTTGCCGCTTTCGATGGTCGATCGTTGATGGGATCTCCCCAAAAGCGCTCCTGCCAGATGGCCAGTCACGAACATCCATCCGAAAAAGCCAATCGCACCTAGACCGGCTATCGAAGCACCAATGCTCGTCACCGAACTCAAGCCGAACACCGCGCCCACCAAAGCAATCACGGCACCCCCAACGGCCACCGTCAACAAGAGCAACAAGATGATGACGATGAGGCCATCTACTCGGTCGAGAAAACTCTGGCGCCGTTCCATCTAATCAACCCACGCTGCCTTCGAGCGAGATGCCGATCAGCTTCTGCGCTTCGACGGCAAACTCCATCGGCAGTTGCTGGATGACATCCTTGACGAAGCCGTTGACGATCAGCGCGATGGCTTGTTCCTCGGGAATGCCGCGCTGCATGACATAGAACTTCTGGTCCTCGGAAATCTTGGACGTCGTCGCCTCGTGCTCGAACTGCGCCGTCGAGTTCTTGGCTTCCATGTAAGGCACTGTGTGCGCGCCGCACTGGTCGCCGATCAAAAGCGAGTCACAGTTGGTGAAGTTGCGGGCGTTGGTCGCCTTGCGGTGCGCCGAGACCTGACCGCGATAGGTGTTCTGCGAGAAGCCGGCGGCGATGCCCTTGGAGATGATACGGCTCGACGTGTTCTTGCCGAGATGGATCATCTTGGTGCCTGAGTCGACCTGCTGATAACCGTTCGACACGGCGATCGAGTAGAATTCGCCTTGGGAATCGTCGCCGCGTAGGATGCAGCTCGGGTACTTCCAGGTGATGGCCGAGCCGGTCTCAACCTGCGTCCACGAGATCTTCGAGCGGTCGCCACGGCAGTCGCCGCGCTTGGTGACGAAATTGTAGATGCCGCCCTTGCCCTCGGCGTCGCCGGGGTACCAGTTCTGCACGGTCGAGTATTTGATCTCAGCATCATCGAGCGCCACAAGTTCGACCACGGCGGCATGGAGCTGGTTTTCGTCGCGTTGCGGCGCCGTGCAACCTTCGAGATAGGAGACGTAAGCCCCCTCCTCGGCGATGATCAACGTGCGCTCGAACTGGCCGGTGTTCTTCTCGTTCATGCGGAAATAGGTCGACAGCTCCATCGGGCAGCGCACGCCCTTGGGCACGTAGACGAAGGAGCCGTCGGTAAACACGGCCGAATTCAGCGTCGCATAGTAATTGTCGGAGGTCGGCACCACGGAGCCGAGATACTTTTTCACCAGCTCCGGATGCTCGCGGATGGCTTCCGAGATCGAGCAGAAGATGACGCCGGCCTGCGCCAGCTCCTTCTTGAAGGTGGTGACGACGGAGACGGAATCGAACACGGCATCGACGGCGACGCGGCCCGACTTGTAGACGTTGTCGCTCGGCTCCTCGAGATCAGAGGCATCCGTCTTCTGCACGCCGGCCAGGATTTCCTGTTCCCGCAGCGGAATGCCGAGCTTCTCGTAGACCTTCAACAGTTCGGGATCGACATCGCTGAGCGATGACGGACCGGGCGTGCTCTTCGGCGCCGCGTAGAAGTAGATGTCCTGGAAATCGATCTTGGGATAGTGGACGCGGGCCCAGGTCGGCTCTTCCAGCGTCAGCCAGCGCCGATAGGCTTCCAGACGCCATTCCAGCATCCAGGATGGTTCGTCCTTCTTGGCCGAAATGAAACGGATGATGTCTTCGCTCAGGCCCTTGGGGGCCTTGTCGACAGCGATCTCGGTCTCGAATCCGTACTTGTATTGGTCGACGTCGATCTTTCGGACCCGATCGATCGTGTCCTGCACAGCAGGCATATGCGTTCTCCATCCACGCCGGGGTCAAGGCCCGACAGTTTTCAAACTATGGCACCGCCGAAATGAATGCCTTGGGGCATTCGCGGCAGCGTAAGTTCCATATAGTGCGCTTCGACCGGGAATTCACCCGGCCAGCATGAAACGCACGGCTCTACCAGGCCGAAAGGCCCAAAATCGTCCTACCGCTACGCGGCTTCTTCTCTATCGGCCTTCGCTCTGGCGGCTTGCCTTGCGGCGATGCCCGCCAGGGCGGTGCGGAACAGCTCGATGTCCTCAGCGCCAGTCGCCGGACCGATCGAAACGCGCAAGGCACCAAGACTGTCACCGTAACCCATGGCTTTCAGCACGTGGCTCGGCCCGACCTTGCCCGACGAGCAGGCGGAGCCGGCCGACAGCGCCACACCGGCGAGATCGAAGGCGATCTGCGCGGTTTCGGCCTTGATGCCGGGAATAGCGAAGAATGTTGTGTTGGCAAGCCTTGGCGCGCCGGTTCCAAAGATTTCCACCTCCGGCATCATCATTTTCAGGGTCGCATCGATCTCGTCGCGGCCATGCCGCACCGCATCCATGGTCTGCAGTCCATTCAGGGCCTCGCGTGCGGCCGCGCCGAAACCGGCAATGGCGGCGAGGTTTTCCGTGCCCCCGCGATGGCCCTTCTCCTGGCCACCACCATTGACCAGGGGCTTCGGCATCATCAGATCGGCTGCAGCGACAATGGCACCAACACCCTTGGGACCGCCAATCTTGTGCGAAGACAGAATCAGATAGTCGGCGTAACCCGCTGACAGATCGATCGAAACGCGCCCCGCCGCCTGAACCGCATCGACAACCAGGATGCCGCCCGCCGCCTTGACGATTTCGGCGATACGGGCGATCGGCTGGAGAACGCCGGTCTCATTGTTGGCGGCATGGATCGCCACCAGCGGTAGACCGTCGGCCTTGTCATGAGCGCCGAGTGCCGCGGCCAAGGCAGCAAGGTCGGCAATGCCGTTGGTGTCGACGCCGATCCGCGTCACCTGCGCTGCCGGGAAGCGTCCGCCATTCAACAGACAGGGATGGTCAGCCTCCGACACGTAAAGCCGGCTCATCCGCACGCTGCCGCGCCCCATCTGCCAGTCGGGTGAAAGGAGCGTCGAGGCGGCTTCGGTCGCGCCGGAGGTGAACACGACATGTTCGGGCCTGGCGTTGACCAGTGCCGCAACCTCACGCCTTGCGGTCTCGATCAGGCGGCGCGCGGCACGCCCCTCGGCATGGACAGAAGACGGGTTGGCGGTCACATCAAGCGCCGCGACCATAGCCTCGCGGGCCGCTGCAAGAAGCGGCGCACTGGCATTATAGTCGAGATAGGCGCGTTTTGCGGCCATTTTCGTCCGTTCAGTCCCGTCAGAAGCCATTCCGCAGTCGTATGGCGTTATTTCCTTGAAATTCCAAGGCGAGCCGTCCTATTTACGCGGCTTGCGGCGCGGGTGGCCGGGCTCGACGTCTGGCCACTCAGTTTTGAACAATTCTAAACTAGCTTCTAAGAAGACGCTCGCCCTGCGTCAAGGCCAGAGGAATGTTCGTTCCGGGCGCCGCGCATTCGTATACGTAAGTGGAGTATTTCATGCCTGAGGTCATTTTCACCGGTCCGGCCGGCCGCCTGGAGGGACGCTACCAGCCCTCGAAGGAAAAGAGCGCGCCGATTGCCATCGTGTTGCATCCGCATCCGCAGTTCGGCGGCACGATGAACAACAAGATCGTCTATGACCTCTTCTACATGTTCCAGAAGCGCGATTTCACCACGCTGCGCTTCAATTTCCGCGGCATCGGCCGCAGCCAGGGCGAGTTCGACCACGGCACCGGCGAATTGTCGGACGCGGCGGCCGCACTCGACTGGGTGCAGTCGTTGCATCCGGATTCGAAGAGCTGCTGGGTCGCAGGCTACTCCTTCGGCTCGTGGATCGGCATGCAGCTCCTGATGCGCCGGCCCGAGATCGAAGGCTTCATCTCGATCGCGCCGCAGCCCAACACCTATGATTTCTCGTTTCTGGCGCCCTGCCCGTCATCGGGCCTGATCATCCATGGCGATGCCGACAAGGTGGCGCCGCCGAAGGACGTGCAAGGCCTGGTCGACAAGCTGCACACGCAAAAGGGCATCACCATCACGCAGAAGACCTTGCCCGGCGCCAACCACTTTTTCGCCAACGACGCCGATCTGCTGCTTGAGGAATGCGCCGACTATCTCGATCGCCGGCTGGCGGGCGAATTGTCGGATCCGCGGCCAAAGCGGTTGCGCTAAAACGTCAGGCAAAGGGGCTGCCTGGAGGCCGACGTCAACGAGCAGAATCTCGGGGCGGTCGCTCTTCCCGCTCATTCACAAGGCGCAACCGGACTGAGCTCGAGCTCAGGCCGGGATGAGACCGCGACCTCGTCCTGTTTCCTCCGGATTTCGCGCGCTATCAGCCTGCCCAGGCGGCCGCGCCCATAGGTTCGAAATCCGTCGAGACTGCAACATCGCGCCATTGCTTCAGCATCGCTTGTGCGTCGGTGATCCGGCGTTCGCTCCGCGTGACGGTGTCGCTGCCGAGCGGCAGTCGAAACGGCGGTTCGGCCAAGTTGCCAATGTCCACGATAACCTTTGCCAGCTTGTCCGGATTTCCGGGCTGGTTGTGATTGGCGTCAATCGCCGTCTGGCGCATCGCGCCGGAAGTTTCATGGTAGTCCGCAATCCTGTTCGTGCTGGTGACAAGCGACGATGCATCGAGAAAATCGGTGCGGAAAAAGCCGGGCTCTACGACCGTGACATGGATACGGAGCGGAGCAAGTTCCATCGAAAGTGCTTCGCTCAGGCCTTCGACGGCGAATTTGGTCGAGCCGTAGACACCCCAGCCGGAGAAGGAGGAGATGCCGCCGACGGACGAGATGTTGATGATGTGGCCCGCGCGCTCCCGGCGCATATGCGGCAGGACGGCCCGCGTTACGGCGAGAAGGCCGAATACATTGGTGCGATAGAGCGCTTCGATCTCTTCGGCACTCGCCTCCTCGACGGCACCGAGCAGACCATAACCGGCATTGTTCAGCAGGACATCGATCCGGCCGAACTTGCGGACCGCCGCGTCGGCTGCCGCGCGCGCCTGCGTCTCGTCGGTCACGTCGAGGGTGACCGGCAGAAGATTGGAGCGATCGCCAAACCGTTCGACAATCTTTTGCGAGTCGCGAGCAGTGGCGACCACGGCGTCGCCGTTTGCCAGCGCACGTTCGGCCACGAGGGCACCGAAACCACGCGAGGCACCAGTGATGAACCAGACTTTCATGAGGCATTTCCTTTGTTGGGCACCGGCGGTCCCGCCGTTGTCCTAACGATCTAATTTTTCTCCGCTGCTGAGAGTAGAGCCTGGATTTTTCATGAAGTGCTGAGCATAATTCAGCAATGGCGCGCGTTGAGCCCAATGACCTTTCGGTTTTCCTGACAATTGCCCGTCATCGAAGCATTCGAAAGGCAGCCGATGAGATGGGTGTGACGCCGTCGGCCCTCAGCCATGCCTTGAGGGGACTGGAAGAGGATCTGGGCGTTCGGCTTTTCAACCGCACGACGCGCAGCGTGGCGCCGACGGAAGCCGGAGAGCGGCTCCATGCCCGCATCGCGCCGGCCTTTCGAGACATCGATGATGCACTCGAAGACCTCAACAGCTTCCGCGACATGCCAACCGGAACGCTTCGCATCAATGCTTCACGCGCCTCGGCGGAAATTATCCTTTTGCCGATCGTGACCCGCTTTCTTGCCGCCTATCCAGGGGTCAATGTCGATATCGTCGCCAACAACGCCTTCGTGGATATGGTTTCGCAGGGTTTTGATGCCGGAGTTCGCTTTGGAGAGGTGATTGCGCAAGACATGATCGCGGTGCCGCTAGGGCCTCCGCAGCGCACCGCCTATGTCGCCTCTCCCGATTTCTTTCGACGATATCTCAAGCCGACGACGCCGGACGAATTGAAGGGCTTGCCCTGCATCCGCTTTCGTTTCGAAAGCGGCCGTTACTACGCATGGGAGTTCGAGCGCGACAACGTTGAACTGTCCGTAGAGGTCAATGGGCGACTGACGCTCGGTGAGCAGGATCTTGCCGTACAGGCCGCACTCGATGGCGCCGGGATCGCCTTTGCCTTTGAAGCACAAGTCAAGGACTTCATCGAACAAGGCCGGCTTGAGCGAGTGCTCGAGGACTGGTGCCCGCACTATCCGGGCTTCTATCTCTATTATCCGAGCCGCAGGCAGTTGCCAGCGGCGCTACGGGCCTTCGTCGATTTTGCAAGGGGATCCATTTCGCGCGGGAATGACGAAATAGGCGCGCCGATGGTAAGGTCGTCCGGAAATCAGCACAGTACGACAGCGAACCAGGAAATTGACGATGTATGAGCCTCCTCACTTCAAGGAAACACGCGCGGATGTCCTGCACGGGCTGATCCGGGCGTATCCACTTGGCATGTTGATCTCCAACGGCCCCGATGGGCCGGAAGCCAACGCCATCCCGTTCCTGCTCGATGCGGCTGTGTCTGCGAATGGCAGGTTGCGCGCTCACATGGCCAAGGCCAATCCGCAATGGAAGCTCATCGCTGAGAACCCGTCATCGCCCGTGCTTGTCGTCTTCCAGGGCACCGATGCCTATGTGACGCCGTCCTGGTACGAAACCAAGCGCGAGACCGGCAAGGTGGTGCCGACCTGGAACTATGCCATCGTGCAGGTGCGCGGCACGGCAAAGGTGATCGACGATCAGGACTGGCTGGCGCAGCAGATTGCCGACCTGACCGCCTCCCAGGAAGGCCCCCGCGCGGCGCCATGGGCGGTGACCGACGCGCCGGCGCCCTTTATCCAGTCACAGATCAAGGGCATCATCGGGCTGGAGATCGAAATCAGCGAGATCCACGGCAAGTGGAAGGTCAGCCAGAACCGTCCTGTCGCCGACCGCGCCGGCGTTGCGCAAGGACTTGAAAGCGAGACCGCCAATTCGTCCGACATGGTCCGCCTGGTCAGGTCCTACGGCGGGCTGGACGGCAACTAGCGCCCGTATCCTGTGTCGACCTATCCTGCCGGCGCAATCAGCCGGAACGATGCCTTGCGGACCGGCAATCCTGACGGTGTCGGACGGAAAATGAAGCCGAGCCGGGCAAACACCAGCCCGCAGGCCAGCGCAAAGGCGCAGCCGAGGCCGAAGCCGGCGACAGTGTCGCTTGGATAGTGCGCGCCGACGAAAACCCGGGTCGAGGCGAAGCAAGCGGTGACCACCAGGGCGATATACCAGCGCCGCGGAAACAGAAGCAGCAGCACACCGAACACCGCGCCCATCGTCGTGGCGTGGCCGGACGGGAAACCGGCAAAGCGCGCATCAAAAGCGAAGGGATGCAGGGCCAGGACACCGAAATCCTGGAAGTAGAGCGGGCGAGCCCTGCCGATCGCATATTTCAACACATTGACCAGCAGACCGGACAGGCCAACGGAACTCAACACCAGGAAAGCCAGGCAGGTCCAGTTGTAGACCAGCATCAGCGACCGCCGTGAAAGGCTTCGCCAATCGATCAGATTGGCCGCGACGAGCAAAAGCGCTGAAGGAATGAGATACCAACCGCCGAGAGCGAACTGGGTCAGGAATTCGGCAATCCTGGCCCCCGACCACTGGCCATGCAGCACCCCTGCCGGTGTGTCGAGGCGAACAAAGGCGGCGGCCGTCAGCAACAGCCAGACCGCGACCCAAACCGGCCATGCGATGTTGGGGTAACGCGCTGGACGAACGGCAAAGCGCCTTCTGACGATCTGCATCGTGTCGCGAAAATTGTCCAGCGATCGGCCCCCCACTCCGAGGACCCCGCTGGAAACAGAAGGACGCGATTTCACGAGCATTGGAATTTCGCCCCTGTCACCGACAAGCCGTCATGGGGCCACACGATAAAGGCCGAGCGACATCTTGTCTCCCGACGAATAGTTGAGACCATCGATCTCGGCGAGACGCTTCACCGATTTGCCTCGCACCGACAGCATGCCATTCAATTTCTGCTCGTCGCCGACCGGCGCCAGCCCCAAAGCGCAGGCGGGATCGGCAAGCAGATGTTCCGCGACACCACCGATATTGGTCAACACCGTTTTCGTACCGACCAGGAAGACCAGGCTCGGTTCCTGATACTGCGACGAGGCCAGCACCGTCGTGTCGCAAGGCTTGTTGGCAAGCACTGCCGCCTTGATCGCCGGGCTCAGCCAGATCGGCTTCAGCGAAGGGGCGATGACCCCGAACAGCAAGGCATAGGTGATGCCGGCACAGGCGGCGGTGGCGCCGATACGGGGCAGCGGCACCTGCAACTGCCGCGAAAAGGCGAAGTAGCCGGTGCCAAGCGCTGCCGCGGCGGCCGGAATGCTCCACCACGAGAAAGTGTGGGTGATGTAGATCGGTGCCCCGATGCAGACCGCGGCCAGGCCGAGGCTGACTACGACCAGGCCGAAGGCGGTCGACCACCACAACCATTGCTGCCAGCGTTTGAGCGGCGCATTGGCATCCTCGGGCTGCAATGTCAGCATCCAGCCGATCAGCAGCGCCATGCCGGGATAGGCCGGCAGGACATAGTGCGGCAGCTTGGTCGGGATCAGCTCGAACACCAACCAGAACGGGATGTACCAGGCGAGGCAGAAGCGCAGCCTGACATCGTCACGCATACGGTTGAGAGCCTGCAGGCCAGCGCCGACCGCGATCAGCCCGAACGGCCACATGAACAGCGAATAAGTCAGCATGTAGAAGCCGGGCGGGAGGCCGTGCGATTCCTCGCCCGAGGCGACCTTGCCAAGCATGTCCTTGCCAACGGCTTGCTGCAGAAAAGCGCCGTGGCTCTTCCAGGTGATCGCGGCAAGCCAGGGCAGCGCAATGATCACGACCAGCAGCAGGCCGCGTCCAATCCGGAGTTTCGACAGCCAGCGCCCGTCGCGCTCGAAGGCGAACAGCACCGCGATGGTCAGCGCCGATAGCAGCGGCGCAATGGGCCCTTTGATGAGGATCGCCGCGCCTTGCGCGATCCAGAAGATCCACCAGAGATGACCGGCAACCGGTCCGTTGCGGCGCGATGCCAGATAGATCTGCGCCAGCGCACCTTGTGCCGCGACGCAGCAGGCGAGCAGCATCGCATCGGTCTTGGCATCGCGCCCCTCGAAAGCGGTGGCGAAGATAGCGGCCATCACCAAGCCCGCAGCGATACCGGCATTGGCGCCAAAAAGATTGGTGCCCGTCCAGGCGATCGCCAGCACCGCAATGGCAATGCCGAGCGCCGAGATCGTGCGGTAGACCCAGATCGGCGCTTCGGCGCCTTGCCCGCTCAGCTTCACGGCCGCCGATTGCAGCCAGTAGATGCCGACCGGCTTCTGGTAGCGCGACGCGTCCTGGAAGCGGATATCGACATAGTCGCCGCTCTCCGCCATCTGCTTGGTTGCCTGAACGAAACGCGACTCGTCGCGGTCGATCGGCGGCAGGGATGCCAGTCCCGAAACCGTCATCACCAGGCTGAACAGGAAGAGAAGAATGTAGTTCCTGTTCAAAGCCATTTCTGAGCCTCTCTGATCATTGCTTGACGGGTGGGCCGCTCAATCGACCTTGGTCATCGCCGCCGCCTTGCGCTCATTGGCGATCAGCCAGAGATTTCTGACATAGATGAACATGCCCATGGCCTGGCCGGCGATGAACACCGGATCCTGACGCACGATGGCATAGATCAGCAGCAGGCCGCCGCCGAACAGGGAAAAGAACCAGAAGGCGACGGGCACCACGCTGCGCTTGGCCTTTTCAGAAGCCAGCCACTGCACGACGAAACGCATGGTGAAGAAGAATTGGGCGATGAACCCCAGCAGGATCCACGCGTCGAATTGCTTGACAAAAACCTGATGAAGCCAGGTTCCCAATTCCTGAAGCACGTTAACCACGGCTGATTTCCTCTACTTTTGGCATTCTGCGTCGCCTGCGCCGCAGCCACCAGACACCGCCAAGATCTAGCGCGCCCTGCAGGCCGCGGTCGAAAATGCCGTAGTTCGACTTGCCGTGGCGACGCGAGCGGTCGACGACGTCGCAATGCACGACGCGATAGCCTTCCTGGATAACCAGGGCCGGGACGAAACGATGGGTGCCATCGAAAAACGGCAGTTTGCGCAGGATATCGGTGTGGACGGCCTTCAGGCCACAGCCGGTATCACGCGTCTCGTCATGCAGGATGGCGTTCCTCAGCCAGTTGGCGAAGCGCGACGCGAGCTGCTTGACCTTGCTGTCGCGGCGCTTGAGGCGCTGCCCTTGTGCCGCGCCGAAATCGGGGCCGGCCTGACGCAAGGCATCAACCAGCACCGGAATGTATTGGGGGTCGTTCTGGCCGTCACCGTCGATCGTGGCGACGATGCTGCCGCGCGCCGCCCAGGCACCGGAACGCACCGAAAGGCTCTGTCCGGCCGATTTCTGGTGCCGCAACTCGCGCACCGGAAACGGCCGAAGCGCCGTCTGCTCGGCAAGCACGGTCGCCGTCTCGTCGGTCGAGCCGTCATTGACGATGATCAGTTCGAAGTCGCGCCCGGTCATCGCCGCCTCGATCTCATCGATCAGCAGCGGCAGGTTTGCCGCCTCGTTCCTGCAAGGAATGACGATGGATATCAATGCGTCCGGCATGTCGCGTCGGGGCTCTGTCGTCGGATATGGCATTTTGTGGATGCCGTGCGGTGCCGCTCGAGGTCGTGGGCTGCAAGAACCTTTGGCGCGGCGCCTCATTACGCCAGCCGAAACAATGACGCAAGCATTCGTGCCGGACGGCTCGTCGCACCGTTCCAAGAGGGGATGATCACCCGGACATGTTGTAATCCCTGCGGATGGGCATCCGACGCAAAACCGGATTCCACTTTTGCTAATCGCGGGCTCTTGGTTGGCGCGCGATCCAGCGCAAAACCGGATTCCACTTTTGCTGATCGCGCTTGGATGCTAAACGCGCCCGTTCACATATGCCCGCGCCGGACGGCCGGACGCTTTTCGGGAAGAAACCATGCCTGCCTTCAAATCCGATTTCCTGCGCACGATGAGCGAGCGCGGCTTCATCCACCAGATTTCGGATGAAACCGGCCTCGACCAGCTTTTCGCCAAGGAAACGGTCACCGCCTATGTCGGCTACGACGCCACCGCCACCAGCCTGCATATCGGCAATCTGATCTCGGCGACCATGCTTTACTGGCTGCAGGAGACCGGGCACCGGCCGATCGCGCTGATGGGCGGCGGCACGTCGATGATCGGCGACCCGTCTTTCCGCGACGACCAGCGCAGCCTTTTGACGCCCGAGGCGATCGCCACCAACATCGAAGGCATAAAGCGCATCTTCGGCCGCATCCTGCGTTTCGGTGACGGCCCGAGCGACGCCGTCATGGTCAACAATGCCGACTGGCTGATGAAGCTCAACTATGTCGAGTTCCTGCGCGATGTCGGCCGGCATTTTTCCGTCAACCGCATGCTGACCTTCGACAGCGTCAAGCTGCGGCTCGACCGCGAGCAGTCGCTGTCGTTCCTCGAATTCAACTACATGATCCTGCAGGGCTACGATTTCGTCGAACTCGCCCGGCGCCAGAACTGCCGCCTGCAGATGGGCGGGTCGGACCAGTGGGGCAACATTATCAATGGCGTCGATCTCGGCCATCGCATGGGCACGCCGCAGCTTTACGCCCTGACCACGCCGCTGCTCACGACATCGTCCGGCGCCAAGATGGGCAAATCGGCAAAGGGTGCGGTCTGGCTCAACGGTGATCTCTTCTCGCCCTATGATTTCTGGCAGTACTGGCGCAACACCGAGGATGCCGATGTCGAGCGCTTCCTGAAAATATTCACCCGCCTGCCTCTCGATGAGATCGCGCGCCTGGCAGCACTTGGCGGCTCCGAGATCAACGAAGCCAAGAAGGTCCTGGCAACGGAGACGACGGCGATCGTCCATGGTCGTGACGCGGCGAACCAGGCCGAGGAAACCGCGCGCAAGACGTTTGAGGAAGGCGTGACCGCCGAAAGCCTGCCGACCGTAGAGATCGACGGGGCGGCGCTGGACGCCGGCGTCGGCATCCTGTCGCTGCTGGTCACTGCCGGGCTGGCATCGTCCAATGGCGAAGCGCGGCGGCACATCCAGGGCGGTGCCGTGCGCATCAACGACCAGTTGGTCAGCGATGATCGCCGCATGGTGACGCTTCAGGATTTGAGTCCGGAAAACGTCGTAAAGCTTTCACTCGGCAGGAAAAAACACGTCCTGGTGCGGCCGGCCTGAGGCGGTTTACCGGTATCGGTTCCGCGTTAGTTCGGCCGGTTGAGGCACTGGCGTTCTGCCCCGCTTTGCTGAATTGCCAGGACTGTGGTTTCCCTGAGTCACAAAACCGACGGTTATTGCCTTGTGGCATAGTCGCGCAGGTTGAGCTCTTTTCGAGCCTCGCGCAAATCGATCTTCGCACTGTACCCATGCTTCTCAAGAAGATGCAGCAGGTTGGCGCCGGTTAAAAGTGTGATTGGCTTTCCTGCCGCAAATTTGTGCGCGTCAGGGCCATAGTCAGCAGTTGTAATAAGGAGCCCGCGAGATGCACCTTCGTGCTGCATAGTTCCGTAGAGGTCGCGAACGGCTGAAACGCCGACCGTTCGGGTATATCGCTTGGCCTGGATCACGATCTTCCCACCAGTAATCGGGTCGGGGTCGAAAGCTACAGCGTCAACACCTCCGTCACTGCTCGACTGTGTGACCTTTACCTCGCCTCCGCGGGAGGCAAATTCCCTTTCGAAGAGTTCGCGTACGAGGTGTTCGAAATCCTCCCAATCCATCGACGCCAAATTCATTGCTGTATCAAGCGTGTCCGCAATCATGCGGGGGTCAATAAAACGCCTGTCTTCCTTGTTCAGGACCATAACGGGAGGGATAGGTGCCAGTGCTGCAAGTGAGGACGCAGACACCCCCTTGAGGTTTTTGAAGCAAGCTTTGGGATCGACGCGGCTAAGGTCGATTTTTAAGAAGTCCTCGCGGTTGACCAAAATCGACATAATGCACGATGTCGTATCCAGACCTGTTGTCCGATCGATGAACGTTGATATTCCGTTGAACAACACCCTCTGCAGATTGTCATACTCGTCTGCTTCCAAGAGCTCATGTATGGTCCGCAGGCATATCTGGTAGCAGACCGAGTCGTAATTGGCCTTCTGCTCTTTCTCTGAGATATGTGCATCTTTGAGTTCGCCGGTCGCGGCGATGAAGCGAACGGATTTGACCGTCGGCATTTTATCTGGCGACGGCAACTGGTACTCGAGCATCAGAGTTTTTGAGTTTGAAGCGTATTCGATTGCGTAAGATTTTTCAAAAAGATCGTCATATTTTGAGGCGTCGAGAACCAACATGGCGTGCTCGATTACCGCCTGCGGATCGCCTTCTGCAACATTCGCAGCCAAGACATCAACACGCTGATTGGTCGCAGCTTGCCGATCTAGAAATTCGCGCATCTGTCGCTCACCAGCTGCTTCAAATTCTGCTTTTTCGGCAGTCCATTGAGCTATCGATTGATTGAGCTTCCGGCTCTCTTTCTGCTCAGTAATAAGCCAATCGGATTTCTCTTGCTCAAATCTCGCCTGAGCATCTGCCTGTCGATGCTTTGCTTTGCCGAATAACTTATCGAAGAATGAGATTTCCGGCGGCGTAAGGTGGGGTTCAGGACGTTTCACGCGTTGGGGTATGGCCCTTTGGAACTTCGTAGCGCCGTCATAGGTGCTGTGATCCTTAAGGGCATTCCAATCAACGCGGTCATTAACCGTGAGTGTGTGGTTTAGGATTTGATGCAGTCTTTCGAGCCGGATCGTTGCATCAAGTGTATCTTTCTCGGCCTGAGATTTGCTGGCGAACACTTTCAATTTTTGATGCTGTTGATCCGCCCTTTCATCCCATTGCTCCATCAGCGCATCGATCTTGTGTTGAAGCATGAACAGTTCCGGTGCACTCAACTCCTTATGCACGTGGAGCAACTTATGCCGGAAGTCGATATACCAGCGTAGGATACGTGAGCCGTCTGCACTGAATTTTGCAGTAAGTTCGCCGCTTTCGATAGCGCTCCGATATTTTGAGCGCCAAGTGACGTTGGCCTCCTGTACCATTTGTCCTAAATCCTCCCCCAAGCTACTTCCGATCTAACCTTCTTTCGGCAAGACTCACAAGCTCCAGCTTGACAACACGGTTGCTGGCAAAAAATGCACCGCGCTCTCAACACTTCGAAAAATATTAATCAAGGCCTCGTCGAGGTTACACCTCACCGACTTATAGACTCTGGGTCATGGGCCTTATGCGACAGCTGATTGATCGGTCTCACCGGTACTCGAAGATCGACCGGAATATGCCTGGCGCGATCACCGACAGCGGGTTGACGTCGAGCACCGGTTTGTTGGCATTGCCCCTGAGCCGGTAGGTGACGCCGATCAGGCCACGGTCGCGGCCATTGCCGAGCAGCGCGCCGACGATGGGCAGTTCGCCGAAGATGCGGTTGAGGCCGTAGACCGGCATGAAGGTGCCGGTCATGTCCATGTTGTTGTTCTGGTCGTAGAGAATGCCCTGGAACGTGGTGCCGATGCGCGGGCCGCGCAGCACGCCATTGGCCAGTTTCAGATAGCCGCTGCCCTTGTCGATCTCGGCGTAGCCGCGCTCGAACTTGACCCGCGAGGTGTCGAGATTGCCCTTCACCGCCTGGTTAAGGCTGCGGCTGTCGCCGGTCGGCGTGGTCGAGACGATGGAGGCCAGTTTCGGTTCGTTGACGATGAAGAAGTTGCTGGTATCGACCTTGCCCTTCATCGGCCCGTCGCTGGTTCCCGACAAGGCCAGCGTGATCGCGCCGCCTTCCATGTGCTCGTAGACGTTGAGGAACCTCAATATGGCGCCGGCGTCCGCCGATTGCACGTTAAGCGAGCGCCTGCCGTCGCCGGTGGTGTTGCTGATGGTTATCGCGGCGCCAGAACTCGCGGTCGCGCTAACCTTCAGTCCGTTCACCCGCGAACCGGCGGCACTGTAGTCCAGCTTCAGATTGGACAGTTGCTCGTCGTGGAAACCGGTCAGCTGCTCGACGTCGGCGCTGACGGAAATGTTGTCGGTTCCGGTCGTCTTGGTTGCGGTGTCCACATCGGACGTGAACTGCTTGACCAGCGAACGAGCATCGAGCGCATTGCCGGAGATGTCGACCGCATAGCCCTTGCCTGATCGCTTCACCGACACGGAAACATCGTCACCCCTGTTCAACGTAACTTTGCTAAATTTGGCCGAAGACAGGGCGCCATTGACCAGCACGATGCTGCCGCCGACGGAGAAGGTTTTGCCTTCGAGGTCGAAGTCGGACAGCGTCGTGGTGTCACCGGCCTTGGTCATGACAAAGGTGACGTTGGCGGGAACCCCTGCCCCCTTGGTCCAGCCGGCCCAGGGAATGTCCAGCCTGGCATTGGTCAGATCGGCCGACACGTTCTGGTTGCCATCGCCGCTCTTGTCGATCGCGACCTTCACCGTTCCGCCCAGCAAAGGAGTGAGGCCGGGCATGGCGGCGGCGCGGATCTTGTCGTCCAGCACCAGCTCCACCTTGCGGCTGCGCGCCGGCCCATCATCCGCCAACGGTTCGACAAGGTCGAGTTCGGCCGGAATGCCATTCAGCGATGCCTTGGCGGAGATCACTGCCTTTTGCGGATCGACCGTGATCGAACCGTCGGCATTCGTCACGCTCTGCCCCTCAAACTGCTTGGCCAGCGACAGGCCGGTGTAGTCGAGCGACACCAGCCAGTCGAGCTTGGAAGTGTCGACGCCGGACTGTAGCGGGATGTCGGCCCTGACATGGCCGGTAACGCTGCCGGACAAGTCCTCTGGCAGGAAGCCGACATGGCGCATGGCATTGATCGGTTCGTAGGAGGCGAGTTCGGCGACGGCCGCCGCGTCTCCATCGACGTCGATATCGAGCGCGCCGATGACTGGCGGATGGTTCGCCGCCTTTATCGTCAGTGTCCCATTGCTGGCTGCGACAGTGCGGCCGCTGGGCATGAAGACAGTGCCCGATGACAGCGAAATGTCGACGTCATTGGCGTGAAATGCGACCATGCCAACCGCGTCGCGTATCGGCGGAATGCGGCCGGCCGTATCGAAGCGCGATCCTTCGATCTTGAAAGTGCCGAATACTTCGTCGGCAGAAAGCGGCACGCCATTGCCGAGACGGTCCGGCACGACGTGGAACTGGAGGTTGGCGTCGACGACCCGGCCACCGAACAGGTTGGCCAGCACCCAAAGCCGGGCGTTACGGGCTGAAAACCAAGGCCATAGCTGCTTGACATGCGAAACCTGCATATTGTGGACGTTCAACGCCACATTGATCCCGGGCGCCTTGCCCTCGACGAACTCGACCGCCGCGGTTCCCATCACCTCGCCGCTCGAATCGGAACGAAGTGCGATCTCCTCGGCCACCAGCTTGTGACTTGTGGGTTGATAAACGCCGGCAATACGGGCGAGGAAGGTCAGCGCTGGCTCAGGCGATTCCGATGGGGCCAGGGTCGAACCGTCGCTGGTCAGGTCGTAACGATAAGAAGGCTCCTCGCCCGCCGCCCCTGTCGCGGGCTTTGGCCCTATCGAGCCGCCGAAATTGAAAGAAGACCGGCCAGTTTTCAGCAGCAGTCTGTCCACCTGGATCTTGTTGCTGCCATCGACAAGCGTGGCATCGACATCGACGTCGGCCGGCAGCAGCCCGCGTGCACCGAGATCAAGCACGGAACCCGTCGACGACAGGACGGCCGTCAGGCGTGACCCGTTCGTGCCGGATCCCTCCGATCCTGTCAGCTTCAACGCGAAAGCACCCAACTTCCCGCCGTCGGCCGTGGTTTCGTCGGCAGCCGCCAGATCAATGCTCGCATTCAGCGCCGTCACGCGGTGCGCCGCGACATCGCGGGCGGCGGAAGCGGCAACGGTGACCTTTCTGCCATCGACATCCGCCTCGGAGGAAAACGCCATGCCGCCCGGCCCCGACTGAACGACCGTGGCATTGGCGATGGTGACCAGTTTGATCGCTCCGGTTTCGGGCAGCACGAATTCGACATTGTCGAGATCGATCCGGCGCAGCGAATCTTCCCGCACGGCGTCGAGCGCGCGGTGGATGTTGCCGAACACTGCCTCGGACAATTTCTCCGGATCGACGAGGCCGTCCTCATTGCGCAGCGCGGCGGTCCAGTCGCCGCCAGACGGCATCGCCGCGACAACGATGTGTGCATCGGAAATCCTGGCGCTGGTCAACCGCACCTCTCCCCACAACAGCGGGACGAGGCGCACACCGAAGCGCACGCGGCCGGCGTCGGCCATGGGTTTGCCGTCCGATGTCTTCAGGCTGACATCACTGACCTGGAGAGCGACGAAGCTTGAACTGTCGAGCGTGATGCGGGCAGGCCCGACGGCGACATGGACATCGACACCGGCGAGTTTCTCGATGGCGGCTTCCGCCTCGATGCGCAGTCGGTCTGCGCCGATGCCGGAAAGGCCGATGAGATAGACAGCCATAGCTGCCAGCAGCAGGAGCGCGACGATGCCGGCAAAGACGCGCGAAAGGATGCGGAAACCGCGGCCGATCGACGCCTGGCCGAGCGGCGGGACACGGCACGCGGACGGAAAGGCGCCCAGGTCGGTGATCTCGTCACGCCTGAACCTGATCTTTTCGTGCTGCGGTTGCTCCTGATCCACGCAATCTTCCGTTGTACAAATTCGCTCGTGGACGAATCCCCGGTCGACACTATATCGGTGTGGCTTCGCGCGTAACCTCAAACAAGGGCATCGATATGGCTGACCTCGACGTGGGCGATCCAGCGCCGCAATTCGATTTACCGCGGGACGGTGGTGAATCAATTAGCCTTGCCGCATCCGCCGGCAAGCCCGTGGTGCTCTATTTCTACCCGCAGGACGACACGACAAGCTGCACGCAGGAAGCGATCAGCTTTTCACAACTGAAACCGGAATTCGAGAAAGCCGGCGCCGTGGTGATCGGCCTGTCGCCTGATAACGCCAAGAAGCACGACAAGTTCAAATCGAAATACAACCTCACCATCGACCTCGCCGCCGACGAGGAGCGCAAGGTGATCGAGGCCTACCATCTGTGGGTCGAGAAATCGATGTATGGGCGCAAATACATGGGCGTCGAGCGGGCGACGTTCCTGATCGGCGGCGACGGTCGGATCGCCCGGATCTGGCGCAAGGTCCGCGTCAAGGGCCACGCTGAAGAGGTGCTGGAGGCTGTTCGCGCGCTTTGATCGTGCCGAAATGAAGCGCCCTTACTCGTCTGGCGTTTCCGCCTTCGGCTGCCGCCGCGCCCGCCAGGATTTCGAAACATGGTTCGCACGATCGGCCATCGCGGCGAGATGACCGCGCAGACCGCGCGCCCCCATCACCGACGACAGCGTGACTGATTGCGTGGCAAAGCGCCGCTTGAAATCCTCGCCGCCGCAGAGAAAATCCACTTTGGCCAGGCCACGGTCGAGCGACCACTGGATATAGTCCATCATCAGCACCATGCCCGGCGAGGCGCGCTCGTATTCGGGATCATAGGTGGTGACGAAAGCCATCATCGTGCCGTGCTGCTCAAAATTGATCGAGACGGCGATGATCGCACCGTCAAGCTCAAGCACGAAGATGCGCAACAGCCCGAGTTCGGCCAGCACCGAAACGAGCGCAGCAAGAACGGGCGAGCCCTTGTCAAACAGGTCCGAAACGCGGCCATGCCTGACAAGCCAGAGGCGCTTCAGCACCGCAACCCGGGCGAGCACCGGCTCGCGCGGCTCGTCCGCATCGAGCAGGCGGAAACGCAATGCACCGCCTTCTTCCAGGAACTTGCGGCCACGCCGGTAGTTCTGCCGGCCCTTCTTCGACAGCGTCTCGAACCACTCCTCCCCGCGCTGCCAGGGGCCCGCAACACGGTAGCTGATCTCACTGCGATGGTTGGGCCGAAGCGCCTTGCCGTGGCGCGCGGCGGGGTCCAGCAGGGCATGAACCCCGGCATCCGGCAGCAGACGGTTGAGATAGATGAGGTCGAAGCCGCCCTGATCGAAAACATGCTGCCAGAGGCGGGAGATCGCCTGCGGATCGCTGTCGGGCGCAACCAGCGCATCGCCATAGTCGCTGTGATCCTTCGCCGCCCATTCGAGCATGCGGATGCCGGAGCGCTTGAAGGTGGCGAGCGCTATCACGCCATCGAGCCGGTCGCCGTTCCAGGCAAGCCCGATCCTGAGTGTGCGCCGCTCCTGATGCGGGGTGGTGCGCCACCAGGCCGTGATCCAGTCGGGGTGCTGGAAGACAAGCCCGCCGGCTCGCTGCCAGAGCGCGCTCCAGGCCGGTGCGATCTCGGCCAGGCGCGCCGCCGATGTCACGACTTCGAAGGTGCGTGTGCGCGGTATCGCGAGCACGAAGGGAGCGTTCATGGCCGTGTCCCTTCCGATGGTCGCGAGGTCCGTGGTTTTCCAGGCCGGATGCGCCTGGCAATATGCCCCCACATCCGCTTCAGCGGCATGACATAGAGGCCGGCAAGCGACTGGTAGTCACGCACATCGCGGTCGACCAGTCCGAATTTGAAGTCCTCGTCGGGCTTCGGCACACACAATGTCCCGAAGAGCCGATCCCAGAACGAGAACAGCAGCCCGAAGTTCTTGTCGTAGTGGAGCGGATCGACGCTGTGATGCAGCTGGTGCCAATGAGGACAAAGGACCACATGATTGAGCGGGCCGAACGAGATCTTGAAATGCGTGTGCCTGACGAAGTCCATCATCAGGATGTTGCGCATGACATAGACGTTGACGCCAAAGACGGTCAGTTCGACAAGGTTCAGCGAAATCAGCGACCAGATGCCGAAGCAGACGCCCACGACGACGCCATCCCAGGCCCTGTTCATCAGCTCGTCGAGCGGGTGGACGCGGTCCTTGGTGATCCCGACCATCACCTCCGCCGAGTGATGCACCTTGTGCAGCTCCCAAAGCACGGGATAGCGATGCTGAGCGACGTGATAGAGATAATAGGAAATGTCGTAGGCGAGCAGCATGGTGATGGTGAAGATCAGCACCGTCACCGGCCCTGCCGGCGCCTCGATCAGAGGCGGCTGGAACTGGAACAGTGTCGAAAACAGCCAGTTGGTTGCGTAGCCCACCGCCGTGACGAAGACAATTCCGGCGGGCAGCATCAGGAAGGGCATCAGTGCCTTCTTCGTCACCCAGAACATCAGGTCGGCCTTTGCCGAAGGGTGAGTGATGACCTCACGCGGGATGACGAACTCGAAAAACTCCTTCCAGTTCTTCTGTTCGACCGTGCGCCAATAGGCCACGAGCGCGCTGACAAGGGCAGTCAACAGCAAAAGCCCGGTCGCCAGCAGACTGGTGCCCGAGATCTTGTCGAGGATCTTGCCAACCAGATCGCCCAGCATTCCTGTTGCCATAGTGAATCCCAAATCCCGGCAGGCTTTTACTCGAAAACCGTCAATTAAGAGCAATCGAAGACAGTTAAGAAACTGGACCTGATCCGACAACGACAGGCCGTTCTCCCGGTAGCACATTGGTGCTCATGGCTGATGATCTCGCGACAGGGTGGCCGGTACTCGGCAATTTTCGTGCAACCTCTTGCCCGCGCCGCTTGCATTCGTTTCCGCTGATGTAAATCCGGCAAGCCTTTGTTAACCCTAATAATGTGTAATCAAGCTTGTCGTGGTGTCGTAAACGAAAGCTTGGTCCCGTGAACGCAACCGGTCAGTCCGCAATCTTCGGCAGGCGCAAGGAACCCCACACGGTCATCATCGCCCGGGGCAATGAGATCCGGCACTTCACGATCCGGCCCTGGCTCGCGGCATTCATCGGTTCAGCATTCGCCGCCATCGCCATCGGTTACCTCCTGGCCACGTCCTATCTCGTGCTGCGCGACGACCTCATCGGCGCCACCACGGCGCGCCAGGCGCGCATGCAGCAGGCCTACGAGGACCGCATTTCAGCGCTTCGTGCCCAGGTCGACCGCATCACCAGCCGCCAGTTGCTCGACCAGCAATTGATGGAAACCAAGGTCAGCGAACTGATCGAGCGTCAGAGCCAGTTGAGCCAGCGCCATGGCCGTCTCGGCCCGCTGCTTGAGCGCGCCGAGAATGAGGTCGGAACGGCGCCTACTGAGGATCCGGCCGCGACTGCCAAGCCCGACAAGCACGCCGACGTGACCGGCAGCATTAACCAGCCGGCGCAGAATTACGCGGTCGCCAGTCTCAGCGCCGATCTCGGCGCCGCCGACACCAGGCCATTCTCGTTGTGGTCGACCCGCAGCGATCCACTGCCCAACGATTCAGCCGCCGATCGCGCCGACAAGCTGTTCGTTTCGATCAACCAGTCGCTGAAATCCATCGAGAACGAGCAGCTTACCCGCATCAACACGCTTGCCGACAATGCCTACAAGAGCGCCGACGCGATCACTCAGGCGCTGCAGGCTGCCGGCCTGCCGGTCGACAGTGATTTCGGCAAGAATGAGAGCGATGTCGGCGGACCGCTGATCCCGCTCGACAGCTCGATGATCTTCGATAGCAAGGTCAAGGAACTGGACGAAGCGCTGGATACGCTTGACCATCTCAAGAAAGAAGCCCGTCAGTTGCCGCTGGCCAACCCGGCTCCCGGCCACTCCGTCACCAGCCCATTCGGCGTGCGCACCGACCCCATTCTCGGGACCGCCGCACTGCATTCCGGGATGGATTTCAGAGCGCCCATCGGTATGGACGCCAAGATTACGGCGCCTGGCATCGTCATCAAGGCCGGCTGGAACGGCGGTTATGGCCGCATGGTCGAGGTCGACCACGGCAACGGGTTTTCGACCCGCTACGGGCATCTCAGCGAAATCGACGTGACCGTGGGCGAAAAACTGGATGCCGGCGCCATCATCGGCAAGACCGGCAGCAGCGGCCGCTCGACCGGCCCGCATCTGCACTATGAAGTCCGCCACAATGGCGAAGCGATCGATCCGTTGCGCTTCCTTACCGTCGGCAAGAAGGTCGCCCAGTTTCTCTGAGCCCCGCCAGTCCTGACCTGACTGGCACCCAATAGCCCTCAAACCGGATCTGCCCCGTTTTGGAAGCAATCCGGGGCCGGGTAATCGCTATCCGTGTCGGCCACGACTGCCCGCCGGCCGCTTAACTTCCTATGCCAGCAAGGCGACTTGTCCACGGCCGTTCGGCCTGCCGGTGTTGACACAATTCGAGTTGTAGGATGATATGTATAACCATACGCCGCAACACCAACGCCGACCCTGTAATGACCATCCACCGCATTTCATCTGACGTTCTTACCGCCCTGGAGCATCTCCTGGGGCAAGGCGGCGTGGTCGCCGACGCAGCCGACATGGCGAAATACCTCGTGGACTGGTCCGGCGATCACCACGGCGGCGCACTTGCGGTGCTGAAACCAGCTTCGGTCGCCGAGGTTCAGGCCGCGGTTCGGCTGTGCGGCACGCTCGGACAGGCGATGATCCCGCAAGGCGGCAACACCGGGCTTGTCGCGGGCGCGATCGACATCGGCACAGCCGCCCACGGCGCGGTGATCATCAGCCTGGAGCGGCTGAACAGGATCCGCGTCGTCGACGCCGACAATTTCACCCTGCAGGCTGATGCCGGCTGCATCCTGCAACACGTCAAGGATGCTGCCGAGGATCAGGATTGCCTGTTTCCGCTGGCGCTAGGCGCTCAAGGCAGCTGCCAGATCGGTGGCAATGCCGCCAGCAATGCCGGTGGCGTCAATGTCCTGCGTTACGGCATGGTCCGCGATCTCATTGTCGGCCTGGAGGTGGTGCTGCCGGACGGCGAATTGTGGAACGGCTTTTCCGGCCTGCGCAAGGACAATCGCGGCTACGATCTGAAGCAGCTTTTCATCGGCGCGGAGGGCACGCTGGGCATCATCACAGGTGTCGAGGTCAAGCTGTTTCCGAAACCCGGCAAGGTCGAGACGGCGTATCTGGGCCTTCGCTCATTCGAAGCGGCGATCGCGCTGTTCAGGCAAGCCCGGCGCGGATGCTCCGACCTTATATCCGCCTTCGAGATCATTGGCGCGGAATGCATGGACCTTGCACGCCTTGTCGACCCGAACACCGTCGTCCCGGTGACAGCCCCTGTTCATGTGCTGATCGAACTTTCTTCAGGCGCCGTGGTCGACCTCCGGACGCTGCTGGTCGACTTTCTTGCCAACGCGATGGAAAACGAACTCGTCGCCGATGCAGTGCTGGCCGAAAGCGGCGCGCAGGCACGGGCTTTCTGGGCCATTCGCGAAGGGCTGGTCGAGGGTCAGGCCAAGCGCGGCTATCACGTGCGCACCGATCTCTCGGTGCGCATCTCCGACATTCCTACCCTCATCGCCCGAGCCCGCGACTTTGTTGCGCGGGATCATCCAGGCTGGCTGTCGGCTGCCTACGGCCACGCCGGCGACGGCAATATCCATTTCAGCGTCCTGCCGCCGCTCGGCCTTGCCGAACCCGACGCGCGCACCAGGGGCGCCGCCATCACCACCGGGCTGTACGACATCACCAATGCGCTTGGCGGCTCGATCAGCGCCGAGCACGGCATCGGGCGCACCCGTAGCCGCGTCTATTGGGCGGGAATGTCTCCTGTCCACCGCCGGCTGGTCGGCACGCTGAAAGACGCGCTCGATCCGAACAGGCTTATGAACCCCGGCTGCCTCTTTCCAGCGACGGAGACCCTTTCATGAAACAACGACTAGCTGCCATCGGCACTGTCGAGGCGCTACCGCACCGCGTTGCCGCCTTCCTCAGCCGCGAGATCGAGTCTGGCGACCTCAATCCGGGCAGCCTGCTGCCGACGGAACAGCAGCTGTCGGAGAAATTCGGCGTCAGCCGCAATGTGGTGCGCGAGGCGATCGCGCAATTGCGTGCCGACGGCATGGTGGAGGCGCGGCAAGGCATCGGCTCCTTCGTCCTCGCCCCGGAACAGCGTGCGTCGATCCGCATCGACCGCGAGACGCTGAAGGAGGGGCAGAACATGGAGCGGCTGTTCGAGCTGCGCTGCATCCTCGAGGCCGAGTCCGCCGCGCTTGCCGCCGAGCGGCGCGACCAGGAACACCTCGACGCCATCAAGGCGGCACTCGACCGAATGAGCGGTGAAGAGCGCTGGGAGGACGGCAGCATCGACGCCGATCTTCTGTTTCATCGCGAAATCGCCCGGGCTACGGGCAACAGCTACATCCACACCTTCATTTCCTTCGTCTGCGAGCAGATCCGCCGCTCGATCTATTACGCACGGCAGACCAACCCCTTGCACGATCTGGTTGAAGTGAATGTCGGCGAGCATGTGCGCATCTACGAGGCGCTGGTCGCCGGCAACCCGGCAGAAGCCGAGGCGGCGATGCGCGCGCACATCATCGGTGCGGCCGACCGTGTCGGCGTCAAGCTGCCGTTGCGCACCCAGCGTACCGAGGAAGGGAAATAATCATGTCGCTCGGGACTGCATATCGAATTTCCGACGTCTGCCTTCTCGTCGAGGATATCGGGCGGACGGTGGAGTTCTATGTCAACAAGCTCGGCTTCCGGCTGCGCCGCCGTGCCGAGGGTTTTGCCGACTTCCACAGCGAGGGCGTGACACTGGCCGCCTGGGAGATCGACCATATCGGCCAGCATGCCGGCGTTTCGAAACTGCGGTCGCCGCGCCATGCCCACAAGGTCTGTGTCGCCGTCCAGCTCGACGCGCCCGGCGACATCGACCGGCTGCACGCCGAGCTGACGGCAAAGGGCGTGCCGTTCTATGGCCCGCCCGAAAACTATGTCTGGAACGCGCGCTGCGCCTATTTCACCGACCCGGACGACACGCTTTGGGAACTCTACGCCTGGCTCGACGGCGGCCCCGGCGACTACCACGACGAACAGCCGTAGACCACCCGCGCCAAGGGAACGGCGCGCAATGAAGAGACGAGACAGTCTTGCAACAGGAGCGAAAAATGAATGGGAACAAAGACTACGACATGAACCGCCGCAGCTTCATGAAGTCCGGCCTGGCAGCTGTTGCCGTGGCATCGGGCGGCATGCAATTGCTGCTGACGCCGGGCGCCAAGGCTGCCGGAAAGGTCGTCATCCAGTATGACTGGCTGATGTCCAACGGACAGATCGGCGACATTGCCGCCGTCGCCAATGGCTACTTCAAGGATGCCGGGCTCGACGTGGAATTCAGCCCGGGTGGCCCGAACGCCTCGACCGTGCCGCCGGTCATTTCTGGCTCGGCACAGCTTGGCCAATTCTCCGAAACGCCGCAGCTCTATGCCGCGCGCGCCAGCGGCGTGCCGGTGAAGATCATCGCCTGCGGTTTCCGCACCGGCCCCTATGCGCTGACCTCCAAGGCCGCCAACCCGATCCGCAATGTGGCCGACCTCAAGGGCAAGAAGATCGGCATCCAGCCGACGGCGCGTTTCGTCATGGATGAGATCCTAGCCAAGAACGGCTTGAGTGCGTCCGACCTCACCGTCATCAATGTCGGCTTCGACAAGGGGCCCCTGGTGCGCGGCGATGTCGACGCCATTGGCGGCTGGATCACCAACACGCAGGCGCTGAGCGTCGTCGGCGACGACCGCATCGACCTTCTGGTGCGTGATCTCGGCTTGAACTCCTACGCCGATGTCTATTTCGCCACCGATGCGGCAATCGAGAAGGACCCGGACACGCTGGCCAAATTCATCGGCGCGGTCGCCAAGGGCTGGGGCTGGGTGCACGCCAACCCGCAGGAGGCGGTGAAGAAAATGGTCGCGGCCTATCCCGAAATGGACCTTGGCTGGGAACAGAAGACCGTCAACCTCGTGCTGAAACTCTCCTTCGACGGTGCAACGGCCAAGGACGGCTGGGGCACGTTCGATCCCGCCTCGATCGAAGAGCAGCTGGCATTGCTCGACAAGGTCGGCCAATACCCGAACGGACGTCCGAAGGCGGCCGATGTCTACACCACCAAGATCCTCGAACTTTCGGCTGCCGAGCGGCCGAAGCTCGACGCGCCCGCCGCCTGATGGCGAACGCGATCGAAGCCAGCAGGCTGGATGTCGGCTATGGCGCGCGCCAGGCGACCGTCAAGGTGCTTTCCGGCCTCGACCTCAGCGTCGAGGCCGGCTGCTTCCTGTCGATCCTTGGACCGTCCGGCTGCGGCAAGTCGACCTTGCTGCGTGTGGTCGCCGACCTGCTCGATCCGCTCGGCGGCACGATCAGCGTGCTTGGCGATACGCCGCATGCGGTGCGCTCGCGCCGCGATGTCGGCTTCGTGTTCCAGGATTCGACCCTGCTGCCCTGGCGCACGGTGCGCGACAATGTGCGTTTGCCGCTTGGCGTCGGGCAAGGCAGTCTGACGCGCAAGATCGAGGACCGCAGCGACGAATTGCTGGAGCTGATGGGGCTTGCCGGCTTTGGCGAACGCCTGCCGCATCAACTCTCCGGCGGCCAGCGCCAGCGTGTGGCCATCGCCCGCGCCTTGCTTGGCCATCCGAAGCTGTTGCTCATGGACGAACCGTTCGGGGCGCTCGACGAGATCACCCGAGACCGGCTCAACGACGAGCTTCTCAACCTGTGGCGGCGCACCGGCACGACGAACCTGTTCGTCACCCATTCGATCGCCGAAGCCGCCTATCTCGGCGAGCGAGTCATCGTTCTCGCCGCCAATCCGGGGCGGCTGGTCAAGGATTTGGACCTCAGGCCGCTCAAGCAGGATGGCAATCGCTGTTCACGCGAAGACCCGGCAATCGTCGCCGCCATGGCCGAGTTGCGCAGCGCGCTGGAGCAGGCATCATGAGGCCGGCGCCGCTCTCGCCGCAATTGGCCATCGCCCTGCCCGTTCTCGGCGCGGCGTCGCTCCTGCTTGCCTGGCAATATCTGCTGCCGCTGCTCGGCGTGCCGGCCTATATCGTGCCGACGCCGACCGCTATCTTCGGTGTCTTCCAGAAGAATTTCGCGCTGCTCATGGACAATTTGAGGCCGACGCTGATCGAGGCGCTGGCGGGATTCGTCATCGGCAATCTGGCCGCCGTGCTGCTGGCTGTTCTGTTCGTGCACAACCGCATCCTGCAGGCGACCTATTTTCCGATTGTGCTGTTCTTCAACACCATCCCGATCCTGGCGCTGTCGCCGATCATCATCCTGATCTTCGGTCTCGGCATGACGCCGAAGATCGTCATCGCGGCGGTGATCTGCTTCTTCCCGACGCTGGTGAACATGATCCGCGGCCTGGACTCGGCTGGCGATAACGAGCACGAGCTGTTCCGCGTTCTGTCGGCGACACGCTGGGAAATCTTCTGGGGCCTGCGCCTGCCGCGCGCGCTGCCGATGCTGTTTTCCTCGCTCAGGATCGCCTCGGCAACGGCGGTGATCGGCGCCATCGTCGGCGAATGGATCGGCTCGGACAATGGCCTCGGCGCGCTGATCATCCAGGCGAGCTTCAACTACCAGTCGGACCGGCTCTACGCCGCGATCGTGCTGTCGTCCTGCCTGTCGATCGTCCTGTTTTGCGCCGTGGTGCTGGTCGAGCGCCGGGTCATCAAATACTGAACTGCTTTGATCAGCCAGCGCTTTCCGGTTGCGTCGACAGAAATCTTGTCGCCGCCACAACCAGGGTCGCCGCGCCAACCTTCAAAGCGGCCTCATCGACGCGAAATTTGGGATGGTGAAGCGGAAAGACCGAGCCGACCGCCTCATTGCGGATACCGAGCCGGAAATAGACCGATGGACGCTTCTCGCTGAAGTAGCCAAAGTCATCCGCAATGGTCCATCCGGGTGTGTCGAGGACATTGTCGGCGCCGACGCAGGCCTTGCCGCTGGCGGCGATCAGCTCCGCCATCTCGCCATCGTTGACGACCCCCGGTTCACCCCTGTGAATGTCGAGCTGCACGCTGGCGCCGTGGCTTGCAGCTATTCCCTCCAGGATTTCACGAACGCGCCGCCACGCCCGCTCGCGGGTTGCGTCGCTGCCGCTGCGGATTGTCCCTTTCAGGGCGACCTTGCCGGCGATCACATTGTAGGCGCTGCCGCCATTGATGCCGGTGACGGAAATGATCAGCGGATCGTAAGGGTCGATCTCGCGCGAGACGATCTTCTGCAATTCGCTCACCATGGAGCAGGCCACGGCAATCGCATCGACGCCCTCATAGGGCTTTGCCGCATGCGCCGCCTCGCCGATGACAATTGCATCGAATGTGTCGCACGCCAGCGTGTAAGGGCCTGAACGGACAGCGATCTTGCCGGATGGCGTATAGGGATCGACATGAAGGCAGATCGCGGCATCGATGTCGTCGAGAAGGCCCTCTTCCACCACACGTTTACCGCCCGAGGGCGAGTCTTCCTCGGCCGGCTGGAAGATGAGGCGAACTGTTCCGCCAAAATCGGCCCTCGATCGATGAAGATGCGCGGCGACAGCAAAGCCCATCGAAGCGTGGGCGTCGTGGCCGCACGCATGCATCACGCCGGGATTGGTCGACGCATAATCGACGCCGGATTCTTCTTCGATGGGCAAGGCATCGATGTCGGCGCGGATGGCAATCTTTCGGTTCGACGGCTTGCCGGTGCCGACAATATCGACGGCCAGGCCAAAGCCCGCGACGTCGCGAATATCGGTGATTCCCTCGCCGGCCAGCATTTGCCTGAGATAATTCTGCGTGTTGGCTTCGCGGTTCGACAGTTCCGGATTGCGGTGCAAATGGCGGCGGATCTCGATCATCTGCTGGAGAATCCGGGCGTCGATATCGACTGCACCGGCTGTCACCGTCGAATCCTCAGGATTTGACATGGATCTCTCGCGGGAACTTCGTCAGCGTTTCATGGCCGGTTTCAGTAACCAGAATGGTCTCGCTGATCTCAATGCCCCAGCCGTCCATCCACATGCCGAGGATGGAGTGCACGACGTTGCCGGGCTGAAGCACCGTCTTGTCGCCTGGCCGCAGGCTGATCGTGTGCTCGCCCCAATCCGGCGGATAGGCGACGCCGATGGAATAGCCGATGCGCGATTCCTTCTTCAGTCCGTAGCGCTGGATGACTTTGCGCCATGCACCTTCGACCGCTTCGGCAGTGGTTCCAGGCCTCACCGCATCGAGCACCGCGTCCATGCCCTCGATCACCGCTCTTGCCGTATCCGCGACACGCGTCGGCGTCTTACCGAGCTGCATGGTTCTTGCCAGCCCGGCCGCATAGCGGCGGCAGACGCCAGCGAGTTCCAGCGCAATCGTCTCGTCGGCTCCAAACCGCCGGTCGCTCCACATGATGTGCGGTGCGGAGGCATTCTCGCCGCCGAGGATTGTCGGCGGAAGAGCGGTGATGTCGCCGGCGAAGTCCGGGCTGCCGGCAATCTGCGCCGCCTGGATCGCGGCAATCGCATCGCACTCACGCACGCCGGGCGCGATAAACTCGTAGGCCCGCGCCACTGCCGCCTCGGCCAGGGTCGACGCCTTGCGCAGATAGGCGATCTCGGGCGCCGATTTGACCGCACGGATCCAGTTCACCAGCAGATCGGCGTCGTGCCATTTCGCATTGGGAAGTCCGGCGACCAGCCGGGCATGCGCTTTGGGCGAGAAATAGTAGGCTTCGAGTTCGATACCGATGTGCCTGACACCCCAGCCCCTGGCGACGATCCAGCTCGCGATCCAGTCCATGGGATGGCGATCGGCCCGTTGAACATGATCTTCCGGGAAACCGACTACGTTTTCGGGCTTCATCCAGGCGGTCAGTAGACCGCCGGCCGCATCCATGGCCCGCCCGATCCAGACCGGCTCGACGTCCTCGATCGGAATCAGCACCACCTGCGGCGTGTAGAATGACCAACCATCATAGCCGGTGATGTAGTGCTGGTTGGCAACGTCGTTGACGATGAGGAGTTCGAGACCGCGCTTCGCCATCTCGGTGCGGATCTTGTGAAGCCGCTGCTGGTATTCGTCGCGGGCAAACGGCAGTTCGATCATCTCTACTCCATGCCTTGGTGGGTCAACGGTTACGAGGTTCGCTCACCCTTTAAGCGGTTTTGTCATGGCGGCAATCGGCCAAGGGCGACAGGTGAACAGGTCCTGGGCCGGTGCGACCTGTGGCTTCCCGGGGTCGGCAGGTGACACTCAATTTATTTTTGAATTCCATTTGACTGAATAAATCTTTGATGCGAACCTAACGTCAACTGGGGGCGCAAGGCATGGCATTGCGAGGGACCAATCAGGAGTTCGGGCGGCCGTACAACCGGCGCATCGTGCTTGAGTCCATCCGCCTGCATGGACCGATCGCCCGTGGCGAGATCGCCAGCCGCGTCGGGCTTACCGTCCAGACAGTATCGACCATCGTTCGCGAACTGGAAGAACAGGGCTACATTCTCTCGCTCCGCGAAGAGCCGAAAGGGCGCGGGCTGCCTCCGGCGACGCTGCGGATCAATCCCGAGGGCGGCTATGCCGTCGGCATCCACATCACCCCTCTCGGCATCAATGCCGCCTTGATCAATTTGAGCGGCGACGTGATCGAGAGCACCTATCGCGAGGCCCCGAACCCGACGCCTGACCATGCCTTCGACCTGATCGGCGCGATGGTGATCGAATTGACCAGGTTGCGGGCTGGAGGACGCGTTCTTGGGGTAGGCCTGGCCCTGCCCGGTCCGTTCGGGGTCGAATCCATGAGTTTTGTCGGCCCGACCACCATGACCGGCTGGAAGGATGTGGCGCTGCGCGAGCGGCTGGCGGCCTCGACCGGACTGCCGGCCTTCTTCGAGACCGATATGGCGGCGGCGGCCATGGGCGAGCGGCTCTACGGCCTCGGTGCCCAGTTCTCTGACTATTACTATCTCTATTTCGGCGTCGGCCTTGGTGGCGCCATGGTGCATGACGGCAGCGTGCAGCGTGGCGCTTGGGGAAATGCCGGTGAGGTCGGGCATATCCCTGTCGTTCCCGGCGGCGAAGCTTGCCCTTGCGGCAACAGCGGCTGCCTCGAAAGATATCTCTCGCTCGAAGCGCTCCGGCGCTGGAACGGCTCAGAGGCCGATTGGGTCGCGGACGTCGCGCCGATCTTTCACAATGCCATCGCCGTCATCGAAAACCTGTTCGACCCTGAAACGGTCATCCTCGGCGGGCTGGCGTCATTCGATCTGCTCGAACGGCTGGCGGGCTCGACTGAGCACCTGCACAACTCCGTCTCCGCACGCAAGGACCGCACGACGCCCCGGGTCATGGTGGCGCGCGGCGGGCAACATTCGGTGTTGCGCGGCGCCGCCGCTCTTGCGGTTTCGGGCGTGCTGTCGCCGCGCTTCGGCCAGATGTTCGCGGCCGAGCGCGAGCGCGGTCGCGATCCCCTCGCGGCCAAGGAGATTGCCGCATGAGCGAACCGCTGCTGGTGCTCGACAACGTCACCAAGAACTATGGCGCGATCGAAGCGCTTAAGGGGATCAGCTTCTCCATCGGCAAGGGCGAGGTGGTGGCGTTGCTGGGCGATAACGGCGCTGGTAAGTCGACGCTGGTCAAGATCATCGCCGGTGGGCTTGAGCCGACCTCGGGCCGCATGCTGTTCGAGGGCAAGGAATTTCTGGCGAGGTCGCCGGCCGAGGCCAAGGCGGCGGGCATCGAAACCGTCTACCAGGACCTGTCGCTCTGCACCAATGTTGACGTGGTCGCCAATTTCTTCATGGGCCGCGAGATCACCAGGAAGGTTCTGGGCATTCCGGTGCTCGACGAGCGCGCCATGGAGGCGGTCGTCGAAAAGGCGCTGGCCAGCGCCGGCACCCGCATCCCTTCCCTGCGCACCAATGTCGAGCATCTCTCGGGCGGCCAGCGGCAGGCTATCGAGCTCAATCGCTTCGTGCATTGGGGCGGCAAGCTGGTGCTGCTCGACGAGCCGTTTGCTGCCCTTGGCGTCGAGCAGACGCGGCGCGGTCTCGACATGATCCGCCAGGTGGCGAGCCAGGGCATCGGCGTCGTCATCATCACCCACATCATGCAGCAAGCTTTCCAGGTCGCCGACCGGATCGTGGTGATCCGGCAAGGCGTCGTGGCGGGCGATGTCGCACGCAACAAAACAAGTCCCGATGCGGTGATCAACATGATCACCGGGGAGACGCTTGCCGGTGCCGGACCGGCAGGCTGAGGGACAAAAGAGGGGTCCGGCTTAACAGGGAGCCAACGACATGAAGCGAATACTTCTTGCTGTCTTCGGCATCCTGGCACTGGCCTTTGCCACGCTCACGCCGGCATTCGCCCAGTCCAAGGGTGTCGTCTATTACATGGTGCCGACATTGCTCGACGAGTTCCAAACCGGCTCGGTGAGCGCGCTGGAGCTGTTCCTCAAGCAGACCGGCTATGAGATGAAAACGCTGAACGCCGATAACAAGACCGACGCGCAGCAATCGCAGATGAACGACGTCATCGCGCTCAAACCGGCGGCGATCATCCTGGCCGCCGTCGATTTCAACGCGCTGAAGCCGTCCATCGAGGCCGCGCGCGCCGCCGGCATTCCGGTGGTTGAATTCGACCGTCAGATCACCTCGACGCCGTCCGACTTCACCTCGGTCGCCGGAACGGTCGAGATCGGCTATGTCGCCGCCGACCAGGCGGAAAAACTGCTGAAAGCCAAGAACGGCTCGGTGAAGGGCAAGGTGCTGCAGGTGCTGGGCGACCCCGGCGACCCCTACACGCTCGACATCCAGAAGGGGTTCGAGGAGAAGATGAAGGCGTTTCCGGACGTCAAGATCATCTCGCTGCCGGCCATGCAGTGGGAAGCGAGCAATGCCGGCACCATCGTTGCCGACCAGATGCTGGCCAACCCCGACATCGACCTGATCTTCAGCCATGCGGCGCACCTGTCGGTCGCTGCCGTCGCCTCGCTCGAGGCCGCCGGCAAGAAGCCGGGCGACGTCATGCTGATGAGCTCGAACGGCGCGCCGGTCGGCCTCGACCTGATCCGCAAGGGCTGGCTCAACGTCGAAGTCGAACAGCCGCTCTACGCCCAGGCCGCAGCCGTCGCCATGTTCATGGACAAGGTGGTCAAGAAGCAGGAAATCAAGCCTGGCGAATATGATGTGCTTGGCCTGAAATCGACCGTCACCAAGGAAACCTGGGGCCCGAACATCAAGATCCCGGGCGCAGCCATCACCAAGGAAAACGTCGACAATCCGGCCTTCTGGGGCAACCAGAAGCCGCCGACGGACACCGTCAAGTCAGTCGAATAGGCACATAGCCTGAAACGCTCCGGGCCCTCTCGGCCCGGAGCCAATCCTGCGCAATTCCAAACCACGCATGACTTCGAAAATCGAGAGGATTTTCGGATATGCGCCAGCCGGATCAGCCCATGAACCCCCGCACCCGCCATGCCCTGGAGTTCGTTCTCGATAACCTCGTCTGGTTCATGCTGCTGTTCGTGCTGGTGGTGTTTTCCATCTTCATTCCGAACTATTTCCAGCTCGGCATCTTCGCCAACATCATCGAGGCTTCGAGCGTGCTCGGCGTCATGTCGATCGGCTTGGCGCTGGTCATCATTGCCGGCCACATGGACCTGTCGGTCGAATCCGTAGCCGCGCTCAGCGCCATGGCGGTCGGCATCCTGTTCTGCTCGTCGGGCATCGGCATGGGCGTCCAACTGCATCCGGAATGGCTGATGGTTCCGGTGTCGCTGCTGCTGGCGCTGGCCGTCGGCGGCCTGATCGGCGCCTTCAACGGCTATCTGGTGGTCAAGGTGAAGATGAGCGCCTTCATCATCACGCTGGCGTCCTACATCTGGGTACGCGGCCTGGTGCTGGTGATTTCGGGCGGCCGCTCGGCGCAGGATCTGGCACCTGCCATCCGCTGGTTCGGCATCCAGCGGCTGATCGGCCTGCCGCTCACCGCCTGGATCGCCATCGCCTGTTTCGTCGTTTTCTCGCTGATCATGGCCAAGACGCCCTTCGGCCGGCACCTCGTGATGATCGGCGGCAACGAAACCGCGACCTTCCGCGCCGGCATCCGGGTAAACCGCAACCTCATCATCGCTTTCGTGCTTGCCGGCGCCATTGCCGGCCTCGCCGGCTGGCTGCTGGCCATCCGCACCTCGGGCGCCAGTGCCAATCTCGGCACAGGGTTCTTGTTCAACGCCTTTGCCGCCGTCGTCATCGGCGGCGTCAGCCTGAAAGGCGGCGTCGGCACCCTGCCCGGCGTTTACGCCGGCGTGCTGCTGCTGTCAGCCATCAACACCGCGATCAATCTTATGGGGCTGCCGGCTAATTTCACCCTAGTGATCCACGGCCTGCTGGTGCTGGCCGCCGTGCTGCTCGACGCATTCAAGCAAACCATTCGCCAAAGACTCGCATGACAGGACGACTCGCATGACAGGAAGGCGGGCATGACCGGACGACTGAAAGACAGAGTGGCGCTGATCATCGGCAGCGCGCGCGGCATCGGCAAGGGCATTGTGCTGCGCTTCGCCGAAGAGGGCGCGAGACTGGTGCTCGCCGACACCGAGGCCGAGGCCGGACAAGCGACCGCCAGCGAACTCGGCGTCCCCTTCATCCGCACCGACATCTCCTTGATGGCCGATGCCGAAGCGGCCGTAGCGCTGGCGCTCGAACAGCACGGCCGGCTCGACATCATCGTGCAGAATGCCGGCATCTATCCCTGGCAGTTGATCGAGAACACCAGCGTCGATGATTGGGATCGCGTCATGGCGGTCAATCTGCGCGGCACGTTCAATGCCACCCGCGCGGCACTGGTGCCGATGAAGGCGCAGCGCTACGGGCGCATGCTCTACACTTCCTCGATCACCGGGCCGCATGTCACCAGCCCGGGCCATGGCCACTACGCGGCGACCAAGGCCGGCATCAATGGTTTCATCCGTTCGGCGGCGCTCGAATTCTCCGGCTATGGCATAACCGTCAACGGCGTCGAGCCAGGCAACATCCTGACCGAAGCCATCCAGCAGCATCGCGGCGCCGCCTACATCAAGAATATGGAGGATTCCATCCCGCTCGGCCGGCTCGGCAGCCCGCGCGACGTCGCCAATGCCTTCCTGTACCTCGCCTCCGACGACGCAAGCTACATCACCGGCACGACCATTGTCGTCGACGGCGGACAATTGCTGCCCGAGGGCAAGGATTTTCGGATGGCGCCGCCGTGATCCTTGCGTCACGGCCACGAAAAGGCTGATTCAGCGCTCCGCATAGTGGCTGGCAAGCATTCCCTCATAGGTTGCATGGAACGCAAGCGCCCCTCAAGGGTTGTTTATCAAGTGCTAATCAAGGGAGGGACTTGAGAATGGCCAACAGACTCAGAACCGATCATATCTATCAGCGGGCTCATGCTTTGGCAGAGGGTGGTGTTCACCAGTCTCCAGCCGAGATCGTTGCAGCGTTGTTGGCCGAGGGCTACCCGGAAGCGGCCGAGTTGTTGAATTCCGAAAACATCCGTGCCGACCTTCGCCGGGTTTGTGGTGCGGCGACTGCCAGCGGTCAGCAATGCGCCACAAATCTGGGGCTTCGTTATTGACGCTCATAGGGCGGCATCGGCGAATTTCGGCCGACCAACGCGCCTCACGGCTGGCTGCCGCCGACGGCCTTGATCAGCTGGATTTCTTGTACAACAGCAATTCGGGCCGGTATTCGAAATGCATGGTGTCGTAGTGATACCAGCGGCCACCCCAGATGAAGCCGTTTTTCTCGAACAGTTCGACGATCGCGAGCGGAATGCGATTCTTGAAGGGAATGTGTGCCTTGGGGTTGGCTTTGTTTCTGTTGTTGTACCAGTAGTCGGAGAAGCCGACATTGATATCGAAGGCTGCGCCGAAAGAGTGGACGCTCAACCGGTCTGTGCCGGCGATGGGCCGCCAGACGAAGCCGCCTCCGGGCTTGAGCCCGTAACGGCTTAGCTCCGCGGGCATGACCTCAAGCGCGTCGGAGACTTTTCCCAGCCGGTCGCTGATGCCAAAAACCCTGGTGACCTGCGCAGTCTTCTTGCCGAGTTTCGGCAGCCATTTGACGCTGGCTATGTGCTTGCCCACTTCAGCGGCGCTTTTACCGTAGAGCTTCTCGAAGAAGGCCTCGTTGCGGATACGGCCGGGATCGAAATCCTCAGCCGGGACCAGCGCGCCCTCGACTGCCGTGGGATAGACGTAGCGAAACATGTCCTCGATGTCGGGGGTCTCCAGCAGCGCGTCGGCGTCGCGCGCCTTGCCGTCGTCCCACACCATCGTGGTGCCGTCGGTCCAGGTCAGGACATTGCCCGAGATGGTGAACAGCCCGGGGTAGGCCTTGAGCAAGGCGGCCTTGGCGGCCGGCTGGTCCACCCCATCGCCGGCATCTGTCGCATAGGCCAAGCGCCCAGTACCGCTGATTGCCAACGCAATCACCAGCCGCAGCAACAGGCGTCCTGGATACCTGATCATTGTCCTGCCTCCCGGGAGGGCCAATCGCACTTTCAAGACGACGCTGGAATGGTGGGCGATGACGGGCTCGAACCGCCGACATCTTCGGTGTAAACGAAGCGCTCTACCAACTGAGCTAATCGCCCGCTCCGGCGCGGACCTTTAAGCGGTCGGGACCGGCTTCGCAAGGCCAAATGAGCGCGGGTCGCGCTGGTTGTGGGCCGTATTTGCGAACAAAACGCCAGCTGTCAAAAAACCTTCTCCAGTTTGCTGTTATGATGGTTTGGTGCGCTTGACACCCGGTGGCGAACCCCTTATCCAGCGGCCCAACGACGAACACGGCTGACACGTGCTCGTCAATGCGCGGGTGTAGCTCAGTTGGTTAGAGTGCCGGCCTGTCACGCCGGAGGTCGCGGGTTCGAGCCCCGTCACTCGCGCCATTTCTCCTAAGGGTTTCAAACCCTTGGCTTCGGAGAAATGTCGACGTTGAATGTCAGAATGTCTCCCTTTCGAAGGCATGAAATAGCGCAGGTATCTTCGGTATCTGGGCTCAACTTCTCATGCACATCGGCAAGGCGTCGATAGCCGGAATCCCGGGGCCAAGGGTCGAACCGCTCGGCCTCTCATCCCAACGGTCCGGACCGGAATCAGGCCTTTGCCAGCAACGCCTCGACCTCCCGCAGCGTCGGCATCGACGGCGCCGTGCCCGGACGCGTCACCGAAATGCCGGCGACGGCGCAGGCGAAGCGCACCGCCTGCAGCGGCTCCACGCCTCGCGACAGTGCTGCTGCGAAGCCGCCGTTGAAGGCATCCCCTGCACCGGTGGTTTCGACCACTGGCCCGGCACTGATGGCGGGAACATGTTCGGAGCGGCCCTTCGTGTGCAGTAGCGCTCCCTTGTCGCCCAGCGTGATGATGACCGTGCCGACGCCCTTTTCGAGCAGCTTGTCGGCGGCGCGGCGCGCCTCGTCCACCGAGGAGACTTTCAGTCCCGTCAATTCCTCCGTCTCGGTCTCGTTGGGCGTGAGATAGTCGCAGAGCGTGTAGATACGGTCGGGAAGCTTTGCCGCGGGCGCGGGGTTGAGGATGGTCGTCACCCCTGCCGCGCGCGCGATCTCCAGCGCCCGAAGTGCTGCATCGATCGGCTGTTCGAGCTGCGTGACAAAAACGCCGGCACCGCTGATCAGATCCCTGTTGGCTTCGATATCCTCCGGCGAAATCAGCATGGCCGCACCAGGGCTGACGATGATGGCGTTGTTGCCGCTTGCCTCCTCGACGAAGATGTAGGCGGCGCCCGTGTAGCTGTCCGGCGTGTCGATGACGGCGCTCTTCACGCCGGCATCCTTCCAGGTCCGCTTGGCCATGTCGGCGAAGGCATCGACACCAAGTCGGGTCAGGAAGGTGGTATCGGCGCCGAGCTTGCCGGCCGCCACCGCCTGGTTCGACCCTTTGCCGCCTGGCCCCAGCTTGAACGAATTGCCGAGGATCGTCTCGCCCAGGCGCGGCTGGCGATCGGCGCGATAGGCGGTGTCGGCGACGAAGACGCCCAATATGACGACAGGCTTTCCGGCTGTCATATCGCTACTCCGCATCCGGCGGGATGACGCCCTTGCGGAAGGCGAAGCAGCCGTAGAATCGGCGCTCGCCGGTCTGGATGACACAATAGGCCTGTTTGGCGCGCTCGTAGAAGGCGTAACGCTCGACGGAAATCATCGGCCAGGCCTTGCCTTCGGCCTTGTCGATCTCCTTTTGCACTTCCTTCTGCACTGGCGGGATCTCGTCCGGCTTGCCGACGATTTCCATGCGCGCGGCCGAGTCATCGACGAATGTGTCCAAGGGGTAAAGCGACAGCACCGCCTTCACCACCTCGGCGGCCGATGCATCGATGCGCAGCAGCTTGCCATGCACGGTCTGCTTCGCCACCGAATCGGCCGGGAAGTTGGTGTCGGCGATGATCAAATCGTCGCCATGTCCCATCGCCCGCAATGCCTGCAGCACGTCGGCATTGAGCAACGGATGGATCCCTTTGAGCATGATAGTCCTCGTGAAATCGGTTTGAGGTCAGAGACGCTGGCCGGTCTCGGCGTCGAACAGGTGGATTTGGTCGAGCCGCGGCTTCAGGGTCAACGTGTCGCCCGGCTTGAAGTCGTGACGCTCGCGAAACAGCGCCACCATCTCGCCTTCGCCGAAGCGCAGGAAGACCAAGGTCTCCGAGCCGGTCGGCTCGACCACCGAAATCTTCGCCGGCACGCCATCGGGATGGATCTCGAGATGTTCGGGGCGAATTCCATAGACGACGGCCTGCCCGTCCTGCGCGGCATTGTCGGCAATCGGGAACAGTGTGCCCGCGATGTCGACGCCGGGCTTGTCTCCCTTGCGCACGACACCCTTGAGCAGGTTCATCGAAGGCGAACCGATGAAGCCGGCGACGAACAGATTGGCCGGCCGATCGAATAGTTCCAGCGGCGCGCCGACCTGCTCGATGCGGCCGTCGCGCATCACGACGATCTTGTCGGCCATGGTCATGGCCTCGATCTGGTCGTGGGTGACGTAGATGGTGGTGGTCTTCAGCCGCTGGTGAAGCTCCTTGATCTCGGTGCGCATCTGCACGCGCAGCTTGGCATCCAGATTGGAGAGCGGCTCGTCGAACAGGAACACTTGCGGGTTGCGCACGATAGCGCGGCCCATGGCCACGCGCTGGCGCTGGCCGCCCGAAAGCTGGCGTGGATAGCGCTTCAGATAGGGGTTGAGGTCGAGGATGTCGGCGGCGCGCTTGACCCGTTCGGCGACCACGGCCGGATCGGTTTTTCGCAATTTCAGAGCGAATGCCATGTTCTGCTCGACCGTCTTGTGCGGGTAGAGCGCGTAGTTCTGAAAGACCATGGCGATGTCGCGCTTGGCCGGCGGCAGGTGGTTGACGACGCGGTCACCGATGGCGATCGTGCCGCCCGAAACGGTCTCCAACCCGGCCACCATTCTCAGCAACGTGGACTTGCCGCAGCCCGACGGGCCGACCAGAACCACGAACTGCCCGTCGGCAATATCGACGCTGACTTCGTGCAGAACCTTGACGGTTCCAAACGCCTTGGCCACCTTGCTGATCGCGACTTGAGCCATGTACTCCCCTTCCGGCTCCCAACGCCGTAGGCGCAGAAGCTAACCAACGCGACCGGTCAGGGCAAGTCGGTCCCTTATAGATAAAAACCCGTTCTCGTTGACACGGCATCCGGTTGTGAGAATAGTGACAGCGCTGGTCCAAATGTCGGAGCCAATCCGCAATCGGAACTTAAATCGAGCAGGTGGGGTCCTGCATAATTTCGTCTACGAGCCGGAAGAACCGCTGGCGCTCCAGCGTCCGACAGGTTGGTCACATCCATTCACACTGATGTTCTGGGAGGAATAGTCGATGAGAGCAGATATTTACGAGAAACTGGTTCGTCTCGGTGCTACGAGGCGCGACGTACTGAAAGGCGCGGCCAGCATGGCCGCGGTCGCAGCGGCGTCCGGCGCGGGCCTAGGCGCCTTCACGCGTCCTGCCTCCGCGGCAAGTGAACTTCGTGCGAAAATCCTGCAGATTCCCGGCGTTGGCAAGGGCCAGCCGACCGATGCGGATTTCCAGAAGGTCGGCGAGCTCTGCCTCGATGCGACCAAGGCAAATGTCAAGGAAGGCGAGTTTGCCGGCGTCGAGCTCAAGTTCATGGGCCTCAACAACCAGAACCTGCACAATGTGCTGTTCCGCGGCTTCCTGAAGCCGTGGGAAGCCTATACCGGCGCCAAGATCAGCTGGATCGACCTCGCCCAGGCCGACTACAACGCCCGCCTGCAGCAATCGATCGCCACCGGAACCGTGGACTTCGACATTGCCGAGATGGGCGCGCCTTTCGAAGGCGATGTCTGCGGCAAAGGGCTCACTTCGGAAATGCCCGACTGGGTCAAGAAACAGATCGATATCGACGACCTCGTCAACTATCTGAAGCCTCCGGTCGGCACCTGGGATGGCAAGCAATATCGCGTGACGATTGACGGCGACACGCACAATTTCAACTACCGCACCGACGTCTTCGCCGACGCGGATCTCGCCAAGCAGTGGAAGGACGGCGGCGGTGCCGGCGAATGGGGGGTGCCGAAGACCTGGCAGCAGGTCCAGGCCGTGACAAAATTCCTCAAGGGCAAGAAATTCAAGGGTCAGGATGTCTACGGCTATCTCGACGCACCCAAGCCATGGGGCGGTTTCGGCTTCTACTTCCTTGGCAGCCGCGCCACAGCCTACGCCAAGCATCCTGACGACAAGGCGTGGCTGTTCGACGCAGATACGATGAAGCCGCGCGTCAACAACCCGGCCTGGGTGCGCGCCATCCAGGACGTGATCGACGCCTTGCCGTCCGAACCCGCCGACCAGATCAATGCCGATCCGAACACCACCGGTTTCCAGCAGTTCCTGGCCGGAACCGGTTCAATGATCCCCTGGTGGGGCGACATCGGCTCGAACGTGAAAACCAACGACTCTTCTGTCATTGGCGACCTTTGCGGCTTCGACATCCTGCCAGGCTCGGATGACGTCTACAATTCCAAGACCGGCAAATGGGACAAGCTGCCAAGCGGACCGAACTACGCGCCGAACCTCGCCTATCTCGGCTGGGGCGTCTATGTCATGGCTCGCGTCGACAGCGATCCGAAGAAGCAAAAGGCTGCCTGGAGCGCCGCGGCGCATCTCGGCGGCAAGGATCTGGCGATCTGGACGGCGATGTATCCGTCCGGCTTCCAGTGCTACCGCAACAGCCAGCATGACATCGACGAATGGGTGGCCGCCGGTTACGACAAGGCGTTCATCACGAATTACCTCGATTCCCAGTTCAACTCCTACAACCATCCGAACGGTGCGATCGAGCCGCGCATCCCCGGCATCTTCCAGTATTACAGTGCTGCCGAGGACATCCTGGCCAACACCTTCGCCGGCAAGATGAAGGCGCAGGAAGGCGCTGATGCCATTGCGGCAGCCTGGGAAAAGCTGACCGACCAGATCGGTCGCGAAAAGCAAGTCAAGCTCTACAAGGCCTCGCTCGGCGTGTAGGCTGCGCTATGAACCGTGGTCCGGCGGCAACGCCGGACCACAGCCTCCGGCTCCGGCTCCAACAGGGGCCTTCCAAACGGGCGAGATTTGTGGCTGACCAGACTTCGACCGCAAACCAGTGGCCGGCAGATGCCGCCCCCTACGATCTGATTTCGCCAGCCCGCAAACGGCTCGGCTGGGCGCTGATGGCTGCTGCGACGCTCGGCCTGCTGGCGACGATCGTGGTTGAGATCCTGTACAAGACCGATACCGACACGATCGGCTTCGAGACCTGGCGTCCTGTCGTCTATGCCTATGTACTGTGGGGCGTGGCAATCGGCATCGGCCAGGTGCTGACGCGCGGCGAGGACGGCCAGCGTGCGCTGTTCCTGCTGCCGGCGCTGCTGTTCACCATCGCCATGGTGATCTTTCCAACGCTGTTCGGCTTCTACATCGCGCTCACCGACTGGAACCTGAGTTCGTTTTCGGGCCGCAAGTTCAACGGGCTCGACAATTTCTGGCAGATGCTGGGCGACCCCTACTACCGCAATGCGCTGTTCAACATGGTGCTCTATGTGCTAGCGGTGCTGGTCGAATATGTCATCGCTTTTGGCCTGGCGCTGTTGCTCAACGCGCAGATCCGGGCGCGAAAATTCTTTCGTGTCGTGTTCCTGATGCCGCTGATGCTGTCCCCGGTCGCGGTGTCGTGGATGATCGGCAAATCGCTCATGGAGTACCGGTTCGGGCCGGCGGCAACGCTGGCGCGCCATCTCGGCTGGGAGAATCCGGCGTTCTTCTCGGACCCGATCACCGCGCGCATCTCGGTCATGATACTGGATGCCTGGACCTTCATTCCGTTCATGATGATCATGCTGCTGGCCGGCCTGCAGGCGATGTCGCGCGAGGTGCTGGAGGCGGCGCGGGTCGACGGCGCCAATGCCTGGCAGACCTTCTGGCAGGTCACCTTTCCGCTGATGCTGCCGGTTTCGGTGACGGCGGTGATCCTGCGCATCATCTTCAAGCTGAAGCTTGCCGACATCATCATCACGGTGACCTCGGGCGGGCCTGGTGGCGCCACCGATTCCGTGTCGAGCTTCATCTACCGCGAATACCGCGACCGCTCGAATGTCGGCTACGGCACCATGCTGGCGATGGCCTATCTCGTCATCATCGTCGTGTTCGTGACCTGGCTCTTGAAATTCGCCAATCGCTTCGTGCGCAACGTCAACTGAGCAATTCCAGGAAAAGTGTGAAACGGTTTTCCGTCCGGAATTGCGTTAAAATAAAGAGTTAGAGCGGCCGGGATCATGAGCGTTCAAACCACCGAATACACCGTTTCCGAAATCCGCTCTCCGGCGAGCTTCATTACCAGCCGTATCTTCATCTATGGCGCGCTGGTGTTCTGGGCCTTCATCTGCCTGTTTCCGATCTACTGGACGATAACCACCTCGTTCAAATCGGCGGTCGACGTCACGCAGGGCCATCTCATCCCCTTCATCGACTTCCAACCGGACTGGAAGGGCTGGCGATCGCTCGGCCTCTCGCCGGACTCGATCTTCCAAACCTCCACGGTGCGTGACGAGTTCTTCAAGCGCTTCATGAATTCGGTCATCACCTCGGTTGGGGCGTCGAGCCTCGCCATCGTCATCGGCAGCCTCGCCGCCTACGGCCTCACACGCTATCGCTATCACTTCGCCTGGTTCAAGAATGAGGACATCTCGTTCTTCTTCCTGTCGCAGCTGATCCTGCCGCCGGTCGTGCTCGCCTTGCCCTTCCTGGTGCTCTACCGGGAAGTCGGCCTGCTCGACACGCGCATCGGGCTGATCCTGCTCTACACGCTGATGGTGCTGCCGATCGTCATCTGGATCATGCGCGACCAGTTCAACTCGATCCCTGTCGAGCTCGAGGAAGCGGCCCTCGTCGACGGCCTGTCGATCTGGGGCGCGTTCTTCCGCATCGTCATGCCGATCGCGCTGCCGGGCATGGTCGCGGCCTTCATCCTGGCGATGGTGCTGTGCTGGAACGAGTATTTCTTCGCCGCCCTTCTGACGTCGACAGATGCCAAGACCATTCCCGTCATGGTGGCGAGCCAGACCGGCTCGCAAGGCATCAACTGGTGGTCGATGGCAGCGCTTGCCACGGCGGCGATCGCGCCACTGGCCGTTATCGGCATCGCGCTGGAACGCTATCTCATCATGGGCATGACCGCGGGAGCCGTGAAGTAGTCATGGCCGGCCCATATTGGTTCGCGCGCAATATCCGGGTCGGTTATGTCGGACGCGACCGCTACGGCAAGGGCGTGATGCCGATCGCCTGGCAGGGCCGCGCGGTCATTGCCGGCTTTGTGCTGGCGATGCTGCTTGGCGGGCTGAGCATGCTGCTGATCGGCTTGTACACGCGGTTTTTTCCGCTCGGCATTGCAATCTTCGTCACCCTGGCCTTTGGCGGCGCCGGCACCTTCCTCTGGGCGGTGGTCACCAAAAGCGATCCGAACAAATCGATCGCCGACTACCAGGCGGAGCGGCAGAAAAACCGGGCTTAGGCTTTCAGGGTCGCCCGCAGGTGGTCCATGATCATGGCAACGCCCTTCTGCCCGAATTCCGCAGATGCATCCCTAGCACTTGCCGTATACCAGCCGGTGTTATCTCCGAAGTGAGCTGCATCAACAGCCTCCGGGCATAGCGCCAGCATCAGCGATGTCTCGCCAACACCGGCATGGTCGAACGGGTACTTACCGTTCATCGTCGCCGGCATCAGCGGATGCACCTGCACCCAGTTGAAGAAGTTTTCTCCCGCTGCATGTCCGGCATAATAGTCGGCCATGTCCTTGGAGCCCCACCAGCCCTCGCCGCGCTGCTTCTCGAGGAAGCGGAAGATCGCCTGGCGGCCGGCGGTCTTGAAGGCAAGGTCGGTCGGCATGCCGGCGGCAAAGTTCTCGGTCTGGTGGTGGATGATGGCATGGATGTTGCGGAAGCCGATGCGCAGCAGGCTGTAGAACAGCTCCTCGCCGAACGGCGCCAGTTGATTGCCGCCGACCTGCACCGAGCCGTTGCCTTCCGGCGCAGCCACCGCGTAGCTCGCCGCGCCATAGTAGAAGGGCGGCAGGATGACGATGTCCCTCTCCTTCTCCAACAGCTCCAACGTCTTGATGACGGCCAGCGTGTCCATGCCGACGGCCATGTGCTCGCCATGGTATTCAAGCACGCCGAGCGGCAGGGCGACCGGCCAATTCTGCGCGATCGCCGTGCGGATCTGGTGCGGCAGCATCAGTTCATATCGCATGATCTATTCCATGTTGGTGTGGCGGGCGCGCATGGCTTCTGGCGACGCGCCGGTCAGGGATTTGAGCTTCAGCACCATCACCTCGAACAGCAGGAACAGCGCCCCTTCGAACACCGATCCCATCGGCAGCACTGACGTTTTCCGCGCTCCCTGGTCATTGGCCATGGTCTGCGCCGGGATGAGCAGCGTGAAATCCGCGCGCTTCGCTGCGCTGCTTTCGGGTTGAGCGGTCAGCAGCAGGTTGGCGGCGCCTGCATCGTGTGCAACCTGCATCAAGGTGAGCACGGTCGAGGTTTCTCCCGGTCCGGAGCTGGCCAGGAAGACATCGTGCCGCCCCAGAGGTGGCGTGTTCATGTCGCCGACCACGGAGACCGGCAGGCCCAGATGATAGAGCCGCATGGCAAAGCCCTTGACCTGCAGGGCTTCACGGCCGCAGCCATAGACAACAATCTGCCCGGCATCGGCCAGCATCTTGCAGGCAGTGTCGATGCGCCCTTCATCCACGCGCGCCAGCACGCCGCCGAGCTCGTCGAGAGCGGTCTTGAACAGATTTTCGTTCTTGTCGCTCACCGCAAACCCGCCCTCGAAATCGTCCTCGGATTTTTCCACGAACAGCTTGATTTCGTTCATGCTAGCAACCGCGAAAATGCGTGTCCAATGCCACGCTGCGCTTTTGCCTGATCACAGGCATGATAGTGTCATGTCAGACAAATCAGCCCATACACATCAACCCTTGGAAAATTGCAGGACATGAAGACACGGCATTTCGACCGCATCGGCAATGGCGGCATCACTTTCACGGAACTCGGCTTTGGCACGGCACCGCTCGGCAATCTCTACCGTGCGGTTTCGGACGAGGACGCCAATGCCACGCTGGAGGCCGCCTGGACGACCGGCTGCCGCTACTACGACACCGCGCCGCTCTACGGGCTCGGCCTGTCCGAAACACGCCTCAATCCGTTCCTGCGCGGCAAGAAGCGCGACGACTATGTGCTGTCGAGCAAGGTCGGCCGCCTCATGCGCGCCTGTCCGCCGGAGGAGCGCACCGGCATCGGCAAGTTCTTCGACACGCCAACGCGGCGCGAGGTCTATGACTACAGCTACGATGGCGTCATGCGCTCCTTCGAAGCCTCGCTGGAGCGCCTCGGCGTCGACCGGATCGACATCCTGTTCGTGCACGATGTCGACATCTTTACCCATGGCAGCAAGGAGGCGTCCGACCGGCGCATCGAGGAGTTCATGCGGTCGGGCTATTACGGGCTGCTGTCGCTGCGCGACCAGGGCGTGATCAAGGCGTTCGGCGGCGGCATCAATGAATGGCAGGTTGCCCAGACGCTTGCCGAGCGCGGCGATTTCGACCTGTTCCTGCTTGCCGGGCGCTATACGCTGCTGGAACAGGAGGCGCTGACATCCTTCCTGCCGCTCTGCCAGAAACGTGGCATCGGCATCGTCCTTGGCGGCCCCTACAATTCCGGCATCCTGGCAACGGGGCCGAAGCCCGGCGCTTACTACAATTACTCCGAAGCGCCGCAGGACGTGCTCGACCGCGTGGCGCGCATCGAGGCGGTCTGCAAGCGCCACGGCGTACGGCTGATCGAGGCGGCGCTGCAATTTCCGCTGCTACATCCGTCGGTCGTGTCGGTGATCCCTGGCGGCCAGCGGCCCGCGGAAGTGGAGAGCAACCGCGCGCTGCTCGATGCGAAACTGCCCGTGGCGCTGTGGGCCGACCTCAAGAAGGAAGGCCTGTTGCATCACGACGCGCCAACCGCTTAAGCCGGCGACCGCTCGCGTCCACGCAAGGCGTAAAAAATGAAAAGCCGGGCAAGCCCGGCTTTTCTGTCTCTAAAAATAAAAAGGCGCTTAGTTGACCGCGTCCTTGAGGCCCTTGCCGGCCGAGAACTTCGGCACGGTGCGTGCCGGGATCTTCACTTCGGCGCCGGTCTGGGGGTTGCGACCGGTCGAGGCCGCACGCTTTGACACGGTGAAATTGCCAAAGCCGACAAGCCGGACATCGCCGCCCTTCTTCAGTTCGCCGGTGATCACGGAAAATACCGCATCGACCGCCGACTGCGCGTCACCCTTCGAAATGCTCGCGGCGTCGGCGACAGCGGACACCAGTTCGTTCTTGTTCATAAAAATTCCCTTCCATGAGAACACCGGAACTAACGACTCATCCGGCAGGAAACGGACTTTAGAAAGAAGCGTTCCCGCAACCAAGTCGAAAAGGCAGGAAAAAAGCGGAAAAAGCCCGGAAATGGTGGGTTTTTCACATGAAAAAGCCGGGCGCGAGGCCCGGCTTTCTGTTTGTGCAGTGCAACTTTAGCAAATGTTAATGCGCAAGCGACTTTCCAGCGTCGTCGGCACTGTCGGTCGAGGCCGGCGGATTGACCGGTTCGACCCATTCAATCGGCTCCGGCATACGCACCAGTGCATGGCGCAACACCTCACCGACGCGTGAGACCGGAATGATCTCCATGCCGTTCTTCACGTTGTCCGGAATCTCCGCCAGATCCTTGGCGTTGTCTTCCGGGATCAGCACCTTCTTGATGCCGCCGCGCAGCGCGGCAAGCAGCTTCTCCTTGAGGCCACCGATCGGCAAGATGCGGCCGCGAAGCGTTATCTCGCCAGTCATCGCCACATCGGCCCGCACCGGAATGCCGGTCATTACCGACACAATGGCGGTCGCCATGGCGGCACCCGCGGACGGGCCGTCCTTCGGCGTAGCGCCTTCCGGCAAGTGGACGTGGATGTCGCGCTTGTCGAACAGCGGCGGCTCGATGCCGAAATCGATGGCTCTGCTACGGACATAGGACGCCGCCGCCGAAATCGATTCCTTCATCACGTCGCGCAGATTGCCGGTCACTGTCATGCGGCCCTTGCCGGGCATCATGACGCCTTCGACCGTCAGCAGCTCGCCGCCGACTTCCGTCCAGGCAAGCCCGGTGACGACACCGACCTGATCATCAGCCTCGACCTGGCCGAAGCGAAAGCGCTGGACACCGAGGTAGTCGGCAAGGTTTGCCGCCGTGATGCTCACCGTCTTCTTCTTCGTCTTCAGGATCTCGGTCACCGCCTTGCGCCCGAGCTTCATCAGCTCGCGCTCCAGGCTCCTGACGCCCGCTTCACGGGTGTAGGTCTGGATGATGGCGCGGATCGCATCCTCGCCGACGGAGAATTCCTTCGGCTGCAGTGCGTGATCGCGGATCACCTTCGGCATCAGGTGCCGCTTGGCGATCTCGATCTTCTCGTCCTCGGTGTAGCCGGCGATACGGATGATCTCCATGCGGTCCATCAAGGGCGCAGGGATGTTCAGCGTATTCGCCGTTGTCACGAACATCACGCTCGACAGGTCGTATTCGACCTCGAGGTAATGGTCCATGAACGTCGAGTTCTGTTCGGGATCGAGCACCTCGAGCAGCGCCGACGACGGATCGCCACGGAAGTCCTGGCCCATCTTGTCGATCTCATCGAGCAGGAAGAGCGGGTTGGACTTCTTCGCCTTCTTCATCGACTGGATGACCTTGCCAGGCATCGAGCCGATATAGGTGCGCCGATGACCACGGATCTCGGCCTCGTCACGCACGCCGCCCAGCGCCATGCGGATGAATTCGCGACCGGTCGCCTTGGCAATCGACTTGCCGAGCGAGGTCTTGCCGACGCCGGGAGGGCCAACGAGGCACAGGATCGGCCCCTTCAGCTTCTTCTGACGGCTCTGCACGGCCAGGTATTCGACGATACGGTCCTTGACCTTGTCGAGGCCGAAATGGTCGGTGTCGAGCACGTTCTGCGCGTAAGCCAGGTCCTGCTTGACCTTGGAGTTCTTGCCCCACGGGATCGACAGCAGCCAATCGAGATAGTTGCGCACGACGGTCGATTCAGCCGACATAGGCGACATCGTCCTGAGCTTCTTCAGTTCGGCGTCCGCCTTTTCGCGGGCCTCCTTGGAGAGCTTGGTCTTCTTGATGCGCGCCTCGATCTCGGCGGCCTCGTCGCGGCCGTCCTCGCCTTCGCCGAGCTCCTTCTGGATCGCCTTCATCTGCTCGTTGAGGTAGTATTCGCGCTGCGTCTTCTCCATCTGGCGTTTGACGCGCGAGCGGATGCGCTTCTCTACCTGCAGGACGGAGATTTCGGCTTCCATGAAGCCCATCGCCTTTTCCAGCCGCTCCTTGACCGAGAGCGTGGCCAGCATTTCCTGCTTTTCAGGAATCTTGATGGCGAGGTGCGAGGCAACCGTGTCGGCGAGCTTGGAATAGTCGTCGATCTGGCTGGCAGCGCCCACCACTTCAGGCGAGATCTTCTTGTTCAGCTTGACGTAGTTCTCGAAGTCGGTGACGACCGAGCGGGCCAGCGCCTCAACCTCGACCTCTTCCTCTTCCGGCTCGACCAGCGCCGTGGCGCGGGCTTCGTGGAAATCGGGACGATCGGTGAAGGAAACGATTTTCGCACGCGAGGCGCCCTCGACCAGAACCTTGACGGTGCCGTCGGGCAGCTTCAGCAATTGCAGCACATTGGCGAGCGTGCCGATGTCGAAGATCGCATCGGGCTCGGGATCGTCATCGGCGGCATTCATCTGGGTGGCGAGCAGGATCTGCTTTTCCTGACCCATCACCTCTTCCAGCGCCTTGATCGATTTCTCACGTCCGACAAAGAGCGGAACGATCATGTGTGGGAACACCACGATGTCACGCAGCGGGAGGACTGCGAAGACGCCGTCGCTGGGAGCCTTGGATATTTTGGCCATTGTCCAACCTTTCATGTCGCGGCCGCCATTCAGCCAACCGCGAATCTTATATTAACGACCGGGGATCGTTCCGCCTACCACCGTTTGTGACGGGAGTTTTACAGCACAGAAATCGGGCACCTCGGCCTTCTCCAATTAGTTGGATGCACGATCCCCAAAGATCAAGAGGCGAGCACAAATCCGCCCCTCCAACTTGCCCGCGAGTGACACATTTGCGACGGCAAGCCCGAGCTTGGCCGCAAAACCCTGCGTGACAGCAAAACGGCGCCTTGCGGCGCCGTTTCAGAATTTCGCTGCGGGCTCATGTCAGGCGCTGACATTGCCCTTCTTTTCCTTCTGTTCGGAGTAGATGTAGAGCGGCCGGGCGCTGCCGGTCACCACTTCCTCCGAAATCACCACTTCGCGCACGCCTTCGAGCGCGGGCAGTTCGAACATGGTGTCGAGCAGGATCGCTTCCATGATCGAGCGCAGGCCACGGGCGCCGGTCTTGCGCTCGATGGCGCGCTTGGCAATCGCCGAGAGCGCGTTCTCGTGGAAGGTCAGGTCGACATTTTCCATCTCGAACAGCCGCTGATACTGCTTGACCAGCGCGTTCTTCGGCTCGGTCAGGATCTGGATCAGCGCCGGCTCGTCGAGGTCCTCCAGCGTCGCCAGAACCGGCAGACGGCCGACAAACTCGGGAATGAGACCGAACTTCAGCAGATCCTCGGGCTCGACCAGGCGGAAGACATCGCCAGTGCGGCGATCTTCCGGCGAAGCGACGATGGCGCCGAAGCCGATCGAGGTTTTCCTGCCGCGATCCGAGATGATCTTGTCCAGGCCGGCGAAAGCACCGCCGCAGATGAACAGGATGTTGGCGGTATCGACCTGCAGGAACTCCTGCTGCGGATGCTTCCTGCCGCCCTGCGGCGGCACGGAGGCGACCGTGCCTTCCATGATCTTCAACAGCGCCTGCTGCACGCCCTCGCCGGACACGTCACGGGTGATCGAGGGGTTGTCGGACTTGCGCGAAATCTTGTCGATTTCATCGATGTAGACGATGCCGCGTTGGGCACGCTCGACATTGTAGTCGGCCGACTGCAACAGCTTCAGGATGATGTTTTCGACGTCCTCGCCGACGTAACCGGCTTCGGTCAGCGTCGTGGCATCAGCCATGGTGAAGGGCACGTCGATGATGCGGGCCAGCGTCTGCGCGAGCAGCGTCTTGCCGCAACCGGTCGGGCCGATCAAAAGGATGTTGGACTTGGCCAACTCGACATCGTTGTTCTTGCCGGCATGCGCGAGCCGCTTGTAATGGTTGTGAACCGCCACCGACAGCACGCGCTTGGCGTAGGGCTGGCCGATGACATAGTCGTCGAGAACCTTGAGGATCTCCTGCGGTGTCGGCACGCCTTCGCGCGACTTCACCATCGAGGTCTTGTTCTCCTCGCGGATGATGTCCATGCACAGCTCGACGCATTCATCGCAGATGAAGACCGTCGGACCGGCGATCAGCTTGCGCACCTCGTGCTGGCTCTTGCCGCAAAACGAGCAATAAAGCGTGTTCTTGGAATCACCGCTGTTGTTGCCGACCTTGCTCATTTTCATGTCCTTTCATGGCCGCCCGCCGATGGTCTGGCTGAAAGGGCGCATATTCTATCTATCGCGGGAATCCGCCGCCGCCAGTCTCCCGGCTCCCGCAACGCATTCCGTACGAAACACAAATCAGAAAACGTGGCAATGATTCGCAGCTACCCTACACAAAGCTAAGCCGTCGAAAATCAACATAGCCTTAACGTAGGCAATCCTGACCGTCGAGGGAACAGCCAATTGTGGCCGAAATGCCGCAAGACGCGCCAAAAGCGCGTGATGCGGCGATCCAACTGCCAGGAAGCCTTTATGCCACCGCCCCTTCGGGAGGCTCGCGCGACGAAATGACCTTGTCGATGAGGCCGAAATCCTTGGCTTCGTCGGCGGTCATGAAATGGTCGCGGTCGAGCGTGCGTTCAATCTCCTCGTAGGTCTTGCCGGTGTGCTTGACATAGACCTCGTTGAGACGGCGCTTCAGCTTGACGATATCCATGGCGTGGCGCTCGATGTCGGAGGCCTGGCCCTGGAAGCCGCCGGACGGCTGGTGAACCATGATGCGGGCGTTCGGCGTGGCGAAGCGCATGTCCTTGTGGCCGGCGGTCAAAAGCAGCGAGCCCATCGAGGCAGCCTGGCCGATGCAAAGCGTCGACACCGCCGGCTTGATGAACTGCATGGTGTCGTAGATCGCCATGCCAGAGGTGACGACGCCACCCGGCGAGTTGATGTAGAGGTTGATTTCCTTCTTCGGGTTCTCGGCTTCGAGGAACAGCAGCTGCGCGCAGACCAGCGTCGCCATGCCGTCCTCAACCGGACCGGTGATGAAAATGATGCGCTCCTTGAGGAGGCGGGAGAAGATGTCGTAGGCCCGCTCGCCGCGATTGGTCTGTTCGACCACCATCGGAACGAGGTTCATGTAGGTTTCGACGGGGTTCTTCATCAGTTATCTCTTATCTCGCGGTGGGATTCCGGCGCCGGGAATGCCGGCAAATCGGTCAGAATCGGTTCTGGATCGTTATTCCGTAGATAGGATGCCGGCTCATCCTTGTGCAAGGCCGACCCGTCCTAGCCATCTGGGTAAGTCGAATCAAGGTTTCCGGGCAAGGATTCGCATCGCCTGACGCCCGCGCCGGCCTGGAGCGGCCGGTATCGATACGCAGCGTAGCAGTTTCTTAACCTCGTCACTTAACGAAATGCGCCGAAACCGCTTTTCTCCGCGGCAGCTTACCCTACAATTCAACGTTGAACTCGTGCCTACAGTTCAAACAGGGGGAGTGTCATGTCTGGGAGAAGCGCATCCTTCGCCATTGCCGGGCTCACCATGCTCGGCACGATTTCGCAAACGGCAGCCGGCGGCCGCGCCGTCGAATGCTATGAGCCGGTGCGAACACCTGATGTCTACGACACGGTCTATGAAGACGTGATGGTCAGCCCGCCCAGCCAGCAGGTCGACTACACCCCGCCGATCTACGGCACCCGTGAACGCGTGGAGATGACGGTTCCGGCTCAGGTGACCTACGAAGTCGTACCTGCGATCACCCGCACCGTCTACCATACGGTCCAGGTCGACGATGGCGGCTATTCCTGGGAATGGCGCGTCATCCATGGCCGCAGGGTGCTGTGCAAGGTCTGGCACAAGGCGCGCTACGAACGCGTCGCCGAGACAGTGGTCATCCAGCCCGAACGGACGCGCCGCGTGGTCATTCCCGCGCAGTACGACCGGATTGCCGAGGAAGTGCTGGTGCAGCCGGAGCAAAGACGCATCATCGATGTTCCCGCCTCCTATCAGACCGTGGCGCGCCGCGTGGTGGTGCGTGAAGGGTCGTCAGGCTGGCGGCGCGTGCATATACCGAGGCATTGCCAGGATTAATTCAAGGTTGGGGCGAGTCCTCAGGCCACCTCCGCCCGCAACCATTGCTTCAGGCCGGCGACATCCCCGTCGCCGACAGCAGCCGCGACGCGCCTGCCGACCGCCGCGCCGAACTTGTAGCCATGGCCGGAGCAGGCCGAGACAACGAGACATTTTCCGCGCTCATAGGCGAAAAATTTCTCGTCGTCCGTGAAGGTGTAAGCGCAGGTGACCACTTCGGTCACCTCATACTCCCCGATGCGGGCGATCGGCGGCGAAAACAGGTTGCGGATCGCCTCGCCCTCGCCCGCCACCGGGTCACGGTTCCAGTCGGCGTCACTGGTCGGCACCCTGTGGAGACCTGACCCGAACTTCATGCCGGCGCCGCCGGAGGGCGGTATCACGTAGCCGTCGACAGCACCGCCGACATCGAGAACAACCGGCGCAGCTTCCCAGGCCGCCTTGAGGTCTGCAGGCGGTTCGACATAAGCCAGCGCGGTTCGATACGTCTTCAATTCGCCGCCCAGTTCGGGAAACAGTTTCAGCACCCAGGCGCCGGCAGTGACGACGATGCGGTCGGCCTGCATCGTCTCGCCGCTTTCCAGCACGATATGGCCTGCCTCGGCATCGACATCCGTCACCTTGGAGTGTTCGTAGACATTGGCGCCATTGGCGCGCAGCCATTTTGCCAATCCCGCCGCGATCTTGCGGCAATGCAGTGCGCCGCCTTCCGGCGAAAAATAAGCATAGCGAAACGAACCCGGTTCGAGGAAAGGCCAGCGCTTGACCGCAGCATCCGGCTCAAGCAATTCGAAGGGAAAATTCCCTTCCTCCAGGCCCTCGCGGTATTCCTCGGCCTCGTCGCCCGGCTCGCGCGAAATGCAGACAAATCCACGCGCATCGAGATGACTTTCGCCGAGATCGGCCCACATCTCGTCCCAAGCCTGATAGGCCTCGGTGATCAGCCGGCCGTAACCGGTCCCGGCCCGGTAGGCGCGGCGGATGATGCGGTGATGGTCGCCCGACGCGGCCAGCGGATTGGGGATTGGCCCCTGCTCGACGATCGAGACGCTGTGACCCGCCTTGACCAGCGACCACGCCGTGGAGAGACCGGCAATCCCCGCGCCGACGACAATCACATTCATCCGTTCAAACCTTCCGCAGCCGCATTGGCTGGCTCAACTCATCGGTTATCGCGCGCCAACATACGGTCTGGAATGAGGCTGGCAAGCCGCGCTATGGGTCTGGCATGACCAAATTGACGCTCCCTTACCTCGCCCTTGATCCAGTCACCCGGCACTTGCGGCTCGATCCGCACGAGCCTGCCTTTTTCCTGAACCCGTACGAGGCCTATGCCTTCTTGCACGGCGTATCGAATGCCTTCTTCTGGGAGGAATTCGGCTTCTGGTGCTTTGGCGGCTTCGACGATGTCAACCGGCTGTTGCGCGACCGCCGCTTCGGCCGCCAGAACCCGGCCGGTGTTCCCGACAGCCGCGGCATCGACAGGGATCGCAGCCATCTCGAGGCATTCGACGGCATCGAAGCCAATTCGATGCTCGAGCTGGAACCGCCGGTGCACACGCGGCTGAGAACGCTGGTCAACCGGGCCTTCGTCTCGCGCCAGGTCGAACGGCTGCGGCCGCGTGTCGAGGCCCTCGCCAATGAGCTGATCGACCGTTTTGATCCAACCGGCCCCGTCGACCTGCTGCCCGGCTTCGCGGCGCCCTTGCCGATCACCATCATCGCCGAAATGCTTGGCGTGCCGGTGGAGATGGGTCCGCAACTGCTCGACTGGTCACATCGAATGGTCGCCATGTACATCCATGGCCGCACGCGCGAGACCGAGGACACGGCCAATCGCGCGGCACACGAATTTGGCGGTTTCCTGCGCGGTTACGTCACCGAGCGGCGCAACAATCCCGGCGACGACCTGCTGTCGCTGCTGATTACGGCGCAGGAGGACGGCCAAAAGCTGTCGGAGGACGAAATGGTGTCTTCTGCCATCCTGCTGCTCAACGCCGGCCACGAAGCGACCGTACACCAGACCGGCAATGCGGTGCGCTCGCTGCTGGCGCAAGGTGGCGACCCCAGTCGCTTCTTCACCTCTCCGGAAGCAACTGCTGCAACCGTCGAGGAATGCCTGCGCTTCGACGCACCGCTGCATATGTTCACGCGCTATGCATATCAGGAGATCGAGATCGCTCCAGGCATCGTCGTGCAGCCGGGCCAGACGATCGGGCTGCTGCTCGGCATGGCCAATCATGATCCGCGTGCCTTTGCCGAACCGCAGGCCTTCCGGCCGGAGCGTATCGACCAGAAAAACGTGTCTTTTGGTGCCGGCATCCATTTCTGCATCGGTGCACCGCTGGCCCGGCTCGAACTGCAGGTGTCGCTGAAGACTTTGTTCGAACGGCACCCGCAACTGCACCTTGCCGAAAGCCCGCGCTTCCGCGACACTTACCACTTCCATGGGCTGGAAACGCTCGCTGTCGGCTTTTGAACGATCGCGGGCCTGGGGCTGCGCGATGAGACCGTTTTGGAGACCGGCGACGGCGTTCGCATTGGCGCTGCTATGCGTCTGGCAGGGCGTGGCACACGCTCAGCAACAGCAGCCGGAAAACATACCTCAGGAAAACAGCGATTCCGTCGCCAGGGCCATGGCTGGCGGCCTGCTCGAACGCCAGACGGGCGCGGCTGTGCCCGCGGACAAGTTCTGGGCCTATGAAGTCGACTTCAACCTAGACGGCTTGTCCGAAATCTATGCCTATGTCGCGGATCCCGCCTGCGACGGCGTGAAATGCGGGCTTTTCCTGTTCGTGCTGGAAGGCGACACCTACCGTGAGGTTCTCAGCGACATCCCGGGCGCCAGGCTGGCGGCTCCAGACAAGGTCAGCCTCGGTACTTTTAAGCGTCACGGCTTTTTCGATCTGCAACTCGATCAGAGGGTGCTTGGCTGGACGGGAGATCGCTATGCGGACGCCTCAACCTTCCCCGCCACTTTGCTTGACGGAACTGTCTTCATGGCGGCCTGCAAAAAGAGCAAATCAAGCGAACAGCCCGAAGAAGGCGAGGCCGAGAAGATTGCTGAAGCGTGCCAATGCCAGATCAACCGATTTCAGACGATCGGCTTCTCACAGGCCGAACTTGACCAGTATTCTGCCTCCCTGGGCGAGAATTTCGAATATCCCAGCGGCGGCAAGGACAAGGCCTGGCAAGCCGTCGCCACGAGCGGGAGCGACGTCGCAACAGGTTGCGATGTCGCAAGTGGTAAAAGCCAATGGCCCTCGGCCTCTCTCAGTCATGGCGACCAGCCGCAGCAGAAACTCAATTTCGACGGCTTCCTCGGAGCTTGCCCGACGCAGGATTTCATCCTGACCAACCACAAGACCGGCTCGCACGATCGGGCGCTGGCACTTTGCGGCTGTCTTGCCCGCGAAATCCCGACCTATGGCGTCAGCCAGGAAGGGCTCGATCTTCTGGCACAATATTATCGCGACGAGCTTTCAGACGCAGATCTCGAAGCCCAGGACGCCGATTTGTTGACGTCGCACGACAAGGCGTCGGAGGCCTGCCTCAGCCAGTTTCCGGCGAAGTAGATCGCCGTAAGCCGGCCAAGACACAGCTAAGCCAGTGCCGGGATCGGGCTGGGGTCCATGTTGGCCTGGATCGCCAGCGGAAAACGCAGTGGCACGGCGTCGACCTTCTCCGTCCCGAAAAAGTGCCTGTTGCGAAGATGCGCGAAGGCGCGCGTTGCCTCTGCCTGGATCCTGTCGATGATACGCTTGTTTCTGGGGGGCGGCGGAGCGAATTGGATCAAGGTCGAAGGGCCGCCGTTGTCCGCAACGAACTGGGCCTGGGCGCAGAGCGCCGGCATCAACTGGTAGGTCGTGTTGCGCGCTGTCGTCATCTCGGTTGGGCTGAAGAGCACGAAATCGACCGTTGCCTTGATGCGCCTGGTGCCCTTGAGCAGCTTTTGTGCGGCCTTCTTCGAAAGGATATAGCCGCACGCGCCCATGTGCTGTCCCAACAAGAGTGTTGCGGAGTATCCATTTTTGACGGGAACGTGCCGGCCGCCAACCCTCACCGGGACAAAGAATGTCTCCAGCTTGACCACGTCCGCGTCTCGCGGAATCCAGCTGTCACCGGCCAGCACGGGTCCGGCGTCGTGGCTGAAAACAACATCATCCTCGAATACGGCGCCATACCGGTCGGGGCCATCCGCGATGATTTGCCAGCACAGACGGTGGCTGAGAAAGCAGCAGACTTCTGCCTCGGAGAGCGGAGGGGCGATGAACGGAGCCCCGGTGACCGCATCTATCCCCGCAACACGTTCGAAAGGAACGCCAATGCGGGAGAATTCTGCCGTGACGTCGGCGAGCCGATCGACCGATCGGTCAAGATTGATCACCAAACACTTCACTGTCGTCCCCGAGGCATGAAAGCTCTTCGCGATCTCTACTTCGTGTCTCCGCTTGGACAGGAAGTTTCACCGGTAGTCATTGTCGCTTGTCGAGGTGCTATACGGGCCTGCCAAAAGGCAGTCAACTTTTGGGGAGCGACGCACGATTGCGACCATCGAAGCAACTCCGCATAGACCATCATGAAAAGGAAAAACTGTGACCCATAGTTCCGCGGACGCACGAATTGATTGATCGCGCCGCTGACCGGAACTGGATGCCTACAGCTTGGTCACATACTCCTTGCGAGTCGTTTCAAGCACTTCCCAGCTGCCCTTGAAGCCCGGCCTCAGCACGAAACTGTCGCCGGACCTGACGGTGCGGGCTTCGCCACCGTCCTCCGCGATCACCGAAACACCGGACAGGATGTGGCAGAACTCCCATTCGTCATAGATGATGCGCCACTTGCCGGGGGTCGATTCCCAGATGCCGGCATAGAGGCCGCCGTCCCGTTCCTCGACATTCCAGGTGCGGAATTTCGGATCGCCCGAGATCAGGCGATCCGGCGCCGGCGCGCCAGATTCAGGTTCAACGCTCTTGGTGTCGACGGAGAAAAAAGCGGTCATCGGCAATCAGACCTTGGCGAGTGCCTGTTCGAGGTCTGCAACGATGTCGTTGACATCCTCGATGCCGATGGAAAGCCGCACGGTGTCGGGTCCTGCACCAGCCTTGATCTTCTGCTCGTCGGAAAGCTGGCGATGCGTGGTCGAGGCCGGATGGATGACCAGCGATTTGGTGTCACCGACATTGGCCAGATGCGAGAACAGTTCCAGCGCCTCGACGAACTTGACGCCGGCGTCATAGCCGCCCTTGAGGGCGAAGGTGAACACGGCGCCCGCACCTAGCGGCGAGTATTTCTTTTGCAATGCGTTGTTCTTGTCGCTGGGCAGTCCTGGGTAGTTAACCGACGCGACCTTGGGATGGTTGGACAGCCAGGCGGCAGCCGTCACGGCGTTGTCGCAGTGACGCTGCATGCGCAGCGGCAAGGTTTCGAGGCCAGTCAGGATGAGGAAGGCGTTGAAGGGCGAGATCGCCGGGCCGAGATCGCGCAGGCCGAGCACGCGCGCGGCAATGGCGAAGGCGAAATTACCGAAGGTTTCGTGCAGCACCAAGCCGCCATATTCGGGGCGCGGTTCCGACAGCATCGGGTATTTGCCCGATTTCGACCAGTCGAAGGTGCCGCCATCAACGATGGCACCACCGATCGAATTGCCGTGACCGCCGATGAATTTGGTCAGCGAATGGACGACGATATCGGCGCCGTGCTCGATCGGCCGGATCAAATACGGCGAGGCAAGCGTGTTGTCGACGATCAGGGGCAATCCGTGCTTGCGCGCGATGTCGGCGATCTTTTCGATATCGACAAAGGTGCCGCCCGGATTGGCCAGGCTCTCGATGAAGATCGCCTTGGTCTTGTCATCGATCTGGCTCTCGAAGGTCGAGATGTCGTTGGTGTCAGCCCAGCGCACCTCCCAGCCATAATTCTTGAAGGCGTGGCCGAACTGGTTGATCGAGCCGCCATAGAGCTTGTTGGCGGCAACGAAATTGTCGCCCGGCTGCATCAGATTGTGGAACACGATCACCTGCGCGGCGTGGCCGGAAGCGACCGCAAGAGCAGCCGTGCCGCCTTCGAGGGCCGCGACGCGCTCTTCGAGCACCGCCTGGGTGGGGTTCATGATGCGGGTGTAGATGTTGCCGAACGCCTTCAGCCCGAACAACGAGGCGGCGTGATCGGCATCGTCAAAGACGAAGGAGGTCGTCTGATAGATCGGCGTGGCGCGCGCGCCGGTGGCCGGGTCGGGCTTGGCGCCGGCATGGACGGCGAGCGTGTTGAAACCGGGCGAACGGGTCACTGAAACCTCCCTTTGAACCTTCTCGAATTGGCCGGGCATTCTTGGCGAAGGCCGCGCATGAATGCAAAGAAGAAAATACCTTTCGGCGGGCGATCTGCGACGAACGCGCCGGAAAATCAATTTATTCCCGGAATAATTTTGCGCCTATTTCTGGCGCACGCCGAAACTCTGGAAACCCTGGCGCATCAGCGGCTTCTTCGAGGACAGCACGCCGGAATTGACGCCGGTCCAGCCAATCTCGCCGGACAGCTTGCCATATTCGATCTTGGGGCAGCGGTTCATCACCACCTTGATGCCGGCGGCCTCGGCACGTGCGGCCGCCTCGTCATGGCGCACGCCAAGCTGCATCCAGATGACTTTCGGCAAGGGATCGAGCCGCAACACCTCGTCGACAATGCCGGGCACTGCCGTCGCGGCGCGAAAAATGTCCACCATATCGATCGGCCCGGGAACATCGGCGAGGCTGGCATAGGTCATCTGGCCGAGGATTTCCTTGCCGGCCTGGCCAGGATTGATCGGAACCACGGAAAAGCCCTTGGCCAAAAGATATTTCAATACGAAATAGCTTGGCCTGACGTCATTGGCGGACGCGCCGACCATGGCGATGGTCTTCACCGAATTGAGGATGCCGCCGATGTAGGTGTTGTCGTAACTATCGTGGTTCATGCCTCGTCCTCATACAACGCCTCGGCGAGAAAACCATCCGGGTCATTGCTGAAATCGCGCAACATCCGGAAGTGGTCGGTATCACGAAAGTCCGTGGGCTCGAGCCCGAATCGGCTGATCCGGAACAGCCGTGCGCCGGGACAGGCCATCAGCAATGGCGAATGCGTCGCCATGATCACTTGCGCGGTGCCCGACTGGTCCATGCGCCGCAGCATCTTCAGCAGTTCGATCTGGCGCGACGGCGACAGCGCGCTCTCAGGCTCGTCGAGGATGTAGATGCCTTGCCGGCGGCAGCGTTCCTCGAAAAAGCGAATAAAACCCTCGCCATGCGACCAGGACAGGAAGTCCGGCGGCGGTGGCTTGAAGGGATCTTCCAGCGCTGCCTGGTCGAGGTAGCGGGCGACGGAATAGAACGATTCGGCACGAAAGAACCAGCCGGCGGTGACTTTCGGCAGCCAGTGGCCCCGAAACGTGTTCGCCAGTGCGGCGCCGCTCCTGTCGATGGCGCCGGAGTGGTCGACCGGGCGGTAGCCTTTGCCGCCGCCGGCTTCGTCATAGCCGGCCAGTGCGCCGATCGCCTCGAGAAGCGTGGATTTGCCGGTGCCGTTCTCACCGACAATGATGGTGATGGGCGTGGTGAATTCGAGTTCGAATTCGTGGCCGCGAAACAGCGGCAGGTTCCAGGGGTATTTTTCCCAGTCGGCCACGCGCCCGGGATCGAGCAGGATGCGCTTGAGATAAGGTGCCTTGAGCCGCGTCAGCTGCTTGCGGTAGGCCATCACGCGATCATTGCGATTCAGGCAGTGAAATCGTGCCGTCTTCCGCGATTGGAAAGGCCGGATTGTGCGCCACTTCCCAGACATGGCCGTCGGCATCGGCGAAGTAGCCGTACCAGCCGCCCCAGAAGGCGCGGCCGGCCGGCTTGACGATGCGGCCGCCGGCCTTCTCTGCCTGTGCCAGGACCTCGTCGACTTCGGCGTCGGAGCGGGTGTTGTAGGCGAGATAGACGGCTGAAGGCGCCTTGGCGAAGGCAAACCCCGCATCCTCCTCGGCGCTGGCGCGCGGAAACAGGCCGAGAATGGCGCCGCCCATCTGGAAGAAGGCGACGCCGTCGGTGATGCCCGCGTGACGGGTCAGGCCCATGGCCTCGTAAAAGCGCACGGCACGGTCGAGATCGTCAGTCGCGATCGTGATGATGGAGATGCGCGGTTCCATTTCTGCATGCTCGCAGGCTAATGAGATCGATAGTTACATATCAATATGCTTATATGCCAAGTAGATCACCAAAACAGTGCTCAACATCCATAGAACCACCCATATAGAAACCCAAAAATTCTGATATTTTCGCCTTTCCGCCCAGCCAAGCAAACTCGTGAGAAGGATGCCGAGGAAATCGCTCACGGCCAGCCTCCCGGCATTTCATTCGTCCGTCCAGTCCGGCTTGCGCTTGCCGATGAAGGCCCCGATCCCTTCTTCCGCGTCGCGCGCCAGCATGTTCTCGACCATGACGCGGCCGGTATAGGCATAGGCGTCCGCCAGCCCCATTTCGGCCTGCGTGTAAAATGCTTCCTTGCCGGTCTTGACCACCAAAGATGATTTGGAAGCAATGGTTTGCGCGTATTTGGTGACGATCTGATTCAGGTATTCGCGTGGTACGACGCGATTGACGAGGCCGAAGTCCTTGGCTGTTGCCGCGTCGATGGTCTCGCCGGTCAACAGCATCTCCATCGCCTGCTTGCGCGAGACATTGCGCGACAGCGCCACCATCGGCGTCGAGCAGAACAGGCCAATGTTGACGCCGGGCGTGCAGAAGGTTGCCTCATGCGAGGCGATCGCCAGGTCGCAGCTGGCGACCAGTTGCAGGCCGGCGGCGGTCGCCAGGCCGTCGACTTCGGCGATGACAGGCAAGGGATGGCGCACGATCGCCTGCATCAGAGTGGCGCAAGCGGCAAACGTCTCTTCGAAGAAAACCTTGCCGCGATCAGCATCGGCGCGGCGTGCCGACATTTCCTTCAAATCATGGCCGGCGCAAAACACTTTTCCAGCCGCCGACAGCACGATGACGCGAACAGCCTTGTTGGTCTTGGCGCGCTCGAGTTCCGCCGTCAGCGCCGCCATCACCGCCAGCGACAGGGCGTTGGCGGGGGGATTGGCCAACGTCAGGCGCAGCACGCCCTTGTCCAGCCTTGTCGTGACCGGACCTTCGACAGCGGCAGGCTTGATGGCAAGGATTTCGGCCATGGCTAAGGTCTCCGCGATTCCGCTCGGGCTGGAAGAGTATCTAATATCGGATCGGGTTTCATCCAACACCCATCGCTTGCGCCAGAGAGATGAAGGTGTTGCCAGAAACGGGCCTCTGCGCTCATACAAGCCGGGCATTAGAACGAGAGACCGACATGCCCGCCCAGACCAATCTCAAGCCGGTGCTGACCGCAGCGCAAATCAATACGCTGATGGAGACCGTCTTTCCGCAGCTCAACGAGAGTTCCGCTGCCTATGAGGCGATCGACGTGTTTCCCGGCGGTTGCACCGTGCGGCTCAACGCCAGCGAGCGGCATCTGCGACCCGGCGGGACGGTGTCTGGCCCTGCTTTGTTCACGCTGGCCGATATCGGCGGTTATGTCTGCGTGCTCAGCCATGCCGGGCCGGACGCGCTTTCGGTTACCGTCAACCTCGATATCAATTTCGTGCGCAAGGCCGAGGCCGGGCCGATCGATGGCCACTGCCGCATCCTGAAGCTCGGAAAGAGCCTGATGGTGTTCGACATCGACATCGTTGCCGGCCCGGACGGGCACACGATCGCGCACGCGACGGGGACTTATTCGATCCCGCCGAAGCGCAGCGACAATGTGGTAAAATAATACCTTTTAACTAACCCATTGTTTCTACTATATTTTATGCACTAGAAGACTTTTCCATCGCCTTGACGCGGTCCCGGCCCTCGCCTATAAGCCCTCACGAAGCAGTGGCCCGCAAAGGCCGCCGTTTTGTTATTGGCGACGGGCAAGCGTCTACCGCCAATCCAAGCAACAAGAAACGCCTTCCTTATCGTTTGTGGATTGGGGAAGGTCCAAACCGAGAGCAGAAAACATGACAACCTTTTCGCAGAAGCCTGCGGATGTGGTGAAGAAGTGGATCCTGATCGACGCCGAAGGTCTCGTCGTTGGTCGTCTGGCCACTGTCATCGCCAATCATCTTCGCGGCAAGCACAAGCCGACCTTCACCCCGCATGTCGACGACGGCGACAATGTCATCGTCATCAATGCCGACAAGGTGGTGTTCACCGGCAAGAAGTTCACCGACAAGGTCTATTATTGGCACACCGGCCACCCCGGCGGCATCAAGGAGCGCACCGCGCGCCAGTTGCTCGAGGGCCGTTTCCCCGAGCGTGTCGTCGAGAAGGCCGTTGAGCGCATGGTCCCGCGTGGTCCGCTCGGCCGTCGCCAGATGAAGAACCTGCGCGTCTATGCAGGTGCCGAGCATCCGCATGTCGCCCAGCAGCCAGAAGTCCTCGACGTGGCCAAGCTGAATTCCAAGAACAAGAAGGTCGCATAAGATGGCTGAGCTTTCCTCGCTCGCAGAACTGGGCGCCGCTACCGGCAACACGAATACCCAGCCGGCAGCCCCCGTCCACGTCCAGAAGCTCGACAAGTCGGGCCGCGCCTATGCCACCGGCAAGCGCAAGAACGCCATTGCGCGTGTCTGGGTGAAGCCGGGTTCCGGCAAGATCGTTGTCAACGACAAGGAATTCGCGACCTATTTCGCGCGTCCGGTCCTGCAGATGATCCTCAACCAGCCGATCATCGCCTCCAACCGTTCGGGTCAGTACGACATCGTCGCCACTGTCGTCGGCGGCGGCCTCTCCGGCCAGGCCGGTGCCGTTCGCCACGGCATCTCCAAAGCGCTGACCTACTACGAGCCGGCGCTGCGCGCCGTGCTCAAGAAGGGTGGCTTCCTGACCCGCGACAGCCGCGTCGTCGAGCGCAAGAAGTACGGCAAGGCGAAGGCCCGCCGTAGCTTCCAGTTCTCGAAGCGCTAAGCGCCACGAAACTTCAGAAATCGAAAAGGCCGCCTCCGGGCGGCCTTTTTGCATTTGGCATCCTTATCCTGCGGAGTGGTCCGCATCGCGTATGAACAGGAACGCGCAGACTGCCGCGAACGCCACCGCAAGCGCGGAGGCGAGGAAAGCAATCTGCATGCCGTGGATCGTGCCCAGCGCCAAGGCAGAGCCGAACAACGCGACGCCGATCGCCCCGTCCGACTGGCGAGAGGCGGGCCGATCGCCATCGGTAAGCACATCCGGAAAATGTCAGGCTCGGCAGATTTGCTGCGGCCCGTCGCGCGCGGCGCGCCGCGCCGTGCTAAGAAACAGGGGCCGGCCTTTTTCGGCCCAAAGGATATTTGGATAGGTAATTCTTAGGGGAGATCTCAGATGTCGTCACCCGAACCGATCAAATTCACCGACGGCGCGGCTTACGAGCGCTTCATGGCTCCCTGGAGCCGATCCGCCGGGGCTTTGTTCCTCGACTGGCTGGCGCCGGACTCCGGACGGGCCTGGGTTGATGTCGGTGCCGGCAACGGCGCGTTCACTGAGCTCATTCTAGCGAAGTCCGCCCCTTCGTCCGTTTGCGCGATCGATCCCTCCGACGCGCAGATTGCAACTGCTCGGCAAAAAATCTCGGCAAAGCAGGTCGAGCTGTCGATTGGCGATGCGATGGCCCTTCCCTACGACGCCAACCGCTTCGACGTCGCGGTGATGGCGCTGGTGTTGTTCTTCGTCCCCGACCCGCGCAAGGGCGCCTCGGAAATGCTCCGCGTCACCAAGCCCGGCGGCATTGTCGCGTCCTACACCTGGGACGTCATGCGCGGCGGCACCCCTACGCAGCATTTGTGGGAGGAGATGGACGCGATGGGCAAACCGGCCGCACGTCCGCCGAGCGCGGAGGTCTCGCGTTTCGCGGCGCTGAAGGCGCTTTGGGCGGAGCTCGGCATCCGCGATGTCGAGACGCGCGAGCTTGTCGTCGAACGCACCTTCGCTGACTTCGACGATTATTGGCTATCCATGGTCGTGAGCAGCCCGAGCGGAATCGTCGGGAAGCTGTCGGATGCGGAGAACGCGGAGCTGAAACGCCGACTAAAGGACAGACTGCCGGCAAGCGCCACGGGAGCGATCACGGTTCACGCCTGGTCGACGGCGATCAAGGGGCGAAAGGCTGCTTAATGCGTGCGGCGCCTTACGTCGCTGCTTTCTTCTTCGCCTTCGGCTGACCGGCTTCGGTGCAACCGGCGCTTCCGGCGTGCTCGCAGTTTCGGACAATCGAAAAGGCCGCCTCCGGGCGGCCTTTTTGCATGGCGAATTCCTATCCGGCGGAATGATCGGCGTCGCGGTTGAACAGGAATGCGCAGACTGCCGCGAACCCCACGGCGAGAGCGGAGGCAAGGAAAGCAATCTGCATGCCCTGGATCGTGCCCAGCGCCAAAGCCGAGCCGAACAACGCAACGCCGATCGCTCCACCCGATTGGCGCACTGTATTGAGCACGCCCGAAGCTGTTCCCGACATCGCCGTCGGCACGGACGACAACAGCGCCGTGGTCATGGCGGGTACGGCGAGACCGATGCCGATCGGCAGGAAGAGCAGCCGCCACAGCAGCGACAGGTAGGATGTATCGGCCTGGATCAGCGCCATCAGGCCGAAACCGACCGCACCGAGAAGCAGGCCGATCGCCATCGGCAAGCGTGAGCCATAGGTCGCCGCGATTCGTCCGGCGGCGACATTCGACACCGTGACCGCCGCCATGAAGGGCAGGAAGGCGAGCCCGGTCATCTCGGGCGAAAAATGCCTCTCCTTCTGGAAATAAAGGCTGAGCATGAAGATCGTGCCATAAAGCGTCAGGTTGACCGCCAGCCCGACGAGGCTCGTCACCGCCGGGATGCGGCTGGCAAACAGCTTTAGCGGAAACATCGGCGCCTTGCTCCGGCTCTCGACCAGCAAGAACAGGCTTCCAGCCACCACCGCCAGGATCAATCCGCCAATGACCGGCAATGAAGTCCAGCCCGACGAGCCGGTTTCGATGAAGGCGCCGGTCAGCGAAAACAGTGTCATCACGACAAGCCCCTGCCCCGCCCAGTCGATCGGCAGTTTCTCGGCCTTGGGCGGCGTCTCCTCCAGAAACCGGTACGCCATCCAGATGGCGAGAGCGCCCAAATTGACCAGGAAGATGCTGGCCCAGCCGAGCGACGCGACCATGAAACCGCCAAGCACCGGCCCGGCCGACAGTGCGATGCCGCCCGCCGCCGTCCACAGGCCGACGGCACGCGCCCGGCGCGGTTTGTCCGACGCATAGGCGCGGTTGAGCAGCGCCAGCGAACACGGCATCAGCAAGGCGGCACCCGCACCCTGCACGGCGCGCGCCGCGATCAGCACCCAGGCACTCCCAGCCAAGCCGCAGACCAGCGAAGCGACGCTAAACAGCGCCATGCCGCCGACGAATACACGGCGGGCGCCGATCCTGTCACCGAGCGCGCCGCCGGCAAGCAGCAGCGAGGCGAAGGCAAGCGTGTAGGCGTCCACCACCCATTGCAGGCCGCCTATGCCCATCGAGAGTGCGGCGCCGATCCTGTTCAGCGCTACATTGACGATGGAGACATCGAGCTGCACCACCACGAAACCGAGACTGGTCGCGGCGACGGTGGCGGCATAGGCGATGTTGGCGGGGCGCTTGAAAACCAAGGTGTTGGACATGGCCTGTGGGTAACGGGTTCACCCTGACACCGTTCCGTCAGGAGACACTGCCCCGCGACAATTTGCCGGAACCTCCAGTGGCGGCAAATCAATTGATGCTGGCCGTCGCCGCCGGTTCGGAGTGCTGCTCGGCATAAGGCACGCGATAACCGTTCGCCGCCAGCCAGTCGATGGCCGCCTTCGGCTCGTCGGTCTGGATGATGGTGGCGCCCCGATCGACCCAGAAACCCCAGGCTTCGTGCGGCAGGCTGGCCTGCACCGCGAGTTCGTCGCCACGGCCACCGGCCAGGAAGCCGCCCGGCTTGTTGACGATGGCGTAGGTGTCGGCCCAGATATGCCAGTTGCCGCGCACGGCGGCCGCGCGCATGCGCGTGCTGAACAGCGGCCCGCCGGTTTCGGTCAGCGTCTCGGCGCCCGCCCGCCAGTTGATCAGCTCGATCGCGCGCGGCGCAAAAGCGTGGTCGACCGTCTCGGCGAAACCGGCATCATGCACCGCATCGTCGGCGAGGATCGGCATGAACTGGACACCGGCGCCGATCGCAGCCATGGCTGCCTGCACCGTGGTGATCCTGGCCTGGTTCCACAGATTTTCCTTGACGATGACCTGGTCGGCTATGTCGAGATCACGCGCCACCGCGATCATGCCCGGGAGGTCGCCGACCTCGAGCTTGTTGTCGAGATTGATGAGGATCCTGTCCCTTGTCGCCATCAGCATTTCGCGCAGCGTCGAGATCCTCTCACTGGTGACGGCGTGGGTGCCCTCGATCACCAGCCGGCATGTCCTGAGTTCGGCCAGCGTGTACTTCACCACCTCGCCCTTGCAGGTCGTGGTGCGGTCGAGCCAGCTGTCATGCATGACAACGAACTCGCCGTCCTTCGAGCGCCTGATATCGACCTCGACGATCTCGGCGCCCATGGCGATCGAGCCTTCGACGGCGGCAAGCGAATTTTCCGCATAAAGCGTCTTGCCGGCCTGCATGCTGCCAGCGCGATGCGCGGCCACCATGACATGGTCGCGCCACTGGTTGGCATGCTCGAAGCGATCGAGAATCTGCCTGGCGCGGGTTTCACCGGCGATGGCCTGACTGGAGACGGCCGCGAGTGCCGCGCAAAGCAGGAGGCTCAGCCAAGGGGTCCGCATCAAGAATCGCTCCGTTCCGGATTGGGCCGGAATAGGCGACCCCCGTGACGGCCACGTGAACGAAGCCGGCTAGTGGTCGGTCGCAGAAGCGTTCGTCAGATGCGTTTCGAGAGCCGGCGGAACCAGGCCATTGCAGGCATTTCGACCAGGCGCCAGGTGATCCACGAGGCGGCGATGGTGGCAGCGAGCATCAGGATGATCGCCACGGTCCCGGTCCAGCCGGCGCCGAAGCCGGTCGCGGGCTGGCCGCGGAGCGTGAAATCGCCGATCAAGCCAAGGCCGAGCTTGCGCTCGACGAGCCCGGCGACGTTGATCAGGCGCGCCTGGACGAAGATGTGGACCATGTAGATCGAATAAGACAGCGCGCCGAGTGTCAGCATGAATGGCGTCCTCAACAGAGCGCTGATCCAGCCGCCTTCATGGGCAAAGAGAAACAGAGCCAGCGCAAACACCAGGGGTGCGGCGATGCCGAAATCATTGCTGCCCGCCAGCGAGACGAAAAACACGATGACCGCCACCATGACGATTTCGGCAAGCGTCCAGCTCAGCAGTGGGCCGCTCCTGGCAAGGAGCTGTCGCGCCCCTGCAATGGAATCATGCTGAAACCAGGCCAGCAGGGCACCGAGCGAGAAACCGTAGAGGCAGCGGATGAAGCCGAAATCGTAGGACACGTCCATATGATGCGTGGAGAAGCCGAGCAGGAACAGCGGCGCGGTGACGGCGGCGGCGACGAACCATACCCAGGCGCGCGCCCCGGCGACGAAGACCACACCGGCGAACAGGAGATAAGCGAAGAACTCCGCCGAAATGCTCCAGCTCGGCGCATTCCAGGTCAAGTGATCCTCGAACCCAACACCCTGCAGCAGGAGCAGATTGGCAAGCAGGCTCTTGAGATCGAAACCGCCGGTGAAGGGGGCGGCGCCGGTGCCGTGCAGTTGCGGCAGCACCACCCGCAGCAGTTCGAATCCTGCAAAGGCTGCAAGCATCAAGAGATGCAGCGGGTAGATACGACCGAAACGCACCAGCGCGAAGCGGGCGACCTCTTCCGGCTGGCTCAGCCGATTGCCGTAGCTGCTGGCGATGACGAAGCCGGAAAGGACGAAGAAGAAGTCGACGAACAGATAGGACGAACCGATGAAGCTGCTTTGCGAGATCGCGGAAGCGGTCGGGAAATGAAACAGCGCGACCAGCAGCGCGCAGATGCCGCGCCACGAATCGAGAACCTGGAAGCGTTCGCCCGCGATCGTGCCGGTGTGGGTCGACACCACGGCATGGGACGGATTAAGAAACGCGGTCTGCGTCATGATGATACAAATCCTGTCTTGCCGTGGCACCCGGACGGCGCGATTTCGTCTCGCCAAGCTGTGACTGGCATCTTCCGTGCCGGTTCTGTAGTTGTTGCACCCCGATGAAACCGAGGACCAGTAATGGCGACCAAGAACATCGACCATGCCTTCACCGCCCGCTCCAAAACCGGCGGCGCCCTTGAGCCGACCTATTCCGGCGCGCTGTCTTTCATGCGGCGCAAATACACCAAGGACGTGAAGGGCGCGGACGCGGTGGTGTGGGGCATTCCCTTCGACGCCGCCGTCACCAACCGGCCCGGCGCCCGCTTCGGGCCGCAGGCTATCCGCCGTGCCTCGGCGATCCTCGACAATGACCCGCAATACCCGTTCTCGCGCGATCTGTTCGAACACCTCGCGGTGGTCGACTATGGCGACTGCCTGCTCGACTCGGGCAACCATCAGAAGACGCCAGGCACGATCGAGCGCGAAGCGGCCAAGATCCTCAAGTCGGGCGCCTTCCTGCTGACGCTCGGTGGCGACCATTTCGTCACCTGGCCGCTGCTCAAGGCGCATGCCGCCATCCACGGACCGCTTGCCTTGGTGCAGTTCGACGCGCATCAGGATACCTGGCCTGACGATGGCAAACGCATCGACCACGGCTCCTTCGTCGGCCGCGCCGTAAACGAAGGCATCATCGACCCCGAACGTTCGATCCAGATCGGCATCCGGACGCACGCGCCGGACACGTTCGGCATCAAGATCCTCTACGGCCACGAAATCGAGGAAATGCGCGCGTCCGACATCGCCTACGCCATCGTCGATCGCACCGGCGGCAAGAAGACGTACCTCACCTTCGACATCGATTGTCTCGACCCGGCCTACGCACCGGGAACCGGTACGCCGGTTGCCGGCGGGCCGTCCTCGGCGAAGATCCTGTCGACGCTGCGCCAGCTCAATCAGGTCGATATTGTCGGCGCCGATGTCGTGGAGGTTGCGCCGGCCTATGATCACGCCGATATAACGGCCATCGCCGGCTCAATGGTCGCCATGCAGTATCTAGGCTTGCTGGCGGAGCGAAAGGCACGGCAGGAAGAGATGAACAACGGCCATCACAACGGTGCCGCGGTGAATCACGGTCACGGCATATAGTGTTGAAATATCAGGGAATTTGATCAGTCCATGAAACCGAAAATCTTCATCGATGGCGAGCACGGCACCACCGGTCTCCAAATCCGGGCGCTGCTTGCCGAGCGTGGCGACCTGGAGATCATTTCGATTCCGACCGAGCGCCGCAAGGAAACCGCGGCGCGCGCCGAATTCCTCAATGCCGCCGATGTCGCGATCCTGTGCCTGCCGGATGATGCGGCAAAGGAGAGTGTCTCGCTGATCGCCAACGACACCACCAGGGTCATCGATGCATCGACCGCGCATCGTGTCGCCGAAGGCTGGGCCTATGGCTTCGCCGAAATGGACAAGGATCAGGCGCAGGCGATCGCCTCGGCCAAGCGCGTCGCCAACCCCGGCTGCTGGCCGCAGGGACCGATCGCAACGCTGCGGCCACTGGTCAGCGCCGGACTGCTGCCGGCCGATTTCCCGATCACCGTCAACGGCATTTCGGGCTATTCGGGCGGCGGACGCCCGATGATCGAGGACTATGTCGCCAAGGGCGAGGACGCCTCGGAGTTCCTGCCCTATGGCCTCAGCCTGCAGCACAAGCACGTGCCGGAACTGCGGGCCTATGCGAAGCTGTCGCATGATCCGATCATGCAGCCGGCGGTCGGCAATTTCGCGCAAGGCATGATCACCGTGGTGCCGCTGCAGCTCGGCGGCCTCGACCGCGTGCCGACGGGTGCGGAGCTTCATGCGGCCATTGCCGACCATTTCGCCGCGATCAAGGGCGGTGTGGTCGAGGTGGCCCCCTACGCCCATCTGGAGCGGATGCCGGAGATCGATCCCGAGATCTACAACGGCACCAACCGGATGAAGGTCTATGTCTTCGCCAACGACAAACGCGCGCAGGCGCTGCTTTTGGCGGTCTACGACAATCTCGGCAAGGGTGCCTCGGGTGCAGCCGTCCAGAACATGGACCTGATGCTCGGGCTTTGATGGACGCACCAGCCTTCCCGGCGCGCTGGAAAGTCAGCGCGCCCGAACTCATTGCCGAAACCTTTTCGAGCCGCATCTGGAAGGTTGTTCGCCAAGATGGCTCGCCGGCCGTCGTCAAGGCGCTCAAGCCGTTCGACGATGTCGCCGACGAGTTGCGCGGCGAGCATTTCCTGGCTTGGCGGCGCGGCTCAGGCGCGGTGCGCCTGCTTGGCCGCGACGGCCACTCCATGCTGCTCGAATATGCCGGCGACACCCTGCTTTCGCGGGTTCTCGACGAACAGGGCGACAACGCCGCGACCACGATCGCGGCGGAGGTGATGGCGCGACTGTTTTTCACCCGGGAAAGACCCCTACCCGCCCGAGCTTCAGCCGCTGAGGGAGCGATACGTCAGCCTGTTCAGGAATGCCGCGACCGATCGCGATGCCGGCCATGCCAGCCTCTATGTCGAGGCCGCAGCCATCGCCGATCGGCTGCTGGACGATCCGCACGACACCAGGCCGCTGCATGGCGACCTCCACCATGACAACATCCTGCATGGGCCGCGCGGCTGGCTGGTGATCGATCCGAAGGGCGTGCTCGGCGATCCCGGCTTCGACGCCGCCAACATGTTCTACAATCCGCTCGATCGTGACCAACTCTGCCTCGATCCCCTGCGGATCGCGCATATGGCCGAAATCTTTGGCAGGACGCTTGGGCAGTCGCCGGCAGCGATACTGGACCATGCCATCGCCTATGGCTGCCTGTCCGCGGCCTGGCACCAAGAGGACGACAACGCGGTCGAGGAAAACCGCGAATTGTCGATCGCCATGGCGATCCGAACGGTGCGGGCCAGCTTCTGATCAAGCAAGGCTATTGGTAAACACTTATTTACCATGTTGGACTACTGAGGTGTCTTGGCTCCCACTCCAAGGATTCGTCATGGTCAGCGCAATCTCGGGCTCCTCCTCCGCAGCCCAGTATTCCTCCTCCAGTTCGTCGAGCAGTGCAGCCCAAGAGGCCGCGCTCGAAAAGCAGATCCAGGACCTCGAAGACCAGGCCAAGGCGATCAAGGATCAGGTTCAAGCGGCCCAGATTCAGCAGGATATCGCAACGGCCCAGGCCAAGCTCGACGCGCTCAGGGCCGCCGACGCCGACAAGGCGGCCAAGGCTGCCCAGAGCCAGTCAACGCCATCCGCCGCCGCTGTGCGCCAGGCGGAATTCGACGGCCAGAAAACCACGCAGTCCAACGAATTCTGGATGTGACGGACCGATCGCTCGAAATCAACTCCTGAGCGCGATTTCCTGCGGCAAGCGGTAAGCCCCCTTGGTGCCGCGCCAGTGCGCGGCGGCAAAGCCCAGCACGATCAGCGCAAAACCCTGGTGGGTGAGCGCCATGTGCAGCGGCACATGCATCAGCAGCGTGCCGATGCCGATCGAGGCCTGCACCAGCACGAGCAGAAACAACAGCGTCGCGCGGCGGGCATGGGTTGATCCCGGCAGGCGGATCCGTGTCGCGATCATGTGCCAGAGCGCGACGGCGAAGACCGTATAAGCGCCGAGCCTATGGACGAACTGCACCGTCTTCGGGCTCTCGAAGAAGTTGCGCCATGCCGGCTCGAGGATCAGCAGATCGCCGGGGATGATCTTGCCGTCCATCAGTGGCCAGGTGTTGTAGCTAAGGCCCGCATCAAGCCCCGCGACCAGGCCGCCGAGATAGATCTGGACCAGCGCCAGCAGCACGATGAAGCCGGCCAGCCTCTGCGTCGAGCGATCTGCCGCCGGCTCGGAATGTGGCGCCAGCCCACGCGCGACGACCATGGTGGCGGTGAAGATCAGCGCCGCCAGCGTCAGGTGCGTCGCCAGCCGGTACTGGCTGACCGACACACGGTCGACGAGGCCGGAAGCCACCATCCACCAGCCGATGGCGCCCTGCAGGCCGCCGAGAAGCAGAATGCCGACCAGCTTTGGCCCGAGGCCGCGCTCGATGCGGCGTGTTGCCCACAAAACCAGCAGCGGCAAGGCAAAGACCAGGCCAACGCTGCGCGCCAGGATACGGTGTGCCCACTCCCACCAGAAGATCGACTTGAACGCCTCGACGCTCATGCCCTTGTTGAGTTCGGTGTATTGCGGAATCTGCTGGTAGCGCTGGAATTCCTCCTGCCACTCGGCGTCGCTGAGCGGCGGGATGACGCCATGGATCGGCTGCCACTCGGTGATTGACAGGCCGGATTCGGTAAGCCGCGTGGCGCCGCCGACCAGCACCAGCGCAAACAGCACCAGAAGCACGACATAAAGCCAGCCGCGCACGAGCGCGCGGTTGTGCAGGTCGCGGTCGAGGGCAACGTATGGCGCAGCGGCGGCTGAGATGGCAGCCATGATCTTGTCCCGGCAGGTTGAGGTTGCGGATAGGTGAACCATCGCACTGGTGCTGGCAAGACCATCCGACGCGGCACGCCGTCGCGCCTGATGTCGCGGGTTGCGTGCGTCCTGCGTTCGGCCTAAGCGGTAGCGATCAACGAGGCCAAGCCATGCCCATTCGCCTGAAAAAGCTGATCGGAATGTTCCTTCTGGTGGCGCTGGTCATCATCTATGCGCTGGTCGCATCGATCTTCGCTGTCGCGCGGCTGTCGGAATCGGGCGCGTTGGTGCAATTCCTGTTCTTCCTGTTCAGCGGCCTGCTGTGGGTGCTGCCGGCAATGGGCATCATCAAGTGGCTGATGCTAGAGCCGCGGGTGAAGCGCTGAAACGGGTTGGGTCGGTTCGCACCGGCCCCCGCGTCAAAAACGCGAATGTGATTCATCGACCTGCGAACAAGAGGCTATCCTGACGGCGCTTACCTGGGGAGGCCGGCATGCTGAAAGGGATGTTCGCGGGGCTGCTTTTTCTGCTCGTTTCACTCACCGCGTCGATCGCGGCAGCTGAAACCATGAACGTATCGGACGACCATGGCGGCAGCGTCGCCGCCTACAGCCAGCGCTGGAAAGCGTTGGCAGCACGCGGCGTCAATGTGCGCATTGTCGGCAAATGCCAGTCCGCCTGCACGGTGCTGCTTGGCTATATCCCGCGCAGCCGCATATGCGTGATGCCGGCGGCGAGCTTCGGTTTCCACCTCGCCCACCGCACCGACATGACCGGCGTGCTGTGGAACGCTTACGCATCCGACATCCGGGGCTGGATCAACGCGCATGGCGGGTTGACGGCAGATCTCAAATGGATGGGCGCACCGGATACCTACCGCTACTTTCACAAATGCTGATGTTTCGCCCAGTAGACCCTTGATGCCGGGTCAGACGGCTCGTCAGATGGTCACGACCATCTTGCCGGCATTGGCGAGCGGCGTCGTCACGCCCGACAGCATGGTGCGGATATGGGCGAGGCTCTGGTAGCGGCCATTGACCGAAATGCGCGGCAAGGCATGCAGGAAGCCGGCATGCTCGGCGCGCAGCACGCCATGGCGGGTCGTCACGGCGGAGACATAGCCGGCGTCGCGGGCAAAGCCGACTTCGCGGCAGCCGACGGCGCTGGCATAGCCATAGGGATAGGCGAAATGGCTGGGTTTCATGCCGAGCTCGGCCTGCAACATGTCCTTTACGGCGCCGATCTCGTGCCGCGCATCGGTTTCGGAAAGCCGCTTCAGATTGCTGTGGTTGACCGTATGGGCGCCGATCGTCACCAGCGGATGGGCGGCGACAGTGCGAAGCTCATCCCAGTTCATCAGTGTGCGCAGACGCGAAGCGTCCGCGTCGACGCCGTTTGAACTGGCAAGATCGCGCAGCACGCTCCGCAGGTCTTCCTCGCGAACCTCGGTGGCGAGGTAGGCGTGCAGCCGGGCTATGGCCTGGTGCTTCCTGGCTGGGGTCGCGCAATCGATCACTGTCGGACCGTTGGAGGTCGGCAAGGTCAGGCGATTGCACGCATTGACGATGTCCTCGGCCACGTCCCACCACAGGTCGGCGGTGCCATCGATCAGCCCGGGAGCGACATAGATGGTGATCGGCGCGCGGTGCTTTTCCAGCACCGGCAACGCCTCGGTCATGTTGTCGCGATAGGCATCGTCGGCGGTGATGGTGGCGAACCGGCCGCCCTTGCCGCCTGCCTTGATGCGCTCCACGGCTTCGTCCATCGACACGAAGGCATAGCCGCCGGCCTTCATGTCGGCGATCACCGCGTCGAGGAAGCCGGGCGCGATGTTGAGGTGCCGATTGACGCTGTCAGGCTTTTCGGGTGTCGCCGTCACGCGGTGCAGCATCAGGATGGCGCCGATGCCGCCGACAAACGGCCTGGCCAGCGGTGCGAGGCCGGTATAACGCGCGAAATTGAGCGCCAGTTTCCGGATTGCCTCCCCACCGTCGATCATTCATTCACCTTTTGCGCCTAGGCTGATCCAAGCACGGAACACGCCTGAGCGCTCCCCCAAATCGGGATCAATACGCCTTAAGGATTGAGGTATGGTTGACGCAATGGCGTCATTTGACGGCAATCGGCTCATGGCGACCGAGGCTTCGCGACGCGCCCTGCCCGGGGATGCCGAGGGGCTGTCCGTTTCCGTTGCCGGAGCCGAAGGGCTCGCAGCCTATGCGGGGTTCTGCCGCTCGGCGCTCTTTGCACCGGCGCAGGGCGCGATATGGATCCTTAACTGGGCCGCGCAGGTCAAGCCGGATCTGCTCGTGGCGACGCTCACGATCGAAGGCAAGGCGGTCTTCGCGCTGGCTCTTGAGGTCGTCAGCCGCGGCCCGCTCCAGGTCGCCCGTTTCATGGGCGACCGCCACGCCAATGGCAATTTCGCCGCAGCCGACCCGCAATGGCTGGCCAGGGCTGACGTCACGGCCGTCCGCTCGATGTTTGCGGCCATCGCCAAGGCGCGCCCCGACATCGACGTCATCGCGCTGGAACGATTGCTGCCCGATCTCGACGGCGTCGCCAATCCGCTCGAATCGCTCGATCACTTCGCCAGCCCCAATCTTTCGCTGGCCGTCGACCTTGCCGGTGGCTTCGATGCGCTTCTGCTGCGCGCCAGCGGCAAGCGCAAACGCAAGAAACATCGTTCGCAGACGCGCAAGTTCGAGGCGGTCGGCAGCCACCGGCGCATCGAGGCGCGCACCTCCGAAGAGGTGGACAGGCTGCTCGACGCGTTCTTCGAGATGAAGGAACTTCGCTTCCGCAAGATGGGCATTGCCAATGTCTTCGGTGACGACCAGACACGCGCCTTCTTCCGGGCGCTGTTCACGCAAGCCCTGACCGAGGACAAGCCCCCTTTCGTGCTGCACGGGCTGGAGGTCGCCGGCAAGCTGCGCGCCATCACCGGGTCAAGCCGCTCCGGGCAACGCCTGATCTGCGAGTTCGGAGCGATCGCCGAGGATGATCTGGGCCACACCAGTCCCGGCGATTTCCTGTTCTTCGACAACATCCAGGAAGCCTGCGAGACCGGTTTTTCGGTCTATGATTTCTCTGTCGGCGACGAACCCTACAAGCGGCAGTGGTGCGATATCGAAACCCGGCATTTCGAGGTTCTGGTCCCGCTGACGCTGAAGGGCCGCGCGCTGGCGCTGACGCTTCGCCAGGGTGCGCGGCTGAAAGCCTTCGTCAAGAACAGCCCAACGATCTGGAAGCTGACCAAGATGTTGCGCCGCAAGGCAGTTGGGCAGGCTGCGCCCGCTGCCACGGACGACGAAAACTAGTCAGAAGTTGAGAGCTTCCCTGAGTGCCGGGCCGGCCCTGACACGAAGATCGAGATCGGCCTCGATATGGTCGATGTGGTGCAGCATCAGCCGGCTCGCCCGCTCGCAATCGCTGCTCTCCAGCGCGCCGACAATTTCCGTGTGCTCGCTATGCCCGCAGGCTGAAACGCCAGACCGCCCGTATAGCGCGATGACCAGCGACGAGCGCGCCACCAGCTCCTCCATGAAGCGTTGCAGGATGGCGTTGCCGGCGACCGAAGCGAGCAGCAAATGGAAATCGCCCGACGCCTTGATTTCGGAACGCCGCGCGGTCGGGCCGCGCTCGGCGATGAAGCGACCTTCCTCGTCGAGCTGTGCCTTGAACGCCGCGATATCGGCTGCTGTGACCCGCCCGCAGGCTGCAATGGCGATGCCCGGCTCGATCAGCCGGCGCGAAGCGAACACCTGGCGCGCTTCCTCGGGCGACGGGTTGGCGACGAAGGCGCCGCGGTTGCGCTCGGTGCGCACCAGGCCCTCGAAGGACAGCATCTGCAGAGCAGCGCGTGCGACGGTGCGACTGACGTCGAACAGCGTACCGACCTCGCCTTCCGACAGCTTGGTACCCGGCGCCAGCCGGCGGTCGACGATGGCGTCGCGAAGATTGTCGCGGATCGCCTGGGCGCGATCCTGGTTGGCGCTGTCGGTTGCGGAATAGATATGATCGGCAATGTTCATGGCGATGATGTTCCCGCCTCCTTCTAGCGCGACTCGTCCTCTCCGCACGAGAGGCAAAGTGGACACGAAACCAAAAAAGATTGCATACGATTCTTGTGCAGATCGCCAACAATCGCCCATAATTTGTGCAACGCACAAGACAGCTCGCTGCGTAAGCAACAGGCAAGAATCCTGATTTTTCTGACAATTCAATCGGTTGGCCCGACACATCCCATTTGGCACGCATGATGCTTTGGTTAACGCGACCAAACGGGGAAGCCTGAATGTCCAAAGCCGCCGAGATCGACATCGTGTCCGTTTCGAAAGTCTATGGAACGACGACCGCCGTCGAGGACATCAGCCTGAAGATACCGGCGGGCACCTATTGCTGTCTGCTAGGCCCTTCCGGCTGCGGCAAGACCTCGACGCTACGCATGATCGCCGGCCACGAAAGCATTTCGTCGGGTGATGTCCGGCTCGGCAACACCGTCGTCACCGACCTGCCGCCGGCCAAGCGCGGCACGGCGATGATGTTCCAGTCCTACGCGCTGTTCCCGCATCTCGACCTCATCGACAATGTCGCCTTCAGCCTGAAGATGAAGGGCGTCGACAAGGAACAGCGCCGCGCCAAGGCGCTCGACATGCTGAAGCTGATGCAGATGGAAGCCTATGCGACGCGCCGGCCCGCGCAGCTTTCCGGCGGCCAGCAGCAGCGCGTGGCGCTGGCCCGCGCGCTGATTACCGATCCCGAAGCGCTGCTGCTCGACGAACCGCTGTCGGCGCTCGACCCGTTCCTGAAGATACGCATGCGTGCCGAGCTGAAGAAGCTGCAGACCTCGCTCGGCATCACCTTCGTCCACGTCACCCACAGCCAGGAGGAGGCCATGGCCTTGGCGGACCTGATCGTGGTGATGAATGACGGCCGCATCGAACAGGCAGCACCGCCGCGCGACGTGTTCGAACGGCCGGCCACAGCCTTTGTCGCGCGCTTCATGGGCGACCACAATGTCATTTCCGGGCGGGTCACCGGCAGCCAGGACGGCATGGTCGTCTTCGACGTCAATGGCGGTGGCTCGCTCGCCGCCTGCGGGCAAGGCCAGGAGCCGGGTACGCCGATCGACATTGCCATCCGCACCGACCATGTGCGCATCGGCCAGGCGCCCTCGCCCGGCCTCGGCTTCACCGGCATCGTCTCCAACATCGAATATCGCGGCGCCACGGTGAAGCTGTCGGTTACCGGCGCCGGCATCGACGACTTCACCGTCATCATCGACGATTCCGACTTCTTCGCCAGACCCGTCGCCCTTGGCGACGCCGTACCGCTCGCCTGGGATGCCGAGGATGCGATCGTCCTCGGCCGCCTTCATTCATGACTTCAACGAAGCAAAACAAGACAGGGGAATAGGCATGACAAAAACCACCGAAACGAAGACAGGTATCTCGCGCCGCTCGCTGCTCAAGACAGGTGCCGCCGCCGTCGGCTTTGCCGCCGGCTCGGGCGTCATATCAGGCTTCCCGACCATATGGGCGCAGTCCAACATCACGCTGCGCCAGTTCGGCACCGGCGTGTCGAACCTCAACGCCATCGCCGACAAGTGCAAGGCCGACCTTGGCATCACGCTGGAGATGACGGCGACCGATTCCGACGCCGCCGCCCAGCGCGCCGTGACCCAGCCAGACAGCTACGACATCGCCGACATCGAATACTGGATCTGCAAGAAGGTGTTCCCGAGCGGCGTGCTGCAGCCGATGGATGTCAGCAAGCTGAAATATTACGACGAGCTGGTGCCGCTGTTCAAAACCGGCAAGCTGACGCCCGACAGCGTCATTGCCCAGGGCACCGCGCCGCACACGGTTGGTTACGTCGAAGCGCAGGATTCAAAGACCTTCGCCAAGGCGCCGACCAACTGGTTCACCATGGTGCCGACCATCTACAACGCCGACACGCTTGGCATCCGCCCCGACCTCGTCGGCCGCGACATCACCACCTGGGCCGACATCATGGATCCGGCCTTCAAGGGCAAGACCGCCATCCTCAACATCCCCTCGATCGGCATCATGGATGCGGCCATGATTATGGAAGCTACTGGCAACATCAAATATGCCGACAAGGGCAACATGACCAAGGACGAGATCGACAAGACGATCGACTTCTTGATCAAGGCCAAGCAGGCCGGCCAGTTCCGCGCCTTCTGGAAATCCTTCGACGAGAGTGTCAATCTGATGGCGTCGGGCGAGGTGGTCATCCAGTCGATGTGGTCGCCCGCGGTCGCCGCCGTGCGTTCAAAGGGCATCGCCTGTCGCTTCCAGCCACTCAAGGAAGGCTACCGCTCGTGGGGCGGCGGCCTCGGCCTTGCAGCCCATCTCAAGGGCGCCGAACTCGACGCGGCCTATGAATACATCAACTGGTACACGTCGGGCTGGGTCGGCGGCTACCTCAACCGCCAAGGCTACTACTCGGCCAACATGGTCTCGGCCAAGAAGTTCATGTCCGAGGACGAGTGGGGCTACTGGATCGAGGGCAAGCCGGCCAAGGGCGAAATCAAGGCGCCCGACGGCACCGTCATGGAAAAGGCCGGCGCCGTGCGCGACGGCGGCTCCTTCGAAGAGCGCATGGGCAAGGTCGCCTGCTGGAACTCGGTCATGGACGAGGATCGCTACATGGTGAAGCGCTGGAACGAGTTCATCGCGGCGTAAGCGAACAAGCGCCGCTCCTCTACCCCTTCTCCCCTTGCGGGAGAAGGGAACGCGGCTCAGGCCGCATCATCAAACCCGAGAGCATTGATGACAGTCGCGCTCGAACGCCCTGCAATCGCCGCCGCGAAACCAGCCCAACGACGCCGCTTCTCGCTCAGCGCCGTCACGCCCTACCTTCAGTCGGCACCTCTGGCGCTGATCCTTGGCGCGTTCCTGCTTTTGCCGATCATCATGATCGTCGTCGTGTCCTTCTGGGATTACGACTTCGCCGCCATGTATCCGGATTTCCTGACCACCAACTATTCCGATGTGCTGGGCTCCTGGGTTACCTGGAAGACCTATCTCAACACCATCAAATTCGCCGTCATCGTCTGGGCGCTGACCTTGTTCATCGGCTTCTGGGTCGCCTATTTCCTTGCCTTCCACATCCGCACCACGGCCATGCAGATGGTGCTGTTCCTGGTCTGCACCGTGCCGTTCCTGACCTCCAACATCATCCGCATGATCTCGTGGATCCCGGTGCTCGGCCGCAACGGCCTGATCAACTCGACGCTGGTGCATCTGGGGCTTGTGCCCAAGCCCATCGAATGGCTGCTCTATTCCGAATTCGCCGTCGTGCTCGCCATGGTGCATCTCTACACGCTGTTCATGGTGACGCCGATCTTCAACACACTGATGCGCATCGACCGCTCGCTGGTCGAGGCCGCGCGGGACGCCGGCGCCTCCGGCTGGCAGGTGCTGTGGAACGTCATCATCCCGCTGGCCAAGCCCGGCATGGCGATCGGCACGATCTTCGTCGTCACGCTGGTGATGGCCGACTTCTCCACCGTGCAGGTGATGTCGGGCGGCCAGAGCGCATCCGTTGCGCTGATGATGAAGAACCAGATGTCGCTGCTGCAATATCCGGCCGCCGCCGCCAACGCCGTGGTGCTGCTGGTTCTGGTGCTGTTGATGGTCGCCGGCATACTGCGCATCGTCGATATCCGCAGGGAGCTTTGAGGTGAGCCACGAAAAACGCACCTTGGAATTCTATGTGTTGGCCGGCTTCTTCGCGCTGTTCGTGCTGTTCCTGTACGGGCCGCTGTCGGCGATCCTGATCCTCTCCTTTCAGGGCGAGACCGGCGGCCTCACCTTCCCACTCAACGGCGTGTCGTTGCACTGGTTCGCCAATCTATTCGAGCGTCAGGCGGTTGGCGATTTCGGCGGCAGCTTCAAGCGCTCGCTGGTCCTGGGCCTGATGGTGATGGTCGTCACCGTCGTGGTGTCACTGCTGGCGGGGCTCGCCTTCCGGCAAAAATTTCGAGGGGCGACGGCTTTGTTCTATCTGGCCGTCGCCAGCCTCGTCGTGCCCTCGATCATCATTTCGCTGGGCATCGGCGTCGTCTTCCAGCAGGTCGGTTTTCGCCCTGCCTGGTACACGTCAGCCTTCGGCGCACACCTGACCTGGACCTTGCCGTTCGGCGTGCTCATCATGTTCGCCGTCTTCAACCGTTTTTCGCCGGCTTACGAGGAAGCAGCCCGCGATCTTGGCGCCAGTTCCTGGCAGACCTTCGCCCATGTCGTCTTGCCGATGATCGCGCCGAGCCTGATCGGCGTCGGCCTGTTCGGCTTCACACTGTCCTATGACGAATTCGCCCGCACGCTGATGACCTCAGGCAGCTTCAACACGCTACCGCTCGAGATCTACGGGATGACCACCAATGTCACGACGCCCGTCCTCTACGCGTTGGGCACAGTGACCACGGTGTTCTCCTTCCTGGTGATCCTGGCGACGCTGGGCGCCATCCTCTATGTCGGCCGCCGACGGGCGAGAGCGTGACCGTGCAGATACTGGTGGTGAACCCCAACACGACGGCGAGCATGACCGAGACGATCGCGGCGGCTGCGCGCGGCGTCGCTGGCGGCTGGACCGAAATCGTCGCCGTCACCTCGTCCATGGGGCCGGCCTCGATCGAGGGCTATTATGACGAGGCACTGGCTGTGCCGGGCCTCTTGATGGAGATCGCCGCCGGCGAGCGGCAGGGCGCTCAAGCCGCCATCATCGCCTGTTTCGACGACACCGGACTGGATGCCGCTCGCGCCATGGCCACCATTCCCGTCCTCGGCATCTGCGAGGCGGCGCTCAGCCTCGCCTCCTTTATCGCCCAGCGCTTCAGCGTCGTCACCACCACCGACCGCTCGCGCGTGCCCGTGGAGGCGCTGGTGCAGCGCTACGGCATGGCTGGGCGCGCCCGGGTGCGCGCCGCCGACATTCCCGTGCTTGCGCTCGACGATCCGGCATCCGGCGCGGTCGAGAAACTGCGCGGCGAAATCGCCCGCGCCATCGAGGAGGACCGCGCCGAGGCTATCGTGCTTGGTTGCGCCGGCATGGCCGATCTTGCCCACCGTCTGCAAGAGGAATTTAGCTTGCCGGTCATCGACGGCGTGGGTGCGGCGGTGAAGCAGGCGGAAGCGTTGATTGCCTTAGGCCTGTCGACCTCCAAGCGCGGCGCCTATGCCAGCCCTCTCGCCAAGCCCTATCGCGGCGTGCTGAAATCCTTCTCGCCCGGGATGATCGCCGCGGAATGAGAGCCATGAAACCGACCCTCCGCACACTGTCGCTGCAGGAACTGAATGTTCTGATCGACTGGGCGGCCGCCGAGGGATGGAACCCTGGCCTCGACGATGCCACCGCCTTCCAGGCTACGGATCCGGAAGGCTTCATCGGCGCGTTTGTCGGCAATGAGATGGTCGCGGCAATCTCGGCTGTCGCCTACGGTCCAGAATTTGGTTTCATCGGCCTTTACATCTGCCGTCCCGACATGCGTGGCAAAGGCTACGGCAAGGCGGTTTGGACTGCCGGCATGAAAAGGCTCGCAGGCCGCACGATAGGGCTCGACGGGGTTGAAGAACAGCAGAGCAACTATCGGCGCAAAGGCTTCCGTCCGATCTATGAGACCATCCGTTACAGCGGGCGCCCGGCAGTACCAGCCGTCAGCGCCGAACGGCTGCGTACGGTTACCACGCAGCTCATTCCCGACATCATCGCCTATGATGCCCATTGCTTTCCCGCGCCCCGGCGCGCGTTCCTGCAGCAGTGGCTGCAGCCGCCACACCATGCGCTGGCGGCAATCACGTCCCAAGGGACTAACGGTTATGCGGTGGCGCGCTTGTGCCGCGATGGCTTCAAGATCGGACCCTTGTTCGCAGACGGCGTGGAGACCGCACTGCACTTGCTTGAAAGCCTGGCGGGTGCCTGCGAGGGCGATCTCAACATCGACGTTCCGGCAACGAAGCTGGATTTCATATCGGCGCTCGGTGCGGCTGGTTTCTCACCGACCTTCACCACCACGCGAATGTGAAAGGGCGGGCGCCGAAGCTCGGCCCCGAGCGGATATTCGGCGTGACGAGCCTGGAACTGGGATAGTACCGAGCGTCGGAGAACAGCAGTTCTATCAGGCCGCGGAGCGCCGCCCGGGACTGCCCGGCGGTTCGTGGCCAAGCGGCGTCACCAGCGTCAGGTCGGGGTAACCGCTCTCGATCAGCTTGACGGCCGCCTGAGTCACCTCATCGTCCGGTTCGAGCATGGATAGGAACACTTCCGTGGCCTCGCCGCCCAGGCGGCTGATGCCTTGCGCATCGGCCGGCCCGCATTCGACCACCACAAGGTCATAGGCGGTGGTCAGCGACTGCATGATGATCGGCAGCCGGTCGGCGGCGCGCATGGCGCGGACCGGATCGGCGGTGCCGACGGGAATGACGTGGCAGTCGGAATAGAGATCGGCATGAATCACGTCGCTGAATTGCGCCTGCGAGGCCAGCAGATCGGTGATGCCGGGGAAAAGCCCGCTGTCCAGCATCGGTCGCGAGGCGGCACCCGAGGCGGTCAGGTCGAGCAGCAGGACGCGCAGGCCGGCATCGGCGACCTCACGCGCCACCAGGACCGCCGACGCGGCGGCCTCGTCGCCTTCGGGCGAGACAAATATGGCGCGCGCCGCCCCACTGGCGATCAGCTTTTCAGCGGCCTTCTCGATGTCGATCTCGCCGAGCACCGAGGGCGTCCGCTGGACTTCTACGACGGGCTCCGGCTCGGCGACTGATACTGCCTCTGGAACCGGCTCGGCCTTGGTCACAGGTCCTGCTGGGGCAACAGGTTCGGCGACGGCAACAGGCTCGGACGCGGCAAGCGGCTGCGGCTGCGGCTGCATCATTTCCGGATCCACAACCGTTTCAGGCCACGGCGCCTCGGTGGCACGATTGGCGAACTCGCTGGCGACGACCGGATCCAGGCGGGCGGATGGCTCCGGAGCAGCCGGCACCTGGTGGGTCGTCAGCGGCATCGCCACTTCGTCGATCGGCGCGAAACGGGCTCCCGTGGCCGGGCGCATGGCGCGGCCCGAGAAGAGCTCCCGCAGCAGCGTGAAGACAGCCGCCAGCAGAAGCGAAGCCGCCGCCGCCGCGCCAACGATCGGGCCGACCTTGGGGAAGTAAGGCTCGGAGGGCACCGAAGCCGGCGAGGAGACGCGGGCGTCGACCGGCACGTAGTTGCGGTCCTTGCGCGAAGCTGCCTCGCGATAGTTGGTCAGATAGAGTTCGAGCTGCTGGCGCTTGGCGGCGGCATCGCGCTGCAGCGCATCGAGATCGACCTGCTGTTCGCCGGCCTGCGCCGACGCTGCCTTCAGCGTGTTGACGTCGGCGACGAGCTGGCTTTCGCGTGCCTTGGCGGCATCGGCCTGCATGACCAGACCCTTCATGACCTTCTGGGCTTCGCTGCGGATCTGCGCGTCGAGATCGGCCAGCTGTGATTTCGCGGCGCGAACGCGCGGATGATTGTCGAGCATCGTCGTCGACAGATCGGCGATGTTGGCGCGCAGCTCGGCCTGGCGTTCGCGCAAACGCTGGATCAGGTCTGACGACAGCACTTCCGGCAGGGAATCCAGCGAGCCGCCATTCTGCAGCGCCTTGCGCATGCTGTCGGCGGTGCCTTCGGCCGCGGCGCGGTTGGCGCGCACCCGCGACAATTCGGTCGACAGTTCGGCCAGCTGCTGCGTCGCCAGAGTGGCATTGTTGCCGCCCATCAGGAGGTCGGACTGGGAGCGGTAAGCCGCGACCTTGGCCTCGGCATCCCTGACCTGCTTCGACAGATCGGCAATCTCGGGCGCCAGAAAGTCCGCGGCGGCGGTGTTCGATTCGCTCTTGGCCGCGCCCTGCCCGGCAATATAGGAAGCGGCAATGGCATCGGGGATGGCGGCGGCGAGCTTTGGATCCTCCGAGGAGAACTCAATGGCAATGATGCGAGTCTTTTCAACGCCGAAGACGTTGAGCTTCTCGCGCATCTTCTTCAGCACACGCTCGTCGGCTGGAACATCCATCGGGTCGTTCTTCAGCCCAAGCAGGATCAGCACGCGGCTCAGCTTGGACATGTTGAGCGTCTCGTCGAACTCAGGCAGCCGCGACAGACCGAGTTTCTGCGCCACCTGCTTGAGGATTTCGTTGGACGAAATGATCTGGACCTGGGTGGCGACCCCCTGCTCGTCGAGGATCGGCTTGTCGCCGTCATTGTTGCTGCCGGCCGGGCGGGTATAGACGGATTCGCGCGGGGCGATTTCCACCTGCGTCTGGGCCTTATAGTGCTTTGTCGCGAATGATGCGAAAGCAAACGCCAGGCCCGTCACGACCAGAGCGAACAGCAGGATGCGCAGCCAGTTCCTCGCCAGGCTGGCGAAGAGCTGCCTGAGGTCGACGTCGACATCTGCGGCCGCGGACTGAACGGACATGCATCCCTACTCCGAAACTGGGTCAGCACGCACCGTAAACAACTATGGTAACCCAGTCGTTAAGATCGCGGTAATATTCCGTTAGGGATTACTGGCGAGCGGCAAACAAACCCGCAAAAAACGACAAAACCATTGCCGGCGTACACCGTATCGGTCGCCTCCTTTACCGGCCATTAACCCTAACAGGATGATAACGGGCCTCGATATCAGATGTTTGCTGCGATGCTGCAGCGGCCAGCCGAAGGTACGTGTCCGGTCATGAAAAGCACTGCTTCTCTCTTTCGCGCGCTGCTTGCCGTATCGGTGCTCGCCGGCTGCTCCAGCTACCGGCCGACCCCGGCAGCCTTCCACGAGGTGCTCGACCAGCCCTACCGTCTCGGCGCTGGCGACCGCATCCGCGTCACCGTATTCGAGCAGGACGGGCTGACCAATACCTACAGCGTCGACCAGTCCGGCTATCTCTCCTTCCCGCTTGTCGGCGCCATACCGGCGCGTGGCCACACCGCACAGCAGATGGAAAAGGAAATTGCCGATAAATTGCGGCAGGGCTATCTGCGCGACCCCGATGTCTCGGTCGAGATCGATCGCTACCGGCCGATCTTCGTCATGGGCGAAGTGGGTGCCGCCGGTCAGTACTCCTACGTGCCCGGCCTGACCGTGCAGAAAGCCATCGCCATTGCCGGCGGCTTCTCGCCACGCGCCAACCAGGAAAGCGTCGACATCACCCGCGACATCAACGGCAAGGTGATGACCGGCCGCGTGGTCACATCCGATCCGCTGCTGCCTGGAGACACCGTCTACGTTCGCGAACGCCTGTTCTGACAGACACCACGTGGCGGACAAGCTCAGGATCGTCCACTGCTTTCGCTCACCCGTCGGAGGAATTTTCCGCCATGTGCGCGACCTGACGGAGGCGCAGGTCGCTGCCGGTCATATGGTCGGCATCGTCTGCGATTCGACCACCGGCGGCGAATTCGAGGAGCGTCTGTTCGCGCAGATGAAGGACATGCTGGCGCTCGGTATCCATCGCACGCCAATGCAGCGCCATGTCGGCCCGGGCGATCTCGCCTCGGCCCGGCGCACGTACAGGATCATCAAGGAATTGCGGCCGGACGTGTTGCATGGGCACGGCGCCAAGGGTGGCGCCTATGCCCGTCTGTTCGGCTCATTGTTGCGGGTATCAAGGTCTCGCGTAGCCCGCCTTTATTCGCCGCATGGCGGCTCTCTCCACTATGACGAGAGCACCGCCACCGGAAAGCTGTTCTTCGCGCTCGAGCGCTTCATGGCACGCTTCACCGACTGCCTGCTGTTCGTCTCGGACTATGAGCGGCGGACCTATCGCAGGAAGGTGGGCGAGCCGCCTATCCCCAACATTCTGGTCTACAACGGACTGCGCGCTACTGAGTTCGAGCCGGTGATCACCAGTACCGATGCGGCGGATCTGCTCTACATCGGCATGATGCGCGACCTGAAGGGGCCCGACATCTTTATCGACGCCCTGGCCGCCGCCGGTCCGCAGCTTGGCCGCGCGCTGAGCGCGGTGATGGTCGGCGACGGCGATGACCTGCCGCGCTACCACGCCCAGGTAGAGCGCCTGGGACTCCAAGGCAACGTCCGCTTCCTGCCGCCAATGCCGGCCAGGGAGGCCTTTGCGCTGGCGGCGCTCGTCGTGGTTCCCTCACGCGCCGAAGCCATGCCCTATATCGTGCTGGAGACGCTGGCCGCGGCGAGACCGATGATCGCCACGTCCGTCGGCGGCATACCGGAGATTTTTGGCTCCGGCTCCCCTGCCTTGATTCGCCCCGATCCGGTCGAACTCGCCGACAAGATGAGTGAGGCGCTTGCCGACCTTGCCGCCTATGGCCGACTGATGCCCGACGCCGCCAGCCTCCGGGCGCGCTTCGGCGCCGACGTCATGGCCGCCGAAATCGAGAAGGCTTATTTCGCCGCGCTGGGCAGGTAGCGCCCAAGCCTTTCCAAAGCCACGCGTTGTTTCAAGGGTTTCTTAGCTCTCTTTTGCTATTCCGTCAGGGGAAGCTTGCGGACAGCCCCCATGAACGAGATCGACCCCGCACACCGCTTTTCACCAGAAGCCGTGCGCAAATTCGAGGCACCGACCGAAGGCGACACGCCCGGCGGCATGAATGACGTTGCCCGACAGGTCGCTTCGCAATACCGACGCGATACGATGTCGCCGATCATGGTCAGCGGTGTGCTGCGCATGGTCGAATTCGCTTTGCTGTTCCTGTCCGGCCTCGGCGTTTATTTCCACTATGTCGGGTTCTTCAATTATCTCGCCTGGCAATATCCGCTGACGATGGCCGCAGCTTCCTTCCTTGCCGTGGTGTTGCTCGACGTCAGCGACTGCTACCAGGTCGTCTCGCTGATGCGGCCCATCGCCAATTTCGGCCGCATCCTGCTGGCCTGGGCCGGAGCCTTCGCGCTGATGGCGTTGACCGCTTTTGCCGTGAAGATGTCGGAAGACTATTCACGCCTTTTGTTCGGCACCTGGTTCGTCGTCGGTTTCGTTCTCCTCTTTAGTCTCAGGCTGGTGATGTCGAAACTCATCCGGCGCTGGGCGCGCGATGGCCGCATGGAACGGCGCGCCGTCATTGTCGGCGGTGGCAAGGCGGCCGAAGTGCTGATCCGCTCGGTCGAAAAGCAGCCCTACAACGATATCCGCATCTGCGGCATCTTCGATGATCGCGGCGACAAGCGCTCGCCGCCGATCGTTGCCGGCTATCCCAAGCTCGGCACGATTTCGGAACTGATCGAATTCGCCCGCATCGCCCGCATCGACATGCTAATCGTGTCGCTGCCGCTGACGGCTGAAATGCGCGTGCTGCAGCTGTTGAAGAAGCTGTGGGTGCTGCCGGTCGATATCCGCTTGTCGGCGCATTCCAACGCGCTGCAGTTTCGCCCACGCGCCTATTCCTTCATCGGCTCGGTGCCGATGCTGGATATTTTCGACAGGCCGATCAACGACTGGGATTCGGTCGCCAAGCGCGCCTTCGATATCATCTTCAGCCTCATCGGCATCGTCGTGTTCTCGCCAGTGATGCTGGCAACCGCCATCGCCATCAAGCTCGACAGCAAGGGACCGGTGCTGTTCAAGCAAAAGCGGCACGGCTTCAACAACGAGATCATCGAGGTCTACAAGTTTCGCTCGATGTACACCGACCGTTCGGATCCGACCGCCAAGCAGACCGTGACCAAGAACGACCCGCGCGTCACCCGCGTCGGCCGCTTTATCCGCAAGACCTCGATCGACGAACTGCCGCAGTTCGTCAATTCGCTGCTGGGCTCGCTGTCGCTGATCGGCCCGCGCCCGCATGCCATCGCCGCGCAGTCGCACAACCTGCTCTACAACGAGGTGGTCGACGGCTATTTCGCGCGCCACAAGGTCAAGCCCGGCGTCACCGGCTGGGCGCAGATCAATGGCTGGCGCGGCGAGATGGACACCAATGAGAAGATCCGCATGCGCACGGAGTACGACCTCTATTACATCGAGAACTGGTCGCTGCTGTTCGATCTCAGAATCCTGTTCCTGACACCGGTCCGGCTGCTCAACACGGAAAACGCCTATTGAGCGCGATTTCCCACGAGTTGCCGTCGGCCGCGGTCAGCGCCAAGCTGATCGCGCTGATTTCGACCAGTGCGGTGGTGGTCGGCATCCTTTTGTCCGGTTTCGTCATCAGCGAGCCGGCGCCTTACGAAATCTACATGGCCGGCCTGATCGTCATCTGGGCACTGTTTGGCCTGAGGATTTCGCGCGCCACAGCACCGCTGCTGGTGCTGCTGGTGACGATGAACATTGGCGGCATGATCTCCATGACGCAGATGGCGGACCTCGCCTTCACGCCGCTCTATCTCTCCGTATCGCTGTTTCTCGCCTTCAGCGCGGTGTTCTTCGCCTCGATCACCGCCACGCAGCCAGGCCTCTACCGGCTGATCTTCAATGCCTATGTCGTCTCGGCGGTGGCGACGTCGCTGCTTGGCATAGCAGGCTATTTCCATGCCTTTCCCGGCGCCGAGATCTTCACCAAATACGATCGCGCCGCCGGCGCCTTCCAGGATCCGAACGTCTTCGGACCTTTTCTGGTGCTGCCCGGCATCTATCTGCTCTATCTGATCCTGACAGGTTCGGTCTCGCGCATGCCGCTGCTGGCGGTGCCGCTGCTTATCATCACATTGGGCATCTTCTTCTCCTTCTCGCGTGGCGCCTGGGGCATGTTCGCCGTTTCGGCCGTGCTGCTCACCGGCTGCCTGTTCCTGCAAAGCGCCAGCGGCAAGTTCCGGCTGCGCGTGGTGATCATGACCATTGCTGCGCTGGCGCTGCTGACGATCGCCATCATCGTCATCTTGCAGCTGCCCGGCGTGTCGGACATGTTCACCCAGCGCGCCCATCTGGAGCAAAGCTACGACACCGCGCGCCTCGGCCGCTTCGCCCGCTACTCGATCGGCTTCCAGATGGCGATGGAGCATCCATTCGGCATCGGGCCGCTGGTCTTCGGCAAGATGTTCGGCGAGGACACGCACGACATCTGGCTGAAGATGCTGATGGACTATGGCTGGCTCGGCTTCGTGTCGTTCCTGACGCTGGTGCTGTGGACCATCGCAGCCGGGTTCCGCATCCTGCTGCGTGACCGGCCATGGCAGCCCTATCTCCTGTGCGCCTATGTCGCCTTCATCGGCAATATCGGGCTCGGCACCTTCATCGACATCGACCACTGGCGCCACATGTATCTGCTGCTCGGCCTGGTATGGGGAGCCATCGCCCTGGAATACCGCCATCAGCGACTGCTGCGGCCGGCATTTCCGAGTGTGTCGGCGATCGCGCGATAAACGCCGAATTTCGGTTGACCCGAACAGGGTTATCACGATACATCGCGACCGGTCCGGAGTGTAGCGCAGCCCGGTAGCGCACTTGACTGGGGGTCAAGGGGTCGTCGGTTCGAATCCGGCCACTCCGACCAATAAGAACAAAGAGTTAGCCATTTCCCCCAGAGGTGGCTATAAAATTTCTAGCCACGTTGTAGCCAGCGAGCCTCGCGAGGCGATTCCGGGAGCAGTCGCTCCAGCAGCCTCGGAACCTTCCCTAGTCCGACAGGTTGAGTCTCGTGACGGCGGAGCATTTGTTTGTCCCTCAACAGCGATGTCGGGCCTCGTAACCCTAATTCGCCGTCACACCCTCACAGACAAACCCCCCGCGCGACGATGCCCGTAAGCCCTTCGCTTAGAGCGGCAATACCCTTGTATGATTGAGGAATGGCGTCGCTGTGGTACTTTTCCATCTGTCGGCCATCTACTCCTCCCAAGCGATGGCGCAAACCAAGCTCACCCCCCGCGAGCTTGAAATCAACCCGCTGCCTTTCCCCTGGGCAGCGGGTTTTTCGTGCTAGCAAGAAAAAGCCCGCCGAAGCGGGCTTCTGTCGTTTGCGATGCGGATCGGTCAGGCGTGGGCCGAGATTCAGCCGCCCATCTTCTTCGCCATTACGCAGAAGTCAGCATGCGACTTGTTGATCGTGGCATCGCCGCAGTCTTTCAACACGGCCTTCTGTTCCTCGGGTTTCATGGCCATCCACGCGGTCTTGAAATCCGCGTCCGACCTTAAGGTTTTCATGCCGGCATCGGTGAAGAACGGCGACATCTTTGCCGGGTCGTCCAGCGCGGACGTTCCGGTGCCGCTGCCAGCGAGGGCCGCACCAGTCGTCATCGCAAGCGCCATCGCGCCCATTGTGAGCATCTTGATGTTCATGGAAGTTTCTCCCAATAAAGGGCTGCCAAAGCGGCAGCTTGTTGCATCAACTTGGCTCTTCGGAAAAAGTTTCTCCGCTTGACGAAAAAGACCCCGAAATGGGATGCGGAATCGGGCAGGTTTCTGGAGCGCTGGGTAACCAGCTAGCTAATTGGCATCGCTGTCGGACGCGCGCTGGCGGGCTGAGGCACTCCCTTCGGGAGCCGGCTTGCTTTGTGCACAACACCCTGCGCAAGTATCCGCCCGGGCACGACTTGGGAGGTGGGAATGCTCCGCATTTTTCTGGCAGTTGCCGCATTTGCTGTATTCTGCGACGGCGCGATAGCAGAAGAACGATCGTGCGAGGCGATCGGGGCGTTGCTTGCTGGAACCGGCAACTGTCAGGATGGAGACGTTGTGAAGATTGGCTCGGTGGATGCCGATGACGTTCCCGAGATGGTACAGACCTATTGCGACTTTGGTTCTCAGATCCTGACGCTGCCTGACAGAGCTATAGCCAGCCAAATAGCGGGACAGCCGCAATACGTGGTGCTCTGCAAATACCATCGTAGACCGGCCGCTCCAAGCAAATGAAACAGCCTCCTCGTAAATACCTATGACCCCCAAGGCTCCGCAGCATCTGACTTACCTCAGCGCGCTCCAACTGATCGCTGATCAGTCGAGGCGAGAGTTGGCGACGCTGATGCCTCACATGGGTGAGCGCGGTCGGATCGCTGAAGAGATCATCCGCAATGTCCTCCAGCGAACGCTACCAAAACGCTTTTCCATCGGGACGGGCGTATTGATCTCGGCGTCAGGCGAGACCAGTTCGCAGACAGACATCGTCATTTTCGACAATTTCCACAATGCGCCGCTGCTCTCCGAGTTCGGCGTCGGCATCTACCCCGTTGAAATTGTCTACGCGACCATTGAGGTGAAGTCGGTTCTCACAAAAAAAGAGTTGAGGGATTCGCTCGGCGCCATACGAAAAATCCGGAACGTAGGCAGCAAGAAGCATTATATCTTCCAAGGCGTCGCCACTGATACAGACGGGAAATTGGTCCCATTCAACGGCCCAATGACGATCACTGTGCCGCCACGTTCATACATTGTCGCATTCGGCCAAAAGGGAATGGGCAAGACCTACGAAGGGTTTTGCCAGACGCTTAGACAGTGCCTCGACGAGCATGACGACCACGTTCACGGTGTTGCAGTGCTGGCAAACGACTGGTTTGCGGCCCGCGTGGCGTTCAAAAGACCGACGATCTTGCTCGGCAAGGATGGCAACGCCCTTTTGAGCCTGTATTCATCGATCCTCAAAGGTCAGCGAAACTTTGCGGTCTACCCGCTGGACTTAGACGCTTATCTCCGCGAGACCAAGGACGACCCGCCGTAGCCCAGCCCCGCGCTAGCCAGCGCTTCTTCACCTTCGGGGTGATCTCCTCGATCCGCGCCTTGTCGCCGATCTCCTTCGCCATCGCCAGCGCTTTGGTCTTGTCCTTGGTGGTAAGCGGTGCGCCAGTGCGGCTTCTCGACGACGCTTACGACGTAGGTTGTTACAGGCGTGTCGGCCATCGGTTCCCCTGGATGCGCCTCCTCTTAGCTCGCTGAGAAAACCCCACGGAAGTCTCAGCGAGCCAGCCGCCCCGGCATGAGGGACACAACAAGGCGACAAATGGTTACACGAGGCCCTTACCCATAAAGTTGCATGGGCTGTGCAGCTTCCGCGATCACACCATATGCAAGGATGGCCTTCGGTATATTAGAATCTGCTTGCGGCGGACCTGATGTCCGCTTGGCCGGCGCCATCCCCAAAGCCCACCCAGCTCCCAACTGGCGCCGGCCGCTTTATCGCTTCGGCTTCCAAGCCTGCCTCGGGACGACTATCCACCGCAAGGTTTCGCCTTGCATTGAACCGGGCCTAGTTTGATTGTTGCTTTTCTGTGAAAAGATGCGCACGCTTTTCGGGGGCACCTGCGCCGTACAGGTTATCCATTACGGACAGCAGGTCGCGTACTGCCTCCGAATTGCAGGAATAATATATTGTCTGGCTATCCCGCCGGGTCTCTACCACGCCAAGCCTGCGCAGCTTGGCTAGGTGCTGCGACAGGGACGATTGGCTTATCATCAACTTTTCGCAGATGGCGCCGACCGACATTTCGCCGCTATCTGCCAAATGGCACATGATCAATAGTCGATGCTGACTGGCCAGCGCTGCTAGAAACTTGGCCGCATGTTCGGCGTTGGCTGCCAGCTTTTTCGAGACCATCGAATTCCACGATTTAGATAAAATTGTATAAGATCGCGGGCTAAACAAGCGAACGCTAAATTGGTTCCACGTCACTGAGGCGCGCTACCCAGCCGTAGGCGGGCGCGCTGGCCCTGTCAGATTCCAGCGGATGAACGACGCGTCCCTGCCCGTTATTTCCTTGATGGATTTCAGCAGCACCTCGTGCACTGCCTGGAGCGATCGATAGTGATCGCAGCTTGGGGATAGCAGAGGCTGCACGATGGTTTTGTGAAGCCGCTCCGCCTCGACCATGAAGCGGTCGACCTCGGCCTGTGAGAGCTGTTTGGCGGGTTTAGTCCTGGCCATGGTAGCGAACTCCGTTTGAGGGGATCGCCGCAACGGGAGGATTATATTCCTCGCCCCGACTCGATGGCAAGGGCTATTCAGGCAGGCCAGGGTCGTAATGCACAATTGCATCAAGGATTGTTCGATAGAGGCTATCCACTTCCTCATCGATCTCAACGCGCTTGATCCCCGACGCCTTGGCTTCTGCAATGAGCTTATCGGTAAGTTCGTCAACAGAGATAACGTCGGCATTTGCCGTCTCCGGAACGTTGTTCCTGATCCATTGATCCAAAAAGTTGATGCCGCGTGTGCTCAAGGAAAAATCCAAAGAGCAGCGGAGCCGACCGCCAAAAACAAGATCGGCGCGATGGCTAGTAGCATACTCGCTCTGGCAGCGGATGGCTCCGGATACGAAGACATGATCACAAAGCCCAGGAGAGGAGAAGCAGGCCAAAGGCGACGGGCAGAATGGCGGCCAAGGCGCCCTCAATCATCAGCAATTCGTTATGTTTGAACATTGGAACCTCGCCCATTGGAACTTGGATAGAATTTCCAGATCCCCCGAGAGTTCCCTACTCCTCTCGGAAATCCTGTAGCGAAGCGTGCCGCAGGTCTTCCTCACCACGCAAGTGCTTCACACGGCCGATTAGGCCCGGCTTGACCCATTGCGTCGCCGGCCGCTTCACGCCCTTTGGCGCCGGCCCTGCATGCTCTTGCACGCGCTTCCACAGCCGTTCGCGGATCGCCTGGCTGGAGTTGACGAAGGCTGAGCCGACATAACGACCGGTGGCGCGGTCTGCCATTAGCGCGAAGGCTGGTTTCCCCGGCTCGCGCTCGACGCCGAGCAAGTCGAATTCCTCGACCTCGTAGCATTTGATTTTCCACCAATCGCGGGAATCGCCGCTGCGGTATTTGCTGTCCTTGCGCTTCGATACCATCCCCTCGAGCCCCGCCTGGTCGACGAGGTGATAGATCGCTTGCGCGTCGCCGGGCAGAGCTTGGCTGAACTGGATCCGTATGGCAGGCGGGATCATGCCTTCCAATATCTCGCGGCGGTCCTCGCAACCCATGCTGCGCAGATCGTGGCCATCGAGATGCAGGACATCGAAGGCGACGAAGTAGAGGTCATGCTGCCGGCGGGTGATTGCCTTGCGTAGCGCCGCGAAGTCCGACAAGCCAGCCTCGTTCAGAACTATAATCTCGCCGTCGATAATAGCGCTTTCCGCCCCGAGCGATGCTGCGGCGGCTGCCAAGTCGCGATACTTCGACGTCCAGTCCAGACCGCGCCGGGTATAGATGCGCGTGCCGTCCTCATCGATGACCATTTGGGATCGATACCCATCAAACTTGACCTCATGCGACCAGTCATCGCCCTCTGGCGGCTTGGCGTGCAGGGTCGGCAATTGAGGAGGGATGAACTTCAAACGCATGCCGGTACTCAAAACACGAAAACCGCGATTCAATCAGCATGTGCTAAAATAGTTCCCGGAACATTTTATGCGAATTGGAAGTTCGAGCGACATGACGAAGCTATCTGACCTTGGCCCGCCGATACTCGGCATACTGCACGGAGGCGACATCATCCGCGAGGAAGGCCATTTCTACAACTGCCCGAACTGCGGCCAGAGGGTCGATCAGCGCGATTTGCGCCAAGTTTTTTACCATGAAGAGCCAGGACACGAGCCGCTGGAACCAGAGCCTCAGGCAACGATCATTCAGTTCCCGAAAAGATAGTTGCCCGCCGCCCCATTCACGGCAGCGGCGGGCGCCCCTAGGGATTAACGGGACTTGCTGGGGTGTTGGTTTACCCCTGCCGGGTTAGCGCGATGCAATCGCGGTGCCAGTTAGTGTGACCCATAATGAGGCATCCAAATGGCCGCCAGCGCTGCGTGCTCGCGGGCCGCTCCCCTACGCCAAGCGTCTCCCGCGCCCATAATGAGGCAGCGGCGAACACGGGGGACTTACGGATCCGTAAGTCGCGCGATTGAGCCGATCCCAATATGAAGTGGCTCATGAACAAGCATCCCGCCGTCGAAACCGACTCAGCCGACCGACCTTACGAGATTGAAGCGTTCGCCGAAAAACACGGATTAACGTTGAAGGCGGCGGACGTGATCTTGCTTGCGAACGGGCCATCGCGTGTCGCCTGCGACGCCGCAGCGAAAGCGTTCCTCGCTGCCGTCGCGGCGCGAAGGTCCAAATTCTAGCTCGGCCTTGCCTACGCCGCCAATCCTATCCCGCGCTGGCGGCTCTCTGTGTGGCCTTCTCGGAAGCGATTCTCGCAGACATGTCGAGGGAACATTTTAGCCAGATCGAATGTTCAAATCTTATGGACAGCCGACGAACCCTACTCTCAGCAGATCAATCAAGGGCAGCACGAGCCCTGCTGAACTGGTCGCGAGTGCGACTTGCAGCAAAGGCCAATCTTAGCGAAATGACGATCTGCGGTTTTGAGAACGGCTCTAGGAAATCGCGTCCCCACAACATCGCGGCCATCCGCCGGTCGTTTGAGGACGCCGGAATTGTCTTCGACGAGGGCACTCCATCATTACCTCGCTATGAGGGTGATAGCGGTCGCGCCACCGACAATAGAATGTGGCGCCGGCGGCAGAGAACAGCATAACAACTTCGGGTTGCGCTCAGAACGGCCATTCATCGCCAGACGCGGCCAACGGAAAGTGTGAAGACCCGCCGAAGCGCGCTGTGGCCAGGATATTTCCTGTGTGAAAAGGCTCTGGCCGGATTGCTGACTATGAGCGCTCGCTCATACTCCCGACATGAAGCCGCAAGAGGTCGAACTGGTCTTATTGGAGCAGTCGCTGGCCAACGGGAGCGGTATGAATCGTCCGTTTTCAGATCGAGTAAGTGACGTCGCTGAGAAGACCAGCGGTGTTGTTTTGTTCGACGTTCGCGTCGACGGCGATGCTCGCGTTCGCAGGATGGCGGCGGTTGGGCATGGGGGAAATGGTACCGTGGCAATCGTGATGGATAAATTCGGAGTGCTTACCTCGGCGCCTATGGTGGGAAGCGATGACTTGATCGCAGAGCTCACCGCCTGGAACTCGCTGCCGATGGCGGAGCAGGCCCGCGTCAGCTATCGCGACTTGGTAGCGAGTTTGCTTGCGGAGGTTCGTAAGACCGGTATCCTAAAATGAAAGGCAGCCTCTATGGGGCGGCCCCTAGCGGACAAGATTTGTCAAAAACTCAGAAGAGGCCCTTTTGAAAAGCATCTTCGGTATTTTGGGACCCGATGATCTTTTCTATAATGTTTTTTGTCCAACTGTCGATCTTTTCCCGCTTTAGAAGTTGGGCGGTATTTAATATCGCCCCAGTACCAGTTACACCCTTCTTCTCGTAACGCACCATCTCCTCGCCATCGACGGTTATTCTTGTATTCTGTAGGTCTCTTTCTATGACAAAGACAACGGCAAGATGATTCTCCGATTTTGTTCCATCGCGAACCCAAATACAATACGGATTGTCTTCGGAAGGGTCAACATCTATTCCAATTTCTTCTTTGACTTCTCGATATAGGCACTGTTTGAGCACCTCGAGATTGTTTTTGTTAACAAGAAAATTTGAGTCCTCTTCTCTGACATGACCACCGAAGTATCCAAGTGTCTTCTTGCGTTCCGGAGACTTTGCGGACACAGCCTTCTCCGCCTTTCGCCCGACCATTATGAGAGGCTCCCCCCGCTGTTTAATCACCGCGATTGGAAGCAACTGGACCAGGGTAGGATCGTGCTCAACCGCCTCGCGTTCTGCATAGGTCATAGAATTTTCCACAGCAGCGCGTATCTCGTCGAAACGGAACACAGAACTCAGACCGGAATCTATTTTCGATTTCGGTATATGGCCAATTTTCTCATCAGCTATACCCCTTAACTTTTCGAGAGTTAGCTTTGTTATGTCATAGCTCACTTCATCTTGAGATTTGCGATCGGTGTTAGACATCGTAACTTGACGGAACATGTGCTCGTATTTTTTGAGAGACGTCCTCACTATTTCCCGATAGGAAGCCAAAACCTCTTTGCGCATGACACTTCCCTCCTTTCTGGTTAGCAAGTTTCGATACTCGCGTTCTATGGACGTATCCGGGGACGCATCAAAGGCTAACACTAGGTCGATCATCATTCGAAAACGCGGAGCCAAAAAGAAATCGACAAAGCGGCTATAATCATCCTCCCGTAGGAGTCCGTTGGTCCGCTGCCACTCAAACCAGCATAGGGCATCGAAGAACCCCCTATCCATAATGATCACATCAACCCTAAGCGCGTTGTTGGCAATCGTGTCCATCAATTGATTGAGAGCGGCGCATCCTGTCCACACATTGAAAACAGGATCAAATTTGTTCGGGATGGGGCACACGCTAGCCCGCTCAGTTAGAACCCTTGTTCTGAACCCGTTTCGTCTGAGGAAAATGTCTAACGAATTAAGAGCTGATGTCTTGCCCGATTTTGGTGAACCCGAGAATTCGATAACGATCGGTCTACGTGGGCGGACACGTCGCTTCAAAACAAGTATCCGAGCGGCAAGCTTCTCTAGCTCCTGGATCCTTTTGGCGGTCTCAGCGCTTACCATTTGTCTCGCCCGGTCTGGTTGCGAACCGCAACCCTTCAGTTTCGAAATATGTTATAATTCGGCCAGATGAAAATCCTGAAAAGAAGCCCATTACCAGAAACAAGTAGCGTGAAGATGTCTTTCCAGCGCTAAAATCGTTTTGTATCGCCAAATCGATGCTTATCCGCCAAATTCCATATAGTACAATGGAGATGACTACTGCGGTTGGTATCCGAATAATGAAGTATGCGATAGTTGATAATCGATTTACAGACATGCCATCGGGAGAGAAATCATAAGTACCATTGATACCCGCCTTATAAAGCTTTCGAGCGTAAAAAATGGCTGAACCTACTAGCGCCGAAAACGACAAAATTTCAATTATCATCAGTTCGGGAAGAACGCCCTGATCAGCATTTACAAGAATGGGAATCAGCCTATATCCGGCCCAACCGAGGCTCGCCAAATAGAAGACAAAAAGTAGAAAGGCATCAAGCCTGCCAAGTGCCATCAACGACAAATCGCGCAGTGGGACGACCTTCGGCGCCTCGTCACTCAAATTCCCCTCCCAAAGAACTAATTCGAGTCAGGTCTCTAACACGTCGACAATGCACCCGAAATCAGTACAGGGACGACATTCATGCTTTCCACCGGAATCAACGAGGAGCCATTGGTGTTTCTCTCATCATCCGCAAGCGGCGACCATTCGCTGGTCAGCGGCCCGCAGAGATAGCTGATGCGCATCCCCGTGCGGTGTTCACTAGAAATCCCGACGAAAACTTTTTTTCTAACGCTTTAGCAAAGGTAAGCCCCGAAGCGGTCCCAAGGGGTTCCGCCACAACATTTTTAGACCGCCTACCACCTTTGGTTGCGGCATGCTCTTGGGGTTGTATAGAGAAAGGCCGGCGATCGAAGGCCGACGGGCACCTCGATCGCCGGTTGGACCTGCCCGTCTGGCTGCCCAATATTTGATTTACTACCGGCTCATTTGCGCGAAGCGGCGCCGGGCCGCATCCAGTCTTGGCGTCGCCGTAGCTGTCTCGAGGGCGCGCATGTGAGACGTCGGGATCAAGCCCTTAGAGCGCGCATCTGAAAGTGCATTCGGATTTGCTGGAACTGGAGTCACCGAGAATTCCAAGAGCTGCTGCTTCAGGAAATCGACACCACCTTTTCGGCTCTGATCGGTCGTGAACTTCCATTCGATTGGAACGAAGCCCACAGATCCGGCGCGGAGGTAGCCGCCCTTTACTAGGCGAAAGATCGTGTCGGCGAACGCGTAGGTCTCCGCATCGGCGAATTCGACGTCGCCGATCAGCTTCCCGCCCACCACCTGCAAGCCAGAAAGTTTGCCGATGGGTGGCTCATCGCTTTTATGCCCGAACAACACGACCGGATTTCGCCGGATTTCATCGAGCTGCCAACCATTGGGGTTGATCGTGTCCGACATGCGGTCGACGCTCCCGTCGGACAGGACGTAGCGAACTTTCCGGCTCACCGCAGAGGCGTCTGGCATGGCACGTGCAGTTACCCGCACGCCTTGTCCTGCCGTCGAGCCGGCCGTAGCCAATTCTGCAAATTTGGCTGATGGAACGAACATCGTCATAGCGTCAGTTTCCGATCAGACCGACCAGCGGCCCGGCAACGGTGTTGCTGCCCAAGTCGTGAACGTTGATATCGAAACGCGCCGTGGCACGGCAGCCGATCTGGTCGTACTCGAGGTAGCGTTCCTCAGTAGTCTTAACGGTGACGCCGCGGCGGTCCCCGAGCGTTGCCGCCATGGAGAGATCGCCGAATGCGAGCATCACCTTGCCCGACTGATCGCCGCTGCCCGGCAGGCTGGGCACGGGTTCAATGAGATAGGATCCGTATTGCAAGATGGGCTTCGGCCCGTTTGGTGTCATTTCAAGCCCGACGACAGTCGCGCCGAGACGAACGAATGTCCGGCCGATGGCGTAGCTAGAGGCGTACCACCTTGCGTTGCTCAAGGCATATTCCGGGCACGCTGCAACCACTGTGCCCAGGTCGATGGCCGTGATCTCATCGAACGTATCGTTGTTGGTTGTCGCCACGATCTTTCCGGCGTCATGATTGCCGTCAATTAGCTTCGTGGTGATCCCGGTGATGCCGCCAAAAGCTCCTGTGCCGTCACCATTCCAACCGCAATCATCCTCAAGCTTTGAAATTGCGAAGGCTGCGTCTTCGGCGAAATCCTGGCCAACGTCGATCGTTTCGTCATCGCCCAATTCGGAACTCATGCGTGACAAAGCGGCTGCCTTTTTGGCAGTCAGCGTAACACTGCTCCAAGAACGGTCCTGTTCGGCGATCTGGGCATTTTCGCCGACGAAGGCAGCCGTCAGGCCAGTGTCGAGCCGTGGGAATGAACGTGTGTCCGAACCCATCCGCTTGATGTCAGCGTTGCGTCGAAACGTTGACACTAGTGCGCGGATTTTGATGATTCCGGCCTCAACCTCAGTCGGGACAAGAAAGCCGCCGAATGTGCCGTTGGCTTCGGCTTGCGAACTCAGCGTCTTGGTTACGCCAGCACCTTGCGCCTTCTGAATGGCCACGCCGTTTTTGGCGCACCAGGCTTTCGCGACATCGTCGCCGTCATGCAGCGCAGCACGGAAGAACATGCCAGCCTTTAGGGCTGCGGCGTCGTTGTCGAATGCCCGAATACGGGCGCCTGTGTGGAAAAGTTCATGCCGCATTGGTGATTTCCTTTTTGGAGATAATTCCCGCGCTGACGCAGGATTCTAGAAACGTGTACGCACCATCGCCGACCACAGGCGGGCCGAACAGCGGTCCGCTGGTGGCGTCTGCTATTAGATTTGGATTGTTCCCACCAATGCGTCTTAGGCGCTCCCTAAAGGTGGCGGCCTCTTGGTTGGCCTGGCGCAACTCGATGACCGCCATCGCGCGACGCCGCACCAGCCGCCGCCACTCGTCTGCTGTTTCACGGAGCGCTTCCGCAGCCGCGATGCGCCGTGCCTGGTTTTCGCGTTCGGCCAGCTCGTCGAGTGCGATGGTGACGGCCTGCTGCTCGACCAGTAGTTGAAAAAGTTCTTCGCCAGGTGTGGGAGATCGAGCGGCGGGCAACGCAGAGCCGTCCAACATCGATGCCGCCAAATCGCGGGGATCTGGTCCCCAATTCGACCTTTCCTCGGGCCGAATACCCTGGTGCTCAAGTTCGAGCCGGGCGGCGAGAATATCCTTGCCGCGTTCTGTAAACGCGAGCCGCTTGTGCGAAATCGCTTCTAAATCTTGCGCAGGATTGTGCTTTGCCTCTGCTCTCGCGGTGGCCATCTTTGATCCTTCATTTAGCTCGAGAAACGGTAGCCAGCGCAAATCTCCGACGAGAACGCGCTGGCTCGATCAACGACCGCCCCTGACGAGGCAGTCGGATTGGGAAGTGGAGGCGCACCAGAAAGGTGCGAATTGACCGCGCCCTCGGCTACTGGCCGAAAGAGCGCGTTAACGCATGACGGTGACGAGGCGTCAGGCGCAAAGCTTGTGTGGTGATGTCTCTACCCTCCAAGCTAAAGCCGGATTTGTGGCAAGTTCTGTCGAAGCAACCAACAACATCGCCACTTTCTCCAGCGCGTCGTTCGCCGCGCGCACGAATCTGTGCCGTGTCATGCCAAGGTTTGCTCCAGATTCGCTCGACGTTGCGCTACTGGTGGCAAGCGACAGGATTCGCATGTCAAAGCCATCGAGTTTTTCAGAGAGCCACCTCTTCACGACCGTGCGGATGGCTTCGTCGGACGCGCGTTTCCCGTGTCCATCGTGACTGGATCCGCTGCCGTGGACGCGCGACACACCGCCCGTAAAACCGTCCGCAGCACCGTAGGCAGTGGGGAGGGAGGTGACCAGTGGCAGGTTAGGCGTGTTGGCGTACGCCTCGGCAAGCAATGCAGATGCTGCAATGGCGCGCTCGTTCGCACCCGAAAAGAAGGGCGTTCGGCCAGCCGACAGCGGTTGTATTGCCACCCTTCGATAAGGCTCTGGCTCCCAGGCCCCGGCGAGATTGACGTAGTCCCGTACGCACGTTGCGCTTCGCGTCGCCTTTATGGCCGGCTTTTCGAATGTCCTATATTCCGAAGGCTTTAATGTTGTGCCTTTTTTACTGAGACCGCGCCCTATCATGGCGCCGGCCGGGATAATGATGTCGCCAGTCACAACCTTGCCAAATGCCAAGACGGGGCCGCGCTCCGTGCGGCGACACATCGTGAATGTAAGCGCGCCAATGTGCAAAGTCCGGTACTGCCACCGCTCAGAATGGGTCTGCCCCAAGCCGGTGCGCACAAATACGCGGCCGAGCATGGCGCGCTGTATCTCCTGTATACTGGGCCGCATACGCCATCCCGCACCTACGCCTTCCTTGTCTAGTGTCTCAAAGGTGTCAGGCAGGCAATTCGGTACATGGGGAGCCAGAAGTGCGTCGACGGCCTCCAGGGCGGCAAGCCGCTTGTTGTCGTTCGCGGCTCTAAGACGTTTCTGCGTCGGCGTTGTGGTAATGCGAACGCGCTCGTCCGGAAGGCTGTCCAGCCAAGTTCTGCGGTCGGCCAGGCTCGCAAAGTCTTCTGCTCTTTTTGGATTATCGTCATTCATTTTGGGTGGTCATCCCATCAGAGAAACCGGCCGTAGCCGGTAGAGCCGTCCGCAAAGTGCGTGACGGTTTGATTCAATTAGTGAAAGCTAATTTTTGCATCGCGATGGATCGAAAGTTCGGGTTGGAAATTTGAGTCGCGGCCCGATTTGGGTCGCTGGAGATAAATCATGAAAAAGACATTGCTCGTTTTGAGCCTTCTCATCCCCATTGCGGCATGCTCACGGACGGAACAGGGTGCCGCGGTCGGCGGTCTCGGTGGAGCAGCTATTGGTGCCGCCGTCGCTGGTAATCCGGTGCAAGGCGCCATCGTAGGCGGCGCCGCTGGAGCCATTGCTGGTGCAGTCATTGGACACGCTAGCGAGGCTGGCCAGTGCCGGTACCGCGGCCGCAATGGCCGCGTCTATGTCGATCGCTGCCCGGACGGTTATTGAGGCAATCTGGCCGCGTGATCGACTTGAGGTCGCGCGGCCATTATTCGCTGGCTTTAGGTCTGGCCGGATTTTCCAAAGCGCCTCCCACGAAATCCGACGAACTTGCACCGTTTCGCCGTTTGTCATTCTTGCTGCAGCCATTGGCGCCTCCCATCATGCTTCGGCCCGCCGCACCTTATTGGCGCTTCCGGTGTAGAGGTTGCCATCTTCGTCGTCGGTGATGATCAGAAACCGGCCAGAATCGTGCGGGCTGTCGTCAGCGATGCCGACCACTCGGCATGAGTACCATTTCTCACCGCCGCCCATCTGGCGCACAGCGTACTCGGCTTCGAATGGTTCTATTGAAATTACGTTGCTGCTCATTGTCGAATGCTTTCATGGGTAGTCTCCTCGTTTCTAGGAACACGTCACTGACCGTCCCTTGCGCGGGTGAGACGATTGAGAAAATCATCGTCCTCTTGGAGGTAGAAGAGAACGAAAATGGTTTCTGTCTCACGCGCACAAGGGCCACTCGGTGACACTTCGATTAAGCCGCTTGTTTCAACCGCGCGGCATCCGCAATTATCTCGCGAACCTTCCGCCGCCGTTCCGCCTCTTCGCCTGCTCTGGCGGCGAATAGCGTGTGAACGGCCGGCCGTACGGTCCATTGCATGCTGTCCCTCCTTGCGGTGGGGACGGGCTCTAGCCACCCGAAGGCGTCAAGCCGGTCCAGCACGGCTTGCGCCTCGTAGTTGTCCATCGCACGCATAACGGTGTCGCCACGGCGGACGCTCCGAACTGTGACGCTTGGTGGCTGGTGCGCAAGAATCCAGCCTGCGGTCGCTAGCAACGCATCATGGCGCTCGGAAAGCCCGAGTACATCCGCATAGAAGGCAATGGCGTGCGGGAACAGGAAGTCGTGCAGGAATGCTGCTACGCGGCGCGCCGTGTCTTCCTTCACCTCGGATGCCGGGCGGTTTCCCGTCGACTCGATGCAGTGCCAAATGGCACATAGGCGAGCGAACAATCCGTCGTACTTGCCAATGTGGGCGGCAAGTTTCCTATTCATCGCCTCCCAACCGGCAGCCATGGCGTGGTGTTTTTCCTCCAGTTCATTACGGATAGCTTGCGCTCCCTTGTCAAACCGCAGCGGCACTTCCACCAGGCTGCCGGCGAGGGGCTTGCTGAGACCGTGGAGCCTATCAACAAGTGCCGCGTACATTGCAACGACTGGCGGTGTGGGCTCATCCTTCCCGATAGACGCACTGCCCAGCACGATAGGAAACAGCCTCTGAAGCAACCCGTCATCAACGGCATCGCCTGCCACTTTCCGCATCGGTTCCGGCTGGATCCCGCCGAGCATTGAGACGGAAAGATTGTCGATCCAGACATCGCCCCGGCCTATCCGGTTGACGGTATAGTTCCCGCCGTTGAAGGACTGGAGCCAGAAGGCGCGGTCTTTCGCGGCGCCGCGGTTGCCGGAGTATTTGTCCATGGAACCGAACCAGCCAGAAAGCTCATCCTGAAGGCAGAGAACGCCGTTCGGGCTGTCTTTCAAAACCTCTTGCGCCGCCTCGATGGTGGTGTCCTCGAGCCGGAGTCGAACATGTTTCGGTGCCGATGCGGTCTTCTTTGGTTCTTTTTCTAGCGCATCGTATTCGGCCTTGGCCTCGACGTAAGCCCGGTAGAGTTCACGATCGATTTTCTTCAGAGGAGCCGTGGCGTTGGTGATTATCGGGCTCTTCTTAGTGCTCGGGCTGCCAACTAACGCGACCCAAATTCTCGGAGACTCCATCCAGTCGTCATGGCGCTTTACCTTCAACTGAATGCTGTCCGGAATTGCTGCCGCACAGACGGCCAAGGCCGCAGCGGCAAGCCCCCCAGCATCGACGCCCATCATCTCGGCCTGGACGCGGGCGTATTCCTCGATAACAGGAGGAAGCAACCCGGACGGCAGCGGCGGGTGCGTGTAGCGCGCCCAAGGGTCAACGGGGCCATTGTCGTTGTCAGCCTTCGGCTTCCTTGGCGGCGGTTCAGGAACGTCCGATGGTGACAGGTAGTCCATGAATGCGAAACCAACCGGGTGAGGGCCGCCTACGTCGAATTTTACTTGACCACCAGGCGGCACGAACTTGACGACTGTCCCATGGCCTAACTTCGGGTGCTCGACGCGGTCGCCAACTTTATAGGGACAGGGCTCTGACTCGCCCTTAGGATTGGTGTTCGACAAGGGCGACTGCCTCCGCTGAGATTTGGTCTGCAATAGCGATCGGGAAGGTTACGACAGCGCCGCCGTGGTGTTGCGGGCCATAGACGCGCCAGCCAGCGCGCGCCTGGACGAGCTTCAGGTCATAGAGTCTGATACCGTCATCCATCTCGACGTCGAAGCGTGCACGCACGGCTCCGCCGCCCGGTGGTTCCGGCCGAAGCGATAAGATTTTCAAAAGTGATTTCCCATTTGGAAGTGGCCGCCGTTGGTTCGGCGGGAGGTTTTTATAGTGGGGGCAAGGGTGGCTAGGCCGCTGCCTCCCACCGCGTCTTGCGCCAGGCCTGCACCGCTCGGATGGGCGGCAAGTTCGGCGTCAAGTTCTTCTAGGGTCATTTCGCTGATGGGCTTCATGCTGCGGCCCTCGCACGGTCGTTGTCATTTGACGGCGCGCACTTGTTTGCATGCACCCACGCATCAAGATCTTCCGTGCTGTAAATGACACTGCTTCCGAGCTTTATGTACGTCGGGCCGGTGCCATAGCATCGGGCCTTGTCCAGGTAGGATTTGGAAAGGCCGACGTAATCGGCCGCTTGGCTAACTCGCATATTTGCCATGCATTTACCTCCGTGCACCTTGTTGCATGGAGGTAGATAGTCGTTTTCGCCTATTCAATTTATGCAAAGAAATGGGATTTATTCGCGGTTTTCCATGTCGTGGGCCTCTTTGGCCTCCTGAAATGTTGTGACGGCTTTGCGCACGTGCGTCTCTGAGCAACCAAACTTCTTTGCCAGTTTTCGCAGCGCTTCTTCATAAAGAACCCCGTCATCGCGGAGCCAACCAAACTGCTCGCCGATCTCCAACCAATATCGCGGCAGAGCCTTTTTTCTTCCCCGTGGCCTCTTCGGTGGCTTGAGCATGTCAGCCGCCAGCCGCTGTACGACGGCGTCCGCCTTGCCTGAGCGCAGAACATCGACCATCAGCGTTTTGGCATCCTCGGTACGCCCCTCGCTTAGTGCCGCCTCGATCGGAAGGACCTGCAGACTAAATCCCTTTGGAAGCGGTGCCATTTCATTTGCCTCCGATCGCGTCGGCGATCTTGCCCGCGATGGCATCCGCAGCGGCGCGCACAGGGTCGACATGAAGATGGGCGTAGCGTTGCGTCGTGCCTGCATCGGCATGGCCGAGCAGCTTCCCTATGATTGGCAGGGACATGCCGTCGCCAGCGCCGACCGACGCGAACGTGTGGCGTAAGTCGTGAAGATGAACGTCACCAAGTCCGGCCCTCCCGGCTATTGCTGCCCACGGCTTCTTAAGATCGGCGCGCGGTGCCTCATGCTCTGTTGCTGCTGAATGACCGGCTATCACGAACTTACCCACGCGCGGCAATGCGTCCAGCACCGCCTGTGCTGCCGCGGATAGCACTACGGTCTTGCGACCGGTCTTTGAGTCGGGCAGCAACAACAGTCCGCGCTTCTCGTCGTATTCGGACCAGCGCAAGTTCAGGATCTCCCGCAAGCGGCAGCCTGTCAGCATCAGCAATCGAATGGCGCCGGTCACGTGTGGGCCGTAGACGGTCCTGTTCTTCTCTTTCGGCGCGTGCTTGCTCTCAGATGATTTGTGCGGAACGCCGATCGTCTCAGCTTCGCGCATAGCGTCGCCCAGCCTTGCCATCTCGTTAGCCGACAAGAACCGCTCGCGGGCTTCCTCCTTGTTTCTGTCGATCTTTGCGGCCGGGTTCACGCCCTCGGGAACATAACCGCGCTTGGCGCCCCACACAAAGGCCGCCGACAGCAAAGCCATTGCCCGATTGGCGGAGTACTTCGCCTTCTTCGACATGGCGGAATGTGCGCGCTGTACGTCAACACGAGTGAGGACAACGGCTTTCGTTGTACCCATCTGCGGTTCGATATGTTTGGCCAGCGTGATCTTGTAGAACGCGCGTGTCGACTCCTTCATTTCCTTTTCAGAAATGTAGTCGGCGACGAGCTGCCTTACCGTTCCGCTTGCCCGCTCGTCCGACCGCTCTTTGACCAAATCCTTGCCAAGCGCAGCGTTCGCAATCGCCTTGCGCGCAGCCTCGCGCGCCTCATTGGCTTTTAGTGTGCCGACGCGGCCGAGCTTCAATCGCTTTTTGGCGCCGCCAGCCACGGGCCGATATTCGGCGAAATACGTTCCTGTGTTGCCTGTCGTCCGGTAGAGGCCGAAACCGGTTAGGTCATCGTCAAAATAGTAAGTTGTTTTGTTCGGCCTGGCGCCTTCCATGATGCCTGAAACTGCCGCCGCCGTGATCTTGATTTTAGCCACGTCCACCCCCGTTTATAGCCACTGTGTAGCCAGCACTTAGGCAGCGGCAGCATATTAGTCAAGTGGGCACAAGTTGGATATTGTTGGATTTCTGCGGTTTTGGCCTACTCCGTGCAACGATAGGAATGGCTATAAAACCTAGTAATTAAGACTGGGGGTCAAGGGGTCGTCGGTTCGAATCCGGCCACTCCGACCATTAATTAGAACAAGGACTTACCCCCAAAGTCCGCCTCAATTTCCCAGCCCATTTTCTTCGAGGGTCACGCAAGGGGTAACTGCCCCTCCCAATTCGCTCGCGTTCCTGCGACTACCGACTGGTTCTGCATGTGGGGCGCGTAATCCGTCTCCTGCAAAACGGCGCCTGAACATCATGCTCTTTTGGTCTGACCCGTAGAGACCCGCGCCGAAGCTTTTGGAAGGCGCAGGCCGAGTTTCCAATTCAGATCGAATATGAAGGTTGGTTCGGAGAGAAATATCAAAGGGACCAGCCAAACGTCCTGCAGATCGCCGATTCCGACAGCTTTACAGGCGGTATGTGGGGGCCAGTCAAAACAGCCGGAGGAAATCGTGAAGGTAAATGAGAAAGCCCGCCACTGTGAGGCACACGGTCGGGGCGTTGTGGGTGTTCCTTGATTTCGATTGCATTGTTACTTTAGGAAACCCTAACATCGAGTGTGTTGAATCGGTTTGGGGACTAATGTCATGCCGAAGGTTTCGGATCTCTTTTGTAAGACAGCTGTTGTGTGGCTCATTCTGGGGATCGGGGCCGGCTTACAGATGGCGATCTCGGGCGACCACGGTGCCTTTCCGGCGCATGCCCACATCAATCTTTTAGGTTGGGTCACAAGCGCAATCTTCGGCGGCTACTACGCCCTTAATCCGGCAAAGGCAGCGCGGAAAATGGCGATGATCCACTACGGCCTGTATAACGTCGGGTTGGTGATCATGCTGCCGGCGCTGTATTTGATGCTGCAAGGCAATACGGCGCTTGAGCCGATCGTCGCCGTCGGTTCGCTTATTGTAGCTTCTGCAGTGCTGTTATTCGCCTTCGTAGTGTTCTCAAACGCAAACGTGCGCTTGGCGTCCGACTTATCGCCAGCAACCCGCTGAACATCGACTGAAGTCATTCAACGGGAAAGCTCGCCACCCGGGAGGAGGCGGGCGCTACCCTGCGTGCGGGCGGTTAGGAATTCTTGTCGCCGTTTGGATTTGGTGCCGGTGCCTCTCGCACGTCTCGCGGTGGCGGATCGATATGTTTCGGCTCAGGGGATGCCTCGTCATCATGATGGACATTCGGGCTTGGCACCGGCCGTGGCTCTTTGGCTTTATTTGGCATCAGTTCCTCCGTTACCTGAAAGCAATGGCCGATCTCTTTGTTCCGATGGCGCCAAATTAAAGACCCGCCACCAGCGGCAGCGGTCCTAACACGCCACGGTGGCATGGCGAGCGCGGTGAGGCAGCGGGCTTAATTTTGCCGACCCAGGAACCCAGCGTGGGCCAGCGCGTTCTCCGGAATGGTCAAGAACATCGCCTTTGCTGCCTTCCTCGCTCAAATCGCCCTGGTGTCGGCCCTCATCACTCAAACCGTGCTTTTTGCTTCCTCGGCCAGCCAGGCAGCGAGCTCGCAACCGGCGGTGACGCCAGTTCCCGCTATCGCCACTGATGAGGAATGCGCCAAGGCAACATGGCCGGATATCCCCAAACATTGCCTTTTACGGGTCGAGGCGCGAAAGCACATCACAATGATCGCTCTGACGCCCGCTAAGTAGAACACCTGCCACCAGCGGCAGCGGGCCAAACTCGCCTCGGTGGGCCGTGCCAGACAGGAATGACTGCCCGCCGCTGTGCCCCCATCCGAGCGATGGCTCGTCGTCTGCCGTGTCCTCCAAGTCGCAATCGACATCCGTCAGGTCGAGCGCGGTGATGAGCGACATGGCGCAAGTCCTGCGCGTCAAGCCGCCTCAACCCAAGATGCACCCAGAAAAAGTCAAGATAGGTTCTTGAACGCTTTACTTGAGGGGGCGTACCGTCGATTCAATCTGGGGTTGGTGACGCAATGCTGAAGGACGACGACGGCGAACAGCTTTGGGCTTTTGACCTTGACGCTCTGCGCAAGGCTTTTGACAAATACGTCGAAGAGCACAAAACCACTGCTGCTGAGTGGGGCGAACACGCCAAGCGGTTCCTCGAAAAACAAAGAGTTCGTCAGCGCGAAGTGAGCTGACCTCCCCGGCGGGCGCCGGCATCTCCTCGACCCTCACCTCGTCGCCGATCTCCTTGGCCATGTCGGAGGCTTGTCCTTGGTCAGGACCGTGCGCCAGTGCGGCTTCTCGAAGACGCTCATGACGTAGGGTGTTGCAGGCTTGTCGGCCATTGCCTCGCCTGGAACAAATTGAAAGCCCGCGCTCTCGGCCAGAGGTGCGCGGGCCGATCGGAGGCCCGATCTACGGCAGGCGATGGAGGGCACCACCTGCCGCACGCATCAACCTTTAGGGATGGCTAATGTTCCGTCAAGCACCACTAGGCGACATCAAGTCTGGGTGAAGCCAATGAATTAGCCCGCCGCCCCATTCACGGCAGCGGCGGGCGCCCCTACGATGACGGGACTTGCTGGGGCGTTGGAACCCTAGCCGCCATGGAAACTCTCAGGGCGCCCTGATGTTCCGGCCGAGCTACTTAACCCTTGGCACACATCCACCCATTCAGCGCCGGTCAGCTCAACCATCCGCTGCGGTGCAATCCGCACCGCCGCGTTGGTGGCTCCAGCAGCCGGCACCACCTCGGCGAATTCGCGCAGCGACACGTCGCAGTAGACCCGCAGCGGTGCCGGTAGGCCGAATGGGCAGACGCCGCCGACCGGATGGCTGGTGGCGGCGACAACTTCCTCGGCGTCCAGCATGCGCGGCTTGCCGCCGAACTGGTCCTTGAACTTGCGGTTGTCCAGCCTGGCGATGCCGCTGGTCACCACCAGCATGGTGCGGTCGCCGACGCGCAGGCAGATGGTCTTGGCGATCTGCGCCGGCAGAACGCCATGCGCTTCCGCCGCCAGCGTCACCGTCGCGGAACTTGCTTGCGTGACGATGACCTCGATATCGGGCGCATGAGCGGCGAAGAAGGCACGAACGGAGTCCAGGCTCATATCGGAAAAACCATGGGTCAAACCCTATTCAGGCTAGGCGATTGGCAGGGATTTGGATGCAGCCCGTATAAACACGTGCGATCGGCAAATGGGCAAGCCCGGCCTGCCGGAGAACACTGTCAGATCAACAAGAAACCCGCCAAACGGGCCTTGGCGGGTTCTCTTGCATGACTTGTACTGATCTATGCCTGCGGTCGGCCTTGCGCGGCCGGCGTCGGTGCGGCGGAAGCGATGAGAGCGTCCTGGGGCAGTCCAAGCGCGGACGCGATACGGCGCAGCTTCGAGGGATCGGCCGCCCGGCCGTTCTCGATATCCTCGATCTCGCCGACCGAGAGGCCGCAAGTCAGGGAAAGCTCTTCCACGCTGTATCCGCGGGTTTCCCGCATGGCTCTGAGGGTGGTGTAATCCGGCCCGATCTCACTGGCTAACGGTTCGGAGAGGGCATGGCTTGTTGCATTGTAGGGCATTGGCAACTCCGGTGGCTGAAAGCGTTTGATCAAAATGGAGTGTTGCCTGAGACGGCCGGAACATGCCCGCTCGCCAGCGATTTGCCAAGAGCCAAACAGGCCGTCACGCTATCGTGAACCTCTGGCATGCGACGCGGCGGTTTCACGCATATCGGCGCCATCAAGTTCTTTTGAACACGCCAACACCTTTTTGCCCGGAGGTTTGGACCCACCTGTTCGTTGTTCTGATGCGCTGGGGTGAAAACCATCCGGTTCCAGCCAGCCCGTTCCCAGAAGGATCCCTGCAATGAACCTCAAGATTGTCATGGTCGTGCTCGGCACGATCTCAAGCCTTTCCGTTGCCGCCGTGAGCGGCGCTCAAGCCGCGGACGCGGTGCGCGTGCGTGGTACGGTGGTCAGTTTCGACCCATCGCTGTTGACTGTAAAAACCCGCCAAGGCGAGACTTCCGCGATCAAGCTCAATACCGGCTGGAAGATTTCGGGCGTCGCCAGCGCCTCCGAAAAGGACATCAAACAGGGCGATTTCCTCGGCATTGCTTCCGTTTCGAAGGCGGATGGCGGCAGCGGCGCACTGGAAGTGGTGATTTTCCCGGCCGCCTTGAAAGGCACCGGCGAGGGCGACCGTCCCTGGGACCTGCAGCCGAACAGCCGTATGACCAATGGCACTGTCGCCGACGTCACCGACATCAACGGGCGAGCCGTGACCCTGACCTACGACAACGGGCAGACCAAGAAGATTTCGATCCCCGACAGCACGCCAGTCGTGACCTTTGCCCAGGCCGAAACGACCGATCTCAAGCCGGGCGCGACCGTCTTCGTCAACGCTCAGCGTGAGGCTGACGGCACGCTGAGTTCCAGCCGCGTGGTTGTCGGAACCAATGGCGTGGTTCCGCCGATGTAATTTTCCGCCTGCCGGTGGTGGCGACCAACCTGGATTTCCCAGAAACAGTCCAGAAACAAAATTCTACAATCGGGAAATACTGACGAAAAAAATTGGGTGCGTAATCCCATTCGCGGCGGTCGGGCTATCGACCCGATTTATATATGCCTGCGAAAAAAGGAAACGATCCATGAAGAAGTCCCTCGTCTCGGCCCTCGGGGTTGCAGTTGCAGTTGCTTTCACGGTTCCTATGATCGGTGCAACCAGCGCGGAAGCGGCCCCGATGGCAAAGCATCATCATCATCGTCACCACCATCATCATCGCCACCACCACTGGCACCACCACCATCATCATCACCACCACCACCACCACATGAAGAAGATGGTGAAGAAGGCCTAATACCAGACCGCCAACGAGAAGACCGGCCTTGGCTTCTTGTTCAAGGCTGGTCTTCTCCTGGCTGTGCAATGCCAGGCCCGACATGAATCGGGCCTATCGAATTTCGCCTGATGACATTGCTGGCCCAGGATTTTCGGCGCCGCTCCGATACCGCAACGATCAGCGAAATCTTTCACGCGGAGCCAAATCGCGATACGGCAAGGGATGTTTCTGACCGGTACCTGCACCGATCAGCCTTCGCCAACCAGGTATCCCGATGACGGCCAATGTTTCTCGGACAAACCGCCTTGTCCTGTCGGTCGCGCGATTGTGGCTGATGCTTCGCCACCCTGCCCTTATCGTGCGATTTGTCATGAAGATGGGCTATCTGCCCAATCCGGCGGCGCCCGTGCGCTACCATGAGCTTTTGCTCTGGCGAAAGATTCTCGATCACAATCCGCTGTTCGTGACGCTGACCGACAAGCTCGCAGCCAAGGCTCATATCCATGACGCCTGTCCCGGCATCGCCGTGCCTCGGACGCTCTGGTCCGGACGCAACCCTGCCGACATCCCGCCGGGCTTGCTGGCCGGCGACGTCGTGGTCAAGGCAAACCATGGCTGCGCCATGAATATGTTCGTTGCCAACGGTGAGCCCGATCGCGCTGCCGTCGTTCGCAAGGCGAGGCACTGGCTCAATAAGACTTATGGCCGGCGCGATGGCGAATGGGCCTATTGGCCCATTGTCCCGACCGTTTTCGTGGAAGAGCGGCTGCCGCTTTGCGGCGGGACGATCGCCACCGACATCAAGGTCCATATCTGCAGCGGCGTGATCTCCCATGTCTGGGTCGAGGATAAGCACGCCGAGCGTTCACTGCTGTTCGACCGGGAAGGCAACCCATTGCCCGGCCGCGATCCGGACTATCCCCGCGAAGATCAGGCCTTGCCTGTCAATGCGCGGCTCATCGACTATGTCACCCAGGCGATCTCGATGGCACCCGGCATAGCCGGGGACCTCGACTATGTCCGGATCGACTTCCTGGTCACCGACGAGCGGCTCCATGCCGGCGAAATCGTCATCTATACGGCCGCCGGCTATGGCACATGGACGAACCCGGCGATCGCCGCGGAGATCGAGCGGCTCTGGCGGCTCGATCAATCCGCATTCCTGCGCCGGCGGCACAGAGGAGCGATGCGGCTTTATGCGGACGCCCTTCGCGCCAGATGTCGGAGCGGCGCAAACCGCTGACAGGAGCCTTTTACGAAAGCACAAATCGCGATACGGAATGAATGCATCTGGCCGGCGATCCGCCCGGATCGGAATGAGCCAACAATGGCCGGGTATGCCTGATGACTGCCGAGGCCAGTTCTTCCTGGACAGGAGGCTTTATTCTGTCGGTCGCAGGGTTGTTGCTGACCCTTCGTCACCCCGCGCTCACGGTGCGCTTCCTGATAAAACTCGGCTATCTACCCAATCTGGCCACGCCCGAAACGTACCATGAAATGTTGCTCTGGCGGAAAATCGTCGACCGCAATCCCCTGTTCGTGACGCTGACCGACAAGCTCGCAGCCAAGGCGCATATTCGCAGCGCCTGCCCCGAACTTGCCGTGCCCCGCACACTCTGGTCCGGGCGCGACCCTGCCGACATTCCTCTCGACCTGCTGGCCGGCGATGTCATCGTCAAGACAAACCACGGCTGCGCGATGAACATATTCGTTGCCAATGGAACCCCCAATCGCGGCCTCATGATCACCAAGGCGAGGCACTGGCTGAGAAAAATCTATGGCCGCCGCGATGGCGAATGGGCCTATTGGCCCGTCGTCCCCACCGTTTTCGTGGAAGAGAGGCTGGCGCTCTCCGGCGCGAGGATCGCGACCGACATCAAAGTACATGTCTGCGGCGGTGTGGTAACCCATGCCTGGGTCGAGGATAAGGCCGCAGCGCGTTCGCTGCTTCTTGACCGGGACGCCAATCCATTGCCAGGGCGCGATCCGGACTATCCCCGCGAGGATCAGGCGGTGCCCGTCAACACGCAGCTTCTGAACTATGTCCGTCAGGCGATATCGATCGCCCCGGTCATCGCCGGCAACCTCGACTATATCCGCATCGACTTCCTGGTCACCGACAATTGCCTCTATGGCGGCGAGATCGTCGTCTATCCCGGCGCTGGCTATGGCACCACCACCAATCCGGCGTTCGCCGGCGAAATCGAGCGGCTTTGGCGGCTCGACCAGTCCGCATTTCTGCGGCGGCAGCACAAGGGCGCCGTGCGACTCTATGCCGACGCGCTTCGCGCCAGATGCCGGGAGCGACAGCAGGAATCGCTGACATGAATCGGAATGGCGGCCGCGCCCGAAGGCGGGCCGCCATTTTCTTCCATAAATCACTCGTTCCGGGCTAGTAGTCAGCGCCGGCTGAACAGCAGGCTGGCGGCCAGGCCGAGCACCACGAGCCCAACCGCAGCGGCGGCCGTCGGATGGTCGCGGGCCGATTTCTCGATCACCCTGCCCTGCTTGCGGATTGCCGGCATTGCATCGCGCAGACGTCCGGCAAGATCGGAATAGGTGTCGAGCGCCGCATCACGACCATCTTCGTAATATGCGCCGCCCCGCTTCGAGACTGCCTTGCGCAACGCCGCGAGTTCTTTCGAGAGAACCGCGATCTGCCTTTCCAGGTCGATGTCCGAAAGGGTGGAAAATGATGCCATCATGCGTTTCCTTGTCTTGCTGAACAACGTCTTCTTGCTGGACGACGTCTTGCAGAAGGAAACGTAACGCCCCACCCTAAGGCGGGTTCCAGTTTCAAGGCTTTAAAGCGCTTCGCGGTGGTCAGCGCACCTGGTCAAGCAGACGCTTGCATTCCAGGAGGTCGAACAGCGCCTCCTGCAGCAGCGCGCGATTGTCGCGCGACAGTTTCGACGCGTCCGGCGTAACGGGACCTTCCTCGTCGCTCTTGCCCAGGCCGAAAAAGCGGCGGCTGGGCTTGACCCTTGGCTGGCCAACCAGCTCATCATCGCCGCCACGCGGCTGCGCTGCCGGTGTCAGTGGCACCTGGTCTGCCTGCTTTCGTTGCGAAATCGCCTCGACGGCGGCCATATCGCCATTGCCGATGGCGACCAGGAAATGATTGCCGTTTTCGCGCAGCAGCTTCTGCACGCCTTTGATCGTATAGCCCTGGTCGTAGAGCATGTGACGGATGCCCTTGATCAACTCGACATCCTGCGGCCGGTAATAGCGACGGCCGCCGCCGCGCTTCATCGGCTTGATCTGGTTGAAGCGCGTCTCCCAGAAGCGCAACACATGCTGGGGCAAGTCGAGATCTTCGGCGACCTCGCTGATGGTGCGGAAGGCGTCAGGGCTCTTGTCCATGGGCGAAATCCTCACGCTGGAGCGTGATCCGGAACGGTCTTCAGGCGAGATCAATCTCAACCAAGAGAGAAACGCATTCCGTTTGCGCGGAATGGATCATACGCTGAAAACCAATCCGGCCATGCTGCCGAATCGGGCCTTATTTCAGCGGTTTGTGAAGCAATATTCAAGCCCGGCGTCATGGCGGAGCCGGTTTTCAACCGTACAATGGAAGCTATTTGCCGCCCTTGGCCTTGCTGTTCTGGTGGGAGCGCAGGATCCGGTTCTTCAGCACGTTCGACGATTTGAAGGTCATCACCCGGCGCGGCAGGATCGGCACCTCTTCACCGGTCTTGGGATTGCGCCCGATCCGCTCGTTCTTGGAGCGGACATGGAATGTCGCAAAGGACGACAGTTTTACCGTCTCGCCGCGGACGATGGCTTCGCAGATTTCGTCCAAAACGGCTTCGACGAGTTCCGCGGATTCAGTGCGCGACAGACCGACCTTTCGGTACACGGCCTCGGCAAGGTCGGCGCGCGTAAGTGTCTTTCCCCCCATGCGACCGTCCCATCAGTTCAAAACACAAAATCGGCACAACAACGGCAGAGCCTAAGTAATTGATCCGGCAAGGTCAAGGACCGAAACCGGACTGTTCGGCACTTACCAGCGAACCAGAACCGCACCCCAGGTGAAGCCGCCCCCCATCGCTTCCAGGAGAACGAGGTCGCCCTTCTTGATGCGGCCATCGGCAACGGCGACCGACAGTGCCAGCGGCACGGAAGCAGCCGAGGTGTTACCGTGCAAATCGACCGTAACCACCACCTTTTGTTCAGCAATCCCGAGCTTCTTGGCCGAAGCGTCAATAATTCGTTTATTGGCCTGATGCGGCACGAACCAGTCGAGATCGTCGGCGGTAATACCAGCCTGTGAGAAGGTCGCCTCGATGACGTCGGTGATCATGCCGACCGCATGCTTGAAGACTTCACGGCCCTCCATCCTGAGGTGGCCGACCGTACCCGTCGTCGACGGTCCACCGTCGACGAAAAGCTTGTCCTTGTGCGCGCCGTCGGAGCGCAGGCTGGCCGCCAGGACGCCGTGGTCGGCGATCGTACCGGTCCCCTCACCTGCTTCCAGGACCAGGGCGCCGGCGCCGTCGCCGAAGAGCACGCAGGTCGAACGGTCGCTCCAGTCGAGAATGCGCGAGAATGTCTCCGAGCCGATCACCAGCACGCGTTTGGCAAGGCCGCCGCGAATGTAGAGATCAGCCGTCGTCACCGCATAGACGAAGCCCGAGCACACCGCCTGCATGTCGAAGGCAAAGCCGTGATGCATGCCGAGCCGGTTCTGGATTTCGACCGCGGTCGCCGGGAATGTGTTGTTGGGCGTTGACGTCGCCAGCACGATCAGGTCGATATCACCAGGCGTCAGCCCCGCATTGGCAAGAGCGGCGCGGGCCGCGGCCTCGCCTAGCGAAGCCGTCGTCTCGTCGTCGGCCGCGATATGACGCTGGCGGATGCCGGTGCGCTGGGCGATCCACTCATCCGAGGTTTCGACCATACCTTCGAAATCGGCATTCTTCATGATGCGGCGGGGCAGCGCGGCACCCGTGCCGCGCACGACTGATCTGATCAAAGTTCTTTCCTATTCCTTCACGTCGGTAACGACGTCGGATTTCCGAGATGACAGGGCATGCGGGTTGCGCGCATGAAACAGGTCGAGGTCGGCCTCGATGCGGTCGAGCAGATTGTTGCGCACCATGTCGTAGCCAAGTTCGATCGCAGCGGCGAAACCGTCCGAATCGGCACCGCCGTGGCTTTTGACGACAATGCCGTTCAGCCCCAGGAACACGCCGCCATTGGAGCGGCCGACATCCATCTTTTCGCGCAGACGATCAAAGGCACCCTTGGCGAAGATATAGCCGATCTTGGCCATCAGGGTTCGGCTCATCGCGGCGCGCAGATATCCTGCTATCTGGCGCGCGGTGCCTTCCGCCGTCTTCAGCGCAATATTGCCGGCAAAGCCTTCCGTCACCACCACGTCGACCGTGCCCTTGCCGATATCGTCGCCTTCGACAAAGCCATGATAGTTCATCGAGGCCATGTTGGCCTCGCGCAGCATGCGTCCCGCTTCCTTGACCTCTTCCTGGCCCTTGATCTCCTCCACGCCGACATTGAGCAGGCCAATGGTGGGCCGGGCGATGCCGAATACGGAGCGCGCCATGCCGGTGCCGAGAATGGCGAAATCAATGAGTTGGTGCGCGTCGGCGCCAATGGTGGCGCCAACGTCCAGAACCACGCTTTCGCCGCGCAATGTCGGCCACAATGCGGCGATCGCCGGGCGATCGATAGTGTTCATGGTTCGCAGGCAGAATTTCGACATCGCCATCAGCGCGCCGGTGTTGCCGGCGGAGATGCAGGCGTCCGCGGCGCCCAACTTGACCGCCTCGACCGCCTTCCACATCGACGACTTCCAGCGGCCATGGCGAAGCGCCTGGCTCGGCTTGTCGTCCATCCTGACTGCGATCTCGCAGTGGAAGAATTCGCTCACCTCGGCCAATTTCGGAAACTTGGCCAGTTCAGGACGCACCAGTTCCTCGCGCCCGTAGATGACGAAGCGGATGTCGGGTCGACGGGTCGCGACCGTCATGAGCGCCGGAATGACCACGGCTGGTCCGTGATCGCCGCCCATGGCATCGATGGAAATCCTGATCACGCGGTATTCATCTCACGGTTAGGCGGCAGATCGCTTTAGCGGTCGCGAAGTTTCGGCGAAAATAGCGGTTTTGGCTTTTCACACAACCGACTTTTCCATCGCGGAGGAGGATTTCAGGATTTTCCCAGCAAGGATCGCAGTTTTTGCTGAAATTCATTCTCAGCCGCATCGGTCTTGTCGCCGGCATCCAGCGATGCGCCCGGCTTGCGCGGATAGGGGTCGATCGCCAATCCGAAGAACTGTTCGGCCAGCGCTCCGACATCGATGATGTCGCCGGAGAATGTTTCGGGACTGTCGGGGCCGTCCGCATCGAGCAATATCTCGCCACCGCCTTCAAATCCCTGCCGTCCAAGCTTGGAGTCCTCGGGCAGCAACAGCGCCTCGACCGGCTCGTCGATGTGCGCTTCGACGGGTTCGAGCGTGACGATGCAGGCCTGGGTGATGTCGGCTTCGACACGGCCACTGACCTTCACGCCATTGCGCTTCCAGGAGACCACCAGGAGTTCCGCGCGATAGGCTTCGACCGACAGCAGCCCGTGCGCCTCGGCGAGCACTGCGCGCTGGGCGGTGTCGGCCTCGATCACCACGGGCAACCCTTTGTGCGGCAGCCGGCCGACGTTTGCGAAGAAGGAAACCGGGCTTTGCGTATCAGCATGTTTCATCAATCAACCCTCCCTGGCGAGCGGAAACGTCACCGTGCCGGAGACGATTGATTCGGACGGCTGCGCGGACAGTTGCCGGCAGGCATCGGCAACGTAGCTGGCCAATTGCGGCGCCTGGGGCCAGGTTCCGGCGTCGGGCCGGACATTGCGGGCGAGTGCCGCGGTCAGCCCATCGTGGTCATTTCTTTCCAGCGCGTCATCATAGGCGGCGGTGCGGCCATAATACATCTTCGCCAGCTTCTTCATGCGTTTGGGCACGCCGACGTCGCCAATGCCCAACTCCCGCAGCGAATGATCGACGTCGAGGAAGAACTCGTCGATGAGCACCTGTGCGATCTCCTGCGCCGCACCGCGCTCGCCGCGCAAGCGATGCTGGAACAGGAACATATGCAGCGAAAGCATCTCGAAACGGCCGAGCGGCGTGTCTGGCACATTCCAGTGGGAATAAAATACACTCTGCCGCGCCGCCGCCACGATTTGTGCGTAAAGCGCGTCGGTGATGGCGCGGTTGGCGTGACGTTCGCGACCAAAAAGGCGCTGGAACATGGGGATGGTCTCCGGGGACCGTTTGTTGAATTGGCCTTGTTGCATCGGCAAGCAAGCTGGTTTACCGGTTTTGCGGCCCAGCGCAAGTTGCGGCGATATAATGGAGAATTGTTGTTGCGCGCGCTGAATTTCAAGTCGACCTTCACGTCCAGGCCCGCCGGCGCGATCTCGCTGTTGCTCGTCGTTTCGGCGCTCTCGGCCTGCCACTCCAGCAAGATGTTCGGTGACCTCACCCCGAGCGAGACAATCACCCAAGGCTACGTCATCGACCAGCAGGCAGTCGATTCGGTGCCCGTTGGTTCCAGCCGCGAGCAGGTGCTTCTGGCGCTTGGCACGCCGTCGACCACGGCCACTTTCGACAATGAGGTGTTTTATTACATTTCGCAGACGCGCAAGCGCTATGTCGCCTTCGCCAAGCCGAGGCTGGTCGACCAGAAAGTGCTGGCGGTTTATTTCGGAGCTGACGGCCGCGTCACCCAGATCGCCAATTATGGCTTGAAGGACGGCAAGATCTTCGACTTCATCTCGCGCACCACGCCGACTGGCGGCAAGGATCAGAACTTCCTCAGCCAGATCATCAACGGCGCCAGCAAGCTGGCGCCGAGCCTTCCCGGCGGCACTCCCTGATCATAACACCCTGCTTCCCTTCGCGGAAAGCGGCAACACCTCAGGCGACCAAAAACCCGCGGGAGCGATCCTGCGGGTTTTTGTTTTGTCCAGGCAGAGGCTTGCCAGCAATGGGGCGAGCCCGTATCAAATCCAGCGGGTTTTGGGGTTTTGAAAATGGGTAGTGGCGAGCGCATAGCACCGGATGGCTGGATGGCCACAGGGGCGCCTGACCGGCAAACCGTGACACCTGATTGGCTTGCCATAGAGCCGCCGGCAATCGATGGCGTCAGGGTCAAGGAAATCAGGCCGGTGGCGACGTCCAACGGCTATCTCACCGAGGTGTTCCGAGACGAATGGGATCTCGATCAATTGCCTGTCGGCCAGGTCTTCCAGCGCACGATGTATCCGGGTGCGGTGACAGGCTGGCATGCACACAAGGTGACGCAGGATCGGCTTTTCTGTTGTGTCGGCAGTGTGCGTATATCGCTCTACGACGGCCGAAAGGCCTCCCCCAGCTTCGGCACGGTCTGGCACAAGATCGTCGGCGCCTTGCGCCCAGCGATCGTCATCATCCCGCCTGGCGTATGGCATGGCGTGACGGCGCTGGGACCGGAGATCGCCATGCTCCTCAATCTGGTCGATAAGGCCTATGCGTACGACGCGCCCGACCATTGGCGCCTGCCGCCGGACACGGATCACATCCCCTATAAACTGGTGTAGCGTGGAACGATCCGGCCTCTCCGACGCAGCCGGGCAGAACGCGCCACTCGTCTCGGTGGTCATTGCAACCCACAACCGGCCTGCCGCCTTGCGACAAGCACTGCGCAGCGTGCTGGGCCAGACCTTGCAGGATTTTGAAGTTCTGGTGATTGGCGACGCCTGTCGCCCGGACACGGCAGCGACCATCGCCGAGTTTCGCGACCCACGCATCGTCTATGTCGACCTGCCGGTCAATTTCGGTGAGCAATCCGGACCCAACAATATCGGCTTTGTCAGGTCGCGCGGCCGCTTCGTCGCCTTGCTCAATCAAGACGATCTCTGGTTTCCAGACCATCTCGCCGCGACCACGGGATGGATCGATGCGACCGGCGCCGATGTGGTGATCGCGCGCGGCATCGTTGTTGAACCGCCCTCGGCGAAAGGCACCCATGCCCGGAATTCGGTATTTGGGAACGGCAGGGGCGGCTTCTACGATCCCGCCATCACAACGGGATATGGTTCAGCCCAGATGGTCCGAAGAACATCACTGGACCGGCTGGGTCCCTGGCGTCCCGCCAGCCAATGCTACTGCGAAACATCGCAGGACTGGCTGTTTCGGGCTTGGCAAAAAGGCGCTGTGATTGCGACGATGCCTCATTTGACGGTCCTCAAGCTGCATTCGGGCATGCGCAAGGGCAGCTATGTCGACGATTTGGCGACGGAACAGGAGGAGTTTATCGACGCAATGGCCACACCGGACGCCTTGCGTGTACGGGTTCTCAGCGCGGTCGAGCCTCCACTTCGTTGGAGAAGATACACCTATTTCAGGCGCAGATTGCTGGTGGCCTTTGGTATTCACCCAAGGGCACTGTCCTTTCGTCGCCGACATAAGCCCGGCGCATTCGTCGCCAGGCTGCGCGAGATACGCGGCCTGGCGCCGATGCCGAAACGCGAGCCGAGCGCGGAAGAGTTGCTCACACTCTATCGCAACCGGATAGACACAAACGCCAAGGACGATTGAAAGCACCCTCCCCGGCCGAAACGGCCAGTCTCAACGAAAAACCCGCGAGGATCGCTCCCCGCGGGTTTTGTATTCAATCGTTGTCGCTCAGCCGTGCGCGAGCACGGCCAAAAGCAGGAGCGCGACGATGTTGGTGATCTTGATCGCCGGATTGACCGCCGGACCGGCGGTGTCCTTGTAGGGATCGCCGACCGTATCGCCGGTCACCGAAGCCTTGTGCGCCTCGGAGCCCTTCAGGTGCTTGACGCCATCCTTGTCGACAAAGCCGTCCTCGAAGGACTTCTTGGCGTTGTCCCAGGCGCCGCCGCCCGAGGTCATCGAGATGGCGACGAACAGGCCGTTGACGATGACGCCGAGCAGCGAGGCGCCCAGCGCTGCGAAGGCCGACGCCTTCGAACCCGAGATCAAGAGCACGCCGAAATAGACGACGAGTGGTGCCAGCACCGGCAGCAGCGACGGGATGATCATTTCCCGGATCGCAGCCTTGGTCAGGAGATCGACCGCACGCGCATAGTTCGGCTTCGACGTGCCCGCCATGATGCCCGGATCTTCGCGGAATTGCTTGCGCACCTCCTCGACGATGGCGCCCGCCGCACGGCCGACGGCCGTCATGGCGATGCCGCCGAACAGATAGGGGATGAGGCCGCCGAAGATCAGGCCGGCGACGACATAGGGGTTGGAGAGATCGAAGGAGATTTCGCCCATGCCCTGGAAGTAGGGATATTTGTCGCCATTGGCGGCAAAGAACTTCAGGTCGTTCGAATAGGCAGCGAACAACACCAGCGCACCGAGACCGGCCGAACCGATGGCATAGCCCTTGGTCACGGCTTTCGTGGTGTTGCCAACCGCGTCGAGCGCGTCGGTCGAGTGGCGCACTTCCTTGGGCAGGCCGGCCATTTCGGCAATACCGCCAGCGTTGTCGGTGACCGGGCCGAAGGCGTCGAGCGCAACGATCATGCCGGCAAGGCCGAGCATGGTGGTAACCGCGATCGCCGTACCAAACAGGCCAGCGAGCTGGTAGGTCGAGATGATGCCGCCGACGATGACGATTGCCGGCAGCGCGGTCGATTCCAGAGACACCGCGAGACCCTGGATGACGTTGGTGCCGTGGCCGGTCACCGAAGCCTGGGCGATCGAGTTGACCGGGCGCTTGTTGGTGCCGGTGTAGTACTCGGTGATCACAACGATCAAACCGGTCACCACGAGGCCGACCAGGCCGCAGATGAACAGGTTCTTGCCGGTGATGATCATGCCGGCAACGGTGCCGACTTCACCCCAGCCGACTGTAGCGGACGTGGCGATCCCGAGGCCGACGATCGACAGCAGGCCGGTGACGATCAGGCCCTTATAGAGTGCGCCCATGATCGAGCCGTTCGAACCGAGCTTGACGAAGAAGGTGCCGACGATCGAGGTCAGGATGCAGGCGCCGCAGATGGCGAGCGGGTAGAGCATCGCCGTCTGCAGAACAGCGGTACCGCCAAAGAAGATGGCGCCGAGCACCATGGTGGCGACGACCGTCACCGCGTAAGTCTCGAACAGGTCGGCGGCCATGCCGGCGCAGTCGCCGACATTGTCGCCGACATTGTCGGCGATGGTGGCCGGGTTGCGCGGATCATCTTCCGGGATACCGGCTTCAACCTTGCCGACCAGATCGCCGCCGACGTCGGCACCTTTGGTGAAGATGCCACCGCCGAGACGGGCAAAGATCGAGATCAAAGAGGCGCCGAAACCGAGCGAGACCAGCGAGTCGATAACGATACGGTCATTGGGCTGCAGGCCCATCGGACCGGTCAGGATCAGGAAGTAGATCGACACACCGAGCAGCGCGAGACCCGCAACCAGCATGCCGGTGATGGCGCCCGATTTGAAGGCGATGTCGAGACCGGCAGCGAGGCTGTTGGAGGCAGCCTGCGCGGTGCGCACATTGGCCCGCACCGAAACATGCATGCCGATGAAGCCGGCAGCGCCCGACAGAACGGCACCGATCAGGAAGCCGATCGCGGCAGTGATCGAAAGCAGCCACCAGGCGAGCACGAGCACGACCACGCCAACAATGGCGATGGTGGTGTACTGGCGCGCCAGATAGGCCTGCGCGCCTTCGCGGATGGCGGCGGAGATTTCCTGCATGCGTGTATTGCCCTGATCGGCCGCGAGGACCGAACGTGTCGCCCAGATGGCATAAAGGACAGAAAGCAAGCCGCAGGCGATGACGGCGTAAAGTATGGTCATTGCCGAATTTTCCTCGATTGCTGGCCCAAAAGAACCCCTCCCTGGGCCGTTGAGACAAAGACCGGAATCCGCGCACGGAATCCACCTCTTCGCATCGGTGTATGCGAAACAGGGCTGCGAACGTCAAGATATTGTTCGGTTTTTGCCCGGCTTTCGCCCAAAAGGCTTATGCGCCAGCATGCCTGTCGACCGTCGCCCCTTTTTAGATCGATTGAAATCGATCACGCCCGTCGGAGGAGGCGCTTCGCAAACGCCTGGGATGGGCCTATTGTCGAGATGAAACAGGTGTCGGGTGTCACTCATTCCAGGCGGTCGCTTCGAAGCGAAAGAAATCAACCGACCGGAATGGCTGTGCCGAATTCCATGCGCGAACCGCAACTTCTTGCCATCCTGACGCGCTGGTGATGACGGCCAGCCCTCCGATGTTCCCCTTAGATCGCTCGCCGGCAGAACGAATGCGCCTTCTCGCCGTCAAGGCAGAGAACGAATTGAAGAGACGGCTCTTACCGTTTTGGACCGCGCTGGAAGACCGCGGAAACGGCGGCCATTTTTCACACGTCAGCCCAATCGGCGAAATCGATCGCGATGCGCCGCGCGCGACCGTGTTCGTTGCGCGCCTGCTGTGGACGCTTTCGGCAGTCGACCGCGCGGCCGGAAGCGCCGAGATACGGCGCCAGGCCGAACACACCAGCCAGTTCCTTCTGACGAGATCGGCCGACAAGCGGTTCGGCGGCTTCTTCTGGTCTGTCACTCCGGCAGGGCGCAAACACGAGCCGGACAAGCACCTCTACGCGCAGGCTTTCGCGATCTTCGGCCTTGCCGCTTACGCCAGAGCGAGCGGTGATCCGGCTGCGCTGCGCCAGGCGCTTGCTGCTTTCCGCCTCGCCCACGCGAAGATGCAGGCCGTGGGGGGCGAGTCCTTCAGCCGTTATTGGTGGGCGACGCCAAACCGTCGCCTGGCGGAAGGCCCTGATATAGGTCTGCGCAGCATGAATGCGCATCTGCACTGGCTGGAGGCGCTGACCGAGCTTCTCGTGACATCGCATGCTGAAGACGTACGCGACGCGCTGGAAGCTCTGCTGCGCCTCTTCCTGACAAGCTTCATCGCATCGGAAGGCACCCATAGCTGGTCGATACTCGACACCTCGCTGCGGCCTGTCGGCAAAACAATATCCTACGGGCACGACATCGAGGCGAGTTGGCTGCTCGATGCTGCGGCCGACGCGCTGGGCGATCGGGAGCTTGCCGATGCGACCCGGCTTGCCGCGTCCCGCCTGTGTCGCGGGGCCTTGGGAGGGATCATGGACGACGGATCGCTGGCCAACAGCGGCGAGGCGCAAGGCGTGACCGATCGAAGCCGCATCTGGTGGGTGCAGGCAGAGGCAATGACGGGGTTGCTGAACGAATACGAACGCTCCGGAGACCCGACAATGCTCGACCGTGCCGAAGCCCTGTGGCGATACATCGAGGCGCACATCTTGGACCGGGACGGAGGCGAATGGTTCCGGCGCGTCGCGCCCGACGGCACGCCGGACCGCAGCCTCCCGAGGGTCGACGCATGGAAGGACCCCTATCATCAGGCTCGCGCATGCCTGCATATGATGGAACGCGCCGCCCGCATTGCCGCGGCCAGTTCTGGATGAGGTCAGGTTTGTTTCACCCAGAACCCCGATGGCGGGCTGGCCAAGCGGAAGGCGTCGCTGCTCAAGCAGACTAAGCTGCTATTCAGCCTCGCTGCCCATGCGCCGCGCCGCATAGCGCTCAACCGCCGACAACCCGTCATAAATCAATACGGCAAGGGCCGCCACGATCAGGCCGCCCTGCAGGATGAAGGCAAGATTGTTGGACAACAGGCCGGCGATGATCACCTCGCCCAGCGTCTTGGCGGCCACCGTCGAACCGATGGTGGCGGTGGCAAGACCGATGACCACCGACAGCCTGATGCCGCCCAGGATGATCGGCGTGCTGAGCGGCAGTTCGACCTTGATGAGCCTTTGCCAGCCGGTCATGCCGGCGCCGCGCGCCGCCTCGACGACATTGGCCGGCAACGTCGTCAGCCCGGTCAGCGCGTTCTCGAAGATCGGCAGCAGGCCATAGAGAAACAGGGCGATCAGCGTTGGCCATTCACCGAAGCCGACAGCCGGCACGGCAAGCGCCAGCACAGCCACCGGCGGAAAGGTCTGGCCGATGTTGACCAGGCTGCGCGAAAGCGGCAGGAACTCGGCGCCTGCCGGCCTTGTGACCAGGATGGCAAGCGCAACGGCGACGATGGTCGCGGCGACAGTGGCGAGCAGAACGGTGCGCAGATGCAGCAACGTCAATGTCAGCAGGCTGCCCTGATTGTAGATCACCGGCGCATTGTTTTCTGTCAGCGGCTTCAGCAGCGGTTCGAACCAGCCGGGATTGGTGAGGAAGGCGACGAGCAGCACCACGAGGGCAAGCCGCAGCAGCGCCGGCAGCCAGGCTTTCATGTCGGCCTCGCCGCGCGCTTGACCAGCCCGTCCACCGTGACGCGGCCGAGCGGCTTGCCGTCGGCGCCTTTCACCGGTAGCGCCGGCCGGCCCGACCACAACAGCTCGGCCAATGCATCGCGTTGGCTGGCATCGCCTGATATCGCTTCGCCATCGGCGGCGCCATTCTCCACTGCGTCACGCACCCGTCCAAGCGACAACAGCCGGAACGGCCTTTCGCTGGCGCCGACCAGGGTCTCGACGAAATTGCTGGCCGGGTTTGCCAGGATCTCGGCGGGGCTGGCGTATTGCACAAGCTTGCCGGCATCCATGACGGCGATCTTGTCGCCCATATGCACGGCTTCCTCCATGTCATGGGTGACGAGGATGATGGTGGTGCCGAAGCGCTTCTGGATCGCCAGCAGATCTTCCTGGGCCTTGGTGCGGATAATCGGGTCGAGCGCGCCGAACGGCTCGTCCATCAACAGCACATTGGGCTCGGCGGCGAGCGCACGGGCCACGCCGACGCGCTGCTGCTGGCCGCCCGACAGTTCGTGCGGATAGCGCGGCCCGTAGGCCTGCGGATCGAGCTGGTAGAGCGTCATCAGCTCATCGACGCGGGCCTTGATTCGGTCCCTGTCCCAGCCGAGCAGCACCGGCACGGTAGCTATGTTCTGCGCCACGGTGCGATGCGGAAAAAGGCCGTGGCCCTGGATGGCATAACCGATGCTACGGCGCAGCTCATAACCGGGCACGGAGCGATTGTCGGCGCCGTCGAGCTTGATGATGCCGGCTGTTGGCTCGACCAGCCGGTTGATCATGCGCAGCAACGTTGTCTTGCCGGAACCGGATGTGCCGACAATGACGCAAACCGTGCGTGGCTCGACGACCATCGAGACGTCATCGACCACCGTCGTCGCGTCATAGCGCTTGGTAATGCCTTCGATCTCGATCATGCCGTTTCAACCCTGCGCTTGGTGGAGGTCATTTCGATCACCGCATCGAGGATGATGGCGGCGGCGAAGGCGAGCGCCACGGTCGGCACCGCGCCGAGCAGCACCAGGTCCATCGCAGTCTGGCCGACACCCTGGAAGACGAACACACCAAAGCCGCCGCCGCCGATAAGGGCGGCGATGGTGGCAAGGCCGATGTTCTGCACCAGCACGATGCGAATACCGGTGAGGATCACCGGAAAGGCCAGCGGAAACTCGACACCGAACAGGCGCTGGCGGTCGGTCATGCCCATGCCGCGCGCGGCGTCGTTGGCCGCGCGGGGTACACCAGCAAGCCCGACCACGGTATTGGCCACCACCGGCAGCAGCGAATAGAGGAACAGGGCGACAAAGGCAGGTGCCGTGCCAATGCCGCGAATGCCAAGCGCGGCAGCCCCCGGCACATGGAGGGCGACCCAGCCAAGCGGCGCGATCAGCAGGCCAAACAGCGCGATCGAGGGAATGGTCTGGATGATGTTGAGCACGTTGAGCACGCCGGACCGCAGCCTTTCGACACGATGGCAGAGGATGCCGAGCGGCAGGCCGACGACCACCGCGGCAAACAGCGAGCCGAGCGCCAGCGTCACATGCTTGGAGCCTTCGGCCCAGAAACTGTCGGCGCGGTTGAAATATTCCTTGAGGATGGAAAGGTCGTTCCAGCTCCCCGACACCAGAAGCAGGCCAATGGCCACGGCAGCGGCGAGCAGCACACCAACACGGGCCAAGGGCGACAAATTCAGCCGCGTCAGCACATCCGCCAGCAGAAGCGTGAAGGCGAAGATGAGAATCCAGAAACCGTAAGCTGGAGACACTCTGGCAAAGGTGTTGCCGGCCGGCGTCAAGAATGTGCCGGCGACGCCAACGAGCAGTGCGAGCGCGACAAGTGCCACCACGCTTGCGGCGAGGCGCAGCATGAGCGGCGCCTTGAAGAGCGCGATGAGCGCCGCGGCGACGATGATGACGAGCAGCAACGGCCCGGTCGCTGTCGGCAGCGCTTCGAGAATCGAACGCGCCTGGCCGGGAACAATGCGGTTGGCACGGAACGTCGCGAAGGGGGCAAGGAACGCCGCATAGGCCGCGATCGCGGCGATGACGACGCCCAGCTTGTCGAAACGGATATTCACGCCCTCCCCCAGTCGGTCGTCCGGCGCGCCACTCAAGCGGCACGCCGGAATCGTCCTACTTCAGAAAGCCGTTCTTCTTCAGGAAGTCCTCGGCGACACCCTTGACCGGCTCGCCACCGACCTGCACACGACCGTTCAGTTCCTGCAACGTGACGAGATCAAGCTTGGCAAAGACCGGCTTCAACAGCGTCTCGATTTCGGGATGTTCCTTGAGCACGGATTCGCGGATGATCGGCGCTGGCTGGTAGACTGGCTGCACACCCTTGTCGTCCTCAAGCACGACCAGACCGGACGGCGCGATGCCGCCGTCAGTACCGTAAACCATGGCGGCGTTGGCACCGCTGGTCTGGTTGGCGGCCGCGGCGATGGTCGCCGCCGTGTCGCCGCCCGAGAGCGTGATCAGCTGGTCCGGCTTCAAGGTGAAGCCGTAGGTGGTCTGGAAGGCCGGAAGGGCTGCCGCCGAATTGACGAACTCGGCGGAAGCCGCCAGCACGACCTTGCCGCCGCCCGAGACGTATTTGCCGAACTCCGACAGCGTGACGAGCTTGTTGGTATCCGTCACTTCCTTGCGCAGCGCGATCGCCCAGGTGTTGTTGGCCGGGGCCGGCGACAGCCAGACGATCTTGTTGGCGTCATAGTCGAGTTTCTTGGCAGTCTCATAGGCCTTGGCGGCATCCTTCCATACCGGGTCATCCGCCTTCTCGAAGAAGAAAGCGGCGTTGCCGGTGTATTCGGGATAGATGTCGATCTCGCCGGCGGTGATTGCCTTGCGCACCACCGGCGTGCCGCCGAGCTGAATGCGGTCGGTGGTTTTGATGTTGTTGGCGTTCAGCACCAGCTGGATGATGTTGCCGAGCACGCCGCCCTCGGTGTCGATCTTCGAGGAGACGACCACCTGGGCATTGGCGGAAGCCGCCGTGATGGCCAGCGCCAATGCCGCGCTGGCGAAAACCTTGACTGAAAACATCGTGAAAACCCCTTGCTGTGAACCGGAACGCGGTGGCCGCATATGAGCATGGCTTCAACGGCCAGTCGGGGCACACGGTTTCATAACAATAGGTAGAGGCGCAATAATTTTGTGTCAGATCGGCAAATTCGGCCGAAGCAATCCTGACAACATCTTGTCAGGTCGGTCGTGATTTGGTGATCAGGTGCTGACCTTGGGCGAAGCCGTCATCTTGAGCGCGCCAAGCGCCACGAGGCACAGCACTGTGACCGGAAAGATCATCCAGTTCAGCATCTCCCAGCCCCAGGCGTTGTAGACCATGCCCGACAGCAGCGACGCGCAGGCGACGGAGCCGAACAGGACGAAGTCGTGAAAACCCTGCACCTTGCCCTTTTCCGACGGCCGGTAGCTGGCAGCCACCATGGCGGTGGCACCGATGAAGCCGAAATTCCAACCGAGGCCAAGCAGGATCAGTGACGTCCAGAAGTGCCATAGCGCCAGACCCGACAAAGCGACAATGGCGCAGCCCATGAGCAGGATCAGACCGATGGCGACGATGCGCTCGGCACCGAAGCGATGGATCAGCGAGCCGGTGAAGAAGCTCGGCGCGAACATCGCCATGACGTGCCAGGAGATGCCGAGCGTCGCGTCATTTTCCGACAGGCCGCAGCCGACCATGGCCAGCGGCGCGCCGGTCATGACGAAGCTCATCAGCGCATAGCTGCCGACGGCGCAAAACAGCGCGGCGACGAAGCGCGGCTTGGTGACGATTTCGGCCAGGGACCTGGCATCACCCTCGGTAATATCAACCTTGTTCGCGGCCTTCGCCGGCAGGCGCAGGAACGACAGGATAATGGCGCCGACCGCGGCCAGCGGCAGGATGGAGATGAACGAGCCGGCAAACATCACCGGCGCGAACAATTCACGGGTGAAGATGACGATCTGCGGCCCGAGGATGGCGGTGACGATGCCACCGGCCAGCACGAAGGAGATGGCGCGAGCCTTGAACTGTGGCGGCGCATTGTCGGCGGCGGCGAAGCGGAACTGCTGGACGAAGGCGCCGCCGGCGCCGATCACGAGCAGGCCGAAGGCGAACAGCCAGAAGCTGCTGTGGAACAGTGCCAGGGTGGCGACCAGGCCGCCAAGGGCGGTAATGACGGTTCCGGTCATGAAGCCGCCGCGCTGGCCCAGCCTGCGGATGATGGCCGCGGCCGGCAACGCACCCAGCGCCACACCGATGTTGAAGCCGGTGATCGGCGCCGTCGCCAGCGACTTGTCGGCACCGAGCAGATATTGCCCGGCCAATGCGCCCATGGAGATGGCTATAGGGGCGGCCGAACCGATAATCGCCTGCGAGGCGGCGAGGATCAGCGCGGTGCGCCGCGCCTCCTTGCCGGCCTCGACGGCGATTGACGTCACGATGCGTCCTTGCCGCGCCCTTCGCCACGCACCCGGCGTGAAACGCGGTCGAGCACGGCGTTGACCAGCTTCGGCTCGTCTTCCTCGTAGAAGGCCTTGGCGATGTCGACATATTCCGAAACGATGACCGCCACCGGTACGTCTTCACGCTTCATCAGTTCATAGACGCCGGCACGCAGGATGGCGCGCAGCGTTGAATCGAGCCTCGACAGCGGCCAGTCCTCGGTAAGCGCCTGGCGTATGATTGGATCGATGTTCTTCTGGTCCTCGACGACGCCTGCCAGGATGGCGCGGAACCACTGGGCATCCGCCTCGCGATAGAGTGCGCCGTCGACTTCCTTGCCAAGGCGAAACGCCTCGTATTCGGCGGTGATCTCAAAGACGCCGCTGCCGGAAACATCCATCTGATAGAGCGCCTGCACGGCGGCCAAACGGGCAGCGCCGCGCTTGTTGGCGTGACGCACGGCCGGCTGTCCGGGCGAAGCGGGTTCGCTCACGATCGCGCTCCCAGTCGTTCCTTGAGCGCGATCATGGTCAGCGCCGCACGCGCGGCAAAGCCACCCTTGTCGCCTTCCGAGCGCTTGGCCCGCGTCCATGCCTGTGCGTCGTTCTCGGTGGTCAGGATGCCGTTGCCGATGCAGACCGAGTCCTGCACGGTCAGGTCCATGAGCGCGCGGCTGGATTCATTGGCGACGATATCGAAGTGGTAGGTATCGCCACGGATGATGCTGCCGAGCGCAACGAAACCATCGTAATGCGTGCCGCCTTCCGCCGCGCCGTCCAGCGCGAAGGTAATCACTGCAGGAATTTCGAGCGAACCTGGAACGGTGACGACGTCGTAGCTCGCGCCCGCTTCATCGAGCGCGCTTGTCGCGCCGTCGAGCAGCGCGTCGGCAAGGTCGTCATGGAAGCGCGCTTCGATGATGAGCAGATGCGCCTTCGTCTTCGGACGAATGAAGGCTTTGCCGTGTTGGGATGTGCCAGCCATGAAAGTCTCCGGGGGGTTGCCGGTGACTTAGGCCGAAGCCGGGTTGATCGCAAGCGGAAGATTGGCGGTAAGCGTATGAGGCGCCTTGGAACGGGCGAACCAGCAGACTTCAGAGCCCCTCTTTCGCCGCCTCCGCCAGCCGCGCCGCGTAGCGGGCCATGGTGTCGATCTCGAGATTGACGCGGTCGCCGGCCTTGCGCTCGCCCCAGGTGGTCACGGTCAGCGAGTGGTGGATCAGCAGCACGTCGAAGCGGGTGCCATCGACCTTGTTGACGGTGAGCGAGGTGCCGTCGAGCGCGACGGAGCCTTTTGGGGCGATGAATTTCGCCAGATGGCGGGGCGCCTCCAGCGTGAAGCGCACTGCGTCACCCTCATCCTTGCGCTGGACGATCTCGGCGGTGCCGTCGACATGGCCTGAAACGATGTGGCCGCCAAGTTCGTCGCCGATCTTCAGCGCCCGCTCGAGATTGACCTTGGTGCCGGATTTCCAGCTCGAGGCCGTGGTCAGCCGCAAGGCTTCCTCCCAGGCCTCGACCTCGAACCAGCGGGCGTTCGAGCCGCTGTCGGGCAACGCCGTCACCGTCAGGCAGACGCCGCCGCAGGAGATCGAGGCGCCGATGGCGATGGTCGCGGGGTCATAGGCAGTATCGATGCGCAGGCCGACGCCTTCGCTCAGCGGCTTGACACTAGCTACGGTGCCGATATCGGTGACAATTCCGGTAAACATCAGATATCCCTTATCCACTCGGCATAGCTGTCTTCGCCGAACCGCATCTCGCGCAGCTTGCGAAATCCAGCCGGGATATGGTCAGCGTCAACAGGCGATGCAATGCCGTCCTCGCCGATAGCTTCCGGCCCCTGGAACAGCACAATGCGGTCGACCAGCCCATCGGCCAGGAAAGCGCTCGCCACCTTGGCGCCGCCCTCGACCAACACGCTTGCCATGCCGAGCGCCGCCAGATCCTCGAGTAGTTCCGGCAATGCCACGCCGCCTTCGTGCGTTTCGGTGCCGATGAAGCGCACACCGGCGCGCTCAAGCGCTGCCCGGCGCTGCGGATCGGCCTCCAGGCACGCGGCGATGTAGAGCGGCACGCGATCCACGCCCGAGACCAGTTTCGAGTTCTCCGGCAGTCTGATCTGCCGGTCGAGCACGATGCGCGCCGGCGAACGGTTCTCCAACCCCGGCAGACGGACCGTCAGCGCCGGATTGTCTTCCAGCGCCGTTCCGATGCCAACCAGAATGGCGTCGGCCTCGGCTCGCATCAGGTAGACCTCCCGGCGTGCGATATCGCCTGTTATCGCGACCTGGCCGGCGCCTCCTCTGCCGATCTTGCCGTCGCTGGAAAGCGCAAGCTTCAGAATCACTTCCGGGCGCTTGCTCAGCGACCGAATGAGATAACCGGCCATCTGCTCGGCGGCTTGCGCCGCCAGCACCTTTTCGACCACTTCGATGCCGGCGGCGCGCAAGATGGCATAACCCTTGCCGGAGACGCGCGGATCGGGATCGCTGGCCGCACCCACAACCCGCGCAATGCCGGCATTGACCAGCGCATTGGCGCAAGGCGGCGTACGACCGTGATGAGCGCACGGCTCCAGAGTGACGTAAGCCGTGCCCCCACGCGCGAGCTCGCCCGCCTCCGCCAGCGCCTCGGTCTCGGCATGTGGCCGGCCGCCGATCGCGGTGACACCCGTGCCGACGATCATCGGCCCCGCACCGTCATCGCGCACGATGATGGTGCCTACGGAAGGATTGGTCGAGGTTCGGCCCGCATTCCTGCGTGACAGCCGCAAAGCGGCGGCCATGAAACGGCGATCAAGGGCTGCCTGTTCAGCCTCGCTGCGTTGCGATACCGCCATGCTCAGCCGGCTTCCTCTTCACTGCTCTTGTCTTCGTCGCCCTTCAGTTCGCCCAGCAGCTCATGGAAGTCCTTGGCCTCGCGGAAATTGCGGTAGACCGAGGCGAAGCGCACATAAGCGACATCATCAAGCGACTTCAGCGCTTCCATGACCAGCTTGCCGACCTCGCCCGAGGCCACTTCCGTCTCGCCGGAACTTTCCAGCTGGCGCACGATTCCGGTCACCGCGCGGTCGATGCGCTCGGGGTCGACATTGCGCTTGCGCACCGCGATCTCGACCGAGCGCAGCAGCTTGTCGCGATCGAACGGCACTTTTCGCCCCGATTTCTTGACGACGACCAGATCGCGCAATTGGACGCGCTCGAAGGTGGTGAAACGGCCGCCGCAATCGGGGCAGACACGCCGCCTGCGGATCGCCGCGCCGTCTTCGGCGGGGCGCGAATCCTTCACCTGCGTATCTTCGGACTGGCAATAGGGACAGCGCATGAAAAGCCTTGGGTTCGCGAATCTGGTGAGGCGAAAGGCTTAGAGCCTTTCCTGCCGGGATTGAAGTCGTTCCGTCTCCTGGACAGCCTGCCGCATCAGAGATAGCGAGGCGCGAGGAAGATTGCCAGCGCGGCAACCAGCCAGACCGCGATGCCGCCGGCGACAGCCAGGCGATAATCAACCTTGTCGACGAACAACCAGCAGGCGCCGAGGAAGGCAAGATAGGCGGGAATTGTCTTTACGCCGGCAAGGCAGGCATCGCGGAAGCCGCCCGGATCACCCTTGGCGCCGACGGCGAGCAAGGCAATGACGGCAAAAGTGGGCGCCAGTGGCAATATTCCTGGCAGGACATTGCCTCGCTTCGACGCCCAAGCGATCAGCGCCGTCACCAGCCCGCCGATCACACCCTTCCAGACAATATCCATCCGCGGTCCCTATCTCGATCCGGCCGCCTGCGTCACGGCGCGACGTCTTTGGTTGGGAAGCCGCAGGACGTTCCGAGGTTGCGGTAGGCCTTGGTGAAGCCGTCCATCGGTATGCTGGCGACAGCCACCTTGCCAAAGGTCACATCGAGCGACGTGACCTGGCGCATGGCGCGCAGCAGCGCGAGACGGGTCTTGGCCTGATTGTCGACCGTCCAGCTGGGGCGGCCGATGACACCCTCGTTGGAATAGATCGTGGCCGAAACCTTGACGCCGGGATCGCCGAACGTCGCCGCGATCTTCTTGCCGGTCGGCAGAGTCCTGTTGTCGACGGTGAACATGACGGCCGGATAGGCATTCGGAGGCAGCGCATCGCCGGTCGAGATCGACAGCGTCAGCGTGCCCGAATTGCCACTCGCATCGAAGAAGGCCGTCGAAGCCGCGCAGGTCTTGTGTGCATCCTGGCCGGTGTCGAGCGTATCGACCATGGTTGTCCATCTGCCGAAGGTGCTCATGGCCGGCATGTCCGGAGCCGGCTGCGTCTGCGCCGGAGCTGACCCGCAAAAGGCAAGCCAACCGACAACACCAAGTGGGGCAAGACGAAAACCAAGCATCATCATTTTCTCCAATTCCATGCGCCACCCGATCAGGGGTGGCGCATTGCCGGCGAATAAAGATGACGCTTCGCGCCCGGTCAACCGGAGATAAGGATGGTCAACCGAGATAAGGATAGAGGGGGAAGCGGTCAGTCAGCGCCACGACCTTGGCCTTGACCGCTGCCTCGACAGCGGCGTTGCCTTCGTCGGAATTGGCGACCTTGAGCCCATCCAGCACTTCGGCGATCAGCTTGCCGATCTCGCGGAACTCGGCCTGGCCGAAGCCGCGCGTGGTGCCCGCAGGCGTGCCGAGCCGCACGCCCGAGGTGACGAAGGGCTTTTCCGGGTCGAAGGGGATGCCGTTCTTGTTGCAGGTGATGTTGGCGCGGCCAAGGGCTGCCTCGGCGCGCTTGCCAGTGGCATTCTTGGGCCTGAGATCGACCAGCATCAGATGGTTGTCGGTGCCGCCGGAGACGATGTCGAGGCCCGTCTCCTTGAGGCTCGAAGCCAGCGCCTTGGCGTTGGCGGCGACGCTCTCGGCATAGATCTTGAAGCTCGGCTTCAGCGCTTCGCCGAAGGCGACTGCCTTGGCGGCGATGACATGCATCAGCGGGCCACCCTGCAGGCCGGGGAATACCGCCGAGTTCATCTTCTTGGCGATGTCTTCGTCGTTGCACAGGATCATGCCGCCGCGCGGGCCGCGTAGCGATTTGTGCGTGGTGGTCGTCACCACATGCGCGTGCGGCAGTGGCGACGGATGCACACCGCCGGCGACGAGCCCAGCAATATGCGCCATGTCGACCATCAGATAGGCGCCGACGGCATCGGCGATCTCGCGAAACCGCTTCCAGTCCCAGATGCGCGAATAGGCGGTGCCGCCGGCCAGGATCAGCTTCGGCTTGGTTTCGTGCGCGGTCTTCTCGATCGCGTCCATGTCGAGCAGGTGATCCTCCTTGCGCACGCCATAGGAGACGACCTTGAACCATTTGCCGCTCATGTTGACCGGCGAGCCATGGGTGAGATGGCCGCCGGAATTGAGATCGAGGCCCATGAACGTATCGCCGGGCTGCAACAGCGCCAGGAACACCGCCTGGTTCATCTGGCTGCCGGAATTCGGCTGAACGTTGGCGAAATTGCAGCCAAACAGCTTTTTCGCCCGCTCGATGGCCAGTTCCTCGGCCACGTCGACGAACTGGCAGCCGCCATAGTAGCGCTTGCCCGGATAGCCCTCGGCGTATTTGTTGGTCATGATCGAGCCCTGCGCCTCGAGCACCGCTCGGGAAACAATGTTCTCCGACGCGATCAGCTCGATCTCGTGACGCTGGCGGCCGAGCTCGTTGCGAATGGAGCCGAAAATCTCCGGATCGGCGTCTTCCAGCGTTGTTTCGAAGAAGGATTCGAATTTGTTCGACGCTGCCGCTGCTGTTGCCATGGCCTGAAAATCCTCCGGTTCGGGGGCAATTTGTTTATGCATATCGCCGACCCAAAACCGCTGCACACTTTTGGGCGACCTGCATTGCCGCGCCATTAACACAGTTGTTTTCGACCCGCCACGTTTGCAGCGCGAAATTTGCTGGCCGGTTTGCGGCAAAGGCAGACCAGAACCGGCTATTTCCGCTCCTGCCGCCCCCTGAGCAAGGCTTCGGTGAGCGTGATCTCGGTAAACAACGCCCGCGAGGTATAGTCGTTGATCTGGCCACTGCGGACCATGTCGCGCACGGCCGTGCGCTCGGCCTCGATGCCGGCAAGTCGCATTTCGAGTTCCACCCGCCCGGCCTCGCGCGCCTCGGCTCTGGCTTCATCGGCCGCGTCGGAGGTGGCTATGCGGCGCCGGTATCCGGCGACGATGTTTTCGGCGGCGACAAGTCTGGCGCCGGGCACCTCGCCGTCATCGTCGTCGCTGCTGCTCGCCATGCTCTCGATGTGGGCAATTGCGGCCTTCGCCGCATTGACACGCGCCAAGCGTTCCTCGGCAGCGCCGACGTCTTCGCCTGGCTCGACCAGCCCGCGCGCGATCACCGGCAAGGCAAGGCTCGCGATCACCAGGGAACAGATGATGACGCCGGCAGCGAGGAAGATGACCAGGTCGCGCGCAGGGAATGGCGACCCGTCCTGCAAGGCCAGCGGCAGCGACAATATGCCGGCGAGCGTGATGGCGCCACGCACGCCCGCCACCGAGCCGGCCAGCCGCACGCGCAGGCCGAACGGCTCGACCTCACGCTTGCCGAGCCGTGCGGCGAGCGCCGCCCCGATGTCGCCAACCCAGATCCAGACGAAACGGAGCGCGATCAGGCATAAAGTCAGCGCCACCACAGTCAGCACCGGCTGGAGGATGGGATAGTGGCCAGTGAGCTCCGGCGGCACCTTGCGGATGATTTCGGGAAGCTGCAGGCCGAGCACGATGAACAGCGCGCCGTTGAAGACGAAGGAAAACGTCGTCCACAAGGAGATCGTCTGCATGCGTGCCGAGACGCCGAGAAAGCGGAATATGCCGGTGCTCCCGGTCAAGAGGCCGGCGGTCACAGCCGCCAGGATGCCCGAGGCCTCGAAATGCTCGGCGCCGAGATAGGCGACGAAGGGAAGCAGAATGGTGATCAGCACCTGCGCCTCGGCCGGGACGCCGCCGATGCGGTTCAAGAGTTGCAGCGCCTTGGCGGCAACGAACAACGCCGCTACGCCGGCCAGGATGCCCACCACGACGGCATAGAGAAAACTCAACGAGGCCGCGGCAAAGGAAAAGCTGCCGGTCAATGCCGCCGTGACGGCAAAGCGGAACATGACCAGGCCCGAGGCATCGTTGAGCAGCGACTCGCCCTCCAGAATGTGCATCAGCCGCGCCGGAACGACATTCCTGTCGACGATCGAGGAGACGGCCACCGCATCGGTCGGCGACAGCACTGCCGCGAGAGCGAAAGCAACGACCAGCGGAATGCTCGGCACCAGCCAGTGCAAGGCATAGCCGAAGCCGACGATGGTGAAGAAGACGAGGCCGATGGCCAGGTCGAGGATCGGCCCGCGCAATGCTATCAGCTCACGCTTGGGCGCGCCAAAAGCATCACTGAACAGCAGCGGCGGAATGAACACCAGCAGGAACAGTTCCGGATCGATCTCGACATGAATGCCGCGCACCGGCCATGCGAGTGCGGCGCCTATGGCGATCTGCAGGACCGGCAGCGGCACCCGCACCAACCGCACCAGCGCGCCGGAAACGGCGACGAAGACGAGCACGACGAGAATGAAGATGGCGGTTTGCATGGTCCGATTCCGGCTGGTTGCCGGACCATGCGCAATCATAGACGTCGCGTCCAGACAGCGCCGGCGCAGCGATCGCCGAGAGGACAGCAAACCGAGTGGCCAGCAGGCAGCCGATGTCAGAAAAAGGCCGGCACCTGGCGTCAGCGCAAGGCTGCCTAGGGGCACCAGGTGGCCGGCCGCACGCCGGCCCCCCGGTCGACGTGCGTATGCGGAGCGCCGATTGCTCGAACTTTCGGGCGTGAATTTCGAAAGCCAGCGCCGCTGCTTTTCTGGATACGCGAGCATAGTCCAGCATCAACCTCCCGATAGCGCGGGGTTGACAGACGGCTTTCGCCGGCTGGCAGCCTTGCGGGTCATACTCGGCTGTGCCACGCTGCGTTACGGCTGGCGAGCGGGGGTTCGATCTATGCTGTCACGGATCATAGCACATGCCGAAGCAGCATTGGCGTCGGCAACGGCCGAGGGCGCAAGCACCGCTTATTTCGCGGCGATGGAAGCCTTCGGCGCTTCCTATCTGCAGACCCGCCTCTACCGGAGACCGTCCGCGACGCTGACTTCGGCCAGCCATTGGGCGGCCGGCGGCTTCATCACGCGGCTGGCGCCGGCGAACTGGCCGGGCAGCCCGGCATTCGACTATGTCTGCTTCGAGTGCAACCCGCTGCTGGGCGCGATCCGCGAAAGCCGTACGCGCTACCGTTTCTCCGACTTTGCCCCGCGCGACCGCGCCCAGTTCGGCGTCTATTGGGAGGCGCTCAGCGAGGCCGGGATCAATGACGCGCTGTGCTCCACCTCCTATGGCGCCGACGGCGCCATTGCCTCGCTGCATCTCGGCTTCCACGAACGCGACTTCACGGCAGACGAGAGTTTTGCCATCCAGATGGCCGGTCTCGTGCTGACCGAACGGCTGATGAGCCTGACAATGCCACCGCCCGCCGCCACCGTTCGGCTGACGGTGCGTGAGCGCGACAGCCTGGCGCTGGTCGCCGAGGGCAAGACGGATTGGGAGATCTCGGTCATTCTCGGCATTGCCGAAGCGACGGTGCGCTTCCATGTCGACAATGCCAAGCGCAAGCTCGGCGCCGTCAACCGCGCGCAAGCGGTGGCACGGTTGGTCAACCAGCGGCTGATTTAACCTCTTCCGCAACAAAAAAAGCGGCCATTCGGCCGCCTTTTCCACAAAACTATCAGCCGCTTAGAGCGAAGAGGTGATCTGTAGCTCGCTGGCACCATCCAACGCGTAGACGTCGTCGCGGAACTGGACCACGCCGGGTCCGGTCGACCAGGCCGACAGGTAGAGGAAGTGCACCGGCACCGGATTGGTAACCTGGATCGGCGTGTTCTCGCCGGTCTTGATCGCCGCCTCGAAATGCTGGCGATCCCAGCCGGGCGTGTCGCGCAGGATCCAGGTGACGAGGTCGCGCACGTTCTGCACGCGCACGCAGCCCGAGGAATCGAAGCGCAACATCTTGCCGAACAGGCTCTGCTGCGGCGTGTCGTGCATGTAGACGCCATCGGGGCTCGGGAAATTGATCTTCACCGATGCCATGGCGTTTTCCGAACCGGGATCCTGGCGGAACCGGTACTTGGCGGCGTCGTCGGTCGACCAGTCCACGTTCATCGGATCGACTTCGCTGCCATCCGGCGCGAACAGGCGGATATGGCTGTTCTTGAGATAATTGGGATCCTTCCGCATCAGCGGAATGATGTCCTTGCGCACGATCGAGACCGGCGCGTTCCAGTAGGGATTGACGATGATCTCGTTGATCTTGGAATTGACGATCGGCGTCTGGCGATCGATCTTGCCGACGATCGCGGTGTGGCGAAGCACGACACGGTCGTTCTCGACCGCTTCGACCTGCGCCGCCGGAATGTCGACTAGCACATAGCGGCTACCCAGCGTGCCGGCCTTCTCCTTCAGCCGCTGCAGATTGGTCTGCAACTGGCCAAGCCGGATCTGCGCCGAAACGTTCATCGCGGCGTAAGTGTATTTGCCCATCGAGCCGTCAGCGGGCAGGCCATGGCGCAGCTGGAAGCGCTTGACCGCCGAGTCGACATAAGAATCGAAGGCCGTCGAAATGCCGGCGCTCTGCGACAGGTCGCCTGCAATCATCAGGCGCTTGCGCAGCGGCACCACATCCGGGTCATCGACGCCGAGTTGCAGTTTCTTGGTCGCGGGAACGTCTACCCAGCCGCCCTGCCCGACGATGTTCTGATATTGCGCGACCGCCTGCTCCGTGAACGCAACGGTCTGCGTGCTGAAGATCGGCAGCGTCGAGGCCACCTTGCCGCCTTCGCTGGCGCGGGCGTCGAACTGGTCGTCCCAATTGCCACGGGCCGAGGATTTCAGGATATCCCCGATCACATCCTGCGCATTCGCCCGACCAGCCACCATGGCGGCGGCGATGGCGGAGGCTCCGGACAGGAAAAAACGGCGGCTGGTTTTCATGGACGTTCCAGACATTCTTGTAGCGTTCGATCAAGGGGCGATCTTGCCCGCACTCTAGAATTGGCAATCTTAACAATTAGCCAACCATGTCCGTATCAGACAGGCCCCAAACGCGCGAGGCTCGATACAGGTTCCGGGTGAACGAACGGCTTTTACCGCAGCATCACCGGCGTCCTCGGTTCCATTGGAATATGGCGGCAACGTGGCCTTGGCCCGCAATTTGCTTCGGCCGTCCGCTCGAAAAGAAAAGACCGGTGCTTTTCGGCACCGGTCTGGCTGGAGGTCGATGTTTCGGCCGCGCTTCTGTGGCGCGGGCCAGATCCGATACGGATGATCTTACATCCGGTAGGCGATGGTATCGTTCCAGAAGCGGTCGAGCCGCTGCAAGGCGCGGTTCATCTGCTTGAATTCGTCGGTGTTGATGCCGCCGACCTGCTCGATCGAACCGACATGGCGCTCATAGAGACCGGCGACGACATCAGCCACCTCGTTGCCCTTCGGCGTCAGCGAAACGCGGACCGAACGGCGGTCGATGCGCGAGCGCTGGTGGTTGATGAAGCCGAGATCGACCAGCTTCTTCAGATTGTAGGACACGTTCGAGCCGAGATAGTAGCCACGTGAGCGCAGCTCGCCGGCGGTCAGTTCGGAATTGCCGATGTTGAAGAGCAGCAGCGCCTGGATGGCATTGATGTCGGAACGGCCGTTGCGGTCGAATTCGTCCTTGATCACGTCAAGCAGGCGGCGATGCAGCCGCTCGACGAGCTGCAGCGATTCCATGTACAGGGAACGGATAGCCTCGCGGCGATCGTCGGATACGTTGGCGGTCTTCGCCGCCGGACGCGAATTGATCATTGTCTTTGCCTCTCGTTTGTCGCCCTGGTGATTTTTTGTTTTTCACCTTGATCGCGACACTATCGAATACTCATAAAATTCGACTTAAACGCTAGGGCTAACAAGAGCTTACCAGTAATAGGTTTCGGAAGACGCTTAACGAACGGTCACCCGAGTAAGGATAATTAACCTAAAGGCTTAGGCAGATATCGCAGGGCTGAAATCCGGCGTTTGCCAAGTCGCCAATGCCATCAACAGCTTAGTGCCGTACAGGGCGTTTCTGCAGCCAGATGACGACGCGAAAGACGATGTAGAGCAGCGCCACCGCCGCATGCGAGACGACGATCAGCAGCCGATGGCCGAAAAGCTCGGGAAAACCGGCATACATGACAGTCTCGGTGACCGCGCAGATGAACCAGATAACCGGCCCCCAGGAGGCGAGCATCCACAGCCCGGCCGCGGCAAAGGGGAAAAACACGGCGAGCATCACAGCGGCCACCTGCCAGTGCACAGGCATCAGATCGAAGCGCCAGAGCGAGCCTGGATAAAAGCCGATCAGCTTTATCCAGTACAGGATGCCGAACAACAGGCAGTAGCCCGCGATGACACGCTGGAACCAGGCGAAGATCACCTCGACCGTCGACGGCTGCAGCACGATGCGTCTCGACGTCACCTCGCTCACAGTTCGAGCTCCCGTTCACCGAGCGGAGCGAAATAGGCATCGATATCGGCCGCGCTCACCGCATCCAGGCTCGCCGGCCGCCATTGCGGCGTCGAGCCCTTGTCGATGATGGCGGCGCGGATGCCCTCGTAGAAATCATGGCCGGCGAGCATGCGGTTAAGAATGCGGAACTCCATCTTCATGCAGTCGTCCATTGACAGCGTCTGGCCGGCACAGACCTCGCGCCAGGCAACGTGAAGGCTGGTCGGCGAGCGGCTTCTCATCATCGCCAGTGTCTTCTCGGCAAAGGCATCGCCGCCGGCTGCGTCCTCGAGACTGGCGATGATGCCGGCAAGCGTGCCTTTTGAAAAATGGCGTGCGATCGAATCCAGATCCTGACGTTGCGTCTCGCGTTTGGCCGGAACGAAGAAATCGCGCAACTCGGCGTTCGGGTCGTTGCTGGTTGCCAGTTCATCGAGCAGCCCTGCCTGGTCGGCGGCCTTGATCGTGTGCGTGGCAAGGCCAGACCACAGCGCATCGCCATAACGGATACGCGCTCCAGTGAGCCCGAGATACATGCCGAAACTGCCGCCGAGATCCGGTAGCAGGTAGCTGGCGCCGACATCGGGGAAGAAGCCGATGCCGACCTCGGGCATGGCGAACTGCGCATTCTCGGTCATTATGCGATGCGAGCCATGGAAGGAGATGCCGACGCCGCCGCCCATGACGATGCCGTCGATCAGCGCGACATAGGGCTTCTTGAAACGGGCGATGCGGGCGTTGAGCCTGTATTCATCAGCGAAGAAATCGACCGGCGCCTTGCCGGCACGGCCAGCCTCGTAGACCTGCAGAATATCGCCGCCGGCGGAAAACGCCCTGCCCTCGGCCTTGACGACGACGACGTTGATGCTCGCGTCCTCTTCCCAGGCATCGAGCGCCTTGCCGAGCGCCTTGACCATGTTGTGCGTGATGGCATTGAGCGCCTTCGGCCGCGTCAGCGTGACGACGCCGGCCCGGCCCAGCCGCTCGAAGCGGATCTCGTCGCCGCCGCCAAAATCCATCGCCAGAGAATCCCTCCCCCGCGCCTGCGGGACTGAAGTGCTAAAGGCGGCGCATGGGTGCGTCAATGGCAGCAGTCTGTTCCCGCGGTCTTGGCGCACGGCCGTGGCCGATGCTACGAAGGTCGCTGCCGTTGCAGGCGAAGCGCCGATACCGTGAGCGCAGACGGCTTCGGGGGGACAGTTGGCCATGTCCGGATTTCTTCGTTCCGTACGTTTGACGGTCGGGCTTGTGATTGCTGGCTTTGCACCGTGCGCTGCAGTCGCCATCACGCTGGACGATCTCTACCAGTCGCGGACCATCGTCACCGGCCAGGGCGAAGAGAACCGCCAGCTAGGCTTCAGGGACTGCCTGGACCGGGTTCTGGTCAGGGTTTCGGGCGATCAACGGCTGCTTGCGAAACCCGAGATGGCGGCTCTGCGCGACAAGGCCGGCAGCTTTGTCGATTCTTTCCGCTACCATGATCGGCTGGAAGGCATCCCGATCCATGACGAGCAAGGCACGCATGACCGGCCGCACGATCTCACCTGCCTCTACAAGCCTGATGTGATCGACAAGGTGCTGACGTCGCTCGGCAGCAGGCCCTGGCTTGCCAAGCGGCCGACGCTCGCCGTCTTTCTCTCCACCGAACAGGGCGCTCGGCATTTCGTCCTGAGCGCCGAGGAGACGCGTGGCGAAACGATGCGCGAATCTTTCGCCAATGCCACCGGACCGCTGTTGATGCATGTCGCATTTCCGAAGGCTGCGCAGCTAGCCGACTTGGGCGAAGACGCGCTGCGTACCGCCGACTTGGCAAGGCTGGATCGGCTGGCCAAACAGGCCGGTGGGTCCCAAGCGCTCGTCGGCAGCATCGTATGGAGCGACAAGGAGCTCGGCTGGATCGCCGATTGGCGACTGGCCGATCACGGCAAGACCTATCGCTGGCAGGTGCGTGGCGTCAGCTTCGACGAGGCCTTCCGTGTGGCAATTGACGGCGCGGCGCAGATTCTTTCAGGGAATGGTCAGCCCTGAGCGGACAGGCATGGGTGACAGCGCTCCTGGTGTCCTGTGGCGGCTTCGCCCGCTGGCACAAACGTGTCGCATTGGTCTGCGGCAGGAGCTCGTGGTAAAAGCCGCCGAAAGAGAGTTTTGGCGATGAACAAATTCACACTAACCAAGCCAGCCGGCGCGCGCAGCGTCGACGACATCACCGGCAGCCGCCGCCTGCGCCGCATGCGCAAGGCCGACTGGTCGCGCCGCCTGGTGCAGGAGAACCGCCTTACGGTCGACGATTTGATCTGGCCGATCTTCGTCGTCGAGGGCAAGCAAGTGCGCGAGCCGATCGCCGCCATGCCCGGTGTTTTCCGCCTGTCGCTCGACCTCGCCGTCAAGGAAGCTGAACGCGCGGCAAAGCTTGGCATTCCGGCCATCGCCACCTTCCCCAATGTCGAACTGGCCTTACGTGACCAGATCGGTTCGCACATCCTCGACCCGGAAAACATCATCAACCGTGCGACCCGCGCCATAAAGGACGCGGTGCCCGAGATCGGTATCATCACCGATGCCGCGCTCGACCCGTTCACCAGCCACGGCCATGATGGCATTTTGCGCGACGGCATCATCGTCAACGACGAAACGGTGGAACAGGTCGCGGCAGCGGCCGTCATCCAGGCAGCGGCCGGCGCCGACATCATCGCGCCGTCCGACATGATGGACGGCCGCATCGGCGCCATCCGCGACGCGCTCGACGCCAACGGTTTTCAGGACGTGGCGATCATGTCCTACGCGACCAAGTTCGCCTCGGCCTTCTACGGCCCCTATCGCGAGGCGGTCGGCACCGCCGGCCTGCTCAAGGGCGACAAGAAGACCTACTACATCGATCATGCCAATTCGGACGAGGCGGTGCGCGAGGCCGAGCAGGACATCGCCGAAGGCGCCGACATGCTGATGGTCAAGCCCGGCCTGCCCTATCTCGACATTATCCGCCGGCTGAAGGACGAATTCCAGATGCCGACCTTCGCCTACCAGGTGTCGGGCGAATATTCGATGATCAAGGCCGCCGCCGCGAATGGCTGGATCGACGGCGAAAAGGCGATGCTGGAGAGCTTGCTCGCCTTCAAGCGCGCCGGCTGCGACGGCATCCTGACCTATTTCGCGCCTGAGGTGGCGGAATTGCTGAAGGGTTAGCCGCGTCGCAAACCGGGCATCGTGCAGCGACAACCGGTTCCAGCCTGAACTTAAAACTCCACGTCCAGTTCGATGATGTCCTCGGGCTCGGCCAATGCGTCTTGCGTCCATTCCTGTATCAGCGGCCAGTCGAAGACGGTGTCGCAATAGGCGGCGAGCGGCGCATCGAGCTCGACCGCATAGGTGCGAAAGCGCGTGCATACCGGCGCGTACATCGCATCGGCCACGGTTGGCGATGCTCCAAACAGCCATGGACCGCCATAGGCCCCAAGGCATTCGGACCAGATGGTCTTGATCCGCTCCACGTCCGGGCGCGCGCCGGAAAATATCTTGAAGCTGCGGTGCTTGGCTTTCAGACTCATCGGCAGCGCCGAGCGCAGATTGTGAAAACCCGAATGCATCTCGCCGGACACGGCGCGGCAATGCGCACGTGCGATACGGTCGGCCGGCAAGAGCCCCGCCGCCGGCATCGTCTCAGCCAGATATTCGGCGATCGCCAGCGTGTCCCAAACCGTCACCCCGTCATGGGTCAGCCTCGGCACCAGGACCGAGGGCGACAACAACAGCAACTCCTGCCGCTGTTCGGGATCATCGATGTCGACACGTTTTTCCTCGAACTCCAGCCCGGCCATGCGGCACAGCAGCCAGCCGCGCAGCGACCAGGACGAATAGTTCTTCGACGAGATCGTCAACGTCGCTTTGGCCGCCGGCGCGTTGGCCCGCGAGAGTTTACTCCCTAGCGCCTTGCTCATGTCGTCTTTGTCATCCCGCCGACCCTCCGAGCCCTTTGCCGGCAACAATCCTCTCGCAATGCACAAAATTTTGCACTAATTATTTTGCACTGCCGCATGACTGCCTCGGAACGGGACGCATTCGATGCTGTACCAGGCCTATCAGCTACAGGACGATCTCATCGCGCCAACGCGCTTTTTCGCCGATCTCATGCGTTCGACGATGGGCAGCCTGCTTTCAGGCGACGGCGTGAAACAACGCCTGGTGGCCGGGCTGGAGATGATTGCCCGCTTCAAGCTCACCCATGCGCGACCGGATTTCGATATCGGTACCGTCAAAGTGGGCAATCGCGACGTGCCGGTCGGCGTCGAGACAGCGCTCGACCTGCCATTCGGCAAACTTTTGCGCTTCGCCAAGGATATGGATACGCGCCAGCCACGGGTGATGGTGATCGCCCCGCTGTCGGGCCATTTCTCGACACTGCTGCGCGGCACGGTGGCAACGCTTCTGGCAGATCACGAAGTCTATGTCACCGACTGGGCCAATGCCCGCGACGTGCCGCTTGTCGCCGGACGCTTTGGAGTGGACGATTATGTCGACTACATCATTCGCTTCCTGGAGGCGATCGGTCCGGGTGCGCATATACTTGCCGTCTGCCAACCCTGCGTCCAGGCGCTTGCCGCTGTCGCCATCATGTCCGAGGATGGCCATCCGGCGACTCCACGATCAATGACGTTGATGGCGGGACCGATCGATCCGCGCGAAAGTCCGACCAAGGTCAATGAATTTGCCGTCAGCAAGTCGCTTGCCTGGTTCCAGAATTCGGTCATCTCGCATGTACCCTCGCGCCATGCCGGCGGCGGACGCAGGGTCTATCCCGGCTTTCTCCAACTTGCGGCGTTCATGGCTATGAACATGGATCGCCACAACAAGGCCCACCGCAAACTGCACGATCATCTGGCGGCCGGCGAGACCGCCGAGGCCGAGAAGATCAAGACTTTCTATGACGAGTATCTGGCGGTGCTCGACCTCACCGAGGAATTCTATCTCGAAACCATAGATCGCGTGTTCCAGAAAGCTGAGCTGGCCACCGGGACATACACTTTCCGTGGCAGCCTGGTCGACCCGGGTGCGATCCGCAACACAGCGCTGCTTACCGTCGAAGGCGGTCGCGACGATATCTGCGCACTCGGCCAGACCTCGGCCGCGCATGAATTGTGCCGGTCACTGCGTCCGCATCTCAAACGTCATCACCTGCAGGCCAATGTCGGCCACTACGGCGTCTTCAACGGCAAGCGTTGGGAGCGCGAAATCTATCCAGTCGTGCGCAATCTCATCCTGTCGATGGAATAGCGTTTCGCCCCTTGGCGCGTGGCCCTTGCTACCGAGAGTGTGCGGCATTCGGCAAATCCATCCGATTTTCGCGCTGACAAGATCAGCGTGACCCGGCTATGATTGCGGCACGGCCGGAGGCGGCCGGCAGCCCGCACCTCGGCAGGAGGTATGGCGAACGCCTCCAGAGGATGCTTCCTGACCCGTTTCACCGTCAGGCGAAGGCGTCGGCAATGCGGGCACTGACGAAGACTTCGCCGTGACCCGAGGAAACGGACATGCTTGCCTATCATGATGCAAAGACCATGGCGAAAGCCATGCGGGAGGCGCTTGCCGCCAGCGACCTGACGATCAGCCACAGCGAGGCCCTGGAGATCGTCGCACGCCAGTTCGGACTGGCGACCTGGAACATTCTTTCGGCCAAGATCGAAGCGCCGCCCGCCCGGCAGGAGATGATCGTCTTTGAACGGACAGCACCGATCGTGCGTATCTTCGATGTCGCCAAGGCGCACGAATTCTATCTCGGCTATCTCGGGTTCAGCGTGGACTGGGAGCACCGATACGGCGAGAACTTCCCGCTGTACACGCAGGTCTCACGCGCAAACCTTGTCCTGCACCTGTCCGAACATGCCGGCGACGCGACGCCGGGCGGCAACATGGTTGTGTACACGAAAGGCATTCGCGACTTTCATCGGGAGCTTGCGGCCAAGGACTACCGCTACATGAAGCCTGGCCTCGAGCACGAGGACGGGCGGCTGACGGTCGAGGTCATCGATCCGTTCAGCAACCATATCCGCTTCATGGAACTCACCGGCGAATAGCCTGATATTGCGTCTGCTCCGGCAGCCACCAGGCTACCCCAGCGCATCGCCACGCAACATTGCGGACGTCATTTGGTGACGGTGTCAGGACGTGTCTGCATCGTGAGGACCACCGCTTGCGACCTGCAATCGGTTTGCTACAACAAAACCGATTGCAGACATAATTGGTTAGGAGGCCTTCATGTCCAAGCTGCGTGTCAACGCGTTCACCCTGTCGCTCGACGGTTATGGCGCTGGTCCCGATCAGGATTTGGAGAATCCGCTCGGCGTCGGTGGGAAAGCGTTGCACAAATGGGCCTTCACGACCCGCACCTTCCGCAAGATGTTCGGCGAGGAAGGGGGCGCCTCCGGCGTCGACGAGGATTTCGCGGCGCGCAGCTTCGAAAATGTCGGCGCCTGGATCCTGGGGCGCAACATGTTCGGCCCGATCCGCGGCCCCTGGAAGGACGAAAGCTGGAAGGGTTGGTGGGGCGACAATCCGCCCTATCACGTGCCGGTCTTCGTGCTGACGCACCATGCGCGTGAGCCTATCGTCATGGAAGGCGGCACGACCTTTTACTTCGTGACCGAGGGCATCAGTTCGGCACTTGAGCAAGCGAAGGCTGCGGCTGATGGCAAGGATGTACGGGTTGGTGGCGGCGTCGCGACGATCAGGCAATACCTGCAGGAGAAACTTCTCGACGAGATGCATCTCGCGATCTCGCCTGTGCTGCTTGGCGGCGGCGAAAATCTTCTGGCAGGCCTCGACCTGCCGAAGCTCGGCTACCAATGCAGTGAACAGGTCGCCTCGCCGCACGCGATGCATGTGGTCATCAGTCGGACATAGCCATGACAACGGGGCGCCAGCCTAGAGACGGCGCCCCTTCCAAGGCTCAATACTTCTCCGGCACGTAAAGCTCGCGTGGCAGTGTCTGGCGCTCGTATTCGGGATTGAAGACGCGTTCCGGCAGCGTGATCTCCTCGTGCGGCACCTCTTCATACGGCACCTGCTTGAGCAGATGGTCCATGCAGTTCAGCCGCGCGCGCTTCTTGTCGTTGCCTTCGACGATGAACCAGGGCGCCTCGGGAATGTTGGTGCGGGCGAAGGTTTCTTCCTTAGCCTTGGTGTACTGCTCCCAGCGCACGCGCGACTGCAGATCCATCGGCGACAGCTTCCACTGCTTCATCGGGTCGTGGATGCGCATCAGGAAGCGCATCTGCTGTTCCTCGTCGGTGATCGAGAACCAGTACTTCACGACTGTGATGCCCGAGCGCACCAGCATCCGCTCGAACTCCGGCACATCGTGGAAAAACTCCTCGACCTGGTCGTGGGAAGCAAAACCCATCACCCGTTCGACGCCTGAGCGGTTGTACCAGGAGCGGTCGAACAGCACGATCTCGCCGCCGGCCGGCAGATGCGGGACATAGCGCTGGAAATACCATTGCGACTTCTCGCGCTCGGTCGGCGCCGGCAGCGCCACGACACGGGCGATGCGCGGATTGAGCCGCTGGGTGATGCGCTTGATGACGCCTCCCTTGCCGGCGGAATCGCGGCCTTCGAAAATCACCACCAGTTTCTTCTTGTGATAGGCGACCCAGGATTGGAGCTTGATCAATTCGGACTGCAGGCTGATCAAATCGCGAAAATATTGCATGCGGTCGATCGAAGGCGGATGCGAGTTCTTGTAGATCTTGGCGATCTCCATCGACAGCGCCGGCTCCGACATTTCGAGCTCATAATCTTCGTCGAGCGTGTCGGCGAGTTCGGCCTCAAGCCAATCCTTGGCAGGAGAATTCTGTTTTAGCTCGGTCATATCAGTTGCTCCGCTTGCAAGCCCTGTCGGTTCCCGTACGGCGCCGCAATTGCTGGCCAGCGGCCTGGAATGGAAACACCTTAGCCGAATTCAATATAGGCCGGCAGTGACGGTTTTATTGCAGCCCAGGCGCGATTGCCGCGGCTGCGGATTCCGCAATGCGTGATCGATCCACCATCTTTGCATGGCGACAAATCGGCCGAATTGTCCTACAAATCCCCGGTCGCATTCCGGGCTGCCCTTTCGTGGCGCCCCAATTCAACACAATCGCGAGGACTGACATGGAATACCGCACCCTTGGCCGTTCCGGCCTTAAGGTTTCGACACTGACCCTGGGCACCATGACCTTCGGCGGGGCAGGCCCCTTCGCCGCGGTCGGCAACAGCGATCTTACCGAAGCCAAGCGGATGATCGACATGTGCATCGACGCCGGCATCAACCTCATCGACACCGCCAATGTCTATTCGAACGGCCTGTCGGAGGAGATCATCGGCGAAGCGCTCGGCGGCAAGCGCAAGGGCGACGTGCTGATCGCCTCCAAGGCACGCATGCGGATCGGCAGCGGGCCCAACGACGAAGGCCTGTCGCGCTATCACCTGATCCGCGAATGCGAGAGGAGCCTGAAGCGGCTGAAGACAGATGTCATAGATATCTACTTCCTGCATGAATGGGACGGCGTGACACCCCTGGAGGAAACCATCGCGGCGCTCGACACGCTCGTCGCCCAGGGCAAAGTCCGTTACGTCGGCTGCTCCAACTATTCCGGCTGGCAGGTGATGAAGGCGCTCTCCATCAGCGACAGCCGTCACCAGCCGCGCTTCGTCACCCAGCAGATCCACTACACGCTGGAGGCTCGCGAGGCCGAATATGAACTGCTGCCGATCTCGGTCGACCAGGGGCTGGGCGTGCTGGTCTGGAGCCCGCTCGCCGGCGGATTGCTGTCCGGCAAATACCATCGCGACAGCCCGACCGCGCGGCAGCTCGCCGGCTGGTCGGAGCCGCCGATCCGCGACGAGGAACGCCTCTGGCGGATCGTCGATGTGCTTGTCGAGATCGGCAAGGCTCGCGCCGTATCGGCGGCGCAGGTGGCACTTGCCTGGCTGCTCGGCCGCCCTGCCGTCTCCTCGCTGGTGATCGGCGCTCGCAACGATGCGCAGCTCAAGGACAATCTCGCGGCCGCAAGCCTGGTACTCTCGGGCGAAGAGCGCGAACGCCTGGACGCGGTCAGCAGGCCGCCCCTGCTCTACCCCTACTGGCACCAGCAGCTGACAGTGAAGGATCGTTTTGGCGCCGCCGATCTCGTGATCGACCGGAGCAGCGTGTAGTATGCGGGCCTCGACAGCGTCGGCCGCTATCCCATTATGTAACGCCAGATTGCTGCGTCCGGGATAATCTGGCCGCTGAGGACGAAGTACTTGTAGAGCGCGAGCAGCGAGATCGCCTGCTCGGACCATTCATTGGAGAATTTGCGGCAGTAAGCGTTGGCCGAGGCAACGATGCGTTCGGCCGCGGCCGGGTGCTTTTCGAAATAGCTGACCTTATCAGTGAGATCGGCGAAATCCGGATCGAGCGGCACGTAGTGGACATTGGCTTCGAGTTGGCTCTCCGCAAACCACGTCTCGTAGGTCGGCGGCGGCATAAGGCAGAGCGAGTTCGAATTCATGATCCATTTGAGATTGGTCGCCACGTCATTGCCCTCGAGCGAGACGATGTAGCGGTAGCGCAAGTGTTGGCTGATGCTAAGGAAGGGCTTGCTATACCGCGCCGGTGCATCTGGCTTGTGTGCCCCGGCATCGCAGAACGGCAAGTCGCGCACCGCGTCGAGAAACCGTGTCCTGATCGGATTGTTGAGGTCGCCGCGCCAGACCACCGCCGGAAGCTTGTCGGCGAACGTGACGGCGTCCGCAGGCATGTGGAAGTGCCGGAACTTGTTGAACTTCATGATGAGGGCATTGCCATTGTCGGCGTGGATCGGCCGGTTCTTGACGAATGACGGGACCTTGGGCACCCCGATGACATCGCCAAATTCCAGGTCGAGGCGCAATCCGGGATCGAAGTAGCGGGCAAACTCTTTCAGGTCGTAATAGTACATGCTGCGTGTCGACGGCAGATTGTCGATACGCACGGCGTCCGGGCTGGGTGAGAAGGAATCCTGCAGTTTGTTGTAATAATTCAGCCGCCGGCGCACGGCCTCGTCCGATTGGGCCGCCTTTTCGAGGCGGTCCGCCAATCGTCGTCGAAAGAACGCCTGGGGGGCGATGTCGCGCATGACGTTTCGCGCGTAGTAGAAGAGCTTTGCCGTCGTTCGCTGGATGCTGGCCATAAGTCACTGTGATTGGGACAAACGCCACTAAACAAATGGCAGCCCTAATTGTTCCCGCAAGGCCACTGGGTCACCGCGCATATGATATTAGACATCGCTAAGAAATCATCAAGGCGAAATGCTGGCTACGATGGCTTCGGCGCAGCGCCCGATAGCGCTGGACGAAATCCGGCGGGCGACCTCAGCCCGAAATGTAGCGCCAGACCTCGGCATCCGGCTTGATCTGGCCGCTCAGCACGAAATATTTGTAGAGGACGAGCAGGGAGATCGCCTGTTCGGCCGGTTCGTTGTCGAATGTCCGGCAATAGGCGTTCGCGGCCGCGGTGATGCGCTCGGCCTTCGCCGGGTGCCGCTCGAAATAGGCCACGTGTTCGGCAAGGTCGGAGAAGTCCGCTGCCAGCTGTACATAGTGCACATTCGCCTCGAGCTGCCGCTCCGCGAACCACGTCTCGTAGGTCGGCGGTGGCATCAGGCAGAGCGACTTCGAGTTCATGATCCATTTGAGATTGGTCGCCACGTCATTGCCTTCGAGCGAGACGATGTAGCGATAGCGCTGGTGCTGGCTGATGCTCAGAAAAGGCTTGGCGTATTCGGCCGGCGCGTTCGGCTTGTGCGAGCCAGCATCACAGAACGGCAGGTCGCGGACCGCGTTCAGAAACCGTTTCCTGATCGGATTGTTGAGGTCGCCGCGCCAGACCACGGCCGGGAGCTTGTCGGCGAACGAAATGGGGTCAGCCGGCATCTGGAAGTGACGGAACTTGTCGAGCTTCATGATGACCGCGTTCTTGTCGTCATCACGGATCGGCCGGTCCTTGACGATCGTCGGCACCTTGGGCACATGCCTGACGTCGCCGAACTCCACGTCGATGAGCAGGCCGGCATCGAAGTAGCGGGCAAATTCCTTCAGGTCGTAATAATACATGGTCGGCGTGAAGGGCAGCTTGCTGATGGGCACGGCATTGGCGCTGGGCGCGAAACCGTCCTGCAGCTTGTTGTAGTAGTTCAACCGCTGGCGCGCGGCCTCATCACAAAGCCTGGCCTTTTCGAGGCGAACGGCCAGTCTGCGGCGAAACAGGGATTGCGGAATGATATCGCGCGCGACGTTTCGCGCATAATAGAAAACCCTTGCCGACGTTCGTGCAATTGAGGCCATGGTTCACTTGATCAAAACAAAACGGGCAGCTCTCAATACGCTGGCGCCCCGCGTTTCCTACAACATTATGGCGCCGATCTGGCAAGCCCCTCCGATCTCTAACGTTGCGCACGGGCACTGTCGCTTCAGCTGTTGTGTTTGACGGCTAATGCTCTTAGGCAGGGTCAGAGCCGCAAGGCGATGAAAAGGAGCCGAATATGGCGCGAGCACCAAACTACGATCAGGAACGCAAGGAACGCGACCGGCAGAAGGCAGCGAAGAAGGCCGAAAAGCTGGCGGCCAAGGTTGCCGCGCGCGACCGTTCGAAGCCTGAGGGCGAGATCGAAAGCGAAAACGAAACTGCCGAATGACGGCAAAAGGCCCGCACATGCGGGCCTTGCCTCAGTCCTGACGGTCGCCTTGCGTCAGGCGGGTGCCTTATCGCTGACAAAGACGTCCACTTCACGCGCCGCGGCGATAAAGGCGCGCCTGGCATTCATGGCCGGCTTGTCGCCGGCCAGAGCGTCGTGGCAGGCCTGCAACGCAGCGCGATGCTTGGGACTGCGCTTGCCGGGCCAGCTGTTGAGGAGGTAATCGGAAGCCTCTCGGGCCGTGCGCAAGAGCTGAGTGCTTCCCGCCGTGACGGACTTGACGGTCACGGGTGTTTCAAATCGGTTGTTTTCCATCGCCGCTCTTACGCCATCGGCATCCGCGAAGCGAGGCCGAAAGTGGGGTTAGCGTCAAGACGCCGCCTCTTTCGCCCGGCGAGCGCCCTGCCCGTACAGGCAGCGCTAAGCAGCGACGACGGCAAAGCCCCTGGCGCGAAGACCGCGCCGATCGTTGGCGAGCGACGTCACCAGCCGGTCGCGGCTGCCGACGATGTGGGTTGAGAGCCGGCGCGCCGCTTCATCGGCATCGCCAAGGCGCGTTGCCGCCAGAATGGCGCGATGTTCGGCCCAGGCGCGACCAAGAGCTGCTTCATCCCGCACCTCCAGCCAGCGCGCGCGCGACAGGCGCGTCATGGCATCCCGAACTGCCTTGAACAGGAATTCATTGCCCGACAGGCGCGCCAGCTCGATGTGAAAATCCATGCCGGCGCGATGCCATTCCTCCCGCGCAGTGTTTTCATCGCAGGAATCGAGCATCGCTTCGATGACGTCGATGGCGTTGCCGTCGGCGTGCATGCATGTCAGCCGCAGGGCCGCGACCTCGACCGCTTCGCGATAGACCGCGATCTGCTCCAGCTCTGCAAGGTTGATGGGCGACACCGTCCAACCGCGCCCGTCCCGGCCGACCAACCCCTCGGTCTCCAGGCGCAGCAACGCTGCCCTGACCGGGGTGCGCGAAGCGCCGAAGCGGCCTTCGATCCAACGCTCGGTCAGTTTCTCGCCCGGGCCGATCTCGAGGCCGAGGATCATCTCGCGCAACTGTCGTTCGACATTCTGCATCTGCGACATTGCGTAGCCCTTTTCGAGGCCGCATTGACAGCAGCCGGCTTGAAGTTCATGACGGATACCGGTTTGGTATCCCAAAATGGTATCCGCAACAAGCGCTGATATCGGGCAGGCAGGACATGGCGCAGGAAGACACGCAACAGAGCGACTACAACATCCACTGGCGGCGCAACCTCGCCGTCTGTTTCGCGGGCTCGTTCAGCACGCTCATCGCCATGACCCTGCTGTTGCCCTTCTTGCCGCTTTATGTCGAACAGCTTGGCGCGCAGGGCCATGCGGCTATCGTTCAATGGTCCGGCATCGCCTATGGCGCCACCTTCTTCGCCGCAGCGATGGTCGCGCCGCTGTGGGGACGGCTGGGCGACCGCTACGGCCGCAAGGTGATGCTGGTGCGCGCCAGCTTCGGCATGGCGATCTGCATGTCCTTGACGGGCATGGTCGAGACCGTCTGGCAATTGGTGCTGCTGCGCCTGCTGATCGGCTTTGCCGGTGGCTATTCCTCGGGCTCGACCATATTGGTGGCCATGCAGACGCCGAAGGACCGCTCTGGCTGGGCGCTTGGCGTCCTGTCGGCAGGGATCACCGCCGGTTCGCTGGTCGGCCCCCTGCTCGGCGGCGCGCTGCCGCCGGTGATCGGCATTCGCGCCACCTTCCTGCTGTCCGGCGGCGTCATCTTCCTGGCCTTCCTGGCAACGACCTTCCTGATCAAGGAGAATCCGCGCCCGAAGCCAGCCACAGCCGCGTCGACAGCAAAGCCGAAGAGCGGCTGGTCGCAGATTCCCGACAAGCGTCCGGTCGTCGCCATGCTGATAACCGGCATGCTGCTCGCCTTTGCCAATATGTCGATCGAGCCGATCATCACCGTCTATGTGCAGCAGCTCATCGAGGACCAGAGCCCGGTGACCATGGTCGCCGGCGTCGTGATGTCGGCGGCGGCACTTGGCACCATCCTGTCGGCATCCTGGCTCGGCAAGCTTGCGGATCGCGTCGGCCACTGGAACGTCGTCGTCGGAGCCCTGGCAGTCTCGGCCCTGCTGCTCATTCCGCAAGCCTTCGTCACCAACAGCTGGCAGTTGATCGGGCTGCGCTTTCTGATGGGGCTGGCGCTGGGCGGCTTGCTACCCTGCATCACCAGCGTCATCCGCCACAACATTCCGGACGGGGTCGGCGGCAATGTGCTTGGCCTGGCGATTTCGGCGCAGTATGTCGGGCAAGTTGCGGGACCATTGACCGGCGGCTTCGTTGGCGGTTATTTCGGCATGCCGGCGGTGTTCCTCGGGACATCGGTGCTGATGGCGGGCGGCGCCGTCTACAACTGGATTGTCCAGTCGCGGCGAACACGGCATATGGCGCTGGAAGCAAGTGAGTCCTGAGAGGCTCCGGGCAATAGAGAAATAGCCGATATGAATTCCGCCGAACCCAGCCGTATCCTTGTGTTTGCCGGCGGCCTCGTCGGCGCGGCGGGCGTGGCGCTGTCGGCGGCCGCCGCACACCGCGGCGGTGCCTTCACCGGCACGGCAGCGTCGTTCCTGTTGATGCACGCTCCGGTCTTCCTCGCTGTCGGCCTCATCGGCGCGAATCGCTGCCTGCGGATTGCGAGCGTGGTCCTGCTTGTCGGGCTCGTGCTTTTCGCGGGCGATCTTCTCGCCCGCGATTTCCTGGGATCGAGACTGTTTCCGATGTCGGCGCCGATCGGAGGCACCCTGCTCATCGCCGGCTGGCTGGCGATAGCAATCTCTGCCCTGGTACCCCCGCGCTCCTGAGGCCAAATAGGATCAATCCCGGGGACGTTCGGTGCGAACCCAAAGATCGCGATTGCGCACGGCCGGCTTCGTCAGGCGCCGTACCTTCGGCCGCTCGGCAGCCGGCGCGATGCCCCAGTAGTTGCGATAAATGTCCTCGAACAGATGCTTGACGGGATGCATGGTCTTTTTCCCTTTGAATTGAATCGATCCAATCAGGCAGCAAAAAACTGCGCCGATCAGTTCCGCTCGCGCGTCACCAGCAGACGAAGGTCGCGAATCGATAGGCCGGATCTGCCCCGGCGCTTGGAGCTGCTGGCGCCCAACCCGATGCTCCAGTCGTTGCGATAGATGTCTTCGAAGAGATAACGGACGGGATGCATGACGCACCTCCCCTAGTTTATTGAGCAGAGCAAATGCGCTGCATTGGATCGATTCAAAGATAATTCCTCGACAATCCCAGGTCAAGCGAAATTTGAATCGATCCAACGAAAGTGCTAGATGCAAAGCCGGAACGTGCTAAATGCATGTCAGGAGGCACGCACAATGGCGTCACCAGGCAATCCAAGACCCGTCCGGCTGGCCGACATCGCCAAGGCGGCCGGTGTCTCGCATGGCACAGCATCCAATGTCTTCAGCCGTCCCGAGATCGTGCGCGAGGAGGTCCGCGAACGGGTCAAGGCAGCCGCCGAGGCGATGGGCTATGGCGGGCCGGATCCCAAGGGTCGGCTGTTGCGGGCCGGCAAGGTCAATGCCATTGGTGTCGCCACCGCCGAACCCCTCTCCTACTTCTTCGATGATCCCTTTGCGCGCGTCATGATGGCAGGCATCTCGCAGGCCTGCGACGCAACAGGGGCCGGCATCTCGCTTGTCTCGGCCGCCAACAACGAACAGCTTGCCTGGAACATCCAGAGCGCGCTGGTCGACGGCTTCATCGTCTTCTGCATCGAAGGCGGCTCCCGGCTGGTGCAGCTGGCACGTGAGCGCAAATTGCCCTTCGTGGCGCTCGATCTCGCTTCCGAGGATGGGTCGGTCGCGACAATCGGCATCGATAATGTCGCTGGTGCCGCCATGGCGGCGCGCCATCTCACCGACCTTGGACACCGCCGCTTTGCCGTGCTGGCGTTGGAGTTTGTCGACGGCAGGACGGGCCATGTTTCGCCCGATCAGGCTCAGAACGCGGTTTATGCGGGAACGCGAGACCGCCTCACCGGCTACTTCCAGGAGCTGTCGCGGGTCGGCGTCGACACGACCAGAGTGCCGATCTACGCGACCGCCAACGATGTGGCGAGCACGAAGTCGGCGCTCGAGACCATCTTCAGCGCCGCCGAGCCTCCGACGGCGATCCTGGCGATGTCCGACAGAATGGCGCTGGTAGCGCTTGAATGGCTGAGCGCGCGCAAGTTGAACGTCCCTGATGACGTCTCGATCGTTGGGTTCGATGGCGTTCCGGAAGCTGCGGTATCCGAGCCGCCATTGACCACCGTGGCGCAGCCGATTGCCGAGATGGGCCGTCTCGCTGTCAAGGCGATCCTGGACAATGACGGCACGACAAATCGCCGGCAACTGCCGGTCGAACTGATCGTGCGGGCTTCGTCGGCTCCGCCACGCGGCTGAACTATCCCTCAGCGATTGGCCCCTGCCACCCCGGAGACGCCGAAAGGCGCGCGAACCAGCGTGGCATCCTTTTGCGTCGTACGGACCTTGCCCGAGCCGCCGATGGTCGACAGCCATTCGAGATAAAAGGCGAGCGCGAATTGCAGGGCGATGCCGGCTGACAGTAGCAGGCTGTCATAGGCAAGTCCGCCCGGATTGATCAGCTTCATCACCTGCGCGACCATGGCGATCACCGTACCCGCAATGAAAACCGGCAGCGAGCGCTTGCCCATTATCGCCAGCGGATGGTCCGGGCTGGTGCGGAACAGGTTCGACAGCGCAGGCAAGGCGACAATGAGATAGCTGACCGCCAGGATGTGCACCAGCCGCGGCAGCGACAGGAACGTCTTGTCGAAGCCGCCAATGACCACGGGCAGCTTGAACCAGGTTATCTGTCCCCACAGCGGGCTGTGCACCCAGACCAGCGCCGTCAGCACGTAGGCTGCGGCCGCGCCGACCAGCCAGCGGTTGACCGGAATGACACCGCCGCGCCTGACATGCAGCATGGCGGCCAAACCGATGTTGAACAGGAACTGCCAGGACAAAGGGTTGAGGAACCAGAAGCCGGGCTCGGGATAGTTGGGCGGGGCGATCTGCCAGATGCCGGCGGCGAGCCACAGCGCACCGGACGCGACAAGCGCGGCGACAGGCCTGTAGCTGATCAGCAGGACGAAGGCCGGTGCCATCAAAAGCAGCGCGGCATAGACCGGCAGGATATTGTTGTAGCCAAGCTGATGGCCGAGCGTGACGATGCCGACCAGCACTTCGGGCGTGTTCTTCATCAGCGGCTCGATGTTGATCAGCTTCAGCAATTCCGGCCGCTTGGTGAAGACAGCCACCATGCAGAACAAGGCAATCACCACCATCGTCGTGACGATATGGGCGACATAGAGCATGCCCGCCCGCCGCCACATCTTCAAAGTCGCGAGCAGCCGGCCACCCGGCCGGAACTTGGTGCCATAAGCGAGCGCCACCGAGATGCCGGAAATCAATACAAACGCCTCGGCCGCGTCCGAGAAGCCGAAATTCTTGTAAGTGAGATTTTCAAAGACCGTGCCCGGCACGTGGTCGATGAAAATGATGATGAGCGCGAGCGCACGCAGCACATCGATACGCGTATCGCGATCTGAGATACGAGTGTCGCGCTCCGGCGAAACGGGGGTAGTCATCGACAAAAGGCCTCAAAGCTAGTCATTGATTGGGCAATGCGACCCCCGACGCACCGCTTCGATTCCTCCCGCGAGGGAATATATCGGCGCAGAAACGGGCGGAAAGGCGCCTGGTTCAATCAACTTTCGCGGAGCACGAAAATATTGCGTTTTGAAGCCGGCAAATTGAGCGGAACCTCATATAATCAAGAGGATGCGGGATGAGCGGCGACGGCGTCGAAAACGGTCCACTGCTCACGGATCTGCCCTTTGCCTACCGTCTCATCGGCGTCGGTGGGGAGAGTCGTGAATGCCTGTTCCTGCTGCATGGATCCGGCGTCGACGAGACGACCCTGGTGGCGCTGGCAAGGCAGATCGCGCCCGGCACCGTGCTGGTCGCAGCGCGTGGCCGTGTCTCCCAGGAGGATGGTTTCCGCTGGTTCGAGCGAATCACACCGACGCGCTTCGAGCAAAAGAGCATCCTTTCCGAAACCGCCGCCTTCGCGGCATTCGCAAGCGAGGCCGCCGGGCGCCATGGACTTGATCTCGGTCACGCAACGTTCCTCGGCTATTCGAACGGCGCCAATCTGGTTTCCAGCCTGATGCTGCTTCATCCCGGCATCGTCCGGGGGGCGGCACTGCTGAGGCCAATGCCCGTGCTTGACCACGTGCCGGCGACGGACCTTAAGGGAACACGGACGCTGATCATCGCCGGTGCCGCCGACGAGACCTACGGACCCTTCGCGCCCGCGCTGGTAACGCAACTCAGTCAACGCGGCAGCGCGATTGACGCTCGGATCATTCCATCGGGCCATGACATCGGTGATCCGGACGCCGCCATCGTCAGGCAATGGCTGACGGGATCGGTTGCCATTGCCTAGGCAGAGCCGCTTGTGAGCACCGGGCACGCTGGTTCGTGACAGGAAGCAGGACAATAAGTGCGACAAAAGCAACTATTCACCAACGAAATGGCCTGGGCCTTCCATTGTCCACAGCGGCGACATATGTCTGTTACATCCGGTCTATCGAGATACTGTTCACCGAGGGGGAGGTCTGCATGGCCGACAAGAACAGCGTCACTTTGCTCGACGACACTTCGCAACTGCCTGTTATCACCGCCAGTCCGTCCGACATCGCCAGAATTGAAAGCACGATCGACGTCAAGGATCGCGCCGGCATCTCGGTCTATGGCGATCGTGCCCAGCAGGCCGTCAGCGACTATGCCGACAAGATCCTGGGTCAATTGCGCAATCGCGATCTCGGCGACACCGGCGACCTGCTGACTGACATCATCATGAAGGCCAAGAACCTCGATCCGGCTTCGCTGAAGGATCAAGGGTTTTTGAGCAATCTGTTTTCCTCGTTCAAGGCGCGGCTCGAGCGCTTCAAGGAGAAATACGAGGATGTGGCGGGGCAGATCGACCGTATCGGCCTGGAGCTAGACCGTCACAAGGATACGCTGCGGCGCGACATCGCCGTGCTCGACGACCTGCACGAGCAGACGAAAGATTCTATCCTCAAGCTCGATGCCTATGTGCAGGCCGGCAAGAAATTCGTCGATGACTATCGTGCCAACGAGTTGCCGAAATTGAAGACCGCCGCGGATTCGGCTGGCGGTGATGTCGGCGGCACGCTGGAAGCGCAGACCTATCAGGATGCGGTGCAGGCGCTCGACCGTCTGGAAAAGCGCGTCTTCTATCTGGTGCAAGCGCGCCAGCTCGGCATCCAGCAATTGCCGCAGATCCGCATCGTCCAGTCCGGCGACGAGACGCTGATCGAGAATTTGCAGGCGACGTCGGCGCTCACCGTGCCGGCCTGGAAGCAGAAGATGGTCATCCTGCTTGGCCTGACCAACCAGAAGTCGGCGCTCGAACTGCAAAAGACGGTGACCGACGCCACCAACGAGATGATCCGGCAGACCTCCAAGATGATGAAGGACCAGGCGATCTCGATCGAAGAGCAGGCGCAGCGCGGCATTGTCGATGTCGAGACGCTGGCGCAGGCCAATCGCGACCTCATCGACACGGTGCAAGGCGTGCTGAAGGTCCAACAGGACGGCCGCCAGAAGCGGGCCGACGCTGAAAAGCAGATGGACCAGATGACGCTCGATCTGAAGAGAGCGCTGACCCAAGGCTGATCGGAACCGCCATGCTGAAGACGCTGACGTCCGTTTTGCTGCTGGCCTTCGCCGTGCTGCTGGCCGCCTGCAATTCAAGCCACGTCCAATTCTCGATCGTCTCCGGTTCCGAAAACACTGTGCTGGAACCCATCGTGCAGGAATTCTGCGCCAAGCAAGGCGCCACCTGCACCTTCGCCTATGAAGGCTCGCTCGACATCGGCCTTGGCTTGCAACGGCCGGCCGGGCTCGACCAGGACGCGGTCTGGCCGGCCTCGAGCGTGTGGGTCGATTTGTTCGACACCGGCCGCAAGGTGCGCAATTTGACCTCGATCGCCCAGATGCCGGTCATTCTGGGCGTGCGCAAATCCAAGGCAGCCGAACTCGGCTGGGTCGGCAAACCGGTCTTCATGAAAGATATCCTGGCCGCGGTGAAGGACGGCAAGCTCAAATTCCTGATGACGTCGGCGACGCAGTCCAATTCTGGCGCTAGTGCCTATCTGGCCATGCTCTCCAGCGCGCTTGGCGGCAAGGAAGTGATCGAGCCCGGCGATCTCGACAATCCGAATGTGCGTGAAACGGTCAGCGCCCTGCTGCAGGGTGTCGAGCGTTCGTCCGGCTCTTCGGGCTGGCTCGCCGATCTCTATGTCGACAGCGCCGGCAAGGGCACCGTCTACGACGCGATGTGGAACTATGAGGCGACGCTGAAGGAGACCAACGACAAGCTGAAGCAGATGGGCAAGGAACCGCTCTATGCCGTCTATCCGGCCGATGGCGTTGCGGTCGGCGATTCGCCGCTCGGCTTCATCGACCATGGGCGCGGTCCGGACGTCGAGAAATTCTTCACCGATTTGCTCGCCTATCTGCAGTCGGACGCGGTGCGCAAACGGATCGCCGACAGCGGCAGGCGCCTGCCGCTTGGCGGTTCGGCGATCCAGGCCGCGCCGGAACCGGACTGGAATTTCGATCCGGGCAAACTGGTGACGTCGATCCGCATGCCGGAACCGGCAGTGATCCGCAAGGCGCTCGATCTCTACCAGGAGACCTTGCGTAAGCCTTCGCTGACGGCGCTGTGTTTCGACTTCTCCGGCTCGATGGAAGACAAGGGCGAGAAACAGCTGCAGGCCGCCGCGCAGTTGCTGTTTACACCGGAAAAGGCCAGCGAGGTGCTGGTGCAATGGACGCCGTCCGACCATATCTTCGTGCTGCCGTTCGACAGTGTCGTGCGGGCCAACTTCGAAGCAACCGGCGATGCCGCGGGGCAGGCACAGTTGCTGGCTGATGTCGCAGATCAGCACGCTGGAGGTGGCACCGACATGTATGCCTGCGCCCAGCAGGCGCTGCAGAAGATCACCGCGACCGCGAACCTGTCGAAATATCTGCCGGCCATCATCATCATGACCGACGGTCGGACAGACGGCAGCGCCGACGCTTTCCTCGACCAATGGCGAAATGCGCCGGTGCGCGTACCGGTGTTCGGCATCACCTTTGGCGACGCCGACAAGAGTCAGCTTGCCAACCTCGCCCAGGCAACCTCCGCGCGCGTGTTCGATGGCGGCGGCGATCTCGCAGGCGCCTTCCGCGCTGCCCGCGGCTACAACTGAGATGCGCGGCTAGGATGCGTGGCTTGTTCGGCAACGACTGGAACTGGATCGCAGCGGGCCTCGTCTCGGCGGCGCTGCTGGTCGGGCTAAGCCTGCTTACCCATTTTCCGTTCCTGGTGTCGGCAGTCATCGCCGCGTTGGTCTTTGCCGGACTGGTGTTCGTGCTGGCGCCGCGCCAGCTGTTCGAAGGCCTTGATCTGAACTCGATTGGCGGCAGCCGGGTTGCGTTTGCGCGCGAACTGCTGGCGCAAGCCCAGCCGGCGGCGGATCGCCTTGCCGCCACCGCCCGGACCATTACCGACAAGGACATGGCGGCCAAGGTGAAGAACCTGTCCGATATCGCCGCCGATGTGATCACCAGGGTCGAGGCCAAGCCCGAGAGCGCACCCGCCGTGCGGCGGTTCCTCACCTATTATGTGCCGCAGGCGGCCGAGGTGTCGGAAGGCTACGCGGCGCTGGCCAACCGTCGCGCGCCAAGCCAGGCACGGCTGGCCAATATCGGTGCGGTGATTACCAAGCTTCAGGATGCTTTCATGCATTATGCCGACAGCCTGGCCGATTCCGAACTCGGCACGCTCGACGTTGACCTGCGACTCATTCAGGAGTCGCTGAAAGAGGATATTGGTCGCTGATGGCCATTTCGCGCCGCGCTCTCGGACTGGGCCTGCTGGGTGTCGCTGCCGCCGGCACTGGCGGCTATCTGACATTGAAAGACCGCCCCGAGTTCCGCGGCTACCTGGGCAACAAGGCGCATCTGTTCGGCTTTATCGGCGGCGAGAAGCAAGCGTTCCTGGCCGACCCAGATGTTGTCCATGCGCTGGGCGGCTATGGGCTAGAGCTTGATGCACGCGTCGCCGGCTCGGTCGAGATGGTCCGCGAAGCAGCATTGTTGTCGCAGAAACCGCAATTCCTGTGGCCATCCTCCTCGATCATGGTCGATCTCGCCCGCAAGAGCGGCGTGGCGATCCGCAACGACCAGGTGGTGCTGAATTCGCCTGTTGTCGTCTACACTTGGGGGCCGGTGGTCGAAGGGTTGAAGAAGAGCGGTCTGGTCACGGTCGCTGGCAAGGGCGGCTACAACCAGCTTGACCTCAAGGCTTTGCTCGATGCCATACTCGCCGGCAAGAACTGGTCGGACCTTGGCATCGACGAACTCTACGGCCGGGCGCGCATCGTTTCGACCGATCCCAACCGCTCCAATTCCGGCTTCATGTTCGCCGGCCTGGTGCTGAGCCTGATGAGCGGCGATGTGGCGACGCAGGAGCTGCTTGCCCAACACGGCGACCAGGCCAAGGCGATCTTTCGCAGCATGGGCCTGAAATCGTCATCATCAGGAAAACTGTTCGACCAGTACATCGCCGGCGGCCTTGGCGCCGAACCGATGGTGGTCGGCTACGAAAACCAGCTGGTCGAATGGGCGCTCGCCGATCCTGCACGCTGGCAGCGGGTGCAGGCCGGCGCCGGCGCCAAGCCGGAAATCCTCTATCCCAGACCGACCGTCTACTCCGCGCATCCGCTGATCGTCATCGATCCAGCGGTTGACCGGCTGCTGGAGGCGCTGACCAGCCCGACGCTGCAGCAACTCGCCTGGTCCAAGCATGGTTTTCGCGGGCCGCTCGGCACCGTTGCGGGTGACGCCGATGCCATAGCCGGCGTAAGGCCGGCGGAAATCGAGGCGGTGCTGCCGATGCCTTCGGCCGACGTGATGCTGGCGCTGCTCGCCCAGATGGAGGGCTGACGGCGAGCCGATAGCCGCCGTCGCTCCGATAGACTGGACTCAATGCGATGCAGGTAGACCGTTGGCCGACAATGCCGACTCGCGCCAGCGCGCCGGAGAAACGCCGAGGCAGCGGTGAAAAGCCCGGCTGAAGGCTTCTTCCGACCCGTAGCCGCAACGCTCGGCGACGGCGAGAAGCTTCATGTTCCGGTCACGCAGCAGATCGGTGGCCAATTGCATGCGCCATTCCGTCAGGTACCGCATCGGCGATTGGCCGAGCAGTTTCCTGAAACGCTCGTCGAGAACCGAGCGGGATGTGGCGGCGCACCGCGCCAGCTCCTCGTTGCTCCATTTCTTCGTCGGCTCGGCGTGGATAAGGCTCAATGCACGGCCGAGCACCGGATCGCTTACCGCCGCCAGCCATCCCATATCCGCCGATTTCTGTTCGGAGTAGAGGCGCAACGCCTCGACGAACAGAAGTTCCGGCAGGCGCGCCATGAGCAGCCTTTTGCCCTGCACCGCATGCGCGCTTTCATTCAGGGCATAGGTGAAGCAGGCCTGCATCCATTCGGTCGGCGCGCCCGGACGCGGCCGTACGCTGAAGACAGGCGGCAATCGCTTCAGGAAGACGTTGAAGAGAAGCTGTTCGCACGTCAGGTAACCACAGACGATGCGCGTGGTCTCGCCGCCTCCGTCTATGCGAACCACCGGCAGGCTTTGCCATGGCGGTGGCGGGACGAGCTCGGCCATGGGTATCGCTCCGCTGAAGGCGGGATTGCCCATCAGATGCTGGTCGCCGTGCGGGAGCACGATCAGGTCGCCGGCTTTGCCTTCGACCTTCATGCCTCGTGCGCTGACCTGGAAGCTTCCCTCCTGGACGATGTGGAACAGGATCAGCCGCCGAGAGCCGCCAGCCAGCAGCCTCGCCATGTCGGCGGCCTCCGGGGGATCCAGTGCCCAGGGCGCGCGATACTCTCCCAACAGGAAAATGGAACCGGACAGCCGGACCTGCGACAGCACGTCCAGCAACAGGTCCTGCCTGTCTTCGGATTGGCTTTCTGCCGGTTGTTCGATCAGTCTGTCAGGTGTTTCGATCATGGCATGACAGGACGTTACAGCGGAAACTTCCCCTCACATAAGCGACACCTAAAGCATCGCGCCAACGGATGATCAGGTCAATGGTGACCTGAGAAGGAGGATTCCATGCCCAAATTCGTGATCGAACGTGACATGCCCGCTGTCGGCAAACTTTCGGCCTCGGACTTGCGAAGCGCGTCACAGAAGTCGTGCGGCGTGCTCGGCACGCTCGGCTCAAAGATCCAGTGGATCCAGAGCTACGTGACTGATGACCGGATCTACTGCGTCTATCTGGCGGCGGATGAGGGCCTGGTCCGCCGGCATGCTGAAATGTCGGGGTTTCCAGCCGACCGGATTTCGCAGGTGCGGAGCATCATCGAGCCGGCAACCGCTGAATAAACCCCGGCTTGCCCTAACCCCGCCCCATCCGATTCCAGGCATCGAGCCCGGCGATCTTGTAGGCCTCGGCGAGCGTCGGGTAGTTGAAGGTGTTGTTGACGAAGAAGTCGACCGTGCCGCCTAGATTGATTACCGCCTGGCCGATGTGAATGAGTTCCGTGGCGCCTTCGCCGACGATATGCGCGCCGAGCAGGCGCCGCGTCTCTATCGAGAACAACAGCTTCAGGAAGCCGGTGTCGACGCCCATGATGTGGCCGCGCGAGGTCTCGCGGAAGCGCGCGACGCCAACCTCGTAGGCGCCGCCGCTCTGGCGCACCTGTTCCTCGGACTGGCCGACGGTCGAAATCTCCGGCACCGCATAGATGCCGTAGGGAAATGTTTCCGGCGGCGGCGGCAGCGCCACGCCGAAAGCATGGCAAGCGGCTACCCTGCCCTGCTCCATCGAGGTCGAGGCGAGGCTCGGAAAACCGATCACGTCACCGGCGGCATAGATGTTGGGTACGCTGGTCTGGAAGGTCTGCGGATCGACCTTGATGCGGCCTCGGGAGTCGGCCTCGATGCCGACCACGTCGAGGCCCAAGGTTCCGACATTGCCGGTGCGGCCGGCGGCGTAGAGCACAACATCCGAACGGATGGTGCGGCCGTCGGCCAGTTCGACTTCGGCGGTTTCAGGCTTGGAGCGGATTTCCTTCACCGCGCTGCCCAGCCTGATCGTCATGCCGCGGTCGCGCATCTGGTGGATGAAATCGTCGACGATCTCGCGGTCGACGAAATCGAGGATGGTGTTGCGCGGCTCGACCAGCGTCACCGGCACGTCGAGCGCGGAAAAGATCGTCGCATATTCGACACCGATAACGCCGCCGCCGATCACTGTCAGCGTGCGTGGCAACTGGCCGAGTTCCAGCATCTCGTCGCTGTCGAAAACGCGGGTCTTGTCGAAAGGCACATCGCGCGGCCGGTGCGGCCTTGTGCCGACCGCGATCAACGCGTGGGCGAACCCGACTTCGCTGTAGTCGCCGTTGTCGGCCGTTAGGCTAACCTTGTTCGGGCCGATGAATTTTACGGAGGCGCGTGCGCTCTTGACCGTGTTGCGCATGAACTGGTGCTGCAGCACCTCGACCTCATGATCAAGCGTCTTGTGCAGGCGCTCGATCAGGTCGCCGACGGAAATATCCTGCTTGACCCTGTAGCCGCGTCCATAAAAACCGCGCTCGCGCCAGCCCGAGAGATTGAGCACCGTTTCGCGCAGCGTCTTCGACGGAATGGTGCCGGTATGCACCGAGACGCCGCCGAGACGCCGGCCGCGATCGACCACCAGCACCGACTTGCCGAGCTTGGCCGACTGCACCGCGGCGCGGCGGCCCGAGGGGCCGCTGCCGATGACCAGCATGTCATAGTCCATAGTGCCCCGTCCCTCTGCCCCTGAGCGCTTTTGTTGCGCCGCAGCAAGCTAATGCTATCCGCACGGTAAATTCAACCGATTCGGATTGTGTCCCGCGTCGCTCGGGCCTTGCGCCCCGGTGGAGAACCCCGACCTTGATTCCGACACAGGCCTTCACCATTTCAATGTCGAGCGGCCCGCACCCTATGTCGGGCCATGTTACGAGGAAATGACATGAACGCGCGCGTTCTCGACGGCGAAATCATCAACACCGGGCTTTACGATGTCAGGGCCTATGAAGGCGTGCGCACGCGGCGCATCCTGGCCTTCGTGCTCGATTACGTCATCGTCGGGCTGCTCAGCGTCGTGTTCGCCATACTGGTGTTCTTCCTCGGGTTTTTGACGCTTGGCCTAGGCTGGATGCTGTACGGCATTCTCGTGCCGGCCGTCGCCATCCTCTACATCTGGAACACGCTGGGCGGCGCCGACCAGGCCACTACGGGCATGAAGATGATGGGCATCCGGTTGGACCGGCTCGACGGCAGGCCGATCGACGGACTGACGGCGGTCGTCCATTCCGTGCTGTTCTGGGCCGGCAACGTCCTCCTGTCGCCGCTGGTCCTGCTGGTCACCTTGTTCTCCGACCGCAAGCGCACACTGCACGACCTTTTGCTCGGCACGGTGGTCAGCCGCACGGGCCGTTAAGGGCATTTCTGGGAAGCGTTACCGGCGCATCGGCGCAAATGTGAAGGCGTTCTCCGGATGACGCCTTCACAATCCTGTTGAATTTTTCGCTTTCCGCGCCAAAGGTAGAGCGACTCGAAGGAGTGTTTCCAAGGCTCGATGACGCAGCATCCGACCCAGTCGCCACAGTTCTTCCTGACCGCGCCGTCGCCGTGTCCCTATCTCGACGGCCAGTTCGAGCGCAAGGTGTTCACGCATCTGGTCGGGGACAAGGCGGCGGAGATGAACGATCTCCTCACGCAAGGCGGCTTCAGGCGTTCGCAGAACATTGCCTACAGGCCGGCCTGCGAGACCTGCCGAGCCTGCGTTTCGGTGCGCATCCTCGCCCAGGAATTCACCGCCAGCCGCAACATGAAACGCGTGCTGCAGCATAATTCCGACCTCGTCGGCCATATGCACAACGCCGAGCCCTCGACCGAACAATATTCTCTTTTCCGCAGCTATCTCGATGCCCGCCACCGTCGCGGCGGCATGTCCGACATGACGGTGCTCGACTACGCCATGATGGTTGAGGATACGCATGTCGACACCAAGGTGATCGAATACCGGCGGCGCGGGCCTGACACCTTCATCACCGGCAAGGGTCAGGGCGAACTGATCGCGGTGGCGCTCACCGACAAGATGGCCGATGGCCTGTCGATGGTCTATTCCTACTTCAATCCCGATTTCGAGGAGCGTTCGCTCGGCACGTTCATGATCCTCGACCACATCGCCCGCGCCAGGGCGATGGGGCTGCCCCATGTCTACCTCGGCTACTGGGTCAACGGCTCGCGCAAGATGAATTATAAGATGCGCTTCATGCCGCAGGAGCATCTCGGCCCCAAGGGCTGGGAGCGCTACACCAACGAAGCGGTTTGACGCTGAGTTTTTCCACGATCCGCGCTTAAACTGTTTCAAGGCAGGCGATGCTGGTCTTCCAGCCGGTTGGCTGGAGAGTGTGTGCTGTCGCACCGGCCAGCCGCCAGCCTGCATTCCATTGCGAAAGTTCCTGCATGTCCTCGCATCACGACCACCAGAAAGGCCTTCTGCTGACCGCTCTCGGCGGGCTGACGCTGACTGTCGACATCCCGTTGATCCGCCTCGCCGACGGTGGCGCATGGACGATCATGCTGCTGCGCACCGGCACCACATTCCTCGCCGCCATGGTCATCTGGTCGGTCTGGCGGGCGTTGAGCCGGAACGCCCCACAGCTCATTCCCGGCTGGTCCGGTTTGATCGTGGCGATCTGCTATGGATTGACCGGGATCACCTTCGTCACCGCCGTCTATCACACCTCGACCGCCGATCTGGTGTTCATCCTCGCCTTCAACACCGTGTTCGCGGGGTTGCTGTCCTGGATTTTCCTGAAGGAGAAGCCGCAGTTGGTGACCATCATCGCCATGGCGATCATGATCCTCGGCGTGCTGGTGATCGTCGGCGGGTCGGTCGGCACCGGCAAGCTGTTCGGTGATTTCATGGCGCTTTGCTCGGCCTTCTTCGTTGCCGTGGCCATCACCATCTCGCGCGCCAGCGGCAAGGACATGGGCTTCACCTCGCTCGTCGGCGTCCTTCTGCCGATGGCCCTGGCAGCCTTCATGGTGTCAGGTGAAGGCTTTCACGTGAACGCGCCTTGGTGGATCATCTTCAACGGCGCCGTCATCATGCCGATCTCGTTCTTCTGCCTTGCCGCTGGGCCTAAATACATTTCGGGGCCGGAAGTGGCGATGTTCTACCTGCTCGAAACCGTGCTGGCGCCAGTCTGGGTGTGGATGATCTTTGCCGAGGCACCGACCCGCAACAGCCTGATCGGCGGCGCGATCCTGATCGTCACGCTGGTCGCCCATTCGCTCTGGCAGCTGCATGATGGCCGCAAGCGGCGGAGCGACTTCGCGGTGCATCATCCGGTCTGAGGCGTAGCGCAGGCTCCGAGATCAGGCGCTGGCCTTCTTCGCCGCGCCAGGTTCCGGCAGGATCTCGATCTGTGGGCCGGCCTCTATCTCGGCCGCCGAGCCGGCGGCAATCTCGTCGCCCAGTTCCACCTCGCGCAGCCATTCGCGCCAGATGGCGACCAGCAGCGCCATCAGCACCGGGCCAATGAACAGGCCAAGGAAACCCATGGTCTTGACGCCGCCGATCAGGCCGAAAAAGGTCGGCAGGAAGGGTAGTTTTATCGGCCCTCCAACAAGCTTCGGGCGCAGTGTCTTGTCGACGATGAACAGTTCGACCGTACCCCATATGAACAGTGCCAGACCGGCCATGGGCGAGCCGCTGGCGGCGAGATAAATCGAGACCAGGGTGAAGGACAGCGGTGCGCCGCCGGGGATGAGCGCCATGACGCCAGTCAGGGCACCGAGCGTCACCGGCGACGGCACGCCGGCCAGCCAGTAGGCTATGCCCAGCACCAGCCCTTCGCCGATGGCGATGACGGTCATGCCGGTCACCGTCGAGGAGATCGTCGCCGGCACGACGCGCGAAATCCGCTCCCATCTCGTCGGCAGGATGCGCTCACCGAGTCGGTCGATCTGGCCGGCAAAATGCTCGCCATCGCGATAGGCGAAGAACAGGGCGATCATCATGAACAGCAAGGTGAGCAGCAGTCCGAACGCACTGCCGCCGGCGGCAAGGGCACCACGATAGATGCTGCCGATATTGGCGCCGCTGACCAGCTGGATCAGTTCACCGATGCCTCCGGGATGGCCGAGATTGGTCGTCCATTGCTCGTTGAGCCAGTCGCCCACGACAGGCAGTGTGGCGATCCAGTGCGGCGTCACGGCACCATGCCGGTTGGTCTCGATGGCCCAGCCGACCCACTCGCGCACCTCGTTGATGGCATAGGTGCCGGCGAGCGCGATCGGTATCACCAGGAAGGCGAGGATGAAGATAATGGCCAGGGTGGCGGCAATGGTACGGTTGCCGCCGACACCGGCAAGCAGCCGCCAATAGAGCGGCCAGCTGGCGAAAGCGATGACCAGTGCTGCCAGCACCGGGAACAGGAAGCCGTGGAAGAAATAGACGCCGGCGGCGACGATCAGCACCAGCAGCCAGCGCGCCGCCGAAATCGGCGGAATGACAGCCGACCCCAATGGCGTCGACAGGCCGAACAGGCGCTGCTGACGTTCCGGCTTCTGGATCTTGGTTTCCTTCAAACGCCGGCCTTTCCCAAACACCTTCCCGCTTATGCACTGATATAGTGCAGCAATCGTGACGATAGTCCAAATGGTGAAGATGAAGTTGCCAATCTCCCCCCTCGTGGGGGAGATGTCCGGCAGGACAGAGGGGGCGTGAAGGATCGCCGGCGTTGGTATTTTGCGACCAAGAACCGAGACAAGTGTAGCGAGCCATGACGATTTGATACGCAGGCGGGACAGCGCCCCCCTCTGGCCTGCCTGCCATCTCCCCCACGAGGGGGGAGATCGCAACATCACCCAAACTTGCCCGTCCTCGGGAACCCCTTCGGCACCATGCGCCCTGCCGATGCCCTGGCGCCGATCCATTCGGCCAGTTCCTCGCGCGACCTTGTGAAGGTGCGGTCGGCCGAATCCTGCCAAGACAGGCCCGTCTCCAGCGTAAACGGCTTGATGTCGAGCAGACCGCCATCCTTGTATTTCTGCAGCCGCACACCCTTGCCTCGTCCCATCTCGGGGATTTCGGAGAGCGCGAACACCAGCATCTTGCGGTTCTCGCCGACGATTGCGAGATGATCGCCGGTAACCGGGATGCAGCGCTTGGCCTCGTCGGGCGCCTTGACGTTCATCACCTGCTTGCCCTTGCGGGTGTTGGCGACCACTTCCTCTTCGGGCACGATAAAGCCGTTGGCTTCATGCGAGGCAAGCAACAGCTTGCGCTTCGGGTCGTGAATAAAAGCGGTGACGATGTCCTGGTCATTATCCATGTCGACGATGATGCGGATCGGCTCGCCGTGGCCGCGCCCGCCCGGCAGCCGATCAGCACCGATGGTGTAGAACTTGCCGCCGGTGGTGAAGACCAGCACCTTGTCGGTGGTCTGGGCGTGGAAGGCGAGCTTGAGGCTATCGCCCTCCTTGAAGGTCAAGGTCGAATAATCGGTAAGGTGGCCTTTCATCGCCCGCAGCCAGCCCTTTTCCGAGACGACCACGGTGACCGGCTCACGCTCGATCATGGCGTGGGCGATGTCGGTCAGATCGTGCTCGGGCGCGTCGGCAAACAGCGTGCGGCGCTTGCCGATTTCGGTTTCCGGTCCGTATTTCTCGCGAACATTGGCGACCTCCCACTTGATGGTCGCCCATTGCTTGTCGTTCGAGGCAAGCAACGCCTCGATCTGCTTCTTCTCGGCACTCAAGCCGTCGAACTCGGTGCGGATCTCGAATTCCTCAAGCTTGCGCAGAGCGCGCAGGCGCATGTTGAGGATGGCTTCGGCCTGAGTATCGGTCAGCGACCAACGCGCCATCATCACTTGCTTGGGCTCATCCTCCTCGCGGATAATGCGGATAACCTCATCAATGTTCAGGTACGCGATCAAATAGCCGGCGAGTATCTCCAGGCGCCGTTCGATTTCACCGAGCCGATGTTTCGAGCGGCGGACGAGCACCTCACGGCGGTGCTCCAGCCATTCCTTCAGCACGCCTTTCAGCGACAGGACGTTGGGCACCTTGCCCCGCGACAGCACATTCATGTTCAGCGGGAAGCGGCTTTCGAGCTCGGTCAGCTTGAACAGCGATTCCATCAGGATGCCCGGATCGACCGAGCGGCTCTTCGGCACCAGCACGACGCGAATGTCCTCGGCGCTCTCGTCGCGGATATCCTCCAGCAACGGCAGTTTTCGGGCGATTAGCAGCTCGGCGATCTTTTCGATCAGCCGGGCCTTCTGCACGCCGTAAGGAATTTCGGTGACGACGATGTTCCAGGTGCCCCTGCCCTGGTCTTCCTGACCCCATTTCGCCCGCACGCGAAAACCGCCACGGCCGGTCTCATAAGCTTCGAGGATCGAGGCGCGGCTGTCGATGATGATGCCGCCGGTCGGGAAATCAGGCCCTTGGACAAAGTCCATCAGTTTCGTCACCGGCGCGTCCGGATGCTCGATCAGATGAAGCGCGGCGTCGCAAAGCTCCGCTGCATTGTGCGGCGGGATCGAGGTCGCCATGCCGACAGCGATTCCCGATGATCCATTGGCAAGCAGGTTCGGGAAAGCGCCGGGCAGCACGACCGGCTCTTCGTCTTCCTCATTGTAGGTTGCGCGAAAATCGACCGCATCCTCGGTGATGCCTTCGAGAAGCAGCGTCGACACCTCGGTCATGCGCGCTTCGGTGTAACGCATGGCGGCCGCGTTATCGCCGTCGATGTTGCCGAAATTGCCTTGCCCGTCGACCAGGGGGTAACGCATCGAAAAACTCTGCGCCAACCGCACCAGCGCATCATAGATCGACTGGTCGCCATGCGGGTGGAACTTGCCCATCACCTCGCCGACGATACGGGCACATTTGGCGAAGCCCTGGTCGGGGTTGAGGCGCAGCAGGCGCATGGCATGCATGATACGGCGATGGACCGGCTTCAGCCCGTCGCGAACATCCGGCAGCGCCCTGTGCATGATGGTCGACAGCGCATAGGCAAGATAGCGCTCTTCCAGCGCCTTCTTCAGATCGATCGGTTCGATGTGATCACCGCCGCCATCTTGAGGCGGCAAAACCCTTTTTGCCATGGGCTGGGACTAGCCGAGCGGGTGATTCGCGGCAAGAGGCGCGCACCGGACCAGTCGACTTGCGCGCGTTTGTGCAACATGAAACCGCAAGTCGAGCTTGCCGGCCAACATCAATCTGTTACACGCCGCATCTATTGCGAAGCGCGACAACGCTTGACGGCCCGATCTTCATGCCAGATTCACTGCATTCTCCGATGGCGTTCGGATCAGGTTTGCCTTTCGCCGTGATTTTTGACCATTGTGCGGGAAATGCCTTTTTCCCGTCCAGTTCGTCACGGAATGGTGAAAGCGCGAAGAATTGAAAAACAATTTCAGGACTCTCTCAGGGAACTCGCGATGACAATCAAACGCTCAACTCTCCGGAAATTCGCTCTTTCGACCTTCTTGTTTACATTGCCGCTGAATGCGGCCCTTGCCCAGGACGCGGCGGTTGCCGACCGTCTCAAGGCGGCGCTGGCTGCCCAGGGCGTCGACATTTCCTGGACCGGCGTAACCGGCGATAACACCAGCATGGTGCTGCAGGGCGTTGCCATCAAGCCGGCGGCGGAAAAGGAATCCCTCACCATCGGCGACGTCAAGCTCGAGAACGTCACCGCGGCCAATGGCGGTTTTGAGATCGGCACCGTCTCGACCTCGGCCTTCGAACACAGCAAGGACGGCGTCACCCTCGATCTCAGCCCCTTCGTCATCCACGACATGACGGTTCCGGCCGATGGCGCCACCGGCCCACTCGGTGCGCTGATGATCTACAAGTCGGCCGAACTCTCGAACATGACGGTCAAGGTCGCCGACAAGACCGCCTTCTCGATGGACGGGCTTGCCATCAAGATCACACCGCCCGCGGACGGCAAGGCGATGGAGTTCACCGGCACCACGGAAAAGTTCAATGCCGACCTGACGCTGGTCGACGATCCCAAGTCGAAGGAAGTCATCGACGCGCTCGGCTACCAGAACATCGCGGGCAATTTCGAGATAGCCGGCACCTGGCAGCCGACGGATGGCAAGATGGAGCTGTCGAAGTACGACATCTCGGTCGAGAATGCCGGCACGCTCGGCATGACCTTCGACCTCGGCGGCTACACGATGGACTTCGTCAAGTCGCTGCAGGACATGCAGAAGAAGATGGCCGCTCAGCCGGAAGGCGCCGACAATTCGGCACAAGGCATGGCCATGCTCGGCCTGCTGCAGCAGCTGTCGTTCAACAGCGCCTCGATCCGCTTCGACGACGATTCGCTGACCGGCAAGGTGCTGGAATATGTCGGCAAGCAGCAAGGCATGTCGGCCAAGGACATCGCCAACCAGGCCAAGGCGATCGTGCCCTTCGGCATGGCGCAGCTCAACAATCCGGAGCTGACGGCGCAGGTGACCGCGGCGGTCAGCAAGTATCTCGACGATCCGAAGAGCCTCGAAATCTCGGCCGAACCGCCGGCAGCGGTGCCGTTCGCGCTGATCATGGCGGGAGCCATGTCCAACCCGCTCGACCTGCCCAAGACGCTCGGCGTCAGCGTCAAGGCTAACGAGGACTGATCGAAGCGGCCTCAGTTCAAGCAAAAGCCTGGCAGCGATGCCGGGCTTTTTTGTTGGATTATCGAATCGAAAGAATCGGTTCGGACGGTTGCTAGAAGTGCCGTCCGAAGCTCGCGATCAGGCGTCCTTCTTGGTCGGCGCGACACGCAGCGCCAGTTCGCGAAGCTGCTGCGGCGAAGCTTCCGAAGGTGCGTTCATCAGCAAATCATAGGCCTGCTGGTTCATCGGGAACATGGTGATCTCGCGCAGGTTCTTGGCGCCAACCAGCAACATGACAACGCGGTCGACACCGGCGGCCATGCCACCATGCGGCGGCGCGCCGTACTGGAAGGCGCGGTAGAGGCCGCCAAAGCGCTCCTCGACCGTGGCGCGATCCAGCCCGACCGTCTCGAACGCCTTGACCATGGTTTCAGGCAGATGGTTGCGGATGCCGCCCGAGGCGATCTCGAAGCCGTTGCAGACCATGTCGTACTGGAACGCCTTAATGCCCAGCAGATCCTCGCCATTCAGCGCATCGATGCCGCCTTGCGGCATCGAGAACGGGTTGTGGGCGAAGTCGATCTTCTTCTCCTCCTCGTTCCACTCGAAGAACGGGAAGTCGACGATCCAGCACAGTTCGAAACGTTCGCGGTCGACGAGATTCAGCTCCTCGCCGGCGCGGGTGCGTGCGGAACCGGCAAAGGAAACGAATTTCTTCGGATCACCAGCAACGAAGAAAGCAGCGTCGCCATCGGCGAGGCCGAGCTGCAGGCGGATCGCCTCGGTGCGCTCCTCGCCGATGTTCTTGGCGAGCGGGCCGGCGCCTTCGAGCTTGTCGCCCTCCTTGCGCCAGAAGATGTAGCCCAGCCCTGGCTGGCCCTCGCCTTGCGCCCAGGAATTCATGCGGTCGCAGAAGGCGCGGCTGCCGCCGGTCTTGGCCGGAATGCCCCACACTTCGGCCTTCAGGTCGTTGGCCAGGATGTTGGCGAACACCTTGAAGCCGGAATCGCGGAAATGGTCGGAGACGGCCTGCATCTCGATCGGGTTGCGCAGGTCGGGCTTATCGGAGCCGTATTTGCGCATGGCGACATCATAGGGGATGCGCTGGAACTTCTGCGTCACCGGCTTGCCGTTGGCGAAGGTCTCGAAGACGCCCCGCATCACCGGCTCCATGGTCGACAGCACGTCGTCCTGCTCGACAAAGCTCATTTCGAGGTCGAGCTGGTAGAATTCGCCGGGCAGACGGTCGGCGCGCGGGTCCTCGTCGCGGAAACAGGGCGCGATCTGGAAATAGCGGTCGAAGCCCGAAACCATGATCAGCTGCTTGTACTGCTGCGGCGCCTGCGGCAGCGCGTAGAAGGTGCCGGGATGGATGCGCGACGGCACCAGGAAGTCGCGCGCGCCTTCGGGCGACGACGCGGTCAGGATCGGCGTCGAGAATTCGGTGAAGCCGACCTCACCCATGCGCCTGCGCATTTCGGCAATGATTTTTGTCCGCGCAATGATGTTCTTGTGCAGCGTCTCGCGGCGCAGGTCGAGGAAACGGTATTTCAGCCGGATGTCTTCGGGATAGTCCGGCTCGCCGAACACCGGCAACGGCAACTCCTTGGCCGCCGACAGCACTTCGATCTCGCGAGCGAATATCTCGATCTCACCGGTCGGCAGGTTGGCGTTCGTGGTCTCGGGCAAGCGCGCCTTGACCTCGCCGTCGACACGGATGACCCACTCGCCACGCACGGTCTCGGCAACCTTGAAGGCCGGCGAATCCGGATCGGCTACGATCTGGGTCAGGCCATAATTGTCACGCAGGTCGATGAACAGCAGGCCGCCATGATCGCGCACGCGATGCACCCAGCCCGACAGGCGAACGGAATTGCCGACATCGCTCTTTCTCAACTGGGCACAGGTATGGCTGCGGTAACGGTGCATGGTCATTGCTAAAGTCCGGGGTGCTGGGTTGCGGGCCAAAGCATCAAAGCCCGGCCCAAAATTTGCGCGAAAAGCGCATGGGAGGCCGGATTTGTCAAGGCAAGCGGGCACGCACGGCATGCCGCCGAGCGTTCAGGCGAAATGGATTTCGGCGCCCTGGCGTTCGAAATCGGCAACGATTGCGGCCGGTGCGGTCTTTTCGACCACCAGGTGGCGGATCGCCTCCGCTCCGGCGACGCGATAAGGCGCTGCGGTGGCCAGCTTGTCGTTGGTGACCGCGATGACGATGCCGGCGCTGTTCTTGGCCATCGCCCGTTTCACCTCGGCCTCCGCCGAATCGAACGCCGTTACGCCCCGAGATGCATCGAGACCGCACGAGCCCAAAATAAACAGATCCGCGCCAAGCTGCGCCACGGCGGCAAGCGTGTCGGCGCCGACGCAAGCGCCGAGGTGGCGGTCGAACCTGCCGCCCAGCACAATCAGCTCGATCAGGGCGTGGTCCGACAACACCGAGGCAATTTCGAGCGAATTGGTGGCGACGGTCAGATCGAGGTCGCGCGGGATGGCCCTGGCGATCGCGGCATTGGTCGTGCCGCTGTCGATGAACAAAGTCTGTCCGCGCGCGAGCAATGCCACGGTCGCGCCGGCCAGCCGCGTCTTTTCTTCGACCGCATGGCTGGCGCGCAGGCTGACCGGCATGGTCGCGAAAGGTGCTGATGCAACCGCGCCGCCATAGACGCGGCGGCATTGTCCGGCCTTTGCCAGTTCCCTGAGGTCGCGGCGCACCGTGTCTTCCGAAACGCCGAAATGGCTCGCCAGTTCGCCGGCCACCACGCTTCCCTCCGCCGCAAGACGGTCGCGGATAAGCTGGTGGCGTTGATCGGTGAGCATTGCCTGATCCTATTTCTATGTGCACGTTCTTGCATGTTTTGCACGTTTGTGCAAGAAGTGGCTGATCGGGCTGCCTTAAAGCCCCGCCTCTCTCCCTTGAAAGCACCGCGATGAGCTTTGGCCTCAACCTTGCCCCTCAACACCGCGTCTATGCCGGATTCGCGATCTACTCCTTCGCCATGGGCAACATCTTTCCGCGGCTGCCCGATATCAAGCACGCCATGGGTATCGGGGACGGCACGCTCGGCCTCAGCCTGATCGGAACACCGATCGGCACCTTGACGGCACTGACGCTGGCAGCGCCGCTGCTCGAGCGCGTCGGCTTCCGCCGCGCGCTGCTTGCCCTGGTCCCGCTGCTGGCGCTTGCCTACGCCATCGCCGTGCATGCGCCGGGTCCGCTGGCGCTGTTCCTGATGCTGTTTCCAGTCGGCCTGATGATCGGCAGCGTCGAGATCATGCTCAATGTCGAGGCCGACCGGACCGAATTCCTGGTCAAGCGCCGTATCATGAACCGTGCGCATTCGTTCTGGAGCATGGGCTTTTTCGGTGCCGGCCTGTTTGGCGCCGCACTCGGGCATCTCGGCGTATCGCCGCAACTGCATCTGGCGCTGATCGTGCCGATCGTCGCGATCTCGATGGCACTGTTCCTCGGGGGCTACCAACCAGCACCAAGTCGCTTCGCGGGCGCCAGCGCCGGCGAGAAGGCACCCATGCTGGCAAGACCGACGCTGCCCATCCTTGTCCTCGTCGCAGTAACGCTCGCCGCCATGCTGATGGAAGGCGCCAGCATCGACTGGTCGGCGATCTATATGCGCACGGTCTTCGACTCCGGCCCCTTCGTCGCCGGCTTCACGGTGGCGCTGTTCGCCTTTTCTCAAGCAACCACGCGTTTCTTCGCCGATAGTTTCGTCGACCGCCATTCGCCGAGCGGCGTGGCGCGGGTGCTGCTGGTGTTGATGGCGGCCGGCGTGCTGCTTGTCTTCTTCTCGCCCATGCCGTTTGTCTCCATGCTGGGCTTTGCCCTTCTGGGGATCGGCACCAGCGCCCTCTTCCCGCTGGCGATCTCGGCCGCCGCTCAACGGACGGATCGGCCTGCGTCGATCAATGTCGCGGCGCTGTCGCAGATCTCCTTCGTTGCCTTCCTGCTTGGGCCGCCGCTGCTCGGCTTCGTCTCCGACCATTGGGGCATCCGCTCGGCCTTTGGCATCGGCATCCCGTTCATTATCCTCAGCCTGCTGACCGCAGGATCGCTTGGCCGGCGGCCGGCCGCTGGCAAACCAGCGGCGCCGACCGACGAGCCGCTCGAACCGACGCCGGACAAGCTACTGGCGCGCGCCGCAGAGGGATAAATAGCCCCATCAAGGTGACGGGCAAAAGGGCTCAGGCGGTGTTCCCACGGCAAGCCGCGTCGTAGTCGGCCAGCACCTGGCCGATCGCGTCGTGAAGAATGGCGTTTGGATCTCCCGCCGGCCCGAGCATGGCCGGCACCATCGGCAGGAACTGCCGCATCAGCGTTTCAGGGATGCTGACGCCGGTGAGAACCTCGCGCAGATGGCCGACGGCAACGGCTGCGGTGGGGTTGCTCCAGTAGTAGCGAATGCGGTCGCTGTAACTGTAGTGCCGCTGCAGATAGCGGCCCGTTTCACTGCCATGATAGTGGCTGTGCCAATGGCCGGGTGCTGCCAGCATGATGCGTTCCATCGCGCGGGCAAGCGACCTGTCGCCATAGTCGGCAACCATTTCGGACGCGATCAGGTCGAGCCCGTAAAGCGCCTCGCGCAAGGCGAATGTCAGGCCTGGGCCTACTTTAAGGATCGGAAAGCCATTGCCGACAAGTGCGGTCAGCGCCGCGCGGCTCTGGTAGTCGGTGGAATGTGCCTCATAGACGAGCGACGGCTCTTCATCGAGCAGCGCGGTCAGCGCTTTCGATGCCTCCGGTCTGTAGGCGACGACGTTCTGGCTGCCGAATTCGACGCCGGGCTGCACGACCACGGCAATGACGCGGCCAAACGCGTCCGCCAGGCCTTCGCGGGCAAAGATCTCGCGATGCACCTCGATGGTGCGACGGGCCGCCGCCGCTTGCGTGGGCTTGAGTTCGCTGATCGCGTGATCGACGCCGCCAGGCGCTGGAACCTCGGTGCCGATGATGTAGACCGGCAATGCGCCACCGCGCGCGCGCGCCGCCTTTTCAGCCGCCTTGGCCAGTCGCGCCGCCCGGGTCGCGATGGTCTCGTCATCCAGCGCCGCCGGCTCGCCGGCGCAGCCCATCGACGCATCGAGATGGATCTTGCTGAAGCCGGCCCAGACATAGGCCGTGACCATGGCTTCGGCCTTGCTCATCGCTTGCGCGGCCGGCTCGGCACGCCACGGGTTGGGCCCGAGATGGTCGCCACCAAAGATAATGCGCTGGGGGTCGAGACCTTCCTTGCTGGCGATCTCCAGCACGAAGGCGACGAACAGGTCCGGGGTCATCCCGGTGTAGCCGCCGAACTGGTTAACCTGATTGCAGGTCGCCTCGATCAGCAAGACGGCTTCCTTGTCGGCGACCGCACGCCTGATCGCAGTCTGGATCACCGTTGGATGGGCCGAGCAGATCGAGGTGATGCCGTAGGGCGATCCGTTCCTGCGCGCGGAGGCGAGCGTTGCAAGCGGATTGGCCATCATGTCGCTCTCTGTGTTCCGGCAATGAAATCATCAAGCACATCGAAGCCGGCAAGGCCCTCCATGGGCCCACGCCGCGTGACGTTGCGGGCGCCGGCGGCATTGGCATAGAACAGCGCCTTGGCAGGCTCCATCCCCTTGCGCCGGCAAGTCAGGTAGGTCGCGCCGAAACAGTCGCCAGCCCCGGTGGGGTCGACTTCCTCGACCAGGAAGCCGGCACAGTCGATCCTGCTGCCGTCGGCGCCGAAACGGGTAGAACCGGCAGCGCCGCGCTTCAGCACAATCTCGCCGACGCCTCTGGCGATCAGCGCCGTCACCGCCTGGCGTTCGTCGTCGACGCCTGCCGCGGCAAGCAGCTCGTCGCCGGAAGGCAGCAGCAGATCCGCATCGTCGACCAGCGCGGAAAATAGCGCTCCGTCGGCGCCGTCGATCAGCTCCTTGCGCACATTCGGATCGAAGGAGGTCGAGCCGCCCCGGGCACGCACGGCCTTCACGGCATAGGCGACGATCTCCTTCAGCCCCGATACTGACAGGGTCGACCCCATGACATGGAGATGGCCTGCCTTGTCCGCCAGCTGGCGCGCCTCAGCAGTAAGGTGGATCTGCCCTGCGGCGGATTCGGCGATGTTGTAGACAAAGTCCCTGCCGCCGTCCGGCCTGTAGCGCACGAACGCGCTTCCCGTGGGGTAGCGGTCGTTGACATCAACGGCCGAGACGTCGACGCCGTCGCGCCTCAGCCTTTCCAGGTTGAGGGTTCCAAAATCGTCGCGGCCAACGCAGCCGATGAGGCCGGCGCCGCCGCCGAGCCTCGCGACCTGGTCGATGAAGATGGCCGGCGCCCCGCTCGGATAAGGACCCATCAGCGTCAGCGGCTCCAGGAAGCCGAGACCCCGCTCCGTTGCCATGATCTCGACCAGGATTTCGCCGGCGACTATCGTCGGCCCCGTAAATTGGGAGGCGATCTCCCTTCGGCGGTTCATTCCTGCAATTCCTTCTCCCCCAGCCACACGCCGGTTACGGCGCGCCGACTGCACGATAGCGCCTGTCCGCAGCCGAGGTAAATCGCGGCAAGGCCGAAGTCAACAAAAACTACACGCATGTTCACTTAGTTTCCGCGCACGCGGCTTTCCTGATTGCCTCAAATGACGGACGCCCCCGTGCCGCATGGGAGCATGGTGCCAAAAATCAGGCCATCATGCGCTTGACTTGGCTTTCCTGTAGCGCAATAAAATATACACGCATGTTCACTTACACATGCGCATTCGTAAAGGAGGAGACGAAATGCTGAGAGGTAAGTTTATTGGAATTGCCGCCGTGTCGGTCGCTGCTTCAGCGCTGATGGCAGGTGCCGCCATGTCCGAGGAGATCACGGTTGCGACGGTCAACAATGGCGACATGATCATCATGCAGAAGCTGTCGCCGGAATGGGAGAAGGCGACCGGCAACAAGGTCAACTGGGTGGTGCTCGAGGAAAACGTCCTGCGCGAGCGGGTCACCACCGACATCGCCACCAAGGGCGGCCAGTTCGACGTGCTGACGATCGGCGGCTATGAAACACCGATCTGGGGCAAGGCCGGGTGGCTGACCTCGCTCAACGATCTCGGCGACGATTACGACTATGACGACCTGATCGCGCCGGTACGCAGTGGCCTGACGGTCGACGGCAAGCTCTACGCCGTGCCCTTCTACGCCGAAAGCTCTTTCACGCTCTACCGCAAGGATCTGTTCGACGCCGCCGGCCTGAAGATGCCGGAACAGCCGACCTATGACCAGATCACGGAATTCGCCGACAAGCTCACTGACAAGTCGAAGGAGCAATATGGCCTGTGCCTGCGCGGCAAGCCGGGCTGGGGCGAGAACATGGCCTTTGTCGGCACGCTCGTGAACACGTTCGGCGGCCGCTGGTTCGACATGGACTGGAAACCGCAGATCAACTCCGACGCGTGGAAGAAGGCGATCGGCTGGTACGTCGACACGATGAAGAAGGATGGACCTCCGGGAATAAGCTCCAACGGCTTCAACGAAAACCAGACTTTGTTCGCTTCCGGCCATTGCGCCATGTGGATCGATGCCACGTCAGCGGCGGGTCGCGTCTATGATCCAAAGCAAAGCAAGGTCGCCGACAAGGTCGGCTTCGCCAAGGCGCCGGTGGCGGTCACGCCAAATGGCTCTGCCTGGGGCTGGGCGTGGAGCCTTGCCATTCCGACCTCGACCAAGAAGGCCGATGTGGCAAAGTCCTTCGTCAAGTGGGCGACTTCGAAAGCGTATGTCCAGCGCGTCGGCGAGACCGAAGGCTGGGTCGCGGCACCTCCGGGGACGCGCAAATCCACCTATGCCAGCCCGGACTACCAGAAGGCAGCGCCCTTCGCCGCGACGGTTCTTTCGGCGATCGAATCCGCCGATCCGACCAAGCAGACCAAGGATCCGGTTCCCTACACCGGCATCCAGTTCGTCGCCATCCCCGAATTCCAGGGCATCGGAACCGAGGTCGGCCAGGCGATCGCTGCCGCGGTGACCGGCCAGCAGTCGGTGGATGATGCGCTCAATGGCGCCCAGTCCTCGGTGGAGAAGACGATGACGGAGGCGGGCTACATCAAATAGCCGGGCTCAAGCCAAAAAATGCCAAGCCGCGGAGCGTGTGCCGCCCTTGGCGATCCTGGCCTGGAAAAACCTCCCGTTGTAACAGGCCTGGAGGATGCACGGATCCGCCAAAACGGATCCGTGCTTTCCTCAACGGCGCGTGCAACGAGCCATGCTAGTTAGGCCGCGCCCTCGTCATGTGGCGGTCCATCTTCGAGAAACTCGGGAAACCCAAAATGAGACTGAAAGACAAGATTGCCCTCATTACCGGCGGCGCGCGCGGCATTGGCCTCGGCTTCGCGCAAGCCTTTGTGCGCGAAGGTGCCAAGGTGGTGATTGCCGACATCGACATCGAGCGCGCCACGCGGGCCGCCGCCGAGATCGGTGCGGCTGCCAGCGCCGTCAAGCTCGACGTCACCGACCTCGATGCGATCGACAGGGTTGTTGCCGATGTCGACCGCACGCTTGGCGGCATCGACATCCTTGTCAACAACGCGGCCATCTTCGACATGGCGCCGATCACAGACATCACTGAAGCCAGCTATGACAGGGTGTTTGCCATCAACCTCAAGGCGCCGCTGTTCATGATGAAGGCGGTCGCCAATGTGATGATCGCGCGCGGTCGTGGCGGCAAGATCATCAACATGGCAAGCCAGGCTGGCCGCCGCGGCGAGGCGCTGGTGACGCTGTACTGCGCCTCCAAGGCGGCGATCATCTCGGCAACGCAGTCGGCGGCGCTGGCGCTCGTCAAGCACGGCATCAACGTCAATGCCATTGCGCCCGGCGTCGTCGATGGCGAGCACTGGGACGTCGTCGATGCCCATTTTGCCCGCTGGGAGGGCCTGAAGCCGGGAGAGAAGAAGGCCGCGGTGGCGAAGTCCGTCCCGATCGGCCGTTTCGCCCAGCCCGAAGACATTGCCGGGCTCGCCGTATTCCTGGCCTCCTCCGACAGCGACTATATCCTGGCTCAGACCTACAATGTCGATGGCGGCAACTGGATGAGCTGAAGCTCGTTGCGCATTATCAAGGGAGACTGACATGAAGGCCATACGATTTGCCGCGGCCGGTGTCGCCGGCATGGCGGACCTCGAAATGCCCGGCATCAAGGCCGGACACGCCCTGGTACGCGTACGCGCGGCCGGGCTTTGCCACACCGACATCGAGGTGCTGCATGGCCGCTACGGCGTGGGCGCGTTTCCGCTGGTTCCCGGCCATGAATATGCCGGCACCGTCGAGGCGGTCGCTGACGATGTCGTGGCGGTGAAGGCCGGCGACCGGGTCGCCATCGATCCCAACATCCCGTGCGGGCATTGTCCTGCCTGCCGGAAAGGCCTGACCAATCTGTGCGCCTCGCTGAAAGCCTATGGCGTGACCGAGAATGGCGGCTTCGCCGAGTTCAGCCTGGTTGCGGTCGATCATCTGCACGGCATCGGCGACCTCGGCTTCGCCACGGCGGCACTGGCCGAGCCGCTCGCCTGCGTGCTGAACGGTCTCAGTGCCGCCGGCGTCGAGGCCGGCAAGAGCGTACCCGGCACCGCGCTGGTCTTCGGCGCCGGGCCGATCGGCCTGCTTTTGGCGCTGTCGCTCAAGGCCAAGGGCGTGGGAGGCGTGGCCGTTGCCGACATCAGCGAGCAGCGGCTCGCATTCGCGCAGACGCTCGGGCTGGAACCGCTGGTGTCCGGATCGCAGGCACTGGCGGCGCGGGCGCGCGGCTTCGATTTCGTCGCCGATGCCACCGGTGTCGCCAAGGTGGTCGAAAGCATGATCGGCTTCACCGCCGATGGCGGCACAGCCCTGGTCTTCGGCGTCTGCGCGCCCGATGCCAGGATCTCGGTCGCCCCATTCGAGATTTTCCGCCGGCAGATCAGACTGGCGGGGTCGCATTCGCTGAACCGCAACATCCCGCAGGCGCTCGATATCCTCAAACGCGACGACGGCACGATGGCGCGGCTTGTCAGCCACCAGCTGCCGCTTTCCGAACTGCTGCCTTTCCTGGCCAAAGGCAGCGGCGACCCGGCGACAATGAAAGTGCAGTTTTCAGCGGAGCTATAATTTCAAGGGCACAGCCGCGCCGATGGGTCATAGGCAGGCTCCTGCACCTGGAAAGCCCATTCCTCCTCCTTTCCGCCAAAAGGTGACTCAAGTAGACAGTGGCGACGGCAGTTCGAACAAGGAGCTCACGGATGGCAAAGACGATAAGGACGATGGAGGACTTCTCAGCCTTTGTCGGCCTGTCTCGCACCACCGTTTCCAAATATTTCAACGACCCCGGCTCGGTGCGGAAAAACACCCGGAACGTGATCGAGGCCGCGCAAAAGAAGTCTGGCTTCCGGCCGAGCATGTTCGCCGTCAATCTCAACCGCCGCCGCAGCAACATTCTCGGCGTCATCATTCCGAATTCGACGGATCCGTTCTACATGGCGCTGACGCGCCGCATCGAAACGATCGCCAATGAAGCCGGGTTCCTGGCATTTGTGCTGTCTTCCGACGGACATGCCGAGATGGAAGACCAGGCGATCCAGACATTCAGGTCGATGAACATTGCCGGCGCCATCATCGCGCCGCTCGGCGTGCAGTCCCACCACCGGATTCTCGCGGAACTCGGATCAAGCATCCCGCTGATCTATGTCGACTCGCCGCTTGACGAGACCTCCTCATTCGTCGGCACCGACAACAGGCAGAGTTTCAGGCTGATCGTCGACTATCTCTGCCGGTCCGGCGAGCCGCCCTGCTACTTCGCCATGCCACTGGTCAACAACAACGCCTCGGCCAGACAGGACGCCTATGTCGAGGCCATGCACCAGTTCAAGATGACGCCTGAAATCGTGCCCGTCGCCGATGCACGATCATGGGATTTCGAGAAGTTCGGCTATGATGAAGCGCTTCGCATCCTGAAGGCGGAGGGCTTTGCCACCAAGACAGTGCTTTGCGCCAATGACCGTGTCGCCTTCGGCGTCATCGCGGCCGCCTATCAGCTGGGCCTGAAGGTGGGCCACGGCTCGGACTGCGACATGCGGGTCGCGGGACACGACGACCATCCGCTGTCGCGCTACGCCTGCCCGCCGATCACCACCGTTGCGCAGAACTACAACGAGATCGGCCGCCTGGCCATCGAACTCCTCCTGGAGAGGCTGGATGAGGAATCCTCGGCCAAGCCAGGCAGCGGGCGCATCCTGCTCAACGCCGAACTCATGCTGCGAAGCTCGGCCTGAGCGCTCTCGGCGATCTTGAAGGCGGGATCGGCAACACTTGGCGCATTGCCGCCAGAAGTGCTTGCCAAGGGAACGAAGTTATCAGGCGATCTGGAGACGTCCCGTGCCAAAACGCACTCTCCCACCGGGCATTGGGCCACATAACGGCCGCGAGTTGGAACTGATGCTTCAAGGCGACAAGCCGATGGCCTTGTTCGCCGCCGAACCAGGTATGGATATCGAGGATATCGGCGACGCGGCCTTTGAACCGTTTGTCGAAGAAGGCCTTATCCTGAAGTTCTCCAACATTGATCCTGGGACCTCGATTGAAGAGCGCCGCTACTGCCTGCCGACAGAGGAATGGCGCTGCAAGCTCAGCCTGCTGATTTCCCAGATGTGCCGCAGCGGAGAAGCCTTCGATGTCTTCACATCGAATGATTTGGCGAGACTGGAGGGCACTCTTCTCGGCTACTCAAAGGACGATATCGAAGCGTTCGTCGTCCATGCGACGTCGCTGAATTCCACCGCGGACTGACGACTTCCTCCCCCAGTTCGTCCCCTACGAACCCAAGGCTGACAGCCGCAGGCGATGCGCGAGGTGATCGACCACCAATGGACGCAAGCATGCTGCCTTTGCCGATCGCCACGTCCGGCCGCGCCGATCTCGTTCGTTGCCTGTTGGCGGGAGGAAATGCCGCTGGTATTGACCAAGGCGATGGTTCAAGAAGGTATCATCGATACGTGATTGCTTCTTCATGTCCTCCATCCGCCCGCTGATCCCGCTCCTTCTCGCCGCAGGCATCCTGCTCGGCGGTAACGGCCTGCAGGGCACGCTGATCGCGCTGCGTGGTGCACAGGAAGGGTTTTCCCCTTCCGACATCGGCCTGATGGGCACTTTCTATTTCGCCGGCTTCCTGTTCGGCTGCCTGGCCATCACCCGCATCATGAAGGCGGTCGGCCATATCAGGGCATTTTCGGCGTTGGCCGCGATCGCTTCGGTCGGCACGCTGCTCCTGGTGCTGGTTCTTGATCCCGTCATGTGGTGCGCGGTGCGCTTTGCCGGCGGCTTCTGCTTCGCCGGGCTGTTCACGATCGTGGAGAGCTGGCTGAATTCCGGTGTCAGCAATCACGATCGCGCCCGCGTGCTGGCGATCTACCGGATGGTCGACACCGGCTCGGTGACATCAGCCCAGTTCCTGATCCCGGTCTTCGGCGCCGGCGGCTTCACTATCTTCGCCATCATGTCGATCATGATCACGCTGTCGCTGGTGCCGGTCTCGCTCGGCGATCGCTCCAACCCGACGCCGCCCGAGGAGGTCAAGCTCGACCTGGCGCGCGTCTGGCGCATTTCGCCGCTCGGCTGTTTCGGTTGCATTGCCGTCGGCGTCACCAACAGCGCCTTCCGCACGCTATCGCCGGTCTATGCCGAGCAGATCGGCATGTCGGTTGCCGATGTCGTCACCTTCGTCAGCGTCGGCATCTTTGGCGGCGCCATCATCCAGTATCCGCTCGGCTATCTCTCCGATCGCTGGGACCGGCGTCGGGTGCTGTTGATCACAACCTGCTGCGCGATGCTTTCAGCCTTGGCGCTGGTGTTCATCGCCGGCAGCAATCCACTGCTCAACTTCATCATCATCTTCATCTTCGGCTGTTTCGCCATGCCGCTCTATTCCTTGTCGGCGGCGCATTCCAACGACCGCGCCGACACCGGCCAGTTCGTGCTGATCAACGCTGCGCTGATGCTGTTCTATTCCTTCGGCGCCATTGGCGGGCCGTTCGCTGCCTCCACCGCGATGCAGCATTTCGGGCCGAGCGCGCTGTTCGTGTTCAGCGCCATGGTCTATGCGGTCTTCATCGCCGTCATCCTCTACCGCATGCAAGCCCGGTCCGGTGTGCCGGCTGGCAAGCGAAGCCGATTCACCGCGCTGTTGCGCACCTCGACCGTTTTTGCGCGGCTGGCCAGGCGGAATGGTGATTCCGATGGCCCGGCAAGCTGATGATGGAGCCCCAAAGCTTGACGAAAGCGCCGCCGGCTGAAATCTAGGAAGACCTTACTCCTGCCAAAAGCGATTTGATGCACGTCATCACCACCCAGAAAGAACTCGAGACCGTTCTCGCCGCTTTCGAAAAGTCGGATTTCGTCACCGTCGACACTGAATTCATCCGCGAAACGACCTTCTGGCCGATCCTGTGCCTGATCCAGATGGCCGCACCTGGCGTGACGGCGCTGATCGATCCGCTGTCACCTGATATCAACCTGGCACCATTCTTCCGGCTGATGGCCAACGAGGCGGTGGTCAAAGTCTTTCATGCCGCACGGCAAGACATCGAAATCATCGTCCATCTCGGCGATCTCGTTCCGCATCCCGTTTTCGACACTCAGGTCGCAGCGATGGTCTGCGGTTTCGGCGACAGTGTTTCCTACGACCAGCTCGTGCAGCGCATCACCGGGGCGCGGCTCGACAAGTCGTCGCGCTTCACCGACTGGCGCCACCGGCCACTCTCCGACAAGCAGCTCGACTATGCGCTGGCCGACGTCACCCATCTGATCGAGGTTTATCAGCACCTCAGCGCCGAGCTGGAGCGGGAAAACCGCGCCCACTGGCTGAATGAGGAAATGGATGTCCTGACATCGCGCGAGACCTACGATCCACATCCCGAAGACGCCTGGAAGCGGCTGAAGATGCGGTTGCGCAAGCCGCAGGAACTGGCGATCGTGCAGACCGTGGCGGCATGGCGAGAGCGCGAGGCGCGCGAGCGCGACGTGCCGCGCGGCCGCGTGCTCAAGGACGACGCGATCTACGAAGTGGCGCAACAGGCGCCGCGCGATGCGGCAGCCCTTGGCAAGCTGCGCACCACGCCAAAAGGCTGGGAGCGTTCCTCGACTGCGACGGCCTTGCTTGGCGCGGTCAATACGGCGCTGGCCTTGCCCAAGGAGCAGATGCCGAAACTGCCGAAGAATTTCCAGCCGCCGGAAGGTTCAAGCGCGGCGGCGGAGCTATTGAAAGTGCTGCTGCGGATCGTCGCCGAAAAACAGGGCGTGGCCTCGAAGGTGCTGGCCTCCAGCGATGACATCGACCGCATCGCGGCCGAAGGCGAGGAGGCCGATGTGCCGGCGCTGCAGGGCTGGCGGCGCGCCGTGTTCGGCGAGGCGGCCCTTAAGCTGGTCCGCGGCGAGATCGGCATCAAGTTCGACAAACGCAAGATAGCGGTGTTCGATCTGTAGGGGCTTCTGGCCGATGGGTTCGGATCAGGACGAGAACCGGCGATACGAGGCGATTGACGCCTTGCGTGCAATCGCCGTCATGCTGGTTCTGATCTTCCACTATACGTCTCGCTTTCCTCCCGACTACATCCGGTTCGATCACCAGATGGAGCTGCCGTGGCCAGGGGTGGTTGGTGTCTTCCTCTTTTTCATTATCAGCGGCTACTGTATCGCGATGACAGCCGAGCGGGCTGGAACCGTGTGGATGTTCTGGCTGCGGAGATTTACGCGGCTAGAGCCGGCGCTTATCGCCTGTATCGCAATCACACTTGTCGTGGTTGCGGCCTTGGGTCTTCCAGGCAGAGAGGTTTCAGCGCTCGATGGCCTGAAAAACGCAAGCTGGGTAGCCCTTTTTGTTCCAACGCCGCTTGTCGACGGCGCCTACTGGTCGCTGCTCGAGGAAGCAAAATTCTACTTTGTGTTCGGCCTCATCTTCTATCTCTGGCCAAATCGCGTCCTCGCCCTTTTCACCGGCTTTACCGTTCTGGGCGCAATTGCGCAGTTTTCAGGATTGTGGAGAGACCATCAGGCCTTGATCTATCCCTTCAAGGGCATCGCCACGCCGTATTTTTTCTTCCCCTACAGCCTGTTCTTTTTGATGGGCATCGCGGCGAGGCGATCGACCCGGGCAGTACAGATGGTCGTGATGGCCGGGTGCCTCGTGGCCGTCATCAAGCTGTGGGGCGGCTCAGCATTCAGTGCCTGGGTCATGGCGCTTTCAATTCTTGGTGTCATCGGGGTCCAGTTGCGCGATATCAAGATCTGGCGAGGCGTGAGTTACATTGGCTTGATCAGCTATCCCCTGTACCTTCTGCACCAGAATGTCGGTGTCGCGGTGATACGATGGCTGGCTCCTTGGATCGGCTCCCCGTATCTCCGGATCGGCACAGCGTTCTGCATCGTGGTGGCCGTTGCTGCGTTCGTCGCATGGGCGGTCGAGCATAGATTTCGACGGAGGATCGAAATCTATGCGGCACGTTTGATGTCGAGGACCGCAACCCCCGCGTGACCCTATCTCAGACGGCGCCAAGCAGGTGCAGCGCGAACCAGATCCAGCCGAGCAGGATAACCACCGCGCCGACGACGAAAGAGCGGTTGCGCAGCAGCAGATTGTTGCTCGTCAGGTGAACCCAGGCATGGACATAGCGCGAGGCGACAAAAATCCACATCAGTGCCAGGGTTAGATAGTTGACGCCGTTGGTGACGTGGAGTGTCAGGCACAATACGTAGAAGAGCACCGGCAGTTCGAACTGGTTGACGAGATTGGCGGCAACCGTGGCGCTGGACGCGGGCTCAGTCGAGCGCACCTTGTACTGGCCGACCTTGGCCTCGCCTGACTTGACCGCACCGTATCGGCGACGGCCCAGAACGCAGTAGACGATGTAGATCAGCAGCACATGCGCCAACATCGGCCAGAAAATACTGGTCTGGTTCATAGGATTCCCTCGGCCCTGTTGGGCATCAAGCCTGGCGTTTCTGGCCCACCAAGGCGAAAATCGCGATGACGATGACCGGTATGGCGAACAACGCGAATTTGGTGACGATCAGCGCCGAGGCGAACGACAGCGAATCCGGGTTGGCGTACAGGAAATCCGACAGAAACCGCGCCACGGCGATGTTCTGGGCATAGTCGGCGATCGTATAGGGCAGCACCAGCACCAGCGCGAAGATCGACTGCACCTGCCCCGGCAGCACCCGAAAATTCCTCAGGCGCCGGCCGGTGGCCAGGATCAGGCTGACCAGCGTGAGCGACAACAACGCCGGGAACAAGAGGTCGAAGGTCAGGTAGTGCCAGACCAGGATGATCTCACTGCCGCGCCGGCCGAGCGCTGTCAGCCAGGCCATGCCTTCGTCGGGCGTGAAGCCGAAATAGCGCATGTCGAGCGACGGCAAGCCGCCGCTCAACTGGCGGAAATAGAAGAATTCCAGCAGCGTCATGGCGGCGAAAACCGCCGCCGACAGGAAACAAAGTGCCGCCGCGTGACGCGACAGCCGCAGGATCGTCGCGGTCAGGCTACGCCCGAGCCCGTATTGTTCAGGCTCCGCCGGGATAGTTCGGGCTTTCGCGGGTAATCGTGACGTCATGGGCGTGGCTTTCACGAAGTCCGGCGTTGGATATGCGCACAAAGGTGGCGCGTTCGCGGAAATCGGCAAGGTCGCGGCCACCGACATAACCCATAGCGGCTTTTAGCCCGCCTGCAAGCTGATGCAGCACTCCGGACACAGGTCCTTTGTAGGGAACCTGCCCTTCAATGCCTTCCGGCACCAGTTTCAGCGTGTCGCGCACCTCGGCCTGGAAGTAGCGGTCCGCCGAGCCGCGCGCCATGGCGCCGACCGAGCCCATGCCGCGATAGGCCTTGAAGGAGCGGCCCTGATGCAGATAGACCTCGCCCGGGCTTTCGTCGGTGCCAGCCAGCAGCGAACCGATCATGGCTGCACTTGCGCCCGCGGCGAGCGCCTTGGCGAGATCGCCGGAATATTTGATGCCGCCATCGGCAATCACCGAGACGCCTGATTTGTGCGCCGTCTCGACCGCCGACATGATGGCCGAAAGCTGCGGCACGCCAACGCCGGCAACGATGCGGGTGGTGCAGATCGAGCCCGGGCCGATGCCGACCTTGACGGCGTCGGCGCCTGCGTCGATCAGCGCCTGCGTGCCCTCGGCGGTGGCGACGTTGCCAGCCAGGATGCGGACCGAATTGGAAAGCTTCTTGGCACGCGTGACGGCATCGAGCACACGCTGCGAGTGGCCATGAGCGGTGTCGATCACCAGAAGGTCGACGCCTGCATCGATCAGGCGCTCGGCGCGTTCAAAACCGTCATCGCCGACGCTGGTGGCGGCCGCTGCGCGCAGGCGTCCCTGTGCATCCTTGGTGGCGTGTGGGTTGAGCTGCGACTTCTCGATGTCCTTGACGGTGATCAGCCCGACGCAATTGCCTTGCTTGTCGACGACGACGAGCTTTTCGATACGGTGCTGGTGCAGAAGCCGCTTGGCCTCGTCCTGGTCGACATTCTCCTTGACCGTGATCAGGTTCTCACGGGTCATCAACTCGTAGACCTTCTGCGCCGGGTCGGAGGCAAAGCGCACGTCGCGATTGGTCAGGATGCCGACCAGCCGACCGATCTTCTGGCCACCGGTGCCGCCATTCTCGACCACCGGAATGCCCGAGATCGAATAAGTGCGCATCAGTGACAGCGCGTCGGCAAGGGTGGCATCGGGGCCGATGGTAACCGGATTGATCACCATGCCGGATTCGAATTTCTTGACCTGCCGAACCTGCTCGGCCTGTTCGGCCGGCGAGAAATTGCGGTGGATGACGCCGATGCCGCCGGCCTGCGCCATGGCGATGGCAAGACGCGCCTCGGTGACGGTGTCCATGGCGGCTGAGAGGATCGGCACGTTGAGGTCGATGTCGCCGGCAATGCGGGTGCGCACATCGGTTTCGCCAGGCATGACCTCGGAATGACCCGGCTGCAGCAGCACGTCGTCAAAAGTCAGCGCCAGAGCGCCGGTGGACGTTTCAATGATTTTTGCCATGGCCAGTCCTTAGAATGCATGAAAGGCGCTGGACCGTGATGGACAGCGCCGACTCGTTATTCCCTTTCAGGATTGGCGCTGGCTGGTACCACGTCGCGACGCCGATGAAAAGCCGATCGTTGCGTTGCACAACGGCGTCTTCGAACAGTTGATTGTGCCACCCGTCGTTGCGGTCGCACAAAAGTGACAGCAAATTAACACGACACTGGTGGCCAGTCGTGATAACCGCCCCCATGTATCGGCTTGCCCCCGTTTTGAACGAGAATTGGGCCGAGAAAAATTTTGAAACGGGCACACTCGTGAATCGCACCATCCCGCTCATACTGGCGGTCGCACTTTTCATGGAAAACATGGATTCGACCGTCATTGCGACATCGCTGCCGGCGATTGCCGTCGACATCCACACCAGCCCGATCGCGCTCAAACTGGCGCTGACCGCCTATCTCGTCTCGCTGGCGATCTTCATTCCGATCAGTGGCTGGATGGCCGACCGCTTCGGCGCCAAGAACATTTTCCGCGCCGCGATCGCGGTCTTCATCGCCGGTTCGGTCGCCTGCGCCCTTTCCGGCTCGCTGCCTGCCTTCGTGGTTTCACGCTTCCTGCAAGGCATCGGCGGCGCCATGATGACGCCGGTCGGACGCCTGGTGCTGGTGCGCGCGACACCGAAAAGTGAACTTGTCGCCGCCATGTCCTGGCTGACCGTACCGGCGCTGGTCGGACCGCTGGTAGGCCCGCCGATCGGCGGCTTCATCACCACCTATTTCACCTGGCACTGGATCTTCCTGATCAATGTGCCGATCGGCCTGATCGGCATCTGGCTGGCGACGCGTTTCCTGCCGGAGACCGAATCGATGGAGACGCCGCCGCTCGATTTCATCGGCTTCGTCTTGAGCGGGCTGGCGGCATCCGGCGTGGTGTTCGGCCTGTCGGTGGTCAGCCTGCCCTATCTGCCGCCGGCGACCGGCCTTATCACCGTGGCCGTCGGCCTGGTGTCGGGCGTGCTCTACCTCATGCACGCGCGCCGCGCCAAAAACCCGCTGCTGGCGCTCGAACTGTTCCGCAACCAGGTGTTCCGTTCTTCCGTGCTTGGCGGCTCGCTGTTTCGCATCGGCATCGGCGCCGTGCCCTTCTTGCTGCCGCTGATGTTCCAGATCGGCTTCGGGATGACGCCGTTCCAGTCCGGCATGATCACCTTCGTCTCGGCGATCGGTGCCATCGGCATGAAATTCGTAACCGCGCTGATCTTCCGCGTCGCGGGTTTTCGCCGCGTGTTGATCGTGGGTTCCCTGGTCGCCGCGGCGTCGATCGCCATCAACGGCTTCTTCACGCCCGATACACCCTATCTGCTGATGCTGGCCGTGCTTCTGGTCGGCGGCTTCATCCGCTCGATGTTCTTCACCGGTGTCAATGCGCTCTCTTATGCCGAGGTTTCGGCCGAGGACACCAGCAAGGCGACGCCGATCACTGCTGTCTTCCAGCAACTGTCGATCGCGCTCGGCGTCGCGGTTGCCGGCGGCATACTGGAAGTGTCGACGAGCATTCACGGCGGATCGCTGATGCTGGCGGATTTCCATACCGCCTTCTTCATTGTCGCCGCCATTTCGGCGCTTGCGGCGCTGTCGTTCATGCGGATGGCGCCCGATGCCGGCAACGCCGTGTCCGGTCATGGCCGGCTGACCACACCCAAGACGCTGGAGCCGGTGAGTACGGCGGGGAAATAACCACCCCGCTCGATGCTAGTCCTCGTCGTCCTCCGGCCCTTGGCTATGGCTCCGGGCGCTCGAGTCCACTGGACGTTCCGATCCGCCTGACGGCGGACCGGGCTCTCGCCCCTTGAAATCCTTCGCCAGCAGATAAAGCTCGACCGATTCGTCGCGTGACGCCGGCGGCTTGACGTGGTGCACCGAGCGGAAATTCTTCTTGAGCATCGAGAGCAGTTCGTTTTCGGCGCCGCCCTGGAAGGTTTTGGCCAGGAAATGTCCGCCTGGCTTCAGCACGGACAGCGCGAAATCAGCCGCCACCTCGCACAGATGCATGGTGCGGATGTGGTCGGTTCGCTTGTGGCCGGTCGTCGGTGCCGCCATGTCGGACAGCACGACATCGGGATCGCCACCCAGCGCCTCGGCCAGCTTTTGCGGTGCCTCGGGATCGAGGAAATCCATCAACAACACCGGTGCGCCGGGCACGGCATCCATTTCGAGATAGTCGATGCCGATAACGTGGGGCTCGTCGGCCGTCGATTTCGTGCGCGCGGCCGCCACCTGGCACCAGCCTCCGGGGGCGGCGCCGAGATCGATGACCTTCATGCCGGGTTTCAGCAGATGATGCTTGTCGTCGATCTCGATCAGCTTGTAGGCCGCGCGCGAGCGGTAGCCATCGGCCTTGGAGCGCTGGACATAGGGATCGTTGATATGGCGCTGCAGCCAGCGACGCGACGATTCCTTCAGGCCGCTCTTCTTCTTGATCCGCGTCTTCAGCACGCGAATGCTGGCCGAGCCTGGTTTTTCCGGTTTCTTGGTCATTTAACGGCCACGCCCATCATTGCGCCAGACGCCGTCATCGGCCATCAGCTCGCTCAATATGCCTTCGCGCAGGCCACGGTCGGCAACACGCAGCCGTTCCGACGGCCACACCGCGCGGATCGCTTCCAATATAGCACAACCGGCCAGCACCAGATCGGCACGATCGGCGCCGATGCAAGGGTTGGCGCAGCGCTGCTGAAAGTCCCAACCAACCAGCCTCTCGACCATGCGGTCGACGCTGTCGCGGTCCATCCACAGCCCGTCGACCCGGCGGCGATCGTAGCGTTCGAGATCGAGGTGGACGCCAGCCAGCGTCGTCACCGTGCCAGAGGTGCCGAGCAGATGGAAATTGGGGCTGGCCTTGAGGTGGCTCAGCCGGTCGCGACCGTCGAAGCTGGCCAGCCGGCCGGCGACATCGTCGACCATGGCGTTGAAGATTTCGCGCGTCACCGTGCGGCCACCAAAGCGCTCGGCCAACGAGACGACGCCGACCGGCAACGACGTCCACGAGACGATGTGGTTGGCGAGCCGCGGCGACCGGCGCCCGGTGAGGTCAATCAGCGCGATTTCGGACGAACCGCCGCCGATGTCGAACAGCACGACGCCTTGCGTGTCGCGCTCGACCAGCGAGCCACAGCCGGAAACCGCCAGCCGCGCTTCGGTCTGGCGGTCGATGATCTCGAGCTTCAAGCCGGCGTCGCGCTCGACGCGATCGAGAAACTCGACGCCGTTTTCGGCTGTGCGGCAGGCTTCGGTGGCGATCAGCCTGGCCTTCCTGATCTTGCGGCCGCGCAATTTGTCGCCGCAGATCTTCAGCGCCTCGACCGCGCGGTCCATCGCCGGCTGGCCAAGCCGGCCACTGGCGGTGAGCCCCTCGCCCAGCCTGACGATGCGCGAAAAGGCATCGATGACACGGAACTGGCCATGTCGTGTCGGCACCGCGACCAGCAGCCGGCAATTGTTGGTGCCGAGATCGAGGGCCGCGAAAACAGGAAGCTCGTGCATCGGCGGCCGGCGGGTGCCCTGTTCAGGGCGTGGTGCGGGAGCGACGGGCGAGATCACTGGCGCCGTCGGCTGCTTCGACTCCAAAGCCGGAATAGCCGGTTTACCTGGCGATCGATTGTCACTTGGCGATCGATTGTCCTGGGGGGCTTCGTCGCGCGCAAAAACCTTGCGCCCACGCCTTCGCTTGCGCCGCTTCTTGGGCTTGCCCTTCTGGTGACGGGTTGCGTCGCCCGCCTGCCCGTCGGCGGAGCGAGGCTCCGTCGGGCGGCGTTGCTGCCAACCGGCTGTCCCCGAGCCTGACGGCCCTAGGGAAGCGCTGGACGCGCCCACCTCCGGCGCGCCTGCGCCGGTGTCGCGGTCTTCCACTGTCGTTCCTTCCGGCGCCGCGCGAACCGATGACGGACGCAGCAGGCGCTTTGGCATGTTTCAAGTTGCCGCCAGAGTAACAGCGCTGTGCCCGATCACCAAGAGCCGCGGCTGAATTTTGCCGACTGGGGCGCGAAACGCCTTTTCCGCCTCGTCGCGTAATGTACCCGCAAGGCTGGATTGCTAGCGCGGTGCTGGCGAAGACGATCTCCCGTCGAAACCGATGCCCGCTTGCCGGCGACTTTGCGCCGCTTTCGGTGCGGGCGGATCTTGCCGGTGGCGGCGCGACAAGTGTTCGCGGTTGAATAGCCGGCTTCAATGAGGCATTTCTGAAATGAGCGGAAGAATCCGGGCGGCCGGTCTCCCACCACCAGGAGAAAAGGAAGCGGACAGGCAACGCATGGCAGTCAGGCAATGAACTGGAAACGCTATTTCTGGCCGGGCATCGGCATCGCCGCGGTGATCTTCTCGCTGCTGTTGCTCTGGCACGAATTGCGCGGCATTTCGCTGGACGATGTCTGGGACGGGCTCGCCGCCATTCCAACCCGCGGCTGGGTGCTGGCGGCGCTGAGTTCCGTCATCGCCTATGCCGCGCTCGCCGGCTACGACCACATCGCGCTGCTGCATATCGGCAAGCGGGTGTCGTGGCTGTTCGTGACGCTGTGCTCCTTCACCACCTACGCGCTGTCACACAACATTGGCGGCTCGGTGTTTTCCGGCGCCGTCATCCGCTACCGTGCCTATGGCACGAGGGGGCTCACCGGCCAGGATGTCGGCGTGCTGGTGGCGATCTGCTGGATCACCTTCGTGCTGTCGACTATCCTCGCCTCCGGCCTCGTGCTGGTGTTCGAGCCTCAGATCATCGACCGGTTTTCCGGCATCGCCCATCACGGCCTGTCGGAGGCGGCGGGCATCGCGATGCTGATCCTCGTCGCCGCTTATATTTTCGGCAGCGCGTTGCATCTGCGCCCGCTGAAGATCGCCAGCTTTCAATTGCACTATCCGGCACTGCCGATCGTTGTCAGGCAATTGCTGATCGGCCCGATCGAGCTGCTGGCGGCGGCCGCGATCATCTTCTTCGCCCTGCCCGAGGCCAACAATCCCGGCTATTTCGTCGTGCTCGGCGTCTTCCTGGTCTCGTTCTCGATCGCGCAGATCTCGCACGCACCGGGCGGGCTTGGCGTGTTCGAAGTGGTGTTCCTGGCCGGACTTTCCGACATGGCTCCGGTCGGCGTGCTGGCGGCGCTGCTGGTGTTCCGGCTGTTTTATCTGATCATCCCGTTGTTTTTGGGCCTGGGCGTGGTGCTGTTTTTTGAGCGGTCGCAGTTCAGCCGGACAGAGAGCTGAGGCGCGAGATTGGATTTCATGTCCGCGCCTGGGAGCACTGCGAAGCGTCGCGTCTGAAACCGACCGACAAAACCTGGCGATTGAACCGCCAAGCAGGCTTGACTATTTTCCGCTGGCGGCTACAAGGCAGCGCTCAAGCGGCTCAGCCGCTCGGCCCGCGCGGTTCATGACCGCGCCTGCTGGGGAATAGGTTAACGGTAGACCCACGGACTCTGACTCCGTTAGTCCTGGTTCGAATCCAGGTTCCCCAGCCAGTTGATTTTAAAGCGCCACCACTTTGTATCTCGATAGACCCGAGCGCCGGCAAACCGGAGAGTCTGAATGCAAGTTTGCCGACGCTCGGTAATCGCGGCATCGAGGGGCATTGGGGTGTCTGGGGTGCCACGAACGGCATACATTAGCATTTGCGAATATAAAGAGATACGGCTATTTGAGAACAAATTACGGCAGGCGTTGTTCTCAAATTGCTGCCCGGTGCGACAGAATTAGCCTGCCCTATGTGCCGACATACGCCCGGCAACGACCCATATAATCGGGGTTGCCAGCATCGAAGCATATCCGTCGATCCCATAGTGCCAGGCAAGATCGACAGCCCCTAGCTGAATGACGACAAGGAAGGCAGCGCCAGCCCAGCGAAGCAGGCCGCCGAAGCGCCAGAGATAGATGGCATTCAGAGTTGCGATGGCGACGTGCAGCGAAGGAAAAGCTGAAATACCGCCGCCCAATCGGGGATCATCCAGGGCGGCAGTGGCGAGCAGCATACGTTGCGTATCGAGAGCCCAGACATGATAGGAGGCGTTGGTCGTTTGAAGATAACTCATCAACGGAGAAAACGTAGCATCGCCATAGAAGGGCAAGACGAATGCCGGTCCGACCGACGCGACCAGCGATGCCACAAGATTTCCTAGCAGTGCCCAGGTAAGTACAAATGCCACCAGATATTGCGATCGAAGACGCTCATTACCCGTCGAGAAGGTGACACAAAACAGGACAATGAACATTACGACGAACCAGAGATTATAGAAGAAGTTCAAAACGGCGGTTATCGGCCCGAACCCAAACGAGAAATGCAAAAACTGCCATGCATCGACACCACCATGGATTTTCCTATCGATCGCCATCAGAGTGGCATCGGCATAGAAAGGTATGATCTTGCTGATGCCGCATTTGACGCTGGTAAAAAGGGAAAACAGGATGGGGAAGACCAGTAAGACCGGCAGACCGACGATCAGCCGGTTGGACAGTTCATTGGTCAACAGGCGATCCCTAAGCGCAGGGAATAGTCGCAATTGTTGCTCAAACATAACGCGCATCGCGATGACGGCAAACAGAACGACGGTCACGCCGAAGCCGAATAGCAGAAGCGGTTGGCTGTACAGCTCGAAGTCAATTCGGATATGCCAGTATGCTGCCGCAGCCAGCACTAGCAGCATGTAGACGGCAATCGTGACAAAAAACGGCTGATTGGCACGCCAGGTCGTCGAACTGCTGCGAAGTGGAAGCGCGACCGTGGACATTATTCAAGCACCGACTTGGCTCGCAACAAGCAATCAACACAGATCGACATAGGCATATTCACCGTCGCCCGTATAGTGACGATAAAGACGGAATCAGCATTGGGGTGGTCCGCTCGTAGGCTTCGTACTCGGGGAAAGTTTGTCGCAGAATGGCTTCCTCGTTCCTGGCGCGCCGATACTGCAAGAGAAATTGGAGCACACCCAACGCGACCATCAGCGTCGAAAAATGTGAGAGGATCATCCCTAGAACGAATGCTGTCTCACAGACGTATAGCGGATGGCGGACAATTGAATATGGGCCCGAGGTGACAAGCTGTCGGGCGGTAGCCATAATGGAAAACGAACGGCCAAGCCAATAGAGGCAAAAAATCGAACTAACCGTGCCAACGAAGATCAGGCAAAGAGCGGCCACTTGCACCGCTTCGTTTTCCAGTGCCGGCGTCAAGAACATTGCCACCAACATCAGAAAGGATGCGGCTACTGAGGTCACCCTCGGTTGAATTCCTCGGGCGGTTCCCTTCGGCGGAAGGCGGCTTATCGTCATGAAAAGCTGCAACAGCAAAAACGCGGTCGCCGCCATCCGTGTGCCGAAAGCCAGTGAACTTGCCGAGGCATCGTGATAGAAATGGCCGAACAGAGAAATGGCGCCAAACGTCGCAAAGACCGTCATGACAAAAATTATTGCAATCCGGCCAACGAAATCCTCGGTTAACATTCCGCCCTCCGCCTTAAAAAGGCATTGAAGCATTGCTTTCGCGCTTCGACAAGAAAATGGTTTCTGAAGGGTTAACGCCTGCGCCGCGTGTCCGGGAACGATCACCTTGCGTGACGGATCATCAGGTGGTTCACTGCCCTCTTAAGTCGGGGTAAGCCGATGGACCTTTTTGGTCTAAAATCGCTGTTGATTTGTGTCCTGATCTTCGTACCGCTTGAGCGAATCTTTGCCTTGCGGCCACAGCAAAAAATTCTCCGCAAGGGGCTCGGCATCGACGTCATCTATGCGGTCTTCAATGGCGCGCTTACCAAGGTGTGCGTTTTATTGATGGCGACCATCATAATCAGCGCGGCCGCATTGCTGGTCCCCGAGGGCGTGCCGAATGCAGTCGGAGGTCAAGCGACATGGGTCCAGATTATCGAGATCATGGTTGTGGCAGATCTGGGCGTCTACGCCATACATCGTGCGTTTCATGCGATTCCGGTGCTATGGAAATTCCATTCCATCCATCACGGTATCGAGGAGCTCGACTGGATAGCTTCGTTCCGAGCGCACCCAGTCGATCAGATCATCACCAAAGTCGTGTCGCTCTTGCCCGTGTTCTTTCTTGGCTTCTCAACGGAGGCCATTGCCATCTATTTCTTGATTTACACCGGGCACGCGCTGCTACTGCACGCTAATGTCAGGATCAATTTTGGGCCGTTGAGATGGCTCATCGCAAGTCCGCAATTCCACCATTGGCACCACGCCGGTCATCGCGACGCCTATGACAAGAACTTCGCCAGTCAGCTATCGATCATTGACGTGCTGTTCGGTACTTTTCGCGTCCCAGGCTCGGCAATGCCCGAGAAATACGGCGTCGATGACCCCATTCCGCTAAGCTACCTCGGGCAATTCGGCTATCCGTTTTTGCAGAAACCTCAAGAACACGAGAATGCCGAGATCGGCGCGGTCAAGCCGGCGCCTGATGCTTAGGCTTGATCTCGGTCTGCGGGATTTTTCACGCGCCTTTATGCCCTGTATGATTTGCCTAGAAGTCTGTCAGACGGGTAAGCCGCCAAGACTCAATGAGTTGCTGTAGATCTGGAAGGTGATCGTGCAGATCGCCGCGAGCGAGATCGGGACGCCGAACGGCACGACACCCTTGCGATCCAGATGCTGAACGTAAAGGCGGAAGGCGCCCTCGGGCAGCATGAACGGATTTTTCACGATCAACGCCGTGGCGAGAGCAAAGACCAGCAACAGCAAGGAAAACACCGCCAGACCGCTTCCGCCGATTAGGAAAGGCATTACTGCCATCAGTTTGACATCACCGGCGCCGACCCTACGCAAGGCCCAGAACGGGAAGAGTGCAAGAAACAGCACGAGCCCGGCAAGTGCGCTTAGGCACATATCCCACCACGATCCAATCAGGATCGATATGGACAGCAGGGCGCCAGTTCCCAAGCACAAAAGCATTAGCACGTCACGGTTGGATATTTTCTGGGTGGTGAAATCGAACCAGGCGACCCTTGCAAGCAGAGGGATGGCGAGCGCCTTCAGTAGAAGCGATACGGCAAGCAGCACGTCAGCGCTCGATATTCTGCACGCTGGACGACAGGAGCTTCAGATTGTTGGCAACGGTCGGATCGTTGGGCGCCAGTTCGTAGGCCTTGAGAAAATTGCTGCGTGCGTCCTGCAGCTTGCCGCGCAGCAGATAGGAATAGCCGACATTATTGTAATATTCTGGCGACGCGCCAACCAGCTTGAAGGCCCTGCTATAGGCCCGGTCGGCAAGGTCGAAGCGGTGGATACGATCGCAGGAAGCAGCCAGCCCCATCCAGGCGCCGCCGTCATTGGGCGCCAGTTGCGTCGCCTTGAAGAACAGGGCGCCGGAATTGCCGTAGTTTTCTGCGCGAAACTGGTTCGTGGCTTCGGCCACGGCCTGGTCCGAGGCATAGTACTCGACGTCGCTGACCGTCTTCAACCCATCAAAGGCATCGCCAAACGACGTCACGTCGCCCTTCGACGGCTCGTTAGTGCGAACGACACCGCCCGTGGTGTCCGCACCATTTGTCTGACAGCCGGCAAGCGCCATCATCAGCAGACTGGCTGCGGCTACGGCTGCGAGGCGCATTGGCCCTGTCATTTCATCCCCCAAGAGTCCTGCGACTCTATTTTAGAACCACAGCATATAACCATTTAGAAGAAAATGCCCTTCATTCGAATGATAACCGGTAGCATCACCACCATCATCACGACCGGAAAGATACAGAGCCCCAACGGGATCATCATCTTGACTGGCAAGGCATTGGCCCGCTCCTCGGCGCTAAGAATTCTCTGGCTGCGCATCTCATCGCTATAGATACGCAACGCGTCCGTCAGGCTTGTTCCGAGTTCTTCCGACTGCCGGAAAAGCACGGCAAGAGCCCGTGCTTCCTCAAGTCCGATTCGATCCGCCAGCTCGCGCAACGCCTCGCGCAGTGGCTTCCCGGCGCGTAGCTGCAGATTCATGATCGAAAGTTGCACGCCAAGCCATTTATGTGTGCCCGCCAATTCCGCGCCAACGCGCTCCACAGCCGCCTCAAGGCTCATGCCGGCGTCGGCACAGGTAATCATCATATCCATGAAATCGGGGAAGCCACGGCGATAGATCTGCTTCTGCCCGTTTTCGAATCGGTCCAAGGCGATGCTTGGGATGACGATGCAGGCAAGGCCAAACAAGACTGAACCGGCGAGCGCAACAAAGCTGGGTAGCCCAGGCGGCAAAAATCGCGACAGGAACGTGTAGGTCAAAAAAAAGCCGACGCAGACCGTGCCGAGGCGGGACAGGGTGTAAACCAGCGGGGCGCTTGCCTGATGGAAACCTGCGCGAAAGAGCTTTGCCTCCAGCGCGCTTGGCTCGTTCCGCTCCCTTTCCATCGATCGGAAGTAGGCGTCGACCGGCCGCTGTGCCGAAATTCTTGCAGCCTGTTCCACCCCGAGCAGTGACCGACGTTCGCTAACCCCCTCCCCCATCAGACTTTGCGTGACCAATCTCCGCGTCTGCAGGGCCGGTAAAAAAACGAGCGCGCCGAACAGGAACATTGCCACCGCTGCCAGGAAAACGGCAATGGAAACCAGTAGGCTCAGGTCGAAGACGTTTGAAAACACGTTTATGGCTCGCTCCCCTCAGAAATCAAAAATGACCATCCGGTACATGATGAAATCGCCCAGCAGAGCCAAACCTCCAAAACTCAGAAACGCGGGCATGAGCATCGGGCTCTGCCACACATCTCCGTAATAAGAAGGGGCAATAACCTGAAGGACCAGGAATATCACGACGGGGAACAGTGAAATGATCCACGCCGATGCTCGTCCTTCGGCCGAAAGGGCCTTGATTTTCAATCGAAGTTTCTGTCGTTCGCGCAGCACCGACGACAGATTGGATAGAATTTCGGTAAGATTACCGCCGGTCTTGGACTGGATTGACAGAGATACCGAGAGCAGATGCAGGCCTTCGAACCCCACCCGCTGGGAGAGTTTTCGCACGGCCTGTTCAATGCTGAGGCCGAAGGTGATTTCGTCCGAGACGATACCGAATTCGGTGCCAAGCGGGTCAGGCATTTCGCGTGCGACGAGACCAACAGCCACCGATGCCGGATGTCCAGCGCGCAAGGAACGCACGATCATGTCGAGTGCATCTGGCAATTGCTTTGCGAATTTCTGGATTCGTTTGTTGCGTGCCCGTCGGAGAACCAGAAATGGCAGGACCAATCCGATCATTAAAAAGACAATGATCGAAAGCGTCAGCGAGAACTTCAGCAGTAGCGCCAGTATCAGCGCCAGCGTCAGTCCAGCAAAGAAAAATATCGCAGCGAATGCCACCGGATTTCCGGTAACTCCGGACTGCGTATAGAGCCGATTAAGCGAAGTCACTCCAAATATAAAGTCACCTGAACCGGTCAGTCCGCGCTCGCGGAGCAATCCTTGCAGGGTCTTTTCTGCCGGCACCTGATCATCCAACCACCTCAGCCGCCGATTGATTGCGCCGACCCGTGCCCGACGGTTTACAAAGGAAAGATATAGTGCCTCGCCAGCGAGGATAACCGATGCCGCCGCGAGAACATAAATCAGATACAGTGCGGTTTGGCCGGTCGGCATCATAGGGCGACCTGCGGATTGAAGGCATCTTTCGCGAAATGATGCCCCAGTGTCGCCGCCTCCTGAGCAAAACGCGGACGGACACCGGTTGCACGAAAGTCTCCGATGATCTTGCCTTCGGCGCTGATATCGCGACGCACGAAGTGGTAGATTTCCTGGAGCTGAACGACATTGCCCTCCATGCCGGTTATTTCCGATATGGATGTTACCCGCCTGCCTCCGTCCGAGAGGCGCTGGGTCTGCACGATGATGTCGATGGCTGAAGCAATCTGCGCGCGAATGGAATCGTTGCTCATCGGCATGCCGGCCATGCCGACCATCTGTTCCAGCCGCGATATCGCATCGCGCGGCGTGTTGGCGTGAATAGTGGTCATCGAGCCTTCATGGCCGGTGTTCATGGCCTGCAACATGTCGAAGGCTTCCTCGCCGCGAACCTCGCCGACAATAATGCGGTCCGGCCGCATGCGCAGTGCGTTCTTCAGCAATTCGCGCTGGCGCACCTCGCCCTTGCCCTCGACATTGGGCGGACGCGTCTCCAGGCGGCCGACATGCGGCTGCTGCAACTGCAGTTCCGCCGCATCCTCGATTGTGATCAGACGCTCTCTGGATGGGATGTAACTCGATAGTGCGTTGAGCAAGGTCGTCTTGCCGCTGCCGGTGCCGCCCGAAACCAGGATCGATTTACGCGCCTGTACGGCGATCCGTAGAAGATCGACCATTGGTGGTCGGATCGAATTGAACACCATCAAGCGTTCAAGCGAAAAGGGGTTCTTTGAGAACTTGCGGATCGACACCAGAGGGCCGTCAACCGAAATGGGACGCACAGCGATATTGACGCGTGAACCATCCTCCAGCCGCGCATCAACCATCGGCGCCGATTCGTCGACGCGCCTGCCGATTGCCGAAACGATCTTGTTGATGACGCGCAGCAGATGGGCCTCATCACGAAAGCGGATCTTAGTCTCCTCGATCATGCCATTTCGCTCGATGAAGACTCGCTTGTGGGTATTGATCAAAATGTCGGCGATGGAATCGTCCTTGAGCAGTGGCTCGATCGGCCCCAGGCCCAGCATTTCGTCGGCGGTGTCGCTGGTCAGCTGATCGAGTTCGCGAGCATTCAGCGGCACACTGCGACCGCGCACGAACTCGCGCACGATGGGACGGATTTCGTTCAGGATCTCATCCTTCGAGGCCGTTTCGAGCGACGCGAGGTTGAACCGATCAATCAGATGTCGATGCAGATCGACCTTCAGCGCCAGGAACTCGTCGCCATGCGGTTCGAGATCGGCGACGGGCGGGGCGCTGTTGGCAACGGGGAGGACCGCTATCGAATCCACCCTTGGCTCTATCCGCGCCTCGCCACCCTTGATGAATCGCCCCAACATAATCGCCTATGCTCCCCTTCGACGCATATTAGCTGAAACTAAACATTAACCACATGCGGCACAAGCGCCCGAACGTGGGCGCGCAGTCAATACTTTCAACATAGTTAAGGACCACCGTCGGAAAATATCGTTTTTATTTCCACCTCCGGGTCACTCAAATATCATGGTGATTTAAGCTGTGAGGCATTCCGCAACCCTTGCGTGCTTAGGACACCTAACCCACCGACAATCCTCCCCTAACCCCTTAGATATAAAGGAATATGCGCTACTGCTAAAGTAGGCAAGACTTTATTAGCCAGTGGACACAAATGTGAACGAATGGTTAAGGGCGCTTGAAAAATCAGACGAATCAATGTCTTGCTGAAATTTAAGGTCGCGCTGAACTCGAAAGTTCATGTATTGGAAAGTTAAGGAACCATTAATCCCGTTTGACACCGCAAATTCTCGAGACCTAGGATCGAGATGACGGGGGATGCTGGGTATGGGGTACATCCTTGGCTCTGTCTCGTCGGGTTCAAACCTCCAAAGGGAGAAATTGACATGAAGAAGCTCATGACGATGACCCGGCAGTTCCGCGACGACGAAAACGGCGCTGCTATGGTCGAATATTCTATCCTCATCGGTATCATCACCGTTGCGGCTATTGCAGCCATCGGCGTTGTCGGTGGATACGTTTCTGGCAAGTGGACGACGCTGTCCACAACGCTGGTCCCGGCGGCATAACAAGCGACAACCGTAAGGTTCTGAAGAACCGAACCGGCGCAATCCACAAAGCTCACCAGGCCCTGGTCGTATGACTTGGGCCTGGTGCCAACAGAGGCAAATTCCGCACTTCAAGGCTTGGGATTATGCGTGCAAACACTGTCATTATGATCGTCCTCGCCGGCGTGTTCGGCGTGCTGGCCGTGGTGCTCGCCAACATCTGGCTGGCCAACCAGCGCGGCGCGATTGCGCAGACCAATGATTCTCAGCGCGATACGGTCGTCGTGGCTGCGGTGGCGCTGAAGTTCGGCGACACGCTGTCGGCCGACAAGTTGCGCGAAGTCGCATGGCCGGCGGGCGCTGTTCCAGCTGGCGCTTTCAAGACAACAGAAGAACTCCTGACCAAAGACCTTCCGGCGGGCGGGGGTACCAAACAGGCGTTGCAGACGATTGGTATCAATGAACCTGTCCTCGCGAGCAAGATCACCGGGCCTGGCCAACGCGCTACGCTTTCGGCGGTTCTGGGCGAAGGCATGAAGGCAGTGTCCATCCGCGTCAACGACGTGCTTGGCGTCGCTGGATTCGTCTTCCCCGGCGACCGGGTCGATGTGTTGCTGACGCGCACCGTTCGCAATTCTGATGGCGTGGACCAGAGTTTTGTCGACGTCCTGCTTCAGAGCATGAAGGTGCTCGCTGTCGACCAGGTTGCCGATGAAAGCAAGGACAGCCCGACCGTGGTGAAGTCCGTGACGGTGGAGGCCAGCACCAGGGACGCCCAGAAACTGACCCTCGCCGCCGGCGCCGGACAGTTGTCGCTGGCGCTTCGCCAAGCCGCCGCCAGCAAGGGCGAAACGACCGAACGCGTCACGCTTTCCGATCTGACCGGCGAAATGCCGGCTGACGCGGCCAAGAAGCAAGCCGAACTGGCCAGGCAGGCCGCCGCCGATACGGCAGCGGCTGCGGAACGTCAGAGCGCGGAAGACGCACGCAAGCGCGCGGATGACAAGATCGCGGGCCTGGCCCAGGCCGTGGACCGCGTGGGAAGCAAGCTCGACCAGTTGAGCAAGGTCAAGCCGCCGGCTCCTATCGTCGTATCGGCCCCGGCGCCGGAGGTGCACGAGGTCCCGAAAGAGGTGGTCAAATATGTGCAGCCGGAGCCGCCAGCGCTGGCGACGATCGGAGTCTTTCGGGGCGTGAAATTCGAATCCTATGAAGTGCCGCGACAAAAACAACAAGCGACAGTGAATTGAGGGCTGCCCACCACGGCAGCATTTGGGGAGACGGGAATGCAGGGGTTTTGGGTGAGGATGGCAGCGCTCGCGCTGTCCTGCTCCGCGACGCTACTAACGTGGAGTTTTGCGGCCAAAGCTGCAGACCGCTTCATTGATGTATCGAATCCCAGTGTCCATCGAATCTTCCTGCCGATGTCGCAGTCGGTGACGATCGCAGTGAACGCCACTCTTGGCGATATCGTCGTCGGCGACGAGAAGATCGCCGATGCCCAGCCCATGACCGACAAGACGCTCTATGTCATCGGCAAGGGCGCCGGCACCACCACGGTCAATCTGTTTTCCGCGGACAAGCATTCGCTCGGCGTCATCCAGATCGAGGTCGGCGTCGATGTCAGCGACATGGCGCAGGCGATCCGGCAGGTGGCGCCAAGGTCGCGCATTGAAATCGGCTCGGTCAACGGCAAGGTCAGGCTTGGCGGTCACGTCAAAGACGCCGCGACGATGCAATCTATCCTGGAGGTCGCGCAGCAGTATGGTCCAGACGCCATCATCAACGCCGTCACCGTCGACGACAGCCAGCAGGTCAATCTCGAAGTCCGCATACTGGAAGCCAAGCGCAATGCCGGCCGTGATCTCGGCGTATCGATCCAAAGCACCAACGGCAGCGGTACAACGAAAGTTGGAACAGGCGTTGCTGCTTCAAACACAGACGGAACCGGGATTGGGGCGGGCGACATCGTCGGCGGCCTGCTGTCGAAAAGCAATCCTTTCGCATCGCTGATCACCCGCGTCATCGACAGCAACATCAAGGTCGACCTGGTCATCGAAGCCCTTGAGAACAAGGGCGTGGTTCGCACATTGGCTGAACCAAATCTCACCACACTGTCCGGCGAACCGGCCAGCTTCAACGCCGGCGGCGAAGTGCCGGTACGCAGCGTCGACGCCAACGGCCAAGTCCAGGTCTTGTTCAAGCAATTCGGCGTCAATCTGCTGTTCACGCCGGTCGTGCTCGACGATGGCAAGATCCATATGAAGCTTGCACCGGAAGTGAGTGACCTCAATGGCTTCACCACCGCCGGCGACCCGATTTTCACCAACCGCAAGCTGGAAACCGTTGTCGAATTGCGCGATGGCCAGAGCTTCGCGGTCGGTGGCCTTCTGTCGAGCAAAACCACCAAGCTGCAGAACCAGGTGCCGTGGCTTGGCCAGGTGCCAATCGTCGGCGCGCTGTTTCGCAATTCGAGCAACCAGAAGGAAGAGACCGAGCTTGTGGTGATCGTCACGCCGCACATTGTGCGGCCGGTGAAGCCCGGCGAACAACTGGCGACCCCGTTCGACAAGACGCGACCCGCCAACGATCCGGAATTCTTCGTGCTCGGTCAGCTCGAGGTGAACAAGGACATGATCCGCAAATATGAAACGGGCGACGGCGTCACCGGCCCCTACGGCCACATGCTGAACTTCAAATCGAAGGACAAGATGCTCTATGTCAAGAAATAGCGCCTTGATCCTCATTCTTTGCAACGGCCTGCTGGCGGGCTGCGCCGCAGACTATCTGAACCACTATGATTCGATAACTTTGGCCGCCGGTGACACGCAGAAATACAATTCGCTGCTGCAGACGGTCGACCCTTTCAATCCTGCCTCGAAGAACACAAGGATCGGAGACGACGGCGTCCGCGCCGCCAATGTCGTTCAAAAATACAGAAGTCCGCCGCCTCCGCCGCCAACAACGAACATGACGGTCAATGTAACGCCATCCAGTCCGGTGAATTGAACAGAAGGATGCGGTTTCAGTGCGCCAGGCCAAACGAGGGAACCTGGCGTCAGGGGAGCAAAGAGTAAGGCCATGCTGCGGACCATTCGCGCGTTCTGGCACGATCAGAGGGGAATAGCGCTGATCCTCGTCAGCGTCACGCTGCCGGCGATCATCGGCTTTTCTTTGCTCGCGATCGACATGAGCCGGGTCAACAATCTGCACAATGATTTGCAGAAGGCGGCGGATGCCTTTGCATTGGCTGGAGCCGCCGAGCTTGATGGCTTGCCTGGCTCGTGGGCCAGAGCCGAACGCGCCATGGCGACACTTGTTACCAACCAGGCCACATTCTCGACCGTTGGCTCTACTGGCCGGTTCACTTTGACGTCCGGGCAACCGGGCGGCACCGCACAATGCAACAGCGCCGGCAACATTTCGTGGTGCTTCCTGAAGACCTTACCCGCGTCGGACGGAGCTCCGGTCACCAGCGCAAATTATGCCAATGCAACGCAATCCATCGGCGAAGATGAAACTGCATTCATCGAAGTGAAGGTGGCGCCGACCGGATTCGCCGCCATCTTCCCGGCGTCGTTTCTGACGGGCAATTCGGCCAGTAACAGCTTCAACGTTGCAGCCCAGGCGACTGCCGGGTTCACGTCGGGCGTCTGCGACTACACGCCCGTTTTCATGTGCAACCCGTATGAGGATACATCCCTCACCGGAGGAGTCACGCTGGAACAGGCGGCGCAAACCAGGCAGTACCGGCGCCGCCAGATCCTGCTGCGCGGAGACGGATCTTACTTTCCCGGGAACTTCGCTTTCCTGGCTTCGCCGTTTGGCAACGGCGCCAATCAGCTCGAAAAAATGCTCGCCGATTCCAAGCCGCAAAATTGCTATTCGCGCGACGGCGTCGACACCGAGCCGGGACAGAACGCCGGACCTGTTGAGAACGGTATCAACTCGCGCTTCGGCATCGATTCGTCAAACTACTCGGACGGACCCGCAGTCAATGTGCGCAAGGGCGCCAAGAACGGCAGCCAGTTCGTCAAGAGTAACAAGGTCGACTATGAAACAGACCCGACGAAGGGTGTCGGGCTCGAGCGCGATGCGTGCCAGATCGCCGGCAACTGCACCATGATGAGCGGCCGCATGGGCGACGGCAACTGGAATTTCGCGCGTTACTGGGCCGCCAATCATCCCACACGTGCCGTGCCAGCGGCTCTATCAGGAACCGGCGCGAATCTCCCTACCCGTTATGAGGTCTATCGATACGAGATCGACAACAATATCTTTCAAGATGCTGCAGTCGGTGGCGAAACGGGTATCCCGCCTGCGGGGGCAGGCACCCCGATCTCGATCCCAGACCGTCGGTTGCTTTACGGCGCAATCCTCGACTGCAATGCGCTCACGGCTGCGGGCACGAATTTCAGCGGCCGCCAGACGGGCATTCCGGTGAGGAGGTTCGGCAGCTTCTTCATCACCGAGCCGATCAAAGACGGTAAGAATATCTACGTCGAGTTGGTCGACATCACCGGCAAGGGCGGCAACGGTACGCTCGACAACTACCTGCGCGACGAAGCGCAGCTATACCGGTGACCGCGATGTTCAAGATACTGTCCCGATATTTCGATCGATTTCGACGCGACCAACGCGGCGCGGTGATTGTCGAGATGACACTGATCACGCCGCTGATGCTTGTCCTGTCTGCCGGTGTGTTCGAATTCGGCAATCTGATCCATGACAAGCTGCTGATGGAGGCCGGACTTACAGACGCCGCTCGCTATGCCGCGCGCTGCAACAGTCAGTTGTATACCGACTCCGGGCTGGCGGCGATCAACTGTACCGCCATTGCCGCGAACATTGCTGTGTTTGGCAACGCGGCCGGCACCGGTAGCGCACGCGTCAGCGGCTGGCAGACATCGAATGTCACCGTGACCACCAACAACTCCTGCCAGGACACCGTGGTGGGCGGCGTGACCCAATATCGCTCCACCACGGCACAAGTCTGCACCGTCCGCGCGTCGGGCACCTACCCATACGCCGGTGTTGGGATGCTGTCGTTCATCGGCATCAGTCCGATTACGCTGCAGGGCTCCCACGACGAGCGGTTGATCCGGTTCTGACCATGATCCAGCGTTTTGCAAAATCGGAAGACGGGGCGGCGATGGTGGAAATGACCATCGTGTCGACGCTGCTGTTCTCGCTTGTCCTGGGCTTCGTCGATTTCGGCTACGCCTTCTACCAATGGAACGCAGCCACCAAGGCGGTGCAGATCGGCGCCCGGCTGGCGTCGATATCGGATGCGGTGGCAACCAACCTCGCCACAGCGGGCCCGGTCTCGTCTCCCGGCGCTCCGATTGCTGCCGGCGCCTACGGTCCCTTCGTGTGCACCTACACCGCCGGCACGGGGGGCTGCAGCAACGGCGGCGGCTTCAGCGCCGCCAATTTCAGCCGCATCTTTCGTGGTGACACCGCAAACACCAATGACGATGTCTGCCCGGCGCTGGCGGCAAACCAGCGGCCGGGCATGTGTCACTTCTTCCCGGGCTTGCTGCGCAGCAACGTAGTCGTCACTTATTCAGCCACCGGCCTCGGCTATCAGACCCGGCTAAGCGGACCCGTACCGACAATCACCGTCAACCTGCAAAACGTGACCTTCCAGTTCTTCTTCCTCAAGGGACTGATGGGTTTTGCTGACATCAACATGCCCTCCATGCTGAGCACGGTCACGGGCGAAGACATCAAGAGCACCTGGCCATGAATGCCATCAACACCAAGGTTACGCCGACCAAGCGAAAGCAGGTGGCGCTGTTCTCGTCGGATCCGAATTTCAAGCGCGAGGTGGCGACGCGGCTCGATGCGCTGGCGATCTATGACGTCAGGGTTGCCGAGACGGGCGACTTTCTCAAAGGTCCGCCGGCGGACACGCGGCCGGGCATCGTCATCCTCGATCTCGGCAATGGCGAATTGCTCGGCCGGCCCGGCATCGTCGAGGCACGCGCTTTGTGGGCGACCGTGCCGCTGATCGCGGTTTCCGACGAGCTGACCTCCGAACAGACGCGCGTGCTGGTGCGCATGAACGCCTCGGACTGGCTGCACAAGCCGCTCGACGGCAAGGAGCTGCTCAACGCGGTGACCTTCCACGACACCGGCAACCAGGGAACGAAAAGTCGGATCATCACCTTCATCGGCGCCAGCGGCGGTGCGGGCGCCACGACGCTGGCGCTGTCGGCGGCCGAGCACCTGGCCTCGAAATCGACTGAACGCGCGGCTTCGACCTGTCTGGTCGATCTCGATTTCCAGAGTGCCAATTGCGGCGCCTACCTCAATCTGTTCAACCAGTTCGATCTGGCCGGAATTATCGGCCAACCCGAAAGGCTCGATGTCGAACTGATGGATGTCATCAAGCTTTCGCGCCCGTCCGGCCTCACCCTCTACGCATTCGAGCGGCCGCAGCTGCCCTTCGAGCCGCAAGGCAGCGATTTCGTCTACCGGCTTCTGGACCTTGTCGCCTACCGCTTCGACGACATCGTCATCGACCTGCCCAATATCGAAACGCCCTGGCACAATTCCGTGCTTTCGACGAGCGACGAGATCTTCATCGTGTTCGAGCTCAACGTCGCGTCGCTGCGGCAAGGCAAGCGGCTTTACACCAAGATCCGCGAACTGCGCGGCAATGCGATCAGCATCACGCTCGTCGCCAACAAGCACAAGCGCAAGTGGTTCGGGAACCATTTTTCGCGCAGCGAGCTCGAGAAGATCTTCAAGGCACCGCACATCAAGTCGGTCGCGCTGGACAATGCGCTCCTCTCCGATTCCCTGAACCGTGCGATCCTGCCTTCGGAAGTGGATGGGCGGGCACGCTTCAACAAGGATCTGAAGAAGATGTTCAAAGAGCGGCTCGATGACGCTGCCCGATAGACATCGGATCGTCCTGAGCCTGGCCGGCTGTATCGCCGGCCTGGTGCTTTCGATATCGGCTCAGGATTTCGCCCGGGCCGGATCCGGAATCGCTGGACGCCCGCCGCTGCCAGCCATGGGTCCAAGCCTGCGCAAGACGGTCTCCTTTGAAACCAGTGAGCAGCCGGGAACCATCATTATCCGCAAGAGCGAAAAGGCGCTTTACCTGGTGACCCGCCAGGGCCAGGCGCTTCGCTACCAGATCAGCGTCGGGCGTGACGGATTTGGCTGGACCGGGGTCGTCAAGGTCGGGGCGAAGACGGAATGGCCGCAGTGGCGCCCGCCCAAGGAAATGCGCGTTCGCCAGCCGGAACTGCCGGAGTTGGTGCCCTCAGGGCCCTACAATCCGCTGGGCGCTAGGGCACTCTATCTATCCCGGGACGGACGCGACACGCTCTATCGCATCCACGGCACCAATGATCCTTCAGGCGTCGGGTTCGACGGCACATCCGGTTGCTTTCGTCTTACCAACACGGATGTGATCGATCTTTTCAAGCGCGTGCCGATAGGCACCAAGGTGGTGGTCCAATGACGACGATCAGCGACCCGCACATGCCGACGATAGCCGGGCAGCTTGAACCGCAACTGCTCGATGGCGGCAGAAGCAGAACCCGACTGGCTATCGCGGTCTCTATCGGACTGACCTTGTTTGCGGTGCTCAACGCCACGGCCGCCATATATCTCTACCGGGGCATCAACGACCTGCGCGTCGTGGAGGGACGTCTTGAGGAGCTCGGCACGTTCGAGCAGCGGATCGGGGCCCGGCTCGACACGGTCAACAACGGCTTCCAGAGCCGCTTCGAAAAGCTGGACAGCCAGTTGCAGGGCAGTTTCACAGAAATCAATGGCAATATAGCCCGGCTTGAACAGGGCCTTCCATCCACCGATGGTGCCGGCACGTCGAGTGTGTCGGAACCTCTCGTTGCAACAAATAACGTCGCGGAAGCGTCTTCCAGTAGCGAAGTCGCGGCGGAACCCATGATTGCCGATACGCCGCGGCTGCCCAAGAGGAGGGTCGCCACCGCGCCCCCTGCCCCGAATCCGGGCTATCAGCGAACGGAAACGCCGGACGGCAAAGTCTATTATCGCAAGATCAATTAGAAACGGCCTGCCGCGCCGGGACTAAAGATCCCGCTGCAAGGCGATAAGGCGCACGGCCAGTGCTTCTCCGCGCTGTCGGGTTTCGCGAAGGAACGCGACATGACAGTAGGCGCAGGCTGCAAAGCCCAGCACCAGCACCAGGCTGTTCTGCCAGGTGAAATCGGCCATCAGCGAGAACGGGAAACCGCTGGGTGCCGCGAAGCTGGCAATCGTGCTCGCCGTTTCCGAATGGCTGCTGGCGACTATCATCAGTCCAGCGAAAAGCAGCGCCAGATGATTGGCCAGGAAGTAGGTGGCTGACCTTCTGACTCGGCAAGCACTCCAGCAGGCGGTCGCAGCGACAATCAGGATGACGGCATCCAGAACCATCGAACCGCCCAGATAGAGGTCGACCTGCTGCCAAAACATCGTCGACAAGGGGCGCAGTTCAAGCCAGATCCACCACATGGCAGGGCTGGCGGGATAGGTACCGAGCAGGAACGTCGCTGTTCGCTCGCCTGCCAGAATCATCAGGATGAATGCGGGAAAAGCGAAGAGTAATATCGACTTGCGCTTCATGTTGCCCTCGACAATCTGGCATCAGGATAGATTGCAGAGGTTGCGCGAGGCTTAACGGAAGGGCGTTGCTGCCGCTCTCGCGCCAGGTTCAACTTCAACAAATAGCCAAATTCCCGCGACGGCCCTTTCAGGGCTACCAGTTTGACAGGCAGATCGTCCGCTCTTCATACGGTTGTGCTTGCGGTGAGCGATTGCGCTTTTTGCCTTCTGCACCCTGGTGGCGTCTGGATACAACCGCAGCGGGCCGCTGTGCTGTGCCATTTTTGCTACATTTCACAACCTTATGGCCGGGATTCCTCATTTAGGTATGTCTAATTTAATAATCGCTCACATATTTCGTGAATTTGTTGGATACTGCCTGACGGCAAGCTCAGGCTTGGTTGTAGCGCTGTGGGAAAAGGCGCAGGGGAAACGTTGGGGCGGGTTAGATGAATACAACGAGAAAGTCGGCCCTTGGCAAGCGCCTTGGCCTTTTGATGGCGGCCACGATGCTGAGCTGTGCGAGCGCTCATTCGCTCACGCTCCAGGAGGCCGTGGCGGTAGCCGTCGAGTCCAATCCCGAGATCGGCCAAGCCATCGAGAATCGCGAAGCGATCGAGTTCGAATTGCGCCAGGCGAAAGGGCTTTATCTCCCCAGTGTCGACGTGGAAGCGTCCGCGGGGGCTCGCCGCCTCGATAATTCGACCCGCCGCGCGCTTTCCCTCGACGATGACAACCTTTATCCGGCCGAGGCCGATCTCACGGTTTCACAGACAGTCTATGACAGCGGCGCAAGGCGGGCTGAGCTCGATCGTCAAGCCTCGCGAGTCGATGGCGCTTCGTTCCGAGTGCTGGAGCGTTCGGAGTTTATCGGGCTCTCGGTTGTCCAGGACTACCTCGAATACATGCTGCAGGCTTCGATTGTTGCGGAGGCGAAGAAAAACCTGGGCTTCCATCAAGCCATTCTTCACGACATCCAGGAAGGCATTGCGGGCGGCGGGTTGAATGAAGCCGACCGGCAGCAAGCCGAGGAAAGGCTGTTTGCAGCCAAGGCCCGCATGCAGGAAGCTTCGGAGGAACTGGAAGCGTCGAGGATACGGTTTTTCAAGACCGTGGGGAAGCCGCTGACAAACGCGTCAAGGCCGGGCGATGTTGCAGCCGCACTGCCAAGGTCGCTGGATGACGCGCTGGGGCTGGCGCGCGTGAACAACCCCCGCGTCCATATGGCCAACAGCGATATTGACGCCGCAGCCTCGCTGGTGGACGCAGCTCGGGCAAAATACGGCCCCTCGATCGTCGCTGAAGGCACCGCCAGAGCCGGGTACGACATTGATGGAGACAATGGAGATACATCCGACCTGCAGGCGCGCCTTGTTTTGCGCTGGAATCTCTACCGGGGTGGCATAGACAAGGCCAACGAGCAGGAGCAGATCCGTCGTACCAGTGAACAGCGGCTTGCCCTGCACCAGGTCGAGCGCGAGATCGAAGAAGCCGTTCGCACCTCCTGGGATCGCCGCTTCCGGCAAGCCGATCTGGCAAAGACGTTGAAGCTGCAAGCCGCCGCCAATGAGAAGCTGGTCGCGTCGTATCGCGAGCAGTTCAAGGTCGGACAGCGCTCGCTGCTCGACGTTCTTGATGCGCAAAATACGCGGTTCAACACCGCAACGCTGGCGGACACTGCATCCTATGCCTCTCTCTTTGCCGAGTATCGGCTCCTGGCCGCAACCGGACAGTTGCTGAAGACGATGGACATCCATCCGCCAAAGCAGGCCACGGCCTATGCACGGACAGAGTTCGCGGCACCGGAAACGGCTGACACGGAAACCTACGCGCGGACGCCGTCGGAACAGAAGAACGACCTGCCGTTCGATATCCTGGCACCGGTCAGGAAAAAGTAGGCGGAGGCAAGGATCGATCGAAAGTCCGTATGGGCGGATCGTGAACCAGCAACCCAACATCCTCTCCCCGAAGGAGGCGTTCAAGGCCTGCTTCTCTGCCGTTGCCGGCTATCTCGGCAGGCCGAGCGCGCAAACGGTGCTGTTCGCAGGCGTGCCGCTGTCGGACACGCGTATCGACATCGATGCCATCCGGCATATCGCCGAGCGCATCGGCCTTGAAATCACCGAGTTCAACCATCGCGATTTTCTTCGGGGACGCATCGACCTCCCCGCTATCGTGTTTCGCGCCAGCCAATTGCCGGTTGCCCTGCTGGCCGAAACCGAGGACGGCGCATTCACCACTGCTCCCCAGGAAGACGGCCGTGTAACCATCACGCGATCCGAGCTAGCCACCAGCTACATCAGCGGCGGCGTTTCCTTCTCGATAACCTATGCCAACGCTGCCGAAGGGATGAACGTGGGTTCGGCGCCGAAGATCGAGCGGCGACATTGGCTGACGGGAACGATGGCCCCGTTCTGGCGTACCTATTCGAAGGTTATCCTGTCGGCAATCTTCATCAACATTCTGGCCATCGCCTCGCCGATCTTCACCATGAACGTCTACGACAGGATCTTGCCGAACAAGGCAATATCGACGCTGTGGGTGCTGTCGATCGGCATCGGCGCGGTCATCCTGTTCGACCTGCTTTTGAAGACCGCCAGGGCGTCCCTCATCGACTATGCCGGGCGCAAGGCCGATCTGCGCATTTCCTATTTGCTGTTCGAGAAAGTGCTGAACTCGTCCCTGTCGGCACGGCCCGGCTCAACTGGAGAATACGCTAATCGGGTGACGCAATACGAATTCGTACGCGAGTTCTTCACGTCGAATACGATCAGCGTGTTCATCGACACCGCGTTCATCTTCATCTTCCTTCTCGTCATCTACGCCATAGGCGGCTGGCTGGTCATCATACCGGCCATTGCCTTTGTGGCGTCCGTGATCGTCGGCCTGGTCACGCAACAGCGCATCGGCAAACGTGTCGCTGCCTCCATGAACGAGGCTTCGCAGCGCCAGGCTCTGCTGGTCGAATCCATTTCCACCCTGGAGACCATCAAGTCGCTGCGTGCGGAGGCGTATCTTCTCAGAAAATGGGGAGAGCATTCCAAGAATGCAGCCAACACGTCCGAGAAGATCAAGCAGCTTTCCGCTGCCGCCGGCAACATAACGCAGGCCATCCAGCAGATGGTCACCGTCGCCCTGATCGTGGCCGGCGCTTATGCCTTTTCGGAAGGGCATGTTTCGACAGGAGCAATCATAGGAACGGTCATGCTGGCGAGCAGGGCTGTGGCTCCGCTTGGCCAGATCGCCATCACGCTGTCCAGACTTCGCCAGGCCTTGCTTTCGTTGCGAATGGTGAACTCGATCATGGCTCAACCCGAAGACCGACCGGACACGGTGGGTTTCGTCAACCGCCCCATTCGCAACGGCGCGATGGTGTTCAGGAATGTCGGCTTTGTCTATCCGGGCTCCGAGAACGAGGTCCTGACCGGTCTGAATTTCTCGGTCAAGCCAGGTGAGCGGATCGGCATCATCGGCCGCATAGGCTCGGGAAAGACAACCATGGGCCGGCTGATCGGCAGGCTCTTCCTGCCGACATCAGGCGAATTGTTGCTGGACGGGATCGACATCCGCCAGTACCACCCATCGGAGGTTCGCGCCGCCGTCGGGATCGTCGCGCAAGCCAATGATCTGTTTTCGGGCACCATCAAGGAAAACCTCCTGATGGCATGTCCCGAAGCGACGGATGAGCAGATTGTCGACGCGGCCAAGGCTGCCGGCGTCGATGATTTCGTCTCCCGTCATCCGCGCGGCTACGACATGAATGTCGGCGAGCGCGGCACCAATCTCTCCGGCGGCCAGAGGCAGACGATGGCAATTGCCCGGCTGCTGTTGACCAAACCGAAAATCGTCTTCCTGGACGAGCCGTCCGGCTCGATGGATCTGGCTTCCGAGCGCCAGCTGATCAAGCAGCTCAAAGTGGCTTTCGATCGCGACACGACGCTGATCGTTTCAACGCACCGCTTCAGCATGCTCGAACTGGCCGACCGCCTCATTGTCATCGAACAGGGCAAGATCGTCGCCGATGGACCAAAGGACCAAGTGATACAGGCGCTGCAGAAAACAAGCGCCTGAGAGAAAAGACTTATTGAACATATTCAACACGTTGAGGCGTGGGAAATGCTTACCAGGGAAGACCGGCCACCGCTTTTTGCATCGGCGTCGATATTCATCATCGGAGCGCTGTTTGCGAGTTCCGTAGCCTGGGCGTCCTTTGCCGAGGTCGATGAAATCGCACGCGGCGACGGCAAGATCATACCCGTCTCGAAGACTCAGATCATCCAGGCCAGCGAGCCGGGCGTCGTTCAGGAAATTGCCGTGACGATAGGGCAGATCGTCAAGAAGAACGACCTCATTATCCGCCTCGACAATACGTTCAACACCTCCAGTCTTGGCGAGCAGCAGGCCAAGGCGCGGGCTCTGCAGACGCGCATTGCCCGGCTCAAATTCGAACAGGCCGGCAGTCTCGAAGGCTCATTTCCATGTCCGTCCGAAATCCAGAAGGTCGCCCCGGAGATCTGCGACAACGAGCAGAAGCTGCTCGGCGCACGCCGCGACAACTTCCAAGTCAAGCTGTCGGTTCTCAAGTCGCGCCTCGATCAGCGCGAGAAGGAACTGGACGAAGCGACCGCCAATGCCGATCGCCTGACGAAGAATCTGGCCGTCAGTGACCAAGAGTCAAAGCTGGTTGAGGCGATGGTCAAGAAAGGCCTGATGGCGCGAACCGAGCAGCTCCGCGTCGAGCGCGAGCAGACCGAGCTCAACGGTCAGCTGACGCTCGCTGGGGAAACCATCAAGAAAGCCAAGTCGGCCATCACGGAGGCTCAGCTTCAGGTCGACGAACTCGGCCTACAGTTGCAACAGGAGGCGCTCAGCGATCTGACGCAGGCGCTGGCCGACCTCTCGGTGGTGGACGAGACGATACGCGGTGCCACTGACAAGGTGGCGCGCACCGACATCCGTTCGCCCGTGGACGGCATCGTCAACACGCTTGATGTGAACACGCTCGGCGCCTTCGTCCAGCCAGGCGCGGTCGTCGCCGGCATCGTACCGACCTCCGAGACACTGCTGGTCGAAGCACGGGTTTCGCCGCGAGACGTCGCCTTCATCCGGCCGGGCCAGGACGCGCTGATCAAGATAACCGCCTACGATTTCTCGATCTTCGGCGGCATTGAAGGCAAGGTCGCCAACATCACGGCCGACAGCCTGGTCGATCAGAAGACGGGGGAGCCTTATTATCAGGTGCGCGTGTCGACGGATAAGTCGACCCTGGAAAGAGACGGCAAGGCCTACTCGATCATTCCCGGCATGATCTGCTCGGTCGACATCAAGACCGGCCGCAAGACAATTCTGACCTACCTCTTGAAGCCGATCAACAAGGCACGCGAGGAGGCTATGAGTGAGCGATAGCGCCACCTCTCATCCTCCTGTTGCCGATCGGTTGCTGGTGCCGATGACGCCAGAGGAACTCGGGCTGGAGTTTCGGGTTGTCGTGCGCGGCGGCATACGCCGCGGCATCCGCCTGGAGCGGGCTTTCTGGATATCGCTGAAGCAAATGGCGGAAAGCCGCAAGTGTACCATCGGCATGCTTGTCGACGAGATCGCCGAGAGCCAGCACCAGACCGGCAATCTGACATCCGCTATCAGGGTTGCCTGCATACGCGGGTTGGGGGAGGAAAATCTGACACTGAAAAGGCTTGCATCGATAAGGACGATCAACGCGATATTGGTCGCCTGCCCCTCGCCAGCCTTCGCCCTTTCATCGTCGAAAAAAATCTTGACCTTCAATGCGCCGTTCCAACAATTGGTAAGGCGCCAATTGCCGACCGGCCCGAACGACGACGCGCGGCAAGACCTCAGGCTGGCCCTCGATCTCAATGTCGCCGACATTTTTGCGCGCCTCAATGCCAATAGCGAAACACCGGTCCCCAGCGGGTTCGTCATTGGCGCCGGTGAGCGCCGCTATCGGGGCCAGTTGAATGCGGTGCGAGCACCGCTGGTCGAACAGGACCTGCTGATGGCGTTCGTCAGCGGCTAATGCATGTCTTGGAGGCAGAAGCCTACTGCAACCCTTCGCCGGGCGCCACGGTTGAAAGACCGCCCTTGATCTCCGCAACCTGCGCATTGCCGGATCTCGAGCCATGGATCCAGGCCCGGTCCGTGCTGAAAGAATACAGCGGAACATAATCCGGCAGATCGCTGTCGCGCAAAACAGTGTTGTCGAGGCTGTCGAGAATGAACGTGCCGCTGCCCGTACTTACCGACAGCACAGCATGGAAAAACCCGCGCTTGCGATCCTGGAGAACGACGAGCGCCATGCTCTGCGCCGGGATGCCGGCCCTGAGCAGCGCCGTCATCTTCAGGATGACGAAATCCTCACAGTCGCCGGCGCGTTTCTCGAGCACTTCCCCGGGCTTTGCCCAATAGTCGAGCTTGCCGTAGACGACGCTGTCACTCCTGTAGGCGATCATGTGATTGATGGCGCTGTTGACGAAAGACAGCTTCTCGCTGAACCCCTTCCCCTGGGCCGTCGCGACCAGCCGGGCAAAAGCAGCGCTCTTTCGTTCGCAGGCACTGTTTGCCGTGCAGCCGACAATCGCCTGGTAGACAGGCGCCCAGCGCGCCGAAACCGGAAAGTTGTGCATGGACAATGCGACAGACCCGAACACGCCGGGGATGATGGCCGCGGTCTGGATAGGATCAATTCCGGCGTCAGCCGGCGCTGGCGCCGCTTCGGCTTGGGCTCCAGCAGTGGCGTAGCCGGCGGAAATCATACCGACCTGGTATCCCGTCGCAGGCTTCCAGGATTGAGGCCTTTCCAGGGAAACGCCACCCAGAAAAGGCGGCATCTGGACCCGCTCGACAAGCCCGCCGGTTGAAGCAACATCCTTGGAAAGGGTGCTCGCGAACGACAGCTGCGGCAGGGTTGCAAGGCCGATTGCCAGCAAGAGCACTTTGAGCCCGGTTATACCCGGTGCATTTTTTTCTTTTTTCATAACGCCCACCTTCGACTGTGGACGCTACCAATCTTGTCTCAAATTATCGGAAAGGAAGGTGGATAACTGGAACGAAATCTACGTCATCTATTTTATGTAAAATTCTACTTAAATTTATACTTTCATTTACCACACGGCCGGAGAAGAGCCGCCGCCGGCACCGGCCAATATCCGCAACATATAACGGAGTATATATTGTCGGTTTACCATCCGTAAAAAATGCCATTTCATGCATATGCAGATATATAAAATAGATTGACAGACCGTTGCAAAGCAATGGCCGCCACTGTCTCTTTCCGGGAATACCGGAGAGGTACAAGCAAATGACCACCAATATCGATCTGGACAGCGCCGCGGGTCCCTGGGACGAGCATTCCGCGGTCAATGATCACCACGGCCTGCCGTCGCAGGCGCAGATCCAGGTCGCGGAGGCAGCCTCGACACAAAAGGCCGCTCCGGCGGCGGCCGAACCGGTTCCTGTCGATGTCGGCAGCGGCGCGCCCGTCAAACCGGAAGCTCCCGCGGAGGCGAAAGCGCCACCGGCGGCCGCGCCGCACGAATACGTGGCCGACGCCAACCATGTGGTGAAACTTCCGGCCAATGTCTCGATCGACAACATCAAGGTCGACGGCCACAACCTTGTGCTCGAACAGGCCGACGGTTCGGTGATCGTGATCAAGGATGGCGCGCTCAACGTGCCGACCTTCATGATTGGCGACGTCGAGGTGCCGCGCGTTGCGCTGATTGCCGCGCTCGAGGCAAGCCATGTCGATGTCGCCTTCGGCGCCGACGGTTCGATGTCGGCGGGCCCAGGCGGTTCGACCTCGAGTGCGGGCGGAGACTTCTCGGTTCCCCCCGGCGGCATCGGCGACGGCTTCGGTCTTTCGGCGCTGTTGCCGCCGACGGATCTGGCGTTCGGCCAACCGGAGAACCGCGAACTGTTTCCGTCTCTTCTCAAGCCCAATTCCATACCGTCGATCATCGACCTGACGCCTTCCACCGGTGGCGGCGACACCGGTGTCAATGAGAAAGGCCTGCCGGCAAGCTCGGGATCGGAAGGCTCGGGCGAGGTGGCGGCGCCAGGGGCCGACGGTGACCCCTCCGAACACAACACCGGCACCTTCACCATCGTCTCGCCCGACGGTGTCGGCTCGCTGACCATCGCCGGCCAGGTGATTTCGGGCGCTGCCCTTGCCAACAGCGCATCGGCGCCGATCGAGATCACCACGCCGCTCGGCAACACGCTGACCATCAGCGGCTACGACGCCAGCACCGGCCAGGTGAGCTATAGTTACACGCTCGTCCATAGCGCGACACACTCCGTCGCGGGGACCGATTCCGTCTTCGAAAACATGACAGTGACGGTGACCGATAGCGACGGCGACACCTCGGCTCCTGCTACGCTGTCGGTCCAGATCATCGACGACGTGCCGACCGCCAATGCCGACACCGGCAACGTGCCGTCCGGCAGCCAGGCCGCCATCACAGGCGATGTGTTCGTGAACGACGTGTTCGGCGCTGACGGCAAGGATGCCGCGGGCGGCGTCGTTGGCGTGGCCAAGGGCACGACGAATGCGGACCTCGACGACGCCGGCACGCTCACTGCGGGGCTTCACGGCACCTACGGCACGCTGACGCTGCACGCCGACGGCTCCTACAGCTATGTGCGCGATGCCGGCTCGCCCGGCGGCGTCAACGACGTCTTCACCTACACCATCAAGGACGGCGACGGCGATCTCTCCCACACCACGCTGACCATCGCCATCGGCGACGGCACCCCGCACATCGATGCGGTCCCCACGACCGGTGGCGCGGACACCACCGTCTACGAGGCAGGCCTTGCCACGCGTCCCGGCGAGCCGGCGGGTTCGCATACGGGCGAAGCGGCCTATCCCACGACAGTCTCGGGCGCCGTCGACATCACCTCGCCGGACGGCGTGTCGGCTGTCTCGCTGCAGGGCGTCACCGTCGCAAGCACCGATGCGCTCAATCCGACGACGGTCATCTCCAACACCACCGGAACGCTCACCGCCTGGTACGAGGCGACGACCCCGACGACGGGCCACATCCACTACACCTACACGCTGCTCGACAACACCGGTGACACCAACAACACCTCGATCCCAGTCTCGATCGGCGTGACCGACACCGACCCAAGCACCCCAGAGACCGCCACCGGCACGCTGACCATCACCATCGTCGACGACGTGCCAACGGCGATCGCCGACACCGACGCCATCGCCGCTGGCCAGTTCGGCCCTGCTACGGGTAATGTGCTGACCGGCATCGATATCGCGGGCGGCGACGGCAATGCGACCGACGGCGTCGCCGACACCAAGGGCGCCGACGACGCGACCGTGGTCGGCGTCGCGGCCGGCAACACCGGTTCGGCACTCGACAACGGCGCCACTGTCGGCACCGTCATCAACGGCACCTATGGCGACCTGACGCTCAACGCCGACGGGTCCTACAGCTACGCCCGCCATGCCGGCTCGCAAGGCAGCGTCAACGACGTCTTCACCTACACCATCAAGGACGGCGACGGCGAAACATCGCACACCACGCTGACCATCGCGGTCGGCGATTCAACGCCGGGCGACACGATCCCGGCGCCGTGCGGCGCGACGACGACGGTCTATGAAGCCGGCCTGCCGGCACGCGGCGGCGAGCCCGCCGGATCGGACGCGGCTGCGCCCTCCGAGACCACCTCGGGCACCATCGCCTTCACCTCGCCCGACGGCATCCAGACGGTCTCCCTGGGCGGCCATGTGCTGACCGGCGTGCCGACCGCATATGCCGACGGCACGACCGGCACGCTGACGGCAAGCTATGTCTACAATCCGGCCACCGGCGCCGGCACCATCAGCTATTCCTACACGCTCATCGACAACACCTCGGGCGACAACACCCATGCCAGCTTCGCCGTCGCCGTCACCGACGCCGATGGCGACACCGCCCCGGCCGGCAACCTGGTCATCAACATCGTCGACGACGTGCCGACGGCGGTGGCCGACACCGACGCGGTGGCGGCGGGGTCGTTCGCGCCGATCGGCGGCAATGTCATCACCGGCACCGGCAGCGACGGCATTCCGGCCGGCGCCGACACCAAGGGCGCGGACGACGCGACCGTGGTCGGCGTCGCGTCCGGCAATACCGGTTCGGCTCTCGACAACGGCGCCACTGTCGGCACCGTCATCAACGGCACCTATGGCGACCTGACGCTCCACGCCGACGGTTCCTACAGCTACGCCCGCCATGCCGGCTCGCAAGGCAGCGTCAACGACGTCTTCACCTACACCATCAAGGACGGCGACGGCGACACATCGCACACCACGCTGACCATCGCGGTCGGCGATGCAACGCCGGGCGACACGATCCCGGCGCCGGGCGGCGCGACGACGACGGTCTATGAAGCCGGCCTGCCGGCACGCGGCGGCGAGCCCGCCGGATCGGACGCGGCAGCGCCCTCCGAGACCACCTCGGGCACCATCGCCTTCACCTCGCCCGACGGCATCCAGACGGTCACCCTGGGCGGCCATGTGCTGACCGGCGTGCCGACCGCATACGCCGACGGCACCACCGGCACTCTGACGGCAAGCTATGTCTACAATCCGGCCACCGGCGCCGGCACCATCAGCTATTCCTACACGCTCATCGACAACACCTCGGGCGACAACACCCATGCCAGCTTCGCCGTCGCCGTCACCGACGCCGATGGCGACACCGCCCCGGCCGGCAACCTGGTCATCAACATCGTCGACGACGTGCCGACCGCGGTGGCCGACACCGACGCGGTGGCGGCGGGGTCGTTCGCGCCGATCGGCGGCAATGTCATCACCGGCACCGGCAGCGACGGCAATCCGGCCGGCGCCGACACCAAGGGCGCCGACGACGCGACCGTGGTCGGCGTCGCGGCCGGCAACACCGGTTCGGCTCTCGACAACGGCGCCACTGTCGGCACCGTCATCAACGGCACCTATGGCGACCTGACGCTCAACGCCGACGGTTCCTACAGCTACGCCCGCCATGCCGGCTCGCAAGGCGGCGTCAACGACGTCTTCACCTACACCATCAAGGACGGCGACGGCGACACATCGCACACCACGCTGACCATCGCGGTCGGCGATGCAACGCCGGGCGACACGATCCCGGCGCCGGGCGGCGCGACGACGACGGTCTATGAAGCCGGCCTGCCGGCCCGCGGCGGCGAGCCCGCCGGATCGGACGCGGCAGCGCCCTCCGAGACCACCTCGGGCACCATCGCCTTCACCTCGCCCGACGGCATCCAGACGGTCACCCTGGGCGGCCATGTGCTGACCGGCGTGCCGACCGCATACGCCGACGGCACCACCGGCACTCTGACGGCAAGCTATGTCTACAATCCGGCCACCGGCGCCGGCACCATCAGCTATTCCTACACGCTCATCGACAACACCTCGGGCGACAACACCCATGCCAGCTTCGCCGTCGCCGTCACCGACGCCGACGGCGACACCGCCCCGGCCGGCAACCTGGTCATCAACATCGTCGACGACGTGCCGACCGCGGTGGCCGACACCGATACAACCGTCTCCGCTGTCGCGACCGGCAACGTCATTACTGCCGTTGGCACCACCAATTCCGGAGCAGACACACTCGGCGCCGATGGCGCGTCGATCTCCGGTGTTGTGGCCGGAAACAACGGCACCCCGGTCATCAACAATGCGGGTGTCGGTACCAGCGTCACCGGCGCGCTCGGCACATTGGTCCTGGGCGCCAACGGCGGCTACACCTACACGGCGAACCCGAACTCATCGGGCACGGACGTGTTCTCCTACACGCTCAAGGATGGCGACGGCGATACGTCAGTCACAACGCTGTCGATCACTGTCATCAACAGCTCACCCACTCTCGTGGCGGCGGCGGCGACAACGAGCGACGCAGCCGGCGATGACAACATTGTCGATTCGAACACCGATGGATTTACAGCCCAGAACCAAAGCGGCTCGATGGGCTTCAACTTCGGCGGCGACGGCCCCAATGCGACAACGCCATTCTCCTACAGCTATGACGGCGGTCTCGGGTCCGCAGCCCAATCGCTTTCAACCAACGGCCTGGGCCAGACGATCCTGACACTCACCAGCGCGTCCTGGGTGCTTACACTCAATGAAGCGACGGGCGCTTACTCCTTCACGCAAACAGCTGCCTATCAGCATGATCTAGGGGCTTCAACGGATAGCGGTATCGTCACGGTCACTCTCACCGACAGCGACGGAACGACGGCGACCAAAGCCTTGACCATGACGATCAATGACGATGTCCCGACCCTCGGGACAATCGACCATGGCGTGGTCGCCAACGAAGCCAACGTCACGATAACCGGACAAATGCCAGTGGATGGCGGCGCCGATCATCCGGTCACCGCGAGCCTCCTGTCGAACGTGGATCCGGCGGGCCTGACGGTCGGCGGAGCAGCTGTTCACTACTATGTCGATCCGGCTCATCCCGATACGCTGGTAGCCTACACAGGCGCCGACCATACGCTGAACAACGTCTTCACACTTACCGTCGACCCGGTTCATGGCACCTACACGTTTACCGAACTGAAGCCACTCGATGCGATCCACACGAACCAGGTCATCAGCGGAGCGTCTTCCTTCGGCTCCGGCCCATCAAACGAACAGTTGCTGCTCGGCGGCAGCCCAAGCACCCAGCTCTCCATCGTCAGTGGCTGGAGCACCGGAGCAGGGTTCAATCTCAGCAACTGGGAGAATGCGACCGCCGGCAGCGCGACGGCTGGTATCGTCATAGACTCGGTCAATGGGTCGACGGGTGGTTGGGGCGTTTCGAACAACAATTTCAATAACGGCGAAATTCTTCGCTTCGATTTCGGAGCCGTCACCGACTACGACGGTGCCGGGGCGTTTGCGCCGGGTAGCTCGGCTTCCGCGAATGTGATATCCGCCAGCTTTACCTTCAGCAGCGGCAGCGACATCGCCTATGTGATCCATTATACCGATGGGACAACCTCATCAGCGACAGCCAACGGTATCACGAGCCTCACACTACCGGCGGTAGCGGGCACCAACTTCATCGACTACGTCGAATTCTATTCCGTCAGCTCCAACTCGAAGGTCGCGCTCGCCAGCGTGTCGACTGCCGATAACAATGGCACCAACAACCTCAACTTCAACGTCTCCGTCACCGATCATGACGGCGACACGGCGAGCAGCACGATCGGCATTACCGTCGACGGCGACCACACGCTGAATGCCACGGCAGGCGTGAACAATGTCATCGCCGGTGGCGCGACCGCTGATACGTTGATCGGAGGCACAGGCAACGATCTGCTCATCGGCGGCGGCGGCAACGACACCCTGACGGGTGGCGCTGGCGCCGACCAATTCCGGATGGCGACCAACACCGGAACGGACACGATCAAGGACTTCGTGCACGGCACCGACAAGATCGGTCTGCTCGATACCGGCGTCAACGGCAGCGGCAGCGTCAATTTCGTCAACACCACCGGAAGCGCGTCCGGAACCGCTCTCAACGCCAGCGACTTCGTCACCCATGCTTCGATAGCGACGATCGTCGCCGCCGACGCCGCGCATATCATTCAGATCACTGCCGCGCAGACCGCGGCACAAATCGCGGCGGCGACGGGTTCTGCCACCAACGCCTATGTGCTTGCCTTCGACTCGACAACCAGCCGCGGCGAACTCTGGTTCGATACCGACTGGAGCACGGCAGGAGGCCGCACCCAGGTCGCAACCCTCGACAACATCACGACTTCAACGCAGCTAAACGCGCTGAACGCCGCCGACTTCGTCGTTCACAACAGCACGTCTGACCCCATAATCCTCGACCTGAACCATAACGGCTTCGCCTTTTCCGATATCAGCCATGGCGTCCAGTTCGACATCAATGGCGACGGCGCGAAGGACCAGGTTGCCTGGAACACGTCGAATGACGGCATGCTGGCAATGGATCTCAACCATGACGGCAAGATCGACGACGGCAAGGAACTGTTCACACAGAACTTCGCCGGCGGACACTTCGCCAATGGCGCCGCCGCACTGGCTTCGCTCGACAGCAACCATGACGGCGTCATCGACCACAATGACGCGGCATTCAGCAGCCTGCTGATCTGGAAGGACGCCAATGCCAACGGCATCAGCGATGCCGGGGAACTGTCCAGTCTCGCGGCCAACGGCGTCGTCTCCATAAGCACGACGCCCAGCCCGGCTTCTGGCGAGATCGACGGCCAGGCCGTGACCGGCAACGGAACCTTCCACATGGCCGATGGAACGACGGGCAACTATGTCGAGGTCGAACTCGACACATCGCTCGCCACCACGCAGGCGCAGCCGTCCGTCGCCTCCGATGGCACCAAGACCTTCGCTATCGGCTCACTCGAGGTCACCGATCTGATCGCGGACTTCCATGACGGCGACAAGATCGACCTTACCTCCCTGCTCAAGGGACTGGCCGGGGTGACCAATCTCGAAGCCGGCGGCTATGTCGAGATTGCACAGTCGTCAACCAATCCGGCGAATGCCGAAGTCAAGGTCGACACCAATGGTGGCGGCGACAACTGCCATACGGTCGCAGTGCTGGAGAACTATACGTTCCACAGCGCGGCAGAAGCGGTGAAAATATTGTACGACGACAGTCATGGCACCAAGCATGACGCGGCTTAGGAGCGAAAGGAACGGGGTCAGGAACATGAACAGAATTTTGCGTGTGGCTTTCGGGGCTGGGCTACTGTCGATCGTTGCGACAGGCCTCAATGCAGCCGACATCATCGAAGGTCCATCGGCCGACTATTGCCGCACCGTCGGCACGTCCAACCTGGTGCTGAACGACAACATCGTCGATCTCAAGGCCCAGGTGGTCAAGCTGATGGACGAGTCCGTCGCCGCCGCCAACAGTACGGAGTGGATCAACTCGTCCCGGCCGGTCTTCGTCTGGGCATCGGAAGCCAAGGTGGCCTGCGGCATGGCCTACGGCTATCTGAAGACGAACTACAAGGACGAAGACACGCTCAACAAATGCGAGTGCTTCCACGACCGCATGGTCGAATACATGCACTGACCGGATGGGCCGCGCCTGTTGGCCATCATGATATCGGACGGATCAGTTTTGCGGGCGATCGCCGAAACGATCGCCTTGGCCAGCACTGGTCTGTTTGCCACCCAGGCTGGCGCCAGCTGGCTGGGCATTTGCCGTTTGCGTGCGCCGCATCTTCGTGCCCGGGCCACGGACTATCGCGCCGCCGGGCAGGCCAGACGGATCATTGCGCTGAAGGCCCGGCTTTTCGACGGCTAAATTAAAGAACAAGACGGCACGGCAAGTCCGCCGTAACATGAATAGAAGACCAGACCGGGAAATGCCGGCGACAGACGGGGTGGAGCAATCATGGAAGCAGGCCGGCAAGGTTGCGGTCCGCAGTCATGGGCAATCGCCCTGGCGCTCGCCATGACATTGTCGGGTTGCCAGTCGAAAGGCGGCGTTTCCGACGTGCTAAACCCGGCAGCGATTGCCGCGCCGGCCGGCCAGAATGGCGCCGCCGTTGCCAGTCCCGCCCAGGCGACCCAGTCGCTGGGTACCGGTTCTGCAAAGATCACGATGTTGCTGCCCTTGTCCGCTCCTGGCACGGCTGGGGAAAACGGCAGAAAGATGCGCGACGCCGCCAAGCTCGCAATGGCGGATATCGGCAACGGATTGCTGACGCTGACCATAGAGGACACGAAAGGCGACAGTGCTCAGGCCAGTAAACTGGCGGTTATGGCGATGACGACGGGATCGAAAGTCGTCATCGGCCCGACAGAGCTCTCGGCGGCCCAGCATATTGCCACGCTGTCGGGATCGAAGCGGCCGCCGGTTCTGGCGCTTGCCGACAATTTCGCGGGCAGCGCCGGGGTTTATGCCGTGCGCCTGAGCGAAGCCGACAGCGCTGCGGCGGGCGCCGCGGGGCTCGCCGCGAAGGGCAGCAAGAAGTTCGTATTGCTTGTTGCGGAAGGCTCGAACGCCAGCGCCGTGGAGAAGCGGGTGGCAAACGGCCTCAGCATCTATGGCGCGACGCTCGCGGTCACTGTGCCATATTCGACCGGCGACGGCAGCAAGGCGGTCGACCAAATGGGCTCACTGGTGGACGCTCCCGACGCAGTCATCGTTGCCAGCGGCGATGAAAGCCCCTCGCCGGTCCTTGCCGCCCTCAAATCAAAGGGCATTCCGGGAAAAGCAATCTCTGTCGTCGGAACCGACCGTTGGCTGGAGCACCCCATGGATCCGCTGTTCGAGGGAGCATATATCGCAGCGCTCGATCCAGGCGAAACGGGGCCGATCGCCGATCGCTTCAGGACGACATACAATTACCCGGCCGACGTCAATGTGGCTTACGCTTATGATATGGTTGCGCTGACTGCAGGGATTGCCAGCGCGGTCGGTCCCGATGGCTTCAGCAAACAGACCCTCGAGAACCCGAGCGGATTTCGCGGATCAACAGGTTTGTTCCGCTTTCGCGCTGACGGATCCAGCCAAAGATCGATGCCGTTCTATCGGATTCAAAAGAGTGCGCTCAAACTCGTTGCCAAATCGACGTCGGGTTTCTGACCGGCAGGCCCCGCAAACTCGCTCCAGCTGATGAGCTGGCCGCGCCGCAACCGGCTGGCCTTCGCGGTCGGGAGCCTCGGGCTTCTGACCGGTGTCCTGCTGATCGCCCAGGCCGGATCAATGCTTTCGATCGATCGGCCCATGCCGGCGGAGCCCCGCGATCCCGGTCGCACCCAGTCAAGACAGCCGGTTGCCGCCTCTGTCGAAGCGCAAAGCCGAAAGCCGGCTCGCAAGATTGCTCAAGACCTCATAGCCCCGCCGCAACTTGATCCTGCCGAGATCGAGCGGGTCGAGCCTCGCCCACCGCTCAGCGACATCGGGCTGGCCGTGCCCCCGGAAACGCCGATGCCCAGGGATTGGCGGGAGACCCTACTGTTCCGCCCGATTGCGACATCGTCAGCGATCTTCGAAGCCATGGGCCGCAAGGTAATCATCAGCGGGGTGCAGGATATCGACATCGACAGAACCTGTTCGTTCCACGACACCGCCTGGCCTTGCGGCCAGCGCGCTCGTGCCGCCTTCAATGCCTGGATGAGGGGGCGAGCACTGAAGTGTTTCGTGCCGCCAGACGTCGAACGCTTTGCCATTGCCGCGCCATGCAGGCTGGGCAAGCAGGACGTTGGCGCCTGGCTCGTTTCCAATGGCTGGGCCATGGCATTGCCGAGCGGCATCTACGGCAAGGCGGAGACGACAGCCAGGAACGCGGAGATGGGCATATTCGGCCTGCCACAATAGCGGCCGTGGTGCCGGATTTCTGTTTTCAACCCCCATGGATTCAGCAGGCCGATTTCATCCAGGCCGCTATGAGATCATTGCGCCAATCCATCAAATTGGAAGGTTCCTCGAAACAGAAATTGCGGCATGTCGGTCTTATACAAGCCCGTCCACAGGAGATCGGCCAGTGACAAAAACAATGACGACCACTTCGCCCCGGCCATGGAAAGGCGTCGCTTATCTGACCTTTCTGGGAACTGCAGGAGTTTTGGCTCTTTCAATCAGCCTCAACTACCTGCTTTTGTTCTCGGAGGTGTTGACACCATTTTGGCGCAGCGTGATCACGGCCACCGTGTTGCCCATCGTGATTGGTGTTCCGCTTTTTGTGTTCATTGGATCGCAGCAGATCAAGGTTCGTCGCTATCGACGGGAACTCAACACGTCAGCGACCTTTGATGCGCTGACAGGCTGCCTGAACGGCGCTGTCTTCTCATCAATGGTCGAAAGGAGAACGCCGAAGCCATCGGCGGGAGGTTCAAGATCGGGCGCATTCCTGGTGATCCACCCCGAACACCTTCGATCCATCAATTTGCGCTTCGGTGCCGGATGGGGCGACGAGGCTTTGCGGCTGATAGCATCGACGATCCAATCATCGTTGCGCAACGAGGATCTGGTTGGCCGTATAGGATCCTCCATGTTCGGGGTGTTTCTCCCCGGTGCGACCGAGCAAGATGCAGAGGAAATCGGCGAGCGCATCCGGGCGCGCGTGGCGCAAGTCTATTTCGCGCCAAAGGGTACCGAGGATGTCCTCTCAATACGTGTTGGAGGCATCGCGTTCGAAAATGAGTTGAAATTCGACGACATGTTCAGGACCGCGGAAGCGCGGCTATCTGGCATCGAAACCGCCGCAGCGGGCCAAATATCGCGACACCAAGAACCTGTTGACGTTATGCCCAAACCTGGGCACCAATACTGACGCCCAGATTGTGGCGAAGCCGGAAATCGAGCGCGATTTCAAAGGCTTGGAAAGGCGGGTGAATCCCGTTGGCTGGGGATCCAGGTACCCCAGCCAAAAAATTTCACAACAAGAATAATGGTTTGGTGGGTAGTTTAGCCTCGGTTCATTTTAAATCGCCATGCTTCCTGAGGTTACTCCACGAGACCGCGCCATGCCCACCGATAGCCAGTTCATCCTCGAAAGCATCAGCCAAGGCTGCATGACGCTTGCTGAGGACGAGTTCTTCATCGACAGGCTGGTGAAGTATTTCGGCAATGGGCGAATCCGGTGGCATGTCGAGTTTCGTGGGCATCGCATCGAATTCACAACCGGCCAGCTCAAGAGGCAGCCCACCTTCCGCAGAAAGATGCTCGAACAGGCCGGTGTGCTGCCGCCGCAGCGTGCCGGGGGAGACTATAAGCGATGGGCCATCGACCTGAGGAAGAGTGCCGTCGAGCTTCCCTGGCGGGATCGGCCGGTCGATGCCGGTTTCGCCATCGACAAGCTTGTCAGTCTGGGAGGTGACCGCTGGACGGTTGACTACCAAGGCAAGGTCATCAAGTTCACGACGACCAAACTCCGCAGGCAAACCAGTTTCCGCAAGAGGATGCTGCTGAAGGCCAAGGTGCTGCCGCCGCAGCTTGACGCGGCTGCATATCGGAAGTGGATGGACTGGCTGATCCAAAATGCCACGGAGGCTGCACCGCAGGCCGGCGATGCCTTGATGAGTGAGAAAAGTTGGCTTGACGACCTGCCGGAGCTAGCCGGCTGGCAAAACGAAGCGCCGCCCTAACGGCGCAACGGGAGGCCACCTACGGCAGGTTGACGAAGTGTTGGTGGGATGGGCATAAGAGCGGCGCGGTCTGAGGGCGGGACGGTGACGCATCGGTCTGCAAAACCGACGTAATGGGTTCAATTCCCATTCAGACCTCCATTTTCAAAAGCCGTCCGCGCTTACCTAGGCCGGGCGGCTTTTTCTTGTCAGGGCCTTACCTCGTCAAACAATGGCGGTGCTACTCATGGCATTTGCCATGCCCAGAGATTTCGGCACACATGGATGACGAAAGAATCTGGCCACGGCTTGGCTCGCGGCCGACAAGACTTTGAATGGAAGACATGGACCGCTTCAACCTCGGCAGCTACCGCCGCCCCATCTCCACCCACTCCATTGAAACCCAGCGCTGGTTCGATATCGGGCTCAACTGGTGCTACGGCTTCAACCACGAGGAAGGCATCAAGTGCTTTGAGAAGGCGCTGGAGACCGATCCGGACTGTGCGATGGTTCATTGGGGCATCGCCTATGCCGCCGGGCCTTTCTACAACCTGACCTGGAAGGAGCATGGCGAGGCCGAGGCCAACAGCGCGACCAAGCGTTGCTTCGAGCATGTGCAGCTGGCGCGCGCCCACGCGGCTGGCGCCAGCAACGTGGAAAAGGAATTGATCGAGGCGCTGGCATCTCGTTTCCAGAAGCCGCACAAAGTGAGCCCGCAGGAATTCGAACAGTGGGACGATGCCTATGCCGCCGCGATGCGGCGGGTCTATGAAAAGTTTCCCAACGACCATGATGTGATGGCGCTGCTGGTCGAGGCGCTGATGATGCGCACGGTGCGGCGGCTGTGGAACCTCAAGACCGGTGAGCCGGCGCCGAATTCGGACGTGCTTGAGGCGCTGGAGGTTTGCGAGCGATCGATCCGGCTCGCCGATGAGGCCGGCATCGCCCAGCATCCAGCGATCGTCCATCTCCACATCCATCTGCTGGAGATGTCCACCATGCCGGAACGTGGCATGCGCTCGGCGGATCTGCTCGGCGAAATGTGCCCCGATGCCGGGCACATGAACCACATGCCGGGGCATATCTATGTGCTGTGCGGCGAGTACGAGAAAGCGAAACTCGCCAGCGAAAAGGCGGTTCGCGCCAACGACCTCTATCTCGCCTATGCCGATGAGCCGACCTATTACCTGCTCGGCTGCTGCCACGATCTGCATCTGATGATGTTCACCTGCATGTTCCTTGGTCAGTACAAGCCCGCGCTGTGGGCCGCCGACAAGGTGCGCGGCCTGGTCACGCGCGACGTGGTCGCCATCCCTGACAGGCCAAAGCTCACCCAGACCGTGGAAGGCTATCATGCGATGAAATCGCATGTGCAGGTTCGCTTCGGCCGCTGGCAGGAGATCATCGATGAACCGGCCGTCGACGAGCCCGGCCTCTATGTGCTGACGGCGGCCATGCAGCACTATGCCAAGGGCGTCGCGCACGCGACGCTGAAGCAATTCACGGAGGCCGAGCGTGAGCGCGACCGGTTCCACCGGCACGTGGCAAGCATTGCGCCCGAGCGGCGCTTCCTCAGCAACCCGACGCAGGCCTCGCTCGCCGTGGGCGCTGCCCTGCTCGACGGCGAACTTGCCTACCATCAGGGCCGATACGACGAGGCCTATGCCCATTTGCGGCAAGCGGTCGAGCTGGATGACAATCTCTCCTACACCGAGCCATGGGCGTGGATGCACCCTCCCCGCCATGCCCTGGCGGCACTGCTTCTCGACCATGGCCATGCGCAAGAGGCCGAGCAGGTCTATCGCGATGATCTCGGCCTCAGCGGCAAGGTGCAGCGCTGCGCCCAGCACCCGGACAATGTCTGGGCGCTACACGGACTGGTGGAATGTTTGAGGCGGCGGGGAGAGACCCAAGAACTTCCGGTGTTGCAAGCAAGCCTTGCCATGGCACTGGCCAAGGCGGATGTGGCGATCAGTTCATCCTGCCTGTGCCGGACGAGCGTGCAGTCGGATCGTAGCTGCTGTCATTGAAAATTATGGCGGCGTTGCGCTCAGGAGAAAATCTCCGCCAGCTCATCGACGCTGGCGCCTTCCTTGACCCGGCGCAGTTCGACGTAGCTCACAGCCGGCAGAATTGACCCCACGACAAATTCCGCCGCGGCCAAAACAGCGCTCAGAAAAAATCCTATTGGCGCACCAAATGAGAATGTGAGCCGTTTTAGCGAGAAATTGATCGCCAATGTCGCCGCGAAAACGACAAGCCAAACCGCGATAACTGACCAGCGGCTCCCTGCCGTCAGGTCGCGGCTACGCCTCAGACTACCGAACACTCCCACCCTTTCCTGTATGAGAGCTGGTACCGCGACAAACCAGCGTCCCAGCAACAACAATCCAGGAACTACAAGCAGCACGAAGCCAAAAAGGACACCGAGACCAACCAGCAACGAGATCCCTATTGCCGGCAGCAGAAAAGCGAACGCCGTGCCGATGCAATCTCTAATCAATGGTCGCTTGCCGTTCAGATCCTCGATGGCAACCCGCATGAGCGCAGACTGCAAGAACGACAACAGCACGACGTAGCCGACTGCGCCAATTGCTGAAAGCGTGACCCGTTGCGCCGAAAATTCCGGCGTGCCGTGTTCCATAAGAGTCACGGACTTCCAGAACCAGATCGAAAAGGCGAAGTTCGGCACGGCGTAGAAGATCAGGCCAAGTCCGAGGCACACAGCGGGATTGCGACCGATGACCGCAAAGCTGTCGCCGAGAACCCGGCCGATGCGGAATCGATCGCGCTGGTCCAGCGTCACTGACGCCATGGCGTGTCCCCCTTTTCAGGCTGCCATTCCCTACGAGAAAATCTCCGCCAGTTCGCCGACGCTGGTGCCTTCCTTGGCCTGGCGCAGTTCGACATAGCTGACGGCCGTGGCGACCGAGATCACCATCGACACCACGGTCTGCACCAAGGCGGCCAAAAAGGCAGCGATAATTCCATGGAAGAGATAAACGACCACTGCGCTCATCGACTGGATCACCAGCGCAAGGATGATCAGGATCAGGAAAAGTCCGAACAGAGACCAGCGGCTGCCTTTGGTCAACGCACGGCTGCGCGACATCGAACCGAAGACACCAAGCTGCTCCTGGATGAGCACCGGTATCGCCACCGACCAGCCGAGCCAAAGGATGATGCCGGGCACCAGCAATGCAATCGAGGCAAAACCCACGCCAAGTCCGACAAGCAAGCCGATTCCGAGAGTCGGCAGCAAATAGCGGATCGCTATACGAATGCAGTCTGCGAAAGTCGGCCTTTTGCCGTTCAGATCCTCGATCGCGGCTCGGACAAGGCTGGACTGCAGCAGAAGCGAAAAGACGACATAGACGATGAGAGCCACAGCGAAGCCAACAAAATAGCCGAGTTTGTGGTCCGTGGTCGCCAGGGCAAGATTGGCCGGATCTCCAGCGGTATGAGCTGCCGGGCGCGCCAGCTGAGTGAAAAGATTTGGCAGGCCCGCAAACAGCGCGGCAAGGCCAAGGCAAAGGCCGATGTTGCGGCCGATGACGGCAAAGGTGTTGCTGAACACCCTGCCGATTTCGAACCGGCCGGTTTGTCCGAGTGTCGCAGTGGTCATGGTATTTCCCCCGAGTCGCCGCCACATCCGAACGGCCGACCTCGAAAGTAAATCTGCCAAGATTAAAAGGCTTCGTCCAGTGGACTTGCAATTGTCCAGGCGTATTGCCAGTGTCGGCGCCGAACCGCAGGTTGCAAAGGGGCGAGCGGGTGACAGCACAGCCGCAGGACGCCGAATGGCTGGCAAAGCTACACAAGCAGCTGCTTGCGGACGATTCGATCCAGTTTGACCTGCCGACGCTGGTGCAGCCCACGCCGCCTGCATGGCTGAAGCCTTTTCTGGAGGCATTGGCGAAGATCGGCCCCTACATGATCTACCTGTTCTGGGGCGCGGTGATCATCGGCGTCGCGGTCATCGCGCTTCTCGTCGCCCTCGAAGCGAAGGGCGTGGCTTGGCGGCTGCCGTGGCGGCGCGCCAGCAAAGAGACGGAAGCAGAAGAGGCGTGGCGGCCCGATGCGAGTGCCGCGCAGATCCTGCTGTCCGAGGCGGACGCGCTCGCCGCGCGCGGCGATTATGACGAGGCGGTGCATCTTCTGCTTCGGCGCAGTGTCGCCGACATTGCCGGGCGGCTGCCCGATTTCCTGCGCCCGTCGCTGACCTCGCGCGACATTGCCAGCGCCACATCGCTGCCGTCGCGGGCACGCGGCGCGTTCAGCGAGATCGCGCGCATCGTCGAGGCGGCTCTGTTTGCCCGCCGGCCGGTGGGCGCCGAGGGATGGCAGCAGGCGCGGGGCGCCTATGAGCGCTTCGCCTTCCGGGACGCCTGGGCATGAGCGCACCGGCTATCGAGGCAGCACAGGAACCGTTCAACCGAAAAACCCTGTTCTGGGGCATTTTCGCCAGCCTGCTCGCGGCAGCGGGCTTCTTCTTGCTGTCGACCTACGCGCCGGACTTCCGCCAGCCGGAAGGCGGTGGCACGCCGCTCTCCAAGGGCGGCTCCGGCTATGCCGGTCTTGTCGAATTGTTGAAGCTGGCCAATGGACAGTCGCCGCCCATGGTCCGCAGCGAAAGGGCTCTGAGCGTTAGCCCGACGTCCGGCTTCCTGCTGATCGTCACTATCGCGCCGGGCAGCGATCCGGCCGCACTTGAGCGGATCGTCAAGCTGCGTTCGGGCAAGGACACGCTTTTCGTGCTGCCCAAATGGTTCACCTTGCCGCTGCAGGGTCATGAAGGCTGGGAGATGAAGATCGAACGGCTGCCCGGTACGGTCATCAACGACTGGCTGGGCCGCATCACCAAGGCCAAGCTCGGCGAAGGCAACAGCACCGTCGAACAACTTGATGTCCAGGGCCGCACGGTCGCAGCGCCAGAGCAGTTGCAGTGGGTGGCCGACGATCACCCCTTGATCGCGGCGGGGAACGGCAAAGCCGTTCTCACCGAGCTCGACAAGGAGCCGTTCTACATCCTGACTGATCCCGATCTCATCAACAACGCGGCGCTGAAGGATCCACAGAAGGCGGCGGCGGCACTCGACATCATCTCCATGCTGGAACCCGGCAAGGGCGCGGTGACGTTCGATCTGACGCTGCATGGCGTCGGGCAGAAATACGATCTGGCGAAACTCCTGGTCGAGCCCCCCTTCCTGGCGCTGACGCTGTCGGTGCTGGCGGCGGCGGCCCTTGCCTTCCTGCACGGACTTGGCCGGTTCGGGCCGCCGCGCACCGAGGCCCGGGCGATTGCCTTCGGCAAGCAGGCGCTGGTCGACACCACGGCAACGCTGCTCAAGCGCGCTGGCCGGCTGCAGGAACTCGGCGACCGTTATGCGGTGCTGATGCGTGCGCGTGCCGCGGCACTGCTTGGCGCGCCGCAGGGCCTGCAGGGCGAAGCGCTCGACCGCTGGCTCGATTCGCGCGACAAGGGCGAAGCCTACGGCTTCACCACGCGCTTCAACGCCACAAACGATTCCAGGAATTTGGCTGGAATGCATGACGCAGCGCAGGAGCTGCATGACTGGACGACAAGGAGGCTCGGTGAACGTCGATGATGTGAAGGCCCTGGCAACCGCGATCAGGGACGAGATAGCGAAAGCAATCACCGGACAGCATGACACGGTCGATCTGATGCTGACGGCATTGTTCGCCGGTGGGCACATATTGCTCGAAGGGCCGCCGGGCACGGCCAAGACGATGACCGCGCGCTGCTTCGCGCAGGCGCTCGGCGTTGTCTACGGGCGCATCCAGTTCACGCCCGACCTGATGCCAGGCGACATCGTCGGGTCGAACATCTACAATTTCCAGACCGGACAGTTCACGCTGACGCGCGGTCCGATCTTCTGCGATCTTCTGCTTGCGGACGAAATCAATCGCACGCCGCCGAAGACGCAAGCCGCCCTGCTGGAAGCCATGCAGGAACATGCCGTCACCTTCGACGGCACGACGCATGCGCTCAGCCAGAACTTCATGGTGGTGGCGACGCAGAACCCGATCGAGCATCAGGGCGTCTATCCCCTGCCCGAGGCGCAGCTCGACCGCTTCCTGTTCAAGCACAGGGTGAGCTATCCCAACGCGCAGGAGGAACGCGCCATTATCGTGCATCACGGCGGCGGCTCCGCCTCGCACGACATCAAGCAATATGGCATCACGGCGCAGGCCGACCGCAAGACGCTAGAGGCAGCACTTGCCACCGTCGGCGATGTCACGCTGGTCGACGATGTCGTCGGCTACATCGCGGCGCTTGTGCGCGGCACACGCGAAAGCCCGGATCTCGAGGTTGGCGCCAGTCCTCGCGCCGGCGCCATGCTCGCCCGCGCCGCCCGCGCACGGGCCGCGCTCGACGGCCGCGCCTATGTCATTCCCGACGACGTCAAGGCGCTGGCCGTGCCGGCGCTGCGCCACCGCGTCATCCTGTCGCCGGCGGCGCAGATCGACGGGCGGCTGGTGGAGCAGATCGTTTCCGACCTTGTCGACCAGACGGCAGCCCCGCGTTGATCTACCCAAGCGGCAGAGCGGTCTGGGCAGCGGCGGCGGGTGCCATCCCCGCCTTCCTGATCGCGCTTGCGCTGCCCTCCTTCTGGTATCTCGGCCTGTCGTGGATCTGCATTCTGCTCGCCTTCCTGGCGGTCGATGCGGCGGCCGGGCGCGGACGCGCCTCGCTTACCGCCAGTCTTTCGGCGCCGCCGCACGTCGGCGTCGGCGGGCGTTTCACCCTCCATGTCGCGGCCAGCCTCAATGGGCGGCCGCTGCAGGCGCGCGTCGGCCACGATCAGCGGCTGGCGCCGGTCGGCGGCACTGGGGGTACCCTGCCCACCAATGGCGGCACGCTCGACCTCGAATTCGACGCGCTGAGGCGCGGCATCGCCAGTTTCGACCGGCTGTGGCTGCGCTGGCGCGGCCCGTTCGGACTGATCTGGAACCAGGTCGTCCTGCCGATGGAGCGGAAAGTAGCAGTGCTGCCCGATGTCAGCAGCGCCCGTGATGAGGCGATCGCCTTGCTGCAGCGCTCCGCGCTCGCCGACGGCCACGCGCAGAGGCGGGCCGGCCAGGGCCGCGAGTTCGAGTCGCTGAAGGATTACCAGCCGGGCATGGGCCGGCGGATGATCGACTGGAAGCGCAGCGCGCGCCACGGCAAGCTTCTGGCGCGTGAATTCCGCGTCGAGGAGAACAACAACATCGTGCTGGCGATCGACAGCGGGCGGCTGATGTGCGAGCCGGTCGAAGGCGTGCCGAAAGTCGACCGGGCGGTAACGGCAGCATTGTTGTCGGCCTTCATTGCGCTGAAAGGCGGCGACCTCGTCAGCCTGTTCTCCTTCGACGCCCGGCCGCGCGTCTCGAGCGGCGCGGTGCGCGGCTCGTCGAGTTTCATGATGATCCAGAAGCGTGCGGCCGAGATCGACTATTCCAGCGAGGAGACCAATTTCACGCTGGCGCTCACGACGCTGGCAGCCAGGCTCGACCGGCGCTCGCTGGTGATCGTCTTCACCGATTTCGTCGACCCGATCAGCGCCGAGCTGATGCTGCGCACCGTCGGCCGGCTGAGCGAACGGCATCTGGTGCTGTTCATGCTGATGAAGGATGTCGAACTGGAGACGCTGGCCGACATGCCGCCCGTCACGCCGGAGGATGTCGCGCGCTCGGTCACCGCCGGTGGCCTGCTGAGGGAAAGGCAAGTGGTCATCGGCCGGCTGCGGCTGCTCGGCGCGCATGTGATCGAGGCCGACCATCGGCGGCTCGGCCCGGCGCTGGTCGAGCGCTACATCCAGCTCAAGGAGGAGAACCTGTTGTGACGCTGCCCGCCGGCACCGATGCGGTACGCCAGTCGCTGGCGAGCTTCCGCCAGGAGCGCGAAGCCGACTGGAAGGCGTTCGAAGCACTGCTCGCGCGCGTCGAAAAACGCGCGCCGCGCACGCTTTCGGAGGACGAGCTGCTGTCGCTGCCGCTGCTCTACCGTTCGGCGCTGTCTTCGCTTTCGGTGGCCCGGGCGACCTCGCTCGACAGTGCGCTCGTCGCCTATCTCGAAGCGCTTTGCCTGCGCGGCTATTTTTATCTCTACGGCGCACGGCGCGGGCTGAAACAGCGTGTCGGCGATTTCTTCCTGCGCGACTGGCCAGACGCGATCCGCGACCTGTGGCGCGAGACCTGGGTGTCAGTCGGGCTGACGGTGATCGGCGCCATTGCCGCCTACTGGCTGGTCGCCTCCGACAAGCGCTGGTACGACGCCATCATCGCGCCCAGCCTGGCTGGCGGACGCAATCCGGATTCATCCGCCGAGGTGCTGCGCACCGTGCTCTATGACAGCGGCAGCGGTCATTTCCTGTCCGGCTTTGCCGCTTATCTCTTTACCCACAACACGCAAGTCGCGATCCTGGCCTTTGCGCTGGGCTTCGCCTTTGCGGTGCCCAGCGTGCTGCTCATCCTGATGAACGGATGCATGCTGGGCGCGCTGTTCCAGATCTATGCGGCCAAGGGACTGGGTTTCGAGCTTGGCGGCTGGCTGTCGATCCACGGCACCACCGAATTGTTCGCCATCGCGATCGCCGGCGCGGCGGGCATGCGGATCGGCACACGCATCGCCTTTCCGGGCGAACTGACACGGATGGCGGCTGCAGCCCAGGCCGGGCGAGCGGCGGCGACCGCCATGGTCGGTGTCATGATCATGCTTCTGTTTGCCGGCCTGCTCGAAGGCATCGGCCGGCAGACGATCACCAGCGATGCGACGCGCTACGCCATTGGCGGCGGCATGCTGGCGCTGTGGATCGCCTATTTTTACCTGGTGCGGATGGTGCGGCATGGCAACGGCTAGAAACCCTGCCGCGCTGATCAGGCCCCTGGTCACGCCGGAGGGTGTCGATCTCAGGGTCAAGCTGGCCGACGCCGGCACGCGAGCCGCGGCCTTCCTGCTCGATGTGGTGATCATCGTCACCGCCGCGATCGTGGTGAGCCTCGTCGTCATCTTCGGTCTCGGTGGCCTTGGCGTGAAGGAGGCGGAGCCGCTCTTCATCGTCTGGATCATCTTCATCTTCCTGCTGCGCAACGTCTATTTCATCGCCTTCGAGGCCGGGCGGCGGGCCGCGACGCCGGGCAAGCGGATCGTCGGCGTGCGGGTCGCGTCGCGCAGTGGCGCGGGCCTCTCGATCGATCAGGTCATCGCGCGCAATCTGATGCGCGAGATCGAGGTTTTCCTGCCCCTGTCGATCATCGCCGCGCGTGGCGGCGCCGGCGTCGCCGATACGCTGTCAACCATCTTCGGCCTGGTCTGGGCGCTGCTCTTCTCGCTGTTTCCGCTGTTCAACCGCGACCGCCTGCGCATCGGCGACCTGCTTGCTGGCACCTGGGTGGTCGAAGCCCCCAAACTCAAGCTGGTCGAGGATCTTTCACTGCGGCAAGATCCCATCGCCAGGCGCTTCCATTTCAGCCCGGCACAGCTCGACGCCTATGGCATCGCCGAACTGTACAAGCTGGAAGAAGTGCTGCGCCGCGATGATTATTTCGCGATGAAGGCCGTTGCCGAGACGATCGGGCACAAGATCGGTATGACGATCGAGCCGGTCGATTCCAGGGCCTTCCTCACCGCCTATTACGGCGAACTGAGGGCGCATTTGGAGCGCAAGCTGCTGCTCGGCAACCGCAAGGCGGATAAGCACGCGCGGTAGCAGTCAAAGAGGCAACCATGAACACCGCTCTATCCGAACTCGAACTTCGAGATATGGAGGCCCGAGCGGCCGCAACCCAGCCCGGCCCCTGGAAATCATGGGTCGAGGGCCGGGACTTCTTGAGCGGATCGAATTTCATCCAAACTGGCGAAGGAGTGGACCGAGGCGCAGACATCGAACTGACCGGTGCTACTGTCGCCGCCCAGGATTTCATGGCAGCCGCACGCCAGGACATCCCACGCCTCATCGCTGAAGTGCGTAGACTGCACGCGCTTCTCAATCAGACAAACTGAAAGGCAGTCACGTCCTCCTCAGCCCAACCACTTATCGTAGTCGGACACCAGCAGGTGCAGCGGCGCGACATCCTCGTCGATGTTGGAAAAACGGCCGATCGGCTCGCGGAACACATTGTCGGTGAGATCGTCGTTTACGGTCGACACCTCACCGATCAGCACGTCCTTGCCCTCGGCCCAGAAGGCGTGCCAGACGCCCGGCAGCAGCGTGACGCTCTGGCCCGGGTCGAGCTTCAGGAGCCCGCCCGCCGGCAGCCTGTGGATGGTGCCGTCGACCGGCACCGTGACCTCGGCCTTGGGGTCGATGCCACCGTCGCGATCGTGCATGAACAGCTCCAGCACCAGCTTGCCGCCGCCGCGGTTGATGATGTCCTCGGCCTTGATGTTGTGGCGGTGCATCGGCGACAGCTGGTCCTTGCGCGAGATCATGATCTTCTCGGCATAGAGCATGCCCATGCCCTTCTTCATGTCCTCGTAGCGGCCGTTGCGAACAGTGAACAGGAATAGGCCGAGTTCCTTGAACTTCTCCTGGCCGTAATCGGTGATGTCCCAGCCGAGCCGCGAGGTCAGCACAGCCGAGGAGTCGACCTGGCGCGCCTTCATTTCCTCGGGTGACCAGTAAGCGAAGGGCGGCATGATGTAGCCGAAAGAGCGGATGAAAGCGTCGGCTTCGCGGATGATGTCGTTGATGGCGGAGCGTTTCATGATCGTGATCCCTTCGTATGGATTTGTCTGGCAAATCGCATAGCCGAACACGGGTTCGGTGTCGATCCATCCAGCCGCCTGCCGCGCCTTGCACAGTACTGGGATGGCCCACCGATCCAGTGCGCTGGCTGCGTGACATCGCCGGCTTTCAGGCTCATAACCCCTGCGAATTTTCACAGGGATGGAAGATGCCGACGATCCACGACCTCGATACGCCGTCGATCCTGATCGATGCCGCACGCGCCGAAGCCAACATTGCCCGCGCACAGGCCCATGCCGACAAAAACGGGCTGAAGCTCAGGCCCCACATCAAGACGCACAAGCTGCCCTATTGGGCCAAGAAGCAGGTCGCGGCGGGAGCGGTCGGCATCACTTGCCAGAAGATCGGCGAGGCCGAGGTGATGGCCGACGCCGGGCTGGCCGACATCTTTCTCCCCTACAACATTCTCGGGCGCGCCAAGCTGGAACGGCTGAAAGCGCTGCACGGCCGCGTGACCCTGTCGGTCACGGCGGACAGCATGGACACGCTGGAAGGACTCGCGGCGGCTTTCACCGATGCCGGCCATCCTTTGCCTGTGCTGGTCGAATGCGATACCGGCATGGGCCGCTGCGGCGTGCAGACGGCTGATGAAGCGGTGGCGCTGGCAAGGCTGATCGACAAGGCTGGCGGCCTCACCTTTGGCGGATTGATGACCTATCCGGCGGCCGGCCGCGCCGCCGAGGCCGAAGCCTGGCTTGCCGCGGCCAAGCAGGCGCTGGCCGCTTCGGGGCTTGCCTGCGAGCGCGTCTCGAGCGGCGGCACGCCCGACATGTGGCGCTCCGCCAATGCTTCCGTCGTCACCGAATATCGCCTAGGCACCTACATCTATCTCGATCGCTACCAGGTCGCCAAAGGCGTCGGCACTCTCGACGATTGTGCGCTGACGGTGCTGTCGACCGTGGTCAGCCACCCGACGGCAAGCCGCGCTATTCTCGATGCCGGCAGCAAGGCGCTGTCCAGCGACACGCTCGGGCTAAAGGATTTTGGCGAGTTGCTCGGCACTTCCGACGCAAGGGTCACCGGGCTTAGCGAAGAACATGGCACTGTCACGCTCTCCGGTGACGCGAAGCTGCGTATCGGCGAACGCGTGCGCGTGGTGCCCGACCATTGCTGCGTCGTCACCAATCTCTTCAACGAAGTCAATCTGATCGACGGCGAGACGGTGCTGGAGACGCTGCCCGTGGCGGCGCGGGGGAAAATGGGGTGAGAGAATTTCTTATAGCCTTGGCGGGAAGAAACTCGGCTTTCGTCAGTTAGCCTGCCGTGCCGCCACGCGCCGCATGGCAATCACCCGGCGGCGGCGGATTTCGGTGCGCATTGCCATCAGGTGCAGGGCGAAGAATAGCATCGTGAAGCCGACAGCCATGACTAGAAGCGGCCAAAGCAGGCTGGGGTCGATGGTTGGTCCGCCGAGCCGGAACACCGAGGCCGGCTGGTGCAGCGTGTTCCACCAGTCGACCGAGAATTTGATGATCGGGATGTTGATGAAGCCGACCAGCGTGATGATGGCGGCGGCCCAGGCGGCACGGCTGGCATCGTCGAGCGCGCGGGTCAGCGCGATGATGCCGAGATACATCAGGAACAGCACGAAGACAGAGGTCAGGCGCGCATCCCAGACCCACCAGGTGCCCCACATCGGCTTGCCCCAGATCGAACCGGTGATCAGCGCAAGAGCTGTGAAGACCGCGCCGATGGGGGCTGCCGATTTCAGCGCGACATCGGCCAGCGGATGCCGCCAGACCAATGTGCCAAGGGCCGAGACCGCCATCAGCGTGTAGCACATCATGGCGAGCCAGGCGAAAGGCACGTGGATGTACATGATGCGGACGGTGATGCCTTGCTGGAAATCCTCAGGCGCCGCGAAGCTCATATAGAGGCCTACGGCAAGGATGAGCGCGGCGAGCGCCGCCAGCCACGGCACGAGCCTGTCCGTCAGCCCAACAAAGCGTGTCGGGTTGGCAAGGTCCATCCAGCCGGTCAGGCGTGAAGTCGTGTCGCTCATGCGACTTTACATAGACCGCCGGCGCGATCGGGGCAATCGAGCGGTGGTGTCGCAGGCTGTGGCGCCGCCCCCACCCGGACCCTCGGTCCGACCTCCCCACAAAGGGGAGGTAAAAAGAATGATGATCAGGCGGCCGCGTCCTGTACGGAACGGCTGAGGCGGCGGACTTCCTCGTCGTTGAGCAGGCCACCGGCGCGCAGCAGGCTGGCGAAGCGGCCGTTGCGCAGCGACAGTTCGGCAAAGCCTCCCATTTCAACCACCCTGCCCTTGTCCATGAACACGACCAGATCGGCGTCGCGAACGGTGGTCAGGCGGTGGGCGATGATGAAGGTGGTGCGGTCGCGACGCAGTTCGTCGATCGCTTCCTTGACGCGATCCTCGGTCTCGACGTCGAGCGCGCTGGTCGCCTCGTCGAGCACCAGGATCGGCGCATCCTTCAGCACGGCGCGGGCAATGGCAATGCGCTGGCGCTCGCCGCCCGACAACTGGCCGCCACGTTCGCCGACCACCGTGTCATAGCCATTGCTTTTGGCCAGGATGAAGTCCTGCGCGGCAGCCGCGGTTGCAGCGGCATGGATCTCGTCATTGCTCGCATCGGCGCGGCCGACACGGATGTTGTCCTCGATCGAGCGGTTGAGAAGCCCCGCGTCCTGGAACACCGTAGCGATCGAATGGCGCAGTGACTTGCGGCTTACCGTGCGGGTATCGATGCCGTCGATCAGGATACGGCCGCTGGACGGCGAGAAAACGCGCTGCAGCAGATTGATGAGCGTGGTCTTGCCGGCGCCCGTCGGGCCAACGATGGCAACGGTCTGTCCAGCCTGAACCTCAAAGGAGACGTCACTGACGCCCTGCCCCGAATTGGCGAATTCGAAGCCGACATCCTCAAAACGGACATGGCCGGTGACGTTGGTAAGATCGCGCAGGCCATCCGGCTCGGCGGCGTCGACCGCAGAGTCCTCAAGCTTGTAGAAGTCCTCGAGCTTGGCGCGGGCCTCCGAAATCTGGTTGGCGAAGGCCGACAACTGGTCGAGGCGCGAAATGAGCAGCGTCGCGAATCCGGTGAAGGCAACGACGTCGCCGACGCGCAACTCTCCATGGGTGACGAGATAAGCGCCAATGATCAGCACGACCATCATCGATATGGTCGAGGACAGGCGCTGCAGCGCATTGGCGATCGCCCACCAGTCGAGCACGGGGTTCTGCGCATCGAGCAGGTTCCTGACATAGCGGCGCAGTGTCTCGGCCTCGTGGCCAAGGCGATTGTAGCTCTGAAGTACAGCGACGTTGCTGACCGAGTCGGTCACATGCGCGAACACCTTATGGTAGTGACGCTCCACGGCGGCCTGGCCTGCCTTGGTGCGCTTCATCACCAGGCGGCCGATACCGACATAGAGTACGCCGAGCACCAAGAGCACCATCGACATTCGGAGGTCCATGCTGATAGCCGTCGGGATCAACAGGACCAGTGTAACGGCCGTGGACAAATGCTGGCGCATGAATTCGAGCCACAGGCTGAACAGCGTCTCGACCGCGCGCAGAAGCGTGTGCAAGGCGTTGGACGTTCCGCGCTGATGGTGCCAGGCGAGCGGCATGGTAATCACGCGTTCGAAGGACTCGCAGAGCACTTCCGAGCGGCGGGCATGCGCAAAACGATCGGCGCCGCGCGCCACCAGCACAAAGGCAATGACACTGAAGGCGCCGAGAGCGGCCCAAAGGGCGAGCATTGAAAAAACCGGACCGTGGCTGGAGATGGCGTCGATCACCCGACCGAACAGGATCGACTCAATGATCGCAATCGCAGCCAGCGCGACATTGGCGCCGCAAATCAGCGCGACGCGCTTCTTGTCGGACGCCAGATAGCCAAGCGCTCTCCAATAGATCTGCAGAAGTGACACTTCAGCTACTCCGCCAACTCTCTATTGTGCCCAATACCAGTATTGTGCACCGCACCATTTCTTGACACGTAACGGTAGATGCGTCGCAAAACAATGCCCGTCTATCGCTTCCGTTCCCATTTAGCGAACAAAACATGACGACGATACGAAATCTGACGTGATCACCTAACGGGTTGAGATAAAAGGTGAAATGCCAGCGTTGCGGCAAAATCATGGCAGCAGCCGAGCACTGCCACATTTTTAATCACAACAGGCCGGCGGGACCTGTTGCGCAGGCGCTTGGCGGACGCAGCCACGGACCCCGCGCAAGTAAACAAGACGCGGTGTCGCGCGCCCGGAAGGACGCGCGACCTACAACCTAATGTGTTGATTTTACGCCGGTATCTTGACCACGATCTCGGTCTGGGTACCAGCTTTTGGCTCGAAGGACGCCGACTTTGTTTTCGCACCATCGACTTCAAGCGAGATCGTCTTGGTCTTTTTGTCGCGAATGACGTGAACCTTGATCTCCGCGCCAAGCATCTTGAGCGAGGCTTCGTAGCCATCCCAGTGGCTGGGTAGTTTGGGCCGGAATGTGATCTGCTTCCCGCGCCGTTCGATGCCGAGGATACCCTCGACCGCCGCCCGGTAGAGCCAGCCCGCCGAGCCGGTGTACCAGGTCCAGCCGCCGCGCCCGCCCTTGTCGTCTCCGGCATAGATATCGGCCGCGACCACATAGGGTTCGACTCGATAGTGCTCGGCCGAGGCCTCGTCGGATGCGTGGTTGACCGGGTTCAGCATCGAGAAGCAGCGATAGGCTTCGTCGGTCAGCCCCATTTCGGCCAGCGCTAAGACGAACCATGTCGACGCGTGGGTGTACTGGCCGCCATTCTCGCGCACGCCCGGCGGATAGCTCTTGATGTAGCCGGGGTCCTTGTCGGTTTTTGAGAACGGTGGCGTGAACAGCTTGACGATCTTGAGCTTGTCGTCGACGAGCAGGCTGGTCGCATGCTGCATGGCCGTCGTCGATCGCGCCGGGTCGCCCTCGCCCGACAGCACGCTCCAGGACTGGGCAATGGAATCGATCTTGCACTCTTCGGATGTCCGTGACCCCAAAGGCGTGCCGTCGTCGAAACTGCCGCGCCGGTACCATTCGCCGTCCCATGCCGTGCTCTCAAGCGCCCGCTTGAGCGCCTCGGCATGCTTTGCCCAGGCCTGCGCGTGCTTGGTGTCGCCCTCGCTCCTGGCGACGGCGGCGAAGTCGCCCAGCGTCTTCAGCAGGAACCAGCCCAGCCACACGCTCTCGCCCTTGCCGTGCTCGCCGACACGGTTCATGCCGTCGTTCCAGTCGCCGCCAAGGATCAGCGGCAGGCCGGCAGGGCTGCTGCGCTTGATGGCAAGGTCGAGCGCGCGCGCGCAATGTTCGTAGAGCGACACCGTCTTCTTCGAGATTTCGGGGGTGAAGAAGGCATCGTGCTCGCCCTCGCCCAAAGCCTGCCCGTCGATGAAGGGCAGTTGCTCCTTCAAGATAGCGGCGTCGCCGGTCGCCTGGAGATAGCGCGCCGTGGCGTGGGCCAGCCAGACCACGTCGTCTGAAATCGTGGTGCGCACGCCGGCTCCCGTGCGCGGCAGCCACCAATGCTGCACGTCGCCTTCCGGGAACTGCCGCCGCGCGGCATTGAGGATCTGGTCGCGCGCCAGTGTCGAGTCATGCGCCAGCAGCGCCAGCGTGTCCTGCAGCTGGTCGCGGAAGCCGTACGCACCACTGGCCTGGTAGAAGGCCGAGCGGGCGCGGATGCGGCAGGCAAGGCTCTGATAGGGCAGCCAGTGATTGACCATGGCGTCGAGCCCCTTGTCAGGCGTCTCGACCTGGATGGTGTCGAGGAAACCGCGCCACTCGCGCTCATTGTCGGCCAGGCGCTGGTCGAAATCCTTGCCCCTGTGCGCCTTCACCAGCGCGCTTGCCTGCGCGGCGGAATCGGCGTCGCCGAGCAGCCAGAGCAAGGTGACGTCGCCGCCGGCCGGGATTTCGATGTCGCGGGCGATCGCCGCGCAAGGGTCATCGCCGGCTTCGATGCGACCCGAGAGGGCCGCCCCACTCAGCACCGCCTGCGGCAGCTCGCTGGAGCCATGCCGGCCGAGGAATTCGGAGCGGTCCGATGTCACCGAATGGACGTTCCCATCGGCGGCGAGGAAAGCCACGCGCTCGCTGAAATCGAGCCCGTAGGGGTTTTGCGCCAGCAATGCGCCGGTGGCGGTATCCCGGGACGGGACGATGGTGGCCGCCGTGCGCGACCGATGCCCACCAAGCACCCATTCGGCATAGGCATAGACGCGCAGCCGCGCCGGCACCGAGCCGGAATTCTGGATGCGCAGCCTTGAAATCTTCACCGGATCGATCGGGTCGACGACATGGGTGAGGTCCATCGACAGCGGCCCACGCTTGGCGCGGAAGGTCGAGAAGCCCTGACCATGCCAGGCTTCGTAGGTCATCGAGGGATCGCGCACCACCGCCGCGATGGGCGAGAACGCCTTGCCGCTGGCCTGATCGTAGATATAGAGCCCCTCGCCCGGCCGGTTCGAGACCGGATCGTTCGACCACGGCGTCAACTGGTAGTCGCGGCTGTTGCGGCTCCAGGTGAAGGCAGCCCCTTCGGCCGAGGTGTGGAAGCCGAACGAGGCGTTGGAGACGACATTGATCCAGGGCTGCGGCGTGGTGCGCCGGCCGGCCAGACGCACCACATAGTGGCGCCCGTCGCCGTCGAAACCGCCAAAGCCGTTCCATTGGCTGAGACCAGAGCCATCGGCGCTGACATTCGCCACGGCCTGCGAAGCAAATGCATGCGTCATTGGTGCCGGCGCCGAAATTTCACGCAGCGTCGGCAATCCGGCCGGCACAAGCGCGTCGCGCGCCTGCAGGGCGGCGGCCTCGGCCCGCTCGATCTGATCGAAGATGGTGCCGTTGCGCGTATGCAGCACCACCCGCGCGACCGCGAGCAGCGTCTTGTAGGTGGTCTCCTCCATCAGGTCGCGGCGCACCGCGAAAATATGCTGGCGAGGGCCTAGTTCCTTGCCGCGCAGACGGCTGTTTTCGCAGAGCGTCTCGACCGCACGCTGCAGGTCCTGGACGTAGGACGAGGCCTGCTCATTGACGACGACGAAGTCGATCATCATGCCGCGGGTGCGCATATATTCCTGGAAGCGCAGCGCCTGGGCAACGATCTCCAGATCGGCGACGTCGCCGATCCTGACCAGGAAGATCGGGAAATCACCCGAAATGCTGGTCGGCCACAAGCTCGACTGCTTGCCCAGGCCCGAGGCGATGGATTCGGCCGGCAAACGCAGGAAGGCGTCGGGGTAGATCAGATAGCGCGCCAGTTTCTGCACATTGGCGGCATCGGTCAGGCTGAGGCCCATATGGCGGGTCTGCACCTGGCTGCGCGTCCAGGCAAGCATGGCCTGGCGGGCAAAGCTCTCCTGGTGGTCGAGCCGGCTGATGGCATCTTCGAGCTCGGTGCGGTTGGCCCCGACCACGGTCCAGAAGGTCAGCGATATCTTCTTGTTGGCAGGCACGCGCACCTGGCGGCGCAGCGAGGCGATGGGATCGAGCGTGAAGCCGGAATGACCGCCGAGCCGGGCGCCCGGATCAAAAGCAGCGGCATCGGCGATGGAGCGGCCACGGCCGATGAAGGCGCGCTTGTCGGTCTCGGCCTCGGCATCGCGCGCCGGTCCGGACGGATCGGTGACGAAATGCGCCAAGGTGATATCAGGCTCGCTGGTATCGCGCTTGCGGCGCGTGGCGAAGATCGCGCCGTTGTTGGCGGCGATTTCGGTCTCCACGAACATCTTCGAGAAGGCCGGATGGGCGTTGTCGGAAGCCTCCGTACCCAGCACCAGTTCGGCAAAGGACGTCACCTCGATGTGACGATCGGATGTGCTTTCATTGTAGAGCGTGATGCGACGGCCTTCGCCATTGCCTTCGGAAACGACGATGCATTCGACCTCGGAGCGCAACGTGCCGACCGATTTGACGAAGCTCGCCTTGTCATCGGAGAACAGGGTCTGCACCTTTTCCTCGGCCGCGCGCTTCGGCTCCGCCGTTGCCGACCACCAGTCTCCCGTGCTGACGTCACGCAGGAATATGTAGGAGCCCAGACGGTCCTCGGTGGGATCCGGCTGCCAGCGGGTGACCGACAGATCGCCCCAGCGGCTGTAGCCGGAGCCGGTCGCGGTCACCATCACCGAATAACGGCCGTTCGACATCACGTTGGTTGAACGTAACGCCCGCAGGGGATCAAGCACGATGCGGGTGTCGGGGCTCTCGGTTTCGGTCTCGTCCTTGGCGCGCTCGTCCGCTTCGGTCCGGACGGTCGCGGTCGGGATGTCGCGCGGCGCCCTTTCCTGCAGCAGCAGTTCAGCCGATTCAATGACCGGATCGCTGTGGAAACGGTCGCGCAGGCGACCCTCGAAGATCGCGTCGGCGACCGCCGCGATCGACATGCCCGAATGGTGCGCATAGTAATTCAGCACGACCGCGTGGTTGGTGCCTTCGGGCACGCGCTGCGGCGTGAAATCGACCGCATCGTAATAGCCATGCGGGCCAAGCGCACCAATCTCGCGCAGACGGGCCAGATTCTGCACGGCTTCACGCGGGTTGAACTGCGCGGCCAGGATGGTGGCGTAAGGCGCGATCACCGTGTTCTGGCCAAGGCCGCGCTTCAGCCCAAGCCCGGGCACGCCGAAATTGGTGTACTGATAGGTCAGTTCCCGGTCGCGGGCGTTGTAGGCCGCTTCCGAAATGCCCCACGGCACGTTCTTCTGGCGGCCGTACTGGATCTGGCGCTTGATGATCAGCTTGCTGGTCTGGTTGAGGATGGAGCCCTGCGCCTCTTTCATCACCAGCGGGGGCATCAAATACTCGAACATCGAGCCCGACCAGGACATCAGCGCACCCTGGAAGCCGATCTCGACGATCGGGCGGCCGAGCCGGAACCAGTGCTCGGTCGGCAGGTCGCCCTTGGCGATGGCGAACAGGCTGGTCAGCCGCGCCTCGGAGGCGAGAAGGTCGTAGCAGCTTTCGTCGAGCTGGTGCTCCTCGACCCGGTAACCGATCGACAGCAGCTTACGCTCCGGCCGCATCAGGAAGGAGAACTCCATCTCGAAGGCGAAGCGGCGGGTGCGCTCGCGCAAGGTCAGGAGCTTGGCGCGCAGCGCCTCGACGGCATTATCGTCGCTGTGGGCGTCGTGGACATGCGCCTCGCACGTGGCTTCGAGCCTTGCCGCCCAGTCGACGATGACGTCGCTCTGTGCAGAGGCGGCCTCGGTGTGGATGGCGGTGGCCAGCTTGCGGATCTCGCCCGCCAGCACGGCGAGGTTGATGGTGCGGATCGAGGCCATCTCAGGCTGCGCCTTGATCGTTTCGACGGCGCGCCGCATGCCATCCAGGCGATCAACAAGACGCTGGCGCAAGGGCCGCAACTGGCGGCGATCATCCGGCAGCTCATCCAGGCTTTCGCTGAGGATGGTCACCGTGTCGAGAATGCCTTCGAAGTCGCCCTGGAGGTGCACGGAAGGCGCTTCCGCCCACTCGGCACAGGCAGCCGCCACCGCCACAAGGTGCCCGGCGAGATTGCCGCTGTCGACGGCCGAAATATAGAGCGGGTAAAGCGGCTTCAGCGTCGTGGTGTCATACCAGTTGAAGAGATGGCCGCGGTGGCGCGGCATGCTCTCGATGGTCGTCATGGTGGCGTCGATGCGGGTGATGGCATCGGACAGGCTGATCCAGCCGAAATCGCGCGCCGAGACGACCGACAGCAGGTAGACACCGACGTTGGTGGGCGAGGTGCGCGGTGCCACGACCGGTGCCGGGCTTTCCTGGAAATTGTCCGGCGGCAGATTGTGATGCTCTGCCGTGACGAAGCTTTCGAAATAATGCCAGGTACGCCGCGCCACGGTACGCAATGTATGGATATCGGCCTGCGATATGCGCAGCCGGTCCTCGGTTTCAGCCGAGCGGCTGATCCAGCTGGCGATCGCCGGCGAGCCGATCCAGAACAGGGCGAAGAAGAAGGCGACGAAGGCGCCGGTGGAATCGGCCAGCACCGGAATGGCGAGGCCGACGAAGCCGATGATTACGGCGCCGTACATCATGCCGTAATAGGAGCCGACATCGTTATCGCCGGCCTTGTGCGCTTGCGAGGCGGTTCGCCACTCCAGGAGGTTCTGTCGGCTGACGAACAGCCGGTAGAGCGTCCGCACGATGGCATCGCCCATCATCCAGGCGTTGTGTGCCATCAGCACGATCTTCAGCGCCACCATAGCGGTGCCGAAGGCGACATCGCGCGCCAGCGCAGAGAAATGACCACGCGGCGTCTGGTCGCCGCTCTTGGGCAGGATGGCGTTGACGATGTCGAAGGTCGGCGCCATGAACAGGCTGAGGATCAGCAGGGCCTGCCATTGCGCGGCCTGCGTGAACGGCAGCAAGGTCCAACCGGCGATCGCGGCCATCACCCAGAAGATCGGTGTCAGCGAGCGGCGCAGATTGTCGACCATCTTCCAGCGTGACAGGGCCGGAACGCCGGAGCGCGGATCGAGGATATAGCCCAGAAGCTGCCAGTCGCCGCGTGCCCAGCGGTGGTGACGCGAGGCGTCGACCGAGTAGCGGGTCGGATAGTCCTCGACCAGTTCGACGTCGGTGACCAGCGCTGCGCGCGCCAGCGCGCCTTCGAGCAGATCGTGGCTGAGGATGGTGTTTTCCTCGATCCGACCTTGCAGGGCGGCTTCGAATGCGTCGACATGATAGAGCCCCTTGCCGGTGAAGGAGCCGTCGCTGAACACGTCCTGATAGAGGTCCGACACGGCGAAGACATAGGGATCAAGGCCGCGATTGGCCGAGAACACACGTTGGAAGAACGAGGCCTCGTCGCCGCTGGTAAGCGAAGCGGTGATGCGTGGCTGCAGGATCGTGTAGCCGGCGGTGACGACACGTTTGGTGGCGTCGAAATGCGGGCGGTTAAGCGGATGGCTGAGCTTGCCGACGAGGCTCGCCACGGCATCGCGGGTGGTGCGCGTATCGGCGTCGAGCGTCATCACATAGACGACCTTTTCCGGCAGCGGCACATCGAGCGGCAGGAAGGTGGTGTCACTGTCGCCGCGCAGCAAAAGGTCGAGCTCATGCAGCTTGCCGCGCTTGCGCTCCCAGCCCATCCAGGACCCCTGAGCGGCATTGAACAGCCGGCGACGGTGCAGGATGTAGAATCGCGGCGCGCCTTCCGAGGGATAGCGGGCATTGAGACGGGCGATCTCGGCACGGGCATATCCAAGGATTTCGGTGTCGGCCGCATCGATCTCGATCTTGCTGTCGGGCCAATCCGACAGCAGCGCGAAATGGATCTCGTCTACCAGATTGGCAAGGTAATGCACTTCGAGATTGCGGATGTTTTCCTCGACATCGTCACGCGAGCCGATCAGCGACGGCACAACCACCAGCGTGCGCGCCTCGGGAGGCACGCCGTGCCGATAGTCATAGCCGACCAAGCGCGTCGGCTTGAGGAACAGCGAGACCACGGTGTTGAAGAAGGCGAGCGCGCCCTCGCTTGCCGGCACCGCAAACAGCACCAGCATCAGGACGATCGAGGTTACCGACAGCCCGAGATTGGCCAAGGCGTTGCCGGTGAGAACGAGAAGCAGGGCCGTCAGCGCAAAGACCGGCAGGACGATGCCAAGCCATCCGGTCTTGGCGAAGGCCCGCTTGACCGTCTGGCTGATGGTGGGCCGATAGCCGATCGCCTTTTCCAGCTCCAGACGACGCGAGCCTACAAGATAGAAACCGACATCGGTGTGAGCGGACGCGGTTGGCGCAATCCCCTCTTCAGTGCTGGCCGCCCCTGCCTCACCGGTAGCATGACCGGCCAATTCACTGGCCTTTTCGGCGACACGGTATTCCGACAGGTTCGAGCGGCGCGCCAGTTCCTCGATCGCGGTGCGGTACTGGTCACGCGAGAAGAAGTCGAGGGCGGCGAAATCGGTGCGCTCGCGCAGCACGGTGTCGATGCGGCTGACGCCTTCGAACCACACCGTCCAGTCGACATCGTTGATGACGCGCAGGCCGCGGATGATGTTGCCGGTCGTCACATTGCCGCTGGACAGCGTGTGATGCTCGGAGATGATGATCTCCTCGGCATCGGATCCGGTCTTCTCGAGCTCGCCTTCCAGCCATTCCAGGGCCTTGCCGGCATTCTGCGACCCATCGCGCAAACGATAGAGCAGTTGGGTGGCGAAGGTGGTGTCCTGGGCATGGGCGCCGAAATTGGCCAGGATCACTTGCCGGTCGGCGCTGTCGTCGGTCGCCAGCACCTTGTCGGCCACGTCGTTGGCGATCTGGCGCATCTGGCGGGTGCGGTTGACCCTGACGGCCAGCCGGCGGAGATTTTCGATCAGAACGAAGCGTAGAAGCGATGGCAGCGCCCAGAGTTCACCGATCTTCAGCGGCTCGACAGACTGAAAACCCTGGACGATGGACTTGAACATGGTCGCGGAGACGGAACTGTCGGAATGCGCCACATAGGTCCAGGCCAACGCCAGTGCGCGCGGCACGGTGCCGCCACCGGGCAGTTTCAGCGTCGGCAGCTGGCGATAGAAGCGGCGCGGCAGGTCGCGCTTGACCTGGAAGATGGTCTCCTCGACCAGATAATTGTTGTCGAGCAGCCATTGCGCGGCCGGAGTGATCGTTTCACCCTTGGCCTGCGCGGCGTTGGTCGAACGGTAGACTTCGAGGATCTTCTTGGCGCTGTCGCGGATACGAGCCTGGAAATCGAACGGAGTCAGGCCGAAAAGGTCGGTGAGATCGCCTTTTGCCAGGCTCTCGCCGAGCAGCCGGAGGCGTTCCTCTGGCAGGAATGTCGACCTTATCGGCTCTTCCGTGATGGCCGGGAAGCTCGCGCTGGTCTTTTCGATCTGGGCTGGGTTCGTCTGAATATTCATTGAAAATTCCGTAAGCGGGCACATAGCGGCGTCACCGCCACGGCAATGGCCCTAAAACCGGTTCAAATGCAATTGGTTGCATAATCCCACTTGCCGAAAGTTTGTTTCCGCACCACGACAGGGCGTCATCTCTCGGCAAAAGTTCCAAGACGAGCGCCCCTCTTCCCGTCGAGTTCGATCGGCGGAGAGGATTCGGGCTTTTTCGTGATGCCGGCAAGAGCTTACGCTATATTTCGCCGGCAGCGCGATCATGTTTGGAAACAAGCGGTAACCGTTATCGCGAAGGCGTCAGGCCGCAGCGGATATCCGGATCACGAACAACGTCGCGTCGGGAGCGGGCTCGGCCCGCAAGGCGGGCGCCTCCGGCCCGAGCAGCAGCGTATCGAGCGGCCCGAGGCGAATTGACCCGGCCTCCGGGAAAACGGCTTCGCCCTTGTAACAAAGGATGAGGGTCGAACCGGCCCCGGTCGCGATGTCCTCGGGCCGTGAAATCGCCAGGCGCTCGACCGAATGCAGCATGCGACCTCGGCGGGTCATGACGTTGAGGTCGGTGATCGGGCCGACGATCAGAGCCGCGCTGGTGGGCAGGTCGGCTGGAAAGGCAAAAGGCGCCGAAGCCGGCGTCAGCCGCGCCGACGGCTGGCCGGCGACATCAAGCACGATCCCCTCGCCTTCCAGCACCGACAGCGTGCGGTCGATGCCGGCAAAGCTGGAGAACGGCCCGCTGCCCTCGACGCGAGCCATCGAGACACGCCAGTCGAAATCGTCGAGGCCGGCGCCGTCAGGCGAGACGGCGATTTCGGTCGTCGTGCCGCCGCCGTTCTTCCAAGGCATGACACGGTAGTCGGCGGCACGAAGGATGCGCATGAGGTCAGCCTATCACCCTAAAATGCCGGGCAGGTTGAGCTGGTGCTCCTTGGCGCATTCAATGGCGATGTCATAGCCGGCATCGGCGTGGCGCATGACGCCGGTTGCCGGGTCGTTCCACAGCACGCGCTCCAGGCGCCTTGCGGCGTCCGGCGTGCCATCGGCGACAATGACCATGCCGGCATGCTGCGAAAAACCCATGCCGACGCCGCCACCATGGTGCAGCGACACCCAGGTGGCGCCCGAAGCGGTGTTGAGCAGTGCGTTGAGCAACGGCCAGTCCGACACGGCGTCGGAACCGTCCTTCATTGATTCCGTTTCGCGATTGGGCGAAGCGACCGAGCCGGAATCGAGATGATCGCGGCCGATGACCACCGGCGCCTTGAGTTCGCCTTTGGCGACCATTTCGTTGAAGGCCAGGCCCAGCCGGTGGCGGTCACCGAGACCGACCCAGCAGATGCGCGCCGGCAGCCCCTGGAAGGCGATGCGCTCGCGCGCCATGTCGAGCCAATTGTGCAGGTGGGTGTTGCCGGGGGTGAGTTCGCGCACCTTGGCGTCGGTCTTATAGATGTCTTCGGGATCGCCCGAGAGTGCGGCCCAGCGAAACGGACCAATACCGCGGCAGAACAGCGGACGGATATAGGCCGGCACGAAACCGGGGAAAGCAAAGGCGTTCTCGAAACCTTCATCCTTGGCGACCTGGCGGATATTGTTGCCATAGTCCAGCGTCGGCACGCCGGCGTTCCAGAACGCCACCATCGCCTCGACATGTTCGCGCATCGAAGCGCGAGCTGCCTTTTCGACCGCCTTGGGATCGCTGACGCGCTTCTCGCGCCACTCGGCCATCGTCCAGCCCTTCGGCAGGTAGCCGTTGATGGGGTCGTGGGCCGAGGTCTGGTCGGTGACCATGTCGGGGCGGATGCCGCGCATGAACATTTCGGGTACGATCTCGGCTGCGTTGCCGAGCAGACCGACAGACTTCGCCTCGCCGGCCTTGGTCCAGCGCTCGATCATCTCCATCGCTTCGTCCAGCGTCTCGGCCTTCTCGTCGACATAGCGGGTGCGCAGGCGGAAATCGATCGAGTCCGGATTGCACTCGATGGCCAGGCAGCAGGCGCCGGCCATGACGGCGGCCAGCGGCTGGGCGCCGCCCATGCCGCCGAGGCCGCCGGTCAGGATCCATTTGCCCTTGAGGTTGCCGCCATAGTGCTGGCGGCCGGCCTCGACGAAGGTTTCGTAGGTGCCCTGCACGATGCCTTGCGTACCGATGTATATCCACGAGCCGGCCGTCATCTGGCCGTACATCATCAAGCCCTTCTTATCGAGCTCATTGAATTTATCCCAATTCGCCCAATGTGGCACGAGGTTGGAGTTGGCGATCAGCACGCGCGGCGCATCGGCGTGCGTGCGGAACACGCCGACCGGCTTGCCGGACTGCACCAAAAGTGTCTCGTCCTCACCAAGCGTCTTCAGCGAGGCGACGATGCTGTCGAAATCGTTCCAGGTACGCGCCGCCCGGCCGATGCCGCCGTAGACGACCAGTTCATTGGGGTTTTCGGCAACCTCGGGATCGAGATTGTTCATCAGCATGCGCAGCGGCGCTTCGGTCGTCCAATAGCGGGCATTGAGCTTGTCGCCGCGCGGCGCGCGCACTTCGCGGATGTTGTGGCGAGGATTGTTCATCATTGTCCCTTTCGAATGAGATGCGCGGTGCTGCGAGAGCCTTCGGCGCTGATCCAGGTGACTTGTTCGTGGTCAGGATTGGAGGAATCGATGGTCATGTCGTAGCAAGCCCAGGCATCGGAGGGCGGCCACAGTGAGCAATACTGGTCACCGCGCACGTCCCAACGGCCGATCTGGTGGCTGTCGCCTTTGGCATAGCTGGTCGCGCCACCGTCATCGAAGTCCTGTGACCAGCCATCGCCCTGGACATGGGCACCCCTGAGATCGGCGAGAATTTCCGGACCCTTCATCGCCACCTCGGCGGCGGCTGCGGAAACAATCGCAGCTGAAAGAAGCCCAGCGGCGAGAAGGAATGTCCTGACATGTCCGGCCATTGCGTTCCTCCAAAAAGTGCTGATCAGCCGTGCGCCCAGGCAATCGCGGTTTTCAGAATGGTCTCCAGCGTCGCGCGGATCGGCGCTGCGAAATCGGCGTCGTACGGTACCGGCCAATTGTCCGGCTCACCCTTTTCTTCGGGCTCGCGCATGTATCCGCGGTTGGAGAGCTCCATCTGCAAGGCGTGGACACCTTGTTGCGGTTGGCCAAAATGGCGTGTGATCCAGCCGCCCTTGAAGCGGCCGTTGACGACAGAGGTCTCGCCGGTTTCGGCCATGATCTCGCTGACCATTGCCTGCAGATTCGGATCGGCGCTCTTGCCGTCATTGGTGCCGAGGTTGAACACCGGCAGCGTGCCTTCGAACAGGCGCGGCAGAACCGAACGGATCGAGTGGCAGTCGTAGAGGACGATCTTGTCATGCAGGCCACGCAGCCGGCCGATCTCGGCCTGCAAGGCGGCATGGTAAGGCACGAAGAATTTTTCGCGGCGTTCGTCAACTTCCGACGGCCCGGGTTCTTCGCCCTCGCGGTAGAGCGGATCGCCATCAAAGGTCTCGGTCGGGCACAGGCCGGTCGTCGCCTGGCCGGGATAGAGCGAGGCGCCCGAGGGATCGCGGTTGACGTCGATGACGGTGCGCGAGATCGCGGTGTGGACGACGGTGGCGCCGAGGCTGCCGGCGAAGTCATAGAGATTGTCGATCCACCAGTCGCAATCGCGGCGGCCGAGCCAGGGCGAGACCAGCCGGTTTTCGAGACCGGCAAGGTCGATGCCGGTGTGCGGGATCGACACCAGCAGGGGTGCTGTGCCTTGGCTAACAGTGAGCCAGGGTGTGGCGGCCATCACGCCGCTCCCGAAATCGAGGGCAGCGCCACCGCGCCGGCCGCCTTGATGGTCGCGCCACTGCGCACCATGGCGATGGCTTTTTCCATATCGGGGTGGAAATGCCGGTCATTGTCGAGATGCGGCACTTCGGCCCGGACCAGCTTGCGCACGGCCTCCAGCGCGTTGCTTGATGCCAGCGGTTGATGGAAATCACAGCCCTGCGCCGCAGCCAGCAATTCGATGCCGATCACAGCCGTGGCATTCTCGACCATGCCGATCAGCCGGCGCGCACCGTGCGCGGCCATCGAGACATGGTCTTCCTGGTTGGCAGAGGTCGGGATCGAATCGACTGATGCCGGATAGGCCTTCTGCTTGTTTTCCGAAACAAGGGCGGCCGCCGTCACCTGCGGGATCATGAAGCCGGAATTCAGCCCGGGCTTCGGCGTCAGGAAGGCCGGCATGCCCGACAGCGCCGGGTCGACCAGCATGGCGATGCGGCGCTCCGACAACGAACCGATCTCGCAGACCGCGAGCGCGATCATGTCGGCGGCGAAGGCCACCGGCTCGGCGTGGAAATTGCCGCCGGACAGTGCCGTGTCGTCCTCGGCGAAGATCAGCGGGTTGTCGGTGACGCCATTGGCCTCGGTGCCGAGAGTATCGGCCGCCTGGCGCAGCAAGGTGAGCGCCGCGCCCATCACCTGCGGCTGGCAGCGCAGGCAGTACGGGTCCTGCACGCGCTCGTCGCCGACGCGGTGCGACTCGCGGATAGCGCTACCGGCCATCAGATTGCGCAGCGCGTCCGCAGTCTCGATCTGGCCGCGATGCTTTCTCAACACATGAATGCGCGGATCGAACGGCGCGTCGGAGCCCTTTGCAGCGTCGGTCGACAGCGCGCCGGCAACCAGAGCCGATTGGTAAAGCACTTCGGCCTCGAACAAAGCGGCCAGTGCATAGGCGGTCGAGAACTGCGTTCCGTTGAGCAGCGCCAGGCCTTCCTTGGCACCCAATGTCACCGGCTCGAGGCCATGCGAAACGAACGCGACCTTGGCCGGGAAGCGGCCATGTGGCGTAAAGCACTCGCCGACGCCAATCATCACCGCCGTCATGTGCGACAGCGGGGCAAGGTCGCCGGAAGCGCCAACGGAGCCCTGCGCCGGCACCACGGGGATGACGTCGTTGGCGAGCATCGCTTCCAGCAATTCGATGGTTTGCGAGCGCACACCGGAGGCGCCCTGCGCCAGGCTGGCAAGTTTCAGCGCCATCATCAGGCGGGCGATGGCAACCGGCATCGGCTCGCCGACGCCGGCGGCATGCGACAGCACGATGTTGCGCTGCAAGGTCTCGAGATCCTCGGCCGGGATGCGCACGCTGGCGAGTTTGCCGAAACCGGTGTTGATGCCGTAGACCGGCTCGCCCTTGGCGACGATCCTGGCGACAGCCTCGGCGCTCGCCTTGATTTTTGGACGGCAGGCATCATCGAGTTTCGGCACGGCGCCACGATAGATGGCGCGCCAGTCGGCCAGCGTCGCATTGCCGGGCTTCAGGGTCAGTTCGGTCATTGTCCTCTCCAGATGCGGGCATGGAGCGGGTTGAAGCCCATGCGGTAAACGAGTTCGGCGGGACGCTCGATGTCCCAGATCGCCAAGTCGGCGGATTTGCCGGCTTCCAGTGTGCCGGCCTTGTCGAGAAGGCCAAGCGCACGCGCGGCCTCGCGGGTGACGCCGGCGAGGCATTCATCGACGGTCAAGCCAAAGAGCGTCGCGGCCATATTCATGGTGAGCAACAGCGAGGTGAGCGGCGAAGTGCCGGGATTGCTGTCCGTCGCCACCGCCATCTTCACACCATGGCGGCGGAACAAGTCGACAGGCGGCTTCTTGGTTTCGCGAATGAAGTAGTAGGCGCCGGGCAGGATGGTCGCCACCGTGCCGGCCTTTGCCATGGCGGCAGCGCCCGCCTCGTCCGTATATTCGAGATGGTCGGCGGACAGCGCGCCATAGCTGGCGGCAAGCGCGGCCCCGTGCAGGTTGGACAGCTGGTCGGCGTGAAGCTTGACCGGCAGGCCCAAGGCCCTGGCGGCATCGAAAACGCGCGCCATCTGCTCCGGCGAGAACGCTATGCCTTCACAAAAACCGTCGACCGCATCCGCCAGTCCTTCGGCGGCAACCGCCGGAACAATCTGCTTGGCGACCAGATCGATAAAAGCGTCCTTGTCACCCTTCGCTTCGGGCGGCAGCGCGTGTGCGGCGAGGCACGTGGTGCGAACGGTCACGGGACGCTCATTGGCCAGCCGGCGGGCGGCACGCAGCGACTTCTTCTCATTGTCGAGATCGAGGCCATAGCCCGATTTGACTTCAACCGTCGTGACACCCTCGGCCATCAGCGCGTCGAGGCGCGGCAGTGTCTGGGCAACGAGTTCATCCTCGTTTGCCGCGCGCAAGGACTTGACCGAGGACACAATCCCGCCACCCGCCCTGGCGACTTCCTCATAGGTAGCGCCGGCCAGCCGCATCTCGAATTCGTTGGCGCGGTTGCCGGCATAGACAAGATGCGTGTGGCAGTCGATCAGGCCGGGCGTGATCCAGCGGCCCTCGCAATCGACGGTCTCGGCGCCCTGCCCTGCCGAAGCCGGCATGTCCGCTTCGGCGCCGGCATAGACGATAAGCCCGTCGCGGGCAGCAACGGCGCCCTTCTCGACGACGCCGAGGCCGGCCGCGCCGTCGGCCATGGTGGCCAGCCGCGCATTGCGCCACAGGCGAAGGCCGCTCTTTCCGTTTGCTCCAACCATCATCTTTTCCATTTGAAAGGATGACGATTATGTATATACATATCGAAACGCGACGCAAGTGGTATCGTCGCTCAAGCATGCAGATTTGGAGACGCATATGACGGCGATCTTTGCGGAACAGGCGCTGCTGCCCGAAGGCTGGCAAGGCAATGTCAGGATCGCGCTCGACGGAGGCCGCATCGCCACCGTCGAAGCGGGCGCAGCTCCGCAGGCCGATGATGAACGCCATACGATACTGCTCCCCGGCATGCCCAATCTGCACAGCCACGCCTTCCAGCGCGGCATGGCCGGGCTTGCCGAACTTCGCGGCCCTTCCGCCGACAGTTTCTGGAGCTGGCGCGAAGTGATGTATCGTTTCGCGCTGTCGATGACGCCCGACCAGGTCGAGGCGGTGGCCGCACAGCTCTATGTCGAGATGCTGGAAGCCGGCTTCTCACGCGTCGGCGAATTCCACTATCTGCATCACGACCGTGACGGGAAACCCTACGCCAACCCTGCCGAGATGGCCGAGCGCATCGCGGCGGCGGCCGGCGAAACCGGCATCGGCCTGACACTGCTGCCGGTGTTTTACGCACATTCCTCCTTCGGCGGCGCCGCGCCAAACGAAGGCCAACGTCGATTCATCAACGATGTGAATCGGTTCTCCCGGCTTGTTGAGAAGAGCCGCGAATCGGTTCGTGCGTTGAATCAAGCCGTCGTCGGTGTCGCGCCGCACAGTTTGCGCGCAGTGACGCCGGAGGAACTGACCCAGGTCGCTGCTTTGGCGCCACACGGCCCAGTTCACATCCACGTCGCCGAACAGGTGAAGGAAGTCGAGGACTGCCTCGCCTGGTCCGGCGCGCGTCCGGTCGAATTCCTGCTGGCCAACGCCGAGCTCGACCAGCGCTGGTGCCTGATCCACGCGACCCATATGACCGATGCGGAAACCATCGGCATGGCCAGGAGCGGCGCCATTGCCGGCCTTTGTCCGATCACCGAGGCCAATCTCGGCGACGGCACGTTTGCCGCGCCGTTGTTCGGCGAGCATGGCGGCCGCTTCGGCGTCGGCTCCGATTCCAACGTGCTGATCGGCCTGCCTGACGAACTGCGCCAGCTCGAATATTCGCAACGCCTCGCCCACCGCGCCCGCAATGTACTGGCGGTAGCCGGTGGCTCGACCGGGCGTGCACTGTTCGATGCGGCACTCGACGGCGGCAGTGTCGCGCTCGGCGCCGGCGCCGCGCGGATTGCCGTCGGTGCGGCCGCCGATCTCGTCTCGCTCGACGCCAAGACCCCCTCGCTGGCCGGCAAGACCGGCGACGCGATCCTCGACGCCTGGATCTTCGCCAATGGCAGCAAGGTGGACTGCGTCTGGGTGCATGGGCAAAAGCAGGTCTACGGCGGCCGGCATGCCAGGCGCGACGCTATCGGCGAGCGGTTTCGCAGTGTGATGATGGCGCTGTCGGCATGAGCACGGCCGAGACGGCGGATGTGGAGGGTGGCGGTTCGCTGCACCAGCGCATCCTGTCCGATATCAGCGAGAGGATCCTCTCCGGTGCCTGGGCACCCGGCCATCGCATCCCGTTCGAGCACGAACTGACGACCGAGTATAATTGCTCGCGCATGACGGTGAACAAGGCCCTGTCCCAGCTGGCCAAGGCCGGGCTGATCGAACGCCGCCGCCGCTCTGGCAGCTTCGTGCGCCAGCCACAATCGCAGGCAGCGGTGCTGGAACTTCACGACATCAGGATCGAGGTCGAAGCGCTTGGCCTACCCTATCGCTACGAGCGGCTGGAGCGCCTGAAGCGGCGCAGCAACGCGGACGACAGAGCGCTGCTCGGCCTGTCCGCCGCGGGGTCATTGCTATGGGTCGAGGGCCTGCATTTTGCCGGCGAACGGCCATTCGCACTCGAGCAGCGCCTGATCAATCTCTCGGCGGTTCCGGAAGCCGACGACGAAGAGTTCAGGGAAATCGCCGCCGGCCCCTGGCTGATCGGCCGCGTGCCGTGGAGCGAGGCCGAACATCGCATCCGTGCCATGGCCGCCGATGAGGCCGTTGCCGACGCGCTCGACATCGATCCCGGCGCGCCCTGTTTGGTGGTCGAGCGGCGGACATGGAGTGCCGAGCATCCGGTCACCCATGTACGGTTTGTCTATCCGGCGGAAAGCCACACGCTGGTGGCAAGGTTCACGCCGTCGCAGGGGTGAGGCGTGTCCAGCCGAAGACTGGCGAAAAGCCAACGATTTGGCTTTTCGAACGCCGAACGCCCAGAGCCATAGCGGAGGGCAGTGGCGCTGGGCTGGGTCCCAGCGTTCGCTGGCCTTTCGGCCGCTCACCCCCACAAGGGGGAGGTAGAAGGCCGCCGCTTAAATCGCCGCCGTGATAATAATCTCGACCAGATATTCCGGACCAGCCAACTTGGCTTCGCCTGTGGCGCGGGCCGGCGTGTTGCCCTGCGGCACCCACTTATCCCATTCCGAATTCATCTCGGCGAAGGTGCCCATATCGGCCAGCCAGATGATCGCCTGAACGATCTTGGTCTTGTCGGTGCCGGCCTTGGCCAGCAATTCGTCGATGGTCGCCAGGATATCACGGGTCTGCGAGGCGACGTTGCCGCTGGGCTCGCCGACCTGGCCGGCCAGATAGACGGTGTTGCCGTGGATGACGATCTGGCTCATGCGCGGGCCAACATCGATGCGACGAATGCTCATGGGAGTTTCCTTCGTTTTGAGAGGTCGCGCCTGTTTAGAGTTGGCGTGGGCTTCGGGCAAGGCCGCCGGGGCCAAATCTCCTTGGACCAGTGAGAGACGAGATTCACGGCAAGTTGAGCCGCCGGTCGCAATTCCGCCCGATTGGCTTGTTGACTAATGTAATAACATCACATATCCAATCGACCCCTGCCCGCGGCCGGATTTCGCTGCCCCACGGAACGACATGACCCAGACCTGCCTGACATTCCGTGACCTGACGCTGGGCTACAGCAGCCACCCAGCGATCCATCACCTCGACGGCACGATCCGCAAGGGTTCGCTGACGGCCGTGGTCGGTGCCAACGGCTCCGGCAAATCGACACTGATGAAGGGTATCGTCGGCGTGCTGAAGCCGATGGCCGGCGAGGTTGTTCGCGCCCCGGGCGTACGAGCAGCCTATCTTCCGCAGCAATCGGAGCTCGACCGCTCCTTCCCGGCGCGCGTCGTCGATCTGGTTTCGCTTGGCCTCTGGCCAAAGCGCGGCATGCTTGGCCGCTACACATCAGAGGATCGCACGGCGGTCAGCCAGGCGCTGATGGCGGTCGGCCTCGGCGGCTTCGAGAAGCGACCGATCGACACGCTGTCGGGCGGCCAGCTGCAACGCACGCTGTTTGCCCGCGTGCTGTTGCAGGATGCCGACCTCATCCTGCTCGACGAGCCGTTCAATGCCGTCGATGCCAAGACGGTCGGCGACCTCATCGCCCTGATCAAGCGCTGGCATGGCGAGGAACGCACCATCATGGTCGTCGTCCACGACCTCGATCTCGTGCGCCAGAATTTTCCGGAGACGTTGCTCCTAGCCCGCCAGCCGATCGCCTGGGGCGAAACCGGGGAAACGCTGAAGCCGGAGAACCTTTTGCGCGCGCGCCGCTTCCATGAAGCCTGGGAGGAAAACGCTCCTTGGTGCGAACCGGATGAGCACGCTCATGATCATGCTGATGGGCACGATCACAGCCACACTCATGACCATCATCACGGCGCCGGCCCGAGGGCCGCCTGATGGACTGGGTCTACGGCCTTTTCATCGCACCCTTTGCCGATTTCGGCTTCATGCAGCGGGCCCTGTTCGGCTCGCTGATGCTGTCGCTCGGCGCTTGCCCGATCGGCGTCTTCCTGATGCTGCGGCGCATGAGCCTGTCGGGCGACGCCATGGCGCATGCCATCCTGCCAGGGGCGGCTGCCGGCTTCCTGTTCTACGGGCTGGAAATCCTGCCGATGACCATTGGCGGCCTGATTGCCGGCGTCATCGTGGCGCTTGGCGCTGGGGCTGTCTCGCGCTTCACCATTCAGCGCGAGGATGCCTCGATGGCGGCCTTCTACCTGATCTCGCTCGCCATCGGCGTGCTGATGGTGTCGATCCGCGGCTCCAGCGTCGATCTCATGCATGTGCTGTTCGGCACCGTGCTGGCGCTCAACAACGAGGCACTGATCCTGATCGGCGGCATTGTCGCGATAACGCTGGTCAGCCTCGCCATCTTCTGGCGGGCGCTGGTCGCCGAATGCCTCGATCCGCTGTTCCTGCGCTCGGTCAGCAAGATGGGCAGCCCGGTGCATTTCATCTTCCTTGGCCTTGTCGTGCTCAACCTCGTCGGCGGCTTCCAGGCGCTCGGCACTTTGCTGTCCGTCGGTTTGATGATGCTGCCGGCAGCAGCAGCCCGCTTCTGGACCGCACGCGTCGAGCCGATGTGCGTGCTCGCCGTACTGATCGGTTTCGCTTCCTGCATCGCCGGGCTGCTGTTGTCCTATCACGCCTCGCTGCCGTCTGGCCCGGCTATCATCCTGTCGGCCGGCGTCGTCTATTTCGCCTCGATCCTGCTTGGCACGCGCGGGATTCTGCGCGCCCGCATCATCCATCACCGTCACAGAACGGCCTGACCCCCCGCCCCTCGAAAGGAGCCCCTACCCATGCTGAAATCCATCCGTGCTGCTCTGGCGATGAGCGTTATAACATTAACCGCCTTTGGTGCGTCCTCGGCCTTTGCCGCGCCGTTGAAAGTGGTCGCCAGTTTCACGGTCATTGCGGATTTCGCCAGGAATGTCGGTGGCGACCGCATCGATCTGACCACCATCGTCGGGCCGGATGGCGATGCCCATGTCTATGAGCCGAGCCCGGCCGACGCGGTCGCCATGGCCAAGGCCGATATCGTTCTGGTCAACGGACTGCACTTTGAGGGTTTCCTGCAGCGGTTGGTCGACGCCAGCGCCACCAAGGCCTCGATCATCACCTTGACCAAGGGCGTGACGCCGATCGACTTCAAGCCTGAATTCGCCGACGCCGACGCGGCCGAAGGTGCCGGCACCGGCGGCGGCAAAACGGTCACCGACCCGCACGCCTTCCAGTCGATCGCCAATGCCAAGATCTATGTGAAGAACATCGCCGAGGCCTTCTGCGCGGCCGACACCGATGGCTGCGTCGGCTACCAGACCAATGCAGCCGCCTACACCAAGAAGCTCGATGCACTGGAAGGCGAAGTGAAGGCGGCGATCCAGTCGATCCCCGAGGCGAAGCGCGTCGTCATCACCTCGCATGATGCGTTTGGCTATTTCGAACACGAATACGGCCTGACCTTCCTTGCCCCGCAAGGCATTTCGACCGATTCTGAACCGTCGGCCGCCGATGTCGCCAGGCTGGTTAGCCAAGTGAAGCAGGACAAGGCGTCGGCGATCTTCGTCGAGAACATCACCAACCCGCGCCTGATCGAACAGATCGCCAGCGAGACCGGCATCAAGGTGGGCGGCACGCTCTATTCGGATGCGCTGTCGCAGCCCGATGGCCCCGGCTCGACCTATATCGACATGATGCACAACAACACCCGTCAGATCAAAGGCGCGATCCTCGGCAGCTGATGGTATCATTCTATCCGGTCGGCCCAAGACAAGCCCGGCCGGATTTTAGCTGACGGGTGTTGCCGGTTCCGCTGGAGAGTGGCAAGACTTCTCGCCAAATCAGATTGTGAGGATGCTGCCATGGAATACCGCGAAATCAGTGAGGACTATTCGGTCTCTGGCCAGATCCAGGCCGAAGATGTCGCCGCCATCAAGGAAGCCGGCTTCAAGAGCGTCATCTGCAACCGGCCTGACGATGAGCAGCCTGGCCAGCCTTCGGCCAAAAGCATCGGATCGGCGGTAGAGGCCGCGGGCCTCGCCTTCCGCTACATCCCGGTCATCAGTGGCCAGATCACAGCCGAGAATGTCGAGGATCAGGCCGAAGCACTGAACGAATTGGAAGGCCCGGTGTTCGCCTACTGCCGTTCCGGCGCCCGCTGCACCAATCTGTATGGGCTGATCCAGCAGTCGAAGGGCTAAATCGGCAGCGCGCCGGTTTCCTTCAGCGTCTCCAGCACGATCGCCGTCTTCACATGCTGCACGGATTCGTGCGGCAGGAGCACGCCGTTGACGAATTCCGACAGTGATTTGAGATCGGGCGTCACCACTTTCAGGATATAATCCATCTCGCCGGTCAGCGCGTGCGCCTCCTGCACTTCCGGCAGCCGCGCCACCAGTTCGCCGAAGCGCCTGGCATTGTCGCGGTTATGGGTGGCAAGCGTTACCGAAATCACGTTGACCAGCGAGAAGCCGAGCTTGTCGCGGTCGAGCACGGCACGATAGCCCTTGATATAGCCATCCTCCTCGAGCCGCTGGCGGCGGCGCGAGCACTGTGAGGGCGACAGGTTCACCCGCTCCGAGAGATCGTTGTTGGTGAGCCGCGCGTCGCCCTGCAGAAGCGCCATAATCTTGCGGTCAAACTGATCAATGCGCGTTTCATCCATGATTTTATCTCTCAACGTGCACACTTCGCGCATGACATGATCATTTCAAGCGTTTGAATGCAAGCACCATGCGCCGGCTCCGCGCTATGATGGCGTGAGATGGTCTTTTCAGGCCAAGCCGTTTTCGGAGGAATATCATGGGTCCCTTCCCGCACGACGCCCCGCCCGCCACGATCAGCAAGGACAACCCCGCCGGTACCGATGGTTTCGAGTTCGTCGAATTCGCGCATCCGGAACCGCAGAAGCTCGCGGAACTGTTCACCCGCATGGGCTATGTGGCGGTGGCCAAGCATCGCACCAAAGACATAACCGTCTGGCGCCAGGGCGACATCAACTATGTCGTCAATGCCGAGCCGGGCTCGCACGCTAGGAAGTTCGCCGACAAGCATGGCCCTTGCGCCGCCTCGATGGCCTGGCGCGTGGTCGATGCCAAGCATGCATTCGACCATGCCATCTCGAAGGGCGCCACGCCTTATGAAGGTGACGACAAGGCGCTCGACGTGCCGGCGATCGTCGGTATCGGCGGCTCGCTGCTCTATTTCATCGATACCTACGGCGCGAAGGGTTCGGCTTACGATGCCGAGTTCGAGTGGCTGGGCGCGCGCGATCCGCGGCCGCTGGGCGTCGGCTTCTATTTCCTCGACCACCTGACCCACAATGTCTATCGCGGCCAGATGGACAAATGGTGGGATTTCTACCGCAATCTGTTCGGCTTCAAACAGATCCATTTCTTCGACATTGACGGCAAGATCACCGGCCTGGTCAGCCGCGCCATCACCTCGCCCTGCGGCAAGATCCGCATCCCGCTCAACGAATCCAAGGACGAGACCAGCCAGATCGCCGAATATCTGAAGAAGTACAATGGCGAAGGCATCCAGCACATTGCGGTCGGCACCGACGAGATCTATGCCGCGACCGACAAGCTCGCCGACAACGGGCTGAAGTTCATGCCCGGGCCGCCGGAAACCTACTACGACATGTCCTATGACCGTGTGAACGGCCATGACGAGCCTATCGAGCGGATGAAGAAGCACGGCATTCTCATCGACGGCGAAGGCGTGGTCGACGGCGGCATGACCAAGATCCTGCTGCAGATCTTTTCCAAAACCGTGATCGGGCCGATCTTCTTCGAGTTCATACAGCGCAAGGGTGACGAAGGCTTTGGTGAAGGCAATTTCCGCGCGCTGTTCGAATCGATCGAGCAGGACCAGATCAAGCGCGGCGTGATCAAGGTGCAGGCGGCGGAGTAAGGTTCAGGTCGGGCGGATTTGCATGTGGCTCTCTTATGGGCCATGCGCAAAAATCAGATCTTGAGCCCCAGCCGCTCGACCTCTTTCTCCCTCAGCTTCACATCGTAATCGAGCAGAAACTCGTCCAGCTGTGGCGGCGCGACCGAGGTTCCGGACAGCATCGCGTGCACCTGACCGCGGTGGTGGATGTCGTGTAGGAAGACATGGGCAAGGATGTCGCCAATGCGCTCGGAGATCATGCCGTCCTCGCGGCGGTCGGTGACGACGCGCCGATCGAGATCGGCTTCCGACAGCCCATCGCAGAAGGCGATCAAGCGCCTGTCGGCCGCGACCTGCGCGGCAGACAGTGCACGGCGCTCTTCGAATGGCACGAAATCGTCATGGGCGGCGGCACCAACGCCGCCCTCTTCGAGAAAATCGAGATAGAGATGATCGACCGCCAGCATGTGGTTGAGCGTCGCCTTGATCGACGGGAAAAAGCTGGTGCGCTCAGCCTCGAACTCACCAGGCTTGAGCGCCAGTACCGCACGATAGAGCCGGTCGTTCGACCAGAGATTGTTGCCCGCCATGCGGCGCAGATGATCCAGCAGGTTCATGAGATCATCCCCCTGCCCGCACCATATGCAGGCCTGCCCCCATGATCGCGAATCCGGCGAGAGCGACCAGCAGCAACCAGTTCATGCGCCTGCGCATGGCTTGCGTCTCTTCGTCTCGAGCGACCTTCATGTTGGTGATGGTGTGAAACATCATCGCCTTGCGCCGGAAGCCGCTGCGGTTGGTGAGATCAGGCGAGCGCGCCTCGATGCGGTAGCTCAACCGGATCGCGAGGATGAAGACCGCCAGAATCCCAAGCGCCCAGACGCCGGCCAGAAGATAGAACGCCTCCCCCGTCATTCCATTGCCCCCTGTTTACCCCTGGTATTTCTCGACCTTCTGCTCGATGGCGCCGAAGATCGAATGTCCGGTCTTGTCCTTCATCTCGATGCGCACCGTGTCGCCGAAGCGCAGGAACGGCGTCTTGGGCTCGCCCGCCTCGATGGTCTCGATCATACGCAGTTCGGCAATGCAGGAATAGCCGGCGCCGCCGGCCGAGACGGGCTTGCCCGGGCCGCCGTCGAGCTTGTTGGAGACCGTGCCCGAGCCGATGATGGTGCCCGATACCAGCGGCCTTGTCCTGGCTGCGTGCACGATCAGCGCCGGAAAATCGAAGGTCATATCGACGCCGGCATCGGCGCGGCCAAAGGGTTTGCCGTTGAGATCGGCAAGCAGCGGCAGGCTGACCTTGCCGCCATCCCAGGCATCGCCCAGTTCATCCGGCGTCACCGCGACGGGCGAAAAGGCCGAGGAAGGCTTCGACTGGAAGAAACCAAACCCCTTGGCCAATTCCGGCCCGGTGAGCGTGCGCAGGGTGACGTCATTGACCAGCATCACCAGCCGGATCGCGGCGCGTGCTTCATCGAGGCTGGCGCCCATCGGCACGTCGTCGACGATGACAGCGACCTCCGCCTCCATGTCGATGCCAAAAGCTTCGTCAGCCATGCGGATCGGGTCGCGTGGCGCAATGAAGGAGTCCGAACCGCCCTGGTAGATCAGCGGGTCGGTCCAGAAGCTCGCCGGCATCTCGACGCCACGCGCTTTGCGGACCAATTCGACATGGTTCACATAGGCCGACCCGTCAGCCCATTGATAGGCGCGCGGCAGCGGAGAATGCGCGTCGTGCTCGTGAAAGCGGACCGAGGGCACCGCATTGTTCTCCAGCGATTCCGCGATTGTGCCGAGATGCGGCGAGATCCTGCGCCAATCGTCGAGTGCGGCCTGCAACGTGCGCGCCAGGAACGAGGCATCGGTGTACTGCGTCAGGTCGCGCGAGACGACGACGAGCTTTCCGTCGCGCGTCCCGTCCTTCAATGTGGCAAGCTTCATTCGGTTCCCTCTCCTGATGCGGCTTTGGAGCCGCTTAATTCCACAACAAGGCCGTCGCGGGCGATCGTCAAGTCGCCGGCCCATGTTTTCCTGACAGCAGCGAGCCAGTCTGCCTCGCCGATCTCGGCATCGTCGGCCGGAATGAGGTGATTGAGCACCAGCCTTTTCACGCCGGCACCGCTCGCGATGCGCCCGGCTTCCTCGGCAAAGCTGTGGCTGGCCAGCAGATGCTCTCTGAGCCGCGCGCCGTTGCCGGTCTTGGCCACGAGCCGCTCAATGCCTTGCTCCAGCATGGCTTCATGGACAAGAAGGTCAGCGCCTTCAGCGAAATCGGCGAGTGGTGGAAAGAAGGCCGTGTCGGCGGAAAAGACCACGCTTTTCCCGCCATGCTCGAAGCGCAGGGCAAAGCAGTCGGTGACCGGCGGATGGTCGACACGCAGTGCCGTCACTTTCAGGCCGCGCTGCTCGAGCACCTCACCTTCGCCGAATTCGCTGATCGAAACCAGATCGCGAATATCGGGCCGGCCCTCATCGACGATGCGGATTTCGATGTCGAATTCCATCGCCTGGCAAAAGCGCCGCCAGTAGTGGCCGGTGCCAGGCGGGCCGAACACGTTGACCGGCGTCGCCAGCCCCGCCGTCCAGGCGGTGTGGATCAGCGGTCCGAGTTCCAGCACATGGTCGGAATGCAGATGCGTGATGAAGATCAGGTCGAGCGCCTTCAGGCTGATGCCGGCATCGACCAGACCGCGCGTCACGCCAAGCCCGCAATCGACAACGATGGTTCGACCGCCGAGCTCCAGCAGCGACGAACTCGGCCACGGTCCGCCTGGCCGCAGCGCCGGACCACCCTTGGAGCCCAGAAGCACAAGGCGATCACTCATTGAACTGATCTCAAGACCAATCGCCCTCAGGCGTGCCATTGAAGCGCTTCTTAAGATCGGACCAGCAGTCGATGTAATTGTCCTGCCGGGTTTCGAGTTCAGCGCCGTAGCGGGTCAGCATCTGCGGGTAACGGGTCTCGAACATGAAGGCCATGGTGTTGTCGAGCTTGACCGGTTTCAGCTCCACGCGCGAGGCCTTTTCGAAGCCAGGGGCGTCCGGCCCATGGGCCAGCATCAGATTGTGCAGGCTGATGCCGCCGGGGACAAAACCTTCCTCCTTGGCATCGTACTGGCCGTGGATCAGCCCCATGAACTCGCTCATGATGTTGCGGTGATACCAGGGCGGCCGGAACGTATCTTCGGCCACCAGCCAGCGCGGCGGGAAGATGACGAAGTCGATGTTGGCGGTGCCCTCCTCGCCGCTCGGCGCGGTCAGCACGGTGAAGATCGACGGGTCGGGATGGTCGAACAAAAGCGCGCCAACCGGCGAAAAGGTCGCCAGATCATATTTGTAGGGTGCATAGTTGCCATGCCAGGCGACAACGTCGAGCGGCGAATGGCCAATCTCGGTGACGTGGAAATTGCCGCACCATTTCACCGTCAGCCGGCACGGCGTTTCCTTCTCCTCGAACCAGGCGCAAGGCGTCTTGAAGTCGCGCGGATTCGCCAGGCAATTGGCGCCGATCGGGCCGCGGTCGGGTAAGGTCAGCTTAGCGCCGTAGTTCTCACAGACATAGCCGCGCACTTCGGCATCGACGAGTTCGACCTTGAAGACCAGGCCGCGCGGCAAAACGGCGATCTCGCCGGGCCTGAGCTCGATGACGCCCATCTCGGTGACGAAACGCAAGGCGCCTACCTGTGGGACGACCAGCAGTTCACCATCGGCGTTGAAGAAATGATCGTCCACCATAGATGTGTTGGCGACATAGACATGGGCCGCCATGCCGGTCTGCCCGAGCACATCACCGGCGGTGGTTATGCTGCGCATGCCGGCGATGAAATCGGTCGGCGCCTTCGGCATCGGCACCGGATTCCAGCGATACTGGCCAAGCGCCAGTTCGTGGTCGCCGACATTGGGGGCGGTCTTCCACAAGGGATAGGTCGCCGCCTTGAAGCGGCCGGTGTGTTTTACGCTCGGCCGGATGCGGTAGAGCCAGGAGCGCTCATTGGTGCCGCGTGGAGCGGTGAAGGGAGAGCCGGAAAGCTGCTCGGCATAGAGGCCGTAGGCCGGCCGCTGCGGCGAGTTGCGGCCCTGCGGCAGCGATCCGGGCAGCGTCTCGGTTTCAAAGTCGTTGCCGAAGCCCGGCATGTAGGAAAAAGCCATCGGTTCCTCCCGGATTGACCAAACTTGTTTCATTTGTAACCATTGAAAATGTAACTATCAATGCCACCATGGCGCGTGGGGAAATTGAACCATGGAACCGGAGATCCTGGAACTCGAAAGCTTCCTGCCCTACCGGCTCTATCGCCTGGCCGATGCCGTCAGCCGCGAGTTCTCCAGGATTTACAAGGACAGCCATGGCCTGACCCGGCCCGAATGGCGCACGCTTTCAGGCCTCGGCCAGCGCGGCACGATGACGGCGACGGAGCTCGGCGAGCAATCGGCCATGCACAAGACCAAGGTGTCGCGTGCGGTGGCCGAGCTCGAAAGGCGGCGCTGGCTGACACGGACACCCGACGAGAGCGATCGGCGTGTGGAGCACCTTGCGCTGACCAAGGCCGGCCTTGCCGCCTATCGAGAGATGGTGCCACTGGCGAAAGCGTTTGAGCTGGAGCTGTTAGCGAAGCTGAGTGACGGCGAACGCACGGCGGTTGTTCGAGGGTTGGCCGCATTGGAGAACAAAGCTCGGTGGCCCTGAGCCACCCTAATTCGACTTCTCAGGCAAGGTATCATCCGTCACCACGGATTTCGCCAAAGAGTATACCCTGGACATCCCCTGTTTCCTGGAGTGACTATAAGGTCTTTCTAAATCAGCTCCAGCCTACTGCTATCCTTCCCTCACCAGTCCATCACCACCTTGCCCGAACTGCCGCTGCGCATCGCATCAAACCCGGCCTGATAATCGTCGATGCCAATCCGATGCGTGATCAGCCCGCTGACATCGAGCGGGCCCTGTACGAGCGCGATCATCTTGTACCAGGTCTCGAACATTTCGCGCCCGTAGATGCCCTTGAGATGCAGCATCTTGAAGATGACCTTGTTCCAGTCGATCTCGAAGCCGGTCGGCGCGATGCCCAGAATGGCGATCTTACCGCCATTGTTCATGGTGTCGATCATGTCGCGGAAGGCGGGGGCGGCGCCCGACATTTCGAGGCCGACGTCAAAACCCTCGGTCATGCCGAGCACCGGCATGACATCGCGCAGCTTTTCCTTCGAGGCATCGACGACATGCTGGACGCCGAGCTTTTTGGCCAGCGCCAGCCGCACCGGGTTGATGTCGGTGATGACCACTTTTCGCGCGCCGACGCATTGCGCCACCAGCGCGCCCATGATGCCGATCGGCCCGGCGCCGGTGACCAGCACGTCCTCGCCGACCAGGTCGAAGGACAGTGCCGTGTGAACCGCATTGCCCAGGGGGTCGAAGATCGCGGCGATCTCGTCCGGCACATCGTCGGGGATCGGCACGACATTGTGCTGCGGGATCGCCAGGTACTCGCCGAATGCGCCGGGCCGGTTGACGCCGACGCCGAGTGTGTTGCGGCACAGGTGCCCTCGCCCGGCGCGGCAGTTGCGACAATGGCCGCAGACGATGTGGCCTTCGCCCGAGACGCGCTGGCCGACCTTGTATTCGGTGACCGCCGCGCCGAAATCGGCGACGGTCCCGACAAACTCATGGCCGGTGACCATCGGCACCGGCACGGTCTTTTGTGCCCACTGGTCCCAATTGTAGATGTGCACGTCGGTGCCACAGATCGCCGTCTTCTTGATCTTGATAAGCACGTCGTTGGGGCCGATCTCCGGCACCGGCACCTCTTCCATCCAGATGCCCGGCTCGGCCTTGGCCTTCACCAGCGCCTTCATCATGTTCGACATTCTTTTGTCCCTTGAATCTCTTGATCCGGAATCGCTTTTGAGCGCCGGCCGTTCAGGAAATCACGCCCAGCTCTCTGCCGACCGCAGCGAAAGCCTCTACCGCACGGTCGATATCGGCAATGGAATGCGCCGCCGACATCTGGGTGCGAATGCGCGCCTGGCCCTTCGGCACCACCGGGAACGAGAAACCGATGACATAGATGCCGCGCTTCAGCATGCGTGCCGCCATCTCCTGCGCCAGGCTGGCATCGCCCAGCATCACCGGGATGATCGGATGATCGGCTCCGGCCAATGTGAATCCGAGCTTGCCCATCTCAGACCTGAACCGAGCCGCATTGGCATATAAGCGCTCGCGCAAGGCGTCGCCATTGCGGATCAGCTCGAACACCTTGATAGAGGCGCCGGCGATTGCCGGCATCAACGTGTTGGAAAACAGATAGGGCCGCGAGCGCTGGCGCAGCCAGTCGACCACCTGGCTTTTGCCCGATGTGTAGCCGCCGGAAGCGCCGCCGAGCGCCTTGCCCAGCGTGCCGGTGATGATGTCGACCCTGCCCTCGACGCCGCAATGCTCGGCCGAGCCGCGACCGTTCTTGCCGACGAAGCCAACCGCATGGCTGTCATCGACCATGACCATGGCGTCGTATCTCTCGGCAAGGTCGCAGACGCCTTTCAGGTTGGCGATGATGCCGTCCATAGAGAACACACCATCGGTGGCGATCAGCCGGAAGCGGCAATCCTCGGCTTCCTTCAGCCGTGCTTCGAGATCGGCCATGTCGTTGTTGGCGTAGCGGAAGCGTTTGGCCTTAGACAGCCTGACGCCATCGATGATCGAGGCGTGGTTCAGCGCATCCGAGATGATCGCGTCTTCCTCGCCAAGCAGCGTCTCGAACAGGCCGCCATTGGCGTCGAAACACGAGCCGTAGAGGATGGTGTCTTCCAGGTCGAGGAAGGATGAAATCGTCGCCTCGAGTTGCTTGTGTTCCTCCTGCGTGCCGCAGATGAAGCGCACTGACGCCATGCCGTAACCATAACGGTCGAGCGCCTGCTTGGCGGCATTGCGCAAATCGGCGCTGTCGGCGAGGCCGAGATAGTTGTTGGCGCAAAAATTCAGCACTTTCTCGCCGCCAACCTCGATCTGCGCCGACTGCATCGAGGAGATCACCCGCTCGGACTTGTAGAGGCCGGCCGTTTTGAGCCCGGCAAGCTCGCTGTCGATGTGGGAGAGGAATGCTGCGGTCATGATCAGGTCCCGTTTGACGTGGGCAGACTGTCGTCCCGCTTGCGCAAAAAATCCATCGCAAAAGCGACCGGATCGGGTGGCGGGGCAGCATCAGACGAGACGCCAAGGGCAGCGCCCAGGCGACTACCCGGAAATACGCGGGCAACGAAAGTTCAAATGCGGGCCGGCCGCGAAAGGACCCGATAACCATTTCGCGATCTTTCCACGCCTTCCCCTTGCCGGCCGGCTATCGGTTTCCGGTCCTGTTAACGTTTGCAGTTCAATGATGCTCATACAGGAATCCGTTGGCGAGAGGCCGCCCCCGAACATGTCGCAGCAGCCGGTGCAAACCGTTTCAGGCAAGCTCATACTGCTGATCAAGGCCGGCTACTGGCTGGCATTGCTGATCATTGCCGCCATGGTCGCGGCCTCCTTCGTCCTGCTGCAGCAGACGATGGCCACCCAGCAGCACAACCACACCTTGCTCGACATCGTCGGAACACAGAAGACGTTGTCGCAACGCATCGTCTTCCTAGCCAGTGAAACGAGTGCCGCCTCGCGCGACAAGCAGCCGGCGCTGGCCAGCGCGCTGAAGCAGGCCACTGCGGAGTTCGAGACCAACTACGATCTGCTGCTCAAGCAGACCGGCGCGGATCCGGCATCTCCGGCCAAGCTCGATCCGAAGTCGATCGAGAGCGTGCTTTTCGCCAAGCCCTTCCATCTCGACTATTTCTCGGTCGGGCTGATTGCCAATGGCGACCGTCTGATCTCAGCTCTCGAATCGCGGCTCAATCTCGACAATGAGGGTTACAAAGGTGGCGCCGAACGCGTCAACCTTGATGCCTCGGTCGCCAATGCCACCTTGTCGGGCTATGCCGCGCTCGGCCAGCGCATCTCCGCCGAAGCCGATGAGCGCTCCGAAAAGCTGCTCTCCCTCCATCGCACGCTGTTCTACGCCACGCTCGGCGTCATCCTGCTGGTGGCGCTGTTCATCTTCAGGCCGATGTCCAACGCGATCCTGCGCAAGACGCGTGAACTGGTCGATGCGCGCAATTCGATGGCCTTCATCGCTGTTCATGACGGACTGACCGGCCTGCACAACCGCACCTTCCTAACCGACCATTTCGAGACGTTGATCAAGGGCGCGCACCGGCGGCGCGAGCGGCTGGCTGTCGTCCAGCTCGACCTCGACCGCTTCAAGCAGATCAATGATACGCTGGGCCACGCCGCCGGCGACTACGTCCTGGTGGTGACGGCACAGCGCATGCGCGATTCCTGCCGGGCTTCGGATCTGTGCGCGCGGCTCGGTGGCGACGAATTCGTGATGATCCTCAACGGCGCCGGCAGCACCGAAGACATCAATATGCTGGCACGGCGCATCCTGGCACACATCAACGAGCCGATCGTCTTCCAGGGCACCACGATTCTGCCGGGCGCCAGCGGCGGCATCGCCGTCTATCCGATCGACGCCGACAACGCGCAGGACCTGCTCGTCCATGCCGATCTGGCGCTTTACTCCGCCAAGAAGATGGGGGGCGGCAACTTCTCGTTCTTCTCCGAGGAGCTGCGCCGTGAACTCGACTATCGCAAGCAGCTCGAGCACGACATCAAGGTCGCCATCGCCGAGCGGGCTTTTCAGGCCTATTTCCAGCCGCAGGTTTCGCTGACCACCGGCGCCATCAGCGGCATCGAGGCGCTGGTGCGCTGGAACCATGCCGAACGTGGCATGATTGCTCCTGGTGAATTCATTCCGGTCGCCGAGAAGTGCGGCTTCATGCCGGAGATCGGCCGCATCGTGATCGGCAAGGCGATCAACCAGGCCGCCGAATGGAACCGCGCCGGGATTGCGTTCGGGCGGCTTGCCGTCAATGTCTCGGGCACCGAGCTGCGCGAGCACGATTTCGATGCGTTTCTGTTCGAGACGCTGGAAAAGGCCGGACTGCCGCCGCAGAAACTTTCGCTGGAAATCGTCGAATCCGTCATTCTGGACGACGAGAAGACGGGTATAGCGGCAAAGCTGCGTCATATCAGGGCGGCCGGCGTGCATTTGGAACTGGATGATTTCGGCACCGGCTATGCATCGCTTAGCCACGTCAATCCCAACGAGATCGACCGGCTCAAGATCGACCGCCGCTTCGTCCAGAACATCCACGAGAATGGCGACAACTCCAAGATCGTGCGCGCCATCACCGAGCTTGCCCGCGGCCTCGGCATCTCGATCGTCGCCGAGGGTGCCGAAACCGAGGCCGAGCTCGACTCCCTGATGGCGATCGGCTGCGACCAGGTGCAAGGCTATTCCATCGCCTTCCCGATGCCGCACGACAAGGCGTTGGAGTGGCTGACCGCCCGCATGCCGAAGAAGGCCAGGCTGACGGTCCTGCAGGGCAGCCTGGCCTAGGTGGGATCCGGCCCGTCTTGACAAGCAGTTGCTGAAATGGCGGCCTGTCGCGATCGCAATCGGTTATATCGGTCTATGATAGTCTTTCGGCTTGTCCTGGCGGCGATGCTGATGTCGGCGCTGCCGGCCCATGGGGCGGATCGCACCATCTATCTGACCTTCGACGATGGCCCATTGAACGGCACCAGCAACATCCTTGACGTGCTGGAGGCGGAGCAGGTTCCGGCAACATTGTTCATGGTCGGCATGCATGCCATGGCCAATGCGTCCAGCAAGGCGCTGGTGCGGCGCGCCAAGGCGATACCGCTGGTGACGATCGGCAACCACAGCTACAGCCACGCCTACAATCACTACCGGCACTTCTACAGCGATACGGAAGGCGTGGTCGCCGACATGCTCAAGGCCAATGCCGTACTGGGCCTTAAGCCCGCGGTACATGCGCGCCTGCCCGGGCGTGATGTGTTTCGGCTGCCTTCGATGTCAAAGAACGACAACTCGCTCGGGCCCGCGCAAGCCGGCCGCGAGGATCCCGACTACGAGTTCGTCGCGGCTTCGGGCTTCTATCTCTACGGCTGGGACCACGAATGGGTGCACAAGGACAGCGGTGAGCCGGTACAGAGTGTCGACCATCTGGTCAGTGAGATCGACCATTTGTTCGGCTATGGCCACTTCGCCAGACCGGGCAAGCTGATCCTGCTCATGCATGACGAGATGTTCCAAGACAGTTTCGACGGCAAGACGAAGCTCACCGATCTGATCACCGCGCTGAAGCTGCGCCATTATGCATTTGGCGCGATCCCGGCCTATGAAGACTGAGCCGGTAAAGACGGCAAATTTTTCAACGGATTAAGCATCGGCACCCCAAGCGGGGCGAAATGGCGCTCGTTATCCGTCAGTATAGTCAAGCCATGAATCTCGGCGGTTGCAGCGATCGCTATGTCTTCAAATCCAGGCCTGTGCGCCCTGGCCCTGTCCAGGATCAGCCCCGCTGCATGCGCGGCGCGCAAGTCGAAGGGAAGCACTCTTTCTCCATAGAGGTGCTGGACCGTTTGCCACCACCCGCGCAGCAAGATCGCCTTTGTGGTCGCCCCCTCTCGTTCGGCTTTCGCTATTCCGGAGGCAATTTCGGATGCCGTGACAACCGAAAGGAACAGATGGTCGCTCGCTTTGTCGAGCCATGTCGCCAAGGCCCGCCGATCTGCTTTCTTGGACGGAGCCATTGCCGAGATGATATTGGTGTCAAGCAGAAACATCGACCGCGCTACAATTCGACTTTGCGGATCGGCTTGCGGGAACGAGGCGGAATATCGCCAAGTTCACCAGGAAAAGCCGCCAACAATTGTCCAAAACTTGGTACGCGCGAGAGCCTTTCGTAGTCTTCGAAAGACAGAATGACAGCCTGCTTGCGCCCGTGGCGGGTGATGACAGCAGGTTTCCCGGCGACGGCTTGGTCAACCACCGCCGAAAGCGTTGCCTTGGCATCCTTCAACTGAATCTCGCGCATCGCTCGCTCCCATAATGACTAGAGTAGTCATATAGAGGAGTAACCTGGGTCAGACAAGGCTGTCGACGAGTGAGGTCATTCCACATTGTCCCGCAACGCCGCCAGCACCTGTGCGAACTCAGCCAGACGCTCGTCGGGCAACCCTGTGCGAAGCCGCTTGTCGAAGACAAGCGCGGCTTGCCGCAATGTCTCGAACAGCGCTTCTCCCGCTTCTGTCAATTCGACCAGATGGACCCTCCGGTTGACGGGATCGCGGCGGCGGGTCAGCAGGCCCTGCCCCTCCATCGCGTTAAGATGGTGCGTGAGCGTCGCACCCTGGATGCCGATCATGCTGGCAAGCTCGCGCTGATTGGCCAGCCCATTCGACTTGACAGACAGCAGCGTGAGCCAGACCGGCAAGGTCCCGCCTGCTTCAACCAAAGCGGCATCGAAAGCCTGGGCGACAAGCTTGGCGGTGCGGCCGAGATTCATGCCGACTGGCGGGCGTTCAAAAGGCGTCATTGCCGGACACTAGACGGTGTTCTCCAGGGATGGAACAGGCTCGCGTTTATACATTGACATCTAACAGTTAGATATCTAACTATTAGATGCATAGCAGTCGAGAGGAGAGCCGATATGCAATATGTCTACGTCGTTGTAATGGGGCTTCATGTCATGGCCGGCGTTTTCTGGGCCGGTACCACGATCACGTTGGCGCGCGACCCGGATATCCGCGCCGAGCGGCTGTTTCGGCCGCAGATGGGCGCAGCCACTGGCGTCTTCCTTACCGGCGCACTGCTCTGGTATTTTTTCCACGGCGCCTATTTCGGCTCGACGGAAATGGTGCTGGCGCTGGGTATTCTGACCGCGCTCGCCGCCGCCGGCGTTCAGGGCGCGGTGGTTGGTTCCGCCAGCCGTCAATTGGTCGGTTCCGATCCAGCGGTGCAACCCATGCTGCGCGCCAGAATGACGATGGGCGAGCGAATTGCCGCGGGTTTACTGGTCATCACCGTGCTGTGCATGGCGGTGGCACGGTTCTTTTGAGGAACGCCGCATAGCGGCAATCACCAAATACACGAACCGTACGTCCCTTGGCCCCCGGCCATGACGTGCGGGCGCGCGGCAGGGCCGACATGCACGGGCTCTCGCATGCAGGTTTTGCCGCGCGCCACCAGTTCTCGCCAACGGAAGCAGCGAACGGTCAGGTCAGCTTTTTGCGCGCCTGGTTCTCGAGTGCCTCCACGAAGACCGCCGGTTCCCATCCCGCATCCAGCGCGCGGTGGAAAAGCGCCTGCTGTGTTTCCGGCGCCAGGCCGCCGAGCGGCGGGTCGCGATCGAGATTGGTCGGGAAGGAATAGCCTTCCGCCGACGAGGCAATGGCATTGTCCGCCGCCTGCCTGGTCAGGCCGCCATCGCCCAGCATGCGCTGAACAACGGGGTAGAGGGCCGCGCTCATGCGGGTCCGATCCAAGCTCTCCATGGCGCGGCCATAGGCCGATGACACCTGCAGCAGATTCGCCATGCGCTGAATGTCCGCCGACCGGTTGGTGCCGGCGGCATGAAACAGCGCCGGATTGAAGAACGCCGCATCCCCTTTCCTGAGGGGCAGCTGAACATGATGCTCGGTGAAATAGGCCTGAAATTCGGGACGGTTCATTGCCAGGTATCCAGGCAGATAGGTCTGCGAATAGGGCAGGTAAAGCGTCGGGCCGCTTTCCACCGGCATATCGCAATGGGCGACGGCGCCCTGCAGCGTCAGCACCGGCGAGATCCGATGGACATGCACCGGATAGCGTTCGATCACAGACGCGGTCTGGAAGCCCAGATGATAATCGCGGTGCGCCGACTGCGACGCGCCACCCGGCCTGACATTGTTCACCTGCGATGTGAGCTGATAGGCGGGACCGAGCCACGCTTCCGATATCAGCGCGATAATGTCGTTGCCGTAATAGGAAGCAAAGGTTGCGGGGTCACGCAGGCAAAGCTTTTCCAACGCATTCCACACCCGGTCGTTGGCGCCGGGCTTGGCAAAATGGTCGCCGCCGCCGGCTCCAGCCGCACGCTCCTCGGCGATGATGGCATTGAAGGCTTGCGTGGCGGCATCGACCGGGGCCACATCCTCGAAGGCACCGCGGAGCACAACCACACCCGGACCGTCGGTCATCGCCTCGACCCACTCGGCGAGAAGCGCCTTGCGCCGGGCCGGCTCACCAACGGCCGCGCGCACCGCCGCACCGTCGTAGATCAGCACGTTTTTCTGTACCTCGGACGCGAACGGATAGTCCGCCAGCTTCGTCGTCAGCTGCGTCGACGCGGCAAAGTCGTCGATGCTGCACATGTCGGCGGTAAGCCAGACGCGATCGGATCTGAGCTTGGCAAAATTGTCGGCCTTCACGGCACACTCCCTATGGTCTTGTTTCGGCTTGATGGCGGAAGTATAGCTCTGGCTGAGAGGTGGCATATGGCTGAAACACCTCAAAAACACCTCAAGACTGATCGAGACGACCGATGTCGCATCCATTCCTGGTGAAGGACATCGCCCAGCAGGCCGGCGTCAGCATCGCCACGGTCGACCGTGTCCTGCATGGGCGCAGCGGCGTGCGGCAGCATACGGTCCGCCGTATCGAGCAGGCAATCCGCGAACTGGAAACGCAACGCTCCCAGATTGGCTTGTCCGGCCGCAAATTCATTCTCGATCTCGTCATGGAGGCTCCAGGGCGCTTTACCGAAGCGGTGCGCGCGGCGCTGGAAGCCGAGATGCCGGGCCTCCACCCAGCCGTGTTCCGGGCGCGCAATCACCTTGCCGAAATGCGCACGGTGGCGAACACCGTCTCCCTGCTCGATGCGATTGGCCGTCGTGGCAGCAACGGTGTTTTCCTCAAGGCGCCTGACGTTCCGGAGATAGCAGCCGCGGTTGACCGGGTCGTTCAGTCGGGCATACCTGTTGTGACGCTGGTCACCGATCTGCCGAACAGCCAAAGGCTCGCCTATGTCGGCGTCGATAACCGCGCAGCCGGCGAGACGGCTGCCTATCTGATCGGCGCATGGCTTGGTGGACGCCGTGCCGATGTCCTGGTCACCTTGAGCAGCAGCCGCTTCCGTGGCGAGGAGGAGCGCGAAATCGGCTTTCGTCGCGCCTTGCGTGAAAACTTTCCCGACCTTGGGATCGTCGACATCAGTGAAGGCCACGGCATCGATCGCGCGACGGGCGAGTTGGTTCGCACCGCGTTGAAAAGTCATCCCGACATTGCGGCCGTGTATTCCATCGGCGGCGGCAACGCCTCCATCGTGCAGGCATTTGCCGAACTCAAACGGCCCTGCCTTGTATTCATCGGCCACGATCTCGACGCCGACAATCTCGACTTGCTGCGAAGCCGACGAATCTCGGCAGTGCTGCATCACGATCTCAGGCAAGACATGCGCGCAGCCTGCATCCACATCATGCGGGCGCAGGGCGCGCTGCCGAAATCGGTCGCGCCGGGCGCATCCAACATCCAGATCATCACGCCGTTCAACATGCCGGCGTGACCGGGCCGTAGATCAGATCCGCAGGCCGAACCTGATGCCATCATAGATGGCGGCATGGATGTTGCGCGAGGCGACCGCATCGCCGATGCGCAGCAGCAGGAAGCCGGCTTGCGGGTTGCGCGACGGAAAGATGTCGCCACCGCCGACCAGACGGTCGTAGTCGATCGCGCCGCCATTCTTCGAAAGCGGCTTCAGGCTGAGGTAAAGCTCGTCGAGCGGTGCCGTGCCGTGCTCGACCACCACCTGATCGACCCTGCGCTCGCCGCGCCAGCCATCGGCAAAATCCGAAGCGAGCTCGGCAATCAGCTGATTGCCCTCGCGCCGCACCGAGCGCAGGCGCGTGTTGATGGTGATGGTGACGCCCTTTTCCTGGAAGGCGCGCATATAGGGCACGTGGTTCATGCCGCCCATTTCGGGCGCAAAGAAACGCTCCGGCGAGACCAGTTCCAGCCTTGCGCCGCTGTTGGCGATCAACTCGGCCGCGCCCATGCCCTGATGGCCGCCATTGTCGTCAAAAAGCAGAACGTTCTCGGCCGGTTTGACGCTACCGGCCATGATGTCCCAGCTCGAGGTGACGAGGTTGTCGCCCGCCGCCAGAGGCGGGTTCTGCGGCAGGCCGCCGGTGGCGACCACCACCACATCGGGCGCCAGCGCCAGAACATCATCCTGCTCTGCCCAGGTATCATAGCGGATCTCGACGCCGAGCCGGTCGAGTTCGGCCAGCCGCCAGTCGATGATGCCGATCAATTCCTTGCGGCGCGGATTCTGCGTCGCCAGACGCACCTGGCCGCCGGCCTGCGATGACGCCTCCAGGATCGTGACGTGATGGCCGCGCTCTGCTGCGACACGCGCCGCCTCCAATCCGCCTGCCCCTGCGCCGACAACGACGACTTTCCGTTTGGGCGCTTCGGTCCTGACGATAATGTGCGGAATCTCGGCCTCGCGGCCGGTCGCCGCATTGTGGACGCACAGCGCCTCGCCGCCTTCATAGATGCGGTCGAGGCAATAGGTGGCGCCGACGCAAGGGCGGATCTCGTGTTCGCGGCCTTCCATCACCTTCCTGATGATGTGCGGATCGGCGATGTGGGCGCGGGTCATGCCGACCATGTCGAGTTTTCCCATCGCGATCGCATGGCGCGCGGTGGCAACGTCGGAAATCCGCGCCGCATGGAAGGTCGGGAATTTCGTTGCCGCCCTCACCTCACCGGCGAAATCGAGATGCGGCGAAGAGCGCATGCCGGTCACCGGGATGACCTTAGTCAGGGCCGCGTCGCTTTCGATCGAACCGCGGATGATGTTGAGGAAATCGACCTTGCCAGAGTTGGCCAGCCGCCGGGCAATCTCGACGCCCTCCTCCTTCGACAGGCCTTTCTCGAAATCCTCGTCGGCAACCATGCGAATGCCGACGACGAATTTCTCGCCGACCGCCGCACGCACCGCGTCCAGCACCATGTTGGTGAAGCGCAGGCGGTTGTCGAGCGAGCCGCCATACTCGTCGTCGCGATGGTTGGTGGCCGGCGACCAGAAGCCGTCCATCAGATGGCCGTAGGATTCGAATTCGATACCGTCGAGGCCGGCGGCCTGGCAGCGCTGGGCCGCCGACGCATAGTCGGCGACGATACGCTCCATGTCCCAGTCCTCGATGGTTTTTGGGAAAGCGCGGTGCGCCGGCTCGCGCACCGGCGAGGCCGAAAGCACGGGCAGCCAGTCAGCCTTGTTCCAGCCGGTGCGGCGGCCGAGGTGGGTGATCTGGATCATCACCTTGCAGTCATGCTCGTGGCAGGCGTCAGCGAGTTCCGCGAGCCACGGCACGATCCTGTCGTCATAGACATGCAGATTGCCGAAGGCGGCCGGGCTGTCGCGCGAGACGATGGCCGAGCCGGCGGTCATCGTCAGCGCCATGCCGCCTTTGGCCTTTTCGGCATGGTAGAGCCGGTAGCGCTGTTTCGGCATGCCCTCCTCCGAATAGGCCGGCTCGTGGCTGGTCGACATCACCCGGTTCTTCAGCGTCAGATGCTTCAGCTGATAGGGTTGGAGAAGCGGGTCGTTGCTGGTCATCATCTTCCTGCTTTTTCAAATTGTGCTAATGAGCGGCAAATTCGAAGGAAGTCCCACTCATGATCGATACCAAAACCCTCACCCAGCTCGGCGCGCACGTCGAGACGCCACAGAGCCCCGAACAGGCGGTCCTGGAGACCGTGCCGTTCACGCGCGGCGACGGACCGCCGGCAATCGTGCGCTTCACCTGTCCGGAATTCACCTCGCTCTGCCCGGTCACCGGACAGCCGGATTTCGCCCATATCGTCATCGACTACGCACCCGACGCGGCTCTGGTGGAATCGAAATCGCTGAAGCTGTTCATGACCTCGTTCCGCAACCATGGCGCCTTCCATGAAGACTGTACCGTGATGATCGGTCGTCGCATCGTGGCAGCAACCAAGCCGCTGTGGTTGCGCATAGGCGGCTATTGGTATCCGCGCGGCGGCATTCCGATCGACGTCTTCTGGCAGACCGGCGCTCCACCCGAAGGCGCCTGGCTGCCGGACACCGGCGTTGCGCCCTATCGCGGACGCGGCTAGCTCGACGCTCATTCGCACTGATACTGGCTGAGCGCCCATTCGCCGGTCACCGACAGCAGGTCCGTGATCTTCCAGTCGCCGCCGACCTTCTTGAGCTTCCATTCGAGGCGGTGCGGATTGCCGGCGACAACGAAGGCGACGACCACCTTGGCCTGGTCGCCATTGATCGCTTCGATCGTCTTCAGGCTCTTGTCGATCTCGTCCTTGTCATAGTCGGCATTGTCGAGCGCCATGTTGGGATCGAGGCACTCGCCCTGTCCGGATTTGCGCAGCGCGTCGCTCTTGTCGAGCACGGTTTTTGCCGGATCGATGAAATGGCCGCGTTGCGACGGATCGACCTCAAGGTTGACCTGATTGTAGAACGGCCGCACCACCGCTGTCGGCGACCCCGGCTGGATGGGTGCGGCAGGTGCGCTGTCCGCCGGCGGCGCCGGTGTTGGGGGATTTGCCGGTGCCCCACTGTCGCCCGGCGCCGTGCCGGCCGGGTTGTTTGCCGGCGGCGCGCCAAATAACCCTTGCGCAGTGGCGCCGCTCAAGCCCGCCGCCACCAGGCACAGGGTCGACAGTGCGAGGAACCGGCGACGGGCCATCGCATCAATCCTGGCCGGCCACGCATTCCAGCGCGCTGAGCTTCCAGTTGCTGGTCTTCGAGGCGATGTCCGATATCTTCCACTTGCCGTCGATCTTCTTGAGCGACCAGACCATTTCCCGTTTGGCGTCATCGCCTTCCGGGAAAAGGCTGAAGGACGCTGCGACCTCGGCATTGTCACCATCCAGTTTCTCGGACAGTTTCAACGTTTTCGAGATGGTCTTCTGGTCGAAATCCTGCGCATCCAGACCAGGGTCGAAGTCGATACAGGAGACCTGGTCGGGGTTCTTCTTGGTCGCCTGATCGTTGAGATCGAACAGTTTCGTCACCGGCTCGGTGAAGCGATCCCGGTATTGTGCTTCGGCCTCGAATTTGACCTCCGGAACATAGAAGAACTTCACGGCGTCGGACGCCGGACCGGCCAAGGCGACCGCCGGCAAGGCTGTCGCAAAGGCGGCAAGGAGCACTGTCAGTCGCATGCAGAATCTCCGGCTTTTGATGGCTTGAGGCAATCAACACCACGCGTCCTGCATATCGGCTTTTTTGCGGCTCATGAAGTCCCTGCGCCGCCTCCTTTCAGCCGTCCAGCCAGACATTCTGGAGGTCCATCTCGAAGGTCTGATGGACGCCGTAATTCTTCACCTTCTTGTTGGTGTGGCTGTAGAGCTTCTGCCAGTAGGGTTGGATGATGACGCCCGAATCCTGCAGGATCTGCTCGACGTCCTTCATCACTTCCTTGCGCTTGGCTACGTCGATCAGCGAAAGCGCCTGTTTGAGCTTGGCGTCGAAGTCAGGGTTGGAATAGGCCGATTCATTCCAGGCCTCGCCGGTGCGATAGCCGAGCGCCAGCACCTGGACGCCGAGCGGGCGCATGTACCAGATGGTCATCGAATAGGGATATTTCGTCCAGTCGTTCCAGAAGGTCGAGCCCGGCAGCACGGTGCGCTTCACCTTGATGCCGGCATCCCGTAGCTGGCCGGCAATCGCGTCGCCGGTGTTCTTCTGCCAGTCGTCCTCGATGGTGATCAGCTCATGCTCGAAGTCGGCTTGGCCGGCTTCCGCCATCAGCTTCTTGGCGCCCGCGGCGTCGCGGGTCTTCTTGGGCAGCGGATAATATTCCGGGTGGATCGGGCTGACATGGTGGTTCTCGCCGACCGTACCGCGCCCGTTATAGCCGAGTTGCAAAACGGCATTGTTGTCGACGGCCATCTGCAGCGCATTGCGCACCCGCTGGTCGTCATAAGGCTTGTGAGTGACATTGGTGCGGGCAACCAGTGTCGTTGCCGTCGCGACCTCCGATTTCTCCAGGCCCATCTTGTCGAGGATGTCGATGAAGTCGGCCGGGCTCTCGAAATTGAGGTCGATCTCGCCGGATTCGAAAGCGTTTACCGTGGCGTTGAAGTCGGTGCCGTAGTCGATGAACTCGATGCTGTCGAGCGGCGCCTCGCCGCCCCACCATTTGCCGTTTGCGCGGCGCTTCACCACCGCCTTCTGGCCGACATCGTAGGAGACCAGTTCGAACGCTCCCGTGCCGATCGGCTTCTTGATCGGGTCGGCGCCGTCGGCATCGAAATTGCGGTGCACGACAAGCGCCGGGTAATCGGTGAAGTTCGGTATCAGCGAAATGTCGGGCTCGCTGAGCTTCAGCTTGACTGTGGAGTCGTCGACCTTGGTGATCGCGCCGTCCCTGGCCTTGCCGGTTTTGGCATCGATCAGCGCGCCGACGCGTGCGGCCATCGAATTGCCGGCGACGCCTTTCTCGCACCAGCGCGTCAGATTGTAGGCGACGTCATCGGCGTTGAAGGCGTCGCCATTGTTCCACGCAATGCCCTTGCGCACATGCAGAACATATTCGGTGGCGTCGTCGTTGATGTCCCAGCTTTCAAGCAGCACCGGCTCGAAGGTGAACTGTCTGGTATAGCGGACCAGCGGCTCCAGCCAGCTGCGCGAAATGTTGGCAAGCTCAACCCAGTCATAGGTGCGCGGATCCTTCTGCGCCTTGACCGACATCGAGACATGTAGAGTGCCGCCCTTCTTGGGCTCTTCGGCCAAGGCCTGTTGCGGCGCGGCAAGGCCGATCATGCCGTAGGCCAAAGCCGTCGATGCACCAAAGGCGCTTGCCAGCGCCAGGAACTCGCGTCGGTCCATGCGGCCCGCACGTGCCTCTTGCGCCATCGCCTCGATAGCGCCCGGGACACGATCGCCATTGCTTCTGAAAAGTGTCATTTTCTTTCCTCCCTTATGGTTCCCGTCGGGTCTTCGCCCTTTGCATCAACTGACAGTGTCCGGCAGTTTCTCCTCGCGCCGTGCGATAAAATCCTTCAAGCCTTCGGCGATGCCCTCATCGAGCTTCGGCTCCTCGTAATCGGCGAGCATGTTGCGCGCTTTCTCACGACCGCGGGTATCGTGGTCCTTCGCGCCCTCGGCCTTCCACTGTTCGAACGAATTGAAGTCCATGATCGAGGGCATGAAGAAAGCCGACTCGAAATGTTCGAGCGTGTGCTGGGTGCCAAGGAAATGGCCTTGCGGCCCGACCTCGCGGATCGCCGCCATCGCTTCCTTGAAATCGTCGAACGGCAGGCCGCCGGCGTATTTGTACCAGCCGACAAGCTGCTCGCAGTCGGTCGCGAATTTCGAATAGCCGCAGGTCAGGCCGGCTTCCAGCCAGCCGGCGGAATGCCAGATGTAGTTGGCGCCGGACAGGATGGCGGCATGCATCAGCATGTTTGATTCGTAGCCCGCCTGGGCATCGTTCAGCTTGGAGCCGACATGGAAGCCGGATGTACGCCATGGCAGCCGGTATTTTCGCGCCAACGCCCCCATCAGATACATCATCTGGGCGGCCTCCGGCGTACCGCCCATCGGCGCGCCGGTCTTCATGTCCACCGTGACCATGAACTGACCGTAGACCTGAGGTGAGCCTGGTCGGATGAGCTGGGTCAGCGCCACGCCGGCAAGCGCCTCGGCGTTGACCTGCGCCACCGCGCCTACGGCAGAAGCCGAGGTCGAAGCGCCGCACAACGCGAAAGGCGCCAGGATCAGCGGCTGATTGTGGCTCGCGTAGACCCGCATGGCGTCGATCATGGTGGCATCCCAGACCAGCGGCGAATTGCAGTTGGTGATCGCCACCAGCACAGGGTTTTCGCGTACGAACTCCTCGCCGAAGACGATACCGGCCATCGCCATCGTATCCTCCGCGCGCTCCTTCGACGTCACTATGCCCATGAACGGCTTGTCGGAATGCTTCAGCGCGGAATGGATGATGTGCAAATGCCGTTTCGGCACCGCTATCTCCATCGGCTCGCAGATGACCGAGCTCGAGGAGTGCAGCGCCGGCGCCATGTAGGCCATTTTGTGGAAATTGTTGAGGTCGGCGAGCGTGCCATAGCGCCTGTTGTTGTCGAGGTCGCGCACATAGGGCGCGCCATACATTGGCACGAAGATCGAGTTGTTGCCGCCGACGCGAACCGTACGCTCGAGGTTGCGTGCATGGAGCGTGAACTCCGACGGAACCTTCGAGACGAGCTCCATCAGCAGCGCGCGGTCGATGCGGACACGCGTCTCCCTGACATCGGCGCCGGCCGCCTTCCAGAGCTCGATCGCGCCGTCGTCGCGGAATTCGCAGCCTACCTCCTCGAGGATCTTGAGCGATTCCTCGTGGATCAGCTCCACCGCCTCGTCCGGAACCATCTGGTAGACTGGAATCTTGCGGACCAGGGTCGGGAACGAGATTATTGGAGCCGCTCGCAGAGCCTTGCGCCCGATGCGGCCGCCGCTTCGGCGATGCGTGGTCTCCGTCAATTCAGCGGCGGGTGCGTTCATGAGACCTCCTGGCGTCCGTTCCAGCCAAGTTAGCGACATGAAATATGGCTGTGACGCTGGAAAATCCTGATCTCTTGTATAAACTCAGCTTATGCGAAGCCTGCGCCATCTTCTGCCCTCCGCCGGCAGCCTGATCGTCTTCGAGGCGGCCGGCCGGCTGTCGAGCTTCACCGCCGCCGGGCGCGAGCTCGGCATGACGCAGGCCGCCGTCTCCTACGCGGTGCGCGGTCTAGAAGAGCAGCTCGGCGCTAAGCTGTTCCAGCGCCGTCACCGGCAGGTCAGCCTGACGGAAGCCGGCGAACGCTTCCACGCCGACGTCTCGCTGGGCTTGTCTCATATCCGCAAGTCGGCCGAGGACCTGCGCCTGCAGGCGACCGGCGGCCACGTGACGCTTGCCGCATCGACCGCTTTCGGCTCGTTCTGGATGATGCCGCGCCTACAGCAGTTCCGCGACGAATTGCCAGGCATCGATCTGCGCATCCAGACCGCCGACCGCGACCTCGACATCATCGCCGAAGGCATCCCGCTCGCGGTGCGCGGCGGCGAGCCCCGGGAATGGCCGGACTATCATTCGCTGCCGCTTGCCGACGAGGAGATCTTCCCCGTTGTTGGCGCCAGCTATCTCGCAAAATTTGGCATGCCGAAAAGCGTCGAGGACCTGGCCACGCACCGTCTCATCCATCTCGAGGAGCCGTATCGCGAGGCCGCCAGTTGGGATGAATGGTTCCAGTCGGCCGGCGGCAGTCTCGACGACACCGCGCGCGGCCTGCGCATCAATGATTATGGCCTGGTGATCCAGGGGGTGATGGAGGGGCAAGGCATTGCCCTTGGCTGGCGACACCTTGCCGAGCGGCTGCTGGCGACGGGACTGCTGGTGCCCGTGACCAACCATGTGCTCAAGACCGGCAAGGCCTTCTATGTCGTCTGGCCGAAAAACCGCGAATTGAGCGAAAATGCCCGCAAGGTCAGGGATTGGCTGGCGGCGCAGGCTTAGCTTCGCCAGCGCAATCCGGCGCATGACCGGATTGCGTTCGCATGATGAAAGAGATCAGACCGAACCGTCATTCTTGAGGCCGAGCACGTCGATCTTGTCGATGGTCGGCGGGCCAACAAACAGCGTTTCCGCATTGGCCATCAGCGCCTTGGCAATCTCGCCGGTAAGGTGCGCCTGTCGGCCTGCCTCGTCGTGAAAGGCATCAAACACGCCGAAGACGCTTGGCGAAAGCCGCAGGGCGAACCAGATCGGTGTTCCGGCCTCCTGATTGGCCAGTTGCAGCCCGGTTGCGAGGAACGCGGCGACGTCCTTCTCCTTGCCGGGCTTGGCTTCGAAGCGCGCGAACAATGCGAGTTTGATCATTTTGTCTTTTCCTCATCATTTATACGGCCAAGGGCCGTCGAGGAGCACAGTCGCAGCATCGAAGCGGAAACCGTATTGGCAATAATGACATCTTTGATATCATTATTGCCATGAACATTTCCGTCCTTGCGCTTGACGGCGTCTTCGACACCGGACTGGCCACCATGCTCGACGTTTTCGGCACCGCCAACGAACTGGCTGGAATGCTGGCATCGCCGCCCGGCCATTTCGCCACGACCATTGTCGGGGTGAGCGACACAGTCCACACCGGGCAAGGCCTTCAGGTGCCAGTCGTCCCGATGGGCACCGAGCCGGCCCCCTATTGGCTGGTGATCCCGGCGATCGGCAAGAAGATGCCGGGCCCGCTTGGCGACGCGCTGAAGCGAAACGACATCGCCCTGGCGACCAAGGCGTTGCGCGCTGCCGCCGAAGTCGGCACCCGCATCGGCGCTGCCTGCATTGGCACCTTCATCCTGGCGGAGACCGGCCTGCTCGACCGGCGGCCGTCAACCACGACCTGGTGGCTGGCGCCGATGTTCCGACAACGTTACCCGCAAGTGCGGCTCGACGCCTCACGCATGCTGATCAATGATGGGCAGTTCGCGACCGCCGGTGCGGCGCTCGGCCATATCGACCTCGCTTTGATGGTGATCCGCCAGACCAGTCCCGAGCTTGCGGCGCTGACTGCGAAATACCTCGTCGTCGACAGCCGCCCGTTGCAATCCGCCTACGCGATCTCCGATCACCTCGCGCATTCGAACCCTCTGGTCGAACGTTTCGAGCGCTGGGCGCGCGGCCATCTCGCCGCCGGTTTCAATCTTGAGGAAGCAGCTACGGCACTGGGTGCCAGCAAGCGGACGCTGTCGCGGCGGGTCAACGACGTACTTGGCAAGACGCCGCTGTCCTATTTCCAGGATCTGCGCGTCGAGCAGGCCGTGCATTTGTTGAAGACCACATCCGATAGTGTCGATGAGATCGCCGCCAAGGTCGGCTATGGCGACGGGGTCACGTTGCGCAATCTGTTGCGCCGGCGGCTGCGCAAGGGCGTGCGCGAAATCCGCACCGCAAACTGATCCACTCCTGAATTCTCCCCTCCCGCGCGACACGAATCCGCCTATAGTGCGCCCATGCCCATTCGCCAGCTTTCCGAAACGATGATCAACCAGATCGCCGCCGGCGAAGTCATCGAGCGTCCGGCGAGCGTGGTCAAGGAACTGGTCGAGAACGCGCTCGATGCCGGCGCATCGCGCGTCGAGGTCGTCACGTCAGGCGGCGGGCTGAACCTGATCCGCGTCACCGATGACGGCTCGGGCATCCCCGAACCGGAGCTTTCGCTGGCGATCGCACGCCATTGCACCTCCAAGCTCGTCGAGGACATCAACGACATTCGCTCGCTTGGCTTCCGCGGCGAGGCATTGCCGTCGATCGGCTCGGTGTCGCGGCTGTCGATTCGCTCGCGTACGGCCTCGAGCGACAGCGCCGCCGAGATCGGCATCGAAGGCGGCCGCGTCCTGCCCGTCAGGCCGGCGGCGGCCAATCGCGGCACCACGGTCGAGGTGCGCGACCTGTTCTTCGCCACGCCGGCCCGGCTCAAATTCATGAAGGGCGAGCGCGCCGAAAGCTCGGCGACCAGCGATGTGGTCAAGCGCATTGCCATCGCCTTCCCCGCCGTGCGGTTCACGCTGGCTGGTACGGATCGCTCAACACTTGAACTGCCGGCGACCGACGACAGTCCGGAAGGCAGCCTGCGGCGCGTTGCCCAGGTGATGGGCGCGGAGTTTCCCGACAATTCCATTGCCATCGACGCGATGCGCGAAGGCGTGCATCTAACCGGCCATGTGTCGATCCCGTCCTTCACCCGCGCCAATGCGTTGCAGCAATATGCCTATGTCAATGGCAGGCCGGTGCGCGACAAGCTGATCGCCGGCGCCATCCGCGGCGCTTTCGCCGACGTGCTGCCACGCGACCGCCACGCGGTGACGGTGCTGTTTCTTTCGCTCGATCCGGCCATCGTCGACGTCAACGTCCACCCGGCCAAGGCCGACGTGCGCTTCCGCGATCCGGGCCTGGTGCGCGGGCTGATCGTCGGCGCCATTCGCCAGGCACTGGCCGACGCCGGCATCCGTTCGGCCACCACGGGAGCCGCCGCCATGATGGCGGCGTTCCGGCCAGGTGCGGCATCCTACGGTCACGGCGGCCCGGCCAATGGCCATCGCAGCTACGACGCGGCCTATCGCGCGTCAGGCTCGACCGGTTTCGATCCCTCGCGCTCGCCGCAGCGGCCGCTCGACATGCAATTCGAAGGCGCGGACTTTGTACGCGCCAGGAATGGCGACTTTGATGAGCCCGACCAGGCGGCGTTCGATGCCGGCTCGCTGGCCAGCGCCGATGCGCGCGCCAGTCAGGATATGCCGGCGGAGACGCTGCTTGGCGCGGTGCTGGGTGTGGCACGCGCCCAGGTACACGAGAACTATATTGTGGCGCAGACAAGCGATTCGCTGATCATCGTCGACCAGCACGCGGCCCATGAGCGGCTGGTTTATGAGGCGCTGAAGAACGCGCTGCATTCGCGGCCAGTGCCTTCGCAGATGCTGCTGCTGCCTGAAATCATCGATCTGCCGGAGGAGGACGCCGAGCGGCTCGCCATGCATTCCGAGACACTCGCCCGCTTTGGCCTCGGCATCGAGCGTTTCGGCCCGGGCGCCGTCGCGGTGCGCGAGACGCCGTCGATGCTGGGCGAGACCAATGCCCAGCAATTGGTGCGCGATCTCGCCGACGAGATCGCCGACAACGACACGGTCGAGACGCTCAAAGAACGGCTGGACAAGATCGCCGCGACCATGGCCTGCCATGGCTCTGTGCGCTCCGGCCGGCTGCTCAAGGCCGAGGAAATGAACGCGCTGCTGCGCCAGATGGAGGCGACCCCGGGGTCCGGCACCTGCAACCACGGCCGGCCGACCTATATCGAATTGAAGCTCGCCGATATCGAAAGGCTGTTCGGGCGGCGGTAACGAGTTCGGTTCCAGTGAGGTCGGCGCCAAGCCCCCACCCGGACCTCCGGTCCGACCTCCCCACAAGGGGGAGGTAGAGCGCCGAGCTATTCCGCATGAGCGCAGTTTCTGTAGGCCGGTAGATCGCTTCCTCACCCTCCCCCTTGTGGGGGTCCGAAGGACGGGCGAGACCCGTGGCTCGCCCCGGGCAAGTCGCTGCGAAGCAGCGGGGTGGAGGTCCGAAAAAGGGTCGCTTTTCAGCGGCCTTTTCGATTCAGGAAAACCTTCCAACCCTCGGTTTTACCTCTTCAAATTGACCACGATGACGCCGCCCAGCGCCAGTGCACCGCCGAGGATGCCGAGCAGCGTCGGCACTTCGCCCAGCCAGAAGAAACCGATCAAAGCCGACATAGGCGAGACCAGATAGAGGAAGTTCGAAGCGCGCGCTGCCGGCAGGCGCGACAAGGCGGTCGCCCAGGCGGCGTAGGCGATCAGGCTCGGCACGATGCCGAGAAAGATCACGGCGCCGAGGCCTGCCGTATTGGCCACAGCTGCCTGCGCAAAGCCGCTTGGAAGAAAGGGGGACAGGCAAAGTGCGCCAAGAATCATGTTCGAGGCTGAGATGGTCAGCGGGTGATGACGGGCAAAGAGCGGCTTCTGGACGATCGTGTTGACGGCCGAGCAGAGCGCGGAGCCAAGAACCAATAGCGCCCCGGCATTGAAGTGCAGGCCATGGCCGTCGGCCACGGCGATGATGCCGATGCCAGCGAAAGAAATGACCGTGCCGGCCCAGGCCCACCTTGAGAAGCGTTCGCCGAGCAGGGCCATTGCCATGATGGCGGTAAAGATCGGGCTGACATTGATGATGAAACCGGCGGCCCCCGCCGAGACGGTCAGTTCGCCGAAATTGAGCATGACGGTGTAGAGCGCGACGAAGATGGCGCCGCCAAAGACGAGGCGCCACACTTCGTCGAGCCTGGGCAATGCCGGACGCTTGACGGCAAGAAAGATCGCCGCCGGTACCGCGGCGATGCCAAAGCGCAGGGCTCCCAGCTCCAGCGGCCCGAAGGCGGCGAGGCCGGCACGGATCGCCGGAAAGGCCGACGCCCAGCCGACCACGGTGAGCGCCACGGCGATGGCTGCGGTGGTGTCCATCCGCTGTGTCGGATTCAACGTGCCGGTCGTTGCGCTCATCTCACTGTCCTCGTTATCCTGCGTCTTGGAGTTAGACAACGCCCTTTTCGGTCTGTTGACAAACGACCAGATCGAGGATCAGCTGTGATTATGGATCACAGCTCAGACACAATGGTGCCACTTGAAACCCTGCGCGCCTTCGACGCGGCGGCACGCACAGGCAGCTTTTCGGCGGCGGCTGAAAAGCTCAACATCACCCATGGCGCGATCAGCCGGCAGATCGCCAAGCTCGAGAACTGGCTCGGGCTCAAGGTGTTCGATCGCGGCGCGCGCGGCGTGACGCTGACGATCGAGGGCAACCGGCTGCATCTGCGCACATCGGAAGCTTTCGCGCTGATTTCGAGCCATTCCGACCGTTGGGTGGAGCCACGCGGCACGGCAGTGGTGCGGCTGACCTCGATCCCCTCGGTCAGCGGGCTGTGGCTGATGCCGCGCATGGCGGCACTGGAGAACAATCCCAGCAAGCTGCGCATCGTGCTCGATGTCGACATCCGCCAGGCCGACCTTGCCGATGAAGGCATCGACCTGTCGATCCGCTGCGGCCGTGGCGGCATTCCAGGCCGCGTCTCGGTGAAACTTTTCGAAGAGCATGTCTTCCCCGTCGCCTCGCCAGAACTGGCACGCGAGATCGGACACGGCGACCCTGCCCGGCTGCTCAAATTTCCGTTGATCAACGATTCCGACGCCTCCGGCTGGCGCGCCTGGTTCGCGGCGCAAGGCATGGACTATCGCCCGCGCCCGCAGGACCGCCGCTTCGAGGACTATAATCTGGTGCTGGACGCCGCTGCCTATGGGCTCGGCATCGCATTGGCGCGGCCGCCGCTGACTGGGCATCAGCTGCAGTCGGGCCGAATCACCACGGTCGATCAGCGCACCGCGCTCAATCCGGTATCCTACTGGCTCGACCGGCCGATGGGGCGGCCGCGCACTGCGGCGGCGGACCTTGCCCGTCGCATCGCGCAGCAGGCCGGATTGGCTACCGACAAGATCGAGGCTTTCATCGAGGCGGAGCGTTAGGGTTCCCGATTCGCACTTCAGCGAAGCAGCAGCAGAACGAACCCGACGATCATGGTTGCCAGCAAACCGGTCATGATCGAAACAAAACCGATTTTCACCAGCAGGCGCTCGGGGTTCGGTGCCGCACCGTGGGATTGATTGGCAGCTCTTCGCTGTCCCGCCGGCACATCGAGAGCAGCGGCGCCGCGCGGAACCGGAGCCGGCGGCGGAATAAACGACAGCAACGAGACGCCCGCACTCCTGGCGGGAGCGTTGTCATTGGCCGTTGCCGCAGGTGGCACGAAGGCTCGCTGCGTTTCGGCTTGCGGCTCTGCCTTTTTCGCCACGATCTCGGCCAGTACAGCCTCGTCTCTCGCATCGAGCTGAGCCTGATAAGCGTCGACAATGCCTGACGAAGCAATCTGCTGCGATTTGACGGCTATAGGTGTCGCGGGCATCGCCAACAGCGCCGGCGCCGTCCGTTGCGCGAACAAAGAGGGCGCTGGGGGCTGGACCAGTTCCCTGACTAGAGCCGTCCTGACCGGATCGGCCTTCGCCGACGGCACGGGTTGCGGCGTCATCGCCTCCTTGAGCAAGGAAGCCAGGCGGGCGGAAGAAATATCCATGATGCCCCCAACAAAAGCGCTTTTCGCACCTATCGTAGCGCCTCAGCATTGTCCGAGGCTTGTCGCGAGCTTGACCTTGGCGGCGATTTGTGGCGATGAAATCCGCATGAACCTCGGCACCACCGCATGATGAACCGTTTCGAAGGCCCGGGCGGCAAGGAAGCCCGCATCCGCTACCTTGATGGCGATTTCCAGGTCACCAGCCCCGGCTCGTTCGTGCGCTGCGCCGTGACCGGTGAAAGCATCCCATTGGATGAGCTGAAATACTGGAGCGTCGCCAGGCAGGAGCCTTATGCCAACGCGACCGCCTCACTGCGCCGGGAAATCGAAGTGCATCCAGAACTGCGCAAGCGGGTTTAGAGCAGTTCACCGTTTCACGGAAACGGCGACCTGCTCTAAATCCTTGTTTTGACGCAATTCCCAAGGGAAAGCGCTGCGCGCTTTTCCCGGGAAAACCGTTTCACACTTTTCCTGGAATTGCTCTAGCCCTTCAGCTTGCGCTGGCGCCAGGCATCCAACGTCTCGTCAATGATGCGCTCGGGAACGTGGTCGAGCTCGAACACCGTATCGATTTCCAACACCTCGAGCCGGTCCAGAAAATCCTGTGAGGCGCCATGGCGCAACCGGGCGGCGTCCTTGGCCGTGGTGATGAGGCCGAGGCCTTCGGTGCGCGCCGTCGTCGCCAGTTCGGCGAGCTCGTCCTCGGCGTAGAAATGATGGTCCGGAAAGGGCCGGGAGAGAACCACCTCGCCGCCGGCCGCGCGCACTGTGTCGAAGAATTTGTCGGGATGGCCGATGCCGGCAAAGGCCAGGAACCGCCTTCCGGCAAGCCCGGCCTTGCTGCTTGGCTCGGTGTGGGCCTCGAAGATCGGACGGCCGGCACGCGCTGCCTGGCGCACAACGGCGTCGGCGGCGGTGCCCTCGCCCATTTTCAGCAGCCCGCTGGTGAAGACCAGCTGGTCGACGATCTTGGCCCTGAGCGGGCCGCCTGGAATGACGCGGCCATTGCCGATCCCGTAGCGGGCATCGACGACGACCAGCGCGTAATCGATATGGATGCGCGCGCTCTGAAAGCCATCATCCATGATCAGGAAATCGCAGCCGTGTTTCTCCAGCAGCAGCCGGGCGCCGGCGGCGCGGTTCGGCGTCACCGCGACTGGCGCGTGTTCGGCCAGCAGCAGCGGCTCGTCGCCGACATGCCTGGCGCTGTCGTGGTGAGAATCGACAACATGCGGCTCGGCGAAGGAGCCGCCATGGCCGCGTGACAGAAAACCGGGTTTCAGCTGCATGCGCTTCGCCTGTTGCGCGAGCGCGATGGCCACCGGCGTCTTGCCGGTGCCGCCGACTGTAAAGTTGCCGACGCAAAGGACGGGCGCCTCGATCTTCTCACGCCGAGCCCGCCGCATGCCACGGCCGGCAACGATCGCATAGACGGCCGACAGCGGCGACAGCGCCAGGACTTTCCAGTCCGGCTCTTCCCACCAGAATGGTGGTGCTTCGGAGGCCACGTTAGCGCCCGTTGGCGCCCTTCAGGCGCGACTTGACGACCAGCGGCTGGATGTAGGGTTCGAGCGATTTCAGCGTGCGCGCCAAGGCGCCGCGCATCTCATCGACGGTCGCGATGCCCGCCGCCATCATCTCGTGGCGCGCCACTTCATTGCTCAGCAGGAAATTGACCGCACCGGCCAGCATGTCGCGATCGCGCACCAGCTTGGCACCGCCGCTGTCGATCAGGCGCTGATAGGCTTCGCGAAAATTCTGCACATTGCGCCCGGCCAGAACCGCGGTATCGAGCATGGCCGGCTCAAGCGGATTCTGGCCGCCCTCCGAGGTCAGCGAACGGCCGACGAAGGCGATCTCGGTCAGCCGGAGATAAAGCCCCATCTCGCCGATCGTATCGCCGAGCAGGATATCGGTGTCGGCGGTGATCCTGTCACCTTTGCTGCGCCGCGCGACCTTCAGGCCCATGCCGGAAATCTGCGCGGCAAGCGCCTCGGCCCGATCGGGGTGGCGCGGAACGACGATGGTCAGCAGGCCGTGGTGACGCTTGTGCAGCGTCGCGTGGACTTCCGCCGCGACCACTTCCTCGCCATCATGGGTCGAGATCGCCGCCCAGGTCGGGCGGTCGCCAATCTGCCGCCGCAGCGTTGCCAATGCTCTTTCGTCGACCGGCGGCGGATTGGTGTCGACCTTGAGGTTGCCCGACACCGTGACCGGCCGGGCGCCGAGCGCGCGAAAACGCTCACCATCGACATCGGACTGGGCAACGACATGAGCGAGGTTCTCGAACAGCGCCTCGGCGATGTTGGCCCGCTTTTTCCACGAGCTGAACGAACGGTCGGAAAGCCTGCCATTGACCAGCACCTGCGGTACATGGCGCGCGCCAAGCTCTAGGATGGTCATCGGCCAGATCTCGGATTCGGCGATGATCGCCAGGTCCGGCCGCCAATGATCGAGGAACCGGCTGACCGCCGGTTTCAGATCAAGCGGCACATATTGGTGGATGATGCGGTCGCCGAGCCGCTCGTCGGCAACCTGGGCCGATGTCACGGTGCCGGTCGTCAGCACGATGTTGACGCCATAGTCGAGAATGCTCTCGACCAGCGGCACGACGGCTATGGTCTCGCCGACGCTCGCGGCATGGATCCAGATCACCGGTCCTTCGGGACGCGGGCGGCCGGCGACGCCGTAGCGCTCGCGGCGGCGGTTGCGATCCTCCTTGCCGCGCGAGGTGCGCCAGGCAACATAGGGCCCGACCAGCGGATAGGCGGCGGCACCCGCGAAACGGTATGCCGACAGCATGGCGCGCGCCCAGAGACCGCTCATCGCCGACCATCCACGAGACGATACGCCTCGGTCGTCGCGGCATTGAGCGCGGTGGTGATTTCCTGGCGCTTGCGCTCCATTTCGGCTTCATCGGCGTCCGCCGCCACGAAGATCGGCGTGCCGATGGTCACGGCGGAACGGCCGAACGGCAGGTTGATGGTGGTCTTGTCCCAGCTTTTTTGCAGCACCTTTCGGCGGCTTGTGGCGATGGCGACAGGCAGCAGAGGCCGGCCGGAAAGCCGCGCCAGGAGAACGATACCGAGCCCGGCGTCGCGCGGCGTGCCGTGCGGAATGTCTGCTATCATGGCGACGTTCTTGCCTGCACTGAGCGCCTTTTTGAGGGCGATAAGGGCCTTGGCCCCCCCCTTGTCGAGATGCCTGGCATTGTCACGCCCGCCGGACCCGCGCACCGCCTCGATGCCGAATTTTTCCAGCATCAGCGCGTTGAGCTCGGCATCGGCGCTGCGCGACACCATGGCGACCAGCGGTTTGCGCTTGGGGTAATAGGCCGGCGTCAACAGATGCTGGCCATGCCAAAGCGCGATGATGCCGGGCTCGAACTCCGCATACGCCCCAGCCGAAAAGCGTGCCGATCCGGCGACCAGCGGGCTGGTCAGGCGAACCAGCCGCACGAATTGCGCCAGCAGGCTGGCAATGGCGTTCTTGACGAATCGCGACTGGGCGAGCGGTTCGCGGACCTTGCGCCAGAACGCCTTGGTCGTGCGGCTGCCGCCCCTGCCCGTGGACGCGGCATCGCTGGCTGGCTCTTTCGCCAGGTCATGCTCCATCGAAGTCAACCGGCGACCTTGCTGTCGGGATCCAGCAGGCGGTGCAGATGAACGACGAAATAACGCATATGGGCATTGTCCACGCTGGCTTGCGCCTTGGCTTTCCACGCCGTGTGCGCGGTTTGATAGTCCGGATAAACGCCGACGATGTCGAGCGCGTCGAGGTCTCGGAACTCGGTACCGCCCAGTTTCTTCAGTTCGCCGCCGAACACCAGATGCAAAAGCTGTTTCTTCCCGTCTTCCGCGGTCATGTCGGTCCTTCACATATTGTGAGTTTGTGACAGGTCTAGACCAAAGCCGCCGACTTTGGAACCTTCGAAAATGCTTTCACGCATCCAGCCCGGCGATGACATCGACGAGCACCGCCAGCAATTCACCGCTGCCGGCGGCGAGCGCACCGTGGCGGGTCACCTCGCCGGCATAGAGCGGGGCGCGGCCATGCGGGTCGAGCAACTGGCCGCCGGCCTCGCGCAGGATCAGATCGGCGGCGGCGACATCCCAGTCATGGGCGTTCGGCTTGACGAAGGTGGCATCGAGCGTGCCATTGGCGATCATCGCCAGCCGGTAGGCCAACGAGGGGCTGTAGGGCGCCCGTGTCAGCCGCTCCTGCCAGCCGGCCGGCATCAGGTCGATCAACTGCTTCAACCCGGAAATCTCGGCCTTGTCGCCAAGCGAGCGCACCGCGATGCGCTTGCCGTTGCGGAATGCGCCCTGGCCTGGCAACGCCCAATAAGTCTCGTCCATCGCCGGGCATTCGAGCACGCCGGCGAGCGTGCGGCCATGCTCGACGACGGCAACGCTGACGCACCAGGTGCGCTGTCCCTCCAGGAAGCCGCGCGTGCCGTCGATCGGGTCGACGACGAAGGTGCGGCGGGCCGAAAGCCGGGCCGGGTCGTCGACCGTCTCTTCCGACAGCCAGCCATAATCCGGCCGCGCCGCCAGCAGCGTGCGGCGCAGGTAGGCGTCCGCCGCGTGATCGGCTTCGCTGACCGGCGAGGTGCCGCCCTTCATCCAGACCTGCGGGCTGTTGCCAAAGTAGCGCATGGCGATGAGACCCGCCTCGCGGGCGGCATCGCGCAGCAGCGGCAGATCATCGGCTACACCGGCAGTGGTCAGATCATGCTCCGGCAAGGGTCATGCCTTCGATCAGGAGCGTGGGTGAGGCCGTGCCGAAATTGCGGTCGAGGTCATCAGCCGGCACCATGGTAAGGAACATCGTCTTCAAGTTCGAAGCGATGGTGACTTCGGCGACCGGATAGGCCAGTTCGCCATTCTCGATCCAGAAGCCGGAAGCGCCGCGGCTGTATTCGCCGGTGATCATGTCGACACCCTGGCCGAACACTTCGGTGACATAGAAGCCGGTCTTGAGCGATTTGATCATGTCCTGCGGCGAGCGTTCGCCCGGCTCGATGGCAAGATTGGTGGAAGACGGCGAGACGGAAGAGCCGCCGCGCGCGCCGCGCCCGTTGGTGATCAATCCCAGTTCCCGCGCCGTCGAGGTCGACAGGAACCAGTGGTTGAGCACGCCCTTTTCGACCATGAGAAGCTTTTCGCCTTCAATGCCTTCGCCATCGAACGGGCGCGAGGCCTGACCGCGCGGCCTGAGCGGCTCGTCGGTGACAGTGATCGTGGATGCGGCCACCTGTTTGCCCATCATGTCGCGCAGGAACGAGGTCTTGCGCGCGACGGACGCGCCGTTGATGGCACCGGCAAGATGACCGGCGATGCCGCGCGCGACACGCGGATCGAACACCACGTCGACCGGTCCGGTTGCCGCCTTGCGCGCGCCGATGCGGCGGACGGCGCGTTCACCGGCCTTGCGGCCGATATCCTCTGCTGCATCGAGATCGGCAAAATGCTGGTGCGATGAGTATTCATAGTCGCGCTCCATGCCGGTGCCCTCACCAGCAATAACGCTGGCGGAGCGCGAAAAGCGCGAGGCGACATAGTGGCCGAGGAAGCCGTGCGAGGTGGCCAGCACCAGCCCGCCCAGCCCGGCACTGGCTCCACTGCCGGCCGAATTCGTCACGCCCTTGACGGCAAGGGCGGCGGCTTCCGCCGCGAGTGCGGCTTCCTTCAACTGGTCGGCGGAGACTTCGGTGGCGTCGAACAGGTCGAGATCGCGCGTTTGTTTCGCCAGCAGCGCCGGATCGGCCAGGCCCTGATAGGGATCCTGCGGCGACACTTTCGCCATCGCCACGGCGCGTTCGGCCAATGCAGTCGGGTCGGATGCGGCGGTGGCCGAGACGCTCGCCACCCTCTGGCCGACGAAGACGCGCAGCGAGACGTCCTCGGCCTCCGACGATTCGGTGGCCTCGACCTTGCCGAGCCGCACCGATACGCCGGTGGAGCGGCCGCGCACGGCGACCGCGTCGGCGGCATCGGCGCCAGCCTTCTTGGCGGCCTCGACCAGTGCTGCGACGCGGTCAGTCAGTTTTGCTGCTTCTGATGTATCGGCCATACCTGTATTCCTGCTGTTGCGGCCGGCGTTCGGCCGCTGCCCACCCATCTATTGTTCCGGTCTGGCTTGTGCAATGGCATAGGCTTCAATCAAAATGCATCGGTACATGGTTCCTATCGCGAACCCGGTGACGCATAACCAGTCTGCACGGAGCATTCGATGACGCCCTTCCATCTCGCCTTCCCAGTCCGTGATCTCGATGAAACCCGAACTTTCTATGGCGAAGTGCTGGGCTGCGCGATTGGCCGCTCGTCGGCGACCTGGGTCGATTTCGACCTTTTCGGCCACCAGATGTCGGCGCATCTACGGCCGCAGGCAGCTAAAGCCGCCAGCGACGGCAAGGTCGACGGCATTTTGGTGCCGATCCCGCATTTCGGCGCCGTGCTGTTGATGGACGACTGGCAGCGCCTGGCGACGCGGCTGGAAGCGCGCGACGACATAGACTGGCTGGAACGGCCGATGGTGCGCTTCAAGGGCGAGCCCGGCGAACAGGCGACGCTGTTCATCCGCGATCCCTCCGGCAACGCCCTGGAATTCAAAGGCTTTAGCTCGCTGGAACAAATTTTCGTGCATTGAGGTAGGCGCGACGTGACGCGCCCGGAGCTTAGGACTCAGCGACCGGCGTCCAGATGACATCCTCGATCTTCTGCGCGCCGGTCGCCAGCATGACCAGCCGGTCGAAACCAAGCGCGATGCCGCTGGCCTGCGGCATGATGGCAAGGGCTGCGAGAAAATCCTCGTCGAGCGGGTAGCGCTCGCCATAGATGCGCTGTTTCTCGTCCATCTCGAGGATGAAGCGCCGGCGCTGCTCCTCGGCATCGGTCAGTTCGCCAAAGCCGTTGGCGAGTTCGACACCGCAGCAATAGAGCTCGAAGCGCTCGGCAACGCGGGCATCCTTGGGGCTCGGCCGGGCGAGTGCCGCCTCTGCGACCGGATATTCGCACAGGATGGTCGAGCGCCCGATGCCCAGATTGGGTTCGATCTTTTCCACCATCACTCGGCTGAACAGGTCGGCCCAACTGTCGTCGGGCGCCGTGCGCAGGCCGGCTTGAACCAGGGCGGCGTGGAGAGCATCCCGGTCGGTGCCACCGTCAGCGCCGACCGTGGCCAGGAGATCGATGCCGGCATGGCGGATGAAAGCATCCGCCACCGTCAGCCGTTCCGGCTCAGTGAACGGATCGCAGTCGCGGCCCCGGAAGGAAAAGCGCGTGGCCCCTGCCCTTGTCGCGGCCAGCGCCAGCAGATCGGCGCAATCGCGCATCAGGCTCTCATAGGTCTCGCCCACCCGGTACCATTCGAGCATGGTGAATTCGGGATGGTGCAAGGGGCCACGCTCGCGGTTGCGATAGACCGGACCCAGGCTGAAAATACGCTCCTCGCCGGCGGCAAGCAGCTTCTTGCAGGCGAATTCGGGCGAGGTGTGGAGATAAAGCGGCGACCGCGCGCCATCCGGGCCGACCACTTCCGTGGCGAAGGCCGCCAGATGCGCCTCATTGCCGGGCGAAACCTGCAGGGCCGCCGTTTCCACCTCGATGAAATCGTGGCGAGCGAACCAGTCGCGCAAGGCAGCCTTCAAGCCGTTGCGCAGCAGCAGGCGCGGGCGGCGGTCGGCGTGAACGTCAGGCGTCCACCAGGGCGAAGCGGCGGTCATAGGCAGCCTGAAGGCGTGCTGGCGCACCTTGGGGGCTGGCGGTTCGCGCCAAGATGCGCTACCAGCGCCGCACAAGCCGGCAAATGCCCGTCAACTCTCGCAGGATTTAAAACCGTGGTGAAAGTCATCGCCAGTTCGCTCCGCAAAGGCAATGTCGTCGACAAGGACGGCAAGCTTTATGTGATCCTCTTTGCCGAAAACATCCACCCAGGCAAGGGCACGCCCGTGACGCAGCTCGACATGCGCCGCATCGGCGACGGGGTGAAGGTTTCGGAGCGCTACCGCACCACCGAACAGGTGGAGCGCGCCTATGTCGAGGAGCGCGAGCACACCTTCCTCTACGCCGACGGCGAAGGCTACCACTTCATGAACCCGGAAACCTACGACCAGGTGGCGGTGTCGGAAGCAGTTGTCGGCGACGCGGCGCCCTATCTGAAGGAAGGCATGCCGGTGCAGGTCTCGCAATTCAACGGCATCGCCATAGCCTTGGTGCTGCCGCAGCGCGCCACCTTCGAAGTGGTCGAAACCGAGCCGACGACCAAGGGCCAGACGGCCTCGTCCTCCTACAAGCCCGCCGTGCTCTCCAACGGCGTGCGCACCACCGTGCCGCCGCACATCGCGCCCGGCACCCGCGTGGTGGTGATGACGGCCGATGGCGCCTATGTGGAGCGGGCGAAGGACTGAGGAGCGGCTGTCACGAGCATCTCGCTCGCCGGCCGGCCTCTAGGACAATCGTTCCCGCTATGCGATGCGGCGTTCGAGCCCGCTTCGCCCTTCGGCGATGCACGCCACGATGTAAGCGGCATCCTGGCCGACGCCTGAGAACCGGCCCGAGCCCCAGGTCCACAGCCAGGGCAGACCGAGGAAATAGAGGTTGGGTGCGCGTTTCGAAACGCCGCGCCAGTGGTCGGGATAGCCACTGTCGTCAAGCACCGGTACATCGAGCCAGCCATAGTCGATTGAAAACCCCGTCGCCCAGATGACGGTGCGGATATTTTCCTGTTCGAGATCGATGGCAGGCGGCATTCCGCCAGGGGTCCATACCGGCACGTAGGGCGCCTCGACCGGCGCGTCGATACCGTGTTCGGCGATCCATTTGTCGATTTCGGTCTTGATCCGGGCTGCGGTCGCGTCGGCATTGTCGAGATTGGCGGCCAGATTGTTCTCGAAACCGATCTTGGCCCCGCTGATGTCCTTCAGGCGGCCATGAAGCGCCATGCCTTCGCAAGCGAACCGCCTGAGATCGATCTCGCGACCGCCGTCGCGGCCGGTCATGTAGTGATTGGCCTTGCGCCGCACGCCTTCCTTTTGCGGATGGTCGTCGACAGTGAGCGCATAGTGTCCCATGTCCACCAGCCAGGACGTGACGTCGCGGCCACGATAGTTGCGCGGCGCGCGCGGCGCGCTACCGACCGCCAGATGCACCTTCTTGCCTTCGAGATGCAGATCCTCGGCGATCTGGCAGCCGGATTGGCCAGTGCCGATGACCAGCACCGCGCCGTCGCCGGTCTGACGCGCATTGCGGTAGGTCGAGGAATGGAGCTGCAGAATGTCCGCCGGCAGCTGTCCGCCCGAGCGCGGAATCTTGGGCCTGTGATAGCCGCCGGTGGCGATGATGACGAAATCGGCGGTGCAGGACCCTTCATCGGTCTCGATCGCATAGGCAGAGCCCTGGCGTTTGACCGAGCGGACGCCACATTGCTCGCGCAACGGCGGATCGAAGCGGGCGCGATAGGCCTGGATATAGGCGATGATCTCGTCGCGCAGCATGAAACCGTCCGGGTCTCTACCGCCAAATTCGCGGTCATAGGAAAAACCCGGCAGCGTGCATTGCCAGTTGGGCGTCACCAGGCAGAACGCGTCCCAACGCTGGTTCAGCCAATTGGTCGCAACCCTGTCCTTCTCGAACACGACATGATCGATGCCGCGTTGTTTCAGACACCAGCTTGCCGAAAGCCCGGCCTGGCTGCCGCCAACCACGACCACGGTATGATGTTCGATCGCCACGAAAGTCCCTTTCCGCTCGCCATCAATCCATCGACAGGATTTCGACCGCGCCCGATGGCTGAAGCGCGGCCTTTGACTGCAGTGCCTTGAGCTGGGCTACGGCGCGCGAGCATGGCGCGCCGTAGCGAGCCTCGACGCGACGGCTCGCCGCCAACAACGCCGCTTCGCTGACCGCGAGGAAATTTGCCAGTGGGTGGACGTCGCCGGTGGCGAGATGTTCCCGAACCACGGTAGAGGGCGAGTAGCAGAGGTCCTCGCTGCCGTCCGGCCAACGTATCCTGAAGCGGACCTCAGGCATGTTTGGCCTCTTTGGTCGGCGCCTCGGGCGCACAGCCGATCAGTGGCTCGGCATGGATATCCCGCACGACGGCGCGTCCCGAAGATGAGCGGATCGAAACGGCACCGGACCCATCGATGCTGCCGATAACGGCGGCGGCGATGTCGCGGGCAGCGAAGGCCGAGCAGATTTCCGCGGCGGCCGGGGGCCTGGCGGCCAGCAGATAGCCGAAGCTCGGGAAGGTCGTCAGCCAGCGCTCGATATCGGCGCCGGCCGGCATCGGCAGTGCCTCGATATCTATGTCAATGCCGACGCCTGAACATTCGGCCAGCATTGCCGCGGTGCCGATGATGCCGCCCTGGCTGATGTCCTTGGCGCAGACCGAAAGGCCGCGCTCCGCCAGCATCGGCAACAAGTCGAGATCGGCGCGCAGGCGTTCGGGCGGCGCTGTGCTTGCTGCGTCGAAAAACGGATAGGGGTCGTGGTATTTGCCACGCAGGTCGATGGCCGCGATCAGCACGTCGCCGGGCGACGCATCGAAACTGGTCAGCAGCGCCCTGGCGTGGCCGAGCACGGCGACCGACAGCTGCCTGCCGGCTGCACGCAAATTCGTGTGGCCGCCGACGATCGGCACGCCATAGGCGGCCGAGGCGGCGCGCATTCCGGCCAGAATCTCCGCCGCTTCGGCAACGCCGGGTGCCCACAATGCGTTGACCACCGCGAGCGGTCTGCCGCCCATAGCGGCGACATCCGACAAATTGACCATCACCGCCGACCAGCCGGCGAACCAAGGCATCGCCTCGACGAAGCTGGCAATCATCCCTTCGCAAGCGAACAGGCTCCAGCCGTCGCCGCAGGGTATTGCCGCCGTATCATCGCCAACGGCAATCGCCGAGGCGCCGCCGATGCCGAGTGCCTCGACCGCATGCGCGATGTCGGTCTTGCCGGTCACGCCCGGACTTCGCGCCAGCCTCTCAGCCAACGCAGCGATGTCGGCGCCCGCGCTCATGCGATCTCGGCCGTGCGGGTGACAAAGCCGGCCGCGCCGTCTGCTATCGGCGGATAGAAGGAAAGATCGGCTTGCATGTGATGATGCGGATGACCGTGAAAACTGGTCTCGCCAAGCGATATCCAGTGCAGTCGCTGGAACAAGAGAACGTTGCGGCTCTGCACATTGGCCAGAAACCGCGTCGCACCTTGGGCATGGGCCGAGGAGACGGCGAGCCGGATGAGCGATGTGCCAAGTCCCGCCTGGCGGCGGTAGGCCTTGCACACCGCCAGCCGCGACCCCCACCATTCGCCCGGCGCGTCACCGGTGTGGATACGCACGGTACCGACCACCTCGTCGTCCCAGCCGCATTGGTCGGAGAGCGCGACGATTGTCACCGCGCGATCGTCGATGGCGTCGCGGTCGTCGCCGTCGAAAATGCCTTGTTCGTCGCAGAACACCGCGCGGCGCAAGCGGGCAGCCCCTTCGCACTCCCATGGCCAGATGGCAAATTTCACCCGGTGCTGCGGCGAAATGTAGGGCTGGACCGGTTCGAACATCATGGCTTCAGCTCCTCATAGGCGGAAAGGGCAGAACAGGCGCCACAGCGGCCGCAGCCGGCCTTGATGGTGTCGCGCGTCATGCCGGCGGCCGCCAGCATCGCGCCGAGCGGCTTCAGCACGCCGTGCATGAAGTCGGAGGACGGTGCCTTGTGATCCTCGAGCGGGGTGCCGGAAATGGGCACGAAGGGTACGACGAATGGATAGACGCCGAGCGCAATCAGCCTCTCGCACATCGACAGGATGGCTTGGCCGGTATCGCCGAGGCCGGCCAGGATGTAGGTCGACACCTGGCCGCGGCCAAACACCGGCACCGCCGCCGCGAACGCCTCCATATAGCGCGCCACCGGTACTTCCGCCTTGCCGGGCATAATGCGGGCACGCACCTCCGGTGTCACCGCTTCGAGATGCATGCCGAGCGCGTCGATACCGGCCTCGCGCATGCGGACGAACCAGGCGTCGTCATCTGGCGGCTCGCATTGCCCCTGCAGCGGCAGGTCGACGGCCGCCTTGATGGCGCGTGCGCTTTCAGCCAGCACGGCGGCGCCACGATCGGTCTTGTTCGGGGTGCCGGTGGTCATCACCATATGCTTGACGCCGTCAAGATCGACCGCGGCCCTGGCGACTTCGGCGAGTTGCGCCGGGCTTTTGTGGGCGATGGTGCGACCGGCGGCGAGCGACTGGCCGATGGCGCAGAACTGACAGGTCTTCTTGCGGCTTTCATAACGGATGCAGGTTTGCAGGACCGTTGTCGCCAGCACGTCCTTGGCGTGCAGGACGGCGATCTGCGAATAGGGAATGCCGTCCGCCGTCGACAGCGCGTAGAAGCGTGGCTGGCCGGGGAAGCCAACCTTGCCGACGGCAAGACCATCGCGCTCGATGACACTCTCGCCGCCGGCGTCGGGCTTCAGCGCCGTATAGGGAGAGATGAAGGCAGCGGCCGTATGCACCGGCGCCATGATCGGCCTGCCGTTGACGAGCAGTGCCTTGTGGTCGGACGGACCGGCGCCACCCCGGCGGCTCGGCGCGCCGGCGCTGGGATCAACCAGCCTTAGCCCGAAGGACTGGATCTCGTTGATCAGCATCTCCGGGCTCATCGCCGCTGTCTCGATCTTCATCTCGCAGGCTCCTTGTGGAAAGAGGCGGCCACCCGGAAGCGACCGGTTTCGGACGGGTGTCGATGGTCAGGCTGAGTAGTTCGGGACGCGCATAGTGCCCAACCGAATCCATCATGCGCTTGCGCTTGGTGACCAGCGCCATGTCCATGTCGGCGACGAGCAGTCCTTCGCCCTCGGTCAAAGGCGGCACCAGATGTGCGCCCTCGGGCGTGATGATGGCCGTGTAGCAGCCTCCCGACAGCGCCTTGATCATGGTGCCGTCGGGATTGATGGCGGCCTTCTGGGCATCGGTCAGCCAGCCGGTGGCGTTGATGACGAAACTGGCCGCTTCGGCAGCATGGTGGCGGATCGCCGCCTCGATCTGATCGGCGAAAATCGGCCCGACCATCGAGCCTGGAAACTGCGCGACATGGATTTCCTCATGCTGGGCCATCAGCGCGAAGCGGGCGAGCGGATTGTAGTGCTCCCAGCAGGCCAGCGCGCCGACTCGGCCAACCCTGGTGTCGACAACCTTCAGTCCCGAGGCATCGCCCTGCCCCCAGACCATGCGCTCGTGATAGGTCGGTGTGATCTTGCGCCGCTTCAGCGCCAGCGTGCCGTCAGCATCGAAGACGAGCTGAGTGTTGTAGAGCGTGCCGTGGTCGCGCTCGTTGACGCCGACGACCACGACGATGCCATGGCCGCGGGCGGCAGCGGCAAGGTTCTCCGTCTCCACGCTAGGCACCAAGACGGCCTCGTCGTAAAGCGCCAGATGCTTGGCGCCGATCTTCACCGGCGGATCGATGAAGGAGAAATAGGGGTAGTAGGGCACGAAGGTTTCCGGGAACACGACGATCCCCGCGCCCTTGCCGGCGGCGTCGGAGATGGTGTCGAGGACCTTCTCCAACGTTCCGCCGGGCCGGTCGAGGACCGGCGAGATCTGTGCGGCGGCGGCACGCACGCTCCTCTTGTCGGGCCTCCTGTCGGACATCGCGATCGTCCTATACGGTCCAGGTGTCGAGGATGAACGCGTTGTCCCTGCGATGCAGCAGGATCAGGTCGAGCACATCCAGCGGCGAGATCGGCACGATGCCTTCCTGCAGCGATGGCTCGCCGTGGCCGTAGAGCGCCTGCAGGGCGAACCGGCAGGCATAGACCTTGCCGCCCTCAGCCATGAAGTTCTTGAGCTGGTTGTTGAAATTCTGGGCGCCCGGAAAGGCCTCGTCCCCGAGCTTCGGGAACCCACGGATGACGCCCAGCGTCACGCCCGGCCCATAAAGCAGTATCGTCGTCTCGAAGCCCTTGCGGATCAGCCGCTTGCCCTGCAGCAGATTGACCAGGCCGATCGAGCCCTCGAAGGCGACGGTATGGAAGGTGATGAGCGCCTTGCCGCCCGGTTCGGCCTTCACATCCTCGAAGACCTTCTCCTCATAGTCGACGAGAAAATCACCGATCTCGTGTTTCTTCATCGCAACGGCTGGCATGCATCTCTCCTGGTTGCTCTCGCCCGACCGGCCCCTTGCCGTCGGATGGTTCGAAAGATGACGCCCGCGGTGCGCAAGCCCAGAGCTTTCAAGGACTTGCGTTGCAATCGCCGTGCCAGTTTGTGCACTGCAAACAATGCATACACTTGCAAAAATGAATGCATCCAATGATGCAATCGCTTTCGCAATCATGCTGGTTTCAGTCGTTTTGATTGCCTAGCAAGGCGCCCGAGCGCCAGGTATCTTCGCCTAATCTTTAGGCAAAGAATTCTGTTGCTCAAAAATAGCCCGACCCCTAGTCTTTGCATGCTGCACCTGCGAACCGCGACAGCGCACCTGCGAGAAGCCAGTGACGATGACGGACGATTGGCGACCGGACATCTCCGACCCGCACAGGCCGGCCTACCTCGCGCTTGCCGAGGCCATAGCGCGCGACCTGACGACGGGGCGGCTGAAGCCGGGTGACCGGTTGCCTAGCCAGCGAACGCTCGCGGCGGCCCTTGGCCTGAACTTCACGACCGTCTCCCGTGGCTATCGCGAGGCCCATCGCAGGGGGCTGATCGAGGCCAGGGTCGGCTCCGGCAGCCATGTCGCCAGACAGCCGGACAGCACGTCCGTCAGCCTCCGTCGCCGCGACCTCTCCGACCGGACCATGAACCAGGCGCCGGAGCTGGACGATCCAACCCTGCTGCGGCGCATGCGTGCAATCTGGGAGGAAACCAGCGAGGATCTCGGCGCGTTGCTGCGTTACCAGTCGCCGGGCGGCTCGGCCGAGGACAAGGCGGCGGCATTGCGCTGGCTGTCACGCCGCGGCATCGAGGCGACTTCCGAAAAAATCATCATCTCGCCCGGCACGCACGCGGTCATGCTTGCCATCCTGCGCTCTATCGCCAGGCCCGGCGACACGATCTGCTCGGAGGACATCACCTACCCCGGCATCATTGCGATCTGCGACCATCTCGGGCTGAAGCTGGTCGGCCTTCCGTCGGATGCGCTCGGCCTCGATCCGCAGGCGCTCGCCGATCGCGCATTGGCCGGACCGGTGCGGGCACTTTATCTCAATCCAACGATCCGTAACCCGACCACCCACACCATCGTGGCCAAACGCCGGGCCGAATTGGTGGAAGTGGCGCGGCGCTTCGGCATCGAGATCCTCGAGGACGACGCCTACGGGCTGTTCCCCACCGACGCGCCGCCGCCGCTGGTGATGCTGGCGCCTGAACTGACCTATCACATCGTCGGCCTGTCGAAGTGCCTCGCCGCCGGCCTGCGCGTCGCCTATGCCGTGATGCCGTCCGGCAAAAGCGCCGAGACGATCGGCGCGCAGCTCAAGACCGAGATCGTCATGGCCTCGCCGCTGACGACGACACTGGCGACGCGATGGATTGAAACCGGCGTCGCCGACGAGATCCTGCAGCAGCTGCGCCTGGAGTCACGGCTGCGCCAGAAGATCGCGGCGGAAATGCTGCCCATGCACACCATGACCGCCGATCCCGAAGGCTTTCATATCTGGATCACGCCGCCAAAACCTTGGACGCGGCAGCGCATCGTCGACTGGATGCGCGGCCATGCGCTGGGGGCCGTGGCGAGCGACGCCTTCGTGGTCGGGCGAACGCCACCGGAGGCACTGCGGCTCTGCCTTGGCGGGGCGGCGACCCGCGCCGACATGCAGCGGGCGCTGGCGTTCATGATCGACGCCTTCAACAATCCGCCGAGCTTCCCCCATTAGCGTTTTCAGCCCGAATTGCGGAAAACAAATGGTTGGCAGTTCAACCTTCTATCAGGAACTGAACGGCTCCGGGTCGGCGGACCGGATCGCTCACCCGGCCACGCGCTTCCCGCGTTTTGCCTTGGCGCCCCGCGCCTCCACCACCTTTTCCACCTGCCGCTTCAGCTCGTCCTTGATATCCGCCGTGTCATTCATCAAGGCGTCGATCTTAAGGAAATCGAGCACGCGGTATTTTGAGACTGCCGGGCGGACCAGGATATGGGGCTGACCTTGCTTCAGCTTGTTGGCGATGATCGACTGCATCATCAGCTGGGTGGCGCCGAACATCAGGTCGACGGAGGTCGGCTGCTTGCGGTCGGCTTCCTCAGGCGCGCCGACCACGTCGACGCCGATGATGATGTCGGCGTCGTGCTCGATCAGGTCGAACGGCACGGGGTTGTATATGCCGCCGTCGATCAGCAGCCTGCCGTCGCGCATCACCGGGCGGAACACGGCAGGAATGGCGGCCGAGGCCGCAAGTGCCGAGTGCAGGTCACCTTCGTCGAACACGGCGAGCTTGTGGCCGAAATAGTCGGTCGCCGTCACCTTCAGTGGGATTTTCAGCTCGGCGAAGGTTTCGGGGATGGCCTCGGGCAGAAACGCCTTGAGGATGCGCTCGACATTGAACTGGCTGACCCGGATGCCGTTCTGCATGGCTTCCGCGATCGTGCCCGGGCGCGCGCGCCACATGCGGCTCGCCACCTCGGCGCGGCGGCCGAGGATCGAGCGGGCATAGTCGTGGATGTCCTTGCCGGTCATGCCGGCGGCCATGCCGGCGCCCATGATGGCGCCGATCGACGAGCCGGCGATCGCCACCGGCTTGATGCCGAGTTCGTCCAGCGCCTCGATGACATGGATATGCGCCAGCCCGCGCGCGCCGCCGCCGCCGAAGGCTATGCCAAAGGTCGGGCTCATCCCTTGCCGGCCCCGGCCAGCGGCGGCCCGACCACCATGATGGTCGGCTCGGCCGTCAGCAGCTTTTTCGCCGCCGCCTTGACCTGGTCGAGCGTCACCGCGTTGATGTAGCCGGCGCGTCGCTGCATATAGTCGATGCCGAGATCGTCGAGCTGCAATTCGACGAGCGTCGCGGCGATGGAACTCGACGAGTCCAGATTGTTGATGGCATAGGCGCCGACCATGTATTTCTTGGTCGCCGCCAACTCGGCTTCGGTCGGGCCGTTCTCGGCCATTTCTTTGACGACATCGCGCACGATGCCGAGCGTCTCGGCCACGCGGTCCGAGCGCGTGCCGGTGGTGACGATAAGCGCGTTGGCATGGTCCTGGTTGACCAGCGAGGAGTTGACGCCATAGGCCAGCCCTCGCTTTTCGCGCACTTCCTGGTACAGGCGCGAGGTGAAGGTGCCGCCGCCAAGGATCTCGTTCATCAGCACAGCGGGGAAGAAATCCGCCGACTTGCGCTTCACGCCCGGCCAGGCGAGCTGCAGCGAGGTCTGCGGCAGGTCGTAATTGACTTCCAGATGCTGCGCCAGCTTGGGCTCGACATCGGCGACGGGGGTGAGCGCCTGGCTTTGCGGCAGGTCGCCGAACACCATGTCCAACTTCTTCTTCAGCGTCTCGGCATCGATGGCGCCGACCACTGCGACATGCAGGCCGCTGCGCGCGAACACCGCCTTGTGCAGGGCCTTGAGATCGTCCTGCGTGATGGCGGCGATGCTCTGCCTGGTGCCTTGGTCCGAGCGCGAATAGGGGTGGTCGCCATAGATGGCGCGCGCCCATTTGTTCTGCGCGATCGTGTCAGGATCATTCTCGTTGGCGATGATGCCGGACAGGATCTGGGAGCGGATGCGGTCGATCGGCGCCTGGTCGAAGCGCGGCTCGTCTACCGCCAGCCGCAGCAGGTCGAAGGCCTCGTCGCGCTGGTCGGCCAGCATGCGCATCGAGCCATAGATGCCGTCACGGGTCTCGTCGAAGCTCATCTCGGCACCGGCATCGTCGAGCCTGATCTGGAAAGCTTCCGAATCGAGTGACCCGGCGCCCTCGTCGAACAGGCCGGTCATCAGATTGGCGAGGCCTTCCTTGCCCGGCGGATCCTGCGTCGAGCCGCCGCCGAAGACGAAGCGGACGGCGACGACCGGCACGGAATAGTCCTCCACCAGCCAGGCCGTGATGCCTTTTGGCGAGGTGACCTGCTGGATGTCCATGGCGCGGGCGGCAAGTGCGGGCAGGATCAGGAAGAGGATGGAGAGGACAAGGGTTGCCAGTGCGGCGCGCGTTCTTCCTTCTCCCCTTGCGGGAGAAGACAAGGCATGGCGGTGCAGGTTCATCGTCAATTCCCCGCCTGTTGCTGCGGCAAAAGATAGCCTGATGTCGAGCGGGCGAGCACCAGATAGCGCGCGGCGACGGCCTTGACCTCGTCGGCCGTTACCTTGCGGATGCGATCCGGCCATTGCTGGACATCCCTTACATTGCCGCCGGTGGCCAGTGTCGAGCCATAGATCTCGGCCATGGAATCCTGCTTGTCGCGGGCAAAGATCATCGACCTGACATAACGGTCCTTGGCCTTTTCGAGTTCCTCCGGTGTAACGCCGCCACTGGCGATGCGCGCCACCTCGGCATCGACCGCGGCTTCGACGTCGGCCAGCTTGGCGTCGCCGCGCGGCGCGCCATAGACGGTGAAATTGGTGTCGTCGAGCATGGTGCCCTGGAAATAGGCCCCGGCGCTGGAAGCGATGCCTTGCTGGACGACCAGTGCCTGGTAGAGCCGGCTGCGGTTGCCGCCGCCGAGGATCTCGGCCAAGAGGTCGAGCGCCTCCGCCTCACCCGGCTTGCCCGAATGATAGGACGGCACCACCCACTGCGTCGAGAAACTGGGAACGCTGACGCGGGCGTCGGAGAGCGTGACGGTGCGTTTGGTGTTCTGCTCCGGCTCGACCGGGCGGATACGCGGCGGCAGGTCAGGCCCGCGCGCCACCTTGCCATAGGTTTTCTCGGCCAACGCCTTCACCGCATCCGGTTCGACATCGCCGGCGACGATCAGCACCGCGTTGTTGGGCCGGTAGTACTTGTCATAGAAAGCGGTGGCGTCGATGCGGTTCAACTGCTCCATCTCCTGCATCCAGCCGATGACCGGAATGCGATAGGGCTGGTTCTGCCACAGCGTCGCGTCGACTTCCTCGTCGAGCACGGCCTGCGGATTGTTGTCGATGCGCGAGCGGCGCTCCTCCAGGATGACATCGCGCTCGGTCTTGATGACGTCATCGGTGAGGATGAGGTTACGCATGCGGTCGGCTTCGAAACTCATCATCAGTTCGAGCGACGACGGCGCCACCGTCTCGTGGAAGGCGGTATAGTCGTAGGATGTGAACGCGTTGTTGGAGCCGCCAATGTCGGAGACGGCGCGGTCGAACTCGCCGGCGGCGTGATTGGTCGTCGCCTTGAACATCAGATGCTCGAAGAAATGGGCTATGCCGGATTTGCCGGGCGGCTCGTCGGCGCTGCCGATCTTGTACCACACCATATGGGTGACGATCGGCGCGCGATGATCGGGAATGACGACCACCTCCATGCCGTTGCCGAGCAGGAAATCCGTCACCTTGAACTCGGCTGGCTTCGTGTTGGGCTGCGTGGAGCTATCGGCCAGCACCGGGCCGGTCACGACGAAAGCCAGTGAGATCGCGAGCAGCGTTGTGCGCAGCCATTCAGCCTGAAATGTCATCAATGGCTCCGGTTCTCTAGAGTGGTTCATCGTTTCATGGAAACGCCGAACCGCTCTATCTCTTTGTTTTCACACAATTCCAGACGGAAAACCGTTTCCCACTTTTCCTGGAATTGCTTCGGGCAGGACGATAGGCAAGGTGCTGGCGACAAGCAAAGTGAATTGTTGGTCATGTTGCCGGCAAAGGCGGCGGCAAAGAGGCCGCCGCTGCAGGGCCGCCGTATCAGGCGGCCTCGATGAAGCGAATGACGGTCTCGCCGTAGTTGCGCTCATCCAGCACGGAAAAGCCCGGGCCTGGCTCGAAGGGCGCCACGGCCGCCTCCTCGACCACGCACAGTGCGCCAGGGCGCAGCCAGCCGCCGGCCCTGGCCGACTGCAAGGCGCGCTCGCCGAGCCCCTTGCCATAGGGCGGGTCGGCGAAGACGAGACCGAACGGCGCCAGCGTGCCCGCCTCGCCGAGACCCGTGGCATCGCGGCGGAAGATCTTGGTGCGTCCGGTCAGGCCGAAGGCCTCGACATTGTCGCGGATCAGGCCGCGGCCTTCGGCCGATTCCTCGATGAAGACGCCATAAGAGGCGCCGCGCGACAGCGCCTCCAGGCCAAGCGCCCCTGTCCCGGCGAACAGGTCGAGCACGCGCGCGCCGTCCAGCTGTTCGGCAAAGCGATGCGCCAGCACGTTGAAGACGGCCTCGCGGGTGCGATCGGTCGTCGGGCGGATGGCGCTGCTGCGGGGCGTCGCCAGCGGACGCCCACGAAACTCACCACCGACGATCCTCATCTTGTCCGGGGACCCTTGGGGCCGCCGCGCGGACCACCGCCACCGGCACCGCCAGGGCGCTCGCCACGCGGCTTGCCGAACGGCTTTGCACCACCCGGTTTGCCGTCGGGCTTGCCATAGGATGGCTTGAACGAGGCCTTGCGAGCCCTGGCTTCGGCCGCCTTGGCCGCGTCGGCTTCCGCCCTGCCCTTGCCGATCGGCCGGGCGCCAGGCGCCATCCAGACATTGGCCTTGCGCTGGCCCGGCGGCTCGATCGGCCGCTGCTCGCGTTCGGGTTTCTTGCCGCCGCCACGGGGTTTGTCACCGAAGCCGCCGCGTGGCTTGTCGCCAAAACCACCGCGTGGCTTGTCGCCAAAGCCGCCACGTTCGGGCCTCGGACCACGCTCGCCAAAGCTCTTCTCCGGCCTCTCGCTCCTGTCGGGACTTGTCGACAGTTTGCCGAGCGCCTCGTCGCGGCTGCCTTCGCGGCGCTTGCGGTTCTTGATCAACCCGCCCTCGCCGATCGGGCGGCGCTCACCGTCACGGACGAATTTCGGCCGTTCGGGTTCCGGCTCGCGAACTTCCGTGCGCCGCACCGGCTTGTTGGAAAACGGCTTGGTGATCTCGGCGTCGAAATTGGCGCCGGATTCTTCGACCAGACGCTCACCAAGCTGGTCTCGCAGCACCCTGCCGTTGATCTCCTGAACATGGCCCTCGGCAAGATCGTCGAGTTGGAATGGCCCGTAGGAGATGCGGATCAGCCGCGTCACGTCGAGGCCGAGCGCGCCAAGGATGTTCCTGACCTCGCGGTTCTTGCCTTCGCGCAAACCAAGCGTCAGCCAGGCGTTGGTGCCTTGCTCACGGTCGAGCGTCGCTTCAATGGCGCCGTAAAAGACGCCGTCGACGGCAATACCTTCGCGCAGGCCGACAAGCGCACTTTCCTCGACCTTGCCGTGCACGCGCACGCGGTAGCGACGCAGCCAGCCGGTAGCCGGCAGTTCGAGCACGCGCGACAGGCCGCCATCATTGGTCAGCAGCAGCAGGCCTTCGGTGTTGATGTCGAGCCGGCCGATGGTCATCAGCCGCGGCAGTTCGGCCGGCAGCACGTCAAAGACGGTCTTGCGGCCTTCGGGATCGCGATTGGTGGTGACGACGCCGGCCGGCTTGTGGAACAGGAACAGGCGGGTGCGCTCGATCGGCGGGATTTCCATGCCGTCAAGATGGATGATGTCATTTGGCATGACGTTGAAGGCCGGTGAAGTCAAAGCGCGGCCGTTGACCTTGACGCGGCCGGCGGCGATCAATTCCTCGGCGTCGCGGCGCGAGGCGAGACCGGCGCGCGCCAGCCGCTTGGCGATCCGCTCACCGGCTTCTTCCGCAGCCTCGGCTGGACGCGGGCGCGGCTTGAAAGCGCCGCCCGATGCGCCTTGAGGCCGATCGCTGAAATCACGCTTGGGTCTGTCGCTGCCGAAGTCGCGCTTGGGACGGTCGGCGAAGTCACGTTTCGGACGATCGCCGAAATCACGCTTAGGACGGTCAAAGCGCGTCTCGCCGCCTTCGGCCGCAGCTGCAGCCGGACGATCACCGCGTGGTGCATAGGGTTTGCGTGGCCCTTCGCGCTTTTCATAGGGCTTGCGCTCGCCTTCCGCCGCCATCGGACGGTCGCCCCGCGGTGCATAAGGCTTGCGCGGCCCTTCGCGCTTCTCATACGGCTTGCGCTCGCCTTCGGCAGCAACCGGACGATCACCGCGTGGTGCGTAGGGCTTGCGTGGCCCTTCGCGCTTTTCATATGGCTTGCGCTCGCCTTCAGCCGCCATTGGACGATCGCCACGTGGTGCGTAAGGCTTGCGTGGCCCTTCGCGCTTCTCATACGGCTTGCGCTCGCCTTCGGCAGCAACCGGACGATCACCGCGCGGTGCGTAGGGTTTGCGCGGTCCTTCGCGCTTTTCATAGGGCTTGCGCTCGCCTTCAGCGGCCTTTGGGCGGTCGCCGCGCGGTGCGTATGGTTTCTTGGCGCCGAAGGACGGTTTGCCGCCTCTCTCTCCTCGCGGGGCCGCGGGTTTCTTGCCCGGGCCTTTTTGGCGCGGAGATTTCTTGTCGTTGTCGTCCATGTGGCCTTTGTCCGTTTGCGCTGCTACAGCGTGGCGCATCCTTTCGGGCGCGCAACGAACGCTGGTGCACTTTGATTTGGCGCATGATCATTTCCGAAAATCGAGTCCGATTTTCAGGCTGATGCGCTCAATAACAGGATCATCAGAGTTTGTCAGGGAAAAGTGGAGACCGGTTTTTCCGGCAAGAACCCCAAAGGCTGGGGTGGCGAGGAGATAATGGGAATGGAAACCGCGTGAGGCGGCCGGATTTCATGGCGCTGGCGCTGAAGGAGGCCGAAGCGGCAGCCTTGCGCGGCGAGGTGCCGGTCGGTGCCGTCATCGCCAACGGCAACACGGTCGTCGCCAGCGCCGGCAACCGCACGCGCGAACTGGCCGACCCGACCGCGCACGCCGAGATGCTGGTCATCCGCGAAGCCTGCGGCAAGCTTGCGAGCGAGAGGCTCACCGGCCACGATCTTTATGTGACGCTGGAACCCTGCGCTATGTGCGCCGGCGCCATCTCCTTCGCCAGGCTACGCCGGCTCTATTTCGGCGCCGCCGATGAAAAGGGCGGCGCGGTGGTCAATGGCGTACGCTTCTTCGCCTCGCCGACCTGCCACCATACGCCCGACATCTATCCGGGCATGGGCGAGAGCGAGGCAGCTCTGCTGCTCAAGGAATTTTTCAGGGAACGTCGCGACTGAACCACGCCATGCCGTCCGAAAAGGGCGGTGTGGCGGTTCTTACAGGGACGGCAGCCAGTCGAACCAGCCGCCCTTCTTGCCTTCCGCCTCTTTCTTGAGGCGGCGATCCTTCTTGTACTCGTCCTCGCCGAGTTCGTTCTGCGGCGCCGTGCCGGACGCGACTCGGTAGGCCAAGGGCGGCTCGCTCAGATATTTGCGGGTGTTGGGATCGCCCTGCTTGGCGTCCGCGAGGCGGCGCCGAATTTCTGCGGCGCGGCCCTTGTCGGAGTCCGCGGGGGTCCATGCCGGCGGGTGGCTGGAGCCGGATTCGTCCATTGCTTTCTTGACCGAGGCAGGATCAGTCTGCACGTCGTCGACGATTTCCGACTGATAGCTCGGATCATTCTGGTGGGCGGTGGCGTCGGCGCGCAGCCGTGCGCGACGCTGCTCGGGCGATTCGGGCCACTCGGCGCTTGCCGACTGGATGCTGTCCTGCGGCGCAGGCAGCGCTTCCTTCTGTCCGGGAGCCGGCTTCACCAAGGTGGGGCGCGGCTTGTAGTCGATCGGGTCCTTGTGCTTCGGAGCGAAGGAAACGGCGCCGGTGAGATCGCCGGCCAGCTGTTCGGCAGCGGTCTTGTCGGTGCCGTAGGTCGGAGAGCCCATGCAGCCGGACAAAGCAAGGCCCGATGCGACAAGCGGCGCCAGCAGCGCAAGGCGCGCATTATATCTCTCGGTCATGCCAAAAAGTCCCACTCTAAACAGCCTCTCGATCGCCACCGGCCCAAGGTCCGGTCCCCATCGTCCAAGCACTTGCGACGGAAATCCGGCGACAATTTGTCTTCCGGAGTTTCGCGTGTTTACCTCAACCACTCGTTAAGGGCAACGCACGGGCGGATTTGCACCGCCCGGCGTGGCATTTGTGCACCGGCTTACAAACGCCCAAGCGCCTGCAATTCATGCAATACGGCCGCATCGCGCGCCGAAACGTCGCGGAATTCGGCATCCTGCCCGACATCGGCCGTATAGCGCCATGAGCGCGCGCATTTGACCAAACCGCGGTCCTCGGCCTTCTCGACCGCCACGGCAACGCTCTTGACGTCGTCGAGGGTGAAGGCACCTGTCGGCGCTTGGCCATGGGCAATGACGAGATCGCTGGTGATCGCCATCTCCGCCATATCAACATCCGATATCGCCGCCTCGAGCGCTGCGTCGTTGATCGTGACGACCGGCACCGCCTCCAGCGAGGAGCCGATTACCTTCTGGGCCCGCGCGATCTCGAGCGCGCCGGTGACGACGCGGCGCACCTGCCGTACCTTGCGCCATTTCTCCGCCAGCGCCTCATTCTTCCAATCCGCCGGGATTTCCGGGAACTGGTCGAGATGCACCGACACCGCATCGGGATGGCGGTCGAGCCAGGCCTCTTCCGTGGTGAAGGGCAGCATTGGCGCCAGCCATTTCACCAGGCAATCGAAGAGGTGGCGCACCACCTGCACCGAGGCCTTGCGCTTCAGGCTCGACGGCGCGTCGCAGTAGAGCGCGTCCTTGCGGATGTCGAAATAGAAGGCCGACAGCTCGACCACCATGAAATCGAGAAGCGTGCGGGTGATGCGCTTGAACTCGAAGGCGTCGTAGCCCTGGCGCACCACCTCGTCGAGCTCGGACAGCCGATGCAGCATCAACCGCTCCAACTCCGGCATCGCTTCGAGCGGCACGCTCTCGCCATCATCATGGGCGAGCGTGCCCAGCATCCAGCGAATGGTGTTGCGCAGCTTGCGGTAGGCATCGATGTTGGTCTGCAGCACGTTCTTGCCGAGCCGCTGGTCTTCCCAATAATCCGTCGTCACCACCCACAGCCGCAGAATGTCGGCGCCGGACTGCTTGATGACGTCCTGCGGCACGACGGTGTTTCCGAGCGATTTCGACATCTTGCGCCCGTCCTCGTCCATGGTGAAACCATGGGTGACGACGGTGTCGTAAGGCGCCCTGCCCCTGGTGCCGCAGCTTTCGAGCAGCGAGGAGTGGAACCAGCCACGGTGCTGGTCGGAGCCTTCGAGATAGACGTCGGCCGGCCACTTCAGGTCAGGACGGTCCTCGAGCGTGAATACATGCGTCGAGCCCGAATCGAACCAGACGTCGAGGATGTCCATCACCTGCCTCCACCTGGAGGCATCGTGATTGCCGAGGAAACGCTCCTTGGCGCCAGCGGCGAACCAGGCATCGGCACCTTCTTCCTCGAAGGCATCCATGATGCGCTGGTTGACCGCCTCGTCCTTCAGCACGTTGCCATCCTCATCGGCGAAGACGGCGATCGGTACGCCCCAGGCGCGCTGGCGCGACAGCACCCAGTCGGGGCGCTCCTCGATCATGGCGCGGATGCGGTTCTGGCCGGCGGCCGGCACGAAGCGGGTGTCGTCGATGGCCTTCAAGGCGCGGCTGCGCAGCGTCGTGCCGTCGCCGAGGTCCTTGTCCATATAGACGAACCATTGCGGCGTGTTGCGGAAGATGACCGGCTTCTTCGACCGCCAGGAATGCGGATAGGAATGCTTGAGCCGGCCGCGCGCGAACAAGGCGTTGCGCTTGATCAGCTCATCGATGACGGCCTGGTTGGCGTTGCCTTTCTTGCCATTGTCGTCGATGACGCGCGCCGGTCCGCCCTCGCGATCCGGGCCGAAGCCCGGCGCGTCCTTGGTCAGGAAGCCGGCGTCGTCGACGGTAAAGGGGATCGCGGTGTCGACACCGCGCGCGCGCAGGTCGGGTGCCGCATCCATCCAGGCATCGAAATCCTCGCGACCGTGGCCGGGCGCCGTGTGGACGAAACCCGTGCCGGCATCATCGGTGACATGGTCGCCGGCGAGCATCGGCACTGAGAATTCGTAACCGCCTCCGAGACCCTTGAAGGGGTGCGAAAGCGTAAGGCTTGCAAGCTCTTGCGCGGTAACGCTGCGAAGACGATTCAAGGTGACCTTGGCCTTGGCCGACGATTCTTCGGAGAGAGCATCGGCAAAGATCAGCTTTTCGCCGGGCTGCGGCCCAAACGCGTTCTCGGCCGCCGTGACCTCGTAAAGACCGTAGCTGATACGCGGCGAATAGTTGACGGCACGGTTGCCAGGGATCGTCCAGGGGGTTGTCGTCCAGATGACGACATGGGCCTGCAGCAGGTCGAGCGCGCCTTCCGTCAGCCTGGCTTCACCGTCATCGACGGGGCGGACCAGGCTGGCGACGGGAAACTTCACCCAGATCGTATCGGATTCGTAGTCCTGGTATTCGATCTCGGCCTCGGCCAATGCGGTGCGCTCGACGACGCTCCACATCACCGGCTTTGAGCCGCGATAGAGCTGGCCCGACATGGCAAATTTCAACAGTTCGCCGGCGATGCGCGACTCGGCGTGGAAGGCCATCGTCGTATAGGGGTTCTTGAAGTCGCCGACGACGCCTAGCCGCTGGAATTCGGCGCCCTGCACCGAGATCCAGTGCGCAGCGAACTCACGGCATTCCCTACGGAATTCGTTGACCGGCACCTCGTCCTTGTTCTTGCCCTTGGCGCGATACTGCTCCTCGATCTTCCATTCGATCGGCAAGCCGTGGCAGTCCCAGCCAGGCACATAGTTGGAATCATAGCCGCGCATCTGGAACGAGCGGGTGATGACATCCTTGAGGATCTTGTTCAGCGCATGGCCGATATGGATGTTGCCGTTTGCGTAGGGCGGGCCGTCATGCAGCACGTATTTCGTGCGGCCGGCGGAGCTGTCGCGCAGCTTGCGGTAGAGGTCCATGTCCTGCCAGCGCTTGACCAGAACCGGCTCCTTCTCGGGCAAGCCGGCGCGCATCGGGAAATCCGTTTGCGGCAAGTAAAGCGTCTTGGAATAGTCGATTGTCTCGGCCTTGTCGGCGGTAGGGGTATCGGTCATTGATCTGCCATCTCAATTGCCCGGCGGGAAAGCCCCGGGGCTTGAACTATGAAGGTCTGGAAAAGCGCGGGGGGTGCGCGCAAAAGTCCCGGCGGCTCCGGCGGCGCTCAGGCCGCCCGGAACACCGGGCCGGTAATTCGTATCGTCAGCACACGAAGGCGCGAAAAGCTCGTCATTGTTGGGCTTTTAGCGGAGATAGGCGAAGGAATAAAGCGTCTCGTTCGATTCGCTTACATCTTGAAGTCGAAGCGATAGGTGGTCGACACACCGACCATGAACTGGTTGCGGTCGCCGCGCTCCCGGACCAGGCTGGAATCGGCCGCCGGACCCTCCAGGCGCGAATATTCGCCGAACAGGCTGGCTGTCATCGGATCCGTCACCTTCCACGTCACCGCGCCGCCGAGGCCGACGGATTTCAGGCCGCCACCGGGATTGTACTGGCTAAGGCCCGAGGCCGCGGCTTCCTGCGCGTTGACGCCATAATAGGCGTCGAAATAATTCGCCGAGGCAAAAGACACGCGCGGTCCACCCGAAATCCTGACCGTTGGCGTCACGTCGTAGAAAGCGTCGGCGGCGATATCGGCGACAAAGCCGTTATGGGCTCGGATGCCATGCCGCAGCTCGGCACGCGCGCGCAGCCAATCCGTCGGATAGAATTCGAAGAAGCCGCCGACTTCGCCACCCCAGCGAACCGGATCAAGGCCCTTGAGTTCGTCGGCATTGCTGTCATCGCGCCTGAACAGGAACTTGCCGGTCAGGCCGGCGCGGACGCTGCCATCATCGACAAGCGCCAGCGAGATATTGTCGTTGCGCGAGGTGAAGCGTGCCTGGGGACCGGCCTTGCCCAGTGAAATGATGGGCTGGGCGCTGAGCATGTACTTCTTGCCGCCCTCGAAATTCGGCGCCACCAGGCCAGTGGCGCCAACCGTCAGATACCAGTCGCCGGACAGCCAGCCGAACGCGCCGTCGCCGGCCTCAGCCGCACTTGTCGTCGCCAGCATCAGGGTAGCCAAGGCTACAGAAATCTTTCCGACCGAACTCATGGTCACTCCACTAACACGATACTCATGCGCCGCCATGACAGCTTTGCCGAGGCTTTGGTAAAATTTGATTTAAGGACGAGACATCGGGCTCGCATTGGCTGCATCATCCGGCCCGCCCTCGGCTGGACGCGGACCGGCACCAAGGGTAACTTCGTTGCACACTGGCGGTCCTCAATGGAGGTGGCGACATGACCCTGCACGGCGATACACTGAAGAACGCGATCGGCCAGACACGACAGAAGTGGGGATGGTTCGTAGGGCTCGGCGTGTTGCTGCTGATCCTCGGTGGCATCGCCTTCGGCAATCTGTTCATCGCCACCGTGGCTTCCGTCTATGTCGTCGGCTGGCTGATGCTGGTGGCCGGCATCATCGAGATCATGCATGCTTTCGGCGTCAAGACCTGGGGCCGCTTCTTCTACTGGCTGCTCAGCGGACTGCTTTATGCGGTCGCCGGATTTTTCGCTTTCGACAATCCTCTGCTGGCCTCGGCGGTGCTGACCTTCCTGCTGGCCGTTGCGCTCGTCGCTTCCGGCGCGCTGCGGGCCTGGGTCGGCTACAGCCATCGTCCGGAAAGCGGCTGGGGCTGGATCGTCGCGGCAGGCGTCATCAGCGTGCTTGCGGGCCTGATCATCGCCATGGGTTGGCCGGTCAACAGCCTGTGGGTGCTCGGACTGTTCCTGGCGATCGACCTGGTCTTCCAGGGCTGGACTTTCATCGCCGTCGGCCTCGCACTAAAGAAATAGGTCAGAAAGCCACGGCTGCGTCGAGACCGGAGAGCGGCTTGACGCCGGCCAGCAGTGCCCTCGCCTCTTCTTCATCGCGTTTCATCTGCACGACCAGCGCATCGAGTCCGTCAAACTTGATCTCGCTGCGCAGGAAGCCGAAGAACGAGACCTGGCAGATCTCGCCATAGAGATCGCCGGAAAAATCGAAGACGAAGGTTTCCAGCAGCGGCGCGCCATTGTCATCGACGGTCGGGCGACGGCCGAAGCTGGCGACACCGTCATGCAGCGTGCCGTCGGCGCGCCGGAAGCGGACGGCGTAGATGCCTTCCCTAAGAGTGGCTTGCGCGGGAAGCCTCATGTTCGCGGTCGGAAAACCGAGCGTTCGCCCGAGCTGCTGGCCGCCCACGACCTCGCTTTCCACCGTGAAGCGATAACCGAGCAGGCCGGCGGCCTCGGCCACCTCGCCATCGCAGAGCAAGGACCGGATCCGGCTCGACGAAATCACCTCGGCGCCCTCGTCGCGGAAAGCGTCGACGAGCGTGACACCGAAGCCATGGCGTTCGCCGGCCGCCATCAGATAGGCCGGCCCGCCCTGGCGGTCCTTGCCGAAATGGAAATCGAAACCGGTCACGGCGTGGGTAATGCCAAGCGTCCTCTCCAGCACATCGGTGACGAAGGCTTCCGCCGACAGCGAGGCGAAGTCGCGCGTGAACGGCTGCTCGACAAGTGCTGCAAAGCCCAGCAACGACAGCAACCGCGCCTTCATCGGCGGCGGCGTCAGCACGAACAGCGGCATGTCAGGCCTGAAGATCGTTCGCGGGTGCGGCTCGAAGGTCAGCACCAGGGCAGGCACACCACGCCGCGCTGCCTCGGCCAATGCCCGTTCGAGCACCGCCTGATGACCACGGTGGACGCCGTCGAAATTGCCGATCGCGACAACGCCGCCACGCAGATTGGCAGGCAGTGGGCCGGTTACCGAGAGGTGCTGGAAGGTCACCATTGCCACCTACTGCAGTCTGGCTATGACGGCCACCGGACGATAACCGTGCCGTTCCAGGAAAACCCCGAGCCTTGCCGGATCCGGCCGCAACGGGTCGCCATAGTCGCGGGCATGAATGCCGCCGGAGACGTAGAGAACATTGAAACCATTGTCGGCGGCGCCCTTCACATCGGTCATCATACCATCGCCGATGGCCAAGACCTGCGAACGCTCAACCGGCCGGCCAAGGACCTCGGCCACCTCCTTCATCGCGACGTCGTAAATCGGCGCGTGGGGCTTTCCCGCGATCAGCGTGCGGCCGCCGAGCTGGGCATAGTCGCGCGCCAGGGCGCCGGCGCACCAGATGATCCGTTCGCCGCGCTCCACCATGATATCGGGATTGGCGCAGATGAACGGCAGGTTCCTGGCACGCAACCGGCGCAAAAGGTCCGCATAATCCTCAGGCTTCTCCACCTCGTCATCGAAAAATCCGGTGCAGACGACGCCGGCGGCCTCGAATTCCTCGACGAGCTCGATATCGAGGCCGTCATAGAGGGTCAGGTCGCGGTCAGCGCCGATATGGAAGATTTTGCGCGGGCCTTCCGCGATCAGGTCACGGGTCACGTCGCCCGAGGTCACCACGCGGTCGTAGGCTGACGGCGGAACCCCGATCGCGCTCATCTGGGCCACGACATCGGCGCTGCGGCGGGGCGAATTGGTGATGAGAACAACGGGAGTACCGGCCGCCCTTGCCGCTGCCAGCGCTGCGGCGGCCGCCGGAAAATGCCATTCGCCATTGTGCACCACGCCCCAGACATCGCACAGAATTGCCGAATAGGCTTTCGACACGTCTTCGAGCGAGCCAACGATTTCAGGCTTAGCCGCCATGCCGTTTCCTTCAAGATAAGCGTTGCGAGTGCCGCAGCCGACGGTTCGCCGCAGCCGGTTCGGATTATCCGAACCGGCCCATGGTGTCACCAGCTTTCATGCATCGCCGGTTGATCGACAGGTTTGCTTGCGAACGTCTTGCCTCGGCAGGGCGTTCTGTTTTTGGAGTGGATCGGGGGCCGCTGCCCTCGCATTGGTTAGCGGATGGTGAAGCGCCAGCCGAGCAATAGAGCGGTTTCCCAAACTCGTCCTTCAGCGTTTTATGGAATGTTGGCGACGATCGAGAATCCGCCGGCGGGGGCCGCTGCAAGACATGCATGAAATCTGGCGTCAGTTCCGCCGCGACAAGCGTGGCAACTATGCTCTTATGACGGTTGTGGCGATGGTGCCGCTGATGGGCGGCCTGGCGGTCGCGGTCGATTTCACCGAAATGAATCGCGAAAAACAGATGGTGACGAACGCGCTCGACGCCGCCAACTTCGCCACGGCGCGGCGGCTGACGGAAGGTGCTACCGACGACCAGCTGAGAGCCTATGCGCTCGATTTCTTCAATGCCAACCTGAACGATGTCGATCCGGCCAGTGCGACGCTCAACGTCACCTTGCCCAGCACCGCCACCGGCGGCGGCCTGATGACGATGACCGCGCAGCTCAACTACAAGCCCTATTTCTACCCTGCCTTTGCCCAGCTTGTCGGCAAATCCGCGACCGATGCGAACCAGAGGATCAGCTTCAACATCACCTCCCAGGTGCGGCTGAAGAACACGCTGGAAGTTGCCCTGGCGCTCGACAATTCAGGATCGATGACCACGCTTGGCACAGGCTCTGGACAAATGCGCATCGATCTTCTCAAGACCGCGGCCAAACAGCTGGTCGACACGCTTGCCCAGCAGGCGGCGATGATCAAGCAGGTCGACAAGCCGGTACAGTTCGGCCTCGTGCCATTTGCCGCCTCGGTCAATGTCGGCGCCGCCAATGGCAATGCATCCTGGATGGATACCGAGGGCCTGTCGCCGGTGTCGAACGAGAATTTCGACTGGTCGACATTGAACGCCCCCACCAAATACGCCCAGCAGACCAACGGCATCTGGTACAAGCGCGGCACCGGCTGGGGCGCAGCGGAAGGCCAGATGCTGACCCGGTTTTCGCTTTATCGCGACATGCAGGTCGTCACCAACCACGAGCGTGTCGTCAACAGCAAGCGGGTGGTTTGCGACGCATACAACTCGAACAACACCTGCAAACGCAGCCACGACGAATATGACTACATCGATTCCTATGGTCCATTCGCCAGTTGGCAAGGCTGTGTCGAGTCCCGGCCCTATCCCTACAATGTCAACGACACCCCGACGGCCGGCGGCTCGGCCAACACCGGCATAGGCGTCGGTGATCCGGCAACGATGTTCGTGCCGATGTTCGCCCCGGACGAACCCGGCAATCATTGGAAACTGACCCAGGACCCCGACGAGGCCGCACCGGTGACCTATGGCGCGGTGAACAGCTGGTGGAACGACGATCCTTCGAGCAGCACCGGTCAATCCCGGCTGCGCAACATGGCCAAATATTTCCAGCCGCGGCCGATCGATGCGCCGGCGCTGCCCACCGGCAATGGCCCGAACTACAGCTGCACCACCGGTGCAATCACGCCGCTGACCGACGTCAGCGTCGCCGATGGGCAAACAGCAATCAAAGCAGCGATCGACCTGATGCAGCCGAATGGCGGCACCAATGTTCCCGAGGGCCTAGCGTGGGGCTGGCGGGTGGTTTCAAGCGGTGAACCGTTCACGCAGGGGCGCCCCGAAACGGAAAAAGGCAACGACAAGGTGGTGATCGTGCTGACCGACGGCGCCAACACCTACTATACGCCGTCCTCGCTAGGCTATTCAGATCCCGCCAACTCGAAATCGACCTATGCGTCCTACGGCTATCTCAACCCCGGCTACAACGGCACCTCGGTCGGCCGCATGTTCATGGGCACATCGAGCGCCATCGGTCAGTTCGATTATTCGAACGGCAATTATACAAATGCGCTCAACGAACAGATGGCGACGCTTTGCAACAACGCCAAGGCGGCCAACATCCTGGTGATGACCGTGGCGCTCGATCTGTCGACGACCAAGGCCAGCGACCAGTTGGCCATCAATGCGCTGAAATCCTGCTCGTCGGACTCGCGCTTCCGCAAGGATCCGACGGATCCGAGCAAGCCGGCGAAATTGTTCTGGAATGCGACCGGCGCCAGCCTATCGAACGACTTCAAGGAAATCGGCAACGAACTGTCGAACCTGCGGGTGGTCGGCTAAGCCAGCCGGGACGGGTTTTTCTGGCGCAACGCCTGGCGCCGCCAAGCCCTTGCGGGCGCCTGCCGTGACAGGCACATATTGGCGGCCCGCGGGATCGCGCATCAATCGCGGCACGCCTGGCGACAAAGCTTGGGGGACGAACAATGCCCGATACCGCCAACCATCTCGCCTTCGCGCTGGTCTGCCTTGGCATGGTGCTGACGCCGGGCCCGAACATGATCTACCTGATCTCGCGTTCGCTGTCGCAAGGGCCGAAGGCCGGACTGATTTCACTTGGCGGGGTCGCGGTCGGCTTCCTGTTCTACGTGGTATCGGCAGCGTTCGGCATCACCGCGCTGCTGCTGGCCGTGCCCTATGCCTACGACGCGCTGCGCTTTGCCGGCGTGCTCTATCTCTTGTGGCTGGCCTGGCAGGCCGTGAAGCCGGGCGGACGGTCGCCGTTCCAGGTGCGCGACCTGCCGAAAGACGGGCCGCGCAAGCTGTTCGCCATGGGACTGATGACCAATCTACTCAACCCCAAAGTGGCGGTTCTCTATCTGTCGCTGCTGCCGCAATTCATCAGCATCAGCAAAGGCCACGTCCTGTCGCAGCTGCTGGTTCTGGGCGCGACGCAGATCACCATCAGCCTGACCGTCAACGCCATCATCGCAGTGACCGCCGGCTCGATCGCCACCTTCCTTGCCGGACGGCCATTATGGCTGGTCATCCAGCGCTGGATGATGGGAGGCGTGCTGACGGCGCTGGCGCTGAAAATGGCGACCGACGCGCAGCGCTGAGGGCGCAAGCGTCAGTCTATCGCCAGGCGCTAACATTCCCAACCGCTTGCGAAGTTGCCAGAACGGATGTGGCTCCCTACATCGGCCGGCGGATCGGCCGGATCTGCGCCGGCTCGATCACCTTGCGGTAGAGGTGCCAGGTGGCATGGCCCAGGATCGGCATGACCACGGCCAGCCCGGCAAACAGCGGGATCGAGCCGATCACCAGCAGCACGGCAACCAGCAGCCCCCACAGCGCCATCTGCAGCGGGTTTGCCATCACCGCGCTGGCCGAGGTCTCGATTGCCGAGACGGCACCGACATCACGGTCGAGCATCAGCGGAAAGGCGATGACCGTTGTGGCCAGCACCACCACGGCAAAGACAAAACCGGCCGCATTGCCGAGCACGATCAATGTCCAACCCTTGCCGGTCGTCAGCACGTCGCGGACAAAGGCGCCGATCGAAGCCGGCGGCTGATCGCCAAACAAGCTGCTGTAGATCGATTGCGCGGTGAACAGCCACAACAGGAACAGCACAAACAGCATGATGCCGATGACCGCGATCGACGGCAACGCCGGAGAACGGCGCACATCCAATGCGTGGCGCCAATCCGTGTTCATGCCGAGTTCCCGCCGGCGGCTGATCTCGTAGAGCCCGATGGCGGCAAAAGGCCCGAGCAGGGCAAAGCCCGACATCAAGGGATAGACAAGCTGGATGGCATTGGAGCCCGATGTCCATTGCGTCAGGATCAGGCCGACGATCGGATAGATCAGGCACAGGAACACATAGTGGGACGGTTTCGCCCAGAAATCCTCGGCGCCGAGCCTGAGCGCGTCCCAGAGATCCGCCGTGTTTATGCGTCGCACCGTGGGCTGCACATGCATCCCATACGCGTCCGCCATGACGTGAAAGCCAGCCATAACCATCCTCCCGTGTGTCGGGGGCGGTCACCGCCGAGATGGCCGCCCGCAGCTGCCACTAGTAGATGTGGCACCATAGCCGATTTGCCAGGGGTTGTCGCCAAATCGATGGGCCTGGACACGCTCTCACGGGATTGTCATCGCCATGCCGGCAAAGGCTCGCGTTGAGGAAGCTACCCCGGCGCGTTGAGGACGGCCTCGATACGGTGACCGTCCGGGTCGACGACGAAGGCGGCATAATAGTGCGCACCATAGTCGGGCCGCGGGCCGGGCGCGCCGTTGTCACGGCCGCCATGAGCAAGCGCTGCCGCGTGGAATTGCGCGATGCTCTGGCGATCCGGAGCGGCAAAGGCCAGATGAAAACCCGGACCAGGCGGACGCTGCCCTTTCGAGCGAAGTTTCAGCGCCAGCTTGTCGCCGCCGCCGGCAATCCCGTAGCCCACCGCTTGGTCGGGCTCGCCGGGCCTGAGATCGTCCCAGACCCTGATATAGCCGAGCGGCGCCAGCACGGCATCGTAGAAGGCGGTCGCGCGTTCGATGTTCGAAACGCCGAAGGAGATGTGGTGCAGCATTTTTGGGTTTCCTTCGTATCGATTCGTGGCCTGTTAAACGCGATTTTCACCGCCCTGCCCGGCAAAAGCCATGATCGCGGCTATGTCAGGCAGGCATGACAGCTGAAAAAATCGAAATCCGTCAAGCAGACCTGAACAGGCGCGCATGGATCAAGGCGGCCGGCCTCGCCGCCTTGATCGGGCTTGCCGCCTGCAGCACCGTCTCTGTCCCCACAGGCCAAGGCGCAGGCGTTTCCTCCTCCGCCACCGCCACACTGGCCAGCTTGCGCGCCACAGCCGGGCTCGGTCCGCTGGTCCCGGACGCACAGCTCGAACAGGCCGCACTGCAGCAGGCCGGCTACATGGCCTCGCGCGAGCGCATGAGCCACACCATGGGCTGGGGCAAGGATTTCGCCTCGCGCATGAAGGACAACGGAGTGCGGGGGGCCGCGGCCGAAAACATCGCCGAGGGCCGCTTCGACCAGCAGAAGCTGTTCGACATCTGGGCGCATTCGCCCGGCCATCGCCGCAACATGCTCGATCCGGATTTCAGCCGCTTCGGTCTCGCCTATGTCCGCGATGGACGTGACCCCAACCTGCGCTACTGGTCGCTGGTTCTCGGCAAGTAGAGCTTCCCGGTCCGTCTGATCGTCACCTTGAATTTTCTCGTCTCGTCACGGAGACTCGAGTTCAACAGCGCCCGGCTCAATCCATGTGCACGGCAGGAGCGCCGCCGGCCGGCGCAGCCTTCGGTTTGCGCAGCAGGAAGACGAACGGGATGGCAGCCAGCGTCATCAGCATCAGGATTTTGAAGTCGTTGACGTAGGAGATCATCATCGCCTGGAGATTGACCATGCGATCGACCTCCGACAGCGCCATTGGATCGCCGCCCGCGGCCGCCGGCGAGACGGCCCAGAGATTGGGATTGAACGGATTGATGAAGGCTGAAAGCTCGGCGTGGTTGATTTGCGTGTTGCGCACCAGGAGCACCGTTACGACCGAGACGCCGATCGACGAGCCGAGATTGCGCACCAGGCTGAACAACGAGGTTGCATCGGTGCGGTAGCGTGCGTCGAGCGTGGCGAAGGCGACCGTCGACAGCGGCACGAACACCATTCCCATGCCCAGGCCCTGGATGACACCGGAGCTGAGGATCAGCCAGTTATCCATCTGTGGGGTGAAGCTCGCCATGGTGTAGAGCGACTGCGCGGTCAGCAGAAAGCCGATGACGACGAGAATTCTGGCGTCGATCTTGTTCATGAGCCGCCCGACGACGAGCATCGAAATCATGGTGCCGATACCGCGTGGACCTATGACGATACCGATGGTCACAGTCGGATAGCCGAAAATGGTCGACAGCATTGGCGGCAGCAGCGACATCGAGGCCAGGATGAGCACGCCCATGACGAAGATGAACGCCAGGCCGGTCACGAAATTGCGGTCGAGGAATATCTTGGGGTCGATAAAGGGATGTTCCGCCGTCACCGTGTGAATGATGAACACCCAGAAACCGGTGATGGCCAGGCCGAGTTCGATCCATATCTCGACCGAGGAAAACCAGTCGACCTCGCCGCCTCGGTCCAGCATCAACTGCAGCGCGCCGACGCCCAGCGATATCATGGCAAAGCCGAAGAAGTCGAAGCTGCGCACCCGCCGGGCAACGGCCGGCAGATAGGCGGCCATGCCAAGGAAGGCAACGATCCCGACCGGCAGGTTGATGAAGAACACCCAGCGCCAGTTGAAATTGTCGGTCAGCCAGCCGCCCAGCGTCGGACCCAGGATAGGCCCCAGCATGATGCCGGCGCCCCAGATAGCCATGGCCTGGCCGTGACGCTCCTTGGGGTTGATGTCGAGCAGGAAGGTCTGCGACAGCGGCACGATGGCAGCGCCGAAAACGCCTTGCATCAGCCGGAACAGCACAATGGTTTCAAGGCTCCATGCCAGGCCGCACAGCATGGAGAAGATGGTGAAGCCCACCACGGTTGTCAGGAACAATTCCTTGCGGCCGACGCGGTCGGCAAGCCAGCCGGTTACCGGCGTCATGATGGCGGCGGCGACGATGTAGGAGGTCAGCACCCAGTTGATGTTGTCGGGAGAGGCGCCGAGGTCGCCTGTCATGGTCGGCAGCGCGACGTTTGCGATGGTGGTGTCGAGCGCCTGCATGACGGTCGCCAGCATGAGCGCAACCGTGATCAGGCCGCGGTGCGGCACTTCTCGAAATGGTTCTGGCGTGCTCATGATAGGAAACTTCCAGCAGGTAACAAAAACGTGTACATAGGGTTTCCGGGCGGCAAAGCCTTCCGTTGAGAGACCGTCATCGCGGTGGGACGCGATTATCGATGTGGGGGTTACATCGACCGAAAGTCTCTGATGAGCGGATGCCTGCCGCCCGGAAACATGAGGACCGACGGGTCCGTGTCGAAGATTTCAGATTTCGGCCAGGCCGCGACGCGGTTTGTCCAAACGCTGATCCCTCTCACTCCTCCATCAGACCAATCCTGCTACTCGCTACCACCCGCATGGTCCCCGCGGGTTTCTGCTGATTTACTGCGCCGCCTCGCCGGCGTTGGCGTGGCCAAAGATGGACGGCCATCCACGCGCCACGCCCGTATCGACGGTGACGGAGGCGCTCATGCCGGTGCGCAATGCCATCCTGGCGTCGGCATCCGTCAGTTCCAGGCGCACCGGGATGCGCTGCGTGACCTTGACCCAGTTGCCGGTGGCGTTCTGCGCCGGCAGCAGCGAAAACTCCGCACCGGTGCCGGCGCCGATCGCCTTGACCGTCGCCTCGAAGGTGCGGCCGGGATAGGTGTCGACCACGATCTCGGCCTTCTGGCCGGGCTTCATGTGGGTCAACTGCGTTTCCTTGAAATTAGCGTCGATCCAGGTGTCGCCGGTCTCGACCAGGGCAAACAGTGGCGTACCCGAGCCGACATACTGGCCGACCTTGAATGACGAGGCCTGGCTGATGACACCATCGGCCGGCGCCTTGACCGTGGTCTGCGCCAGATCGTAGGCGGCCTTGTCTCGGGCGGCCAGTGCAGCCATCACGGTCGGGTGCTTGTCGGTCTCGATGTCGGGATTGCCGGCAAGTGCCGCCTTGGCGCTGATGATGCCTTGTTCGGCAACGGCCAGCTGCTGCTTGGCCTTGTCGAGATCGTTCTTGGCCTGATCCAGCGACGACTTGGCGTTGATTCCCTTCTGGGCCAGATCAGCAGCGCGGTCGTATTGCGACTGGGCGAAATCGACCTCGCTGGCATCGGATTTCTGTTGCGCCATCGACTGGCTGTAGGCGGCGCGCAACTGCTCGATGCCGACACGTGCCACCGCGACTGCCGCGTCGGCCTGGGCCAATGCGATCCGGTAGGGTTCAGGGTCGATGGCAAACAGCACGTCACCCTGCTTGACCAGCTGGTGGTCGAATATGTCAACCTGAACGATGCGGCCAGCCGTATCGGAAGCGATCGACACTTTCGCCTGCTGCAAATTGGCGTTCTCGGTCTCCTGATAGCGGCCGCCGGTGACCCAGACATAGCCGCCGCCGATAACCAGCGCCGCCGGCAGCGCGAACATCAAAAAGAAGCGGCCAATGCGGCGCTTTTTCTTCGGTGCCGGAGCCGGCTCCTGCACCGGAGGCGCGACCGCAATGGGAGCGGCAACCGGCTGGGCCGGTGCTTCCATCTCCACCTTGGGGGCGTTCTTGTTGACCTTGGCCACCGCGTTCATGCTGCTGCGCCTTTCGCAGGCTCGATTTTCTCCGAGGACGCGGTATCGCCGTCGCCGAGATTCTGAGCCATCGCGTCGAGCGCGCTGATCAGGACGCGACGATCCTGCGGCGAAACGCCGACAAGCGATTCCTCATAGACTTCGCCGGCCAGGCTCTTAACCTCGGCATAGGCCGCGCTCGCCTTGGGGGTCGGGAAAATCATACGCACGCGGCGATCGGCGGCATCGGAGCGGCGTTCGATCCAGCCGCCCTCCTCCATCCGGTCGACGAGGCGCGAGACACTGATCGGTTCGATTTCAAGCAGTTCGGCGAGCCTTGCCTGGCTGATGCCTTCTTCCTTCGCGACACGCACCATCAGGCGCCATTGCGCCGAGGACAGCCCAAGCCCGCTGGCGCGCGTTTCGAAACGCTTGCGCAGCAGCCGTTGCACGTCGTGGATCAAAAATCCCAATCTGTCGATGCCATCTGAAACCATGAGCGGTATATATAATAAGCGTGCTTACTATTCAAGATGTCTCGTTGCGGCAGAGCCGGCCGATTTTCACAGGCGGTTTCGCACAATCATCGTGACGACGAAGAACGCACCGACCGAGCTGGTGATGATGCCGATCGGCAGTTCCTGCGGCGGCAGCAGGGTCCTGGCCAGAAGATCGCTTGCCAGCAACAGCATCGCCCCGAACAGCGCACAGCTTGCGACCAGGCGCAGATGCAAGGGACCCGTCAGCGGCCGCGACAGATGCGGGATCATCAACCCGACGAAACCGATCACGCCAGCGACCGATACCAGGATGGCCGTCGAGAAGGCGGCGACGAGAAAGGTCGTCCTGCGCATACGCGCCACCGGCACGCCGAGGCTTTCGGCTGCGTTCTCGCCGGCCAGGAAGGCGTCGAGCTTGCGGTGGTTCCACAGGGCGTAGGCCAAAATGGTGCCCGCGCCCAGGACGCCCAGCCAAAGATTGTCCCAGCGCGCCAGGCCAAGGCCGCCCATCGTCCAGAACAGGACGGAGTGGGCGGCGCGCTGGTCCCCGGCAAACACCAGATAGTTGGTCAAGGCGGTGAACAGGAAGGAGACGGCAAGGCCGGCGAGGATCAGCCGTTCGGGGCCTTGCCCCCTCACCCGCGCGACCAGCAGAAGCACGACACAGGCGGCCAGTATGCCGCCGGTGAAGGCGGCGGCCGGCAAGGTCCAGATGCCGAAACTGTCACCAAACACGGTGATGACGGAAACAGCACCCGCGGCGGCTCCCGACGACAGACCGAACAGGAAGGGATCGGCAAGATCGTTGCGGGTCACCGTCTGCAGCAATGCGCCGACGACACCCAGACCGGCGCCGACACACATCGCCAGGATCGTGCGCGGCAGCCGCAGGTCGACGACGATCTTGCCGATGGGGCCGGACACATCGTGTCCACCCAGCCCAACGGCATGGCCAAGCGAGGCAACGACATCCGTCAGTGGGATCAAAGTCGAACCATAGGCGATCGACAGCAGTGCGAGAGCGGCCATCGCCACCGCGCCCGCGGCCATGGCCAGCGTGAATGCCTTGTGCCCCGAACGCGCACCGGATCTATGCCCAGGGGCAAGATGCATCAGAACGCTTCCGGATGCATCGCCCTGGCGATCTTGGCGATCGCTTCGATGTTGGCCGGCCCGGGCGTCAGCTCGGCACAACGCAAGGCCACGAAGCGCTCGTTCTTGACCGCGTCGGTCTCTTTCATTGCCGGATGGACTTTAAGGAAATCGAGCAGTTTCTTGTAACCGCCGCCATCCTGGTAATCGAGCAGGATGAGGAATTGCGGATTGCGCGACGCCACCGTTTCCCAGTCGGTATTGCCCCAGCTGGTGTCCATGTCGGCCATGATGTTGTCGCCGCCGGCGGCGGTGATCATGGCGCTCGGGATGGCGAATTTTCCGGCGGTGAACGGCTTGTCCTCGCCCGAGTCGTAGAGGAACACGCGTGTCCCCTTGGCGTTGCCGACTTTCGCCGTGATATCGGCGAGCTGCGCCTTCCAGCCGGAGACGAGCTTTTCCGCTTCGGCGTCCTTGCCAAAAATCTTGCCCAGCTTTTCGACGTCGCCATACAGCAGGTCCATCGAAGCGGCGGGGCGGTTCTTGTCGAGATGGACGCAGCTTTCCGTCAGCACCAGCGTCTTGATGCCATGCGGGGCGAGTGTGTCGGGCGTCACCTCGCCGCCCGGCTTCATGCCATAGTACCAGCCGGCAAAGAAGAAATCGGGCTCGACCGCGACAAGGTTTTCGAGCGTCGGGTATTTGGGCGCCAGTTCGGGGATGGAACCTTGCTCGGCCTTGAATTCGGGGCCGACCTTGTACCATCCGGTGATGCCGGTCAGGCCGACGATCGACGGCTGCAGCTTCAGCGCGAAGGCCATCTCGGCCATGTTGAGATCATGGATGACGGCGCGCTTGGGCGGCGCATCGAAGGTCAGCGGTTTGCCGCAGCTGTCGACGGTGACCGGGAAGGCGAAAGCTGTCGAGGCCAGCAGCGAGAGGACAAGCGACAGTGCGAGACGTTTCACGGATTTTGCTCCTTGGTTGAACAGTAGGATGGGTTCGATCAGGACGGTGGCGCGGCACGGTTCGGCACATCGAACACCGTCAGTTCGCGGTCCTCGGTAGGGTGGCGCAGGCGAAACACGTCGACGCCGAAAATCTCGCGGATCAGCTTTTGCGTCAGCGCTTCGCGCGGTACGGCGAGCGCATGCAGCCGCGCTTCGTTCATCACCGCGACCCTGGTGGCGAACGGCGCCACCAACGCCAGATCGTGCAGCACCGCGATCACCGTCATGCCGAAGCCGGCCACGAGTTCGAGCAGCTCGCCACGGGCGCGCGGGTCGAGATGGTTGGTCGGCTCGTCGAGGAACAACACTTTCGGTTGCTGTGCGACGGCGCGCGCAAGCTGGGCGCGTTGGCGTTCGCCGCCCGACAGCGAGCCGATGGTGCGGCCAAGCAGCGGCAACAGGCCGGTCCGGCGCAGCGCGTCGACGACGATGTCGCGTTCGTCGCTCCTGCGCCTCAGGCCGGCATGCGGGACGCGGCCAAGTTCGACATAGTCGATCACCGCCAGCCGCGGATCCGGCTGGTCGGTCTGGCCGACGACGGCGATGTGCAGGGCCCGCTCGGCGGGCGAAATCCTGTCCAGGCGGCGCCCGCCAAGCTTCACCTCGCCCGAACTTGGCCTGAGCATGCCCGAAAGCATACGCAGCAGCGTGGTCTTGCCGGCGCCATTGGGACCGATGATGGCGAGACGGTCGCCTGATGCCACCGACAGGCTGACCGCCTGGACCAGAGCCCGGCCATTCGCAGTCGCGCCGAGATCGCGCGCGTCGAGGAGTGGCATGGTCATCGGCTGTTGCCCGCCAGATTGCCCGGGATGCGAGCCAGCGTCTTGCCGGCCAATCCTGCCGGACGCTGTCCCGAGTTGCACCAGCCATCGGCGAGCGAGGCATAGAGCCTGGCAAATCGCACGAGATCACCGGCATCGGCCTGCGCATCGATGGAGCCGAAGAGATAGGCGGCCTTGCCTGGCGCCTGGAAAGCCACCGTCAGCGGCCACGCACAGCCCGCCATGCATTCTACGCCTTCGACCGTGAAGCCATGCGCCACATCTGGTTCATGGTGGGCCGACAGCCGGGAGCGCAAATCGGCGCACAGGCTTTCACCCGACCTGATGCCAGTCGGGATGTCGCGGCAAAGCGTGCACACGATGATGCGATGGTCGATGGCGCCGTCCAACTTTCCGTCACTTTCCAAAACTGGCGACGGAAGGATGTTGGCGAGCCGGCCGACAAGACCGACGTCCACGTTTCCTCCCGGCACACCCCGTCCGGTCAACATGCTGATGGCAGGTCTCCTGGCTCGCGGGTCTCGGCGCAATCCTGCCTTCCCAGCCTTGCCGGCCAGTGGCATTTCGGATCTTGCTCACCGCTTACAGTTGCGGGGGCAGCCACGGTCTCGATCCCTTGAGGGGTCCCACCGTGTTCCCTTTTCACCCCTTGCCTTTCGGCGCGGGGACCATCACCGGGCCATGCTAATTTTGCCCGAAGCGCATCGCAACGATTCTTTTCGACGAAACCTGTCACCATCCCGGCACCAGCAGCCACTGCTTCCTCGGAGAAAACCCAGGCAACTATTTCCGTTAGTTATGTAATAACAGAACATTAGAGAATCTTCCCCGCCGCTGTCAATCCCTAGGCGCGCCCCTTTCGAGTTGTCGTGACGGCTGTGAAACGCAGACAGGGCGGAGTTCGCGTGAACCCCGCCCTGAATTGGATGGCTAAGGCAGCCGGCCTATTTGCCTGACAGCTGCTTGGCGTTTTCGGGCGTGATAGCCGTGGTGTCGACGGTGACCGTCGTATCCACCGACGAGGCGCAGTCGAGCAGGATCTTCTTCGACATCTCGATCGCTTCCTTCGCACCCGTCGGGTAGGTGAAGGTCGCCGCCCAGTCACCCTTGGCCACCGCCTCGATGCCGCCGGCCGGGCCGGGCAAGCCATCGGTGCCAATGATCTTGACCTCCTTGCCGGCGCCCTTGGCGGCGAGCAGCGCCCCGGCAGCCATCATGTCGTTCGACGCGTAGAGCACCTTGATGTCGGGATGCGCCTGCAGCATGGCGGAAAAGGCAGTCTGGGCTTTGTCCGGCACCCAGTCGGCGGCCTGCTCGGCCACGACCTGGATCTTGGCGTTTACCTTGACGCCGTCCTTGAAGCCGTTCAGCCGCTCCACCGCCGGCGTCGAGCTCGGCAGCCCTTCCAGTACCGCCGCCTCGCCGCCATCCGGCAACAGCGTCTTGGCGGTATATTTACCGGCTTCGAGCGCGATCTTGTAATTGTCGCCGCCGATGAAGGCGGTGTAGTCCTTGCCGGGGTCGCCGACCGTCTTGCGGTCGAGCTCAATGACCGGGATGCCGGCATCCATGGCGCGCTTGACCGCCGGCGTCAGTGGTGCCGCCTCGAACGGCGAGATCAGGAGCAGATCCACCTTCTGGGTGATGAAGTTGTCGACTTGCGAGGTCTGCGTGTTGACGTTGCCTGCACCGTCGGCGATCTGCAACGTGAAGCCCGGCACTTCCTTGGCCGCCGCTGTCAGCTCATCATTGACGTGCTGCCGGTAGGGCTCGGCATTGTTCGCCTGCGAAAAGCCGATGATGAACTGGCCATCCTTGGAGCAGGCCTTGACCAACGGGTCGGCAGCCTGCGCGGTTCCTGCAATGCACAGCCCAGCGCCTGCCAGAAGCGCGGCGTGAAGCACGCGCCTCGATCCTCTTTTCATGGTTTTCATAACTTACTCTCCTCCTCGTCGGGCCGTGGCCAGACCTTGGTTTCAGTCTCTGGTTTGCCGCCTTCCTCCTAACGACCCAAACCCTCGCGGCGGCGAACGAGGGATTGAAGCACTGCCGCCAGAACGATGATCGCGGCGGTCGCCAGCAGTTGCATGGCTGGCGTGATGTTGTTGAGCTGAAGGATGTTGGCGAGCGCGCCCAGCATGATGGTGCCGGCAACGGTGCCAACCATTGAGCCGGCCCCGCCGAACAGGCTGGTGCCGCCGATGACCACGGCGGCGATTGCCGTCAGCTCATAGCCCATGCCGTCATTGGCGCTGCCGAAATTGAACTGGCCGGCATGCACGATGCCGGCCAGCGCAGCGGCAAAGCCGGTGATGGCATAGACCGAGATCTTGACCATAGAGACCGGCACGCCGGAAATACGCGCCGCGCGCTCATTGCCACCGACGGCAAAGACATAGCGGCCGAAGCGCGTGGTGTTGAGCACGATCGTTGCAATCGCGGCAAAGACGATGAAGACGATGGTGGCGACCGGCACGGTGTTGTGGAACAGGCGTTCCCCCAGCACCGCGAACACCGGCGGAGCCAGACCCAGCCCGTCGCCATAGGAAATGTTGATATACTGGTTGCCCGAAACGACCAGCGCCAGGCCGCGCGCGGCCTGCAGACCTGCGAGCGTGACGATGAAGGGCTCGAGTCGGAAGCGGCTGGAGATGGCGCCCTGGATCGTGCCGAAGACGATGCCCATGATGAGCACGGCGAGGATGGTGGGGATAAGCCCGAACCCGCCGGAGATCATCATCGTCGCGGTGACGACGCTGGACAGCCCCAGCACCGCGCCAACCGAAAGGTCGATGCCGGCGGTGATGATCACGAAGGTCATGCCGATGGCGATGATGCCTGTCTCCGACACCGCGCGCACGATGTTGGCGATGTTGTCGGGGTCGAGGAATAGAATTGCCCCGTGACGGCGCGGCGAGAAGATGATGCCGCCGATCGCCACCAGCACCAGGCCGATCAAGCTCTGGAAGCGCACGATCAACGCCAGGGGATCGCGATGCACCGGTGCCGCGGCCACCGGCCCGCTTGCCGCCGAAATCTTGCCTTCAGACATCAGGCCTCCCTGCCATTTGCCGCGGCCAGCACCGTGTGCTCGTCGACGCCGCCGATGAATTCCGCCACATTGCGCCCCTGGCGCAGCACCACGATCCGGTCGCACAGACCGATCAGCTCCGGCATCTCGCTGGAGGCAACCAGGATGCCGAGCCCTTGCGCGGCCAGTTGCCTGAGCCGAGCGTAGATCTCGCCCTTGGCGCCGACATCGACGCCGCGTGTCGGCTCGTCGAGCAGCAGCAACCTTGGATTGCCGAGGATTTCCTTGGCCAGCACAACCTTCTGCTGGTTGCCTCCCGACAGCGCGCCAACGGCGATGTCGGGGTTCTTCGGCCGGATGTCGAACTGGCCGAAGGACTGCTTCACCGCATCCGCCTGGCGGCGCGGCGACATCAGGCCGGCCGGCGAGATGCGGCGGATCACCGACATGACCAGGTTGAGGCCGACCGCCATTCTGAGCATCAGGCCGCTGCCGCGCCGATCGTCGGTGACGAAAGCGATACCGGCATTTCGTGCGGCCTTGATGGAATTGAGGTTTACGGGCCGGCCATCGATGGCGACCTCGCCTTCCCAATGGCCCGACAGGCCGGTGCCATAGAGTGCGCTGAGCAACTCGGTGCGCCCTGCCCCCATGATGCCGGCAAGCCCTACGATCTCGCCCGCCTTGACGTGGAGCGAGACGCCGGTCGGCGGCTGCCATCCGGCACTTTCATGGGCAAGTCTAAAGCTCGCGTCGCGCAGGCTGAGCAGCGTCTTGCCGGCGGTCTTGGCGCGTTCGGGATAAAGTTCGTCCAGCGGCCGTCCGACCAGGAGCCGGACCAGCTCGGCCTGTGGCGCGTGCGGCTCGGTGACGCCGGCAATACTGCCATCGCGCATCACCGTCACCCGGTCCGCGATCTGCGGCACCTCCTCGAGGCGATGCGAGATGTAGACGATGCCGACGCCGCTGGCGGCGAGCTTGCGCATGATATCGAACAGCCTTTCGACCTCGCTGACCGTAAGCGCCGCCGTGGGTTCGTCCATGATCAGCACGCGCGAGGCGTAGGACAGCGCCTTGACGATCGCCACGACCTGGCGCTGGCCGATCGACAGGTTCGCCACCATGCTGGCCGGATCGATGGCCAATTCGATGGCCTCGAGCCGCTTGCGTGCCTCGCTGCGCATCGCCGGCACATCGAGGAACCCGCCCGACCGCATCAGTTCGCGACCAAGGAACAGGTTGGCGGCGACGTCGAGCGTCGGCACCAGGTCGAGCTCCTGGAAGATGGTGGCGATGCCGGCCGCTTGCGCCTCGCGGGGATTGTTGAAGGTAACCGGCTTGCCGTCGATATGGATGGCGCCCTCGTCCGGCGTGTAGACGCCCGACAGAAGGTTCATCAGCGTCGACTTGCCGGCGCCGTTCTCGCCAAGCAGTGCGTGGATCTCGCCGGATTTGAGGTCGAAATCGACCCCGCGCAGCGCCTTGACGCCGCCGAAGCGCTTGACCGCGCCGGTGACGGAAAGCAGCGGCGCGCTCATGCAGGCCTCGCGCAGGACTGGCGGGTTTGCAGCGTCGCCTGCAGCCGCACCGCTTGCGGCTCCAGATCGCTGGATGCGATACGGGCGCAGAGCAAGGCAGCCGCTTGTCGTCCGATCTCGGTGCAAGGCTGCGCGACGAGCGTCAGCCGCGGCTCGAAGCAATCGGCCCATTCGAAATCGTCGAAGCCGGCAAGTGAGAGATCGCCTGGTATCGAGAGGCCTCTTTCGCGGATGGCGCGCACAGCGCCGATCGTTGTCATGTTGTTGCCGGTGATCAATGCCGTGGGCGGCAACGGCAACGACAGAATGGCATGGGTCGATGCCGTGGCGCTCGCCGTGTCCACATTGTCGGGCGAGACATAGTGCGGCAGGCATTCAAGTCCATTGGCCGCCAATGAAGACTGGAATGCCTCGATACGTTCGCGCGTCGTTGCCAGACCCGGCTGGCCGGCGATATAGCCGATGCGCTTGTGCCCGAAGGAGGCGACATGGTCGATCAGCGCCCGCATCGACGACTGGTTCTCGACGCCGATCTGGTCGAAGCGGTCGTCGGCGAAGCGGTCAATCAGCACGCAGGGTAGCTTCTTTTCGGCCAAATAGTCGATGGCCCGCTGCGGCGCGCCCGACGGCGCCAGGATAACACCATCGACCCGCCGCTGGTGGAATGCGCGCACCACCGACAGCTCACGGTCGGGGTCCTCCTGCGTGTCGGAAAGGAACACCATGAGGCCGAGCCGCGCGCATTCGGCCTCCACCGCGCAGATGATGTCGGTGAAATAGGGATTGGAAATTGCCGAGATCGCCAGGCCGACGCTGTTGGTCGAGGATACTTTCAGCGAGCGCGCCAACTCGTTGGGTTGATAGCCCATCACAGCGATCGCGTCGTTGATCAACTGCGCCTTCTCGGGTGAGACAAAGCGGGTGCGGTTGATGACATGGGACACGGTCGAAACCGACACGCCGGCGCGGCGCGCGACTTCAGCCATTGTCGGCATGGTGACTCAAACGGAGTGCTGGCAAGCGCTCCTCCTTGATGCTGCGTTTCCGGTCCGCTCTTGTAGGCTATGGCGGACTTCAGAGGACGATAGCGCCATCGAAACGTTTGCGCAATCGCTTCGATAGCGCTTTGCGGCGGAATTTGCGCACTGCGCAAATTCGATCAAACTGACGCAGACGGAAACTGCAAGATGGTCCGGCCAACTGCGAGGAGCCATGAACCCGACCGAGAAAGCACTGTGGTTCGTCGAGAGCCATCTGCCGGAGGCTGTCACACTCGACGACGTCGCCCAAAGCAGCGGCGTGTCGCGCTTTCATGTGACGCGCGCCTTCGGTGCCGCCACCGGCCGCTCTGTCATGGGCTACATGCGCGCGCGCCGGCTGACCGAAGCGGCGCGCAAGCTGGCCGGCGGAGCGTCCGACATTCTCTCGGTGGCGCTCGATGCCGGCTACAACTCGCATGAGGCTTTCACCCGGGCCTTCCGCGACCAGTTCGGCACCACGCCGGAACTGGTGCGCGCGCAGGGCTCGACCAAGACAATCGATCTCGTGGAGCCGATCCTGATGGACCAGTCTTTTCTCACCAACCTCGAACCACCGCGCTTCGAGACCAGCCGGCCGTTCCTGATCGCGGGGCTTGGCGAGCGCTACAGTTGCGAGACCAGCGCCGCCATTCCGATGCAATGGCAACGCTTCGGCCCCTATATCGGCAACATCCCGGGCGAGACGGGCGACGTCGCCTACGGGGTCTGCGTCAATGGCGACGATGCCGGCAATTTCGACTATATCGCCGGCGTCGAGGTCTCCGATTTTTCGGACCTGCCAAAGGAGTTCAGCCGCGTACGGGTACCAGCCCAGAAATATGCGGTGTTTTCGCATCGCGAGCACATCTCGACCATCCGCCGCACCGTCAACACGATCTGGAACAGATGGCTGCCGGCCTCCGGGCACGAAATAGCGGACGCGCCCGAATTCGAACGCTATGGCCCGGAGTTCGACCCGCGCCGCGGCAATGGCGGGCTGGAGATCTGGATACCGGTCAAATCATGAGGCGCCGCTACAGCTCCAGATCCCAGATCTGGCCGACCAGATCCTTGCCGAAGGAATGGTGCGCCTCTTCCTCGATCAATTTGAAGCCGGCCACCTGGTAGATGTGCCGGGCGGCGGTCAGGATGTCGTTGGTCCACAAGGTCAGCGTCTTGTAGCCCCTGGCGCGGGCAAAGCCGATGCATTCCTCGACCAGCCGCTTGCCGATGCCGAGGCCGCGTGCCGACGGTTCAACATAGAGCAGGCGCAGCTTCGCCACCTGCTCCGACTTGCGCACGACGAAGACCGAGCCGACGACCTCGCCATCGCGCTCGGCGATCCAGCCGCGCTCCCATTTCGGATCGAAGGATTTCACGAAGGCCGCGAGGATTTCGGCGACCAGCGCCTCATAGGTTTCATCCCAGCCATAGTCCTGCGCGTAGAGCATCCCTTGCCGGCGGGTGATCCAGCCGATGTCGCCGACCTGCAGTGGCCGCAACAGATAAGGGATTTTCGGCTCGGCGCTTTCGCCCAGCAGGGCCTGGACCGTCCGCATGGATTTCACCAGCCGGTCCCGCTCCGACGCCGGCAGCCGACCGAGCAAGGCCGCGACCTGGTCGTGCGAATCCTTGTTCAGCGGCGCGAAGGCAGTCCTGCCCGCCGGCGTCAGCACAATCGCCGATTGCCGGGCGTCCGAAACCAGCGTCGACCTGGCGATGAGGTGAAGGCGCTCGAACTTCTTCAGCAAGCGGCTTACATAGCCGGCATCGAGGCCGAGATCGCGCCCGAGATCGGTCGCGGTCAGACCGTCACGGTGCGCCAGTTCGTAGAGCACGCGCGCCTCCGTCAGCGAGAAGGCGCTTTTCAGCAGTCCTTCGTCGAGCAGCCCGATCTGGCGGGTGTAGAAGCGGTTGAAGGCCCGCACGGCATCGATCAGCTGCTTGTTGGGCGCATTATTGTTGGGCTGATGGTGAATCGTCATGGCATCTCCTGTCTTTTACAGGATCAACCATTTACTTGACGCAGTCAACTATTCGGATTTCCCCTACACGATCACATCATCGGCAAAACCGGCCAGCGATCAACGATCCTGCCGCCGGAAAGCACCGCGATCGGCCCGAACTGCTGCAGTACCGCCTCGCTCTGCGTCGGCCGCAGGAACGCGTAGTCGCCTGGCCTCGCCGTGCTATCGGCAGGCAGGCCCATGAATTGCTGGTTGGACGAGAGACCAAGCAGGCCGTTCGTCTTCATGTCCGCGGGAAAAACCGGTTCGGCCATCCATTTGCCGCCATAGAGGTAGCAGCCTTTGCGTGGAAACCGGCCGAGCGCTTGCAGCAGGCGGGTAACCGCCGGCGGACCCGGCAACATCGGCTCGACCACTTTCAGGATCGGCGTCGCGATGAAGGCGGCCGGCTGGAAACCTTCGAGGCCAGGCGTGTCGAAATCGCTGGGCAGCACGAAAGCCGAACCCATCGACACTTCATTGGCAGCGCCGCCATGGTGAAGCAGCGCCGTCTTGCTGCCGCCAATGTTCAAGATATGGCGCTGGTCCACGCCGAGGCGCGCCACGAAAGCGGCGGCCCGGTCCGAGGCCTGCGCCAACGCTTTGGCCGGGCCACCGAACAGGCCGGGAATGTGCGGAGCATGCGCCTCATAGGCCATGACACCTTCGCAGCGCAGCCCCTTGTGGGTCGGCAGCACCCTCAGCGCCTGTGACAAAGCCTCCGGTTCGGCGAAGCCGCCGCGGTGCAGACCGACATCGATCTCGAAGGCGATGCGCAATTCGATGCCGAGTTCGGCTGCCAGCGCGCCATATTCCACCAGCCGCTCCTGCGTATCGATCAGCCAGCAGACACGCGACCAGGCCACATCACCCTTGGAAAGCATCGCCCTTGCCGACCCGACGGGCATCGGTTTGCCGTACAGGAGATCCGCTTCCGGAAACGTTGTCAGCACCGCCGCGCTGATCGGCGGATGGAAAGTCATGAAGCGATCGGTCCCAAGCGCCTTGCCGATATGCGAAAGCAGCGGCAGGCAAGCGAGCGACTTGTCGACCAGCCGCACGGCAAGACCGGGGTCAAGCTTCTGCTTCACCAGGGCAATATTGCCATCCAGGCGATCGAGGTCGAGCAGCAGGCAGGGTTGGAAGATGCCGGCTTGCTTCAGTGCATCCGAAAGCGTGGTGAAATACGCACTCATTGTTCTAAGCCAAAAGGTCTGGGTTCGATGCCAAACAGCCCGGCCATATAGGGCGATATGAAGCGGTTTTGCGGATCAATGTCGCGGCGCACCGCCATGGCATCGTCCCAGCGCGGGTATAGTTTCTTGAAGTCCGCCGCTTTCAGGCTGTGCATCTTGCCCCAATGCGGCCTGCCGCCATATCTGCGGAAGATCGGCTCAGCCGCCTGCATGAAGGGTAATGGATCACTGGCCGCGTCATGGTGAATGGCGATCGAACAGGTCGGCCTGTTGTAGAAGGGCGAGAGCCAGAATTGATCGGGTGCGACGCTGCGCACCTCCATCGGGAAATAGACTTCCGGAAAGCGCTTCTCGGTCAGCTCGATGATCTCGGCCAGCGCCTTTGGTCCTTCCTCGAACGGAAGGTGATATTCCATCTCGTTGAATTTGGTCTGCCGGTCGCTGGCATAGACGTTGAGCCAGTCCTGCACGTAATCCTCGGAAGGCACTTTGGCGACGGCACCGAGGATCAGCCGCCGGCGTAGCGATGGCAGCCAGGCGAGCCCGGTGCGCAGCCGGCGCAGCGTGCGCAAGGAGCCTTCATCATCCTCGGTCGGGCGCGTGGCGGTCGCCGCATCACTGAAGTCACTGGCGATGAACTGCGCATAGCCCGAGAATGGAATGTAGTAGAACTCGGCCGATCGGTGCGCGGTCATCATGTTCTCGAAGTCGCGCAGCATGTCGGCGATCGGCAGCACCCACTTGCGCCGCCGCAGCCGGTAGGTCGCGATGTTGTTGAGCGTCACTTCGCTCAAGACGCCGAAGGCACCGAGCGCCACACCGATGGCGTGGATCGTGTCCTGATCCCCTGCCCTGGTGAAGTCGCGTATCTTGCCAAGCCCGTCGACGACCTGCACCGTCTCCAACTGCGTGTGATAGGCGCCGAGCGTCGGTCCCGAGCCATGGGTGGCGGTTCCCAGCGCGCCGCCAATCGCCTGGCGGTCGATATCGCCCATGTTGGGCAGGCCTTGGCCGATGCCTTGCAGGATGTGCATGAGCGAACCAAGCCGCGTCCCTGCCCGCACGCGCGCCTGATGCTTCTCGGCGTCATGCGAGACCAGCCCCTCGAGCTTCTCCAGGGACAAGATCGTGCCCTCGGATTTCACCAGCGGGGTGAAGGAATGACCGGCGCCGACGACGCGAATCGGGCCGGGTGCCGTTCGCACGAGATCGCCGAGCTCGCCCGCATCGGCAGGGCTGGCGATCAGCCGAGGTTGAGCTGTGACATAGCCGGACCAGTTGCTCCAAATGTTCGGCATGGTGCTCACGCGACAACCCGGCGACGCCGCGCCACGAAGACAAAAAGACCGAGCAGCAGCACGCTGGCCAAGGCACTGGCGGCGGCGAACTCCGGCACCGGGCGAAAATCCTTGCCGTCGATGAGCAGCGACGCCGCGACAGGCCCGATCGCCAGGCCGAAGAGCTGCGCGGCCGGCACCAGCAGCACGGCCGTGCGTGTGTCATCCGCCGTGATCGCCAGCCGTATCTGATAGGGCACGATGAACAGGAGGATGAAGCCCATGACCAGGGTGGCGACCCAGAATGTGGTGAGGCCAGGTCCGCTGGCGAGAACAAGCGAACACAAAAGCGCCACCACACCGATCACCACAATGGCAATGCGATAATCGATACGGGCCTCGAACACGGTCGCCGACATCGCGCCCAGGACCTGAACCGCGAGGCTGGCTGAGACAATCAGGCCGGCGGTGCGGCCATCGATGCCGAATTGGGCGCCAAGCGGCTCGAGAAACGCCCAGACCGAGCCAAAGAACATGAAGTAGCAGAAGACGCACAACAGTGCGGTGATCGACGGAACCGTCAGCACATTGGCCAGATTCTCTTCCTTGGGCAGGTCGGCGTAGTCAGCGGGGACAATGAAGGCGACCACGAGCGACAGGACGCAGACGACCGCGAGAATGAGGAAGCCGCCAGCCGAACCGTGGGCCGGAATGACATAGAGTGCCAGCAGCAGCGCCAGCGCGCATTGCGCCAGAGTCTGCATGGTGACGAAATAGCCGCCGATGCGCTCGGCCCGGCGCGAACGGGCGATCAGTTCAGTGGCGACCGCGACAAGGCCGCCTTCGGCAAGACCGGCCAGGGCGCGCGCCGCCATCAGCGTGTTGGCGCCGGCGGCATAGGCTGTCCACACATTCGCCAGCGCCAGCAAGAGCAAGAGGACCGCACTTTTCCAGCGCATGTTGTGGGCCGAGAGCAGCATCGCTACGATCGCTGAGCCGATCGCGATGGCGATCATCTCGGCGGTGGCAACCAGCGCCAGTTCGTCACCGCTGACATGGCCCTCGGTGTAGAGGGCGCCGAGCAGGACGGGCTGCAGGCCGAGAATGAGCAGGCCGACCGACCCGATCCACAGGGCGGAGGCAAGCTGTCCGCCGGTCGGATTGCCGACCAGCCAGTCGCCGCTTCCGGTATGCGCGTCACCAGATGCCAAAGCCGCCTCCCAACGTCCCTTGCCGTGCGCCGAAAAAGCTGACAACCTGTCAGTATTTCAGAAACTGATACTTGATCATATTTCTTGTCAACCAGAATTTGCCAATGCGTGCGAAAGACCGGTGCATGACGGAAGCAAGGCGTACAGCGACCGAACCGAGGCGCAAACCCAAGCAGGAGCGCAGCCGCGAGCGCATCGACGCGATCCTGTCAACGACCATGCGGCTGATCGGCGAGAAGGGCATCGATGCCGTCACCATGAAGGAGGTCGGCATGCTGGCGGGCGGGCCGATCGCCACCGTCTACCATTACTTCCCCAACAAGTCGGCGATCCTGGCGATGCTCTATGAGCGGTTTTCGGAGGTCAGCCGCGCGCGATTGACTGCGATCATCGCCGACGTCCGCGAAGCCAGGGACGTCATCGCCGCTGCCGACCGGCTGCTCGACGACTACCACAACCGCGTCGCCGGCGATCCAGCCATCCAGGATCTGCAGAACGCCATCCAGGCCGACAAGGCGCTCAAGAACCTCGACATCGCTGAAACCCGGCATCAGGCCCGGATGTTCTGCGACCATGTCATCCCTTTGCTCGATCCGCAAAAGCAGGAGCAGTTCGAACGCATGGTTCTGCTGATCTTCCAGCTCGCCGGCGGCGTCGTGCGTCTGGCGCTTGCGGAGGGTGAGGCCGAAAGCCGCCGGACCATCGAGGATTACCGGTCGATCATCCACACTCAGTTGAGGCTTTTTCTTTAGACCGGCATAATGACGATGATCCGTTGTGGCCTATCTCGCCTGGCGGATGAGGCTTTCGAAGCCGTCGGCCAGATCGGCAGCGCCGGCCGCGAACATTTTCATCAGTTTTTGGGGACGGCCGGGGGTCTTGTTGGCATCGAGTAGGATCGCCCTGCCCTCATGCATGACGAAATCGAATTTCCCGTAGTCAAAGCCGAGTTCACGCCGCCGCTCGCGTATTTCCTCTGGAACCGGAACGGTCTCACGGCGGATCGTTTCCGACGCCTTGACCAGCCTGTTTGGCGAGACGTAGCGGGTGCAGCGTTCACGCTCTCCGCAAAACACCCAGAAACGTGCTGCGAAACCGTCGGGTTCTCTTTCCGGAATGAATTTATCCACGACAAGGTCATCGTTTTCAAAGACGCCGTCCGGAACTTCGCCGACCGATCCATAGACCTCATAGGGCTGCAGGGTTGGCAGATGTGGAAAAGGCTGCGGTTTTCCCGCGCGCTTCGATCGCCGGTTGAGGAGTCTCTCCGGAAAGCCCTGATAGTTCAGGTTGCTCTTGACGATGACCGGGCCTTGCCAGGCATCGCCTTGTGATATCTGCGCCCCGCTGATGTGTCGTTTGGAGATATCGGCTGCCCCGATATTGAGGCAGAACGGAAAACGCCTGGCATAGTCAACATGGTCCGCAGGCGTTATTGTCGCATCGACATGCAGAACCGCGATATCACCATCGCATATCTTTGACGGGCCTGGCTGGATCCGAACCGAATGACCACGCCTTTTCAGGTCCTCCAAAACATCGAAAAGCAGATAGGGGCTGCCCCTGCGCAACATCAGGTTTCGCCTGCCCAGGAACCGGTCATGCTCATGCGTTATGATAACGATGCGCGCCACTTATAACCCCTTGGCTTCAATGCCCGCTTCTATTAAGCCGCTCTAATTAGTCGATGCCAGACCTTATTGGGCTCCAGCGGGTTTGAATGACAAATCATTGGGATAATTATCACCAGCGTTGGCAGTTGCTGGACGCCCCGCTGCGGCCGACCGCGGAAACAGTTGGCATATTCGATCGCGAACTTGACCTCGGAAATGCCGACGTTCTTCTGCTCGGCGTGACCCCTGAACTGGCAGTCCTGGGCAGATCGATGCTGGCGATCGACCAGTCAGCAACCATGATTTCCGGCGTATGGGCCGGCGACAACGCCTCGCGAAAGGCGATGGCGGGAAATTGGCTCAGCCTCCCCTTGGAGCAGGCAAGTTTCGACGCGGTCATCGGCGATGGATGCCTCTCGGCGGTCGATACCAAAGCTGCACGCCACACGCTGTTCGGGGAAATCGCAAGAGTGCTCAAGCCCTGCAGGCGCGCGGCGATCCGCGTTTTTGCACGGCCAGAAACAGCGGATGATTTGCAGAGCATCGAAGCTCTGGTTTTGGCCGGTGGAGTCGAGAATTTCCACGCGCTCAAATGGCGCATCGCAATGGCCTGCACGAGCGACGACGGCGATTTCACAGTCAAGGTGCGAACGATCCGCGACACCTTCGATAGCATGTTCCCCGATCGCGAAGCTCTTGCCGCACGAACAGGATGGAGCATGACATCGATCAACACAGTCGATGTCTATGCCGGCTCGGACATAAGCTACAGCTTCGCGACGCTGGCCACGCTGATCGACGAGGCAAGCAACCGGTTCGGCGAGGTATGCGTCGTGCCGAGCGGCTCTTACCCGCTGGCGGAACGCTGCCCGCTGCTGGTGCTTGGGTCGCCGAGGCGGCTGTAAGCCTTGTATACCCCCTGTTGTCGGATGACAGCCGGCTCTGCAGTTGATGCGTTGGCGGTCGGGATTTTGCGCAATCGCAGGCCAGCACGAGAAAAATTTCCTGCGATAGCCCATTCCCACGCGCCTTGACTCTCGAAAGCCCCGCGCCTATTTCAGCGCGACGTTAGCACTCGCCTTTGGTGAGTGCTAACTCATATCCGGCGCCGCCGGATGGAGGAACTGTTTCTCACCGTTCTCATCGAGGAAGAAAAAATGGCAAAGTCGAAATTCCGCCCGCTTCATGACCGCGTGGTCGTTCGCCGGGTCGAATCCGAATCCAAGACCGCCGGCGGGATCATCATCCCGGATACGGCAAAGGAAAAGCCGCAGGAAGGCGAGATCATCGCTGTCGGCTCCGGCGCTCGTGACGAAGCTGGCAAGCTGGTCCCGCTGGACGTCAAGGCTGGCGACCGCATCCTGTTCGGCAAGTGGTCGGGCACCGAAGTCAAGCTCAATGGCGAAGACCTTCTGATCATGAAGGAATCCGACATCATGGGCATCATCGGCTGATTATCGGCCTCACCGTCAACTGAATTCCGGGCTTACCCCAAGCCCTTGCCAGGAGCTAAAAAATGGCTGCCAAAGACGTAAAATTCTCCCGTGATGCCCGCGAGCGCATGCTGCGCGGCGTCAACATCCTCGCCGACGCGGTGAAGGTGACCCTCGGCCCCAAGGGCCGCAACGTCGTCATCGACAAGTCGTTCGGCGCCCCGCGCATCACCAAGGACGGCGTCACCGTCGCCAAGGAAATCGAGCTTGAAGACAAGTTCGAAAACATGGGCGCGCAGATGGTCCGCGAAGTTGCTTCGAAGACCAACGACATCGCCGGCGACGGCACCACGACCGCGACCGTTCTGGCGCAGTCGATCGTCCAGGAAGGCCACAAGGCGGTTGCCGCCGGCATGAACCCGATGGACCTGAAGCGCGGCATCGATCTGGCCGTCACCGAAGTCGTCGCGGCTCTCGGCAAGGCTGCCAAGAAGATCAAGACCTCCGAGGAAGTTGCTCAGGTCGGCACCATTTCGGCCAATGGCGACGAGTCGGTCGGCAAGATGATCGCGGAAGCGATGCAGAAGGTCGGCAACGAGGGCGTCATCACCGTTGAGGAAGCCAAGACCGCCGAGACCGAACTCGAAGTCGTCGAAGGCATGCAGTTCGACCGCGGCTACCTCTCGCCCTACTTCGTCACCAACGCCGACAAGATGGTTGCCGAGCTCGAGGACGTCTACATCCTCCTGCACGAGAAGAAGCTTTCCAACCTCCAGGCCATGCTGCCGGTTCTCGAAGCCGTCGTGCAGACCTCCAAGCCGCTGCTGATCATCTCGGAAGACGTCGAAGGCGAGGCCCTGGCCACGCTGGTTGTCAACAAGCTGCGCGGTGGCCTGAAGATCGCCGCCGTCAAGGCTCCAGGCTTCGGTGATCGCCGCAAGGCCATGCTGGAAGACATCGCCATCCTCACCGGTGGCCAGGTCATCTCGGAAGACCTCGGCATCAAGCTCGAGAATGTCGGCCTCAACATGCTCGGCCGCGCCAAGAAGGTGTCGATCTCCAAGGAGAACACCACCATCGTCGACGGCGCCGGCAAGAAGGCCGAGATCCAGGGCCGCGTTGCCCAGATCAAGCAGCAGATCGAAGAAACCACGTCGGACTACGACAAGGAGAAGCTGCAGGAACGTCTCGCCAAGCTGGCGGGTGGCGTTGCGGTGATCCGCGTCGGCGGTGCGACGGAAGTCGAAGTCAAGGAAAAGAAGGACCGCGTTGACGACGCTCTGAACGCGACCCGTGCGGCCGTGGAAGAAGGCATTGTCGCTGGCGGTGGCGTCGCTCTCCTGCGCGCTTCGGCCAACATCAAGGCCACCGGCGCCAATGCCGACCAGGCTGCTGGCATCAACATCGTGCGTCGTGCTCTGCAGGCTCCGGCCCGCCAGATCGCCTCGAACGCCGGTGCGGAAGCTTCGATCGTTGCCGGCAAGATCCTTGAGAACAAGGGCGCGACCTTCGGCTACAACGCCCAGACCGGCGAGTATGGCGACATGATCGCCATGGGCATCGTCGATCCGGTCAAGGTTGTCCGCACGGCTCTCCAGGACGCGGCCTCGGTCGCCGGCCTGCTCGTCACCACCGAAGCCATGATTGCCGAAGCTCCGAAGAAGGACTCGGCTGGCGGCGGCATGCCTGGCGGCATGGGCGGCGGCGGCATGGGCGGCATGGGCGGCATGGATTTCTAATCCAGCCAACCCGGCTAAGCTTACGGAAAGGGCGGCAGCGATGCCGCCCTTTTTCATTGCCGCCTGCAACGATAGCGACCAGCGGGAGCTGCACCAATTGACCGTGCAGCTGCCTCATTCTTGTGCAATTTCCCAGCAAAATCAGCAACTTCGACTACGCCTTGGCGACGCCGCGCAAATTTGTCGGACAATATTTTTTAACATATTTGCGATTACTATAAGGGTGAGAGCACGGCCAGGTTGATCCTGCGTGTGGCGTGTCGGGTAATCAGCGATGCAATTTTTCCGGCGATTTTTGCGGAACCGCGACGGCAACGTGCTGATCATCTCGGCACTGATAATGCCGGTGTTGATCGGCATGGCCGCCCTGGTGACCGAATATGGCGCAGCGCTCGTCGAGCGGGCCGACAATCAGCGTGTAGCCGACCTGTCAGCCTATGCAGGCGCGCTTGCCTACAATGCCAACAAGTCCACCGACCAGATGACAGCCACCGCCGTCAGCGTCGCGGTGCTCAACGGCGTTCCCGCCACCAATGTCCAGGTCAGCCTGGTTGCCTCGCCGAGAACGGCAGGCGTCAACGCCGTTTCGGTGTCGATCAACACGTACAGGACGCTGTTCCTGGCACGTGTCCTGAACGATCGCCAGCAATTGCAGATCTACGCCAATTCGGTGGCCGAAGTTGGCGCGCAGCCGCAGACGCCGGGATGCATGCTGGCGCTTGACGGCACGCAGACAGGCGTGACGCTGAGCGGCGGCACCTCGATCTCGGCGCCGAAATGCACCGTCTCGTCCAACAACACGGTGACTGTGCCTTGCGGCACCAGCATTTCGGCGATCGGCGTCAATTACAATTCCGCAGCCGCTCCAAGCCAACCTTGCAGCGGCATTACGGGCCCAGGCGGGGCGGCAGCGGTCATCACCAAGAAGTCGACCCCCGATCCGCTGGCCGGCAATGCAGCTGTCACGGCGGCCGTGGCGCGGTTTTCAACCGTGGCTGCGCTGTCGGCGACCACCGCTCCATCGGCTCCGACCAACACGACCGGCACCAGCATTGATTTCGCATGGGACCAAACCGCGACAACGAATGCGGCCGTAGCCGCTGGCTGCACGGCGTCCTGGTCGCAGCCGACATGGACGTTCAGTTGCGGTAGCAAGACGACCGTCAATTTGGGGAACGTCACTATCGGTGGCGGCATCAACCTGAATTTCGCGCTGAATGGCGCGGTAACGACCACCTACAATTTCGCCGGTGATTTCACCACCAGCGCCACGACCAGTTTCGGGCCAGGCACCTACAATTTCGCCAAGACCCTCACCACAGCGGGAACCACCACTTTCGGTGCCGGCACCTATAATTTCGGCAAGCAGGTGACCACGGGCGGAACCACCACCTTCGGCGCCGGCGCTTTCAACTTCGCCAAGGGTTTGACCACCGGAGGCGGCGCCACCACGACGTTTGGGGCGGGCACCTTCAAGATCGGCCGCAGCGACACCGCCTGCAACGGTTCGGGACAGGTCAGCATCTGCAACACCTCCGTCTTGACCTTTGGCGGGCCGAGCATTTTCGAGCTCCCCGGTGGCTACACCAACACTGGTGGCTCAACACTGACCTTCGGCTCGGGCACGACCAATTCCTACAAGATCGGCCCCGGCAGCAATGGCGACGCCATCACGCTCGGCGGCGGCTCGCAGACGATCATGGCCGATGCAACAGGCGCCAGCAGCGTCTTTCAGGTCGTCGGCAATGTGAACGGCGGCGGTGGCGGCAGCTGCTTTGTGGTGCCGGTCGCGGCGCAGCATGACATCGCCGGCAATTTCATCGGCTCGGGCGCCATCCTGCTTGGAGCCGGCGTCTACACCGTGGACGGCTATTTCGCGCTTGGCGGCAATGGCGGCGGCAGCGCCAATTGCAACGGCAGCACGATCAGTGTCAGCGGCGCCAATGTGACGCTGGTGCTGTCCGGCAAGGCCAAATCCAGTTCGGGAAGCTGCAACGGTTACGTCTTCTGCGTCGCCGCCGGCTACAGCAACATCGTGCTCAGCGCACCACAAACGGGAGCAACGGCGAAGCTTGCGGTGATCGGCCCGACGGCGACCACGAACACCGGCGGCGCGACCTTCGCCGAAGGCGGCTCCAACGCCCAGATATCAGGCGCGTTCTACTTTCCCTACGGTCCCATCATCATGAATGGCGGCTCCAGCGTGCTGGGATCGAAGACCGACACGACCAAGTGCCTGCAGATGATCGGCTCGCGCATCACATTGTCGGGCGGCACCGCCGCCGCTTCGGAATGCATCGCCGCCTCAGGGAGCAGCACCAGCAGCAAGGTGAGCCTCGTGCAATGAGAAAGCTGTTCAGTCTCGGCCGTGCCCTGCCTGGCAACGGGCGTTCGTCATTCTCGGACTTCCTGCGGCGCCAGAAAGCCGGCGTGTCGGCGGTCGAGTTCGCTTTGGTCAGCCCCGTGCTGCTCGTCATCCTGGCCGGAACTGTCGACATCGGCGGCTCGCTGAAGGCCAAGTTCGAACTGAGTTCGGCGGTCTCGGCCGGCTCGAACTATGCGTTGCTCAATGGCGACAAGGTCAATTCCTCCGGCGGCAGCGCGCTGGCCGGCAACATCGCGACGATTGTTACGAGCGGCCTGAGCAGCAATGGCGGCAACATTCAGGTGCTCGTCAACAACGGTCCCACATTTGCGTATAACGCCACCACATCCACGGCCACCCAAACCGGCACCGCTGCCAATGCCGACCTGTGCTACTGCCCGGGCAATTCGGGGGCCGTGGCCTGGAGTTCGCCGGTGGCGTGCGGCAGCATCTGCAGCGCCGGCGGGCTGGCGGGAAAATTCGTGACGATCTCAGCCAGCAAGCCCTATACGCCGCTCTTCGGCGGCTTCGGCATCGTCAGCAATGGCAACATCACCGTCCAGTCGGTGGTGCAGCCGCAATGAGCCGTTGTCGATCCTTCTTGCGCGACAGGTCCGGCGCCCATGCCGTCGAGTTCGCGCTGCTCTCTGTGCCGTTGCTGATGGTGCTGATGGGCACGTTCGAGTTTGGCCGCATGTATTGGGCCCAGCACGTGCTGAATGAGGTCGCCGCGGCAGGGGCGCGTTGCGTCGGCGTGCTGCAGAGCGGCTGCACGCTAAACGGCGTCTACGATGCGCCCAGCGCGGTCAGCTATATCAGCGGCAGGGCGGCAACCGACGGCATTGTTCTGAGCGACACCAACATCACCGTCAGCAACAACACCACCTGCTCGGGCCTGTCCGGCTTTTCCAGCGTCCAGGTTTCCTACACCTTCGCGACCGTGCTGCCGGCCTTGCTGACGTCGCTGGTCAATGGCCCGAACCTCAGCGCCAAGGCTTGCTTCCCGAACCAGGGCGCCTGATGCAATTCCCTGGGGAATTGCATCAAAACAAAAAGCTAAAGCGTGAGATTACCGGTCCGCCAGTGCCAGCTTGGCGCCGAGCATGACGAAGGCGCCCGCAAACGTCCTGCGCATCCAGGTCAGCACCATTGGCCGTGACACGACATGGCTGCGGATCGAAGCGGCGAAGATGCCGTAGCCGACGAAAACCACGAAGGTCAGGAGCATGAAGACGCTGCTCAGCTCCAGCATCTTCGACAGCGCGTTGGGCTCGGTGGTGCTGACGAATTGCGGCAGGAAGGCAAAGAAGAAGATCGACAGTTTCGGATTGAGCACGTTGACGAGGATGCCGGTCGCAATCACCTTGCCGGCCGTGCGCGGCGCGACATTGTCCTCGACACTCAGGCCGCCCTTCTCCTTCAGCGTGTTCCAGGCCATGTAGAGCAGATAGGCGACGCCGATATATTTCAGCGTCTCGAAGGCGACCGCACTGGTGTGCAGCAGCGCAGCCAGGCCGGTGATGGCGGCAGCCATGTGCGGGATGATGCCGAGCGTGCAGCCAAAGGCGGCAATGATGGAGGCCCGCGCACCGCGCGAAAGCCCGGCGCTCAGCGTGTAGAGAACGCCGGTGCCGGGCGAAGCCACGACGATCAGCGACGTCAACAGAAACTCGATGCTCACGATGATTTCTCCGGCGCCCTGCCCTGACGCAGCGTAGCCAGCAAGCGGGGTGTGCACAAGCCACAGCCAGCCGTCGCTAAGAGGTCGGAAATCCCTGCGCGCGGCGCGCCATCAGGCATTCGTCATCGCCGGGCATGCAGGCGCGGCAGACATCCGGGCGCAATTCATAGATGCCGCAAGCGGTCGACTTGCCGACTTCGCCTGTGAGAGCCGAGCAGCGCACGCCCTCGCAGCGCATGCCGGACAGGTCGGCCGCCACATATTTTTCAGGGATCTGGTCGAGCTGCGCGTCATCCTCGGTGGAGAAGCGCGGCCATTCGGCCGAATAGGAACAGCACGCGCCGCAGCTCTGGCAGTCGAAATCGGGCGTCAACAAGCCACGCCGCGCAAGAACGGCAAGGTTGCGATCGGCGTCCTGCGGCAAGGCGCTACTTCTTCTTGCCCGCCTTGCCCTTCGATGCGTCCGCCGGCGACTTGAACAGATCGGTCGCGGCCTCGGCAGCTTCGTTGGCCTTGGGGGCAACCGGCTTGGCCGGCTTTGCAGCGGGAGCCGGTGCTGCCGGCTGGTCCTTGGTAGAGAATTTTATGGCCATGTCAGTCCTCGTCGGCGAAACGCGATGATGGAGCGCGCGGATTGCGCAAGCGGCCGATCAGCGCCGAGACGGCCGTGATGTTCATTTCCTCGGGCGACCAGTTCCTGGCCTCCGCGATGTGATGCGGCGCCAGTTCACGATGCGTGCTGCCGCTGTAGGCGGCATCCTGGTGGGTCACCCGCTCCTGGGTCTTCTTGTCCTCGCGGACATATTCGATCAGGTAGTTCGGGGCTTCGGCGCGACCGCGCACGCCGACGCGCACCTGGGCATCGCCATGGGCGCGCTTGCAGCGTTCGAGTTTTTCCAGCACGCGCCGGACAAATTCGACCGGCTTGTCGAGGCCGTCGACCATGTCGGCAATAGTGGCATCGGCCGCGATCGGCGTTGGCGGTACGCGCTTGGTGGCCATCAGCGTTTTCCGGCTCGTTTGGGCAGCGCAGCGAGCGCTGCAGCCGCTGCCATCTCGTCAGCTTCCTTTTCCAGGCGCAGTTCGCGCAAGCGGGCGGTCTTGGCCTCACGCGCTTCGCTAACGGCATCGCGCTCGGAAATGATGCGGCCGAGCGACATCGACTGGGTCTGTGTCTTGCTGAACAGCGACACGGCCGGCTCGGCGGCTGTCTTCGAATGGGCGGTCAAAATCTTTCTCCTGTCAGGAGCCTGGTGCCGATAGGGCGAGGCCGCACGCACAAAGCAATACGGCAACGGATTCAAATTGCTGGAGCGTCCCTTAGCACGTTCGGCCCAATGCGCAGCGCATTTTCAGCGCCAACAAGCGTAAAATGAAAAAGGCCAGGCACCGCCTGACCTTCCATGGGAGCGCCGCGCATCCAGATGGATGCACAGGAAACACTCCTCTCATGCGCATGATGTGCCTTGGAAACTCAGGTCTCCGCAGCCATGCGCCAGAATTCGCCATTCACCGGTGCCAGTACATCCGTGGTCACCGGGAGGGCTGAATTCTTTTTTCAGGCCGCCTTCAACTGGTCGGCGGACATCTTGCCCGACTTGTTGTCGCGGACCATCTCGTAGCCGAGCTTCTGGCCTTCGACGATGTCGCGCATGCCGGCGCGCTCTACAGCCGAGATGTGGACGAAAACGTCGGCCGAGCCGTCGTCAGGCTGAATAAAACCAAAGCCTTTGGTGGCATTGAACCATTTAACTGTGCCGGTGCTCATGACGAACCCTTTCCATGGCAAATACTCGTTCGCCGTCATACGAATGCACAACGTCGTTTGTCTCGATTTTTGATGTGGGAAGTTCGTCAAAGGCGCGCTCGAAAGCGCGGATAACAAAAGTCAGTCAAACAAATATCGACGAATTTCTTGTAGAGGCATTTCGCGACGATGTCAAATTCTACGCGTGTGAGCTTGAAATCATGTGCTCAAGCCGCCGCCGTTGCGGCCATAAAGCCGGGCGGCGAATGCCCTGGCGCCAACCTCACGCCTTTTCCAGCAACCTGCTTGTACCCATGGGCCTACATGATCGTGCTGATCATCGGCAGGATCTCATAACGAAAGCCGCGACCTGACTTTGCCACTGGATCGCCATCGGTCACCGCCTTTGCCTCGACCTCGCTGCCGGCACGCAGGATCAGCAGGCCCCAAGGGCCGGCCGGATCTGCGACGGGACCGGCCATGATCATCACGCCCTCGCGAAGCTTGCCGCGCAGGTAGTCGGCATGCCGGCCCATCAGTTCCCTCTCCTCCTCCGTCATGGTGAAGGCGAAGTCGGGCCGGGGTGGGATCAGCCGGCAATGGAAGATCCGTGGCGCTGTTGCCTCGCGCGGGCCGTCACTGCTGGCCATGGCGCCCTCCCTAGGGATGTCCTCAGTCGACCTATTCATCCGGTCCCGGTTCCGGCCACGGCTCTTTCGCCGCTTCCGCGTACCATTGCCGCATCGCCGGTGTTGCCAGTACGGCATCGACATAAGCGCGTGTATCCGGAGCCAGATCGCCACCATAGGTGTCGAAGCGGGTGACGACCGGCGCATACATGGCATCGGCGGCGGTGAAATGGCCAAACAGGAACGGGCCGCCCTTGCCGTACCGTTCGCGACACTCGCGCCACAGCGCCTCGATGCGTGCGCGCTGCAGTTCGCCTTCGGCGTCGAGCGGCTTGTGGCCTTTCGGCCGGCGCAAATTCATCGGCCAGCCATAGCGGACCTCGCGAAAGCCGGAATGCATCTCGGTCGCCGCCGCACGTGCCAGCGCGCGAGCATCGATATCGGCCGGCCACAGTTTTTTGTCGGGAAACAGGTCGGCAAGATATTCAAGGATGGCAAGGGTTTCCCAGACGATCCTGCCATTATGATTCAGGACCGGTACCTGACCGGTCGGCGACACCTTCGCCAGATTGGCAAAGGTCTCGGGTGTGCGCAGCCGCACAAAGCCTTCCTCGAAAGGTATCTCCAGATGCCGCATCGCCACCCATGGCCGCAGCGACCATGAGGAGAAGCACTTGTTGCCGATATAGAGCGTGAATTCCGCCATTTTTCTCCCCCTGCGCACGATTGGTCGGCGCATCTCTATAGCCTAGCCTGCCAGCCTTGCCGCCGGAAGGCGGCCACGTTCTTTTCGTCTGCTTGCGGTAGAATGCCTGGAACCTAAACGATGCCAGTCCGTTTATTCGCGCGGATGAATTCCCCGGAATTCAAGGACTCCCAGGAGATGCGAAAGTGGTGAACAGGGATCAGATTGCAGGCATGGCCAAGCAGATCAAAGGCTCGGTCAAACAGGCTGCCGGCAAGGCGACCGGGAACAGACGAACCCAGGTTGAAGGCATGGCCGACAAGGTCGCCGGCAAGGTGCAGAAAGCCTTTGGCGATGTGAAGGCCAAGGTCAGGAAAGCATTCTGATACTTGTTTTGTCGAAGGAAGAAGGCGGCCGCGAGGGCCGCCTTTTTCATGTGCCCCAGTCCCGGCTGAAGGCGTTGGTGAAAGCAAGCCCGCCGTGGTCATCGGTCGCCTCGCCAAGCACCACGTCCATGCCATCGCTGGTCACCCTGGCCACGGCGAAACCGCCCATATAGGCGGCCTTCGGCTTGAACAGATCAAGCCCGTCGCAACGATAGATCAGCGACGTTTCATGCTGATGGCCGTGGAAGATGCCGATGACATTGTAGCCCTTCAGCGCTGCCAGCAGCGCCTGCCTGTCGGCTTCGCCCCACCAGTGCGGCGCACCGGCGCCGTCATCGTCGTAGGTACGCTTGGCAGGATCCCACCGTTCCGTCGAAAATGTGTCCCAGCCATAGTGCTGGAACAGGATGACCGGCCGCCCATCCCCGGCATAGGTCGTCAGATCCTGCTTCAGCCATGGCAGGCTGCTATCCGCGCCATGGCCCGTATCGCCGGCAAAACGATGCGTCTGGACAAGGTGCAGGCCGCCCCAATCCCAGGAATAGCAGTCGGTCTCGACATCGTAGTCGGTGGCGGGCACGGGCGGCTTGAAGAACACGCCGGCGCGGTGGTTGATCTCGACATAGTCGCGCAGTTCGCGCCGGTACCAGTCGACATGGTGCGGCGGACCGTTCTGATCGAGATCGTGGTTGCCGAGCCCGACATAGACCGGCATGTGGACGCGATCGGGGCCAACGCCTTGGCTGTAGCGCTGGCTGAATTGCAGCAGTTGCGTGCCCTCGCTCGGCTGGGTGATCTGGCCGCCGCCATCATCGGTGATGTCGCCACCGACGACAAGGCCGAGCGGCGTGCCGATGCGGCTGCCGGCCGAACGCAGGCCTGTGGCGACGCCGTTGATCTCGGCCGGCCAGTCCTTGTCACCGACGGCGTTCAGTGCCGCAACGTTGCGCAACAGTGCGGCGTCGGTCTTGCCTTCCAACTGGCAGTTGGGGCTCAAGCCGCTTGCCATGCGGCAGGCATGGACATCGGCGATGAACAAGAAGGTGGCGTCGATGGGTTGGACGCGCTGTCCGGTCTGACTGAGCGCCGGGCGTGAAATCGCACCAGCCGCGGCAAGGCCAGCTGCCTGCGCCAGAAAGCTGCGTCGTGAAAGCAATTTTGGCCACCGGTGATTCATCGTCGATGGAGTTTCAGCACAAGCGGCGTCTGTCCGTCCAGTTTCAGCAACGTCACGGCTGCCTGGGCCGTCGGAATGACGTCTGGCACGGTACCGCTGGTTCTAGGCGCTCCTGAACGTCCTGTCGATCAGCTCGGCGACAAAGGCCGGGTCCTCCCAATGCGGATTGTGGCCACATGTCTCGGCGCGCACCAGGCTTGCCCCAGATAGAGAACGCGACAGCGCCTCCTGATGCGCGTCGCTGAACAACGGGTCGAGGACGCCGGCGATGATCAGCGTTCTGACGATCACCTTTTGTGCCGCATCGGTCAGATCGGCAAGGCAAATCTCTTCCAGGATGGCGCGCCAGTGCGCCGCGGGCATCGCCGAGGCGTCGTTCGCCAGGCCGGCAAGAAATGGCTGAGGCACACCAGGCCGGCAGGCGTGCCACCAGGTAAAAAACGGATCGGCCGGCGATATCGGATCGCGCAGAGCCTGAACACCCGCGACGAGCGGATGATCCCAAGCGAAATCGGGCTTCAACGTGCCGGCCATGACCACCAGCCCGCCGATGAGGTCGTTGTGCCGCACAGCCAGAGTGATGGCCACCATGGCGCCGAGCGAATGGCCAACGACAACAGGCCGATCGAGCCGCAAATGCCGGATCAGGCCGGCAATGTCATCGGCGAAGTCCGCGATGGCATAGCCCTCGCCCGCCTGCGACGCGCCGTGGCCGCGCAGGTCAGGCATAATCAGCCGGCGGCTGGCGAGATGCGGCGCCAGCAGCGAAAAACTGCGGCTGGTGTCGGTGAAACCATGCACCAGAACCAGCGCCGGCTCTGCACCGGCAACCTCTACATAGGCGATCTCGAGGCCGCCGAGATCGGCGAATTGCTTGCGGCCGGCCCAGGCGTCCTGCTCAGCCCAGGTATCCGGCACCGGCTCCATCGCGACCGGCATCACAGGCCGAGCTTCTCCTTGACCGCGGCAAGGCCGGGCTTGCCGTCGAAAGTGGTGACGCCGGCGAGCCAGGCGTCGAGGCGGTTCTTGTTCAGCGTGATCGCCTTCAGCGCTCCCTCCTCCGGCTTCAGTCCGTCATTGATGAGGTAGCCCATGCCGACATTCTCGAAATCGATGTCGAAAGCGAGATTTTTGAGGAATTGCGCGACATTCGGGCATTGCTGCAGATAGCCCTTGCGCACCTGCGTCGTCACCGTCGCGGCGCCGAAATTCGGGCCAAAGAACTTGTCGCCGCCGGTCAGATATTTGAAATCATACATGGTGTTCATCGGATGCGGCGCCCAACCCTGGAAGACGATGAACTGCTTCTCCTTGATCTCATAGCCGACCTCGGAAAGCATGCCGGCCTCGCTCGACTCGACCACGTGCCAGCCGTCAAGGCCGAAGGCCGGATCGGCGATGGCGTCCATCATCAATTGATTGGATCCGGGTTCGATGCCGTACATTTTCTTGCCGAACTTGTCGGCGAATTTGTGCAGGTCGGAAACGTCCTTGACCCCGGCCTCCCAGACATAAGTGGGTACGGCGAAGGTGTATTTGGCGCCGACGAGATTGAGGCGGACATTCTCGATCGAGCCGTCCTTCTTGTAGGGCTCGTAATAGGTGACCATCGCCGGATCCCAGTAACCCAGAAACAGGTCGAGATCCCTGTTTTTCATGCCCTCATAGATGACGTTGATGCCGAGCACTTCGCTCTGCGACTGATAGCCGAGCGCTTGCAGCAGGACGTTGGCCACTCCTGTGGTGAAGGCCAGATCATTCCAGCCGGGTTCGGCCATGCGAACGGCCCTGCACTGCTCAGCCTCGGCCGCCTGGGCCGCGTGAGACGCCAGTGCCAGGACGGCAAGGCACACGCCATTTGCAAGGATGCGCAACATTTTCGGTTCTCCTCTTGTCTAAAATTGACCTACTGGTCATTTTATTGTCCCACTGGTCAATTGTTGATCTGGCTGGACGAAAATGTCAACGTGGATTCGTCATGCATGGATCGAACCCGTGAAACTCAAACGTCTCGGTGACATACGCCGCAAGGAATTGCGGCAGGCCGCCTTCGCGGTGCTGGAGCGCGAAGGCATTGCGGGTGCTACCCTGGAAAAGGTCGCCGCCCATGCCGGAGCCTCCAAGGGCATCGTGCTGCACTATTTCCGTAACAAGCAGGAATTGTTCGAGCATGCGATGCGGGAGGCCAATGCCGTGCTGCGCGACGCGGTGGTCGCCCGGCTTCGCCTGGCACGGACGCCGATGGAGCGGCTCGATGCGGTGATCGAAGGCAATTTCGAGGAGCATCTTTTCCGGCCGCCGCTCTGCCATGCCTGGCTTTCGCTCTGTGCCGAGGTGCCGCGTGACGAGAAGCTGGCGCGCATCCAGAAGGCGCTGCACGCGCGCATGCGCTCGAACCTGTTGTCCGGCCTGCACGGCCTCACCTCGCCCAAGGATGCCAACGACATCGCGCTTGGCGTCACCGCGCTGATCGACGGGCTCTGGCTGCGGCTCGGCCTGGAGCCGGGCAGCGTCTCGCGCGAACAGGCGATCCGCCAGGTCAAGGATTTTGTCAGCGCGCGGCTCGCCATGCGCCGGCCTGCGACCGCCGGCGCGTAAACTGGCGACTGTCGAAGTTCATACCGTGCGATAGGCGGGCGGCTTGACCATGGCTAAGGATCCGCGATGCTCTCAAGGTGATCCAAAGCGAGCCTCGGAGTGCCCGATGAGACTGCAAGACAAGCGCACGCTGGTGACCGGCGGCTCGGATGGCATCGGGCTGGCAATCACTGAAGCGTTCCTGCGCGAAGGCGCCGATGTGCTGATCGTCGGGCGCGACGTCGGCAAGCTCGAAGCCGCGCGCCAGAAGCTGACAGCTCTCGGCCCGGCCGGCCAGGTGGAGATGGTGTCGGCCGATCTTGCCACCAGCCCCGGTATCGCAGCAATTATCGAGCACGTGAGAGCCTCCGGCCGGCCGCTCGACATTCTGGTCAATAATGCCGGTGTCGCTTACCTCGTCCCGTTCGAAACGGTCAGCGAGGCGCAGTTCCAGCATTCCTTCGCGCTCAATGTGACAGCGGCGTTTTTCCTCACCCAGGGGCTGCTGCCGCATCTCGGCCCCTGTGCGTCCGTCATCAACATCTCTTCCTATTTCGCCAGCAAGATGATCCCGAAGCGGCCATCGAGCCTCTACTCCCTGTCCAAAGGCGCGTTGAACTCACTGACCAAATCGCTGGCCTTCGAGCTTGGCCCGCGCGGCATCCGCGTCAACGCCATCGCGCCGGGCACGGTCGACACCGCCATGCGGCGCAAGACCGTCGACAACCTGCCAGCCGAGGCACAGGCGGAGCTTAGAGCCTATGTCGAACGCAGCTACCCGCTCGGCCGCATCGGCCGCCCCGACGACCTCGCCGGAATGGCGGTCTATCTCGCCAGCGACGAGGCCGCATGGACCAGCGGTGGCATCTTCGCAATCGATGGCGGATATACTGCGGGGTGAGCGCCGATTGCGCCACTGCGGGAGACCGGATTTGCGCGTTGTTGTTCCGATCCGGATAAAATCCGATCATCAACCAAGCGGCTGTTATCGGCTACCGGGTGCGATCCTCGTCGGCAGGAATATAATACAAATCTCTATTTATACATACCCTTTCACATCAGTTAACCATCGAAACAATTGACCTATCATACCCATGATCCCGACTGAATATATTCAGCAACTTTTTACGTAAACAACGAATATTACCCTCGCTGCCGATGGGGTTGTAGATGAATCTTCTGTTTGGATTTTCCGGGCGCATCGGGCGCGGGCAATGGTGGTTGGCCCAGCTCGCAGTCCTGGTCCTGTTGGTGGTGACCGTCGCCGCCCTTTTCCATGTCGTGGGCATATCGGCGGGACAAAAGCTCAGAGCGTTTCAATCCGACAGGCTGAGTGTCAATCTGGTGCTGCTGATCGGTTCCGCACTTTCGCTCTGGATCAATTTCGCCGCAACGATCAAGCGGTACCATGATCTGGATAAATCAGGCAGTTGGTCCCTGCTGTTGTTCATCCCCTATATCGGCGGGCTATGGGTGCTCGTCGAATGCGGCTTTTTCTCCGGCTCGGACGGCAACAACGACTACGGCTCGCCACCCGGCGCGGATGATTCGAGGAGCGACCTCAACGCCCACATCTCACGCATGAAGGCCGAACGCTCAGTTCAGCAGCAATCGCGACCGGCCAGGCTGGAACAGCAAGCGAGCAAGATGGATTCCGCACCTCCGGCACCGCAAACGAGGCGTCCCACGGGTCCCACCGGATTTGGCCGCCGCGGTCTTTAGGTCAAGGAAGAGAGCTCCGCGAACGTGAAGCGGGAAGCCATGCGGCAGGCCGCTGCGCTTGACCGGCTTTCCAATTCCGCGTCAATCACTGGCAGCCAGAGTATTTCGGATATCGGGATGCCATGTCGTCAAACGATCCGCTGATCCTTTTCTACACGACATTCTTCCGCAAGCCCGTGGACATCGCATCGATCAATTGTGAATTGCCGGGGCGGTGGACCCTCGACAAGCGCCGGCTCTCCGAAGCGGCGGCGGTGGTCTTTCATATTCCGGACTATCGCGAATTCGGCGATGCCCACAAATACCCCGGCCAGGATTGGGTGGCCTGGTCGATGGAGAGCCGCCAGAACTACGGCGTCGTCACCAATCCGGATGTCATGAAACATTTCGACATCACGATGACACACGAAACATCTTCCGACGTCTGGATGCCCTATCTGCCCCTGGCTCACGAGTGGCAGGAAATGGTGACCAAACCAATCGCCGCGAAGACGGAGGACGCGCCCGTTGCGCTGTTCCAGTCCGCGCCGTTGAACCGCAGCGGTCGCATCGATTTCACCGCCCAGCTGTCCCGCCATATCAAGATCGATTCCTACGGCAGGCACTTTCACAGCAGAACGATCAGCGGCCCGGATCTTGGCCGGAAGACCAAGATCGAAACCATTGCCCGGCACATGTTTTGCCTTGCACTGGAAAATTCAACCGAGCCTGACTACGTCACCGAGAAGATCTACGACGCGTTCGAGGCCGGCACGGTGCCGATATACCTTGGCGCCCCGAACGTGGCTGAGTTCGTCCCGGCAAACTCTTATATCGACGCCAGCGCTTTCCCCGACACCAAGGACCTGGCAGCCTATCTCAATCACTTGATCGAAACGCCGCGAGACTACGAGGCCTATTTCGCCTGGCGTTCGAAGCCGTTGCCCGACAGCATCGCCAAGCGCCTGGACGGACTGGAAACCCCTCCATTCTGTCGATTGATGAACCTCGTGCGTCAACGCGTGGAAGAGCGGCCGAAGCCGGCATCCGCGCGGCCAACACTTCCTTTTGGCCGCTACGCCTCCCTGCGTACGCAGTGGCGCCGCTGGAGGGGAAGGATTCCGAGCTAATGATCGAAGAGGTAGCCCACCCTTCAACCGATTTGCATCCTCAGTCCGCACATTCTCCGCTTGATGCCCGTTGTGCAACGCGATAGGCCGTTGCCGAATTCGATAGACTGGAGAACCCGCGTGAGCGCTCAAAAGACCAGAACCGAAACCGATACGTTCGGCCCCATCGAGGTTGCGGCTGACCGTTATTGGGGCGCCCAGGCGCAGCGTTCCCTCGGCAATTTCAAGATCGGCTGGGAAAAGCAGCCGGTTTCGGTCGTGCGCGCGCTGGGCATCGTCAAGCGGGCGGCGGCGGAAGCCAATATGGAGCTGAAGCGGCTCGATCCGGCGATCGGCAAGGCGATCATTGACGCCGCGCAAGAGGTCATCGACGGCAAGCTCAACGACCACTTCCCGCTGGTGGTCTGGCAGACCGGCTCTGGCACGCAGTCCAACATGAACGCCAACGAGGTGATCTCCAACCGGGCGATCGAGATGCTGGGCGGTGTCATGGGCTCGAAGAAGCCGGTGCACCCCAACGATCACGTCAATATGAGCCAGTCGTCGAACGACACCTATCCGACGGCCATGCACATCGCCTGTGCCGAGCGTATCGTGCACGACCTTCTTCCGGCGCTGAAGCACCTTCACAAGGCGCTCGCCGCCAAGAGCAGGGAGTTCAACCACATCATCAAGATCGGCCGCACGCATACGCAGGATGCGACGCCGCTGACGCTGGGCCAGGAATTTTCCGGTTACGCTGCGCAGGTCGCTTCGTCGATCAAGCGCATCGAACTGACGCTGCCCGGCCTACAGGAGCTGGCGCAAGGCGGCACCGCCGTCGGCACCGGCCTCAATGCGCCCGTCGGCTTCGCCGAGCGGGTGGCTGATCGCATCGCCGCCATTACCGGCATTTCCTTCGTCACCGCGCCGAACAAGTTCGAGGCGCTCGCCGCACACGATTCCATGGTGTTCTCGCACGGCGCCATCAACGCGGCAGCCGCCGCACTGTTCAAGGTTGCCAATGACATCCGCTTCCTCGGCTCCGGCCCGCGTTCGGGCCTCGGCGAATTGTCGCTGCCGGAAAACGAGCCGGGCTCGTCGATCATGCCTGGCAAGGTCAATCCGACCCAGTGCGAGGCGATGACGCAGGTCTGCGTGCAGGTGTTCGGCAACAACGCGGCCGTGACCTTCGCCGGCAGCCAGGGCCATTTCGAGCTCAATGTCTACAATCCGCTGATGGCGTACAACTTCCTGCAGTCTGTACAGCTGCTCGCCGACGCCTCGGTCTCCTTCACCGACAATTGCGTGGTCGGCATCGAGGCCCGTGAGGACAACATCAAGGCGGCGCTCGACCGTTCGCTGATGCTGGTGACGGCGCTGGCCCCAACCATCGGCTACGACAATGCCGCCAAGATCGCGAAGACGGCGCACAAGAACGGCACGACGTTGCGCGAGGAAGCACTGGCCACCGGACTGGTCAGCGAAGCCGACTATGACCGGCTGGTGCGGCCGGAGGACATGACGCATCCGGGGTAGACGGTTCCGGCGGGAGAATTTTACTCCCATCGAAGCCATGCTCGACATGAATTTCGCGCTTGCTGCGCGATCTCCGAAATGTGCGCACTGTGAACAATGTGTCGCCGCACAGGCAGCTTTGGTGAACAGTCCCGATCGTCTATCTCTCGGGTCATTCAACCCGTTCGGAGACTCAGCAATGTCCATCAGCTCTTCCACTGCCGCCGGCACCGCGTCCAGCAGCTCGCTCACCATTCTGCTCGGCCGCATCCTGCTCGCCGTCATCTTCCTGCTTTCCGGTTTCGGCAAGCTCACCGCCATTTCCGGCACCGCTGCCTATTTCGGCGCCATGGGCCTGCCCCTTCCGACCGTCACGGCGGTTGTCGTCGGCCTGATCGAACTGCTCGGTGGCCTCGCCATTCTCACCGGCTTCCAGACCCGGATCGCCGCCTGGGTGCTGGCTGTGTTCACCATCGCAACGGCTCTTGTCGCCCACACCGGTTGGGCCGACCAGAACCAGATGATCCATTTCCTGAAGAACGTCGCCATCACCGGCGGCTTCCTGCTGCTCGCCTCCTCGGGCGCGGGCGCCTATTCGATCGACGCCAAGCGCGGCTGATCCTTCCTCCCAAGCCTTGACAAAAGCGGCGCGGAATTTTCCGCGCCGCTTTTTCGTTGTCTGGATTAGCGCGCCGGTTTCGGCCGCGGCTTCGCAGGCATAGACTGCGCGGCGGCCGGATCGAGCCCAATCGGGCGCCGGCAAGGGAGGTGACCATGGCCCGCAACGCATTGCTTCTGGTTTCTAGGCTGCTATTCGCCGTGCTGTTCGTACCGTCCGGTTTCCAGGCGCTGGCCAACATCGCCGGCATAACCAGTTATTTCGCTGGCCTCGGTCTGCCGCTGCCAGCGCTCGCCGCCTGGGGCACCGGCCTGTTCGAGCTGATCGCCGGGTTCCTGATCCTCGTCGGCTTCCAGGTGCCGATCGTGGCGCTACTGCTGGCGGCCTTCTGCGTCGCTGCCGGCTTCATCGGGCACTACGGCCAGGGCGCCGGCGATGCGACGCTGGCCTTCCTGCACCAGCAGATGCTGATGAAGGACATTGCGATTGCAGGCGGTTTCCTGGCGCTGGCGATGGCCGGTGCCGGAGCTTGGTCGGCGGACGGGCGCGGCTCAGTCTAAGACCACGCCTATTTCACCGAAACGCTCGGCCCGCCCTCCACGGCCAGCACCAGCCTGCGGTTGGTGATCCGTGCCAGCTGCGCCAGCCGGCCGGCTGGACGCTCACCGTAGAGGTCGGAGAGCGGCGCCGGCAACACCAGCGCCAGCACGCCGTTGGCGCGCTGCTCCCATTTCAGCCTGGGCATGATGCCGGGCATCGAGGCCGTCAGCAGATAAACGACGCGCATCATCGCCGCCAGCACGCGCGCCCGCTCGAGGTAGCGCGGCGTCGCCAGCGCCTTGATCTCGGGCGCGATCGCCTCGTTGAAGATGCCGTCATGACGATAGGCGTTGGCCAAAGCCAGGAACGCGCGGCCGGGATGGTCGACACCGAAGAAGGAAGCGTGCGCAATGATGTTGAGCGACTGCCTGCCGCGGTATTCGGGATGCGCGCGCCAGCCTATGTCGGCCAGCAATGCGGCGGCATGGCGATAGCGTGCCTCGTCCTCGGTCTCGTCGATGCCAAAGGCAGCAAAGGTCTTGGCGGTCCAGTCGACAAGTTCATGCGCATGCGTGACCGAGCGCGAGCGCAGCCGGGCGAGTTCCTCGGCGGCGGAAATCAAAGGATCGGCCTTCTGCTCGGCCGCATCGAGCAGCGAATAGAGAAAGCCCTCGCGCACACCGAGCGCAGAGACGATGATCTTCGACGGCTGCATCGCCGTCATGATCTCTTGCAGCACGATGGCGCCGTAGGGCAGCAGCGAACGGCGGTTCTTCGAGACGCCTTCGATGCCTTTGACCTTCTCGATCTCGCCTTTCGCCACCTGCTTCAGGAAATTGGACGCGCTTTCGATGCCAATCTCGTAGTGGTGCATGACGCCAAGCGGGTAGTTGGTCATTTCCATGTGCAAGCGGGCGAGGTTTCGCCAGGTGCCGCCGACGGCGTAGAAGGGCCTGCCCTGCCCGCCTTTGAGCAGCTTTGCCCGCGCCAGTTCGTCACGCGCGATCTTCTGCGCCTGGGCAAGCGAGTTCTTGGCCATGTCCTGCAGGCGCAGGCCGCCCAGCGGCAGCGTAATGCCGTCACCAATCGCCTCACCATTGACGTCAACCAGTTCGAGACTGCCGCCGCCCAGATCGCCGGCGATGCCATTGGCCGGGTGGAAGCCGGAAATGACGCCGAGCGCCGAATAATAGGCCTCCTGGCGGCCGCTGATCACGCGGATCTCGGTCTTCAGCACGTCCTCGGCGCGGTGGATGAAATCGGGACCGTTGATGGCCTCACGCGCGGCGGCGGTGGCCAGCACATACATGTGCTCGGCGCCGGCTTGATCGGACAACGCGCGAAAGCGACGGAACTCTTCCATCGAGCGGGTTACCGCCTCGGGGTCGAGTTTTCCGGTCGAAACGATGCCGCGGCCGAGACCGGCCAGCATCTTTTCGTTGAACAGCATGGTTGGCGAGCGCGCCAGCCCCTCATAAACGACGAGACGGATCGAATTCGATCCGATGTCGATGATGGACAGCGGTCGGCGGTCCTGCAGCCGGCCCTGGGAATTGGACAACATCAGGTGGACGCTGCGGTGTTCTTCTTGCGGCGCTTGAACTGCGCAATGCGCTTGGGCGCATGCGACTTCAGCGCGTCACCCCGTCCCGACAGGCTCGGATTGGTCATGAAGTATTCCTGCGCGTTGAACGGCTCTTCGCCCTCCTCCAGCACCACGCGCCGGGAGGTTCCATCTGCCAATACGTCGAAACTTTGCTGATTGTCCATGATGTTGCCCAGCATGATCTGGCCCAGGATCTGTTCATGCACAGTTGGATTGGTGATCGGCACCATGGTCTCGACACGACGGTCGAGATTGCGCGGCATCAGGTCGGCCGAGGAGATGTAGACGATCGCCTCATCCGACGGCAGGCCATGGCCATTGCCGAAGCAATAGATGCGGCTGTGCTCGAGGAACCGGCCGACGATCGACTTGACCCTGATGTTTTCCGACAGGCCGGGAACCTGGGGCCTGAGGCAGCATATGCCGCGCACGACGAGGTCGATTTCAACGCCGGCGCGGCTGGCATCATAGAGCGCGTCGATGATGATCGGGTCGACCAGCGCGTTCATCTTCATCCAGATGCGCGCCGGCTTTCCGTCCAGCGCATGGGCGACCTCGTCGGCGATGTGCTTCAAGATGCGGCTTCTCAGTGTGAACGGCGAGATCGCGATCCGCATTTCGTCGGTCGGCTCGGCGTAGCCGGTGATGAAGTTGAAGAGCTGGGCGACGTCGCGGGCGATCGTCGGATCCGTGGTGAAGAAGGACAGGTCGGTGTAAATGCGCGCGGTGACCGGGTGGTAGTTGCCGGTGCCGAGATGCACGTAGTTGCGCAGCTTGCCGTCCTCGCGCCGCACCACCAGCGACATTTTCGCATGTGTCTTCAGCTCGAGGAAACCGAACACGACCTGGACGCCGGCGCGTTCCAGGTCGCGTGCCCAGCGGATGTTGGCCTCCTCGTCGAAGCGCGCCTTCAACTCGACCAGTGCGGTCACCGACTTGCCCGCCTCGGCCGCGTCGACCAGCGCGCGCACGATCGGGCTGTCGTTGGAGGTGCGGTAAAGCGTCTGCTTGATCGCCACCACTTCGGGGTCGGCCATTGCCTGGCGCAAGAACTGCACCACGACGTCGAAGGATTCATAGGGGTGGTGGACGACGATGTCCTTCTCGCGGATGGCGGCAAAGCAGTCGCCGCCATGCTCACGGATGCGCTCGGGGAAGCGCGGATTGTAGGGTGTGAACTTCAGATCATCGCGGGGTATGGAGACGATCTCGGAGATCTGGCTGAGCGCCAGCGGACCGGTCAGCACGCTGATACGGCTCGATGACACGCCAAGCTCGCCGGCCACGAAGTCGCGCAATTCGCCAGGCATCAGCTTGTCGAATTCGATGCGGATCACCGAACCGCGGCGGCGACGCTTCAGCGCCGTCTCGAACAAGCGCACGAGATCCTCGGACTCTTCCTCGACCTCGATATCGCTGTCTCGAATGATGCGGAACGTGCCGGAACCCTTGACCTCGTAGCCGGGGAACAGCTTGCCGATATAGAGACCGACCGCCTCTTCCAGCGGGATGAAGCGGACATGGTGCTTGCGGTCGGGCAAGCGGATGAAGCGCTTCAGCGCCACTGGCAGGCGCAAGAGCGCGCTCATCTCCTCGCCATTCTTGCGATGGCGCAATTGCAGCGCCATCGAGAAGCCGAGATTGGGAATGAACGGGAACGGATGTGCCGGGTCGATCGACAGCGGGGTGAGCACCGGAAATACCTGCTCCTGGAAGTGGTCTTCCAGCCAGACCTTCTCGTCCTTGGTCAGGGCATCTCGCGTAATGCTTTCGATGCCTTCCTTGTTGAGCAGCACGGTCAGCGCCGAAAGGCTCTTCTGCTGGTCTTCCTGCAGCCGTTCGACCTCTCGCAGCAATTGTTCGAGCTGCTGCTCGGGCGTGCGGCCGTCGGGGCTTTTCAGCGTGATTCCTTCGCGCACCTGGCCGGCGAGGCCAGCGACACGCACCATGAAGAACTCGTCGAGATTGGCTGCCGAGATCGACAGGAAGCGGACGCGCTCCAGCAATGGATGATGGGTGTTCAGCGATTCCTCAAGCACGCGGCGGTTGAACTGCAGCCAGGAAAACTCGCGGTTGACGAAGCGATCCGGGTTGCCGCCCTCTGAACTGGCCACCTCGACATTGACGAATTCGCTCTGCACCGGCTTCAGTTCGTTCATGGTTCCTGCCCGCAACCGTTCCTTTGGGAGCGCCGCCAGATGGCGATGGACGCTCTAACATGCTTTTGTGACGCATGATCCGTCGCGGAATCGCTTGGCATCCGCGGTCACACGCTTAACCGGCTCAACTTATCCTCTGACAGGCTTTTGCGACAGTTTCATTTCATCGATCTTGCAAAGAGACCTGTTATGATCCAGATGCATGCGAGACTGCGTTAAGGAGACGACGATGGCAGGCGGTTCCATTCCCCATTTCCAGAACGATGCCGGCCATCCGGCGATCGACATCGGGGTCAAGGAATTCATGTGTACGGGCGCCAATCCGCCTTTCGACCACCCGCATGTGTTTCTCGACATGGGCGACGACAATGAGAAGGTCTGCCCCTATTGCTCGACGCTCTATCGCTATTCGCCGAAGCTAAAGGCGACGGAAACGGTGCCGGCCGGCTGCCTCTACATCGACCTGGCCGCCTGATTCCTTCGCGACAGACCTGATGGACGATCGGCGCTCCCGGCAAGTCGTCATCGCCGGAGCGGGCATAGCAGGGCTGACCGCTGCGCTTGCCTTTGCGGAACGCGGCTACCCTGTACAGCTTTTCGAACAGGCACATCGCCTGGAAGCGGCAGGCGCCGGCATCCAACTTTCTCCCAACGCAACACGCATCCTTCGCCAGCTCGGCGTGCTCGACCGGCTGCTGCCGGCGGCGGTGCGGCCGGAGGCCGTGGTGCTGAAGGACGCAAGGACGTTGCGCGAACTGGCGCGCGTGCCACTTGGGCAAGCGGGTGAAAGCCGCTGGGGGGCGCCCTATCTCGTCGCGCACCGGGCCGACCTGCAGGCGGCGCTGACGACCCGGATCACCGATCGGTCCGATATCGAACTCGTTACCGGGGCGCGGGTGACGAACATCGCCGTAACGCCGGAAAGCATTGCCGTCACCGCCGAAATCGACGGCCGAAGCACCGAAGCCGCCGCTGGTATCCTGGTCGGCGCCGACGGTGTCTGGTCTTCGGTACGCGGGAGACTTGCCGCCGAGGAGGCAGGTTTCGGGACAAACCGCTTCTCGGGCGAGTTGGCTTGGCGCGCGACGGTCGCGGCTGATAACGCCGCCGGAGAGGCTTTTGCGGCGCTCGGCGCCGGCGGCTGCGTCACCACCTTTCTGCATCCCGGCTTCCACATGGTCGCCTATCCGGTGAGCAAGGGCAGCGCCTTCAACCTAGCCGCGTTCACCAAGGGCGAGCGCATCGCCGAAGGCTGGTCACGCCATGCCGATCCCGGCATCCTCTCCGGCGCCATGCGCGGCACGGCGCCAGCGCTGACGAGGCTCGTCGCGCTCGCCGGCCCATGGACGGCGTTCCCGATCCACACTGTCGAGCAGCGGCGCTGGACGACGCCTCAGGGCATCGCGCTGATCGGGGATGCGGCGCATGCCATGACGCCGTTCGCGGCGCAGGGCGCGGCGATGGGAATCGAGGATGCCGCCATGCTTGCCAATCTGGTTGCCGACTTTCGCGGCGACCCGCGGCAAAGCCTGACCATGTGGGAAAATCTGAGGCGGCCACGGATCGAGAAGGTGCTGAAACGCGGCGCGCTCAACCGGCTCGCCTGGCACGCCCGGGGGTCGGTGGCGATGGTCCGCAATCTTATCCTGGCGACACGGTCGGGAGAAAGGCTCGCGGCCGATCTCGACTGGCTTTATGGCTGGGAGGAACGGAAGGTTGTGAGGCGCTGATCGTCCTGGAGCTGCGGGCAATCGGTCCCTTCTCTGCTGCTCCAAAGCTCTCGAAGATGCGTCACGAGAACAAAGCACCCGGCGTCATATTCCAGTAGATGTGGTGATAGCACGCGAAAAAAATCAGGGCGGCCGCAACGGAGCACGCCATCGCGGCAGCCAAAGTTACCGCCACAGCCACGAAAACATTCGCTCTCAATGCATGCTTCGATACGAGGACGAGTTGAACCGCGATTGCGATCGACGAGAAGCTTGAGACACCGTATGCGCTCAGCACCTGCAATCCTTTGATAGGAGGACCAAGCACCACCACAACGGCTGCAAACAAATACCAGCCGATCGTCATTCCAGTTTCTTTTGGCAGCAGGCTCAAAAAGCCGACTGCAGCGTATTTTATGCCCAGTACCGACAGCGAAAATGCTACCGCAATGGGAAATTTTAAAATCACCCCGCGACAGATGGCCTTGAAGTCGGCACCTGCCACTGTCACACGGGAGAATAGAAAGATGACTACGGAAGCAACAATGGCTATCGCCAAATTTGAAATGAACTTATAGAAAATCGGGAAATGCGGGACTGAATTGCTCCAGTGACCTAGGAAATCCAGGTATCCTACGCACTGTTGAGCAAGTGCGAATATAGCAGCGATGGCTGCGATCGCGCACCAGGTATCGTCTCGCTCTGATATTTTACGAATGACGGCACCCGGTTTTATATAGAAAACGAATCCGCCAACAAAATATTTTATAAGCGCATCAAAAAAAGACACAACACTCTCCGCGCCGTCGCCAGATATGTATTTCTACATATAAAAACTAACAGCGCGTGCATGCATATCACCTGTTGTACAGCTTCAGCGACCACCCCAGCGACACCGGTAGTGGGTTCCACCAGCCTGTGCGCAGCCCGGCTGTGCGCAGCGCCGCCGCCGTCCAGGTGTTGCAGCCGACCAGCGCGTTGAAATGGCCATTGGCTTCGAAGAAGCCATCGAATTTCGAATAGGCGGCGTTCGGGATATGGATCGGACCGTCCGGCCCCTGCTGAAAACTGGCCTGTATGAAATCGAGCAGTGCCGCGAACTGATCGTCACCAATGTCGAAGCCGGCGACATCGGGATGCGGCTCGACGATATCGCCGGCGACATAGACATGCATTACCGATGCGTCGAGGGTCAGTGCTTTCATCACCGGCACGGCCTTAAGCTCAGACCACGTCGGTGTCTCCAGATAGAAGGCTCGGCCGCCCCAGCCAAAGACGATATAGCGCACCTCAGGGATGTCGGCCGGGATGCCGGCTTCGACCAGAAAATGAAAGCGCTGCCGCACCGAATCGTCCAGCGGAATGGCGATGTCGGTATGGATCGGGTTCTTCAGCACAAGGATATGACGCGTCGCTGATTTGTCGACGGCAGTTTGCCAAAGCGGTCGTGGCACCAAAGTGCCGAGCGTCACCGCGAGCGCGACCGCGATCAACAACACACCAAGAAAACGGCCGAGCTTTTTCATGAATGGCGGCCCTGCAAATGCATGCGGCGCGACACGAACCGCCCGCCTCCTGCTCACTCATACGCAAAAGAGCCCGGCACTGTTTCAGCCGGACTCTCCACAGTTCACTGAAAGGCCTAATGCAGGATCTGGCTGAGGAACAGTTTTGTGCGCTCATGGCGCGGATGGTCGAAGAACTCGGCCGGCGTGTTCTGCTCGACGATCTGGCCCTGATCCATGAAGATCACCCGGTTGGCGACCTTGCGGGCAAAACCCATTTCGTGGGTCACGCACAGCATGGTCATGCCCTCTTCCGCGAGGCCAACCATGGTCTCCAGCACTTCCTTGATCATTTCGGGATCGAGCGCCGAAGTCGGCTCATCGAACAGCATGATGCGTGGATTCATGCACAGCGAGCGGGCGATCGCCACGCGCTGCTGCTGGCCGCCGGACAGCTGGCCGGGATATTTGTTGGCCTGCTCCGGGATTTTCACGCGCTTGAGGAAATGCATGGCGATTTCCTCGGCCTGTTTCTTCGGCGTCTTGCGCACCCAGATCGGCGCCAGCGTGCAGTTCTCCAGGATGGTCAGATGCGGGAACAGGTTGAAGTGCTGGAACACCATGCCGACCTCGCGGCGCACCTCGTCGATCTTCTTGAGATCGTTGGTGAGTTCCTTGCCGTCGACGATGATCTTGCCCTTCTGGTGTTCTTCCAGCCGGTTGATGCAACGGATCATGGTCGACTTGCCGGAGCCTGACGGCCCGCAGATGACGATGCGCTCGCCGCGCATCACCTTGAGATTAATGTCCTTCAGCACATGGAACTCGCCATACCATTTGTGCATGGCGATGATGTCGATGGCGACATCGGTGGTCGAGATGTGCATCTTGGCGGCGTTGACCTTGATCTCTTCCGCGCTGACGGCATTTTCGGTGGCCATGACAGGGTCCCCTTGTTTTTTTGTCTTTGGTTATGATGCATCTCGTTATCCCAAAACCGCAACACACCTTTGGGCGACATGCATCAGCGTTTGTGGCCGGTGTCGAGCCGGCGTTCAGTGTACATGGAATAGCGCGACATGCCGAAGCAGAACAGCCAGAATACGAAGGCGGCGAAGATCAGACCCGACTTGGCCGTCTGTGCCGACGCCCAGTTGGCGTCGGCGAAATTCTGCTTCACGATGCCAAGCAGGTCGAACATCGAGATGATGGTGACCAAGCTGGTGTCCTTGAACATGCCGATGAAGGTGTTGACGATGCCCGGGATGACCAGTTTCAGCGCCTGCGGCATGACGATAAAGTACATCTTCTGCCAATAGCCGAGACCAAGCGAATCGGCGCCTTCATATTGACCCTTGGGGATCGCCTGCAGGCCGCCGCGCACCACTTCGGCCATATAGGCGGCCGCAAACAGCGACACGCCGATAAGCGCGCGCAGGTACTTGTCGAAAGTGACGCCCGGCGGCAGGAACAACGGCAGCATGACGCTGGCCATGAACAGAACGGTGATCAGCGGAATACCGCGTACGGCTTCGATGAAGATGACGCACAGCATCTTGACGATCGGCATCTTGGAACGCCGGCCAAGCGCCAGCACGATGCCAAGCGGCAACGACACGACAATGGCCACGAAAGACAGCGACAGCGTTACCAGCAAGCCGCCCCAGCGCGCGGTTTCGACATGTTCCAGACCGAAAACGCCGCCCACCAGCAGGAAGAACGCCACAACAGGCAAACCGACAATCAGCAGCAGAGCGTTGAGACCCTTGCGCGGCACGCTCGGCATCAGCATCGGCACCATAAGCACGACGAGCAGTATGCCAACCAGGATCGGCCGCCAGCGTTCCTCTATCGGATAGGTTCCGAACATGAACTGACCGAACTTGGCGTTCACAAAGGCCCAGCAGGCGCCAGACCAGCCGTCCGGCTGAATTCCGCCTTGCGTTACCGTGGCGCATACGCTCCGGTTCGGCCCTGTCCACACAGCGTTGATGAACGCCCAGTTGATGATTTGCGGGAGGATCATCACCACCAGCGCGATACCGATTATGGTCATAATGGTATCGGCTGTCGAGGCGATCAGGTTCCTTCGCACCCACGCGCCGACGCCTGTTACGCCGGCTGGCGCCGGTTGCGCCAGCATCATTTCGGTGCGTACCCAGGACATATCATGTTCTTGCATGTCCCTACCTCTCCACCAGCGCCATTTTGGCATTGAACCAGTTCATCAGCAGCGAGGTCAAAATGCTGATGGTCAGATAGATCACCATCATGATGACCACGCATTCCACCGCCTGACCGGTCTGGTTGAGCACCGTGCCGGCCGTCGCCGTCAGGTCGGGATAGCCGATGGCGATGGCGAGCGAGGAATTCTTGGTCAGGTTGAGATACTGGCTGGCCAGTGGCGGAATGACGATGCGCATCGCCTGCGGCACGACCACCAGTCGCAACGCCTGGCCGGAACGCAGGCCAAGTGCTGCCGAGGCTTCGCTCTGGCCCTTGGCAACGCCGCGAATGCCGGCGCGCACGATCTCGGAGATGAAAGCGGCGGTATAAAACGAAAGCGCCAGATAGAGCGACAGAAACTCCGGCTTGACGACGAAACCGCCGCTCAGGTTGAAGGTCGACTGCTTGGGAAAATCGAAGGTCACCGGAAAGCCGCTCAGCACATAGGCGAGCAGCGGCAGGCCGACAATCAGCGCCAGAGATGTCCAGAACACAGGGAATTGCTGGCCGGTCGCCATCTGCCGCTGCTTGGCCTTGCGGGCGACGAACCAAGACATGGCGATGCCGACAAGGAGACCCACCAGGATCAACCAGGAGCCGTCGCCCCAGATAGCGCGCGGAAAATAGATGCCGCGCTGGTTGAGGAAGGATCCGAAAGGCAGGTGATAGCTGTCACGCGGCGCCGGCAGCACGGCCAGCACGCCGGAATACCAGAAGAAGATGACCAGCAGCGGCGGGATGTTGCGGAACACCTCGACATAGACGGTGCAGATCTTCTGGATCAGCCAGTTTTTCGACAGCCGGCCGATGCCGACGATGAAACCGATGATGGTGGCGGTGATGATGCCGACAAAAGCGACGATCAACGTGTTGATCAAGCCGACAACGATCGCGCGGAAATAGGTTGAGTCCGACGTATAGGCGATGGGCGTGTCAGAGATGTCGAAACCGGCGCGGCCCCTCAGAAAGCCGAAGCCGGAGGCAATGTGAAGGTTGGTGAGGTTGACGATGGTGTTGTGGACAATCCACCAGACACCCGACACCAGCAAACCAACGACCAGGCATTGATAGAAAATGCTGCGGACTTTGGGATCGTTTATAAGAGAAGCGCGACTTGGCGCCTCGCGAAGAACTTCCTGCGATGCCATTCGACCATCCCCTGGAAAGAGAAACCGGGAGGCAGACGATCTGCCTCCCGGATCACATTTCGGTCAGCGGATCGGCGGAGCGTATTGCAGGCCGCCCTTGGTCCACAGCGCGTTGATGCCGCGGGCGATCTTGAGCGGGCTACCCGAGCCGACATTGCGGTCGAACAGTTCTCCGTAATTGCCGACGGCCTTGACGATGTTGACGACCCAGTCGTTGGAAACGCCGAGATCGGTACCGATCTTGGTGTCGGCTTCCTGGCCGAGCACACGCTTGATCTCCGGGCTGGGCGAGTTCTTCATCTCATCGACATTGGCCTTGGTGATGCCGAGCTCTTCCGCCTGCAACAGCGCGAAATAGGTCCACTTGACGATGTGGTACCACTGGTCGTCGCCCTGGCGCACTGCCGGGCCGAGCGGCTCCTTCGAGATGATCTCGGGCAGCACGACATGATCGGCCGGTGACGCCAGCGTCAGGCGGATACCGTAAAGGCCCGACTGATCGGTGGTGTAAACGTCGCAGCGGCCCGCGTCATAAGCGGCGTTGACCTCTTCGAGCTTCTCGAAGACGACCGGATTGTACTCCATCTTGTTGGCCTTGAAGTAGTCGGCGAGGTTGAGCTCGGTGGTCGTACCGCTCTGCACGCAGACGGCGGCGCCCGACAGCTGCAACGCGGAATTGACGCCCGGCAGCTTCTTGGCATTGATCATGAAGCCCTGGCCGTCATAGTAGGTGACGCCGACAAAATTCAGGCCAAGTGCGGTGTCGCGGTTGATGGTCCAGGTGGTGTTGCGCGAGAGGATGTCGACCTCGCCGGACTGCAAGGCGGTGAAGCGCTCCTTGGCGCTGAGCGGCGTGAACTTGACCTTGGTGCCGTCACCGAAGACAGCGGCGGCCACAGCGCGGCAGAAATCCGCATCGATGCCTTGCCAGTCGCCCTTGTCGTCCGGCGCCGAGAAGCCGGCCAGACCAGTCGAGACGCCGCACTGGATGAAGCCCTTCGCCTTGACGGTATCGAGCGTCGTGGCCGACGCGGCCGACGCCATCAATCCAAGCGTAGCGGCGCCAAGAATGCCGATAGCAATATGTTTCATGACCCACAGACCCTTTTCTCTGTTTTTCAGGCAAACCCTGATTCTTTTTCCCATGTGAACGCAGCTCCCATCCCGGCCCATTCCCGGAACCCCGCATCGTAACCGACGCGCCGCCTCCCATTCACGAATGGCATCGAAGGCGATAATTCCCGTGAGGTCAAGGGAAATGACCGAATCCGACCGCGTTTGAAAATCGATTGCCTGAAATGCCTGAATCGCAGACAAACGCACCCGCGATTTAGTCAGAAGCGCCAATAAAGTCGGCAAAGCTCATTGCCCAGCCAATTGGGCATTGTCGGTGTAATCCGCGTGCCGCAATTACTCTTCGTTACCGCTCTTCCTGCGATGGATTTGTGTGACCAGCACTGTTCTCTGCTTGGCCAGGCGCGATCGGAAGTCGCCGTCTGAAGAGGCAGAGGCACAGTCCGACGATGGCCTTTGCCGAAGAAGACGATGGTTTTTGCCGAAGAAATTGGCACATCCGAAGTCCGTTTCCTGGCGAACGCCATGCGGTTGCGCGGCCCATGCCGCCGCACTATGGCTAACGGCTTACCAGAAGAGGCAATGACGAATGGCAAAAGACGGCAACGAGCAGGTTTCCGGCAAAATGGGCATCAACACGCGGCTCGCCCATTCAGGCAACAACCCGCACGACTATTTCGGCTTCGTCAATCCGCCTGTCGTGCACGCCTCGACCGTGCTGTTTCGCAATGCAGCCGCAATGGCGGACCGCAACCAGAAATACACTTACGGCACACGTGGCACGCCGACGACGGACGCCCTTGCCCATGCTATTGACGCGCTGGAAGGCTCGGCCGGCACGATCGTGGTGCCGTCCGGGCTTGCGGCGGTGACCATTCCGTTGCTCGCCTTCGTATCGGCGGGCGATCATCTGCTGATCGTCGACAGCGTCTATCATCCGACCCGTAATTTCGCCGACACGATGCTGAAGCGGCTCGGCGTCGAGGTGGAGTACTATGATTCCCATGTCGGCGCCGATATCGCCGCCTTGATCAAGCCCAACACCAGGGTCGTGTTCACGGAATCGCCGGCCTCCAACACGTTCGAAGTGCAGGACATCCCGGCCATCGCCAAGGCGGCGCATGCGGCCGGCGCCATCGTGATGATGGACAACACCTGGGCGACGCCGCTCTACTTCCGGCCGCTGGACCACGGTGTCGACATCTCCATCCACGCGGCGACGAAGTATCCGGCCGGCCATTCCGACGTGCTGCTCGGCACGGTCTCGGCCAATGAGAGCCACTGGAAACAGCTCTATGAGAGTTTTTGCACGCTTGGCTGCTGTGCTGGACCTGACGATGTCTATCAGGTGCTGCGCGGCCTCCGCACCATGGGTGTGCGCCTGGAGCATCACCAGCGCAGCGCGCTTGCCATAGCATCGTGGCTCGAAGGCCAGAAGGGCGTAGCGCGCGTGCTCCACCCTGCCCTTCCCAGCCACCCGGATTACGATTTGTGGAAGCGCGACTTCTGCGGTTCGAGCGGCATCTTTTCCATCGTGCTTGCCGGCGGCGGCCAGAAGGAGCAGCACGCCTTCCTCGACGCGCTGCGGATCTTCGGGCTCGGCTATTCCTGGGGTGGCTATGAGAGCCTTGCTGTGCCGGTCTGGCTTGGCGATCGCGTCGTTGCGAAAGCCCCTCATGAAGGCCCATTGATCCGCCTGCAGATCGGCCTCGAGGATGTCGACGACCTGAAGGCCGACATCCTGCGCGGGCTGGCTGCAGCCGCCGGATGATGATGGCGCAACCGGGCTGACTGCCGCACAGAGTCAGCAAACGGCCGCAAGGCCTTGACGCTGATGACAAAGCGCAAGCCGCTCGCCGCATCCCCGCAAGGTGCTGGGCGCACTATTATTCTCCCGGGCCGTTACTTTGCGGATTTGTTTGACTTTCAAATCCGCGCGTTCGGCTGCATTGCCTGCTGCACGGCATCCCGACCAATCCTTTTGTCATAAAGCTTGCCATGGCCTTTCGTCTTTTTGTTCCCATCCTTGCCGGCGCAACGCTGCGCGAGCGGCTGCTTGCCTGCATAGGGGCGACAATCGGCATCGCGCTGACTGGCGTGATCAGCGGTCTGGCGATGGGCGGCGGCCCGCATGTGGCCCTGCTGGTGGCGCCGATGGGTGCCTCCGCCGTCCTTCTCTTCGCCGTGCCCGCGAGCCCGTTGGCGCAGCCATGGTCGATTATCGGCGGAAACTCCATATCGGCGCTGGTGGGTGTGACCGTGGCGCATTTCATCCATGATCCGGTCATTGCCTCGGGCCTCGCCGTGGCGCTCGCCATCGCAGCGATGTCGTTCACGCGCTGCCTGCACCCGCCAGGCGGAGCGGCAGCACTGACGGCGGTGCTCGGCGGGCCGGCCGTTGTCAGCGCCGGCTTCCTGTTTCCGTTCGTGCCGGTGTCCTTGAATTCAATCATCCTGGTCGCGCTGGGCTTCCTTTTCCACAGGCTGGCGCGGCGCAACTATCCGCATGCCGCCGCACCCGCCACCAACAGCCACGGTACCGCCGATCCGCCGGCGCAACAGCGCGCGGGCTTCCGGCCCGAGGATATTGACGCCGCGCTGACCACGCTTGACGAAACCTTCGACATTGACCGCAACGACCTCGAACGGCTGCTGAGGCAAGTCGAGCTGCAGGCCATGGTGCGCTCGCACCGGACGCTGCTGTGCAAGGACATCATGTCCCGCGACGTGATTTCAGTGGCTGAGGGAGCCACGGCCGACGCGGCGCGCCAGCAGCTGCTTGATCACAACATCCGCACCTTGCCGGTGATCGACGCGGATGCCCGGCTGGTCGGCGCGGTCGGCCTGCGTGAGCTGACGAAGGCCACCGACACGGTGAAGGGCGTGATGTCGAAGGCCGGCACCGCCTCGCCCGAGACGCCCGCGATGAGCTTGCTTCCGGTTTTGACCGACGGCCGCAGCCATGCCGTGGTCATCGTCGACGGCGAGCGGCGCATTCTCGGCCTGATCACGCAGACCGACCTTCTGGCTGCGGCAGCACGCGTGCTGGCGGCAGACAAGGGATCTGCGGCAGCTTAGGATATCGAAGCCGATTGAGCAGCACCTGTTTGGAGGAGGAAGCGGGCTCTTCCGCCGGGCATCAAGGGCCAAGTGGCGGTGACGGTGCCTCGATCCGTGAGCCAGGCCGATCGCGTGCCGCCGAGGCTCGCCTGGCCTCGTCCGGCCGCGTGATATGTGTCCACGAGCCGTCGTAATTTGGCTTTCGCCGCTCGATCCAGGCATCGAGCCCTTCGCGCAGGTCTGTTGTCAGTGCCATTCGTGCGAACTGCTCGGCTTCGACAGCCAGGCCTTCGGCGATGCTCTGGTTGAGGCCCCTTGCCACCGCGGTGAGGATGCTGGCGACGGCCGGCCGGGAATGCCGCACAATACGCCTGGCCAGATCAAATGCCGCCGGCATCAGTTCGGCATGCGGGACAACCTCGTTGACGAGACCCAACTCAAGAGCCCGCGGCGGTGGAAACCAGTCGCCGGTCAAAAGCAGCTCCAGCGCCCGCTTGCGCCCGGCCAGCCTCGGCAAGCGTTGCGTTCCGCCAAAGGTCGGCGGCATTGCAAGGTTGATCTCGGGCTTGGCGAACAAGGCGCGGTCGCTGGCAATGGCAAGCGGCACGGCTTCCGTGATTTCGCAGCCGCCGCCGAAGGCGATACCGTTGACGGCGGCAATTATAGGCTTGCGGAAGGCTTCAAGCCGCGCGGTCAGCCGTTGGCCGCGCATGACGAAGTCGCGCATCGCGACATCCGCGCCACGTGCCACGCTCGCCGAGAATTCGTGGATATCGCCACCCGCCGAAAATGCCCGCTCGCCAGCTCCGGTGAGAATGACGGCGCGGACGCGGTCGTCGATTTCAATGTCGTCCAGAACCGCGAGCAGGCGATCGATCAGGGCATAGTTCAGAGCGTTGAGCTTTTCAGGGCGATTGAGGGTAAGGACGGTCACCCCGTCGCGGGTGTCGTTCAGGACAAGATCGGCCATTGTTCTTCCTTTCCAGGTATGGCGGAAAGGGATCACGCTTTCGATTGCGTGTATATTCACTAGTCGGTATACTTAACCCATGTCAGAAGCTGCCAGCCCGACCCGCAAACGCATCGTCGATGCAGCGACCAAGCTGTTCTATGCCGAGGGAATCGGTCGCGTCAGTGTCGACGCCGTTGCCGAGGAGGCGGGCCTCACCAAGCGGACACTTTATTACCACTTCAAGAGCAAGGACGACCTCATCGCGGCCTATCTCGACGGCCGCGATCAACCCAATCTGAAACGCATGGCCGGTTGGTTCGATGCCGCGGAAGGCGGCGTGGATCGCAAGGTCGAAGCGATTTTTGTCAATCTAGCCCGGTCCGCGCGCCATCCTAAGTGGAAGGGATGCGGCTTTCTGCGCACGGCAGCCGAACTCGCCTCGCTGCCCGGCCATCCGGCGGTCAAGGTCGGAGCGCGCCACAAGTTGAATTTTGAAGCGTGGCTGGCCGGCGCCTTGTCCGACCACGGCATTGAGGAACCACAGACGCTGGCGCGCGAGATCGTGCTTCTGATCGACGGCTCGTTTTCGATCATGCTGATCCACCGCAATCCCGACTATATCGAAGCCGCGGGACGCGCTGCGGCGACACTTGTCCGGGCGAGATCCCGGAACAACGACTGACCGGCGCCGCTTGGAGCGTGGCCGGCAAGCATGCTATCGCAAGGCCAGGAGGCGGCGATGCGTGTGATTTTCCGATGCGATCCAATGCTGGTCGAGCACTTGCCGCGCCCGATCCTGGCGCGCGGCACGCTGCCGGATTGGCTGCGCGCAATGCCCGCCACCGCCTATTCGGCGATCCATGGCCGCGACATTCGCACGCTCAAGCAGTGCCCGCCGGTGGTTGACGCGATGACCTATGGCTTCATGGTGCTGCTGCCGTGCGACGTCGTCGTCGACAAGGGTACTTTTTCTTGGAACTGGAATATCCCGGACCCGGTCACCAAAAACCACCCGAGAGCGCCTCTGAGCTTTCACACTCCGGGCCAACTCGCCGGCAGCCCGTTTGCCAATCCAGGCCACGCCGCCCTTAAATTCAACAGCTTCTGGACCATTGAGGTCGAGGACGGTTGGTCACTGTTCGCGACCCACCCGGTCAATCGCGGGGATCTTCCCTTCAGGCTGGTGACGGGTCTGGTGGATTCCGACCGGTTCAGCGACGGCGGCATCAATTTCCCGGCGGTCTGGACGGAGCCCGAATTCTCCGGCGTGCTCCGGAAAGGAACTCCGGTCGCGCAATGCTTTGCGGTTCCGCGGGCCACGCCTCAGCTCGAATACGAGGTGTTCGACGAGAAACGGCAGGCATCCTATGCGCAGACGGTCGCGGATGTCCTGTCAACGCCCGGCGTCTACCGCAAGCGCTTTCGCGCCCGGCGGGGGCGCGCCGCCGGCGAGTGAGCGACGCAGCGCTTCCTCATCGAGCCACAGCCTGCCGCTCGGTACCGATGTGAGCGCCATGGCGATCACGCCGAACGTGGATGGGCGCAGACGATAGGCCATCGAATACGCCGCCATGGCCCCGTCGAGGTCGCCGGTTTCCTGCAAGACGACGCCCAGATTGACGGCTGCCTCCGGTGCGTCCGGGTTCATCTCCAGCACCCGTCGATAGGCCTGGGCAGCACCGCCGAACTTGCGCATGTCCTGGCGCACTAGCCCGAGGTCGAACCAGGCAGCCGGATGCCCACCGCCGGCGACGGCGCGTTCGAGGAAGGCTTCCGCCTCCAGCGGCTCGCCGCGTCCCCACGCAAGGCGCCCGAGGCGGGCCATTGCCTCCTCGGATTTTGGTTCCCTTTGCAAGGTGAGTGTCCAGGATGCACGAGCGGCCGAGGCATCGCCTGCCTGATCGAGAGTGCGTGCCCGCTCGAGCAGGATCTCCGACTTCGACGATTGCCTTGCCGCGCGATCCAGGAGTTGCAAAGCCGCTTCAAACCGGCCTTCGGCCCGAGCAATCCGGCATGCGAGAATCAGGGCTGGCACATTGTCCGGACGAGCGGCAAGGCTCGCTTCGATGCGCGCACGAGCCTCCGGCAAGTCGGCCCGCGCGAACAGGACCGCCGCCATCAGATGGCAAAGCGCCGGATCGTCCGGGTGCTGCTTCAGGCCCAGCTCACATAAATCCGCTGCCTGACCGTGATTGCCGGAATTGAAAGCGGCCACAGCCCGGCGGATCAAATCTCCAGTTTCACCTTGATTGGCGTTCACCATTGCTCTGCCGCCCCTCTAGAACCCCAGCGCCAGCCATGCCGTTCCGGCGACGAGCGTGATCAGCGTCAGCGGCAAGCCGACTTTGAAGAAGGCGCCGAAAGACAGCGGCGTGCCTGCAGTTTTGGCTTGCTCGGCGACGATCAGGTTGGCGACCGAGCCGAGCAGCGTGAAATTACCGGCGAGCGTCGAGCTCATCGCCACCACCAGCCAGGCGCGTTCGGGGTTTTCCAGCCCAGGTATGAACGGCCGCAAGGCCAGCACGGCCGGCACATTGCTCATGATGTTGGACAGCACCGCGGTGAAACCCGACAGACGCCAGACATCGTTGAGGCCGAGATTCTTGGCCGAGGCGATGAGATCAGGCGTCAGCAGCATCTTTTCGGCGCCGGCAACGACCACGAACAGACCGGCGAACATGAACAGCAGCGGCCCGTCGATCTCGCGATAAATGCGTTCCGGCTTGATGGCGCGGGTGAGCAGGAGAATGGCGCCACCGATCAATGCGGCCTTGGCAACGGGAACGCCTGCGAAGAAAGCAATCGCCAGCCCGATGCAGACAATCACTGCCTTCAGCACCTGCCCTCGATGCATGCGGCCACGCGAAACTTCTGGGGTCAATTGGGCGGTGCGGGTGAATTCGGCCCGATAGACGATGCGCACGATGACGATGACGGCGACCAGGCCGAACAGGGCGACCGGCGCCAGCGCCGCCGCAAAAGCCGGATAGGAAATGCCCGACAGCGCGCCGATGACCATGTTCTGCGGATTGCCGGTGATGGTGGCGACGCTGCCGCAGTTTGACGCGGTGGCGGTGGCGATCAAATACGGAACCGGGTTGCGGTTGATGACGCGGGTGACGTGGACGACGATCGGCGCCATGACCAGGCAGATGGCATCGTTGACCAGGAAGGCCGACAGCACACCGGTGAGCAGCGTCACCATCACCAAGAGCATGAACGGCGCATGCGCATGTTCGATGGCGATGGCGCCAAGACCGCGAAAGGCACCGGAGACCTTCAGATGCGCGACCACGATCATCATGCCGAGCAGAAGCGTGATGGTGTCGAAATTGATTGCCCGGTAGGCATCCTCCATGCTGAGCGCGCCGATGGCGATCATCGCGGCGCCACCAAGCAGCGCAATGCCTGCCCGGTCGAGACGAAGGCCAGGGATGCGGCCAATGGCGACGCCGGCATAGGTCAGGACCAGGATCAGCAGTGCCGCCGCGCCCATCAATGTCATTGTTAGGAAGTCCTGCTCGATCTGTTGGCCCACCGATGTCGGCCGCCCGGTGGTTTGATTTGCGCCAGCTTTAGCGCGATGTTGGAAGCGATGCCAAACGGATTGGGCAAACTGTCGTTCCACGGCTTGCGCCGCTAGTGTCGATAAAAATCCAGCCGCTGTTGCAAAGCCTGTGGTGAAAACAGTTGCTCGACGGTCCGCCGCGCTCTGTGGCCCACGGTCGCTCGCAGCGCCGGATCGCTTTTGAGATCGGCCAGGATCCGCAATGCCTGTTGTGTCGTCTCGATCAGAAAACCGCTTTCGCCATGGCTGATGTGGTCGGCATAGCCGCCATGCGAATGACAGACCACGGGCAAGCCACAAGCCATCGCCTCGATCACCACGCGGCCGAACGTCTCCACATGCGAGCCGGTGCGGTAGTACAACACGTCGAGCGTCGGCAGGAATTTTTCTGCCGCAAATTGACCCACCGGCAGGAGTTCTAACTGTGGATGCGGCGCAAGCCTGTCTTTGAGCTGCGTGCCACCCTGGATCCGCACCGCGACGCCCTTCGCCAGCAATGCCTCGTATAGCGACACATCGTCGGCATGATGTTTGTCCGGCGTGTCCCTGCTCATGCGCCCAATCGTGAACGCACCGCCGCCTCTTTCCAGCCGTGGCGAAAATCGCCCGATATCGATCGGTGATGGGTGCACGACGCCGTCGGCCTGCAATATACGTTTTTGAAAATCGGAGACCAGAACCAGTTCGGCGCCGGGCCAACCCAGCAGGGCCGGCATGCGCGTCGTCAGCGCCATGACTTTGGGGTGAAAGGTGCTGAAGTCGTAGATCAATCGGCGTGGGCGCGGTATCAGGTAGGGCCAAATCTTGTTTCGCCAATGCGCACCGATAAAGACATAAGTGCCACCGTCCGGAACCTGTCGCGTCAGCGGCGAGATGCGGCGGATCGGAAATTGGCGCATCAACTCGTCTGACACCCTTGACGATGCCGCCCAAAGACGTGCCCCGGCCTCGGCACCTAGCAGCCGATACAATTCGAGGGTCTTGAGTTCACTGCCGCCAAATGGATCTTGAAAGCCATTGAACAGGTGAATCATGCGCTCTCGCGCTTGACTGGTTCGGCCATCTATCTGCCCCTAATACCCAAGTCCTTGGCCGGAAGCCGGCTCAGGACGCCCGGGCGAAAGAAATAGAGCGGGCTTTGGAAATGGCCATAGCGGCGCGAATGAATGGATTAGATATCACTCATATTTGATGACGGTCGTATCGACGTATCATCGGAAAGCGCTGTCGCACGCATAGCTTCCGCAAAAGCGAGACGACCAGACATCACTATCGTCGGTAGAAATTCAGCCGCTCCAGCTGTGCCTGCGGCGAAAACAGTTGCTCGACGGTCCGCCGCGCCCTGTGACCCACGGTCGCGCGCAGCGCCGGGTCTGCCTTGAGCTCCGCCAGGATTCGCGATGCCTGTTGCGTCGTCTCGAACAGAAAACCATTTTCGCCATGCCTGATATGGTCGGCATAGCCGCCATGCGAATGGCAGACCACGGGCAAGCCGCAGGCCATTGCCTCGAACACCACGCGGCCGAACGTCTCCACATGCGAGCCGGTGCGATAGTAGAACACGTCGAGCGTCGGCAGGAACTGTTCGGCGGCAAATTGGCCTTCCGGCAGGAGTTCGAGCAGCGGGTGCGGCGCGAGCCTGTCCTTGAGCGGCATCCCGCCCTGGATCCGTACCGCAGCGCCATCGGCCAGCAAGGCCTCATAGAGCGCCAAATCGTCGGGATGATGCTTGTCCGCCGTATCGCGGCTCAGTCGCCCCACCGTGAACGGGCCATCGGGTCTTGCCGACCGTGGGGAGAACCGGTCGATATCGATCGGCGATGGATGCACGGTACCTTCGACCTGCAGCAGGCGCCGTTGGAAGTCGGAGATCAGCACCAGTTCGGCATCGGGCCAGCCCAGCAGGCGCGGCATACGCGTGGTCAGCGCGATGATCTTCGGATGAAAGGTGTTGAAGACGTAGATCAGCCGGTGCGGCCGCGCGATCAGGTAAGGCCATATCTTGTTACGCCAATGCGCGCCAAGAAAGACATAGGTGCCGCCGTCCGGCACGTCGCGCGTTGTCGGCGAGACACGGCGAATCGGAAATTGCCGCATCAGTTCATCTGACACGCGCGAAGAGGTTGCCCACAGACGCACATGCTGCTCGGCGCCCAACAGCCGATACAGCTCCAGGGTTTCGCGTTCACTGCCGCCAAACGGGTTTTGAAAACCGTTGAACAAATGGATCATGATCGGTGCGCTTGCCTGGCCTTGTCCGGGGCAGTCTCGTCACTCGTTCACCGGCACCAAAAAGGTCGTGGCCGCACTGGCGGCCTGGACGCCCGAAGAGCTCAAGAAAGCAGAAATATCTCTAGCAATGCCTATACATTACTTGCCGGGAGGAAGCATACCCAAAAGAAAGCGTCAAGGAAGTGGCCTTCATCCGCCCCCCACTCATTCGCTCTGCAAGACTGCGGTCAATGCACCGTGGCGACGCTGGGCTGAGACACCTGGGAGGCTTCCGTCGGGTCGAAACTGACCTGATCGCGTCCGTTCGATTTGGCGGCATAGAGCCGTCTGTCGGCGGCGGAGAATATCGCCTCGTAGGTCGTCGGGCCGCTGAAGCTTGTGCCTCCGATCGAGACGGAGAGCGGACAGGAGCGGCCGCCGGGCGAAAAGTCCATCTCGCGTATTCGTCGGCGGATGGCTTCGGCAACCAGCCAGGATTGCGAGGGATCGACACCGGGAAGGAACACGCCAAACTCCTCGCCGCCAATGCGGCCAACGATATCGCCGCCGCGCAGTTGTCCCTTGATCGCCTGCGCGATCAGCTTGAGCGCCTGGTCGCCACAGTCATGGCCGAGGCGGTCGTTGATCGCCTTGAAGTGGTCGGCGTCGATGATCAGCAACGCGCCGGAACGGGTCTGCTCCTGCTTGCGGGTCTGCTCGAGATAGGCCTCGACCAGCATCGAGAAGGCGCCACGGTTCAGCACCGCCGTCAGGCTGTCCGTCGCGGCAACGATGCTGAGGTCGCGCTGGGCTATGGCCAGTTGGCGGATCTTCCACATGAGAAGAAACAGAAACGACCCGCCCAGCACCAGGGGCAGCATGAGATCTGTCAGTTGCGCCCGCCACACGGCCTCGGGTGAAAGATAGGGGAAATTGAACGAATCGACGAAGAACGCCACGGCAATGAAGAATGCCGTACCGGCAGCCGTGACCGCGATCACCCTGCCCCAGCTCGTCGGCGACAGATCGAGCTTCATTGCGTTCAACTCCGTTAGTCGCCGCTACTATGACGTACCAACGCAAACAAAATGATAAGACTTTCCTTCAATTCGAGATCAGATGACCAGAAACCGGAGCACGCTCACCCCATGGGGTGCCGTGCTCGGGCGATGGAAGCGAGCTCGTTCGCCGAACTTCGGGTAGATCCGGAGAAATCCTTGATATCAGCGGCTGGGCGCCGGTCCACCCGTCTCGACGACGAAGGATGCCGCGATCAGATCGTCGGCATCCAGTCGTAGCGAACCATCGCCGGCCCCCATGATGGCGGCGACCTTGTGGAAGGTCTTCATCTCATGATCGGAAATTTCGGCATCCTGCATTCTGGCCCTGAGTTCAGCGATACGTCGCCCCAACGCAGGGGACGTTCCAATTTCACGTTTCGACATGGCCTGGTTTTCTCCTCCCCCAACCCGCTTTGTTTGCCCCGCCCATTCGCCGGCCGCACTTTGCCTTTTGTGAGGCTCCGCGAATACAAGGCCCCGAACGCGTGGTGTGGGCTAAGGTTCCAGGCTTCGCGGATCACGAAATAATTCCGGCGCGACCACGCCAATGGGCGAAAAATCGAAACCCAACTCCTCGTTGAGCGGGGTTGTGGTGGACAATCAATGACCGGTCGAAAGCGCGGGCCGCTGTCGCGGTGGGCGCCTCGATCGCGTGGGATATGAGATGATGGTCGGAGTGGAGAGATTCGAACTCCCGACCCTCTGGTCCCAAACCAGATGCGCTACCAGCCTGCGCTACACTCCGAACGGTCTGTTGCCTATTCATTTCGGTGTTACATGGCAAGTGCAAAAACCTTGCCGACATGCTCATTGCGCAGTAATGACGGGCGAAGGGTGGCGATGCCGCCTTGGATAATAACGAGGTGGCCATGTCCGCGCGCATTTTCAGCCCTGCCAAAACCGCAATGCAGTCCGGCAAGGCCAAGACTGGTCAATGGGTGCTGGAATTCGACCCGGAGATGCGCAAGAAGATCGATCCCCTGATGGGCTACACGACCTCGGGAGACATGAAGAGCCAGATCAGGCTCACCTTCGACACAAGGGAAGAGGCAGTTGCCTATGCTGAAAAGCAAGGGCTGACCTTCCGTGTCGAGGAGCCAAAAGAGACCAAGCGCCGCCAGATTTCCTATGCGGAGAATTTCCGCTATGACCGCAGGACGCCCTGGACGCATTGATCGGCGGCCAGCGCCAAGTATCCAGCCGGCCCAACGGGGCCGGCCAGCGGTCCCGTAGCTCAGCTGGATAGAGCACCGGCCTTCTAAGCCGATGGTCACAGGTTCGAATCCTGTCGGGATCGCCAATAATTTCAATGACCTGCGCCAGTCTGAATGGCTGACCATCTCCGCATGTGGGTAGCCAACAAAGGTCGAAAGAGAATGAGCACGAACGACAGGCCTGTCATCACCCGAAAAGGCCAGGAGAGCAGCAAGACCAGCCAGTCCGGCGGCATGGCGCTGGTGACCGGGGTTGGGCCGCAACACACGTCGGCGACGAAGCTGTGGTTCGGCAAGGCCAGCAATGCGCCCGGCTTTCGGTCGCTGCCGCACCACCATGGCGAGGCGGAAACCGGCGCTTATCTGCTGTCTGGCAACGCCCGCATCTATTTCGGCGACAACTACCAGGAGTTCGTGGAATTGTCGGCGGGCGACTTCATGTTCGTGCCGCCGTTCCTGCCGCATCTCGAAGCCAATATGAGCACCACGGAAGAATTGTGGTGGCTGGCCTGCCGCACTCCGGAAAACATCGTGATCAATCTGCCTGATGTCGACGACGCGCAACTCGCCGGCTACCGACGCGCCTGAGCGTTGCTGAAGACAACTGGTCCACGCTTTGTCGTCGTCGCCGCCTGCTACGTGGCGGTGCATACCGCGGTCTATCTGCTGGTCCGGCATCTGACTGGGCTGTGGGCGTAAAGGGGCCGCCTTTTAAAGGACACTCCGTCGACCGCGCGGTCTGAAGGCAAGCTCGCCGGGCGAGAACCCCAACACCTCATTCCCGGCGAGCCTACAACCTGATTTGGAACGCAATCAGGACCGGGGTCAGCCGGCAAGCCTGCGCAGCAAGATGGGTGCCAGCTGTTGTTTCCCGAAATGGGACGGTGTCTGGGGACGCCGGAGCGGCTATTTGCAGGCCGGCTCAATATCGAGGTTCTCTAGATCAGGATGACGTTTGGTTGAATCGTCATGCCGATCTAACTCTTTGTTGGAGCATCATCTCTGGACAAACGGAAACCGTTTGTCCGAGAAAACCGGTTCCCACTTTTCAGGATCATGCTCTAAATCCCGAACTCGCCCTGCCCCTCATCCATGGCGTTGACCGTTTCGGCGGCCAGCGCCCGCGTGATCGGCGTCTTGCGCTCGAGTGCCGTTCGGTCCAGCCGTTCCACCACGCGCATCGCTGTCGCCAGCGAGCGTTCGATGCGCCGCACCAGATACTGCACGACATGCGGTTCGACCTCGACCTGGCGGTCGGCGAACAGCTTGGTGATGACACCGGCCAGCAGGAGATCGTCCGGCTCATGGATCTCGACTGTCGCCGCCGCCTTCAGCCGTGAAGCCAGATCGGGCAGCGAAACACCCCAGGCGGATGGAAAGCGGCGTGCGGTCAACAGCAGCGTCGACCCGGCGCCGCGCACCGCATTGATCAGATGGAACAGGCCTTGTTCGTCGATCGCGCGTGCATCGACATCGTCGATCAGCGCCGGGCTGGCGCCGAGATTTGTGATGCTGTCACCAATGCGCCCGGCATTCACGGCCACGGCGTTGGCGCGCGCGGCCCAGATCGAGGCCAGATGCGTCTTGCCGGATCCCGCGGGGCCTGCCAGCACCACCACCGGCGAGGGCCAGTCCGGCCATCGATCGATCAGCGTTACCGCCTGGTTGTTGGTGCCGGAGACGACGAGGTCGTCAAGCGAATAGCCAGTGCCATGGCCGAGATCGAGCGGCAGTTGGCGCGGCGGATCGGTTCGCTGGGCCGTCACTTCAACGACGCGGTTGCGTGCGGTGGCCGCCGCCACGATCGGCAGGCAGAGGTGGCGCGGGCTCCGTCGCGTGGCCCTTGTAGAGCGGCGATTCGAGGTAGCGGGCGATAGCAAACCGCACCAGCACTGCAACGGCCGCCGAAGCCGGCACGGCAATCAGCAGGCCAACGAAGCCGAACAGTGCGCCGAAGGCAAACAGCGCGAACATCAGCCACACCGGGTGCAGTCCAACGCTTTTGCCGACCAGCCTGGGCTGCAGGATGTTGCCTTCGATGAACTGGCCGATGAAAAAGACCACCGCGACGGCGACAACCATCATCCAATCCGGCGAAAACTGGACGAAAGCGACGCCGACGGCCAGCACCAGTCCGGTTAGCGAGCCGACATAGGGGATGAACGAGATCAGCCCTGCGAACAGGCCGATGAGGATAGCGAAATTCAACCCGGTCAGCGTCAGGCCGGTGGCGTACATGGCGCCCAGCACCAGGCAGAGAGTGCCCTGCCCGCGCACGAAGCCGGCGGTGGCGGTGTTGATGTCGCGGGCGATGCCGCGCACGGTGGCGACATGGTCGCGTGGCACCCAGCTGTCGATGACGGCGACCATGCGGTCCCAGTCGAGCAGCATGTAGAAGGCGACCACCGGCGTCACCACGAACAGGCTGACCACCGAGACCAGCGCCATGCCGGAACTCCACAGCGATGTGAACACTGTTGTGATCAGGCCAAAGCCGGAGGTCAGCAGCGAGTTCAAACCGTCGCGCAAGCCGTTGGCGTTGACGCCGAATTTCTGCTCCAGCCATTTCGGGTCAAAGGAGGTGAGCAGGCTCTGGAGCCGGGTCAGGTACTCCGGCAACTTTCCGGCGAATTGGGACATCTGCGTCGCCAGCACCGGAATGAGGACGACAAAGGCCAGCACCAGAACGATCAGGAAGGTGACGAGGATGACGACCGTCGCCATGAAGCGGGACAGGCCGAACCGCTGCAGCCGGTCCGCGACCGGATCGAGGAAATAAGCAAGCACCATTCCCGCCACGAACGGCAACAGGATGTTACTGAAGATATAGAGGAAAAGGGCGAGCAAAACCGCGCCAGCCACCCAGAACGAGATCTGCCGGCGGAACGCCGAGGCCGCGGCAAGATTGGCAGCCGCAGCCTCCAACACTACCGCTTCTTTCTCAGATGTCCGGATTGGAGCCTTCGCCATAGCCGCTCATATGCCTCAGCCAAGCCACGAGATAGGCCGCGGCCGAAGCCACGGTCAAGACCCCGGACAGCAATATGAGGGCTGGCCGCAGAGGGTCGAGGTGCACGGCAAAGGCAAGTTCGCCCAGCACAACCGCCGCCAGCACGATCTGGATGGCAGTATTGGCCTTCGACACCAGAAACGGTTTTATCTCGACCGGCTGAGCCATCACCGTGGACAACAGGACCGCGCAGACGATCAGCGCGTCGCGCGACACCATGGTGACGACCAGCCACAGCGGCAGTTGTCCGATGAAGCCCAGGACGACGAACACCGAGACCAGAAGCAGCTTGTCGGCCATCGGATCGAGATAGGCGCCAAGCCTGGACTGCTGGTTGAAACGGCGGGCGATGAAGCCGTCGACGCCATCCGAGACGCCGGCGACAAGGAAACCCGCAAAAGCCCAGTCCCAGCGCGCCTGCAGCATGGCCAGCACCACGGCAGGCACCAGGACTAGGCGCAGGGTGGTGATCAGGTTGGGGATGGTCAACGCATTGTCCCGCCGCGTCTTTTGTTGAGAGATAGATGAGGGAGATGGGGTGGGCGCGCAAGGGATGAGCGACGCAGAAGCTGCTGACCTCCCCCTCGTAGGCCACAAAGGGGGAGATCGGCCGCCGCCGCTTCGCCAATCGCTTTTGTCGGGGGCAAAACCGCCGCATTGGCGCGTCATCCTTGCTCCCTGAAACCATTCATGCGAAGAGCCCGCAAACGAGCAGGAAAATTGCGATGAGCAAGCGCGACCCGAGCACGCTGAAGAACGGGCTTACCTACGCAGAGGCCGGCGTCGATATCGATGCCGGCAATCTGATGGTCGAGAAGATCAAGCCGCTGGTGCGCGCGACGCGCCGGCCGGGTGCCGATGGCGAGATCGGCGGCTTTGGCGGTCTGTTCGACCTCAAGGCCGCCGGCTTCATCGATCCGGTCCTGGTTGCCGCCAATGACGGTGTCGGCACCAAGCTGAAGATCGCCATCGATGCCGGCAAGCACGATACGATCGGCATCGACCTCGTCGCCATGTGTGTCAACGACATCGTCGTGCAAGGTGCCGAACCGCTGTTCTTCCTCGACTATTTCGCCACCGGCAAGCTCGATCCCGACCAGGGCGCCGCGATCGTCGGCGGCATCGCCGAAGGCTGCCGACAGGCCGGCTGCGCGCTGATCGGCGGCGAGACGGCTGAAATGCCCGGCATGTATCATGGCAAGGACTATGACCTCGCCGGTTTTGCCGTGGGGGCTGCTGAACGCGGTCAGCTTTTGCCGACCGACGATATCGTCGAGGGCGACGTGCTGCTCGGGCTCGCCTCCTCCGGTCTTCACTCGAACGGCTTCTCGCTGGTGCGCCGCATCGTCGCCACCAGCGGTCTGGCGTGGAGCGATCCGGCGCCGTTCAACGACGACGCGACGCTTGCCGAGGCGCTGCTCGAGCCGACGCGCATCTATGTTAAGTCGATCCTGAAAGCCATCCGCAACACGCATGGCATCAAGGCGCTGGCCCACATCACCGGCGGCGGCTTCCCGGAAAACATTCCGCGCGTGCTGCCCAAGGATTTTTCGGCCGAGCTCGACCTCGAAGCCATCGACGTGCCGCCGGTGTTCTCCTGGCTGGCCAAGACCGGCGGGGTGGCACCGGAAGAGATGATGCGCACCTTCAACTGCGGCATCGGCATGATCCTGGCGGTCGCGTCCGGCCAAGCGGCACAGGTCGCCGCCGTTCTGCAGGAAGCCGGCGAGACGGTGACGCCAATCGGCCGCATTGTGCCGCGCCGTGACGCCGGCGTCATCTATCGGGGCTCGATCGGCCTGTGAGCAGAAAACGCACAGTCGTCCTCATCTCGGGGCGCGGCTCCAACATGACCGCGCTGATCGCCGCGGCCAGCGACCCGGCCTTCCCGGCTGAGATTGTCGGTGTCATCTCTGACAAGGCTGATGCCGCCGGCCTTGGCGTCGCCCGAGCGCGCGGTATCGCCACGCAGGTTATTTCGCGTGCCGACCATGGCAGCAAGCAGGCGCATGACGCTGCGATCGACGCCGCACTCACGGCCTTCAATGCCGAGATCGTGGCGCTGGCCGGCTACATGCGCATCCTCACCCCCGGCTTCGTCCAGAAATGGCAGGGCCGGATGATCAACATCCACCCTGCCCTGCTGCCGGCCTTCAAGGGGCTCGATACGCATGCGCGAGCGCTGGCCGCCGGCATGCGCATCCATGGCTGCACCGTGCATTTCGTCACGTCAGAGATGGATGACGGCCCGATCATCGCACAAGCTGCCGTGCCGGTGATGGTCGGCGACAATGCCGATACGCTGGCTGCCCGCGTGCTGAAGGCCGAGCATCGGCTCTACGCGTTGGCGCTGGGGCTGGTCGCCGAAGGCAAGGCGCGCATGGAGGCCGGGCGAACCGTGCTTGCCCACTTTGCCGACGACGCCGACAACGGCACCTCGGTGGTGATGGCGCCCGATCCGCTGCGCGAAGAAGCCGATCTGGAACATCTGGCACGGATCACGCCCTGAGAGCCCAGGCCAATGGACGTTTTCGACAGCGCGATCCGGACAAAAGGCGACCTAGCCGGCGTTTTCGAGTACGATGAGGCGGGAGATCCGCAAAACGCCACGGCCTATTTTTACCTCTATCGGGCCCAGGGCAGCGTGCCAGGCTCCGTCGTTGATGCAATTCACATACGATCGGGCACCTGGGCCATCAGCGGGTCGGATATCGCCGTCCGGTGGGATAAGGATGAGCGTCGCGTCGGGCTGTTTGTCTTTGGGTCCCTTTCCGCGGCTTTCGACACTGAGGCCGGCACAAAGCACGGCGGCGGATATGGCAAAGACTTTCATGCCGACATCCCTTGGTCGGAGTCAAATCGATGAAACAACTGCTTCTCCTGCGCCACGCCAAGTCGAGCTGGGATGACCCTGCCCTCGACGATTTCGACCGGCCACTCGCCGAACGCGGATTGAAGGCGGCCCGACTGATGGGACGGGAGCTTGCGGTGCGCGACTGGTTGCCGGACCTGGCGCTGGTGTCTCCGGCGCTGCGCACCAGCGATACCTGGCGGCTGGTGGCCGCGGAACTGCCTGTGCATCCGCGCATCGCGTTTGCCCAGGCGCTCTACGATGCTTCGGCCGCGGATATTCTAGGCCGGATTCGCAAGGCCGATCCATCGAGCAATTGCCTGCTGATGGTCGGCCACAATCCCGGGCTGGAGGATCTGGCGAAGCAGCTTGCCGCGCCCACATCGGAGGTCAAGTCGCGCAAGAGGCTCGAGGAAAAATTCCCGACGGCGGCCCTTGCGCGCTTCGTCTTCGAGGGCGAGTGGTCCGCCCTGTCCTCCGCGCGGCTGACGCATTGCCTGCGCCCGAAGGATCTTGGTTAGAAGTCCATGCCGAACAGATGCGGCAGGGCAAGCCTGCCGCGTCCGAGACCTCAGTTGCCCCAGATGCCCTGGCCGGGTTCCGGCCATTCGGTGGTGGTTTTCATCTTGGTGTCGGCTGCCTTGTGCCCGGCCATATCCGTATTCTTGACCGCGCCGGTGGCGGCTTGATCCACACCGGCGACTGAAGCAACCGGCTGGTTGGCATCGTCGGAGCCGAAGTGGTCGCTGCCGGCAAATGCACTGCCGGTGGCGACGAGGATGGCAGCGACGGTGAGAGCAATCTTGTTCATTTCAATCTCCTGGTTTCATCCGTTAGGCGGCGTCTTGGGAGGACGGTTCCGCTATGGACAAGACCTCAGGAAGTCCGGCTTTATTCCCGGACGTGGAATGTTTTTTGCCGACTGTGAAGATCGGCTGCTGAAGCCGGCGCTGCCGATCTGGCATCCATAAAACAAGAGCGGCGGGCCAAACCCACCGCTCTTTGTTATCGAGGCCTGCTGCGAAGAACAGCAACCCCAGATGCTTCTGGCGCGATTGAGCGTTGGCTCATTTGCCCCAGATGCCCTGACCGGATTCCGGCTGGACTGAATCAGGCGTCAGCTTGAAGCCGTGGTGCTCGACCGGCTTGCGGATCGAAGCCGTGCGGCCGTGGTCAATATTGCCCGCGGGTGCGGTGACGGCCGGCTGGTTATCGGTGGCCGAGTGATAGTTGTCGCTGCCGGCGAAAGCGCTGCCCGTGGCAACGAGGATGGCGGCGGCGGTAAGTGCGATCTTGGTCATTTTCTTTACTCCAGTAGTTCTGTCCGTCTAGTGGCGTGCCCTTGGGAGGAATTTCGCGTCGCTCGGACAGTCTGGAAATGGGTTTTTCGTTCGCCGACTTCCAATCACGAAGATGTTCTATCACGTGCCGAATCCAGACCTTGAATCTCGGCCCCGGCGTCAAGCGTCTAAAATTTTATTTTTTGATATCATATAGTTATAAGAGATCTTCTGACGCGTAGGGCGATGATCCGCCGAGCCGGCGGTCATCATCCGTTCACGACGCGTCAACATTAATTGAACCGATCGGTTCGACTTTTGGTCGGCGCAGCCGCGCGCACAAAAAACAAGAGCGGCGGGCCAAGCCCACCGCTCTTTGTCGTCTTCCGGGGTTCGAAGAATTAACGGCCCCAGATGCCCTGGCCCGACTGAGCCGGAACGTTGGCATTGGCGTCGCCCTGTGTCTTCAAGGACTTCGCGATCGAACCGGTGTGCAAGGTGTCGACGTTTGAAGCCGACTGGCTGACAGCAGGCTGGTTGGCATTGTTGGAATTGTAATTGTCGCTGCCAGCAAAAGCGGTGCCCGTGGCAACGAGGATAGCGGCGGCGGTGAGGGCGATCTTGGTCATTTTAAGTACTCCTGAATTCGAGATTGAGTGTCGGCTGGGACTAGTGGCCGAAGAGGTTGCGGTCAGCGCCCTGCGGAGCCTGCGTCTGGACGGTCGCGGTCGACTTCGAGATCGAAGCGGTGACCGAATGGTCGACAGTGGCGGCGGGCTGGTTCGCGCTGTTGGAATTGTAGTTGTCGCTGCCGGCAAAAGCGGTGCCCGTGGCAATGAGGATGGCGGCGGCGGTAAGAGCGATCTTGGTCATTTTGGTAACTCCAGTTTTATTCCTGTCCGTCTAGTGGCGTGCCATCTTTGGGGAATTCGCGTCGCTCGGACCACCCCAAGGTGGGAAGGGCTTTTTTGGATTACCAGTCGTCTCGGTTTTGCAGTGCTTTATTATATTAGAGACAATTCATATTGCAGCGCAGCAATTTTGGCCCAATTTTCTTAATATATTCAGTATCTTACAGCGATCCCTCCTGACGGAAATGAAGCCTCCCAGGCGGTCATTGTTCACCATACGCGATACAATGCGTCAACCAGAACCGAACCGTTCGGTTCGATTTGACCTCCGAAATCGACCGATCGAACATGCGAAACCCATTGTCATCAGCCGCAAAACCGCATTTGTCTTGCGTTGAAATCGATACTGTCGCTCATTCAGTTGGGGTTGGCGGATGCCACGGCTGATCAAGCCAAGGCGATCCGCTGAAAACCGAAAGCGGGCGGATACCGGAACAGCCATAGACATGCGACTGCTGCTTGTTGAGGACAATCACGAACTGGCCGATTGGCTGGGCAAGACCCTGCGTCAGGCAAACTATGTGGTCGACATTGTCCATGACGGTGAGGATGTCGAGCATGCGCTGGCCGCCGGCGAGCATGCGCTTGTCATCCTCGACCTGGCGCTGCCGCGCATGAGCGGGATGGAGGTGCTGCGCACGCTGCGGGCACGAGGCAATGCGGTGCCGGTGATCGTGCTGACCGCCAATGCCAGCCTCGACGGCCGGGTCAAGGGCCTCAATGAAGGCGCCGACGACTATCTGGCCAAGCCCTTCCAGATCGAGGAGCTCGAGGCACGCATCCGTGTGCAGCTGCGCCGCGCCAATGACCGCACCGCGCCTGTCGTTGCCTGCGGCGATCTGGTCTTCGATACCAACACCCGACTGTTTTCGCTCGCCGGCCAAACGCTGGCGCTGACACCACGCGAACATGCGGTGCTGGAGCAGTTGATGGTCAAGGCCGGGCGCACGGTGAGCAAGGCAGCACTTTTGGCAGCGATCTACGACTTCGAAACCGACGCCGATCCCAGCGCCATCGAGATCTACGTCCATCGTGTGCGCAAGAAGCTTGAAGGGTCGCGTGTCCAGATAGCCACCTTGCGTGGCCTCGGCTATCTCTTGCGTCACGACGATTTGGCGCCATGAGGATCAACAGTCTTCGGCTGCAATTGCTGGCTTGGGTGGTGCTGCCGCTCGCCGGGCTCGCCACCATCAATCTGTGGACCAGCCACCGCAACGCGCTGACAACCGCGGATCTCGTCACCGACCGCATGCTGATGGGCTCGGCGCGGGCTATTGCTGAACGTGTCGCCGTGGCTGACGGCGTGCTCGACGCCACGATCCCACCTGCGGCGCTTGAGATGTTCGACACCGGCGACCACGACAGCGTCTACTACCATGTCAAGGCTGCTGGAGGGCGGTTGCTGACCGGCTATCCGGATTTGCCGGAGGCACCAAAGTCCTCCGACACAGAGGCAAGCTATCGCGACCATCGGCTGAGGCTGCTTACGTTCAGCCACGCGGTGGTCGGTGCCGGCAAGGATTCGCCGATCACCGTCACCGTTGGCGTCTCGCTTGCCGGACACGACGCCATGGTGCGGCGTCTGTGGTTTGGCGCCTTTGCCCAACAGCTGGCACTGGTGGCGATTGCAGGCTTGTTCGTTCTGCTGGGTCTGCATCGGGGCCTTGCACCCTTGATACGCTTGCGCGATGCGGTGCGCTCCCCAAGTCGCAGCGACCTTGACCCTGTCGAAGTACCCGGCGCACAGAACGAGATCCGCCCGCTGATCGACGCGCTGAACGCCTATATGGAGCGGGTGCGGGCGCAGATGGCGGCGCAGCGCCGCTTCATCGCCAATGCGGCGCACCAATTGCGCACCCCACTGGCACTGTTGTCGACGCAAGCGAGTTACGCGCTGCGTGAAACTGTCCCCGACGCGCGCCAGGAAGCGCTGATGGCGCTGCAGGCAAGCTCCGGCAAACTGGCGCGGTTGGCCGAACAGTTGCTCACCCTGTCCCGGGCGGAGCCGGGCAGCCGGCGGCCGCGCACCGACCGCATCGACCTGACTGAGGCCGCCCGCCACGTGCTGGAAACGCAGGCGCCGACGGCGGTCGCCCGCAACATCGATCTCGGCCTTGAGGAGGCCGGTCCGGTGCCGGTTATCGGCGACGGCACCATGCTGCGTGAGATGATCGTAAACCTTGTCGACAACGCGCTGCGCTACTCCCGGTCAGGCGGCAGCGTCACGGTGCGGCTGGCCGCCTTCGGTGGCGAAGCCGTGCTGACGGTCGCCGACGACGGGCCTGGCATTCGGGTGGACGAGCGAGACCACGTGTTCGAGCGCTTCTATCGCATCGCCGGCTCGACCGAGGAAGGCAGCGGGCTTGGCCTCGCCATCGTGCGCGAGGTTGTCGAAAATGCCGGCGGCCGCGTCACCCTCGGGGATGGCGCGGCCGGCGGTCTTGTGGTTGAAGTGCGGCTGCCGCTGGCGGGGGATTAGTATATTTCGCCGCTCACTGCGTCTCATGCAATGGCTGGGGACGCCATTTTGCCAGGCGGTTCTCGACCATCGTCATCAGGTACTCGGCAGCGAGCGCCACCACCATGACGATGACGATCGCGGCGTACATGCCGGCGGCATCAAAGGACCCCTTGGCGATGTTGATCAGCAGGCCGATGCCGAAGCGCGCGCCGACGAACTCGCCAACGATCGCGCCGATGATGGCAAAGCCGAAGCTGACATGCAGGCTGGCGAAGATCCAGCTCATCGCCGAAGGGACAATCACCGAGCGGGTCAATTGCCAGTCGGACGCACCGAGAATACGGGCATTGGCGATCATAGCCCTGTCGGCTTCCCGCACGCCCTGAAAGGCATTGTGGAAGACAACGAAGAAAACCATTACGAAGGCAAGCGCCACTTTCGAAGCGAGGCCAAGGCCGAGGATCATGATGAAGATCGGTGCCAGAACCACACGCGGAATGGAATTGATCACCTTGATGTAGATGGAGAAGATGTCGGCAGCCATCCGGTTGCGGCCGAGCGCGACGCCGACGATGATGCCGGCAACCGAGCCGGTTACGAAGCCAATGACCGACTCCTCCATGGTAACATAGAGATGATACCAGAGCGGCCCCTCGGACGTTCCTTCCGTCGTCCATTCATAGAGCCGCTGCGCGATCGCGCTCGGCATTGCGTAGAAGAACGGATCGATCCAGGCTTGACGCGCGGCAATTTCCCACAAGCCTAGAAAGGCGACGAGAATCGCGACCCGCCAGAAAATCACGGTGCGGCGACGGTGCTGCGATGCCTTTGCCGCGGCCGCTTCGATTTCCGCGTCTGATGTACCAGGCTTGAAAGCCCCTGCTCTGATGTCGATGGCGGCATCTGTCATGGCGTTCCTCCTCAGGCTGCCGCGCGCGCATAGCTGGTCTCGACCTCTTCCTTGAGGTCGGCCCAGATGGTGCGCGAGTAATCGATGAAGCTCTGTTCATAGCGGATATCGGCGACCACGCGCGGGCGCGGCAGATCGATCGTGTAGACCGACTTCACGGTGGCCGGCCCGGCGGTCAGGACATAGACCTTGTCGGCAAGCGCGATCGCCTCTTCGAGGTCATGCGTGACGAAGACCACGGAGGCTTTTGCCTGCGACCACAGGCGCAGCAACTCCTCGTGCATCAGCACGCGCGTCTGCACGTCGAGCGCCGAAAACGGCTCGTCCATGAGAAGGATTTCCGGGCCATTTATGAAGGTCTGGGCCAACGCCACGCGCTTGCGCATGCCGCCGGAAAGCTGGTGTGGATAATGCTGCTCGAAACGAGACAAGCCGACGCGTGCCAGCCAGTCGCGTGCCGCAGCCGTAGCATCCGACTTGGCCCTGCCGCGAAAGAGCGGGCCGGCCATCACATTCTCGATCACAGTTCGCCAGGGAAACAAGGCATCGCTTTGAAAGACAAACCCGATGCGCGGGTCTATTCCCTTGACGGGCGCGCCCATGACACGAACCTCGCCGGCACTTGGGCTTGCCAGTCCCGTGACGAGGTTGAGGGTGGTGGATTTTCCGCAACCGGTTGGACCGACGACGGCGACGAATTCGCCGCGCTCGACGGTCATAGTGAAATCGCGCAGCGCTGTCAGCGATTTGCCGCTGGGCGAGAGGAACCGCCGACTGACATTGATCAGTTCAATCGCTGGCGTGGTCTTTTCAGGGGTCATGGTGGAACTCCGGGTTCGAGCGGACGCCAGCCGTCGGCCAGGCCGCCGGACGTCAAGAACTGACGATTGCCGGCGCGATGTCGCGCATCGCGCCGGCACGGTCTGCTATTTGGCGTTCTTGACGAATTCCGAGGTGTAGGTCTTGGAGAGGTCGATCTGCTTGCCCTGCAGTTCCTTCTTGAAGGCTGAAAGAACCGTCAGCACCGTCTCCGGGCCTCCTTCGGGCATTATCCCGTCGGGGGTGAACATCGCCTTGCCGGCATCGAGGGCCTTCACGTAGCCTTCCTTGTCGCCGACATAATAGTCCTTCGGCATCTTGTCGGCGATCTCGGCGCCGCTATGCGTGTTGATGAACTTCTGCGTCTTGACGAAGGCATTGGCCAGCTTCTGCACTGTGTCCTTATGCGCTTCGACCCAGTCGGTCTGCATATAGAGGGATGCGGCCGGGTAAGTGCCGCCAAGCGCAGCCTTGGTGCCCTCCATTGTGCGCATATCGATAAGAACGGTCGCTTCGCCGGTTTTCAGCAGCCGGGTGATCGTCGGCTCGGTCGTCATGCCTGCCTGGATCTTGTCCTGCTGCATGGCGGCGATGAAGGTTGTGCCGGCGCCAACCGGAACCGAGGTAAATTCGCCGAGCTTCAGGCCGTTCTTGACGGCGAGATACTCCGTAAGAAAATTCGTCGATGAGCCCAGACCGGTCACGCCCAGACTCATTCCCTTGAAGTCGGCGGGTGATTTGATCTCGGGGTGTTTCGTCGAAACCAGCTCGACCTCGCCCGGCGCCTGGCTGAACTGGACGATGGATTCGACGAATTTGCCTTTTGCCTGCAGATCGATGCAGTGATCGTAGAAGCCGACGACTCCCTGTACGGCGCCAGCGAGCATCTCGTTTTCGGCATCGACGCCGGCCGGTTCATTCAGCAGCTCGACATCGAGACCCTCGTCCTTGAAGTAACCGAGCGCCTCGGTCAGCTTGGCTGGCAGATAAATCTGTTTCTCGTAGCCGCCGACCATGATGGAGATCTTCTCGTCGGCGCGTGCTGACGGCGCTGACAAGGCCATGGTGGCAACGAGTGCGGTTGTGGCGGCTGAATCAAGCAGAATTCGCGCGAGCGACATGGCCTCTTCCCTTTGTTCGTTTCCCGCGCCCCTCTCTCTCCCATCGCTTTCCGCGACAAATATGGGGCGCCAGTCAACAATTATGGCACCAACCTTTCATCCAGCTTTCAAGGTAAAGCCGAAAATTACGGCAAACCTTACGGATCGGTAAGCTGCGGCCGGTGGTCGCCACGGCGCGCCGTCATAATTTACGCCGTGTGCCTGGCTCGGCTGTCCAGCCCAAGCACGTCGTGCATGTCGTACTCGCCGGGCAGGCGTCCCGCCACCCAAAGCGCGGCGGCGATGGCGCCACGCGCGAACATGATCCGGTCGCCGGCGGCATGCGACAGGGTGACGGTTTCGCCCTCGGCACAGAAGCTGACGCTGTGCTCGCCGATGATGCTGCCGCCGCGCGTCACCGCAAAGCCAATTTCGCCGTTGGGGCGGGCGCCGGTAACGCCGTCGCGGACACGCTTGGCGACAGTATCAAGACCGACAGCGCGACCGCCGGCAATGGCTTGCCCCAGCATCAGCGCGGTGCCCGACGGCGCATCGATCTTGTGGCGATGATGCGCCTCGAAAATCTCGGCATCCCAGTCGTCGGCATCGAGCGCCCTCGCCGCTTGTTCGACGAGCCCAACCAGCATGTTGAGCCCAAGCGAAAAACTGCCGGAGCGCACGATGGGAATCGTTGTCGCGGCGTCGGCGATGGTGGCTAGCTCGGCGGTATCGAAACCGGTCGAGCCAATCACCAAAGCGGGACGGCCTCGGCTCGCGCAAAACCTTGCCAGCTCGGCCGACGCCGCTGGTGTGGTGAAATCGATGACCACATCAGCCATCGCAAGCGCGTCCTCGCGATCGACCAGCCCCTCGCCGACACTGCCTGGCCGATGAAAGCGGGCGACGAGCGCCAGCCGCGCATCGGCCCGCGCGGCGTCCGCCATCTGGCGTCCCATGCGGCCCAACGCCCCGGCGATGGCGATCCTGATCGGCGGTTGTGCCATGGCCTTCGGCTATTTCCACATGCCGCGCATGCGCGCACCGATGTCGACGCGCACCTCCGGCCGGGGCGCCCTGCCTTGTGCTGCTTGCGCGCTTGGCCACGATATCTGCTGGAACGCAGCGAGGATCGAGGCCGGTATGAAGCGGGTGCGCGAGGCATAGAGGTGGCGGTCGCCGCGCGCCGCCTGGCCGTGCGGAAAGAAGCGCTGCGGCATGACCAGGTTGAGATTGTCCTTGGCCCGCGTCATCGCCACGTAGAGCAGCCGGCGCTCCTCCTCGATGTCCTCCTTGGTGCCGACGCCGAGATCAGCCGGGATGCAGCCATCGACGGTGTTGAGGACAAAGACATTCTTCCACTCCTGGCCCTTGGCCGAGTGGATGGTCGACAGGATCAGATAGTCCTCGTCGCGATGCGGCGGTCCGGCCTGGTCGCTGGTCGCGTCCGGTGGATCGAGCGTCAGTTCGGTCAGGAAGCGCTCGCGCGAAGCATAACCGGAGCCGATCTGCTCGAGCTGCAACAGGTCGGCCCGGCGCGTGATCGCATCCTCGTGGATGCGTTCCAGATGCGGCTCGTACCACAGCCTGACCTGTTCGAGATCGGCCGGCCATTTGGCACCGGCCCGCAGGCCGGAATAGAGCGAGACGAAACCCGGCCAGTCATCGGCCGCGCGTTGTGGCGGACGCCAGCCGGCCAGCCCCATCGCCTCGTCCAGCGCTGTCGTCATGGCTTCGACGATGTGCGCGGCGGCCGACGGGCCGATGCCCGGCATCAGCTGCAGGACGCGAAAACCGGCGACGCGGTCGCGCGGGTTTTCAGCAAAACGCAGCACCGCCAGCACGTCCTTGACGTGGGAAGCATCAACGAATTTCAGCCCGCCGAACTTGACGAAGGGGATGTTGCGCCGCGTCAGCTCGATCTCCAGCGGTCCGCTGTGATGCGAGGCGCGAAACAGCACAGCTTGCGATTTCAGTGCCGTGCCAGCCTCGCGCTCGGCAAGGATCGTGTCGCAGACGAAGTTCGCTTGCTCGACTTCGTCGCGCACACTCACCAGTCTCGGCCGGTCGGTGGATTTGCGGTCCGACCACAGGTTCTTGGTGAAGCGTTCCGAGGCCTCGCCGATCACCGCGTTGGCGGCGGCCAGAATGGTCTCGGTCGAGCGGTAATTGCGCTCCAACGTCACCACATCGGCGGCCTGTGCGAACTGCTTGGGGAAATCGAGAATGTTGCGCACCTCGGCGGCACGGAACGAATAGATCGACTGCGCGTCGTCGCCAACCACCGTCAGCCCGGCGCCGTCGGGTTTGAGCGCCAGCAGGATCGAGGACTGCAAACGGTTGGTGTCCTGGTATTCATCGACCAGAACATGGTCGAAACGCTCACCAAGATGCGTCGCGATCTCAGGCTCGGCCGTCATCTGCGCCCAGTAGAGCAGCAGATCGTCGTAATCGAGCACGTTCTGCGCCTGCTTGGCCTCGACATAGCCGGCGAAAAGCAGCTTCAGCTGCTCCGCCCAGCCGGCGCACCAGGGAAAAGCTGAGCCCAGCACCTCGCCGAGCGGCGCCTGCGCGTTGACGGCGCGAGAATAGATCGCGAGGCAGGTGCCCTTGGTCGGAAAGCGCGCCTCTGTCTTGGAGAAACCGAGTTCATGGCGCACGAGATTCATCAGGTCGGCGGAATCCTCGCGGTCATGGATGGTGAAGGCCGGATCGAGGCCGATCTCCAGCGCATAGTCTCGCAACAGCCGGGCGCCAATCCCATGGAAGGTGCCGGCCCAGGTCAGCGCGTCGGTGATCACCGCGGCGTCGCGGCCGAGCACCTCACCGGCGATGCGCTCGACACGTTTTGCCATTTCGGATGCGGCGCGGCGCGAAAAGGTCATCAGCAGGATGCGGCGCGGGTCCGCCCCTTTGACGATCAGATGGGCGACGCGATGCGCCAGCGTGTTGGTCTTCCCGGAGCCGGCGCCGGCAATGACCAGCAAGGGACCTGCGATCTTGCCGTCGCCATGCTCGACGGCCTGACGCTGGGCATCATTCAACCGGGCGAGATAGGCGGGCGCGACGGTCGTATCCCGAAATTTCGAATCAGGGGCGGCAAGGTTCATGCCCCATCAAGCATCGTTTCCGCTTTGTTCGCAACGGCAGCGACCGGCAATGACAGCTGGATCTATCTCCGGGGATCAACACCCATGGCCGCCGACTGCCGGCGCAAGCTCTCGCGGTCAAACTGTCTTGGCGGCAACAGCAGCGGATCGACCGTATCGGGCACATCCTCGACCATCTTTCTGGTGAGGCGGTATGTGACGTAGGCCAGAGCGCCAGCGACGAGCAAACGGAACATGGTTTGATACTCCTTTGGAGCAGAAGCAACCGGGGAGACAGCGTTTGGTTCCCACCGGCTATCCTGACCTGGCTGAAGCAGAGAGCGAAACTTCCGCTACTGCGCGTATGTGCCCGGCATTTCGGCGATGCATTCTTCGAGGCGCTGCAGGCGGAACTTCGCATTGCGCAGTTCGTGCCCGGCTTCATGGCGCCCGTGACGGCCAGGCTTTGACGAGACCATCAGGGCGCGCTCAAGCTCGGCAATGCGCGCACGCAGCTGCCGGGCCTCGTCCTGCCGCAACGCCTTAATCCATCCACGTCCACGCATCACTCTTCCTGCCACCACCCCGAAGGCATGCGGGAGTTATGCCGCAGAGCTCCTAATTTCCAGCAAGGCCAAACGCTCTAAATTTAACTTTCGCTAATTTAGCGTCGGCAGCAATGAAATTAGGGAAGAAGGCCGGCGCCGCTTGGGAGGAGAAGGCGCCGGCCAAGCGGATATATCAGGTCCGCCGCACAACGCAGGCTAGCTGAGTCTTGCCCTGACGTCATGTGGTTGTCACCGGTTCCGCGCCCGGGCACGCCGCAGTCTGGGGTGATGATGCCGTGGAGTGGGTTTAAGTCAACAATATCAGCGGCCACGACCGGCTGGTTGACCGATTGAATCAGGTCGCGAGCCTTTGCCTGGTGATGGCGACATGAAAATTGGCACCGAACAACAGCCCGTCATCGTTGAAGTCGTAGCTGGAATTGTGGAGCGGTGCCGAGGCTTCGCCATTGCCGAGGAAGACGAAGCAGCCCGGCACATGGTCGAGGAAGCGGGCGAAATCCTCCGACCCTGTCATCGGCTCACGGGCGACCGCGATATTGTCTGGCTCGAAGACGTTTTTGGCGGCGACGAAGGCCGCGTCGACCAGTTCGGCATCGTTGCGCAAGGGCACGAATTCTCTGGTGTAGCTGACCTCGGCGCTGACGTTGTAAGCTGTAGCGATGCCCTCGGCGATGATGCGCATCTGGCGCTCGATCTCGGCGCTGACTTCGGGGCGGAAACTACGCGCGTCGCCAAGGATGCGGGCAAGACCGGGCAGTGCATTGCGGGTGCCGTCGGTGATCAGTTCGGTCACCGAAACCACCGCTATGTCGGCCGGGCTCAGCCGGCGCGAAACGATGGTCTGCAGATTGGTGACCAGCGCGCAGGCGGCGACCAGCGTTTCGTTTCCCGAATGCGGCCGCGCCGCATGGCCACCGATCCCTCTGAGCACGATCTCGAAATTGTCCTCCGCTGACATAACCGGGCCGGCGCGGGTCTCGAAATGGCCGACGGCGAGGCCAGGCATATTGTGCAGGCCAAAGATCTCGTCGAAGGGGAAGCGCTGCATCAGGCCATCGTCGAGCATGGCCAGCGCGCCCCTGCCCCACTCCTCGGCCGGCTGGAAGATGAAGCGCACGGTGCCGTCGAAACCGCCCTCGCCGGCCAGCAGCTTGGCCGCGCCAAGCAGCATGGCGGTGTGGCCGTCATGACCGCAGGCATGCATCACTCCGGGATTGCCGGAGCGATAGGGCGCGGTCGACTGCTCGGTGATACGCAAAGCATCCATGTCAGCCCGCAGCGCAATCGCGCGGTTACCGCTGCCGCGCTTCAGCGTGCCAACGACACCGGTGCCACCGACGCCCTCACTGACATCGTCCAGGCCGAATTCGCGCAGCTTGGCGGCGACGAACGCAGCAGTCCGTTTCTCCTCAAAGCCGAATTCGGGATGTGCGTGCAGATCGTGCCGCCAAGCGGTCATCTCGCGCTTCAACGTTTCGGGATCGAGTTCCGCCATGTCTTCACCCCTCGAGCTCGGCAAGTTCAATGACGACATCAAGCAGGATGTTGGCGCCGGCAACAAGCTCGGCGTCTTCAGTGTGCTCGCGCGGACTGTGGCTGATGCCTCCAGCGCTCGGCACGAAGATCATCGCCGCCGGCGCGATGCGGGCGATCATCTGCGCGTCATGGCCCGCACCCGAGGTCATGCGCCGCGAGGCAAGCCCGCGCTTCCTCGCCGCGGCCTCGATCAGCTCGACGACCCGGCCGTCGAAAATAACGGGTTCGAAGCGCGCCAGCCTTTCGACTGTCACGGTGACGCCCTCGGTGCCAAGCTGTTCCAGAAAGGCAGCCAGTGCCGCCTCTTCCGCCTGCAAGCGCTGCTCGTCGGGATCGCGCAGATCGACGGTGAAGACGGCGCGCGATGGAATGACGTTGATGGCGTTCGGCTCGAAGCGCATCGTGCCGACGGTGGCAACGGTCGGCGCGTTGGAAGCCGCTGCCCGGTCATGCAGGAAGGTGACGACACGCGCCGCCGCGTATCCGGCATCGCTGCGCATCGACATTGGCGTGGTGCCGGCATGGTTGGCGACGCCATCGAGGGTGATGCGCTGCCAGGAGATGCCTTGCAGGGTTTCCACCGCACCGATCGGGATGCCTTCGCGCTCCAGAACCGGCCCCTGTTCGATATGCAATTCGACATAGATATGCGGCTTGAGAAAACCCGGTTCGCGGTCACCGGCATAGCCAATACGGGCCAGTTCCTGCCCGAGCGTGCTGCCATCGGTCCCGACAGCGGCGAGTGCTGCTTCGACATCAACGCCGCCAGCATGGACCAGCGACCCCATCATGTCGGGAGAAAAGCGCACGCCTTCCTCGTTGGTGAAGGCAGCGACGGCGAGCGGGCGCAACGGCGAGAGGCCGGACGCCCTCAGCGTCTCGATCACCTCCAGCCCGGCAATCACGCCGTAGCAGCCATCATAGATGCCAGCGTCGATGACCGTGTCGATGTGGGAGCCGATGAGCAGCGGTGCCTCGCCGGCATTGTCGGCGCTTTGCCAAATGCCAAAGATGTTGCCGATGCGGTCGATGGCGACATCGAGCCCGGCCTGCCGCAGCCAGCCGACGAAGAGGTCGCGGCCCTGCCTGTCGGTGTCGGAAGCGGCCAGCCGGATCAGCCTGCCCTCGCCATCGCGGCCAACGGCGCCGAGTTCACGAATGCGGCCAAGCAGGCGCTGTGCATCGATCGCGATCACGGTGTTGCTTCGGCGGCGAACTTGCCGGCCAGCACATCGGCCGGGCTCATGCCGACCAGTTCCGCATAGCGATGCGGGTCGGTCGCCCCTTCGGTGTTGATCACCAGCACGCGGGATTTGTCGTCGAGGCCGAGATCGGCCCTGTTATCGGCCATCGCCCGGATCAGTCCGGCAAGGCCGACGCCGCCGCTCTCGCCGGCGACGATGACCGGATCGGCGCCGGCCGGCCGTGCCAAGCGTCGCATTACCGCGATGGCGTCGTCCTCGTCCACGGTCATGAAGGCATCGGCGACGCGCGCCAGCATGCGCCAGGCGACCTGCGAGGCCTCGTAGCATTCAAGCATGGCCATGACAGTCGGCTGATCGTGCGCCACCTTGACCACACGCCCTGCCACAGCGGCTGCGACGATGCATGCGGCACGCGCGGGCTCGACGACAATGAAGGTTGGCCTGGCGTCGCCGAGCACGATGGCGAGATGGCCGGCCACCGCGGCGGCAATGCCGCCAACGCCCGCCTGGACGAAGACGTGGGTCGGCGGCTGGCGGAGCTGGCGCAGCGCTTCGCGCACGATCGCCGTATAGCCCTGCATCACCAGGCCGGGGATGCGCTCATAGCCCGGCCACGACGTATCCGACACAACGGTCCAGCCCTTCTCGGCCGAAACTTGCGCGGCCTGCCTGACCGAATCGTCATAATTGCCGTCGACACGAACCATCTCCGCGCCATAGCGGGCTATTGCCGCGATGCGTTCCTCGCTGACGCCGGCATGGACAAAGATCACGGCCCTGGTGCCGGCAAGTTCGGCACCCTGCGCGACCGAGCGGCCGTGATTGCCGTCGGTGGCGCAGGCAAAAGTCATCTTCGCGGCGACCGAGCGAACCTCGGGCTGACCGAGATCGGCGACATCGACGGAGCGCCCAAGCCGCTTGCTTGCTTCCTCCAGCACCAGACGGAAGACAGCATAAGCGCCGCCCAGCGCCTTGAAGCTGCCAAGGCCAAGACGGAAGCCCTCGTCCTTGACATGCAGTGCATCGAGGCCAAGTGCGCTCGCCAGTGCCGGCAGCGCGTGCAGTGGCGTCACCAAATGATTGTCACGATGGGCAAGAAAGCGCTCCACCGTATCCGCCCCGGCAATCCCCAGGGTTTCGGCATCGGCCGCATCAAGCGGCTTGCCGTGCAAGGCATTGCGGTTGGGCAGGAACACTGGCGGCCTCCTTGGTATCAGGCGAGACCATATTGCAGGACGGGCGCAAAGAGCGCTGTAATTGGACCTCCGAAATGCAAGTTTGTTTCACCTGGATACCTCCATTGCCCCAATCGCCGGCCTCACTCGACAGTTTCGATCTCGCCATCCTTGCCATCCTGCAGCGGGACAACACGACGCCGCAGCGGCTGATCGGCGAAGCGGTGAACCTGTCGGCACCGGCGGTGCAGCGCCGCATCAAGCGCATGGAGCAGGCCGGCGTCATCGCCAGCAATGTCGCGATCATCGAGCCGGCGGCGGTCGGCCAGCCCATCACCATCTTCGTCGAGGTGGAGCTGGAGAGCGAACGCACCGAACTGATCGACGCGGCCAAGCGGCAATTCTCGGAAACGCCCGAAGTGCAGCAATGCTACTACGTCACGGGCGAAGCCGACTTCATCCTCATCATCACCGTGGCCGATATGGGCGCCTATGAGGCACTGACGCGAAAACTGTTCTTCGGCAGCAACAATGTCCGGAAATTCCGTACCTTCGTCGCCATGGACCGCGTCAAGGTCGGACTGACGGTGCCACTGCCCGACTGAGCTAGCTGGCTGGCAGGCTCCAGTCCGGTCCTGCCGTGCTTTTCGACATTCTCTGGACGCGAATTTGTTGGGAGGCGCGCTTGGAAGACACCACGACAGTTGCAATCATCGGTGCCGGGCCGGCGGGCCTGGCCGTTGCCGCATGCCTGCGGCAGGCTGGGGTCGAGTTCATCATCATCGAAAAAGAGCAGCAGGCCGCGCCCGCCTGGCGACGCCATTACGAGCGCGTCCACCTGCACACGACCAAACGCTATTCGTCGCTGCCCTTCGTGCCCTTCCCGAAGCACTATCCGCGTTACGTGCCGCGCGATCTCTTCGTCGAGTATCTCGATACCTATGCGCAACGCTTCGACCTCAAACCCCGGTTTGGAGAAACGGTGAAAGCCATCGCCCGAAAAAGTCGCGTCTGGCGTGTGAATGCGACATCCGGCCCGCTGCGCGCCAGGCATGTGGTGATCGCGTCAGGCTACAATGCCGAGCCCTTGCGGCCGGGATTTGCAGGCATCGACAGCTTCATGGGGAAGACACTGCACAGCGCCGACTATCGCAATGCCACGCGTTTCGCCGGCCAGTCGGTGCTGGTCATCGGCATGGGCAACACCGGCGCCGAGATTGCGCTCGATCTGGCGGAAAACGGTGCGCGACCGACAATTTGCGTGCGCGGCGGCGTTCATATCGTGCCGCGCGAACTGTTCGGCGTGCCCATCCAGATGGTCGGCATGGCAACGCGCTTGGGGCCGCAGCGCCTCAATGACGCTTTGTTCCCGGTCATTCTCGACCTGGTGCTGGGCAGGCTGGAAAAATATGGACTCAAACGGCCGGGACAGGGACTGCTGGAGCAGATTGCGATTGCATCGCGCATTCCGGTGATCGACGTCGGCACCATCGCCAAGATCCGCGAAGGCGCGATCAAGGTTGCGCCCGACATCGCCGAAATCTCGGAACGCGGCGTCCGTTTCGCCAACGGCACACACAGCGAATTCGATGCGATCATCTTTGCCACCGGTTACCGGCCGGGCTATGCCAAACTCCTCGAACCCGGCATCCAGCCGGACCGCAGCGGCGTTACCGCGCAGGCTTCGGATCTCGGCCTCTACCTCATTGGTTTCCACAATGCGGTCACCGGATTGTTGCGTGAGATCGGCATCGAAGCCCAGGCGATCGCCGACGACATCCGGCAGCGGCTGAACAGGAAAAAGGCGGCCGAAATCCTGCCGGTATAGTCGGCCTCAGACGGCCGACGCGCTCGCCCAGCTCAACTTGCCTTGCGCAGCCACACCTTGTTGTCGTGGAAGGCAGCGCCGCCATAAGGTGCCGGCGCGTCGGCGCCGGTCAGCACATTGATGCCCTCGCCGCGCTCATGCGCGCTGTTTGGCCAGATGCCTTCGGCGATCACCACACCGCGCTTGATGCCTTCGAAGAACTTGGCGTGCAGCACCAGGTCGCCGCGCCGGTTGCCGACCTCGACACGGTCGCCATCGGCAAGCCCCAGGTCCGCAGCATCGTCGGGATGCAGGAGCAGCGCTGGCCTGCCTTCCTTTTCCTTCGACACCGGCGTCTCGGCAAAGGTCGAGTTGAGGAAATTGCGCGCCGGCGAGGTCGTCAGCCGGAACGGATGCGCCTCGTCGGCCACTTCGATCAGATCGACATGATCGGGAAATTCCGGCAGCTGATCAACCGGCCCGAACAAGCCCATGCTCTTCGGTGGCCGGTTGGGCGCGGCCTGCCCACTCCAGTTGGCGCGGAAGTGGAATTTTCCATCCGCATGCCCGAAACCGTTGACGAAATGTGCGGCTTCGAAATCCGGCTGAAGATCGATCCACTTGTCTTCCTTCAGACTGGCGAAGCTGCCCAGCCCACGCTTGCCCAGGATGATGTCGATATGCTGCTGTTCGGTCAGACCAAAGCCTGGGCGGTCGGCGACGCCAAGGCGTTCCGCCAATTGCTCGATGACGAAGTGATTGGTGCGCGGGCCTTCCGGCGGCTCGATCAACTTGGGGCCGAGCGTGATGTGCTGGTTGCCGCCACCCTTGTAGACGTCGTCGTGCTCGAGGAACATCGTTGCTGGCAGCACGACGTCGGCAAGCTTGGCCGTGTCGGTCATGAACTGCTCATGCACGCAGGTGAACAGGTCGTCGCGCAGAAAACCTTGCTTCACCAGGCGCTGCTCGGGCGCCACATTGGCCGGATTGGTGTTCTGGATCAGCATCGCCGTGACCGGCGGCCCGCCGTAAAGCGCGTCCGCGGCACCCGTCAGCACCGGACCGGTGCGCGACTGGTCGAGATAGCGGATCGAGGGATCGCGCATCTTCGAGCCTTCCAGCACATCCTGGTTGAGCTTGAAGATGCCGGAATTGGAATGGAAGGCGCCGCCGCCTTCATATTGCCAGGCGCCGGTGACCGCGGCGATGCAAGACGCGGCATGCATGTTGACCGAACCGTTGCGCTGGCGGGCAAAACCATAGCCGAGCCGGAAATAGGTTTTCTTCGTCGTGCCGACGAGGCGGGCGAAGGCCTCGATTTCGGCGACCGCCAAACCCGTGATCCCAGCCGCCCACTCAGGCGTGCGCGTCCGCAGATGCTCTTCCAGCCCCTTCGGATCGTCGGTGTATTTTTCGAGATAGGCGCGGTCGGCCAGGCCTTCCCTGAACAGCACATGCATGACAGCACATGCGAGCGCGCCATCGGTGCCGGGTTTCAGGACCAGGCCGAGATCGGCCTGCTTCATCGTCGCGTTCTCGTAGACGTCGATGACGACGATCTTCGCCCCGCGTTCCTTGCGCGCCTTGATGGCGTGGGTCATGACATTGACTTGGGTGACCACGGCATTGGTGCCCCAGATCACCACGCAATCGGATTTCGCCATCTCGCGCGGGTCGGGCCCGCGCAAGGCGCCGGCCCCCATCATCCAGCCGGTCCAGGCCAGATTGGTGCAGATCGAGCCGAAGAAGCCGGAATATTTCTTGGCATGGCGCAGTCGGTCGATGCCGTCGCGCTGCACCAGCCCCATCGTGCCGGCATAGTAATAGGGCCAGACCGTCTCGGAGCCGTATTTTTCCTCGGCCGCGATGAATTTTTCGGCGACAAGGTCGAGCGCCGCCTCCCAGCTTGATTCCTTCCACGTGCCGTCGCCCTTGGCGCCGGCGCGGATCAGCGGCTTCAGCAGCCGGTCGGGATGATGGACGCGGTCCGCGTAGCGCGCGACCTTGGCGCAGACGACACCCGCCGTATAGCTGTTGGACTTGGCGCCATGGACGCGGCCGATGCGGTTGCCATCGAGCAATTCGACCTCGAGCGCACAGGTCGAGGGGCAATCATGGGGACAGGCCGAATGGCCGATGCGGAGTTTGGCGTGCTGGTTCATGGGAGCAGATTAGCCGGTTCCGAACGTCGCGTGTAGGGCCAGATTTGCCTACAAGCTGCCTTTAGGGGATGCCTTTTCTACCTGATGCGGCGGCGGTTTACCCTTTCCTTGAAGGAGAGCTAATCCCGTTTGTGGCAGGGCTTCATGGGTGGTCGAAACCGATGTTCTTGTAGAGCGCATTGTAAGCACCGCATCCCGGACAGCGTATGTGACGGTCGATATGGGTTGCGTCTGCCGGAGTGTCTAAAACCGTCAGCTCCGCCTCGCCACAGTCGGGGCATTTGATGATAGTTCTGGGATCAACGGCCAGTATCTTGCCGGCTTCGATCCACAAATCCTTCGACATCGACGGCTCTCCGAACGCTATTTCTCGCGCATAGCATCGCCTAACTTACTGACCGAATTGAACCGCTCGGCAATCTCAAAGAAGAGCAAGTTGAAGTGGTGGTCGAACATTTCGTTGTCGCGATTGTAGTATGCGTAGGTGCTGAGCTCGACTCCGGCGTTAAACAGAAGATCGATAAGACGATAGTTAGCCCCGTGATCGGCACCGATCTTGGTGCGCTTAAGAGCTTTCAAGGCACGCTCGGCCGCGGCAGGGTCAAAATGCCGTTGGTGCAAGCCGAAGAAGAACCCGCCCTCGCGCACGAATTCATTGATGAAATCATCTATGGCCGACATAGGCGCCTCGGCGGTCCGGACGTGAGATTAGCGAGATGACGAGACAGCGTGTAGGGCCAAGATGGCGCCTCGCCCTTCTCCCGCAAAGGGAGAAGGAAAGAGCGCCCCCCTACTCCGCCGTGCCTTCCTCATATTCGGCCGACATGGTCAGCCATTTTTCCTCGTGGCCGGCGAGCGTCTGGGCAAGCTGTGAGCGTTCCTTGGCCAGCCGCGTCGCCGTCGACGGATCCTTCTCATAGACCGCCGGATTGGACAGCTCGTCCTCGATGCCGTCGATGCGCTTCCGGATACGGTCCATCAGCGCTTCGGTAGCGCGGATTTCCTTCGCCAGCGGCTCAAAAGCGGCGCGGCGCGCGGCCGCATCGCGGCGACGGTCGGCTTTCGAGGCCTTGTCCGCCTCGCGCTTGCCGCGGCGGTCGCCGGACACGCCGGTGACCAGCGTCTTGTAGTCTTCCAAGTCGCCATCATACGGGTTGACCGCGCCATCCTTGACCAGCCACAGCCGGTCGGCCGTCGCCTCCAGGAGATGGCGGTCGTGCGAGATCAGGATCACGGCACCCGGGAATTCGTTCAGCGCATGGATCAGCGATTCGCGGCTGTCGATGTCGAGGTGGTTGGTCGGTTCGTCGAGGATGAACAGGTTCGGCCCCTCGAAAGCCGACAGGCCCATCAACAACCGCGCCTTCTCGCCGCCGGACAGGTCCTTGGCGGGCGTATTCATTTTCTCGGTCGTCAGACCAAACTGGGCGACGCGGCCGCGCACCTTGGATTCCGGCGCCTCCGGCATCAGCCGGCGCACATGTTCGTAGGCGTTTTCCTCCGGCCTGAGATCGTCAAGCTGATGCTGGGCGAAGATCGCCACCTTCAGCCCGGGCGCCACGGTCATGGTACCGCTCTCCTGCTTGAGCCGCCCGGACAGCAATTTGGCGAAGGTCGACTTGCCATTGCCGTTGGCGCCCAGCAGCGCGATGCGGTCGTCGGCGTCGATACGCAGCGTCATCTTCTTCAGGATCGGCTGTCCTTCGGTGTAGCCGACATTGACGTTGTTCAGCGCCACGATCGGCGAGGCAACCGTCTTCACCGGCTCCGGGAAAGAGAACGGCCGCACCGAATCGTTGACGATGGCCGCGATCGGCTTCATCTTTTCCAGCGCCTTGATGCGCGACTGCGCCTGTCTCGCCTTCGAGGCCTTGGCGCGGAAGCGTTCGACGAAGGATTCCATATGCTTGCGGGCCGCCTCCTGTTTGACGCGACCCTTTTCCTGCAACTCTTTCTGCTCGCTATACTGGCGCTCGAACTGGTCGTAGCCGCCGCGCCAGAAGGTCAGCTTCTTCTGGTCTAGATGGACGATCGAATTGACGGCGCGGTTGAGCAGGTCGCGATCGTGCGAAATCAAAAGCACTGTGTGCGGATACTTCGACACATAGTTTTCCAGCCACAATGTGCCTTCGAGATCGAGATAATTGGTCGGCTCGTCGAGCAGCAGAAGGTCAGGCTCGGAAAACAGCACTGCAGCGAGGGCCACGCGCATGCGCCAGCCGCCGGAGAAGGATGAGGCCGGACGGCGCTGCGCGGCGTCGTCGAAGCCAAGGCCGGCCAGAATGGTGGCCGCGCGGGACTCAGCCGAATGCGCATCGATGTCGGCCAGCCGCATGTGGATGTCGGCGATGCGGTGCGGATCCGTCGCCGTCTTTTCCTCTTCGAGCAAAGCGGTGCGTTCGAGGTCGGCCTTGAGCACGATCTCGATCAGCGGCTCCTCGGTGCCTGGTGCTTCCTGCGCCACCTGGCCGATGCGGGTGTTCTTCGGGAGGCTGATCGAGCCTGTCTCGGAGGGAAAATCGCCGGTGATGGCCTTGAACAGCGTCGTCTTGCCGGTGCCGTTGCGGCCGACAAGGCCAGCCTTGGTGCCGGCCGGCAAGGTCAGCGAGGCGTGGTCGAGAAGCAGGCGTCCGGCCATGCGGAGCGAAAGGTCATTGATTACAAGCATGGCCGCGCTTTTGCACCGGACATCAACGCTTCGCAAGACCTTGTGGGCCAGTTGGCCGCACAAGGCCTGAAAACGGCGCGCGCAACCGCGCCGTCAAGCAGCCGGTTATTGGGCAGCCGGCAGTTGCTTGCCTACCGGCCAGAGGGCCTCAGGCAGTGGCCTTGCTGCGTTTTGTCGCCTTGGCCACGACGGCCGGTGCCGCTGCCGGCTTGCGGCCAAGCCCTGTCGACTTCGCCAGCGCCGACCGGGTCGCCGAGTAATTCGGAGCAACCATCGGATAGTCCGGCGGCAAACCCCATTTGGCCCGATAGTCGTCCGGGCTCAAACCATAGTCTGTCCTGAGGTGTCGCTTGAGCGACTTGAACTTCTTTCCGTCCTCCAGGCAGACGATGTAGTCGGGAAACACCGACTTTTTCGGATTGACAGCCGGAACCAGGCTCGGGCTTTCCACGACGGCCGCACCTGCCAGCTTTCGAACCGAGGCGCTGACGCTGGCAATCAGGTCAGGCAAGCCGGAAGCCGGAAGCGGATTGTTGCCGACATAGGCCGAGACAATATCGGCCGTTAGCTCGATAACGGTCTTATCATCGATATTTGACAATTCTTTCACCCTATTTGCGACAAAGTCATCCACCCCAGCGAAGACTTTTGTCGATGTATCTCTTTAACCGAGCCCCTCAACGGACCGCCAAGTCGCAAAACGAATCAAGACTTGACGTCAACTATCTTTCTGGGAAATCGACGTCGCGCAAATTAGAAAATCTAATACTTGGAGACAGCAGACTTGGCTGTCTGGCCCTCGGCCAATATCTCAAGAATACGTTTCCAGCGAGCGCAACGCCCGAAATCCTTCTGTTCAATCGCCTTTTCGGCCTTCATCGCGGCGTAAAGCGATGCGTCGGCACCGAATTCCTTGAGCAGCCAATGCGCTTCCTGCCTGGCGAGACGTTCATTGTCGTCAAACATAGTCTTGCGCCTCCGAACGTTGCAGGCCGACCGCAATACAACTGCCGATGACCAGGACGGCTCCAGTAATCGCGGTCGCCGTCAGCCGTTCGCCGGACAGGGTCAGCAGCAGCGTCGAAGCAATCGGCGTGAGATAGGCGATGACGGCGACCTTGCCACTGCCTTCGAGCTTCAAGGCGCGCGACCAGAAGTAATAACCCAGCCCCATTGGGCCAGCGCCGAGATACAGCCCGAGGGCGAGATCCGTTCCGGCGGGCCAGGCAACGCCTTCGCCAGCGGACCACACAAGCGTCAAGACGACGCCGACCAGCGACGAGGGCAGCAACAGGCGCTCCGGCGAAGTGGCGAGCCGGCCCACCATCAGCGAATAGAAAGCCATGCACAGCGCGGACCCGAACGCGGCGAAATAGCCTACGAGATCGCCTTGGAGCCAGGTGTGGTCACGCCCGCCCGAAATCACCAGCGCGACGCCGACGAACCCAAGGATCGCGGCAACGCCCAACAGAGCCGGACGCCGGGGATTTTCGAAGACGATCACTGCCGCGGCAACCATCAAGGGCCAAGTGTAGGCCACGAGATTCGCTTCGATCACCGGCATCGAGGCGAAGGCAATGTATTGCAGCACCATGGTGCCGACCAGACCGATGAAGCCGACAGCGAGCGGTGCAAGCGCGGCTCTGGCAGCGACCGGCGGTGCTCCATCCCGGCTCATGAACCGGATCAAGCCGAAGACCAGTGCAGCTCCCACAAATTGCAGGAACTGCACCTGCGACACCGGATGGTTTGCGAGCAGGGATTTGCCGACCAAGGCATTGGTCGACCACAAAGCCACCGCGCCCGCGGCAAAGACCAGCGCGGATATCGAGCCTGATCCGTGCTGAAAGTATCGGCGGGGGGCTCTATCTCCGGGCTTGACCATGATCGCGTCCGAAAACAGGTCCCCACCTTTTGGGATCATGGTTGGCTACCATGATTCCCTGGCTCCGCTGGGAAACTGTGCTTCGGCAGCGGCGGCGGGCGTGGGATGCTCCGCCTCGAACCGGCGATAGGCCGGCAGCTGGTTGGTCCAGACATCTTCGGCCAGCTCGTTGACCCATTCGCGATCCTGGTCGTTGTCGGCGGCAAGATAGAACATTCTGTTATCGTCGACATAGGGCTTGGCCACCGAACGCTGGTTGAGCACCAGGGTAACGCGCTCGCCATACTGGATCGGCGCCGTGCGATGCAGGACGCCAAGGAATTGCCCGAGCGTCGCGTACTTCATCTTGTGATCGATGCGCATGATGCGGTTGCGCGGGATCTCGCGGCCGGATTCGAGGATGGCGCGGCCGGTCTCGGAGTCGTCGCAATAAATTTCGAGGTGACCGCCGACCAGCGGATCGCTGATCGACAGCGGAATGAGTTCGGTGACCGGAACGCCGTCGCAATGCCATTCGACCGCGCCATCCCTCGGATTCATGAACGTGACGGTCGAACCGACGATCGACAGCGGATAGGGCTCAAGCTTGGTGCCCATCATGTCGGACAGCCGCTCCAGGCGCAGCTTGTCGTGCAGCAACTCCTTGATTTCGGGGATGAAACGGTCAGCGCCAGTGATAAAGGTCAGATCGAGGTGCTTGTGCACGGCATGGCTGGCCTTGAGTTTCAAGGCGGCCTCCTCGATCGCGGCAAGCAGGGCCGGGTCATAGCCGTGCAGATATTGGGCGACGCCGAAGCTCGACACTTTCCAGGCGGTGTCGTGGCCGATGATGGCTTCTCTGCTCATCGCATAGCGGAGTTCGGGAATTGTATGGGCGTTCATTCTACTTCTCCAAGTGGGGGGCAACACTTGGTAAACAGTCGATTAAATTAGCCCCCCCTGTAAAATTAGGAATGCTGGTGCTAGAGTAAGCCCAGCTTAAGGTCGAAACCGTGCGTCTGCTCAGTCAGGTCAACCTCAATTCGCTGAAAATCGTGGAGAGTGCTGCGAGGCACGGCAATTTCACGCGTGCCGGCGAAGAGCAGTTTATCACCGCCTCGGCGGTCAGCCAGCGCGTCAAAAGCCTTGAGGACCAGCTGCGCTTCAAGATTTTCCAGCGTGGCGGCAATGCGGTGTCGTTGACGCCGGAGGGCGAGACTTATGTGTCGCGCGTTCGCGAGGCGCTGGAGCGGATCGTCGCCGCCAGCATGGAAGCGACCGGGCAATCGCAGGAGCATGTGCTGAAGATATCCGTGCTGCCGACGTTTGCCGCGCGCTGGCTGTTCCCGCGCCTGCCGTCGTTCCAGCGGCAACATCCCGATATCGTGATGCGGGTCTCGACCTCCTACGCGACGCATGAGTTCACGACCTCCGACTTTGATCTCGAAATCCGCTATGGCGACGGCCACTTCAACGGGCTGCCGTCCGACCTGCTGTTTCGGGAAGACCTTACACCGGTGTGCAGCCCCAAGCTGTTCCATGAGGTTCTCGGCGACAAGCCGATGTCGAAGGTGACACCGGACGACCTCCAGCACTTCACGCTGCTGCATTCCGACACCTGCACCCAGAACTGGCAATCCTGGCTAGGCTTCGCCGGCGCCAGCTTCGTGCTCAGCGAGACCAAGAGCATCTATTTCGACTCCTGCATGATGTCTTACGAGGCGGCCAATGCCGGGATGGGCTTCGCTGTCGCCAACCGTGCCTATATGGCGAGCGACATCCGCGCCGAAAGGCTGGTCGCTCCCTTTGCCGTCCACCATCCGAATAGCGCCGGTTGGTATTTTGTCTCTCCGCCAAAGAGCCTTGCCGCACGCAAGGTGCTGTTGTTCAAGCAATGGGTCATGACGGAAGCCGCTCTGACGCAGCGCCAAGTGGATAGCGAAATCAGCGACTTGGCTTTGGCTGTCTGAAACTCGGATCAGCCGTTGATTGTCGCCCGATGACCACCAGCCAGAAAAATTGAGGACGATCGTTTAATGGACGCCCAATCCGGGCAACCCGCCTTGGTCGGCGAAATCGTTGAACTCGAGCCGCTTCAGCCGGAGCATTCGGAAGGGCTTCTGAGTGCAGCCGCCGACGGCGAGCTGTGGAACCTGAAGGCCACCGTGGTCCCAGGGCCAGCTACGATCGATGGCTATATTGCCAACGCCCTCGCCGGACGACAGGCCGGGACCGTCCTGCCTTATGCCATCGTCCTGCGCCGCACCGGGCTGATCTGCGGCAGTACGCGGTTCTGGAAGATCGATCGCACGAACAGAAAGCTGGAGATTGGGCATACATGGCTCAGCAGTTCATCCCAGCGATCAGGGGTCAATACCGAGACAAAGTACCTTCTCCTGGCCCATGCTTTCGAGGTCATGGCGTGTGTGCGGGTGCAATTCACCACGGATGAACTGAACGAAGCGTCGCGAGCGGCCATTCTGCGGATAGGGGCAAAACAGGAAGGGATCGTTCGCAATGAGCGGATCATGCCGGACGGCCGAAAGCGCAATTCCGTCCGATTCAGCATCATCGATTCCGAATGGCCTGATGTGAAGGCCATGCTGCAGCAGAAAATGCGGCGATAGCCGGCTGGCCATTGCCGGTGCCAGTCATAATGCGGTCCGCCGGAGCGGACCGCATCCCTCATTCTTGATTTGAATCCTACCGCCTATCAGCGCCTCGCGATCAGCAGGCAAAGCTGCCGCAGGTCGCGATCATAGGTGCCTTCGCTGCTGAGCACGTCGGCACAGCGCTTCTTCATCCGCGCGATCTTGCCATCCGACATCTGAGCCACCACGCCCGGCAGATTAGGATGGCTGGGATTGCTTGGGTTGCTGGGATTGGACGGATTGCTGGGGTTCGACGGGTTGCTGGGATTGGTGCCACCACCGATGCCCACGCCGACACCAACGCCGATGCCGCCCGTGCCGCCGACATTGGCACCGAGCCCGGCGGTGACGCCGCCGGTTCCACCGACATTGGCGCCGGCGCCGGCATTGATACCACCGCTGCCGCCGACCGAGGCGCCGAGCCCGGCGCTGACGCCGTTCGAGCCGCCGACATTGGCGCCGGCTCCGGCGTTGACGCCACCGCTGCCACCGACGGAAGCGCCGGCACCGGCACTGATGCCGCCGCTGCCGCCGATCGAAGCGCCAGCGCCGGCATTGACACCGCCGCTACCGCCCACCGAGGCGCCGACACCGACGCCAATCCCACCACCAGCGATCGCCGGCAGGGAAAGAACAATGATGATTGTACCACTCGCCAGCGCGCCGGCGATACTTTTGCAGATTCTAGCCATGACACTCTCCACGTGGTCACTCTATTTTCTTCATTGCAGCAAAAGGCCGATATGCGACCGATACGCTGCATGCAACACATGAACGTTCTTGGAAGTGTTTTAGTTTCTTTATTTTTTATATTGAAAAACGCCAGATATCGTATTTTTTACTTTTGATAAAAGAACTTCTATATAATTTTTCTCAAAATCATGACTTCTACAAAATCCGTGGCGAATTCACAGACCGAAATCAGGCATATGCGCGCCCTTCCTCGGTGCGCTGGAAATGCGCCAGATCAAGCGGCACGGAAGAGCGGCCCAGAACCGTCAGGATCATATGCGCCTGGCCGCGGTGATGGGTCTGGTGGTTGAAGACATGCGCCAGCGCGGGCGCCAGCCGTTGCGAGACAGTGCGCATGTCCGACACGGTCATATAGGTGAAGCGGCCCGACAGCGCCTTGTCGCTCGAGCCAGCGAGCCAGTCGATGATCCGCCGATCCTCGGCCTCGCGCGCCATCCTCAGGCTGGGCAAGGCCCGGTACAATATGACGTCCAGCGCCGTCGGCGCGTCGCCTTCGCCGGTGAAGCGCTTCATCCAGATGCGATCGGCTGCGAGCAGATGGTTGAGCGTGCCCATCAGCGAGCGGAAGAAGGCGCCGACGTCGCGATTGAATTCTTCATCATCAAGATCGGCGGCGGCATCATAGATGCGGCTATTGGCCCATTGATTGTACGCCGCAAACATCATGAAGTGCTGTTTCATCTCTTCTCCGCCGCGCCCGTTTCGGGGTGTTGGGAGCGATACCTAGACCGCAAAGGGACCCGCGCCAATGACCATTCTGCTTTACGATCTCGTCGGGCGTGACGAGAGCCGCCCGTTCAGTCCGCATTGCTGGAAGGCAACCATGGCGCTGGCGCACAAGGGGCTCGATATCTCAACCGCACCGACGCGTTTTCTCGACGTTCCCACCATCGAAGGCGGTGCTTCGAAAACCGTCCCGGTGATCCGCGACGGCGACAAGGTCGTGATCGATTCCTTCGCTATCGCGCTCTATCTCGACGAGGCCTACCCGGGTCGGCCAACGCTGTTTGGCGGCGACGGCGGCAAGGCGATGGCGCGCTTCATCGAGCGCTGGTCGCAATTGACAATCCACCCCTACGTCACCACTGCAGCGCTCGTGGACCTCCATGCCATGCAGGACGAGGAGAACGCCGTGTATTTCCGCCAGAGCCGGGAGCAGCGCTTCGGCAAGCAGCTGGAAGACGTCGTCGCGGCGCGCGACGCCGGCCTGGCAGCTTTCCGGACTTCGCTTGAGCCGCTGCGTTCGATGCTCGGCTATCAGCCCTTCATCGGCGGTTCGGCGCCGCTGTTTGCCGACTATATCGTCTTCGGTGCACTGCAATGGGCACGCATCGCCTCGCCTTACAAGCTGCTCGACGATAGCGACGTGGTGGCGCAATGGTTCGCCCGCTGCCTCGACCTGCATGGCGGGCTGGGACGAAAGGTTGCCGCGGCGGCGTGACGCCGTAGGGCTACTTGGCTGCTGCCTTCTTCGGCTTGCCAGGCTTTTTGGCTGCCTTTGCCGCCTTGGCCTCGGCTTCCTTGGGCTCGGCCTTTGCCTTGCCGGCGCCGGCTGCCTTTTTGGATGGCTTTTTGGCCGACTTGCCCGTGGCATCCTCGAGGTCGACGTCGGCTGCCGCCTGGTGCCAATGGCGCTCGTGTTGACCGGCCGGTTGCCCTTCTTGCTGCCAGATCTGATGTGCGCGGTTGCGAATGCGCTCCTGGCGATCGTCTGTCATGGTCATATTGTCTCCATTCGGGCCGACTTCAGCGCGGCGCCGAAACCCCACTATAGCAAGCAAAGCATCGCTTTACAGCCATCCGATGTCGTCTCCTCGGCGCCGGCCTGACACAGAAACGTGCAGTCCCCCGGCGCTTCGCTCGCGCTCCCTGCCCATCGGGCCTTGGCAATGGGCCGGGCGACTTGTATAGAGCCCGCCACTCCAATCTCCATTCTCAGACAAGGACGACCCATGGCGCTCGAACGCACCTTCTCCATGATCAAGCCGGACGCGACCCGGCGCAACCTCACCGGCGCCATCACCAAGATGCTCGAAGATGCCGGTCTGCGCGTCATCGCTTCGCGCCGCGTGTGGATGAGCCGCCGCGAGGCGGAAGGTTTTTACGCCGTCCACAAGGAGCGGCCGTTCTTCGGCGAACTGGTTGAGTTCATGTCGTCGGCGCCGACGATCGTCCAGGTGCTGGAAGGCGAGAACGCCATTGCCAGGAACCGCGAAGTGATGGGCGCCACCAACCCGGCCAACGCCGCCGAAGGCACCATCCGCAAGGTGCACGCGCTGTCGATCGGCGAGAATTCGGTGCACGGCTCCGATGCACCGGAGACCGCGGCGGAAGAGATCAAGTACTGGTTCTCGGACACCGAGATTGTCGGCTGAGCCGGCGCTGTAATTTCCCATGCGAAAAGGCCGGCGTTTCGCCGGCCTTTTCCATTGGCGAACGGTCAGGTCTCGCGCACAAACTGCAGCATATCGGCATGCAGCCGGTCCATATGCGTGTACATGATGCCGTGCGGTGCGCCCTCATAGACGAGGAAGCGGCAATCCGGGATTAGTCTCGCCGACGGTATGCCGGTCAGTTCGATCGGCGCTGAGCGGTCGCGGTCGCCATGGATGAGCAAGGTCGGCAGCGTGATTTCACGCAATTCGGCGCGAAAATCCTGCTCGACCATGTCGCGGCTACAGGCGAGCGCCACGGGAACGGAAACCTGCACCAGGGTGTAGCCCCAGCGCAGCATGGCGGGCGACGTCTCCGGAATGAAGAACGGTGCGATGTTGTCGGCCACCCATTTCGGATAGTCGTGCTTCCACGACGCCCACAAGGCCTCGAAACCTTCCCGCGGCGCGCCACCTGGATTGTCGTGCGTCTTGAGCAGCATCGGCGTCATCGGCGCCAGCAGGATGAGCCGCTTGACGCAATCATTGCCGTGCCGGCTGATATAGCGCACCGCCTCGCCACCCGCCATCGAATGACCGACCAGGGTGATGCCGGAGAGATCCAGTTGCTCGATCAGCGTGGCAACATCGTCGGCTAAAGTATCGTGATCGTAACCCCGCGCCGGGTGATCGGAACGACCATGACCGCGCCGGTCGAATGCGATGCAGCGGAACCCTTGCTCGGCGAAGGCCGCTATCTGGTAGTCCCACATCTGGTTGCCGAAGCCGAGGCTGCTGAGGAACAGCATCGGCTGCCCCTGCCCCCATTCGCGCCAATAGAGCTGCGTCCCGTCGGTCGTGGTGATGAAAGGCATTTTTCGTCTCCTGGGTTTCGGCGTTCAGGCCGGGACGAACTGGTAGTCGACCAGGATGCGGCCCTCGGCGTTGACTGTTAGGACTTCGAGACCGGTCGCCAGTACGGTGTCGCTGTCGGCCGGCAGCATCTCCCAGGTGAAAGTGACGACGTCGTGCAGCAGGCGGGCATTCGCGGCGGCGCGGAAGCGGTTGCCGTCGTCGCGGACATTCTTCTCGTGCGATCCGCGCACCCGCGCCTCGAGCGCCTCGTAGCCGAGCACGGCGCGTTCGCCGACATAGTGCTCACCGTCAGGCACCCAAAGGTCTGCAATGCCCGTGCGGCGACGCTCGGCGTCCGTCTCGTTCCACACGGCGACATAGCGGGCGGCCAACGCCTGGGCATTTATGGACCTGGTCATGATTTCACTCCATCGGGTTGCGAGAGCGGCAATGCGCCGTGTCTTGGGATGGAGAATTCGCCGGGTCGACGAGCAAAATCCATGACCTCAGAGGTCAAAAAGCGACTGCGAGGTCACCGTGAATTTGACCCTCCAGGTCATTGAACCGCAGCCGCCGTGCGCGCTAGGGTCCGGCAATGACACTGCACCAGACACCCTTCGGCGTTCTGCTTCGGCGCTGGCGCGAGCAGCGTCGGATGACGCAGACCGATCTCGCTTTGGCGGCGGACAGTTCGACCCGGCATCTTTCCTATCTAGAAACCGGACGCTCGCGGCCAAGCCGGGAGATGATCGTACGGCTGGCCGAATGCCTTGCCGTGCCGCTGCGCGATCAAAACACGCTGCTGCTTGCGGCCGGCTTTGCACCCGGCTTCCAGGAGCGGTCGCTGGCGGAGCTGGAGGCTGCCAGAAAGGCGATCGACAGCGTCCTGCAGGCGCACAAGCCCTATCCGGCCTTCGCCGTCGACCGCCATTGGAAGGTGGTGCTGTCGAACGCGGCGCTGCCGCAGCTCTATGAGGGATGCTCTGATGATCTGATGCGCAGCCCGGTCAACGCCGTGCGCCTCATCCTGCATCCGGCCGGCATGGGTCCGCGCATCCTGAACTTCGCCGCCTGGCGCGCGCATACGGTGCATGTCCTGCGCCAGCAGATGGAGGCGCGCGCCGATCCGGTCATCCAGGGCCTGCTGGCCGAAGTGATGGCCTATCCCCTGCCGGCCGGATCCGACGCGGCGGAAGGGCTGGACGCGGCGCAGCGGCTGGCAACGCCGCTGCGCATCGCAACGCGCCTCGGCAACGTGTCCTTCCTCAACACCACGACCGTCTTCGGCACACCCAACGACGTGACGCTGGCGGAACTTGCGCTCGAAATGCTGTTTCCGGCCGACGACCCGACCATCGAGATCGTGAAGACCATGGTCAAGGAAACGGCTGCGGCGTGATGCAATCAGCTTGCCGCGCTGAAGCGCAGGATCTCGCGGCCGTCCTTGTCTGATATAGCGAGCTTGCCGGCATCGGCCTTGTAGGATGCCGCCTTGGCCAACGCATCGAACAACGCCTTTTCCTCGGCCATGACCTCCGGCGCGCAGGCCTTGTAGGTCGAGCCGATCTCGCTGATGGCGATCGCCTGGCCGTCAACCTTGGCGGTGGCGAAATAGGTGTTGCAGGGGCCACTGCCGCCGGCCTTGCCGGCCTCACTGACCCTGAACGTCGCCTGCGGCGCGGTGATAGCGCCGATGCCGTCGATATAATCGACCACCCAGAGCTGGCCAAAGACGGAAGCCGTCGGCTCGGTGCTTGCAGGGACCATCTTGAGCATGATGGTCTGCGGCGCGTCGGTGAGCGGATCGACCTGATGGCGCACATCGGAAATGAACATCAGCCTGCCGTCGACGGTGATGCGGGCCTGCAGCGCGTAGGTCATCTGCGACCGGATCACCGATGGGTCGAATTTGATCTCGAAACTGATCGGTACCTGGCCGGCGGGCTTGATCGTCTGCTCGCCGATAATCTTGGCCGGCGCGTCGGCCAGCGAGATATCGGCAAGCTGGACGGAAAGCACGGCACTGGGCGGCAAGGCGATGCGTTCGCGATAGATCACCTCGCCTCGCACCGCCGTTTCGGCGGCCGCAGACTGTTCCGGCACCGCCAGGATTCCGATGACCAAGGGAACAAAGCCGAAGACGAAGAACTCAGCGAGTCTGTCCAGCATGAACCACCTACCTTGGCCCGGACTGCCAATGCCCAGGCTGATCAACCTCGCGCAATTGGCCAAAGGATTGCGGTCAATGCATGGCTGCGACAGGGATTTATTCAGACGGCGACTTCCAGCGCCCGGCAGCGAGGGCGTCGGCTTCCTTGGCCTCGACCCAGCCGCCTTCGGAGCCATCGGTGCGATGCTCCTTCTTCCAGAAGGGTGCACGCGACTTCAGATAATCCATGAGGAAATCAGCCGCTTCGAATGCGGCCTGGCGATGCGCCGAGGCGGCCACCACCAGCACGATGTTCTGTCCCGGCGCGATCTTGCCATGGCGATGGATGACGGTGAGGCCTTGCAGTGGCCAGCGCTGAACCGCCTCAGCGGCGATGCGGCCGATCTCGGCCTCCGCCATCCCGGGATAGTGTTCGAGCTCAAGTGCCGAGAGCGCGCCCTGCTCGTCGCGGCAAAGGCCGGAGAAAGTGACTACCGCGCCGATGTCGGCGCGGCCTTGCGTCAGTGCGGCAATCTCGGCGGCGACGTCGAAATCCTGGCGCTGGATGCGTACGCTCGGCACCGGGACGGCCGACATCGGTGTCAGCCCCCGGTCATCGGCGGGAACAGCGCGATCTCGCGTGCGCCCGCTATCTTCTCGCGGTGATCGACATGTTCTTGGTTGATGGCAACGCGGATCACGTCGGGATATTGCAGCGCGTGCTCGTAGCCTTCGCCGCGCGATTGCAGCCAGCGCAAGAGGTCGGCGACCGTCTCGATGCCGGCGGGCAATTCGACATCCTCTTCAGGCATGCCGATCCGTTCACGCACCCAGGCAAAGTAGATCAGGCGGGTCGTCATCTCACTCGTCCATGATGTGCTTGAGGCCGGCGCGGAAATAGTCGTAGCCGGTGTAGAGCGTCACGAGTGCCGCGATCCACAGCAGCACCAGGCCGGTCTGCGTGGTCAGCGGGAAGATCTTGTCGCCGGCCGGTCCCGCCAGCAGGAAGGCGATGGCGACCATCTGGATGGCAGTCTTCCATTTGGCCAACTGCGTCACCGGCACCGAAACCTTGAGTGCGGCCAGATATTCGCGCAGGCCCGAGACCAAGATTTCGCGGCACAGGATGATGATCGCCGCCCACAACGACCAGCCGGCAATGCCGGCATGGCGGTCGGTGTCGGCAGCCAACAGCAGCAGACAGGTGGCCACCAACAGCTTGTCGGCAATCGGGTCGAGCATCTTGCCGATGTTGGAAGTCTGCTGCCAGGCGCGTGCCAGATAGCCGTCCAGGTAATCGGTGACCGAGGCGAGCAGGAAGATGATCAGCGCCGACCAGCGCGCGAAGTCGCTCGATTTCAGATGGCCTTCGAGGAAAAAGCACAGCACGACCAACGGCACCGCGACGATGCGGGCGTAGGTCAGCATGTTGGGCAGGTTGAACGCGCGCTTGGCCATGTCTGGTAGACTCTTTCTGCCTGCGTACTCAAATCAGAAGCCAATGTAGGGGGTCAACAGGCCAGATTCGACTGGCCAGATGAAAGTGCCGGATTTTTCAGCTTTCGTGGAAGTGGTTGTAGACCAGTTTCGCCACCTGTTCGGAAATGCCGTCCACCTTCCGCAGGTCCTCGATTGCCGCACGGCTTACCGCCTTGGCGGTGCCGAACGCCAGCAGCAGCGCCCGCTTGCGGCCGGGACCGATGCCAGCGATCTCGTCGAGCGGGCTCTTTACCATCTCCTTCTTGCGGCGGGCCCGGTGCGAGCCGATGGCAAAGCGGTGGACCTCGTCGCGCAGCCGCTGGACGAAATAAAGCACGGGGTCGCGCACGGGCAGTGAAAACGAGTCCTTGCCCCTGACGAAAAAACGCTCGCGGCCGGCATCGCGGTCCTGGCCCTTGGCAATGCCGATGGCGACGACGCGATCCTCAATGCCAAGATCCGAGAGGATCTTGCGCACCGCCGTCATCTGGCCCTGGCCGCCGTCGATCAGGATGACATCGGGCCAGGCCGGGAAGTTCCCGGAGATGTCGTCTTCGATATCATCGCCCGCTTCGGCTGCCATCGCCTCGCCAGCCGCATCGTCGGCCACGACAACGTCGCCATGCTCCTTGAGCAATCGCGAAAAGCGCCGCTCCATCACCTCGCGCATCATGCCGAAATCGTCGCCCGGCGTGATCTCGGTCGAGCGGATGTTGAATTTCCGGTACTGGTTTTTCACGAAACCTTCCGGTCCCGCGACGACCATGGCACCGACGGCATTGGTGCCCATAATGTGCGAGTTATCGTAGACTTCGATGCGCACCGGCGGCTTGGCGAGGCCGAAAGTCTCGGCGAAACCGGCCAGCAACCTGCCTTGCGTCGACGTTTCAGCCAGCCTGCGGCCCAACGCCTCACGGGCGTTCTGAAGGGCGTTGTCGGTCAGGTCTTTCTTCTCGCCGCGCTGCGGTACCGAGATCGCCACCTTGCGGCCGGCGCGGGTGGAGAGCGCCTCAGCCAGCAATTCCTGATCCTCGACGGTGTGCGACAGGAGAATGTTACGCGGCGTCGGCTTGTCGTCATAGAACTGCGCCAGGAAGGAGCCCAACACTTCAGCCGCCTCCAGCGCCGGGTCAGCCTTGGGGAAATAGGCGCGGTTGCCCCAGTTCTGGCCGGTACGGAAGAAGAACACCTGGATGCAGACCTGGCCGCCCTCCTGATGGATGGCAAAGACATCGGCCTCTTCGACGGTCGCCGGGTTGATGCCCTGATGGCTCTGCACATGCGACAGGGCGGCCAACCGGTCGCGATAGATGGCGGCGCGTTCGAAATCGAGGTCTTGCGACGCCTGCTGCATGGCGGCCGAGATTTCGGTCTTCACCTTCTGGCTGCGGCCAGACAAAAAATCCTTCGCCTCGGAGACCAGCTCGGCATAGCCGTCATGCGAGATTTCGCCGGTACACGGGCCGGCGCAGCGCTTGATCTGGTAGAGCAGGCAGGGCCGGGTGCGGTTTTCGTAGAAGGAGTTGGTGCAGCTGCGCAGCAGGAAGGCGCGCTGCAGCGAATTGATGGTGCGGCCGACGGCGCCGGCCGAGGCAAACGGGCCGAAATAGTCGCCCTTGCGCGAGCGCGCGCCGCGATGCTTGTAGATGCCGGGCGAAACATGGTCGCCGGTCAAAAGGATGTATGGAAACGACTTGTCGTCGCGCATCAGCACATTGAATCGCGGCCGCAAGCGCTTGATAAGATTGGCTTCGAGCAGCAGCGCCTCGATCTCGGTGCGGGTGACGACGAACTCCATCGTCGACGTCTCGCGCACCATGCGGCCGATACGGTTGGTGTGGAATCTGCCTTGCGCGTAGTTGGTGACACGCTTCTTCAGGCTGCGCGCCTTGCCGACATAGAGCACGTCGCCGGCGGCGTTCATCATGCGGTAGACGCCAGGCGCATTGGGCAGCCGCTTGACCAGCGTCTGGATCACCTCGGCGCCGACCAAGCCTTCGGCATCGCCGGCATGCGGCGTCCAGTCGATGGCCGTGAACGCGACATCCGGGCCGATCGGTTCGATGATCTCCTCGAGCGCCTCATCCTCGAGGTCGATTTCGGGAGGAAGATCATCGGCGCCGCCGCGCGGCTTGTTCTTTTGGTCTAGAGGACTCATTCCGCCATGCCTGTCACATCGGGCGTCTGCCATGCAAGATGCTGGCCGCCATCGAGCGCGATCATCTGGCCGGTAACGGAGCGCGCATCCCAGAGATAGCGGATGGTGGCGCCGAATTCCGGCAATTCCGGGCCGCGCTTCAGGATCAGGCCAGCCAGCTGTGCGTCAAAATCGGAATCATCCTGGCGCACATTCTTCAGCGTCGGACCCGGACCGATTGCGTTGACGCGGATGCGCGGGCCGAGCGCCTGCGCCAACATCTGCGTTTGCGTCCACAAAGCGGATTTGGACAGCGCATAAGAGAAGTAGCGCGGCGTCGGCCGCCAGACGCGCTGGTCGATGATGTTGACGATCAGCCCCTCCTGCCCTTCCGGCAAGGAGCGGGCGAAGTTCTGCGCCAACAGCGCCGGGGTTTTCACGTGAATGGCAAAGTGGCGGTCCCAGGCCTGCCAGTCGAAATCCTCGACCGAATCGTCGACGAAAAGCGAAGCGTTGTTGACCAGCAGCGAGATCGGCCCCAGCACGGCTTCCGCCTGGCCGACGAGGTCGCTGACGGCGTCCATATCGGTCAGATCGGCGCCTACCACCGCGGCGCGGCCGCCAGACTGGTTGATCCCAGCGGCCACCACATTCGCCTCATCGCGCGAGCCGTTGGCGTGGATGGCGACTGCAAAACCATGGCCGGCAAGGTCTTCGACAATTGCCTTGCCGATCCGTTTCGCCCCGCCCGTCACCAGCGCCGCGGCAGTGGCTTTGCTCATCTGTTGTCAATCCTCAATTTTGGCCCGAAAACACGACGCCGACGAAATATGGCTTCGCATGCGTTAAACGGCATTCGCACCTGGGGCAGCATTGTGGCGAAACGCCCGGTTCGGCATCGCGACTCGTCCTGGACTCGGAACCGCTGGACCACAATATAGGGCGCTGGACTCCTTGCACCAAGCGGTGTGCAGTGCAGCACGAAGTGGCTGCTGACATTTCGCTGTTGCGAAGATGCAACGTCAAGGTTCCGCCTCATTCGCGCCGGGGAATGACCCAAGTTCAGGTTCGCTTCAGCCGCATTTTGACACGACATTTGGAACCGACGAACGCCAGATCCGTTTCACCCCCCGGACGGGTTGATGGCGATCGTGAGAAACAAGCCTGTGTCCTGTGGCTTAAGGAGTAAAGAACAATGCAAGCCAATCTTAAATTCGCACGGCCGCTGGCCGTCGCGCTCGGGCTCTTCGCCCTGGGTGGAACCGCTTATGCCGCGGACGTCGTTCAGGAAGAGCCGCCGGCACCCGCGCCGATTGCTGAACTTCCTGTGGCGTCCTGGGCTGGCCCTTATGCCGGTATCAATGTTGGTTATGGCTTCAGCGGCCACACCAAGGAGAAGGATCTCGGTGTCGACAACGTTGACGTTGGCACCAAGGGCTTCGTCGGCAGCGTCTTCGGCGGCTATCAGTGGCAGCAGGAGAACTTCGTGTACGGCGGTGAAGCCGAACTCGGCTACAACGGCGTCAAGGGTGACGATAACGGCGTCAATTCCAAAGCCGGCTTCGAAGGCTCGCTGCGTGCCCGTCTCGGCTACGCCGTGACCCCGGAGATCCTGCTCTATGGCACCGGCGGTCTCGCCGGCAGAAGCCTGAAGGTGGAAGACACCACCTTCGGTTCAGACCGCGCCACCATGCTCGGCTGGACTGCTGGTCTTGGCACCGACATCAAGCTGACCGACAATGTGTTCGGCCGTGTCGAGTATCGCTACACCGACTTCGGCTCGAAGAGCTTCGACGGTATCGGCAAGGTCAAGGCCACCGACAACCGCGTCACCTTCGGCGTCGGTATGAAGTTCTAAGTCGTTCAAGCCACGACACGAAAAAGCCGGGCCTCGCGCCCGGCTTTTTTTGTGCCCTGCCTTTCAGCCCGGGATAGCCGACTTCAGCTTGGGAAACTTTTCGTCGAAGCGCGCTGCCCAGCGGGTCAGACGGCCACGGCCCTTTTCCCATTTGCCGGCGAAGCGCAACGAAAGGTAACCAAGACAGGCACGCAACGCCATCTGGCCGGCCGTGATCTTCTTGGGCAGTTTCGGCGGGTTGGCATTGAGCAGGTCGAGTGCTGCCGCGATCTTTGCCCACTGGCGGTCGAGCCAGGGCTGATAAACCATCTCGTCTGGCCGCGTGCGGCGCTCATAGACCATCGACAGTGCGCAGTCACAGATGCCGTCGGCCAGCGCCTCCAGCACTTCCGCTTCCAGCCGCTTGTCGGGATTGCGTGGAAACAGCGCGTTCTTCGAAATCCGGTTGAGATGCTGGGTGATGGCGCGGCTGTCGTAGACCGAACGGCCATCGTCGAGCACCAGCACGGGGATCTTGCCGAGCGGATTGGCGCCGATCAGTTCGACCGGTTTGTCCTCGGTCTTGACCGCAACCAGATCGATGGCGATGCCGGCATAGGCCGCGGCCATCCTTACCTTGGAACTGTAGGGAGAGGTGGATGCGTAGAGCAGCTTCGGCATGATCGGCTTCCTGTTTGCAGACGCTCAGTGTTGACTGGACAGGCACTTGCGATCAACCGCCAGAACGCAAAAAAGCTACCGCCAGAAACCGGTCGCGGTTTCCGCCCAGGCATCACGACAAGCCTACTGGCTGTTACGCTGCAAATCACACGCAGGCGACGGAAACAGGCTGAGCGGAATCAGACCTGCGTCGCGCTTCACACGCCCCAGGCATTGTGCCGGGACCTTCGCCAACACGGCAAGGGGAGAACCAGATCGGGCGAGCGAGGCAGCCAACTGGCGCGCCTCGCTCTGCTTGCCCCTCGGCCCCTTCCCGATGCTCAGCCCCGAGGGCTGAACCCGCTGCCGGATATGCTTCGACCCAGAGCGTCAGAGCGTCCTTTGCGGAGTCCGAAGGACACGCGACGCCCCAACGACCCGGTCTACTTCTTGGCCGGAGCCTTCGCCTTCGCAGGCGCTGCCTTGGCCTTCGGCGCGGCGGCTTTCTTCACCGCGGGCTTTGTCGCGGCCGCTGCTGCTTTCACAGCCGGCTTTGCCGCTGCCTTCGCGGCAGGCTTTGCCGCAGCCTTGGCAGGCGCTGCCTTCTTGGCCGCAGGTTTTGCCGCCGCCTTGGCCACTGGCTTCTTCGCCGGTGCTGCCTTGGCCGCCGGCTTTGCCGCTGCCTTGGCGGGTGCTGCCTTCTTGGCCGCGGGTTTTGCCACAGCCTTGGCTGCCGCCGGCTTCTTTGCCGGTGCTGCCTTGGCTGCGGGCTTGGCTGCGGGCTTTGCCGCCGCCTTCGCAGGCGCTGCCTTCTTCACTGCCGTTGCGGCCTTCGCCGCGACTGCTTTTGCAGGTGCTTTCTTTGCCGGTGCCTTGGATGCCGGCGCTTTAGATGACTGCTTAGCCATGTCATGCCCCTTCACGTTATGCCGATGGCCGTGAATGACCCCGGCGCGCAATGCATATCTGACTCGCGGCTCGCTAGCCAGCGAAGCAATGGTATGATTTTCTCAGCTTAAATTTTGGTTGAGATCCGCACATGATCGCACTCGTCATCGCAAAAATCCTCTGTTGATCTTCTGATGCCATCAGCAATTGACACCGGCATTCTCGATGCGACGCCACCATGAAGCTGCAAAGATTAGCGAGCAGCTTCACGCATGATCCTCGGTCGTGAATATCATGACCTGCCGTCTCATCGAGGCGATCATCTTCTGTAGGCGAACGGTCCATGTGCTATGCGACGACCGATCTGAAGATCACCTTGTCAAGCCGCTTCCGTCGCTCGGCGAACGGTTGACAGATAAATCTGCTTGGCAGAGTATTCTGTACCAACAACGAGTCTGCTTCGATTTCGACCCCCTGAAAGCAATGACGCTGCTCGCGAATCGCCTGGCCATATATGGCCACAGCCCAAGGCTTTTCCGCATTGGAGCCTCTAGATGAGCGCTGACGACATTATCCACCAGAGCACACGGCTCAGGATCATGGCCGTGCTGAACACGCTGGAAAGGCGCGAGGCACTGGAGTTCACCCAGTTGAGGGCGATGATCGACACCACTGATGGAAATCTCGGGGCACATCTCGATACGCTGGCCAGAGCGGGCTACGTCGATATTGAAAAGCTGTTCGTCGGGCGACGGCCGCAGACACGGGTCAAGGCAACAACGATTGGGCGGCGGGCCTTTCGCGGCCACATTGCCTTTCTTCGCAAGATCATTGATCAGGCCGAGCCCGCACAACGCAGGAAATAGCACTGCCTCAGCGCGTTGCGACCACGGCGATGCCGGCGCCGATCATCACGCCGCCTGCCGCGCGGTTGACCCGGCGTACGATCCTGGGCGTGCGCAACAGATTGCGGGCGCGGCCGGCGAGAATCACATGCCCGCCGATCACCACAATTTCGACAGCCAGGATCACAGCCACCAGGATGCCGAGATGCGCTGATGTGAGCGAGGCCCCGACGACGTTGGGCAGCAGTGCCACATAGAACAGCGGCATTTTCGGATTGCCGAGATTGAGCGCGACACCCGTGGCAAAGATAGTCAGCAGCCCACGCCGCCCCGAGACAGGCTGCAACTCCGGCACGACGGGCGCGGCCGTCCAGAGCTTGATGCCCATCCAGACCAGATAGGCCGCTCCGCCGTAGCGAAGCACCGTCATGACGAATGCCATCTTGGCAGCGATGATCGACAGGCCGAAGGCAGCGAGCATCAGGAAGATGAGGATGCCGACAACGGTGCCGGCGCCATAGGCAATGCCCGACGCCGCGCCGCTGGAGATCGTGCGGGCGACGATCGTCATGTTGTCGGGGCCAGGGCTGGCGGCGAACACGAAGAAGGCGGCCGCGAAGGCAAGGATGGTGGCAAGGTCCATGAAGGCTCCCGAAAGTGACGCGTTGCTCTCGGGTGAGAGGGTTAGCCGATTTGCCTGCGGGCGATAGCCCGAAAAATTCAGCGCCTTCGCGACAGCAGCAGCGCGGCTGCCGCGGAGGCCACGCCGAACAGGCAGGTGCCGCTCCACCCCAACACCGAATAGGCAAGCCCTGCGAGACCCGAGCCGCAGTTAACCGCCAGTATCGCCAACAGGCCATTGTCAATCGTGGCGCTGCGCGTGCCGACAGGTGCATGCATTATCGTCACGGCTGATAGCCGAGGCAGATGGCGCCGAGCGCGACGACGGCACAGGCGCCGACCCTACGGGGCGTTAGCGTCTCGCCGAGAAACAGCCGGCCGATGAAGGCCGCGAAGACGACGCTGGTCTCGCGGATCGCGGTGATCGGACCGGCAGGCCCGAGCGCGAAGGCCGCAACCACGACGCCATAGGCCAGAAGCGCGAACAGCCCGCCGCCCAAAGCCTTGCGGGTTTCCGGCGCTCGCGGGTCGACAATGAGCCGGCCGCGATGAGCGACGAAGGTCGCCGGCAGCAATGCGCCGTAGGCCAGCAGGACCCAGGCTGTGTAGGCGCCGACATTACCCGCCACACGAACGCCGATGGCATCGACCGTCGCATAGGCGGCGATGATTGTCCCCGTCGCCAGCGCATAGAGGATCGACGTCGTGGCCGCTCTTCCACGCCCAAGCGAAAGCCCCATGATGCCACCGCCGATTAGGGCAACACCCACGGCCTCAGGAATGGTGATCTGCTGACCGGCGAACAGCAAGCCGCCGAGAGTGACAAGCAGAGGCACACTGCCGCGAACAATCGGATAGACCTGCCCCAGTTCGCCATATTGGTAGGCAGCCACCAGAAACACGCTGTAGCCGACCTGCAGGCCAGCCGAGAGGGCGACATAGGGCCAGGCTGATGTGGCTGGAAAGCCGTTGAAGACTGCCAGGGGAATGGCGAGCGCGGTGCTGGAGAAGCTCATGACGGTGACGGTCCACAACCTGTCGGCTCCAGTTCGCAGGAAGGCGTTCCAGCTTGCATGCAGGATCGCCGCGAACAGCGCGAGCCCGATGACCAGCGGGCTCATTGCGGCCTGCGCGCGGCGGCGACGATGTCCAGGGCGGCCTTGCGGGCTTCACGAAGGGCGGTATCCGGCTGCCCCATCTGCGCCATCAGGGTCGCCCCTTCGATCAGCATCAACAGCGTCGCCGCGACGCTCTCGGCTCGCTCGCGCGGCATCACCTCCGCAAGGATCGACTGCATGCGCTGCCTCAGGCCATTCTTCTGCCGGGAAACAGCCTCGAACACCGGATGCCGGGGATCACCGAACTCGGCCAGCGCATGGGCGAACAGGCAGCCATGAAAATCGGGGCTGCGGAACCAGCGCCCATGCCAGTCGAAAATCTCAGCGATTTTCTGCTCCGGCGTGATGTCCTTCAGGGCAAGCCGGTCGAGCTGATCGTCAAAACGCCTGGCACGATAGTCGAGTACCGCGACGATCAGTTCGTCCTTGCTGGGGAAATGGCGGTACATCGTCATCTTGGCCACTTCGGCCTCGGCGATGATCCGGTCTATGCCGGTGGCATGGAAGCCGGCGCGCTTAAACAGCGCGTAGGCGGTTTCGACGACATGCTGGCGTTTGTCGGAAAGAGGAGACGGCGTCATGGCGCGCACCAAGTGATGAGACAGGTCTGTCTCATACCTATGCGACGGATCACGCCTTCTGTCAACACGGCACGAAAAACGCCTGCGGCCAATCCGGCCGCAGGCGCGAAAGTAAATCGGTAATGGGAAGGCCGCGCTTAACGCAGGACGCGGCAGCGGCCGTTATAGACCAGCCAGCGGTCGAAGCCAGAGACGCAGAATTCGACGTTGTCGCCGATCGAGGCAAAGCCCTGGCCTTCCTCGATCAGATACCAGATGGTCCGATCGCGGCCGTCCGAGAGGCTGACGGTGGCGCCGCAATAGCGACGACCGATCGGCCAGGTGTCGTTGGCAGGCAGATAGCGGTGCTGATGGATGCGCCGGAAATCGGTGATCTGCACATCCGGCAGGTGTGGCACGTGGTGCACCTGGTAGGAGAAGCGGCTGGAAATCTTGCTCAGCACCCAGGGCTGACCGCAGACGCCGCCATCGTCGTCGGCATAGACGCCATAGTCGGCCGCCTGCACTGCCTGCGTGACGCCGAGGGGCGCGGCAAGCGGGGTGCAGAGCGAAATCAGGGCAGCAAGTGCGGATTTGGCGAAGCGAGTCATGGCAGCCTCTCAAGGTCGGTTGTACGCACTGTGCGGATTCGCTCGGCGGCGGTCAAGCGGTTGCCGAAACAATGGTTTCCAGAAACGAGCAGAGCGTCCACCAACGTCCTTACCGGCTACGTGTTCCTCTCCAGGTCAGTCCTCGGGAAGAAATGCAGGGTTAAAGACAACTTCCCAGAGATGATCGTCCGGATCCTGGAAATAGCCGGCATAGCCACCCCAGAACGTGTTCTGGGCCGGTTTGACGAGGCGCGCGCCGGCGCTGACGGCCTGCGCCATCACGGCATCGACCTCGGCCTCGCTCGTGACATTGTGACCGATGGTAAACTCGGTCGGGCTGCGGCCGGTTTGGGCGATGCCGGCGTCAAGAGCGATGTTGGGGCGTTCGAAGATCGCGAACTTCAAGCCACCCTGCAGATCGAAGAAGGTGACGGCGCCGTGCGCGAACTCCTTCCCGATGATGCCTTCGGTCGGAAGGCCGAGGCCGTTTTGGTAGAATTCGAGCGACGCTTCCAGATTGTCGACGCCAAGCGTGATGACGCTGATGCGAGCTTTCATTTTGATTTGTCCTTTCTATATTCACGACTGCGCGATGTCGGTGACCTTGAGTGGCACCGAAAGGCTTCGCGCGGTTTGCCATGGTGGCAACGGCCCGCCTTGAAGATTTCGGCCAAAATGGGCGGGGCCATGCAGCGAATGGCGGGCTGACGAAGGCTGACGGGATGGAAGCGGTACTGGCGCGGACCACGGGCCTTTTCCAGGAACGGTCCGCAGAGGGGCGACTCGGCGCCACCTTCGCATCCGTCTGGGTGCACCGGATGCGGGACCAGGACGCTCCACCTGTGGTGATAACGTCGGATGCGACGATCGACCTGCAGTGGATCGACGGCCGGTTCCGGGTCGCGGGACCGGACCGGGAGCCGCTGATCGAGATATTGCCGCCAGGCGCGACGATTATCGGATTCAGATTCCGGCCAGGGGCGGCCGCCGATTGGCTGGGAGTGCCGGCCAACCGGATCGTCGGAGAACGCCTTGACTTATGCGAGTTCTGGGGCGCGAGGGCGCGCCATCTGGCAGGCCGCATCCGGGCCACGCCCGATCTCGCTGGGCTGGTGGAACAATTGGAGAAGGCTGTCGCGGCACAGGCTCAAGATCGCCATGCGCCTGATGCGGCCATGGGCCTTGCCTTTGACGTTATCGACCGGGGTCTGCCAGCCGACAAGCCGCTGGTGCCTTTCCTCTTGCGCTCCCTGCATATGAGCGAACGAACGCTGCGGCGCCGTTTCGACGAAAGCTTCGGCTACGGCCCGAAGACGCTCGACCGGATCCTGCGCTTCCATCGCTTCAGGCGCCTGCGGCAGGCATCCGGCGATACCTCGACCGCGGTGTTGGCGATCGAGGCCGGCTATGCGGACCAGGCCCATCTGACGCGCGAAAGCAGGCGGCTATCCGGCATCACGCCGGCCGCGCTGGCTGCCACCGGAGTGTAGCAGCGCCCCGGCCGACAACGGTCTAAGCCATGCCCGCCTGCTCACCGGCCAGCCATTCCAGCGACCAGTGCGCGGGCCTGCCCACGGCGAGCAATTTGTGCAGGGCTGGCAGCAGCGTGCGCAATTCGCCTTCAAGAATGAAGGGCGGGTTGACCACGATCAGGCCGCTGCCGTCGAGGCTGGGTTCCGAAGAGGCCGGCCTGATCTCGAATTCTATGTCGAGAATTTTCGGAATGCCGGATTGCTTCAGCGCTTTCCTGAAGGCGATGATCGCCTTGCGATCCTTGATCGGATACCACAGCGCATAGATACCGCCGGGCCAGCGCTTGTACGCCCTTTCGAGCCCGTCGACGAGGCGATCGAACTCACCCGGCTCCTCGAAGGGCGGATCGATCAGCACCAGGCCGCGCTTCTCCTTCGGCGGCAGATGCGCTCCGAGCGCCAGCCAGCCATCGAGCTCCATGACCCTGGTCTGGAAATCGCCGGCGAATTCGGCCTTGAGCTTCGCGACATCTTTCGGGTGCAGCTCGATCGCCGACAACCGGTCCTGCTTGCGCAGGAGATGGCGTGCGAGCAGCGGCGAGCCCGGATATTTCTTCACGCCGCCCTCGGGATTGAGCGAGCGCACGGTCTCCAGATAGGCCGCCAGCAGCGCCCTCGTCTTGGCATCGAACGAGGCATCGATCAGCCGGCCGATGCCGCCATGCCACTCGCCGGTCTTCTGTGCTTCGACCGATGACAGGTCATAGCGGCCGATGCCGGCGTGGGTATCGACGACGCGAAACGCCTTGTCCTTCTGTTTCAGATAATCGAGCAGCCGCGTCAGCACGACATGCTTGACGACATCGGCGAAATTTCCGGCGTGGTATGCGTGGCGATAATTCACTTGGATCCCCTGCCCCAGCGTGGCGGTGGCGGCTGCGAGTTCGGATTTTCCGGCCGGCCGCCACCGGAGCGCAAGGTCAGCAGGAAGCCGACCAAGCCGATCGCCATCAGCACAAAGCTGACCGGCCGCGCACGCCTGTCTGCCTCACCAGCACCGGAGCGCAAGATGAGGTCGACCGCACGTATCGGAATGTCCTCGGCGTCGCCTGGACCAACGGTGAAGGTATAGGGGCCGGGATTGATGGTCGCGATGACACCGGCCTCATCGCGAAAAATCTTGTCGGGCAGTTGTGGGCTGGCCTGGCGCGGATTGTCCGGGTGGTTGAACTGCAGCGTCGAGGCAAGCGCCGTGCGGCCGTTGGCGGCAGCGGTCAGCGTCAGTACCGTGCGCTGCTGCGAAACGATGCGCTCGGCCCGCGCCGTCAAATCGACCAGCACTCGCACCGGTGCGTCGCGGACGGAGAGCGGCACCGTCACCGGTTTAAAGCGGCCTTGCTCATAGACGCGCCAGGTGCCGATCTCATGGCCGGAGAAATTGGACATCGCCCAGGGATAGAGGGCACCGACGCCAATGCCGGCGAGCAGGATCAGGAAAAACAAAAAGCGCATTCAGACAGTCACCTTGTAATCATATCTTGCCGGACAACTGGCCCGAATTGGCACCTATGATGCAACTCTCAAGGACATCCAGTCGACCATGGGCGGCGTGCCGAGCTTTGTGAAGCGATTTCCCAAGCCGGTCTGCCCGGTGCCTGAGCCGAGGTCAAGGCCATCGAACTCAGCGACAAGACGGCGCTGCCGCCAAAGGTCAAGTCGCTGATCTCATTGGCGGTGGCAGAGCAGATTCCGTGCAACCATTGCATCTGGTGGACACGCAGGATGCCAAGCGCGCCGGCGCTGCTATTTTGTCGTTGCCCGCCAGGGGACGGCCTGAGATGAAGGCCGTTCCCTGGCCCAGACATTTTACAACCAGTTGCGCTGGCGTGTCGTTCGGCTCACATAGGCGATCGCGCAATGGACGGCGCGCTCTACCTATGCGCTCAATGCCATTGCCGAAATGACCGATGTTACGGCTTGGAATGAACACGTGCGGCTTTCCTTCAAAAATGACCTGATCCGCGTGTGCGAAGGAGAGAGGCCTCTATGCGCGGCGCCTGTGAGCAGTGCAACGGAACAGGACTCAAATTTAAACTCGCTCTCACCAAGCGGGTTTCCGTTCTAATTTTGGTTATTGGGCTTTCTTTCCGCTATAACCGGTTGCGATGCGGAGTTTTTTCATAAACGCCCTGATGTTTACGTTTGCACCCCGAGTGGCTTTGGCCAACAAGCCCATTGCGCTCAGAAGGTTTGACACCCGTTGGGTTTGCCCAATCTGTCTTTCATTTAGATATACTGCTTGAGACACGGCGGAGATAAGCACTGAGTGGCGACCTCGGCCTTCCTTGGTTGTCGGGCGCTGATATTGCGCTCAAACACGTCGCCATACCGGACCGCGTCTTTCATCTCTTTGTCCAACCTGTTGATTTAAAATAATTATCTTTCCGGGGAATTCACGAACCACGTTGCCGGCACGAACCCGTCAACGGTTAACCATTCGCAAATTGTTGTAGTTAACGAGATGCTAATTTAGTTGACTATGATTTCCACAGGTATATTTTCAATGCGTTGGGATGTGCAATTTGGGCGAGCAATCGACGATGATGGCACCGAGCGCGTGATCGCGATTTTGGGGCGTAGAGACTGGTGAACAGCGGCACATGAATCGTGTGGCACCGGCCCGGCGAACCCAGAGAACAATTAACGCACATCAATGCTGGCGAATCCGCGGATGCGGAGGGTTTGTCGCGTTCTGAAGGCGTGGCCGGGCTGTTTGTCCCGGCCCGGCGGTAGCGTGCGCGTTGCGTAAGGGGAAAGCATGAGCAAGGTTGTCAAGGTTCTGAAACTGGGATCCGGAATCGGTCAAAGGGAGCCCCACCAAAAACGGCGGCGCGCTCTGGTTGCCGGAGGCGCGGGCTTCCTGGGGTCGCATCTGTGCGAACGCCTGTTGCGGGATGGGTATGACGTCGTCGCGCTGGACAATTTCCACACCGGAAAAAAATACAATTTCAATGCCCTTCTGCGCAATCCCAGGTTCACCTGCATCGAGCACGACATCGTCGATCCGCTGCCTGTGGGCCTTGAGTGCGACGAGATCTATAATCTTGCCTGCCCTGCCTCTCCGCCGCACTATCAGGCCGACCCGATCCATACGTTCAAGACAAACGTTCTCGGTTCGCTGAACCTTCTGGAACTGGCGCGCAGAAGCAACGCCAAGATATTCCAGGCCTCGACTTCGGAAGTCTACGGCGACCCGTTCGTGCACCCACAACCCGAGAGCTATTTCGGCAACGTCAACACGCATGGACCGCGGTCCTGCTACGATGAAGGCAAGCGTTCGGCCGAAACCCTGTTCTTCGATTATTCGAGGACATACGGCCTCGACATCCGCGTCGCCCGCATCTTCAACACCTACGGCCGCCGCATGCAGCCCGATGACGGGCGCGTGGTCTCGAACTTCATTGTCCAGGCATTGCGCGGCGAAGACCTGACAGTCTATGGCAGCGGCCTGCAGACCCGCTCCTTCTGTTATGCCGATGACCTGATCGAGGGCTTCATGCGGCTGATGAATGCGCCGCATGCGCCCGCCCATCCGGTCAATCTCGGTAACCCCGGCGAATTCACCATCATGGAACTCGCGACGCTGGTTGTCGGCTACACCAACTCCAGATCGAAGATCGTGCATCGGCCACTGCCGGTCGACGACCCCAGGCAGCGCAAACCGGATATTTCCTTCGCCAGGGACAATCTCGGTTGGGAGCCGAGGATCAACCTGGCCCAGGGGCTCGCGCACACCGTCGACTACTTCGACACCCTGCTCTACGGCAGCCGCATCACGGGGGCAGCAGCTTCATGAGCCGACCGGCGATCCTGGTCACAGGTGGAGCGGGCTTCATCGGCAGTCACACCTGCAAGCTGCTGGCCGCCGCCGGCTATCTGCCCGTGGCTTTCGACAATCTGTGCCGAGGCAACCGAAAATCCGTCGCCTGGGGTCCGCTTGTCGTCGGCGATATCCGCGATCCGGATGCGCTGCGGGCGACGATCGACACATACCGGCCGACATCGATCATCCACTTCGCGGCGCTGGCCTATGTCGGGGAATCCGTTCACGGGCCGGCCGACTATTATTCGACCAATGTGACCGGCACCATCGCCGTGCTCGACGCGGCACGCGCGCACGCCATTGAAAACATCATCTTCTCCAGCAGCTGCGCGACCTACGGCGTGCCGGAAGCGTTGCCCGTTCGCGAGACCTCCTCGCAAAATCCGATCAGCCCTTACGGGCGCACCAAGCTGATGGGCGAACAGATCATTGGCGACTATGCGTCGGCATATGGGATGAAATTTGCGATCCTGCGCTATTTCAACGCCTGCGGTGCCGATCCCGACGGCGAGCTCGGCGAGTGGCATTCACCGGAAACGCATCTGGTTCCCAGGGTGCTGATGGCGACGTCTGGCATCATCGACGAAATCGAGGTCTTCGGCACGGACTATGACACGCCGGACGGCACCTGCGTGCGCGACTATATCCACGTCGCCGATCTGGCCCGCGCCCACCTGAAAGCGGTCCAGCACCTCGAGGGCGGCGGACAAAGCCTGGCGGTCAACCTTGGCACCGGGCGAGGCGTATCCATCAAGGAGATCATACAAGCGGTCAGTCGGATAACCTCGAGACCGGTTCCGGTTGTGTTCAGGGCCAGGCGCCCGGGAGATCCGGCCGAGCTCTATGCCGATCCGGGCAAGGCGCGCGCACATCTTGGCTTTGTGCCGCAGCTTTCCGACATCGACACGATCGTCAGGACGGCGGCGCCATTTTTCGGGCTACAAGCAAAATCGGTGAAACTGCCGCCAAGCGAGGCGGCTGCATCCGTTGCCGCCCGATAGATCAGAGATAGCGAGGGTGGCAGCTTGCGCGTTGGCCAAATCCGCTGGGGCTGCAGATGTAGGGCGAGGCGCCTGGGAATGCACCATCATCGCCAGGATTGAAAGCGACCTTCATAGGCAGCGTGCGGACTTTGATCAGCTGTGGTGATGCAAAAGCGTAAGCACTTTCAGTCGTCCGTACCGCGCTCGTCATCAGAATCTCAGGCTCGATTCTAAGCGAATGAACAGTGGACATGGCGTAGACCGGCTGGGCCAAGGGTTTGCTGCGCATCGGGTGGACCACAGGCTTGATGAAGACCACATCGGTTCTGGTCGCATCCAGCCCCTGGCAACCCGAAATCATCGCCACAGCCGCAACAATAATCAGATTATACTTGCCCGGACGAAATGCGCCCATCGCGAAATTGACCGTCATCTATCCCCTCCTATCGAGCCAAGGGCGAGTTTCGAGTTGCGACATGCTATGCTCTCGTCGTTTTCACGCCCATGAGCAACCACTCGCGCCAACATCACACAGATATATTAGATGATTCTTATTTAAATGGATCGTGCGACGGACCCAGCGTCTCGCCGTTCTGTAGAATTGAACGCAATCGATCGGAAATCGGCGCGGCGGCAACTCCGGCCGGACTGCTCTGAAGAGCCCCGATAAGCGATTCGCAAGTTCCTCGAGAGGCGCCGGCAAAGCAGCCGGTTGTCAAAACAGGGACGGATTTGAGGTCTGTTCCACCGCCGCGATGGGTCCCGAGCGGATCGCGCAATCGCTGACTGGTCAACGCTCATGCAAGCCGGCCACGAGCTACCGCCGGCTCAGTGTGGCTGACCTAATTCTTGGAATCGATCAGCTTGCGGGTCTCTTCGAATTGCGCGGCCTTGGTGTCGCCCGCTACGAATTTCCGGTATTCGTCAGAAGGATCTTCTGGAGTACGTTTGAAACTGTACCATTCCCCATCCGGATCCTTGCGCTGCTCAATGGTCCCGCCCTTGGTGCGGTGGCTGTAGCAGGTGCGCTGCAGCTTGCCCTTGTAGCTCTTGGACCGCCAGGCGACTTCCATGCACATCTTGCCGTCTTTGGTCACCAGCCACCTGCCCTCGGCGACAGAGGCTGAATCCTGCCCCGACGTCCACGCCCGCAGCGGTCGGCCGGTCTGCCCGAAATAGGCGGCTCCATCTTTCCAAAGCCATGTGCGGTCGGCGTAGAGAAGCTGCAACTCAAAAGCCGTCGGCACGGTGGCGGCGGCTTCCGCGGGCTTGGTCTTCTTTTCGTCGGCCGCGTGAGCGGCTCCGGCAAGGGCCAACTGGCCGCAAACGACCAGCAGAGACACAAACCGGACGCGCCTGGAAGACTGGCCGCGTTCCACCTCTCCATCTGCGCGAGCCCAGGGCAATCCGGTCAAAACTGTCGGCACAATCAGCGGTCGCATGTCGATTTTCGCATCCCCGATCCAGCGCAGCGCCGACACGATCGTGGCGGAGGACGCACCACCACGGAGCGTTCCCCCCATCGACGCAGCACCGGGTTACCGGCGTGCGGTCGGCAGCTTGGCTTACGAGCATTAACTGCCGGGCAAGGACCGATGTCAAACCTTTTGCGCCGTAGCGAGGTGCTTCAGGCCGTGGGCCGACAAACCGGTTAAACACGCGCCGACGTGAGGCTTCGACATCAAGCAACGACGGCCGATCGAAGACGGTTCGAAGGCATTTGTCGATAGGTATGGGCGCGCATGGAAAATCCGGGCGCGAGGGGTGGCTGGCGCGGCCCGCGCCGCCTCACCTCTCGTACCCGGATTCTAGTCCCCGCCGAACTCCTGTTAGCGCGCCCGGCAAGCCGCGCGCTGGCCAAATCCGCTCGGACCGCAGATCCAGGGCGAATGGCCGAGGAATGGGCCGCCATCGCCCAGCTTGTAAGAAACCTTGATCGGCGCCGGCGCCGCGATCCTGGTCCGCTGCGGCCGCACGAAGGCAGCGTAGGCCGTTTCGGTTGTCCGTGTCACGCTGGTCGTCTGCATGAGGCGCTTGCGGTTGAATATATGGTTCCGCTTCTTGCCGACGTAGTGGATCTTCTTGCCGGGCGCATGCACCGCCAGCTTGGCGGCGAGCGAGCCGGTCGTGGTCGCGTCCATGCTCTGGCAACCGGAAACCATCGACATCAATGCAACGACGGCTATAGACCAGGCATTGTTTCTGCCTTTGACGGCCAAACCGCTCATGAACTTGTTCATCATCTATCCCCTGTCGATAAATGCACATCGATTGGACGCGGAGATATTTTTTCTTTGGTGGTCTTCCGCGCCGTGTGAACGGTCAACCGCCATTCACATCATGGCCGAATATTAGGGGATACTTATTAAAATTCGCGCAAACGGCGTGGTGAACACTGTATGTCGCACTTGCATCGGATTTTATCGAAGCGCAGACAGTGTCTGATGTGCCGGAGTGGATGATCGAGCCGCAGGATAGCCGCCGGCCGATTTGAGCATCACGGCGAATTTCGCAAGTCACATGCCGGCAAGCGGCGCGGGCGAAAGACTGCCGCGATCACGCATTGGTCTTTCTTTCATCCTCGATACGCGCCCGTCGCGAATATGCGAGCGCGCTTAGAGGCAGGAAAACAAGATATGCGAGCGCCGAGGCCGTCAGCGTGTACCATGCATAGTTGAACAGCGGCATTGCGTAACCCAGCAGCCCGGACATCACCATGATCGCGATAAAAAACGGGATACGGCCACCTATGGCTTTCCCGGAGAAAACAGGCATCCTGCTGACAAGCAGGTACGCCACCATGATCGTGTAGCCGCTGCCGAGCACGGCAAATGTTCGATCCGGTTGCAGGCCACCGAGCACCAGGTACATCGGCAGAAGCACGAGCAGAGCGCCTGCCGGCGCGGGGACGCCAACAAAGTATTCGGCTTGCCAATTTCCCCTTTCGTGTCCTGTCCCCGCAAGGACGTTGAACCGCGCCAGGCGCAACCCGCAGGCGATGGCGAAGAGAACGGCGGCAATCCAGCCAAGCGGGCCAGCCTCATGAAGCAGGAAGGCGTGAAGCACGAGCGCGGGAGCAACGCCGAAGTTCACGATGTCAGCCAGCGAATCCATCTCAGCGCCAAAACGCGAGGTCGCATGAAGCGCGCGGGCGAGCCGGCCGTCGATCCCATCCAGCAGACAGGCGACCAGTATCAGACTTACGGCGGCCTCGAAATGACTTTCGAAGGCAAGCCGGATTGCTGAAAGACCGGCGCAGATTGCCAGCACGGTGATCAGACTGGGCAACACCATCCGTGGCGGCACCTCACGCATGCGAGGGCCGCCACTGCGGTGCGGTTCGAAATGCGGAAACGATGCGACCCGTTTCAAGATGCCCATGGCGCTATAAGCACCCCTCGATAAAGGGGCCGCTGACCCACAGCGAACCATTGTTGAACATGCTGGTCCCGCTGTCGTCGATGTATCCGACGGCCCTGTTGTCGACATGCAGCCTGTTCTTCGGCACCGCATGGCCGTTTACCTTGACACTCCCGACAAACAGGTTGCGATCGCCCGCCTTGCCGGCCCCGGCCCAGAGATCGTTGGCGTAACGCAGTTCGATCTTCTGCGGATTTGGCACGGCGCCGAGATCGAAACGAAATGGTGTGGCGTGAGCGGACGCTGCCTTCAACTCCGCCACGATGGCGTCGGAGGTGATCGCTTTGCTTTCCACCCCCTGGATTTCAACCTCTCCAACGGTTTTTCCGTCAACCAGCACGTCGAGCCGAGGTGGTCCTTCAAAGCTGGTGCCGGCGGCGTCGACCTCAAGGCTGTCGATGCGGCAACGGGCCGCGTTTTTCTCCGTCTGAGCGATCATATCCGCTACCCGCCGCTTCTGCGACTGCACCCATCCGGCAATGGGCCGCAGCAGTTCGCTATGGTCGCCCGTGTCGTCCTTGACGAGATTGACTTTTTCCGTGGGATCCGCCTTGAGATCATACTCCTCGACCTTGCCGGTGGAGGCGCTGAAGATGACTTTGCGATCATTCTCGCGGTAGCCGAATTGGAACCCGCTCCACGGGATGAAGAAGAATGTCTTGTTCGGCCGCTGCTCGCTGAACAGGCTGCGGCCTTGCCACGGCTTCGGCAGCGGAAGGCCGAGTATATCGAGGATGGTTGGGGCCATGTCAACAATTCCGCCGACCGAATGCGCGACATCATCATGAAAGAGCTGCTTGTTGATCATGATGAGGGGAATATGGATGTTTTCTTCGTAGAGAGCGCTGGCATGGACGTAATTTCCGTGCTCTCCAAACGCTTCGCCGTGATCGCCAAGTATGACCACAAGCGTGGAATCGAGTTTGCCGGATTGCTTGAGTGAATCAAGGATCTGCCCGAGCGCCTGGTCGCCGATCTTCAGAGCATTGAGGTAGGCGTTGAACTTCTCGTCATCCGAATAGTGAACCTGCTCGCTGTCCGTGAAATAGGGATAGTGGGTCATCGCCGTGAACATGACGGCGAAAAATGGATTTTCCGCATCCTGATTCACCCAGTTGATGACGGACTGGGCCGTGCAGAGATCGCTGTTGTAGTCGAAATTCTTCCATTCTTCCGAGCTGAGCTTGAATGTGGGAATGGTGCATTTCTGACCGCGATAGTCCTGGATGATATCCAGCCCCTTGTTGAGCAGAAACTCATCCACGCGCTGGAATCGTGAATCCGCGCTCCAGAAGAAGCCGGTGCGAAAGCCACTCGCGGTCAGAGTGTTGGATATTGAATTCAGCGGCAGATCCGGGTGGCTCGCGGTCATGCCGTAGTAGGATATGTCGTTGTACAGCGAGCTGAACAAAGAAAATATCGAATAGTTCGTGGAAGGCGTGTGCGCGTATATATTGTCGAAGCGCAGGGAATCGCTCGCGTAGCTCTTTATATTTGGTGTGACCGGGTACTTTCCGCCAAACGTCTCGATATAGCGGGATGGCACCGATTCCATCATGAAGACCAGCACGTTCTTTATCGGATTTGGCGACGGCGCCTTGAAACGGGAGGTCTCCGCCGGACGCTCCCCAACGCTGGCGACGTCCGGGTCGTTGGCGTCGACTTTCATGGTGAAGACGACCGGCGTAGGCTTGAGCAAGGCGGATTCGACAAAATGCACGATCGGATTTTCGACTTTTGCCGCCGGCAGGGCCGCTGCCTGCAGATAGCGTCCGGTACCGAACAGTGCCGCCGCAACGCACAGGACCACCACGCCCAGGACTATCGTGCGGCCGGTTGGCCCCAGCCGCGAGCATAGCCTCGCTGCGGCGTACCCCAGGACCAGCACCATAACTATCGAGATGGACGAAACCGCGAAATCCCTTGGATTGAGCGCGTCGCCTATCGCGTTCTTGGCGTCGGCGTTCTGCAGGAAGTCGCCATAGACCAGCCATTGGAAGGTGAACGGCTCGCTCAGCATCTTGACGAGATTGATGTTGGCAAACCCCCAACACAGCGAAACAAGGATAGCGATGTAGAATATTGCGACGACGACGACGGTGCCGAGGCGGCTGGCCCTCGCCAGGAAAAGCAGAACCAAGGCTGCCGCCGTCAGCGACACAACGAAAACCAGGTCGTAGTAGCTCGCGGCTATTCCACTTGGGATGGACGCCGAGAGCCCCTGCAGCGTCGTTTGCGGATTGATGATGAAGCTTCGGTAGATGCCCAGAAGCAGCCAGGAGAACAGGGCGGTACAAATGACCAGCATGCCTGCGCGAAAGAAGCGCGTGTCGCGGAGGGAACTGGGCCGTGTCTTCAATTCCATCTGACTGTTCCGTGCATGACTCGCGGGGGACAACCGAAAGAACAAATGTCTGGCCCTGTGAAGCCGCGAGCAAGTGCTCGCGCCGCCACCTCAACTCCTGCTGGCATTTGCTGGATGCCGGATTTGCCCCCCGGCAAATCGACCGAAAATCTCCAACCGACCGCTGCTTTCAATCTCCGGCGATCGAGACCTCATCGCGTACCTTGCGGCGCTTTGTTTTGGCAATCGGCCCGAGAAGGTGGCTCGCCTGACTCTTCCAATCCGGCTATCTGACAACGGCCTGATCCCAGCCTGGGTCAAAATGGAACGTGCGGGTTCCGATCCCGCCACGACCCGCGCCCGAAACCGGATAGGCCACGCTGACGATGCGCAGGCTGCCCGCGCCCTGCTGCAGCCCATATATGCCTTCCAGGCCGCGGTCATAAAACGCGGCGCTCGGGACTGACAGCGCCACACCTGCAAGCGAGGCCTGTAAAACGAGTTTCGCAACATTGCGCCGCACCGAAATTCTGTTCTCTGCGAGGTGCCTGATGATGATCACGATCACAAGCAACCCGTAGACGAACGCGTTGAAGGCGGCGAACCAGTAAAAGCCGGTGGCGTCCGAGGCGCGGTCGACAAGAAGGACCGGCAGCGAAGCCCCGATCGCAAGCGCCACATAAGGAAAGATGACGCGGGCAGGCAGGAGATTTTTCGGGCCGCTGCCCTTGGGGGTGACGCGAAAATCGACGAACGACTTGGTCAGATAATCACGAACCGAAGATAGCGCGCCCGCCAGCACCCATGGCCAACGCGCAAAGAAGGAGAACAGCGTTCCCTCCCAACTGATTGTTCTGGCATTGAGCGGGCGTGACAAGCCGAAGGCCCTCAGGAGCATTACGAGAAGAATCAGGGTTATGGAATTCGGCGCATAATAACAAAGAAAGTCGGCATAACTCACCTTGGCGAAGCTGTGCCCCGACAGCAGTGCATAGATTGGCATTGCATACATCAGAAGCGAGAATAGGGCGAACAGCGGGTACCAGAGCTGCCGAAAAAGGAACTGAAACTTCAACCGTGGCGGCAACTTGGAAAGGTAGATGGGCGAGTATTGGAGCATAATCGTCATCAGGCTCCGCGACCACTGGAACTCCTGCGTGACAAGGTCGGCGAAGGTTTGCGGGCCGTCGCCATGGGCGATGGCGTCTATCGCATGCACGCCGCGCCATCCGGCCGCAATGAACAGCATCGATGTCGAGTGATCCTCGGCCAATTCCGGGCCGAGACCGCCGATTTCCTTAAGTGCGGCGGTTCGCACGGCGTAGTGCGAGCCGATGCAAAGTGGCGTTCCGTCGCCCGTGTGGCCGGACTGCAGGGGGCCATGGAACATCCCTTCCGGAAACAGCCGGCCCCGCGCCGACCAGCTCTCGGCGGCGTTGTTGTCGCAAATGCTCGGCGCCGAGACATAGCCGACAGCGGGGTCGGCGAAGGCGACCAGAATCTCCCTGAGATAGGTTGGTGTCGGAACGTGGTCGGCGTCCATCTGGGCGACGAAGTCGTAGCGTTCGTAACCGTAATTGTCATAGAAGAACGCCAGATTTCCTTCCTTGCATCGCGTCCGGCGCGGCCACACCTGGCGATGATAATCGTCCCGCCCGCGCCGTGTCGAAATCATGACGTTATGGACATCGCACCAGGCAGCTGTTTCCTCTGAAGGATCCTCGTCAGCCAGCCAGGTGTCGTGTGGATAGTCCTGCGCTAGCATCGCCTCAAGTGTACGCACAATCACGGAAAACGGTTCGGAAGGCGCCTTGGTCACCACCATCGCGACCCGTGAATGTCTCGGGATCGTGTGAAGCTTGGATGGTTTTTTCATCGCATGCACGTTCAGGAGAAAGTACATCGGCATGAACGTCAGCCATACGAGTGTGATTGTCGCGATAGCGTATGGACCGATATTTTCAATGTGCTCCGGCTGCAGCCACCAGAACCAGAAAACCCCAAACGTGACTGACCAGCACCCAAGTCCGAGCTTCCAGAACCGCTGCTGGGAGGCCGACAGAACAGGCAAAAGAAAAGGGGCCGTCTTGGCGGCGGCCAATATCGCCTTGGATCGACCAGTCGACCTGGTCTTACCGCCGGTCCTGCCGGCGTCCGCGGAGACACTCATACACGTACCCACCACCACTTTGGACTTCAGTCGACCAATGGCTGAAGCTCTCAAAATCCCGGCGGAAGAATCAGCTCTCGCTTTCTTAGAGTCAACTAAATTAAGTGTTAGTTAACCACACCTCTTGAGAATTGGTTAATCTAACGCCTTGAATCGGGAGGGAATAATAGCGTCCGACCACTCGGGACATTGCGGTCGGCAAAACGATTGGCGCTGATAAACTCGCTGACACAGCCAAGGCGCCCGACAGGGATCCAGCCCGGCGGCAGCGTTAACCATGTTGCGGATGCCATGGTTAAGCAACCGTTAATTGCACTTGACTCTTGGTCCCGACCGGCTCTTAATTTAGCAAGGGATGATATATCGGGATATTTGACGCGAATTTGTGAGTATCGCGGCGAACCTTCTTCTCTTGAGCCCTTCGTGCCAGGGCCTTGAAGAGATGATTTCATGGCGGGATTTGTGCGTAGCACTGCCGCCAACAGTCGCTCCGAAATCCCGCAGATTCCGCCGATAAAGCCGATCGGGTTTTGGATGGCCGTGTCGATCATTGATCGACACGTGGGCGAAGCTTTGACTTCCGTAGGATGTCGAAGCCATGGGAGATTATGATGAAACACACCGCAGTAAGTGCACTTGTAATCGCGTTGGCTCTGGGCGGGAGCGCAGCGTTCCCGACTTCGGCCGGCGCCGGCTCGACAGTCGCGACGGATCCCGTTCAGACGAGCAGCGCCGCGTCGGCGTTCGGATCCTATGATCCCTACGGCGACTTCAGCGCCGACAAGAGCGCCAGCATCGAGGAGTTGTTCCTGCCTTGGGAAGACGTCGATCTGGCGACCCTTCCCTTGGCCGATGCCTATGCCCTTCAGCGGAACCGGTCCCTCTTGATCACCATCGAGCCCTGGACCTGGTCGAAGGACTGGCGCATCACCCCGAACGAACTGCGCGACGGCATATTGAGCGGCAAGTATGACGCCAACATGCAGGCGATCTGCAACCTGGTGGGGGCCATGAAGAGCCCCGTCACCATTCGTTGGGCGCAGGAAATGGAGGACAAGAACGGCCGCTTCACTTGGGCCAACTGGGCTCCCAAGGACTGGATCGCTGCCTACAGGCGCGAGGTCGATCTCTGCCGCAAGGCTGCTCCAGCCGCCAAATACATGTGGTCACCCAAGGGTGAAGAGGGTCTCGAGAAATATTACCCCGGCGACAACTACGTCGACGTCATCGGTCTGTCGGTGTTCGGCCTGCAGAAAAAGGACAATGACGAGACCGGTCATGACCGTACATTCGCCGAGATGCTGAAGCCCGGCTATGACCGCGTCGCGGGTTTCAACAAGCCGATCGAGGTGGCGGAACTCGGCTATGTCGGGAAGCAGGACTATGTTTCGCAATGGGAGGCCGATTCCCGCAAGTCCTATTCGGAGTTTCCGGCGCTGACCTCGGTCGTCTACTTCAACCAGAAGGAAGTGTGGCCATGGTTGGGTGGCTATGGGCTGCCCGACTGGAGGGTTACCCAGCATATCTTGCCCTAGACAGACGGCACCATGTGCAAAGGCAAGCGTAAGAATTGGGCGTAGCGTAAAAGAGTAGGGGTAGGGTCGTGAAACGAGTTCTGGGGAATTGTATTGGAACGGCATTTGCCTGTTCCATCGCTCTCTTTGGTTTCCAACTTCCGGCAACGGCCAAGACGGCGGCGCAAATCGCCGAACTGGCCAAGCAGGCCGAAGCAGTGCCCGACGAAGGCATCTACCAGATGTACCAGAACCGTTCGTGGCTCTGGGGTCGAAACGGTGCCGGTTACTTTGCCGTGCAGCGCCGTCAATTCAGTTCCTGGACTTCGGACAAGGGCAAGCTGGGCTATGGCGACGGCATCTGGTTCATTCCCGGAGGCGGCAAGCTTTGCTTCCGCGCAAAATGGCATGGAGCAGGAGGCGACGCCAACGCACTTACCTGTTTCGAGCATCGCCAGGCCGGCAGGGTGCTTTACCAACGCAAGTCACCGGATGGCGACTGGTACGTTTTCAGGAGTTCGCACCGCAACCTGGCGGACGAGTTCATGAAATTGAAATACGGCGACTACGTCACCCGGAAAGAAAACCGAATCAAAGCGATGCAGTAGGCATCGCCATTTGCCAGAAGCCGCTGGGCTAAGCCTTGCGCTCCCAGCGGCGGTCCGATGTCTGCTGCCAGTAGGTCACGGCGTGGCCGGCGTCCTTCATCGTCTTCCAATGCGCCCCTCGTCGCTAAAGATCTTGTCGGGCAGTTGCGGGCTGACCTGACATCGTCACCGGCTTGAAGCGGCCCTGCTCGTAGACGGGCTAGGTGCCCTATCTCATGGCCGGAGAAATTGGACATCGCGCAGCGATAGATGACATCGGCACCGAGGCCAGCGAGCAGGACAAACAGAAAGCGCATTCATATCACCGCGAAGTATCGCAACCCTGCCAACAACGCCCTGACGGTCAAAAGGCGATGGCCTGGCAATCGGTTCAGCCTGCGTTGCCAACGCTTCAAGATTCGCGCAACGCTTCTGGCCAACGAAGCGGCCACGGTGATTGCCTCTTGATGTCCCATGCCAAATAGCACCGTGCTGATCACCGGGGCGCGTGCCCCTGTCGCGCTTCATCTGGCGCGGCTGCTCCACGCCACCGGGCTGCGCATCATCCTTGCCGACAGCCCGGCCCATCCGATCGCTGCTGCAAGCACGGCCTGCGCCGCCTATCGCCGTCTGCCGCCGCCGCGCTTTGCCGGACATGCCTATGGCGAGGCCGTGGAAGCGCTGGTGCGCAGCGAGGCCGTCGATCTCGTCATCCCGACCTGCGAAGAGATCTTCTATCTCGGCCAGATCTGGCGCGACCGCGCCCTGCCGGCCCGACTGTTCGCGCCCGATATGGCGCTGCTGGCACAGGTCCATGACAAGCACGCGTTGATACGACTGGCCGAAAGCCTCGGCCTTGCGGTGCCGGAGACCACGCTGCTGCAAAGCGGGGATGATCTGCAAGCCGTGCGTGGTCAGTCTCGCGAGCTGGTGTTCAAACCGGTCTGGTCGCGTTTTGCCAGCCATGTCCTGCTGCGCCCCTCGCCGGAAAAGCTCGATGCAATCAACCCTTCGCCAGCAATCCCATGGGTGGCACAGCGCTTTGTCGACGGCGACGAGATCAGTGCCTATGCGGTGGCGGTGAAAGGCGAGCTCAAGGCGCTGGGCCTCTATCGCTCGCTCTACCGCGCTGGCAAGGGCGCCGGTATCTGCTTCGAGCTGGTCGACGACCCTGCCGCGCGGCTCTTCGTCGAAAGCTTCGTGGCCGGCACCGGATGGACCGGACAGATTTCCTTCGACCTGATGCGCGAACAGAGCGGCGGCATTCTACCGCTCGAATGCAATCCGCGCGCCACCAGCGGCCTGCATTTTTTTCGCGATCCGGAGCGCTTCGCCGACGCCATGCTCCGTGATGGCGACGAGGTGATGCCGGACGTCGATGTGCCACAGACGGTACGGCTGGCGATGTGGATTTACGGACTGCCGGCGGCTTTGCGGTCACGACAGATCCGGCGTTTTGCCCAAGCGATGCGCGATGCCGACGAACTGCTTGACTGGCCCGGCGACCCCGCGCCGAAACGGGCGCAATGGCGTGCCCTGGCCGAGATCGCCGGCACGGCACTGCGCCAGCGCATCAGCCTGCAGGTAGCATCGACGCGCGACATCGAATGGAACGGAACGCTTCAGGATTGATGCAAAGGATTCCGCAAACACGCCTATCCCTTTGTTCAGCCGAGTTTTTCTGACTGTATCCGTCGAGACCTAAAGTTCGATCTGGTGAACGCTCGGCTCCGTTGCGGCCGATGGCATCTTGCCGTCCATGATGGCTGATATATCGCGCCGCAGGAAATCCAGCGGCCCGATAGCAGGCAGCACCTGAGGCGGAAAAAGCGCATTGTCGCTCGCCGATTTCAACACCCTGCGATCCTGCCCCAGCGCAATGTTGAACAATGGCTTGAAGGCGAGCGCCTTGAGATGACCAAAGCCTCCCTGCCGCTGGCCGATCAGCCAGCCGACGCCCTCGACGGTCCGTTCATCGGCCTGGCGCAGATGAAAAGTCGTCGCCAGCACGAGTCCGCCCTTGCCCCAATATTCCAGCTCGGCGATGCCGGGGTAACGGAAGCGGCCGATGGTTTTGGTCCGCTCTCCTTCCAAAAGCCGGCTGATCAAGCCCTGCTGACGCTCTTCGCCGGTGTAGCAGGCTTCGACCCAGCCCTCGCCGCCGGTGACCTCGACCCGAACCAGATGGCGCTTGGCACTGAGGCCGCGCAGCAGACCCTTGTGGGTGAAATGCGTGTGCGTGGCATCGAGGATGTTTTCCGCCGCATCGATGACCGTCGATTGCGTCGAAGAACGCACGCGCCGCACGATCACATCCTTGCCTTGCATGCAGTGCAGGTAGGGTTCGCCGCTGGGCGTACCGACCGCGACGAAGACGACGCCGTCGCGCTCGATCGCATGATAGCGCCGCACCCTGTAATGCGGCATCTCGCCGACATGGCCGGGAATGGCGGTGCAGCGGCCGTCGCCGTCGAAGCGCCAGCCATGATAGGGACATTCGATCTCGCCCTGGATGATCTTGCCGGTCGACAATTCGACCAGCCGGTGCGCGCAACGGTCGAACAGGGCCGATATGCCGGTGCTGGAACGAAACAGCACGATCGGCGCGCCATCAAGCAGGACACGCCAGGGCTTGCGGCCGACATCGGCCGACAGCGCCACCGCCTGCCAGAACTCCTTCTTCGCGGGAAGACTCACAGTTCAAATCTCCGCAGCAGTGGTATGCCCACCTGCGCCAGAACCATTTCCATGATCCGCACCGCCGCGCGGCGACGGCGGGACAAATGGCCGACATAGACGGCGTTGTACTCGATTGCCGGCACGGCGCCGCGACGGCGTTTGAAATCGGCCGCACCGGCGCTCATGTTGAAGAACAGACCGCGCGCGGTGGCATGATCCTGCGCCGTCGCCATCATCATGCGGTAGAGCGCGTCGCTGGCCGGCAGGCTGGTGTCGTAGCCGACGATGGGCTGGGTCAGGGTGCCGCCATTCTCGAACAGGCCGGTGACAGCGACGAGGCTGCCACTGCCGTCACGCAAGCCGGCGAGCTGCAGGATACCGCGCCGATGCATCTCGCTGATGTAGCGTGCCGTGTAGTGCGGATTGAGCGGCGTGTACTTGTCGAGATAGAGCATGGCGTAGAGCTCTTCGCTCCTGGTGTAATCGGCGTCAGTGAAGTCGCCGTTGCCAACCCGTCGATAGGGCGTCGCGCGCAATCGGGCGCGGTCGCGCTTCATGTCGCGTGTCATTGGCGGCGCAGCACTGCGGTCGGCGAAGATATAGATCTGGCGCGCCGCCAGCATGCGAAAACCCTCCGCCTTCAGCGCTGCGATGGTCGAGGGATCGGCGATCTCATTGAGCGAACGGATGACGATGGCGCGGTCGGCAAAGCGTGCCGTCAGACCGGCCCGTATCGCCGCGATCGCTATTCTGTCGAGCCGGGGCACCGGATTGGTCGAATAGAGCCAGTTGTTGAGTTGCGCCTGGTGACCGAGACCGCTCGCTTTGACCAGCGGCGCGCAGGCTCGGATCAGCGCGCGAATTGTCCCCTGCAGCAATGGCACTGAGCTGAAGTTGCGCGTCTCGTCTATGGCATAGTCGATATAGGCGCTGGACGGACAGCAGATGTAGCAGTTGGGCGCCTCGCCGGCGTCGTTTAGCGTCAGCGGAAAGCTGCGCCCGGCGACTTCGAAAGTCTCGACCCTGACCGTCAGGTTGCGCACGAGGTCGTGCACCGCGGCTTCGTTGAACAGTCCGACGAAAGCCTCGACCTGGAGCGGGCTGTTCTCAACCAGATTGGCTTGGGTTTCTTCGAGGGTTGCGAGGCTCATGGAGCCGCTCCTGGCGGCAGCCGACATTCTACCCGGCGTAGTTTGCGGCTGGTTTCCAGCGTCAGCGGCACACGAACGAGTTCGACTGTGGCGATTGACCGGCGCGTAGCGAGCAGCGCGCGTACTGCCCCCAGTGCGGCCTGCGCTGCATCATCGGCAAGGTCGGGCGCCAACCGCAATTCGACGGTATCGGGCGTGGTCTGGATCAACCGGAAATCGTCGATGCGGCGGTCCGCCTTCAGCACCGCGTTGCGCAGAATGTCTGGTGTAACCAGGATCGGTCCGCGCACGGAGGCTAGCCGGAAGGCGTCGTCCATGCGGCCGACAATCTCGTCCACCGTGCGCAGTGGCGAGCCGCAGCGACAGGGCGCCTTGGACAGACGCAGCAGGTCGTTCATCCGATAGCGCGCCATGATCTGCGTGCGCCTGCGGAAAGCGGTGACCAGCGGCGTGACCAGGCCGTCGCCGACCGGCTCGAATTCGAAATGTACCGAATCTTCCGCCAGATGCAGCCCGCCTTGCCGGCAGGTGACCGCGAACAGCCCTTCCGTCGCCATGTAGATCTGATCGAGCGGGAGCGAGAAAAACGCTGTGATGACCGGCCGATCGACGGGATCCAGCGTTTCGGCGGCCGAGAAGATGCGGGCCGGCGACAGCTTGAATTTCTCGGCTGCGAAATGCCGCAGCATCTTCGGCGGCGCGATGATCACCGTTGGCGCAAAATCCTCGAGTTCCCTGCGCCAAATTTCGGGGCCGAGTGTCAGGTCGAAGAAGCCGAGTTCGATGCGCCGGGACTTCCGGGCGCGTTCATAGAGCCCGGTGTTTTGCGGCAGAATCACGGCCACGCGCTGCAGGCGCCATAAAAGATCGGGAATGGCTTTTGCCAGGATTGCACCCAGCCAACGATATGTCTCGGCCTCGGAAATGACGAACAGGCCGCGATTGCCCGAAGTGCCGGTGCTGGCGCCAACGGTCAGGTCGCCGAGGCGGCCATCGGCGGAAGCCGCGGCCCAAGCATCGCTGGCCGACACGCCAGCGATGTTGAAGCGCTCGAAATTCGCCATCAGCAGCGCCTTGTCGGTGACCGGAAGATCGCCAAGGCCGCGCGGCGGTTTGCCGTAGAAAGGCGCCAACGGCAGGTCACGATCAAGCCAGCGGCGCAAGGCTCGCGCCTGCCAGCGTTCGAAGTTTTCGCGGCTCTTGCGCGACACCCATTGGGTGACGGCAAACGAGCCCAGTGCCTCAGTGAGCCCGTTCATTCGCCCCCGGCGTCCAGATCGTATGGCGTCGGAACGGGATCGTGGCAGAACATCACTTCGCCGCCGGCCGCAGCAAAGCGCCTCAGCATATCGCTGGTCGGCTCGATGGCAGCGAAATCCTCGGCCAGCAGGCTCGCCGGAAAGCCTGGCGTGCGCTTCTTCAGTAGTGCCGCGACCAACCACTGCACATCGACGGCGTAGAGCAGCGGGCGTTCGATGTCGGGAAAGAGCAGGCCGAACTGGCCATCGGCATGGCCGGGCAAATCAACGGCGACCACGCTGCCGTCGCCGAACAGATCGGCGCCGCCGGGAATGGCTCCTCGCGACGCGATCTGCTGCTTCGCCGACAGCCCGTCGAGCCGGGTCTCAAAATCGGCCGGGAACAGTTCGGTGAAGACGCCATGATGCAAGTTCTGCCAGGCCGTCCGTACCTTCAGCCGCGACCAGGCAGCGTCGCTGGCGATGAAGCGGGCATTGGGAAACAGCGACAGGCCGGAAACGTGATCGGCATGGAAATGGGTGACGATGACGGTGCTGACATCCTGCGGGGTGAGACCGAATCGCGCCAGCAGCGGCAGCATTTGTTCTGATGCGTTGAGCTGCGGCTTCAACACCGCACCGTAGAGGCGGAGCGCTTTGCCTCTATGGTCGCCACTGATGGCCTGCGGCGTATAGCCCGTATCGATCAGCACCGGACCGGCCTGTGGATGGATGACGAGGCCATAGCGGACACGCAGTCGTACGCTGCGCCAGCTGCCGCCGCGCAGGATCAGCCTTTCGGCGGCACTGACCCAGGCGCTGTTGGCAAAGACAATCTTCACGCTGCCGCCCTCCCTCCGCCTTCCGCTTCGTTGCCGAATGTGCGGTCGAGCCCCTCCTCGAACGACACTTTCGGCGTCCAGCCAAGAATACGCCCAGCCTTGGAAATATCGAGGCTCTGGGCATAGGCGAACAGGCCAAGGCCATAACGGGTCACCAGCGGCTCAGGACGACCCGGCAAACGCAGCGCCACGGCCTCCATCAGGCCCGCCGCCAGCAGCGCCGGCCATAACGGCATTTTTCGCCAACGCACGGCCACACCGGCATGGGCGCAGGCGCCTTCGGCGATGCGGCGCATTGGCAACACCTCGCCGCCCGAGATATTGAAGATCTGGCCTTCAGCAGCATTGCCAGCCCCGAGCACCGCGACAACCGCGTCGACGACATCATCGACATGGGTGAGGTCTATGCGCGCATGGCCGTCGCGAAACAGCGGCAGCGGCCGTTGTCGGGCAGCACCAAGCAGGCGCGGCAGCAGCGAACGGTCGCCTGCGCCATAGATGCCGCGCGGCCGCAGGACAATTGATCCGACCTCGGGCGCCGCCAGCACGATCTTCTCGCCCAGCCGCTTGGTGCGGGCATAGGCGTTGACCGGCTCCGGCAAGACCATGTCCTCGGACACATCGAGCTGGTCGCGAAAGGCGAAACAGACCGAAGGGCTGGAGATGTGGACGAAGCGGCGCACGCCTTGCCGCCGCGCGAAATCGACGAGATTGCGGGTTGCCGTGACATTGGCCGTCTGGAAATCCGACAACCGGCCGAACGGCGCCGAAAGTGCGGCGCAGTGGACGATGGCATCGAGTTCGCCAAACGTGGCATCGATCGAGGCGTCGAACGGTTGCGACAGGTCGATGCGGACAACCGTGTGGCCGGCCGCTTCGAGTGCCGCGCAGCGTGCGGTGTCACGGCCCTGTGCCACCGCCTGTGTGCCGTCCGCTGCCAGACGGTCCGCGACATGTGCGCCGAGGAAGCCGCTGGCGCCGGTGACGAGCACGCGTCTCATGCTTGGAGCGCCATGCCGCCGAACGACACGCCGGCCGAGGTGCCGAGAAAGAGCACTTTTACGCCCGGCGTGATGCGACCTTGCCGACGGGCCACGTCGAGTGCAAATGGAATGGAGGCGGCGATCTGGTTGCCGTATCGTCCCGCGATGTCGACCAGCTTTTCCCGGGCAAAGCCGGTCTGGCGCGCCATGTGGGTCAAGGCAAAAGGGCTCGCCTGATGCGGCACGACCAGGTCGACATCGTCATGCCGCCAACCTGCTCGTTCGAGAAGGTCGCTGACGAAGCCGTTGAAATGGCGCGATGTCACGCGAAACAGCCCCTTGCCATCCATGTGGAACAGAGTGTGGCTGGCGAACTCCTGCGGCTGGCCGTGAAAATCGAAACGCGTGCCACCGGAGCCGATGCCGCAGGCATCATAGGCCGAGGGATAGGTGCGCATCAGATTGGCCACCACCTTGGCCTCCCCTGACGCCGACCGGCACAAGATAGCCGCCGCAGCACCATCGCCAAAGAGCGCGGCGATTTCCGGCTGGTCTTTCCATGGCAGCGCCCGCGAGGCGATTTCCGAAGAGAAGATCAGCGCCCGTTCGCTTTGTCCGGCTTCGATCATGCGGCCGGCGGTCTCGAAAGCGGTAAGGAAGCCGAGGCAAGTGCTGTTGACGTCGAAGGCCGCGGCCGAGCCATCGACCATGCCCAGACGCTGCATGACCAGCGGCGCGGTCGACGGCAGCGGCTGGTAAGGCACGCCGCAGCCGCCGATCACGAGATCAATTTCGCTAGCCTCGATTCCGGCATCGGCGAGGGCAAGACGGGCCGCCGCGCAAGCCAGATCTATCTGCGATTCGCCCTCGCAGACATAGCGCTCGATGACGCCGGTTGCCGCCTCCAATTGCCCAAGGCCAAGCCCCAGTCTTTCGTCGAGCGCGCGCGACGTCACGCATGCAGCGGGCACGGCTCGCCCGGTTCCGATGATCTCGATCCGCATTCTCAGCCCGCCGCGAGAGGTGCGCATTTTCAATGCTTAAATCGGATCGTTCGTCGATAACTGCGTCCTTTGCAAGACGGCCCTCTTTACGCCTTGCGCTCCCAGCGGCGGTCCGGCGTCTGCTGCCAGTAGGTCACGGCATGGCCCGCGTCCTTCATCACCTTCCAGTGTCCTCGGGCCGCCTCGACCTGGGCGGAGTCATGGCCGTCGAACAGGAACACGGCACGCTCGTAGCTGCTGAGCTCAGGCGGCACCGCGCCGTCGACCAAAAACCTTATTTTGGCTTCGTTGGGGTTGCCGTCACCGGTGGTCAACAGGACAGGCTGTTCGCCGGGATAGGCCTCGCGATCGGTCGCATGCGCCAGGAACGAATCATCGCGGAAGGTCCATAGATGCTGGTCGAGCGCGTCGCGTCGTTCCTCGGTGCCGGTCTGCACAACGGCACGCCAGCCACGATCGACGCTGCGCTCAAGCAGGCCGGGCAACGCATCCTCCAGCGTCGATTCGGTCAGGTGGTAGAACAGCACGTCGGCCATGGATCGCGGTCAGCTTTCGTAGTGATCGCGCACCAACCGGTCGAGCAGGCGCACGCCAAAGCCTGAACCCCAGGACTGGTTGATCTCGCTCGATGGCGCGCCCATCGCGGTGCCGGCAATGTCGAGATGCGCCCAGGGCGTATCCTTGACGAAACGCTGCAGGAATTGTGCCGCGATGATGGCACCGCCATAACGGCCGCCGATGTTCTTCATGTCGGCGTTCTTGGAATCGATCAGCTTGTCGTATTCGGCACCAAGCGGCATGCGCCACAACCGTTCCTGCGTCGCCTGCCCCGCCGCCGTCAGCCTTTCCGCCAATTCGTCGTTGTTGGAAAACAGGCCGGCATAGTGCAGGCCGAGCGCGACCATGATGGCGCCGGTCAGCGTCGCCAGATTGACCATGAATTTCGGCTGGAAGCGGTCATTGCAGTACCATAGCGCATCGGCCAGCACGAGGCGCCCTTCGGCGTCGGTGTTGAGCACCTCGATGGTCTGGCCCGACATTGAGGTGACGATGTCGCCGGGGCGCTGCGCGTGGCCGTCGACGGCGTTCTCGACCAGGCCGATGATGCCGACGACATTGGCCTTGGCCTTGCGCGCTGCCAAGGCATGCATGAGGCCGGTCACCGCAGCGGCCCCCCCCATGTCGCCCTTCATGTCCTCCATGCCCGAAGCCGGCTTTATCGAATTGCCGCCGGTGTCGAAGGTCACGCCCTTGCCGACAAAGGCGACAGGGCTGTCCTTGGGCTTGCCGCCGTTCCACTGCATGATCGCCATGCGGGCGCCACGAGGCGAGCCTTGGGCGACCCCGAGCAGCGAGCCCATGCCGAGCTTCTTCATCTCCTTTTCGGTCAGAATCTCGACCTTGACGCCGAGCCCCTCGAGTTCCTTGGCGTAGGCCGCGAACTCGACGGGTCCCAGCACGTTTGCCGGTTCATTGACCAGGTCGCGCGCCAGAATCACACCGTCAACCACCGCCTCGGCCTCAGCGAAAGCCTTCTTGGCGCCGGCCGGATCGGCGGTGTGGATGGTTATCTTGACCGGCTTCTTCGGATCGGCCTTCGCGTCATCCTTGTCCTTCCTGGTCTTGTACTTGTCGAAGGAATAGCCGCGCAGGAGAATGCCCGCCGCCAGGTTGGCGGCATCCTTGCCGTCGGGCGAGGCTCCGACGAGATCGAACACCACGGCGACGTCGGTTGCCTTGCGCAGCGACGCTGCAATGGTACCGCCGAGTTTCAGCCAGGCGTATTCGTCGAGCCCCGACACCTTGCCGGCACCGATCGCGATCAACCTGTCGAGCGACGTTGCTTCCGGCGCCAGAATCTCGACGACACCAGCGAACTTGCCCGTGAACTCTGCCACCGGGAAGGCCCGGTCGAGTGTCTTGCCGGGATCGTAGGCCCTGGCCGCATCGCTCAGGCCACCGTCATCCGCCGACAGCACGAAGACCGTGCCCTTCCTGTTCGCCGCTTGCTGAGGCGCAGCGAATTTTGCAAAGGCGATCGACGGTCTCGGGTTCATCATGTCCTGCTTTCGGGGATTGCGCGATGGTGCGCGACGCGGTTTGAAGCGATCCGCGACATTTGGTCGTTTTCCGGCATTTGGCAAGACTTTGCCAAAATGGCTACCCATATGACACATGGAATCGATGGCGATTCGTCGCGGCACGGCCCCGCTTCATGCCGCAACCTGTTGTTAACCATCGATGTTCGCCTTTTCTTATCCATTCCCTCCGACACTCCGGTTCATTGCGGCACGCGACGTGGGACGGGAACCGGATCGCCTGCCTGATCGAGCCTATCGCAGCCAGTTGTGCGGGCGTCGCCGGACAGCTACCCTTAGCGTGGTGGCATGATGCCGTTCGAGAAAACCGAGTAAAGCCTTCATGAAGGTCGTTGAACGCTACATCATGCGCCGCGCTTTCGTGGTCTTCCTGGCAGCGCTGGTCTGGACGCTTGCCATCGTGTGGACCACGCAGGTGCTGGCCAAGATCGATCTGGTCACCGATAGCGGCCAGTCGTCGCTGACCTTCTTCGAGGTCGCCGCCCTTATTCTTCCCTCGATCATCCCGATCGTCGTGCCTTTCGCGCTGGTGGTGGCGGTCGCCCAGACACTCAGTGTCATGAATTCGGATTCCGAGCTCGCCGTCGTCAACGCGGCGGGCGCATCGCGCTGGACGATCGTGCGGCCAATCATGCTTCTAGCCCTTGCGGCCAGCGTTTTTTCCTTTGCCGTCGACAATGGCATCGACCCTTATGCACGGCAGAAGAACCGCGCTTTGGTGGCCGAGTCGCGCGCCGATCTGTTGTCGCTGATCATCCAGGAAGGTACCTTCCGAAAGATCGAGGAGGGGCTGTTCCTGCAGATCGGCGAGCGGCTTCCCGACAACAGGCTGGGCGGCGTCTTCGTCGCCGATTCGCGCGAGGAAGGCGTCAATCTCGTCTATTACGCCAAGACTGGCAGCGTTGCCGAGCGAAACGGTGAAAAAGTCCTGGTGATGAATGATGGCGTCATCCATCGCAAAACGGTGACCGGAGATCTGTCCGTTATCCGGTTCACCTCCTATGCCTTCGACATGTCCGCCTTCATGTCCGCAGCCAACCAGGTAACGCTGCTGCCGAAGGACCAGACGACTCAATACCTGCTCAATCCGAGTGCCAACGACAAGAATTTTCAGCAAAACCCCCAGGAATACCGCGCCGAGATCGATCAACGGTTTTCGGAATGGACCTATTCCATGGTTTTCGCGCTGATCGCGCTCGCGGTCGCGGGCGATGCGCGCTCGCATCGCGAGGCGCGCATCAATCCCTTGATCACCGCCATCACGATATCGCTGTTCGTGCGCTGGCTGGGTTTCTTTGCCGCGAGCAAGGCCGATGAAGTGCCTTTATACGGCTATATGGTCTATTGCGTGCCCATCGTGGCTGCCGTGGTGGCCATCTGGTTCATCGTCTCGAACCGGACCATGGAGCTCCCGGTGGCCTGGGCGGACTGGATGACGAACCTGGCGAGCCGCGTCGGCGACGGCTGGAACGCGCTCAAGCTACGTTTCTCCAGACGCGGCACTTCAGGTCAGGGGATCGGCTGATGGGCTGGACGCTGGGCCGTTATTTCTTCTTCCGCTACCTGACGATCACGATCTGGTTCTTCCTGGGCCTGCTGGCGCTGGTGTTCCTGATCGATTTCACCGAGCTGTCCGGCCGTACTACCGGCCTGCCCGGCTTCACCTACGGCACGGCGGTGGCCATTTCGGGCCTTCGGATGCCGATGATCATGCTGCAGACGGTGCCGTTTGTCGGCCTGTTCTCGGCAATGGCAACCCTGGTTTCGCTCAACCGCCGTTACGAACTGGTCATCGCGCGCTCGGCGGGCGTTTCCGCCTGGCAATTCCTGCTGCCATGCTGCATCGGGGCTTTGCTTTTCGGCTTTGTGTCGGTGGGGCTCATCAACCCGCTCGCCGCGCACGCCTTCTCCTGGTCCGAGCAGATCGAAACGCAGTTGCGCTCCGGCAAATCAAATACGGTTTCGGCCGATGCCGCCCCCTGGATCCGCCAGAAAACCAGCTCCGGTGACACCATTATCGGCGCTCGGGCGATCCTCAATCAGGGCCTTGAGATGTCCGATGTCGTCTTTTTCATTCTTGACCCGCAAGGCAATATCGTCGAGCGCAAGGACGCTGCCCGCGCCTATCTTCGCGACGGATATTGGGAATTGCAGGATGTAAAGACGTTCCGGAACGGCACCATCACGCCGGCGGCAAGCGATCGTGTGCCGACCTATCTGAAGCCGGAATTCGTGCAAGAGCGGCTGGCGCGCCCGGAAACCATTCCGTTTTACGACCTGCCCGGAAAAATCGAGGTTGCCCGCTCCTTCGGCCTCAAGGCAAATGCCTTTGCCATGCAGTTCGATTCGCTGGTGGCGTTGCCGTTCCTCCTCGTCGCCATGACGCTGATTGCGGCAACAGTTTCAATGCGATTTGCGCGAATGGGGCAGTCGGCAACGATGATTCTGGGTGGCGTCGTTGCCGGGTTTCTGCTTTATGTCGTTTCGGTGCTGGTGAAGGCATTCGGCGTGGCAGGATTCGTGCCGACCGCCATAGCCGCCTGGGTACCGGTCGTGGTAGCTATGTTCTTCGGGGTGACTTTCCTGCTATACAAGGAAGACGGCTAGTGAGGGAGGCGTTTTTGCCCAGCAACAGGCAGGCCGGTTTGGCGCGCCTCTATGCGGCGAGCGCTTTGGCGTGCCTGCTTGCCTGCGGTGTCGCGCTGCCGGCGTTCGCGCAGAAGGTCGGCAACGTGTCGTCCGTTCCGGCTGGCACGCAGATGCTGCTGGCTGCCGATACCCTGGAGTATAACAACGACAACCAGACCGTGACGGCAATCGGTGGCGTGCAGATCGACTATGGCGGCAACCGCCTCGTCGCCCAGAGGGTCGTATACGACCGCGCCACCAAGCGGTTGGTTGCCAGTGGCAAAGTCGAGCTCGTCAACAGCGACGGCACCAAGATCAATTCGGAACATATCGACATCACCGACGATTTTGCCGACGGTTTCGCCAACGCGCTGCGCGTTGAAACCATCGACAAGGCCTATTTCGCCGCCGAAAGCGCCGAGCGCATGGGCGGTGTGCTGACCACCTTCCACAATGGCGTCTACACCGCCTGCGAACCGTGCGAAGACAAGCCCAACAAAGCGCCGACCTGGCGCGTGAAGGCCAGAAAGATCATCTGGAACGGCGAGAAGAAGACGGTTCGCTTCGAGAATGCGAATTTCGAATTCTTCGGCTTTCCGCTCGCCTACCTGCCGGCGTTCGAGATTGCCGACCCGACGGTGAAGCGCAAGAGCGGCTTCCTGATCCCCAGCATCAGCTACAACAGCCATCTGGGATACAGCGTCAGGGTTCCGTATTATTTCGCCCTTTCGCCGACATATGACCTGACGGTGACGGGAAGCGGCTACACCAAGCAGGGTTTCCTTGGAGAGGCCGAGTGGCGCCAGCGCTTCAACAATGGCGAATACACGTTGAAGATCGCCGGGATTCAGCAGCAGAATCCAGACGCCTTCATCGACAGCAACGGCCGCAATGTCGATTCGGGCGCGGCGGGCGATCCAAACAAATTCCGCGGCATGATGGGTACGCAAGGGCAGTTCGCCATCAACGAGCGCTGGAACTTCGGCTGGGACGTACTGCTGCAGACCGACAAGGATTTTTCGAACACCTATAATATCGACAAATACAACGCCTCCGTCCACCAGTCGACAGTTTACCTGACGGGCCTCAATGGCCGAAATTACTTCGACGTGCGCGCCATGCATTTCGACGTTCAAGAAAACACCATCGACAGCACCGCGCGTAGCGGCCAGCAGCCCTGGGTGATGCCTTCGCTCGACTACGCCTACATTCCCGATACGTCGGTGGCCGGCGGGCAGTTGTCGTTCAATGTCAACACGCGGGTCATCCGCCGCGATGATCTCGATGACGGCTCGACTACACCTACGGTGCGCGTGCCCGGCATCGAGGGCGAATCCGGGCGCCTCACCGCCGAGTCCGAATGGAAAAGGACATTCGTCACCGATGACGGGCTGGTGGTGACACCATTGCTGGCGCTGCAGGGTGACGTCGACTACCTCAACGCATCATCTGGTTCGCTCGCCGCCATCAACCAGATGGCGACGAATTTGGGCCAACAGGACGACATGCGCTCATCGTTTGCCCGTTACATGGCAACCGCCGGGCTTGAGATGAGCTGGCCGCTGCTGTTTTCCTTGGCTAGCGGGTCCAGCCATGTCATCGAGCCGATGGCGCAGGTGTTCATGCGTCCGAACGAACAATATGTCGGTGGCCTCGCTATTCCCAACGAAGACGCCCAGAGCATGGTGTTCGACGCGACCACTCTGTTCGAACGCGACAAATTCTCCGGTTATGACCGCATCGAAGGTGGCTCGCGCGCCAATGTCGGCTTCCGCTATTCTGGCTCCTACATCAACGGCTGGGGCACCAATGCCATTTTCGGCCAGTCCTATCAGATAGGCGGAGAGAACTCCTTCGCCGCGCCGGATCTGGTCAATGTCGGCGCTTATTCGGGCCTAGAAACCAGCAAGTCTGACTATGTCGGCCTGTTTGGCATCAACAGCCCGAACGGCTTCGCGGCCTCGGTCAGCGGCCGCTTCGACGAGCAGACCTTCGAGGTTCGCCGCGCCGAGGTGAAAGCCGCCTATTCAGGCCTGCCGGTGTCGCTGAGCGCCAAATACGCCTTCATCCAGGCCCAGCCGCTCTACGGTTTCACCACCGACCGTCACGAGGTCACGCTTGGTGCATCGACGCATCTTGCCGAGAACTGGCGCGTGTTCGGGACAGGAACCTACGATCTGCAGCAAAGCCTGCTGGTCAAGGATGGGGTCGGCTTCGCCTACAACGATTCCTGCTTCACCTACCTGATGACGTACTCGCAGTCGCGTGACCTGACCACGAGGGAAGTGACGCAGAGCATCGGCTTCAACCTGTCGTTCCGCACCCTTGGCGACTTCGGCTCGTCGACCAGCGCAGTCGACACCATCCAATAGCGACATGGTTTCGCCGCATAGGGCTGGCACGGATTCGCGCACCCGGAAGGGATTGAATTGGGCGGAACCGGGATAGAATTGGGATGCTAACGATGAGGAAATATCTCTTTTCAGCAGGATTTGCGCTGCTTGTTGCCGCGACATCGGTGTCGATGACCGTCATGACGCCGCCGGCTTTCGCCAGCGAGATCAAGTACGTCGTCAACGACATACCAATCACGTCAGGCGATATCGCGCACCGTGCCGCCTTCCTGAAGCTGCAGCACAAGAAGGGCGATGCGGGCCAGGAAATGATCGACCAGACGCTGCGGCTGGCCGAGGCCAGGCGGCTTGGCATCCGCATCAGCGACGCTCAGGTCGAGGCCGCCTATCAGCGCTTCGCCTCGGGCAACAAAATGCAGCTCAGCCAGCTTGACGGCGTCATGGAAAAATCCGGCGTCGGCAAGGACCATTTCAAGGAGTTCATCCGCGCCCAGATGGCCTGGAACCAGGCCTTGAGCGCGCGTTACCGTTCGGGCGAAGGCGGCAGCGTGACCGAGGAGGACGCCGTCAGGCGCATGCTCGACAAGGGCGGAGCCAAGCCGAGCGCCACCGAGTACATGCTGCAGCAGGTCATCTTCGTTGTGCCCGCCGCCGAACGCAGCGCCACGCTGGCCAAGCGCAAGCGCGAGGCTGACGCCATGCGCGCCCGCTTCAACGGCTGCACCACGACGCGCGAGTTCGCCAAGGGCCTGATCGACGTCACCGTTCGCGATCTGGGCCGGGTTCTGGCGCCGCAATTGCCGCCGGACTGGGCCGAGCAGATCAAGGCCACCAAGGTCGGCGGCGCTACCGTGACCCGCGAGACCGAGCGTGGCGTCGAGTTTATCGGCATCTGCTCATCGCGCGAAGTCTCGGACGACAAGACGGCGCAGATGGTGTTCCAGAGCGAAGGCTCCGGCGACAAGGATGCCGACGCACTCAGCAAGAAATATGTCGACGAGTTGAAGGCGAAAGCCCGCATCGTCAAGCGCTGACGTGAGCAGCGCGATGACCGCGCTGGCGCTGAGCGTCGGCGATCCCTCCGGCATCGGCCCCGAAATCGCCATTGCCGCCTTTCTGGCGCGCAAGGCTGCCGGCTTGCCCGCCTTTTATCTGCTGGCCGATCCGGCGCTGATCGCGTCGCGGGCAAAGCACATCGGCGTGTCGGTGCCGATCGTCGAAACGACGCCGGCGCAAGCAACGCAAGTGTTTGCCCGCGCCCTGCCGATCGTTTCGTTGACGGCCAAAAGCATCGACAGTCCCGGACGGCCCGATCCGGCCAATGCGGCCGGCACCATCGAAGCGATCGACCGCGCCGTCGCCGCTTGCCTTGCCGGCGACGCCGCGGCCGTGGTCACCTGCCCCATCGCCAAGAAGCCGCTCTATGACGCCGGCTTCCGCTTTCCCGGCCACACGGAGTATCTGGCGCATCTGGCGGCCCGACACAGCGGCGTCGAGGTGATGCCGGTCATGATGCTCGCCGGCCCCGACCTGCGCACAATTCCCGTCACCATCCACATCGCCCTAGCCGAGGTGCCGAAGCTTCTGACCACCGAGTTGATCGTTACGACCGCCCGCATCACCGCCGCCGATCTCGCCAGCCGCTTCGGCATCGCCAGGCCAAGGCTGGCCATAGCCGGCCTCAACCCGCATGCGGGCGAAGGCGGTTCCATGGGCCTGGAGGACGAGCGTATCGTGCGCCCTGCAGTTGAGATCCTGCGCGCCGAAGGCATCGATGCCTTCGGGCCGCTGCCGGCCGACACGCTGTTTCACGTCCGGGCGCGGGCAGGCTACGACGCGGCGCTGTGCATGTATCATGACCAGGCGTTGATCCCGGCAAAGGCGCTGGCTTTCGACGAGGCTGTCAACGTCACGCTCGGCCTGCCCTTCATCCGCACCTCGCCAGACCACGGCACCGCCTTCGACATCGCCGGCAAGGGCATTGCGCGGCCCGACAGCCTGATCGCCGCGCTGAAGCTTGCCAGGAGGCTCGCCGACACCGACGGAAAGGCTGTGGCCGCATGAGCTTTTCGGCTTCAGGTCTTCGAGCATGAGCATCGACGGGCTGCCGCCGCTGCGCGACGTCATCGAGCGCCATGGTCTGCAGGCGAAAAAGGCGCTTGGCCAGAATTTTCTGCTCGACCTCAATTTGACCGGCAAGATCGCACGCAGCGCCGGCGATCTGACAAACACTGCGGTGATCGAGGTTGGACCGGGGCCTGGAGGACTGACAAGGGCGCTGCTTTCCAACGGCGCGCGCCGGGTCGTTGCCGTAGAGCGCGATGAACGCTGCCTGGCAGCCCTTGCCGAGGTCTCCGCTCATTACCCCGGCCGCCTGGAGGTGATTTCGGGCGACGCGCTGAAGACCGACTTCGCCGCTCTTGCCTCCGCGGCTGCCGCAGACGACGGTCCGGTGCGGATCGTGGCCAATCTGCCCTACAATATCGGCACGGAACTGCTCGTGCGCTGGCTGACGGTCGTGGACTGGCCGCCCTTCTACGCCTCGATGACGCTGATGTTCCAGCGTGAAGTGGCGCAGCGCATCGTCGCCGCGCCCGGCAGCGATGCCTATGGCAGGCTTGGCGTGCTGGCCGGCTGGCGCACGCAGGCCAGGATCGCTTTCGACGTGCCGGCCCAGGCCTTCACACCACCGCCCAAGGTCACCTCTTCGGTGGTGCATCTGGAGCCGCGCACGACGCCCCTGCCCACTGACGTCAGGAAACTCGGTCGTGTCACCGAAGCCGCCTTCGGCCAACGCCGGAAGATGCTGCGGCAGAGTGTGAAAAGCCTTGGCGGTGAGGCCTTGCTCGAGCGCGCGGGCATCGATCCGACCCGCCGCGCCGAAACGCTCAGCGTCGAGGAATTCGTGAGGTTGACGAACGCGGTATGAAGCGCCGCTTCTTCCTTCTCCCCTTGCGGGAGAAGGTGGCCTCGCGAAGCGAGGTCGGATGAGGGGTGCTCCAGAAAGCACCAACGCCTCACTCCGCTGGAACACCCCTCAACCGTCTCGGCGCTGCGCGCCGATCCACCTTCTCCCACAGGGGAAGAAGGAAAAAGAGAGACCTCACTCCGTCCTCTCGTCCAACAGTCCAGAGACAAAATCGAACAGACCGGGTCGGCGGTCCCGCCGCAACCTTTCGGCGACAACGATGCCGCGCACCTCGGCGAAGGCGCGGTCGAGATCGTCATTGACGATGACGAAATCATATTCCTTCCAGTGCTCGATCTCGTTGCGGGCGTTCTTCAGCCGCGTCTCGATCACCGCTTCCTGGTCCTCGGCGCGGCGCTTCAGCCGCGCCTTCAATTCCTTCATCGACGGCGGCAGGATGAAGATCGAGACAATGTCGGCGCGCATCTTCTCCTTCAGTTGCTGCGCGCCTTGCCAGTCGATGTCGAACAGCATGTCGCGGCCCTGCGCCAGCGCCAGTTCGGCGGGTTCGCGCGGTGTCGCATAGCAATTGCCGTGCACCTCCGCCCATTCAAGCAGCGCGTCGGAATCGCGCAGCCGCTCGAACTCGCGCATGGTGCGGAAATGGTAGTGAACGCCTTCAATCTCCGAGCCGCGGCGCGGTCTGGTGGTGACCGAGACCGACAGTTCGAGGCTGGAATCGCTTTCCAGGAGGTTGCGCGCGATCGTCGACTTGCCGGCGCCTGACGGCGACGACAGGACGAGCATCAGCCCCCGGCGGCGAATGCGGGACCCCAAATCCCTCAGAACCATTGGTTCCTTGGCAACCATCGGCTACTCCAGATTCTGGACCTGTTCACGAAACTGGTCGACCACCGCCTTCAGCTCCAGCCCGATCGCGGTAACGGCTGCGGCATTCGACTTCGAGCACAACGTATTCGATTCGCGGTTAAATTCCTGTGCCAGAAAATCGAGCTTGCGACCGACGGCGCCGCCGTCCTTGAGCAGGGTTCGGCCGGACGCGACATGTGTCTTCAACCGGTCGATCTCTTCGCGAATGTCGGCCTTGGTGGCAAGGAAGGCCGCTTCCATATGCAGCCGGCTCGGGTCCAGATTGGCGGACGCATCCATCAGCAGCCTGACTTGCTCGGCAATGCGCTCACGGATCGCCGCCGGATCGCGTGACGGGTCCGCCTCGGCGCGCAGCGTCAATGCCTCGATGGCGTCGATCTGGCCCGACAGCAGCAGAGCCAATGCAGCACCCTCGCTCTGCCGTGCCTGTTCCAGCCCTTTCAGCGCCACGTCGAGCGCAGCCATGATGGCGATGTCGAGCGCAGCGCGCGCCTCTTCGGTTTCGACGGTTTCAGGAATGTCGAGCACGCCACGCAGGGACAGCAGGCCATCGGCCGTCGCGGGCGCTACGCCGAACTGCTCCTGCAGCCGCTTGGCAAGGCCAGCAAGGTCTTTCAGGAACGCCTCGTTGACGACAGGCTGCGCCTGCGCGCCGGCGGCGCGGCCGATGGTCAGCGTCGCCTGGAAATTGCCGCGGGCGAAACGCTTCTGCAGCGTTTGCCTGACAGCTGGCTCCAGCCGCTCGAAACCTTGCGGCAGGCGCAGCCGCACCTCAACGCTCTTGCCGTTGACGGACTTGACCTCCCAGGCGATCGAGGTGCCGTCATGCTCAGCGACGGCGCGTGCAAACCCGGTCATGCTCTGCAAATTCATGTAGCCTGCACCCCCTGGCGCATCACCCCGAAACCAGTCTTCCGGACAGGGGCAAGTGCTGCTTAAAAATAACCGCGCCGCGGATGCGTCGAAATCAGACGCGCGACGTCCTTTCAAATGTCAGGCTGTCGCCCTGCGGGCAACGCCTTTCTTTGTCTTACTGGGCATCGCCGCCGGCGTCGCCGCTGTCGCCACCGCTGCTATCGCTATCGCTGTTGTCGGCAGGCTTGGTGTCGGCGGGCTTGTCGTCGGCAGGCTTGTCGGCATTGGTGCCAGCGGCAGCGGCGGCCTTGGCCGCGTCATCGGCCTGCTTCTTCTGCAATGCACGATAACGGGCGACGTTCTCATTGTGCTCATCCAGCGTCGCGGCAAAGACGTGACCGCCCGTGCCGTCGGCGACGAAATAGAGGTCGTCGGTCTTGGATGGATTGGCCACGGCCTCAAGTGCTGCACGGCCCGGATTGGCGATGGGCGTCGGCGGCAGGCCGCTGATCACATAGGTGTTGTAGGGCGTCTGCTTCTGGATGTCCGACTGGTAGATCGGGCGATCCGCGGGCTTTCCCTTGCCGCCGAACAGACCATAGATGATGGTCGGATCGGATTGCAGCCGCATGCCCTTGGCCAAGCGGTTGATGAAGACAGCGGCGACGCGCGAGCGCTCGTCACCCCTGCCGGTTTCCTTCTCGACGATCGAAGCCAGGGTGACAAAGTCATCGACGCTGGCCAGCGGCAGGTCCGGCGCACGCCGTTGCCATACCTCATCGACCAGCTTCTTCTGGTCGGCCACCAGCTTGTCGATCATCTGCTGGCGCGTCGCGCCACGCGTGAAGCGCAACGTGTCGGTGGCAAGGCTGCCCTCGGGCGGCGTTGTCTTTGGCATGTCGCCACTCAAGGCGGGTTCGTCGGCGATGCGCTGCAGCGCCTGCTCGACCGTCAGCCCTTCGGGAATGGTCAGTGAGTACATCACCGACTTGCCGCTCTTCAAAAGCTCCATGATGTCGCGCATGGAAGCCTTGGGCTTGATCTCGTATTCACCGGCCTTGAGCGCGGAATCGTTGCCGAAGGCACGCACGCCAAGGCGGAATACGCGAGCGTCGCTGATCAAGCCACGGCGCTCAAGCTGGTCGGCGATATCCGCAACGCCGGTGTTCGGCTTGATCAGGAAGGTGTCGCCATTGGCCGAGGGGCCTGGCTCGGTGAACTCCTGCTTGCCAAGATAGACTGCGACGCCCGCCGCCAGAACCATCAGCATCACCGAGGTGATGACGAAGTTCATGAACACAACCACCTGGCTGCGCGAAGCGCGCGAGCGCTTCGGCGGCGGAGTACCGGCTTCCGGGCGCAAGGCCTCGCTCGCCGTTTTCGGCACAATCGGCCCGGTGTTCGCCGGCCGTTGCCCGATTTCTCCGTTGCCCGCCGGATTTGTGTTCATTTCGCCCTACCGTTTGATCGCCCAACGAATCCCCTGCGGCAGAGTAGGGGCGAATATGGCAAAATTGACGGCAGGCCAAAGCATCGCCCGGCAGCCGGGCGATCAGCCATTGTAGCGTTGGAACACAAGCGAAGCGTTGGTACCGCCAAAGCCAAAGGAATTGGACAGCGCCACGTCGATCTGGCGAGCGCGGGGCTTGTTCGGCACCAGGTCGATCGCGGTTTCGCGCTCCGGGTTGTCGAGGTTGATGGTCGCCGGCGCGACATTGTCCCTGATCGCAAGGATCGAGAAGATCGCTTCGGCGGCACCCGCCGCGCCAAGAAGATGGCCGATCGACGACTTGGTCGACGACATCGAAATCTTCGACGCAGCATTGCCGACAAGCCGCTCGACGGCGCCGAGTTCAATGGTGTCGGCCATGGTCGAAGTGCCATGGGCGTTGATGTAATCGACATCGGCAGGCGTAAGCTTCGCCCGGTTCAACGCCGCCGTCATGCAGCGGAAGGCGCCATCGCCGTCCTCCGCGGGGGCCGTAATATGATGGGCATCGCCAGTGAGACCATAACCGGTCACCTCGGCATAAATCTTTGCACCGCGCGCCTTGGCGTGCTCCAATTCCTCAAGCACCACAACACCGGCACCCTCGCCCATGACGAAGCCGTCGCGATCGCGGTCGTATGGGCGTGACGCCGTCTCTGGCGTGTCATTGCGATCGGTCGACAATGCCCGACATGCGGCAAAGCCGGCGATCGACAGCCGTGTCACCGGCGCTTCGGCGCCGCCGGCAACCATGACATCGGCATCGCCCCACATGATCAGCCGGGCAGCATCGCCAATGGCGTGCGCGCCGGTCGAACAGGCTGTGACGACGGCGTGGTTCGGGCCTTTCAGCCCGTGCCGGATCGAAACCTGGCCGGAGACGAGATTGATGATCTGGCCTGGGATGAAGAAGGGGCTGATGCGGCGCGGCCCGCGCTCCTTGAGGATCATCGCGTTCTCGGCGATGCCTTCGATGCCGCCAATGCCGGAACCGATGAGCACGCCGGTAGCGCATTGTTCTTCGTGGGTCTTGGGTTCCCAGCCGGAATCCTTCAGCGCCTCATCGGCGGCGGCAATCCCGTAAAGGATGAAGTCGCCGATCTTGCGCAGTTCCTTCGGCTCGAGCACGGCCTCGGGATTGAAAGTGGCATTGCTGCCATCGCCACGCGGAACGACGTGGGCGATCTTGCAGGCAAGATCCTCCACCTCGAACTCGGTGATGCGCTTGGCGGCGCTGCGGCCGGTCAGAAGTTCCTTCCAGCTGTGCTCGAAGCCCATGCCGAATGGCGACAACAACCCAAGGCCCGTGACAACGACACGCCTCATCGCAGGTCCTCCCCGGTGATGACTGCGGAAAGCGTCAGGCCGAAGCCTTGTCGATGTACTTCACCGCATCGCCGACCGTCAGGATGGTCTCGGCTGCGTCGTCGGGGATCTCAACGCCGAACTCTTCTTCGAACGCCATGACGAGTTCGACCGTGTCGAGGCTGTCAGCGCCCAGATCATCGATGAAGCTCGCCTGCTCCGTCACTTTGTCGGCATCGACGCCAAGGTGCTCGATGACGATCTTCTTGACGCGCTCTGCGGTGTCACTCATTTGGGGCATCCTCGTCTTTTGTTTGTCTGTCTTCGTTAGCGGGCAGAATGCCGCTAATCAAGCTGAAAGATGGTCCTGCCGGAAACGCAACGGCCACGAACCGGTTTTTGCCCGAACCGCCGGGTTGCGGGCCGCATTACACGAAAAATCGCTGAGGTCCAAGGCGAAATGGTCTCTTTTCACAACCCCGCCATTACTGTCAAATCATCGCCATGCCGCCGTTGACATGGATGGTCTGGCCGGTGACGTAGGCGGCTTCATTGGAGGCGAGATAGGCGACAGCGGACGCGACTTCAACACTCGTTCCCATGCGGCGTGTCGGGATCGCCGCCATGATCGCCTCTTTCTGCTTGTCGTTGAGCTTGTCGGTCATCGCCGATTCGATAAAGCCCGGAGCGACACAGTTGACGGTGATGTTGCGGGTGGCGATCTCCTGCGCCAGCGATTTGGAGAAGCCGATCATGCCGGCCTTGGTGGCGCAGTAATTGGTCTGGCCGGGATTGCCGGTGACGCCGACCACTGAAGTGATGTTGATGATGCGGCCATGGCGGCGGCGCATCATCGGGTGGGTGAGTTCGCGGGTCAGCCGGAACACGGCCGTCAGGTTGACCTCCATCACGCTATCCCAGTCGGCGTCCGACATGCGCACGAACAGGCCGTCCTTGGTGATGCCGGCATTGTTGACCAGGATATCGACGCCTTCGAGATCGGCCTCCGCCTTCTGGCCAAGCGCCTTGACCTCGTCGCGGTTCGACAGATTGGCCGGAAACAGTTTTACCCGCTCGCCGAGTTCGCTTGCCAAGGCCTCCAGTTTCTCGATGCGGGTGCCGTGCAGGCCGACAATGGCGCCTTGCGCATGCAGCACGCGGGCGATCGCCTCGCCGATGCCTCCCGATGCGCCGGTGACGAGCGCCTTGCGGCCGGTCAGTTCGAACATTTTCGTCTCCTGATCTGAGAGAACACCCTTCCCACGGGAGGGGTCAAATCGCCAGTGGATTATGCAAGTGAGGCCAGCGCGGCCTCAACGTCGGCCGGCGTGCCTACGGCTGATGTGGCGATGTCGCGGTTGATCCGCCGTGCCAGACCCGACAGCACCTTGCCGGCGCCGACCTCATAAAGCGTTGTCACGCCGTTGGCGCCAAACCATTCCACCGTTTCGCGCCAGCGCACTCGGCCGGTGATCTGCTCGACCAGGCGCCGCGCGATGTCGTCGGGATCGCTGGTCGGGGTCACGGTGACGTTGGACAGCACGGGAACCGCTGGCGCATGCTTCGTCACGCCAGCCAGCGCGTCGCGCATGACGTCGGCAGCCGGCGCCATCAGCGCCGAATGGAAAGGCGCCGAGACCTGCAGCATCAACGCCCGCTTGGCGCCCTTTTCGGTGCACAATTTTGCAGCGAGCTCGACCGCGACCTTGGCGCCGGAGATGACCAGCTGGCCGCCGCCATTGTCGTTGGCGATCTGGCAGACCTTGCCGGACCCTCGCGCGGCCTCGGTGCAAGCGGCCTCGACATCGGCCTGCTCCAGTCCAATGATCGCCGCCATGGCGCCCTCGCCGGCCGGCACCGCCGCCTGCATGGCATTGCCGCGAATGCGTAGCAGACGGGCGGCATCGGCAACGGAAACAAAGCCCGCGGCTGCAAGCGCTGAATATTCGCCCAGCGAGTGGCCGGCGACATAGGCGACCTTGTCCTCCAGCAAGAAACCGCGCGCTTCCAGCGCCTTGATGGCCGCCAGCGATACCGCCATCAGCGCCGGCTGCGCGTTGGCAGTCAGCGTCAAGGTCTCTTCGGGACCTTCCCAGATCAACTTCGACAGGTTCTCGCCGAGCGCGTCGTCGACCTCCTGGAAGATCCTGCGCGCCTCGGGAAAGGCGTCGGCGAGATCCTTGCCCATGCCGACAGCTTGGCTGCCTTGTCCCGGAAAGGTGAATGCAATGGCCATGCGAGGGCTCTCCAAGACTGGTTTTGCTTGCTTGATAGTACGAGTTTTCCCTGCCTGTGGCGCAAGGCAGGCTGCCAAGTCAAGCCCGGTTCAACCTGACCCCGAACCCGAACCCCGCGCGGAGTGCCTGTTCCAAAAGGGCTTTTTGGCGATCACTCCTGATGAAAACCGCTCACGAATCGTTTGCTGGCTCTTCTTATTTTCGCTACAGGCGCTAGCTTTGCGTGACAATTATATGACAATCGAGCGACGTGCCTGTCGCTGGGTGGGGAAGTTAAGGTGGCAAAGAGTTCGAAACGCGTCGGCAAGGCCGCGCCACAGTTCCTGGAAGACGATCCGTCGACCGGCTATCTGCCAGGCCGGAGGTGGCCGGTGGTCCGTTACGGGCTGATCAGCCTGGCGATCTCGGCCATTCTTGTGTTTGCCATCGAATTGATCGTGCGCGGCGACTTTGCCGGCACCGTCTCCTTCTTCCTGCAGCCGCTCAAGCCTGGCTGGACCACGATCGTCGTGTTCGCGCTGATCCTGATCGGTCTCGACGCCGTGCTCGGCCGCAGTCACCAGAGCCTGATGATCGTCGCGCCCTTGACGCTGTCGCTGGCCTTTGTCGGCCACCAGAAATCGCATTATCTGGGCGATCCGCTTTATCCGACTGACTTTCTCTATGCCCGCCAGATCTTCGCGCTGCTGCCGCTCCTGGTGCGCGACCGGCCGATGACCGCACTCGCCATGGTCGTCGGCATCGTCGCGGGCCTGTCGCTGCTCGTCTATGGCTGGCGGCTGTGGCGCCGCAAGGTTCCCGCACTCAGCCGCAAGGGCCGCCTTGCCCGGCTGACGCTGGCCGTGCCGCTGCTCGCCTTCTTCGTCTCGATCATGGACTACGCCACCTTCTCCTGGACCCGGGACAGGCTGCAGATCATCCCGATCATGTGGGACCAGAAGGAAAACTACGCCTCCAACGGCTTTGCACTCGCCTTTGCGCTCAATGTGCCGATGGCGCATGTCTCGGCACCGCCGGGCTATTCGGACAAGGCGATTGCCGCGATCGACCGGCCGCAGATTGCCGCTTCGGTGCCTGATGAAAAGCCCGACATTATTGTCGTCATGAGCGAATCCTTCTGGGACCCAACCAAGCTTCCCGGCGTCACCATCACGCCGGACCCCATTCCCACCGTGCGGGCACTGCGTTCCGGTTCGATGTTCTCGCCTGAATTCGGCGGCATGACCGCGAATATCGAATTCGAGGCGCTGACCGGCTTTTCCAACGCCTTCCTGCCCGCCGGCAGCATCCCCTATCAGCAATATGTGCGCACGCCGACACCTTCGATGGCGACCTTCCTGAAGAGTGAAGGCTACCGGGCGCGCGCCATTCATCCAGGCACCAACTGGTTCTGGAACCGTGGCGCGGTCTATGCCGATTTCGGGTTCAACGATTTCAAGTCGGAAGAGACGCTGCCACCCATGGAGAAGCGCGGACCGCTGGCATCTGATGCGGCAATGACGGATGAGATCATCCGCGAGGCCGACGCCAGCGACGAACCGGTTTTCTTCTTTGCGGTCAGCCTGCAGAACCATGGCCCCTATGAACCGAACCGCTATGACAACACGACCCACTCGGTGCAGGCGCCGATCAGCCAATGGGCGCGCGCCTCGCTGCTGAGCTATGCGGAGGGTTCAGCCGACGCTGACCACGGCCTTGAACGGCTGATCGAATGGGCCAACAAGCGCGAGCGGCCGACGATTGTCGCCTTCTTCGGGGACCATCTGCCGCCGCTGGGGCCGGTCTATGTCGAAACCGGTTTCCTCAAGGACAACGTCGCGCCACGCAAGGAGCCGACGCCGGAAGCCGCACTCGACCATCACGAGACACCGCTGGTCATCTGGTCGAACCGCTCCGGTGCGGTCAAGAACCTCGGGACGGTGAGCCCGGCATTCCTGCCCTATCATATCCTCACCGCAGCGGGCATCACCCATCCCTACTATACGGGCTTCCTGGGCGAGATGCGGGAGCGCTACCGCGTTGTCGACCGCAATCTTTTGCTGACCCCGGCTGGCGAGGCCACACCCGATTGGTCGCGTCAGAAGGATATCGACCCGGCGATCCGCGATTTCCGGCTCATCCAGTACGACATGATGTTCGGCAAGCGCCAGGCTGCGCCGGACTTCTTCCCCGAGACGGTCGACAAGGTCGTCGCCCATACGAGTTGAAGCATTCGATTGCCTTCGGAAGGGCGAATAGGCGTCAATTCGTGAGTTGCAGCTTCGAGAACTTGTTGGCAATCTGCTCGAATACGTTCGGCAGTTTGGCGGGATCGTTGACGGCGTAGTAGTCGCTGGGATCCGAAGCGCAGGCGCTGTACAGCGCGCGGTTGGCGGCGGTGTCGGACTGCAGCACCATGGTGTAGATTTGCGCGCCCTGGTTCTTAAGCTGCGTGCAGACGCTTTTGGTCCAGCCGTCAACGTTGCGGGCCGCCGCCGCCTGGTTGTCCGAGCCCATGCGACCCGGTGCGCCATAGGGGGAGCCCGCGAGATAACCGTAGGACGTATAGTCGGATTTGGTCGCCTCGTTGCTTGCGCCGTAAACGACGTTCTCACCATCGGTCAGCAACATAACGATCTTGCTGACCCCGGGCGTCTTCCACGGCGTTCCGTCGGTATACGGCGCACCCGGCGACAGCACGCGCTGGCCCCAGGCCAGTCCCTCCGCGACGTTGGTGCCAGAGCCCGCCCAGGCAAGCATCTTGCCAGCCTCCTTGCGAAGCTTTGTAAAATCGTCTGTCAATGGAACGATCGGCGACGGGCAGGATCGGTTTGGCCCCACTGTCAATTGCAAGGCATTTGGGTCCGTCGTGGCCGCGGTGCCAATGGAGCTGTTCTGCGGTGCCACATATTTGGCGACCGTGTCGAGATCTGCCTTCGAAGGGCCACCGAGCACCAAATTGACGACGCTTCCAAGCAGGCCGCTCAAATCTATTCCAAGGATGTTGACGCCGCCGTCGCGAGCAAGCTTGGCATCGTCAGCTGTGTCTTTGATAAATGAGTTATTGTAGTAATTGGCGTCGTTTGAATAACTGCCGGAAGGTTTGGTGCCATCCCCCGGATCGTCCGGCGCGAAGTACGGCACGAACAGAGTGTCGGGCCTGGACGGATCCGGCGGCGTGTCGGAGATGTTAAGGGTCCCAGGCCGTGCTTCGACACAACCTTTCCAGCCCGTGTCCGTCCCGGCAGCGTCCATCCATCCTGTCAATTTGGCGGCCGATGCGGGGTCTTTCATCAGTTGCCTGAACAGCGCCATATGATTGGGACGCTTGCCGTTGATGATGGGAAAATTGATTCCGTTGGTGGATGACTTGCCATCCATGTCGATCCAGGAGGGATCGAACCCGTCGCCATTGACATTGACAGCGGTGACGAATGGCACCAGCGCCACATGGACCTTGCGCGTCGGAGACTGCGCCGCCTCGAGTTGCTTGAGCAAACTGTCGGTTGCTGTCTTGAGGGCAGCAATTTTTGCCCCAGCCATCGAGCCGGTATTGTCCAGCACCAGCACGACTTCGAGCTGGTTGTTCGATTCGACGGCCGACGCATCGACGACAATGTGTTTGTTCTGGCCGAACAGGAAGGCGAAGTTCAAATTGACGTCCGCCGAGGCGACAGCTTTCGTCTTGATGTAGTTGACGCCCTTGTCGACGGTCAGCGTCGCCTGCGCGTTGGCGAGTTCACCGTGCCCTGCAATGTTGGCCTGAAAATAGCGATTGAAGGCGTCGGTGCGGGTAATGTCGAGATCGCCGAGATGCGAGGAGGCGAGATTTGCGGAGTCGAGCGCATTCTGCAAATTGCTCTTGGCCCGCATGATGGTCGACACGTCGACCGCGAAGGCCACGGCCGACAGGATAGCGGGCAGCCCGACCCCCATCATAAGCGCGAAATTGCCGCTCTTCGAGCGCCAGAATTTGTTGAGAAGCATCCTTACCCCCGGAAATGCTTGCCGCCTGTTCTGTGCGGATTGCACGGGCTTTTGCGCCTTCCATGATGAATCGACCGTTGACGGAGGGGCTCAACCCTTTGCAACCTGACATTGTGGTTAAGGGCTGGTTGCCGGGAAATTGCCAAGCGGCTCCGGCGCTGCAGCTTGATTTTCCAGCGCCTGCGACATCGGGAATGCCGCCTGCCCTTGCCTTATCAGTGGATTGCTGTATAGACGCCGCCAATCTGCCGGTCCCAGCTGGGGGCTGAACGGAGGGCCGGAGGTTTTTTCGAAAGCCTTCGTGTGAAGCCAGAAGTGCTTCCGCCTCCCGTGTCTCCGCTCTCGACCGTCTCGTCATGCTCCTTTCTTCCCCGCCCCTTTAACCGGGACCAGCGGGACAGAGAAGTTGCAGAGGCTTTTGCCGCCGGGAACCGGGAGAGAAACGAAGAAAGGCACCAAGACATAATGGCTCTTTACGAACATGTGTTTCTTGCCCGGCAGGACCTCTCGCAGCAGCAGGTCGATGCGCTTGTCGAACAGTACAAGGGCGTCATCTCCGCGAATGGCGGGTCCGTCGGCCGGGTCGAGAACTGGGGACTGAAGTCCCTCACCTACCGGGTCAACAAGAACCGGAAGGCATACTACACGCTCATGGACCTCAACTGCCCGCCGGCCGCGCTCAACGAGATGGAGCGCCAGATGGGTCTGTCCGAGGACGTCCTGCGTTTCCTGACCATCAAGGTCGAGGCGCATGAGGAAGGTCCGTCGGCGATGATGCAGAAGCGCGAAGAGCGCTCCGAGCGCGGTGGCTTCGGCGATCGCGACCGTGGCGACCGTGGCCCGCGTTCCTTCGGCGACCGTGACCGGGGCGATCGTCCGCCGCGCAGCTTCGGCGGCGACGCCGGTGCTGATCGTGGTCCGCGCCGTCCGCGCGAAGGCTTTGAAGGGGGTGCAGAATAATGGTCGACATCAATCAGATCCCGACCCGGCGCCCGTTCCATCGTCGCCGCAAGACCTGCCCGTTCTCCGGCGCCAACGCGCCCAAGATCGACTACAAGGACGTGCGTCTGCTGCAGCGCTACATTTCCGAGCGCGGCAAGATCGTGCCGTCGCGCATCACCGCCGTCAGCCAGAAGAAGCAGCGTGAGCTCGCCAAGGCGATCAAGCGCGCCCGCTTCCTCGGCCTGCTGCCCTACGTCGTCCGTTAATTCTCTCGAACGGGCGGTTCGCCGCCCGTTCCTTTCGCCGGCCATGACGGGCATGACCGGTTTTAGGCATCAAATCCCGAGTTGAGGTCAAAACCTCTAACTGCCGCGACAGGCAGGACAGCGACACCGGCGGCAACGCCCCTTTTGCTTCCTGACCTGTTCCAGAGAATTCGGCGCCGGCCTTGTGGACGGACGCCCAACCAGAAGGAACAAAACCATGGAAGTCATTCTTCTCGAACGCGTTTCCCGCCTCGGCCAGATGGGCGATACCGTCAAGGTCAAGGACGGCTTTGCCCGCAATTTCCTGCTGCCGCAGGGCAAGGCGCTGCGCGCCAACGAAGGCAACAAGAAGAAGTTCGAAGGTCAGCGCGCGCAACTCGAAGCACGCAATCTCGAGCGCAAGTCGGAAGCGACGCAGGTTGCTGAAAAGCTCGACGGCAAGAGCTTCATCACCGTTCGCTCCGCAGGCGAAACTGGCCAGCTCTACGGTTCGGTGTCGACGCGCGATATCGCCGACCTGCTGACGGCGGAAGGCTTCTCGATCGCCCGCAGCCAGGTTCTGCTCAACCATCCGATCAAGACCATCGGCCTCACCAATGTTGCTGTTGCCCTGCATCCGGAAGTCGAAGTCACGATCACGCTCAACATCGCCCGTACGGCTGATGAAGCCGAGCGCCAGTCCAAGGGCGAGACGCTGACCACCGCCGAAGCCATCTATGGCGACGACATCAACGACAATGCACGGCCGGAAAACTTCTTCGATCCGAACAGCGAGTTCGAAGGCGGCGAAGACAACGCCTGATCGCGTACGACAAGCCAGGGAGCAGCGCTCCGATCACTTTGTCGTCATCCAGCCTTTCTGGACCAATGCCCGGGCCTCTCGCCCGGGCATTTTTGTGCCAAATGGAACTTTTCGAACCCCTATATATTGTTGCAGAATTAAGGCAGCCAGTCTGACCGTGAGGGGACATTTGGTTATGAACATTCTGCTGAAGCGCGTTCTCGACCGCCTGGTGCGCACGGGCAATCTCAAGGTAACCGGACCCAAAGGCTCGACATTCGTCTTCGGCGACGGCAGCGGCGAGCCGGTGCAAATGCATATCAAGACCCGACATGCCGAACGCGCCATCACCTTCGATCCTATGCTGGCGGTGCCTGAATCCTACATGGACGGCGAACTCGACATTCTCGAAGGCGGCGTTCTCGGGCTGATGCGCATTGCCTTCCAGAACATGGGCAGCGGCGGCATCGACGCGACATGGTCGAAGGCCATAGAGGGCCTGCGCCATGCCTTCCGCCGACTGCAGCAGATCAACACAGCCTCGCGCTCGCGCCGCAACGTGCAGCGCCACTACGATCTGTCGGGCGACCTCTACCGGCTCTTCCTCGATGAGGACATGCAGTATTCCTGCGCCTATTTCGAGCAGCCGGACATGACGCTCGACGAGGCACAGGCAGCCAAAAAGCGCCATATCGCTGCCAAGCTCAGGCTGAAGGCCGGCCAGACCGTGCTCGACATCGGCTCCGGCTGGGGCGGGCTCGGCCTTTATCTCGCCAAGGCCTTCGACGTCGACGTGCAGGGCGTGACGCTGTCGACCGAACAGCATGGGGTCGCCACCGATCGGGCGCATGCGCAAGGCCTGGAAAACCACGTCCATTTCGAGCTGAAGGACTATCGCGAACTCAACGAACGCTTCGACCGCATCGTTTCGGTCGGCATGTTCGAACATGTCGGCGTGAACCACTTCAGGACCTTCTTCGACAAAGCAGCGACGTTGCTGAAGCCCGATGGCGTCATGCTCCTGCACACGATCGGCCGCTCCGGCGTGCCATGGGCGACCAGCGCCTTCATCCGCAAGTATATTTTCCCGGGCGGATACATCCCGGCAATGTCCGAGGTGATGCCGGCCATCGAGAAGTCCGGCCTCGTGGTCACGGACGTCGAGATCCTGCGGCTCCACTATGCCGATACGCTGAAGCACTGGGGCCAGCGCTTCGCCGCCAACCGTGACAAGGCCAAGTCGATCTACGACGAACGCTTCTGCCGCATGTGGGAATTCTATCTGGCCGCTTCGGAAGCCGCCTTCCGCTGGCAGGACCTCGTCATCTTCCAGTTCCAGATAACCAAGAAGAACGACACGCTGCCGGTGACCCGCGACTATATGGCCAAATGCGAAAAGGCGCTGGAAATGCGCGACATGGGCCGCCGCGAGGCGGCTCCGGTCGAGAAGCCCGCCAAGCCCGCCCGCCGCCGCAAGGTGGCTGAATAGAAACAGGACTTTGGTGCGCCTTCGCCATTGGCGCTTGCCATTCCCCACCCCTGCCCTGAAAAAGGCCTCGTGATCGTCGCGAGGCCTTTTTCATGACCTATCTCCTCTATGCCGCAGCAGCGCTGGCCGAGATCGCTGGCTGTTTTTCGGTATGGGCATGGTGGCGGCTGGAAAGATCGCCGCTGTGGCTGGCGCCGGGCTTCGTCTCGCTGCTTGTGTTCGCCTGGCTTCTGGCGCTGGTCGACACCAACGCCGCGGGCCGTGCCTATGCCGCTTATGGCGGCATCTACATCGTTGCCTCGCTGGCCTGGTTGTGGCTGGTGGAAGGCGTGCGGCCCGATCGCTGGGATGTTGCCGGTGCTGCGCTCTGCATAGCCGGGGCCTCGATCATCCTGCTCACACCGCGAGGAGCATAGCGTGGAACTGCCCGCCCCTCTTCGACAAGCTGTCGATCGCATCCTTGAAAAAGTGCCGCTTCCGGAGCTCAAACAGGCGGCAAAGACACTCTCCGACCGCTACCGCGCCGAACTGCGCGACGGACGTCTGCACATGGCGCAGGACATGGCGGTCAAGGCCTATCTGGCGACGCGGCTGCCGGCGACCTATGCCGCGGTCCGCGCCAGCCTCAGCGCGCTGAACGAGGCCCGGCCGGATTTCATGCCGAAAACCCTGCTCGATGTCGGCGCCGGCCCTGGTGCGGTGCTTTGGGCCACCAGCGAGCTCTGGCCTGATCTCGAACAGGCCGTTTTGCTGGAAGCGAGTGCAGCAGTGCGCAAGGTCGGCGAGACGCTTGCCACCGATGCGATCGCAGCACGGACCGAATGGCGGGCCGGCGACGTCACAACAGACCTTGCCGACCTTCAGCCTGCAGACCTCGTCACATGCGCCTATGTGCTGGACGAGATCGTGCCGGCATCCCTGCCCAAAATGGTCGACCGGCTATGGCAACTGACGGCAGATACGTTGCTGATCGTCGAGCCGGGCACGCCGGCGGGCTGGCAGCGAATTCTGGCGGTGCGCGCGCAATTGATCGCGGCCGGCGCGCATGTGCTGGCGCCGTGTCCGCACCAAGCGCCCTGCCCGCTCAACCCGCCCGACTGGTGCCACTTTGCCCGCCGCGTCGCCCGCTCGCGCCTGCATCGGATGGCCAAGGACGCGGAAGTGCCGTGGGAAGACGAGAAATTCATTTTTGTCGCCGTTTCGCGCCAGCCGGCAGCCGCCCATGCCGCGCGGGTCATCGCCCCGCCGAAATCCGGCTCCGGCAAGGTTCTGCTCAAGCTGTGCGGACCGGACGGCGGCGCCGGCGAACAACTGTTCACAAAACGCGACGGTGATCTGTTCAAGGCTGCGCGGCGCCTGGACTGGGGCGATACGCTGGACCCGGGAAGCACGTGACCGTCAAGATTGTTCTTGATCTGTTCCCGCGACTCGGATAGAGATCCGCGCCTCTCGGAGTCAAAGGGAATCGGGACACAGGAACATTCTCCTGTGGACGGTTTGCCGTTCCTGTGAACAACGGGCATCGAGGCTGTTTGGTCGTGCAGTGATGCAGAAAGGTCAGCACCGTTTCGTCTCGTTCTGATATCGAGAAGCCGGGATCGAAATCGGGGATATCATGGCAGAGGCAGCGCGAAAATTTGGCGTGGCGGAGCAGCAACCGCTTTATCGCGAGGCGCCGAACAACATCGAGGCCGAGCAGGCGCTGCTCGGCGCCATCCTCGTCAACAACGATGCCTTCTATCGTGTCTCCGACTTCCTCAAGCCAGGCCATTTCTACGAGCCGCTGCACAGAAAAATCTTCGAAATCGCGGCCGAGCTCATCCGCATGGGCAAGGTGGCGACGCCGATCACCTTGAAAACCTTCCTGCCGGCCGACGAGAAGGTCGGCGACATGACGGTGGCGCAATATATCGTACGGCTGGCGGTCGAAGCCGTCACCGTCGTCAATGCCACCGACTACGGCCGCGCCATCTATGATCTGGCGACGCGCCGCGCGCTGATCACCGTCGGCGAAGATATGGTCAACATCGCCTATGACGCGCCGGTCGACATGGCGCCCTCCGAGCAGATCGAGGACGCCGAGCGGCGCCTGTTCGAACTGGCCGAGACGGGCCGCTACGACGGCGGCTTCGAGAGCTTCACCGACGCAGTCAAGACCGCGGTCGACATGGCCAACGCCGCCTATATGCGCGACGGCCATCTGTCGGGCCTCGCCACCGGCATGCGCGATCTCGATCGCCGCATGGGCGGCCTGCAGTCGTCCGATCTGATCATCATCGCCGGCCGTCCAGGCATGGGCAAGACATCGCTCGCCACCAACATCGCCTTCAACATTGCCGAGATGTATGAGCCGGCGCAGCAGGCCGATGGCTCGTTCAAGGCAGCCAATGGTGGTGTCGTCGGCTTCTTCTCGCTCGAAATGTCGTCGGAACAGCTCGCCACCCGCATCATTTCCGAGCAGACGGAAATCTCGTCCTCGAAAATCCGCCGCGGCGAAATCACCGAAATGGATTTCGAGAAGCTGGTCGCCTGTTCGCAGACCATGCAGAAGATCCCGCTGTTCATCGACCAGACCGGCGGTATTTCCATTGCGCAGCTGTCTGCCCGCGCGCGTCGCCTGAAGCGCCAACGCGGCCTCGACCTGATCGTCATCGACTATATTCAGCTGATGCAGGGTTCATCCGCCAAGTCTTCGCAGAACCGCGTGCAGGAAATCACCGAGATCACCACCGGCCTGAAGGCGCTGGCCAAGGAACTGGCCGTGCCGATCATTGCACTGTCGCAGCTGTCGCGTCAGGTCGAAAGCCGCGAGGACAAGCGCCCGCAGCTCTCGGACTTGCGTGAATCCGGTTCGATCGAGCAGGACGCCGACGTCGTGATGTTCGTCTATCGCGAGGAGTATTATCTCAAGAACCGCGAGCCGAAGCTTGGCACTGAGGAATACGTCAAGTGGGAAAACGAGATGAACGAGATGCGCGGCAAGGCCGAGGTCATCGTCGCCAAGCAGCGCCACGGCCCGACGGGCTCGGTGACGCTCGCCTTCCACGGCGAATTCACCCGCTTCTCCGATCTGGCTGAGGAACATCATATCGCGGAGAGGTTTGAGTAGCCCTTTGACCCACCCAACCTTCAGCGATTGGCAAACGGCGCAACGCTAGTGGCCAAATCGCGCGTCCAGTTCATCTGCCAGAATTGCGGATCGGTGCATCAGCGCTGGGCCGGCAAGTGCGATGCCTGCGGCGAGTGGAACACGCTGGTCGAGGAAGGCACGTCCGGCGGCATCGGCTCGGGACCAGCCAACACGCGCAACGCCCGCAAGGGCCGCGCGGTGGTGCTGACCACACTGTCGGGCGACATAGAGGATGCGCCGCGCATCATTTCCGGCATCGGCGAACTCGACCGTGCCACCGGCGGCGGTTTCGTTCGCGGTTCGGCGCTGCTGGTCGGCGGCGATCCCGGCATCGGCAAGTCGACGTTGCTCACCCAGGCTGCCGCTGCCCTTGCTTCGAGAGGCCACCGCATCGTCTATGTCTCAGGCGAGGAAGCCGTGGCCCAGATCAGGCTGAGGGCGCAGCGGCTGGGCGTCGCCGACACGCCGGTGGAACTGGCGGCCGAGACCAATGTCGAGGACATTCTTGCCACCATCGCCGACGGCAAACGGCCGGATCTGGTCATTCTCGATTCGATCCAGACGCTGTGGACCGACCTCGCCGATTCAGCGCCTGGCACCGTTACCCAGGTGCGCGCCGCCGCCCAGGCGATGATCCGCTATGCGAAATCCACGGGTGCGGCGATCGTGCTGGTCGGCCACGTTACCAAGGAAGGCCAGATCGCCGGTCCGCGCGTGGTCGAGCACATGGTCGATGCCGTGCTCTATTTCGAGGGCGAAGGCGGACATCACTACCGCATCCTGCGCACGGTGAAGAACCGCTTCGGCCCGACCGACGAGATCGGCGTCTTTGAAATGTCGGACAAGGGCCTGCGCGAGGTCGCCAACCCGTCCGAGCTTTTCCTCGGCGAGCGCCATGCGAAATCGCCAGGTGCGGCCGTTTTCGCCGGCATGGAAGGCACAAGGCCGGTTCTGGTCGAGATTCAGGCGCTGGTCGCGCCCTCCTCGCTCGGCACGCCGCGGCGCGCCGTGGTCGGTTGGGACGGCGCCCGGCTGTCGATGATCCTGGCGGTGCTTGAGGCCCATTGCGGCGTGCGCTTCGGCAGCCACGATGTCTATCTCAACGTTGCCGGCGGCTACCGCATCAGCGAGCCGGCGGCTGACCTCGCGGTCGCGGCCGCACTGGTTTCCTCGCTCACCGGTCTTGCCCTTCCCGCCGATTGCGTCTATTTCGGCGAAATCAGCCTTTCGGGCGCTGTGAGGCCGGTTGCGCATGCGCAGCAGCGCCTCAAGGAAGCCGAAAAGCTGGGTTTTGGTAGCGCGGTTCTGCCCTTGGGCAGCGAGGAACTTGCCGGAGGGATCGGGGCCGGCGCTTTCCAGCCCACCGAGCTTGCCGACCTCGTGGCACGCATAGCCGGCTCACGGCGCAGTCGCGCGGACGAAGAAGAGTGACGCGGCTGGTCGTGTGGTAAACGACATGAAGTGGGGCGAAAGACATGCCGATTACGCTGCTTGACGGAATTCTCGTCGGCTTCACCCTGGTCTCGGCGATGCTCGCCATGGTTCGCGGCTTCTCGCGCGAAATCCTGTCGGTCGTCTCGTGGGCGGCGGCAGCGGCGGCGGCTTTCTTCTTCTACAAGCCGGTCCTGCCCTATCTGAAGCCCTACATCGAGAACGAAAAGATCGCCATGGCCGCTTCGGCCGGGGCCGTCTTCATCATCGCGCTGATCGTCGTCTCGGTCATCACCATGAAGCTTGCCGATTGGATCATCGATTCCCGGATCGGCGCGCTCGACCGCACGCTCGGCTTCCTCTACGGCGCCGCGCGCGGCATCCTGGTCGTCGCGGTGGCGCTTTTGTTCTTCAACTGGCTGGCCGGCGCCAAGGCACCGGCCTGGGTGACGGAGGCCAAGTCGCGGCCGCTGCTGGAACAGATCGGCGCCAAGCTCGAGAGCCTGCTGCCCGAGGATCCCGAAAACGCCATCCTGAAGAAGCTCAATCCGAATCAGCCGGCTACTCCAGCGGCTCCGGCTGCGGACGCTCCTGCCGGTGGCGACGACGCCAACACACCGGCGCCTGACGACAATGACGCAACACCGCCGCCAGCCGACAACGCGCCAGCCAATCCGGCACCGGCAGCACCGGCAAACTGACGCCTAAGGGGGCGTCAGGACCGACGATCGTGTGAACGACTGCACAGTGTGCGTTGCTTTCGACGCGTGAGCACCTTATATGGCGATTTTAGCGGAGCTTAAGATGGCAGACGCAGACGACGTGCTTTCCGCCGAGGCCGACGACCATTTCCATGACGAATGCGGCGTGTTCGGCATTTTTGGCCGGCAGGACGCAGCCGCCATCGTCACCCTTGGGCTGCATGCGCTACAGCATCGCGGCCAGGAAGCGGCCGGCATCGTCTCCTACGACGGCACCCAGTTCCATGTCGAACGCCATGTCGGCTTGATCGGCGACACCTTCACCAAGCAGCGCGTCATCGACAGCCTGCAAGGCAACCGCGCCATTGGCCATACGCGCTACGCCACGACTGGCGGCGCCGGCATGCGCAACATCCAGCCCTTCTTCGCCGAATTGGCCGATGGCGGTTTTGCCGTTGCCCACAATGGCAATTTGACCAACGCCATGACGGTGCAGCGCGCGCTGCAGAAGCAGGGCGCGATCTTCTCATCCACCTCCGACACCGAGACGCTTTTGCACCTGGTTGCGACCAGCAAGGAGCGCGACCTCAACTCGCGCTTCATCGACGCGGTGCGGCAGGTCGAAGGCGCCTTCTCGCTGGTGGCGATGACGGCCAAGAAGATGATCGGCTGCCGCGATCCGCTCGGCATCCGCCCGCTGGTGCTGGGCGATCTCGACGGCGCCTGGATTCTCGCCTCCGAAACCTGCGCGCTCGACATTATCGGCGCGCGTTTCGTGCGCGACCTGAAACCCGGCGAGATGGTCGTCGTCACCTCCAAGGGCATTGAAAGCCTGTTCCCGTTCGAGCCGCAGAAGACCCGTTTCTGCATCTTCGAATATGTCTATTTCGCACGACCGGATTCCTCGGTCGAAGGCCGCAACGTCTACGAGGTGCGCAAGCGCATCGGCGCCGAACTGGCGCAGGAGAACCCGGTCGAGGCCGACATCGTCGTGCCGGTGCCGGATTCCGGCACCCCGGCGGCCATCGGTTTTTCCCAGGCCGCGGGCATTCCTTTCGAGCTCGGCATTATCCGCAACCACTATGTCGGCCGCACCTTCATCCAACCGGGCGATTCGATCCGCCACATGGGCGTCAAGCTCAAGCACAACGCCAACCGGCGCATGATCGAGGGCAAGCGCGTGGTGCTGGTCGACGATTCGATCGTGCGCGGCACCACCAGCCAGAAGATCGTGCAGATGGTTCGCGACGCCGGCGCCAAGGAAGTGCACATGCGCATCGCCTCGCCGCCGACCAGCGCGTCGTGCTTCTACGGCGTCGACACGCCGGAGAAGTCGAAGCTGCTGGCATCGCGCATGTCGGTGGAAGAGATGGCCGAGTTCATCCGTGTCGATTCGCTCGGCTTCCTGTCGATTGACGGGCTCTACCGCGCCGTCGGCGAGGCGGGCCGCGACAACGATCAGCCGCAGTTCTGCGACGCCTGCTTCACCGGCCAGTACCCGACCCGCCTGCTCGACTTCGAAGGCCACGACAATGTGCGCACGCTGTCGCTGCTGGCGAACAACGGGGCGTAGGCCAGACTCTTTGTTTTGACGCAATTCCAGACGGAAAACCGCTTCACACTTTTCCTGGAATTGCTCTGGACCACCTTACGGAAATTCTCGCATGACCCTCGACCTTACCGGCCGCGTCGCGGTCGTCACCGGCGCCTCGCGCGGCATCGGCTATTTCATCGCCAGGGAATTGGCCGCCGCCGGTGCACATGTCATCGCGGTGGCGCGCACGGTCGGTGGGCTGGAAGAACTCGACGACCAGATCAAGGCAGCCGGCGGCCAGGCGACATTGGTGCCGCTCGATCTCGCCGACATGGCCGGCATCGACCGGCTGGGCGGCGCCATCCATGAACGCTGGGGCAAGCTCGACATTCTCGTCGCCAATGCCGGTGTGCTCGGTGTCATCTCGCCGATCGGCCATGTCGAGGCAAAGACCTTCGAGAAGGTGATGACCATCAACGTCACCTCGACCTGGCGGCTGATCCGCTCGGTCGACCCGCTGCTCAGGCTTTCCGATGCCGGCCGGGCCATTATCCTGTCGTCCAACGCGGCGCATTCGGCGCGCGCCTTCTGGGCGCCTTACGCGGCATCGAAGGCGGCCGTCGAGACCATGATGCGCTCCTGGGCGCATGAGACGCAAAGCCTGCCGCTGCGCGTCAATGCCGCCGACCCGGGTGCCACCCGCACCGCTATGCGGGCCCAGGCGGTTCCCGGCGAGGATCCGGAGATGCTGCCGCACCCCTCCGAGATCGCCAAGCGCATCGTGCCGCTGGCCAGCCCGGACCTGAAGGAAACCGGCCTGATCTTCCAGGCCAAGCACAACCGTTTTGTCGCCTATAGGCAGCCCGAATAGCCGTATCCGGCATGCAAATCCGCCGTATCATCACGCGGCTGTGATCTGAGCGAGAAAAGCAGCGCTTCTGTCATGCTTTCGTCGTTTCCACAGAGTTGGTAGGATCGTATAGACTCCCACAACAACGAGCGCCCGAGCTGGGCAGAACAAGGACATCCCCATGGCTACGACCGCAGCGTTGGTTTGGTATCTGGTAATCGCCGGCCCGCAGGGCGGCATGGTCGTGCTCCCCAGCACCTTCGACAAGCGCGAACAGTGCACCGCCGCCATCACCGAATATCAGAAGCAGCCGACACCCACCGGCTGGTCCATACAGTGCGTGCCAAGCGCATCGCCCTTCACCGATGAAGGCGATGCCGAAGAGCCGGCAGCGCAGTAGATATCCGTTACAACAAGGCCCGCAGCCAAGGGCTGCGGGCCTTGTTATTTCAGCGCCGGGCGCTCACCGTCAGTTCCGGCTTCTGGTTGATGGTCTGGAACACCACGCAATAGCGCTCGGTCAGCTTCAAAAGCGAGTCGATGCGCTCCTGCGGTTCATCGGTGTCGAGGCTGAAATTGAGGCGGATGGCACGAAAACCGACCGGCGCGTCCTTGGCGACACCGAGCGTGCCGCGAAAATCAAGATCGCCTTCGGCCTCAACAGTGGCGGCGCCAAGCTTGAACTCGAGCGCCGTCGCCACCGCCTTCAGCGTCACCCCGGCGCAAGCCACCAAGGCCTCAAGCAGCATATCGCCGGAACAGAGCTCGAGCCCCGAGCCGCCGGTTGCCGGATGCAGACCTGCAATTGCGATCGCCCTGCCCGTCTCGATCTTGCAGGCCACCGACTGGTCGTCGATCGAGCCCTTCGCTCTCAGTGTAATCAGCGCCTGCGAAGCGTCGTCGCGATAGGCCTGCTTCAGCGGCGCCTGCATCGCCTTCAATTCGGTTGCATCCATTTCCGTTGCCTCTTTCGCTTTTGCGGCCAGCCAGCAGCGTGGCTTTGTCCGATTTAAGTGCCGATCGCGTTCCGGAAGCAAGCCCGCAATCCCTGCCCCAACGCAAGCTCGGGGCTGGGCGTAGCACTGTCTCGCCTTTCACCCGTATAGCTTGAAGCCGGGGCCTGATTACGCAGAGTCCTCGAGTACTCCTCGTACCGTTGCTGTCGCCTCCCGCAACACTGGTCCCGTGCCTTATGGCCGATATCGCCATCCTCGAAACACGCGAGAGGGTTTTCGCCGGAATCCTGCTGACCGGTGCCGCCTATCTGCTGTTTTCGACGCAGGACGCCTCTATCAAGCTGCTGGTCACCGGAATGACCGTCTGGCAGATCATGTTCTTCCGCAGCATCACCATCCTCGGCGCCTGCGCGGCAATCGGCGGACGGCAGCTGTTTGCCGACGCAGCGCGCTCGCCGATCGTGCGGCCAATGCTGGTGCGCAGCGCCTTTACGCTTGCCGCCTGGCTCTGTTACTACAACGCCGCGCGCAGCCTGCAGCTTGCCGAACTGACCACCGTCTATTACGCGGCGCCGATCATCGTCACCGTGCTTTCGGTGTTCCTGCTCGGTGAAAAGGTGCCGATGCTGCGCTGGCTGGCGGTTTTGATCGGCTTTGTCGGCGTCTTCGTCGCCTGTGATCCGACCCATCTCGGCCTGTCCCTGCCGGTGCTGCTGGTGCTGGCGGCCGCTCTTTTGTGGGCCATCGCCATCGTGCTCCTGCGCAGAACCGCGCTAGCCGAACGCTCGATGATCCAGCTCCTGCTCAACAATTTCTATTTCCTGGTGTTTTCGGCGGTGCCGGCACTGTTGTGGTGGCATACGCCTGATCTGACCCAATTGTTGCTTCTTGCCAGCGTCGGCGCGCTCGGCGGCCTGGCGCAATATCTGCTCTTCGAGGGCATGAAGCGCACGCCGGCATCGATCCTGGCGCCGCTCGAATACAGCTCGCTGCTGTGGGCGTTCGCGCTCGGCTTCGCGATCTGGGGCGACGTACCGCGCCGCGAAGTCTTCCTGGGCGCTACCCTTATCGTCGCCGCCGGCCTGCTGATCGTCGGCGGCGAGCATTTCCGCAAGCGGCTGTGATGTGCATCACTGCTGACGCTACGATGTCAGGACGCACCGGCGTAGGCTGGCGGCATGACTGATGTGACCGCCACCACAGACACTGTCGCCGAGCGCACGCTGGGCATCATTCTGGTGTCCTGTTCGGCGGCCGTCTTTGCGCTGACCGGCGTGCTGACAAAATCGATCCATGCCGACCCGCTGACGATCATCTGCTGGCGTGGCTTTGTCGGCTCGATCCTCATCAGCCTCTATGTGCTGTGGCGGCGGCACCGCTCCGGCGGACGCGAAAGCCTGAGGTTGGGCTGGCGCGGCTGGCTGCTGGCGGTCGAAGGCGCGCTGGCGAGCATCGCTTTCATTTCGGCATTCAAATTCACCTACGTCGCCAATGTCGCGGTCATCTACGCCACCGCGCCTTTCGTCACCGCATTGCTGGCCTGGGTGCTGACGCGCGAACCCTTCCGGTTGCAGACGATGGTCGCCGCGGCCGTTTCGCTTTGCGGCGTGGCGATCATGGTCTGGTCAGGCTTCGGCACAGGCCATCTGTTCGGAGACGGGCTGGCGCTGCTGATGACCATCGGCAGCGGCCTCTACATGATCATGGTGCGCGCCTTCCGCGACACGCCGGTGGTGTGGGCCGGCGCGGTTTCGGCCTTTCTGTTGTTTGTACTTGGCTGGTTCGTCACCGATCCGCTGGCGGTGTCGCCAAGGGATGCTGTTCTGCTCGTGACCTTCGGCGCATCCTTCGCGCTGTCGTCGATCCTGTGGACCGAGGGCGCCCGACTGCTGCCGGCGGCCGAATCTGGGCTGCTCGGCTCGGCCGAGGTGCCGTTCGCGATCCTGTTTGCCTTTCTGTTTCTGGGGGAGATCGCGCCAACGGCCAGCATGATAGGCGGCGCCATCGTGCTCTGCGCGGTGTTTGCCCATGCCGGCCGCGACTGGCTGGTGGCACGCTCGCAGCAGGCAGCGTCAAATATTTCTTAAAAAAGTGACACGGTCACGGAACCATCATCGGGGTCAGGCATTATTGGTGCGACGGGCCACCCCCCAAGTCCCCCAAACCCCTCGGCCCGTCCTACTCCCAAGCCGACCGCAAGGTCGGCTTTTTCTTTGGTATCAGCCGCGGATATCTAGACCTGCGGCTTCAACCGAGATGTCCCGACATTGCCAGGTTGCCGCTGAGCAGCGCCGCCAGATCGCCAGCGGGAGCATCGGCGCCGGAGCGCAGCCGGATCGCGAACTCAGCCATCGGGACCAGCGGCAGGCCAAGCTCGCGCGGTGCTTCGACAATGCCGGAATGGGCAAAGCGCGGGGTTCGCAAGGTCAGCGCAACGCCGGCATTCACCGCCGTGCGCAGGCCGGCCAGGCTGGCGCTGCCGGCGGCTATGCGGTAGCGGCGGCCGGCGGCATCGAGCGCCGCGAGTGCGGCCTCGCGAAACCCGCAATAGGGATCGAGCAGCGCCAGCGGCAGCTCTTCCTGTCGCGAGGCCAGTCCCTTCTGCGAACACAGCCATATCATCGGCTCGCGCAGGACGCCGACCTCGTCAGGTGCGGCGGCCTGGCGCATGACGATCGCCAGATCGAGGCTGCCGGCCTGCAGTGCCTGCGCCAGCTCAGTGGAGCGGCCGACCCGCAATTCGATCCTGACGCGTGGATGGCTGGTGGCGAAGGCACGCAGCAGGTCAGGCAGGCCACTATCGGCGAAATCCTGTGTCGTGCCGATGGCGACACGCCCGGCGGCTTGTGCCCCCTTCAGCGCCAGCCACGCTTCGCGGTGCACCGCGAGAATGCGCCTGGCATGACCGACAAGGTCCTCGCCGGCCGACGTCAGCCCACGACCCCGCCCCTGCGGCGCCAGAAGCGGCTCGCCGACAATCTCCTCCAGGCGCTGCATCTGGGCAGTCACGGCCGAAGGCGAACGGCCGACAGTTGAAGCCGCCTGCGCCAGCGAGCCGCTGTCGACGAAAGCGAGGAAGGTTTTGAGCAGATCCGGATCGAGCGTTTCCATAATTCGATATTATCGAATCTTAAATTGAAAACAATTCGATTTTTTTGATTCAAGGTTGATGACATGGTCTCTCCAACGGCGATCAGATGCCGCTAGAAACCAAGGAAAAGAAAAATGCCCATCATCAACATCAGCGTCACCGGCAAGCCCGACGCCGCCCTTTCCGCCCGCATCGCCAAGGAGATCACCGAGATCACCGCCACGCAGTTGCGCAAGGATCCAACGATCACCGCCGTTGCCGTATCCTATATCGATCCGCAGCACTGGTTCGCCGGCGGCAAGTCGCTGGCCGAGCACGGCACCAACACGTTCTGGCTCGATATCAAGGTGGTCGACGGCACCAACACCAAGCTCGAGCTGGAAGCCTATCTCAAGGCTATCTTCGGCGCCTTCGGCCGTCTGCTGGGCGGTGTGCACGAGGAAAGCTATGCCTTCGTGCATGAGGTGCCCGCCGCCGCTTATGGCTATGGCGGCAAGACGCAGGAGTTCCGCTTCATCAGCGGGCGATTGAAGGCGGCATGAGGGGTCTTGTTCCTTCTCCTTCCGGAGGGAGGAGGAACACAGCCTCTTCACACATTGACCTCGGGCCTACTTCCGCTACCCTCTACCTCCGAAGCGGCCGCAGAGCCGCGATGACAAAAATCGTTGGGAGAGATGCGGCATGATCCTGACACTGGCGCTGCTTGCGGGTCTTGTTGCGGCCTGGCTGCTGATCGGCGTGGTGGAAAAATTCCGCCTCGGCCTGCGTTTTACCCAGGCGCTGCTCTATGTGCCGTTCAAGCTCGCCTACCGGATCAGCGACAACCGCATCCGTATCGCGCGCAAGGCGCAGGCTCCTGTCATCTACGTGATCTCGCACCAGTCGCGCTTCGAACCGGCGCTGATGCTGTCGCTGCTGCCTGATGACACGCTGCACATACTCGACGAGGTCTCGGCGCGCTCGCCATGGCTCGAACCCTGGCGCGAACTTGGCCGCACCATCGCCTTCAATGCCGAACATGTCTTCGTCAGCCGCCGGCTGGTGCGCGTGCTGAAGGGCAAGGGGCGGCTCGCCGTCTATCTGCCGGATGCGGTCGAGCCCGACATCAAGACGTTTCGGCTGTTTCGCGCCGTCACCCGCATTGCCATGCAGGCGGACGCCCGCATCGTGCCGATCTTCGTCGCCGGCGCGCGCAGCCTGCCTGTGTCGCTGACGCCAGCGGACAAGGCACTGCGGCACTGGTTTCCCCAACTGTCGATCAGCGTGCTGGAGCCGATGACCATCGCCGAACTGGTGGCGCGCAATCCGGATCAGGCATCGAACACCAATGCGCTGTTCGACCGCGTCGCCGAGGCGCGGCTTTTCGGCACCGATCTCGATCGCGGCCTGTTCCTGGCCATGCGCGATGCGGCGGCCAGGGTCGGCGCCTCGCATCCGATCATCGAGGACGTCATCTCTGGTGGGCTGAGCTATCGCAAGATGTTCATCGGCGCGCGCGTGCTGGGCAAGCGCTTCGAAGCGGTGACGGCGCCGGGCGAAGCGGTCGGAGTGATGCTGCCCAACGCCAATGGCGTCGTGCTGTCGTTGGTCGGCCTTCTCTCGGCGGGCCGGGTGGCGGCGATGATCAATTACACGGCCGGACCGGCGAGCGTTACCGCTGCCGTGCGCACGGCCGTTATCCGCACCGTCATCTCTTCGCGCGCTTTCGTCGAGAAAGCCGATCTCGCCGACATCGTCGGTGCGGTCGAAAAGGGCGGCGCCAAACTTCTGTGGCTGGAGGATATCCGCACCAGCGTCACCACGCTGGACAAGCTTGCCGCCGCCTTGCTATGGCGCTGGCCGCTGCAGCGGCAGGATGCGGCCAAGCCGGGGGTGATCCTGTTCACCTCGGGTTCGGAAGGCACGCCGAAGGCGGTAGTCCTGTCGCAAAAGAACCTTCTCGCCAACGCCATGCAGGCCGAAGCGCGCATCACCATCTCGCCGGCCGATATCCTGCTCAACGTGCTGCCGGTGTTCCATTCCTTTGGCCTGACGGGCGGCACCATCCTGCCGCTGGTCACCGGAGTAAAACTGTTCCTCTACCCCTCGCCTCTGCACTACAAGATCATCCCCGAGATCGCGCGCAAGGTGAAGCCGACCATCATGTTCGGCACCGACACCTTCCTCGCCAACTATGCGCGCACCGCCAAGGATGGCGATTTCTCCAGCCTGCGCTTCGTCGTCGCCGGCGCCGAGGCGGTGAAGCCTGAAACGCGCCGCGTCTATCGCGAGCGCTTCCAGGCCGAGATCATCGAAGGTTTTGGGCTGACCGAGGCTGCACCGGTGGTTGCCGTCAACACCGCCATCCATGGCCGCGACGGCACTGTTGGCCGGCTCTTACCGGCCATGCGCATGAAGCTGGAACCGGTCGAGGGCATTTCGGACGCCGGCCAGCTGTGGCTCGACGGGCCGAATCTGATGATGGGCTACATGACCGCTGACCGCCCTGGTGAGTTGCAGCCGCTGACCGGCTGGCACGACACCGGCGACATCGTCGCAGTCGACCGGGAAGGCTTCATCACCATTCGCGGCCGAGCCAAGCGCTTCGCCAAGATTGCCGGGGAGATGGTGTCGCTGGGTGCGGTCGAGATGCTGGTGCAATCGCTATGGCCGGAAGAACGCCATGCGGCGGTTGCGGTACCGGACAAGCGGCGCGGCGAGCGCATCGTGCTGGTCACCACCGCCGACGATGCCAACCCCGACGAATTGCGCAAGTTCGGCAAACAGGCAGGGGCGGCTGAATTGATGGTGCCCAACGACATCGTCAAGGTGGAGGAAATCCCGGTGCTCGGTTCGGGCAAGACTGACTATGTCTCGACACGAAAGCTGGCAATCGACAGGCTGGGGCTGGGAGTGGCTGCCTGAGTCAGATCAAGGACTTCGGCGGACCTTTTAACCTATGTCCGAAGGCGGCACCTTCTCGCCCTCAAGCTTGGCGCGCTTCGAATAGGCCCGCACGGAGAACGGCAGGAAGATCAGATAGCCTGCGACCGAGGCCGTCAGCGTGTACCAAGGATAGGTCATCAGCAACAGGATGTAGAGCACCGCGGCCAGAATGACCGGCAGCACCCTGTCGCCAGGGATTTTGATGCTCTTGCCGGAATAGACCGGCAGCCGGCTGACCAGCAGGAAGGCGACCAGGATGGTGAAGCCGGTGGCGACGAAGGCTGCCGGGCGGCTGGGCTCCACCCCGAAACGCAGGAAATACAGATAGAGCGGGAGCATCACCAGCACCGCGCCGGCCGGCGCCGGCACGCCGACGAAATATTCGGACTGCCAAAGCGGCCGTTCGGCCTTCTCGTCGTCGAGCACGTTGAAGCGGGCAAGCCTCAGCCCACAGGCGATGGCGAACAGGAGCGCCGCGATCCAGCCGGGCGAGCCGGCGCGGTCGAGCAGGAAGGCATAGAGCACCAGAGCGGGTGCCACACCGAAATTGACGATGTCGGCCAGCGAATCCATTTGCGCGCCGAATTTGGACGTCGCCTTCAGCATCCGCGCTAGGCGGCCGTCGATACCGTCGAGGAAAGCCGCCAGCAGCACCATCACCACGGCCGGTTCGAAGCGACCTTCGAAGCCGAAACGGATACCGGACAGGCCGGCGCAGATGGCAAGCACGGTGACCAGATTGGGCAGCACCATGCGCATCGGGATCTCGCGGATGCGCGGACCGCCGCTGGCATGGGCCTCGAATTTTTTGTATTGCGTGCCCACCGCTCAGGATATCCGTACGAGGGGCGTGCCGGCGACCCCGCCGAATTCGGCGAGCACCGTTTCACCGCCGACCGCCGTCTGGCCAACGGCGACACGCGGCGTCGCGGTCAGAGGCAGGAAGACGTCGACGCGCGAGCCAAAACGGATCAGGCCGAAACGCTCGCCAGTGCCGATCGAAGCGCCGGCTTCCGCCCAGCAAACGATGCGGCGCGCCACCAGGCCGGCGATCTGGACGGCGGCCACGGTGCCGTTGGGGCTCTCTATGACCAGGCCGTTGCGTTCATTTTCGGTGCTCGCCTTGTCGAGTTCGGCATTGAGGAATTTTCCCGGCCGATGTTCGATCCTGGCGATGCGGCCGCGCACCGGGGCGCGGTTCACATGGCAGGAAAAGACGTTCATGAACACCGAGATGCGGGTCATCTCGACATTGCCGAGGCCAAGTTCGCGCGGCGGCAAAGCCGGACCGACCGCCGAGATGATGCCATCGGCAGGGCTCACCACCAGGCGGTCGTCGACTGGCGTGACCCGCTCGGGGTCGCGGAAGAAATAAACGCACCAGGCGGTCAGGATCAGGCCGATCCAGAACAGGATCGAGGAGAAATAACCGAGGAACAGCGTTGCCGCGCCAAAGGCCGCGATGAAGGGATAGCCCTCGCGATGGATCGGTACGAACGCGTTCTTGACCGTATCGACAAGGCTCATCGGGCTGGGGCAGGCTCCGTTTCAAGTCCGGCCTCAATAGCCGAAAGCCCCCTTCGCCGCAACGCAACAATCGGCCGCGCGGGCGAACGGGCAAGAGCCGGTCGTGCCCGGACAGCCGGACGCTCCGCGTTTCGTGAAGTGGCGACCGGCTTGCACGCCTGTTCCATTGCCGTCAGAATTCCGACCTGGGCGGGAAAACCCTCATGAAAAGCCGAAAATGCACGGGCTACGTTGTTGCACTGGTGTTGGCCATGGTGCCGGTAGTGTCCGGCCCTGCGCAGGCACAGACCAAGCCATCCTTCGACTGCGCCAAGGCTGCCAGCGTGGCGGAAAAGGCCATCTGCGCCGACCCTGCCTTGGCGCAGGCCGACGCCGACATGGCGAAGAATTATGCGGCATTGCTGAAGACACTCGACCCTCATGCCGGCAAGGCCTTGCGGGACGACCAGAGCGATTTCATCTTATATCGCGACCAGATTGCCGGCTTCAACGAGAACACGCCCAAGGACCAGCAGACTTTCGATCTCGGCGAATTCCTGCGCGACCGCGCGACGTTCCTTACAGGCATCCGCAAGCCGGCCGATACCGGCTTCATCGGCACATGGAGCAGCACACGCGGCTCGGTCGAGATCAAGGCGGCGGCCGCCGGCAAGCTCGACGTGTCGGAAGACGTCGCCAATCCTGTCTCCGGCGGCGGTGAGTGCGATATCGACGGCACGGTCAAGGCCGGCAAAAGCTTGCGGTTGGTCGATACAGACGACAGCGACAAGCCGACCGGGTTTGTCTTCACCTTCCGCCGCAATGGCGATGCGCTTGTCGTCGGGCAAAGCGGTACCGGCAAGGATGGCGCTTCGGAGCCGCCCTCATGCGGTGCAAACGGCCATGTCGATGGCACCTTCTTCCTGGGCGAAAAGCAGAAAGACTAGTGTCGGGAGATCGCCGCCTCGCCCGTCCTTGGTGAGATAGCACCTCATCGCGCCGCAAGGGCCGATGGTGCACGCGCAATGGAGGCTCTTGATCATGCAGACATCATCCGGCATCAAAGCTCGTCTCGTCACGGAGGGCCTCGCCTTCGGCGAATCGCCACGCTGGCATGACGGACGTTTATGGCTCTGCAACTGGGGTACCGGAGAGATTGTCGCCATCGACGCCGACGGCAAATGCGAGATCGTGCTCACTGTGCCGGCCGTCCTGCCCTATTCCATCGCCTGGCTGCCGGACGGACGGCTGCTCGTCGTCTCAGGCCGGGAAGGTTTGTTGTTGCGGCAACAAGCCGATGGCAGGCTCGTCACCCATGCCGATTTGCGCGGCCTGTCGAAAAGTCCGTGGAACGAGATCGTCGTCGATGGGCGCGGCAACATCTATGTCAATGGCGGTAGGCCGGCGCCGGCTGTCGGCCAGCAATTCGGCCCGGGCACCATCGTCCTGATCACTCCGGATGGCGCGGTCCGGCAGGTGGCGGAGGATATAGCCTTCGCCAACGGCATGGCGGTGACCCTGGACAACAAGACGCTGATCATTGCTGAATCCCATGCCAACCGGCTGACCGCTTTCGATATCGCCGGCGACGGCACCCTGTCCAACCGGCGCGTCTGGGCCGATCTAGACGGCTACCCAGACGGCATCTGCCTCGATGCTGAAGGCGCGGTCTGGTACGCGGATGTTCCCAACAAGCAGTGTGCGCGCGTGCGCGAAGGCGGCGAAGTGCTGCAGACCGTCACCGTGGATCGCGGCTGTTTTGCCTGCATGCTGGGCGGTGTGGACAGGAAGACGCTGTTCATTGCCGCCGCCGAATGGCGTGGCTTCGAGCACATGGTCAGCGATATCAGAACCGGCCAGGTGCTCAGCATTGAAGCGCCGGCACCTGGCGTCGGCTGGCCGGGCTAAAGCCCGGGAACCCGCTGGTAGTTGGCGATGTCGGCCCGCACGCCGAGCCGGGCGAGAGTCTCCTGCGGGTTGAAGGCAACGCGTTCTTGCGCCGCCTTGACGATCGGCACGACCTTGTCGACAGCCGCCTGGCTCTCCCATTCGACGATCGTCACCAGATTGAATTCGCCCGGTCCCGAAAATTGCTCAAGCAGGAAATCCTGCACGAAACCCTGCTGCTGGCGCAGCAATTCGTGCGTCGTCCTGACCTTGGTGAGGATCTCGTCGCGGGCAGCGGCCGGGACGACGAACTTGTCCACCCTGAACACGCTGCCGCCGTTAATAGTCTGATTTATATCGCTCATTTCAATTGTTCCGTTCCTGGATCGTGGTGTTTTCGGGCTCCGGGAAACGGCGTACAATCTCAACTTAAGTTGAGGTCAAGCGGATTTTTCTCCTACGACACCTCCGACGTACGGCGGCGAACGATGACGCCGAGTTCGTCGCCTTCGCGGGCGAGGCGCAGCCGCTCTTCGGCCTCGGTCGCCTCGCGCTGGCGGTCCCACATCGAGGCGTAGAGGCCATGCTTTCGCATCAGTTCGATATGGGTGCCGCGCTCAGCGATCTGGCCGTCCTTGAGCACGATGATCTCGTCGGCGGAAATCACCGTCGACAGACGGTGGGCAATGACAATGGTGGTGCGGCCCTTGCTGACGAGGTCGAGCGCTGCTTGGATCTCCTGCTCGGTGTGGCTGTCCAGCGCCGAGGTCGCTTCATCGAGCATCAGGATCGGCGGCGCCTTTAGGATGGTGCGGGCGATCGCGACGCGCTGCTTCTCACCGCCGGACAGCTTCAGCCCGCGCTCGCCGACCATCGACTTGTAGCCGTCGGGCAGCTTCTCGATGAACGGGCCGATCTGGGCGAGTTCGGCGGCCTTCCGCACCTCCTCTTCGCTCGCCCCGACGCGGCCATAGCGGATGTTGTAGGCTATGGTGTCGTTGAACAACACAGTGTCCTGCGGCACCATGCCGAGCGCCGCGCGCAGGCTGTCCTGGGTGACATCCCTGACGTCCTGGCCGTCGATCAGCACCTGGCCGCCCTGCACGTCGTAGAAGCGGAACAAGAGACGCGAGATGGTCGACTTGCCGGCGCCCGAGGGCCCGACAATGGCGACCGTCTTGCCGGCCGGCACCTCGAAGGAGACACCCTTCAGGATCTTGCGATTCGGGTCGTAGGAAAAATGCACGTCGCGGAACTCGACCTTGCCGGCACCAACGACCAGAGCCTTCGCATCAGGCTTGTCGATGATCTCCTGCGGCACGTCGAGCAGGTCGAACATGTGCTCGATGTCGGTCAGGCCCTGGCGTATTTCGCGGTAAATGAAGCCGATGAAGTTGAGCGGCACGGACAACTGAATCAGCATGGCGTTGATGAAAACGAAATCGCCAACCGTTTGCGTGTGGGCCTGGACCTCCAGCGCCGACATGCACATGACGACGACGGTGCCGAGGCCGAAGATGATGCCCTGGCCAAAGTTCAGCCAGCCGAGCGAAGTCCAGGTCTTGGTGGCGGCGATCTCGTAGCGCGCCATAGAGCGGTCGAAGCGCTCGGCTTCCATGGCTTCGTTGGTGAAGTATTTGACCGTCTCGAAATTCAAGAGCGAGTCGATCGCCTTGGTGTTGGCGTCGGTGTCGCTGTCGTTCATGTCGCGGCGGATCGAGATGCGCCAGTCGCTGGCCCTGACGGTGAACCAGACATAAAGACAGACGGTGGCTGCGACCACGGCCACGTATTTCCAGCCATAGGTGAAACCGAATATGCCAGCGGTCAGCGCGAATTCGAGGATGGTCGGCGCCGTGTTCAGCATGATGAAGCGTACGATCGTCTCGATGCCCTTGGTGCCGCGCTCGATGATCCGCGACAGGCCGCCGGTGCGGCGCTCGAGATGGAAGCGCAGCGACAACTGATGCATGTGGACGAAGGTGCGGAAGGCGAGCTGGCGCACCGCATGCTGGCCAACGCGGGCAAAAAGCGCATCGCGCAGCTGGTTGAAGCCGAGCTGGACGAGCCTCAGCACGTTGTAGGCAATGACCAGCATCACCGGGGCGAGCAGGAAAGACGGCAGCGGCGGCGGCGTTTTGGAGCCGCCGGCCAGCGCATCGGTTGCCCATTTGAAGAAATAGGGGCCGGCGACCAGGGTCACCTTGGCGACGACAAGCAGCAGCGTCGCCCAGGTGACGCGTGCCCTGAGATCAGCGCGGTCGGCCGGCCACATATAGGGCCAGAGGTTGCGCAATGTCGTCAGTGTGGATGTTTCGGCGGAGACGGTTTTTTCGACCACTTTTCTTGCCTTTTGGGTGAGAGGGTCAGCGGCCGGAGCAGCAGGAATTGACGAGGGCGTTCAGCGATGCCGATATTTCGGCAAGTGCCGCGCGGTCAACCGCGTAGCGGGAACGCTGGCGGTCGGGCTCGAAGCGGACCAGGCCGGCCTCGACCAGTATCTTCAGGTGCTGTGAGACCGTCGACTGCGCCAGATCGAAACGGTCGACGACCTCGCGGCAGCAGCACGAATTGCTGGCGGAGAGGTGCTTGATGATTTCGATGCGCGCCGGATGCGAAAGCGCGGCCAGCCGGGCGGCGATTGCACGGCTGTCGGGCGCGCTCGAAATGGCGTTGGGTCCGTGGGTTTCGAAGGGAATGTCGATCATCGTCCATCGGCGATAACCGATGGTTGGCACCACCGCAAGCTACTCTTCTGGGCAGAGATAGCGGCTAACGCCGCGAGATGGACTTCTCGATCCCCGGTATGCCGGCAATCTGTTCAGCCAGAAAGTCCAGCAGGAGGCGGACCCTTGCAACGCCCGCGCGCTCCGGGACAATCAGCATGTTCAACGCGACGGACGGCAGCGAATAATCATCCAGTATCGTCTCAAGCTGGCCCGCTGCCAAAAGATCATCGACGAGCCATCGATGAGCCGGTGCGATCCCTCGACCCGCGACCAGGGCTGCGCGCGCGGCCAGTCCATGGTCGACACGCAATCGTCCCGCGAATGGAACCATATGGCGTTCGCCGCCGGCGGCCTGCAAGGCAAGAGTTTCACTGCCCGCCACATTCGACATCCTTATGCCCTCATGTCCGGACAGGTCCGACGGCACCACCGGCCGGCCTCTAATCGCCAGATAGTCTGGCGATGCCACGAGCAGGCGCCGCGACAGGCCGAGGGCACGCAGCCTCAACGAGCTGTCCGTAAGCGGCCCCAGGCGAAGTGCGATATCGACACCCTCCCGGACGAGATCCACGCGTTCGTCGGTAAGGCTGAGGTCGATTCCAATATCGGGATATCGCTCCTGAAAGGCGAAGATCAGCCGGCTGGTGTGCAGAACCCCGAAAGCGGCGGTGCAGGATATGCGGATAGTGCCAGTCGGTGCACCAAGCGCGCCGCGCGCTTCGTCGCTGGCCTGTTCGACAAGACGCAGGATCTGGATGCTGTTTGCATAGTAGCGGCTGCCCTCATCGGTCAGCGTGACCCGCCGGGTGGTCCGGCTGAGCAAAGGCACTCCCACTGCCTCCTCGAGCTCCTGCAAATGCCTCGTGACTGTCGATTGCCCGATGCCGAGTTCGCCGGCAACCGATGACAGATTGCCCCGCTCCGCGACACGAACGAAAGTCCGCATGCGTTCGAAGGTGATATCCGATTTATCCATTATTTGGCACAATCATATGCATTGCCGATACATAGCGGATTACCGCGATATTGCCTACCTGACTGACAGGTTTTCAACCCCTGGAGTCACCTGCATGAAAATCCTGCTTGTCTTCGCTCATCCTGAATCGCGCTCACTCAACGCAGCGCTCCGACACGTCGCCGTCCAAGAACTCGAAGCACAAGGCCACGAAGTGCGGGTGACGGACCTTTACGCCCAGGGTTGGAAATCAGTGGTCGATCGGGCCGATTTTCCGGTTTTGGACTCAGACGCGCGGCTGAAGCCTGCCGCCGCGTCGAAAAAATCGTTTGAGGCCGACGCACTGACAGAGGACGTCAAGGCCGAGATCGCAAACCTGATGTGGGCGGATACGTTGATCCTCCAGTTCCCGCTGTGGTGGTTTGCCATGCCGGCGATCCTCAAGGGCTGGGTCGACAGGGTCTTCGCTTACGGCTTCGCCTACGGTGTCGGTGAACACAGCGACAAGCGGTGGGGCGACCGCTACGGGGAAGGAACGCTGGTCGGCAAGCGCGCAATGCTCATCGTGACGGCCGGTGGCTGGAACGAGCACTATGCGCCGCGTGGCATCAACGGAGAGATCGACGATCTGCTGTTCCCGATCAATCACGGGATCCTCTACTACCCCGGCTACGACGTGCTGCCGCCGTTCGTCGTCTACAGCGTCGATCGCTTCCGTGAAGCCGACTTCGAGCCGACTGCCGAATGCCTGCGCGAGAGGATGAGGACGCTCCCTATCACCCAGCCTATCCCCTATCGCCGGCAGAATGGCGGCGACTATTTGATCCCGATCATGAACCTGCGCCCTGAGCTGGGCGATCAGAACATGACCGGGTTCAAACTTCACCTGAGCGGTCCAACGAGCTAGCGCACTCGACCGTTCGATAGCCTTGGCTATTCCGTCTTGGTAGGCGTGGTCGTCGCCTGTTCGCCCATGGCCTTGAGGTCGGCGGCTTCGCCTTCCTTCGACTTTTCCGGAACCTTGAACACCTGCCCGGGCCAGATGCGGTCAGGGTCGCTGATCTGGTCCTGGTTGGCCAGGTAGATGGTGGAATAGCGCACGCCGTGACCATAGACCCGCCGCGAAATCCGCCACAGCGTGTCGTTGCGGCGGATGATGACCGCGCCGTCGGCATGTTCGAGCTTGGGCGACACCACTTCGGGCACGTCGCTTGGCGGTGTTGCGGCCGCCACGACGGCCGGAGCCTCGGTGGCGGGAGCCGCCGGTGCGGCTGGTGCCGTCTCGGCCGGAGCGGCGGCAACGGCTGGAGCCGGCGCTGGTGCCTCGGTGGCTGGCGCGGCTGGAGCCGGCGCGGGCGCGGCCGGAGCAGCCGCGACAACAGCCGGCGCCGATGGCGCTGGAGCGGCAGGCGCCTCGGCAGTAGCGGGTGCGGCTGGTTTCGTTTCAGCCGGTTTTGCTTCGGCGGGCTTCGTCTCTGCAGGTTTGGTGTCGGCGGGCGCCACGGCGGCAACTGCTTCGCCCGGCTCGCGCTCGAACGGCACGGCGGCGCGAGCCACCACCTTCACGCCGTCGGCATCGAGGCCGTCGACATGGATGGTGTAGCTGCCGACCGGAATGTCACGTGTGGCCTCGACCAGGAAATGACCGTCTGGTGAGGTCTGCGCGTCACCGAGCAGGATGTCATTGGCATAGGCGCGCACTTTGCGGCCCGGATCGGCAAGGCCGGCGACAAAGATCTTGTTGCCATCGATCTCGACCGCCTCGACCACGATCTTGGGTTCCGCCACCGCCGCGGCGGGCGGCGTTGCCGGTGCCGTCGGGGCGGGCGCCGCCTCGACGGCGGCCGGCGCTGGTGTCGTTGCAGCCGGCGCCGGAGCAGCCGTTGCGGGCGCCTCAGCCGCCGGAGCGGCTGGCGCCGGGGCAGCCGGAGCGGCAGCCTGATTGCCAGTTGCCGGCGCGGCTGGCTTGGTCTCAGGCGCCGGAACCGTGAGCAGTTCGGCCGGCTTGCCCGGCTCCTCGACCATGGCCAGCACCTGGCCGGCGGCATCCTTGGGAACCGAAACCACAGCGGTCTGCGCGGAGGCGGTCACAACCGTGCCGACGGTCGCGCGCAGGGAAATCGTATAGTCGCCCGGCTTCAGCGGATCGTCGAGCACGATGACAAAGGCACCATCGGGTCCCGCCACTGTCGAACCCAGCACGGTCGTGCCGTTGAGGATCTCGACCTTGGAATTGGGTGCAGCATTGCCGGCAACCACGATGGAGCCGTTGGCCTCGACGCGCACGACATCGAAAGTCGGCGCGATCGGGCCTGATGTGGCGGGCGCGGCCGGTGCCGCCGCATCAGTCGCGGGTGCTGCCGGTGCTTTGGCCTCGGTTGCAGGTGCAGCCGGCGCTGGAGCCGCCGTTGCCGGGGCTGCTGGGGCTGTCGTTGCCGGTGCGGCCGGGGCCGTCGCCTGAGGCGCCGCGGCGGGAGCAGCAGGTACCGCCGGCGCCGGCAGGCGCCCTTCCGTGCCGGGATCCGCCGGTTTCGGCGTCTCGGGCGGCGTCAAGGCCGCTACCTGCGCCGGCGGCACTGGATGAAGATACGGGTCCAGTGCGCCCGATACATAGGCGGCTCCTGCCACCGCGACGGTCCCACCCGCCGCGAACAGAAACCCCTTCAATGGATTAATTGCCATATTCCCACCCCTTAGCCACCTAATGCCGGTCTAGCGTGTTTTGCCAAAGCCGACAAGAAAAAGCCCGGCTTGTTGACCCCTTGGGCTTGACCTCGGTCGTGAACTCATAAATCTGGTTCACGACCCTTAACTGCGAACCTCATTATCGATCAGTTGCATGAACACGATTCGATCCGTCTGCGTCTATTGCGGCTCGTCACCGGGCCGCGATGAAATCTATGCGAAGGCCGGACACCTGCTTGGGCGCTCGATTGCCAAAGCAGGCTTGCGGCTGGTTTATGGCGGCGGCACCAAAGGCATCATGGGCGCCGTCGCCGAAGGCACGCTCAAGGCCGGCGGCAAGGTCACCGGCATCATTCCCCGCTTCCTGATCAACAAGGAGGCAACTGAAACCGCGCTTGACCGGCTCGACGAGTTGCTGATCACCGACAACATGCATGAGCGCAAACACAAGATGTTCGAGAAATCCGACGCCTTTGTGGCGCTGCCGGGCGGCATCGGCACAGTCGAGGAGATCGTCGAGATCATGACCTGGGCGCAACTTGGCCATCACCGCAAGCCGATCGTCTTCGGCAATGTCAACGGATTCTGGGACCCGATGCTGTCGTTGCTTGATCACATGGCGGCAGAGGGTTTCATCCATACTGCAAAACGCGTTCAGCCATTGGTGATCGACGATCCGGAAGCAATCGTCGCCGCCATCATGGTGGCAGGTTCTTCCGTCGATGCGCCGACCGAGGGCGTGCAGTCAGTGATAGACAAGATGTAGGGAATAGGCCGTAGGGAATAGGGCTTGCCTACTGCCTACTGCCTACTGCCCTCCGCAAATCCCCAATCACCGCCCGCCGGTCCTGCCGCCGCCAGGCCAGATGAATAGAAACCGTGCGGTCGAACCATGGCAGATCGCGAAACACGATCCGCGGCGGTGCTGCGGCACGCAGGCTGGATTGCACCGTCGCCAGGCCAAGGCCTGCGCTGACCAGGCCGAGCGAAGTCAGCGGATCGGCTGTTTCATAGGCGATGTCGGGCAGAAAGCCGGCCTTGGCGCAAGCGGCGAGGAATTGGCCGCGATTGGTGTCGTCAGGCTGGCGCACCACGGTGATCCAGGTGCGGCCATCGAGGTGCCCCGGCCCGATGTCTGACATCTCGACAAGCGGATCATCTTCGGGGATCGCCAGCACCAGCGGCTCGCACCGCACCAACATGCTTTCGATGTCCGGATCGTCGGCAGGGGCCGGAGCGTAGACGAAGCCGAGATCGAGCACACGCTGCCGCAGATCCTCAAACTGCGCCGCCGTGCGACTGCTCCTGAGCTGAAGATGGAAATCGGGCCGCTCACGGCGAAATTGCCTGAGCATCTCAGCCACAAGCCCGGCATGCACGGCGCCTTCGACATAGCCGATGGCGAGCCGGCCGACCGCACCGCTAGCCAGGTTGCGACCGAACTCCTCCACACGTCGCGCATTGGCGAGCAGCGCGCGGGCTTCGCTGAGGAAGGCGCGCCCCTCGACATTGAGATGAACCCGTTGCTTGGTCCGTTCGAACAGAGCAACGCCCAGTTGCTCCTCAAGCTGCATGATCTGCCGGCTGAGCGGCGATTGCGAAATATGCAGGATTTCGGCGGCACGGCCGACATTGCCGGTTTCGGCGACGGTGACGAAATATCTGATCTGGCGCAGGTCGAACATTTTCCTCCGAAGCTTCAAGTCCTGATAGGTCTCAACTTTAGCCTAATCAGTCTTGGACAGTCTGACCAGCCAAAAGCAATAATCGGTCATCCCAACCCAGAGGAGACCGACATGCAGTTCTTTGCCCTTCTTACCCGCAACACCGCAAAGTTCAGCGACGCTGACTTCGCACCGCTCCTGCCCGGCGAGGCCGAGCAGCGGCGCACGCTCTATGCCGAAGGCGCTGTGCGCCAGGTCTGGAACCGCGGCGACATTCCCGGCAGCGGCATGATGTTGGAGGCGGCCGACGACGCCGAAGTGCGCGGCCATCTCGCCACTTTGCCGCTGATCAAGGCCGGCATGATGGACATCGCCGTGATCGTGCCGCTCAACCCCTATCCCGGTTTTGGGCCGAAGCGCTGAATTACCTCAATCGCGAGTGGTGACGGCGCAGGCGCGCCGTCACCACGCTTACTGCTCGACACAGTGTGATCGACCGTCAAGAAACTGTCACACGAAACCGGCTTCTCGCATGCTAAAACCTGGCAGTTGAGCCGCTAGCGCGGTTCGTTGCTTGGACCATCTGGAGAAGCGACAATGAATATCGCCCTCCCCGCCGAAGGCACTGATCTTTCGCCCTATTTGCCCGATGAACACGGGCTGTTCTTCATCTACCATTTCACCGCTGAAGGTTCCCGTACCAAGGACCCCGCGCAAGCACTTTGGACCTGGCGCAGCTACCAGATCACCGATCTCCACGCCCGCCAGGAAATCGCTGCCGAGCAGGCTCTGCCGGCCCCGGCGCGCGATGCATTCCTGGCACCCAGCCATGGCTGCCACATCGACTATGAGGATGGTTGGCTCTATGGCGATCTGCCTGATCTCAAGCACGACTTTTCGGAAGCGCGCGGGCTCGTCCATTTCCGCTTCGCCTTCAACGACACGATGCTGATCGGCGCCCGTAAGCAGCCGTTGGAATCGGTCGACGCGGTCCGCAAGGTGGTGGAAAATGGGGCTCGGAAATTCCGCTCGCCGGCGGACCTGATCGAGGCGGTCATGGGCCAGTCGCTCGATGGCATGGCGATCGAACTTGGCAAGCTCGGCGACACGCTCGACGGCATCGAGGACCGCGTCGTGCGCGATGCATGGCACAATGAGCGGCAAGCGCTGGTCGAGGCGCGCCGGCAGCTGGTGGTGATCCACCGGCAGATGGCGACGCTCACAAACCTGTTCCGGCATCTCGACCATTCGCATCGCGACGAGTTGCCTGACCCGATCAACGACATGGCGGCCCGGCTCTCGCACCGGGCGCAGACGCTCTATCATGACGGAGAGCAGTTGCAGGCGCGCACGAGGCTTTTGCAGGACGAGCTGATGGCCAAGCTGACGATGCAGTCGAACCAGTTGCTCTATGTTCTCTCGGTCATGACAGCGGTGCTGCTGCCGATGACCATTATCTCAGGTCTTTTCGGCATGAATGTGGGCGGGCTGCCGCTGGTCGACACGCCAGCGGGCTTCTGGGTGGTGACGGCTGTGTCGGTGGTTATCGCTTTGGCCACCTACCTGTTCGTCAGGCGGCTCGGCCGGGGACTGTAGCGGCAGCCGGTCGGCAATGTCTTGCACCGAAGCCTATCGGGCAGCCGCTTTGCGCGCTGTCGTCAGCATCGACCAGGAATAGATCGCGAGCGCTGCCCAGATCAGGGCAAAGGCGACGGCCTGGGTGGTGCCGAACGGCTCATCGAAGATCAGCACAGCGATGAGGAACACCATGGTCGGCGCGATGTATTGCATGATGCCGATGGTGGAGAGCCGCAACAGCTTGGCGCCGAAAGCAAAGAGCAGAAGCGGTATCGATGTGATTGGACCGCAGCCAATCAGCAGCGCCGTATCGGTACCGCTGCTTGACACGATATGGTCCTGCCCGGTCGCGATCAGGTAGACGATGTAACCGAGCGCCGGCACCGATAGCAACAAGACCTCCACAAGGAATCCCGGGCTCGGGCCGATGGGCAACGTCTTGCGGAAGAAGCCATAGGCGGCGAACGAAAACGCCAGCGCCAGCGAAACCCAGGGCAGCTTGCCGCCCTCGATGGTCAGCACAGTCACCGCCACCGCCGCCAGCACCACGGCCGCGATCTGCAAACGGTTGAGCCGTTCGCCAAGCAGCAGCGCACCGACCACAACGACCACCAGCGGGTTGATATAATAGCCGAGCGCGGTCTCGACGGTGCGGTCGACGGCGATCGCCCAGACATAGATGCCCCAGTTGACCGAGATGAGCGCGGCCGTCAGCGCGGCCATGGCGATGGTGCGCGGCGAGCGAATTGCGGCCTTGAAATCCGCTGTGCGGCCGGCCCAGACCAGAACCACTGCCGCGATCGGCACGGACCAGACGATGCGGTGAGCAATCACCTCGGCAAGCGGCAAATGGGCCACGGCCTTCATGTAGAAAGGCAGCAATCCCCACAAGAGATAGGCACCCAGCGCCAGCAGGAAGCCACGGCGGGCTTGTGAATCTGCGTCGAGGGCAATTGCTTCAGTGGCCATGGGCCAACGCTATGGCCCAGTAGTCTTGGCAAGACCATCGCAAAGTTCTGATGGATCAATGGACTTTCGCTGATGGTTCAAGCGGCTGCCTTCGAAGACCTGCGTCCCCGAGAGCTATGGCAGCAAACTTGTCAGCTCATTTTTGGATGGGCTTCTCGACAAGCTCAAAGAACAGCCTGTCGGGCGCGCGCTCATCATGCCTGAAGCCCGTCAGCTCTGCGGCAAGATCGAGAGGAATGTCGAAAACGGAGTCGACTCCTGAGCGTTTGGAATCTTCTTTATCCTGTTTTGAAAAGGCCGCCTGCCTTAGGCTTTCAAAGGATGTTGGGAGATCACCTGTGGTATGAAGGTCCCTGACGTTCTTGTCGCCGCTATGCCATACTCTCCAGATGTTCTTTCCGCTGCTCCAAAGTTCGGCGCGAGCGAACATCGCATGTTCTTCTATGTGCACGACGACCATTTCCCTGCCCTGCGAGAACGCCGACAGATAGCTGTCGGGAGGATTGGGAAAGCTGCAGTAGCCCAGGATGATAATCGCCCAATTCTTTTCGCTGCGATAAGCGTTCACCGTGGCATCGAAATCTTCCGACGAACTACCGACTTCCCTGCCGAACAAGGCTGCGGCTTCCTTGATCCCGTAACCGCGGAAGCCAAACCAGCTTATCGAGAAGCCCACGTGCCTACTCCGCCGCCACCAGCCCAGCCATCTCGCGGTTCTTCATCAGCTTGTAGACAATTGAATCCATGAGCGCCTGGAACGAAGCGTCGATGATGTTTTCGGAAACCCCGACCGTCCACCAGCGCGCACCGGTGCCGTCATGAGATTCGATCAGCACGCGGGTGATGGCCTCGGTGCCACCATTGAGGATACGCACCTTGAAGTCGGCGAGCTCGAGGTCGACGATCTCGCTCTGGTATTTGCCGAGGTCCTTGCGCAGCGCGATGTCGAGCGCGTTGACCGGGCCATGCCCTTCGGCGACCGACATCTTCTCCTCGCCGTCGACCTCGACCTTCACGATCGCTTCGGAGACCGTCTTCAGCTGACCGTTGGCGTCGAAGCGGCGCTCGACCATGCAGCGAAACGAAGTGACGTTGAAGAATTCCGGCAGGCCATGCAGCATCTTGCGAGCGAGTAGCTCGAAGGACGCATCGGCGCCCTCATAGGCATAGCCCTCTGCCTCGCGTTCCTTAACCACCGCAATCAGCGCGTCGAGCCGGTGATCGTCCCTGGGCACGTCGATACCGCGTCGCTTCAGCTCGGCGAGGAAATTGGCCTTGCCGCCCTGATCGGAGACCATGACGCGGCGGCGGTTGCCGACGGATTCGGGGGGCACATGCTCATAGGTCGCCGGCTCCTTGGCCAGTGCGGAGGCATGGATGCCTGCCTTGGTGGCGAAGGCCGAGGCGCCGACATAGGGCGCCTGCGCTTCCGGGGCGCGGTTCAGCAATTCGTCGAAGGCACGGGACAGTCTGGAGATGCCCGTCAGCGCCTCGGTCGAAATGCCTGATACAAAACGATCGGCAAAGGCCGGCTTCAACGCCAGCGTCGGCACGATCGAGATCAGATTGGCATTGCCGCAGCGCTCGCCAATGCCGTTCAGCGTGCCCTGGATCTGACGCACCCCGGCCTCGACGGCGGCCAACGAATTGGCAACCGCCTGGCCGGTGTCGTCATGGGCGTGGATGCCCAGATGATCGCCCGGTATGCCTGATGCGATGACCTTGTCGACGATGACGCGTACTTCCGAAGGCTGCGCGCCGCCATTGGTGTCGCACAGCACCACCCAGCGTGCGCCGGCATCATAGGCGGTCCTCGCGCAGGCCAGCGTATAGTCGGGATTGGCCTTGAAGCCGTCGAAGAAATGCTCGCAGTCGACCATTGCCTCCTTGCCCGAAGCGATTGCCGCTTCGACCGAGGCCTTGATCGAGTCAAGGTTCTCCTCGTTGGTGCAGCCGAGCGCGACGCGGACATGATAGTCCCAGCTCTTGGCGACAAAGCAGATGGCGTCCGACTTCGACTGCACGAGGGCAGCAAGGCCGGGATCGTTGGACGCCGACACCCCTGCCCGCTTGGTCATGCCGAAGGCGACGAATTTGGCCCGTGCCGTGCGTTTCTGCTGAAAGAACGCAGTGTCAGTCGGGTTGGCGCCGGGATAGCCGCCCTCGACATAGTCCATGCCGAATGCGTCGAGCAGTTTTGCAATCGCGATCTTGTCCTCGACGGAAAAGTCGATGCCCGGCGTCTGCTGACCATCGCGCAGTGTGGTGTCGAAGAGATAGAGGCGTTGCTTTGTCATGGCTGCGTGGGTGCCTGCGCACCCTCCTCTGGCCCGGAGGCCGATGTCATTTCTTTCCTGCGAACTTGTCCGTTGCCCTGATCAACTGATCGAGAATACCGGGCTCCGAATAGGCATGGCCGGCACCTTCGATCAGATGAAAATCGGCCTTCGGCCAGGCCTTGTGCAATGCCCAGGCGTAATGCGCCGGACACGGCATGTCGTAGCGTCCGTGGACGATGGTGCCGGGGATATCGCCGAGCTTGTGCGCATCGCGCAGCAACTGTCCCTCTTCCAACCAGCCGGCATGGACGAAATAGTGGTTTTCGATACGGGCAAACGCGATGGCAAAGTCGTCCTCGCCAAACTTGCCGCTGGTCTCCGGCTCCGGCAGCAGTGTGATGGTTTCGCCTTCCCACAGGCTCCAGGCGCGAGCCGCTTCCAGTTGCGCCTTACGATCCGAACCAACCAAACGCTTCCGGTAGGCGGCCATCATATCACCGCGCTCAGCTTCCGGAATCGGGGCTACGAAACGCTCCCACTTGTCAGGGAACATCTCGGACACGCCGAACTGATAGTACCATTCGAGTTCCGCACGGGTCAGCGTGTAGATGCCGCGCACCACCAGTTCGCTGACCCGGTCAGGATGGGTCTCGGCATAGGCGAGCGCCAGCGTCGAGCCCCAGGAACCGCCGAACACCTGCCATTTGTCGAAGCCGGCCATCTCGCGCAGGCGTTCGATATCGGCAACGAGATGCCAGGTCGTGTTGGCTTCCAGCGAGGCGTTCGGCGTCGACTTTCCGCAACCGCGCTGGTCGAACAGGATGACATCATAGAGCTTTGGGTCGAACAGCCGCCGGTGCTTTGGTGAAAAGCCGCCGCCTGGCCCGCCATGCAGGAACACCGCGGGCTTGGCGCCCTTGGTGCCGGACCGTTCCCAATAGATCTGATGGCCGTCGCCGACATCAAGCATACCGGAATCGAATGGTTCGATTTCGGGATAGAGGGTACGCAATTGACTGCTCATAGCTGCAAACCTTTGGTCGGCCAGTCGGCCGTTTCGTGGTCGGGATGCTGGAAGGAGATGATCTGCTCTTGCCTGGTGTAGAAGTCGGGATCCTGATGGACGGGCTGATCGAAGATCGTCTCCACCCAGGGCAGCCGCGCGGCATAGTTGACCTGGATTTGCGGGGCAAGGTCCGAGCGGTCGTCAAATGCGCCGATGGCGATCTCCAGCCCGCCGGGCTGGCGATAGGTCAACGGCGTGCCGCAACGGGCGCAAAAGCCGCGATCGATGTTGACCGACGACTGGAAATAACTCGGTTCCTCGTGGGTCCATTCGACACCATCCTTGGGTACCGTCACCAGCGCGCCGAAAAACGAGCCGAACTGTTTCTGGCACATGCGGCAATGGCAGATGGACGGGCGTCCGAGCGCCCCCTTGATGCGAAAGCGCACGGCGCCGCACTGGCAGCCCCCGGTTCGGACAGTTTCGGTCATGTTTTTTTCTCCGGCGGCCATTGGTCGGTATCGTGGTCGGGATGCTGGTAGGAGACGAGATCGGCGAGGTATGGAGCCGACGACATGTCGGCCATCGTGTCCTCGCCAGGCAGGTCCGGAATGGTGTCGACGTAGGGCAGTTTTGCCTCGGTGCCCCACTGCATCGACGGTACGATTTCCGCAGGATTGTCGAACGCACCGATGGCCAGCCCGACACCATCCGGTGCGGTGAAGGTCAGCGGTGTGCCGCAATTGGCGCAAAAACCGCGATCGACATGGCTCGATGAGCGGAAATATTTCGGCTCGCCACGCGTCCAGTCGAGCCTGGCGCCGCGCACCGACACCAGCGGCGCGTAGAACGAGCCGAACGCCTTCTGGCACATGCGGCAATGGCAGACCGATGCGTCGCCAAGCGCGCCCTCGACGCGGAAACGGACCGCACCGCATTGGCAGCCGCCGGTATAGATCGGCCGGTTGTCGAGGCTCATGCCCGCCTCCAAATCATGGGTTCACTCCGGCGCATGGCAGACGGCCTCGACATTGTTGCCGTCGGGATCGAAGACGAAGGCACCATAGTAATTCGCATGATAGTGCGGGCGCAGACCCGGTCCGCCATTGTCCTTGCCGCCGGCGGCAAGAGCCGCGGCATGGAAGGCTTCGACTTCGGCACGGCTACGCGCGGTGAAGGCGACATGCTGATGGGCCTTCTGGCCATCCTTGCCTTCCTGCAACCAGAACACCGGCCGATCACGGCCGTAGCCGCCAACCTTGGCACCGCCGGTGTACTCCAGCGGCACCATATAAAGCAGCGAGGCACCAAGCGGCGCCATTGCCTTGTCGTAGAAAGCCTTCGAAGCGTCGAAATCGGCAACGTCGATGCCGAGATGGTCGATCATCTTTTTACCTCCCAGGTGGTGATGCGTTCTCCAGTGGCCGGATCCTTGCCGTCCTTCAACTGCACGCCTTGCGCCAAAAGGTCGTCGCGCACACGATCGGCTTCGGCCCAGTTCTTGGCAGCGATGAGCGCGAGACGATTGGCGATTGCCTTGGCGACCTTGTCCTCATCGACCTCTGCCGAGGCCACATCGAAGCCAAGGAACAGCAGCGACGCCTTTAGTGCAGCGGCAGCCTCGTTGCCCTCAGTCGCTTCGCCGGCCAACTGCGTCAAGACCTGGAAGGCAGCGTAAGTGGCGAGGTCATCCGACAGCGCATCGATGATCTCCGCCGGCAACTGCCCGGCCACTGGTGCCAAATCCGCCGCGCGTTTCCATTTGCGCAGCGTGTTCTCCGCCTCCTCCAGCTTACGCACGGAAAAGTCGATCGGCTCGCGGTAGTGCGTCATCAACATCGCCAGCCGCAGGACATCGCCCGGCCACCGGCGACCGCCAAAGGTCTCGGTCTCCAGCAGCTCGTGGATCGAGTAGAAATTGCCGAGGCTCTTCGACATCTTCTGCCCTTCGACCTGCAGGAAGCCGTTGTGCATCCAGACATTGGCCATGACTGATGTGCCGTGGGCGCAGCGCGACTGGGCGATCTCGTTCTCATGGTGTGGGAAGATCAGGTCGAGGCCGCCGCCATGGATGTCGAACACCTCGCCGAGATAGGCTGCCGACATTGCCGAGCATTCGATGTGCCAGCCTGGCCTGCCCCTGCCCCAGGGCGAATTCCAGCCCGGCTCTTCCGGCGACGACAGTTTCCACAGCACGAAGTCGCCGGGGTTTTTCTTGTGGGCGTCCACCGCGATGCGGGCGCCGGCCTGCTGCTCGTCGAGATTGCGCTTCGACAATTGCCCATAGTCCGGCATCGATACCGTGTCGAACAGCACTTCGCCTGCGGCGACATAGGCATGGCCGCGTTCGATCAGGCTTCGAATCAAGGTGATCATGTCGGCCTTGCCGTCGGCGCGCGGCTCGACGAATTCCGTGGCGCGCGGTTCGACCGTCGGCTCCAGGCAACCGAGCGTGGCGACATCCCGGTGGAACTGGTCGGCGGTCTTTTCGGTCACCCGCCGTATCGCTTCGTTAAGCGAAAGCGTCCCCGAAGCGATCTCGCCACCGAAATCACGCAGGGCGCGCGCATTGATCTTGTCGTCGACGTCGGTGATGTTGCGCACATAGGTGACATGCGTCTCGCCATAGAGATGACGCAGCAAGCGAAACAGCACGTCGAAGACGATCACCGGCCTGGCGTTGCCGATATGGGCGAAGTCGTAGACGGTCGGGCCGCAGACATACATGCGGACATTCTGCGCATCGATCGGAACGAAATCCTGTTTCGTGCGCGTCAGCGTGTTGTAGAGGCGCAGACCTTGCGATGCGTCGGACATTCCATGCCTTCCCGGTTCAGAACTTAATCTGGATGGAGCCAAGCCGCGCCGAGGCGCATCCGGACTCCAGCCTGCTGGCCGGGGCGTTTGTCCAATCTGGGGAAAGATGAGGCGAAAACGTCCGGACCAGCGCGAGGCTAGCCAATAATGCAAATGCCACAAATGGCGAAAGACGTTTTCATGGGCGGCTTTATCGCCTTGGTCAGTGTTGCCGTCAAGCCGCTGATCCCAGGAAAAACGTCGCCGGAACTGGCAAACTCGTCGCTCGATCACGCGGAATCAGCCAGTGAAACATTTTATTAAACATGTCGGCACAGTCATGAAACATTCGCCCGCTAGATCACCAGACGTCACGATTTGGTCGGAATCAGTCATCAAACCCAGACACGAAAACGTTACCAGGGAAGAGAATATGTCTCGAAGCAAGCAAGAAGCCAACCGCGCCAATCAACCGGCGCTGGCCAACCACTATCGCGCAATCGGCCCGGCCGCGATCGTCGCTGCCCTTCTTCACACCGCGAAGAAGAAGAAGCCGGCACCCAAGATCGTATCGCCCCGCGCTGCCTGAAGCGATGTGCGACCGGCGCCAACGGCGCCGTGCATGAGGCGCTCATCCACGCCTCCAGATAACAGCTTCAGTCTTTTGCTGAGCATGATCTTTCCCGAAAACCGGGGCCACTTTTCGGGATCATGCTCTAAAACAAAGTCATCTGACTGTCGTCCGCGCCGGACTTCTGGCGCTTGACCTTTTCGGGCTCCGGCCCGATCTCGCCCTTTTCCTGAATCTCCGGTCCAGTGTTGGCGACCTTGTTGACGAGATCGGACACGGGGATAGCCTCGAAGAAATCGAGTTGTGCCGGCCGCAGCAGGTTGGCGACATCGCGCGGCTCGAGCGTACGGCAATCCAGCCAGCGGGCGAAATCCCTGGGATCGATCATCACCGGCATCCGGTCATGGATATGAGCGATGTCGGCATTGGCGTTGACCGTCAGGATCGCGCCGGTGTCCATTTCCGAGCCGCCCGGCTCGGCATAGGTCTCGATCAGGCCGGCAAAGGCGACCAACCCGCCATGCCTGGGTCGGATCCAATAGGGTTGCCCCTTCTTGCCCCCTGTCTGCCGCCATTCATAGAAACCTGACGCCGGCACCAGTGCGCGGCGATGGCGCATGGCAGCCTTGAACGAGGCCTTTTCAATTGCGCCTTCGGAGCGCGCGTTGAACAGCAGCGGAAACTCCCTGGTGTCCTTGACCCAGGCGGGAATGAGTCCCCAGCGCACCAGCATCGCCTGCCGGTCCGGCAGATTGGAACCCGGCGCCCGGGGAACCCCGGCGGTCGCCATCAGCACAGGCTGCGTCGGCGCGATGTTGTAGCGAGCCGGAAAATCCTCCAGCTCGGCCAAGCCCAGCAAGGCTGCGGTCTGATCCGGCGTGGCGGTCAAGGCAAAGCGTCCGCACATGATCGATTGTGCCCTTTGAACAATTCGGATTGAAAGTGGCGATCGAACTGGCGTTGCGCAACCGCTAAAGCTTCACCATGCTGCGTGGTCCACAACAGACCTGCCTCCAGTGAACCGATCGAGAACAAATGAACGCAGCGCGCAAGACACTTCCGGCAGTCTCGGTCGCCGTGGTGCGTGGCGACACCGTGCTGCTGGTCAAGCGGGCACGGCAGCCCTCGCAAGGGCTCTATGCCTTTCCGGGCGGCAAGGTCGAGGCCGACGAAACGCTGGAGGATGCGATACGGCGCGAACTGCTGGAAGAGACCGGCTTGATGGCCACCAACTATCGCCCGCTGCGGGAAATCCACATCGACGGCAGGGACGACAGCCACCCGGTCGACTACCGGCTGACGGTGTTCGGTGCCGACTATGCCGGCGGCGAGGCCGTGGCCAGCGACGATGCCGAGACAGCCGCTTTCTATACGCTGGGCGAGATGGCGGCGCTGCCGCTTGCCGGTTCGGTGTTCGCGGTGGCCGAGGAACTCCTCGGTCCGCATTCAAACACCCCGACCCGGCCCTGAAAATCGCCTTGCAGACGACAAATTGTTTCGTCACAAAGGCTTACATTATCTGGCCAGCCATAACGGCCTAGGCAGAGAAGCCTATGAACCGTCCGTCAATACTCCTCGCCATTTGTCTCGCCGTCAGCACGGCCGTCCCCGCGCGGCCGGCACTCAGCGCCGAATCGCCGTTCGAGCCGGGACTGATGCGGCTGGCAGAGGTTCTGGGGTCGCTGCATTTCCTGCGCAATCTGTGCGGCGAGAAGGGCGACCAGTGGCGTGGCGAGATGGAGAAACTGCTCGATTCGGAAAATCCCGACCCGGAGCGCCGCGCCCGTTTCATTGCCAGCTTCAATCGCGGCTACCGCTCCTTCGGCGGCACCTATACCCAATGCACCGCTTCGGCCACCGAAGCCATCAGCCGTTACATGAAGGAAGGCGAGACGCTGTCGCGCGATATCGCCTCGCGCTACGGCAACTAGGCATCCGCCAACAGATATCCGCATCCGAGCCACCTGCGACCGACATATCCTGCTTGTGCCGGGCGATTTCTTGGTGCAATCCTGATGTGGCACTTCTGCAACAGTATTAACGAAACATTACCGCGCAGATGCGGAATTAACTCAAACTGAAGGTTTTCGCCCCGCAGGCCGGTCTTATCGGCTAAGTTTGAGCCGAATTGAATGAAGCTTCGCCAAGCGCAGTCGGCTTTTGTAAAGAACGATCAAAAAAATGTCGTATTTACAAATACTTACTTGAGGCTGCGTGTAAACGGAACAAATCAAGCCTGATCCGCTGATGGATCGCCGCTTGAAAGGGTGGACATCGCTTATGGAACATGCTGCCAACGACATCGACGCGCTGGTCCGGGAAGAAAAGCGCCTGACGGCGGTGGAGAGCCACAGCGAAGCCTGGGCTGAGGGGCTTTCGGCCGGCATCGAGCCAGAGATCATTGCCGAGGCGGCGCTCGAGACCGCGTTCGGCGAAATGTTGCGCGCCAATGGCGAGACCTCAGCTCTTGCCCTGCTCGACCGCATGCGTGAAAAGGTGATTGGTGGTGCCTTCGAACCTGAGCGGCTGCGGCACTGAACCCATATCCGGTTCTTTGACGATCCAGTGCCGTTCGGGCATCATGCCCGTGAGCAAGGAGATACGGGCAGTGAATTTTCCGATGTCAGGCGGGCCGAAGGGCCTAGTCCTCTACATCCGCCTCGCCGCTTGCTGCGCGGCGATTGCCTTGCTGACGTGCCTTGCCAGCAGCCCTGCCTATGCGCTGAGTGAGATCAAGCGTGAGGAGCTTCCAGCTCCTGTCACACCATCCACGAATGGCGAAGCACCGGGAACCTCGATTCCCATGCCTGACCCGGTGGGCAGGCCGCCCTCGACCAGCCAACCGGCTGCTCCGGACGCCGAGCCCGAAGGTCCATCGGACAGCGGCAGCAACAGGCCGCGCGTCGATCCGGAGACGCCCGCGCCGGAGGTCGTCTACGACCTTGGCAAGCTGCCCGAGCCCGTGCGGCGCATGCATGACCTGATCATCGAAGCCTGCAAAAGCGGCGACATCGAAAAACTCAGGCCCTTGATCGGCAAGGGCGACAGCATGACCCAGCTGTCGCTGACCGACATTGACGGCGACGCCATCACCTTCCTCAAGGGGCTCTCGGGTGATCCGGACGGCCAGGAGATCCTGGCCATTCTGGAAGAGGTGCTTAGTGCCGGTTATGTCCATGTCGACGCCGGCACGCCGCAGGAGCTCTATGTCTGGCCGTATTTCTTCGCGCTGCCGCTGGACAAGCTCGATGCCAAGCAGCGCGTCGAACTGTTCAAGATCGTCACTGCCGGCGATTTCGACGATATGAAGCAGTTCGGCGCTTATATCTTCTACCGTGTCGGCATCACACCCGCCGGTCAGTGGACATTTTTCGTCGCTGGGGATTAAGCGGCTTACCCTCCACGAGGGAAAGCAACGAAGGCTAGGCAGGCAACGCCTCGGAAAACTCCACCGCCCTGCCCTGACTTGGCGTGACGATTTCGCCTTCCCACATGATGCTGCGGCCACGAATGACGGTGCCGACCGGCCAGCCGGTGACTTGCTTGCCATCGTAAGGCGTCCAGCCTGCCTTCGAGCCAGCCTGGGCATTCGTGATGGTCTCGCGCCGCTTCATGTCGACAATGGTAAAGTCGGCATCGTAGCCGGCGGCGATGCGGCCTTTTCTGGCCATGCCGAAAATGCGCTGCGGGCCGTGGCTGGAGAGATCGACAAAGCGCTGCAGGGTGAGCCGTCCCGCATTGACGTGGTCGAGCATGATCGGCACCAGCGTCTGAACGCCGGTCATACCGGAGGGCGAGGCCGGATAGGGTTTTGCCTTCTCGGCCAGCGTGTGCGGCGCGTGATCGGAGCCGAGCACGTCGACGATGCCTTGCGCAATGCCATGCCAGACGCCGTCGCTATGGCGGGAGGCACGCACCGGCGGGTTCATCTGGATCAGCGTGCCGAGCCTGGGATAGTCGTCGGCACTCAGCGTCAGATGGTGCGGCGTCGCCTCGCAGGTCGCGACGTCCTTATGCTGTTCGAGGAACAAGATTTCCTCCGCGGTAGAGATGTGCAGGACGTGGATGCGGGCGCGGGTCTGTCTGGCGATGCGAACCAGCCGTTCAGTGCAGCGCAAGGCGGCGATCTCATCGCGCCAGACCGGGTGCGATGACGGATCGCCCTCGATGCGTTCACCGAGGCGCTCGCGCAGCCGGAACTCATCCTCGGAATGAAAGGCAGCCCGGCGGCGGGTATTGCGCAGGATCGAGGCGACGCCTTCGTCATCCTCGACCAGCAGGTCGCCGGTGGACGAACCCATGAAAACCTTGATGCCGGCAGCTCCCGGCAACCGCTCGAGTTCGCCGACGTGCCTCGCATTCTCACGGGTTCCGCCGACCCAGAAAGCAAAGTCGCAATGCATGCGATCACTGCCACGCCGAACCTTGTCGGCAAGCGTTGTCTCGCTGGTGGTCAACGGGTTGGTGTTGGGCATCTCGAACACGGCGGTGACGCCGCCAAGCACCGCCGCCCGCGAGCCCGTTTCCAGATCTTCCTTGTGCTCCAGCCCCGGTTCGCGAAAATGCACCTGACTGTCGACGACACCCGGCAGGATGTGCAGGCCACGGCAGTCGATCGTCTCTCCGGCCGAGGCCTGGCGGAGATCGCCTATTGCCGCGATGCGCCCGTCCCTGACACCGATGTCGCGGGCACCTTCGCCGTCATGATTGACCACAATGCCGCCTGTCAGGATGAGGTCGTAGGTCATGGCCATGCTCTCTTGCGGGGGGAGTGTCAGCGGCTTACGTAATGACCAACCGTTTTGCAAGATCAGGCTTTTATCCGTCCCATGCCCTTTGCCCTGCTGAAAGACCGCACCCTCATCTCCGTCTCCGGCCCGGATGCCGAGCACTTTCTGCAAAACATCCTGACCACCGATCTCGACGCGCTGGCTGCCGGCGAGGCCAAGCCCGGCGCACTGCTGGCGCCGCAAGGCAAGATCCTGTTCGACTTCCTGATCTCGCGTGCCGGTGAAAACGCCTTCCGGCTCGAATGCCGTGCCGACATTGCAGATGATTTCGTACGCCGGCTGATGCTCTACAAGCTGCGCGCCAAGGTCGAGATTGCCAAGTCGGAACAAGTGCTTGTCACCCTTGTGTGGGGAAAAGAGTCAATCGCCTCAGAAAATGATCCAACTGGGGTTGCCGACAGGCGTTTTGCCGATGAAAGCGTCGCGCGCTCCTATGCCGGCACCGCAGATACCGGCGACGTCACCGCGTGGCAGGCCTTGCGCATCGCCAACGGCATTGCCGAAAGCGGCGCCGACTATGCATTGGGCGATGCCTTCCCGCATGACGTGCTGCTCGACGAGACGGGCGGTATCGGCTTCAGGAAGGGCTGCTATGTCGGGCAGGAGGTCGTCTCGCGCATGCAGCATCGCGGCACGGCCAGGCGGCGCGTGCTGATTGTTCAGGCCGGGCTTCCCCTGCCCGCTTCGGGCACCGAGCTTACGGTCGAGGGACGGCCGGTCGGCACGCTCGGCTCGAGCGCCGGGGCTACCGGGCTTGCCATTGCCCGCATCGACAGGATCAAGGCAGCGCTGGACGCCGGCCAGCCGATCCTGGCGGGCGACATACCGGTGACTGTGACCATTCCCGCCTGGGCCAAATTCGGATTTCCTCAGGAAGCCGTTAGCGCGGAGGAAGCCTGATGGCGGCGGATCGTACCGGCGCGCCGCCACGCGCCTGGCAGCGCATGCTGTCCGGCCGCCGGCTCGATCTGCTCGACCCCTCGCCGCTCGATATCGAGATTTCGGACATTGCGCATGGACTTGCCCGCGTCGCGCGCTGGAACGGCCAGACCAGCGGCGAGCATGCGTTTTCAGTCGCCCAGCATTCGCTGCTGGTCGAATCGCTGTTCAACGACCTGGTACCCCAGGCTTCGGCCGCCGACCGGCTCGCGGCGTTGCTGCACGATGCGCCTGAATATGTCATCGGTGACATGATCTCGCCGTTCAAATCGGTGATGGGCGGCAGCTACAAGGACTGTGAGTTGCGCTTGCAGCGCGCCATCCATCTGCGCTTTTCGCTGCCGCCAGAGCAAGCCGCTGCTCTGCGCCGAGACATCAAGCGCGCCGACCAGATCGCCGCCTATTTCGAGGCAACGCTGCTTGCCGGCTTCTCGACCGCCGAGGCGACCGAGTTCTTCGGCCGCCCGCGCGGTTTTTCCGCCGAGCGCTTCGACTTCACGCCCCGCTCGGTAACCTGGGCGCAGAATGCCTTTCTGAAGCGATTTTCGGCGATCGAGAAGTCCCGGCACCAGGTTTCGACGCCGGCGGTTGGGTAGAAAAACGCTAAATTAACCGGAAACGTCAACAGTGCGATGTTCGATCTCGCACCGCAGGCGCGCCTGATGCCCGTCGTGGATGTCAAGGATGGTTCGGTCGTCCCGGAGCGGGTTGCCGAAGGCGTGGAGCGCTCGCGCCGCATGGAAGACGAACTTCGCGAACAGAACCAACGCTTTTCAGCCGCTGTCGAGAACATGTCGCATGGCCTGTGCATGTTCGATGCCGACGAGCGCATGATCATCTGCAACGGCAACTACATCAACATCTTCTGCCTCGACGCCAAGCTGATGCGACCGGGCATCCGCTTCATCGACATCCTGCGGCACAGCGTCGACATCGGCATCGCCTCGCAAAGCGCCGACGAGCTCTATGCCATCCGCAAACCCTATATCGACCAGGCGAAGCCCTCGACCTACGAAGAGACGCTGTCGGATGGTCGCATCATCAACATCTCGCACCGACCGCTTGCCTTGGGCGGCTGGGTCTCGATCTACGAGGACATCACCGAACAGCGGCGCGCCGAGCAGGATCTCAAGGAGCAGCACCGCCGTTTCGACGCGGCACTCGCCAACATGTCGCAAGGCCTGCTGATGTACGACGCGGACGGCAGGATGATCGTGCGCAACCGGCGTTTTCTGGAGATCTACAACGTCACCGCGGCGGACTTTCCGCTTGGAACCACGCACCGCGACGCCCTCGAACGGTTGCTGGAACTCGGCATCTATACGAAGATCGACGTCGACAGCGAGGTCGCCAAAACCGAAGCCTACCTGGCAGCTGCAAAAATTCATTCGGCCTATCGCTATCTTACCGACGGCCGGACGGTTCTGGTCACCCGCCGGCCGATGAGCGGCGGCGGCTGGGTGGTGACCTTCGACGACGTCACCGACCGCCGCCGCACCGAAGAGCGCATGATCCATCTTGCGCATCACGACACGCTGACCGGACTGCCCAACCGCTCGATGTTTCGTGAGCGGCTGGACCTTGCGCTTGAGGACGCCGCGGCCACGCCGTTGGCAATCTTCTCGCTTGATCTTGATCGCTTCAAGGTGGTCAACGATACTTGGGGCCATCCTGCCGGCGACTGGCTGTTGAAATGCGTGGCCGAGAGGCTGCAGCGCTGCCTGCGCAATGAAACAGACATCGTTGCCCGCTTCGGCGGCGACGAGTTCGTGGTCATACAGTTCAATTCCAGCGGCATTGCCGATGCTGAAAAACTGGCGAAGCGCATCGTCGAGGCAATCGCCAAACCGTTTCGTGACAAGAGCCGGGAGATGCATGTCGGCATCAGCCTGGGCATTGCCGTTTTTCCCGACAATGGCAGAGATGCCGACACGCTGCTGAAAAACGCCGATACGGCGCTCTATCGGGCGAAGAGCGAAGGGCGCAATCTCTATCGCTTCTTCGAGCCCGCAATGGACGCCATGGTGCAAGCCCGCCGGGCGCTCGAGGTCGACCTCGAGGCCGCACTGCCACGCCAGGAATTCGAACTCGATTTCCAACCCATCATGAACATCGCCTCCGGCGAGATCAGCGGTGCGGAGGCCTTGATGCGCTGGCATTCGCCAGCACGCGGCATTGTCGCGCCGGACGCATTCATTCCGGTCGCCGAAGAAACCGGACTGATCGTGCCGCTTGGCGAATGGGCGCTGAGGAAAGCCTGCACGGCGGCTGCAAGCTGGCCTCCCGGCTTGCGCATTGCCGTCAATGTCTCGGCCGTGCAGCTCAAAAGCGGCGGGTTTGCCCGCAGCGTCATCTCGGCGCTGGCCTTTTCTGGCGTACCGGCCGGGCAGCTGGAGCTGGAAATCACCGAAACCGTGCTGATGGACGAGAGCAAGGCGGTGCTCAAGACGCTGCGACAATTGCGCGAACTTGGCATCCGCATCGCGCTGGACGATTTCGGCACCGGCTATTCCTCGCTCGGCTACCTCAGGCGTTTCCCTGTCGACAAGATCAAGATCGACCGTTCGTTCGTTCGCGACATGGGCAATCGCCACACGGCGGCGATCGTTCGCACCATCATCGGGCTCGGCACCGAGCTTGGCATTGTTGTCACCGCCGAGGGCGTCGAAACCGAGCTGCAACTCGACATGCTGCGCGACAATGGCTGTGTCGAGGCGCAGGGTTATCTGATCGGCGTGCCGTCCAAGGCGGCGGACATCCGGCGCCTGTTGAAGTCGCGTGCCTCGCACAGCCTGACCGGCTGATGGCGTCGGCGCAAGTCAGCGCAGCGTCTCGATATACTTCTCATGGAAGCTGACATAGCCGGGCTCGACCACCCTGAGATGCCGCTCGATCAGCGCGTGAAACCGCGGCAATTGGTGAAACGGCACACCGGGATAGGCATGATGCTCGGCATGGAACGGCATGTTCCAGGCCAGCTTGCGCACCACCCAATTGGTCAGCGTGGTTCTCGTGTTCTCCAGCATGTTGGCAACGAACGGACAGCGGCCGTGCTCGGCCAGCAAATAGAGGCGCAGAAAGGGCTGCCCGAGCAGTGCGGGAATGATCCAGACATAGAGAAGCACTGTGAGCCGGAGATACACGGCGAGCAGAAGGACGACAGCGTAGAAGGCAATCATGGCGCGTGCCTCGGCTCGTGCCTTGGGTCGGCCTTTCGGCGGCACATAGCTTTCCTGGCTGCCACCAACTGCATTGGCGTAGAGCGTCCTGAGATGGCCCCACCACAGCGGGATGCCGGACACATGCACAAGATACTGCCGCAGCGTTTCCGGTTTGGGAAAGGCCAGTTCCGGATCGTTCTCAGGATCCTGCGTGTATCGATGATGGGCGAAATGGAAATAGCGGAACCAGTCGGCCGGCAGCGCGAGTGCCAGGCTGCACACCCGCGCCACGGCATCGTTCAGCCATTGCCTCTCGAACGCGGTGCGATGAACCGTCTCGTGCAGAAGCGTGAACAGGAACACGATCAGGATGCCTTGCGGCAGCATCAGCAGCGGCCAGAATGGCACTCTCGCGGCGATCAGCGATCCAATGACCACAATCGCGCCCCAGTGGGCGCCGAGCTGCAAGAGACCCGCGACATCGGATTTGGCGGTCAGGCGACTGCGCTCTTCAGGGGTCAATGAGGCGATTATGTCGCGATGGTCCATCGGCTTCGATCCAGGCTGGCGATTTGATGGAACCCACCCTAGTCGGTGAAAAAGCTTTCCAAAAACGACGATTCCTGCAATTTAGATAAGCTTACCTTATCTATCTGGCGATCATGGTCACATCTCCGTCCCTGAAAGGACTTCAGGCTTTCGAGGCCGCGGCACGCGCAGGCAGCTTTGCCGCGGCGGCGGAAGAGCTTTCAGTCTCGGCCGCCGCCGTCAGCCAGCTTATCCGTACCGTCGAGGAACAGATGGGGCGCAAGCTGTTTCATCGGGTCAACCGCAAGGTTGTCCTCACCGAGGCCGGCGTCGAGATGCTGCCACGGCTGACCATGGCCTTCCAGGAAATCGGCAGTGTCTCACGCGAACTGGGCGGTGACGCATTTCGCCCGCGCCTGGTGGTTTCGGTGCCGCCATCCATGGCCATGGGCTGGCTTTCGCAGCGTCTGGCCGGCTTCGTCGCCAGCCATGGCGCCGCCGACATATCGCTGCGCGGCGATGACGACCCGGTGCCGTTCGACCGTGAACTGATCGACATCAGGCTCTCCTACGGTCCGCACTATCGCGAGCACCCGACCGAGGACATCGTCCGGGACGCCGTCTATCCCGTCTGCGCGCCAACGCTTGCCAGCGCGGTCAAGACGCACCGCGGTCCACTCGCCGGGCTGCCGCTGATCCACACCGACTGGGGACCGACCGGCGCCTCGTTTCCGTCCTGGCGCAACTGGTTCGAAGCGGCCGGCATCGAGCCTGGCCGTGCAGTGCAGCGGGGGCTGTCGGCCAATTCGTCGCGCGCGGCACTCGACCTTGCCATTTCAGGACTGGGCGTGGCGCTGGCGCAAGGGATCTATTGCGCCGAGGCGCTGGAAGACGACCGGCTGGTCCGGCCTGTCGCCAAAGCCATCGCACTGCGCCAGCCCTATTGCCTGACCATCCCGGAGCGTAGCGCCAGGCGCGATGTCGTAGCGGCGTTCCGCGCCTGGCTGATCGAGGAATGCCGGCACACGGTGGGCTCACCGGCGCTCCGTTGAAGACTTGCGGCTCAGAAAGATGGGCGGCCATGCCGCCCACTTAGAGATGGGCGGCCAATGCCTCGACCATGTCCTTGTTCGTCGCCACGGGAATGATCTCGAATTCCACCAAGTCGGCCCATTCGATGACCCAGCGCTGCAACAGCGTGACATCATCGGCTTCCACCAAAAGGAAGCAGCGGCTCATATCCGCCGCGATCCAGGAGTGGTGCACGACAAGCTCGTCCGGCTTCAGCCGGCCACGCTCACCGAAGCGGCGATAGATCTCCTTGCGATCGCAGCCGGTGAAATCCTCAATGACGATGAACTGCATAGTCTGCCCTCAATTAAATCAACGTCCCGGCCGGTCGAGCCGTTCGAGGAACCATTGTGTCAGCCGAACCCAGACCTCGTCCTTCTCGCCGGAATCCTCCCAGCCATGGTCGAGATTGGGGTTGTCGTTGACCTCGATGACGAAGACGCCGTCCTTGGTCTCCTTGAGGTCGACGCCGTAGAGGCCGTCGCCGATGCAGCGCGCCGCCTTGACCGCCGTTTCGACGACATGGGGCGGCGTTTCCTTCAGCGTGAAGGTCTTGATGCCGCCCTGGTCGGGCTTGCCATTGGCCTTGTGGTTGACGATCTGCCAGTGCTTCTTGGCCATCAGATAGTGCACGGCAAACAGAGGCTGGCCACCGAGCACGCCGACGCGCCAGTCATATTCGGTGGGGATGAACTTCTGGGCGATCAGGAGGTCGGAATCCTCCAGCCATTCCGTCGCAAGCCGTGTGAGTTCCTCCAGATTCTCGCATTTCTTGACGCCGCGCGAGAAGGACGAATCCGGGATCTTCAGCACCAGCGGAAAGCCCAGTGTCTGTGCAGCCAATTCGAAGTCGGAGGTGCCGGCGATCATCACCGTCGGTGGCACCGGCACCTTGTTGTAGGCCATCAACTCGTTGAGATAGACCTTGTTGGTGCAACGGATCATCGACAGCGGATCGTCGATGACAGGCATGCCTTCCTGCTGGGCGCGGCGGGCGAACCGATAGGTATGGTTGGAGATCGAAGTCGTCTCGCGGATGAACAGCGCATCGTAGTTCGCGAGCTTGGCCAGATCCTTCCTGGTGATGGGTTCGATTTCGACGCCCATCTTTTCGGCGATCTTGGCCCAGTAACGCAGCGACGAGATTTGCGACGGCGGCAATTCCTCATGCGGATCGACCAGCGTGGCGAAGGTGTAGCGCGCCGGCGTGCGGCCCTTGGTGTCGCGCCACTCGCGGTTGGTGTAGGTCTCCAGGCACTGGATGAAGCTCTTTTCCTCATCCTCGGTCATCCGCGCCAGCGGATGGAAGCCGATCTTGCGGATCGAGGCCCACTCGGCGCTGTCCTTGATATGGACTTCGAGCGCAGGCGCCCGGAACCAGTCGAACAACAGCTTGGCGAAGCGGTCCCACACCTTGGACGGACCGATGCCAAAGAAGATGCAGACCTTGGCCGGAAAGGCGCCGCCGAGATCCTTGCGGCATTTGTTCAGCGCCAGCTCCAGTTCCGGCAACGCGTTCTCGTAGAGTTTGCGTTCCGACAGGTCGATCATCGTCTCGACGGTCGGGATGACCTTGTGGCCGCGCGAACTCGCCAGCAGCGAGGCATAGTAGCCACGGCTCTGATAGGCGTAGTTGTTCGACAGGTTGATGACCTTCGGCCGCTGGCCGCGAAACAATGAGGGATGCGCGAGATAGTCGCGATTGGTGATGATCTTGTGCGGTGTCGCCACCTGGTCGAGATCGCTCTGCCGGCCGGTAAGGATGACCCAGGTCATTGTGTGTCGCGCTTCCCCAGAGTGATGGCGGCGCGCAGTCCGTCGCGGCCGAACTGCGCCATGTTCATGAAGATGCCGTAGGGCACGGGAATGTTGGCGGCATCAAGGATGGTTTCCTGCCTTTCGTCCTCGACCCAGGGATCGTGGATCAGAATATGGTCGCCATCATCGCCAATGGCCAGCACCCAGTGCGGCACCTTCTTGCCAAACATCAGGAAGCCGCTGATCAGCACCAGCACCAGTTTTCCGCCAGCGATCGCGGTTCTGATATCATCGATGGTGAACGGGCGGTAATTCACCGGGATGCCGTAAAGTTCCGCACGGCGGCGAAAGTCGACCTGGGCCAGCTCCATCACCCGGCGCTTGTCCTCGCTGCGCACCGACTGCAGGAACAGCGCGCCATAGAAGGAAACGAAGATCTCCGCCGCGAGCCCGCTCTCATGCCCCGAGACGGCGAGGCCAAATGGCTCACAGCCACCCGGTCCCGACATCATGAAGACGGTCGTCGCTTCGCGCCAGAGGCGGATTTCCATCACCGGGTCGGGCACGAAGCCGCGGTCGAAATTGGCCATGGCCATCATCAGGCAGCACGGGCCGCAAGTGAACTCGCAGGTCTGCTGATAGAACGGCACCCGGGTGGCGATCGGAACGTCGCCGCGCAGGGTTTTCTCATAACGAAGCGCCGTTGCGCCGTCCTCGTAATAGCCCGGCTCACGGCCGATCTTGCGGTAGCCGGCCTGCTCGTAGATGCGGATGGCTCGGCTGTTATCCTCACGCACTTCGAGACGCAGCATCATGCGGTCGTGTTCGAAGGCCGCCTCTTCCGCCGACGCAAGCAGCATGCGGCCGACACCCAGCCCGCCGAAGAACGGACCCGTGGCTATGGAGTAAAGCCGCGCCACCCCACTGCCCTTACGAAACAGCACGATCGCGTAGCCGGCGACGCGGCCATCGACTTCGGCGACCAGCGTCTCAGCGGTCTCGCGTTCGATGAACAGACGAAAGGAGCGACGGGAAATGCGGTCGCTCGAGAAAACGGCTTTCTCGATGGCGGCGAGATCATCGACGTCAGACGCGCGGGCCGTGCGGATCTCGGCAGGCATGCGACTTGAGAAAACCTCGATTGGGTTGCGGAAACGGCCCGGTCAAAAGCGTCGCAAACACCGGCCGAAGCGCCGGTATTCATCAAGCGCTATCGCTCCTTGATTAGGGCCGAATTGTGACAGTTTCCGCCGCGGCAGGGAAGCGCACCGGCTTTGAACAGGATCGCTGTTTTGAAGAGCCGACGACGACGAAAATTGTGGCCAGCTCAGCTTGCAAGGCCTGCCATAAGCTGGCCGTAAGCGCTCTTGGCCACGACCGCCAACTGCTCGCGCGGCAGCGAGCCGACGACGGCGCAGCCATAGCCCTTGTCCAGCCAGTAGACGGCCTGCGGGCCGTCCTGCGCCGAGGCATAGGTGCCCTTGGCGTTCTGCGTCGATTCCGCGGTGACGAAAAGGGATATGCGCTCGCCCTTGTCGTCCTCGTAGAGCAGCATCGCGGCCTTGCTTTCGCCGGCTGGCAGCAGCCGGCCACCGACCAGCTGAAAACCGTTCGCGGTCAAGTCCGGCGCCACCAGCTTCAAGCCGACCCGATTGGACAGCCAGGTCTGCAGATGATCCTTGTCGCTGGCCGGCACTTCCACCGCATGCCGCTTCTCGGCGGCGTAGATGACATGGGCGGCGATCGCCTGTTCGGCGAGCTGATCCTCCGCCGGGTTCTCCTGGCCGACGCCGTCAATGCCGGCAAAGTAGCCGCCAAATCCGCCGGTGGCCAAAAGCACGGCAGCGGCAGCGGCAAGCCACCAGCGCGAACGCGGCACTGCTGCCTTGACCGGTGCTTCGCCGAGCACCACCTGGCGCAAGCGTACTGGTACAGCCTCGTCCAGCACACCGGCAAAGGCTGCGCGCAACGCCTCCCGGTCGGCAGTGAAGCGGGCGCTTCTGGCCTTCATCTCGGGATTGGCTTCGAGCCAGGCATCATAAGAGGCACGCTCATCGGCCGGCAGCTCGCCGTCGAGCGCCATGTGGATGTCACGTTCGGAAAAATCGCGGCGGATCATTTCTCGACGATCCTTATCGCACGGCGGCGCGCCGTATCGTCCAGCAAGCCACGCAATTCCTCACGCCCGCGCGCAATGCGCGACATCAGCGTGCCGGCGGGAACACCCAGAATGTTGGCGGCCTCGGCATAGGAAAAGCCTTCGATGGCAACCATGACAAGGGCCGCGCGGCGATCGGGGCTGATCGCCTGCAACGCGTCGATGATCTCGCGCGAGGCGATGCCCTCCAGTTGCTCGGCAGGCTGGGCCACCCCCTCGCCCGCCTCCAGCGGCAGCATTGCCGTTTCGCCGCGGCGGTTCACCTTGCGCATCTGGTCGATGAACAAATGATGCATGATCGTAAACAGCCACCTCCTGGGGCTCTCTCCTGTCTGCCAGTTGTCGAGCCGCGTGAGTGCGCGCTCGAGGCAGTCCTGAACGAGGTCGTCGGCAGAATCGCGATCGCGCACAAGCGAGCGAGCGTAACGACGCAGGCGCGGTATTTCGCCAAGGATTGCTGCCTTCTTTTCGTCCATGACCGCTGGTTCTGAGGTCGCCCTTGTAAATCCCAATTGAACGCGCCTTCCCGGCGCGACGCAAGCGGCCAGCGCGAAGCGGTCCGCCGCCCCGGTCACCCAAGCAATGAGATAACGCTGGTGGGTGCCGGTTTATTCCCGGCTCATTAAACTGTCGTCATCCCTGCTCGCTGACCGACATTTTCTCCTTCGCTGCGCGCGTCAAAAGCCGCTGATAGAAAAGGCCGATGCCGATCAGCACGGTGCCAAGCCCGATGAAGGACAGTGCCCTGAGCACGCCTTCCAGTTCCGACATGTCGAAGAGGAAGACTTTCACCACCGCAATCGCAATCAGCGCTGCCGAGGCGATACGCAGCACCTGCGATTTCAGCCAGACGCCGGAGGTAAGCAACACCACGCCGATGACCAGCCAGAGCGCCGAATAGGTGTAGGTCTCCAACTGGCCAAGTCCGCTCCACAGACCGATGAACTCGCCCTTGAACAGGCGACGGACCGACAGTGTGGCATAGGCGAAAGCAAGCACTGCCGCCACCAGCGCCAGCATCTGCGCATACCATTTCGGCCGCTTGTCCCTGGCAAAGAGTGCCAGCCCGCCGGCCGCGACGGCCGGCAGCAGATAGGCTAGGAACAACAGGTTGAACACCGGGATGCGGCCGGTCGATTCGTCGGTAAGCAAAGGGTTCAGCTGCAGGAAATGCTGGAAGACGATGAAGGCAACCGAGAGCACACCAGCGGCCATCGAGCCGTAGCGCAGCACCGAGCTTGGCGAGCGCATGTCGATGGCGACCAGTATGGCGCCGGCGCCGATGGCGATCAGCGTGTAGATCGCCTGTTCGGCGAGCGTCACGGCGCCTGTGTCGATGACACCGCCATGCATGGCGTGGCGCACCAGCATGGCGACGGTGAGCAGCGCGAAAAGTGCTGCACCCGCCTCCATGGCAAGGCGCGGCCGGCCATTGCCAGTTATTGGTAGTGCGGGGGTAGTGCGGGCGAGCTGCCACGCGGCAAGGCCGAAGGCCAATGCCGGGACGCCGTAGCCGGGCAGCAGCCAGTTGAACACCGGTGTCGTCGACAGGAATTCGGCGCCGACGATGGTCGGGTCGAAAGCGACGCGGCCAAGCACGGCGATCACCGCGCCGACCGAAATCCAGCCGAGCACCGGATAGGAGCGCCAGCGGGTGGCCAGCGCCGGCACAATCGCCGCGGCACCAAGCAGAATGGTGGTCCAACCGGAATCGAAAGCCATATGCAGCATCAGGAGGCCAGCGATCGCCGCGCCCCCAAAGGCGAATGAAACAGCCACGCCGCCCTTGAGCGGCGGCTCTTCCGCTCGTGCGATCCACTCGCCACCGGCGGCAAAAACCACGACCAGCAAAGCAGCGACCGCGGCGTAGGCAAAATCACGGTCGAGATTTCCGTAAGTGAGCCACAGCGCCAGCAGGATGACCAGCGGCGCAGCGATGCCCCATGCCGCCCAGCAGGCCGCACGGATCCGCGCCACGGCGGCGAAACGGCGGGCGGCCCAGAAACCGGCACTGACGAAGACCAGGCCAAGACCAAGGCCGATGCGCAGCGTCAAGGCATTTCCGGCCGCCACCTGCAGGCCGTCAAAGCCTATGTTGCCCTGGGACAAATCGGTGCCGATGGTGGTGGGCGGAATGATGCCGAGATAGATCATCACGCTCACCACCCCGGCGGCGTGCAGCAGTGGCAAGGCGCGCGGCCGGTAGAGTGCGGTGGCGACAAGGGCGACGAGGACCAAGGCGCCCGGCAAGGCATCGCCGGCGGCAACAAGTGTGGAGTCGACGGACAGGCCAAGTGCCGAAAATGCAACAAAAACGCCGGGAACGATCGATGGCCAGTCGAAGCCCGTCTTTGCAGTTTCCGCTCCGCCGTCTCGACTCCCCAGCCAAACAAGAGCAAGCACCGCCAGCGTCACCGCGTTGATGAACAGGATGACGGCAAGGTCGGCACCGGGCGCGTTCATCATGTAGGCGATGGTCCAGGCGCCGGTGCCGAAGAAGGCGGCTGCCATCAGGAATTTCCAGTCGCGCATGCGCGCGATCACCGCCGTGGCGGCAAGCACGATGGCGAGATAGACGAACAGCGCCCATGGATTTGGCGCCTGCGATGACACAAGCGCCGGCGTCGCCATCGAACCGACGAGGCCGATGCCGGCCAAGGCCTGACCGTGGACGAGAGCAGCGACAATCGTCGCCACGCCGATGGCGCCGAGCACGGTGAAGGCGAAGGCCGGGCCGACGAAACCGTAAATGGCATAAGCGGCGTAGACTGTGCCGAACAGGATGAAGGCGCCGGCCGCGGTCAGGATGGCTGGAATATAGGCGCCGGCGACACCTTGCACCGGCACCTTGAAGCCGGTGCGACGGATGAACTCGCCGCCGGCGATCAGGACGAGCCCGAGCAGCGCTGCCATGGTGAGCCGCACGCCGGGGCCGAAAATGCCGGCCTCGATGGTGTAGCGGATCAGGAACAGCCCACCCAGCGCCAGCGCGATGCCGCCGACCCAGACCGCCCAACGCGTGCCAAGCGCTGTTTCGACGTCGGACTGGCGGGCAGCTTTGGCCGCTGCGGCGGGCTTGGCAGGCTCCGCCACAGCCGGGGCTGCCTCGCCAGCCGACGACGGCCCGGACACAACCTCAACGGCCTCCGTAGCCGGCGCTTGCGCGGCCATCGCCGGCTCGCCAGCCACCGGCGCCGCGATTTCGGCCGCTGCCACAGCTACCGGGTTCGCATCGGCCGGCTTACCTTCGGTGACGGCTTGTTCGGATGGCTTGGCCGCGGGCGGCACCACGCCTGAAAGGACAAGGCTGCGCAGTGCGCCAAGTTCGCGCTCGATCAGGCCGATGCGGCCCTGCTGGCGCGAAATGATGACGAACAAAGCGATGATGGCGACAAGGCCGATCAGGCTCTCAAACATGGCGGTTCCCCCAAACCAGGCCAGTCTTCACTGACGTTTCGTCTCACTAACACTCAACTACGGCGGCTAGACGACTGGTAAACTCAACGCGCCGCCAGATTCGCAGCCGGAAAGATCGAACATGTTTCGGTGCCGAAAGCCAGCAGCTTGCCGTTGGCATCCTTCAGTGTCGCTTCCGAAACGGCAAGTGTGCGGCCCTTGTGGACCACTTTGCCTTCGCAGACCACCTCGCCGGTCCTGGGCGTGATCGGCCGCGTCAGATTCACCTTGAATTCCGCCGTCGTATAGGCCTCGCCCTTTTCGAGCAACGTCTGCACGGCGCAGGCGAGTGCCGAATCAAGCAGCGTCGCCGCCCAGCCGCCATGCACCGTGCCGAGTGGATTGAGATGCCGCTCATTGGGAACGCCGCGGAACACGGCGCGGCCTTCCGACACTTCGGTCAGATCGAAGTTGAGCTGGAAGGAAATCGGCGGCGCCGGATATTTGTTGTCGATGATGCGCTGTAGCAGTTCCACGCCGGTATATTTCTGGATATCGGCGTGCGGAATGGTGCCGAGGCCGAGCGGCGAGACCCGGCCCGGATACAGTTCGACTTCGCTCATGTGATGATTTCTCTGGCTGCATTTTCTCCGGCTATGGTCTTGCCGCGCGCGTGGTGCTTGCACAGTGCGGCAAGGAAGCCGGCGCGGGCATCGGGTTGTTCGATGCCGCGCGGCTCGTAGACGTGGCGCGTGAAAAAGAAACCGGTCAGCCGGAAGGCGTCTTGGACCGCCGCCGGATCCCCGCGCAGGCCGGAGCCACGTTGCAGAAACGCCGGCAGCGCCAGCATCTTGTCGCGCCAAGGCGCGCCGGCTTCACGCGACACCGCTCGGCCCGACTTCGGCGAGACATAGGCAAGGTCCTGTCGCGTGCCGGTGGCAGCGCATTGACTGAGATCGAGGCCGAAGCCGAGTTCATCGAGAATAAGAAGCTCGAAGCGTGCCACCAGTTCACCAGCAGCATCGGCATCGTCGAGATGGACGATCATCACGGCGAGCGCTTCGTAAAGGCCGCCATGGGCATCACGCTCAGGCAAAAGGCGCAGATGCGCGGCCATGGTCTGCAGTCCGTAGACGGCAACGGCGCTGTCCATCAGCCGCGCGGCATTCATCTCGATCGCCTCGGCCTGGAATGTGCCGAGATGCTCGTCAAGGCGCGCGCGCCACAGAAGATCGACGCGATTGCCGGGCTGGAGAACGGGCTGCTGCTTGCGTGAACGGCCGCCGCGCACGAGACCGAGATGGCGGCCATGGGCGCGTGTCATCACCTCGAGAATGGCGCTGGTTTCGCCATGCTTGCGAGTGCCGAGAATGATTCCCTCATCATGCCATTCCATGCCGGAGCTTTTCACCGATCGGATGGCGAAATCAAGATGAGGTCGCGGGTTCAGGCAGGCCGTGCCTCTCGGGCGGCAATAAAAAACCGCCCGCAGCGATACGCTGCGGGCGGCCTGGTAAGTCAGTCAGTCTATTAGAAATTGCGCTGGAAGCGGACGATGCCGCCAATGCCGTCCTTCTTGTCGGCCTTGGACCAGTTGCCGTAGAGGGAGGGGTTGCCGAAATTGCCGTAGTGATCCCAGTCGACTTCGGTGGTGATCGTGAAGCCCGGGACGATGGTGTAGGCGACGTTCGCCGCAAGAGCTATGTTCTTGTCGTCGTCAGCCGAAGCCTGGACGTTGAACGATGTCTTGTCGTTGAACTTGTAGGTGCCGCCGCCCCAGACGGCCCAGTTGCCACCCCATGGCTTGTACTGGCCACGGCCTTTTGCGTTGAGGGCGTTGGTCGGGTCCTTGAGGTTGTCGTCGGTGCCGTAACCGCCCATGACGAAGAGCGACAACTCCTTGGTGACATTGACGTCCAAACGAACTTTGCCGGACACTTCCTCGTAGTTGCTGTCATAAGCGACAACGCCGGTGATCGCACCCCAGTCGCCCTTGTACTTCAAGCCGCCGACGACATGCGGAACATAGCTGTCGATGGTGCTGGTGCCGGTGCCTTCTTCGAGCGAGACCACAGCCGTGAAGCCGCTGCCAGCGTCGAAGTAGTACTGGACGACGTTGGTGTCCTTGATGCCATACGGGATGATGGTGTCCTGGATGACGTTGCCGGCGTAACCGATAAACGCGTCATATGCCGTTTCATCCTTACCGACGCGCAGGCCACCGAGCTGGATCCAGGCGAAGTTCAAGGTGACGGGCTTGCTGATTGCCTGCCAGTCATTGGCGCTGCTAGCGTTTTGATTGGTATAGTCGCCGGACTTGTTGCCGAATTGAAAGCGGGTCTCGGTGAAGGTCTTCAACGTGCCGAGTTCGGTTTCCTGGCCGGTATAAGTCCGCAGCGCGAAGCGCATGTTCTTGTAGTAGGTGTCGTTGGTTTTGCCGCGGTCCTTGTCGTCCGGAACGTTGTTGACCCCATCCAGCGTGCCGGAATCGCCGACGCCGATGTCATAGCGGAGATAGCCGCCGATACGCAGGCACGTCTCGGTGCCCGGGATGTAGAAGTAGCCGGCGCCGTAGACGTCGCAGATCTTGACGTATTCGGCCGGTTCCGGTTCGGCGACGACAACCGCGTCCGCGGCGCGAGCGCCGGACACCGCGATCAGGGCCGCGGCTGAGCCGAGAAGGAGGCTCTTGATGTTCATTTTCTGACCTCTCCAGTCATAGTTTAAATGGCTTCGGATTTGTGGCTGGCGGATATGTTTTCCCGCCTCACCCCCACAATGAAAAAGGCGCGTACCGCGTCCCCTTTTCGCGGCGAACATACCCATCAATCCTCCGCCTTCAATGACGGTTTTGGAAATAACGGCGATTCTGTTAATAGATTATTGCTGTGTTGCACAAATAACACTGGCCTATACCGCGATTGGCACAATTGGCACAACGTCATATATTCAATATATATTCGGATTGTTTCTCGGCTAACTATACGTTCTGCACGAGATATTTCCAATCATTAGCCCAAAAATGGCATTTTTTGGCTACTTAGATTGAAAAGTAACCGTTACGTTGCGTCAGAAGACGCCAGGCGGGAGTCCTCCAGCCTGCGATGACGTAAGGGAATTCCAAGACCGCCTGCCAGGTCGGCCAAATCTCGCCAAGACGGTCGAAACAGGCTGGCGCACGCTCCAGCGCTATCGATTGTGACAGCCACCAGCTCCCGGTGAGCCGGTGCGGCGCCGCTTTCTCAAGCCCGACGTGACAAAAGCAGGCGAGCAAGAAACAAGGGCGATCGCGGAACCACCTCATGCTGAGTTGCGAGACTCTTTGTTTTGCCGCAATTCCAGGGGAAAGCGCTACGCGCCTTCCCGGGAAAACCATCTCACACTTTCCTGGAATTGCTCTAATCGGCCAGCACGTCGTCGATCACGCGTCGGGATTTTTCGACTTCTGCCTGATTGTTCGCATGGCCAGCGACCGTGATCAGCGCCTTCCACAGCGCCCAGCCGCGTCCGCGTGCCCAGGTCGCATCATCAACGGCAAGACCGGTGCGGAAAACCTCCCTGCTCTCGCCCTCGAACAAGGTCCAGGCGATCGCCAGGTCGCATGAAGGGTCGCCGACGCCGCAGGTGCCGAAGTCGATCACTGCGCTCAATCGCCCCGCTTCGACAAGGAGATTGCCCCAGCTGACATCGCCATGGAACCAGACCGGCGGCCCCTTCCAGGTCGCGGCAAGGGCCGCGTCCCAAACGGCACTCGCCAGGCTTGCGCCGATGTGGTTGCCAAGAGCGGTGATCGCTCGCCTTGTCTCGCCGTCATAAACGGCCAGCGGTCCGCCGCGAAAGAAATTATGCTGCCCGGGCGCCGGCCCGCCGGTGGGGTCGACGCGTTTCAGTGCAACCAGGAAACCGGCCAGGTCCGCCGCGAATTGCGACAGGCCAGAGATGCGCTCCCGCTTTGCCGTCTCGCCCTCGATCCAGCCATAGACGGACCAATGCCAAGGGTAGTCCTCGGCCGGCATGCCCATCGCAAATGGCCGGGGAATCGGCAATGGCAAAAGCGGCGCCAGCTTTGGCAGCCAGCGATGTTCTTTTTCCACTTGCAGGGCATAGTCGGCCGCGCTCGGCAGCCGCACGGTCATCTCATCGCCGAGATGAAAGGTCCTGTTGTCCCAACCGCCAAATTCGACCGGCCTGACAGCAAGATCCTTCCACTGGGGGAATTGCGCGGCGACCAACCGGCTGACCAAAGCCGTATCGATGTTCAGCTTGCCGGCCATTTAATGCGGGAATTCGAGACCCATCTCGCGATAACGCTCAGGATCGTCGCCCCAGTTCTCACGCACCTTGACGAACAGGAACAGGTGCACCTTCTGCTCGAGAATGCCTGCTATCTCCATGCGTGCGGCCTGGCCTATGGCGCGGATCGTCTCGCCCTTGTGGCCAAGCACGATCTTCTTCTGACTGTCGCGCTCGACATAGATGACCTGATCGATACGCACCGAGCCGTCCTGCTTCTCTTCCCATTTCTCCGTTTCGATATGGGAAGAGTAAGGCAGTTCCTGATGCAGCCTGAGATAGAGTTTCTCGCGGGTGATCTCGGCTGCAAGCTGACGCATCGGCAGATCGGAAATCTGGTCCTCGGGATAATACCAGGGACCGGCAGGCAGCGTTTCGGCCAGATAGTCGAGAACATCCTTGCAGCCGGAGCCGGTCAGAGCCGAGACCATGAAAGTGCGTTTGAAAGGCACCCGCTCGTTCGCCGCGGCCGACAGCGCCAAAAGTGCCTCGTGCTTGACCCGGTCGACCTTGTTGAGGATCAGCACCATCGGCTGGCGCACGTCCTTCAATCGCTCCAGGATCGCGTCGGCATCGCCCCGGATGCCGCGCTCGGCGTCGATCAGCAAAAGCACGATATCGGCATCCTTGGCGCCGCCCCAGGCGGTGGTCACCATAGCCGTGTCCAATCGCCGCTTCGGCTTGAAGATGCCGGGCGTGTCGACAAAGACGATCTGCGCGTTTTCATGCGTGGCGATGCCGCGCACGATGGCGCGTGTCGTCTGCACCTTGTGGGTGACGATCGACACCTTGGCGCCGACCAGTTGGTTGACCAGCGTCGACTTGCCGGCATTGGGCGCGCCAATCAGCGCGACAAAGCCGGAATGCGTGGCGGGGGCTTCGGCAGTTTCAATATCCGTCATGCAGCGTTCCATACACCTTCGCGCAACAGAAGGGCAGCCGCAGCAGCCTGTTCGGCCTCGCGCTTGGAACGGCCGTTGCCGGTCGCCGGCTGAAATGCACCAACCTTGACGCTCACCGTGAACAACGGATCGTGGTCCGGCCCTTCGCGGCTGTCGATCTGATAGGCAGGAACGGCACTCGCCGCCTGATGCGCCCATTCCTGCAATTCGGTCTTGGCATCACGGCGCGCAGCACCCGAAGCCTGCGAGCGCGGTTGCCAGTACTTATGGATGAAGCTGCGCGCTGCTTGCAGTCCGCCATCAAGGTAGAGCACGGCGATCAGCGATTCCAAGGCATCGGCGCGCAGATTGACGCGCTTGCGTCCCTCAAGGCCGCGCACATCCGATCCGGCACGGATCATCTCCGGCAGCCCGATATCCTCGGCGATCTCGGAAAGCGCCTCGGCATTGACCAGCGCATTGAGCCGCAGCGACAACTCGCCTTCCGCCGCATCAGGAAACGCGGCCAGCAGCATATCGGCAACGACCAGGCCGAGAACCCGGTCGCCGAGAAACTCGAAACGTTCATAGTCGGCGCCGGCATTGGCGCCGCGAGCACTGGCATGGGTAAGCGCACGCTGCAGGCGCTGGCGGTCGGCAAAAGCATGGCCCGTGCGTTCCACAAGCGCTTCGGCGAGCGCGTCGGCGGTCAGCCGCTTCGCCGCTGCCATCCCTAGTTGACGAAATGGAACAGGCGCGAAGCGCGCATCAGCGACGGCCATTTCCAGATTTCGAGCGGGCTTGCCTTGCCGGCGATCGAGAAGAAGACAAGGTTGGCGCGGCCAACCAGATTCTCGGCCGGAACATAGCCGACGGTGAAACGGCTGTCGGCGGAATTGTCCCTGTTGTCGCCCATCATGAAATAATGGCCGGCCGGAACGTCGAACTCGCGCGTGTTGTCGCCGATCGAATTCGGATTGAGGTCAAGCGTGTCGTAGCTGACGCCGTTGGGCAGCGTCTCGCGGTAGACATCGATCGGCTGCGGCATTTCCGTGATGTCGGGATTATCGATCTGGCCGGTCTTCACGCGCGGCACGCCAACGCCGTTGATGAACAGCTGGCCATCTTTCATCTGAATCTTGTCACCGGGCAGGCCGACGACGCGCTTGATGTAATCGACGGACGGATCCGGCGGGAACTTGAACACCACCACATCGCCACGCTTGGGCTCTGAGCCCCAGATACGACCCGAGAAAATGTCAGGTCCAAAAGGCAGCGAATAACGCGAATAGCCGTAGGACCATTTGGTGACGAACAGATAGTCGCCTTCCAGAAGCGTCGGCCGCATCGATCCCGAGGGGATCGAAAAGGGCTGGAACAACAGCGTGCGGATGACCAGCGCAAGCAAAAGCGCCTGGACGATGACGCTGACGGTTTCGCCAAGCCCGCCGGATTTCTTCTGGGATTTTTCAGCCACGCTCATGTCGTCCTCGATTGTGCGTTGGATGGTATAGAGTCTCGGCGCGCGCTGGGCAACGTCAATGCCGGTCGTCAGATGCAATCAATGTGGCGCTTCTTCGACGGGCAACGCCTCTATGATCACAAAGGCTTGAGCAAGCGGAAAATCATCCGTGATGGTGAGGTGGATCGCCGCCCGATGTCCCCCGGGCAGGATTTTGTCCAGCCGCGCCAGGGCGCCGCCGGTCAATGCCATGGTCGGCGCACCGCTGGGCAGGTTGACGACACCCATGTCGCGCCAGAACACACCTTGCGCCAGACCGGTCCCCAAGGCTTTGGCGCAAGCTTCCTTGGCGGCGAAACGCTTGGCGTAGGAGGCCGCGCGGGCACGTCGGTTCTCAGAACGCGCCTGTTCGACCTCGGTGTAAATCCTCTGGACGAAGCGCTGGCCGTGACGCTCAAGCGACTTCTCGATGCGCCTGATATCGATCAGGTCGCTGCCGATGCCGATGATCATTGTGCGGCGGAACCGACGCTTCCGCCGGGATGGGACGATTGCGCGTGGCGATGCGCTCGCTCGGCAAGGCGCTTGCGCCTTTGCTCGCGGAAGACATTCATGCCCCAGCGCGTGACACCGTAGAACAGGAGGCCAAACACCAGCCCGAGCGGCACCGCGCCGATCAGCATGGGCTCCAGCACGGGATGCCACAGTTTCGCGAAGGAAAGCGTGTGCAGCATCTCGCCCAGATGCGCAGGCGGACCATGCGCCGGCAGCCGGTCATGCAGGATGAGCTTGCCGGTCTCCCAGGATGCGCCCCACAGAATAGGAAAGGTGAGAGGATTGCCGAAGAAAACAGCGCCAAGTGCCGCCGCCACCAGATTGCCGGCGATGACCCAGCACAGGACGAAGGCAATGACGAAATGGAAGCCGACGGGAAAGAACGAGGCGAAGACGCCAGCCGCAACGCCTGCCGCAACCGCATGCGGCGTGGCCTTCAGCCGCAGGATGCGCTTGGACAAGTACTGAAGTGAGCGCGAAAACGAGCGGCGCGGCCAAAGGTAGGTACGCACCCGTTCGAGAAGACCATCAGGCTTGCGGCGTCGAAAAAGCACTCTGTTCCCGTTCCACAACTCTCGCACCGGCGATTTCCGCCGGCTATGAGATACATCATCTTGCGCTTAAGGATCGCCCGATGGCAATCACAACGTTGATATAGCGACGCGCGTGCGCAAGAACAACCGAACACCGTCTGTGCAGCGCGTGCATGTTGCCGCCCTTCCGGGACAGGCGTCCTTCGGTTCGAACATTGGACAATCGCGGCGAATTTATGGAGCCGGCAGCCGCTTCCCCGAAAGCACGGCCTTGCTGGCGGCTAAGATCGGTAGTCGCTGACCTCGACCAAATTGTCGTCCGGGTCGCGAAAATACACCGACAGCATCGGGCCCCGAGCGCCGACGCGTTCGACCGGGCCGAGTTCTACCACCACGCCATTGGCCTCGATATGGGCTCGGACTTCGTCGAGCGGCCTGTCGGTGATCAAGCAGAAATCGCCTGAGCCTGGTGTCGGTGACTTGGCCTTCGGCTCGAAAGTGCGGCGGACTTCGTGAACATTGATCTTCTGATTGCCAAACACCAGCGCTGTCGGCCGTCCCGCAGTATCGATGCGTTCAAAGCCCAGCACGCGTTGATAGAAGGCGCAGGTCGCTTCGAGCGAAGCGACCGTCAACACGAAATGATCGATGCCGACGATCATCTGCATTTATTTTCATGCATGTCGTCCCTCCCAAAACCGCTGCACACTCTTGGGCGCCATGCACGGTCAAATGTTGCGACTACCGGGCTTAACGGCCGGGATGGCGGCAAGTTCCGGTGGCAAGCGATCAGCGGGATAGGCCGGCACCTCATATTCGGCGAGCGCGATCAGCGGCACGCCGACATGGGACTTGCCGGCCGAACGGTCGATGATGCAGGCAGCCGCCACCACTTCGGCGCCAAGCTCGCGCAGGCAGTCGATGGTTTCGCGGATAGACAGGCCGGTGGTGACGATGTCCTCGACGATGACGACGCGCGCACCTTTGTCGATCTCGAAGCGGCGCAGGCGGAACTCGCCCCCTTCCCGCTCGACCCAGATCGCCGGCACGCCGAGGTGGCGCGAGGTTTCGTAGGCCGGAATCAGGCCGCCGATCGCCGGGCCGACGACATAGTCGATCTTGCCTGGCACCGCCTTGCGGATTTTCTCGGCCAGCGCCTTGCATAGCTGTTCGGTCTTGTCGGCATGCATGAACACCCGCGCCTTTTGCAAGAAGACCGGGCTGCGCAGGCCCGACGTCAAGATGAAATGCCCCTCCAGAACAGCACCCGCCTCACGGAAAATGCCCAGCACTTCATCGGTATTCATCTTTGCCCCTTTTGAATTGACCATTCCGAAAACCGGTTCCCACTTTTCGGGATCATGGTCTAGCCATTTACACGCCGTGCATCGCTGACGCTCGAATTGTCCTTGAGCTGCGACAGCAGCCGGTTGAGATGCTTCAGATCCCAGACTTCGAGATCGATCAGCATTTCGGTGAAGTCGGGCGCGGTGCGCACCATCGACAGCGTATGGATGTTGGCGTCGTTGGACGCAACGACCTGGGCGATGTCGGCAAGCGACCCCGGCGCATTGATGGCGGTGACCGAGACACGCGCTGGAAAGCGTTCCTTGGTGCGTTCATCGATGTCCCAGCGCACGTCGATCCAGCGCTCAGGCTGGTCGTCGAAGGCCTGCAGTGCCGGCGACTGGATCGGATAGATGGTGATGCCGGTGCCTGGTTGGACAATGCCGACGATGCGGTCGCCCGGCACCGCGCCTTCCGGCGCGAAACGCACCGGCAGGTCGCCGCGCACACCGCGGATTGGCACCGCGCCATCGCGCGGCTGATCCTTGTCCTTGCGCGCGGCCCGAGTACCGGGCATCTGGAACAGCATGCCGGCGGCGTTGCGGATCTTCGACCAGCCTTCCTCACGCTGCTTGGGGGCACTGACGGTGACGCGCTCGTCCTTGTAGTCGGGGAATACTGCCTTCATGACGTCGGTGGAGGCCAGTTCGCCACGGCCGACGGACGCCAGCACATCCTCGATGTCCTTGCGCGCCAGCCGGTGCAGCACCGGCTTCAGGCTTTCCTTGGTGAAGGTCTTGCCGGCCCGTTCGAAGGCACGCTCCAGAATGCGCGCGCCGAGACCCGAATACTGCTTGCGGATGGCGTTCTTGGTGGCCCGGCGGATGGCGGCCCGGGCCTTGCCGGTGACAACGACCGATTCCCAGGCTGCCGGTGGCACTTGCGCCTTGGAGCGGATGATCTCGACCTCGTCGCCGTTCTTCAGTTCCGTCATCAGCGGCATGATGCGGCCATTGACCTTGGCGCCGACGCAGGTGTCGCCGACATCGGTGTGCACGGCGTAGGCGAAGTCGATGGGCGTGGCGCCACGCGGCAATGCAATCAGCATGCCCTTCGGCGTGAAGCAGAACACCTGGTCCTGGAACAGTTCCAGCTTGGTGTTTTCGAGAAAATCCTCGGGGTTGTCGCCTTCGGCGAGCTGCTCGATGGTGCGCCGCAGCCAGGCATAGGCGTTGGTCTCCTTCGAGATCGCGGGGGCAGCACCATTCGTCTTGCCGCCGGTGTCCTTGTAGATGGAATGGGCGGCGACGCCATATTCGGCGATCTTGTTCATTTCGCGGGTGCGAATCTGCAGTTCGACGCGTTGGCGCGACGGCCCGACGATGGTGGTGTGGATCGAGCGATAGTCGTTCTGCTTCGGCGTTGAGATGTAGTCCTTGAAGCGTCCGGGCACCATCGACCATGTGGTGTGGATGGCGCCGAGCGCGCGGTAGCAGTCTTCGACGCTGTCGACAACGACGCGGAAGCCGAAGATGTCGGACAGCTGCTCAAAGGACAGCGCCTTGGCCTCCATCTTGCGGAACACCGACCAAGGCTTCTTCTGCCGGCTTTTTACGCCAGCGTTGATGGCATGTTTTTCAAACAGCGCCGACAGCGCCTTTTCAATGTCGGTCAGCACGCCCTTGTTGCGCTCGAAGATCTCGGCAAGCCGCGCGGTGACGGCGCGGTAGGCTTCCGGATTGATGAAGCGGAAGGCAATCTCTTCCAGCTCCTCGCGCATGCCTTGCATGCCCATGCGCCCGGCCAGCGGCGCATAGATGTCCATCGTCTCCTCGGCGATGCGCAGGCGCTTGGCCTCCGGCATATGGTCAAGGGTGCGCATGTTGTGCAAACGGTCGGCGAGCTTGACCAGCAGCACGCGCACATCTTCCGAGATCGCCAGCAGCAGCTTGCGCAGGTTCTCCGCCTGCTCGGCCTTCTTGGAGACGAGATCAAGCTTCTTCAGCTTGGTCAGGCCCTCGACCAGCTTGCCCATTTCGGGGCCGAACAGATCGTCGATCTCGGCCCGCGTCGCCGTGGTGTCCTCGATGGTGTCGTGCAGCAGGGCGACGGCTATCGTCGCCTCGTCCATGTGCATTTCGGTGAGGATAGCGGCGACTTCGAGAGGATGCGAGAAATAGGGATCGCCGGAAGCGCGCTTCTGGTGGCCATGCTTCTGCATGGCATAGACATAGGCCTTGTTGAGCAGCGCCTCGTTGACGTCAGGCTTGTAGCGCTGGACGCGCTCGACAAGCTCATACTGACGCATCATGGGCACAATCTCTCAGCGATGAAATGAATCATGCGCCGCACTGCTGTACGGCGCATGTCATAGATAGCCACGAAACTGCCGAGACGGAAGTGCCGCTGGATTGTTCCAGGCGCTTCCGGAGCGTTGCCTTAGTAGTCGTCGCTCTTTTCCGGGGGCACCAGGCCCTCGATGCCGGCCAGCAGATCTTCCTCGGTCATCCGATCGAACGTCACATTCTCCTCGGCGTCGTCGGCGTCGGTAGCCGCAACGGCACCGCCGGTCTGATCGGCAATCGCCTCGCCGTCGGCTTCGGGCTCGTCGACTTCGACATGCTTCTGCAGCGAATGGATCAGATCTTCCTTGAGATCGTCGGGCGACAGCGTTTCATCGGCGATCTCGCGCAACGCGACGACCGGGTTCTTGTCGTTGTCACGCGGCACGGTGATCTGCGCGCCCTGGCTGATCTGGCGAGCGCGGTGGCCGGCCAAAAGCACCAGCTCGAAGCGGTTGTCGACCTTGTCGATGCAATCTTCAACGGTTACGCGGGCCATGGACTGCCCCTTTCATGCCTGGATTTGATGGAAAACAGGCGCGGTCCATAACCCGAACGCCGCCAAAATACAAGCATCATGCCAAAGTCGGCGCCGCAAGGCACTCAATCCTGCGGTCAAACATCGGATTGAAGCAAAACGCCGTTGTGTCCATGGCGTCTGATGCCTCGATCACAATTGCTTGCGTTGCCTCATCTCGCCTTGGATTGCCGCCAAACTGGCGTTATCTCGGATGGCGAAGGTCAGCCGGTTTATTATGAGCCTGACCGATAGTCGCTGCCGCATTTCGTTTAGACGACCGCATTTTTCGAAAAGGAATATTTTCCATGTTCGACCCTCGGGAAAAAATAGCCCTGTTCATCGACGGCGCCAATCTCTACGCCACGTCGCGGGCGCTCGGCTTCGACATCGACTATCGCAAGCTCCTGGCGAGTTTCCACAAGCGCGGCTATCTCTTGCGCGCCTATTATTACACGGCGCTGGTGGAGGATCAGGAATACTCCTCGATCCGCCCGCTGATCGACTGGCTGGACTATAACGGCTTCAAGGTGGTGACCAAGCCGGCCAAGGAATTCACCGACTCGACCGGCCGCCGCAAGATCAAGGGCAATATGGACATCGAGCTCACCGTCGATGCGCTCGAGCTGGCCGACGTCGTCGACCACTATGTCATCTTTTCCGGTGACGGCGACTTCCGCACGCTGGTCGAAGCGCTGCAGCGGCGCGGCCGCAAGGTGTCGATCGTCTCGACTATGGCCTCGCAGCCGCCGATGATCTCAGACGATCTGCGCCGCCAAGCCGACCATTTCATCGACCTGACGACGCTGAAGAGCGAGGTTGGCCGCGACCCCTCCGAGCGGCCGGTGCGCCGGCCCGAACCGGCTGAAGTCGACGAGGACGACTACTGAGGCTGGTCAACCTTGACCGCTCTTTCCGCTTCCGAACCCGGCCGCGACTGTCCGCTCTGCCCGCGGCTGCATGATTTCATTGCGCAATGGCGGCAGCGCGAGCCGTCGTGGTTCAATGCGCCGGTGCCAACCTTCCTGCCACCGGGCGGCGAGGATGCCGTCCAGCTTCTGATCGTCGGGCTGGCGCCCGGCCTGCGCGGCGCCAACCGCACCGGGCGCCCGTTCACCGGCGACTATGCCGGCGACCTGCTCTACTCGACGTTGATCGCGCACGGCTTTGCACGCGGCGAGTTCAAGGCGCGGCCCGATGACGGGCTGGAGCTTGTCGGCACCGCGATCACCAATGCGGTGCGCTGCGTGCCGCCGGAGAACAAGCCTGTGGGCGCCGAAATCGCCACCTGTCGGACATTCCTGGTGCCGACGATCGCGCGCTTTCCCAATCTGCGCGCCGTTCTGGCGCTGGGGTCGATCGCGCACCAGTCGACGGTGCGCGCGCTGGGCGGGCGTGTCGCCGCCTACCCGTTCAAGCACGGCGGGCAATTGCCGGCCGGCGGCATTACGCTGTTTTCCAGCTATCATTGCTCGCGCTACAACACCAATACCGGTGTTTTGACGGAAGAAATGTTCGTCAGTGTGTTCAGCCAGATCGCAGCGTTCCTGCGGACATAACGTCGCTCCGTCTTTGTTTTTATGCATGTCGTGGCCCCAAAACCGAGGTCACTTTTGGGCAACATGCATTAGAACCCCTCCAGCACGATCTTGCCCTTGGCCTTGCCAGTCTCGATCAACGCATGGGCGCGCTTCAGATTGGCGGCATTGATAGGACCGAATATCTCGCCCAGCGTGGTGCGGATGGTGCCGGCGTCGACCAGCCGTGCCAGTTCGTTGAGATGCTCGCCCTGCGCGGCGATGTCCTGCGTCTCGAACATCGAGCGGGTGAACATGAACTCCCAATGGACCGAGACGCTCTTGCGCTTGAACGGATTGATGTCGAGCGTCTTGGGATCATCGATCAAGCCGAACCGGCCCTGCGGCGCGATCAATTCGGCGATCTCGGCCAGGTGCTGGTCGGTGTTGGTTGTCGAGAACACAAAGGCTGGTGCACCGATGCCGAGGGCCGCGACTTCGGCAGCCAGTGGCCTGGAGTGATCAATCACATGATGGGCGCCAAGCCCAAGCACCCAATCGCGTGTCTCTGGCCTCGATGCGGTGGCGATCACCGTCAGATCGGTCAGTTGGCGCGCAAGCTGGACCGCAATCGAGCCGACGCCACCGGCGCCGCCGACGATTAGGATGGCATTCGTGGCACCCGCGACAGGCTTCTTCACGTCAAGGCGGTCGAACAGCGCCTCTAAGGCGGTGATTGCCGTCAGCGGCAGCGCCGCAGCCTGGGCATAGTCGAGCGAGCCGGGTTTGCGGCCGACAAGGCGCTCATCGACAAGATGGAACTCGGCATTGGTGCCCTGCGGCGCGAGCGCACCGGAATAGAAGACATCTTCGCCGGCCCCGACCAGCGTCGCATCCGAACCCGTGGCGACGACCCGGCCGGCGGCGTCCCAACCAAGCACCCGCCAGCTTCCGGCTTCGGGTTTGGCACTTCGCCGTATCTTGGTGTCGACCGGGTTGACCGAGATCGCCTTCACCTCGACCAGCAGTTGACGGCCTTTCGGCTCCGGCTTGGGCAGGTCGATATCGACGAGGGAGGCCTCATCGGTGATGGGGGCTGGGATTTGATAGCCGACGGCGCGCATTTCGATCTCCGCGATTGCTGTTGAGCTTTGTCTGGGGCAGAGATGCGGATTATGTGCGCCGAGCGCAAGAATGCACATATAAAGCACATAGTGTCGAAAAGGATACCGTCATGCCGCGCATTCGCCATGAGCGATTCGATTGCAGCCCCGGCTGCACCGTGGAGGGAACGCTCCGCTATATCGACGGAAAGTGGAAGGGCGTCGTGCTCTACCATCTGTTGGAGGGCACGCTGCGCTTCAACGAGATACGCCGGCGGATTCCGAACTGCACGCAGCGCATGCTGACCAACCAGCTCCGCGAACTGGAAGCCGATGGGCTGATTGCCCGCAAAATCTTCCCGGAAGTGCCGCCGAAGGTGGAGTACAGCCTGACCCCGCGCGGCAGAAGCCTGGAACCGGTGATTACAGCCCTGAAGGTCTGGGGCGATGCGAATGTGACGCTGGCGCCAGAGGTTTCCCAGGCCGCGGCCTGAAGCAGGCCGATAGGGGCCAGCGGAGTTCACACCGGCAGCAGGGCATCCGGTTTCACGTCGCCGATCGAGGCATAGGTGTGTGTCTCCTTTACCCCCGGCAGCGGCAGGATGACGCGTTTGAGAAAGTCCTGATAGTCAGCCATCTCGGCAATGCGCGCCTTCACCAGATAGTCGAAGCCGCCGACGACCATATGACATTCCAGAACCTCGGGCGCCTTTGCCACCGCCTCGGCGAAGCGGTCAAAGATATGCGGGGCCGTGTGGTCCAGCCGAACCTCGATGAAGACAAGGGTGCCGCGGCCAATCTTTGCCGGATTGAGCACGGCCCTGACGGCAGTGATGAACCCGTCGCGAAACAGACGTTTCACGCGCTGGCTGGTGCCGGTCGGCGACAGGCCGACGCGCGCTGCCAGATCAAGCGTGGTGCGGCGTCCATCTTCCTGCAGCAACCGCAGAAGATTGCGGTCGATGGCGTCGAGATCACCTAGTTCGGGATTCACGTTCGAACCGTTCTGTTTGCGCGAATTACACTCAATACACTCGAAACAGGCGTATTTCATCGCAGCTTTTGTCGCAATAGCTTGTGATTTCGCAACGCTCGAGACCGTCCGGCGGTGTCGTTACAGGTGGCAGGACGTGGCAGAGAGCTCAGGAAACATAAAGCTGGCAGTTATCGCCGGGCTGACCATGATCGGCATCTACGCCGTGCAATTCGTCGCCGCCCGCTTCAGCCTCAGAGACCATCTGACGGTGACCGACATGGCCGCCTTGCGCTTTGTCGGTGCGGGTGCGGTGTTCCTGCCGGTCGTCTGGCAACGCGGCTTCGAACAGATGAAGGTATTGGGCTGGCGGCGGGCACTGGCATTGGCGGTTCTGGCCGGACTGCCTTACCCGCTGATCATCAATTGGGGCCTCACCTATGCGCCTGCCGTCCACGGCGCGGCACTTTGCCCTGCCTCGATCGTATTCTTCTCGTTCCTGCTGTCGCTCCTCCAGGAGCGCACGTCGCGGCAGCGAACTATCGGCATCGCCACGATCATCGTGGGGCTGTTGCTGTTCATCGCGCCGGCACGCGATGGCACCCGTGAGGTTCTTTTCGGCGACCTGCTGTTCGTCGGGTCTGGCCTCATGTTCTCCGCCTACGCAACGCTTGTGCGGCAATGGCGTATCGATCCGGTCACGGCCACCGCGACCGTCGTGCTTCTGTCGTGCCTGCCGTTACCGTTTCTCACCCTTTTCGCGCCAAGCGGCTTCCATGCCGCGGCAGGCGCCGAGATCATCAGCCAGATGGTCATCCAGGGTTTGCTTGCCGGGGCGGCCGCCATGTTCCTCTACACCTATATCGTCGGCCAGCTCGGGTCGCAGACGGCATCGCTGTTCATGCCTGGCGTACCGATAGCCACGGTCATTGTCGGTATGATCGTGCTCGGCGAAACACCGACCACCACCCAATTCGCGGCCATCGCGATCATGGCCACGGGGATGGGCTTTTCAGCGATGACTGGACGCGTTGCTGGGGAAATTTGAGAATTCCGCCAAAGGCTGGATCGCCAATGAATTCAATTAAATAGCCCGACCTTCGAAGAAACGGATTCTGGCGTGCAGCCCTGATCGATTTGGCAGAAGATTTTAATGCGCGGATGCAAGCAGCGCCGCCAATTTTTCAGGCCCGCCCTGCAAAACGTTCAAGTCGACGTCGCCCTGGATACCGTCCACGCGCCCCATATTGTGGTACTGCCAGTAGACCCAATCGTGGCGATCCGGCTCCATGAGCAAGGAACGAAGCCAGAGTGGCCGGACGGCGATCTGCCCGGCATAGGCCGCCTCCGCCTCATCGGTCAGATAGACGATTGCCGTCTTGCCGAACGCCGCCTCGACAGGTCCAAGGAAGGCCTGGAGTTCCGCATTCAACTGTTCGGGCGATGGCCGCTGCGGACAATTGCCGCCGAACTCGATGTCGACGACCGGCGGCAGCAAGGGCTGATCGTGCGGCACGACCGCGATGAAATTCTTCGCCTGGTCGGCGCCTGGCCGGCAGAAGGTGAAGAAGTGATAGGCGCCGACCGCGAGGCCAGCCGCGCGAGCCTCACGCAGATTGGCGGCAAAGGCGCGATCGACATGATCGCCACCCTCTGTCGCCTTGATGATGGCGAAGGCGACATCGTCTGCGGCAACGCGCCGCCAATCAATCTGGCCCTGGTGGTGGGAGACGTCGATGCCTCTGAGCGGATATTTGCCGCGATCAGGAGAATAGGTGTGGAAGTAGGTGAAGCCACCAGCGATAATGAGGCCCGCCACAACCAAGCCGGCCAAGCTCCAGAGAACAATCCGGTTCTTCAAGAGCATCCCCTGGTTTGTCGTCCTGGCTGATCGGTCGGAACTTGAAAGCCAAACAGTTGGCTTTCCTGGGGCTATTGCCTGACGCCCGCCCTTCGCTATGGCTTCGGGCGTTCGTCGCTCGAAAAGCCAAATCGTTGGCTTTTCGTCCGCTTCGCGGACCGCTCCTCACCCACGCTCCTTCAAGAGCCGGCCCTTCTCGCGCGACCAGTCGCGCTGCTTCTCGCTTTCGCGCTTGTCGTGCAGTTTCTTGCCGCGGCCGACCGCGAGCAAGAGCTTGGCGCGGCCCTGGTCGTTGAAATAGATTTTCAACGGCACCAGCGTCATGCCTTCGCGGTCGACGCTTTGCGACAGCTTCGCCATCTCGCGCTTTTTGAGCAGGAGTTTGCGGCGCCGGCGCGGCTCATGGTTGAAGCGGTTGGCCTGCAGATATTCCGGCAGATAGGAATTGATCAGCCAGATCTCGCCGCCCTCGACGGAGGCATAGCTGTCCTGGATGTTGGCCTGGCCCTGGCGCAGCGACTTGACCTCGGTGCCGGTCAGCACCAAGCCGGTCTCGACAGTGTCGAGCACCTCGTAGGAAAACCGCGCCTTGCGGTTTTCCGAGACGGTCTTGTTGTTTGGATCGGCTTTTCTGACTTGGTTCATGATGTGGAGAGGTGGCGCCTCATCGCTAATTAATCAAGCCGGCGTGCTTCAAAGCCGCATCGATCTTCTCGGCCGTCGACTGCTCAACGGTGACCAATGGCGAACGCAACACATTCTCGACCTTGCCGAGCTTCGACAGGGCATATTTGGCGCCGGAGACGCCGGGTTCGATGAAGATCGCCTTGTGCAATGGCAGCAGGCGGTCCTGCAATTCCAGCGCCTTGGCACTGTCACCGGAGAGCGTTGCTTCCTGAAACTCGGCGCACAGCCGCGGTGCGACGTTCGACGTCACCGAGATAGCGCCGACGCCGCCATGCGCGTTGAAGCCGAGCGCCGAAGCGTCCTCGCCCGAAAGCTGGATGAAACCCTTGCCGCAGGTCATGCGCTGCTCGGACACACGCTCGACCTTGCCGGTGGCATCCTTGACGCCGACGATGTTCTTGAAGTCGTGCGCCAGCCGGCCCATCGTCTCCGGCATCATGTCGATCACCGAGCGCGGCGGGATGTTGTAGATGATGATCGGCAGCTTGGTCGCCTTGGCGACAGCGGCGAAATGCTCGTAGAGGCCGCGCTGCGTCGGCCTGTTGTAATAGGGCGTAACGACCAGGGCGGCATCGGCGCCGGCCTTCTCGGCATATTGTACGAGCCCGACCGCTTCTTCGGTGTTGTTGGAGCCAGCTCCGGCGACGACCGGGACGCGACCCTTGGCCACCTCGATGCAGACCTTGATGACGTGGCGATGCTCGTCATGCGACAGCGTCGGCGACTCGCCGGTCGTGCCGACGGGAACCAAACCCGTTGTGCCCTCGGCGAGCTGCCATTCGACAAACGCGCGAAAGGCTTTCTCGTCGAAACGCCCGCTCTTCTCGAACGGTGTCACGAGCGCAGTAAGCGAGCCTCTCAGCATGTCGTCCAACTCCTTGGGACTTTTTGTTTACGCATGTCGTTCCCCCAAAACCGGTATCCACTTTTGGGCGACATGCTTCGGTTTGTTTGTGCATGTCGTTGTCCCAAAACCGGTATCCACTTTTGGGCGACATGCATCGGTGTTTTGTCGATCGGTTTGTCGTGCGCGCCTTCTAGCCGAAAGCGAAGCGGCGCACCATAGTCTCGACATGGTTGCGCGGCAAGCATTGCCATGGTGCCAGCAAGCGCAATTCGAACGGCCTCGATAACTCTTTGTTTACGAGCCCTTCACGACCTAAGTTTAGGCTTCGAGGCTTCTTCGCCTGCTGGTAAAATGCTGGATTAAGGAAAGATACGAGATCATGCCGACCCGTCGGCCTCACCTCTTCGCGCTGCTTGGCGCCATCGCCGTGTTGATACCCGGCATGGCGATCAGCAGCAGCGTCGATGTGCAGGTCACGTCGGCGATCCCGGTGCCGGGTGTGCAAGACAACGCGCAACAGGCCGCCTCCCCCAGCGTCGCGCTCTTGAAAAGCGGGCTGGACGCTCTGGCGGCCGGCGATATCACGGGCGCCCGTGGCGTGCGCGATGTGCTTCCCGCTCAATCGCTCGACCAGCATATACTGGCCTGGGCGATCGCGCTTTATGGCGGCGACAAGGTTCCGAGCGGCGACATCGCCGCCGCAGCGAAGATGCTGCCCAACTGGCCGGGCACGGTTGCCCTGCGCAAGAACAGCGAGCGCGCGCTCTACCGCGAGAACCCCGCCCCCGACATCGTCATTGCGGCATTCGATGGCAGCCAGCCGCAAACATTTGAAGGCGTCATGGTCCTCGCCCGCGCCTATGTGGCAACGGGCAACGTCAAGGCGGCCCGCTCGGTGCTGTCGCCGTTCTGGCGCACCACGGTCCTGGAAGCCAAGGACGAGACGGCGCTGATCAAGGAATTCGGCAGTCTGATCTCTGCCGCCGACCACCGTTTTCGCATGGACCGCATGTTCTATGCCGACAGGGTGAATTCCGCGCTGCGCATTGCCGGTCTTGCCGGCGCCCAGCAGTTTGCCGAGGCCTGGGTCGCGGCTGACAGAGGGGACAAGAATGCGCTGAAACTGCTGAAGGCAGTGCCGGAATCCCAGCGTTCAGCTGGCTACTTCTTCGCGCAGGCGGAATATCTGCGCAAGCAGGAGGATTTTGCCGGCGCCGCTGCCGTTGTGATGAAGGCGCCGACGGATCGCGAAGCTCTGGTCGATCCAGACGCCTGGTGGGTCGAGCGCCGGGTGCTGTCGCGCGAACTGGTCGACCAGGGCGACATGAAGACGGCCTACCAGGTCGTCGCCACGCATGCCGCCGAAAGTGCGGCCAATGCGGCGGAGGCCGAATTCCACGCCGGCTGGTATGCGCTGCGCGGCCTCAACGACCCTAAGCTTGCCGCAACGCATTTTTCGCGCATCGCCGACCTCGCGCAGGGGCCGATGACCCTGTCGCGCGCCTATTACTGGCTCGGCCGTGCCGCCGAAGTCGGCGGCCCCGGAAATGCCAAGGACTATTTTGGACGGGCCGCCACTTACGGCACGACCTTTTACGGCCAGCTTGCCGCCGAACGTATCGGCCGGCAGGCGCTCAACATCGTCTATCCCGCGCCGAGCGCTGCCGACCGGCAGAGTTTTGCCAGCCGCGAGGCCGTCAGCGCCATCAAGCGCCTGCAAGAGGCTGGTTACGACCGTTATGCCGAAACGCTTTATCGCGACCTTGCCGGGCAGTTGACCAGCCCGGGCGAACTGGCGCTGCTCGCCGTCCTTGCCGAGAAGCAAGACAACCATTTCATGGCGCTGAAGGTCGGCAAGATCGCCGGCGCGCGTGGCATCGATGTCGGTGCGCTGTCGCACCCGCTCGGCGTCATCCCCGATTCGGCCAACATTTCCGGCTCGGGCAAGGCACTGGCCTACGCGATCGCCCGCCAGGAAAGCGAATTCAACATCGGCGCGGTATCAAGTGCCGGCGCGCGCGGGCTGCTGCAGTTGATGCCTGGAACCGCCAAGCAACTGGCGAAGAAGGCCGGTTTGGAGTTTTCGCAGACGCGGCTCACCACCGATGCCGGCTACAACGCCACACTCGGCTCAGCCTTCCTTGGCGAGCAGCTTGACCGCTTCAACGGCTCCTACGTGCTGACTTTCGCCGGCTACAATGCGGGCCCCAACCGGGCCAGCCAGTGGGTAGCGAAATACGGCGACCCACGCGGCAAGGACATCGATGCGGTGGTGGACTGGATAGAGCGGATTCCCTACACGGAAACAAGAAGTTACGTGGAGCGTGTGATGGAAAATTACGAGGTCTACAAGATGCGCATTTCCGGCAAGTACGACATCGTCGGGGATCTGGTGAACGGGCGCAGCTGAGGCTTGCCCTGTCCGATCAGGTTGAAGAAAGAGCGTCTTTCATTTGACCGGCCCTGCCCTCGCCTGTAGCTGTCTGGGTCTATCCACCAGGGCCGAATTCAAATGTCGAGCGACGAAGGCTTTACCGACTTTTTCTATGCGGCGCCGGACGGGTTGAAACTGCACGCCCGGGTCTACGGCAAGGCCAATACCGGACACTGGCCGGTGGTCTGCCTGCCCGGCTTGACCCGGAACGCCCGCGACTTTCATGAACTTGCGCTCTATCTGTCGCAGCGTGCCGGCACTTCACGCCAGGTCGTGGCCTTCGATTACCGAGGGCGAGGGATGTCGGCCTACGATCCCGAAATCGCTCACTACAATATCGGTGTCGAAGCCGGCGACATCCTTGCCGGGCTGGCCGCACTCGGCATCGAGGAGGCCGCTTTCATCGGCACCTCACGCGGCGGCCTGATCATCCACGTGCTCGGGGCATTGAAGCCGGCCGTGCTGAAAGCCATTGTGCTCAATGACATCGGGCCTGTGATCGAAGCCGGAGGCTTTGCCAACATCCGATCCTATCTTGAGCGCTCGCCGAAGCCGAAGACATTTGATGAAGCCGTGGACGCGCAGCGGCGCACGCATGGCGGCGACTTTCCAGCCCTTACCCATGCGGACTGGGCTCGGATGGTGGGTGCGCTCTACCGCAACACGGATGTCGGACTGGTGCCCGATTTCGATCCGGCGTTGATCGACACTCTGGCCGGAATCGATTTCAGCAAGCCGTTGCCAGATCTCTGGCCGCAATTCGATGCGTTGATCGCCGCGCCGCTGCTTGCCATCCGCGGCGGCAATTCGAAACTGCTCTCCACCGCAACGCTCGAGGACATGCAAAAACGCCATCCCGGCATGGAGACGATCACCGTCGAGGGCCAGGGCCACGCGCCATTCCTGGAAACGGGAAGTCTGCCGAGCGCCATCGCGACCTTCCTGGATAGGGCGCAGCAGCAACCTCAAACAAAGTAAACCCCAAGACCAAATCTGGTCCTGGGGTCAGTATGTCAATATATCTAGGCTCGGCGAACTATTTGGCTTTCGAGCTTTTTCCGGGCGCCTTTGCCGCGACCGCCTTGCCCTTTTTCGCGGGCGTTGCCGCTGAAGGCGTGGTCAGCGGAGATGAAAACGCCGAACTTTGTGCGCCGCCAGCCAGTCCCTCGCCACGGGGCGTTTCCAGGACCACAACGCAACCGTCGAGATCGTTGGTGGCCAGATGGGCGTAGCGCATGGTCATCGAAAGTGTCTGGTGGCCGAGCCACATCTGCACGCGCCTGATGTCGATGCCGCCCTGGACGAGCCGCGAGGCGCAAGTGTGGCGCAGAATGTGCGGCACCACCTGGTCGTCGGCGCCAAGGCCGACCTCGGCCTTTGCGTCGTTCCAGATGGCGCGAAACTGCGCCTGGCTGAGCTTGGTGAACGGACCTTTGGGCCGGCGGCCCTCGGTCGGCGGCAGCTTGATGACTTCCTTGACCCGCTCGGTCATCGGAATGGTGCGGCTGCGGCCGGATTTGGTGATCCAGAAGGAGACCCGATGTTCCTGGATGTCATTCCAGATCAATCCGAGTGCCTCGCCGAGACGGCAACCGCTATCAACCAGGAAGACGGAAAGCCGGTAGGCATCCTCGCTGCGGCTCCTGATGGCAGAAAACAGCCTTGCCTCTTCCTCCCTCTCGAGGAAGCGAATCCGTCCCGCCCGCTCCTTCTGGCGGCGGAACTCGGGCAGGCTGTGGATATCTCCCATCTTGTAAGCCTTGCGCAGCAGTTTGCTGAGGGCAGCCATCTTTCGATTGATGGTTGCATTGCTGTTGCCGCGCTGGCGCAAGGTGCCGATAAGGTTATCAAGGGTACTCTGGTCAACGGCGCTGAAACGCTCCCCAAGGAGAATCTCATCTATTTCGCCGATGAATGAGCTGACATTGTATTTATGCCGCCCATCATCCCACAGTATGTCCCGGTAAGCTGAAAAAAGCTCTCCGACCCTGTACGACTTTACTTCTCTTATCTTGTTGTAGGTGTAGTTGATCTTTGAGTTCTGAGAAGAAAACATCGAAAACGGATCCGGGGGGCTACCCTCTTGAATCGCTTCGTTGGTCATAGTTCGTCACACCCCCGAGTGGATAGATCAGCCCTATCCGCTTGGAAGCGTCCTTTCAAGAGATTTTAATCACGCGGTTGTGATCCCATCCGCCCATCAACGGATCCCACGACATCGTCCCGCGGATTTATTCAGCTACCAATTCCCCCTGTTCCTTCGTTTGCGTTGACCCAGTCACGAAACAAAAACAGCCCGGGCGTTTGTGCGCCCGGGCTGGATTTCACCTGTAAGGAACCAGCCCTTAGAAGGAGCGCTGGAAGCGGAGCATGCCGCCGACGCTGTTCTTCTTGTCGCCACCGGTCCAATTGTAATTGTTTCCGGTACCGTCATTAAATTGGTCGTCAAACCTACCTGCATGCGCGTAGTCGACTTCGGCAGTGACCGTGAAGCCCGGAACAACGTCATAGGCAACGTTCGCTGCAATGCCGAGGTTCTTCCAATCGTCGTACGAGGCTTGCAGATTGAACGAGGTCTTCTCGTTGAACTTGTAGGTGCCGCCGCCCCACACCGCCCAGCTGCCGCCCCACGGCTTGTAGAAGCCGCGACCGCCTGCCGGGTCATCGTAGGATCTATCCTCGAGGTGGTTGGTCGAGCCGTAGCCGCCCATGATGAACAGCGACAGTGCGCTGGAGACGTTCACGTCCAAGCGGACCTTGCCGGACACCGATTCATAGTTGCTGTCGTAAGCAACGACGCCCGTGATCGCACCCCAGCCCTGCGTCCACTTCACACCGCCGACGACGTGCGGAACATAGCTGTCGATCGTGCCGACGCCATAGTAATGCCCGTAATCCTGGTTGCCGCCACCCGAACCTTCTTCGAGCGAGACTATGGCCGAGAAACCGTTGCCGGCGTCAAAGGTGTAGCTGATCAAGTTGGTGTCGAAGCCGCCATAAGGAACCAGCGTATCCTGAATGACGTTGCCCGCGTAGCCGATGAACGTATCGAAGGCCGATTCGTCCTTACCAATGCGGAGACCACCGAGCTGGATCCAGGCGAAGTTCAACGAGATGCCAGTGTTCTCAGCGGCGTTCTCATCGACATCGGCATTGTGGTTTTGGAAATTGATGCGGGTCTCGGTATAGGTCTTCAAGGTGCCGAGCTCGGTTTCCTGGCCGGTCCAGGTCTTCAGCGCGAAGCGAGCATGCTTTTGAAAGGTACCCTGATCCTTGTCGGTCTTGACGTCGCCGGTGCGAGCGCCATCGAACGAGCCGACGTCACCGACGCCGATGTCGTAGCGGATGTAGCCGCCGATGCGCAGGCAGGTTTCGGTGCCGGGGATGTAGAAGTAGCCAGCGCCGTAGACGTCGCAGATCTTGACGTATTCAGCGGGTTCCGGCTCGGCGACGACGACGGCGTCGGCGGCGCGCGCACCGGAAACTGCGATCAGGGCCGCAGCGGAGCCGAGGAGAAGGCTCTTAATGTTCATTTTCTGACCTCCAGTCAAAAGTTAAAAAACGGGTCTGGGTATTCTTTGCTGAAGGACAGCGTTCCCTGCCCCATCCCCACTACCGAAAAAGATGCGCACCGCGCCGCTTCCTCGAAACCGACATTACCCATGAGGCGGCGGCGTTCAACAACGATCGTACCGGCGAAAGGGCTGTCCGGCTGCTATCCCCCGGCGTTGTTGCACAAATGACACGATTTGGCCTCACTCAGAAAGCTCTCGTTAACCATCAGGCCTCCTGCAGCCGCTTATTTCCCGACGAATCCGACAATCCATCGATGGAATCATGGCAGGGCCGCGAGTCACCAGCCAGGGAGTTGCCGCAAAACGGCCGTACCAGGTAACCCGCGGTTCCGGCCCGCTGTTATTTTTCCATATAATGATGCGGGCTTGTTGATTGTGCCGGCGCTTTTCTTTATCCAGCGGCGCAACGGAGAGGTGGCCGAGTGGTCGAAGGCGCTCCCCTGCTAAGGGAGTAGAGGTCAAAAGCTTCTCGTGGGTTCGAATCCCATCCTCTCCGCCACCCTACGCCCTTCGGGCTTCGGGTGGCAGGCCACCCCGGTGCGCTAAGGGCGTAGGGTGTCGCCCGAAGCTACGGAGTAGCATAGGGGGACTATGTGGTACGTCTATTTCCTGCAGCTCCATAATGGTGACGTCTATGTCGGGTCGACAAACGACCTTCGATGCCGGTTCGAATCACATCAATCAGGCTATGTGACATCGACCAAGGCTCATCTGCCTGTCGCCTTGAAGACGTATATTGCGGTCGAAACCGAGGCCAATGCACGGCAGTTGGAGCGGTATTTCAAGACCGGATCGGGCAAGGCTTTTGCTAGCAAGCGATTTTGGCGAACCGAGCCCCGCTGACGGCCCACGATGTTATCTATCTGATATAGAACAAAAAACAGCCATTAGATCTGTTTTTTTCTGAACTCCGCTCTCGATTCTGACTGGAGGTCAGAAAATGAACATTAAGAGCCTTCTCCTCGGCTCCGCTGCGGCCCTGATCGCAGTTTCCGGTGCGCGCGCCGCCGACGCCGTCGTCGTCGCCGAGCCGGAACCCGCTGAATACGTCAAGATCTGCGACGTCTACGGCGCTGGCTACTTCTACATCCCCGGCACCGAAACCTGCCTGCGCATCGGCGGTTATGTCCGTTACGACATCGGCGCTGGCGATGTTGGCGAGTTCACCGGCGCACGCGCCGACGACGTCGTCAACGGCAAGAACCAGGGCACTTACTACAAAGACGCTCGCTTCACGCTGAAGACCTGGACGGGCCAGGAAACCGAACTCGGCACCTTGAAGACCTATACCGAAACGCGCCTGAACTTCCAGAACAGCCCCCTGGACAACGGTAACGATAATAACGCTCACAACAACATCGACCAGCATTTCGCCTGGATCCAGCTTGGCGGCCTGCGTGTAGGCGAAGACGAGTCGGCATTCGACACTTTCGTCGGCTACGCCGGCAACGTCATCAACGACACCATCGTTCCCTACGGCGGGTTCAAGACCGGTGTCGTTCAGTACTACTTCGACGCCGGCAACGGATTCTCGGCAATGGCCTCTCTCGAAGAAGGTTCGGGCGGCGCCGATCAGAGATATGCAAGTTATGGTTACGGCACCGCCACGGTCGACAGCTATGTTCCGCATATCGTCGGCGGCTTGAAGTACACGCAGGGCTGGGGTGATATCGTCGGCGTTGTCGCCTATGACAGCAATTACGAATACGCCTCGGGCAAGGTTCGCGTGGACGTGAACGTTTCCAGTGCACTGTCGCTGTTCGGCATGTTCGGCTACGCCAGCGAGGGAAAGCTTAACGACAACCGCTTCAGCACCGACCCCGACATCTCCTTTGCCAACGGCCGCGGCTTCTACAAGCCGTGGGGTGGCAAATGGGGCTTCTGGGCCGGCGGCACCTACAAGTTCAACGAGAAGGCCTCGTTCAACCTCCAGGTGTCGGGCGATCAGTGGAAGGACTACGGTGTTGCGGCGAACATTGCCTACACCCTCGTTCCCGGCTTCACGATCACGCCCGAAGTTGACTACCAGCACGTTGGTTCGGGCGCGATCGACGCCGGCAACGTTTGGGCTGGCGCCGAGAAGAAGAACGCCGTCGGCGGTATCATTCGCTTCCAGCGTGATTTCTAAGACCAGATATTTCTGGGGAGACAGGAGACCCGGCGGGCAACCGCCGGGTTTTTCTTTTTTGATGCATGCCGGTCCTCCAACGCCACTGCGCACTTTGAGCATGCATCAATTGGCTGCAGCCTCACAGCTTCGTCGTCCTTGGGCGGAGCGTAGCGAAGCCGCAAGGATGCATGCATGAGTTTTGCCGGGGGTGCGGTGGAGCAAGTTCTGCACCGCTGCGGCGCTCTCAGGTAACATCAGAGAGACTCGGGGCAAGCAAGGTCCAGCCCGAAGGATGACGACGGCGCGCTGGCGTAGCATTGGCGATTAAACCAAGCGCCAAACCACCCTATAAAGGGCGTCACTATCGGTCAAACGTCGGCGAGGTCTCCCAACGCTTCAATCAAAGGCTGGATCTCGTTTTCGTAATTCTTCCAGCGCTTCACGGAGGATTTGTAGATCGGCTGACGGACCTGCCAGCGGCTGGGCGTGGTGACCGCCCCTTCCCTATCGAAGAAGCGCAGGCATGCGTCATCCCAGGGCAGGCCGAGATAATCGATGAGCCGGCGCGACTGCGCCTCTTGATCCTCAACAAGTGTCTCATAGCGATTTTCAAAGATACGACCCGGGAAAACCTCGTTCCAGTGACGCATCAAGCGGTCATATTCCCGGTAGTAGAGGCCGAGTGCCCGCAGGTCTGAATTGTAGCTGTGTGCCGAGTTGAAAGGCAGGACAAAGCATGACACGCAATTGTCGATGGCATCCCGGCGGCAGTGAATGATACGGGCATTGGGAAAGAGCAGGGTGAGGAGGCCGATCAATTCGAAATTGTGCGGCATCTTATCCACGATGCGCTGTGCGGTTGGAGCGCGCTCCCTCAAATAAGATAGGTGCTCTTCGGCCAACGTCCTCGACAAGCTTTCAGTGACCGTCGTGACCGGCTTTTTCAAATCGAAAGCCGAGGATTTCAGACCGATCGCGTTGGCTACCCGACTCAGTTTGGTGAGCTCTCCGGCGCCATGGACCTCCGGATGACTGGCGCATATCTGTTCGGTAAGCGTTGTGCCGGAACGCGGCACCCCGACCACGAACACAGGGGCTTCCGAAGAATTGCCGTAGCCGGACCTTTCGGCAAAGAAGTCCGCCGTGAAGGTCTCGATCGATGCGTCAATGAAGCGGCGGTACTGGTCTATGTCAAATCTATAGCCTTCTGCCTGCTTCGCCTTCTTGAAATGGTCGAAGGCTTCCGCATAGCGCTTGAGGTCGTTTTCCACCTTACCGGCGGCGTAGTTGAGACTCGCTTTCGCCGCCGGCTTAATTCCCGGACTCTCCAACTCGCGCAGGATCGGCTGGAGTTCGGCCGGCTCCTCGGTGAATTTTCGGGTCTGCACAAGGTCGTAATAGGCCGCCCCTACGTCGACGCGGCGTTCGATCGCCTCCTTAAGAAAGACGCCGGCCTCGTCCATGCGCCCAAGACCAGTGAGCGCAGCAGCCATGCCGATCCGCGCCTTGGGGTGATTACGGTTAATCTTCAGCGCCTTCTCATAAAGCGGCAAGGCCAAATCGGGTTTGTCGTATTGGGTATAAACACGCCCCAAGGCACACAGTGCCTCTACAAGATCGGGCTGCACTTCCAGGGCATAGCGAATGTGTTTGATCGCAGCGGAAAACTCGCTCAGCTTGCCATAGGCCTCACCGAGGCTAAGATGATAATAGGGGTTTCCAGGCTCCTCGCCGACCGCGCGTGCGAAATAACGCAGGGACGCCTCGTCGTCGTAGCCCAGATAGACGGTGCCCAATATGTAGAGCGCCAGCGGATGGTTTGGCGTGCGCGTCAGCACCTCGAGGCATATGTCCTGGGCCTCGGCCAGCCGCTTGGCCTGTTGATGTTCATACGCCTGCACCAGCAATTGGTCATCAGCCCGCGCACGCGCGTCATTGGCCGCGCGCTCGAGTGGTTTTGCTACTGTCGGATTTGCTTGAGGCAAGCGCGGCTTCGGCGCGGGACCAGACTTGAGGTGTTTTGCCCAGGCGGGTGGCAGACGGTTGTTCATTGAATCTTGCTAGCAAAAAGCCACGAAGGAATCCAGCCTTCTGCACACTCCGCAAGCTTGCGCCCACCTTGTCGCCACGCTAGCAAGAAACTCCCTTTCCACGCGAGCTTCCGCCATGAGCCAACGCCCTTCCCTCACGCCGCTCATCGCAGCGCTTCCCTCGACAGTGCCCTTCGTCGGCCCGGAAGCGCAGGAGCGTGAGCGCGGGCGCGCTTTCCGCGCCCGCATCGGCGCCAATGAGAGCAGCTTTGGACCTTCGCCGCGCGTCATTGCGCGCATGGCCGAGATCGCCCGTGACATGTGGATGTATTGCGATCCCGACAATTACGATCTCAGGGTTGCAGCCGCCGCGCATCACGACATGGCTGTCGACAACGTGGTTGTCGGTGAAGGCATAGACGGCCTGCTCAGCCTGGTGGCGCGCATGTATGTGGCATCAGGCGATGCCGTGGTCACGTCGCTCGGTGCCTATCCGACCTTCAACTTCCATGTTGCCGCCGTCGGCGGAAGGCTGGTCACCGTCCCTTACGAAAACGATCGGGAAAGCCTGGACGGCCTGCTCGCGGCGGTCACTAGGGAAAAGGCGCCGCTGGTCTATCTGTCCAACCCGGACAATCCTATGGGCAGTTGGTGGGAAGCGGACGAGATCATTCGCTTCATCGAAGCGTTGCCGGAAACCACCATGCTGGTGCTCGACGAAGCCTATGGCGAATTGGGGCCGGCCTCTGCCCTGCCGCCGATCGATGTTTCCAGACCGAATGTCATCCGCATGCGAACCTTTTCAAAGGCTTATGGGCTGGCCGGTATACGGTGCGGCTATGCAGTGGCGGAGACGCAAGTGATCCGCGATTTCGAGAAGATCCGCAACCACTACGGCGTCAGCCGCATGGCGCAGATCGCCGGCGTCGAGGCGCTCGCCGACCAGGCCTATCTCGAGACTGTGGTGACGCGGGTGGCGGCCGGGCGCCGGCGCATCGCTGACATCGCCGAGCAGAACGGGCTGGCTCCGCTGGCCTCGGCGACCAATTTCGTCACTATCGACTGCGGCCAGGACGGCGCCTTCGCGCTTAAAGTACTGCAAGGGCTGCTGTCGCGCGACGTGTTCATCCGCAAGCCGATGGTGCCGGTGCTCGACCGTTGCATCCGCGTCAGTGTCGGCCTCGACCACGAACTGGACATTTTTGCCGAGGAGTTGCCCGGCGCGCTGGCAGCAGCACGAGGGAATTAGCGCATTTCGCAGCGTCAGGATGCCGGCGCTCCGCCAAGCAAAGACCTGACTCAGATCAGCATATCTGACAACTCGCTGGCTCCCTCTTCGCCTAAGCCTGTGGTCAAGCCGGCGAGATCGCGATCCATAGCCGCCCGAAGTCCCAAATTCAATGGCATCTCCCCGAGGTCGGTTGCCTTCGCTCGATCCTGCGCCAGACTCTATGCAAGGGAGTGAGCCATGAACGATCGGAAAAGGGCGGCGCAGGCGCGCGTGTACGGCAAGGTGCAAGGCGTCGGCTACAGGATCTGGGCGAGAGGCGAAGCGACAGGGCTTGGGCTGACGGGCTGGGTGCGCAATGAAAGAGACGGCTCGGTAACGGCATGGCTTGCCGGCACCGACGCGGCGGTTTCGGCCATGATCGAACGGCTTTGGCAAGGCCCGGCGGGCGCTTCAGTGTCGTGGATCGACGCGGAAGAGCTCGAGACGTGGAACGAGCCTAGAGACTTCAGAATCGTCGCATAGGCGTATAGTTTTTCAACGGTCTTGAATTAATTGAACGTTTGTTTTATTACTGCCGCCTTAACGAGGCGAGTATGGCGCGCACAATCGGATCCGATGGCGAAAAGACCGAGGCGGCAGTCCGCGAAGCAGCGGTCAACCTGATCGCGCGCTACGGTTACGAGGCGATGTCGATGCGCCAATTGGCGGCCGAGGTCGGCGTCCAGGCCGCCGCACTCTACCGCTATTTCCCGACCAAGGAAGACTTGCTGTTCACCCTGATGCGCGAGCATATGGAAGGGCTTCGCGAGGTCTGGGAACGCGCCCGCCCAGCCGATGCCGATCCGGCAGAACAGCTTGCGGCCTACGTGCGCAACCACATCGCTTTCCATATCGAGCGCCGGCACGCCACGCATGTGTCGAACATGGAGTTGCGCAGCCTGTCTCCCGACAGGCTGACACTGATCCTGCGCATGCGCACGGCCTACGAAAAGGATCTGCGCACGATCCTGCGCGATGGCGCTGAGGCTGGCGTCTTCAGCATTGAGGACACCGGCCTGACGGCCATGGCGCTGATCCAGATGATGACCGGCGTCATCGTCTGGTTTCGCCCGGGCGAGCGGCTGTCGATCGCTGAAGTGACGGCGACATATCTTTCGATGACAATGCGCCTCGTTGGCGCGCACACGGACACCTACAGCGCCGCGCATCCCACCGGACGCGCAAAGGACGCTGTAGCACTGTAATTTCGCGCATGTTCCTTTCCGGAAATCGAAGTCGATTTTCGGGGTCATGCGGCACTGGGGAGGAACGGCATGTACACGAACACGCTCAGCTTCGGGCATGACGAGGACATCGAGGCGCTGCGCGACCTGGTGCGCCGCTTTGCGCAGGACAAGATCGCGCCGATCGCCGGCGACATCGATCGCCAGAACGAATTTCCGGCGCATCTGTGGCGCGAACTCGGTGCGCTCGGCCTGTTGGGCATAACGGCCGATCCCGATTTCGGCGGCAGCGGCATGGGTTATCTCGCTCACGTGATTGCGGTGGAAGAGATTTCCCGCGCGTCGGCGTCGGTCGGCCTCTCCTACGGCGCTCATTCCAATCTCTGCGTCAACCAGATCAACCGCTGGGCAACGCCGACGCAGAAGGAGAAATTCCTGCCGCCGCTGTGCTCGGGCGAGCGGGTCGGCGCGCTGGCAATGTCGGAATCCGGCTCCGGCTCCGACGTTGTCTCGCTCAAGTTGCGCGCCGAAAAGCGCAATGACCGCTATGTGCTCAATGGCACCAAGATGTGGATCACCAACGGACCGGACGCCGAAACGCTGGTCGTCTATGCCAAGACCGATCCGGACCGGAAATCGCGTGGCATCACCGCCTTCATCGTCGAAAAGGCGATGGCCGGATTTTCCGTGGCGCAAAAACTCGACAAGCTCGGCATGCGCGGCTCCAACACCGGGGAACTCGTGTTCGAAAATGTCGAAGTGCCTTTCGACAATGTGCTGCACGAGGAAGGCCGCGGCGTTGAAGTGCTGATGTCGGGCCTCGACTATGAGCGCACCGTGCTTGCCGGCGGCCCGATTGGATTGATGGCGGCGTGCCTCGACGTGGCAATCCCTTACGTTCACGAGCGCAAGCAGTTCGGTCAGCCGATCGGCGAGTTCCAGCTGGTGCAAGGCAAGCTTGCCGACATGTATACGACGATGAACGCCGCGCGCGCCTATGTCTATTCCGTCGCCGCCGCCTGCGATCGCGGCCAGACGACGCGCAAGGATGCGGCCGGGTGTGTGCTGTTTGCCGCCGAAAAGGCGACGCAGATGGCACTCGACGCGCTGCAACTGCTGGGCGGCAATGGCTATATCAATGACTATCCGACAGGACGCCTGCTTCGCGACGCCAAGCTCTACGAGATCGGCGCCGGCACCAGCGAGATCCGCCGCTGGCTGATCGGCCGCGAGATCATGGCGGAGGGGGTGTAGCATGGCCGTCCTGCAGACCCAGATTTCCCCCTCCTCCGACACATTCCGTGCCAATGCCGAGCGCATGCGAGTGCTGGTCAGCGACATTTCTGAGAAGGCGGCAAGCGTCGAGCGTGGCGGCTCGGACGAAGCACGTGAGCGCCACGTCTCGCGCGGAAAACTGTTGCCGCGCGAACGTCTCGCCCAATTGCTCGACACCGGCTCGCCTTTCCTCGAGATCGGCCAGTTCGCTGCGTGGTCGATGTATGGCGAGGAGATTTCGTCGGCCGGGCTGATCGCCGGCGTCGGCCGTGTCGAGGGCACCGAGGTGATGGTCGTTGTCAACGATGCCACGGTGAAGGGCGGCACCTACTACCCGCTGACGGTGAAAAAGCACCTTCGGGCGCAGGAGATCGCGCTGCAGAACAATTTGCCCTGCATCTATCTGGTCGACAGCGGCGGCGCCAACCTGCCCAACCAGGACGAGGTGTTTCCGGATCGCGAGCATTTCGGCCGCATCTTCTACAACCAGGCCAACATGTCGGCTGCCGGCATACCGCAGATCGCCTGCGTCATGGGGTCCTGCACCGCAGGCGGCGCCTATGTGCCGGCGATGTCGGACGAGACGATCATGGTGCGAAACCAGGCGACCATTTTTCTCGGCGGCCCACCGCTGGTGAAGGCAGCCACGGGTGAAGAAGTCAGCGCCGAAGATCTCGGCGGCGCGGAGGTGCATACGCGGCTTTCCGGGGTTGCCGACCATTATGCGCTGGACGACGACCATGCGCTCGCCATCTGCCGTCGCATCGTCAAAAACCTGAATCGGAACAAGAAAGTAAGCCTAAACTTACAGAAGGCGATTCCGCCACTTCATCCGGCGGACGAACTCTACGGCGTCGTGCCGACGGACCTGCGTCAGCCTTATGACGTGCGCGAGGTAATCGCGCGCCTTGTCGACGGTTCCGAATTCGACGAGTTCAAGCAGAACTACGGCACCACGCTGATTACCGGCTTTGCCCATCTCCATGGCATGCCGGCCGGCATCATCGCCAACAACGGCGTCCTGTTTTCCGAAAGCGCGCTGAAGGGCGCACACTTCATCGAGCTGTGCTGCCAGCGCAGGATCCCGCTGGTCTTCCTGCAGAACATCACTGGTTTCATGGTCGGCAGGAGATACGAAGCCGGCGGCATCGCCAAGGACGGCGCCAAGCTGGTGATGGCTGTCGCCACCGCCAGGGTGCCGAAGGTGACCGTCATCATCGGCGGTTCGTTCGGCGCCGGCAATTACGGCATGTGCGGCCGCGCCTACTCGCCGCGCTTCCTGTGGATGTGGCCGAACGCCCGCATCTCGGTGATGGGCGGCGAACAGGCGGCAACGGTGCTGGCCATGGTCAAGCGCGAAGGCATCGAGCGCAAGGGTGGGGAATGGAGCGCCGAGGAAGAGGCGAAATTCAAGAAGCCGATCCTGATGAAATATGAACACGAGGGCCATCCGCTCTACTCGTCCGCGCGCCTGTGGGATGACGGCATCATCGACCCGGCGAAGACGCGCGACGTGCTGGCGCTCAGCCTGTCGGCCGCACTCAACGCCGAGATCGAGGACACGCGCTTCGGCGTGTTCAGGATGTGAGATGAACGCTCGTCCGCGGATCGAGGTTCATACCGGCGACATCACCAAACTGGCGGTCGATGCCGTCGTCAACGCCGCCAACACCTCGCTGCTCGGTGGCGGCGGGGTCGATGGCGCCATCCATCGCGCGGCGGGTCGCGAGCTCGAGTTCGAATGCCGCATGCTGAATGGCTGCAAGGTCGGCGACGCCAAGATCACCAAGGGCTACAAACTGCCGGCTCGACATATCATCCACACGGTCGGGCCGGTCTGGCAGGGCGGCGGCAAGGGCGAAGCCGAGTTGCTGGCGTCCTGCTATCGCAGGTCGCTGGAACTCGCGGCCGCCAATGATTGCCGCTCGGTGGCGTTTCCGGCGATCTCGACCGGTGTTTACCGCTACCCGAAAGATGCCGCGACTGAGATCGCCGTCGGCACGGTCAACAAGTTCGTCGAAGAGAAAGCAATGCCGGAGACCGTCATTTTCTGCTGCTTTGATGAGCAAATGGCAGAACTATACCGGCGCGCCATTGCTGCGCGGCGAAAAGGCTGAACTGTATGGACCAACCGATTCATCAGCAAAGGCAAACTCGAATCCCCGCCAACGAACTGGCGGCGAGGCAAAATGTTCGCTACTGCTTGTCCTGCGCAATGCAATGGGGACAGGACGAAGATGAAGCTGAAACATTGCCGGGGGACGGCCGTCCCGATACTTGCAAGTCTACTAATATTCGCAACGGCTGGCGCCAGCCCGGCCGAATCGCTCGCAGGAAGCAAGGGGCACGTCCGCTTCCCGGTCTTTCGATCGCCGGGAACGACAGGAGGCTGCGGCAAGAATTACGACCGATATATTGCAGCGCGCGGCCATTCCGCCTACGCAATGACCCCCTTCAATTGGTCGGCGGAATACACGATGTGCGGTGTCTCTCTAAATGCACCGTCGCAGCAAGCGGCGGAGGCCAAAGCATTGGAATTGTGCAAATCGGGCCTGAAAAAGTGGAAGGTTTCCACAGCCGGAGCGTGCAGTGTCGCTGCTTCGAAATAGGGTTCAGACAGCAAGCATCTTCCCGGGGGGAACAGAATGAAAACGACGAATTCCAGGCGACCAGCCATCGCGATACTGTGCGGGTTGTTCATGATTACCTCGCCCGGCATCAGCATTGCCGGGTCGCTGGCGGGCAGCGAGGGAGACAAGCGTTTCCCACCGGCTTTGAATGGCGATCCAAAATCGCCATGCACCAAGGCCTACAAGGCCTATGTCGCCGCCAGCGGCCATTCCGCCTATGCCACCACGCCGTATACCAGGGTGATGTCCCTTTATATTCTATGCGGCTCAAGCCTGAATGCGCCGTCGCAGAAGGTCGCCGAGGCGGCTGCGATGAAATCCTGCGTGGCCACACGTGCGCACTACAAGGTGACCAACGGCGGCGGCTGCGAGATCGCCGCGTCCAAATAGGCTGGCGCCTGCCGAACAGGTGCCGCCCGTCACAAAACCGGGAGGCTCCATGTTCACCAAAATCCTGATCGCCAATCGGGGCGAGATTGCTTGCCGTGTCATTCGCACGGCCCGCAAGCTCGGCGTGCACACCGTTGCCGTCTATTCGGATGCCGACGCGAAATCCCTGCATGTCGAGATGGCCGACGAGGCTGTTCACATCGGCCCCTCGCCGGTCGGCGAGAGTTATCTGCGCGGCGACAAGATCGTCGCGGCGGCGCTCGCGACGGGGGCGCAGGCGATCCATCCGGGTTACGGCTTCCTGTCGGAAAATCCTGATTTCGTCGACCAAGTGGTGGCGGCAGGGCTTATCTTCATCGGCCCGTCGGCGGCCTCGATCCGCGCCATGGGACTGAAGGACGCCGCCAAGCGGCTGATGGAAAAGGCCGGTGTGCCGGTGGTGCCGGGCTATCATGGCGAGGCGCAGGAGATCGTGCTGCTGGCATCCAAGGCGCGCGAGATCGGCTATCCCGTATTGATCAAGGCGCGCGCCGGCGGTGGCGGCAAGGGCATGCGCCGTGTCGAACATCCCGACGAGTTTTCCGAGGCGCTTTCCAGCGCCCGGCGAGAGGCGAAGGCTGCTTTCGGCGACGACCGCGTGCTGGTCGAAAAATATGTCGACAAGCCGCGGCACATCGAAGTGCAGGTGTTCGGCGACAATTTCGGCGATGCGGTGCATCTCTATGAACGCGACTGCTCCGCACAACGCCGCCACCAGAAGGTGATCGAGGAAGCGCCCGCCCCCGGCATGACGGCGGCTTTGCGCAAGGCAATGACGGAAGCGGCCGTGAAGGCCGCCAAGGCGATCAACTATTCCGGCGCCGGCACCATCGAATTCATCGTCGATGCCTCGCAAGGCCTGAAAGTCGACCGCTTCTGGTTCATGGAAATGAACACTCGCCTGCAGGTCGAGCATCCGGTCACCGAGATGGTCACTGGCACCGATCTGGTCGAATGGCAGTTGCGGGTCGCCAGCGGCGAGAAGCTGCCGAAGACGCAGAGCGAAATCACCCTTGCCGGCCACGCCTTCGAGGCGCGCATCTATGCGGAGGACGCGGCAAAGGGGTTCCTGCCGGCAACGGGTACGCTGCATCATCTGAAGTTTCCCGAGACGGCACCCGACGCGACCACCATGCGCATCGAGACCGGCGTGCGAGCCGGCGATGCCATCTCGCCCTACTACGATCCGATGATCGCCAAGCTGGTCGTCCATGCCAAGGACAGGCAAGCGGCGCTGGAAGCTCTTGGCGCGGCCCTATCGCGAACCGAGATCGCCGGGTCCACCGTCAACACCGCCTTTCTTGCCGCTCTTGCCGCCGATCCGGATTTTTGTACTGGTGACGTCGATACCGGCCTGATCGGCCGACATCAGGTGGCACTGACCGAGGTCGCACCACCAACCGGCGAGATCATCTCGGCAGCCGCGCTGGCCGCCTCCGGTGCAGAAGCATTGCCGCCATCGAACGATCCATGGTCGTCGCTTTCCGGCTACGCCCATTTCCACGGCGTGGCGCGGCGCACGCGGCTGAAGTTCGGCGAGGCCGATATTGCGGCAAAGGTTTCGGTGCGGCCGGACGGGCGCTTCCAGGTGGCGGTCGATGGACCCTATGACAACGCCAATGCGCATGACTTGCGCGCTGTTCCGCGCCTCGCCCGCTGGCCGGGCCACATCACGGTGTTCGAAGGCGCCATCGGCTATACGTTCGCGGTGCCGGACCCCTTGGCCAGAACCGACGAAGCCGCAGCCGCCGCCGGCAGCCTGCGCGCGCCGATGCCCGGTCTGGTCAAGCTGGTGCGCGCGGCCAAAGGCGACACGGTAATCAAGGGACAACCTCTGCTGATCCTAGAGGCCATGAAAATGGAACACACCATCGCCGCCCCACATGACGGGGTAATTGCCGAGATCGCGACCGAAGGGGCGCAAGTCACCGACGGGACCGTGCTGGTACGGTTCGTCGAGGACCAGAGCGCCTCGATGCCTGTCACGAACTGACAACTGGAATCGGACGATCGCAAAGAAAAATGGCCGGGACAAACCCGGCCATTTTCCTGGATTATCTCATCGCTGAGATTACTGCGCGATCGGCGCGTATTTGCCGTCATGCCACTGGTTGATGTCGTAGCTGGCATTCTTGAGGTCGCCCTTCTCGTCGAAGGTGACGTCGCCGACAACGGTGCTGATCGGCGTGCCGTTCTTCAACGCTTCGGCTACCTTGCCCGGATCGTCGCTGCCGGCGCGCTTGATGCCTTCGGCGAAAGCCTGGACCACCGCGTAGGAGAACAGCGTGAAGCCTTCCGGCACGAAGCCGCCGGCCTTGATCTTCTCGACGGCTGCCTTGGCTTCCGGCTTTGCCTGCGGATCCGACGGGAACACGAACATGGTGCCCTCGCCGGCCGGACCAGCAACCTGCCAGAATTCCGGCGAAGCGATGGAGTCCGGCATGATCAGCTGGAACTTCAGGTTCTGTTCGGCCGACTGACGCAGGATCAGGCCAGCTTCGGGATGGTAGCCGCCGAAATAGACGACGTCGGCCTTCAGATCCTTGAGCTTGGTGACGAGCGCCGAATAGTCCTTCTCGCCGGGGTTGATGGCGTCATAGTAGACTTCCTTGAGGCCGCCGGCATTCATTGTCGCCCTGACGGCATCAGCCACGCCCTGGCCGTAGGCGCTCTTGTCGTGCAGGACGACGACGTTCTTGCCGGCATATTTCTTGGCGATCCACGGGCCGATGAAGGCGCCCTGCGCATCGTCACGCGTATAGAGACGCATGATCGTCGGCCAGCCGGCCTTGGCGGCCGCGTCGGTCAGCACCGGGTTCGAGGAAGCCGGGCTCATCATCAGGAAGCCTGCTTCGGCATAGACGGCCGAGGCAGGGATGCTCGAACCCGAGCAGGCGTGTCCATCGATGAACTTGGTGCCATTGGCGACAATGCGGTTGGCCACCGAAACAGCCTGCTTGGGATCGCACTGGTCGTCCTCGATGTCGAGCTTGATCATCGAGCCGTTGACGCCGCCCGCGGCGTTGATGGCGTCGGCTGCGGCCTGTGCGCCCTGCTTGAACTGATCGCCGATCGTGGCGAGCTGTCCGGTCATCGGGCCGACCACCGAAACGGTGATGTCGTCGGCGAAAGCGACGGGCGCACTCATCATCAGGCCGAAAATGGCCGCGCTCAAAATACTCATTCTTTTCATGACAATAGAACTCCTCCACTCACGCGCGGCCGCCCCGGCCGCGCTTCTTCCAGAGAGGCGGGACAATTTCATCCTTCATTGGGCCTGTCTAGGCGCATCGGCACCGCTCGATTGGGCCTGCAAGGCGTCATCCACGCAAAAAAGCCACGCCAGCCTTGTTCCGGCTGGTCGTGGCTTTTTTGCCTGTCGGGCTGTTTCCCCAGCGCCCCCGCGCCGCGAACCCAACGGCGCCTTCCCTGTCTTCCCTTTGACCGTGATCTTTTCCGATTTTCGGGATCATGGTCTATCGCGCGGCTTGGACGTGTGCGACCTGCCGCATTCTTGTTGTTGATGGCCTTTGGCCTGGCTGTCTGCGCAGCCTTGTCCCTGTTTTGGCCCGACCGTCTGGAGCGGTCTTGGCCATAGCGTCCCCGTCTGACGAAAACTCAGTGCATGGTCATCCATTCGCGGGCTTCGCGCAGCGCCTTGGCGATCTCGACCTTCGACATGGCAGCCGACAGTTCCGAGCGCAGTTCCGCGGCGCGGGCCGAACCCTTGATGGCGGCGATGTTGAACCATTTGTGGGCGGCAACGACGTCGGTCTCGCAGTCGCGGCCGGTCGCATACATCATGCCCAGTTCGAAAAGAATGTCGGCCTGGGCAGTTGCCCCCATGGCGCCGAAACCTGCTTCAAGCATTTCAAAACGTGCCATTTCAGTCCCCTGTTTGTTGCCCCTGTCAGGCTCCCGAGAGCTGCCTTCTTTCGTTCTCGTCGGCTGCTCTTCCGATGCTTTCGAGAATGCCGCGCAGGCTTGAATCCGTCGTTAAATGGCGTGCTTAATTTGAGGAAAACAAAGCTAAAACAAGAGGTAAACACGGAAATTCGTTAAGGATACGAAGCCAGCAATTCGGCTGATTTTCGCCAAATTTGACGAAAATTTGCGAGGGCAAAATCAACACTCCGCTAACCCTAGGAAACAAACACGATGCGCCGATCGTTTTCATTTCCTCGTCGACAGTGCGAATTCAGGCGCCTTCAAAATCCCAAACTCTTCCGTTGCGGCACCGCTTTTGTTTTGCCTGGACCTGGATTAGCTTACGTTTGCGTAAGCGGCAGACCGGCGAGGCGGAGAGTTCGGCCGGCTATCCAAGGGAGCAAGACATGTTTCGAAAAGTCAGCCTGGCTCTTGCAGCCACATTGATGATGGCGGGTGTGGCGTGGGCCGATCCGATCGAGGGCAACTGGAAGACGCAAGCCGGCGATACCGCGGCGATTTCAGGCAGCGGCTCGTTTTCCATCACGCTCAAATCAGGAAAATATGCCGGCAAGACCATCGGCTCGCTGAAGGCTGCCGGCGACAACAAATATGCCGGCAGCATCACCGATCCGGCGAACGACAAGACCTATTCCGGCAAGGCGACATTGTCGGGCACCTCGCTCAAGATGAGCGGTTGCGTGCTTGGCGGGCTGATCTGCAAGAGCCAAACCTGGCACAAACTTTAATTCTGCAGAGTGATATCGGGCGGTCTTCCAAGGCGACAAAGGGAGACCGCCCGGCCATGCTACAGCCACGAGACCTAAAGGGACGCCGCGCGATCTCCTATGCTCGTTGGAGTTCCGGTAAGCAGGCCAGCGGCGACGCCTTGCGCAACACTGTGGACACAAGATCAAGCCGCAGCGAAACGGAGCCCTGTTAGGTTGTTGGACTCATATATATATTTAAATTTATCAGAAACGATTATGTCGAATCTAGCGACAAAGGGATCGCTCAACCTAAAGACATCGAGATCGGTTGAAAACCCTTCTTTCAATTTCAAATCAAAAATCCTAGATATATCACCGCCATCATATTCATATTTTTCATAGTTAGACCTTAAAAAGTCGAAGCCATCCACCTCTTCCATGGGAACATATATTTCTAGATCGTATTTGTCAGTTTTTGCTGTGTAGAATTTGTGGCGCCTCTGTAAAATTATCGGTCCAAACAGCTCGAATATTTCGCGCCTTGCAAAAAATCCACTCTTGATAGAGGTCGCGACGAAATCTCCGATAGGGAGGGGCCGCTGTTTGTCAAACCGGAATTGCAACTTGCTTTGGTCGATATCCCTCGCACCTTCCATTTCTAGAAAATCTTGCGGTCCGTAGTCATTCCCCCAATCACCAAGGATGGCATAATTTCTGGAATCTTGGTGGGTTCGCCAATATAACATCATAGCCCCTTAGAATTGAGTTCTACCAGCGTCGACGTCGTGCGCCCAGGTGAGAACATGCGCCCCCTGCTAATCCCAGTGCTTCCCCCGGTAAACCTTCATCGTGATCACGGCGCTCTCCCTCAAGGGTCCCTCAGGTAGCGGACCTTTCTTAGAAAAATTCGTATCCCCAAATGATAGAGAGGGGTAGCCCCAGTCCCCCGTGGGGCCCCCTCTCGGTGCGGGAGATACTGTGGCAACCGGCGTTTGTTTGAGACGGCGGTGCCTTTTATCGGCACTGAATCACTGGCAGCAAACCGTGCTTCCAGCTATGCGTCCAACACATTCCGTAAAATAAAAGCTAATTCTGGCACAAGCTCTGATCGGCCATTCCTTCCAAGTAATCTCAAAGCGGGGCCAGCGGGCCCCGTTTTCGTTTCTTCGACATGTCGAGCAACAATGCTCTTGCCTTGCTGCCATACAGGCCCGAGCGATCCTCAGTTAGATCCCGTCAATCAATTTGAACCGCAGATGAACGCCGGCATCAGAGCCGGTTCAGAGGCGTTGGGGCAGTCTCGTGCGTGTTGAAGGAGACACGACCCCAATGCTTGCTCGCCGCTTCACCATCGTCTGCCTGCTGATGAGCCTGTTTGGAATGTTCTTCGCCATCCTCGTCGCCGAAGCAGGCCGTTCGCCTCGCTCCTGGGACGAGGCCAGTTCCAGAACCTGCCGCCTCGCTTGCCCCACCCATCTTCGCAACTGAACAAAGACCCGACGTCTCGAAAAGAAAAGCACAGACATCATGAGCCGCATCGCTGCCAACACTCTCAAGACTCTTCGGCTTCTGCCGCGGGCGGCATTTATCCTGATGCTTTTGGCCGCTCCGGTGCTGGCTGTTCCGATGATGCGCGCCGATACCGGCTCGACGATCGAGGCGCCAGCCTTGAAGAACTCCGGCGTGGGTTTCGTTCTGCTGGTCAGCCTGCAGCGGGGATAAAGAAAAATGGCGCTTTGGGCGCCTTCGGCCGCGAGCCCCCTCCCAACCGCTCATCCGAGTCTCTATATTGAGCCATGGAAAAGCGAATCTACCCCCAAGCCATCGAATCCGTCGTCATGCCCGAGCCTTTTGGCCGGCAAAGCTTCGACAACGCCGAAAAAGCCGTCGCCGCACTGCAGGTTCTCTACGACCGCAACACCAAGTTCCTGCGCGACTCTTTCGCGGAACTGGCGGCAGCCGGCGGTGACAACGGCAAGCGCTACCGCGCCTTCTATCCAGAGATCGGCGTCACCACCAATTCATTCACCCAGATCGATTCGCGGCAGGCCTATGGGCACATGCCGACGCCGGGACATTTTTCGACCACGATTACCCAGCCGGATCTGTTCGAGAGCTACCTGATCGAGCAGTTGCGCCTGATCATGCGCAATCATGGTGTCGCGGTCACCGTTTCGGAATCAACGACGCCAATCCCACTGCATTTCGCCTTTCTCGAAGGTACCCATGTCGACGGCGCGGCGGCCGAACGCATCAAGCGGCCGATCCGCGACCTGTTCGACGTGCCGGACCTCGACGGCACCGATGATCAGATCGCCAACGGTACATTCGAAGTGGCCTTCGGCGAACCGAGGCCGCTGGCGCCGTTCACGGCGCAGCGCATCGACTATTCGCTGCACCGCCTGTCGCATTATACGGCGACCACGCCGCAGCATTTCCAGAACTTCGTGCTGTTCACCAATTACCAGTTCTACATCGACGAATTCGTCGCCCGCGCTCGCGTGCAGATGGCGGAAGGCGGCGGTGGATATTCCGAGTTCGTCGAACCGGGCAATGTCATCACCAAGGCCGGAGAAAGCGCACCCAGTTCAGGTGTGGCAGCGCCGCGCCTGCCGCAGATGCCGGCCTATCATCTGAAGAAGCCCGGCCATGGCGGCATCACCATGGTCAATATCGGTGTCGGCCCTTCGAACGCCAAGACGATCACAGACCACATCGCCGTGCTGAGGCCGCATGCCTGGGTGATGCTCGGCCACTGCGCCGGACTGCGCAACACCCAGGCGCTCGGCGACTATGTGCTGGCACATGCCTATGTGCGCGAGGATCACGTGCTGGATGACGATCTTCCGGTCTGGGTGCCGATCCCGCCGCTGGCCGAGATCCAGGTGGCGCTGCAGGAGGCGGTTGCCGAAGTCACCGGCCTGTCCGGCTATGATCTGAAGCGCATCATGCGCACCGGCACCGTCGCCACCATCGATAACCGCAACTGGGAACTGCGTGACCAGCGCGGACCGGTGCAGCGCCTGTCGCAGTCACGCGCCATCGCGCTCGACATGGAATCAGCGACCATCGCCGCCAATGGTTTCCGCTTCCGCGTGCCCTACGGCACGCTGCTGTGCGTTTCCGACAAGCCTTTGCATGGCGAGTTGAAGCTGCCCGGCATGGCGACCGAGTTCTACAAACGCCAGGTGGCGCAGCACCTGACCATCGGAATCAAGGCGATGGAGAAGCTCTCGGAAATGCCGATGGAACGGCTGCATTCGCGCAAGCTCAGGAGCTTTTCGGAGACGGCGTTCCAGTAGGCGGCTGCGAAGCCACGGCGAGGCAATTCGTCGTCTTGCCCACGCCGCAATTTGGCCGCTAAGCAGATCGAACGCAGGCGGCATTCAGCAGACACGACCTCAATGACAACAGGCGCGCGTTCGAACATGGTGGCTGGGTTGGCATTCCTGGCGATGACGGCATTGTCGGCCGCCTTGTTGGCGGGGTTCTTCGGCACGCTGCATCCGGCGTTCGATTCCTTCTCGCATTTCCGCATTCACCTCAGCGTGCTTATGGCGCTTCTGGCACTGCCGCTGCTCGCCACCTCGTTTCGGCTGCAAGCGGCGGCAGCGCTGCTCTTTGCCATCGCCTGCCTGGCCACGACGGCAAGCACCTTGTCGACGCTTTGGCCGCAGCCGGCGGTCGCCAAGCCCGCCGACCAGGCTGTCTACAGCCTGCTGCAGATGAATTTGCGCTTCAACAACCCGACGCCGAAGAAGGTGCTGTCGCTGATCGGCCGCACCAATCCGGACGTGATCACCCTCGATGAAGTGTCTGGCATGTGGGCGACCGAGCTTGGCACCATCACCAGCGCCTATCCCTACCGGATCCTGTGCCCTTATCCGAACGGCATGTTCGGCGTGGCGTTGCTGTCGCGGCGGCCCTTCGTCGCCGGCAGCACGCCGCATTGCGAGCCGCGCGGCGCCATGGCGATCGCCACCGTTGACTTCGGTGGGATCAGCGTCGATGTCGCCGCGATCCATCTGAGCTGGCCGTGGCCGAAGGAGCAGTACTGGCAGATCGGCGAACTGGCGCAACCGCTGGCCACGCTCGGCGAGACCGCGATCATGGCCGGCGACTGCAACGGCGTGCCGTGGAGTGCCGCGGTGCGGCGGGTCACGGCTCTCGGTGGGCTGACGCTTATGCCTTCCGCCGGCCCGACCTGGATCCACCGGACACTGCCGGACTTCCTGCGCCGCTATGCGGGCCTGCCGATCGACCAGGTGTTCAGCAAGGGCGGGCTGACGATCCTGTCGTCGACGCGGCTGGAGGATACCGGCTCAGACCATCTGCCGGTGCTGGTCGAGTTCACGCTCCGGCCACAGGAGCAGAAACCGGTCGACGAGCATGAAAGTGCGACCGTCTCCCTGCCTCAGCCAGGCAAGCCACAAGGCTGAGTTTGGCCACAAGGCTGAGTTTGGTCGCCCATTTACGGGGCGAGCATCGAATTCACCGGAAAAGCGCTGATGAAGCTCTATGATTTCGCCAGGGCATCGACCAGATACTCTACGTGACCGCCCTCCCGGTGCTCGCGCGCGTCGAAGGCGTTCTGCTTGCCCTCGTACTCGTCAAAGACAGCGTCGATCCGCCGGCGCGCTTCGCGCCGCGTTTTGGAGCACTGCGCGTCGTTTGCGGTGGTGAGCCCGGTAAGCGATTTCTCGGTCGCCGCCATCATCTGCCTGGCAATGTCGCCATGCGTCTCCTCATGCTTGCGAACACCGGTGAAGAAACGCGCCCAGCGCTTGTCGAGCGCCGGCGGGAGCGCGGAAACAACATGCGGGTAGGTAAAGTTCAGGTTGAGCGTCCCGTTGGCTTGGCGGATGCGGCAGGAGCCCTTGACCTGGACAAAGTCGAAATCCCAATCCTTGGTATAGCTGGTCTGGGCAATGGCGCGGGCCATGAAGCCATGCCGTGGGCCATTGCGGTCCATGGACTCGATCAGCGCCTCTCCGGTCGTGCCGGAAATATCATATGTCTGCGTCTTCACCAGGACTTTGACATGAGCCGATGCGGCGGTAGCGAAGCCGCACGATGCGCCGATGACCGCCAGAACTGAACGTGCGAGCAAGCGCATCCACGCTTCCCTTCAAAGATGACCAAGGCCGACGGTAGCATGCCGCCGGCGCTGAGGGCATTCACATTCCCTGGTAGACCGGGCCCTCGCCGCCCTGCGGCGGCACCCAGTTGATGTTCTGGTTCGGATCCTTGATGTCGCAAGTCTTGCAGTGGACGCAGTTCTGCGCGTTGATGACGAAGCGCACGTCCTTGGCCGCCGGATCGGCTGCGGCATTGCCATCCTTGTCGACCCATTCGTAGACGCCGGCCGGGCAATAGCGCGTCGAAGGCCCGGCAAAGACGTCGTGTTCGGAGCGCTTCTGCAGTTCCATGTCACCGACCAGCAGATGGACTGGTTCGTTCTCTTCGTGATTGGTGTTGGACAGGAACACGGAGGACAGCCGGTCGAAGGTCAGCACGCCATCCGGTTTCGGATAAACGATCTTCTTGTGCTTGGCGGCAGGCTCCAGCGCGGCATAGTCGGCCTTGCCGTGCTTCAGCGTGCCGAAGGGCGAGACGCCGAACAGCGTGTTCAGCCACATGTCGAGGCCGCCGAGGCCAATGCCGACAATGGTGCCGAAGCGCGACCACAGCGGCTTGACGTTGCGGACCTTCTTCAAATCCTTGCCGATGTCGGTCGCCCGCCAAGCTTCCTCGTAGGATTTGAGCTCATCATTGGCGCGGCCGGCGGCAATTGCTTCGCTGACATGATCGGCCGCCAGCATGCCCGACAGCACCGCATTGTGGGACCCCTTGATACGCGGCACGTTGACGAAGCCGGCAGCACAGCCCATCAGCGCGCCGCCGGGGAAGGACAATTTCGGCACCGATTGCCAGCCGCCTTCGGTGATGGCGCGCGCGCCATAGCCCAGCCGCTTGGCGCCCTCGAACGTGCCTGCGATCGCCGGATGCGTCTTGAAGCGCTGGAATTCCTCGAACGGCGACAGATAGGGGTTCTTGTAATTGAGGTGGAGGACGAAGCCGACCGCCACCTGGTTATCCTCGAGGTGGTAGAGGAAGGAGCCACCGCCGGTCTTCATGTCGAGCGGCCAGCCGAAGGAATGCTGCACCAGGCCCGGCCGGTGGTTCTCCGGCTTGACCTGCCAGAGTTCCTTCAGGCCGATGCCGTACTTGCCGGGCTCGCGGCCATCGGAGAGCTTGTATTTGGCGATCAGCTGTTTGGCGAGCGAGCCGCGTGCGCCTTCGCCGATCAGCACATATTTGCCCATCAGCGCCATGCCCGGCGCGAAGCCCGGACCGTGCGTGCCGTCCTTCTCTACGCCCATGTCGCCGGTGACGACGCCGGTGACGGCGCCTTCTTCATTGTAGAGCAGGCCGACGGCGGCAAAGCCCGGATAGATCTCGACGCCGAGCGCCTCGGCCTTACCCGCCAGCCAGCGGCAGACATTGCCGAGCGAGACGATGTAATTGCCATGATTGTTCATCAGTGGCGGCATGAAAATGTTGGGCAGGCGGAACGAGCCGGCAGGGCCCAGCACCAGGAAATGATCCGCCGTGACCGGTGTCTTGAACGGATGGCCCTCCTCCTCGCGCCAGCCCGGCAGCAGCCGGTCGATGCCGATCGGGTCGACAACGGCGCCGGAGAGGATATGCGCACCGACCTCGCCGCCCTTTTCCAGCACGACGACGGAAAGCTCCGGATTGACCTGCTTGAGGCGGATGGCCGCGGCAAGGCCGGCCGGTCCGGCGCCGACGATAACCACGTCGAATTCCATGCTTTCGCGTTCGATGTCGCTCATCAACCCCTCCGCACTGGCTTGCCGCTGTTGCGTATCTTGCTGGCTCCTGCGCTGCATAGCGCATCAATCGGCGACAGGAAACCGGCGCATACGTGACAATGCGGATTTGGCCAAAAAGTCGCGCATCCTGCGGCAAGGCAACCGTTTGTGCCCGATGCGCCCTGCCGCGCTTGCGTTTTTTAATTGTTCGGCGGCTTGCTTATCGGCCATACTTCCCGCCATGCGCATTCCTGGGCCAGCCGGCTTTCCTTCGACGCGCTTCCTTTTCCCGTCCGGCCGGGCCTGCCGGGCGATTCTTCTGGCCCTTCTGATATCGGCACCGGGTCACGCCGCGGCGGACGAGGTGAAAGTCTGGGCAACAGGCGCCTACTCCTTTTCCGATGAGCTTGGCGGCTTCCGCATCACCGGAGCCTCCGGCATCGGAACCAAGGACGATCCGCTTGTCATCACCGAAGAGCTGAATTCGGCGACACCGGTGACGCTGACCATCCGCACCACCAAGCCAATCCAGGCGTTCGGCAAGGCGGGCGAGTTCGCCAATGGCATCATGTACATGCGCATCGACGTGCTCAACAACAGCGGCCAAGCCTGGATCGAGTTCCAGTTCGAGCTTCAGGAGATACTGGATCAGCCAAGTGTCTTTGGCGACGGGCTTTCGTTCGATCAGCGCAACAAGACAACCGACGATATCCGGTCGAGCAACTTCGCCAATTTCGACCGCGACTTCGAACCCTATGACCGCTTGCTGTTCAAGAATGGCAAGGTCGATCCGCTCAAGACGGCCAGCTTCGAGTTCCTGATGACCGACTACACGCCCCGGTGGACCTTCTATGTCGTGCAGGATCCACGCATACCGACGGGATAGGGCGAGCCGCCAGCCTTGCAAATTGCAGTCATGCGGACGAATGTGCGTGCCATGACTGCCGCCTCCCCCAACAGCCCGACCGAAATTGCCGACATCCTGGCTTTCTATGCCAGCGCCGGCGTCGATGAGGCGCTGGAAGACGCCCCGGTGAATCGCTTCGCCGAGGCTGCGCCGAGGCCTGTGGAGCGCGCGCCAGTGCCAGCGGCGCCCCCTCGCGAAGACAAGGCGCCGGAGCGACCGGCAGCTCCCGGACTGGATGCGAGCCGGGTGCCGGATGCGCCGCCGGCGCGTTCGTCGGTCGCCGCGGTGCCAGACGAAGCACAAGCGGCGCTTGCGCGCCAGTTGGCGACGACGGCAACGACCCTGGACGAGCTACGCCAGCATATGGCGGCCTTCGACGGCTGCAATCTCAAGACCACCGCCAAGAATCTGGTGTTCGCCGACGGCAATCCGGAGTCGGCCGTGATGCTGGTCGGCGAGGCGCCCGGTCGCGACGAGGACATCGAGGGGCTGCCTTTCGTCGGCCGTTCCGGCCGGCTGCTCGACCGCATGCTGGCGGCGATCGGGCTCGACCGCACTTCGGTCTACATCGCCAATGTCATTCCATGGCGGCCGCCGGGCAATCGCACGCCGACGCCACACGAAACCGAAATCTGCCGGCCGTTCATCGAACGGCAGATCGAACTGGTCAATCCAAAGGTGCTGGTCAATCTCGGCGGGCCGTCGGCCAAGACCTTGCTCAACACCTCGGAAGGCATTTTGCGGCTTCGTGGCAACTGGCGTGTCCACACCACCGCCTCCGGCATCGCCATTCCGGCCATGCCGACGCTTCATCCGGCCTATCTGCTGCGGACACCCGCCCACAAGAAGCTGGCATGGCGGGACTTTCTCGAGGTGAAGGCGAAGCTGCGGACGCTCTCTTAGCGATGACTTCGCAGGTAATTGAAATGCCGTCCCTGTCGGCCTAACCATCCTGCTATGACAACAGCCCAAACCTCCGCCGGCAGCCTCATCCGCGAATGGCGCACGCGCCGCCGCATGAGCCAGCTCGACCTCGCCATGGAAGCCGAGATTTCGCAGCGGCATCTCTCCTTCGTCGAAAGCGGGCGTGCCGCGCCCTCCCGTGACATGGTCTTGCACCTGGCCGAGCAGTTGGCGATCCCGTTGAGGCAACGCAATCAGTTGCTGCTGGCTGCGGGCTTTGCGCCGAGCTTCGGCGAACGGCCGCTTACCGACACGATGCTGGCACCGGCGATGGCGGCGGTCGAGATTGTGCTCAAGGGCCATGAGCCGTTCCCGGCGCTGGCGGTGGACAGGCACTGGAACCTGGTTTCGGCCAATGCCGCGATCGCTCCGTTCCTAGCCGATGTCAGCGAGGCTTCGCTGCTGACGTCACCAGTCAATGTGCTTCGCCTCAGCCTGCATCCCGGCGGTATCGCACCGCGCATCGTCAACCTCCAGGAATGGCGCACGCACCTGCTCGAGCGTCTCAAGCACCAGAACGATGCCGCCGGCGACCCGGTGCTGGTCGAGCTGGAGCGCGAATTGCGCAGCTATCCTTCCGGCCTCAAGGGCAGCAGGCCAACCACCGTCGAGCCGAATGCCATCGTGCATCCGCTCAGGCTGGCCCATGGCGATCAGGTGCTGTCGTTCATAAGTACCATTACCGTGTTCGGCACGCCGCTCGACGTGACCTTGTCGGAACTGGCGATTGAGTCCTTCTTCCCTGCGGATGAACAGACAAGGGCGGTGCTGGTGCGGCTGGCTAAGGAGCGGAGCGACCGCTCCTGATCAGCCTTGTGGAGGCGTCACCTTGCGCGCTCGCTTGCGCTCCAGTCCGAGTTGCCGCTCGCGCCAGATGATGAAGATGCCAGCGGCCACCACGATCACACCGCCGACCAGCGTCCTGAACGAGGTCACGTCGCCGAAAACGAAATAGCCGACGATGACGCCGAGGATCATCGACGTGTATTCGAACGGCGCCACCACCGAGGCCTCGGCATGGCGATAGGCCGAGGTCATCAGGATCTGGCCGAGGCCGCCGCAGAAGCCGGCCATGACGAGCAGCGCGGCTTGCGCCGGCGTCAGCGATTGCCAGCCGAAAGGCAGCGTCAGCAGGGAGAGCACGCTGGCGGTCGACGAGAACCATAACACGATGGTCGCCGTCTTCTCCGTTTGCACGAGATTGCGCACAAGCAGCATGGCGACAGCCGAGATCGCCGCGGCCACCAGCGCGGCCATGACGCCCAGGACCTCCTGATCATCGAGCCCTTCATCCGAGTTGAGCAGGGTCAGCTCCGGCCAGGAAATGATGAGCACGCCAATGAGACCGATCGCGACTGCGCTCCAGCGATAGACGCGGATCGTCTCGCCAAGGAAGACCGAGGAGAACACCACGACCAGCAGCGGTTGTGCATAGTTCAGCGTGATCGCCTCCGGCAGCGGCAACCTGGTGAGCGCGAAGAAGCCAAGCCCCATGGCGCCGACGCCGACGATGCCTCGCGCGACATGGTTGAAGGGACGTTTGGTGACGAATGCCGTCGACAGATGTCCCTTCAAGGCCAGGAAGGCAATGATCGGGAAGATGGCGAAGAACGAGCGGAAGAAGACGATCTGCCCGGCCGGCACCTCGCCGGCCGCCTTGATGCAGGTTTGCATGCCGACAAAAACCGCCACCGACACGATCTTCAGGGCAATGCCCCTCAGAGTGTCGTGACCACCGGTTGTTTCTGGTTGAGCCCCGGCTCCTGATGTCACGCTGGCGATCGGTCCTTGATCGTTGCCTGTATGCCCGGCAACGCTGGCATTCAACATGCGTTGGCCGCGATGCCGCAAAGTAAGGCCTCGATAGACCCTCTCGCAGTTTTGTCGAGGGACTGTTTCGTGTAAAGAGCGCGGACTTCAATTTCTTGGACCGGCAGGAAGTCCGCTCCCAACGCAATCGACAGGAAAAACAACGGAATGCGCACGGACACCGGCCAGGTCTTCAAGCTCGAAGACTATCGCCCCAACGATTATCTCATTCCGCAGACCAATCTCACCTTCCGCCTTTCGCCCGAGGCCACAATCGTCACCGCTACACTGACGATCGAGCGTCGCGAGGGGGTGTCCGTGTCGGCGCCATTGGTGCTCGACGGCGACGGGCTGACGCTCAAGCGCATCGAGATCAACGGCAAGAAGGCAAAACCGGCGGATCTGCTGGCAACACCTGACCAGCTGACCATTCTCAAGCCACCGGCCGCCCGCCGTTTCCAGTTGCTCATCGAAACCCAGTTGGAGCCCGCCGGCAACGAAGCCCTGATGGGCCTCTACCGCTCGAACAACGTCTATTGCACGCAATGCGAGGCCGAAGGCTTTCGCCGCATCACCTATTTCCTCGATCGCCCCGATATCCTGTCCGTCTATACCGTGCGCATTGAGGCGCTGCGTGACGAGGCTCCGCTGCTCCTGTCCAACGGCAATCCCGGAGAAAAAGGCGATCTCGGCGACGGCTGGCATTATGCCGTCTGGCACGACCCCTTCCCCAAGCCGTCCTATCTGTTCGCGCTGGTGGCCGGCAATCTCGGTCAGGTCGCAGACAGTTTCGTCACACTATCCGGCCGTAAGGTCGAGCTCGGCATCTATGTCGAGCCCGGCAAGGAGAAGCTGGCCGGCTACGCGATGGATGCGCTGAAGCGATCCATGAAATGGGATGAGGAGGCGTTTGGCCGCGAATACGATCTCGACGTCTTCAACATCGTCGCCGTGTCCGACTTCAACATGGGCGCGATGGAGAACAAGGGCCTAAACATCTTCAACGACAAATATGTGCTGGCCGACCAGGAGACCGCGACGGACGCCGATTTCGCCAATATCGAGGCGATCATCGCGCACGAATATTTCCACAATTGGACAGGCAACAGAATCACTTGCCGTGACTGGTTCCAGCTTTGCCTGAAGGAAGGGCTGACGGTTTTTCGTGACCATGAATTCTCCGCCGACCAGCGCTCGCGGCCGGTCAAGCGCATCGCCGAGGTACGCCTGCTGCGGGCGCATCAGTTCCCCGAGGATCAGGGCCCGCTGGCCCATCCGGTGCGGCCGCGCCGCTATCGCGAGATCAACAATTTCTACACGGCGACGGTCTACGAAAAGGGCTCCGAAGTGGTGCGCATGATCCGCACCATCCTTGGGGCTAAGGCCTTTCGCGCCGGCATGGACCTCTATTTCGAGCGGCACGACGGCGACGCGGCGACGATCGAGGATTTCATCAAGGTGTTCGAGGATGCGTCGGGCCGCGACCTGTCGCAGTTCGCGCTGTGGTACCATCAGGCGGGCACGCCCAATCTGACGGTCAGTTCGACGCACAATCCGGCCGCGCAGGAATTCACGCTCGAAATCGAACAGTCGGTGCCGCCGACACCATCCGAAAGCCGCAAGCGGCTGATGCATATTCCGCTCGCCTTCGGTCTGATCGGCACCGGCGGCAATCCTGTCGATTATAGCGGCGTCGAGGGCGCCAGCGTCGAGCATGGCGTCATCCATGTCCGCAAGCGCCGCCATGTGGTGCGGTTCTCGGGTGTGACCGAGCGCCCAGCTGTGTCACTCAACCGCGGCTTTTCGGCGCCGGTGACGCTGTCGGTCGAGCAGAAGGCCGACGACCAGTTCTTCCTCGCCCGCCATGACAGCGATGCCTTCTCGCGCTGGCAGGCCTTCAACACGCTGCTCACCGATGCGCTGATCGCTGCCTTCCGAGAAATCCTTGGCGGCAAGCAGCCGGTCTTCGCGACGCGGCTGACCGAGCTCGCCGGCAGCATTGCGGGTGACGAGACGCTGGAGCCGGCCTACCGGGCCTTGGCGCTGGCGCTGCCTGGCGAGGCCGACATCGCCCGCGATATCGGCAAGAACATTGATCCCGATGCCATCTATACGGCTCGACAGGCCCTTGCGCTCGCGATCGGCATCGCCAATGGCGTGGCATTTTCCGGCCTCTACGACGGCCTTGCCGACAAAACCACGTTCAGCCCCGACGCTACGAGTGCAGGACGACGTGCCTTGCGCAACACATTGCTGGACTATCTCGCGCTGCTGCCGGGTGGGGCGGCATTGGCGGCCGAGCATTTCCAGTCCGCGACCAACATGACCGACCGCGCAGCCGCTCTTGGCGCGCTCGCTCATCGCCACCACGGCTCGCTCGAGGCCATCAAGGCGCTGGCGGCTTTCGAGACGACTTATGGGTCCGATCCGCTGGTCATGGACAAATGGTTCCAGATCCAGGCCAGCGTGCCGGGACCACAAGCTGTGGACACCGTGCGTGCCCTGGCCGCTCACCCGGCCTTCTCGATGGGCAATCCAAACCGGGTGCGCTCGCTGATCGGCACATTCTCCAGCGCCAACCAGACTGGCTTCCATCGTGCCGACGGCGAAGGCTACCGGTTCTTTGCACAGACAGTGCTCGAGGTCGAAAAACGCAATCCGCAAGTGGCGGCAAGGCTGGCGACAGCGCTGAGGTCATGGCGTTCGCTCGAACCGGGCCGGCAAGCCAAGGCCCGGGAAGCGCTGCTTTCGATCGCCAATGCCGAAAACCTGTCGGCGGATCTGAGGGATATTGTCGAGCGAACGCTGGCTTAGGCGTCCTTGTCTCTCCCGCGAGGGGGAAGGCCCGAGCCACTGGAGCTCCAAAAGCCCATTATTTTAGTCGATTTTTAATCTTTTTTCGCCGGACCACTGGACAAGGCGAATCACGTTTGATTCTTTACTGACGATTCGGAAGTGCGGTGTTTGCCGGATCACCAAGCAGCATAGGCAAATTCGGGGAGTGCCATTTATGGCGAAGGCGGACGCGTGGGGCGCGCCCGGTGGGATGGCTTTTGCGCGTCGCGAGATGCGCAGTGATGGCCTTGCCGGGAATACGCGGCTCATTGCCGAACCGGCCTACAAGCGGCTTCTGGCCGCCGAGCCGCTGCTGCGACGGTCGATACCGGCCCTCATCATCATCTTCCTGCTCGTCATCGCGGCGCTGCGTGTGCTGTCGCTGATGAACGAGCGCGACGATGTCGAGCGCGATGCCAAAGCGATCCTGACGCTGGCGGCGGCACAGCTCGCCAGTGCTCTGGCCACGACCTCGGATACCGTGCCCGGCGCCGTTCAGGATCTGCTGGAAACCACCAGCCGTCAGGGCGCGATGGGCCGCAGCCATGTGCTCGTCATCACCGACAGCGCCTTCAAGATCACCGCGGTGACGCCGCGCTCGATGCCCTGGCAAGGCCATGCCCTCGACGGCCTCGTCGAAGGCGGTCAGCCCCTGTTCATGTTCGGTGATCGCGCCGGCGTCATGGAGGTCAGCATCGGCGGACAGGACTGGTATGCCGCGGTCAGCGTGGCCAAGGACCAGAAGGGTGCCGCGGCGGCTTTGGTACCGCAGGACGCGGTCTTCGACGCCTGGCGCAAGACCGTCTCGCTCAACGTCACCCTGTTCGTGCTGACAGCCGGCGTGCTGATCATCATCCTTTATGCCTATTTCGGGCAGGCGGCGCGGGCGCAGGCCGCCGACCGCATCTATGTCGAAGCGCATCAGCGCATCGACATGGCGCTGGTGCGCGGCCGCTGTGGCCTGTGGGACTGGGACATGGTGCGCGGCAAGATGTACTGGTCGCGCTCGATGTACGACATGCTGGGCTACGAGCCCTGCGACACGATGCTGTCCTTCGGTGAGGTCGATGAGATCATCCACCCCGAGGATGGCGACCTGTTCGAGCTCGCCAACAAAATTGTTGCCCGGGAGATCGATCATATCGACCAGGTGTTCCGGATGCGGCACGCCGATGGCCAATGGGTGTGGATGCGCGCTCGTGCACAGGTCATGGATCCGGAAGCGCCGGAAATCCAGCTGATCGGCATCGCCGTCGACGTCACCGAGCAGCGCCATCTGGCGCTGCGGTCCGAGGCGGCCGATCTTCGCCTCCGGACCGCGATCGAGAACATCAATGAATCCTTCGTGCTGTGGGATTCTGCCCAGCGCCTGATCATGTGCAACTCCAAATACCAGCAGGACAACGGGCTTTCGGATCGCGACGTGATGCCGGGCGTGACGCGCGCGTCCCTGGAAGAGCGGATGCTTGCCTTTGCTTCCGAGCGCCGGCTCGCCAACACCAATGGTCCGCAAGGCGGCGCCACTTTCGAGCGGCAGCTGAATGACGGCCGCTGGCTGCAGGTCAACGAACTCAGGACCAGGGATGGCGGCATCGTCTCGGTCGGATCCGACATCACCCAGATCAAGCTGCATCAGGAAAAGCTGGTCGACAGCGAACGCAGGCTGATGGCAACGATCCACGATCTCAGCCTCGCCAGGCGCTCCGAAGAGGAGCGTTCCAGTGAGCTGGTCGACCTCAACCGCAAATACATGAAGGAAACCGAACGCGCCGAAGCGGCGAACCGGGCCAAATCCGAATTCCTGGCCAACATGTCGCATGAACTGCGCACGCCGCTGAACGCCATCATCGGCTTCTCCGAACTGATGGAACAGGGGCTGTTCGGCCCGCTCGGCTCGGAGCGCTACGAGGAGTACGCCACCGATATCAACAGCAGCGGCAAATATCTGCTCGGCGTCATCAACGACATTCTCGATATGTCCAAGATCGAGGCTGGCCAGTTCTCGCTGGATCAGGAGCAGATCGATCTCGGGCCGCTGATCAGCGAGACGGTCCGCGTCGTCTCGCTGCAGGCCGCGCAAAAGGCGATCACCGTCGAAACGCGTATCGCCGACGCGCTGACACTGTTTGCGGATCGCCGGGCGATCAAGCAGATCGTCATCAACCTCCTGTCCAACGCGGTAAAGTTCACCGGCCAGGGCGGACACATATCGGTCCGGGCCCGCAACACATCAGGCGCGTTGGTGCTGACGATCGAAGACAATGGCTGCGGCATCCCGAAAGCGGCGCTCGGCAAGCTCGGGCGGCCCTTCGAACAGGTGCAGAACCAGTTTTCCAAGAACCACGCCGGATCAGGCCTTGGCCTTGCGATCTCGCGCTCGCTGGCCGAGCTCCAAGGCGGCGCGCTGAAGATCCGTTCGACCGAGGGCGTCGGCACGATCGTGTCGGTGCGTATACCGGTGAAGAGGGCGACCCAGGCGGTCAAAGTCGCGGCTTGAGCAGCAGGCCCAGTCAATGTTGCCGGAGCCTGCTGTCTTCTGCAGCTTCACTGTACGCCGCCGTCGTCATCCGATTGGCGATGATGGCCAAAACGCCTGCCCTTCGGCAGCTCGCTCTTCTCGATCTTGCCGTCATTGTTCTTGTCGAGCATGGCGAAGACCTTCTTCTCGCGACCGGTGATGTCGTCTGAGGTCAGCGTGCCATCGCCCCTGGCGTCGTAGCGGGCGATGATGCGCTTGGCCATGCGTTCGAAACGGGCCTTCTCCAGCGCATCGGCGAGTTGGGCGACGGTCAGCTTGCCGCCATTGTCGGCGACGAGCTTCTTCAGCCGGGCGTTCATGGCATCCGAGAATTGGTCGAAGGTGATGGTGCCGCCATTGTCATTCACCGCCCTGTCGAGACGCATCATCGTGCGCTCGCGAATCTTTGCGCTGTCGATGTTTTCGGCGTACGCCGCGCTGCCGACGGCACCGGCGAGAGCGATGAAAGCAAATGCGAGTTTGGTTGACTTTCTCATGGTCTTCTCCTGTTGCATCGTCACCCCCGATGCGGCCGGACCCGCTATTTCACGGTCGTCCAGCACGAAGTAAAAGGTCGAAGTCCTTCCTGACCTTTTGCGACGTCTCCTTGAGGTGCGCTTCCAGCACACCGAAATCCGGCAGGTCGGTGACCGCCAGAAGCAGATCCGAAAGCCCTGGCGGAACATCGTCGCGCTCAAAGGCGCCGGTGAGGCACAGCCGCGTCATCTGGGTCAGCGCCAGATAGAGCGCATAAGCATCGGCAAGTTCCTGCCTGACTCCGGCATCGGCGAAGCGCGGTGTCAAGCGAGACAGGATCTCGGCCGTACCGGTGACGCGTGGCCCAGCCTCGACCTGCCCGGTGATGAGAGCCACCTGGGCGATGAATTCGAGATCGATCAGCCCTCCGGGGATCAGCTTGATGTCCCAGAGATCGCGTGGCGGCTTTTCCGTCTCGATCATGGCACGCATGTCCGAGGCTTCCGCCCTCACTTTTGCAGCGTCGCGCGGCTGGTCAAGCACGGCCGCCACTTCCGCTTCGACCTCAGCGCACAGACCGCCATCGCCGGCGATTGCACGCGCCCGCGACAGCGCCATATGCTCCCAGGTCCAGGCCTCCTGGCGCTGGTATTTCTTGAAGGCATCGATATGGGTGGCCACCGGCCCCTTGTTGCCGGACGGCCGCAGCCGCAGGTCGAGCTCGTAGAGCACACCCTCCGCCGTCGGTGCGGATACAGCCGAGATCAGCCGCTGCGTCATGCGGGTGTAGTAGTGCGACGGCGCCAATGGCTTGTCGCCGTCGGAATCCTCGGCGTCTGCATCGTGATCGTAAAGCAGGATGAGGTCGACATCCGACCCCGCGGTCAATTCGCGGCTGCCGAGCTTGCCCATGCCAAGCAGCGAAACGACGCCGCCAGCTATCGTGCCGTGCCGTGCCGAGAATTCGGCCATCACTGCCCGTAACGCTGCCTCGATGGTAAGATCAGCCAGATCGGAAAAGGCGCGGCCGGCACGAGCCGGATCGATCGACCCGGCGAGCAGTCGAACACCAATCAGGAATTTCTGCTCCGAGGCAAAGATGCGCAGCCGGTCGAGCACGTCTTCATAGAGGCGGTCGCCCTCAAGAAAGGCCGAAAGCCGCGCAGACAAATAGGCGCGGTCCGGCAACTCTGTCAGCAAGGCCGGGTCGAGCAGGCCGTCGAAGACATGGGGTCGGCGCGTGATGATCGCCGCCAGCCGGGGCGCGGCGCCCATGATCGTCGCTATCAGCTTGAGCAGCGCCGGGTTGGACTGGAGCAGCGAGAACAGCTGGATGCCGGCCGGCAGACCGGCAAGGAACTCGTCGAAGCGGATCAAGGCTTCGTCCGCCCGGCGTGTCTGGCCGAAAGCGCGCAGCAAGGCCGGCGTCAACTCCGTCAGCCGCTCGCGCGCCTCCGCCGACCGGGTGACGCGATAGCGGCCGAAATGCCAGCCGCGGATGACGCGGCAGATGTCACTCGGCCGCTGGAAGCCGAGACCATGCAGGGTCTGCAGCGTGTCGGGGTCGTCGACATCGCCGGTGAAGACCAGATTGCCGATCCCCGCCGAAAGCTCCGGCGCTGTTTCAAACAGCGCCGCATAATGGCGCTCGACCTGCTGCAACGAGGCGCGGAACGCCAGCGAAAAGGCAGCCGCATCGGCAAAACCCAGCATGCGGGCGATCCGCTCCAGCCCTTCGTCGTCTTCCGGCAGCGTGTGCGTCTGCTCGTCGGCCACCATCTGGACGGCGTGTTCGACGCGGCGCAGGAACCAGTATTGGCGGGCGAGCGCGTCACCTGCGTCTGATGTGATCCAGCCGCGCGCGGCAAGCTGGCCAAGCATCGGCACCGTCTCGCGGCCGCGCAGTTCGGGGAAGCGACCACCGGCGATGAGCTGCTGGGTCTGGACGAAGAACTCGATCTCGCGGATGCCGCCGCGTCCGAGCTTGACATTGTGGCCCTTCACCGCGATCTCGCCATGACCCTTGTGGGCGTGGATCTGGCGCTTGATCGAATGGACGTCGGCAATCGCCGCGTAGTCCATGTATTTGCGCCAGATATAGGGCTGAAGCTCCTTGAGGAAGGCGGCACCCGCAGCCAGATCGCCGGCCACCGGACGCGCCTTGATCATCGCCGCACGCTCCCAGTTCTGGCCGCGCGCCTCGTAGTAGCGCAGTGCGGCTTCGACAGGGATCGCCAGCGGGGTCGAACCGGGATCGGGGCGCAGCCTCAGATCGGTCCGGAAGACATAGCCGTGCTCGGTGCGGTCCTGCAGTATGCGGACCAGCCGTCGCGTCAGCCGCGAAAACAGTTCGGTTGCGTCGAGAGGATCGACCACGGCAGGCGCTTCCGGATCGAAGAAGACGACGAGATCGATATCGGACGAGAAATTAAGCTCATGCGCGCCAAGCTTGCCCATGCCGAGCAGGATCCAGCCCGATTGCCGCGACGGGTTGTCGAGGTCCGGCAGTTTGAGCTTGCCTTGGCCATGCGCATCACACAGCAGGAAGTCGACGGCTGCACGGGTGCAGGCATCGGCAAGATCGCTCAGCCGCCGTACGGTAAGAGATGTTTCCGCCTCGCCTGCGAGATCGGCGAGCGCGATCAGGAAATGCGCCTCGGCCTTGCACTGGCGCAGCTCCATCATCAGGCTGGATTCGGAAACCGTCTCAGCCAAAGACGCTTGATCGATCGCAGTGGTGATCGTTTTGAGACGCGCCTCGACCGGCTGGTCGAAAAGAGCATCCACAATCCGAGGCCTGCGCCGCGCCATGTCCCGCAGGAATGGGGAGAGGTCGAAGACGGCGGCCAGGAAATCCTGGCCCTCCCCCTTGCCGCCCAGGAACCTGGCAAGCCGCGTCAGCCCTTCTTCGCGTGCCGCCGCAGCGATTTCGGCCAGCTCCTGCCGCGCGCGCGCTTCGTCGAGAGGGACAAGCCCAACCGCCGGCTTCAGCAGCCAGTCCGTAGCCGTCCGTTTCGCGACCACGGCCATCAATGATCCTCCCGCGCGGGGAAACTCATGACCACGGATAGTCCCGGATTGCCAGGCAGGAGATCAAGCCGGCCGTAGTGGAAGGTCATCACCGCCTTGGCGAGGCTGAGGCCAAGGCCGGAGCCGGGCTGCGAACGGCTCTTCTCCAGCCGCACGAAACGCTCGGTCGCCCGGGCCCGATCAGCATCGTCGGGAATGCCCTGGCCGTTGTCGGCGACGGAAAGCCTGATCTCGCCATGGGTCCGCTCGAGCGCCACACGGACCGTGGGTTTGGACGTGGAGTCCGTCGAATATTTGATCGCATTGTCGACGATGTTGGACAGCGCCTGGCCAATCAATTCGCGGTTGCCGTCGACGAGAAAAGCACCATTCACTTCGGCTTCGAGCGAAACGCCTGCCTCTTCCGCCACCGGCTCGTAGAGCTCGACGACGTCACGCACGGCCGCCGCCAGATCGACGCGGTTGGTGTGTTCGGAAGAATATCCGGCCTCCAGCCGGGAGATCATCAGGATAGCATTGAAGGTCTTTATCAGCTGATCGGACTCGGTGATTGTGCCTTCCAGCGCCTGACGGTAATCGGCTGGCTTGTGCTTGCCGGACAGTGTCGCTTCTGCCCGGTTGCGCAGCCGGGTCAGCGGCGTCTTCAAATCATGCGCGATGTTGTCGGAAACCTGCTTCAGGCCTTCGTTCAGCGTATGAATCCTGGCCAGCATGGCATTGAGGTTTTCCGAAAGCCGGTCGAATTCGTCGCCGGCGCCGGTCACCGGCAGTCGGCCCGAGAGATCGCCGCCCATGATGCGGCGGCTCGCCTCCGACACGCTGTCGATGCGCTTCAGCGCGGCGCGGCCGACAAAGAACCAGATCAGCAGTCCGCCGAGCCCCATCATGCCGAGCGCCAGCATCAAGGCGCGGCGGATGACGGCACGGAAGCGCTCCGGTTCGCCAAGATCGCGGCCGACCAGCAGGATCATCTGGTTGGGCAGCCGCAGCACCAGCGCAATGGCATTGTGACCCTTCTCGCCTTCTGCCTGCGGCGCTGCGTTGTCGCCAGTTGCAGGAGACGTCGTCTGGTCGGACGTCCCGCTGCGCAGACGGTCGAGCTCGCCTTCGCCGAAGCGCTTGTAGGAGAACGGCTCGGTCGTCCAGCCCTCAGTATCGATCACACCAGGTTCCAGGGCCTGCACATTGCCGGTCAGGATCTGGCCATTGGCGTCGGCGATCAGATAGAGGTTGGCGCCGGGCTGACGGGAGCGGTTTTCGACCACGCGGACCAGCAACGGCAGGCCGCCCTTTTTGTAGGCGCGGGCCAAGCCTATTACCTCATCATTGATTGTGTCCTGCGTCTGCCCGGTCAGCATGCTCGCTGACAGCGATGTCATGTAGAAAACCAGCAGCACGGCGCACAGCGCGAAAAGCAGGAAGTAGAGCGCCGAAAGCCGCGCAGCCGTCGTCTTCATGATGGCGGGCACGGAAAGAGCCATGCTGTTGCCTAGATCAGCATGACGATTGGTCGAATCGTCATGCTGATCTAGCTCTTTCTTGTTGGAGCATGACCTTTTCCGAAAACCGGTTCCCACTTTTCGGGGCCATGCTCTAGCCGCCCTTCAGCATGTAGCCGGCGCCGCGAACCGTATGCAGGATAGGCTTGTCGAAGCCTTTCTCGATCTTGCCGCGCAGCCGCGAGACGTGAACGTCGATGACATTGGTCTGCGGATCGAAATGATAATCCCAGACATTTTCGAGCAGCATGGTGCGCGTCACCACCTGGCCGGCATGACGCATCAGATATTCGAGCAGGCGGAATTCGCGCGGCTGCAGCGTGATCTCGCGCGCCGCCCGGCGGACCGAATGCGACAGCCTGTCGAGTTCAAGGTCGCCAACCCGGTAGACGGTTTCGGTCTCCTTGGCGCTGGCGCGGCGGTTCAACACCTCGACGCGGGCCAGAAGTTCGGAGAATGCGTAGGGCTTGGTCAGATAATCATCGCCGCCGGCGCGCAGACCCGTGACCCGGTCATCGACCTCACCCAGTGCCGACAGGATCAGCACCGGTGTGGTGTTGCCCCGCGATCTAAGGCCGGCAATGACCGACAGGCCGTCTCGGCGCGGCATCATCCGGTCGATGACCATCACGTCATAGTCACCGGCGTCGGCCAGCGCGAAGCCGGTTTCGCCATCACCGGCGACATGCGCGGTATGACCGGCCTCGGCAAAGGCTTTCTGCAGATAATCCGCAGCCTCGCGATCATCTTCTATGACAAGAATCTTCATAGGACCGTTATACGCGATTTCGCTGGAAGGTTGAGTAGTAGGCATCTGCATTTTAGCCTTTGCCAAAGCGCATCGCGATCAAGATGATCGAGACCGCGTGCGATAAAATCTTGTTCTCTGATTATCTTCATCCCGGACATGCCTGTGTTCGGGCATGATCCTGCAATCACCACATCCTCTCGGCCCAGACCCGAGGGAGCGTTTTGGGTAGGCTTTCAAAATGTGCGGCAGCGGGCGATGGGAGGCCCGCTGCCGCCGGAGGAGAGCACGATGACTGACTAACGTACCCGGCTCCATGCTTTCCCATGCGGCGGCTCGGGGGTGTTTGAAACCGCCGCATCGGAAAAGTCGTTGTCAGCCCTTGGCGACGGGCAGCGCGACGAAGCGGTTGTTGTCGTCGCGGGTGATCTGCATCAGCACTGCCTTGCGGCCGGATTTCACCGCTTCGGTCATCGCCTTGGTGATGTCGTCGGCGCCATTCACTTCTGTCGAATTGACCGCGGTGATGACGTCACCCGGCTGGATGCCACGATCGGCGGCATCGCTGTCGGGATCGACATCGGTCACCACAAGACCCTTGCCGTTTTCAGATTTGGTGACTTTGAGGCCGAGATCGGCAAGCGTGTCGGGCTTTGCCGGAGCGGCGGGCTGCTGTTGCTGGTCATTCGAGGCCTGCTTGTCACTTGCCGGCAGCTTGCCGAGATCGACCTTGATGGTCTGGCTCTTGCCGTCCCGCCAGACAGTGACGTCGACCAATTTGCCCGGCGAATAAGCGCCAATCAGGCGGGCGAGTTCCTTTGGCGACGCGACGTCCTTGCCCTCGACCTGGGTGATCACGTCACCGGCTGTTATGCCGGCCTTCTTGCCGGGGCCGTCGTCCTGGGCGCTCGACACCAACGCCCCATTGTTGGACTTCAGACCGAGCGATTCGGCGATGTCTGATGTGACCGGCTGGATCTCGACGCCGAGCCAGCCGCGCTGAACCGCACCGCTGTTCATCAGGTCTTCGACAACCTGCTTGGCGGTCGAGGCCGGAATGTCGAAGGCGATGCCGACGCTACCGCCGGAAGGCGAGAAGATCGCCGTGTTGATGCCGACCACCTGGCCGTTGAGATTGAAGGTCGGGCCACCCGAATTGCCGCGATTAACCGAGGCATCGATCTGGAGGAAATCGTCATAAGGTCCGGCGCCGATGTCACGGCCGCGCGCCGAGACGATGCCGGCGGTGACGGTGCCGCCGAGCCCGAACGGATTGCCGACCGCCACGACCCAGTCGCCGACCCGAACCTTGGAATCATCGGCGAAGTCAACATAGGTGAACTTGCCGCCACCATCGACCTTGAGCACGGCGAGGTCGGTGCGCGGGTCGGTGCCGACCAGCTTGGCATCGAGTTCCTTGCCGTCACTGGTCACCACGGTGAAAGCGGTGCCTTCCTCAACGACATGGTTGTTGGTGACGAGGTAGCCGTCCTCGGAAATGAAGAACCCGGAGCCCTGCGCCACCGGCCGCGGCTGGTCGTTGTTGCGGTCGCGGTTACCGAAGCGGCGATGACCATCATCGTTCTGGCCGTTCTGGCTGTTCTGGTCGCCGAAGCCGCGGAACTCCTTGAAGAAGCGTCGCAACTGCGGATTGTTGGGAAGATTATCCAGACCGTCCTGATCATCGGAGCCATCATCAGCGGTCGGCTGGATCTTGGCCTTCACCTTGACGCTGACGACGGCGGGCGAAACGCGCTCGACCACATCTGCAAAGCCTTGCACCTGCGGTGCCTCGACACGTACGGCATCGGCTAGAACAGGACTGGTTCCACTGGTCAGCGCGCCAACGCCGATCACACCGGCAACGGCGACGGAAGCGGCGGCAGCCAGGAGACGGTTGCGGGTTCGGGAATATGAATTGGGGGCAATATTCATGGGTCTCTTATCCTCTTTCAAACGGACGCTGCTTGATCGGCATCCTCGGGGAGAGAGAATTAGAGAGGCGCACATTACAGCGCCATTTCCGACACATGAATCTTTGGTAATGTTGGCGGGGCGGTCGCCGCCGTCAGTCGCGGTGAAGGATGGCGTCCAATGCCGCCTGTTCCTCTGAAGACAGGGACTTTGTCGCCAGTGTCCGGCGCGATCGCGCGGTCAACACAATGAACACGCCTCCGACCAGCAGCAACAGTACTGGCGTGCCCCAAAGCAGTGCGTTGCGCAGGTCGAAACGCGGCTTCAGCAGAACGAATTCGCCGTAACGCGACACGACATAGTCCATCACCTGTTGGTCGGTATCGCCGGCGACGAGGCGCTGGCGCACGAGGATGCGCAAATCACGGGCAAGGTCGGCATCGGACTCATCGATCGACTGGTTCTGGCAGACCATGCAGCGCAGGCCTTCCGACAGGGCCCGTGCCCTCGCCTCGAGCGCCGGATCCGCCAGCATCTCGTCAGGCTTCACCGCCAAGGCAGAGCCGGCGAAGAACAGCGCCAACAGTAGGACAATCGAGGTTAATGAAAGCCGTGCGTTCATGGCAGGGTCGCGGGCGCCACGGCGCTCGCCTGCTTGCGCCGGCGCGAGGGCGCGCCGACACGCAGGCGCCTATCCATCAGCGACATGGCAGCGCCCGCCATCATCACCAGGCCGCCGCCCCAGATCAGCGTCACCAGCGGTTTCCACCACAGGCGCACCACGACCGAGCCATCCTTGTTCTCATCACCGAGCGAGAGGTAGAGCTGACTGAACCAGAGTGTCTTGATGCCGGACTCTGTCGTCGTCATCTGGCGCACGGGGAAGAAGCGCTTGGCCGAGGTGATTTCACCAGCCGCGTTTCCGTCGGCGCCGATCAGTTCGAAGCGACCAAGGTCCTCGCTGTAGTTTGGCCCTTGCGCCGGATAAAGCCCGACGAAACGCAGCGTATGGCCTGACAATTCCACCGTCTCGCCGGCACGCATGGTGAGGATCTTCTCGGTGCCGAAGGAGAGCGTGGCGACTATGCCGAGCAAGGTCAGGCCGAGACCGAGATGGGCCAATGCCGTGCCGAAGACCGAGCGCGGCAGGCCGGCGAAGCGCCTGAACATGACGGCCGGTGCGACAGATCCGACGCCGGACTTGACGGCAAGGTCGGTGAGCGCGCCAGCAACCAGCCAGACGGCAAGGCCGATGCCGAGGGCGGCGAAAACCGACGCACCGTCGATAAACAGGCCGGTGACCAGCATCGCCGCCAGCGCTACTGCGAAGGCCGCCATCAGGCGTTGCGAAGCGGCGAAGACATCGCCACGCTTCCATGCCAGCAGCGGCCCGAACGGCACGATGGCCAGAAGCGGCAGCATCAACGGGCCGAAGGTCAGGTTGAAGAACGGCGCACCGACCGAGATCTTGTCGCCGGTGAGCGCCTCCAACGCCAGCGGATAGAGCGTGCCGACGAGCACCGTGGCTGTCGCCGTGGTCAGGAACAGATTGTTGAGGACGAGCGCGCCTTCACGCGAGATCGGGTGGAACAGGCCGCCGGCCGTCAATTTCGAGGCGCGCAGCGCAAACAATGCCAGCGAGCCGCCGATAAACAGCGTCAAAATGCACAGGATGAAGACGCCGCGCGTTGGATCGGTGGCGAAGGCGTGGACGGAGGTCAGGACACCAGAACGCACCAGGAAGGTGCCGAGCAGCGACAGCGAGAAGGTGAGAATGGCGAGCAGCAGCGTCCAGATCTTCAAGGCCGAGCGCTTTTCCATGACGATGGCCGAATGCAGCAGGGCGGTGCCCGCCAGCCACGGCATGAACGAAGCGTTCTCGACCGGATCCCAGAACCAGAAACCGCCCCAGCCGAGTTCGTAATAGGCCCAGTACGAGCCCATGGCGATGCCACCGGTGAGGAACATCCAGGCGACCAGTGTCCATGGCCGGACCCAGCGCGCCCAGGAGGCGTCGATCCGGCCCTCGATGAGAGCGGCGACCGAGAAGGAGAAGCAGATCGAGAAGCCGACATAGCCAAGATAGAGCAGCGGCGGATGAATGGCGAGGCCGAGATCCTGCAGGACCGGGTTGAGATCGCGGCCTTCGATGGGCGCCGGATTGAGCCGGATGAAGGGATTGGACGTCGCCAGGATGAACAGGAAGAAGGCAGCGCCAATGGCGCCTTGCACAGCCAGCACATTGGCCCGCAGCGTGGCCGGCAAATTGGAGCCGAAAGCGGCGACCAGGGCGCCGAAAAAAGTCAGGATCAGCACCCAGAGCAGCATCGAGCCTTCATGATTGCCCCAGGTTCCGGTGATCTTGTAAATCAGCGGCTGCAGCGAGTGCGAGTTTTCCCACACACTTGCCACCGAGAAATCGGAGTTCGCGTAGGCGCTCGCCAGGGCGACGAAGGACAGCGCCGTCAGGGCAAAGCCTGTGAGCGCGACCGGACCGCCCACAGCCATCAGGCGCTGGTTATTGAGGCGCGCGCCGAACAGCGGCACGGTCATCTGCACCAGCGAAAGCGCAAACGCCAGCACCAGGGCGAAATGTCCGGTTTCAACCATGCCCGTGATTCACTCTTGCTCTCATGCCAGGCTATTCACTCTTGCTCTCCTGCCAGACGCCCTTGGCCTTCAGGCCGTCGGCCACTTCCTTGGGCATGTAGCGCTCATCATGCTTGGCCAGCACGCTGTCGGCAACGAAGACACCGTCCGGGCCGAAAGTGCCTTCGGTGATGACGCCCTGCTCTTCGCGGAAGAGATCGGGCAGGATGCCAGTATAGGTCACCCTGACCGATTTGTGGGTGTCCGTGACCGAAAACGCGACCGTCGCGCCCTGCCCGCGCTGGATGGTGCCCTTTTCGACCAGACCGCCGAGCCTGATACGCTGACCAGGCTGGACGCTTGCCGTGGTGAGGTCGGCCGGCATGTAAAAATACGAGGCCTTCTGGCCAAGAGCGTAGAAGGTCAGCCCGGTGGCGGCGCCCAGGAAAGCCAATCCACCTGCAATGACCGACAACCGCTTCTGCTTGCGCGTCATATCCAGTTCTACTCCGTCGCCGTCAGGCCGAGCGAGGCGGCAAAGGCGGTGAATTTCTTGGCTTCGTCACTGCCGGCGCCGAAGACAGCTATGGCACGACCCAGCGCATCGCGCGCCTGGTCGGCCTTGCCCAGCACGACATAAGAACGAACGAGCCGCATCCATCCTTCCGGGTCACGCGGATTTTGCCGCAGTTTTTCGTCGAGGCCGGCGACCATCGTGTTGATCATGGCTTCGCGATCCTGCTGCGACATCGAGGACGCGGCGTCGACAGCCGCGGCATCGGGGCCTTTCGCTGCCGCGCCGGAAGCAACTTCCGGGTTACCGGATTTGGCCAATGCCTGCTCGACGGCGCCACGCCATGGCGAGTCCGGCGGCAAAGTACCAAGCATCGCCTGCCAGGCCGTCACCGCTTCCTTGTTTCGCCCCTCCTGCGCCAAGGCCATCGCCAGATAGAAGTTGGCTTTCGCATTGGCCGGATCGAGTTTCAGCGCCGCCTCGAAGGCATCCTGGGCATCGGCGGAAACAATGCCGCCTGCCGCACCGGCGATCGCCTCGCCAAGCCCCGCCCGACGGGCGGCACTGTCGCCGTCGAGACGGATGGCGTTGCGATAGGCGGCCACCGCATCGGAAAAGCGCTGCATGCGCAGATAGACCGGCGCCAGCACCTCCCATCCCCTGCCATCGGCAGGGTTGGCGGCAAGATGAGCCTCGGCCCGCGCCACCAACTCGTCAACCGAACTGTCGGCCGGGTTCTTGGCCAGCCGCTGGCTAAGCGGCTGCGACGGCAAATCAGGCGAGCCGATCTGGCTGTAAAGACCCCAGCTGACCAGCGGCACGGCCAGCACGGCCACGGTCGCGACAAGCCGTGCCGTGACAGAGGCCTGCCTGGCCGAGGTCTCGCCGGCCTTATCCGCGTTGTCGAGGCGAAGAATGCGGCGCGCGATTTCGGCACGGGCCTCGGCCACTTCCATAGGCTGGATCAGGCCGCGCGCGGCGTCTCGGTCAAGCTCGGACAATTGATCGCGATAGACTTCCAGATCGTGACCGCTGCTCGACGACGCGCCCTTGGCGCCTCCGGCCAGCGGCAACAGCACCGCCAGGCTCGCACCGAGCGTCAGTATCGCGGCTATGACCCAGAACAGCATGGTTCTTCCAATAACGGCAGAGCCCTGCCCTGCCAACACGGGCATCCTGCGACGCTTTGACGGCCGGACGCCTGTCCTTGATCGACATCAACCGGCCGGAGCCGGTCTGGATATCAGGTCAGCGGCGTCCAACTGCCGTCGGCGTTGCGGCACGCGGTTCCACGGGCGGTGACGCCGGCTCCGCCGGTAAAGACCGTCTGCGTGTACTGGCGGCAGTCCTGCGAACCGACGCGATAGGGCTGCGCCGGAACCACCTCGCCGTAACGAGAAGCCTGGTCGCCCTTCCATGTCACCTTCTGGCCGCTGGTCGTATATTCGAGCGCCTTATACTCGGCCTCGAGCGCACTGCGCTTCTCCGTTGCGCTGAGGCTGCTGCCGATCGAGCCGCCAATCAGGCCACCATCCATCGCGGAAATGATTGAGGTGGTGACCTTACCGGCGGAAGGAGGCGTTGAGGCCGGTGTAGCCCCAATGGTTGGACCCTTGCCGCCCAAGGTCGTGCAGCCGGACACGGCCAGCAAGGCGGAAACAAGCGCGACGCGAATCTTCATGCAAACAACCGGTTTTCTTGAGTTGGAGCCTGCCATGGATGCGCCGGGGGCCGCGTCATCGGAGAAGTAGGCGTGGCCATAGTATTGATATTTGTCGGAAATTTGGCCGCTACCGGCAAGGCCGGGAGCAATCGATATTGCTCCGGGAGCAATCGACATGTCGCCATAACTTGGCCCGTCCACCGCTGTCGATTGGCCTGGAAAAGCGTCACTGAAGGCTCCGCAACCGCACCACCGCCTTCAATCCGCCCATACCGGACCGTTCAAGCGCGAGAACGCCTCCATACTCGTTGACGAGGTCGGCGACAATGGCAAGCCCCAAACCTGTTCCCGGTTTTGTCTCGTCCAGGCGCCTTCCGCGCTTCAGCGCGTCGCGCGCCTTATCCTCGGGAATGCCTGGGCCGTCGTCGTCGATGCTGATCTCGAAAAGATTGTCATCCTTGCTGGCCAACGGCGCCACGGTGACCAATACCGCGCTTCTTGCCCATTTCATTGCATTTTCGAGCAGATTGCCGAGCAGTTCCTCGAGGTCCTCGCGCTCGCCGGCGAACACAATCTCGGCAGGCGGCAGTGTCAGCGACAGGCTGGTCTGCGGATTGAGCTTCTGCAACACCCGCACCATGCGCTGCACCAACGGCGTTACCGGCGTGCGATAAACGACGCTGTCGCGCTGCGCGGCCACACGGGCGCGTTGCAGATAATGCTCGACCTGCTTCTGCATGGAGGCGGCCTGTTCGGCAATCAATTGGCCTTTGGCGCCGCCGAGCGCGCGGCCCTCATTGAGCATCACCGCGAGCGGTGTTTTCAATGAATGAGCAAGATTGCCGACCTGAGTCCGAGAGCGCTCGACGATGCGTTTGTTGTTTTCGATCAACGCGTTGGTTTCGTTGGCTAATGGTTCGATCTCGGCCGGGAAGCGGCCGTCAAGCCTCTGCGCGGTGCCTTCACGAACCATGGCCAGCGCGTTCCGGACCCTGCGCAGCGGCTGCAAACCAAGAAAAATGGCAATCGCATTGATGGCGATCATGCCGACGCCGAACAGGCCGAGATAGGTCAGCAGCCGGCGCTGGAAGGTGGAGATCTCCTGTTCAAGTTCGCTTTGATTGCCCATGACGCGGAAACGCGCGGCGCGGTTCTTGGCGTCGAGCACGAACTCGCTTTCGAACACCTGGAGTTGCTCGCCATCGATGCCTTCGGTCGCATAGCTGCGCTGGAAGCTGGCATTGAAAGGCACTTCGGCGACGCTTGGCGACGGGATGGTCTTGGTCATCGAAGAGGAATGAAGATCGCCATGCACGCCTTCAGAGGCGGGCTCCACCGACCAGTACCAACCCGAATTCGGCTCCGAGAATCGGAGATCGCCAAGGTCGGGGGCGCCGGTCAGCGCGCCGGTGTCGGAAATGCCGATGGAACCGATCAGGTTGAAAAGATGCGCCGACAACAGGCTGTCGAAACCGCGTTCGCTGGCCTGGCGATAGAGCGTGGTGATCAAAGTGAAGATGACGACAAGGGTCAGGATCGCCCAGACCGTGGAAAAGGCGATGACGCGGAACGTCAGCGAACGCGGCCACAAACGCAGCGAAAGCGGCGCCTTTGCGGTTGGTTTGAGCGGTTCCGAGTTACGCCTCCGGCTCACGCATGCGGTAGCCCATGCCACGCACGGTTTCGATCATGTCGATGCCCATCTTCTTGCGCAGCCGCCCGACAAACACCTCGATGGTGTTGGAATCGCGATCGAAATCCTGGTCGTAGAGATGTTCGACCAGTTCGGTGCGCGAAACGACCTCGCCCATATGGTGCATCAGGTAGGCAAGCAGGCGGAATTCGTGCGAGGTCAGCTTCAACGGCACGCCGTCGACATCGGCCTTCGAGGCCTTGGTGTCGAGGCGCAGTGGTCCGCAGGTCAGTTCGGACGAGGCATGGCCGGCGGCGCGGCGGATCAGGGCCCGGAGCCTCGCCAACACCTCCTCGATGTGGAACGGCTTGGTGACATAGTCGTCGGCACCGGCATCGATGCCGGAGACCTTGTCGCTCCAACGGTCGCGCGCGGTCAGGATCAGCACCGGCATCTTGCGGCCACCGCGCCGCCAGCGCTCGACCACGCTGATGCCGTCCATCTGCGGCAGGCCGATGTCTAGCACGACCGCGTCGTAAGGCTCGGTGTCGCCGAGGAAATGGCCCTCCTCGCCGTCGAAGGCGCGGTCGACCACATAGCCGGCGTCGACCAGCGCATCCGCTATCTGCCGGTTGAGATCCTTGTCATCCTCGACGACGAGTACGCGCATGCGGAGATCGATACCTGTTGAAGAGCTTGGTCAGATATAGGCCGATTCCGTCGGCCTGGAAACGTAGCCCTGTAAGACGTAAAGACTGGATCAGTTCTGCGGAACGACGATCTCGGAACGGCGCGGGCGCTGCCCGTCCTTGCCAGGCACCAGAACGACGATGACGCAGACCGCCTGGCCACCGCGCGTCGACTGCGAGGCCTTGGCCAGCGTTCCGCCATTCTGCTCGGCCACCTGTTGGCCAATCGCGTAGCAGTCGTTCCCGGCCACGACGATCGGATCGTCCTGGCCGGACGCCGCGACCGAAATGGCGCTTGCCTGCGACGCAAACAGCCCGGCGGCACAGAGCGCCAGGGTCGCGGTTCGAAACTGGGAGCAAAGCGTTTTCATGGTCGGCGTTGTAACGCATCGGTGCTGAACGTGAAATGAACAGTGATCGATGCGAAAGCCATGTCCGCTACACCCCTGAAACGCGAGACGACAGATCGTGATTTCGACGCCCCAACTCGACGAAATCACGCAGACGCCAGTCTAGACTCCGTTTCGGTCGCATTGAAAGCGCGTCAGGCATTTTCCTGCGTCAGTGCACGAAACCGCAACAGCCCATGGTGCACAAGGAGATCCTCGTCGTAGCGGGCCTCGGTGAATTCAAGCGTCAGCCGCGTCTGGCCGCGCGGGCCAATCGTCAGCGCCGCATTGGCAAGGCGTGCCTTGATGGCGTCCATGATGGCAAGCGTCTCGGCTTCGCCATGGGCTTTTGACCAAACATGCAGCGTGATCAATTGGTCGTCATTGTTCTCGGCGCCGGTATCCCAGTCAAAGGCCGAGGTCTGCCCGCAGGTCACATAGGGAAAAGCGGCATTTGCGGTTGGACTTTCCAACAGTCCAGCGCCGCCGAGCAACGCCGACAGCGACTTGTCGCTTTTCAGTCTCAGAAACAGTGCCTGCTGCAAATCGCCGGGCGCGGTCATTGTCCATTTCCTCAAGCCATTGCACCACCGACAATGCTTTTCCAAAGCCTGTCCATGTCTGCTTACACTTGCCAGATATAGCGGTTCGCCACGCGAAGACGATGGCGATTCGTCATCGCAATGATGAACGCCGATGATCTCGGAAATACGACTTGCGTCGGCAAGCGCGGTATAGCCGGAACCACGAGGCTGCACAGCAAGCATCAGCACTGCCCGGCAAGAAGAGCATGAACGCGTTGTCCCGCTTGCCTGGTCACTTGATCTTGTCCCATATGGATCGGTCTACACGATGGAATGTTCCTTGCCCGCTTTGGCCGGCCAGATGAGCATTCTCCTAGATTTCCGGAGCCGATCATGCTCGATGCAGAAAAAGCCGGAGCCGCGTCTCGGTTATTGGTAGGCCACTGGGACAAAGGTACCCGTCTCGATGCCATACCCCAAGATTTGCGGCCCAAGACGCGCATTGAAGGCTATGCCATCCAGTCGCATGTGATGGATCGCTCGGCGGCTCCGCTTTTCGGCTGGAAGATTGCCGCGACCAGTCTGGCCGGACAACGACACATCAATGTCGATGGCCCGATGGCCGGGCGTCTCATCGCCGAGAAAGCGGTCGAGGTCGGCGGGACCGTTTCCCTGGTGACGAGCAAGATGCGCGTGGCCGAAATCGAATTCGCTTTCCGTTTCGGTCGTCCGTTGCCGCCACGTCCGGCGCCCTACGAGATCGCCGAGGTGATGGAAGCCGTGGCGAGCTTGCACCCGGCGATCGAAATACCGGACTCGCGCTACAATGATTTCTGCGCTGTCGGGGCACCACAGCTCATCGCGGACAATGCCTGTGCCAATCTGTTTGTCATCGGCGAGGCGGTAAAAGATGAATGGCGCGACGTGAACCTCGCGGAGCATCCGGTGGTCGGTTTGATTTCCGGCAAGTCGCAGCACAATGGATCGGGCGTGGCTGTGCTGGGCGACCCTCGTGTTGCACTCACATGGATCGTCAATGAACTGTCTGGGCTCGGCACAGCCCTCGAGCCGGGACAGCTGGTGATCACAGGCACCTGCGTGACGCCTATCAGCGTCGAGGCGGGCGACGAAGTCATTGGCGATCTTGGCAGATTCGGCCGTGTCTCGGTGCGGTTTGTCTAGGGCACCTCGCTGCTGGCGATGAACTGTCCGACCGGGAACGAACTGTCGCCCCGCAGGCCTGTTTGATTTGGCGCAATGACGGCGGGCGACTTTCCTGACGGAATGAGCATCGGGATGTAGAGCACTCCTGCTGCTGACCCGAAGGAGATCGCCATGAAAACCATATACAGGACAGCAGCGCTCGGGCTCGCGGCCGCAATGCTCATCGCCGGCAGCGCCGGCGTCGTCCAAGCTGCTTCGCTTGTCCAGATTTCGCTCTGGGACAAGGGCGCGAGTATGGAGATGCCGATGGGGCTCGCCTATGCGACGCCCGGAATTGATCCGGCCAAGGCGACCATGGGCGTCAAGGCTTTGCCAGCTGTAGTGAAGGCCGGGCAGGTCACATTCAATGTGAAGAATGATTCCAAGGACACCATTCACGAAATGATCGTTATGCAACTTGCCGATCCCGGCAAGCCGCTTCCTTACATTGATTCCGAGAATCGGGTCGACGAAGACAAAGCTGGCGACAAGGGCGAAGTTTCGGAACTTGACCCCGGGAAATCAGGCACATTGACCGTCGATCTGACGGCTGGAAAATATCTGCTTATCTGCAACGTGCCAGGGCACTATGCCGCCGGCATGTGGGCCGAATTCACCGTCGAGCCATAGGCATTGGGCTTAAAGCGAGGTTGTGCGTCGGGTCGATCAGTGCCCGCCGCGCGGCCTGGCCATCACACTGCGCACCGCCAACACCAGCACCGTGATGATGATCAGGATCACCGACAGCGCTGCGATCGCCGGGTCGATGTTGTCGCGCAGGCCCATCCACATCAGACGCGGCAGCGTGATGGCGTTGACCGAGGTGATGAACAGGGTGACGCCGATCTCTTCCCAGGACAGCACGAAGGACAATAGCGCCGCGGTGACGATACCGAATTTGATGTTGGGCATGATGATGCGCGTGGCGCGCTCCCAGACAGTTGCGCCGAGACCCCGCGCGGCAAGGTCGATGCGGCGGTCGAACTGGCTGAGCGAGACCAAGATCAGCACCGTGGCGAATGGCACCGTCATCACCGAATGCGCCATGACGACACCGAGCCAGGTGTCATAGCCGAAGAACGAACTCATCCCCGAGACCGAGGTCAGAAGGAAGTACAGCGTGATCGCCGACACCACGGGCGGCACGACCATCGGCAGCAACACGAAACCAACGAGGGCCGCCGTGAAGCGTGGCTGGAACATCCAGACGCCGAGGCTGAAGCACAGAGCGAGCACTGTGGAAAAGGCACTGCTGACGATGCCGATGCGGATCGAGAGCAGGATCGAATCGATCCAACGCGGATCCTCGATCAACGCCCTGTAGTGGCGCAGCGACAGTTCGCCCGACGGCATCGCCAACATGCGGCTCGGCGTCAGCGAGACCGGAATGACGGCGAGCAGCGGCATCAACAGGAACAGCGCCACCAAGGCGGCGATAACAAGCGAGACGGGACCGGGGCGATAGGTCGGCATCAGATCAACTGCCTCGGTTTGACATAGCGGAACAGCACCGCCATCAGCACGCCGACGAACAGCACCAGCACGACGCTGATCGCCGCGCCCAGCCCCCAGTCCGGGCTCTGGAAAATCCTGAGATAGATCAGCTCGGCGATCATGACGCTGCGGCCGCCGCCGAGGATTGCCGGGGTAACGAAAAAGCCGAGCGAAAACACGAAGACGATCATCGCGGAGCCGATGATGCCGGAGCGCGTCATCGGCACGAACACGGTCCAGAAGGTGCGCATACGGCTGGAGCCGAGGCCGCGCGCTGCGAGCAGCACCCGGTCGTCGAGGCTGCGCATGGCCGACGCCAGCGGAAAGACGGCGAACGGAATGAGGAAATGCGTCATGCCGACGATGACACCGAATTCATTGCGCACCAGCGCCAGCGGTTCGGAAATGAAGCCGATCGCCTGCAGCCAGGTGTTGATCAGGCCGCGATTGGAGAGCAGCGCCACCCAGCCGAAGGCGCGTGTCAGCACCGATATCCAGAACGGCACGAGGATGCAGAATTCGGCGATCAGGCGCTGCGCGGGGGTGCCACGCACCCAGACGACAGTGATGGCGTAGGCGGCGCAGACCGAGACGATGGTAACGATGGCGGCGATGCGCAGCGTGCGGATGAACACCGACTGCACCAGATCGTCGGTGAGCAATGCTTCATACTGGCCGAGCCCAGGCGTCGGCAGCGTAAAGCTCCATTTGACGACGCCGAGGAACGGCCAGGCATAGGCCAGGACGAGAAACAGGAGCAGCGGCGCCATCAACAGCGCCGCGCCCATCCTGTCTGAGAGATAGGACCGCATCCCTGCCCGGATCAGGCGGAGATGATCTTGGTGTATTCGTCGAGCGCCGCGCCGTAGTTCTTGGCGTACCAATCCATGTCGAGCGCGATCTGCTTCTTCATGTTGTCCGGGTCGACGGGGTTGATGCGCTTCTTGTCGGCAGGGATCAGCGCGTCGGTGGCCGGATTGGCCGGACCCTGGCCGAGCTTGTCGAACATGATGAGCTGCTTTTGCGGATCCTGGGCGCTGGCGATGAATTTCATCGCCGCATCCTTGCCGCCGGGATTGCCCTTGAGCACGGCCAGCGCACCGGGCGAGATCAGGCCCTGATCCCAGATGAACTTGATCTTGCCGCCGGAGTCCTGCTCGATCAGTGAGGCGCGGGTCGACCAGACGATCGCCATCGAGGCTTCGCCGTTGAGCAGCACGCTCTGGCTCTCGGCGCCGCCACCCCAATAGGCAACGACGTTTTCCTTGAAGGCGGCGATCTTGTCATGCGCACGCTTGAGGTCGAGCGGGTAGAGCGAAGCCGGCGCAATGCCGTCGGCGAGAAGGGCCGCTTCCCAGCTCGACACACCCCATTTGTAGAGCGAGCGCTTGCCGGGAAATTTCTTCACATCGAAGAAGTCGGCCATGCCGGTCGGGGCATCCTTGCCGTATTTTTCGGAATCATAGGCGATAATGTAGGAGAAGAAATAGGTCGAGGCGGCATAGTCCCAGCCGAAGCCCGGCCGCATCTTCTTCTTGTCGACGATGTTGTAGTCGATGGGCTCCAGCGCGCCCTGGGCGCCGAGCGTGATGGCCGAGAACGGATCGACGTCGACCAGATCCCAGGTCGGGGCGCCGCTCTTGAACTGCGCCGAGATGGCGCCTTCGGTCGGGCCCGAGCCGTCCATCTTCACGGTAATGCCGGTGTCCTTGGTGAAGGCCTGGCCGTAGGCGGCATCGTAAGCCGTAATGGCGTCGCCACCCCAGTTGACCAGCACCAGTTCCTTGGCCTGCGCGAAGGCACCGGTCGAGCGCAGCAGCATCGGCGTGCCGGCAAGTACGAGGGCCGCCAACTGCGTGAACTGGCGGCGCGAAATCTCGCCGCGGCCTGCCTTGGCGGACAGGCTGTCGATGGCTTGTTTCCTGGTATCGTTAGTCATGTCAGTTCCCCTTTTTGTCGTTGATCGTTCCCGGAAGCCTGCGTGTCCCATCGGTCCACGCTGGCGGTCATTGTCCTCCATCCGGAAGGAGGAAACCCTTTTCCGCCGGCCATGTCAGCCAGACGGAATTGCCTTTGCTCAGCGCTGCCGCCGCGACCTCGTTCGGCACCGAAACGGTCACCTTGGCGCCCTGGCGTGTGGTGAGATCAAGCTTGGTCGCGGCGCCCAGATAGGTCGAGGCGGTGGCGGTCGCGGCAATGCCGTTCTCGCCGACCGCCGCTTCGCGCGCGATCGACATGTGTTCGGGCCGGATCGCCAGGATGGCGTCACCACGGACTTTCTCGGCCTTGCAGTGCATGTTGACCGCGCGGTCCTCGCAGAGGCCCGTCGAACCATTATCGGCGGGCTGGACCCCCTTCAGCGGCAGCATGTTGATCTCGCCCAGGAACTCGGCCACGAAGCGGTTGTCCGGCCGGTCATAGACCTCATCCGGCGCGCCGACCTGCAGCAATTTGCCATGGTTGAAGATGGCGACGCGTGACGACAGCGCCAGCGCCTCGCTCTGATCGTGGGTGACGAACACAAAAGTGGTGCCGGTTTCCTGGTGCAGGCGCTTCATTTCGGCCTGCATCTGGCCACGCAAGCTCTTGTCCAGCGCCGAGAACGGTTCGTCGAGGAGCAGCACGCCCGGTTCGAACACCAGCGCCCGGGCAAGCGCCACGCGCTGCTGCTGGCCGCCGGAGAGCTGCGAGGGCAGTTTCTTCTCGTGGCCGACCAGACCGACGCGCTCGATCATCTCGCCGACACGCTTCTTGATCTCGGAGGATGATTTCTTGCGGACCTTGAGCGGGAAAGCGATGTTGGCCTCGACGCTCATATGCGGGAACAGCGCATAGCCCTGGAACACCATGCCGGCGGCGCGTTGTTCGGCCGGGCGATCGGTGATGTCGGTGCCGTCGCTGAACAGCTTGCCTTCGGTCGGCTGCACGAAGCCGGCCAGGATCATCAGGAAGGTGGTCTTGCCCGAACCGGAGGGGCCAAGCAGGGTCAGGAACTCGCCACGGCCGATATTGAGCGTCAGATTGTCCAGCGCACGGAACGAGCCGAAGCTCTTGCCGATCCCGATTGCCTTGATCTCCGCGGCCCGGCCGGGTTGCTGCATCCTGCCTCTTCCTCAGTCCCAAGAGGAAATCGTAGGCAGGCTGGCGGCTCACCGCAACCGAATAGTTTTCGCCTCATCGGCAAATTTCATTCATCTATGCCGGGCTGGTCGCCCTGTCCTCAATAGGGCTGAATGCGGTTCTCCGAGAGCTTCGACCTCAGCCACCCAGCGAAAGCGTCCAGCACCGGATGCGAAGCCTTGGCGTGTTCGGAGACGAGGAAATAGGAGCGCGGCGACTTGATGGCGATGTCGAACGGCCTGACCAGCCGGCCCTCGCTGAGTGCGCGCCGGCTGGTCAGTTCGTCGCCCATGGCAATGCCCTGGCCGGCAATCGCCGCCGAGAAGACCAGGTTCATGTCGGAGAAGAAGATGCCGCCCTCGGTATCCGGGTTTTCCACCTTGGACAGGGCCAGCCAGCGCGCCCAATCCTCGGTGTCGTCGAGATGCAGCAGATTGGCGCGCAGCACGTCCGCCGGCCGGGAAAAACCGCCGACCTTGTTGAGCAGCGTCGGGCTGCATAGCGGCGTGAAGGAGATTTCGCAGAGTGGCTCAACCAAGCGGTTCGGCCAATTGCCAACACCGAAAGCGATGAAGGCGTCAGCCTCCGCATTGCTGACATCGTCGAGCCGCCTGGGCGTCAGGATGCGCAACGCCACGTCAGGATACATCTGCCGGAACTCGCCGATATGGGTGCATAAAAACAGTGAAGCAAAGCCCGGCGTGCAGGAAACGGCGAACGAGCCGCCGACACCGGTGCCGGCATCGCGCGTCACCGCGTCGCCCAGCACGGTGAGCGCCTTGCGCACGTCGCTGGCATAGCGCTGGCCACGCGGGGTGAGCGCGACGCCCTTGCCGATGCGTTCCAGCAGATCGAAGCCGAGGTCGCGCTCCAGCAGCCGCAATTGATGGCTGACCGCGCTGCGGGTGAGGTGCAGTTCATCGGCGGCGCGCCAGACGCTGCCGTGGCGGGCGAAACTGTCGAGGGCGCGCAGCGCTTGCGTGGATGGAATTCTCAAGAGGTGAACCGAATTTGCACGAACCGGGAAAACATATCACTTTTTGGCGCGCCGCTTCACTGCTTTCTTTGACACATGGACAAAGCGGTGACGACATCAGCGCAAGAGACTGCGCTCGCTTGCATCGACGGCATCCAGCCGTCGCTGTCGGCATGGACGCGCACCATTTTCGATTTCGGCGAGACCGCCTGGCGCGAATACCAGTCGGCCGCCTTGTACGTAGCGCGGCTGAAGCATGAGGGTTTTTCCGTCGAGGAAGGCTCGGGCGGCATGCCGACCGCCTTCTGCGCCCACTGGACGAATGGCGCGGGGCCGACGATCGGCATGTATGCCGAATATGACGCGGTGCCCGGCAATTGCCAGGACGCGGTGACGATGAAGCAGCCGCGGCCCGGCCTTGGCGTCGAGGCCGGCGGCCACACCGATCCGCATTCGGGGCTCGGCATGGCAAGCCTCGGCGGCCTGTTGGCCACCAAGGCCGCCATGCAGCGCCACGGCATTCCAGGCACGCTGCGCTTCACCGGCGAGCCGGCGGAGAAGGTTCGCGGCTCGAAGCCGATCCATGCTGCCAAAGGCTATTATGATGGCCTTGCCGGCATGATCTCGTTCCATCCCTTCTACATGCTGCCGCTCTGCAACACGGCGCGCTGGGATACGCATTGCGGCGCTGCCTACGCGATGATCTACCGCTTCATCTGCGACGAACCCGAAAACTGGATCCACGCAGGCGATGGTGCGCCGATCCCGCAGGCGCATTCGGCGGTCCGCGCCCCGGGCGCCAATGACGCGCTGATGACGATGTACATGACCTCCAAGGCGCTGCGCGATTCCATGCTGCCGCACCAGGGCGGCTGGTCGATCAGCGAGGCGATCCTGACCGCCGGCCAGGCAACGGCCGACAATCTGCCGGCGGGCCTGTCCGAGATCCAGTACATGATCCGCGTGCCGACCATTGCCATGGCTGAGCAGGTCACATCAGTGCTCGACCGCAATGCCGCCGCCGCCGCCAGCATGAGCGGCTGCCGCTATGAGCGCCACTGGGTGTCGAAGTCGCGGCCAGGGCTGGCCAACCATGCCATGGCCGAGATAGCCTATGAAGCGCTGTCGACGGTCGGCCCGCCGCGCTGGGACGAGGCCGCCAAGGCAATCGCGCGCGAAATCCAGGTCAATGCCGGGGCTACCGCGACGGAGAACCCGTTCATCGACGAGTTGGAGCGGCTGATTTCGCCACAAGACGCGGAGGCGATCCTGCGCCGCGACCTGCCACCCTCGCAGGTGAATTCGACCTCCGACGACTACACCGACATGAGCTGGCATGCGCCGACGGCACGCTTCTATGTCGCGCGCCCGGCGCTGCGCTCGGCGAAGGGGCACGCCTATCCCTCCTGGGTGATGAATGCGCTAGGTGGCATTTCCGCCACCATCGACCCGATGGTGACCTGCGCGGCCAAGACCGTCGCGCTGGCGGCGCTGCGCCTGCTCGAGGACAAGACCGCCCGCGACGCGGCGATGGACGAATTCGTCACCCGCACCGGAGGCGGCGTTGGTGGCACGAACTGGATCGCGCCGCTCTGCGACTACGAACCGCCGGTCAATTTCCGCTGGCCGGAATATGTCACCACCGCGCGCGGCCGCGACTGGTGGATCCCAAGCAATGCATGACCGACCAACTCTTGAGAACAAGCCCACGAGGAGAACTCCATGACCGTTCATGATCGCATCGTCGCCGAGCCGTTTTCGCTGCAGCGCCGCAATCCGACTGGCGGCACCAAGCCGCTGACATCATGGGGCTTCGCCAACGAAACCGACGTGCTGACCGACGTGCTGCTCGGCTCACCGAATTTCCTCCGCCACCTGTCGACCAGCTCGCTGTCGCGCAAACATCTGCGCGAGGCGCCCTGCAACGTCCAGATCGCCCAGGCGCAGCACAAGGACCTGGTCGCCGCCTACGAGCATTTTGGCGTCAACATCCACTGGCACGAGCCGACGCCGGAACTGCCGATGCAGGTCTATTCCCGCGATTCCAGCGTCATGACACCCTATGGCGCCTTCATCACCGCCATGGCCAACTGGTGGCGACGCGGCGAGAATTATGCCGCCATCCGCACCTACGAGAAACTCGGCATCCCGATCTACGACATGGTCACCGCAGGCACTTTCGAGGGCGGTGACTTCAACGTCATCGAGGAAGGCGTGGTGCTGATCGGCTGCGGCGGCGCCCGCACGCAGGAGGAAGGCGCCCGTCAGGTGCAGTCCTGGTTCGAGAAAGAGGGCTGGGAGACGCGTCTCGCCTTCATCGACGAATACTATGTCCATATCGACCTGATGGTGGTGCCGATCGCCGAAAAGCTCACCGCCGTCTGCCTCGCCTGCACCGAACCCGGCATTGTCGACTGGCTGAAGGGCAAGGGCCACGAGATCATCGACGTGCCGTTCCAGGACACGATGGCGCTCGGCTGCAACTTCATGTCGCTGGGCAAGGACCGGGTCATCGCGCCGACCTCCTCGAAGACGCTGATCGAAAAGCTCAAGGCGCGCGGCTTCGAGGTCGCGGCCGTCGACATGAGCGAGATCTCCAAGACCGGCGGCGGCATCCACTGCATGGCACAGGCGCTGAAGCGCGAAGCAGCATGATAGAAGGATAACGGCAACGACCCCTCACCCGCCGGATCGAAAATCCGGTGGGCGGGCAACCATGTTGGCTGTTGCCTGCCTTTTCCATCGACAAACCACGCAGCTGTGTCCTGCCTGCCCTTGTGAGCGTCCGAAAAATGGATGAATAGTCGCGGCAGGGCGCCGCCCTGAAATTGCCCGCTTGCGGTTTTCAGGTCACGCCACAGCCGAGCCGGGTTTTTGAATGGTCAACCCTGAACCGCGCAAGAGAAGAGGTCCGATCGCGTCGCGCCTTCTGGCGATGGATGCCTGGGTCGATTCCTCGCTCTATGAGGTCGGGTTCAAGGCGCGCCAGTTCTGGGAAGGCGCGACGATCTTCTCGCGGCGTTTCCGTCTCAAAGGCTGGCGCCGCGGCATCATCGAACTGTTGAGCGAAGGTTTCACGCTTGGCGCCGGCGGCATGGTGGTGATGCTGGCGCTGGCAATCCCGGCCTTCCACGATACGACCGGTGACTGGCGCGCCCAGGGCGACTTCGCCGTCACCTTCCTCGACCGCTACGGAAATGAGATCGGCCAGCGCGGCATCATCCAGCGCGACTCCGTGCCGGTCGACGAGATGCCCGATCACGTCATCAAGGCGGTGCTTGCCACAGAGGATCGCCGCTTTTTCGAGCATTATGGCATCGACGTGCTCGGCCTTTCGCGCGCGATCTTCGAGAATGTGCGGGCGAACTCGGTCGTCCAGGGTGGTTCGAGCATTACCCAGCAATTGGCCAAGAACCTGTTCCTGACCAATGAGCGCACCTTCGAGCGCAAGATCAAGGAAGCCTTCCTGTCGCTGTGGCTCGAAGCCAATCTGTCGAAGAAGGAAATCCTGCAGCTCTACCTCGACCGCGCCTATATGGGCGGCGGCACCTTCGGCATCGAGGCGGCGGCCGACTTCTATTTCGGCAAGAGTGTCAAGGACTTGAACCTTGCCGAGGCGGCGATGCTGGCCGGCCTGTTCAAGGCGCCGACCAAATACGCCCCCCACATCAACCTGCCGGCGGCGCGCGCCCGCGCCAATGTGGTGCTGTCCAACCTCGTCGATTCAGGCTTCATGACCGAGGGCCAGGTGCTGCAGGCAAGGCTGCATCCGGCCGACGTCGTCGACCGCGGCGAACAGAAGAGCCCTGACTACTACCTCGACTGGGCCTTTGACGAGGTCAAGAAGATCGCCAAGCCGGGGCAGCACTCGCTGGTCGCGCACACCACTTTCGACGCCAACATCCAGAAGGCGGCGGAGGAGTCCGTCGAGTTCCACCTGCGCCAGTTCGGCAAGGAGTATAACGTCACCGAAGGTGCCGTGGTGGTCATCGAGACCAATGGCGCGGTGCGGGCGATCGTCGGCGGCCGCGACTACGGCGCCAGCCAGTTCAACCGCGCCACCAAGGCGCTGCGCCAGACCGGTTCGTCGTTCAAACCTTATGTCTATGCCACGGCGATGGAACACGGCTTTACGCCGAACTCGATCATCTCGGGCGGACCGATCAGCTGGGGCAACTGGTCACCGCACAATTATGCCGGCGAATCCGCCGGCAACATCACGCTGATCATGGCGATGGCCAAGTCGATCAACACGGTGCCGGTGCGGCTGGCCAAGGACCATCTCGGCATCGCACCCATCAAGGCGATGGCGGAGTCATTCGGGGTGGAATCACCGCTGGAGGGGCACAAGACTATGGTCCTCGGCACCTCGGGCATGACCGTGATGGACCAGGCGACGGGCTACAGCGTGTTCGCTCAGAACGGCTTCGTCGGTTCCAGGCACGGCATCACCCAGCTCGTTACCCGCACCGGCGACGTGGTGTATGACTGGACCAAGGACGCACCGCCGCCGCACCGGGTGCTGTCAGAGCAGGCGCTGAAATCGATGAACACCATGCTGGCGGCGGTGCCGGTGATGGGTACGGGTCGGCGGGCGCTCATTCCCAACATCGTCGTCGCCGGCAAGACCGGGACGACGCAATCCTACCGCGACGCCTGGTTTGTCGGCTTTACCGGCAACTACACAGCGGCCGTGTGGCTGGGCAATGACGATTTCACCCCGACCAAGAACATGACGGGCGGCACGCTGCCGGCAATGGTCTGGCAACGGCTGATGGTCTATGCGCACCAGAACATCGATCTGAAGCCGATCCCCGGCATCGACAAACCGTTTGTCGACGAGGAGATCGCGGCCAAGGCCGCGGAAGCGCAGAAGAAGAGCGAGGACCAGGCAGCAGCCGATGCCGCTGCCGAACGCCCGCCGGTGCTGTCCAGCCGAACCACGCAGACTTTGAGGGACATGACCCGGCTGTTCGAGACAGCGCCCCGGCTCGACGCCCCCGCCCCGCCCGAAACGCTTTCGGCGCTGTGATTGCCACAGCGCAGCAGAATGGGCAATTCCATCACGCCGGCTTGCCACGAGGCCCCGCGCCGCGATATCCCCGAGCTGCAATTCTCCACATGACCGGCTTTTGATGCTCAAGAACGCCTTCCTGATGCTGCTTTCGCTTGCCATAGCCATTGGCGGCGGCGGCGCCAGCGTCTGGTATGCGCTGAAGATCCAGGATGGCGTCGGCGCGATCCGGATCGGCCAATGGACCGCCTTTCCCGACATCGGCACGCCGGCCGCCGACCCCTATTCCAAGGCGCGCGTGGCACGCGAGGGCGTGCTTGCACTCGGCCGCGCCGAAGGCTTGTCCTTCGTCGCGGAAAATGACGCTGCCGGCGACCAGCTCAAGCGGGAATGCACCTACAGAATAGAGGGCGGATTTCCGACCGCCCGCTTCTGGACGCTCTATGCCGCCGATCAATCGCTCGGTGTCGTCGAGACAGGCAAGCCGCGACTTGCCGCGCTTCAGTCCTATGAGGTGCTACGCCAAGCCGACAATTCGGTGATCATTTCTGTCGGCCACCACCCAATGCCCGGCAACTGGCTTTTGACCGACGGATCGGGGCGGATGTATTTCGTCCTGACCTTCTACGACACGCCGATTGCCAGCAGCACCGGCCTGTCCGACGTCTCGCTGCCCAGGATCGTGAAGGCCGGCTGCGATGCGTAACGTCCTGGCAGCACTACGCCGTCTTTTCCATGCCGTCCTGCTCGGCCTGGTCGGCGCCGGCATCGTGCACATCGTGGTGTTGCTTCTGGTACCGGAATTTTCGGAACGCGACGCTTGGTCCCGACTGTCCATGGCGTCCGATCTCTACCGGATGAACCGGCTCGATGCCGAGGCGGGCGGCGCGCCGGTGGTGAAATCGGTCGACCCGCTGTTCTACGCCACGGCCTGCCGGTTCGACCTCGAGGAAGGCATGGTCCGCATCAAGGCGCCGGGAAACGTGCCCTTCTGGTCGGTCTCGGTCTATGACCGCAACGGGCACAACATTTATTCCTTCAACGACCATACGGCGACCGGCGGCAAGCTTGATGCCGTGGTGCTGACGCCGGCGCAGATGATCGACGTGCGCAAGGACTTGCCTGAGGATCTGCAGGGCGCGATCTTCGTCGAAGCGCCCATCGACGAGGGCATCTTCGTCATCCGCAGCTTCGTGCCGGACGACAGCTGGAAGCCGATCGTGTCGCGCTTCCTCGATCAGAGTTCCTGCGAGCTGCAGGATTTCTAGGCCAGATCGCGAACCTGATATCCGTACCAGGAGAGCCGGCAGCGAATACTGCCTGATGAGGCAGTCTGCTGCTTCAGGAAAACTCAATGGTGCGGCATCGGCGTCCGTGGCGATCCCGGCTTGTCTGGCCCGGCAGGCCGCGCATCAGCGGCGCTGGACCGCTCATAGCGGATGCCGGGAAAGATGATCACCGCCGCCGGTATTTCGGCGGTTTGCTTGGCTCGATTGGTTGGTGCCGCTCGCGGCACGAAAGACAGTACCATGCCCATGATTCGCGCATTCCTCTCGGTTTCCCCGGAGCACAACGCAACGCCTCCAAATGTTATTAAGGCCGGCAGAGGGTTAACGGAGCGCTAACGGATCGCCGCTAACTTGATCTTTGTTCTTGGCGATCGCGAAACCGACACAGTCCCGGTTGAGCGCTACCAGGGCTGTGTATCGAGTATCGGGTATCCTTCGTGTCATCTTCGGATTTCAGGCAAATCGCTGTACGAACGGAATCGGGTCGGGCTGAAAGGCTGTTCCGCGCCGCGGTGTCGGCGTTCTGTTGCCTTACCCGCCCGTCGCGCCGCGAGATCGGCCAGCTCGAAGACCTGACGCTGCCGCTGTTCGACGATGTGTCCGTCGAATCGCGACGCTACGTGGCCGCCGCCCTTTCGGAATGTGAATATGCCCCCGCAGCACTTGTGCGGCGCCTGTGCGAGGAGCCGGTCGATATTGCAGCACCGCTGCTGATCCGCTCACGCGCTGTCAGCGATATCGACCTTATCGCGCTGATCGGCCGGCATGGGCTGCCGCATGCGCGCGCCATTGCGCGCCGCAAGGACCTGAACCCGACGATCGCCGATCTGATCAGGGCGCTCGAGCGACCGACGCTGGTGCGGGTGCGGGAACCGGAGGCACAAGCTCCCGCCGCACCAATCACCGCAGCCGCGAATGCGGAAGCGGCCGAAGACATCACGGCAAGCTCACAGTCCTCCGGCATTGCCGCCGAGAATGCTCGGCGCAGGCTGCGCTCGATGATGCGCACCGGCGACGAAGCATCAGCGGCGAAGGTCGATGCGTTCCCCGGTTCGGATACCTATGTCAAGCTGCGCGAGACGGCGCTGACGGGAAACGCCGCGTTCTTCCAGACCGCGCTTGCCGACGCCCTCGACATTGATTTCTCGACCGCCCGCTCGCTGACCGCCAACCAGAACTACGCCTCACTGCTTGCGGCGCTGCGCTCGCTCGACTTCAGCGAAGACAGGGCATTCCTGATCACGGTCGCCGTCTATCCGAGCCTCTTCCCGCATCCGCAGGCCATCCGGACCTATCTCGACCGCTATCGTCTGCTGCATCGCGATGTGGCTCTGGACCGGGTGCGGGGATGGAAAGCCGAGACGCTGTCCAGGATGGTTCGCGACGCTTCTCCCGCAAACAGCGATAGCCGCGAGGCCTCGAACAGCGACGAAGCCGCTACCCCCGGCCTCAGGGCGTCTTCACGGAAATAAGTTCCTCGACGGGAACGGTGCCAGCCTCGATCTCGACCACCCAGATGTCGGGATCAAACTTCTTTTCCCTCTCGAGGCGGGCATCGAGCACGGCTGGATCATCGCCGGTGGCAAGAAGGCTGAAGAAGCGGTCGTCGGGCTTGGCCGAATCGTAACTTGTCTGCGGTGCCGGCCCGTAGAGGGCGATTTCGCCCAGCCTGCCCCGCGCCAGAACGAAAACGGCGCCGGCCTCGGTCGCGCCACGGTTGACCACGGCGGCAAAGCCGCCGGCGCCGAAAACCCGGCGCAACAGGGCCGAAACCCACAGATCCGATGTGACGCGCATGAAAACTCCGCAGACCGTGCGGGCTATCTATCGACATTTCATTCGCTGTGCGAGCCGCGTTTCGGGCTTGTAGGTCGGACCTCAGTTGGTCAGGCCGATCTCGCGCATCTTGACGTAGACGATTTCATCGGGCTCACCGGTCTGCGGCAGGCCGAACAGCGACTGGAATTCCTTGATCGCCGCCTTGGTGCGGGCCCCGACGACACCGTCCAGCCGCATGTCGTCATTGCCGAATGCCTTCAGACCGGCCTGGATCTTGACGATGCGGGGATCGGGTCCCTCGATCGGGGCGGCATTCGCCTGTCCGGAATTTGTTTGCCCAGAATTGGTTTGCCCCGAATTGGTTTGCAACGACACCGGAACCGCGGCTGGCGAGACGTCGGGACGTGGCTGCGGTTTCGGCACGGCAGCAGTCTTCGGCGTTGCGCCAAGCTGATCGAGCAGCAGCGCGTCTATCTCGCCGGAGGCGTTCAGCCCGACCTTCTGCTGATAGGCCTGTATGGCCTTGCGCGTGTTGGGGCCGGAAATGCCGTCGACCGTGCCCGGATAGAAGTCGAGATCCTTCAATATGCCCTGCACCTGCTCGATCACCGGATCACCCTTCATCGGTGCGGGTGCCGCATTCGGCCGCTCGATGTTGATCGTCGTCTCCGGCTCATCGGCGGCGGCGTGCGGAACACCCTGGAAGGTGCGGGTGGCGAAGAATGCCCCGGCATGCGGGAAAGGCTGATACCACAGCGCGTTGGCCGAGACATAGAACAGCGTCACCAGGAAGGCGGTCGATCCGCCCACCAGGACGGGATTGCGCGAAATCATCCCGCCGACGGCTATAGCGCCGTCCTGAAAGGCGTTGCTGCGGCGCTTGACCGCCTTAGGCTGTTTTGCGGAGCGAGCCATTTCTGTCCCCTTTCGCCCTCGTCACCGGCATCGTCAGCACCCCTGCCTGGTTGGCCGGGCGCCCCTTCGGCCCGTTGACCGGCAGGCTGATGGTCACCGTGGTGCCCTCACCCTGCATGCTTTCGATCGACATGGTACCTTCGTGCAGTGCCACCAGGCCCTTCACCAGTGACAGGCCAAGACCGGTCCCCTCGAAACGGCGGGTATAGTCGTTCTGGATCTGCATGAAGGGCTTGCCGAGATTGGCGAAATCCTCCTCGGCAATGCCGATGCCGGTGTCCCTGACCCAGAAATGCAGGCGTGAACCGATCCGCTTGGCGCCGACGACGACGTCGCCGCCATCGGGTGTGAACTTGATCGCGTTGGAGACGAGGTTGATCAGGATCTGCTGCACGGCGCGGCGATCCGCATTGATGTCGCCGGCGTCGGGTGCGATCTGCGCCTGCAGGTCAATGTTCTTGGCCTGCGCCTGCAGCCGCATCATCGACTGGCACATGTCGACAGCTTCCATGAACCGGAACGGCTCCGGTTCGGTCGCGTAGGCGCCCGATTCGATCCTCGATACGTCGAGTATGGATGTCACGACGGCCAAAAGGTGCTGGCCCGAATCCCGCACCAGGGTGACATATTCCTTCTGGCGCGGATCCTTGAAGGCGCCGAACATCTCGTGCAGCAGCATGTCCGAGAAGCCGATGATGGCGTTCAGTGGCGTGCGCAACTCATGGCTCACCACCGCCAGGAACCGCCCCTTGGCCACTTCAGCGGCGACCGCTGCCTCATTGGCTTCTGCCAGTTCCTCGCGCAGCCGGGCAGTCTCGTCATTCTCGCGCAGGACCAGCGTGAAGACGTCGCTCTGTTCCACACCGCGCACCAGCTCCAGCGTGAATGGCCGGTAATTGTCGGCCGCCAGGCGATTGTCATTCTGGCCGTTGCCATTCTGAGGCAGCCTGACGCGCAATTCGAGGCGGCGCGACAGGGCGCCGTCACGCATGTCGGCCAGGGCGCTGAGATAGCAGACGCGGTCCGACAGATGGACGCGGTCGAACAAGCCGCTTCCGGAAAGCAGTTCCGGCGGCAATTTCAAAAGTGTGCGCGCTTTGGCGGACGCATCGAGCACCTCGCCGTGGCGGGCGATCCGCAACACCACCGCATCGATGATATCTTCCAGCCGATCACCGCTATCCAGCGTGTCGGCCGCGCCGGCGGTGTCGCGAAACGCCGACAGGCGCGGGATCAGCGTCAGCGCCCAGGCCAATGGCACCAGCCAGTGCCAGGCAGCGATCTGCGCGCCCGTGATTGGCATGAAGGCCGTGGCCAGAGGCTGAAGAGCAATGGCGACAATGGCCGAAACAGCCCCCCACAGGGCCGTACGCCGCGACGCGCCGATCCACCAGGCTTCGAAGGGCAGCGCCACGGCAAGCATGGCGACAGGAGAACTCAACCCGCCGGCGGCGGCGATGAGACCGCCAAGAGCAACAGCCGCCATCGCCAGGGCGATCCGCGCCGCCACGGCCATCTTGCCGGTCGCCGCCACCAGCAAGGCGACGAACCAGCACAGGCCGAAGGCCGCGAAGATGGCAGCCATGGTGACCGCGGCACCCATGCCCGATGTGACCAGCGTGACCGCAGCGCCGGCGGCAAAGAACGGCGCCGCCAGCATGACGCCGATGAAGCGGCGCTGGCGCTCGCGGTCGCTCTGCCCAAGAATGGAGGGATGGACCATACGTTCGCAACCGGCGGCAATTGCGCCAGGCAATTCAGCGTATCTGGCCTTGATCAAACTCAACTCAACGCACTCGCACTCGTCGTGAACAGCACTGCTTTTGCAGATTCTTTTGATTGCCTCTGAAACTCTCATCCAGCGTTTAAGGAATGGATAAGGCAGGGCCGACCAACGCCCGGCCTGCGGCAAATATCGGGATGCTTGCCGCCGAAAACCCGTGCAAATGCCGCCATAGTAAATGGAGCGTTATCCGCCAACGCCTGCCGTCGGCGGACCTTAGGCGGGAAGAGAGCCGCCCGAATTCAAGAAAACTGCAATGGAAACAACCAGATAAATGGTTATCGGATGGTAACGCGAATGGTCCCGATATGAAACAAATCGGTCGCAACACGCTTCCTTTCGGATTTGCCTAAAATTTGAGGAAAATTCTCGTCTAACTTGCAAGCCGTCCTTTGTGCCTGTGTGCCAACATCCTGCCATAAAAGAGGTCATGCCATGTGATGCATGATCCGGTCACGACGAGAGGCAAGGCATGTTCTTCCTGATAAGAATGGCTTTCTGGTTTTCACTGGTGCTGCTGGCGCTGCCGCTGAGTGTCGGTTCCGACGAGCCGGGCCAGGAAAGCGTCGGGCCGATCCAGGCTCTGTTCGCGGCACGCGATGCGGTGGGCGACATTGCCGGCATCTGCGAGCGCAAACCCGATGTCTGTGAAACCGGCAAGTCGGCGATGCACACCATCACCGCGCGCGCCAAGGAGACGGCCAAGATCGCGGCCGCCATGCTGGACGACAAGTCCGCCGGCCCCGATACCTCGACAATGACGGCCAGCGTGCCGGAAGAAATCGTCCTGCCCGAGACCGTCAACCTACCGATAAGGAATTAAGCCGTCTCGACGGCACACCGCGGGCCGTCTGCCCTCTCGACGCCCGCGGTGTTTGTTTTTCTCGTGACGCGGCGCTGCCGCGTGACTATATCCGGGATCATGACGACCACGATCCAGACGATCCGCGACGATTTTTCGTTCCTTGATGAATGGGAAGACCGCTACCGCTATGTGATCGAACTGGGCGAGGCGCTGCCGCCATTTCCCGATGAGCAGCGCAATGCCGCCAACAAGGTGCCAGGTTGCGTCAGCCAGGTCTGGCTGACCACCGAACGGGAACCGGGCAGCGATCCGGTCATCACCTTCACCGGCGATTCGGACGCCCATATCGTGCGCGGACTGGTCGCGATCATGCTGGCGCTGTTTTCCGGAAAGACCGCCAGCGAAATCCAGAAAACCGATGCCGAAGCAACGCTAAAAGAGCTCGGCCTGGACGAGCACCTGTCGCCCCAGCGCGCCAACGGCCTTCGCTCGATGGTCAAGCGCATCAAGCGCGATGCCGAAATGGCACTCGCGCAGACCGCCTGATCGGATCCGATCCGCCAACGGCCCCCCAAAATCAAACGGCGCCCGAAAGCGCCGTTGATTCAGCTTCGACCTGACAAAGCAGCGATTACCGCGCCTTGCGCTTGCGGCCAAGGCCCATTTTCTTGGCGAGCTGCGAGCGTGCCGCCGCATAGTTCGGCGCAACCATCGGATAGCTCGGGTCGAGATTCCACTTTTCGCGATACTGGTCCGGCGTCAGGTCATAGTGGGTCATCAGGTGACGCTTGAGCGACTTGAACTTCTTGCCGTCTTCAAGACAGACAATGTAGTCGTCATGAACCGAGCGCTTCGGGTTGACAGCCGGCTTCTGCTTGTCGGCAGGGGGCTGTTCTGTGGTGCCGCCCACACGCCCGAGAGCGGCATGGACATCGGATATGAGGTTCGGCAGTTCGCCGACCGGCACGGGATTGTTGCTGACATAGGCGGCCACCACATCGGCGGTCAGCTCGATCAGCGCATCGTTGTTTCTGGAAGGTGTTTCGACAATATCCATGATCTTCAGGCCCCAACAAGAGTTACGTCGATCTGCGCCCTTTTTTACAGGCAGGGCATTGCACGAATTTTGTGCAGGTAGAGTTCCTGCGATTCGTATCGCGGGCGCATCAATGCGACGATAAAGCAAGTAAGTCAATTCGCTCTGTGCATTATATTTAAGAATGTTGATCAACTATTCGCGGATCAGCTTCAATCTTTCGTGCATCATGTAATTTTTCGATATTTCGCCCGCCAAACCGACAAAGCCTGCCGTAACGTCAGCCCCGCGTTACATTCGCGATAACTCACAAAGCAGGTTTCAATGCTCTGGTTTGCTTTGCTATCGCGCCGACAGTCTTGGTTGTTCACATCTGTCCGCAAAACCACAGGTTGCCGTGCATCACACAAAAACAAGGGAGCTGCCTGCCACCGGCCTGGTGCCAATCGATGGCGGCCAATCAATATAGGTGATGTATTTTGCCATAGGCGCACGTTGAGCGTGTCGCCGACCAGCACATTGGCCACTTGCCAAGCCGCGAATACGGTCGCATGAGACTGGCCGGCAAAGACCAGAGTTAGCGAAGCAACGGCGAAAGTCGCAGCAATCCAATCGTCACCTTTCCTCCCGGCCCCCATCTCATGAAGCCGGCACCATCCCAGGCTGCGGCCCTTGAACCCGCCCTGACCGGCGTATTCACTGCCCACTCAAGATATTTCCCAAGCGAGACGCAATGACCAAGACTTCCATGTTTCCGATCGCCAGCCCGCCAACACCCGAAAAGCGGCCGGTCTTCGACACACATCACGGCATCACGCGGACCGATGAATATGCCTGGCTGCGGGCCGACAACTGGCAGGAGATGTTCCGGGACCCTTCCCTGCTCGATGCAGGGATCCGCGCCGAACTCGAAGCGGAAAATGCCTACCAGTCGAAGCTGATGGCCGACACATCAGGCCTGCAGAAGCAACTCTTCAAGGAAATGAAGGCGCGCATCAAGGAAGACGATTCTTCCGTTCCGATGCAGGACGGGCCCTATGCCTACGGTTCTTCCTTCAAGCTCGGCGGCGAGCAGCCACGCTATTTCCGCATGCCACGCGACGGCGGGGCTGAGCAGATCCTGCTCGACGGTGACCTGGAGGCGGAAGGCAAGGCCTATTTCCGGCTCGGCGGCGTTGATCATTCGGCCGATCATCGCAAGCTTTTGTGGGCCTTCGACGACAAGGGGTCGGAATTCTACACGCTGCGCGTGCGCGATCTTGCCGATGGCAAGGAACTGGCGGACCAGATACAAGCCACCGGCGGCTCAGGCGTGTGGGATGCGGGCAATGACGGGTTCTTCTATACGCGTCTCGACCCAAACCACCGCCCCTCGAAGGTGCTGTTCCACGCACTTGGACAAGACCCTGAAAGCGACCGCCTGATCTATGAGGAAACCGACCCCGGTTTCTTCATGAATGTCGACGGCACCCGCAACAACGAATGGATCATGATCGGCATCAACGATCACGAGACCTCGGAATATCGCCTGTTGAGCGCCAGCGACCCATTTGCCGAACCCAGGCTGGTCTCGGCGCGCGAGATCGGCCTGCAGTATGAGCTGGAGGAAGGCGGCGACATCTTCTTCATCCTCACCAACGCCGACGGCGCCAAGGATTTCAAGATCATGACGGCGCCGGCGAGTGATCCGGTCCGCGCCAACTGGCAGGAACTGGTGGCGCACGAGCCGGGCCGGCTGATCCTGTCGGTGATCGGCTTCAAGGACCACATGGTGCGGCTCGAACGCAAGGAGGGCCTGCCGCGCATCGTCGTGCACGACCGCACCAGCGGTGAAGAGCATCTTCTGTCTCTCGATGAAGAGGCTTTCTCGCTCGGCCTGTCGGGTTCCTACGAATACGACACCGAGATCATGCGCTTTTCCTATTCGTCGATGACGACGCCGGCGCAAGTGTTCGACTACAACATGCGCACCCGCGAGCGGGTGTTGCTGAAGACCCAGGAAGTGCCGTCCGGCCATGATGCGGACCACTATGTGACAAGGCGGCTGATGGCGCCCGCCGCCGATGGCGAACTGGTGCCGATCTCGCTTTTGCACCATCGCGACACGCCGCTCGACGGATCCGCACCTTGCCTGCTCTACGGCTACGGCTCCTATGGCATCACCGTGCCGGCGGCCTTCAACACCAATTGCCTATCGCTGGTCGACCGCGGCTTCGTTTACGCCATCGCCCATGTCCGTGGCGGCAAGGACAAGGGTTATGGCTGGTACGACGACGGCAAGCGGGCAACCAAGATGAACACCTTCACCGATTTCATCGCCTGCGCGCGCCACCTCGTTGCCGAACGCTATACCGCGCCTGACCGCACCGTCGCGCAAGGCGGCTCGGCCGGCGGCATGCTGATGGGCGCCATCGCCAACATGGCGCCCGAAAGCTTCGGCGGCATCGTTGCCGAGGTGCCGTTCGTCGACGTGCTCACCACCATGCTCGACGCGACCCTGCCGCTGACGCCGCCGGAATGGCCGGAATGGGGCAACCCGATCGCGTCCGCCGACGACTACCGGACGATCGCCGCCTACTCGCCCTACGACAATGTCGCGGCACTCGACTATCCGCCGATCCTGGCGCTCGCTGGTCTCACCGATCCGCGCGTCACCTATTGGGAGCCGGCCAAATGGGTGGCGCGGCTGCGCGACCGCAAGAGCGGCGACAATCCGGTGCTGTTCAAGATCAACATGGATTCCGGCCATGCCGGTGCGTCAGGCCGGTTCTCACGCCTGGAAGAGATCGCCTACACCTATTCCTTCGCGCTGAAGGTGACGGGCAAGGCGCAGCTTACCGAGGAGACCCTCCAATGATCGATCTGTCGACATTGATCGCCTACATCGCCGTCGTGCTCGGCTTCGTCTTTATCCCGGGGCCGGCCACGCTGCTGACGATCGCCCGGGCAACGAGTTCTGGAACGAAGGTCGGGATCGCGACCGGTGCCGGGATCGCGGCCGGCGACATGTTTCACACGGTCATGGCGATGATCGGCATCTCGGCGATCATCGCCGCGTCGGCGACGCTGTTCAGCGTCGTGAAGTACATCGGCGCGGCCTACCTCGTTTACCTCGGCATTCGCGCCATCCTCGAGAAGACGCCGACCGATCCGACCGCCGGTGCGCTCGCGATCCCTGCCGGCAAGGCGTTTCGACAGGCTGTCTTCACCGAGGTGCTCAATCCCAAGACCGCGCTTTTCTTCCTGGCCTTCCTGCCTCAGTTCGTGCGGCCCGAAAACGGTTCGGCGATGCTTCAACTGGCCGTATTGGGAACTGTCTTCGTCGTGCTGGGTCTTTTCAGCACGGTCATTTTTGCGGTGAGCGCAGGTCGGCTTGGCAGTTTCCTGCGCAGAAATCCGACAGCGCTGAAATGGCAGGGCAAGCTGGTCGGCGGTATCTATTGTGCCTTTGGCGTCCGCATGGCCTTGCAACAACGCTGACGCTGGAGAGGCCGGCTTCCGACAGACATCTTCCGGAAGACATTGCGATCATGACTTTTTGAATTCCGTACTGCTCATTTCCGCTCGCAATTGCACCAGCCGCGCGCTAACCAGTGCGCGGCTTTTCGCAAGCCGTGCCTGCCATGTTTTTTACCGGGGTGTACCATGTTGCTCGTCGACGTCTATCTCGACAAATCGCCGATCCAGGGCATCGGTGTGTTTGCCAAGAACCACATTGCCAAGGGCACGCTGGTCTGGAAGCTCGACCCCCGGTTTGACCGCATCATCGACGTCGAGACCTATGAGGGCGAGAGCGGACCGGTGAAGAACTATCTCGATCGCTATTCCTATCCCGACCGGCGCGATCCGGCCTATATCGTCTTCGAAGCGGACGACGCCCGCTACATGAACCATGACGACGAGCCGAATTGCGATGTCTCCTCGCCCGAGGAAACCTACGCCTTACGCGACATCGCAGCGGGCGAGGAGATGACCTGCAACTACAATCATTTCTTCGAGACGGGCTTTGATTTTCTCGGCGATCGCCACCTGTAGTCTGAGGACGGCCGCGGGGATACCCTGAAGCAGGAGCTCGAAACTTCGATTGCCCGGCGACGCGCTGGCGAAGATCGTCGAATGTTTTGCCAGGGGACGGGAGCCAAGCCTGAGCGACGAAGCCGAAATCAATTCGCAGCCGCCTTGCGTGCGGGATAACCGTTCGTGTGCGGCGGTACAGCCTTGAGATAGGCGGCAATCGCGGCGCGATCCTCTGGTGTCAGTTCGGCCATGTTTCGCTGCACGTCGACCATCGCACCGCCGACGGAATCGAAATCCGGTGTGAACCCGGTCTCGAGATAATTGGCGATGTCGGCTTGCGACCAGTGGCTAAGGCCACCCTCGCCCGATGTGATGTTCGGCACGATGCCGCTGCCTTCGGCGGCCACGGCGCCAGCCAGCCATTCGTTCTTTTTTATACCGCCCGCGAAGTCGCGCGGCGTGTGGCATTCGCCGCAATGACCCGGCCCTTCGACCAGATAGCGGCCGGCCATCACAGGGGCAGGCGTGCCCACCGGCAAGGGAATGACAGGCTGATCCCTGAGATAAAGCAGTTTCCACAGGCCGATGCCGCGACGGATGTTGAACGGGAACGCCAGCGAATTGTCCGGCGCCTTGCCCGCGATCGCCGGAAGCGTCTTCAAGAAAGCATAGAGATCGGCGATATCCGATGGCTTCATGCGGGCGTAGGAGGCGTAGGGAAAGGCCGGATAGAAATGCTGGCCAGACGGCGACACGCCCTTGAGCATGGCGTTGGCGAGATCCTCGACCGACCACGCGCCGATGCCGTCCTTGGGATCTTGCGAGATGTTGGGCGGAACGAAGGTGCCAAACGGCGTCTTGAGTTCGAGGCCACCCACGAGCTGAAGCCGCGCATCGCCTTGCGAACCCGGCTTGGCATGGCAGGACGTGCAGCCGCCGGCATAGAAAATGCGCTTGCCCCTGGCGGCATCGCCCGGCCCGAGTTGCGCCAGGACCGTCGTATCGAGCCTGACCGGCGCCGACAGCAGCAACCCGGCAGCCGCGCCGGCGCCCCCCAGAACGAGGGCCACGCCGACGAGTTTCTTCAGCCATGCCATGGCTGAAATCAGCTTTTCTTGACCCTGTAGCCCTGATGGCATGTGCCGCAATCCGAGCCGATTGCGCCGACCTGCGTCTTCAGCGCGCCGACATCGGCGGGAGCCGCCGCGACGGCTGCCTTGACGTCGGCGAGATACTTGTCCTCGGCCGCCTTGAAGCCGGTCATATCTGACCAGATCTTCGGTCCCGCCGTGGTGTCGCCGGTATCGCTGCCTTTCGGGAACAACGCGTCGACGTCGAACTTCTCGGCATTTGCCTGCAGCGCCTGCAACTGCGTCAGCACGGCAGCAGCATCGAAGGGCTCATCGCCCTTGGCCACTTTTGCCAGGCCGCCGACGATCTTTCCGCGCTCCTTCATCAGAGCCTGCCTGTCGAGGATCGGATCGGCAAAGGCGGCCGAACCGGCGAAGGCGAGCATTGAGATGGCGATAACAAGCTTTCTCATTCATTTGGCTCCATGATGAAGGCATTTCAGGACAGGACGTTAACGGATGCGACGGGGGGAATATTCCCTTTCCTCTGACGATTTTTGCCGGGCCTTCGCAGCCACGGGCGTTGATACCGAAAAAGAAAAGCCCCGGGATTGCCGGGGCCTTTCTGACGATCGATTACTTCGCCTTTTCGTAGAGTTCCAGCACATGATCCCAGTTGATCAGGCTGTCTACGAACGCCTCGAGATATTTCGGGCGGGCGTTGCGGTAGTCGATGTAATAGGAGTGTTCCCAGACGTCGACGCCGAGGATCGGCGAGGCGCCATGAACGAGCGGGTTTTCGCCGTTCGGGGTCTTCGAGATCGCCAGCTTGCCGTCCTTGACGGAAACCCAGGCCCAGCCCGAACCGAACTGCGTCGTGCCGGCAGCGATGAAATCAGCCTTGAACTTGTCGTAGCCGCCGAGATCGGCGTCGACCGCCTTCTGCAGCGCGCCAGGCAGCTTGTTGCCGCCGCCGCCCTTCTTCATCCACTTCCAGAAATGGATGTGGTTGTAATGCTGCGCGGCATTGTTGAAGAGGCCGGCATTCTTGCCGAACGACTGCTTGACCACCTCTTCGACCGACAGATCGCCAAGGCCGGCTTCAGCGGCAAGCTTGTTGCCGTTGTCGACATAGGCTTTGTGGTGCTTGTCGTGGTGATACTCCAGCGTCTCTTTCGACATATAGGGCTGCAAGGCCTCATAGTCGTAGGGCAGAGCGGGCAATTCAAAAGCCATGGGTAGTACTCCCTCGTGGAAAAGTCCGGTGTGGATACCGATTTAAGATAGGTCTGGAATGGATTTGGACAACTCCGGAATGAAGCGTCGGTCGCCTTTTTATCCGCTCACGCGGCGGAAGTCGAATGCGCCCAATCCCAATAGAGTTCGCGCGCCTTCTTGGCCACCGGCCCGGGTTGCAGGTTGCGATCCTCGATGCGCGTGATCGGCACCACCTTGGAATGGTTGCCGGTCGAGAAAATCTCATCCGCTTCGAGGAAATCGCGCACCGACAGCGTCTTTTCCGTGGTTTTGAAGCCATACTCGCCCAGCAGCGTCATAGTGCGCGAGCGCGTGATGCCGGACAGGAAGGTGCCGTTCGGCGCCGGCGTGAAAACGTGGCCATCCTTGACCAGAAAGATATTGGAGCTTCCGGTCTCGGCGACATTGCCCAGCATATCGAGCACCAGCGCATTGTCGAAGCCGCGCATCTTGGCTTCGAGGATGGCGCGGCCATTGTTGGGATAAAGGCAGCCGGCCTTGGCGTTGGTCGGCATGGTTTCGATCGTCGGGCGCCGGAACGGCGACACTGTCACCGAAAACCCGGTTGGCGCGATCATCGGCGATTCATAGAGGCAGAGGCAGAACCGGGTCGAAGCGGGATCGGCCGGCACGCCCATATAGCCGCCATGCTCGGCCCAGTACATCGGCCTGACGTAGACCGCCGTCTTGCCGTCGAACTTCTTCAATCCGTCCCAGGTCAGCCCGACGATCTTTTCGGGCGTCATGTTCGGCTTGAGGCCAAGCGCGATCGCCGAGGCGTTCACCCTTTTGGCATGAAGGTCGAGGTCGGGCGCCACGCCCTCGAACCACCGAGCGCCATCAAACACGCTGGTGCCCAGCCACATGGCGTGGCTGCGCGGCCCGAGGATGGCTACATTGCCCTCGTACCAGTCGCCGTCGACATAAGTCCATGTCGCGGATTGCGCCGCTGCCGCCAGTGTCATCGCGTTGTCCCGTTCCGATCAATCTTGTGTGACAACATTGGATGATGCTTTGGCCGCTGCCGTCAACCAGCATCAAGGAGTTTTGTTGATGCCAGCGGCGGGCGCGTTGCAATCAAGGCTTGCACCTTGCCCCGCCTCGCCTCAAAACTGTTGCCATGCAATACACCGCCTATGTTTTCGACGCCTACGGTACGCTGTTCGACGTGCATGCCGCCGTACGCCGACATGCCGACCAGATTGGGCCGGACGGCCAGCTGCTGTCCGAAATCTGGCGTGCCAAGCAACTCGAATATTCCTGGGTGCGCACGCTGATGGGCGCCTATGCCGATTTCTGGCAGCTGACCGAACACGCGCTCGACTTCGCCTTGCGCAAGGTCCCTTCAGCTGATCCAAGCCTCAAGGCCAGGCTGCTGGAAGCTTACTGGCGGTTGGATTGCTACCCGGAAGTGCCGGCCGTGCTGAAGGCGCTCAAGGCTTCGGGAGCGAGGCTCGCGATCCTCTCCAACGGCTCGCCCGAAATGCTGGAAGCAGCGGTCAAGTCCGCCGCGCTCGACCAGGTTCTGGACGACATCTATTCGGTCGATGCCGTGCGGCGTTTCAAGACCGATCCGGCGGTCTACGACATGGTCGCCACTGGCTGGCGCCTCTATCCCGGCGCGGTGTCGTTCCAGTCCTCCAATCGCTGGGATATTGCGGGCGCCACCAAATTCGGCTTCCGAACGGTGTGGATCAACCGCTCCAACCAGCCCGAGGAATACCGCGACTTCCCGCCCGCCCTGATCCTGCCGACTCTTGAAGCGCTGGTGCCCGGCATCTGAAGCGGTTCACCGTTTCAGCTATTCGTTTGATGCAATTCCCAAGGGAAAGCGCTATGCGCTTTTCCCGGGAAAACCGCTTCACCCTTTTCCTGGCATTGCTCCAGCAACAGGCTGTGGCCCTGGCGCCACAGTGGCGGCGCGGTCACAGCTTCGCCTTTGTTTGTCCACGTTCGGGCCAGAATCGGAACCGCCTATCGCCCCAGGTGTTGTCAGGCACCGGTAACAGCGGTCGGTGAATTCACGCTTTGTTGCGATTCCCGACTTAAAGAAGGCAGCTATGTCCATAACCGAAATCGAATCCTATCGCCTGAGCCGTCGCGGCTTTCTCAACGCCGCAGCATTGGGCGCCGCCTCGATTGCGGTTTCCGCATGCACCACCACTGGACCCGGACCCGGGCCGGTCGAGCCACCCCCACCCACCTATGTCGAACCGCCTCTTCCCGACTACGCGACGATGTATGCAGCCGTCAGCGATGGCGGCTTCGACCTTCCGGCGATACCGTTCGAACGGATCGATCCGCAGTACCTGCGTCAGATCGTCCCCGATCCGACCGGGCAGAAGCCCGGCACCATCATCGTCGATACGACCGGACATCATCTCTATCTGGTGCGTCCGGGCGGCCAGGCGATCCGTTACGGCGTCGGTCTTGGCCGCGCCGGCTTCGAATGGTCCGGCGATGCTGTCGTCCAGTGGAAGCAGAAATGGCCGAAATGGACGCCGCCGGATGAAATGATCGCCCGGCAGCCAGAGTTGAAGCCATACAGCGCCGACAATGGCGGCATGCCCGGCGGCTTGAAGAACCCGCTCGGCGCGCGTGCGCTCTATCTTTTTCAGGGCAACGTCGACACGCTGTACCGCCTGCACGGCTCGCCGGAATGGAAATCGATCGGCAAGTCGGTCTCGTCAGGCTGCGTTCGCTTCATGAACCAGGACATCATCGATCTCTACGATCGCGTGCCGTCGAAGACGCCCGTGATCGTGACTGCCGATATCAGTCAGGCTGCGGTGGCGACGGCTAACCGGAAGGCCATCCCGATCGACGCTGGCGTGCCGGACGGATCGGTCCTGCTCGGACCGGTCAAGGCCGTCACCAACGCGATCTTCTGAGCTGGCCGAGGGAGCGGCGGGCAGCCGTCGCTTCTTGGAGGCGAAGTTTGTTCCCTCAGACGGTGAAAGCTTCGCGAAACGCCCGCAGGGCTGCTTCAGGGTCTCCGGAGGCGAACGCCTCCATGCCGACAGGCCCACGATAGCCCATGTCCTTCAGCGCGTGGGCGATGCCCCGGTAATTGATCTCACCGCGCCGGGCTCCATGCGTCCGGAAACATCGGCAACCTGGACCTCACCAATCCAGGGCAGGCAGGCGCGGCACAGCTCGATCAAATTCCCTTCGCCGATCTGGGCATGGTAGAGATCGAGATTGAGGCGCAGTCCCGGCCGATTAACGCTCGAGACCAGCGCCAGCGTATCCTGCGCGCGCCCGAACGGCACGCCGGGATGGTCAACCGGCAGGTTCAAATTCTCCAGCGTGAAGGTCACGCCTTCCGCCTCGGCGAGGTCGGCAATGCGGTTCAGCGTGTCGCGCGCTTTGAGCCACATGGCACCGGTGACCGTCTCGCAAGGGGTTACCGGCAGGCCGCCATCGCCCAGCCCGGTGCCGTGCAGATTGAGCCGCGCGACGCCGAGGCGCTTGCCGACCGCCGCCGTCTCCTTCGCCGTCTTGAGCAATTCGGCGGCACCTTCGTCATCGGCCAGCCGACCGCGCAGGTAACCGTTCATGATCGAGAAGGTCGCGCCGGACCTTTCCAGCATTGCAAGGTCGTGCTCGGGCCAGTTCCAGAGGCCGACCTGAAAACCCATTTCGGTGAGGCGCTTGACGCGCCATTCCATCGGCTTGTCGCGCCACAGCATTTCGGCGCAAGCCGCAAGCGCAAAAGTATCGGACATGTCAGACCTCGATGTACACGCGGCCGTTCTCGACCTTCGTGGTGTAGGTTTTAGCGTGCGCTTCGCCGGTTCGGGAATCAACACGCCGCTATGTTTTGGACATTCGAGCTAGCCGGGCTATCGGCCCTGGGCGTGGCTTAACGCCCCCGCGACAGGCTCCCGAGAATCCCGCGCACGATCGCACGTCCGACCGAGGAGCCGACCGAGCGCACCACCGACTTGATCGCGGCCTCGGTTACGGTCTGGCGATTGGAGGGGCGCGGCGCAGGGGCGCGGCGGCCCCCCGACTGCGGCGGCGGATCGTCATTGCCGAAACCCGGAATGGTCCAGCGCGAACCGCCGCTGCCTGCCTGCTGTGCCTGCGCTTCAGCGTCCTGCGCCTCCTGCGCTTTCTTCTGCAGCATCTCAAAGGCCGATTCGCGATCGATGACCTCGTCATACTGGCCGGCGACCGGGCTTTCGGCGATCAGTTTTTGCCGCTCGGCGGCGGTTATCGGCCCGAGCCGCGACGAAGGCGGGCGGATCAAGGTGCGTTGCACCACAGACGGAATGCCTTTGGTCTCCAGCGTCGAGACCAGCGCTTCGCCGGTGGCGAGTTGGGTGATGGCGACGGCGCAGTCGAAATCGGGATTGGGGCGAAACGTTTCCGCAGCCGTCCTCACCGCCTGCTGTTCACGCGGCGTGTAGGCGCGCAATGCGTGCTGGACGCGATTGCCGAGCTGGGCCAGAACCTTTTCAGGGATATCCAAGGGGTTCTGCGTGACGAAATAGACGCCGACGCCTTTCGAGCGGATCAGGCGGACTACCTGTTCGACGCGATCGATCAGCACCTTCGGCGCTTCATCGAAAAGCAGGTGCGCCTCGTCGAAGAAGAACACCAGCTTCGGCTTGTCGGGATCGCCGACTTCCGGCAGCACCTCGAACAGTTCCGACATCAGCCAGAGCAGGAAGGTGGCGTAGAGCCGTGGGCTCATCATCAGCTTGTCGGCGGCGAGCACGCTGATGGCGCCTCGGCCGTCCCGGGTGGTGCGCATGATGTCGGAGATCCGCAACGCCGGCTCACCGAAGAAATGGGCAGCACCCTGCTGCTCCAGTATCAGCAGCGTGCGCTGGATGGCGCCGACGGAAGGTTTGGTCACATTGCCGTAGCGCGAGCCGATCTCATCGGCACGCTCGGCGACGTTGGCCAGCAGCGCCTGCAAATCCTTCATGTCGAGCAGCAGCAAGCCTTCCTCGTCGGCGATACGGAAGGCGATGTTCATGATGCCTTCCTGCGCCTCGGTCAGGTTCATCAGCCGCGACAACAGCAACGGCCCCATCTCCGAGACGGTGGCGCGGATCGGATGGCCCTGCTCGCCGAACAGGTCCCAGAAGATGACGGGGAACTCCTGGAAATCGTAAGGGTCGAGCTTGACCTGTTCGGCCCGCTTGACCAGGAAATCCTGCGCCGTGCCCATCATGGCGATGCCTGACAGGTCGCCCTTGATGTCGGCGCAGAACACCGGCACGCCAGCATTCGAAAACCCTTCAGCCAGGATCTGCAAGGTGACGGTCTTGCCGGTACCGGTGGCGCCAGTCACCAGGCCATGGCGATTCCCATACTGCAGCAACAGCTGCTCGGGGCGCTGATAGCTGTCGTCGGGCTTGCGGCTGGCGCCGATGAAAATACTGGTGTCGTCGGCCATATCCAGGGTCTCCGCAAACTGATGTGTCTAAAGCCGGCCTTTGCCGGAAGGTATAGTGAGGCCGTTGGGCAGCGACAATGCCAATTGCCCAAAGCGGGGCCAATTGCCCAAAGCGGGCCAATCAATCAAATCGGATTTTTGGAACTTGCGGATTTTGCTGGTGTTTGGCAATCGTTCATGGTCCGTCCACGCAAGCCGCCCTATATCTCGATGATCGAATTTTGACCTTGGAGGCACGTCGCATTGCGATAACCGACCGGGAACCGTAGACTGAACCGCACCGGCTGATGCGGCCGCATAAAACGAGGAAGATCGATGGGCGCCGGAGCCTTGACGAGGGATGCTGAACCTGTGAGCGCGGAGCGCCAGCGTTGGCTGGCCTTGGCGGAAAAGGCGCTGGCCGGTGCATCCTTCGAGGAAAAGCTGGTCTCGCATACCGACGACAACATCCGCATCGAACCCCTCTACGACCGTGCGACCGGGACTGAGCCGATCGTGCGCGCGAATCCCCGATCGACCTGGATCGTCAGCCAGCGCGTCGACGACCCTGATATCGATCGCGCCAAGGCCCAGGTGCTTGACGATATCGCGCAGGGCGCGACGGGATTGTCGCTCGTCTTCGAAGGCGCCCCGAACGCATTCGGCTATGGCCTGCCGAGGACGGCACAAGCACTTGAGACGGTGCTGGAAGGCGTGCCCCTCAACCGGGTCCAGATCCGCATCGATACCCATCCCTGGAGTCGCCCCATGGCCGATTGGCTGGTGGCGTTCCTGAGCAAGCGCCGCTCCGATCCGGCGAAGCTCAACCTCTCCTTTGGCATCGACCCGGCGGCGATCCTTGCCGGCACCGGCCGGCTGCGCATGTCGATCGAGGCGCTGCAGGAATCGATGCCGCAATCCTTGGCGCATTTCTTCTCGATGGGTGTTCCGGGCGTGCTGCTGGAGGCGGACGGTCGCGTCTTCCACAATGCCGGCGCCACCGAGGCGCAGGAGCTCGGCATCATGCTGGCTTCGGCGGTCTCGTATCTCAGAATGTTCGAGAAGGCGCGGCAGCCGCTCGTCTATGCCGCACCTCACATCGGCTTCGCGCTTAGCGTCGACCAGGACCAGTTCCTGTCGATGGCCAAGGTGCGGGCCTTGCGCAGGTTGTGGGCGCGGGTGCAGGAGGCCTGCTCGATCCCCAACTCGACGGCCAACATCCATGCCGAGACATCATTCCGGATGATGACGGCACTGGACCCGGAAACCAACATACTGCGCACGACGATCGGCTGCTTCGCGGCGGCAGCGGGGGGAGCCGATTCGATCTCCATCCTGCCGCACACGATCGCGCACGGCCTGCCGGCGGCTTTTGCCCGCCGCGTCGCGCGCAACGCGCAGCTGATCATGGCCAATGAAAGCCATGTCGACCATGTTGCCGATCCCGCCTATGGTTCCGGCGCGGTGGAGGCACTGACATCTGACCTTTGCGAAGCCGCGTGGGCGGAGTTGCAGACGATCGAGGCCGAAGGGGGTGTGCTGTCCAGCCTTCGGGACGGGCATATCCAGGGACGCGTCCGCGCTGCCGCGGCTCAACGCGACACCGCCTTCAAGACGGGCGAGCGGGCGATCATCGGCACCACGCTCTATCCCGTGAAAAACGAGCGTCCGGTCGAGACGCTGGACGCCGAGCGGCGGCCCGCCTTCACCGAAGGCGTCGTGCTGTGCGAACCGCTGTTTGCGGCCCGCATCGACCAATCCATCGGGGCCGCTTCTTGATTCCGGATTTCAGTCAGATTGGCTGGGTGCCGCCACGCCGGGCACCGGTCGAGGTCAAGGGGCAGCGAACGACGCCGGAAGGGCTTGTCGTCAAGCATCTCTACAATCAGGGCGACCTCAAGGGCCTGCCGCATCTCGATACGTATCCGGGTTTGCCGCCCTTCGTGCGCGGCCCCTACCCCACCATGTATGTCCAGCAGCCCTGGACGATCCGGCAATATGCCGGTTTCTCCACGGCCGAAGAATCCAACGCCTTTTACCGGCGCAATCTTGCCGCCGGCCAGAAGGGCCTGTCGGTTGCCTTCGATCTGGCCACGCATCGCGGCTATGACAGCGACCATCCGCGCGTTGCCGGCGATGTCGGCATGGCGGGCGTCGCCATCGATTCCATCCTCGACATGCGGCAATTGTTCGACGGTATTCCGCTCGGCGACATGACCGTGTCGATGACGATGAACGGCGCGGTGCTGCCGATCATGGCGCTTTACATCGTCGCGGCGGAAGAACAGGGCGTTGCGCAGAAGGATCTGGCCGGGACCATTCAGAACGACATTCTGAAGGAGTTCATGGTCCGCAACACCTACATCTATCCGCCCAAACCCTCGATGCGGATCGTTTCGGACATCTTCTCCTATACGTCGAAGAACATGCCAAAGTTCAATTCGATATCGATCTCCGGCTATCACATGCAGGAGGCAGGGGCGACCGCCGACCTGGAACTCGCCTATACGATCGCCGACGGCATCGAGTATGCCCGCGCCGGCGTTGCCGCGGGTCTCGATATCGACCGCTTCGCGCCACGCCTGTCCTTCTTCTGGGCAATCGGCATGAACTTCTTCATGGAAGTGGCCAAGCTCAGGGCGGCGCGCCTGCTGTGGGCGACGCTGATGAAGAAGAATTTTGCGCCGAAGGACGAACGCTCGCTATCGCTGCGCACCCATTGCCAGACGTCCGGCTGGTCGCTGACGGCGCAGGACCCCTACAACAACATCATCCGCACCATGATCGAGGCGATGGCGGCAACGCAGGGGCATACCCAGTCGCTGCACACCAATTCCTTCGACGAGGCGATGGCGCTGCCGACCGACCATTCGGCCCGCATCGCCCGCAACACGCAGCTCATCCTGCAAAAGGAATCCGGCACCACGCGCATCATCGATCCGTGGGGCGGCTCCGCCTATCTCGAACGGCTAACCCACGATCTGGCGGCGCGCGCGCTTGCCCATATCGAGGAGGTCGAGGCTCTCGGCGGGATGGCGGCGGCGACCGAACAAGGCATTCCGAAGCTGCGCATCGAGGAGGCTGCAGCACGCACGCAGGCACGCATCGATTCCGGCGAGCAGATGCTGGTCGGCGTCAACGCGCATCGTCCCGAGACCGACATCGAGGTCGACGTGCTGAAGATCGACAATGCCGAGGTCCGGGCGCGGCAATTGTCGAAGCTGCAACGGCTGAAAGGCACTCGCGAGGTCGCTGCGGTGGAAAGCGCGCTCGATGCACTGACCCGTGCTGCGCACGGCAATGAAAACCTGCTGGAATTCGCCATCCGCGCCGCACGTGCCAATGCCACGGTCGGCGAAATCTCATTCGCCCTGGAAAGGGCCTTTGGCCGCCATGTCGCGACGGTCCAGACCATTTCTGGCGTCTATCGCAAGGCGCTTGGCGACAATCCGGTGGTCGACGGGCTTCAGGACAAGCTCGACGCCTTCGAGAAGAAAAACGGCGGCAAGCCGCGTATCCTCGTTGCCAAGATGGGACAGGATGGCCACGACCGGGGACAGAAGGTCATCGCCACCGCCTTCGCCGATCTCGGCTTCGACGTCACCGTCGGCGCGATGTTCCAGACACCGGAAGAGATCGCTAAACTGGCTGTCCAGCAGGATGTCCATATCATCGGCGCCTCATCGCTGGCCGCAGGACATCTGACGCTGATCCCCGAATTGCGCGACGCGCTGAAGAAGCTCGGCCGGGGCGATATGGTGATCGTTGCCGGCGGCGTCATCCCACCGCAGGATTATGACGCGGTGCTGCAAGCCGGTGCGGCGGAAATCTTCCCGCCGGGGACGGTTATTCCGGAGGCGGCGGATCGGTTGTTGGATCGGCTGCTGCGAGCTGATTAGGCTACGACGCTCTAACTGTCCGACAGCTTGACGATTTCCCATTCCTTGCCGTTGACCGTGACGACCTCGCCAACCTTCTTGCCGAACAGCGCGACCGCCATCGGAGAAACGTGCGAAATGCTGCCCTTGGTGGGATCGGCCTCGTCCTCGCCGACGATCTTCCAGTGCACTTTCTTGCCGTCATCGCCTTCCAGCGTGACACCCATGCCGAAGCGCACCAGATCGCTGCCGGGCTCCGGTACGGAAAGCTCGGCATTCTCGCGCCGGGCCGTCCAGTAGCGCAAATCGCGTGAGACGACGGCGATGCGCTCGCGGTCGGCTTTCCGTTCGGCTTTCGCCAGGATATCGCGCAGATCGGCCAAATTATCCTCGATCTGCGCCAAGCCGTGCTCGGTCACCAGATTGCGGTGCGTGCTGATCGGCCGTTCGCCGACGCCGGCAATGGCGTTTTCGCTATCTTCTTCGCGGGTAAAAGCTCTGCTCATTCCCTAAACCTAGGCCTCGAGTGGTTGCTCGACAAGCCATCGTCGACAGTTCGTGAAGGGGAACAGAACGTCTGGCACGATTCCTGCGGTGCCGGGGCTGACACTGTGGTGTCAGGGCTGAACGCAGGGAATCTGTGCCGATGTTGAACAGACGAACGCTGCTGACCGGAACCGCCGGCTTTGCCGTCATCGGCCTTGCGCTCGGCAAAGCGGCGGCCGCCGGCCTGACCGGCATCGAAAAGGCCTCGATACGCGGCTCGATCAATGCCACTGACCTTGGCGTGCAGCCCGGCACCTTCGACGACCAGAGCAAGGCCTTTGCCAAGCTGCTGCGCGACGCGAACAGCCGGGACATACCGGTGTTCCTGCCGGCGGGCACCTATGTGGTGTCCAACCTCTCGCTGCCCAGCCGGGTGCGTCTTTCCGGCGTGTCGGGTGCGACGCGGATCGTCTATGGCGGCGACGGCCACCTCTTCATGGCCGAACAGGCCGACCATATCGAGTTGAGCGGGTTGGTCTTTGACGGCTCGAACCGCTCGATGGGCGACTATGCGCAAGGGCTGCTCGATCTGCGCCGGGTCGGTCATCTCGTGGTCGACAATTGCCAGATAACCGGCAGCGGCAAGAACGGACTGGCGCTGGAACGTGCGGTTGGGCGCATCGAGCGCACGGACATATCGGGAGCTGCCGATGCCGGCATCTATTCAGTCGAAGCCGGAGGCCTGGCGATCACGGGCAACACCATCTCCGACTGCGCCAATGGCGGCATCCTCGTGCATCGCTGGCAAGCCGCGGAGGACGGCACGATGGTCACCGGCAATCGTGTCGAACGCATCGGTGCGCGCAGTGGCGGAACCGGCCAGAACGGCAATGGCATCAACGCCTTTCGCGCCGGCAATGTCATCATCTCGGGCAATGTCGTCTCGGACTGCGCTTTCTCGGCAATCCGCGCCAACAGTTCCAGCAATCTGCAGATTTCCGGCAACACCTGTTCGCGCTCGGGCGAGACCGCAGTCTATTCCGAATTCTCGTTCGAGGGCGCCGTCATCAGCAACAACATCGTCGATGGCGCGGCCAACGGCATCTCGATCGTCAACTTCAACGAAGGCGGCCGCATGGGTGTCTGTTCAGGCAACATCGTGCGCAATTTGTCGACCAGCGGCGCCTACACCGCGGACCCGCCCGGCTTCGGCGTCGGCATTGGCGTCGAGGCCGACACCATCGCGTCCAACAATGTCATCGAGAATGCGCCGCTCTACGGCATGTCGATCGGCTGGGGGCCGTATCTGCGCAATGTCGTGGCCACGGGCAACATCATCCGCAAGGCGGGCACGGGCATTGTCGTCAGCGTGGTCGAAGGTGCCGGCACAGCCGTCATCTCCGACAACGTCATCGACGGCGCGTTGAACGGTGCCGTCATCGGCCAGCGCTGGGCCGAACCGGTGACGGCAGACCTGACCCAGTTGACCAACAGTGGCTTTGCGCATGTGACGGTTGAGCGCAACCGCGTCAGCTGAAGATGGCCTGAACGCTTTTGGCGATCAATGAGGCGACACGGGCGGGCTGTCGGAGATAGAGCGCCAGCATCGCTTCATCCTGGCCTGCTGCAGCACGCCAAAGGGAAACATCCCGCTCGACCTCCTTTACGCGGTCATCAGTTTGAGCGCCTTGAGCAGGCGGACATGCGTGTGGGAATGATGGTGTCTGACATGCACGGCCGAATAGATGGGATGTGAGATCTTCGGCGCATCACCAACGAGTTGTGCCACACCGTCCTGCCGCAATTTTGTCGCTACCGTTTCGGTGACGAAGGCGGTGCCGCCCCGGCTTCGCAGCAGATAGGCAACCGCGCCGCCATTCCCCGTCGATACGGGGCTGTTTTCCAGTTCCGGCAGCATCTGCTTATGCGCGCGATTGAAGAAGGCCGAATAATTGGCGCGGATGTAGTCCGCCGGCACCACCTCGCCGAAGGCAACGCCGCGGGTCGAAACCATGACGAAATTCTCCTCGGCGATCTGCTCGTAGTGCATGTCCGGAAGATGCTGCGGCGAATAGAGCACCGCCAGATCGAGACTGCCGGTGGTCAGATCGAGGATCATCTGGTTGGAGTAGTCGATCTCGACATAGATCGCGAGCTTGGGCATCGTCGCCCGCACCCATTCCAGCCACCCTTCCAGCACGCGTTCGTAGAGCTCGAACTGGATACCGATGCGGATCAGGCGGTCGAACTTGCCGACCGACTGGATTTCGCGGCGGGCGTCGAGCCAGCGCAGTTTGACCGCGCGCGCATGCTCCTCGAACCTCAGGCCAGCGACGGTCGGCTCCGTGCCACTCTTGTTGCGGATGAAGAGCTGCTTTTCCAGCAGCGCCTCGAGCGTGCGGATGCGGCTCGAAACGGTCGACTGGGTGATGCCAAGGCGCTCCGCTGTCCTGTTGAAGTTGCGGGTTTCGATCAGATCCAGGAATGTGTCGAGCAATTCGATCTGCATCTTGGCCACCCCACGGAGAACGTCCGCAACGGCTACCGCTTTTTGATCCGCTTCGACAATGGCTAATCGGATTCTTCGATTAACATCCCATCCCGGGTTGCGTTGCCGGATATCGCCTTAGCGCGCAGAATTGCAGCATCTTTCAGACATCCGCCACGGCAGGTCATCCATGTTCATCGTCGACACCGACGTCCACAATTACTGGTCCAGTGCCGAGGTTCTGCTTCCCTATCTCGAGCCCTATTGGCGTGATTTTCTGGTTCGCGGCGAAAAGCCGGGACCAAAGGGCAGTTTCCCGCACGGACATCGCCCATGGCTGCATCCGGAGGGGTTCTCGCGGCATGACATCAGGCCACAGACCGAGGAGGACAATTATCTGATCATGAAGGAGAAGCACCTCGATCTCTACGACATCGATGTGGCGATTCTCACCGCCGACGAGCCGCTGGAAGCTTCGACGCTGGCCAACTATCATTACGCCAACGCACTGGTGAAAGCCTACAACGATTACATGATCGACTGGTGGCTGCCCAAGGACCGGCGCTTCAAGGGATCGATCATCATTTCGCCGACCGATCCGCACGGCGCCGCGGCCGAGATCCGCCGTCTCGGCGCCCACAAGGATATCGTCCAGGTGCTGGCCAGCCACGGGTCGCAACGTCCTTACGGCGATCCGTTCTATCATCCGATCTTCGAGGCCTGCGCCGAAGTCGGCCTGCCCTTCGCCATCCATTTCGGCGGCCAGGGCGGCGTCAACCACAATGCCATCGCCAGCGGCCCGACGACCTATTACTGGGAGACGCATGCGCTGCTCAGCCAGCCGGCGATGACCCATGTCGTCAGCATGATTTCCAACGGCGTGTTCGAAAAATATCCCGACCTCTACTTCGTCGTCATCGAATGCGGCGTGTCGTGGGTGCCGTCGCTGATGTGGCGGCTCGATGCCAACTTCAAGGCGCTGCGCAAGGAGACGCCGTGGCTGAAGATGCTGCCGTCGGAATATTGCCGCCGCAACATCCGCTTCAGCACCCAGCCGCTCGAACAGCCGCAGAACGTCAAGCATCTCTGGGAAACGCTCGAGCACATGGATGGCCAGAACACGCTGCTTTTCGCGTCCGACTATCCGCACTGGGATTTCGACGCGCCGACCAACATCCACATCCCACCGGCCTGGCGCGACAAGGTGATGGGGCTGAATGCGCTGGAGGTCTACAAGCGCATCGAGGCTCCGGCCGCCGCCAGCGCGAGGGTTGCGTGATGACGGCCAATGCAGCAGCCGTGCCAGTCCGAGGCCGCACCTTTGCCTGCAAGGTCAACGAGGTCGCGGTCGGGCAACCCAGGATCGTCGCCTTCGGCCGCATGAGCATCGGTATATTCCAGCTCGACGATGGCTATGCCGCCTTGCTCAACATCTGCCCGCACCGGGCAGGCCGGCTTTGCGAAGGGCCGGTTTGTGGAACCACCAGGCCGACCGACAGGGCGGAATTCGTCTATGAGCGCGCAGGCGAAATCGTCCGCTGTGCCTGGCACGGCTGGGAATTCGAAATCAGGTCGGGAAAATGCCTCGTCGATGACAGGCTGAAGGCGCGGACATTTCCGGTCGAGATCGTGGGCGGCGACCTCTATCTTGAGCTCGGTCGCTAGGTTTCTGGTTGCGGAAGGTGACGACAATGGAAACGGTAAAATTCACCCAGATGAAGGATGGCGACCGCGAGGATTATGCCTTCCTGACCGCACATGAAATCGAATATGCCGCCGGCACAGCCGACCGGCTACTGGCGGCCATGGTCGAACTCGACAAATCGCTGTCAGGCTACAAGGTGACGCGGCTCGGTCATTCGCTGCAGGCCGCGACGCGGGCCTGGAACGCCGGCGCCGACATAGACTGGGTGGTGTCGGCGCTGCTGCACGATATCGGCGATATCTACGCGCCCTATAACCACGACGAATACGCCGCTGCCATCATACGACCGTTCGTGCGCGAGCAATGCGCCTGGGTGGTCGAGAAGCATGGCGATTTCCAGCTTGTCTATTATGGCGAGCATGTCGGGGCCAATCCGCACAAGCGCGACGCCTTCCGGGATAGCGCGTATTTCGACGACTGCGCCGAGTTCTGTGAAAAATGGGACCAGTCGAGCTTCGATCCGGACTATCCGACCCGGCCGCTGGAATTCTTCGCGCCGATGGTGAGGGAAGTCTTCGCCCGCAAGAGCTATGACCCAGCTGTCGTCAGAGCCAACCAACGGGAAGTCATGTCGAACTCCGCGCTCGCTGCGGCACGCGCGGCGATCTAATGATGTCGCTCTTCAGCCGAGGGCGGCGGTCGGCCTCAGCGCCCCAACCTTGGTGCCGATCCGGCTTTCGATTGGGGCGTTCGCCAGTTCGAGCAGCTTCGCCGCTACGGCCTCGTCGGCACGCAGCAGTTTGGCAAGGACGGCGGCAGCCATGGCGTCGCCTGCGCGGCCGGCGCCATCATCACATTTGATCGCGATGCCGAGGCCAAGTTCCGGGATTGCGGCGCAGTGGACGCCTTCGGCGCCGCCTTTCGCAAAAATCCGGCCCGGTGCCGCTTCCATCAGGGCGACATCGGCGCGACCGGTGCCGGCAACGAAGAATGGTTCTGCCATGCATGCTGAAAGCAGTCGCTTGGCAGCCTTTGCCCGCTCGGGGCCAAAACCTGATGTCGTGGCCATGCGCGCAAAGCCGAGCGCGAAACTTTTCAGCGGCACCGCATAGGTCGGGATCGAGCAGCCATCGGTCGCCCGCTCGTCGGCACCGTGGACGGCGCCGGTGACCGATTGCATGGCGTCGCGCACCATCTCCTGCAGACCGTGCCCGGCCTTCACGTAGCCCCCGTGTGCAATTCCGGAATGGACACAGGTGCAGAGGAAGCCGGAATGCTTGCCGGAGCAATTGTTGTGCAACGCGTTCGGCAAGCCGCCGGCACGGGCCAGCGCAATCTCCGCCTCATGATTCGAAGGCCAATGCGTGCCGCATTCGAGTGCGCGCTCATCGAGCCCAGCCCTGGCCAGCATGGACCGCGCCAGTTCGACATGCGCCGGCTCGCCCGAATGGGATGCGCAGGCGAGCGCCAGTTCGCGGTTGCCGAAGCCATAGGCATCGGCAGCACCCGTTTCGACCAGCGGCAAGGCCTGGATCGCCTTGACAGCCGAGCGCGGAAAGACAGGCTTCGAGGTATCGCCGATCTCCAGGACCGGCTTGCCGTCGGCGTCGAAGACCGCGACGGCACCGCGATGCACGCTCTCGACAATAGCGCCGCGCAGAACCTCGATCAGAACCGGATTTGTCATATGACCTCCCGCCAAATCCAAGTGTTACAGCGTCCTTTGCGCGCCCCAAAAGGCGCGCGGCGCTGTAATGCAGGGGCGGTTTATCTGATCCGGTCGAGAATGGAAACGTAGTTGGCGACGGCAGCGCCACCCATGTTGAAGATGCCGCCAAGCTTTGCGCCCGGCACCTGGATGCCGCCGGCTTCGCCGACAAGCTGCATGGCGGTCAGGACATGCATGGAGACACCGGTGGCGCCGATCGGATGACCCTTGGCTTTCAGCCCGCCGGAGGGGTTGACCGGCAAGCGGCCATCTTTCGCCGTCGTGCCGTCCAGCGCCAGCTTGGCGCCCTCGCCCGGCCTGGCCAGGCCCATCGCTTCGTATTCGATCAGTTCGGCGATGGTGAAGCAGTCATGCGTCTCGACGAAGGACAGATCGTCCAGCGTCACGCCGGCGCTCTTCAGCGCCTTGCCCCAAGCCTGCTCGCAGCCTTCGAAGGCCAGGATGTCGCGCTTCGACATCGGCAGGAAATCCTGCACATGCTCGTTGGCCCGGAAGGCAACCGCGCGACGCATCTTCAGGGCCGTCGCGGTATCGGCGAGGATCAGGGCAGCAGCGCCGTCGGAGACCAATGAGCAGTCTGTGCGCTTCAGCGGGCCGGCGACGAAGGGGTTCTTTTCGCTCTCCTGGCGGCAGAACTCGTAGCCGAAATCCTTGCGCATCTGCGCATAGGGATTGTCGACGCCGTTCTTATGGTTCTTGGCGGCGATCATGGCGAGCGCATCCGACTGGTCGCCATAGCGCTGGAAATAGGCTTGCGCGATTTTGCCGAAGACGCCGGCGAAGCCTGCCGGCGTCTCGCCATCCTCCGGCAGGTAGGATGCTTTCAAGAGGTTCTTGCCGATTTCCGGACCGGGCGTCGTCGTCATCTGCTCGGCGCCGACCACCAGCACGATGCGGGCGGCATTGGCATCGATCGCGCGGATGCCTTGCCTGACCGCCGCCGAACCGGTCGCGCAAGCGTTCTCAACGCGAGTCGCCGGCTTGAAGCGCAGTCGATCGTTGGCCTGCAGCACCAGGCTGGCGGTGAAATCCTGCGCCGAAAAGCCGGCGTTGAAATGGCCGAGCACGATCTCGTCGACCTCGTCCGGACCGATCCCGGCGTGGTCGAGCGCGTCTGTCGCCACCTTGACGATCAGGTTTTCGAGCGTCTCGCCTTCAAGCTTGCCGAAGCGCGAATGCGCCCAGCCAACGATGCATGCGGTCATGGCGGTCTCCATCCTTGGCGCCAGCCTGTGACATGGCGCAGTTCGCCGTTATTGTTCAAATATAAACAATCGCCCTCACCTCGGAAAGGGCCGGAACAAGACAATCGCTTGGTACAGGCTTCGCCGGTGTCGATTTTTTGTTGATTGACCCGTCAATAAAAAATAATCTCGCGCAAAAATCGGGAACAGCATGCCTAAAGTCGGAATGGAGCCACTGCGCCGCAAGGCGCTCATCGACGCGACGATCTCAGCGATCGGCGAGCGCGGTTCGCTTGACGTGACCATGTCCGAGATCGCCGGGCGCGCCGGTGTTTCCTCGGCGCTTGCCCACCATTATTTCGGCGCCAAGGACGAGCTGCTGCTGGCGACGATGCGACACATCCTCGCCGAACTGACCATCGACATGCGCCGCGCCCTGCAATCCGCCACCTCCCCGCGCGAACGCGTCTCGGCGGTGGTGGCCGTCAACTTCTCCGACATCCAGTTCCAGCCGGAAACCATCGCCGCATGGCTTGCCTTCTATGTCGAGGCGCAGAAATCGTCAGCGCTTCGCCGGTTGCTCAGGGTCTATGCGCGACGGCTGCATTCGAACCTGATGAGTGGGCTGACCGGCATCCTGCCCAGGGCTGAGGCCGACCGGGCCGCCGAAGCGACGGCGGCGATGATCGACGGGCTCTATATCAGGCGGGCGCTGAAGGACGGCGTGCCTGACGCCGCGACCGCGATTGCGCTGGTCGAGGACTATCTCGAAACCAAACTCGGCGAGCGGCGCAAACAGTGACCACGAAGCGACCCAATTTCCTGATCGTCATGGTCGATCAGCTCAACGGGACTTTTTTCCCAGATGGGCCGGCCGCGTTTCTGCACGCGCCGCATCTGAAGGCGCTGGGCGCACGATCGGCACGCTTTGCCAACAACTACACGGCCTCGCCGCTCTGCGCGCCGGGCCGCGCCTCGTTCATGAGCGGCCAGTTGCCGTCGCGCACCGAGGTCTATGACAACGCCGCCGAATTCGCTTCGTCGATCCCAACCTTTGCCCATCATCTGCGCGCCGACGGCTATCACACCGTGCTGTCGGGCAAGATGCATTTCGTTGGCCCCGACCAGTTGCATGGCTTCGAGGAGCGGCTGACCACCGACATCTATCCGGCCGATTTCGGCTGGACGCCGGACTACCGCAAACCGGGCGAGCGCATTGACTGGTGGTATCACAATCTGGGCTCGGTGACCGGCGCCGGCGTCGCCGAGATCTCAAACCAGATGGAGTATGACGACGAGGTCGCCTTCCATGCGGTGCAGAAACTCTATGATTTCGCCCGTGTCTCCGACGGCGCGTCACACCGGCCCTGGTGCCTGACGGTTTCCTTCACCCATCCGCACGATCCCTATGTGGCGCGGCGGCAATATTGGGACCTCTACGAGGATTGCCCGGCGCTCGAACCCGAGGTCGGCTTCATCCCCTACGACAAGCAGGATCCACATTCGCAGCGGCTCTACAAAGCCTCCGACTACGACAGTTTCGACATCACGGCCGAGCAGGTCCGCCGCTCGCGGCGCGGCTATTTCGCCAACATCTCCTATCTCGACGACAAGGTCGGCGAGTTGCTGTCGGTGCTGGAGCGCACCCGCATGCTCGACGACACGATCATCCTGTTCTGCTCCGATCACGGCGACATGCTCGGCGAGCGCGGCCTGTGGTTCAAGATGTGCTTCTTCGAGGGCTCGTCGCGGGTGCCGCTGATGATCGCAGGCAAAGGCATACCGGCGGGACTGATCGAGGCACCGGTCTCCAATCTCGACGTGACGCCGACGCTGTGCGATCTCGCCGGCATCGATATGAGCGCGATCGCGCCATGGACCGACGGCCAGTCGCTGCTGCCGCTGCTGAATGGCAAGCCACGTACAGCACCGGTGCTGATGGAGTATGCCGCCGAAGGCTCCAATGCGCCGTTGGTGGCGATCCGCGACGGCCGCTACAAGTTCGTCCATTGCGAGATCGATCCGTCACAACTCTATGATATCGAGGCCGATCCGCATGAGTTGAACAATCTCGCCGCCGATCCGGCGCACGCCGGTCTGGTGGCGGCCTTCATGGAAAAGGTCCGCGCGCGCTGGGACATGGCGGCTTTCGACGCTGCCGTGCGGGTCAGCCAGGCGCGGCGCTGGGTGGTCTATCCAGCGCTGCGCAACGGCACGCACTACCCCTGGGAATTCCAGCCGCTGCAGAAGGCTTCGGAACGCTACATGCGCAACCATATGGATTTGAACGTGCTCGAAGAGCAGAAACGGTTCCCGCGAGGCGAATGATGGCAGACCTTCTCGTTCCCTCCCTAGACCACCTCCAACAGGCATATGCCGTCACCTCCAGGGCGACGCAGATCACGCCGCTGCTGGAATCGGCGGCACTTGCTCGCGAGACCGGCGCGGCCCGCGTCTTCATCAAGCCAGAATCGCTGCAATGGGCGGGATCTTTCAAGGTGCGCGGCGCCTATTGGCGTTTGAAGCAGCTTTCGGCCAATGAGGCGAAAAAGGGCGTCGTCGCCTATTCCTCCGGCAATTTCGCGCAAGGGCTGGCCGCCGCCGGCCAGGCGCTCGGCATTCCGGTCACCATCGTCATGCCGATCGACGCGCCGGCGGCCAAGCGCGATGCCACGGCAGGCTATGGCGCCCGTGTCGTGCTGACCGACCACGGCGATCGCGCGCGTGAGGAAGTCGCCGCCGCCAAGGCGCGTGAGATCGCCGAGACCGAAGGGCTGGCCCTGCTGCATCCCTTCGACGACCCGGAGATCGTGGCCGGCCAGGCAGGCGCCGGGCTCGAAGCGCTCGACCAGCTTGCCGCCAAGGATGCCAGCGCCGACCTGTTGTTCTGTTCGGTCGGCGGTGGCGGATTGATCGGTGGCGTTTCGCTCGCCTTCCACTATCTGTCGCCGGCAACCGAGATCATCGGCGTCGAGCCGGAAGGTTTCAATGGCATGGGCTCGTCACTGGCGCATGGCGCCATCGAGACCATGCCGATCGGTCCGAAGTCGATCTGCGACGGGCTGATGTCGCGACGGCCGGGTGACGCGCCGTTCGCGGCGGTCAAGACTGCCGGTGTTCGCGGCATTACCGTCGACGACCAGTCGGTGCGGCGGGCAATGAAGATCGCCTTCGAGCGCATGAAGCTGGTGCTGGAGCCGTCCGGGGCGGCGTCACTGGCGGCGCTGCTCGGCGGCAAGGTGGATGTGAAGGACAAGACCGTCCTTGTTGTGGCTACTGGCGGCAATGTTTCGCTCGCCGATTTTATGGCGCATATGAACCATGCTTGAAGCGGATTTCGTCATCATCGGCTCCGGCTCGGCCGGCTCGGCCATGGCCTATCGCCTATCGGAGGACGGCAAGCATTCGGTGATCGTCATCGAGTTCGGCGGCACCGATGTCGGGCCTTTGATCCAGATGCCGTCAGCGCTGTCGATCCCGCTCAATATGAGCCTCTACGACTGGGGCTTTGCCAGCGAGCCGGAGCCGCATCTTGGCGGCCGCGTGCTGGCAACGCCGCGCGGCAAGGTCATCGGCGGCTCGTCCTCGATCAACGGCATGGTCTATGTGCGCGGCCACGCCCGTGATTTCGACCATTGGGCCGAAGAAGGCGCAGCAGGCTGGGGCTTTGCCGACGTGCTCCCCTATTTCAAGCGCATGGAAGACAATGATGGCGGCGAGGACGGCTGGCGCGGGCACGGCGGCCCCCTGCATGTGCAACGCGGCTCGCGTAAGAATCCGCTCTACGGCGCGTTCGTCGAGGCAGGCCGCCAGGCCGGGTTCGAACTGACCGACGATTACAACGGCTCCAAGCAGGAAGGCTTTGGGCCGATGGAGCAGACCATCCGTGGCGGCCGCCGCTGGTCGGCGGCATCGGCCTATCTGAAGCCGGCTCTCAAACGTGGGAATGTTAGCCTGCTCAAGGGTTTCGCCCGCCGGGTGATCATCGAGAATCAACGCGCTGTTGGCGTCGAGATCGAAGCTCACAAACAGATTCAAGTCGTTAAGGCACGACGTGAGGTGATCATCGCCGCATCGTCGATCAATTCGCCCAAGATCCTGATGCTGTCGGGCATCGGACCGGCCGAGCATTTGCGCGAAAACGGCATTGCCGTGGTCGCCGACAGGCCTGGCGTCGGCCGCAATTTGCAGGACCATATGGAGCTTTATATCCAGCAGGAATCGACCAAGCCGATCACGCTGAATTCGGTGCTGAATCCATTCTCGAAAGCATTGATCGGGGCGCAGTGGCTGTTCTTCAGGACCGGGCTTGGCGCCACCAACCATTTCGAGGCGGCGGCTTTCGTGCGCTCGCGCGCCGGCGTCGACTATCCAGACATCCAGTATCACTTCATCCCGGCGGCGGTCCGCTATGACGGCAAGGCAGCGGCGAAGTCGCATGGCTTCCAGGCGCATGTCGGACCGATGCGCTCGAAGTCGCGCGGCTCGGTGACACTACGCTCGCCCGACCCAAAGGCGACACCGGTGATCCGCTTCAACTACATGTCGCATCCGGATGACTGGACGGAGTTCCGCCACTGCATCCGGCTGACCCGCGAGATTTTTGGCCAGTCGGCCTTCGACGCCTATCGCGGCAAGGAGATCTCGCCGGGGAGCCATGTGCAGTCGGACGACGATCTCGATGTCTTTATTCGCGACCATGCCGAGAGCGCCTACCATCCCTGCGGCACCTGCAAGATGGGTCACGCTGAAGACGTGATGAGCGTCGTCGATCCGGAATGCCGGGTCATCGGCGTCGACGGCTTGCGGGTCGCGGACTCTTCGATCTTCCCGCGTGTCACCAATGGCAACCTCAACGCGCCGTCGATCATGACCGGCGAGAAGGCGTCCGACCACATCCTTGGCCGCACGCCGCTGGCGCCGTCCAACCAGGAACCATGGATCAATCCGCGCTGGCAGCTATCCGACAGATAGGCCATGATCGTGAGACTGCACGATCCGCATGCCGCGAAAGACAATTTGGAGACTTCCCCATGCGCGCCCAGCCAACGGCATCGCACTATGTCAACGGACGCTACATAGAGGATGAAGGCGGCGCGCCGCTGCCGGTGATCTATCCGGCAACTGGCGAGGTCATCGCCACCCTGCATTCGGCGACGCCGAATGTGCTGGAACTCGCCGTCGAGGCCGCACGAGCCGCGCAACCGGCCTGGGCGCGGCTGAAGCCGGTCGAGCGCGGGCGCATTCTGCGCCGCGCCGCCGACATTCTTCGCGCCCGCAACGCCGATCTCGCCCGCATCGAGACTCTCGACACCGGCAAGGCGATCCAGGAAACGCTGGTGGCTGATGCGCCCTCGGCCGCGGACTGCCTTGAATATTTCGGCGGCGCGGTCGCCGCCTACAATGGTGAATCCGTCGACCTCGGCGGACCTTTCGCTTACACGCGGCGTGAGGCGCTGGGTGTCTGCGTCGGCATCGGCGCCTGGAACTATCCGATCCAGATCGCCGGCTGGAAATCGGCACCGGCGCTCGCCATGGGCAATGCCATGGTGTTCAAGCCGTCGGAAAACACCCCGCTATCAGCGCTGGCCCTGGCCGAGATCTACAGCGAGGCCGGTCTGCCGGACGGCTTGTTCAACGTCGTGCAGGGTTATGGCGATGTCGGCGCAGGCCTCGTCGGCCATGATGTCGTCGCCAAGGTTTCGGTGACCGGCTCGGTGCCGACCGGCCGCAAGGTGCTGTCGCTTGCCGGCTCGAAGATGAAACATGCGACGATGGAACTCGGCGGCAAGTCGCCATTGATCGTCTTCGACGACGCCGACATCGAAAACGCGATCGGCGGCGCCATGCTTGGCAATTTCTACTCGACCGGCCAGATCTGCTCCAACGGCACGCGCGTCTTCGTGCAGAGCGGCATCCACGATCGCTTCGTCGATCGTCTGATCGAACGGACCAAGAAAATCCGCATCGGCGATCCGCTCGACCCCGAAACCCAGATGGGGCCGCTGGTGTCGAAAGCGCAGCATGAGAAGGTGGTCGGCTATATCGCGATAGGCAAGCAGGATGGTGCTGTTCTCGCCTGCGGCGGCAATGTGCCCTCGCTGCAGGGTTTCGACGGCGGCTTCTTCGTCGAGCCGACGATCTTCACCGGTGTCACCGACACGATGCGGATCGCCCGCGAGGAGATTTTCGGGCCGGTCATGAGCGTGCTGAAATTCGATGGCGAGGACGAGGTGATCGACCGCGCCAACGACACCGAGTTCGGCCTTGCCGCCGGCGTCTTCACCCGCGATCTGCCGCGCGCCCACCGTGTCATCGCCGAATTGCAGGCCGGCACCTGCTGGATCAATGCCTACAATCTGACTCCGGTTGAAATCCCGTTCGGCGGCTTCAAACAGTCCGGTATCGGCCGCGAGAACTCGCTAGCGGCCCTGGCGCTCTATTCGCAGCTGAAGTCGATCTATGTCGAGACCGGGGATGTGGCGAGCCCGTATTGAGGGCAGAAGCTTGCGCTGATGTCCGCATGATCCGTTCGACCTGTTGTCCAGAGCGTTTTCCTCGCCCATCAGTTTGCCATAAGCTTCGTGGCGCATGAGCGCCAAGGAGGCCAACATGGCGGGCGAGACCAAGGACAAAAGAACTGCCGTGCTGCCGCTGCTGCTCAGTTTCAATGGCGGCTATGTCGACACAGCCGGGTTCCTTGCCCTTCAGGGACTGTTCACGGCGCACGTCACCGGCAATTTCGTCACGCTCGGCGCATCGCTGGCGCTCGGTACATCGGGTGCCCTAGCAAAGCTTCTGGCCTTGCCTGTCTTCTGTGTCGTCGTCATCCTTAGCCGGCTTCTGTCGTACCCGCTGAAAAGCTGGAAGCTGCCGGTCTTCCGGTCCCTATTGGCGATCAAGCTTGTTCTGCTGACAGCAGCCGCGATCCTGGCGATCCGCCTCGGACCGTTTCCGGATGGAAACAGCTGGGCCGCCATTGTCACCGGCATGGTCCTGGTTTCGGCCATGGCGGTGCAGAATGCCGCGCATCGCGTCCACCTTCCCAGCGCGCCGCCATCGACGCTGATGACCGGCACCACGACCCAGATCATGCTTGACTTGGCCGATCTGATCCACGGCGCGCCGCCCGAGAGCATCGTGGCGTCACGATCACGCCTCGCACGCATGTCGGTTGCCGTGCTTATCTTCGCGCTGGGATGCGGAAGCGCCGCCCTGCTCTATACCAAGATCGGCATGTGGTGTTTTGTGGTTCCGCCGATCGTTGCGATCGTGCCGCTTGTGATACGGGAAAGCGCGCCCGCCACCACGCCGTGACTAGAGCATTTCACCGTTTCACGGAAACGGCGAAGCGCCCTAACCCTTTGTTTTTCCGCAATTCCGGACGGAAAACCGCTCACACTTTTCCTGGAATTGCTCTACGGCTTCGCCGTCCCATCCAGATACTGCGTCAGCGCGCAGACCAGATGATAGAAGATGCTGGCTGGCACGTCTGATGCCAGCGAGCGGCCGCGTTCGTCGATGCGGTCGATCCACAGGCCGAGCGGTGCCGGGTCGATGTGCCAGCGGAACAGCCGGCCGACACGCTCCTCGATCTCCGGCTTGAGATCCGGTCCGCCAACGCCATCCAGCGCGATCGCCGCCTTGACCGCTTCGGCCTGAGGCCAGCTGCGCGAGATCAGGTCCAGCGGCAGCCCTTGCCGGGAGACGGCGCCATAGGCAAGACCGGTTGCACGGTTGAGGCCATTGGCGATGGCCGAGGCATAGAGTTTCCTGGCGAAGCCGTTCAACTCGGCCTGGCCGCTGCGCCCGGCGAAATCGATCAGCAGCGAAGCCCATTCGAAGTGATGGCCGGGCTCGGTCCAGGCGCCTTTCTCACCGGCTGACGGTGTCCACTCGGCATCGAAATATTCGCCCAGTGTCCAGCTTTCCCGATCAAAGAAATGGCTGCGAAAGAGATCGATGATGCGCGCCGCACGGCGCAGATGGGTGCGCTCGCCGGTTGCCTGGTGCCAGGCCAGGAACGCTTCGAGCAAATGCATGTGCGGGTTGGAGCGCCGCTCGCCCTCGCCGTCCGACGTTTCGAGGAAGCCGGTCATGCGACGATCCTCGAGATGGGCATCGAGGAAGGCGAAAGTTTCCTCGCCGAGCCGCAAGGCATCAGGATTGCCCGACATATGCGCATGCGCCAGCGCCAGCAGCACGCAGGAATGATCGTAGGCATCCTCGGTGGCGTCAGCGACGGAGCCGTCGACATGGAAGGTGCGCACCCAGCCGCCTTTGTCGGTGCGGCCATTTCTGACCATGAACTCGATACCATGGCTGATCAGCCGGTCGGCCGGGCCATCCCAGCCGCGCGCACTGGCGACAGCGAAGGCGTAGACCTGCCTTGCCATTGTGCGCATGCGCTTGGGCTTCATCAGCGGCGCGCCGTCGAAGCCCAGCGCTTCGTGGAAGCCACCATGGCGCTCGTCGACACCCGATGTCGACCACAGCGGCAAGGTTTCCTGAAACAGCCAGTGGTGCACACGCCGCCGCCAGGCACCGCTTTCGATGACACGGTCGTGCGCCGGTGTGAACCTGGTTTCCAGCCGGCCGGATTTTTCGAGCTGCTCGACAATCTTCTTGACGTGCTGGCTGTGGCTGACAGGGGCGACGAAAGTGGCATCGGCGGTCGAAACGATGGCGACATCCTTCATGCCGATTGCCGACAACAGGCGGCCGTCGCTGCGGATGTAGGAGTTCTCACAATCGATGGCGACGACATCGCCGATGACGACATTGCCCTGGTCGTCGGCGGGGCCGACATCGAGCAGCGATTGCCAGGAGCCAAGATCGTTCCAGCGGAAGTCGGCGGGCACCATGGCAATGTCATCAGCCCGTTCCATGATGGCATAGTCGATCGAGATCGAGGGCACGGCTTCGTAAAGCTCCAGCGGCATATAGAGGCCGGACAAATCCGATGTCGCCGCCTTGTAGGCTCTCTCGGTGGCCTGCCAGATGTCGGCCTGGAACGTCGCGAAGGCGTCACGCATGGCGCCGGCGCGAAACAGGAAGATGCCGGTGTTCCAGTAGAAATTGTCCGCCTTGAGATAGCTCTGCGCGGTACCGAGGTCCGGCTTTTCGACGAAGCGCGCGACGTCGAAGATGCCGCCATGCGCGTCTGCCACCTCGATATAGCCATAGCCGGTCTCGGGCTGCGTCGGTTTGATACCGAACACCACTAGCCGGCCGGCGCCTGCCGCCTCGGCGCCTGCCTCGACGCTCTGCCAGAACTGCCCCGCGGTTGATATCTCGTGGTCCGATGGCACCACCAGGACCAGGCTGTCGCCGAATTCGGACAAAGTTCGCAGCGTCGCCAGCGCCACCGCCGCGGCGGTGTTGCGCCCCGTGGGCTCGAACAATGGGCCGCCGCCGGCAAGATCGAGGCCGGCAAGGTCGGCATGGACGCGTTCGGCATGACGCTCCGATGCGATCAGGAAAACTGGTGTCTCGCCGGCCGGCCGCGCCGTCAGCCGGCGCAAGGTCTTGGCCAGCATCGAACCATCGCCTGAAAAATCGTGAAACTGCTTGGGATTGTCCTCGCGCGACAGCGGCCAGAGCCGCGACCCGACGCCGCCGCTCATGACAAAACTGACGATGCGCTCGGTCATTCGGGTCTCGTGTGCAGAAGGCAGTGGTGGCCGGTTGCTAGCATACAAGCCTTAAGCGGTGTTAGTCCGATTGGGTACACGGTGGGATGTCAGCCATGCGCGCGACGAAAGCTGACGAAATGCGACAGAAGCGCTGCCATTGCCGCTTGCAGGAATGAAGTGTGGCGGCTATAAGCCCGCGTCTGGTCACGGAGTGTAGCGCAGCCTGGTAGCGCACCTCGTTCGGGACGAGGGGGTCGCAGGTTCAAATCCTGCCACTCCGACCAGAAGAACCACGTGTTAGCGCATCCCGACTTTGGCGCTTAAACTGATATCCCACCTGAAAATATGGCGAGCGAACCGCCTGGCGGCCTTGCCTTTATCGCCAACGTGCTACGCCAGTGGGCTTATTGAAAACGCGACACCGTGGGTAGCTGCAGTTTGTCGGTCATTGCGCGTGAATTTTCATTCGCCGCGCGGCATTCAACAACGCCGCACCATCCGTCTTGATCGTGTCGACAAGTTCGCTGGCTTGGTCCGCGCTGATGCCTGTCTCATTGGACAGGAACCAGACGCGGAAGCTCCTGTCTTCAGGTGGAAAAGGGGCGACGAACTCACCGCGATCGTTTTGGTCTTGGGCTGATAGCCTGCGGCGCTTTCGCGGTGTCCGCTTTGGCTGGTCATCTTCCGATGAAACGTAAATGGACATAGCTGGGGTCGCACTTATCGTAGGCCGAAGAAGCTCAATATCGCTAATACGATGACCACCGCTCCAACGAGCCAGATGATGTTGTTCATGATCACTCTCCTGTTTGCTGGGGAGCCCACGCCTCCGACGGAGAACGCGTGCCGACCAGCCTTTGCCTGCTGATCTTCAGCAGACACCAGGGCGTCTGCTGCGAGGGATAGAACTATTAGACACGCCTAATGTTCCACACCACGTGGCAAGCCGGACATTGCGATTTTTGGGTGCAGATAGTCGTGCTGCCTGAAACGATCGCGACCGATGCATCAAGCCAGTTCGTTCTTGCAAACAGCATCAGCGAAAGCCCCCTACTCTGCCCGAGGCGATGCGATCGCCCATCCTTCGACGTGCCGCAGGCTTCACTGCCGCCCCGGGGAAAACCCGGAACCAAAGCGGCCAGCCGCAGTTGTATCCAACGAAGGGCTCATCAAGGTAGTGGAGAAATTACAATGAAAACAATGATTATGTGCGCTTTGGCGCTTTCCATCGGATTGCCGGCAATGGCTTCGGCAGCCGAGGCCGATGTCGTTATCAAGACCCACCATCGACACCACAACAACGTCAAGATCATCAACGAGGACGGCCAGCGCCTGCATCACCGCCACCACGGCACTGTTGCGTTCTACGACCATGGCCGCCGACACCATCGCCCGGATACCGTCGTTGTCACGAGTTCCGTCTCCACACATCATCACCGCCATCCCGTGGTGATCGAGAACGGCGGCTATTGATCAGCGGCCGCTGGCCCGGCTCCATACTGAGTCGGGCCGCCTTGGCCACTGTCCCAAATGGCCTCCACACAGATGCTCTGAAGTCCTTGAGCGGATCTGAAATCTCGTCGGCGACCTCGCTTTGGGTTGGATTCCGGAATCGGTGGAATCCCATCGCCTGTCGCGGAATTCCGGTCGTTCGACCAAAGGCGACAAACCATTCACGAAGCGTGTGATCTACCGGCTTGGGTGCCCACCAAGAGCTGAGGGTTCGCTCGCCGTCTATAAAGCGGCGAGCGAACCCTATCGGCGCAGGAAGGGACGTGGCTGCGCCAATTACAAAACCTTTACAGTCGATTTCTCCTGGATGCTCTCAGCCGAGGACTATTCCAATCGCCATCAGGGTGATGGCCACCGCGAAGACCGGTGCGAGCAACCAACGCGCTTGGCCAACACTCTTTTCCATCAGCTTCCTCCCACGATCTTGCAGTGGACAACGGTGGCAAACAGCGGCTGTTCCGCACGGTGCCCGTGGCAAGACCATTGCCTTTCGCACTCAGACTTAGGTCCCATACCCTGTCCGACCGAAGTCCAGTGCAGGGAACGTTTCCATCTCGCCCAAGTTCGATGGATTGGGCGCGAGGACAGTCAAATAGCGCGGAAATGGATGAGCATCATTATGTCGAACCGTGAGACCGCAAGATCCCACGCCCTGGGGACACGCGTAGCCGACCTCAAGACCAGGATGCAGAAGGCTCGCATTAGCGAGAGCGAGATGAAGACCTTCCAAAAAGTCGCGGCCACAATGGCGGACGGTCAGGGCGGCATTGACGGCGACGATCTGATCGCCGTGTCGTTCGTTGCCGGCAACTTGTTGGACAAGAGCAATCCGTGACCATGCGAACAATTAGCAAGCTTTTTGATTCCCATTCCGAAGCGGCACGGGTTGTTGGAGACCTGGTGGCGGTTGGCGTTCCTCGCGTACAGATCGCGATTATCGGGCCCTACCAGGACGAGGTCGGAATTCTTAGGTCCCCGGGCGTCATCCTTGGTGCAGTCGGTGCAATGTTGGCCTGCCTGGGCGCCATGATCGTTTACGGCGGACTATCGGCAACAGCACTGATTTGCGCGGTCTGCGGCGGCGGTGCTGGCGGATTGCTCGGCGCATGCATCGCCGCTGCCACAAAACTGGATGATCGCACCGTTGCCGGGCGGATCGTCTTGGTAACGGCGCATGTCGATGACCATGAGACAGACATCGCCCAAGCAGTGCTCGGCGGTTGCGCTCCCACCGCATCTATCGCCGAAGCAGCATGACCGTTGGCCAGGGACCGACGAAAAGCCCGCCCCGACGTCAGCCGAGACGGGCTCTCTCCGTTGCCAGTGATTGAATGAAGACACTCGACCGGGAACAACTTCCAGTGACCGAGAACGTTCCCACATCGGCCAGCAATCCCAATGTTCATAAAGCGACGGGCACGGTTCAGCGGGAGGTCCCGTCACGAGCGCAAATTGGCAAGGGCTGCCGGCGCGAGCAATCCGACAAAACTCGGTGTGACGGCAATCAAAACAGGGTCCCACCCTGTTTGGCGCCATGGTCAGTCTCGGCGTCATAATCGTCATTGGCCTTTTGCATTCTCTTGTAACCATCCTGGGTCACCGCAGCGGCATCGCGCAGAAAGACATCGCATGACCGAGACAGTGCTCCGAGGCTTCTGTCGAGATCCTTCGCCGTCGATTTGTAGAGTTTTACGTGCCCATTCTCGTGGACGATAACGCCAGCCAGGAATTTGTCCCACCTCGCCTGAACATCAGGCGGAACCTTCGTAGCGAGCTTCGGCAACAACACAGTCAACTTCAATGAAACATCGACGCTTGTCATCCGGCATGTTTTGCCGGACTGCCTCCAGGTGTGATTGACAGAAACGTCCCAGTGCGTCTCCGCGTCAAAATTTGAATGCGCGCGCCTCAGGCTGTCGAGCAGCTCTGCAATGGACGTTCCAGAAACAGCAAAATATTCGGTCTTCTCCGTTACCCTCAAACGGGCATCTGCTTCCCGTGAACCCAACCCCAACAGAGCTAAATTGACCAGAAGAAACATCCACGCATGCTTGTGTCCCAAGTGATTGCCCCTTTGGTCGGACTCCTGTCCTTTCGCCAGCTGATCAGTATCGCCCCCGCGGAGCAAGATACGTGACGCGATGGGAACCCAGAGCCGGGCAGATCCAATCTCGTTGGCAAGGAATGCCGTTTGACGAGGCGAACGAGCCGCTCTACTTCCATGGAACAATCGGATGGCTTGAGCAGTTCACCGTTTCACGGAAACGGCAACCTGCTCTAACTGTTTGTTTAGACGCAATTCCTGTGGGAAAGCGCTACGCGCTTTTCCCGGGAAAACCGTTTCACGCTTTTCCTGGAATTGCTCTAGGGGCGGCGGCGGAGCAAGGTTGGGAGATGAAATTGCCTTCTACCGGGGCCAACCGGGTCACCCTTCTGGTCACACTGCTTGTCGTCGGAGGCTGCGCTTCCCTCGGCAAAACAGTTGATCCGAAGTACGACAAGATGACCTGTACAGAACTCAACAGCGCGCTGGGGACCAACGCCGGCGAAATTTCACAAACCGCAATCACGCGCGGCAAGGTCGCCAACACCAGCGTTCCACGTTGGCTGCTTGGTGGCGAGCGGGTAAAGACAGGGGTGGCCAATCGCGAAACCACCCGAATCGAGCGGCTGCAGCAAGAACAGCAGACGCTCATCGCTGCGAGAAAGAGCCGCTGTGCATCCTCGCAATGAGTAGCGCCCGCCTCGAGCATTTCACCGTTTCACGGGAACGGCGAACTGCTCTAACTCATTGTTTTGACGCAACTCCGGACGGAAAACCGTCTCACACTTTTCCTGGAATTGCTCTAATGGCGGTGGCGTCAACCGCGGTATCTGGAGCCCTATCGAACGAGCACCATGTTGGATCAGCGTCTATCCCTCAAGGTCGTGCCGTTGAACAGGATAGAGGCGAGCGTGCCACCCATTTGGGAGATGCCGCTCAGGACCAGAGCATGGCATCCTTTCACCGACACGGCAGCTTCAGGGCTTACGCAACTGTAGCAGGAGACGATTCGACAACCCGTGCACTCCGGCTCTTTCCGCCCGCAACGGTTCAAGAATGAGGTTTCCATGCATTTGAGATGTAGCCTTTGCGGTCCGATGCAGACACGCCGAGCCTTTCTTACCATCCTTGGATTAAGCGCCGTCTCCGCATCGTCGAAATTTGCCTGCGCAGCAGCCGGCCCGACACCTGACGTCGCGCGCGAACTCAACCGACGCCCTCGTGTTGCAAGTGCGATCACCTGGTATGCCCCCGGCGCCGCCAATCAGCTCGCCTATGCGCAATGGCCGGCCGCCTGGAAAGAAGAACTCAAGCAGTTCTTCAATCTGCTGTGGGCCGGACAGCCACTGGCCCTAACCGATCCACCCCCCAATCGGTGCGACCCGTCCATCAACGAGACCCTCTTGAGCGCGGATGACGCGCGGCATCTGTTCCTGGCGCTTGTGGCGCAAAGTCTCGTCGTCGAGATCGGCAAGCGCGTGCCCTGGTCGATCGAGCAGGACAATGATGCAAGCTTCGCTGCCCTCTTCTCGCCAACGGAAATGTTCCAGTTCGACCGCCACACCAAACTCCACCGGGTAAACTGGTCGGGTATCGCCGCGCCTCCGGATGTCGCGTCTCATTTTCTGCGCACCCAGGCACTGATCGGTTCAACCCGTCGGGCAACGATCGAACGACTGCTGCAGTGGTGCATTGCGCGCCTCGTGCACTTCACCGGCAACACGTCGAATGCCAATTTGGAACGGCAGTGGCAGTATTACGGCGAGCCGCCAATGTCGCGCATCATTTCAGGCACGGTCGCCACCGGCAGCAACGACCCGCCCCACCACATCACCGCAGGCTGTTGGGGAACCACGGCCTTTCTCACCGCCATGCTGCGCATCGTGAACATTCCCGTGGCCATGGAGGTGGTCTTCCAGGACCCAAGTTCGAAGAAGAAGGCACACGCGACGCCGCATTTCGTCAGCGAAGACCTTTATCTCAGCCATGGCGACGATCCCTATAATCTGCTCGTTCGGCTCAGACCATCGCGTACCCCCGGCCAAATTCTGATCGGCCGAGACCGCTTCAACCAATGGTTCCGGAGCGGCGACACGACCGACAATGTCGGACGACAACCCTTCGAGCTGGCGCTCGCCGATCCACCTATCAGCCTGTTGAAGGACTATGTCGACGATACCGCCAAAGGCGCGATGAAGACCGGACAGGTCTGGCAGGACTACAGTCATTACTATTCGGCGAAAGAGCTCGATGAAACCGGGCTCTGGTCCCGCCTCGAACAGAAGACAGCGGCCCTTGGTGGGGCTGAAGCAGTCAAAAAGGAATACAGGGCTGCGTTCGATGCCGTTCAGAAAAGCCTCTCCGAACCTTGAAACGCGTCGCGTCGAAGCGGACAAAGGCGACGCGTTCCAAGTCTCTGTTTTTCGCCGAATTCAAGCGCTCAACCTGAACCGCGTCACATCGATGGCCGCGTTCATCAGCGTCTGCGTGTAAGGCGCCTGGGGATTGCTGAAGATCGCCTCGGTCGGCCCTTCTTCGACGATCTTGCCCTGCTTCATGACGATTATGTAGTCGGCCATGGCGCGCACGACCGTCAGATCGTGGCTGATGAAGAGGTAGGACAGTTCGTGGTCGGCCTGCAGCTTGCGCAGCAGTTCGACGATCTGTTTCTGAACCGAGCGGTCAAGCGCCGAGGTCGGCTCATCCAGCACGACCATTTTGGGCTTCAGGATCATGGCGCGGGCAATGGCGATGCGCTGCCGTTGCCCGCCGGAGAACTCGTGCGGGTAGCGGTTGCGGGCGTTGGGGTCGAGGCCGACTTCAAGCAAGGCTTCCACTGCGCGCTGATCGCGCTGCTTGTGCGACAGGTTAGGCTCGTGCACCAGCAGCCCTTCGGTGATGACCTGGCCGACTGTCATGCGTGGCGACAGCGAGCCGAACGGATCCTGGAAGACGAGTTGCATCTGGCGCCGCAGCGGCCGCATCTGCTGGCGGTCAGCCTGGGAAATGTCGCGATCGCCGAAACGAATGAGCCCATCGCTCGGCAGCAGCCGCAGCAAGGCGCGGCCGAGCGTCGATTTGCCTGAACCGGATTCGCCGACGATGCCGATGGTCTGGTTGCGCTGCAGCCGGATCGAAATGTCATCGACGGCACGCAGCATCATCGGCTCGCCAGCCAGAAACCCGCCGCCGATCTTGAAGGTGACTTCGACATTCCTGCCTTCGAGCACCACGGGCGCATTGGCGGGCGGAGGCGCCTTGGTCCCGGTCGGCTCGGCCGCCAGCAGCATCTTGGTATAGGCATGCTGCGGGTTGACGAAGATCGCTTCCGCCTCGCCTTCCTCGACCACCTCGCCCTGGCGCATGACATAGACCCGGTCGGCGAAGCGCCGGACGATACCGAGATCATGGGTGATGAAGACGATCGCCATGCCGAGCTTGCGCTGCAATTCGGCGAGCAGCATCAGAATCTGCGCCTGGATGGTGACGTCGAGCGCCGTGGTCGGCTCGTCGGCGATCAGGATGTCGGGGTCATTGGCGAGCGCCATGGCGATCATGACGCGCTGGCGCTGGCCGCCCGACATTTCGTGCGGATAGGACTTCATCCGCCGCTCGGGATCGGGAATATGCACCAGCCGCAAAAGCTTGAGTGCCTCTTCGCGTGCCTCGGCGGCATTCAGGCCGCGATGCCGGCGGATTGGCTCGATCAGCTGGTTGCCGATCGAATAGAGCGGATCGAGCGAGGTCATCGGTTCCTGGAAGATCATGCTGATCTTGGCGCCGCGGACCTTGTTGAGGTCGGATTTGCTGAGCGTCAGCAGGTTGCGGCCGCGATAGTCGACGTGGCCGGTGGCTTCGCCATTCGAGGCGAGCAAGCTCATCGCCGCCATCATCGTCTGGCTCTTGCCGGAACCGGATTCGCCGACCACGGCAACGGTCTCGCCCGCGTTGACGTGAATGTTGATGCCCTTCACCGCCTCGACCGCGCCATCGAGCGTGCGGAAGCGGACGCGCAAATCCTTGACGCTGAGGATCGTTTCTGGAGTGGCCATATCAACGGTCCCCATCTTTATCGATCTCTCGGATCGAGCGCATCACGCAGGCCGTCGCCGACGAAATTCAGGGCGAACAGCGTCGAGACGAGGAAGAATGCGGGGAACAAGAGTAGCCAATTGGCGTAGCCGATGTTCTTGGCACCGACCGAGATCAGCACGCCCCAGCTGGTCATCGGCTCCTGCACGCCGAGGCCGAGGAACGACAGGAAACTTTCCAGGATGATCACCTGCGGCACCAGCAGCGTCATGTAGATGACGACCGGGCCGAGCAGATTGGGAATGACATGGCGCAGCAGGATGCCGCGCTGGCCGACGCCCATGGCTTCCGCTGCCTGGACATACTCCTGGCGGCGGATCGACAGCGCCTGGCCGCGCACGATGCGGGCCATGTCGAGCCACAGCACCGCTCCCACGGCCAGGAACATCAGCACGAAGTTGCGCCCGAAGAACACCACCAGCATGATGACGAAGAAGATGAACGGCAAGGAATAGAGCACATCGACGATACGCATCATCACCTCGTCGATCTTGCCGCCGGAAAAGCCGGCAGCGGCCCCGTAGATCACACCGATCACCACCGCCACGACGCCGGCGAGCAGGCCGATGGCCAGCGAGATGCGTCCGGCCATCAGCGTGCGCGACAGCAGATCGCGGCCGGTGTTGTCGGTGCCGAACAGGAAATATTGCTGCTTGACCGACGTGCTCATCGTCACTTCGAGCCCGTCGGGCGACTTGCTCTCGATCTTGGTGTCGTCAAAGGCATCGGAACGGTCGAGGTAGCGGATGTTGCGATCGTCGATCGGCTTGGTCGAGGTGACGGTCACCGTGACGCGCTGGCCATCCTGCTTCCATTCCTTGATCTCGACCCGCATGCGCTTGACCGCATCGTTGAGAGCGGTCTCGATCATATCGGCCTTGGGATAGGCCATCAGGCTCGGCGGGGTGCGCACATAGTCGCCATAGATGGTCGTGTATTCATGCGGCACGAACCATGGGCCAAACACGCTGATGAGAGCGACAAAGGCGAGGTAATAAAGGCTGATCATGGCGGCGCGATTGGCCTTGAGGCGTGCCCAGGCATCGCCCCACAAGGAGCGGCCGACAATGGCGGGAGCCGTGGCTGTAATGTCAGTCATAGCGCACCCTCGGGTCGACGACCGCGTACATGACGTCGACGATCAGGTTGAAGATGATGGTGAAGATGGCGATGACCACCACGGTTCCCATCACCAGCGTGTAGTCGCGGTTGAGTGCGGCATCGACGAAATAGCGGCCGACGCCGGGAATGGAGAAAATCGTCTCGACGATGACAGAGCCGGTCAGCAGCGCCGCCGCTGCCGGACCGGTGAACGAAACGATCGGCAGGATGGCGCCGCGCAGCGCGTGCTTGACCACCACCGACCAGTCGGAGAGGCCGAGCGCGCGTGCGGTGCGGATATGGTGGGAGCGCAGCGATTCGATCATCGAACCACGCATCAGGCGGGCAACGATGGCGATCTGCGGCAGAGCAAGCGTCAGTATCGGGCCGATCTTGTTGAGGAAGGCACCATCGCCCCAGCCACCGATCGGCAACAGCTTCCAGGTCAGCCCGAACAGAAGCTGGATCACCGGTGCGATGACGAAGGTGGGGATGGTGCTGCCGGCTGTCGCCAGCGCAATCACCGTATAGTCGCCAAGCTTGTTCTGGTTAAGCGCGGCGATGGTGCCGAGCACGGAACCTAGCAGCAGCGCCAGGATCAGCGCCGAAGCACCGAGCTGGATCGAAATCGGCAGGCCCTTGGCGAACAGTTCGGTGACGGTGAAATCCGGCATGTTGTAGCTCGGCCCGAAATTGCCGCGCAGGAGATTGCCGAGATAGTGGACATATTGCAGCCAGAGCGGATCGTTGAGGCCAAACTGGGCTTCAAGGTTGGCCTTGATCTCGGGGCTAAGCCCCCGCTCCTGGTTGAATGGGCCGCCTGGTGCGACGCGCATGAGGAAGAACGCCATCGTCACGATGACGAACAGCGTTGGGATGGCGGTCAAAAGCCGCCGGAATACGTATCGCAGCATCGGTGCCCCGCTTGATCCGGAGCCTGTACGTCCAATTGGACTGACATGCTCCAGCCTTCAAATCTTCGCACCGGATTTTCCGAAAATCGATTCCGTTTCCCGGCCGATGCGATGGCAAACCAGCGCCGCCGCGCCTCGAAAGACGCGGCGGCTTGGCCGGGATCAGTCCTTGCTGACGAAGCGCGACGGATGCACGTCCATCACATTGTCGGTGAAGCCATGCAGCTTCGAAGATACGATGTCGTGGTAGCTGTAATAGAGGAGCGGGATCTGGCCGACATCGTCGACCAGGATGCGTTCGGCCTCGGAGAGGTCCTTCATGCGCTCTTCGGGTTTGCCGCCGGCTGCGGCCGCCTTATCCATGGCCGCCTCGTATGCCGGGCTGTTGTAGTTCGAATAATTGTTGCCGCTCGCCTTGCGTGAGATGCCGAGGAAGGTTTCCGGATCCTTGTAGTCGGCGATCCAGGCGGCACGTGCCAAATCATAGTCGCCCTTCTGCTCAAGGAAGGAATAGTGGGTCTTGGTGTCGGTGTTGAGCAGGGTCACTTCGACGCCGAGCGGCTTCAACTGCTCCTGGATCGCCACTGCCATATTCTTGTGGTTTTCCGAAGTGTTGTAGCGGATCTCCATCTTCAGCGGCTTATCGGGCGTATAGCCGAGCTTCTCGAGCACTTTCTTGGCTGCGTCCTCGCGATCGATCTGCGGCATGTCGGCGAATTTGGCCATTGCCGGCGTGTAGCCCTCAATGCCCGGAGGCACCATCGAATAGCCCGGCAGCATCGAATTCTGCCAGACCTTTTCGGCGATGAAGTCGCGGTCAATCGCCATCGAGATGGCGTTGCGCAGCTCGGGATTGTTCCACGGCGCCTTGTCGGTCTTGATCGCGTAGTAGTAGGTGCCGAGATATGGCCCGACATGAATCTGATCGCCGAACTTGGTCTTGAGATCGGCGAGCTGTTCGGTCGGCAGATCGTCATAGCTGTCGAGTTCGCCGGCCTCGAAGCGCTTCATCGCCGATGAACGGTCTTCGGTCGGGATGTAGTTGACCACGTCGAACTTGACGGTCGCCGCATCCCAGAATTTCGGATTCTTGACCAGTTTCATATGGTCGTTGGGAACCCATTCGGCCAGCGTATAGGCGCCGTTCGAAACGAGATTGCCTGGCTTGATCCAGTCCGCGCCGAGCTTCTCGATGGAGGCCTTGCTGACCGGATAGGTCGCCTGGTGGGTCAACATTTCCAGGAAGTATGGGGTCGGCGCCTTGAGCGTTATCTCAAGAGTGCTGGCGTCGATTGCCTTGACGCCCATGTCCTCGGGCTTGCCCTTCTTGGTGTTGACGTCCTCCGCACCCTTCACCGGGTACAGCATCGAGGCGTATTCGGCGCCGGTCGCCGGGTCTTCCAGGCGGTGGAAGGCGTAGACGAAGTCGTCCGCCGTCACCGGGCTGCCGTCCGACCACTGGCCGTCCTTGCGCAGCTTGAAGGTGTAGACGGTGCCGTCATCCGATACCGTCCAGCTTTCGGCCGCCCCCGGGATGAGGTTCGCCTTCTGGTCCTGCATGACCAGGCCCTGGAACAGGTCACGCAAGACATTCGCTTCATAGACCGTCGAGGTCTTGTGCGGGTCGACCGATTCCGACTCCGCGGCGGTGCCCCTGTTGTAGACGGTCTCGGCAAAGGCCGGCGTCAAGAATGTGCCGGCAGCCAAGGTCATGGTCGTGGCGAATACCGTCGCCTTCAGCATGTTTTTCAGCATGAAGTTCTCCCTGTCGGCGCTGCCGTGGGCGCGCCTTTACGTGTTGACGCCCCGGAACCGATGTCTGGCCCCTTTGAGCGCGCCGCCGGTTCCCTCCGGCAGCTGGTGGCAGGAGACTAGACAGGAGGTAAGCTCTTTTCAACCGAGTACTGATTGACCCTAAGTCAATCCTCATGATTGCAAAAGCAACGGCTAAATTAGAGCGGCTTTTTCAATCGCACACGCCCCCAGGTTGTACCCGGAGTTTTCGCTTTCTGCATGCGAACTTTGGCATGTTAGGACCATGGTGCAGAACCTCATTTCCAAGGTCCGAAGGCGCGTGCTCCGAACAGACACCTCGGGAACATCGGCGGTCGAGTTCGCCCTGCTATCGCCGCTCTTCATCCTTCTCCTGCTCGGAATGGTTGCGTATGGCATCTATTTTGGAGCTGCCAACTCAATCCAGCAGATCGCGGCGGATGCTGCCCGGACGGCCATAGCCGGGTTGAACCAGACCGAGCGTCAGACGCTGGTGGCCAGCTACCTTACCAACAATGCCGGCGGATACCCCTTCGTGGACGCCAGCAAACTGACCTATCAGGCCAATGACAGCGTCGCCGATGGAAGCCAGTTCGTGGTGTCGATCTCGTACGATGCCCGCAACCTGCCGATCTGGAATCTCTTCCCGGGCATAGCCATGCCGGGGACCACGATCACGCGCCAGTCAACGATCAGGGTCGGGGGTATCTGAATGTTGCTTCGCGCACGCACGAGGATCGGCCGAGCAGCCCTGCGTCTGTTGACCGACAGGAAGGCGAATTTCGCCGTCATGATGGCATTGAGCGCACCTGTCGCGCTGGCGCTGGCAGCTGTGGCGATCGATGAGGGCTCGATCTACACAGAGCGCCGGCAAGCCCAGGCGATGGTCGACCTGGCAGCAATCACCGCCGCCTCCAACATCACCAACGTCAACACGGCGGTGATCACCACGCTCACCGACAACGGCATGCCAGGCGTCGTCGTTCAAGCTTCGGGCCAGACCATTCCTCCGGCCGTCGGGAAGACGGTGGTGACGGTCACGCAAGGTCGATATGCCTCAACGACCACCAATGTCACCCAGCGCTTCCAGGCGGGTGTGACACCTTACAACGCGGTGCGTGTCACATTGGCGAAAATCCCCAACCGCTATTTCGCCAGCTCTCTCATCCCCACTCCGGTCATCGGCACCGTTGCCACGGCCAGCATGACGCCGCAGGCGACATTCTCGGTCGGATCGAGACTGCTCAGCGTCAACGGCGGCATCCTCAACGCTCTGCTGAGCGGACTTCTCGGCGGCAACATCTCGCTCAGCGTCATGGATTACAACGGACTGATCTCGGCCGATGTCAGCGTGCTTTCCTTCATCAGTGCGCTCGCCACACAATTGAACATCACGGCCGGCACCTATTCGGACGTGCTGGCCTCGAAGGCGACGGTCGGCCAGATCGCCACAGCCATGGCCAACGTTCCCGGTCTCGGCAACACGGCAAAGCTTGCTCTGCAATCCATCGCCTCCAAATCGACCAGCACGGTCAAGATCCCGCTCAGCAGCCTTATCGATCTCGGCTCCGTCGGCAGCCTGGGACTGGGGCAAACCCCAACAGGCCTTGGGGTCGATGCAAGCGCCATGGGTATGCTGACGGCCGCTGCCGTGCTGGCCAACGGCACCAACCAGGCTCAGGTCAATCTCGGCGCCACCATACCTGGTCTTCTTTCCACCCAGCTTGCCATCGCCATTGGCGAGCCGGCGCAATCTTCACCATGGCTGGCCATCGATGGCATCGGCACCACGGTGCGGACCGCCCAGACGCGTATCAAGCTGACGGCCTCCGTCGGTGTCGGCACGTCTGGCCTCGGCGGCGGCATCAGCCTGCTGGCCGTCAACCTGCCACTCAATGTGGAAGTCGCCTATGCCGAAGCCAAGCTGACCGACATCACCTGTCCGACAGGGCCGTCCAGCATCAGCGTTTCCATCGCCGCACACCCCGGCATTGCCCAGTTGAACCTGGCCAACAGCAACAATCCCTCCGGCTTTGCCGATTTCAGCCAACCGCAGACCTTCACCGACGCCGAGATCGCGGATGTGAGCCTGCATCTGCTGCTGATCAATCTCCCGTTGATCCAGGTGATGGGCTCGGCCGCGACGGCGATCACCAACAACAGCCCCCAAACCTTGACCTTCAACGCGACCGAGATTGCCAACAAGACGATCAAGACCGTTTCGACGCGTAACATCTCGCAGTCGCTCACCACGTCACTGGTCAACAACCTATCGCTTTCGGTGGGCGTGCTTGGTCTCGGCATCGACCTCACCGCCCTGCTTGGAACCGTCAAACCCGCGGTGGTGGCGGTGCTCAACACCGTAACGGCCCCGGTCGATGACTTGCTTTACAATGTGCTCTCGGCACTGGGTGTCGGTGTCGGCCAGGCCGACGTGCGCGTCACCGGAGCGACCTGCGGACGGGCGGTGCTGGTTCAATAGGGTATTTGTAGCCCAGCGGATCGTTTGGCCAAGACACGGTCGAACCGGCGGTCAGTCGATGCGGCCAAGGAAGCAACCGAGAGCCGGCAGCGAGAGCGCGTTTTCCTCGACAGCCACGGTGCCACCCAACACAGCCGCAATTGGCCCGATATCCCCGGGCAACGGCCAATTCGCCGGCTCCCCAGAGAAATTGAAGACACAGAGCAGCCTTTCGCCGCCGCCCTCGCGGATGAAGGCGAGCACGTCACCCTCGGCGTCGAGGAAGCGGATCGAACCGCCGACCAGCGCTGGATGGCTCCTGCGCAAGGCGAGCGTTGAGCGGTAGGCGGACAGTACCGATTGCTCATTGCCGTTCTGCAAATCGGCAGCGCGGGCGCGATGACTGGCCAGGACCGGCAGCCAGGGTTTGCCGGTCGAGAAACCCGCATTGTCGGCGCCGGCCTCCCAGACCATCGGCGTGCGGCAGCCATCCCTCCCCTTCACGCCTGGCCAAAAGCGGATGCCGACAGGATCGCGCAGATCCTCATAGGCAAGCTCCGCCTCCTCCAGGCCGAGCTCCTCACCCTGATAGAGGCAGATCGAGCCGCGCAGGCAAGCGAGCAGCATGATCGAGAATCTGGCCACCGCGTCGGGATCGCCGTCCGGCCACGTCCAGCGGCTGACATGGCGCACAACATCATGGTTGGAAAACGCCCAGCAGACCCAGCCGTCGGCAACGGCATGTTCGAAGGCCTCGACACAGCCGCGCACATGCGCCGCCGAAAATTGCGAACCAAGCAGGTCGAACGTGTAGCACATCTGCAGCTTGTCGCCGCCGGACGTGTAGGCGGCAAGCGTCTGCAGCGAGCGGCTCTCATCGCCGACTTCACCGACGGCGGCGCGGTCCTGATACTCGTCGAGCAGCGCCCGGAAGCGCCTGAGGAAAGCCAGGTTTTCCGGCTGCGTCTTGTCGAACAGATGCTCCTGGTAGAGGTAGGTGTTGGTCTCGCCATTGGTGCCGGCGACGCTCGACGCCAAAGGCGGATTGCTGCGCAGCCAGCGATCGTGGACATAGTAGTTGACCGTGTCGAGCCGGAAACCGTCGACACCGCGCTCAAGCCAGAAGCGCACCGTGTCCAGCAACGCATCCTGAACCTCGAGATTGTGGAAATTCAAATCGGGCTGCGAGGCGAGGAAATTGTGCATGTAATATTGCCGGCGGGTCGAATCCCACTCCCAGGACGGGCCGCCGAAGACGGACAGCCAGTTGTTGGGCGCGTTGCCATCGGGTTTCGTGTCGGCCCAGACGTACCAATCGGCCTTGGGATTGTCGCGGCTGGCACGGCTTTCGACGAACCATTCGTGCTTGTCGGAGGAGTGAGACAGCACCTGATCGATGATGATCTTCAGACCCAGCCGGTGCGCTTCGGCGACCAAAGCGTCAAAATCCTCCAGCGTGCCGAACATCGGATCAACGTCGCGATAGTCCGACACGTCATAGCCCATGTCGGCCATCGGCGACTTGAAGAAGGGCGACAGCCACACGGCATCGACGCCAAGCGAGGCGATGTGGGCAAGCCTTGCCGTGATGCCTTTGAGATCGCCGCTGCCGTCGCCCGTCGTATCCTGGAAAGAGCGCGGATAGACCTGATAGATGACGCAGCCGCGCCACCATTCGGCGCTCCGACCCGTACTGTCGTCAGCCATCACGAACCTTTCCTGATACGGGTCTTCGTCGCCCTGCGCTCGATCGCGAAATTGACGCTGCGACCAGGCAACGGCCGTGTAAGGTCGAGCGCCTGCGTTTCGATCGCCGGCTGCCATGCAAAGCCCTCTCGGGCCGGCAAGGTGAAGACGCATTGGCGGCGGTCGCCATTGACCATGACGGCAAGGCGATTGCCCTCGATATCGCCGAGCAGCATGACGAGACGATGTCGTCCGGGATCGTTCCAGTCGGCCTCGGTGAGCGGCATGCCGGTCTCGGCCAGCCAGGCGACATCGGGGATGGCTGCTCCCTCCGCCGCTTGCCCGGTCAGGAAATTCGTATCGGCCAGAACCGGCAAAGCACGCCGCAGCGCCGATAGCGCCACCGTATAATCCTCCAGCACCCTGTCACGGCCCGCCCAGTCGAGCCAGGTGATGGCATTGTCCTGCGCGTAGGCATTATTGTTGCCCTGCTGGCTGCGGCCGAATTCATCGCCTGCGGTGAGCATAATGGTGCCGCGCGAGGCAAACAGCGTGGCAAGCAGCGCGCACTGGTCGTCGAAGCGCGCCTTGGTGATCGCAGCGCTGTCCGTCTCGCCCTCGACGCCGTTGTTCCAGGACAGATTGTCGTTGTGACCATCGCGGTTCTGCTCGCCATTGGCCGCATTGTGCTTGTGCTCATAGGCGACGATATCGGCCAGCGTCATGCCGTCATGGGCGGCGATGAAATTAACGCTGCGACTGGCAGGCTGCCCTTCCCTGCCGAACACGTCGGACGAGCCCGCAAGCCGTGTGGCCAAAGCGCCGACCGCGCCCGCGTCACCACGCCAGAAGCGCCTGACGTCGTCGCGGCAGCGGTCGTTCCATTCCAGATAGGGCGGGCGGAAATTGCCGAGCTGGTAGCCGTTCGGACCGATGTCCCACGGTTCTGCGATCAGCACCCGGTCGGCCAGTATTGGATCACTTGCGATCGCCTGGAGCAGCGGCGCGTCGGGCTCGAATGTGCCGTCGACGCGGCCGAGCACCGGCGCGAGATCGAAGCGGAAACCGTCGACGCCGGCCTGCCGGACGAAATGGCGCAGCGTGTCCAGCACCATCTCGCGGACCACCGGATGATCGCAGGCGACCGTGTTGCCGGTACCGGTGTCGTTGGCCAGGCGACCGTCTGGCAATTGCCGGTAATAGACCTGTGCGTCGAGGCCGCGCAGCGCCAAAGTCGGGCCAAGCCGGTCGCTCTCGCCGGTGTGGTTGAAGACGAGGTCGAGGATGGTTCCGATGCCGGCCTTGCGCAGCACCGCCACGGTGTCGCGCAGCTCATTCAGACCACCCGGCGCTAGGCGTGGGTCGAGAGCCATGAAGGTGACGGGATTGTAGCCCCAGGCGTTGTTCAAGCCCAGCGGCGGCAAATGGCGCTCGTCGATCCAGGCGGTAACCGGCATCAGTTCAACGGCGGAGACGCCGAGCCTTTGCAGATGCTTGATGATAGCAGGATGAGCGAGTGCCGCGATCGTACCGCGCTGCTCTTCCGGGATGTCCGGATGCAGCCTGGTGAAGGCGCGGATATTCAGCTCATAGATCAGGCCGCCCGGACGAAACAGCGGCGGCAGGGCAGGCACGGCCTTGGGCAAGGCCGTCGCCACGGCCTTGGGCATCAGCGGCGCGGTGTCCGCACCCTCGTTACGCTTTGCGGCAAGCCGCCAGTGGTAGGCATAGGGCCGGTCGATTTCGACGGCGTAGGGATCGGTCAGCAGCTTGTTGGGGTCGAACCACAGCCCGCGCTCGGGCGCATAACCGCCATCGGCGCGAAAGCCGTATCGCGTGCCCGCGGCAAGGCCGGAGACGAAGAGCGCATTAACCCCCTCGCCTTCCGGCTGCAGTTCCAGCCGATCGAGTTCGCGGTTTCCCTGCTCGTCGAAGATCGACACCCAAAGGCGACGGGCCGACGACGACCATGCGGCAAAGCGGATGCCTTCAGGGGTGATGGTGGCGCCGAGCTGGGTCATGCGAACGCCTTCCCTTCTACCCTTGCGGGAGGAGGGGGAGCCCTATCCGCCACTTTCAAGTAATCACGCTCGGCTTGTTGCGGCCGGTGTGGCTCTTGATCCCGGCAATGTCGTCTGCGGCAGCGATGAGGTCGGCGAGTGCGACCTGGGTGTCGATGTCGTGCTTCGCCTTGTCGGGCTCGTAGCGCTCGATATAGACGCGCAAGGTCGCCCCCGAAGTGCCGGTGCCAGAAAGCCGGAAGACGACGCGCGAGCCGCCTTCGAACAGCACTCTGATGCCCTGGTGCTCGCTGGTCGAACCGTCGACCGGGTCGTGATAGGCAAAATCGTCGGCATTGGCGATCTTCAGGCCGCGCACGCTGGTGCCTGGCAAAGAGGCAAGCTTGGCCCGCAGTTCGTCGACCAGCGCATTGGCGCGGTCGCTCTCGACCTCCTCATAGTCGTGGCGCGAATAATAATTGCGCCCATAGGCCGCCCAGTGCTCGGTGACGACCTGCTTGCAGCTTTCGCCGCGCGCGGCGAGGATGTTGAGCCACAACAGCACCGCCCACAGCCCGTCCTTCTCGCGCACATGATTGGAACCAGTGCCGGCGCTTTCCTCGCCGCAGATCGTCGCCATTCCGGCGTCGAGCAGATTGCCGAAGAACTTCCAGCCCGTCGGTGTCTCATAAATGCCGATGCCGAGTTTCTCGGCAACGCGGTCGGCGGCACCGCTGGTCGGCATCGAGCGGGCGATGCCCTTCAGCCCGTCCTTGTAGCCGGGCGCCAGGCGGGCATTGGCGGCAAGCATGGCGACCGAGTCGGACGGCGTGACGAAGATGCCCTTGCCGATGATCAAATTGCGGTCACCGTCGCCGTCGGAAGCGGCACCAAAATCAGGCGCATCCGGCCCCATCATCTCGTCATAGAGGTGCTTGGCATGAACGAGGTTCGGATCCGGGTGATGACCGCCGAAATCCGGCAGCGGCTTGAAGTTGCGGCAGGTGCCGTTCGGCGCACCGAGCCGGTTTTCGAGGATCTCCTTGGCGTAGGGACCGGTCACCGCGTGCATGGCGTCAAAGCGCATGCGGAAGCCCGACTTGAACAGTTTGCGCAGCGCGTCGAAATCGAACAGGCTTTCCATCAGCTCGGCATAATCGGTGACCGGATCGATGATCTCGACCTCCATGCCGGCGGCCTTGACCGTGCCTATCGTGTCGATGTCGATCGGATCGATGTCTGATGTCTTGAAGCTCGAAATCGCCTTGGTTTTCTCGAAGATCGCGTCGGTCAGCTTTTCCGGCGCCGGGCCGCCATTGCCGGCATTGTACTTGATGCCGAAATCCTCGTGCGGGCCGCCGGGATTGTGGCTGGCCGACAGGATGATGCCGCCGAAGGTCTTGTATTTGCGGATGACATGCGAGGCGGCCGGCGTCGACAAGATACCGCCCTGCCCGACCATCACCTTGCCGAAGCCGTTGGCGGCGGCCATGGCGATGGCCTTCTGGATGACCTCCCTGTTATAGAAGCGGCCATCGCCGCCGATCACCAGGGTCTTGCCCTTGAAGCCGTCCAGCGCGTCGAAGATCGACTGGATGAAGTTCTCGGCATAGTGCTCCTGCTGGAACACAGGCACCTTCTTGCGCAGGCCCGACGTGCCGGGCTTCTGGTCGGGGTAGGGTTTGGTGGGGACGGTGCGTATCATGCTTCAGGCAACCCTTTTCGAAAGCAGCAGGCGATAGAGTTCGACATATTTTTCCGCGCTCTTGTCCCAGGACACATCAGCCTTCATGCCCTGGCGCTGCAGCGATTCCCAGACAGCCGGATTGGCATGTGTGTCGACGAGGCGGCGGATGGCGTGCAGCATGGCAACGCCATTGTTGGGCGCGAACTGAAAGCCGGTGGCAACGCCGGCCGAAACGGCGGCTTCATTGGCATCAATGACCGTGTCGGCGAGGCCGCCGGTGCGGGCAACCACCGGCACGCAGCCGTAACGCAGACCATAAAGCTGCGTCAGTCCGCAGGGTTCGAAGCGCGACGGGATGATGATGGCGTCGCAGCCACCCTGCATGGTGTGCGACAGCCCCTCATCATAGCCGACGACCACGCCGATGCGACCGCGGTGGCGTGCGGCGGCGGCAAGCAGCGCGCCTTCGAGACCGGCATCGCCGGAGCCCAGTATGGCCAGCCGCGCACCGGTCGCAACGATGCCGTCGACCACGGTGGCCAGAATATCCATGCCCTTTTGCCAGGTCAGCCGGCTGATGACGCAGACGATGGGGCTGTCGTCACGTTCGAGGCTGAAACGGTCCTCGACAACCGCCCGGTTGGGAAGGCGGGCCCTGAGTGTTCCGGCTGTATAGTTCGACACAAGATGCTTGTCGGTCTCAGGGTTCCAGATGTCGGTGTCGATGCCGTTGACGATGCCATAGAGGTCACTGGAGCGCATGTTGATCAGGCCGTCGAGACCCATGCCGAATTCCGCCGAGCGGATCTCCTGCGCATAGGTCGGGCTGACCGTGGTGATTGCCCAGGCGGCCTGCAGGCCAGCCTTGAGGAAACCGACGCCGCCATAATATTCGACGCCGTCGAGCGCCATCGCCACCGCGGGCAGGCCGAGTTCGCCAAAGATGCCGGCGCCGAACTGGCCCTGGAAGGCGAGATTGTGGACGGTCATCATCGACGGGACGCCGACCGCCTTGCCGTAGCGCATATAGGCCAGCGCCATCGCCGACTGCCAGTCATGGGCGTGGACGAGGTCCGGCTGATAGCCCGAGATGGCGCCACCGGCGATATCGCCTCCGACCTGGCTCAACGCCGCGAAGCGCCGCCAATTGTCGGGCCAATCCGCGCCGGCCGCATTGCCATAGGGGCCACCGGGGCGGTCGAACAAATGCGGCGCGTCGAGCACGAACAGGTCGAGCCCGGCAATCTGGATGGCATGGACCGAAGCCTTGCCGCCCTGCAGCAGCGGGTATTGGTAAACAGCCTTCTTTTTCTTGAAGGCATCCATCACCACGGGAAAGCCGGGAATGAGCGTGCGCATGGTCACGCCCTTGGCGGCGAGCGCGATGGGCAGCGCGCCGGTCACGTCGGCAAGCCCGCCGGTCTTGATCAGCGGGAAAATCTCAGGCGTGACCGACAGAACCTGCATGCGTCAATGGATCCTGTCCAACTTTTGTTTTGCGCAATTCCGGACGGAAAACCGCTTCACACTTTTCCTTGGAATAGCTCCTAAAGCTTCAGCTTGTCGATCATGTCCTGCGTGACCAGGCAGATGCCCTTTTCGGAAACGCGGAAACGCTTGGCGTCGAGCACCGGGTCTTCGCCAACCACCAGTCCCTCCGGTATCCTAACACCATGGTCGATGACGACGCGCTTCAACTTTGCGTTCCGGCCGACATGAACGTCGGGCAGCATGACGACTTCTTCCAGCGTCGAATAGGAATTGATACGCGCGCCGGTAAAGATCAGGCTTCTTTTCAGCGACGCACCCGAGACGATGCAGTCGCCCGAGACGAGCGATGACACGGCCGAACCACGCCGGCCATCCTCGTCATGCACGAACTTTGCCGGTGGCTTCAACTCGGCATAGGTCCAGATCGGCCAGTCGCGATCATAAAGATCGAGCTCCGGCGTGATGTCGGTCAAGTCGATATTGGCTTCCCAATAGGCATCGACGGTGCCGACATCGCGCCAATAGGCTTCGTTTTCCATCGTGGAGCGGACACAGGACTTGGCGAAGCGGTGGGCGATCGCCTTACCATGCTGGACGATATAGGGGATGATGTCCTTGCCGAAGTCGCGGCTCGAGCCGGGCTCGGCGGCGTCACGGCGCAACTGCTCCATCAGGAACTTGGTCTTGAAGACGTAGATACCCATCGAGGCCAGCGCGAATTCCGGTCTGTCGGGAATGCCGGGCGGGTCGGCAGGCTTTTCGACGAAGGCGATGATGTTGTCCTTGGCATCGACATGCATGACGCCGAAGCCGGTCGCTTCCATGCGTGGCACTTCGAGACATCCGACGGTGACATCGGCGCCGGCGTCGACATGCTGGCGCAGCATCAGCTCGTAATCCATCTTGTAGATGTGGTCGCCGGCGAGGATGACCATGTATTCCGGGCCATAGGCCTCGATGATATCGATGTTCTGGTAGACCGCGTCGGCCGTGCCTTCATACCACTGCGTTTCCGACACGCGCTGGCTGGCCGGCAGGATGTCGAAGCTTTCGTTTCGCTCTGGCCGCAGGAAGTTCCAGCCGCGCTGCAGATGGCGGATCAGCGAATGCGCCTTGTACTGGGTGGCGACGCCAAGGCGGCGAATGCCGGAGTTGAGCGCGTTGGACAGCGCGAAGTCGATGATGCGCGTCTTGCCGCCAAAATAGACCGCCGGCTTGGCGCGACGGTCGGTCAGTTCCTTGAGGCGGCTGCCACGGCCGCCTGCCAGTACATAGGCCATGGCATCGCGCGCCAGCGGCTGGGTCCGTTTCAAGTCTGCCATTTCTACCCTCCCAAGTTACTCAAGTCTCGCCATGGTGCTCGGCCTTGCCGGGCTCAGTCGGCAACAAGTTCAAGCATGATCGTCGACAGCGGCGGCAAAAGCATCGTTGCCGAGATCCCCTTGCCCTCCGCCTTTGCCTCGACCATGCCGCCATTGCCCATACCGGAGCCGCCATATTCAGAAGCGTCGGTGTTGATGATTTCGCGCCACTTGCCGGCCTTCGGCAGCGGCACGCGATAATTGTCACGCGGCACCGGCGTGAAGTTGGATATGACGGCCACCGGGCTGCCGCCCGGCGCGTTGCGTACCCAGGCGAAAACCGAATTCTGGCTGTCGTCGACGATCAGCCAGGAAAACCCTTCCGGCTCGCAGTCGCGGCCGTGCAGCGCCGGGCGCGACCGGTAGAGGTAATTGAGATCGCGCACCGTCTGCCAGACGCCGCGATGCGGGCGGAAATCCAGCAGGTTCCAGTCGAGCGCGCGCGCCTCGCTCCATTCGCGACGTTGTGCGAACTCCTGCCCCATGAACAAGAGCTTCTTGCCGGGATAGCCCCACATGAAGCCGTAATAGGCACGCAAGGTCGCGAATTTCTGCCAATCGTCGCCGGCCATCTTGCCCAGCAGCGTGCCTTTGCCGTGCACGACCTCGTCATGCGAAAGCGGCAGCACGAAATTCTCGGAGAAGGCGTAGGTCAGGCCGAAGGTCAGATCATTGTGGTGGTGCTTGCGGAAAATCGGCTCCTTGGCAAAATACTCCAGCGTGTCGTGCATGAAGCCCATGTTCCACTTGAAGCCGAAGCCGAGCCCCCCTTCATGCACCGGCGCCGAAACCTTCGGCCATGATGTCGATTCCTCGGCGATGGTGATGACGCCCGGATGGTGACCGTAGACCTCCTTGTTCATCTTCTGCAGGAAGGAGACCGCTTCGAGGTTCTCGCGTCCGCCCTTTTCGTTGGGGATCCATTCGCCGGCCTTGCGCGAATAATCGAGATAAAGCATCGAGGCGACCGCATCGACGCGCAGCCCGTCGACATGATATTTCTCGGCCCAGAACAGCGCGTTGTTGACCAGGAACGACACCACCTCGCGACGGCCGAAATTGTAGATCGCGGTGTTCCAGTCGGGATGGAAGCCCTTGCGCGGATCGGCATGTTCATAGAGCGCGGTGCCGTCGAAATGGGCCAGGCCATGCGCGTCGACCGGGAAATGCGCCGGCACCCAGTCGAGGATGACGCCAACGCCGGCGCGGTGCGCACCATCGACGAAACGGGCAAAGCCGTCCGGATCGCCAAAACGGGCCGATGGCGCGTAAAGCCCGGTTGTCTGATAACCCCAGGACGGGTCATAGGGATGCTCGGAGATCGGCATGAATTCGATGTGGGTAAAGCCTGTCTCGACCACATAGGGGATCAGCCGATCAGCCATTTCGTCCCATGACAGGAACGTACCGTCGTCGCGAAGCTGCCAGGAACCGGCGTGGACTTCGTAGATCGAAATGGCTTCTCGGCGGTGATCGGCATTGCGCCAGAAATTGCGGTGCGCCTCGTCGCCCCACTCATGCGCCGGCGGCACGGCAACAACCGAAGCCGTGGCCGGACGCAGTTCGGATTTGAACGCAAACGGATCGGCCTTCAGCGGCAGTCTGACGCCATCAGGCCCAATGATCTCGTACTTGTAGGGTCGCCCGGCGCCGATGTCGGGCACGAACAGTTCCCAGATGCCGGTGTCACGGCGATCGCGCATCGTGTGGCGGCGGCCATCCCAGTCGTTGAAATCGCCGACCACCGAGACGCGCCGCGCATTGGGAGCCCATACGGCGAAATGCACGCCGGTGGCGCCCTCGTGATCGATGACATGCGCGCCAAGCTTGTCGAACAGCCTGAGGTGCGATCCCTGGGCGATGTAATAGTCATCCATCGGACCGAGCACCGGGCCGAACGAATAGGGATCGGTCAGCCACCAGTCACCGCCGGCATTGCGCGCGTGGTAGCGCAGCGGCTGCCGCTTCTTGATCGACAATTTGCCTTCGAAGAAGCCGACATCGTCTCGCCGCGACAGCTCACCGGCTGCGATGCCCGTCAGCGTATAGGCGGTGACGGTCTCGGCATGCGGAACAAAGCAGCGGGCAAACAGGCTCTTGCCGACCTCATGGACACCAAGGACCGCAAACGGATCTCCGTGCGTGCCGGCGACAATCGCCGCAACATCGCTGGCTGGCGCCAGTCCGTCCGGCCCGCTTGTCGCAGCGGTCGCGCGCGGCTTCGTCATCAGGCAGTGTCCCTCCCCGGGCACCAGGTGTTTATTTCTGGTGATGTGAACTGACATTCAATTCACATCACCGGGACCACATTGTTCGTGGCCTCCATGCAATCACATCAGGCGGGCACGTTCCAGATTTCTTTCGCGTATTGGCGGATCGTGCGGTCGGACGAGAACCAGCCGACGCGCGCGACGTTGCGGATTGCCCTGGCATACCAGTCCGGACTGTTGCGCCAGACGGCATCGACCTCGCGCTGGGCGGCGGTATAGGCGTCGAAATCGGCGGCAACCATGAACCAGTCACTGTCGTAGAGACCGTTGATGAGGTCGCGGTAGCGGTTGGGGTCATCGGGCGAGAAGACGCCCGACGAAACAGCGGCCAGGGCTTGCGCCAATTCGGGTGATGCTTCGATCACGGCGCGCGGATTGTAGCCGTTGTTGCGCCGCTCGGCGACCTCGGCGGTGGTGAGGCCGAAGATGAAGATGTTGTCGTCGCCGACGTGCTCCTTCATTTCGACATTGGCGCCATCGAGCGTGCCGATGGTCAAGGCGCCGTTCATCATGAACTTCATGTTTCCGGTGCCCGACGCTTCCATACCGGCGGTCGAGATCTGCTCGGAGAGATCCGCGGCCGGCATCAGCACTTCGGCCAGGCTGACATTGTAGTTCGGCACGAACACCACCTTCAGCAGACCGCGCACTGACGGATCGCCGTTGATGACCTTGGCAACGTCGTTGGCGAGTTTGATGATCAGCTTAGCGTTGTGGTAGCTGGGCGCGGCCTTGCCACCGAAGAATTTCACGCGCGGCATCCATTCACGCTCGGGATGCGAGCGGATCTGGTCGTAAAGCGCGATTGCCTCGAGGATGTTCAGAAGCTGGCGCTTGTATTCGTGGATGCGCTTGACCTGGATGTCGAACAGGGCCGAAGGGTCGACCTTGATGCCGAGCCGATCGGCGACGAGATTGGCCAGCCGCACCTTGTTCTGCCGCTTGACGGCGGCGAACTTGTCGCGAAACGCGCTGTCATCGGCAAAGGTGTCGAGCCCCTTGATCGCCTCGATATCGTCGAGAAAACGGTCGCCGATCGCTTCGCGGGCGAGCGACGTCAGCCCCGGATTGCACTGGATCAACCAGCGCCGCGGCGTGATGCCATTGGTCTTGTTGTTGATACGATCAGGATAGAGCTTGTGCAGGTCGGCGAACACCGTTTCCTTCATCAGCTCGGTATGCAGCGCCGAGACGCCGTTGATCGAATGCGAGCCGACAAAGGCGAGATTGCCCATGCGCACCCGACGGTCGCCATTCTCCTGGATGAGCGAAATGCGGCTGATCTGTTCGTCCGAGAACTGGTTGGTAGCGCGGGCTTCGAGCAGCACCTGCGCGTTGATGGCGTAGACGATCTGCATATGGCGCGGCAAAAGCCGCTCGAACAGCGGCACCGGCCAGCTTTCGAGCGCCTCGGGTAGAAGCGTGTGGTTGGTGTAGCCAAAGGTGCGCTTGGTGACATCCCAGGCAAGATCGAAGTCCATGCCGTGGACATCCATCAAGAGCCGCATCAGCTCCGGCACCGCGATCGCCGGATGGGTGTCGTTGAGATGGATCGCGGCCTTGTCGGGCAGCGATTTCAGGTCGCCATATTGGCTGAGATGACGCTGGACGATGTCCTGCAGCGAGGCTGTGGAGAAGAAATATTCCTGGCGTAGCCTGAGTTCCTGGCCGGCCATATGTGAATCGGCGGGGTAGAGAACGCGCGACAGCGCGTCAGCCTTGTTGCTTTCGGCCAGCGCGCCAATGTGGTCGCCGGCGTTGAACTTGCTGAGCAGGATTGGATCGACCGGCATGCCCGACCACAGCCGCAGCGTGTTGACGCGGTTCGCCCGCCAGCCGACGACCGGCGTGTCGTAGGCGACGGCCAGGACGTGCTCGGTCGGCTTCCAGACATGGCGCTCGAGCCGGCCGGCCTTCGACGTCACCGATTCCACCGAGCCACCGAAGCCGACATCGAAGGAGCGCTCACGCCTCTCGAACTCCCACGGATTGCCGTGGTCGAGCCAGGTCTCGGGCAGTTCGACCTGCCAGCCATCGTGGATTTCCTGGCGAAACATGCCGTTGGCGTAGCGAATGCCGTAGCCGTGGGCGGGGATGTCGACTGTCGCCATGCTTTCCATGAAGCAGGCGGCGAGCCGGCCGAGGCCGCCATTTCCGAGCGCGGCATCCGGCTCCAGTGCCGCAATCAGGTCGAGGTCGACACCGAGCGAGGACAGCGCTTCGCGCATGCTCTCCATCAGGCCGAGATTGGAAAAGGCGTCGCGCATCAGGCGCCCGATCAGGAATTCCAGTGACAGGTAGTAAACCCGCTTTTCCTGCTGGTCGTAGGCTTCCTTGGTCGCCTCCATCCAGTGATCGATGATGCGGTCGCGCACGACCTTGATCGAGGCAGTCAGCCAATCATATTGGGTCGCGACGGTGGTGTCCTTGCCGACCCTGTATTTGAGGGCCATCAGAACTTCTCTTGCGAGCGTCTTCGGATCAGGATTTTCGAGCAGTGGGGGAAGGGTTTCGGATGTCATCGCGCGCGTCATGCTGCCTCTCGTGCGGTTGCCCCGATCATACCGGCTTTCGTCAATCCTCCCAGCCCATGCTAGCGCATCTTTCAGGATGTTCAATCGATTTAGGCGATTCCGCAATCAGGAGCGCCTGCGGCAACTTGGCAGTCAGGCTGCCAGCGCTGCCTCCGGGGGGGCCTTTGCTCCGGTCATGAAGGCAACGGCATCGGACATCGTATACTGCTTGGGGTCGATGACGCAGAGTCGACGGCCCAGGCGATGGATGTGGATGCGGTCGGCCACTTCGAAGACATGCGGCATGTTGTGCGAGATCAGCACGATCGGCAGTCCGCGCTTCTTGACGTCGAGGATCAGCTCGAGCACGCGGCGGCTCTCCTTGACGCCGAGGGCAGCCGTCGGCTCGTCCATGATCACAACCCGGCTGCCGAAGGCAGCGGCGCGCGCCACCGCCACGCCCTGGCGCTGGCCGCCGGAGAGCGTCTCCACCGCCTGGCTGATGTTCTGGATGGTCATCAGGCCAAGTTCGGTGAGCTTGTCGCGGGCACGTTTTTCCATCGCCGGGCGGTCGAGCATGCGCAGCCACTGGCCGAGGAAGCCGGGTTTGCGGATCTCACGGCCGAGGAACATGTTGTCGGCGATCGACAGCGCCGGCGACAGCGCCAGGTTCTGGTAGACCGTTTCGATGCCGGCTTCGCGGGCCTCCATCGGCGACTTGAAGGCGACGGGTTTGCCTTCGAGCCGGATCTCGCCTTCGTCCGGCGCGGCCGCGCCGGAAATCGCCTTGATGAGCGATGACTTGCCGGCGCCATTGTCGCCGATGACGGCGAGGATTTCGCCGGGATAAAGGTCGAAGTCGGCATTGTCGAGGGCGGTGACGCGACCATAGCGTTTGACCAGACCGCGCGCGGTAAGGATGGGTTCCTGGGTCATGATTATGCCGAAACCTTTCTGATCCATTGGTCGATCGCCACGGCGCCGATGATCAGCACGCCGGTGAGCAGCACTTTCCACTGCGGATCGGCGCCCAGCATGTTGAGGCCCATGGAGACGACGCCGACGATCATCGCGCCGAACAGCGTGCCCAGGATCGAGCCGCGCCCGCCGAACAGGGAAATGCCGCCGATCACCGTCGCGGTGATGGCCTGCAGATTGTAGTCGGTCACGGCGGCCGAAGGCGAGATCGAGCCGTTGCGGCCAATGGAGACCCAGGCAGCGAAAGCGGCGATCAGCCCGGCAAGGGTATAGACCGTCATCAGCACCTTCTTGGTCTGGATGCCCGACAGCTTCGCCGCTTCCTGGTCATCGCCAACGGCGTAGACATGGCGACCCCATGCCGTGTGATTGAGCACGTACCAGAGGATCAGAACCAGCACGACCGTGGCGATGACGCCAAGCGTCAGCACCGCCGTGCCGATCTTGAAGCTCAGTGCAAAGAGATGCAGCAGCGGCGCCTGGGCGTCGACGTCGGTGTCGCGGATCGTCTCATTGGCCGAATAGATGAAGTTCGTCGCCATGACGATGTTCCAGGTGCCAAGCGTCACGATAAAGGGCGGCAGCTTCATATAAGCGACCAGCAGCCCGTTGAGCAGCCCGCAGGCCGCACCGGCGGCGAGCCCGATCGTCACGGCGAGGATGGCCGGCATACCGTAACTGACCGCGCAATTGCCCATGATCACGGCGGAAATAACCATGATCACGCCGATCGACAGGTCGATGCCGGCAGTCAGGATGACCAGCGTCTGCGCGGCACCCAGAATGCCGATGATGGCGATCTGCTGCAGGATCAGTGTCAGCGTGTAGGACGAAAAGAAACGTCCACCGATGGCGATACCGAAGATGACGATCGACAGGACCAGCACGATCAGCGGCACAGCGGCCGGCGTCGAATGCAGGAAATGCTGGATGCGCTTGACGGCCGATTTGTGCTCGTCAAAAGCGGCGACGCTGGTGTCGCTGCTCGAGAGAACCTTCTCGAATTCCTGAGCTTGAGCCATGTTTCCTCCCCGTGAGGGGTCAGCCAATCGCTGACGCCCGTCCACGCCTTTCCGGTCTATCGCCGGGATTGTTCGCGGTCACGCGACCCATCGTCCACCCGAAGCGGCCGGGGATCAAGTCCCCCCGGCCGTTTCGGTTGTTTTGTTGCCAGTCAGACCGGCATCAGCCCCAGCACTTGGCGAGGCCTTCCTTGGTGTCGATGGACTTCACGCCAGTGGCCGGCTTGTCGGTCACCAGGTTGACGCCGGTGTCGAAGAAGTTCTTGCCTTCGGTCGGCTTCGGCTTGGTTCCGTCCTTGGCGAAAGCAGCGATCGCCTCGATGCCGAGCGCCGCCATCTGCAGCGGATATTGCTGCGATGTCGCGCCGATCACGCCTTCTGTAACCGACTTCACGCCGGGGCAGCCACCGTCGACCGAGACGATCAGCACCTGCTTTTCAAGGCCGACGGCCTTGAGCGCCTGGTAAGCACCGACAGCGGCCGGCTCGTTGATGGTGTGGATGACGGTGATGCCGGAGTCCTTCTGAAGCAGGTTCTCCATCGCCTTGCGGCCGCCTTCCTCATTGCCGTTGGTGACGTCGTGGCCGACAATGCGCGGATCGGTTTCGTCGCCGATCTTGTTGGGGTCCTTCACGTCGATGCCGTAACCCATCATGAAGCCCTGGTCGCGCAGAACGTCCACGGTCGGTTGCGAAGGCGTCAGGTCAAGGAAGCCGATCTTGGCGTCCTTGGCCTTGTCGCCGAGCGTCGCGGCGGCCCAGGCGCCGATCAGCTTACCGGCCTCGAGATTGTCGGTGGCGAAGGTTGCATCGGCCGCGTCGATCGGGTCGAGCGGCGTATCGAGCGCGATCACCAGCAAGCCGGCATCACGCGCCTTCTTCACGGTCGGCACGATGCCCTTGGTGTCGGATGCGGTGATCAGGATACCCTTGGCGCCGTCAGCAATGCAGCTTTCGATCGCCGCGACCTGGCTCTCGCTGTCGCCGTCGATCTTGCCGGCGTAGGTCTTGAGGTCGACGCCGAGTTCCTTGGCCTTTGCGGTCGCGCCTTCCTTCATCTTGACGAAGAAGGGATTGGTATCGGTCTTGGTGATCAGGCAAGCGCCGACACCGGCCGCGGATGCGGACGAGGCAAACGCCATCAGGCCCAGGGCCGCCGCCGCAAAGACGGTGGACTTCAACAGTTTTGTATTGGTCACGATTTTCCTCCCAGTGGAACCAATTCCGGATGCCGGCCAACCGACATCCACAGCGCATCCAACGAATTTCTCCCAGCGTGGACGCTGCTTCAACAGACACCAGAGCGGGAGTTCTGTCAATAATTAAATCACTCTTATTTATTATTGACAGCCTTGTGCCGTTCACCCATTCTGGCCCAAAAGCATCGAGAAGAAACGACGGGAGGAACAGGGTGGAGACCGCCATTGCGAGGCACGGTTCGCCCGAAGCGAATGACAGCCTGATTCACCGCGGCACCAACCAGAGTGGCATGCGCGACCACAACGAACGGTTGGTGCTCTCGCTGGTGCGCCAGCACGGCAGCCTGGCGAAATCCGACATCGCCCGTATGACCGGACTTTCGGCGCAGACGGTTTCGGTGATCATGCGCGAACTGGAGGAAGAAGGCCTGCTCGTTCGCCAGGCGCCGCTGCGCGGCAAGATCGGCCAGCCCTCCATACCGATGGCGCTCAACCCCGAGGGCGCCTTCTTCATCGGCCTCAAGATCGGCCGCCGCAGCGCGGAACTGGTGCTGATCGATTTCCTTGGCCATGTGCGCGCGATGCTGCAGCACTCCTATCGCTATCCGGCACCGCGCGAGACGGTGGAATTCGTCACATCAGGCATGAAGAAGATGCGCGGCGAACTGACACCGGCGCAGGACAAGCGCATCGCCGGGCTCGGCATCGCCATGCCGTTCGAACTGTGGAACTGGGCCGACACCGCCGGCGCGCCGCGCGACGTCATGGACGAATGGCGCCACCGCGACATCAGGGCCGACATCCAGGGGCAATGTGAGTTTCCGGTCTATCTGCAAAATGACGCCACCTCGGCCTGCGGCGCCGAGCTCGTCTTCGGCCAGGCGGGCGGCGCGCGCGACTTCGTCTATTTCTATATCGGCGCCTTCGCCGGCGGCGGCATCGTGCTCAACGGCCGGCTGTTCGGCGGGCCAACCGGCAATGCTGGCGCGCTCGGCTCGATGCCCGTGCCCGGACCGGACGGCAAGCCGACCCAGCTGATCGACGTGGCGTCGATCGCCATGCTGGAAAAGGCGCTCAATGCCCGTGGCGTCGAGGCCTCGCATCTGTGGACATCGCCCGAGGACTGGGGCGAGATAGGCTCCGAACTCGACGACTGGATCGCCAGCGCCTCACAGGCACTTGCCTATGCCATTGTCGCCGCATCCTCGGTCATCGATTTCGAAGCGGCGGTGATCGACGGCTGGATGCCGAAGGCGGTGCGCCGCCGGCTGGTCGATGCCATCATCGCGGCCATCGCCACCATCGACGGCGAAGGCCTGAAACTTCCTCCCGTTCGCGAGGGAACCGTCGGCATCCATGCCCGGGCGCTCGGCGGCGCCAGCCTGCCGCTTTCGGAACGCTTCCTCATCGGTTCGACGACGATTTCCAGGAGCGCCTGAATGCTGATCGGAATCCCGGCGCTGCTCGGTCCGGAGCTTCTGGCGACATTACGCGCCATGGGCCATGGCGATGAGATCGCCCTTGTCGACGGAAACTATCCGGCCGAGGAGCAGGCAAGACGCCTGATCCGCGCCGACGGTCATGCACTCATTCCAGTGCTCGACGCGATCCTGAGCGTCCTGCCGGTGGACGACGCGGTGCCGGAAGCGTTGTTTCGCGCATCCGTGAAGGGCGACCCGTCGCGTGCCGATCCCGTCCATCATGAGATCGAGGCGATCTGTGCCAAACGCGCGCCGGGCCGCAAGGTGGTTGCACTGGCCGGCGCCGACTTCTATGCACGGGTCAAATCGGCGCATGCCATCGTCGCGACAAGCGAGCCGCGGCTTTACGCCAACATCATCATCCGCAAGGGCGTGATCTATCCGCCGGAGACCAGAAAACCATGATCCTTTGCTGCGGCGAAGCCCTGATCGACATGCTGCCGCGCACCACGACGCAAGGTGAGCCGGCCTTTGCTCCTTATGTCGGCGGCGCCGTGTTCAACACGGCCATCGCGCTTGGCCGGCTGGGCGCGCCGGCTGGCTTTTTTTCGGGCCTGTCGTCGGATCTGTTCGGCGGCCAGTTCAGGGACGCACTGGGCGCAAGCAAGGTCAGTTCCACCTATGCCCACACCTCGCTACGGCCAACGACACTGGCCTTCGTGAAGCTCACCAACGGCCAGGCGACCTACACCTTCTACGACGAGAACACCGCTGGACGCCTATTGACCATCGATGACCTGCCAACGCTCGGCAACGAGATCGAAGCCATGCTGTTCGGCGCCATCAGCCTGATTTCAGAGCCCGCCGGCAGTGCCTATGAGGAGTTCATGAAGCGCGAGCATGCAAGCCGCGTCATGATGCTCGATCCCAACATCCGGCCGAACTTCATCCCGGACAAGGCAAAGCATCTCAGGCGCATCCGCGCCATGATGGCGATGGCCGACATCGTGAAACTGTCGGACGAAGACCTGAACTGGTTCGGCGAAGCCGGTTCGCACGAGGATGTCATCCGCAACTGGCTCGACCGCGGCCCCAAGCTGATCGTCGTAACGCATGGCAGCGAAGGCGCTGTCGGTTACACCAAGGACCACGCTGTCACCGTAATGCCGGAAAAAGTCGAGGTGGTCGACACGGTCGGCGCGGGCGATACGTTCAACGCCGGCATCCTCGCCTCCCTGCATGAACAGGGCCTGCTGACCAAGACGGACATCGCCGGTCTTACACAGGACGCCATCCGCAAGGCGCTGGCGCTTGGTGCCAAGGCAGCGGCCGTGACCGTGTCACGCGCGGGTGCCAATCCGCCGTGGCGGCATGAAATCACCTGAGCAACGCTCAACTTAAGTTGAGCCAGCCGATCACTTTATGTTTCGCAGGACCGCTCCGTGGGACTATAAAGGCACAATTGCGACCGACGAAGCCCGGATTTCCGGCATCTCGCCAAGATCCGCATGAAGTCATCGGTAACAGACTGAGATATCCAGGCAATTGGTGGCCTTGGCTGCCCGGCTTTCTCGGCAGGCGCAACTCTGGTACCAGCGGGCCGTTATCTGGCTAAACCGCCTGGTTCGAACCGTTTTTTGAGGCCGACATGCAGTTCATTGATCTTGGCGCGCAGCGCGAACGCATCCGCGACCGGCTGAAGGCCGCGATCGACCGTGTCGTCGAAGAGGGCCGCTACATCCTCGGGCCGCAGGTCACCGAATTCGAGAACAAGCTTGCCGCCTATATCGGCACCAAGCATGTCGTGGCCTGCGCCAACGGCACCGATGCGCTGCTTTTGCCGCTGTTTGCCGCCGGCATTGGCCCGGGCGACGCGGTGTTCGTGCCGAGCTTCACCTTCGCGGCCACCGCCGAAGTGGTGGCGCTCGCCAAGGCGGAACCTGTGTTTGTCGATGTCGATCCTCATACCTACAACATCGACATTGCCAGCCTAGAGGCGGCCATCGCCATGATCAAGAAGGAAGGCCGGTTGAAGCCGAAGGCGATCATCCCGGTCGACCTGTTCGGCCTTGCCGCTGACTACGACGCCATCATGGCCATTGCCAAACGCGAAGATCTGTTGGTGATCGAGGATGCCGCCCAGTCGATGGGCGGATCGCTTGACGGCAAGATGTGCGGTGCCTTCGGCCATGTCGGCTCGACCAGCTTCTATCCGGCCAAGCCGCTTGGCTGCTACGGCGACGGCGGCGCGATGTTCACCAACGATGACGCGCTGGCCGACAAGCTCAGATCCTTCGCCTTCCACGGCAAGGGCGAGACGCAATACGACAATGTCCGCGTCGGCATCAATTCGCGGCTTGACACGATCCAGGCGGCCATTCTGATCGAAAAACTCGCCATTCTCGAAGACGAGATGGTGGCGCGCCAGGTAGTGGCAAACCGTTACGCAGAAGGGTTGGGCGACATCGTTGCCGCTGCCCGCAACCTCGATGGCAGCCGCTCGGCCTGGGCGCAGTACGCCATCGAAACGCCCAAGCGCGATGGCCTGAAGGCGCATCTCGGTGAAAAGGGCATTCCGTCGGTCATCTACTACGTCAAGCCGCTGCATGCCCAGCTTGCCTATCGCGACTACCCGCGCACGCCGACCGGTCTTGCCGTGTCGGAAGACCTGCCGAAGCGCATCCTGTGCCTGCCGATGCACGCCTATCTCAGCGAAGACGACCAGGACCGGATTATAGAGACGATCCGCAACTACATCGGCTCGAACTCGGCGCAGGCCGCGGCCGAGTAATCGGCAGCCGCTTTCAGGCGGGGCTGGCCCCTGCCCTGCCGCTGGCGATGAAATGCGGATTGGCGAAATCCTCGTCATCGGCCTGGTCGCGTTTGCCATAGACCAGGGGTTTGCCATCCAGCGTGCGTGTCGTGCCGCCCGCCGCGCGCAGCACCGCGTCGCCGGCGGCCGTGTCCCATTCCATGGTGCGGCCGAAGCGCGGATAGACGTCCGCCTCGGCACTGGCGAGCAGGCAGAATTTCAAGGAGGAGCCGACCGAGACGATCTCGGCGCTACCGAGGTCGCGAATATAGGCTTCGGTTTCCGGCGTGTTGTGGGAGCGGCTGGCAACCACGGCGAGCGGTGCAGCTGCTGTTCTTACCGAAATCGGCCGGCGCGCGACGATCTGGTAGTCGGCATCGATTTCGAGGGCTTCCGCCCTGCCCGGCAGGCCGGAAAAGAAGCGGCCAGTGCAGGGTGCGAAGACGACGCCGACTTCCGGCACGCCATGGCGGACAAGCGCTATGTTGACGGTGAAATCGGTGCGGCGATTGACGAATTCCTTGGTGCCGTCGAGCGGATCGATGAGGAAGAAGGTGTTGCCAAGATCGATCGGCATGATGCCAGCCGCGGCCTCCTCCTCAGCCACGCAGGGAATGTCGGGAAATGCGATGCGCAGTCCGGCGAGAATGATCTTCTCACTCTCGCGATCCGCCTCGGTCACCGGCGAGGCGTCTGATTTGTGGTCGACCGCGCAGCCGGCGTGGAACACGCGCATGACCTCGCGCCCGGCGGCAAGGGCCAGCCGCTCGAAGATGTCGAGCATCGGCCTGTCGTCAGATGCCGCCGCCGTTGTCATATTGGTCTTCGGCAATGTCACGCTCATTCAGCCAGTGTTCCAGGGCGTCTACCATCTCTTCCGCCGATCTGCCGAGCGTCTTCAGATGGATTTCCGGTTTTTCCGGCGCTTCGTAAGGCGAATCGACACCGGTGAAGTTCTTGATCTCGCCATTCAGCGCACGGGCATAGAGGCCCTTGGGATCTCGCCTGGCGCATTCCTCGAAGGGCGTGTCGACAAACACCTCGATGAACTCACCATCGGCCATCAATTCCCTGGCCATGCGCCGCTCGGCACTGAACGGCGAGATGAATGAGACAATGACGATCAGTCCTGCATCAGCCATCAGCTTGGCCACTTCGGCGACCCGGCGGATGTTTTCGACGCGATCGGCGTCGGTGAAGCCGAGATCGCGGTTGAGACCGTGACGCACATTGTCACCGTCCAGGATGTACGTATGGCGGCCGGTGGCGAACAGCTTCTTCTCGAACAAATTGGCGATGGTCGACTTGCCGGAACCCGAAAGCCCGGTGAACCAGAACACCGCTGGCCGCTGGTTCTTCATGTCGGCGCGCACGCGCTTGCCGACATCGAGCGACTGCCAGTGGATATTTTCGGCACGACGCAGCGAATGCAGGATCATGCCGGCGCCGACCGTGGCGTTGCTGATGCGGTCGATCAGGATGAAGGCGCCGGTGGTCCGATTTTCGGCGAAGGGATCGAAGGCGATCGGCGCCCGCGTCGAGATGTTGCAGATGCCGACTTCGTTCATCTCCAGCGACTTGGCAGCCTCATGGGCGAAGTCGTTGACGTTGATGCGGTATTTCAGGTCGGTGACGGTGGCGCTGGTCTGGTCGGTTTCAGTGCGCAGGATGTAGGAACGGCCGGGCAGCAGCGCATGTTCGTCGAACCAGACGATGTTGGCGGCGAACTGGTCGGCGACCTGCGGCCGGGCGGCCGGCGAAACCAGCATGTTGCCGCGCGAGACCTCGACCTCGTCGTCAAGAACGAGCGTGATAGCCTGGCCGGCCACCGCCTGTTTAAGATCGCCGCCATAAGCGACAATGCGTTTGACATGCGACGACTTGCCGGATTTGGCGACAACGACCTCGTCGCCTTGCGCGATGGCGCCGGAGGCGATCGTGCCGGCAAAACCGCGGAAATCGAGATTGGGGCGATTGACGTATTGCACCGGAAAACGGAACGGCTGCTCGACGGCAGCCTCTTCGACCGAAACGGTCTCAAGGTGCTCGATCAGCGTCGGGCCGGAATACCACTTCATGTTCTGCGAGCGGCTGCTGACGTTGTCGCCATAGCGGGCCGACATCGGGATCGGCGCGATGGTCTGGAAGCCGAGATCACGCGAGAATTGCCGGTATTCTTCGACGATCCGGTCAAAAACCGCTTGATCGAAATCGACGAGATCGATCTTGTTGACGGCCAGCACGATGTGGCGGATGCCGAGCAGCGAGGCGATGATCGAATGGCGCCTGGTCTGGCGCAGCACACCTTGCCGGGCATCGATCAGCACGATCGCCAGATCGGCGGTCGAGGCGCCGGTCGCCATGTTGCGGGTGTATTGTTCGTGGCCCGGGGTGTCGGCGACGATGAACTTGCGCTTCGGCGTGGCGAAGAAGCGGTAGGCGACGTCGATGGTGATGCCTTGCTCACGCTCAGCCTCGAGGCCGTCGACCAGCAGCGCGAAATCGATGTCGTCACCGGTGGTGCCATGCTTGCGCGAATCGCGTTCGAGCGCGGCAAGCTGATCCTCGAAGATCTGCTTGGTGTCGGACAAAAGGCGCCCGATCAGCGTCGACTTGCCATCATCGACCGAACCGCAGGTCAGGAAGCGTAGCAGCGACTTCTTCTCCTGTGCCGCCAGATAGTCACGGACGCTGTCGGTGGGTGCGAGGCTTTTTGCCATGATGTGGCGCATGGTCAGAAATACCCCTCGCGCTTCTTCTTTTCCATGGACCCGGCTTCATCGCGGTCGATCAGGCGCCCCTGCCGTTCGGAGGTACGCGCGGTCAGCATCTCGCCGACGATGGCTTCGAGCGTATCGGCATCGGATTCGATAGCGCCAGTGAGCGGATAGCAGCCCAAAGTGCGGAACCGGACCAGCCGGTTCTCGACTGTCTCACCGGGGCGCAGTTTCATACGGTCGTCGTCCTTGAGGATCAGCATCCCGTCGCGTTCCACCACCGGCCGTTCCTTGGCGAAATAAAGCGGGACGATGGGGATATTCTCCTGCAGAATGTACTGCCAGATATCGAGCTCGGTCCAGTTCGACAGCGGGAAGACGCGGATCGATTCACCCGCTGCGATGCGCGTGTTGAATATCTTCCACATTTCGGGCCGCTGGTTCTTCGGATCCCAGACATGTTGGGCATTACGGAAAGAGAATATGCGCTCCTTGGCGCGTGATTTTTCCTCGTCGCGGCGGGCGCCACCGAAAGCGGCGTCGAAACCGTATTTGTCGAGCGCCTGGCGCAGCGCCACGGTCTTCATCACATGGGTGTGGGTGTTCGAACCGTGATCGAACGGGTTGATGTTGTCGCGCACGCCGTCTTCGTTGACATGAACCAAAAGGTCGAAGCCGAGTTTTTGTGCCATCTGATCGCGAAATGCGATCATCTCGCGGAATTTCCACGTCGTGTCGACATGAAGGAACGGGAACGGCGGCTTGGCCGGATAAAACGCCTTCACCGCCAGATGCATCAGCACGGATGAATCCTTGCCGACCGAATAGAGCATGACCGGCTTGGCGAAGGCTGCCGCAACCTCGCGGAAGATGTGAATGGATTCGGCTTCAAGCCGCTGCAGATGCGTAAGCGCTATTGTCATCGACTGTGAGCGTTCTCTCGTGCTTTCTCGCAGAAGACCTTGCGTCAAATGATGGGGCCTTTATGGCCGATTCAAGCTTCGCTTCTGGACAACATGTTTCGTGCGGGCGTTCTAGCAGATCGGCGCACGGCAGAACAATGCAAGACAAGCCCGGCAGGGGCCGGTTCGAGAATGAATTTTCCATGCTTTCGCCAGAACCCGGAAATTTCTGTTCGCAAGGCCTTCGCCCGGAGAAATGCAGGAAAAAAATTGCTCGGGAGAACGTGATGACAAACGCTCCTGAAGCCATTTCCCAATCGACGGCAGCCGGGCAGCCGATTTTCGGTGACAACCAGCCCCGCCGCACTATCGAAAAGACAGCCCAGCCACTATACAAACCTCCGGAAGCGGGCAAGATGCGTCATCAGGCATGGGCAATTTCGAGGCGAGCACATTCGGTTCCGCTGAACAGGATGTGCCGCCTAGAGCTACTCGAGAATAGCGAGCCCGAAACTTGAACCGGCTTTCGTCCATAAGACTGCAACTCACGCCGTCGCGGATCAATATCTACTTCTCCACCCTTTGCTTCTTTTTTCCACCGGTCCTGGGATCGCTGGTCAGCTTCGTGTTCAATGGCGGCGGCCTGTGGTCCGCCCTGTTGATCGCCTTGAAGAAAAGGCGCTTCAACACCGACAGGGCGATGATGGCGCTGACGATCGCGATCTATTCCTATTGCGCGTCCAATCTCGTGGCGTCCATCGTCAACAACGCGATCGTCCAGGATGCGCCACGCCTTATTCCACTTGTGACGTTCCTGCTTTTTCCCATCTCCTATTCGACCTGGAGCATCTCGCAGAAAACCACGCTTGTCCGCATAATCGTGTTCAGCAGCCTCGCCGCCTGTTTCGTCGCGCTACTGCTGGCCGTTGTCCAGCAATATTGGCTGGGGATGAGGGCCAAGGGCGGGGCCGGCAATGCGATAGTGTTCGCGGAGGTCCTCTCCCTTGCCGTCATGGTCTGTGTGGCTGGCGCCTTGTCGGGTATCGAGAAACACAGGAACGCCTTTATCTGCGCAGCGCTTAGCGGGACGATCGCCATTGTCTATTCCGGGACGCGCATTGTCTGGCTGTCGCTGCTGATCGCCGGCATTGCTGTCTTGCTGATCAACCAGGAACGGCTGAGGGGCAGGAATGCCGTTCGCCTGCTGTTGCTGCTGTTGGCGGTTGGCGTCGTAGTCGCGGCTGTCGGCTCCCAGACGATATCCGGACGTATCGACTTTCTGCGCGCCGACTGGGATGCACTTGGGACACAGGGCAACTACAACACCTCGTTGGGTTTCCGGGTTGCCCTTTGGGACATAGGCCTGAAGGCGTTCCGCGAGACTCCATTGTTCGGACATGGCGTGGGCGCCACCCAGTATTTGATAAAGCAGGGCTTTCGGGACCAGTTCGGGATGGATGCCGGCTTCAATCATTTCCATAACGGCTTCCTGACCGCCTTGGTGCAGGCCGGAATCCTCGGCGCGGTGACACTGGCGGCGATCTTTGTGGTTGCAGCCAGGAATGCCGCCTTGGTCCTGCGCAACAGCGCCGACCCGATCGAGCGGTTCGGCGCCACCATGATTGTCATCGTGGTGATTACCTATCTCACAGCCGGAATGACAGGCATCCTGCTTGGCCACGACATTCTGGATTCGGTGCTGATGGTGTTTCTGGTAAGCGGAACATATCTTGCTTCTGGCCGCCAGCTTCCACTTGTGGAAGGCGAAGCTCTTCCACAAGTGGCGGAAGCTCTTCCATCAGTTCCCCATTAGCCGCTGTGGGCAAGGCGATGAAAGTCCTGGTCACAGGCGCGACAGGCTTTATCGGCCGCCAGGTGGTCGACCGGCTTCGTCTGGCCGGCGTCGCGCTTCGCCTTGCATCCCGCCACCCGGAGAAACTTGATCCGGGCTTCGATGCCATGCTGATGCCCGGTTTCGATGCCCCGGCCGCGGCCTTCCTTGCACTCACCAGCGATGTTACCGACATTGTCCATTGCGCCGGCCTGAACAATGATCAGGGCAACGCCACCCAAGCCGATTTTCGGGCGGCCAATACGGAACTGAGCGCACGGCTGGCGCATGCCGCGGCCACGCAGGCAAGCGGACGCTTCATCCATCTCTCCTCGACCCGGGCCGTGATCGGCGCGCGCGTCAGCGCGACGATCGACGAGAACACGATGCCCGATCCGCAATGCGCCTACGGGCGCTCGAAGCGTGAAGCGGAGATCAGGGTGCTGGAAGCCTATGCGTCGCATGGCCGCCCAGACGCCACGGTGCTGCGGTTGCCCCCGGTCTATGGCAGTGGCATGAAAGGGAATATGGCGATGCTGATGCGGCTGGCCGACACGGCCTTGCCGCTGCCGACAGGCGCCCTGACCGGAACCCGCTCGCTCATGTCATCGCAGTCGGCGGCAGGCGCGATATGGCATCTGCTGAGCCATTCGGAGCCGCTGCGCCCGATCCATGTTGCCAGCGATGTGCCGCCGGTTTCGGTCGCTGCCGTCATCGGCGCCTTTCGCAGCGGTTTCGGGCGGCCGACGCGCCTAATGGCCATGCCGGCCGGGCCACTGCGGGCAGCCGCGATCCTCCTGGGCAAGCAGGCGTTCTGGGACAGCATGACCGCGACCCAGATATGCGACCCTTCCCTGCTCGTATCCGAGGGCTGGCTGCCGGAAACAGGCACGCTCGAGCGGCTAGCCGAGATAGCGCGGCTCGGAAACGCTCAACCGCGTCCGCTACGATAGAGCGTTCCAAACAGGATGCGAAGGTCGAGCCAGAACGACGACGCCCTGAGATAGTCGGCATCCGCTTGCGCCAAAAGCCGCGGATTCGACATGTCGATGCCCCTGATCTGCGCCATGCCGGTAATGCCCGGAAGTGCCGCCAAAACCCCTAGCCGCCTGCGACACTCGATCAGTTCCGTCTGTGTCGGCAGACACGGGCGGGGTCCGACCAGGCTCATCTCGCCCCGCAGAACATTCCAGAATTGCGGCAGCTCATCGAGCTTGAATTTCCGCAGGACCCTTCCGACCGAAGTCACGGCATGCGCAGGCGCTTCGTGCGAGGGCAAGGACGGCGTTCCCTGATACATCGTCCTCAACTTGTGGCAGCGAAACAACGCACCATCGCGGCCGACCCGCGTTTGCGAAAAAATCACCGGACCAGGCGACGATGCCCGCACGGCCAGGACGCAGAGCACCAGAACGGGGGACGTCACCAGCAATAGCAGGGTTGTAGCGACGAGATCGAAGGCTCGCTTCAGTCCCGTCACGGCCATCCCCCGATCAATAAAGCCGCCGGCTGCGGGATCGATTTCAGGGCAAAATCTCGCCGTTCAACCACCAGCTGCAACGTATCTAACCTGCTTGCCCGACTATTCTCGAGCCCGTTTCCCGCCGCGTATCGGGCGCTGACGTCTCCGGCCCATGGAGTTCCGCCAACACGGCAAGGGCCGAAGCCTTATCCTGATTCTTCATCGCCGCCTGCAACGCGGCCAGCGCGGCCTGAACCGTCGGCCACGCCACGACATCGGTTTTGAGGCCGAAGATCTTGGCGATATCGAGCGTGACGACTTCTTCATTGGCGCCCTGGAGCGTCTCATGAAGCTTCTCACCGGGCCTGATGCCGGTGAAGCGGATCGGGATATCCGTATAGGGCGTCTTGCCGGCCATGCGGATCATGGTTTCCGCCACTTCGAGAATCGGCACGGGTTTGCCCATGTCCAGCATGTAGATGGCATAGTCGTCCTTGCCATTGCGCGACTGTGCGTCGGCGGCCGCCATGATGACGAGGTCGACGGCTTCCGCCACCGTCATGAAATAACGCGTCATGCGTCGATCGGTAATCGTGACCGGACCGCCGGCTTCAATCTGTGCCTGGAAGATCGTTGCCACCGAACCATTGGAGCCGAACACGTTGCCGAACCGCACCGCTATGAACTTGGTGCCGGAACGGCGCCCGTCCGTCGCGATTGCGTGGCTTTCGTGCAGGGAACTGACAAGCTGCTCGGCTGCTCTCTTTGTAATGCCAAGCACCGAGGACGGATCCACGGCCTTGTCGCTCGAGATGAGCAGGAACTGCGGAACGCCACATTTGGCGGCAACCTCAGCGCAGACAAGCGTGCCGAAAACATTGGTCTGGATGGCCGATTCCCAGTTCTCCTCGAGCAGCGGAACGTGCTTGAGCGCCGCAGCATGAAAGATGATGTCCGGTTTGAATTCCGTGACGACGCGCGTCATCTGGCGCCGGTCCGCGACATCGACGATGCGAACCTTGAGGCGATCATGGTCCTTCTCGTCGACATACTGGCTCAACTGGAAGATGCCGAACTCGGAATTGTCGGCGACCAGCACCGCCTCTGCCCCGAGTTCCAACGACCGCTTGACCAGTGTGCGGCCGATAGATCCGGCGCCTCCCGTCACCAGGACGCGCTTGCCGCCGACGAAGGCACCAATGCGTTCTATATCGGACGGCACCGTCGGGCGGCGCAGGATCGTTTCCATCTCGACTTCGTCGAGAACGAGCTTTCCTTCCTGCCCCAGTTGCGAAAGCCTCGAGAACTGGGCAACGGTTATGCCGCCATGCCGGGCGACACGCACAAGTTCAGTATATTCCTCGATCTCATGCTCGGCGCCGCTGCCGAAAATAAGCAGGTCGATGCTCTTGGTGCCGGCGGCGTAGTCCTCCAGGACATCGATCAGGCGCGGCCGGGTCGCCACCACGGGAACACCTTGAATGCGTGTGCCCAACGGTGCACCGCGCTCTGTCGCCATGATGCCGGCGATGTAATGGTCTGATGGCTCTGCCGTGCGCGTGAAGCGAATGATCAGGTCGGCCTCGCCGAGCCGGCCGACGAACAGCGCCCGCTTGGCCTGCGCTTTACCGGCCCTGTCGGTGAGGATGCCCCAGCTCGCGCCGTCGCGAAGAAATCGGTAGAACAGCCGAGGCGCCGATATGATGGTGAAGGAAACGAGGAAGAAGACGATGAACTGGCGCTCGTTGAGGCCGGCGACGGGCTGGATGTAGCGAGCCAGCAGCGAGACGCAATAAAGAACAATCGTCAGAATCCCGCAACTCTTCAGAATGTTGAAAAAATCCGGGGTCGAGGCAAAACGCCAGATCGTGGTGTAGAGACCACAATATCTGAACAGCAGGTGGCTGATGATAACGATGCCAACCCAGGTGGCCAAGCCCTCATAGGAGAGCGCCTCGAACGAAAGATTTGACCGCGACAACACCAGACTGAGCGCCACGGCGACCAAGACCATGACAAGATCCTGGACCATGATGATGGCGCGCCGCATCTTCGGCCGACTTCCGGACACGGCTTGTAAATAGGAAGTCATTGGCCAGTACTGAACTCCAGGCGAAAGGACTTGAACATTACATTAGCGTGGGATCAATTGACATACGTCACTGACCACTCGTTGAAGTCCAAATCCTCAGCCCCCGCTGCGATCCATCGCATAGCGTGGAGTTGCTGTCATCGCCAGAGTTTTTTTGTTACCTGGCTGTTTCAGATGGCGCGCGAGACCAGCCGGGAATAGAGCGCGGCATAAGCCCTCCCCATCCTGTCGGCGGTAAAAAGACTGGCATAGCGATCCCGCGCCGCCTGCCCCCATCTCCCGGCGTCTTCAGGCGAATCCACCAAGCGGTTGATGGCTTCACCCAGCCGCGCCGGGTCCGAGGGCGGTACCACCAGCCCGGTTATCCCAGGCTCGTTGACATAGGTCGTTCCCGTGCCGATTTCGCAGGAAATCATTGCTTTGCCGCACATCGCTGCTTCTACCAGGGACAGCCCATAGGCTTCCGACCTCTGGTTCGATGGGAAAACGAATCCGCGGCAGGTATGAAGCAGCGCCATCTTGCGCTGCTCCGTAATCTCTCCAAGGAAGATCACGTTATCGAGCCGCAGTTTTGCGACCTGAAGCTTGAGTTGCTGCTCAATGGGGCCGGATCCGGCGATGACGATCTTGCACCGCACCTGATTGGCTGCCTGGATCAGCACGTCCAGTCCTTTGTAGTAGCGCAAGACACCGACAAACAGCACGAAGGGTTGCGCCACCACCGATCGGCACCAAATGTTGTCTGCTTCGGTTGGTGCGGGGTAGGCATTCTCGCCGATGCCAATCGGAATGACGGTCGATTTCGCCTCGAATATCTTGAGAACAGGACTCGATTTCAGATAGTTCGGCGATGTCGCAACGATTGCATCCACGTCCTTCAGGAAACGCAGCATCAATGGTCGATAAAAAGGCAGCAACAGTCGCTGTTTGACGATGTCGGAATGATAGGTGACGACACTCGGCTTGCCGTGGCGGGAATGGAAATGCACCACGTCCATGAACGGCCATGGAAAATGGTAGTGTATCAGGTCGGCTTTCTCCGCGAGCTCTCTGAACCTCCGAAAAACCCCGAGCGAGAATCCGGTCGACGCCAGTTCGAAGTCGAGCCTGGCTTTGGGGGCCACGTGTCCGTCAAGGCTCTGGGTGTTTGCACTCGGAGAGCGGCTCAATGACAGCACTTCGGTCTCGACGCCTTGGCTGGCGGTGCTTTCTGCGATGGCGTGTATCGTTCGCTCAACCCCGCCGAAGGTATCGGGCCAATAGGTCTTGAAGAAGTGCAGGACTTTCAAACGCGGTCTTCCGTCTTTGCTCGATGGCCTGTTGGGAACATCAAGGCATGATTTTTCGGGCGGAGCGTCTCGCGTTCTTATTGTGCATCAGCCTCAATTTCCGTAGATCAAAAAAATGAATGCCATGCCAATGAAAATAGCGAGTTGGATGCCCGAGGCCGCGCATTCTAGGAGTGTTGAACCTGCATCTGCGGCAATGGATGTGGTAGGATAAAACGCACACCGGCGCTCGGCCTCGAAAGTCAGTGTTTTGCTTGACAAGGTCCCGTCGTCATTGGAATGAAGGTCGATAAGGAAGGCGGCTCCGCTTGGTTAAACTAGCTACGCGTTTGGCCCTCAAGGTCACCAAAGTCCGAATGGGATTTTGGCGGGGTAAGGGTGATACAGAATATTTCCGGCGACTGGGAGGACGGCTCGACCAGTTTGGTCCAGACCTGAGTGCCGAAATCATCAAGCATCTAGACTACCTGGCCAAGAAGGCAGGGGTGAGTCGGGACTGGGTGTCATCGGGCTTGCCCTTTGCAGTGAGCCGAAGGGTACACGCAGATGCCGTGAAAAACATTGATGCTGTGATGCGCAAGAGCGAGGCTGGGGATGGCGACGCAAGGGGTGATGATCAGCGCCCTTGGTCCGCGCATCCAACAAAGACCGACGCCGTGACGCAGAAACTCATTGAGCGTGCCGAACGCGAACTCGAAGGCTGGTGCAGCCGCGAAAAATCCACTGTCATTGCCGACATCGTAATAAGCGAACGCGCACAAATCTGTGTGGAGATCGGGGTATACGGCGGCCGGTCGCTGATTCCTGTCGCGGCAGCGTTAAAGCAGAATGGCAAGGGTGAAATATACGGCATCGAAACTTGGGACCCGACCATAGCCACCGAATACGTCACAAACGAGAGTAATGATACCTGGTGGCGGGGCATTGACTTCAACGCCATCAAAAGGAATTTCTATAGGTTCATTGCGGAGCAAGATCTGGCTTCACAGGTACGGATAATCGAGGCGCCCTCTGCGGACGCGGCGAGTCTTTTCAAAACACTGGACTACCTGCATATCGATGGTGCTCACTCAACGTACAACGCTGCCGAGGACGTGGTGCTCTACGCAAAAAAAGTGCGGCGGCGCGGCATTATTATCCTCGACGACACGAACTGGCCCACAACAAAACCCGCTGTCGACATTCTGGACTCCATCTGCGAGCGTATACGCGAGTTCAAGGACGAACACGGCAACGTCGCCTGCATCCTGTTCCGTAAGCGCTGACGGAGTGAATGGAATCCAACGCTTGTTGGCGGCGTATGCCCAGATGATGCGCCTAGCTCGGACGCCTACAATCGAGTGAGGGGACGCCACGCGAGAAGCAACGCTTCGGTCGTTCGGCAAAGAATCTCTTATAGCATCGGGACACGAGGTCAGGCGGGTGCTAGACGGGATCTCCGTTTCAGCTTTCTATATCGTTCAAGCATGGGGATGATTGCAGTGTATCAAAGAGCATTGTCGGCGATTCGGAACGTAAAGGCTATTTTACGTGACGCGCGTAAAGGACCCAACGCGGATTCCGAGCAACAATATAGAACTTCGATTGGCGAAATCGAACATAAAATCTCAGATATTATCTCACGCCTTAACGATATACATGTTGTTTCTTATCTTGGGCGAGATCTATGCTTGGTAAAAACGAGATGGGGCGGCCACGTCGTGGTTCCGGCGTACAATGTCGATGTTGCAGTAGGAATAATCCGTGATGGAATACATGAGCCCTGGACTACCAGGCTTGTTAGAGAATCTCTAAAATTTGGCGACGTATACGTCAACGTTGGCGCAAATTTCGGATATTACACTAGCTTAGGAGGATTAATAGTTGGCGGTGAAGGGAAAGTATTCTCATTTGAGGCAAATCCAACCGTTTTTGCGGTGTTATTGAAGACAATTATGTATGCAGGCATTCCCAATAGGACGACGGCGTTTAATCGCGCAGTTTACTCCACAACGGGATCGACTATGGGATTTTCGTTTGATTATCAATTCGCCGGCGGCGGGCACCTTGAATTCTTTGGTCGCGAGGCATCGGATATTTTGGATACCTTCTGGTCTGCTACAACAATTCCTCATATTCTTGACGGCGATGGTAAATGGATTCCCTCCAAAGGAATCATGAATTCTTTTGAAACGCAAACCATTGCGCTTGATGATGCACTCGGCGATGTAAAAGTAAATCTGCTGCACTGTGATGTAGAGTCGGCTGAGCCATACGTTATACATGGCGCAAGAAGAACCATACGAAACTCACCCCAGATTCGCATCATTTTCGAATGGTCTTCCTATAATTTCAACGTCGGATCAGACGAATATCGAAAAATGGTGGAAGCGATGTGGGATTTTTTGGCGGAAGAAGGCTTCTCCGTTCGGCGGCTATTCCCGATGACTCACCCCGACGGCGCAATCGATCTGTCACCAAAACTCTCATATGCGGAATTCATAGTCGGAGAGCATGGAGATTATTTGGCCGCCCGTCACGATCATTGAGCTGCCGCCTGGAATGCATGTCGCCGAAGATGCTTAACCGTTGAAGCCGTGCCGTCTGGGCGACAAATCGCATGGAACAAAAAAACGGTGGCGGCCCCGGTCGGGCCTTTTTTGGAATCGCCCTTTGCCGCTAGTTGGAAAGGCTCCGACCAACACGGATTGCGTAGTGACAAGATTCTTTGAAGACGGCATAAATCCGCATCGGAAGGCAGGTGCGATACTTCACTGCTTTCAAGCCATTGCGCTGAGCCTATTGCAAAGGCGCTAGCGTGGCGGAGGCGTTCTTGTCACGCGTAAGGGATATTTGCGCAGCGACCTGCGAACAGAGGGCTTTGAATTGTTTTCGGACGGGTCCCAAAGGATCTATCACTATCATCTAAAGAAGTGCGGTGGCACGTCGCTCAATTCTTGGCTTGAATGGCATTTTCCAGATGACGGACGATGGACCGAAGCCGTTGATAACCAATATTATCTTGCTATGCGTGCGGGAACGCCCCCGATTCAGCAGGCGCTGGCTTCTCTGCTCGAGGCGAGCCCTGGAGCCTTCACGCATATTCCGCTAAGCGGCATTCTGCCACCCCAAACATTTTCGGTGACCGTTTTGCGCAATCCTGTGAAACGTATCGTTTCGCAGATTTCGGATTGGCGCCGGGAATTCGCCGAAGGCAAACATCCGGGGCACAGCCCGGAAGTCCGCGCGATTGAGCATGCTGCAAATATGTCCCTGCGTGATTTCCTGAGTGCGCATAGCGCCTCACCTCTACGCGGCCTTTTTGACAATTATCAGACCCGCGCGCTTGCCACACGCGCAGGGGAACCGGCCGATGAAGGTGATGCGTACGCGCTCCTCCCTGCAGCGAAAGCCACGCTCGAAAGGGATTATGGGGTAGTTGGGCTGACTGAGCGTATGAAGGAGACGCGCGCGGCAATCTGCTCTTATCTGGGGCTGGTTCCGGACGAGGAAGCAGGCGGAGCCAGGAACGTGACCGCCGACAGATTTGTCTCGCGGGATGAGCTTCGGGATGCCTCGGAGATCGTTGGCCGATTCACTGCCGTGGACGAAGAGCTATATGCCCATGCACGATTACTTTTTTTGAATCGACACGCAGAGAGGGCGCAGTACTCGGAACTCGACTTTGAGGCCAAACATGCTGCGAAAGCCGTGCAACGGCTCCGCCCTGTTTTGAGGGAGCAGAACGTATTCCTTTCCGTTCGCGATGCAATATTGGGCTCGGGCATCCATGGTCGCGACGGTGCGGGCACAGACAATTGCGCTGTCTGGACAGGTCCTACGACACGGACCGTTCTCTACATGCCATGCCCGGTTGAGAAGATGCTCAAAGTCAAGCTCTGGATACGCGGATACGCGGCGGAGAGGATACGTAGCCAGGTTCGATTTGAGATCGATGACAGGTTAACTCCGCATGCCTTTGTCAGTAGCCCAGAGTCGCATGAAGTCGCTGAAATATACGCAACACCTAAGAGATCTTTTCTGAAGCTGACCATCCTGGTTGACGAAACGCTGACGTCCCTGGAAGCCGGCGGGGGAAATGCTGATGAACGCAAGCGTGGCTTGGCTTTTGACGGTTACGGCTGGTCAGCAGTGTAAGCGCTGTCTGTGCTGATTGGGATGAATTCTGCACTGGCAAGTTGTACTTAGTCTACAATTAGGACTCGACAATTCGGCCCATCTCAAGAGTAATCTTTCGATCCGTCATTTCATTAAGTAGAGTGTCGTTGTGAGAGGCGAAAAGGAAGCCTTCATTCTTTGCGATATATTCAACTAACCGGTCTTGGGCCTTCTGCTGGAATGCGCGATCGGCGACGCCCATCCATTCATCGAGGAGCAAAATGTCGGCGGGCTCAACGGTGTTCATTGCGAATTGGAGACGGCTCTGCATTCCAGGTGAATAGGTTCCGACAGGCATGTCAAAAAATGCGCCGAGTTCGGCAAATTCAGCCACGTCCTCTGCATAGTCCGTCGGTGTCAGGCTCCGAATATCGAGCAAGGAATGACGCAGCCTGACGTTCTGCCGCCCCGTCAGTGCGAAAATCATGCCAGCGCCAACGTGGAGCAGCGAGCGGATCGATCCGCGCACGTCGACAAATCCGGAAGACACAGGAAGCATGCCCCCGACGACCTTGAGCAAGGTGGTCTTCCCGTTTCCGTTCCCGCCCACAATGCCTATCCGCTCACCGCGATGGACTTCGAGATTGACGCCATCGAGCGCGCGCAGGACAGGCGACTTGTTCCTCAGTAGTATCCGTGGATCGTTGCCGAGCGATACATTCTTAAGCCCTCGAAGGGGGATTTCCACCGACACGTTGTCAAGTCGGATGACCACGTCATCCTCAGTTATCCTGTTCACGCTACCCACCTGAATACGACAAGCTCTCGATTCGCCGGGAACACCACGTATGAAACGAGCATTCCCAAGAAACAAAGTCCAATTACGATCGACAATGAAACGAGGGGCCAACCACCGTTCAGCATTGGACCACGCGAAATCTCGACTAGATGATAGACGGGATTGAAGTCGACAACCCACCTATGCGCACTGATTCGGTCGGGACTCCAGAGAATTGGGGTCATGAGATAGACAGCGAACAACAACTGCGGGAGAAACCCACGAAAAAGCCGGAAGCGGTCAAAAATATATGCTATCGGCAGCGACCAGCACATCATTGCAAGGGTCGTCAGTACTATTCCTAGTGCGAATCCCACGTAGTTGGCATGCATCAGCACATGAAAATTTACAGTAGCTATTATTATTGCGACAGCCAAGATTTTGAGAGAGACTGCAATCAGGAAGTCATAAGCATTCGCAAGATGTACAACGTACCCAGATATGCCCGGGAACCCTATGTAGTTCGCCACCTTCTCATTGGCATGAGCGCTAGCAGAAACTGAAATCGAGAGGCCCTGCCAAAGCGCAAAGGACACCGCGAAGAAGGGGATGAAGTCGGTAAGGGTCTCGTGGAAGACGAGCCCCATGACCGAACCTAGGAGTACAACATGAACAAAAATCGAAATGAACGGCGCGATCAGACCCAACCCCGAATTGCGCCTTTGCTCCGCGACATCGGCCAGATAGAGCTGCCAAGACAGCGCCCGCTGCCTCATGAGCGCTCGCAGGTCCTCCCGAAAGCCGCGCTCAATCCATCGTTGTTCACGCATCGTTTTAACTACCGTTCGTGGCTAGCGAGCCAAATTCTCAAAGGCAAGCAGATAAAGGGCGGCTCGGGATTCCACATTGTAACGTTCAAGGTACGCGCCTCGAGCGGCAACTCGCTCCTTGCCGGTGCCGTCAGAACGTCTGATCTTCTCTGCTAACTCGACATGATTTCCGACCTCGAAGAACGCCAGCATGCCGGGCTGATACCGGTCCAGTTCCTTGAAGCACTGATTACGAGAGCAGTAGATGGGACGAGCCAGATCGAGCGCCATAGCCGCAGGGCCGGACGACGTCTGTCCAACCTCAGCATAAGGCAGGATAATAGCGTCACAGGCAAGCATCACTTCATTGAACTCTCGGTTCCCAAGGGCTCCGCAAAAATGAACGCGCTCAATAAGATTACTGCTCGAGATCTCCTCCTCATCTGTAAATTCAATCTCATTCATAAGCTTCTTAATGTAGGGTTGGTCAATTGTGTGTCGCAATATCCCTTCGGGGTGAAGGCCACCAACGATCAAAAGATGGTAATCTTCCGGCAGATATTTCATGGCCCGCACGGCGACTTCAATTCCCTTGTACTCGTTTAGGAAACCAAAGCAGCCTAGGAATTTTTTCCCCTCAATATTGTACCGCTCGGATACTTCCATTTTGATGCGGGATTCATCGATTACGTTACGCTCCTGCCGACTTAGGAATGACAGCGGTTGGTGGAAAATTGTTTCGGTAGATAGGCCAATCAGGGCAAAGTTCCTGGCTTCCCGACTTGTCTGGACGATGTGGCGAAACTTCTGTGGGTTGTTGCGAACCTTCTTGAACAACCTGTCAAAGACAAAGTTGCCCCGCCACGAGCGCAAGAAATGCCAAAGCCCCCTCGGGTTGAGGCTAACTCTTTCGCCCTCCATTTGAGGTACTGTGTGATAGGTAATAATGACCCGCTTGCTGGCGTCGATGATAGCGCCGATCCGGCGCCAGATAGAGAAAGGCGTCAACCCGAATAGACCCGGCTCAAGCTGCAGATTGACCACATCCGCGGACCTTACGAGCTTGATGATCTCTGCCAACTGCTGCTTTGCGGCTTTTCGGGCGTAGTTCGACTGCGCACGAAATATGTCCACGGGGAGCGGCACGATTTCGACCTCGCAATCAGCCTGAAGTCGAAGGGGACCCTCAAGTGCTTCAACATATTGCGCGATTCCGCAGGCACGATGATAGCTCGATACAATGAGCAGCTTCTTCGCCACGGCATCGTCCCCAGTTTGCACCAATGGTTTAGCAATGGTTTGATGCATTTTTCGGTCCTTCCAGTCGCCCCATGCGAGGTGGGTTAGATTGAATCCGATATACCGGCACGGCGCTCCGGACGATAGGCTCCATCGCCCTTGCCGAGCAGTAGTTCTGCCAAATGAGCGCCACTGCGTCCCGTTGCTGCCAACGCCGTTCTAGTCAATTCCCAACTCTCCGCTTTCAACAAAGGCCTCCCGTTCGGCGCCCTTGAGGTCCTCCACGACCATTTCCTTAACAAGATCGGCGAATGTTGTTTTCGGCTCCCAGCCAAGCCTCTGTCGGGCTTTTGAGGGATCGCCAAGCAGGGCCTCGACTTCGGCCGGTCGGAAATACCGAGGATCCACGGCGACGATACACACGCCCGTCGATGCATCATAACCCTTTTCGTCCGTGCCTTCGCCCTCCCAGCGGATGGATATGCCAAGTTCGGCTGCGGCAAAGGTCACAAATTCACGAACAGAATGCTGCACTCCAGTCGCGATGACATAGTCCTCAGGGGCATCTTGCTGCAACATCAACCACTGCATCTCGACATAGTCCCGCGCATGGCCCCAATCGCGTAAGGCGCTGAGATTTCCCAGATACAGCCTCTTTTGCATCCCCAGCTTGATGCGGGCCATGGCCCGCGTGATTTTCCGGGTGACGAACGTTTCGCCTCGGACTGGCGACTCATGATTGAACAGGATCCCGTTGCAGGCATAGATGCCATAGGATTCCCTGTAGTTTACCGTGATCCAATGGGCATAGAGCTTGGCCACGGCGTAGGGCGAGCGTGGATAAAATGGCGTCGTCTCTTTTTGAGGTATCTCCTGAACCAACCCGAAAAGCTCAGACGTTGACGCCTGACAGAAACGGGTTTTTTTCTCCAGTCCCAAAATCCGGATCGCTTCAAGCACGCGAAGCGGCCCCAGGGCATCTGAGTTCGCCGTATATTCAGGCTCTTCAAAGGAAACGGCGACGTGGCTCTGAGCCGCCAGATTGTAAATTTCATCAGGTTGAACCATCTGAATGACGCGAGTCAGACTTGATGAGTCCGTCATGTCTCCGTGATGCAATGTGAGATCGGGGCCGCTGTCGTGCGGGTCGTGATATAGGTGATCTATGCGCCCCGTATTGAAAAGCGAAGAGCGCCTTTTGATGCCATGCACGGAATACCCCTTTGCAAGCAGTAACTCCGCTAGATAAGACCCATCTTGCCCCGTGATACCGGTGATCAGCGCAACTTTTTTATCTGGCAATTGAGAGCCCTTTTTTACACCCGGCCATAAACATCATCAAACCGCACTATATCGTCTTCGCCGAGATATTCCCCGCTTTGCACTTCGATCATGACGAGCGGAAGAATGCCGGGATTTTCGAGGCGGTGCTTGTGGCCGCAGGGGATATAGGTGGACTGGTTGGTCGCGAGCAGGATTTCACTCTGGCCGTTGACAACCTTCGCAGTCCCACTCACCACCACCCAGTGTTCGGAGCGGTGATGATGCGCTTGCAGGCTTAGGCGCGCGTTGGGCTTTACCTCAATCCGCTTGATCTTGAAGCGCGGACCTTCCTCCAGCACGGTGTAGGTGCCCCAAGGGCGATGCACGGTGCGATGCACGGTCGCCGCCTCGTGCCCTTGGGCCTTGAGGCGGTTGTAGAGCTCCTTGACTTCCTGCGCCTTATCCTGGTGGGCGATGAGAAGCGCATCCGGCGTGTCGATGACCAGCAGATCCGAGACGCCGACAAGACCAACGAGCCGGTCTTCGCTGTGCACGTAGCAGTTCGTCACATCATGAAGAATTGTCTCGCCGATGGTGCGATTGCCCTTGTCATCAGCTGGAACAAGCTTCGAAAGAACGCTCCATGAGCCAATGTCGGACCAGTCGAAGCTGCAGGGGACGAAACCTACGTTCCTTGCTTTCTCCATCACCGCATAGTCGATGGAAACAGCCGGAACGGCCGCGAAACCATCCTTGTCGATCTCGACAGTGACGCGGTCCGCGGCATCGCTTGTCCTGGCATTGTCGAGCGCTGTGCGCGTATTGGACAATACGTCCGGACACAGTTCCTGCATGGCCGCGATCATGGCGCGAGCTGCGAAACAGAACATGCCCGAATTCCAGAAAAATCGGCCACTGGCAATAAATTGGGCTGCTCGTTCCGCATTCGGCTTTTCCACGAACCGAAGAACCGTATCTCCCTCAGCCTCGATATAACCAAATCCGGTCTCGGGGCGCTCGGCCTTCATGCCAAACGTGACGATGCGGCCCGTCGCCGCGATCGACGCCGCCTTAGCCACGGCCGCGCCAAAGGCTGCTTCGTCCAGGATCAGATGATCCGCGGGCAGCACAACCAGGACCGCGTCGGAATTGTTGCGCGCGACCTGCAATGCTGCGAGCGCTACCGCTGCGGCCGTGTCACGGCCGAAAGGCTCCAGCAGGAATGTGTTCTTGATACCTGGCGCCGCCACCTCGGCATATTCGTCCGCCGTCAGGAACAGCAGATCGCGGTTGGTGACCGTGACAATTTGATCAACGCCTTCGAGCCCGGCTGCGCGGGCGTAAGTCCGGCGAATGAGCGTGCCCCCTCCCGGCAAGGGAATGAAGGGCTTGGGGTGCAGCGCACGAGAAATCGGCCAGAGGCGGGACCCGACACCGCCACTTATGATGACAGGAACGATATTGGTCAAACTTCAGCTTTCCAAGATTTGAGCTCGGCCAAGGGCAAGACCCCAACCGAGCAATTCGTCCGCGCGGGGTTCTGTCTTTGCCTCGATATAGCACCGCAATTCGGGCGCGTTGCCTGACGCACGGAAGTGAACAACCTCCCCGTTGCCGGCGGTGATACGCACGCCGTCGCGATTGTCAATGTCGGCTACGCCGCCCAGAGCCTCGAAGAGATTGCCTGCATAGGCGGCATCCGCAGCAAACCGCTGGAGAAAAGAGGCGCTGTTTTCGGCTGAAACGCCTTCAAGCCGACCACTCGCAGCGGCCAGGAATCCGAAACTAGCCGCGATCTCGGCGAGCGGGCGACCTGTCGTCGCCACCATTGAAAGAGCACAGAGAATTGGCAACAGCGCATCCCGGGTCAGCAAGGCTGCGAGCGTGCGCCCATCCTTTTCGACGGATGAACCCAGAAGAACACCGCCATTTGCTTCGAACCCCACAACACGTTTTCCCCCTCGAGCGAGGGCCGTGCCGATCCCTTCGATGACATAGGGCGAGCCAATGCGTGTGCGCTGCACCGTTGTGAAATGCCCGCAACGCTCCAGTGCCGAGTTGGAACTGACAGGAGTTACAACGCAGTCCGCACCAAGGAAACGCGCAGTGATCGCCCCGACCAGATCGCCGCGAACGAACGCGCCATGCGCATCTGCCACAAGCGGCCGGTCGCCATCGCCATCGGCGGACACGATGGCATCGAACGGCTCAGCCGCCGCCCAGTCCTTTAGAAGCAACAGATCCTCTTGCCTGACCGCTTCGGTATCCACCGGAATGAAATGCGTGGCCCTGCCCAAGGGTACCGCCTCCGCCCCCAACGCACGAAGGATATCGACGATGATGTCCCTGGCTACGGACGAATGCTGGTAGACGCCGACCCGGACACCAGACAGGCTGCCCGGCTGAAAAAAGGCAAGAAAATGATCCCTGTAGATTACGGACGGTTCGGTGCCCGGCTGTACGGGTTCAACGGAAGGCTGTGATCGATTGGCTGTCTGCAAGCCTGCGTGTATGGCCACAATCTCGAGCTCATCGCGCTTGTCGATCTCGCCATCCGCCCGGTAGAATTTAAGCCCATTCCTGTCATCGGGAATGTGGCTGCCGGTCACCATGATCGCAGGCGCATTCTCGGCCGTGGCATAAAGTGCAAGTGCTGGAGTGGGCAAGGCTCCGCAATCGACCGGCACCAAACCGGCTTCGGCGATCGCAACCTGAACAATCCCTGCTATGTCGGGACTGGAAGAGCGGAGGTCACGCCCAACGAAGATCTGCTCGCCCTCGCCCAATACGCCGCGCTCGATAAGCATGCGTGTGAAGGCAATCGTATAGGTGCGCGCCGGTGGTCCCCGAAGCTCGCTGACGAGCCCGCGTAGCCCGCTGGTACCGAACTTCAAAGTCACAGATCGTCACCTTTTCGCAGGGATTTCGTCCTGGCACCGATTGTGGCGACGCGACGCCTCGCTTTCGACAGCCTGCAGGAAGGCAGACGCGCACGGACATCGGACAATGCGTCACAACGGATCAAGACCGTGCAACCTGATCTTGGTATATCGACAGTATTTGCTTAGAAGTCGCTAATATTCCTGAGCAAGACCGGCTCTTACCGCCGCCAGCAAGGATGATTCCTTTCAAGAACCTCTCCGTGGGTTGCCAAGCCCCCACCTGACACCAAGTCGCCCGTGCTTAGGTTTCGCGCCATGGCTTGTCAATCTCGCGTGCGGGACTGAGTTCGATTTCAATGCCGCAAACCTACGGACCAAACCCACCAGGTTTCAGGTAAATCGAACGCTCAAGGCTCAAGCGGACCGGCGACCATCAAGGATGCGGCCCACGACCCGCTCAGTGGATTTTCGCCATTGCGGCGCGCTCCATCCGAATGCGGCGGCGAATTTCGCGCTCGACAGCCGCGAATTGGCGGGACGCCGCGCCTTGGTCGGATAGTCCTTGGTGGCAATATCCCGCACATCAGCCCAAGGACCGCCGGACGCCCGGCTTGTGTCCAGGATATGACGGGCAAAACCGCTCCAGTTGGTGTCACCCGTACCGGTCAGGTGATAGACGCCGAATGCACCGAAGCTTTTGTCGCTATGCAAGAGCGCGGCCGCACGCAGGACAGCGTCGGCGATATCAAGCGCCGAGGTGGGATTGCCCCATTGGTCGGCCACCACCGAAATCTCGTCCCGATCGCCGGCAAGGCGCAGCATGGTCTTGACGAAATTCTTGCCGAACGGGCTGTAGACCCATGCGGTTCGCAGGATCAGGTGGCGCGGGCCGGCAGCGGCCACCGCCTGCTCGCCTGCGAGCTTGGAGGCGCCGTAGACGCCAAGGGGCGCCGTCGCATCGGTCTCGACATAAGCGCCGGGGGCGCTGCCGTCGAAGACATAGTCGGTCGAGAGATGAATGATCGGAACGCCAAGGCGTGCGGCGGCCTGCGCCACCTTGCCGGCGCCGGTCGCGTTGACCGCAAAGGCCAGATCGGGCTCGTCCTCGGCCTGATCCACGGCCGTGTAAGCAGCGGCCGACACGACGATATCCGGCTTCGCAGCCGCGATGGCGTCGACGACGGTCTCGGGTCTTGCCAGGTCGAGCTCCGGACGGCCGATGGCGACGACCTCCACACCGGCCTTTCCCTGGCCGGCCTCCAGCAGGCTTGCCGCGACCTGGCCGTCGCGTCCTGTGACAACGAGCCTCACGCGCCGCCCTTGCGCGCTTCGCCCAGTCTTTCACCGGCGTAGCGCTGCTCGCGGATCGGCCCCCACCACCATTTGTTGTCCAGGAACCAGTCCACGGTTCTGGCAAGGCCGCTGTCAAAATTCTCCCTGGGCGTCCAGCCGAGCTCACGGCCGATCTTGGAGGCATCGATGGCGTAGCGGCGATCGTGGCCGGGGCGGTCGGTGACGAAGGAGATCAGCTCGCGGTAGCGCTTGCCGCCGGCCCGCGGACGCCTGATGTCGAGAAGATCGCAGATCGTCTCGACGACGGCGAGGTTCGTGCGTTCCGAATTGCCACCGACATTGTAGCTCTCGCCGGGTGCGCCCTTGGTGGCGACGAGCTCCAGGGCCCGCGCGTGATCCTCGACGAACAGCCAGTCACGCACATTGGCGCCGGCGCCATAGACCGGCAGCGGCTTTTCGTCGAGCGCGTTGAGGATGACGAGCGGGATCAGTTTTTCGGGAAAATGATAGGGGCCGTAATTGTTCGAACAGTTGGAGAGCACAACCGGCAGGCCGTAAGTCTCGTGCCAGGCCCGCACCAGATGGTCCGAGGCCGCCTTCGAGGCGGAATAGGGCGAGGAAGGCGCGTAAGGCGTCTCCTCGACGAACATGCCGCCGTCGAAAGGCAGATCGCCGAACACCTCATCGGTGGAGACGTGATGGAAGCGGAAGCTGCCCTTCCTGTCGTCGGCAAGGCCGCGCCAGTATTCCAGCGCGGCATTGAGGATCTTGTAAGTGCCGACGATATTGGTCTCGATAAAGGCACCCGGCCCGTCGATCGAGCGATCGACGTGGCTCTCGGCCGCGAGGTTCATGACGATGTCGATGTCGTCCCGGCGCAGAAGATCCAGCACCGCCTTCTCGTCACAGATATCAGCTTGGGCGAAGCTGTAATTGTGTGCATTCTCGATTGGCCGCAGCGAGGCCAGATTGCCCGCATAGGTCAGCTTGTCGAGATTGGTCACCCGGTAGGCCGGATTGGCGCACAGATGCCGGCACACCGCCGAGCCGATGAAGCCGGCACCGCCTGTCACCAGAAAATTCATACCCCTGCCCCCATCAGGCAAACACCTCTGCCGCAGCAAGCATCGGCGCCTTGAGGTCCTTGTCCGAAAGCTGGAATCCGCCAGCGATGGACGGCCACTTGATGCCGATAGCGGGATCGTCGAAACGGATCGAGCGTTCATGGTCGGGCGAATAGGTGTCGGTGACCTTGTAGAGGACCTCGGTGTCGGGCACGAGCGTCACAAAGCCATGGGCGAAGCCCCTTGGCACCAGAATCTGGTTGCCCTTTTCGGCCGAAATCTCGTGAGCGATCCATTTTCCAAAGGTCTTCGAGCTGCGGCGGATGTCTACACAAACATCCAGAATCCGGCCACGGATCACACGCAGCAACTTGTCCTGGGTGCGGGGCGCAAGCTGATAATGCAGCCCGCGCAAGACGCCAGGCGCCGCGGAATAGGAATGGTTGTCCTGCACGAAATGCAATTCTATCCCAGCCTGCACAAAGCGCTCGGCGTTGTATGTCTCCATGAAGAAGCCGCGTGCATCGCCATGCCGCTTGGGAACGACTTCCAGCACGCCTTCAAGGCCGAGGGACCTGATCTCCAACGCTTAGCCCTCCGACAGATCGGCGACGCGCCGGCGCAGATAGGCGGCATATTCATTCTTGCCCAAGCGGGTTGCACGTTGCAGCACTTGCTCTGCCGTCAGCCAGCCCTGCTCAAAGGCGATTTCCTCTGGGCAAGCAACCTTGATGCCTTGCCGATGCTCGATCGTGCGCACGAAGGAAGAAGCGTCGTTCAGACTGTCATGGGTCCCTGTGTCGAGCCAGGCATAGCCGCGCCCCAGCCGGTGCACATGTAGCAGGCCGCGATCGAGATAGGCGTTGTTGACCGCCGTGATCTCAAGCTCGCCGCGGGCCGAAGGCTTAATGGACGAAGCGATGTCGACGACAGTGTTGTCGTAGAAATACAGCCCGGTGACGGCCCAGTTGGACTTCGGCTTTTGCGGCTTTTCTTCGATCGTGAGCGCGGTTCCGGTGACCTTGTCGAAGGACACGACGCCATACCGCTGGGGATCATCGACGCGGTAGGCGAACACCGAAGCGCCGGTGTCGCGCGCAGCGGCGGTGCGGCAAAGCTGCGACAGCCCGTCGCCAAAATAGATGTTGTCGCCCAGGATCATCGACACGCTGTCGTTGCCGATGAAGTCACGGCCGATGATGAAAGCTTCAGCGAGCCCATTGGGCTGCGGCTGCTCCGCATAGGAGATCTCCAGCCCGAACTCCGATCCGTCACCGAGTAAATCACGGAAAACGGGTAGATCCCGCGGCGTCGAAATGACCAGGATTTCCCTGATATCCGCCAGCATCAGCACGCTCAGCGGATAGTAGATCATCGGCTTGTCGTATACCGGAAGAATTTGTTTGGAGACTGCCAATGTCAGCGGATAAAGGCGCGTTCCACTACCTCCCGCAAGGATAATTCCTTTCAAGAAGCTCTCCCTGACATGCCCAAATCCCCTCGGCAGCAGTGGTAGCCAAACTACACCCTCAAAGCTGCTGCCAGCGCCCGTTTATATCCTAGAGTCGTTACCAAAATACGCCTGGTACCACTCGACGAACCGCCCTACCCCGTCGGACACCGACGTACCGGGCCGATAGCCGACGGCGGCTTGCAGAGCCGAGGTGTCGGCGAAGGTGTCGGGCACGTCGCCGGCCTGCAGCGGCAAGAACTCGATGATGGCCTTGCGGCCAAGCGCGTTTTCCAGCGCTTCAACATAGGCGGTCAGCTTCACCGGATTGTTGTTGCCGATGTTGAAGATGCGCCAGGGCGCACTGCTCGTTGCCGGATCCGGATGGCTGGAATCCCAGGCAGGGTTGCCGGCGGCAGGGCTGTCGCTGGTTCGGATCACACCTTCTGCGATGTCATCGACATAGGTGAAGTCGCGCGTGTGGTTGCCATTGTTGAACAACTTGATCGGCTCGCCGGCCAGAATACTCCTGGTGAACAGGAACAGCGCCATGTCGGGACGCCCCCAGGGGCCGTACACGGTGAAGAAACGCAGCCCGGTGGTCGGCAGCCCGAACAGATGGCTGTAGCTGTGCGCCATCAACTCGTTGGCGCGCTTGGTCGCGGCGTAGAACTGCAGCGGATGATCTGCCGGGCGGTGCTCGGAAAACGGCATGTCGGTGTTGGCGCCGTAGACACTCGAGGTGCTGGCATAGGTCAGATGCGCCATGCCGCCGCTGCGACAGGCCTCCAGCATGTTGGTGAAAGCGACAATGTTGCTTTCGACATAGGCGCGCGGGTTTTCCAGGCTGTAGCGGACCCCGGCCTGGGCGGCGAGATGGATCACCCGATCGAAGGCGTGGTCGGCGAAGCAACCGTCCACGATCCGTCTGTCGGCAAGATTGCCGTGGATGAAATGATAGCCTGCATTGGTGCTGCGGCTTGCATCGGCCAGCAGCCGCAGGCGCGCCTGCTTGATCGCGGGATCGTAGTAATCGTTGACGCTGTCGATGCCGACAACCTCGTCGCCGCGCTCCAGGAGCCGCCTGGCGACGTGATAGCCTATAAAGCCGGCGGCGCCGGTGACCAGAACCTTCATCAGAAGCGCCCGTCCTCGGGAATGGAGCCCTGACGTCTATGGCACGCCAAGCTTCCGACAGACCTCAGGAGCGCTTGAGCAGCGACCACACAGCCGGCACGAGGCTGGCCGCGAGCGCAACCTTGATCAGGTCGCCGACGATGAACGGCACGACGCCGAACTGCCAGGACTTTTCCGGGCCGATGAGCAGCGCGAGCCAGGCGAAACCCATCGCCATCATCACCACTTCGGCGACCAGCATCGCGTTGAAAAGCTTGATCGGGTGGCGATCCCAGCCGCGGTCGGCAGCCCAGCCGACAATCGCCGCCATGACCACAAAGCCAGCGAGATAGCCCCCGGTCGAGCCGAGCATGTAGGCGATGCCGACGCCCTTTTCCGGTGTGCCCTGGAAGACCGGGAAGCCCATCGCGCCTTCCGCCATGTAGAGCAGCAAGGTTGCGACGCCCAGACGCATGCCGAAGGCGGCGGCGATCAGCAAGACGGCGAGCGTCTGCATCGAGATGTCGACGGGGCCTAGCACAACCTTGGTCTTGGCCGACAGGGTCAAAAGCAGCGTTCCGGCGATCGCCAGGAAAAGCTGCGTTGCCAGTCGCGCCGCGCCTTCTTGCGGCAAAGCCAGAGAAACAAGCGGGCGCATCGTCGTTGCAGTTGCCATGGTCTTCCCCAATCCGATCTGTCGCGATCCAATAGTCGTGGTCTCAGCATTTTCCTATATTGGCTTGCGTGCTATGCGGCAATCGGTTTTGCCGTTCCGGTCACAATGCGCCGGCATTGTTCCCGGGAACAATGTGCCGACATGGTTTGAAAAGACATGGATCGAAAAGACATGGATCTCAAATTCGATACCAGCTTCGATCCAAGCTACGGCCAGGGCGTGACCGTGGCCCCGGACGTGCAGCGCGTCACGGTCCGGAATCCGAGCCCCTTCACCTTTCATGGCACCAACAGCTATGTCGTCGGGCGCGACACGCTGGCGGTGATCGATCCCGGACCGGAGGACGAGGCCCATCTTCAGACCTTGCTCGACGTGATCGCCGGGAGGCCGGTCAGCCATATTTTCGTCAGCCACACGCATCGCGACCATTCGCCACTGGCGGCCCGGCTAAAGGAGCGCACCGGCGCCTCGGTGCTGGCGGAGGGGCCGCACAGGCCGGCAAGACCGTTGCATATAGGCGAGAGCAATGCGCTCGACGCCAGCGCCGACATCGCTTTCGTTCCCGACATCGTGTTGCCGGATGGCGAACTGATCGCCGGCGACGGCTGGGCGATACGCGCGGTTCTCACCCCCGGCCACACAGCCAATCATGCGGTGTTCGCGCTGGAGGGAACCGGCACCCTGTTTTCGGCCGATCATGTCATGGCCTGGGCGACATCCATCGTCGCGCCTCCCGATGGGGCAATGGCCGACTACATGGCATCGCTGGACCGGCTGATCGAGCGCGACGACCGACTGCTGCTGCCGGGCCATGGCGGACCGGTGACGAAGCCGCGGGCTTTCATGCGCGGATTGAAGACGCATCGAAAAATGCGCGAACGGGCTATACTGGAACGTGTCAGGGCCGGCGACCGGACTATCCCCGACATGGTCAAGGCGATCTACAGGGATACCGATCCCCGGCTGCATGGTGCCGCCGGACTGTCCGTGCTTGCCCATCTCGAGGACCTGGTGGCGCGCGGCATGGTGTCGACAGACGCCGCCCCCGCCATCGACGGCATTTTCACGCCGGCTCGATAGGCCTGCCTGGTCCGGGGCCTACCTTCGTGGCGGGCGCGAGACTGTAATGACTATTCGGCCGGAACCGCCCCGACCTGGCCGGCGACTTCCTGGTCCAGTTCGGCCAGGAACTCGGTGATGCGCGCGGCGTTGTCGCCGAGATCGTAGCGGCCATAACGCGAAGCCGATCGCATATCAACGATGACGCTATCGCCATTGTCCGTCACGCGGATCGCCACATCGGCGGGAAGGCCGAGCACAAAGCCCTTGGCGACAGCGGTCATGGTCACGTCGCTTTGCCCGGCGAGATCGGGATAAGGCTCGGAAAGATCCCAGCCGCGCCGGTCGAGCACGGTTTCGACGGCATTGACGATGGTCTCGAATGGCAGATCATAGCTGCGTGCGGTGACCAGCGGAAAGCTGTCTGCCTGCAGCCGCTGTTCGCCCGGCGTCGACGGCGACAGCACATTCATATCCTTCGTCCGGTCACTCACGTCGAGCGCGGGCGGATTGTCGAAATCGGTCGAGATGTCCCTCAGCGGCGGATAGATTGTCGCCCAGTAGGCGGCAACGCCGTAGGGGACCAGCACCAGCAGTGCCAGCAAGGCGCCGACGCTCAGGTCCCGGCCTCCGCGGTCGCCAAATTTCCACAGCCTCGAAAAGGCAAAGGCGGCGAACAGCAGCGCCAGTGCCGCGAGCAGCGCAACAATGCCCAGCACCCACAGGAAAACCGGTGTTTCGACGAGATCGAAATGATGACCGACAAAGACGGTCAGCAACAGCACCGCTGAAAATGCCGCCGTGCGCCGCGACCAGCCGGCGGCCTTCGACGTTTGCCGTTCGGGAATGCTAACCATTGTTCTCTGCGCTGCCCCAACCCGGACGGAGGTTTAGTGCCTTTTCGCGGCGGCTTGAAGCCGAAACACGCAACATCCCGTCAATCCGTCGGCAAGCGATAATCCTTGAACTGCTGGCGCAAGGTGATCTTCTGGATCTTGCCGGTGGCGGTATGCGGTATTTCGCCAACGAAAGTGACATCGTCGGGCATCCACCACTTGGCCACCTTGCCATCCATGAAATCGAGAATTTCGGCCTTGGTCGGTTCCTTGCCCGGCTTGGCGACGATGACCAGCAGCGGCCGCTCGCCCCATTTCGAGTGGTGAATGCCGATCGCTGCCGCCTCCGCGACATCGGGGTGGCCGACGGCCAGATTCTCGAGGTCGATGGTCGAAATCCATTCGCCGCCCGACTTGATGACGTCCTTGGCCCGATCGGTGATCTGCATGTAACCACCGGCGTCGATGTGAGCGACGTCTCCGGTATCGAACCAGCCGTCCTCATCGAATTGCTCCGCGCCGGCACCACCGTAGTAGGCACGAGCGACGGCTGGGCCGCGCACCTTCAGGCGGCCAAAGGTCTTGCCATCCCAAGGTTGCGCATTGTTGCCGTCATCGGTCACCTTCATTTCAACGCCGAAGGGTGGGTAGCCCTGCTTCTGCTTGACATCGAGACGGGCCTCACCCTCAAGACCGACATATTCTGGCTTCAAGGTGCACAGTGTGCCGAGCGGCGACATTTCGGTCATGCCCCAGGCATGGATGACCTGGACATCGTAATTGTCCTGGAATTTCGTCATGATCGCGCGCGGGCAGGACGACCCACCGATGACGACCTTGTTCAGATAGGGCAGCTTCTTGCCGGTCTCCTCCAGATATTGCAGCAGCATCATCCAGACGGTCGGCACGGCTGCGCTGAAGGTCACCTTCTCGGTGTCGAGCAATTCATAGATCGAGGCGCCGTCCATCTTGCAGCCAGGCATGACCAGCTTGGCGCCGATCATCGGGCCGCTCTGGCCAAGGCCCCAGGCATTGGCGTGGAACATCGGCACCACCGGAAGGATCGTGTCGCGTGACGACAGGCCCATCGCGTCGGGCATGGCGGCGATCATGGCATGCAGCACGTTGGAGCGGTGGCTGTAGACGACGCCCTTGGGATCGCCTGTCGTGCCCGATGTGTAGCACATGCCGGCAGCGGTGCCTTCGTCGAAGGTCTTCCAGGCGAAATCGCCATCGACCTCATCAAGCCAGTCCTCATAGGCGACGGCATTGGGCAAGGCCGTTTGCGGCATGTGCGCCTTGTCAGTCAGCACAATCACCTTTTTCAGCGATTTGACGGCACCGGCGATCTTTTCGAGCAACGGTATGAAGGTCAGGTCTACGAAGACGGCCTTGTCCTCGGCATGGTTCATGATCCAGACGATCTGTTCGGGAAACAGGCGTGGATTGAGCGTGTGATAGATCGCGCCGACGCCCATGATGCCGTACCAGGCCTCGATATGGCGCGCGGTGTTCCAGGCCAGCGTGGCGATACGGTCGCCCAATCCATAGCCGTCTCGCTCCAGCCGCTGGGCGACCTTGAGAGAACGACGGTGAATGTCGGCATAGGTGGTGCGCACGATCGGCCCCTCGATCGAGCGCGATACGATCTCGCGCACGCCATGCTGCCGTTCAGCGTTGTCGATGAGCTTGTGGCACAGCAGCGGCCATTCCTGCATCAGCCCCAGCATCTCGTTCCTCCTCCCTCGCGCATTTTGCGTCGTAGCTTTGGTTCATTGTGAAGCGAACCGGCGGATTGTCCAGTCACTCGGCTGCGCGGCGGACGAATTTCAGAGGCCATGCCGCAACGGCAAGCGGTTGAATTCCGCCATGTTTTGGATTTTGAGCTGCTGGGCACTCGTGCCACCGAGATGGCAGGATGCTCATGAACGATGGCAGCGGTGTCGTATGGAGCGAAATGACCGGGAAATCCGCCACAATCCGGCCATCCTCGGCGTTAAGGTTCGTTAACGGGCAAAGGGGTGCGATTGGCGACTGAAAGAGGTTCGCATGGACGTGCAGCTCGACGACAAGGCCCTTGAAAGCACACTTGCCGAAAGCCTGGCCGATCTGGTGCCGGACGAAAAGACTGTTTCCGAAGACGAATTCGTCGAAGTCGTCGGCGGCGCGCTGGAAGCGGTCGGTGGCACGCTGCTGTTCAAGATGTGCGTCCACAACGAAGGCGAAGGCCAGCATGTCGCGGCCGCATCCGTCGGCGCTGGCGGCAATCGCCAGTTCCTGCTGCTCACCTTGCCGACCGGCGGCGGCTCGCTGAAAGTCGAGACCGTTTCAAGAAGCAGCAATCCGGTGGCGGGCATTGCAGCCGCCTATGCCGGACTGATGGACGCATTCAAAACCGCCGCCTGAGCCTCGGCTGACATTCGAAAGCGCTGTAGCGCCACGCCCGGCGATTGGCGCCTGTTTTCGTGATGCGAACAGACCTTGCGCAACAGCTGTGCCCGCCACACCTTAAGGGGCCAGGCAAGGAGGAACCAGCATGGACAAGATCGCCAACCCGGCACCCGGCTTTCAGCGCAACCCCGACAAGATCATCACCATCGAGCCCTATATCGGCACCGTCACCGTGCGCGCCGGCGATACGGTCATCGCGTCGTCGACGAACGCCAAGGTGCTGACCGAAACCCCTTATCCCGCCGCCTTCTACATTCCATTCGCCGACATCGATTTCGACAGGCTGAGCAGCACCGAACACTCGAGCCATTGCCCCTACAAGGGCGACGCCAGCTATTGGACCGTGCTGCCGGCCGGCGAAGCCGGCAAGGATGCGATGTGGGCCTATCGGCATCCTTTCGACGAAATGACTGACATTCGCGACCACGGCGCGTTCTACGCCAGCAAGGTCACCATCGAAGCCAAGCCAGGCTGAGAAGCGGCAGACTGCCGCTCAGTCGGTCGTGCCGTGATTGCCCGTGCCTTCGACATCATCGAGCCGCACAAAGGTCATGCCCTTGGCTTTCAACGCCAGCAGGCCCTGCACCACGCCCTCACCGGCGGCGTGGGTCGGCTGGTTGATGTGTGAGATGATGACGTCACCATCCTTGGCCGCGGCGATACGCTTGGCTGTTTCCTTGGCACCCAGCAAGGAGCCGCCATCGCCATTGATCGAGAAGCCGGCGATCTTGAAACCGAGCTTGCGGATCATCGCGATCGCCGAGGGGCTGTATTCGGCGGTTGCGCCGCGAAACCATTTCGGCGCCGGCTCACCGGTCCTGGCCAGGGCCGCGGCACCCGACTCGACCTCGGCCAGAACGGCCTCGGGGCTGCCGGCGCTGCTTATGCCGTAGATCTTCTGCGGCGTGTCGACCGCCGGAACATGGCGCCCGCCGTGATTTTCGAGCTCGAAAAGATCGGGATGCGCCTGCATGATGGCGACGGCGTCGGCGTTCCGTTTCAGCCAGATGCCGGTGACAAAAATGGTGGCCGGTATCTTGTTGTCCACCAATGCCGAGAGAATGCGTGTGTCAGTCTTTCCGCCGCAGGCGTCGAGGGTCAGCGCGACGCGGCCGGCTCCACTCGCCTCGGGCTTGATGTGCAGCGTGGGCTCGACCAGCGGCGCGGCGTCGGCGCTGGATATCACCGCCAACGACATGGCGATCATGCAGAGATGTCTTTGCAGCAGACGCATCAAACCGAATTCCTGATTGGAGCAGTTCCCGGTTTCACGGAAACGACCCGCTCTGACTCTTTATTTTGGAGCAATTCCTATGGGAAAGCCGTTTCACACTTTTCCTGGAATTGCTCTTCAAGCCGGTATCCCAAGACCCGCATGAAGGCGGAAATCGGGACGATGGATAGCAGAAAAGTGCCTGGCGCGGCAATTTGACCGCCCGCTTCGCGAGCCATCCATTCGACAGCCTGACGATCGATCGCCGCTCAGACAGCGCGTTCCTGTTTCATCTCGGTGCGCGCGAGCAGCTCGCGCACCGCTTCGACGACAGGCTTCACCTCAAGCCGCCAGACACAGCACGCCTTGCTGGGGTCCTTCGGGCGGCACAGGCCGCTGGCCACGCAGTCACATGGCATCGACGGCCGCAGCGCGATGCTGGGCACGCCGACAGGTCCCCAGCGCGACGGATGCGTCAGGCCGAAAAGGCCGACAACCGGCGTGCCCGCGGCGGCGGCCATATGCATCGGCCCACTCTCATTGCCGAGAAACAGCCGGGCCTGTTTCAAGACAGCCAGCAAGGTCTCGAGCGACAGCGTCCCGACAAGGTCGACGACCGGCGTCGCCGTCCTGGCGAGGATCTGCGCCGCGGTCTCGCGTTCGTCCGGCCCTCCGACCAGCACGACTCCCAATCCGGTCTCGCCGACAATTTCGTCGATCGCCTCGGCAAACCGTTCCGGCTGCCATTGCCGGCCCTTGAAGCTCGCGCCCGCATGAACGGCGATGAAGGCGTCTGGGTGAAGACGGTGCTTGCCCAGGAGTGCCAGGGCTTTCACAGTCTCGGACGGCAGCGGCTGAATGCTTGGCACCGTCACGCGCAGATCGATGCCAAGCGCTTCAAGCGGCGAAAGATAGCGATAGACAAAATGCTGACCGCCAAACCCCTGCGGTTTTGCAAACAGATTGGCGGGCTGCCGCTCCAGCAGCTTCAGAGGTCTTTCGGGAGGATTGTAGCCGATGCGGGTCTTTGCGTTGACGAGCCCGCTGATGAGGCGCGAGGTCTTTGAATCGGTCAGGTCGATCGTCAGATCGAAGCGGAAGCCACGCAGTTCCCGCACGATGGCATAGAGTTCTTTTCCGCGCTCCAGCGGGGTGCCCCGCATGCGGGCGCGCCTGAACGTGACCACCTCGGAAGCAATGCCATGCGCCACCACGAAGCTCTTGAAATTCGCTTCGCAGAGGAATGCGATCCTGGCGCCGGGGAACTCGAGCTGCAGGTTCCTGGCGAGCGTCGAGGCGAGGACGATATCGCCGATGAACTTCGTTTGAATGATCAGGATCGAGCGGAACGGCGCGGGTGATATCTGCAACATGTGATTCCGAAGACAATTGGCGGGCCGTCCGCAAATTGGGCACGAACAATGTCGGGATTACGCAACGGCTTTAGCACGTTCGCGTGAGCTTTCATACAAAATCGTAAATTTTAGCTCTGTCTGATGCTCTATCCTTTGCCTGCTTTCGCCACCAGCACCGCCGCCTGCGCCGCCGCCAGCCTGGCGATCGGCACTCGGTAGGGCGAGCAGGACACGTAGTCGAGGCCGACCTCCTCGCAGAATCGGATCGAAGCGGGATCGCCGCCATGTTCGCCGCAGATGCCGAGCTTGATGTCGGGCCGCGTCGCCTTGCCCTTTTGCGCGGCCATGCGCACCAGTTCGCCGACGCCGTCAATGTCGAGCGAGACGAACGGATCCTGCTCGATGATGCCTTTTTGGCGGTAGGTCTCCAGGAACGAGGCAGCATCGTCGCGCGAGATGCCGAAGGTGGTCTGCGTGAGGTCGTTGGTGCCGAAGGAGAAGAACTCGGCCGATTCGGCGATAACATGGGCACGGATCGCCGCGCGAGGCAGCTCAATCATGGTTCCGGTCAGATAGTCGATCTTGACGCCGGTCTCGTCCATGACACTTTTGGCGACCGCATCGATACGCGCTTTCACATAATCGAGTTCCTTCACCAGACCGACCAGCGGCACCATGATCTCGGGCACCACCAGCGCGCCGGCCTTCTTGCCGGCCTCGACGGCGGCCTCGAAAATGGCGCGCGCCTGCATCTCGGCGATCTCGGGATAGGAGACGGCCAGCCGGCAGCCGCGATGGCCGAGCATCGGGTTGAATTCGTGCAGGGCCTCGGTGCGCTGCCTGAGTTTGTCGGGCGACACATTCATGACGGCCGCGACCTCGGCGATTTCGGCTTCGGTCTTGGGCAGGAATTCATGCAACGGCGGATCGAGCAGGCGGATCGTCACCGGCAGGCCGGCCATGATCTCGAACAGTTCGAGAAAGTCTGAGCGCTGCATGGGCAGAAGCTTGGCAAGGGCGGCGCGCCGTTCCTTCTCGGTGTCGGCCAGGATCATCTCGCGCATGGCGACGATGCGCTCGCCGTCGAAGAACATGTGCTCGGTGCGGCAGAGACCGATGCCTTCGGCGCCGAAAGAACGGGCCATGCGGGCGTCGAGCGGCGTTTCGGCGTTGGTGCGTACCTTCATGCGGCGCACCGCGTCGGCCCACTCCATGATGGCGGCGAAGTCGCCGGACAGTTCCGGCTGCAGCATCGATACGGCGCCCTTCAACACCTGGCCATTGCTGCCATCGATGGTGATGATGTCGCCCTTGCGGAACGTCTGTCCCATCGAGAGGAGCGTGCCGGCCTTGTAGTCGACGCGCAGCGAGCCGGCGCCAGACACGCAAGGCTTGCCCATGCCGCGCGCCACGACGGCGGCATGGCTGGTCATGCCGCCGCGCGTGGTCAGGATGCCTTCGGCGGCATGCATGCCATGGATGTCCTCGGGGCTGGTCTCGATGCGCACCAGGATCGCCTTGCGGCCTTGCGTCTTCAGATCCTCGGCATCGCCTGAGGAAAAGACGACCTCGCCGGTGGCAGCCCCCGGCGACGCCGGCAGGCCGACGCCGATGATGTCACGCGCGGCCTTCGGATCGATGGTCGGGTGCAGCAATTGATCGAGCGAGGCGGGGTCGATGCGGGCAACAGCTTCCTCTTTCGTGATCAAGCCGTCCCTGGCCATCTCGACGGCGATCTTCAGCGCCGCCTTGGCGGTGCGCTTGCCGGACCGGGTCTGCAACATCCACAATTTGCCGCGCTCGATGGTGAATTCGAGGTCCTGCATGTCGCGGTAGTGCTTCTCCAGGCTGTCGGAAATGGTGACGAAGGACTGGAAAGCGTCCGGCATCAGCTTCTGCAACGATGGCTTGTCGGAGCCGGCCGCGATGCGGGCCGCCTCGGTGATGTTCTGCGGCGTGCGGATGCCGGCCACGACATCCTCGCCCTGCGCGTTGACCAGGAACTCGCCATAGAGCTGCTTTTCGCCGGTTGACGGGTTGCGGGTGAAGGCCACGCCGGTGGCCGAGGTCTCGCCCATATTGCCGAACACCATGGCCTGGACGTTGACCGCCGTACCCCAGCTCTCGGGGATGTCGTGCAGACGCCGGTAGGTGATGGCGCGGTTGTTCATCCAGCTCGAGAAGACGGCGCCGATGGCGCCCCAGAGCTGCTCGTTCGGATCCTGCGGGAACGGCTTGCCGAGCTCTTCCTCGACCTTGGCCTTGTAGAGCGCGATCACGCCTTGCCATTCAATGGCGGTCAGCTCGGTGTCGAGTTCGTGGCCGAGCCCACCCTTCTGATCTTCGAGGATTTCCTCGAACACCTCGTGGTCGAGGCCCATGACGACATCGGAATACATCTGGATGAAGCGGCGGTAGCTGTCATAGGCAAAGCGGGCATCGCCGGAATCAGTGGCCAGCGCCTCGACGGTCTCATCGTTCAGGCCAAGATTGAGAACCGTGTCCATCATGCCCGGCATCGAGGCCCGGGCGCCGGAGCGGACCGAGACCAGCAGCAGCTTCGACGGATCGCCGAACCGGCGCCCAGTCAGCTTGCCGATATGATCCAGCGCTTTCACCACATCGGCTTTCAATGCAGCTGGATAGGTGTTGCCGTCGGCGTAGTAGGCGTTGCAGACCTCGGTGGTGATGGTGAATCCTGGCGGCACCGGCAGGCCCAGGCTGCACATTTCGGCCAGATTGGCGCCCTTGCCGCCCAGCAGATTCCTGTCGCTGGCACGGCCTTCCGCCGCACCATCGCCAAAGGTGAAAACCCATTTGGTCATGCTTTTCTCCGGTTGCAGGAGATTGGAAAGATTGGCGAAACGAAAAGTTCCGACCGTGTCCGACTTTGGAGCGATATGATGCTGCAGTGCGAAAGGCAAGCGCCGCCCAAAGCCGTATGGTCGCTACAATCGATTAAGCAAAAGCCGCGTCAAAAAGACTTGCCACCTCACAGGCGGAAGACTAGAACATAACGAGAACAAAGAGGTGCCCCATGCGACTGTCCGGAAGACTCGACTATCTGGAAATGCCGGCCACTGGCGGAACGCTGGACCGGCTGAAGGCTTTCTACAGTACCGCCTTTGCCTGGTCGTTCACAGACTATGGGCCGACCTATTCGGCCTTCGCAGAAGGGCTGGACGGCGGCTTCCAGGCCGATGCCGCTGAGGCGCCGGGCAAGCCGCTGCCCGTGCTCTATAGCGAAAATCTGGAGGAGACGGTTGGCGCCGTCGAAAGTGCCGGCGGCACGATCGTCAAGCCGATCTTCCCGTTCCCCGGCGGCCGGCGCTTCCACTTTCTCGATCCGGCCGGCAATGAGCTGGCCGTCTGGGGCAAATAGGCCGCCTGGACATGATCTCGCGGCGTTTTGTGGATTGCTCGTTTTGAGCGTTCTCGCTGTCGCTCATAGGATTGTGCTTTTCGGCTGCTCTGCTAATAACGCGCCGCACAAGCGACTCTGACGGCAATTGGGGCGTCGCCAAGTGGTAAGGCATCGGTTTTTGGTACCGACATTCCCAGGTTCGAATCCTGGCGCCCCAGCCAGAGATTAAGTTAACAAAATCAAATAATTGGTTTTCTACTCTACGGAGACTGAAAGTGGCCAAGCGTCTCGGATCGTCCATGCGATCCAAGTAGCCCAGGCCTCAGCTCGCCTCGCGCATCGCCTCTGCCGCCTGCAAATCGACCGACACGAGCTGGCTGACCCCCTGCTCGGCCATGGTCACGCCGAACAGCCTGTCCATGCGCGCCATGGTGATCGGGTTGTGCGTGATGATGACGAAACGCGTCTCGGTGGTCTTGGCCATCTCGTCCATGAGATTGCAGAAGCGTTCGACATTGTGATCGTCGAGCGGCGCGTCGACTTCGTCGAGCACGCAGATCGGCGCAGGGTTGGTGAGAAACACGGCGAAGATCAGCGACATCGCCGTCAACGCCTGCTCGCCGCCGGACAAAAGCGTCATGGTCTGCGGCTTCTTGCCCGGCGGGCGGGCCAGGATTTCAAGCCCGGCCTCGAGCGGATCCTCGGATTCGATCAGCTGCAATTCCGCCGTGCCGCCGCCGAACAGATGCGAGAACAACCGCTGGAAATGGCCGTTGACGACATCGAAGGCGGCCAGCAGCCGCTCGCGGCCTTCGCGGTTGAGGCTCTGGATCGCTTGCCTGAGCTTGCGGATCGCCTCGATGATGTCCTCACGCTCGGAAACGATCGTCTCCAGCCGGTCGGACAGCTCCTTCTGCTCTTCCTCGGCGCGCAGATTGACGGCGCCGAGCCGTTCGCGCTCGATCTTCAGCCGGTCGAGCTGGCGTTCGATCTCCGGCATTTCGGGCATCGGATCGTCGGCTTCCAAGCCGGTATGGCGGATGACCAGATGCGGCGGCGTGTTCAGCGTTTCCTGGATACGCGCTTCGACTTCCAGCCGGCGCTCGTCGGCCGCCGTCAGCCGTTCCTCGGCGCGCACGCGGGTCTCGCGCGCCTCGGCCAACGACTGGATGGAGCCGGTGGCCAGCTTGTCCAGCTCGGCTTGCTTGGTCTCCGCTTCCTGCAGGCGATCGGCCGCTGCCTTGCGCAAGGTCTCCGCCTCGGTGAGCTGCGACAGCAAGGCGCGCCGTTTGGCGTCGATTTCGTCAGGCGCGTCGGCAAGCCGTTCGCGCTCGGCCTCGGCCTCGGCCTTGCGTTCGCCAAGCGATGCGATCTGCGTCGAGGCGTTTTCGGCACGTACCAGCCAGTTGCTGCGTTCGGCGTCAATGGCGTCGAGCCGGCGCGCGCGCGCCTCGGCCTCGCGCCGCAAACCCTCATGAACGGCACGTGCATCTGCGAGCGTGGCGCGGTCGCGCGAAACATTTGCCGAGGACTGTTCGAGCTGCAATTGCAGGTCACCCAGATCAGGTGCGTCCTGCAGCAGCATTTCGGCCTCGACGAAAGCCGCCGAGGTTTCTTCATGGCTGTCGACGATGCGGGTGCGGGCCTCGTCCAAAGCGGCACGCCGGCTCGATAGTTCACCGCCGGCTTTTTCGGCCTCGGCCAGCGCATTGCGGGCAGCGTCCAGCCGATGCTGGGCTTCACGTCCGGCCTGGCGTGTGTTGCGTTCGGCTTCGCTTGCCTGGCGAAGCGCCTGTTCAGCCTGCGCCAATGCCGCCTCGGCCTGGCGCAGGATGAGGGTCGCCTGCACCGCCTCGGCATCGAGTTCGGCCAGCCTGTTCTTCTGCGCCAGCCGCTGCGCCGCGGCCGTCGGTGCATCGGCACTTGCGGTGAGGCCGTCCCAGCGCCAGAGCGCACCCTCGCGACTGACCAGCCGCTGGCCTGGCGCGAGCAGCGCCTGCAACCGGCGGCCGTCGGAGGCCTCGATGATGCCGATCTGCGCCAGGCGGCGGGCAAGCTGCGCCGGGGCGCGAACCACGCTGGCCAGGCTCCTGATCCCTTCCGGCAGAGCCGCGTCACCAAGCTGGATTTCGCTTTCGCCCCAATGCACCGGCGCGCTGCGGTCGAGCGGCACGTCGAGATCTTCGCCAAGGGCAGCACCCAGCGCCGTCTCGAAGCCGCGCTCGACGCTGATCTGCTCCAGCACGGACGGGAAGAGATCGCTGCTGGCTGCATTCAGGATCTTGGCCAGCGTCCGTGCTTCCGTCTCGATCCCCGCAAGTTCCGCCCTGGCATCCTGAAGCGGCGGGCGAGCGGCGCTTTCGCCGGCGCGGGCATCGATCACCGACTGTTCGGCCTCCAATACGGCAGCTTCGGATTCCTCCAACAGTGCCATCGCCTGTTCGACCAGCACCCGCTTTTCGGCCGGATCCGGCAGGCCGGCGACCTTGGACAGGATATCCGACAGTTCGCGGTCGACCTCGGCGAGCTGGCGGCCAAAGCGGTCGCGGCGCTCGGCGGTGTCGCGCAACGTGCGCTCGATCTGGTTGCGCGAGGCGGCCGCCTCGGCTCGCTCGGCGGTCAGCGCGGCGAGCTTGGCTTCGCTCTGCGAGAGCGTTGCCGCAGCCTGTTCGAAGGCAGCCCGGGTGGTTGCCTCGCGCGCGGCGGCGCCGGCATTTTCCGAATTTAGAGTCGCTTCTTCGGTGCGCAGGCGCTCAAGAATGTCGGCATTGTCGCGCACCATGCGCTCTTCGCGGGCAATGTCGCCATCGAGTTGCTGCAGCCGACGCTCGATCTCGGCCTGACGCGCGCGGATGCGGCCGGCTTCCTCCTCGATCTGCGACTTGGCGATCGACAGGCGCTGGAAGGCGGCGGCAGCGGCGGCTTCGGCGTCGCGCAGGTCAGGCATGCGGTGTGCGCCGATGCCTTGCTCCCTGGCGGCAGCCATCTGCGCGGCAGCGCGGTCGCCGACCAGGGCCGTGGCAACCGCCAGCGCAGAACGCGCCTCGCCTTCCTGCGTCTTGGCCAGCGTCCAGCGCAAATGCAGCAGCGTGGCCTCCGCCTTGCGAATATCGGCCGACAGGTTCTTGAAGCGGGACGCCTGGCGCGCCTGGCGCTTCAGGCTTTCGATCTGGCTTTCCAGCTCGCCGACGACATCATCCAGGCGTTCAAGATTCTGCTCGGCGGCCTTCAGCCTCAGCTCCGCCTCGTGGCGGCGGGTGTGCAGGCCGGAAATGCCGGCAGCCTCTTCCAGCAGGGCGCGGCGCGCCTGCGGCTTGGCCTGGATCAGTTCGCCGATACGACCTTGGCCTACCATCGATGGCGAACGCGCGCCGGTCGACTGATCGGCGAACAGAAGCTGCACGTCCTTGGCGCGCGCTTCCTTGCCGTTGATGCGGTAGAGCGAGCCGGCCTCGCGTTCGATGCGGCGCGACACCTGCAATTCATCGGCATCGTTGAAGGCAGCGGGCGCCGAGCGATCGGTGTTATCGAGGAAAAGCGTGACTTCGGCGGTGTTGCGGGCGGGCCGCGTTCCCGAACCGGAAAAGATCACGTCGTCCATGCCGGACGCGCGCATGTTCTTGTAGGAGCTTTCGCCCATCACCCAGCGCAGCGCCTCGACAAGGTTCGACTTGCCGCAGCCGTTCGGCCCGACAATACCCGTCAGGCCGCGTTCGATGACGAACTCGCCGGGCTCGACGAAGGACTTGAAACCAAGGAGGCGGAGGCGCGAAAACTTCATTCACGCGCCCCATACGGGCGAGCGCCGAAACGCTGCCGCTTCAGCGCTGACCTGATGTCAGAGCAGAGGGTCGAGGATGGCCGACATTTCCTCAATCGACATCGCCCCTTTGTAGGTCTTACCGTTGATGAAGAAGGTCGGTGTCGAGTCGACCTTGAATTCATTGGCGCCGCGCTTCTGGACCGATCTCACATCGTCCAGAAGTTTCTGGTCCGTCAAGCAGGCCTCGAAGGACTCCTGTGTAAAACCGGCGAGCTTCGAGATTTGCAGCAGCGCATCCTTGGTGTTCGACACGCCAACCCAGTTCGCCTGCTGCGCAAACAGCACGTCCACCATCGGGAAATAGTTGTCCTTGGCGCAGCGCGCCAGCATGAAACCGGCTTCCGCGCTCGGATCGAATGGGAATTCGCGCAGGATATAGCGCGCCTTGCCGGTGTCGATATACTTCTTCTTCAGGTCCGGGAAGGTGGTTTCGGCGAAATGCGCGCAGTGCGGGCAGGTCATCGAGGCGTATTCGACGATGGTGACCTTGGCGTCATCCTTGCCGAGCTGCTTGTCGGGTAGCGCGCCCGGCTTCAGCAATTCGGCCATGTCGACGTTGCCCTGAGACTCGGGAACCTGAACGGCCGCCGGCGTCGCCGGCTTGGCGGGAGTGGCCGGTTCCGCCGGCTTCACATCCGCCGCCTTGGCCTGTTCGCCGGAGTCGCTGCAGGCTGCGAGCAGGGCCACCGCCGGAATAGCAGCCAGCGAAGACAGGACGTTTCTGCGAGACAGACTTTTGCCGAACGAAGGACGGTTCATACGAATCACCTGACAAGGGTTGGATTTTGCAATGCAAAGGCACGAAAAGGCGAGAGTTGGCGCGAATTAAGGCATCTCGATCCCCAATCCAATCGCGAAACCTGACAAAGGCCATCACGAATGCGAGATGTTGACGACAAATCGATGACTGTCTTCAAGGGATTTTTGACTTCCTTTCACCGAGGATCGTTGCGCCAAGCCTTTCCAGCGAGGCGCGCAACCCGTCATCCTCGATCAGTTCGACCGTGCTGGACAATTTCGTCTTCTCCGCCATCGTCAACGGCCTGAAGGTCGGTTTAGGCCGTCCTTTGTCCGCCGTCACCGGTTTTTGCACGATCCTGATGCGGCCTATTGCCGTAAAGCCGAGGAAAGCGTTGACCCGGTTTATGATCTCGCCGGTCTCATGCTGCAGGTGAAGTGCGGCCATGCCTTCGCAGGCGACAACCAGCACCGCCGGTTCGAACGGATCGTCTTCATGCATGCGGCGCGGCCACTGGATCTTTTCAGGCCGCGAGCGGCTGGCCAGCCGCGGTCCGGCGATTTCTTCCCAGGACTGGACGAGACCAATCGAAATGCCAGCCCGCTTGCGCAGCACCGGATCGAGGATTTTGGTGGCAAGATCGCTCACCGGGACGGGATTGCCGTAGGGCGTTCTCCCTGCCATGTACGTTCTCCAGCCACGACCCCAGCAGATACCGGCCAGGCCAATACACGATCAATGGCACCAGCAGACCAGACCCGCAAGGCCCAGACTGACAAGGTCCAGACTGACAGGGTAATGTCAGGCGATACCGCGTCGCGCCTGCTCGCCTGGTACGATGCGCACCACCGCGAACTGCCGTGGCGGGTGAGCCCGCGCGACCATGCACGCGGCGTGCGGCCCGATCCCTACCGCATTTGGCTGTCCGAAGTCATGCTGCAGCAGACCACGGTCGAGGCGGTGAAATCCTATTTTCGCGCCTTTGTAGAGAAATGGCCTGATGTCCAGGCACTGGCCGCGGCGCCGACCGAGGACGTGATGAAAGCCTGGGCGGGGCTCGGTTACTACTCTCGCGCACGCAACCTCAAGGCCTGTGCCGATCTGGTGGCAGCGCGCGGCGGCCGGTTTCCCGATACCGAGGCCGGTTTGAGAGACCTGCCCGGCATCGGCGCCTATACGTCGGCGGCCATCACGGCGATTGCCTTCGACCGCCCGGCCGCCGTTGTCGACGGCAATGTCGAACGCGTCATATCGAGGCTGTTTTCGATCGCAACGCCGCTGAGCGAAGCCAAGCCTGAGATACGCGCCCGTGTCGAGCGCATGGTGCCGCCAACCAGGCCGGGCGACTTCGCCCAGGCGATGATGGATCTCGGCGCCACGATCTGCACCCCGCGCCGGCCGCGCTGCATGCTGTGCCCGCTGCGCGAAGACTGCAGTGCTGTCCTTGCAGGTGACCCCGAGCATTTCCCCGTACGCCTGCCAAAGGCCGACAAGCCGCAACGACGCGGCGCTGCTTTCGTTGCCGTGCGTGACGACGGCGCCATTCTTCTGCGCAAACGGCCAGAGAAAGGTTTGCTCGGCGGCATGACGGAGGTGCCGACAACGGGCTGGACGGCGCGGGTGGACGGGGCCACGACGTCGGCCGCGGCACCCTTTCCCGGTGACTGGCGACGCGCCGGCACAATCACGCATGTCTTCACCCATTTCGCGCTCGAACTCGACGTCTTTCACGCCCATGTCAAAGGTGATGCGCCGGAGGGACATTTCTGGTCGCCTGCCAGTGAGATTTCCGGGGAGGCGCTGCCAACTGTCATGAAAAAGGCAATCGAGGCTGCGATACCCGGCGCGACGAAAAAACCGTCGCCACACAGTGCAAAGAGGCCCCATGACTGAAATCCGCCACATCGTTTTCGACATCGGCCGGGTGCTGATCCACTACGATCCGAACATTCCGTTCAGCCGCCTCATTCCCGATGCCGAAGAGAGAAAGTGGTTCTTCGACAATGTCTGTACGCATGACTGGAACATAGAGCAGGATCGCGGCCGGACCTGGGAAGAAGCAGAGGCACTCCTGATCGCCGACCATCCCGAGCACGCGGAAAACATCCGCAATTTTCGCCGCCACTGGCACGACATGGTGCCGCATGCCTATGGCGACAGCGTCGCGATCATGCTTGGGCTGATCGAGAGCGGGCACGATGTGACGATGCTGACCAACTTCGCCGCCGACACGCTTGCCGAAGCGAGGCTGCGCTTCGATTTTCTCAGCCGCCCGCGCGGCGTAACCGTGTCGGCCGATATCCGTGAGATCAAGCCCGACCGCCCCATCTACGACCATCACGTCGCCGCGTTCGGCCTCGAACCATCGGCCACATTGTTCATCGACGACAGCCAGAAGAATGTCGATGGCGCCAAGGCCGCCGGCTGGCAGGCGGTGCTGTTCACGGATGCAAAAACGCTCAAGGCAGACCTTGAGCGCTTCGGAATCAAGGCGTGATCTGAATCGCTTCCGGCGAAGCGCTCATATTTTGAATCAACGCGAAAGCAGCAATTGGCGGGGTTCAGGCCCCTGCCCGCTCCATGCCCAACCGGGCAATGCGGCGCAGTTCGTCGATTGGGGTGAGCCCGCCACTGCGCTCATAGTGCCAGAAGGTCCAGCCATTGCAGGCATCCAGCCCCTGCACTTCTGCACCGATCTTGTGGATCGAGCCGGCGCTGTCGCCGATCGCCACCGTGCCGTCGGCACGCACCTTGGCCGCCCAGCGCTTCTTGGCGTCATAGAGCGTGGCACCCGGTGTCATCAACCCGGTGTCGATCAGGCTGACGAAAGCGACGCGCGGCTCGGCGCGCTTGCCGGTCAGCACGGTGAGATCGGCGCTTTCCAGCGGCCGCACCGCGTCGATGCGCTCGTTGGCGGCGTCGATATAGGCCTGCTCGCGCTCGATGCCGACGAAATGGCGGCCAAGGCGCTTGGCGACGGCGCCTGTCGTGCCGGAGCCGAAGAACGGATCAAGCACGATGTCGCCAGGCTTGGTCGAGGCCATCATGATGCGGGCGAGCAGCGCTTCCGGCTTCTGCGTCGGATGCAATTTGTCGCCATTGTCGTTCTTCAGCCGCTCGCCGCCGGTGCAGATCGGAAACAGCCAGTCGGAGCGCATCTGGATGTCGTCGTTCGAGGCTTTCATGGCTTCGTAGTTGAAGGTGTAGCCCTTGCCCTTCTGGTCGCGCGAAGCCCAGATCATGGTCTCATGCGCGTTCTGGAAGCGGCGGCCGCGGAAGTTCGGCATCGGGTTGGTCTTGCGCCAGACCACATCGTTGAGGATCCAGAAGCCCAGGTCCTGCATCTTGGCGCCGACCCGGAAGATGTTGTGGTAGGAGCCGATGACCCAGATGGTGCCATTGGGCTTCAACACCCGGCGCGCGGCCAGCAGCCAGGCGCGGGTGAAGGCATCATAGGCCTCAAAACTCTCGAACTGATCCCAGTCGTCGTCGACGGCGTCGACCTTGGACTGGTCGGGACGGTGCAGGTCGCCGTCGAGCTGCAGATTGTAGGGCGGATCGGCGAAGATGACGTCGATGGATTTCTCTGGCAGCCGGTCGAGGGCCGCGACGCAGTCGCCTTTCAGGATGGTGTCCAGCCATTCGGATTGCTGGGGGGCATGGGAAAGCTCGTCGAGAAGACGCACGGCAGACATTTTTACACCCAAGGCACGCGTTACTGTTTACTCCCCGTTATGGTTACCGATCAGCGTAAATATTCAGTGAAGGCCGCGGGAATGGCTTGCCTGGTTTGCGAAGGCCGGGCCGTTGGTGTATGCCGCGCCGCTTGAGCCCTCAGAGGCCATTCCTTCATCCTCCTTGTTCCGGATCACCATGCCCCAGCCAGACCTTGTCATCTTCGATTGCGACGGCGTGCTCGTCGATTCCGAAATCATCGCCGCGCGGGTCGAGGCTGAGCTGATCACGCTCGCCGGATACGAAATCTCGGCCGAGGAGATTGCCGAGACCTATGCGGGACTGACGTTCAAGGACATCCTGATGCGGATCGAGGAGAAGTCCAAGATCCCGTTCCAGGCGTCGCTGATCGACCGTGCCGAAGAGCTGGTCGACCGCAAGCTGCGCAGCGACGTTCGTGCCATCGAGGGCGTGCGCGAAGCCGTGGCCTCGGTCACGACACAGCGCTGCATCTGCTCCAACTCACGCTCGGAGCGGATAGAATTCATGCTGGAGAAGGTGCATCTGCTGCCGTTTTTCGCCGGCCGTATCTTCTCGGCCCTGGAGATACCGAGCAAAAAGACCAAGCCTGCCCCGGACGTGTTCCTGCTCGCGGCGGAAAAACTCAATGCCAAGCCGGCGAACACTTTTGTCATCGAGGATTCGGTGCACGGCGTCGCGGGCGCAAGGGCAGCCGGCATGCGCGTCATCGGCTTCACCGGCGCCAGCCACAGCTATCCCGGCCATGCCGATGCGCTGACCGAGGCAGGCGCCGAAACGGTCATTCGCCGCTGGGCAGAGCTGAAAAGCGTGATCGCGGCGCTGTCGGAGTGGTCGGCCGACGCCTGAGCAACGTGCGTTTGGACGCACGCTGCTCCTGAAACACCGAGGTTAGTTTGTCGCCGCGGCCTTCTTGCGGTGCGTCTTCTTCGGCTTGTCCGTCGTCGCCTTTGGCGCGGTCTCGTCATATCCGGCATAGGCCTGATAGTCCGCCGCCGTCGGTGCCGGCACGACGATGTTGGAGTCGGTGAAGACGAACTGGGTGGCGACCGAGGGATCGGTGACCTGAACCTGATACTGGTGGATCTGCGAATAAAGCACGTCGGTGCCGTGCATCACCGCTGTGCGGATCGGCATGGTGATGGTGCCGGGCGAGAACTTCGGTCCGGGCACGATCTTGCCGGCGACCGCGATCTTCATCGTCAACTGCCCGTCGGCGCGGCTGCAGTCGCGGGTCACATCGCTGATCGATGCCTGGTAGATGATGTTCACCGACTCATCGGGCGCCGCCGCGGCGGCGGCGGCATCCGCCGCGGCCTGCGCCTGTGCCTCCTGCGCCTGTTGCTCGGCTTCAGCCTTGTTCCTCGGCTTGTGCATCGGCTTCGACTTCGCCTTGGGCTTCTGGACTTCCTTGGCCATGGTGTTGAAGAATGCCGTGCCGTCCCGGACCGTCACCCTGGGGCAATAGGCATTCAACTGGCTGGCCAGTACCTTGGGATCCTGCGGAGGTGGCGGCGCGGTCGGATCCTTCTTGCCGCCCAAGCCGAGGTTCAGGATGCCATTGTCGCCCGATTGGCAGCCGGCGGCGGCGAGCATAAAGCCCGTGAGCGCAAGACCCGCCAAAAAGCGACCACTTGATGTACGAAACGCCATGAAACTCCCACTTCCCTCTCGCAAAGCTGGTGACGTATATCAACGGCGCGGCAAAAATGCGACTGAGCCAGCGCAGAAATTAACCACCTTGTGGTGAACGGAAAGCCAAGCTTCGAACGGATCTGTGACATGCAATATGTGAGTACCCGCGGGGAAGCACCCGCGCTTGGATTTTCCGATGCCGTGCTGGCGGGCCTGGCGCGCGACGGCGGGCTTTACGTGCCGCGCGAATGGCCGCAGTTTTCAACTTCCGAGATTCGCGCCATGCGCGGCCTTGCCTATCCCGATCTCGCCATCCGCGTGCTGTCGCCGTTCCTTGGCGGCGAAATCGCAGCGCCGGTCTTCGAACGCCTGGTGCGCGAAGCCTATGCCACGTTCCGCCACGAGGCCGTCTGCCCACTGGTCCAGACCGGTCCCAACATTTTTGTCCTCGAACTGTTCCATGGGCCGACGCTGGCCTTCAAGGACGTGGCGATGCAGTTGCTCGCCCGGCTGATGGACCATGTGCTTGCCGAACGCGACCAGCACGCCACTATCGTCGGCGCGACGTCGGGCGATACTGGTGGCGCGGCTATCGACGCCTTTGCTGGACGCAGCCGCACCGACATCTTCATCCTGTTCCCGCATGGCCGCGTTTCGCCGGTGCAGCAGCGGCAGATGACGACGTCGAAGGCTGAAAACGTCCATGCGCTGGCGATCGAGGGCAATTTCGACGACTGCCAGGGCCTGCTCAAGGACATGTTCAACGACCATGCCTTCCGTGACCGGGTGGCGTTGTCGGGGGTCAATTCCATCAACTGGGCCCGCATCATGGCCCAGATCGTCTATTATTTCTCCTCGGCATTGTCGCTCGGCGCGCCGGACAGGCCTGTATCCTTCACCGTTCCGACCGGCAATTTCGGCGATATCTTCGCCGGCTACGCCGCCAAGAAGATGGGCCTGCCGATCGAACGGCTGGTCATCGCCACCAACGACAACGACATATTGGCGCGCACCTTCGCCACAGGCGAATACCGCACCAAGGGCGTCTTCGCGACAACCTCGCCATCGATGGACATCCAGGTGTCGTCGAACTTCGAACGCCTGCTGTTCGAGGCCTCAAACCGCGACGCGGCGACCGTGCGGCGCTACATGGATGGCCTGAAGCAGTCCGGGGCCTTCACCATTGAAGCCCGTGAAATCAATGGGATGCGGTCCGAATTCGACGCCGGCCGCGCCGATATGGACGAGGTCGCCGCCACCATCCGCTCGACACTCGCGGGCAGCAACTACCTGCTTGATCCGCATACCGCGGCGGCCATGCATGTGGCGGCCGGCAAAGCATCGGGCGCTGTTCCCATGGTGGTGCTGGGCACGGCGCACCCGGCAAAATTCCCGGCCGCCGTGGAGGCCGCCTGCGGGGTGTCGCCAGCCCTGCCCGCATGGCTAGGTGGATTGATGACATTTGAGGAAAAATACACGGTACTTCCATCTGACCTGAAAATGGTGGAAGATTACGTCAGCCGCCGCGCGCGGGCGGCGCGTTAGGGAGTACGAGCCATATGGGTGTTGAGGTAAGCCGTCTGTCGAACGGCCTGACAGTCGCCACCGAAACCCTTCCAAGTATCGAATCGGTTGCCTTGGGTGCCTGGGTCAAGTCCGGCGCCCGCAATGAACGCGACGACGAGCATGGCATGGCCCATCTGCTCGAGCACATGGCGTTCAAGGGTACGAAGCGGCGAACGGCGTTCGAGATCGCCTCGGAAATCGAGGATGTCGGTGGCGAGATCAATGCCGCCACCAGCGTCGAGACCACCTCCTACTATGCCCGGGTGTTGTCCGACGACGTCCCGTTGGCGGTGGATATTCTCGCCGACATTCTGCAGGAATCCGAATTCGACCCGCAGGAACTCGAACGCGAGCAGCACGTGATCCTGCAGGAGATCGGCGCCGCGCACGATACGCCAGACGATATCGTGTTCGACCGTTTCACCGAGACGGCCTTTCGCCACCAGACCATCGGCCGCTCGATCCTGGGCACGCCCGAGACGGTCAAATCCTTCACTTCGAAACAGTTGCACGATTTCATCGAACGCCAATATGGCGCCGAACGGATGGTCATCGTGGCTGCCGGCGACATCAAGCACGACAATTTCGTGCGCGAAGTGGAGAAGCAACTTGGCGGCTTCCGCAGCAAGGCCGACAGCACCATCCCGCAATACGCGCAATATGTAGGCGGCGATTTCCGCGAGGACCGCGACCTGATGGACGCACAGATCGTGCTGGGCTTCGAAGGCCGCGCCTACCATGTGCGCGACTTCTACGCCTCGCAGGTGCTGTCGATGATCCTCGGCGGCGGCATGTCATCGCGCCTGTTCCAGGAAGTCCGCGAAAAGCGCGGCCTGTGTTACTCGGTCTATGCCTTCCACTGGGGCTTTTCCGACACCGGCATCTTCGGCGTCCATGCCGCGACGGGCCAGAGCGACATCGCCGAGCTGGTTCCCGTCATCATCGATGAATTGCAGAAGGCCGGCGAAAATATCCTGCAGGAAGAACTCGACCGGGCGCGCGCCCAGTATCGTGCGGGGCTGATCATGTCCGCCGAAAGCCCGGCCAGCCGCGCCTCGCAGATTGCGCGGCAGCTGCTTTTGTTCGGCCGGCCGATCGCCAAGGAGGAATTGATGGAGCGCCTGTCGGCGCTGACGATCGAGCGGCTGACCGACCTGTCGTCGCGGATGTTCTCGACCAAGCCGACGCTTACCGCTGTCGGGCCTGTGGGTACGCTGGCACCATATGAAGCGATCCTCGATTCGCTTCCGGGCACGCAGACCACGGCCCGCAGGCTCGCCGTCTAAGTCCCCAAAGCGTCGTGTTCGCGCTCCCTTTCTTTCGCCGTGACCTGCCGGCGCTGAAGGGCAACCTCGTCACGTTGCGTGTGCCATTCACCAATGACTACCGTGAATGGTCGACGGTGCGCGGCGAAAGCCGCGCCTTCCTGGAGCCGTGGGAGCCACGCTGGACCCCCGACGAGCTCGACCGCACGGCATGGCGGCTGCGCATCAGCCGCTACCGCGAAGACTATGCGCAGGGAACGGCGATCGCCTTCTTCATCTTCGAGAAGTCGAGCGGCAAATTGGCGGGCGGCATCACGCTCGGCAACATACGCCACGGCGTCTCGCAAAGCGGCCATGTCGGCTACTGGATCGGCGAGCGTTTCGGCGGCCGCGGCCTGATGACCGACGCGGTCAAGGTCGTAGCCCGCTTCGCTTTCGATACGCTGAGGTTGCACCGGATCGAAGCGGCCTGTATTCCCGACAATATCAGGTCGATCCGCGTGCTTGAAAAAGCCGGATTCCGGCGCGAAGGACTCTTACGATCCTATCTCAGGATCAACGGCATCTGGCAGGACCACTACCTCTACGCCCGGATCGCGGACGATCCGCTGGGCGGCGCGGGAACGAAGGACTGATTTTTGACGAATTTCCTGCGAAACGGGCCGCTTTTCGCCTTTGTCCTCGCGGCAATCGTGACGCTATGCGCGGCTTCGTCGGCCTTTGCCGTTGAGCCGATCAAGATTGCCCGCGACGACATCGCGCTCGACCTGTCGGGTGCCGTCGAGATCTATCGAAACCAGGGCGACAATTTCCAGGTATCGACCGCACCTGGGCCGGACGGCATCGTGCGGCGCATCGAGGTCGAGGCGAAGGATGCGCGATCGACCGGCGACTGGGCGGTGTTCGCACTCGCCAACACCACTGACCAGCAGCTCGACCGGCTGATCGTGGCGCCGCATTTCCGGCTGGTGAATTCCGGCATCTTCTGGCCCGATCTCGGCTCGACCCGCCTGGCAGCGATCACGCCCAGCGAAGGCTTCGCGCTCGACCGCCAGACCAGCCCCGATGCCGACGTGTTCCGGGTGACGCTGAACCCCGGCACGGTGATCACCTTCATCGCCGAGCTTGCCTCGCCTAAGCTGCCCCAGGTTTATCTGTGGGACCCGGAATCCTACAAGGATTCGGTCAATTCCTACACTCTGTTTCGCGGCATCGTCATCGGCATTGCCGGCCTTTTGGCGCTGTTCCTGACCATCCTTTTCGTGGTCAAGGGGACCTCCATGTTCCCGGCGACCGCCGCACTTGCCTGGGCGGTGCTTGCCTATATCTGCGTCGATTTCGGCTTCCTCAACAAGGTTATCGAGATCTCGCCCGGCAATGAGCAGATGTGGCGAGCAGGAACGGAGGTGGCGCTTGCGGCGACCTTTGTGGTGTTCCTGTTTGCCTATCTCAACCTCAACCGATGGCACGGCCATTTCAGCTATGGCGCGCTGGTCTGGATTCTTGGGCTGGTGCTGATTGCCGGCGTCGCCATTGTCGATCCGGCGGTGGCCGCCGGCATCGCCCGCATCTCGTTTGCCGCCACCGCCTTCACCGGGCTCGGCCTGATCATCTTCCTCGGCCTGCGTGGCTATGACCGCGCCATCATGCTGGTGCCCAGTTGGGTCATGGTGCTGTTGTGGCTATGCGGGTCGTGGATGGCGATCACCGGCATGCTCGACAATGACATCGCCCAGCCGGCGCTCGGCGGCGGGCTGATCCTGATCATCCTGTTGATCGGCTTCACCGTCATGCAGCACGCCTTTGCCGGCGGTGCGCTGCATCAAGGCCTGTTCTCCGACCTTGAACGGCAGGCGCTGGCGGTAGCCGGATCGGGCGACACGGTGTGGGACTGGGACGTGCTGCGCGACCGCGTGGTGACCAAGCCCGATGTCAGCATCCAGCTGGGCCTGGCGCCCAACAGCCTTGGGGGCGCTGCGCGCAACTGGCTGCCGGTGCTGCACGCCGACGACCGCGACACCTTCCGCACGACGCTCGACGTGGTGCTTGAACACCGGCGCGGCAGGGTGTCGCAGAACTTCCGCCTGCGCGGCGCCGACGGGCATTATCACTGGTTTTCGCTGCGCGCACGCCCGGTAATCGGATCCGACGGTGAGGTCATCCGCTGCGTCGGCACCATGGTCGATGTCACCGAGCAGAAGAAGTCCGAGGAGCGGCTGCTGCACGACGCCGTGCACGACAATCTGACCGGGCTGCCGAACCGCGAACTTTTGATGAACCGGCTGGAGGCGATCATCTCGATCGCCCGCACCGAAGAGAAGGTGCGCCCGACCGTCTTCGTCATCGACATCGACCGCTTCAAGCAGGTCAACGATGGGCTCGGCATCTCGGCCGGCGACACCATTCTGCTCACCATTGCGCGCCGCTTGCACCGCTTGCTCAAGCCGAAGGATTCGCTGTCTCGCTTTGCCGGCGACCAATTCGCGCTGATGCTGCTCTCCGAACAGGACCCGGCTCGCATCGCCGGCGTGGCCGATGCCATCAAGCACGCCATCAACAATCCGATCACCTTTGCCAAGCGCGAGATCGTGCTGACCGCGTCGATCGGCCTGATCACCTGGAATTCGCCGCAAATGTCGGCCGAGGACATGGTCAAGGACGCCGAGCTCGCCATGCACCAGGCCAAGCGTTTTGGTGGCGACAGGATCGAGCCGTTCCGCCCGGCTTTCCGCACCGTTGGTACCGACCGGCTGCAGTTTGAATCCGACCTGCGGCGCGCCATCGAGCGGCGCGAATTCACGCTGGCCTACCAGCCGATCGTTCGGCTGGAGGACGGCAGCGTTGCGGGCTTCGAAGCCTTGCTGCGCTGGGACCATCCGCGCCGCGGCATGATCCCGCCGGCCGATTTCATCCCGGTCGCCGAAAGCTGCGGGCTGATCGTGCAGCTTGGACTGTTTGCCATGCAACAGGCGGCCGAGGATCTCGCCGGATGGCAAAAGCAGATTGGCGATGCGCCGCTGTCGGTCTCGGTAAATTTGTCCAGCCGCCAGCTCATCCGCCGCGATCTGGTCAGCGACGTCCGCTCGGTCATCGCACGCGCCAATCTGAAGCCGCGCTGCTTCCGGCTCGAACTCACAGAATCCCTGGTCATGGACAATCCGGAACAGACCGCTCATGTGCTGACCAAGCTGAAGCAGCTCGGCATCGGACTGTCGCTGGACGATTTCGGCACCGGCTATTCATCGCTCGCCTATCTGACGAGGTTTCCGTTCGACACGATCAAGATCGATAAGAGTTTTGTCGACGACAGCACACCCAAGCGCGCCGTGCTGCTCAAATCCATGGTCAACATGGCGCATGAACTCGGCCTGTCGGTGGTCGCCGAGGGCATATCGGACGAACGCGATGCCCTGGAACTGCGCCAGATGGGTTGCGAATATGTGCAAAGCTTCATGTTCGGCGCGCCGATGCCCGCCGATCAGGTGCTGAAGACGTTGAAGGAGCAGTACCCGCTGACGCAGGCTTAGAGGCCGTTTGGAAACTCTACTCCTGCGGCCATCTGATGGCGCTTTCTGCGCTTCCGGTGCTCACGTACCAAAAGTACCCTCCGCTCCGGTTCTCGAAATCACCATCATATGACTCGCATGAGCGAGTTTCGAAACGGCCTCTGCGTCGGCCTGATGGGTCAAGCGTGTCCGGCCGCCAGGCTCAAATGAGCGAGATCGATGCCGATCGAGGCCAGAATCCGATCGTATTTGCGCTCGATGTCGGCGTCGAACAGAAGCTCGGGGCTGGCCGGGCAGGTCAGCCAGCCATTCTCGGCGATCTCGGTTTCAAGCTGGCCGGCGCCCCAACCGGAATAACCGAGCGCCATCAGCGCGCGGCGGGGGCCGCGGCCCGACGAGATGGCGCGCAATATGTCGACGGTCGCGGTCAGGCAGATGTCCTCGGAGACAGTCAGCGACGATTCCACGCGATAGTCGCCAGAATGCAGGACGAAGCCTCGGCTGCGATCGACAGGCCCGCCATTGCGCACGACGAAATCACGCGCCTGCGCCGGCAGGCGGATCGCCTCCTGCTCGTTCATGATGCCGAGCTGCACCAATAGGTCCGGAAACAGCATCTGCTGTGTCTGGTTGATGATCAGGCCCATCGCGCCTTCATCGCTGTGGGCGCAGATGTAGATGACCGAGCGCGTGAAACGGTCGTCCTTCATGCCGGGCATGGCAATCAGGAACTGATCGTCGAGAAAGCCGCGTCCGGCGGCTGTCTTCTTATGGCGCAACAAATCCATGGTTGGGAGGGTAACGCGTTTCCCGGGCGTCGAAAAGATGCACTGCAGCGGATTCGACCAAAGCCCATGGCGCCAGCCCCGCACTTGTTTGTCCGCAAGGGTCACGCAAATATGATATCGGCATCGCCATGAAATCATTGCGAAGCCACGAACGGACGATCAAATCACCGCCATGCAAAGCTTGAAAATCCTGTTGCTCGGCGCCGCGCTCGGACCGGCAACCATCCTTCCCGCCCATGCCTCATCGTCCGCCTGGTACAACAGCGAAGGCGGCAAGGTCCGGCTGGTGACAACAGGCAAACCCGATGCTGCCGGCCGCATCCTGGGCGTTCTCGACATCGCCCTGAAGCCCGGCTGGAAGACCTATTGGCGCGATCCGGGCGACGCCGGTGTGCCGCCGCAGCTCGACATTTCACCCAGCACCAACATCGCCGGTGCAGCGCTCTCTTTTCCAGCGCCCCAGCGCCATGATGACGGTTATGGCAAATGGGCAGGTTACAATTATCCGGTTTCGCTGCCCGTGACATTCACGCTGGCGACGCCGAACCAACCGGCTGTCATCGATGCCGACATCTTTCTCGGTATTTGCGAAACGATCTGCATTCCCGTGCAGACACGGCTGACCGTCGACCCCACTTCCGACCCGGACAATGCCGACGACGCGGCATTGGTGAAGGCTGCTTTCACGGCGCTGCCGGCGCCGGCAAAGCCCGATTTCGGCATCAATGTGCTACCGGGTGATCACGAGACGCTGGTTGTCGAGGCGAGCTTTCCTGGCGCGTCCGAAGCGGCGGATTTCTTTGTCGCCGGCGAGCGGGACTACATGTTCGGTGCTCCGGTTCGCAGCGAAAAGGACGGCAAGCTGATCTTCACCGTGCCGATCCTCGATCGACCGTCGACAACGCCCACGGATGGCGGACTTCACTATACGCTGACCAGTTCGTCAGGCGCAGTCGAAGGGCTTTTGCCTTTCCCTTGATCCAGCTTGTCCGGACGGTTGCAGGACGACGCCGAGTTCGCTACGCAAGCACACATCCTTCCCATTCTCCAAGCGAGGAACTCATGACCATTTCCGTTGGCGACAAGCTGCCCGAGGCAACCTTCAAGACGATGACCGCCGATGGCGCCAAGGCGATCACCTCGGCCGAGATTTTCCCGGGCAAGAAGGTGGTTCTGTTCGGCGTTCCCGGCGCCTTCACGCCGACTTGCAGCAACAACCATTTGCCCGGCTATCTCGAAAACCACGACGCCATCCTGGCGCGCGGCATCGACACCATTGCCGTCGTTTCGGTCAACGACGTCCATGTCATGGGCGCCTGGGCGCGCTTCACCGGCGGTGAAGGCAAGATCCTGTTCCTCGCCGATGGCAATGGCGATTTCGCCAAGGCGGTCGGCCTCGATGTCGATCTCTCGGCCGGTGGCCTGGGGCAGCGCTCAAAGCGTTTTTCGATGATCGTCGACAATGGCAATGTGACCACGCTCAACATCGAAGGCAGCCCGGGCCAGGCCGTCGAGTCGAGCGCCGCCAAGATTCTCGAACAGATCTGACCTCGATGTTCGATATCGCCTGGCGCGCCATCGCGATCGGCATCGGCGCCACGGTGCTGGTGGACCTCTGGGCAGTCTTCCTGCACAAGGCGTTCGGCCAGCCACGGCCGAACTGGGGACCGGTCGGACGCTGGGTCTGGCACCTCCGCGACAAGGTTTTTCACGACGATATCGGCGATGCGGTGCCCTATGCCCATGAAGTGTCGCTCGGCTGGGCGTTTCACTATTTCGTCGGCATCGTCTACGGCATCATCCTGGTCCTGGTGGCCGGAGCTGGCTGGCTGGCTGCGCCGACCTTCCTGCCGGCCTTCATCCTCGGCATCGTCACCGTCGGTGCCGGCTGGTTCCTGCTGGCGCCGGGCCTGGGCGCCGGATGGGCAGCCTCGAAGCGACCCAATCCCATGCAGATCCGGGCGCTCAACCTGGTCTCGCACACAGTGTTCGCGCTCGGGCTTTGGGGCACGGCGCTGCTGATCCGCTGAGGTTCTAAGCCGCTCAGGTCGGCCGCATGTCGACCGGCCGCCATCCATGGATAAGGCGGCGCGTGGCGATATCGTAAGCAAAATAGTTGCCGCCGCCCGCGGGCTGATCCGCTGCGCGGCTTATCTCCCGTCCGCTGAGAGACAGCAGCAGGAGCGTTCCTACGCCTCCATGGCCGACAAAGGCTATGTCTCCGGCCTCATCAGCGCCGAGCACGGCCTCGACCTCGCTCACAATGCGCTGCTGCGCATCGATCGCCCGCTCCCAGCCGCGAATGCTTTTGTGCGGATTGGCGAAGAACTGGTCGGCGACCGCCTCGAACTCCGGCGGCGGCAGGAAGCCCGTCGCGGAGCGGTCATTCTCATGCATTTTGTCCCTCACTTCGACTGCAAGGCGGAGATGCCTTGCGAGAATCTCGGCGGTGTCTATCGCCTTGCGTTCAGCCGATGAAAAGATGCGCCGGATCGGCCCGACCCATGGTTGATCGAGCATGGCAAAGGCTCTCGCTCGGCCGACGTCGGACAGCCCCCATTCCGGCACGGGAATCGCGGCATCCATCTGAACCTGGGGATGGGTGATGTAGTAGGCGATCGGCATGACAGATGTCTCCCGCCAGTCGAGGGCCGCGAAGCAGGACTTCAATAGCTCTGGGTCGAACGACGCGCCTTGGTGGCAAGCGGCTGCTTTGCCTGGAGATCCGGCTTTGGCGCTGCAACCGCAGGCTTGAAAGAGCCTTTCTTGAATGGCGCCATGCCTTCGCGCGCGAGCTCGTCGGCGCGTTCGTTCTCGGCATGGCCGGCATGGCCCTTGACCCAGTTCCAGGTGACCTTGTGGCGCTTGTTGGCTTCATCAAGTGCCTGCCACAGCTCGCCGTTCTTGACCGGCTTCTTGTCGGCGGTCTTCCAGCCGTTCTTCTTCCAGCCATGAATCCACTTGGAAATGCCGTCCATGACATATTTGCTGTCGGTATGAAGCTCGACGGTGCAAGGCTCCTTCAGCGCATTCAGCGCCGAAATGGCCGCCAGCAGTTCCATGCGGTTGTTGGTCGTCTCGGCTTCACCGCCGGAAAGCTCCTTGGTGGTGCCGTTGAAGCGCAGGATGGCACCCCAGCCGCCAGGGCCGGGATTGCCCGAGCAGGCGCCGTCGGTGAAGATTTCAACCTGTTTGCTCATGCTAACCCATATTCCGAAGCAGATTTGATCGCCCGGTGAAAACGGATCCGTCTGATGTACTCGGTCGGATCGCGCTTCATGACCAGGCCGCCCTCGGGCACGGTGAGCCAGTCATAGAGCCGGGTCAACATGAAGCGCAGCGCCGAGCCGCGCGCCAGCATCGGCAATGCCGCCTTTTCCTGATCGCTCAGCGGACGCACGCTCTGATAGCTCTCAAGCAACGCCTTGCCCTTGGTGAGGTTGAAGGAAAAGTCCTTCTCGAAGCACCAGGCGTTGAGGCAGGTAGCGACATCATAGGCGTAGAGGTCGTCGCAGGCGAAATAGAAATCGATCAGGCCGGACAGCTTTTCGCCGAGGAAGAAGACATTGTCCGGGAAAAGATCGGCATGGATGATGCCCGCCGGAAGGTCCTTCGGCCAGTTCCGCTCAAGGTCCAAAAAATCGGCGTCGACCTCGGCCGCCAGCCCAGGCTCGACCTCGTCGGCTCGGTCGCGGGATGCGTCCCAAAGCTTGCGCCAGCCGTCGATGGCGAGTGCGTTGGGACGGGTCATGGAAAAATCGGCACCGGCCAGGTGCAGGGCGGCCAAAGCTTTACCGACCTCGGCACAATGCGTTGCCGTCGGGCGCCGCAGCGAGAGCCCTTCAAGGAAGGTGATGATGACCGCCGGGCGGCCAGCGAGTGTGCCGATGACGCTGCCGTCATGCGCGGTCACCGGCAGCGGGCAGGACACACCCTTGTTGGCGAGATGGCCCATCAGCCCGAGGAAAAACGGCAGATCCGCCTTCTCGACGCGCTTTTCATAGAGGGTCAGGATGTAGGAACCGGTCGAAGTGTGCAGCAAAAAATTCGAATTCTCGGTGCCTTCAGCGATGCCCTTGTAGGACAGGAGATCGCCGACCGGATAGTGCTTCAGGAATGCGCCGAGTTCGCCTTCGGCAACGTCGGTATAGACGGCCATGTGCCTTACGCGGCTCCGTTGACGAAGGCCATGTCGGCCGGCGTCAGTTCGACATCGCGCAGTACCCGCATGACCGGAAAATCCTCCGTTTCGGTGGCCGTGATGGCCAGGTCGATGGTGACATCGAAGCGTTGGCGGAACGCGTCGATGATCTCGTCGACGATGATCTCCGGCGCCGATGCCCCTGCCGACAGGCCGAGGGTCGAAATGTTGCCGATGTCATTCCACGGAATCTCGGCGGCGCGCTGTACGAGAAGCGACATCTTGGCACCTGCACGCTCCGCCACTTCGACAAGACGCCGCGAGTTAGAGGAATTGGGGGCACCGACGATCAGATAGAGATCAGCGCCCGGGGCGGTATCCTTGACCGCTTCCTGGCGGTTGGTGGTGGCGTAGCAGATCGATTCCGCCGCCGGAGCCTGCAGGGCTGGAAAGCGGTCCTTCAGCGCGCGGATGATGCCGGCGGTGTCCTCGACCGACAGCGTGGTCTGGGTGACGAAGCCGAGGGCCTGCGGGTCGGCGGGCTCGAGCGTGGCGGCATCGGCTTCGGTCTCGACCAGCGTGACAGCGCCTTCCGGCAATTGGCCCATTGTGCCGATCACCTCGGGATGTCCGGCATGGCCGATCAACAGCACATGGCGGCCAAGCCGCTGATGGCGCATCGCCTGCTTATGGACCTTGGACACCAGCGGACAGGTGGCGTCGAGATAGAACAGGTTGCGCGCCTGCGCATCCGCCGGCACCGATTTCGGCACGCCATGCGCCGAGAAGACGACCGGCGACTGCCGGTGCTCGGCCGGGATCTCGGAAAGCTCCTCGATGAAGACCGCGCCCAGGCTCTGCAGCCCTTCGACGACATAGCGGTTGTGCACGATCTCGTGGCGGACATAGACCGGCGCGCCATATTTCTTCAGCGCCAGCACGACGATCTGAATGGCGCGGTCGACGCCTGCGCAAAAACCGCGCGGCTGGCAGAGCCGGATCGTCAGCGGAGGCTTGGTGATTGTCTGAAGCATTAAATCCTGGCCGGTTCGTCAGCGCCGAAATGAGATGCCTACCCCTGTCCTGTCAAGGGCCGGCCCTGTGAAGGATGCTGCTAGCGGTCATTCCTTTTTCGCGGGACCGCGAAGCCGCAGGATGAGCACGGCGGCGAGCGCCGCGGCGAGCCCATACCAGGTGACGGCATATTGCAGATGGCTGTTCGGCAGGTCGATGATGGTGACGCCTCCGACCGGCAGACCGCCGGGATTGGGCGTCTTGTCGGCATCGATGAAGATCGGCACCAGCGTGAACCCGGCCAGCAGCCCGGCGCTCGCCGCCATCACGTCGCGGTCCTTCCAGTAGAAGATGTTCTTGGCCACGTCATTGTCGGGCAGCATCATCGACGGCTTTGCCGGCAGCGGATTGCGCGCGAGCCCGGTGATTGTCACCCTCCCCGTCACCTGCCCTTTCGAGCGCCTGGCGGCATCCTTGAGGTCATAGGGTATGAAGCCGCGATTGATCAGCACGTAACGGCCATCGTCCAGCGCCAGCGGCGTATAGACGTTGAAGCCGGCCTCGCCTTCCCAGGTCGAATAGAAATGCCGTTCGCCGGAATGCAGGAAGATGCCGGAGACCGTGACCGGCGTGTAGTCGACGTCTCCCGAGGCAGCGAATTCTTTCTCAACCTCTGCCAGCGGCAGCGGTGGCGAATGGGTGCGCTGGTCGATGGTCTGCAGAAGACCTTCCTTCCAGTGCAGGCGCTGGACCTGCCAGGTGCCGAGCGCCAACAGGATGACCAGCAGCACAAGACCAAGGCCGAGCAGCAATGCTGTCCTTGGCCGCGAACCGCCGCCAGTTTTGATGGATGCCTCGCTCATTCGCCGTGATCCAGCCGGCCTTCGGCCGCCTTGTTGGCATATTGCAGGGTGAGCAACACGCCCTTGATCAGCCTCAGTGCCGTCAGGCATAGCACCACGGCCAGCGGGACCCAGACCAGCAGATGCAGCCAGAGCGGCGGGCTCAGCGTCACGTCAACCCAGAGCGCCAGGCCGACGATGATGAAGCCGATGATCAGGATGACGAAGACCGCCGGTCCATCGCCGGCATCGGCGAAGGAATAGTCGAGGCCGCAATTGGTGCAGCGCTTGCCAACGGTGAGGAAGCCGGAAAACAACCGCCCCTCGCCGCAACGCGGGCAACGGCCATGCAGCCCAGCCGAAATCGGATCGATCGGAGGCCAGATCGCCTTGTCTTCACGCATGGAAGCGTCGTCGCCCATGGCCTACCGCTCGATCTCTATTGGCGTGCCATCGGCCACCATTGCCCAGATTTCGTCCATGTCGGAGTCCGTAACGGCAATGCAGCCATCGGTCCAGTCGACCAATTGAAGCAGCCCGCTCCACCAGCCGAAACGATTGGGCTGGCCGTGGATCATGATCATGCCACCTGCGTCGACATTGCGAGCCTTGGCAGCGGCGAGATCGTCGGCATTGGGATAGGAGATGTGGATCGATCTGTGCGCGATGCTATTGGGGTTGCGCCAGTCGAGCATATAGCGCCCCTCGGGCGTGCGCTGGTCGCCCTCCTGATGCTTGTGGCCGACAGGATCCCCGCCGAGCGCAATGCTGTAAGTCCGCAGGACCTTGCCGTCGCCGATCAACTCCAGCCGGCGTTCCGCCCAGATCCACTTTCTCAGCCGCAAGGGCCGGGTGTGCCAGGAGGATGAATGCGCAAATCGCCCAGGAGATCGTCAGCCGCATCAGCAATCGATCGGCAATCATTGCGCCGAAAAGAAGAAGGCGGCCACGTCGCCGCGGCCGCCCTCCCGAAATCGAAATCCTACGGCCGGATCAGTGGCCTTCGATCACCGCGCCGACCGATCCCCAGACATAGATCGAGGCAAACAGGAACAGCCAGACCACGTCGACGAAGTGCCAGTACCAGGCGGCCGCCTCGAAGCCGAAATGCTGCTTGGGCGTGAAATCGCCCTTCATCGCCCGGACTAGGCAGACCAGCAGGAAGATGGTGCCGATGATGACATGGAAACCGTGGAAGCCGGTGGCCATGAAGAAGGTGGCGCCGTAGATGGAATCCTTGAAGCCGAACGGAGCGTGCATGTACTCGTAGGCCTGCACCATGGTGAACAGCATGCCCAGGCCGACGGTCAGCACCAGGCCGTTGATCAGGCCCTTGCGATCGCCATGAATGAGCGAATGGTGCGCCCAGGTGACCGTGGTGCCCGACAAAAGCAGGATGATGGTGTTGTAGAGCGGCAAATGGAAGGGATCGAGAACCTCCATGCCCTTCGGCGGCCAGACGCCACCGGTGAATGTGGCGCGCGCGTAGTTCTGTGCCTCGCCGGCGAAAAGGCTGGCATCGAAATAGGCCCAGAACCAGGCAACGAAGAACATCACCTCCGAGGCGATGAACATGATCATACCATAGCGCAGGTGCAGCGACACGACCCGCGTATGGTGACCCTCATGCGCTTCCTTGATCGTGTCCGACCACCAGGCAAACATGGTGTAGAGCACGATCACCAGGCCGATGAAGAACAGCCACGGGTTGGCGATATTGAAGCCGAAGATCGGAAAAGTGCCACCCTTCAGGTACTCCATCAGCGCGACACCGCCGAAGGCCATGACGAGCGCTCCTACCGAGCCCAGGAAAGGCCATGGGCTGGGGTCGACGAGATGATAGTCATGCTGTGGTTTTGCGTGCGCGTCTGCCATATCAACCCCCGAGATTTGCTTCGGTATTGGAAATTGTCTTGCTGTTGCCTGGGACCGGCTCCGAGGAGGCGACCGGCTTGGTCTTCTCGACCGGGAACATCGTATAGGACAGGGTAATCGTCTTCACGTCCTTCAGTTCCGGCACATTCACGATATCGGGGTCCACGTAGAAGAGGACCGGCATGTCCAGCGTCTCGCCGGGCTTCAGCGAGGTGTCGGTGAAGCAGAAGCACTCGACCTTGTTGAAGTACGGCCCCGCCAATTCCGGCTGCACGTTGAAGGTGGCGCGGCCGGTAACGGGGCGATCGAATTTGTTGGTCGCCTGGTAATGCGCCTGCACCGTCTCGCCGATCTTCATCGTCATCGAGCGCTGGACCGGCTGGAACTCCCACGGTACGCCGGCAATATTGGCGTCGAAGCGCACCGTGATCTCACGGTCGAGCACGCGGCCGGCATATTGCTTCTCGGCGCGTTGCGTCGTGCCGCCATAACCGGTCGCCTGGCAGAACATCTTGTAGAGCGGCACGGCCGCATAGGCCATGCCGATCATGCCGGTGAAGAAGGCAAGACAGACCGCCGCGACGATGACGTTGCTGTTCTTGCCGGCCGGCTTTTTGGACATCTCGACGCTCATCACATCGTGCCCAGATTGTGGCCGAACTTTATGATCGTGGCGATGTAGAAAATGACGACCAGCACGGCCAGCGCCAAGCCTATTGCGACGGACCGGCTGCGCTGGGCTTTCTTCTGACGATCGGTCAGCGTGACCGTCTCAAGCTTTTCCTCGACCATGGTCATGCCCCACCCATGGCAAGTGCACGTTCGACGACGCTGTCGGCCAGGTAGGCAGCGAAGATGGCGAAGAGATAGAGCAGCGAATAAGCAAATAGCGCCTTGGCCGGCTTCATGACGCGATCATCATCGGCCATGCCGAGCACTTTCCATGCATACCAGACAAAGCCAACACCAAGCAGCACAGCGGCCAAGCCGTAGACCGGCGTGGTATAGCCGAGCACCCAAGGCAGCACTCCGACCGGGGCCAAGACCAGCGCATAGGCGAAAATCTGGCGGCGAGTCGACGCATGGCCAGCAACATTCGGCATCATCGGGATACCGGCTCGGGCATAATCCTCGGACTTGAACAGTGCCAGTGCCCAGAAATGTGGTGGCGTCCAAAGGAAGATGATCAGGAACAGGACGATGCTCTCAAGGCTGACCGACCCGGTCACCGCGGCCCAGCCGATGACCGGCGGGATGGCGCCGGCCGCGCCACCAATCACGATGTTCTGCGGCGTCCAGCGCTTCAGCCACATCGTGTAGACGACGGCATAGAAGAAGATGGTGAAGGCCAGCAGCGTCGCGGAGAGCCAGTTGACCAGCACGCCGAGCGTCATCACAGACAGGACGGAAAGCACCAGGCCGAAGGTCAGCGCCTCGTGCGGCTGGATACGGCCGGACGGAACTGGACGGCTGGCCGTCCTGGTCATCACCGCGTCGATATCGGCGTCGTACCACATGTTAAGCGCGCCCGAGGCGCCGGCGCCAATGGCAATAGCCAGGATGGCGATGACCGCCAGCAGCGGATTGATCGTCACGGGTGCCGCGACCAGCCCGACGAAGGCGGTGAACACCACCAGCGACATGACGCGCGGCTTCAGCAGGGCGAAGAAATCGCCCGCCGTCGCTTCCGACATGCGGAAGCCCGCTTCGTCAATACTGGTTTCGTCGACTAGGGCCATGCGTACTCAAGTCCATAATTCCGTTTGGCCAAAACCGCCGGCGAACCGGCGGTTTTGATTTCGTACAGGCTGCCGCCTTACTTGATCTTCGGCAGCTGCTCCCACTGGTGGAAAGGCGGCGGCGAAGGCAGCTGCCATTCCAGCGTCGTTGCGCCCTCGCCCCACGGATTGGCGCCGGCGATCCGCTTCTTCCGGAAGGCTTCGAACACGCAGTAAAGGAAGATCAACACGCCGACGGCCGAGATGTAGGAGCCGATGGACGACACGTAGTTCCAGCCGGCAAACGCGTCCGGATAGTCGATCGTGCGGCGCGGCATGCCGGCGAGGCCGAGGAAATGCTGCGGGAAGAAGATCAGATTGACGCCGACGAAGGTGACCCAGAAGTGGGTGTTGGCGATAACAGGCGAGTACATATAGCCGGTCATCTTGGGGAACCAGTAGTACCAGCCGGCGAAGATGGCGAACACCGCGCCCAGCGACAGCACGTAGTGGAAGTGGGCGATGACGAAATAGGTGTCATGCAGCGAGCGGTCGAGGCCGGCATTGGCGAGCTGAACGCCGGTGACACCGCCGATGGTGAACAGGAAGATGAAGCCCAGCGCCCACAGCATCGGCGTCTTGAACGAGATCGATCCGCCCCACATCGTCGCGATCCACGAGAAGATCTTCACGCCCGTCGGCACCGCGATGACCATGGTGGCGAAGACGAAATAGCGCTGCGTGTCGAGCGACAGGCCGGTCGTATACATGTGGTGCGCCCAGACGATGAAGCCCACGGCGCCGATCGCGACCATGGCGTAGGCCATGCCGAGATAGCCGAAAACCGGCTTCTTCGAGAAGGTCGAGATGACATGGCTGATGATGCCGAAGCCCGGCAGGATCAGAATGTAGACTTCCGGGTGACCGAAGAACCAGAACAGGTGCTGGAACAGGATCGGGTCGCCGCCGCCGTCCGGAGCAAAGAAGGTGGTGCCGAAATTGCGGTCGGTGAGCAGCATGGTGATGCCGCCGGCCAGAACCGGCAACGACAGGAGCAGCAGGAAGGCGGTGACCAGGACCGACCAGGCAAACAGCGGCATCTTGTGCAGCGTCATGCCGGGGGCGCGCATGTTGAAGATGGTGGTGATGAAGTTGATGGCGCCGAGGATCGACGAGGCGCCGGCAATGTGGATCGACAGGATCGCCAGATCCATCGCCGGTCCTGGCTGGCCCGAGGTCGACAGCGGCGGGTAAAGCGTCCAGCCGCCACCGACGCCATAGGCGCCCGGTGCGCTCGGCATGAACATCGAGGTGAGCAGCAGGATGAAAGCCGGCGGCAGCAGCCAGAACGAGATGTTGTTCATGCGCGGGAACGCCATGTCAGGGGCGCCGATCATGATCGGCACCATCCAGTTGGCGAAACCGCCGATCAGCGCCGGCATGACCATGAAGAAGATCATGATCAGCGCATGCGCGGTGGCAAAGGCATTGTACATGCTCTTGCCGCCGTCGATCGCGGCATCACCGTTCATGCCGTAGACCATCTGCGCCAGGCCGCTGAAGATCTGGATGCCGGGCTCCTGCAGTTCCATGCGGATGGCAACGGACAGCGCACCGCCGATGATACCGGCCATGATCGCAAAGATCAGGTAGAGCGTGCCGATATCCTTATGGTTGGTCGAATAGACCCAGCGCACCCAGCCGTGATACGGCTTGTGGTCGTGCCCGTCGTGAGCTGCAGCGTCTGCCATGTTCCGCTCCGTTCCCTAAATCTTGCTAACCCGCGACATCAATTGCCGGCGGCCGCTACCTTGTTCTGGCCGTCGACTTCGGCCATGAGCGTCTTGTTGGCGCCTGGCAGATCGGTCTTGGCCGCAGCCAGCCAGGTCTTGAACTGCGTGTCGGATACGACACGAATGGCGATCGGCATGAAGGCGTGGTCCTTGCCGCAGAGCTGCGAGCACTGACCGTAATAGAGGCCTTCCTTCTCCGCCTTGAACCAGGTTTCGTTGGTGCGCCCCGGAACGGCGTCCATCTTGATGCCAAAGGACGGCATGGCAAAGGAATGGATCACGTCGGTCGCGGTGACGAGCACGCGCGTCATCGTGTTGACCGGCACCACCAGCTCGTTGTCAACCGCGAGCAGGCGTGGATAAACCTTGCGGTCTTCCTTGCCGGCCTTGGCGCGATCGCCATCCTGGAGAATGGCCGAATTGAAGGTGAGCGTGTTGTCCGTCTGGTACTCGTAATCCCAGTTCCACTGGTTGCCGGTCGCCTTGACGGTGAGCTTCGGCTCTTCCCCGGGCGTATACTGCGCGGTCAGGAGCTTGAACGAAGGAATTGCGATGAAAAGCAGGATGACGACAGGTCCCACCGTCCAGATCACTTCGATCGCCGTGTTGTGGCTGGTTTTGGCGGGCACCGGATTGGCGCTCGCCCGAAACCGGAAGATGCAATAGGCGAGAAGAAACAGCACCAACAGGGTGATCGGAACGACAAACCACATCGTGTAGTTCCCGAAGGCCTCGATCTGCCGCATCATGTCGGTCGCCGGCGCCTGGAAGGTCGTCTCCCACGGCACGGGCTGATCGGCATGGGCGGATGTGCCGGCGAAAAACGCGGTGGCAGCCCCAGCACTGGCTAGAAACTTGGCGTTTGCTAGGAATTTTCTCATCGCCCTCTTCGTCTCCCAGTTTCTCGCGACCGTGCCCGCGAGAATACGAACAATGCCGGGACGGGAATCCCGACAGTCTCAAGGTGGTTCAAACCATACTCTTTTTCCCTCCGCAAGAAAGGAGCGGAGGAAACTGTGCGGCATTTTTGCGCGCAAGCTGGCACGGCTCTTCCGAGGCGGTGGCGACGGCGGCGAATCGCGTATGTCCGGCAAGCTACCCGCCTCACGCCGGCGGGGTGGACGAAGCGTCGTAATTCAGGCGAATTTGGCAGGGAAAAAGCGCCGTATTGCCTGTTTCGGGACAGTTCGGCCGCGGTCTCGTCCTTTACTTGGCATTGGCGCGGCTTAAAGTGCCGTGATTCGCAATGGAGCCGTCATGAACTCTTGGCTTTCTAGACTGGGGCGTACGAGACTGGGGCTTTCGAGCACCTTGGCGAAAGCCATTTTTGTCGTTGCCCTGTCGGCGGCCGGTCTGTTGGTCGCCAGTCAGGCCAATGCCGCGCAGCCGAGCGGCACGGTGCGCTCGACGCACGGCGCCTGGTCGATCATCTGCGACACGCCGGCCGGTGCAACTTCTGAACAATGCGTGATGATGCAGAATGTCGTCGCCGAGGATCGCCCGGAGATGGGGCTGTCGGTCGTCGTGCTGCGGACCGCCGACAACAAGGCCGAGATCCTGCGGGTGCTGGCGCCGCTCGGCGTGCTCCTGCCTAACGGGCTTGGCCTCAATGTCGACGGCAAGGACATCGGCCGCGCCTATTTCGTGCGCTGCTTCCAGGACGGCTGCTATGCCGAAGTGATCCTCGAAAAGCCGCTGCTCGACACGCTTAAGACCGGCACGTCGGCCACCTTCATCGTCTTCCAGACGCCGGAAGAAGGCATCGGCATTCCCGTTGATCTCAAGGGCTTCGCCGACGGTTTCGCCGCCCTGCCCTGACGTCAGGACGCTTGCGGAAAACTCGATCCTGGCGCACAATTCCCAGGGGATGCGGGTTTTTTGGCGGTGGGGATCATCATGCGCTCGTTTTCTTTGCTTCTATCCGCGGGTCTGATTTCGACTGGCGCGGTTTCTGTTGCTTGGGCTGACAATCCCGAAATCATCACGGCACCTGATCCCAACGCAATTCTCGACATTGCAAAGGGTTATGGCTCGGCCAAGCTGGACAAGGACGACGGTGGCGATCCGATGGTCTCCGGCCGGCTCGAAGGCATGAAGTATGTCATCTACTTCTATGGCTGCGAAAACCACGAGAAGTGCAAATCGATCCAGTTTTCCTCGGGCTACACCGATGCCTTCACGGTCGAGCAGGCCAATGAGTGGAACAAGAAATTTCGCTGGGTCAAGGCATTTTCCGGCGACGGATCCAACTTCAAGATGGATGTCAGCTTCATCGGCGGCATCACCAAGGCCAATCTCGAGGAAGATTTCTCGAACTGGGATTCGATGACCACCAACATCAAGGACTTCATCAACCAGAAGTGACGCCGGCGGCCTGCCGGCGATCGCATTTGTTCCCGCATCGCGGCGGGACGATTGTCTCGGCGCGGCTTCGCGCCTACATCGTGGGAAACAAGATCTCTTCCCACGAATGGATGCGCCATGAACAGCCTGATCGGCCAATTCGACATTTCAGACGATCGCATCAAGCAGATCGTCACTGAGACCATCAACGGCGCCGACGACGGCGAACTGTTTCTCGAATACAGCGAGAGCGAGGCGCTGATGTTCGACAATGGCCGGCTGAAGACCGCCAATTTCAACACCGACCAGGGTTTTGGCCTGCGCGCGGTTGCGGGTGAAGCCAGCGGCTACGCTCATTCGAGCGACCTGTCCGAGGCTTCGCTGCTGCGCGCGGCCGCCGCTGTCTCGACCGTCAAGGGTGGCTATTCCGGCACGCTTGCCGCCGCACCGGCCCGCACCAATACCCATCTCTACGGCGATGAGAACCCGATCCCCTCGCCCTCCTTCGAGGCCAAGGCAAAGCTGCTGCAAGAAATCGACGCCTGGCTGCGTGCGCAGGATCCGCGCGTGCGCCAGGTGACCGCCTCGCTCGCCGCTTCCTGGCAGCATGTCGAGATCGTGCGCGCCGATGGCCAGGTGGTGCGCGATATCAGGCCGCTGGTCCGCATCAACGTCTCGGTAGTGGTTGGCGATGGCGACCGCCAGGAAAGCGGCTCCTACGGCATGGGCGGCCGCAAGGCGTTCGGCGAATTCCTGATCGAGGACGCCTGGCAGCACGCCGCCAAGGAGGCGCTCCGGCAGGCGCTGGTCAACCTCGAGGCCATTCCGGCGCCGGCGGGCACGTTCGACATCGTGCTGTCCAGCGGCTGGCCGGGCGTGATGCTGCACGAAGCCGTCGGCCATGGGCTGGAAGGCGATTTCAACCGCAAGAAGACCTCCGCCTTCGCCGGCCTGCTCGGCCAGCAGGTTGCCGCAAAGGGCGTCACCGTCGTCGATGACGGCACGATCCCCGAGCGGCGCGGTTCACTCACCGTCGACGACGAGGGCACGCCTTCGGCCCGCAACGTGCTGATCGAGGACGGCAAACTGGTCGGCTACATGCAGGACCGGCAGAACGCCCGGCTGATGGGCATGAAGGCGACCGGCAACGGCCGGCGCGAAGGCTACGCGCACCAGCCTATGCCGCGCATGACCAACACCTACATGACATCAGGCGACATGGAGCCGGACGAGATCATCGCCTCGGTCAAGAACGGCATCTATGCCGTTTCCTTCGGTGGCGGCCAGGTCGACATCACTTCGGGCAAATTCGTGTTCGGCTGCACCGAGGCCTACATGATCGAGAACGGCAAGGTGACGCAGCCGATCAAGGGCGCGATGCTGATCGGCAACGGGCCGGATGCCATGCACCGCGTCTCGATGGTCGGCAACGACATGAAGCTCGACAACGGCATCGGCATGTGTGGCAAGGCCGGACAAGGTGTGCCGGTCGGCGTCGGCCAGCCGCATCTCAGGATGAACCAGATGACGGTCGGCGGCACCCGGGTTTGAGGCCAATCCGGCAGGCTTGAATGTCTTCCGCGACAAGACTATCTTACCATTGTCTTACACGAAAGCGTGACGCGATGGCTGCAACAGAAAAACTTGTAACGACCGTCTCCACCAAGGGACAGGTAATCCTGCCCAGCGCGATCCGGAAACAGAGGGACTGGGGCGCGGGCACGCGCTTGGAGGTCGAAGACACTCCTGATGGAGTCCTTTTGAAATTGGCGCCGGCCTTTGCCCCGACGCGACCAGAAGATGTCTTTGGCGTCCTGCCACGCAACGGCACCCCGAAGACGCTGGAGGAAATGGACGCCGCCGTCCTTGCTGAAGCACGGCGACGCGATGCTCGCAATTGATACCAATGTTGTCGTCAGGTATTTGACGAACGACCATCCCGATCAATCCCCGCGAGCACGGCGGCTTATCGATGGTCAGCCTGTCTTTGTCTCTGTCACGGTAATCCTGGAGGCAGAGTGGGTGCTGCGCAGCGCCTATGGTCATAGCCAGGCCGTGATAGCCAGCACACTGCGGATGTTCGGCGGGTTACCCACGGTGGAGCTGGAAGATGCCGCGATTGTCTCCTCTGCGCTGGATCTGTCGGAGGCAGGAATGGATTTCGCAGATGCGCTGCATCTGAGGAAATCAGCGCATTGTGCCGGCTTGGCAACCTTTGACCGTAATTTCCTCAAGGCTGCGAGGGCGGCCGGATATAGCAGCGTGCAGGAAGCCTGACGAGGACGCGCGGTCTGGACGCTCTGACGCTCGAACTTGGCCTGATGCGCCGGCTGATCCTTGTTTTCCAGCCTGAATCCCGGCTCCTACCTTGAAGTGAACACAATCGACGTTAGGAAATCATTAAGTCTTTAACTGCCTGGGCTGCTTTTGCGCACGGACGTAGCACCAGTTCCTCGTTGTGGTGGTGGTTTTGGCAATGCGGCATTCCCTAGCTTCGTCTTTCCTGCTTGGCTTTGTTTCGTTGATTGGTGCGACATCGCTGCCAGCAAGTCCGGCGGCAGCGCAGTCGACATGGTTCAAGTCACAATCGGCGCAATCTTCCACGGATGGAGCGCGCTCCGCCGCCGTGGGTGGAAGCACCAGCGTGCCCTACGGCTGGCTCGATTTCTGCCATCGCCGGCCAAAAGAGTGCAAGGTGCCCGTTCTGCCAGCCGCGAGTGTAAAACTGACCGCGCAGAACCTACGCATCCTCAAGCGCATAAATCAGACGGCCAACAATTCCATCAAGCCGGTCAGCAACTTTGAGCATTGGGGCACGATGGAGGACCACTGGGATTACCCGGTTGACGGCAAGGGCGACTGCAAGATCTACGCGCTCTACAAGCGCAAGCTTCTTCGGGAGGCTGGGTTCCCCCGGCAGGCGCTTTTGATGACAGTCGTGCGCGACCTCGACAATGAGGGCCACACCATCCTGACGGTGAAAACCGACAAGGGCGATCTCGTCCTCGACAATCTGGTCAACGAAATCAGGCCCTGGAACGCGACCGGCTACTACTTCCTGAAACGCCAGTCGCAGCAGAATCCGAATGTCTGGGTGTCGATCAACCAGCGTGGTGGCACGCCTAAGACACCCGCGAATGTTGCCAAACTCGTAGACTGAGGGCTTGTCGGAACCGTACCGCTCCAGGCATCGCAAGCGTTCGGTGGCTGCCGATATGGCGGATGCCGTGACTGTCTCTTCCGTACTCGATCCGGCCCAAGTCGAAGCTGATAGAAACCCGGTTCACGCTTCCCCGGAATTGCCGCCAGCCCCGAGGTTTAGGCTGGCAGCAGTATCTTGGCCGTGGAGCCGATGATCAGGTGGCTTTGCCGCCGTTCTTCTTGCAGTCGGCCCGGAATTTTTCGCGCGCCTTGCCGTGCAGCTTCTGGGCATCGGCAAGTGCTGAACATTGCTTCGAAATCGCGGTTTTCTCCGGCGTCATGGCAGTCGTCTTTGGCTTCTTCGCGGGGGCGGCAGTGGTGGTCGTGGCCGGCGCGGTCGTGGTGGTTGCCGTCGTCGCTGCCGCGGCAGCTCCCGTCATAATAAACCCGGCTACGGCGATAGACGTCAGAACGCTTGCAATCTTCATTGTGGTGTCTCCCTTGAGCACCCCACCCAACGTTGACTGGTAACAGCGTGCCAAGGCAGCACGCAATCTTGGCGGTGCCCAACCACGCAGTTGTGATGTCATCGTGTATCGCCGTGCTAGGCCACGTTCGCAGCCTGACACGCGCTATTTTCTGCAGGCAGGCTCATTGGGGTGTCCGCAAGGCGGCTTCTTGCCGGCCTCCCGCTGCGGCTTTTGCTGTGGCTGAGGCTGCCGCTGTACGTGCGTCTGCGCCTGGAACTGCGGCTTCTGCGGTTTTGAAAGCACCTGCACCTTCGGCTTGTCTTGCAGCTTCAGCTGACGATGCGGATTGCTGTTCGAGACCTTGTCGCCCGCCGGCCCGCCATTGGCCGGCGGCTTGTGGAACTTGGGGCTCTTGCCTTGTCCGTTGGCTGCCCCATTCGTCGTATCCGAGCCACCGACGCCCTGACCGTGGAACTTTTTCAATTTGCCATTGGCGGCGACCGGGCCATTGAGCACTGAGGGATTGTTGGTCTTCAGCTTTAGCTGGGTATTCTGCCCGTTGCCGGCAGATGCTGTGGCGCCGGCCGGGAGCTTGCGCAACTTTCCGCTCTTGCCCTGTCCATTGGTCATCGGAGCCGCGCCATTGGCGGTCGTCGCGGCATCCGCAACACCCCGCTTGTGCAACAGCTTGCCTGATTTGTCGTTGGCCACATTCTGGCCATTGAGGACCGGCTTGCCGTTGACGAGCGGCAGCGTCTTGCCGTCGGCGCCGGGCAAAGCATGGCCGGCCAATTTGTCCGCCGGCAGTGTTTTCGACAATGGCGCCACGCCGTTCTGCTGTCCCGTTTTGACCAGTTTCGATGGTAGGCCGCCCGGATTGACCTTGGCGAGCGTGGCTTCCTTCTTCTGCAGGAAAGCCGGCAGCGCCACCTTGGTCGCCAATGCGGCTGCACCGATGCCCACCGCACCCGCGGTCAGCTTCTGGCCGGTGGTGAGGCCGCCCTGGTTCTCGTTGATCGTCGTGTTGTTGACGATGGTGGTGTTGTGGATGTTGTTGAAGATGACGTTGTTCGGCGGCGGGAAGATGTCATGCGGCGGGTTCACCCAAACCGGCACGGGCACGAACACCGGCGTCGGCAGCAGGAAGACGCCGATCGGCGGCGGCGGTGGCGGCAGTTCTATGAAGTCGCGCGGCCGCGGTTGCAGGAAGATCACCGCCACCGGTGGCGGCGGATCGAAGCCGAATTCGGGGTCGTCGAAATAGAGCACAGGCCGGTCGACATAGACGATTTCTTCCGGCGGCGGCGGCGGCACGTCGTAGGCATAGACGGCAAAACCCTGCGGCGGCTCGAGGGCGGCGTCGAAATGCTCGAGCCTGCGACGGGCATCCCAGGCATGGGGGCCATGCGGATAGCGATCGAGATAGGACCAATAGGCTTCGGGCGTGTCCCTGAGCCAGGTCTGGCGCCAGGTGATCGCCTCGCGCCGCGCCGCCAGGATGGCGCGCACGCGCCTGGCCATCGGGTCGTGGGGATAGGCGACGATGAAGTCTTCGTAGCCGCGCATCGTATCGCGATCGAGGGCCGCGATGTAGGCGTCATGCGCATCGAAGTCACGGATTTCCTTGGTCCGGTTTGTCCGCACCTCGGCGGCTGAAACCTGCGGCGCCGGGGCATCCGGGCCGCGGTCGAAGAAGACGAAGGGATCGGTGATCTTGGAGGCGTTCCAAGGAACCTCCGCGCCATCAGTCACTTCGTTGACCCGTAGCCGCGTGCGGTCGAACACATCGCCAAGCTGCAGGCCACCATCCCTGATCATCTCGGCAAGCGCCTGCGCATAGGCGCCATACGAGCCCTTGCCTTCAGGCGCGACTGTGCCCGGGGCGGCATTGAAGGCGACCAGCATGTTCGGGTCGGGGTCGACGAGTGCGAGGCCGCCGGCAAGCGGCTGGTTCGACTTCGCGAAGGAATTTGGTCGTGCCGCGTCTAGCACGACGATGTTGACCTTGTTCGGCAAGGCCGCAAGCGGCTTGGTGAGATCGGAAACCCGCACGGCGGCCATCGGCACGTCGGCGGCATTGGCGATCTGGGCATCGACCGGCACGAAATAGTTCTCGCCTTCGAACTGCAGGCCCTGGCCTGCCAAATAGACAAACACCACCGCGTCGGGACCGGCTGCCGTCACCTTGGCGAGGAAATCGCGGTAGGCGCCCCGCAGCGATTCCTGGTCGACATCGCGCGCGCCGACCACGTCGAAACCCGCCGCCTGCAATGTCTGCGCAATCAGGCCGGCGTCGTTAGCCGGCGTCGCCAGTGTGCCCGCAGGGTAGGCAGCGTTGCCGATGACGAAGGCAAGGCGTTTTTCGCCTTGCGCCAGCGCCCCGGCCGTCGAGCCGAACGCAAAAATCGAGAGAGCGAGGAACAAAGCGAGGAATTTCGAGACCGTCCGCATTACGATCATCCGTCAGGTGAGAGTGCCGATGCTTCCGCCCAAGAGCCCGGACTAGGCCGGTGCAAAAAGGCGGCTTTGCGGCGCCTTTCGGTCGAGAGCGGCCAGAGTGCCCGGTCTCAACGAAACGTGATCGTTGGCCGGCTCAGCCGCGCCTTCTCCTGGGTTTTTCCAGCAGAGCGACCGCCTCGACATGGGGCGACCACAGGAACTGGTCGACTGGCGTCACGCTTTTCACGGTGTAACCACCGTCGATGAGGATGCGCAGGTCACGAGCCAGCGTCACCGGGTTGCAGGATACGGCGGCAACGAAGGGAACATCCGAGCGGGCAATCTGCTTCGACTGGTCCTCGGCGCCTGCTCGCGGCGGGTCGAAGACGACGCCGTCAAAGGCGTTCAGTTCCTTGAAGGTCAACGGACGGCGGAACAGATCGCGGCGTTCGCCGGTCACCCGCTTCAAACCGGTCGCGAAGCGTGAGCCCCGGTCGAGCGCCGAAAGTGCCGCCGCATCGCCTTCCACGGCGTGGACTTCCGACTTCGCGGCCAATCGCAGGGCAAAGCTGCCGCAACCGGCGAAAAGATCGGCGACCTTCTTGGCGCGCTTGAGATGTCCGCCAACGATCTCGGCCATTGTCTGTTCGGCTGCCTCGGTCGCCTGCATGAAGGCGCCCGGCGGCAAGGCGACCGCGACGCTGCCGAACATGACCACGGGCTTCCTCGGCTCGATGACGATCTCGTCATCGATGGACAGCCTGGCAAAGCCTTGCGCTAGGACAAAATTGGAGGCGATGCGCCGCTGGTGTTCGCCGAGCTTGCCGGAGTCGTGCACCGCGACATCCAGGCCCGATCCGGTAACCGTGACCGCCATCCGGAACGATTTCGTGGTTGCGCATATCAAATCGGCGAGCGCCCTCAACCGGTCGAGTGCGGCGACGATCTCGGGCAGCGAAATCGGGCATTCGGATATGGAAATGATTTCCGGTGACAGATGACGATTGAAGCCGAGCAGCATTCCGGTATCGGCGCGCCGGGCAGCGAGCACGACACGGCGGCGCGTGTGCGGCGCGCAGGCGACCAGTTCGCCGATCTCGCAATCGATGCCCTTCAGGGCATGCACCACCTTGTCGCGCTTCCACTGGCGATAGGCTTCGGCCTCGAAATGCTGGAGAGCGCAACCGCCGCATTCGGTGAAATGGCGGCAGGCGGGCTCGATGCGCAGCGGCGAGGCCTCCAGCACCGCCATCAGCGTGGCACGGTCGCGTTCACGAGCGGCCGTGACAGTCTCCCCCGGCAGCGTGAACGGGATAAAAAGATCGCCGCTTTCGGTCTCGGCAATGCCGTCGCCCTGAGCGCCAAGCTTTTTGATGGTGAAGCGCGTGCTCATCGGTCCTTGATCCCACCGAGAAGAAACTCGCGATTGCCGTCGCCGCCTTCGATCGGCGACAGATGCAGGCCGAGCGAGCGCCAGCCGGGAACGGTATCCAGCCAATCCTGCAGCAGGCCGGCGACACCGGCAGCGGCGAAGGGGTCTTTCAACAGACCACCCTTGCCGATCGCCTCGCGGCCGGCCTCGAATTGCGGCTTGACCAGAAAGATCGCGCCGGCACCGGGTTTCGCAATGGCGAGAGCCGGCGGCAGCGCCAGTTTCAGCGAGATAAAGCTGACATCGGAAACGATGAAATCCGGAACACGGCCGGCCAGATCGGCGAGCGTGAGATCGCGGGCGTTCAGACCCTCGACGACCGTAACGCGCGGGTCCTTGCCAACATCGGGATGTATCTGGCCATGACCGACATCGATTGCCGTGACATGGGACGCGCCGCGTTCGAGCAGCACCTGGGTGAACCCGCCAGTCGAAGCGCCGATGTCGAGCGCCTCGCGGCCGGCGGGATCGAGGCCGAAATGGTCGAGGCCGCCGATCAGCTTCAACGCCGCGCGCGAGACATAGCCTTGCGCGGGATCGTCGATGGCAACAAGGCACTGCGGCGAAACGTTCTGGCCGGGCTTGCGGGCAAGGACGCCATCAACCGTTACCGTGCCGCGCTCGACCGCATCGCGGGCACGCGAGCGGCTGGCAAACAGGCCGCGCTGGACGAGCAGGTCGTCGAGCCGCTGGCGTGTGCTGGCTGGCAGAGGCGAATTCATCGGCCTTCATGGCGAAAGCCGGCCGCGAAGGCAAGGATAATGGGCGGGGCTGCGGAACATCCACGCCGAGCTGACACCTCCGTGGCTTGTGATCACCGTTGTGGGCCGGCACAATGGTGAGGACGAGCGCCATCCACGCCAGGGCCCGAAGGAGGCCGGATCCTGACGGGAACCTGCCACTGCGGTGCGACGCACTGGACCCTGGAGGGCGATCCCGGGCCGATCACAGCCTGCAACTGCACGCTGTGCCGTCGCTATGGGACGCTCTGGGCTTACGACTTTGTCGATGAGCGTATCCGCGTCGTTGGACCGGTGAGCAGCTACACCCGTGCCGGAAAAGACGAGCCTTCGCTCGAGATCCTTTTCTGCCCGACCTGCGCCTGCGTGCTGGCCTGGCGCGGCTTGCGCGCCGGTGCCTCCGGCCGGACACGAATCGCCGTCAATGTGCGCCTGGCCCCGCCGCAAGCTGTCGCCGACTTGCCGATCGACCATTTCGATGGCCTCGACACCTTCGACGACCTGCCGCGCGATGGCCGCTGCGTGCGCGATATGTGGTTCTAGAAAATCGTTCGCGAAACCTGACGTTCGACGGCTGGAGACAAACCGTCGTCCCGATCCCCCGAGGCTTGCACAGCCGGATGCTCGGTCGCAACGGCAGACACCGGAGCAACATCCGGCAAGACCACAAGCTGCGGCACCTGCTTGTAGGAAAAGCCCCCACGGATATCGCCCATCTTGCTGGCGACGATGCCCTGCGCCGCCTTTTCAAGATTGCGATCATAGCGCGTCTCGGCGGCGGCGGGTGCTGCAAGGGCGGCTGAAAGCGCCACGCCACACAGAAGCGTTCTCATTGTTGTTGTCTCCCTGCCTGATCACGATCTAGCAGGATGCCGTTGAAAAACGGCCAAGAGACACGGTAAGCAAAGCGCCAAACGGCAGCGTTAACAATGCGTTACGAAATAAAGCCGGCAAACTGATTCAAGCGCTTGAGGTTTTGATTCAAGCGCGTTGAGCGCGTGTGCTGTGCCCGAGCGCGACGAAGACAGTGCGCACGATGCCGGCGGCATCGAGACCGGCGTCGGCATACATCTTTTCCGGCTTGGCGTGGTCGCTGAAGACATCAGGCAGCACCAGCGGACGCACCTTCAGGCCACTTTCCAGCAATCCTTCATGGGCAAGGAACTGCAGCACGTGGCTTGCGAAGCCGCCAATGGCGCCCTCCTCCACCGTCACCAGAACCTCGTGCGAGCGGGCCAGCCGCCGGATCAGGTCCTCGTCGAGCGGCTTGGCGAAGCGGGCATCGGCGACGGTGGTGGAAAGCCCGGCCGCGCCGAGTTCCTCGGCGGCAGTAAGGCAATCCTGCAAGCGCGTGCCGAAGGACAGCAGCGCCACCTTTGTACCTTCCCTGACGATGCGGCCTTTGCCGATGTCGAGAACCGACCCGCGCTCCGGCATGTCGACGCCGACGCCATTGCCGCGCGGATAGCGAAAGGCGATCGGGCCGTCATCATAGCTCGCGGCAGTGCGCACCATGTGGCGCAGTTCAGCCTCGTCGGCTGCCGCCATCACGACAAAGCCGGGCAGGCTTGCGAGGAAAGTGGTGTCAAAGGCACCGCAATGGGTGGCGCCATCGGCGCCGACGAAGCCGGCGCGGTCGATCGGGAAACGCACCGGCAGTTTCTGGATCGCGACGTCGTGCACGACCTGGTCGTAGGCGCGCTGCAGGAAGGTCGAGTAGATCGCCGCGAACGGCTTGTAGCCTTCCGTCGCCAGGCCAGCGGCAAAGGTAACCGCATGCTGTTCGGCGATGCCGACATCGAAGGTCCTGGCCGGAAACACTTCGCCGAACAGATCGAGGCCGGTGCCGCCCGGCATGGCGGCGGTGACGGCGACGATGCGGTCGTCCTCGCGGGCTTCCTGGATCAGGCTTTCGGCGAACACCTTGGTGTAGGCCGGCGCATTGGCCGGCGCCTTGGCCTGCGCGCCGGTGATGACGTCGAACTTGTTGACGCCGTGATACTTGTCGGCGGCGGCTTCCGCCGGCGCATAACCCTTGCCCTTCTGGGTGACGACATGGATCAGCACCGGGCCTTCGCCATTGTCGCGGACATTTTTCAGGACCGGGATCAGATGTTCCAGATTGTGACCGTCGATCGGACCGATGTGATAGAAACCGAGCTCCTCGAACAAAGTGCCGCCGGTCACGTAGCCGCGCGCATGCTCGACCGCCCTGGTGATCGCGCGATCGGCCCGCTTGCCGAGATAGGATGTCAGTTTCTTGCCGAAATCGCGCAGGCCGGCATAGGCCTTGCCCGAGGCGAGGCGAGCCAGATAAGCGCTCATGGCGCCGGTCGGCGGGGCGATCGACATGTCGTTGTCATTGAGGATGACGATGAGGCGCGCATCGAGCGCACCGGCATTGTTCATCGCCTCGTAAGCCATGCCGGCCGACATGGCGCCGTCGCCGATGACGGCGATGACATTGTTGCGGCCGCCTGCGAGGTCACGGGCAGCAGCCATGCCGAGGCCGGCCGAGATCGAGGTCGAGGAGTGGGCGGCGCCGAAGGGATCGTATTCGCTTTCGGCGCGGCGGGTGAAGCCGGACAGGCCGCCTTCCTGGCGCAGTGTGCGGATGCGGTCGCGGCGGCCGGTCAGGATCTTGTGCGGATAGGCCTGGTGGCCGACATCCCAGATCAGCCGGTCGTCCGGGGTGTTGAAAACATAGTGCAGCGCCACCGTAAGTTCGACCACACCGAGGCCGGCACCCAGATGGCCACCGGTGCGGGACACGGCATCGACCAGTTCGGCGCGCAGCTCGAACGCCAGTTGCGGCAGCTCACTCTCGGCAAGCGCGCGCAAATCCGCCGGGATGCGGACCTTGTCGAGAAGCGGCGTATGCGGCGTTGCGTTCACGGGTGCTCTGGCTTTCTTTTCATCGGCGGGATAGGCCGCCGACCGGCGAAAGTAAATGCGTGCCGGTGACGCGGGCCTGCTCCCAAAATGACAGCGCGTCGAAACAGCTTATGCCCGCGCTTTCAAGTCCTTGTTTTCGTGCATAACGTGGTCCCGAAACCGGGCCGCTTTTGGGCGATATTCATTAGTTTTCCGGCAGAGGAATAAACTCTTCCTCATCTCCAGGAACGATATCGAAGCGGCCTGTCTTCCATTCCTGCTTGGCCTGTTCGATGCGCTCCTTGGATGAGGAGACAAAATTCCACCAGATGTAACGCTTCGAGCCAAGCGAGGCGCCGCCGAACAGCATGAAATGCGCACCGGTTTGCGACGACACGATGATCTCGTCGCCGGGCCGGAACACGAGCAGCCGTTCGGCCGGAAAGACGTCGCCCGAAATCGCGACCTCGCCTTCCAGCGTGTAGATGGCGCGCTCTTCGGCATCGGCCGGAATTTTCACGCTGGCGCCCGGCGTCAGCCTGAGGTCGGCGTAGAGCGTTTCGGAATCCGCTCTTACTGGAGAACGCAGCCCCTGGAAGTCACCGATGACGACGCGGCCGCTGACGCCTTCGGCATCGATCTCGGGCAGCCGCAAGGCAGCCGTGTTCTCGAACACCGGGGCGACTTCCTCCTTGCCGTCCGGCAAGGCCAGCCATGTCTGCAGGCCGGAGATCGACATTGGGGCGCCGCGCAGTTCCTCGGGCGTGCGCTCGGAGTGGACGATGCCGCGGCCGGCGGTCATCAAATTCACGTCGCCGGGCTGGATCACCATTTCGGTGCCCAGCGAATCGCGATGCCGGATCTTGCCGTCGAACAGATAGGTGACCGTCGACAGGCCGATATGCGGATGCGGGCGGACATCCATCGCCTGGCCGCCGCGCAGGATCGCCGGGCCCATGCGGTCGAAGAAAATAAACGGCCCGACCAGCCGCCTCTTGGCGGTCGGCAGCGCGCGGCGCACCTCGAAGCCGCCAATGTCCTTGGCGTTCGGGATGACCATCAGCTCGATCTGGTCGCTGGCAAAGGCGTCGCCGGCATCAGGGTCTTTCCCGGGGAAGAAGCTCATGAACTCTCCTTGTCAGCGTTCAATGATCGCCTCGGCCGCATCAGGCAAAGCGGATCGCCGCCTTTGCCCGCAGCTTGGCCGCCACCTCTTCGCGATTGCGCGGGTGCTGATGGGTTTCGAGCGAATCGAGAAGTTCGCGCGCCGATGCCGCGATGGCCTCGACGGCATGGTCGAACGCATGCTGGTTCTGTTTCGAGGGCCGTGTCGTTCCGCTCAGCTTGCGAACGAACTGGAGTGCCGCGTCGCGCACTTCATCACTGGTTGCAGGGGGATCAAAATTGAACAGGGTCTTGATGTTTCTGCACATCGCTTCCGTATCTCCTCTTGTCCTGGAGCCGTTTCAATCGGGATGAACTCTATCCTCAATCATGATCATGTCCAAAAGCCGGTGAGACGCCACCGTGCTCAGTCTGCGTCGAGCGGCTCCGTGCCAACCGGCTTGCCGTCGCGCGACAGCCTGATCTTTTCGACCTTGTCCTCGGCGGCCTTCAGCAGCCGGTCGCAATGCGCCTTCAGCGCCTCGCCGCGCTCATAGATCTTGATCGACTGGTCGAGCGGCACGTCGCCACGCTCCAGATCATCGACGATCTTCTCCAGCGCGTCGAGTGCCTGCTCGAAGCTCATCGCCTTGACGTCTTCGTTGGTCTCAGCAGCCATCATTCATCCTTTCATCAGTCGCCCGACATGAGCGGCGACTGAAAATGCCAGTCCCTGCAGATCGTAGCCGCCCTCGAGCAGGCTGACGAGCCGGTTGCCGCTGTGGCGGGCCGCGCGCTGCATCAGCTGCCCGGTTGCCCAGTCGAAATCGTCCTCGGTCAGATTGATCTCGGCCAGCGGATCGCGATGGTGCGCGTCAAACCCGGCCGAAATGATGATCAGATCGGGCGCGAAATTGTCGAGCGCCGGCAGCACGCGCGACAGGAACGCATCGCGAAACACCTCGCTGCCGGTCTGTGGCGCCAAGGGCGCGTTGACGATGTTGCCGGCTCCGGTCTCGCTCTTCGCGCCGGTGCCGGGATAAAGCGGCATCTGATGCGTCGAGCAATAGAGCACCGACGGATCATCCCAGAAGATATCCTGCGTGCCGTTGCCGTGATGCACATCCCAGTCGACGACGGCAACACGCTCGACGCCATGCTTCTTCTGCGCATAGCGGGCAGCGATCGCCGCCGTGTTGAAGAAGCAGAAGCCCATCGCCGTGTTTTTTTCGGCGTGGTGGCCAGGCGGGCGGGCGGCGACGAAGACATTGTCGGCGCGGCCCGAAAAGACATCGTCGACGGCCGCATTGGCGGCGCCGATCGCGGTGATCACCGCTTGCCAGCTCTTCGGGCTGGCCGTGGTGTCGGCGTCGATGCGGGCGATGCCCTCGTCAGGAATGGCGGCGCGCACGCGGGCGACGAAATCGGCTGGATGCGCATAGAGGATGGTGGCCTCATCGCCCTCCGGCGCCTTGACGCGGTCGAGTGCGGCAAAGGCCTCGTCGTCGAGGACGCGCTCGATGGCGCGCAAGCGGTCCGGCCGCTCGGGATGGCCGGGCGGCGTGAGGTGTTCGAGGAAGATCGGGTGCGTGTAGAGACGGGTTGTCATGCTCCCTATCTAGTGCCCCGGCGCCGCGATGGCCATGCGTTGCGGCTTGATGGCTGGGGAAAATCACGCCCGCGTCCATTGGCGTCGCCGCGGGGGTTGGCGCCGCGGGCGCTTCGGCGTAAGGTCGCCGCCACTGCCTGGTGCCCGCCGGTCTATTTATTTAGCCGCATTCTGCGACGCCAAGTGATTCCACTTGGCTGCAAATGCTCTGGCGGGAGAATCGGGAACACGGTTGAACTCCGTGGCGTGCCCAACGCTGTGAGGGGGACCGCGCCGGTAAATGCCACTGTCGATGACGGGAAGGCACCGGACGCGGGTTGATCCCGAGCCAGAAGACCGGCCTGGCAGGCATCGTCATCCGCATGGTCAGGCGGGTGGCATCAGAGCAACGTGCGTCCACTTGGACGCACAAAGTGCGCTCTGACGATGTCAAACTATTGCAATCGCAAGGGGACACGCGATGCCGGAACACATGACCGCTCCTATGGGCGACGGATTCGACCAGACAGCGCGTGACGCGGTCTACCGCGCCATGTTCACACGGCGCGACGTGCGCAGCCATTTCCTGCCAACCGCGATCGACGATGAGGTGCTGGCGCGGCTGCTGCTTGCGGCCCATCACGCGCCATCGGTCGGCTTCATGCAGCCATGGAACTTCATCGTCATTCGCGATGCCGCACGGCGAGAGAAGGTGCGTGACTTGTTCCTGGCCGCGCGCGAACAGGAACTGTCTGAAATCGAGGCAGAGCGGCAGGCGCTCTACCGCAAGCTCAAGCTGGAAGGCATCTGCGAAAGCGCGCTCAACATCTGCATCACTTGTGATCGCGAACGCTCGAAGGGTTCGCCGCTCGGACGCTCGCACAATCCGGAGATGGATCTCTACAGCACGGTCTGCGCGGTGCAGAATTTCTGGCTGGCCGCGCGGGCCGAAGGCGTCGGTGTCGGCTGGGTCAGCATCATCGAGCCGCAGGCATTGAAAAGCCTGCTGTCGATTCCCGAGCACGTGACGCCGATTGCCTATCTCTGCGTCGGCCGTGTCTCCGAGTTCGCGCCGAGACCGGACCTTGAAACGCATGGCTGGGGCCGGCGCTTGCCGCTGCCCGAACTGATCATGAGCGAGATTTTTTGCGGGCAAGGTGAGACACCACTCAAGTCAGCGGTGGCACATCTCAACACCGTTGCTGTTGCGCCGGCGCCTTGCGCTGATCAGCGCGTCGCGCCCGCAGTGCCCCAGCGCGAGCCGCCGAAGGAGGCGAGCGCCTTGTCCTTGAGTTCCCTGAACTTCGACGACGCCTCGGCCAGCCGGGCGTCCCAGGCCGGATCTGGCACCTGGCCCTCGATGGTCTTGAAATAGACCTGCATCAGGCAGGCGATGGCGAAGGGTTCAATGAAGGCAGCCTTGAAGGCCCAGGCAAAGACGATGGCGAGGACGAAGGCCCAGCCGGCAAGCTGCCCGGGCATCATGAAAAGAATGGCTGCGGCCGGGGCCAGCATCAGCAGGAAGATGACGAACGACACGCCCCACATGATGACCGCCAGCCAGACGGCGTTCTTGACCATGACCTTGCCGTTCTGGGCATAGAGCACGACGCCTTGGCGCGCCGTCTCAAACGGCGAGGATGAGTTGATGCGGATGTTGTAGCCGAGGATGATCTCGTCAACATAGGTCAGCGACAGGCGGATCACGGTGTTGATGAAAGAGACCAGGCCGCTCAGGCCCGGAATCGGCAGGAAAGCGGCGATGCCGCCGAGCAGGCCGGTGATGGCACGGATGGCGCCCTTAACCAGCTGGTCGACGACAAAAAGGATGTTGGCCTCGGCGAAACGCTCTGTGACAACTTGCTTGGCATAGGCGATCTGGTTCTGGCCGTCGGGAACATCCCGGCCATCAATCAGATGCACCATGACGGCGATATGGCCAGCCTTGACGACGTAGAGGATGTATTCGCGGATCCAGTAGACGGCGATCGAGACGATGCCGAAACCGACCACGCCGCCCCACAGGGCAAAGGACAATGGGCCATCTGGATCTGTGGAGATATGGCCGACGCCATAGCCGACCGAGGCGCCGGTGCCGGTCGCCATGATGTAGGCCAGCGTGATGCCGAAATAGACGATCATGCGAAAGACAATGAACGGCCAGGTCCGCATCATGATGGACACCGACCGGCCGATCTCGAAATCCCACATACGCCGAATCTCCCCTCAGAGATGGAGGCAGAGGATGAACCCAGACCGGCGATTGTCAACATCGGCAAATGCCGGGGATCGACCTCGAATCTGTGTTTGCTGTCAGTCGGTGCGGCCACTGTTTTTTTTCAACAGCCCTTCAAGCAGCTGCTTGAACGCCGCCACCACCATCTTCGACGTCGCTTCGGGGTCGTTCGAATTGGCGATCCGTTGCGATGCCTGGCTGCTCGCGCCGTTGATCAGCCGTGCGGCGGTCTCGGGATCGAGGCCGGGGACAACCACCCCTTCCCCCTGCAGCACGGCCAGATGATCGGCCATTGAACCGACACAGGCATTGGCATTCGACCATTGTGCCGGATCGCCCAGTACGGCCGGGCCGTCGCGGAACATGATGCGCTGGATTTCCGGCTCCAACGCCATCTCGATATAGGTCGTGCATTCGTCGACGAAACGCTGCCAGCGGGTCGGCGCTCTCGACGCAACCTCATTCACGCGGGCCGCCATCTCGGCGTCGATCTCGGCGATAACCGCTTCAAGCAGCCCTTTCTTGTCCCCGAAGTGATGATAGAGGGCGCCACGCGTCAGCCCGGCCGCTGCGGTGAAATCATCCATCGACGCTTCGGCGTAACCGGTGGTGCCGAAGGCCTGGCGGGCCGCGGCGATCAGCTTGGCGCGCGTCTCGGCGATCATTTCCTTGCGGGGTCTGTGCATGCTTCTGGCCCTATCCACATACGTTCCGTATGCCAATTGACATACGTGGCGTATGGTCTATCTAATCCTCATACGCTTCGTATGTAATTGTCGGATCGCCTTTTGTCGAGGAATTACAATGCAAAACCCCTATGCTGAAATCTTTCGTGCCCCGGGAGCCACGGGCTTCGCGGCCGCCGGCTTCATCGCCCGCCTGCCGATCGCCATGGCACCGATCGGCATAGTGGCCATGCTGTCGCAGACGCGCGGCGAATACTGGCTGGCAGGTGCAGTTGCGGCGACATTCGCACTGGGCAACGCATTCGTTTCGCCGCAAACGTCGAGGCTGGTGGACCGCCTTGGCCAGACACGAGTTGCGGTCCCCACCACCCTCCTCACATTCATCGCCTTTGCGGTGCTGATTGTTGCGGCCAATCAGGACTGGCCGGTATGGACGCTGTTCGTGTCGGCGCTGGCGGCAGCCGCCATGCCCAGCATGCCGGCGATGGTTCGAGCGCGCTGGACCGAGCTTTTTCGCGGACGCCCGCAAATGAACACTGCCTTCGCCTTCGAGTCGGTCGCGGACGAACTGGTCTATATCGTCGGCGCATCGCTTTCGGTGGGACTGAGCGCCGCGCTGTTTCCGGAAGCCGGCGTCCTGGCAAGCACGCTGTTTCTTGCCATTGGCTGGGCCGCGTTCCTCCTGCAGCGTTCGACCGAACCACAAGTTCGACCGGCTGGTCATGGCTCCAGCGGCTCGGCAATCCGTCTGCGGCCCGTGCAGATCATCACCTTCGCCATAATTTTCGTTGGCGCGACCTTCGCAACGACGGAGGTCAGCACGGTAGCGCTGACCAAGGAGCTCGGCCAACCCGGTGCCGCCAGCTTCGTCATCGGCGTCTATGCGCTGGGATCGTTCATGCTCGGCATCGTCATCGGCGCGCTCAACCTGAAGGCGCCGCTGCAACGGCAACTGGCCATTGCAGTCGCCGTCCTTGCGCTCAGCACATTGCCGCCGCTCACCGCCGGCTCGGTGCCGCTGCCGGCGCTGACCGTGTTCCTGAGCGGCGTGGCGATCTCGCCGACCTTCATCACCGCTTTCGGCCTGATCGAACGGCATGTGCCGGAAGCCATGCTGACCGAGGGCATCACCTGGGTGACCACAGGCATCGGCATCGGCATGGCGCTGGGCGCGTTCGTCGCCGGCGCGGTGGTGGATGCGTTCGGCGCCCAGAATGGGTTCTGGGTTTCGGTCGCATCAGGCACAATTGCCCTGATCACCGTGCTGCTTGGCCAGCGCAGCCTTGCCACTCATAAATGCGAGCTGGAGGGATGCGAAGCCGCTGCTGTCCCCGCTGAATAGTGCGCTCGGTCCCTGTCGGGGCCGTGCACTCCGCTCTATGCGGCGGGACCTGAAATACGGATCCAGCGCGGTCGTGCCAGCGCAAAAAGCATCGTTGGCGCGCCGTGCAACATCACCTCTTGCTCGAAGGCGAAGCCGCATTTCTCCAGCACCCGCCGCGATGCAGGATTGGCGGCACGGACGAGGCCGATGACCCGGTCGGCATGCAGAGGACCGAACGCGGCATGCAGCGCCGCCGTGACCAGTTCCGTGGCATAGCCATGGCCCCAGCTCTCCGGATGAAGATGGTAGGACAGGTTCAGGCCGTCGAAATCCGCCGATAGCGTGACGCCACCGAAGCCGACCAGCTTTCCATCGGCCTCGACCGCCCAGCGGCCAAAGCCATGCTTGTCCCAATGACCGATGTCGCGGGTGAGCCTGGCAGCGCTCTGCTGAGGCGTGTCGGCAACAGGATCTGGGCGATGGGCGACAACTTCCCAGCGCGAAAAGAGATCGACCAGGAAATCCAGATCAGCCTCCGCTGGCCGGCGCAGCAAAAGCCGTCCACTGCGCTGGCTCAAAGGCAATGGCGCGTTCATGCCGTCATCTCCCGGCAAAGGGATGGATAGACCCTTCAGAGAATCTCGGTCTTGGCGATATGGATGCCAAAGCCTTCGAGGCCGACATAATGGCGCTCGCGCGAGGCGATAAGGTTGATCGAGGAAATGCCGAGATCTTTCAGGATCTGCGCGCCGAGCCCGATTTCGCGCCATTCATTCTCGCGGCGGCGGGCCTCGTCATGATCCTCGCGGTCGCCGCTCAGCGGGCGCTTGCGCTCCTGATGCGCGACGCCGACCGATCCTTCCCTGAGATAGACGATGACGCCGCGCTTGCGCTCGCCCATCGCCTTCATGATGCCGTCGAGCCGATGGCTGGTGCCGAAGACGTCGGTGACCACATCCTCGGAATGCAGCCGCACCGGCACGTCTTCGCCATCGCGGATATCGCCGAAGACGACGGCGACGTGATGCATCGTGTCCCAGGGAAGCGTGTAGGTGAAGACCTGCGCCTTGCCGCCGAGCGTGTCGATTTCGGAGCAGGCGACGCGCTCGACCAGCGTTTCCTTGCGTTGCCGATACGCGATGAGGTCGGCGACCGAGACCTGCTTGAGGCCGTGCTCCTCGGCAAAGCTTGCTACCTGCGGGCCGCGCTTGACAGTGCCGTCATCATTGACCAGTTCGGAAATGACGCCGATCGGCGGCAGGCCGGCGAGCTTGCAGAGATCGACCGCCGCTTCGGTATGGCCCGAACGCATGAGCACGCCGCCTTCACGCGCAATGAGCGGGAAGATGTGACCCGGGCGGACAAAATCGGAAGCGCCGACATTGCCGTTGGCGAGGTTGCGCACAGTCAACGTGCGGTCGTCGGCCGAGATGCCTGTTGTCGTGCCGTGCTTGAAATCGACGCTGACGGTGAAGGCGGTGGTGTGCGCGGAATCATTGTCGGCGACCATAGGCTGCAGGTTGAGCCGCTTGGCTTCCTCGCGCGGCATCGGCGTGCAGACGATGCCGGAGGTGTTGCGGATGATGAAGGCCATTTTCTCGGGCGTGCAGTGGACAGCGGCGACGATCAGGTCGCCTTCGTTCTCGCGCCCATCATCATCCATGACGACGACGATCTCGCCGCGTTCGAAAGCGCGGATGGCTTCGACAATCTTCTTCTGGTCGTAAGGCATGGGAACTCGCTTCGCTCGCAGGGCAGTAGGGGAATAGGGCAGTAAGGCAGTAGGGAAAAGGAAAAAATTGGCAGTCTCAGGGGCTGTTGTAGCTACTGCCCTACTAGCCTATTCCCCTCCCTTCCCCGTCTGTCCACGATGCCGCAGATAATGATCGGCGATGGCGCAGGCAACCATCGCCTCGCCGATCGGCACGGCGCGGATGCCGACGCAGGGGTCGTGCCGGCCCTTGGTCATCACCTCGACGTCGTGGCCATCCTTGTCGATCGACTTTCGCGGCGTCAGGATCGACGAGGTCGGCTTGACGGCGAAGCGGGCGATAATCGCCTGGCCGGTCGAGATGCCACCAAGGATGCCGCCGGCATTGTTGGACAGGAACACCGGCTTGCCGTCATTGCCGATGCGCATCTCGTCGGCGTTCTGCTCGCCGGTGATGTGGGCGGCCTCGAAACCATTGCCGATCTCGACGCCCTTGACCGCGTTGATCGACATCAGGCCCGACGCAATGTCCTGGTCGAGCTTGGCATAGATCGGCGCGCCGAGGCCTGGCGGAACGCCATCGGCGACGATCTCGATGACGGCACCGACAGATGAGCCTGCCTTGCGGATACCGTCGAGATATTTGGTGAAGACGGGAACGGACGCCGGATCGGGCGTGAAGAACGGATTTTCCGCATCGCCGATGAAATTCCAGTTCCAGTTGGCGCGATCTATTCGTTTTTCGCCCATCGACACCAGCGCGCCACGCACCACCATGCCCGGCACCACCTTGCGCGCCAAGGCACCAGCTGCCACACGCGCGGCGGTCTCGCGAGCCGAGGAGCGGCCGCCGCCGCGATAGTCGCGTATGCCGTATTTGACGTCATAGGTGTAGTCAGCATGGCCCGGCCGGTACTGGCGGGCGATCTCGCCATAATCCTTCGAACGCTGGTCGATATTTTCGATCAGCATCGAGACCGGCGTGCCGGTGGTGATCATCGTCTCGCCGTCCTCATCAAACACGAAGCCCGACAGCACCTTTACCTCGTCGGGCTCTCGGCGCTGGGTGACGAAGCGCGACTGGCCCGGCCGGCGCTTGTCGAGTTCGGCCTGGATTTCGTCACGCGTGAAGCGGATGCCGGGCGGGCAGCCATCGACCACGCAGCCAAGTGCTGCGCCGTGGCTTTCGCCCCAGGTGGTGACGCGGAAAAGATGGCCGAACGTGTTGTGAGACATGGAAAAGCGCCCTGCCCGGCAGCGGAGCCAGGTGAAGCCTGCCTTCTATTGGCGTTTTTTGCAGTGGTCAAACTGTCATCCCTGCCGTTTAAGTTTTGACACATTCGGCTGGTTTCTGCTTTCTTCCATCCGCCGTTGAGGATCCGCCGCCACAGTGCCGGCGCAATGACCAAAGAGGACGAATATGCGTACCCTGATTGGCGCTGTTGCCGCCACGCTGCTGCTTACCACCGCCGTTTTCGCCGGCCAGACCGAAGGCCTGATCAAGAAGGTCGACAAGGACGCACTGACGCTGACGCTGGACGACGGCAAATCCTACAAGCTGAACGCCGAGACCGATCTCGACGCACTGAAGCCGGGCATGGACATCGTCATCGCCTATGACGTGACCAATGGCGAAAACGTCATCACCGACATGCAGCTGCCGGACGGCGACACGAACTGAAGCTTCCGACCCAAATCAGATACGTGCCGTCGACTCGACGTTCCGCCGAGCCGATCCAGCCGTATCCTGCGCGATTGCGGCCGTAGGCGGCCTAAAGCCACTCCAGGCTCTTGCCTTCGAGCTTGAGCACGCGATCCTGGGGTACATCGAGGTTCGCGGCTTCCTCTTCGGCCATGTCCAGCACAAAGCGAAACAAGGTGCGGATGACCCCGCCATGGGTCACGCAGACTGTTCTGCGTTGCATCCCATCGAAGCAGGGTTTTACCCGTTCAAGCAGCATCTGGTAGCTTTCCGCGCCGTCGCCGGGCGGCTGAAAGTTCCATTTGTCGAGCGCGCGCGACCGGCTTGCCCCGGGTGACTGAGTTTCGAGTTCGGCAAAGGTAAAACTCTGCCAGTCACCGAAATTGACTTCGATGAGCCTGATATCGGTTCGATAGCGAAGCGGACTGAGTTTCATGGCGGCGCGGATGCGCTCCATCGTCTCGCGCGTTCGCCGCATCGGGCTGGCGACAAAGTCGAAATCCCCCGGATTGTGGACCAGCTCGGCGAGACGCTGTCCGTTTCCCGTCGCCTGTTCGCGGCCAAGGAGATTGAGATCGGTGTCGGCCTGGCCCTGAAGCCGGAACTCGGCGTTCCACGCGGTCTGGCCGTGGCGCACGATATAAACCAGCGGGTACATCAGGTCTTCCGGGGTCGGGCCTGGGTCTGGGCGAAGGATGGCTAAGGGAAACTATTCCTTGATAGTCGAAATATCGGGCGCGTCGACCGCCTTCATGCCGACAACGTGATAGCCCGAATCGACATGATGCACTTCGCCGGTGACGCCACGCGACAGGTCGGACAGGAAATAGACGCCGGAATCACCGACCTCTTCCTGGGTGACCGTCTGCTTCAGCGGCGAATTGTACTCGTTCCACTTCAGGATGTAGCGGAAGTCGCCGATGCCGGAGGCGGCCAGCGTCTTGATCGGGCCGGCGGAGATGGCGTTGACGCGGATCTTCTTGCCGCCGAGATCGACAGCGAGGTAGCGTACGCTGGCCTCGAGCGCCGCCTTGGCGACACCCATGACGTTGTAGTGCGGCATCACCTTCTCGGCGCCGTAGTAGGTCAGCGTCAAAAGCGAACCGCCATCGGTCATCAGCGCCTCGGCGCGCTTGGCGATGGTGGTGAAGGAATAGACCGAAATGTCCATGGTGCGCAGGAAGTTGTCGCGCGTCGTCTCGACATAGCGGCCGGTCAGCTCGTCCTTGTCGGAAAAAGCGATAGCATGGACGAGGAAGTCGAGCTTGCCCCCCCAATGCTTGGCGACATTGGCGAAAACCTCGTCGAGGCTAGCCGGGTCGGTGACGTCGCAATGACCGGCGACGAAGGCGCCCAGTTCCGCCGCCAGCGGCTCGACGCGCTTCTTGAACGCCTCGCCCTGATAGGTGAGCGCGATTTCGGCGCCATGGTCGACGCACGACTTGGCAATGCCGTAGGCAATCGATCTGTTGTTCGCGACGCCAAGAATAAGGCCGCGCTTGCCGGCCATTAGGCCCTGTCCACCCGCCATGTCAGCGCTCTCCGCAAGGTTTCTGCTTTTGTGAAGTGCCTATCGCACAGGCACAAAGCCCCTTCAAGCGTTCAAACCGGACAGTTCGGGGGACAAAAGCCGTCAATCAACCTTTTTGGCACGCAGCAGGGCCTCGAGTGCTGAATCCCCGCCTTCCGGCAGCATGATGCGGACGTGGGCATAGACATCGCCATGGCCGCCAGCTTTCTCCGGCAGACCCCTGCCTTTCAGCCGCAGCACCTTGTCGGAACTCGACCAGGCCGGAACGTTGACGGCAAGCTTGCCGGTCGGAGTCTCGACCGGCACCTTGGCGCCCAGGACCGCATCCGCCAACGCCACCGGCAGGTCGGCATGCAGGTCGCGGCCCTCGATGCGGTAGCGCGGATGCCGGCGGATATGGATCTTGACCAGCGCATCGCCAGGCTGGCCCGGCCCCTGTTCGCCCTGGCCCTTCAGCCTGATGGTCTGGCCGTCCTCGACAAAGGCCGGCAGTTTGACCGCCACCTTGCGGCCATCCGGGAACATCGCCGTCACCTTTTCGGCGGTCGCCGCTTCCTCGATGGTGACGTCGAGCGTGACGTTCAGATCGGCAGCCGTCGCGGGCTGACGGCGATCACCAGCGCCTGCACCGCGCGCGCCCGGAAAGGCGTCGCCGAAAATCTGGCTGAAAATATCGCTGTTGCCGTCGAACGGATCGCCACTGGGGCGGCCGGAGCGGAATTCGAATCGCGAACCGCCGGCCCCTTGCTGGCGGCGAAACCCGCCGAAGGGATCACCGCCACCGGCGGCGCCCTCAAAACCCTGGAAACGCGGCTTGCCGTCAGCGTCGATCTCGCCGCGATCGAAGGCGGCACGATTCTTCTCGTCGCCGACCACCTCATAGGCCTGGTTGGCCGCCGCAAAACGGTCCTTCGCCTTGGGATCGTCCGGATTCTGGTCGGGATGATGCTTCTTGGCAAGTTTCCGGTATGCCGATTTTATGTCCTTGGCCGATGCGTTCTTTGCAACGCCCAGCACCTCATACGGGTCGCGCATGCGTCCTGCCCTGGAAATGAGTTGAGTCCATACTTGCCTCCTATATGCGCTCGCATAGGAAGAAATTCCAGTAGCGGACGGTCATTTGAGAAGGGGAAAATCAGAGCGCCTTGAAGCCCTGCATACGCCAGCCGCCGGCATTGGCAAGGCAGAGTTCGCCCTCGAACATGGCGACGCCGTCAAAGCTCTCTCGCGAGGCCTTGAAGCGACGGCAGGTCTGGCCCCTGTCCTTCAACTCCGCCAGTTCGGTGATGGAGCCGCGTGAGCCGGTGCCGGCATTCGCCCACGGCACGGCCTGGCCACTGAGCTGTTCGATGTCGGCGGAGGATACTGCGTTGCCGATCGTCGTCTGGTCGGAGTCGCGATCCGAATCTGAAGGTGCTGCCGAAGCCTGCGTGCTGCTGGTCAGGATCGAGCGGTCGACTTCGGCCTTTTCCAGGCTGAAGCCACCCGCGCCGCAACCTACAAGCGGCAGGGCAATGGACACGATCGCGGCTTTCGCGCTGGCCGAAGCGATAAGGCCCCATTGCCTGCTGTCAAAAGCTTGCGCGATACGCGACAATCGGCAACCTCCCTGATTTCGTGACAATTTGAGAAAAACTATGAGTGACACCGAGTTAACAACCAGTGACTTTACCGAAGCGGCCGAGCCGTTTCGTCTCTTTGCCGCATGGCTGGAGGACGCCACGAAGAGCGAAACGAACGATCCCAACGGCGTGGCGTTGGCAACCGTCGATGCCGAAGGCATGCCGGATGTGCGGATGGTGCTGCTCAAGGGGTTCGATGAAGGCGGCTTTGTGTTCTACACGAATTTCGAGAGCGCCAAGGGTCGGGAAATTCTGGGCAGCATGAAGGCGGCGATGTGTTTCCACTGGAAATCACTGCGCCGGCAAGTGCGCATTCGCGGTCCGGTGGAGATTGTAAGCGACGCGGAAGCGGATGCCTATTATGCGACGCGCCCGCGCGGCAGCCGCATCGGCGCCTGGGCCTCGAAACAGTCGCGGCCGCTGGAAAGCCGCTTCGCGCTGGAGAAGGCGGTGGCCGAATACACGGCACGCCATGCGATCGGCGAGATTCCGCGACCGAAGCACTGGTCGGGCTTCCGCATCGTGCCGCAGACGATCGAGTTCTGGCACGATCGTCCGTTCCGGCTGCATGATCGGGTGGTCTTTTCCCGTGATGCGAAAGGCGGTTGGGACAAGACGCGGCTTTATCCCTGAGCGCCAGGTCTAACTTTTCTTCCGGGTCATGAACGCGGTGAGCGCCGCACGAGCCTCATCCGACTTCAGCCGTTCACGAAAATGCTCGCTTTCCTCGCCAATGCGAGCGACGAGATCGTCGCGCGAGCCACGCATCAGGTCACGCGCGATCTTCAGCGCTTGCGGCGGCTTGGCCGCGATCTGGCCAGCGGCCGCCAGCACCGAAGCCTCCAGAGCGCCCTCCTCGACCACCTCATAGATCAGGCCAGCGGCCTTCGCGCGCTCGGCGGAGAAGCCTTCGCCAAGGCCGAGCAGGGCGAAAGCACCTTGCTGCCCCAAGATGCGCGGCGCCAGAAGGCTGGATCCCGCTTCGGGCACAAGGCCGAGATCGACGAAAGGCGTCCTGAACACGGTGCGCGGCGTGGCGAAGGTCAGGTCGCAATGCAGGTTGATCGTGGTGCCGATGCCGACAGCGATGCCGTCGACGCCGGAGACGATGGGCTTTTCGACCCGGGCCAGCGCCATCAGAAAATCCCAAACTTCCGTGCCGCCATCGCCGCCCGTGGCGACAACCATGAAGTCGGCAAGGTCGTTGCCGGAGGAGAAGGCGCCGGGGACGCCCAGGACTACATGGACGCGGATCGCCGGATCGGCGTCGCCTTCGGCAAGAGAAGTCGACATCTTGGCATACATGGCGCGGGTCAAGGCGTTCTTCTTGTCCGGACGGTTCAGGCGGATGATCTGGATGGCGCCCAGGCGCTCGACGAGGATATGGTCTGTCACGGTCTTTTTTCCCTGGTGAGCGCTGTAGAAATCAGGCTGATATCAGCGTCTTGCCGGCGGCAGCGAGGCTTTCGGCACCGTCGACAATGCGCCCCTTCAAGGCACTCGCCTCGCCGAGCAGGTTTTCGGCGAAGAAGCGGCAAAGAGCGATGCGGCCCTGGTCGGCAAGAGCGCCGCGCGCCAGATAGGCGCCACCGGCGGCAAGCGAGATCAGCCTGAGATAAGGCGTCGCACCCGCCAGCGCCTCCTCCGTTCGGCCGTCAACCGACAGTTTCTGCAGGAAGCGTGTCGCCTGTGTCAGATCGTCAAGTGCGGCATCGAGAACATCGGCGGTACGGCCGAAACCTTGAAGGTTGGAGGTGCGCACGGCGTTGGCGACGGCAGCCAATTCGTCGATGAAGCGATGCACATGCTCGCCGCCGCCGAGCGGCAGCTTGCGGGTCACCAGATCGATCGCCTGGATGCCGTTGGTGCCCTCATAGATCGGCGCGATGCGGGCATCGCGATAGAAGGCTGCCGCGCCCGTCTCCTCGATAAAGCCCATGCCGCCATGCACCTGGACGCCAAGCGAAGCCACTTCGACGCCGACATCGGTCGAAAACGCCTTGGCCAGCGGCGTCAACAGATTGGCACGGTCGCGCCAATGCGCAGCCTCGTCACCGTCCGAGACGCGCCCCATGTCGATGGCGTGGGCGCAGGAATAGCTGATCGCCCGCGCGGTCTGCGTCAACGCCTTCATGGTCAGGAGATTGCGCTGCACATCAGGGTGATGGACGATCGGCGCCATGCCGGCGCCAACGTAGTCCGCCGCCTTGCCTTGGCGGCGGTCATTGGCATAGGCGATAGCCTTCTGCGTCGCGGCCTCAGCGACCGCGACACCCTGCATGCCGACGCAAAGCCGCGCATTGTTCATCATCGTGAACATGCAGGCGAGGCCCTTGTTCTCCTCGCCGATCAGCCAGCCGATGGCGCCGGGCCTGGCGCCCTGAAAACCGTCGCCATAGATCATGGTGCAGGTCGGCGAGGCATGGATGCCGAGCTTGTGCTCCAGCCCGGAACAGAAGACGTCGTTGCGGACGCCGATGGAGCCGTCGTCACCAACCAGGAATTTCGGCACCAGGAACAGCGAGATGCCGCGCGTGCCGGCCGGTGCATCGGGAAGCCGTGCCAGCACCAGATGGATGATGTTGTCGGTGAAATCGTGCTCGCCATAGGTGATGAAGATCTTCTGGCCGAAGATGCGGTAGGTGCCGTCGCCGGCCGGCTCGGCGCGGGCGCGCAAGGCAGCGAGGTCCGAGCCAGCTTGTGGCTCGGTCAGGTTCATCGTGCCCATCCATTCGCCGGAGACGAGCTTTTCGAGATATTTCGTCTTGAGCGCTTCGGAGGCGTGCTTGTCGAGCGCTTCGACCGCGCCCATGGTCAGCGTCGGGCCGATACCGAAGGCCATGGCCGCTGAATTCCACATTTCGAGGGCGGCGACGCCCAGCATCGTCGGCAGCGCCTGGCCGCCATACTCCTCAGGCCCGGAGAGCGCGTTCCAGCCGCCATCGATCCAGCGGCGATAGAGTTCCTTCCAGCCGGGCGGCGTGGTGACGGCAGCGCCCTTTAGCACGGCACCGTGTTCGTCGCCGATCTTGTAGAGTGGCGCCACCTCCTCGGTGGCGAAACGGCCGGCCTCGCCAAGGACGGCGTCGACCAGATCCTCGCCGAGATCGCCAAACGTGCCGGCATCGAGGGCGGATTTCATGCCGGCCACGTGCTTGAGCGTGAATGCAATATCCTCGACCGGTGCCCGATACATGCCGCGTTCCTCCTCAGCTTCCGCCTGCCGACCCTATGGCTGGCGGAGCCACAAAACCATCCGCCTTTCGGCGATCTCCCATCTTCTTTTTACGTAAACGTCAAATTTTGTCACGCGGATTTTGCAATCGCGCCGGCCTGTATTAAATTCGCTCGACGCCGCATCAGCCGACCGGCGACAGACCAGAAGAAGCTGACCGGAACCAACCCATGCTCGCCAGACCTGACGCCTATCGCTGCATCGAATGCGGCTTGCCCTACCGGGCAACGGGGTTCTGGCATCATGGCGGCCAGCTGGAACACGGTGCGGCCTACTGGTCGGATCGCGGCATATTGTGCTCGCCGCAATGTTCTCTCGCCCACCACCGCAAGCGCGCCGCCGAGGGCACGCTGCAGCAGAGCCTGCGTCCGACCCGTTCGAATTCCAGCCGTTCAGCCGGCGCTAACTTCCCCACGGCCTCAGCATCAGGAAATATTTCTTAACCATACCGGCTCACCATCGGTGTTTGATCAACGGGGATCCCCTGTTTGAAAACGCCGGCACATTTTCTTGGCCGCTCAGCGCTCGCTCTCGCGGCGATGGTGGCGCTGACACCGGCCGCACAGGCCTCGGATTTCTCCGAACCGTGGAAGAATGCCGACCGCGCGCTGGTCGTCGACGCCTACGAATACAATTCCATCGACTGGGCTCAAATCGCCACTGACAAGCGCGTCGTCGCCTTCATCAACAAGGCGTCCGACGGCATGCCGCCGCCCTACTTCTGTTTCGGCAGCGACACCGAGGTTAAGCTCTGCAAGGCGTTGTGGAAGCGCCATGCGGTGACGCGCGAGCTGTTTCAGACGCGCCGGGTCGTCGCAAAGGCGCTCGGCATGAAATGGGGCGCCTATCATCTCGCCCGGCCCGGCAATCCGGTCGAGCAAGCCAATAATTTCCTCGATTTCGCCGATCCCGCGCCGGACGATCTCATGGCGCTCGACATCGAGGGCAATGATCCCTCGCAATGGATGTCGCTCGACGATGCCGAGGAGTTCGTGCGCCAGGTGCATCGGCGCATCGGCCGCTTCCCGGTGCTCTACACCAACGGCAAGACCGCCCAATACATCGCCGACAACCGATACAAATACCGGCTCCTGTCGCGGCTGCCACTTTGGTACGCGCGCTACAAGTCCGACATCGACGTGCATTTTCCAATGGGCAACTGGCAGGGCTACGCGCTCTGGCAGTTTTCGGCGCAGGCCAATTGTGGTCGCTTCCGCTGCCCCTACAGGGTGGCTGGCACGCCCGATGATATCGACGTCAATGTCGCGCCGAGCGATGCCGCCACACTACGCCAGCAATGGCCCTTTGGCGGGCTGATCGACGTGCCGTCAGACTATCTCGCCAGCGTGCCGGTGCCGATCTCGCGGGAAGCAGCCTTGGCCGGCAGGGCCACCATCATCTATGCCGATGTGGCAACGCCGCCGACCGTCGAGGAAATGGTCGCGGTGCTCGGTTCGCGCTGGTCAAAATTCAGCGGCGGCTTCCGCATGCCGGTCGTAAAGACGGTACCGCAGCGACCAAGCTTCGGCATTGTCCAATATGTCGCCTGGAAGCGGACCGAACAGCGTTCCCCCGAGCAACTCGACGCCGCCTTTGCGGCTGCCGACCCGGTCAGCACCGCTTCGACCGAAAGCGATCACGGCCAGCAGTAGGTTGCCGCTCCGGAATTTCAGCTCGCCTGCTCGCGCGCCACGGCCTGCCAACCGATGTCGCGGCGGCAGAATCCGTCAGGCCAGTCGATGCGGTCGACCGCTGCATAGGCGCGGCTTTGCGCCTCGCCGACCGTGGCGCCGGTCGCGGTGACATTGAGGACGCGGCCGCCATTGGCGACCAGCGCGCCGCCATTGATGGCGGTGCCGGCATGGAAAATCTGGACGCCGTCGCCCACCGCGCCTTCGACGCCGCGGATGACCGATCCCTTTTCCGGCGTGCCGGGATAGCCCCTCGCCGCCATCACCACGGTCAGCGCCGCCTCGTCGCGCCACCGTATGGACGTGTGCGCCAGCTGACCGTCCACGGCGGCGTTGAGCAGCACCAGCAGATCATCCTTGAGCCGCATCATCAGCACCTGGCATTCCGGATCGCCAAAACGGGTGTTGTATTCGATCAGCCTCGGCCCCTTGTCCGTGATCATCAGCCCGGCGAAGAGAATGCCGGCGAAGGGCGCGCCAAGCTCGGCCATGCCGCGCATGGTCGGCTCGATGATCTCGCGCATGGTGCGCTCGATGATGTCAGGCGTCATCACCGGCGCGGGCGAATAGGCACCCATGCCGCCGGTGTTGGGGCCGACATCGCCATCACCGACGCGCTTGTGATCCTGTGCCGTGCCGAAGGGAAGCGCTGTGGTGCCATCGCAGAGGCAGAAGAAGCTTGCCTCCTCGCCGGTCATGAATTCCTCGATCACCACTTCCGCGCCGGCAGCGCCAAAGGAACCCTCGAAACAGGCATCGAGTGCCGCCCGCGCCTCGTCCAGCGTCATGGCGACGGTGACGCCCTTGCCGGCGGCGAGCCCATCGGCCTTGATGACGATCGGCGCGCCGGTCTTTTCGACATAGGCCTTGGCGGAGGCCAGGTCGCCGAAACGGCCATAGGCGGCGGTCGGAATGTTGTATCGGGCGCAAAGGTCCTTGGTGAACCCCTTCGACCCTTCCAGCCGCGCTGCAGCCTTGGAGGGTCCGAAGACTCGGATGTTCTCGGCACGCAAATCATCCGCGATGCCGGCAACCAGCGGCCCTTCCGGGCCGACCACGACAAGGTCGATTTTCTTCTCGCGGCAGAAGGAGGCGACGACGGCGTGATCGGTGATATCAAGCTTCGCCAGCTCGGCCTCGCTGCCGATGCCAGGATTGCCGGGAGCCGCGTAGAGCTTGGTCAGCAGCGGTGAGGCGGCAATCTTCCAAGCCAGCGCATGTTCGCGGCCGCCGGAGCCGAGAAGAAGAACGTTCATGGCCACCTCTTGATGCTGTCCCTTGCAGAGAACCCGCTATTGCTCTCTCTGGACGGTGGGTCAAGGCATCAAGGTGTTTTGATAGGAATTGCGCACGGGAACGTTATCCCAGCCGAATATGGGCGCCGAATACCGGCGCTCATATTCTGGCTCGCATTCAGGCAGGGAAAACGACCGGGAACCAGTCCTCGCGCAGTCTCTGGCCCGGCTGCATGCCATGGCCATGATAGGGCGGCGAGGTGCGGCCGGGCCGCTCGACATAATGGGCATCGTCGCCGACCCAGCGCAGCGACAGCGCCCGGCGCCGGGCCGCGGTTGGGTTGCCGCGCGCGCCATGCGCGGTGCGGAAGTCGAACAGGATGGCGTCGCCCGGCTCCATCTCCCATTCAAGCACCTTCATCGACGGATCCTTGTCGGGGTCCGGCACCGGCAGATAATCGCCCTCGCCGGCGTAGAAATTGCTGTCGTCGAGCCAGCGCACCGGCAGGATCATCTTGTCCCATTTGTGCGAGCCGGCAATGAGCCGCAGCGTCGCCTCCTTCACCGGGTCGATGGGGATCCAGAAGCTCACCGTCTGCTGGCCATCGACGAAATAATAGGGGATGTCCTGATGCCAGGGCGTCGGCTTCTGCGTGCCGGGTTCCTTGACCAGCACGTGATCATGGAAGAACTGCGCGGTGCGTGACTGCATCACCGCCGCCGCAATTTGCGCGGCCGGCGATTCGCGCACCACCTCGACGAATTCGGGGATGCGCTCCCAGTTGCAGTAATCGTCGAAGAAACTGCCCTTGCCATTGGCGATGTCCGATGCCGTGGCGCTGCGGTCCTGCATGTTACGCTCGATGCCGGCGGCAATCGTATCGACCCAGCCCTTGAAGGCGCCACGGATGCAGACCGCGCCATCACGCTGGTAGTCGGCGATCGTATCAGCGTCGATGATGTCGGTTCTGATTGCACGGGTAGCGGTTTGGGAAGCCATGGCGTTCTCCTCTTGGAATGAACCGACTATCGCAACATCAATTCATTCAGTAAAATAATAACTTCTCATCTGACACATAGGCTTAAACTATGAGTCTCACTCTCACCCAATTACGTTATCTGGTCGCAGTGGCCCGCCACGGCAGCGTCACCGGTGCCGCCAGAGCTTTAAATATCTCGCAGCCGTCGATCTCGGTGGCGATCGACGCGATCGAAAAGGATTTCGGCCAAAAACTCTTCGTGCGCCAGCGCGGAAGCGGTGTTTCGCTGACCTCCTTCGGCCGTGTCGTCGTGGCGAAGGCAAAACAGGTTCTTGCCGAGACCGATGAGCTGATGAGTCTCGGCTCGGGCAATTCGGCTATCGGCGGCGAGCTGGTGCTTGGATGTTTCGAGGATCTGGCGCCCTACTTCGCGCCGGGTCTCATCCGCGCTTTCTCCGAGCGCCATCCAAGCGTCGATGTCATCGTTCGTGACGAGACATTCGAGACGCTCGGACGACGCCTGGTGGACGCAGCCATCGATCTCGGCCTCAGCTACGATCTCGGCCTGCCCACGCATTTCGCCCGCATCCTGCTGCACGAGCTGCGGCCGCATGCGCTGTTGCCGGCAGGCCACGCACTGGCGGACCGCCCCGAGGTGAGCCTCGCGGATCTGGCCGCCTACCCTCTGATTACCACGGATCAGCCGCAGAGCTGGCAGCATATGCTCGACCTGTTCCGCAGCCGCGGCCTCTCGCCCGTGGCCGACAGGGCGACAAGCTCGTTCGAACTCCAGCGCAGCATGGTGGCGAATGGTTTTGGCGTCGCGATCAGCTACACCCGGCCGCACGGCGACCGCAGCTATGACGGCCTGCCCCTGATCTGCAAGCCGCTGTCGGATCCATTGCCGATGCAGCGGATCATCCTCACCTATGACACGCATCAGCGCGTGTCGAACGCGGCACTCGCATTTGTCGAGACGGCGAAAGACTGGTTTTCCAAGCGCGAAATCTTCACCTCCTGACGAAGTGGCGGTCGTCCCTCAGCCGCTTGCCGCTTGACGGTTTCCATCGCTGCTGCCACTCCATGGGCATGGAACCCATCCAGTCGAAAACCGCCCAAGGCCGTGTTGCTGATGCGCCGAATGGCCATTGGGTCTACCGCGTGCTGCCGCACTGGGTTTGGCCCTATGCGCAGCTTGCGCGATGGGACAGGCCGATCGGCTGGCAATTGCTGTTGTGGCCATGCTGGTGGTCGGCCGCGCTCGCCGCGAGCGCCTATCCGCGCCCTGGCGACCCACTGCTCTCGCTGCTGCCGGCGCCATGGTATCTCATGCTGTTCCTGGTCGGCGCCATCGCCATGCGCGGTGCCGGCTGCACCTATAATGACATCGTCGACGAGGGCATCGACAACCAGGTCGAACGCACCCGCTCGCGCCCACTGCCGTCAGGCCAAACCACGCGCCGGCGGGCCTGGCTGTTCCTTGTCCTGCAGGCCCTGATCGGCCTTGCCGTGCTCATACAGTTCAACAGCTTCGCCATTCTGCTCGGCATCTGTTCGCTGGTGATCGTCGCCGTCTATCCATTCATGAAGCGGATAACCAACTGGCCGCAATTGTTTCTCGGCCTTGCCTTTTCCTGGGGCGCGCTGATGGGCTGGGCGGTCGAGTTCGGCGATCTCGATGGCCCCGCCATCATGCTCTATATCGGCTCGATCCTGTGGGTGATCGGCTACGACACGATCTATGCGCATCAGGACAAGGAAGACGACGCCATTGTCGGCGTGCGCTCGACGGCGCGGCTGTTCGGCGACAACACCAAGGCGTGGCTGGCAGGACTCTATGGCGGCACGCTGATCTGCTTCGCCATCGCCTTCGCGTCGGCGCAGGCACCAGTGGTGGCGCTCGCTGGATTGATCGCTGCCGGCGCCCACATGGCACGGCAGATCACGGTTCTGGATATCAACGATCCGGACCAGTGCCTGCGGCTGTTCCGATCGAACAACCAGGTCGGCTGGCTGATCTTCCTTGGCCTGATCGGCGGCGCTGTCTGGGTGGCGCTGAAGCCACTGGTGTAGCGGCCCTTTTTCCATGCCCTGGGCCCTTCGCAGGCTCAGGGCTTTCGAAGCTCGAAAAGCCAAGCATTTGGCTTTTCGCCCGCTATCGCGGACCGCTTCTCAATCCCTAGAAATGATCTCCTGGCCGTCGATGACCAGCCTGAGACCAAGGTTGCCGGCCCTGCGACGGGCGAGGAAGCGCGGGCGGCGCGTGGTTGAAACGCGGCCCTTGCGGCGATCCTGCGGCGGCAGCGTCTTGATGGCGGCGCCAAGTGATTCCTCAAGCGTGCGGGCGACGCCGTCCGATTCGATCAGCAGCATCGGCAGGCGGTAGGCATCAGCCCAGGCGCGCCAGTCGGCCGCGACATCCTCGAGGTCGTCGGCCACCAGCAGCGGCACCGACAACATCGGATCGTTGTGCAGGAGTTCCAGGGTGACGGTGACGTTGCCCTCCGGATCCTCCATGGCGCGGGCGGCAACGCCGCGGAACGCATTGGCGGGCAGAGCGATGATCGCCGGCACGCCGCTCATCTCGAGCAGTCGGCGGATGACAGCGCCACGCTGGTCGATGGTGAAGGTCACGTCGCCATAGTCGTCGCGCGTGGCGTAGCTCACCACTTGCGGCAGGCGGAATGGGTCGAGGCGCATGTTGCGTCCCGCCCAGACTGGCTTCAGTCCGGTGTTCATAGAGTGCCTTCCTGTCTGTCTCCTGAGAGCCGGTGTCCGGTTCTCTCCGGGCCGGTTTTTCCAGCCTCGCTTGTGAGGAGACAGTAGCGCCGGCTCCTTACCGCCGCGCTTAAGAAAGTCGGTTAAATTTTGCTGATCTCAGGGATGGTTATCGGAATGCCACCAACCACAAGATGTTGAAAGGATCAGATAACCTTACCGGGATTCATGATGCCGGCGGGGTCGAAGGCAGCCTTCACCCTTCGCATCAGATCGATGGCCATCGGCGGCGCGGTGGCGATCAATTCGTCGCGCTTCAACTGGCCGATACCATGCTCTGCCGAAATCGAACCGTGCAGGCTGCGCACCACGTCGTGCACCGCCTTGTTCATGGGATGGTAGAGGGCGAGAAACGCTTCGTCGTCACCATCGACGGGCCGTGAGATGTTATAGTGGAGGTTGCCGTCACCCATATGGCCGAAGCAGACCACGCGGGCACCGGCACTCACCGACGCCACCGCGCCGGCGGCCTCTTCGATGAAGCGTGGTATCGATGCGATCGGCACCGAGATGTCGTGCTTGATCGAGGCGCCTTCAGGTTTCTGCGCTTCAGGCAGCAGCTCGCGGAAATTCCAGAAGGCATCGCCTTGCCCGATGCTCGCTGCGATGACGGCATCGCCGACGAATTCCTGTTCAAGGCCCGCCGAGAGCACATCCTCGATCAGCGCCCGCGAATCTTCCGGCGAACGTCCCGATGAAATCTGCATCAGCACATACCAGGGCCAATCCTCCAGCAGCGGCCGCGTTACGCCCTGGGCATGCGCAAGCGTGAAATCGTAGGGACGCTTGCCGATCAGTTCGAAAGCGGTGAGCGCAGCTCCGGCACGATCCATGGCCAGCGAGAACAGGGAAAGGGCAGCCTCCGGCGACGACAGGCCGACAAACGCGACCTCGCGCCCCTTCGGCTTCGGGAACAGTTTGAGCACGGCGGCGGTGATGATGCCGAGCGTGCCTTCGGCGCCGACGAACAGGTTTTTCAGATCGTAGCCGGTGTTGTCCTTCTTCAGCTTGCGCAGATCGTCAAAGATCTCGCCTGTCGGCAGCACCACTTCGACGCCGAGGCAGAGTTCGCGCGCATTGCCATAGGCCAACACGCCGGTGCCGCCGGCATTGGAGGAGAGGTTGCCGCCGATCTGGCAGGAGCCTTGTGCGGCGAGCGACAGCGGAAACAGCCGGTCGGCGGCGTCAGCTGCCTCCTGCAGCGTCTGCAGGATGACGCCGGCTTCAGCCGTCACCGTGTTCGACAGGACATCGATCTCGCGGATGCGGTTCAGCCGCGACAGCGACAGGATGATCTCGCGGCCGGATCGGTCAGGCACCTGGGCACCGACAAGCCCGGTGTTGCCGCTTTGCGGCACGATCGGCGTTCCCGTCTCGGTCGCCAGCCGCATGATCCGGCTGACCTCGTCGACACTGCCCGGCCGCAGCACCAGCGACGTCGCGCCGTGCCAGAGCCCACGTCGCTCGATGAGGTAGGGCGCGATGTCCTGCTCGTCGCGCAGCGCGTATTTGTCACCGACGATCGCCGCGAAGCGGGCGATGAGAGCGTGGTCGAGTTTCGCTGAAATTTCGGTCATGGGGGAAAACTATTGTGTGGGCCGTGTGTTGTCACGAGGGGCGGCGGCACGCGAGAGCCGGTCGTTGATGGCTTCACCAAGCCCGTCAAAGGGAATCGTCTCGACCGCGATGGTGCGCGCGCCGCTGCGATCGAGCTCCTGCATATAGGCGAAAAGATTGCTCGCCGCTTCGCGCAGATCACCAGACAAGGACAGGTTGAGGAAGGCGGCGGCATGGCGCCAGCCTTCGGCCCGTTGGTCACCGAAGGCAAGCAGTGCTTCGTCTTTGCCGACCGCGCCAGCATTGAGCCGAACGGCGGCCCCCGGTGCATAGTGCGAGGCAAGCATGCCCGGCGCCTCGATACCGGCTGTATGGCCGCGCAACAGTTTTACGCCGATGACCGCTTCGATCTCTTCGGCGGCAACACCGCCCGGCCGCAGCAGTCGCAACCGCTCCCCTTCGGCCTTGACGATGGTCGATTCCACCCCGACCGGCGTGGCGCCGCCATCGACGACCAGCTTGATACGCGCGCCAAGATCGTCCGCCACCGCTTGCGCCGTGGTCGCGCTGATCCTGCCGGATGAATTGGCGCTGGGTGCCGCCAATGGCCGGCCGAGTTTCGCGATGAGGTCGCCGCCAAAGCCCCTCGGCATGCGCAAGGCAATCGTATCAAGCCCGGCCGTGACCAGCGGATGAATGCCGTTGCCGGGCCGTTGCGGCAGCACCAGCGTCAGCGGGCCTGGCCAGAACGCCTGTGCCAGTTTCCTCGACAGTGGGTCGAATGCGGCGATGCGCTCGGCCATCGCCATGTCGGCGACATGGGCGATCAGCGGATTGAAGCGCGGCCGCCCCTTGGCCTCGAAGATGCCCGCCACGCCGATGCCGTTGGTGGCGTCGCCGGCAAGCCCGTAGACGGTCTCCGTCGGGATGGCGACAACATCGCCGCCCCGGAGCAGAGCCAGCGCCCGCTCCATCGCCTCGCCGACGGCAAGTATCTCAGCCACTCTCGTCACCTCGCAGATGCCGGCTGCGTAATACGATAGCGGCTGTTGGGCAAGCCGGCTGTCGGCAACAGAGGGTCTTGCCGATTTATCAATCCCCTAAAATGCTATGTTTCAGCGAAAGCCGGCATCAATTCCGGTCCGATACCATGGGGTTGGGTAAAGGGGAGTGGTCATGGTGTCTGTGCGTATTTTGCTGGGGATCACCCTGGTGGCGTTGAGCGGCGGAGCTCGGGCCTCGTCGTTAGTGTTTCCTGGCGCGCCGACCTCGACGCCCTCCGTTCTTGCCCTGAAGGCCGCGGACCCCGCCAAAGCGAGCGATGTGGTGTCCGTCGTTGCGCTCGGCGAGCCCGACGTCACCTATGAGAAGGTGGCATCAATCCCGAACGCGCCCGAAGCGCAGCACGGTTTCTCGCAGGAGCTGATGATCATTCGTGGCGGCGTCGTCGGCGGCGCCTTCTCGACACCGGCGCAACGCAAGGCGCCGGCAGCAGCCACCACCCCCGCTCCTACGCCCGCCAAGGCAAGCGCCTCGGCCGCTCCGGCACCGAACGCGCAGAAGAAGCCCACCGCACCGGCAGCAGCGCCGCTCCCTGCCTCCGGGGTCGGCAAGGTCAAGTAGCCAGATCGTTGACAGCCTGACGGCGCCCTGTGCACCATTGCCGCGCGAGGTCGTGCTGAAATATCCTGGTCGCTCGAAGCCGCCGCCTGAATTTGGTCAAGCGATTCAAGCAAAGGAGCGGCTCTGGCAGATGAGATTCGTCGTTCAAAGGGGGTTGATCATGAGAATATCCAAGACCGTTACCGTGGCCGGGCTTCTGCTGGTGTCGCTGCTGGGCGCCAGTGCAGCGCAAGCCGATGACATGCTGGGGTCCTACGTCGCGCGTATGTCCGAGCGCGATCATCAGGCGAGCGACGGTTACGCGCTGGACAGCGCCGCGCAGATTGTGCGGCAAGACCGCGCCAACTGGCACAAATTCCATCGTCGCGACAGAGACGACCAGGGCGATGAGTGGTTTGAGAGCAACGACCAGCGCGCCGATCTGCAGCGCATGCTGGGGCGTCCGGGTGCGATGAGTGCCTCGACCAAGCGTGCCATCGTCAATGGCGAACCGCTGATCCAGGTCGACGTCTACGAGAACAGCGTGCGCGTCAGCATCCTGGAAGACTGACAAGTCAACGTTTGGGAAGACCAACAAAAAGGCGGCGCTGATGCGCCGCCCTTTTTCTCGACAGAACCGGATCGAAAATCTCAGGCCGCTTCTTACTTGTCGTCGTCTTCTTCGGACTCGTCGTCTTCGGCTTCTTCTTCGCCCTCGTCGCCTTCGGCCTTCACGGCATGGTCGGCGTCATCTTCGTCAGACTCTTCGCCGTCTTCGTCGTCGCCTTCTTCTTCGTCGCCGTCCTCATCGTCAGAGTGATCGGCGGCTTCGACCGCGGCAGCGGCGTCGTGATCGGTTTCGGAAGCGGTTTCAAGCGCCTCGGGCTGGCCCGAGGTTTCTTCAGTCACTTCGATTTCGTGATCGGAATTCATGGAAGCCTCCGTTGGGTTGGGGAACATGTCCCTTTTGCCACGGAGAGATCATCGTCATATGACTGTAAGCCGGCTCGAACGGCCGGCTCGAAGATATTTTTCTTGGGTTCTCAGCCGGCGATTTTCGCGAAATCCGCGACCTGACCGGTGGCCGCACGGATGCGCGCCAGCAGCGCCAGACGGTTGGCACGTACGGACAAGTCCTCATCATTCACGAGAACATGCTCGAAGAATGAATCAACGGGTTCGCGCAACGCGCTAAGCGCCAGCAGGGCGCCGGAAAAGTCTTCGTTCTGAATCGCTTCGCCGGCTTGCTTCTCAGCCTGATTCACCGCCGCAAACAGCGACTTCTCGCTAACCTCGCGAAGCAGCGCCGGCTCAACGGTTTTGGCGACCGCCGTTTTCTTCTTCTCCTCGGCAGCTAGGATGTTGGCCGCACGCTTGGTGCCGGCGAGCAGATTCTTGCCGTCCTCCGTGTCGAGGAAGGAGCCGAGTGCCTCGACGCGGCGGACGATCTGCAGGAGGTCATCGGACTGCGGCGTGATGACGGCATCGATGAGATCGTGGCGCGCGCCCTGGTCACGGAGATAGACTTTGAGGCGGTCGTGGAAGAAGGCGAGGAGATCGGCGGTGAACGGCGCCAAAGAGGCCTGTAGCTCCATTATACGCTGCCCATCGAAGAACTCTCGTTCCAAGTCAGGTGCACCAAAGGTTTCGGATATCGCTCTCTGAAGACCGCCCTTGATCAACTCGGCTACAAGACCAGCTTCCGGCAAAAGACGACTCTCGCCTCGGTATTCTTGAATTCGGGCGTCCAGCATTGCCACAACGCCACGGCTCTCGGCTCCTTCGCCCAAACGATCATAGGCGAAAAGTGCTGCCGCGACGGCCGCAGCGATGGCAGTGCTGAAGGAGAGCTTTATCTTGTTTTCGAGGACAGTTCTCACCACGCCCAGCGCCGCGCGACGCAACGCATACGGGTCCTTCGACCCTGTCGGCTTTTCATCGATCGCCCAGAAGCCGACCAGCATATCGAGCTTGTCGGCAAGCGCGACAGTGACTGATACCAAATCGCTCGGCACATAATCGGACGGGCCTTGCGGCTTGTAGTGTTCCTCGATGGCAGCGGCGACGGACGGATGCTCGCCCTGCAGCAGCGCATACTTGCGGCCCATGGCGCCCTGCAATTCGGGGAACTCACCGACAACTTCAGTGGTGAGATCGGCCTTAGCAAGAACCGCGGCGCGGCGCGCCAGCGCGGGATCGGCGCCGACGATCGATGCCAGTTCCTCGGCAAGCCGGGCGATCCGCTCCACCCGCTCGCCCTGCGTGCCGAGCTTGGCGTGGAAGGTGACGCCGAGATGGTCGAGGCGGGCCATGCGCTGGTCGAGCGGCTTCTTGAGGTCGAGCCCGAACTTTTCCGCCGACGCCTCGAGCTGGCCGAGGTCAGGCAGATCGCCCTGGTCGGTGGTCCAAAAATACAGCGCGTCAGAGAGACGGGCGCGCACCACCTTGCCGTTGCCGTGGGCGATCTCCTTGCCGCCATCCGTGGCCTCGATGTTGGCGGTGAGGATGAAGCGGTTGGAGAGTGCATCACCTTCGCCCTGCGGGCGCGTGACAAAGCACTTCTGGTTCGCGCGGATGGTCAGACGGATCACTTCGGCCGGAATGGCGAGGAATGCCTGTTCGAACTCACCCATCAGCACGACAGGCCATTCGACCAGCCCAGACACCTCCTCCAGCAAGCCTTCGTCCTCGACCAGGTCCAGCCCGTTGGCGAAGGCGAGGTTGCGGGCATCGGCAAGGATAATCTCCTTACGCCGGTCGGCGTCGAGCACGACCTTCGCCGCATCCAGTTTGCTCACATAATCGTCGAAGCGACGCACGGTGATTTCGCCAGGCGCCATGAAACGGTGGCCGTAGGTGATGTTGCCGGAGCGGATGCCGTCGATCTCGAAATCGACCACCACCGGCTCTTCGGTCTCCGGGCCGAAGGTGCACAGGATCGATTGCAGCGGCCTCACCCAGCGCAGCGAACCCGGCTTGGCCGAGGCAGGCCCCCAGCGCATCGACTTCGGCCAGGGGAAGTTGCGGATGATATCAGGCACCAGTTCTGCGATGATCTCCTCGGCCGCCCTGCCCGGCTTCGAAATGTGAGCGACATAGAAGTTGCCCTTCTTCGGGTCGGAATGGACATGCGCCTCAGCGATCGAAGACAGGCCGGCCTTGCGCAGAAAACCCTGAACAGCCTGTTCGGGCGCCGTCGTCGACGGCCCCTTGATCTCTTCTCGGATATCCTTCGAGCGTGCGGTGAGGCCTCTGATGTCGAGCGTGAGACGCCGCGGCGTCCAGTACTCGCGCGCCGCCTCATAGGTCAGACCGGCTTCGACCAGACCGTCGGTCAGCATCTTCCTCAGATCACCCGCCGCCTTGCGCTGCATGCGGGCGGGAATTTCCTCGGAGCGAAGTTCTAGAAGCAGGTCAGGCATGGTTAGCTCCTCACCCTCCCCTTGATGGGGAGGGTCGGCGCGTCAGCGCCGGGGTGGGGTGGCGGCGTCTCGGTCTCAAGCGCCTTCGGCGTCTCGCGGGCCAAGGTGAGATTTTCGTTCTTCCACCGCCGCATAAATCGTATCGAGCACGGAATCCAGTTCGTTTTTGATTTCATGGTTCCAGAAGCGGATGACGCGATAACCCTGGCTCTCGAACCATTTTGTCCGACGCTCGTCATGTCGTTGCTGGTCATCGAAGCTGTGATGGGCGCCGTCCACCTCGATAATCAGTTTCAGCCGGTGTGAGATGAAATCAGGGAAGTAGATACCGACTGACGCTTGTCTGCGGAAATGAGTGCCTTCGACTGGAATGCGCCACAAATGCCGCCACAAGACGCGTTCCTCGTCGGTCATTGCCGCACGAAGCCGTTGCGCGGACCGCAGCTTGAACCGATCGAGTTTCGGCATGGAAAGTCGCGCCAGCCCCCCCCCCCGCCGCTTCGCGGCGACCTCCCCCATCCAGGGGGAGGTAAAGAGGGCATAGCAACTCGGCTGCCCGCTGTCACCCTTTCCAGAAATCTTGGCCGCCCTGTCGGGACGAGGCGATCCCGCTCGTCCTTGGATCAAAGATTTCCATGAACCGAACGCAGCGCTGAAGCGACCCACGCTCAGGCAGGGAACACTTGGCTCAACGACCATGAAAACGGCATCCAGACTTCTGCAGATCCTCGCACTCAGCGCCTGCTTTACCGCGCAGGTCCACGGCGCCTTCTCGATGCCGGGTGTGCGGCAGGCACTGCGGACAATGGCCGGGCAGAGCGGCCAGATCCTCTCGCCGATCAACGCTTCTCTCGAGACGATGAGGTCTGCCTGAAACTCAGGCCGCCAGTCCGCCAGCCTGCGTCTTCAAAAACGCCTCGCCGCAGGCTTTCGCCAGATTGCGCACCCTCAGGATGTAGCTTTGCCGCTCGGTGACCGAGATCACGCCGCGCGCGTCGAGCAGGTTGAAGACATGGCTGGCCTTGATGCACTGGTCGTAGGCCGGGAAGACCATCTTGTGCATCGGCAGATTGTCGTTCGATGCCGGCGCGCCGGCATCGAGCAGCGCCTTGCATTCGGCCTCGGCGTCCTCGAAATGCCTGAGCAGCATCGCCGTGTTGGCGTATTCGAAATTGTGGCGCGAATATTCCTGCTCGGCCTGCAGAAAAACGTCGCCATAGGTGACCTTTTCGGCACCTTCACGGCCGTTGAAGTTGAGGTCGTAGATGTTGTCGACGCCTTGCACATACATGGCCAGCCGCTCCAGCCCATAGGTCAGTTCGCCTGCCACCGGCGCGCATTCGATGCCGCAGACCTGCTGGAAATAGGTGAACTGCGAGACTTCCATGCCGTCGCACCAGCATTCCCAGCCAAGCCCCCAGGCGCCCAGCGTCGGGCTTTCCCAGTCATCTTCGACAAAGCGGATGTCGTGCAGCAACGGATCGACACCGATCGCCTGGAGCGAACCGAGATAGAGTTCCTGCAGGTTCGGCGGGTTCGGCTTCAGGATCACCTGATACTGGTAATAATGCTGCAGCCTGTTTGGGTTTTCGCCATAGCGGCCGTCCTTGGGACGGCGCGAGGGCTGGACATAGGCAGCGTTCCAGCGACGCGGCCCGAGCGCACGCAGCGTCGTTGCCGGATGAAACGTACCTGCGCCGACCTCCATGTCGTAGGGCTGGAGGATGACGCAACCATAGGCCGCCCAGTAATTGTGCAAGGTCAGGATCAGCCCCTGGAACGAGCGGCTGGGATGCATATGGGCAGGCAGTTCAATCGTCACGGTGGCCTCGACAGCAAAGGCTAGCTTGCCGGCACGTCCTAGAGACACGACGGCGAAGCGTCAAGCAAGCCGCGCCGGATGCGGACGCCGTGAGGGTACCGCGCAGCGTTGAAGGTTTTGCCGGGAACTGGCCCATTGCCGGCCTCGGGAGGCTGCGGTCTGCTTCGTCCCCTGCAGCCCACAGCAACGACAACAGGTCCAGCCATGTCCAACTCCGTCATCGTCCGCCCGGTCACACGACAGGATTTCGACCGATGGCTGCCGCTGTGGGACGGCTACAACGCGTTTTATGGCCGCTCGGGCGAGACGGCGCTGGCAAGCGAGATCACGGCGATGACGTGGTCGCGCTTCTTCGATGCCTATGAGCCGGTTCATGCGCTGGTGGCCGAAAGCGACGGACAGCTTCTCGGCCTCGCGCACTATCTCTTTCACCGCAGCACGACGGCGATCGCACCGAACTGCTATCTGCAGGACCTTTTCACATCGGAAGCCTCGCGTGGAAAAGGCATCGGCCGGGCGCTGATCGAAGGCGTCTATGACCGCGCCCAGGCCGCCGGCTCAGGCCGGGTGTACTGGCTGACGCACGAGACCAACCAGACCGCGATGAAGCTCTATGACAAGATCGGCGAACGCTCCGGCTTCGTCGTCTACCGGAAACTGTTCTGAGCGAGCGGCGCATCGACACCTGTCCAAACGAAAACGGGGCCCTGAAAAGAGCCCCGTTCGCATTCCAAAAACCTGATTTCACCCCTTCGGGGCAGGCACCGGCTCTGGCTTGACCTTCGGGGTTTCCTGCGCCGTGTTGGACTCGATCGGCGGCAGGCCCTTCATCAGCTTCTGCTGCAAGGTGGCCAGCACATCGGGATCAGGCTTCAGGTCGCGGGCCTGGTTCCACTGGAAGGTGGCTTCCAGCTTGCGGCCGACGCGCCAGTAGGCGTCGCCGAGATGGTCGTTGAGAACCGGATCTTCCGGCTTCAGCGAGACGGCGCGCTCCATCTCGCGCACCGAGTCATCGAACCTGCCGAGGCGGAAATAGGCCCAGCCCAGGGAATCGACGATGTAACCGTCGCTCGGCCTGAGATCGACGGCCTTCTGGATCATCGCCAGGCCTTCCTTGAGGTTCGTGTTCATGTCGACCCAGGAATAGCCAAGATAGTTCAACACCTGCGGCTGGTCTGGCTGCAGTTCCAGTGCCCGGCGGAAATTCGGCTCGGCCTTCGGCCATTCCTTCAGGCGTTCATAGGCGATGCCGCGCTGATAGAAGATGTTCCAGTTGGCGGCGGTCGGCGTCTTCAGCACCTCGACAGCCTTGTCGTAGAGGTTGGCGGCCGAGCGGAAATCATCCTTCGAGGAATAGACCCCGCCGAGCGCCAGATAGGCGCGCATGTCGTCGGGATGGGCGTCGACGAAGGCCTTGAGATGGGCGATCGCCTCGTCATGGCGATCGAGATCGGCAAGGTTGAGGCCGAGCTGCAGGTCCGAAAGCTCCTTCAGCGGCGAAGAATCGGGAATACGCCGGTAGAGCGCGATAGCGCCCTCGCCGTCCTTCAACTGTTCGGCAACGGCAGCGAGCTGCACGAGAGCCGCATCGCTGTCAGGCCGCAAAGCCAGGGCGTATTGCAGGTAAAGGCGGACGAACGGCTCGCCGCCACCACGGTTGAGCGCGGTAGCGAGATCTAGCAGGATTTCGGAAGCACCATCCGACGGACCGGAAACGAAGGGCTCGATCTTGTCGCCCTTGGCGATCCTGTCGCGCAAGGCGACGATTTCCAGCTTGCCCGGCGAAAACGCCTCGGCCTGGTCAAGCACCGATATTGCCTTGGCCTTGTCGCCCTTGCGGGCCAGGAAAGAGGCATAGGCCTGCGCGTTGCGCATCCAGGTTTCAGGCGCCGCGCCGCCGGCGGTCGTGTCCTGCATCGTAGCGGCGTAGATCGCCTCGGCCTTCTCGGGCATGTTCGACGCATCGGCGATCAGCGCGCGGTGGAAGGACTTGAACAGGCCGAACCAGTCCGGTCCCTGCAACTTGTCGATGGAGGCCATCGCATCGGTGGCCTCTCCCGCGCCTTGCTGCGCCCAGCCCGACATGACGCCGGAGATCAGCCGGTCGAGGTCTGATTCGAGCGACAGCTTGAGCCAGTACTGCGCCTTGGTGAAATCCTTCTTGTGGAAGGAATCGACCGCGAGCGCCAGGCGCGAGAAACGCTCGACGTCGGGCACTTCCTTGAGCTTGTCGGCATAGACCAGGGATTCGTCAAAGCGGCCTTGGGCGATCAGCGACAGCATCAGGCTCTGCTGCAGGCCGGTGTCGCTCGGATTAAAGGCCAAAGCCTGCTTGTAGTAGGCGATGGCGCTGTCGAGGTCGTTGTCGGCTTCGGCGATATGGGCGGCCAGATAGGCGCCCGAGAACGACGATATCTTGACCGGTTCGGTGGATTGGTTGGCATAGGCCGGCAAAGCCGAGAGCGCCATGCCTGTCACAATTGCCAGCCTCGTCAGCCAGCGCGCACGTCCTTGCTGCATCGTATCCCTTTCAGCCAGGCGCCATCTCCGCATCAGCGGGATCGACGTAAGACTCGATCTTTCCGGGCAAAGCATGGCCTTTTTGGGGTCGCGCTTCAATCCGCCTGAAATTCACAATCGGGTCACCCGATTAACAAACCATGGCTGGAAGGGACATTCGGTCACTGAAAAGCCGGCGTCAAGGTCAACACGGCACGATGGATCGCTGTACCTTCGTATCGGCAAAGCCGCCGGCCGCAATAGTGCTGCACAGCTCGTTCCATTCGCAGCCGTCGCAGGCCTTGCGTACGCTACCAGCAGAAAACGCCTGTCGCATCCGCTCCAGGATTGCCGCATCGAGATCGAAGCGGATACCGGCCTGGATTGATCGAGCCAGCAAATCCCCGACATCGAGCGCAGCAAGCCGGTCCCGTTCGATGACGCTCTCGCCCAGACAATGCGGCTCCGGCTCATCGAGCAACGACGCGCAGATGTCGTCCGGGCCCGAAACGAGGAGGATGTCCTCGCCCCGGCTCATGCGCTCCGCGATCGCGTCATAATTGGCGGTGAAGGCGGGGCTGTATCCCTTGCCCACATAGGTGAGCAGGCAAAGGAGGTGATGGGCGCGCAGCCTGATCGTCACGGATTGGCCGACTTCGCCTTGCCGCCGCGGAGCGCCATCAGTGTCGCGGCGCCGAGCGCCGACTTGAGCAAGCCGCCGACGATGAACGGCAGGAAGCCGAAGGTGATGGCCTGATCGGCTCCAATCATGACCGCAAGCCAGGCCGTGCCGAGAACAAGGCAGGCAAGGTTGCCGAGCAGCATGGCAACGAAGGCAAGCACCACCCTGTTGCCGTTCCAGCCGCGTTCGGCCAGCCAGCCGACCTGCGCGCCGACAACCGGGAAAGAAAAGAGATAACCACCGGTCGGTCCGACGAAATAGGATGCACCCGCTGCTCCTCCAGACAGAACCGGAAAGCCGACCGCGCCCTCGACCAGCCAGGCAGCGATGGTGACCGCGCCAAGTCGCCAGCCATAGAGCGCACCGATGAGCGTTACGGCGAAGGTCTGCATGGTGACAGGGACCGGCACCATCGGCACTTCGATGTAGGACGCCAGCGCCAGGAACAGCGTGCCGAGCACGACGGCGCCGGCCTGCCAGGCGAGCGAACGATCCTGGAGCCGGAGCGGGCTGAAGGAGGGCTTGCGGGACGTAAATGCTATGTCTGTCATGGGGATCCTTCGATCGATCTAAAATTATAGATAATTTCTGCTTTCGATCTATTATCGAATCCACATTTCCCGGGAGATAGCAAGCCTCGCTGTGCAAAGACTGCTCAGTGCTTTTTGTTTTGCGTAGTTTCCGGACGGAAAACCGTTTCACGGTTTTCCTGGACTGCCTAGCCGACGATGGCAAAGGCTTCGCGCGTCGTACCGGAGGCCGTCTTGACCGGCTTGCGGCCAATCCACTGGACGTGCTGCCCCAGTGTTACAGCGGCCGAATCTGTGTTTCCCTGCCGCAAGGCCGCTAATATCGCGCGGTGGTCCTGGTCCGTGCGCGTCTCCCAGTCCGAGCGCCATGCCGCGAACAGGAAGCGGGCGCTGGCGGCGTGCAGGTCATCGATGGTGGCAAGCAGGCGCGGCATCGCGCATGGCGCCAGGATCAAGCGGTGAAAGGCGCGATTGGCTTCTTCCCACGACCGGACATCGCGGGATTTGTCACCGGCCTTTGTCGCCTCTTCGGCCTGGTGGAGAATGGCTGAAGTCAGGTGCGGCGCAGCATGACGCAGCGCCAGCACTTCGAGTGCGGCCCGCATTTCGGCGACTTCCTTGACTTCGCCGAGATCAAAAGCCGCGACACGCACGCCGCGGCGCGGCTCGCTGACAGCCAGCCCTTGCGCCTCAAGGCGGCGGAACGCCTCGCGCACCGGAACATGGCTGGTGTGGAATTCCTCGGCGATATGGTCCTGCCGAAGCCGGGCCCCAGGTTCGATCGCGCCCGAAATGATGCGATCCGCCAGCGCCTTGCTGATGCGCACCGCGATGGTGTCGTCCGTGCCCTTTGCCATGTTTTATAGATAATTTGCGGCAGGGCAGCTTGTCGAGACGGCGAGACCGGTATTCGCAAGTTTGCTGCCTCCGGCGCAATCCAGAGGAAGCCCGCGAAAAGGCCGGCCTTCTCAGTTCACCCGGCTGATGCAGAAATCGATGACGTCGATCAGCGCCGATTTCTGCGGCGTCGCTTCCAACGGCGCCAGCGCGTCGCGGGCGATCTCGCCGAAATGGCGGGCGCGCCCGATCGTGTCGGCAATGGCGCCGTGGCGGGTCATCAGGCCGATCGCCTTTTCCAGGCCCGCGTCGTCGACGACATTGTCCTCGATGGCGCGCTTCCAGAAGGTGCGCTCGGCCTTGGTGCCGCGCCGGTAGGCGAGGATGACCGGCAAGGTCACCTTGCCCTCGCGGAAATCGTCGCCGACATTCTTGCCCAGATCCTTGCTGGTGCCGCCATAGTCCAGCGCATCGTCGATGAGCTGGAAGGCAAGGCCGAGATTCATGCCGTAGGAGCGAAGTGCGGCACGATCATTGCGGGTTGCCTGGGCGATGACAGGGCCAACTTCGGCGGCAGCTGAAAACAGCGCCGCCGTCTTGGCCTTGATGACGGCGAAATGCTCGTCCTCGGTGGTTTCGAGGTTCTTCGCGGCGGCAAGCTGCATGACCTCGCCTTCGGCGATGATCGAGGCGGCGCTCGACAGGATGTCGAGCGCTTCGAGCGAGCCGACATCGACCATCATGCGGAAGGCCTGGCCGAGCAGGAAGTCGCCGACCAGGACGCTGGCCTGGTTGCCCCAGATCATGCGGGCGGTTTTCTTGCCGCGGCGCATGCCGCTCTCGTCGACCACGTCATCGTGAAGAAGCGTCGCCGTGTGCATGAACTCGACCGAGGTGGCGAGCTTGACGTGGCCTTCGCCGGCATAGCCGAACATCTGCGCGGCGGCGAGCGTCAGCATCGGCCGCAGCCGCTTGCCGCCGGACGAGATAAGGTGGTTGGCGACTTCCGGGATCATCTGGACGTCGGAACCGGCCTTGGACAGGATGAGTTCGTTGACGCGCCCCATGTCGGCTGACGTCAGATCGATCAGATCCTTGATGGAGGCGGGTTCCCGCTTCCCGTTTTCGATGTTGAGAACGACACCCACGACAATCACTCCCGTCTTGGTATAACGCGTGCGACGGCACCCTTAGTCCCTTGCCTGGACTCTAGGGCGGCGGATATGGCCACGGCAAGTGGCGAATTGGCGCGGCGGCGGTGACAGCGTGTCAACGGGCGCCCAAACAGAGCCTGTTCTGCCATGGAAATCGGCGTGCCCGTTTACATCGGCGCCGCAAACTGAAAGTTTCGTCCGATGATAGAACTTGTCCGCACCAACGATGCCGTGATCATCTCCTTTGTCGAATCGCTGATGCGCGACGCTGGCATCGCCTGCTTTGTCGCCGATCAGAATATGAGCATTCTGGAAGGGTCGATCGGTCTTCTGCAGAAGCGCGTCATGGTCGACGCCGACCACGCCGATGCGGCGCGGCGCATTCTGAAAGACGCCGGCATCGAGAACGAAATCCGCCAGAAGTAATGGCTGAAACGAGCGCCGCCCTTATTCCCGATACGCCGGCCCACACGGTCGATGCCTTCCATCGTGGCCGGTTCTGGCTCGTGCAGCCCAAGCATGGCGGTCATCGCGCCGGCATGGATGCGATGATGCTGGCGGCGTCCGTGCCATCCTCGTTTGGTAGGCGCCTCGCCGATTTTGGCGCTGGCGCCGGTGCTGCCGGCCTCGCTGTGCTGTCGCGCTGCTCGGCTGCCCAGGCAGTGCTTGTCGAACGCGCACCGGAAATGGCGGCCTTCGCGGCGGCTACCCTTGCCCATCCCGGCAATGCCCATCTCAGTAATCGCGCGTGCGTGCTTGTCGCCGATGTCACACTATCCGGCCAGGCGCGCGCTACGGCCGGCCTCGCCGACAATGATTTCGACTTCGTCATCATGAATCCGCCTTTCAATGCCGCCCGCGACCGCGCCACGCCAGACCGCCTGCGAAAGGAAGCGCATGTCATGGAGGACGGGCTGTTCGAGAGCTGGATCCGCAGCGCGGCGGCCGTGACCAGGCCGCGCGGCGGACTGGCCGTCATCGCACGGCCCGAACAGCTAAGCGCCATTCTCGACGCGATGTCAGGCCGGTTCGGCGATGCCGAGATGCTCGCCGTCCACCCTCGCCCCGACGCGGCGGCGATCCGCATTATTGTGCGGGCAGCACTCGGCGCGCGCGGAAAACTTGCCATCCGACCGCCGCTGATGCTTCACGCGCAATCGGGCAACAGACCCGATGAGCGCAGCGAAATGATCACCAACGGTCTCGCCTCACTGTTTGGAGATTGAGCTATTCTGGCCGGCCGCATTGCTGTTGGCCGGGAAATCCCTACATGCCTGCAACCCACCGACCGGAGACCGCGCCCTCGTGAAACGTCTTTTCAACCGCTTGCTGCCGAAATCCTGGCGCTCCACCGTCGTCACCATTCCGGTCATCCGGCTGCATGGCACCATCATGTCGGGCGGCCAGTTCCGGCAGAACCTGTCGCTGGCTTCCACCGCCGGCCTCATCGAAAAGGCCTTTTCCTTCGACGCGCCGGCGGTCGCCGTCTCGATCAATTCGCCCGGCGGCTCGCCGGTGCAGTCGCGGCTGATCTTCAAGCGCATCCGCGACCTGGCGGTTGAAAAAAACAAGAGGGTGCTGGTCTTCGTCGAGGATGTCGCGGCCTCCGGCGGTTACATGATCGCGGTCGCCGGCGACGAGATTTTTGCTGATCCCTCCTCCATCGTCGGCTCGATCGGCGTGGTCTCGGCCTCGTTCGGTTTCCCGGAAATGATGAAGAAGATCGGCGTCGAGCGTCGCGTACATACCGCCGGTCAGAACAAGGCGGTGCTCGATCCGTTCAAGCCCGAGAAGAAGGAAGACGTCGAGCGGCTGAAGGCGTTGCAGCTCGAGGTCCACGAAACCTTCATCGATCTGGTCAAGGAGCGGCGCGGCACGAAGCTGAAGGACGATCCGGACCTGTTCACCGGCCTGTTCTGGACTGGCAAGAGAGGCCTGGAGCTCGGCCTCGTCGATGCGCTCGGTGACATGCGCACCGTGCTGAAGACCCGGTTCGGGGCAAAGACCCAGCTCAGGCTGGTCTCGGCGCCGCGCGGTTTCCTCAGCCGCTTCGGCCTGTTCGGCTCGCATTTTTCGGCGCCCGATATCGCCGCGGCTGCCGTAGGCGGTGTCATCGATGCGGCGGAAGAGCGCGCATTGTGGTCGCGCTTCGGGCTTTGAAAAGCCGACGAAACCGTCTACCATGAGTGCTTAATCGTCCCGACCGGCCGCCTTTGCCGGCCCAGCGTGGGAGGAGTTTTGGCATGCCGCAGATCATTTTCTTCACCGTCGTTGGCGTCGCCGCCTATTTCGGCTACCGCACGTTCGTGCGCGAAGCCGAACGCGTGACGGCCAAGGTGCGGCGCACCGAAAAGCAGGCGGCCAACGGCGCGATGGGAACGCTGGTCAAGGATCCGAAGACCGGCGAATACCGGCTGGCCAAGGACTAACTATCATCCCCGATACGACTGACGCCGTGGACACCGAGATCGGTTCGCGTACTTGGCCTGCGCCTGCCAAGATCAATCTGGCGCTGCACGTCACCGGCAGACGTCCTGACGGCTATCACCTGATCGAAAGCCTGGCGGTGTTCACGCGCTTTGGCGACCGGGTCGAGATCGCGCTAGCCGGCAGCGACGATTTCACCGTGTCGGGGCGCTACGCGCCGGCGGTTCCCCTGGACGCCAACAATCTGGTGCTAAAGGCGCGCGATGCGCTGCGACGAGCGGCCGGGGCCGAAAGAACCCCTCCGGTCTCTATAAAGCTCGAAAAGAACCTGCCGGTTGCCTCCGGAGTCGGCGGCGGGTCGAGCGACGCGGCGGCCGTGCTGCGCGGGCTGGTAGAAACATGGGATCTGGAAATCGATGGAGCCGAGCTGGCGCGGGTCGGCCTCTCGCTTGGCGCCGATGTGCCGATGTGCCTGGCGGCGAAGCCGCTGGTGGCGCGCGGCATTGGTGACGAACTGTCGATGGTCCCTGACTTTTCGGCACTGGGACTGGTGCTGGTCAACCCGGGCACACCGGTCCCGACGGCCGATGTCTTCGCGGCACTTTCCCGTCGCGACAATGAACCCTTGCCGCCGCTGCCGCGCAGCATCGATTTTCACAGCCTGCGCAACTGGCTGGAGATCACCCGCAACGATCTCGAGCCGGCGGCCCTTGCGATGCAGCCCGCCATAGGCAGGGCGCTTTCGTGGCTTGATAAGGCTGGATCGGGGTTCTCACGCATGTCGGGATCGGGCGCGACATGCTTCGGCCTGTTCGAGACCGGCAATGTCGCCAAGCGCGCGGCCGCCGAGATTCGCAACCGCCAGCCCGACTGGTTCGTCGCGGCGACGCGCAGCATGACATCAGAGGCCGAGTGAGATGGCCAAGATAGACGAAAGCCGGTCCTTCGTCCCCGTGCGCATCGCGGTGCTGACGGTATCGGACACACGCAGCCTCGCCGACGACAAATCCGGCCAGACGCTGGCCGACCGCATCACCGAAGCCGGCCACATCCTGGCCGCCCGCGATATCGTCACCGACGACCGCGACAAAATCCGCGACACGGTGCTAGCGTGGTCGCGGGACAAAAACATCGACGTCGTCATCACCACCGGCGGCACCGGCTTTACCGGCCGCGACGTGACGCCGGAGGCGCTGGAGCCGATCTTCGAAAAGCGCATGGACGGCTTTTCGGAAGTGTTCCACCGCATCTCCTACGACAAGATCGGCACCTCGACGATCCAGAGCCGGGCGACCGGTGGCGTCGTCAACGCCACCTTCGTCTTCGTGCTGCCGGGTTCGCCCGGCGCCTGCAAGGACGCCTGGGACGGCATCCTCAAGGCGCAGCTCGATTACCGCCACATGCCGTGCAACTTCGTCGAGATCATGCCGCGCCTGGACGAGCATCTGCGGCGGGGCAAATAGCCCTCAACGGAGGACCGGTTCGCCGTGAAAGCGGCGGCGCGAGGGGCGCGAAACGCCGAAGCCGACTTCCATCATCAGCCGCGGCGTGCGCGCCGGCACGGTGCCCATGTGGAAGCCGAACGGGTCCTCGACGAAGCCGAGGCCGGCTTCGCCGGTCAGCGTCACCGGGCTCTGCTCGCCATAGACGTCCAGCACCTCCTGGGCGGAATGGCCGACCAACAGGGTCAGCTGATGCTTTATGACGCGCCTGTTATGGCTACCCCTGACATAGACATGCGGACCGGTGCCGGTGTCGACGGGCTTGAGGTAGAAGAAGAATTTCAGCATGCGCCAGTCGTCGAGGTCGAAATGATATTTGCCCAGCGAGGCAAGGTTCTTGTCGGCGTCCGAGGCCTCGCCGGTCGGAAAGCTCCACCAGACGCGCGTGGTGATCAGTTTCGCCTGGGCGCCGAGATAGTGCGCGGCAATGTCGAGAAGCAGCGGATCGCGCTGTATGGCGAGTGCCGCCGGGCAGTCGAGGATGCGCTCGAAATAGTGGCCGCTGAGCAGCGAGCGGCCCAAGCGTTTCTCGGCTTGCGCATGTTCACCCGGCATGAATTCCAAACGGCGGTCGAAATTGCCGAAGCAAGGCGTACGCCCCGCGAAATCCGCGATCTCGCGATGAATTTCCGTCGGCAGGACCAGGCCTGAAAACAGGCCGTCGGCGCGCAGCGCATCGACCACCGTTGCCCTCTCGACACCGGCGAACATCGTATCGCCCGCATTGTCGGCAGGTCTGGCGCGCTTTGCACCCAGCCAGTGCATCCGGCGCCCCGGCATGGTGCGCGCCAGCATAAACATCGGCAGCCAGGCCGGGTTTTCGCGCAGGTCCGTCAGATAGGTCGGAATGCGCACGGCGATGCGCCGCAGCAGGCTGCCATTGCGCGCAATGGCCTCGAGGCTGGCCGTGCCGGATTTGTCGGGGAATGAAAGGTTCATTTGGTCCTCGTCCATGAGCGTGACACCCGATGCCGCATCGGTGCTCGCACTCGCATGACCCAACCCAATTCACCCGCTTCGAGTGAAGGCTAACCTCACGTCAGATTTTGTGCAATGCACAATGGATAGAGCAGCTGCAAAAAATCATTTCGGAGCGCGGCGCTGCTGCTTCGGTGGCGCCACCCAGATCTCGGCATCGAGCTTCTTCGTCGCCAGGCCGCGCGCCAAAGCCTCGGCGCTGCCGGCACTTTTCGACAGGGACGCAGCCTGGCGCTTGCTGATCACCAGGCCATCGGCGAGCGCGCGGTTTCCCGAAAAGACCCTCGCCAGGAATGACGTGCGGCTGCCGCGTGCGCGAGAGAATCGCGCCGCCATGGTTTGCCTGGCCGTGTGAGAGGCCACCGCTTCGATCCAGCCTTCCACAAGCCGCGCGCCCGGCTCCAGCAGCAACAGCCAGTCACCCTTGGCCTGCCTGATGCCGGCGGCGATGCCGCCGCTCGCCACATAGTGGCAGCCGGCATGCTCGGCGACACGGTGCGTCTGGTCGGTGGAGCCGGTGTCACAGATGACGACCTCGCGCACCACGCCCTCGACCGCGCCACCAATCAGCGAGCCGAGCGTGCGGGCGAGACCCTCTTCGTCGTTGCGTGTTTCGATGAGAACACTGAGCATGTTTAGCCGAATAGCGGAAAGCCGCGCGCAGCGCCAGTTTTTGCAGCGCAACATAAAAAGTTCTTGCTTTGTTCTCATCGGTAAAATAGGAATAATTTCATGAACAGAGCGATTCGACAGAACATGGAAAGTCCCTGGGAGCGGGCAAAGATGGAACAGATCGTGCGCGCAGACATTGCAGCTTTCGGAGCAGGACGCGCCGATATGGCCAATGCGATGATTGAGCAGAGTGGCGTGCGTGTCCGTCCGGATCGCAATCGCGGCCGGTCGGCGGGCATCAATCCGTCGGGGCGGTTCGAGCCGGTCAGCCGACATGTCTTCGATGACGGCTGGAATTCTCTGGAGGAACTGCCGCCGTTCAAGACCGAGGTGCAGGTGGAAAAGCCGCGCACCATCATCACCCGCAATGAATCGCCAGACATCTCCTTCGACCGGTCGATCAACCCCTATCGCGGTTGCGAGCATGGCTGCGTCTATTGCTTTGCCCGGCCGACGCATTCGTTCATGGGCCTGTCGCCGGGCCTGGATTTTGAATCCAAGCTGTTCGCCAAACCGGATGCGGCGCGGCTGCTTGACAAGGAACTGTCGAAGGACGGCTACCAGCCGCGCACCATCGCCATCGGCACCAACACCGATCCCTACCAGCCGATCGAGAAGCAGTACCGGATCATGCGCGAGATCCTCGAAGTGCTGGAAGCGCGTGGCCATCCGGTCGGCATCGTCACCAAATCCGCGCTGGTGACGCGCGACATCGACATCCTGTCGCGCATGGCCGAACGGGGGCTGGCCAAGGTGGCGCTGTCGGTGACGACAATGGACCGCATGCTGGCGCGCACCATGGAACCACGCGCGTCGACGCCAACCAAGCGGCTGGAGGCGATCCGGCAGCTTTCGGATGCCGGCATTCCGGCTTCGGTCATGGTGGCGCCGATCATCCCAGGCCTCACCGACCAGGAGATGGAACGAATCCTCGATTCGGCACGCGCCGCCGGCGCGCGCGAAGCGGGCTATGTCGTTCTGCGCCTGCCGCTGGAGGTCAGCCCGATCTTCAAGGACTGGCTGCTGCGCCACTATCCCGATCGCTACCGTCACGTGATGTCGCTGATCCGTTCGATGCGCGACGGCAAGGACTACGATTCGGAATGGGGCAAGCGCATGAAGGGCGCCGGTCCTTACGCCTGGCAGATCGGCCGGCGCTTCGAGATCACCGCCAAGCGGCTCGGCCTCAATGCCGAGCGGCGCACGCTGCGTACCGACCAGTTCGTCGCCGCTGGAAAAGACCAGGAACAGCTGATGCTGCTCTGAAAATGCAATTCGCCGTGGCGGTTTGACCTGCCATGGCAAGAAATCCCGTCCGGCCTGCCCCGGCCTGCAGACGGTGCCCTCCCGGTCCGGCGCCCCACCCGACCCGGAGGGACTTGCGGAGAATCGGAGCCGATGCGAACCTCGCCGCAACATGGCTCGTGCGCGTTCCGATTCTCCGCTTCTCTTCGAAATCGTCGAGAAACCCGATTTCTCCTTCGAGACGAAGGCGATGGCCGAGGGTTTGTGGCCTGTGGCCGGCATGGACGAGGCCGGCCGCGGTCCTCTGGCCGGGCCGGTGGTCGCAGCCGCCGTGGTGCTCGATCCCGCCAACATTCCCGAAGGCCTCGACGATTCCAAACGGCTCAGCCATTTGCAGCGCGAAGCGCTGTTCCTGCGCATTCTTGGCTCGGCGCAGGCGGTTTCCATGGCTTCGATCAGCGCCGAGGGTATCGACGGCAGCAACATCCTCAAGGCGAGCCTTGAGGCGATGCGCCGTGCGGTGGTCGGACTGTCGGTTCGGCCCAAGCTCGCGCTCGCCGACGGACGCGATGTACCACCAGGGCTGCCATGCGACGGCCGCGCGCTGATCAAGGGCGACCAGCGCTCACAGTCGATCGCCGCCGCTTCGATCGTTGCCAAGGTGATGCGCGACCGCATGATGTGCGGCTGCGGCAACCATCACGGCCGCTACGGCTTCGAGGTCCATATGGGCTATGCGACGGTCCGGCATCGCACGGCGATCGAGGCGCATGGCCCAGTCGCGCGGCTGCACCGGGTTTCATTCGCGCCGTTCCGGCTGGGCGGGGCGGAGGTGATTGAGGAAGAGGGCTTGGCCGGGCTGGATTGAAGCGACGGCGTTATCCTCGGAGATTGGCTAAAGCAGCGGCGACAGCCGATCTCCCCCCACGAGGGGGGAGATCGGCAGCGTTGAAGTCAACGCCCAACAAAAAAAGCCGCCAGGTTGCCCGGGCGGCTTTTTCAATTTCCAGAGGGCTTAGCCTAGTTCAGCTTGGCCTTCACGTCCGCGAGCGAAGCCTTGAACAGGTCGGCTCCGGCCTTGGCATCGATCTTGGCGGCCAGCAATGCGCGGGCGGCCTCGACGGCGATGTCAGCGGCGCTGGCACGCACTTCGGCAATCGCATCACGCTCGGCCTGACCGATCTTCTGTTCGGCCAACGCGGTGCGCCGGGCGACATAGTCTTCGGTTTTCTGGTGCGCGTCGGCGGCAAAAAGCTCGGCCTCGCGCTTGGCCGCAGCGACGATGCCGGCAGCCTCTTGCTCGGCTTCGTTCCGCTTCTTCTGATAGAGGCCGAGCAGTTGCTGGGCCTCTTCACGCAACCGGCGTGCTTCATCAAGCTCCTTGCGTATCCGGTCGGCGCGACCATCCAGGGTTCCCGCCAGCTTTTTCGGTACGCCGGCCCAGATGAGGATGCCGACGAACAAGAGAAGCGCAATGAAGACCCACAGCGTTGCTAAACTGGTAGCGTTCATCGTCCACTCACTTTGCCAGCGCGGCCTTTACGGCCTGCTCGATCTCGGATTTCGTAGCGGTTGCGACGGCGAAAGACTTGACGATCGCGTCGGCCGTATCGGCAGCAATCGCTCCAACCCCGGACATCGCCTTTGCCTTGGCCGCAACGATGGCTGCCTCGGCATCCGCCAGCTTGGCCGCGCCGGAAGCTTCCGCCTCCGCCCGCTTCGCATCCGCCTCGGCCTTTGCAGCGTCGCGTGCCTTCTGGGCAATCCCGGAGGCATTGTTGCGCGCCTCGGCCAAGGCCTGCTCGTAAGCGGCCGCGACTGCATCGCTCTCGCCCTTGAGACGATTGGCTTCGCCGATATCGGATGTCAGCCGGTCGCTGCGCGCGTCGAGAACAGACGCCACGCGCGGCAACGCGATACGCGACATCAACAGGTAAAGCAGCCCGAAAGCAATTGCGAGCCACAGGATCTGCGATGGAAAGGTCGAACTGTCGAACGGCGGAAAAGCGCCATGGCCTTCGCCATGCGCAACTTCCGTTGTTGCAGTCGCCTCGCCGCCGGCGGGTTGAGTTGCTTCAGTCGTGCTCGCCATTGCGCTCTTTCCCCCTGATAGCGATCATCAAGGACCAGTCGCCGCCCGAAAAGCGGCGACGAACAGGCGTGATTATGACGCCGTCACTTAACGAACAGCAGGAGCAGGGCGACGACGAGCGAGAAGATGCCCAGACCTTCGGCAAGCGCCGCGCCGATCAGCGCGTTGGTGAACTGGCCCTGTGCGGCAGACGGGTTGCGGAGAGCGCCCGAAAGGAAGTTACCGAAAATCGTGCCGACACCGATACCAGCGCCGCCCATACCAATGCAGGCAATGCCCGCGCCAATCATCTTTGCAGCTTCAGCGTCCATCTTGTTTCTCCTTGCGATGGGTAACGTTGTCTAGTTCACCGGGGCGTTGTGCCGCCAGCTTAGTGATGTGGATGAAGTGCGTCCTTGAGGTAGACACAGGCCAGCACCGCGAACACGAAGGCCTGCAGGGCAGCCACGAGGAATTCGAGAGCGGTGATTGCCACCGTCATGAAAAGTGGTCCGATGGCGCCGATCCAACCACCAAATCCCAGGCCCGCTAGGCTGACAATGAAGCCGGCGAAAACCTTGAGCACGATGTGTCCGGCAAGCATGTTGCCGAACAGTCGAAGCGAGAGGCTGACCGGGCGGGCGAGGAAAGAGATGATTTCGATGAGCGAGATGAACGGCAGAAGGAAAATCGGCACGCCGTGCGGCACAAAAAGCCCAAAGAACTTCAGACCGTGCTTTGCCAGGCCAACCACAAGCACCATCAGAATGATGAAAAGGGCAAGCGTGCCAGTGATGACCAGCTGGCTAGTGACGGTAAAGAAATAGGGGATTAGGCCGAGAAAATTGGTGAAGAGCACGAAGGCGAACAGGCAGAAGATGAAGGGAAAGAAGGCCTTGCCTTCTTCACCCAGAACCTGTCGCACGAGATTATGCACAAAGGAGTAGAACTCCTCGGCGACCGACTGGAACCTGCCCGGAACCAGTGCGCGGGGGGCTGAGCCTGCGTAGAGGAGCAGGAAAGACAGAGCCACCGCAATCAACATGAACAGCGCCGAATTGGTAAAGGCGAACTTCATCCCGCCGATCTGGCCGATCTGGAACAGATCGACGATATGAAACTGGTGGATTGGATCGACCCGATCTGCGGTGCCAGCCACGTTTCTCTACCCCAAAATTGGCCCCGTATGGACGGAGCAGAATTAAATCCGTTCGAGGACCCCTCAAGAGTCCTCATCATCAATGCCACCGGTAGGCAAATCCTTGCCCAATGGCACTTTGGTCTGTGCTGCCTTGGCGACACGAACCATATTTGTCAAGGCCGCGCCAAAACCACCGAGCAAGAACACGATCAAAAAGATCGGTGACGACCCCAATAACCAGTCTATTCCCCAGCCGATCAACCCGCCAACCAGAACTCCAGCGACGAATTCACTGGCAAACCGGAAGGCCATGGCAACGTTGCCCGTGTTGGCCGACTCTTCCATTTTGTCGTCCGGACGCCTTGTCGCAAGCGATGCTTCAAGTTGACGCCGGCGGCGCTCAAGGTCGTCGTCGCGGATGCCGGTTTCATGCTGCTTGCCGCGGCCGGTTTCTCCGGTTCCGTCTGGCCCATTCTTGTCGGCCATCGCAACCCCCCTGCCCGGTCAGACCGTCACCGTCCGTCCGCTTCTAAAGTCGCCGGCAACATAGTTAGAGGGTCTGCGCCCGTCAAGCCACGGGCGGAAGTTCATCGCCATGTATTTTATATAATAAAATCAATTAATTAGAGAGGTGCGACATCGTGCCCGCGATGAGGACATGGGCACGGCGACCGAATCCTCCGCGCAATGGCTTGGTGATCAAGCTTGCGCTGGGCCAAAAAGGCCGGCGACTGACGAGCCCTCAACTCCAGCCACCGCCATAGGTGCGATAGAAGATATGCAGGCCGATCTTGGTCATCTTCTGCATGGTGCGCGCCCAGCCGGGGTGGACATATTGGGCGTAGTAGTGGGTCGACGAGCCGACCTCCGGGATGAAGATCTTGCCGGCGGTAACCGCCATGGCAATGTCCTGCGCGGTCTTGTAGGCGACCGGGCTGTCGATGCGCTTCTTCCTGCCGTCGCAAGCGAAGGAGAACTGGCAGCGGTTGAACCAGCTGTCATTCTGGTAGACGACGCCGCAGATCGAATTCGGATAGGCCGGATTGCGGACGCGGTTGAGGATGACCTGGGCAACGGCAGCTTGGCCACGCACGGATTCGCTTCTCGCCTCGAAGTAGATGCCGTTGGCCAGGCATGCCTGCTCCTTCTTGGAGAAGACACTTTCGGGCAGCGGATTCTGGATCCACCAATGGTCACCCTTGGCCATCGGCGGAATGAAGCGGCCGCTGTTGGGCTCTTCGTCCTGAAGCAGAACTTCGAAAGGCGAGGCCTTGGCATAGTCCGGCTCGGATTGCGCATAGGCCGTCGCCAGAATATCGGGATGGTCATTGTTGACCAGGGCGGCAAGCATGGCCGGCACGCCGGGATCCGGCTTCTTGTCCTCGCGCGCATGGAACGCGGCGGCGATCTGGATTTCCTTGCCTTTGATCTGCGGCTTGGCGAAAGCCATCTTCAGGTCGCCGTCCATACTCGGCCGCATCAAGGAGGAAGTCCGCTGGAAGATCGAACCGGCGTTGAAGTTCTTCGGCGGGGCGACGGGAGACATCTGGACGATGCGGCCCTTCTTGTCGGCGCGCATGACGCGGTCCTCGTCGGGCGAGCCGCTGACCTTGCCGCCCTTGCCGCGAAACGACACGTTGCCGACGCCGGCCAGGTGAATGCCTGATCCGGAGATCGAACCGGTAACGTCGGAATCGACGAACGGCATCTCGGCGGCGTGCACTGAACCGGCGACGGATCTCTCGACATAGGAATTCCAGCGCGCGGTCGGCGATTCAAGGCCGGAAACGAGGCTGGTCATATCCTGGTAGGCGGCGACGGTCGGGAAGCCGATCCAGATGCCGAGGCCGATGATGAACGGAGACACAAGGCTGCGTTTCTTCTCACCGGCGGCGGCAACAAGCCGCTTCAAAACACGTCGATGCACGGAACACTCTCCAGGAACGCTACTGACCCCACTGGAGAGCAAAATGATGCATTAACCTTGATGGGACGTTAACGGGATCGATCGGGTTTTCTCAGCCGGCTCAAGGGTCGTGGTTTCGAAGTCGGGCGGTTTTGCGGCGGGCGCATTCAAGCCGGCCTCAGGAAGACCGGCCAGGCGATCAGCGCGCAGACGGAAGCCGCCAGCCAGACGCCGGTCCATGACCCGACAGCCAGCAGTCCCGGAATGGCGATCGGCACCAGGAAGAAGGCGATAAAGACAAAACTGTTGCCGAGGCCCAGCGCCACCCCGGCATTGCTTGCGCCGGCAAGTGTGGCAAGCTCGGTGTAGGCGACGCCGTGCCATGCCGAACCACAGATACCGGCAATGATCAGGACCGCAACGATGGTTATGGCGAGCACCGGCTGCCAGCCGGGGGCGGCGGCCATGACAAACACAAGCAGCGTGAGGGTGGCGAAAGCGGCCGCACTCAACTTGCTGAAAAGGCGCAGGAAGGCGCGGCGGTTGCCATGACGGTCGGTGAAGCGGCCGCTCCAGACGCGCATGACCATGGCGCCGACCTGCACGGCGGCCAGGCTGGCGCTGATCACTGCCGTTCCCATGCCACCGAAATCATGCAGAAAGACAGAGGCGAAGGTGAGTACCGCCACCTGCGGAACGCAGAGCAGGCCAATGCCCATGGCTATGCGCCAGACGTTTGGGTTGCGCAGGGGTGTGGGACCGGCTGACAACACGGTATCGCCAGTGGCAGTCTCGTTGTCGCCGATTGGCGGCTGATGCAGCCAGCGCCACGCGAAAAGCGCCGTGATGGCGGAGAATGCGGCCAGCAAGCCGTAAACCGCTGCAAAACCATGGGCCGACGCGAGTGACGGCAAGACGAGGGCGCCGAGCCCGCCGCCGAGCGGCACCGCCGTCTGCCTGATGCTCATGGCAAAGCCGCGCTCACCTTCATGGAACCAGGCCATGATGGCACGGCCGCTGGAGCCGTTGACGCTGCCGCCAAGCAGGCCCGTGACAAGCAACGCGGCGGCCAGAGGCGCAACACCTGGACTGTGTGCCGGCGACGGCACCACGAGCAAGGCCATGAGAAGCAGCCATGCCGCGGTCGCGCCGAGCCCGGTGAGCAGCACATGGCGGTCGCCCCAGCGATCCGTCAGCAGGCCCCATGGCAGTTCGCTCAGCGCCACGCCGAGGCCCAGGAGACCAAGCACCAGACCGAGCTGGCCATTGCCGAGCTGATAGCCGGAGCGCATGAAAACAGCCGTCGCCGGGATGCCGGAAAAAGTCGCCGAAAAACTGGCATTGGCGGCAACCCCGATGCCCAGCACCTTCCAGCGATGATTGGAGCGGACCTTGGGGGCGCCGGGCGCGATGGTGAACACCTCAGGCGAGCGCCTGATCTGTTCCTGGCTGCATTGCAAATCCGTAGCGACAAGCGACATGGTTCTTTACCCTTGCTGGCCCGGCCCCGGGCCTTGACGCTCTGCCTTTACCGCCGTAGCTTCATCCTGAATATTGGGAAGTTTTTGACATACAATCCCGAAAATCAGGATTATCTCATGCGACGCGTGACATTCGACCTCGACGTTCTCCGCAGTTTCATCACCGGCATGGAGCTGGGCAGCTTTGCCAAGGCCGCCGACCGGCTTGGCCGCTCCACCTCGGCGGTCAGCGCGCAGTTGAAGAAACTGGAAGAGCAGGCGGCGACACCGATCTTTCGCAAGTCGGGGCGCGGCCTTGCCTTGACGGAGGCAGGCGAGACCATGCTTGGTTATGCGCGCCGGCTGCTCGACCTGAATGACGAGGCGGCAGCAGCCATCCATGACGTCGAGCTGGAAGGCTGGGTGCGGCTAGGCTTGCAGGAGGATTTCGGCGAAGCGGTGCTACCGGACGTGCTCGGCCGCTTTGCCCGCGCCCACCCCAAGGTCAAGATCGAGGCCAGGATTGGACGCAGCCACGACCTCGCCGAAAGGGTGATGTCAGGCAGCCTCGACATCGCACTCGCCTGGCACTGCGGCCAGACGCTGCCCTACAGCGAGCACATCGCCGATGTTCCGATGCGCTGGATCGGCCCGGCCAAGCGCATCGAGACCAGCCTGCGCAACGGCGAGCCACTGCCGCTGGTGGCGCTTGAAGCGCCCTGCCTGTTGCGTACGGTGGCGACGGAAACGCTCGACCGCGCCGGCCTGCCCTGGCGCATGGCTTTCTCCAGCCCGAGCCTTGGCGGCATCTGGGCGGCCGTTGCGGCCGGGCTTGGGCTGACCATCCGCACCGACATCGGCCTTCCGGCCAGCGTCAACGCGATGACACCTGAGATCGCCGGCCTGCCGGCGCTGCCCAAAATGGCGCTGTACCTGCATCGGAGGGATGCCTCGCCCGAGCCGGTGGCGGCCCGCTTGGCCGACATACTGCTGGAAGCGGCGCGGCAGGCATTGCCGGACGATACGCGGACGGATGCCGGCTTGCGTGCGGTGGCCTGATCTAAACAGCGCCGACGCTCAACCGCGCTTCTTGGCCCGGCCGGCGAACGGGTTGTCGGAGGTGCGCAGCGCGATACGGATCGGCACGCCCGGAATGTCGAAGGCTTCCCGCAAGCTGTTCGAGAGATAGCGGACATAGGATTGCGGCATCGCATCCGGCCGCGAGCACTGGACAACAAAACCCGGCGGCCGCGTCTTGGCCTGGGTGACATATTTGACCTTCAGCCGACGGCCGGCGACGGCGGGCGGCGGATGATGCGCCAATATGGCTTCAAGCCAGCGGTTGAGCTTGCCGGTCGAGACACGGCTGTTCCACACCTTGTGCGTCTTCAGCACCGCATCCATCAGTTTGTCGAGGCCGCGCCCGGTTTCGGCCGAGACCGGCACGGCCTGGATGCCGCGCACCTGCGGCAGCAGCCGCTCGGTCTTCTCACGCAGTTCAGCGAGCAACTCCTGCGGGTGATCGATCAGATCCCATTTGTTGAAGGCGATTACCGGCGCCCTGCCCTCGCGGATGATCAGGTCGGCGATCTGCAGATCCTGCTTCTCGAACGGGATGGTGGCGTCGAGCACGATGACGACGATCTCGGCGAAACGGATGGCGCGCAAGCCATCCTGCACCGACATCACTTCCAGCTTCTCGTGAATCCTGGCCTTGCGACGCATGCCGGCCGTGTCGAATAGCTTCAGCCGGCGGCCATGCCAGTCCCAGTCGACCGAGATCGAATCGCGGGTGATGCCGGCTTCCGGGCCGGTCAGCAGCCGCTCCTCGCCAATCAGCGCGTTGATCAGCGTCGACTTGCCGGCGTTCGGGCGGCCGACAACGGCGATGCGCATCGGCTTGGTGTCGTCGTAGCTATGCACGTCCTCGGCGTCGGGGTCGGTAATGTCCTCGCCGATCAACACCTCGGTGGCGGCGATCTCGTCGTCTTCGCCTTCTTCTTCCTCACCGAAGGCGCGCGCCTCGCCGAGCGCGCCGATCACCGCATCGCGCAGATCGGGCATGCCCTGGCCATGCTCGGCCGAAACCGGGATCGGCTCGCCCAACCCGAGTTCCCACGCTTCCAGCATGCCACCCTGCGCGCCCTTGGCTTCGGCCTTGTTGGCGACCAGCACGACGGGCTTGCCGGATTTGCGCACGATCTCGGCGAAGGTCCTGTCGTCGGGCAGCAGGCCGGACTTGGCGTCGATGGTGAAGAAGATCAGGTCGGCTTCGTGGATGGCGATCTCGGTCTGCGCGCGCATGCGGCCGGGCAAGGTCGAGGCGCCGGCATCCTCGAAGCCGGCTGTGTCGATGACATCGAAATGCAGGTCGTAGAGCTTGGCGGCATGAACGCGACGGTCGCGCGTGACGCCCGGCGTGTCGTCGACAAGCGCCAGCTTCCTTCCCACCAGCCGATTGAAAAGGGTCGATTTGCCGACGTTGGGTCTGCCTATGATGGCGACTTTGAACGTCACGATGCACTGCCTGACCCGCGGATCAGTTCGGACATCAGGGTTGCCCGCTCCCGGGTGTTGCGTGGGGCGCCGTCATCGGCGGCGATCTGGTCGAACAGTTTCAGCGCGTCCTGGGTCTTGCCTTCCTTCCAGGCGGCAAGGCCGAGCGCCTCGCGCGCCGTGTGGCGCAGCGTGTTGGTGTCCGATGTCAGTGCCTCGACGCGGCTGGACACGTCGGCGAAGGAGCCGTGGTCGACGAGCAGAAGGGCAGCGCGCAGCCGTGCCATGTCGCGAATGCCCTGGGGAATGGCGGTGTCTGCGGCGACATCGTCGAAATCCTTGACGGCGGCGGCGGTGTCACCCTTGCTCGCCTTGACTGTGGCGGCACGCATGCGGGCGAGCAGGGGATAGGCGCCGTAGCCATCCTTCTCCAGCTGATCGAGCGCGGCCAGCGCGTCATCGTTCTTGCCGTCATTGGCAAGCTTCAGGGCCTGCGAGAAGGCATCGCCGGAGCGGTTGGCGCGCGTCTCGTCCCAATAGCGGTAGCCGACGAAAGCGGCGGTGCCGAGCACCACCAGCACCGCAATGACGATCAAGGCGGGGCCAAAACGATCCCACAGCTTCTGTGCCTGCTCGCGACGGATCTCGTCATTGACTTCACGGATAAAACTGTCGTCGGACATCAATCAAAACCACTTTTGCCCCGGGCCGGGGCTGTTCATGAGCCCGCGTTTTAGCGAAATTTTGTCGGCATGGAAGGGGTTCGACCGGAAAATCGCCTATTCCCGAGGGGCAAACGGACGTTTGCCCAGGGCAGACCGCTAAAAAGGCCAATCGCACCCACGCCACATTTCGGGGATAGCCGGCTTCGTGACCGTTTGAAGCCCGGATCAGCTTACCGATGTATCGTTCGTCCCGCGTTGTCGTGTTTTCGCTTGCCGCGCTGGCCACCGCCGGCTCGGCTTTCGCCGATCCGCCCAAGGCGCCAATGCCGGAAAAGCCGAAGCAGGTCGTCATCATCTCGTTCGACAGCGCGCGCGACATTTCGCAGTGGAAGCGCAGCCGGGCGCTGGCCCGGCGCACCGGCGCGCATTTCACCTATTTTTTGTCCTGCGTCTTCCTGCTGTCGCCGGAGACACGCAAGGAATATACCGCGCCGGGCAAAACAGCTGGCAAATCCAACATCGGCTTTGCCGCCTCGAAGCAGGAAGTGACTGAGCGGCTCGAACAGATCGGCCTTGCAGCGCATGAAGGTCACGACATCGCCAGCCACGCCTGCGGCCATTTCGACGGCAAGGACTGGAGCAAGGCGGACTGGCTGACCGAGTTCGGTTCGTTCGAACACATTCTCGAGAATGCCTACGCGATCAACAACATCACGCCCGAGCCTCAGGGCTGGCGGGAATTCGCGCGGCATGCGGTTGTCGGTTTCCGCGCGCCCTATCTGTCGACCAGCAAGGCGCTTTACGAAGCATTGCCTGCCGCCGGCTACCAGTTCGACGCCAGCGGCGTCTCGCAAGGCCCTGCCCATCCGACGACCAGCAACGGCATCATGCATTTTTCGCTGCCGCAGATTCCGGAGGGACCGAAATCGAGGCCGGTGATCGCCATGGATTACAATCTCTATGTCAGGCATTCCGGCGGCTTCGAGCGGCCAAGCAACGCGAGCGAGTTCACCGACCGGACCTATGACGCCTTCCGCGCCGCCTTCGACAAACAATATCAGGGCAAGCGCATTCCACTGGAACTCGGCTTCCACTTCACGCTGATGAATGACGGCGCCTACTGGAACGCGCTGGAGCGCTTTGCCGGCGAGGTCTGCGTCAAATCAGATGTCGAGTGCATCAGTTTTCGCGATTATGTTTCACGGCAGGATGGCAGCGAAGGACAGGCGGCCGTGGGCGGCTAAGCCGCCCACTTTTCACACCCTCGTCAAGCTGGATCGGGCGTTTGTGCCTGGCGGTCGAGATAGCGTTGATCGATATCCGGCAGCGGCTCGCCATCCAGAGTGGCTTCGAAAGCGCGTAGACGCTTGTAGATCGAGATCAGCTCAACCACAGTTGGCCACGAGTTTACAAGATACTGGAACGACGACGTCACTTGGGAGAACGCATTGCTGATTTGATTCAGCAGACCCAAAGTGATCGCACCAGCCGCAATGGACGGCGCCATCAATATCAAGGAGAATATGTTGTTCGTTTGCAAATAAAGATAGCGAAATACGTTGAAATATACGTAATGAAAATACAGCCTGAAATAGTTTTTTCTTACATTTTCAAACAATTCTCTTACCACAGGTGGCTGCGCTCGATTCGGATCATCTTCACCAAGGACCAATTCTTTTCGATAGGCTGCTTCAACGCGCTGGTTCCGGAACTGAAGCCCGGGCAATTTAACGCCGACCACAGCCAAAAGAACGGTGCCAAACAAGGCCCAAAAAATAGCCGACAATAGCAGCGGATGCGGTATCACACCTACGATCGGCAATTCCGTGATGTGAACCGACAGGGCTATGAGGAGCGGAGTGAAGGCGATGAGGGTCATCACCGAGTCAATCAAATTGCCGCCGAGTTGCTCCATGATCGTGGAGAAACGCATCGTGTCTTCCTGAACACGCTGTGACGCGCCCTCGATATGCCTCAGCTTCTGCCAGTTTTCCATGTAAAACTGATTCATCGCCGTGCGCCAACGGAAGACATAGTGACTCACCAGAAATACAGTGAGCGCACTGACCACCACGGCTACACCGGCAATGCCCATGAATGTAGCGATCTGCCAGTAGATGTCGGCAGCGGTGATCTTTATCTTGCCTGAAATAGTATTCTGGATCAGATCCCAAAATGGCCCATACCAGTCGTTAATGGCAACGCTCACCTGAACCTGGAAGTAGGTGATGAAGAGGATCAGCGCTGAGCCGAGAATGGCCCAGACCTGCCATGGGTGGGGCGAATACCAGGCCCAAAAGAGGTAGAAGAGCGTCACTACGACCGTGAAATATATGTAGAACCATAGAAACGGTAGTGACCAGAATGATGAGACCCCGATGATCGGCGGCGCATCGGGGGCAGCTGGAGGCATGCCGAAAACACCACCAAAATGTTCTCCTGCGTAGAACCAGAGCAAGACAGCGAGCAGGCTCCAGACGACCGCCGAGCTAAAAAACAGCTTCGGCTTTGGAAAAAACGATACGAACACTGTGGCGAATTCCTTGCTCGGTGGGCAAATCAGCTGACGTCGGCGGGCATAAAGTCACACATTAGGGGGAAAGAAAATGCCTGCCCAATGCCCGGTGCAGAGCAAGACCACAAATCATGGCGATTTTGGCGCGGCCGACCATGTGACGATGCCGGAGACCACCAGCATGGCCGCAGCAGTGATCGAGGCGAGGAAGAAGTTGCCTGATGCCTGCGCCAGAAGGCCGGCGACGATGGGGCCGATGATCTGGCCGAGGCCGAATGACGCCGTCATCAGCGCAAAGATGCGCCGCGGCGCCTTTGGCGCCTGCTGCCGCGCTGCTTGCAGGCCAAGTGCCGTGATGGCCATGAAGGTGCCGCCGAGCAGCAGGCCGCCAAGCAGAGGCCCCATATATCCGCCGAGAGCCACGCTGGCGGTGACGCCGACGACTTCGACCAGGCACGCCAACGCATAGGTGGCATGGAGCCCGACCCGTGCAGCGATTTTCTGCCACGCCCATGTCGAGGGGAAGGCGGCAAGGCCGGCGATTAGCCACACCATGGCCTCGAAGACGCGGCTGCCACCGCCTTGTCGCACGATGGCGACCAGGAACGTCGCCGTCACCACATAGCCAAAGCCGAACAGGCCATAGGCGACGATGATCTTCATCAGCGACCGGTCTTTCGGCAGCGCCGGCTCACGGACGGCTTCGCCAGTGGCGAGCGGGCCTTCATTGGCCAACAGCGCCACGACCACGAAGCCGCAGGCCGAAATTGCCGCCGACCACAACCAGCCCGCCGCCCAGCCGGCATGCTCGGTGACCAGCACCGCCATCATCGCCGCGGAGATCGCGATGCCGAGGCCAACGCCGCCAAAATGCCAGGCCTGCAGGTCGCCGCGACCGGCGGCATTGATATGGCTGAAAACGATGCTGGCCATGAACACCATGACGAAGGCGCTGGCCAGGCCGGCCAGAAAACGAATGACGAGAAAGGCGACCATGGTGTCGGTCAGTCCCATCAAGGCGGCAAGTACCGTGCTGGCGCCAAGAGCTGCCAGCATCAGCAGACGCTCGCGACCATGTGCCCAACCGCCCGCAGCCACAAACGCGCCGACGAGGTAGCCGAGATAATTGGCCGACGCGATCCACCCGGCATTGGCCGGCGACAGATGCAGTTCTTCCATCATGCCGGGCAGGATCGGCGTGTAGACGAAGCGGCCGATGCCCATCGCGACGGCCATCGCAATCATGCCGGCGACGGTGAAACGCAGCGCTGTTGAAGCGGTGGATGTCATTGCAGCGCACAATAAATGCGGGGATTGCTGAAACAATCCATCTTTCGTTGGGCCAGTCGGCCCACCGCATTTCTCGCTATGCCTGAGTTTTCCCTGGGCGGAGGGTGCGGTGACCGCTCAGCAGCGCCCACCGAAACCGGCGTGCAAGGGGTTGGTCTCATGCACGGTTCGCCGCGCCGTCAGCCTGAACGGCACGTCACCCAATTCGCGCTCCGACATGGTGTTCAGCACAGGATGCGACAGCGGATCGGTGAGCCATCTCAGCGTATCGTTCTCGGAGCGCGGCTGATGCGGCGTGTTCACGGCGAAGAGGACCTTCAGCGACGACAGCATGTTCAGCATTTCCGGCTCCCGGGGGCTTCTCCCGTTGATAAAGTCTGCTGTTTCAGTGCGCCTTTCAATTGAGATTTCGGCCGGAACGGTTTAGAAAATCTCAAATGGCCATGCTCAACCGCGTCCATCTCAACGGCCTTCGTGCCGTCGAAACCGTCGCCCGCCTCGGCTCGCTCGCGGCGGCGGCCGGCGAGCTCAACGTTTCCGTCAGTGCCGTCAGCCAGCAGATCAGCCGCACCGAAAAGCAGCTTGGCCAGGCGCTGTTCGAGCGCACGGCGACCGGTCTGGTGCTGACCGAATTCGGCGCCGTCTTCGCGGCCCGTCTCGGGACGGGGTTTCGCGAGCTTGCCCTGGCCGTAGCCTTGGCCGACGAGGCAACGCAATGCACGTTGGTGGTTTCGGTGGCGCCGGCCTTCGCCTCGAAATGGCTGCTGCCCAGACTGTCGCGCCACTTCGACCGTCATCCCAACGTGCTGCTGCGCATCGACGCGACGGTGCGGCTTACCAATCTCGATCGCTCCGACATCGACATTGCCATCCGGCTTGGTGACGGCAAATGGCCGGAGGGGCGAGCGGAATTGCTTTTGGCGCAGGAAGTTTTTCCCGTCTGCGCGCCGGTGATTGCCAAGAAATTGACGTCGGTCGAGGATCTTGCCCAGACCTGCGCCATCACCGACGAGCGGGCGATGATCAATTGGGAGAGCTGGTTCACTGCCGCCGGTGTTCCACCGGTCACCTTCCAGAAAGGCGCGCGCTTCACCGATCCGATGCTGTGCCTGGAATCGGCCATTGCCGGCCATGGCGTGATGCTGGGCTGGCAATTGCTGACGGCGGACGCGCTGGCCGATGGGCGGCTGGTGGCGCCATTCGGAATCCGCGCCCAGAGCGGCCTCGGCTACTGGCTGGTGACCTCGTCGGCCAAGGCGGAAAGCCGCAAGGTCCGGGATTTCAAGGCCTGGATCAAGGAAGAAATCGCAGCGACGATGACGCAGTTCGGATCGCTCGAAAGCGCGGCCTGAACTGGCCCAGCGCAATCGCGGTGGAAAGGACGGTGGCGCCGGTCTATGTAAAGTATCGGACCCCACATCATGGCAGGCAGGATCATGACCACACATTCGCGCGGCGTTTCCGCAACGATCGACCCGGTGAAGCTCGACAGGCTGGCGGAAGTCGCCATCAAGGTCGGGCTGCAATTGCAACCTGGACAGGATCTGGTGCTGACCTCGTCGATCGCGGCACTGCCGCTGACCAGGCGGATCGTCGAGCACGCCTACAAGGCCGGCGCCGGGCTAGTGACGCCGATCTTCAACGATGACGAGATGACGCTGGCGCGCTACCGCTTCGGCGCGGACGCCGGTTTCGACCACGCCGCCGGCTGGCTGTACGAAGGCATGGCGAAGGCTTTTTCCAACAATGCGGCCAGGCTTGCCGTGCGCGGCGAGGATCCCTCGCTGTTGTCGGCGCAGGACCCAGCCAAAGTGGCGCGCGCCAACAAGGCAAACTCGATGGCCTATCAGCCGGCGCTGGAAAAGATCACCGGCTTCGACATCAACTGGAACATCGTCGCCTATCCGGACCTGGCCTGGGCCAAGCAGGTTTTCCCTGGCGATGCCGACGATGTCGCCGTGGTCAAGCTCGCCGACGCCATCTTCGCGGCCTCACGGGTGGATGTCGAAGACCCCATTGCAAACTGGACGGCGCACAATGCAGCGCTGCGCAGCCGCACGGAATGGCTCAACGGCCATAATTTTCATGCGCTGCATTTCACCGGACCGGGCACCGATCTGACCGTCGGCCTGGCGGATGGCCATGAGTGGATGGGCGGCGCCTCGACCGCCAAGAACGGCATCACCTGCAACCCCAACATCCCGACCGAGGAAGTCTTCACCACGCCGCATGCAAGGCAGGTCGAAGGCCATGTCTCCTCGACCAAGCCGCTGTCCTACCAGGGCACGCTGATCGACGAGATCTCGGTACGTTTCGAAGGTGGGCGCATCATCGAGGCCAAGGCTTCGAAGGGCGAGGACGTCTTGAAGAAGGTGCTCGACACCCATGAGGGATCGCGCCGTCTGGGCGAAGTGGCGCTGGTGCCGCATTCCTCGCCGATCTCGGCCAGCGGGCTTTTGTTCTTCAACACGCTGTTCGACGAGAACGCCGCCTGTCACATCGCGCTCGGCCAGTGCTATTCGAAGTGCTTCGTCAACGGCGCCTCGCTCAGCCAGGACGAGATCGCCGCGCGCGGCGGCAACAAGAGTTTTATCCACATCGACTGGATGATCGGCTCGGACAAGATCGACATTGACGGCGTCCACAAGGACGGCCGCAAGGTGCCGGTGATGCGCAAGGGCGAGTGGGCCTGAGATCACGCTTACGGAGGGTCGGATGGCCTTCGACTTTGCGGTCAAACGGATTTACCAACCACCCGCGCCCGATGACGGGCAGCGGGTTCTCGTCGACCGCATCTGGCCGCGCGGCGTCAGCAAGGAGCATGCCGCACTGGCGCTATGGCTGAAGGACATCGCGCCGAGCGACGCGTTGCGCAACTGGTTCGGGCATGAGCCGGCGCGCTGGGCGGAGTTTCAGGAGCGGTACCGCGTTGAGTTGGATGGGAATGGCGAGGCGGTGGCGCAACTGCGTGGCCTGCTTCGCCAAGGCAAGGTGACGCTGCTCTACGGCGCGCATGATGAGGCGCATAATAATGCCGTGGCGTTGGCGGGGTACTTGCGCGGGACGGACTGAAGCGGCTGACATTTCTGAGGCCGGCGGGCCAAGGTGAAGGTCCGCCCTACTTCCCCACCGCCTGCTCGTAAGCCTCCGGCTTGAACCCAACCAGAACCCGATCCCCCACCTCAAGCACCGGCCGCTTGATCATCGTCGGCTTGGCCAGCATCAGGGCCTTGGCCTTCTTCTCATCTAGCGCTTCCTTTTCCTTGTCCGGCAACTCGCGAAACGTCGTGCTGCCCTTGTTGAGCAGCTTTTCCCAACCGACCTTGCCGACCCAGCCATCCAGCCGCTTCGCGTCCAGCCCCTCCGCACGAAAATCGTGGAAACGATAGGGTACGTCATGGCTCTCCAGCCAGACGCGCGCCTTCCTGATCGTGTCGCAGGTGGTGATGCCGTACATGGTGATCGTCAAAGCGTGCTTTCCTTGGGCTGACCGTCGAATCCGTCCCGCAGCCTAAAACTGCCCTCCGCGCTTTTCCAGCACCCGGGTCCGTGTCTCCGCATTTTTGGGGCTTGCCAATACTAAGGAATTTTCCTAAGTATTTTTCGAACCATTTTTGACGGCGATGCAGGACCGACCCATGGCAAGCCTCCAGACCACGACTTCAGGCCTCCCGCCCATCGACGGCATCTTTCGCGCACTCGCCGACCCGACGCGGCGGCGCGTCGTCGAGCGGCTGAACCGCAGCCCGGCCTCGGTCAGCGAACTGGCGCAGCCTTTCGAGATGGCGCTGCCCTCCTTCATCGAACACCTCAAAGTGCTGGAAGGCTGCGGGCTGGTGCGCTCGGAAAAGATCGGCCGCACCCGGACCTATCAACTGGCGCCCGAGCCGCTGCAACTCGCCGAAAACTGGCTGGCCGAACAACGCACGCTGTGGGAGCGCCGCCTCGACCAGTTCGACGCCTATGTGATGATCCTCAAGGAGCAGGAAAAATGAGCTACCCCTTCAAGCCGGATCCCAGGCTGGACCTGGTGCTGGAACGCGTCATCGATGCGCCGCGCGAATTGCTGTGGCGTGCCTTGACGACGCCGGAGCATGTCAGGCAATGGTTCACGCCAAAGCCGTGGCTGATCACCGATTGCGAGATCGATCTGCGGCCGAGTGGACTGTTTCGCACACGCATGCAGTCGCCTGACGGCCAGGAGGTCAGCGATCGCCATTGCTGCTATCTCGACATCGTGCCGAACGAGAGGCTGGTGTGGACGGATGCGCTGCTGCCGGGCTACCGGCCGTCAGGCGAGCCCTTCATCACCGCGGTCATCTCCCTCCAGCCGGATGGCCGGGGCACACGCTACACCGCCACCGCCATCCACCGCGACGAGGCGACCCGCAACAACCATGAAGAGATGGGCTTCTTCGACGGCTGGGGCACGGTGGCCGATCAGCTTGCGGACTACGTGAAGACGATTTGAGCCGCCGCATGATGGCCGGGGCATTGCCCCCGGCCGCCATGCTTGTTTTTCGATCTACAGTGGAGAACTCCGCAGTCGGCGGAATTTCCAGCCTCAGTAGTAAAAGCGCTCTTCGGTGATCTTGCCGTTCTTGACCGTGTACAGGCCAACCTCATCCATGGTGACACGCTCGCCGGTGGCCTTGGGCGTTACGTCGAACTTGAAGCGCACGGCGAACTGGTCGCCATTGACATAAGGGCCTTCGACCGAGCCGCCGTGGACTTCGTGGTTCTCTTGCCACCATTGGCCCTTTTGCTTGAGAGCCTCCTTGCCACGGGCCACGGCCATCGGCCCTTCCATGGCTTCGTAGCTGACGATATCGTCGGCGTTGTATTTCTCGCCAGCACCGGCGTGATCTCCCTGCTGGAGCAGTTCGGTGAAATCCTTGGCAATTTCCGCGATGGTCATGTGTGTTCCTCCTGTTGAGACGCACTCGAACTAGGGAAGCGCGTGCCGGCGCGCCAGCCTTGCCCGCACGACAGCTGACAATGTGTGTCAGGACGATAGATATAGCGCGGCTATGTGATGGCCAGTTCTCACATGCCGGCCAGGGAATCGTCCTGGCCGGACAATTGCCAGATCGCTGGACATTCGTATTCACCCTGATAGCTGCGGATCAGCGCAAAGCTGCGCACCGTCCAGGACATCGGCTCAACAATCTGTTCCCGCACTTTTGGCACGCCTCGTCTGTCACGAAGCAGCGTGACATGTGGCTCCAACGAGCTCGTGACAAAGGGTTTGAGTGGGCTGTCGTCAATTACGGCAGAGAGCTTGCGCCAGAAGGCTTGCAGGGCCGGCGAATGGTCGCCGCTGCGAAGCACCAGCGCTCCGCCGCCGAAGGCTGACAGGCGGTCGAAGCAAACTTCGAACGGTTTGGCATGTATAAGCAGACCAACATGACGGGCCATATCCACCACAGCTTCGGGTTTGCCATCACCAAGGCCTATCAGGCTTATGTGCATTTGATTTGTTGGCGTCAGCCGACCCCGCAATCCCAGTTCTTGATTGTAGTGCTCCGCCTTGCACCTCAGCATTGCATTGACCGGGTCTTCGACCAGGAATTCGTAGAACAGATGCGGCTCTCGGGCGGCGTTCGGCGAATCCCAGTGGAAATGGGCCTGACCGTTCTTGCCAATTCCGTAGGTAGGCAGCTCGTTCATGGCTGATCCCTTTCGGACATTTTATAAAGGATCACTTAGGAACAAAGCAGGAACAAATGTTTGAGTCAAGTGTGGATTGATGCGAAGCTTGGCAGCAGCCAGACGCCGAACTCGATCAACGAGATCACCGGAAAAAAGGCGCGGTTCGTCCGTTGGAACGGGGCGGGATCGGATGCAGGCGCCTGCAGCTGGGTAGCGCCTAGCGCGTTCAATCCTTGTGTAAGCAATAGTCACACAGACCGTGGTCGCCTGCCGACGCTATAGCAGCATTGAACGACTGGCCGCAGTGGATGCACTGAATCTTTTCGACGGCTTCGTGGAAGGTCGGACGCTGGCGCTTCTTGAGATATTCCGCAACTTCTTTGTCTGTGAACCCTGATTTGTTGGCCACGCGGATCATCCTCTTGGAGCCGCCCCTCATAGCACATTTCGTTAGATAGCTCCATTTCGTGTGGATGCCGGCCTATCACTAGCCTTAACAAAACGGGCACTGATGCTTTCCGCACCAGCGCCCGCTCACGAGAACTTACCAAATAGCTGCCCGAGCCTACGCCCCGTAGCCGATGATGCCCTTGACCTCCACAAAATCATGGATCGCCCAGTCAGCATATTCGCGGCCGTTGCCTGACTGCTTGTAGCCGCCGAATGGTGCGAACGTGTCCCATTCCGGATAGTTGATCGAGACCTGCCCGGCGCGCAGCTGGGCAGCGACCTTGCGGGCATGCTGGATGTCCTGCGACTGGACATAGGCAGCAAGGCCGTAGACGGTGTCGTTGGCGATCTTCACCGCGTCGTCGTCGTCCTCGTATGAAATGACCGACAGCACCGGGCCGAAGATCTCTTCCTTCTCGATGGTCATGCCCGGTGTGACATGGCCGAACACGGTCGGGCGCACATAGTAGCCGCGGTTGAGGTGCTCCGGCCGGCCTGGGCCGCCGGTGACCAGCGTGGCGCCTTCCTTGATGCCGGCCTCGATCAGCCGCTGGATCTTGTTGAACTGGAGCTCGCTGACCACCGGGCCAAGCTTGGTCTGTTCATTGCGCGGATCGCCGACATTGTGTGCTTCGGCCGCCTTCTTGGCGATGGCCAGCGCCTCGTCGTGGCGGGCAGCCGGCACCAGCATGCGGGTCGGCGCGTCGCAGGACTGGCCGCTGTTGCCGAAGCAACCCTCGACGCCCTTGCGCACCGCCGTTTCGAAATCGGCGTCGGGCAAAACGATGTTGGCCGACTTGCCTCCAAGTTCCTGCGCCACGCGCTTGACCGTTTCGGCCGCCGTCTTGGCGACGATGATGCCCGCCCGGGTCGAGCCGGTGAAAGACACCATGTCCACATCGGGATGGCCGGCCATGATCTGGCCGACATCCGGGCCGGTGCCGTTGATCATGTTGTAGACGCCCTTTGGCACGCCGGCGGCTTCCATCACTTCGGAGAAGACGATGCCGCTGATCGGGGCGATTTCGGACGGCTTCAGCACCACGGTGCAGCCGGCGGCAATGGCTGGCGCCACCTTGCAGACGATCTGATTGAGGGGCCAGTTCCATGGCGTGATCAGCGCGCAGACGCCGATCGGTTCCTTGACCACCATGGTGCCGCCGCGCTTCTCCTGGAATTCATAATCCTCCAGCGCCTTGATGGTGGCTTCCATATGCGCCCTGCCCGCCCAGGCCTGCGCCTCGCGCGCCCAGGTGATGGGCGAACCATTTTCCTGACTTACGGCCTGGGCGATATCCTCGAAGCGTTCGTTGTAGACTTCGAGGATGCGCTTCAACAGCGCCAGGCGCTCGGCCTTGCTGGTCTGCGAGAAGGACGGAAAGGCCGCCTTGGCGGCCGCGACAGCCTTGTCGACATCGGCCTTCGAGCCGACGGAAATTTTCGTATAGGCCTCTTCCGTTGACGGGTCGATGACGTCGAGCGTCGCCGGCACCATGGGCGCCACCCATTTGCCGTCGATGAAGAAGTTGAGATGATTGCTCAAAGGGGAACACTCCGGTTTTCGGGGAAATGGACGGGCAGTTTATGCGGGGAGCATAGGGCAGTTGGCGCCACGGCGCAGACTGATATGCGCCACGTCGCCGACGCTGAATCGAAAACCCTCGGCCTGGCGCGGTGCATCGATCACCACCGGCATGCCTTGCCCCAGTTCCGCGTGCAGGCGCAGCGTGCGGCCGTGAAAGACGATGCTGTTGACGCGCGCCGGCGCCGTGCCCGGCGCGGCTTCGGTGACCGCCAGCAAATCCTCGGGGCGCACGCCGATGGTGCGCACCTCGCCTTCGCCGGGTGACTGGCCGGGTTCGGAAATCGCCTTCAACGGCAGCATGCCGGCGGTGAAACGCAAGCGATCGCCATCACGACCGACAAAGCGCGATTGCAGGAGATTCATGGTGCCGATGAAGCTCGCCACAAACTTCGTGGCGGGCCGATCATAGAGCGTCGCCGGCGGCGCGATCTGCTCGATGCGGCCCTTGTTCATGACGACGATCCGGTCGGAGATCGACAGCGCTTCGGTCTGGTCGTGGGTGACCATGACGAAGGTGGTGCCAAGCCGGGACTGCAGCCGCTTCAGTTCCACCTGCATCTGTTCGCGCAGATGCGCGTCGAGCGCCGACAGCGGCTCGTCGAGCAGGAGCACGCGCGGCTCGCAGACGATGGCGCGGGCGAGCGCGACGCGCTGACGCTGGCCGCCCGACAGTTCCGAGACGCGGGCACGAAGCTTGTCGGCGAGGCCGACCATGTCAAGGGCTTCGCCCGCACGCTTTGCCTGCTCGGCGCCAGACAGTTTTCGCAGGGACAGGCCGAAGCCGACATTTTCGGCGACGTTCATATGCGGAAACAGCGCGTAATCCTGGAACACGGTGTTGACCGGCCGGTCGAAGGGCCTGAGCGCCGTGATGTCGCGGCCATCGAGCAAGACCTTGCCGTTGGACGGGCTTTCGAAACCGGCGATGACGCGCAGGCTGGTGGTCTTGCCGCAGCCGGACGGCCCGAGCAGCGTAATGAACTCGCCGCTGATAATGTCGAGATCGACGGCATCGAGGCCGACGATACCGCCGGGAAAAATCTTCGAGACGGCCTGCAGCCGTACAAGGGGATCAGGCGCCATCGCGAACCTCGGACGGTCTCGTGGTGTTGACCCACAGAATCTGGCACTGCTTGTCGCCCGGATTGCGGAAAGCATGCAGAAGCGTGCTCTTGAAGGCAAAGGAGTCGCCGGCCTTCAGCCCGTATTTTGTCGAATCCACCACCAGTTCGACCTCGCCCGCCAGCACGTAGCCGAATTCATGGCCGGCATGGGCATAGGCTTCCGCCGTGCCGCCACCCGCCTCCACCGTCACCAGCATCCCGGTCAATGTCGCGCCCGGCGGCGACAACAGCGCCTTGGCGATGCCTTCCGACTTTACCGGGATCTGCCGCCTTTTGTCGGCGCGCACGCAATAGAGATCGTTGACGGCATCGTTGCCGTCGGTGATCAGCGCCGACGGCTCGATGTCCAGCGCCGCGGCGAGCGGCCAGATCACCTTGACGCGCAACGAAGACATGCCGCGCTCGATCTGGCTCAGCGCACCGATCGAGACGCCGGCTTTCGCCGCAAGCTCAGCCAGCGAAAGGCGGCGTTCGAGCCGCAGCGCCCGCACGCGACGGCCGACGCGAACGTCGGCATCGTCCTTTGGCTTTTCGGTGGCTTCGTCAAGGATGTCCATGCGTAAGTCCTCGTTGCAGTCACTTCACTGGCGCAGCGCTTCGCGGTTCTACCTTCTCCCCTTGTGGGAGAAGGTAGATCGGCGCGCAGCGCCGAGACGGATGAGGGGTGAGCGACGGATCGCCATCGGCGCCAAGCTGTAGCACCCCTCATCCGTCGCCTTCGGCGACACCTTCTCCCACAAGGGGAGAAGGGGGAGCGTCACCCGCCCGCCTTCACCTTCTCGAACATCTTCGCCACATCGTCATTCTGTTTCATCGGCCCGGTGAAGATCGTGCTCTTCAGCATCACTTCCGGATCCGACGGCAGTTGCAGCTTCTCCAGCTCCTCCTTCGAAACGCCGGCGAAAGCGGTCGAAAGCGAACTGCCATATCCGTAGGACTGGATCAGGAATTTGCCCGAATCGGCATCGAGCCGGCTGTTCATGAAATCATAGGCGAGGTCGACATTCTTGGCGTCCTTCAGCATGACGAAGCCGCAGGCCCAGGTCAGCATGCCTTCCTTCGGCTTCATGAACTCGACCGGCACGCCCTGCTTCTTCAGCGAGGTGGCGGACGCATTCCAGGTCATGGCGGCGACCAGTTGCCCGCTGGCCAGCGCCTGTTCGACCGAGGTCATGTCGGTGGTGTAGTTTGAGAGCAGCGGGCGCTGCTCGCGCAGCTTTGCCGCCACCTTGTCCATCTGCTCGGGCGTCATGTCGAACGGGTTCACGCCAGCCAGAAGTGCGGCAACGATCGGCGTGTCATGCACGGCGTCGATGGTCGCCATGCGGCCGGCATATTGCTTGTCCCAAAGCAGGTTCCAGCTCGCTTCGGGGTTCTTCACCAGATCGGTGCGGTAGAGGATCGAGGTGTTGCCCCAGTCCCACGGCACCATCCACACCTTGCCGTCACCGGCCTGCAGGTCGGGGAGATTCTTGAACACAGGGAAGATCGAATCCCAGTTCTTGATGCGCTTGGTGTCGATCGGCTGCAGCAGACCTTCCTTGTTCCAACGCGCCACCTTATCGTAGCAGGGATGGGCGATATCGGGCCGGAAGCCGGCCTTGACCTTGGTGAAGGCGTCATCGTCGTCGCCGAAGATCGAGGCCTCGACACCATCGGGGTGTGCAGCAAGGAAGCTCTTGTTGAAGTCGGGCAGTTCGTAGCCCGACCAAGTGAAATATTGCAGCTTTTCGGCGGCCAGCGCCACGGTCGAAGACAGTGCGAGCGCCAATGCGGCGAGCCCGGCACGGGCCTTGTGTCCGGTAATCGATTTCAGAAATGCCATTTTCGTTCTCCTCTTCATTGTTGTGGTCAGGCTGGATTGCGGCGCGCGGCGCCGAGCCCGCGATGGCGCAGGAACTCGGCTGTACCGGCAATGATGAAGGACACGGCCAGGATCACCGTCCCCAGCGCCATGACGGTCGGCAGCGACCGGGGGAAGCGCAGCTGGCTCCAGATGTAGAGCGGCAGTGTCGGCTCGGTGCCTGCAAGGAAGAAGACGACGATGAACTCGTCGAAGGAGATCAGGAAGGCGAGCATGAAGGCCGACAGCACGGCAGGCAGGCTGAGCGGCAGCATGACGCGCCGAAACGTCGTCCAGTCGGAGGCGCCAAGGTCCAGCGCCGCCTCGCGAACGCTCCTGGGTATGGCGGCGAAACGGCTGCGCATGATCACCACGGTGGTTGGCAGCGCCACCAGTATGTGTCCAAGAACGATGGCGATGCGCGATGGTCCAAGCGCTACGAGGTTGACCAGGATCAGCAGCGATATGCCGACGATGACACCGGGAATGAGGATCGGCAGCCGCGCGATGGCGCTGATCGTGGCGGCCAATGGCGAGCGGCCATAGAGGTCCATATAGGACACGGTGATACCGCACAGCGTGGCGCCGGAAGCCGCGATGGCGCCGATGACGAGGCTGTTCAAAAGCGCGCCCGACAGCGCCGGATTGCCATAGAGCGTCGCATACCATTCAAGCGTGAAGCCCTGCAGCGGAAACGCCGCCTGGATGGAATCGTTGAAGGAAAACAGCGGGATCAGCAGGACCGGCAAATAGAGGAAGACCAGATAAGCAAGCACATAGAGGCCGAGCCAGCGGCCATCCCGTTTCGTGCTGGTACGTTCCGCTTTCATGTGCGGCTACCAAATCTGCGGTCGGCGCCGCGCGCGACCAGCACCACGACGAGGATGACCAGCATGACGCAGACCGAGAGTGCGGCGCCGAACGGCCAGTCATTGGCCTTGCCGAACTGCGACTGGATCAACGTGCCGATCATGGTGCTGACCGGGCCGCCAACCATGGCCGGCGTAACATAGTCACCGACCGTCGGCACGAAAACGACGAGAGCTGCGGCCAGTACGCCCGGCATGGAGTTCGGCAGCACCACGCGACGAAACACGGTGAACGGCCGCGCACCAAGATCGGAAGCAGCCTCGAGCAGGGATTTCGGGATCGTGTCCAGTGCCACATAGATCGGCAGGATGGCGAAAGGCGCGTAGGCGTGGGCGAGCGTGACGACCACCGCCGCCGGCGTGTTGAGGAAAGCCAATGTCGGCTCCGACCAGATGCCGCTTTCGATCAATGCCGAGTTCAAGACACCATTGTAGGCGAGCACGATCTTCCAGGCGAAGACGCGCAGGAGATAGCTGGTCCAGAACGGCAGCGTCACCAGGAAGAGCAGCAGGCCGCGCCGCGATCCAGCGTGGAAGGCGAGATAGTACGCGACGGGGTAAGCGGTAACGACGGTTGCCAGCGTCACCAGGCCGGCAATGATCAGGGAGCGCAGCGTCACCGTCCAGTAAAGCGGATCGCTGGCCACGGTGACGAAGTTTTCGGCAGTCAGTCCAACGCCAAGCAGCGAGCCATCATTGCCGCGGAATGCAAGGAACAGCACGAGGGCCAGCGAAAACAGGATCAGAAGGAAGGTGACCAGCGCGCCCGGCAGCAACATGGCGAGCCGGAAGCCCGATGAAGAGCGGGACTCAGGCGCCTGTGCTGCAACTAGGGTCGACATCGACCTGCCCATCGAGAATTTGAAATTGGCTAAGACTTTTTCATATCCATGAAACTGTCAAGCGGAATCCCGCCAGTGGGAATTGTTGTGAACGGCTCGATGCATCAAGACCAGCACAATACCTAGCCGTATGCGCGGCATGAAAATCCAGCTGAAGTTTCACACTTCTGAAAGAGGCCCTTCGGTTTGGTGACGCCCAATGCCGACCGACCCATCGGAAAGCTGGAACTTCACTGCCAAAAAACATGGCACCATGGATTGCCAACGACGGGATAGACCTTTGAGCGGAATCCGGTGAAAGTGCCGCGCCGATCCGGCAAGCCCGCATTTTTCGATGATCAGAGGACCGCACGTATGACGAACCCGACGCATCTGCCCACCGAGGGCCTTTTTGTCGGCCGCGCCAGGAACGGCGATGCCTCGCATCCCCTGATAGTCACGGTGCGCGACGGCACGGTCTTCGACATCACGTCAAGCGCGGCGCCGACCGTGCGTGACATCTGCGAGATGGCCGATCCGGCAGGGCATGTGCGCTCGGCCAAGGGCAAGCCTATCGGCTCGCTCGATGACATCGCGGCGAACAGCTTTGAGGCCAGGCGCGATCCGGCAAAACCTTATCTGCTCTCGCCGGTCGACCTGCAGGCGGTCAAGGCGTCAGGCGTCACCTTCGTCGTCAGCCTGCTGGAGCGGGTGATCGAGGAACAGGCGCGCGGCTCGGCTGATAAGGCCGACGCCATCCGCGCCGACATTGCCGGGCTGATCGGCCATGATCTGTCAAAGCTCAAGCCCGGTTCGCCGGAAGCGATGGAGATCAAGGCCAAGCTCATCGCGCGCGGTGCCTGGTCGCAATATCTGGAAGTGGGCATCGGCCCCGATGCCGAGATCTTCACCAAGTGCCAGCCGATGGCCTCGGTCGGCTTCGGCGCCGATGTCGGCCTGCATCCAGTCTCGACCTGGAACAATCCGGAGCCGGAGATCGCCATGATCGCCGCCTCAAGCGGCAGGATCGTCGGCGCCACCATCGGCAACGACGTCAATTTGCGCGACGTCGAAGGGCGTTCGGCGCTGCTGCTGGGCAAGGCCAAGGACAACAATGCCTCCGCGTCGCTTGGCCCCTTCATCCGCTTGTTCGACGACACGTTCTCGATCGACCACGTGAAGCAAGCCGTGGTGCGCCTGAGGGTCGAGGGCGATGACGGCTTCTCGCTGGAGGGCGCAAGCTCGATGGCCGAGATCAGCCGCTCGCCCGAAGAGCTGGTTGCCGCCGCCATGGGGCCGCACCACCAATATCCGGATGGGCTGGCGCTCTATCTCGGCACCATGTTCGTACCCTCAAAGGATCGTGGCGAAAAGGGCAAGGGGTTCACGCACAAGGTTGGCGACATCGTCACCATCTCGTCGGAAAAATTCGGTGCGCTGGTCAACCGCGTGCGGCTGTCGCCCGATTGCCCGCACTGGACCTACGGTGCCAGCCATCTCATGCGCGACCTGGCGAAGGCTGATCTTATCTAGCTTTCGCGTCAGCCCTTCGGGATTTGCGCCAAGTGGCCTGCAGCGACAGTCATTAAGTTCCGCATGGAATTGACCGACAATAAGCTCGCCTCACTCCAAATCGACGATCGTTTTCGCCGATGAGTTTCGTGCGCAGTCCCCGCAGTTGGGGGAACGTGCCGACAAGGCGAGGACTCCTGTGGATAATCCCCGCAATGACTTGCCGCCATGAAGTGAGGACTAACCTTCCAAAATCCGGTGATTTACGTGAGGCTATGTGTTACTAATAAGGAGTCAGCGGCTAGCATTGTAAAATTTGCTTCAGGCCTTAGAGGCATTTCAATGGGAAAAATCGGTGCATTTCTACTGCTGTATGGCCCAGCAATTCAAATATATCTAACAACAGTTTTCGGCGCATGTGGCATGTACGTATTTTCTTCGTATAAGGGATTCGACAACTCAATAAATTTCTTGAAAAGAATGTTTCCTGAACGAAGTGATGTATTTTATGCCAGAGCGGATTTTTTTCTGGTTAGCCTGAGCGGAAGCGTAATAGGCATTATAACATTCTCTCCTCAAGGAATTTACCAGGCCCTAGCCGCTGGTTTTGGATGGACAGGAGCTATGAACGTTCTCCTGAAATCCGAACCGCCGAAACGCCAGGAGTAGGCAGATGGCCTCGTTTTCAAACATAAATCTTGTTCAGACACTACTCGTTGCTTTTGGAATTATTGGTACTTTAGTTTTGGTATTTTCCCTTGGAACACTGAGGCCAGCAGTTATATCAAACTTTAGAAAAAAACTATATTACACCTTAATTGGCACAACAATTTTTATCATTGTAACCTACACTTCAATTCTAACTGCATACAAATTTGGATTTATGGGACATGGCAATATTATTGTAGAATCACCTGAAGATTGCAATAAACTCGACACTGCGCCTTTGTGGGCTCGGTGCCCCCCTCTATAGTTTGCATTCGGAAAAGTTCGGCGCTCTGGTCAACCGGGTGCGGCTGTCACCCGACTGCCCGCACTGGACCTACGGCGCCAGCCATTTGATGCGCGACCTCGCCAAGGCCGGTCTCCTCTAGCGATACTCCAGGCGGCCTTCGTCAGGAAGGCCGTCATCAACACAATTTTACGCGGAATCCCAGTGACGGCGGACGCAATCCGCTCCAAGATCGCGGTGCGGTCGGGGGGCCGTTTCGATGTCCGATTCGCCGATCCTGTTGGTGCGCAACGTCGCCAAGCGCTTTGGCGGCACGGTTGTGCTCGAAGACATGAACCTTATGGTCGAGCGCGGCTCGATCCACGCGCTGGTTGGCGAAAGCGGCGCCGGCAAATCGACACTGACAAAGGTGTTGGCGGGCATTGTCCGGCCAGACAGTGGCGTCATCGAATTTGACGGCAAGACGGTGACGATCGACAGCCCCAATGCCGCGCGGAAGCTCGGCATCGGCGTGGTTCTACAACAGCCGGGACTGTTTGCGGAGCGCCCAGTGCTGGCCAATCTGTTCGTCAACCGGGAGCCGGTCCACAACGGGTTGATCTCGCGGCGCGAAATGGAGGCACGCAGCCGAGACCTGCTTCGCCAGCTTGGTCTTGATGTCGATGTCCACACCCCGCTCCGCGACCTCGGGTCAGGTGAACGGCAGTTGGTCGCGATCGCCCGCGCGCTTCTGGAGAACCCGAGGCTGCTTATCCTCGACGATCCGAATTCGGCGCTTGATGGGCGCCAGGGCGAGCGGCTGTTCGCGGCGCTGCGGGGCCTGAAAGCCAGGGGCATGAGCATGCTCTACGCATCGAACCGTCTCGATGAAGCACTGGCGATTGCCGACCAAATGACAGTGATGCGCAACGGTCGCGACGTGCTGTCGAAGGCTCGGCAAGACCTGACGACCTCCGAGGAAGCGATGATCGGCCAGTTGCGCCAGTCCCTCTTCCCGCTGCCGCTCAGGGCCTTGCCGACGCTTGCCGGCACGCTGCGGCCGCAGATCGCTGTTGAGGGGCTCAGCGGCGGCATCCTGTCCGGTGTCAGCTTCACGGCCCGCGCCGGCGAAATCCTCGGGCTTGCCGGCTCTGGAGCACCGGACCTGCTTGCCCTGTTGTTCGGGTTGCGCAAACCCCGCCAGGGCAAGGTGCGGTTTCCCGATGGGGACGGCTTGCCTGGAACGCAGACGGAAGCGGCGCGGCGCAACATCTGCATGATTTCGGGCGATCGCGGCAACGGGCTGATGGCCGACAAGTCGATCGCCTTCAACATAGCGAATGTCGTTGTCGGCGCACGCAACTGGGGCTCGCGCTGGTATTCACCCAAGGCGGCGCTCGGCCGCGCCGCGCGCCAGATCGAGGCGCTGCGCATCAGGAGCACGCCGGAGATGCCGGCCGGCTCGCTTCCGGCCGGCGGCCAGCAGAAAGTGGTCATCGCCAAATGGCTGGAAATCGGCCCGCAAGTGATGTTGCTCGACGAGCCTGCCCGCGGCATCGATATCGGCAGCAAGCAGGAGATCTATGCCTTGATCCGCCAGATGGCGGCCAGCGGCTGCATCGTGCTGCTGCATTCCCGCGAACTGTCTGAACTGACGGGCCTCTGCGATCGCATCCTTGCTTTCGATCAGGGCAGGCTGGCCGGCGAAATCGCCGGCGACGATATGGATGTGGGCAAGGTTCTGAAGCTGATCATTTCGGACAAACCCGCGGACGAACGCCATCAGAGCAACCGGGAGAGCGCTGCATGACGAGGACCGATACCGCGCCACCGCTCGCCGGGTCGGCGAACCATCAACCCAGACGCCGCATTCGTCTGCCGGTCGAGACCGGTGTTTTCGTTACGCTCGCCGTGTTGGTCGCGCTGCTTGGCTGGTGGAGCCCTTCCTGCCTCGAACCGGCCAATCTGCTTTCGATACTGAGCCAGGCCGCCCTCCCCGGCCTGCTGGCGATCGGCATGGTGTTCGTTCTCGCCACGCGCGAGATCGACGTTTCGGCTGGTGCCGTGTTTCATCTCGCGGCAACCTTCGCGGCCCTGCTCATTGTTGCAGGAATGGACCCCTGGCTCGCCGCCCTGGCAGGTGTCGCGGCCGGTGCCGGGCTAGGCCTGATCAACGGCCTTATGGTGATCGCGCTGCGTCTGCCGGCTCTGCTGGTGACGCTCGGCACATGGTGGATGATCCAGGGCCTGTCGCTGGTGGCCGGCAAGGGGCAGACGATCGTCCCGGCAGGCGCGGGCAGCGGCTTCTTCACCACGCTTTCCGGCAAGGCCTTCACTGTGGTGCCGGTGACGGGCATCATCTTTGTCGTGTTGGCGCTGGCGATGCATGTCGTGCTTCACCGCACCCGCTTCGGCTACCGGGTCCAGGCCGTGGGCAGCAATCCGCAAGCTGCCGCCTATGCCGGCATTCCAACGTCCAAGGTACGGCTGCTGACGCTGGTGCTGATGGGTGCGATGGCCGGGCTTGCCGGCGTGGTCCACCTCGGCTCCCAAGGCACCATTGCTCCCGGTGACGGCGGCACGTTCGCACTGCTGGCGATCGCGGCAGCCATCATTGGCGGCACAGCGCCTTCGGGCGGCAACGGCAGCGTCATCGGCGCCGCGATCGGCATGCTGGTCCTGCAGGCAATACTGAGCGCCATGACGTTGCTTGGCGTGGGTGCCATCTGGGCGACTTTCACAACCGGTGCGCTGGTCGTGCTGGCCCTGGCGATCGACCGGCTGATCCGGTTATGGCGCGACTGGCGTGCCGGTCGCGGCGATCCGCTCGGCTGAGCCTCGACGCCGATCATCCGGCCGCCTGGAAAAAATCACCCCAACTGATGCAATCTGATGGGTCCGCTGATGGCGCCGCGTCAGGCGCCATCTACATCTGCAGATGGAGGCTTGCCATCCGTCGAAAAAGGGGATGCTCTGAGGCATCCGAGCGGCGCTGGCAAAAGACGCAATCCGGCTGAAGCCGGAACAAGGGACGGATCATCTTCAACCGGGAGGAAATCAAATGCTGACAAGACTGAGACTTGTGCTCTACGGCCTGCTGATCGCGCTGACGCTCGTTCCGGCAGCCGCGCAGGCCAAGACGTTCTACTGGATTTCGCATGGCGGCCCGGCCGATCCGGTCTGGACCTACTTCTTGGCCGGCGCCAAGCAATGGGCCAAGGACACCGGCAACACCGTCAACACCTCGTTCCACAATGGCGATGTCGCCTCCCAGCAGGAAGCGGTTCGCGCCGCGCTCTCGGCCAAAGCCGACGGCATCGTCACCACAAGCCCCGATCCGGGCAGCCTTGTCGAGATCGTCAAGGAAGCCCGCGCGGCCAACATCCCGATCATCAACTTCAACACGCCCGATCCAAAAGCCAATTTCAATGCCTATGTCGGCGGCGACAACGTTACCTTCGGTAAGCATTGGGCGCAGTATCTGGTCGACAAGGGCCTGGTGAAGAAGGGCGACTTCGTCTGGATGCCGGTCGAGATCCCCGGCGCCACCTATGGCGTCCAGGAAGAGGAAGGCATCAAGAGCGTCTTCGGACCGCTCGGCATCACCTATGAAGTGACCGAAGCGACGCTCGACCAGGCCGAGGTGATCAACCGCATGGTCGACTACCTCACCGCCCACAAGGGCAAGGTCAACGCCATCATCGGCCTTGGCGACCTCGTCACCGGGTCGATCAAGCGGGTGTTCGACCAGGTCGGCGTCAAGCCGGGTGAAATTCCGGTTGTCGGCTGGGGCAACTCGCTCGACACCACGCAGGAAGTGCTGAACGGCTATGTCAATGCCGGCCAGTGGCAGGACCCGCAGGCGACCAGCTATGTCGCGCTGTCGCTCGCCAACATGGCCGCGTCAGGCATTCCTCCGGGCTTCAACGTCATCACCGGCGCGCTCTATGAAAAGGACACCGCCGCAATCTACGACAAGATCCTGTCTGGCAAGTAACATCCGGACCCAAACAGTCGCGACCCTATCCACGGTCGCGACTGTCTTGTCCATTCGCCGAGCCTCGCCGGATCCAGCGCAGGTTTTAGCCATTCCCATCATGTCGCGGGTTATCAGTGGAAAATCATTCGCTTGTCCAACGCCTGATCGCGCGACCTGAATTCGGTCCCTTCGTCCTGCTGGTCGTCGAGATCGGCGTTTTCTGGGGCTTCAACCACGACTTCCTGTCGCCGCAGAACATCTCCAACACGCTGGCCTTCACGGTCGAACTCGGCCTGATCGCACTGGCGATGACCTTGCTGATGACATCAGGCGAATTCGACCTGTCCGTCGGGTCCCTGTTCGGCTTCTCGCCAGTGCTGATGTGGACGCTGTTCAATGCCGGCGTCACCTCGCTGGAGATGGGCTTTGTCGTCGCGCTGCTGGTTGCCGCCCTCATTGGCCTGGTCAATGGCTGGTTCGTCACGCAGCTCAAGATTCCGTCCTTCCTGGTCACGCTCGGCATGCTGCTGGTGGTGCGCGGCAGCGCGCTTTTCATCACCGACGGTTTTCCGCAGCGTACGTGGAGCGCCGAGGGCAGCTGGCTGGCGGAAGCGCTGGTCGGCGATTTCTTCATCGGGCCGTTCCGCATCTACATGTCGCTGTTCTGGTTCATCGCCGCGGCGATCGCGCTCGGCTATGTGCTGACGCAGAGCCGGACCGGCAACTGGATCCAGGCGGCTGGCGGCAATCCCAACGCGGCGCGCGCCCGCGGCGTCAATGTCAACCGCGTCAAGATCGGCCTGTTCGTCCTGTCATCGGTGATGGCCTCGCTTGCCGGCGTCATCTCCTCGCTGCGCACCTCCGCCGCCAACCCCAACAGCGGCACCGGTTACGAGCTCGAAGTCATTGCCATGGTGGTGATCGGCGGCACGGCACTGACCGGCGGACGCGGCACCATCATCGGCACCGTGCTCGGCATCCTGATCCTGCGCGTGATGCGCAACGGCATCGTGCTGATCGGCGTGCCCGGCCTTGCCTACAACATCTTCATCGGGGCGATCATCCTTGGCATGATGGCGCTCCACTCATGGCTGGAACGCCGGCACCAGGCAGGGACGTAAGACCATGGCCGAGCCACTGATCCGCATGCAGAACATCCGAAAATCCTATGGCCGCGTGCAAGCGCTCGAGGACGCCAATTTCCATGTCAACGAGCGGGAGATCGTCGGCCTGCTCGGCGACAATGGCGCCGGCAAGTCGACGCTGATCAAGGTTTTGTCGGGCGCCGTGCCGCTGACCAGCGGCGACATCTTCATCCGCGGCAAGAAGGTGACGTTGCGCAACACCAGCGACGCCATCGCCCATGGCATCGAGACCATCTATCAGGACTCCGCACTGGTCACGCAATTGTCGATCGCCCGCAATCTGTTTTTGGGGCGCGAGCCGATCAAGCCGCCGCGCTTCCTCAACCGCATGGACCAGGAGGCGATGAACACCGTCGCCCGCGACCTGCTCAAACAGGTCGGCATTTCGAAGAACATTCCGCCGACGACGCCGATCGGTTCGCTCTCCGGCGGCGAGCGCCAGGCGGTGGCGATCGCGCGCGCCATGCATTTCGACAGCGACCTGATCATCCTCGACGAACCGACCAACAATCTTGGCGTTGCCGAAACACAAGGCGTGCTGAGCTTCGTGCGCAGCGCGCGCGATTCCGGCCATTCCTGCATCTTCATCGCGCACAACATCCATCACGTCTTCCAGGTGGTCGACCGCATTGTCGTCATGCGCCGGGGCAAGGTGGTCGCCGACGACATCGACCCGAAGAAGACAAATGTGACGGAAGTCGAACGGATCATCACCGGCATGTCGGACAAGGAAATCCGCGATGCCGTCGCCGACGGCAAGCCGGCGCATTGAGGACGGGCGGAAGCCGTCTTGTCGAAGCAGCCGAATGCGCATCGCGGCGACGGGTATCGATCACCCGCCCTTCAGATTATATCATCTGACACATCGCCCATCACATCGCTTGTCTGGCGCGCCATAGCATCGGCGCATAGGGTTGCGGCATGAAGGCCACTGTCTCCGACATCGCCAGGAACTGCGGGCTCTCGACCGCGACGGTCGACCGGGTGCTCAACCACAGGCCGGGTGCCAGCGCCGCCAACCGGCAGCGCGTGATGGAGGCCGCCAAGCAGCTCGGCTATCTGCCGGTCGCCGATCAGGTGACGCTTCCATCGAAGCCCGCAAACCTCGAATTCTTCCTGCCGATCGGCAGCAACGCCTTCATGCAGGATCTGGCAAGACACATTGAGGATTATGCATCGCGCCTGCCGCTGGTCGCTTCCTGCCGGATCCACAACCTCGCCGGCATCGCGCCGAACGCGTTGCAGAGCGCCGTCGAAAACCTCTCGATCAAGGCCAATGGCGTCGGTGTCATCGCCGTGGATCATCCCCGAACCCGCAACATCCTGCGCGACATTGTCGACACCGGCATTCGCCTGGTGACGCTGGTGTCCGATATTCCGGCCGCTCCCCGCTCGGCCTATGTCGGCATCGACAACCGGGTGGCGGGGCGAACGGCGGCACTTTTGATGGGACGTTTCCTCAGCGGCCGCACGGGCCATCTGGCGATGGTGGTCGGCTCACGCTCCTATCGCGGCCACGAGGAACGCGAAATGGGCTTTCGCTCGGTGCTCGGCGAGGAGTTTCCCAACCTCACCGTGACCAGCGCCGTCGAGATCAACGACGAGCCGGATGCCAGCTATGCCGAGACCATGAAGGCGCTGCGCAACGAGCCGGAACTGCTCGGCATCTATTGCGTCGGGGCTGGGCGCTCCGGCGTGGCAAAAGCCATCCGGGAAGCGAGACCCAACCGCAAGCCGGTGTTCATCTGCCACGACCTGACGAGGGAAACGCGCGGTTATCTCGTCGATGATCTCGTCGACGTCGTCATCGACCAGAACGCCAGGCTGATCGCCGAACAGTCGGTCATCCGCCTGCTCGGCTCCATTGCCTCATCGGCGCCTTACCTGACACGTAAATTCATCGAGCCGCGACTGATCTTCAGAGAAAACGTGCCGGTCCAGTGAGGACGGGGGCAGAGTTGTTCACCCTTTCACGGAAACGGCGAACACCTCCATTTTTTGTTTTGCCGCAATTCCGGACGGAAAACCGTTTCACACTTTTCCTGGAATTGCTCTGGGCAAACCCGGTTTCCCGGATTTGTATGATAATTGACACGGCAAATCTGCACAGCAGCTATGCACAATTCATTGTTGCCGAATCATTGGGCAAATCGTAGTTTCTGGTTGTCGGCCATCTACTCCTCCCAGATGCGATGCCGACGCTGAATGGGGTGCACCTCCTCCCGCGCCACATTCGAAATCGAGCCCGCTGCCACCTCCTCCCGGCAGCGGGCTTTTTTCGTTCAGCGGTCAGGAAAAGCGGTATTGCCGACGCCAAAGGGCTCCAGGCATCGCACTCGATCACACGATCAAATGGCGCGTTATCAATGACGGCGAGTCATTTCAACCGGCGGCAGTGCCCCGGAAGGAAACGATCAACCCTTCGGCCATGCGCACGAATTGCGTGCTCGGACCTTCGGCGCCTACGGTCTGCACGCTGACGCGCGCGCCTTCAAGCAGCAGCGACAGCGTATCGGCGAGAAGCTCAGCCTGGCCGATGCCGGCATCGCGACACATCGTTACAAGGCGATCGCGCTGGGCTTCCTTGATTTCCTTGATGACGCGCCTGGCCGGATGGTCCGGCTCGGTCAGTTCAGCAGCGGCATTGGCCATGTCGCAGCCGCGGCCATCAGCCGTCAGGCAATCAGCGGCCATGCGGATCCAGGCATGCAGTTGGGCGAGCTTGTCACCGGGAAACTCGACCTCGAATGCTTCCCACATCGCGCCGGCCTTGGATGCCGTGGCACGCAGACATTCGACGATCAGGTCGTCCTTGGATTCGAAGTGACGATAGAGCGTCATCTTGTTCGTGCCGGCAGCCTCGGTGATGGCATCGACGCCGACACCCTTGATGCCATGCTTGTGGAACATGTCACGCGCCGTCTCGAGGATTCGATCCCGGGGACGTGAGCGCTCCACGACGCCGTCTGTCATCATGATCTCCTTTCGTTTCCTAAAAACCACGGCCACCTCTTGACTAGGGTGTTACCGGTCTGTAACTATGCAGATGTTACTTACTGGTAACACCTATGTCGCCTTCCGTCAATAACAAGGCCGTGAACTGGTCCTGCCAGATCGGAATGAGCGAAAAACTGCAGTTCATGCGGCTCCGGCCGGTGAAAGAGATGAAAACGGTTCGCGAGCATGGGCTGCGAATCGACAGACAAGGAGCCGGCCAATGCCACAGCGCCGCGATCTTACCATAGATGAAGCCGTCCGGGATCCGATGATCCGGCTGGTCATGAAGGCAGACGGGGTCGACCCCCGCGCCTTCGAGAAAATGCTCCGCTCGCTTGCCGATGAGCAGCGTCGCGAGGTGCCGTTGCTGCGTTCGCTGGAAGAGTCCAGTGACGGGCGCGGCCAAAGGCTGTCCAGGGTCGCCAGCGCCTTTGGGCGGGCGAGAGCAGCCGGAGAGGCGTGCGTGTCGTGGTAAATTTTTTCATCCACCGTCCGATCTTCGCCTCGGCGATCGCCATCATCATGGTGCTCGCCGGGACGATTTGTTATTTCCTGCTGCCGGTCTCGCAGTTCCCAGACATCACACCGCCGCAGGTGGTCGTCAGCGCCCATTATCCGGGCGCCAGCGCGCAAGTCGTGGCCGATACGGTGACGACGCCGCTGGAGCAACAGATCAACGGCGTCGAAGGCATGACCTACATGTCGTCGACGAGTTCGAATGACGGCTCCTCGACCATCACCATCACTTTCGATGTCGGCTATTCCTTGAGCACCGCCGCCGTCGACGTCCAGAACCGCGTCTCGCAGGCCGCCTCGTCGCTGCCCGCGATCGTCAACCAGGGCGGCGTGACGATCAAGAAGCAGAACCCGAACTTCGTCCTCATCGTCAACCTGACATCGCCCGACAAATCGGTCGATCCGGTGGCGCTGTCGAACCTTGCCTATCTGCAGGTCGTCGATCCGCTGAAGCGCCTGCCCGGCGTCGGCGACGTCCAGATCTTTGGCGAGCGGCGCTATTCGATGCGCGTCTGGCTCGATCCGGACAAGCTCGCCAATCTCGGCATCACCGCGGTCGACGTGCAGAACGCCATCTCGGAACAGAACGTCCAGGTGGCGGCCGGCAAGATCGGCCAGTCGCCGGCGCCTGCCGGCACCGCCTTCGAGATGCAGGTCAACGCCGTCGGCCGCCTGAGCGACCCGAAGGAGTTCGGCGACATCGTCGTGCGCGCCAACACCGACACCGGTTCGCTGGTGCGGCTGCGCGACGTCGCCCGCATCGAGCTCGGCGCGCTGCAATATTCATCCTCCGCCTTCTTCGGCAAAGATCCGACCGTCGTGCTCGCCGTCTACCAGATGCCCGGTTCCAACGCGCTCGACCTTCAGCAGCGCGTCAAGGACAAGATGCAGGAGCTGTCCGGCCGTTTTCCGAAGGGCGTCTCCTACGCGATGCACTACGACACCACCCGCTTCGTCTCGGCGTCGATGCATGACGTGCTGATCACGCTCGGCGAGGCCCTGGTGCTCGTCGTTGCCGTGGTGTTCGTCTTCCTGCAGAGCTGGCGCACGACGATCATTCCCACCATCGCCATTCCGGTGTCGCTGGTGGCGACGATGGTTGTCATGGAGATGCTCGGCTTCTCGCTCAACATGCTCTCTTTGCTTGGCATGGTGCTGGCCATCGGCCTCGTCGTCGACGACGCCATCGTGGTGGTCGAAAATGTCGAACGACAGCTCGAGGCCGGTCTGAAACCGCTGGCGGCGACCAGGGCCGCGATGGCTGAGGTCACCGGACCGATCATCGCCACCACCGCGGTGCTGATGGCCGTCTTCGTCCCCGTCGCCTTCATTCCCGGCGTCTCCGGCAAGCTCTACAATCAGTTCGCGCTGACAGTAGCGATCTCCGTCGGCATCTCTGCTTTCAACTCGCTGACCCTGAGCCCGGCGCTGAGCGCCGCCTTCCTGCGCCATCGCGGCGAGACGCAGTTTGCCCCGTTCCGCTGGTTCAACACCGGCTTCGACAAGCTGTCGCATCTCTACGCTCATGGCGTGCGCATCCTCATCCGGCTGCGCTGGATCATGCTTGGCCTGTTCGCGGCCGGACTGGTCGCCACCTACTTCGTCTGGCAGAAGCTGCCCTCGACCTTCCTTCCGGTCGAGGACCAGGGCTACTTCTTCGTCGTCATCCAGCTGCCTGACGGCGCATCGCTGGAACGCACGGATGCGGTGGCGCAGAAGGCGCGCGACATATTGCAGGCGACACCCGGCGTCGACATTGTTGGTTCGATCAGCGGCCTGAACTTCCTGACCAGTGCCGCACAGTCGAACTCGGCGGTCGAGTTCGCCATCCTGAAGCCCTGGGAAGAACGTGGCCCCGACCAGAACGCATCCAAGCTCGTGGCCGATGTGCGCGGCAAGCTGCTGCAGATGCCGGAAGCCTTCGCGCTGAGCTTCGATCCGCCCTCGATCCCTGGCATCGGCACCACGGGCGGCTTCGAATTCGTCGTCGAGGATCTCACCGGCCGTGGTAGCACGGCCCTCAACGACGCGACGCAAGCCGTGATCGCCGAGGCGCGCAAACAGCCGGAAATCAACCCGCAGCAGCTGTTTTCGCCGTTCTCGACCTCGACACCGCAGTTCAACTACGACCTCGACCGCAGCAAGGCCAAACTGCTCGGCCTCAACCTGCCCGACGTCTTCAACACGCTGCAGATCTATCTCGGCTCGCTCTACGTGAACGACTTCAACCTGTTTGGCCGCACCTTCCGGGTGACCATCCAGGCCGACAAGGATGCACGTGCGGGTGCAGCCGACATATCACGGCTCTATGTGCGCAATGCGTCCGGCGGCATGGTGCCGCTTTCGACGCTGGGCAAACTCGTGCCGTTCGTCGGCCCGGAAACCGTGCCGCACTACAACAACAATGCCTCGGCCACGATCAATGGCGGCGCTGCTCCCGGCTTCTCGTCGGGCCAGGCAGTGGCCGCGATGGAACGGGCCGCGGCCACCGCGCTGCCCAGGGATTTCGGCTTCGAATGGACCGGCATCACCTTCCAGGAGCTCAAGGCGGGATCGATCGCGTCGGTCGTCTTCGGCCTCGCGATCGTCTTCGTCTTCCTGATCCTGGCGATGCAGTATGAGAGCTGGGCGATGCCGTTCATGGTGCTGCTGGCGGTGCCACTGGCCTTGTTCGGTGCCTTCGTGGCCCTCTGGGCGCGCGGCATGCAGATCGACGTCTATTCGCAGATCGGCTTCGTCATGCTGATCGGCCTGGCGGCGAAGAACGCGATCCTGATCGTCGAGTTCGCAAGGCGGCGACGCGAGGAAGGCTTGAGCATCGTCGAGGCGGCGATGGAAGCCGCGCGGCTGAGACTCCGGCCGATCCTGATGACGGCCTTCGCCTTCATCCTCGGCGTGCTGCCGCTGATGTTTGCGACAGGCGCCGGTGCGGCAAGCCGGCAGTCGATCGGCACCACCGTGTTCGGTGGCATGGTCGCCGCGACAATCCTGTCGCTGGTGTTCGTGCCGGTCTTCTACGCGGTCATCGAACAGTTGCGGGAGCGCCGCGAAAGCGGCGAACCCGCCTCCCAACACACTGAACCAACTGCCGAACCCGCCTTCCCTCCCCTGGCGGAAGCGGCTGAATAAGATTGGAGAATAATCATGCGTAAATGGAAAATCGCTTTGGGAACCGCTGTCGCGCTGGGCGCGATCTCGGTGGCCAGCGTCCACCTTCTCGACATGGGCAACCTGAGGCTGAGCAGCGGCACGGCCGGAGCAGCGACGCCGGCTCCAGCGGCATTCGTCATGCCGGTGCCGGTGGCGAACGTGGTCAAGAAGACGATCCCGATCTATCTCGACTATGCCGCCCGCATCGAGCCGATCCGCAGCGTCACGCTGCAAGCGCGTGTGCCTGGCTACCTGCAGGAACAGACGGCGCAAGACGGCGCCGATATCCGCCAGGGCGACCTCCTCTACAAGATCTCGCCTGACGACTTCCAGGCTGCGCTCGACCAGGCGAGAGCCCAGGTACAGCGCGATACGGCAACACTCGATTATGCGCGTTCCAATCTCGGCCGCGGCACCGAACTCGCCAAGAGCGGTTACCTTGACAAGGACAGCTTCGACCAGCGCACCAGCACCTTGCGCGAAGCGCAGGCGTCGCTGGCACTCAACCAGGCGGCGGTGCGCACGGCGGAGCTCAATCTGAGCTACGCTGAAATCCATGCACCCTTCACCGGGCGCCTGGGCCGCAACCAGGCCTCGGTCGGAACGCTGGTCAGCGTTGCCGGCACGGTGCTCAACACGCTGGTGCAGCTCGACCCGATCTATGTCACCTTCAATCCCAGCGAGACGGATCTGGTCGAGATCGAGCAGGCCCGCGCGGCCGGCCCGATCGAGGTCGAGGTCCTGCTTCCGGGCGAGACCGAGACCAGCCAGAAGGGCGAACTCACCTTCATCGACAACACGGTCGACCATTCGACCGGAACCATCACCGCACGCGCCACCATCGGCAACGCCAAGTTCACGCTGATGCCCGGCCAGTATGTCCGCGTGCGGCTGCATATCAGGCAGCAGCCCGATGCGCTGATGGTGCCGCAGACGGCGCTGGGTTCGAGCCAGCTTGGCAAATATGTCTATGTCGTAGGCAAGGGCAACACGGTCGACCAGCGGCTGGTCTCGCTCGGCCCGACCAGCGGCGACATGGTGGCCATCCTGACCGGCGTCGCCGAAGGCGACCAGGTGATCACAGGCAATCTGCAGAAGATCGGACCCGGAATGCCGATCTCGCCACTGCCACAGAAACCGGCTACCTGAATCCCCCGCAGGCCCGGTTTCCGCGCGGCGCCCCCGACCTTTTCTCAGGTCGCGGGCGCCGTTTTCATGAGCAGGCCGGCAAGAGCGGCGACATCGGCGCGGTCGGCCTTGGCCGGCGGCATGAAGGCGCAATAGGGATGGCCAAGGCGCACTGAAACAGGGGAAAGCGCAATCAGCCGCCCCGCCTCCAGGTCGGCTTGCGCCATTACCCGCTGGCCAAGAGCGATGCCCAGGCCAAGCCTCGCCGAGGCGATCGCCAGGCTGGACAGGCCGACACGGCGTCCATGCGACGGATCTGGCGAGCGGCTGCCGCCGCAGGCCGCGAACCAGTCCGCCCAGGTCGGGTGCGAAGCGTAGTTCGGCCCCCAATTGGTGTGGATGAATTGGCTTTCGTGTAGATTCGCGAGCCCCGGATCACCATTGCCGTAACGGTGCCAGAATTCCGGCGCGCAGACCGGCAGCACATCGTCATGCACGAGGCGGATCATCCGCAGGGCCGGATAGTGATAGTCGCCATAGGAGATGCGCAGATCGATATTCCAGCGCATCAGATCGACCGGATCGTCTTCGACCCGCACGTCGACCGCCATGTGTGGAAAGGTGTCGAGCAGCACAACCAGTTTCGGCGCCAGCCACAGCTCGGCCAGCGAGAACGGCACGCTGACGACAAGGCGCGTCCGCAAGCCGCCCTCCAGCATGCGCTGGCCAATGGCGGCGATGTCGCCCAAGGCGCGTGCGGTCTGCGGATAGATGGCGTGGCCGGCGTCGGTCAGCGTGATGCGGTTGCCGGTGCGGACAAACAGCTGCTTGCCGAACCAGGTCTCGAGATTGCGGATCTGCTGGCTGACCGCCGCCGAGGACACGCCAAGCTCGGTGGCGGCCAGGGTGAAGCTGCCGGCCCGGGCCGCGACCTCGAAGGCCTTGATCGCATTCAGCGGCGGCAGCCGTTCCATGGCAGGCTCCGTAAGTTTTTCTTGGCCAATCCTAATAATTTTCCACGTTGAGGGAAAGAATTTTTTGCCGTCTTCTGTGCCCAACCCCATGGAGCACGCGACATGAACGACATTCTCGATCTCGACCGCTATCCGCTGGACCGCGAAGGCAGTGCCGAATGGAAGCGTCTCGTCGAACAATCGATCGCGGCGCTCGAAACCGACGGCATGTTCAATCTCGAAGGCTTTCTGCGGCCCGGCATCGCCGAAAAAGCGGTGCGGGAAATCAGGCCGGTCATGGACACGCGGTCCCATGTCCACAAGCGGATGCACAACATCTACTTCAAGCCCAGCATTCCCGAACTGGCGCCCGACCACCCCGCCCTGCGCAAGGTCGAGACCATCAGCCACACGGTCTGTGCCGACCAGATTCCGGAAAGCACCGTGCTCGCCATCTACGAATACGAGCCGCTGGTGCGATTCCTCGCGGCAACGATGGGCAAGGCAAAACTACATGTCATGCAGGATCCGCTGGCCCGCACCAATGTCATGGCCTATCGCGCCGGCGAGGCGTTGAACTGGCATTTCGACCGCTCGGAATTCACCACGACGCTGCTGCTGCAGCAGGCGGAGCGCGGCGGCGACCTCGAATACCGCACTGATCTCAGATCGGATGACAACCCGAATTATGAGGGTGTCGCGCGGCTGCTCGAAGGGCGTGATCCCGACGCAAAAATCCTGCGCATGAAGCCGGGTACACTCAATGTTTTTCGCGGCAAGAACACAGCGCACCGTGTCACCACGGTCGAAGGCGAGCGCGAACGCATCATCGCGGTGTTCTCCTACTATGAAAAGCCAGGTGTGACGTTCAGTGTCGAGGAACGGGTCGGCTTCTACGGCCGGGCGGCCTGAGCACCCAAACCGCATCCGGATCAAATTGTCGGGCGACGGTAAAAAACGAAAATGACATCTTGTTAGATTGTCGACAATCTGATTGTCTTGCCTTCTGTTCTCGTTGGAGTGGGCCGGATGGTGAAGACGGATTTCAGCCCGATTGCCGACACGACGCGCCGCGCCGAAATCGTGGCGTTGCTGCGGCGCGCGATCCTGACCGGCCAGCTCGAACCCGGCCAGAAGCTCAACGAGCTCAGGATCTCGGAACAGATGCGGGTCAGCCGCGCGCCATTGCGCGAGGCGATGCGCGAGCTGGTGCAGGAAGGCATCCTGACCAGCATTCCCTATGCCGGCACCTTCGTCATCGATGTCACCGCCAAGGACATCGACGATGCCTATTCGCTCAACAAGGTGCTGGACGAGTTCGCCATCGAACGCACTTGGCCACAGCGCGATCAGCGCTTCTTCGATGAACTCGACCGGCGCCATGAAGCCGTGAAACAGGCGACGCGCGACCTCGACACCACAAGGCAGATCGAAACAGCGCTGCAACTGCATGGCCTGATCTACGAATGGGCCGACAATTCGGTGCTGCTGGAAACCTGGCAGCGGCTGACCAGCCGGTTGCAGATGTATTTCGCGCTCCATCTGCATGCCCGCAACGAGCCGGTGCCGGTCGAGGACATGCACGAGACCTATGTGCGGCTCATGAAGGGCAACGATATGAGTGCCGCCCAGCGCTATGCCCGCGAACATATCGACATCGATTTCGAGGAGTTGCTTGCCTATGCGCGCGGGCTTGAGCAGCGGGAATCGAAGGGCGCCAGGGTCGATCGTGCCGGCCGGAACAACAACGGCTGAGCGCATCGCCGCACAGGCGATCCATTCCAGACATCACCGACAACGGACAGACAGCAGTGCAGATCAAATCCATCAAGGCATACCATGTCGTGCAACCCTTCGTGGACGGTCCCTACCGCATGTCCAAGGGCCGCGAGGCCGACTGCTTCGACGCGGTCATCGTCTCCATCACCTCCGATAGCGGCGTGACCGGCTGGGGCGAGATGGCGCCGCTCGGCAATTTCTATTCGGCGGCGTTTCCGGCGGGAGTGCGCGCGGGCGTGCCGGAAATCGCACCGCACCTTATCGGCCAGGATCCACGCGGGCTGGCCAGTATCGGCCGGCTGATGGATACGGTGTTCAAGGGCCATCCCTACATCAAGTCGGCGCTCGACATGGCCTGCTGGGATCTCGCGGCGCGCGCCGCCGACGTGCCGCTGGTGACCATGCTCGGCGGCCGCGAGAGCGATATGGCGGAGACCTACCGGGTCGTCACCCACGGCACGCTCGACCAGATGGCGGCACTGGCAACAAGGATCATCGCCGAGGGCTGCCGCCGTGTGCAGGTCAAGGTGGGCGGCAATGTGCACGACGACATCGAGCGGGTGACGGCAGTCGCCTCGGCCGTGCCGAAAGGCACGGTGATTTTCTGCGACGCCAATGCCGGCTGGACATCCTATCAGGCACGGCAGTTCGCCGATGCCACGCGCGCGATCGACTACACGTTCGAGCAACCCTGCACGACGATCGATGAGAACATGTCGGTGCGCCGCATGCTCGACAAGCCGATGGTGCTCGACGAATCCGTGACGTCGCTGGAAGAGATGCTGGAGATTCACCGCCTGGGCGCGGCCGACGGCTTGACGCTGAAAATCTCGCGGCTGGGCGGCGTGACCAGGACCCGGCAGATCCGCGACGTGGCCGTCGATCTTGGCTTCATGATCACTGTCGAGGATACAGGCGGCGCCGAGATCGACACCGCTGCCATGGCGCATCTGTCGCTGTCGACGCCGGAAGAGCGGCGGTTGCATGCGATTGCGTTCCATGAATGGGTGACGGTGCGCACGGCCTTCAACGCTCCACCGGTCACCGGCAGTCATATGGGCATTCCAGACGGACCCGGCCTCGGCATCGACGTGGACCCGAGCCTGCTCGGCACCCCGTTCTTTGAAATCGGTGGCTGAGATGAAAATCCGCAGCATCAAGGCCACGCCGATCAATCTTCGCCTCGAAGCGCCCTATGGCTGGGTGTTCGGCGAGTTGGACGGGTTTTCGCAGACCATTGTCGAGGTCGAGACCGAGGATGGACTGATCGGCCTCGGCGAGGCGCCGACGCCGGCGGCGGCCGCGATCATCAATGGTGTCTTGGCCGAGCGGCTGGTCGGCCGCGATGCCTTCGACATCGCCGGCGCCGAACATGTCTGCCTGCCCTACTGGACCGGCGTGCAGTCGATCAACGACCGCACCCGCATCATGGCCTTCGGCGCTATCGAGATGGCGTTATGGGATCTGCGTGGCAAGGCGTGGAACCAGCCGCTCTACCAACTGCTCGGCGGCGCGGTGCGCAAGGACATCCCGTTTACCGACTATTTCTCGCTGCGCGGCGACGGACCCAAAGTGAAGGGCGAGACGACGCCGGAAGAAGTCGCCGACTATTGCGTCGAACTGCATGAGACGCATGGAACGACCTTCTTCGAAGGCAAATTCTCGACCGAGGACCCGAAGGTCTCGCTGAAAATGGTCGAGTTGATCCGCGAAAAGCTCGGCGACGGGGCGATGATCCGCATCGATTCCAACCAGGCTTATTCGCTGGCGACCGCCAGGCAATTGGCGCGGCCACTGGAGGATCTCGGCGTGCGCAACTGGGAGGATCCGGTGGCGACGATCGAGGAGATGCGCCAGTTGCGGCAGCATTGCTCGATCCCGTTCTCGACCCACAACATCGACATTGCGCGCGCCATGGACCTCAAGGTTCCCGACGCCTTCGTCGGCAATCCGACGGCGCATGGCGGCATCGGCCGCATGCTGCGTTTCGTCGGCGCCTGCGAGCATGCCGGCGTCGACTTCTGGTGCTACAGCGGCGACAGCGGCATCGGCAGTGCCGCCTATCTGCATCTGTGCGCCGCGCTCGGCTGGATCCGGGAGCCAAACCAGTCGCTGTTTCGCATGCAGCCTATGGACATTACCGAGGAAGGGCCGTTTTCGCCCAGGAACAATGTCGTGCGCGTGCCGGTAGGCCCCGGTCTCGGCGTTACGTTGTCGCGGAAAAACCTCGACGCCTGCCATCGCGATTTCGTCGAGAACGGACCATGCAACAAGTATCACGACCCGGCGAAGCCCGGGACATATCGCCGTTTGCCGCTGAATTAGGAGGATGTCGAAAAGCAAGCAGGATTTATCGAGAAAAGGGCGCCCTTGGGTCGCCTGGTCGACAGACAATTCATCAAGAAAATCTGACTTTTCCATCCCAACGAGCGGATGGACCAGTCGAAACCGCATGCTACAGTCCATCGACCGACACTGATGATGAGCGCCTGGAACCGGAGAACTCCGCGGAACTCGTCAACTGGAATGAACTCGCCAACCACAACAACTGGGGAAAGGGCTTAGACCCATGAAGAACTACCGCATTCTCGATCTGATCCGGCGCAATCGCTCGCCGCTCGAAAATCACCTCATCGACGGTCTCGTCGACGGCCGTGTCAGCCGCCGCGACTTCATTCGCCACGGCAGCCTGCTTGGCCTGTCGCTGCCGCTTCTGGGCGGCATCACCACGGCCGCCGGCTTCGGTGGCATGCCGTCGCTCGCCCGCGCCGCAGGCGCCGCCGGCGCCACCATCCGCGTCGCCAGCAGCGTGCCGGCAGCCGCCATCGACCCGGTCACCATCGCGGACGCCGGCGGCCTTCTGGTCATGCAGCAGGTTGCCGAGTTCCTCTGCGTCGACGGCCCCGACCTCGTGCTGCAGCCGGCGCTGGCCGAGAGCTGGAAGCCGAACGACACCGGAACGGTCTGGACCTTCAAGCTGCGCAAGGGGGTGAAATTCCACTCGGGCGGCGAGATGAAGGCCGACGACGTCGTCGCCAGCATCGATCGCCTTGCCGACCCGGCAAACTCGTCCAACGCGCTGTCGGTGTTCACCGGCATCCTGCAGAAGGGCGCCTCGAAGAAGGTCGACGATTACACGGTCGAGTTCCACCTCGACGCGCCGAACGGCAACTTTCCCTACATGCTGTCGTCCGACAACTACAACGCCGTCATCATCCCGGCGAGCTACAAGGGCGACTATGAGAAGAGCTTCGACGGCACGGGGCCGTTCAAGATCGAGAAGTACACGGCAAAGGTCGGCGCCTCCTTCGTCCGCAACGACGATTACTGGGGGCCAAAGGCACTGCCGGATCGCACCGAGTTCACCTTCTTCACCGACGTGCAACCGATGATCCTGGCGCTGCAGGGCGGCCAGGTCGACATCATCAACCAGATGCCGGTGCTCTCGGGCGTCGCATTGCTCAACGATCCGAGCGTCGACATCATCAGCCTGAAGTCGTCAGCCCATCAGCAGCTTCACATGCGCTGCGACGACGGCCCGTTGAAGGATGCGCGCGTGCGCCGCGCTATCGCGCTCTGCCTCGATCGCGACAAGCTCGCCGCCGGCCTGATGAAGGGACGCTCGGCCCTCGGCAACGACAGCCCGTTCGCCGCAGTCTACCCCTCGACCGACACGAGCATACCGCAGCGCAAGCAGGACATCGCACAGGCCAAGCAGTTGATGGAAGCAGCCGGCGTTGCCCAGGGCTTCAAGGTGACGCTGACCACCGAGCGCTACCTCGAAATCCCCGAATACGCGCAGCTGATCCAGAACTGGGTCAAGGAGATCGGTGTCGAGCTCGAACTCAACATCCTCGACCAGGGCGGCTATTACGGCGATGCGGTGTTCGGCAAGTCGAACTGGCTGGATTCGGTAATGGGCATCACCGACTACGGTCACCGCGGCGTGCCGAATGTCTATCTCGCCGCACCTCTGAAGAGCGACGGCACCTGGAACGCGGCACACTTCAAGAACAAGGACTACGACACGCTGGCGGCCAGCTATATCGGCGCGCTCGACCTCGAGGCGCAAAAGGCGGATGCCGGCAAGATCCAGAAGCTGCTGCTCGAAGAAACGCCGGTCATTTTCGGCTATTTCTACGACTACCTGACGGCAACGGCGAAGGGCGTGGCCGGCGTGCAGCCGACCGCCATGTCGCAGCTGTTCCTCGAAAAGGCATCGAAGGCCTAAACGAAAAGGGAAAGCCAATCCTCTAACAGCCAGCTCCCGCATGGGGGCTGGCTCCACAAGGAGTCATAGCCATTCTCTCCTTCTTTGCACGGCGTGTGTCGCTGTCGCTGGTTACATTGTTCCTGCTCAGCATCATGGTGTTCCTGGGCGGCCAGGTGCTGCCTGGCAATGTTGGGCGCGCGATTCTGGGGCCGTTCGCCGACCAGCGCGCCGTCGATGCGCTCAATCACACGCTCGGCGTCGACCGTCCGCTGCTCACCCAGTACGCGACCTGGATCTGGAATTTTGTCCAGGGTGACATGGGCACGTCCTACATCTTCCGTTCGCCGGTGGCGCCCTTTGTCATCGGCGCTTTGGGCAATTCGATGAAGCTGGCGGCGGTCGCCTTCGTGCTGGTGGTGCCGATCGGCATCCTCGGCGGCGTCATCGCCGCACTCAATCTCAACCGGCCGCTCGACCGCATCATCAGCCTCGGCGGCCTGTCGGTCACGGTGCTGCCGGAGTTCGTCACCGGCATCATCCTGATCCTGATCTTCGGCGTCTGGCTGCGCTGGCTGCCGATCTCGGCCGCGTGGCCGAAGGATGCCGGCTTCTTCACCCAGCTCTATTACCTGATCCTGCCCTCGCTGCCCCTGTTCCTGGTGCTGTTCGGCTATATCGCGCGCATGGCGCGCTCCGGCATGATCGAGGCGCTCGATTCCGACTATACGCGGACCGCGGTGCTCAAGGGCCTGCCCTGGCGCACGGTGATCTGGCGCCATGTGCTGCGCAATGCGCTGCTGCCGACCATCACCGTCATTGCCACCCAGACCGGCTACCTCATCGGCGGCCTGGTGGTGATCGAGACGCTGTTTCGCTACCAGGGCATCGGCTCGCTGATCTTCACCGCCGCGCGCGGCAAGGATTTTCCGATGCTGGAATCGGGCATTCTCACCATCGGCATCGTCTATGCCGTGGCGACATTGATCGCCGATTTCCTCTATTCCGTGCTCAATCCACGCATCCGGCTGGGGTCAGATTAATGAGCGCCGTCCAGACCACCTCTCCGCCACAAGACGACACGCGCCGGCGTAGCCCCATGGCGGAAGTCTTTTTCTCGCTGCTGCGCTCCAAAACGTTTCTTGTCGGTTTTGCCATCGTGCTGTTCTGGGTTGCCTGCGCACTTTTCGGCGAACATTTCGCGCCGTACGATCCGCTTGCCGACGACATCATCAACGCGCTGGCACCACCCTCGCGCGAACATTGGTTCGGCACCGACCAGATCGGCCGCGACGTCTTCTCGCGTGTCATCGTCGGCTCGCGCGACATCCTCACCGTCGCACCGTTGGCGACCTTGCTGGCGACGGTCGCCGGCACCGCACTTGGCCTGCTCACCGGCTATTTCCGCGGCATCGTCGACGATGTCGTCAGCCGTATCCTCGAAGCCTTCATGGCTATCCCCGTGGTCATCGTCGCGCTGCTCGCGATCGTCGCTCTTGGCACCTCCAAGACCACCGTCATCGTCGTCATCGGCCTGAGCTTCGCGCCGATCATCGCCCGCACCGTGCGCTCAGCGGTGCTGGCCGAACGCGAACTCGACTATGTCGCGGCGGCACAGCTCAGGCATGAAAGCGCCGTGCATACGATGTTCGTCGAGATCCTGCCCAACGTCATCCCGCCGATCCTGGTCGAGACCACCGTGCGGCTGGGTTATGCCATCTTCGCGGTCGCCACGCTGTCCTTCATGGGTTTTGGCATTCAGCCGCCCTCGCCCGACTGGGGGCTGTCGATCTCCAGTAATTACGGCATGATCGGCGGCGGCTTCTGGTGGACGGTGCTGTTCGACGCGCTCGCCATCGCCTCGCTGGTGATCGGCGTCAACCTGGCGGCCGACGGCGTTCATGGAGCGCTCAATGACTGACCTCGCCCCGACTAAGTCCGCGAAGGCCGAAAACGCCCTCGAACTCAGCGATCTGTCGGTCGCCTATCGCGTCGCTGGCCGCAACCGCGCTGTGCTGCGCAACCTCAGCCTCAACATCCGGCAAGGCGAGGCCTACGGGCTGGTCGGCGAATCCGGCTGCGGCAAATCCACCGTGGCGCTCACCGTCGTGCGCTATCTGCCAAGGAACGGTTCGATATCGGGCGGCGCCATCTCGCTCGACGGCCAGGATGTGATGAAACTCGACGCCGAGGCGCTTCGGCGCGCTCGGGCCGAAAGCGTCTCGATGGTCTATCAGGATCCCGGCAAGGCGCTGAACCCGTCGATCCGTATCGGCCGCCAGTTGACAGAGATCTTCGAGCTTGGCGGCATTACAGGCCAGGCGGCCACCGATCGCGCCATTGCCATGCTCAATCGCGTGCGTATCTCCGATCCGCCAAGCGTCATGCAGCGTTATCCGCACCAGCTCTCGGGCGGCATGCAGCAGCGCGTGGCGATCGCCATGGCGCTGGCCAACGATCCCTCGATGCTGATTCTCGACGAGCCGACCACCGGCCTCGATGCGACGGTCGAGGCAGAGGTGCTCGACCTGATCGCGCAGCTGCGGCAGGAACTGTCGGCCTCGATCCTGTTCATCAGCCACAACCTCGCCGTCGTCTCCAACATGTGCGACCGGGTCGGTGTGCTCTACGCCGGCATGCTGGTGGAGGAAGGACCAACGGATGTCGTGTTCAACGATCCGCGACATCCGTACACGGTTGCCCTGCTGCGCTGCCTGCCGCGCGGTGGCCAGCGCAAGGACCAGGGCCGGCTCGACACCATCCCCGGCTTCCTGCCGGGCATTGGCGCTGACATCAAGGGCTGTGCCTTCGCCGACCGCTGTGCGCTCGCCGACGATCGCTGCCGCACCGAATTGCCGCCGCTCTATGATCTGAGCGACGAGCGCGGAAAACGTCTGTCGCGCTGCTTCCATCACGATAAGGCGCAAGCTCTGCCGCGCGCCACACCGAGCGATGTTGCGATAGCGCCCAAGCCGACAACCGCACCGGTGCTGCGCGTCGCCGGGCTGAACAAGACCTATGCCAGCCACGGCCATCCCTTGCGCGCCGTCAAGGACGTCTCGCTCGATCTCAGCCCCGGCGAGACGCTGGGGCTGGTCGGCGAATCCGGCAGCGGCAAGACCACTTTCGCCAGGCTGCTGCTCGGCCTTGTGCCGCCCGACGACGGCGGCACCATCGAGCTCGAGGGCAAGCCGCTGGCGCCAAAGCTGGAGAACCGTGGCGACGACCAGGTCAAGGCCCTGCAGATCGTCTTCCAGAACCCGGATTCAGCGCTCAACCGCTCGCATTCGATCCGCCACATTCTCGGCCGCGCGTTGAAGCGGCTGGCCGGTCTCTCCGGCAAGGCGCAGGAGGCGCGCCTCGACGACCTCGTCCGCTCGGTGCGCCTTACCGACCGGCACCTGGCCGTCAAGCCGCGCCAGCTCTCAGGCGGGCTGAAGCAGCGCGTTGCCATTGCACGTGCCTTCGCCGGGGATCCGCGCATCGTCGTCTGCGACGAGCCGACCTCGGCACTCGACGTCTCCGTGCAGGCGGCGATCCTCAACCTGCTCGCCGACCTGCAGTCCAAGGAAGACGTCAGCTACATCTTCATCTCGCACGACCTCGGCGTGGTGCGTTACCTCTCCGACAAGATCGCCGTGCTCTATCTCGGCCGCATCATGGAGATCGGGCCATCGGAGGAAGTCTTCTCCGGGCCGCATCACCCCTACACCGAGGCTCTGCTGTCGGCCGTTCCAAAACTCGACCAGACCGAGACGGCGCGCATTCGCCTCGACGGCGAAATCCCCAGCGCTACCAACCCGCCATCAGGCTGCGTGTTCCACACACGCTGTCCGCGCAAGATCGGCCCGATCTGCGAGCAGCAGGAGCCGCCGCTGGCCGAGGCGCAGCCCGGCCATTCCATCCGATGCCATATTCCCTATGCGGAGCTGGCGAGGCTGCAGAAGGCGACCGTGATCGAGGCGGCATAGCAAGGCAGCGCTGGCCGGTTACCTCCGGCCGGCCATGCTGAGGGAACGGTCACCTTCCGAAAATCCCCGACCTTTCGCCCAGTCCCTTGCCAAGGTGCGCAGGCCGGTCAGCGCGACGTCCAGCACATCAGACGAAACCGGGTTGGACGGATAGGCAAGATAGATCGGCCGCTGGAACACTGGCGCATTGTCGATGCGTCGCATCTCACCGCGCTCGATATGGCCGCTGACGGCGCTGAGCGGCAGGTAGGCCGAAGCTTGCTGCGACAGCACATGCTGCAGGCCGATGAAGACCAACCCTGCTGAAATGGCCGGCTTGACCATGCCGGCAAAGGCGCGGTCATGCTCGATGCGGAATTCCAGCCCCCAGTCCATCAGAATGTAGTTGTCAGTCCACGGCTTCGTCTGCGCCGCGTGCTGGACAAGCACGACCTGATCGACCGCCAGCGTCTCATAGACGATGCCGGGATGCGGACGCGGCAGATAGAGGATGCAGATGTCGAGCAGGCCTTCCGCCAGCTGGTCGATCGCCAGATCCGGAAAACTGCCTTCGAGCCTTAGCGCCACATTCGGCCGCTCAGTGCGCATCCACTCGACCCAAGGCGAGGTGATCAGGTCCCAGAGATAGGCGGGAGCGGTCAGCCGCAGCAGTGTCTCGTAACCATCGGGAACCGCGATATCCTGTCTTGATTGCTCCCAGGTGCGGGTGATGGAAGAGGCGTGCGGCAGGAACTGCCGGCCGGCCGGGGTGAGCGTGACGCCGTCGCGGTCGCGCACGAAAAGCCGGCGCCCCAATTGCTCCTCCAGCCCCCTGATCCGTGCACTGACGGTGGATTGGGCGAGATTGAGGCGGCTGGCAGCGACGGTGAAGCTGCCATGTTCGGCAACCTCCAGGAAACTGCGCAGGTTTTCTGTATCCATGCTCACACCTTGCATCGAAAATTTCGATGACCCCTATCAAAAAATATCGCTTTCCGGTCGCTGTCAACAATGACCTAAATGGCCAATCTCCCCAGGGCAAGCGAGGAATGCAGCCATGCCAAGGCATTTCATGACGATTGACACTGCTCGCAAAAACCTCACTGCAATCGAAAATTCCGCTGTCGACGAATTGCTGGCCGGTCGGCTCGACCGCCGCGATTTCCTGCGCCATGGCAGCGTTCTTGGCCTCTCCCTGCCGTTCCTGGGCGGCCTTGTCGCGGCTGCCGGCCTTGGCACGCAAAAGTCCCGCGCCGAGGGCAAGCCGGGCGGCACGGTGCGCGCTGGCGTGGCGACGCCGGGCGGCGCCATCGATCCCGTCACCTACTATGACAGCGGCAGCTACCAGCTGGTTTTCCAGACCGCCGAGTTCCTCTGCATCACCCAGCCTGACCTCACCTTGAAGCCGGTGCTGGCGGAAAGCTGGGCGCCCAACGCGGACGGCAGCGTATGGACCTTCAAGCTGCGCAAGGGTGTGAAATTCCACAATGGCGAGGACTTCAAGGCCGACGACGTGGTCGCAACCTTCGACCGGCTGGCCGACCCCAATGGCGCCTCGAACGCGCTTTCCGTGTTCAAGGGCCTGCTGTCGAAAGGCGGCACGCAGAAGGTGGACGACCACACGGTCGCCTTCCATCTCGATGCGCCGAACGGCAGCTTCCCCTATTCGGTGTCGATCGACAATTACAACGCCGTCATCTTGCCGGCGAGCTACAGGGGCGACTACGAAAAGACCTTTGAGGGCACCGGGCCGTTCCGGCTGGAGAGCTACACGCCGAAGGTCGGCGCGACCTTCGTGCGCAACCCCGACTATTGGGGCGAGAAGGCGCTGCCCGACCGGCTCGAGTTCAAATTCTATGGCGACGTGCAGCCGCGCATCCTGGCGCTGCAAGCCGGCGAGGTCGACATCCTCGACGCCGTTCCGCTCGATGTCAGCCAGGTGGTGCTGAACAGCCCAGACATCACAGTGCTGCGTGTCGCCTCGACCGCGCACCGCCAGCTCCACATGCGTTGCGACACCGGTCCGTTCACCGACAAGCGTGTGCGCCAGGCGCTGGCGCTTAGTATCGATCGCTCCAAGCTGGTCGATGGCCTCTGCCGCGGCATGGCGGCGACCGGCAATGACAGCCCTTTCGCGCCGGCCTTCCCTTCCACCGACAAGACGGTGCCGCAGCGCGTGCAGGATATCGCCAAGGCCAAGCAACTGCTTGAGGCGGCGGGCCTCGGCAGCGGCTTCGACATCACGCTGACGACGCTGCGCTATTCCGACATTCCCGGTTACGCGCAGCTGTTCCAGAATTTCGCCAAGGAAATCGGTGCCCGCATCTCGCTCAACATCGAGGACCAGGACAAATATTACGGCAAGGCGGTGTTCGGACAGTCGGACTGGCTGGACAGCCCGTTGGGGATCACCGACTACGCGCATCGCAGCGTGCCCAACGTCTTTCTGAAAAGCCCGCTGGTCAGCGACGGCCCGTGGAACGCGGCGCATTTCAAGAGCCCGGCCTATGACGGCATGGTGACGAGCTACCTCAGGGCACTCGACATCGGCGCGCAGCGCGCGGCCGCTTCCGATATCCAGAAACTGTTGCTCGACGAGACACCTGTCATTTTCAGCTACTTCCCGGATTTGCTGGTGCCGGTGCGCAAGAACGTCAGCGGCTTGCCGCCGATTGCCGCCGGGCTGCTGCTCGATCGCGTATCCATAGGGTGAGCCCCGTGTCCAACCGCACGGCCACTAAAACAAGCAGACGGGAGACTACCATTCGCAAGCCTCATTTGCGCGGTCGCGGACCGCACTTCCCCTTGCTCGACAGTATCGTGCAGTATGAATCCGAACCCGGCTATGTCGCCTTCACCATGCCGATGCAGAAGCGGCTGCGCGTGCAGGTGGGATCGATGATCGTCGCCGATACGACCAAGGCGCTGGTGCTCTACGAGAGCGACCATCTGCCGGTCTATTATTTCCCGATGAGCGACGTGCGCGAGGAGTTCCTGTTGCCCAGCACGACAACGACCGAGAGCCCGTTCAAGGGCGTCGCCACGCATTATTCGCTGAACACCGGCATCACGCTGGTCGAGGATGCCGCCTGGCGCTATGCCGATCCGGTCAACGGATCACCCCTGCTCTCGGACTACATGTCTTTCTACTGGCCCAAGATGACGCACTGGTATGAGGAGGACGAGGAGATTTTCGTCCACGCCCGCGACCCGTTCCGCCGCGTCGACTGCCTGCCCTCTTCGCGGCGGGTGCAGGTCATCCTCGACGGCGAGCAGGTCGCCGATTCACGCCGTGGCGTGTTCCTGTTCGAGACCGGCCACCCGGTGCGCCACTATCTGCCGATCGCGGACACCAGGCTCGATATGTTTGCGCCCAGTCGCTACATCTCGCGTTGCCCCTACAAGGGCATCTCCAACTACTATCACGTGACGACCAAGGCCAAGCGGCACGAAAACCTTGTCTGGTATTATCCCGAGCCGGTGCACGAGGCCGAGCGCATCAAGGGGCTGGTCTGCTTCCACCACGAACTGGTCGACAAGATCCTGGTCGACGGCGTCGAAATTCCGAAAGAGGCCACGGCCGCGTCCAGCGGCTATTTCTGAGCGGTCACTGGCTAACCCCGTTCGAAGTCATCCAGAGTTTCGCGTTTTCGTTCGCCCGGGCCAGTGCTACGCTGGGCTTCCGTGGCGGACGATTGCTCATGAAGACAGCATTGCATCATGCGGCCCTTCCCTGGCTCGTCGCTCTCGTCGCGGTGCCTGCACCGGCGTTTGCCGAAAGCGCGCCGGCTTTCGAGCTCAAGCTCGACATCGACCAGGACGGCAAGATGGATCGGGCTGTCGTGATGCAGGCGCCTGGTGGATCGGCCGATCTCACTATTTACCTGGCAGCCGGCGAGGAGAAGCTCGATCCCTCGCGCCGGCCGGATTTCGTCAGGAAAGGCCTGACCGAAGACCGGGTTACCGACCTTGAAAGCAAGGGCAAGGGATCGCTGGTGATCACGTCCTGCTTCGGCTGCGGCGCCAGCGAGTCGACGGAGGACACGCTGACCATCGTCTATCGCCAGGGCCAATTGCTGGTCGGCGGCTACAGCCGCAGCTGGGATTGGAACCAGCAGATGTCGGATGGCGTCAAGACGACGGTCGGTGGCTGCGACATCAATTATCTCACCGGCAAGGGCACCGTCTCCAAGGACCTTGGGAATACCAAGCCGATCAGGGGTAGGTTCAAGCCGGTGCCGCTCAAGGACTGGTCCATCGGCAAGCGTCCCAAAGCGTGCAACTTCTAAAGAGGTTGATCGAAAGACGGCATAGGCAATAACCTCCTCGAAACGGGAGGGCTTGATGGATCTTTTCAAACTGGACGGCGACGTCGCACTGGTCACCGGTGCCGGCAGCGGCATCGGCCAGGCAATCGCGATCGGACTGGCCGAGGCGGGTGCCGATGTTGCCTGTTTCGGCCATGCGTCGAAGGGCGGGTTGGAGGAAACCGCTCACCAGATCACGGCACTCGGGCGCAAGGCTTTGGTGCTGACCGGCACAGTCACTTCGGAGAGCGACCTCGCGGCGGCAATCGATCGCGTCGAAGCCGAACTCGGCGCGCTGACGGTCGCCGTAAACAATGCCGGTATCGCCGGCTCAGTGCCGGCCGAGACGATGTCGCTTGAGACATGGCAGAAGGTGCACGAGGTCAATGTTGCCGGCGTATTCCTGTCGTGCCAGGCCGAGGCACGCAAGATGCTTTCGCGGCGCAAGGGCTCGATCATCAACATCGCCTCAATGTCGGGCACCATCGTCAACCGTGGACTGACGCAGGCGCACTACAATTCCTCGAAAGCCGCCGTCATCCATATGTCGAAGAGCCTTGCCATGGAGTGGGCGGACCGGGGCATGCGCGTCAATGTCGTCAGCCCGGGCTACACGTTGACGCCGATGAACAAACGGCCCGAGGTGGCGGAGGAGATAAAGATCTTCAAGCGCGACACACCGATGGGACGCATGGCGGCGCCGGAGGAGATGGTCGGGCCGACCGTGTTCCTGGCCAGCCGCGCATCGAGCTTCGTCACCGGCCTCGACCTCATCGTCGATGGTGGCTACGTCTGCTGGTAGGATCGCATGAGGCAGAACTTTGCCTGCAGTCTGAATTTGTGCATCCGCGAAGCGTTAGTCGTTGCACGACATGAACCTTGGTATATATAATTTCATCCTATGAAACGGCCCGGGCGAGATGGGACTTGCCAGGCCAGCAGCCGAGATCATGGGACCTTGATGGCTTGCACCTTGCAGGGCGCCGCAAGACTGGCAATTGATCCGCAGGCGATCGCTCCCGCAGCGATCCATCGGCAGCCATGACGCTGGCCCTCCCGACGGCATCCATCATATCAGAAATTCAGCACAATCCTGTCTGCGCCGGCTTTAACGGCGACGCGGCGGCAACGGCCTTGCGCAACGACCAACCTTTCCACCAAAATCATAAAAAGACGCAAGAAGGGAACGAACAATAACCGCCACAGCTTGAAGGAGAACAAGCATGTTATTTCGCAGCTATATCTCGAAGTTATTGATGAGTGCCGTCGCGCTCGCGACACTTAGCGTGTTGACACCTTCCGCACGGGCCGCGGCGCCGGAATCCAACGACCCGATCAAGATCGCGCTGTTCGACTGGACCAGCGTCAACCTCAACGCCAAGATCCTCGGCGGCATCCTGGAAAAGCTCGGCTATACCGTCGAGTACCCGACCGCCGATTACCTCTCCAGCCTGACCACCGGCCTTACCAACGGCGACCTCGATGTCGGCCTGGAATTCTGGGACACGACCGCCGGCGAAGCCATGAAGGCGTCCGATGCCACCGGCCAGACGGAGCGGCTCGGCAAGCTCGGCCCGAAGGCCAAGGAAGAGTGGTGGTTTCCCGAATACATGAAGGCGAAATGCCCGACCTTGCCGGACTGGCATGCGCTGCTCGACCCGACATGCGCGGCGTCGTTCTCGACGGCCGAGACCGCGCCGAAGGGGCGCTATCTCGGCGGCCCGGTGACCTGGGAAGGTTTTGACGACGAGCGCGTCGCGGCGCTGAAACTGCCGTTCACCGTCATCCATGCCGGCACCGACGCGGCGATGTTTGCCGAGCTCGACTCTGCCTATCAGCGCAAGGCGCCGATCATGCTGTGGATCTATTCGCCGCATTGGGCGCCGGCCAAGTACAAGGGCGAGTGGGTGCAATTCCCCGAATACACGCCCGAATGCTACAACGACCCGAAATGGGGTGTGAACCCCGACGCCAAATATGATTGCGGCAAGCCGCATGGCGAGATCTGGAAATACTCCTGGAACGGCATGAAGGACAAATGGCCGATCGCCTACAAGGTGGCCAAGGCCTACACGATCGACACCGACGAGCTCAACAAGATGAGCGGCGAGATCGACCTCGACGGCAAAAAGCCGGAAGACGTAGCCGCCGCCTGGATCGCCGCGCATGAGGCCGACTGGAAAGCCTGGGCGCAGTGATCGTTCCGACTGGAAAAATGAGACCCGGCCGTTGATCGGCCAGGCCTCAAATCTTGGTATTCCAGAAGGACGATTGGATGACGACTGAACAGGGATCGACGCAACCAGGCGCGGACGACCGCCCGGTAAAACTTGCCTGCCGCAATGTCTGGAAACTGTTTGGATCGAACGCGGCCAATTTCATCCGCGAGCGTGACGGCAAGGCCAGCATGGCGGATGTCGCTGCCGCCGGACTGGTCGGCGCGGTACGGGCCGTCGATCTCGAAATCCGCCAAGGCGAGATTTTCATCATCATGGGCCTGTCCGGCTCCGGCAAATCGACGCTGGTGCGCTGCATGTCGCGGCTGGTCGAACCGACGCATGGCAAGGTCGAGTTCGAAGGCAAGGACCTGCTCAAGATTTCAGACGCGGCACTGATCGAGTTGCGGCGCCATCGAATGGGTATGGTGTTCCAGAATTTTGCGCTGCTGCCGCATCTCAACGTGCTGGATAACATCGCCTTTCCGCTCAGCATTCAGGGGCAGGACAGGCCAACGCGCGAGGTGCGGGCGCGCGAAGTCATCGAACTTGTCGGCCTGCGTGGCCGCGAGCATTTCTATCCGCGCGAGCTTTCCGGCGGCCAGCAGCAGCGTGTCGGCATCGCCCGCAGCCTCGCGACCAAACCGGAAATCTGGTTCCTCGACGAGCCGTTCTCCGCGCTCGACCCGCTGATCCGTCGCGAGATGCAGGACGAGCTGATGCGGCTGCAGACCATGCTGCACAAGACCATCGTCTTCATCACCCATGATTTCGACGAAGCGATCAGACTGGCCGACCGCATCGCCATCATGAAGGACGGCGAGGTCATCCAGACCGGCACGCCGGAGGAGTTGGTGGTCAATCCGGCGACCGACTATGTCGCCGAGTTCACCCGCGACGTCGACCGCGCCAAGGTGATCTCGGCGCGCAGCCTGATGCGCGCCTGCGACGGCGCCGAGCATGGCGGGACGGTGGCGCCGGAGGCCAAGATCGCCAGTTTCTCGGCCAGCATCGTTTCCGCCGGCAAGCCGTTCGCCGTGGTCAACGGCACGGGCAAGCCGATCGGCGAAGTGACGCCGCAAGCGGTGATCGATCTGTTGGCCGGCATCGACAGCTCCGGAGCCCGCGCATGACGGTGACGGCGAGCGCCAGCGAGGCAAGGCCGCCGCTTCAGCGCTGGCTTGTTGTCTGGGCGGCAGCACTCGCCGCTGTGCTCATGGTGTTCCTGCTGCAGGACGCTGTCCCTTGGGCCGTCAACTATCCGGCCGACGCGGTCGTTCCCGTCGCCGACTGGGTCAGCGCGCTGATGGGCTGGATCAAATCGAACCTGTCGTGGCTCACGCGCTCGATCACCGCGGTGCTCGGCGTGCCGCTCGATTTCGCGCTCAATCTCTTGGCCAAGAATTTCAAATTCGGCCATGGCGCCGATACCGTTGTCTTGCCGCGCCTGTCCTGGGTCGGCGTGTGCGCGGCCGCCTTCCTCGCCGGCCACGCTGTCGGCGGTCGCAAACTCAGCCTGCTGGTCGGCGGCTGTTTCCTCTACATCGCTCTGTTCGGGCAGTGGACCAGCGCCATGCTGACGCTGGGGCTGATCTCTATCGCCGTGCCGTTCTGTATCATCACCGGCCTGTTCGCTGGCATCTGGGCGTGGCGCAAGCCGTGGGCCGAAAGGCTTGTTGTCTCCCCTGCCCTTGACCTGATGCAGACGATCCCGACCTTCGCCTATCTGATCCCGATGCTGCTGCTGTTCGGCAACAGTCCGGTGTCGGCGATGATCGCCACCGCCATCTTTGCCACGCCGCCGATGGTGCGGGCGACGATGCTTGGCCTGTCGCGGGTGCCGTCCGAGATCGACGATTTCAGTGAAATGGCCGGCTGCACGGCGCGGCAGAAACTGTGGCGGGTGCTGTTGCCCTCGGCGCGGCCGACGCTGATGGTCGGCGTCAACCAGGTGATCATGCTGGCGCTCAACATGGTGATCATCGCGTCGATGATCGGCGCCGGCGGCCTCGGCTACGACGTGCTCCTGGCGCTGCGCGCGCTGAAGGTCGGCGAGGCGATGGAAGCCGGTCTCGCCATCGTCGCGCTGGCCATCGCGCTCGACCGGCTGAGCCAGGCCATCGCGCACAAACAGGCAAAGGGCCATGTTCATCAGGCCGTGAGCCCAAGCCTCTGGCGACGCTACCCCAATCTGACGCTGGCCATCGCCATCCTTGCCGTCACCACGCTGCTCGGCCTGTTTGTGCCGGCCTTCGCCGCAGTGCCAAAGGCGATCACCTTCACCACCGCGCCGCTGTGGAAGGCGGCGGTGAACTGGGTGACGATCAACTTCTTCGACATTATCGAGGCGTTCCGCGTGGCGCTGATCCTCAATGTGCTGAACCCGGTGCGCGCCTTCTGCGAAGGCTTTCCATGGCTGGGCGCGGTGTTCCTGCTCGGCCTTGCCGGCTATCAGCTTTCCGGCCTGCGACTGGCGGCGCTGGTGGCGGCGCTGACTGCCTTCTGCGCTGTCACCGGCCTGTGGGAAAAGACTATGGCCACCGTCTATCTCTGCGGCATCTCGGCCTTCATTGCCTGCCTGATCGGTATCCCGATCGGGCTGATGGCGGCGCGCAGCGACCGCTTCGAGAAGATCGTCACCCCGATCATCGACACGCTGCAGGTGCTGCCGTCCTTCTGCTTCATCATCCCGGTGGTGATGCTGTTCCGCGTCGGCGACGTCACCGCCATGATCGCCACCGTCGCTTTCGCCGTGGTGCCGGCCATCCGCTACACAAATCACGGTATCCGACAGGTGCCGCCGGCGCTGATCGAGGCGGCCAAGGTTTCCGGCTGCACGCCGCGCCAGACCTTCTTTCGTGTGCAATTGCCGCTGGCGCTGCCGGAGATCATGCTGGGCGTCAACCAGACCATCCTGATGGCACTGGCGATGATCATCATCTGCGCCATGGTCGGTACGCGCGATCTCGGCCAGGAAGTGTTCATTGCACTGTCCAAGGCCGATTCCGGTCGTGGCATTGTCGCCGGCCTGGCCATCGCCTTCATCGGCATCGTCGCCGACCGGCTGTTCAACGCCTGGACGGCGAAGGCGCGGGCAAGACTGGGATAGAAGCCGAATGGCCGAGCCGGGCGAACCGCCTTTTACCGTTCTCGTCTTCGACATGGCCAAGACCGGCGAACCGGACGGCGAGCATATGGTTCGCGGATTTGAGACGCTGGATGCGGCAACATCCTATGCTATTGCGCGGGTTCGCGCCTCGGTGGAGCAACTGCGTAAGCCCGGCATCGCTGCCGCCGAGCTGCGCCAGCTTTGGCACATCCATGGCGAAGACTGTTCGGTGCTGAACGCCAATGTGCGCGGCAGCGATCTTCTCGACGACTTTATCGCGACGCCGGCGACTTCAGCCGAATGCAACTGGCAGGTTCTGGCACCAAGGTTGCGCCGCTTCCGCGCCTCGCTGCTCATCTCCAACGACAAGGATGAGTCGGTCTGGGCTGGCGGCTTTTTTCGCTCGACCTACAAATTATCGCGCGATGGCCTGCTCGACCATTTTCGCGACGACGCCATTGCCGCCTTCAAAGCAGAGAATATCGAGCCGGCGGAGCCGACGAAGCTCATGGTCGCCAATCACTTCGAACTTCCCGACCCGCCCTACCCGCCGCCAGGTGTGGCGCTACGGTCCTGGAGGGTCGAGGTCGGCTTCGTCTGCCACGATGTGAAGTTCGGCGCAGATGCCGCTGGCGTCTTCGCCTGGCCGCAAGAGCCGGCCGACTGGGCGCTCAGAACCATGCAGTTCCTGCTGATTGCCGACATGATGGCGATGCGCGGTGATGGCCCGGACTGGGCCAACGACTGCGATGTTCTCTCCTCAGAGGTGACCGAGACGGATGCGGCTCCCGACTATCCCTTGGATTGAAGCGCGGCAATCTTTAGTTGGGCCATGATCTCGGGACAAACGAAACCGTTTGTCCGAGAAAACCGGTTCCCACTTTTTGCTTCGCTGACCTTCGGTTCGGGATTATGGCCCTTAGCTGGGCCATGATCTTTTCCGAAAACCGGTTCCCACTTTTCGGGATCATGGCCTACTCCGCCGCCACACCCTTCACTTCGAGATAGCTCTCCATGGAATCGTCCAGCGCCTGCAGCCAAGGCGTGTGGTGCAGTGGCGCCATGGTGCCGGTCATCAGCGAGCGGTAGGCGTGATCGCGAAAACTCATAATGTCTTCGCCCTTGTGGTGCTCCCATTCCATGAAGGTCTGGTTGACCGCCTCGACGTCGAAGCCGGGATAGTCGGTTTGGTCCATCAGCTCCTTGGTGTAGTCGCCCTGGAACCAGATCATCTGCTCGGCGTCTTCCAGCGTCTCTTCGCGTGCGCGCCACTTGGCGCCATGCGCGGCCATCGCTTCGGCCGACGGCAGCTTGATGCGGCCCAAGATGACGTCGCGCGCGAACCAGGCCTGCGCGTCGAACATGTTGAAGGTGTAGAACTGGTCCTGCATGCCGATATAGGACAGCTTCGGGTTCTTCTCCCAAACGACGCCTTCGTAGAGGCTGTCCGGCCACATGCGGTTGGCGGTCTTGAGTTTCAGATCGTCGGTCAGGAACGGGAAGGAATGCAGATAGCCGGTGCACAGGATGATGGCGTCGACGTCCTTGGTGGTGCCGTCCTTGAAGTGGGCCGTCTTGCCGACGACCTTCTGCAGCAGCGGCACCTCTTTCCAATTGTCAGGCCATTTGAAACCCATCGGCTTCGAACGGTAGCTGGAGGTGATCGATTTGGCGCCGTATTTGTAGCATTGCGAGCCGATGTCCTCGGCCGAATAGGAGCGGCCGATGATCAGGATATCCTTGCCTTTGAACTCCATCGCGTCACGGAAATCATGGCTGTGCAGGATGCGGCCGTTGAAGGTCGAAAACCCTTCGAAATAGGGAACGTTGGGCACCGAGAAGTGGCCGGAAGCGACGACGACATTGTCGAACTCTTCCGAATAGGTGACATCGTTTGAGCGGTCATGGGCGGTGACGGTGAATTTCTTGGTCTCGTCCGAGAAGGTGACCATGCGCACCGGACTGTTGAAGCGCACCCATTTGCGCAGGCCTGATTTTTCAACGCGGCCCTTGATGTAGTCCCACAGCACGGCGCGCGGTGGATAAGAGCCAATCGGCCGGCCGAAATGCTCCTCGAAGGTGTAGTCGGCGAATTCCAGGCATTCCTTCGGTCCGTTCGACCAGAGGTAGCGATACATCGAGCCGTGCACCGGATCGCCATGCTCGTCGAGGCCGGTGCGCCAGGTGTAGTTCCACAGGCCACCCCAGTCGGACTGCTTTTCGAAACAGACGATTTCGGGAATGTCGGCGCCCTTGTCGGCAGCCGACTTGAAGGCCCTAAGCTGTGCCAGGCCGGACGGTCCGGCGCCGATGACGGCAACGCGCGTTTTCATTTCCAGGGCCTCCTTTTTTGATTTCCCCAGCGAAACAAATTTCACTGACAGTGACACTAATTGGCCCTTCGGTGCTGTCAACAGACATCTGTGGGAACTGCATTTACGCGCAACGGATTCCCAGTGAAAAACCTTCGCTGACAGAATTCATGGGATCAGCAGGTGGGACTTAAGACGGCTTGCCGACACCGCCGCGCTGCTGTATCGCCACGTGACATGTTCACCTTGAGTGAAATAAATCCGCGAAGTCCGGGGGCGAGATGGCGCAAGACAGTTCTAATCCCAAGGCTGGGCTTGCCGGCGCCAAGCCAAAGGTTTCGGCCGACGGCAAGACCATCCGGGCACCGCTGACGCAGAACCCGCACGCCATCCGCGACACCCGCGAAAAAGTGCTGGAAGTGGCGATCGGCCGCGAGGTGCGGGCGTTCCGCAAGAAGCTCGGCATCACCGTAGCTGATCTCGCCGTTGCCACCGACATTTCGCTGGGCATGCTGTCGAAGATCGAGAACGGCATCACCTCGCCGTCGCTGACCACCTTGCAGGCACTGTCACGGGCGCTCGGCGTTCCCGTCACCGCCTTCTTCCGCCGCTTCGAGGAGGAGCGCAGTGCCGTTTTCGTCAAGGCCGGCCAGGGACTGGACGTCGAGCGCCGCGGCACGCGCGCCGGCCACCAGTACAATCTGCTCGGCCATATCGGCTCCAACACCAGCGGCGTCGTCGTCGAACCCTATCTGATCACGCTGACCGAGGATTCGGATGTGTTCCCGACCTTCCAGCATGAGGGCATGGAGTTCCTCTACATGCTGGAGGGCGAGGTCGTTTACCGGCACGGCAGCAACCTCTATCCGATGAAGCCCGGCGACAGCCTGTTCTTCGATGCCGATGCGCCGCATGGCCCGGAGCAGCTGACGAAACTGCCGATGCGGTATCTGTCGATTATTTGCTATCCGCAGAATAGTGCGGGGTAAGATTGGCGATCTCCCTCCTCGTGGGGGAGATGTCCGGCAGGACAGAGGGGGGCGCTGTTCCGCCGACTTATCAATCGATCGTAATCTAGTCACGACCTCAAAGGTTGGAGGTCTTTCACCGGAGGTGGGCAAGGGCTGGCGCTCTACGGCGCCCCCCTCTGCCCTGCCGGGCATCTCCCCCACGAGGGGGGAGATTGGCAGCGTCGCTGGCAGCTTTAGTCCGGCCCAAACCCCGGTGACGTCGCACTGCCATCATCGAGCTTCGACAGCCATTCCACCAATGTCGGACGAAAGCGCGTCAGGCCCTTGTAGGTGGCGAGTTCGTCCGGCAGGTCGCGGATGACGCGGTGAAGCCGGCGTGCCCATTTCGGCTGCGTCACCAGTTCGTCCATCTTGATCAGATAGCAGCGGATCGGGAAGACGATGCCGTTGGAGCGCGGCAGCCGCCAGAAGCTTTGCAACTCGACGCGCAGATGCACCTTGTCGCCGACATTCTCCGGCGTCACGGTCGTCCGATCCGGTCCCCATTTGTGGTAGTTTTCCGGGCTGGTATCGAGACGCGGATTGATGGTCATCGTCCAGTTCAGGCGCCGCGCCGGCTTGCCCTGCTGGATGTTGGTGAGGAATTTCAGCGCCCTGGTAAAAATCCCCTTCTCATGCGCCAGCGGCACCGGCGCGTGCCATTCGAAGAAATTCATGCCGATGTCGAAATCGAGCGACCAATCGGCTTGCGTGGTGACCATGCCGGCATCCATCCACAGATTGCCGTCGCGCTGGTCGAGGATGCAGAAATCGCCCTGGCTCTGGCGGGTGATGTATTCCATCGGCCCGTAAGGCAGGGTCGAGGTGTCGCCGAAGGTAAAGGTGTCGTCGATGCCGAGCGGCCGGTTGATCCAGCGCCAGCGGTCGCCGTTGCGTGTCAGCGTGAAATGCTCGGGATAGCCGAGCGCCTGCTGTTCCATCAAAAGCTCCAGCAGGTCCCAGCCGGCCAGCGTCATATGCGGCAGCGACTGGCAGCGCAGCGGATCCTCGGCCAGCACCAGCGCACGGTCCTGCATCTCGGCAACATAGTGCTCGTCGACGTCGATCAGGTTTTCCAGCACCGAGCCCTTGGTGCCGACGACATGCGGCTCGATGTTGACCGCATACATGTAGGCGTCTTCGTGGAACGGGAACGGAAACCGCCTGATGTGTTCCGGGCTGTTCTTGAAGGTGAAATCGTCGCGGAACGTTTCCTTGCGAAAGGTGATGCCCATGATTTCCTCCTACCGCTCCAGCACCAGCGACCGGCCTTCGAAGCGCGACACGCACGGCATGATCTTGCAGCCGGAGCGATGCTCTTCCTCGCTCAGCCAATGGTCGTTGTGGATGAACTTGCCGTCATGAGAGATGACGTTGGTCTCGCATTGGCCGCAGACACCGCCGCGGCAGAGATAGGGCGGATCGACGCCGGCCGCCTCGATCGCTTCGAGCAAGCTCTGCTGCTCGCCGACACGGATGGTCTTGCCGCTGACGGCAAGTGTGACATCGAAGGGCAGGCCGGGCTGGGGCGCGGCGAAATGCTCGAAATGCACGGCCTCCGACGGCCAACCCAGGCTCGCTGCGCGGTCACGCACCCAGTTGATCATGCCGGCCGGACCGCAGACATAGAGATGCGTGCCGAGCGGCTGTGTCGACAGCAGACGGTCGAGTTCGATGCGCTCCTCGCGGTCGTCGTGGTAGAGCCTGATGCGCCTGTCGTAGCGCTCTCGCAGCACATCGGCATAGGTGCCCAGCGAAGCGGTGCGGCAGGTGTAGTGCAGTTCGAAATTGCCACCCTCCCCCGCCAGTTGCGCGGTCTGCGCCATGAATGGCGTGATGCCGATGCCACCGGCCAGCATCAGGTGTTTTTTGGCGCGCAGGTCGAGCGAGAACAGGTTGACGGGATAGCTGATCACCATCTCCAGCCCGGGCTTGACGGAGCGATGCATGAACAGCGAGCCGCCGCGGCCGACATCGTCGCGGCGCACCGAGATGGTGTATTCGCGCGTGTCGAGCGGCGACCCCATCAGCGAATAGGGATTGAGCCTTGTGCGCTCGCCATCGCGCATCTCGACCACGACATGGGCGCCGCCGGAGAAGGTCGGCAGAAGCTCGCCGTCACGGCGGCGGAAATGGAAGCGGGTGACCAGATCGTTGACCGGAACGACATCGCTGACGACGACATCGAGCTTGGTGGTGCCGGTGCTCATGGGAAGGCCTCCTCGATTGGAGGAATCTCCGAGCGATCCTCGGCATTGATGCACACGCCCTGGAAAGCGGCCAGGCGCCTGGAATAGTGATCGCGCACCAGGAGCAGGAGGCCGCAATGCGCGCAGGTCGCCGGCTGCGTCGTCACGTTCTCGGTGATGCCCTTGCAGTGCACGCACTGCATGCGCCGCGCCAACGAACCGCGATGCTCTGTCTGCATGGAGGTGTGGTCGATGCCGGCTTCAAGGGCCACCTGCATGGCCTGGCCGATCAAGCCTTCGGTGCCGGCGAGGTAGAGGCGCAGGCCCATATGGGCGTTGGTCAGCGTCTGCTTCAGCCGGGGCAGCAAACTGGCAAAGGATGGCGCCTGGTGAAACTGCGCTGGTTTGAGCGCTTCGAGGGCGCCGACATGCTTGCCGTCAGGGCCGGGAATGAAGACGATCTCGGCCCCGTCGAAGAAGCCGGGCGGGGCCGTCCTTGCCATATCAACGATCGCCAGCGCGCCTTCCGCATCCGCCAGGAAAAGATGATGCTTGCCGGGCTGCGGAGACAGGGTTCCGTAAATGGGCCGGCTGATGATGGTCTTGGCTGCCATTCTCTCTGTTTGCCCTAAATCCCTCGCTGTCGATAATGCCTCAACCCTTGGCGGTGCGTTTGGTTTTCTTCGGATCGTCGAAGGGAAGCGGCTGCGCCGTCGCCTTGATCGATCCGCTCTTGTTGCGGATTTCGAGCTTGGTGTCCTTGACCGCGCAGTCGACGTCGAGGCGGGCGATGCCCATCGATTTCTTGACCAGCGGCGAATACATGGCGCAGGTCACCACGCCGACCTTTTTGCCGTCGCGATAGACCGGCGCGCCTTCGTCGGCCGGCTCCTTGCCGTCGAGCAACACGCCAAAAATCTTGAAGCGCTCCTTGCCCTTCAGCCGATAGTGCTCCTCGGCGCCGCGAAAGCCGGTCTTGCCGGGGCTGACGGTGAAGTCGAGGCCGAGTTCCCACAGCGTGTCGCCGGGGCCTTCATTCTCGAACGGATACTTTTGCGAATTGTCGTAGGGGTAGAACAGCAGGTAGCTCTCGACGCGCAACATGTCGAGCGTGGTGAAGCGGCATGGAATGATGCCGGCGCTCTTGCCCTCTTCAAGAATCCTGTCCCAGATCGTGCCGGCATCCTGGCCGCGGCAGAAGATCTCGTAGCCGCGCTCGCCGGTATAGCCGGTGCGCGAGATCATCACCGGGAAGCCGAACAACTGCGTCTGCATGTGATGGAAATAGTTGAGGTCGCGAATACCCGGCACATGCTTGGCGAGATAGTCGACCGCGGTCGGCCCCTGCAACGACAGATCGTGCAGATTGTCGTCGAAGCGCAGCGAGACATCGCGGCCGACGGAAGCGCGCTGCAATTCCTCATGGCCGGTGCCCGAACCATGCACGACCATCCAGGCGTTCGGCCCGGTGCGGTAGAGGATGCAGTCGTCGGTGAATTTGCCGGCTTCGTTCAGCATGCATGCATAGGCTGATTTGCCGGGGTAGATCTTTTCCACGTCGCGCGTGGTGGCGAGGTCTATGAGATGCGAGGCGTGCGGCCCTGTGATGTGGACCTTCTTCAGGCCCGAAACGTCCATCAGCCCCGCCTTGGTGCGGATGGCGATGTATTCCTCGTCAGCGTCCTTGTCGTAAGTCCAGGCGGTCCCCATGCCGCTCCAGTCTTCGAGCTTCGAACCCAGCGCGCGGTGGCGATCCGCTAGGGTCGAAAATCTCCAGGATGCCGTCATCCGCTCGTCCTCCGTTAAAAATCTGCTGTTCCCTGCTCCTTGTGGCACGGAGGCCGGAGCTTTGGGTTGAATATTGACCGCAAACGCGGGAGAGCCGCAATCCCCTGAAAGCAAATAATTTCATTGTCAGGCAAAATCAGCCGCGCCTTGCAAACGGTTAACTCTGCGTAAATTCGCCTTGACAATTGCGGAAAACGGCTTGAGTTTATGAAAAAAATTTCACTCTGTTGAAAGAGGACGGCGCACGGTGAGTTCGGAACCGGGCGTCGGAAAAAAGGGGAAAAACCGATGTCAGACCTGCAGCAGCGCATCGAAGCGCTGTACCGCTCCGACGTGCGCGGATCCGTGATCCTGATCGTCTGCCTTTGGGCAACTATCCTTTTCGTCCTCGTGATGACCTGGCCATACATTCCCGACAGCGGCATCAAGCTCGTGGTCGCGGTTGCCGCCGCGGCCGTGCTGATCTTCAACACGGCCGCCATCCTGGCGATGGTCAACCACTACAAGGAAGACAAGGACTTCATCTACGGCCTCGACATCAAGAACGCCGACGCGTCCCGCAACCGCAAGTCCTGAGGGGAGAAACCATGTCCCGCTACATACCGCCGGATCAGAGCAAGGCCGGGCAAGTCTTTGATATCGCCGTCGTCGTCGTCGCCATTTTCGTGGCGCTGTGGCTGCCGTTGAAGCTCGGCCTCGCCGGTGCCGCGAAATCCATCGACGCGCTCGACGCCAAGACCTGGGAAGCGCTTGGCCAGAATCCGACCATGGCCGGTATCTGGGAAAAACTCGGCTACACGCCGGAGACCGCGCATGACGTCATCCAGAACCGTTTCCACTATGTCATCGATTGGCCGACGCTGATCATCATGGCCGTCGTCTTGATCGCCTATTTCGTGTTCCTGTTTCGCGCATCCGACCGCGAGTATCGCGACGTCATCAACGAAAAGTTCGACGACAAGTAATAGTTTCGACTACGAGCAGGATGGGGACAAGATCATGTGGGTGGCACTCTCTTACGCTTGCTGGGGCATCTCGATCATCCTCGCGCTGTGGATGCTTTACGACTGGTTCAAGGTCGATACGACTTATTCCGAGGAGGTCCTGACCTCGTCGCGCGAAGGCGAACTTGAAGCCGCTTCCGAAGAACACCGGATCTGAGTGGGGATTGAAAAATGACGACCGCGCTTGAACCGGCAATACACGGCGACAGGGTTTCGCTACTCAGGGTGCTCGGCCCGGCCCATGTTTGGGCGCTCGGCGTCGGCATCGTTCTGGTCGGCGAATTCACCGGCTGGAATTTTTCCGCCGACAAAGGTGGTACGCTGGCAGCCCTGATCGTGTGCTGGGTCGTGGGCCTGCTCTACACATCCGTCGCCATGATCGATTCCGAGGTCACGTCGACCGTTGCCGCCGCGGGCGGTCAATACGCCCAGGCCAAGCACATTGTCGGCCCACTGATGGCGTTCAACGTCGCGCTGTTCCTGGTCTTTGCCTACACGATGCTGGAAGTGTCCGACGCCATCCTGCTCGGCGACACGATCGTTGCCAAGGCAGGGGTCGAGGGGCTCACCCACAATTCCTTCATCGCCGCGACCATCGTGGTTCTGGCATGGCTCAACTATCGCGGCGTGCTGATGACGCTCAACGTCAATTTCGTCATCACCGCGATTGCCTATGTCTCCATCGTCATCCTGTTCTTCTCGGTCAGCCCGTGGACGCAAGGGGCGGTGCTGAAGCTCAATGAACTGGTCACGCCGGGCAATGCCCTGCCCTATGGCTGGATCGGCGTCATCGCCGCTTTCCAGTTCGGCATCTGGTATTATCTCGGGATTGAAGGCACCACGCAGGCTGCCGAGGAAGTGCGCTCACCCGCGCGCTCGCTGCCCTACGGCACGATGGCCGGCATGATCACGCTGCTCATCGCCGCCGCCATGACCTGGTATGTCTGCGCCTCGCTGATGCCATGGGAATATCTCGGCATCACGCCCTACCCGCTTTGGGACGCAGGTAAGCTCACCGGCAGCCCGCTGCTCGAAAACCTGCTGTTCATCGCGACGCTGCTCGCCGCCATCGCCTCGGCCAATGGCTGCATCAATGACGCGGCACGCGCCTGGTTCTCGCTTGGCCGTGACCGCTATCTGCCGAGCTGGTTCTCGGCGGTGCATCCGAAGTACCGCACACCCTACCGCTCGATCCTGTTCCTGCTGCCGATCGCGCTGGCCTTCGCCTTCATCGCCGACCTCAACCAAGCGATCACCTTCTCGATCCTGTCGGGCGTGCTGCAATACACCTTCATGAGCATCAACATCATGATGTTCCGCAAGAAGTGGCCGCTCGGCACGATCCGTCGTGGCTACACGCATCCGTTCCATCCGCTACCGGCGATCGTGCTGTTCTGCCTGTGCGTGGTCACCTTCTTCGCCATCTTCCTCGGCTTCGGTTCGCAGCTGAGCGCCATGGTCGCCTTCTATTTTCTGATCTCCGTGTGGTTCCATTTCTATCGCTACAAATTCGTGCGGCGCGGCGACCAGTTCACCATGCCGTGGCCGAAACCGCAGGGCTATTGATGGGAGACGGCCCGTCCGGATGCCGGATGGGCCAGGCATGACAAAATGTCCGAAGTGACATCAGCACTGGTTGCCGGAGCAATTGTCGCGGCTCTCGCTTTTCATTTTACGTGGCTTGCCCGCCGCAGCCGCAACAGGGCTTCAGCGGCGCTCGCCGCCGACGAGGTTGGCATTCGTACCGTCATTGCCGGAGCCGCTGATGTTTCGGACGGCACTGCCGGCGTCATCACCTGGGAAGGCTCGTGGAATGGGCAGCGTGTCCAACTGCGGACCATCGTCGATACGCTGGCAACAAGAAAACTGCCTGCACGCTGGCTCAGTGTCTCGATCACCGAAAAGGTCGCGGTGCCAGCCACCTTCGATATGATGATGCGGCCGGGCTCACCGACGACCTTCTCCAATTTCGACCATCTCCAGCACACGCTCCCAAAGGCACCGGGATTCCCAGCCGAGGCGGTGCTGCGGACAGACCTCAGGGGGGCGCGCTTTCCGCAGGGCCTCATTGCCGACCATCTCGAACTCTTTTCCGAAGGACGCGCCAAGGAATTGCTGATCACGCCGAACGGCGTGCGCATTGTCTGGCTGCTGGCCGAGGCCGAGCGCGCGCGCTACGGTGTTTTCCGGCAAGCCGCGTTCGGTGACGCGCGGATCGATCCGGCGCTGATACGGCGGCTGCTCATATCCCTTTCGGCGCTGCGCGACGCCATCAACCAAAGCGAACGGCAAGCCGCATGACCAGCTCAGACACCTCTCCGGCGCCGGTGAGCCCTTATCTCGTGCTCGGTGCGGCAATCGTTTTGCCAGCAAGCGGCCATGTCATTCTGGGCGTGCCGGTGCGCGGGCTGCAGTTTCTGTTCTTCATGGTGATCCTGGCCTGGGTCACCGCCAGGATCGCGCCGCCCGACGCCAGCTTCATCGGCCGCCATGCCGGCGGCTTCCTGATCTATGCGCTATCCATTCTGGACGCCTACAAGTTCGCTCGTGTCCGCCACGCCCGATGGGTTCACAATGCCGCGCAGGGCAGCAATAATTCGCATGGCGGCATCACGCCGCATACGTAACTACAGGAAAATTTTTTTCATGTGATTGAATTCGAGCAACGCATTCGGTACATCATCTCTTGGCTACAAACGTTGGGAGGCTGACATGTGTGGAATTGTCGGACTGTTTTTGAAGGACAAGTCGCTGGAGCCGCAGCTCGGTGCGATGCTGTCGGAGATGCTGGTCTCGCTCAGCGATCGCGGCCCGGACAGCGCCGGCATCGCCATCTATGGCGCGCCCTCCAAGAATGAGGCCAAGATCACCATCCAGTCGGCGAAGCCGGGGCGCGATTTCCCTGGCCTCGATACCGAGCTTGCCAAGGCGATCGGCGTGCCGGTGAGCATCGCGGTGAAATCGACCCATGCTGTCGTCAGGACCAGCCCCGACAAGATCGATGAGGCCCGCGAGACCATTCAGGCGCTGCGCCCCGATATACGCATCATGGGTGCCGGCGACGTCGTCGAGATCTACAAGGAGGTCGGCCTGCCGGAGGCGGTCGTCGATCGCTTCGACGTTCGCAAGATGACCGGCACGCATGGCATCGGCCATACCCGCATGGCGACGGAATCGGCGGTGACGACGATGGGCGCGCATCCCTTCTCCACCGGCGCCGACCAGTGCCTGGTACACAATGGCTCGCTGTCCAACCACAACAATGTTCGCCGCGAACTGATCCGCGAGGGCATGAAATTCGAGACCGAGAACGACACCGAGGTGGCGGCCGCCTATCTCTCCTCACAGATGGCGCATGGCAAGAACCTCGGCGAAGCGCTGGAAGGCACGCTCTCCGACCTCGACGGTTTCTTCACCTTCGTCGTCGGCACCAAGAACGGCTTTGGCGTGGTACGCGACCCGATCGCCTGCAAGCCGGCCGTGATGGCCGAGACCGAGCAGTATGTCGCCTTCGGTTCGGAGTATCGCGCGCTGACCAAATTGCCCGGCATAGACAATGCGAGGGTCTGGGAACCGGAGCCCGCAACTGTCTATTTCTGGGAGCATTGAGTTCATGCCGGCAACCAAACTTTCAAAGGCGGCGGCGAGCGACCACGCCTCCCGGGTGTTCGACCTCGATGTGTCGTCGCTGCGCGAGCTCAACCAAGCGCTTCACAATCTGGCTCCTGGCTCGAATGAAACGGCATGGGAGGTCCTCCATCCGAAGGGCAGCCATTCCGTGGCCGTCGGTGTCGACCAGCCTGTCTCCATCGATGTACGCGGCAGCGTCGGCTATTACTGTGGCGGCATGAATTCCGGCAGCGCCATTACCGTTCATGGCTCGGCCGGCCCCGGCGTCGGCGAGAACATGATGTCGGGCTCGATAACCGTGAAAGGTGACGCCAGCCAATATGCCGGCGCCACCGGCAAGGGCGGACTGCTGGTCATCGAGGGCAATGCCTCGTCGCGCTGCGGCATTTCGATGAAGGGCATCGACATCGTCGTGCACGGCAATATCGGCCACATGTCCGCCTTCATGGCGCAGTCCGGCAACCTCGTGGTGCTGGGCGATGCCGGCGATGCGCTGGGCGATTCCATCTACGAAGCGCGGCTCTTCGTGCGCGGCAAGGTCGACAGCTTAGGGGCCGACTGTATCGCCAAGGAAATGCGGCCCGAGCATCTGGAGTTGCTGCAAGGCCTGCTCGACCGTGCCGGCGTGACAGGCGTCAAGCCGTCGGAGTTCAAGCGCTACGGCTCGGCACGCACGCTCTACAATTTCAATATCGACAACGCCGACGCGTATTGAGGCAGCATGACCTATCGCAACCCGCCGACGACGCCGCGCAAATCCGCGACCTTTGACGACTACACGCTTTCTGAAATCCGCCGCGCCGCGGCGACCGGCATCTATGATATCCGGGGCGCCGGCGCCAAGCGCAAGCTGCCGCATTTCGACGACCTTCTGTTCCTCGGCGCCTCGATCTCGCGCTATCCGCTCGAGGGCTATCGGGAGCGCTGCGACACATCAGTGGTGCTCGGTTCGCGCCACGCCAAGAAGCCGATCGAACTGAAGATCCCGATCACCATTGCCGGCATGAGTTTCGGCTCGCTGTCCGGCCCGGCCAAGGAAGCACTTGGGCGCGGCGCGACGCTGTCGGGCACCTCGACCACGACGGGCGATGGCGGCATGACCGAGGAAGAGCGCGGCCACTCCAAGCAGCTGGTCTATCAATACCTGCCCTCGCGCTACGGAATGAATTTGCGCGACTTGCGCCGCGCCGATGCGATCGAGGTGGTCGTCGGCCAGGGCGCCAAGCCCGGCGGTGGCGGCATGCTGCTTGGCCAGAAGATTTCCGATCGCGTCGCCGAAATGCGCACGCTGCCGAAAGGCATCGACCAGCGCTCCGCCTCACGCCATCCCGACTGGACCGGGCCTGACGATCTCGAAATCAAGATCCTCGAACTGCGCGAGATTACCGACTGGGAGAAACCGATCTACGTCAAGGTCGGCGGCGCCCGCCCCTACTATGACACAGCCCTTGCCGTGAAGGCCGGCGCCGATGTCGTCGTCGTCGACGGCATGCAAGGCGGCACGGCGGCGACGCAGGAAGTGTTCATCGAGAATGTCGGCCAGCCCACGCTCGCCTGTATCAGGCCGGCAGTGCAGGCGCTGCAGGATCTCGGCATGCATCGCAAGGTGCAGCTGATCATTTCGGGCGGCATCCGCAATGGCGCCGATGTGGCCAAAGCGCTGGCGCTCGGCGTCGACGCGGTCTCGATCGGTACGGCGGCGCTGGTCGCTCTCGGCGACAATGATCCCCGCTGGGAGGCGGAGTACAATGAGCTCGGCACGACAGCCGGCGCCTACGACGACTGGCATGAGGGCCGCGACCCCGCCGGCATCACCACGCAGGACCCGGAGTTGATGAAGCGTGTCGACCCGGTGGCCGCCGGACGCCGGCTGGCGAACTACCTCAAGGTGATGACGCTTGAGGCGCAGACGATCGCGCGTGCCTGCGGCAAGAACAGCCTGCACAATCTTGAACCCGAGGACCTTGTCGCGTTGACGATCGAGGCAGCCGCCATGGCCGGCGTTCCGCTGGCCGGCACCAACTGGATACCGGGGAAGAACGGCTTCTAAAACAGCATCCAAAATACCAAGCGAGGAACTATAATGGGGAACGATCTCGCCGCTTTCGCCAAAAAGAACGGCGTCAAGTATTTCATGATTTCCTACACTGACCTGTTCAGTGGGCAACGCGCTAAACTTGTTCCGGCGCAGGCCATTGCCGACATGCAGAAGGATGGCGCCGGCTTTGCCGGGTTCGCTACATGGCTTGATCTGACGCCGGCGCATCCCGACATGCTGGCGGTGCCGGATCCGGATTCGGTCATCCAGCTGCCGTGGAAGCCTGAGGTCGCCTGGGTCGCCGCCAACTGCATCATGGACGACAAGGAGGTCGACCAGGCACCGCGCAACACGCTGAAGCGGCTGATCGCCGAGGCCGCCAGCGACGGCATGCATGTGAAGACCGGCGTCGAGGCCGAGTTCTTCCTGATCTCGCCGGACGGCAAGACGATCTCCGACGAATACGATACCGCTTCAAAACCCTGCTACGATCAGCAAGCGGTGATGCGCCGCTACGATGTCATCGCCGAGATCTGCGACCACATGCTGGCGCTCGGCTGGGGCGCCTACCAGAACGACCATGAGGACGCCAACGGCCAGTTCGAGATGAACTGGGCCTTCGATGATGCGCTGGCGACCGCCGACAAGCACTCCTTTTTCAAATTCATGGTCAAGTCGATCGCCGAAAAGCACGGCCTGCGCGCGACCTTCATGCCCAAGCCTTTCCAGGGCCTGACCGGCAATGGCTGCCACGCCCATATCTCGGTGTGGGACAAGGCTGGGAAAACGAATGTCTTCGCCGACAATGCGATGGAGCTTGGCCTGTCGGCCAAGGGCAGGAATTTCCTAGGCGGCATCATGAAGCATGCCTCGGCTCTCGCCGCGATCACCAACCCGACCGTCAATTCCTACAAGCGCATCAACGCACCGCGCACCATCTCGGGCGCGACCTGGGCGCCGAACACGGTGACCTGGACCGGCAACAACCGCACCCATATGGTGCGCGTGCCCGGCCCCGGTCGCTTCGAGCTGCGCCTGCCCGATGGCGCCGCCAACCCCTATCTCTTGCAAGCGGTGATCATTGCCGCCGGCCTCGATGGCATCCGCTCCAAGGCTGATCCCGGCAAGCGCTACGACATCGACATGTACCAGCACGGCCACACAGTGAAGGGCGCGCCGAAACTGCCGCTCAACCTGCTCGACGCGTTGCGCGAGTTCGACAAGGACAAATCGCTCAAGGCGGCGCTGGGTGAGGAATTCTCGTCGGCCTATCTAAAGCTGAAGCATCAGGAATGGAATTCCTATGCTTCGCACTTCACGCAATGGGAGCGCGACCACACGTTGGACATCTAACTGTCCAACCATGCGAGCGACCTCGGAATGAACGTATGAAATATTCGATCTTCTCGCTCGCACGTGCCGCCCTTTCCGGCCACAAGAATTGGCAGCGCACCTGGCGTGACGCCACGCCGAAGGATCGCTACGACGTGGTGATCATCGGCGGTGGCGGCCATGGCCTGGCAACCGCCTGGTTCCTCGCCAGCGAATACGGCATCAGAAATGTCGCCGTGCTCGAAAAAGGCTGGATCGGCTCCGGCAATGCCGGCCGCAACACCACCATCATCCGCTCCAATTACGGCCTGCCCGGCAATACCGGCTTCTACGAATTGTCGATGAAGCTTTGGGAGCGGATGGAGCAGGATCTCAACTACAATTCGATGGTCAGCCAGCGCGGCGTCATCAACCTCTACCATTCCGATGCGCAGCGCGACGCCTATGCGCGGCGCGGCAACACCATGCGCATCAACGGCATCGATTCCGAACTGCTCGACTTGGCGGCGGTCAAGAAGATGATGCCGTTCCTGAACTTCGACGATGCGCGCTTTCCCGTGCAAGGCGGGCTGTTGCAGCGGCGCGGCGGCACGGCGCGGCACGACGCCGTGGTCTGGGGCTATGCCCATGCCGCAAGCGAACTCGGCGTCGACATCATCCAGAATTGCGAAGTCACCGGCTTCGTCAGGGATGCCAACGGCAAGGTGACAGGCGTCGGAACCTCGCGCGGCAAGATCGGCGCGGGAAAAGTCGGCATGGCCGTCGCCGGCAGCTCCTCGCGGGTTGCCTCGATGGCGGGCCTGCGTCTGCCGATCGAAAGCCACGTGCTACAAGCCTTCGTCTCCGAGGCGATCAAGCCTCTGATACCCAACGTCATCACCTTCGGCGCCGGCCATTTCTATGTCAGCCAGTCGGACAAGGGCGGGCTGGTCTTCGGCGGCGACATTGACGGATACAATTCCTATGCCCAACGCGGCAACATGCCTGTGATGGAGGATGTCTGCGAGGGTGGCATGGCGCTGATGCCGATGATCGGCCGCGTGCGTCTTTTGCGCCAGTGGGGTGGCATCATGGACATGTCGATGGACGGTTCCCCGATCATCGACAAGACGCCGGTCGACGGGCTCTATCTCAACGCCGGCTGGTGCTATGGCGGCTTCAAGGCGACGCCGGGATCAGGCTTCGTCTTTGCCCATCTTCTGGCCCGTGATGAATCGCATGCCGAAGCCGCGCGGTTCCGTCTCGACCGCTTCCGGTCCGGCGCCATGATCGACGAAAAGGGCCAGGGCGCCCAACCGAACCTGCACTGAGGACAGTCAGAAACCGATGCGCATTACCTGTCCCTTCTGCGGCGAACGTGAACTCGGCGAGTTCACCTATCTCGGTGACGCCAAGCCGGTGCGGCCGGTTGCCGGCGCTTCGGAAGACGAGGTCTTCGACTACGTCTATCTGCGCGACAATGTCGCCGGCGTGATGAGCGAGAACTGGTATCATGGCGGCGGCTGCCGGGCTTGGCTGAAGGTTACGCGAAATACGCTGACGCACGAGATTTCGGCTGTCGAACCGGCGGCTGGTGCCGGTGCGGCGAAGGTTGGCGCGTGATGGCCGGCAATCAGACAAACCGGCTCAGATCCGGCGGCCTCATCGACCGCTCGGCGCAGCTGAATTTCCGCTTCGACGGCAAGAGCTTTTCCGGCTTCCAGGGCGACACGCTGGCATCGGCGCTCGTCGCCAACGGCGTCAAGCTGGTCGGGCGCTCGTTCAAGTACCATCGACCGCGCGGCATTCTCACGGCCGGCTCGGAAGAGCCTAACGCGCTGGTTGAGCTGCGCACCGGCGCCCGGCGCGAGCCCAACACCAAGGCGACGACCGCGGAACTCTATGAAGGGCTCGAGGCCGCCAGCCAGAACCGCTGGCCGTCGCTGCACCACGACGTGATGTCGGTGAACCAACTGTTCGCGCCGATCTTCGTCGCCGGCTTCTACTACAAGACCTTCATGTGGCCGGCGAAATTCTGGGAAGCGATCTACGAGCCCGCTATCCGCCGCGCCGCGGGTCTCGGCCGTGCCGCGGGTGTTTCCGACCCCGACCACTACGACAAGGCCTGGGCGCATTGCGACGTGCTGATCGCCGGCTCCGGTCCGGCAGGCCTGGCAGCAGCAATCGCTGCCGGCCGCAGCGGCGCTCGCGTCATTCTCTGCGAAGAGGATTTTGCCCCAGGAGGCCGACTGCTGTCGGATGGCGGCACGATCGATGGCCTGCCGGCCGCCGAATGGCTATCGCGAACGTTGGCTGAACTCACGGCAATGCCCGATGTCCGCATCATGACCCGCACAACCCTGTTCGGCGTCTATGACGGCGGCACCTATGGCGCGATCGAGCGGGTCAACGATCATCTGCCGGTGCCGCCCGAACATCAGGTACGGCAGCGGCTGTGGCGCATCGTGGCCAAGCGCAGCATCGTCGCCGCCGGCGCGATCGAGCGGCCGATCGTCTTTGCTGGCAACGACACGCCCGGCGTGATGATGGCTTCCGCCATGCGGACCTATGTCACGCGCTATGCCGCAACGCCGGCAAAACGCATCGCGCTGTTCACCAACAATGAGGATGGCTGGCGCACGGTCGAGACGGTACTTGGCGCCGGACTGCAGATCGCGGCGGTGGTCGACGCACGGCCTGACGTCTCGCCCGCCCATCGCTCGCTCGCCTCCAAGAACGGCTTTACCGTGCTGCATGGTTCGGTCAGCGGCGTGGATGGCGGCAAGGACGGCGTGCGCAAGATTTCGGTGTCGCTGACCGGCGGCGCGCGTGCCGAGGTCGAGGCCGATGGGCTCGCTATTTCCGGTGGCTGGAATCCGACGGTCGGTCTGACCTCCTACCATCGCGGCCGACCGAAATGGAGCGACGACATCGCCGCCTTCGTGCCCGATGGCGCACCTCCAGGCATGGTGGCCGCAGGTGCGGCCAATGGGGCCTTCGGGCTAGGCGCCTGCCTGCGCGAAGGTTTTGAAGCGGGAACGATGGCCGCGCGTGACACAGGACGCACCGGCAACGCCGGATCGACGCCCGTCGCCGACGATGAGGCTCTCTCGCTTGCGCCGCTCTGGCATGTTGCCGGCAAGGGCAAGGCCTTTGTCGACCAGCAGCACGATGTCACCGCCTCCGACATCGAACTGGCGCAGCGCGAAGGCTTTGAGTCGGTCGAGCATCTGAAGCGCTATACGACACTCGGCATGGCGACCGACCAGGGCAAGACCTCCAATGTCGCCGGCCTCGCGATCATGGCGGCGGTCAGCGGCCGCTCCATTCCCGAGACCGGCACGACGATCTACCGGCCGCCCTACGTGCCCGTCGCCATCGGCGCCTTCGCCGGCCATCATCGCGACGAGACTTTCCACGCCACAAGGCTGACGCCGTCGCATCACTGGGCCGCCGAACAGGGCGCGATCTTCGTCGACACTGGTCTGTGGAAGCGCGCGCAATGGTATCCACGCGCCGGCGAGAAAGACTGGCTCGAATCCGTCACCCGCGAGGTCAAGGCGGTGCGGAGCGGCGTCGGCTTCTGCGATGTCTCAACGCTCGGCAAGATCGACGTGCACGGCCCGGATGCCGGCGCCTTTCTCGACCGCGTCTACATCAACACCTTCTCCAGCCTCGCCGTCGGCAAGGCGCGCTACGGGCTGATGCTGCGCGAGGACGGCATCGTCTATGACGACGGCACGACGTCGCGGCTGGCCGAGGACCATTATTTCCTGACCACGACGACCGCCAAGGCCGGGCTGGTGATGCAGCATCTCGAATTCTGCCGGCAGGTGCTGTTTCCCGAACTCGACGTGCAGCTGACCTCTGTCTCCGACCAGTGGGCGCAATTCTCGATCGCAGGACCTAAGACACGCGATCTGCTGAAGGAGATCGTCGACCCCGCCGAGGATTTGTCCAACGAAGGTTTCCCGTTCATGGGCGCGCGCGAAGTCGCTTTGCGCGGCGGCATCAAGGCGCGGCTGTTCCGCATCTCCTTCTCCGGCGAGATGGCGTTCGAGATTTCCGTGCCCGCGCGCTACGGCGAAGCGATGGCACGGAATCTGATGGTTGCGGGAAAACCGCTCGGCGTGACGCCTTACGGCACTGAGGCACTCGGCGTGATGCGCGTCGAGAAGGGCCATATCGCCGGACCGGAACTGAGCGGCACGACGACGGCAGCCGATCTCGGACTGGGCAAGATGATGTCGACCAGGAAGGATTTTATTGGCCGCGTCATGGCAGGGCGCGAGGCGCTCGTGGCGCCGGACCGTCAGGTCGTCGTCGGCATCAAGCCGACGGACAAGGCACGCCGCCTGCGCTCCGGTGCGCACATCATTCCGAAAGGCCAAACGCCTAGCCCGGGCAACGACCAGGGCTATGTCACCTCGGTCTGCTTCTCGCCGACACTAGACCAGTGGATTGGCCTCGCGCTCGTCGAGCGCGGCCGCGAACGCATCGGCGAGATTGTCCATGCGCATGATCCGCTGCGCGGCGAGGACTATGATGTCGAGCTCTGCAATCCCGTCTTCTACGATCCGGATGGAGGGCGCCAGCGTGGCTGAGTTTTCCTGGGACGTTCGCAGCCCGCTCGATCGCGCGCTCGTGTCGGGTGCACATGGGGCGCATGGCGATGCTGGTGTCTCGCTGACAGAGATCCGCGATTTCGACCTGATCCAAGTGATGGCGCGACGCGGCAAGGCAGCGGACATGGCCACCGCCGCGAAAGCCCGCTTCGGCATTGCGGCTCCGGAAACGCCGAAGGCGGTGCGGACCGCGGATGCCACGCTGATCTGGTCAGGACCGGATCAGTTTCTTGTGCTGTCGAAGGGCGGCGGGCACGGGACGGAAGCACTCGCTCAGCCGTTTGCATCTTCAGCGTCGCTGTCGGACCAGTCGCATACACGCGTGCTGATCAGCATCTCCGGCGCCAGGGCGCTGACGATGCTGGCGAAACTGTCATCGATCGATTTGCATCCCGATGCGTTCCCGGTTGGTGCTGCGGCGGCAACGTCGATGGATCACGCCAGCGTTACGCTCTGGCGGGGTAATGATCGGGATGGACTGGCGGTGTTCAACGTTCTGGTGTTTGCCACTTTTGCCGAGAGCCTGTGGCATACGATGTTGGACTCGGCCGCTGAGTATGGAGTCGACATCAGCCATTCCGAGGATATGGCGTAGCGTTTGTGCGCGCCCTTCCTTCTCCCCTTGTGGGAGAAGGTGGCCTCGCGAAGCGAGGTCGGATGAGGGGTGTTCCAGCGTGGCAATGACGGCACTCCGTCACCCACCCCTCAACCGTCTCGGCGCTGCGCGCCGATCCACCTTCTCCCACAAGGGGAAAAGGGAAGATGGGCGCTCAAGCTTGCCAAACTCAACCGCACTGCTATTCTTGCTGCTAAAATAATTTTACACACAGGCAAACTTCGAACCGCAAGGCTGAGATGAGCCAGTCGCCCTACCCCACTGTCACAGCCGGACCACCGCGCCCGAGCCTCATATTGAGGCCCGGCCAGATCGCGCTGCCGCCGGGCATGGAGCGCTACACGATCCAGGGTAACGGCGCGGTGCTCATCGACGTCGAAGCCGGCGATACCGTCACCGTACGCAATGTCGAGGGCGGCCAGGCTTGCGAGCTGCTGGCTTGGGACAAGGCCGGTAAGACCGACCCTGGCGTTTTCGGTGAATCGTCGAACAGCAATGCCGACGCCATCAAGGGGCTGCTGGCGGAAGGCGATGACAGCCTGGCTTCCGTGCGCCGCGGGCTCGAGCGGCGGCAGGTGCAGCTTGATCAACCCAAGGCGGTTCGCGTGTTCAGCGGCGCAACACCCGCTGGCACCGAGCAGAGTTTTACCGTCACACGCAACGGAGCAATGCTGATCGCCGCGCCCGGCGGGCCGATGCTGGTCGATGGCCATGACACGGCGACGCCGCTTACCGTCATCGTGCGGCGCAAAACGATCCGCCTGAAAACAAAATCGCAGTTGGCCGATCCGCTCGCCGACCCAGTGCTCGACCTGCGCGTCCATTCGGCGACGGCCGAATCCTACTTCGTCAAGGCTGGCGACTATCTGCAGATCATCGATGTCGATGGCCGCCAATGCACGGACTTCCAGTGCTTTTCGGCGCGCAAGCTGGACAAGGGCCTCGACCACCCGCTCGACGTGACGACAACGCGCACGCTGATGGGCGCCAGCTATCCGATGCCTGGGCTGCATTCGAAATACTACGACCAGGACATGGAGCCGCTGGTCGAGGTTATCCAGGACACATGCGGCCGGCACGATGCCTTCGCGCTCGCTTGTGCTGCCAAATATTACGACGACATCGGCTATCCCGGCCACACCAACTGCTCGGAGAATTTCAACGGCGCTCTGGTCGACAAGGGTGTCAATGCTCGCGCCGGCTGGATGGCGATCAACTTCTTCTTCAACACCGCGATCGACGCGCATGGCGTCATGATGTCCGACGAGCCATGGTCGCGCGCCGGCGATTATGTGCTGCTCAGAGCGCTGACAGATATCGTCTGCGTATCCTCTGCCTGCCCTGACGACACCACTCCGGCCAATGGCTGGAACCCAACCGACATCCATGTGCGGACCTATTCCGGCCAGCACAAATTCTCGCGAGCGATCGCCAGACGCATGACGCCCGATTCGGAACCGAAAATGACCCGCGAGACCGCTTTTCATTCGAGCTTTGCCAAGCACACCCGCAACTTCGCCGAGTACAGATGCTACTGGCTGGCCAACTCCTTCGCCAAAGACGGGCCGATCGCCGAATACTGGGCCTGCCGGCAGGACGCCGTGATCATGGACCTGTCGCCGCTGCGCAAGTTCGAGGTCACCGGCCCGGATTCCGAAGCGCTGCTGCAATACACGCTGACCCGCGACGTGAAAAAACTCGGCGTCGGCCAGGTCGTCTATTCCGCCATGTGCTACGAGCATGGCGGCATGATTGACGATGGCACGCTGCTGCGGCTCGGCAAGGACAATTTCCGCTGGGTCGGCGGCGACGAGCTATCCGGCGAGTGGCTGCGCGAGACGGCGAAAAAACTCGGCCTCAACGTGCTGGTGCGCTCGTCGACCGACCAGATGCACAATGTCGCCGTGCAAGGGCCGAAGAGCCGCGACATTCTGCGGGAGGTGATCTGGACCTCGCCGCTGCAGCCCTCGATCGACGAACTCGAATGGTTCCGCTTCGCGGTGGCGCGCATCGGCGGCGGTAACGGCATTCCGGTCGTGGTCTCGCGCACCGGCTATACCGGCGAACTCGGCTATGAGATCTGGTGTCATCCGCGCGACGCCGAAAAAGTGTTCGACGCCATCTGGGAAGCTGGCCAGCCGCACGGGCTGAAGCCGATGGGGCTGCAGGCGCTCGACATGGTGCGCATCGAGGCCGGTTTGATCTTTGCCGGTTACGAATTCTCCGACCAGACCGATCCGTTCGAGGCCGGCATCGGCTTCACCGTGGCCTTGAAGACCAAGACCGACGATTTCATCGGCCGCGAGGCGCTGATCCGGCGCAAGGAAAACCCGCAGAACAAGCTTGTCGGCCTCGACATCGACAGCAATGTCGCGGTCGGCCATGGCGATTGCGTCCATGTCGGCCGTGCGCAGATCGGCGTCGTCACCTCAGGCATGCGCTCACCGGTGCTGAACAAGAACATCGCGCTGGCGCGGCTCGACGTCACCCATTCGGCCATCGGCACGGTAGTCGAGATCGGCAAGCTCGACGGCCATGCCAAGCGGCTGCCGGCGCGTGTCGTTGCCTTCGCCCACTACGATCCGCAGAAGACCAAGCCGCGCTCGTGAGCACTGCCTTCGTGCATCTGAACCGGCCTGCCGGTCATCCCGCTGGGCGCATCGGTGGCCGCGCGCGCAAGCGTGATGTGCACGGTTTCACAAAACGCTTGACGTGAAAGCGCGCCGGATCAATCTTCACTCTTAAGAAAAAAATACGACTGAGTGGAAACACAGCGGTTGTGATCATTGGCCGGGGAGCAAGCTTCGCAAAGCCGAGGCATCGCCGGCGGGGAACACTTACAAAAGGGGAAGTCACTGACATGAGCACCATAAGCACGGCCCTGGAGCAGCCTGCCGAAAGCAAGCTGCTCAGGCATATCGACTGGCGCGGCGCCTTCTGGGTGGCAAGCGGCGTTCCGGCGCTGGTCCTGTTCTCGATCGGCGGCATCGCCGGCACGACCGGGACACTGGCCTTCCTGATCTGGACGGTGTCCATGGTCATGGGTTTCCTGCAATCCTTCACCTATGCCGAGATTGCCGGCCTGTTCCCGAACAAGTCCGGGGGGGCCTCGATCTACGGCGCCACCGCCTGGCTACGCTACTCCAAGTTCATCGCGCCGCTCTCGGTGTGGTGCAACTGGTTCGCCTGGTCGCCGGTGCTGTCGCTCGGCTGCTCGATCGCCGCCGCCTATATCCTCAACGCGCTGGCGCCGGTGCCGCTGTTCACAGCAACTTCGGCGGAGGTCGTTGCCTATATCGCGGCGCATGCCGGAACGGCGCCCGCGGACGCGATCACGGCGGTGACCGCCGCCGCAACGCCGGCGATCCGTAACTGGACGCTTTACAGCCACACGCTGGGTCCGGTTTCCTTCACGTTCAACGCGACCTTCTTCATCGGCGCGGTGCTAATGCTGATCATCTTCTCGATCCAGCATCGCGGCATCCTCGGCACAGCCAATGTGCAGAAATATATCGGCCTGCTGGTCATCATCCCGATGCTGATCGTCGGCGTCGTGCCGATCTTCACCGGGCAGATCAACTGGGCCAACTTCTCGCCGCTGGTGCCGCTGGCCACCGCCTATGCCCCGGACCCCGGCACCTGGAACATCGCCGGCTGGACGCTGGTGCTCGGCGGCATGTTCATCGCCGCCTGGTCGACCTACGGCTTCGAGACGGCGGTCTGCTACACCTCCGAGTTCAAGAACCCGGGCACCGACACCTTCAAGGCGATCTTCTATTCCGGCCTGCTCTGCATGCTGCTGTTCATCCTGGTGCCCTTCACCTTCCAGGGCGTACTCGGCCTCAACGGCATGCTGGCGACACCGATCGTCGATGGTTCCGGCGTCGCCGATGCGCTGGCCGGGATGGTCGGCGGCGGGGCACTGATCCACAGCCTGCTGGTGATGCTGATGATCCTGGCCCTGGTGCTGTGCATCATGACGGCAATGGCCGGCTCCTCGCGCACGCTCTACCAGGGCTCGGTCGACGGCTGGCTGCCGCGCTATCTCAGCCACGTCAATGAGCATGGCGCGCCGACGCGGGCCATGTGGACCGACCTCTGCTTCAACCTGGTCGTTCTGGCCATCGCCTCGGCCGACGCGACGAGCTTCTTCTTCATCCTCGCCGTGTCGAACTGCGGCTACATCATCTTCAACTTCCTCAACCTCAATGCCGGCTGGATCCACCGCATCGACAACGGCCATATCGCGCGGCCCTGGAAGGCACCGAGCTGGCTCTTGGGGATCGGGGCGATCTTCGCCTATGTCAACGCGATCTTCATGGGCGCCGGCGCCAAGGTCTGGAACCCGATGGCGCTGTGGGCCGGACTGATCACCGCGGCCTTGATCATCCCGGTGTTCTGCTATCGGCATTACGTCCAGGACAAGGGCAAATTCCCTGATCACATGCTGGCCGATCTCGGCATGACGGGTGCTGACCTCGCGGTCAAGAAAGCGGGGATGCTGCCTTACCTGACGCTCGTCGCCGGGGTGGCGGTCATGCTGCTCGCCAACTGGTTCTTCGTCATCTGACGACTAAGAGCAAAAGAAATGGGCGCGCCTCGGCGCGCCCATTTCTTTTCACGGTGAGTCTCAGCCGGTCTTGCGGACGGCCTCTTCCGCGCCTTCGAAAAACCGGTTCGGCGGCCGTTTCAGACCGAGGTTCTCACGCAACGTTGTGCCCTCATACTCGCGCCGGAAAAGTCCTCGCCGCTGCAACTCGGGCACGACCTTCTCGGCGAAGTCATCCAGCCCGGCGGGCAGATAGGGAAACATGATGTTGAAGCCGTCTGACCCTTCCGCGACCAGCCATTCCTCCATCTCGTCGGCAATGGTTTGCGGCGTGCCGACAAAGGCGAGGCCGGAATAGCCGCCCAGCCGCTGGGCAAGCTGGCGCACGGTCAGGTTTTCGTTCCGGGCCAGCTCAATGACGCGCTCGCGGCTGCTCTTCGAGGCATTGGTCTCCGGTATGTCAGGCAAAGCGGCGTCTGGATCAAAGGCCGATGCGTCATGTCCAAGAGCGATCGATAGCGAGGCAATGCCGCTCTCGTAGTAGACCAGGCTGTCGAGCTTCGCCCGCTTGGCTCGCGCTTCCTCAATACTGTCGCCAACGATGACGAAAGCGCCGGGCAGGATCTTGATGTCGTCGCGTGAGCGGCCGAGTTTTTGTGCCCTGCTTTTGACGTCGGCAAAGAAGCGCTGACCCGAGGCAAGATCGCCATGGGCGGCGAAAATAACCTCCGCCGTCTCGGCCGCCAGTTGCCGTCCTGCCTCTGATGCGCCGGCTTGGACAATGACCGGCCAGCCTTGCACCGGGCGCGCTATGTTGAGCGGCCCCCGCACCGAGAGATACTCGCCCTTGTGGTCCAGCACATGCAATTTGGCGGGATCGAAATAGAGCCCGCTTTCGGCATCGCGGATGAAGGCATCGTCGGCAAAACTGTCCCACAGGCCGGTCACGACATCGTAGAATTCCCGCGCCCGGCGATAGCGCTCGTCATGTTCGACATGCTCGTCCAACCCGAAGTTCAGTGCGGCATCCGGATTGGACGTGGTGACGATGTTCCAGCCGGCGCGGCCGCCGCTGATATGGTCGAGCGACGCGAAGCGGCGGGCGATGTGATAGGGCGCATCGAAGGTGGTCGACGCGGTGGCGACCAGCCCGATGTGGTCGGTGACGGCGGCCAGCGCCGACAGCAGCGTGAACGGCTCGAACGAGGTCACTGTGTGGCTGCGCCGCAGCGCTTCGATCGGCATGTTGAGCACGGCCAGATGGTCGGCCATGAAGAAGGCATCGAACTTCGCCGCCTCCAGTGTCTGGGCGAAGCGCTTCAGATGCGCGAAGTTGAAGTTGGCGTCGGGATAGGCGCCGGGATAGCGCCAGGCGCCGGTGTGGAGACTGACCGGGCGCATGAAGGCGCCGAGCCGCAATTGCCGTTTTTCTGCCATGGGGAGACACCCTGATGAGGACGAGCGTTGCCGCTCTAGTTGTCGTGCAGGATGGTACCGCTTTGCGGCCCTGGGAAGGAATTCTGTTTTGCAGAATCGGTGCTGGGGAGCATTTTCATCATGACGGCTGGTCCGTCATGCCGCATCATCCGCCATTGCCGACGGCGGATGATGCGATGCAGCCGTTCTATTCCGCGGCCAGGGCCAGTTGCGGCCGCTCGGCGGGCAGCTCTGTTTCGGGCGCCTGCTCGCTCTTTTCCACCTTCTTCGGCTCGCGGCCAAAGAACAGGGCGTAGCCTGCCGGCAGCACCAGAATGGTCAGCACGGTGGCGACCATGATGCCGCCCATCATGGCATAGGCGAGCGGCCCCCAGAACACGGCGCGCGAGATCGGGATCAGCGCCAGCACCGCCGTCATCGCCGTCAGCACGATCGGCCGGAAACGGCGTACAGCCGAGCCGATGATGGCCTCCGAGCGTTCCATGCCTCTGGCGATGTCCTGGTCGATCTGGTCGACCAGGATGATCGAGTTGCGCATGATGATGCCGAGCAGCGCGATGACGCCGAGGATGGCGACAAAGCCGAACGGGGCGCCGCTGATCAGCAGAGCCGCGGCGGCACCGATGATGCCGAGCGGACCGGTGGCCAGCACCAGCATCGCCTTGCCGAAGTTCTGCAGCTGGATCATCAAGAGCACGACGATGATGGCCAACATGATCGGCGCCTTGGCGGCGATCGACGCCTGGCTTTCGGCCGAATCCTCGGCACCGCCCTGGATCTCGATCTTGTAGCCGGGCGCCAGGCCATCACGCAGGCCCTGCATGTCCTTGTACATCTTGGTGACGACGTCGTTGGACTGCACGCCGTCGGGCAGCGTTGCCCGCACACTAATGGTCGGCAAGCGGTTGCGGCGCCACTCGATGCCTTGCTCCAGCACCGGGACCACCTTGGCCACCTGCGATAACGGCACGAAGCCGCCGAAATCGGTCGGGATATAGACCGAGTCGACCGAGGACAGCAGGCTGCGGCTCGCATCCGGCTCGCGGGCAACGATGGACACCGTCTCCTCGCCGTCGCGGAAGTCGTCGAGCGGCGCGCCGGACATGGTTGCCTGCAGCATCTGGCGGATGCGCTGCGAGGTGACGCCGAGCGCACGGGCGCGATCCTGGTCGATGACCAGCTTCATCGCCGGCACGGGCTCGAGCCAATCGTCATGGACGGCGCCCAGCAGCGGATCCTCACGGAACTTCGCCTTTACCTGGTCAGCGATGCGGCGCACTTCCTGGCGATCCGGACCCATGACGCGCATCTGCACCGGCCAGCCGGTCGGCGGACCAAGGAACAGGCGGTCGACCTTGCCACGGATCGAGGGGAAATCCTCGGCCAGCACCGTGCGCAGCTTGACGATCAGCCGCTCACGCGCCGGCTCGTCATTGGCCATCACCAGCATCTGAGCGAAGTTCGGGTTGGCGAGTTGCTGGTCGAGCGGCAGGAAGAAGCGCGGCGCGCCCTCGCCGATATAGGTGGCGATGAAGCGCTTGTCCTTGTCGTCCATCATCTTGGCTTCGAGCGCCTTGGCCTGCACCTCGACCTCCTTGATGCTGGTGCCTTCCGGCAGCCAGAGGTCGACGAGGATTTCCGGCCGCGACGATTGCGGGAAGAAGTTCTGCGGAATGAACTGGAATGCCCACAGGCTGGTGCCGAAAGTCACCAGCGTCATCACCAGCACGATGATGCGGTGGCGCACGGCCCAGCCGACCGTGGCGCGCAGCCGGCGGTAGAAACGGGTGTCGAAGGCATCGTGATGGGTGCCGGCATGCTTGCGCTGCTTGAGGATCATATAGCCCAGCCACGGCGTGAAATAGACCGCGACAAACCACGACACGATCAGCGCGATGCCGACGACATAGAACAGGGTGCGCACATATTCGCCCGCCGTCGAGGCGGCGAAGCCGACCGGGATGAAACCGGCGGTGGTGATCAGCGTACCGGTCAGCATCGGGAAAGCCGTAGAGGAATAGGCGAAGCTCGCGGCCTCGATCTTGACCAGCCCCTCCTCCAGCTTGCGCTCCATCATTTCGACGACGATCATGGCGTCGTCGACGAGCAGGCCAAGCGCGATGATCAGGGCGCCCAGCGAGATGCGCTGCAGGTCGATGCCGAGTTCGTACATGATGGCGAAGGTGGCGGCCAGAACCAGCGGAATGGCAATGGCGATGACCAGACCCGAACGCCATCCGATCGACAGGAACGAGACGACAAGCACGATCAGCAGCGCTTCGCCCAGAGCATGCATGAATTCGGCCACCGCATCCGTGACGACGCCTGGCTGATCGGAAATCTGGTCGACCGACACGCCATAGGGCAGCGCCTCCTCGAAGCGCTTGTAGGTCGCCTCGACGTCCTTGCCGACATCGGTGACCTTGAAGCCCTTGGCCATAACGACACCGAGCTGCACGCTTTCATGACCGTTGAAGCGGTATTTGCGCTGGAAGGGATCTTCGAGCCCCGACGTCACGGTGGCGATATCGCCGAGCCGGGTAACCTGACCGCCGGCGCGCAGGCGCAGCTCGCGGATGTCGGCAGCCTTGGTGACGTCGCCTTCAACGGAGATGCGCACCGAATTGACGCCGGTGTCGACGGAACCGGCCGGGTCGACATTGTTCTGGCCCTTGATCGCGTTCTGCAGGTCGGTCAGCGTCAGGCCGCGTTCGGCAAGCGCCTTGGACGAAACGTCGATGTAGAGCTTTTCCGGCTGATCGCCGATGATGACCGCCTTCTCGACGCCCGGTGTCGTCAACAGCATGTCGCGCGCCTGGATGGCGAACTTCTTCAGCTCGGGATAGGAAAACCCGTCGCCGCTGATCGAATGCAGCGTGATGAAGGTGTCGCCGAACTCGTCGTTGAAGTATGGGCCAAGCAGGCCCTGCGGCAGGTCGCCCTGGATATCGCCGACCTTCTTGCGCACCTGATAGAAGGCGTCGTTTACCTCGGCGGCGTTGGTGTCGCCCTTGATCTGCACGGTAATGATGGCGCTGCCGGCGCGGGTGAAGGAGCGCACGAAGTCGAGATGCGGCGTTTCCTGCAGCTTGCGCTCGATCTTGTTGACGACCTGGTCTTCCATCTCCTGGATCGAGGAGCCCGGCCAGATCGCCTGCACGACCATGACCCGGAAGGTGAAGTCGGGGTCTTCCTTCTGGCCCATGCGCATCAGGCCGAGCGCACCGGCGATGATGATCAGCCCGAACAGGAAGCGCGCGATTGAGGGATGGCCGATGGCCCAACGCGACAGGTTGAAGGGCCGCTTTTCTTCAGTGGAATTGGTCATCGCTACTCGTCCACTTTGCTTGGTTGCCGGCGCCTGTTGCTTCGAAGAAGCGCGGCGCGCGAAACGAAATCATCTGCGTTCGAACTGGCTTCCGGGCGGCGTGACTCTTCGAGCAGAGAGACACTCATCGCGGTCGGACGCGCGGATCGATGCGGGGGGACATCGGCCTTGACGTCTCGACCTTCGGGCGCACGCCGCCCGGAAACCTGCGGCCGCGGGAACGCGCGGCCGACCTGTCTGTCGTCAGCGCAACCGGCTGGCGTCTTCGCCCTCGGCGGAAGCGGACTGTTGCGCCACGCCGCCAGCGAGCTTCACCTTCAGATTCTCGGTCATGAACTGCGTGCCGGCGGCGACGACGATATCGCCTGGCTTCAACCCTTCGGCGACGCGCACGCCATCGGCGGCGAACTCGGCGACCTTGACCGGGCGGGCATGAACGGTGTCGGCGCCACGATCGACGGTCCAGACGATCGACTGGCTGTCTTGCTTCGCCAATGCACTCAGCGGGATCGATACGAGTTGCTTTTCGTTGGCGGCCGAGGCCTCGATGTTGGCGGTCATGCCGAGCAGCACGCGCGGGTCGTTGGGCAGGCTGACACGAACGGCGAAGGTACGCGACTGCGTATCGGCGCTGCCGGCGACCTCGCGGACCTTGCCGTCGAGCGCCAGCGTGTTGTCGGACCAGAAACCGGCCTTGACTGATTTGCCCGGCTTGAATTCGGCGATTTCCATTTCAGGCACCGCGATCAGCACTTCCTTTTCGCCGTCGACCGCGACAGTGACCACCGGCGAGCCGGAGCCAACCACCTGGCCGACATCGGCGTTGACAGCCGTGACGATGCCGTCCCTGTCGGCCTTGAGGTCGGTATAGCCGACCTGGTTCTTGGCCTGGTCGAGCGACGAACGGGCGGAGTCGCGGGTGGCGACCGCCTGGTCATAGGTCAGCGTCGCCTGCTCGAGCTGCGATTTCGGTGAAAAGTTCTTGGCGAAAAGCTGCTCAGCGCGCTTGCGGGCAAGCTCTGTTGTCTCGACCTGCCGTTCGGCCGCATCGAGCGTGGCCCGAGCACTCTTGACCGAGAGGTCATAGTCGGTGGGATCGATGCGGGCGAGCACATCGCCCGGCACGACATGCTGACCGATGTCGACGAGGCGTTCGGTGATCTTGCCGTTGACGCGGAAAGCGAGAGCACTTTCAGTGCGGGCGCGCACCGATCCCGAATAGGACAGCGTGCGGGTGTCATGCGCCTGGGCGATCTCGACGACCTTGACCGGGCGGATGATATCCTTGACTTCGGCTTTCTCCTGGCTGCAGCCGGCAAGAGCTAGCGCCGCTACGATCAAGCCCGCGACCGGCAACCGGCGGATGATGGAATGGGACAAAGACACCTTGGCACTCCCGAACTGGAGATGAACTGTCGACCGGCGCCCGGCGGGCGGCGGCTATTTCTTCAGGGCCTTGATCGCATAATCGATAAGGTCGTCGGGCATCGCCCGGTTGGTCTTGGCAAGGCACTGCGCCACCATTTGCGGGTGGCAAAGGATGACCGTGGCGGCGCCGAAGCAGCGCGACGCAACCACCGGATCCTGCTGCATGAACTCGCCGGCCTCGATGCCGTCGCGGATCACCTCCGCGAACAGATCGTGGATGCTGTCGACGTGCTTGTCGATGACGCCCCAGTCGCGCTCGAGCGCGACGATGACCATCTCATGGACCTTCTGCTCGTCGAGCATGGTCTCCAGCGTCATCTTGTATTGGGCGTGAATGTAGCGACGAAGCCGCTCCTCGGCACTGAGCGGCAGGTGCATGATCTCGTAGGCCATCTTGTAGCTGGCGCCGAGCATCCGGCCGCAGACGGCCTGGTGGATTTCGACCTTCGAGGCGAAGAAACGGTAGATGTTGGCCGGCGACATGCCGAGTTCGCGGGCGATGTCGGCGACATTGGTCTTGCCGTAGCCATAGTGCCGGAACAGGCGCTCGGCGCAATCGAGAATGCGCGTCACATTCTCCTGCCTGGCGGCGTCGGCGACTATGTTGGCGGCTTCGGACATGGCTCTTTCGTTTGACAAGTGACGAATTTCAATTTTCGTCAGTCGTAAATTGAAGAGAGCGGGATGTCAACACGAAATCGACGTACGCGTACAAGTTAGTGACAGATGGTGACAGTGAGCGGGTATGACAACCGGCGCTCGCGATTGGCGGCGCGCCTCTCAAGAGTTCGTCATCCCTGAGCGAAGCAAGGAGCGAAGCGAAGCGGCGCAGGCCCTAGGATCCATGCCGGGACGCCCGCTAAAGAGTATGACGGATCAATAGTTTACACCGTCAGCGAGGGAGCCATTCCCGACCGCCGGAGCACGGCCGCCGAGTCACGGCATGGATCCTAGGGTTTCCGCGACGTCGCTTCGCGACTGCTCCAACCTAGGATGACGAAGTCACGAAGGTCCGCGACAAATTGTCGAGGCCATAGCAAGAATGACGGTGCGCTAAGCTACCTTGGCCATTTCCCGCAGCCGGAACTTCTGGATCTTGCCCGTCGAGGTCTTCGGTATCTCCGCGAAAATCACCGCTTTCGGCACTTTGAAGCGGGCAAGCAGCGCGCGGCAGTGCTCGATGATCTCGGCCTCGCTCGCGGCCTTGCCGGGCTTCAGCTCGACATAGGCTACGGGCACCTCGCCCCATTTGTCATCCGCGCGGGCAACCACACCGCATGACGCCACAGCCGGGTGCTTGTAGAGCGCATCCTCGACCTCGATCGAGGAAATGTTCTCGCCACCCGAGATGATGATGTCCTTGGAGCGGTCCTTGAGCTGGATGTAGCCGTCGGGATGCATGACGCCGAGATCGCCGGAATGGAACCAGCCGCCGGCGAAGGCTTCGTCGCTCGCCTTGCGGTTCTTCAAATAGCCTTTCATTACGATGTTGCCGCGAAACATGACCTCGCCGATGGTTTCGCCGTCGGCCGGCGTTTCGATCATTGTCTCGGGGTCCATCACGGTAAGCCCTTCGAGCGCGGCGTAGCGCACGCCCTGCCTCGCCTTCTTGGCGCTACGCTCGCCTTTTTCGAGACCGTCCCATTCGCCGTGCCATTCGTTAACCACGGCCGGGCCATAAGTCTCGGTCAGGCCATAGAGATGGGTGACGGCAAAGCCAGCATCGGCCATGCCCGACAGCACGGCTTCGGGCGGCGGCGCGGCCGCGGTGTTGAAGGTCACGGTCTGCGCGAACGTGCGCTTGTCTTCGTCCTTCGCGTTGATCAGCACCGACATGACGACCGGCGCGCCACAGAGATGGGTGACGCCGTGATCGGCGATTGCATCGTAGATCGGCTTTGGCCGCACCCAGCGCAGGCAGACATGGGTGCCGGCTTGGACGGCGAGCGTCCAAGGGAAGCACCAGCCGTTGCAGTGGAACATCGGCAGCGTCCAGAGATAGACAGCGTGCTTAGCCATCCCGGCGTGAATGGTGTTGGTGTAGGCCATCAGGGCGGCACCGCGGTGGTGGTAGACAACACCCTTCGGATTGCCTGTCGTGCCGGAGGTGTAGTTGAGCGAGATGGCGTCCCATTCGTCGTCTGGCATCGACCAGGCGAAATCCGCATCACCACTGGCGACAAAATCCTCGTAGTCGACTGCGCCGATGCGCTCGCCCTTCGGATAGGGCGCGTCGGCCGCATAGTCGGGATCGTCATAATCGATGACTAGCGGCTTGACCTTGGCCAGTTCCAGAGCTTGCTGGACGACGCCGGAGAATTCGCGGTCGGCGATCAGCACCTTGGTCTCGGCATGATCGAGCTGGAAGGCAATGACCGCGGCGTCGAGGCGGGTGTTGAGCGAGTGCAGCACGGCCTTGGTCATCGGCACGCCGAAATGCGCTTCCAGCATTGGCGGGGTGTTGGACAGCATGACGGTGACCGTGTCGCCCTTGGCGATGCCGCGCTTGTGGAGTGCCGAGGCGAGCTTCAACGAGCGGCGCCAGAAATCGCGATAGGAGATACGCTGGTTGCCGTGGATGATGGCGATATGGCTGGGATAGGTTCTTGCCGCACGCTCCAGATAGGTGAGCGGCGTCAGTGGCTGATAATTGGCCGCGTTCCTGTCGAGATCCTGTTCGTATGGATTGCCCATCCCGCCTCCCCTTGCTTCCTGGTCGGAGACTTCTAATCACAGGCTCCTAGCCACGTCACCATTCTTCTATGGGAAGCCTGTCGACACCACAGCCGGCTTCGCCTTGATCCCGATCAACAAGCGAAAGATGTTTGCACTGCCCCACTCAATTTGACTTTTGTCGAGAGCCGTGACTAATGTCAGCCGAGGAGACGGCATGGCGATCCGACCGGCAGAACAAATCATCCACAAGGCCGCCTGGCTCTATTATGCGCACGGTCTGCGGCAGGACCAGGTGGCGAGCCAGCTTAACATTTCCCGCGCCTCGGTGGCCATGTATCTGCGCAAGGCGCGCGAGACCGGCATCGTCAATATCTCGACCTCGACCCAGCTGTTCACCGACGACGTGATGGCGCGCAAGCTCGAGGATGCACTGGGCCTCGACGCGGTCTGGATCGCGCCGGAAAACAGCCATATCCCGGACCCGTCGACGGACATCGCGGTGCTGGCGGCAAGCGTCTTCCTCGAACTGGTCAAGAAGGGCGATCGCATCGGTGTCGCCTGGGGCCGCACCGTCTACACCATCGCCGACATCATGTCCTATGCCGACCTGCAGGATGTCACGGTGGTGCAGCTTTGCGGCAATCTCGGCGCGCCTTATTCCTACCGGCCCGACCAGTGCACGATGGAAATCGCGCGCCGGCTCAACGCCAAGGGCCTCAATTTCTACGCACCGCTGGTGCTGTCGACGGAAGAGCTGGCACGCGCGCTGCGGGCCGAGCCAGTGATCCGCGAGCAGCTGTCGGGTATCAGGGACTGCGATCTGGCGCTCTATTCGGTCGGCGCGGTTGACGCCGACAGCCATCTGGTCAAATGCGGCGCGCTGACATCAGGCGAAATGGCGGAGCTGCGCAGCCGAGGTGCCGCAGGCGTCATTGCCGGTCAGATCATCGATGCTGAAGGCAAGGTGCTCGACTGCGGCTACAACAGGCGGGTGATCTCCGCCGAACTTGCCTCGCTGCGCGCCATCGCCAGGCGCCTGATGGTGGTGCAGGAGGACAGCAAGTTCGAACCGCTGCTCGCCGCACTCACTGGGGGACTTTGCACGCATCTGGTGGTCGGCGCGCATATGGCGCAGCGGCTGCTCAATCATGCCGGAGCGGCGCCCCAAAAAGCACCCTGAAAAGCAACCCTTCGCCGGCGCATTGTCATCAAGGCGTCGCGGCATTCCTGTTTCACCACCCAAGACAGCAACTGGACGAAGCGAACATGAAGAATTTGTGGGATGACGACGCGGCCGAGAAACTCGTTGCCGACTATGCGAAGAAGGGCGTCGGCCGCGACCTCGCGCTGCGCGTCTACACGACGCGGCTGCTGGGTGGTGTGCCGCAGCTGGTCCTGCATGGCGGCGGCAACACCTCCTGCAAGATCAAGGCGACCGACCTTGTCGGTGACGAATGGGACGTACTGTGCGTCAAGGGCAGCGGCTGGGACATGGCCGTCATCGAGCCGCAGGGCCTGCCGGCGGTCAAGATGGGCGCCCTGCTCAAGGCACGTGCGCTGGACAAGCTCGCCGACGAGGACATGGTGGCACTGCAGCGGGCAAACCTCATCGACCCGTCCTCGCCCAATCCTTCGGTGGAAACGCTGCTGCACGCCTTCTTGCCGCACAAATTCGTCGACCACACCCATTCGACCGCCATCCTGGCTATCGTCGACCAGGAAGACTCGAAGCCGCTGGTGAAGACGGTGTTCGGCAGCAAGATGGGCTACGTGCCTTACATCATGCCTGGTTTCGACCTCGCCAAGGCGGCGGCCGACGTGTTTGATGCCGACCCGACGGTCGAAGGCTTGATCCTCGACAAGCACGGCATCTTCACCTTCGGCGACGACGCCAAACAGGCCTACGACCGGATGATCCACTATGTGAATGTCGCCGAGGATTATGTGGCCAAGCACGCCAAGCCTCAGGCGGCAAGGGCGGCGCTGCCGGTAAGGCTCGCGACACCGGCGTCCATCGCGCCGATGCTGCGCGGCGCTGTCGCGGTGGCACGCGGCGAAGGCCGCTTCGACCGCATGATCTCCGACTTCCGCACCTCGGATGCGATCGTCGATTTCATCAACTCGTCCAAGATCGCCGACTATGCCGGACGCGGCGTCTCGACACCCGATCTGTCGATCCGCATCAAGACCGGGCCGATGGCGGTGCCGGCGCCCGACGCCGACAAGGCCGGCGACTACAAGGCCGTGATCAAGAGCCATGTCGATGCCTTCGTCGACGATTATCGCGCCTATTTCGAGACCAATGACGCGCTCGATGACGTCAAGCGCACCATGCTCGACCCGATGCCGAGACTGACGCTGGTGCCGGGCCTCGGCATGTTTGGCCACGGCCGCACGCTGAAGGATGCCAAGATTGCGTCGGATGTCGGCGAGATGTGGATCGAGGCGGTGCGCGGCGCGGAAGCCGTCGGCCATTTCCACCCGCTGTCCAAGGCCGATTTGTTCCCGCTCGAATACTGGTCGCTGGAACAGGCCAAGCTTGCCTCCAACAAGCCCAAGCCACTGACCGGCCAGGTGGTGCTGATCACCGGTGGCGCCGGCGCGATCGGGGCGGCGACGGCAAAACTGTTCGCCGACAATGGCGCCCATGCCGTCGTCGTCGATCTCGATGCCGAGAAAGCCGCTGATACCGCCAAGAAGGCGGGCAACAATTCGATCGGCGTCGGCGCCGACATCACCGATCCCGCGCAAGTACGGGCCGCCTTCGACAAAGCGGTTGCCGTGTTTGGCGGCGTCGACATCCTCGTCTCCAATGCCGGTGCCGCCTGGGAAGGCCGCATCGGCGAACTCGACGACGCGCTGCTGCGCAAGAGTTTCGAACTCAACTTCTTCGCCCACCAGTCGGTGGCGCAGAACGCCGTGCGCATCATGCTGGAACAGGGCACTGGTGGCGTCTTGTTGTTCAACACCTCCAAGCAAGCCGTCAATCCGGGCCCGAAATTCGGCGCCTACGGCGTGCCGAAGGCAGCGACTTTGTTCCTGTCCAGGCAATACGCGCTCGACTACGGCGCCCATGGCATCCGTTCCAACGCCGTCAACGCCGACCGTATCCGCTCGGGCCTCTTGACCGATGCCATGATCGCCAGCCGCTCGGGCGCGCGCGGCGTGTCGGAGAAGGAATACATGTCCGGCAACCTGCTCGGCCAGGAAGTGACGGCTCAGGACGTGGCGCAGGCCTTCCTGCATCACGCGCTTGCCGAACGGACGACGGCCGATGTGACGACGGTCGACGGCGGCAACATCGCGGCGGCGCTGCGGTAGGCATCCAGGCCGACAACAAAAAGGGCGGCTCGCAGGCCGCCCTTTTCGTTTGTGTCGCGACGAACCTTACTTCGCGTTCGGGTTCGGCATCCAGGCCGGCATGGCGACATCGGCATGGGCGAACTGCGGCAGCTTGGCCGACAGGTCTTCCATGTTCTTGATGTCCTTGTCGATCAGCTCCTTCTGGGTGATCAGCGTCGGCGGCACAATGACGTTGTGGCCGGGGTCTTCACCGGCGAGCAGTTGCGCCAGCGCGCGCACCGAGACTTGGCCGACGACGGCCGGGTTGGTTGCAGCGGTCGCCGCCCAGGCGCTGTCGGGCTCACGCATCGCGGCGATGTCGGATGTCGAGATGTCGGCCGAATAGATCTTGATCTTCTTGTTCAGGCTGGCCTCGTCGACGGCGATCTTCACGCCCTTGGCGAATTCGTCATAGGGGGCGAACATCACGTTGATGTCGGGATGGGCAGTCAACACCGAACGCGCCTGGTTGGCTACGGAGTTGGCGATCGGGTTGTCGAGCGTGCCGAACATCGCGACTTCCTTGATGCCCGCATACTTCTTCTTGACGTCGACCCAGGTTTCATTGCGGCGGTCGAGCGGCGCGATGCCGGCGACATAGACATAGCCGGCATTCCAGGTCTCGCCATTGTCCTTGACCGCCTGCTCGAGCGCCAGATGGGCAAGGTCTTTGTCCGACTGTTCGATCTGCGGGATCTTGGGGTTTTCGACATTGACGTCAAAGGCCACCACCTTGATGCCGGCATCGACCGCGCGTTGGGCGGCGTCCTTCATCGATTCCGTCAGGCCGTGCTGGATGATGATGCCTTGCACGCCAAGCGCGATGGCCTGGTCGACCATGTCGGACTGAAGGGCCGCGTCCTGGCGGCTATCGAGCACGCGCAGGTCGATGCCAAGCGCCTTCGACTGCGCCTCGACGCCTGAGAGATAGGCCTGGAAGAAGTCACCGGTCGAGAGATAGCGCACCAGCGCGATCTTGACGCCGGGCTTGTCGAACGGGGCCGGCTTGTCCGCGGCCAGCGCCGGGAATTGCATCAGCATGGTTGCGCCGGCCAGTCCGAGCGCGACTTTCCCCAGAAGTCTTCTTGTAATCGTCACTTTGTTTCCTCCACTCTTGTTGAATTCGAAAACCCTGCCCGGCCGAAATTATCTCTTGCCCCTGCCCGAAAGGGCAAAGGTGAAGACAAGGGCGACGACCAGAACCACGCCCTTGACGAAATCCTGCGTGTAGTAAGGCGCGTTCATCATCGTCAGGCCTTGCAGCAAGATGCCGACGAACAGCGCGCCTATGGCGGTGCCAAAGGCGTTCGGCTTGGCGGCGCCAAGCACCGCGTAGCCGATGAGAGCTGCGGCAACAGCATCGAGCAGCAGATTGTTGCCCGAAGCGATGTCGCCACGCCCAAGCCGCGCAGCAAGCAGAATGCCGCCGATCGAGGCAAAGACGCCTGAAATGACGTAGGCCCAGATCTTGTATGCCTTGACAGGTGCACCGGCGAGTTCGGCGGCGCGCTCGTTGGAGCCGACGGCGTACATCATGCGGCCGAAGCGAGTGTATTCCAGGAAGAACCAGATCAGCACGGCCAGAACGAGCAGCACGACCACCGACACCGGAATGAGGTTCGGGATGAAGAAGTCGAAGCGGTGGCGACCGAGCGCCAGGAAGGCGTCTGAGAATTTGCCGTTGGCGACCGAGCCGTCGGGCATGGTCATGCCGGTGGCGATCGATCGGCCTTCGGTCGGGATGCGCTGCAGGCCGACGAGCAGGAACATCATGCCGAGCGTCGCCAGCAGATCTGGCACGCGCATATAGACGATCAGCCAGCCATTGATCAGGCCGACAATGGCGCCGATGAGCAGACAGGCGACGACCGCGACGACCGCGTTCTGTTCCAGCACCACCATGACATAAGAAGCCGCCATCATGGCCGATGTGGCGACCGAGCCGATCGACAAGTCAAAGCCGCCGACGACCAGCGTGGCTGTGACGCCGAGCGCCAGCACGCCGGTGATGGCGACCGACTGGAAGATGAAGACGGCACTTTGCGGCGAGACGAAGCCGTCCGCGGCAATCGCGAAATAGGCGACCAGCCCGAACAACAGGACGATGAAGCCATAGCGGATGGCGTGGTCGCGCAGCGTCATTCAGCGCACCCCGGCGCCGCTGCCCACTTTACCCAACTCGAACCCATGCTCACTCCATTCCAATTCTACCCGCCGCCACGCTCAGGCCGCGCTGTGCAACGGGCCACCGGCAACCTCGGCCAGCAGGCGGTCGAGATCGACATCGGCATTGCGGTGTTCACCGACGATTGTGTGCTCCGACATGACCAGGATGCGGTCGGCCGTCTCCAGCGCCTCGTCGAGTTCGGTGACGAACAGGAGCGTCGCGCGGCCATGGGCGCTTGCCCTGAGCTTGGTGGCGATGTCGCGCCGGGCCGAAATGTCGACGCCCTGAAACGGCTCGTCGAGAATGAACAATTTTGCGTCCTGCGCCATCCAGCGGGCAACCATCACCTTCTGCTGGTTGCCGCCCGACAGTGCCGACATCTCGTCCTTCTCGGAGCGGCAGACGATGCTGAGTTCCTCGATCTGCCGGCGCGCGGTGGCGCGTTCGAGGCGGCGCTTGAGCACGCTCAGATTCGACATCCGCTTGAGGAACGGCAAGCTGACATTACGCTCGATGTTGAAGTCGCCGACGATGCCGCTGGTGGCGCGATCCTTGGCGACGAGGAATACACCGGCCGCGATCGCATCGCCGGCCGAGCGCGGCACATAGGGCTTGCCGTTCATCGTCATTGTACCGGCGAACGGCTTGCGGACGCCAAACAGCGTCTCGGCAAGTGCTGTCTTGCCGACGCCGACGAGACCGGTGATGGCAACAACCTCGCCATCGCCGAGTGTCAGCGAGATCGGCCTGGCACCGTGTGCGATGCGCAGGCCTTCCACGGTCAGGACCGCCTTGACTGAGTCCCTGGCAACGATCTGGTCAAGATGGATCTTGCGGCCGAGCATGGCGTTGACCGCACCTTCATAGTCGAGCGGCTTGGTGTCGAAGACGCCCGAAATGACGCCGTCGCGCATCGAGACGATGCGGTCGGCAAGCCGCCTGATATCCGACATGCGATGCGAGATATAGAGGATCGCCACGCCCTGCTCGCGCAGCCTGTCAACCAGCGCAAACAGCCGGTCGGCCTCGGCGCTGGAGAGCGAGGAGGTCGGCTCGTCTAGGATCAGCACTTTCGGCTGGTGCGCCAGCGCCCGCGCGATCGCCACCATCTGGCGATCGGCCAGCGACAGATCGCTGACGCGCGCCCTGAGATCGATGGTCAGCCCCATGCGGTCGGCAACCGCCTTGGCCTCACGGCGCACGCGGACTGGATTGAACAGGGTCGGTGCGCCCTTGCCGCTCAACCTGTCCAAGGTCAGATTGGTGGCGACGTCGAGGTCGGCGACGACCCCGTCATTGATGTTCTGGTGCACGGTGACGACGCCCGCGCGGATCGCTTCCGCCGGTGTGTTCGGCGCGAAATCCTGGCCGGCCAGCGTCATGGTGCCGCCGCCGCGTTCGTAGACGCCGCTGATGATCTTGACGAGGGTGGATTTGCCGGCACCGTTGGCGCCCATCAGCACGGTCACTTCGCCGGCATGGAGGTCCAGCGAGACGCCCCCAAGCACCTCGTTGCGGCCAAAGGATTTCCTCAGTCCCTCTACGCGGAACACGGCATTGCCGACCATGCATTCCTCCCTGACCGAGACGCTATGGTCAATATCGGCAATTGTCAACACGATTGACAATTGCCAGATCGCTTCCTAGCTTGGCCACGCCGCCATGCCTCCGTTATGTTCGGAGCGCATATGCGAGAGGATGATGATGACTCAGAAATTGCCGTTCGAAGCACTGTCGGTGGAGACGCTTGCAACACGCCTCTCCACGAATGAGCCGCTGTGCGCCAAGATCGGCCAGGACACGAGCACCTGGAAGGTCCGTGAGGTCGGCGATGGCAATCTCAATCTGGTGTTCATCGTCGAGGGCGCCAGCGGTGCGGCCGTGGTCAAGCAGGCCCTGCCCTATGTCCGACTGGTCGGCGACAGCTGGCCATTGCCGCTGAAGCGCTCCTTCTTCGAATATCACGCGCTGACCAGGCAAGAGGCGCGCGCACCCGGCTCCGTGCCGGCGATCTATTATTTCGATGAAGGCCAGGCGCTGATCATCATGGAGTATCTGGCGCCGCCACACATCATTTTGAGGCGCGCCCTGATCGATGGGCGCCAGTTGCCCAACATTGCCCGGGATATCGGCCTGTTCATGGCCCGCACGCTGTTTCGCGGCTCCGATTTGCATATGCCGACCAAGGACCGCAAGGCCGATCTGGCGCTGTTCGCCGACAATGTCGACCTCTGCGGAATCACCGAGGATCTGGTGTTTTCCGACCCCTATTTCGACGCCAAGCTGAACCGGCATACGTCGCCGCAGCTTGACGGCCTGGTTGCCGAATTGCGTGCTGATCGCGACCTCAAGGTCGAGGCGCAACGGCTGAAGCACATCTTCGCCGCCAATGCCGAAACGCTGCTGCATGGCGACCTGCATTCCGGCTCGATCATGGTCACAGACACGGCGACCCGGATGATCGATCCGGAGTTCGCCTTCTACGGTCCGATGGCCTTCGATGTCGGCATGCTGCTCGCCAATTTCTGGATGTCCTTCTTCTCGCAGCGTGGCCACGAGGAGAACGGCAAGCGCGACGCCATGCGCGCCTATCTGCTCGAGGTGACGAACGAGACGTGGTCGGTGTTTCGCGCCGAGTTCTCGCTGATGTGGCGCACTGAGCGGACAGGGATGCTCTACCAAAAAAGCCTGTTCGAGGATCAGGGCGACAGACTGGGTGCCGAGCAGGCGCTCGATCATGTGCTGCATCAGATCTGGACCGATCTGCTCGGTTTTGCCGGCATCGAGGTGCACCGGCGCATCCTCGGCCTCGCTCACAATGCCGATTTCGAGACCATTGCCGACGAGGATCTGCGTGCCTCTTGCGAGGCCAAGGCGCTCAAATTCGGCCGTCACATCGCCGTCAACCGGCGCCAGATACACAGCATCGACGAGGTCAACAATCTGGCCGCGCTGATAGAACGGGAGAGCAGCCTTTGAACGTCGGCGACCGCCACTATCGCACCATCTGGCTGAGCGATGACGGACGTTCGGTTGATATTATCGACCAGCGCTGGCTGCCGCATGATTTCCGCATCGAGACAATCGGCACCGTCGCCGGCATTGCCACCGCAATCCGCGACATGTGGGTGCGCGGCGCGCCGCTGATCGGCGTAACCGCCGCCTATGGCGTCGCCATGCAGATGGCGGATGATCCGTCCGATGCAGCGCTCGATGCCGTCTGGGAGACGCTGCACGAGACGCGCCCGACCGCGATCAATTTGCGCTGGGCGCTGGATGAGATGCGCCGTTTCCTCCGCCCACTGCCAACGGAACAACGCGCCGCGGCCGCCTATAGGCGCGCCGGTGAGATCGCCAACGAGGATGTCGAGCTCAACCGCGCCATCGGCGAGAACGGCCTTGCCATCATCAAGGCGATCGCCGCGCGCAAACAGCCGGGCGAAACCGTCAATATTCTGACCCACTGCAACGCCGGCTGGCTGGCGACCGTCGATTACGGCACGGCCACGTCGCCAATCTACCTGGCAGCGGAAGCGGGCATCCCGGTCCACGTCTATGTCGATGAAACACGCCCGCGCAACCAGGGCGCCCAGTTGACCGCCTGGGAGATGGCCGGCCATGGCGTGCCGCACACGCTGATCGTCGACAATGCCGGCGGCCATCTGATGCAGCGCGGCGAAATCGACATGGTGATCGTCGGCACCGACCGCACCACAGCCGATGGCGATGTCTGCAACAAGATCGGCACCTATCTCAAGGCGCTCGCCGCCGCCGACAATGACGTGCCGTTCTATGTCGCGCTGCCGTCGCCCACCATCGACTGGACGGTGCATGACGGGCTGAAAGAGATCCCGATCGAGCAACGCTCGGCTGACGAGGTGTCGCTGGTGTGGGGCAAGACCGCCAGCGGCGAGATCGCGCAGGTGCGCATCTCGCCCGAAGCGACGCCTGCGGCGAACCCGGCCTTCGACGTGACGCCGGCGCGGCTGGTGACCGGCTTGATCACCGAACGCGGCATCGCCAAGGCCTCGCGCGAGGGCCTGAAGGCGATGTTCCCCGAACGGGCATAGCGCCAGCATGTCACCTGCTCGCTCCCGCCGATTTAATACAGCGGCTCGGCCATGTGCTTGGGCGTCGGCCATTTCTCGGTGATGCCGGGCTGCACAGGCCGTTCAAGATAGGTTGAGAGAACCACGTAGCTGCGCGTCGAGGTGACACCCGGCGTCTCGTAGAGACGTGCCAAAAGTCCTTCGAGTGCCCGCGTATCTTCCGTGCGGACCTTCAGCAGCATGCAGGTATCGCCGGCAACGGTGTGGATTTCCTCGACTTCCGGATACTGCGAAACCGCCATCAACTCCGGGGTCTTGCCCCAGCCCCTGGTGTCGATATGCACGAAGGCAAGCAGGGGCTTCTTCACCGCCTTGGGGTCGATGATAACAGCGGTGCCACGAATGGCGCCGCTGCGCCGAAGCCGCTTGACCCGTTCATGCGCGGCAGGCGGTGAAAGGCCAACCCGATCGCCCAGTTCGGCGTAGCTGACCGTGGCGTCATCGACGAGAACGCCTAATATCTTTCGGTCAATTGCATCGACCTCTCGGGGCGCTGGCCTGTTCAGCGGAATACCATCTGTTTCTTCATCCATAGCGATAATCCCGATTGCAGCAGAATTTAATACGGCCATTATGGCCATATGTCGAATAGCGATCAAGCTACAGCCCTGACAGCGGACGCCAGACCGCCGATCCCGGCTCTCGCCTATCTGCTGACCGGCTGCATCGCCGTGATCGGCTCGAATTCGCTGGTCCTAGGCCCGATCGCACCGGCCGTGGCCTCGTCGTTTGGAACCAGCGTGCCGGTCGTGATGATCGCGGCGGCGGCGTTCGGCCTTGGCACCTCGGCAAGCGCCCTGTTCCTGGCACGCTACATCGACCGGCTCGGCGCACGCCGGATGCTGCAGGGAGCATTGCTGTTGCTGGCGCTGGCGCTTGTTGCGAGTACGGTGGCGCCCTCGGTCATCACGCTGGTCGCCGCCCAACTTCTGGCCGGCATCGCCGCCGGCGTCGCCATGCCTGCGATCTATGCCAGCGCGGCGGCGATCGCGCCGCCCGGCCGCGAAAGCGGGACGATCGGCGTCGTGCTGACCGGCTGGACGCTCAGCATGGTGGCTGGTGTTTCGTTGTCAGCCGTGCTTGCCGATCTCGTGCATTGGCGCGCCGTCTTCGCGGCGGTTGCGGTTCTTGCGGCCCTGGCTTGGGTTGGGCTGACAATGACGTCGCTCAGCGACGCCAGGAGGGCCGGCCCGGCGCCCGCCCCGCTCGAGGCGCTCAACATTCCTGGCATTCTGCCACTTCTGGTCGCCTGCGCCGCCTTCATGACCGCCTTCTACGGCGTCTATGGCTATCTCGGCGACCATCTTCATGTCGGGCTGGGTGAGCCGGTCAGCGCCAATGGTCTTGCCGCACTCGCCTATGGCATCGGCTTCGGCACGGCAGCATTTCTCGACGGCGCCATCGATCGCCTTGGTGCGCGACGCGTCATGCCATTCGCCTATCTGCTTGTGGCTGCCGTCTACATCGCCATTGCCGCGACCAGCAACAATTTCGGCCTGACCCTGGCCATGGTGGCGATCTGGGGACTTACCAACCATTTCGGACTGAACGTCCTGGTCACCTGCCTGTCCGCACTCGATCCCTCGCGTCGTGGCACGATCATGGGCCTGAACAGTGCGGTGACCTATCTGGCGGTCTTCATCGGCACCACCGGCTTCGGCCCGCTCTATTCGACCTTCGGTTTTGCCATCTGCGCGATGGTTGCGGCGCTGCTCATGCTGGTGGCCGCGTCGGCAGCGGCATGGCGCACGCGATAAAGCGGTTCTTTCAGCGATTGTTCCAGTCGACGGAACGTGATTGGCCATCGGCCTGCCGCCCGGTTGACAGCGGGACCCCTGCCCTTCCATACAAAGCCCGTTAATGTTCTCAGGGCGGGGTGAAAGTCCCCACCGGCGGTAAGGGTCTCGACCCGAGCCCGCGAGCGCTTTCCGACACAATCGGAAAGGTCAGCAGATCCGGTGTGATTCCGGAGCCGACGGTTAGAGTCCGGATGAAAGAGAACGACACGGAAAACGGACCGCCTTGGCGGGCCGGTTTCCGTATCGTGCGTCCTGATTCTGGTTCGAAACGGAAGGATGGACCCATGAATCAGCATTCCCACAAAGACTATGAAACTGTTCGCATCGCCGTTATCAGGGCGCGGTGGCACGCGGATATCGTCGACCGATGCGTGCACGCTTTCGAGGCGGAACTGGCTGTCATCGGCGGCGAACGCTTCGCCGTCGATGTCTTCGATGTTCCCGGCGCCTACGAAATTCCCTTGCATGCCAAGACCCTGGCCCAGACCGGCCGCTATGCGGCGATCCTCGGCACAGCCTTCGTCGTCAATGGCGGCATCTACCGGCATGAGTTCGTCGCCAGTGCCGTCATCGACGGCATGATGAATGTGCAGCTGTCGACCGGCGTGCCGGTGCTTTCGGCGGTGCTGACGCCATTGAATTATCACGACAGCGCCGAGCACCACCGCTTCTTCTTCGAGCACTTCACCGTCAAGGGCAAGGAAGCGGCCAAGGCCTGCGTGGAAATTCTCGCAGCACGGGAAAAGATCGCGGCATGAAATGTTCCCGGCCGGGTGGAAATCGCGATAACACCCGGTAGTATTTGCGAAAGGTTGGGAGGATGCCGGTGCAGACCAAGAAGATCATTAATGATGGCAACCGCGCCGTCGACGAGATGCTCAAAGGGATCCTCGCCGCGCATCCTCGCCATCTCAGGAGCGCGGACGGCAGCCCGCGCTCGATCATCGCCCGTGACGGGCCGCGGCCCGGCAAGGTCGGGCTGGTCATCGGCGGTGGTTCGGGCCATGAGCCGACCTTTCTCGGCTTTGTCGGCAAGGGGCTGGCGGACGCAGCCGCCATCGGCAATGTCTTTGCCTCGCCACCGCCCGATCCGATCCTCGAATGCGCCAAAGCGGTGAGCGGCGGCGCCGGCGTCCTGTTCATGTACGGCAACTATGCCGGCGACGTGATGAATTTCGACATGGCGGCCGAGATGGCCGCGATGGACGACATAGAGGTGCGCACGGTGCTGACCACCGACGACGTCGCCTCGGCGCCGCGCGACCAGCGGCACAAGCGCCGCGGCGTCGCCGGCAATTTCTTTATCTTCAAGGCGGCCGGTGCCGCCTGCGACCGGATGCTGTCCCTGAACGAGGTCGAGCGCATCGCGCGCAAGGCCAATGACCACACCTTCACCATGGGCGTGGCGCTGTCGCCCTGCTCGCTGCCGCAGACAAGGCGGCTGAATTTCGAGATCGGCGCGGACGAGATGGAGATCGGCATGGGCATCCATGGCGAACCCGGCATCGCGCGTGGCAAGCTCGGGACCGCCGACGCGATCACGGATGAGATGCTGGACAAGATTTTCGCCGAGATGGCGCCGAAGCGTGGCGACAAGGTCGCCGTGCTGGTCAACTCGCTCGGCTCGACGCCGCTGATGGAACTCTACATCATGAACCGCCGCGTCAAGCAGAGGCTCGACGACATCGGCGTTTCCATCCACGCGACCTGGGTCGGCAATTACTGCACGTCGCTGGAGATGGCCGGCGCCTCGGTGACATTGATGCATCTCGACGAGGAACTGCAGACCATGCTCGACCACCCCTGCGACTGTGCCATGTTCCGTGCCGGCTGACGAAAGAGCGTTCCCGTGACCATCGATGCCGCTGACCTGAAACGAATGTTCGATGCGATCGCGGTGGCGGTCGGGGCCGACAAGGACCGGCTCTGCCAGCTCGACGGCGTCATCGGCGACGCCGACCACGGCATTGCGATGGAGCTCGGCTTCAATGCCGTGCGCGATGCGATGGCGCCGCTCGACCTTGCGGCGACAGAACCGACGGCGCTGCTCAACACCGCAGCAAAATCCTTCCTCAATGCCGTCGGCGCCTCGTCAGGCCCGCTCTATGCGACGGCCTTCATGCGCGCCGCCGCAGCCGTCAAAGGCAAGGCGACGCTGGCGGACGCGGACTTCATCGCCCTGTTCCAGGCCATGGCACAAGGCATCAAGGATCGCGGCAAAGCGGAAGCTGGCGAAAAGACGATGGTCGATGCCTGGCAGCCGGCAGCCGAAGCGGCCGCCGCAGCCAATCTCGCCGGCAAGACCCTGGCTGAGAGTCTTGAGGCGGCCTTTGCCGCCGCCCAGCGCGGTGCGGAAGCGACCAAGGACATGATTGCCGCCAAGGGCCGCTCCTCGCGGCTCGGCGAGCGGTCGCTTGGCCATATGGACCCGGGCGCGGCGTCTGCCGTCACCGTCGTCGGCGCGATACGCAAGAGCCTGGGTTAAACCTTCGCCGCGTCGAGTCTGTCGATCGCCTGGACATTGCCGGCAGACGGCCCCTTCTCGTCGAACTCGGAAGCGAGCCAGGTATCGACGATCGCCTTGGCCAGTTCCGGGCCGATGACACGGGCGCCCATGGTGATGATCTGGGCGTTGTTGGATTTCGCCGCCCGCTCGGCCGAGTAAGTGTCGTGGGTAAGCGCGGCACGAATGCCTGGCACCTTGTTGGCCGAGATCGAGACACCGATGCCGGTGCCGCAGAACAGGATGCCGCGCTCGTTCTCGCCGTCGATGATGGTCTGGGCGAGTTTTTGCGACAGGTCGGCATAGTAACCGGCCTGGCTGAGATCGCTGACGGTGAGGCCCGGCTTGGTGGCAAGGTGAGCGGCGATGACATCGAGTAGCGGCTTGCCGGCGCTGTCGGCTCCAATGGCTATTTTCATGTCTTTCCCTTTCGTGTTTGGATGATTTCAGATCGCCGCCGAAGCGCGGCCGAGAATGTCGATATAGCCATCCGCCTGCCAGGCGGAGCGCCCGATGAAGAGGCCGTCAATATTGGGCTGGCCGATCAGCTCGGCAGCGTTACCGGGATTGACGCTGCCGCCATAGAGCACCGGCGGCACGGACGGCAGCAGGCCGCCGGCCACCCGCTTGATCAGCGCCTGCTGTTTGTCTGCATAGTCGGAGCTGGCCGGAATGCCCTTATCGCCGATCGCCCAGACAGGCTCGTAGGCGAACAGGATTTTTGCGCTCTTTGCTTCGCCTTCGAGAAATTGCAGCGCGCCCTCGACTTGGGCGCTTAGCACGGCATCGGCCTGCCCGCTTTCGCGCTCGGCAAGCGTCTCGCCAACGCAGATGAGCGGTATCAATCCGTGCTTCACCGCAGCCGCCGTCTTCAGGCCGACGGTGTCGTCGGTCTCGCCGAAATGTTCGCGCCGTTCGCTGTGGCCGAGTTCGACCATGTCGAGCCCGCAATCGCTCAGCATCAGTGGTGAGATCTCGCCGGTCCAGGCGCCGGCATCGGCCCAATGCATGTTCTGGGCACCGACCTTGATGCGCGTCGATGACAGCGTCCGCTTGACCTCGCGCACCGCTGTGAAAGGCGGGATGACGAAAGGCTGGATGCGGTCATCGAAGCCGGGATTGAAGCCGGCTAGGCGCTCCGCGAAAGCCAGCGCCTCGGCGAGCGTCTTGTTCATCTTCCAGCTTGTACCAACCCAATACACCACGCGTACTCCTTGCTCAGTGCCGAACTCAGTTGCCGACCAGGGCCACCGGGACACCGGCGGCATCCAGCGCCTCGTACAACCCCGGCTCGAGCTCACGGCCGGTGAAGACCGTGTCGAACGCCTTGAGATTGGTGAGAAAATGCAACGCCGTACGGCCGAACTTGCCGTGATCGACCAGAAGATATTTGCGGGTTGCCGCCGCCATCATCAGCCGCTTGGCCTGCACCACCTCCTGGTCCTGATGGAAGGCGGAGGCGCCATGGATGGCGGATGAGGACAGGAAAGCGACGTCGGCGCGCAGCGATTTGAGCATGTCCTCGGCGAGCAGGCCGAAGAAGCCGTGGAACTTCTTGCTGTATTGCCCGCCAAGCGCGATCAGGTTGATGCCTCCGGCGCCGGCCAGCTCCTGGATGACGGCCAGATTGTTGGAGATCACCGTCAGCGGCCGCAAATCGGCGAGATGGCGCGCGATGCCGCCTGCCGTCGAGCCGTCGTCGATGATCACCGTCTGGCCGGGCTCGATCATGGCCACGGCAGCTGCCGCGAGGCGCTGCTTCTCCTCGGTCGCCTGCTTCTGCCGGTAGCGGAAATCGCTTTCGAACAGACTGCTCGGCTGGATCGAGGCGCCGCCGCGCACCTTGCGCAGGAAGCCACTTTCCTCGAGTTCGTCGAGGTCGCGGTGCACGGTCATTTTCGAGATACCAAAGCGCAAAGCGAGATCGTCGACGCTGGCCTGACCGGCGTCCATCAGAAAGTCCATGATGCCTTGCCGTCTGATGTCGCTCTTCATTGCCGCCGACCGCCAACGCCGCAGCGTGGTTCCTTGATCAAGCGCAGACATAACAGCTATCGTCGCAAAAGTATCAGAAATTTTGTGATAATGGGATAATTTCTTGGGATATTAAGCTTACTCTCGTCGCTGCGCTGTAACAAGAATTGCTGCCGGGACGGGCTGTGACGGTTGCGGTTGCGCCGAAATCCGGCCAGAAGCATCGGTGGGCTGGACGATGCGCGGACAGTCCGCAACCACAGGTTTGAAACCAGATACGGGAGACTATTCGTTGGCTCGCATCACACTGAGACAATTGCTCGATCACGCCGCCGAATACGGCTATGGCGTGCCGGCCTTCAACATGAACAACATGGAACAGGGCCTCGCCATCATGGAGGCGGCGGAAGAGACCAAGTCGCCTGTCATCCTGCAGGCAAGCCGCGGTGCGCGTGCCTATGCCAATGACGTGGTGCTGGCCAAGCTGATCGATGCGCTGGTCGAAATCCACCCCGACATCCCGGTCTGCATGCATCTCGACCATGGCAACAACGAAGCCACATGCGTCACCGCGATCCAGTACGGTTTCACCTCGGTGATGATGGACGGCTCGCTCAAGGAAGACGGCAAGTCGCCGGCCGACTACACCTACAATTCGGGCATCACCAAGCGCGTCGTCGACATGGCGCATTGGGGTGGCGTCTCGGTCGAAGGCGAAATCGGCGTTCTGGGATCGCTGGAGAGCGGCGGTGGCGAGCAGGAAGACGGCCATGGCGTCGAAGGCGCGATCAGTCACGACCAGTTGCTGACTGATCCGGAACAAGCGGTGCAGTTCGTCAAGGACACGCATGTCGATGCGCTGGCGGTTGCCATGGGTACCAGCCACGGTGCCTACAAATTCTCGCGCAAGCCGGACGGCGCGGTGCTGGCGATGAACGTCATCGAGGAGATCCATCGGCGGCTGCCCAACATGCATCTGGTGATGCATGGCTCGTCTTCTGTGCCGGAGGATCTGCAGGAGATCATCAACAAATATGGTGGCCAGATGAAGCCGACCTGGGGCGTACCGGTGGAAGAGATCCAGCGCGGCATCAAGCACGGCGTGCGCAAGATCAACATTGACACCGACAACCGCATGGCCCTGACCGGTGCTATTCGCAAGGTGCTGACGGAAAACCCGAGCGAGTTCGATCCGCGCAAATATCTCACGCCGGCAATGGCGGCCATGCGCAAGCTCTGCAAGGAGCGCTTCGAGCAGTTCGGCACCGCCGGCAACGCGCCGAAGATCAAGCCGCTGCCGGTCTCGGAGATGGCCAAGCGCTACAAGTCGGGCAGCCTCGATCCGAAATTCGGCTGAGTTCAGGCGACTTCAATCTCCTTTCATCGGGCAGGAGCCGCATCCGCTCCTGCCCGATTTCTATCCGGCCTTTGGCAGAAGGCCGGACCTGCCGGCATCGATGAACGGTGCCCAATAGTCGACAGACTCGCGGATCATGGCGACGACCTGATGGTCGACCGGCTCGCGCTCGCGGAACGATAGTTCGAGGCAGATCTCGTTGTCGGTGCCGCCGCCGCGCCGTACCGTCTCCAGCAGTTTTTCGGGCGTGATGCGGCCATCTCTGTTGTAGGCTGATGTGAACGGCCAATGGCCGCCCTTGTTCATCGACGATTGCTTGATGTGGATGATCGGCGATTTCCTGGGAAAGGCTTCCGCCCACGCATAGGGATCGATGTCGGCCGGGTTGCTGGAGGTGACGTCCCCATGGTCGATGTCGACCATCATCTCCAGCGGAATGGCCATCCCGGCCGCGTCGATCGCACCTTGCAGCCCCCGGCAGCTCTCGATGGTATGACCGAACTCGCGGCCGACCGACATCGGTTCCCAGAACAGATAGGTCAGGCCAGCCGCACGGGCGTGTTCGGCGACCTCGCGCCAGCAGTCCAGTGTTATGTCGAACAGCCGTGCGCGGCGCTCGGGGTCGTCATAGTCGCGATGGGTGAAGATGGCGAATTGCGTGCCCATGCCGCTGGCGCCAAGCTCGGCTGAAATGTCGGCGAAGGTCTTGAACCAGTCGACATAGTAGCGGCGCACATCGGCGTCGGGATGGCCGAAATGATTGAGCCGGCCGTAAGGGCCGGTCATGCCCGAGGTGACGCGCACACCGGTACGGTCGAGCGCGCTGCGGAACAGGCGGATGAATTTGACGATCGTCGCCGCCGGCCAGCCCGGATTGACGAATTCATGCGTCAGCTGCACGTCCCGGATGCCGATTTCGTAAGCGATCGTGTCGATCAAGTCATCCGGATCGGCGAAGCGATTGACCAGCGGATTGGTGTTGAGAGAGAGCGTGAAGGCCAAGGCGGCGATCCCTCTCAATACTGGCGCAGGCTAGTGGCAAAGAATGCCGTCATTGCAGCGTCGCCCCCTCGCGGTTGAGTTGCTGGCGGTATTTTTCAGCGTCCCAGTTCAACAGTTCGGCATTCTCTTTCGGGCTGAGATAGTTGACGCGCGCGGCACCTTCGACGCGCGCGGCGACATCGGCCAGGCAGCGCGCCATCGCTTCGGTGCCGGCATTGGCATCCCGGCGCATCAGCACGCCCTTGCCGGGAAAGAGAATGGAGGTTGGCGCGGCCGCAGTGCGGGCGACAACCGCCGCCGCGTTCTCGCCGGGACCGGCGATCACCGAGCCGACACCAAGGAAGATGACATGATCCGGGTAGAGGCTGCCGGAAGCCGCGATGCGGCAACTGGCGAGATCGGTCGCAACGGCATGCGCGGCGGCCGAGGCCGGCAGCCGGTAGTCGCTGCCAGTGGCGAGCCTTAGCAGTGCGTCGAGATCGGGCGGCGGGGCCGGTCGCGGCGACCGCGCAAGCAGTCCGGTCACCCGTTGCAGCAGCAAGGCTGCTTCGGCAACCGTGTCGGCGGCGACCACCAGCCCGTGATTGCCGAGCACCAGCACGTTGGTCGCAGGTCTCAGCCGCTCGGCGATTGCCTGCGCCAGCGGCAGGCCAGGCCGGCGATAAGGCACGAAAGCCCAGTCGAGGCCGCGCAGGCGTTCCTCCAGCACGGCCTCGGCGTTGGCCTGCACGGCAATCGAGATCGTCTCGACACAATGGACGTGGACGACGATCTTCTGGGGCAGCAACGCATGCACCGTCGTTTCGATGGAGGGCCGTAACTGGCGAGGGTTGAGGTCCGCCAGCGTGAACTGTCCGGCCGTCTCGGCCGCCGGGCTGCGATGCGCTACGGCATCGAGTAACGGCGCAAGTGCTACCGGCACCATGATCTCATCGTCGCGCGCGTTCTTCAGCCAGGTGCCGGAGGCTTTGATCCACAGCACGCCGGCCTGCTTGATGGAAGTGTTGCCGCCTGCCCCCTGCACCAGCAGCGGGTCGGCGCCGACGCTGGCCGACAAGGAACGCAGCATGCAGAATTCGCTGGAGTGGTTGTCGCCTTTATGGACCATCAGCCCGCCCTCGCCAGCCGGTTCGCGCACCAATGCTCGAAGGCCGCCCTCTCCTCCGCGGACAGATGCAGGCCGTGCTTTGTGCGCCGTTCGAGAATATCGGCAGATGTCACAGCCCATTCCCGGTCGAACAGATAATTGGCCTCGCGCTCGAAGAAATCCTTGCCGAAGCAGCGCCCCAACCCGGCGAGTGATCCGGCGGCACCGACCAGAAGACGTGTCCTGGTGCCGTAGAGCCGGCCATAATGCTTGAGCAGCGACGCCGGCATCCACGGATATTCGCGTCCGAGGTCGCCGAGAAACTGTTCGAAATCGGCATTGACGATGTCGCCGCCCGGCAGATGCGCCTTGGCTGTCCAGGGCTTGCCCATGCGGGGGAAAAACGGAGCGATCCTGTCCAGCGCATGCTCGGCCAATTTACGGAAGGTGGTGATCTTGCCGCCGAAGACGGAGAGCAGCGGCGCCTGCGCGTCCGGTGCGTCGAGCTCGAAAATATAGTCGCGGGTCACCGCACTGGGGTTGTCGGCATTGTCGTCATAGAGCGGCCGAACGCCGGAGAACGAATAGACGACATCGTCACGCGCAAGACCGCGCTTGAAATAGCGGTTGACCACCTTGATCAGGTAATCGATCTCGCTCTCCTCCGCCGCCACGTCCTCAGGCCGGCCCTCATAGGGAATGTCGGTGGTGCCGATCAGCGCGAGATCGTTCTGATAGGGGTTGATGAAGATCACGCGCTTGTCGCTGTTCTGGATGAGGTAGGCCTGCCTTCCCTCCCAGAATTTCGGCACGACGATATGGCTGCCCTTGACCAGGCGCACATTGCGCCTGGAGTTCTGGCCGGCAACGCGGTTGACGATATCGTTGACCCAGGGGCCGGCGGCATTGATCAGTGCACGTGCCCGAACCACCGTCCTGATGCCCGTCCTGCCATCCTGCATCTCGACAACCCACAGGCCGTTCTCGCGGCGGGCGGCGGTGCAAGCGGTGCGGGTGAAAACCTTCGCACCGCGCTCGGCGGCATCGAGCGCGTTGATGACGACGAGGCGGGCATCGTCGACCCAGCAGTCGGAATATTCGAAACCGCGCCTGAACGCGTCCTTGATCGGCGCGCCCTCTGGCGCGGTGCGCAGGTTGAGCGTGCGGGTCGCCGGCAGCCGCTTGCGGCCACCGAGATGGTCGTAGAGGAACAGGCCGAGCCGCACCAGCCATGCCGGACGGTCGTCCGGGCTGTGCGGCAGCACGAAGCGCATCGGCCAGATGATGTGGGGCGCCGATTCCAGCAGCACCTCGCGCTCGATCAGCGCCTCGCGCACCAGACGGAATTCGTAGTATTCGAGATAGCGCAGACCGCCATGGACGAGCTTGCCCGAGCGCGAGCTGGTGCCTTCGGCGAGATCGTCCTTCTCGCACAGGATGACGGACAGGCCGCGGCCGGCGGCATCGCGCGCAATGCCGGCACCATTGACGCCGCCACCAATGACGAAGAGGTCGACGATTTCAGGACCGCCGTTCATGTCGCCGTGGCCCCGATGCCGGTTTGATGCGTCATGGCGGCTGCCTCAGCATGGATTGACCGGAGGCAGTCCGGCGAGGTAGCGGCGCACCTCTTCAGCCGCCTGTTCGGCGGCGTAGGTCACGGTGCGCACTGAAGCGCCGGCGATATGCGGCGTCAGCGTCACGTTGGGAAGCTGCAGCAAGGGCCAGTCGGCAGGCACCGGTTCGACAGCGAAGGTCTCCAGCATGGCGCTGGCGATCTGGCCTGAAATAAGCGCCTCGTAGAGCGCGTCATAGTCGACCAGCGGCCCGCGTGCGGTGTTGACGAAGATCACGCCAGGTTTCATCCGCGCGATGGTGTCCTTGCCGATCAGGCCGCGCGTCTCCTCGGTCACACGCGAATGCAGAGTGACGACATCGGAGCGGGACAGGAGATCGTCCAGCGCGACCAGTTCGACACCGGCGTTGCGATCCTCCGCGCTCAACTGCACATAGGGATCGCTGACCAGGACGTGGCAACCGAAGGCGCGCAGCAGGCGCACCACCTTGGTGCCGATATTGCCATAGCCGACGACGCCGACCGTCATTTCGCTGAGCTCACGACCGGTGCGGTCGGCGCGGTAGAGATCGCCGCGCCACTCGCCCTTGCGCAAGGCCTCGTGGCCGACCCGGATCAGCCGCGTCTCGGCCAGGATGGCGCCGATGGTGAACTCGGCCACGGCGGTCGCGTTGCGGCCAGGCACATTGACCACGGTGATGCCGTGCGCCCTGGCAGCAGCCATGTCGATGTTGATCGGGCCGCCGCGCGAAACCGCGACCAGCTTGAGATCAGGCAGGCGCCGCATCATGTCCGCCGACAGGGGAGCCAGCTGGGTGACGAGGATCTCGGCATCGCCAATGAAGTCGACCACCTCGTCGGGGTGGCCGAAATACTCCTTGACCTTGTCGAGGCCGAGCGCCGGATTGCCGAACTCCATCGGTTCGTCGGGCCAGGCCGTCTGCAACGTCCTGATGTCGAGGTCGCCGCTCGCGACCTTCTCGATTTTGGCGCGAAACACCTCCGGGAGCATGAAGTTGTCGCCAATGATCGCTATTCTTCTACGCATACTCGACTTCTCAATTTGCCTGCACTGAAGCCATCGCGCGCCAGACCGGCCGCAACGCCTGGTGCGCCAACATGTAGGACGGGGTCATCTTGTCGTAGATCGCAGCGAGGCTGCGGTCGCGCGGCTCGGCTTCGCCAAGCAGCGGCGTCACCCATTCGCCGACGCATGTATCCATGGACGGGTATAGGCCGACGCAGACCGCGGCGATCATCGCCGCACCCGCCGCGCCCGCCTCCTCGCGCGCGCTGGTGCGAATGTCTGCACCCACCGCCGCGCCCAGGATTTTGCGCAGCGCCGGGCTCCTTGCGGCGCCGCCTGTCAGCCGGACCTCGCGCGGCAGCGGCCCCATAGCCGCATAGCAATCGCGCGCCGCGAAGGCCAAGCCCTCGAAGACGGCGCGGACGAGGTCGGCATAGCCGTGCCGCGAGGAAATGCCGACGAACCCTGCCCGCGCATTGGCATCGACGAATGGCCCGCGCTCACCTGCCTCCGACACGTAGGGCTGATAAAGCAGCGAGGCCGGCTGCGCGGCCGCGATCCAGGCGTCGACCAGCGCGATCATCTCACCATTGCTGCGCGAAATGCCTTGCGAGGCGAGAATGCCGGAGGCGAGCCCAAGCACCCAGTCGATGTTGAGCGTCGCCGCCATGTTCGACTGCATCTGCGCGAACACGCCGGGCGCCGGCATCGCCATAGTGTAACCGGTCGCCGCGTCGTTCAGCTGCACATCGTCGGGGGTTTCGGCCAGCCGCATATGCATGCCGGTGGAGCCGATGATCGAGCAGCCTGGCTTGCGCTCGCGGTCGAGCAGGCCGGCGCCGAGCGCGGTGCAGACGACGTCGACATAACCGAGCACGACCGGCGTGCCGGCCAGCATGCCGGTGGCATCGGCGGCCGCCTGCGACAGCCCGGTGCTGTGCCTGGTGCCGTCGACGATCGGCGGCAGCAGATGCCTGAGATCGGCGACGCCGAGCACGTCGAGCACGTCGTCGCTATAGTCGCGGGTGTGGAAATCGCCGAAGGTGAAGGTGCCCTCGGACGGATCGGTGGCGCGTTCGCCGGTCAGCCTGAAATAGAGCCAGTCCTTGCAGTGGAACGCGGTCGCCGCCTTGCCAAGCATTTCCGGCATGGTGCGTTTCATGAAGACGAATTGCGAACCTTGTTGGCAGGCGGCGAGACCGCTGCCGGTCTTCTCGAAGCGAAGCCGATCCTCGGGCCGCGCGCGGATTTCTTCGACGACGGCGGCGGCGCGCGCGTCGAGCCAGAGCCAGCCCTTGGCCACCGGCTCGCCCTTGCCGTCGATCAGCCAGGTGCCGTCGCCTTGCCCGGTCACTGCGATCGCCACCGTCCGGTTGGCGAGATTGGGCACCTTGTCGGCCAGTTGGCGCAGGGTTGTGGCGGCATCGCTCCATGTCCGCGCCAAATCCTGTTCGGCGCCGCCGCCCGGCAGCGTTTCATAGTGGTTCGGCAGCGCGGCGGCAGCGATCTGCCTGCCCGCCGTGTCGAAGGCGATGGACTTGATGACGGAGGTGCCGGCATCGATGCCGATCAGGACGTCACGCATCACGCAAGCTCCATGCCGTGCGAGATCGCCTCGCCGCTCGCCTGGTCGAAGACGTGCAGGTTCTTCGGATCGATGCTGACATTGATCGGTGCACCCAGATCGAGACGCGTGCGGTCGTGCTCGACCAGGACCAGAGAACCGCCGGCGAAGTCGGCAGCGATATGGGTCTGGTCGCCGAGCCACTGATTGGCCGAAACCCTGGCGGGAACCCCCTCCTTCGAGCGTCGGACCGCGTAAGGCCGGATGCCGATGACGACCCGTTCGCGGCTGAGCAGCTGGTCGCGGACCGGAGCGCTGAAGGCATCCTTGTCGTAGTCGAGCGACAGGCCGTCGGGCAGCCTGAGATTGATGCGGCCGCCGGCGGTTGCGACATAGGCCTCGAAGACGTTCATCGGCGGTTCGCCGACAAAGGTCCCGGTGAACAGGTTCGCCGGGCGCTCCTTGATCCGATCTGGCGTATCGAACTGCTGTAGCACGCCGCCCTCCATCACCGCGATGCGGTCGGCAAGCGCATTGGCCTCGGTCTGGTCGTGGGTGACCAGGATCGCGGTCAGCCCGCGCTCCTTGATGAAGTGCTTGATGCGGCCGCGCAGCACAGCGCGCAGCTGTGGTTCGAGCTGCCCCATCGGCTCGTCCAGGAGATGCAGGTCAGCCTCGCGGATCAGCGCGCGGCCGAGGCTGGCGCGCTGCTGCTGGCCGCCGGAGATGGAGCTGGGATAGCGCTCCAATATGTCCTCGATCTCAAGCAGCTTGGCGATGCTGGCGACCTTGGTGTCGACCTCGCTCTTCGGCAGCCTCGCCGCCTTGAGCGCGAAAGCCATGTTCTCGCGCACGGTCAGCGGCGGATAGAGCGAGTAGCCTTCGAAGGCCATCGCCACATTGCGCTTGACCGGCGGCAGAGTGTGCACCTGGCGGCCAGCAACCGAAATCGTGCCGCGCGAGACCTCTTCAAAACCGGCGATCATGCGCAGCGTCGAGGTCTTGCCGCAGCCCGACGAACCGAGCAGCGCCACGATCTCGCCCTTGGCGATTTCCATGGTCAGGTTCTTGACGGCGTGCACGCCCCTGTCGATCGGACCGTAGAACTTATCGACGCCGGAAATGGTCAGTGCGCTCTGGCTCATGCCGCTTCTCCATTGCGCAAAGCAACGACGTTCTTTGAACCGATGCGCTCGCCGCTGGCGTGATCGAACAGCAAGGCGCTCTTGCCGTCGACGGCGATATGGGCCTTGCCCTCGCTGCGCCCCGGCGTTCCGGCCGGGCGCGAAACCAGGATCTCGCGGCCGCGCACGGTGCGCACCAGCGTGACGATCTTTTCGTTGAGCGGCGTCTCCGCCTCGACCGTCACCGGAATGGCGCCGGGCGTGGTTTCCTCGACGAAGCTCAACGCTTCCGGCCGCAGGCCGATCACACAGTCGCGGCCGACCGCCGTGTCGTAGGCGCCGGCCAGATGGACCTGGACGTTGGAGAGGCCGACATAGATGCCCCTGGCATCGCGCGCAGGCTTGACGTCGAGTAGGTTGATGGTCGGGTCGCCGAACAACCGCGCGATCTCGATGTTGGCCGGCTCGCGGTAGATCTGCTCGGGCGTGCCGAGCTGCCGGATGACGCCTTGCGACATCACAGCGATGCGGTCGCCGAGCGCCATGGCTTCCTTGTAGTCCTGGGTGACGTAGACGACGGTGGCACCGCGATCGGCGAGCAGGCGCGGCAGTTCGAGCCGCATCTCGAAGCGCAGCTTGGCGTCAACATTGCGCAAGGGATCGTCGAGCAAGAGAAGCGGCGGCGAACCGACCAGCGCGCGGGCAAGCGCAGTGCGCTGCTTCTGGCCGTTGGAGAGCGCGCGCGGCTTGTGGGAGAGCACATGGGCGATCTTCAACAGCTTGGCGACGCTCTCGACGCCGGCCTTGATCGCACCCTGCGAGGAACGCTTGGCCTCCAGCGGCGTGGCGATGTTGTCGAACGCGGTCATATGCGGAAACAGCGCGAAGTTCTGGAACGCCATGCCGATGCCGCGGAACTCCGCATCGACATCGGTCATGTCGTCGCCGCCAATGAATATCTTGCCCTCGTCCGGATCGATGACGCCGGCAACCAGCCGCAGCAGCACCGTCTTGCCAGCGCCCGACGGACCGAACAGCACGAGGGTTTCGCCATCGGCGACGGTCAGCGACAGATTGTCGAGGACAGTCTGGCTCTTGTAGCGCTTGACGATGTTTCTGAGTTCGAGGCTGGCCATATCTAACCTTTCACCGCGCCGAGCGACAGGCCTTCGACGAGATAGCGCTGCGCATAAAGCGCTAGCGCAAGCGTTGGCGTGATCGAGAGCACGATGGCCGCCGAAATCTGACCGTATTGGATGCCCGAGGAAGTGATGAAAGCGAGCGCGCCGACCGTCACCGGCTGCTTGTCGGCCGACGCCAGCACCAGCGCGAAGACGAAATTGTTCCAGGCGAAGATGAAGGCGAGCAGGCCGGCGGCGGCGATGCCCGGGCCAGCGAGCGGCAGCGCGATCTTGCGGAAGGTGGCGAACCAGGAATGGCCGCCGATGCGGTAGGCATATTCGATGTCGGCCGGAATATCCTCGAAATAGCCGCGCACGATCCACAGGATCAGCGGCAGGCAGATCAGCTGGTAGACCCAGATCAGCCCGATATAGGTGTTGGCCAGCCCGAGCTTCTGGAAATAGAGGGTGAGCGGCAACAACACCAAGAGCGCCGGCGCGAACTTGAACGACAGCAGCGTGAAGGCGATGTCCTCCGAGCCGCGGAACTTGTGCCGTGCGAAGGCATAGGCGGCTGGAACCCCGAGCAGCAGCGAGACCGCGACCGAGGTGGTCGACAGGAACACCGAATTCCAGAGGTTGCGCATGAAGGCAATGTCGAGCGTGCCGGCGGCGGTGATCAGCTTGCCGGTGATCAACGCCGTGTAGTTGGCGAGCGTCGGCTCGAAGATGAGCTGCGGGGGAATGCGCAGGATGGTCTCGTTGGTCTGGAACGACATCATGAATATCCAGACGATCGGGAACATGAAGAAGATCACAACCAGCGTCAGTGCCACGCCACGCAGGATGCGTTCGAGCAAGGAGGTGTGTTCCATGTCGGCCTCCTATGCCTGGCCACGGGCGCGTTCGCGCAGCCGCAGCCAGTTCTTGATGAAGATGTTGGAGAGGAAATAGGTGATCGCCCACAGGATGATCATCAGCGCCGCCGAGCGGCCTACATTGGTCGACTGGAAGAAGTTGAGATAGGCCTCGACCTGGAAGACGGTGAGCGTATCGCCCGGCCCGCCCTGGGTCATGGCGTAGATGATGTCGAACTGCTGGATGGAATCGAGCAGGCGAAACAGCGTTGCCGTCAGGATGTAGGGCGTCAGCATCGGCAGCGTAATGCGGAAGAAGACGAAGCTCCTCGGCACGCCATCGAGGGCCGCCGCTTCAAAGGGCTGCGTCGGCAGGCTGCGCAGGCCGGCGAGCAGCAGGATCATGATGAAAGGCGTGTAGACCCAGATATCAACGAGCACGACGGTGAACAGCGCCGTCGACGGCGACGAGGCCCAGCGGAAATCCTGCAGCCCAATCAGGCTGGCGAGATAGCTCAGCACGCCGAAGCCCGGATTGGTCATCAGCTTCCACATCAGTGCGGCAAGCGCCGGCGCGGTCATCAGCGGCATCAACAGCATGATCGAGATGAAATTGTTCAGTGTCGAGCGCTTCTGCAGCAGCAAGGCGATGGCGAGGCCGAGAAGCAGTTCCAGCACGACCGTGGTGCCGGCATAGAGCAGCGACACCTTGAGCGTGTTCCAGAATTTCGGATCGGTGAAGAAGGAGATGTAGTTGTCGCCCCAGTTGAACTGCCGCGCCCAGGGCTGGCTCAGCCGGTAGCGCTGGAAGGAATAGACGACCGAGGTCAGGAACGGGATCAGAATGCCGATGCAGACGAGCAAGGCCGGCAGGCTGAGCACATAGGGCAGCACCCGCTTGCTGATCCTGAAGCCCGATGGCTTGGGCCTTTGCGATACCACCGCAGTCATCGAGCTGCTCCGTTGTTGCTGTCGCTTCGCCCTGCCGGCCGCCCAAGGGAGCAAGGCGACCGGTCGGGCGAAATAGCGGCCACCTTCCGGCACCGCATCGCAAACGTCAAAAGATGTGATGAGGGCCGGTCCGCCAAGCAGGCCGGCCCTCGTTGCGACTTAACCGAGGCCGGCTTCCTTGAGCTGGCCGTTGATGCTTTCGGCCAGCTTGTCGAGACCCTCGTCGACCGGCACTTCCTTGGCCACCATCTTCTGCAGCGTCGCCGCCCATTCTGTGGTAAGGTCGAAGAACAGCGGCTGCGCGGTGAACTTGATCGAGGCACCGGCCGCCGAGGCGTCGAACATCTCGACATAGCCCGGATAGCTCTTGTTCAGCTTTTCGCGAAACATCTCGTCCTTCCAGACCGACTTGCGGACCGGATCGACGAAATCCATCTTCGTGGCGCCGAACAAACCATGCTCCGGTCCCGAGGCCCATTGCAGGAAATACCAGGTCGCATCCTTGTCCTTCGAGAAGTTGGACATCGCCAGCGACCAGATCCAGATGTTGGGTGTCGAGGCCTTGGCTTGCGGGTTGGCGGTGAAAGCGGCATAGGCGAGCTTGCCGGCCATCTTGTTGTCGCCGCCATTCATGAAGTAGCCGAGGCAATCGGCGTCGAAGATCATCGCCGAGGCGCCGGCGCCGAGATCGGTGCCGACCTGGTACCAGGTGTAGGTCGACCAGTCCTTCGGGCCGCTCTCCTGGATCATCTGCACCCATTTGGCATGGAACGCCTTTGAGCCCGCAGTGTTCATCGCCGCCGCCAGCTTGCCGTCGGCGGAAACCGTCAAGTCCTTCTCGTTGAAGTTCGAGTAGGCCGACAGGAAGCCCGGATGGATCGTCGCCCAGGAACGCGAGCCGCGAACGCCGATGCCGTAGACGCCACCGCCAATGTCCTTCTGCAGCTTGGCAGCGGTGGCGATCATCTCGTCCATATTGCCGGGAACGCCGACGCCGGCCTTGTCGAACATGCCCTTGTTGTAGGTGATGTTGTTCTGCTCGAAAGCCCACGGAATGCACCACTGCTTGGCATCTTCGGAGCCCAGCGCGCCGCCCGGCTTGCCGTTCCAGGCGCAGGACGACTTCACACCCGGCAGGATGTCGTCCCAGGCATAGTTCGGGTTGGTCTTGGCCGGATCCTTGATCCATTCGTTGAGGTCGGTGATCCAGCCGGCGGGGCCATAGGTCCAGGTCATGTAGGCGCCGGTCATGAAGGCATCGTATTCGGGCGAGCTTGCCGAGAGCGCTGCCGTGACCTTGTCGAAATAGACATCTTCAGGGAACACGTCGTAGACGACTTCCATGCCGGTCAGTTTCTTGAAGTTCTCGAGGTCGGCAATCATCGCATCGGCATAGGGATGCTTGTTGAGCAGGAGCTTGATTGTCTTGCCCTTATGCGCCTGCCAGTCGAAATCCGCGGCCAGCGCGCGGGTCTGCCCCAGATTGAGCAGCGTGCCGGCGGTGCCGGCGGCAAGGCCCATCGCACCCAGGCCCTTGATCAGCCCGCGACGGTCGACTTGTCCGCGCAGGAAAGCGTCAATGAGGTCTTTCTCTTTCTCATGCATTTCGTCTTCTCCTCCACAGGGTAGTTTCAACTGAACTGTTGCCGGCTACCCGACCGGCGTCTCTTCCACGAGCGATCGCGCCGTCCGCTCATCGGTTATCAGGCCCTTGAGATAGCGCCCTTCCAGAACGGCCTTGATGGCACGAACCTTGATCTTGCCCCCGGCGACGGCGACGATCCGGCGGCTGGCAATGTCCTCGCGCGTCAGCGCCATCGCCCGGTTGGAAACGGTCGTCGCCACCGCCTTGCCGGCTTCGTCGAAGAAATGGCCGAGCAATTCGCCGACGCCGCCATTGCGGCGGATCTCCTCCATCTCGCCCTTTTCGATCATGCCGGTGGCAACCAGCGACGCTTCACGTTCGGCGGTGCCGATGCCGGCAAACAACAGGTCGGCGGACCGTGCGAGATCGAAGACCTCGCGGATGCCCTTCTGGCCGAGCAGCACGGTTCGGTCCTCCGCCGTGTTGGCGAACATCGGCACCGGCATGACATAGGCTTCGGCGCCGGTGCGCTCGGCCAGGCGGTGAATGACATCGTGCGGGTTGGCCGAGAACTTCCGCGTCAGGCCGCCAAGCAGCGAGACGAAGCGGATCTTGTCTGTCGAGGTGCGCGGCAGATATTCGACGCAAGCGGCGAGCGTGCGACCATGGCCGACACCGATCAGCGCCTCTTCGCCGCGTTCGATCTCGCGTTTCAAGAACTGCGCGCCGGCAATGCCGAGCGCCTTGAGCGGCAAATCCTCGGAATCGAAGTCCGGGACCACCTCGCAATAATCGAGGCCGTAGCGGCGGGACAATTCGTCTTCAAGCTCGACGCATTCCGACACTTCGCCGTCGATATAGACCTTCACCAGCCCTTCCTGGTTGGCCTTGGTGATGAGGCGGTGGGCCTTGAGGCTGGTCAGTCCCAGCCGCTTGGCGACCTCTGACTGGGTCAGGCCTCCGGCATAGTGAAGCCACGCGGCACGGGTCGCCATGCTGGTTTCATCGTCGCGCAGGAGACCGTTGCCGAACCCTACCATTTCCACCCTTTGATATTTTTATCAGTTGCTGCAAAATTTTTCACAAGGCGTGTTCAGAGTCAAGCGATCGATTGGCGCAAATCACGACATGACGACCGAAGCGGGCTTTGGCCGGCCGTCTGACAACGTTCAGTGAGTGGTGATGCGAGGGGCTCTTCCCGCGTGCATGTCAGCATCGCCGGGTTTCAGCCTTGCTTTTGGATTACCGCTTTTTGATCACGCCAGACGCGTGAAGGTGAGCGCGCCTTACGCGCCGGCCTCCGGGCTGTCAGCCTCGGCGCGAACAAGCTTGATATCGGCGCCTGCCGCCCACGCACCGACATCTTCCCGTCGCAAGGCCGCCGCCATCATGTCTGGAAACAGATCCGGCGTGCAGGCGAAGACCGGGATGCCGAGTGCTGCCACCGACCCTGCCATCTTCGGGTCATAGCCCGGCCTGCCCTGGTCCGTCAGCGCCAGCAGCACCACCACATTGACGCCGGAGCGGACGAGTGCCGCCAGCCGCTGCAGCAATTCCTGGCCGTTGCCGCCTTCATAGAGATCCGTGATCAGCACCATATGCGACTTGGTCGGCCGCTCGATGCGATCGGCGCAATAGGCGACGGCCTGGTTGATGTCGGTGCCGCCGCCAAGCTGCACGCCGAACAGGACCTCGACCGGATCGCTGAGCTCCTCGGTCAGGTCGACGATCGCCGTGTCGAAGCAGACAAGCTTGGTGCGCACCACCGGCAAGGAGGCCATTACGGCGGCGAAGATCGAAGCGTAGATCACCGAGCTTGCCATCGAGCCCGACTGGTCGACGCACAGCACCACTTCGTCCAGATCGACCAGCCTGCGCTGCTTGCGCATGAAGCCGACCAGTTTTTCCGGGACGATGGTTTTGTGCTCGGGCTGGTAATGGCGAAGGTTGGCCGAAATGGTCCGCGGCCAGTCAATGTCACGCTGCCGAGGACGGTTGGTGCGCTGCGACCGGTCCAGCGCGCCGCGGATCGCCTCCGCGGTCTTCTGCTCCAGCCGCTGCATCAGCTTGGCAACGATGTCGGCGATGATCGTACGAGCGATGTCCTTGGTCTTGGCCGGCATGACCGAGCGCAGCGAGATCAGGTCGGCGACGAGATTGACGTCGGCCTCGATTGCCTTGAGGAATTCCGGCTCCATCAGCATCTGCTTCAGGTTCAGCCGCTCGAAGGCATCCTTCTGGACGATCTGGACGACCTGCGCGGGAAAGAACGATCTGATATCACCCATCCACTGCGCCACCTTCGGCGCCGAGCGACCAAGGCCGCCGCGCCGCTTGCGCGGATCGGCGGCTGCATCGCCCGTGCCATCGCCGTAGAGTGCATCAAGTGCCGCCGACAGCCGCTTGTCAGTGTCGGACAGCGCTGACGATTTCTCATCGTCGGCGCCGATCGCAAGGCGCCACCGGCGCTCCCGTGCGTCCCCGGACTGCTCAGTTTCGCCGATATCGACCTCGTCATCCATTGCCGTTCTCGCTCATCAGCAAAGGCCGAAGCCGTTCCAGATGCCGGCGCCAGGCCTCGTCACCGTTTGGCGTCGGCGTCAGCCCGGCCGGCAGGCGCCTGGCGCGGCCGAGGACGGCTTCGATCAGCCGCCGCCGCTCCATCGAGTCCAGATGCGAAAACACCCGGCGCAGCAGCGGCAGATGCGCGATGAAGGCGTCTTCGTCGAGGGATTTAAGCCAGGCATCGACCGCGCCGCGTAAGCCTTCGTCATAGATCAGCCGCTGACCGGCGGTGCTGAAGAACCCTTCGAAGAACCCCGCCGCCTCGGCGACCGGCGTGCCCGGCGAGAGGCGCCGCGCGATAAGGCCCGCCGCGGCGTCGGCGGACAAATGCCCGGCTTCGTAAAGCAGATGGGCGGCACAGCCTGCCACCAATGCGGTTGATCGCAATCCATCGAGCACGGCCGCCAGTCCATTACGCCAGGCGTCCAGGACGTTTTGTTCGGGTTCGACCAGCTTGATCGCCTCGTCGGCCTTGCGCATGGCGCCGACCAGCGCCGTCGAAGCCGGGGCGTCGAGGTCGCGCGCGGCGTAGGGAAGCGCGATACCGCCTTCGACGATCAACCGCTCCAACAGGCCGGACAGGCGTTCGGTTTCCGTCTTGCGGGCTTCGCCATAGCGGATGATTTCGGCGAGTGGCGGCACCGATGCCAGGATTTCCAGGCATTCGCTGCTGCGCGCCGCGCGTTCCTCCAGCATCGCCAGCCCGGCGGACGAGGCTTCGGACAGGTTGGCCGTGATGGCGCCCTGGACCAGCGCCGCCAGCGCATCGAGCGATGTCGCGGCGCCGATCATCTGGACCAGCCGGCCATTGGCCGCCTTTTCGATGGTTGGCCCATGAACCAGGTTCTCGACCAGGCGAACGGCATATTCCGGCTCCCACGCCAGCGCCCAGCGCTCTCGAAACGTGCCGCGGCTGCGCCCGCTATCAGTCAGCCTGCCCCAATGCACGCCAAGCACGTTCAGCCGGTGCAGCAAGGTCGACCGGAACAGCCCGCTTTCGCTGCGCAGGTCGACCGACAGTTCGCGCTCCAGCGCTTCGGGCTTCAGCCGCGCCGCCTTCTGGTTGCGCTGCAGATCCTCGATCAGTGGCGCCAGCGGGGTGTCAGGCGGAATTTCACCGACATCGGCACCCAGCAGGAGTTCGGCTTCGACCAGCGCCCACAATATGGCTTCGCCGTTGAACAGAGCGGCGATCGCTGCATCGCGCAATTCCTCGAAGCCGGGCTTTGGCCGCTCGCGTATGACAGCCAGCGTGCGGGCCAGCCTTTCGGCCTCGATCAGCGAAGCGGTCGAGACCATGTGCCCCTTCGCCCGCAGCACTGCAGCGATGCGCGCGAGCCACAGGACCGAGGCGTCGCCTTGCCCACGCGTCCGCCACAGATGCTTGCACCAGCCGGGCGCGACGATGCCGGCGCCATAACCGAAGCCCAGCGCCAGGCGCGGGCCGGTCCATGGCGCCCAGGTCATCGTGCTCTTGCGCCGGGCAAGCCCCTTGAGCAGCGCCTGATCCTCCTTTTGCGATCGTGTCACCTGCAGTGCCGGCACATGGAAGGCGCCGCAGACGACAGCGATCGGTCCGTCGAATTCCTTGCGCGCGGCGGCGATCTCCAGCCGCATATGCGCTTCACGCTTTGCCTCGAATTCGGCAAGCGGGCCTTCGCCTTCGCGCAGCGTCGTCATCGCATCGGCTATGGCCGCGAAGATCGGACCGGGCTCAGGGTTCTGCTCGATGATATCGGCCCACCAGCTCTCGCCATCCTCATAGCCGGCGGCCTGCGCCAGCGTGCCGATCGGATCGCGCAGATGTGGCGCCGTCTCAGCCTCCACGGTGGCTTCCGTTCCATCGGTTTTTTCCGCAGCTTCAGCCGGGGCGACCCGGGCCGAAGACGGCAGGTCGATGAAGCGCACTGCCGCGTTGTTGGCGACGGCCCAGAGCGTCGCCTGATACTCCGGCGAGAACTCGGCAAAGGGCCAGAAGCTCGTCGAAGCCGGATCGTCTTCGGGATAGCAGAGCAGCGCCACCGGCGGCTGCATTTCGGGGCGGGCGAGCAAGGGCAGCAGCGCCGAGGCGTCGGCCGGCCCCTCGATCAGCACGGCGACCGGTTTCAACTCCTGCAACGCCTGCACCAGGCTGGCGGCGGAGCCAGGCCCGTGGTGGCGTATGCCGAAATAGGAAACGTCGCCTGATGCCATGGCGTCAGATCGCTGCGTTCAAAGCGGCGTAATAGCCGGCATAATCGGGCCGCTTCTTGAGCACCGTTTCCAAATATTCCTCCAGCACCAGCTTGTCCTGCACCGGATCTTTCACGATCGCGCCGACAAGGCTGGCAGCCAGACCTTCAGCGCCGAGCTTGCCGCTGTCGAACCAGGCCGCCTGGCTGAGGCCACCGACCATGGTGGCGATGGCTTCAGCCGTGGACAGCGAACCGGACGGCGTCTTCAACGTCACCTTGCCATCTGATGTCGCGCCGGAGCGCAACTCGCGAAAGATAGTCAGAACGCGGGCGATCTCCTCGCCGACATTCTTCGGCACCGGCAGGTCGAGACCGCCGGCCATCTCGCCGACGCGCTTGGAGACGATCGCCACTTCCTCCGCCATGTCTTCAGGCAAGGGCAGCAAGACGACATTGAAGCGGCGCTTCAGCGCCGAGGACAGTTCGTTGACGCCCTTGTCACGGTTGTTGGCGGTGGCGATGATATTGAAGCCACGCTGCGCGTAGATCGAGGTGTTGAGTTCAGGGATAGGCATCATCTTTTCGGACAGCACGGTGATCAGCGTGTCCTGCACGTCCGAACCCATGCGCGTCAGTTCCTCGAGGCGGCAGAGCTTGCCGTCCTGCATGGCGCGGTAGAGCGGCGTCGGCACCAGCGCTTCCTGGCTGGGGCCTTTGGCCAGAAGCTGCGCGTAATTCCAGCCGTAGCGAATCTGGTTCTCGTCGGTGCCGGCCGTGCACTGCACGATCAGCGTCGAGTCGCCCATGATGGCGGCGGCGAGATGCTCCGACACCCAGGATTTGGCGGTGCCGGGAACGCCGAGCAGCAACAGCGCGCGGTCGGTGGCGAGCGTTGCTACCGCTGTTTCCATTAGCCGGCGACGACCGACATATTTGGGCGTTATCACCGTGCCGTCGTCAGCCTTCCCGCCGAGCAGATAGGTCAGCACCGCCTTTGGCGACAGACTCCAGCCGGCGGGCTTTTGCCGGTCGTCATTGCGCGCGAGCGCCTGCAATTCGGCGGCATAGGCCTGCTCGACCGGAAGACGGATGGCTGCGTTCATTTGCTGTTCTCCGGATGGATCATGTGTTGATTCAAGGCCCGCTCAAGGATGCGTTGAGGCGCAGAAGACCGAGCGACGGTGCTGACGGCGCCATGCCGGCCGCGACGACGTCGCCAATCAATTTTTCCGCCGCCGCCGCGGTGACGAGAAAGCCCAGCGCTTCCAGAAGCTGGTCGGCGCCGCGCTTCACGGCATCATCGTTTCCCGCGACAGCGGCGCGCAGCGCCGGCAGCGTCTCGCCGTTCGTCAGGTCGGCCCAGTCCAGCCAGCCTGCTTCAATGCCCTCGGCCAGGCTGAGCGCACCGAGATATTGCGTGTCCTTCAGGATCAGCCTGATCAGGACACGTTGCCGGCGACTGTCCAGACGCGGCATCAAATGGAGGACGAAAAGCGCCGGCTTGCCGCCCTCAGCGACAAGCGTATCGGCCATGTGCGTGACCGATGCATCGCTGCCTGACGCGGCGACCATGCGGGCGACAAGGATATCGACATTGTTGTCGGCGCCGAACTGCCAGGCGCCGATGAAGTCGGGTTCGGTGACGCCGAAGCGCGCGGCAAGATCAACCAGGTTGCAGGTCTCGAACAGTTCGGCGCGGCGTCGTTCCTGCGCCGGCGATTTCAGCTTTGCCGGCGAGTAGGTGGTGCGGCGGCGGATGAAGCCGGATTTGCCTTCCGTGATGAAGGCGGCGAGTTCGGCCGTGGGATTTTCCGGCCCGCCATCGCCTGGCTGGCCGTGCTGGCCCAACCGCGCCAGCAGCCGGCCGGCCAATTCGCGCACCTTGCCGGAACGATCGGCGGACAGGCTTTTCAGGAAGGGCACGTCATCAGGCCCCAGGCCGAAATGCATGAGTGCGATGAGCGTGAGCCTGATCTCCGCCGGCTCGCTTGATCCCTTGGTCTCGATCAGCTCCCGCGCCACGGCCGGCGCGGTGCGGCGCAGATCGGAGAGCGCACTGCGGCGCGCGGCGGGATAGAAATCGTCCCAATTCTGCGCCGTCAGTTGCTCCCGGTCTGTGTGTTTTTCGCCATCCACGCCAGCCTGCCAATCGATCCAGGGTGCATAGACATCCGGGCTGGTCTGATCCGACGCGGCCGGCATCCAGTCCATCGGATGGAGCACGAAGCCGCGACTAGCGACGAGGGCCACCACACGCGACTTGGCTCTTGCGTCGGCGGCGTGTTTCAGCGCAGCCCGCAAAATTGGCCGCAGCCGCTCAGGCAGCATCGGCAAGGCAAGCTCGGGCAGCGGTGGGCGACGCTTCAGCGTCTTTGGTGCTGCCGGCCGCAAGGCAATTTCGAGGGCTTGCGCGGCGATCGCCAGCAGACGGCGCTCACGCTCGTCGGGGTTGGCGCCGGCGGCAATGTCCTTCCAGGCGGCCGGGGCCAAGTCAAAGCTGGTCCCGCCGGTGATCCAGCAATCGCGCATGGTCGCTAGACCCGTCTGCTCGATCTCGTTCACGACAGATCAAGCCTCCCGAACCCGCTCTGCGCCGCCAACAGGTGAAGCCTGCTACCGCTCCATAGGGCTGCCGTCGCCGCGAGGTCCAGCCCAAGCAGCGTTGGGCTGACGGTATCGGCGATCGGCAAGGCAATGCCATGCGGATCATCGGCGGACTGCCACCAGGCATCGCCACGATCGTCCAGCAGGATCGCGCCGGGCGGCAGCATGATAGGACAGTCGGTGAGCCACGGGGCCGTGTCCAGTTTAGCGACATGGGACGCGAGCGGATCGGCTGCGTCAAAGCCGAAATCCGGCCATTCCCTCGACAAGACATCGCCCTTGCGCTCGACCACCAGCGCCCGCAACGGCTGGCGTGCCGGATAAAAGACCAGCCTTGCATCGAAACGATCGCCCGGCGTGAACGCGTTGGATCGACGGCCGGCGGAGGCCGGAAAATAGTCGAGCAGCAGGGCGAATCGCGGACTGGCGCTCTTCAGATCGAGCAGCCAGGTCGAATGGCTGACAAGACCGTCGCGGCGCGTCTCGATCTTCTCGCCGAGCACCTCCCAGACGCTTTCGACCTGGATCGCGTCGGAATTGGCCAGAACCTGCTCGCGGCTTTCCGAAGTTGATACCAGCCGCCGCAGCTCGGCGTCATCAGGTGTCGATCGCCAGGCCTTGGCCAGCAGCACGAGCTTGCCAAGTTCTCGGATCGCGGCGTCCGGGCGCTCTTCGCTGCGCAACCCCATCAGCCGGGATGGAATCTCGTCGATGCGGCCGGCAAGCGCTGTCGCCTTCATGTCGACCAGCCGCGCCGCAATGCGGCGGCAACGATCGCTGCTGTTGTCGACAAAACCGGCAAGGCCGAGCCGCAGTTGATCCGATATCCATTGGTCGAGCTCGTCCAGTGCCGCCGAAACCGCGGAGCGCGTATCCTGGGCGCGCTTGCGCTGCGCGGCCTCGCGGCGTTCGATCGCCGCTGCGTCCTCGACGACAGCGCTTTCGTCGTCGCGCAAGGCCTCGCCAATGCTCTTGCCTCCTGCGCCGGGCACCGATGCAGCCGGCTGCGACGTCGTCTTCCGACGACGGCCGAGCCAGTCATTCACCCATTCCGGCGTCGAGTCGGCTGCAACAAAACTGGCTGGCGTGGTGGCGGCGATCCACATCAGCGCCAACGTGTGCTTGCAGGGAAATTTTCGTGACGGGCAGGTGCATTTGTAGCCGTGGTCGCCGGTGTCGACGACCACGCGATAGGGGTTGGAGCCGGAGCCTTGGCATTCTCCCCAGATGAGCCCCAGCTGTTCGCTCTTTTCGAGCCGGGGCCAGTTCGATTGCCTGGTCAACTTGGAAGCGGAGCTCAGCGACGCCTGGTCGGGCGCGAGCGCTTCGATGGTTTTCAAGTCAAATTCCAAGCCGCGCCTCTCATCGCTCGAACGAACGCCCACTGTCAGTATAGATGGCCTGATGTGACGGATTCTTGTAGCAGCAGAGGGATAGAGGTCGATACAGCCCAGTGCAATAGTTGCGCCAGCCGATCTGGTCCACAGGCAAGACAGCAGCCTTTCAGCGCCGTCTTCCTGGAGAATACGAGCGACCGATCGCTACTATGCTTGTGCGACGGACATGGCTTACTGCAGCGTCCGCAATGGCGATTGAGCGGCGCGGTCATGCGCGACGCCGGCACCGGCATCCTCCGCGCCAAGCGCGCGGTCGAGACCGGTCGCCACCACCGAAACCCTGAAGCGGCCTTCCATGCTCTTGTCGAAGATCGCGCCGACGATGATGTCGGCATCCTCATAGACCTCCTCGCGGATGCGGGTGGCGGCCTCGTCGACCTCGAACAGGGTCATGTCCCTGCCGCCCGATATCGAGACCAGCACGCCCTTGGCGCCCTTCATCGACATTTCGTCCAGCAACGGGTTGGCGATCGCGGCCTCCGCAGCCTTCATCGCCCGGCCGTCGCCTGACGCCTCGCCGGTTCCCATCATGGCGCGGCCCATGCCGCGCATGACCGATTTGACGTCGGCGAAATCGAGATTGATCAGGCCTTCCTTGACGATGAGATCGGTGATGCAGCTGACGCCGGAGTAAAGCACCCGGTCGGCAATGACGAAGGCGTCGGCGAAGGTGGTCTTTGCATCGGCGATCCGGAACAGGTTCTGGTTCGGGATGACGATCACCGTATCGGCGCTTTCGCGCAGCCGCTCGATACCTTCCTCGGCCATCTGCATGCGGCGCCTGCCCTCGAAGGTAAAGGGCTTGGTGACGACGCCGACAGTCAGGATGCCGGCCTTGCGCGCCGCTTGCGCAATGATCGGGGCGGCGCCGGTGCCGGTGCCGCCGCCCATGCCTGCGGTGACGAAACACATATGCGTGCCGGCCAGATGATCCATTATTTCGTCGAGCGATTCCTCGGCCGCGGCACGGCCGATCTCCGGCAGCGAGCCGGCGCCCAATCCTTCCGTGACGTGTGCGCCAAGCTGGATCAGCCGTGTCGCCTTCGACATGGTCAGCGCCTGCGCGTCGGTGTTGGCGGCAATGAATTCGGTTCCCTGAAGCTGTTCCACGATCATGTTGTTGATGGCGTTGCCGCCACCGCCGCCGACGCCGATAACGGTGATCTTGGGTCTCATCTCGGAGATTTCCGGCTTCTTGAACTCGGCCATGCCTGCTTCTCCTTCGCCAATTTGCGCGCGCTTCACGACCCACAAGCAGACTGCCTAGAAGGCATTGCGATCGAGCGGCATGACGCGAATCAGTCCGTCCGGATGGGTGACCCAAAAAGCCAGAGAGCGGCCGGACGTGCAAGTGCGCGCAAGGTCAAGATTTGTGATGGCGATATTGCAGGCCGCAACGGAGATACCGCGCGCCCGCAAGCCAGGCCGAAAAGCCAAGCAATCCGGGCAACGCGCCAAGTCTTGCCGCGCAAGGATTGAAGCGTCTATCATGGCCCTACAGATCGCAGGGTTCGGCATCCCGCCATGCTCGGCCCGATCGCGATTGTCCGTGGTCGTCAGGCCAGATTTCAGAACGAATGAAGCCCCGCCAATGGCCGACAGAACACAATTCGGGTTGACCGCGGTCGACACCGTCCCCCTGCACGAGAAGGTCTATCTGGAGCTTGTGCGAGCCCTGATGTCCGGCCAGTTCACGCCTGGCCAGAAGCTGACCTCGCGCAAGCTCGCCAAGGAACTCGGCACCAGCGACATGCCGGTGCGCAGCGCCTTCATGCGGCTGCAGGCGCTGCGGGCGCTGAGCCCGATGCCGAACGGCAGCGTCGAAGTGCCGGTCATTTCGGCCGACCGGTTCTCGCAATTGACCGCGGTGCGCACGATCCTCGAAGGCTCGGCGACCGAGCTCGCGACAAAGCTCGTCAACGGCAACAATCTGCGGGCGATCCGGCGCCACAGCACCGAATTGACCCTGGCGGCCCGCAAGGGCGATATCGACGACTATCTCAGGAAGAATTACGCCTTCAAGTTCTCGATCTATCGCCATTGCGGTAACGAGCAGATGATCTTCCTGATCGAGACCGTCTGGATGCAGGTCGGACCATTTCTCAGAAACCTCGCCATGGGCTTCGAGGACGACCTCTCCTCCATCCTCGACATCGACTATCACGAGCAAGTCGTCGCGGCGATCGAGGCCCAGGACGGCGCGCGCGCCCGCGCAGCCATCGTGCGCGACATCGATGAAGGTGCCGCGCATATCCTGCAGCAGGCCAGATTTCCGGGTGCAAGGCCTTAGAAATGTCCCTTGGCTTTCCATCCTCTTGCCTCTATGTTGCGATCGCAGATCGCGCAATTGGTTTTGAAATGCCTCCCGACATCCCGGCTAGTGACTTGAAAAAATAAGGAAAAGTATCCGGTATCAACCGGATATGCTTTTCGAAAACTCACAAGCATTTTTTACCAGGGATAGCGCAGCCGATCAGGCTTGGGCACTTCGAAAACCAGAGGTTTTAAAATTGAGCGATGCAATTGCGGACGTCCTGAGCTGGCTTGAAAGCAGAAACGACATCCAGAGCCTGAGAGCGGCGGTGTGCGACCTCAACGGCGTCATGCGGGGAAAACGCATTCCCGTCGAGCAGGCCCGCAAGGCACTGGAGGGCAAGCTGCGCATGCCCTACTCGCTGATCGGGCTCGACATCTGGGGCGAGGATATCGAAGGCAACACGCTGGTTTTCTCGACCGGCGATGCCGACGGGCTTTGCCAATGGACCGGACGGGGCATTCTGCCTGTGGAATGGACGGCGCATCCGACGGCGCTCGTCCCGCTCTGGCTTGCCGACGAAAATGGTGCGCCCTATCTCGGCGACCCCCGGCGGGCGCTGGCCCGCATCCTCGATCGCTACAAGGCGCTCGGCCTGACCCCGGTCGCGGCAACCGAACTCGAATTCTATCTGGTCGATCCGCAGTCGCAGCGGCCGGTCGGGCCTGTCTCGCCGGTCACGGGACGGCGGCTCGATTCCGATGCCGCGCTGTCGATCGACGAGATCGACGATTTCGAATCCTTCATCCATGACGTCTACGAAGCCTGCCGGGCGCAAGACATTCCCGTCGATACGGCGATCGCCGAAAATGGCGTCGGCCAGTTCGAGATCAATCTGAACCATGTCGCCGACGCCTTGCGGGCAGCCGACGACGCCGTGCTGTTCAAGCGTACGGTCAAGGGTATTGCCCGCAAGCACGGCTTTGCCGCCTGTTTCATGGCCAAGCCTTATGGCGACCGCGCCGGCAATGGCTTTCACGTCCATTTCAGCCTCGTCGACGCCGAAGGCCGCAACGTGTTCGACGACGGCACCGATCAGGGTTCCGAAATCATGCGCCACGCGGTCGGCGGGCTGCTCGCGGCGATGGCCGAGAGCACGCTGGTGTTCGCACCGCATTTCAACTCGTATCGCCGGCTTCGCCCGCGGTCCTACGCACCGACCGCGGTTGCCTGGGGCTACGAGAACCGCATGGTCGCGATCCGCATTCCCGGCGGCCCGACCGGGGCGCGCCGCATCGAGCATCGCGTGTCGGGAGCGGATGCCAATCCCTATCTGGTGCTTGCCGCCATATTGGGCGCGGCGCTGATCGGCATCGAAAGGCAGATGTCGCCGGGCGATCCGATCGGGAACGATGGCCAAGGCGTCGTGCCGGCCAAGCTGCCGCCGGACTGGGCCTCCGCGATCGCCACCTTTGAAAGCGGAACGCATGTGGCGGAAATCTTCCCGGCGATCCTGCGCGACTCCTTCGTCGCTTGCAAACGCCAGGAATTGAACACCTTCGCCCTCAATGTCAGCGACTTCGAGATCGAGACCTATCTCGAAAGCGTTTAGGCTGCGCCATCGGCGCGGACGACCTTCGAACAGCCGTAAAAAGCATGGACTTGCGGTACGGGCCTGAACCGGGCATAAACATGATAATTTTTATCATGTATTATGCTTGGAGATAGACAAGACTTGACCTTCGTTGCGCGCATGGAAAGTCGGATCGAGGGCTTTTCAGTCATCGGCGACCTGAAATGGCACCTGTGGGACGGCGTGATCGCCGACCTCTGGGATGTCTCATGTGGTGACAGGGCCGAAGGCTACTACGTCTCTCCCGATCCCCGGCTGTTTGTCGCACTCGACGTCGATGGCGACGGCGCCTTCTTCGTCGAAGGCGCCAAGGGCGAAGTATCCCGCTACGACAGGGCTCTTTCGATGGCCTATATTCCGGCCGGGGTGCCGATCCGTGGCCGGGTCGAGGGATTGCGCCGGATCCGGCATCTCGACCTGCATTTCGATGTGGCGACGCTGACGCGCCGCTTCGGCCGTAGCCTTGATCGGGAAGCCTTGCAGATGTCGCGCTTCCAGTTTCGCGACGACCGGGTCGCGATGCTGGCGGGCCTGATCGCCGCTGAATGCGGCAGTGACGAGCCGCTGCATGATCTCTATGGCGAGGGCCTGCTCAATGCCTTGTTCGCCAGCCTTTTCCAGATCGATCAGCCAGGTGCCGCCAGGCGTCGGTCGCCGCTGTCGCGGCGCAAGCTGCGCCTCGTCACCGACTACATAGACGCGCATTGCCTGGACCGGATCCGGCTTGCCGATCTCGCCGCGCTGACCGGCCTCTCCGAAACCGCGATGAGCCATGCCTTCAAGGCGGCAACAGGCGTGCCGCCGCACCGCTGGCAGATGCAGGCTCGGATCGACAGGGCGAAGGCGATGATGGCGCGTCGGGCCGCCTCGCTGGGCGACATCGCCGAAGCGACCGGCTTCTTCGACCAGGCGCATCTGACGCGGGTGTTCAAGGCGGTGGTCGGCGTGACGCCCGGCGCCTGGATGAAGAGCGCCGGAAGCCCGTGATATTTCCGCAACATGAAGCCGCGATGTCCCCCGTTTGGGCAAGAACGGACAAGCCGCCCAAATCCATCCAATGACCCGCAGATAAGTTGAGATAAATGATCAAGTATCTCAACGACCGCAGACGGGGACCTACCTGATGAGCAGACTTTACTGGATGAAGGCGCTTCTGGCGGCCAGTGTCGCGGCGGCCGCGATGATGCCGCCGATGGCCGCCTTCGCGCAGTCAGTACAGAGCAGCACCCAGCTCGAGCCGGTGGTGGTCGAAGGCGAAGCGGGCGACAGCGCCACCGGACCGGTCCAAGGTATCGTTGCCAAGAAAACCAAGACCGGCTCGAAGACGGCGGCCGACATCAAGGAGATCCCGCAATCCGTCTCGGTGGTCGGCCGCCAGGAGATCGACGACCAGGGCGCGCAGAAGGTCGATGAGGCCCTGCGTTACACGGCCGGCGTCTTTGCGCAGCCCTTCGGCCCAGACAGCGATACCAACTGGCTGTTCATCCGCGGGTTCCAGGCGACGGCCACCGGCACCTACATGGATGGCCTGCAGCTGTTCAGCTATGGCTTCGGCGGCTTCTATGTCGACAGTTTCGGGCTTGAGCGCATCGAGGTGCTGAAAGGCCCGGCTTCGGTGCTCTACGGCGGCAGCAATCCCGGCGGCCTGGTCAACTATGTCAGCAAGCGGCCGGAGTTCGAACGCAAGCGCTACATCGAGACCGGCATTAACGATGCCGGCAATGTCTATCTCGGCTTCGACATTGGTGACGTGGCCAACAATGACACGGTCAGCTACCGCATCAACGGCAAGGTCGCCGGCGGCGACACCTACAGCGACCTGCAGAATGGCTGGCGCGGCTTCATCTCACCCAGCATCACCTGGAAGCCGGACGAAGCGACCACGCTGACCATCCTGGCCAATTACAGCCATATCGACGAGAACCACAATGGCGGCAGCTTCCTGCCCTACGAAGGAACGGTCACCGACCGGATCATTGGCGGCGTCAACTACGGTCGTATTGACCCCGACGCGAACTTCACCGAACCGAGTGTCGATCTCTACAAGCGTGAACAGGGGTCGATCGGCTATGAGTTCGAGCATACGTTCGACAATGACTGGACGGTGCGCTCCAACACACGCTACAGCGCGGCGAACATCCAGGAAGTCAGCGTCTATCCCAATGGTTGGGTAAGCCCCGCATCGACGCAACTGAACCGCATCAATTTCGGCCACGACACCGATGCCAAGACATTCCTGTCGGACCTGCAGATCGAAGGCAAGGTGCAGACCGGTGCGGTGGAACACACTTTGCTGGCCGGCATCGACTATAAATACTACAATATCGATCAGGTACAGTCGTCGGCCCTGTTCGGTACGACGCCGCCGATCGATGCTTTCACCCCTGTCTACGGCTCGACGCTGACGCCTCGCGTCAGCTATCTCAGCCAGAATCTGACCCAGCAGCAGCTAGGCTTCTACGCGCAGGACCAGTTGCGCTTCGGCGATGGCTGGCTGGTGACGCTGAATGGCCGCTATGACCGCGGCTGGCTCGGAGCCGATAATCGTCCGACCTTTTACTCGGCGAGCCCCAGCGCGCAGAGCCAGACCGTCGGCGACTTCTCCGGCCGTGCCGGCCTCGCCTATGAGTTCGCCGATGGCGTGACGCCCTATGCCAGCTTCGCGACTTTCTTCAATCCAGTCATCGGTACCGACGCCAACGGCAATCTTTTCAACCCGGAGACCGGCCAGCAGTACGAGGTCGGCGTCAAATACGTGCCGACCTTTATCGATGGCCTGTTCACCGTGTCGCTCTTCGACCTTACCCGCCAGAATGTAGCGACCGCGACCGCCGCCAACCCCTTTGCCCAGTATCAGACCGGCGAAATGCGTTCGCGTGGTGTGGAGCTCGAGGGCAAGGTGAACATCACCGAGGATTTCAAGGTAACCGGCGCTTTCACCGCGTACGATCTCAAAATCACCAAGGACAAAGAACCGACATATGTCGGCAAGACACCTTTCATCGCGCCAGAAGTGATGGCGTCCGCATCGGTCGACTACACGTTCCGTGGCGACTGGTATGACGGCATCTCGGTCGGCGGTGGTCTGCGCTATCTCGGATCGTCCTGGGCCGACAACGCGAATACGGCGAAGGTGCCGGCCGTCACGCTCGCCGACCTGAAGCTCGGCTACGAGAAGGAGAATTGGGGCGTCGACCTCAACGTCACCAATCTGTTCAACAAGACCTATGTCGCCAGTTGCCAGACGACGCTGACCTGCTCCTATGGCGAAGGCCGCTCGTTCAAGCTGAAGGTGCACACGACTTGGTAGCCGTGTGCCGAACCCGCCAGCAATGAAGCACCTGCCCAACAGACGGCAGGTGCTTGCGCTGGCGGCAGCTTCCTTGCTGCCGCCGATCGCAGCCAGGGCTGCGGTAATGCGCGTTGCCGCGATCGACTGGGGGATGTTGGAGACGTTGCTGGCGCTTGGCATCGAACCCGATGGCGGCGACCGAACTCATCCAGTTCCGCAAGATCGTGGTCGAGCCGGCCGTCCCTCAATCGGTGACCGATCTCGGACTGCGCGGCGCGCCTAACTACGAGCTGCTGCGCATCATCGCGCCGGACCTGATCGTCATCTCCAATTTCTACGAATACCAGCGTCCGATGCTCGAACGCATCGCGCCGGTCTTTGCGCAACCAGTCTACGAGGCCGGTGTGCCTCCCTACGCGCTCGCCGAGACAGCCACGCTGGCCCTGGGTGAGCAGCTCGGCCGACAGGCGGGGGCGAAGCGTTACGTCGACGAGACGTCAGCTGAAATTGAAGGCCTTCGTGCCACCTTGCCGCCATCGTCCGGACGACCGGCCTTCGTCATCAGCCTTGGCGACAGCCGGCACTTTCGCGCTTTCGGCCGCGACGCCATGTTCGGCGATGTGCTCACACGTCTCGGCCTGGCCAATGCCTGGACCGACGAGACAAGCTATAGCGCGGCAGCACCCGTGGGGCTGGAGGCACTGGCACGTGTGCCCGAAGCGTCGATCCTGATCGTCCCGCCGCTGCCGGCCGATGTCGGACGTTCGCTTCCGTCCAATGCCTTGTGGAATGCGCTGCCGGCCGTGCACCGTAACCGTGTCACGGTGCTCGAAGCCATCAACCATTTCGGCTGCTTGCCGTCGGCACGCCGTTTTGCACGCCTGGCGGCGGCAGCGCTTGCCGCCCATGGCTGAGCGCGCAGTCGATCATCGCGCCACGAGAGGCGCCAATCTGTCGCCGATCGCCCTATGGGGCTTCCTGGCGGCAATGGCGGCGCTGCTGTTCGCATGGCGCCTAGGCATGCAGTGGCCGGCGCCGCCGCCGGGCGACGGCGTCTATCTCGACCATGTCATCCTGTTCTACAGCACGCTGCCGCGCGCCGCGGTGGCCGTTCTGGCGGGCGCCGTGCTCGGCCTCTCCGGCCTGCTGCTGCAACATGTGCTGCGCAACAAGCTGGCCGAGCCGTCAACGCTTGGCATTTCGGCCGGCGCGCAACTGGCGATGACGGCAGCCTCGCTCTACGCGCCGTTTTTGATGGAGCGGTCGCAAGGCCTGGTCGCCTTTGCCGGTGGCACTGCGGCGGTGCTGCTGGTGCTGGGCTTGACGTGGCGGCGCGGGCTCGAGCCGGTCTCCGTCGTGCTGGCCGGCATGATGGTGGCGCTGACCGCCAGCTCGATCAGTGCGGCGCTGATCCTCGCCAATGGCGAATATCTGTTCTCGCTGTTCATCTGGGGCGGTGGGTCACTGGTCCAGCAGGATTGGGGGCCAGCCATCGCGCTTACGGTCAGGTTGGCGGCCGGTGCCGTTGCCGCGCTGATGCTGCTGCGGCCGCTGACCATCCTCGGCCTCGACGATGCCTCGGCGCGCGGCCTGGGCGTTGCCCGACACTCAAGCCGCCTTCTCGTCATCGCGTTGGCCGTGTGGATGGCGACGAGCGTCGCGGCGGAGGTCGGCGTCATTGGTTTTATCGGCCTTGCCGCGCCGGCGCTGGCCACGCTTTCCGGCGCACGCACCTTGCGCCAAAAACTGATCGCCGCACCGCTGATCGGCGCCATCCTTTTGTGGCTGACGGACGGGTTGGTGCAGCTCGCCGCCGGCTCCGGTGGCGAACGCATTCCGACCGGCGCGGGCACAGCGCTTCTCGGTGGCCCGCTGCTACTGTGGCTGTTGCCACGGCTGCGCATGTTCGAGTGGCCGCATCTCGGCTCGAACGGGGATGCACCGCGCAAAGCCGATCGACCGTGGCTCATCGTTCTGCTCTTGGTCGTGCTCACCCTTGTTGCCGTCGCGGTGGCGCTGATCGTCGGCCGCGGCCCCACAGGCTGGTCATTCGCCAGCGGTGATTTGCTGACCGATCTCGCCGCTTGGCGCGCGCCACGCATCGGCGTGGCGGCTGCCGCCGGTGCCATGCTGGCGGCCGCCGGGGTGGTCATCCAGCGGGTCACCGGCAATCCGCTGGCAAGTCCCGAAGTGCTTGGTGTCGGCACCGGCGCCGGCGCCGGCCTGACCGTCGTGCTGGTGGTCAGCGCCACAGCCGGGCTCGGCTGGCAGCTGGCCGGCTCGGCCCTGGGCTCGCTGGCGGCATTGATCGCCATGCTGGCCATCGCCGCGCGAGCGAAATTCGGTGCCGAGCGCCTGCTGCTTGCCGGCATCGCCATGAGCGCGCTGTACAGTGCCGCGATCACCGCGACGATCGCGATGGGCAACGCGCAGTCCTACGTCCTGCTGCGCTGGCTGAGTGGCTCGATAGGTCAAGCAACCGCCATGGACGCATCGGTTGCGCTGGCCTGCCTGTTGCCGCTGACGCTGCCGCTGTTTCTGGCGGCCCGCTGGCTCGACATCCTGCCGCTAGGGTCCGTCAGCGCTCGCGGGCTTGGCGTGCCGGTCGCCGGCGGGCGGCTGACGCTGATCCTTGTCGCCGCGCTGCTGACCGCACTGTCAGCCATGGTCGTCGGGCCGTTGAGCTTCGTCGGCCTGATCGCGCCGCATCTTGCCCGGCTCATCGGGTTCTCCCGCGCTCGGGTTCATCTCGCTGGCGCGATGCTTCTGGGCGCCTTGCTGATGACCGTCTCGGACTGGCTGTCGCGTATGGCGGCCTTTCCCTACGAACTGCCCGCCGGCCTGTTCGCCTCGCTGCTCGGCGGGCCGTATCTCGTCTACCTACTTGCCAGGGGTGTGCCGCGCCAAGGCTGACAAAGCTGGTGCGGCGTGCCTCCGGGGCAAGCTTGAGTTCCCGAAGCCGGCGCGGGACTGTGGATCGAGTTCTGCAACAACCAAACGGAGACCTTGCCCGTGGGCCAAATCCGTCCGACACCTCATTGCAACAACGGAATCACCGCGCACCAGCAGCCGGGCGATCTCATGAATGGAGCTGGAGCATGATCCCGAAAAGTGGGAATCGGTTTTCGGACAAGATCATGCTCAATAAGGAAACGACCATGGAACCAATCTGGGCCGTCGGGCTGATGACCGGGACGGTGCTTGACGGGAATATCGACGTCGCGCTGATCAAGACAGATGGCGAGCGGATCGATGATTTCGGCACCTACCGGCTGATGCCTTATCCCCCGTCGATCCGCTCCCTGCTGGAAGAGACGCTGAAACAGGCGCGGGCCTGGAACTTTGTCGGGCCGGAACCGGCAATCTTCGCTGAGGCCGAGGAAGCGCTGACGCGGGCGCAGTCGGCGGCGGTCAGGGTATTGGTCGAAGGCCACGGGATGACGATGGCCGATATCGGCGTGGTCGGCTTCCACGGCCAGACAGTGCTGCATCGCGCGCCGCAACCCGGACGGATTGGCCAGACCCGGCAGCTCGGCGACGGCGAGCTGATGCACGCGCTATTGGGCACCAAGGTCGCCTACGACTTCCGCTCCGCCGACGTTCGCGCCGGCGGACAGGGCGCGCCCCTGGCTGCTGTCTATCACACCGCGCTGATGCGCAGCGCCAGCGCCAGCGGCGAGGTGGCCGTGCTCAATCTCGGCGGCGTCGCCAACATCACCTGGTGGGACGGCGCCGACAATGTCGTCGCCTTCGACACCGGGCCCGCCAACGCACCGCTCAACGATTTCATCAAGTCGAAGGGGCTCGGCGAAATGGATCGCGACGGCGCGCTTGGCCGCGCGGGAACCGTCGACGAAGCCCGGCTCGCCAAGCTGCTGCAACACCCCTATCTCAGCAAGCCCTACCCCAAATCACTGGACCGTTTCGACTTCGGTGCCGCCATGGCGGACGGCCTCAACACCGAGGACGGTGCGGCCTTGCTCACCGCCTTCACCGCCTCAGCCGTCGGCAAGGCACTTGACCTCTTGCCACACCGGCCGAAAAAGCTGGTGGTCAGCGGCGGCGGCCGACATAACCCGACAATGATGTCCATGCTCGCGAGCCGCGCCGGCGTCGAGGTGGTGCAGGCGGAAAGCCTCGGCTGGAGCGGCGACGCTGTCGAGGCCGAGTGTTTTGCCTTCCTCGCGGTTCGCGTGCTGCGCGGCCTGCCGATCAGTTTTCCAAGCACCACCGGCGCGCCGCAGCCGATGCGTGGCGGAAAGCTCGCCAGTTAGACCAGCGACAGTTTCTTCTGCAGGAAAATGCGGCTGCGGCCGACCGGGAAATCGGCCAGCGCGCCGAAGGGCTGATAGCCCTGACGCTGGTAGACCTTGGCGGCGTTTGGATTGAAGGTGTCGATCCAGGCGTTTTGGCAGCCGCGTGCCACAGCTTGCTGTTCGGCTGCGGCCAGCATCTGACCTGCCATATGCTGGCCGCGCAACCGCTCATCGACCCACAGCCATTGCACGTAGAGCCAGCCCCACGCCGTGTAACCCGAAATCCCGGCAACGACCGCGCCATCCTCGTCGCGCACGAACACCGCCAGCGCTTTTCTTTCCGACGCGCCGACATCGCCGTCGTTGAAGGCCGTCAGCTGTTCGCTGAGAAAGGCGAGGTCTTCCGGCAAGGGATTTGCCGTTGTTTCGAGGGTCGTGTTCATGGCTCTTTCCGGAAAGCTCAGCTGGATGGGATGAAGCGATACGAAGCGTAAGGTTCTCGCGCAATCTATGTCTGCTCTCGAACAGGGTTCGGATCGCCGCTGTTGCGGAATTCGGATGCGGCAATGCCGTAGCGCTTGAGCTTGTCGTAAAACGTCTTGCGCGGCACGCCGAGGGCGTCGATGGCACCGCGCACATCGCCGCCATGGTCGCGCAGCGCGTCGCGGATGAGTTGCGCCTCGTAGTGGCCCACGCGCGCCGGCAGCGAGCCTGCAGGCTCCGGCGATTGCGGTGAGACCGCCTTCGTCTCGTCGTCCGGGCCAAGACCGAGCGCGACGCGATCGGCGAAATGCGCGAGCTCGCGCACATTGCCCGGCCAGGCATGCGACTGGAGATGATCGCTGACGGCGGCGTTCACCTTGGCGACAGGCCGGCCGAAGCGTTCCGCCGCCTTGCCGAGGAAATGCCCGAACAGCATCGGGATATCGCCGCGCCGTTCGCGCAAAGGCGGAATGCGCAACGTCACCACATTGAGGCGAAAATAGAGATCCTCGCGAAAATCGCCGCGCTGGTCCGGCCGTCCGAGATCGACTTTGGTTGCCGCGACAACCCGCAAATCGATACGCCTGATATCGTTGGAGCCAAGCGGGGTGAGGCTGCGCGTCTCGAGCACCCGCAGCAGCTTGACCTGGAGGGCCGGCGGCATGGATTCGATCTCGTCGAGGAACAGCGTGCCGCCGCTGGAATGCTCGATGCGGCCGATGCGTCGCCGTTGCGCGCCGGTGAACGCGCCGGCCTCATGGCCGAACAGTTCGCTTTCGATGACGGTCTCCGGCAGAGCGCCGCAGTTCAACGCCACGAAGGGTTTGGCCCGGCGCCGGCCCCACCTGTGCAAGAGGTCTGCCACCACTTCCTTGCCGGTTCCCGTCTCGCCTTCCACGAGCACGTCGACATCCATGTCGGCGATCTGTCGCAAGGTTTCGCGCAGCCGGTGGATGGCAGGCGCCTCGCCGATCAGCGGCAGGCCGTCGGCGGCCAGTGCGGCGGCTTCGCGCAGTCGCCGGTTCTCCATCACCAGCCGCCGCTTCTCGCTCGCCCGTTTCAGTGCCTCGACAAGGCGATCACCGGCATAGGGTTTCGGGATGAAATCGTAGACGCCGTCCTTGAGCGCGGCCACGGCAAGATCAACATCGCCGTGCCCAGTGACCAGGATCACCGGTATGTCGGGGTCGATTGCCTTGATGCGGTCGAAGAGCTGCAGCCCGTTCATGCCCGGCATGCGGATGTCGCTGACGACGACGCCGTCGAAATTCCGGTCTACGATGGCAAGGGCTGCCTCGGCGGCATCGCGCGCGACCACCGTGAAGCCGGCAAGCTCGAGCAATTGCGTGGTGGCGTGCAAAAGGTCGGCATCATCGTCGACGAGCGCCACCAGCCCTGATCCCTGCGTCATTCAATTCGCCTCAAATCGATGGTGAAGGAAGCGCCGCTGGTGCTGTCGGGATCGAGCTGCAAGGTGCCGCCCAATTCCTGGGCGATTTCCTGCGAGATCACCAGCCCGAGGCCGAGCCCCTTCTCCTTGGTGGTCTGGAACGGCATGAACAGATTGGCGGCCGCCTCCGGTCCGAGGCCGGGACCGTTGTCGCGCACCGAAATCAGCACCCGGTCGTCGTGCTCGGCGAGTCCAATCTCGATGCGGGGATCGGGCTGGTCCTTCATGGCATCCAGTGCGTTCTGCAACAGGTTGACGAGGATCTGCTCCAGCCGGATGCGGCTCGCCATCACCATCGGCGAGGCGCTGCCGCGCGGCTTGACGATGGTGACGCCGGAATCGCGGATGCGGCCGGAGAGCAACGACAGCGCGCCGTCGATCGCCTCGCGTACCGGTAGTGGCGAAGCGGCCACGCCCGGGCGGCGGGCGAAGGTGCGCAAGGTGTTGGTGATGGCGCCGATGCGTTCGGTCATCGAGACAATCGAGGTCAGATTGCCGCTCGCCGGCTCGGTCTTGCCGCCTTCGAGAAAGCGGCCGGCATTCTCGGCATAGGTGCGGATCGCGGCGACCGGCTGGTTGATCTCATGCGCCACGCCGGCCGCGATCTGGCCGAGGATGGACAGCCGATTGGCCTGGGCGAGATCGTCGCGCAACCGACGGACCTTGGCCTCGGCGCTTTCACGCTCGGCGATTTCGCCGGCGAGTGCCGTATTGGAGCGCGTCAGTTCGGCCGTTCGCGTGCTGACCCGGCTTTCCAGTTCGGCATTCATGCGCGCCAGCGCGTCCTGCCGCAGCCGGCGTGTACGGCGGCGGCGGGTGAGCACGTAGGCAAGCAAGCCGGTCAGCAGCAGCCCAAGCAGCGTCGTCAGCCGCGCCGTGTTGGCCGCGGACGAGAGAGCAGCGTCGGCGGGCGTCAAGAGCCAGAGACGCCAGCCGGGGACCGCACCCGGCAAGTCCTGCACCACCTCGACGAACTGGCGCGGCTTGCCGGAGCTGTCGATCGTCGCCAGGCCGTCGCCGGCACCGCGCCGTATCGGCAGGGGTTCAAACGCGGCGTCCGTCAATTGCAGTTGCTCATGGGCAGCGGCGGCGTCTTCGGCGGAGAGCGGCGCCAGCGCGTGAAACCGCCATTCGGGCTGGCTGGTGGCGAGTACCACGCCGCGTTCGTCGGTGACGAAAACGAGGAACCCGCTGGAGCGCCAATTGGCTTCGACGCCGTCGAGTTCGACCTTCAACACCGCGACGCCCAGCGGCTTGCCGTTGTCGTCGACGCGGCTCGAAAGATAGAGTCCCGGCCGGCCGCTGATCGTGCCGAGGCCATACTGGCTGGCAGAGCCCTTCGCCAGCGCCTCGTTGAAATAGTGGCGGAAATTATAGTCGATGCCGACAAAGCTCGTCGGCTCACCGGCATTGCTGGCCGATATCGCGATGCCCGCCGTATCGATGACATAGATGGCGGACGCCGAGGCGTCGCCGGCAATCGCCTTGAGCTTGTCGTTGAGGGCCGCTTCCTGCATCGTTCCGGCCCGGCGCAGCGCCCCGCGCACAGCATCGTCGCGGGACAGCACCAATGGCACCAGGCGCTGCTTTTCGATTTCGCCGGTCAGGGTTCCCGCCGCCAGCGGCAGAGCGGCAAGCGCTGTGTCGCGAAGATCGTCGGCCGCCTGGCCGGAGGCTATGCGCCCGGCAATGGCGATGGCGCCAGCCAGGATCGCAAGCGCGATGAGGACGATAAGCCAGCGGCCATCGCGCAGCCGGCCAACCGCCTCGCGCAGCAAGTCACGACCGGACCCGCTATCGGTGCCAGCTTGCGTCGTCTGCCCTCTCCCTTTTCTCTGGCGCAATTCCGGGCGGAAAACCGCTCACACTTTTCCTGGAATTGCTTTAGCGGCCTCGCCGCCACTCTAATGCGAAATTCCGCCCAGGCAAACGTTTCGTGTGCGGAAATCCGCACACGCATTTAGCCCTGGACCTCGCAAAAGGGCCGAAATGTGGGGATTCCGGCCTTTCTCCGATCTGGCACAGCGCTTGCAAAACTCCTTGCTAGCGGCGGGCAACCGGAACGCCGCGATGGGAGAAGTCACGCAGGGCGGGTTCCGTCCATCCGGCCAGGGAGAGTTTTCATGCAGATCGCAGACCAATCCGGCGCGCCCGCCGCGCAGCGCAAGCCCCTCTATGCCCAACTCTATGTGCAGGTGCTGGTGGCAATCACCGTCGGCATCCTGCTCGGCCACTACTATCCATCGATCGGCGAGAGCATGAAGCCGCTCGGCGACGCCTTCATCAAGCTGGTCAAGATGATCATCGCCCCGGTCATCTTCCTGACAGTCGCGACCGGGATCGCCGGCATGAGCGACCTGCAAAAGGTCGGCCGCGTCGCCGGCAAGGCGATGCTCTACTTCCTCACTTTCTCGACGCTGGCGCTGATCATCGGCCTTATCGTCGCCAATGTCGTGCAGCCGGGCGCCGGCTTCAACATCGACCCGGCGACGCTCGACGCCTCGACCGTCAACACCTACGCCGCCAAGGCACATGACCAGTCGGTCACCGGCTTCCTGATGAACATCATCCCCGGCACGATCGTCGGCGCCTTCGCCGATGGCGACATATTGCAGGTTCTGTTCTTCTCGGTGCTGTTCGGCATCGCACTGGCGCTGGTCGGCGACAAGGGCGCACCGGTGCTCAACTTCCTGCAGGCGCTGATGGCGCCGATGTTCAAGCTGGTCAGCGTGCTGATGAAGGCAGCCCCCATCGGCGCTTTCGGCGCCATGGCCTTCACCATCGGCAAATACGGCATCGGCTCGGTCATCAACCTCGCCATGCTGGTCGGCACCTTCTACGCCACCTCGTTTCTGTTCGTGTTCGTCGTGCTGGGTGCCGTCTGCCGCTACAACGGCTTCTCCATCCTGTCCCTGATCCGCTACATCAAGGAAGAGCTGCTGCTGGTGCTGGGCACCTCCTCTTCGGAAGCAGCCCTGCCCTCGCTGATGGAGAAGATGGAGAAGGCCGGTGCCAAGCGCTCGGTGGTCGGCCTGGTCATCCCGACCGGCTATTCCTTCAACCTCGACGGCACCAACATCTACATGACTCTTGCGGCGCTGTTCATCGCGCAGGCGACGAACATCCATCTCTCGATCGGCGACCAGATCCTGCTGCTGCTGGTGGCGATGCTCTCGTCCAAGGGTGCCGCAGGCATCACCGGGGCCGGCTTCATCACGCTCGCCGCCACGCTTTCGGTCGTGCCATCGGTGCCGGTCGCCGGCATGGCGCTGATCCTCGGTGTCGACCGCTTCATGTCGGAATGCCGGGCACTGACCAACTTCATCGGCAACGCCGTCGCCACGCTGGTTGTCGCCCGCTGGGAAGGCGAGCTCGACGAGGCGAAGCTGGCGAGAGCCTTGGCTGGAACAGCCGACGACAGCCTGCCGGCGGATGTCGTTCCCGCCGAGTAATCCGCGCGATCGCATGGCAATGCAAATGGCCGGAGGCAGCGATGCCTCCGGCCATTTTTTTACATGACGTGTCAGCCGTTGAAATCCCTCCGCGCTTCCGGGAACGTGCTTGGACCGACCGGCATGCGGGCTGCCAGGCTGCCATCGTCGAACAGGATAAGGCTGGCGGCGCCGACCAGGCCGGCGTGGCGGCCAAGCTGCGCCTGGACGACAGGCACGTCGCGATAGGCGCGCATGGCGCGTTGCCGGATGGTCGCCTCGATGACCGGATGCATCAGGTCGAGGCCATTGGCGATGCCGCCGCCGACGACCAGCACGTCGGGCGAATAGAGATGCAGGAGATTGGTGAAGCCGACGCCCAGCCAGCGCGCTTCCTCCTCGAGCAGGGCCACGGCGAGATCGTCCTGCAACCGCGCCGCATCGACCACGTGGCGACCCGTGACCTCGGCATTGGCCGAGAGGCGGCGCAGCGTCGAGCCGTCAAAGGCCGATGTCGCGGCGTTGGCGCGGCGGCCAAGCGCCGTGCCCGAGGCGATGGCCTCGAAGCAACCGACGACGCCGCAGACGCAGCGCTCGCCCTCATTGGTGATGGTCATATGGCCGATCTCGGCGGCCAGGCCACGGCGGCCATGCAGGATGCGCCCGTCGGCAACGACACCGCCGCCAATGCCGGTGGAGACCGTGACGAAGACCAGCGAGCGCGCGCCGTGGCCGGCACCGAAGCGCCATTCGCCAAGTGCTGCCGCATTGGCGTCGTTCTCCAGCCTCACCGGCAGGCCGAGCCGACGCTCGAGAATGTCCGCCAGCGGCACATCCTGCCAGCCAGCCAGCGTCGGCGGTCCAACCGCGATGCCGGCCAGCGGATCGAGCGGGCCTGGCGCACCGACGCCAACGCCGACGACGGCGAGGCCTGGCGCTTCGGCATGAACTGTCGCGGCCAGCGCCTCGATCTGGCCGATCACCACGTCGGGCCCAGCCTGTGCCTGCGTCGGCACGGCGGCGAAGGCCAGAATCTTGCCGTCACGGTCAACCAGGGCGGCACGAAGCTCGGTGCCGCCAAGATCGATCGCGAGGGCCGCTTCAGTGGTCATGCCGCGACCTTCAGCCCATGCAGCCAGCCGATGCGGCCGGCCAGGTCCTTGTCGCCAAAGGCGAGCGATCCCAAGACCACAGTCTCGGCCCCGGCAGCACGCAGCAACGGCACGGTCTCGTGGCGTATGCCGCCGTCGGCGGCGAGAACCACGTCCGCCTCGCGGCCAGCCTTTCGCAGGATGGCGCGGGCAGCACCCAGCCTGTCGCAGGCCTTCTCCGACAGGCTCTGGCCCTTGACGCCGATCGCGGTGCCCAGCAGCGTGACGAAGGCAACCTCGGAGACGAAAGGCCTCACCGCCTCGACCGGCGTCTCCAGCCTGAGTACAACGCCGGCTTCGGCGCCGAGTTCACGGGCCAGCCGCACGGCACGCAATCCCGCCTCTCCATTCTCGGCATGGACGCTGATCATGTCGGCGCCGGCCTCGATGAACTGTCGCGTCTGTGCCTCGACGATTGCGTCATCGACCATCAGATGGACATGGATGGGTTTGGCCGTCAGCCCGGCGATGCGGGCGACGAGATCGGGGAAGAACAGGAAGGACGGGGCGAAATGGCCGTCCGCCACATCGATGTGATGCAGATCGACATGAGGTTCGATCCGTTTCAGGTCGCTTTCGAAATTGGCGAGATTGGCCGACCAGAGCGAGAATTCGGCGATCAAGCGATCGCGCGGCAATGCGGCGATTGCCGCGGGGCCTGACAGGGGCTTTGAAGTCATGATTGGTCCTGATTGTTGAAATGTCTGTCGAGAAAACCGCCGATGGCGGCGCGGGTTTCGGCGAAATGCCGATCCTTGTCGGCGGCTTTCGGCGTCACCTCGGCGAAGGCTGCATTGGGGATGGTCCCAGCAAGCTCGCGCGCGGTCGCCAGGGGATGGACGAGATCGATGCCGCTGCCGATGACCAGCGTGGGTATTGCGAGACCAGTGGCGTCCGCCCGCGTCACGCCAGGCCCGTCATTGGCGATCGCCTGCATCACCTCGGCAAAGATAACCGCGTTTTCGCGGGCGAAGAAGCCTAGCAAGGACGCAAGATTGTCCGGGGCTTCGCTGCGAAAGCGGGCCGCAGTGGCGGAGGCCGCAAAGGCGTCCCGCGCGTCATCCAGCGGATGATCGCGGATGAGCTCCGCCACTTCGACGTAAGGGCGCATGTTTTGCGGCGCCGCGTCGAAGGCCCAGGCAGGACGCACCAGCACCAAGCCAAGCACACGGTCCGGGCGGCGGCTTGCCAGGTTCAATGCGATCGCCGCCCCCATCGAGATGCCGCCCGCGACGAAGCGGTCGAGCCCAGCCGCATCGGCAGCTGCCAGCACGTCGTCGGCGAACATGTCGATCGAGAACGGGCGCTTGCTGCCGGCACCGGAGCCACCTTGCGCGCGGCATTCGACGGTCAGCCGGCGGCGTGATGGGCTGTCGGGAAAATTCTGCGCCACCTGCGCGGCATCGCCGCCGAGGCCATGCTGGAAGACGATGGGAAGCCTGCCCTGCCCGGTGTCGAAGACACGAAGAGCGGCATCGTCGCGCAGCAGGATCGTCGGCGCGGCGCTCATCGGAGCAGCCCATGTAGGAACGCGGCGACGCCGGGAGCCTCTTCGGCGGACAGCCCATGGGTGACGAGCGCCCCATCGAAGCCTACGGCCTTCAGCCGCGCGACGAAATCCGGGAAGTCGACGATTCCTTGTCCTGATGTGGCGAAGCGGCCGTCGCCATACCGGTCCTTGGCATGCGCCATGGCGATGTGCCCGGCTGCTTCATCGATCGCGGCGGCAACGATGGCGCGCGCCTCATCCGGCGTCGCGTGTTCGAACAGGTTCGCCGGATCAAGCACGATCTTGAGATGCTTCGAACCCATGTCGGCGATCAGGCGTGTCGCGTCGCTTGCCGAGGTGACTATGTTGGCCTGCTCGGGCTCGATGCCGAGATCGACGCCGGCGTCCTCGGCCAGCGCCAACGCTTTCTCCATCTCGATGGCCATGTCGGACCACGCAGCCGGTGTGGCGTTGTCGGGATGAAATGCCCATTGATCGGCGGCATTGCGCGAGCCGGTGCAGAGCGTGACCAACGGGATGTCGAGGGCTGCTGCGGTCTCGATGACGACGGCAAGACGGCGAAGGCCATCGTCACGTACCGCCTTGTCGGGATGGGCCATATTGTAGGTGCCCGACAGCGCGGCCAGCGAAACGCCTGATGATTGCGCGGCAGCGCGGATCGCCACAACGGCATTCTGCGGCACGGCATCCGGCATCGACGGCAGGCCGGCGCAGGCGAGGTTGAATTGCGTCGTCTCATAGCCGGCCTGCTTCACCGCAGCCAACACGGCGGCCGGCTCGGTGCCCGAAAAAGTCTTGGCGAAGATGCCGAGACGCATCAGACCGCACCTGAAACCGAGGCTAGCTCGACACGCTCGCCCGTTTCCACCGAGCGTGCAATGGCGACCATGGCGCGGATCGAGGCGATGCCGTCCTCGACATTGGCGCCGCGCATCGGCGTGCCGTTGAGCACTGTGTCGGCAAGGCCTTCCAACTGGCGGCGGAAGAAATGGCCGTCGGCGCCGAGCGGTTTGCGCGAGGTCGCGTCCTTCTCATGAAAAATGTCGACCTCGCTGGCGCGGAAGTACCAGGGGTTGAAGGTTTTTGCTATCACCGAACCGTTCTCGCCATAGAGCTGGAACCCTTCGTGCCAGTCCATACGCACGGCCACCGTAAGATCGAGATGGCCGAGCGCGCCACTGGCGAACTCGGTCTCGACGAACCAGCAATAGGCGCCGAAGCGTTCATTGAGACGGGCGCGGACCGCCCTGATGTCACCGCAGAGGAAGCGCGCCGTGTCGACGAGATGCGAGCCATGCGCCAGCATGAAATATTGCCGCAGATCGGCCTTGGGATTGCCCGCCGGTTTCCTCGCCAACTTGCTGGTGACGGGCAGCGGCTGAATGGCGTCGGTGTTGGTGTAGCGGTGGGTGGAATCGCAATACCAGGCCTTCAGCGCCAGCACCTCACCCATCTCATCGCGGACGAAGTCGCGCGCGGCCTCCAGGGCCGGGTCGAAGCGCTTCATGTGGCCGACCTGCAGCACCTTGCCCGACCGCTTCACCGCCGCCGCCAGTGCCTCGCCTTCCTCGACCGAGGTGCCGATCGGCTTTTCGCAGAGAACATGCTTGCCGGCGTCGAGCGCCTTGATCGACATCGGCACGTGATAGGCATCAGAGGTGGCGACGATCACCGCTTCCAAGTCGGGATCGGCGAGCATGGCGTCATAATCGGCATACATCTTCTGCGGTTCGTAGGTGGCGCCCATGCGGGCGAGCAGGTCGGGCGCCGCATCGCAGATGGCGTAGAGATCGGCATTGCCGGCCTTCGTGCAGGATTGCAGATGTGCGAACTGCGCGATGGGGCCGCAGCCGAGCACGCCGACCCTGAGGCGTCTGTCTTGTTTCTTGATCATCGTCTCGTTCTTCAGGCGCCGTAGCTGCGCATCGTCTGGCGGTTGGTCTTGACCGCGCCAGCGGGATTGGCGGCGGCCGTGTCGGATTCCTCTTCAAGCACCAGCCAGCCGTTGAAGTGTGGCGCGGTGTTCGCGATCTCGATGACCGCTGATGTGTCGCAGACGCCTTGGCCCAGCATCGCCCAGGTGCCGTTGGCGTCAACGTCCTTCAAATGGATGTAGCGGATGCGGTCGCGATAGGTGCGCAGCGTGTCGGCCATGTCCTTGTGGCCGCGCAGGAGATGGCCGGTATCCGGCACCCAGCCGACCAGACCGGGGTCGAGCAAGGCAAAGATCGCGTCATAGTCGGCGCGGTCGAACAGCAGCGTGTTATGGTGCGAACTCGGATGCACCGCCACCTGGACACCGGCCTTGCGGCCGAGCTCACCGGCCTTGTTGTAAACCTCCGCGGCGATGGCGAACTTGTCGTCGCGCGGCCCGTCGGACACCACCGTTGCCGACCCCATCGAGACCAGCGCGCCGGGAAAGGCGGAAGCGAAATCGATCCAGCGTTGCGCCGCCGCAAGGTCGGCGCCGATCTCCTCCTTGAGCGTAAAACCGCTGTCCGAGCCGAAGGCGAAGGAAACGAGTGTCAGGCCGGACGACTTCAGCGCGGCGGCGAACTCCGACGGCCGGTCGGCGTAGCGGCCGATCATGGTGTCGGTGATCTCGATGCCGGAATAGCCGCCATCGGCGATGGCCTTCAACAGATCGTCGGGGCCGCCGGTAAAACGGTCTCCCAGCATTTCCCAGGTAAAGGTCTGGCAGCCGACTTTGAGGTCTTTCACGTTCATCCTTTCAATCCTTGATACCGCTTATTGCTTGATGCCACTCTGCGTCGCCGTGGGAAGGACATCCTACTTGACCGAGCCTGCGGTCATGCCGGCGAGGAAGTACCTCTGGGCAACGAGGTAGATGAACAAGAGCGGTAGCGAGCCGAGCACGCTCATCGCCATCATCTGGTTCCACTCGAAGGCGTGCTGCCCCATCAACAGCTGGATGCCGATCGGGACGGTGCGCATCGAGGTCGACTTCGTCAGCGTCAGCGCAAAGAGAAATTCGTTCCAGCACAACAAGAAGGTGTAAACCGACGTCGCCACGATACCAGGCAGTGAAATCGGGACGACCACCCGCCAAAGCGCCGTCCAGCTGGTGCCGCCATCGACAGCCACGGCTTCATCGAGATCGCGGGGCAAGGTGTTCAGATATCCCGTCATCAGCAGGATCGCGTAGGGCAGTGTAAACACCAGGTAAGTCAGGATCAGTGCGAGGTAGGTATCGAAGATACCGTATGAGACGACAAGCCCGAAGAACGGGATCAAAAGCGTGATCGGCGGAATCGTCTGCGTGCTGATGATGAGTGTGTTCAGGCTGCCCTTGCCGCGGAAGTTGAAACGGCTGAACCCGTAGGCCGCCAGCAAGGCGATCAGCACCGTCAACACGGTCACCGTTCCCGCCACGAAATAGCTGTTGAAGAAGAAGCGCAGCTTTACCGGGTCGCCAAGGATGGCTGCATAGGCTTCCAGCGTGAAGGCCTTCGGCAGGATGGTTGGTGGCAGGGCAAAGATTTCGGTATTCGATTTGAACGAACTGCTCAGCATCCAGTAGATCGGGAATGCCGCGAAAAAGAGCCCCGCTGCAAGCGCTATATGGAGCGCGACGGTGATCAACCTGTCTTTCGGCGTATGCCTTTTCCTCATGGTGACTACCGAGCCTTTTGATAGCGAATATAAAACAGCGTCAGGCCGAGAGAGATCAACAATATGACCACAGCGCTCGCCGAAGCCTGCGACAGGTTGTAGCTCGAAAATGCCAGCTTGTAGGTGTAGGTGCTCAGCACCTCGGTCGAGTAGATCGGACCGCCACCCGTCGTTATCCAGATCAACGGGAAGACCTGCATGGTCCAGATGAAGTCGAGCAGCGAGATGCTGATGATGATCGGCATCAGCTGCGGAATGGTGATGAAGATCAGCTTCTGGTAGGCCTTCGCTCCGTCGATATCGGCGGCCTCGTAGAAATCCTTGGGAATGCCCTGCAAACCCGCGAGCAGGCTGACCATGAAGAGCGGGTAGCCCGCCCAGATATTGGCGAAGGTGACGGCGTGCAGCGCGGTCTCGGGCGACGAAAACCACTCGACCTTGGAACCGATGATACCCAATTGCAGGAGAATGCTGTTCACGACACCGTTCGGCTCGAGCAGCAGGCGCCAGATCACGGCGATGATCACCGCGGTGAACAGCCAGGGCAGTATGTAGAGCACACGCAGAATATTGCGCAGCATCGGATTGATGCGGTCGCTGTTCAGCATGAGCGCGAAGATCATGCCGATGGTCATGTGGAAAATGACACTCATGCATGTGAAGTAGAGCGTGTGCCACAGCGAAGCCCAGAACACCGGATCGTTGAAGATCGCCTGGTAGTGTTTCAGCCCGGCAAAGGACGGGTCGCGACGCAGCACCGCGCTGTTCTGGAACGAATAGCCAATCACCGTCACCATCGGCAGCAGCATCAGCAGGCTGATGATCACGAGCGAGGGCGACAGATAGAGGTAGGGTGCGACCGCTCGTTTCAGCTTGTGGTGGGAGCGCTTTTGCCGGGTCATGTGCCAACCTTGGGATACGCCTTCAAGAGAAGGTAAGCTTCAAAAACAGGTCCATCTCAAATTGCCGATCCGTTGTTGCCGGGTGGCCCGCCCGAAGTCAGGCCACCCGGTCGAAGAAACGGGAACAGGCCGATCAGAATTTCGCCATCCAGCCCTTCTGAGCGGCGGCGGCGGCTTGTTCGGGAGACTGCTCGCCGGCGAGCATCTTCTGGGCTTGCACGTCGAACTGGGTCATCAGGTCTTCAGCCACCGGCAGGCCTGTGAACTCATTGGCGAGATAACCGGTCTTGAAGATTTCAAAAGCCTTGGCGAAAGCCTTGTCCGAGGTCACGAAATCGGGCTTGGCGTTGACGTTGCCCGGGAAGGCGTTTGCAAGCGACACGAGCTTGGCGTTCACCTTCTCACTCATCAGATATTGGACGAGTTTCCAGGCCTCTTCCTGATGTTTCGAGGCAGCGGAGATGCCGATGCCCCAGGAGGCATAGGGAAGGCCGCGTTTGCCCGTATAGCCCTCCACGACCGGGACCGGGATGAGGTCGAAGTTCAGATTGGGATTGCGCTTGCGGATGAGGTTCACATGCGCGAGCGAGTCGATCATCATCCCGACCCGGTCGTTGACGAATTCCTCGACCTTTTCCTGTTCGGTCTTGGTGGCGATGCCGGGCGAGATGGTGCCCGCGTCATTGAGCGATTTGACGAAGGTGAGCATGTCCACCACGGGCTTGCCCTCGAGAGCGGGCTTGCCGTTTGCCATCATCGACTGACCCGAAGCCCAAACCCACGACATCATGTCGTTCTGGACGCCGGATGGCGTTTGCAGCGACAGGGGCAGCACCCAGCCATACTGGTTCTTGTCGGCGTGCGTCATCTTCTTGGCGGCGTCGAGAAACTCCGCGCGGGTCGACGGCAGCTTGGTCACGCCGGCCTGCGCGGCGAGGTCCAAATTCACGAAGACCGGATAGACGAAGGAAGCCACGGGAAACATCACCGCCTTGCCGTCCACCTTGATGATATCCGCGACCTGGGTCTTGTCGAACTTGCTCGCATCCATCATCGCGTTCATGTCGGCGAGCGCGCCCTGCGCATTCAGGTTGTTCACCCAGGCACCGTCGAGACCGACGACGTCGCTGAGCGTTCCGGTTGCGGCACCAACCGAGATCTGGTCTCGCGTGGTCGCGTAGGGGCCGCTGACCAGCGTCACCTTGATGCCAGGATTCGCGGCCTCGAAATCGTCCAGGATTTTCCGCAACGAGCCTGCGGGCAGTTCAGGCTCCCACCATTGGGTGAATTCCAGCGTCGTGTCCGCCATGGCGGCGGTTGCGCCAAGCAACCAGGCTGCCGCGGCTATTTTCAGCATCGCGGGTTTTATCCGAAACATCATTTTCTCCTCCTTCTCTGGGATCGACCGCACAATGCGGCCGATCGTCTGCTTCATTCAGAAGTCTTCTTACGAGTGCTTCGCAGGCGCCTCACCCTCGCCTGCGGGCTCTGCCACAGATCTTCAGATCGCCAGATGTGTCTCGGGATCGAAGAAATGGAGCTTGGTATCATCCAGGGCCAACCGGATTTCCGAACCGGAGCGAACTGTGCTGTCCGGTTCGAATCTCGCCACCGCATTCGACGTCAGGCCGAAATCCTGCACTGCGTCGGGGTCGCCGGAGTCCACCCGGACCCCATCGATGTTCAGATGGACGATATGTTCCGATCCGAGTTCTTCGATCGAGGTCACCTTTGCCGGTATCGTCTGATACTTGCGGCCGGATTCGAGGCTGCTGTCATAGAGATCCTCCGGTCGGATCCCGAACACGATTTTGCGCCCTGCATACGACCTCAAACCCGGCCTGCGCACGAAGGCTGCATCCTGCAGCCGGATGGCAAAGGCGCCGGACATCAGTTCGCCGCCCGTCATTGTCGCCTCGAAAAGGTTCATCGAGGGAGAACCGATAAAGCCAGCAACAAAGGCGTTCACCGGCGATTCGTAGAGCCTCTTGGGCGTGTCGACCTGCTGCAGCACGCCGCCCTTCAGCACGGCGACTCTGTCCCCCATCGTCATCGCTTCGGTCTGATCGTGGGTCACGTATATGGTCGTCACGCCGAGCTGCTTTTGCAGGCGGGTGATTTCGGCGCGCATTTGCACGCGCAGTTTCGCGTCCAGATTGGAAAGGGGTTCGTCCATGAGAAAGGCTGCCGGCTCGCGCACCATGGCGCGGCCCATGGCAACCCTTTGACGCTGTCCGCCGGAAAGGTTCGCGGGTTTGCTGTCCAGCAAAGACGTCAGTTGAAGGGTCTTGGCGATCTCGTCGACGCGTTTCTTGCGCTCGGCCTTCGGCTTGCCTGCCAGCCGCATCGAAAAGGCGATGTTTTCGAACACCGTCATATGCGGGTACAGCGCGTAGCTCTGGAAGACCATGGCGATGTCGCGGTCCTTGGGCGGCATATCGACGACGTCGACACCGCCGATCCGAAGGCTGCCGCTGGTGATGTCCTCCAATCCCGCGATCATCCGCAACGCGGTGGATTTGCCACAGCCGGACGGCCCGACGAGAATCAAAAACTCGCCGTCCTCGACCGACAGGTTCAATTGGTCGATTGCGTGAAAATTGTTCCCGTATGTCTTGCAGATATTCTCAAGAACGACTTCTGCCATATTCCTCCCCCCACAAGTTCAAGCCACTGATTTTGTTGTTTTTATTGACTCACTTTCACCTGTGAAAATGTTTCCTCGGATCGTTTCAGGCTATGTTCCGGTATCGAGTTGCGCATATCTGAGTTCGATTGCCGACGGCGCGTTCGCCGACGCCAGGAGTTCCGTGACCTGGTCGTGGGTCGGAAGCGCCTCGCGCCCGCCCCGCCCCGTTATCGAAAGCGCCGCCGCCGCGGCAGCGAATGCCGCCCGGCCCGCGGTGTCGGCACCGCGTGTCAATGCATAGGCATAGGCGCCATGAAAGCAGTCCCCGGCGCCGGTCGAGTCGACGACGACAACCCGGTGCGGAGGCAGGTGCCAGAGCCCTGTCTCGTCGCGTCCACGATAGAAGACGCCCCTGCCGCCATCCGTCAGAACCACGGCGGACCGCGACGGCAACCACAATGCATCGAGTATTTCGGCGGGCGATCGGCAACCCGTGGCAGTCCGCGCAAAGCCGAGCGGAAGAATGAGATGGTCGCAGAGCGCGACCAGCCGCTCCGTGGCTGGGCCGCTGCTCCATTCGACATCGCCAAGGATCGCAAGGCCGAGATCGCGAGCCCGCGCCACGACATCCAGCGACCCAATCCCGTAACTATCGACGATCAGGACGGCCGCACGGCTGAGGACCTCGTCCGGAAAGTCCGGCGCGGTGCCCAGCATCGCTTCGTCGTCATACGCGATGAACCGTTCCCCATCCGAACCGACGGTGATCCGCGAGCGCACCGGGCGCGCGTGCGGGTGGCGCGGCGCGAACGCGGTTTCAACGCCGCTCGCAACGAGATCGCACAACACGTCGTCGTCGGCGGCGCTGCCCAGCCATCCGACGAACCCGGCGCTTCCGCCGAGCCGCGCGACGGCGGCAAGCGCCGTCGCGACATTTCCCCCGAAAGCTCGGGCACTTTGCAGAACCTTCCCCTTACCGGCCGACAAGGGCTGATCGACATAGACGATGTCGTCGATCGCAATAGCTCCGAAGCCGAGGATTGAAGGGACGGTGGGCATCGGTCAGGCACCCGCTCTCGCCAGGGCGTCTTGTGCCGAAAGGCCGTCATGGATGACGCCCCGAAAGGCAATCGCCGCCTTTTCCGGATCGCCATGCCCCCAGAGATTGCGGCCCACCACGGCACCGCGCGCGCCGGCACGGATGGCGTCCGCCGTCTGCTGAAGGGCGCCGAGCAGCGTGTCGGTCTTCGGACCACCGGCGATCACGACCGGCACCGGGCAGGTCCGAACGGTCTCCCGGAACGACTCGAAATCGCCTGTGTAACCGATCTTGATCACGTCGACGCCGGACTCGTAGCCGATGCGTGCCGCATAGGCGATCTCATCGGGGGTGAAGACGATTTTTGCTCCGTCGGTAAAATCGCGAGGGTAGATATGCGCCACCACCGGCATGCCGTAACGGGCTGCAGCATTCACCGAATCGGTCAGCCAGCGTATGTATTTGCCCTCGGTCGCGCCGCGCACTGGAATGGCCACGGCCAACGCATCGGCGCCAGCGCGCACCGCATCCTCGGGCGTTGCAATCAGTTCACTGATGCGATCGTCCGGGGTGAAGCAGCCGGCCTGGATCACCAGGGCAGCCTTGCCCGCATATTGCGGCCACAGATGGCGAGCGGTGCCAGGCTGGATGCTGACGTAGTCGGGTTTGCCCACCATGACGCGTGCAAGCGCGCCGGGCAGGTCGGCAAGACCGCCTTTGCGCACGTCGCCATAGCCGACAAAGTGGTCGACGGCGCCGCCAAAAAGATTTCCCGATGGATGTGAGAAGAGGCGCGCCAAGCGCACCTTGGTTCCGAGGCTCATGAGTCCAAAACTCTCCAATTGATTGACTTCAAAATCTCGGACCCAGTGTTTTCGAAAGAAATAATAAATGCAATCTTTCGAAATCTTTCGAATTCGCTTATTTTTGGTAGAGTGAACCGAGGCCAGGGCGATCGCTTGGCGGATGGAGGCAAGGACAGGGCAATGTTGTCAGAGCAGAGACGCCAATCGATCCTGGGTGAAGTGCAACGCAGCGGACAGGTTCGCATCAAGGAGCTGTCAGACGATTTTGGCGTGTCGGAAGTCACGGTGCGCTCCGACCTCGAGATACTCGACCGCAAGGGACTGCTGACCAAGACCCGTGGAGGGGCGGTGACCCGGACCACGGATTCGACCACGGCCGCGTTTGCCCGGCGGATGCAAACGAACCTCGATGCAAAGAAACGCATCGCCCAGGCAGCGGTAGAACTGTTCGAGGACAACCAATCGGTCATCTTCGACGGCGGCTCGACATTGATGCAGGTTGCCATGCTGTTACCGCCGCTCAGCAATGTCGTGGTCGCGGCCACGGCGATGAATATCGTGCAGCATCTGATGCATCGGCCCGGGCTCGACGTTCACATGATCGGTGGCCGGGTCTATCCAGACACGGTGAGCACGCTGATCACCGATGCCGACACGGCTCTCGGCGGCTTGGTGGCGCATCAGGTCTTTGTTGGAGCTCATGCGATTGACTCGTCACTGGATGTGGTCGACGTGAACGAAGACATGGCGCGAACGAAACGAAACCTCGTGCGCATGGCCCGGCGCGTTGTCCTCCTTGCGGATTCGAGCAAATGGGGCGTCAGCGGAACTTCCAAGGCATTTTCACTGTCGAGCGTCGATGTTGTGATCACCGACGATGGCCTGTCCGACCCGATACGCAGCCAGCTTGATAGGACCGGGGCCAAGGTCATTTATGCCTGACCCGTCTCGGTCCCTGCCCGCGACGGAAACATCCAATGCGCGCATGACCCATGAGCTTAGGACCGGCTGTCGGCCGGTTTTTCATGTCTGCCATCTTCTCCTCCCAAGGCTGGCAGCCTCCCGAAGTCACGCCAGCGTTTTCGCATGTTCTATAAAAATTTTACGCGCGTCAATATTTAAAATGTTGTATAGCGTTTTCCCTGAATGATCCGTTGCCGGCGCGGCGGATCCGGCAGAGCATGACGAAGTTGGGAGGTACGGCCAAAAATGCAGGGAAAATCAGAGGCGAAGCTCGGAATCGGCGTCATCGGATGCGGCAACATCTCAATGACCTACCTGCGCAATGCCGCGCTTTTCGGTGGAATTGAGCTGCGCGCCTGCGCCGATATTTCGTCCGAGATGGCGGCGCTTCGGGCAAAGGAATATGGCATCCGGGCGCTCGGCGTGGATGCGCTGCTCGCCGACCCCGAGATCGATCTCGTGCTCAACCTCACCATTCCAGCAGCGCATTTCGACATTTCGTTTTCTGCGCTTTCGGCGGGAAAACACGTCTTCACCGAGAAGCCGCTGGCCACATCAGCCAGCGACGGGCGTCGCCTGGTAGCCGAGGCGGCAAAGCGCGGCCTGCTGCTCGGCTCGGCGCCTGATACGTTCCTCGGTGCCGCCGGCCGCCGGGCGCGCCGCCTGATGGACGATGGCGCCATCGGCCGCCCGGTCACCGGCACCGCCTTCATGATGGGGCGCGGCATGGAGCACTGGCACCCAAACCCGCAATTCTACTACCAGCCGGGCGGCGGCCCGGTGTTCGACATGGGTCCCTACTATCTGACCATGCTGGTCAATCTGCTCGGCCCTGTCGCGCGCGTCATGGCAATGGCGACCAAGGGCCAGGAAGAACGCCTGATCACTGCCGAGGGGCCGTTCAAGAACACCACCTTCAAGGTCGGAACGCCGACCAACGTGCTATCGCTGCTCGAATTCCGCTCCGGCGCCACCGTCACCTTCGGCGCCTCGTGGGACGTCTTCAAGCATTCCAACCACCCGATCGAATTGCACGGCACGGAAGGCTCGCTGCGTCTGCCAGATCCCGACACGTTCGGCGGCACCGTCTCGCTGTCCGAACGCGGCGCCGGCTGGAAGGATTTCGCCAGCGAAGGCGAGCTCTATGGTGCCCGCAACTGGCCCTATGCCGCGCCCGATCGCGCCAATTATCGCATGCTCGGCGTCGCCGATCTGGTGCGCTCGCTGAAGACTGGTGCAGCACCTCGCGCGTCCGGCAATCTGGCGCTGCATGTGCTGGAGATCATGGAAGCGATCCTGCGTTCGGGCGAAACGAAGAGCTCGGTCGCAATTACGGGAGATGTCGTCCAGCCGGCGCTGCTGACCGAGGACGAAGCCAGCAGCCTGCTCGCCTAGACGCAGTGACGCCGGAGATGAAAATGACGCTCGATCGGGATGCGCTGCGCGTTCTCGAAGTCGGCCGGGCGGCCGGGGGCGTGCCGTTCGAGAACGGCAGCGTGGCGGCGGCACGGGCCGCCTACATCGCCTCGTTCCCGACACAGCAGGGCGAGCGCGAGCCGGTGGCAGAGACCTCGCAACAAGAGATCGACGGACCGAACGGCCCGGTCACGATCCGCATCCATCGCGGCATCGGCGCGCCGCGGAGCGGAGCGCGCGCCGTGCTCTATCTGCATGGCGGCGGCTGGGTCATCGGCAATCTCTCCTCGCATGACGAGATCTGCCGCTGGTTGGCCAATCTGGGCAATGCCGTTGTGGTCTGCCCCGATTATCGGCTGGCGCCGGAGTACAAGTTTCCGACAGGGTTCGAGGATTGCGCCGCGGCGCTCCGCTTCATGGCGGAAAATGCCGGCGAGCTCGACATCGACCCGGCCCGTATTGCCGTCGCAGGCGACAGCGCCGGTGGCAACCTGGCTGCCGTCCTGGCATTACTCTCCCGCGACGGGCTAGCGCCGCCGCTTGCCGCCCAGATCCTGATCTATCCCAACACAGATGCCCGCCAGACGGCGGACAGCTACCTGCGTTTCGCCGATGGCTTCGGGCTCACCGCCACCACCATGGCCTGGTTCCGCAACCATTATGTGCGAACGCCGGACGACATCACGGATTGGAGGGTATCGCCACTGCTGGCATCAACGCTTGCCGGTGCTGCACCTGCGTTTGTCACGATCGCCGGCCACGACATCCTTGCCGATGAAGGCACGGCCTATGCTGAGCGCCTACGGGCCGAAGGCGTGCCGCTGGTGCTGCGGCACTGGCCGGGCCAGATCCACGGCTTCGTCTCGATGGGCCGTCACATACCGGCCGCGCGGCAAGTGGTGAGCGAAGCGGCGGCCTGGCTCAAACAGCAGACGCCCGCTCAGGCCGACTGACGCATCACCAGCGTGGCGCCGAGCTTGACGTTGCGCGCCAGACCCTGGCCGGGCGGGTCGGTCTCATCAAGCAAGGCCAGCAACATCTCGACGCTGCGGCCGGCCATGGCGGCGAAATCCTGCGCCATGGTGGTCAGCGCCGGGCAGGTGTAGCGGCTCAGCGGATGATCGTCATGGGCGGCGACACGGAAGTCGCAATCGGCTCGGCGGCCGATCTTCAGCCCGCGCGAAAAAGCCGCCGCCATGACGCCGAAGGCGAGACGGTCATTGGCGCACAGCAATGTGCGGGCCGGAAGGCCGCCTTTTTCCAGCGCCCTCTCCATCCATTCATGGCCGATGCGCTCAAAATCCCAGTTGTAGCCGCCCGCCGCTTCGAGAACGACAGGTTCCAGGCCGGCGGCTCGCATCGTCTCGATATAGCTCTGCAAGCGTTCGCCCGAATTGTGGTTGACGTGCGGAATGTCGACATAGACCGGCGGCTCGCCCGAACGGCAGAGATAGTCGACGATGGTGGATGTGCTCTGGTGGTTGTCGTTGCCGACGAAAGGCGTGTCGCCTTCGATGTAGGTGTCGAAATAGACGATCGGAATCTCTTCGCTCATACGCTCGAAGACGCCGGGTTCGGAGACCGATCCCAGCGGAGCGACGATGGCGCCAGCGACTTTCAGCGACATCAGCGTCCTGACCGATTCCGCCTCCAGCTTCGGCGAACCGTGCGAGGAGATGACGATCGGCCAGAATCCCTCGTCGCGGCAGCGCAGTTCGATACGGCTGACCATTTCGGCATAGAACGGATCGGTGAGCGCCGGCACGACGATGCCGACATTGCGGGTGCGCTTGCGGTTGAGATTACGCGCGAAAACGTTGGGCTGATAGTCCGAGGATCGCAGTGCCGCCTCGATGCGCGCCCGCGTCGCCGGCTTCACGCTGGCCGGATCGTCGAAATACTTCGACAGGGTCGGACGTGACACGCCGGACGCCCTGGCGAAATCATCCATCGTGCGGTGGGTTTTCTCCGCCATCGATATTTCAGGCCCCTTTGCCCTCGCCGCCAGCCTTCCAGCCAGAATCAGTCTTGCGACCGATGCCGAGAGGCAGCATTGCTTCACCGAATTTGTTCAGTCAAATTTCAGCGTTTCCAGTACAACGCAAAAGAGTTGCGCGCGTCAAATTATTTATTGACGCCCTGAAACCGCACGTGGACGGCAAAACGGATTCGATGCTCTGCTACGCCGCGACCCCGAAAGCGCCAGCCAGGCCATGCTGGCGCATCTGAGGACGGTCGAGCGTAACCTGCTCGGGCGGTAAATCCGCATACCGCGCCGGTCAGTAAGGCAACCCAACATAGTTCTCGGCGAGCGCGGTCGATGCGGCGCGCGACTGAACGAGATAGTCGAGTTCGGCTTCCTGGATGCGCTGGCCAAAATCGCCGGTGTCGGGAAAACGGTGCAGCATCGTCGTCATCCACCAGGAAAAGCGCACCGCTTTCCAGACCCGCGCAAGTGCCTTGGCGGAATAGGCGTGGATGCCAGCGTGTGATTTCTCGGCATAGAAATCGCGCAAACCGGCAAAGAGATAGCGCACATCGCTGGCGGCGAGGTTGAGGCCCTTGGCGCCGGTCGGCGGCACGATGTGGGCGGCATCGCCGACCAGGAACAGCCGGCCGAAGCGCATCGGCTCGGCGACGAAGGAGCGCAGGGGTGCGATCGACTTCTCAAAGGACGGCCCGGTGGTGACGCTTGCCGCAGTCTGGTCGGGCAAGCGGCGGCGCAACTCGTCCCAGAAGCGGTCGTCAGACCACGCCTCGACGCGATCGTCGTGCGCGCATTGCACATAGTAGCGGCTGCGATGCGTCGAGCGCATAGAACACAGCGCAAAGCCCCTCTCGTGATTGGCATAGACGAGTTCGTGATCTGCCGGCGGCACTTCGGCCAGCACGCCGAGCCAGCCGAACGGATACTGCCGCTCGAAGGTTCTCAGCGCGCGCTCCGGCGCCGATTTGCGGCTGACGCCATGATAGCCGTCACAACCGGCAATGAAGTCACAATCGATGCGATGGCTGACGCCGTCCCTTGCATAGGTGACGAAAGGCGCCCCGCCGTCGAAATCATGCAACGCGACTTCAGACGCCTCGTAGACGGTGACGAGGCTGGCCGCCTCGCGCTTGTCCATCAAATCATGCGTCACCTCGGTCTGGCCGTAGACGGTGACATGCTTGCCGCCGGTGAGTGCCGCGAGATCGATGCGGTGCAGGCGCCCGTCGAAAGCGAGCGAAATGCCGGAATGCGGCAAGCCTTCGGCATGCAGCCTTGCGGCAGCACCAGCCGCCTCCAGCAACTCAACGGTTCCTTGTTCGAGCACCCCTGCCCGCACGCGGCCAAGCACATGCTCGCGGCTGGAGCGTTCCAGAATGACGGTCTCGACGCCGATGCCGGCCAGAAGCTGCCCAAGCAGCAGGCCGGAGGGTCCGGACCCGATAATGGCGACCTGCGTGCGCATCAGTGGCCGAGACTTTCGATCTGTGCGGCCAGTTCGGCGGCGAGCCGCAGCGACGCGGCGGTGGCGACAACCATTTGCGGCAGCAGCAGCCATTCCAGCGTCCAGGCAGCGCCCGAGCGCTCATGCTCATGCACCAGCGCCTGGTGCATGCCGGAAAGTTGCGTGGCGTTGAAGCGGGCAAGCGCCACCAGCGCCTCGGCCTTCACCGGGTTCTGCTTGTGCGGCATAGCCGACGAACCACCGCCGCCGGATAATTCGATGTCCGTCCCGGCTATCGCCATCAGCGCAATGTCCTGGCCGAACTTGCCAAGGCTGCCAGTTACCAATGACAGCCAGGCTGCGAACTCGGCCAGTGCATCACGCTGGCTCTGCCATTGCGGAGAGTCGGCGAGGCCGAGTTTTTCGGCAAGCGCCGCACGCACCGCTGGTCCCTTGTCGCCAAGCTTTTCCAGCGTGCCAGCAGCGCCACCAAACTGCACTATAAGCAGGCGTCTCGACTGATCCGACAGCCTCTCATGATGCCGCTGCAGTGGTGCGCGCCAGGCGTTCACACGATCCGCCACTTGGATAGGGATCGCTGGCTGCATGCGCGTCATGCCGGTCAGCGCCCTACTCCCGAAGCGCTCCTCCAAAGAGGCGAGCCGTATGATGGTCTCGGTCAGGAGCAGGCTGAGATGCTCGACGACAGATTTCAGCCGAAGCACAAGGCCCGTGTCGATGACGTCCTGGCTAGTCGCACCGAAATGCACCCTGCCGCTATGCGGTTCGCTGACCGCCGCCCTGATCTGGCGCACCAGTTCCGGAACCACGACGCCGTCCTTGGCGACGCCGGCCCTGAGCAAGGCGGTGTCCGGCCGGAACGAGGCCAGTGCCGTCACGATCGCTGTCGACGCATCCCTTGTGATGATCCCGTTTTCCGCCTCCGCTTCGGCCAACGCGTGTTCGAAGCCCAGCATCGCCTCGATTTCCGCATCGACGGAAAAATGACGGCTCGCTTCCTCGTCACCAAGGAGGGCGGAAAGCAATGGATGGTCGAAGGGCGATACGGTCATGTCCTGCTCCTCCTGACCATCAGCTGTCGAAGAAGACCGTTTCCTTCTCCCCCTGGAGATGGACGTCGAAGACGTAGGTGTCGCCCTGGCGCTCGGCGATCAGCGTCGGCACGCGGATGCGGTGCTCGATGCGCGCCAGGATCGGATCCCCGGCATTCGCCTTTTCCTCGTCGGAAAAATAGAGCCGCGTGTGCAGGCCGAGATTGATGCCGCGCGCGACGATCCAGAGTGTGATGTGCGGCGCCATCAGGCGACCATCGCTGAACGGCACACGACCCGGCTTGATGGTCTCGAACGTGCACAGGCCGGTGTCCATGTCGGTCGGGCAGCGGCCCCAGCCGAGAAAGTTCGGATCGGCCGCACCACGCAACTCCGCCGGTGAATTGTAGAGGCCGTCCGCATCCGCCTGCCAGATCTCGATCAGCGCGTCCCTGAGCGGCGAGCCGGTGCCGTCGAGTACCCGGATGCACAGGCCGATGCGCTCGCCTTTCGTCTTGTCGTTGACCATGGTCGTGCCGAGATCGGTCGCATAGACGCCGCTAATGCCGCAGAAATTCGGCGTCAGCCCGATATGGACATAAGGTCCCGCGGTCTGCGAAGGGCTCTCCTTCAACCGGTCAAGCGACTGGGCCATCAATTGCCCTCCGGCCGGTTTTCGAACAGCGACGAACGGCGCCCGCGCAGCACGATGTCGAACTTGTAGGCGAGCGCATCCATCGGGATCGTCGCTTGCGTGTCGAGGATGGCCGTCAGCGCCTCAATGGCTGCCTTGTCGGCGATGCCGCGCACGATCGGGCATTTCCAGATCAGCGGGTCACCCTCGAAATACATCTGCGTGATCAGGCGTTGGGCGAAGCCATGGCCGAAGATCGAGAAATGGATGTGCGCCGGGCGCCAGTCATTCGGCCCGTTCGGCCAGGGATAGGGACCGGGCTTGACGGTGCGAAAGGCGTAGCCGCCGTCCTCGCCTGATATGGTTCGGCCGCAGCCGCCAAAATTCGGGTCGAGCGGGGCGAGATAGCCGTCCTTCTTGTGGCGGTAGCGGCCGCCGGCATTGGCCTGCCAGAATTCGAGCAGCACGCCGGGAACCCCAACGCCGCGCTCATCGAGCACCCGTCCATGGACGATGATGCGCTCGCCGATGGCGCTCTCGCCCGACCTGGCGAAATTGTGAATGAGGTCGGCGTCGAGCTCACCCAGCATGGCGTGACCGAAGACCGGTCCTGCTATTTCCGACAGCGTGTTGTCGAAGGACAAAAGCGCCTTCTGCGGCGAGCGCAGCACCGAACTCTTGTAGCCTGGCGTCAGCGCCGGCGGATGCCATGTCCGGTCGCGCTGGAAGAAAGCGCCGGTCTCGGGCCTCCGGTTCGAGCCGGACTCAGCTGGCATTGTCGGCTCCGTCCATTTCCGAAAACACGTCCTTGGCTATTCTGAAGGCACGGTTGGCGGCCGGCACGCCGGCATAGATGGCGACATGCAGGAACGCTTCGCAGATATCGTCGCGCGTTGCGCCGGTGTTGGCGGTGGCGCGCACATGCAGGGCGACCTCCTCATCATGGCCGAGTGCGGCCAGCAGCGCCAGCGTGACGATCGAGCGTTCGCGCTTGCTGAAGCCCGGCCGCGCCCACACGGTTCCCCAGGCGGCCTCGGTGATCAGCTCCTGGAAGGGCTGATCGAAATCCGTAGCGGTGACCTCCGCCCGGTCGACATGGCGATCGCCGAGCACGGAGCGTCGCACCGCGAGGCCGGTGCGATATCTGGCTGCGTTGCCGGGGACTTCATCCATGGGTTTCTGCTCCAGGGGCAAGCGATGCGATAAAGTCGCGGATCAGGGCGACCAGCGCCTTGGGTTGTTCGACGCAAGGAATGTGTCCGGCGTCGCGGATGATCTCGAAACGCGCACCGGGGATTAGAGCCGCCAGCGAGCGGACCAGATCGGGCGGCGTCGAGCCGTCCTGGTCGCCGGCGAGGCAAAGCGTCGGCACCGTAATGCTGCGGGCGACCTTGGTGAAATCAGCGTCGCGGACGGCAGCGCAAGTGCCGATATAACCGGCGACTGCTTGCCGGGTCATCATGTTCCAGTAGCCGTCCAGCTCGGCCACCCGGTTCGCGTGGAACGCCGGTGTGAACCACACTTTGAGCACGCCATCGGCAATGGCCTGGATGCCCTTGCTTTTGACCGTCGCGATGCGTGTGTTCCAGCTGTCCGTCGTGCCGATCTTGTGGGCCGTGTCGCATAGGATCATGGCTTCGACGATCCCGGGGCGCCTGGCATAGAACCCTTGCGCGATCATGCCGCCGACCGACAGGCCGCAGAGCACGACCTTCTCCAACCCGAAATGATCGATGAGCGCCGAGAGATCGTCGACATGATCGTCGATCGACCTGATGTCGCCGATGTCGGACAGCCCGTGGCCGCGCTTGTCATAGACCAGCAAGGACATTTCCCCATCGAGGGCCGAGACGACGTCGTCCCAGATCCGGAAGTCGGTGCCCAGCGAATTGATGAATATGATCGCGCGCGCATTGCCGGTCGCCTTGACGTGGCGGTGATGCAGCGTGATGCCGCCGATGGTGACGAATGGCACGATTTCGATCCTCCACCCCCACATTGCACAAGGCATTTGGTTCGGTAAAATGATATTTTGCGCCGTTTCATTAACTCAGGGGTTATCAAATCCATGTCCGAAGGCCGCATCCGGTTCCGCCATCTGCAGGCATTCCTGGAAGTCGCGCGGCAGGGCAGCGTGGCGCGCGCCGCCGACTTCCTGCATGTCAGTGCGCCGGCGGTGACCAAAACCCTTCGAGAGCTGGAAGAGGCGCTCGGCATCGCCGTTGTCGAGCGCGATGGGCGCGGCATCCGGGTCACAAGGCTTGGCGAGATCTTCCTCAGCCATGCCGGCTCGGCGATCACGGCGTTGAAGCGCGGCGTCGATTCCGTTCGCCAGGACGGCGCCATCAACCGCCACCCGATCCGCATCGGCGCGCTGCCGACAGTGTCGGCGAAGGTCATGCCGCAGGCCATGAGCCTCTTTCTCAGGGAAAATACCGGGGCGGCGATCAAGATCGTCACCGGCGAGAACGCTGTGCTGCTCGAGCAATTGCGCACCGGCGCGCTCGATCTCGTCGTCGGTCGGCTGGCGGCACCTGAAAACATGACCGGCTTCTTCTTCGAGCACCTCTACTCCGAACAGGTGCTGTTCGTGGTGCGGGCCGGACATCCGCTGCTCGAGCCGGGGACGGACATCTTCGCGAGGCTCGACGAATTCCCGGCGCTGATGCCGACCCGGGAATCCGTCATCCGCCCGTTTGTCGATCGCCTGTTCATCACCAATGGCATGACCGCGCCGGCAACCGAGATCGAAACCGTCTCGGATTCCTTCGGCCGCGCTTTCCTGCGGCAGAGCAATGCGGTGTGGATCATTTCGGCCGGCGTGGTCGCCAACGAAATCGCCAACGGCAGCTTCGTCGCCTTGCCGGTCGACACCGAGGAAACCAAGGGACCGGTTGGCCTGACGATGCGGACCGACACCGCTCCCTCGCCGGCCTTTACTATCCTGTTGCAGACCATTCGCGAGGCGGCACGGCCGGGTGTCTGAGGTGCCGCACCATTTGGGCCGGGCTCTGTCTTCGTCGAAAATCTCCTAACCCCAGGGTTAATGAAACACCGCAAAATATCATTTTACCGAACCAAAACGCTGGTGCACTGTGCCGATGGAGGAGCCACAGAGGGAGGAACACATGACCCATTCTATCGGCAGCAAATCCAATATTCGCGGCATTTCGCGGCGCCAGTTCATCGTCACCTCGGTCGCCGGCGGTGCGGCGCTCGCGCTTGGTGGCCGAAGCGCTTTCGCTCAGGCCGGCGACACGCTCAAGGTCGGCTTCGTCAGTCCGCGCACCGGCCCGCTGGCGGGCTTTGGACAGACCGACGGCTATGTGCTCGACCTTGCCCGCAAGGCGCTGGCTGGCGGCCTTGAGATCGGCGGCAAGAAATACAGTGTCGAGATCCTCGACCAGGACACGCAGTCCGATCCGTCTCGTGCGGGCCAGCTCGCCAAGGACCTAATCAACAACCAGGCGATCGACCTGATGCTGGCTGTTTCCACGCCCGAGGTGATCAATCCGGTGGCCGACGCCTGCGAGGCCGCCGGCGTGCCGTGCCTGTCGACCGTCATGCCGTGGGAAGCCTGGTACTTTGGCCGTGGAGCCAAGCCGGGCGCGCCCTCGCCGTTCAAATGGACCTATCATTTCGGCTTCGGCGTCGGTGAGTTCTTCAAGACCTACATCTCCCAATGGAACCTGATCGAGACCAACAAGAAGGTCGGCGTCATGTATCCAAACGACGCCGACGGCAACGCCATCCGCGCCAATCTGGCACCGCTGCTGGCCAAGCAAGGTTTTACGATTGTCGATCCTGGCGCCTATGAGACCGGCACCACCGACTATTCCTCGCAGATCGCGCTGTTCAAGCAGGAAGGCGTCGAGATCTTCAACTCGTTCCCGATCCCGCCTGACTTCGCCGCCTTCTGGCGGCAGGCGGCACAGCAAGGGCTGATCAAGCAGATCAAGATCTGCCAGGTCGCCAAGACCGGCCTCTTTCCGTCCGATATCGAGGCGCTTGGCGATCTCGGCAACAACATTTCGAGCGCCGCCTACTGGCACAAGGCCTTCCCCTACAAGTCGCCGCTAACCGGCGTTTCGGGCACCGAGCTGGCCGACGGCTACGAAGCCGCGAGCGGCAAGCAGTGGACACAGCAACTCGGCGCCTCGATGTCGCTGCTCGACGCCGGCTTTGAAGCCCTGAAGGCCAGCACCGACGCCAAGGACAAGGCAGCGGTGGCCAAGGCGCTGAGCACGCTGAAGACCGAGACGATGATCGGCAAGGTCGATTTCACCAGCGGTCCGGTGGCCAATGTCTCGCCCGGTCCGATCATCGGCACGCAATGGGTCACCGCCAAGGAAGGCAGCAAATTCCCGCTCGATTATGTGGTGACCGAGAACGCCACCGATCCGAAAGTGCCTGTCGAAGCCAAGCTTCTGCCTTACAAGGGCTGATGGACCGCTGACGAGGATCGCCTGGTGAGCCATCCGCAAGAACAGGCTGTTCTCACTGCCGCCGGCATCCACAAGCGCTTCGGCGCGCTTGCGGTGCTGGACGCGGTCGACTTCAGCATGGCAGCCGACGAGGCTGTCGGCATTGTCGGCCCGAACGGCGCCGGCAAGACCACCCTGCTCAGCGTGCTTTCCGGCGCCTTTCCGCCAAGTGCGGGCACGGTCCGTTTCAAGGGCGGCGATGTGACAGCGCTACCAGCGACGCAGCGCTGCCGGCTCGGCCTGGTGCGCACGCATCAGGTGCCCAAACCATTCAGCGGCATGACCACTTTCGAGAATGTCTTCGTCGCAGCGTCACACGGCGCAGGGCTCGGCCGTGACGAAGCCTATGAGGAGGCGCTCGGTTCGCTGAAACTGTGCGGCATGCTCGGCGTCGCCAACCGGCGTGCCGAGACGCTCGGCCTGCTCGATCGCAAGCGGCTGGAACTGGCACGCGCACTTGCCGCGAGACCGACTCTGCTGCTTCTGGACGAGATCGGCGGCGGGCTGACCGACGGCGAAGCGAGTGAGCTTGTCGACACAATCAAGGAATTGCGCCGGCGCAAAATCGGCATCGTCTGGATCGAGCACATCGTCCACATCCTGTTGCAGGTGGCGGAGCGGCTGATCTGCATGGATGCGGGAAAAATCATCGCCGACGGCGAGCCGCAGGCGGTCATGGCTGATCCCGAGGTCGTGCGCGCCTATCTCGGCGGAGGCCCGAAATGAGCCTGCTGTCGGTCGAGAACCTGGTTGTCCGGCATGGCCTGCTGCAGGCGGTGCGCGGCGTGAGCTTCAGCATCGAACGCGGCGAGACGCTGGCGCTGGTCGGCGCCAATGGCGCCGGCAAGACGACGCTGCTGCGGGCGATCGCCGGCGCGCACCAGCCGGCGGCCGGGCGCGTGCTGCTGGACGGTGCCGATCTTACCAACGTGCCATCGCACAGGCGCGTCGGCATGGGCATCGCGCTGGTGCCGGAGGGGCGAAAGCTGTTCGTGCAGATGACGGTCGAGGAGAACCTTCTGCTCGGCAAGACCACAGGCCGGCCGGGCGACTGGAGCGTCAACAAGGTGCTTGAGATGTTCCCCAACCTCAAGCCGCGCCGCCACGCCAGGACGGGCCATCTCTCGGGCGGCGAGCAGCAGGCGACGGCGATCGGCCGCGCGCTGATGAGCAATCCCGAAGTGCTGCTGCTCGACGAGGTTTCGCTCGGCCTGTCGCCGGCGATCGTCGACCGTGTCTACGAAGCCCTTCAGGGACTGATCGCTTCCGGCACGACCATCATCCTGGTCGAGCAGGACCTCAACCGTGCGCTCTCGGTATCCGACAGGGTCATCTGCATGCTCGAAGGGCGTGTCGTGCTTGAGGGGCCGAGCAAGGGGGTTTCGCGCAACGATGTGACAAAAGCCTATTTCGGCCTGCACCGGAAAAGCACCGGGAGCGTTCCGGCATGAGCAACCAGATCATCCAGGGCATTCTTCTCGGCGGCTATTACGCGCTGATCGCTTGCGGCCTTTCCTTCATGTTTTCGGTGATGCGCATCATCAACCTCGCGCATGGCAGCCTTGCCGTGTTCGCTGCTTATGCGCTGTGGCTGTTGGCCTCAAGGTTCCACATCTCACCATTTCTCGGCCTGCTCATCGTGCTGCCTTTGATGGCTGCAATCGGCTGGGCGCTGCAGCGCTTCCTGCTCGAACGCAGCGCGCGCGGTGGGGCGCTGCTGCCGATCCTGACCACGTTCGGCCTGGCCATCGTCATCGACAACATGCTGTTCGAGCAGTTCGGCGCCGATACGCGTTCGCTGGCGCCCTATATCGGCAGCCTGTCCTATGATTCCTGGGAGTGGCCAGGCAGCATCTATGTCGGCAAGCTCGCGGTGATCATGTTCGCAACAGCCGTGGTCCTGCTGGGTGGCCTGCAGCTTTTCCTGACCCGTACCCGGCTCGGCCGCTCGATCCGCGCCACCTCGGAAGACCCGGACACCGCAGGCCTTGTCGGTGTCGATGCACGCCGCGCCAACGCCATTGCCGCTTCCATTGCCATGGTCACGGTCGGCCTTGCCGGCGCCTTCCTCGGCATGCGCGCCACCTTCGATCCCTACGCCGGCGCGCCGCAATTGCTGTTCGCCTTCGAAGCCGCTGTCATCGGCGGCGCCGGTTCGCTGTGGGGAACGCTGATCGGCGGCATCGTGCTGGCGCTTGCCCAGACGCTTGGTGCGCAGGTGCATCCGCAGGGATTTCTGATCGGCGGCCATGCTGTCTTTCTCGTCGTGCTGTTCGTGCGGCTTTCGGCATCCGGTCTTGGCCTGCGCGGCCTGCTGCGCCTCCCCGTGAGAAAACCATCATGAGCGCCGCCATCATCGAGCGCGGCACCCAGGCTTCGCGCATCTCAGCGATTGCGGCCGTCGTCATCATCGCGCTGCTTGCAACCGCACCACAGTTCCTGTCGGCCGGGGCGGTGGACCGGATGACGGCGCTGTTCATCTATGTGATCCTGGCGGCGATGTGGAATGCGCTGGCCGGCTTCGGCGGCCTGGTCTCCGTCGGCCAGCAAGTGTTCTTCGGGCTCGGCGCTTACTTCGCCATCCGGCTGGCCGATGCCGGCTTGAACCCGTTCGCCTCGCTTTTCGTTTCCGCAATTATCGTCGGCGCGATCTCCTGGCCCCTGTCGCTGTTCATGCTGCGGCTGAGGAACGGCGAGTTCGCCATCGGCATGTGGGTGATCGCGGCGCTGACGCATCTGCTGGTCAACCTCGACAGGCTGGTGCAAGGCGAGACCGGAACGTCGCTGATCTCGCTCAATGTCTACGATGCCTCGACAAGGCGGGCTGTTATCTACTGGCTTGCGCTGGTCTCGATGACCGCCCTGCTTGCGATCCTGTTCGCCTTGCTGCGCGGGAGCACAGGTGCTGCCATCCGCGCCATCCGCGACAATGAAGATGCCGCCGCTTCGGTCGGCGTGCGCGTCACCGGCACCAAGCGGCTGCTGTTTGTGCTCGCCGCCTTCGGCATCGGCATTGCCGGCGCGCTGTGGCTGGCGACCTCCATCACCTTCCAGCCGAAAACCTACTTCAACGTCCAATGGACCGCCTACATGATCTTCATGGTGCTGGTCGGCGGCATAGGCACTTTCGAGGGTGCCATTCTCGGCGCGCTGGTGTTCTTCCTCATCGAGACCTGGTTCGGCGGCACCGGCGTCTGGTACCTGATCGGCCTTGGCGCCACGGCAGTGCTGTTCTCGCTGTTCCTGCCGCGCGGCCTGTGGGGGACGATCGAGGAGCGCTTTGGCCTGCGCCTGCTGCCGGTCGGCTACCGCGTCAGGCCTCCCGGAAATGCTCCGGCCGATGACGGCACCGCGCCCTCGCTGGAGCGAACCACGCAGCATCAGGAGAAGGCATGACCATGCTCTTCGGCAAGACGATCCTCATTACCGGTGTCGCCTCCGGCATCGGCGCGCGTACGGCGGAACTTGCCGGCCAGCTCGGCGCTGACGTTATCGGCGTCGATGTGCACGAGCCGGCTGTAGCGGCTGGCAGCTTCGTCAAGGCCGACATCTCGTCGAAGGCCGGCGTCGAAGACCTCATCGCGCGCCTGCCGCAGCGCATCGATGCGCTCTGCAATGTCGCCGGCCTGTCCGGCAGCACAGGCGCGGCAGCAACGCTGGCCGTCAATTTCTTTGGTCTCAGGGCGCTCTCGGAAGGCCTCGTGCCAAGGCTCCGTGAAGGCGGCGCCATCGTCAACGTTGCCTCGATCGCCGGCTATGGCTGGCGCGCCAATCTGAACCGCGCCGCCTCGATGGTCGCCATCGAGGGCTTTCCCGATGTCGCCGACGTGATCTGCACGCACGCGGTCCGCAACGAGGAAGGCTATCCCGTCTCCAAGGAGTTGCTGCTGCTGTGGACCTTCCGCGCGGCGCACCAGGACCTGTTCAAACGCCGTGGCATCCGTATCAATGCGGTCAGCCCCGGCCCGGTCGAGACGCCGATCCTGAAACAGTTCCGTACCGTGCTTGGTGACGCCCGTGTCGACAACGACATTGCCCGGGTCGGCCGCGCCGGCACTTCAGGCGATATCGCGCCTGTCGTGCTGTTCCTGTGCTCGGACGGCGCGCGCTGGGTCAACGGCGCCAACGTGCCGGTAGACGGCGGCCTCGAAGCATCGATCAATGCCGAAATGTTCGGCTTCTAATTCAATGAGGACGCTCCAGATGGAGCGAGGGAGACAATCATGGATATCGGACTTCTGATCGACGGCGACAAAAGGGATGCGTCGGGGTCGGCCTCCTTCGAACGCATGGACCCGTTCACCGGCAAGCTGGCAACGCGTGCAGCGGCGGCCAGCATCGCCGACGCCAACGCCGCCGTCGAAGCCGCTGCCGCTGCCTTTACGACCTGGTCGAAGACCGGACCTGGCGAGCGCCGCGCCTTGCTGTCCAAAGCAGCTGATGTGATGGCCTCCAAGGTCGGCGAATTCACCAAGCTGATGATGGAAGAAACCGGCGCCACCGGCCCCTGGGCCGGCTTCAACGTCATGCTGGCGGCCAACATGCTGCGTGAGGCAGCCGCCATGACGACTCAGATTTCTGGCGAGATCATCCCTTCCGACAAGCCGGGCACGCTGGCCATGGCGATCCGCCAGCCTGCCGGCGTCTGCCTCGGTATCGCGCCGTGGAACGCGCCGGTCATCCTCGGCACCCGCGCCATCGCGATGCCGATCGCCTGCGGCAACACGGTGGTGCTGAAGGCATCCGAAATGTGCCCTGGCACGCACCGGCTGATCGGCCAGGCGCTGGTCGAGGCCGGCCTGCCGAAGGGCGTCATCAATGTCGTCACCAACGATCCCAAGGACGCCGCTGCAATCGTCGAGGCCCTGGTCGCTCATCCCTCGGTCAAGCGCGTCAACTTCACCGGCTCGACAAAGGTCGGCAGGATCATCGCCGAGCTCGCCGGCCGGCACCTGAAGCCGGCCCTGCTCGAACTCGGCGGCAAGGCGCCGCTGCTGGTGCTGGACGATGCCGACATCGACGCGGCGGTCAACGCCGCCACCTTTGGCGCCTTCATGCATCAGGGCCAGATCTGCATGTCGACCGAGCGCCTGATCGTCGATGAAAAGATCGCCGACCAATTCGTTTCCAAGCTGGCGGCCCGTGCCTCGCAACTGCCGGCCGGAGATCCGCGCGGCCATGTCGTGCTGGGTTCGCTGATCAGCAGCCAGGCCGCCGACAAGATGGAAGAGCTCGTTGCCGACGCCGTTGCCAAGGGCGCCAAGCTCGTCGCCGGCGGCAAGCGCACCGGCACCGTGGTCGAGGCCACGCTGCTCGACCACGTGACGCCCGCAATGCGCGTCTATTCCGAAGAATCCTTCGGGCCGGTCAAACCGGTGATCCGCGTGAAGGGCGAAGACGAGGCGGTGCGTGTCGCCAACGACACCGAATACGGCCTGTCGTCGGCCGTGTTCAGCCGCGACATCAAGCGCGCCATGGCTGTCGCTGCCCGCATCGAGGCCGGCATCTGCCACATCAACGGCCCGACGGTCGGCGACGAGGCACAGATGCCATTCGGCGGCGTCAAAGGCTCGGGCTATGGCCGTTTCGGCGGCAAAGCGTCAATCGCCGAATTCACCGATTTGCGCTGGGTGACGATCGAGGATCCGGGCCAGCATTATCCGTTCTGACCCGGCCTCGCTTGGGCAACCAATAGCAGGGATCAAACCGCCATTGACGGCGTGAACCGAACGCTGGCGGATCGCGTCTGCCCGGGCGCCAGCACGATGCAGCCGGTCTCCTCGTCGCCCACCCGGTTGAAGGCGTCAGTGATGTTGCTGACGGGCTCGGCGCAAAAGAACGGTTCGCCCGGCGGCGTGTAGAGAACAAGGAAATCGAGCGGTGCCTCGGTGTCGATGTCCAGTTGCCGGCCGTGCTCCGGCCAGGAGATCCGGGCGCGGCGCGCCCATCCGGTGAAGACCGTGTCGAAGTCCACTTCCGATACGTCAAAGCCGATCGACGGATCGGCTCCTGCCGGCGGCAGGACATGCCGGATCGGCAGAACCTCTGTATCGGCTTCCCACATGCCTGACACCGTTGCCTGGACATGCGTCCACGGCGTCGACGGGAAATAGGGATGAAGGCCGAAGCCGACCGGCATCGGCGTATCCGACAGGTTGCGCACGGCCATGCTCACGCAAAGCCTGCCGTCAGCCAAGGTGATTTCTTGCTCGGCCTCGTAGCTCCATGGCCAGGAATCGGCGGCATGGCGATAGCGCAGGACGATCGTGCTGGCTTCGTGCCTCATGACCATCCATGGGTGGCGCCAGCCATGGCCATGCTCATGGTGCGGGTCTTCTGGCTGGCTGGGCAGCTGGACGGTACGCCCCGCGAATTCGAACCGGCCGCCTCTTATGCGATTGGAATAGGGTACGAGCGGGAAGCAGGCCATGGCGCCGGCATCACGACCGCTGATCGCCGCCGGATCCGCAGGGCGTAGCCAATCCACGGCGGAGCCATTGTGCCACCAGCGATACGACGCCAACGCCCCGCCGGCAGCCGGGGAAATGTCGACCGTCGCAATGCCGTCACTGATCGAGACCAGCTCCGTGTGCGGCGCGGCAACAGCAGCGGAATTCTTTGTCATTGGCACTCCCCTATCCCTTGACTCCGATCGCCATAGCGATAAGACATATCATATGAATAGTATGAAGAATAACAAATCTTTCAGCACGGCGCGCACGTCAAGGGTCGCTGTCGCGGTTTCCAGCGGCTCCACCGCGCTGCACGCAACGGTCGTCGAGCAGATCGGCCTGCGCATCGTGCAGGGCGACTTCCTGCCCGGCGAAGCCCTGCCCAATGCCGACGATTCCAGCGAGATGCTGGGCGTCAGCCGCACGGTGCTGCGCGAGGCGATCAAGGTGCTGGCCGGCAAGGGACTGGTTGAATCCAGGCCGAAGACCGGCACCCGCGTGCGTCCCCGCGCCGACTGGAATTTCCTTGACCCGGACGTGCTGTCTTGGCGCTATGCCGGCGCTGTCAGCGCCGACGACGTTCGGGCGCTGTTCGAATTGCGCCGCGCCATCGAGCCGATGTCGGCTGCACTTGCCGCCCAGCGCGCCACCCCCGCCCAGATCGCCGAGATCAATGCCGCGCTGGCCGAAATGGAAGCGCTGGTCGACGATGGCGACCGCTTCGCCAAGCCCGATCTTTTGTTTCACCAGACCATTTTGCGCATGACCGGCAATGAGCTGATCGGCTCGCTGGCCGCGCTGGTCGAAACCGCATTGGTGATGAGCTTCCGTCTCTCCAACGACAATCCGGATGGACAGCGCCATTCCTTGCCGCTGCACCGGGAAGTGGCCGAAAAGATCGCCGCCGGCGACGCACTCGGCGCACACAAGGCACTGCTGGTGCTCATCGACAATGCCGAGGACGACGTGCGCCGCAGTGTCGAGAGCCGCAACAAACGCCGCCTGGATCGGGAACAGCAGTCGTGACCGAAAACAAACGAAAACTGCGCTCGGAAGCCTGGTTCGGCGGTGAAGGCAAGAACGCTTTCATGCACCGCAGCTGGATGAAGAATCAGGGTATCCCGGCCGACTCTTTCGATGGCCGCCCCGTGATCGGCATCTGCAACACCTGGTCGGAACTGACCCCGTGCAATGCGCATCTCCGTGCCTTGGCCGATCACGTCAAGCGTGGCGTCTACGAAGCCGGCGGCCTGCCGCTGGAATTTCCTGTCATGTCGCTGGGCGAAAGCAACATGCGCCCGACCGCCATGTTGTTCCGCAATCTGGTCAGCATGGATGTTGAGGAATCGATCCGCGGCAATCCAATCGACGGCGTCATCCTGCTGGTCGGCTGCGACAAGACCACGCCGGCGCTGCTGATGGGCGCTGCGTCATGCAATTTGCCGATCATCACCGTTTCCGGCGGACCGATGCTCAACGGCAAGTTCCGTGGACAGGATATCGGCTCGGGCACCCATGTCTGGAAATTCGCTGAAGAGGTGAAGGCCGGCCGCATGGCGGTCGCCGACTTCCTCGCCGCCGAGCAGGGCCAGAGCCGATCGGCCGGCAGCTGCATGACGATGGGCACGGCCTCGACCATGGCCAGCATGGTGGAAGCACTCGGCATCGGCATGCCGGACAATGCCGCGATCCCGGCCGTGGATTCGCGGCGCGGCGTACTCGCCCAGATGGCTGGACGCCAGATCGTCGAGCTTGTCCGCAGGGACGTGAAAATTTCCGATATTCTCACCAGGCAAGCGTTCGAGAACGCCATCCGCGTCAATGGCGCGATCGGCGGCTCGACCAATGCGGTGCTGCATCTGATCGCCATTGCCAACCGGGTCGGAGTCGATCTCAGCCTCGATGACTGGGACCGCCTTGGCCGCGACATTCCGACCATTGTCGACCTTATGCCATCGGGCCGGTTCCTGATGGAAGATTTCTACTATGCCGGGGGGCTAGCTGCGGTCATGGCGTCGCTTGATGAAGTGGGGCTTCTTCATCGCGACGTCATGACCGTCAGCGACAAGACCATCGGGGAATTGATCGACGGCGCGCCGAACTACAACAGCGAGGTCATAAGGCCGATGAGCGAGCCGCTGACCGAGCAAGGTGGCATATCGATCCTGCGCGGCAATCTGGCGCCTGACGGTGCGGTCATCAAGCCGTCGGCGGCAACGCCCGAATTGATGCAGCACCGCGGCAAGGCGGTCGTGTTCGAAAACATCGAGCACTACTATGCCCGCATCGACGATCCGGAGCTGGATATCGACGCCTCCTCGGTGATGGTGCTGAAGAACTGCGGACCGCGCGGCTATCCAGGAATGGCCGAGGTCGGCAACATGCCGCTGCCGGCCAAGCTGCTCAAGCAAGGCGTCTCCGACATGGTGCGGATCTCGGACGCACGCATGAGCGGTACCGCCTACGGCACGGTGGTGTTGCATGTGGCACCGGAGGCCGCGGCTGGTGGTGCCCTGGCGCTGGTGCGCGATGGCGATCTCATCGAACTCGACGTCGCCGGCCGCCGGCTGGAGCTTCTGGTCTCGGACGAGGAACTGGCGATCCGCCGCCGCGACTGGAAGCCGCCTGCGGCACCGCAAGGCGGCTACCAGAGCCTCTATGTCGAGCGTGTGTTGCAGGCCGACAAGGGCTGCGACTTCGACTTCCTCGTCGGCCGGCGCGATGCCGGCATCCCCCGGCATTCCCACTAGAGAGGCGCGCGATGACGGATGAAATCGGCAGCTACGCGACCTATCCCAGCCTCAAGGGCCGCAGCGTCTTCATCACCGGCGGCGGCAGCGGCATCGGCGAGAGTCTGGTCCGCCATTTCTGCGCGCAGGGCAGCCGCGTCGCGTTCGTCGATCTGGCTGAGGAGCCCTCCCGGCAGCTGGTCGATGCGATTGCGGCTGAAGGACATCGCGCGCCGCTGTTCGTTCCCTGCGACCTGCGCAATGTCGAGGCGCTGCAGGCAGCAACGGTCCAGGCCATGCTGCACAACGGCCCGATCCAGGTTCTGTGCAACAACGCCGGCAATGACGACCGCCATCAGACCAAGGATGTGACGGTCGCCTACTGGGACGACCGCATGGCGGTCAATCTGCGCCATCAGTTCTTCGCAGCACAGGCAGTGCGGTCGCAGATGGGCTCGCTGGGCGGCGGCTCCATCATCAATTTCGGCTCCATCACCTGGATGGTCGGCGATCCCGATTGCCCGGCCTATGTCACCGCCAAGGCAGCCGTCTACGGCATGACGCGCGCGCTGGCCCGCGAGCTCGGTCCTGAACGCATTCGCGTTAACTGCATGGTGCCGGGCTGGGTGATGACCGAGCGCCAGATGCGGCTGTGGCTGAACCCGGCCGGTGAGCGCCAGATCGCGGAGAGACAGTGCCTGCCCGACCGGCTGCAGCCCTCCGACATCGCGCGCATGGCGCTGTTCCTCGCCGCCGACGACAGCCTGATGTGCACGAGCCAGCAGTTTATCGTCGACGCTGGCTGGGTGTGATCCGCACCGCTCCAAGGGAAGAAGGTTTTTCATGCGTCTTGTTCAGTACACAACGATCGATGGCAGCAGGCGGGTTGGCCGCGTCTCCGATGACGGCAATCACTTGCACCCACTCGACAAGACCAGCTCCGTGCTGGAACTCGCCGAAGCAGCGATCGCTGAGGGCACATCCATCGCAGCGCTGGTCGAGAAGCGGACCAGCAAAGCTACGGTCGACTACGACGAGTTGCTGCGCGATGGCCGTGTGCTCGCCCCCGTCGACCATCCGGAGCCGGCGCGTTTCCTGGTCACCGGCACCGGCCTCACCCACACTGGAAGTGCCTCTGCGCGCAACCAGATGCACTTGCTGACACATGGCGAGGAGGCCGAGGAATCGGATTCGCTGAAGATCTTCAAGATGGGCCTGGAAGGCGGCAAGCCCGGCGTCGGCAAGATCGGCATCCAGCCGGAATGGTTTTTCAAGGGCGTCGGCACATGCGTCGTGCCGCCGGGCGCCGATCTGCCGATGCCGGCATTCGCGAAAGCCGGGGCAGAGGAAGCCGAGATCGTCGGGCTTTATCTCAATGGGCCGGACGGCCATCCCTATCGCATTGGCTATGCGCTCGGAAACGAATATTCCGACCACGTGACGGAGGGCGAGAATTATCTCTATCTCGCCCATTCCAAGCTGCGCTCCTGCTCGATCGGCCCGGAGCTTTTGGTCGGCGACCTGCCCGAGGAAGTGCGCGGCCATTCCCGCATCCTGCGCGACGGTGCCGTTGTCTGGGAGCAGGAGTTCCTGTCGGGCGAGACGCACATGTCGCACTCGATCGCCAATCTCGAACACTTCCATTTCCGCTACCCGATGCACCGCAGGGCGGGCGATCTGCACGCCTATTTCTTTGGCGCGGCGGTGATGAGCTACGCCTCCGGCGTCAAGACGGCGCCCGGCGACGAGTATGAAATCCAGGCACAGACATTCGGCAAGCCGCTGCGCAACCGGATGGTGTCGGTGCCGGACGAGGGACTGGTCACCGTCACCCAGCTGTGATGGCAAAAGTCCGGAAATTACGGTCCACCAGAACGAAATGGGAGATTGAAAAATGGGACTGAAGAAAGCCTTTCTAAGACTAGCGACCATCGGGCTCGGCATCGGCCTGATGACGTCGGCGGCACTGGCCGCGAACCTTCGCGTGCTCGCCTGGGACGGCTATGCCGACCCGGACTGGGTCAAGGATTTCACCGCCGCCACCGGCATCGGCGTCGATGTCGTCTTCATCGGCAGCGACGACGAGATCTGGGCCAAGATCAAGGGCAGTGAAGGCCAGGATTTTGACGTCTTCGCTGTCAACACCGCCCAGCTGCAGCGCTACATCAAGGCCGACCTCGTGTCGCCGATCGACGTCAGCAAGCTGACCAACCAGAAGGACGTGCTGCCGCGTTTCCGCGATCTGTCGCAGGTCAGCGGCGACACCAAGGACGGCAAGGTCTACGGCATCCCGTTCTGCTTCGATTCCATCGGCCTGATCTACGACACCGACAAGGTCAAGCCGGCGCCGACCTCGATGTCGGTGCTGTGGGATCCGGCCTACAAGGGCAAGATCCTGGCCTACGACAATGGCGAGCATAATTTCTCGTTCACCGCGCTGACCCTCGGCTACAAGGATCCCTTCAACCTCAACGCCGAGCAGATGGCGGCGGTGAAGGCCAAGTTGGTCGAACTCAAGCGCAATGTGCTGAGCTTCTACACCACCGCCGACGAGGCGCAGCAGATCTACCAGAACAATGATGTTGCGCTGATCTGGGCCAATTACGGCCAGCAGCAGGTGAAGGCGCTGCAGAAGATCGGCGCCCATGTCGCCTACGTCAATCCAAGCGAAGGCGCGCTGGCCTGGCTCGACAATTGGGTGATCTCCAAGGGCGTCCGCGACAATGCGGCGGCCGAGAAATGGATTGACTTCATGCTGACCAAGAAGATCGGCGGCGAGCTTTCCGAGCGCACCGGCTTCGGCAACACAGTGGTCGAGTCGAGCAGCGCCGGCGGCAATGACAAGCTGGTCTGGCTCAACAATGTCGAAGACCCGCTCAAGCGTTCGGATCTGTGGAACGAGATCAAGGCGACGCCCTGATCCTTTCCGTATCTGACTTCGAAGGACCCGCCGGTCCGGACATTCCGGACCGCCGCAGCGTATGCGAGAATAGTCTATGAACCAGAACACCGACCTGCTGACGCTGCGGTCCGTCTCGAAATCCTACGGCACGGTTCCCGTGCTGCACGACATCGACCTGTCGATCAAGGACGGTGAGTTCCTGACCGTGCTTGGACCGTCGGGCTCCGGCAAGACCACGGTGTTGCGGCTGATCGGCGGGCTGGAGCCGCTGACAGCGGGCGACATCCGCCTGGACGGCCAGGACATCAGCCGCATGCCGATCAACAAGCGGCCGTTCAACACCGTCTTCCAGGACTATGCGCTGTTCCCGCACATGACTGTTTCCGGCAATGTCGGCTATGGGCTTTCGGTTCGCCATATCAAGCGCAAGGAGATCGCGCGCCGCGTCGCGGAAGCGCTGGAACTGGTGCAGCTCGGGCGTTTCACCGACCGCTTCCCGGCGCAGCTCTCCGGCGGCCAGCGCCAGCGCGTTGCGCTGGCGCGCGCGCTGATCTGCCAGCCGCGCCTGATCCTGCTCGACGAGCCGCTCGCCGCACTCGACCTGGAACTGCGCCGGCAGATGCAGGAGTTCCTGAAATCCATCCAGCGTGAAATCAAGACAACCTTCCTGTTCGTCACCCACGACCAGGAAGAAGCGATCGGCATGGCCGACCGGATCTGCGTCATGCAGGCCGGCCATATCCGCCAGCTCGGTACGCCGCACGACCTCTACTACAAGCCGAATTGCGAGTTCGTGGCGCGCTTCTTCGGCGAGAACAATCTGGTCGCCGGAAAGCTCGGCCCGATCCAGGGCGAACAGCGATCGATTGAGACCGCACTTGGGCGCCTGGTCTGCTCGATCAGCGACCAGCCGCATCTGAAGACCGCACCAGACGGCGCCAGCGCCTTCGCGGCGTTCCGTCCCGAGGCCTTGCATCTTGCGGATGCCAAAGACGACGGCAACCGCTTTTCCGGTACCATCGCCGATCTGGCCTTTGCAGGCTCGTCGACCGTTGCCACGATCACAGCGGGGGCGGACAATGCCGCGCAGCGGCTGCGGCTACGCATGCCGAGCCGTATCGACGGCAGTGCGCTCAAGTCAGGCGAAACGGTCTCGCTTTGCTTTGCACCGCATGAAGGCCATCTGGTGCTGGCATGAGCGCGGCCGGCTCGACCCATCCCGCGGAAAGGCGTTTGTCGCTGCTGGTCACGGTGCTGGCCTTCGCGCTGCCGGTGATCTTCGTCCTCGTGCCGCTGGCGATCTTCCTCGTCTACAGCTTCTTCAGCGTCGACCAGGGCACGATCATCTACGCGCCGACGCTCGGCAACTATGTCAGGTTCTTCACCGACCCGATCTTCCTGCCGGTGTTCTGGAATACCATCGTGCTGTGTGTGTCGGTGGCCGTCATCTGCATCCTGCTCGCCTATCCCGCCGCCTATTTCCTGACGACGCTGAAAGGGCGCTGGCGCTATGCTTTGCTGATGCTGCTGCTGGTGCCGCTGCTGATGAGCTATGTCATCAAGATCTACGCCATCCGCAGCATCCTCGGCCTCAACGGCTTCCTCAACAAGGCGCTGGTGGCGGTCGGCATCCTGGATCAGCCATCGACGCTTTTCGTCTTCAACATGAACGCCATCCTGTTGACGCTGAGCCTGCTTTTGATCCCCTTCGCCATCCTGCCGATCTTCCTGTCGCTGGAGCGCATCCCGCAAACCTTGCTGCGCGCTTCCGATGACCTTGGCGCCAGCGGCTGGCAGACCTTCTTGCGCATCACCTTGCCGCTCAGCCTGCCCGGCGTCGCCTCGGCCGCGAGCTTCGTCTTCGTGCTGGCGATCGGCGACTTCCTGACGCCGCAGATGGTCGGCGGTATCAGCGGCTTCACCTTCGGCCGCATCCTCTACAGCCAGTTCGGCACAGCCTATAACTGGCCATTCGGCGCCGCACTCTCGGTGGCGTTGGCGATCGTGGTGATCTGCGCCATCCTCATCGGCGAACGCTTCGGACGCAACCGGGGGACGTCGTTATGAGCGCCCTGCCCCGGCCCTCGACCATCTTCCTGGCCGCGATCACGACGCTGGTCGCGGTGCTGCTCTACAGCCCGCTGTTCGTGCCGATCGTGTCGTCGTTCTTCACCATCTCGCATGGCAATGTCGACTGGTCGTCACCGACGCTTTCGACCTATGTGGCGCTGGCCGAAAACCACGACATCCTGACCGCCTTGCGCACCACGCTGATCGTCGGCGTCTGCACAGTCGTCCTCTCCGTGGTCAGCGGAACGCTGCTGGCGCTCTACTATCACGGCCGCCGCTCCGGACGCTCGATCCTGCAGTTCATCATCTTCCTGCCATTCCTGATGCCGCCGATCATCAGCGGCCTGGCGCTGCTGATCTTCTTTCGCGAAATCCATCTTGAGCGCTCGCTGCTGACGGTCGTCATCGGCCACACTGTCTTCGTGCTGGCGATCGTTTATCGCACGGTGCTGATGCGGCTGCAGTCGATGAGCCGCACGCTGGTCGAAGCGTCCTACGATCTCGGCGCCACCGGCTGGCAGACCTTCTGGCGCATCATCCTGCCTAACCTGTCGAGCGCCATGGTCGGCGGCGCCATCCTGGCCTTCGCGCTGTCATTCGACGAAACCATGATCACCATCCTGGTCACCGGCACGCAAAGCACGCTGCCGGTCAGGTTGTGGGCGATGATGCGGCTTGGCTTCTCGCCCGACATCAATGCGCTGGTGGCGCTGATCCTGATGTTCACCGTGCTGCTCTGCGTGCTCGCCGCCCGTTTCCTGATCCCCAGGCAAATGGCGACGGAACGGACCTGAGCTCTCGAGCGCCCGTCATCGCGCGGGGGCCGTTGGATCGAGATCGAAGACCCGTCCGCGGTTGAGGATGTCCTTCGGGTCAAGCGCTGTCTTCAGCCGCCGCATCGTGGCGATTTCGGCGTCGCTGCGCACCAGGTGCAACCACTGCTTCTTGTCGAGGCCGATGCCATGTTCGGCCGACACGCCGCCGCCCGCCGCCGCGACACCGCGATAGACGATGCCGTAGGCCGCCGCCGGATCCGCGGACAGGACCTGGTAGTGCAGATTGCCGTCGCCGAGATGGCCGAAGACATAAATGTCGGCGCCGGGATCGACGGCGTGGATGGCTGCGTCCGCCTCTTGCAGGAACGCGCCCATGCGCGACAGCGGGATGCTGATGTCGACGCCGATCAGGCCTTTGATCGAAAACAGGACACGGTTGGCGTCCTCGCGCACGTCCCAAAGCGCGCGGAATTCGCGCGGTGATTGCGAGACGACGACATCGTCGACCACGCCGTCCTCGACCGCCTGCATCAGAACTTCGGCGAAGCGTTCGCTGTCGCGCTCGGGCTCACTGCCCTGGATTTCGGCTAAGACATAGACGGGCGAGCCGGCCGGCAACGGCGCCGGCATGGCCATGCTGCCAACCATGATGTCATAGAGCGGCGCGAAGTTGACCTCGTAGGCTGATAGCAATGGCCCGAGCTTTTGCCGCAGCAGCCCAAGCAGCGCGATCGCCGCATCGAGCGAAGCGAGCGCGCAAAAGGCGTTCACCTCGGACGCGGGCTTGGGATACAGCCTGAGCGCGGCGCGGGTGACGACGCCAAGGGTGCCTTCCGCGCCGATGAAGAGCTGGCTGAGGTCGTAGCCGGAATTGTCCTTGGGCAGGCCCCTCAGCGAGGACAGCACGCTGCCATCGGCAAGCACGGCCTCCAGCCCCAGCACCTGCGCCCGGTACATGCCGTAGCGCAGCACGCGGATGCCGCCGGCATTGGTGGCGATGTTGCCGCCGACCGTTGCCGAACCCCGCGCGCCGATATCGACACCGAACATCAGCCCGGCGCCGTCGGCGGCCTCCTGCACCGCCTGCAGCGTTGCACCCGCTTCGGCGACGATGCTGGCGGCCTGGCTATCCGGTGCGGCAAGGCCGGTCATGCGCTCCAGCGACAGCACGATCTCGCCCGGCTGGACGCGTGCGCCACCGGCCAGTCCGGTGCGTCCACCCTGGACGACGACCGGCTGGCCGAGAGCGTTGCACCCGGCGAGTGCTGCCGCGACACCAACAGTATCGCGCGGACGCAGCACCACTTCCGGCAGCACGCCAGGCTTGCCGTCAAGAGCATCGCGATAGCGCTGGTCGACATCGGCGCCGGCAAGCACGCCGCCCGCGCCCAGCCTATCGCCAAGAGCGGAGAGAAGTCGTTGCGTTTCGGGCGACATCGGGCTCAGACGCCTGCGTGGCGAGACGCGTCTGCGTCCAGCGACCGGACGGCCCGATGCGTATTCCTGTCCGACACGCGCGCCATCCTTCCATTGCAGCCGGTCGATCCTATTCGGGATCGCCTGCCGTGCAAGCGATATCGGCCTGCCTCAAGGCGATGCCGGCACCAATCGCGATGCGATGCGATCGATGCCGGACACACTGTGTCAGTCTACTGAAGCTTGGCCTGCAGCGCGTTGACGTCGTCGGTGGTCATTTCACCGTCGGTGGTCACCTTGCCGTCGACGATCTTCCACAGCCGGAACGGACCGGTGATGTCGCCATATTTGTCGAAGGCGACCGGGCCGATGACACCTTCATAGCGGATCGGCTTGCCGTCCTTGATCAGGCCGAGCGCCTTGGCGAACTCCTCCTTGCCGGCGAAGATCGGCGTGCCGGCCGGATCGACCGCCTTGTACATCGCGTCCTTGATCTTGGCCGGATCCTCGGAGCCGGCAATGGCGATGGCCAGACCAACGATGGCGCCGGCATCATAGGAACGGTCGGCCGCCGGATTGGACGGCTCGATGCCGGAGAATTCCTTGTAGTTCTTCATGAAATAGTCGGTCGAAGCCGTCGGGCTGGTGCCCGACGAGGTGCCATAGGCCTCCTTCAGATAATCGGCGCCGACAGACTCGATGAAATCAGGGCTGTTCATGCCGTCATTGAGCAGGAATTTCTGCACGCCGCCCTGCGAAATCCAGGTGCGGGCAACCGTTGCGCCGTCGACCGGCGTGCTGACGAGATAGAGCCCGTCCGGTTCGCCCGCCATCGCCGCCGTGACCTCGGAGGCATAGCTCGACTGTTTCTCATTGTAGGGCGTGTCGGAGACGATGGTGCCGCCGAGCGCTTTGTAGGCGCGTGAGAATTCGGCGACCATGTTGACGCCGAAGTCGTTGTTGACGTGGATGATCGACAGCTTCTTGAAGCCCTTGTCGATGGCGTATTTGGCGGCAGCCACGCCCTGCAGCGCATCCGACGTGATGGTGCGGAAGAAGATGCCGTTGGTCTTGCCGTCGCGGCCGAGCGCCGTCAGCGTCGGCGAGGAGGAAGCCGGCGACACCTGGACGATCTTGGCCGGTGCGGTCACCGAAGTCAGGATCGGGATCGAGACCGAAGAGATAATGCCGCCTATGATGACCGGCACCTTCTTGACCTGGACCAGCTGGGTGGCGGCATCGACCGCTATGTTGCCCTGGCTCTGGCTGTCGCGCGTGTCGGTCGCCAGATCGCAGCCACGCACGCCGCCGGCGGCGTTGATGTCGCGAAAAGCCATTTCGACCGACTTGGCGCCGGCCTGGCCGTATTCGCCGGCCGGACCGGTCAGTTCCATGACGAGGCCGACGGTGATCTTGCAGTCGGCAGCTTGTGCGGCACCCGCCATCGTGACGAGCGCGAGCGCGGTGGTGAGTTGGAGTATCGTCTTTGTCATTGTTGTTCCCCTTTCGTTACTCGACTCTAATTTGATCTCTGGAGCCTGTTCAGCGTTCCGGCACCCGCAGCCAGGTTTCATGCAGATGCCGCCATTCGACGCCGTTGGGCGCCGATGAACTGGTGGTAAAGACGGCGCTTGACTGGCGGCGGCTATGCTTGCCGCCGCGCAGCTGTGCCTCGACGTAGAAGACGACGATCGTGTCGGCGCTTTGCCAACCGGGGCGGATGTCCTCGATCGAGATGGTAAAGCTGTCATCGCAGGAGGCCCGGCTTGAGCGGACATGGTCGACGACCTCAGCCCGATCGAGCACAATGCCGTCCGGCGTGACCATGCCGAGGTCTTCGCCCATGACATGCTCGAAGCGGTCGAAATCCACCGTGTCGGCACGCGCAGGGACAAACCAGTCGACGAAGAAGCGATGCAGGTCGACGACCTCGGCGCTGGCACGCGAAAACAGGGAGGGTCTGCCGCTCATTTCTTCCCCGCATTGAGGTTGTAATGCATGATCGAACCATGGCGGCCATGGCGGTCGCGCTCCAGCGTGTAGACATCGCCGTCGAGCCCGGTCCCTTGCGCAATGACGGCGGCAATTCGCGACCGGTCGTCGGCGTCGAGTACGACATCCATGATTTTGGCATTGGCCAGCGCATGCGCCTGGTTGCGGGCACCGACGATGACCGCCGCCACTTGGCGCTGCTCCAGCACCCAGGCACTGGCGATGGTGGCGATGTCGACGCCATGCCGGTCGCCAACGGATTTCAAGGCCCGAAGCAATTGCTGGAACAGGTCCCAGCCGCCGAAATCATCGATGATCAGCTTGTATTTGACCAGCGAGCGGTTTTCGAGCGGCGTCGCGGGTTCGGCCACGCCAAGCCATTTGTCGCTGAGGAAGCCGCCGGCGACCGAACCATAGCAGAGGAAGCTGACGCCATTCTGCTTTGCAAGGTCAGCAAGGCTATTCGCGGGCCGCTGGTCGAGCACCGAATATTGCAGTTGCTGGCTGACCAGCGGAATGCCGGCGGCGAGGATTTCGGCGAGCCGCGGCGTGTCGAAATTGGTGGTGCCGAGATTGCGCACCTTGCCCTCCAGCCGAAGCTCGTTGAGCCAGCCCATCGCGTCGACGTAACGAGGCTGGTCATAATCCCACCAGTGGAACTGCACGAGATCGATCCGCTCGGTCTTAAGCCTGCGCAGCGACTGGTCGACGATGCCCCTGATGTAGTCGCGGCTGATGCCGGCCAGCCGTTCGAGGTCGGGCACCAGCTTGGTGTGCACCTTCATCCTGGCGGCGACATCGAGGCCGCGCTCGCTGGCCAGCCGCAGGCGCGCGGCGCCGATCAGCTCCTCGACGCCGGTATAGATGTCGGCGCAATCATAGGTCCAGATGCCAGCATCGAAGGTGGCGATCAGGTCGGCCACCGCTTGGCCGCGATCGATGGCGCCGTGCCCACCTGCGAGTTGCCAGCCGCCGCGAATGACGCGCGAGATGGTGTAGCCGGGACCGAGTTCGAAGGTCTTGGCGCTCATGTCTGGTCATTCTCCTTCGGCAGCGGCACGGCCGTGGTTTCGGCATGGCTGAACCGCCGCTTGGCCAGCCTGACGATGCGGAGCCGGCTGGCGCAATTGGGATCGGGACAGGCGATCTCGGCGTCCGAGGTCATCCAGTCATTCCTGTCGGTCGGGCGCTGCTTTGCCGCGAGAAACGGCAATACGGAGGCAAGCGAATAGATCGAAAAACTCTGCCCCGCCGGCATCGACAGCATCTCGCCCTTGAGTTCGAAATAGTCGCCTGATTTGGCGCCGCAATAGATGGGCTTGCCCTCGGGGATAACCGCCTCGACGCGAAGGTCGAAAAGATCGAAACTGTCGTCAGCCATTCGAGGCCTCCACCAGGCTGAAAGTCATGTCGCAGGCGCCGTTGCGGCGGATGATCCCGCATGCGGCGGCGAACTGGTCGCGCTGATCGGCCCGCACCTGCGCCACGACGCTACCGGCCAGCCAACCGATCGGGAACAGCAGGCGCGCCCCCTGCCCGTAATAGAGACCGATATCGAAGATGGCGGTGGGATTGCCGCCCCACATACGCGGCGGCACGTAGGACAGCACGATGTCACCCGGCTGCGGCGTCAATGTCGCGTTCTCCGCCGGCAAGGGCTTGGCATAGGCCTGGCCCTCGAGATCAGCCGATGGAACCGGACAAGAAATTTCCGGGCCTGTCCACATCGCATGAATGCCCGGAACGACGCGTGGCGTGGCGAGATACGCCTGGAGAAACGCCGCGTTTTCCGGCGCCTTCTCGGGCAGCAGCAGGGCTGTCACGGAAAGCTTCGAGCGTGGCTCGGTGATCCCAATGGAAATCATGTCTGATCTTTCGTGGCAGCCGATTGCAGCTTGTCGCGCAGGAAAGCAAAAGGCCGGCTGATATCGGCCACCAGCGCTTCGCGCGCCGCTTGCGCGTCCTGTTTGGCTAGAGCCGCGACGATGCTGCGGTGATAGTGCGCGGTGTCGACCTCGCCGGCTTCGGAAAAGGCGTAGATGGCGACGCGGATGCAAGGTCCCGATTGCAGCCACAGGCTCTCGATCATCGGGATCAGCACGGCCGACCCGCAGCAGCGGTAGATCTCGAAATGGAAGCTCTGGTTGAGCGTCGCTTCGCGGTCGATATCCTTCTTGTGCTTCAGCGCCCGCATCTCGTCCCACTCGCCCAGCATGGCTTCAATCGAAGCAATCTGGCGCGGGCTCATGCGCGTGGCGGCAAGCGCAATCGCTTCGCCTTCGATGAGGGAGCGGGCGCGCAGAAGGTCGTCGATGCGTTCCAGTGTGATCGGCGGCACGCGCACCGAGCGGTTGGGCAGCGCCTCCAGCGCCTTTTCCGTGATCAGCCGCCCCAGCGCTTCGCGCACCGGCATGGTCGAGGTGACCAGTGCATCGGCAAGGCCACGGATGGTCAGCACCTGGTTCGGTTCGAACAGGCCGCCGATCAAGGCCCGGCGCAACTCAGAATAGACGCGATCCTGCACGGTCTCGCGGCCGACCGGCGTAAGCTGGGCTGCGATCGTTTCATTGTTTCGCTCGATGGCAGCCTTTTGCATGGCAGTCCCGGTCTTGGCCCGTTTTCGGCTTGCGGATGAAATTAAAGCCGAATAGCGTGATCAAAGCAAGTGTGATCACAAATCAAAAATCAGGAGGCGGCGACGATCGTCTTCGGCCAGAGGGTTTGATGAGCGAGGCAGCGGAGCGCCAAGGGCAGGAGACCCGGGCACCGGTTCTGACGGCAAGCCATGTCGTCAGGCGGTTCGGCGGTCTTGTCGCCGTCAATGATGTCTCGTTCGATGTCAAAGCGGGCGAAATCCTCGGCCTGATCGGACCCAATGGCGCCGGCAAGACGACCATGTTCGACCTGCTCGCCGGCAGCATATTGCCAACAAGCGGCGATATCCTGCTCAACGGCACGCGCGTCTCCGGTGAAGCCGCGCATCTGCGCATCGGTCGGGGCCTCGGCCGCACCTTTCAGATCCCGCGCCCGCTACCGAACCTGACGCTGATCGAAAACATCATGCTGGCGGCACAGGGCCAGGCCGGCGAAAGACTGCTCGCCAATTTCGTCACGCCGTGGCGGGTGACAGCACAAGAAAGGGCAGCCAGGGCGAAGGCACTCGACCTTCTGGAACTCGTCACCCTCACCCACCTCGCGCAAGAGCCGGCGCGCGTGCTTTCCGGCGGCCAGCGCAAGCTGCTCGAACTCGCCCGCGTCATGATGGCGGACCCGGCGATTATCCTGCTCGACGAACCGGCGGCCGGCGTCAACGCGACGCTGCTTGAAGTCATCATCGACCGCATCCGCGACATCAACGCACGCGGCATCACCTTCCTTTTGATCGAGCACAATATCGACATGGTGACGCGGCTCTGCCATCGCGTGCTGGTCATGGCGAGCGGGCAGCTGCTCAGCGAAGGCACGGCGGAAGAAGTCGCCCGCGATCCGCGCGTCATCGAGGCCTATCTCGGAGGCACCGCATGAGCGAGACCGTCCTCGATGTCCGCGATCTCGAAGCCGGCTACGAACCAGGCGTACCGATTGTGCGCGGCGCCTCGATTACCGTGCGCAAGGGCGAGATAGTCGTCGTCCTCGGCCCCAACGGCGCCGGCAAGTCAAGCTTCATCAAGGCAATCGCCGGTCTCGTCCCGATCACCGGCGGCACGGTGTTTCTCGACGGCAAGGACATCACCGCCGCACCCGCCCACACCATGGTTCGGCTCGGCCTTGCCTTCGTGCCGCAGACGGAAAACATCTTTCCGCTGATGTCGGTCGAGGACAATCTCAAGGTTGCCTGCGGTATCCTCGAGCGGCGCGAGATCCCCGCCCGAATCGAGGAAATGTATGCCGCCTTCCCCGATCTCGTTCGCCAACGCCGCACCGCCGCCGGCAACCTGTCGGGTGGGCAGCGGCAGATGCTGGCTGTCGCACGCGCCCTGATTGTCCATCCCAAGGTGCTGGTGCTCGACGAACCGTCGGCCGGCCTGTCGCCAAAATTCGTCTCGATGGTGTTCGAGATGCTGGCCGGCATCCGCAAGTCCGGCGTCACCATCCTTCTGGTCGAACAGAACGCCAAGGCGGCACTGGCCATCGGAGACTGCGCCTATGTGCTGGTCGAGGGCAAGGACCGGCACGAGGGCGTTGCCTCCGAACTCTGGAACGACCCGGTGGTGGCCGAACTCTATCTCGGCCAGCGGCCGCTCAAGGCCGAAGGAGGTGCGGCATGAGCCTGCAATTTGTCGTCGACGGATTGCTGACCGGCTCCATGATCGGGCTTGGCGCCATCGGCGTGACGCTGACCTATTCGATCCTGCGCTTTTCCAACTTCGCCCATGGCGACTTCATGGCCTGGGGCACCTATGCGACGCTCGCCGTCGTCAGCGCCATTGGCGCGACATTCGGCAAGGTGGCGCCCATTGGTCCGCTGTCTTTTGGCTGGCCGCTGTTGGTTGCGCTGGTCGCCGGCATGGCCTTCACAGCCTTGCTGGCGTTGCTGCTTGACAGAGTGCTGTTTTCGCGGCTGCGCTCGCAGGGGCAAGCGATCATCGTGGTGATGGCGAGCTTCGGCGCCTCGATGGCGCTGCGCAGCCTGCTCGAATTCACCTTCACCTCGCGGCCGACCTATTTTAGCCGGGCGATCCAGATCGCCATGCCGGTCGGCTTCGGCATCCGCATCACCCCCGACCAGATCGCACTTCTGCTGCTGACCGCCGTGCTGGTGCTCGGCGTCCATCTGTTGATGACACGCACGCAGACCGGGCGCTCCATGCAGGCGCTGAGCCAGAATGCGGCACTGGCCCGCATTGTCGGCATCGACGTCGCCAGCGTGGTGCGCGTCACCTGGGTCATTGGCGGGGCGCTGGCCTGCGTCGCCGGCGTGATGATCGGCATTCTGGTGCAGATTCGCCCGTTCATGGGCTTCGACATGCTGCTGCCGATGTTTGCAGCCGCCATTCTCGGCGGCATCGGCAGCATTCCGGGCGCGGTGCTCGGCGGCCTGATCATCGGGCTCGCCGAAGCCGGCGCGGTGCAGCTGATCGGCGCCGAATGGCGCGCCGCCGTCTCCTTTATCATCCTGATGGCGGTGCTGTTCGTGCGGCCGATCGGCCTGTTTGGTGTGGGGGAACGCTGATGGACCTGCTCGGCTACGGCGCCTTCTTCCTGACTACAGCGCTGATCTTTTCACTGGTCACGCTGGGGCTCAATCTGCAGTGGGGGCTGACCGGCCTGTTCAATGTAGGCCTCGCCGGCTTCGTCGCCATCGGCGCCTATACGTCGGCGCTGCTGACCACGCCGGACGATGCGGCGCGGCTCGGTGGCTTCGGCCTGCCGATCCTGGTCGGCTGGCTGGGCGCCATGGTCGTCGGCGGCATCGCGGCAGCGCTGACCGGCATGGCAACGCTGCGGCTCAGGTCCGACTATCTCGCGATCACCACCTTCGGCGTCGCCGTGGTCGTGCAACTCGTCGCGCTCAATGCGCAGAAACTGACCGGCGGTCCGTTCGGCATTGGCTTCATCCCGCGCCCCTTCGGCAGCCTTGCCGAGACGCCGCTGCTGTTCAACCTGTCGAACCTTGCGGTCGTTTCGGGCGTCACGCTGATCGTCTATCTCGCGCTGGCGCATCTGTCGCGCAGCCCCTGGGGGCGCGTGTTGAAAGCTCTTCGCGAGGATGAGCGCGCGGCGATCTCACTCGGCAAGAGCGCGCGCTTCTACCGCGTCCAGGCTTTTGCCGTCGGTGGCGCCATCATGGCGCTGGCCGGGGCATTGCAGGCGCATTTCACCGGCTTCATCGCGCCCGACAATTACCTGCCGATCCTGACCTTCCAGATCTGGGTGATGCTGATCGTCGGTGGCTCGGGCAGCAATCTCGGTGCCGTCGTCGGCAGCATTCTGGTGTGGGGCATATGGGCCGGATCGGGCACGCTGACCAGTGTGCTGTTTGCGCCCGAGCAACAGGCACGCGCCGCCTCGCTGCAGATCGTCGCCATCGGCGTCATGCTCTGCGTCATCCTACTGATCAGGCCGAACGGATTGTTCGGCGACAGGGCACAGCGCCGCTTCGGCAAGCGGGCGAAGGCGGTCGTAACCAAGACCAGTTCCGGCTCATGACCGCTGCAATCCGCCAGGAGGCGCATAGCGCCTCACTCTGGCGCGCCGTCAGCCGCAACCGCCTCGACAGGCCGGCATTGCAAGGCCAGCTCGACGCAGACCTTGCGATTGTCGGCGGCGGCTTCTCCGGTCTTTCAACCGCCCTGCACGCGGCCGAGAGAGGGCTTCGCGTCGTCGTTCTCGAGGCGGAAATCGTCGCCTGGGGCGCGACCGGCAGGAATGCCGGATTCGTCGTGCCGAACTTTGCCAAGATGGACCCGGACAACATCTTTGCGCATCTCGGCCAAGAGCGCGGCGAGAGGCTGATCGATTTTGCCGCCGGCAGTGCCGATCTGGTCTTCGGCCTTATCGAACGGCACGGCATCGACTGCGACGCCGTGCAGAGCGGATGGATCCAGCCGGCGCATTCGCCTGCCGCTTTCGAGAAGGTCAAATCGCGAGCCGGACAATGGGCACGGCGCGGCCGGCCAGCCGTTGTTTTGGACCGGCAGGAAATCGAAATGTTGACGGGCATGCGCGGCTATGTCGGCGGCTGGATGGACCGTTCGGGTGGTGTGCTCAATCCGGTCGCCTACGCGAACGGACTGGCCAACGCAGCGGAGAAAGCCGGCGCTGGGATTTTCGAGCGCACACCGGTCACCTCCGTCGATCGCAAGGCTGATGGCTGGATGCTGAAAACGCCGTCGGGCTCGGTGCGTGCCGGTAAGGTGCTGATCGCCACCAACGCCTATGGCGGGTCGCTCAATCCCCTGCTGCAGCGGACCTATATCCCGCTGAAGGTTTTCCAGATGGCGACCGAGCCGCTGCCGCGCGAAGTGCGCATGCGGCTGCTCCCCGGCGGGCAAGGCGCTGGCGACACCAGGCGCAATCTCTTCACCTTCCGCTTCGACGCCGACAACCGGCTGATCAGCGGCGGCATGCATATTCTGGGTGCCGGTGCAGACACGCGCGTGCCGCAAACCATCTGGCGACGGCTTGGCCATCATCTCGATCTGCCTGACCTCCCGCGACTTGCCTACAGCTGGTCGGGAATGGCGGCGGTCGAACCGGATTTCCTGCCGCACCTTCTGGACCTCGGGCCGGGCCTCATCGCCGGCCGCGCCTGCAATGGGCGCGGCATTGCGATGACGACGGCGATGGGCAAGGTGTTGGCCGACTGGGCAAAGGGAATCGAGGCGCGTGATTTGCCGCTGCCCTTTGCGCCGCCGGCGCCGATCCCGTTCCACGCGCTGCTGCGGCACGCGCCCAACATGCTGCTGGTATGGAGCATGCTGCGCGACCGGCTGGACGAGGCCAGATAGGGCGGTCGCGTCTCGCCGCGCGGATCAGTCGGCCGTGCGGAGATTTTCGGAGAGAATCGCGGCTGCCACGGTGATGTCCTGTTCAAGGGAGGCCCGGACAGCAGGACCATTGCGCTGCTCCAGCGCGGCAACAATCCTGCGATGCGCGTCGTTGGACTGCGGAATGTAGCGATCAGCCCGCATCAAATGCTTGAGATAAGGACCGACCCGGCCCCAGAGATCGCGGATCATGTTCAAAACGATCGGTGCGCCGGCATGCTGGTAGATGGCGAAGTGGAAGGCTTCGTTCAGCGTGAGGTAGGCCCGGGCGTCGCCTGCCTCGACGGCGTGCTGCATGCCGACCAACATCGCCTGGATGTCGACCAGCCCGCTTTCGCTCATCCGCGATGCGGCCATCTCGCCAGCCAGCCCTTCGACGGCGATGCGTATATGGGTCAGCTCCTCGAAGGCGGCGGCCGACAGCAAGGGCACGATAACCGAGCGGTTGTTCTGCATCTCCAGCAGCCGCTCGGCGACCAGCCTTTGCAGCGCCTCGCGGATCGGTGTCGTCGAGATGCCGAATGTCTCGGCGAGCTTGCGGATGACCAGTGTCTGGCCCGGGCTGAAACCGCCTGAAATCAATTCCTGCTTGAGCGCGCCATAGGCGCGGTCGTTGAGGGTTTGATGTTCAAGCTTCAGCATGCGCGGCCCGCTCCGATCACCAGTTCGACAAAGCGCCATCAAGCGTCTCGGCCAGTTGCTCGGCATTGTCCCTGGCAAAGGGCAGCGGTGGCCTGATCTTGAGGACATTGCCGCGCGGACCGCAGGACGAGATCAGCACGCCATCCTCGCGCATGGCTTCGACAATCGCCGATGTTTTGGTGGCGGCCAAGCCGTCGTTGCCTTCCGCCGTCAGTTCGACGCCGAAATAGAGGCCGTTGTGCCTGACGTCACCGACCATGCCGTGCCGGCTCTGCAGCGCGTCCAAGAGTTCGCCCGTATAGACGCCGACATTGCGCGCGTTCTCGATCAGCCCTTCGCCTTCGATCACGTCGAGCACGGCGATGCCGACAGCGGCCGCGACCGGATTGCCGCCGAATGTGTTGAAGTAGCCGGTGTTCGAGCCGAAGGATGAAACAAGCTGCGGCCGCACGAGCACCGCCCCCATTGGATGCCCATCGCCGATCGGCTTGCCCATGGTGACGATGTCGGGCTCGATGCCATAATTGGCAAAACCCCACATGCCCTGGCCAAGCCGGCCGAAACCGGACTGGACCTCGTCGGCAATGACGATACCGCCAGCCTTCCTTACATGATCCGCCGCCTCGCGCATGACAGCCGCATCGGGGAAGAAAATGCCGTCGCTGGAAAAGGCCGAGTCGAGCAACAGCGCGGCGGGACGGATGTTTTGTGCGCGCATATCCTCGATGGCGGCGGCGACATTTCTGGCGAAATCCTGCGCGGCACGGCCATGGTCGCGGAACGTGTCCGGCGCTGCCACGGTCCGGTGGTGCGCGGGCACACCCTTGGCGCCAACTGCCGCCGGCGACAGCTGCGCCGTGGCGATCGTGGCGCCGTGATAGGCGAAGTCGGTGATGATGACGCCCGTGCCGCCGCTCGAATGCTGGGCGATGCGGATGGCGAGGTCGTTGGCCTCGCTGCCAGTGCAAGTGAACATGGCGTGGCCAAGATGGGCCGGAACGGTGCCGAGCAGTCTTTCCGCGTAGTCGAGGATGATCTCGCTCAAGTAGCGCGTGTGCGTGTTGAGCGAGGCGGCCTGCCCCGACAGGGCCTCGACGACGCGCGGATGGCAGTGCCCGACCGAAGCGACATTGTTGTAGGCGTCGAGGAATCTGCGTCCCTGCGCATCGTAGAGCCAGACGCCGCTGCCGCGCACCAGATGGATTGGGTTGCGGTAGAAGGCACGATAGGTCGGCCCAAGCAGCCGCGCACGGCGCTCGAGCAGGGCTTGCTCGGATGCCGTCGGGCCGGCATTTGCAGGATATGGCGAGGACTGGGACAAGAGCATCTACTCCGGATTGGAATGGTCGAGAAAATAGCGGCGGGCCTCATCGGACGAGAGCCCGTCCAGCCGTTGGAGCGAGACCCAGACCTCGGTGATGAGGCGCAGCACATAGTCGCGCTTGGCCGGAAACCGCTCGGCCTGCCAGCTGGCGATGTTGGCGATGAGCGCAAGGCGAGCACGGATCAGATCGAAAAGAATGCCGATCTCTTCGACCTCCAGAGGCTGCACTGATTGATAGGCAGCGACGAAGCGCGCGGCCGGGGCCAGCGGATGGCCTTGCGCCGGCCAGCGGTAGACGGCGCCGATGGCGAGATCGCAGATCAGCGGCGAATGGATCATGTCGCCGAAATCGAGGATGCCGGTCACGACTTCCGGCCGCGAGGCGTCCATCACCACATTGTAGGAATTCATGTCGTTGTGGACGATCTGGGCGCGCAGGGTCGGGATGACCGGCGCAGCATGCTGCTCGAAAGCGTCCATGACGCGTTCGACCATGGCCCGGTGGCCGGTGTCAGTGATGTCAGCCAGCATCGGCCGTGTCTTGGCGACCTTGCGGATGTCCCAGAGCAGGTCGCTGCCGGCGGCCGGATGGAAGAAGCCGCGCAGTGCCCGGCCAAGCCGGGCGAGGAAGATGCCGAGATTGCGATCCTGCGCTGCTGAGGTCGGAGATCGCGCAAGCAACTGGCCGGGCAGATAGGTGACCAGACGGATGATGCGCGGCGCCGATCCACCGACGCTGACCGCGAACTGCGCTTCGCCCGCAAGGCTCTTGCGTACCGAAGGGACCGGCAAGGTCGGGTCGATGGCGAGGATGTGGTCCAGCGCCTTGTTCTGGAAATCGGTAAAGCCGGCTTCTTCCGCCGGGTGGGAGACCTTCAGGACGAACTGGCCCTCGCCGTCGGTCTGGATGTGGAAATTGTGGTCGCGTTCGCCGGGTAACGGGCGCGCACTGCCGGTGAGGCCGTAGTGCCGGCGCAAGATGGCCAACGCGTCGGCGATCGAAACGTCAGGCGCGTCCTCGGCGAGCGTTTCTCCGAAGCCGTCAGTCACGGCTGCGTTCATGAGCTCATCTCCGGATCGGTGGGCTCAAGACCGCACCAGTCGGCGATGAACAGCGCAATGGTCTGGGTGACCTTGCGCACCGAATCGAGATCGACGGCCTCGTCATAACCATGCGGCATGCGGCAGATCGGGCCGTAGACGATTGCCGGCGTGTCGGCATAGAGGCCGAAGAAGCGTGCATCCGTCGTCGCCGAGGTGACATGCTCCTGCAGCGGCTCGCCCCACACGGCGGTATGGCTACGGCGCAGCACGGCTTCCATCTCGTCGGCACCCTCCAGCACATAGCCCTCGGCCATGAAGCCGTTGTAGCTCATTGTGGGCGGGCGATTGGCAAGGAACGGATCGGCGCGCGCCGCTTCGGCGATGCAGGCTTCTAGCTCGGCCCTGGCATCTTCGAGGCGTTGGCCGGGATAGGTGGCGACACGCATCTCGAAGACACAGCGTGCCGGAACGCTCGATGTCCACTCGCCACCCTCGATCTTGCCGAGGTTGAAGCGGATCGGGTGCGGGTGATTGCAAAAATGCGGATCATCGATCTTGCGCGCGTTCCAGACGATTTCGAGCTGCTTCAGGGCCTGGATGATGACGAAGGCTTTCTCGATGGCATTGGCGCCGGCCGAGAAAGCCCCTGACGCATGCTGCGGATCGCCGTCAACCTCGACCCTGAACCAGATCGGCCCGACCTGCGCGCGCATCAGCCTCGGTTCCAGCGGCTCGGGAATGAAGGCGGCATCGGCGCGGTAGCCGCGCTGCAGACAAGCGAGCGCGCCATTGCCGGTGCATTCCTCCTCGACCACCGACTGGAGGTAAACATTCGCGGCCGGCTGATAGCCAAGGCCGCGCAAGGCGGCCAGCGCGTAGAGACAGGCGGACAGGCCGGCCTTCATGTCGCCGGCGCCGCGGCCATGCATCCAGCCATCCTCGATCGCCGGATCGTAGGGATCACGCTCCCAGCGGTCGAGCGGTCCCGTCGGCACCACATCGATATGGCCGTTGAGGATCAGCGAGCGGCCGGTGGCTTTTCGCGGCGTGTGGGTGGCAACGACATTGAAAGCGTCATCGTAGGAAACCGCCACCGGCGAAAACCCCGGCAGGTCGCGGATCGCATCGACATCGACACGCCACATGTCGACCGCATAGCCATCGGCCTGGTAGGCAGCCGCCATGAAGGATTGCGCAGCGTGCTCCTCGCCACGCTGGGAGGGAAAGCGCACGAGGTCGGCCAGGAACGCGACTTGCCGCGCGAAGCCGTCATCGACCGCGCTTAGAATGGCTTCGTCGGCAATTCGCTCAGGCATGATATTCCGCTTTCCCGTGAATGGTGTATCATATCTCATATGCCATTTCCCGCGAATTCAAGAGACAGGTCGGGCCAAAATCATGGCCCAACCCGGGAAGCTCTTGGCAGGCGAGCACAGAGTTGGCATCAGCTTCCACCATGCCGGCAAAGCTGCGCGGCAGAGATCGAGGACAGATGCTGGTCACAGAAGGCCCATTGCCGGATGAAATCACCGATCTCACGTCCGGCTACCGGCGCGTGCCGGCCGGCAAGATCGTCAATGCGGTGACGTGGATGGAAGCGCGTGCCCCGGTGCCTGACCTCGCGCAACCGCTGGCAATGACCCGCATCACAAACCCCGACAGCGCCGCCTACCGCGCGATCTTCCTCGAGATCGGCGCTCCCTGGCTTTGGGATCGCGCCGCCGAAATGTCGGATGCCGAAATGTCAGCGCATTTTGCCGACCCTCGCCAGCATGTCTATTACGGCCATGATGAACGCGGCGACCATGTCGGCATGGTCGAATTCTCCGTGGCCGACGACACAGAGATAGAGATCACCTATTTCGGCCTGTTTCCCTCCTTGACCGGCCGGGGCCTTGGCAAAAGGCTGATGGCCGGCGCGCTCGACCAGGCATGGCGCCTCGGCCCCGGCCGCATCTGGCTGCACACCAGCAGCATCGATCATCACAGCGTCATCGGCTTCTACCGGGCTTGCGGGTTCGAGCCTTATGCGGCCGGTTTCGAAATCACCGAAGATCCCCGGATCAAGGGAACCCTGCCGCGCGACGCAGCCCCGCAAATCCCGTTGATCGAAACGGAATGGGTGCCCGGCGCCAGATGAGACCATCGTCGCAACCTGCCAGCCAGGCATCACCCCACCATCGCCGGTGGGTGCGGCGCGAGAGCATCCTGTCGAGGCTGGAGCGGCATGTCGACACACGCATCGTTTTGTTCGCCGCGCCTGCAGGCTTCGGCAAGTCGACGACGATGGCGCAGTGGGCCGCCGAAGTCGCGCGGCTCGGCCGGCTGACCGCATGGCTGTCCTGCGAGACGACAGACAATGACGAAGGCGCCTTCCTATCGCATCTGGTCGGCGCGCTGCGCCATCTCGTCCAGAACCCGGCCGAACTCGACCTTGCCTTCCAGTCGAGCCCGATCCCGCAGCTCGATGTGGTGCTCGCCGCACTTGTCGCGGGTCTTGCAGCGCGCGACGCCGACATCACGCTGTTCTTCGACGACTACCACGCCATCGAAGCGCCGGCGGTGAAGCGGTTCATGGAGCGCCTGACCCGGCAGGCGCCCGCCAACGTCGCCTTCGTCATTGGTTCGCGCAACCTGCCCGACCTGCAGCTCGGCAAGCTCAGGGTGCTCGGCGACGTTTTCGAGATCGGTCCGGACGATCTGCGTTTCGCCTCTTCCGAAGCCGAAGCCTTCTTCAACGACAAGCTGGGCCTTAGCGTCAGCAGCGGCACGGTGGAAACCTTGTGCTCGCGGACCGAAGGCTGGGCCGCCGGCCTGCAACTCGCCTCGCTGTCGCTCAGTGCCGCGCATGCTCCGGAAACCGTCATCGGCAATTTCACCGGCGCCAACCGCAACGTCGCCGATTTCCTGATGGGCGAAGTCTTTCTGGAGCTGCCGCCGGACCTGGCGAAATTCCTGCTCCACAGTTCGATCTTCGAGCGCTTCAGCGCCGAGGCCTGCCGGGCAGTCTTGCGCGCGGCTGACGCCGAGGCCGACATCACCGAGATCGAGACCCGTAATCTGTTCCTGGTGCCGCTCGACGAGGAGCGGCGCTGGTTCCGCTACCATCATCTGTTCCACGACTTCCTCAGCCGTGAACTGGAACGGCGCGAGCCGGAGATGATCGCCCCGCTGCATCTGGCCGCCGCCGAATGGTTCGGCGAACGCAAGATGCTGACCGAAGCCATCGGACACGCGCTCGCCGCCGGCGACCAGGCGCGTGCGGCGGTGTTCGTCGAAAACAACGCGCTCGAGCTCATCGCCCAGTGCCAGTTGCTCTATGTGCGCCAGTTGCTGGCACTGCTGCCGCGGAAACTGGTCGACCAGCGCATCCGGCTGCAGCTCGTGGTGCTGTGGCTGGCGGTGCACTCAAGCCAGCCCGAGATCGCACAGCAGACGCTGGCCAATGCGCGCAAGCTGGTCGAAACCGGGCCGACGGATAGCAATGATCCGGGCACGCTGACCGGCACCACGATCGAAGCCGAGATCGCTGTCCTCGATGCCGCCGTGCACAGCACGCTGGAGCGGTTCGAGGCCGCGCGCGATACCGCGCTGGCCGCCCTGCGCATCATCGCCCCCGATGCCTGGTTCATGGAGGGTGCCACCGCCAATGTCATCGGCTACAATCTCTACGCGCTGGGCGACCTCGAAGGCGCACGCGCGGCAGCAGACGCAGCACGCAAGGCGCATGAGCGGAGCGGCAGCCTGCTCGGCGTCACCATCGCCAATTGCTACATGGCCGTCATCGAACGCTCGGCCGGCCGCCTGCCCGCCGCAGAAAGGCTGCTGCGCAACACGATCATCGAGGCGAGGACGCGGATCGGCGCGAACTCCTATGCCGAGGCGCTGGCCGGGACGCTGCTGGCCGAACTTGCCTACGAGACCAACGCGTCCGGCGAGGCGCTGACGCTGGTCGAGAATCTGGGACCACTGATCGAGGGCGCGGCGGTCATCGTCTATCCCCTAGCCAGCGTGCCAACCTATGCCCGCGTGCTGCAGCTGACCGGTCGCGGCGACGCCGCACTCGACATGCTGGAGCGCGTCTACCAGCGCGTGCGCGGCTCGGTCTACCGTCGCCTCGCTTCGGTGCTGGTGCATGATCGCATCCGGCTGCTGCTGGACCAGAACCGCGTCACCGAGGCGCGCGCATTGCTGAGCGAGCATCGCCGCGAAAGCGCTGAGACCGCCCCTACTGTCGCCAACGAATTCGAGTTCTTCGCCGAGGGCAGGCTGCTGACGGCGGAGAAATCCTACGCGGCGGCGGCGACGATTTTCGACACGCTGCTGGAGCGAACGAAAAGCAGCGGGCGCATGCGCCGCCACATCCTGGCGCTGATCCTGCGCGCCAAGAATGCCGGCCATGACCCGCGCGAGGCCGACCGCCATCTCCTCGAAGCGCTGCGTCTTGCCCAGCCCTCCGGCTTCATCCGCTCCTTCGTCGACGAGGGCAGGCCTGTCGTCGACGGGTTGATGCGGCTGCGGGCGGCGCAGGCAAAGACCGATCCCGCCCTGTCGGCCTATGCAACGCGCATCATCGATGCCGCGCAGACCATGCCCATGGCGACGCGCAAGCCCGCCGCACCAGCCGAGAAGGAACAGCTCACCCAACGCGAATCCCAACTGCTGCACTGCCTGTCGGAGGGCATGTCCAACAAGGATATCGCGGTTGCGCTGTCGGTGAGCGAAACAACGGTGAAATGGCATTTGAAGAACATTTTCGGCAAGCTTTCGGTGTCGAACCGCGTGCAGGCCGTGCGCGCCGCGCAGGCCGCCGCAAACCTCCGTCCCCCTCCGAAAGGAGGGGCATAGATAACTGAACAGCCCTCCTTTCGGGGCGGGCCATGCGATTGTTAGCCTGCTAGCGTCGTCTGGATTTCAGGGGACGCTAGCTTATGGCGACAGGTTACGTTTTTCACGAACAGCTGATGTGGCATGACACCGGCTCCAGCGCCGACATGATGCCTCCCGGCCGTTTCGTGGAACCCGGACGGCACCTGGAATCACCTGGATCGAAGCGCCGGCTTAACAACCTCATCCAGGTCAGCGGCCTGTCACGCCATCTGGTGCCAATCATTCCCGAACCGGTTTCGGTGGAGGACCTGCTGCGTGTGCATACGCAGCGCCACGTCGACGACATCAGAATGCTCAGCGAGCGCGGCTCCGGTTTCGCCGGGCCGCAGGCGCCGATCGGCCTCAACAGTTTCGATATCGCGCTATTGTCCGCCGGCACCACCTATGCGGCGATGCGCGCGGTGCTCACCGGACGGGTCGACAACGCCTATGCGCTGGCGCGGCCGCCGGGGCACCATGCCGAGCCCGACCAGGCGATGGGCAACTGCCTGTTCTCCAACATCGGCGTCTCCGTGCGCCGGCTGCAGCATGAGGGCCTGCTCGGCCGCGCAGCGATCGTCGACTGGGACGTGCATCATGGCAACGGCACCGAGACGGTGTTTTATTCCGACCCATCAGTGCTGACCATTTCCCTGCACCAGGACAATCTCTATCCGACCGGACGCGGCGCGCTGGCCGACAATGGCAAGGGCGAAGGCGAAGGCTACAACATCAACATTCCGCTGCCGGCCGGCAGCGGCACCGGCGCCTATGAGGCAACCTTCGACCGCGTCGTCGCTCCTGCCTTGCGCGCCTACAGGCCGGACCTCGTCATCGTCGCGTCCGGCTTCGACGCCTCGGGCTTCGATCCGCTCGGCCGCATGATGCTGAACAGCGAATGCTTCCGGCGCCTTGCCGCCCGCATGGTGGCGCTGGCCGCCGAGACATCGAACGGGCGCCTGATGATGAGCCATGAAGGCGGCTATTCCGAGGGCTATGTGCCATTCTGCGGCCATGCCGTCATCGAGACGCTGGCCAATCACCGCACCGAAGTGATCGACCCGCTGTCGGACCATATCGACGAATGGGCCGGGCAGGACTTGCAGCCGCATCAGGCAGCGGTGATCGATGCCGCCGAGGGCCTGCTCGCCGGCCTGCGTCAACGCCTCGCCAGTGCTGCCTGACACGATGGATTTTCTGATCACCACGCTCCTCAATGCGCTGACGCTGATCAGCATCCTGATGCTGGTCGGGCTTGGGCTGGCGATCAGCTTCGGCCTGATGAACGTGACCAACCTGGCGCATGGCGAGTTCGTTACCGTCGGCGCCTTCGCGGTCTATTTCGTCCAGAGCATCGGCGGTTCGTTCTGGCTGGGACTCGCCGCCGCGCCCATCGCCGGCGCGGTGGTCGGCTGCATCCTGGAATTCGCCATCATCCGCCATCTCTATTCGCGGCCGGTATCGACCGTGCTTGCCACCTGGGGCGTCAGCCTGATCCTGCAGCAAGGGCTGGAACTGATCTTCGGCATCGGCGCCAAGCCGGTGACGCCACCAATCGAGGGCACGCTCGACCTTTTCTTCACCGTCTATCCCGCCTATCGGCTGATCCTGATCGCCATTGCCATGCTGACCTTGCTCGGCGTCGTCCTGCTAATCAGCCGGACATCGTTCGGGCTGGATATCCGCACAGTCATCCAGAACCGCGAGATGGCCGAGAGCGTCGGCATCAACACGCGGCGCACCTACGCCATCGCCTTCACCTTCGGCGCGGCCATCGCCGGGCTTGCCGGCGGGCTGGTCGCACCGCTGGCAATCGTGCTGCCGCAGATGGGCGTGAACTATCTCGCCAACGCGTTCTTTGTCGTCATCGTCGGCGGCGTCGGCTCGATCGGCGGGCTCGTCGCCGGCAGCGTCTTCGTCGGCGGGCTGACCAGCGTGCTCAACTACCAGATCTCGCCATCGCTGGCGCAGGCGATCGTGCTGCTCGCGGCCATCGTTGCCGTGCGGCTGCGGCCCAACGGCCTGTTCAACGGAGCGTCGCGATGATCGCCCGCGACCGCAACTGGCTGCTGATCTTCGCCGTCTGCGTGGTGCTCGCGGTTCTCTATCCGCTCTTCGCCGACGGCTACCAGCTGACTGTCATCCGCGACGCGCTGATCTTCGGCCTGTTCGCTGCCAGCCTCGATTTCTTCTGGGGCCGCACCGGCATCCTGTGTTTCGGCCACGCCGCCTTCTTCGGCATTGGTGGCTACATCATGGCGCTGGTCACGCTCAACGACGCCATCCCCTTCGGCAGCCAGCTCGGCATTTTGGGCGCGGTGACGGGGGCTGGCTTCGTCGCCGCCATCATCGGCTACTTCCTGTTCTTCGGCGGCATCCGTGGCAGCTACTTCACCATCGTCACGCTCGCCATGGGTGTTATCTGCCAGCAGGCCGCGGTCTCCTGGAGCTCGGTCACCGGCGGCGACAGCGGCCTGATCGGCATTCCGCCAATCGAGTTCGATATCGGCGGGACGCATGTCGATCTCAGCCAGGACATGCCCTCCTACATCTTCGTCGCCGCCATCGTCGCGGTGGTCGTGCTGGCACTGTGGTCGATCAGCCGTGGCCGCTGGGGCACGGTGCTGACCGCCATCCAGGACAATGAGGTTCGGGCAGCAGCGCTCGGCCACAACGCGCCGCTACGACTGCTCGTCACCTTCGTCCTGTCCGCCGCCATCGCCGGGCTTGCCGGCGCGCTCTATGTCTGCATGGCAGGGCTGGTGGCGCCCGACCTCTCCGGATTGCTTCTGTCGACGGAAGTCATCGTCTGGGTGGCCGTCGGCGGGCGCGGCACGCTGCTTGGCCCGGTGCTGGGCGCGATCGCCATCCAGCGCGCGCAGCAGACGATCTCAAGCTTCAACCCGAGCCTGTGGCCGCTGCTGCTCGGCTGCGTCTTCGTTATCATCGTCTTCGTCTTGCCGGACGGCATCCTGTCGATCTACGCGCGGCTAAAGAGTCTGTTCAAAGGCCGGAGGCGCGCGCTATGAGCGATGTCCTGCTCCAGGCCGAAAATGTCGGCATCCGCTTTGGCGGACTGCAAGCGCTGGAAGGGTTGAACCTGACCGTGCGCGACAAGGAACTCTGCTGCATCATCGGGCCGAACGGCGCCGGCAAGAGCACTTTCCTCAATGTGCTGACCGGCACGCTGCGCCCGACCAGCGGCAGCGTGCGCTTCCTCGGCCACGATATAGCCGGCCTGCCGCTGCACCGCATCGCCCGGCTCGGCATCGCGCGAAAATTCCAGATCCCGTCGATCTTCCCGAGCCTCTCGGTCGAGGACAATCTGAAGGTAGCGCGGTGGGGGGCGCCCTCGCCGGTTCGCCCGGCCCGTGAGTTGCTGGAACTGGTCGCGCTCGGCAGTCGTGCCGCCACGCTGGCCGGCGAACTCGCGCATGGCCAGAAGCAATTGCTGGAGATCGGCATGGCGCTGGCGATCGAGCCAAGGCTGCTGCTGCTCGACGAGCCCACCGCCGGCATGACGCCGCAGGAAACGCTGGCAACCGCCGAGATGCTGCTGCGGCTCAAGGGCGAATTCTCGATCGTCGCCGTCGAACACGACATCCGCTTCGTGCGGGCGCTGAACTGCGAGACGCTGGTGCTGCATCAGGGGCGCCGGCTGCGCAGCGGTCCTTTCCACGACATCGAGACCGACGAAATGGTCCGCGACGTCTATCTGGGGAGGCGCTGACCATGCTGCGGACACTTGCCGTCTCGGCCGGCTACGGCCTGCTCCCGGTGCTGAACGGCATCGACCTTAGCGTGGCATCAGGCGAAATTGTCGGCTTGCTCGGCCGCAACGGCGCCGGCAAGACGACGCTGCTGCGCGTCATCGCCGGCGGCCTGAAGGCGAGCGGTGGTGCAGTGGTTCTCGGCGATCAGGATCTTACCAACGCACCGGCCTTCCGCCGGGCGCGGGCGGGCATCGCGCATGTGCCGCAGGGGCGCGGCATCTTCAACCAGCTGACCGTGCGGCAAAACCTCGAAGTCGGCACCCGTGCCGCCCGGGATCGCGGCGACGGCGGCATTCCCGACGATATCTTCGGCTATTTCCCAATCCTGCGCGAACGCGAAGCGCAGGTCGCCGGCACACTTTCGGGCGGCCAGCAGCAGATGCTGGCGATCGGTCGCGCGCTGTGCGGCCTGCCCTCGGTGCTGCTGCTCGACGAGCCTTCGGAAGGCATCCAGCCGAACATCGTGCAGTCGATCGCCGAGCTGGTGCCGCGCATCGCCCGGGAGCGCGGCATCGCGATCGTTCTGGTCGAGCAGAATCTCGATCTCGTTCTCAAGGCGGCGGACCGCTGCCTGGTGATGGAAAAGGGCAGGATCGTACACGAGGGCACGCCGGAAGCATTCGCCGACGAGACCCTGCTGAAGGACCTGTTGGCCCTATAGGCGCGCCTGAAGCGCGCCTGGGAGCTTTTTGACTTGTAAGGCGTGCATGGGGCGCGCCTGGACTGGAAGGGAACATAACAATGATAAGCAGAAGAACGATCCTGAAATCCGGCGGCGCTGCCGCTGCCTTTGCCATGGTCGGCGCACCGTCGATCTTGCGCGCCGCCGACACCGTCAAGGTCGGCCTGTCGATCCCGATCACCGGGCTGCAGGCGATCCTCGGCGAGACGCTGCTCAATTGCTACAAGCTCGCCGCCGCCGAACTCAACGCTGCCAACGGCATTGGCGGGCGCCAGGTCGAATTGTTCATCGAAGACAACCAGACGACGACCAAGGGCGCCATCGACAAGGCGCGCAAGCTCATCAACGAAGACAAGGTCGACGTGGTCATGGGCACGATCATTTCGCCCGAACGAAGCGCGACATTGTCGGTGACCTCGAAGGCCAAGAAGCTTTTCTTCTACCCGACCAATTTCGAGGGCGGCGAATGCAACCGCTATTTTGTCGCCACCGGTCCGATCCCGATGCAGCAGGTCGACCCGATGATGCCGTGGGTGGCCGAGAACCTCGGCAAGACCATCTATGTCATGGCCTCCGACTATGCCTGGCCGCAGAAGATGACCGAGGCGATCACGGCAGCCTATGAGAAGGCCGGCGGCAAGATCATCGGCGCCGACTACTATCCGTTCGGCACCACCGATTTCGGCCCCGCCTTCCAGAAGATCAAGTCGCTGAAGCCCGACGTCGTCTGGTCGATGGTGGTCGGCAACGACGCCGTCACCCAGCTCAAGCAGTATCGTTCTTTCGACATCAAGCAGCCGCTGATCGCGCCGCTCGACGAAGTCTTCAACAAGGATGCGCTGCCGCCCGGCGTCGCCGCCGGCACCTACGCGCCGCAGCCCTACTGGATGGCCCTCGACAATCCGGTCAACAAGAAGTTCATCTCGAGCTTCCGCGAAAAATTCGGCCAGGAGAAGATGGTCAACGGCATTGGCGAGGCGGGCTATAACGGCCTGCATCTCTATGCGCTGGCTGCCGAGAAGGCCGGGTCGGTGAAGGACGACGATGTGCTCAAGGCGCTGCCGACGATCGAGTTCGACGCGCCGCAAGGCAAGATCCGCGTCGATGCCAGCAACAATCACACGCTCTGCCATTCCTATGTCGGCAAGGCGGCGGCGGACGGCATCAGCTACGAGATCGTCAAGGATTTCGGCACCATCGCGCCGGTCACGCCTTACTGCAAGGTGTAGGGTCTTACGCCCAAACGATCCTGACGGCGGCTTTGCCGCCGCCGTCAGGGCGTCCGCGGCGCCGGCAGCCGCTCGCGCAATTCGTCGACGAGCACCCTGGTGTTTTCGGAATAGTCGATGGGCACCACGACGAGATGCACGCCGCCGCCGGCAAAAGCCTGTTCCAGCGCCGGCCGCAAGTCGGCGATCTCCGCAACCCTGGTTCCCTTGGCGCCATAGGCCTCGGCGTATTTGACGAAATCGGGATTGCCAAAGGTCATGCCGAAATCCGGGAATTCGTCGACCGCCTGTTTCCAGCGGATCATGCCATAAGCGTGGTCTTCGAGCAGCAGCACGACAAGGTTGAGCTTGAGCCTGACGGCGGTCTCCAGTTCCTGGCTGTTCATCATGAAGCCGCCGTCGCCGCAAATGGCCATGACGCGGCGCTTGGGATAGAGCAGCGCCGCCATCATCGCCGACGGCAGGCCAGCGCCCATGGTGGCCAGCGCATTGTCGAGCAGCAGCGTGTTTGCCATCCGCGTGCGGTAGTTGCGCGCGAACCAGATCTTGTACATGCCGTTGTCGAGGGCGAGGATCCCATCCGCCGGCATGATGGCGCGCACGTCATGCACGATGCGCTGCGGCGTAAAGCGGTCTTCGGTGGCGCGCGCGGCGATCCGGCTCAAAATGCCTTCCCTGAGCGGCAGCAGGGTCTGCGCATTGGGAATCTTGCCCTCGATGCGGTCGGCCAGCAGCGCCAGCGAAGGGCCGAGGTCGCCGACGATCTCGGCCTGCGGGAAATAGACCTGCTCGACGTCAGCTGAGTGGTAACCGACATGGATGACCTTCGGCCCGTTGGCGCCCATGATGAAGGGCGGTTTCTCGACCGTGTCATGGCCGATGGTGATGATCAGATCGGCTTGCTCGATCGCCTCGTGCACATAGTCGCGCTCCGAAAGCGCCGCCGTTCCCATGTAGAGCTCGGTGCCGCCGGGCACGGTGCCCTTGCCCATCTGCGTGGTGAAATAGGGAATTTGGGTGCGCAGCACGAACTGCGCGACATCGGGGGTCACGCGCGGCCGCGACGCCGCCGCGCCGAACATCAGCAGCGGACGCTTGGCTTCCAGGATCATGCGGGCGGCGCGATCAAGCGCGCCTGGGCTCGCCAGCGGCAGCTCGACCGGGTGCGTCGGCACCAGTGCCACCGGTTCGCACTCCGCCGCCGCGATGTCTTCGGGCAGTTCCAAATGCACGGGGCCGGGACGCTCCTCCTGGGCAACGCGGAAGGCTTCGCGCACCAGCGAGGGGATCATCTTCGGCGAGACGATCTGGCGCGAAAGCTTGGTCAGCGGCTTCATCGCCGCGACGATATCGACGATCTGGAATCGCGCCTGCCGCGATGACAGGATGCCTTTCTGGCCGGTGATCATGATCATCGGCATCGCGCCGAGCAACGCATAGGCCGAGCCGGTGGTCAGATTGAGCGCGCCGGGGCCAAGCGTGGTGATGCACACGCCTGCCTTGCCGGTGAGCCTGCCATAGGTGGCGGCCATGAAGGCGGCCGCCTGCTCGTGGCGGGTCAGGATCAGCTGGATCGACGAGCGGCGGATCGATTCGACGATGTCGAGATTTTCCTCGCCCGGAATGCCGAAGATCCGGTCGACCCCCTCATTCTCCAGGGCCGCCACGAACAGATCCGAACCTTTGGTCATCAACCGTCTCTCCTGCAATGCGTACATTCCTTCGGCCACCTTCATATGGCACCGGAATGCGACACCTCAAAGAGGCAGTCTTCGACGCCAGGTCAAAGGCGCGTGTTGCAGCCCGCCGCCATGGGCGACGCAAAGAGCTGCGCCGGCGCCGACCACTGGCTGGCCGGGGCGCCGCGCGTGCCGGTGATCAGGCCATCAGTTTCGGCAAGGCTGCCGCCAGCGCGTCGACAGCCAGCCGCACCTTGCGCGGCAGATGCGGCGTTTGCAGCCAAAGCGCGTGACAGTCGTAGGGATAATGCGGCTGGCCCGGCAACAGCGCCACCAAGGCGCCGGCTTGAATGCGCTCGCGAACCAGCCACCAGGGCAGCCACGCCAGTCCCATGCCTTCGACCGCTGCGTCGGCGATGGCATCGAGATCGTCGAGCCGCAGCCGACCGCCGGGCATGATCTCCTGCGCTGGTTGCCCTTCACGCACGAACAGCCACGGCTGAACGATCTGGCCGAGCCGGCGATAGACGATGGCCTGATGGTCGGCGAGGTCTTCGGTCCGCCGGGGCTCGCCATGATTTTTGAGATAGGCAGGCGCGGCACAGACAATCATGTCCTGGCGCGCAACGCGGCGCGCGATCACGCCGGCCTTGTCGTCCAATTCACCGGTTCGGATGGCGAGGTCGAAGCCATCCTCGGCGAGATCGGCGAAACGGTCGCTGAGCGACAAATCGAGTTCCAGCATCGGATATTGCCGCGCGAGCTTTAGCAGCACGGGAGTAACGCAGTGGCGGCCGAAATGCGCCGGCATGGTGACGCGCAGTTTCCCGCGCGGTTCGGACAGCTGGTCGGCGGCGAGCGCATCGGCTGCCTCGGCCTCGGCCAGCACGACCCTGCAGCGTTCATAATAGGCACGGCCGAAATCGGTCAGGCTCTGGCGGCGCGTGGTGCGGTTGATGAGACGCACGCCCAGCCGCTCCTCGAGAAAGCGGACATGCTTGCCGACCATCGGCCCGGACAGATCGAGCGCGACCGCCGCGGCCGCGAACGAGCCAAGGTCGACCGCTTTGAGGAACACGGCCATGCTCTCGAGCCGATCCATTCGGAACTCCTGGTTTCTACTTCCTTGCCTATATAACCATTTATCCCTGCAAACCTTGGCTGCATAGCTCATTCGGTTCAGATAATTTGGAGTGTCCCGAATGTCCCGTATTGTCCGCTTCCACCAGCATGGTGGCCCCGAGGTTCTGCGCATCGAGGATGTAAACCTCCCCCCACCGGGTCCGGGCGAGGTGCAGATCCGCGTCAAGGCGCTCGGCCTCAATCGCGCCGAGGCGTTGTTGCGCGAGGGCATTTATATCGAGACGCCGACACTGCCGTCCGGGCTTGGCCTGGAAGCAGCGGGCATCGTCGAGGCGGTCGGTACAGGCGTGAAGGATTTCACGCCCGGCGACGCGGTCAGCATTATCCCGCCGCAATCGATGGTTCGCTGGCCAGCCTATGGCGAATTGATCACCTATCCCGCCGGACTCGTCGTCAAGCATCCGCAGTCGCTCGACTGGCAGACAGGGGCCGCCGTCTGGATGCAATATCTCACCGCCTACGGCGCGCTGATCGACATCGCAAAACTGGGCCGTGGAGATGTCGTCGTCATTACAGCGGCCTCAAGCAGTGTCGGGCTCGCGGCGATCCAGACCGCCGACAGCGTCGGCGCGACAGCGATCGCGGTGACACGGACATCGGCCAAAAAGCAGGCCCTGCTCGATGCCGGTGCGGCTGAAGTCGTGGTCCTCGCCGAAGAGAGTCTTGCCGTGCGGCTGAACGAGATCGCTGGACAGGACGGAGTGCGGGTCGTGCTCGATGCAATCGGCGGTCCGATCTTCGAGCCGCTGACGGCCGCGATGTCAAAGGGCGGCATTCTGATCGAATATGGCGGCCTCAGCAGCGAGCCGACGCCGTTCCCCCTGCCTGCCGTGTTGGGCAAGACGCTGACGTTACGTGGCTACCTCGTCCACGAGATCACCGGCGATCCGGTGAAGCTGGAGGCCGCCAAGGCATTCATCCTCGGAGGCCTGGAGACGGGCACGCTGAGGCCGATCATCGACCGGACCTTTGCCTTCGACCAGATTGTCGAAGCGCATCGCTATCTCGAATCGAACGAGCAGTTCGGCAAGATCGTAGTGACGATCTGAGATCGTGGTGACGATCTGAGCGACGCAACTCGAACAAATCATTGTTCGCGGCAATACTGCTCTTGAAGGCACGGCTCTGCATTCCTAACTGTCCGGTGCGGGCCGGGCCCCTCTGACGATCGCTTCTGGTGATTGTGATGTCGGACCGCTTTAACGGGCCCGTTTCCATTCTTTTTGGTCAGGCGGGCTCATTTCTTTCGGTTGGAGCCCCGTATGACATCTTCCCTGCTTGGCCTGGTTTGCCCCTCCTGCCGCGTCGCGCTCACAATGAGCGAACGCCAGGGTATCGAAATCGACTATTGTCCGCAGTGCCGCGGCGTCTGGCTTGATCGAGGCGAACTCGACAAGATCGTCGAGCGCTCCGGCAGGGAGGCGGCGCCTGCGGCGCAGCCACACCCGGCAGCGTTCTCGCAGCCGCAACACGGCCGCGACGACGATTATTCCCGCTCGCAGGGCCACCGCTATCCCAAACGGAAGAAATCATTCTTCGAAGAATTGTTCGATTGACCGCAGGACGCCAGGCGCCTGCCGAACATTTCTAAAAACCACATCGACAAAGGTTCATCTCCGATGATGTCTCGCACAAGCCGATTTGCAACCCTCTTTGCAGGACTGTTCCTGGCATTCTCCATGGTCGCGATCGATCATGCCGAGGCTCGGCGCGGCGGCAGTTTCGGCAGTCGCGGCACGCGCACGTTCCAGTCGGCACCGCCGACCAGGACCGCGCCAGCGCCGACCGCTCCGGTCGAGCGTTCGATGACGCCCAGCACCGGAGTGAACAATGCCGCCCGGCAGCCGCAGGCCGGCCCGCAGAGGCCAGGCTTCATGAGCGGCTTCGGTGGAACGATGATGCGCGGCCTGCTGATCGGCGGCCTGATCGGGCTGCTGCTGGGCCAAGGCTTCGGCGGCCTGGCCGGCATGTTCGGCTTCCTGCTTCAGGCCTTGCTCATCGGTGGCGCGATCATGCTGGCCATCCGTTTCTTCCGGTCGCAATCCGCGCGTGGCCCTGCCCCCGCGCTCGCCGGTGCCGGCAATGGCCAGGCTTCGCGGTTTGAGAACCGCGCGAGCGATGCGGACACCGCACGTCCGTTCACGATTCCCGGCTTTGGCGGCGGTTCGGCCGGGGGTTCTTCGGCCGTCGCCTCCGAGGAGATCACACTGGCCCAAACCGACCTCGACGCGTTCCAGCAATTGTTGACCGATGTGCAGGAAGCATTCGGGCGCGAAGACCATGCCGCGCTGCGCCGGGCGACAACGCCCGAAATGGTGTCCTATCTCTCGGAAGAGCTGGCCGACAATGCCCAGAAAGGCCTCAGGAACGAGGTCTCTGATATCACCTTGCTGCAGGCCGATGTCGCGGAAAGCTGGCGCGAGGATGACCGCGATTTCGCCACGGCCGCATTGCGCTACGAGTCCCGCGACGTGACGCGCGAGCGGGCCAGCGGCAAGGTCGTCGAGGGTGACGAGGATCATCCGACCGAGACGACCGAGCTGTGGACATTCACGCGTCAGAATGGCTCGAACTGGAAGCTCTCGGCAATCCAACAGGCTTGACACCAAGCGGTATCGACCCGCCGCTCTGACGACAATGATTGCCGGCAATCACTGTACGATCTTGACGCACATCGGCGTGCCAACCTCAATGGCCCGGCCGGTGTCGGTCAGCAGGCCGCTTGCCGCGTCGCGGGCGAAGATCGAGATGCGGTCGGCATTCTGGTTGGCGGAGAACAAATGGCCACCGGACGGCGTCAGCGCCAGATTTCGCGGCGTCGCACCGCCACATGGGATATGGCCGACAAGGCTCAAAGCACCAGTCTCCTGATCGACCGCCATGATGACGACGCTGTCGTGGCCCCGGTTGCCGCCGTAGACAAAACGACCGTCCGGGGAAATCTGGATATCGGAGCCGTGGTTGGTCTCGCGTGCCTCTTCCGGCACTGCCGGCTTGACATCGATGAGGGAAAGCCTGCCGGTGGCTTCATCGAGCGCCATCGACACAATTGTCGAATCCAGCTCGTTCATGACAAAGACGAAGCGTCCGTTTGGGTGCAGAGCGATATGACGCGGGCCCGCGCCAGGCGGCAGTGCGGATTCCGCCAATTTCGTCAGGCTGCCATCCCGCCCGATCCGATACGACACCAGCCGGTCGATGCCAAGGTCGGCGACGATTGCCATTCCGCCGGCAATGGTTTCGGTGACGCTGTGAGCATGCGAGCGCTCCTGCCGCGCCGCGTTAGGACCAGTGCCTTTGTGAGAGACGCTGGCCACAGGCGGCGACAGTGCGCCGTCCTTGTCAAAAACATAGACCGCAACGGCCCGATCCGGACCGCCCTCCCCGGCGCCGTAGTTGGCAACCAGAAGTTTTGTCCCGTCACGGGTGATGGTGTTGTGCGCGGTGATGCTGCCCAGCGATGGCTGCTTGTTCAGATAGCTTAGCCTGTTCGAGGCTCGATCGAAGCCGTAGGCGGAAACCGTTCCCTCCCGCCAGGTCGACACCTCCGAATTGGCATAGAGCCGCGACCCATCCGGGGTGACCGACAGAAAAGTCGGATTGTCGACGTCGTTGGTCTCGGCCAGCTTCTGGACGGTCAGCGTTCGTTCATCGAAACTGTAGACGCCAAGACCGACACCTCGGGCGCCCTGAAAATAAGGCGCCTCCCGGTTCACGCTGCCGACAAACACCAGACAAGCATTCCAGACGCTGCGCATGATTTCCTCCCCTGCCCGCCGGCGCTTCGGCGCCTGGATTGGGCCAAAATTTCACCTGTCCTCGCTTGCAACGCAACCCCATATGTGAAAATACTATTTACAAAAGAAGATTGACAGGAGGAGACATCGTGCAGTCAGGCGCTACGAGGCGTGTTCAGACGGCTGCCCGGAATATTCTGCGAGACTGCCGGAGCCAGCCATGAACGACTTCGCCCCCACTGTCGGCGTCGCCTCGACGTATCCCAAAAACATGCCCGAAGATCATGCCGCGTTGCCGGTGTGGAATGCCGAGAACTGGTTCTATGAGGACTGGCCGGTCGGCCAGAAAATCCGCTCGTTGCGGCGCACCATGGCAGAGGGCGATAGCCATCTGTTCAACACGCTGGTGCTGGACATTCACCCCTATGTGCAGGACCAGATGTTTGCCGAGAGCGAAGGCATTTTCGGTAAAAGGCTGATCGCCGGCGCGTTCGTCTTTTCGGCGGGGCTGGGGCTGGTCGCCACCAACTGCGTCAACGCGTTTTCCTATGGCTACGACAAGCTTCGCTTCATAAAGCCCGTCTTCATCGGCGACACGATCTATTCGATTCGCTCCAACCTCGACAAGAAGCCCCGCTACAAGGAGATGGGGCTGATCCGCGCCAGCTATGAGGTATTCAAGGGCGAAGGCGAGCTCGTTTTGTATTGCGAGCATCTGCAGACGGTGAAGTATCGCAACCCGGCCGATTACGTCGGCAAGACGGAGAAATGAGGATGCCGGCCGCAGCCGAATTGCCGCTTGCCGGCCTCACCGTCGTCGACATGAGCCAGTTCCTGTCCGGGCCCTATTGCTCGCTGAGACTGCTCGATCTCGGCGCCCGCGTCATCAAGATCGAGCGTCCGGACGGCGGCGACCTGTCGCGCCGGCTCTATCTCAGCGACACCGAGATCGGCGGCGATTCCACCATCTTTCACGCCATCAACCGGGCCAAGGAAAGTCTTGCCATCGACCTCAAGAACGACGCCGATCTCAAGGCTTTGCGCGGACTGCTGGCCAAGGCCGATGTGCTGATCCAGAATTTCCGGCCAGGTGTCATCGAGCGCCTCGGCCTCGACTATGAGGCGGTGCGCAAGATCAACCCACGCCTCGTCTATGCGTCGATCAGCGGCTACGGCGAAGAGGGCCCATGGGTCAAGCGGCCCGGCCAGGACCTTCTGGCGCAGTCGCGCTCGGGCGTGATGTGGCTGAATGGCGACGAGGACCAGGGGCCGGTGCCGTTCGGGCTGGCCATCGGCGACATGCTGGCGGGTGCGGCCTGCGCGCAAGGCATTCTGGCGGCGCTCGTGCGGCGCGGCATCACCGCCCAAGGCAGCCATATCGAGACCAGCCTTTTGGAAGCGCTGATCGATTTCCAGTTCGAGGTGCTGACGACGCATCTCAACGATGGCCGACGCTTGCCCAGGCGCTCCAGCTTCCGCAGCGCACATGCCTATCTCTCCGCGCCTTACGGCGTCTATCCGGCCAATGACGGCTATCTCGCCATCGCCATGACGCCGATCCCCAAACTCGCCGACCTGCTGTCGCTCAGCGAGCTGGCGCCTTATCGCGACAAACCGGCATCGTGGTTCACCGCGCGCGACGACATCAAGGCGATCATCGCGCAGAGGATTGCGACGAAAACCATCGACGAGTGGCTGGCCATTCTGGAGCCCGCCGACATCTGGTGCGCCAAGGTGCTGACCTGGCCGGAGATGCTGGCCAGCGAAGGCTTTCAGTCGCTCGACATGCTGCAGACGGTGACGCGGGAAGATGACGTCTCGATCCTCACCACGAGTTCGCCGCTGAGGGTCGATGGCATCAGAGCCAAGGTCGATCGGGCGGCACCGCGCATCGGCGAACACAGTGCCGCGATCCGCGCGGAGTTCGGCCTGTGACTACGCTCAAAGGCATGACCTGGACCCATCCGCGCGGCTACGATCCGATCGTCGCCTGCTCGTCCTTCTGGCAGCAGAAGACCGGCGTCGCCATCGAATGGGACAAGCGCTCGTTGCAGGATTTTGAATCCTTCCCGGTCGAGGAACTGGCGCGCGCCTACGACCTCATCGTCATCGACCATCCGCATGTCGGCCAGATCACGGCCGAACGTTGCCTCGCGCCGCTGGATGTTGCCGGCCGCGAGGCGGAGCGCGCAGCCCTTGCCTCGGGCAGCGTCGGCCAGTCCTATCCGAGCTATAACTGGCAAGGGCAGCAATGGGCTTTCCCGATCGATGCGGCCAGCCAAGTTTTGGCGTGGCGCCCAGATGCGCTAGAGACACCGCCGGCACGCTGGAGCGATGTGCTCGATCTCGCCCGCCAAGGGCGCGTGCTGTTGCCGTTGCTGCCGCCTCACTCGTTGATGGTGTTCTACACACTGGCCGGTAATTTTGGTCATCCCTGCGCCACCGATCCGTGCCGCGATCTCATCGATGCCGACGCCGGCAGAGGAGTCTTCGAGATGATGAGCGAGATCGCGGCATTGGTCGACCCGGCGTGTTTCGAGATGGACCCGATCGCGGTTTCGGAGCGTATGGCGGAGGCCAGTTCCCGGATCGTCTGCGCGCCGCTGATCTATGGCTATGTCTCCTATGCGATATCAGGATTTCGCGCGCACCGGCTGGCCTTCGCCGACATCCCGATCGCCGGCTCCAACGGCCCGATCGGTTCGGCGCTCGGTGGCACCGGCATAGCGGTGTCGGCCTTTTCCAAAGCCAGAGAAGCGGCGATCGATTTTGCCTACTGGGTCGCCAACGGCGATATCCAGCGCGGTCCTTATGCCGCCGCCGGCGGACAGCCCGGCCATGCGGCGGCCTGGGAAGACCAGGCGGTCAATGAAGCGACCGGCAATTTCTATCGCAACACGCGCGCGACGCTGGATGGCGCATGGGTGCGGCCGCGCCATGACGGCTACATGGCGTTCCAGCAGGCGGCGTCCGACCGCATAATTTCAGGCATGACCTCCGGGCATAAAGCCGCAGAGGTGGTTGCCGATCTCAATCACCTGTTCCAGGAGAGTTCTCCCACACAGGTGTCCGGCGCTGCCGGTGGAGGAGCCTGAACGAAACCGAATGGAGGAGAAACTTCCGCAGGCCACGCCGCGGCGAGACGCTGATGCAAATCCAACTATTTCAGCCGCCACAGCTTGCGGGCATTGCCAGACAACAAGCCCTCGCGCTCCTCTGCGCTACAGCCTGAAAGCAGCGCATGGGTCGCCGCCACCCAGGTCGAGAGGCCGCCGCCGAGCGTGCAGACCGGCCAGTCGCTGCCCCAGACGACACGGTCCCAGCCGAACGCAGCGATTGAGTGTTCGACATAGGGTCGTAGTGTCTCGACCGTCCAGTTGCCGGCATCGGCGTAAGCGACGACACCGGAAATCTTGGCGATCACATTTGGGCGCCGGGCGATCTCGCTCATGTGCTCGCGCCAAGGGTGTTCGTCATTGCCCTTAATGTCGGGCACGCCGCAATGGTCAAGGACGAACTGAACGTCGGGCGCCAGGTCTGCAAGCGCGATCGCCTTGGGGATCTGGTGCGGCAGCACGACGAGATCAAAGGTCAGGCCGGTGCCGCCGAGGCGCTTGATGTTGTCACGAAACAGCGCACTTTCCGAGAGATCGTCCGGCACAACGTGGAGCACGCGGCGGAAGCCTTTGACGAAAGGGTTGGTCTGTTGGCGTTCGAGATAGGCGGCGAAATCAGCCTCTTCCGGCCGGCAGGATGCGATCACACCAGCCAGCATGCTGCCGGGTTGCCGCGACAATCCTTCGACACGAGCTGTCTCGGCTTCGATGTCGGCAGGATCGACATCGACCTCCATATGCAGCACGCGCTCAACGCCGACACGCCGCGCCTCGGTGGCATATTCCTCATAGGAGAAATCGCGGTTGAGCGCTGGCACGCCGGTTAGCCAGGGATAGCGCAAGGCAGAGCGATCGATGAGATGTAGATGAGTGTCGATGATCATGGCGAGGCTCCTCCTCCGGCTTTTTCAAATCATCTCACGGAGGAATTCTTCATTCAAATAAGAATTTATGCCGATGAACCGACAGTCGAGCCTGCCAGGTGCGACAGCTTCTCGCACGTTGCCAGCAACAGCTCGATGGTCCGAGTTATGTCGGGTGCGGCAGGCGTGTTGATGACGGTGATGTAGGGGATCGACAGCGCGGCGATCGCCTTGCCATCGGAACTGCGCACCGGTGCCGAGAGATTGAAGACGCCGGCGGTCTGCATCGAGGCCATCATCTCATAGCCGCGGTCGCGGATCTGGTCGAGCCGGGTGAAGAACTCCGCCGACTGCGGCGTCTTGTCGGTGCTGCGGACGTATTCGGAAATCATCATCTGCCGCTCTTCCTGCGAGCGGAAGGCGAGCAGCACATGGCCAGATCCGGTGTCGAACAGGCTGATGTGCGAGCCGACCCGGATCGAGATTCCCCAATAGTCCGGCGCCTCCTGCTGGGCGATGACGACGGCGGAACCGCGATCAAAAACAACGAGTTGGTTGGCCTGCTGCGAGGTCTCGGCCAGTTCCCGCATCAGCGGCGTTGCATAGGAGACCAGCCGCCGCACCGGAGCGTGCAGTTGCGCAAGGCCGAACAGTTTCAGCGTCAGCGAGTAGCGGTCGCCGTCGAGCCGCGTGACATAGCCGCGTCGCACCAGCCGGTCGAGCATGCGGTAGAATTCATTGGGGCTGCGGTCGAGTTTCTTGGCGATTTCGGCCTGGGTAAGGCCACCGTCGACGCCCGCCAGTAGCTCAAGGATGTCGAGCCCCTTGTCGAGCGCCGGCGCGCGGTAGCGCTCGTCTTCGCTGTCATCCATGGGCCATCTCTCCAGTGAATTCTGCCCTTCATATACGCAGGAACGCAGCCGGCGGAAACAAATTTCGCCTTGACGTATCCATGAATGTTTTGTTTGTATATGAATGTAGCACTTCTTGTCATCAGACGAGTTGCGGTCGCCTGCCAAGGCGCACCAAGGGAGGATACCAATGAACAGACTGCTTTCCGGCGTGTCCGCCGGCGCATTGTTGCTTGCATTCGGTGCAGGCACGGCCCTTGCCGGCGACCTGCCCGGCAAGTTCGAAGGCGTGACCGTCGACGTGAAACTGATCGGCGGCCAACAATATGAAAAGCTCTACGAGCGCATTCCCGAATGGGAGAAGGCGACCGGCGCCAAGGTCAACATCCTGACCAAGAAAAATGGCTTCGACATCGACAAGGAGCTCAAGTCCGACATCGCTTCGGGCAGCACCAACTGGTGCGTCGGCTGGAACCATTCGTCGTTCGCGCCGCAATACACCGGCCTCTACACCGACCTCAGCAAATTGCTGCCCAAGGAAGAGATCGACGCCTTCGTGCCGTCGACGATCAAGGCCGCGACCATCGACGGCAAGCTGGAAATGCTGCCGCGCGCGCAGTTCGACGTCTCGGCGCTCTACTACCAGAAGAGCCTCTACGAGAACGCCGACAACAAGACCAAGTTCAAGGCGAAATACGGCTATGACCTGGTGCCGCCGGACACCTGGAAGGAAGTCACCGACCAGGCCGAGTTCTTCGCCAACCCACCCAATTTCTACGGAACGCAGTTCGCCGGCAAGGAAGAGGCGATCAACGGCCGTTTCTACGAAATGGTGGTCGCCGAGGGTGGCGAGTATCTCGACAAGGACGGCAAGCCCGTCTTCAACTCCGAGGCCGGCATCCGGGCACTCGACTGGTTCGTCAACCTCTACAAGGCCAAGGCCGTGCCGGCCGGAACCACCAATTACCTCTGGGACGATCTCGGCCAAGGCTTTGCTTCGGGGACCGTCGCCATAAACCTCGACTGGCCGGGCTGGGCCGGCTTCTTCAACGATCCGAAGTCGTCGAAGGTCGCGGGCAATGTCGGCGTGAAAGTCGCGCCGAAGGGTTCTTCCGGCAAGCGCACCGGCTGGTCCGGCTTCCACGGCTTCTCGGTGACCGAGAACTGCCCGAACAAGGAGGCTGCTGCTTCACTCGTCTGGTGGCTGACCAATGAGGACAGCCAGAAGCTCGAGGCCGCCGCGGGCCCGCTGCCGACCCGCACCGCGGTCTGGGATTGGGATCTGAAGCAGGCCGAAAACGATCCTTACAAGAAGGAGGTTCTCTCCGCCTTCCAGGAAGAAGCCAAGCACGCCTTCGCCGTGCCGCAGACGCCTGAATGGATCGAAATCTCGAACGCCGTCTATCCAGAACTGCAGGCGGCGATCCTTGGCGACAAGACCTCGAAGCAGGCACTGGACGAAGCCGCCGCCAAGGCGACGCAGATCCTCCAGGACGCCGGCAAGCTCTAACCAGCGCTCGCAAGGCTGCCTCCCCCATCATGATGGGGGAGGCGATCGCGGCTTGCCGGTGCGGACCCGAGCCTTACCCCAGCTAGGGCTCCACGAACGGGCGGCTGACACTTGGACGCAAACCCCAAAGGACTCTGATGAAGGGCTTCAAGCCATCGGCGCCGTTCCTGCTGCTGCTTCCGGCCTTCATCGTGCTGGCGGCGGTTGTCGTCGTGCCGCTGCTGCTCTCGCTCTATTCCAGCTTCACGCCCTTCCGTCTGACCAAGCCCGAGACATTCTATGTCGTCATCGGCTTCCGGAATTATCTGTCGATCCTGGCCAACACCGATTTCTGGTGGGCTTTCGGCCGCACGGTTCTGCTGCTGACCATCGCGCTCAATCTCGAAATGCTGCTTGGCCTTGGTCTTGCCATGCTGGTCGAGAAGGCAACGCGCGGCCAACGCATCCTGCGCACGCTGATGATGTTTCCGATGATGTTCTCGCCGATCCTCGTCGGCTTCCAGTTCAAGTTCATGTTCAACGACAATATCGGCCTGGTGAACAACGCGCTGCAGTCGCTAGGGCTCACGCAGGACGCCATTCCGTGGCTGATCGAGGGCCATCTCGCCTTCATCGCCATTTCGATCGCCGAGATCTGGTCGTCTACGGCGATCTTCGCCATCCTGATCCTCGCCGGCCTGCTCGCCATGCCCAAGGAGCCGATCGAGGCCGCACGCGTCGATGGCTGTACGCCGTGGCAGACATTCCGCTATGTGACGTGGCCGTTCGTCATGCCCTTCGCCTACATCGCCATGACCATCCGCTCGCTCGACGTCGCGCGCGCCTATGACATCGTCAAGATCATGACCGATGGCGGGCCGGCCGGGCGTACGGAGCTTCTGTGGACGCTGGTGGCGCGCACCGCCTACAGCGACGGACGTATGGGCATGGCCAACGCCATGGCCTATTTCTCGATCCTGCTGTCGATCGCCTTCACCGTCTATTTCTTCAACAAGCTCGCCGCGGCGCGCACGCAGATCGGTGCGGAGTGGTGATGGACGAGAATTCTTCCGCCCGCCTGAAGCGCCGGCTGCTCGGCATCGTCTATCGCATCGGCCTGTTCCTGGCGATGCTGACCATCTGCCTGCCGGGCCTGTGGATCGTCATTTCGTCACTGCGGCCGACCGTCGAGATCATGGCCAAGCCGCCGGTGTGGATCCCGCAGGAGATCTCGTTCGACGCCTATGTCTCGATGTTCTCAGGCATCGGCAAGGGCGGCATCCCGGTCATCGAATATTTCCGCAACTCGCTGATCATCTCGGTGACCTCGACGGTGATCGCGGTCGCCATCGGCATGGCCGGCGGTTATGCCTTCGCGCGCTATCGCTTCCGTGGCAAATCGAGCGTCTTCCTCGGCCTGATGCTGACGCGCACGGTGCCCGGCATAGCGCTGTCGCTGCCGCTGTTCTTCCTCTATGTGCGGCTCGGCATCATCGACACGCATTTCGGGCTGATCCTGGCCTATGTCGCGCTCAACGTGCCGTTCACCATCTGGCTGATCGACGGCTTCTTCCGTCAGGTGCCGAAAGACCTTGCCGAAGCCGCGCAGATCGACGGCTGCACGCGCTGGCAGGCGTTCTGGCAGGTCGAGTTCCCGCTTGCCGGGCCAGGCATCGCGTCGGCCGCGATCTTCGCCTTCCTGACCTGCTGGAACGAATTCGCGCTGGCCTCGCAACTGACGCGTTCGGTCAGCGCCAAGACGCTGCCGGTCGGCCTGCTCGACTACACCGCCGAATTCACCATCGACTGGCGCGGCATGTGTGCCCTGGCGGTGGTGATGATCATCCCGGCGCTGACCCTCACCTTCATTGTCCAGAAACACCTTGTCGGCGGCCTGACCTCCGGCGCGGTGAAAGGCTGATCCCATGGCAACGGTTTCCCTCAAAAAACTGACCAAACGCTATGGCAATATCGGGATCGTGCATGGCATCGATCTCGACATTGCCGACCGCGAATTCATCGCCCTGGTCGGCCCGTCGGGCTGCGGCAAGTCGACGACTTTGCGCATGATCGCCGGGCTGGAAGAGATCAGCGCCGGCTCGATCGAGATCGGCGGGCGCATCGTCAACGATCTGCCGCCGCGCTCGCGCAACATCTCGATGGTGTTCCAGTCCTACGCGCTTTATCCGCACATGACGGTACGCGAAAACCTCGGCTTCTCGTTGAAGATCGCCGGTGCCGCCAAGGAAGATATGGACCGCCGCGTCGCCGAAGCGTCGGCCATTCTGGGCCTCGACACGCTGCTCGACCGCCGCCCGTCGCAACTCTCCGGCGGCCAGCGCCAGCGCGTCGCCATGGGCCGCGCCATCGTGCGCGATCCCGACGTGTTCCTGTTCGATGAGCCGCTTTCGAATCTCGACGCCAAGCTCAGAACGCAGATGCGCACCGAGATTAAGAAGCTGCATGCCAAGGTGCAGTCGACGGTGATCTACGTCACCCACGACCAGGTCGAGGCGATGACGCTGGCAGACCGCATCGTCATCATGCGCGACGGCCACATCGAACAGGTCGGCACGCCCGACGAGGTTTTTCGGCGGCCGGCGACACGCTTCGTTGCCGGCTTCATCGGCTCGCCGCCGATGAATTTGCATGAGGCGACGATAGACGACGGCCAGATGGTCTTTTCCAGCGGCGAGAAATTGCCCCTGCCCGGGCAGTTCAAAGCCAATGTCGCGACCGGCGACAAGGTCGTGTTCGGGCTGCGGCCGGATGACATCTATCCGGCTGGCCACGGCATCAGTTCCGGCGGAGCGGCCGACGTCCATGAGATCGAGCTGCCGGTTACCGTCACCGAACCCCTCGGCAACGAGACGCTGGTGTTCGTCGAGTTCAACGGCACGGATTGGGTATCGCGCATGCTGAATCCACGACCGCTTAGATCGGGCGAGCGGGTCGCCATGAGCCTCGACATGTCGCAGGCGCATCTGTTTGCCACCGACACCGGAAAGACATTGCGGAGCTGACCGACATGGCCAAGATCGAAAAGATAGAACTGCGGATGGTGGACCTTGTGCCCAAGGTCAAGCGCACCGATGCCATCCAGAGTTTCGTCAGCCAGGAAACGCCGATCGTCACCATCACCGATTCCGACGGCGCGGTCGGCACCGGCTACAGCTACACGATCGGCACTGGCGGCTCGTCGGTCATGCGGCTTTTGTCGGACCATCTGGTGCCGCGCCTGATCGGCCGCGACCCCGACATGATCGAGGCGATCTGGCACGATCTCGAATTCGCCACGCATGCCACCACGATCGGTGCGATCACCGCCATCGCCATCGCCGCGATCGACACCGCACTTTGGGATCTCAGGGCGAAGAAGCAGAACCTGCCGCTGTGGAAACTGGCCGGCGGCGCCAAGGATCGCTGCCCGCTCTACACGACCGAGGGCGGCTGGCTGCATATCGAGACGCAGGCGCTGGTCGACGATGCGCTCGCGGCCAAGGCCGAGGGCTTTCGCGGCTCGAAGGTGAAGATCGGCAGGCCGCATGGGTCGGAGGATCTGGCGCGGCTGTCGGCGGTGCGCAAGGCTGTCGGTGACGGCTACGAGATCATGACCGACGCCAATCAGGGGTTTTCGGTCGACGAGGCGATCCGGCGCGCGGCAAGGCTGCGCGAGCTCGACCTCGCCTGGATCGAGGAGCCGCTGCCGGCCGACGACATCGACGGGCACATCAGGCTGTCCAACTCGACGCCGACGCCGATCGCCATCGGCGAGTCGCTCTATTCCATCCGCCATTTTCGCGAATACATGCAAAAAGGCGCCTGCTCGATCGTGCAGGTCGATGTCGGCCGCATCGGCGGCATCACGCCTTGGCTCAAGATCGCCCATGCGGCTGAGGCCTTCGACATTCCGGTCTGCCCGCATTTCCTGATGGAACTGCATGTCAGCCTGACCTGCGCTGTTCAGAACGGCCGATATGTCGAGTACATTCCGCAACTCGATGCGTTGACCGGCAAGCACATGCGCATCGAGGATGGGCATGCGCTTGCGCCAAACGAGCCCGGCCTCGGCATCGATTGGGACTGGGACGCGGTCAAGGCCATGAGCATCGCCGAATTCACCACGGCGATCACCAAACAGGGGAACTGATATGCAGCGGATGGGGATGATTCTCGGGCTGAAGCCTGAAAAGGTGGCGGAGTATGTCCGCCTCCATGCCGCCGTCTGGCCGGACGTGCTGACCATGATCTCGGCCTGCAACATCAAGAATTATTCGATCTATCTGAAGCGGCCCGAGAACCTGTTGTTTTCCACCTTCGAATACCACGGCACCGACTATGCGGCCGACATGGCCAAGATGGCTGCCGACCCCAGGACGCAGGAATGGTGGGCTGTCTGCATGCCATGCCAGGAGCCGCTGGCGACCCGCAAGGAGGGCGAATGGTGGGCTGACATGGACGAAGTCTTCCATCATGACTGAGGGCGGTTTCGACCCTAGCTCGCTCATCCAGTCCTGGCCCAGACCCTCGAAGCCTCGGCCGATCGTCACTTTCGGCGCCGGGTCGATCGTCGGCGACGCGCATTTCCCGGCCTACCGGAAGGCAGGGTTTCCGGTTGCCGGTCTCTATGATCCGGACGAGGCCAAGGCACGGACACTGGCCGAGACATGGGGCGTGACGGCATTCCGCTCGGTCGACGAAGCCACAGCCGTCAAGGATGCGATCTTCGATCTGGCGACGCCGCCGGGACGGCACGCCCAAATCCTGAGAGCCTTGCCCGATGGTTCGGTCGCACTGATCCAGAAACCGATGGGTAACTACCTCGGCGAGGCGACCGAGATCCTCGAAATCTGCCGCGCCAAAGAGCTCAAGGCGGCCGTGAATTTCCAGCTCCGCTTTGCGCCGATGATGCTGGCGCTCAAGGACGCCATCGCCAAGGGCTGGCTGGGCGAAGTTGTCGACTTCGACGCCTGGCTGGCGCTGGCGACGCCATGGGAGCTGTGGGAGTTCCTGCTCAAGGCACCGCGTGTCGAGATCGCCATGCACTCGATCCACTATATCGACCTCATCCGGCAGTTGCTTGGCGACCCCAAGGGCATCCACGCCAAGACGCTTGGCCATCCCAACCACAAGGTTGCGCAGACGCGCACCAGCGCCATTCTCGACTATGGCGACACGGTGCGCTGCGCGCTGTCGATCAACCACGACCACAAATTCGGCCGCCGGCACCAGGCCTGCGAGTTCCGCATCTGCGGCACAGAGGGTGCTGCCTATCTCAAGCTCGGCCTCAACCTTGACTATCCCCGGGGTGAGCCGGATATTCTGGAAATCTATCCGAAGGGCGGGACAGACTGGATTACCGTGCCGCTCGCGGGCGAATGGTTCCCTGACGCCTTCGTCGGGCGCATGGCGAATGTGCAGCGCTTTGCTTCGGGCGAAGACGATGCGTTGATCAGTTCGGTTGAGGACGCCTGGAGCACCATGGCGCTGGTCGAAGCAGCCTATCGTTCGAGTGCGGCACCAGCGACGCCGATCGCGGAAAGACCCTGATGGAACAGATCACCTATTTCGAGGATTACGAGATCGGCTCGTCGCGACTGACCAGCGGCCGCACCATCACCGAGACCGACTTTATCGTCCATGCCGGGCACACCGGCGACTTCTTTCCGCACCATATGGATGCCGAGTACATGAAGACGACGCCGTTCGGCCAGCGCATCGCGCATGGCACGCTGGTGTTCTCGGTCGGCATCGGGCTGACGGCAAGCATCGTCAACCCCGTCGCCTTTTCCTACGGCTACGATCGGCTGCGCTTCATCGCGCCGGTGTTCATCGGCGACACGATCCGCACGCGCACCACCATCACGGCCAAGGAGGACGATCCCAAGCGACCGGGTTCAGGACGGGTGATCGAGCGCTGCGAAGTCATCAATCAGCGCAATGAGGTGGTGCTGGCGGCCGACCACATCTACATCGTCGAACGCAAGCCGGCCTGAGGCAGTGTCTGCTACGCGCCGGTGGCGCGCTTGGTGATACGCTCCAGCCCAAGCAGCAGGACCAGCGTCGCCGCCACCAGCATCATGGTGAGTGCGGCGCCGGCAAAGATGTCGCCACGGTCGGTGAGGCTGAAGATCGACACCGGCAGCGTCACCCAGCCCGGTGGATAAACCATGACGGTGGCGCCGAGTTCGCCCATGGACAGCGCGAAGCTCAGGCCGAAAGCGGCGACCAGATAGGGTGCGAGCAGCGGCAGCGTGACGTGCCAGAGCCGGTAGGTGGGCCGCGCGCCGAGGCTCGACGCCACTTGCTCGAAGTCGGGCGACTGACGTGCCAGGCCAGCCGAGACATTGCCGAAGGTGAAGGCCGAAATCAGCACGAAATGCGCGATCATGACAATCGCGATCGTGCCGTTGAGTAGCAGCGGCGGATGGCTGAAGGCGACCAGCAAGCCGAGGCCGACAGACACCGAAGGCACCGCGCTGGGGATGAAGAACAGCAGGCCCAGCAGCCGCTTCAAGGCAGGCCCTTGAAGGCGCAGCGACAAGGCCGCCCAGGTGCCGCTGACCAGCGCCAGCGCGCTGGCCAGGAAGCCAGTGATCAGGCTCGACTTGACCGAGTTCCACGCCGCCCCGCGCACGACATCGGTGTAGTGCTCCGTCGTCAAACCATTGGGCAGCACGCCGTTCCACTGATCGGCAAGGCTGGACAACAGTATGACCGCCAGCGGCGCCAGGAACAGCACACCGAAGATCAGCGCGAACAGCACCCACAACGCGATGCGACCAGGGCGCGACCAGACCAGCATGGCTAGACTCCCAACCGGCCGGCGGCGAAACGGTAAAGGCCGAACAGGCCGAGCGACAGCGCGATGTTGACCACGGCGATGATGCAGGCGACCTGATAGGCCGATTCCTGGATCGCCTTGCCATAGATCAGCAGCGGCAGCGTGATGACGCCCTTGGCGCCGATGAACAGCACGATGCCGAATTCATTGACGGTCAAAAGCAGGCAGAGGCTGCCGCCGGCGATGAGTGCCGGAATTGCGGCGGGCAGGATGACCTGACGGACGATGCGGAACGGGCGCGCGCCAAGCACGCTTGCGGCTTCGATCTGGCCGCGATCGACCAGCGAAAACGCGGCAAGCAACGGCCGCAGGATGAAGGGCGTGTAGACGGTGACCTCGGCCAGCACCACACCCCAGGTCGAATAGAGGAAATCGACCGGCGGCAGCGGCAGCGAGAAGGTCTCCATCAAGCTGGCATTGAGCATGCCGGCCGAGCCGTAGAGGAAGGTGAAGGCGAGCGTCACCAGGAAGGTCGGCAACGCGATGAACGTGTCGATCAGCCGGGCGATGAAACCGCTGCCAGGGAACGGCACAAAGGCAAGGATGAGCGCCAGCACGAGGCCGACGATCAGGCATCCGGCCGTGGCGGAAACCGAGATCGTCACCGTGTTGATCAGCGCGTTGAGGAAGAAGCGCGAATGCAGGACGCGGATGATCTCGGCGGCATTGGCGACGCCGCTGTCGTCGAGGAAGGCCTGCCGGGCAATCAGCGCCAGCGGATAGAAGAACAGCAGCGCCAGCAGGGCCGCCGGCGGCACGATCCAGAATTTGCCGGGTTCCCGTCTGATCGCCGGCGCGCGAAGTGCGACCGCCTCAGACACCGGCGTCTTCCGGAAGCAGCGACGTGTCGGCGGGCGAGAAGAACAGCGGCACCTTGGTGCCAGGTTCTGGCAATTCGATCGGCAGTTTCGTTGCCGAGACGCGCACCGGCGTGCCATCGACGTCGAGCACGAGGTGGGTGAGCTCACCCTGCCAGTGCACTTCCCTCAACGTGCCGATGATGCGGTTGGTGTGCTCGCTGTCGGCCGTCAGGCTGAGATGCTGCGGCCTGATGCAGAGCAGGCTCTTGTCGCCGGCCTTTTCGTCACGACCGGCGCCTGTCAGCACCACATCACCATGCCTTGCCTTGGCAAAGCCCTTGGACCCGGCCGCCTCGGCAACGGTTACCGGCAGCAGGTTGGCACGGCCGAGGAATTCGGCGGTGAAGCGGTTTGGCGGGCGGCGGTAGAGTTCCGTCGTTGGTCCATGCGAACAGACCCTGCCGTCGCGCATGATGGCGATCTTGTCGGCGAGCGTGAGCGCTTCCGTCTGGTCGTGGGTGACATAGAGGATGGTCAGGCCCGGCAGGCTGCGGTGCAGGCGAGCGATCTCCTCGACCATGTTGCGGCGGATCTGCGCGTCGAGCGCCGACAGCGGCTCATCGAGCAGGAGCACGCGCGGCCGCACGGCCAGTGCCCTGGCGATCGCGACACGCTGCTGCTGGCCGCCCGAAAGCTCGCGTGGATAACGCCGGGCAAAAGTCGCCATGCCGACGGTGGCGAGCGCGTCCTTGACCCGCTCGGCGATCAGCGCCTTGTCGGCGCCTTGTGCCCTGAGGCCGAAGGCAACATTGTCTTCGACCCGCATATGTGGAAACAGCGCGTAATTCTGCACCACCATGCCGAGGCCACGCTCGTAGGGTGGCAGATCGGTCACGTCGGTGGCGCCGATGCGGATGCGGCCGCTTGCCGGCCGCACGAAGCCGGCCACGGCGCGCAGGGCTGTCGTCTTGCCGGAGCCGGACGGGCCGATCATCGCCAGGATTTCACCGGGCGCGATATCCAGGGTCAGCGGATGCAGGACGACATGGGAGCCGTAGGCGACGCTGACCTTGTCGAAGTGGACATTGGAACCGGCGCCGCGAATTTTCGCGGCGTCGATATCCATGACACTGGTACCAGTAAAGGCGACAGCCGACATGGCTTGGTCCTCCGGATTTCTGTCCTCGGGTGTCAGCTTCCGGTCGCCTCGTTCCACTTCTTGACGTAGTCGGGCAGCTTGCTCAGAGCCTCGTCCCAATTTGGCGACCAGATGGTCAGACCCTTCATGGCTTCCTGCAGCTTGGCGAAGTTGGCATCGGACGGTGTCACGTCCTTGCGGGCAGGTACGCCGATGGCAATGGAGCTTACGGTCGACTGAGCTTCCTTGGAGAGCAGGAAGTCGATCAGCTTCTTGCCGTTGTCGGCATTGGGCGCACCGGTGACCAAGCCGATTTCATAGGGCAGCGCGAAGGTGGAGCGCACGCCGTCCGGGCCGGCCGGCCAGAAAACCTTGATGTTCGGATTGCCGGCCATCTGCGACATGTTCATCTGCAGATCGCCATTGGCGACATGCAGTTCGCCCTTGTTGACCAGAGCGGTCAGCTTGCCGGTCGAGGCGGACGGGCCGACATTGTTGTCCTGCAGCTTCTTCATGAATGCGAAGCCGGCATCCTCGCCGCCGAAGGCATGGATGATCTGCAGCATGACGGCGGTGCCGTCACCGGCCTGGCCGGGGGTCGAATACTGGATCTTGCCCTTGAACTTGGGGTCCAGCAGATCGTCGTAGCTCTTCGGCGCTTCCGAAAGCACGGCGCTGTTGTAGATGAAGTTCATGTAGTTGTTGACGACAGGACGGTACTTGTCGGTGCCGCCATCGATCTGGTCAGCGCCTTCCGGCTTGTAGTCCTGCAGCAGGCCGTCAGCTGCGGCGCGCTGGACGAAGGGCGGCAAGGTCACCAGCACGTCGGCCTGCGGGTTGGACTTTTCCTTGGCGACGCGCTCGACGACGCCGCCCGAGCCTGCCTCGATATACTGCACGGTGATGCCGGTGGCCTTGGTGAAGGCGGCGAATTCGGTCTCGTACCAGCTGCCATTGCCGTCATGCAGGCCATCGGCGGAATAGATGGTCACGACGCCGTCGGCAAGCGCTGGTGCGACGAGGGCCGACGACGCCAGCAGCGACGCGGCGAAGGTCATGGCTATGGTTACATTTCGCGATTTCATGGATCAGTTCCCCTGTGATTGATGGCACATTCTGCGATGCACTAGGACCGACCGGCTTCGTGTCTCTGGCGGACGTTGAGCCGATTGGATGTCGTCGTTGTGACAACTCTGGGGATTGGCGATCGATAAGTAAAATCTATTTATTTTATGACAGAAAAGCTTCTGCTGATATTTGTCATGGAACTGTCGCATCCCTGTCGTGGGTGTTATTGCCGCTCCACGCAAGGCGTCTATCAATTTGAAAAATAAAGACTATCAGCTGAACATAACGCCAGCCGTCTGCACCCGCAAACGCGGGTCGTGCGAGCGAACGGTCACCGGCCGGCCGTCGAGGATCTCGAAACAGCGGGCGAGCGTGTCGTCCTCGAGCCGGCGCATCGCCTCATGCGTGAAGAAGGTGAGATGCGGAAACAGGATCACATTGTCGCGATCGAAAAGCGCACTCATCGGGTGGCCTGACCTGGCCAGTGGCTCGACCGAATAGACGTCGAGCCCGGCGCCGCCAATGCGCCCGGCAACGATCGCCTCGACAAGTGCCACCTCATCGATCAGCGCGCCGCGCGACACATTGACGATGATGGCGGAGGGCTTCAGGCAGGCGAGTTCCGCCTTGCCGATCAGGCCGCGGGTCTTGTCATTGAGCACGCAATGGAGGGAAACGAAGTCGCAGACACGCAGCATGGCCTGAAGATCGTCGACCTTCTCTATACCTGCGGTATCCATCGTTACGGCACCGACACCGGGATCGAAGCCGAGAACCCGGGCGCGAAACCCTTGGCCTGCCATGCGCGCCATGCTGCGGCCGATCTTGCCGCAGCCAACGAGGCCGAGCGTGGCGCCGGAAATGTCACGCCCCAGCCAGCGTTGCGCGGGCCAGATCCAGCCATCGCTCGACACCGCCGCCGTAATGGCCGGCAGCCGCTTGGCCAGCGCGATCATCAGGGCGAAAGCACCTTCGGCGACAGTCTCCTCGGCATATTCAGGCACGTTGACAACGGGAATGCCGCGCCGCATCGCGGCAGGGATGTCGATGGCATCGACGCCGACGCCATATTTGACGATGCCCTTCAATTTCGGCGCTGCGTCGATCATCCGCGCGGTGATCGGCGTGTAGCACATCAAAAGAAGATCGGCGTCGGCGACCGCGGCGATGAGATCGGCCTCGGGGATGCCATCCGGCAGCGTCAACAGTTCGACGCCTCTCGCCCGCAGACCGGCGTCGATCCCTGGACACTCGAGTTCCCTGTCGGTGCGGACGGCCTTCATGGTCAGGCCGCCAGCACGGCGGCCTCGACAATGTCGAGCGCGCGGTCGAGATCAGTCTTCGAAATGACCAGCGGCGGCGACAGCGTCAGCACATTGCCCTGGCTGATCTTGAAGCTCAGGCCTTGTTCAAGGCACGTGTAGAAGACGCGCTCGGCCAATTCGCGCGCTGGCTGACGCGTGGCGCGATCCTCGACGAGTTCGACGCCGACCATCAGCCCCCTGCCCCTGACATCGCCGACATGAGGCGAGCGCGCCATCAGGTCCTGCATGCGTCCGAGCATATGCCTGCCGAGTTCAGCCGCGCGTTCGACCAGCCCTTCCTCCAGGATGATGTCGATGGTGGTCAGGGCGGCGCGCGTCGTCACCGGGTTCTTCTCATGGGTGTAGTGACCAATGGCGAAGCCACCGGTGACGTCGAGGTCGCGGCGCGCGATGACGGCGGCGATCGGCAAAATGCCGCCGCCCAGCGACTTGCCAAGCACGACGATGTCTGGTGTCACGCCATCATGCTCATGGGCGAAGAACTTTCCGGTCTTGCCGAGACCGGTCGGGATCTCGTCGAAGATCAGCAGCGTGCCGTGCCGGTCGCAGGCCTCGCGCACCCGCTTCCAGAAGCCAGGCGGCGGTGGATTGGGCGTCGCCCGCATCGGCTCGGCGACGACCGCCGCGACATCCTGCTCGCGGCCCAGCACATAGGCTATCATATTGGCGCAAGCGAGCCCCGACGCTTCCAGGGAATCGTGGCCGTATGGACAGCGATAGCCGTCCCATGGCGCGACATGCTCGGTTCCGGTCATCATCGGGCCGGCAATATGTGAGCGGAAGGTCGCCTCGCCGCCGACGCTTGCGGCGCCGAAGCCGGCACCATGAAACGCATCCCAGAACGACACCGTCTTGAAGCGGCCGGTCGCGGCACGCGCGATCTTCAGCGCCACCTCGATGGCGTCAGAGCCGCCGGTGGTGAACAGCACCTTGCCGAGATCGCCGGGCGCCAGTGCCGCCAGCTTTTCCGCCAGTTCGACCGCCGGCTCGCAGGTGAAGCGGCGCGGCGCAAAGCAGAGGTCGTCGAGCTGCTTCTTGATCGCAGCGACCAGTCTGGGATGGCCGTAGCCGAGGTGGTGCACGCTGTTGCCATGGAAATCCATGAAGCGGCGCCCGGCGGTGTCCTCGATCCAGATGCCTTCAGCCTTGGCGATGGTCGAAAGACAGGGGCTGGACAGGCTCTGGTGCATGAAGGCCGCCGCGTCGCGGTCGAGCAGGCCTCGGATGTGGGGATCACTTTGGCCGGCGTCCCAGCGACTGCGTGCGGCCGTCGTGTTGGAATCGCCCTCGGTGTGCACAAGCTCAGATATCGCGGCCATCATGGTCTCCGAAACGCGAATGAGGGAGCGTCGAAACGCCCCCTCGGTTGGTCTGCCAGTTGGTTTGATCCTGTCAGGACCAGGGCAGCGAGAATGTCTTCACATTGGTATAGCTCTTCATCGCCTCGATGACGCCTTCCTTGTAGCCATTGCCCGAATCCTTGATGCCGCCGAAGGGCGACATCTCGATGCGGTAGCCCGGCACTTCCCAGATGTTGACCGTGCCGACCTGAAGGCCGGCAATGTATTTCTGCATGCGCGGAAACGAGTTGGTGCAGACGCCCGACGACAGGCCGAAGGCGGTCGAATTGGACAGTGCGATCAGCGCCTCGTCATCGTCCGGCGCACGCACGATCGGGATGATCGGCCCAAATGTCTCTTCCATCACCAGTTCGGAAGTATGCGGCACGCGGTCGACGACGATTGGCGGCAGCAGCGCACCCTGGCGGCCGGGATTGTAGAGGATGTCGGCGCCCTGCTCGGCGGCCATGTGAACGCGGGCTTCGAAGAGTGCTGCCGCCTTCTCGTGCACGACGGTGCCGAGGTCGGTCGAGCGGTCCATCGGATCACCGAAACGGATTTTTTTTGCCCGCTCCAGCACCATCGGCACGAAACGGTCGGCCACGCTTTCCTGGACAAGGATGCGCTTGACCGCGGTGCAGCGTTGGCCGGAGTTTTTCGTCGCTCCGGCCACTGCCAGGTCCGCCGCCTTCGCCAGATCGTCGTCCGACAAATCATTGAGGATGATCAGCGGATCGTTGCCGCCAAGTTCCAGCACCTGACGCTTGTAGCCGGCGGTGCGGGCGATCATCTTGCCGACCGGTACGCCGCCGGTGAAGGTGATCAGGTCGATATTCTCGTTGGTGATCATCTCGTTGCCGATATCGGCCGGCCAGCCCGTCACCACCGACAGCATTTCCGGCGGCAGGCCGGCTTCGTAGAGAATGTCGGCCAAAAGCAGCGCCGTCATCGGCGTCAGTTCGGTCGGCTTGACCACCACGCAATTGTTGGTGGCGATCGCCGGCGCCACCTTGTGCGAGACCATGTTGAGCGGATGGTTGAACGGGGTGATCGCCGAGATCGCCTTCAGTGGCTCGCGCGTGGTGAAGATCTTACGAGCCTTGCCGTGCGGGGTGAGATCGCAGGAAAATATCTGGCCGTCATCCTGGATGCACATCTGCGCCGACAGCGTGAACACATCATAGGCGCGGCCGACTTCATAGAGCGAGTCGGCCTTGGAGATGCCGAGTTCCAACGTGATGAGATCGGAGATTTCCTCGCGGCGCGACGCCAGTGCTTCAGCCGTGCGAAACAGGATCTGCTGGCGCTCGTAGCGCGTCAGCTTCGACTTGTAGCCGGCGGCGATCTCGAAGGCTTGGCGCGCATGCTCGGCGCGGCCGGCCGGAACGGTGCCGATAACAGTGTCGTTCCAGGGGTAGCGCACCTCGACGACGCCATCGGCATCGACTTTCCTGCCGGCAATGCGCATCGGCTCGTGGCGAACTTTGATGGCAGGGTCAAGCTTGGTCATGTGAGTCTTCCCGGTGCTCAGTGAGCCACATTGATCTTCTATCGGCTAGGCCATCGCGCCTCGGCAATGGCTTCCCCCACTTCTCCCCCTCCGGAGGGAGGAAAGGGAGCCAAGTCTGGCGAGCTCAGCGCCCTTCCTCTCCCCCCGTCGATCGGGGGAGAGGTGGCCCGAAGGGCCGGAGTGGGGGTCGACCAGTGCCATCAAGGACGGCTACCGCCACTCAACTCACCCATCACGCCAACGCCGCCGCCATCGTCGCGTAATAGAACGCGTCGAAATTGCGCAGCGTCGGTTCGTTGGGCAATTCCGGCAGCACGCGGTTGACGATGAACGGCACCTCCTGCTCGGTCAGCCCGCCATGCGAGCGCAGCGGCTCGTTGAGCGCTGCCAGATCATGGCGATGCTCCGAGGTGCCGATCGTCTTGTTCTCGGTCGAGATCAGCACGATGTCGCCGATGCGGTCGGCCGGCAGTTCGAAGCGCTCGCAGGCCGTCGGGCTGTCGACGACCAGCATGATGCCGTCGATCTTTGCCAACTGCGCCATGATGCCGGCCTGATCGGCACCATCAGGCAGATAGGCGGTGGCAAACGAGCCGAGCGCGCCGTGGTGAACGACATAAGGGTCGGTGATCGGCAGGATGACGCGCGCGGCGTCCTTGCCCAGCCACTCATCGAGCAGGTCCTGGACATAGACGACGTCAGGCGAACCGTCCGCCTTGTGTTTGGGCTTCATGCCATGGTCGGCGGTGACGACGATGGCCGCGCCCAGCGCATCGAGTTCGGTCAGGTACTTGTCGAACATTTCGTAGAAGGCGTTGGCCTGCGGCACGCCCGGCGCATATTTGTGCTGCACATAGTCGGTGGTGGTCAGATACATGATGTCGGGGCGAAATTCCTTGAGCAGTTGGACGCCGGCGGCAAAGACGAATTCCGACAGCTCGGCCGAATAGACCTCCGGCACTGGCAGGCCGAAGTGCTTCGAGGCATTGTCGATGCCGTGTTCTGCGACAGTGGTGGTGTCGGATTTTTCCGCCGAGAAGCACAGTGCACGGCCTTCATCGAAAGCGAGACCCTTGCCGAGCAGCGCGCGCAATTTGTCCTTGGCGGTCACCACGGCAACCTTGGCGCCGGCATCGTAGAAGGCCTGGAAAATGGTCGGCGCGCGCAGGAAGCGCGGGTCGTTCATCATCACTTCCTTGCCGGTCTCGCGCTCGTAGAGATAGTTGCCGCAAATGCCGTGCACTGACGGCGGACGGCCGGTGGCGATCGACAGATTGTTGGGGTTGGTGAAGCTCGGAATGACGGAGTGCGCAAAGCGCACCGTACCCTTCTGCTTGATCCTGACCAACGCCGGCATCAGCCCTGCTTTAATCGCTTCGTCGAGATAGGCCGGCTCGCAGCCGTCAAGGCAGATGGCTATGGCCGGCACGCGCGGCCAGGCGTAGGTGCGGCCGTTGACGGCGACGTTGATGGGAGACATCTGGTTCATCGAAAAATCCTCGAGATCGGCCGCTTCAGGCGGCGAGTTTGGCGCGCTCGGCGAGTGCGGCTGCGGGTGGAGCGGCGGTGTCGACGCCCATTTCATGAAGCGAGAAAGCCGCCGCCTCGACGACGCGGCGCATGACATGTTCGTCCATCTGGCCGATGCAGCCGACGCGGAAACTATCAACGGCGGTCAGTTTGCCAGGGTAGATGATGAAGCCCTTGTCCTTCATCAGCTCATAGAAGCGGTCGAAGGCGAAATTGGCATGGGCCGGGTTGAAGAAGGTGACGATGATCGGCGACAGCCAACGATCTCTCAGCAAGGTCTCGAAGCCGAGGTCGCGCATGCCGGCCACCATCACGTCGCGGTTCCTTGTATAGCGGGCGCCGCGGCCGGCGACGCCGCCTTCGGCCTCATGCTGGCGTAGCGCTTCGAGGAAGGCGGCAACAACATGTGTCGGCGGCGTGTAGCGCCACTGACCGGTCTTGTTCATGTGCGCCCATTGTGCATGGACATCGAGCGACAGCGAATGGCTGCGGCCCTTGGCGGCTTCGAGCTCGCTCTTGCGGGCGATGATGAAGCCGAAGCCAGGCACGCCCTCGATGCATTTGTTGGCGGAAGAAACCATCGCCTCGTAGCGGATCTCGTTGACGTCGAGCGCGACGGCGCCAAAGGCGCTCATCGAATCGACGAGCAGCTTGCGGCCCTTGGCGTGGACGGCCTCGGCAATCTCGGCGACCGGGTTGAGGATGCCCGAACTGGTCTCGCAATGGATGGCGATGACATGGGTGATAGCGGGGTCAGCCTCGAGGGCCGCCGCCACCTCGTCGCCACGCGGCGGCAGATAGTCGCCCTTGTCGATCAGCGTGTAGGCACGGCCGAGATACTGCATGGTCTGCGCGGCGCGCAGGCCATAGGCGCCGTTGGCCAGCACCAGAACCTTACCGTCCTTCGGGATGAACGAGCCGAGCATCGCTTCGACACAGAAGGAACCGCTGCCTTGCATCGGCACGCAGTCGAATTCGTCTTTCATGTCGCCCGTCAGCGCCAGCAGGCGGCGGCGCATGTCAGCGGTCATCCCGCGAAAATCGCCGTCCCATGATCCCCAGTCGCGCAGCATCGCCTGCTTGACAGAATAGGCCGTGGTCAGTGGACCCGGGGTCAGCAGATAGGGCTCGCCCAGCGCCGGCTTGTCCAATGGCTTTGCTAAGGCAAATTTCGTCTCGGCGAGCATGGTGTCCTCCGACAGATCGCTGCTTTTCGATGTTGGTTTACTCTCGGTCCGAACGACATATTTGTAAAATCGTTATTTCATATCGAAGTATCGATTTAGGCGATGAACAAGTTTGCCGGCTTCAGGAAGAAATTCCGCCTTGTCACGCCACGGCGGAAGCCATCTCGCCTGTCGCCTCAATGCCCCTTGCCAGCCGGCTTTCGAGCAGATCGCCGCTCTGCGTCAGCAGCGGATAGGCAACCGAGGCCATCAGCGAGTTGATTTCCTTCAATGCCCTCACCGCTTCCAAATGGATGTCGCTGGTGTCGATGCTTTGCGGCATTCCCGATTGCAGGCGCTTGAGATGGCGGTCATGGCTCATGCGTTCCAGCTTGCGCATCCGCTCCTTCTCGACGACGAGTTGCCGTGCCGACTCGAGATCGCTCGACACCAACACGTTGAGCGCAAGCTGCATGTTAGCCATGACACGGTTATGAAGCCCGGAGAGTTCGCTCCAGCCGTCGCGTGAAAAGCGCAGGTTTTTGTCACGCAATTCCTGGGTGAGCACGAGCAGGTTCTTGGCGACGATGTCGCCGGCGCGTTCGAGATTGATCGCGAAGTCGGTGAGTTCGATGCCGCGCTGGGCCTCGGCCGCGGTCATGCTGCCGCGATTGACCTCGGCAATGTAGAGTTTGATGTCGGTGTGGGCGCGGTTGACCTCGTCATCGAGCTTCCGCGCCCGTCGGATCTGCTCGGCGGTGCCGGCATCGAAGAAATCCATCACCGGGCGCAGCATCACTTCGACGACCTCGCCCATGCGCAACAACTCGCGCGTCGCGCTGGCCAAGGCGAGTCCCGGCGTGCGCATGACGCTGCGGTCGAGCGCGCTGGCGCGACGCGACATGAGGTCGGTGCCCTCCTCTGCCTTTGCCGGGGGCTTGTCGGCGATCAGCAAGGTGACCAGCCGCTCCATCAGTCCCGTGAAAGGCAGGCAGCAGACGACCAGTGCGAGATTGAAAGCGAGATGCAGATTGACCAGTTGCCGGCCTTCAGTTGCGCCGAACAGAGCCGTGGGAAATGCCACGGCCTGAAGCGCGAACAAGGCGGCGAGTGCCGCTGTGCCACGGAAGATCAGGTTGCCGAGCGGAACACGGCGCGCCTCGACAGCCTCGCCACGCGTCAGCCACACGGCAATCAGCGCGCCGCCGCAATTGGCGCCGAGGATGAAGAACAGGCCGACCTCTACGGGCAGGACACCTTGCGCAGCAAGTGTGACGAACAGCAGGATTGCTGCGACGCTGGAGTGGATCAGCCATGTGAACAGCGCGGCAGCCGCAAACGCCGTGAAATAGTCGGCGCGCAAATAGGAAATCACCAGGGGCAGCAAATTGCTCTGCCGCATCGGCGCGGTCGCCTCGCCGATCATGTGCAGCGACAACAGGACAAAGGCGATGCCCATCAGGATGCGCCCGCCTTGCTTGATGCCGCGTGCCTCGAACTTCAGGAACATCGCGCCGCCGACCAGGATCAGCAGCGGCACCAGCCAGCTGAGGTCGAACGATAGCACCTGTACGACCAGTGCTGAACCAAGGTCGGCGCCAAGCAGGATCGACAGCCCTGATGACACCGAAACCATGCCACTGGCGGCAAAGCCGGCCGCCAGGATGGCGACGGCGGTGGAGCTTTGCAGCAGCACGGCAAGCACGGTGCCGACGCCCGCCGAGCTGATCCGGGCGCCCCGGGCCTGTCTCAGCGCATCGCGCAGTGCGGGGCCGCAGGCGCGCTCCACTCCGGTGCGCACCATGCGCACCGCCCAGAGCAGCAGCATGACGGCACCCGCCAGATGCAGCAGGATGATGGAAAATTGCATGGCCACGCCTCCGATGCCAACGGCCGGCAGGGACGTCGACCCACCCTAAGGCTGATGGCCGATCGAACATAAGTCAAATCGTTCGTTTCTATCTTTTAGTTAGCACACCTTATGATAGACTGCGGACGATATCAGGATCTTGGAGGCACACAAGATGCGCTACGTTCAGCTGCGGGCCTTTCACCAGGTGGCCATCTCTGGCGGGTTTTCGCGGGCCGCCGAAGCGCTGTTCCTGACCCAACCGGCCATATCGGACCAGGTGCGCAAGCTTGAGGAAGAGTATGACGTGCTGCTGTTCAACCGGAACAAGAAGCAGGTCACGCTGACCCATTCCGGCCAGAAACTGCTCGAGATTACCCACCGCATGTTCGATACCGAGCAGCAAGCGCTCGAGCTTCTGACGGAGTCGCGCGCGCTGCGTTCCGGCACGCTGCGCATCGTCGCCGATGCCGCGCATCATCTGCTGCACATCCTCGGCAGTTTCCGGGCCCGCTATCCCGGTGTCCAGGTTTCGGTGCGCGCCGGCAACACCGAGACGGTGATCAGCAGCCTCTACAGCTACGATGCCGATATCGGCGTGCTGGGCGAGATACCGACCGGGCGTGATTTCGAGGTGCTGAAGTTGAACTCCACCCCGATCATCGCCTTCACCTCCATCGACCATCCGCTGTCGGGCAAGAAGTCGCTGACGCTTAAGCAGCTTGCGCAGGAATCGCTCGTCATGCGCGAGCGCGGCTCGAAGACACGCCAGAAGCTGGAGGACCTGGCCGCCGCTTCAAAGGTCGAACTGAGGCCGGTGATCGAGGCCGAGGGCCGCGAAGCGGTCCGCGAGATCGTCGCCTCGGGCGCCGGCATCGGCTTTGTCTCGGCGGCCGAGTTCGGCCAGGATTCGCGCCTGGTGCCGATCACCATCGACGCGCCTGAAACCTTGATGGACGAAGCGCTGATCTGCCTGCGCGAACGCAGCGGCGGCAAGCTGGTGCGTGCCTTCCTCGACATGGCAAGATCGATGTCCGTGGATTAGGCCGCCGCCCTCACCTCCACCACATCCGCCTTCACTCGCTCCGATTTCGGATCGTAGGGGCTGCGCAGATGCACTGTCGCGGCGTGGCGAACGCCGGCGAGGTCGATCTCGAAACGGCCGCCAGTGAGAAACGCCGCGTCAACACCAGCCTCGTTTTCGATCAGCCCGAGCGCCACCGAGCGGCCAAGCGTGTGGCCGTAGGCAGCCGAACGCACTTCGCCCACCGGCTTGCCGTCACGCAGGATCAGTTCTCCGCCCCACAGCATCGGTTCGGCATCGTCGAGCGTGAACAGCACGACGCGCTTTGCCGCCGCCGCCGATGGCTTTGCCTTGACCAGCGCATCGTGGCCGATGAAGCCGTCCGGCTTGTCCATGGCCACGGCAAAGCCAAGCCCGGCCTGCCAGGGGTCGATATCGGGCGTGAGCTCGCGGCCCCAGGCGCGAAAACCCTTTTCGATGCGCAAGGCATCGAGCGCGTAGTAGCCGGCGTCGGTCAGACCGAATTCACGGCCGGCGTCATGCAGCGCTTCGTAAACACCCACCGCGAATTCGGTCGGCACGATCAGCTCCCAGCCGAGCTCGCCGACATAGGTCATGCGGTTGGCATAGGCGGTTGCATAGCCGATATCGATCTCGCGGATGGTCGCGAAGGGGAAGCCGGCGTTGGAAAGATCCGCCGAGGACAGTTTGCCTAAGAGATCGCGCGAACGCGGCCCCATCAGAGCCAGAACCGCATAGGACGAGGTGACGTCGGTGAGGATGGCGTGGGCATCGGCCGGGATATTCTTCACGATCCAGTCGGCATCATGAACCGCTTGCGCGGAGCCGGTTACGATGAGGAATTTTTCCGCTCCAAGCCGCATCACGGTGAGATCGCTTTCATAGCCGCCACGCGGGTTGAGCACACCTGTGTAGACCGAGGTGCCGACCGGCACATCGACATTGCCCGCGCAGATCCGGTTGAGCACGGCGCAGGCGTCGCGGCCCTGGACAAGAAGTTTTGCGAAGGAGGTCTGGTCGAAGATGGCGACGGCTTCACGCGTCGCCTTCATTTCGCGCCTGACTGCCTCGTGCCAGTTCTGGCGGCCGAAGGCGTAGTCGTTCTCCGCCTTCTCGCCCGGTTCGGCAAACCAGTTGGCTCGCTCCCAGCCCATTTTTGAACCAGAGCAGGCACCCTTGGCGGCAAGCCGGTCGTAGAGCGGCGAGCGGCGGAACGGCCGTGCGGTATCCAGTTCGCGGTTCGGCCATGGCATGGCGTAGTGCAGGCCGAGCGTCTCTTTCACGCGATCATGCAGCCAGCGCGGATTGTTGTTGAAAGAGGCGAAACGCCTGATGTCGACCGGCCACAGATCCATGGTCGGCGCGCTGTTGACGATCCATTCGGCCAGCGCCCTGCCCGCGCCGCCGGCGCTGGCGATACCCATCGAGTTGAAGCCGGCGCCGACATAGAAATTCTTCAGCTCCGGCGCCTCGCCGAGGATGAAGTTGTTGTCCGGGGTGAAGCTCTCGGGACCATTGTAGAATTTCTTGACCTCGGCCTCAGCCAGCTGCGGCACGCGGACAAGCGCGTTCTCCATCAGGATCTCGAACTGATCCCAATCGTCGGGCAGCAGCGCGAATTCGAAATTCTCGGGAATGCCATTCATGCCCCACGGCTTGGCATGCGGCTCAAAGCCGCCCATGACCAGGCCACCGACCTCTTCCTTGAAATAGACGAAGCCGTCGGGGTCGCGCATGACGGGGAGGTCCGGATGCACGCCCTCGATCCTGCCGGTGACGATGTACATGTGCTCGGCCGAGTGCAGCGGCACCGACACGCCGCACATCAGTCCGACCTTGCGCGCCCACTGGCCGGCGCAGTTGACGACGATCTCGGCTGATATGTCGCCCCGGTCCGTCTCGACACCGCAGGCGACACCGTTTTTGACCGTGATGCCGGTGACCTTGACCCGCTCGAATATTTTCGCGCCGCCATTGCGCGCACCCTTGGCCAGAGATTGTGTGAGGTCGGTCGGATTGGCCTTGCCGTCACCCGGCAGCCAGACGGCGCCGACCAGATCGTCCGTCGCCATCACCGGCCACAGATCGCCGGCTTCCTTTGCCGAGATGACGTCGATCTCCACCCCTTGAGCACGCGCCGACGCAGCCGTGCGCTTCAGCACGGTCATGCGGTCTACGGCGCGCGCCACCGACAGCGAGCCGCAATTCTTCCAGCCCGTGGCAAGGCCGGTTTCGGCCTCCAACTCGCCGTAGAGCTGCGTCGAATATTTGATCAGGCTGGTCATGTTGGAATGGCTGCGCAGTTGCCCGACAAGGCCGGCGGCGTGCCAGGTGGTGCCGCCACTGAGCTGTCCCTGCTCGAGCAGCACGACATCGGTCCAACCGAGCTTGGTCAGGTGATAGGCGACCGAACAGCCGATGATGCCGCCGCCAACAATGACAACACGTGCTTGGGTGGGAAATTCATGTGCCATGAGTGGTCCGCCATGTTGAAGGGATGGCGAACACTACCACAGGAAAGCCAAATATCAACTCAAAAAGTCACAAAATATCACATCAAGGTTGCAACGATGAGTTCTGGCCCCTTTTGCGAAAGCGCCTGGACGAGGGCCGGTTCGGGACTGGCGTCGACGATCACGCCGGCAGCGCGTTCGAAATTCGGAACCCTGAGCGGCGTCAGCTTGCCGAACTTGCCGCTGTCGAGCACGAAATAGGCCTTGCCGGCGAGCGCAATCATCCGGCCGCGCTGCTCGGCGCCGGCGCGGGTGAAGTCGGTGACTTCGCCGCCCGGCGACAGGGCGCCGCCACCGAGAAAGGCGATGTCGACACGGAAGCGGGCCATGGCATCGAGCGTATCGATGCCGGAAGCCGCCTCCTCGCCCGGATCGATTTCGCCGCCCAGCATGTGCACGCGCATGCCGGGGACATGGCACAGATGAAGCGCAATCTTCAGGCTGGCAGTGCAGATGGTGAGATCGTGCAGTCCGGCCATGGCCTGCGCGACGGCCAAAGTGGTGGTGCCGGAATCGAGAAAGACCACCATGCCATCCCTGACTAGGCCGGCGGCCGCCTTGCCGATCGCCGCCTTGCCACCGGCATTTTCCTGGCTGCGCAGGCTCATCGCCGGTTCGCTCGGCTCGAAGCGGGCAGCACCGCCATGCACGATGCCCAGCCTGCCCTGGTCCGAAAGCAGCTTCAGGTCACGACGGATGGTTTCGCGCGAGATATCGAAGAACTCCGCCAGCTCGGCAACACTGACGGAGCCCTGGGCACTCAGCCGTCTCAGGATCTCATCATGGCGGCGCGGGGCAAGCGCGCGTGCCGGCAAGCGGCTGACGGGAGACATGGCGATCCCTCATGTCGAATTTTGATGTTGCAATATGTGGCAGTGATCCTGCGCACACGCAACCGTGCCTGATCTGGCAGATATCGATCAGCCTCAGCATCGCCTGTCGAGCCTAGGTGTTTCGCGCCAGGCCGCCGCACTCTACCGCATTGACGAGCGTGTCGCTGCCTTCGCGCAGATGCTGCCGCAGAACGCTGACGGCCTTCTTGCCCTCGCGCTGGCGGCAGGCGGCCAGCAGGTCGCGATGCTCGCTCTGCGAGCGGGTGCGATGGTCGAGATTCGACAAGAGGATGCGGACATAGCGATCGGCCGCGTTGTGATGCGCCTCGATCAGGCCGAGCAGACGGTGGTTGCCACAGGCATCGTAGAGCGAGAGATGAAAGACTTTGTTCAGGGCACCCCAGCGGCCGACATTGCGCTCGGCGTCGATCTGGTCGAGCACCTGTTCCGCCTCGTCGAGCTTGCCGCCGGACAGGGCAGGCACGGACAGCCGGAGCGCTTCGCATTCCAGCAATTCGCGCACCGCGTAGATTTCGCTGATTTCGGCGCCGTCCATCCGGGCAACATGCGCACCCTTGGTTGGGTGAATAGACACAACGCCCTCGGCTTCCAATTGGCGAAGCGCATCACGAATAGGCATGCGGCTGAAGCCGAACTGCTCGGCCAGTTCGTCCTGCCGCAGCGCGGTGCCCGCCTTCAGCGTTCCGCTCGCTATGGCCTCGCGCAGGACGTTGGCGACCTGCTCCGCCACCGTCTGCGGCCTCTCGATCAGGCTTTCCGCAAATCCGCGCAATCGATGCTCCCCTGTCACGCGGATCGAGCGTAGTGGAAAACCAATAGGGATATAAGTATCCTCGTGTACGAGCTTCGGTCCCCAGTCCCGCTGCAGACCAGCCAAAGTTAACAGCGGCATGCCCGAGCCGATATCTCCCTCTCAGATATGTTGGCAGTGCGCTGCCCCTCGGGCGCGCCGTCTATGCGGCCGTCGCGGGCTGATCCTTGAACAGGATCGGATCAGCAGATGTTGGCTCCGTATATCGCACGCGCAGGCGCAGAAATGGTGCTTCGATACAGGTGTAGCTGAGATAGCCGATCGGGATCGTCGCCAGAAAGCACAGCAAGGACCAGAGGCAGGAAATGTAGAAATTGCTGATGCTCATGACGTTCGTGTTGATGAACGCCGCAAGCTGCATGACGAAGAACAGGTGCAGAAGGTAGATCGAATAGCTGTAGGCCCCCGCCTTCTCCAGGATCTTGAACGGCAGGCCTTCTCGTTTCTTTGCGAAGCTGGTGTCGTAATAGGCGATCCCAAACGCATAGGCTGCCGCCTCCACGGTTGGCAGGATGATCCATATCCAATGCTGCGAGGGATAGTGCCCAAGCCGATAGAATCCGCCGGCGGCATCGAACCACCAGAAGAACGCCGAAAACGCAGTGAGAACGGCCAGTGCCAGCCAGTGCCGGCCCTTCGCATCGGCGCGGAGATGAAAGGCGAGAATGCCGGCCAGAAACTGATCGGCGTGACCGATGATGGTCCAGGCCGCCGCCGACTGCACCTCGCCGAGCTGCACATAGAGCGCCGACCTGAGCAAAATCGCTGCCGCGACGAACAGCAAGGGCGCGAACAGGAACCGTCTGGACGCCATCAGCAGGAACGGCAGCAGAATGTAGAAGTGGGCTTCCACCGTTATCGACCAACCGCCGTTCGGAAGGGTGGGAAAGATCACCCCCTTGCCGACGTCGGTGAAATACTCACCCAGAGGCTGGCCCGCCTCATATCTGCGGCAGGCTTCGATGGCTATCACGGCCAGCAGAAGAGGAAGCAGCCTCAGCGCCCGGTTGGCAAAGAAGGGCAGATAGCGGACCTGTTTTCCATCAAGAAGCTTGGCGAACAGGTAACCGGAGAGCGCCATGAACAGCGAAACGCCCGTGTTGCCTTCATCCAGAAGGCTGAAGACGGGCAAGGCTGGCACGAAATCATAGGGTACCGGACCCTGAGGCGACTGGTGGAGAAAATGCCAGGTGAAAACCAGGAAAGCTGCCAGGCCGCGAACATGGTCCAGCGCCGGATAGTGTTCTCCAGTCGAAGACTTCATGGTTCAGACCGAGTGCCCGCGTTTGGAATGGTTGCCACGCTGCGTTGCCCTTCACGCTCGCGCCAAGCACGGACACCCGAAACGGGATTTCCGCCTACCGTCCTCACCTTGTTCTCTTCTCGTTAATTTATGCTTCCGTTTGTTAGGAAAATTCAGTTCTGGAGCGATCTCGATCATCCCATCGAGAGCATGCCCAGACCTACCGCCATGCGGAGTTGCGGATTACCGAGCAGAAGTTGCCGCGGTGGAAATGCGGTTCCTTGTCGGCGATCACATCGGCCTTGACGTTGCCGAAGGTGGTGTCGGGCTTGCGCCTGATGCCGTCATAGAAGGCCTGGATGATGTCTTCCTTGAAGGCCGGCGTCCGCGGAAAGGCTTGCACCACCGTTTCGCGCTCCTCATCGGAATATTGCGCGTGGGTGAGCCCGAGCACGTCCATCTCGACGCCGGCCGTCACCAGCGCCACCACGGGATGCATGTGAACCGTAACGCCCGGCGTGGTGTGCAGCGCAATCGCGGTCCAGACCGTGTAGGCATCCTCTTCGGGAATGCCATGGCTGCGCAGGAAGTCGCGCGCGGCGTGAGCACCATCGACCTCGAAACGTTCATGCTGGCTTGAGTGGCTCGGCATCAGCCCGATATCGTGGAACATTGCGCCGGCATAGAGCAGTTCGCGATCGAATTTGAGCCCGCGATGCAGGCCGGCCAGCGCGCCAAAATGATAGACGCGGCTCGAATGGTTGAAGAGCAGTTCAGTTTCGGTATCGCGGATGAAGGCCGTGATGGAGCGCGCCAGCTTGCTGTCGGGAATGCCGGCGCCGGCAGGGATGGTGGCCATGATGTCGTCTCCTGTTGATCTGGCGTGACAAATAGGCTTTATCGGCTATGGCAGAAATCGTTTTGTTACGACTATTTCTGCCATAACACTGGCAAAGCGGACTTTGGCGCGGCGGATGGGAACTGACTGATGGCCTTGCGGATCGGCATCCTCGCCATGGACGGCGCGCAGTTGCTCGATGTTTCCGGGCCGCTCGATGTCTTTGCCGAAGCCAATCTAGGGGCGGGCCGGCAAGCCTATGCCCTATCGATCGTCGCAACAGCGGACGGCCCGGTAACCTGCTCCTCGGGGGCACGGCTGCTGCCTGATTTCATCATCGGGCAGGCCGGCATGCCGCGCTTCGACACGATGCTGGTGGCCGGCGCGCCGCATTTGGGGCTGAAGGCACACAGTGCGCCTGTGCTCGAGTGGCTGCGCGCCGTCAGCGCCACTGCCCGACGCTATGGCTCGGTGTGCACCGGCGCCTTCCTGCTGGCGGAAGCGGGCTTGCTCGATGGCCGCCACGCCACCACCCATTGGGCCGTGGCTGACCGGCTCGCCGAGCACTTTCCCGAGGTGATCCTCGATGTCGATGCCATCCACGTCCGCGACGGCAAGATCAGGACGGCTGCGGGAGTGACCGCAGGGCTCGATCTGGCGCTGGCACTGGTCGAGGAAGATCTCGGCGCCGAGATCGCGCGTCGCGTCGCGGCGCAACTCGTCATGTACTTCCGCCGCAGCGGCGGCCAGCTTCAGTATAGTCGCAGGGGCGCCGGCAGCCCGACCGGGCGCTCGGCGCTGCAGCAGGTGCAGCGCTGGGTGATCGCCAATCCGGGCGAAGAACATGGCGTTGACCAGCTTGCCGGCCGCGCCGGTATGAGCGCGCGCCATTTCGCCAGGCTGTTTCGCCAGGAGGTCGGCATCACGCCTTCGGCTTGGGTCGAAGCGATCCGGGTGGAGGCGGCGCAGCGCCTGTTGGAGGCAGGTGCGGCGCCAAAACTCGTCGCCGACCAGTGCGGCTTTTCGGACGTCGACACGTTTCGCCGCGCCTTCCAGCGCAAGATCGGCGTGACACCTGCCGCCTACCGGCGCGTTCAGGTCGATGAGTTGCAGGCTGTGCTTTGAAAGCGCGGCTTGCTTTCGTCTAACCTTCCACTTCGACGGCAACCACCGCCGCGCAGTCGCCGGCCTTGACCAGCCCCGGGAAATGGCGCGCCGCCAGCATGCCCGACATTTTTGCCCGGATCTCCTGCGGAGCGACGCCGGTGCGACCGATAGAATGAATGCGCGCCAGTACCGCGCCCTTCTCAACGGGATCACCGAGATCGACCATGGTTTCGATCATGCCGTCGTCCTCGGCGAAGGAGAAGCAATCGGCCGAGGGCATATCGAGCCATTGAGTTCTGCCCTTCTCGACCGCACCAGCAACAATGCCGGCGTGGCGCAGCACATTGAGAATGCCGCGCCGCGCGACGCGCACGGTTTGCGCGCGCGAGGTGCCGCCGCCGCCAAGTTCGGTGCTGACGAAGACCTTGCCCATTTCCTCGGCCGCCGTGTCGTACATGCCGACCGAGTCGATCTCGATCATGCGCATCGAGAACGGGGCGGAGAATGCGCCCACCGCGTCAAAGGCTTTCTGCTCCAGCGCCTTGTCGGGCAAAGTGTGCGCGGCACAGAATGGCACGAAGTCCAGCGTCCTGCCGCCGGAATGGAAGTCGAAGACGATGTCGGCGCGCGGCAGCAGCTCCCGTTGGAAATAGTCGGCGATTTTTTCGGTCACCGTGCCGTCGGGACGGCCGGGAAAGCTGCGATTCATGTTGCCCTTGTCGATCGGCGAGGTGCGGGTGCCGGCACGGAAGGCCGGATAGTTCATCGCCGGCACGATGATCACGGTGCCGCTGACGTCCTTCGGGTCGAGCGTGCGGGCAAGATCGTAGAGCGCCAGTGGGCCCTCATATTCGTCGCCATGGTTGCCGCCGGAGAGCAGCGCCGTCGGCCCCTTGCCATTGCGGAGGACGCAGATCGGGATCATCACCGAGCCCCAGGCGGAGTCGTCGCGGCTGTAGGGCAGGCGCAGGAAACCGTGCTGGACGCCGTCGCGGTCGAAATCGACAGTCGGCGCGATTGGTGATGGACGGAGGCTGGACATCGGGCTCAATTCTTCACCACCAGTTTGCGCGGTACATTGGCCAGGCACTCTACACCGGTTTCGGTGATGAGGATGGATTCGGTGATCTCCAGCCCCATCGTCTCCAGCCACAAGCCGGTCATGAAATGGAAAGTCATGCCGGGCTTGAGTTCGGTGCGGTCGCCGGGGCGCAGGCTCATCGTGCGTTCGCCCCAATCCGGCGGATAGGACAGACCGATCGAATAACCGGTGCGGTTGTCCTTGACGATGCCGTATTTCTTCAGAACGGCAAAGAAGCCGTTGGCGATGTCCTCACAAGCGTTGCCGGGTTTCGCCGCCGCAAGCCCCGCCTCCATGCCTTCCAGCGTCGCCTTTTCGGCATCGAGGAATTCCTGCGTCGGCTTGCCGAGGAAAACGGTACGCGAGAGCGGGCAATGGTACCTGTTATAGCAGCCGGCGATCTCGAAAAAGGTGCCCTCGCCTGACTTCATCGGCCGGTCGTCCCAGGTCAGGTGCGGCGCCGAGGCATCCACGCCCGACGGCAGCAGCGGCACGATGGCGGGGTAGTCGCCACCAATTTTCCCCTCTGGGCCGTCGACACCACGCGTGCCGGCATCGTAGATCTCGGCGACGAGATCGCATTTGCGCATGCCGATTTCTATCTTGTCGACGATGCGCTGGTGCATGGCTTCGACGATGCGGGCGGCCTTGCGCATATAGTCGATTTCGGTCGCACTCTTCACCGCGCGCTGCCAGTTGACCAGCGCGGTCGCATCGACAAAGCGGGCATTGGGCAGATGCTTCTGCAGCGAGGCGAAGGCAGCGGCGGAGAACCAGTAATTGTCCATCTCGACGCCGATGGTGAGCTTGCCCCAGCCGCGATCGGCAAGCACGCTGGACAAGAAATCCATCGGGTGGCGCTCGGTTGACTGCACGTAGTGATCGGCATAGCCGACGATGTTGTCATGCGCGAGATAGGCGGTGCGCTTGGCGCCGTTGGCGTCCTGGCCGCGGCCGTACCAGACCGGCTCACCCGATGGCGGCACGATGACGGCCTGGTGGACATAGAACGACCAGCCGTCATAGCCGGTCAGCCAGGCCATATTGGACGGATCGCTGACGATCAGGAGATCGATGCCTTTGGCTCCCATGGCTTTGCGGGTCTTGGCGAGGCGTTCTGCGAATTCGCCGCGCGAGAATTTCAGGTTTGGTTGCATTGTTCTTGATCCTCGTTTGTTGGGCCTGGCGGCCAGATGTCAGCTTTCGAAAATCGTCCCGGAACTGGCCGCTCGCGCCCGGTCGCGGGCGAGCGTCGCAATCGCCGTGTCCTGCACGCCGGTACCGGTGAGATCGGCGATGGTGATGTCGCTGGCCGAACGCCGACCATGCTTTGCGCCGGCGATGATCTGGCCAAGTTCGGTCACCTCTGCATCTCCAACCATCACGCCAGCCGCAATGGCATGATGCAGTTCACCCAGCCGCCGTGTCTGGCGGGCGCTGTCGGCGACATAGAGATCGGCCATGCGCAGGATGGCCGGTGCGATCTCGTTCTTATGCTCGGCATCCGAGCCCATCGCGGTGATGTGCTGGCCGGCGGAGACGAATCCCGCCTTGATCAGCGGCTCGGTCGACGGCGTGGTGGTGACAATGACGTCGGCGCCGGCAGCCGCCTCTGCCGCATCGGCTTCGGCGCGCACTTCGATACCAAGCTTCTCGCGCAAGGCGTCTGCCGTCAGCTCTGCCTTGGCGACATCGCGCGCCCAGATGCGCGCCTCAGTGATTGGCCGCACCAGCATAAGGGCTTCGAGCTGCAGCCCAGCCTGTACGCCGGCCCCGAAGATCGCGGCAACAGACGAATCCGGCCGCGACAGATGCTTGGCCGCGACCGCGCCTGCCGCGGCCGTGCGAATGTCGGTCAGATAGCCATTGTCGAGCAGCAGCGCCTCGACCAGCCCGGTCTTAGCCGACAACAGCACCATCATGCCGTTGACACTGGGCAGGCCGAGTTTCGGATTGTCGAAAAAGCCAGGGCTGATCTTGATGGCGAAGCCATCGATGCCCGGCACATAGGCGGTCTTCACATCGACCTCGCCGCGATGCTCGGGAATGTCGAGCCGCAGGATCGGCGGCATCGCGACGGGCAAAGTGGCCAGCGCGCGAAAAGCGTTTTCGACGCAGGCCACGGCATCGAGATCCAGCGTCACGATCTTGCGCAACTCGGCTTCGGTGAGGATCGTCATCCGGCTCATGCGGCGCGCTCCGCGATCGCCTCACCGCAGACGATCTTGCGGTGTGCGTTCATGTCGATGTTGCGGCCAGAGAGCAGCACAATCACAGGCCCGCTCGCCTTGACCTTGCCGGCGAGCAGCGCGGCGATGCCGACAGCGCCGGCGCCCTCGACGATCTCGCGCTCCTGCGCATAGGCATGGCGGATGCCGGCGGCGATCTCGTCCTCGCCGAGCAGGATGATATCGTCGAGCAGGTCGCGGCACATGGCGAAGGTCAGCTGATTGTCGAGGCCGATGCCGCCGCCGAGCGAATCCGCCAGCGTCGGCAGCTCTTCCACGAGCACTGGCTTGCCGGCATCGAGGCTCGCCTTCATAGCCGCGCCACGCGCCATCGAGACGCCGATGATCTTTGTGCCGGGGCTGACGCCCTTGACGGCGACGGCGATGCCGGAGGCCAGCCCGCCACCAGAGAGCTGGACCAGGACGAGAGCGGCATCCGGGACCTGCTCGATCATCTCCAGCCCGAGCGTGCCTTGCCCGGCGATGATGGCCGGATGATCGAAAGGCGGCAGCATCACCAGCCCCTCTTGCGTCACCAGGCGCTCGACCTCTTTCTGCGCGTCATCCTGGCTGTTGCCGACGATACGGATTTCGGCGCCAAGCCGGCGGATTTCATCGAGCTTGTTTTGAGGCACCAGCCGCGACATGCAGATCACCGCGCGCATGCCTTCGAGCTTCGCGGCATGCGCCAGCGCCCGGCCGTGATTGCCGGTCGATGCCGCGACCACGCCGCGTGTTTTCTCCTCGACACTCAGCGAAGCGACGGCATTCGAAGCACCGCGCAGCTTGAAGCTGCCTGTGGTCTGACGGTGCTCGAGCTTGAGATAAACTGGGATGCCGAAGCATTCTGACAGGCTATGGGACAAGACTGTTGGCGTCTGCAGGATCTTGCCGGCAATGCGCTCACGCGCGGCTTGGATATCGCTAAGAATGACGGTCGCCATGATCGTCAATCGCGCGGCAAAGGCAGCGTCATCAGCCGGCCGAACTCCGGATGAACTGTCTCGTCGCCACACAGGCGCAGGCAGTTCCAGGCGCTGGCCTGGTTGCTGGTCACGACCGGGCGATCGATCGCCTGTTCCATGCCGGTGACCGCAAGCGCACCACGCAGTGCCGTGCAGGACACGAACAGGGCGTCGGCCTGTACGTGCGTAGCCTCTCTTGCAAGATCGACAAGCGCCGCCGGCGGAATGCGCGCCATCTCCCGGTCGTCCTCGAAACCCAGACAAGTGAAGCTGGCGATCTCGAAGCCGCGTGCTGCGAAATAGGCCGCCATCGGCCTGGATGTCTCGACCGTGTAGGGCGTGAGGATGCTGATCTTCTTCGCGCCCAACGCTCTCAGCCCGCGCACGCCGGCCGCCGGCGGCGTGACCACGGTACTGCCGGGCTTGGCGGCCTGGATCGCCGCCTCGATCTCGGCATCGCCGATCACCACCGAGGCCGAGGTGCAGGAGTAGCAGATGGCATCGAGCTTCTCGTCGGGCAGGATCAAGGCAGCGCCCGCCGTCAGCGCAGGCTGCATCTTGCGCAGGTTCTCCGGCGTTGTCGGGTTGGCATAGGGAATGCGCGCGACATAGACGCCGATGCGCTCGCTCGCGACCATGCGGCGAAAGTCCGGCTCGCTGGTGTGGTCGGTGGCAAGGATGATCAGGCCTACGCGCCGCTCGAGCGGGCGATCATCGAGCGATGGCCGTTGCGGATGGACCTTGATCTCGGGCAAGGGTTTCATGAACTACCTCTCGATCTTGCCGTAGCGGCGTTCCAGCCAGCGCAGCAGCACGACCGAGCAAAGACTGATGACGAGGAAGAAAGCGCCGACCAGCGTGATTGGCTCGATATAGCGATAGTAGGTGTTGGCGACACTCTTCGCCTGGTTCATCAGCTCCAGAACGGTGATGGCCGACAGCAACGGCGTCTCCTTGAACATGGCGATGAAATAATTGGCCAGCGCCGGGATCATCGGCGGGATGGCCTGCGGAATGATGATGTGCGTCCAGGTCTGTCGGGCGGAGAGATTGCACGCCTTGGCGGCCTCCCACTGGCCGCGCGGCACATTGTCGATGCCGGCGCGGTAGACCTCCGCCGTGTAGGTGCCGTAGTGCAGTCCGAGCCCGATGACACCGGCGACCAGCGGCGGCAGCAGAATGCCGATGTCGGGCAGAACGTAGAAGATGAAATAGAGCTGCACCAGAAGCGGTGTGCCACGAATGAATTCGGCCGCCCAACCGACCGTGCGCGACAAAGCCTTGTTGGGCGAGCGGCGCGCCAACGCGATGCCGAGCCCGACGATCGCCGCCAGCACCGAGCCGAGCAGCGTCGCCAGAATGGTGATCTTCACCCCCTGGATCAACGTCGGCATGATCTGCCATACGAAATCCCAATCCCATTCCATCAGCAAACCCAATTCATCAGAAGGGCATTGGCCATCAGACGCGCACCCCATCAAGGCCACGCGCCATGCGGCGTTCCAGCGAGCGCACGCCCCATGAGATGAGCAGCGCCAGGATGAAATAGATGATCAGGATGGTGGTGAACGGCACCATGGTGTTGCCGGTCTGGGCGCGCACAACCTGCGCCTGGAAGGTCAGGTCGGCGAGCGAGATCAGCGAGACGACCGACGTCGCCTTGAGCAGTTCGATGGCGTTGTTGCCGAAGGTCGGCAGCATGACCAGGAAAGCCTGCGGCAGGATGACATGGCGCATGCCTTGCCAGCGGCCGAGATTGAGCGCGATGCAGGCCTCGTGCTGCTCGCGTCCGATCGATTGCACGGCGCCGCGCACCACTTCGGCGGCATAGGCGCCGACATTGAGGCCCAGCGCCAGCACGCCGGCTTGCAGGGGGGTCAATTCGAGGCCCACCAGCGGCAGCACGAAATAGGCGAAGAACAGCTGCACGAAGATCGATGTGCCACGGAAGAATTCGATGTAGGCGGTGGCGAGCGCGCGCAACGCAAAGAAGCGCGACAGCCGTCCCAGGCCGGCGAGAAAGGCCATGATCAGGGCAAGCACCGACCCCATCAGCGTCAGCTCGATAGTGACAAGCGCTCCCTGCAATATCAGGCCGAAATAGCCGGACCACTGGGTCATTGAATCGAAAACTTCCCACATTTGCGGTTGTGCGAGGCGGCGGCGAAAGCCTCCTTCTCCCCGTTTACGGGGAGAAGATGCCGGCAGGCAGATGAGGGGCAGCACTAACTTGGCAAAACCTGGCGCCGCCCCTCATCCGTCACTTCGTGACACCTTCTCCCCCTCCCCGTGAACGGGGAGAAGGCAAAAGCGCCTCACTTCGCCGAGCAGAGCTTGTCGCGTGTCGTCGACATCGCGGCCGCCGCCGAGAAACCGTAGGGCTCGATGATCTTGGCGAACTCGCCGGACTTCTTCATCTTGGCGAGTTCGACGTCGAAAGCATCACGCAGCGCCTCGTCGCCCTTCTTGAAGGCGGCGCCGTCGCAATAGACCGGCGCTCCCTGCACCGGGGCGATGACCTCGAGGGTCGGATCGGCGGCCTTCTTCATCAGGTCGTTGATCGACAGAACAGGCAGCGAGTAGGCGTCGATGCGGCCGTCCTGCACCATTTTCAGGCCGCTCTGGCCGTCTGGCACGACGATGACGCGTTCGCGCGGCACACCGGCATTGAGCGCCAGCTTCTCCTCGGTGCCGCCGCCGGGCGCGCCGATCGTGGCTGATGTGTCCTTGGCGACATCCTCGTAGCTCTTGAAGCCCTTCGGATTGCCCTTCTTCACCAGCATCGCCTCGGCGTCGCACAGCACGGGCTCGGAATAGGCGACAGCGGCGCAACGCTCCGGTTTCATGAACAGGCCGGCGGTGACGACGTCGAAACGACCGGCCTTCAGGCCGGGGATCATCGCGCCATACTCCGAAATCGAGGCGACGATGTCGGCGACGCCAAGCCGTTTGAAGATCTCGCGCGCCACGTCGGGTGCCGCACCCGACACCTTGCCGTCCGCTGCGACCGCCGTATAGGGAGGCTCGTTGGCAATCGCGACGCGGGCGAAACCTTGGGTCTTTAGCTGTTCGAGTTTTTTGTCGGCAGCCGAGCCTACGCTCGAGGTTGCGAGCACCGCCGTCAATGCAAGGCCGGCGACGCCAGCCAGAATGCCAAGTTTCTTCATTGTTCCCAACTCCTTGTTTCTTGTCTTGGTTTTGTTGATTCCGGTGTTGTCGAAAGGCGGCTGTCCGCCACCCTTTTCCACGGCGGTCAGACGCGATGCCCGGCCGCGATGATCTTCTTCAGGAAGCCTTGCGTGCGCTCCTGCTTGGGATTTCGGAAAATCTCGTCGGGCTTGCCTTCTTCGACGATCCTGCCGCGATCGAAGAACAGCACCCGGTCGGCGAAATCGTGGGCAAACCCCATCTCGTGGGTCACCAGCAGCATGGTCATGTCGGTCTCGGCGCAAAGCCGCCACAACACGTTGAGCACCTCCTCGACCAGTTCCGGGTCAAGCGCCGATGTCACCTCGTCGAACAGCATGATCTTCGGCTGCAAAGCGAGCGCGCGGGCGATCGCCACGCGCTGCTTCTGGCCGCCGGACAGTTGCGCCGGCATCGCCTTTGCCTTGTCGGCCATGCCGACCATGTCGAGCAGTTCCATCGCTCGCTTCTCGGCGGCGGCGCGCGGCGTGCCCTTGGTCAGCATCGGCGCCAGCGTCACATTGTCGATGACGCTCTTGTGCGGAAACAGGTTGAACAGCTGGAAGACCATGCCGATCTTCTGGCGCATCCGGGTCAGATGGCGCTCGTCGGCCGGCAGCAGCTGGCCGTTGCGTTCCATGTGGTAGAGTTGCTCGCCGTCGATCTGGATGTGGCCGCCATCAATCCGCTCTAGCGTCATTAGGATGCGCAGGATCGTCGTCTTGCCCGAACCGGACGGGCCGATCAGCGCCAGCTTTTCGCGCGGCATGACCTGCATCGACAGGCCGTCGAGCACCTTGAAGCTGCCGAAGCTTTTCGAGATGCCGTCGATCTTGATGATGGGCGCGGCGGTTGCGGACAAATGAATTTCCCCGTGCTGGAGAAGCCTGTGCCCTTAACGATGCGGAACGCGTCAAATCATGTCAATTGAGAAAATAATATCATGACAATTTTTCTGATTGCGCACTTTTCGAAGCATCGTCGGCCTAGATGGCGAGCAGCAAATGCTCCGGATCGCCAAGCAAGAGCTTGGTGACAACGCCGAGGCCGGCGCGCAGTTCCCCTTCGGTGGTCGACCCCAGCGAGATGCGCACGGCCGGATGCCAGGGCGCGTCGGAAATGCGGAAGGAGGTGCCTGGCGCGATCGCTACACCTTGCAGCCGGGCCTGGGCGACGAAGCTTTCCTCGGCTCGGTCGGCTGGCAGTTGCAGCCACACATGCAACCCGTCGCGCCGGGCGCGATAGTCGATCCCGGCCAACACCTCGGCGGCGATATCCTGCCGCCGCCGCAATGCCGCGCGCTGCCAGCGGACGAGTTCCATCGCGGTGCCGTCGGTCACCCATTTGGTGGCGATCTCGGCCACCAGCGGCGTTGCCATCCAGTTCGACACCAGGTGCCGGTTGGCAACGGCGGCGACATAGCGGTCAGGCGCGGCGAGGTAACCGATGCGCAGGCCGGGCACGGTGATCTTGGTGAAGGAAGTGACGTAGAGCGTGCGCTCCGGCGCGAAAGCCGCGACCGGCGGCGGCCGGTCCTCGACCAGCGGACCCAGCACGTCGTTCTCGATGATGGCGATGTCGTGCTTGCGTGCAACCGCCGCGATCTCGGCGCGGCGCCCGGCATCCATCAGCGTCGCCGTGGGGTTGATCACCGAAGGCTGCACGAAAACGGCGCGGATGTCGGAAAGCCGGCAGGCTTCGTCCAGCGCTTCGGGGATCAAGCCATTGCCGTCGATCGGCAGACCTTCGAGGTTGAAGCCGAGATAGCGAGCGAGCGGCACCAGCGTGTGGTGGCCGATCGCCTCGGTGGCAACGGTGGAGCCCGGCGGCGCAACGCTCATCAGCGCCACCGTCATGCCGGCGGTGGCGCCGTTGGTCAGGCTGATGTTCTGCGCTGAGACATCGAGCCCGCACAGTTTCAGCCATTCGACGGCGACGGTGCGGTGGCGCGGGAACACCATGTTGGGCCTGAAGGACAGTGCCGAACTCGACGGCAGGTTTTCGGCCAGCCAGCCCAAAGCCTGCTTGAGCCGCTCCAGATGCATCGGCTCGCACACCGGTTTCAGGATCGAGAGGTCGATGACCTCGCCGAGGCGTTCCGGCAGATAGGGCGGCTCCGGTTCACGGCGCTGCGTCTGGACAAAGCTGCCGCGACCGATCTCGCCTGAAATCAGGCCACGCCGGATCAATTCCTCATAAGCGCGGCTGACCGTCTGCACCGAGAGCTTGAGATCGTCCGCCAGCCGGCGATGCGTCGGCAGCCGCGCGCCATTGGCAAGGCGGCCATCATGGATGGCGCGCGCGAACTGGTCGGCAAGCGATTGATAGGCTGGCCGCCGGATGAGCGCAGGATCGGGTCGCCACAATGTCATGACTTATTAGAGATCGAAATCAGTGCAATTGACAATCGAAATATTGGGTAATCATGGTAGTCTGGACGAAAAAGTGGATACCATGACTGCTGCGAAACTCGACCCGATCGACCTGAAAATCCTCGACGTCATCCAGCGCGACGGGCGCATCACCAAGCTGGCGCTGGCCGAACAGGTCGGGCTGTCGCCGACACCGTGCTGGATGCGGCTGCGCAAGCTGGAGAAGGCCGGCATCATCTCGGGCTATCATGCCAGGATCGCCATGCGCGTCGTGGCGCCTATTGCCACCGTACTGATGGAAGTGACCCTGGCCAGCCATCGGCAGGCCGATTTCGACCGCTTCGAGCGCGTCATCCGTGACATCCCCGAAATCGTCGCCTGCTGGTCGGTGGGCGGTGGCGTCGACTATGTGCTGAAGGTCATGGCGCGCGACATCGACGCTTATCAGCGACTGGTCGACGGCCTGCTTGACCGCGAGATCGGCATCGACCGCTACTTCACCTACATCGTCACCAAGACAGTCAAGGAAGAGATCGCGCTGCCGATCGCCGACCTGCTGCCGGCGTCGGCCTGAGCCCGGAGAGATTGTCCGCCAGCGCGGCGCAATAGAGAGAATCTCTCTACATCAGGGCATCCAAACAGCCTCTCTGTCTGCGCGATACGGATAGTCTTCCCGCATAGTCCGAACCGGGAGGCCTCGACCATGTCCGCGCATTTCGCCCGCTCGCATCGCCATGAGGCGCTGGACCGCCTCGCCGACCGTCGGCTGCTGCGCGAACTCGCCTATGTCGATGGCCATTGGACGGCGAGCGAAGCGGCGGAGAGCTTCGAGGTCACCGATCCGGCGACAGGAGCCACCGTCGCTTTCGTCGCCGCGCTCGATGCGCGGCAGACGACAAAGGCGATCGATGCCGCCGCCCGCGCCTATCCGGCTTGGCGGTCGCTGTTGCCGCAGGAGCGCTTTAAAATCCTGCGAAAATGGTTCGAGTTGATTGTCGCCGCGAAAGACGATCTCGCTCTGATGATAACGCTGGAACAGGGCAAGCCGCTGCAGGAGTCGCTGGGCGAGATCGATTATGCAGCGTCCTTTGTCGAATGGTATGCGGAGGAAGCAAAACGGCTCAATGCGGAGAGCGTGACCAGTCATCTGCCGCATGCGGAAATGATGGTGCGGCGTGAACCGCTCGGTGTCGTCGGTGTCGTCACGCCATGGAATTTCCCATCGGCGATGCTGACCCGCAAAGCGGCCGCCGCGCTTGCAGCCGGCTGCACCATTGTTGCGCATCCGTCCTCCGAGACGCCGCTGTCGGCGCTGGCGCTGGCGGAACTTGGCGAGCGCGCCGGCATCCCCGCCGGTGTCTTCAACATCGTCACCGGCAAGGCCGCGACCATCGTCGGCCGGATGTGCGAGGACGCACGCGTACGTGCCATGAGTTTCACCGGCTCGACCGAGATCGGCAGGCTGATCGCAGCCCAAAGTGCGCCGACGATGAAGCGGCTGGTGATGGAGCTTGGCGGCCACGCGCCGCTGATCGTCTTTGCCGATGCCGACATCGACAAAGCGGTGAGCATCGCCATCGATGCCAAATTCGCCACATCGGGCCAGGACTGCCTCGCCGCCAACCGCATCTATGTCCAGCGCCCGCTCTACGAGCGCTTTTGCGCTGCCTTCGCCAAGCGCATCGAAGCGCTTCGAACCGGCAACGGCCTTGCCGGGGAAGTCGATATCGGGCCGCTGATGCATGAGCGCGCCGTGACGAAAGTCGAAGAACAGGTCGCCGATGCCATCGCACATGGCGCGCGTTGCCTCACCGGTGGCAGGCGTCATCAGGCCGGGCCGCTTTTCTACCAGCCGACGCTGCTCGCCGACGTCACTGACGAGGCGTTGATCATGCGCGAGGAGACGTTTGGTCCGGTCGCCGCCGTGACCCCGTTCGACAGCGAGGATGAAGTGATCGCCCGCGCCAACGCCACCGAATACGGCCTCGTCGCCTATGTCGTGACCGAGAACGGCGCGCGCCAGCAGCGCATGGGCCGCGCGCTCGACTATGGGATGGTAGCCATCAACCGCGTCAAGATCACCGGCGCGCCGATCCCCTTTGGCGGGGTCAAGCAATCCGGCATCGGCCGCGAAGGCTCGCGCCACGGGCTCGAAGCCTTCACCGATCTCAAATATCTCTGTCTGGACGTCGCGTAAGTCCGTGCGGCCACATCTCAAGGAGTAAAAAGAATGCTCGACCAGTCCAACGAACTCGCCGCCTGGGATCGCGACCACTTCTTCCATCCCTCGACCCATATGGGTACGCACGCGCGAGGCGAGAGCCCGACGCGCATCATGGCTGGCGGTGAAGGCGTCACCGTCTGGGACAACAATGGCAAGAAGAGCATCGATGCCTTTGCCGGCCTCTATTGCGTCAATGTCGGCTATGGCCGCCAGAAAATTGCTGATGCCATCGCGACCCAGGCGAAGAACCTTGCCTACTACCACGCCTATGTCGGGCATGGCACCGAGGCCTCGATCACGCTTGCCAAGATGATCATCGACCGCGCGCCCAGGGGCATGTCGAGGGTCTATTTCGGCCTCTCCGGCTCGGACGCCAACGAAACCAACATCAAGCTGATCTGGTATTACAACAATGTGCTGGGACGGCCGGAGAAGAAGAAGATCATCTCGCGCTGGCGCGGCTATCACGGCTCGGGCGTGATGACGGGATCGCTGACCGGGCTCGACCTGTTTCACAACGCCTTCGACCTGCCGCGTGCGCCGGTCCTGCACACCGAGGCGCCCTATTATTTTCGCCGCGCCGATCGCTCGATGAGCGAAGAGCAGTTCTCGCAGCACTGCGCCGACAAGCTCGAGGAGATGATCCTGGCTGAGGGTCCTGAAACCGTCGCCGCCTTCATCGGCGAACCGATCCTCGGCACCGGCGGTATCGTGCCGCCGCCGGCCGGCTACTGGGAGAAGATCCAGGCCGTACTGAAGAAGTATGACGTGCTGCTGGTCGCCGACGAAGTGGTGACGGGCTTCGGTCGGCTGGGCACCATGTTCGGCTCCGACCATTACGGCATCAAGCCGGACCTGATCACCATCGCCAAGGGGCTGACCTCTGCCTACGCGCCGCTGTCGGGCGTGATCGTCGCCGACAAGATATGGCAGGTGCTGGTGCAAGGTTCCGACAGGCTTGGCTCGCTCGGCCATGGCTGGACCTATTCGGCGCATCCGATCTGCGTTGCCGCCGGCGTCGCCAATCTCGAACTGATCGACGAGATGGACCTGGTGACGAATGCCCGCGAAACCGGCGCCTATTTCCGGGCTGAACTGGCCAAGGCGGTCGGCGGCCACGAGAATGTCGGCGACGTGCGCGGCGACGGCATGCTGGCGGCGGTCGAGTTCGTCGCCGATCGGGATGACCGGGTGTTCTTCGACGCTTCGCAGAAGATCGGCCCACAAGTGGCGACAGCCCTTGCCGCCAGCGGCGTCATCGGCCGCGCCATGCCGCAGGGCGACATCCTCGGCTTCGCTCCGCCGCTTTGCCTGACCCGCGAAGAAGCCGACATCGTCGTTTCGAAGACGGCGGACGCGGTGAGAAATGTGTTTGCCAATCTCTGAGATCGACCGATGAATGCGATGACCAAAACCCTTCCCGCAACCATGGCCGCCGTGCTGCTCACCGGGCACGGCGGGCCGGAAAAGCTCGTCTACGGCACCGATGTGAAAGTGCCCTCGCCCGCCCTAGGTGAAGTGCTGGTCAAGGTCACCGCCTGCGGCATGAACAACACCGATGTCTGGGTGCGCCAGGGCGCCTATGGCACCGAGGAGGATGCCGCCGCTGTGTCGAGCTGGCGGCGGCAAGGAAATACCCTGACCTTCCCCCGCATTCAAGGCGCCGACACGGTTGGCCACCTTGTTGCCGTTGGCGAAGGCGTGTCGCCGGACCGGATCGGCGAACGGGTGATGGTCGATTTCTCCATCTACAACCGCGACGATGATTCGCTCGCCGACATCGACTATATGGGCCACGGCCGTGACGGCGGTTATGCCGAATACCAGACGGTGCCGGCTGAAAATGCGCACGTCGTCGACACCGACATGAGCGACGTCGAGCTCGCCACCTTCTGCTGCGCCTACCTGACCGGCGAACAGATGCTGGAGCGCGCCGGTCTGAAGGCTGGCGAACGCGTGCTGGTCACCGGCGCCTCGGGCGGCGTCGGCTCGGGCATCGTGCAACTGGCACGCGCGCGCGGCGCCATTCCCTACGCGGTTGTCGGCAAGGGCAAGGAACAGGCGGTGCTCGACATTGGCGCCGAGGCCGTTATCACCCGTGGCGTCGCCGACCTACCGCAGGCTGTGACTGAAGCGACTGGCGGCAAGCCGATCGACGTGGTTGCCGATCTCGTCGGCGGCGCGATCTTCAACGACCTCTTGCGTGTCCTGAGGCCGGAGGGGCGCTATACCACCGCCGGTGCGATCGCCGGCCCGGTTGTCCAGCTCGATCTCAGGACCATGTATCTGAAGCAGCTTCAACTGCATGGCTCAAGCCAGGGCACCCGCGCCGATTTCCGCCGCATCGTTGGATACATCGAGACCAAAAAGATCCGGCCCCTGGTCGGCGGCGTCTACCGGCTCTCCGATTTCCACCACGCGCAGGCCGATTTCATCGCCAAGGATTTTGTCGGCAAGCTCGTGGTGGTGCCCGACGCCATCGCGGAGCGATCTGCATAGGTTCAGAAATCCGGCATCCTCGCCTCCGCCTGCCCTCTCGCCTCTGCCCCAATGGGAATGGCTTGCAGTCCGGCCAGCAAGCCGCCACAAACGGTGACGCCCGCCGCGCCGCTGGTCCGGGCCTCTGGTCACAGGATACAGGCGAGACATGACAGCCCGGATGATACTGCTCGACGCCAGGCCGCTCGGCGTGGCCGACGTCGCCGAGATCGCGCGCCGCAACGCCCGGCTCATGCTGGGTGAAGCGGCACTGAACCGCATCCGCGCAAGCCGCGCCCTCATCGAGCATCTGACTGGGCTTGGCAAGCCGATGTACGGCGTCACGACAGGCCTCGGCGCCTGTGTCGACACGCCGCTCGCGCAGGCCGACCTGATCGCTTTTCAGCACAGCGTGCCGCTCAGCCACAGCATGGGTATCGGACCGGCGCTGCCGACCGAGGCGGTGCGGGCGATGATGGTCGCGCGCATTTCAGGCATGGCCGCCGGCGGCACCGGCACTTCCGAGCGTGTCGTCATGGGCCTAGTGGCTGCGCTCAATGCCGGCGTCCATCCGGTGATCCCGACCTGGGGCTCGATCGGCGCGGCGGACCTTGCCCACCTTGGCCATATGGCAAGGTCGTTGCGCGGCGATGGCGAAGCAGAGTTCCAAGGCCGGGTCATGCCTTCCGCCGAGGCGCTGGCGCTCGCCGGGCTCGAGCCGCTCGACCTGCGCGAGAAGGACGGCCACGCCATCATCGTCGCCAACAGCCTTTCGACAGGAACCGCGTGCCTTTGCCTCGAAGACGTCGCCCATCTCATCGACTGGGCGCTGGCGGCTGTCGCTCTCAACTATGAGGCGTTCCGCTCGTCTCTCACCGCGATCGACGAGGATGCTCTTGCCGCGCGACCGGCCTTCGGCCAGCGCGAGATCGGCGCGCAGCTGCGCTCGGAGCTTGCCGGCAGCGGCCTGTGGAAGGACAGAGCGGCGCGGCGCCTGCAGGATCCGCTCAGCTATCGCTGCGTACCCCAGGCCTGGGGTGGCCTGCTGCACGCGTTCGAACAGGCAAAGCTGGCCACAGAGATCGAACTGACCCATTCAGGCGACAATCCCGTGATCCTGGCCGAGGGCGAACGGGTGATTTCGAACGGAAATTTCGACCTCACGGCGATGACGCTGGCCTTTGAACAGCTCGGCCAGGCGCTTGCCCATTGCGCCGTCGGCACCGCCAACCGCTGCATGAAGCTGATGTCACCTGTTATCGCCGACCTGCCGCGCTTCCTGTCGGCCAGGGGCGGCAGCCGCCAAGGCTATGCGGAGTTGCAGAAGCCGCTATCGGCGCTGGAAGCCGAAATCCGGCATCTGGCCAATCCGATGTCGCTCAGCCCGCTGGCTGTTTCCGACGGCATCGAGGACCAGTCGTCGATGGCGCCCAGGGTGGTGGCCAAGACCGCCGAGATCATCGAGCGCATGCGCTATCTCGTGGCCATGGAACTGATCTTCGCGGCCACCGGCGTGGAACTGCGCGGCGTCGTCGACAGCATGGGCGAAGGACCGCAGCGCACCTTTGCCGCTGTGCGCGCGCTCGTCAACCCGCTCGACGATGACCGCGAGATGAGCACGGACATGACGCGGATGGCGCGGATGGTGGCGGGACCGAGGGACTGAGCCAGCGCTCCTCCACCCGTACCCGTTTTCCACGGCAGGCCGATACTATTGGTACGGTCCCCTGAGATTCAGTTTCTCGGCTAACAGGCAGAAGCGGTCGATCAGCCGGACGAGTCCTTCGCCCTGCTCGGCGACGATCCTGCCGCGCTCGGTGGGCGACGTGTCCGACAGGGTTTTCCACAACCGGCTTTGCCGATCACAGACATCCGCCAGTTCGGAGCATTCGCCTGATGTCAATTTCAAAAGATGATCCGCCGTCACCGGCCCGATGCCGGGGGGCGTCGTTGCGCCCAGGGAAAGATAGCCCGGCGGCACGGTGCCTTTTGCGTTGGTCACCGATTTGCAACAGATGACATCGAACAGCTGGTCGACGGCCTGTTTGGCGCCGGCAACGCGCGAACGATGGTCCGTATCGGCGGCGGCATGCGGCAGAAGTTCGAGCCTGGCGCCATGGCGCTCGACAAGGTCGAGATAGGGCAGCATCGGCCCGGAAAGGCGCCCCGTCGAGGCGTCCCTGAACAGGTCGGCATCGATAGCTGCATGGCGCACCTGCCCTGTATCGAGGGCATCGCCAAGCGCCGCAACATCGACAAGTTCGCCACGATCGTAATTGATCAGCACTGCACCCTTGTTCATGCGGGACAGGACATCCGCGCCGACGAGCCCGGCATTGGCGTAGTGGCCGGTCTGTGCGTCCTGCTTGCCCAGGCCGACATGGACGCTGAGCACATCGGCGCCTTCAGCCGCTTCGACAAGGTCCGGCGCAAAGGCAAAGCCCTCGGCTTCTACCCAGTCGCGGTGCCGTGGCCGTGCATGGATCACCACGCGCATGCCGAAGGCGCGGGCAAGCTTGGCGACCTCGCGGCCGATATTGCCGTAGCCGATGATGGCCATCGTCTTGCCTTCGAGCTTTTCGGTCGGGAAATCACGCAGTTCCCTGCCGGTGTCGAAGGCGCCGGCCGCCACCCGCTCATGAAGCAAGTCGACCGGGAGATCCGGCAGCACCTTCAGGGTCGCCTTCATCACCATCTGCGCCGTGGCGCGGCTGTTGATGCCGGGCGTGTTCATCAGCACCGCTGTGCCGCCCTCGCCACTGCCGCCGCCCCATGAGCGCGAACCCATATTGCCGGTGCCGGCGCCAATTCGCACACCGGCCAGCGGAAAGACCGTTTCGGCGGGCAGGAAGGTCGCCGCGGCAATGACGGCGTCATAGCGCCCATCGGCAGCGGCCTCGATCAGCTCTTCCCGGGTGCTCAGGTCCGGCTGGTAGAAGAAATGCACCCGGCCACGTTCGAGACCCGCTTTGTCGCCAAGCTCTGACAGGTGAAAGCGGCCGCCCTTGGCTTCGATATGGGCGCGCACTTCGCTCGGGTCGGGCTTGCCATCGGGTCCGAAGCTCAGGCCGACTAGGTCGCAGATCAGCACGGCGTAGATCCTCTGCGGATTGATCGGCTCCGCGGCCAGTGTGCTTGTGTTCACGTCTTTTCCCCATGCAAGAACGGCAGGGCCCTGCTGCGCCAACCCTGAATAATCAGAACCTATCCGCCCGCAAGGGCGTCAGATCGACCGCCGGCGGCAAACCGGCGGCAAGTTGCGACACGATCGCGTCAGGCACAGTGCGATGCCGCCATTGGCCCCTTGAACGGCCAAGTCCGACACGCGTAACATCGCCCCATCAAAACTGAGTCTGCTTCATTCGTCCGGGCTAATGTCCGGATTGGACTGGATATTTCCTTGGCAACGGATGCAACCAGCAGCGCGGGCAAGCGCGGCAAATCATTTGCCCATGTGGCGGAAGCCTCCTGGGGCAAGGGCCTCAGCACCTTGCTGCGTATCGTGCGCATGACGCTGCGCCACCCCTGGCAGGTCGCCATCACCCTGGTGTCGACCTTCATCGCCGCGACGCTGCAGCTTTTCATCCCACGCTTGCTGGGACGCGCCATCGACCAGGCGCAAGGCGTGATGGCCGCGGGCGCCGGCACCGCGGCGGAGCAGGCGCTGTGGAATACCGCGCTGACGCTGCTCGTCGTCAGCATCCTGCGCGGCCTCTTCACCATGGCGCAGAACTATTATGGCGAGGCGGTCGGCCATCGCACCGGTTATGAACTGCGCCTGGCCTTCTACGAGAAGATCCAGCGCCTGAGCTTCGCCTACCACGACAAGGTCCATACCGGCGACCTGATCACGCTCGGGCTGCTCGATCTCGACGGCGTGCGCATGTTCTTTTCCACCGGCATATTGCGCGTGGTGCTGCTTGGCGTGCTGATCGGCGTTGGCGCGTATCTCCTGATCAGCACCGATCTCGTGCTCGGACTGTTGAGCCTCAGCTTCGTGCCGTTCGTCGCCTGGCGCTCCTCGGTGACGCAACTGGCACTGCGCAGCACCTGGCTGACACTGCAGGAGCGGCTGTCGGTGTTGAGCCGAGTGATGGACGAGAATCTCGGCGGCATCCGTGTCGTGCGCGCCTTCGCGGCGCAGCGCCACGAGTTGGCAAAATTCGACCGCGCCAAGCAGGATGCGCTGCAGCTGGCCAATGAACGTGTCGACATCCGCGTCTCCAACACCAGCGCCATGAATTTTTCGTTCCTGGCCGCCATGGGCCTGGTGCTGTGGTTTGGCGGCCAGAAAGTGATTGCGGGACAGATCAGCGTCGGCACGCTGGCGCAGTTCCTCACCTTCATGACCATCCTGCAGATGCCGGTCCGCCAGCTCGGCCTGATGGTCAACTCGTTCGCGCGCGCCTCGACCTGCGGCACGCGGCTGTTCGAACTGCTCGACACCGAACTCGACATCCAGGATGCACCCGATGCCAGGGATCTCGTCATCACCGAGGGCGTGTTGCGGTTCGACAATGTCGGTTTCCGCTATGCGGGCGCGGGTGGCCGGCCGACCCTGTCCGGCATTTCCTTCGAGGCGAGGCCTGGCGAGACAATCGGCATTGTCGGCCCGCCTGGCAGCGGCAAGTCGACCATCGCGCATTTGATCCCGCGCTTCTACGACGTCACGTCAGGCGCTATCACCATCGATGGACACGACATCAGCAAGGTCACGCTGGAATCGCTGCGCAAGGCGGTCGGCGTCGTGCAGCAGGACGCATTCTTGTTCACCACCTCGATCGAGAACAACATTGCCTATGGCAATCCCTGGGCGCGCGAAACCCGCATCGGGCAGGCCGCCGAATATGCGCAACTGCACAACTACATTATCGGGCTTCCGGCCGGCTACACCACGGTCGTCGGCGAACGCGGCGCCTCGCTCTCAGGCGGCCAGCGGCAGCGGCTGACCATCGCGCGCAGCCTGATGCTGCGGCCGTCGGTTCTGGTCTTCGACGATTCCACCGCGGCCATCGACGCCGGCACCGAGCAGCGGATCCGCGCGGCGATGAAACGCTTCGCCAAGGATCGTGTCACGCTCATCATCTCGCACCGGCTGAGCTCGCTGATGCATGCCGACCAGATCCTGTTCGTCGAGGGCGGCCGCATCGTCGAGCGCGGTACGCATGAGGAATTGCTGGCGCTCGGTGGACGCTATCGCGCGCTTTACGACCTGCAGCTGCGGCCGGACGACGATCGGCTCGAGGGAGCCGCATGATGTCGACGCAGCACGACGACGAGAAGGAAGACAAAAGCGGGCGGCCGACCAAGGCGGTTGTCGGCTCGCATCGCGACGAGGAAGAGGTTTTCGGCAAGGCCTATGATCCGCGCATCATCAGGCGCATCTGGAGCTTCGTCAGCCCTTATCAGGGCCGGATCTTCATCTCGGTCGCGGCGGTGCTGGTGTTCACGCTGACGCAGCTGGCGATTCCGCTGGTCATCCGCTACGCCATCGACCATGGCATGGCGGCGGGCAGGCTCGACCATTCGGTAATGATCTCCGCGATCATCGCTTTCACCGTCATCATCCTGATCAACTACGCCGCCAGCCATGTGCAAGAAAGCGTCGTCGGCAAGGTGGCCGAGAATGTGCTGTCAGACCTGCGCCGCGCCATGTTCAGCCATCTGCAGCGCGTGTCACTCAGCTTCATGGATAAGACTGAGGTCGGCCGGCTGATGTCGCGTCTGCAGGGCGACGTCAATTCGATGCAGGAATTCCTCGAGACCTCCGTCATGTCGGTGGGCGACATCGTGCTGCTGTTCGGCATCGTCACCGTGCTTTTGTGGCTCGACTTCCGGCTCGGGTTGCTGACGCTGTCGACCATGCCGGTGCTCTTCATCGTGCGCCTGTTCTGGCTGCCGCGCGCCAAGGTTGCCTTCATGGCCGCGCATGAAACCAACTCGATCGCCAATGGCGCGCTGGCCGAAGGTATCCACGGTGTGCGCACCGTGCAGAGCCTGGAACGACAGCACGTCAATTTCGACCTTTATGACGAGAAGGTGCTGGCCAATCTCAACGCCCATCTGCGGTCGGCCAGATACGCGCAGGTGATGGTGCCGATCGTCGATACGCTGACCGGCATCGCCATGGCGACGGTCATCGTCGTCGGCGGTTCGATGGTGCTGTCGCACAGCCTCGATGTCGGCGTCATGGTGGCGTTCCTGTTCTACATCCAGCGTTTCTTCGACCCGATCCGCTCACTCACCATGCAATACTCAGTCATGCAGCGCGCCATGGCTTCGGGCCAGCGCATCTCCGAAGTGCTCGACGTGCCGGTGGATGTCAGCGACAAGGACAACGCGGTGGCGCTGTCGCGCGACATGGATGGCTCGGTCGAATTCAGGAACGTCACTTTCGGCTACCGGCCGAACCAGCCGGTGCTGAAGAACATCTCCTTCCGCGTCAATCCGGGCGAGACCGTCGCCCTTGTCGGCCCGACCGGATCGGGCAAGTCGAGCTCGATGGCACTGGTGCACCGCTTCTACGATGTCTGGTCGGGCGAGGTCCTGGTCGGCGGGCACGATGTGCGCGACCTCACGCAGGATTCGCTTGGCGACCAGGTGGCCATGGTGCTGCAGGAGCCGTTCCTGTTCTCGGGCACGGTGCTGGAGAACATCCGCTACCACAAGACGTCAGCCAGCCGCGAGGAAGTGGTGCGCGCGGCACAGGCCGTCGGCGCGCATGACTTCATCGAGCAATTGTCCGATGGCTACGACACCGAGCTCGAACAGCGCGGCGGCAACCTCTCGCTCGGCCAGCGCCAGCTGATCAGTTTTGCGCGCGCATTGGTCGCCGACGCCAAGATCCTGGTGCTCGACGAGGCCACCGCCAGCATCGATTCCTACACCGAGATGCTGATCCAGAAGGCGCTGATCAAACTGCTGGAGGGCCGTACCGGTCTGGTCATCGCCCACCGGCTGGCCACCATCCGCGGCGCCGACCGCATCATCGTCTTGCAGAATGGCGAGATCGTCGAAAGCGGCAACCACGAACAACTGATGCAGAGGAAGGGCCTTTACGCCCGCCTCTACAACATGAACTACGCCTCTTTCGACGACATTTCGCAGGAAGAGATGGCAATGGACGCGGCGGTCGGCAAAGCGACGTGAATGGTGCCGTTCCAGCGAAGATCAGCGTATCGGCCGACAATTCAGCGGCGCGCGGAACGACTCGCTAACTGACTGTCGGAAGCGTACAAAGCAGGTGTCGCCAGCCTGTGAATGGGCGCTGGCGATTGAAAGAGTCGATCACGCTTTCGCCCTTTGACCACGGCAGAAGCGCTGCGTTCAGGATCAGCTATTCCTTCGGTGTCGAAGACAAAGATACTGGTCGACGCCCTGCAAGGTGACGAGCCTGTCAGGGCCAGGTTCCGATCGTGGGCGACTGTGCCGCACCAGACACGCCAGGCCAGTTGGTTGCTTGGTGAACCCCGGACATGTTTTCTGAAACCTTTCCAGCGGAGATGACAGGCCAGCGGTTCCTGGGTTGATCATGCCCGATAGGTCCATTGGAACAAGAATGCCATGCGAACGTTGGTGGATGTCACAGTCACAGGATCAATTCACGCCCTACAGGGCAAGAGCGACGAACGGTGAAAACCGCCGGGCGCGCTCATAGGAGGCGCACATGAGTATCACCACAATTCTGGTCATCGTTCTGATTGTTTTTCTGGTAGGCGGCGGCGGCTTCTACGGCCGTGGACGCTGGTACTAGGTCCGGTATGGATAGTCAGCACAACAGCTTCCTGGAGGTTCGCTGGCTTCTTGCCGTACCTCTGTGACTTGTTTTTGCGGTCTTTTGGCCAGCTTCGTCGTTGCCTGAACCGACGCAGTCAGTAAGTCATCCTTCGAGGCTTTCAGGAGCTTTCAAGAGTTGTGGGTTGGCAGTGCTGCCGCCCGATCGGAATCCCTGCTCCAAGGGCCCGCGTCCTCCGCCAGAGGCGCGGGCCTTTTCGTTTTATCCTCGAACAGACCTGATCTGCTCGGCCGATTGAAAGACGATCTTTTGGACCTGTAGGCACTGAGCACAGCGGCGGCGACCCAGCCAACTTAGCTGGCTCCTGCTTGACTGAATACAACCGTGCCATCGTCCTTGCGAACTTCCACCCCGACGATTCCGTCGTTCTGCTTTCGAGCAAGAAATGTCGCCAGCGCGTGATCTCTTGCGGCTCTCTCGGCATCGAAGGGCGTCTTCTCAACGATGCCCTCTTTCCCGTACCAAATCACCATATAGGCCACCGCTAGGACTCCCTCTGCAGGCGCTTCGAAGCTTTCCGGTTGTCTATCCAGTACAAATGCCTGACAAGCTGAAGGCGGCTCACACGGTCCGTACCGGGCGCGCGAAGCCGGAGAAGGCTACACAGCCGCTCGACCAGAAAATTGATCATAGCCCGGACCTTCGCCGGCTGCCATCGCGCCCGGGCAAACAGCGCATAGGCATGCATGAGGCTGGTAGGATGGGTCTAGCTCGAGGGCGACGAGCGCACCGCTGCGCAGATCATAGGACCTATTTGCGCAATCCCCGGACGTGACCGCTGACCTGCACGCCATCCTCAGCGCCCAGATACAAAAATCCGGGAATGGAGATCAGCGGGATGATCGCGGTCAACAGAAACACCTGGTGAAAACGTTCCGGCGTCACGGTGTGGGTTTCGCCTGCAACCAGGCCCAGCACCATGGCGGCGATCGAAACACCCAGCGACACGCTGAGCTGCTGCAGAACGCCGCCAAGGCTGGTGGCGCGGCTGAGTTTTTCGCCCGGCAGGTCGGCATACGACAAGGTGTTGGAGGTCATGAACTGCGCTGAACGGATGATGCCGAACAGAAAGACGTAAACACCGATCATCCAATGCGGTGTATCGGCCCCGATCAGGGCGAAACCCGCCACGGCGGCGGAGCCGACGATCGCGCTGCCGATCAGCACGACACTGAAGCCGAAGCGGCGCAGCAGCGGCGACAGCAGCGGCCGCATAAGCAAGGCGCCGAAGCTGCCGACGAATGTCAGCGAGCCTGATGTGACCGGGCTCATGCCGAAGCCGACCTGCAGCATCAGCGGCAGCAGGAACGGTACGCCGTTGAGACCGACACGGCAGAGACCACCGGCGAGCGTGCCGACCCAGAACGAGCGAAACCGAAACAGCGTCAGGTCGACGGCCGGCGCCACGACGCGGCGCGCATAGCGCCCGAAGGCGAGCAGCAGCAGGACGGAGGCGACCAGGACCAGCACCGTCGCGGAAACAGGAATAATCGGCCGGCCGATGCTTTCCAGTCCCAATTGCAGCAGCGCCACGCCGCATCCCACCATTAGAAATCCGGCGAAGTCGAAGCGCTGCACCGCTTCCTCGTGGAAATCGTCGACGAAGCGCAGCGCCGCCAGAATGCCAACGCAGCCGAACGGCACGTTGACATAGAATATCCACCGCCATGACGCGTAGGTGGTCAACAGGCCGCCGAGCAGCGGCCCGATGACCGGCCCCATGATGGCCGGCAAGGTCATGTAGGTCATGGCGGTGACCAGGCCGCTGCGTGGAAAGCTGCGCAGCAGGATCAGCCGCCCGACCGGCGTCATCATGGCACCGCCCAGCCCCTGCAGGGCGCGCATCGCCAGCAGCATGCCGAAACTGTTGGCCATGCCGCACAATGCGGAGCCCAGAGTGAAGGTGAAAAGCGCCAGCGCGAACACCCTGCGCGCGCCGAACCTGTCGGCAAACCAGCCGCTGACGGGAATGAAAACCGCGAGCGTCAGAATGTAGGTGGTGATCGCAAGGTTGAGCCGGACCGGCGTCGTGTCGAGGCTGTGCGCGATGGCCGGGATCGCGGTGGTGATGATGGTGGAATCGAGCTGCTCCATCAGAAAGGCGATGGCGACGATGATCGGGATGATCAGCCTCAGCCTCGGATCACGCTCGGTGGCAAATTGCGGCTGTTCCAATGCTTTGGCCAATTCCGTCATGCAGGCGGCTTAAATGCTCTGGCCAAAGTGGCGCATCCCGGTTCAAAGACAAGATTGCCTTACATGTGCCAGCCAGCGGGGGCCGGATCGCACGGCCCGTCTTATGGTCCGACAAATAGGTCAAGGGTAGTCATTTCCGCCTCGCTGGAAGTCAACAAATCTTGACCGGTGCCATGGGGGGACAGAGACATCGGCAAGGCAGGCCACCGCATCCCGATGTCATCTCGAGACACTGAGCTCAGCGAGCGCCCGTCCCGATTTCGTGAAGGAACGTGTCCAGTCAGGGGCCGCTTTCCTCCCCATATCTCTGGAGCGGAAAGGAGACATTCCCATGAAAAGGCAACTCGTATTCATCAGTTCTGTCGTGCTGGCCTTGGCCACGAGCGCGATCCCGTTTGCAACCGTCGCGGATGCCGCTGTCGTCAGGCACCATTTCGTCCACTACACCGCCGCCCATAGTGGTGGCGGCCATGCGCACGCCGCGCACGGCGGACACGCAAACGGTGGCAATTGGATCGACCGCGGTTGGACCGCCGACAATTCGACCGGGGATAATGGCTGGATGGACAGCTACTACAATGGCTATGGCAGTTACCGTGGCTACGTCGGCGACTCCTGCGGGACCATCGCCTGGACGCTCGACCTGTGCGGTCCCCATGGCCCCTGATGGCTGACCACGGCGCGCAGCTCTCCGTCCCGATTTCGTGAAGTAACGTGTGCAGCAAGGAGGCCGTTTTTCTCCCATGCGCAGTGTCGCAGAACAAAGTGGAGTAACGCTCATGAAACGGCAATTCGTATTCGCAAGCTCGGTGGTGCTGGCCTTGGCAGCAGGCATGACTTCATTCGCGACCACGGCCGACGCCGCCTTCGTCAGGCACAACAGCGGCGGCCATGCCATGGGCCATTTCCGCGGCGGCCAGTTCAGTGGCCGCAATTTCGGTGGTGGGCATAGATACGCCTTCCGCCGCAGTTATGGACATGGCCGCCATTGGGCTGGTGGCGGCTGGCGTGGCGGCTATTATGGCGGCTACTATGATGACTATTGCGGCCCAGTTCAGCTGGCGCTCGGGCTGTGTGCCCCATACCGCTCCTATTATGGTCCGTTTGGAATCCTCTGATCCCTATCCGGCCGTGGCACCCGCGTTCGGGTGCCACGGCTCCGTCGGGATTAGCAACGTTTGCGCGCCTGACCCTACGCCATTTCGGGACGTCTTGACGCCTCGCGGATCGCCTTGTGAACGCCGCGCTGCAAATCCATGAAGGCCGGGGTTTCCATGACCTCTTCCCGGCGCGGCCGCTCGATGTCGACGTTGAAGGTCTGCATGATGCGTCCCGGGCCGATGCCCATGACGACGATCCGGTCCGACAGATAGACCGCCTCCTCGACATCATGGGTGACGAACAGCACGGTCAGCCTGTGCTCTTCCCAGATCTGGGTCAGCAGTTCCTGCATCTGATGCCGGGTCAAGGCATCGAGCGCGCCAAAGGGCTCGTCCATCAGCAGCATCTTGGGCCGATAGGAAAGCGCGCGCGCGATGGCGACGCGCTGCTTCATGCCGCCCGACAGCTCAGACGGATAGCGGTCGGCGCTTTGCGACAGCTTGACGAGGTCAAGATGCTTCAGCGCGATCTCGCGACAGGCCGCGCGATCGTAGCCAGCGGCCTTGAGGGCAAACTCGATGTTCTGCCGCGCCGTCAGCCAGGGAAGCAACGTGTAGGACTGGAAGACGACGCCACGGTCGAGGCCCGGCTGCAGGATCGGCGCGCCATCGATGCTGAGATCGCCGGCATCGAAATCCTGCAGCCCGGCGACGATCGACAAGAGCGTGCTCTTGCCGCAGCCCGACGTGCCGACCAGCGAGACGAACTCATTGTCGGCAAGATCGAGGTTGATGTCGCGCAGCACCTCCGTGCGCCGCTCTCCTGCGCCGAAGCTCTTGTCGAGACCGGCGATGCGCAATTTGGGAACAGTCATCGGCGGTTCCTCATTGCGAATGGCCATCCTGCCGGAAGAGCACCTTTTCCAGAGCTTTCATGACCTGATCGGTGATCAGACCGAGCAGGCCCAAGAGCAGGATGTAGCCGATGATGGTGTTGGTCTGGAAATAGCGCTGCGACACGGTGATGCGATAGCCCAACCCGGACGTCGCCGCGACGAGTTCGGCCAGCACCAGCCAGGTCCATGCCCAGCCCAGGCTGATGCGCAGCGTATCCCAGATGCCCGGCAAGGCACTGGGCACGACGATGCGCGTCAGGATCTTGCGATCCGGCAGGCCCAGCGTGCGGCCAAGGCCGATGAAATCGGCGGGAACCCGTTTCACATTGTCCATGATCATCAGCACCTGCTGGAAGAAGGTGCCGATGAAAATGATCAGGAATTTCTGCGTATCGCCGGTACCGGCCCACAAGATGGACAGCGGCACGAAAGCGACAACTGGCATGTAGCGGATGAAATCCACCAGCGGCTCGATACCAGCCTCCCAGGAGCGGAAACTGCCGATCAGCACGCCAATCGGTATCGACAGCGCCGAGGCGATGAGGAAGCCGATGGAAATGCGGTACGCCGAGGCCGTGAGGTCCACCCACAGTGTGCCGTCCGTAGCGAGCTTGGCGATCTGGGTCGCGACGCTGCCGGGCGACGGCAGGAAGATCGGCTTCACCCATTCCAGCCCGGTCGCCGCCCACCAGGCAAGGCCAAGCCCGACAAAGACAGCCACCGCGATCATCAGGAAACGAGACCTGGGGATTGGCACGCCGATCCCGGAGGATCGGCGGCGCCTGGCCTGCTTGGTGGCCGCCTTTGGCGCGGGGCGCGCCAAGCCGGTTTTCGCGGGAGGCTCTGCGGACATCTGCGTCACCACCGCGATCCGGGCTTTGTCATTCGGCTGCCTTGACGAAGGACGGGTCGATCATCTGCTCGGGCGTCACATCGGCCTGCAGCAGCTTGGCGTTCTTGGCGGCGGCCTCGACATCGGCGAATGTCTTGGTGGTGAAATCGCCGGTGAGCGCCGTCTTGTTTTCGGCGAGCGAATAGTAGCGCACGCCGTCGAAAGCGGTGTTGAGGTCCTTGACGTCGGAACCGACGGCCTTGGCGATGATGGCGCGGCCACCAGGCGTGTCGGCATTGTAATCCTTGAGCGCTGCGTCCCAGCTCTTAATCATGGCCAGCACCTGGCCGGGCCGCGACTTGATCACCTCGTCACGCACCACCAGCACGTCGCTGATCAGGCCGGGATCCTCGCCGGCGGTGAACAGCAGCTTGACGTCCTTGTTTTGCGCCATGGCGACGGTGAGGTATGGCTCGTAGGTGACGGCGACCGGCACCTGGCCCGCGATCAGCGCGCCGCCGGCGTCGGACGCCGGCATCGGAACGGCTTTCACATCGTCGATCGACATGCCGTTCTTGGCGAGCGCGTATTTGAGCAGGATGTCGCTCGTCGTGCCTTCCTCGAAAGCAACCTGTTTGCCCTTGAGGTCCTTGATGGAGGTGACGTCCTTGCCGGCGATGATGGCATCGGCCGTCATCGAAACATCAAGCAGCAGCACGATCTTCACCGGCAGGCCGGCCGCCACCATGCCCATCGCTGTGTGGGTCGCGATGTTGGCCGCGTCGAGCTGGCCGCTGGCCAAAGCGGCGTTGATGTCCTTGTCCTCGGCGAAATTGACGATCTGAACATCCGACAGACCGTTTGCCTTGAACAGGCCCTTGGCGTCGGCGACATGCCACTGGCCATATCCAAGCCAAGGCTCGATGCCAATCTTGAACGATCCGGCCTCGGGCGTCGTGGGAATGGCCGCATCGGCGGCGTGGGCCGCTGGAGCGGCGGCGAGCCCGATGGCAGCGGCCATCATGAGCGCGCGAAATTGTCCTGCTAGGTTACGCATCATCGTGTTCCCCTTGATGATCAGACCGCTTTTTTACCCAGGCATCCGGTCCGGTGAGACTGCGGGTTTGCGCTCTTGCGGCACGGTGCCTCGGCGTCTTGCCCACCACTTCATGGTGAAGTGCAGAGATATTTCAGCGTCAGCGGGAGCGGATGTCAAGGCTGAAATACATACATGCATATACAAGTTGGGCTGGCACAAATTCCTGTCGATCCGACCCATCAGCGTCCCGCCATCCGCCACGCATTCGCCTGTTGCCGTCAGTTGGTTCTGGAGGGGGAATAGCGGCTGCCGAGCGAGTAACGGCTGCCGGCATAGGTCAGCTTGCTGATCGTCGCCACAACCGCGCCCGTCCATGTGCGACGGTGCAGAAACAGGCAGCAGCTGCCGACATCAATGTTCAGATGCCGTGCCGTCTCGGCGTCGGCCGGGATCGCGGAGATGATGTGCTCGACCTCGGTCACCGGGGTCTTCTGCATGAGGTAGTCATAGGTCGCCGTCGTCGAAAAATCCTGCTTGTCGTAGTCGGGGATCAGGCTCGGATTGACGAAGCGCTCCTCCAGTTGCACCGGCAAATCGTTCTCGAAATTGACGACGACGGAGTGGTAGATCGAGGCGCGCTTGGGGAACTCGAACGACAGCGCGAGCTCCTTCGTCGGCATGACGGTTTCGAGCACAAGGACTTCGGAACGATGCCTGTTGCCGCGCCCGATGATCTCGGCTGCGATGTTGTTGATCTCGATCAGCGTCGATTGCGGCCGGGGCGGCGCGATGAACGTGCCGACACCTTGCAGCCGGATCAGGAATCCCGCCGTGGTCAGTTCCCGCAAGGCCCGGTGAACCGTCATCCGCGACACACCCAGCGAAACCACCAGCTCATTCTCGGAGGGCAGCTTGCGATCCTTGCCCCACCGGCCCGATCCGATGTTGGTCAGGATGTAGTCCTTCACCTTCTCGTAGAGAGGGCTCGCCGTATCGGGCAAATCGATCATTTCAACAGTCCTTCCCGGCAATTTATCGGAAATCACGCCGGCTCAACAGGTTGCCGCATGCGGATGATTGTTTTCAAGCCGTCGCTCTCCCCCGCCAACAGCCGCTCATAGGCAACGGGAACCTCCCCGAGACCGATCTCGCGATCGATCAAGGCGAGCAGCGGTTCGCTCAGTTCCCCCAGCATCTCGATGGCATCGGGCAGTTCGTCGGCGAAGGCATGGCATCCCAGCAACGCGATCTCGCGTTCGACCAGGAGGTTGGGGTCGATGTCGAGACGGCCATGGAAGATGCCTACCATCGCCACCGCGCTGCCGGAATCGAGAACGCCGAGCAACTGAGTGAACGCCGCGATGCTGCCGGTCGCCTCGATAGCCGCCAGCAAAGGTGTATTGCCGGTTGCGGCGGCAATGGCATCGCGGTCGAGGTCGACAATTTTTGCGCCGGTTACCCGCGCCACGCGGGCAGAGCGCGCCTGGTTGCGGTCGGCGACAAGCACGGTACCGGCGAATGTTCTAGATAACAGCAACGCGGCAAGACCGCCGATCGGCCCGCAGCCGACGACCAGCACGGAGCCTGCCGTCTTCGGCAGACGCCGCACCGCGTGCAGCGCCACGGCAAGCGGTTCCGCCATTGCCGCGACACATTCGTCAATCGCCGCATCGATGACATGCAGCAGACGCGCGGGCAACACCGCCTGTTCGGCGAAGCCGCCGTCGCAGACTTCGCCGACGAAGCCCAGCGACGCGCAGAGATGGCGCCTGCCGGCACGGCATTGCGCGCACTCTCCGCACCAGAAGCGGGAATCCGCAACTACCCTGTCGCCGACGGCGACGGTGTCGACGCCCGCGCCGAGCGCGACCACGGTCCCGGTCAGCTCATGGCCGGCCGTCGAAGGCGACCGGCTTATCCATTGGCCGGTGCGGAAATTGTGCAGGTCCGAACCGCAAATGCCGGCGGCATCGACCCTGAGCTTCACCCAGCCGGCATCCGGCGCGCCCGGCGAAGCAATCTCCTCCACCCGCAGATCGCCTTGTCCATAAAGCCGTACCGCCTTCATCGCATTCGTCTCCGTTCAGCCGGCGAGGTAGTGGTCTCGGATTTCCGAGACCGCGTTCTCATGCGAGCTGAAGCCCTCGTAGCGGGCGAGCCTGCGGGCGTGCATCGCCAGTTCAGGATAGGCGGCCGAAGTGACATAGCCGACCGACGAGCGCTTGACGAAATCCGTCACCGAGAGCGGCCCATAGGTTCGCGCCCAGCGGCTGGTCGGCAGCACCGCATTAGGCCCGAGGACGAAGTTGGCCAGCGTCACCGGCGTGTGCGGGCCCATGAGGATTTCAGCCGCTTCTGTGATGTGCCCGAGATGCGCGAATGGCTCCTTCGACAGGATCTCCAGATGTTCGGGGGCATAGTCGTTGATGAAGCGGTAGCTGTCTTCCAGCGACGCGGTCAGCACGATGCCGCCTCGCTTGCCGGTCAGCACCGCGCGCGAGAACTCCACGCGCTGTTCGGTCATGCGCGACCAGTGTTCGGGAAGTGCGGCGAGTGCAGCTTCGGCAACCTTGCGGCTGTGCGTCACCAGATAGGCCGAGGAATCCGGCCCGTGCTCGGCTTCAATCAACAGGTCGAGCGCGGCAAGGCCGCCATCGACACTGTCATCGGCAAAGATGATGGCTTCCGACGGGCCGGCCGGAAGACCGGTGTTGATGATCGAGGACAGGACGCTCTTGGCCGCCACCACCCATGGACTACCGGGGCCGACGATCTTGAGCGCTGGCTTCACCGTCTCGGTGCCATACGCAACGGCGGCAACAGCCTGGGCGCCGCCGCATTTGTAGACGGTGTGCACGCCGGCAAGGCGAGCGGCAACCAGCGTCGCCGCATCCACCGAACCGTCCGATGTCGGTGGCGTCACGATGGCGATCTGCGGCACGCCGGCGATGACAGCCGGGACCGACGTCATCATCGTCACCGACGGAAAGGCGCCCTTGCCGCGCGGCACGTAAAGCGCGACGGAAGCGATCGGCGTGTATCGGTCGCCGGCATAGGCGCCCGGCCGGACTTCCTTGAGCCACATCGTCTCTGGCTTCTGCTCCTCATGGAAACGCCGGATGTTGTCGATGCCGAAGCCGATGCTTTCGACGACATCCTTTTCGACCTTGTCAAAGGCCGCATCGAACTCGGCTTCCGACACCTTCAGCCCGCCTTCGGCGACGTTGGCCTTGTCGAGTTCCCTGGCGAAACGGATCAGCGCGGCGTCGCCCTCGTCCCTGACGGCCTGAATGATCGGGCGGACCTTTTCGACGAAAACCGACAGATCACCCTCGGCGCGTTTCAGCAAATTGGCCCGCTGGGTGGCATCGAGGGAAGACAGATCGTGGAAGCTGATGTCGGACATGGGTATTCCTCTTTGTTGGAACGCAGCGTGCCGGCCGGTCATAGTGCGGAAGATTTTGATTTCGAACCTATGGCGGGCCGCCTCAAATCGATGCCAGGAAGCCGCCGTCCACCGGAATGGACTGGCCGGTTATGTAGGCTGCCGCATCCGAAGCAAGGAACACGGCGACACCGTGCAGGTCGCGGAGATCGCCGAAACGATGCTGCGGTATCTTCGCCAGCATCGACTGCTGCCATGCCTCGTTGCTGTAGAACACGTCAGTCATCGCCGTCCTGAAATAGCCCGGGGCGATGGCGTTGACCCTGATGCCGAGATCGGCCCACTCGGCCGCCAGCGCCCGCGTCATGCCGAGCAGGCCCGACTTCGACGAGCCATAAGGCACAGCGGTCGGAATGCCGACTTCGGAAGTCAGCGAGCATAAGTTGATGATGGCGCCTGATCGCCCGGCGTCCCGCATCTGCCGTGCCGCGGCCTGGGCGCAGAAGAAGGCTCCCTTGAGATTGGTGTCGACGATCCGGTCCCACAGCGCCTCATCGACATCGAGCGAAGGCCGGACCTCTTCCATCCCGGCATTGTTGACGAGGATGTCGAGACCGCCAAGCAGGCCGGCAGCCTCGGTGATGGCCGTCCGGCAGCGGCCGACATCGGTGACCTCGAGGGCAACGGCATGCGCCACCCCGCCGGCCGCGCGTATGGCCGCTGTCGTGTCATCGAGGGAGGCCAGGCTGCGCGCGGTGACCGCGACGTCGGCGCCGGCTGCGCTCAGCGCCTCGGCGATGCTGCGCCCAATGCCACGGCTGGCGCCGGTGACCAGCGCTTTCCTGCCGGAGAGGTCGAACAGAGAAGCGTTGCGCATGTGATCCTCCTTGGCCGCTTCGGCTCCGTTACGCCGAGACTATCAGACCGACTTACATATACAAGCATGTACAAACAACTTTGAGCGCGATGGTGGTGTCGTTTTATGAGCCTGTCGCAACTGTTGTGATTTCCCGAAAGCCGTGCTGAATTGCCTGGCACGCACCCGGCACGATATTGGACGGTCTGCCGTTCCCACATGGAGTTTCCCGCAGGTGGCGCTTCCCCTTTCGCCCGATGGCTTCAGCCCGGCCTTTCTGATTTGCATTGCTTTCGGTCGCAGCGACAATGCCCAACATGCTTGAAAGCAACCCGCCCAAAAGCCTCTACCGTGAAACGGCGGGCGCCACCGGCAGCTACCCCGCCCTTGCCGGCGCGCAGCGGGCAAGGGTCGCCATTGTCGGCGGCGGCTTCACCGGCCTTTCCACCGCCTTGCATCTGGCGGAAGCCGGCCACGACGTTGCCGTGCTCGAGGCCCGCCAGCCAGGCTGGGGTGCGTCGGGCAGGAATGGCGGCCAGGTCAATCCCGGCCTCAAATACGATCCCGACACGATCGAGGCGATGTTCGGCCCTGAGCTTGGGCCGCGGATGATCGATTTCTCCTATGGCGCGCCGGATTTCACTTTCGGTCTCATCAGGCGCCTGTCGATCGCCTGCGAGGCGCGGCAGAACGGCACCATACGCGCGGCGATCCGGCCAAAGCCAGAAGCCGCGGTGCGGACCACGGTCGAGCAATGCGAACGGCGGGGAATGCCGGTCAGCATGCTGGATGCACGGGCGATGGCGGCGCGAACCGGAGCCGACCGCTACATTTCAGGCATGTTCGACGCCCGCGGCGGCGACCTCCATCCCTTGAAATACACAATTGGCCTGGCCGCCGCCGCGCAGAGCGCCGGTGCGCGGATTTTTGGCGGCAGCGAAGTTCTCTCGCTGCGCAGGGATGCCGGACGATGGCTCCTCAAAACCGCGAGCGGCTCCGTCAGCGCCGAGAAGGTTCTTATCGCGACCAACGGCTACACCGGAGCCCTGTGGCCGGGCCTGGAGCAGTCCCTGGTTCCGGTGTTCAGCGCGATTGCCGCGACCGAACCGCTTGCGCCTACAGTAGCGGCCTCGATTCTCCCTCAAAGACCCGTCGTCTACGAATCCGGCTACATCACGGTGTACTACCGCATCGACGCCGAGAGGCGCCTGCTCATGGGTGGCCGCGGACCGATGAAACCCATCGAAAATGCTTCCGCCATCCGCTACCTCACCGACTATGCGCTGCGGCTCTGGCCAGCACTTGCGGGAACACGCTGGACACATGCCTGGAACGGCCGGGTTGCGATCACCAAGGATCATCTTCTGCACATTCACGAGCCGGAAGACGGCGTGCTGATCTGCCTTGGTTACAATGGCCGTGGCGTTGCCATGGCCTCGGCAATGGGCGCCGCCCTGGCGCAGCGCCTGCGCGGCGACGAGACGTCGCCATTTCCCATGCCGATATCGCCGCTGAAGCCAATCCGGTTTCACCGCTTCTGGCCAGTCGGGGTGAAGGCCGCGATCCTTTCCGGGCGGCTGAAGGACCGTTTCGGCCTCTGACGCCCAGAGCTGCCGTCCTGACGGGCCTTAAGCCTTCCTAACGATACTTCGGAAACGCGTCGCCGGCCGGTGCGTTGGCCCAGCTCTGCAAAGTCTGGCCGCCGTCGATCAGCCAGTCGACACCGGTGACGTGTCTTGCCTCATCCGAGGCGAGGAACGCCACCGCGGCGGCGACATCGTCCGGTTGGCCGATGCGGCGAAGCGGAATCCGGTCGGCGAAATGCTGGACACTGCTCTTGAAATCGCCGTCGCCGGACGCCGGCACGCCGAGCGTCGTCTCGATCACGCCGGGGCAGATGGCATTGACGCGGATGCCATAAGGCGCGGCATCGAGCGCCGCGACCCGCGTCAGGCCGACCACGCCATGTTTGGAGGCGACATAGCCGGCGCCGCCGGACAAGACATCCCAACCGGCCATGGACGAACCCATATTAACAATGGAGCCACCGGTCCCGGACTTGATCATCGCCCGAAGCGACGCCTGCAGGACGAGGAAGATGCCGCGCAGATTGATGCGGATGATGGTGTCCCAGTCCTCGACCGGCAGTTCGTGCACGGGAGCGACGACGCCGGAAATGCCGGCATTGTTGAACACCACATCCAGCCCGCCGAATGTCTCGACGGTGGTTGCGACTGCGTCGCCTACACTCTGCTCGTCGGTGACGTCGGCTTCGATGACGATGGTATCGTCGCCGAGAGCGCGCGCCAGTTCACGCGCGGCCGCGCCGTTGCGGTCGACAATGGCAACGCGCGCGCCTTCCTCGAGGAAACGCCGGACCGCGGCGCCGCCAATGGCGCCGGCGGCGCCGGTGACAAGGACCTTTTTCTGGTCGAACCTTTTCATCCCTCGGTCTCCGGCTTTGGATAGGAACGCCATGAATACTGTGGTTCGAAGCCGATCGTCTCGCGCGCATGGACCGTGTCGAGGACGGAGCCGAAACCGGCGATCGGCCGCGACAGGGCGACATCAGGATAGACCCGACGCACAAGCGCCTCGGTTTCCTCCTCCATGAAGGTATCGGCAGCGCTGAGCAGGACGCGCAGATGGCCGCCGCCTTTCCATTCGAGCGCCCGCAAGAAGCCCTGCCCGGCATCGCGCGCGTCGAGATAGGCCCAGAGGTCGCGGGCGCTGTCGGCGGTGGCGCGGCGCGGACCCACGCCCTCGAAGAAAGAGCCCGGCGTCTGGATCCATGGCATGCGGATGCTGACCGCCGAACAGGCGCCGCGGCGCACCGCTGCGTCGACGATTTCCTCGCCCAGCCATTTCGACAGGCCGTATGGATCCTGCGCGCCGACCGGATGCTCCATGTCGACCGGCAGATAGGGCGGAATGACCGCCTTCTCGAAGAAGGGATAGCCGAAGACGCTGAAGGACGAGGCATAGACGAAGCGCCTGGCGCCAGCCATGGCGGCGGCCTCGACGACATTGTAGGCGGTCGCGATATTGGTGCTGAACACCTCGCCGCCGGCCCGCCCGGTCGGTCGCGGAATGGCCGCGACATGCACGACGGCATCGCAGTCGCGCACCAGCTGCAGGGTTGACCCCAGATCGGTCAGATCGGCTGTGGCGTGCCGCCATGCACCGCTGACCGGCGCTACAGTATCGATGCCCAGCACGTCATGGCCGGCAGCAAGCAAAGCCTCGGCGACATGGCGGCCAAGAAGGCCACTGGCTCCGGTGACAATCGTCTTCATATCACGGCCCTCGGCTCGCAAGCACAGAGGCTTGGATATCATTGATGGTCATACAAATCGAGCACATGGTTGCCGACCCTTGTCAAGGCCATTTCGCGCTGGACAAATAGCGCATACGCTTGTGCGAGCGGCGTGCGCAAGGCCGACGGTCACAGCTTTGCGTCGAACGGGATTGACTTGGCATCCGCCAGGGTTTTTTGTATGAGCATCAACGATCGACCAAAGGAGATCGCCATGGCGGTGGACGTTTTTTCCTCACATCGGCACGACGACGCGGTGCGCCTTGATCCGCAACGCGCAGCCATTATCGTCATCGATATGGTCAACGAGTTCTGCAAACCCGGCGGGGCCATGGTCCTGCCTGGATATGAGACGCTGGTCGGCCCGCAACTGGCCGTCATTGAGGCGGCGCGCGCGCGCGGTGTCCCGGTGATCTGGGTTCACGATGCGCACCGGCCGGGCATGCGCCGCGAGCGCGAATGGGTCAAGCGCACGCCGCATTGCCTGGAAGGAAGCTGGGGACCTGAGATCATCGAGGATCTCGGCGCCCGCGATGACGAGATCCATGTCATCAAGCGTCGCTACTCGGCCTTCTTTCAGACCGACCTCGACCTGACGCTTAGGGATATGCAGGTCGACCAGTTGGTCATCTTCGGCGTGGTCACCAACATTTGCGTGCGCTCCACAGTCCACGACGCCTTTTTCCAGGGCTATGAGGTGGTGGTGCCGAGCGATTGCTGCGCCGCGACCGGACCGCGCGAGCAGGAAAGCTCGCTCTACGACATAGCGACGCATTTCGGCGTGGTGAGCAATTCGGCTGATGTGGTTGCTGCCCTTCGCGATGGAGCGTCACTGCAACCGACCGAGGTCGCGGCTTGAGCTATCCAGAGCCGGCGGCATCCGAGACAGGCAATAGGAGTCCGGTTTGACGACCGAAAAGAAATCAACGAAAAGCCCGGCACTGAAGCGCGGCAATGCAGAACCACTGAGCCGCGAGCAGGTGCTGGAGCGATACGCCGGGACCGGATACGCGTTGGACGAGCATCCTGCGCACGTCATCCGCAAGGCGCATCAGCGCGCGACGCTGCGTTTCCAGCAGGTCATGGCTGGCGAAGACCTTTCGCCGACCCAGTTCGCGGCCCTTGCCACGATCCTCAAACACGGCGAAGTCTCGCAGAACCATCTCGGCCGGCTGACGGCGATGGACCCGTCCACCATCAGCATCGTCATGCGCAAGCTGCTCAAGCACGGCCTGATCACGCGCAGCGCCTCCGACACAGACCAGCGCCTGTCGATGATCGCGCTGACCGAAAAAGGGACCGAGTACACGCTCGAGCGGCTCGAACGCAGCGTCGAGGTCGGACGGCGCTTCCTGTCGCCGCTGTCACCCAGCGAACAGGCGACGTTGCTGCGCCTGCTCAAGCGCATCAATGACGACGACCCATCGAATGGCTACGGCGGCAAGTAAGCCGCGTCCAGGCCCTTTTCCATACCAGTAGAGATGAGACCCAATGTCGTCCGACCCCAAGTCGTCTGCCAGCACGCTCGTCGTCCGCAATATCGGCCTCATGCTGAGCGGTGACCTCGGCCAACCGATCATCGATGCCGACACCATCGTCGTGACCGACGGGCGCATATCAGGCATTGGCAAGGCTGATGACGTCGACAGCGGCAACGCAGCAACAATCATCGATGCGATGGGCTGCGCGGTCGCACCGGGGCTTATCGACAACCATGCCCATCCGGTGGCTGGCGACTGGACGCCACGGCAGAACCAGATCGGCTGGATGGATTCGACCGTGCATGGCGGCGTCACCACGATCATCTCGGCGGGTGAGGTCCACACGCCGGGCCGCCCGCGCGACCTGGTCGGGCTGAAGGCACTGGCGATCGCGGCGCAGCGGACCTTCTCCAACTTCCGCCCCAACGGCATGAAGATCCTGGCCGGCGCGCCCATCCTGGAGCCCGGCCTCACCGAGGACGACTTCCGATACCTCGCCGAGGCCGGGGTGACGCTTATCGGCGAGGTTGGGCTTGGCGGCGTCAAGGATGGTCCAACCGGCCGGCAGATGATCGCCTGGGCGCGCAAATACGGCATGACCTCGATGACCCACACCGGCGGCCCGTCCCTGCCCGGCTCCGGCCGCATCGGTGCGGATGTCGTGCTGGAGGTCGATGCCGATATCGTTGCGCACGTCAACGGCGGACCGACGGCGCTCCCCGAAGCCGAGATCCGGCAGATCTGCGAAAACGGCTCGCGCGCGCTGGAAATCGTCCATAACGGCAATCTGCGCACCGGCCTGTTCGTGCTCGACCTGGCGAGGCAGCGCGGCGAACTTTCGCGCATCGTCCTCGGCACCGACAGCCCGGCAGGATCGGGCGTGCAGCCGCTCGGCATTTTGAGGACGCTGACCATGCTGGCCTCGCTGGGCGGTATCGCGCCGGAAGTGGCGTTCTGTCTTGCCGGCGGCAACACGGCGCGCGTGCGCGGGCTGGCTGACCGCGGCATCATCGAGGTCGGCCGCGCCGCCGACCTGATCTTCATCGATCAAGCGATCGGCGGCGCCGGTGACGGGCTGCTCGACAGCGTCGCGCTCGGCAATTTGCCGGGCATCGGCATGGTTGTCATCGACGGCGAGGTGCGGACCGGCCGCAGCCGCAACACTCCGCCGGCGATGCGGGTGCCGGAAGTTGTCCCGGGCTGACGACGTTTCAAGGTATGTTGAGGTTCAGGTCACGACGAGCCGTTATGCACGCGACGTTTTTGCTGCCTCGGCCAGTTCGGCCATTAGCTTGCTGGCGGAACGCAGTTTTTCTTTGCCCAAGCGACTGGACAGTTCCGCTTTAGCCAAATTCCACAACGGGAGCGCATCGACGATAAGCCTGCGCCCGGATATTGTCAGGCCAATCTGCTTTCCCAAGCGGCCGCGTCCGCCCTTTGAATGCACCAGACGTCGCCCTTCCAAGTTCTGAAGATTTCGGCTTAGGGTCGTCGGGTCGACTCCCGCGCTGTTCGCAAGGTCGACGAGTGTCGTTCCCTCAACCGCTCCGATGCCCACGAGAAGGCTGAACTGCTCGGCTGTCAGCCCGAGCGGTTTGAAGCAGGCGTTGTAGTAGCGCGTGACCGCACGCGCCGTCGCACGAGCCTGAAAGCCCGGACACTCCGCCGCGACGCCTTTCAACGTTTCCGGGTCAAAACCGCTCACGTCCGCCTTCTAGACAATTTCGCCCCTCAAGAATACTGTATATGCATTATTAGGAGAGTTCCATGCCGGCGTACGTGCATATCAATCTGCGTGTCATCGACGCCGCCAAACAGGCGGCTGTCGCTCCACGCTTTCAAGAGGCTCTGCAAGAGGCCGGCGGGCGCATTTTACATTTCGGCCTTGTTACGCAGGTTCTTGAGGGCGAGGACGAGCCGCTCCCGATGGCCGGCGTGTTTGAGTTTGCAACCCTCGCCCAAGCGCTAGCGTTCTACAATTCCGAGAGATACGCGCCAATCAAGGCCGAGCGCCGGGAAGCCCAAGAGGCGCGGATGTTCATAGTCGAAACCCGCTAAAAACGCCCTCAAGCTGCATCATTTCGAGCACCGGAAGCGCAGGGAACCACGGTTTGCAGGCGGCATCACCTGAATATCGGCGTCCCCCTAGCTGACGCCGTCCTCGCCGATAATCCTTTCCTTGGTGAGCCCGCCGACGCGCGGGTGCGGCCGGCCGGAATCGGTGACTGCGATGGCGACGACGATCTCGTCGGCACGCGGTGCATCGGCAACACGGACCTCCATGCCGTCGAAATGGCTGCGCACCCGCGCCGCGTCCTTGTGGCCGAGCGGTATGTCGAGCGGCACGCCGAGGCCGCCGCGCTTCTTCGATGAGGGAATGAGCGCGGCACCCTTGCCCAGCACATCGCGGAACGGGGCGCCGAGCTTGGGATGTAGGATGGCCGCGGCATGTTCAAGCTCACCGTCGGCGCCGACGGCGGCTGCCTTGCCGAAGCTCTCGACCTGATCGCCGGCAATGCCTAGCGCAGCGACGGCCCGCCTGGGCAAGATATCGCCCAACGCTTCGCCGATGGCGCTCAACGCCGACAGATCCTCGACGAATGTGCCGGCATAAGGGTTGCGGATCACCGCGATCGCCGCAGCTCGCCGCGTCGGCGGATCGACAGGGCGACCGCCTTCGATCCGGGTTTCCTCGACGATGGTGATGATGCGGCGGATGTCCATGCTCATCGCAATCCGTCCTCGCCCTTGATGTCGGCCGCCGCCAGGCCGCCGACCCGCGCGTGAACGCGCGCGCCGGTGGTCATCGCCAGGATGACCGCCATCTCGTCGCTGCGCGGCGCATCGCCAACGCCGATTTCGATCGCGTCGAAATGACTGCGCACATAGGAGGCGTTGATGTGGGTGATCGGAATGTCGATGCGTGTTCCGGGGCCGCCGACCTTCTTGGTCGAGGGGACGATCGCCTTGGCGTCGCCGAGAAGTTCGCGCATCGCGTAGCCGCCCGGATTGTGCCACAGTGCGCCATGTTCAAGCTCGCCGGCGGCACCGACGATGGCACCCTTGCCATAGCCTTCGACGGCGGCGACGCCGTCGCCCATGGCATCGATCAGGCGCCGCGCCATTTCGAGGCCGAGCGGCTTCAGATCCTCCATGAAGCCGGTGATCTCTTCGACGTAACGCCCGGCAAATGGGTTGGCGATGACGGCAACGATCGCGCCACGCTTGGGCGGGCGTGCCGCGGGCGGACCGCCCTCATGGAAGATCTCCTCGACCTGGACCAGAAATTTCCTGACCACCACAGCTGGCATTGCGCGTATCCTTCGACCCGTCGTTCGTGAAAACTCGTTAGAGTACCAACAATTATGGATCGTCGATATTTGTCAAGCGGCGCGGTGGAGGATGCGGAGGACGGGCCTAAGAAAACTCCATCGGAGGACGATTGACAGCCTGTTTAGCCGCTCCTAAACTCATATGACCATCAACGAACTCGCCGACATTCCGGCGACATATGGGGATGGTCAAGGCGTGGCTTCAAAAGCTGAAAAAAGCTGAAGGGGAATAACATGACAAGGGCGCTCAAGAGTTTATGTCTGGCCGGCACGATGCTTGCCATTTCGTTGGGATCGGCCGCCGCACAGACCAAGGTTTCCGTGGCCGCCATCTCGGGATATTTCGCGCAGGGTTTTGGCGTTTCTATCGTCAACGGCCTCAACAAGGCCAAGACCGATTTCGGCATCGACCTCAAACTGGTCGACACCGGCAATCGCGCTCTGGACTACCAGGAGCAGTTTGAAAACCTCGCCAAGGGCAAGCAGTACGACCTCATCTTCGTGATGGGCTGGGAGCTGGTGGATTCGCTGCAGAAGGTCAGCAAGGAATATCCTGACCAGCGCTTCGTCTTCATCGATGGCGTGCTCGACAATCCCAACATGATCTACGCCAACTTCGCTGAGGAACAGGGCTCCTTCGTCGCCGGCGCGCTGGCCAGCATGATCGAGGCCAAGGGCAGCGAATTTCCCAAGATCGGCGACGGCAAGGCAATCGGCTTCGTCGGCGGCCGCGATATTCCGGTGATCCGCAACTTCCTCGGCGGATACGAACAAGGCGCCAAATACGCTGCACCCGATGTGAAGGTGAACTCCGTCTTCGCCGGCACCTTCGACGATCCGGCCAAGGGCAGCGAGCTTGCCCAGGCGCTTTACGGCCAGGGTTCCGACATCGTCTACAACGTTGCCGGCCCGACCGGTGAAGGCGTCATGCAGGCCAGTGCCGCCGCCGACAAATATTCGATCGGCGTCGATATCGACATGTGCGGCACGGCGCCCGGAAACGTGCTCGGCAGCATGCTGAAGCGCGGCGACATCGCCGTCTACACGCTGATCAAGGACGAGGTCGGCGGCCACAAGGTCACCGCCGGCACCCGCACGTTCGACCTGGCATCGGGCGGCGTCGAGTTCAAGGTCTGCGACGACATCGCCTCCAAGATCCCGGCTGACGTGACCAGCAAGCTGGACGAGATCAAGAAGGGCATCCTCGACGGCAAGATCGTGATCGCCAAGGCGAAGTGAGCCAGCAACAGCGCATCCCTCCCAAGAAAGCGCTACACTGATCCGTTGCGGCACGCCGCGACGGATCAGTGTCCAATCTGGGAGAGCTCGCAATCTGCGAGAGCCCCAATCTGCGAGAGCAATCGTGTCGAACGCGCCGGGGTCCCCGACCCCCAACAACACTGCCGTGATGGCCGTCGAGTTGACGGCCATCACCAAGCGTTTTGGCGCTTTCATCGCCAATGACGACATCGACCTTGCCGTTCGCCGGGGCGAAATCCACGCCATCATCGGCGAGAACGGTGCCGGCAAGACGACGCTGATGAACATCCTGTTCGGCCTGCTGCAGCCGGACGAAGGCTCGATCAGGCTGAATGGCGAGGCAACGGTGGTGGCCGACCCGGCCGCCGCCATCAAGGCAGGGCTCGGCATGGTGCACCAGCATTTCAAGCTGGTGCCTTCGCTCTCGGTCGCCGACAATGTCTTTCTCGGCATGGAAATCCGCCGCCACGGGCTGATCGACCATGCCGCGCAGATCGCACGCACCAGCGAATTGTCGAAGCGCTTCGGACTGCATGTCGATCCGACCGAGCGCGTCGGGCTGCTCTCGGTCGGCATCGAGCAGCGCATCGAAATCCTGAAAGTTCTGGTGCGCGGCGCTCGCACCATCATCCTCGACGAGCCGACCGCGGTGCTCACCCCGCAGGAGAGCCGCGAACTGTTCCAGACGCTGCGCAGCTTCGTCGCCGAGGGCATGACGGTGATCTTCATCTCGCACCATCTGGAAGAGGTGATGGAGGTGTCCGACACGGTCACGGTGCTGCGCAACGGCAAGAAGGTTGCGACCCGCCCCACATCGGAACTCAATAAGGATGAGTTGGTACGCATGATGGTCGGCCGCGAGGTCAGTTTCGACCGGCGGCCGCGCGCCGAGTTGCAAGGCGATGTGATCCTTGAGGTCAAGGATTTGTGGGCGCGCGACGATCGCCGCTTGCCAGCGCTTCGCAACGCCAGCTTTATTGTCCGTGCCGGTGAGGTGGTGGGGATTGCCGGCGTCGCCGGCAACGGGCAGACGGAACTGGCAGAAGTGCTTTCGGGTCTGCGGCCGGCAAGCCATGGCGAGGCCTGGCTGAAAGGCAAGAATCTCGCCGCACTCTCCCCCGCCGCGATCCGCGAGGCCGGCCTTGCCCATGTCCCTGGCGATCGCATGGTGCACGGGGTCGATCGCAATGCGTCGATCGCGGCCAACACGCTGATGGGCCGCCAGCATCGTGCACCGTGGAGCCGCGGCGGCATGCTCGACTGGAAGGCGATCAGCCAGAATGCCGGCACGCTGATCAAGCGTTTCGATATCCGCGCGCGCGGGGCCAGCGATACGGTGAAACGGCTTTCCGGCGGCAACATCCAGAAGGTCGTGCTGGCGCGGGAATTCACCAACAGCGCCGACTTCCTGCTGATCGACCAGCCGACGCGCGGCGTCGACATCGGCGCCCAGGAGGCCATCCATGACGAGATCATGCGCCAGCGCGCCGCCGGCCGCGCGATCCTGCTGATTTCCGTGCAGCTTGACGAACTGGCGGCGCTCGCCGACCGCATCCTGGTCATGTTCAACGGCCGGATCATGGGCGAAGTCGCCGGCGACGACGCTGACGAAGACAGCATCGGCATGATGATGGCCGGCGTATCGCCTGAGCTGGAGCCCGTATGATGAGCGACCGTTTGCGCGCCTTTTCCGGCCAGATCATCGCGGTGGGCGTGGCCTTGCTGCTGGGGGCGATCATCATCCTCATCGTCGGCGAAAGCCCGCTCCGTGTCTTGATGACGCTGTTGCGCGGCGCCTTTGGCGACCAGGAAAAAATTGCCGGCACCCTGCTGCAGACGACGCCGATCCTGATCTGCGGCGTCGCCGCTTGCATCGGCCTGCGCGGCGGCATGTTCAATGTCGGCATCGAGGGGCAGCTGTTCCTCGGCGGATTTGCCGCCGCCTGGGTCGGCTTCACCTTTTCCCTGCCCGCGGGCATCCATACGCTGGCGGCGCTGGCGCTGGCGGTCGTCGCAGGCGCGGCCTGGGTCGCCATCCCCGCTTTTTTCCGCGCCCGCTATAACACCAACGAAGTCGTCTCGACGATCCTGTCGAACTACATCGCCGTGCTGCTCACCTCCTATTTCACCATCTTCCTGTTCAAGCGGCCCGGCGGCTGGTCGGAGACACCGCCGATCCTGGCGACAGCCTATCTGCCGGAGATCTTTTCCTTCTCGCGGCTGAATTGGGGGCTGGCGATCGGCTTGCTGCTCGCCGTCGGCGTCGCGCTGGTCTTCCGCTACACCAGTTGGGGTTATGGCGTGACGATGGTCGGTTCGGCGCCGAAATTCGCCGAATATGGCGGCATCAATGTGAAACGGCAGGGCTTTGTGGTGCTGCTGCTTTCAGGCGCCGTCGGGGGCCTCGCCGGCGGTGTCGAGACGCTTGGCGTGCATCATCGGTTCATGGAGGGCTTTGCTCCCGGCTTCGGCTTCGACGGGCTGATCGCCGCCCTGCTCGCCAATGGCTCGCCGGTCGCCACCATCGTCACGGCGTTGTTCTTCGGTGCGCTTCGCAGCGGGTCGCTGCTGCTCGAGGTTGATACCAGCGCGTCGCGCGAAATCATCACCGTGATCCAGGCACTGATCATCCTCAGCGTTTCGGCGCAGGTTCTGATCAGGCGCCGTGGCGACAGCCAGGCGGGAGAGCGGCGATGGAAATTCTAGACAAGCTCATCAACGTCGCGCTGATCGCCGCGACGCTCCGCACCACCGCGCCAATTCTGCTGGTCGCGCTTGGCGGGTCGTTCACCACCAAGGCCGGCATCTTCAACATCGGCCTCGAAGGCCAAATGCTTGTCGGCGCTTTCTTCGCCGTCATCGGCTCGATCTGGACAGGTTCGGCATTCGCAGGCGTCGCCTGCGGCGTCGCCGCCGCACTTGTCTTCGCACTTGCCTTTGCCGTGCTGGTGGTGACGTTCCGGGCCAATGAAGTGGTCGTCGGGCTGGCGCTCAACATCCTTGCCGGGGGCATGACGATCTCGCTGATGAAAGCGATTTTCGGCACGCGCGGATCGATCGTCGGTCACGGCATCGTTGGCTTGCCTAAGGTACAGATACCCGGCGCCCAGGCGCTGCTCGGTTCGTGGGCGCCGTTGATCTCGGGCTTCACGCCGATCGTCTATGTCTCCTTCATCGCGGTGCCGCTGCTGGTGCTGTTCTACAACCGCACCCGGCTCGGGCTCTATATCCGCGTCGTCGGCGAAAAACCCGAAGCCGCCGAGGCGCTCGGCATCTCGATCACCCGTGTCCGCTACATCGCCTCGCTGCTGTGCGGATTGCTGGCCGGCCTCGCCGGCGCGCATCTGTCGCTCGGCTACATAACCATGTTCACCGAGAACATGTCCTCGGGCCGTGGCTTCATGGCAGTGGCGATCCTGATCTTCTCCAATGGCGACCCCCTGAAGGTGCTGGCCGGCTGCCTGCTGTTCGGCTTTGCCGATGCCTTCTCGCTGCGCCTGCAGACATTCGGTTTCCCGTCCTATCTGGTGCTCACTGTGCCTTACGTGGTCGCGTTGACGGCGTTGTTCGCGCTGTCCTACCGGGCTCGGCCAAAAATCATCAAGGAGACGCTGGCGTCGATGCAGAAACTCCTGTCGGTGGACAGGAACAGCTCCCCGGCCGACAAAAATCCGCAATGAAGGAACTCTCAATGGAACGCATAATCCTCGACGTGGATTCTGCCGGCGACGACATTCTGGCCGTGCTGTTTGCCGCGGCGAACCCGAATGTCCGGCTCGAAGGCGTCACCACCGTCACCGGCGCGGCCGGCCCGATCGAACAGGTCACCAATGTCGTCCTCAACACGCTGACGCTGGCCGGCCGCGACGATATCCCGGTCCACGCCGGCGCCTGGCGGCCGATCGTTGGCAATTCCAAGGCCGACATGGAGGCGCCGGTGCATTTCGAGAAGCGGCTGATCGCCCGTTTCGGTGACCGGCTCAAGAAATTCAATCCGCCGGCGCCGCCGCCGTCACGCCCGGCAACGCAGGGACATGCGGTCGATTTCATCATCAATACAGTCATGGCCAACCCCGGCGAGATCACGCTGGTGACTACGGGGCCGTTGACCAATGCGGCGATGGCGCTGCTGCAGGAACCCCGCCTGACCGGCGCGCTCAAGCGGCTGCTGGTGCTTGGCGGCAACTTCCAGACGCCCGGCAACATGACGCCGCTGTCGGAATACAACATCTGGGCCGATCCGGAGGCGTCGCGCATCGTGCTCAACGCCGATGTCGACAAGATCCTGGTGCCGCTCGATATCTGCGAGGACAACCGCGTCGCCGCCTCGATGCTGACGCGCGACGACATCGCCGACATGCAGGCAGTCACCAAGAAGAACCCGGTCTTCGAGATGATCGCTGACAGTTTTCCGATCTACGTCGACATCTGGCGCGAGTTCTTCGACCTGGTTGGCTTCCCGATGGACGACGTGATCACCGTGGCGCTGGCCTTCGACCCCGGCCTTGCCACGATGACCGAGCCGCTCTTCGTCGATGTCGTGCTCGACGGACGCATCGCGCGCGGACAGACGGTCGCCCATCGCGGCCGGCAGCTCCTGCCCGGCGGCGGACCGAAGACCACGCGCATCTGCACCGATCTCGACGGGCGCCGCTTCCTGAACATCTTCAAGCAAACCATCGCGCGCTACGAACAAGCCGCGTGAGGACCGACAAAATGACCATTGCGACTCCCATCCTGTTCGACTGCGACCCCGGCCACGACGACGCCATTGCGCTGGTCATGGCGCATCGTTCGCCGGCAATAAAGCTGCTCGGCGTCACCACCACCTGCGGCAATGCCGAGGTTGAGAAGACGACGGCCAATGCGCTGCGCATCCTCGAATATATCGGTGCCGGCGACGTGCCAGTCGCTCAAGGCTGCCACCGTCCGCTGGCGCGGCCGCTGGTGCTTGGCACCGCCGATGGCCCAAGCGGCCTCGAGGGCTCGCCTTATCTGCCGCAGGCGACGATCAAGCCGGTCGACCAGCACGCGGTTGATTTCCTGGCCGACCAGCTACGCGCCGCACCCGAACCGATCCTGGTCGTCGCCACCGGCCCGCTGACCAATATCGGCCTCATGATCCTCAAGCACCGCGACGTGCTGCCCAAGATCAAGGAACTGATCTGGATGGGCGGCGTGTTCTACCGCAAGAGCGAGATCATCACGCCGACGGAGTTCAATGCCTTCTGCGACCCGGAAGCGCTGAAGATCGTGCTGGACAGCGGCGTGCCGATCCTGATGGTCGGGCTCGACGTCACCATGCAGGTGCTGATCGAGGCGCCGCAATATGCCGAACTCGCCACCATCGACACGCCGCTCGGCAAGCTCGTCAATGACTGGCTGCTGTTCTACGAGAAGCTGCACCGCAACTCGATGGGCGTCGGTGGCGCCATGCACGATCCGCTGGCGCTAGCGCTGGCCATCGATCCGACATTGGTGCGCACGCGCCCGGCCCATATCGGTGTCGATTTGTCCGGCACCTATGCCTTTGGCGCGACGGTTGCCGATTTCTGGAGCGAGCGCGGCGAAAAGGACAATGCCCGCATCGCCCATGAGGTCGACGCGGACCGTTTCTTCAAGCTGATGTTCGACCTGTTGCGGGATTGAGAACCGCAAGCAGCCGTGACCAAGAGAGCGGAAATCTAGGCGCCGTCAGACAGTCTCTGGGCATGCCATCGCAGGTGGTCGTCCATGAATGTCGAAATGAAGAAATACGAGTGATCGTAGCCGTCCTGCATGCGCAGCGTCAGTGGAATGCCGGCCTTGGCGCAGGCCGCTTCCAGAAGCCAGGGCCTCAGCCCGTCGTTGAGAAATCCGTCCGCCGTCCCCTGGTCGACGAAAAGCTCAGGGAAACGGTGACCATCCTCGATGAGCAAGGTGGCATCGTAGCCCCGCCATGATGTCTCGTCCGCGCCGAGATATTTTTCGAAGGCCGGCCGCGACCAGCCGGCGGTGCTCGGCTGCACGATCGGCGCGAAGGCCGAGCAGCTTTTGAAGCGCTCGGGATTCTTGAGCGCGATCGTCAGCGCGCCATGCCCGCCCATCGAGTGGCCAAGGATCGCCTGGCGCGTCATGTCGGCCGGAAACTCGCGCGCTATCAGGACCGGCAATTCCTCGGTGACGTAGGAATACATGCGATAATTCCTGGCGTAAGGCTCCTGCGTCGCATCGAGGTAGAAGCCGGCGCCGCTGCCGAACTGCCAATTGTCCTTCTCGTCGGGAATATCGGCGCCACGCGGACTGGTGTCGGGACAGACGACGATCAGGCCAAGTTCGGCGGCCATGCGCCTGTACTCGCCCTTGTCCATGACATTGGCATGGGTGCAGGTAAGGCCTGAGAGGTACCACACGACAGGGCAAGGCTTTTCACGGGCCTGGGGCGGCACGAAGACGGCAAAAGTCATGTCGCAGGCGCAGACATCCGAAGGATGGGAATAGACGCCCTGCACGCCGCCATGCGATCTGGCGGAGGAGATGGTCTTCATCTGGTCCGACATCTTGTTTTCTCTCCGCCATTGCAAACGCCTTCACGGCCGCCTGTCTACGGCATCGGTCGGGACCACGGCAACCCGGATGGATTGGACCATGGTTTCAGAGGCTGCTCCACCGACCGAAGGTGGGGCGGACCGTGGCAGAAATGATCATTGTTCGGATCGCGGCCGCCATCCAGGGCGGGGCTGAACCAGCGAGCAAGCGCTTCCTGCAATCCGTCCGTCTCCTCGCCGGACCAGGCGATGCAGGCATCGGGACGGATCAGCATCGAAGGCCCCTTGTCGATGGTGACGCAACGTATGCTCAGCGTGCCGGATGCAACGAGCCTGGAAGCCTTGCCGTCACTTGTCGCGTCGAGAAGAACGCCCATGCCATCCTGCATGAGATCGTAGAGCGGGACGTCCGCACCGCCGTGCCGGATCGGCCTGTCACCACTCAGCCGCCCGACATCGTCGCGCTCCGAGCCGAGATCGTAGCGGATGGAAAGCCCGCTCATGATCTCGCCGATGAACCGGTTGACGTCGTCGAACTGCATGAGCTTCGCGACGATGTCGCGTATCGCGCCCGCCTGCGGATCGGGCCGCATGATGGCCATCTGGGCAAGCGTGTTGGCCAGAACGGCTTCGGCGATGGGCCGCCGCTCGGCCGTGTAGGTGTCGAGCAGGCTGTCGGGCATTTCGCCGCGGACAACGGCGGCAAGCTTCCAGCCGAGATTCGCGGCGTCCACAAGCCCGAGGCCCAGGCCCTGGCCGCCGAACGGCGTATGGACATGCGCGGCGTCACCGGCAAGCAGCACCCTGCCTTTGCGATAGCTGTCGGCGAGCCGTGTGTTGTCAGTCCATCGGCTGCCGCTTTCGAGCGCCTTCACGCGGACATCCGCTCCGCTGACACGGCGCAGGACGGCTTCGATTTCGTCAGGTGTGACCGGCGCCTGCCGGTCTTCGGGCGGGCCACTGAAATCCAGCATCACCAATCGGCCGGGAAACGGTCCGTAGGAGAACACGCCACCCGGCGTGCGATGCCAGCCACTGGGCAGCAGGCGTTCGGGATGATCGATCTCGGCGACCGCCTGGTACATCGTCATTGTCGGCGCCGTGCCGGGGAAATCAAAGCCGGCCATCTTGCGGATGGAGCTGCGCCCGCCGTCGCAGCCAACGAGGTAGCTGCAGCGTATCTGGCTCGCGCCCGCCGGAGAAACCCATTTCACATCGACCGCGTCCTCCTGTTGGACGAAGTTCGTCACATCGCATTCGCGACGCACCTCGATGCCCAGAGAGCGCGCGCGGTCGGCCAGCATGGCTTCCACGGCTTGCTGATCCACGGGGCGAGCACGCCGTTGCGGCTCCTTCTGCGCGTCCTTTCGGATGAGGGACAGTCCAGCGAAATGGCCGGTGAATTTCGACTCTCGACCACGCAAATCCGGGCCGCCGGTCTGCTGCGTGAATTGCTTTATCGCTGCAAAGGTGCGTGCCTCCGCCACGGCGATGGAATCAGCCATCCCGCGCCGCTGCAACGCTTCGCATCCAAGCGGTCCGATGCCCATGGCCTTGCTGGCCATGCTTGCCGTGGCCAGACGCTCCAGGACGAGGACGCGCGCACCGGCCAGAGTCAGTTCGATGGCCGTCAGCAGCCCGACAGGTCCGGCTCCAACCACCACGACATCAATGTGATTGTTCATATACCAAATTCCAATATGTACTCAGTACATAAATTTCACACCGACAGCGGAATGTCAACGCGAATATGTACTCAGTACATAGTCATGTTGTCGGCAGGGCATCCCAGTGCCTCGCAAATTGCGCATCGACCGCCGCGCCGGAGAGCGGTACGATCGGCTGCTTGGCGCCAAAACCGCGACTGGCGCACTCCGCATTTTCTCGTTCGAGGGCTCAAATGTCGGTTCTGAGGCTGACTGTCGTCTGGCATAGGGATTTTGCGGGAGGACAGCCCATCGCGGAAGCGTTGGCTGCTCATTTCGAGGGGGCTGAGGACGAGCCGAACTCAAGCGGCTTGACCATCCCGGTGCGGGTCCGGTGCGAAGGCGCCAGCCCCATGGATCCGCAGTCGGCGCCGCTGCCGCTGATGACCGGGGACGATACGATCAACATTGTCCTGCTGCTTTTCGAGAACGATCTGATCACCGCTTTCGCGCAGCAGTGGAGATCCTTCGCGCAGGACATCCGCACCGAAAGCCAAAACCATCCCGACCGCATGCTGGTGCTGCCGGTGAGGCTCGGCGATCGTAGTGCGATCCCGCCCTTCGACGACATCCAGTCAATCCCGACGTCTCTGTTTCCGGGAAGCGGCACATCCGATACGCGCTGGATGCGCCGTCTTGTCCTGACCGTGGTGGCGCATATCGGCAATTATCTGCGCCGTCTGGAACAGCACGAAAAGGACCCCACGGTCCCGATCGACGAGATACAGCTCAGCCGATTCCAGCTGTTCCTCAGCCATGCCAAGCGTGACGCAATGCCTGTCGTCACTGCCATTCGCGACCATCTCGCCAACAACAATTACGGCGTCGATACTTTCATCGATGCCAAGGATTTGCCGGCGGGCCTGGGTTACGAAAAAGCCTTCAGCGCCGCTATCCGTGCCGGTGCCGTGGTCGCCATTCGCTCCGACGCATATTCGTCACGGCCGTGGTGCCGGTGGGAAACGCTTGAGGGAAAGCGGTTATTGCGGCCGATCATCGTGCTCGATCTGTTTCGCGACACGGAACCCCGGGTAAATCCCTATGGCGGCAACGTGCCTGCCTTGCGGCTGGTGGATCCGGCGGCCGCCAACGAGACGGCCCAGGCCGAAATGGACCGCGCGGTGCTAGCCATCATGACCGAAGCAATGCGCATCATGGTCTGGAACAGACGGGTCACAAGCCTCAAGGAGGCAACATCGAAAAAATATCCGGGCAAGGACATCAAGATCCTGCCGCGCCCGCCTGAGCTCGTTGACATCGCCAACATCCGGATCGACACCCCCAATCCGATTGTCATTCTTCATCCTGGACCGCCGCTGTCGCGGCCCGAGGACAAGATGATCCGCGCGATCGGCGGAGATCTGGAGTTTTGCGCTCCATCAGACCTCGGAGTGCCTCTATGAGCGAGAACATTGTCGCCATTTCCGTCTCCGACGGGCCGGACCTGCAGCTGTTCGGCTTCCTGCCGCAGCATCTGAGGCGGCTTCTGGCGTCGCTTGCCGCCGCGACGCTGCGCAATGGCTGGCGGGTCGGTTATGGAGGCGACCTGCGCCGCGATGGCTTCACGCGCTCCCTGCTCGCCGATATGGGCGCGGCTTTTGGGCGTGGCGAGATCGGTGGCGAGCAACAGGCGGCGGTCGTCCATTTCTTCGCGCTGTCCTCGTGGCGTGAGATGTCCCCCCAGGCCATTCTCAATCATCTGACCGACAAGGAACTGGGCCCAGCCGACGCACCGATCGCGCCGGTCGTGGAGACGCGTTTTTTGATGCCGCCAGCGGATATGTCCGCCATCCCTCAAAATGGCGGCGCTCTCGGCATAGTTGTTCGTGATGGTGAACTGCGTTCCGCCAGGCAGGGTGAGCGACTGGGAGAATCCCAGTTCTTCTCGCTTCTGGAAAATGCTGCCGCAACCAGGATCGAACCAGCACCAGCCCTGACGGCGATGCGGCGTGAAATGGCATCGGCTTGTCCGCTGCGGATACAGTTCTCGGGCAAGATCGACGGGTATGCCGGCGAAAAGCCGGGGCTGCTGGAAGAGGCCATCGAACAGATCCGCGCCGGCGGCATCGTCATGCCATTAGGCGCGTTTGGTGGAGCTGCCCGCGAAATCGCCATCGCCCTGCGGCTGCTGGATGCGGAAAGAACGCGCTACCAAAAGTACGGCCGAAACTATGAGCAATCCTTCGAGGAACTCGAAGGCCTAGCCCAGAGACATCACAGCCAGGCCGAAATATTATGGCCCAATCTCGTTGAAGCCGCCGGGCTTGGCACACCGCACAGGATCGTTTTCAACTTGAACGCCGTACTGGCCAAGATGCGCCAACCAGCAGCGATGCCAGGCTGACCCCTATCGAACTATGGTCCCGCTTTGCCCGAGTCGGAGCTCGCCCCCAGCAGCTCGGCGTCCCCGGCTCGTGCAATGCTGTCCGTCAGGATCGATGCCGGTGACGACTTCTGGAAATCGGCCAGCGCCTTGAGGTTCCAGACGCGGATATACGGATCTTGCGAGGTGGTGAGCAACCAGGTGCCCGTGGGATCCACCGCCGCGCTCTGCACCCATTGATCGTCGTGACCGTCGAGGTGAAGCAGCGGAGCCCAATTTCCCGTCTGCCAGAGGATTGTGCCCCCCTGCCCGGACGCGATCAGCAAATCACCAGCCGGTGAAAACGACACCGCCTCGACATAGTCGCTGCCGGTCGCGGCCAAAAGAGTGGCGATCTGGCTCGCCGTGCCGATATCGAAGACGCGCACAAAACCGTCACGCGCTGCCGTGGCGACCCGTTTGCCATCCGGGCTGAAGGCGATCGAGGTTACCGACCCGCCGTGGCCGACAAGTTCCTTGTATTGGCCCGGATTTGCCAGGTCCCAAAGCCGCGCTGTCGTATCATAGGAGGCGGAAGCGAGAATGCGCGCTGTCGGATCGAAAGCCATCGACAACACGGATCGCCCATGCCCGTTCAGCACAGCCTCCGATTTGCCGGTAGTGGTGTTCCAGACTACGATTGTGTTGGAATCCGCGTCCTCTTTGCCCGATTCGTCGGTGGCGAAGGCGAGGCGGGCAGGATCGGAGGAAGGCGTCACCACATGCACGGGCTGATCTGGCTTGCCGACGGTGATGTCTCGCTCGGCATGACCGTCAAGGTCGACAATGCGGATCATGCCTATCTGCGAACCCGCTATGAGCTGGCGTCCGTCGGGTGAAAAAGCGAGGCCATGCGCCCGCCCGAAAGTTCCCGGGATCGTGTCGGTAACGCTGCCGGTCGCGAGATCGTAGAGCCGGATACTCTGATCATAGCCATTGATGGCAGCTATCGGCGCCTTCGGTGAGAATGCAATGGCCGGGGTGAAGGAATAATCGCCCGGCATCCGATCAGGGGGCCGGATGGTTCGCGTTTCCACAGCGTCACCGATGCTGTAGGCATGGATCGTGCCCTGATCCGTGCCAACGACAAGGCGGGTGCCGCCTGGATCGAAAGCAACTCTGTCGATGTGGCTCTGGTAGACCTGATAGGGGTTGAACCTGGCGACGATCACCCCGGAAATGGCGTCAATGATCGCGACCTCGCCATACATGGCGGCGGCGATAAGCTGTCCATCCGGGCTGAAGGCGATATCGTGTACCTCAGAGGCCAGATTGACCTCGTGCACCGGCTGGCCAGGATTGTCAGCTTGCCAGATGAGCAGCAGCTGATTGCCGGCCGCCGCGAAAAGCCGACCGCTGGGGCTGAAAGCCAGTGTCGGGGTACGATCGAAGCCGGGCGCCAGCGGTACCGGCTCGGGCTGCCCGTAATAGGTCATCGCATAGAAGGTGATCTTGTTCGATGTATTGACGACCGCAAGCTTCGACCCGTCGGGCGAATAGATCAGACCCGCCGGACTGACGTCTTTTATCGCCGTGCCATCCTCCAGCTCGCCCGCCGGCGAGACAAAGCCGACATCATTGCCGCGCAGCACGGCAACCCGACCGGTCACGGGCTCGAAGCTGGCGCATTGCTTGGCAAAGGATCGGCCCGTAGAGATGGCCGATGGCGCACCGTCCGGCGCCTCGATGTCCCAGAGCTTCGCTGCGCCGCCAGTGGTGCAGCCCAAGAGATAGCGGCCCGGTGCATCGAAGCCGATGCTCAGCAGACCCTTGGGATCGCCATCAAGCACGCGCCGCTCACTGCCCGTCGCCGGGTCATGGAACCTGATGCCCCCCTCAAGACCGGCGCTGACCAGCGTCTTGCCATCAGGCGAGAAGGCAAGGCCCTCCACGGCGCCGGCATGCCCCTTGAGCCAGTCGACGGGCGCCAGCGGCGCGACGGAATAGCGCCCGAGGTAGCCGCCGATGGCGAAGATTTGCTTGCCGTCGGCTGAAAATGCGAGCGCATATTCCGCGTTGCTTGAGGCGCGATCGCCGGTCTTCTCCAGTTTGCCGGTCGTGGTGTTCCAGACTTCGAGGCCACTGAGCGTCGCCATCGCCACGGTGGTGCCATCGGCCGAAAACGCCAGGCCGTTGGCCGTGGGATAGCCGGGGCTCTCAGCAAGCTCTTGTGGGGTAGAGGGATCATCCAGGGGCCAAATGCGAACGCACATGCAAGGCACGGGCGTGCCGACATAGCGGTCGTTCGAGCCCCATTCGGCAAGCCGCTTGCCGGATGCATCAAGGGCCAAGGCTTCGATCGCCAGCGGATCGGCCTTGAAGGCGCTGATGTCGGCGCCCGTACCGGGATCGATGACGCGCACAAACCCCTTGTTGTCACCGACGATGATTTCCGGACTGTCGGGCCGTATGATCGCGGCGCCGATCTTGGCGCCCGGAATGGTCAGCTTCACCAGCGCGCCGTCGGTCTTCCTGCGTGAAAGCACATTGTCTTCGCTCAGACCCCAAACATCGCCCAGCGAATCGAAACCCAACGCGATGACCGATGCGGTGGTGGGAGCGTAACGCTCCAGCAACGCTCCATCGGCGAGGTTGAAGACCAGCACGTCGCCATTCTTCCCGCCGCTGGCCAAGGTCTTGCCGTTTGGCGAGAGCGCGAGGGACGTGATTGCAGCGGGGTGCCGCACCAGCATGGGGCGGGACGAGCCACCGGCAACGCTCCAGACGCGGATCACCTGATCCTCATGTGCCGCGATGACGTTCGTGCCGTCCCGGCTCAACACCAGTGCGTTGCCGCCAATGCGGTTCGGAGCTTCCCAGAGCTGGCGGATACCGCGAGCGCGGACCCGCAGGATCTTTTCGCGGATGATCGGATCGTCCTTGACGGCAAGCGAAGAGGCGTAGTCGGCCTCGGCGTCGAGCACCCGGTGCTGGCCCCAGGCATCATCGCCCAGCCGCACCAGGGACAGTGCCTGGCTGGCCACCGCCGCGGTTCGTTCGCGAACGGCGGCCTCGCGGTTGAATTCAGCCCATATTCCCAGGCCGGACACAACCGCAAGCGCAACCATGGAGCCGATGGCAAGCACAACGAGTTGGCGGGCACGCCGTTCCTGGTCGCGGTTGCGCAAATCATCGAAGCCGATGCCGAGCATACCCGCGACGAGCCTGAGCAGCGCGGTACGCCGCTGCGCGCCCTGACGTATATCGGGATCGGGACGCAAGTCGGCGGCCAGCGGTTCGTCCGGCCTGTCGATGGCGAGACCGACATCTTGCCTGGCGACCTTGCTGATGCCGAGCAATGCCGGTGGGAACGCCTGCGCCGGCTCACCTTCGACCAACACCGCATAGATCTTGTCTTGGCGACCAAGGCGGATGAATTCCTCGATCTCGTCATTGACCCATTTTGACTGCACCGCACGAGGCGAGCACAGCACGATAAGGTTCTCGCTGTTTTCGAGCGCCTCGACGATATGGCCCCAAAGGTCTGAGGTCGCCGCCAGTTCCTCGCTGTCGCGGAATATCTTGCCCAGGCGAGGCTTCCGCTGCAGCCGCATCGCCAGGCGAGAGGGGATGTCGTAGGTTTCGAGCGCGCTTTGCAGCCACGCCGCCTCGACCTTGTCGGGAGCCGCCTGACGGTAACTGATGAAGGCGAAATATCTGCCGGAAGGCGGCATGCGCATACGCCGGCGCCCGGCCTGCGCCGCGAACCAGACCCGAACGCGCCGGAGAAACCCCGGCTTTTTCAAGCGCTCCGGTGACGAAGAATCCAGCGGTTCGATTGAAACGGCCATCTTAGGTCAATGTGCGCGCAGAGTGGCTGAAATCGCTCATTTCCCATCCTCCTTCACCCTCACCCAAAATGCCACTTCCCTCAAAGTGCCGCCGCAGGTCCATCGCCGGTCGCGGCGGCTCGTGGATCGAGCAGGCTCCGTCCGATCCGGTTGAACCAGTCCTCAAGGTCGACATCGCGTCCGAGCGGACCCGTGATTGCCGGAAGGAACAACTTTTCGCCGACGTGCTCTCCAAGCGCCCTGTACGCCTCGAATTGCGATTCCGAGAAGAACTGGTCGGCCGTCGACTGGTGCGGGAAGGCTGGCTCATCGAGCTTGTAGCGGCGCAGGAACTCTCCCTCGTTGCCGGTCAGCGAAAGCTTGAGGTAAATGAGGTAGCCAATCTCTTCCTTCGAATCCTGGTGTCCCGCCGGGTAGATGATGCGGCAGAACTGGAAGTGGGATCGGCTGTATCCCGTTTGCCCCAACCGCAGATCGTCGAGGTTCAATTCCAGCACGATGCCGAAATCGATATAAGCCAACCTTTGCAGATTGGTCAGGGCGTGGAAGGTCATCTTCGGGTCGCTCTCGCCATCGACGGCAACGATGTAGCGGCAACGGCGCCGTAGCAACTCGTAGACTCCCAGGTTCTCGATGTGGCCGCCGTCGGAAACATTGACGAACGCCCCGCGCTCATTCGCCGTCGCTGTCAGTTCCTGCAGGAGATGCCTGACGCCGGGGCCGCTTGCCTTGCTGCCTGGCTTGCGCAACCACAGCCCCAGCCGCAGGTTCAGCAACGTCAACCAAAAGCTTGCATAGCGCGTGGTGCCAAGCCCCATCTGCGGCGATACGGCAGCCCCCGAAAGCGCCATTGCTGTCGCGAGGTCGAGGTTCGGGTTGGCTTTTTCCCAGTCCCTGGTCGAGTTGTATCCAAGCACCGGCGCCCCGGTGGCGACTGGCGTGAAGGAAAACAGGTCCGACAGCCGGCCCCTCATCACAGCCCGCTTGGAGCCTGGAACATTGAGAGCGCAATTGACGATCGGGAAAAGAGCGCTGGCTGGATCGAAATCACTCAAGCGAATTGGCACCGCCACTTCACGCGACGGGTCGATCAGGAACGAAGCCGCGAGCTTGCCCCTGTAGTATCCATGCAGCGATATGACATTGACGTCGAGGACGAACCAAAGATATGCCGCAACGACAATTATGCCCACGAAGACGAAAACAGCCTGCGTATCGAGCGTCATGTAGAAATCGACGGACAAGACTTCCAGCGAGACGAAAAACAGAGCCATGAAGACGGTCAGCAGAACCGGCCGACCCTTGCTGAAAATGGTCAAGAGGGCACCGGCACCCGCGGATAGAGATCCCAGCACGGTCAGCCACGTCGAGATCGTGCTCACGTCCGGAGTCTGATCGGGCAGAAGCGTTCGGAGAGACGACACCCAGTCGACAAGCGGCCGCCATCCGGAATGGGCGGCGCCCAGGATTACCCACAGGATCGGCAGCAGGAAGACGATTCCAAGCAGGGCCATCCAAGTCTGTGCGCGGGGCGACGGGCCGCGTATTTTCTGGATCAGAGGAATGGCGAGGAAGATTACAGCCAACAAGACAGGCGACCACAATGCGGCCTGACGCGCCGTGTCGCGGGGTATGCGCTGTCCGAGCATGAAGTCCGCATAGCCAAAGAAAGCGGCAATCAAGCCGAGAACGAGCATATTGATGAAAACACCTTGCGCCTGCGCCATCGCAACGGCCAGGCGCTCCACGAAAGACCCGGAAAGATAGCTCGCCCCGTGCCGGATCCGCCGCAGCATCAGCGACTCGCCCTCGTCGCGCGTGAATGGCAGATCAGTACCCAAGAGACTGAATTTGGGCGGGACATTCGTTGCGCCGAGAAGCTGGGTCAGGAAAGACGCCGCATAACCGCCGCCCGAGACGCTGGACAGGTAGTCGAACTGAGGCAGGAGATTCCGCTTTGCCAGCGATACCATGACCCCCATCGAGAAGGTGGCGCTTCTGATGCCGCCACCCGACAGCGCCAGGCCCGCTGCCCAGCCCCTCTCGGGATCGAGATTGTATCGCGTGCGTCGCTGCTCGACGGCGCTTCTTTCAAGTGCCGAAAACCCGGCCAGGACGTCGCCAGCGACGTTCGTTCCCATGGGACGCCAGTTGACCGGCGTCGCCATCTCATTGTCGATTGCATCCTGGCCCGGCCGCCCTTGCTGATCGACCACGTAACCAGGCTGGGTCCTGATCAGTTGAAGGACCTTGTCCAGTTCCACCAGTGCAGCCTGAACGCCAACGAGACCTGCCCTGAACTCATCGCTGCTGTCCAACGCCCTGAGCGCGCCGGCGACGCTCTTGGGATGCCACTTGGCGGTGAACGGGCGCACACGAGAATTCAGGACGTACCAGATGACGGTCTCGAACGTCACGCAACCCGGATTCTTCTCTGTTATCGCCCGCGCCCGGCCGAACAATTCGAAGACACTCGTCAGCGCGCGGTCCTCGACACCGTCGCTGTAACCCAGAGCCTGCGTGGCAATGCGGGAGATGAGCTCCACATGCAACGAATGGGCGGCAGCGCTATCGGCATCCACCGGCTCCCAGGATCGATCCCCATAAGCCTCGATAAAGTCAGCGCCGAAGACGCTTTCACCAGGCTGCTGGAGAACTTCCCGCCAAGTGCTGGCGGTATTGCGTGCTTTGACCATCGAAGCCCCCTTCGAAATTCAAACACTGCAATACTGCAAATCTGCAAGCATAGACAGAGTTAGCGCGCTTTTCGGCGCTGCCTATCTAGCGCTGGAGGATACCTTCAGCCTTGGAAAAGTGGAGCGGTTGAATCGGCGGAACTTGCGCCGCTTTCCGCTGAGTTGATGGCCAAGGTGAAGGCGATCTACCACCAGGACATCAAGCCCTACGTGCACCAGCGCTGGTGACCGGCCCTCAAAACGCCGCGCGTCACACCACGATCGGTACCGACGCGCCATCCATGTTGATGACGACACCGGTCACGTAGCTCGCATTCGCCGAACAGAGGAAGGCGACGACCGATGCGATTTCGGCGGGATCGGCCAATCTGCCGATGGGTATGGCGTCCGTCGCCTGGCGCAGGGCTTCCTGCTCGCTGATCCCCTGGCTTGCCGCAACAGCTTTCATGCCTTCGCTCACCCGGCCTGTCTGTGTTAGGCCGGGATTGAGCCCGACGATGCGCACGCCGCGACCGGCATAGGCGTTCGCCAGACCGACCGTCGCCAGCATCAGCGCCGCGTTGGCGGCGCCTCCGGCAAGATGGACTGGCGAGGCGACCTTGCCGCCGTTGCCGATGATGTTGACGATCACGCCGGAGCCGCGCTCAGCCATCGTCTTGACCACCGGATCGATGACGTTGATGTAGGGGAAATATTTGTCGTCCATCGCGGCCCGCCAGGCTTGCGGGCTGAGCTCCTGTACCGGCGTGCGCTTGGCCGCGCCGGCGCTGTTGACAAGGATGTCGATCGGACCGATGTCCCGCAAAACCTTCTCCACAGCCTCTTTCGCGTCATCGCCCGATCTCAGATCGACCGCGATCCCAACCGCACCGGGAAGCACCGAAAGGGCGGCATCGATGTTGGATTGCGACCGGGAGCAGATGATGACCCTTGCGCCTTCGGCCGCGAGCAACTTTGCGCAAGCAAGCCCTATGCCTTTGGAGCCGCCCGACACCAGTGCGATCTTGCCTTCAAGGCCGAGGTCCATGGGTAGTCCTTCCTGACAGATACGGCCCGGACCCTATCAATCCTGGCGCCGTGATCGGCTTCTTTGCTCATTGCTTGATGAAGTCGCCCGTATAGACCTGACCGGCAAGCGTGTAGGTTCCGGCCAAGGTCCGCTCGGACAGCATCGTAAAACTGATGTCCGCGCCATTCGGCAGGCGCGCGAGCTTCAACGTCGTCCCTGAAATCCTTCCCGTGCCGGCGGCCTCTCCCGGATTGTTGTCGCCCAGCTTCCCCCACGCGACGGTGACCGTCACATTGCCGTTCGCAGAAATCGTCTGCACGGCGACTTCCGCGTCATACGTCCCCTGCAATCGCCCAGCCCACACGCCCGAAAAGGCCGCGTATTTCTTTGGAACACGCGGTGCGGGGGGAGTGATGGTCACGGATTGATCCATGATTGCCGAACCAGGAGCAACGGCGGCGGGAACCAAGCCAGGTTGAGGAGGGACGGTAGCGGGATCCGACGCAGGTTCGGCGGGTGGCGGTCCCGCGGGTGCCGATTGGCACGCGACCAAGGCAATTGCCGCGAAGCCCAGCATCATGTTCCGCATCGAATTCTCCACATCAAAACTGTCGGTCGGGCGCAAACCATTGCACTCCATTCTACGATACCGTCCGATGCCATATGTATAGCGCTTTTAATCCGTGCCCGGGTGCGTTTCAGATCGTTCAGCCGGTTGGTCCGTCCGCCAACTCATCCCCACCTGTGCTTTGTCACACTCGTAATGACAAGCGAGAACCACCTCCAGGTGCCGCTACAAATGACCTGCTGGAGCGCGTGGTGTCTGAGCGAATCCATGCGACATGCTTCAGGTCCTTGCTTTCATGCATGTCGTTATCCTGGGGCCACTTTTGGGCGACATGCATTGGCTTATACCGGGCTGCGCCCGATCCGCCACTGATAGGGTGGTGATGTGCCGTTGACTGCGTAGTCGCCTACGATGCGATCCTTGTAGATGCGCGGGTTGTGCGAAGACAGGGTGCGGGCGTTGCGCCAATGGCGATCGAGGCCGATCGGCTTTCTGGTCGAGGACGCGCCCAGCGCATCGAAAATAATCGTCGACGCTTCAAGAACCAGGTTCGTGACGACCGTCACCGCTTGCGATGTCTCGAGTTCGGCGACGGCGTTCGCCTTTTCCTCGGCCTCGGCATCGCCGGAAAAATGTGCTTGATAGGCGCGTTCGATGGCTTGCGCGACCTGCAAGACAATGGCGCCAGCCGCATAGGCGTTGCTGCGAATACGGCCGACGACCTGAAGCACCTGCGGATCCTGGCTTGAGCGCGGGCCGGCGGCATTGGAGTAGGAGCGATTGCGCGCGGCAACAGCGGCGGCGGTCTCGTTGGCTATCGCCCGACCGATACCAGCGAGCGTGGCAAGATGCACCAGCTGGTAGAAGGCGGCGCCATAGCGGAACTTGTCGTCGTCGACGACGACATCGCCGGGGTCGACCGTGGCATCGGTAAAGATCGTGGTGCCGCTGGCCGTGAGCGTCTGGCCAAAGCCGTCCCAGTCGTCGACGACATTGACGCCCGGATCGTCGCGGCGCACCTGCAACACGATGCCTTCGCCATCGAGCCCCGTCGCGCCGACATCGATCCAGTCGGCGAACAGCGAGCCGGTGGTGTAGTATTTGGTGCCGTTGAGCACCAGCCTGTCATCCTTGTTCGAGATGCGCGTCGAGAAGACGTCCTGTTTGGCATCGCCGATCTCGGTCCAGGCATTGCCGGCAATCTCGCCGCGGGCGATGCGCTGCGCCCAGCGCTTGCGGCTCTCGCCTGATGTCTTGTTGACGACATCCTCGACAAAGCCAAAATGGCCGCGCAGCGCCTGGGTGATATTGGAGTCTGCCGCCGACAGCTCGATCAGGATGTTGGCCAGTTCAGGCAGCGTCGCGCCAAGGCCGCCTTCGGCTTCAGACAAGCGCAGCGCCCCCAGGCCCGCCTGCTTCAACTTCGCAATCTCTTCTGCCGGCAGTTCGCGGCCAAGCTCCCGCTCGACCGCACCAGCGGCGATCTGTGCAAATATCGGCCGGAACCGTTCTGCCAGTGTCTCATAGCGTGCGCTGGGGCCCGCGCCCCAGGCGGTATCGATCTGTGTCATTTTGCATTGTCCTGAGATTAGCCGTCCAACCCGGCGCGGGTGAGGCGGTCAGTGTGGTTTGGCGACATTGGCACCGCCCAGGTAGAAGTCCTGGACATCCTCACGGGCTCGCAGTTCCTCTGCCGTTCCCGACAGAACAACGCGACCATTTTCGAGGATGTAGCCGTAGTCGGCATAGCGAAGCGCGAGATTGGCGTTCTGCTCGGCAAGCAGGAAGCTGACGCCCTGCTCACGGTTCAGAATGCGGATGATCTCGAAGATTTCCTGCACGATGATCGGCGCGAGACCCATGGACGGCTCGTCCAGCAGCACAAGGCTGGGCCTGGTCATCAGCGCGCGGCCGATGGCCACCATCTGCTGTTCCCCGCCGGAGGTCAGGCCGGCTTTCACCTTGCGCTTTTCCTTGAGGCGCGGAAACCATGTGTAGATCCGTTCGATGTCGCGCTGCAGATCTGCCCTGCCCGGCTTGCGCACGAAGCCACCGGAGAGGATGTTTTCTTCGACCGTCAATTGCGCAAAGCAATGACGGCCCTCCAGCACCTGCACGACACCTTTGGCGACGAGCCGAGACGCAGAGAGACCGCTGACCGGCTCACCCTGCCACAGGATGCTGCCGCGGCTGACCTTGCCGCGCTCTGGTCCAAGCAGATTGGAAACCGCCTTCAGCGTGGTGGTCTTGCCCGCGCCATTGGCGCCGAGCAGGGCGACGATCTTGCCCTGCTCGACCTTGAGCGACACGTCGCGCACCGCCAGGATCGCCTGACCATAGAGCGCTTCCATATTCTGGATCTCGAGGAAGCTTTTTGCTGCAATGGTCATGGGTCGATCCTGTCCGTGCGGGTTGGCGTCAGTTCGTTGCAACGCGGGGCTCGATGCCCTTTTCCTTGGCGTAGGCGGCGGCCTTTGCCTTGATGACGTCGGCAAACAGCGAGGCATCGGCCTTGATCCAATCGGTCCTTGTGTCCCAGGACTGACCATTCCACTGGATGATCTTGGCAGCGATGGTTTCGCCCTTGTGGTTGTCGATGGAAGTTTTCAGCGGGCTGATGAGGCCTTCCGCGCCAAGCTCGGCGATCCGCTTCTGATCGATGTCGAGGTTTTCGAGCGCCCACTGGCCTTCGGCGGCGGTCAACGGCCTGTTGCCGAATTTCTTGTGGCCGGTGCGCAGCGCCTCGACGAAGGTGATGGCTTCGATCACGCCGTAATTGTAGTAGACCGTGCCGAACTTCGAATTGTCCTTCAGGTCGGACTTGCCCTTGTCGAGGATGTCAGCCTTCAGCGTCTTCAAGATGCCGTAGTTGGTGCCCGGCGGGAAGACCGAGACGGCGAGGTAACCGTTGGCGGCGGCGCCCGCCGGACGGGCGTCGTCTTCCGAACCGCTCCAGATATCGCCGATGATGCGATTGGCGGGGAAGCCGACGCGGGCCGCTGTCTTGATCGCCACCGGCGTCATGACGCCCCAGCCGCGCAGGAAGACCCAGTCGGCGTTTGCACGGCGGATCTGCTGCCACTGTGTCTGCTGCTGTTCGCCGGGATGCGGCACCGGGATCTGGATGTCTTCGAAGCCGTATTTCTTGGAGAGGATGCCGAGCGGCTCGATCGTGTCGCGGCCATAGCCGCTATCGTGATAGAGCGTCGCGATCTTCAGCCCCTTGAGCTTGTCATAGCCGCCCGCCTGCTGGGCGATGTAGTCGACGATGATCTGGGCTTCGCTCCAATAGTCGAACACCAACGGATACTGGTAGGGAAAGACGCGACCGTCGGTGGCGATGTTCTGGCCACCGCCAGGGCTGACGATCGGGATCTTGTCGATGCGGGCCTTGTCGGTGAGTGCGACGTCGAGACCGCTCGAATGCGGATAGATTGCCGCCGTCAGCGCGCCGTTGTAGCCGTTCTTGTAGCGCTCGTAGCATTCGATGCCGCGCTCGATCGTGTAGGCCGTCTCGCATTCCTGGACCAGGATCTTGACGCCGTCGACGCCGCCCTCGACCTCGTCGATGTAGCGCAGATAATCGATGTTGCCGGCGCCGAACGGAATGAACGACGGAGCATAGGGTCCGGTGCGGTAGGTAAACAGCGGATAGAGCTGTTGGCCGGTGCCGTCTTCGGCGAAGGACGCGCTGCCCAGCAGCGTGACGGCCATCGCGGCAGCGGCCGCCAGCGACATGGTCTTGGTTAGCAATGACATTGTGCAACCCTTGTTTGAGTGGTTTGACGAAAGTGACGACCGATGCTTGGGAGGAGGCGAAAGACCCGGCGCCGAGGTGTTTCGCCTGTCTGAGTTCAACTGGATGATCGTGTTCGCGAGCGAAGGGCTTCGACGCCGCGCCTTCCCAGGCTCGACAATCCATCCGGTTCCTTGATCAGCAGCACGATGATGATCGTGCCGAAGATGATGTGCTGCAGGTTTGCCAGCGCGCCCTGATCGCCGAGGAATGACAGATCGATGATCAGCGACAGCCGGTCGAGCAGGATCGGCGTCAGCACGATGAAGGCGGCACCGAGAAAATTGCCGAAGATGGTTGCGACGCCGCCGATGATGACGATGAACAGGATCTGGAACGATTTATCGAGATTGAACGCGTGCGCATCCGAGGTGCCAAGATATCCGAAGGCCCAGAGCGCGCCGGCGATGCCAAGGAAAAACGAACTTATGCCGAAGGACAGCAGCTTGCGGCGCGCAACGCGGATGCCGATGACCGAAGCAGCGACATCCATGTCGCGGATCGCCATCCATTCGCGGCCGACGCGGCTTTTGACGATGGCGAAGGCCAGCGCGATCAGCAGCACCGTGGTCGCGATCACCAGATAGTAGCGGCCGGTGGCCGACTGGAGGTCGTAGTCGAGGATCTGCAGTCGCGGCGCCGAGATGGTCAGCGACTGGCTGTCATTCGAAAACCAGCTGAAATTGGTGAACAGCCATTCGAACAGGAACTGGGCGCCCAGCGTCGAAGCGCCGAGATAGAAGCCCTTGATGCGCAGCGACGGCAGCCCGAAGATGACGCCGGCAGCAGCCGCGATCAGGCCGGCAAGGATCAGGACGACCGGCAGCGGCAAGAACGGCGCGCGCAGCAGCAGATTGTAGGTCGAGAAGGCGCCGATCGACATGAAGGCAGCCGAACCAATCGACACCAGCCCCGTATAACCCATCAAAAGGTTCAGCCCGATGCCGGCAAGCCCCATGATCACTGTCGGAATGATGATCGAGCTCAGCCAGTAATCATCGGCAAGGACCGGCACCGCGAAGGCGGCGACCAGGCCAGCGACGACGGCGATGGTGCCTACGCCAAGGGCAGGCCGACGGAGCGGCTTGGACGGGGCGGATTCCTGCAGCGTGGTCACGATCAGACCCTTTCGATTTCGCGATCGCCAAACAGGCCGGCCGGACGCACCAGCAGGAAGCCGACAGCGAGGATGTAGGCCAACCAGGTGGAGACGCTGCCATTGACCAGCGGGCCGACATAGATGTCGGCCAGCGCCTCGGTGGCGCCGACCAGCAGGCCGCCGGCGATGGCGCCCGGGATGGAGGAGAAGCCGCCGATGATCAGCACCGGCAGCGCCTTGAGCGTCACCAGCGACAGCGAATATTGCACGCCCTGGCGCGATCCCCAGACAAGGCCGGCAACCAGGGCCACGATGCCGGCGACGCTCCAGACGATGCGCCAGATGACAGGCAGGCGGATGCCGATCGACTGCGCCGCAAGCGTGTCGGAAGCCACCGCCCGAAGCGAGATGCCCATACGCGTCTTGTTGAAAGTGATGGCCAGCGTGGCGACCAGCGTCAGCGCAATCAACGAGGCAATGATGTCGAACTGGCTGACATAGATGCCGCCGACCTGTACCGCGACATCGGGGATGCCGAGATCGAGCATGTGAACATCCATGCCCATCAGCAATTGGGCAAACCCCTCGATGACATAGCTCAATCCCAAAGTGGCCATGAACAGCGTCAACGGATCGCGGTTTCGCAAGGGCCGAAGCACCAGCCACTCGATCAGGATCGCCATCGCCACCATGACAAGCGATGTGACGATGAAGGCCAGGGCAAACGGCATGCCCTTCTCGATCAGGGTGACGAAGGTCAGCGCCGCAAACAGCAGCATCGCCCCTTGCGCGAAATTGAAGACCCCGGACGCCTTGTAGATGAGCACGAAACCGATCGCGACGAGCGAGTACATCACTCCGGCAAACAGACCGCTGACCAATGTTTCAAGAAAATAGGACATGAGTTCCTCAGTGAACCGTGCCGAGATAGGCGGCTATCACGTCGGGGTTCTTGCGCACCTCGTCGGGTGCCCCGTCCGCGAGCTTGCGGCCGTAATCGAGCACCACCACATGGCTGGCGAGGTTGAGCACGATGCCGACATCGTGCTCGATCAGCACCACGGTCGAGCCGAAGACGCGATTGACCTCGCGGATGACGCGGCTCATCTCCTCCTTCTCTTCCTGATTCATGCCGGCCATCGGTTCGTCGAGCAGCAGCAGCTTGGGGCCGGAGACCAATGCCCGGGCGAGATCGACGCGTTTTTGAAGACCGTAGGGAAGTGTCGAAACGATCCTTCCTGCATGGCGGTCGAGCCCGAGGAACGACATGGTGCGCTCGGCTCGGGCAAGGAAGCCGTGGCGCTCGGCGCCGTCCCTGCCCAGCCGGAAGATGTTTTCGAAAAAGCTGGCGTTGCCATGACGAGAGAGGCCGGCCAGCACGTTTTCGCGCACCGACAGGCGGCGGAACAACGCATTGTGCTGGAAGGTCCGGCCGATGCCGAGATGGGCCGCCTTCTGCGGATGGATCGCCTCGAAGCGCAGCCCGTCGAAGACAATGTCGCCGGCGTCGGCGCGATAGACGCCATTGATGACGTTGAGAAGCGAACTCTTGCCGGCGCCATTCGGCCCGATCAAGGCGCAGATCTCACCCTTGGCGACGCTGAAGCTCAGCGCATTCAGCGCTCGTACGCCCTTGAAGGACAGCGACACGTCGTGGAGTTCCAGCAGGCCGCTCATCACGCATTCACGGATTTCAGGCGGGACGCCGAGGCACGGTCGGCTTCGCGACGCTTGACGGCCTCGATGTCACGGTAGCCGTCGGCGGGATGCGTCGCGGGAAGATAGGGCCCTTGGCCGAACAGCTTTTCACGCAATGTTCCGAGCTTGTAGGCGGTGGGATAGACGCCGCGCTTCTGCAATTCCGGCACCAGCAGATCGACGGCCGCCTCGAAGCTTTCGGGCGTCACCGCATAGGCGAGGTTGAAGCCGTCGACACCGGTTTCATCGACCCATTCCTGAAGGATGTCGGCGATGGTGCCGGGCGAGCCGACGAAGACCGGCCCGACGCCGCCAATGCCGCCCCATTTCGCCAGTTCCTCGACGGTCCAGGCCTTGTCCTTGCCGGCAAAGTGCTCGACCATCGAAACGATGGCGTTGGTCTCGACCTTCTTGAGCGCGTCGGTTGGCGCATACTGGCCGAAATCGATGCCGGTCCAACCCGACATGAACACCAGCGAGCCATCGTAGGATGTATAGCTTTGGTATTCCTCGAAGCGCTTCTTCGCCTTCTCGTCGGTCTCATCGACAATCAGCGTGGTGAGATTGTAGATCAGAACATTCTTCGGATCTCGGCCCGCGGCGGCGGCTTTTTGGCGGATTTCGGAAACATAGGCCTTCAGCAGCGATTTGGTCGGCGCGCCGACGAAGACGCACTCGGCATGCGCAGCGGCGAAGGCCTTGCCCGGCCCCGAGGCGCCCGCCTGATAGAGAACCGGGGTGCGTTGCGGCGACGGCTCCGAGAGATGGTAGCCGGGCACCTCGAAGAACTTGCCCTTGTGGCCGATCTCGTGGACCTTGCTGGGGTCGGTGAAGATGCCACGGACCGGATCGCGCAGCACCGCGCCCTCTTCCCAGCTGCCTTCGAAGAGCTTGTAGAGCACCTCGACATATTCGGCCGCGACCTCGTAGCGGTTGTCATGGCTTTTCAGGCCGGTCTGGCCCACATTCTTGGCGCCACTTTCGAGATACGACGTGACGATGTTCCAGCCGACACGGCCTTTGGTATGGTGGTCGGCGGTCGAAAGCCGGCGGGCGAATGTGTAGGGATGTTCGAACGAGGTCGAGGCGGTAATGCCGATGCCGAGATGCTCGGTGGCAAGGGCGATTGGCGCTGCCAATTGCAAGGGATCATTGACCGGAATCTGCGCCGCTTGCTCGATCGCGTGATAATTCGAGCCCTTGTAGACGTCGTAGTAGCCGATGACGTCGGCGATGAATATGCCGTCGAAAATACCACGCTCGAGCGTCCGAGCCAGGTCCTGCCAGTAGTCCAGATCCTTGTATTTCCAGGACTTGTCGCGTGGATGCTTCCACAGGCCAGGGGATTGGTGGCCAACGCAATTCATGTCGAAAGCGTTGAAGCGAATATGCCGACCCATCCGTCACTCCTTTGATAGCCCTGTCGGGCGACAGCGGGAGGAAACTACCGACATGCCGGTCGTCAACGAAGGCAGAATATAATGTCTATGGATTATATAGAGAATTATTATTTCGCCCTTGGCGCGCATCGTGGTTTTTCCCCGAAGCACGGCTTGGAACGCTGTAAGAGGGTGATCATGACAAAGCTGGAACAAGCGCGCGACGAGATCGGCGGGCAGCCGTATCGAGCGCGGCGCTGCCGAGCGTGATGCTTAGGGATCCGCCAAGATCGCCACGTCCCAAAACGTCGGCTTCACCTCCAACTGACAGCGCCGATGCCTTCGGGCGTTCTCAGTCATCGAAATCGGCCTGCACGGCGGAAAGAACGAAAGACGTGATCTCGTCCTCTATTGAGCGGCCAGTGCCGTCACTTCTCGCCGGAACGGCAGCGCGTCGCCGATATCGAGTTCGTCCAGTTCACGAGCGAAGCGGTGGCCGGCGTAAGTGGCCCAGGCAATCGGACCCGGCGCCTCGGCATCGCCGATGACCTTGATCGAGCGAATGCCGCTGTCGGCCCATTCGTCCCGCCGCGCCTTCAATTCGGTCCAGACCCCATCATCCTGTTGGCGCGACGTCACCAGCACCACGGCGTCGGCGGCGATATCGCGTTCGGCACCGGTGTAGGCACAGGCAGTGGCAACGCCTCCCGGCACGATGCGCGTGACGGTCCTGTTCAGCACGATCTCGACGCCGAGCCCGGCCAGCCGGCGGTGGATGGCGCCCTGCTCCAGCGTGTTGCGGGTCCAGTCGGACACATAGGCGGAGGGTGTCACCAGCGTCACCGTCGCGCCCTGGCGCGCCATCAGCTCAGCCAGAACGCCGCCCATGTAGTAGTGGTCGTCGTCGAACAGCACGACGTTGCCGGTCGGCACAGTGCCACCCATCAAATCGTCCGGCGTGTAGAGCGGCATAGCCGGGTCGACCGGCATCGGCACGACATGCGCGCGCGCCACGCCGTCGCGGCGCCATGTCGAGCCGGTGGCGATGGCGACGTTTTGAAAGCCGAAGGCCAGGATGTCCTGCGCGGACAGTCGGCTTTCGAAATAGACGTCGACATTCGGCATCTGGCTGAGCTGGTACTGGCGATAGTCGCGCACGCGCCCCCAGGCAGACAGCCCCGGCAGGCGGCACTCGCGCGCGACACGGCCGCCGAGTTCGGTGCCGGCCTCGGCGATGGCCACCTGATAGCCGCGCAGGCCGAGCGCGCGCGCGGCCTCCAGCCCGGCAGGGCCGGCGCCGACGATCAGCACGCTGTCGCTGTCGCCCTTGGCCTGCATGCGTTCGGGATGCCAGCCCTTGCGCCACTCTTCCATGAAGGTCGGGTTCTGCGTGCAGCGCGAGATCGACATGGTCATGTCGCCGGTGATGCAGATGTTGCAGCCGATGCATTCGCGGATATCCTCGATCCGCCCCTCCTCCACCTTCTTCGGCAGAAAGGGATCGGCGATCGACGGGCGCGCGCAGCCGATGAAATCAAGCGTGCCGGACTTGATCATCCTGACCATCACATCCGGCGAGGTGAAGCGCCCGACACCGACGACCGGCTTCGAGGTCAGCTTCTTGATACCGGATACCAGGCTTTCCTGCGCGCCCTCCTCCTTGAACCGCGATGGCCCCGAACAATCTTCCCAGGCGCCATGCGCCAGGTCCCAGAGGTCGGGCAGTTCGGCATGCATCTCGATCATGTCGCGCACTTCGGAATTGGCAAAGCCAAGCTCGCCGATCATCTCGTCCAGCGACAGCCGCAGCGTCAGGCCGCAGGTGTCGCCAATGGCGTCGCGCCCCTCTTCGATCAGCTCACGCATCAGCCGTGAGCGGTTTTCCAGCGAGCCGCCATATTCGTCGCTGCGCTGGTTGGTGGCGGTGGACAGGAAGTGCTGGATGATGCCGAAGCCATGCGCGCCGTAGAGGCAGACCAGGTCGAAACCCGCCTGCCTGGCACGTTTGAAGGCATTGCGGTGCCAGCGGCGCAGGTCGCGTATATCCTCCCTGTCCATGGCGCGGGCCTGCACCGGATCGTTGGTGAAGGTGCGGATGGGCAAGGCCGACGGCCCGCGCGGCACCTCCTTGGTGTAGAGGTTCGGGCCATTGATGCCGGAATAGGCGAGCTGGATGCCGGCCAGCGCGCCATGCTGATGCATGGCCTTGGCCATTTTCGCCAGCGCCGGGATGTCAGCGTCGTCCCACAGCCGGAGCTCTATGAAGGGCGTGATCTCCGAGGTGTGGTGCATCTCCGTCTGTTCGGTGAAGATGACGCCCCAACCGCCCTCCGACTTCACGCGACGCATCTCGGCCGCGGCCGACGGATCGCGGTAGCCGCCGCCATTGCAATGCGGGACCTGATAAAAGCGGTTCTTGGCGGTCACCGGGCCGATCTTCACAGGCTCGAACAGAATATCGTAGCGTGGATCACGCATGGGATTTGCCTTCCTGCCAGCGTCGCCTTGCAGCATGCCCGATCATGGTTTCGAGCCCCGCGCAAGCCGGCCAGCCCAGTGGGTTGATGCCGTGAACCTACTCATAAGTTGCGGCACGCGCTGGAAAACTACAGATTTCTTCTGTGCCGATTAGGGCGCGCCTAATCGAGCCTACTGGGTTAGAATCCGGTGACTCCCGGCTGAGCCAAATGCGACTTCATGGCCAATGCCACGCGATGCTAGATAATGCGCACGGCCAAAGAGACATGAGACGCATGGACAGCATCCGTATCCTTGAAAAGCTGATCGCCTTTCCGACTGTGAGCCGCGACTCCAATCTCGACCTCATCTTGTATGTGGCGGAGATGCTGGACGCGCATGGCGTTGCCAGCCAGATCATTCGAAGCGAGGATGGCGACAAGGCCAACCTCCTTGCCACCATCGGACCGGCCGATGCTTCCGGCATCATGCTGTCCGGCCACACCGACGTCGTTCCCATCGACGGGCAGAACTGGACGCTGCCGCCCTTCGGGATGACCGGGCGCGACGGCAAACTTTACGGACGCGGCGCGGCCGACATGAAGGGCTTCGTTGCCTGTGCGCTGGCGGCATGTCTCACGGCTTCGAAAATGACACTGCGGACGCCGTTGCACCTGGCACTCTCCTACGATGAGGAGGTCGGTTGCATTGGCGTGCGCAGCCTGATCGACATGCTGCAGGCAGCCCCGCAACGGCCGTTGCTGTGTATCGTCGGCGAGCCGACCGGCATGCAGGTGGCGACGGGGCACAAGGGCAAGCTTGCTGCACGCGCGCTTTGCAGGGGACGCGAAGGCCATTCGGCGCTGGCGCCGCTGGCGCTCAACGCCATCCATCTCGGCTGCGATTTCGTTGCCGCCTTGCGCCGCGAGCAGGACCGGCTGGCGCGCGATGGCGCGCGCGACGGCGACTACGACATCGCCTACACCACCGTCCATGTCGGCAAGATCAACGCCGGCGTGGCGCTGAACATCGTGCCGAACCTCTGCCAGGTCGACTTCGAAATCCGCAACGTCGCGGCCGACAACCCGCACGAGATTCTCGACCGCCTCCGCGCCGAGGCCAAGCGCATTGCCGTTGAAGCCTCGGCCATCGCGCCCGAGGCGGCGATCGACATCGACATCACCAACGCCTATCCCGGCCTGGATACGCCGGCCAGTTCGCAAGCCGTGGCTTTCGTCAAATCGCTGACCGGCGCCAACGACACCATCAAGGTTGCCTTCGGCACCGAAGGCGGCCTTTTCAGCCGCGATCTCGGCACGCCGACGGTCGTGTGCGGACCGGGGTCGATGGCGCAAGGGCATAGGCCGGACGAATTCGTCAGCGTCGAGCAGATGCGCCGTTGCGATGACATGCTGCAAGAATTGATCAAGCGGCTTGCCGACCAGAGCTTCACTAATAGCGGCTTGCTTTAGCCGACTGCTCGTTCGGCGCCGAACACGCCTTGCTCGACCACGAAATGCCGGCAATGGTCGATGAACGCCTGGACGGTTTGCGTGCGATGATCGGAGTTGGGCAAGGCGACGCCCATGGTCAGGGGCCGCAAGTCGCCATCCAGCGGCACAAAGACAAGCGGCTTGCCATCCGGCGCCAGCGTGTTGAGCGGGCGCATATTGGCGATGCCGTAGCCGAAGCCGTTGGCCACCATCGAGCGCATCACCGCGATGTCGCCGGTGCGCTCGGCAATGTTGGGCCGGATGCCGCGCTGGTGGAACGCCGACAAGAAATATTCGCGGCTATACGGCAGGTCGAGCAGCACCATCGGCTCGTCGGCCAGTTCCTCCGTGGTGATCGACGCCTTGCCCGCAAAGCGATGTCCCGCCGGCAGCATGACATAGGCCGGCACCAGCATCAGCGGCTCGAAGGTCATGTCCTGCGACAATTCGAGATCGTATGTCAGGGCAAGGTCGATTTCGCCACGCTGCAGCATCTCAAGCAATTGCCCCTGATTGCGCTCGAACTGCCGCACCCGCACATCGGGATAGGCGCGCTCGAACCGCATGCGCAAAGCCGGCAGGACAATCTGCGCGAACGTCAGCAGGCAGCCGACGGCCAGCGGGCCGCGCACCTTCTCGGCAAAGTCGCCGGCGACATCATGCAAGGCGTCGGCATCGTTGAGCAGCCGCGCGGCTTCCTTGAGGAAGACGCGGCCGCCGGCCGTCAGCGAGAGACCGTGCGAATGCTTGCGGACAAAAAGCTGGACGCCGAACTCGGTTTCCAGCTGCGCGATGGAGGCCGAAATCGATGGCGGCGAGACATTGACCTGTTCGGCCGCCTTGGCGATGGAGCCGGCTTCGCCCACGGCGACGAAATATTCCAGCTGTCTGAGCGTGAAGCGTAGCGGCATGGCTGGCTATGTTGCCGGTTTGGCTGCTGCGATCAAGCCTTGGCGCCCATCAGTACTTGATCCATGTCGTTTTCAGCGCGGTGTATTTGTCGAGCGCATGCAGCGACAGGTCGCGGCCGAAGCCGGATTGCTTGAAGCCGCCGAACGGGGTCATCGGGCTCAGCGCGTCAACCGTGTTGACGGAAACCGTGCCGGCATGGAGCCGGCCGGCGATGCGGTGCGCACGCGACAGGCTGTCGGTCCACAGCGATGCGGCCAGCCCGTATGGGCTGTCATTGGCAATACGGATCGCTTCCGCCTCGTCATCGAAGGCGATGACCGACAGCACCGGCCCAAAAATCTCGTCGCGGGCAATCGGATCGGCGGGCGCGACATCGTCAAAGATGGTGGGCTGGATAAAGCTGCCGCGGCCGTTGACGGTGACCAGATCGCCGCCGGCAACCAGGCGCGCGGTTTTCTTGCCGGCCTGGACAAACCGCATGACATTGGTCGCGTGGCGGGCATCGACCATCGCGCCCATTTTCGAAGCCGGATCGAGCGGATCGCCGGGTTGGGTGGCCGCCGCACGCTGAACCAATTTCTCGACCAGAGCATCCTTGATGCCGCGTTGGACGAGCAGACGCGAATTGGCGGAGCAGACTTCGCCCTGGTTGAAGAAGATGCCGAAGGCCGCCATGTCGGCCGCCGCATCGAGATCCCTGCAATCGGCAAAGACAAGGTTGGGGCTCTTGCCGCCGGTTTCCAGCCAGACCTGCTTCATGTTCGACTGACCGGAATACTGCAGGAACATCTTGCCGACGGCGGTCGAACCGGTGAAGGCAAGGCAATCCACATCCATATGGCGGCCAAGCGCCTGGCCGGCGGTTTCGCCGAGGCCCGGCACCACATTGAGCACGCCGGCAGGCAGGCCCGCTTCCATGGCCAGTTCCGCCAGCCGGAGCGCCGACAAGGGCGACTGCTCGGCGGGTTTCAGCACCACCGAATTGCCCGCCGCCAGTGCGGGCGCGCATTTCCAGGTCGCCATGTCGAGCGGGAAATTCCACGGCACCACAGCGCCGACCACGCCAAGCGGCTCGCGCCGCACCAACACCAGATCGCCTTCGCCGGTCGGCGCCACCTCGCCGTAGATCTTGTCGATGGCTTCGCCATACCATTGGAAGATCGCTGCCGAGCCGGGAACGTCGACCGAAGTGGCGTCGCTGACCAGCTTGCCCATGTCGAGCGATTCAAGCAGCGCCAGTTCATGCAGGTTTTCGCGCAGCAACCGTGCCAGCCGCAGCAGCACCTCCTTGCGGTGCCCCGGACTGGTGCGTGACCAGACGCCGTCGTTGAAGCTGCGCCGTGCAGCGGCAACCGCCAGATCGATGTCTTCTTCGCCACAGGACGCCACGTCGGCCAGCGTCTCGCCGGTTGCCGGGTTGACGCAGGCGAAGGTCCGGCCGGACCGCGCCGCAACCGGCTTGCCGTCGATGAACGCCTTGTCGCGAAAACGGACCGCCGACGCCCTGCCGATCCAGTCCTTGTGGCTGAGTTCGCTCATCGCAGGTGACCCCTGGCCGTGTCTTGACTATTCATCGCCCGGCACGCCGTAGCTCGGCGCAGCGGATGGGTTTATCGCGCGGGTCACATAGGCATCGAGCTGTGGCTTGTAGAGTTCCCAGAGGCTCGCCAGTTGCTCGATCGGGCAGTCGTCGGTCCAGTCGCAGCGCAAATCGGCGACCGGCCAGGCGACCTCGCGCACCAGCTTCATGCCGGCGGAATGGACAGGGCCGGCTTCGCCGCCCGCTTTGAGCGCGGCGCGCATGGTCGCAATGAGGCGGTCGCCTAGATGCCCCTCCGACGCCAGGAAGGCTTCGACCATGGCCTGCGGCACGCCGTCATGGGCCAGCATGTTGCCGCCGCAAGCGACGTTTTCCGCGCGTGCTTCCGCCCAGATGCCCAGCGCCCTGGGTCCCGAATGGATCGCGGTCGCCCCGGTGGCATCGACGGCCAGCACCTGCCGGTATTCGGGATAGGCGCCGGTGCGCTTCAGGATGGCGATTGCCTCGGCGGCCGAAGCGCCGCGAGCCAGCAATTCGAGGCCCCGCAGCCCAAGTGTCGGATCGGTGACGTTCTGGCTGGCAATGGCGCCGACGCCGGCCTGTGCATAGGCACAGCGCGCCGCCACCGCGGGCGACGAGGAGGATACCGCGACCCCGAACATGCCGGTGCGGCTGCAGCGCGCGACGATGGAGAAGGTCATGCCATCAATCCGGAATTACGGCGGTGCCGTCGATCTCGACCAACCAGTCCGGCCGCGCCAGGGCCTGCACGACGAGGCCGGTCGAAACGGGGTGCACGCCTTTGATGTACTCGCCCATGGTGCGGTAGACCGCCTCGCGATGGCGCACGTCGGTGATGTAGACCACCACCTTGACCAGATGTTCCATGGTGCCGCCGCATTCCTCGATCAGCTGGCGGATGTTCTGCATCACCTTGTGCGTCTGCTCGGCCGGGTCATGGCTGCCGATATTCTTGGCGGTATCGAGGTCCTGCGGACACTGGCCACGCAGATAGACGGTTCTGCCGCCCCGCGTAACGACGGCCTGACACAGATCGTTGTCGAGTTTCTGCTCCGGATAGGTGTCCTTGGTGTTGAACTTGCGAATTCTTGTATGGGCCATCGTGATCTCCGTCGGATCGGCTCGAGGTCTGGGCTTCCGTTGCAGCTGCTGTTGGCTATGCCGCCTGGGTCTCGCGTCTAGCGGACGCGTGGTAAGCCAGATACTTGCGTTGCGTGGAAATGTGGTCGGCTACATGCTGGGCGTCGTGCCAGACGCCCCAGATGAAGCTGGATCCCCTGCGTGACTGCCACGGCAGCCCGAGGAAATAGATTCCGGGCTCGGTCGAAACGCCGCGCTGATGCCTCGGCTTGCCCTTTTCGTCGAACACATCAACGCCGAGCCAGCTGTAATCGACGGTAAATCCCGTTGCCCAGATGATCGAACCTATTCCCGCCTTTGCCAGATCCAACTGGAGGATGGGATTTGCCATGCATTGCGGGTCCGGCCCGATCTTGCGGGCGTCGGGCTCTTCCGGAAGGTCGAGGCCGTTGCGGGCAACATAGGCGTCTGCCTCGTCCAGCACCGACATGTAGTTTGCATCGCCGCGGGCGATGTTTCGGGTGAGATCAGGGGCAAAGCCCAGGACGCCATCCTTATAAGACTCCGTCCGGCCAACCAGCGTTATCCCTTGCGCAGCAAGACGCCGGAAATCGATCGTCTGTCCGCCACGCGCACCACTGACCGCGATGGTGACGTGTTCCGTGCCAGGCGCGGGGGCCTGTGCGTCCCACTTGCCGAGAACGCCCAGCCACCAGCAGAAGTCGCGCTCGCGATAGGCCCGCGGCGGCCGATCGTGCGGTCCGACCGAGAGGTAGACACGCCGCCCCGCACGCTGGAGTTCGTCCGCGATCTGCACCCCGGAAGACCCCGAGCCGACCACCAGCACCGCACCTGCGGGCAACTGGCCGGGATTGCGATAGGCGCTGGAATGAATCTGCATTGGTCCGGCTTCGTTGGGAACGACTGAGGGAATGACGGGGTGCTGGAACGCTCCGGTGGCGGCAACCACGCTTCTGGCCTCGATCACGCCATCCGAGGTCTCGACCTGAAAACCCGGCCGGCCGACCAGCCTTTGCACCTTCCTGACCTCGACGCCGCAGCGAATGGGGGCGGCGATCATCTCCGCGTAGGCGACAAAATAATCGGCGACCTTTTCCTTGCCGATAAAGGCATCCGGGCCAGCATCCGGAAACGCCATGCCCGGAAACCGGTCATGCCAGGCCGGACCATTGGCAACCAGCGAGTCCCATCTTTCTGAGCGCCAGCGCTCGGCGATACGCTGCCGCTCAAGGATGAGATGAGGCACGCCGCACTTGCTCAGATGCTCGCTCATGGCCAGCCCCGCCTGGCCAGCGCCGACAACAAGCGTGTCTACTTTTTCAACTGACATTGCAGCGGTCCTTTCTGGCTCTCTCCCCGAGATTTCCGCGGATGCGACGGAGATCAGATTGCTGGTCTACCGGAGGGACCGAGCAGCGAAAATTACGATTTCATGTGGCAATGGTTAGCTTGTGCCTAAATGCGGCTGCGCCAAAATCGCCGTAGCCGCTTTTTCGCCGATCATCATGGATGGCGCATTGGTGTTGCCGCCGATCAATGTCGGCATGATCGAGGCATCCGCGACGCGCAGATTGTCGAAGCCGTGCACCTTGAGGCTGGCAGGATCGACCACAGCCATGGTGTCCTTGCCCATCTTGGCCGTGCCGACCGGGTGATAAACGGTGAGCGCCTCGGCACGCAGATAGGCAAGGATCTCGTCATCGGTGACGACATCGGGTCCGGGCAGGATTTCCGGTCCGCGAATATCGGCAAAGACCGGCGAGGCCAGAATGGAGCGCGCGACCTTGATGCCCTCGACAAGGGTCAGGGCATCCTGCTCGTCACTGAAGAAGCGGTGATCGATGTGCACGTTGCGGCGGGTGCCGTCGCGCTCGAGCATGATTTCGCCAACGCTGCCGGGCCGCAGCACGCAGGTGTGCACGGCATAGCCGTGGCCATATTCGACGAGCCGGCCGCGATGGCTGCGATAGCCGGGGACAAAGTGGAATTGGACGTCGGGAACATCGCCGGCATATCTGGTCTTGGCGAAGCCGCCCGCCTCGACATAGTTGGTCGTCAGCATTCCCTTGCGGCGGACGAAATATTGAAACGGTGCCGCCAGCATCGCCGGAAGATTGGCGAGCGACAGACCGAGCGTCCTGGTGCTCTTCGATCGCACCGTGATCATGCCGTCGACATGGTCGCGCAGGTTCTTGCCGACGCCCGGCACGTTCATGACCGGTTCTATTCCCGCCGCTTTCAGCTCCTCGGCCGGGCCGATGCCGGAAGCAAGCAGGATTCGCGGCGATCCGATCGCGCCCGCGCTGAGCACCACTTCGGCGCGGCATGTCAGCCTTTGAGCTGCTCCGTCCCGGATCACATTGACACCGGTGACGCGCCCGCTTCCGACTGCCAGATCAAGCACCTCGACGCCTGACAGGACCTGGAGGTTCGGGCGGCCGAGAACCGGCCGGATGAAGGCTGAATAGGCCGAGAAGCGCTCGCCCTTGTCCTGGGTGACATTGTAGATGCCGAGGCCGAGTTGGCCATCGGCATTGAAGTCACGGTTGTCGGGCAGCCCCACGCCCCTGCCCGCCTCTACCCACAGCCTGGACACCGCGTTGGGATCGCGCGGATTGTCGACCAGCAGTTCACCTTCGAAGCCGTGATAGGCCGGGTTCTGCGACAGGAGGTTCCGTTCCAGCGTCTTGAAGACCGGCAGGACATCGGCGTAGGACCACCCGGCACAGCCACGTGCCGCCCACTCATCGTAGTCCTGCGCGGCACCGCGAATATAGACCATCGAGTTGATCGAACTCGACCCGCCGAGAAGCTTGCCCCGGTTGACCGGTATGCGGCGGTTGTTGAGCAGCGGCTGCGGTACGCCTTTGTAGCCGTAGTCGAAAGTCGGATTGCCATAGAGCGAGAGGATGCCGGCCGGCACGCGCACCCTTGTGCGGTCATCGCTACCGCCAGCCTCGATCAGGCAGACACGGATTGCAGGATTGGCACTCAACCTGTTGGCCAGGACACAACCGGCCGAGCCCGCGCCGATGACGATATAGTCGAATTCCGCAGTCTCGATGCTCATGCCCGCTAGTGCTCTTCGTCTTCGTCGTTCTTCAAGAGCTCGAGGATTTCCCGCTTCATGGCGATGAAGTTCGGCTCCATGACCAGATCCATGCTGCGCGGACGCGGCAAGCCGACGCGGATTTCCTTTTTGATCTGGCCGGGCCGGCCGGACATGACGAGCACCCGGTCCGCCAGCAGGATCGCCTCGTCAATGTCATGGGTGACGAACAGGACCGTCTTCTTGGAATGGTCCCAGATTCTCAGCAAAAGCCTCTGCATTGAGTGACGGGTCTGGCTGTCGAGCGCTCCGAAGGGTTCGTCCATCAGCAGCACTTGCGGATCATTGGCGAGCGCACGCGCAATCGCCACGCGCTGCTTCATGCCGCCCGACAGCTGCGAGGTATAATGGTTGGCGAATTTCGCCAGCCCGACCTCATGGAGAAAATGCTCGACGATGGCCTTGCGCTCTGCCGCTGTCATGCCCTTCCGCTTCGGGCCGTATTCGACGTTCTGCGCCACGGTCAGCCAGGGAAACAGCGTATAGGCCTGAAACACCATGCCGCGATCCGGACCTGGCTCGGTGACCGGCTTGCCGCCGACAGAGATCATGCCGCCGGTGCGCTCCTCGAGGCCGGCGACGAGATAGAGCAGGCTCGACTTGCCGCAGCCGGATGGGCCGACGATCACGCAGAACTCATTGGGCACCACATGGAACGAGATGCCGTCCAGCGCCAGCACGGCGTTGTCGCCTGTGCCGTAGCGCAGGACCACATTGTCGATGGCGATATCGGAGCTCTTCGGTTTCGTCGTGAGTGTCAGGGCGTCCATGTCAGCGAACTCCTCAATTGGCCCAGGGGGCGACGAGGCGGCGAATGCCCCGGAACAATTGGTCGGTGCAAAGACCAAGGATGCCGATCATGGCGATGGCCATGAAGATCACGTCGACCTGGAAGCCGCGCATGGCCTTGAGCGAGATGTAGCCAAGCCCGCTGCGGGCGGCGACGAGTTCGGCCACGACGAGATAGGTCCAGGCCCAGCCCATGGTGACGCGCAGCACATCCAGCACATTCGGAAGCGTGGCCGGAAAGACGATGTGGAAGACCGTGTCGCTTCGTTTGGTCCCGAGCGTATAGGCTGCGTTGACCAGGTCGCGCTGGACGCTGCGGGCGCTGTCGGCGATCATGACGAGCTGCTGGAAGAAGACGCCGAAGACGATGACGGCAACGCGCTGCTCGATGCCGATGCCGATCCACAGGATGAAAAGCGGCACGAAGGACGTCACCGGCAGATAGCGGATGAAATTGACCAACGGTTCGAGCACGGCCTGGACGATGCGGTAAGTGCCCATCGTCAATCCAAGCGGCACCGCAACGATGCTCGAAATGACAAAGCCGATCAACACCACCTGGACGCTGGCGAACACATGCTCCCACAGCGACCCGTCGGCGGCCATCCTGATGGTGGTGGTCAACACGGATTCGGGGCGAGGCAGGAACATTTCCTTGACCGCTCCGGAATAGGTCAACGCGAACCAGCCGCCGATGACGGCGATCCAGACCATGAAGCCCAGCGTGATGGAGAGAGAGCGCGGCACAGCCCGAAACGGTGTGGCGATGACTTTCAGGACGGATCGACCGGCCTGACCTTCTTCCACTCTCGCGGTCACGCCATTGCTGACCAGAGAGCTCGTGTTCGGTGCTAGTGTCACGGGATACCTTTTTGGGCCGCTTGGACCGGAGGCGCGAGGTCCGCCTCCGGTTCAGCCAAATCAACTTTGCAAGGTCAAGTTACTTCACAAGGCCAATTTACTTAGCAAGGAAGGACGTATCGATGAGGTCGTCGTACTTGATGTCCATCTTGAGCTTGCCGAAACCGCCCCAGATATCGCCGCCCAGCTTGATCAGTTTGCCGGCTTCGCCAGTCTCGCCACCGGCGAAGAATTCGGCATTGCGCGCCTTGCCGTAGAAGTTCACGCCCGCGGCCGAGGAGGCGAAGTCCTTCGGCTCCTTCAGCCAGCCGCCGACGCCCTTGGCCATCACCTCATAGGCCTTCTCCGGATTCTCCTTGATGAACTCGTTGGCCTTATAGAGGCCCTTCACCAGCGCCTCGACATCCTTGGGGTTCTTCGTGATGTAGTCGCAGTTGAGCGCCACCACATCGACGATCAAGCCCGGCGTCTTCGAGGAGTCGATCAGCACCTGTCCCTTGTTTTCCTTCTTGGCCAGCGTCAGATGCGGTTCCCAGGTGACGGCAACAGGAATGCGGTCGGCCATGAAGGCGGCGGCGGCATCGTCCGCCGTCATGTTGGTGATCTTCACATCGGCCTGGGTGAGACCGGCCTGCTTGAGCAGGATATTGAACCAGAACTGCGACACCGAGCCTTCGTTCAGCGCAACGTCCATGCCCTTGAGGTCGGCGACGCTCTTGATCCCGCTGGGCGCGAGAACGCCATCGCCGCCATGGCTGTCATCCAGCGCATAGACCGACTTGAAGCAGACATCCTTCGAACGATACTTCATGATCTCGTCGATGGTCGAGGCGCTGCCGTCGAGCTCGCCGGCGGCAACAGCCGCCATGTACAGCGATGCTTCCTCGATGATTTCGAGCGAGACATCGAGCCCACCTTCCTTGAAGTAGCCCATGTCACGGGCAAGGAAGAGCGGCCCGTATCCTACCCAGGTCGTCATGCCCAGTTTCAAGCTGCCAGCTTCGGCGTGGAGGCTCACCGATATGGCGCTGAGGGCAATCCCGGCCACAAGCGCGGCCCGGCGAAACTTCGAGATTATCGTCTTCATCACGTTCCCCTGTTTTTTGAGGTCGGGCGTTGTCCGCGCCCGACCAAATCCCGCTCCGACGCATCGCCGAAGCCTGTCGCCTGTTCATTTTTTCTTTTCTCAGCCGACGATGGAGCAAAGCACGCTGGGTGCGCTGCACAAATTATGATTTTCAGTCGTTCGGCTTAGGCTGGACCTAACCAGACCGGCGCTGCATCCGCGCCCTCCGTAAACGTTGGCGCAAGAAGGCGTCGACAATCCCAATGGACCGCGCGAAGGCAAGACGGACGGAAAAGCGCAAGCGCGGCAATTTTCTGACTGACAGTAAGAACTGAACGCCCTCCTGGCCCGATTGTCACCTCGAGGGGGGCAACCGCAAATTAACGCAAAAGGGAAAATCGCCGCAAAAATATTCGAGGGTTCATCAACTATCGGGACCAATCGGCGATTTTTTGCACTTGCAGCGTTGGACGGCGCGCCCACGGCCCGCGTCCTGGAATGCACTATCCGAGAGTTTGACTGGCGAGTGCATAGGTTATCGGTGCAACCGCGGCGCCGACGGCAAAATCGGAGAGGCGTTTGCCCAGCGACATGGTGAGCACCGTGTCGAAAACCGGCATTCCGCTGTGCGACAGAAAGGCAGCGAACTCGCCATGGTCCATGTGGGTGTCGATCCGCAGGAAAGACCCCGAATGGTCGGCTACGTGCGGCCGCACTATCGCCACGGCGTCGGCGTCGCTTTCCGCCACGACCGGCCCCACGACATGGCCCCGTCCAAACGGCCGACAGAGCGCGAAAGCGGTCAGCCTATCGCCCTTGAAAAGACCATAGCCGGCCGAGTGTGCGAAAAGCCTTTCGATGAGCGCCGCCCGCCTCACGCCGAAGCCTGTCGCATCGAGCGCAATCACGGCGGGAATATCATTTGCGTCCAAAGCCCGGACATCGCCTCGAATATTTGCCGGCCTCTCCTTCGTCTGCATGCGGGCGGTGCCCTGGCATTGATAAACGGTCTTCTCAGGCTGGAAGTCGAGCGAGAGATAGAGCCGCCTTGCCGCACGGGTTGCATTGAGGCGCAAGTCATGTCCGACTAGTCTGTCGAAGATCCGCTTCATCAGCCATTGTCCCGCCCCCAGCGTCTGGAGCCGCGGCGAGGTGATGACCATGCCCACGGTCGCGAAGTCGGCGCCATGCGTGAACCACATGGCGGAACCGAGAACCCGGCCGATCTCATCGAGCGCCACGAGGCCTTGTCCCGATTGGCGCAGGAATTGCCAGTCTTCGGCGCGATGCGGCCATCCCACGGAGAGCGAGAGTGCGTGCAAACGGTCCAGCTCGACACCTTCGATGTCGTCGATGCGCATCGAGAAGGTGTCGATTTTCAAGCTTCCGGACGGCTTCAATTCCATGCCCCTGAAAGATACCGCATTAGAGCGCGGCGCACCGATGGCCGGCCCTGCCCCGTAACGCTAGAACGAGCAGATCGGAACGATTTGCTCGAAAGCTGCGCAGCAACGCAAGATTCAACTGAAACACTTTCGCTTTCGGCACGCAATCGCGTCAGAACGCGCACATCCTTTCCGGCAATGTTGGAAGTATGGTCGACGGCACCGATCCCGGCGAACCCGAAATGCTTGAGGGCTGGAATGGACGTCTTCGACATCCTCGACCGTCTCGTCACCTTTCCATCGGTCGCCGGCAGGCCGAACGGTGACATCGCCGGCTGGATCGAGACCTATCTTGCTGAACACAGCATGCAGGTGACCCTGCTGCCAGGGCCGGAAGGCGACCGTTTCAATCTTTTCGCGACGATCGGCCCCGCCGATGTCCCGGGTTACATCCTGTCCGGCCACATGGACGTCGTCCCCGCCAGTGAGCCGCAATGGAGTTCGAACCCTTTCGCGTTGCGCCGGGAGGGCGAGCGGCTCTATGGACGTGGCACCACGGACATGAAGGGGTTTCTTGCCGCGACGCTCGCGGCCGTGCCCATGCTGGCGGGACAGCGCCTTGCCAGGCCAATCCACCTCGCCTTCTCCTATGACGAGGAGGTAGGGTGCCGCGGCGTGCCGCATCTGATCGCCCGCCTTCACGAGCTTTGCGCCAAGCCGCTCGGCGTCATCGTCGGCGAGCCGAGCGGCCTGCGCGCCGTGCGCGGCCACAAGGGCAAGGCGGCCGCTCGCGTGATCATCAGCGGGCGCTCCGGCCATTCCTCGCGGCCCGATCTCGGCCTCAACGCCATCCACGCCATGGCCGGTGCGCTGAGCGCCGCTGTGAGCGAAGCCGATCGGCTGATGAACGGTCCGTTCGACCCTGCCTTCGAGCCACCCTACTCCTCGCTGCAGGCGGGCGTGGTGGCGGGCGGACATCAGGTCAACATCATCCCCGACACCTGTACGCTGGACCTTGAGGCACGCGCCATACCTGGCATCGACCCGGCGAGCCTGCTGGCGCCTGTAAAGGCGCGGGCAGAGGCCCTTGTGGCCGATGGCTTTCGCATCGAGTGGACACCGATGAGCGCCTATCCAGCGATGTCGCTGCCGCCAGGCGCGCCGCTTGCGGGACTGCTGCGCGAGTTGACAGGCGAGGTGCCGCTTGCCGCCGTCAGCTACGGCACGGAGGCCGGGCTTTACCAGGCCGCCGGGTTCGATGCGATCATCTGCGGCCCCGGCGACATCGCCCGCGCCCACAAGCCGGATGAGTACATTCTCACCAGCGAACTCACCGCCTGCCAGCGATTGGTCGAGGCGCTGGGCGCCCACTGCGCGGCTTGAAGGGGAGCCGGAATGACATTCCTGTTCAGTTCCGATGCGCAGCGCGGGGCGATCTTCGCCGATGCCTTCGCCAAGGAACTGCCTGATATCCCCTTCACGATGGATGCCGCAACGGTCGATCCCGACGCCGTGCGCTATCTCATTACCTGGACAGCGCCAGAAGACCTCGCCCGCTACAGCAAGCTGGAGATCCTGTTTTCCATTGGCGCCGGAGTGGACCAGTTCCGCTTCGATGCGGTGCCTGCGAACGTGAAGATCGTGCGTACGGTCGAGGAAGGCATCGTGCGCATGATGCAGGAGTATGTGACGCTTGCCGTGCTCGCCCTGCATCGCAATCTGCCGGGATATCTGGCGCAGCAGCGCGCCGGCGAATGGCGCGACATCCCCCAGTTGCAGGCTGGGTCGCGCCGGCTCGGCGTGCTCGGCCTCGGGCAGCTCGGCCAAGCCGTCCTCGACCGGCTGAAGCCCTTCGGCTTTCCACTCGCTGGATGGAGCCGTTCGCCGCGGCAGATCGAGGGGGTGACCTGTCATCATGGCGAGCTTGGGCTGGAGGAGATGCTCGCGGCCAGCGACATACTGATCTGCCTGCTGCCGCTGACCGAGGACACGCGCGGTTTCCTCGATGCCGATCTGTTTGCGAAGCTGCCCAAGGGCGCGGCGCTCGTCCATACCGGCCGGGGGCCGCAGCTTTGTCAAGAAGCCCTTGTCGCCGCGCTCGACAGCGGCCACCTTTCGGCGGCGATGATCGACGTCACCGATCCCGAACCGCTGCCCGCAGGCCATCCGTTCTGGTCGCATCAAAAGGTCATCCTGACCCCGCATGTCGCCAGCGTCACCCAACCTGTGACCGCTGCGCGGACCGTCATCGAAAACATCCGACGCCACCGCGCCGGGCTCGACCCGATCGGGCTCGTCGACCGCTCGCGCGGCTATTGAAGTCCAAAATGAAAGGCCATCCCTTGTCCCTGCTCAAGACCGTCGATACCAACCCTGGCTTTCCGCCGCGCGAATCCGCGGCGCTGCCTGAACGGCTGATTGCCGGCAACCCCGCCTTCAAAACCTGGGCGCAGGATGTCGCCAAGGACGACCTCGTCCATACCGGCGTCTGGGAGGCGACGCCCGGCGAAACGCGATCGATCAAGGGCGAGACTTTCGAGTTCTGCCACATCCTCTCGGGCGTGATCGAAATCACGCCCGACGGCGGCAAGCCGGTGACCTACCGCGCCGGCGACAGCTTCGTGATGAAACCCGGCTTCACCGGGATTTGGAAGACCATCGAAACGGTACGCAAGATCTACGTAACCGTAGGGTAACGGGAGCGCGGAGGCGCCGGTCTCCGCAACAGATTTTGCCGTCTGTCATCGCCGGCACACAACAATCATCCGCGACCGATCGCCGAACGGTGCATGCTGCGCTGCTGCCCGCGCTAGGCTCCTGCAGAATAGTCCAGAGTGGGTGCCATGGGCCTGAGCTTCGACCCGGATACCGTATCCCTTCCCGGCGGCCATTTCATTGGCGGCGAGCTCATCGCGGCCGAGGGTGCTATCGAGATGCGCCGACCGTCGGACGGCAAGGTATACGCCGCTTGCCCCGTGGCCGGCGTCGATATGATCGGGCGTGCCGTGGAAAGCGCCAAGGCGGCGCTGAAGTCCAGCAACTGGGGTGGCGTTCGGCCGCGCGAACGGACGAAGGCGCTCCAGGCCTGGGCCGACCTGATCGAAGCGGAAGCCGAAACGTTGGCCAGGATCGAGGCGCTGTCCTCCACCCGGCCTGTCGGCCAGCTCGTTGCCGGCGACATCGCGATAACCGCCGAGCAGATCCGCTTCTTTGCCGAATTCGCCGACAAGGAAGGCAGCGAGCTCGTGCCGACCGACGACGCCACGCTCGGCATGATCATGAGCGAGCCCTATGGCGTGGTCGGCGCGATCACGCCCTGGAATTTTCCCATCTCGATGGCCGGATGGAAGCTTGGCCCGGCATTGGCCGCGGGCAATGCGGTCGTGCTGAAGCCGTCGGAAATGACGCCCCTCTCGGCAGTCTATATGGCGCAACTCGCCGTCAAAGCAGGCTTGCCGGCGGGGCTCATAAACGTGGTGCTGGGAGACGGTCCGACGACCGGCACGGCGCTGACCGGCCATGCCGAGGTCGCCAAGATCAGCTTCACCGGCTCGACCCGCGCCGGCTCGGCCATCATGGAGAACGTCGCCCGCACCGGCGTCAAGCCGATGACGCTGGAACTTGGCGGCAAGAGCCCGCAGATCGTCTTTGCCGATGCCGATCTGGACAAGGCGGCGACGGCCATCGCCGGCAGCGTCACCTTCAACGCCGGCCAAGCCTGCGTGGCCGGCACGCGCCTGATCGTCGAGAGCAGCGTAGCCAACAGGCTGACGGCCGCGATCATGGAGAAGATGAAGGCGGTGCGGCCAGGCCCGACTTGGGACGACGCGACCCAATATTCGCCAATCATCTCAGAGCGGCAGCGGGCGCGTGTCGACAGCATCGTGCAGGCCGCGATCGAGGCCGGCGGCGAATGCCTGACCGGCGGCGGCGTCATGGACAGCCCAGGCTATTTCTACCAGCCGACGCTGATCGCCGATGTCGATCAGGCCAATCCGGCGATCGTCGAGGAAATCTTCGGCCCGGTCCTGACCATCCAGACCTTCGAGACCGAGGAAGAGGCGCTGGCGCTGTCTTCCCATCCGACCTACGGGCTGGCGTCCGGCCTGTTCACATCAGACCTGTCTCGCACGATCCGCTTCGCGCGCAGGCTTGAAGCGGGCACCGTCTGGGTCAACCGCTACAGCCGCTCGCGTGACCATATCCTGCCGACCGGCGGCTACAAGCGCTCCGGCATCGGCAAGGACCTCGGCCGCGAGGTCTATCTCGCCAACCGCAGGACCAAAAGCGTCCTGATCAGCCTCTAGAGAGATGCCGATGAAATCCTATTCGATCGCTACGATCCCCGGTGACGGTATCGGCCACGATGTGACCGCCGCAGCCTGGACGGTGCTGGAGGCCGCAGCCAACCAATCTGGCTTTGGCTTGACCGGAACCGAGTTCCCCTGGTCCTGCAAATTCTACAAGGAGACTGGCCGCATGATGCCGCAGGACGGCATCGAGACCTTGCGCGGCTTCGACGCCATCCTTCTCGGCGCCGTCGGCTGGCCGGCGCAGGTGCCGGATTCCGTTTCGCTGCACGGCCTGTTGCTGCCGATCCGCAAGGCCTTCGTGCAATATGCCAACATCCGGCCGCACCGCCTGCTGCCGGGCGTCACGGGGCCGCTGCGGGCAGAAAATTTCGACATATTGTGCATCCGCGAGAACACCGAAGGCGAATATTCGGGTGCCGGCGGGCGCGTGCATCAGGGCACGCTGGACGAGGTCGCCGTGGAGACCTCGATCTTCACCCGCGCTGGCGTCGAGCGCATCCTGCGCTTCGGCTTCGAGCAGGCGCGGTCGCGTCGGGGCAAGCTGGCTTCCGTCACCAAGTCCAACGCGCAGAAATATTCGATGGTGTTCTGGGACGAGATCACGCGAAAGCTGGCCGCGGATTATCCGGACGTCGCCGTGACCAGCTATCATGTCGATGCGCTCGCCGCGCGCATGATCATGGCGCCGGAGAGCCTAGACGTGGTCGTCGCCTCCAACCTGTTTGGCGATATCCTCACCGACATCGGCGCGGCGATCCAGGGCGGGCTCGGCTACGCCGCCTCGGCCAACATCAATCCCGGCCGCTCGGCGCCCTCCATGTTCGAGCCCGTGCACGGCTCGGCGCCCGACATCGCCCATCTCGGCATCGCCAACCCGATCGCCGCCATCTGGTCCGGCGCCATGATGCTCGAACATCTCGGCGAAACGGCCGCCGCCGGCCGGGTCATGCAAGCGGTCGAAGCGACAACCGCGCGCGGCATCGGAACAACTCCCGGCAAGGACAGCACGAAAGCCATCACCGCCGCCATCGTCGCGGCACTCACCTGATTGCAAGGTCATTTCCGATGAAGAACCTGAAAAACAAAAGTCTCTTCCGCCAAGCTGGCCTGATTGGCGGCGAATGGGTCGCGGCCGGCTCCGGCAGGACAGTCGATGTCATCGATCCAGCAACCCAGGTGGCGATCGGCACGGTCCCCGACATGGCCGGTCCGGAGACCCACGCCGCCATCGAGGCCGCGGCTTCCGCCTATGCCGACTGGAAGAAGAAGACCAACGCCGAGCGCGCTGGTCTCCTGGAAGCCTGGCATGGCTTGATGCTGGCGCATCTGGACGATCTCGCGCTAATCCTGACGACGGAACAGGGCAAGCCGCTGGACGAGGCCAAAGGCGAGATCCGCTATGGCGCTTCCTTCGTCAAATGGTTCGCGGAGGAGGCTCGCCGCATCAATGGCCACACCATCCCTTCGCCCACGCCAGACCGGCGCATCATCGTGCAGAAGGAGCCGGTAGGCGTTTGCGGCATCATCACGCCGTGGAACTTTCCCAATGCGATGATCACCCGCAAGGTCGCGCCGGCATTGGCCGCCGGCTGCACGGTGGTGATCAAACCATCCGAATTCACGCCCTATTCGGCGCTGGCGCTCGGCGTGCTTGCCGAGCGCGCCGGCATCCCCGCCGGCGTCATCAACATCGTCACCGGTATGCCGACCGAGATCGGCAACGAGATCATGGCGAACGAGACCGTTCGCAAGATCTCCTTCACCGGATCGACGCGTGTCGGTTCGCTGCTGATGCGCGGGGCGGCCGACAGCGTGAAGCGGCTCAGCCTCGAACTCGGCGGCAATGCACCCTTCATCGTCTTCGACGACGCCGATCTCGACCTCGCCATCGAGGGCGCGCTGGTCTCCAAGTTCCGCAATGGCGGCCAGACCTGCGTCTGCGCCAACCGCATCCTCGTCCAGGCCGGTGTCTATGAAACCTTCGCCGCGAAGCTTTCCGCGCGCGTCAACGCCATGACGGTGGGGCCGGGCACGCAGCCCGGCGTCGCCATCGGACCGATGATCAATATGGCGGCGGTCGAGAAGATCAACCGCCATGTCGAGGACGCACTCGCCAAAGGTGCGGCGATTGTCACCGAGAAGCCCGCATTGCCCGACGGTCCTCAGTATGTCGCGCCGCTGGTGCTGACCGGCGCCACCAAAGACATGCAGCTTGCCGGTGAGGAAACGTTCGGTCCGGTCGCGCCGCTTTTCCGGTTCGAGACGGAAGAGGAAGCGATCGCGCTGGCCAATGCCACGCCCTACGGGCTTGCTTCCTACTTCTACACCGAAAACCTGAAACGCGCCTGGCGCGTGGGCGAGGCGCTGGAGTTCGGCATGGTGGGTCTCAACACCGGCTCGGTCTCGATCGAGGTCGCCCCCTTCGGCGGCGTCAAGCTGTCCGGCCTCGGCCGAGAGGGCGCGCAGGCCGGCATCGAGGAGTATCTCGAAATGAAAACGTTCCACATGGGAATAGGCAGTAGGGACTAGGCAGTAGGGAATTGGGAGACACCGCCCTGCTGCCTACTGCCTACTGCCTACTGCCTACCGCCTATCTCACCCGATCGAGCGCCTTGTAGTAGAGGCCGACCATCGGCAGGAACCAGGGTTTGCCGGAGTAACCGGGAATGGACGGCCACTCGAGCCCCTTCATCGGATTGCGATCTTCGCGGCCGAGCATGGCATCGGCCAGGATCATGCCGAGATGGGTGGAGAGCTGCGCACCGTGGCCGGAATAGCCCATCGCGTACCAGACCCCGTCATGATAGCCGGCGCGTGGGAAGCGATCCTTGGTCATGTCGACCAGCCCGCCCCAGCAATAATCGATCTCGACCTTGGCGAGCTGAGGGAAGATCGCCGCGAGGCCTGCCCGCAAGATCTCTCCGCTCCTGGCGTCGGAGCGCTGGTCCGATGTCGCCGAGAAGCGTGCGCGGCCACCGAAGATCAGGCGCCTGTCAGGCGAAAGCCGGAAGTAATTGCCGATGTTCATCGAGGTCACGCATGTCCGGTTGCCCGGCATGGTCTCGGCGATCTCGGCGTCGCTCAACGGCCGCGTGGCGATGATGAAGCTGCCAACGGAGATGATCCTGCGGCGGAAGTAGCCGAAGTCAGGCGTGGTGTAGGCGCCGGTCGCCACCAGCACATTGTCGGCGCTGATCTGGCCTCGGGAAGTGGTGAGCTCATGCCGCTTGCCGGCCTGCTTGCGGTCGGTCACCGCCGCGTTTTCGTGGATGGTAGCGCCGTGACGAACGGCTGAAGTGGCCAGGCCGGCCACATAACGGCCCATATGCATCATCGCGCTCTTTTTCGACAGCATCGCGCCGTGGAAGGGTGAGCCGATCTCGGACTTGAGATCCGCCGCCGACAGCAGCGCCGTATCAGGATCCACTTCGGCATGGAGGGCTTCGAAGTTGCGCGCGATCGCTTCAAAATGCTGCGGCTTGGAGGCAAGCTTCAGCTTGCCAGCACGGCGGAAGTTACAGTCGATGCCTTCCTCGGCGACCAGCGCCTCGATGGTGTCGACGGAGTCGTCGAGCGCCCGGTAGAGCGCGATTGCTCGCTCCTTGCCGAGTTCCGCCTTGGCCGAGAGATAGCCGTGGGCGAGGCCGTTGTTGAGGTGCCCGCCATTGCGCCCGGATGCGCCCCAGCCCACCCGCTCCGCCTCCAGCACGGCCACCTTGGCACCGGCCTTCGCCAGCTGGCGCGCGGCGGCCAGACCCGTGAAGCCGCCGCCGATGATGGCGGCATCGTAGTGCCCGTCGAGCGGGCCTTGCGCCCCGCCGGAAAAGACCGGAGCGGTGTCGTGCCAGTAGGAGACGAACTTCATTGGCGATCCGCCTGTTTCAGAGACCGACCACGCCTGCAAGACCCGAAATGTCCGATATCTCGACATAGCCATAGTACGGGTTGGCCGGTTCGTGGCCACGATTGACCCAGACCTTGTTCTTGATGCCGAGATCGTGTGCCGACATCAGGTCGTAGCGGAACGATGACGAGCAGTGAAGGATATCCTCCGGGCCGCAACCCAACCTGTCGAACATGTATTCGAAGGCCTTGAAACGTGGCTTGTAAGCCTGCGCCTGCTCGGCCGTGTAGACGGCATGGAACGGCGCGCCGAGTTTCTCGACATTGGACATGATCTGCGCGTTCATGGCGTTGGACAGGATGACCAGCGGAATCTCCTTGGCGACCTTCGCCAGGCCGGCCGGAACGTCAGCGTGAGGCCCCCAGGTCGGGACGCGCTCGTAGACCATCCCAGCATCTTCGGCGTTGAAGGCAACGCCGTTGCGCTTGCAGGCGCGCTCGAGCGCGTTATGAACGACATCGGCATAGGGCTTCCAGTCGCCCATGATCTCGTCGAGCCGATAGGCCGCGAAGTTCTTGATGAACTCCTGCATGCGCGGCTCGTCGAGCCGGCTGCCATAAAGATCGCGCGCCGCTTCCGCCATCTGAAAAAAGGTCAACGTCCCGTAGCAGTCGAAGGTAATGTATTTGGGCCTGAAGGAAGCCATGTCCGTCGATCTCCGGTGGAAGCACGTCCGTGCTGGGATGTATTTCATCATAGGATAGCAGGCGGCGACCCACCTGACCGAAATCGCCCTCCCGGAAGCAGAAAGTTCCGTATCCGCCATCCGGTTTGGCACGCTGTAGCATCTTGCCTGTCGATAGCAGCGCTACGCGCGGCGTGAAGTGCATCCGTCGCCGACGGTGTCAGCACAAGATGCGGCGCACCCCTCGCGTTACGGTGAAAGATACTGCCCGAGCCAAGGCCTTCAGGCGATCTGCGGCGCGCCGATGACCGAGACTTGGGCACCAGACGGAAGGGATGCCTCATGCAGCAGGGCGAGATCGAACTCCAGGCCTTCGAGCCGGATCATATCGACGGCGCCGTGGCGCTTTCTCGCCAGGAGAATTGGCCGCACCGCCCGCATGACTGGCAGATGGCGCTGCAGCTCTCGAACGGTGCGGTCGCGGTCGACGACCAGGGCCGCGTCACCGGAACCATCCTGGTCACCCCCTACGGCATGGACTGCGCCATGATCAACATGGTGATCGTCGACAGGACTGTGCGGGGTAAAGGGCTCGGGCGCCGGCTGATGGATCAGGCCTTCGCCCTTGCCGGCGACCGTCCGCTGCGGCTCGTCGCGACAGCGGACGGCATGCCTCTCTATGAAAAGCTCGGCTTCGTGGCGTCCGGTACGATCCGGCAACATCAGGGCAGCGTTGCCAAGCTTGGTGCGCCCGACGACGTGGAAGCCGCAGGCACCGCTGATCTCCCGGAAATCAAGGCGCTGGACCGCGACGCCTACGGCGCCGATCGAGAAACTCTGATCGATGCGCTGGCGCAGCGCGGCCAATTCGCGGTCATCCGCCGCAACGGCGCCATCGAGGCCTATGCCGCGATCCGCCCATTCGGACGCGGCGAGGTGATCGGTCCGGTCATCGCGGGAAGCGTCGAAGCCGCCAAAGACCTGATCCGCTTCTTCGCCGCCCCGCGCGCCGGCGCCTTCCTGCGCGTGGATACCGGCAGCGGGACCGGCATCGCAGGCTGGCTGGAGGACATCGGCCTCGCCCATGTTGGCGGCGGCGTGGCCATGGACCGTCCACCCAAGACGAGCATGGAACAGGCCAGACCCAGAGTTTACGCCCTCGCCAACCAGGCGCTCGGCTAGTCGGAGAACAACATGCTCGCCAATTCCCTGATCGAACTCGATCGCGCCCATCTCATCCACCCGGTCTCTTCATACCGTGGTCATGAGGCGCAAGGCGTGCGCGTCTTGAAATCGGCGAAGGGTGCGACCGTGACCGATGCGTCCGGCAAGCAACTCGTCGACGGTTTCGCCGGGCTATGGTGCGTCAATGCCGGCTACGGCCACGACAGCATCGTCGAAGCGGCGGCCCGGCAGATGCGCGAGCTTCCCTACGCCACCGCCTATTTCGACCTCGGCTCGGAGCCGGCCATCCGGCTCGCCTCGGAGCTGGCCGAGCGTGCGCCAGGCGACCTCAATCACGTCTTTTTCACGCTTGGCGGGTCGGACGCGGTCGACAGCACGATCCGTTTCGTCCGCTACTATTGGAATGCCAGGGGCGAGCCGCAACGCGACCAGTTCATTTCCATCGAGCAGGGTTATCACGGCTCGTCGGTGGTCGGCGCGGGCCTGACCGCCCTGCCCGCCTTTCACGCCGGTTTCGGCATTCCCTTTGAATGGCAGCATAAGATCCCCTCCCCCTATCCCTATCGCAACCCGGTGGGCGAGGACGGGAACGCGATCATTGCCGCATCGCGCGCCGCGCTGAAGGCCAAGATCGAGGAGATCGGGCCGGAGCGGGTCGCTGCCTTCTATGCCGAGCCGATCCAGGGTTCGGGCGGCGTCATCGTTCCGCCGAAAGGCTGGATCAAGGCGATGCGCGAGCTCTGCCGGGAGTACGGCATCCTGTTCATCGCCGACGAGGTGATCACCGGCTTCGGCCGCACAGGCCCCTTGTTCGCCTGCACCGATGAGGACATCGTTCCCGATTTCATGACGACCGCGAAGGGGCTGACCTCGGGCTATGTTCCCATGGGCGCCGTGTTCATGGCCGATCATGTCTACGACGTCATCGCCGATGGCGCGGGCGCGTCGGCGATCGGCCATGGCTACACCTATTCCGCCCATCCCGTCAGCGCCGCCGTCGCACTCGAGGTGTTGAAGCTTTACGAAAACGGCCTGTTGGAGAATGGCATCAAGGCCGGCGCCCGCCTGATGGCGGGCTTGGAGGGCCTGAGGGACCATCCGCTGGTTGGCGACGTGCGCGGCCGCGGCATGCTTGCCGCGATCGAACTGGTGGTCGACAAGCAGAAGAAGACACCGCTTCCGGCATCGGCGATGCCGGCGCGGCGTGTCTTCGACAGGGCATGGGACAACGGCCTGATCATCCGTGCCTTTGCGCATGGGGTTCTCGGCTATGCGCCGCCGCTCTGCTGCACCGACGCCGAAATCGATACGATCGTCGAGCGCACGCGGCGGACGCTCGACCAGACGCTGGACGATCCCGATGTCCGCCAGGCCCGGCATGACGGGCGGCGAGTACCACGCGTTTCGAAATAGCGCCGGGACAGACGATTTCGCAATTTTGTGCCGCGCCCTCACGCCTTTTCGGCGAATCCAGCGCGGGGGAAGTGCCAGACTGCGTTTAAGACAAGGCCAGAAAGCCCAAGTTTCCGGGTTTTAGAAAAAGGCCAGCGCCCCGGACAGCACGGAATTTTGTTCTGTTCAGCACGATGTAATTCGGCCCTGCGCAGAGGAGAGCTAAATTTTTGGCCAGGGGTTTCAGCGAATTCAAATATATGAGCTTCGACGTCGTCGGCACGCTGATCGACTTCGAAGGCGGCATTACGACCTGCCTGGCGGGGATTGCCGCCGACGCTGGCGTGTCCATTGATGGCGAAGCAGCGCTGGCCCTGTATCGGAAAGCCCGCTACATGCCCGATGCGGGCCTGTTCCCCGACGATCTCGTACGTGTCTACATGGTCATCGCGCCGCGGCTCGGCCTGCCGGCCGAAGAGAAATACGGCGTCCGCCTGAGAGATTCCGCCAGCGTCTGGCAAGGCTTCCCCGACAGCGCGGCAGCATTGGCCGAACTTGCGAAATCCCACAAGCTGGTTGCCATGACCAACGCTCGGCGCTGGGCGCTTGATCATTTCGAGAAGCAACTCGGATCGCCCTTCTTCGCCACGTTCACCGCCGACGACACCGGCACGGAGAAACCGGACCCGGCTTATTTCCAGAAGGTCTTCGATTTCGTGGCTTCCCGGGGCGATAGCAAGGACGACATCCTGCACGTCGCGCAAAGCCAGTACCACGACATCGGCATATCCCGGGCGCTTGGCATGACCAACTGCTGGATCGAGCGCCGGCACGCCCAGCAGGGCTATGGCGGCACGATCGAGCCGGAGCGCTTCACCGTGCCGGACTACCACTTCACCTCAATGGCCGCGTTGGCGGCGGCAGTGCGGGAAAGCCTGAAGGAACGAACCTGAGCCCAAACCCGGAAAGCCGCAACAAGACGAGCATCCCGGAAAAACAAACAGAAAGGGGAATGATATGACCGACAAGATCACGAACTGGACCAGCGCAGACGATGCCATGGTCGAAAATGCCATTCGGCGGGGCGCGAGCCGCCGCGAACTTCTCAAGATGCTGCTGGCCGGCGGCGCCGCGGTTGCCGCGGGCAGCGTGGTGCTCGGCCGTGCCACGCAAGCCGTGGCCGCCACGCCGGTTTCCGGCGGAACCTTCAAGGCGGCAGGCTGGTCGTCCTCGACCGCCGACACGCTCGACCCGGCAAAGGCGTCACTGTCCACCGACTATGTCCGCTGCTGCTCGCTCTACAACCGCCTGACTTTCCTCGACAAGGATGGCGTCACGCAGATGGAGCTGGCTGAAAGCTTCGACAGCAAGGACGCCAAGACCTGGACCGTGAAGCTGCGCAAGGGCGTCACCTTCCACGACGGCAAGGACCTCACCGCCGACGACGTCGTCTTCTCGATGAAGCGCCATCTCGATCCGGCGGTCGGTTCCAAGGTCGCCAAGATCGCCGCGCAGATGACCGGCTTCAAGGCGGTCGACAAGTCGACCGTAGAAATCACGCTGGCCGATCCGAATGCCGACCTGCCGACCATCCTGGCGCTGCATCACTTCATGATCGTGGCGGACGGCACCACCGACTTCTCCAAGGGCAACGGCACCGGCGCTTTCGTGCTGCAGACGTTCGAACCGGGCGTGCGGTCGGTCGTCACCAAGAACAAGAACTACTGGAAATCGGGCCAGCCTTACCTGGACTCGTTCGAATTCATCGCCATCAGCGACGACAGCGCCCGCGTCAACGCTCTGCTTTCCGGTGACATCAATTTCGCGGCCGCGATCAATCCGCGTGCGATGAAGCTCATTGGCGGCCAGCAGGGCTTCGAATTGTCGAAGACGACCTCGGGCAACTACACCGACCTCAACATCCGGCTCGACATGGATCCGGGCAACAAGGCCGACTTCGTGGCCGGCATGAAATACCTGGTCAACCGCGAGCAGATCGTCAAATCGGCATTGCGGGGCCTCGGCGAAATCGGCAACGACCAGCCTGTCTCGCCGGCAAATATCTTCCACAATGCCGACCTCAAGCCGAAGGCCTTCGACCCGGACAAGGCCAAGTTCCACTTCCAGAAGTCGGGCCTGCTCGGTCAGTCGATCCCCGTGGTCGCCTCCGATGCCGCGACCTCGTCGATCGACATGGCGGTGATCATCCAGGCCGCTGGCGCGGACATCGGCATGAAGCTCGACGTCCAGCGCGTCCCGTCCGACGGATATTGGGACAATTACTGGCTCAAGGCGCCGATCCATTTCGGCAACATCAATCCACGTCCGACGCCAGACATCCTGTTCTCGCTCCTCTACGCCTCCAACGCGCCCTGGAACGAAAGCCAGTACAAGTCGGAGAAGTTCGACAAGCTGATGATCGAGGCGCGCGGCTCGCTCGACCAGGCCAAGCGCAAGGAAATCTACGGCCAGATGCAGACCATGGTCTCCGAGGAGGCCGGCACCATCATCCCGGCCTACATTTCCAACGTGGATGCCCTCTCCAGCAAGGTGAAGGGTTTGGAGGCGAACCCGCTTGGTGGCATGATGGGCTACGCAATGGCGGAATATCTCTGGCTCGAAGCCTGAGGGAAACCTGCCGGGGGTCGGTCGGCCGGTCCCCGGCACTGCATTGCGCAAGATTGTTTGGCTGAATGCAACCGCAGGGAGCGCTTCCATGACGTCTGGGGTTCTCAACCTCGTGCTGAAGCGGCTGGGGATTGCGGTCGTCACGCTTCTGATCGTTCTATTCGCCGTGTTTTTCGCCACCAGCATGCTGCCTGGCGACACCGCGTCGATCCTGCTCGGCCAGGCAGCGACCCCGGAAGCCGTCGCCGGCCTGCGCGATGCCATGCATCTCAACGATCCTGCAATCCTGCGCTTCCTGCGTTGGCTTCTCGGCCTGCTCCACGGCGACCTCGGCACCTCCTATGCCAATGACATGCCGGTCGCGGCACTGATCGGCGGCCGCTTCGTCAACACCCTGAAGCTAGCCGGCATCACCACACTGCTCTCGGTGCCGCTGGCACTGACGCTGGGCATCACCGCCGCCATGTTGCGCGGTTCCTTCTATGACCGCACCGTCACCATTCTTTCGATCGGCATCATCTCCGTCCCGGAATTCATGGTCGCGACGCTGGCGGTCCTGCTTTTCGCCGTCTATCTCAAATGGCTGCCGGCGCTGTCCTCGGTCAACGAGGCGCATTCGCTGACCGACCTCGTGCGCATCTATGCAATGCCGGTGATCACGCTCACCTTCGTCATCTCCGCCCAGATGATCCGCATGACGCGCGCCGCAGTGATCGAGACGCTTTCCACACCTTATGTCGAGATGGCGCTTCTGAAAGGCGCCTCACGCAGCCGCATGGTGCTCAAGCACGCACTTCCCAATGCGCTCGGGCCGATCGTCAACGCGGTTGCGCTGTCGCTGTCCTATCTGGTCGGCGGCGTCATCATCGTGGAGACGATCTTCAACTATCCCGGCATTGCCAAGCTGATGGTCGACGCGGTCGCGACCCGCGACCTTCCGCTCATCCAGAGCTGCGCGATCATCTTCTGCCTCGGTTATCTCGTCCTCATCACGACCGCCGACATCATCGCCGTCATTTCCAACCCGAGGCTCAGATAACGATGGCGCGTGCCGTAGCCTCCCGACGATCCTTCCTGGGCCACAGCTATAATCTCGTGGGCGTCGTGGCCTCGCTGGTCATCCTGGCGTGGACGCTGATCGCCATCTTCGCACCCACCATCATTCCCCATTCGATCGGCGACATCGTCGACGACGATTATTTCGGCCCGATGCGTCAGGGCCTATGGCTCGGCTCGGACTATCTGGGGCGTGATATGCTTTCGCGGGTTCTGATGGGCGCACGCTACACTGTCGGGATATCGCTTGCGGCCGTCTGCATCGCCTGCTTCTCAGGCGTCGTGCTGGGGATGATCGCGGCCGTCACCGGCGGCTGGCTCGACAGCTGCCTCAGCCGCTTCCTCGACGCCATGAACTCCATCCCCAGCAAGCTGTTCGGCCTTGTGGTCGTCGCGGCGGTCGGCTCGTCGATCCCAGCGCTGATCGTGACGCTCGCCGTCATCTATATACCGGGCGCCTACCGCTTCGCGCGGGCGCTCGCGGTCAACATCAACACCATGGACTTCATAACCGTCGCCCGTGTCCGCGGCGAAAGCACAGCCTATCTCATCGGCTCAGAGATCCTGCCCAACATCATCCGCCCGGTGCTGGCCGACTTCGGCCTGCGCTTCGTCTTCATCGTGCTTTTGCTCTCCGGCCTGTCCTTCCTGGGGCTGGGTCTGCAGCCGCCACTCGCCGACTGGGGCGCGCTGGTGCGCGAGAACATTGGCGGCCTGCCCTTCGCGGCGCCCGCCGTCATCATTCCGTCGCTGGCGATCGCCAGCCTCACCATCAGCGTCAACCTGCTGATCGACAACCTGCCGCAGAAGATCAGGGACAGGGACGCATGACCAATCTCGTCGAGGTCAGGAACCTGAGGATTGAGGCGACGACCGACGCCGGTCGTGTCGTCGAAATCATCAAGGGCGTCAGCCTCGACATCGCCGATGGCGAAATCGTCGCCCTGATCGGTGAGAGCGGCTCCGGCAAGACCACGATCGCGCTCTCGCTGATGGGCTATGCGCGGCCTGGCTGCCGGATCATCGGCGGCGAGATCAATGTCAACGGCAAGAACATGGCGGCACTTTCCGAAAAGCAACGCGCCAAATTGCGCGGCACCGACATTGCCTATGTTCCGCAAAGTGCCGCCGCCGCCTTCAACCCCTCGTCCACCATCATGGAGCAGGTGATCGAGGTCACGCGCATCCACGGCCTGATGCCGCCCGAGCAGGCGCGAAAGCGCGCGGTCGAGCTCTTCCGGGCCTTGTCGTTGCCGGATCCGGAAGGGATCGGCGCGCGTTATCCGCACCAGGTTTCGGGCGGGCAGTTGCAGCGGCTGGCGGCGGCCATGGCGCTCATCGGCGATCCCAAGCTGATGATCTTCGACGAGCCGACGACGGCACTCGACGTAACGACGCAGATCGACGTGCTGAAGGCCTTCAAGTCGGTCATGCGGGCGGGCGGAATAGCTGGGGTCTACGTTTCCCACGATCTCGCGGTCGTCGCCCAGATCGCCGACCGCATCGTCGTGTTGAAAGGCGGCGAAGTGCAGGAGACCGGCACCACCGCGGCAATCCTTTCGGCTGCTCAGCATCCCTACACGCGCGAACTGCTGGCCGCCTTCGAACCCAAGCCGCGGCAGGCCCATGCGGACGCGGATGCCGGGACGAAACAGCTGCTGCGCATCGACAATGTGACGGCCGGCTATGGCGCGGTGCGGGCTGACGGGCTGCCGCTTATCCGCGCTGTCGATTCCGTCAGCCTGATCGTCGAGAAGGGACGCAATCTCGGCGTCATCGGCGAATCCGGCTGCGGAAAATCGACGCTGGCGCGCGTCATCGCCGGCATCCATCCGGCGGCGGCCGGCGACATCATTTTCGACGGCAGGGAGCTGGAGCGCACCGCGGGGAAGCGCAGCCAGGACCATCTGCGCGAGATGCAGATCGTGTTCCAATATGCCGACACCGCGCTCAATCCAGCCAAGCCGGTGGAGGACATCATCTCCCGCCCGTTGGCCTTCTATCACCGGCTCGACAGGCAGGCGCGCTCGAAGCGCGTCGACGAGCTGCTCGACATGGTCCGCCTGCCGAGGGGCCTGCGCTACCGCCATCCGTCAGAGCTCTCCGGCGGCCAGAAGCAGCGCGTGAACTTCGCGCGCGCTTTGGCGGCCGACCCCAAGCTCATCATCTGCGACGAAATCACTTCGGCGCTCGACACGGTGGTGGCGGCCGCGGTGATAGAGCTGCTCAAGGAGCTGCAGCGCGAGTTAGGCCTTTCCTACATTTTCATCAGCCATGACCTCTCCGTCGTCGAAGCGATCTGCGACGAAATCATGGTCATGTATAATGGGCAGCGGGTGGAGCAGATCACGCCCGACAGACTGCAGGCGCCCACCCACCCCTATTCCAAGCTTCTGTTCTCCTCCGTTCCGAAGCTTGACCCGACGTGGCTCGATGGCCTCGTCCGCGACCCCGAGCTCGTGAGCCAGTACGGCCACCGCTAGAGTAATTCCAGGAAAAGTGTGAACGGTTTTCCGTCCGGAATTGCGTCAAAACCAATGCATGTCGCCTAGAAGTGTGCACGGTTCTGGGGCAACGACATGCATCAAAGCAAAGACTGAAAACGGCGGAGCCTTACCGCGGAAACAGGCTGGGCAGCGGCATGTGTGCCTTGACGATGGGGGACTTCAGCACGACGAAGCTGAAATACTTGTCGATGCCGATATCCATGTCGGTCAGCCGCTCCATGATGGTCTGGTACTCGGCTATGCCGGCGGTCACGAATTTCATCAGATAGTCATAGCCACCCGAGACCAGATGGCATTCGATGACCTGGTCGATCTTCTCCACGACAGCGAGAAACCGGGCGAAGTCCACCTGGCGGTGGTTCTTCAAGGTGATTTCGGTGAACACGGTCAGCGTCTGGCCAAGCTTGCCGATATTGATCTGCGCGGAATAGCCCTCAATGTAGCCCTCCGATTGCAGTCTCTTGACCCGCATCAGGCAAGGGCTCGGCGACAGATGAACCAGCTCAGCCAGTTCCACGTTGGTAATGCGGCCGTTCTTCTGCAATTCGTGAAGAATTTTGATATCGATCCGATCCAGTTTCATGGCCGTCTCCGCAGAACGTATGCAGCAGCACAAAATGCTGCCGTACCAACAGCCATCGACATTACCACAGCCCATTGGCCTGTCCATCCAAGCGGACAGCGCTTTGGAACGCAGCGGCTCCCGATTTTACCCGAACGTACGGAATAAAATTCTGCTTCGGCCGCAACTGCGGCAGCGGCTGCCTGCGCAACACGGTAGATTGGCGCTTCAAGGCAGAGACACCATGCGCGCACCACTGCAGCAAATCGAGACATCCGGCGAACTGCCGAAATCCGCGGACGCGGTGGTGATCGGCGGCGGCATCGTCGGCATCTTCGCGGCCTATTACCTGGCACGGCGTGGCATGAAGGTCGCGCTTGTCGAAAAGGGCCGCATCGGCGCCGAGCAGTCCTCGCGGAACTGGGGATGGTGCCGCCAGCAGAACCGCGACGCGCGCGAGTTGCCGATGGCGACAAGAAGCATCGATCTGTGGGGCAGCTTTGCGGCAAAAACTGGCGAAGACACCGGCTTCCGCCGCTGCGGCCTGCTCTATCTCAGCAATGACGAGGCGGAACTGGCTGGCTGGGCACGATGGCGTGACTTCGCCAGGACGGCCGGCGTCACCACGCACATGCTCGACAGCGCCGAAGCCAGCGAGCGGGGCCGCGCCACGGGCCGGACCTGGAGGGGCGGCGTATTCTCGCCGACCGACGGCACCGCCGATCCGTCGCGGGCCGCGCCCGCGGTCGCCCGCGCCATCCTCAAGTTCGGCGGCTCCGTGCACCAGAATTGCGCCGCGCGCGGTATCGAGACCGAAGGCGGACGCCTGAGCGGTGTGGTCACCGAAAGCGGAACGATCCGGACCAAGGTGGCGGTGCTGGCCGGCGGCGCTTGGGCCTCCTCCTTTTGCCGGCAGTTCGCGTTCCGTTTTCCGCAGGCGTCGATTCGCTCCTCCATCCTGTCCGTCTCGCCAGGCGCGGTGGGTCTGCCGGATGCGCTGCACACGGCAAGTATTTCGGTCACGCGTCGCGGCGACGGAGGCTACACGCTCGCTATAAGTGGACGCGGGCGTGTGGACGTGACGCCGCAGCAGTTGCGCTTCTCCTCGCAGTTCCTGCCCATGTTCCTGAAGCGGTGGCGCAGCCTCGCACCCGGCGGCCTGCAGGGCATGCGCTCGGGCCACGAAACGCTCCGACACTGGCGGCTCGACCAGCCGACGCCGATGGAGCGGATGCGCATCCTCGATCCGGTTCCTGACCAGGCGACCATCCGCCTGGCCCACGCCCGGGCGCTCGAGCTGCTGCCGGCACTGCGCCAGACCAGGATCAGCGCGACCTGGGCCGGCTACATCGACAGCACGCCGGACGGCGTGCCTGCCATCGGCGAGATCAATACCGTTCCTGGTTTCTTCCTGGCTGCCGGGTTCTCGGGGCATGGCTTCGGCATCGGGCCCGGCGCCGGGCACCTCGTCGCCGATCTGATGACTGGCTCCGAACCGATCGTCGATCCGCAATCCTATGATCCCAGGCGCTTCGACGCTTCGGCCTGGGGGAAGGTCGCCGACTTCTAAGGCGCGATCCGTTCCGACAGCCAGACATGCTCTCCCGAACGCCATCACCTAGCCGGCGTGAACCGGCCCGACTGGCCAAAGGCAAGGAAGACGAAACGATCGGCTGCGTTTCGCTCTCGTCAATGCATCAAAGTGGGTTCCGGTACCGGCTTGCCTATTTGGTATGCTGGTATAACATGTAGATGGTATGGTGTCTCTCGAATGAGGCGCCGTAACGGAATGGCATGCAAGCCGACCGTGTTGGCCGGTATTTTTGGGAGGAAGTATCATGAAGTTTGCAATCGTGGCGGCGCTTGCCAGCGCCGCGCTGGGGAGCGTGTCTGTGCTGCCGGCAATGGCGTCATCGGACGCACCCGTCATAGCGCTGACCAACGCCTATTACGGCAACACCTGGCGGCATCAGATGGTGGAAGCCTTCGAAGCCTCCGCCAAGGAAGCAAAGGCCGCCGGGCAGATCTCCGACTATATCGTCATGAACGGCGACGGCTCGGTGGCGCAGCAGAACAGCCAGATCGCCGAACTGATCCTCAAGAAGGTTGATGTGCTCGCCGTCGATGCCGCCTCGGAAACCGCGGTCAACGGCATCATCGAAAAAGCCTGCAAGGCCGGCATCATCGTCGTGTCCTTCGATTCAGTCGCCTCGGCGCCTTGCAACTACCAGCTCAATTTCGACTTCAAGGGCTACAAGGCGACCCAGGCCGAGGCCGTCTTCAAGATGCTCGACGGCAAGGGCAATGTCATCCAGGTACGCGGCGTCAAGGGCTCGGCCCCGGACAACGACATGTTCAACGCCCAGCAGTCGGTGCTGGCGAAATATCCCGATATCAAGGTTGTCGCGACCGTCTATGGCCAGGCGACCGCCTCGGTGGCGCAGGCCGCCATCGCCAATGTCCTGCCCTCGCTGCCGCATGTCGATGCGGTGCTCGGCCAAGGTGGCAGCGACGATGTCGGCATCGCCCAGGCCTTTGTCCAATATGGCGGCGACTATGCCGGCAAGATGCCGATCATCGAAGGCGGCGGCGGCACCGATTTCGTCAAATGGTGGGCCGACGAGAACGCCAAGAACGGCTACCAGACGGTCTCGATGAACACGACGCCCGGCATTGGCGGCGCTGCTTTCTGGCTCGGCCTGTCCCTGCTCAAGGGCGCCAAGGCACCCAAGATGATGATCATGCCTGTCGCGACCGTCGATGCCAGCAACCTCAAGGAATACGCCAAGCTGCCGGGCGGCCAGATCATCAGCCCCAGCTATTCGCTCGACTGGGTCAAGCAGAACCTGCTGAGCAAGTAACGCGACCAGCGCATGGGTCGGGCGCCGAAATGGCGCGCCCGATCCTTTGCCGTGAAGAAACGGAGGACGAATGTCCCACCTTGCCGTTGCCGATCAGGGGCGTGCAGGCGCCATGGCGCCTGCTGCTGCGACCCGGCAGGAAATCGTCTCGCTTGCGCGGATCACCAAGAGTTTCGGGCCGACGCTGGCGAATGCCGAGATCGACCTCGCCGTTTCGGCCGGCGAGATCATCGGCCTCGTCGGCGGCAACGGCGCCGGCAAGTCGACGCTGATGCGCATTCTCTGCGGCACCATGTGGCCGACGCTGGGCTCGATCTCCTTCGCCGGTCAGGCGCTTGATTTCGCCGACTACAACGCGGCGGAAGCGCAACGGCGCGGCATCCGCATGGTGCATCAGGAACTGTCGCTGTGCGCCAACCTGTCGGTTGCCGAGAACTTCTTTCTGGAGACGCCGCAGGACGCGGCAAGCCGGCCGCGCTGGCGGAGGCTTTACAGAGGCCGCGCACGCTCGGCGCTGGACGCGGTCTTTCCCGGCAACGGCATCGATGTGGATGCGGAAGTCGGCCAGTTGTCCATCGCCGAACGGCAGATGGTCGAGATTGCGCGCGCCGCCGCGACACCCAGCGTCAGGCTCATCGTTCTCGACGAGCCGACCTCCTCGCTGGATCTCGATCGCTCCAGGCAGCTGCGGGCTTTCATCCGCGAGCGGGCCAAGGCGGGCCTCGCCTTCATCTTCATCAGCCACAAGCTGCAGGAGATCATCGACATCGCCGCGCAAGTGGTGGTGCTGCGCAACGGACGCACTGCCTGGCGCGGCGACGTGGCGGATACGTCGATCGGAAAGCTGGTGCAACTCATGGGTGGCGACACCAATCCGGCCCACCAACATGGCGCCAACGTCACCAGCACCGGAGGCGCTCTGGTGCGGCTGTCCGGAGCCCTGACATCCGAACTGGGCCGTGACATCGAGATCGCGCGCGGTGAGATCGTCGGACTGGCGGGGCTCGAAGGCAGCGGCCAGAAGGACCTGCTGCATGCCATCTTCAAGCCTGGACAGGATGCCGCCGTCACCAGGACCAGCGAAGTCGGCTTCATCGCCGGCGACCGTCAGAAAGAAGGGGTATTCCCGCTGTGGAGCGTGCTGGGCAATATCTCAATCGGCAGCCTTGCGCGCCGCCCGGCGCTGAGCCTGGTCTCGGACCGGGTCAACCGCGCGGCCGCAGCGGACGCTGCCGGCCGGCTGCGGCTCGACGAAAACCGCTTCGGGTCCAACATTCTGGAGCTGAGCGGCGGCAACCAGCAGAAGGCGCTGGTTGCCCGCGCGCTCGTTGCCGATACGCCGATCATCCTGCTCGACGATCCGACGCGCGGCGTCGACATCGCCACCAAGCAGGATTTCTACCGGCTCTGCAACGACATCGCGCGGAGCGGACGGACACTTGTCTGGCACACGACCGAGGACGCCGAACTGCTGGCCTGCGACCGCGTGCTGGTCTTTGCCGGCGGGCGGATCGTCAAGGAACTGACCGGCGCAGCGATCACCGAAGCGGCAATCGTCGGGGCATCGTTCGTCCAGCAAGCGGACAAGCGCGCAGACGCCGCGCAGGGCAAGGCAGGCGCAGTCGCGCTTGCCCGCAGGCTGGTGAACGCGGCCCCTTTCATCGGCCTCGCCGCCGTGCTGGCGGTGATGATTTCGGCCAATCCGGCGGTCGCCTCGATCTTCGGGCTCGACCTGCTGCTGATGCCAGCGCTGTCGCTGGTGCTGGTGACGGCGGCGCAGATGTTCATCGTCGGCGGCAGCGAAATCGATCTCGGCGTCGGCGCTTTCGCAGGCTTGGTCAGCGTGCTCAGCGCCACACTGCTCTACGATCAGCCATGGCTTGGCGCGTTGGCGCTTTTGGCTGCGGTCGCCGCTTATGCCGGTCTTGGTGGGTTGATCCAGGCGCGCAAGATCCCGGCCATTGTCGTCACGCTCGGCGCCTCCTTCATCTGGGTGGGGCTGGGCTATGCGCTGCAGCCGACGCCGGGCGGCGCCAGTCCTGAATGGCTGACGGCGCTGTTCGGCTGGTCGCTCGACTTCCTGCCGACGTCCATCATCCTCATCGCGGCGGTCGCCCTGGTGGTGCTGGTGATCGACCGGCTGCCGCTCGGCGTGGTGCTGCGCGGCTTCGGCAACAATCCCACCGCGATGATCCGCTCGGGCTGGTCGCCGACACGCTACGCGCTGGTGCGCTATCTCATCGCCGGGCTGTTCGCGGCGGCCGCCGGCCTGTCGCTGACGGCGATCAACACGGCAAGCGACATCAATTCCGGCAATTCGTTCACGCTGCTCAGCGTCGCCGCCGTGGTGATGGGCGGCTGCTCGCTGCTCGGCGGCATCGTCTCCCCGGTCGGCGCCATCGCCGGCGCGGTGACGCTGTCGCTGATCGGCGCGCTGCTCGGCACGCTCAATGTCAGCAGCGACTTCAACGCCGCCACGCAAGGGCTGATCCTCATTGCCTTGCTGACGTTGCGCGGGCTGACCGCTGATCGCGGGAGCGAACAATGAATGCGCTGTCCGCCTTCACGTTCTGGGCCCAGAAAAACCGCTGGATCTGGGCGGCGATCGGGGTGCTTCTGCTCTGGCTGGTGCTCTCCGTGGTCACCAACCGGTTCAGCCTGTCCAGCCTGTCGGGCATCATCCTGTCGGCCTCGTTCCTGACGGTCGTCGGCATCGGCCAGATGTTCGTCGTCACCACCGGGCGCGGCAACATCGACCTCTCCGTCGCTTCGGTGATCACGCTCAGCGCCTTCGTCGCGCTGCTGACCATCAAGGGCCAGGATGCCAACCTCGCCATTGGTGTCGCCGCTGCCGTCCTGCTCGGACTCGCGGTAGGCCTGCTCAATTCGTTGCTCGTCGTCGGCCTCGGCATTCCGGCGATCATCGCGACGCTCGCGACAGGCTATGTGCTGGCGACCGCGACGCTGCTGTCGAACCGCGCGATACCCGGTTTTGCCGTCAGCCCGGCGTTGAAAGGTCTGGCGACGGGCCGCATCTCGGGTGTTCCGATCATGGCCATCATTGCCATTCTCGGCGTGGCGGCAGCCTCCTTCGTGCTGCGCTACACCGTGTTCGGACAACTTCTGTCGGCGGTCGGCCAGAACCGCGCGGCCGCCCGGCTCGCCGCCATCAACAACGGCTGGGTGATCGCGGCGGCGTTCATCATCTCTTCGGTGCTGGCCTCGCTCGACGGCCTGCTGCTCGGCGCCTATATCGGCGGCGCCTTCCTCGAAATGGGCCAGCCCTATCTGCTGCAGTCGATCGCCGCCGTGGTGCTCGGCGGCACGCTGATCTTCGGCGGCTCGGCGACCGCGCTCGGCACCCTGTTCGCCAGCATCCTGCTCATCCTGATCGTCACCACCATGCAGATCATCGGGCTGCCTCCCGGCGCCCAGGATATCGTCCAGGGCATCGTCGTCATCTTCGTCCTGGCGCTGGCGGGGCGACAGGCATTGGCGCGCCGCGCCATTGTCGATCCCACGGCCGCCGCGGCGGCGAAGACAGAGCCAGGCGCTGCCGCGTCCCAGTCGAAGTGACGACCACAACCAATGATTCCTCTTGCCAAATTCTGGTAGAGTGATCATACCAGTATATAAGATGACGATCGCAAGACGATCGCCTATGGATCAAGGAGCAAGGCCAGATGACAACGATTGCGCTGTTCGGTGCGGGCGGGAAAATGGGCTACCGCCTGTCGACCAATTTTCGCGGATCGGACTACACGATCCGCCATGTCGAGATCAGCGAGGCGGGCAAGGAGCGGCTGAAAACCGGTCTGGGCTTCGACGCGATCGGCGTCGATGAGGCGCTTGAAGGGGCCGATGTGGTGATCCTGGCGGTGCCGGACACGCATATCGGCAAGGTCGCCACCAGCATCGAAAGCAAGCTTGCGGCAGGCACAATGGTCGTTGTGCTCGATGCGGCGGCACCGTTCGCCGGGCATCTGCCTGATCGTCCCGATCTCACCTATTTCGTCACCCATCCCTGCCACCCGCCGATCTTCAATGACGAGACCGATATGGCCGCCAAGAAGGACTTTTTCGGCGGCGTCAAAGCCAAGCAGCATTTTGTCAGTGCCCTGATGCAAGGACCTGAGGAAGACTACGCCAAGGGCGAGAAGATCGCCCAGATCATCTGGGCGCCGGTGATGCGCTCGCACCGCGTCACGGTCGAACACATGGCGCTGCTGGAGCCCGGCCTGTCGGAAACGGTGTGCGCTTCGCTGCTCGTCGTCATGAAGGAAGCGCTCGACGAGGTCGTGGCGCGCGGCGTCGACCGGCAGGCGGCGCTAGATTTCCTGCTCGGCCACATGAATGTGCTCGGCGCCGTCATCTTCGGCGAGACCAAGGGCGTGTTCTCCGATGCCTGCAACAAGGCCATCGAATTCGGCAAGCCAGTGCTGATGCGTGACGACTGGAAGCGCGTCTTCGAGCCGGAAGAAATCGCCGCCAGCATCCAGCGCATCACTTGAGAGGGCGGGCTCGGATTTCCCTTCTCCCTCAAAGGGAGAAGGAAGAACATCAACCCGTCAGATACAGATCACCTTAATTAGTGATTGACTCATCATACCAGTTGGCTAAGCTGCTCCCGCGCTCGGATTGAAGCCGGGACGAGCGGAGGATGGCGAGGAACGGGGAGCGAAAATCGGTTCGGTTGGAAAGTCGGCAAGCGGCTTTGCCTGACCGAGCCTGTGCTGCCCGCACTGCCTGATGAATTCAAATGCAGACAAGGCCTCGGTTGGTCGAGGCGATGTTTTTTCAACGGGAGGACTTCATGAAACTCACTCGCAGAATGACGCTTGCGGCTTTCGCCGGCGTACTGGCACTTGGCACGGCGGCACCGGCCTTCGCGGCTGACCTGATCGCCATCATCACCCCGTCGCACGACAACCCGTTCTTCAAGGCGGAAGCCGTCGGCGCCGAGGCAAAGGCCAAGGAACTTGGCTACGAGGCCCTGGTGCTGGTCCATGATGACGACGCCAACAAGCAGTCCGAACTGATCGACACCGCGATTGGCCGTGGCGCCAAGGCGATCATCCTCGACAATGCCGGAGCCGACGCCACCGTCGCCGCCGTGCAGAAAGCCAAGGACGCCGGCATCCCCTCCTTCCTGATCGACCGCGAGATCAACGCCACCGGCGTCGCCGTGGCGCAGATCGTCTCCAACAACTACCAGGGCGCCCAGCTCGGCGCACAGGAGTTCGTCAAGCTGATGGGCGAAAAGGGCAATTTCGTCGAGCTGGTCGGCAAGGAATCCGACACCAATGCCGGCATCCGCTCCAAGGGCTATCATGACGTCATCAACGACTATCCAGACCTGAAGATGGTCGCCCAGCAGTCTGCCAACTGGAGCCAGACCGAGGCCTATTCCAAGATGGAATCGATCCTGCAGGCCAACCCGGACATCAAGGGCGTCATCTCCGGCAACGACACGATGGCGATGGGTGCCTATGCGGCGCTCGCCGCCGCGAACCGCAAGGATGTCATCGTCGTCGGCTTCGACGGCTCGAACGACGTGCGCGACTCCATCACCTCGGGCGGCATCAAGGCCACGGTGCTGCAGCCGGCCTATGCCCAGGCGCAGATGGCGGTCGAACAGGCCAACGAGTTCATCAAGAACAAGAAGTCGCCGGAGAAGGAAAAGCAGCTGATGGACTGCGTGCTGGTCAATGGCGACAATGCCGCCAAGCTGGAAACCTTCGCGCTGAAGAACTGAGCCGGCGCAATGCAATCCGCGAGGGGCGAACCCGGGGTTCGTCCCTCGTCTCCGTTTCCCTGGGATGCTTGACCGCGATGCCGAAGAAGTTGACCTGGCTGACACTTGTCGCGCTCGCCGGCATCAGCCTCAGTGCCTGCAAGATTCTGCCGACGCCCTCCGCGCAAGACGGCGCCAATGCGTCCGGCTTCAACCCGGATAAGATGGTCGAGGATATCTGGGTGGCGAAGGTCATCCCGTACCTGCTGCAGAAGGCCGGGCCGTTTGCCGAGGTCCATGCGCTGGCGAAGACCGATCAGGCGGCAGCCGGCGCCAAATACGGCAACCCCAAGAAACAAGCGAATTCGCCATGGACCTTCGCGGTCCGCGTCGAGGGCAAGATCGTTGCCGCCAACACGCAGTCGCGCGCGGCAACGATGGATATCGACGTCGATGGTGACGGCAAGGCGGATGCGCGGGTGCAGATCGGGCCGGCGATACGCGGAACCGCACTGCGCGACAGCCTCGACTTCGTCCAGTTCAACGATTTCACCAACCAGATCGACTTCGCCCAGTTCGGCAAGGCGTTCAATGCCTATGCCGACAAGACCGTGCTGTCGAAGCTGCCGCGCGAGGCGCTGGAGGGCCGCACCGCCAAGGTGCTCGGCGCCTATACGATCGAAGGCGGCCAGGACCTGCCGCTGGTGACCCCGGCGGAGGCCGAGATCGGGCCGAAGCCATGAACATGTCGGCCGGTCACGAAATCATCCTGAAGCTGGAAGACGTCTCGAAAGTCTATGCCGGCACCGTCGCGGTCAAGCAGGCCAATTTCGAGGTGCGCAAGGGCGCGGTCAATGTGCTGGTCGGTGAGAACGGCGCCGGCAAATCGACGCTGATGAAGATCATCGCCGGCGTCGAGCAGCCGACGGCCGGTCGCATCCTGCTCGACGGCAGGGAGGTTTCGTTCTCGTCCTCGGGTGACGCGGTGAACCGTGGCATCGGCATGGTGTTCCAGGAATTGAACCTGTTCGGCAACATGACGGTTGCCGAGAACATTTTCGCCACGCGCGAGATCACCAACCGGTTTCGCAAGATCGACCGCAAGGAGCAGGAACGGCGGGCCGGTGAATTCCTCGATCGGCTCGAAGCCGGTATCCGGCCGGACATGCTGGTCGAGGATCTGCGCATCGGCCAGCAGCAATTGGTCGAGATCGCCAAGGCCGTCTCGCTCGACGCGCGCATCCTGATCATGGACGAGCCGACCTCGGCGCTAAGCGCCGCTGAAGTCGAGATCCTGTTCAAGGTGATCGCCGACCTCAAGGCGCGTGGCGTGGCGATCGTCTATATCTCGCACCGGCTCGAGGAACTCATCCGCATCGGTGACTACATCACCGTGCTGCGCGATGGCCGCATCACCGGCCAGGAGGACGTGAAAAACGTCGACACGCAATGGATCGTGCGGCAGATGATCGGCTCGGACGCCAAGGATTTCGCCAAGGCCGACGGCCATGTGCCGGGCGAAGAGATTTTCCGCGCCGAGGACATCTGCCTGCCGCGCGCCACCGGCGGACTGGCGGTCGACCACGTCTCGCTGTCGCTGCGCGCCGGCGAGATTTTGGGCATCTACGGCCTGATGGGCGCCGGGCGCAGCGAGCTGTTCGACTGCATCATGGGCCGCCATGGCCATGCCAGCGGCAAGATCTTCATCGAGGGAAACCATATCAGGGAACGCGACACGACGCGGCGCATCAAGCGCGGGCTGGCGCTGATCCCGGAAGACCGCCAGCGCGAGGGCCTGGTGTCGATTCTCTCCGTCGCCAGCAATTTGACATTGGCGAGCCTGTCGCGCTTCGTCACCCTGTTCCACATCCGAGGCGGCGCCGAGCGGCAGGCCGTGGTGCAGATGGTACGGGAGCTCGCGATCAAGGTCGCCGACCCGGCGCAAGAGGTCTCGTCGCTGTCTGGCGGCAACCAGCAAAAGGTGGTGATCGGCAAGGCGCTGCTCACCGGACCGAAGGTGCTTTTGATGGACGAGCCGAGCCGCGGCATCGATGTCGGCGCCAAGGCCGACGTCTTCCGCACCATGCGCAAGCTGTCGCGGGATGGGCTGGGCATCCTCTTCGCCACCTCCGACCTCGACGAGGTGATGGCACTGTCCGACCGGATCGCGGTGATGAGCAATGGCAAACTGACCGGCATGTTCGACCGCGCCGAGGCAACGGAAGCCGCGATCGTCGCCGCATCGGCGCTCGGCCACGGACCTGCACCTCTTGCCCCCGCACATCTTGCCCCCCGACATGGAAAGCAACGCTGATGACTGACATTCCGGCCAGGGCAGCTCACTCTTCGGCCTCCAGCGGCTCCGCGCTGCTGACGCTGATGAAGCTCAGGACCTTCATCGCACTGATCGCCGTGCTGGTGTTCTTCTCCATCGCGGCGCCGAACTTCCTGTCGGCCGCCAATCTGATCCTGATGGCCAAGCACGTGGCGCTCAACGCCTTCCTCGCCATGGGCATGACCTTTGTCATCATCACCGGCGGAATCGACCTTTCGGTCGGTTCGATCGTCGGCCTGTGCGGCATGGTGGCCGGCTATCTCGTGCTCAACGGCATCGATCTGCAGATCGGCTACACCATCTATTTCAACGTGGTCGAGATCGCATTGATCACGCTGCTGGTCGGCATATTGATCGGCGCCGTCAACGGATTGCTGATCACCAGGCTCAATGTCGCCCCCTTTATCGCCACGCTCGGCGTGCTCTATGTGGCGCGCGGCCTGGCGCTGCTGTCTTCGGACGGGCGCACCTTCCCCAATCTGGTTGGCAAGCCGGAACTCGGCACCACCGGCTTCGGCTTCCTTGGCGCCGGCCGGCTCGCCGGCCTGCCCGTCTCGATCTGGATGCTGATCGTGGTGGCACTGGGTGCCGCCTATCTCGCCCGGTACACGCCGCTCGGCCGCCACATCTTCGCCGTCGGCGGCAATGAGCGCGCGGCACGCATCTCGGGCGTGCGCGTCAACATGGTCAAGATGTTCGTCTACATGTTCTCCGGCTTCTGCGCGGCGATCGTCGGCCTGATCATCTCGTCGGAGCTGATGGCCTCGCATCCGGCGACGGGCGAAAGCTTCGAGTTGAATGCTATTGCCGCGGCAGTGCTTGGCGGCACCTCGATGTCTGGCGGCCGCGGCACGATCGGCGGCACCATCGTCGGCGCCTTCGTCATCGGCATCCTGTCGGACGGGCTGGTGATGATGGGCGTGAGCTCCTTCTGGCAGATGGTGATCAAGGGGCTTGTCATCATCGTCGCCGTCGTCGTCGACCAGGCGCAGCGCCGGCTTCAGCAGCGCGTTACCCTGATGCAGATGGCAAAGGCGGGTTGATCATGGCGAGCTTGAGTGGAGCGCTGATCGGCTGCGGCTTCTTCGCAGTCAACCAGATGCATGCCTGGAGCGACATCGACGGCGCCTCGATCATCGCCATCTGCGACCGCGATCCGGAACGGTTGCGGATCGTTGGCGACCAGTTCGGCATCGCGAGGCGCTACACCGATGCAGCGGCGCTGTTCGCGGCCGAGACGCTCGACTTCGTCGACATCGCCACCACCGTGGTCAGCCATCGGCCGCTGGTCGAGATGGCGGCCGCCCACCGCGTTCCGGTGATCTGCCAGAAACCCTTCGCGCCGACGCTGACAGACGCCAAGGCGATGGTCGCGGCCTGCGCCAACGCCGGCGTGCCGCTGATGGTGCATGAGAATTTCCGCTGGCAGTCGCCGATCCAGGCGGTGCGCGCCGTACTCGACAGCGGGGAGATCGGTACGCCCTTCTTCGGGCGCATCTCCTTCCGCTCCGCCTATGACGTGTTTTCCGGCCAGCCCTACCTGGCGACGGGAAAGCGCTTCATCATCGAGGATCTCGGCATCCATATCCTCGACATTGCACGTTTCCTGCTGGGCGACGTCTCGAGCCTCACCGCCCGGACGGCACGCATCAACCCGGCCATCGCGGGCGAGGATGTCGCCACCGTGCTGATGGATCACAAGAGCGGCGCCACCTCCGTGGTCGATTGCAGCTATGCGACCAGGCTTGCCGTCGAGCCGTTTCCCGAAACGCTGATCGAGATCGACGGCAGCGACGGCACGATCCGGCTGGCGCAGGGATACCAGCTCACCGTCACCGGCAAGAGCGGCACAACGGTCACCGACATCTCGCCGCCGCTTCTGCCCTGGGCATCGCGGCCATGGCACAACATCCAGGAAAGCGTGCTGGCGATCCAGCGGCACTGGGTCGACTGCCTTGCATCAGGCAAGGAGCCAGCAACCTCGGGCGCCGACAACCTCAAGACATTCGCGCTGGTCGAGGCGACCTATGCCGGCGCCGCGAGCCGGCAACCGGTGCAGATCGACGACCTGCTGAAGTGACCGTGGATCGCTTCCTGCTCGTGGGCACACGCGCGGTGGAAGCCGAGCCGGTCCGGCTCAGCGCCGGCCCGCTCAGCGCCGATTTCGTCAACGGCAATCTGCGAACCATCCGCCATGGCGGCACGGAGGTCTTGCGCGCCATCGCCTATATCGTGCGCGACCGCGACTGGGGCACTTACGAGCCAGTGCTGGCGGATTTGACCATCGACCAAAGTGCCGATGCTTTCTCCGTCAGTTATACGGCGACCTGCGCCGGACCGGGCGGAAGCCGGCTCGCCTTTTTCGCGACCATCAAGGGTTCAGCGGACGGACGGCTGGTGTTCGACGTCAGCGCGCTGCCCGAAAGCGATTTCGAGACCAACCGCTGCGGCTTCTGCATCCTGCATCCGATCGCCGGCCTTGCCGGCAGCCCGGTGATGGTGGAGCACACCGACGGCAGCGTGGTGGCGACGAAACTGCCTGATCTCATCGACCCTTGGCAGCCTTTCAAAAATCTGCGCGCCATCAAGCATGAAGTGAGCCCCGCCGTCAGCGCCGAATGCCGCATGGAAGGCGACGTTTTCGAGATGGAGGACCAGCGCAACTGGTCCGATGCCTCCTACAAGACCTATGTGCGGCCACTGGCGCTACCATGGCCCTATGTGTTGCCGGCCGGCGAGACCAACCGCCAGACGATCAGCCTGCGCATTGCCAGCGACGCCAAGACGCCGGCTGCAGCCAAGGCATCCGGCGCGGTCCGCGTGACGCTTGGCGAGCCCGGTCCGGCGCTGCCGGATGTCGGCGTCATCATCTATCCCAGCGATGTCGAGACAGTGCTGGCGAACCTCGCCACCTTGTCCGTGCTCGGCCCGCAACAACTGCTGTTTCACCACGATCCGACGCGCGGTCACGGGCTCGACGCCCTGCGTTCTTTCGCCCGGCTTGCCGACGCCTATCGCGCCCGGACAACGCTCGAATGTGTGATCGCCTGCACCGGCGATCTCGATGCCGAACTTGCAGAGGTCGCCGACATGGTGCGCCGGGCAGGTCTGCGGCTCGACGCCATCGCGGTGTCGCCTTCGGTCGACCGGCAGTCGACTCCGCCGGGCAGTGCCTGGCCGCCCTGCCCACCGCTCGAACATGTCTATGCCGCCGCGCGGCGCGCCTTTCCTGATATCCGTCTCGGTGGCGGCATGTTCAGCTATTTCACCGAGCTCAACCGCAAGCGCGTTCCGGCCGGACTGCTCGACTTCATCACCCACTGCACCTGCCCGATCGTGCACGCCGCCGACGATCTCAGCGTCATGCAGTCGCTGGAGGCGTTGCCGTTCATCACCCGGTCGGCGCGGGCGATCTTCGGCGACAAGCCCTACCGGATCGGACCTTCGACCATTGCCATGCGGCAGAACCCCTATGGCGGCGCGACCAAGGAGAATCCGCGGCGACAGCGCATCGCCATGGCCAACAGTGATCCGCGCCACAACGGCCTGTTCGCGGCCGCATGGACCATCGGCTATGCCGCGCGCGTCGCGCCGGCCGGGCTGGAGATGCTGACGTTGTCCGGCTTCACCGGACCGTTCGGTCTGCTGGCGGCATCCGGTGAACCCGTTGCTGAAGGGTCGCCGCGACCGATCTTCGAGGCCATCAAAGGGCTTTGCGAGCTGTCTGGGCTCGCCGATGTGTCCGCAAGGACAAGCGACGAGACGAGGATTGCGGCGCTGGCCGGCCGGTCCGCCTCGGGCGAGACCATCGTGTGGCTGGCGAACCTGACGGCGGACGATGTCGCGGTCGACACGTCCGCGCTTGGCCAGGGTCATCTCGTCATGGCGCCCTACGCCATTACCCGGATCGGCTAAGAGCCTACTTTTCGGAGTTCATAACGTAGAGCGCGCGCGAGCGTTCGAGATGCTTGATCATCGACTTCTCGGCACCCTCGGGGTCCCTCTGCTCGATGCGGTCGACGATCTCTTCGTGCTCGGTCAGCGTATACTTTTCCTTGCCGGTCCAGATCAGCATCTCGGTGTGATATTCCTTCAGCCAGCCGAGCATGGCCTCGCTGACAGCGACATAGATCGGGTTGCCCGAAATCGCTGCGATCTGGGTGTGGAAGTTCATGTCGGCGGAAATGAAGGCGTCGGAATCGCCGCGCGCGGCACGCTGCTCGGCGACGGTTGCCTTGAGCCGCTGCACATCCTCGACGGTGGCCTTTTCAGCGGCCTCCCTGACCATGCCGCGCTCGAAGAAGATGCGCGCGGTCTTGAGGTGCTCGAGCGTGTCCTTCGATGACGACAGGATGATCTTGGCCGCGCCGTCGACCTGTTTGATGATCGACTTGGCGGTGAGTTGCAGCACCTTGGCCCGCTCGCCATGCGAAATAGCGACAAGCCCCATATTGCTCAGCGCCTGCATCGCCTCGCGGATGGCCGGCCGGCCAACCTCGAAGCGCTCCATCAATTCGCGCTCCGACGGCATGTCGTCGCCCGGCTGCAGCTCGCCGCTGGTGATCAGCCGCTTCAGCCTTGCAAAGACTTCGTCGGAAAGTTTGCGCCGGACGATCGGCTCCGAACGGTTCATCGTGACGAATCACTCCCTGGCCCGGTTCCTGTTTAGCATTGCCGGCGCGATTCCCGGAATGCCTGCGCCTTGCCCGCCGCTTCGCACGAGGTCGGGATATTTGCTTGCAATACTTATGTACTCATTATACCAGATTTCAGACGCGACGGAACTTTTTTCGGACCCTTTCGACCGGCCGGCTCCCCATGATCACCTTCACCTATCGCATCGAAACGTCAGATAGCATCGAGGCGCTGGCGGCCAAGATCGCCAGCGACCAGTCGACCGGCACCTTCGTTGCCCTGCCCGGCGAGACCGAAGAGCTGAAGGCACGCGTGGCAGCGCGAGTGCTGGCGATCCGGCATCTGCACGATGCCGAGCAACCGTCCATTCCCGAGGCCGGCAGCGGGCCATTCAAGCGCGCCGATGTCGACATTGCATTCCCGTTCGATGCGATCGGCACGGACCTTTCGGCGCTTATGACCATCGCCATCGGCGGCACCTATTCGATCAAGGGCCTGTCGGGCATCCGCGTCGTCGACATGAAGCTGCCGCAAGAATTCAAGGGCGCCCATCCCGGCCCGCAATTCGGCGTCGCGGGCAGCCGCCGTCTGACCGGTGTCGAGGGCCGCCCTATCATCGGCACCATCGTCAAGCCGGCGCTGGGCTTGCGGCCACCCGAGACGGCCGCGATGGTGGGCGAACTGATCGAGGCCGGCGTCGATTTCATCAAGGACGATGAGAAGCTGATGAGCCCGGCTTATTCGCCGCTAGCGGAACGGGTGAAGGCGATCATGCCGCTGATCCTCGACCACGAGCAGAAGACCGGCAAGAAGGTGATGTATGCCTTCGGCATCTCGCATGCCGACCCGGACGAGATGATGCGCAACCACGATCTGGTGCTTGCGGCCGGCGGCAATTGCGCCGTGGTCAACATCAACTCCATCGGCTTCGGCGGCATGGCCTATCTCAGAAAGCGCTCCGGCCTGGTGCTGCACGCCCACCGCAATGGCTGGGACATCCTCACCCGCCATCCCGGCCTCGGCATGGATTTCAAGGTGTGGCAACAGTTCTGGCGGCTGCTTGGCGTCGACCAGTTCCAGATCAACGGCATCGCCTCGAAATACTGGGAGCCGGACGCGTCCTTCATCCGCTCCTTCGAGGCAGTAACGACACCGCTGTTTTCTCCCGACGATTGCGCCCTGCCGGTCGCCGGCTCAGGCCAATGGGGTGGACAGGCGCCCGAAACCTATGAGCGCACCGGGCGGACGGTCGATCTGCTCTATCTCTGCGGAGGTGGCATCGTCAGCCATCCGGACGGCCCGGGTGCAGGCGTGCGCGCCGTGCAGCAGGCTTGGCAGGCCGCAGTCGCCGGCATTCCGCTGGCGGACTATGCCACCAGCCATGTCGAGCTGGCGCGCTCGATCGAAAAGTTCGGCGACGGCAAGGCGGCGTGAGCGAGGTCATGCAGAACCTGCTGCTGAGCTATTATGGCGACGACCTCACCGGTTCGACCGACGTCATGGAGGCGCTCGAGCTCGGCGGTGTGTCGACGGTGCTGTTCATGCGCCAGCCGGACGCGGCGCAGCTCGCGCAATTCTCGCACTGCCGCGCTGTTGGGCTGGCAGGCACCAGCCGCAGCGAGACGCCGCAGTGGATGGACACGCATCTCAAGGATGCCTTCGGCTGGCTGAAGACGTTGAACGCCGCCATCTGCCACTACAAGATCTGCTCGACCTTCGATTCCAGCCCGATGATCGGCAACATCGGCCGGGCGATCGAGATCGGACGCGCCGTCTTTGCACAGGACTGCGTGCCGCTGCTGGTCGGCGCACCGCAGCTCAAACGCTACACGGCGTTCGGCCATCTGTTCGCGGCCTATCGCGACCGATACTACCGCATCGACCGCCATCCGGTGATGAGCCGCCACCCGACCACGCCGATGGACGAAGCGGACCTTCTGATCCATCTGTCGCGGCAGACCGAGCTTGCCTCGGGATTGCTCGATCTGGCGACGCTGCAGTCCGCGTCGCGATCGCAGGCATTCGATCACCTTGTCAGGAATAGCGCGGCCATCGTGCTTGTCGATGTCGACAGCCGGGAGACCCAGGCGCTGGCTGGCAAGGAGATATGGCACAGGCGCAAGCCAAGCGGTTCCTTCGTCGCCGGCTCCTCCGGCATCGAGTATGCATTGCTCGCCGAATGGGCGGAGGCTGCCACCGTGGACGCCGAGCCTCGCTTTTCGCCGCCGGGCGCAGCCGATCGGATCGCGGTGGTGTCGGGCAGCTGCTCGCCGACCACGGAACGGCAGATCCGCCATGCGCTGACCGACGGCTTCGACGGCATCAACGTTGATCCGGTAGAACTGATCTCAGAGACTTCCGAACAAGCGATCGCGCGCGCGGCGACGGCGGCCCGCGGCAGCTTGCAGGCCGGGCGCAGCGTCATCCTCTACACTGCGCTCGGGCCCACGGCGGATCGCGGCACCGAGATCGACCGCCAGGAAGGTGCTCGCCACAAGCTCGGCCGCGGCCTTGGCACGTTGCTTCGGCAACTGACCGAGCAGCAGGAATTAAAGCGTGTCATCATCGCCGGCGGCGACACGTCGAGCCACGCGCTGGGACAGATGGGCGTCGATGCGCTGACGGTCAGGATGCCGCTGCCCGCCTCGCCGGGTTCGCCACTGTGCGTCGCCCATTCGCGTGTCAATGCCATCGACGGGCTGGAGGTCGCGCTGAAGGGTGGGCAGGTCGGAACCGACCGCTATTTCTCAGCCATTCGCGACGGTCGTGGTGGTTGACGTTACACTTCTAATTTTAAAGTGAAAATTGTCGAAAAAATATTCTGAGGTTACACCAACTATCGGGGCCTGTGCGCGGCAGGCTGACACGAACCGTGTAGAAGCCCGCGCCGCTGCGCTCGTCGACGCTGAGATCGGCGGAGATCTCGTTGACCACCCCGTTCAGTTCCGGCGTCACGCGCTGATTGAATGCCGAGAGCTTCAGCGCAACATCCTGACCCATATGTCCAGACGCCACTGGTCTGCAGTGCTAGACGACAGGTTTCAACAGGGCACGATCCGCGATTTCCATGCCGAAACCGGGCGCGCTTCCGATCTTCAGCCGGCCGTTGCCTGGCAGTTCCTCGCCGGAAAACAATTTGCCGAACACTGGCCGGATCGTCCGGCCGTCCGGGCTGGCCGCCACATATTCGCAGAGCGGTTCGGCCGGCTGGCTGGCGATGAAGTGGTAGGAGTAAGGGCCGGAGCCGTGTGGGATGACGGGGATGTCATAGGCCGCGGCATGGGAGGCGATCTGTAGAAGCGCGGTCAATCCGCCGACCCACATGACATCGGGCTGCAGGATGTCGACGGTCCTCTCCTTGATCAGCTCGCGAAAACCGTAACGCGTGTATTCGTGTTCGCCGGTCGTCCATTTCAGCGTCGGATGCGCCTGCTTCAACAGCCGGAACCCGTCGACATCGTCGGGGTGCAGCACTTCCTCCCACCAGAAGATGCCGAGATGCTTGGCTGCCTCGGCCAGGCGGATGGCATAGGGGACGGTGAGCGACATGTAGCAATCGACCATCAGCGGGTAGTCGGCGCCCACCTTCTCGCGCTGGGCCGAGAGATAGGCGACGTTCTTGACCAGGCCGCCCTCGCCGTCGAAATGGCTGTGCGGCAGGGGCACCTTGGCGCCCCAGAAACCGAGCTCCTTGACCGCGTCGGGTGCCGGGCCGGTGCAGTAGAAGCTGATCTCGTCGTGGCATTTGCCGCCGATCAGATTGTAGACCGGTTCGTCGCGGAGCTTGCCGATCAAATCCCACAGCGCCAGATCGACGACAGAGATGGTGGCGATCGGCAGGCCCTTGCGGCCATAGGGCATCGAGGCACGGAACATCTGGTCCCAGATCCTGGTGATGTTGCGCGCATCCTCGCCAATCAGAAACCGCGAAAAGTGATGCTTGACCAGCCAGGCGGCGGGGTAACCGCCGAACCCCGTGGCGACGCCGGTGACGCCGGCTTCGGTTTCGAGCTCGACCACGATCGAGCCCATCACGCCGATCCCCCAGGAGGAGCGCGACGCCTTGTATTGTTGGTGACCCGACATCGGATTTGCGATCAGCGTGTCGATCAGCCAATGGCCCTTGCCCTGCTGGAAATAGTCGCCGCCGTCGCCCTCGCTCTCGACGAGAAAGACGCGCACATCCTTGATGGTGAAATTCGGCATGACGGGATCCAGCTACGCCCTCTAGTTCTGATGGAAGACTTCTAACTCTGATGGAAGAATTCTAATTCTGGTGAAAGACTGGCGTGAGTTCGACGACCTGCGGCGTGCCGTCATCATTGTAGTCCATGATGTCGGCCATGAATTTCCACCAGCGCCGGTTGATCTCGGTGCCTGGCAGCGCGGCCATCGTGTGGTCCTTGGTTCGTATCAGCGTGGCGAACAGGAAGTCGGTTTCGGCGTCGTGCCAGATCGAATAGTCGGAGACACCGGCATCGCGCAGCGCTTGCGTCAATTCGGGCCAGATCTCATCATGCCGCTTCTTGTATTCGGCGATGCGGCCCGGATGGACCTTCATGCGAAAAGCGATGCGCTCGGCCATTCGCGTTCCTCCCTATTGCAGGTTGACGTATAGCCCGCCATCAACGAGCAGCGCGGCGCCCGTGACATAGGACGCCATGTCCGAAGCCAGGAAGGCCACGACCTTGGCGACGTCGGACGGTTCGCCGAAGCGGCCGAGCGGGATGCGCTTGTCGAGATAGGCGCGCTTTTGCGGGTCGGACCAGTCGTCCTTGTTGATGTCGGTGGCGATGGCGCCCGGCATGACGGAATTGCAGCGGATGCCATAAGGACCAAGCGCGATGGCCACGGACTGCATCAGCGAATGAACGCCCGCCTTGGTCGGCGTGTAATGGCTCTGCATGGCGCCGCCCACCAGCGCCGAGATCGACGACGTGGCGACAATGGCGCCGCCCGTGCCTTGGTCCTTCATGCGGTTGGCCGCCGCCTGCACCGCAAAGAAGGCGCCGTTCAGATTGACGTCGACCACTTGCCGCAGCAGTTCGGGCGGCATGTCGAGGAATGTGTGGAACGGGCAAATACCCGCATTGGAGGCCAGGATGTCGACGCCGCCAAAGGCATCGACCGCAGCCTGCACCAGTTCGGTGCTGACCGCAGGCTCGGCGATGTTGCCTTCTATGGCGATGGCCTTGCGGCCAAGCGCCTCGATCTCGGCCACAGTCTCGTCAGCCGCTTTATCGCGCGAAAATCCGCTATCCGCGCCGCCGAAATAATTGATGACCACGTCGGCACCCTGGCGAGCGAACTCGACCGCGATGCCGCGGCCGATGCCACGTGAGCCGCCGGTGACGATGGCGCGTTTTCCTTCAAGCAGCATCAAGTCGGCCCCTAGCGGATGCGGAACGGGATCGGATCGGCGCCGGAGAGCACGTCGAGCGTGGTTTTGCGGATATGCGCGACGTGCGCTGCCATCGCAACTTCAGCAGCCTTGGGGTCGCCGGCCGCGAGAGCACTGACGATGGCGTCGTGATCCCTGGCCGACTGGTCGAGCACGCCAGGCATTTCTGACGCCTTCCTGCGCTGGTCGACGGCGAGGCTATAAAGCGATCGTGAGACTTGATCGAGAAAGGCGTTGTTGGCCGCGGTTCCGATCAGCTCGTGAAACTCGACATCGGCAACGCGAAACGCCACCGCATCGCTGACGGTGCGATAGGCCACCTCGACCAGTTCGGCGAAGCGTTCGAGCTGCTGCCGCGGCGTCGAGGCCACAAATCCCGCCGACGGCATCGTTGGAATGCGCTCTGCCGTATTGCTCGACGCGATGTATCGTTCGGCGCGCAGCGGCCGCATGGAGGAGGTGGAATGAGACTCAGCGTTACCAGTTGGTCGTTTCCGCAGCTCACACTCGATGAAGTCGGCGGGCTTGCCAGGGTGCTTGGCGTCGAAGGCATCGATGTCGGCTATTTCTATCGTTCAGCGCTCGACAAGGCGCGGTTGCTCAAGACACCGGAGGCCTATGGCGAAGAGATCCGCAACGCCTCGCCGGTCGCCGTCTCCAACCTCTACCATCTCTTCGGCAATTCCGTTGCAGAGCGAAACCTCGCCAGCCCCGCGCATCGCGGGGAAAACCTCGCCGACTTCCAGCAGGCATTGAGATTCTGCGTCGCGGTCGGATCGCCGACGGTGTTCATCCTGCCCGGCATTATCAACGGTGCGCAGAGCCGCAAACAGGCACTCGCGGAAACCGTAGAATCGCTGAAGCCCCTGCTTGACGCGGCTGCACCCACCGGGGTGGGCGTCTGCGTCGAGCCGCATGTCCATTCCTATCTCGAGAGCCCGTCAATGACGGCTGAACTGTGCGAACGGGCGGCGGGCGTGAAGCTCGCCATCGACTATGCGCATTTCGCTGTTTCCGGCTACCGGCAAGAGGAGATCGATGCGCTTGCGCCCTGGTTCGGGCATGCGCATCTGCGTCAGGCGCGCCCCGGCGCGCTGCAGACCAAGCTTGAGGAAGGAACGCTCAACTTCCCGGCGATGTTCTCGACGTTTCGCGATGCCGGTTTCGACGGCTGGCTGGCTTGCGAATATGTGCACCAGGGCTATTTCGACACTGTGCATGACGATGTGCTGACGGAAACCGTGAAGATGCGCGATCTGTTTCGCGCCTGGAGTGCCGCATGAGTTCGGGTACCATCATCGTCACCGGCGGGGCCGGCGGCATCGGGCGTGCCATCGCGGCGCGGCTCTGCAAAGACGGTTATCGCGTCGTCATCGCCGACCGTGACGGCGCCGCCGCGGAGGCCGTTGCAAAAGCGACAGGCTGCGATTTCGAAGTCATCGACATCGGCGACGAGGCTTCGGTGGTGGCAGGTGTGAAGGCCGCTGCCGGCCGGCATGGCGGGCTTTTCGGCCTGGTCAACAATGCCGGCGTCCACATGCAGGCCCTGGTGGTCGAGACAGCCGTCGACGATTGGGACCGCATCTTCCGCATCAACAGCCGCGGCACCTTCTTGATGTGCCGCGAGGCCGCGCGCATCATGGCGGCGCAGCAAGCTGGCCAGATGGTCAACATCACCACCAAGCTCGGCTTCGGCAATCCGTTCTCGTCCGCCTATATCGCATCGAAGAACGCTATCTGGGGGCTGACCCAGTGCCTGGCCATCGAGATGGCGTCCAGCGGCGTGCGCGTCAACGCGGTAGCACCCGGGCATGTCGGGCCGGGAACCGGCATGGAAGCGCTGTTCCGTCAGAAGGCCGATAAGCTCGGCAAGAGCTGGGAGGACTTCGAGGCGGATGTGGTCGCGACCATTCCGCTGCACCGCTGGTGCAAGCCGGAGGACGTCGCCGGCGCGGTGGCATGGCTGATGGGGCCGGACGCCAGCTTCGTGACCGGCGAACTCATCAACATCACCGGCGGCTTCCAGGCCTATGCCGCGACCCCCGCCGCTGACGCGGTGCGGGAAGCCGGCTTGCGGGGACCGTCGAAATGACGCGTTTGCTGGAGGGGGAAGTCGCACTGGTCACCGGCGCGCGGACCGGGCTCGGTGCCGCGACCGTGGCTGCCCTGGCGGGGCTTGGCGCCACCGTCATTGCCTCCGGGCGCCATGCCGGAGATTGCGGCGCGGTTGTCGATGCCGTGACAGCGGGCGGCGGCAAGGCTTGCGATTTCATGCTCGACGTCGCGGATCTGGATGCGATCCCGCATCGCGTCGCAGAGGCGCTCCAGCGCTACGGACGGATCGACATCCTCGTCAACAACGCCGCGACCATCGCACCGATGACGCGCCTGGCCGAACTCGACGCCAGGGCCTTCGACGCCGCGTTCACCCTCAATGTCAGTGGTCCGGCGGCCTTGACCGCAGCGCTCTGGCCCCATTTCGGCGGCGGCCGTATCATCAATATCGTCAGCGGCGCGGCAACCCGCGCAATGTCCGGCTGGGCCGCCTATTGCGCCTCCAAGGCGGCCTTGCTGATGCTGACAAAGTCGATCGCACTCGAAGGCGAAGCCAGCGGCATCTTGGGATTCGCCCTTGCGCCCGGACTGGTCGACACCGGCATGCAAGCCGCCATTCGCGACGCCAGGATCAATGCGGTCTCCGACATTCCCCGCGAAAACCTCGACCCGCCGGAGCGCGCGGCGCAGATGATCGCCTGGCTTGCAACCGGTTTGGCTGACGACCTTGCCGGCGACTATGTCGATGTGCGGCAGCCGGGACTGCAAGAGCGCGTCGCCGCGGACCTATCGAACAACGCCAAGGATTGAACGGAATGAACAGAATCGATCTTGAAGGACAGGCCGCCGTCGTGACCGGCGGAGCGCAGGGACTGGGCCTGGCCTTTGCCAGGCGGATGATCGCATCGGGCGCAAAAGTGAGCCTGTGGGACATGAACCAGGCAGGCCTGGACGCAGCGGTTGCCCAGCTCGGCGCGGCAGCCAGTGCAGTCGTGGTGGACATCACCGATGCCGAGGCAGTGCTTGCCGCGCACGCCCGCACCGAAAAGGAGACAGGAGCCGTCTCGATCCTGGTCAATTCGGCTGGCATTGCCGGACCCAACCACACACTCGATGAGTACCCGCTCGACGCCTGGCGGCGCGTCATCGACATCAATCTCAACGGAACCTTTCACGTCAACCGCGCCGTCGTGCCGGCGATGAAGGCGCGCAATTACGGCCGCATCGTCAACGTCGCCTCGATCGCCGGCAAGGAAGGCAATCCCAACGCTTCGGCCTATTCGGCGTCCAAGGCGGGCGTGATCGGGCTGACCAAGTCGCTGGGCAAGGAGCTTGCCGGCTACGACATAGCGGTCAACTGCGTCACGCCGGCGGCTGCGCGCACGCCGATCTTCGACCAGATGAAACAGGAGCATATCGACTACATGCTGTCCAAGATCCCGCGTGCTCGGTTCCTGGAAGTCGACGAGGCGGCAAACATGGTCGCCTGGCTGGTCTCCAAGGAAAACAGTTTTACCACCGCATCGGTCTTCGATCTGTCAGGCGGTCGCGCCACCTATTGATTTGCAAACCAGGCAAATTCGCGGAGGCATGCGGCTAGCGGCTTGATCCCCGGTTTGATGGGGCATTCTTGTCGTCCGCATCAAGGATGTGCCATGGGCTGATCGCGCGAAAAACTACGCCGTAGCACTCCGGACGACGCTAACCCCTACCCCTACTCGATTGTTCAAATGGCATGACCCGCTGAAATTACAGTCAAATATCTTCACCAACAGCACGAAGTCCGACACCAGGACCGTCAAAAAATTACGCTTTTGATTTTAAAGGGAAAATCGCCACAAAAAATACTTCGAGGTTTCACCAACTATCGGGACCAATCGGACGATTTCTTGCACATCTGGGCTTTCGACGAGGCGCGTCCGCCGTCTCGAAAAGTACCGTCACCCGCTGCAAATGGGGCATTTCTCGTTGCGAAATCAATGGTCATGGTGGGTCTGGATGGCGCGCCAGACCCACTAATTTCATTGGCCTTTTCGTGGCCCAAATCTGAAATCTTCCTCTATTGTTCCGCACGGTCCCGCACGCCCGCCATAAACTCGAAACTGATTGCCACCTTCCCCTGCCGTATCGTGCCGCTGGGCGATGGCGCATCAAGCGCCACCTTCGAGCGGCGGATCGAGACTCAGAAAAATCCCAGCGCTTTGGTCGAGTAGCTGACCAGCAGATTCTTTGTCTGTTGATAATGGTCGAGCATCATCTTGTGGTTTTCCCGCCCGAACCCGGAAGCTTTGTAACCGCCGAAGGCGGCATGGGCGGGATAGGCGTGATAGCAATTGGTCCACACCCGTCCCGCCTGGATGCCGCGCCCTACCCGGTAGGCATCGTTGCCATTGCGCGACCAGACGCCGGCACCGAGACCATAGATGGTGTCATTGCCGATGCGGATCGCATCCTCGACAGTCTTGAACGTCGTGACCGACAGGACAGGACCAAAAATCTCCTCTTGGAAGATCCGCATGCTGTTGTCGCCGCTGAACACGGTCGGCTTCACGAAGTAGCCCTTGTCGAGGTCGCCACCGAGATCGGCGCGCTCGCCGCCAGTCAGGCATTTGGCGCCTTCCTGCTTGCCGATCTCGATATAGTCGAGGATCTTGGTCAACTGATCTTCGGAAGCCTGCGCGCCCATCTGCGTCAAAGGGTCGAGCGGATCGCCGACCTTGATCTTCGCAACGCGGGCAACCGCGCGCTCCATGAACTTGTCGAAGATCGATTCTTGGACGAGCGCTCGCGAAGGGCAGGTGCAGACCTCGCCTTTGTTGAACGCAAAAAGGGCGAAGCCTTCAAGCGCCTTGTCAAAGAATTCGTCGTCGGCATCCATCACGTCGGCCATGAAGATGTTCGGCGACTTGCCGCCCAATTCCATGGTCTGCGGAATAAGGTGCTCGGCCGCATACCCCATGATCTGCCTTCCCGTCGTCGTCTCGCCGGTGAACGACACCTTGGAAATGCGCGGATTGGCGGCGATTGCCCGACCGACCGACGCGCCCGGACCGGTGATGACGTTGAGCACGCCGGGCGGCAGGATATCCGCCGTGATACCGGCGAAGATCAAGAGCGTCAGCGGTGTGTTGGAGGCCGGCTTGATCACCGTGCAATTGCCAGCCGCAAGCGCCGGCGCGATCTTCCATGCCGCCATCAGCAGCGGGAAATTCCAGGGAATGATCTGGCCGACGACACCCAGCGGCTCCTTGAAGTGATAAGCGATGGTGTCGTCATCAATTGTCGAAATGGAGCCTTCGTCAGCGCGGATGCAACCTGCGAAGTACCGGAAATGGTCGATGGCAAGCGGCACGTCGGCACCCCGCGTCTCGCGGATCGGCTTGCCGTTGTCCAGCGTTTCGGCCAGCGCCAGCAGCTCGAGATTCTCCTCCATGCGGTCGGCGACTTTGTTGAGCAGCCGCGACCGCTCGGCAGGCGCCATGCGCGCCCAGCCGTCCTTGGCCTTATAGGCTGCGTCGAGCGCGGCTTCCACGTCCGCAGGCGTCGACTTCGCGACCTCGACCAGGCGTTGGCCGTTGATTGGGCTGTAGTCGGTGAAATACTGCCCGTCCAACGGCGCGACCCATTTCCCGCCGATGAAGTTGCCATAGCGGGCTGGAATATTTCCCTTGGAGCGGATGAGTTCGAGGGCGTGCTGGGACATGGCAACTTCCTTGTCTTGAAGCCCGGGAACATCCCAGGGCCAACGGAAACCCAGCCTTACGGCCTGCCCCGATACACACATTGATTTCGGTCAAAGCGCCTTACGCCCCGATGCTTAGTTTGCCTTCATCGACAAAGGAGTTGGATCATGGTCAAGACGATGAAGGCCGCCGTCGTACGGGCATTCGGCAAGCCGCTTACGATCGAGGATGTGCCGGTCCCCGTACCCGGGCCAGGTGAACTGCTCGTCAAGGTCATCGCCTGCGGCGTTTGCCATACGGACCTGCATGCCGCCTCGGGCGACTGGCCGGTGAAGCCTGTGCCGCCCTTCATCCCCGGCCATGAAGTGGCGGGCGTTGTAGCCGCGCTCGGGCCAGGAGTGAGCGATTTCAAGGAGGGTGATCCGGTCGGCGTCGCCTGGCTGCACGACGCCTGCCTGAGCTGCGAATATTGCGAGACCGGTTGGGAGACGCTGTGCGAGCATCAGCACGATACCGGCTATAGCTGCGATGGCGGCTTCGCCGAATATGTCATCGCTTCGGCGGCCTTCACCGCGCGCCTTCCAGCCGGTGTCGATTTCGCCCAGATGGCCCCGATCCTGTGCGCTGGCGTTACCACCTATAAGGGGTTGAAGGAGACCGAGGCACGTCCGGGCGAATGGGTGGCGATTTCAGGCATAGGCGGTCTCGGCCATGTGGCGGTCCAGTATGCCAAGGCGATGGGCTTCAAGGTTGTGGCGCTCGACGTCACGCCCGACAAGCTCGCTCTGGCGCGTGCGACCGGAGCGGATGTGGCCATCGACGCCCGCTCCCCGAACGCTGTGGCGGAGGTGCTCAAGGCGACAGGTGGCGGTGCCCACGGCATTCTGGTGACGGCCGTCTCGCCACCAGCCTTTTCCCAGGCGGTGCACATGGTGCGCCGCAAGGGTACGGTCGCCCTGGTCGGTCTGCCGGCGGGAGAATTCCCGACCCCGATCTTCGACGTCGTGCTGAAGCGCATCACCTTGCGCGGATCCATCGTCGGCACGCGACGCGATCTCGATGAGGCCATCGCCTTCGCCGCCGAGGGCAAGGTCCGGGCCGAGATCACCAAAGCGCCGTTGGGCGACATCAATGCTGTCCTCGCCCGGCTCAAGGCGGGCAAGATCGACGGCCGCGTGGTGCTGGATCTCACCGCGCCGATAGAGACCAGTGCGAGGAAGACCGAAGCCGCATACGCGTAAAGACATCCGGCGGCCGAGCATCTCGATTTCAGGCGAAGCTTGGCCGCCGCCAAGGATTGATCTCGCACAAGGACCGAGGCATCCGCGGCATCTACGTTTCCGCGGATGATCCTCAATCTGCTCATCGGCACCGTCGTCATCAGTCTGACGGTCCTGGTCCACACGTTTGGCCTGATCGCCGTTACCCATGCGATGGGATATCTTGTGGCGCGGTTTCGCATGCATGGACGTCACAGCCGTATGATCGCAATGATCAGCGTGGTGATGGGGCTCTTCGCGGTGATGACCACCGAGATTTGGCTCTGGGCCGGACTGTACCGGCTGCTTGATATCTTCGCCGACTTCGAGACCGCCCTATATTTCTCGACCATTACCTTTTCAACGGTCGGCTATGGCGACGTCGTACCCGCTCATGCATGGCGCGTGCTGGCGGCACTGGGGGGCGTGAACGGATTTCTGCTCATTGGCTGGTCGACCGCCTACCTGATCGCAGCGGGAACCCGCATCGGCCCGTTCAAGGCCGGCGAGCATTTCTGATCGAGGTTCAAACCACCACCGAATGACGGCTCGAATGAGAATTTCCATCACCGCAATTATAGCTGCAACATGACGCCGAGGTCGAACACCCGTGATCCTGACGCACAGATCAAACACCATCGTTGGATGCGTCCCAACGTTCGATCCGACCCTGCCAGTAGACGGTTTCCTTCCCGTCGATTTCCCAGGCGACCTCTCCGGCAGACGGAAGCCACATATTACCGTGCTGACGATAGTCGGAGAAACGGCCGCGCCACGGAGTTGGCAGGATTGGTGCCGTGGCCGAACGCGGTCTATCCGGCGCAAAGGCACCGGCAATCCTCCCCTCGCTGTCGAGGCTGAGCGTGACTTCGGCCGCTGTCTCTCCCACGCCGGCGCTCACGGCCAGACTGTCGGGACCGTCTTCACGCCAGCGCAGGGTGGTGTTGAAGAGAATAGCGTCGGGCGCCCAGGCAAGTTCTGCAAGGTATCGCATCAGCTCGCCGCGCATCAGCGCCGAGGAGTGCTCGGCGCGGGCGATCGGGATGACCCCGAGCGCCATGACATCCAACCGCCCCTGGCCGCCCTTCAACGCATCGCGCACCGAGATCATGCCGAAGGGACCAAACCGTGCCCGCCAGTCGAAGGCACATTCGCACGTGGAGACTGTTTGTGTTGCGGAAAATGACATCCAGGACGTGGCGCCAAGCCGCTGTTTCATCCGTCCGGTTTGCTTGAGCTTGACCGTCGTTCGGCTCATCTCGGGACTGGCGCCGAGACGTAGCGCCAGGTCATAGACGGCGGCTGGCAACCGCTTCCTGATCAGAAGATCATCCTCAGCCATCATGCGGCCTTCCTCTATGTTGACGCATTGCTCCACCTCGCGAGCGTGGCCGCTATCCCGGCCACATAGAGGGTCCCGAAGATCAGCTTGTTGTGGCGCGCGAGCCATTCCGGAAGATAGATGTCGAAGTTATCGCGTCGGTCGCCGGTGTAGCCCGCAGCGACGGATGTGAGGGGGCACTGCCATCCGTTCAGGACCAGCACGAGCACCTCCACCAGGACGACGCCGATCGACAGCGCCGCGTGGAAAAAGTCGCCCCGCAAGGCGAACAACCAGATCGCGAGGATGCAGGCGACGAAGAAGACCCAGACGACAGTGTGAATGGCCTTGATTGTCACGAGCCGTGCCGCCGATGCGGGTGGGTTCTGAACGGGAGCGTTCAAGATATGATTACTCTTTCTGCTGGCCGGCGCGCCGAGAAGGGGAGCGCGGCTCCGTAGCCGAAGCGCATGACGAGGTCAGGACGTCGCCCGGGCATGCCGACAAGCGTCGCCAATTCCGGCCGCAGGCCAGCGATTTCGACGGGCTGATTGATGAAAGCGTGCTTGAGGCCGAGCGCGGTTGCCTGCAATGCGAAACGCTGGCAGGCGCGGCCTGCCAGAACCCAATGCTCGCGGTCATCCTTTTGTGCGACGAAGACGGCGACGCCGGCCGAAGAGGCGAGCTGTCGAGCGTATTTTTCGTTCTCGGCCTTGGCTTTGAAGACGAGATCGAACATGACCCGACCAAGCCATTCCGGAAGGGTGGGATTGCCGGTTGATGCGCTGAAGAGGCCATCGCCGGTCACCATCGCCTGCCGGGGGCTGAAGCGCAGCCAGGTCTTCAGTTCGCGCACGAAGGCGGCGTCGGCGATCTGCGCATTGTTGCCCGCGACGACCAGGTCGCGCACGCGGTCGATCCGTGGCCGATCCGTGATAAGAACGTGATCGACGCCCGGCACGGCCACTGCAGCTGAAAGCGTCTGCAAGTCTCGGCTGCTGACCGCTTTGCCGTCATAGTCGCCACGTGTCGATTGCCGCTTCGGGATCGCATCGAACAGCGCCGGCTCGATAGGTGTCCTGCCGCCGAACGCGAACATCACGGCACCGTCATTCGCGGGGTTGAAACTGAGTTCGCCCGGCTTTCCACGCGCGCTGCCGGCGATGGCCAGGTTTTCCGCAGCGCAACCGAGACTGGCAAACAGATGATGATTGTCCGGGTCGACAATCGCGATCTGTCGCGCCATGTCGGGCAGAATTTCTATCCCGACATCACTGACTTTGAAGAGCCACGGCTGGGTGTTGTGGCTATTCGCAGCAAGCGTCGCGTAGCGGATCAGATCGCTCGTCCCAGGCGCCTGCTTCAGTGCCGAGCGGGTCGCGGCCACCGAGGCGTTGTATTCCGCCATCGATCCCATGTTTCGGAGCCCGAAATAGGTTGCTGCGGCGCCGGCGACCATCAGGGCGCCTCCGCCGATCAGATATTGTCGCCTATTCATCGCTTTTGGCCGATCTGTCTTCGACAATCGCGAAGCGGCCAACAACGACCGGTGCGGTTGTCTTCAAATGAGTTAACTCGCAAAATCGACTGTGCCCTAGGAATTGGCGGACCATCGCCAGTCCCGGATCTCCGGCATGTCGACGCCGTGCTTTCGGATGTAGCGATCGTGTTCGACCAGCTTGTCGCGGATCGCTTGCTTGGCGTAGACGGCCGCCGCGCCAAGCCTTGGCACCCGGTCGATCACGTCGGCGACAAGATGAAAGCGGTCGAGCCTGTTGCGGACGACCATGTCGAAGGTGGTCGTCGTCGAGCCTTCTTCCTCGTAGCCACGAACGTGCATGTTGTCGTGATTGGTGCGCTTGTATGCCAGACGATGAATGAGCCAGGGATAACCGTGATAGGCGAAGATCACCGGCTTGTCCTTGGTGAACAATGCGTCGAAATCGCTGTCCGTGAGACCATGCGGATGCTGAGACTTTGGCTGCAGGGTCATTAAGTCAACGACGTTGACGACCCGCACTTTCAGATCCGGAATATACCCCCGAAGCAGATCGACGGCGGCAAGCGTCTCGACCGTGGGCACATCGCCGGCGCAGGCCATCACCACGTCGGGATCGCCACCGCGATCATTGCTTGCCCATTCCCAGATGCCGATGCCTTGCGTGCAGTGCTTGATTGCCGCATCCATGTCGAGCCATTGCGGCGCCGGCGCCTTGCCCGCGACGATGACGTTGATCCGGTCCCAGCTTCTGAGACAGTGGTCGGTGACGTAGAGCAGCGTGTTGGCATCCGGCGGCAGATAGACGCGGACGGTATCGGCCTTCTTGTTGACGACGTGGTCGATGAAGCCCGGGTCCTGATGGCTGAAGCCGTTGTGGTCCTGCTGCCAGACATGGGATGTGAGCAGGTAGTTCAAGGACGCGATCGGCTGCCGCCATGGCACGTCGCGCGAGGTCTTCAGCCATTTCGCATGTTGGTTGAACATCGAATCGATAATGTGGATGAAGGCCTCGTAGCAGGAAAACAACCCATGGCGTCCGGTCAGCAGATAGCCTTCCAGCCAACCCTGGCAAAGATGCTCGCTGAGTACTTCCATGACGCGTCCCGAAGGTGCCAGATGATCGTCCTCCGATGTGGCGCTGGCATCCCAGGCGCGGTTGGTGACTTCAAAGAGTGCCTGGAGGCGGTTGGAGGCCGTCTCGTCAGGCCCGAAAACCCGAAAGTTGCGCGTCGCATCGTTGGCCTTCATGACATCACGCAGGAATGTTCCCATCACTCGCGTTGCCTCGGCCTCAGCAGCGCCCGGAGACGCCACGGCTACTGCATAGCCGGTATAATCGGGTAGCCGCAGCGGGCGCTTCAGGGCGCCGCCATTGGCGCGCGGATTGGCGCTCATGCGCCTGTTGCCAGCAGGCGCCAACGCCGCGATCTCGGCGTGCAACCGTCCGGCTTCGTCGAACAATTCCTGCGGCTGGTAACTGCGCAGCCAGTCTTCCAGCAGTTTGAGATGCCCCGGCTTGGTCATGTCGCTGAACGGCACCTGGTGTGAACGCCATGACCCTTCCGTCTTGAGGCCGTCGACGGACTTCGGCCCGGTCCAGCCCTTGGGGCTGCGCAGGACGATCATCGGCCAGCGCGGGCGCGCGGAGACGCCGGCTTTGCGTGCGTCATGCTGGATCTGCTTTATCCGCTGAAAGGCCCCTTCCATGGCCGCCGCCATCTTCTGATGCATGATCTCCGGCTCCTCGCCTTCGACGAAGATCGGGTCGTAGCCGTAGCCTCGAAAGAGAGCCTCCAACTCCTCCGGGGATATGCGCGCCAGCACGGTCGGGTTGGCGATCTTGAAGCCATTCAGGTGCAGGATCGGCAACACCGCTCCGTCGGCGGCCGGATTGAGGAACTTGTTGGAATGCCATGATGCCGCCAGCGGGCCGGTTTCGGCTTCGCCGTCGCCGACAACACAGGCGACGATCAGATCGGGATTGTCGAGGACGGCGCCGTGGGCATGCGCAAGCGAATAGCCGAGTTCGCCGCCTTCATGGATCGAGCCGGGAGTCTCGGGCGCGGCATGGCTTGGAATGCCGCCTGGAAACGAGAATTGCCGCACAAGGCGGCGCAATCCGTCCTCGTCCCGGGAGATGTCGGGATAGAGTTCGCTGTAGGTGCCCTCGAGATAGGTGTTTGCGACGATACCTGGCGCGCCATGTCCGGGGCCGGCAATGAACAGGACGTCGAGATCCCTCGCCTTGATGATCCGGTTCAGATGGACATAGATGAAGTTCAGGCCTGGCGTCGTCCCCCAATGGCCGAGCAGGCGCGGTTTGACGTGCTCGAGTTTGAGAGGTTCGCGCAGGAGCGGATTGTCGAGGAGATAGACCTGTCCCACCGACAGGTAATTCGCCGCGCGCCACCAGGCGTGCATGAGCTTGAGCGTATTCGGCTCCAGAACAGTTGGTTCTGTCGCCAAACCCTGAGGTTTATGTACTGTCATTGCGATACTCCTGATGACGTCAAAAATGAATGGTCACGCGTGGATCCGGGCCGCGCGCGATGCCGGGCCGACGGCCAGAGGTTTCAACAGTTCCGCCGACACGAGGTAGGCGATCACGATGGCGCCGATGCCTGCCAGCATCGGCACGGAAGGCGTTTCAAAGCCGAACCAGAGGCCGAGAGGCGTGAACGGCAGAACCATGGCAACGACCAATGCCACGAGCGAGGAGGCCGCCAGGGGCAAGCGGGGAAGATCCTGCCAAGGCCGGCCATTGGTGCGGATGATGAAGATGACGAGGATTTGCGTTGCCATGGATTCCAGGAACCAGGCGGTGCGGAACTCCGCGGCAGAGGCATGGAAGATCAGCAGCAGCGCCCCGAAGGTCATGAAATCGAACAGCGAGGAGAGCGGTCCCATAACACCGGCGAACCGCATCAGGCCGCGCATGTCCCAGACCTGCGGCCGCGCCGTGGCTTCGGCCCGGACGCCGTCGAAGGGAATGCCGAGTTCGGACAGGTCGTAGAGCAGGTTGTTCAACAGGATCTGCGTCGGCAGCATGGGCAGGAATGGCAGTGCCATGGCCGCTACCGCCATCGACAGCATGTTGCCGAAATTCGAACTGGCGCCCATGCGCACGTATTTGAGGATATTGGCGAATGTCCGCCGGCCCTGCTCGACGCCGTCAGCGACGACTTCGAGGTCGGATGCCAGGAGGATCATGTCGGCGGCGGCCTGCGCCACGCCGCTTGCGCCGTCGACCGAGAGGCCGATGTCGGCAACCTTGAGTGCTGGCGCGTCGTTGATGCCGTCACCGAGATAGCCGACAATGGCGCCCCTGGCCTGCAGCGCCTTTATGATCCGGGATTTCTGGTCCGGCGCCAGTCGTCCATAGGCGTCGACCGACTGGACCTGGACCGCGAGCGCTTCATCGCTCAACGCCACGATGTCGGCGCCGGACAGGACTTTCCCGGCATTCAGGCCGACAAGTCCGGCAAGTCGCTTGACCACAACCGGATCGTCGCCGGACAGGATCTTGAGCCTGACACCGGCATTTGCAAGGCGGGCTATCGCGGCAGCGGCAGTAGGTTTGGGCGGGTCGGCGAAGGCGCATAGCCCCTCGAAAACGAGGTTTGCCTCGTCGGCCGATTCCACGTCATGGGTCGATCCCGACCATGGGCGTGAGGCCACGGCGATGGTTCTCAAACCATCGCCTGCCAGGGCATGAACCCGTTCGATCGCCTGAGCTCGTTCAGGCTCCCCCACCCGAATGGACGTGTCTCCGGTTCGCTGGGTGGAGCAGAGCGCCAGGACCGCTTCCGGCGCGCCCTTGACGATGAGCAGCAGGCCCTCTGGACCGGCCGCGAGCACGGACCCCAGCCGCCGGCTGAAATCGAAGGCATGCCGGCCCGACAGGGTCCAGCCCCGCGATGCATCGGCCGAGCCCTGGATCAGCGCCGCATCGAGCGAACCGCGATCGCCACCGAGATCGGCCGCGATGGCGCCGAGCCGGGCGGCGCGCGCATCCTCGCTGCCGGCCGGGTCGAGACTGCGGGCAAGCGTGATCTCCGCCGAGGTCAGTGTGCCGGTCTTGTCCGTGCACAGCACCGTCATCGCGCCAAGGTCATGGATCGAGGCAAGCCGTTTGACGATGACCTTGCGACGCGCCATGCGCATGGCGCCGCGCGACAGGGTGACGGTCGTGATCATCGGCAGGAGTTCGGGCGTCAGGCCAACGCCAAGCGCCACCGCGAACAGCACCGAGTCCAGCACCGAGCGGCCAAGCAGCACGCGGGTGGCAAGGACGACAACCACCAGCGCCAGGCTCAGCCGCGCGATGACAAGGCCGAACTGATGCAGATCGCGCTCGAACGGCGATGGCGCTTGTGCCTCGGCGAGTGCCGACGCGGCGGCGCCAAACACAGTCGACCGGCCGGTGCCGACGACGAGCGCTATCGCTTCACCGGTCTGCGTGACCGCACCCCGGAACAAGGCATTCGCCGCTTCTCCGGGGCTTGTCGCCGTGACCACGCCCGAACGCTTCTCGACCGCATAGGGTTCACCGGTCAGCGCCGCCTCGCCGGCGGTGCAGGCCGTGCTGTCGAGGATCAGGGCGTCCGCGGGGATGATGTCGCCGGCGCGGACGCGCAGGATGTCGCCGGGGACGACTTTTTCGACGTCGATCTGGCGAAAGGAGCCGTCTCGCTTGACTTCGGCCTTCAGCGCCACGGAACGCCGCAGCACTTCGGCCGCCTTGACCGCGTGTCCCTCCTGCACGGTATCCAGGCCGATCGAAAGCACAAGAATCGCGACGATGATCCCGCCGCCGATCACGTCGCCCGTCGCCAACGACACTATGCCCGCCGCCAGCAGGATCAGCGAAAGCGGCTCGAGCAAGCGACGCAGGATCGCTCGCCACAAACCGTCGGTTTTCGCCGCCGCATCGCTGTTGGGACCATATTGGGCAAGCCTGGCTTCGGCATCCGCCGAACTCAGGCCGTCGCCGCCACAATGAAGAGCCGCGTAGAGAAAATCGGGCGTGCGCGTCCAGAACGCAGCGAGGGTATCGGGGCGTATTTCCCGTGCAGGCTTGTTCGGGAGATTGGCTGCCGAGATCATCAACGCGCCTTTGCTGCCTGGAAGACCGAACAGGTTTCCTCGGCTATGACTTGTTCTTCGTCGGTTGGAATGACGAGGACGGCTACCCCAGCGTCCGGCGCCTCGATCCGCGTCGCGTTCGCTGCATTCGCCACGGGATCGATGGCAACGCCGAGCCAGGAAAGATGGCCGCAGACGGCTGCCCGGATCTGGGGCTGATGCTCGCCGATACCGGCGGTAAAGACGATGCCGTCGAGCCCGCCCAGCGTATTGGCGATTGCCGCCGTCTCTCGGGCGATGCGGAATGCAAACAGGTCCAGTGCCTCGCGAGCGGCCGATGAGTCGTTGCCGATCAAATCGCGGCTGTCGGCGCTGATGCCGGAAACGCCGAGCAGCCCGGAGCGATGGTAGAGCATGTCCTCGACCGCCTCGATCGACAGGCCGCGTTGCTTCACCAGATGGATCAGGACACCTGGATCGAGAGCTCCGCAACGCGTTGCCATCGGAATGCCGTCCAGCGTCGAGAACCCCATGCTGGTGTCGCGGCTGACGCCGCCTTCAAGTCCGCACAGGCTTGCGCCGCTGCCCAGATGCGCCACGACGATGCGGCGGCTGGCGATGTCCGACGCGACCTGCCGCAGTTGCGCGGCAATGTATTTGTACGAGAGGCCGTGAAAGCCATAGCGCTTGATGCCCTCGTCGAAGAGCGAACGCGGCAGCGCGAAGCGGCGCACGAGATCGCTCTGGCTGCGATGGAAGGCGGTATCGAAGGATGCGACCTGCGGCAGGCCGGGCCGCAGATGCCGGATCGCCCTTATCAAGCGAACGCTCTGTGGCTGGTGAAGCGGCGCCAGAGGCACCAGCGCCTCGATTGCAGCGAGCGTCTCGTCGGTGATCGCCTCAGGCCCAGCGAACCGGTCGCCGCCATGAACGATGCGGTGTCCAACCGCAGCCAGCGCATTCACTGAAAAATGGTGCGCCAACCAGCCGAGGGTTTCTTCGATGACTTCGTGCAGTTCGTCGGAAACAGCCGCCTTCAGCGGAATATTCATGACGGTCGGACCTTCAGTTATCTGAAGCGCCAGCGGCTGATGGCGTAGATCGATGACACCTTTTCCAAGGCGGTGCGGCACACCCGCCTTGATCACGAATAGGCCGAGCTTGATCGTCGAGGATCCGGGATTGAAGGTCAGGAGAACAGGATCGGTCATGATACGATTTGATCACTGTTCTGCTCGCGCGACGCGAGCTTGCCATCAGCAACGGCTGGTGGACGATTTGGTTGCCACAAGGGTGTCTTTGTCCGGCGACGCCCTCAGCTATGCGGCCATGAAAAGCACTTGGTAACCGCCAACGCTTTGACGCCGATCAAGAAGATCCGTTTTCGTCTTGGTCTGATTGATCGGCGTTCTTCTTTGATCGCGATCAATGCTCGTTCCCTGCGATCCGCCTTAAGACTCTCGGCCAAAGGAGAATAGCGATGCAATATATCAAGACCGATGGCGAGCTGTGGGCGTCTGCCATGATGCCAGAGGGAATCGTCGAGCGATGGTTCATCGTCAGTGGTGCCGCGATCAGGGCTGGCGAGCGAATTGCCGAAATCCGCATAGAAGACGCGCTGCATGACATTGTCGCCCCCGCTGACGGGCGTGCGACGATAATCGCTGTGGTGAACGACATTATCGAACCCGGTTCGGTCCTGGCGACATTGGAGACGATGCGGCCTGACTGAGTTCGTCCGGTTCGAAAACACAAAGGACGCCCGGAAACCAGGAGATCGCACCAATGCAGATCCGCACGCTTACCGCCTTGGAATGTACGAAATTGCTGACGGCCAATCGTGTTGGTCGCCTGGCATGCGCGAAGGACGGGCAGCCCTACATCGTGCCGATCCACTATGCCCATGCCGACAACCACCTCTATGCGTTTTCGATGCCGGGCAAGAAGATCGAATGGATGCGCGCCAATCCACTGGTGTCTGTTCAGGTTGACGAACGCGGCGAAGGGCGCGGTTGGCGAAGCGTGGTCGTCGATGGCCGCTACGAAGAACTGCCGGACCGCGTCGGCCACAAGCTGGAGCGCGACCATGCTTGGTCGCTGCTCAGCAAGCACTCCGACTGGTGGGAGCCGGGCGCGCTCAAGCCGGTTGCGCCTCCGGTGGCGGACAGCGCACCGCATGTGTTTTTCCGGATTCTAATTGTGGCGGTCTCCGGCCGCGAGGCCCAGGATTAGCTGTCTTCGCCTGGCGGCAGCCCCCGTTTCGTTCAGCTAAGCCAGGATCGTGATTGGCGCCAAGCGCTTGGGATGCGCATTGCTTGCCGGTGGCGGATCATATTGAGTGCATTGAGAATCGCCGAAGCAGATAGTCGTTCTCGAAAATTGGTGGCCGTATCATGCCGGCAAGGGACATTACCGGATTGAAAGGCCGCTTCCTGCAGCTGGTCCTTTCCCGCCGCTTCGAGGGCGTAGACGGCTATCTGCTGGCGATTCTGGTCGTGGCGATAGCTTTCGCCATACGTTTCGTGCTGCAAGGTTTTCTGGACGAGAAGGCCATCTTCATCCTTTTCGTGCCGGCCATTCTCGTCGCTTCGATCGCCGGAGGGATCGGGCCGGGACTTTTGGCGGTCCTCCTCTCCTTTCCAACCGCTTTGTACTTGATTGCACTACAGTCGGAGCGCCCCGGCAATACCTTCGAATTGGCCGTGTTCGGGATCACGGGTGTGGTCATCGCGGCCTTGGGAGAGCTGCTTCATCATGCAAGACGATTGATGGACAGCACGCAAAGCGCGCTGGATGCCAGGGAGGCGCATCTTCGCTCCATACTCGACACGGCGCTCGACGCAACCGTGGTCATCGAGAAGGACGGCACCATCGTTTCGTTCAACGCTGCCGCGATCAGGCAATTCGGTTACGCCGAGCAAGAAGTGGTCGGGCAGAACGTCCACATCCTGATGCCGGAGCCGTACCATCATGAACACGATGGCTACATGAACCGATATCTCGCAACCGGGGAAAAGCGCATCATCGGCATCGACAGGGTCGTCGTTGGACGGCGAAAGGATGGGTCCACATTCCCCATGAAGCTGGCGGTCGGCGAGATGAAAACAGGCGGCAAAACCTTTTTCACCGGATTCATTCGCGATCTCACGGAGCGCGAAGAGTCGGCGGCTCGCTTCGAGGAAATACAAGGCGAGCTGGCGAGGATGGCGCGGCTCAACGAACTCGGCGAAATGGCCTCCACCCTCGCCCATGAATTGAACCAGCCGCTCTCGGCAATCGCAAACTATGTCCAGGGTTGCAGCCGCCTGCTTCGCGACGTCGACGACGCTCTGGCGTCCAGAATGCGAGAAGCCCTGGACGAGGCCGCGCGGCAAGCCCTGCGCGCAGGACAGATCATCCGTCATCTGCGCGAGTTCGTAACGCGGGGCGAAACCGAAAAGGCGCCAGAAGACATCCGCAAACTGGTCGAAGAGGCCGGCACGCTGGCGCTGGTCGGCTCTCGCGAGCGCGGCATTCGGTCGGTGTACAATTTCGCGCCGGAAGCGAAGACGGTCATGGCGGACCGCGTCCAGGTTCAACAGGTCCTGATCAACCTCATGCGCAACGCGATGGAGGCAATGCGCGACAGTGAACGGCGCGAACTCATGGTCAGCACGGCTTCCACTGGAGATGGAGCCGTCGTCATTGAGGTTTCCGATACTGGTCCTGGCATTTCCGAGGACATCGCGGCGCAGCTATTCAAGCCTTTCGTCACCACCAAGCCTGGCGGTATGGGTGTTGGCTTGTCCATCTCCAAGCGCATCGTGGAAGCCCATGGCGGCAAAATATCGGTGGCCAGGAATGACAATGGCGGCGCCACCTTCCGTTTCACGCTGCCGACAATCGAGGATGACGTCCGCAATGGCGATCACTGATTACACGGTCCACATCGTCGATGACGAGGAGGCGGTCAGGAAGTCCCTGGCGTTCCTGCTGACCATGAATGGTTTCGCCGTGCGGGTGCACAATTCAGCGACGGATTTTCTGGCATTCGCGCCCGGCATCAGCAACGGCTGCCTGGTGACGGATCTGCGCATGCCCGACATGAGCGGCGTCGAACTGTTACGCGCGCTGCAGGCAAGGCAAGCGATGCTGCCGGCCATCGTCATTACCGGCCACGGCGATGTGCCGATGGCCGTGGAGGCCATGAGGGCCGGTGCGCTGGACTTCATAGAGAAGCCGTTCGAGGACCAGATCCTCATCGAGGCCATAGGGCGTGCGGCCGAGCGGCTCGAGGAGCCGCAGCCGGCTGCCAATGATATCGCGGCCATCCAGGCGCGGCTCAAGGAATTGACGGAGCGCGAACAACAGGTGCTCGCGAGAGTCGTTGCTGGTCATGCCAATAAGACGATCGCTTACGATCTCAGCATCAGCCCACGTACAGTCGAGGTCCATCGCGCCAACGTCATGTCGAAGATGCAGGCAAAGAGCCTGCCTGAGCTGGTGCGCATGGCGTTGGCGGTGAAGTTCGGCCTCGCCTGAGCCACTGCGAGCCTCCGCTTGGAATTGATACAGCGCAAGGCGGGCCTTCGTCTATTGCGAATATACCTGCCGATAGCAGGCTGGCTAATGCCCGCCAGACCGCCTGTTGGAGGGCTCATTCCTTGACCATCGCCAGTATGGTTCTTGTCGTCGCCACCAATCCGGGGTTTCGGAAGTCACTTGAGTTTGCCCTTGAGGCCGAAGGTTATGTCGTGAATTCGCAAGCCCAGCTTGCAAGGGCAATCGCATCTCCGCTCAATCCGGCGATACGCTGTGCAATCGTCGATGAAGACGCGATCCGCAATTGGACGGATGGCTGGAACGATCTGGCCAACTTTCCCAGACCGGTCATCCTGCTGGTAGACCGCCCCTGGCCTTCGCCCGACCCGGACGGCGTGATGATCCTGGTCAAACCACTGCTTGGCAACGCGCTGATCGAAGCCGTCGAGCAGGTTATCGCGAGCGGCATCTCGGCGCTCTAAGTAGTTTCCCTTAGGGACATAACCGAATTTCGCAGACTACGGATTGCGCCCATTGCTGCTCCAACGAATTGAACGGGAGACAGCGATGCTCGCCTACACCACGTCCAGGACCGCGGTTCCATTGCAGCCTTCGGATCCCCTTCATCCCGCCCTTTCACTTTCGTTTGCACCAACGCAACCGCAACCCTGCAGCTTCTTCCCGGCCGGGGCGGAGATTTACGCCCAGGGGGAAAACGCCGGCAGCCTCTATCAGGTCGAGTTCGGCGCCGTTCGCGTCTATCGCCTGCTGGCCGACGGCCGCAGGCAGATCAGCGCTTTTCATCTGTCGGGAGAAATATTCGGCTTCGAGGCGGATGCCACGCATCACTTCTTCGCCGAGGCGATCTGCGGCACAGGCATTCGTTCATTCCGCCTCGCGACTGGCGTCGACATGTCGCGCGAGCTTCTCCCTCTCGCATTGCGTGGCTTGATCAGGGCCCAGGAGCATCTCCTGGTGCTCGGTCGGCAAAATGCCATCGAGCGCGTCGCGGCATTTCTCGTCGACATGGCGGAACGCCAGGGCGGACTTAGCCACGTCGAGCTTCCCATGTCGCGCACCGACATCGGCGACTATCTAGGCCTGACCATCGAGACAGTGTCGCGCATCTTCTCGAAGCTCAAGGAGAGAGGCATCATCAGGCTTCCGTCCTTGCGCACCGTTGAAATCGCGAAATGGGATGCCTTGCATGGCATGGGCGAATAGTCGCTCTGCCGTCGACACGGTTTCTCAAGCAGTCTCCAACCGTCCATCCACCATACGAAATATGTGATCAGCCGCACCCAGCGGCAGTGCGGCGTGCGTGGCAAGAATGACGGTGCGCCCGGCCGTTGCCGTGTTGAGATCGGCCAGGAATGCCAGCTCTGCTTCCCTGTCGAGACCCGATGTCGGCTCATCAAAGGCGAGGATCTCCGCTTGCGACAGCAGCGTCCGCGCCAGGCAAAGACGACGTGCCTGGCCGACGGAGAGGGTTCGCCCGGTCTCGCCGACAAATGCGCTGAGCCCTTCGGGCAGCCCACGCACGAAATCCGCAAGTCGGGCACTGGCCAACGCATGCCAGAGTGCGGCGTCGCTTGCATCGGCACGGCCGATCAAAAGGTTCTCGCGGATCGTCCCCAGCACAACAGGCGAGTCCTGGCTCAACAACGAAACCTTCTTGTGTAGATCCCCCTGGGCGACGGTGCGGATGTCCGCGCCGCCGATGGAAATCGTGCCGGCCTGCGGGTCGTACAGGCGCAACAGCAGAGCAAGAACGGTCGACTTTCCCGAACCGCTCGGGCCGATGATCGCGACACGGCTACCCTGCTTCACGGACAGATCGAGGCCACGCAACACAGGGCGTCGAGGGTCATGTCCGAAGACGACGTTTTCAAAGCGCACGTCGCCGGTGGGCAAGGGCTCCGGGCGGGCGGTGTCATTGACCATCGGCCTCGCTGTCGAGATGGCCTTGAGCCTGGCGGCGGCGGCGGCGGATACGCCCAATCTCGCCACGCCACGGACGACCGCGCCGGTTGCTTCGAAGCTGGCAATGGTGCCCAGCAGCAGACCCGCGAGCAATGGCCCGCCGATGGTTCCGGCATGAACGGCCGCAATGCCGAACCAGAGCACGCTGACCATTGCGGCACCGGCAAGCGCCTGGGTGACTGCTGCCGCCAGCGTGCCGGCCATACCCAATCGTCGGCGCGCGGAAGCGAGCCGTGCCGCCGAGCCCGCGAAGGATGCCCTCGCGGTCGCGGTTTCGCCAAAGGCGATCAGGTCAACATGACCGTCGATGCCATCCAGCACCGCGATGCGTGCGGCGGCGGACGCCTCGACCAGCTCTGTCCCCATGCGACGCGATGCCAGTACCAGCACGGCGGGCACAGCCACTATAGCGAGACCAACCAATACGCCATATGAAACGCCTGCCGCCGGGATGAAAACCCAGAGCGCGGTCGCCATGGCCGACCCTAGCAAGAGCGCGGCGAGCATGGGACCGATAGCGACGAGAAATACGGTATCCAGCGCATCGACGTCGGCGGTCAGGCGGCTGACGAGATCGCCGTGGCGAAGGCTGCGATCGGCCAACGGCACGCGCGGAAACAGGCTGGCAAATAGCCATCCCCGCAGATCGGCAAGAAGGCGCAAGGTTGTGTCGTGCCCGAAGACCTTCTCGCCATAGCGCGACAGGATGCGAATGAAGGACAGCCCGCGTATCAGCGAGGACGGACCAAACAGATTGAAACTCGCGGCCGCCGTCGTCAGCGCCGCGGCCGTCAGGAACCAGCCGGAGACGGAAAGAAGCGCGATGCCGGCGGCGAGCGTGATGAGCGACAACAGCAGCGTCCACGCCAGTCGTGCGGCATGGCGCTGGAACAGGGGGCGGAAGAACCAGAACGCTGTCATGCCACGCTCCTCAATGCCACTGGCGGCCGTGCGGCCCGCACATGCGGCCCCGGCAGGACCTTGGCCCCGACAATCCTGTAGACGCCGTCCATTCGCGCGGCGACGGCCGCCGAATGGGTTGCGACGATCATCGTCCGGCCGACGGCGAAGGCCATCAGGGCATCGAGCACCTGAGACTCGGTCTCGGCATCGAGATGCGCGGTTGGCTCATCGAGAAGGATGAGCCCGGGATCGCGCAGGAAAATCCGGGCGAGCGCCACGCGATGCGCCTCTCCACCTGAAAGCCCGATCCCGCCCTCCCCGATCAGCGTATCGAGCCGATCCGGCAACGCGCTCGCGAAAGGCAGCACCGCGGCGCGCCGGGCGGCTTCGTGCACTTTGGCATCGCAAGCGGATCGACAGCCCAGCCTGATGTTCTCGGCGATGGTGCCATGGAACAGGCGCGGTCGCTGGCCAAGAAAGGCAACGCGCGTCCGCAGTTCAGGCTCGGCAATGTCAGCAAGGCCCTGACCGTCAAGCCGGATCCTGCCCTCGAAAGCCCGCATGCGGGCAACGGCCTCGAGCAGCGTCGACTTGCCGATGCCGCTCTCGCCCACCAGCGCCACATGCCGTCCGGCGGGGATCAGGAGCGACGTTTTGTCGATGACAAGACGGCGAGAGTCCGGGATGCGCAAGGTAATGCTGTTCATATCCACGGTGATTGGCGCGGCTGAATGGGTGTTGGAAGTCGGCTGAAGGATTGCTTGGGGGACAGCGAATTCCGGCAAGCCGTCGAACTGCCTGGCCAGTTCGCCCACGGCCGCCTTGGCGGCAGCACGGTCATGATAGTGCGCCGCCAGCAGTCGCAATGGCTGATAGACCTCCGGCGCCATCAGCAGGCAGAACAAACCCGACTGAAGCGTCAGCACCGAGAAGCGAAGATCGACGAAGCCGAGGAAAGTCAGGCCGACATACAACGCCACGCCTGCTACTCCGAGCGCTGCGAAAAACTCCAGGACCGCGGACGACAGGAAGGCGATCTTGAGGACAGCCAGGGTGCGCAAGCGTAAGCCCTCGCTCGCAGCCATAACCGCGCGGGTCTCGCTTTCGGCTCGGCCAAAAAGCTTCAGGGTGACGATGGCGCGCAAGCGATCGGCGAACAGGCCGGACAGACGCGTAAACGCTTCGGCTTGCGCCCGGCTGGCGGCTTCGGCGCCCCAGCCGACCAATGCCATGAAAAGCGGAATCATCGGTGCGGTGACAAGAAAGAGCAGGCCCACGACCCAGTCGAAGGGCAGAACCATGACGGCGAAGGCGAGCGGCAAGATCGCCGCCTGCACCATCGCCGGCAGGAAGCGGACAAGAAATCCATCCAGGGCCTCGATCTGGTCGATGATCGCCGAGCTCAGTGCTCCTGACGACCGGGCGGCCGCCCAGTCGGGCCTGTGATCCAGCAGGGTCGCGTGAAACGCCGATCGCAGAAAGAACTTGATGCGCTCGGCGGCCACGATGCCGCAGCGTTCCGCGACGATCGCAAGCCCGATACGAACGGCGAAGAGGCTGGCAACGCCAAGCACGGGCGTCAGCAGGGCATGCGGCGAAGCGCCTTCAACGATCGCACGATGCAGAACCGAGGCAAGCAGATAGGCCTGCCCGACCAGCAGCAGGCCCGAGATCAGGGGCAGTGTGATCGCGACAACCACCGGCGCGCGCGCATGCCGCCACAGACGCATCATCCAGCGCCCCTGGTCACGGATAGCGTCGACTTGCGTTGAATCTGTCTGCTGCATTCCGTTTGTCCTGATGTCGCGGCGCATGTCGTTAGCTCTTGCCCGCAGGCGCGCCTGATCGCTTTGATCGAAATCAATGCCGGCCCCATCGCCACGGCCTAGCTGAGGAGACGCCCGGCAACCGGCCGGCATCAATCGGGACAGGCAGGCATGATCGATTTCACCGTTGTCGACCTTTCGCGGCTGCAGTTCGCGGCCACCGCGATGTACCATTTTCTGTTCGTGCCGCTGACGCTCGGCCTTTCCTTCCTGATGGCCATCATGGAGAGCGTCTATGTCATGACAGGCCGCGATATCTGGCGGCGCATGACACTGTTCTGGGGCACGCTGTTCGGCATCAATTTCGCCATGGGCGTCGCCACCGGCATTGTGATGGAATTCCAGTTCGGCATGAACTGGAGCTATTACAGCCACTATGTCGGCGACGTTTTCGGCGCACCGCTCGCCGTCGAAGGGCTGATGGCCTTCTTCCTCGAGGCGACCTTCATCGGCCTGTTCTTCTTCGGATGGGACAGACTGTCGAGGGTCGGCCACCTCGCGGTCACCTGGCTGGTCGCGCTCGGAGCCAATTTCTCGGCTCTATGGATCCTGATCGCCAATGGCTGGATGCAGAACCCGGTCGGCTCCGTCTTCAACCCTGATACGATGCGGATGGAGGTCACCGACTTCATGGCCGTGATCTTTAATCCGGTGGCGCAAGCCAAATTCGTCCACACGGTGAGCGCTGGCTACACCACCGGCGCCATGTTCATGATGGCCATCAGCGCATTCTTCCTTTTGCGTGGAAAGCATATCGAGCTCGCCAAGCGATCCATGGTGGTCGCGGCCAGCTTCGGCCTCGCCTCGGCGCTATCGGTCGTCGTGCTTGGTGACGAGAGCGGCTATGTCGCCACCGAACAGCAGAAGATGAAGATCGCCGCGCTTGAGGCCATGTGGGACACGGAACCCGCGCCGGCCAGCCTCACGCTCTTTGCCATTCCCGGCAAGGACGGCAACCGGTTCGAGGTCAAGATCCCTTGGGTTCTGGGCCTGGTCACCACGCGCAGCCTCAACACCGAACTCCCCGGCATCCATCAGCTCGTCGATCACGCCGAACAACGCATCCGCAACGGCATCGTCGCATCGGCCGATCTCGACGCGATCCGCAAGAACCCTGCCGATACGGTGGCGCGCGCGGACTTCGCGCAGAATTGGCACGATCTTGGCTATGCGCTTCTGCTCAAGCGCTACCGCGACGATGTGCAGACTGCAACGTCCGAGGACATCCGCAAGGCCGCGCTCGATACAATTCCGGACGTCGCTACCCTGTTCTGGAGCTTCCGGATCATGGTCGGGCTCGGCTTCTACATGATCCTGTTCTTCGCCACCGCCTTCCTGCTGAGCGCCCGCAACAAGCTCGGCGAGAACCGCATGCTGCTCAGGATCGCGCTGTTCAGCCTGCCAGTCCCCTGGATCGCGATCGAGTCCGGCTGGCTGGTGGCGGAATATGGCCGGCAGCCCTGGGCGATCGAAGGTGTGCTTCCCACCTTCTACGCCGCGTCGGGGCTGACGTTGACAGACCTCGCAATCAGCCTGGGTTTCTTCCTGACGCTCTACACCAGCCTTCTGATCGTCATGGTCATCCTGATGGTCAAGACCATCAAGGCCGGCCCCAGCCAGCAAGATGTCATCACCGATGGCGCGGATGGCGCGATCCAAATCCCCCAGGGCGCATTCGCCCATCCCGAACGCTGAGCGAGGAGCACGCAACCATGAACACGATCCCCCTCGATTACGAAACCCTCAGGCTGATCTGGTGGCTTCTGCTCGGCGTCCTCCTCATCGGTTTTGCCGTCATGGACGGTTACGATCTTGGCGTCGGCGCGCTTCTGCCGTTCGTCGCCCGCTCCGATGATGAAAGGCGCGTCCTGATCAACCTGCTCGGCCCGACCTGGGAAGGCAACCAGGTCTGGCTTGTGCTCGGTGGTGGCGCCATCTTCGCAGCCTGGCCGGCACTCTATGCCGCGTCCTTCTCCGGCTTCTATCTGGCGATGATCACAGTGCTGCTGGCGCTGATATTGCGACCGGTCGCATTCAAGTTCCGCGGCAAGATCAAGGGTCCGCGCTGGCGCGCTACCTGGGACTGGGCACTGTTCATCGGCGGCTTCGTGCCGGCGCTGATCTTCGGTGTCGCGGTCGGCAATGTCCTGCTTGGTGTCCCTTTCAACCTCGATGCCACACTCAGGCCCTCTTACGCCGGAAACTTCTTCGGCCTGTTGCGGCCCTTCGCGCTGGTGTCCGGTCTGCTCAGCGTCGCCATGCTGGTGACGCACGGCGCCGTTATCATCGCGGCGCGAACCGAAGGCATGGTCGCCCTGCGGGCAAGGGTCTATGGCCGCTATGCCGCTGTCGCCAGCATCGTGCTGTTCGCTCTTGCAGGACTATGGGTGTCGTTCTTGATGGACGGCTATGTGGTCACCAGCGTGCAGGATCCGCTCGGTCCATCGAATCCGCTCAACAAAATTGTGACGACGAGCACCGGCGCATGGCTCGCCAACTATGGTGCCCATCCGTGGATGATCATGGCGCCCGCCCTCGGACTGCTGGGCCCGGTCGTCGCCTATCTCGGTTTGAAGGGCCATGCCTGGAAAACGTCCCTTCTCGGCAGCACCCTGGCCATCGTCGGCATCATCTCAACGGCCGGCCTGTCGCTGTTTCCCTTCCTGCTGCCGAGCTCAATCAATCCCAATGCAAGCCTGACAGTCTGGGATGCGTCCTCCAGCCACCTGACCCTGTTCGTCATGTTGTTGGCGACCATCGTCTTCCTGCCGCTCATCATCGCCTACACCGCATGGGTCTACCGCGTCATGCGCGGCACCGTCACGGCCACCTCGATTGGCCGCAACCCGAACGCCTACTGAAGGATTTGAAAATCATGTGGTATTTTTCCTGGATCCTCGGGGTCGGTCTCGCCTGCTCGTTCGCCATCCTCAACGCCATGTGGTTCGAGATGCGTGAGGACCGCCGCACTGTAGCCGTGCAAGCGGCCAGACCCGGCATAGGCGGCCACGATCGATGAGCGCGCCAATGACCAACACCGACCAATCAGGAAATTCTGCAGGACGTTTGAAGGAACCGAACATGCAAGTCGAGGCAATCATGACCTTACCAGTCGTAGGGATCGAACCATCGGCGTCGATCGCCGATGCGGCAAGGCTGATGATCTCCAGGAAAATCAGCGGCCTTCCTGTCATTCGCAGCGACGGCGCTCTGGTTGGGATTGTCAGCGAGGGCGATTTTCTCCGCCGGGAGAACTGGGCACGAAACGCAAGCGTTCGCGTTGGCTCGAATTTCTTGTCAGCCCCGGAAAAGTCGCCGACGAATATGTCCACGCCAATGGACGTCGGATTGAAGAGGTGATGTCGGACCGCGTCGTCACGACGACCCGTGATGCATCCCTTGAAGATGTCGTCGAACTGATGACACGCCACCATGTCAAACGCCTTCCGGTGGTTGAAGGCGGGAAAGTAGTCGGCATCATCGCTCGCTCCGACCTGCTGCGTGCATTGCTTCGCGTCCTGCCGATTTCGGATTCGTCAGGCGTGGGCGACGACCAGATCCGCCAGAACATAGTCACCGAACTGGCTGGTCAAATCTGGTCCGGCACCAGCATGATCCACGTCAATGTAGACAAAGGTATCGCCGAACTGAGCGGAGCAATCTTTGACGAACGCGAGCGTCTGGCGGCTCGTGTCGCAGCCGAAAATGTCGTGGGAGTCAAAGCGGTGACGGATCACCTTTTCTGGGTTGAGCCCCTGTCCGGCATAGTGGTCGATCCGTCGGCTTAAGAAGCGCCCCTATGGAATGGAGCCAACGTTCCGCGACGCTCCCATCCGCGAAAAGCTCGCCTGCCGAGCGAGAAGACTTTGGTGTCTGTGCGCCAATTCAGATTGCCGCCGCAGTATTCCGTGCTTGTAGGCTACCCGCTGTTCAACCAGCGAGTCCGGGGCAAAGCGTCTGTCTGACGGGCCGCAGCTTAGCCGCCACCGCCCATGGTCACGGACATAAAGGCCCGGAATGCGGCCGCCGCCGGGCCGATCGGTCTGTCACGCGACCATGCAAGGCCGACATCCATACTGGGGATCGGCTCGACAAGCCGGCGCACTTCGATGCGCTGCCCCTCCAGGGACCATGGTCGATAAACCATGTCGGACAGGACAGTGACTCCCATGCCGGCAGCCACGAGCGAACGCACGGCCTCGACCGAACTGGTCGTGAGGACCGGGCGGAGCGAAAGCCCCGCGGCATCCCAGTAACGGGCGGCCGTCGTTCGCGCCTCGTCCACCGTCAGCATGACATAATCTTCCGCCGCCACGTCAGCGAGGCTGATTTCCGGCCGCCCGAGCAAATGATGATCTGCCGAAAGCCAGAGCCGGCGGTTCGACCGCATCAAGACCTCCTGCGCCAACTCCTCGGTGTGCGCCAGGTTGGACACCAGCATCACAGCCATGTCGATCTCCCCGCTCATCAAGCCGCTTTCGAGAGCGTCGCGGGGCAGTTCCAACACCTCGACCTCGATCTGGGGATAGGTCTTCCGGAACCGTGCGTAGTGGCGCGACATGTAGTATCCGACGACGGTGTAGGTCATGCCCAGCCGCAGCTTGCCCGCCAGACCCTTCCGGTCGCGCAACGGGCTTCGGACAGCGGCCGCGACAGCGCCGGTGATAATACGCGCGTGGTCAAGAAACCGCGCGCCCTCCATCGTCAACCTTACGCCAGCGTGGTTGCGCTCCAGAAGCCGTACGCCCAGGTCAGCCTCCAGCGTCTTTATCGCCGCGGTGACCGCCGATTGTGAGATGTTGAGTTCCACCGCGGCATGACTGACCTGTCCGCTCTCCGCGGTTGCGATGAAATAATCGAGCTGTTTCAAGGTGATGGTCATGGCGCACTCCGGCCCAGAACCATTTAAACAGCATATAACTCTTTGAAATTGCTGGCAAAATATTTTTCGTCGCTGCGAAAAGACCGACACTAGAACAGTCAAAAAATTACACTTTTGATTTTAAGGGGAAAATCGTCGCAAAAAATATTTTGAGGTTTCACCAACTATCGGGACCAGTCGGGCGATTTTTGCATCTGATGGCATCGGACCACGCACCCGACTCCGTTCAAAAGTACCGTCACCGATCCATATCACGCATAGAAGGCGGACACTCTCGCGAGCAAGCGGCAACGTGGCCAGAAGCTGGATAGGAGGAACCGCTATATCACCATCCTGTCGCGCGAGAATTCGCAACACTCACGCTACGAGTGGCTTATGGATTAGCCCAGGCAGAAAAAATTAGCCCTATCGTCAGTACCCCCGCTGCGTAAATAGCCGGCAAAATCTGACGATTCACACCAATCCGAAGCAAGGTGTGACCAAGGTGGTCCGTGCCGCCCATCCAAGGCCTCCGCCCGTGTAGCAAGCGGCGAGTGGTTACGAATATTGCATCAATCAGCGGGACGGCAATCCACGCCAACGAGGCGTCGAAACCTCTTTTCGAAGCGAGAAGGACGATTGCCGCGCCGAGGAGAAGACTGCCGCTATCGCCCATGAAAACGCGGGCGGGCGGATAGTTGAAGCAAAGAAACCCGACACACGCGCCCGCACCGGCCATCCCGATATCGCCGCCCAGCCCTAGGAAGGCAGCCGCGACTGCGCTCGCGGCAAGACCATCGGCATGATCGAGCATGTTGACCGCGTTGCAAGCTATCCAAATGACGATCGGAACCCACCACAGGCCTGTGATGATCCCAGCTAATACAGCCGCAGCGGCCAATGCCGCTGCCTTGGCACCGGCAGAAAGGGATCGGACGTCATCCAGCGCGCCGATCAAGCAGAAAACAGCCAGCAGAAGAATATGCTCTACCGGAAGCCACGGAGACATCGCGATCAGCATGGCGGGGCCTGCCAGTCGAGGGATCTCCCCTGATGTGTGCCATCGATCGCTCTTGACCTTCGAGACCGCTCCGATGCGGGTCGCCAGACGCGCAAACAGCCACACACCAACAACCGCTATGAGCAAGGCCCCGATGAACGGGACCAATGGGCCAAGCGTCAAGCCATCACTCGTTGGGTACGCATGTGCTCGATGCTGTCGGTGATTGTCTGCTTTGTGCTTCGCAGCGGGCGCCAACCTGTCATGGTGGTCAAAAGACTGGTGTCCGGTACGCGATCATACGTTACGGCAAACCTCTCGCCATACACCGCGTTGGAAGGCTTCATGACAATCGGGGCGCCGGACTTGGCGGCCTCAACCACCATCTTTGCAAGATTGCCGATCTGCACCGCCTCGCTGCCGCCCAGATTGACTGGTCGTCCCCGCAAGGATCGACATTGGATGATCAGGAGCAACCCTTCGGCGGCGTCGGCAACGTGAAGAAATGCCCGCCTCTGTTCGCCGTCGTCGTGAACAACGAGCGGCTCGCCTCGCAAGGCTGCGTTGACAAAAACCGGCAAGACCAAGCCGGTCGCCGGTCGCTGCCGTGGACCAGCCATGTTGAATGGCCTGACGATCCAGGTGGGGATACCGAAATCGAAAAACAGTCCGGCAACCAGATGCTCGACCGCCGCCTTGGCGGCAGCATAGCCCCACCGCGGCCGGAGATCCGTCATCACGGGATCGGACTCTGTGATTGGCCGGTCCCGGCCGGAGCCATAGACTTCGGAGCTTGAGGTATAAAGAAGCGGGCGCCGGTGCAGTCGGCATGCCTCTACAATCGCACAGCCTGACTCGAGAATGCCGCTGGTAACGGCAAAGCGTTCCTTATGGGCCAGTTGAACCCCGATTGGGCTCGCCAGATGGAACACGGCGTCCGCTTGGCCAACCTCATCGTGAACCGCTGCACTGAATGCTGGATCACCAACCCTGAAGGTCCGGATCGTCAGGCGGGGATCACTGGCAGGAAGATTGTGAAGCGAGCCGTTCGAAAGATCATCGATAACGGTCACGCTGCAATTGCGCGCTAGCAACAGATCGACCAGTGCCGACCCAACGAAGCCTGCGCCACCGGTAACCAGTACGTGAGTTCGCGGGCCGAATTCAACCATGTCCGCGCTATGGTTGTCCACAGTTGCCACCCTCCAGAACGACCCGTGGCCTCGCAACGCACGGGACAGTCTTTCTATACAATCATGGACAGGGCAAACAACCCCGTTTTTCCATCAAAGCGATCGAGTTTTCGCCATCTCGATATCGCCAACGAACGAGTACCCATCCGAAATGTTGCCAGTAGTCCGACGCCGTGGCTCACGAAAGCAGAACTGATTCTGGCACATGCCTGGCAATATGTAGGTTTTCGTCGCTCCAGCGTGAAACAAATTGTGAGGGTATCCCCACGTTTCTCGCAATGCGGCTTGTAAATCGAACCGCGAGTGCCGCCACTGCGGATGTCCCGTCATCGACTCATGTGGCGCAACCAGGCTATGAAACTGGGGGGCACTGCGGGAGGAGCTTTGAAACCCGACTATCGGCCGGATATCGACGGATTGCGCGCAATCGCAGTGATCGCCGTCATTCTTTTCCATTTTGAGGTGCCCGGTTTCCCGGGCGGGTTCGTCGGCGTCGATATCTTCTTTGTCATTTCTGGTTACTTGATCACGCGCCTTCTGGTGGCGGAAGGCGGTGGACTATCCCTTGTCGAATTCTACGGCAGGCGGATGCGCCGAATACTGCCGGCGATGCTGGTAGTGATCAGCCTCTCGCTCGTCGCAGGGTGGTTTCTGTTGCTCCCGGGGGATTATGCCGCTCTAGGACGTAGCGCGGCTTATTCCACGTTCGGGCTGGGTAATTACTACTTTCTCTGGAACACAGGCTATTTCGACCGCGAGTCGACGCTTCTGCCGCTGCTCCATCTCTGGTCGCTCGGCGTCGAAGAGCAGTTCTATCTCGTATGGCCGATGCTGCTTCTGATTGCCAACCGGCTGGCACGCGGCCGCCACCTACCGGTTGTCGTGCTGATCTGCATCGTCGCGCTGGCCAGCTTCTCGATCGCCCTCCATCTGGTTGCGGTCGATCCGAAACAGGCGTTCTATGTTCCCTTCAGCCGAGCCTGGGAATTGGCTCTCGGCGGCCTGCTCGTCTTCGCACCGCCGATAGGCCGCCGGCGTACGTCCGAAGCGTTCGGACTGATCGGCCTTGGCCTGGTAGCCGCCAGCACCCTCTGGCTGTCGCCGAGCCAGCCGTTTCCTGGCCTTGGCGCGCTCGTTCCGGTGATCGGCGCTGTCCTGCTCATTTGGCCGCGTTCGCAGTCACCGGTCTCGGCGCTGCTTGCGAGCGCACCTTTGCGATCGACGGGCAAGATTTCCTATAGTCTCTACCTCTGGCATTGGCCGATACTGGTCTTCTTCCGTCACTACGCCGGCACCACAATGCCGTCAGCGGTCGAATCGTCCGTGCTGATAGCGACGGCCTGGCTAGCGGCGTATCTATCCTGGCGGTTCGTCGAGGAACCCGTCCGCCGCTTGCGGGTTCCACCGTCCAGGGCACTTATCGCTGGTGCCACCGCCGTGGCGATGGTTTGCCTGAGCGCCAATGCGATCTTCGAAGCCGGCGGTTTCACCAGCAGGATTTCGAAGGAAGTCGAGGCAATGCGCAGCCTCGATGTGATGTGGGAGTGGTCATGCCCGCAAATGGTCAGCATTCCTGAGCTGGGCAACACCTTTTGCGCGTTCGGTGCGCCTTGGGAAAAAGCGGCGCGCCACGCTGTGCTGTGGGGCGACAGCCATGCCGAACATCTCGCCCCGCTATTCGACAGGGCAGGCAAAAGAGAAGATACGGCTTTCTTTCTTTATCACGCCTGCCCCGCCGCCTTCGGGGAGGGTGTCCACCGCGACTTTCCGGATTGGCCCGGCTATCGGGAAAGCTGCTCATCGTCACGAAAGGCTGCGGTCGGCATGCTGAGACAGCGGACAGACATCGACCTCGTGGTGTTGTCCTCCGCCTGGACAAGTCTTGCCAACACCGATGTCGTTGCTGACGATGGACAGCGGACGGATAAAGTCCTGTTGTTGCGTGATGGCCTGCGCAGCCTTGTCGAGGAAATCAGCAACCCGGATCGGCGCATCGCAATCATTGGCCAAGTGCCCGGTCCAGGCATGGACCTGACTTCGTGCGCGGCGATGCGCGAAAGCGGTATGCTTAGGCGTTGTTCGACCGAGATGAACAGCGAGCAAGTCTTCCGGATCTGGTCGCCGATGGTGACCGCGCTCGGATCGCTCGTTCAGGACAATGCCGTGGTCTTTGTCGATCCGCTCAAAGGCATGTGTCCGGACAGACACTGCCCCACCTACATCAATGGCGAGTTCATCTACCGTGATGGCTCACATATACGCAGAAACCTGAGGCCCGAGACCGACGATGCCATTGCTCGAATGATGGGTCTCTATCCGGCCTTGGCGGGCCAGGAGCAGACCCGGATATCGGCTGCGAATCCCGCGCCGCCTCCAACAGCCGGCAAAAGCAATTGAGCGAGATGCGGGGCGGCCAAGCTCTGCCTTCGACGGCGACTGCAGCGGCCTGCCGGGAAAACAGCAACGCGCTGCCCGATCGAGGGCAGGCCGGCTCCCTGTCCTCTACGGCCTCTGCCGCAGCCGACCGTCATCGCACGGACATAGACGGGCTTAGAGCTGTCGCCGTTCTGGCGGTGCTGTTTTTTCATTTGAGAATTTCAGGTTTCTCCGGCGGCTTTGTCGGCGTCGATGTGTTTTTCTTAATTAGTGGTTTTTTGATTACCCGCATTGTGGCGACCGATATCGAGGCAGGGCGTTTCAGTCTGGCGCAGTTCTATTCGCGTCGGGCGCGCCGCCTCTTGCCGGCTTTCTTCACGACACTCTCGCTTTCATGCGTCGCTGCGTTTCTGTTGTTTACGCCTCAGCATCTGGAGACCTTCGGGAAATCTCTGACAGCAGCGGTTTTAGGCGTTTCCAACATCTTTTTCTGGCGCGATTCCGGTTATTTTGATCTCGCCGCGCGGATGAAGCCGCTCCTTCATACGTGGTCACTGAGCGTGGAATGGCAGTTCTATCTCGTTTGGCCATTGCTGCTTTCAGTTTTGCTTGCCCTATTCCCCCGGCGAATGGTTTGGCCGATCATGGCGATTGCCATTTTTAGCTTCTGTCTCATTTTTGAATTCCAGGACGGATCGGTTTGGCTGCTTTCACGAACGCGGGCCGCCGATTGGATCGCCGACGGCCGTGCCACCGTCTTCTACAACACACCTTTTCGCGCTTTCGAGTTCGCTTGCGGCGCGGCGCTGGTATGGCTTCCAAGGCCACGCTCAGCAATTGTTCACGAATTCCTCGCCCTGCTTGGGCTGACACTCATCTCCAGCGCCATCTTCATTCTCGATAGCCGTTCGGGCACTCCCGCCTGGAATGTCCTTCCGCCCGCGGTCGGCGCCGCAATGGTGCTGCATGCGGACCGTTCGCGATGGGCAGGACTTGTCTTGCGCAATCGTCCGGCGGTCTATCTCGGACGCATCAGCTACCCGCTCTACCTCGTCCATTGGCCCCTGATCGTGTTCTGCGAGTATGGCCTTCTTCGACCGCTGCTGCCGGCAGAAGCCATTTTCATCGGGCTGCTGTCTTTCGCCCTGGCCATCTTGATGTTTCATTTCGTTGAACAGCCTTACCGCGGCGGCCGTGGCCTGGTCGGGCCTTCAGGACTTGCCCTGGTGGGCATGGTCTCATTCTCGGTGGTCAGCTACGCGATGTCGGGCGGAATGCCGTGGCGTCTTCAGTCGGTTGCCGCAGGAACCGACCTGGCCGACAGCGTGGCCTTGAAGGCGATCACCGGTTCATTGGCTTGCCAGGATTTCTGTGAGTTCGGAAATCTTCAAAGCCCAAACAAGATACTGGTGGTCGGGGATTCGCATATCGACCAGTACACACGCGCTCTTCAGGAACTGGGTGGCCAGGAATTCCATTTCCTGCTGGCGGAGGCCGGCAACTGCTATTTCGGAGCGGAGCTTCAGACCAGGACCAACGGCGCGGTCACGCAGCACTGCCGGAATGCCACCGACCAGGCCGCGCGCTGGTTGAAGGCCGGTGGGATCGTCGCCATTGTCCAGGGGCAGCGCTGGCCCGGATATCGCAATATTCTCGAACGGAAAGTCGACAGCGCCCCTGTCGACATGCCCGACCTGGCAAAGCTGTTTGCGACCATGCTCGGCGATGTGGCGAAACTCTATTCCGGTTTTCGCGGTCCGGTCATCCTGATTGGGCACGCGCCGGACGCCAACCTGATCTGCTACCTGAGACCGGCTTACGTCTCCCTGCCATGCCCGGTACCCACGCGGGTGGAGCATGTGGCCTTCGAAAAGGCCTTCGCGGGCTTCGCCCGCCATCCCGTGATTCAACAGGTTGAAAGTCCCATCTTTCAACTGGTCGATCCTGTGCAGACCCTATGCCCGGCGGCTGAGTGTCATGTAACGGACAGCGCGGGCCATAGTCTCTACGTGGATGAGAATCACGTTTCGATCTTCGGGGCGCGGCTGATCGTGCCGACAATCATCGAGAGACTTCGGGCCGATTTGTCAATGGCGTCACGGCAGCCACCGTCGCAATCGACCACGCGATGATCGTGCCCAAGAGAATGAAACAGAGCGCGCTGACCGAGAGCGGAACAGCGACCGCGTAGGTTCGCCCATTCTTGCGAGGGTCGCTCGAATCCGTGGTCGCGAACAGCACCGCGTCTCCTCGTCGAAAAGTATACTCCCCCGGCCTGACCGCGGGCCATGCATGCGGGGACCAGTCGACTCGGCGGAGCGATGTCTCCTGCTCTCGTAGAGAAGAAGTCCGCAAAGAGGGAAGGTCCGCAAGGTTGCCAAACTGGAAAACGCCGGGAAATTGTGACCGCGGCAGCAGCGTCTCGTACCCGCCTCTTGCAGCAAACATGGTCCCATTTTGCAGCCGTCCAGCAACAAGCGATGGTGTGAGGAGCAATATCGCAACACAGCCGGCCGTAAAGGCCGCGACGCCTGCAACAGATCCAAAAGCAAAGCTCCGAGGCTCCCCTTCCCTTACTGACGAATAGTTTTGGGAAAATCCTCTCCGCTCGGCAAGCATGCCACCAATGCCCAGGGCGACCGGAAGAAAGAGGCTCGGTGTGAGCAAGATGTCATGCGACGTCATCATGACCCCCACCAGAGCGACGCCGAGGGCGAGATCGCCGGCGCTGCGGGCAAAGCAGAAGGCGAAGCCGACGAGGCCGATCGGGATCAACCAGCCGAGGTGACCAAACGCGATTGCGAAGAGAATGAAGGTGTTGTGGGGCGCCAGGGCCTGCGCCTCTTCCAGTCCGCGACCAAAGAAGCCACCTTCTCTATAGGCGAGCAGGCCGCGCTCCAAAAAGAGTGCCCTTGCCGAGATCGAATTTCTCCTGCCCTCATCGGTCAGACGCTCGCCGAGCGCCTGTATCTTGGCGGCGTTGGTGGAATGGCTGGTCGCGGACGAAGGCAAGGAGTTGGACGGAGGTGGAGATGGGGCGGCAGCGCCAGCAGGCTTATCGGCTTTGGAAGGGGCTGAACTGATCGAAGGTTTTGCCGGCGGCTGGTCAATGACCGCAAACGAATTTGGCCCAGTCAGAACTGGTGGTTTTGCCGGAACTCCCTCAGACGACGGCGCAACCGGGGCTACAATGGGGGACGGAGCCTGATCGTGTGATGTATCGACAGCCTGCGTTGCCTCATCGAGCGCCTTGCCAACCGACAATACCCCGGCGAAGGATTCGCCAATAGAGACACGAAAATAAGCATTTGTGGCCAGCGCGATACCGATTACCCCCAGCAGTGCCAATGCGACGGCGAGCGGGCGCTTCCAGCCTCTAACATTGATCTCTAAACGACGGCCGCTGCGAAATTGCTGCCAAATGCGAACGACAATCGGAACCGCCACGGTGGCAAAGGCGGCGAGAAGGGTCGAACGAGAAAGAGTGATGAGCAGCGCTGCGCTTACAAGAACAAGGAAGCTCGCACGCCATTTTAACGCGACGGCGCGGTAGCTCGCCGCGGCGCCAAGAAGCAGGCCGGCGGCGGCCACATTCGGATTGATCGCCAAACCGGCGGCACGGCCAGGAGTGTTGGTGAAGCCGTTGGCGAAGAGGAGGTCGAGGAAGCAGATCACCGCGCTGAGCGCCGTGACCGATGCCGACAGGCGCAGCACGATTGCCGAAGTGGAGGCAAGCATAAAGACAATCGCCGCGCCGCCAAGAAAAAGCGTGATCAGATAGCACTTTGCAACGATCCCGACCGGATGCAGCGCAACCGGGCCGACGGCAATGGCGGCGGCGATCGCAAGCGGGAATATCGCGCTACGGACGTCCCGACGCGTCGCGAGAACGGCGATCGAAACAATCAGCACGCTGCCATAGAGTGCATGGAAAACCAACCTCGCGAACTCGTCCCGTCCCGTAAAGAACGGCAGAAAGTATGGCATGAACCAGGACTGATAGATGACGATGGTGAATGCGCAGACCCCCGCGGACACATTCGTCAGGATCGTTCGCAGCGAACGCGCTGAATTCACTGGACGTTGCGAGTTGGCAATCCCGCTCATTCACTGTCCGCAAGATAAAGGTGTTCATAGGCGTCGACCATTGCTTCTACGGAGTAGCGCTCGCGCATCACCCGTTGACGATATTCTCGGTCGGCTGTCTGCTCTGGCAATCGCTCGATAATAGCGAGCAGCCCGCGGGCCAGATCGGCAGGGTCACGAGGCTCCACCAACACACAGCCCGGCATGCCCGAGACTGCTTCCGGATTTCCACCGACATTGGTGGCGACGACCGGAAGACCTGCCGTGAGCTTTTCCATCAGGGCGTTGCAAAAGCCTTCCTCGTGGGAGGCGATCACGCCGATGTCCATGCCGGCAAGCAAGCCAGGGACATCATCCTGCATCCCCAACAGCCGCACTGTCGATCCCATGCCCAGGCGCTGGGCTTGCTCTGTCAGAGCAGCCCCGATGCCCCGATCCTGCCCCGCAATGAACAGCCTCAGGTTCGGTCGGTTTTGGCTTGCGCGCGCAAATGCCTCGATGAGGTCACTGTGCCCTTTATAGGGGATGAGGTTGGCGACGATGACGATGACGATGTCGTCAGGATCGATACCAAGGCGGCTCCGGGTGTCGTCCCGACGACGCCCGATTTGATCGAAGCGGCTCAGATCGAGACCATTGGGAATCACGCGGACCCGGTCGATGTCATAGCCGTCTCGCGCCGCCACATCGGCTGCGACCGCATGCGAGTTCGCGACCACCACATGTGAAAACCGATTGGCGATGCGATCCATGCGCTTCAGCCGTGGCCATCGCTCCTGGTGGTTGCCGAGACCGCGTCTCGAAGTGATGACGAGTGGTGCCAGCGCAAGTCGTCCTGCCAAGGCGCCCAGGAAGTTGGTCAAAGGCAGGAAGGCGTGAACCACGCGGGGCCGGGTCAAAGCGATGCGAATGACGAGCGAAGTGACCGCGGCGCCGAGCACCAGCATCGCCTTCACGCTCGGGCGCCTCTTGGGGGCAACGCTCCGTTTGGCCTCCGCGTTGACAGATGTTGGTGATGCGGGTGACGGATTCGGCCGATGAAGCCCGTACGATACCTGGATTCCTGCGCTATCCAGCGTCTCCGCAAGAACGCCACCCGATGAAAGCGCAAAGACCTCGACTCTCCAGCCGCGCTTCTTCAACTCCTTGGCAAGCAGCACAAGCTGGCTCTCTGTGCCGCCCAGATCAAGCGTCCCGATAACAAAGAGCACGCTTTGACGAGGCGTTCTCACGCGTGCGGTCGCAGAGACGGCAGCATTCTGCTGGCTTTCAACATCAGTCATTGGAAGTTCTTCTCGCAGCGTCATCCGCCCCCGCCGCCTATCCTCGTTGGTCCCGGCTTGCCACAAGGCGCAGCCCACCCGCAAGCGGAAGTCTCATTGGGCATGCGATTCACAAATGGTTACCAGCAAGCAACGTCAGGACGATCGAACTATCCTGGGAACCCGCCGCGGCACAAGCCGGGCAAGTCCTTCACGATGCCTCAGCAGCGCGCCGATAGTGGCGAGCAACATGCCGGTTGCCAGAAACGCGAGCGGCGGCGCCCATTTCAGGCGTTCGAACTTTGCCTCGTACGCACGCACGCCATTGAAGTCTTCGGCGCTTCCAAGCGTTTGCCAGGGTTGACCATAGGCCTTTCTCAGCAGAGGCAGCATTGGCCCGAATTGCGCGTAATAGCTATCGATGATCGACGGATCCTGTTGCATTTCCTCAAGCGAGTGAGGAACGAACACGCCATAGTCGGGATCGAGAACGTTGCCATTCGACACAACCACGGTGTGCTCGGGCACACTATAGATTGTCGCGTCGATGGCTTGATCCGAAAGCACGGAATAGACGATCTTCGAAACCTGCGAACAGAACCCATAACCACGATCAAGTGCCTTGCGGGGAGTTACAAACTCATAGTTCTGCAGGGTGTCCCGGTATTCCGGCCGAAAACTGAGCATCCAGAGCAAGTAGTTGTCGAAAACTCCGATCCGTGTGTACGACGCATCGGTCACTGTCCATCGGTCGCCTTCCGTCCAATAATGCACCATTCCGCCCGCGACGGCTTTTGTCAGGCGATCGAGATACGCCCGCATAGGCTCATCCCGGCCACGGTAGAGGTCATCGATTTTCCCCACTTTCTGCTCGAAGCCCAGCGGCCCCTCGGTTGCCACGGCAGGCGGTTCGGGGTAAGCGCTGACCAGTCCGAGCGGGTAGGCCGCGACAAAGAGCAGGAAGGCCGCTCCGATCCCTGCCGAGAACAGGCCGAGTGAGCTCAGCAATGTCGCGATTAAGCTCAGCCGCCGCCTTTGACCCCGAATCTCGATGGCATCATTCATGACTGAAGCATAACACTTCGCTGCGCTCGCGGCCTCTCGTCCATGACGCACAAATTGTGGACGGACCACCTTCTGACTTCTGTGATAAAGTTGTCAACGGACTTGGCTTGTGGCTTGTCGTGAGGCGCCGAACGTGTGCATTGGGCGCTCTGAATGCGGGCATCGATTTGGCATTGAGCGGAAACCGAAACTCTGGCAGCACCCTCGACACACTGCGACGCCTGTGGCGGCAGGTCTCGCAGGGGCGGCAGAGGCAGTTTTACGGCCTCCTTGTCCTGATGGTGTTCGGTGCTCTGGCGGAAGCCGCCACGCTTGGTGCCTTGCTGCCGTTTCTTGCGCGAATAGCCAATCCAGAGGCGGTTGGCGGACAGTCGTTTCTCGCGCGTCAGCTTGCGAGCTTCCGGCTGCCCGGCTCCTCTGACAGCCTTCTCGGTCTGACGGTTCTGTTTTCGGTGGTGGCCATCGCGGCCGGCGCAGTTCGCATACTCCTCACCTGGGCCACGAATTCCTACGTGTTTTCGCTGGGACATGAAGTGGGCGTGAAGGTCTATGACCGAGTGCTCCGCCAGCCCTATAGTTACCACGTTTCGCGCAACTCCAGTTCGGTGTTGGCCGCGCTGCGTCAGGTACAAGCCATCACTGCTGGCGTAATGCTGCCACTGCTGCAATCAATCAGCGGCATAATCATCGGTGTCTTCGTCGTCGCTGCCCTTTTTGTCCTGAGTTCGTTCATCACCTTCGTTATTTTCGCGGGCTTTGGTGCGGTCTATCTCGCCATGTCGCTCGTGATCCGCAAGCACCTCAAGAGGAATGCGCGAATCATCGCCAGCGCGCAGGCCGAAGGCATTCGTTCTGTACAAGAGGGGCTGGGTGGCATCCGCGATGTCATCATCAACGACACCCAGCCTTATTTTCTCTCGCGATACAGCGAACTCGACTCACGCCTGCAACGCGCCAATGCCACGAACGCGCTTGCAGCCGGCGCTCCGCGTTTCGCGATCGAAGCCGCGGGTATGGTGATCATCGCGGCGCTTGCCTATTTCCTCATCCTCCGGTCCAACAATGCCGGCGAGGTGCTCCCAGTCCTTGGAACATTCGTTCTTGGAGCGCAGCGTCTGCTGCCATCAATGCAGCTTGTTTACGGCAATTGGGCGCTGATACTGAGCAATCTTGCCGGCGCCGAAGTCGTGCTACAGGCGCTGGAGGCACCACTTGGCCCAGAATGGAGCCAGCCTCCGGCCAAGCGCCTGCCATTCGATCGAGCGATCGTGCTCAGGGACGTGTCGTTCCGTTACGCTCCCGACCAGCAACCTATACTCGAGCGGTTCAATCTCACGATCTCAAAGGGGACCAAAGTCGGGTTCGTCGGCAAGACAGGCAGTGGCAAGAGCACGACGGTCGATCTGGTCATGGGTTTGCTCGAGCCGACCAGCGGGGCAATCGAGATCGACGGGCAGAGGCTGGACGGCGCTTCGCGGCGGGCCTGGCAAAGACAGATCGCGCATGTGCCGCAAAGCATCTTCCTGGCAGATGCCTCAATCGCCGATAACATCGCCTTCGGCATCGACCCTGCCACGATCGACCTTGAGCGCGTCCTCAACGCGGCGCAGCAGGCCGCCCTGGCGGACTTCATAGAAAGCTTGCCGCAGGGCTATGAGACGCGGGTCGGCGAGCGCGGTGTCCGTCTATCGGGGGGCCAACGCCAGCGAATAGGCATCGCGCGCGCTTTGTACAAACAAGCATCGGTGCTCGTCTTCGACGAGGCTACGAGCGCACTCGACATGGAGACCGAGGCTGCGGTCATGGAGGCGATCCGAGAACTGCCCACCGATCTGACCATCTTGATCATCGCGCACCGTCTCACGACAGTCGAAAATTGCGACGAAATCATAACGCTCGAAAATGGTCGGCCGCATATCTGGACGAGAACCGGCGGACAGATGGCTTGAACTGTATCAGTTGGGCTTGGATTGTGCCTTGTTTGGGTTCTTGAAGAGAAATTCCGTGCAAGCTTCACCGGTGGATATCCTGACGAGCTCGAAATCGAACCGTTCCTTCAGGAAATCGACCACGGCCTGGTCGTCGGCAAACTCCATCGGCCAGCCGCCCAGCCAGTCGCGGACGTCGGTCATGTAGCTCATGCCCCGCCCTTTCTTCTTCTCGTAGATTTGCTTTAAAAGCAGCGGCAGTCGAAGTGGATTGCGGCCAAGGCCGAAGCGCCAGATGTACCAGTATTCCATCCACCACCTTTGCCGAGGGTTGGCGGCATTGTATCGCCGCTTCACGTCGAGCCAGAATTGCGCGGAAGGCTTCACGACATTCGACGAATAGAGAGCGATGAAGAAGAGGCCGCCGGGCGCTACCCTGCGCGCCGCATTCTCGATCGCTTGCCACATGGCGCCGGTGTGGTGGAGCACCCCCCACGAATAGACGAGGCTCCAGGTGCCGAGGGTCTCCAGATAGTCGGCGTCGAGTACGTCGCCTCTTTCGACGACCCAGTTTGGCGGATGCCCGGCCAACTTGCGCAGCTTGCCGGTTGTATCTACCGAAAGCGAATCAAAATCGAAGGAATGTATCCGATCCGCTTTCGCGTCGAAGGCGGCAAGCGAGTGCAGCCCGCTACCGCTTCCGATATCGAGAAAATCCATCCCTTCGAGGCTCTGTTTGCCCAAGAAGGACAAAAGCTTGTCGACAGCTAGCTGCCGGCGTTCAGCCGAGTAGTGCTTGTCGATGAACGAAGCCCAATTGGCTCCGAACTCGTACCTGTTTGACGATGGATTCCCTGCAAATGTCATTCTGCGGCTCGGTGCCCGGTTTCGATGATTTCCATCATGTGAGCAGTAACTTTCTGAACATCATAGCGCTGTTCGGCAATCGACCGGCTGTTCTTGGCCATGGATTCGGCTTCATCTGGGTTGTCAATCAGGCGGATCATGGCTTCAGCCAAGGGGGTAGTGCCGCCAACCGGCACCAGCAGGCCGTTAACCCCGGGTACGATCGGCGCGCGGCAACCCGGCGCATCCGTTGTGATCACCGGGCGCCCCATCGCCATGGCCTCCAGGACCGAGCGCGACGTCCCCTCGCGATAGGATGGAAGCACGAAGATGCGCGAATCGGCGATCACTCGACGGACGTCTTCGACCGGCCCGTGATAGCGGATGGTTCCGTCGGCGACCGCTGCCTCAACCTCCGACACTGGAAACCCCGAAGGATTTGGATCTTTATCTCCGACCAGGTCGAAGCGAGCGTCAGGTCTGACTGCCTTAACCAGCCTTGCCGCACCCAGATACTCCGCGAGGCCTTTGTCACGAAGCAGGCGTGCAATCATAAGAAATCGTGGCTGCTCGGGTAATGGCGCGACTTTGAATCGGTCTAGATCGACTCCCGAACCGTTGACGACATTGGCTGGCGTGCGCCCGAGCAGTCCCTGACGACGAAAGTCATCCCGGTCGTCGTCGTTCTGGAAGGTGACCGAGGTCGCAACCCGCAGGCTCGTGCCATAAAGAAGCCGAGCCACGGCATTGACCATCCTCCAGCGGAGCGATTTGTGCCGGTCGGTGAACGCATAGCCGAGGCCGGTGACAAGCGCGTGCCGGCGCGGTATCCCCGCAATCAGGGCCGCGGGTATGCCATAGACGATCGGCTTGATCGCACAGCTCAGCACGACCTGAGGTTTGATTTGTCGCAGTTTGTTGTAAAGGCGAAAGGCCAGCAGCGTGTCGCCGAATGGAGCAATAGCGGCACGCTCCATCGGCAGTGGATGAAAACGGATGCCATTTTCGGTCAACCACCGAACGGTCATCGCGTCGACTGGCGCCAAGGCATGAACCTCGTATCCGGCATCGCGCAGCGCAACAAGAAAATGCCCCCGAGTGGTTGCCAAGGACTTGGGTTCGCTCACGACGACGACGATACGATTCATGCGGTCGATTTCTCGGGCCGATTGCTTCAAGCCAGTCGCCTCTTGTAAGTTTTTGAAGCTCGAAACCCAATCCTGCCGGATGTTATCCACAACATCGATCGTCGTCGGCAGATGCAACACGGAAATTGGTCTTGAGCCATTTTTGAGTGGACACTTCTCCCTCTGCGAAGGCCCATCGTTGAATTGGCCCATGGCCTGCCATACAAGCACGTCGACTCGTAATTGATCTGAGGAATCCGCGGATGTCCGAACGCATTGCTGTTATCGGCTTGGGATATGTCGGGCTGCCGGTAGCCGTCGCGTTTGGCGAGGTTTTCCCCGGCACGATAGCTTTCGACATCAGCGAACGCCGGATCCAGGAACTGCGTGGCGGCGTCGACCGTACTGGCGAGGTCGACCCGGTTGCGCTGAAGGAATCCTCGATCGTGCTTACGACCGACCCGGAGACGTTGAAAGGCGCGACATTCTTCATCATTGCCGTGCCAACACCTATCGATGTCAATCGCGCTCCCGATCTTGCTGCTCTGAAACTGGCATCGGAGCTTGTCGGTGAAGCGGTGAGCAAAGGCGCGGTCGTCGTGTTCGAATCGACGGTCTATCCAGGCGTGACCGAGGATTTCTGCGGGCCGATCATCGAGCGTATTTCCGGCCTGCGGCATCCTCACGACTTCGCGCTCGGCTATTCGCCTGAACGGGCCAATCCCGGCGATCGGGAGCACTCGCTGCGACGGATCGTCAAAGTCGTATCCGGCGAGAACACCGAAACGCTGGAGCGCGTGGCAAGCGTCTATGGCAGTATCATCGATGCCGGTGTCTACCGCGCCCCGTCGATAAAGGTGGCCGAGGCGGCAAAGGTGATCGAGAACACCCAGCGTGATCTGAACATCGCGCTGATGAATGAACTGGCCATGATCTTCGAGCGCCTCGAGATCCGCACGCAGGACGTTCTTGATGCAGCAGCGACCAAATGGAACTTTCTCCCCTTCAAGCCAGGCTTCGTCGGCGGCCACTGCATCAGCGTCGATCCGTATTATCTGACCGCCAAGGCCGAGGCCGAGGGCTACCACCCGCAGATCATCCTCGCTGGCCGTCGCATCAATGACGGCATGGGGGCCTTTGTTGCCCAGCAGGTCGTCAAGCAGCTGATCCGCTCGGACATACCGGTCAAAGGAGCGTCTGTCGGCGTTCTCGGACTGACGTTTAAGGAGGACGTGCCGGATCTGCGCAACAGCCGCGTTTTCGACATGGTCAAGGAACTGAGGCAGTTCGGAATTGTCCCCAAAGTCCACGATCCTCTTGCCGATGCCGAAGCCGCCCGACGCGATCATGGCGAAACGATCCTGCCACTCGCTGAGATAAGAGATTTGCAGGCGCTTGTTTTGGCGGTACCTCACAAGCATTATCTCGCTAGCGAAAGAGCGCATCTTTTTCAGATGATCAGGCCTGGTGGAACGTTGTTCGACATCAAGTCTGCCATCAAACCGAATGAAATTCCTGACAACATAAAATATTGGAGCCTGTAAGGCTCCGCCTGAAATTAACGCTAGGATATTCCGTGACATCAAGCAGGCCTGTTCTGATCACCGGCGCGGCCGGTTTCATCGGATTTCACCTTAGCCAGAGGCTGCTTGCCGAAGGCCGGCGGGTTATTGGCCTCGACTCCATGAATGAGTACTATGACGTCACCTTGAAGCAGGCGAGACTTGAGCGTCTGAAAGGGTTCCCGGATTTTCGTTTCGAGCATGTCGATCTCACCGAGGGCGACCGCATTTCGGCACTATTTGCGTCAACCGCTCCGGAGATTGTCGTTAATCTCGCGGCGCAAGCGGGTGTGCGCTATTCGCTCACCAATCCGCACGCCTATGTGGAGAGCAACCTCAGTGGCTTTCTCAACATCCTGGAGGGATGCCGGCACGCCTCGGTTGAGCATCTCGTCTATGCGTCGTCGAGCTCGATCTATGGCGGCAGCACCCGCATGCCGTTTTCCGTGCACGATTCAGCTGACCATCCGCTCAGCCTCTATGCGGCCAGCAAGAAGGCAAACGAGCTGATGGCCCATACCTACAGCCATCTGTTTGCACTGCCGACGACAGGATTGCGCTTCTTCACCGTCTATGGTCCGTGGGGACGGCCCGACATGGCCTTATTCATCTTCGCCAAGGCCATCCTCGCCGGCGAGCCGATCGACGTCTTCAACCATGGCAACATGCAGCGGGACTTCACTTATATCGACGACATTGTCGAAGGCATTGTCCGCGTCATGCGCCAGCCCGCGACAGCCAATCCGGGGTGGAAAAGCGCCGCGCCGGATCCGGCGACCAGCAACGCGCCGTTCAGGATCCACAACATCGGCGGCAATTCGCCGGTTCAACTGACCCGGTTGATCGAGGTGCTGGAGGACGCGCTTGGACGCAAGGCGAACCGCAACCTCATGCCGCTGCAGCCGGGCGACGTGCCTGCGACTTTCGCCGATGTCAGCTCGCTCGAGGAGGCAACCGGCTTCAGGCCGGAGATTCCCATTGAGATCGGGGTTCCGCGCTTTGTCGAATGGTATCGGGAGTTCTATCGGGTATGATCCGCAGAGTCGGTGCCTCGCAAAAAGGACGACAGATGGGAGGCCCATGAACGCGCGCTATGATTTCGGCCGCAACTGGTCTGAGCTTGCCGCGCGTTTCGAGGACGAACACCTCAACCGGGCTTGCGAGGATCTTCGCCGCCTGGTGGGTGATCTTGAGGGCAAGACATTTCTCGACATCGGCTGCGGATCGGGGCTGCATGCAGCGGCAGCGCTCCGGCTGGGCGCGGCGAAAGTCACTGCCCTCGACTATGACGCGGACTGCGTCGAAACGACCAGGGCCGTCCTGTCTCGGTTCGCGCCGGAAGCCGATTGGAGCGTCAAGCGGGCCGATGTCCTCGACAGGGCCTCGCTTCCAACCGGGACGTTCGACGTCGTCTATTCATGGGGCGTCCTGCATCATACCGGAGACATGTGGACAGCGATCGGCAACGCCGCCGGCTTCGTCGGCCGCGGCGGGCGATTAGGCATTGCGATCTACCTGAAGACACCGCTGTGCGGATTGTGGACGGTCGAAAAGAGACTCTATGCCTCGCATCGATGGCTGCGGCCTCCGGTCAAGGCGATGTTTGTCTCGGCCTATATGGCGGCGAGGACGCTGCGCCACCGCGACCCGATCTCGTTTGTAAAGAACTACCGCGCGCGCCGAGGCATGGAATTCCTGGCGGATGTCGACGACTGGCTTGGCGGCTATCCCTATCAATCCACCTCGTCCAGCGAGTTGGAGATGACCGTGGAGAACCTTGGGTTTCGCACGAAGCAACGTTTCAATGTAACGCCTGGAATTGGCCTGTTCGGCACCGGCTGTGGTGAATGGTGTTTCGAGCGGACGGATTTATAGCGACCGGGTTCTTCTCACTCTGATTTCGCGCCATGGAGGGGAAGAACTTGGGCAAGCCAAATATGGAGCAGTAGCCCCGGATGTGCGGTATCGTCGGCATTGTGGGTGGAGCAGCCGCGACGAGCAGCGGCAGCCTCACCGTGCGTCGAATGGCGGACAGGATCCGGCATCGCGGACCGGACGGCGACGGCGTCTGGACCGACGCCGAGGCCGGCATCGCCTTCAGTCAGCGCCGCCTGGCCATCATCGACCTGTCGTCGGCCGGCGCGCAGCCGATGATCTCCCATAGTGGCCGCTACGTCATCGTCTTCAATGGAGAGATTTATAATCACGTCGAGATGCGGGCGCATCTCGACCGGCAATTTGGCGCCCATGCCTGGCGCGGGCATTCCGACACCGAGGTCTTCCTGGCCACCATCGAAGAGCTTGGAACCAAAACAGCGCTTGAACTGGCCGTCGGCATGTTTGCTTTTGGCGTTTGGGACCGGCGCGAGAGAACCCTTGTGCTCGGCCGCGATCGCCTGGGGGAAAAGCCGCTCTATTACGGCCGGGTCGGCAAGACCTTCGCGTTTGCCTCGGAACTCAAGGCCTTTCAACCGCTGCCGGACTGGCGCCCGGAGATCGACCGCAATGCGCTGGCGTTGATGATGCGCCACAACTACATCCCTGCGCCCTACAGCATTTATCAGGGCATCCGGAAGTTAAGGCCCGGCCACTTTCTCGTCCTTTCCGATCCTATGCATGAGCCGCGCGTCGAGAATTATTGGAGCGCCAGCGACGTCGCAGAGCAAGGCCGGCGCGACCCTTTCCAGGGCAGCCCCGAAGAGGCGGTCGACGAGGTCGAGCGTCATCTGCGCCGCTCACTTGAAGGGCAAATGATCGCCGACGTGCCGCTCGGCGCCTTTCTCTCGGGCGGCATCGATTCTTCCGCAGTCGTGGCAGTCATGCAGTCGATCAGCGCGCGGCCAGTGCGCACCTTCACGATCGGCTTCAACGAAGCGGGCTACAACGAGGCGGACCATGCCAAGCAGGTGGCGCGCCACCTCCGCACCGATCATACCGAGCTTTATGTCAGCCAGCGCGACGCGCTCGATGTCGTGCCCCAACTTCCCGGCATCTATTGCGAGCCGTTCTCGGACTCCTCACAAATCCCGACTTTCCTTGTCTCCAAGATGGCGCGTGGCAGCGTTACCGTGGCGTTGTCGGGAGACGGCGGCGACGAGCTGTTCTCCGGCTACACACGCTACGCGCTCGCCGATGCGTTCTGGAACAAGCTGTCGCGCATCCCGGTCGGCCTGCGCCGCGCGTCGGCCAGCCTTGCGACACTGCCGTCACCTGAGCTCTATAACAATCTGGCGGGCGGCATCATGCCGCTCTTGCCGCGGCGCCTGCGCCGCGAACGTGTCGGCGACAAGATCCATAAGGCCGCGTCCGTGTTTTCGCTGGCAAGCATGGACGATGTCTACCGTCGCCTCTGCTCGCACTGGGAACCGACCCAGATCATCCCGGGTGCGGTCGAGCCGCCGACCATGCTGACGGGTCTGGAAGCGCTTCCGGACTTGCCGGGCAATGTCGAGCGGATGATGTACCTCGATATCATGAGCTATCTGCCAGATGACATCCTGGTGAAAGTCGACCGCGCCGCCATGGCCGTCAGCCTCGAGACCCGCGTGCCGCTGCTCGACCACCGCCTCGTAGGCTTCGCGCTGTCGCTGCCGCTTTCCATTCTGCGCGCCGGCGGCCAGACGAAGTGGCCGCTCAGGCAGCTGCTTTACCGGCATGTTCCCAAAGCCCTCGTCGAACGTCCCAAGATGGGCTTTGGCGTGCCTATCGACGCCTGGCTGCGCGGCGCGCTGCGCGAATGGGCCGAGGCGCTGCTCGACGAGCGCCGGCTGCGCGAGGACGGCTTCTTCCAGCCCAAAGCGATCCGGCATGCCTGGTCCGAACACCTCTCCGGACACCGCAACAACCAGTACCTGCTTTGGGACGTGCTGATGTTCCAGTCCTGGCGGGAAACGACCCAGGGAGCTTCAACGGCGGTCGCGGCCTGAGCAGGCGTCGAGGCCGGACCGGTTTGGTTTTGCCACATCCGCTCGCGCATCTGGATGAAGGGCGAGATAGTTCCGCACTACCGGATACCAAAGCGAACAGCTATACGGGTTCGGGGCAAAGGGGCGAAGCACGGTAAGCGAGGATCGTTCGAACGATTCTCGCGCGCCTCGATGATGGCGAAGCAAAGGCATTGAACCTGTTTACATCGCTCCGGCGCCAGCTCACGGCCGAACAGGTCAACCGCTGCTTCTCGATCGCCTGCTTCTTTTCGCCACCGGTGCTCGGATCCGTGGTGAGCTTCGTCTTTCATGGCGGCGCGCTCTGGTCGTTGGTGCTGCTCTCTGCCGGGCGCCGCCGCTTGAACATCGACCGGCCGATGCTTGCCATGACCATCGCGATCTATGCCTATTGTGCGGCGCAGGTGCTGGCGTCGACCGTCAACGGCACGCTGCGCGCCGACGCCACGCATTTCCTGCCGTTAGTCACCTTGTTGTTGTTTCCGGTCTCGTATTCGACCTGGAGCATCACCGACAAGGCGACCCTGGCGCGCATCGCTGTGCGCGCCAGCGCGGCTGCATGCGTCGGAGCGCTGGTGCTGGCAATCGTCCAATATCACTGGTTCGGGATGCTGAGGGCAGAAGGAGGAGCCGGAAATCCGATCGTGTTTGCGACGGTCACCTGCCTTGCCGTGATGATGTGCCTTGCGGGCGTCCTGTCAGGCGTTGAGAAAGCCTGGAAGCCGCTCACCGCCGCAGCGCTCGCCGGCATCGTGGCGACCATCTATTCGGGCTCGCGAATGATTTGGGTGGCCTTGCTCATCGCGGTTGTAGCTGTCCTTGTGATCAATCGCAAAAAGGTCTGCCGATCAGATATGAGACAGTTGCTGGTGATTACCGGCGCCTCGACGCTGCTCATCGCGGCAATTATGTCTCCAATCATCGTCGATCGCACACATGTCCTGTACGATAACTGGAATGCCCTCGCCGCCAAAGGCGACTACACCACCCCGCTCGGATTGCGGGTTGGGTTGTGGGACATCGGGCTCGACGCCTTTCGCCAGGCGCCCGTTTTTGGTCATGGAATGGCCGCCAGCCGGGTGCTTTCAAGGCAGGGATTCAAACAGCACTTTGGGGCAACCGAAGGCTTCAACCACTTTCACAATGGCTTTCTGACGGCGTTGGTGCAGGCCGGGCTCGCAGGTGCGCTGACACTGGCTGCAATCTTTGCCGTGGCGGTATGGAATGCGACAAGGGTCCTGCGTATCAATCCCGATCCGTTGGAGCGGTTCGGCGCCACCATGATTGTAGTCACCGTCATAGTATACGTTGTTGGTGGCCTGACAGGCATCCTTGTCGGCCACGATATTCTCGACACCACGCTGATGGTCTTGCTGGTTTCCGGAACATACCTGGCTTGCGGACAGACAATTTCGCCGATCCGCAAGAGTCAGCCAACGAATCAACCGTCTGCTTTTAGGAGGCACCAAGATGGGAGCGAATGACCTACTTGCGGCCCAAAGCTGCCGTTCGCGTCGTGGAAAACCTAGCGTTTCCAAATGTGGGGAACACGGTAACGCTTTTCCGACAACCTATTGTTACCTCGGGCGACTCTGAAATCGCGATGAACCTCGGACGGTCGCCTGCAACCTTGAGGGGGCTGTCCGATCCGCAAGCTCATCAGCGACAAATATGCCCGCTCGCAACGAGAGCCCGCTAGCGGCAGAACTGCGGTTGGAGCCAAAGAGCTTGAACCATCCAACGCAGCTTCGTAAGCTCCAACGTACGCGTCACGACCGTTGCCGGTCGAACTGACTGTCCTCGCAAGCAAAGCCGCCTATTTGCACGCCATTGCACGCCGCAGCTCTCCAACATGCCGACTGCGCTTTACGCCCCCTCTCAACTTCGTTCAGATCAACCCTGTGTTTTGCCAGGAGATCGAAGGAGGTTATCGCAGCCAAACAGCGGAAGGTACGATCGGGCCGGAGCGGCTGGCGAAATTACGCCATTTGCCGCCGTCCCCCTACTCCCACTCGATTGTTTATAACCCAGCTAGGTCATTGATCTAGCTGGGTTTTTTCTTGCTTGCCATGCCAAAAGCCGACGCATGGTCCGTCAAAAAGTTACGCTTTTGATTTTAAACGGAAAATCGCCGCGAAAAATATTTCGAGGTTTCATCAACTATCGGGATCAATCGCTCGATTTTTGCGGGCTGAATCGTCTCGACGTCATGACCATTGCGCTGCGAAAAGTACCGTCACTAGGTCAATCACGCCACACAAACTCGCCCCTTGGCCGCGCGGCAGGCAGGACTTCCATGCCTTCAAAAATCGTCGAGCTGGCTGGCTCAGCCTATGCACGAGACGCGCAGAAGCAAATCGTCATCAACATTCCTACTCGAAGGAATAGGTAAACCCTTCCTTGGAGGCGCCGACGGTTACTTTTGTCATCTTTTCGCCCTCGAGCGAGCGGTTCAGCACGCCGCGGCTCAATTCCGGCAGGAGCGTGTTTGTCAGGATGGCGTCGATCATCCGCCCGCCGGATTCGATCTCGGTGCAACGGGCCTTGACCAGATCCATGACACCATCGCCGATGACCAATTCCGCGTCGTTGGTTGCACGCAGCCGCCGGGCAATCTTGGCGAACTGGTGACGGGCGATCGCCTCGATCATCGAATCCGAGAGCGGATAGTACGGAATGGTCACCACTCGGCCAAGGAAGGCAGCCGGGAAAACCTTCAGCAGGGGGCTACGGAGCGCCGTGTCGAGGTCGTCCAGCCCGGCGCGAACAGTCCCGTTTTTGGTCCGGTCCATGATGACTTCCGAGCCGACATTGGAGGTCAGCAAGATCAGCGTGTTCTTGAAATCGATGCGCCGGCCCTCGCTGTCGTCCATCATTCCCTTGTCGAAAACCTGGAAGAAGATCTCGTGCACGTCGGGATGCGCCTTCTCGACCTCGTCGAGCAGGATCACCGAATAGGGTTTGCGCCGAACCGCCTCGGTCAGGATGCCGCCCTTGCCGTAGCCGACATATCCAGGTGGCGCACCCTTCAAGGTCGAGACCGTGTGCGCCTCCTGGAACTCGGACATGTTGATCGAGATCAGATTCTGCTCGCCGCCGTAGAGCGTCTCGGCCAAGGCCAAGGCCGTTTCGGTCTTGCCGACGCCCGAAGGGCCGCAGAGCAGGAACACGCCCACCGGCTTTTCCGGAGCGCCCAGCCCAGCGCGGCTGGTCTGTACGCGCCTGGCGATCATCTCCATGGCATGATCCTGCCCGACCACGCGTTCGGACAGAGTGGCGGCCAGTCGCAGCGCCTTTTCGGTCTGGCTGGACAGCATCCGCCCCGTCGGGATGCCGGTCCAGTCCTGGACCACGGCGGCCACGGCGTTGCGATCGACCGAAGGCAGGATCAGCGGCGTCTCGCCTTGCGCCTCGGCCAGGTCGGCCATCAGTTCGCGCAACCGGGCGAGATCGGCGGCAGGATCAGGTGGAGCGGCAGCGGGCTGTTCTTCGACATTAGTCTTGGCTGTTTTGGCTTTGGCCGTTTTTGTCCTGGGCACTTCGGCCTTGGACGGTTCGGCCTTCGGCAGCGGAGCGTCAACCGTGTCAGCGCCCGCCGTTTCGACAGTGCCCTCCGGCGTCTCCACGGCATCGAGCGGAATACCCTCGCCGCGCAGTCTGGCGCGCAGTTCGAGTATTTCGGCGACGAGTGCCTTTTCCCGATCCCAGCGCTGCCGGGCGGCGGCCAATGTGAGCTCGGTTTCCGCAAGTCCGGTGTCGACCCGGGCCTGCCGGTCAGTCACCTCGATGCCTATCGCAGCCTCGCGACCGATGATGCCGCGCTCGACCTCCAGCGCCTGGCGGCGGCGTATGATGTCCTCGACCTCGGCTGGCGTGGCGTGCTGCGATATGGCGACACGGGCGCATGCGGTGTCGAGAAGGCTCACCGCCTTGTCGGGCAGTTGCCGTGCCGGGATATAGCGATGCGACAGGCCGACCGCCGCCTCGATCGCCTCATCGAGTATCTGCACTTTGTGGTGCTGCTCCAGCATGCCTGCCACACCGCGCAACATGAGGACGGCCACCGCCTCCGACGGCTCGTCGATCTTGACCACCTGGAAACGGCGGGTCAGCGCCGGGTCCTTCTCGATGTGCTGCTTGTATTCGGCCCAGGTTGTTGCAGCGATGGTGCGAAGTTCGCCGCGCGCCAGCGCCGGTTTCAGGAGATTGGCGGCATCTCCGGTTCCGGCAGCACCCCCGGCGCCGATCAAGGTGTGGGCTTCGTCGATGAACAGGATGACCGGCGTTTCGGACGATTGAACCTCATCGATGACGGCCTTCAGCCGTCTTTCGAATTCGCCCTTCACGCTGGCGCCCGCCTGCATCAATCCGACGTCGAGCATGCGCACGCTGACATTCTGCAAGGTGGGCGGCACGTCGCCCTGGGCGATACGCAAGGCAAAGCCCTCGACGACCGCAGTCTTGCCGACACCGGCCTCGCCGGTCAGGATTGGGTTGTTCTGCCGACGCCGCATCAGGATGTCGACGATCTGCCGGATCTCCGGGTCACGGCCGACAACGGGGTCGATCTTGCCGTCGCGGGCGCGCTGGGTCAGGTCGGTGGCGTATTTCGCCAGCGTCGAATCCCCGCCCGGCCCCCGTTTCATCGGCGTTTCGGTGGCAGGCGTCGTCGGAGCGGCGCCGGCTTCGAGTGAGCCCTCCACAACATCGGCAAACCGCGCGATGACCGCGTCGGCGTCGATCTTGTCGAACTCGCCGCTGATCTTCGACAGCAGGCCTTCCAGCGCCGGCGTCTTCAGGCAGGCAAGCAGAATATGGGCACTGCGGACTTCTTCGACGCCGAACTCCAGCGTCGCCAGGTTCCAGGCTTCCTGAATGGCATGAAAGATATGGTCGGAGAACTCCTCGATCGATGTAGCGCCATAAGGCAGCTTGTCGACGGCGCGGGTCATATCGGCGGTGATCCGGCTCGCGTCCACGCCCGCATCGGCGATGATCATCTGCACATCCGAGCGGTCGGAAAGCACCAGTTGCTCTATGAAATGGACGAGTTCCACGTAAGGATTGCCGCGCAGCTTGGCGGTGTCGGCAGCAGCCTTGAAGGCGCGGACGCCGACAGGATTGAGCTTGCCGACCAGTTCCTTGCGCTTGAAAGTCCGCGATGACCGGCGCTGTTCCATCGAACGTGCTCCTGCAGTCTGCCAGCCGATAAAGTGCCACATAAGCCGTCACTTGACAAAGCGCCTGACGGACCGATGTCTCGACGCCCGGTTTGGCCGGCTCGTTTCCATTTGTGGAAAGTCCCGCACCACCAACTGTGAACAGCCACGGACTTGGGCGCGGCTCCGCGATGCGGTTCACCTCCAGCTTCGGCAACCACACCAAGGATTCCGGCACTCTGGCGGCGGTTGCGTTTAGCTTCTGTTAATTTTTGAGCCGTCCTTGAATTGTGGTAAAGTACAACCGTGTGTTAACGTTGCGTCACTTACGGTTTGAGGTCGGTCGCTGGGGGTTTGAGTGATTGATGCCGCGCTCTGGCTTAGCCCGCTCGACGGTGGAAACCCGTCAGGGGAGGATTTGCGCAACGACCCGGCTTTTCATGAGCTGGAGCGCCTGACGGAGCCCGAGGTCAAGGTCGTCCACGACGGCAACAACAAGCCCACCTCGCAAAGCACCATTCCGGTCGACTGGTCCGCGGTGCTGGCAAAGGCGGCGGACTTGCGCGCGCATGGCCGCGACCTGCGCCTGCTTGTCATCGTCACGCGCGCATTGGCCAATGAAGACGGACTGGCCGGGCTCGCGCAGGGTCTGACCCTCATTGCGCAGACCTTCGATCAGCATTGGGAAACCATGCATCCGGCCCTGCGGCCCAACGCTACGCCTCGCGATGCCGCCTTGCGCCGTATCAACGCGCTGCTCGACCTCCAGAATGGTCAGGACGGGTTGCTGGCGAACCTGCGGCAGATGATTTTCTTGACGCCACGCTCGATCGGACCGATCAGCGGACGCGACCTGGAACAAAGCGCGCTCGACGACCGTGTCATGCTCCAGGAAGCCGCCTCGGGATTGAACACGGCGGAAAAGGCCGCACTGGTCAGTGCGCACGGACAATTGTTGAACCGGGTGCGCGCCGGATGTGCTGCACAGATTGATCAGGCCGTTGCGGAGATGGTCGCGCTCGTCGCCGACGCCCGGGCAGCGATCGCGGCCCTTGACGCGGTCGAAACCGCGCTGAACGCCCGCCTCGAAGGCGGCGGCGCTCCCGTTCCGGAATTAAAGCGGTTTCTGCAGCGTTTGCTGACGACCCTCGAACGGAACTCGGCAGCCGGCGCCGTGGCGAATGGCGCGGCCAAGGCGCCCACTCCTGCAGAACCGGCAACGCCTGCTCGAAACGGTCATGGAGCCGAGACTATGGCAAGTGCGGCAACCTACTCGGACTCAAGCACGGGGCTTCCTGATCGGATCTCCTCGCGCGACGACGTGGTGAAGTGCCTCGACCTGGTCGTCGCCTTCTATGACCGCACCGAACCGTCGAGCCCGATACCGCATCTGGCGCGGCGCGTGCGCCGCATGGTGCACATGGATTTCGTTGAACTGATGGAAGATCTCGCCCCGTCTGGGCTGAAGGAATTCCGGCTCCTTGCCGGCGTTCCCGATGCCAAGAAGACGGCTCAGAAGGATGAAAGGTAACAGCACATGCCAGCCGAAAGCAAAGCGAAGGTCATCGAACGAAATCGCGCGCCGCGGGTGCAGATCGCCTACGACGTGGAAACCTACGGTAGCCCGACGACGATCGAATTGCCGTTTGTGATGGCGGTGATGGCCGACCTTTCCGGCGCTTCGCAGACCAAGGAAGCGTCAAAATCGGTGCTGGATCGATCCTTCGTCGAGACCGACGCCAACCGCTTCCCCAAGTTCATGGAGGCGCTCGGGCCCCGCGTCAAAGCCCGAGTGAAGAACACGCTGCCGCAGGCCGAAGGCCAGGAGCGCGACGAGGAACTGGCGCTCGATCTCACCTTCACCAAGATGGGCGATTTCGCTCCCGACAAAATTGCCGCGCAGGTACCGCAACTGGCCGAGATCCTCAAGATGCGCCGCCAGCTCGAGGAACTGCTCGGCTTCATGGATGGCCGCGTCGACGCCGAAAAACGCATCGCGCAGCTGCTGAACAACGAGCCGCTGCTTGGCAAGATCGCCGGCCAGGCGCTCGCCGACGACGACAAGGCAGGGGAGTGAACCATGGCCGAACAGCAAAAGACCGCCGCCGTCGCCGCCGAGGCCGAAGCCATAAACCTCGACGAATTCAGCGGCCTCCTTGAGAAGGATTTCAAGGTCAAGAAGGACGATAGCGAGAAGCTGCAGCAACTGGTGCGTAATCTCGCACTCGCGGCACAGTCGCGTTCCGACACCACGACCATTTCGTCCAATGCGATCAAGTCGATCAAGTCGCTGATCGCGGGCATCGACAAGATGCTGACGGCACAGGTCAACGAGATCCTGCACGCACCGGAAGTGCGCGAGATGGAAGGCACTTGGCGCGGCCTCTGGTATCTCGTCAACAACACCGAGACGGACCAGAAGCTGAAGATCCGGGTGATGAACATCTCCAAGGAGCAGCTGGGCGACACGCTCGAAGACTATGAAGGCCAGATGTGGGACCAGAGCCCGATCTTCAAGAAGGTCTATACGGACGAGTATTCCATGCTGGGCGGCGAGCCTATCGGCTGCGTGATCGGGGCCTACGAATTCTCCAACCACCCGCGCGACGTCGGCCTGCTGCGCAATATCTCCGGCATCTGCGCCTCGGCGCACACGCCGTTCATCGCAGCCGCCTCGCCGCGCCTGTTCCGCATGGACAGCTGGCAGGAATTGCCGAACCCGCAAGACCTGCAGCAGATCGTCTCCAACCCGGCCTATGCCTCTTGGCAATCGCTGCGCGAGAGCGAGGACGCTCGCTACATCGGCCTGACCATGCCTCGTGTTCTGGCCCGGCTGCCCTATGGCACCGATACCGTTCCGGTGAAGGGCTTCACCTTCGAGGAAGAGGTGCAGGGCGATCACAACAAGTATGTCTGGATGAACGCCGCCTTCCCGATGGGCGTCAACATCAACCGCAGCCACAAGCTTTTCGGCTGGGGCACGCAGATCCGCGGCGTCGAGAATGGCGGCACGGTGCTCAATCTGCCGGTGCACAGCTTCCCGACCGACGATGGCTCGATCGCGATGAAATGCCCGACCGAAGTCGCCATCGACGACCGGCGCGAGGCCGAACTGGCCAAGCTTGGCTTGATGCCGATCCTGCACCGTAAGAACACGGATCTGGCGGCCTTCATCGGCGCCCATTCGCTGCAGGACGACGAAACGCGCGCCGGCCGGCTGGTCGACCCCGACGCACAGTCGAACGAGCGGCTGAGCGCCAACCTGCCCTATCTTTTCCCGGTCTCGCGCTTTGCGCACTACCTCAAGGCCATTGCGCGCGACAAGGTCGGCTCGTTCAAGGAGCGCTCCGACATGCAGATCTGGTTGACCGAGTGGATCAACCGCTACGTGCTGGCCAACCCGGCCTTCGCCGACGACAAGGCACGCGCCAAGCGCCCGCTTGCCGCTGCCGAGGTCCAGGTGGACAGCGTGGAGGGGCGGCCAGGCTACTACAATGCCCGCTTCTATCTGCGCCCGCACTACCAGTTGGAGGGCATCAATGCCTCGCTCCGACTGGTGTCGGAACTGCCGTCCGTGAAGACTTGATTTGCAGCAACAACATCTTGGTTTTTAAAAGCGGTGGAGAGAGAAAATGCCCACGACCATGAAGATTGATGGCTTTCTGAAGGTTCCCGATATCAAGGGCCCCAGCACCCGCGACGGCCACTCGGACGAAATCGAAGTCCATGGCGTCGACTACAAGATGGTCGCACCCTATGATCCGAATTCGCTCTCACGCCGTGGCCGCGTGTCCATGGGCATGATCAAGTTCACCAAACACTACGACAAATCCTCGCCCTACCTGGCAAAGGCGTTGTTCGAGAACAAGGCCCTCAATGAGGTGGTGTTTTCGGCACGGCGGACCATCGATGGCGAAAGCAAGGATTACCTGGTCGTTACGCTGACCGACGCCTCGATCATGGAATACGACATGTCGCAAGCTGACGATGAGGCAGACCTGATCGAGGAAGCGGTCAGCTTCGCCTACAAGAAGATCAAATTCGTCTATGACGGCAATGATGAAGCCGAAATGGATGTCTATGTCGGCAAGTGAGGTTCGGCGGCCTGGCGCCGGCAAGCAGCAGATCGCCGGCAGCCTGCGGGCGAAAAGCGAGGCGGTCCAGCCGTCGCTGTGGGATCGCCTCGTCAATGACCTGCCGGGCCTGACCTCGGAGATAGATGGGCTGCGCCATGTCCTGTTGGACGAGCTTGGCGCGGACCGTCTTGACACCCTCGTTGCCGGCAGTGCGCGGACCATCGACGCCGATGCGGAGCTGACGCCCGATCAGAAACGGCGTCTGCATCGCCTGGCCTTTCAGTCTCAGCACCGCGTCGAGATCGAGAGCCGCGGTGTGGTGGTATCGGCGCGCGTGCTTAGGGAAGCGGTGCGGCGCGACATCGAGGCTCTGTTCAACACCGAGCGCTTCGAGGCCACACCGCTGCTTTCCGACCTGGAGGACGAGCAGATGGCAGACAACCCACCGTCGCTCGCCGATTTTCCGGAGGTGCGTCGAAGCGTGGTCAATTACGGCGTGCCTTCCTTCTCGGGCCGGTCGTCCCGCGACTTCGACCGCGACGTGCTGGCGCGCGAAATCCGCTCGGTGCTCGCCACCTTCGAGCCCCGCCTCAAGGAAAGCGCGACGAAGGTTACGGTCACCCTTGGTGACAAGACCGTGGGGCTGAAGATCGAGATCGATGCCGTGCTGATCATGACGCCCACACCGGAACGCATGCGCCTGCGCACCACGATCAATCTCGACAACGGCTTGGCGCGGACCGAAATTAGGGACGCCTGAGATGGATCGGGTTTTCGTCGAATATTACGAGGAGGAACTGACCCATATCCGCGGCCTTGCGGCGGAGTTTGCCGACATGCATCCGGCGGTGGCGCGCAACCTGTCGCTCGATACGGTGCCCTGCCCGGATCCCTATGTCGAACGGCTGCTGGACGGCGTCGCCTTCCTCGCCGCGCGCACCCGGCTGAAAGTCGACGCCGAGCGCTCGCGATTTTCGCGGAGCGTGCTCGACGTCCTCTATCCCGATCTGGTCACGCCGGCCCCCGCGACGGCGATGGCCGTGCTGAAACCTGGCCAGCAGGTGCAGACCATGCCCGCCGGCCACGTCGTCAAGCGCAACACGCGGCTGGTCTCCAGCCTGCAGCCCGGCCTGTCGACGCGCTGCACTTTCTCGACCGCGCAGGACATGACCCTGTGGCCGATAGCGATAACTTCGGTCAGCTATTTTCAGGATCGCAGTGCGCTGGCGGCGGCCGGCATAGGACCGATCGGTGGCATCGCCGGCGAGGTGGCCCTGCGTCTGGTGCTGACGCGGACTGGAAAAGGCAAACTCGACGAATTGGCGCTCGACCAGCTCGACCTCTATTTTGCCGGACGCACCAAGGCGCCACTTCTGTTCGACGCGATTTTCGGCGCCTGCGCGGCTGTTAGCGCACGACCGGAAGGCAAAACCAACCGGCTGTCGCCCTTGCCGGCACCCGAAATGGTCGGCATCAGCGACGACGAGGCCTTGATGCCGCGCACCCGCCCGACATTCGAAGGGTACCGCCTGCTGCGCGAATACTTCGTCATGCCAGAGCGCTTTCACTATGTCCGGGTCCTGGGGCTGCAGCCCGTGGTGCGCAACTGCGAGGGCGGACTGGAGATCATCTTCCTGTTCCGCCGCCCGGCGCCCGAACTCGCCGACCTGACGCCGGCGGATTTCGAACTTTTCGCGACGCCGATCATCAATCTGTTCGAGCGTGAGTGCAACGTCGTCGAGCTCGATCCGCGCAAGACACGGCAGGTGCTGCACGCCGACCGCACACGGGCGCGCGACTTCGAGATCTATCGTGTTCTCCGCGTCGAGGATGCCGACAGTGAAGGCAGCGATGCCGAGATACCGGAGCTGTTCAGCCTCGGGCAGAACCGCGGCAGCGGCTGGGTCTATTCGACGGAACGGCGCCCACGCCGGGCGACGGAGGATGAACGCCGCGACGGCCTGACCCGCACGTCATACACCGGAGACGATGTTTTCCTGGCCGTATCCCGGCCGATCGCAAATCCCGCGAACCGGCCGTTGAAGCGTCTCGACATCATGGCGCTTTGCACCAACCGTGACCTGCCGATCCTCGACGACAATCCGACCTTGACGCTGGAGGCCGGCGATCCGGTCGAATCCGTTCGCCTGCTCGGTGCGTTGCGTCCGCCGCAGCCGGCCATCCCCGCGGCACTGCCCACCGGGGCCGAAGGCGAGTCCCGGGCCGACGATCTCGCCTGGCGACTGGTGGCGCAGCTCGCCCTCAATTTCTTGAGCCTCGCCAAGGAAGGCCGCGGCGTCGACCCGCTGCATGCGCTGCTCGATCTTTATGCCGACCGGGGCGATCCGAGCCTTGCCCGCAACGTGCATTCGATCGTGCGCATCGACTCGCGGTCGGTGATCGAACGGCTGCAGATCGACGGGCCGATGTGCTTCGGGCGTGGCACTGAAGTGACGCTGCATGTCGATCAGTCGGTGCTGGCAGGGCAAAGCAACTTGTTGCTTTCGGCCTTGCTGGCGCGGCTGTTTGCCCGTCATGCCGGAATAAACGGCTTCGTGCGAACCCGCACGCGGCTGCTGCAGAGACAGGAGGATGTGCCATGGCCGATGACGCCCGGCAATCGCTACCTGATCTAGACAAGACACCTGATCCAGACACGATCGGCCCGGACCGGGCCGAAGGTCTGTCCGAGGCGTTCGACTTTTTCGAACTGTTGCGCCGTCTCGAACAGCGGAGCGGTCTGTTCGGTCATTCCGGACGCCCCGACCGCGAGCCGGCAAGGCTCGGCCAGCATGTGCGCCTCGCCTTTTCCGCGCGGGACCTGGTGCAGTTCCGCGAGGCCAGCGACAAGGTGCCGGCCCGGGTCACGGTTGCAAATCTCGGCCTGCTGGGGCCTGAGGGCCCAATGCCGCTGCATCTGACACGTTGGGTGCTCGACCGCCTGTCGCAGCGCTGGTTCGCCGGTGCCGACGCACAGCAGACCAGCGACACGACCTTCGTGGACTTCGTCAACATCCTCCAGCACCGCATGATTGCCCTTTACTACCGGGCCTGGGCGGATGCGCATCCGGCGGTCCAGGTCGAGCGCGCGGTCGGCGGCCGCGTTCGCGCCATGCTTGAAGCGATGGCGGGGATCGGACTTCCCGGCACCCAAAATCCTGATCTCGACACTGTCAAGCTTCGTCAGGCCGCATCGCTCGCCAGCCAGGTCGACGGTCCGGAACGGCTGACGCTGTTTCTGGCGGAAGCGTTCAGGGTGCCGGTTCAGATCAAGGAATTCATCGCCGCCTGGATAACCATACCAGCCGGGCTGCAGACCCGCCTCGCAAAAGCCTATGCGGACCTCGGCCGGGGGGCGACGATCGGCCCGCGCGTTTTCAACCGCCAGAGCAGGATCGAACTGCGCGTTGGCCCTCTCAGTCTTGAGGAGTTCAAGGCGTTCCTGCCGGGAGGCTCGCGCCTCAGACTGTTCAAGCAGGCCGTTCGCGACATGGTTGGGGAGTCGCTCGATGTCGACCTGCGCATCGTGCTGGCGCGTGAAGCCGTGCCGCCACCCCGCATCGGAACGGTCCAGCTCGGCCGGACCGCCTGGCTTGCGCGGCCCGCCGAAAGGGGCGATGCTGACGATCTGCGGCTGCGGACAATTGTCGGATGGCGGCCGGAAATGGCGGGGGTCGCGGCATGAGCCTGCTGCTGACGCTGGAGCAAGGGCCACGCACCCAGGCGGTACGGCAGACCCGGCTTGACGAAGGTGAGCTGGTGATCGGCCGCAGCTCGGACGCGGGCTGGCAGATCAACGATCCCGACATGTTCGTTTCCCGCGCCCATTGCAAGATCACAGGCGGGCGAGACGGCTATTTCGTCACCGACACGTCGAGCAGTGGACTTTTCATAAACGACTCCGACAGCCCGCTTGGTGCCGGCCAGTCGACGCGCCTTCAAAGCGGCATGCGGCTGAGACTTGGCGACTACGTCGTCTATGTCGACCTACAGACGCCAACTGCCCAGGCACCTGCCGCCAGCCAGCCGGTTGCGGAACGCTTGCCGCCGGCATCGCGGGCGCCGGTGAGCATCGGCCGTGACGACTTCTTTTCCGCCAAGGTCGAGGAGGAGCCGCGACGGCCACGCCCGGCCGATCTGCCGAATCCGTTCGAGCAGCCGGTTGCGGGCGCGTTCGAGCGTGCCGCCTCCAGCCAGCGCAGCTCGCCTGCTTTCGATGACCCGTTCAGCCTCGATCCGGTTTCGACGCCTGTGGCGAAAGACGCCGCCCCTTACCTCGAACCGGACGGTGCGGCGAGCCAAACGGATCCATTCAGCCTCGACCCCGTGCCGTCCCTCGGCCGTGGAGCCCAACTCGCTCATGGAAAACCGTCCGATTTCAACGATGATTTTGGTTTCGGACCCGCCGCCGCGACCGGTTCGGCAAACGGCGTCGGTTCGACTGGCCAGCGCGAGCGCGTCGCCCAGCGACCCGCCAATCCCTGGGATTTGCCCGGGCAGGCGGCTGATAGCCCGGCCCCAGCGCGGACAGGTGCTGCCGCTACGCCCGCCCGCCAGCCGGCAGTGGCCCAGCCGGGCGACAAGGCGCTTCGCTCTGCATTCCTGCACGGCATGGGCGTCGAGGAAGCCGATTTCCCCGGCCGCGACAGCATCGCGGAAATGGAGAAGTTCGGCCGCGAATACCGGCTGATGATGGAAGGCCTGATGCAGCTTCTGCGCAAGCGGGCCGAGGAAAAGGGCAATGCCCGTGTCGCCCAGACCATGGTAGGAGCTTCCGAAGTCAATCCACTGAAGTTCCTACCGACGGTCGACGACGCCATCGTCACGCTTATTGCCGAACGCAGCCCCGGCTTTCTCGCCGGCGAAGCGGCAATCGCCGACGCGGTTCGCGATCTCGCGCAGCACCACGTGCGTGCCTGGCGCGGCGTGCAGGCCGCCCTGCGTCGGATGGTCGACCGTTTTGAGCCGGCAGCGATCGAGCAGGAGCTAAAATCGAATTCCGCGATCGGCACCCTGCTTTCGGGCGGGCGCGGCGCCAAGCTGTGGGAACTCTACCAGAAACGCCATCGTGAAATCGCCGAGAGTGCGGAAAAAAGCTTTCTTGGCGAAATCGGCGCCGATTTTCGGGATGCATATGAGGAGGAGTGAGACATGATCGACCGACGCGAATTCATCGTTGCCCTGGGCGCAACCGGACTGCTTGCGGCTTGCCAGAGCGGTCCGCCGAAACCTTCGGTAATCACCATCAACGTGACCGGTGGGGCAGGCATGAACCCTGGACCAGGCGGCGGCGACCGGCCGGTGACGGTTCTCGTCATGCGGCTGCGCAGCACCGGCAAATTCAATTCCGCCGACTACTTTGCCCTGCAGGGCGATGCCGGATCGGCGCTGGCAGGCGATCTCATCGGATCCGACCAGATCGCCGTCGGGCCGGGAAAATCCGCGTCCAAGACCATCACCGTCGAGCCTGATGCGACAGCGCTGGGCTTCGTTGCGCTGATCCGCGAGCCCACCGGCAAGAACTGGCGCACGACCAAGTCGGTGTCGTCGGGATCAAAATTCACAATCAATGTCACGATTGGCAAGGGCGGTATCTCCGCCTAGTGGCCAGGGCAAGGGAAGCTCGATGCAGAGAGTAACGGCATGAGCGATGCAAATAGGGTGCTGTGGTCCGAAGGTCTTTTCCTGCGGACCCAGCATTTCCAGCAGCAGGATCGTTTCTTCGAGGCGACCGTGCGCGGCGCGTTGCAGGCCGGGCAGTTGCATACGTTCGGCTTTCAACAGCTGACGCTGGACCAGGCGTTACTCGATGCCGGCCAGGTCGCCATCCTGTCCGCTCGCGGCATCTTCCCGGACGGAACACCTTTCGCCATTCCGGAGATGATGAACGCGCCGCGGCCGTTGCCGGTGACGCCAGACACGGCTGCCGGACCGGTGCTGGTGGCCTTGCCGCTCGAACCTCCCGGCGGTGTCGGCTTCGATCCCGCACACGCCGCCACTTCGGGAGCACGCTATCATGGGCGGATCGTCGCTGTACGTGACGCCGTCCAGGGCGGTTCGGACCCTGAAGAAATCGAAATCGCCGTTCCGCAGGCGCTGCTGCTCGCACCCGGCAAGTCCGTCGGTGGCTACACCGCCTTGCCGATCGCCGACCTCAAGGGGGTTCGAGCCGATGGCGGCGTCTCGCTGGACGAGACCTTCCTGCCGCCGACACTGGTGACCGGCGCCGTGGCCTGGTACCGGCAATTGCTGCTGGAAGTCGTCACGGGGCTCGACCAGATCGCCGAGGCGCACGGCAAGATGGTGATGGGCGGGCCGGGGCGCAGCGTCGAAGACCTGCTGATGCTCAACCTCGCCAATGCGGCGCGCCCGCGGCTGGCCCACATGCTGGCGCAGGATGTCTTCCATCCGGCCGAGCTTTACCTGGAACTTGCCGGGCTCGCCGGTTCGATGGCGACCTATGGATCGAGTGCGCGGCGGCTGGGCGAGTTGCCCCCTTACGATCACATGGCTCCGGGTCCCGCCTATATGGCGCTGGCGGATACGCTGCGCTCACTCATCCTCAGCCTGCGCTACATTGAACCGAAATCGCGTGCGCTGCCGGTCATGCGGCATTCGACCAACGTCTGGAAGATCCGCATCGACAATCCGAAGCTGCTGGTGGCAAGCCGCATCGTCATCCGGGTTGGTTCCGAGCTGTCGGAAGACGCGCTGCGCAAGATCTTCGTCAATCAGGCGACTGTCGGCTCGGCTGACCAGTTCGAGGGCCTGTGGAAATCGCGTCTGCCCGGCATTCCGCTGAAGCCGCTTCATTCCCAGCCGCGTGAGATCCCTTACGACGGCGATCGGCTGTGCCTCGAACTGGACCAGAAAAGCGAGCACTGGGCGTCGCTGCTCGATGCTCCCGGCTTCGTCATTGGCGTGTCGGGCGTGTTGCCAAGTGAGCCGCAGGTGGACTGCTACTCGGTGAACAGGTGAGATGATGAGCCGCGATGATCCTTTCGGACTATCGGAGGATCGCGAACGCACCCGCATACGGCTGACCGGTGCGCCAACGCCGCGGCCGATGGCGCCGCTCTTGCCGGGCGCGGCGGTAAAGCGGTCGCGCACCCACCCGAACGCACTCGTCAACGCATTCGCGCCCTTGCTGGAATTCGCGCCAGAGCTTGAAAGCGCACTGGCGCCGGAGAACCCGGAAACGCTGCGCACCCGGCTGCTCGAGGAACTGGTACGGGCACGCGACACGGCAATGTCGACAGGGTCCTCGATGGAACGGGCCGATCAGGCAGCCTGGGTCGTGGCGGCGTTGCTCGATGATCTGGCTCTGAACACGCCATGGGGCGGGGCCAGCGCCTGGCCGCGCCAGCCGCTTGTGGTGATGCTGCGCGGCGATGTCGATGCCGGCACGCAGTTCTTCACGCGGCTCGACGAACTGGAGCGCCATCCCAACCGCGATCGCGAATTGCTGGAGCTGCAGTATGATTGCATGGCGCTCGGCTTCCGCGGCAAATATCGTGTGCCAGGCCGGTCAGGCGATCGCTCGCTCAATGCGGTTCGCCTGACCGCGGCACGCTTCCTGCGCGATGCCGATGCCGAAGGTGCGCCGCTGTCGCCAAACTGGAAGGGCGTCATCGCATCCGACGAGCCGCAGCGCTTCATCGTTCCGATCTGGGTCATGGCGCTCGGCGCGGCGGTTGTTGCCACAGCCATCCATATCGGGTTGTCGATGGGGCTGAGCGGCCAGGCAGTCGAACTTTCCGCCCTTGTGCGCGCTCTGCCGCCGCCCGCACGCGGCGATATCAGCCGTACGTCGCCCAAGGTCGATGCCCCGCCCCCTGAAAAAGTGGATTTTGCGCTGTTGCCGGAATTCCAGGCCGGGGCGCCGGCCGACCTCAAATCCGCCCTCAGCGGCACCGAAAGCGTTTCGTTGGCCAAGCTGATCATCCAGGCCTCCAACCCCGAACTGTTCCAGTCGTCGCGGCCCCAACTGAGCGACGGCTTCGAGCCCCTGATCGGTTCGATCGCCAAGGTGATCCTCGCCAATCAGGAGCTGATCGGAAACATCACCGTGATCGGTCATACGGACGGCGTTCCCCTGCAAAAGACCAATCCGCTGTCGACCAACCAGCGACTGTCGGAGGCGCGCGCCCAGACGATCGCCGACATGCTGGTGCAGAACGGGGTGCCGCAGGACCGCGTTCATTCCGAAGGCCGCGCGGCCACCGACCCGGTGGCCAGCGACAGCACGCGCGAGGGGCGAGCCTTGAACCGCCGCGTCGAGGTGCTCGTCGAAAAGAGGCTGTGAGATGTTCATCCTACGCTTCCTGTGGGCGGTCCTGACATCGCGCTGGCTGTGGACACTGATCGGCATCACACTGCTTTCGCTGGTCATCTGGGTGTTCGGTCCGATCGTCAGGGTCGGTCCCTATTCGCCTTTCGATTCCGACAATGTGCGCATTGCCATGATTGCGGGGCTGATCATCCTGTGGTTGATGTGGCTGATTATCGCGCAGCGTCGCGCCATCCGCGCCAATCGCATGTTCGTCGCCGAGATCGCCGCGCCAGTTGCGGAGAAGCCCCTCGGGCCTGGCGAAGAGAACGTCGCGGCCGTGGGTGCCAAGTTCGCCGAGGTGATGGCCGAACTGAAGCGCCGGAAGCTCGGCGGACGCAAGTTCCTGCGCGAGATGCCCTGGTACGTGATCGTCGGGCCACCGGCCACCGGCAAGACCACGGCCCTGCGGCAGTCCGGACTGAATTTTCCGATCGACCTCACTGACGATCTGCAAGGGGTCGGTGGCACGCGTAATTGCGACTGGTTCTTTTCCGAGAACGCGGTTCTGATCGACACCGCCGGCCGCTATGTCCAGCAGGAGAGCCAGCCTGACGTCGACGCGGCGGAATGGCTGGGCTTCCTAGATCTTTTGAAAAAGCATCGCGGCCGCCGCGCGCTCAACGGCGTGATCGTCGCGCTGTCCATCGACGCGCTTTCGGAGGGCGACGAGGCCATCAAGGCACACGGCCGCAAGATCCGCCGCCGGCTGGCCGAGCTCAACGACCGGCTCGAAATTCGCCTTCCGGTCTACCTGATGCTGACCAAGGCCGATCTGATCAAAGGTTTCGAGGCTTTCTTCGGCAGCCTGTCCACCGCCGCGCGCGAGCAGGTCTGGGGAACGACCTTCGCGCTGGATGCGCGTGTGGACGCCAAGACCATCGAACGCGAAATTTCGACATTGGCGACGGAGCTGGAGCGGCGGCTGGTGCCGCGCCTGGAGGACGAAGACAAACTCGCTGCTCGCGCCGAGATCTTCAGGTTTCCTGCCCAGCTGTCCAGCCTGTCCGAACCGATGCAGGTGCTGGTCGAGGCGATGTTCGGTGAAAGCCGCTATGAAGAGGCCGCCTGGCTGCGTGGTCTCTATTTGACATCGGCGACGCAGGAAGGCGCGCCCATCGACCGGCTGACCGCGGCGCTGTCGTCGTCGTTCGGCCTGCCGCCACGGCGAACCCTGCCCGCACCGAGGGTCGAGAAACGCAGCTTTTTCCTGAAGAACCTGCTCACCGAGGTCATCTTCAAGGAAGCCGGCCTCGGCACGTTCGATCCGCTGGCGCAGCGCCGCCGCGCCTGGATCTGGCGCGGTGCGGCGGCTGCATGCGCGGCGGCAGCCTTGCTGGCCGGCGGGCTGTTCACCTGGTCCTATTTTGACAACCGCAACGCGATCACGGCCCAGGCAGGCCAGTTCGAAGCGCTGCAAGCGCCGCTGACCTCCGCTGCTGCAAATCCGGCATCGGTGCAGCAACCCGCCATCGACGGCGCGCTCGAAGCGATGGACGCGGTCGCGAATGCCAGGACAGCACCGCCGGGCAGCGCCCAAGATCTGCTGGGCCCATCGGCCTCGGCGGAACTGGTGCGGGCCCAGACCGACACGTACGACCACGCCCTGCGCAACGTGCTTGAGCCACGCATGGTCGCATTGCTCGAGGCGACCATGTGGCGGCAGATCCGCGATCCGGATTTCATGCTCGGCGCGTTGAAGACCTATCGCATGATGACGGGCCTGTCGCAGATGGACACCGATTTCGCCCAGAAGTGGTGGGTGAACAGCCTGCCGGAATTCGCCGCCGCGGCACCCTTTCCGACCGCCGATGCCGAAGAGCATCAGCTTGCCGCCATCCGCCGCATGGCGGTCGACGAAAGCTATGTCGCTCCCGACCAGGCGCTGGTCGCCGAAGCGCTGAAAACAGTGTGCACGATCTCGTTGCCGGCGCGTGCCTACAAGCAGTTGCTGGCCGATCCGGAGGTGGCCGGGCTCAAGGAGTGGATCCCGGCCAATTTCGCCGGCCCCAATGGCGGCAAGGTGTTTGCGCGGCGTTCCGACAAGACACTTCGCGTCGGCATTTCCGGAGCCTTCACCTATGCCGGCTTCCACGACGCCATTCTCGACCGCATCGACGATGTCGCCGCCCAGGCGGCACTCGATCGCGCGGTTTTCGCCGGCGGCTGCTCGGAGAATTCCGAGACCTCGGTCTCGGCTCTGTCCGAGGATATTCTGAAGCTCTACTATGACGACTACATCGCGCAATGGGACAGCTTCCTGCGAGACATGCGGCTCGCGCCACTAACCGATCTCAATGTCGCCAGCGAAAATCTGAAGGATCTCTCAAGTGCCGATTCAGCGCTGAAGCGGCTGCTGACCGCGGTCGTTCAGGAAACAGAACTGACGCGTTCCGACGACGCGCCCGCCGACGACAAGGCCGCAGCCAAGGGCGCCTCGAAACTGCTCGGCAAGCTGGGCAAGCTCGGCAAGCTGGCGACGAGCGGTGCGAAGCTGCTGCCCCGCGCCGGGTCAGCCAGCGAGGTGGACCTGACCGGCAATCTGGTGGCCGAACATTTCAAACCGCTGAAGAGCACCATTGCCGAGGTCGACGGCCAGCCGCCGGCACTGGATGCCGCCGTTGTCGCGCTGACCGCGCTGTCGAACGTCCTGCAGACGGTCACCGCCAACCCCAATCCGCAGGATGCCATCAAGAAGCAAGGCGGCCTTGCCGAGCTGACCGGTGCGGTCGCGAGGCAAGCACAGATCCTGCCGGACCCCATCAATGTCTGGCTTAGCGGAATTGCCGGTGACACCAGCAATTTGACGCAAAAGGCGGTCACATCGGAGCTCAACGCCATCTGGCGCGCGGACATACTGCCTTTCTGCCAGGCAGCGTTGAAGGACCGCTATCCGTTCAGCGCCGACAGCGCGGTGGACGTCAATGTGCGTGATTTCGCCCGCCTGTTCGGACCAGCCGGACTGATCGACGGTTTCATCAACGACCATTTGATCAACTATGTCGACACCACCAGCCAGCCGTGGAAATGGCGTGCCGATTTCGGCCTCGATCCTTCGGCGCTGGCGGCATTCGAACAGGCCAGGCATATCCGCGACGATCTCTTTCCCGGAGGTACCGGACCGGTGATGAGCTTCACGCTCGAACCGAAGGACCTGTCTCCCAACGTCACGCGCGTCACGCTCAATCTCGATGGTCAGACCCTCGTCTATTTCAACAATGCGACGCGGCCGCAACCGATGACCTGGCCGGGCAAGGACGGCACCGGGGTCATTTCGCTCGCCTTCCAGCCGATCGACGGTTCGCCCGAAATCATGCTCAACGAGACTGGCAGCTGGGCGTGGCTGAGGATGCTGCGCAACGGCCGTTTCGCCGGCACGTCGCTCTCCGACGTCTACAGCCTGCGCCTAGGCACGAAGGGAATGTGGGCCGATTTCGAACTCAAGGCCGCCAGCGTCGAGAACCCCTACAATTTGCAGATGTTCAAGAAATTCTCATGTCCGCCGCAGATATGAACATTGGGTTCTTCGGCAAGGTACCGGCGACCGGAGATTTCGTCGCCGCCAACCTGCCGCGGACTTTCATCGACCGCTGGGACCGCTGGATGTCGATCGAGTTGCTGGCGCGGCCCGACGAGGGGGAATTGGATACGCGTGTCTGGCGCTTCATCGTCAAGGGCGGCATTTTCGGCGACCAGCCCTGTGCCGGCGCCTGGCGCATGAGCGAGGACCGTGTTGGCCGCCGCTATCCCTTCGCCGTTATCCGCCTCGGGCCGCCGCCGGAGCCGGGCGACCCCTGGTTCGACGGCGTTGCCGATCTCGTCAGGGAAACGGTCGAGGAATACCGGGCCCAGGTCTGGATCGCCGAGCGCATCGGCCAACTGCCGCAGCCGGAAACCCTGGACGGCAACGAACGGATTGCGTTCTGGCTGGACGACTGGGAGGTACATGAGCTCGACTTCGCCGACATCCACGATCTTGCGGCCAACGGGCTGCCGGCGATGAGGGCGACGCGGCCGGAAACGGCGGAGTCCTGAGCGATGGGTTGCACCGTTTTCGCCGAGGGCATGGGCTGGTTCCACCAGAGCAGCAATGGAACCGGGACGGCACCCGGCGACGTCTGCCTGAGCCCGCCGCCACCGCCTGCCGGACCGGTACCGGTGCCCTATGTCAACATGCTGTTCGCCAGCGATCTCACCAAGGGCAGCAATAGCGTCAAGGCCGATGGTAGTCCGACGGCGTTGGAGAACTCCTCGGAAATCGCCATGAGTACCGGCAACGAAGCGGCAACGCCGGGCCTTGGCGCCGGCGTCGTCACGCACAAAATCAAAGGCAAAGGTAGCTTTTCGCTGTGGTCCTTCACGGTGAAGGTCGAAGGCAAGGGCGTGTGCCGGCACGGCGACCCATTGCTGCAGAACGAGGCGTGTACGCCGCCGAACTGCACCGCGCCGGGTGCCAAGGTGCTCTTCATAAACCGCATGACGGCGGAGGGCGTCAAACAAGGCAAGAAATGCAAGACGCCATACAGTCAAGACTGCCGCCCCGACCGCACGGCAGCCCAACGCGACGAGGTCAATGGTAAACCATGCTGGGAATGCAAGGGCAAGAAGGCGACCGGAACCGCGCCCTTCCATCGCGACGGCACACACAAACTGGAAGAAACCAAAAACGCGGACGGAAGCTGGTCGGACAAGGAGTACCGGACGCATGATCACCAACCGCCATTGAACCGCGCTTGGGAGGAACTGGGAGGCTGTCACTTGCAACCGTCGCCCGACGCGTTCAAAAAAATCATGGGCGAGGCAGAGTTCGTCAGGCCCCACTGCGAAGCGCACTACATGAGCCAGGGCTCAAAGGTTAAGGCACATGCCAAGTCGTTGAGGAGCTAGATGAACCCGCGCTATCAGGAGTTGCAGGCCACCTATCTGGCGGAATTGAGGTCGATTTTGCCGCCTATTTTGTCATGGTGGAAGGAACACGCAGTCCGCCCGCCCGCCGAAATGGGAACTGGCGGTAATCGCAATGACTTCGAACGGCGTTGGCCGCTTGGTCCCGTCGCGCATCCTCGAGTGCTCGCTGTGCTGCGAACATATTATCTCGCCGTCCATGCGCTTAACCGTGAATTCGAGACGCTGCGGCCGCCTCTGGACACAACGCCGCGCGAAAGCGATTGGGGTACCGACGACGAAGAGGCCGACGTGCCGTTTGTCCTGCCGATCGACCTGCTGGTCAACGATCTGGAGAGCATCGCGCCCGATCTCTACGAGATCATGAGCAATCTGGTCTTCGTCCCGGTTGGCCTAGCCCCCGACGGCGAGTATTGCTGACATGGCATTCGATATCGTTCATGACGTTGAAAAAGGGGTGCGCCAGCTTCTCGAGGCGCCGAACGATCTTGCGGAACCGATGCCGGATCAGGGCGCAGTAAAATCGATGTCCGAAGCAACCGACCAGCACAGAGACATCTACGCCAAATACATCGCCAACTTCGACGTCGCCTACCAGGTTGCCGACGATTGGTGGGAAGGCTGCGTCGCGGCTTACGTCGAGGACGGCTATGGCCCCGACGAGGCGAATGAGCTTGCCTACGACAAGCGGCTCGCCGGACCGGCCTCCGCGCCCGAGGTCGTCTGGTTCTTCCGCAACTACTGGCTGGCCTTCGACGAGGTGAACCGCGCCCTTCCGCCGAAAGACCGCGTGCCGCCGCAGGTGGTAATGCTTGGCTGGCTGGTGGAGGACGGCCGCACGGATTATGTCCGGCTGCTCACTTGCATGCCCTACTGGCCGATCGGCCTCGACGAAAATGGCAATTGGTGCTGACCCATGGCCTTCGACGTCTGGCTCGAGAACCGCACCCCCTTCGCCACGGCGACGCATGTGCAGGTCGATGCCGGAGGCCAGGAGGTGCTGGTTGCCATGCTCTCGGCGAGTTTCCAGGGCGATGCTGACAACGCGGGACTGCATCCGGCCGATGATCAACTCCCGGTCACTTTCGGCGACGTGCCCTTCGGCAATCCGGCACTATCCTCGACCCGCTACGAAGCCGATATAGCGCCGGTCAAACCGACAGCCGAGGTAATCGTCAATGGCACGGCCCATGCTCCCAACGGCAAGCCGGTACGCGAGATGCAGGTCGGATTGCGGATCGGCAGCGTGCGCAAAGTGCTGAACGTGGTCGGGGACCGCATCTACGACGCCGGCAGCTACAGCGCACCGCATCCATTCACCACAATGCCGATCGTCTACGAACGGGCCTTTGGCGGCACGACGGCGGAAGGACGAGCCGAGCCACGTAACCCCGTCGGTGTCGGCTTCCATCACGCGGCGTCGGCCGACAAGGCGGTGCGCACGCAGGCGCCCAACGTCACCTATCCGGGCGAACCCTATCTCAGCCCCATGGATCGCCCCTCGCCGGCAGGCTTCGGTGCCCTTGGGCGAGGCTGGCAGCCACGTCTTGGTTTCGCCGGAACCTACGACCAGGCATGGATCGACACGCAATGGCCGCTGCCGCCAAAGGATTTCGATCCGCGACATCATCTCGCCACGCCGCCGGATCAGCAATTGCCGCAGCTTGCCGGCGGTGAAGAGGTTGCGCTTGTCGGTCTGACCCCGACAGGGCGTTGGAATTTTCGATTGCCTCGCATCGTCGCGCCTGTGCGACTGATCTTCGACGACCGCATCGAGGAGCGCAGCTTCGCAGCCGATACTGTGATCATCGAGCCAGACCTTTGGCGCATTACGCTCAAGGCACGGCTTTCCTTTGTCACACTCCGCAATGCCGCCGCCTTGCGCGAGATCGTTTTCGGCCACGTATCCCCCGTGTGGCTCAGCGCGCGGCGCAAGCGCAAGGCCTATCTCAATCCGCTGGGCGGCGACGGCACCTTGGGCAACTACCCTGTGTGGCTGCCATGAAGCGCCCGCTCTATGTCGCAGGCGCCGGTGCGGTAACCCCTGCCGGGCTTAACGCGACGCAAACGATGTGCGCGATCCGTGCCAGCCTCTCGGCCTATGAGGAGATAACGCTCTCGGAGCCGTTTGGCGCTTCGCAGGTCGTCGCGCGCATACCGGCACACTGGCGCCTGCGCCGAACCCAGGGTGGATGGCTGGTCAACATGGCCTCGCGCGCCATGAGTGAGGCGTTAGGAACCGGCAGTATTGCGCCCGAAGCCACGGCTATCCTGCTCGCGCCGCCTGAGGGTTTTCGCAACCATCCGGCCTATCAGGACATCGCGCCACGCGACTTCCTTGCGGCTGTGATCAGGGCCAGCGGACATCGTTTCCATGCGGCGTCGCGGGCGATAGACGGCGGCGCGGCTGCCAGCATCGGCCTGCTGGAGCGCGCGGTGGACATGATGGAGCGGCAAGGCGTCGAACAGGTCTTGCTCGGCGGCGTCGACAGTCTTGTCAACGACAGTGATCTTGCCCGTCTCGGCGCGGCCCGTCGTCTCAAGGCCCCCGACAACGCGCAAGGTCTTGTACCAGGCGAGGCGGCGGCGTTCGTGCGGCTGACGCTGCAGCCGGAAGGAAAGGCAACGGTCTTTGCCGCGATCCACGGTGTTGGCACCGCCCAGGAAAAGGACACGGTCCTGTCGGACCGTTACAGCCAAGGATGGGCCATGCTCGGTGCTTTGCGCGACGCCGTGACCGGCTCTGGCCCTTCGGAGCCCGACATCGACTTCGTGGTCAGCAATGGCAATGGCGAACGCTACCAGGGTTGGGAAATGCTGATCACCCGACCGCGTTTTTATCGCACGCGCCGCGACCTGATGGCGACCGCCTACCCGGCCATGACGATCGGCGACATCGGCGCGGCAGGTGGCGCGTTGGTCCTGATGCTTGCTGCCGACAGCTTTCTCAAGGACTACGCGCCGGGATCAACCGCCATCTGCGAAGTGGCTTCCGAGGGCGGCCTGCGTGCCGCGGCGGTCATGGCCCGTATGACGCGTCGCTGACGCCTTCGCTTTTACATCCAGGCCGGGAACTTGCGCGTCCTGCGCCAGTCGGCGAACCGTGCCTCAGGCGTGGCGATTGCCGCTCGCAACGCATCCAGCCTGAGCCTGCGCATCGAATGGAAAGGCGTGTGGTTGCGCCCGCTCCGTCCCTCGTCCCACCATGCGGCAACGCGATCGGCGACAGGCAAAGGGCTGACGGTCAGAGATTCAAACGCCTTCCCCAAATCGGCCGGGTCTATTGTGAACAGGTCGGTGTCGTTGAAGTCCACATCAAACAGATCGCGCATCGCCAGCCCGGCGGCAAAGACAAGTTCCGGCTCGCGCATCTTCTCGATCAGCCACGGCATTACCGACGGATCGCCAAAAAGGCCGATCGACGCCGTTGCCGCCGCGCGCGGCAGGGGTTGGCCAAGGCGCGTCTGCAGCCAAGCTTTCGCCGCCTTGGGCGGCGTCGTCAGCATGCGTATCTCGATCGCCGCCTCCGCCTGGTCCGTCTCCGTCAGCACGATCTTGTCGATCACCGGGTGCGCGGACCGCGCCTCGCCAAGCAGGCAAGCGGCGAAGGCGGCCGCAAGACGTTCTCTCGCCGTCTCGCCGTCAAGGCCAGCCAGGACTGCCGGAAGCAGGTCGCGCCGCCTAAGCCCGCCGGCGAGCCGAACGGCGCGCCGGCGGACGTTCGCGTCGGAATGGATGGCCAGATCATGCAGACGCGGTCCAGGATCGACGCGATGATGCCAGAGCGCAGACAGCCCAAGGCAGCGCAGGCGCGCATCGCTTGTGTCCAGCCATTCCGCCACGAAGGGACGCAGGTTTTCGCGCGGCGTGCGCGCGATCGCAGCGGACAGGCTGGAAATGCCGGCTTCACCCAGGCTTGCGCCGGCGTCGATTGCGGAGGTCACCAGTTTGGCATCGCTCCAACGCATCGCCAACGTGCCGAGCACGAAAAGTTCGCCTGGTTCGGCGTAGTCGGCGAAACGCGCTTGCGCAGCTTCCCAACCGGTCTTGCCGGCTGCCATGAGCCCTTCGAGATTGGCTTCGAGACGCTGGTCTATGCGACCGATATTGGTCTCGTCGAGGATTGGACCGTCGATCTCCCGACGACGGCGCAGCCACAGGAAAGCCGCGTCCTCGGCGTGCTGGTCCACGATCGCCGCAATGGTCGCGACGCTGTGCATCGGCAATCCCTCAGTTGAGATGCACGGCCCCGCCACGAATGCGGTTGGTGCCACTGGCCTGGCTGGTCAGCTGGGTACCGCGAATGGTCACGCGACCGTCCTTCTCAAGAATGATCGACGCCAGACCGCAGCGCAGTTCTATGCGTTCTTCTCCGGTGATGACGACACGGTCGCCGTCGCGGACAACTGACAGCTTCCTCTGCTTGTGAGCCGGATCGACGATGCGTCCGACGACCAGCGGTCGCGTCGGATCCCCATCCTCGAACAGGAGCGCCAGCTCCGAACCGATCGCCGAAACGTCCAGTTCGGTCAGGCTACGCGCCGCAATAGCCGTCTCGCGCGGATTGCCGACGAAAACCACCAGCGGCGCTCCTCCTTCAAAACCGATGAGCAGGCCGATTACGACGCCCTCGATGCGATCCAGCACTTTCATGATGACGCCCTCAATTGTTGTTGATCGTGCTTCCCTTGACGATCACGTCGCCGTCGGCCTTGACGGTGATCTTGCCGCTGCCCTTGAGTGTAATGTCCTTCCCGTCGGCGACAATGGTGCCGTCCTTTTTCATCATGATCGTCGCATCGCCGCATTTGAGCGTGATGGAGTCGCCAGCTTCGATCACCAGATTCTTGCCAACATTGATCGAACTGTCGTCGGCAATCTGGATACCGCTGCCCTTGCCGACCTTGAGAGCATGCGCTCCACCGACGTCGGTGGCGTCATCGGCGCCGATCTTGGCTGTTCGTGCTTTGCCTATCTGGGACGACTGCGCCCCGCCGACAGCGAAACTCTGATCGGCGCCGACATTGACGCTTTGCGCCGCCGCTATATTCCAGCTGTCCGCCGCCCCGATGTCGTGACTCTGCGCCGCGCCTACGGTGACCGACCGTGTCGCGCCGATGGTGTTCGTCTGCGGCCCGCCAACGCTTCGCGTTTCGGATGCACCGACGGTATCGATGCGGGCAGCGCCAACGGTCACCGTCTGGACAATCCCCACCGTCTGCGAGTGATTGGAGCCGATCGTCTCCGTCGAGTTCGAACCGATGCCTATCGTCTCATTTGACCCCACCGTCAGCGAGCGGTTCTTGCCCACTGTCTCGGTGTCGTTGTTGCCGATATTCGTGGTCTGGTCGACGCCGACCTTGACCGTCTTGTTGTTGCCGACGTCCTCGTCGAGGTTGTGGCCGACGGAGTGCTTGGCGTCGTGGTCGATGCGGTCCGACTGGTCGTGCTGCACCAGCTTGGTGCGGTCGTGCTTGATCAGAAGGTGGTGGTCCTTCTGCGCCTGGAAGTTGACCAGTTCGGAGCCGGCCTTGTCCTCGAACATCAGCTCGTTGTAACCGCCGCCGCCTTTCGACGAGTTGGATTTCCAGCCCGACTGCGTTGCGTTGCTTGGCAAGCCGTAGGGCGGCATCTGCGAGGCGTTGTAGACCCTGCCGGTGATGATCGGCAGGTCGGGATCGCCTTCGAGAAAGTCGACGATCACCTCCTGGCCAATGCGCGGTATCTGGATGAAGCCCCAGCCGCTGCCGGCCCAGGTCTGCGAAACACGGACGAAGCAGGAACTGTTTTCGTTCTTCTTGCCCAGGCGGTCCCAGTGGAATTGCACCTTCACCCGGGCATATTTGTCGGTGAATATCTCCTCGCCTGAAGGACCGACCACCGTTGCCGTCTGCGGCCCGCGCATAATCGGCCGCGCCGTGATCCGCGGCGGGCGATAGGGCAAGGCAGTCGGCGCGACACCCAGCACGATCTTGTAATTCTCGCTGTGGGCCTCGTTCTGGGTTCGGTAGCCCGGATCGAACAATCTATATTCGGCGCTGATGACCAAATACTCCTGGTTCTGGTCATCGCGCGGAAAGCTCTCCAGCTTGAAAGTACAGCCGGAATGGAGGCCGCGGACGGTGCCGACCGCAGTGATGCGCTGGTGCACGGCCTGGAGTTCCTCGCGCCGGATACCGGCCAGGGTGTCGCCGCGCCCGACATCGAGATGCGCGCCGGGCTGGCGATAATTCTCGCCGGAGGCTTCCTTGTGGCTGAACGGTTGGGCGGACTTCGCCATCAGATCGGCGCCAGGTTTCTGGAAATCATAGTCGGTATGGGCATAGGCCCCCGGCCGCACCGAACTGCCCGGAATCCATTCGGTGATGTATTCGACGTCGCGCCGCGAGCCCTGTCCCTCGAAATTATAGGGTATCTTCTCGTAGCCCGGCGCCGGCTTAAGCTTGCTCATCGCGTCGCACAGCACGAGCGTGTGCTTGCCCTCGTCATGTTCGAAGAAATAGAAGATGCCTTCGTGCTCGAGCAGGCGCTGCACGAAATCCAGATCGCTCTCGTCGTACTGCACGCAATATTCGCGCGAGGGGTACGACCCTTGCAGCCGCTTCTCGAATTTCGCCGTACCGTATTTCGAGAAGATCTTTTCGACGATCTCGACGGCGGTCATGTTTTGAAAGATCCGGCAATCGGTCGCATTGCCGAGGAACCAGAGCCACGGCCTGACGACCGCTTCGTAGTAGGCCAGCCGATCCTCGATGCGGGTCAGGCGAAATTCGGACACCAAGCCGCTGAACCACCGTTTCGGATCGGATTCGCCTTCGACCGAAACCATGCCACCCAGCATCTTCAGCGGATCGATCTCGGAACTGGGCCCGACGAACCCAACCGTATAGGCAAAGCAGCAGCTGATCTCGTCGCGCCCGACAAGATGCGTGAAGGTCAGCTCGGCGCCGACCGGTGTCTGCACAACCGTGGCACGTTCGTTCGGCATGGGTCGTGCCCCTCCTGGACGCGGCCGCCGGCGCGGTGGATTTGAAGTTCCCGCCATATACCCAGGAACTTTTTCGACCCGCCGCACCAGGCCATGTTGAGCCTACCACATGTTGTCTCGCCGACCAAAGAGGACGCATGGCGGAAAAACCTTACCCTGTCGGTGCATCGCCTCGAAACGCTGCTGTCCTGTTGTATGTGCAAACTGCTAGAATGTGGAATATCGGTCAGTGTTCGGCGGCGATCCTGGATGTACATCAGTCTGCAAATCAACAATGTCGACACCTTGCCTCAGGGCATCTCGACCGGCTACGCGGCGCGGGATCGCAACTTCGAAATCGGACGCGATGCTTGCGACTGGACCTTGTCGGACCCTGACAAGTTCATCTCGAGCCGGCATTGCGAGGTCCGCTACGAGGCAGGTGCGTTCTGGCTGCACGATGTCTCGCGCAACGGAACCTACATCAACGGATCGAACCAGCGCATGACCGGCCCGCATCGGATGGCCAACGGCGACCGGATGCTGATCGGCCGTTATGTGATCTTCGTCTCGATCGACGAGGAGCACGTCGCGACCGGCCATCCCAGCCACGGTTCGACGCAGCGCGAAATGCCGGCCGCGGCAGGCCGCTCGCTGGAATTCCGAGAGGAGCCGTTCTTCGATCCCGTAGAGCAACGGTCCGGGCAGCGGGGTCCAGCGTCGACGTTCTCGTCGCAACCGCCCCTGCCCTCGACAAGAGATGAAGTGCTGCGGGAAATCGCGATCGGAGCCGGCATCTCGCCGGAACTGCTGCAATCGCGCGACCCGCATGAAGTTGCCGCCGAAATCGGTGCGATCCTGCGGGCGGTGGTCGAGGAGCTGGCTCTTCTGCTGAAGGCGCGCGCGGCCGCGAAAATGCTGGCCAAGAGCACACAGCGAACGATGATCAGTGCCGCCGACAACAATCCCCTGAAGTTCGTTCCGGGAACCGACGACATCCTCGAAATCATGTTCGCGCGGCGCCGGGCCGGCTATCTCGATGCCAGGCGCAGCATCGAGGATGCATTCCGCGATCTCAAGACGCACGAATTCGCCACCTATGCCGCCATGCAGGCCGCGCTGTCGCGGCTGCTTGACGACCTGTCTCCGGAAGCGATCGGAAGAAAGCTTCCGCCGACGTCGTTCTCGTCGAAAAAGAGCCAGGCCTGGGACGCTTTTGTCGCGACCTGGCGAACCATGGAGGAAGCACACGAGAACGGCATGTTGGACATATTCCTGGCCTATTTCAGCGAAGCCTATGCCAAGGCCGACAAGCAGAAATAGGCGCTACCGGAGCCGTGGCGCTGCAGCCGACGAAGACAACTCTTCGGTGCGCGGCATCCGGTTCCAATCGAGAGTTTCTGAGATTACGATCGCATACGACAATTCGCTAAGCGGGTAAGGCTGATCGACCTGGGGGTCTGCGACAATGTCATCTTACGGCGGGATAGCAAGATGTAGCCGACCTTCCTGCGGACACTGCCCTGGCCCGCAGGGCTTGCGTTTGCTTTACCTGACCGCGAACGGCTTCGTGCCTGTCCGGCAAGAAGGCGGGCGCCGCGCGCGGACGGACGACCGGCGATGAGCTCGAAGGACGATCCTTTCGGCCCGGCGGGCAAGACCGTCATTCGCGCCACGCCACGGCGTGAGCGAAAAGCGACGCCGACCCCTCAGGAGCCTGTGGCGGATGGCGGGCAAGCCGCGCAGATCAAGGAATCGACCGTGTTCGATCCCGGCGTCGGCCGCCACACGCCGCCGGGCTGGACGTCCGGGACCGTGATTTATCAGGGAACTCCTTCGGTGGCGGCAGGAAGCGACGCTTCCGCGGCGGGGCCGACGTCGGCTCTGCGGCAGGAGACCCTGCTCAATGTCACGGACAGTGTCCGATATTCCGCGGCAAACCCGATCCTTGCCGCGGCCGCGCCGTTGCTGATGCTGTTCGGCCAACTCAGGCTTATCCCCGTCGAGAGACAGGCGGAGCCGTTGGCCGAATATGTCACTGAGGCGATTGATCGATTCGACAGGGCACTGGAGAAATCAGGCGTTGCCGAAGAGGATGCGCGGATCGCGAAATTTGTCCTCTGCGAAACAGCCGACGATCTCATCGGCAACCTGCCCTGGCCACGTAAAGACGCCTGGGCGCAGCACAGCATGCTGTCGCGGTTCTTCCACGTCGAGACCAATGGCACGGGCTTTTTCGAAGCACTGAACAAGATCCTGGCCAGCTCAGAGGCGCATTACGATCTGCTCGAACTGATGCATGTCTGCCTGTCGCTGGGGTTCGAGGGCCAGTATCGCGGCCTGACACGCGACGACACCAATCTCGAACGCGTCCGGCGCGACGTCTACGAAACGCTTCGCTATTTCAAGCCTCGCGCGGACAAGGACATCTCGCCTCGCTGGCAGGGCCTGGCGGCAACGATGACTCAATCGTCGACACGCCTGCCGCTCTGGGCCGTTGCGGCAGCGGCGTCAGCACTGCTGACTGCGGCGTTCTTCGCGCTGCGGGTCTCCATCACCAATGAAGGCGACGCCGCCGCCGGTGAATTGCTGGCACTCAACCCATCGACTCCGATCGCCATCGAGCGCGCCAGCGTGGCGCCGTTGGCTGAGCCGGTGAAAGTCGCCGCACCCGTAGCCGCGACCACACAGATCGACCGCATCCGCTCGGCACTGGCCAAGGAAGTCGAAGCCGGCGGGCTGACCATCGGCACGAAGGGCGACTTCATCGTCGTGGAAATCAACAATCTCCTACTGTTCCAGTCCGGCCGAGCCGATGCGAAACCGGAGTTCCAGCCCATAGCCGCTGATATCGCAGCCGCCCTGGAACCCGAGCGCGGGCCAATCAGGATCGTTGGCCATACGGACAATGTGAAGCCGCGAAAATCGAGCCCGTTCAAGTCCAACTTCGACCTGTCCGTGGCCAGGGCGAAGGCCGTCGAAACGATGATGGCGCCGAAGTTCAGCGATCCCTCGCGACTGACCGTCGACGGCAAGGGCGAGGACGAGCCGATCGCCGACAATGCAACACCGGAAGGCCGCGCCACGAACCGCCGTGTCGATGTGATGATCGCCAAGGAGGAAACATTGTGAGCACGGCCGGTTGGAAGCGCCGATGACGCGTTGGCTGCTGCGGATCTTCAGCATGATCGCGCTGGCCGGTTTTTCGGCGGCAGTGTGGTTTGCCGGACCATTGATCCGCTTTGCCGATAGCCGTCCTCTCGGGCCTGTCTGGCTTCGTGCGGCAATCATCGGCGTGATCGTGGCGGCCGTAGCGCTCTTCTACGGATTGCGTTTCTGGCGGATGCGCAAGGCGCAAAAGGCGCTGGAGACGGCCGTTGCCCGCAACGACGACAGGGATGCCGACTCGCAGGTGCTCGAGGCGCGCATGAACGAGGCGATCGCCGCGCTTAAACGATCGAGCGGCAAGCGCAATTTCCTCTATGAGGTCCCCTGGTACATCATCATCGGGCCGCCCGGCGCAGGCAAGACAACGGCACTGGTCAATTCCGGCCTGAATTTCCCACTGGCCGTTTCGGGTGATGCCCAGCCGGTCGCCGGTGTTGGCGGAACACGCGCCTGCGACTGGTGGTTCACCGACCAGGCCGTGCTGATCGACACCGCCGGACGCTACACGACGCAGGATTCCAACGCCCGGAGCGACAGCAAGAGCTGGCTCGCCTTCCTGTCGCTGCTCAAGAAATACCGCACACGGCAACCGATAAACGGCGTCATCCTGGCGATCAGCCTTGCCGATCTCATCGGCCTCGACGATCAGCAGCTTGACGCTCATGTCGTCGAGATACGCAGTCGTCTGCGGGAAATCCACGAGACGCTGAAAATCCAGTTTCCGGTGTATTTGCTATTCACCAAGGCCGATCTTGTTGTCGGCTTCATGGACTATTTCGGCGGTTTCGACGAGACGCGCCGGCGCAAGGTCTGGGGCGCGACATTCCAGACCAGCGATCGCACGAAGAACATGGCCGCCGAGGCGCCGGCCGAATTCGATGCACTGGCAAGACGTCTGGTCGAGGAGATGCCTGATCGACTTCAGGAAGAGGCTGACCCGGTCGCGCGCATATCCGTCTTTGGCTTCCCGGCGCAGTTTGGCGCGATGAAGGGCCGAATTGCGAATTTTATCGCCGGCCTGTTCGATCCGGGCCGCAGCCAGGTGAATGCCAGCCTGCGGGGGCTCTATTTCTCGTCAGGCACACAAGAGGGAACGCCCATCGATCAGGTGTTGGGCGCGATCGGCCGCAGCTTCGGCAGCAATTCCCGCTCCCATCTGTCGGGAACCGGCAAAAGCTTCTTTTTGCATGATCTGCTGACAAGCGTCATTTTCGCTGAATCCGGATGGGTCTCGTACGACAAATCGGCGGCAAGGCGGGCAGCGATCGCCAGATTTGCCGGGCTTGGCGCCATCACGTTGATCGCCGCGGCGGCCCTCGGCACCCTGGCCCTGAGCTTCACTGCCAACAGGTCGCTGATCGCCTCCACCACGCAAGCCATGGGCCAGTATCGCACGACGGCGGATGCGCTGCTCAAAAGCACCAAGGTTACCGATGTCGACCTCGAAAACGTCATCGGTCCGCTCGACCAGCTGCGTGATCTGCCGGCCGGGTTCGAAACCGGGGCCGCGCCGACACCGATCGAGGAGACGTTTGGCCTCAGCCAGCGGGAGAGACTGCTTTCGGCCTCGAGGACGGCCTACCGGCAAGCGCTGGAGCGCATGTTCCGATCGCGCCTGCTGATCCAGGCCGAGCGGACGATCCAGACCAAGATGGCCGATCCCGCCGCGCTCTACGAGCCGTTGAAAATCTATCTGATGCTTGGCGGCAAGGCGCCGAAGGTCGACGACGCGTTGATCGTTTCCTGGATGAAGCAGGATTGGGAGCAGAACCGCTATCCAGGCGAAAACAACCGCGAGGGACGCGAGCAACTCGAAAAGCACCTGCGCGCCATGCTTGCCCTGGACGACGCCTATGATCCGGTTTTCGAACTGAACCAGCCGCTCGTCGAGGCCGCCCAGCGCTCGCTCGGGCGCATGAGCCTTGCCGACCGCGCCTCCGCCTTGATCAAGTCGGCGGTATATTCGGCAGCGCTGGACGATTTCTCCGTTTCCGTGAAGGGCGGGCCGGAAACGCCGCTGGTATTCGAGCGTGTCGATGGCGGCGACCTGTCGGGCCTTCGTGTTCCCGGCCTCTATACCTATGCCGGCTTCAACCGTTTCTATCTCGGACAGCTCTCGCGCATTGCGCAGATGCTCGTCGACGACCAGTGGGTGCTTGGCGGCGGCGGCGAACAGGGCGGCATCGATCAGGAGTTGCTGAAGCTCGGCCCCGAGCTCCTCGATCGCTATGGCAAGGAGTTCGCAACCGCGTGGAACAGCGTTCTTGATGGGTTGAAATTCAAAGCGATGCTGAAGGACAAGCCGCACTATATCGCGATTTCCGCCGTCGCATCGCCAACCTCGCCGATCGAACAGCTGTTTACGGCGATCGCCGCCGAAACTGCCCTTACGCGGGGCGCTGCTTCTGGCAAGGAGCCAGCCATCGGGGTTGAAGCCGGCACGGTTCAAGGCCAGTCGCAGGACGCCACCAAGATGGCCGGGGGTCTGGCTCGGATCGGCATACAAATGGCTACCGGAAAATCGCAAAGCCGTGCCGGCACGGGATCCGTGGCGGCGCAAAACCAGAGCCCCGGGGGCAACATCGAAGCGCAATACAGGTCGTTCCAGACATTGGTGAGCGGTCCTGCCGGGCGCCGCCCGATCGATGCCTTGACCCAGAATTTCCGCGACATCTACAAGAGCCTGCAACTGGCGACCGACGTGCCGTCGCAGACGGAACGCGTCAACGCCAATTTGCAGCTGCAGATCGCCACACTTCGTGCCAATTCCTCGCGCCTGCCCAAGCCACTCGCCAGAATGGTCAATGCGACGGCGGACGAATTCGAAGGCAACGTCGCCGAGACTTCGGTGGCGAATTTGAACCAGCTGCTCGACCAGGCGGTCACGGCCCCTTGCGAGTCGGCGGTCAACGGCCGTTATCCTTTCGACGGCAATGGCACCGAGGATATGGCGATGGCGGATTTCGCGAAACTGTTCGCACCGGGCGGGCTGCTGGACCGGTTCTTCGCGCAGAATCTCGCATCGCTGATCGACATGAGTGGCCAGGACTGGAGCTGGAAACAGGATGCGCGCTTCGGGCGCGACCTGTCGAAATCGACGCTGAAAATCTTCCAGCAGGCGGCCGAAATCCGCAGCGCCTTCTTTCCCCAAGGCGGTTCGACGCCCTCGATCAGCATTACCTTCACGCCGTTCTCACTGCATGGCGATGCCGATGCGGCGGTGCTCGATGTCGATGGCCAGACCGTCCAGAGCAACCAAGGGGGCAGCGCGCCGAGCACCGTCACCTGGCCGAGCGGAGCGGCTTCCGGATCCGCCAGCCTGAGCCTGACGCCGGAGATGCCGGGGCGCGACTCCACCATCAAGTTCGAAGGGCCATGGGCGCTGAAGCGGCTGATGGACAAGGCGACCATCACCGGCACCGACAGCAATGTCGAAGCGCGCTTCGTGATCGGCGGGCGCGACGTCAGCTATACGATCCAGACCGGCTCCGGCCCCAACCCGTTCCTGCTTCCGGCACTTTCCGGATTCAGCTGTCCGAAGGCGTTTTGAGATGGGCTTCGAACTTTTCAATGCGGTGACACCCTTCGGGAGCCTCGGGCGCCCGGACCTTAATTTCGATTCTTTAATGGTCGAGCCTGTGGCAGACTGCCGTGAGCGAGCGCCCGGGAGTGCGCCGCAGAGGACGCGTGAGAAGCGTTTGGTGGCAAGGTGAGCGATGTCGCCCTTCCCTTTGACAGTTTCGGCGTGAGCCACAAGGGCTGTGTCCGCGAGCACAATGAGGACAACTATCTGCTCGAGCCACGAACCGGGCTTTGGGTGGTGGCCGACGGAATGGGCGGGCATGAGGCCGGAGAAGTCGCCTCGGCCAGCATTGTCGACCACCTGGCCACGATCGGCATCGCAAGCTCCGCTCCGGACCTGCGGGCGCGCTTCGAAGACAGGCTGAGCCGGGCCAATGCCGAGATCCGCAGCATATCGGAATCACGCGGCATCACCATCGGCTCCACGGTTGCCGCCCTGTTGGCGATGGACGGACGGTTTGCCTGCCTGTGGGCTGGCGACAGCCGAGTCTATCTGATTCGCAACGCCGCGATCTCGCAGATTTCGAAAGACCACACCGAAGTGCAGGAACTGTTGGATCGAGGCATGATCAGCGCGGCCGAGGCGCTGACCTGGCCACGCCGCAATGTCATCACGCATGCGGTCGGCGTCAGCGACGACTTCGTCATCGATTTCCAGCAGGGCGAACTGATGCCGGGGGACATTTTCGTGCTGGCCACTGATGGGCTGACGGCACATGTCACCGATGCGGAGATCGAGGCCGCGGTGGTGTCGGCAACGCCTCAGGCGGCCTGCGAAAATCTTTTGCAAACGGTGCTGACGCGGGGCGGAACGGACAATGTCACCATTGTACTGGTGAAGATCGGAACCGGGCGCAATGGACAATCGCTCCACCCTGATCTGTCCAGAGCGGAGGGCTGAGGCCGATGAGCGCCGACGACAAGACGCGAATATCGCCGCAGGTGGCCAACACCGCGGTCGGCACGCAGCTCAGCGGCATCTACGAACTTGACGAGCGGATCGCATTTGGCGGCATGGGCGAGGTCTATCGCGGCCACAACATCCAGACCGGAGACCACGTCGCCATCAAGATCGTGCTGCCCGAGTTTGCCCGTGACCAGACGATCCTGTCCTTGTTCCGCAAGGAGGCCTCGATCCTCAACCATTTGTCGCATGACGCGGTCGTGCGATACCACGTCTTCACCATCGATCCCGGAATCGGCCGTCCCTACCTAGCCATGGAATTCGTCGACGGCGAGTCGCTGTTCGACATCATGCGACGGGGACCGATGCCGACGGAAGCGGTGCGCAAGCTCTGTCATCGCCTCGCGTCAGGCCTGGCCGCCGTGCATCAGGCCGGAGCAATCCATCGCGACCTCTCGCCCGATAACATCATCCTGCCGGGGGGCCGGGTCGACCGCGCAAAGATCATCGACTTCGGCATCGCTCGATCGGCAACCGTGGGCGGTGAGACGCTGATCGGCGGAAAGTTCGCGGGAAAATACAACTACGTTTCACCCGAACAGCTCGGGCTGTACAGCGGCGACGTCAGCGAGCAGTCCGACATCTACAGCCTTGGGCTGGTGCTAGCCGCCGCCCTGCGTGGCAAGCCGATCGACATGAGCGGATCACAGTACGAGATCATCGAAAAGCGCCGGACCGTTCCTGATCTCTCCGACATCGACGACGATTTTCGTGGCATTGTCGAAGCCATGCTGCAGCCGGATCCGCAAGACCGGCCGGTCAGCATGGCTGACATCGCCAGGATGACGCGCGGCGAAGACGAAGCGACAACGCCGCCGCCATCCAGGACACCCCGCGACCGGCCGGCTTTGCCACCAGCCGAGCAAACCCTTGCTCCTGATCCCAAGCCCCAGCCATCCAATGTCGCGGGGCACGACGCGCCGGCGGCAACGGGCCCGGGCGAGCAGGGCTTCGTTCCGCATGTCCGGCCAGCGCATTTGTCCAAACCGTTGCCTCAGGCCGTCCCCAGCCCGCCGCGCACGGGCGCGAGCAATGTCCCCGGAAAATCCACGAAGACCCGAACCATCGCGATCGCTGCACTGGCGGCACTAGCAGTCGCCTCAGGTGCGGGCCTGTATCTGAGCGGCTTCATGACGCCTGCGACGCCGACTGCCGGCAAGGCATCGCTTTCGGCGCCTGAACCATCGAAGCCGGCGCCGACGGACAAAGTCGCGAGCGCCCCCGAGCCGGCAAAGCCGGTTCCGCCCGCGCAGCCAAAAACGGAGGCCAGCGTACCGCCGGCTGAAAATCAGCCAGATGCCGCGGCGGCTCAAAAGCCGCAGCCGACCAAGCCCGCCGAAGCCCCCGCGCAGGCCGAGGAACCCGCGAAGCCGCCGGCAATGGAAGCGCAACCACAAACAGAGGCGAGCGCGCCGCCGGCTGGAGGCCAGGCAGATGCCAAGCCAGTGCAAGCGCCGGAGCCGGCGAAGCCCACTGCCTCCGCGCAAACTGAAGAACCCCCGAAGCCGCCCATAGCGGATACCCAGCAGCCGTCCGTAAAGACATCGCCTGCACCCCAGCCGGATACGATGGCCAGCAACAATCAAACGTCGGCTCCGGTGCCTGAAGCAGCTCCAGCCCCACCGGCCGTTCCAGCCCCGCCAGCCGAGAAGGTCGCAACGCCGCCGCCGGTCCTGCCAAAGGTTGTGGAGACCCCAAAGCCCGAGCCGCAGATCAGCCAGCCGGCAGCGCCCAAGGTGACCGTGCCGGCGCCCACTGCGAGCCAGGCGGATACCGCGAACGCCGAGGGCCAAAACGCCTCGCCACCGCCGGCCAGCCAGCCGGACCAACCAGTCGTGGCGCTGAACGTGCCCAAACCGGCGATCCCCCCGGTCGTCGACGACGTCGCGCAACGGGTCTCCTGGGTTCGCGACTTCGGCGGCGGCGACTGTTTCTATGCGACCATGACGTCGTCGACCGACAAGGCCGCCGCGATCGAAGGCTTTGGCACGGCGGTCCAGCCATTCGAACGGATGCTTGGCGATTTCCAGGCAAAATTCCATGTCGAGCCGGACATCAGCGTCCGCCTCATCGAGCCGAGCCAATGCGAAGTCACCAACTTTCTGCGCTTTCTCGGGCAGACCACGGCCGACAAGCCGCAGCTTGTTCTAGACCGGACATCGGTGACTGATGGTACGCCGATCAGCGGCACGCTGGTGACGCGCGGCGGGCTCATTTCCAGTGTCCTGCTGATCGATCACAAGGGCATGGTGTTCAATCTCGACGACCGCATCGTTGCACAATCCGACAAGGCTACCTTCAGCATCCCGATTGGGCTCGGCGCCGCCGACAAGTCCGCCGGAAAGGCCGTGCCGCAGATCATAATGGTGATCACCGGCCCGCAGGATATCCAGGCGGCGGCCTTCTCCGCGCCGACGCCGGCCTCGGTTCTGCTGCCTAAAATTCTCGAAGAGATCGAGACCGACGGATCGCAATTTTCAGCCACTGCCAAGTATTTCCGGCTCGGCGGATAGCATGGGCGCCCGATGGAACTCCGCCGCGCGTGTTTGTCCCACTCGTCTGCCGACCTGCCCATAGAGCAGCGTGATCCGGCTCGAGCGCTGCCTACCCTGACGGGCCGCATGAAGCTCGCGGTCATGGCGGGAGCGGCACTGCTGGCCGTGCTGGTGTCCGGCGAAGCGCACGCCGAATTCACCGTCTGCAACCAGACACTCGACGTCGTCAATCTGGCGGTCGGCCAGAAGGTCGACAATGCGGACCAGACCGACGGCTGGTGGACCATCGGCGCCAATCAATGCGTCAACGTCATCCGCGAGGAACTGACGAACCGCTACATCTACATCTATGCGACTGATGTCTTTGGCCATGCGATCCTAACCGGATCGACCGAGATGTGCATCGAGCGGCGGCGGTTTTCGATCCGCGGCATCGACGAGTGTTGGCAGCGCGGCCATATCGCGGCGCAGTTTCTCGAAGTCGATACGCTTGAACAGGTGCGGTGGACCTTCTTCCTGACCGGAAGCAATCCGTGACGCACAGTATCGACACCAGCTTCAGGGAGAAAAAACAGGCGCGCGCCGCGCTGCGCAGGCGCACGCTTTGGCGCCGGCTCATTGCCAGCCTCGCCGCAATTGTCCTGCTGTCGATCGCCGCCGGTTTCTACCTCACCGCGGACTATTGGTCGTTCGGCGACGAAGACGAGGAGTTGCACGCGGTCGAAGGCGCCGACGACGTGCCGGCCGATGCATCCGTCTACGTGCCTGCCATCATCGACCTGGCGGGAGATCCGATGTGGATCACGCTAGCGCCCGATGCCGACACGGCAAGCAAGGGCCATGCGGTAGCGCGCCCGGCCGAGCTCGACAGTTCCGGCGCCTCGCCGCAGATCGAGATCCTCTCCGACGTGATGCTGAGTGCCAGCGAAAAATTCATGACGACGATCCCGTCGACGCAGGAGGACTTCGCGTTCTTCCAGGCACAGCGGCGGACCGCTCCGACATCGCCAGCTGCCGCACCCACCGAGCAGGCCGCTCCGCCTGCCCCGCCGGTGGCACCGGACGACCAGCAGGGCGACCTGGATAATGAGCTGGCGGCACCCGATGCGAGCGAGGCCCCGGCCGGTTCGGTGCCCAAGGCGGATGCCGACGACCCGGAGGCCGGCTGGGGAGAGACCATCGATCAGGGCGAGGCAGCACTGCCCGCCTTCAAGAAGACCCAGATCGAGAACAATACGACCGTCGCAACCGTGACCAGCGAGTACCAGCGCTTCGAGGCGACCGAAGACACCTTCGTGAAGATCCTCAACGACCGCAGCCTGGACAGCGTTGCGCTCGATGCACATTTCTCCGCCGACGATGCCAAGCTGGCGGGCGAAGCCCTGAAGGCGCTCTTCAACCGGAACGGTTTGGAACCGGGTTACGTCGTCGCCATGCGCGGATTCCGGCCGAACCGCGAGACAACGACGATGTCGCTCATGCAGGTTTCGATCTACGCCAAGAATGTCTTTGTCGGCACGCTGACGCGCAACGCCGCGGGCGCCTTCGTGTCGGGCGTCGACCCCTGGGTGCGCGAGGACCTGTTCAACTATTCCGGTGTCGATCAAGGCGGGCCCAAGCGGCAATACCGCCTCCTCGACGCGATCTATTCGACGGCTGCGCGCAACAAGGTTCCAACAGGCGTCATCGGCGAGGCGATCATGTACCTGTCGCGAGGACAGGACCTCGACGCTTTCGCCAGCGAGGACCAGCGCCTGGTGCTGATCTACTCGCAGACGCCGCGCGGCAAGGAAGAGACGTCCGGGCGGGTGCTTTATGTCGGCGTCCAGGGCGGTGAGAAGACCATCGACTGTTTCGTCTTCCAGCAAAGCGACGGCCAGTTCGCCTGCGTTACCGGCAATGACGAGGTGCGCTCGCTGACTGTCGCCAATGGCATGGTCACGCCGGTGAACGGGGTCATGACCTCGACCTTCGGCCCACGCAAGCACCCGATCCTGGGCGTCGTTCGTATCCACAAGGGTGTCGATTGGGCAGCCCCTGTCGGCACGCCGATCATGGCGGCCTTCGACGGCGAGATCAGCTTCCAGGGCGATGGCGGCAGCTATGGCAATCTGGTGAAGATCTCGCATGCGAACGGGCGCGAGACGCGCTACGCGCATATGCAAAAATTCGCCATCGCGAGCGGCGTCGGCACCAAGGTGAAGGCCGGTGACGTCATTGGCTACATCGGCACCACTGGGCTTTCGACCGGGCCGCACCTGCATTTCGAACTCTATGAGAATGGCGAGGCGATCGACCCGCTGGGCACCGTCACCACGGTCGCCACCTACGAGACTGGCAATTCCGGCAATTCTGGCAATTCCGGCGATGTCGCCGTCGAAACGCTGACCGAGCGGATCGTTCATGTCGAGAGTGGCGGCAGCGCCCGCGCCAAGAACCCGAATTCCTCGGCGACCGGCGCCGGCCAGTTCATAACGAAGACCTGGATTCGGATGATGAACACCTACCGCCCGGACCTCGCGCGCTCGCTGTCGACCGCCGACCTGCTCGCCCTGCGCTACGACGCCACGATCTCGCGCGAGATGGTTCGCAACCTGGCGCGCGAGGGCGAAGCGTATCTTCGGGCGCGCGGTCACCAGATCACGGCCGGCCGGCTCTACCTCTGTCATTTCCTGGGAATGGAAGGCGCGCATCAGGTGCTGTCGGCGCCGGGTTCGGCGCAACTGAGCGCCGTGCTGGGGTCGGCCGTCATCCAGGCCAACCCGTTTCTCACGGGCAAGACAGCCAGCTATGTGGTGGACTGGGCCGAAAGGAAGATGGGCCAGAAGCTGAGCCGTGTGGCCACCGACGGCACCCCGCCGCCGACGACGACGGAAATCCGCCAGACATCGCCGGAGTTCGAAAAATACAAGCAGGCCGTCACCGCCCTCATCAGCTCTATTCAGAATACGCTTTGACCCAGCCTGTGCGGCATCAGTCGCTCAGGCCATTGGTGTCACTATTTCTCGGGCCTTTGTGAACCAAAGCCGCGGTCAGGACCACACACGTCCAGGAACCATTTTTGGCACAGGCGACCCAGTCGCCGACGAAATTTAGCACCCTGGTGGGTAGAGGGCTGGTCCATGAAAACGATCACAGTCTTTCTGAGCGGAATTATCCTGGTTTTCCTTGCCGCCTTAGGCGCGGAGGCCGCCGCGCCTGACGCCAAGCGCGTCGCGCTGGTGATCGGCAACAGCAACTATGTCCATGCGGTTACCTTGCCCAACCCGGCCAACGATGCCCGCCTCATCGCATCGACGCTGCGCAATGCCGGCTTCGAGGTGATCGAAGGGGTCGATCAGGACGATGCCGGCATGCACAGCCTCATCAGCCGGTTCACCGAGCAAGCCTACGACGCCGACCTCGCGGTCATCTTCTATGCCGGTCACGGCATGCAGGTCGACGGCAAGAACTACCTGATACCGGTCGACGCCGATTTGACATCGCCGGCCTATCTCAAGACACGCACCATTCAGATCGACGATTTCATGGCCGCGCTGCCGCCCGACCCGGCGATCGGCGTCATCATCCTCGATGCCTGCCGCGACAATCCGCTGGCAAGGACGCTGGCGGCCTCGCTGCCGAAAAGCCGATCCACCTCGTTGGGCACCGGCCTGGCGCCGGTCGAAGCAAGATCGGACGGCGTCGGTACTGGTGGCCTGCTGATTGCCTATGCAACGGATCCGGGCGCCATCGCCTTCGATGGCGACGGGGCCGACAGTCCTTACTCAACGGCGCTCGCCAGGCATCTGACCGAGCCCGGCGTCGAAATCCAGAGCGCGCTGACGCGCGTGCGCGGCGAGGTGACCGAAACCACGCAAGGCCGCCAGCGGCCGTGGCATAACGCATCGCTGGGACGCGAGGTCTTTCTTGGAAAACCCGTTGCCGCGGCGGCGGCTGCAAATCCCGTGGCCGACGCATCGAACGCATCCGCGACATCCGCCCCTGCCCCTGTCGCCAGTGGTTCTCCTTCCTGGGAAGTCGAGCAACGTCTTTGGGATGAGGCTTCGAAGCACAATTCTGGTCCGTTCTACCAGGCCTATCTCGACCAGTTTCCGAACGGTCGTTTCGCCACCGTGGCGCGGCTGAACATCGACGAATTGAACGGCCCGAACGCTCAAAACCGGCAGGTCGCGGCCCTCGGTACGAACCAGGCTAACGCCGGTTCCGGCTCTGCCGTGCGCACCTCTGTCAGCGTTCCGGACGAGGTGAAGCAGACGCCGGGCACCGAGTTGACGGAAAGTGCAATCGACCTCGACCGCCAGGATCGCATCGACCTGCAGTTGCGGCTCAAAGCGTTGGGCAACGAGATTGGGCGCATCGACGGAACCCTGGGCTCTCAGACCCGTGAGGCGATCGGCATCTGGCAAGCCGATAACGGACTGCCGCAAACCACCTATCTGACGCGCGAGCAACTGGCGTTCCTGGTGATCCAGTCAGATCCCATGAAGGCAGCCGTGCGCGCCGGAAATGCCGCCGATCAAGCCCGTACGGCACAGCCGAAGACGCCCGTCGTGCAGAAGGCCCGCACGATGAAGCCGGTGGCACAAGGACCCCGCACACAACGGCAGGTCGCTCAGAAGTGGCGCGACCGCGAGATCATGGTGCGGCGGGATGAACCTGCTCCGCCGCGGGACAATTTCCTCGCCAGGGCACTGATCTTCGGCGCTGGTGTGGCCGTGGGCAGCGTGCTCAAACACTGACCGCCGCGCGTTACTGCGTCTTAATCCGCATTTCCACGCGGCGGTTGACCGGATCGTACGGGTTGGGACTGCGCGGATTCTTTTCGCCCATGCCGATCGCGTTGATGCGGCCGGCCTGGACGCCGTTGGCCGTCAGGAAGGCTGCCACCGATTTCGCTCGCCGTTGCGACAGGCCTTCGTTGTAATGCACCGTGCCGGTGGCGTCGGTGTAACCTTCGACGACGAAGCTGAACGTGCTCAGCCGGCTGTCCTTCAGCGCCTTGGCGAACTCGTCGAGTTCAGCACGCGCGGTGGTGTCGAGTGTGGCCGAATCCAAGCCGAAATTGATCAGCATATCGAGGCTGGATTTTCCTTGCGGCGCGTCTTTTGCCTTGGTCTTGCTCTTGCACTCTTCCTCGGTGCCGACACAGATTCCTCTAGACTTGCCGAGATCGGCGGCGCCGGCAAAAAACTTCACGATGTCTTCTGATTTCTGAACGGGATCGGCGGAAGCGTGGGTCGAGAAAAACACGACCGCCAACACAAAGGCTGAACTGCCCCACTGCATAGCGGTTACTCCTGTTTGAGCATCCGGTTTCGAGGATCGCGATGATATCAAATTCCAGCGCAATTGTATGTCGATAAACGCTGGCGTGCGATAGTGCCGACGGTTTTTGCCGCATCGCCGGTTGAGACTTGACCCGCGCCGCGCCTGAGGCTTGAGTGGCCAAGGCTTCTCGATGAAAGCGTGGCGGTCATGGCCAATGGGCTCCGATTCAAGACGGCACGAGATCTTTTCACGGCTTGTCCCGCTATTGCCCGGGACATGAGAACCCTTCCAACCGAACAAGGCTCGATCGCGTTTTGCCGCGAGCTGCTGGCCGGGCGCGTTCCCGAAGAAGCGATTACCTTCTGTGCCTACCTACTTGCCGAGCGGGCCGCCGTCTGGTGGGCGCATGAATGCCTGAGCCATCTGACCGAGCTGTTCGATGGAACCGATCAGGAATTGCTTGCGCGTGTTGGCGACTGGGTGGGTGAGCCGGACAATCCTCGGCATCGGGCAGCCGTCAGCGCAGCGGCAGTGACGCCCCCAACAACGCCGGTCGGCTGGATTGCGCTGGCTGCCGGATGGCGGGACAATGGTTCGGCCATAGCCGCGACGATGGCACCGGCCTTGCAATCATTTCCTGTTGCCCATGCAGTCAACGCCGGGATTCTGGCCGGGCTGGCCCGTGTCGCGCTCGCCGACCGGTTTGCCGTTCTTTCGGCATTTGTCGAAATGGGTATCCAGATGGCCGAAATCGAGGCGCGCCAATCGGTGGATGCATACTAGAACAGCGCCATCCCGACAGAAATCGGATGGATACGACTGCCTTCCTGCCTACTTGCAGCCACCCTGCGCCCATTTGGCCAGCGCCACCTTGAAGCGTGTTCCCAGTGGATGTTGCAGCCGCAAGACAGAGACGTCGTTGGCGGCGAAATTCTTCGCCTGATCGCACAGCCGGGCCTCGTTCCATTCGTGGCAGCCGTCGCAGTGCTTGCCCTCCCAGACCGACTTGTCCAACCCCTCCACCGGACTGAACAGGGGCTTACCCTTGATCAGTTCGGCGATGCTCTTGCCGTCGATTGCCGCATCGCCGAAGTCGATCGGGTGATCAAAAAGGATCGGGGCATCCGACGCCAGTTTGGGGATCTTCTGGCGCAGCACGTCGAGCGCAAGCTGATCGTTGTTTTGGCCTGACGCTGCAGTCGCGCCGGTGTTGCGCGCATCGGAGCCGCCTTCGGCCTGAGGTGTGCTCGCCTCACCCACGATCAATGGCGCATCGAGATCGACCTTATGCAGAACGACCTCCGTGGTCAGCGAAACGTTGAGCCAGGGGCGCTGCTTGCCGGCGGTTGCCTTGAAGACGTCACCGGTCACCCGGTTCATCGCCTCGGTGATGGAGACGTTGGATTCGCCAATGTGCTGAAGCAGTGCCGCGGTGAATGGCGAGTGCTCACCCGACCCGTCATAGGCAAGTTGATTGGGACTGGCGGCGAAGGCGACAAGCGTGCCGGCGCCACCATTCTCTATCGGGATCTCGGCAAGGCCGCTGCTCGCGCCGTGGACGCCTCCAGTCTTGGCCAGCACTTCGGCGAGGGGATTGTCGCGGCAAGCGTCGAGGAACACCAGCCTGATGCTGGTCTCGCGTGACATCTGGCGCAAAACAAAATCAACCGACACGGCCTCGAAGTCGAGGGAAGTCTCGTCCTCCAGCGCGGCGTCGACCGGAAGCAGGTAGTTCTTGCCCGAAACCTGCAAGCCGTGGCCGGCGTAGAAGAACAGCGCGATATCGGCACCGCGCACCTGTTTTGCGAACTGGGCGATCGTCGCCTGCGTTTGCGGCTTGGTCAGGTCGAAGCCCGAAACCACCTCGAAGTCGAGCTTCTTCAAGCGTTCGGCCATGGCTTGGGCGTCGCGCACCGGATTGGCCAGAGGCGCCGCGTGCTGGTACTGGGCGTTGCCAAGCACCAGCGCGACGCGGCGCTCGGCGCTTGCCGCCGTCACAGCCAGCAGCAAGGCGAGCACCGCCATGCCGGCGGCGCGAAAGAGGCCACCGCAGCGGGCGATCAGATCGGACCTCAACGCAACCTCAGAGCTTGGTGGCGGAAAACTCGATCCGCCGGTTGAGCGCCTTGTTCTTGGGCGTATCGTTGGCGGCAACCGGCCGCTCCTCGCCATAGCCGGTCGCCGTGATCTGCGTGCGCGGAATCCCCGCGGCAACAATGGCATCGGCAACCGCCTGGGCTCGCCGTTCAGACAATTGCTTGTTCGCCTCCGGCGAGCCATCGGAATCGGTGTATCCGGAAACCTCGACCTTGAGGCTCGGGCATTTGCCAACGACACCTTCGACCTCTTCAAGCAGCGGCCGGCTCTTGGCGTCGAGCCGCGCGCTGGCGGGCCGGAAGTAGATGGCGCCGGTGCGCGAGAGCACGGCGAACCGGTTCATGCACTCCTCGTCGCTGAAGTTTGCCTTGGCGGCATCGGTGGCAACCGGACCTACCTCGGTCGAACTCGCCGCTGCGGTCTGGGTGGCAGCCGGCTTGCTGCCGTCGACGGTGAAGACGAAATCGAACGACACCGACGCGGTGGGCACGATGTTGGTGACATTGGCCGCCTGCTGGAGTTTGTCGACGTTCGGCAGCAGCCCAAAATCCTCGACATGGACAGCGACCGGAGCCTCCGAAGCAACCGACACCATGGTGTCGCTGATCATGGTGACGACGACGCTTGCCTCGAGATCCTTGTCGACACCGTGCAGATTGAGGCGGAACGGCAGAGTTGCCTTCACCCTGCGCTTGGTCGCGAGGTCGGCGAACGCGGCGGGGTCCACCTTCGCCGTCAGCTCGGCGGTCGGGAATTTGAATGTCTCGAAGAACAGGAAGCGCATGCGGACATTGCGCAGGTCGACGCCGGTATCGACCGAATTGAGGTCGAACGTGACCTTGGCATCGCCCGCCGCGCTAAGCGTGCCGGTGATGTTCCTGATCTTGTTGGTCTCGACGATCGTGTTCTTCTTGACCGACTGGTAGGTGATCACCGAGGCGGCGGGATCGAGCGTCCAGCTCGGCGCGGCGCTCGCAGCTTGCGGTCCGAGCAAAAACAACAACGCGACGATCAGGCCAAGAGCCCTTGCAGCAGGGCCTCTCGACGTTGTCTTCCACCAGAATGCGACGACTTCGTACATGGAACGCCCCTGCCCAGGACAACCGTTTCGATACCGACAGGTCAGCATAGAGCACCTGCTTCTGCTTGGCGAGCGGTTCCAGGTAGAGGGAGACCATGCCCCAAGCGTCGGGAAGAACCGCGGACGCCATGGATTCTCGTCACCAGCCGCCATTTCCACCGCCACCCGTGCCGCCGCCCAAAGACGGAACGACGACAGGTGCGGATTCCTCAACCGGCTTGATCACCTTCTTGGCGGTGACCTTCTTCTGCTGGCCGATCTTTGGCGTGGACGTCGTGCGAACGAGCTTCGGCCTGTGCTTGGATATCGGCGTCGGTTCGACCCTCGGCGTCACGGTCGTGCAGCCGGCGAGCGCCAGGGCGGTGGATAGAAAAGTCATGATGAATGCGTGCTTCAATGCCCTGCCCACTATTGCCTCCTCGTTGCTCAGAACAAGTCCCGACGCGGATTAGCCTGCTCCCACACGGCCCTGGCCGTCTTGACCAGTTGGTCCTCGACTGGGCCGGTCGCCGGGATTTTCGACTTGAGTTCCGAGCGCAGCTGTTTCAATGCCGCTGTCTTGGCCTTCGCCGGAAACTGCGCCAGCGTTGTCCGGGCGCTCGGCAACTCGTCGCGGAGATCAAGACCTGCCGCGAACGCCAGATATCGGACGGCCACTGCCTGATCAGCCTTGTCGCCCTTTTGCATCTCAAGAGCCGCGCGATCATATGCACCGGAGTAGTCGCCTCGGGCGCTCGCCAGCTCGAACAGCCTTTGTGCCTCTTCAAGGTTTTGCGCCACGCCAACGCCGTCCCGATACATACGCGCAAGACTGCCGGGAGCGTAGGGCTGGCCGAGGTCCATTGCCTCCTGGAACAGCGCCTGCGCCCGCTTCGTATCCTTCTCGACGCCGCGCCCGGTGAGATAGTTGCGCCCAAGAATGTTCATCGAATACATGTCCTGCCGCTCCACGCCGGCCTTGAGGAAGGCGACCGCTCGCGCCGGATCGGCGGGCACGCCGTTACGGCCTTCTGTGAAGATCGCAGCCAGATCATTCATGGCATAGGTATGCCCCATCGCCGCCGCCTTGAGCAGCAGGTCCAGCCCCTTGGCGGTATCTCGCTGGACGCCTAGACCATTGAACAAGGCGCGCCCCCATGCGGTCATCCCGTACGGGTCGCCTTTGTCGGACGCCACGGAATAAAAGTCGTTTGCCTTTTTGGGATCGACAGCCGTTCCTATCCCGGACGACGCGATGTAGCCGAGCTCGAAGACGGCGCGGACGTGGCCTTTGTCGGCTGCGGCCTGAACGGCTTTTTTCGCGTCCTCGACCTTGCCGCCCGCAAGCAGCGCCCGGCCCAGTTCGTAGCGGAAGCGGGCGACATCGGGATAGGCCTTCACCGCCGCCTCGCAGGCCTTCACGGCCTCAGCGCCGATTTCATTCGGCAACAGGCCGGGGACGACGCCTTGCAGGTCGAGAGGCTCGCCGGCGGCCTGATCGCAAGGATCGACGCTTGGCGACAGCTTCATGGTAGCGGGCTTGGACGAACTGCTGTCGGCGCGGATCTCGAAGCCGACCTCGACCGGCTGGGCGGCACCGATCTGGGGTTCGTAGCGCAGTTGGTCGACCTCGTCCGCCATCAGGCTCGACTCCGGCGACAGGGCACGATCAGGCAGGGACAGAGTCCCGGTTGCCGGATAGCTCGCGAGTTTCAGGCTGACCGCGGGATCGTTTGTCGGGAAGTCCAGCTTCAGCGGTACCGGGCCGACGCCAACCGGGACGCTGATCTCGCGGTTTTCGATCGCCTCGGCGGCGCCGGTGATATGGATGCCGCGCTCCAGCACCTGCTGTTTCTGCTCGGTCTCAAGCGAAGCCACAATCTGTTCGCCTTGGGCGCCCTGGCCATCCTTGACGCGGAACACCATGATGCCCTGAGCTACCCCACCCCAATTGTCATGCGTGGCGTAGGCCAGCATGTCCACCTCTTCGGGCGCACCGGCGCCCTTGGGCACATCCATCTTGAGGCGCGGCAGGTCCACGCCCTGAATCTCTTCGCCGACCGCGACGGCCTTGCCGTCCAGCAGCAGGCGTCCGAGCGCGGGAGGCCTTTCGATGCTGACGGTGATCGATCCGCCATCGACATCGACCGGTTCCGGCAGGTCAAGGGCAACAGGCCCGACACCCGACGGCACGACTTTCTCAAGAACCGGCGGCAGCGAAGGCCGGCTGGCACGGCGCATCAGGACAACTTCGTCGATGAGCGAGGAGTTTTCCCAGGGAACCTGCTTGCCGTCGGTGGCCTCGACCACATCGCGGCGCACCGCGGCCATGACCGTGCGTATCTCCTGGTTCGGCGCCAGCGCCCGACGCGAAAATGCTGATGAAAACGGGCTGAGGTCTCCCGCGCCATCATAGGCGACCGCCCCTGGCTCGGTGGCAAAGGCAATCAGGGTGTTCAACGAGCTCTTGACCTGCGCAAGGCCGGTGTTGCCGGCCGTGATCAGCTGGTCCCTCAGCCAATAATCCTTGCGCGGAAACGGGTTGTTGCGACAGGCATCGAGGATGATCACCTGGATCTTCGATTTCGCGCGCAATTGCTGCAGGACATCATCCAGCTTGACCGCCTGGACCTCTATGTCGGCCGCATTCTTCAGCGAGGCATCGACGGGGATCAGGAAATTCTCGCCACCAATCTGAAAGCCATGACCGGAATAGTAGACGACGGACAGATCGGCGCCGTCCGCCGCCGCTAGGTAGTTGCGGAACTGCTTCTCGAACTGCAGCTTTGTGAGGTCCTTGGCGACGAACACTTCGAAGCCGGCCAGCCGAAACGTCTTGGACACGTCCTCGGCATCCTTGTCGGGATTCTTGAGGGCGGGGATTTCCCGGTACTCGGAATTACCGATCACCAGCGCGACCCTTCGATCGGCCGACGCATCGAAGGTCGTGAAGGCGGCCACGAGGAAAACCGCGATGAATCCGCAAAGCCGGAGCATGGCAACCGCCTCAACCGCCGCGACCTGACGACCACAAGCTCCCCAGATTGCGGTATCAAGGTCTGTTGAAGAACTCACAATCCGCCGAAACAGCAACCGGAAAAGACTGAAAAGCCGCTGCGGCAGTAGGCACCTTCCTCATCCGAATGTGCAAGGTACCTCAGAGCAGAACCATCCGCAATGAGTGTCTCACCGCACCGGCACGGCCGTCCGGATCCCACGCATTCACCAAGCTTCAACCCAGCGACGGGGTGCAGTGAAGTCGGAAGGCCTCGTCATGGGATGGCCAAAGACAAGACGAGCGGCAATTCCATTCCGAACTGCCGGCTGCGCCAGATTGCCTAGGAAAAGGCCATGCCGGCAGGCAGCGAGCGATACTGGATTCTAAAATTCATCCATCGCTGCTGGTTCACCCGCCTATTTGCACGTCATTCTACGCCAAAGCGCGACACGGTTCTAAGGACGCTTTACATCAACGCCTGGCACGTTCAGCGTTCAGCTTTACCGCCATCTTTTGGGAAGGCGCCTGATACTGGAGGAATGGGTAAAAGCGCAGGCTACAATGCCGAACCCGCACTATCGCCGCCGCTAACCCCTACTCCCACTCGATTGTTCAAACAACATATAACTCGTTGAAATTACTGTCAAATATATTCCATCACGACGGATAGTCCGACACCAGAACCGTCAAAAAATTACGCTGTTGATTTTAAAGCGAAAATCTCTGCAAAAAATATTCTGAGGTTTCACCAACTATCGACACCAATCGGACGATTTTTGCACTTTTCGGCTTTCGACGAGGTGTGTTCGTCGCCTCGAAAAGTACCGTCACCCCGCAACAATTGGTGACATTTTTTCGCTGCAAAATCAATGGTTATGGTGGGCCCGGAGGGCGTATTAAGAGCGTTGATTTCATTGAGTTTTTCGTGGGCCAAAATCAGAAACCTTCCCGTATCGTTCCGTATGATCCCGTCCCCATTACTACTACTTCGGCGTCGGCGAGATCCGCTGCAGCGTCCCTTCCATACGCTACAGCCCGCTAAGGCCTATTTTGCGGAGCGCTGACTTCTATGCGTTTTTTACCCTTTCATTGAACACCGCAGCCTACTGCAGCGAAATATGGAGAGGGGCGATACAGGCTTCGGGCCAGACGACGATGACGACCCGCCGCCGTGCCCCGCATCCATCTCTCCGCGCCCACATGCACCGGGCGGAACGGGGGTAGTGCTTGGCGCCGAACTCGCCTGTGCGTGATACCTGCCCTATACTCTTTGACCCGGCTGCCGCCTCTGTACGAGCAGCCGGGTCAACTTGTCCCATTTGCGGGATTACAGACTGAGGTTTTGAGAGAGGCGGAACGGGCGGATGACAACCCCAAAACGCACCTACCGTCTGCAGATCATGCTCAATGCCGAGGAACTGGAGATCGTCGATGCCTGGCGCTTCGAAAGAAGAATACCGAGCCGCTCCGACGCGGCCCGGGAATTGCTGCGACTGGGTCAAGTTGCGCCCGGTCAAAGCGGAGGGCGTCCCGCACGATCCGTCGATTTTGGGGTTCTCGGCTCGCCGTTTGAATGAGGTGCTGCGTAGAAACCCGGGGAGCGGATACCCGTCTCCACCACCGTCATCGTCGCGGCCTTTAGCCTGGTCGATATGCAAGACACACAGGGGTCTGTGTTTGTTCGCTGAAAGTCCTAATGGCGACTCCGAATATCAGCGATCACTGCATAGTCTTGACAGCCTTGCCGGGATTTCCCCCAACCTGTAGGCTTGCGCAACGGGGATGGGGTTCCCCCGAAACCGTCCGCCGTGGGCTGATGACTCCTATCAATAGAGCGGCACATTTCCGGCCAACCGGAAGAGCGCCGCCAGATAGGAGTCCGCATGTCTTTCGCCAATTGCCTTGTTGTGTTCCTCGGAGGTGCACTAGGGACATTCCTGCGCTATGCAGTTTCTGTCCTGGCTCTGCCGATCAGCCGTGATCTCCTCTGGGGCACCATCATACTCAACATCACCGGGTCGTTCGTGATCGGCCTTTTCGGCACACTCACGCTCGCTTCGGGACGTTACCCCGCTTCTGAAAACCTGCGCTTGTTTGTGATGATCGGCCTGTGCGGTGGTTACACGACCTTTTCGTCATTCAGCCTGCAAACCCTCGACCTGATGCGCGCCGGGGCCATGGCGCGGGCCGCCCTGAATATCTGTTTAACGGTGATGCTGTGTGTCGCGGCCGTCGCCTTGGGACACTCTATCGCTGCGTTCCTCAACGGTGGCGATCCGCGGATCGCCCAGATCAGCATCGAATAGGAAACGCTACCTCCTGACGCGGCTGCGTAGCCAATGCCTGATTGAGCATGCTAGAAACTCCGCCGCACCGGACCGTTGGCCACGATGATGTCTCGCAAACGAATGCCTGCTTCCGCCGCGATCGTTGCTGCATTGATTCTGCTGGTGCAGGCATTCTCGGCCGGGGCTGCGATGGGCACCCAGGTGGTGGCAGGGCCGCGCGACGCCTTCGGCAACGTCATCTGCACGGCCCGCACTGGGGGCTCGTCGCAAGATCCGTCGCATGGCGGCGGGTTTGATTGTGATTTCTGCCTCTTCGGCTGTGACATTGGATCGGCCGTCATCCCAGCTGCAAGCGACATCGAGCCGGTCTCGCTTGCGTTCGTTATTGTCTCTGACGGCAAAAAATTGGTTGACGCGCCTATCTGGCGCCCTGAGCTTGCAACGCACTGCCCGCGCGGCCCGCCGGCCTGAGCATGATTGCAGCGTCCGCAGGCGTGCAGCCGTTCCAGAAGCGGCGACGCCACGCGGAAACCTCGTTTCACCGAATACCACCATTTCAATTTGGGTTGGCAGCGTCCACCCGTACAAAGGAAATCAATCCATGCGCAACATCGTTGCCTCTGCCGCTTTTGCGGCTATCGCATCGCTCGCGCTTTCGGGCGCCGCTCATGCTCATGCCCATCTCGAAAGCGCGCTGCCACCAGTCAACGGCACGGTAAAGACGGCGCCGAACCAACTCGACCTCAAGTTCAGCGAAGAGCTCAATCTGAAGTTCACCGGTGTCAAGGTGACCGGGCCGGACAAGAAGGCGGTCAAGACGGACGGCGACATGCTGATGGATGGAGAAAAGACTTTCATGGTCGATCTTCCCGCAGGGCTTGGCGCGGGGACCTACAAGGTCGAATGGCACGCGCTGTCGCAGGACGGCCACAAGACACACGGCGACTACAAGTTCACCGTGAAGCCTTGATCGCAAAGTGGCGGGGATGCTCCGGCATCCCCGCCCGCCACCCGATGATTGACCTTCCCTCCTTGCATCGGCGGACCCGCGCATGAGCGCGGATGCATTGCTTGCGGCATGCCGCTTTCTGCATGACGGCGCGCTGATGGCGCTGTGGGGCGCCTTCGCTTATCTGGCGATCCTGGTGCCGAGATCCTTGGCGGAGCCGGTCGCGAGCAGGCTGACCATCTTTCGACTTGCCGCGGTCAGCCTGACCTTGGCGACGACATGCCTGGCCTTGCCGCTGCAGGCCGCGATGATCGGCGATGGCTGGCCGGATGCCGTGAACGCCCAGGTGCTGGGCGACACCGTTGCCTCGACCAGCGTCGGCAAGGCGTGGCTTGGGCAATTGCTCGGCGCCGGCATATTGGCGGTCGTGCAAAGCCTCCCCCCTCGCCTTGCGCCTAAGGCGACAGCGGCCGCATCGGGCCTGGCGCTGGCGACGCTTGCACTCGGCGGCCATGCCGTCATGCAGGATGGCTGGCAAGGCATCCTGCATCCGCTCAATGATGTGCTGCACGTCCTGTCCGCCGGCGCGTGGTTCGGCGCGCTGCTGCCGCTGGTCTTCGTGCTGGCCAAATTCGGCCGGCCACCGTCCCAGGCGCAAGCTGCGGTCGCACTGCGTCGCTTCTCGAACGTGGGCCACTGGGTGGTGGGGCTGACGATCTTCTCGGGCATCGCCAACAGCCTTTTCATCGTCGGCTGGCCGCTCGGCTGGTCGTCGCCTTATCAGGCACTGCTTACGGCAAAGATCGTCATCGTTCTGGCCATGACCGGATTGGCGATCCTCAACCGCTACTGTTTCGTGCCACGCCTCAGCCGCAACTGGGAAAACGCGCTGGCCGCGATCCGGACGGGCACGCTGATCGAGATCGGCCTCGGACTTGTGGCCATCCTGCTAGTCGCGGTCTTCGGCATGCTCGATCCAATGGGAATGGATTGAGAATGTCGGCAAGATCGTCACGATGTCATCGGCCCTTCGAGGGGACAATTGCCGATTGACCGGCAGAACCGGCTGCGGCGATGGTTCCCTTCGGGGATCAAAAGGGAACGCGGTGCGGGTGCTTAGCCCAATGCCGTGGCTGCCCCCGCAACTGTAAGCGACGATGCCGTTTCGAGATGCCACTGGTTGCATGGGCCGGGAAGGTGAAAACGGCGGCAAGCCGCGAGCCAGGAGACCTGCCATCATGGACGTCAAAGCAGAACATCGGGCGGAGTGACCCGGTGTGCCAACCAGGCAAACGGGCTGGCAAGTCCCTGCAATGACAAGCAACGTCAAAGGCAGAAACCATGCTGACCGCACTATCGAAACTGTTCAATGAAAGCTCGCCTGACCTGAAAGCCAGGCTCGTGACAGTCTATAGCGTCGTCGCCGTCCTCAATGTGGGCGCCTGGCTCTGGGCCTTAATCGACTTCTTGCGGCCGGTCAGCATGCTAATGCTGTCGGGAGGCGCGCAATCTCCTGGTCTAGGTGCCGACGACTTCGCTCCTACAGCGCGTCCGCTAATCCGCTGTGGGTGAGCCTTTCAATGCTTACCAAAACCGGCGCTGATCAAGCTGAACGGCGCTCCATGCCGCCATACTCGGCATCGAAAAAGCCTTGCAGTCAAAAACGGTAGTGCGCAACGCCACATGGCGCCACCCAATTCATTGCTGTGCGCCGCTTTGGCTCAACCTGATTTCAAACTTCAACTCCGTAAGGCTGGAGACCATAAAGTCAGGCGGGATCAGCATGGGATCCTGCTTTGGGGGCACTCCGGTGGTAACCAGCACGGACAAAAGGCCCGCACGTTTGCCAGCCTGGATGTCGGTCGCGATCTGGTCGCCGATCATTATGGTTGACTGACGAGAGGTTCCCAGGCGGGACAGCGCGGTCTCGATCATATGAACTTCAGGCTTGCCGACGATGATGGGCTTGGTCTGAGTGGCGGCGGCAACCGCTGCCAATGCAGCGCCGGCTCCCGGCTCGAACCCGTCCTCTGTCGGCAAGAGCAAGTCGGGATTGGTCCCAATGAACACGGCGCCGCCCAAGATTGCATTGACCGCGGTGCGCATCTTTTCATGGGAGATCAGACGGTCAAGCCCCATCACCACAACCTGTGGACTCCGATCCGTAACCTCAAGGTCGACAGTGGCGATGGCCGCCACCAGCGAAGGAGCGCCGATCACATAGATACGGTTCAGATTCGGATAATTGGCGCGGATGAGCTCCGCTGTCGTGATGGCGCTGGTCACGACATTTCGCGGTTCGATCCTCAGGCCAAACCCACCCAGCTTTCGCATAACGTCGTCTGGCGTGTGCGTCGAATTGTTGGTCACGAAACAGAAGGGAAGACCTTGGGCCTGCCAGTTATTGAACGTCTTGACAGCATCGAGAATGGGCGTCTTGCCGCGATAGACAACGCCATCGAGGTCGGAAATGATGCCTTCCACCGCGGGCCATCTGAGATTTGTGCTCAACTCGGCCATCCATGAACATCCGCCATGGTGACAATCTGGATCACGGCGGTGGCTTTGTCGATCACCGTTCAAACGCTGGGGTTCGGTGGCGACAACCGATGAGCAACGATCTTAGATGAGCAAAAGGACCGGATTTTCAGTCGTTAAAACTGCTTGTCGAGGCCACAGGCTGCCCTATCTCGCCAATCAAGCAAAGGGTTATCGTCGGGACGCCGAAATCAGTTTGCACGGGAGTGTAGCAAGATCATGCACAGCGCAAAAATCCGGAACGTCGTCCTTGCTGCAATCGCCCTCATGGGTCTGTCAATGTGTTATGCGACTGCAGCCTCGAAGGCGCCGGAACCTGTTCGCTCCGTTGATCCAAGCCGGCTATTCAAAGGGACATGGTTGGAGATCGCCAGGCGACCGATGTGGATCACCGATGGATGTGTTGCCGGGACGACAAGCTACGCGCGAAAGACCCCTCGATTGGTGGATGTGGTGGATGCATGCCATCAAGGAATTCCGACCGGAAGACTGCGATCCATTTCCGGCGCGGGGACACTCGATCCAAAAACGCATGCAAAGCTGCACGTTCGATATGGGTTTTTCATATCCAGGGATTATTGGATCATCGACCATGATCCGAACTATCAGTGGTTTATAGAGGCCAGTCCGGATTTCAAGGACGCCTGGATCTTCACCCGAAAAGTGCCGTCGAAAAAGCTCCTGCAAAAACTGGTCAGGCGCGTCGAGGCTTTGGGATACGACACCAATAAATTCGAATACCCGGCTCCGTAGGCAAATGAACAAGAGCGCCTCGCATCACACGCAAGGCTTTTTTGCACAATTGCAAAGGCACACCGCAGCCATACGGTTTCGTAAGTTGGCCACTTAACTACGCCGGCGAGCCTCAAGGTGGTTATGTGGCGAGCGCCGACTAAAGCCTGAGCAGAGGCTGTATGATGCGGCCAAGCCGGCTTTGAAGCACGATATTGCCCTGGAGTGCTACGATACAGATGCAGGGGTCGCCGTCACATACGGTCGGCTTGTGTTCCATCGTCTCGTCGGCCTCGTCGAAGTCGCCAGGACCATAGCGGCCGAACTGGTGTTCGAATGCCCCTTCGAGGACGCATGTCCATTCGTAGCCGGCATGCCTATGGTATGGCAGCCTGGTTCCTGGCGCTGCCTTCAGCATGAACACCTTGATGTTCGAGACTTCAGGCACCGATACCGAACGTTGGCGCACGCCCGGCCCGACCCAACGCCATGGGCCAAGCTGATAGCGGTCAAGCGGTTGTTTTGGTCCTGTCTCGGGGGCAGCGAAGTCCTCTTCGATCAGGCGCAAAACATTGCGCAGCGCGCCTGGCTCCATTGATAACGGTGTTGCCTGCTCAAGAAGCTCGCCACCTATCGCCTCGTACCCTTCCACCTTGCGGCTACAGGCAGCGCACAAGGACAGATGCATCGAAACGACAAGCCCGCGGGCTTCATCAAGGGTGCCCGAAGCAAAGGCCGCGAGGGTCTCGTCGGTTGGATGATGGGCAATGGCATCAGTCATTTCAGCTCACCAACCCTGTCTCTCAACCTTTGCAAGGCAAGCCTGATCCGCGACTTGACGGTGCCCAGCGGGATGCCGAGGAGATTTGCGATCTCGCCGTGTGCAAGGCCATCGAAGAATGAGAGGCGAATGACGCGCAGCTGTTCCTCCGGCAGTGCACCTATCGATGATCTGACATAGGCCTCACGCTCGGCGACGAGCAATTGGCTCTCAGGCTCGTCATTGTGTTGATCTTCCAGCATGCCATCTTCCTCGGCCCATGCAGTGGCGCGGCCTTCGCGGCGACTCTCATCGACGCTGATATTGCGGGCGATCGCATAAACCCAAGCCGACGCAGCCGCTCGCTCGGGATCATATTGTGCAGCCTTGCGCCAAAGTTTGATCAATGTTTCCTGCGCCAGATCTTCAGCACGATCGCGACTTGCGCCGCGCCTTATCATCATCGCCTTGATGCGCGGCGCATAATGTTCGAACAGTTCCGCGAACGCGTCGCGATCCTGACTTGCCGCGACACGCCTGATCAGCCGGGCTGGATCGAATTCCACCATCGTTCTGCTATACGCTCTATCCTGCTCCGGCTGGCAAGGCAGCGTTATGAGTTTCTCGAGTCCATTACGCACCAGGCCGTCTTTTGGATCACTGATTTCATCCGCTTCTGATTTTCCGATCACTTTTTTCCGATCAGCCCATCCGTTTTTCAATGAGCTGTGATCCATTTCGGCCCGGCAACCGTATTGCGACTGAAATGGTCAGAATCCTGTGCTCCGATGGGCAGCTCATCGTGAGGCAGGTATCTCGTGCGCAAGAGGTGTGGCTCCACGCCAACTGGCGCGCGCTGATCGAGGACGCAAACAGGGAAAGGGGCCTGACATGCCAAATATCGTGTTGATCGTCGGCAGCGGCCCGGACGCGGTTCGATGCAGGGATTGGTCTCGAACGGCGTTTTTGTCGATTGTCGTCATAAACAACGCCTGGCGCGTGCGGCCTGACTGGGACTATCTGATCCACCCCGACGATTTTCCCGATGACCGCCTGCCAAGCGACCAACGTCCGCGAATGGCGTCGATCATCAAGTCGAATGCCTTCGTCCCTGCCCAGAATGCATTCGGTGGGTTTGTCTATGCGGGCGGCACAATGGCCTTCACCGCTGCCTATTGGGCTCTGAAGGCCCTCAAGCCTGATGTGATGGCGTTCCTGGGTTGCGATATGATTTATCCCAAGAACGCGCCGACGCATTTCTATGGCGTTGGAACAGCTGACCCGCTGCGCGACGACGTGACATTGAGGGACCTGGAAGCCAAGTCTGCAAGGCTGTTCGCCAAAGCCTTGCGTTGCGGAACAGTCTGTCTGAATCTTTCAAACCTTCCTGAAAGTCGTCTTGCCATACCGCGGGTGACCCTGCGGTTTATCGAGCGACTTACCTCGGTTCGGATCAAGGCGCTCAAGGCGATGCTTGAAGGCGCCGTCGATGCGCGATCAATCGAGACCGCCGACATCCTCGAGGATGAACTCGGGTATTTTGTCGAACATGGCAGGTACTGGGAACACGCGTCGGATTTCGATGAAGCCGCGCTGGAGAAGATCGATCAGCGCTGGCTTTCCTCGGTGAACCACCTGCCGGCGTCGGTTACTCCGAGCGATGGTTGCTGGGGACGCGGCCGGGCGCGCAAGGGCGATATTGTTCAACAGGATCGTCGGGTTGGTCGCGACGCGCCCTCCCATCCCGCCGAAGGCGCATAGATCCAAGTGGCTGAAGGACAGGAGCCGCTTTGGACGAGGGCTGCGTCATGCTGACTCGAGACGACATAACAAATCTCATCTTGCGAACAAGCATGCGCGATCGAGCCGCGTTTGACCTGCTCTACAAGCATACCTGCGCGAAACTGTTCGGTGTATGCCTGCGAATCGTAGGCGACAGAGGGGAAGCCGAGGAGGCGTTGCAGGAAGTCTACGTAAAGATATGGACCAAGGCTGATCGATATGCGGTGTCAGAACTCAGCCCGATCTCCTGGCTTGTGGCGGTTGCTCGCAATCATTCGATCGACCTTATCAGAGCGCGCCGCCCTTCTGCTTTCGACCTGACGGCCGCGGGCGATATTCCCGACACGAGACCATGGGCAGAGGAGTTGCTGATTGAACGCGACCAGACTGCCCTTCTCGACCGATGCATCGACAATCTGAGCATAGAAAAAGCAGCAGCCATAAGGGGCGCATATCAACAAGGCATGTCCTACGCCGAGCTTGCAAAGCGTCACAACGTACCGCTCAACACAATGCGAACCTGGCTTCGGCGCAGCCTGATAAAACTTCGAGAGAGCTTCGAGGAATGACGTTAGAAGAGGAGGATCATTTAAGCGTCGAGACCAAAAGCTACATCACTTAGAGTTGTCGCTCTATTAATGGATCGTTGTCTGGCAACCGAGCCTATGTTTCCTGAGCCAAACCCAGTGATCTAGCAGGCCGCCAGTCGTGCTTGGCATCTGCAATTAGCACCGGCGCAATTTTCCGATACAATTCGTCAATCCCTTCGTTCCCGATAAATTTGCCACCAATGATAAACGAGCAGAAACTGGCAAGTTGAAGCGGTAGCGAGGCCGCCTTTTCGGCAAACTGGACCTCTGGCTTGATATGGGTCAGAGGAAGCAACGACCGCCCGGATCCAAGGCGCTCCAAGGCTATCGGGTTTTGATACCAATCGTGAACATACCGGATCAGAAGCTGCGCGTCGTGGGTGTCTTGCGCGATCAACTGCGCAATCTCATCGCTGTAGGCGCTCCTCATCGTCCGCTCAACCGCGAAAGCGCAACTTACGAAAGCCATGGCGTGCAGGGCTATCCTCAACACATCCATTTCCGTGTTCTCAGCAACGTCCATCCATTGATGTTTTCGGCGATCGGCAAGCCCAAATAATATCGGTATCTCCATTTCGGTCGGGACTGTTGCCAACTCGTCCATAATGGCCATCCGCCGTTCGACCGGCCATTTTTCACGATCATCAAAATGGCCAGAGCCACTCAGAATATCCCTGGCCTCGAAAGAGAACGAACTCCGCTCTTCGGCAGGTATGTGTTTTTGAATCAATCTCGTCATTCGATTTTCGAGCCGAATGAGCTGTTCTTCTGCTTGAACGACAATGGCTGAGACAACTATTTTCGGATCCCGTATGGAGGTCCCGGCATCATCGACAAATACAAATCGCATCAGTCGACTCCGTCGTTAGGGTACCGTCATGCGGTACCTAGATGGGCCTATCCTCGTTTGATGGTATCACTGCGTAGATTGCTGCGCAAAATATGACCCGTGGTTCTGCTCAAGGAGAAGTGGCAAGGAATGACTGCCTTAATGACGGCGGCCCCAAGAACAGACTGACGCGCGAACTCGGCCGATAGGGCCGCCACCCTCGTAGCAGACAAGGCGCGATTGGCAGAGATGTTGCTAAGCCGGCCGCCAGACGCGATAAACCCTGTATGAAACATTCCGCAGTTCCAATCCTGGTCGCAGTTTTCGCCATGCTGCTGCTGTTCCTGTTCGGCACCGATGCATTCTATCCGTGGGCCAAGGCGATCCATTTTATTGCAGTGGTTTCATGGATGGCGGGGATAATCTGTTTGCCCCTGCTTCTCGGTTATCATACGGGTCTGACGAAGGGCTCGTCCGGGTCGGAGACCTTCAAGGTGATGGAGCGGCGATTGCTGCGGGCCATAATGACTCCGGCCATGATCGTCACCTGGATTTTCGGGCTTTGGCTGGCGTGGAAGGGATTTGCGTTTTCTGGCGGTTGGCTGCACGCCAAGATCGCGCTGGTGGTCTGCCTGTCCGGTCTGCACGGATATCTTGCGGGAGCCGTCAGAAGATTCGCTGCTGACACGAACGATAAGCTAGCATCTCACTGGCGTATCCTGAGCGCGGTCCAAATGGTTCTCATCATAGGAATCGTCACATTGGTCGTTGTAAAGCCCTTTTGACAGGATCGACTGCATCGACTGTCAAGTTTCTGAAATCACAATTCGTGACACTGCCATTGTTTCAAGCCACGCCAGCGGATAGCGTCCCTGTCTTATTGATGGGGAAAAACCATGACAAAACATCCATCAGGATATTCCGGGCTGCAAATCGGATTGCACTGGACAGTAGCGTGCCTGGTGATTTTCCAATTTCTTGCCCATGACGCAATAGAACACGCATGGCGCGCCTTCGCTGGTGGCGCACCTGCCGATCCCGACGGAAAGGGCATGGTCACCCTTCACATCATCTCCGGTGCCCTCATCTTTGTGCTTGCCGTGTGGCGGTTATGGCTGCGTTTCACGCGCGGCGTTCCCGCACTTCCCGACAATGAGCCGGCGGCGTTGAAATTCATCGCCAACGCAACCCATTTCCTGATCTATGCGCTGATCATCGGCATGCCGATTTCCGGCTCGATCGCATGGTTCGCAGGCGTGCCGGCAGCGGCAGCCGCTCACGTCCTGGCCAAGACCGCTCTGCTGGTTCTCGTCATTCTTCACGTCGCCGGTGCGCTGTTCCAGCAATTTGTTCTCAAGTCCAGCGTGCTGTCACGCATGGTGATGAGCCAGGACTAGCGATTTGGCCGCACTTGGCGATCAGGCTGCATTCTGCTGCATGCGCGTGATCATGCCGAGCAATCTGCTCTTGTGATACTGGAGCATTGCCACCGTGGAGGCATCGAGCTCGTCCTGGATTGCCTCGTCGTACTGTTCGACGATACGCTGCTCACCGCTCACGAACGACGACAGCGAATTTTCGTCGACGCCGGTCACAGCAGAACGAACCGATATTACAGCCTTGTGAACAGTGGACATGAACGATCCGGACTCGTCCGGCTTTTCGCCCTTTGCGACGAGCGCTTTGTCGATGTCTGAATGCGCCGCGCCATGAATCGCAAACATTTGCTCGAACATAGCTTTGAGTTTGGCCGTTTCGGCATCGTCGATCGCCGTCTCGTAGCCGGCGCGAGCGTCAACCAGAGTTGTATGAAGCCTTGACAGTTTATCTTTGCTCATTGCGGTCGCCCAGCAATCTAATAACGCATGATCGACATTTGACAGGCATTCGAATGTTCGGCAGCGCCCAGATTAAGAAGCTTCTATTCATTGCGCGGGGGCCTTTACATTCAACTTCGAGCCCAATTCCTGAGCCATCTGATAGTGATCGATGATAGTCGGCAAGGTTTTTGCCGCAAATCGGTTCAGATCAGAATCTCCGTCTGAATAGCCCTTGAGCAGCGAAATGGCCCTTTGATGTACGTAGATTTGGCCTTCGATGTACATTTTGTCGAAGTCGGGGCCGTCCTTTACGCTTGCGAGCTTGGCCAGTATTCCCTGCTGTTCGCCATCCGGAGCCGGCTCGGCGAACTCCTTTGTCTTGTCACCCGACTTCGCGATCGCCAGCAATTCTTCCTGAGCTGGGGAGTGCGCTTCAATCATCCGCTGCGCGAACGCTTTCAACTCTGGCGCCTGTGCTCGCTTCAAAGCCAACTTGGCTGCATCGATCTCGAAAGAATTCGCAGAACTCGCTGTAGCAACAAATTCAAGCGCCGTTGCGACTTTTCGTGGTTCAATTTGAGTGGCTGGGATCGTAGGAACAGAAGGCTTTTGCTCGGTTTGGCAAAATGCAGCCGAATTCATTGATAAAAGAGCCGTTGTGGCAAGCAGCATCAGCGTTTTCATGGAATTCCTCCCTTTGCTGTCGACAACGAGCAGCCAGGTGGAATGTTCCTGCAGCGCTACCTCCACTGACCAAACTTGATGCCAAGAAGCCTTAGGACGACGGCTTCCGGCCCATATCGCCGCTCAGGGCCAGCGCACCTCTGGCGGCAGGCTGGATAGGATCGAAGCAACATTGCCGCCCGTCTTCAGTCCGAAGATGGTGCCGCGATCGTGAAGCAGGTTGAATTCGACATAGCGGCCACGACGGATGAGCTGTTCGTCGCGGTCGCCGTCGGTCCAGTTCTCGTTGAAATTGGCGCGCACGAGGTGGCCATAGACGACGAGGAAAGAGCGGCCGACATCCTGGACGAAGTTGAAATCGGCATTCCAGCCGCCCTTCTCCTCGGCGGAATGCAGCCAGTCGAAGAAGATGCCGCCAATGCCGCGCGGCTCGTTGCGGTGCGGCAGGTGGAAGTACTCGTCGCACCAAGTCTTGTATTTCGGGTAGTCGGCGACGTCCGCGTTCTTCTCGCAGGCGAACTGCATGGCGCGGTGGAAGGCTATCGCGTCAGGGTCTTCCTGGGTGCGGCGTCGGTCGAGCACCGGCGTCAGGTCGGCGCCGCCACCGAACCATTGGCGCGAGGTGACGACCATGCGCGTGTTCATGTGCACGGCTGGAACGTGGGGATTCCAGGGGTGGGCGATCAGCGAAATGCCGGAGGCCCAGAAGCGCGGGTCTTCCTCGGCGCCCGGCATCTGCTTCCTGAATTCGGGCGAGAATTCGCCATGGACGGTCGAAGTGTGGACGCCGACCTTCTCAAAGACACGGCCGTGCATCATCGACATGGTGCCACCGCCGCCGCGGCCCTCATCGCGCTCCCACGGCGTTTTTTCGAAACGGCCGGGCGACCACGACGCTTGCGGGCCCTCGATATCACGCTCGATCTGCTCGAGGTCGCTGACGATGCGGTCGCGCAAATCCTCGAACCATGCCCGGGCGGCGATTTTCCTGTCTTCGATGTCGGCGGGAAGCCCTGCCGGTATTTCGGGTCGCTGCATGACCAAGCTCTGCTGCATCTGAACGTTGCCAACACGAAGCACGGGACTTCCGTTCAGTGCAAGTCAAAGCGCATCGCTCCGAAGAAAGTTAGGCGCGGCAAGCAGCCCAGGACGGAATCAGAAGGTCGGCTCCGGGTACAGCTGGCCGAACGCGGGCAGGTAGCGAGCGCCCGACTTTGCCAGAAAATCATGGAACGCACCCATCGCAGGGGTCATGGCGCGGTCGCTGCGCGCGACCGCAAACCATTGCCGCCTGAGCGGCATTCCAATCACGTCAAGCAGCGCCAGGCGGCGGGTCTCCACTTCATAAGCCACGGTATGGCCGGAAATAAACGCGACGCCGAGGCCGGCCATCACCGATTGCTTGATGGTTTCGTTGGAATCCATCTCGATCCCGGGATTGTCCATCCAACCCGCAACCCCGCGCATGAAGATCTCCATCGATATACGCGTGCCCGAACCGGACTCGCGCATCAGGAAGGATTCCCCTGCGATACGCTCCCTAGTGATGTCACGTTGCCTAACCAGGGGATGATCGGGTGCCGCTATTATGACCAGCGGATGGTCACCGAAGACGACGGCACGCACTGGAATGCCAGGAGGCGGACGCCCCATCAGCGCGATATCGAGGCTATGGTTCTTGAGGCTTTCGATGGTTTCGGCCCGGTTGCCGACAGCGAGCTTCATTTCGATGCCCGGAAAATTCGCCATGAACGCCGCCATGAGCCGTGGCGCGAAATACTTTGCGGTCGAGACGACGCCGAGCCGCAGACTGCCCCGCTTCACCCCTTTGACCGCGTCGATCTCGTCGGATAACACGCGCAGGCGTTCCTCGATCGCCTGAGCCGTGTCCAGCACCGCCAGTCCGGCGGTTGTCGCCCGCATCCCGTCCGGTGTGCGGTCAAAGAGAACCAGCCCGGTTTCATGCTCGAGCTGCTGCAATTGCAGTGTCACAGCTGGTGGGGTGAGACCAAGTTCGGCCGCGGCTGAAACGATCTTGCCGTGGCGGTGAATTGCCGTGACGGAGCGTAGCTGCCTCAAGGATATGTTGCGCATTTGATAAGTAGGTTTTTCTTATCGCGTGTGTAAGGAAAATAAATTTTACTAAACTAGCTCGTCCCTGTCATCTGGTTTGTGGAGGCCCGGAGAGGAGTCGGCGCATCCGGGAGGACCAAGGGATGATCGCCTCGACGCTCGACGCGTTCCTGAACTCTTACGCCATGTCGCAAACCGGCGTGCGGCCGGCTGTTGCCCAGGCCGTACGAGCACTGGCCTCGGCCGCGTTGAAGCTGCGCGCCATCATGGGCACGGTTGGACCAGGTGGCGGCGAAGCGCTGCTGACCGGCGGCGGCGCAGACCCGCGCCGCGCGTTGGAAGCACGAGCGGACGCGACTTTCCTTGAAGCCATGACCAATGTGCCGGTGGCGTTCTACGCCGCCGAACATGGCGGCGCGCCAACCGTTCTTGACCGTGAGGCTCAGCTTGCGGTCGCCATCCAGCCACTGGATGGATTCTCCAACATCGATATCAACGCGGCCCTTGGCACCATCTTCTCGGTGCTGCCAACACTTCAGGAAGGCGAAACCGAGACGTTCCGCCAGCCTGGCAGAAAGCAGCTTGCGGCCGGTTTCATTGTCTACGGCCCCCAGCTAGGTCTCGTGCTGACACTCGGCAACGGCACCCACGCTTTCATCTTTTCGGCGCCACTGGGCGTTTTCGTGCAGGCGCGGGAGAGCTGCATAATCCCCGCCGAAGCTACCGAATACGCCATCAACGCTTCCAACTACCGGCACTGGCGTGAAGCCGTTAGGCTTTACATCGACGACTGCCTGAGCGGTGCCGACGGCCCGCGCAATCGCGACTTCGACATGCGCTGGGGCGCTTCGCTTGTCGCCCATATCTACCGCATCCTCATGCATGGCGGCGTCTATCTGCAGCCGGCAGACAACCGGCCGGGGTGCGCGCATGGTCATCTGGGACTGGTCCACCAGGCCAACCCAATCGCCCTGCTGGTCGAGCAGGCGGGTGGCGCCGCATCCGACACCGCCGGTCCGGTTCTCGACCTGGTGCCGGAAACACTGCATCAGCGCACACCCCTGATCTGCGGGTCGCTGCCGGAAGTCGAGCGCATCACGCGCTACCACACCGAGCCGAGTGCCATTGCCGACAGGGCTCCCCTGTTTGGCAATCGCGGCTTGTTCAGGGCCTGAGGCGATGTCGGGAAAGCACCCCATCATCACCATCACCGGATCGTCGGGCGCAGGCACGACCTCGGTCAAGCGCATCTTCGACATGATTTTCCGGCGCGAGAAGATCGAAGCGGCTTTCATCGAAGGCGATGCCTTCCACCGTTACGATCGCATGGCGATGAAAGCGAAGGTGGCGGAAGAGGAAAAGGCAGGCAATCCGAACTTCACGCACTTCCACGCCGATGCCAACGAACTGGAAACGCTCGAGGCGGTCTTCGAGGAGTATGGCCGCCGAGGTTCCGGCAAAACGCGCACCTACGTGCACGACGAGGACGAAGCCAAACAGTTTAACACGCCCGCCGGTCAATTCACCCCCTGGCGCGAGTTCGCGCCCAGCGACCTTCTGTTCTACGAGGGCCTGCATGGCTGCGTGGTGACCGACAAGTTCGACCTGTCGCAGCACGCAGATCTCAAGATCGGCGTGGTCCCGGTCATCAACCTCGAATGGATCCAGAAGATTCATCGTGACCGCGCCACCCGCAACTATTCGACCGAGGCGGTCATCGATGTCATCCTGCGGCGGATGCCGGATTATGTCCGCTACATCGTTCCGCAGTTCGCGCTGACCAACATCAACTTCCAGCGCGTGCCGATCGTCGACACTTCCAACCCGTTCATCGCGCGCTGGATTCCCACACCCGACGAATCGATGCTGGTCATCCGCTTCGCCAACCCACGCGGCATCGATTTTCCCTACCTTTTGTCGATGATCCACGACTCGTTCATGTCGCGGCCGAACTCGATCGTGGTGCCCGGCAACAAGCTTGATCTGGCCATGCAGCTGATCCTGACGCCCCTCATCCTGCAGTTGATCGACCGCAAGCGCCGCATGTGACGACACGCACAACATTCACCGCACTCCGACCGGGAAGGACCGACTGATGAACATCCGCTCCGAAACGTTGGCCGAAGGCAAGGAACGCTACAAATCCGGCGTCATCCCCTACAAGAAGATGGGCTATTGGGAGCCGGACTACAGGCCGAAGGACACCGACCTGATCGCCATGTTCCGGATCACGCCACAGGCCGGCGTCGATCACGAAGAGGCAGCAGCCGCGGTTGCCGGCGAAAGTTCGACGGCAACCTGGACCGTCGTCTGGACGGACCGGCTCACCGCCTGCGAACTCTATCGTGCCAAGGCTTTCAGGTCCGAGCCGGTGCCTAACACCGGTCCAGGCACCAAGGTCGACCAGCAGTATTTCGCTTACATCGCCTACGATCTCGACCTGTTCGAGCCAGGCTCGATCGCCAATCTGACCGCCTCGATCATCGGCAACGTGTTTGGCTTCAAGGCGGTCAAGGCGCTTCGGCTGGAAGACATGCGCATCCCGGTCGCCTATCTGAAAACGTTCCAGGGTCCGGCGACCGGCATCGTCGTCGAGCGCGAGCGCCTCGACAAATTCGGTCGCCCGCTGCTCGGCGCCACGACCAAACCGAAACTTGGCCTGTCCGGCCGCAACTATGGGCGTGTCGTCTATGAGGCGCTGAAGGGCGGGCTCGACTTCGTCAAGGATGACGAGAACATCAACTCGCAGCCCTTCATGCATTGGCGCGACCGCTACCTCTATTGCATGGAGGCGGTCAACAAGGCTTCGGCAGCCACCGGCGAGGTCAAGGGCCATTATCTCAACGTCACGGCAGGCACGATGGAGGAGATGTACGAGCGGGCCGAGTTCGCCAAGCAGCTTGGCTCCTGCATCATCATGATCGATCTGGTGATCGGCTACACCGCGATCCAGTCGATGGCCAAGTGGGCGCGCCGCAATGACATGATCCTTCACCTGCACCGCGCCGGCAACTCGACCTATTCGCGGCAGAAGAACCACGGCATGAACTTCCGCGTCATCTGCAAGTGGATGCGCATGGCCGGCGTCGACCATATCCATGCCGGCACGGTGGTCGGCAAGCTCGAGGGCGACCCGCTGATGATCAAGGGCTTCTATGACACGCTGCGCGAGGAACGCACGGTGCAGAACCTGGAGACGGGCCTGTTCTTCGACCAGGAATGGGCATCGCTCAACAAGGTGATGCCGGTGGCGTCAGGCGGCATCCACGCCGGCCAGATGCATCAGCTGATCCATTATCTCGGCGAGGATGTCATCCTGCAGTTCGGCGGCGGCACCATCGGCCACCCTGACGGCATCCAGGCCGGAGCGACGGCGAACCGCGTCGCGCTGGAAGCGATGATCCTCGCCCGCAACGAAGGCCGCGACTACCTGCGCGAAGGAACCCAGATCCTGGAACAGGCGGCGCGTTGGTGCACGCCGCTCAAGGCCGCGCTCGAGGTCTGGAAGGACGTGTCCTTCAACTATGAATCGACCGACACCGCCGATTTCGTGCCAACAGCCACGGCCAGCCACTAGAAGGAAGCACAGCGCCATGATGACCAATCCCGGAAACAGGGTCACCCAAGGGCAGTTCTCGTTCCTGCCCGACCTCACCGACACACAGATATCGGCGCAGATCAAATATGCGCTGAAGAACCAATGGGCTGTCAGCGTCGAATACACCGACGATCCGCATCCCAGGAACACCTATTGGGAGATGTTCGGCAATCCGATGTTCGACCTGAAGGATCCGGCCGGCATCCTTCTGGAGGTAAACGCCTGCCGCAAGACCTATCCCAACATGTATGTGCGGGTTACCGCCTTCGATTCGACCAAGGGCTGGGAGGCGCCGCGAATGTCCTTCATCGTCAACCGGCCGCCGAACGAACCCGGTTTCCGCCTGCTTCGGCAGGAACGTGACGGACGCAGCCAGGGCTATTCGATCGTTCCTTATGCAACCGACAAACCGGAAGGCGAGCGGTCGTAACACTGCCTTGCGAGAAACGGAGCAATGCGATGCTCGATATGTCGGACACCACGGTTCTGGCTGACGGCGAACTGGTCAATCTGCAGAAGGAGTTCGAGGCCTCCAACATCGACGAGGTGATAGACAAGCTCGACCGCGAGTTGATCGGGCTGAAACCGGTCAAGACCCGCATCCGCGAGATCGCTGCCTTGCTGCTGGTCGACAGGCTGAGGCGCAAATTCGGCATTTCTTCGGGAACGCCAACGCTGCACATGAACTTCACCGGCAATCCTGGCACCGGCAAGACGACGGTGGCCTTGCGCATGGCTGAGATCCTGCACCGGCTTGGCTATGTCCGCGAGGGGCATCTGGTGTCGGTGACGCGCGACGATCTGGTTGGCCAGTATGTCGGCCACACCGCACCCAAGACGAGGGAGGTGATCAAGCGGGCCATGGGCGGCGTGCTGTTCATCGACGAGGCCTATTATCTCTACAAGCCCGAGAATGAGCGCGACTACGGCCAGGAAGCCATCGAGATCCTGCTGCAATACATGGAGAACAACCGCGACGACCTCGTGGTGATCCTCGCCGGCTACAAGAACAAGATGGACAAGTTCTTCGACAGCAACCCGGGCATGCGCTCGCGCATCGCCCATCACCTGGACTTCCCCGACTACAACCCTTCGGAGCTCAAATCGATCGCCGAAATCATGCTTGCCGATCAGAACTACCGGTTGAGCGAGGACGCCGCCGTCGCCCTTGAGGAATACATTCCGCTACGCATGCGGCTGCCGCATTTTTCCAATGCACGCTCGATCCGCAATGCACTGGACCGGGCCCGTCTGCGCCAGGCCAACCGTCTGTTCGCCGAGCGCAGCCAAACGCTGACAAGGTCCGACCTGATTACGATCGAGGCGGCTGACATTCGCGGCAGCCGGGTCTTCGTCGAGGGACAGCCAGACGGCGATCCGGGTGCCGCCACCAATGCCCGATAAAATTTCAGCGGAGCACACAAGCGCAAATCAGGAGTAGCCCATGACGCGCAACACCATCATAGCGCCCTCAGTGCTCTCAGCCGATTTTTCGAAACTGGGGGACGAAGTCGAGGCTGTCGTCGCGGCCGGCGCGGACTGGATCCATCTCGACGTCATGGACGGGCATTTCGTCCCCAACATCACCTTCGGGCCGCCGGTCATCAAGGCCATCCGCAGCCGCACCGACAAGGTGTTCGATTGCCACCTGATGATCGCGCCCGCCGACGCCTATCTGGCTGCCTTCGCCGAGGCCGGCTGCGACATCATCACCGTGCATGCCGAGGCCGGACCGCATCTCGATCGCTCGCTGCAAACGATCAAAAACCTCGGCAAGAAGGCCGGCGTGTCGCTCAACCCGGCGACCCCGGAAAACGTCATCGAATATGTCCTCGACAGGTTGGATCTGGTGCTGCTGATGACGGTCAATCCGGGCTTCGGCGGCCAGGCCTTTATCCCGTCCATAGTCGACAAGGTGCGGCGCGTCAGGGCGCTGATCGGCGCCCGTCCGATCGATCTCGAAATCGACGGCGGCGTGACCGCGCAGACAGCACCCTTGCTGTCCGCCGCGGGGGCCAACGTCCTGGTGGCCGGTTCGGCTGTGTTTAAAGGTGGGACAGCGGATGCCTACCGCGCCAACATAGCCAGCATCCGTCATTCGTCCGACGACGCGCGCGCCGCGGCCTGAGTGGTGAGCCATATGTCAAATTTAGTTTACACCCTGGGAACGCGCAGCCGTCATGGCAGTTTTACTGGTTCAAGATCTCGTCTGATCGCAGGCGCTGGTCGGAAAGCAGAGACATGGCGAGCATAGCTCCGGTTTGCGATTTTGGCTGGCCGGCGGTCGATGCCTCTCTGCAGGGTGTCGACGGCAGCCAATACTCTCTTCTTCAGCAGGCTGGCCGCAAAGGGCTGGTGATCGCATTCATCTGCAACCACTGCCCCTATGTAAAGGCCGTGATCGCGCGGATCGTGAGGGATGCGAGCGACCTCAAAGACCACGGCGTCGGCTTCGTCGCGATCAATTCCAACGATGCGCAGGCCTATCCCGAGGACTCCTTCGCCAACATGAAGCTGTTTGCCGCCACCAACGGCTTCGGTTTCCCCTATCTGCATGATGAGGACCAGTCCGTAGCACGCGCCTATGGCGCCGTTTGCACGCCTGACTTCTTTGGATTCAACAGCGATCCGAAGCTGCAATATCGCGGCCGTCTGGATGCCAGCCGCAAGCAGCAAGACGCGCCGGACCTGCGCCGGGATCTGTTTGAGTCCATGCTCGAGGTGGCGCGCACGGGCAATGGCCCGCGCGACCAGATCGCCTCGATCGGCTGTTCCATCAAATGGAAGGATGAACTGACGTTGCAATCGTAAACGCTAGCAAAAGGAAAATGTCATGGCCGAGTTTCATGTTATTTCCGGCGCGCAGATCACCTCGCGACCACTTGTGATCCGCAAGCTGCGCATGACGGATATCAACAGCGCCTTGCGAATGGGTTTGCAGGACTTCGTCGAAAAACCATCGCACTACGTGTTTCTCTGCCTCATTTATCCGATTGTCGGCGTCATCCTCATCACCTGGACTTCTGGCGGCAACACGCTGCAGCTCATCTACCCCCTGATGTCGGGCTTTGCCCTGCTGGGACCGTTGGCCGCGATTGGCCTCTATGAGATCAGCCGCCGGCGCGAACAGCGGCTGGATACATCCTGGTTCCATGCATTCGAGGTGCTGAAGTCGCCTGCCATTCCGGCAATGCTGGGGGTGGGTGCGCTCCTGCTGGCGCTGTTCGTCGCATGGATCTTCACCGCACAGGCGCTGTTTGACTGGCTCTATGGGCCGACGCTACCAACCTCTATCACAGCATTCGCCCATGAGGTTCTGACGACAAGGACAGGCTGGACACTGATCATACTGGGCAATCTCGCCGGGCTGGTTTTTGCTCTCATCGTGCTGACAACCACGGTTGTTGCGTTTCCTTTGCTGCTCGACAGGGATGTCGGAGCCTACCGAGCGATCGTGACGTCGGCACAGGTCATGGCCAAGAACCCGGTGCCGATTTTGTCCTGGGGGCTGATCGTGGCTGTCCTGCTGCTCCTGGGGTCATTGCCTCTGCTGGTCGGCCTGGCGGTTGTCATCCCAGTGCTCGGTCACTCGACCTGGCACCTCTATCGCAGGGCCGTCGTCTGAAGCAGGCGGCTCAACTTGCACCGTCTGCTTGCCATCTGCATCGGGCTTCATCCTGGTCCGATGCCGAAGCTAACGACTTAGGCGCATCAGCGTATCGCCTAGATGGGCGATGAAACCAAGGCCGAGCCACAGGGCGATAGCGGTGACCCCAGCGCCTGTCAGTGCGGCATGAAACGCCAGGATAAGAAACGCGCCTGACAGCGCGTTGGCGGCGAAGGGCAGTAAGGTTGCCCGGGTGCGCGCCAACCAGAGCACAAGCAGAAATTCGAGCCCGAGCACACCGAGCGCCACCCAGGCTATCGCCCCGCTCGAGACCAGGGACTCGATCATCGCTTGTTGCCTCCGGCTACTGAAATGCCAGCCGCAGCAGATGCCGCAGATCCTTGAAGAAAACCCTGACATGCGCCAGCGGGTCGGTGCGCACCAGCCGCTTGTTGAGATAGGACTCCCAAACCAGGCGCTGCACGTCGGCGTCTTCGCAAATCGCCACGAAACGCTCGCGGCGCTTGTCGTTGCGGTACCAGAAGCCCTGCATGAAACCCAGGATCAGGAAGACGCGCCCGTGTTTGCGCATGAAGCGGCTGCGCACACGCGCCAGCGCCTTGGGATTGTCGGTGGCCAGGAATTCCCCGGCAGCCTCCGCGGCCAGCCGGCCGCAATACATGGCGTAGTAGATGCCCTCGCCCGAAGACGGCGCGACGACGCCGGCCGCGTCTCCGACCAGAACCGTGTCCCTGCCATTGTCCCAGCGCCTGAGCGGCCTCAACGGGAGCGGCGCGCCTTCCTCCCGCAAGGTCTCTTGCCCGTCCAAGCCGGCGGCCTCGCGCAGCAGGCGGGTCGCTGTCTTGAGATCGAACCCCTTGATCGCACTGCCGACGCCGACGCTGGTCGTCTCGCCATGCGGAAACACCCAACCGTAGAAATCGGGGGAAATCTTACCGTGATAGTAGACGTCGCAGCGCTGCGGATCGAAGGCGGAGTGCAGGCCAACCGGCGAGCGGATGATTTCATGATAGGCAAAGACATAGGGCGGCCGCTTGTCCTTGCCGAACATCTGTCGCCTTACCGTCGAATTGGCGCCGTCGGCACCGACGATCATCCTGGCGGCGACGGTTTCGGTGACCCCATCCTTGCGCGTCAAACGCACGTCCAGCCCGCCATCATCGGCACGGCTGGCGCCCTCGAAGGTCGCGGCGACCACTGTTGCTCCGTTTGTTGCCGCCCTGTCGCGCAGCCAGACGTCGAACACGTCGCGATCGACCATGCCGACGAACCCACCATCGATCTTCATGTCGACGCTGGTGTTGGACGGCGCGAAGATACGCGCCGAGCGGATGCGCGCCGTCAGCATGGACGGAGGAATATCGAAATCCTTGATCAGCTTGGTCGGAATGGCGCCGCCGCAGGGTTTCGTTCGCCCTTCACGATCGAGCAGCAGCACACGCTTCCCCGCCAGCGCCAGATCGGTTGCTGCCGTGGCGCCGGCTGGCCCGCCGCCGACGACCACCACGTCGTACTCGGCACGCCTGGTTGCCGACATTGTCATTCCGCCGCCTGAAGTCCGCGACGGCGGGGCGACCGATGCATACCATTGGCCGGCACACGGCTCGCCCGCACGGAAGCGATTCGAAGCGCAATCGCGGCAGCGGCGAGGAAAATCAGTCCTTCGAGAAGGAACACGCTGCCATAGGCGATCGCAATCGAATCGCTGACCGCGCGCATCAGATCCACGGCGACTGTACCCGCAAAGCCGCCGAGGCCAAAGGCAACCGCTTGTGCGGCTCCCCAGAGTCCCATGCGCAATCCTATCTTGGACGGGCCGGCGGCACCGGCCAGCGCCATCATCGAACCGATCGCGGCCACCGCGAAGATGCCGTTGGAAAAACCGAGAACGAACACGTTCGCCGTCAGCGGCCATCCCGGCCCCGCGCTTGCCGAGGCAGCCAGTCCCGCCAGTGCCGCAGCTGAGAGCAGACAGCCGCCGACGGTGAAGTATTTGAGGATCGCGGGGATACGTCCGGCTAGCAGGCTGCCGGCGACACCGACCAGAACCATGCCACAGAAGACGCCACCGTTCTGCAAACCTGAAAGCTGGGTTGTCGCGCCAGGCGTCATGCCGAAGATCATGCCCGCGAACGGCTCGAGGATCAGGTCCTGCATGCTGTAAGCCATCATCGAAACGAAGACGAAGATGGTGAACAGCCGCGCCTGCGGGTCTGCCCAGGTATCGGCGAGGCTGTGACGGAAGGACACTGCGTGCACCGCAGGCTCAGTAGCACGGGCGACGCCGGATTTTTCGACGCCTGCTACAGCGACCATGGTCAACGCGACCGCCACCAACCCGGTGACGCCGGCCACCGCGATCAGCCTCGACATCGAGAACGGATCGAGGAATTTGCCGGAGATAACGGATGTGACCGCGATGCCGAGGATCATCATCAGCCAAACCAGGGTCGCAGCGGCGGGCCGGCGCTCGGGCGACACGGTCGACGCAAGCAGAGCCAGCAATGACGTTCCCGCAGCTCCGACGCCAATGCCGATCAGAATGAAATCGAAGATCGCCAGCAGCAGGCCGACAGTGAAATTGTCGACCATGAGCGATGTCGCCATCGCCGCGCCGAGCCCCCCCAATGCAAGCAAGGCAATGCCGCCGATGATCCAGGGCGTGCGACGGCCGCCCTTGTCCGACCCATGCCCCCACAAGGGTCTGGCAATCTGGACGCCATAGTGCAGCCCGACCAGCGCTCCGGGCACCATTGCCGCGAGATTGAGTTCGACGACCATGATCCGGTTCAGCGTCGAGGTTGTGAGCACGACAATCGCGCCAAGCGCTGCCTGCACAAGGCCCAGCCGAAAGATACCGAACCAACCAAGAGACCGCGTTTGCATGTCATCCTCCCTGCATGGCGCGCAAGGCGAAGGCGCTCGCCAGCATGCCGAACACATACGTCGTCGTGCCTGTCGCGTTGTACCAGGACGCCCGGCGCAATGGATCCTTGAGCATCCGCAGCATGCAGAGCCCCTGCCCAACCAGAAGCGCCGCCACGATCAAGGCGTGGATGGCAAACCCCCACCACGACAAGAGGCCGATCACTGCCAGTTGCGGTGCTCCCATGATCAGACAGGCGATGCGCGCGGCGCGATCGACGCCATAAACCGCGGGCAGGCTCGCCAAACCCATCTGGCGATCACCCTCCACGGACTTGAAATCATTGAGTGTCATGATCCCATGCGCGCCGACGCTGTAAAGCAGCGCAATCCAAAGCGTTGCGTAGCCGGGAAAGGCGCCGCTGGCAGCAGCAGCCGCCGTGAACCAGGGAAGGCCCTCATAGCATAGCCCGACCGCGCCGGGGCCATACCAGCCGCTGCGCTTCAGCCGCAGCGGCGGTGCGCTGTAGAACCAGGCCAAGGCCAGCCCGACGATCGCCGCACCAAAAACCCACGGACCAAGCCAATAGGCCACCGCGAGCGACAGGAGAGTGTTGGCGACGGCAACGAAAAATCCCCATCGCCCGGGCATGCGCCCTGAGGGGATTACGCGGTTCGGCTCGTTGATGGCATCGACTTCGCGGTCATACCAGTCGTTTACGGCCTGGCTGGTGCCGCATACCAGCGGGCCTGCCAGCAATATTCCAGCGACCACATAGGGCCAACGATCGCTGATCGAAACGCCTGAAGAAACCACGCCGCAGCCGAAGGCCCACATCGGCGCGAACCAGGTTATCGGCTTCAGAAGCTCGACCGTTGCGGCGAGTGAGGGAACCGTGGGCTTGGACCGTGCAACGACCTGCTGGGACATGCCTGACGATAACTTTTACACTATAATGCGTCAACAAAATTTGACACTTTTGGTGTAAACGCCAGGCGGAGGGTTTTTAGTCCTCGTCCTCTTCTACGTCCGAAATGCCGTAGCGCTTAAGCTTGATGTAAAGACTCTGCCGGCTAAGGCCGAGCATGTCGGCTGCCGATGCCCGGTTGTTGTCGGTCAGGCGCAGGGCCGCTTCTATGCAGAGTTTTTCGATGATATCCGCCGTGTCACGCACCAGGTCCTTCAACGGCACGCGGCCAACCAGATCGGTGAACTGGGTTGCCGAGCCTTGACGGTCGGTGACACCGCCTGGCTGAATGGTTTCGGTTCGCGCTGCCTCGCGTATGACGAAGCCGAACAGCGGTCCTTCGCGGCCTGCAATTCTTGCCGCCGACACGTCGACCGACTCGGTTCCGCCCAGTTCGTCACGCACCACCGAGGAGAACCGTCGCACGGTCCCATGTTCGCGCAGATTTGCCATCAGCACCTGAAGGTCAACGCTCGACCCACCCAGCCATTTGTCGAGGCTCTTGTCCTCGATCCGGTCAAGCGTCACAACCCTGATCAGATCGAGAAAGGCGGGGTTGGCCTCGACGATCTTGCCCTCGGCATTGACGATGACGATGCCTTCCGGAAGGCTGTCGACTACCGAAACCATGTTGGCATCGGACGCCGACGAAGAGTTGGCGCGCGCCGGTTCCTCGCTAGCGAAACAGACCAGAAGGTTGGTCTTGCCAAACTCGCGAAACGGCGTCACCCGAATCTGCATGTAACGATCCAGCGTTGCCGGCCTCGCCCTGAAGACATCGGCGCGGGCTCTTGCGCCAAGCGCTGTCAGCGATTCGATTGCGGCTCCCTGATCGGCTTTCGCGAATACGGAGGCGGCCGAGGAGCCGACGAGTTTCTTGACCGGCTTGCCAAACAGCTTGGCAGCATCCTCATTGGCGTCGAGGATCTTTAACGTCTGGGCTTCGACCACGATCAGCGGTTCGACGGCCAGGTGAAACAGAATCCGATAGCGCGATTCGATATCTCGAAGCTTTCGGTAGTCCTTCTCCATTTCGATCTGCGCCCGCACCAGGCGCTGCTGCATGTCGGCCATGGCCCGTAGATCGGTGCCGAGAGCCACCTTGTGCGGCCAGCTGGAAAAGGAGACGATCCGATAACCGACCGGCAAGTCGCTGCCTGTCTTGCCGGGATGATTCACCTGACGCGAGCGGGTCGGCGATGCGGTCGCCGCTTCCTGCAGCAGATCGCGTATCTTGTCGCGACTTTCAACGGTGACGGTGTCCTGCCAAAGCTTGCCCACCCATCCGTCGACATCCCAGGTCTTGAGGCCGCCGTCGCGGTAGGAAACATCCAGGATATGACCGGACCGGGCCAGAACAAGTGTTACGTCGGAATTGGCGGTGGCAAGGGCTGCCAATGCGTCCGCGCCCAATCCGGCAAACAGTTCATCGTTGGAACGGAACGAGCGGGACACCTCGCGGGAAACCTGCTTGTCCATAGGCAGTTTTCAAATCCTTGTTACTCGGCCGCAAGGCGCTCATTGGCAATCGTCTTCGACGTCACCACAGCTTCGGCCAGCGCAACCGCGGACGAAGCATCAACGGCGAGCAAGTCGAAGCCTGCGTTTACCGCACCTTGCGGATTTTGCATAACCAGACTACCGCCGGCCATCAGCACGACCGATTTGTTGCGCGACTTCGATCGCAGCTTGCGGACGATCGACACGAGGTCCGGAAGGTGCCGGTCGGCACTCACCGAGACCCCGATTATACGGTAGCTGTTCGACGCCACCAGCCGAAACATTTTCGCCGCCTCGTCACAGTCGCAGCAATCGACTTCCCAGCCGCTGCGGCGGAACGCGTCTTCCACGACGCAGAGGCCGAACATGTGCTGCTCGCCAGGAGCCGGCGTCAGGAGAGCACAGCGCGTCATATCGGGTGCCGCCACCGGCGGATGTTCGGATGTCAGGCGCCGGAACAGGCGCTGTATCCTGGACATCGCTATGGTGACCTTGACGAAATCGCATTCGTCCGCGCACCAGTTGTCGCCAATGACGCGCGCCGCCGGATCGAACAGCCTCTCCACCACTTTCTGCGGATCGCCGCACTCGGCAATCATGGCATCCACCATGGTGTCGCACTCGTCGGATTCCTCATCGAACAGCTGGTCGACAAACCTGGCGATGCGGTTGCGATGAAGATCCGTTACCTGCTGGATCAGGGCGCGCCTGCGTTCGATGCTTTCCATCAGCCACTGGTCTGCCAATTCAGGCATCAGACCGGAAACGATCGTTTCGGTCATACCCGAGGGTCGCGCCGCCGGCATTTCCTTGGAGGAAATGAAATCGTATCTGCCGCCGGCTTTTCCTGAAAGGCTTATGCGACCCTGGGCCATGATTGGCGATCCCACTCGTTCGCCAACGAAAAAAACACATGCGGTCGTAGTCGCCGCTCTTCGGCTTGAACCGTGCCCGAGCGGGCCAGATCAAGTCGCGCATTTTTCGCGCTGAAGTTTCTCTCCTGCAAAAAACATACTTTGAGTTTTTTCAGATTTCCAGCCCAAAACGTACCGCTGCACAGGTTGGGTGTAAATATTTTTTTACGTCATGTTTTGTTGACACTTTTTGGAATCGGGGATTACATTCCGCTGACTGCGAACGAACCAAAAAACAGGGAGGCGGTCGAAGGACGTGACAAAGTCTGGCAGCTTCAGCGCATCAGACCGACCGCAATGGCTCTACACGCCTGAACAGCGCCGTCGCCGTGACGCTTCCCGCTGGACCCTGGTTCAAGGTCTTCTCGCTCCGTTCCAGTTCCTCGTCTTCCTCGTCAGTCTCGGCCTGATCTGCCGCTACCTGGCAACCGGCGAAGGGCTGGCAGCAGCCAACGGCTCCATCATCGTCAAGACGCTCGTTCTCTATACCATCATGGTCACCGGCTCGATCTGGGAAAAAGTCGTCTTCGGCAAGTGGCTTTTCGCGAAGGCCTTCTTCTGGGAAGACGTGTTCAGCATGCTGGTGCTGGCGCTTCATACCGCCTATCTGATCTGCCTTTTCAATGGTCTGCTCGACAAGCAGGCGCTGATGGTCCTGGCTCTGGCCGCCTATGCCAGCTACGTGATCAACGCGACCCAGTTCATTCTCAAGCTCCGCGCTGCACGGCTCGGCGCAAGGACTTCAGCGGTCGCTGGTAGGACGCTGGAGACAGCGTCATGAACGCCCCGGCGAACCTGCCCGGCACCGCCGCTGACTGCGGCCCCGCGCAACCGCTGCGCCAACGCGGCCAGCACGAGGTGTTCTGCGGGCTGACCTCGATCATCTGGCTGCATCGCAAGATGCAGGATGCCTTCTTCCTGGTGGTCGGCTCGCGTACCTGCGCGCATCTGATGCAGTCGGCGGCCGGCGTCATGATCTTTGCCGAGCCGCGTTTCGCTACCGCCGTCATCGACGAGCGCGACCTGGCGGGCATGGCCGATGTGCATGAAGAACTCGACAAAGTCGTCGCAAAGCTGCTGTCGCGTCGCCCCGACATAAGGCTGCTTGTGCTGGTGGGCTCCTGCCCTTCGGAAGTGATCAAACTCGACCTCGCCAAGGCGGCAGAGCGCCAAGGCGCACTGCATGGCCCGGCTGTTCGCTTCCTGCACTATTCAGGCAGTGGCATCGAAACAACTTTCACGCAGGGCGAAGACAATTTCCTGGCCGCGCTGGTCGAGAACCTGCCGGCTGAGCCCGCCGACGCCAAGCCTTCGCTGATCATCGCCGGAGCACTTGCCGACGTCGTCGAAGACCAGTTCCGACGTATCTTCGAGGCACTTGGCCTCGGTCCGATCTCATTCCTGCCGCCGCGTTCGTCGACGGCGCTGCCGCATGTCGGGCCGAACACCCGGCTGTTGCTGGCGCAACCCTTCCTGGGCGAAATGGCAAAGACGCTGGAGCGGCGTGGCGCCAGGCATCTGATGGCGCCGTTCCCGCTTGGCGAGGAAGGCACGACGGCATGGCTCAAGGCAGCGGCCGACGCGTTCGGTATCGAGCCAGGACGCTTCGCCGCGATCACCGGGCCTGGCCGAGCCCGTGCGAAGCTGGCTGTCGAAAAATCGCGGCCGACACTTGAAGGCAAGCGCATATTCTTCTTCCCCGACTCGCAGCTTGAACCGGCGATGGCGCGCTTCCTGCATCGCGAGCTCGGTTGCGACATCGTCGAGATCGGCACGCCGTTCCTGCATCGCCATCACCTGGCCGGCGAGTTCGAGCTGTTGCCCGACAACGTCTTCGTCAGTGAAGGCCAGGACGTCGACCGGCAACTCGACCGCTGCCGCGCGCAAAAGCCCGACCTCGTGGTCTGCGGCATGGGCCTTGCCAACCCGCTGGAGGCGGAAGGCATCGCCACCAAATGGTCAATCGAACTCGTCTTCACACCGGTGCAAGGCTACGAGCAGGCAGGCGATCTCGCCGAACTGTTCGTGCGACCCTTCGCGCGCCGCGAGCGGCTGAAGGTGAGCGCCTGATGCAACTCACGGTCTGGACATATGAAGGCCCCCCGCATGTCGGCGCAATGCGCATCGCGGCGTCTATGCGCGGCGTGCACTTCGTCCTGCACGCGCCGCAGGGCGACACCTATGCCGATCTGCTTTTCACCATGATCGAGCGCCGCTCGACGCGGCCGCCGGTAACCTACACGACCTTCCAGGCGCGTGACCTCGGCAGCGACACGGCGGAGATTTTCAAGACCGCTTGCCGCGAAGCGGTCGAGCGTTTCCGCCCCGATGCAGTCCTGGTCGGTGCATCGTGCACTGCCGAGCTCATCCAGGACAATCCCGGTGGTTTGGCTGCGGCGCTGAACCTCGACATTCCAGTGGTGAATCTCGAACTGCCTTCCTACCAGAAGAAGGAAAACTGGGGTGCGGCCGAGACCTTCTACCGGCTGGTTCGTGCCTTCGCCCCTGCCCCGGTCGGCGTTGCCGCGGCCCGCACGCCAGGCAGAGTGTGCAACATCCTCGGTCCCGCGTCGCTTGGCTTTCGCCATCGCGACGACATCGTCGAGGTGAGGAAGTTGGTCGAAAGCCTCGGCGTCACGATCAACGTCGTGGCGCCACTCGGCGCCAGCGTCGCCGATCTCGCCAGGCTGCCCGAAGCCGATTTCAACATCGTTCTCTATCCGGAAATCGGCGGCGTCACGGCCGACTGGCTGAAGCGCAACCATGGCCAGCCCTTCGTCGCCATCCAGCCCATCGGAGCGCTGGCGACAGAGGCTTTCGTCGAGGCGGTAGCGAAAGCCGCCGGCATCAAAGCCCAGGACATTCCAGAGACGCGATCGCGCCTGCCCTGGTATTCGCGATCGGTCGATTCGACCTATCTGACCGGCAAGCGCGTCTTCATCTTCGGCGATGCCACCCATGCGGTGGCGGCAGCACACATCGCGGCCAAGGAGCTTGGCTTCACCGTGTGCGGCCTTGGCACCTATTCGCGCGAATTCGCCCGAGAGGTTCGTGCGGCGGCGGCGGAGTACGGCGTCGAGCCGCTGATCTCGGACGATCACCTGGCCGTCGAGGACGCCATCATTTCCGCCCAGCCGGAGCTGGTGCTGGGCACGCAGATGGAACGGCATGTCGCCAAGCGGCTGCGCATACCTTGTGCCGTCATCTCCTCGCCCGTGCATGTGCAGGATTTTCCGGCGCGCTATTCGCCGCAAATGGGCGTCGAAGGCGCCAACGTCATTTTCGACTCGTGGGTCCATCCCCTGATGATGGGGCTCGAGGAACATCTGCTGCACATGTTCCGCGACGATTTCGAGTTCAACGACACGGCCCAGCCGTCGCACCTCTCCCAAGGCGCTCCTGCCGCCGCCAGCGCGCAGGAAGAGCACGCGGCGGCGGCAGGGAGCCCGCTGATCGAGGTGCCCGCAACGCTGCAATGGGCTGACGAAGCCGAGCGCGAACTCAAGAAGATCCCCTTCTTCGTGCGCGGAAAAGCGCGCCGCAACACCGAGAGATTTGCCTCCGAGAACGGTCTTCGGACCATAACGCTTGAGACATTGTACGATGCCAAGGCCCATTTCAGCCGCTGACGTCACGCCGGTGCGCGTGGTCATCGTAACGATGGACACCCATCTTGCGAGTGCCACGGACCGTGCTCGCAAAGTGCTGGTGCGCGAACTGCCAGGATTGTCGATCGCGCTCCATGCGGCGACCGAATTTTCCGGCGATGACGACAGCCTTGCGCGCTGCCGTGCCGACATCGCTAGCGCCGATATCGTGCTCAATGCGATGCTTTTCATGGAAAGCCAGTTCACGCCGATCATGCCCGACCTCAGGGCGCGGGCGCAGACTTGCGACGCCATGGTCAGCATCCTTTCCGACAGCGACGTGATGAAGCTGACGCGGATCGGTCGTTTCCGAATGGACAGCCCGCAAGGCGGCGCGCTGGGTTTCCTCAAACGTCTCAAGGGCAGTGGCAAGGACCGCAAGGCCAGTGTCGGCTCGCAGCAGATGAAGATGCTGAAGCGCATTCCTCAGATCCTGCGCTTCATCCCCGGCACCGCCCAGGACGTGCGCGCCTATTTCCTGACCTTGCAGTACTGGCTGGCGGGATCCGACGAAAACATCGCCAACATGATCCGGGCGCTGATCGACCGTTACGCCGATGGCGCACGGAAGCATTTGCGCGGGACACTTAAGGTTGCCGCTCCCGTTGCCTATCCGGAAGTCGGTGTCTACCACCCGCGTATGCCAGGCAGGATCGCCGAGCGCGCGGAAGCGCTGCCGCGCGAAGGAAAGCGCGGCACGGTCGGCCTGCTTGGCATGCGCTCCTATATGCTTGCCGGCAACGCCGACCACTATGACGGCGTCATCCGGGCGATCGAGGCGCGCGGCCTCAACGTCGTTCCAGCCTTTTCAAGCGGGCTCGATTCGCGTCCGGCGATCGAGAAGTTCTTCATGAAGGACGGTCGCACGACGGTCGACGCGCTGGTCTCGCTGACCGGTTTTTCACTGGTCGGCGGCCCTGCCTACAATGACGCAAGCTCGGCCGAGGATGTGCTGGCGAGGCTCGATGTGCCTTATGTCGCCGGCCACCCCGCCGAACTGCAGACGCTGGAGCAGTGGGGGGCGTCCGACCGCGGTCTGCTGCCGGTCGAATCGACGATCATGGTGGCTATCCCCGAACTTGACGGCGCCACTGGCCCGATCGTGTTCGGCGGCCGATCCGACCACGCCGGCAAGGCCTGCACCGGCTGCCATCGCGGCTGCACTTTCTCCACCGGCGACAACAACCGCGACATGCATTCCTGCGTCGAACGGGCAGAAATGCTGGCGTCGCGCGTCGACCGTCTGGTGCGGTTGCGGCGCACAGAACGCGCCAAGCGCAAGGTGGCGGTCGTGCTCTTCAACTTCCCGCCCAATGCCGGCAACACCGGCACGGCTGCCTACCTGTCGGTCTTTGCCTCGCTTCACATGACGCTTTGCGCCATGAAGCGCGAAGGCTATGCGGTGGATGTGCCCGCCACCGTCGATGAATTGCGGGCCAGGATCATCGACGGCAATCGCGAGCGGTTCGGCACGCACGCCAACGTACATACCCGGATTTCCGCCGACACCCATGTGCGCCGCGAACGCTGGCTCTACGAGATTGAAAGGCAGTGGGGCCCCGCCCCCGGCCGCCAGCAAAGCGACGGCTCCTCGATCTTCGTGCTCGGCGCGCAGTTCGGCAATGTCTTCGTCGGCGTGCAGCCGGCCTTCGGCTACGAAGGCGACCCGATGCGTCTGCTGTTCGAAAAGGGCTTTGCGCCGACACATGCCTTCTCGGCGTTCTACGGCTACCTGCGCGAGGATTTCGGCGCCGACGCTGTCCTTCATTTCGGCACACATGGCTCGCTCGAATTCATGCCGGGCAAGCAGTCCGGCCTGTCTGCCCGAGATTGGCCTGACCGGCTGATCGGTGACTTGCCCAATCTCTATCTCTACGCCGCCAACAATCCGTCAGAAGGCGCGATTGCCAAGCGGCGCTCGGCGGCGACGCTGATCAGCTACCTGACGCCGCCGATCGCCCATGCCGGACTGTATCGCGGCCTGCTCGACCTCAAGGCGACGATCGAGCGTTGGCGCGGCCTGGCGCCGGATGCCGCCAGTGAGCGGTCTGAACTCGGCGTGCTTATCCAGGCGCAGGCAGCGGCCGTTGACCTCGCAACAGCCGAGCCCGCCTGGGGCGCGCGGACCGAAACCTGCATTCGCGACCTGTCGCAGCAGATCCTCGAGCTGGAATACACCTTGATCCCGCACGGATTGCACGTCGTCGGCAAGGCGCTGTCTGAGATCGAGCGCGTCGACATGCTGCTTGCCGTCGCCGAGGCTGGTCATTCGCTGCGCCTCGACCGCGCGGTCGCCGAGGCGATCGTCGGCGGCGCCACTGTCGAGGCGTCGCTGCTGCGCGCCGGCCTGCCAGCCGACGAAACAACGGTCATTGCCCTTCGCACCCTTGCGGCGACCGATCGGCTGCTGGCACAGGACCATGAAATCCCGGCCATCCTGCGCGCACTCGACGGGCGTTTCATGCGGCCCGCGCCCGGAGGCGATGTGCTGCGCACACCGGAAATCCTGCCGACGGGTCGCAATCTGCACGGCTTCGACCCGTTCCGCATCCCGAGCGCCTTTGCCGTCGCCGATGGCGCACGTCAGGCGCAACGCATCATCGATCGTCACATGGCCGATGGCCAGCCTCTGCCCGAAACCGTCGCCATCGTCCTGTGGGGCACCGACAATCTGAAGAACGAGGGCGGCCCGATCGCCCAGGCGCTGGCGCTGATCGGCGCTCGGCCCCGTTTCGACAATTATGGCCGCATCGCCGGCGCAACGCTGGTGCCGATCGTCGAGCTCGGCCGGCCGCGCATCGATGTCATCGCCACGCTGTCGGGCATTTTCCGCGACCTGCTGCCGTTGCAGATCAAGCTGCTTGCCGAAGCGGCGTTCATGGCGGCTTCGGCCGACGAGCCGGTGGAGATGAACTTCATCCGCAAGCACGCGCTGGCCCACCAGGCCGAAACCGGCTGCGACCTGGAAACCGCGGCGCTGCGCGTCTTCGGCAACGCCGAGGGCGCCTATGGATCGAACGTGAACCATCTAATCGAGAACAGCGGCTGGGAGTGCGAAGACGAGCTTGCCGAGACCTATTCGCGCCGCAAGGGTTTTGCCTATGGCCGCTCCGGCACGCCCGCAAAGCAGACGGCCCTGCTGCAGAGCGTGCTTGCCGGGGTCGACCTCGCCTACCAGAACCTTGATTCGGTCGAGCTCGGTGTCACCACGGTCGACCATTACTTCGACACGCTCGGCGGCATCAGCCGCGCCGTGCGCCGCGCCAAGGGCCAGTCCGCGCCGGTCTACATCGGTGACCAGACGCGTGGCGAAGGCGTCGTGCGCTCACTGTCCGAACAGGTCGCCATCGAGTCGCGCACCCGCATGCTGAACCCGAAATGGTATGAGGGCATGCTCAGCCACGGCTACGAAGGCGTGCGCCAGATCGAAGAGCATGTGCGCAACACGATGGGCTGGTCCGCCACGACCGGCCAGGTTCAGCCCTGGGTCTATCAGCAGCTGACGCAGACCTTCGTGCTCGATCCGGAAATGCGCGAGCGCCTCTCGGCACTCAATCCGACCGCTTCCTCGCGGATGGCGAACCGTCTGATCGAAGCGCATGAACGGCACTACTGGACGCCCGATCCCGAAATGCTCGACGCGTTGCGTCTGGCCGGGGAAGAACTCGAAGACCGTGTCGAAGGCATCGGTGTGGAGGTTGCAGCATGAACGTTTACACGCATCCAAGGGTCGCTCATGACGAGGCGGTGCGGGCCAAAAAACTCGATGGCGAGGGCAGCGTGCAGGTCATGCTCGATCCTGACGTCACCATCGAGACCGCCAAGGTTTTCGCCATCTATGGCAAGGGCGGGATCGGCAAATCGACGACGTCGTCGAACCTGTCGGTGGCCTTCTCGAAGCTCGGCAAGCGCGTGCTTCAGATAGGCTGCGACCCCAAGCACGATTCGACCTTCACGCTGACCAAGTCGCTGATCCCGACGGTGATCGACATTCTGGAAAAGGTCGATTTTCACACCGAGGAACTGCGCGCGGAGGATTTCGTCTTCGACGGCTACAACGGCGTCAAATGCGTTGAGGCAGGCGGACCGCCGGCCGGCACCGGATGCGGCGGTTATGTCGTTGGGCAGACCGTCAAACTGCTGAAGGAACATCACCTGCTCGAAGATACCGACGTGGTGATCTTCGACGTGCTCGGCGACGTGGTCTGTGGCGGCTTTGCTTCGCCTCTGCAGCATGCCGAACGGGCGCTGGTGGTGGCCGCAAACGATTTCGATTCGATCTTTGCCATGAACCGCATCATCGCGGCGATCAAGGCAAAGTCGAAGAACTACAATGTCCGGCTCGGCGGCGTCATCGCCAACCGCAGCCGCGAGACTGACCAGATCGACCGCTTCAACGAGGCGATCGGGCTGAAGCGCCTTGCCCATTTCGGCGAGGTCGATGCCGTGCGTCGCAGCCGGCTGAAGAAGTCGACGCTGTTCGAAATGGAAGAGTCGCCGGAAGTGCTGAAGGTCTGCGCCGAGTACATGCAGCTCGCCGAGATCCTCTGGAGCGGCGGCGAGGCATTCGACGTCACGCCGATGAAAGACCGTGAGATTTTCGATTTCCTGGGGTTCGACTGATGGATGGGCTGACCTATCAACGCCGTCGCGGCGAGATCCAGACTTACTTCGACCGCACCGCGGTGGAGGCCTGGAAGCGTTTCGCGACCGAGGCGCCGCTTGGGCGCATCCGCGCCACGGTGCGCGACGGACGGGCACGGATGCGGGCGCTGATGCTGGCGTCCCTGCCGGAGGACCTTTCGGGTTGGCGCGTGCTCGATGCCGGCTGCGGCACCGGCGCGATGTCGATCGAACTGGCAAGGCGTGGCGCCAGCGTGCTGGGCATCGATCTGGCCCCCGAGATCATCCGCTTCGCCGCGGAGACCTTGCCGGACGATATCGGAACCGGCCGGATCGAGTTCAAAGCCGGCGATATGCTGTCGCGCACGCATGGCGAGTTCGACGCGGTGGTGGCGATGGACTCACTGATCCACTACCAGATGGATGACGCCGTTCTGGCGCTGGCCAGCCTGGCGCGGCGGACAAGGCATGCGATCGTCTTCACCTTTGCGCCGCGCACGCCGATGCTTGCCGTCATGCATGCGACGGGCCGTCTGTTCCCACGCTCGGACCGGGCGCCGTCGATCGTTCCGGTCAGGCCGGATGCGATTGCGCGCGACATCGCCCAGCAGCCGGAACTCAACGGGTGGCAGGCGCGCCGCACGCAACGGGTATCGCACGGCTTTTACACATCCCAGATGATGGAGATCGCCCGGCCATGATTATCGGAGGCAACAGGCTGGCCAGACAATGGCTGAAGGTGGGCACGCGCTTCCTGCCGTTCGCCGACGCCGCGAGCGAGGGGCTGCCGCTTGGCCGCATCATCCGGCTATCGCTGTTCCAGGTTTCCGTCGGCATGGCGATGGTGCTTCTGACCGGCACCCTCAACCGCGTGATGATCGTCGAGCTCGGTGTTCCGGCTTCTGTTGTCGCGCTCATGGTGGCGCTGCCGATCGTGTTCGCTCCGGCGCGTGCGCTGATCGGCCATCGCTCGGATACGTACCGCTCATTTCTTGGCTGGCGTCGCGTGCCCTTCATCTGGATGGGCACCATGCTGCAGTTTGGCGGCTTTGCTTTCATGCCTTTCGCGCTGCTGGTGCTGACGGGTGAAGGTCAGGCAGCGGTGCCCTATGCCGGAGAAATCGGTGCCGCCCTGTCGTTCCTGCTGGTCGGCGCGGGGATACACACCACGCAGACGGCCGGCCTTGCGCTGGCCTGCGATCTAGCGCCAGACGACAAGCGTCCGCGCGTGGTGGCATTGCTCTATGTCATGCTTCTGGTCGGCATGCTGTTTTCGGCACTGTTCTTCTCGGAAGTGCTCTCCAATTTCAGCCATATAAGACTGATCCAGGTCGTCCAGGGCGCCGCCCTGATCACCATGGTGCTCAACGTCATCGCGCTGTGGAAGCAGGAGGGCCGCAACCCGTCGCGCACCGATCCCAATCGCGACCGGGCAGCGTTCAAGGATTCGTGGTCGGTGTTTGCAAGCTCGGCCCGCGCCAAGCGCCTGCTGGTCACCGTGGCGCTCGGCACAGCCGCATTTTCGATGCAGGACGTGCTGCTTGAACCCTATGGCGGCCAGATCCTGCATCTTGGCGTTAGTGCAACGACCATGCTGACCGCGCTTATGTCTTGCGGGACCATTGTCGGCCTGGCGCTGGCCGCGCGCGGACTGTCTTCTGGCATGGATCCATGCCGGCTTGCCGCCTTCGGCGCGCTTGCCGGACTGCCGGCCTTCGCTTGCGTCATCATGTCGGCTCCGCTCGAGTCGGTCGCGGTATTTCGCGCTGGTGCGGCGATGATCGGCTTTGGCAGCGGCCTGTTCGCCGTCGGCATGCTGACGGCGGCCATGGACCTGGCCCGCGCCAGCGACAGCGGGATAGCGCTGGGTGCCTGGGGTGCCGTGCAGGCGACGGCCGCGGGGCTCGCGGTCGGCACCGGAGGCGCGCTTCGGGACCTCATCCAGGCGCTTGCCGACAGAGGCATTCTGGGACCGGCATTCGCCGACCGCAACGCTGCCTATGGCGTTGTTTATCACACTGAAATCGCTCTTCTTTTTGCAACAATTGTCGCCATCGGGCCACTCGTTCGCTACGTGCGCGCTCCCGGCGAAGACCAACGACCATTCGGGCTGGCTGAATTCCCTGGCTAGACGACTGAACTGGGAGACAGGACATGGGTCACATAACTTCTTACATCGACGTTCCGCAGGTTGCCCTCTATGTTTTCTGGGCCTTCTTCGCCGGACTTATCTTCTGGCTGCGCAGGGAGGACCGCCGCGAAGGCTATCCGCTGGAATCCGATCCGAACGGCAAGGTCAAGGATCGCGGCTTCCTGCTTATGCCAAGGCAGAAGACCTATCGCCTCCGCGACGGCAGCACGGTGACCACTCCCAACTACAAGCGCGATGAACGCCCGGTGGCGGCACGGCGCGTCGGCAACTGGCCGGGCGCTCCGATGGTTCCGACCGGTGACCCTCTCGTCGATGGCGTCGGACCGGCTGCCTGGGCCGAACGCGCCGACCATCCCGACCAGACTTGGGACGGCAAGAACAAGATCGTGCCGACACGCGCCGATGGCCATTATTCGGTGGCAAGCGGCGACCCGGACCCGCGCGGCATGACGGTGTTCGGCGCCGACAACAAGGCCGCCGGAACGGTCACCGACATCTGGGTCGACCGCGCCGAACATGTCGTGCGCTACCTGGAAGTCGACGCTGGACCGGGCACCGGCGCGCTGCTGGTCCCAATGAACCTGGCCAGGATCTCTGGCACGCCGACGAAGGGGCGCCACGTCAAGGTGAAGTCTATCCTGGCGGCGCAATTCGCCAAAGCACCGCGCATCAAGGCGCCGGACTCCGTGACTTTCCTCGAAGAGGACCGGATCTGCGCCTACTTCGCCGGTGGCCATCTCTATGCAACGCCAAAGCGGACGGAGCCGCTGCTGTGATGGAAGATCATGACGACTACGCATTCGAGCCGATTCCAGGGCTGCCGGAAAAGCTCCCAAAGGGAGAGACGATGCTCTGGCAAGGCTCGCCTGAATGGCGCCCGCTTTCCTTCGCGGCATTCCACATCCGCAAGGTGGCTGTGTATTTCGCTCTCTTGCTGGCCTGGGACCTGACGTCCGCCAGCAGGGCCGGCGCCAGCCTTGCCGCGATGCTGTCGCATTCGGCCTGGCTTGTCGGCGTGGCGGGCGGCGCCATCGCCATCCTGTGCCTACTTGCGTTCCTCTACGCGCGCGGCACCATCTACACGCTGACGACGAAGCGGATCGTGATCCGGTCCGGCCTGGCGTTGCCGGTGACGCTTAACCTGCCGCTGTCGCTGATCGAGACCGCTTCGGTGACCAAAGCCGGCAATGGCATCGGCAGCATCGCACTGACCGTTGTCAAGCCCAACCGGGTCGCATGGCTAGTGCTGTGGCCGAATACGCGGCCCTGGAACATCAGCAACCCGCAGCCCATGCTGCGGTGCCTGAGCGATGCCGACGTGGTAGCGCCGATGTTGGCGAAGGCACTGGAAGCCGATGCTGGCGTTGCCGGTGCACGCCCGGTTCGCACGCAAATCGCAGCCAAGGGTCACGCGCCGATGCCGGCGGGTGCAACGATCGCAGCCTGAAAGGGAGTGGAAGATGGGCCAGACCGCAACCGCAAGGGATCCGCAGAGAAAGCCGGCGATCGCCTGCGGCTGTCTCATCGCCACCGCAGTGGTCCTGGTGGCATTGACACGCCACGATCCGGTGCCCGAATTCATCGATCCGGCCAATGTCAAACGCATAGTCGAGCTGCGTTTCAGCGATCTGCCGGACGGCACCGTCGTGGCATCGGACGCCGCGACAGGCAATGAAATCGAACGCATCGTTCCTGGCGCCGGCGGCTTCATCCGGGTGACGATGCGCAGCTTCGCCACTGAGCGCAAGCAGAAGGGATTGGACAGCGAGGTGCCATTCACGCTGACCAGGATGAACAATGGCGCCCTCTATCTGCAGGACGGCTTGACCGGCCGCACCATGCTTCTCAACGCCTTCGGCCCCTCCAATGAAGGCGTCTTCGCCGAACTGATCGACCAGAAAAGGACAACCCAATGATCGAGGCTCTGAGACTGGGCAAGAAGGTCGTCGACGTGCCTTGCACGATCGAGATCGAACATACCTGGGAAAGCCTGCATGCGCATGTCGAACTCGAAGGCGTGACCGTCGAGCCCGGCGATGAAGTGCATGTGCAGGGCGGCGAGATCATCGTTCCCTATGGCGAGCGACGCATCCTTCGGCGCATGGCGACGGTGACCAAGGCAAGCGCGCCGGAGCGCCTGTGGGTCATGATGACCGGCGATTTCGAATTCATGGAACTGTTGGAGTTCAGCTTCTCTTCGGGAGAAAAGCTATGACCATCGAAAAAATGTCGCTGCGGGCCAAGGACACCTATGGCATGGCGCGCGAATCGACGCTGCTGTCGCCCCGTTTCTACACCACCGATTTCGACGCCATGGACAAGATGGACGTATCGGGCGTGCGCAAGGAATGGGACGAGCTGCTCGCCGAAATGGAGAGCGATCCGAACAAGGGTCACTTCAAGCAGAACGAGAACTGGGACCGCATCGACTTCGAGGCACTGCCTGAAGGGCTGCGCAACGAATTCACCGATTTCATGGTTTCCTCGCTGACGGCTGAATTCTCCGGCTGCGTTCTGTACAAGGAGATGAAGAAGCGCGGCAAGAATCCGGAAATCGTGCGGCTGTTCTCCTATATGAGCCGCGACGAAGCGCGCCATGCCGGTTTCATCAACGATGCGCTCAAGGAATTCGGCATCGGCGTGAATCTTGGCTTTCTGACCAAGGCGAAGAAGTACACATACTTCCGGCCCAAGTTCATCTTCTACGCCACCTACCTGTCGGAAAAGATCGGCTACGCCCGCTACATCACCATTTTCCGCCACCTCGAGCGGCATCCAGACCGGCGCTTCCATCCGATTTTCAAATGGTTCGAGAAGTGGTGCAACGACGAATTCCGGCACGGCGAGGCCTTCGCGCTGCTGATGCGTGCCAACCCCGAATATCTGAAGGGTCTCAACCGGCTCTGGGTGCGGTTTTTCCTGCTCGCGGTCTACGCCACGATGTATGTGCGCGACCATGCGCGGCCGGAGTTCCACAAGGCGCTTGGGATGGATCCCACCGAATACGACTACAAGGTCTTCCACCTGACCAACGAAATATCCAGGCAGGTCTTTCCCCTGGTGCTCGACATCGATCATCCGAGATTCCGCAAGGGTCTGGAGAAGCTGCGCGTCATCAACGACAAGGCTTCGGCAATGGCCAAGGAGACCGGGTTCGTGGCGCGCGTCAAGCGGTTGGGCCTCGGCCTCTCGGCGTTCCGCATCTTTGCGCGCCTGTTCTTGATCCCGGCCAAGGGCAACGCGTTGCCCGACACCAGCCGCATGCAGCCGGTCTGGTAGGGAGGCGGGCGCGTGACAGCCTATATCGGGCCAATCCTGTTCGCGCTGTTCGTCTGGTGGTTCTCCACCGGAGCGATAATCTATCTCGACGGGCTGCCGCGCCCGACCTTCAAATGGAGCATGCTCGGCGCCACGCTGCTGCTTGGTGCGGCCTTCTACGGGCTCTGGATCAGCGCGGACGACACCACGGTCAAGGGCGCCTACGTGGCCTTCGCATCCGCGCTCGTCGCCTGGGGTTGGCATGAAATCAGCTTCTACATGGGCTACGTCACCGGACCGCGCAAGCATGCCTGTGAAGACGGCTGCTCGGGCTGGGCGCATTTCGGCCATGCGTTGCAGGTCAGCCTGTGGCATGAGCTCGCGATACTGGCCTCCTTCGCGGCAATCGTGGCGATGACCTGGGGCGGCGCCAACGAGATCGGGTTGTGGACGTTCGTCATCCTGTGGTGGATGCATGAAAGCGCGCGTCTCAATGTGTTTCTCGGCGTGCGCAATCTCAATGCCCATTTTTTGCCGCCGCACCTCGCCTATCTGAAGAGCTTTCTGAACAACAAGCCGATGAACCTCTTGTTTCCGTTCTCGGTCTCCATCTCGACGGTGATCTGCTCGGTCCTAGCGACCGAGGCGGCGATCGCGGTCGATCCCTTTCGACAAGCCGGTTTCACGTTCCTGGCAACGATGATGGTGCTGGCGATACTCGAGCACTGGTTCCTCGTTCTGCCGATTCCGGCAGAGGCGATGTGGAACTGGAGCATGAAATCGCGGCAGGCGCCGCCGCAAGAGGCCAGGCGACACGACGCACACAGACACGACCATTCGAAACCCCATTCGCCCGCTCCGATTGCTAGCCTGCGGTCGGTGCATTGATGATGACTGCGTGAAGGCGCAAACGACCGGTCATGCCGGGGACGAAAGCAGGAGATGAAACCATGAACTTCGAAGCCTTTTTCGCCACGAAGCTCGACGGCCTTCACGCAGAAGGGCGCTACCGTGTCTTTGCCGAACTGGAGCGCCAGGCTGGCGGGTTCCCCCGCGCTACGCGCTACCATGACAACACGACGAGCGATGTCACGGTCTGGTGTTCGAACGACTATCTCGGTATGGGACAGAACCCCAAGGTGATTGCCGCCATGCATGAGGCGCTGGACAAATGCGGCGCCGGCGCCGGCGGCACGCGCAACATCTCCGGCACCAACCACTATCACGTGCTGCTGGAGCGTGAGCTCGCCGACCTGCATCACAAGGAAGCGGCACTTCTGTTCACTTCCGGCTATGTGTCCAACTGGGCTGCACTGTCGACGCTGGGCAGCAACATCCCGGGCTGCGTGATCTTTTCCGACGAAGGCAACCACGCCTCGATGATTGAAGGCATCCGCCACAGCCGAACCGAAAAACGGCTTTGGAAGCACAATGATCCGAAAGATCTCGATCGTCTGCTTTCGGAATACGGCGCCGATGTACCAAAGCTGGTCGCCTTCGAAAGCGTCTATTCGATGGACGGCGACATTGCGCCGATCCGCGAGATCCTGGACGTCGCCGAGAAGCATGGCGCGATGACCTATCTCGACGAGGTCCATGCCGTTGGCCTCTACGGGCCGCGCGGCGGCGGCATCGCCGAACGCGAAGGCGTGATGGACCGATTGACCATCATCGAAGGCACGCTCGGCAAGGCTTTCGGGGTGGTCGGTGGTTATATCGCGGGGTCGGCCGCTGTCTGCGATTTCATCCGCAGCTTCGCCTCCGGCTTCATCTTCACCACCGCGCTGCCGCCGGCGGTGGCGGCCGGGGCACGCGCGTCGGTCATGCACCTCAAGGAAAGCGGATTCGAAAGGGCCAGGCACCAGGACCGGGTCAAGAGGGTCAGGACCCGCCTCGAGCGGCTGGGTATCCCCTGTATGTCAAATCCAAGCCATATCGTGCCGGTGATGGTCGGCGACCCGGTCAAGTGCAAATGGATCAGCGACCTGCTGCTCGACAATTACGGCATCTACGTCCAGCCGATCAACTATCCGACGGTGCCGCGGAAAACGGAGCGGTTGCGGATTACCCCCTCGCCGCTGCATTCGGACGCCGACATCGATCATCTGATCGGTGCCCTCTCCGATCTGTGGTCGCACTGCGCCATTTCGCGCGCCGTGGCATGAGGCATTCCGCTGCAAGCCCGGCCGGGAATGCTGGCGCTGACGTCACCGGCTCGCCTACGGGCGAGGAAGCACTGGTGATACCAGCCATCGCCGACGATGGTTCGCTGTTCCCGATCGGCAAGCTGGACGCGCACCGTCGTGGCCAGAGGCACTTGGCCATTTCGGTTTTTGTTTTCGCCGGCGACCAGTTGCTGATCCAGAAACGAGCGGCCGGCAAATACCATTGCGGTGGTTTGTGGGCCAACACATGCTGCACCCACCCGCATTGGGGCGAAAGCCCGGCCGACTGCGCGCGACGCAGGCTTTTTGAAGAGATCGGACTTGTCCTCGAGCTGCAGCCGCGCGCGGTGGTCGACTATCAGGCCGATGTCGGCAACGGACTGATCGAAAACGAGCGCGTGCACGTCTTTCGCGGCGATGTCGCGGCACCCTTCGACGTATCCGGCTTCAATCACGAAGAGGTCGAGGATGTTGCCTGGGTCGACCAACAGACATTGCGCCAGCAGGCCCTTCAGAATCCTGACCACTTCACCCCCTGGATCAGGATCTATCTAGAACGCTGGAATGAGCTGGCGCTTCGGCCGGCCGCTTGAGCCGACCGAACACGACAAGACCGGCTTCATCCCAAGCATCCTCTTTTGGGATCCCTCATGACAAATTCCGAGATTAATTCCCCGCTTTGCAGGGGTGTTCGCCATAAGCCATCAATTTGTTGAAAGCGGCTGCTTCCCCAGCCGTATCGAATGGTCGTGCTGTAACCGTTCCATCCGCAGCCAATATGACAGCCAAGAATGGAAGCCCGAGCACTGGCGGGCTGTAAACTGCGTAGGACGGGCGGCGGGTGTTCTTCATCGCCTATGGCACGGTCCGTGCCCCATCTGGCCAATGTGGTCTAATTGCCTAGGAGGTGGAGGATACGCGATGGTCATCCAAGTGTGGCTTTCGATACTGCTCGAAGATGGCCGGCCTGAAGCGATGTCGAACAAGGTATTTCCAGGCATCTGCATACCAGCCGTCATCGCAGATGTGCCGAGGAGCAGCATTGGTCTCGATCGCCCCTTCGCATAAAAAACCCGGCCCTTGAAAAGCCAAGGGCCGGGTCAGAACGGGTCCGGAACGGCCGGAGGGCCAACCGTTCCGGCCTTCGTTCGCTGTGCTGCTCTGGCGGCACGGCGAACTCAGGATTGTTCCGGCCGGAGGGGACCTGCCGGATCCGGAATGCCGGTTACATCGGCGCGAGGCCGTGCTTCTGACCCCATTCAAACCAGTTGTCGACCACGGTGCCGGTCATAAGGATTCCTATTCCACCGACCAGCGGGCACAGAATTGCGAACCACCAGGCCCAGCGGTGCACCGATTCCATCGTGGCATTGAAGCCCATGGTCCAGCGCCAGAACAAGGCGGCGCGCTCCGCGGCCGTGCCGCGATCGACGATCTGCTCGATCTCGCGTTCGCCGCCAAGGCGGCTGACGGCGAGGATCGTCGCGCCATGCATGGCGAAGAGCACGGCCGAGCCATACAGAAAAGCGATCGAAAGCATGTGGAATGGGTTGTAGAACAGGTTGCCGTGGTTGAGCGAAAAGTTGTTCGTCCAGTCGAGATGCGGGAAAATCCCGAAGGGCACGCCCTCGCTCCAGGAGCCCATCATGAGTGGGCGGATGAAGCCGAGCACCAGATAAAGCCATATCGCCGCGGCGAACGCCCAGGCGACATGCGTGCCCATGCCAAGCGCCCTTGCACGACGGTACATGCGCGCCCACCACAGCAGGATCGCCGAGGTCAGGAAGAAACCAGCCATCAGCCACCAGCCGCCTTCCTTCAGCGGCGGCAGGATCTTGAGCCCATATTTCGGCAGCGGCGGCTGCAGCGAGAGCCAGAAGAAATGCTTGATGAATTCCTGCGGGCTCCAGTTGACCGACGCCAGCATGTTGAGGCCGATGATCTCGATGGCGACGAAGCCGCACATCAGCGACGCCAGCCCAAGTGTGCCGAGATACAGGGGGCCTATCTGGGCGTCGCCGATCTTTCCCATCCAGTACGAGAAGCGCGGTTGACCCTGCCGCTCCCATATGCCGGGCTCCAGCGGCACGCCGTAATCCACGCCGCCACGTATCTGAACGCGCGTGAAGATGTTTTGATACTCAGCCATTGAGGATCTCCTTGCCGGAGGCTGCCACATGCCGGTGCACGGCGAATGTGGTCGAAGCTTCCCGTTCGATCATTGTTTTCCGCGGATCTGTCCCAGCGGTCATGCCCGTCAGCTCCAGATCGGGATGCGCTGCCACCAGTCCCACCATTGCGGCCAGCCGCTCGACCACAAGGGACCGGAAATCACGATGCATATGGCGCTGAAGAACGCCGCCGAAATGGCCAGGAACATGCCGAGGCGATGGATGCCTAGCGTGCCGATCGAGTAGCCGATCGTATCTCGGAAGTAGGTGTTCTCATGCTCGGCCGTCTTGACGGTTTCGCCCTTCTTCGGGTTGGTCGCCGACAGGATCAGAGAGCCGTGAAGCGCCAGCGCCAGGCAGTTGGTGAAGAAGAACGACACCGCGATCATATGCACGGGGTTGTAGTGGAAATTGCCATAGGAGTAGCCGGTGTTGGACACCCAATCGAGATGGGTGATGATCCCGTAGGGAAAGGCATTGCTCCACGCGCCGAGCAGGATAGGGCGAATGACCTCAAGCGTGAAATAGGCCAGGATCGCGAAACTGTAGGCGAAGGGTATATGCAGGCCCATGCCAAGCTTGCGGGCGATTTCGGCCTGTCTGAGCGCCCATGAGACAAAGGCCCCAAGCGCGCAGATCGTGATCACCTGCCAAAGGCCGCCATGTTTGAGCGGCGCGAAACTGAGCCCGTATTTCTCGTCCGGCGGATTGATGCTGATCTGCCAGAGGTTCCATGTCGGGCCGATCGCGGCGCCATAGGCGATCAACGCAATGCCAAGCGACGCAAAGAAGATCGTCGTCACCCCGAAGAAACCGACATAGAACGGACCGACCCAGAAGTCGAACAGATCGCCGCCGACCAGCGTGCCTCCCCTGACACGGTATTTTCGTTCAAAGCTGAGCATCGCCATCGATGTAACCTCCCCCCAAAAAGGGCTTGCAAGAGCGCAGCAACGCTCCATTCAAAACAGGGTGCGGGCGGTAGCCTGCGCAGTCCGCCCGCGCCGTTCTCATATGGCTGGATCGCGCACCAGGCGCGATCAGGCCACGTTCGTCGTCTGTTCGATGATGAGAGACGCCGCCGGCGTTCCAGCCGGTTTCGGTCCTTCGAGCCAGTTGAACCGGTCGGTGCTGAGCAAGATGAAATGAATCACCAGTGCGAGCACGAACAGGAACGTGAACAGTGCGATCAGCGTTCTGCGCGGATCGAATAGAAGCCAAATTCTCCACATTGCGCTTTCCTCCTATGTCAGCATGGACACGAGAGCGCTGACATGGGCGACGCCCGTGTCGAGCAATGCATAGCCTTTCGGGCCGGGGAGCCACGGCCGCCACATCCAGGCAAGGACGTGAGCGATCGCGGCGATAACCACGAACACCAAGAAGCTAGTCATGAAAACGGAGTGGAATTCCCTGGCTTCGGCCTCCGAGAGGCCCGAGAGGGACCTTTCATTGTCTGCCATTTCAACCTCCTTCGTTTCGGCCTTTCGGCCATTTGCCGCACGACAGCCGTGCGGCACAGTCTCGCCACGGTTTTTCAGGCCGTGACTTTTTCCGAATGTTTGCCCATTCGGAAACCTTGCGAGCTGAGCAGCCGCGGCGCGGCGGCGTCAGCTTCCAGTCCCGTTCACCGGAAGGCGAAGGGCACAATGCTCGCGGCGGCCGCCTTGGCTTCGCGGAAAACGGATTGGCGACGCTCCAACTTGCCGGTCCATCCGGTTGCGCTCTTCGGCACCAGGCGCTTGCCTATGGAAAAGGCGAGACAGAACGGATAGGCGACACCAAAATAGAGACGCGCCTGCCTCAGATCGCAGCGATAGCGTTCCCGACATGCGGCCTCGCTGTCGAAATCCGTGCTTGCCATCTCGTTCCTCCTTCTATCGTCGGCCTGGCTTTCGCCTTGCCGCGCGGTTTAGGCAGGGCTCATCTCCGCCCCAAGTACCTGTTTCATGCGCGCCGCCGTGACGCGTTCCTCGCCCGCCTTGCGCGCGATCTCCTCGGTGCGGTCACGCAGGCGCTTGGCCGCGGAAATCCTCACCAGCACAGGTTGCGAATCGACCGCCTTGTCGATCAGCGCCTGCGCGTCCTCATCCCATGGTAGTTCGTGGTGCAGGCGCGTTGGCGTCGCCTCGACCTTGTCGAGATCGGTGCCGAGCGGCAGTATCCGGAACAGCGCATCGAACAGCGCGTTGCAGATTTCCTGGATGAGGTATGTGGCGCCCGCATAGCCCATGAAAGGCGTTCCGGTGTGGCGGCGGATGATGGCGCCCGGGAACGAAGCTGGGATGTAGGATGAACGCCCTCCGGCCTCCGCCGAATACATGCGCTCGTTGAACGAACCGAACAGGATCAGCGGCTGCTTCTCGTGGATCGCCTTGCGGACCTCGTCATTGTGCGTCTTCTCGCCGGCGCGCCTGGCGAACGAGAACGAACACGGGAAACCCATATCGCTTTCCAGGAAGTTGCGGATGCCACGCGCATAGGTCTCGCTGGCGACGATGCCAAAACTCGCCGTGGCGTAGAAATCCTGCGTCACCGAACGCCACAGATCCCACAGCGGCTTGATCGTCGTCATCTTCTCGCGGGCAATGAAAGGCTCGGGATCGAGACCCGTCAGCTCGCCAAGCTTGCGCAGGAACGCGGTCGTCGAATGCAGGCCGATCGGAGCCTGCAGATAAGGCTTGTCGAGCGCCTCGCAGAGCTTGCGGCCGAATTCGCGGTAGAGGCAGATATTGACCTCGCCGTCGGCAAGCTTGCCGACATCGGCGATGTCGGTGCCGAGCGGGAAGACGAGATTGACGTCGCAGCCAATGCCTTCGGCCAGACGCTTTATCTCGGCCAGATCCGACGGCATGTTGAAGGTACCGTAAATGGCGCCAATGATGTTGACGCGCGGCTTGGCACCTTCCGGCTTTGCCACGGCCTTCTTCGGCTTCTTGCCCTTCTGTCCGAATTCCTTCCACAGCCAGGCCAGCGCCCGGTCGGCGCTCTGCCACTGGTCCTCATCGATCGTGCGCGGCAGGAAGCGCATGATTCTGGTGCCTTCAGGCGTCACGCCGCCGCCGATCATCTCGGCGATGGATCCGGTGACGACGACACTGGGCTTGGCTGGATCGAGCGTCGCATGCGCCCGCTTCATCGCCTGCTCGGTGCCCTTCTGGCCGAGCTCTTCCTCACCAAGCCCGGTAACGACGATGGGCAGTTCATGCGGCGGCAAGGCATCGGTGTAATGCAGGACGGACGTCACCGGCAGGTTCTCGCAGCCGACCGGCCCGTCGATGATCACCTGCAGGCCTTTCAAGGCCGCAAAGACATAGACCGAACCCCAGTAACCTCCGGCGCGATCATGATCGAGAACCAGCATCAGAAGTCCTCCATCGTGACAGAGGATTTTGCCGCGACCAGCGGGGCCGCTGCTTTGGCTTGCTTGTCAGGCAGCCGGTTTGGATCATGCCAGACGCCCGCGGTATGGTCCTTGCCGACGCCTTCGAAGAAGGCGGTCATGGCGTCGAAGCGATCCTTGTTGCCGGCAGCGGCGTTGATGACGGTGGCAAGCGAACCGGCGCCGGCCGGACCCATAAGCGGGCGAGCCGAGATCAGATTGGTGAAGTAGAGCGCTGGAATGCTTTTCTGCTTGGCGTGTTGCACTACTGGCGTGGTGCCGATCGCCAGCTCCGGATCGAAACTGTCGACGGCGGCAATGTCTTTTTCCAGCGAAGCGCGAAACTCGACATGCACGCCGTGCGCGGTGAGCCATTCGGCATCGCCCTCGTTCCAGCGTGTCTTCGGACAGGCGGTGCCGACGTAGCGCAGATCGGCTCCTGATTCCTTCAGCAGCCGGCCGACGATTAGTTCCGACCCTTCGTAGCCCGACAAAGTGATGCGCGCCGAAATGGGCGACCCTTCGAGCGCAGCCTTCGTTGCTGCCAGGATCGGCGCCTTGGCGGCATCGACGGTGCGCACCGGAATGCCGCAGGCTTCGCCGATCGCGTCAAGCCAGGCTGCCGTTCCCTCGACACCGACAGGGGCTGACCCCACGACATCGCGGCCGGCGGCATGAAATTCGCGCACGCTTGCCGTGTAGAAAGGATGGATGGCGGCGACGGCGGCGCAGTCGAGCGCTCCATAGAGTTCGCGCCATTCGCGCGTGGGCACGACAGGACCGGCGGCGAGGCCGAGCGGCTCCAGCATGCGGCCGATGCTGACCGGATCGACAGGAAACATTTCGCCGAGCAGCGTGATCGTCGGCCTTCCCGATGCGACGTTCTTCGGCGCGGGCACGGGCCCGGCCGCGGCTTCGAGCCTGGCGTAGTTCAACATGGCGCCAGCCAGCACGTCCTTCGCTTCCGCATGTGTCGGCACGCCGAAGCCCGGCACGTCGATGCCGACGATGCGCACGCCGTTGATTTCCTTCGGCAACGCGCGCAACGGCACGCCGGACGCGGTCGGCACGCAGAGATTGGTGACGATGATGGTGTCGTAGAGTTGCGGATCGGCAAGCTTGTGGACGGCTTCGCGGATGTCCTCATAAAGCTTGCCCGTAACCAGCGTCTCGGAATTGAACGGGACGTAGCCGACGGTGCGCTTGGCGCCATAGAAGTGCGAGGTGAATGTCAGCCCGTAGACGCAGCAGGCGGAACCCGACAGCACGGTTGCGGTGCGGCGCATGCGCAGCCCGACGCGCAGCGAACCGAAAGCCGGGCACATCGATTGCGGCTGGTCGTGCGGGCCTTGCGGATAGTCGGTGCGCAGGCGCTGCATGAGCTCGCCATTGCCGGCCGCTTCGGCGGCGCGCGTCAGTTCGGCCTTGCCGCCGTGACATCCCGAACCTTCCGCGGGTCCATGCAAGGCGTCAGTGCCTGGCGATGGCATCTGATCGTCGGCCGCGCCGCGCGCCGGATTGTCGATCCGGGCCTCTGCGGCGGCGTCATAGACCACTTCCGTGGTGGTCTCGACGCCAGCGATGGTTGCGCGCTCATTCATGACATGATGCCGATCAAATCGCGTCGTAGATCACTTCGAGGGAAGGCCTTGAGATGACGATGCCGCCGCGCATATCGGCCTGGCTCGCAGGTTCGAGCACGACATTGCCGCCAACCTCCTGCGCCGCGAACAGGCCAAGCAACTCATCCTGTGTCAGCGGTGTCGGCCGTTGCGGGCCTGAGTCCGTCACGTTCTGCGCGAGTTCCTCGAATAGCGGACCCCATTCACCATCGGGATAGCCAATGATCTGATAATTCGCGCTCTTCTTTCGGATGTCGTCGTTAGCGGGGATGGCCGCCAGCACGGGGATGCCGACTTTCGCCGCGAAGGCCGCCGCCTCGCCCGAGCCATCATCCTTGTTGATGACCATGCCGGCGACGCCGACATTGCCGCCCAGCTTTCTGAAGTAGTCGACCGCCGAGCACACATTGTTGGCGACATAAAGCGACTGCAGGTCGTTCGAGGCGACGACGATGACCTTCTGGCACATGTCACGGGCGATCGGCAGACCGAAGCCGCCGCAGACAACGTCGCCGAGAAAATCGAGCAGGACGTAGTCGAAACCCCAGTCATGAAAGCCGAGCTTTTCCAACAGTTCGAAGCCGTGGATGATGCCACGCCCGCCACAACCGCGGCCGACCTCCGGCCCACCAAGCTCCATGGCGAAGACGCCGCCCTTCTTGAAGCAGACGTCGCCGATCTCGACTTCCTCGCCGGCTGCCTTCTTGCGCGCCGATGTCTCGATGATAGTCGGGCAGGCACGGCCGCCGAACAGCAGCGAGGTCGTGTCGCTCTTCGGATCGCAGCCGATGAGCAGCACGCGCTTTCCCTGCTGTGCCATCATGTGCGAGAGATTGGCCAGCGTGAACGACTTGCCAATGCCGCCCTTGCCGTAGATGGCAATGATCTGGGTCTCTTTCTTGACCTCGCCGACATGCACGGCATCCGGCTCCATCGCCGCCTCTGCGCGTACGCTTTCGACCAAGGCTAGCAGACCGCCCTCGGGGTTTTTCATCGGCGCGTTCATGCTGCAAGCCTCCAGTCGAGAACCATTTTCAGACAGGCCGGATCGGTGAACGCAGTCGTGTAGGCGTCCTCGAAGCGGTGCGGAGCGTGGGTGTGTGTGATCAGCCCGTCGAGCGACAACCGCCCGGCGGCGACCATCTCATCGACGGCCGACAGGTCGCCCGGCCGCCATTCCGCCGCGACGCGGATCTGCGCCTCGCGCATGAAGGCCATGGGAAAAGCAAAGGACAGGCGCTGATCATAAAAGCCGGCGAGTACGATCTCGCCGCCGCGGGCAAGCCGCAGCATCAGGCTATCGAGAATGTTGGCATCGCCACTGACGTCGCAGATGCGACGGTAGTCGCGCCGTTTGTCCTCGTCTGGATGAACCACGCTATAGCCATCGGCACCAGCCTGGCGCAGGGGATTGGTCTCCCATACGACCGGATCGCCGCCGCGCGCCACGACAATGCGCGCAATCAGCCGTCCCAGCACACCGTGGCCGATGATCAGTTCCGGCGGCTTCCTGGTATCGGGGCAGACAGCGTGGTGAGCGGTGGCGGCAAGCGCCAGCAGAATGGCGCGGTCGCCAAGATGGTCGCCGACTGGCATTGCCTTCTGGCCAGCCACCACAACACGTGACGATGCGCCACCGAACAGGCCGCGCGCATCCTGGTAGCAGTTGGCGCCAGGGATGAAGACACGCTGGCCTGCCTGCCTGCCAGAATTCTTTCCAGCCTCAACAATACGGCCGATCGATTCGTAGCCGGGGACCAGCGGATAGCCCATGCCCGGGAATGGCGGCATACGTCCGGACCACAGCAACTTTTCCGTGCCGGTCGAGATGCCGCTGAACTCCATGTCGACGACAACATGGTCGACGGTCGGGTCGTTGAGGCTGAGTTCGCGCAGGGCAAGCTTGCCGGGTTCTTCGAGGACGACTGCCAGTGCATTCATCTGAACCCTCCTTCCCTGAGCACGTGACGAACGGGTTCCTGTTCGACATGTGTCAGATTATCTTTACGCTTTTAGTTGTCAATTAAATTGTACACACGAACCGTTGATCGCAGTGGACGGACGCCATTTAAAGCGCTGCCGGACGAGCCGTAAGGATGCGTGCGATCAGGGGCGTGTTTGTCGCCACAGGCTTGATCCGGTCAAAGCCGGCCTGGCGGAGCATGGCGGCGATTTCGTCGACGGTGCGCGGTCTGCCTTGTCCCATGGCAAGGAGGTAGAAGCCGAAATAGGCATCGCCACTGGCCAATGCGCCCGGCGTTCCGGCCATCGGCTCGGCGATTAGCAAAGTGCCATCGGCCGCAATCGCATGTCGCGCCGCCCACAAAATGGCGAGTGCCGCCGCGTCGTCATGGTCGTGCAGGACACGGTTCAGGGTGACGAGGTCGGCGCCTTGGGGCAGCTCGTCGTCGAAGAAGCTGCCGCCAAAGGCTTTGGCGCGGCCGGCAAGCCCGGCCGCAAGGATGCGTTGGCGCGCCTGCGCCGCCACCGGCGGGAGATCGAAAAGCGTCAGCTGCAGGTCCGGCGCCGCCTGGCCGGCCGCAATCAAGAAAGCGCCGTCACCGCCCCCGATATCCAGGAGCTGTCGGTGCTGGCTCACGCGATAGGCATCGAGGATTTCGGCCGTAACGAAAGCCTGCGAGGCAGACATAAGGGTGGTGTAGTCGACATGGTGCCGTGGCTCGGCGACGGCCCCCTGGCCGGCTCCGGCATAGGCCCAATATTGCTGTAGCCGAGACCCGCCGGTGCCGGCCAGAAGCTTCAGCGGATCGCGCAGGTCGGCGTACAAAATATCGTGATGGACAATCATCGCCTTGACGCCGGTGTTGCCGACCAGAGCGGCGCCAAGCGGCCCAAGGGCATAAAGTCCCCCCCTGCGCGCTTCGATCAGTTCAAGGGCGGCAGCGGCTTTCAGCAGCCGCTCCGCGCCGTCCAGCGGCAGGCTGATTCGCTTCGAAAGCGTAGCCAGGTCGAGCGGCTGCCCGGCCAGAATCTCGAACAGGTCGACACGCACGCAAGCGGCTAGAATTTGCGAATAGACGAAACCGGCGGTCAGGTCGAACAACGCCTTTGCCTGGCGGCGCGCCACGGGTCGCGTCAGCGCAAAGCCGGCTGCCCAGCGGCGAAAAGCGGGATCGGCAACCTTGCGGTTCCTGAAATCGCGAATACGTTCGAGCCAGGCCGACAGCATGGGCTGAACCCCAGACTTGCCAAAATCCCAAGTATCTCAGGCAGCGTGCTGGGCAGCTTCCTTCGGCAGGAAACGACTTGCCTGCGCGCGGATCTGGGCCTTCAGCGCCGCCGCACCCACGCAGTCCGGGATCGATTCGGCCGCGTCCTCAACCAGCGAAAGCAGCTTCAGCGCGGCGCCGCGCGCACCGAGTTCGTGCACGGCATTGGGCCGACCGAGCGACTTGTCCTGCCCAACCGGCTTGCCAATGTCTTTTTCGCTGCACATGACATCACGAATGTCGTCGGCCACCTGATAGGCCTCGCCGAGCCTGTAGCCCAGCATGCCCCAGGGCTCGGCCGCATGCCCCGCAGCTGCGGCGCCGGCAATCGCCGCGCCGGCAAACAGCGAGCCCGTCTTGGCGCGCTGGTAAAGCGCCAGGTCTGGCGAGACTTCGCTTTCCCAGCCCTGCCCGGCAACGATACCATGTGGCATTCCGACGGCACGGGCGATGATCGTCGAAAGACTTACCGCGCGCAGCGGATCGGAAACAGCCGCAAGTGCGGCCGTCTCAAACGCGAGCACGATCAGGGCATCTCCGGCCAGAAGCGCCAGCGGCTCTCCGTAGGCGGCGTGAACCGAGGCTTTGCCGCGCCGGATCGCGGCATTGTCGAAACAAGGCATATCGTCATGAACCAGGGATGCGCAGTGCAGCAGTTCTATTGCCGCCGCGGCTGACGTGGAGACCAGAGGCTGGTCATCGCCACAAGCCAGCGCGACCGACAAGGTGAGACGCGGACGGATACGCTGCCCTGATGGAAACACGGAATGGTTCAGGGCTTTCGCCAGCAAGGGCGGCGCGGCCGGACCGGTCGCCCGCGCCAGTGCCTTCTGCAACGCCTCTTCGATCCGCTGCGAAAGATCCTCACCAGGCATGGCCGTTCCTCCATCTGTCCATTTCTATGGACTATGATGCATGTAAATGATAATTGACACAAGCCTGTGTTGAACTTTGTAGACAAAAGCCGGCGCACACCCTGCTCCAGAGACAAAAGGCTGTCGGCATGACCGGATATTTTTCCTTTCCCTTCCCCCGCCGCACCTCGGTCGGCGTCGATGTCGGCGGCGTGATCGTCGGCGGTGGCGCGCCGGTCGTGGTGCAGTCGATGACCAACACCGACACCGCCGATGTCGACCAGACCGTCGCCCAGGTTGCAGCCCTGCACCGGGCCGGCTCCGAGATCGTGCGCATCACCGTCGACCGCGACGAAAGTGCGGCCGCCGTGCCGCGCATTCATGAGCGCTTGCTGCGGCTTGGCATCAACGTGCCGCTGGTCGGCGACTTCCACTATATCGGCCACAAGCTTCTGGCCGATCATCCCGCCTGCGCCGAGGTGCTGGCCAAATACCGCATCAATCCCGGCAATGTCGGCTTCAAGGACAAGAAGGACCGGCAGTTCACGGATATCGTCGAGATGGCGATCAAGCACGACAAGCCGGTGCGCATCGGTGTCAACTGGGGTTCGCTCGACCAGGAGCTTCTGACCCGGCTGATGGACGACAACCAGGACAAGGGCTTTCCGCTGACGGCGCAGGAAGTGACGCGCGAGGCGATCGTGCAGTCGGCGATCCTGTCGGCCGAGATGGCCGAGGATATCGGCCTTGGCCGCGAAAAGATCATCCTGTCGGCCAAGGTCAGCGGCGTGCAGGACCTGATCGCCGTCTACACCGAACTCGCCACCCGCTCCAATCACGCACTGCATCTCGGCCTCACCGAGGCCGGCATGGGCTCGAAAGGCATCGTCGCTTCGTCGGCCGCCATGGGCATCCTTTTGCAGCAAGGCATTGGCGACACCATCCGCATCTCGCTGACGCCGGAGCCGAACGGCGACCGCACGCGCGAAGTGCAAGTGTCGCAGGAACTGCTGCAGACCATGGGTTTCCGGCAGTTCGTGCCGATCGTCGCCGCTTGCCCCGGCTGCGGCCGCACCACTTCCACCGTGTTCCAGGAGCTCGCCCAGAACATCCAGGCGGACCTGCGCAAGAACATGCCGGTGTGGCGCGAGAAATATCCCGGCGTCGAGAACCTCAAGGTCGCGGTGATGGGCTGCATCGTCAACGGCCCGGGCGAATCCAAGCATGCCGATATCGGCATCTCGCTGCCCGGCACGGGAGAGACGCCGACGGCGCCCGTCTTCGTCGACGGCAAGAAGGCGGCGACGCTGCGCGGGCCGTCGATCGCGGCCGATTTCGAGAAGATGGTCGCCGACTATATCGATCAACGGTTCGGTCGCTTCGAAATGGCCGCCGAGTAATCCGATGCAGCACCTCCCTGACATCCATCGGATGGCTTCGAACGCGCGAAGTGCCCCTGTCGTCGTGGTCGGTGCGGGGATGGCCGGCCTGACCACGGCGCTGATGCTTGCCGAGGCCGGATGCCGCGTAACCGTGGTGGAGAAATCGGCGCGTCCGGGTGGCAAGCTGCGCGAACTTGGCGTCGGCGGGCAGATGATCGATTCGGGGCCGACCGTGTTCACCATGCGATGGGTTTTTGAGGCCATCTTCGCCTCAGTTGGCGAACGTCTCGCCGACCACGTCCGGCTGACGAAGGCAGATATCCTGGCGCGCCACTCCTGGCAGGATGGATCGACCTTCGATCTTCATGCCGACGTCGAGCAGACAGCGGATGCCGTGGGCCGGTTTGCAGGCGCCGATGAAGCGCTCGGCTACAGGGCGTTCTGCGGGCGAACGGCCGAAGTCTTCGCCTCGCTCAACCAGTCCTTCATGGAAAACCCCGCGCCAAGCCCGATCGGACTGGCGCTGTCGGCCGGCGTTGGCGGCCTTGCCGCGCTGTCGCGGATCAAGCCCTTCACGTCGCTGTGGAACGTCGTCGGTGACTATTTCCGCGATCCCCGCCTGCGGCAGTTGTTCGGCCGCTATGCGACCTACTGCGGCTCTTCTCCGTTTTCGGCGCCCGGCCCGCTGATGCTGATCGCTCAGGTTGAGCAGATGGGGGTATGGCTGGTCGAGGGCGGCATGGCCCGGCTTGCCGACGCGTTCGAAGGGCTGGCCATCGCGCGTGGCGTGGAGTTCGTCTATGGCGCCGATGTCGCGAAGGTATCGGTGCGCGACCACCGCGCCACGGGGGTGGAACTGGCGTCAGGCCAAAAGCTCCCCGCCGAGGCAGTCGTCTTCAACGGCGATCCGGCGGCGATTTTTTCAGGATTGCTTGGGGAAGCAGCAAGAAGTGCTGTGCCGGCGTGGCGCCCTGCCGACAGGTCGCTTTCCGCGCTGACCTGGTCGGTCCACGGCCAGGCGAGAGGCTTTCCGTTGTCGCGCCATACGGTATTTTTCTCGAAGGATTACAAGCGCGAATTCGAAGACCTGCTCGGGCACGGCCAGTTGCCGCAAGACCCGACGATCTATGTCTGCGCACAGGATCGTGACACGACTGACGAACATGCCGCACCAGGCACCGAGCGCCTTTTCCTACTGGTCAATGCCCCGGCGCAGGCCGATTCCAGAACCTTGAGCAAAACGGAGATCGCATCATGCGAGAAGCGGGTGACGGCGCGCCTGGAGCAAGCGGGGCTGACGCTGTCCGTGTCGCCGGAGAACCGGGTCGTTACGACGCCATCGGACTTCAACACCCTGTTTCCGGGGACCGGGGGAGCGCTCTACGGCCGGTCGTCGCACGGCTGGGCGGCCTCGTTTCAGCGGCCGGGTTCGCGGACCAGGATCAAGGGGCTCTATCTGGCGGGCGGAGCGGTGCACCCGGGACCTGGCCTGCCGATGGCGGCGCTTTCGGGCAGGCACGCCGCGACAGCGATCCTGCGGGATTTGGCTTCGACCGTCTCGTTCCACCCAATGGCTATGCCTGGTGGTATGTCGACGCGATCAGCAGCGACGGACTCAGCGCACTGACTATCATCGCCTTTATTGGCAGTGTTTTCTCGCCCTACTACGCGGCGGCTCGGCGACGGGGCGATGCCGACCCGCTCAACCATGTGAGCATCAACGCCATTCTCTATACGCCCGGCGGCAAATACTGGGCCATGACCGAACGCGGCGCGGCCTCGATCCACCGGTCCGCCAAGGATCTTGCAATTGGTCGCAGCGCTCTGTCGCTGGCCGGAGATCGGTTGGTGATCGACATCGACGAGTGGACCGTGCCTCTGCCAAGACGTCTTCGCGGCCGCGTCACCGTCGATCTCGGTCCGATGTTTGGCCAGACCTATGCGCTCGACGACCAGAACCGCCATTCCTGGCAGCCGATCGCGCCCTGCGCGACCGCGACGGTCACCTTCGAGAACCCCGCGACAATCTGGCGTGGCAAGGCCTATGTCGACATGAATGCCGGATCCGAGCCGCTGGAGACAGCTTTCAGGAGCTGGAACTGGTCGCGCGCCGAGTTCGGCAAGGCAACGCGCATCCTTTATGATACGCAGCCCAGGACCGGCGACGGCCGTGCGCTCGCGCTGGAGTACCGTTGCGATGGAATGTCGGGGACGTTCAAGCCATCGCCACTGCAGCCGCTGCGCCGCACCGGCTGGGGCATCGCCCGAGCCACTCGCCCGCTTCAAGAGGGCGCTGCGCGTGTTCTGCGCACGCTTGAAGACACACCCTTCTACAGCCGCTCGATGATTGTGTCAGGCAACGACTTCAACCCAAGCCGTTCGATCCACGAAAGCGTGGACCTCGATCGTTTCGCCTCGCGTTGGGTTCAAACGCTACTGCCCTTCAAGATGCCGCGGCGGGCGCGCTGAGCTTTACTTTGGGCCGCGTTCGGCGTCGGCCTTATTGCGGGCGGCGCGTTCACGGTCATAGCGGCGCATGTTGAAGATCTCCCGCACGCCAAACAGCATCGCAAAGCCCAGAACCAGCGATATCTCGAAGAAGATGATGATGCCCGAACTCATTTTCCGCTTTCGAATTTCGATTCGTGACGGATAAGCAACGGGCGATTGCGGTTCGCGGTTTCAACAGCCGCAGCGCGCGCGGAAAAGCCGTCCAAAAGTTGGATCATCCGTATGGAACGGGACTTGACGTCCCACCATGGCGGAAGCGTCGGTGCGCGCCTCGGTGCCGGCATCGCCGCCACCGCGTCGATGAGGAAAGTTGCCTGCGCAACGGCCGGCTCGGCGAGACCAGTTCTGTCGGCGACCGGCGAGGCTATCGCCTCGCCGACGAGCCTGAGCTTTTGCGGCCATGTGGTGACGGCCCGGCTGGTCACCGGATTGACGCCATTTGCGATTTGCCGGCCAATGCCACGGTAAAGCAGCCGCGCGACATTGATGCCGACCCGGCAACTTCCCGGCAAGGCGGCAATGCCCGACAGCGACCGCAGGTAGAGCCTGTCCGCCTCGACCAGGAGACGATCGACCACCGAGCGGATTTCCGGCAGGTAACGCGGCGAGGCCATCCAGGCCTCCGGGTCGATGCCGGTTTCGCGCAGCCAGGAAACCGGCATGTAGAGGCGGCCATTGCCGGCATCTTCGCCGATGTCGCGAGCGATGTTGGTCAATTGCATGGCGACGCCGAGGTCGCAGGCGCGGGCCAGCACCTGCGGATCACGGCGGTCCATCACCAGGGTCATCATGAAACCGACAGTGCCCGCAACGCGCACCGCATAGGCAGTGAGATCGTCCAGCGTGTCATAGCGTTTTCCGGCCGCATCCCAGGCCATGCCTTCGATCAGCGCCTCCGGCACAGCGCGCGGTATGGCAAAGGCGGAGACGACGTCGGCAAAGCCGCGTTCGACGAAATGCGGCCCGGGGCGTCCGCCATAGATGCGGTCGAGCATCCACCCAAGCTCGTGTATCGCGGCCGTGCCGCCCGCCTCGCGATCGATCAGGTCGTCGGCCATCCGGCAAAATGCGTAGACCGCATAGGCGGGTTCGCGGATTTCGACCGGCAGCAGCAGCGAGGCGATGTAGAAAGACTGCGATCCCTGACGGATCGATGTCCGGCATGCGGCGCAATTGGCCGGCGTGGCAAAGGGTTCAAGCTGCAAATGCTGAAGCATGGGGCACGACCTTGTCGAGGATTTTCGCCGAGGACAGGACACCGGGAAGACCGGCGCCGGGATGCGTTCCGGCGCCGACCAGATAGAGACCCTCAATGGTCTCGCTGCGGTTGTTGGGTCGGAACCAGGCGCTTTGCGTCAACACCGGTTCGAAGCTGAACCCCGACCCTTTTTCCGACAGCAGCACGTCGCGGAAATGCAATGGCGTGACGAAGGACGAGGTGACGATCTCGCTTTCAAGACCCGGCATCAGCGTCGACGAGAGCCGCCGCATAACCGCCTGCCGGCGCCGTTCGCCTTCGCTGGCCCAGTCGATGTTGCCATCCAGGTTGGGCACCGGACAGAGCGCATAGAAGGCATCGCAGCCGGGCGGAGCCACGCTCGGATCGGTGGCGCTCGGCCTGTGAAGATAGATGGAGAAATCCTCGCTCAGGCGCTTCTTTTCGAAGATATCGTCCAGCAGCTCCCGGTAGCGCGGTCCAAGCAGGATGGTGTGGTGGCCAACCTTGTCATAGCGGCGCCTGGTGCCGAAATACCAGACGAACAGACCCATCGAATAACGCGCGCGGCGCAGTTTCCCCGCGCTCCAGCGGGTCGAGTTCTCCTTGCCGACCAGCTTGCCGTAGGTCCAGGCGGCATCGGCGTTGGAGACGACGATTTCGGCATGGATGGTCCCGCCACTGGCCAGCTCGACGCCACGGGCGCGGTCGCTCTCGACAAGGATCCTCGTCACCTCCGCGCCGTATCGCACGGTGCTGCCCTGTCCACGGATCAGAGCGACGAGACCGTCCACCAGCCTGCCCACGCCTCCCATCGGATAGTGCACACCCCAGCGCCGTTCCAGGTCGGGGATCAGGCAGTAGATGGCCGGCGCCCTGAATGGATTGCCGCCGATCAGCAACGGGTGAAAGCTGAGCATCGTGCGCAGTTTCGGGCTCTTCACGAAGCGGGAAACCAGGCCATGGACACTGCGATAGCCTTCCAGGCGCACGAGGTCGGGCGCGATCTTCAGCATGTCCAGCGGCGAGCCGAAGGGCATGTCCCCCAACTCCTCGAAACCCTTCACACAGATGTCGCGTGCCTTTTTCAGGAAACGCTCGTAGCCGGCAAGATCGCCAGGCGAGATGCGCATGACCTGGCGGCGCATTTCCGCATCGTCGCCAGAGCAGGCGATTTCGTCGCCGTCTTCGAAACGGATGCGGTAGAACGGCATCATGGGCCGCATATCGACGTGATCGGCCATTTTCTGTCCGCACAGCCGCCACAACTCGTCGAACAGGAACGGCGCGGTGACAATGGTCGGGCCGCGGTCGAAGGTGAAGCCGTCGCGTTTCAGCACGCCGGCGCGGCCACCGGCGTAGTCCAGCCGCTCGAGCACCGTGACCCGGTAGCCTCTCGCCCCAAGCCTGATGGCGGCCGCGAGGCCACCAAAGCCGCTGCCAATCACGAGCGCATGCGGCTTGCCAGGCGCATGCGGCTTGTCGGGGACGATGTCACGGCTGGCGTTTTTGCGGTCGCGAACTGTCAACATGAATTGACAATATTTCAGTAATACCATTTTGACAAATGGTCAGTGAAACAAAAACTCACAACACGCCGAGTTGATGTGCGAGGTCGCGGATGAGATCGGCAACGCGTTCAGGATTTTCCTCATGGACGAGATGGCCACCAGAATCGAGCGCTTGCACGCGAACCGATTTTCCGCTCGCCGCTAGCAGGACGGCATCCCTCGGAGGAACGGCGCGGTCGTTGGGGGCGGTCAACAGTATGAGTGGCATGGCGAGGCTGGCGATCTGGCCCGCGATGCCGTCGAGATTCCAGTTCGCCATCATGCCGAGCGTGCCGGCGACATGACCCGATTTGCGAAACAGCCGTTCGTAAAGTTCGATACCCACCCTGTCGATATGCGAACCCGTGCCTTCCAGCAGGCCGCGCGTGGCCTGGCTGCTCAAGGCCCGCCAGGCAAACAGTTTCGGCGCCAGCGGATTCAGGAACAGCAGCTTGGCCAAGGGCGAAAAAAGCGAGGCGCCGCGAATCGGCCGCAGCGCTCCGTTCAGCGCAATGATGCCTTTCGGCTCAATCATCGCCGCATGAGTCATGTCGACGAGGATTGCCGCACCGGCGGAGTGACCGACGACCAGAGCCGGTTCGAAATTGGTGCGGGTCAGCACGCCGCCGATCAGCCTTGCCATGCCGTCCAGCGACATGCCATTGCCGGGCGGCATGGCTGTAAAGCCATGTCCGGGCAGGTCGAGTGTAAGCACCTGAAAATTCTCCGCCAGACGTGGCGCGAGATCGCGAAAGGAATGTGTCGCCGCACCGGTGCCGTGCAGCAGGAGCAGTTGCGGACCAGTTCCCATTTGCTGCACGTGCCACGACAGGCCGCCGGACTGGATGAAGCGGCTGTGCTGGCGATTTGGCCAGTCGCCCCCATCGATCGACCAGGATGGGCGATCCTGATCGAAAAGCATGGCGCCTCAACCCTCCATACGCGCACCGATTTCGCGCGCCATGGCCTTTGAGCCACCGCGCGGCATCGGCAGATACTCGGCCGCGAGATCCCGTGCCAGCGCCTCGGCCCGCGGCTGCGGCCGCTGTGCCGTGTCGATGACGATCGAGCGGAACCCGGCGGCCCGAAACAGGCCGGCGGCCTTGCCTGTATCGTCGGCCACCCGTTCGCGGCTGCTCGTTCCATCGAGCCCGACATTGCCGCGTCCGTCGGTCAGGAAGACCGTCACCACGGTTTGCCCTTTGCTGGACATGGTGGACGCCATGGCGAGCGTGGCAAGGATGCCGCTCGCCAGCGGCGTCCCGCCACCGCCCGGCAAGGCGGACAGGCAGCGCTTGGCACGCACCAGCGACCGGGTCGGTTCAAGCAGCGTTTCCGCGCCTTTGCCGCGAAAGGCGATCAACGCGACGCTGTCGCGCCGCACATAGCATTCCGCCAGCAGCAACTCGATGGCGCCCTTGGTTTCTCCAAGCCGCTCGACCGCCGCCGAGCCGGACGCATCGACGGCGAAAATCGCCGTCGTGCCGGTCTTTTCGCGATAGCGGATATAGCGGAAATCGTCCTTGCGGATGTGCAGTCGAGATATCGATTGCGTCGCCGCCACGGCGCCTTGCGCCCGAATGCCCTGCCACGGCGCCGCCTGGCGCAGCGTGGCGAGCACGTCGATGCGGGCTCCGGGCGATGGGGGCTTGTCGGCGACTCCGATTGCCCGTCCGCGTTTGGCCCGGTTGCGTTGCGCTCCGGCCTTTCCCGCAAGGCCTCGGCTTGAACGCACCGTGCCGTTCGCCTCCAGCCCTGCCAGCAGGTGCCGGGGCATGATCGCGTCGAGCGCCTCGACCAGCATGTCTTGCGGCATGTCCTTCGACGATGTCTGGCTGTCGTTACGCGACGGTTCGGACGGCTGTTCATCCTGTTCCGCTTCGGGCGCTGGCTGGTCATCCGGTTGATCGGTCGTGTCGGCCGATTTTGGCTGCAGGCCCAGCACCAGCCGCAGTGCCGCCGCGGCATCTTCGACCTCGACGGTCGAGCGGCCGCGCAACGCCGCCGAAGCCCGTGCCGCGTGCATGAGGTGAAGCGATGCCCGCATCGAACGCGCGTCGACCGACAAAGCTACCGCGCAGAGGGCCTCGACCATGTCATCGGCAACCGACACCGAGGGCAGCAATTGCCGCGCATTCGCGATCACATAGGGTTGGTTAAGGAGCTCCGTGTCACGCCAGCCAACGCCATTCAGGTCTATGCGCAATCCAAGGCGGTCGGCCAGGGACAACGCCAGCGCTTCATCCTGATCGATCCCCTCATCGAGCGCGACAAGGGCAAACCGCGCCGCTTGCCGGGCCGACACACCATCGCGCTCGGTCCGAACATGGCCGCTGTCCAGCGCCATGCCTATGACGCCGGCGGCGGTCGGGCCGAGCCGTTCGGCCATGGCCAGCACCAGCAAACCTCCATCGGCGCAAGCAAGCACGCCGCGTTCGACAACTGGCCGCCCTGCCTCCAGAGTGGCGCCGATATCCAGTCCTCCTGCCAGCCGCGCCTCCGAGATCCCGGCAGCGATGCGGCGAAATGGAGCTTCCGGCCCGAAACAAGCCGCGACGCATTCAACCCAGCGGTCGCGCACGATGCCGGCGCGTGCCTTCACATGGACGCCTCCAAGGTCAGGATCGACCGCGATCATCGCCGCCGCGAGAACCGCGTCATTCCAAGGTTCTGTCTGCCCGACGGATTGCGCGGTCATGGCATGGCAACCTCCGCCATCGCCCGTTCGACACGCATACCGGACCCCGTTTCGTCTAACGGATCGCGCCGCAGCCGATGCCGTAGCGCGGAGATCGCGACGGCATGAACATCGGCTGACGTCACTTCGCGCTTGCCGTTGAACGCCACCAGTGCCCGCGCCGCCCGCATCAGGGTCAGTTCACCACGAAGGCCATCAACGCCGAGTTTCAGGCATAGGGACGATGCGAATTCCAGGGCGGAATCAGGTGTGTCGATTGTGGAAAGGCCATCTCGCGCCCTGGCGATTTTCGATCTCAGGCTTGCATCCTTGCGTTTCCAGCTTTCTACAAAAGCATCGCCATTGCGGTCGAACGCGTCGCGTCGCTTGACGACCTCGACCCGCGACGCGACATCTTTTGGCGAGGCAACCTCCACCGAAAGCCCGAAGCGATCGAGCAATTGCGGGCGCAACTCGCCCTCCTCCGGATTGCCGCTGCCCACAAGCACGAATCGAGCCGGGTGCCGAATGCTGAGGCCTTCGCGCTCGACGATGTTGACACCCGAGGCGGCAACGTCCAGCAGCAGGTCGACCAGATGGTCTTCCAGAAGATTGACTTCGTCGATGTAGAGGAAGCCGCGATGGGCACTTGCAAGCAGTCCAGGCTCGAACGCCTTCTCGCCCGATACAAGTGCCTTCTCCAGATCGAGAGCACCGGCCACACGATCTTCCGTCGCGCCAAGCGGCAGGTCGATCACTGGAACCGCGACCTTTCGCGGCTTGAGTTGTCCTGCATTCGCCTGATCCTTGCACCGTGAGCAATATTTCGATTGCACGCCAGGCTCGCAATTGTAACGGCAGTCGCCGGCAACCATCATCGGCGGCAGCATGCCGGCCACCGCCCGCACGGCGGTCGACTTGCCAGTGCCGCGATCGCCAAAGACAAGGATGCCGCCGATGGACGGATCGACGGCGGCGAGGATCAAGGCCCGCTTCATCTCGTCTTGGCCGACAATCGCTGAAAACGGATAGGGATAAGCCATCGGCGTATCCGACACTTTACACCCAAAAGTGTCAATCCTTCTTGCGCATCTTCGCCGTGCAAGATTGAGGAACAGGCCTTTGTTTGTTTCGGCTCGAAAGCGGCCGCACAAAAAAGTGTCCAGAAAAATTTACAGTTTTAGCCTTGACAGCGTGACGGCCCGGATTAGCTTTGCCATCGAAATCGACCTTTCGGGAGGAACGAATGATGAAGCGAACCATACTTGCGGCGGTGGCATTGACGGCTCTGATGGTCAGTGGCGCGTTCGCGGCTGACCATCAGGTCAAGATGCTGAACAAGGGCGCCAAGGGCGAGATGGTGTTCGAACCCGACTTCGTCACGGCGGCGGTCGGCGACACCGTAACGTTCATACCTACCGACGCCGGACATCTCGCGGAAACCACCCCAGGCATGCTTCCTACCGGCGGCAAGCAGTTCCAAGGCAAGGCAGGCAAGCCGATCACAATGACGATCGATGCTGAAGGGCTTTACGGCGTGAAATGCCTCCCGCACTTCTCCATGGGCATGGTTGCGCTCATTCTGGCGGGCAAGCCGACCAACCTCGATGCCGTCAAGGCGGCAGTCGACAAGATTCCCTCGCCCAAGCCGAAAAAGCACTATCAGGATCTTCTGGCGCAGCTTCCCGCGACGAACTGAATGGGTTTTCGAGCGGCATCGGCGTACTTCAGCTAGCGATGGCTTGACATACTCCATCAGGCGTTCGGCATTGAGTGCCGGTTGTGGTGTACGGCCGGCATTGAGTCCGAGGTCATGACAAAGCATTTTCCAAGTATCGGTAGCGGTAGACTGATGAGCGTCCTTGAGGTGCTGTCAGGCAAGCCGGTTTTCCCGCCGCCGATCTGGATGATGCGCCAGGCCGGCCGTTACTTGCCGGAGTATCGCGAGACCCGAAAGCAGGCCGGCAGCTTTCTTGACCTTTGCTACAATCCGGACCTGGCCTTCGAAGTGACGATGCAGCCGATCAGGCGTTTCGGATTTGACGCCTCGATCCTGTTTTCGGATATTCTCGTCGTGCCACACGCCTTGGGGCGAGACCTGCGTTTCGAGGAAGGTCGCGGGCCCTTGATGACGCCGGTAACTGCGGACGATATCCACCGCCTGGATGGATCCGATTTTCACCAGCATCTGGCTCCCGTCTATGAAACGGTTTCCCGTTTGCGCAAGGCCCTACCGACCGAGACGGCCTTGATCGGCTTCTGCGGAGCCCCTTGGACGGTGGCAACGTATATGATCGCCGGGCATGGGACGCTCGATCAGGCGCCAGGCCGTCTGTTCGCCTATCGCGAGCCGGCGGCCATGGCGCTGCTTCTGGACACGCTGGCGGATCATTCCGCAGAGTACCTCATACGTCAGGTCGACGCCGGCGCAGACGTCGTCCAGATCTTTGATTCCTGGTCGGGGGTACTCGACGAGGCTTCCTTTACCGCGTTTTGTGTTGCGCCGGTCGCGCGCATGGTCGCCAAGGTGCGCTCCGTGCATCCGAAAATCCCCATCATCGGCTTTCCCAAAGGCGCCGGGGTGTTATACGAGCGCTATCGTCAGGACACCGGCGTCGATGCCCTCGGCATCGACTGGACGGTTCCGGTTTCATTCGGCGCGCGTCTGCAATCCGACGGAGCCGTGCAAGGCAATCTCGATCCTATGCGTCTCGTCGCCGGAGGCCAGGCCCTGCGTGACGGGGTTGATGCGATCCTGAGGTCGTTGGGAAACGGCCCGCTGATCTTCAATCTCGGCCACGGCATCACACCGGAAACGCCGATCGACCACGTTGAGGCGATGATCGCCCAGGTCCGCAACGCGGCGCGCTGACCGCCAACCAATCCTCCATCGTCTGAATCGCCCGGCAACATTTTGCCAGGCGGGACTATGTGCAGACCGCTGAACTTTCCAATCGACATTGACACTTCATTATGTAACATAATGTTTACATATTGGTGGCGACTGCCCGGCGGGCGATCCAGCTCCGACCACGCAGCTCAGCCTTCATGAACGAGTGATTGAGATGCGTATCTCGACGCATTCTACACGCTGTCGAAGCATCTCATGGGGAGGAGCACCATGAACCGGTCCGATCGCGACATCCTGAACAAGGTTACATCGCCCGCTGACCTGAAATCCTTCTCCGACACCGAACTGTCCCGATTGGCCGACGAATTGCGGCAAGAAACCATTTCAGCGGTTTCGGTAACCGGCGGCCATCTTGGCGCGAGCCTTGGTGTCGTCGAACTCACAGTGGCGATCCACGCCGTCTTCGATACGCCGCGCGACACGCTGATCTTCGATGTCGGACATCAGTGCTATCCGCACAAGATCCTGACCGGCCGCCGCGACCGAATCCGCACCCTGCGGCAAGGGGGCGGGTTGTCCGGGTTCACCAAGCGCTCCGAAAGCGAATACGACCCGTTCGGCGCGGCGCATGCATCGACATCTATATCGGCGGGCCTAGGCTTTGCCGTCGCGCGCGACCTCAAGGGCGAATCCGGCGACGTGATCTGCGTCATCGGCGATGGCGCGCTCTCCGCGGGCATGGCTTACGAGGCGATGAACAATGCCGGCCACCTTGGCAAGCGGCTGATCGTCATTCTGAACGACAACGACATGTCGATCTCGCCGCCCGTCGGGGCCATGTCGGACTATTTGATCCGGCTCTATTCCGAAAAGCCGCTCCAGGACTCCAGAGCCGCCGTTTCAGTGCCGTCAACGCCGCGCAAAGCTGGAGCGGGATGGGCCGGTGGCCTTGTGGACGACCTTTCTATCGGAGGGTCGCTGTTCGAAGATCTGGGCTTCTCCTACATCGGCCCGGTCGACGGCCACGACATGGATCAGCTGCTTCGGGTACTGCGCACCGTGCGGGAACGCGCCGATGGACCCATCCTCATCCATGCGCTGACAGAAAAGGGCAAGGGCTATCCGCCGGCGGAAAACGCCGCCGATAAGTATCATGGCGTTTCCCGTTTCGACATCGTCACCGGACAGCAGCAGAAGTCGGCGCCCAAGGCGCCCAGCTATACGGCGGTGTTTGCCGACAGCTTGCTGCGTGAGGCCGAAAGTGATGAGCGCATCGTCGCCGTTACGGCTGCAATGGGGTCCGGCACCGGGCTGGACAAGTTCCAGAAACGATTTCCATCGCGCTTTTTCGATGTCGGGATCGCCGAGCAGCATGGCGTGACTTTTTGCGCAGGCATGGCTGCGGCCGGTATGCGGCCGTTCTGCGCCATATATTCAACCTTTCTGCAGCGCGGCTATGACCAGGTCGTGCACGACGTGGCTTTGCAAGGCCTGCCGGTGCGGTTCGCCATCGACAGAGCTGGGCTGGTTGGCGAGGATGGCGCGACGCATGCCGGCTCGTTCGATGTCGGCTATCTGACCAATCTTCCCGGCTTCGTGGTCATGGCGGCTGCGGACGAGGCTGAGCTTGTCCACATGGTTGCGACCGCGGCCGCTATAGATGACCGGCCCTCCGCCTTCCGTTATCCGCGAGGCGAAGGCCAGGGCGTGGTGTTGCCGGAGCGCGGGGTGGCACTCGAAATCGGCGAAGGCCGCGTGCTTCGGGAAGGATCGAAAATCGCCCTTCTGTCATTTGGCGGACGGTTGGGGGAATGTTTCAAGGCAGCCGCCGAGCTTGAAGCGAAGGGCCTTTCGACAACCATTGCCGATGCACGCTTCGCCAAGCCGCTCGATCACGGCCTTATCCTGCTGCTGGCGCGCCATCATCAGGTGGTAGTCACAATCGAGGAAGGCGCTTCCGGCGGTTTCGGCGCCCATGTCCTGCACTTCCTTGCAGCGCAAGGGTCGTTCGACCGGGGTCTTCGCATCCGCACCATGACCTTGCCCGACCGTTTCCTCGATCATGACACGCCAAGGGCAATGTATGAATCGGCAGGCCTCAATGCTTCCCATATCGTCGCTACGGCACTGGCGGCACTTGGGGTGGAATCCGAGAGCCCCCCAATGTTCGCGCCGATCGTCAGAGCCGCGCGGTGACTTTCAGCAGATGGTGTTTTGAAGCATGCCTGCACGAAGCCTGAAGATCGGGACGCGCGGCAGCCCGCTGGCCTTGGCGCAAGCCGTAGAGACACGCGCGCGGCTGATGGCGGCGCACGCAATGCCGGAAAACGCATTCGAAGTTGTCGTGATATCGACCAGCGGCGACCGCATCCAGGATCGTCCGTTGTCGGAAGCCGGCGGCAAGGGCTTGTTCACCAAGGAACTCGAAGAAGCACTGATTGACGGCCGGATTGACATCGCCGTGCACTCGTCGAAGGACATGCCGACGAAGCTGCCCGACGGTCTGGAGCTTGCCGCCTTCCTGCCACGCGAGGATCCGCGCGACGCCTTCATCAGCAAGACGGCGATGTCGATCTCGGACCTGCCGCGCGGCGCCACGATCGGCTCGTCGTCGCTGCGCCGTCACGCTCTGATCCGACGGATGCGGCCGGACCTGGATGTGGTGCAGTTTCGTGGCAATGTGCAGACCCGGCTGCGAAAACTCGACGAAGGTGTCGCCGACGGTACCATGCTTGCCTATGCCGGGCTGAAACGTCTCGGCGTCGAACATATTGCAACCGATGTGATGACGTTGGACGTATTCCCGCCGGCCCCGGGACAAGGAGCTATCTGCATCGAGAACCGCATCGGCGACACGGAAATGACAGAGATGCTCAAGGCGATCCATCATGTGGCAACCGGACAGAGCCTCGCCTGCGAGCGTGCCTTTCTGGCCGCGCTCGACGGGTCCTGCCGAACGCCGATCGCCGGCCATGCGACGATCGTTGCCGACAGGCTGTCCTTTGCAGGGCTGATCATCACGCCCGACGGAACACAATGCCATGAGATCGAAGCCGAGGGACTGATCAGCGATGCGGCCCGCATTGGCAGGCAGGCCGGAGAAACGATCCGGGACAGGGCAGGATCGGCCTTCTTCGAAGGCTGGACCTTGGTTCAAAACCCCTTGCCTTCGGCCAAAGCGCTCAGGCTTTTGACGGGTTCATCCGCCACACGGTCCAGTTCAGCGTGCCAGCGATCGTCACCCAGATGAGATAGGGAACAAATAGCACGGCAGCCGTCAACGATATTGGCGCTGCGGCGACGATGAAGGCGGCAATCAGCAGCCACAAGAGGACGACGTCGTAAAAGGCGAGGTCCATGCGGCGCGCGCCGAAGAAAAGCGCAGACCAACAGAAGTTCACCGCAAGCTGAAGGCCCCACAACCAGATCGCGGCCCCGGCCGGGGCATTGCGCCACACCAGCCATCCGGCAATGGCGATCATGACGTAGAGCGCCGTCCAGACCGGTCCAAAAAGCCAGTTCGGCGGTGTCCAGCCAGGTTTGCGCAGGCCGCGATACCATTCGCCTGGCTGAAAGAACGCGCCGCTGGTGCCGGTGACGACCATCAGCAGGAAGAAAACGAGAAGGGACCAATCGAAAGAAATGCTCGCCTCCATTAAGCCTGGCATCGCTTATTTCGATGCCTGATTACCAAACTTGCCTAGCATAAAGGGGCCGACGCGGAAATCGTCAGCGGCCAAGGATCGGAAATGTGACCGCGATAGCCCAGGCGAACAGCAGCGCGTTGGCCATCGCGGCGACAGCGGGGTGGCCGGTGCGCCGATAGACCCAGGAGCTGATCAGCCCGAACATGGTGAAGAAGACCAGGATCACCGGCACGATGATGATCAGGAAGAAGAGGCCTTCCAGGTTGAGCGCGATTGCCGCCGCCAGCGACAACAGAAAGCAAATCTTGGTGAAGAAGTATGCGCCTTTTCGTGCATTGGTGCCGCGCGTCAGCCACTCGTCGGCGATGAAATAGGGCAGCAGGCCGATCGCCATGGTGACGACGAGCAGCCAGCGGCCGGATGTCGGGACAAAGGATGTGATGAAAGCGTCTATCGGCAGATAGATCCCGGCAAGACAGAAGAGCGTTACCGCAACGATTGCTCCAGCAATCCCGCGCCAGTCGAGCGCGTCTGCCTTTGCGCCGACACCGCGAAACCAGAAAAGACCGCCGGCGGTCAAAAGCCCAAACAGCAGGAAATGCGCCGCGAGATAGCCGCCGACCGGAACCGGCAGGACATCGACAGGCGCTTTCCACAGGATCAGCGGGGTCAGCATTGCCGGCACGACACCGGTCACGGCAAGCTGAGCCCAGCGCGCGTCGGCGCCGACGGGCTGCCGCATAATGCGGGGCAAGAGCCCCGTCGCAAAACGCGCGATGATCAACATGCCAACAAAGAACAGACCGAGGGAAAGGCCGCGTGCCTCGACAGGTGCCGAGATCGTGCGCGTGAACACCAGATTGAGCCAGTCGCGGGCCGCAGCCAGGCTTTCGCTGCTGTAAAGCACCCCGACATGTTCGACGTGATCGGCAAAGATCACTCGCCGCGCCGAGCCACCGGCGATGCTGCCATAGGTCTCGCCTTCCTGCGCATTGCCGCCAGCTGCCAGGTCGGCGGCGCGCAGCGCCTCGCGTTTGAGACCGCTCTCCCAATCGCCGACGACGATCAGCAGGTCCTTCGGTGAGGTCGCCGTCACCGCAGGCGAGAACATCGAGATCGCCACCGTCGCCGAGACGTCCGGATGGGCGACGGCATAGCGCATGATCACATCCGTCGCCATCGAATGGCCCAGCACCGCCAGCCGGCCATCCGATCCCGGCAGGGCGCGCGCGAAGTCTGCGACCATGCCGAGCTGCCGGACCAGATTGGCCGTCGCACCTTCGACCTTGGTCACATCGCCGGTGAGCGGCATCGGATTGCGCCCATGTCCAAGCAGATCATAGGTCACGACGAGATAGCCGCTGCGTGCCAGGGTAATGGCAAAAGGCTGCATGAGCTGTTGCGAGCCGGCAAATCCATGGGCGATCACCACGACGGGCGCAGGCTTCATGGGCACCATTTCGAAGATGGTAACCGGCGTGCCGGCGACGGACGACCGTGTCACCGAAAGCCCATCGGTCGAGGTGAGCAACCGCCAAAGACCAACACACGCCGCCAGAACTGCGACGGCGAAGATCAGTCCCCGCGCGAGAGCGGCACCCCGCCCGCGGCTGCGTGCAAAACGTGCCGCCGTTGCTCCCCGCATCCCATTTTCTCGCAACGCGTCGATCTGTCGGTCGGCAAACAAAGGCATTGTCCTCGCTAAGCGAAAGTGACAGTCTAAGGTGTAAAATTTATTTTACCAACTGCAAGAGTGCCGCATCATGACGATTGGCGCCAGAGGACCGGAAGCCATATGGGCCCCGCCTATGGGACCCGCCGCGCCGCGCGACCTGTGCACGGATTGTGGCATTTCCAGAAGCAGCGATCCCAAGGCCTGCGGACGCGCGTGCCAGTTCATCAAGCCTGACTATGATGCACTTGAGCAGCGCGTGCATGGCCGCTCACGCGACCCCGATCGTGCTGACGAAACGCATTTCGGCCCCTTCCGCCGCATGGTTCGAGCCTCGCTGGTGGCGCCGCTGGAGGGCGCTCAGTGGTCCGGCATCACAACCCGCATTGCCGAGCGCCTGCTTGAGACCGGCGCGGTCGATGCGGTGCTGACAATGGCACCCGACCCCGCCGACAAATGGCGGCCCGTCCCGGTCCTGGTGACGAAGCCGGAAGGCATGGCGGCGTGCCGCGGCATGCGCATGGGGTACGCGCCCCTGCTCGCTTTGCTCGAGCCTGCGATGAAGCGCGGTTACAAACGACTGGCGGTTATCGGAATCCCCTGCCAGGTTCACGCCTTGCGCAGCCTGGAACGTGAGTACGGCTTCGAGCGGCTCTATGTCATCGGCACGCCGTGTTCCGACAACACCACGACAGAGCGGTTTCACCAGTTTCTCGATCTGCTGGCTGAAGATCCCGAGACCATCACATACCTGGAATTCAGGGCGGATTTCCATGTCGAGCTTCGGTTTACCAACGGCACGGTGAAGGAAATCCCATTCCTCAAGCTACCGATTTCGAAGCTGCCGCCGGACTTCTTCCCGCTGACCTGCAGAACCTGTGTCGACTACACAAACGTGCTCGCCGATATCACCGTCGGCTACATGGGCGGTCAGGGTGAACAATGGCTTTTGATCCGCAATGACCGTGGTGAGGAGTTGGTGCAGCTGCTCGGCAACGAGTTGCGCATGACGACGCCAGGCAGTCGCGGCAGCCGCCGTGGACCGGTCAAGGGTTTCCTGGCCAATGTCGAGCGGGCGGCGGGCGGATTGCCACTGCGCGCCATGCCTGACTGGCTACGGCCCATCGTCGGATGGCTGATGCCAAGGATCGGACCGCGCGGCCTCGAGTTCGCGCGCGCACGTGTCGACATGAAGGCGGTCGAAACGGTCCTGCACCTGCGCCGCGAAAGGCCTCGCCGGCTGCGCACCATGGTGCCCAGGCATATATGGTCTCTGGTGAAGCCCTACGGGATTAAGCCGCGGGACCGCGAGCAGCCGTAACCCAGCCTGCTATTCCTCGTCGCTGGCTATGCCGAACTTGTTCATCTTGAGATAGAGCGCCTGCCGGCTCAAGCCCAGGACACGCGCTGCCGAGGCACGGTTGTTGCCTGTCAGGTTCAACGCAGCTTCGATGCACATCTTTTCGATGACGTCGGTGGTGTCGCGCACAAGATCCTTCATCGGAACGCGGCCGATCATCTCGACAAGGTTTTCGGCGGTGCGCGTCAGGTCACTGTTGCCGCGGCCCGGCCGTGCACCCTCCGTGGAAAGGGCACGGATGACAAAGCCATAACCCGGCGGGCTGCGGTCCAGCATGGCGACGGCGGAAAGATCCACATCGGTCGACTGGCCATTCATCCCCTTGACGGTGCCCGCGAAGGTCTGGACGCGGCCGTGACGCCGAACATTCTGCAGCAGCACATCCTGCTCGATGTTGCTCCATTCGAAGAAATCACCAAACGATCTTCCGACAGCGTGCGCGGCAAGCGGGAGTCCGGCAAGCGCCAGAAACGATTCGTTGGCCCATAGAACCTTTCCTTGGTCGTCGGTCAGCAGAACGCCTTCAGCGGCGTTGCGCACCAGCGAATCCAGCCCGAGATCGGGAGCCGCGTGCAGATCGGCAGCGCTGTCCGGCTCCGATACGCGCACCATGATAAGCCTGAGATCGCCGGCGCGAAAAAGCTCGGCGGCCAGAACGAGGCGTCTGTCATTCGGGCCATCGGACAGGCTGAGCGTGACCGGTGTGCCGGACGCCAAAACGGCGGCGAGCATGGCTTGCACGTCAGCCTGCTGGTGCTTGTCAAACAAGGCGGAAAGCCTCCTGCCGCTCAACCCGGCACCCGCGAAGCCGACAATTGCCGCAGCGCGAGGGTTGGCCTCGCGGATCTTGCCGCTGGCCGCATCGACAATGATGATTGCCTCAGAGGCGGTTTCGAACAGCAAGCGATAATGTGCCTCCGCCTGACGTTGGTTCTTGGCGTTCTGCTCAAGCGACTGCCTGTTGGCCAGGAGCCTGGACTGAAGCTCCGCGACCACGCGCAGATCGCGCCCAAGCAGAACGATCTGACCGTCGCCACCCACCTTGAAGGCGGAGTACTGTATCGGAAGATCCCTGCCGCCATCGAGCAGATGACTGATGTCGAAGCGCGTCGCGGAACCTCCATCGCGCGCCGTTCGCAACATCTTTTTGAGTGTCGATCGGCTGCTGCTCCGTACGACCCCTTCAATCGGCTGGCCGCGCCAGGAGGGAATCCCCGCTGAAGATAGCTGATCCAGATTGTGCGACAGATCATCAATGACGTCGTTGTAGTCGACCACCAGCGTCAGATCGGCGGCGGCCGACAGGAGATTGGCCACGGTGCGCACATCTGCCTGCAAAAGATGCGTTTCGGGATGTTGAAACTCAGCTGTCATGGCGATGAAAATCCGACTTCGTGGAGCCGATAAAGGGGCGATGGTCGGTCGTGTCGGAGAGATGAACCACGCAACTAAGGCAGATTGACGCCGACCGGCCCCTCGCCGGTTTCGCCCGCTTTTGCTATTTATTGTTGGTCTTGTCCAGTGTTGCGTTGCCGCATCTGTCACAATGGCGTTACACTGATTCTGTCGCCTGGATAGGTCAGCTGGCGCGACATAGCCGGGGAAAACAACCGGTAATCAATAGGGAGCGTACGCTTGTCAGCTTACCTTGAGACGAGACCGAGAAGCGAAATGTTCCGCTTCGTGCTCCGCCATGAAACCAGGGCGGAGCATGGCGGACTGGACCAGCATCCCGCATTCGCCTCGTTGCTGGACGGAACCATGAGCCTCGACAGCTATCGGAACCTGATGCTTGCCTTCCATGGGTTCTACCTTCGTGTCGACGAACCGTTGCAGCAGGCCTGCGGTCGTCACGGGCTCGACCGCTTCAGCTTCGTCTACGAACCTCGCACGGCAATCTTGGCGAGCGACCTGAGGGTGCTCGGTACGGACGTTCCACTTTGGACGAGCCAATCACCTTCGGTTCAGAAACTTGACGTCGACTCAATCGAGTCACTGGGGGGCGCGCTATATGTTTTCGAAGGCTCTTTGCTCGGCGCCTCGATGATGTGCGCTTCAACCGATAGCCTCCTTCAAAGGTTCGGAACCGGGGGCAACGTTTACTGGAAGTGGTGCCGGGAAGCTGGATCGAAACGCTGGGCGATGACATGTCAACTGATCGAAAGGCTGGCGACATCGGATCAAGCGAAAGCCCGTATGGTCGACGCAGCCCAAACGGCGTTCAGGTCTTTCGCGCAATGGCTGGATCACTGGGATGACGGTGCGTTCCAGCGGAGCCGCAAGCAGTGCTAAAGCGCTCCGTCGACCTGACGTCATGCGACACCGAACCGATCCACATGATCGGCGCCATTCAGCCGATAGGGGCGCTGATCGCGGTTGATGGGGCCACCCTTCTAATCGAGTTTGCGAGCAGTAACACGGATGCCTTCTTCGGTCGTTCCTGCCAAGACCTTATCGGCAAGCCGCTGTCTTCTCTGTTAGGCGAAAGCCAGTGTGCGGAACTCGCCACGCGGGGATTGAGCCCGTCGATGCCAGACCTGCTCAGGCCTTGGTTCGTCAGCGTTTCAAAGCCAGACGGGTCCATGGCGAAACTGGAGTGTTTTCCCCACAGCCACGAAGGACGGATAATCCTGGAGTTTGTAGCGCTTCAGGATGGGCCCGCGGTGATGTGGGAACAGGATCTCGTCCGCCAGCGCATAATCTCCGAGCTGATCCGGCCTGAAACGTTGACCGAACTTGCCCAGGTCGGCGCTCAAATCATACGGGAAGTCACTGGATTCGATCGCGTGATGATCTATCGTTTCGCTGAAGACAAGCACGGTGAAGTCATTGCCGAAAGCACCATTCGCGACGACAGTTTTCTGGGGCTCCACTACCCAGCTTCAGATATTCCCGATCCGGCACGGCGCCATTTCGTCCTGAATGTCATTCGCACCATACCGGACATCAACGCGGAACCCGTGCCTATCATGACGCGGGCTGGTGTCGCTGCTGATGCCCGATCGCAAACACCGCTCGATTTGACCTTCTCAAAGCTGCGAGCGGTTGCACCGGTTCACGTCGAGTATCTCAACAACATGGGTGTCGGCGCGAGCATGTCGATTTCCCTGATATCCAATAACGAGTTGTGGGGTCTCGTTGCCTGCCATCACTATGGCCCGCTGCACCTCAGTTGGAGCAGACTGCGTTTCTGCGAGCTTCTCGGCGGGACGATTTCGGCCCTCCTGCAGAGCTTGGAGAACACGATCCAGCTGCGTCAAAGCATTCGTGCGGAGAAGACCGCATTTGCCATCGAGCGTGATGCCAGATCAGGCAAGCCGCTTAGGGACGTCGTCCACGATCATGCGGCCATGCTCATGGAACAGAGCAGCGCCCACGGGATGATATTGAACCTCGGCGACGCGCGGATCGAGATGGGGAGAGTGCCTAGTCTCGCGACGGATTTCGCACAGCTCCGGCGTGCAATGATCGAGGGAGTATCAACCACCGATAATCTCTCAGGAATGCTTGGAACAGATGGCTCATCCGAAGTGGCCGGCGCGGCCATGATGGAGCTGTCCGAGGACGGCAAGGACTGGCTGATCCTGTTTCGCGAAGCGTTCGAGCACACCATTCGGTGGGCAGGGAGACCGGAGAAAGTCGGCACGACGCTTGAAGACGGCTCCATTCGACTTTCGCCCCGCGGATCGTTCGCGCTTTGGCGGGAGGAACGACTTGGCCGCAGCAAGCCGTTCACCGAGATCGATAGCGAAATTCTGCGGATTACGAGACGGGCGCTATTCGCAATGAATAGCCTCGACCGAGAGCGGGCCGCCGTCGTAGCAAAGAGCCATGCGGAAGCGGAAAAGGCGCGGATACGCCTTGTTCTTTTGGATGCGGCGCGGAACCGATCCATGGGCGAGCTGGCGTCCGCGCTTGCGCATGAATTGAACCAGCCACTCTCGGCGGTGACAAACTATGTCAACGCATGCCGGCAAGAGTTGAAGAATTATGGGGTCGATGTACCCGAAGGCGTCGGGCGGCTGATGGACAGCGCGGTATCGGAATCCTCGCGTGCCGCCGATCTGGTCCGCCGGCTTCGCAATTTCATTGGACAAGGCGAAATCGCACTAGAATCGATCGACCTGCACGCTGTGATCCGGCAAGCCGTCGAACTCGCACTCGTTGCAAGTGACGAAGCGCCGCCCCGCATCGTATTGAGTTTCGCCGATGGCATGCCGCCGATCCAGGCAGATCCGGTGCAGATTGGCCAGGTTATTTTGAATCTGGTTCGCAACAGCCTGACGGCGATGGCCCAGACGACGAAGAGGGTGCTGACTATTTCAACGCGCTTCGACGACCATCTCGTCGAAGTATCCGTTAGGGACACCGGCGCGGGAATAGACAAAGACATCGAGCAAACGCTCTTTGAACCCTTTCACAACTCAACCACAAGTGGGATGGGAATCGGGTTGTCCCTTTCGCGCTCGATCGTAGAGGCCCATGGCGGCAGGATCTGGACCGAACCGGTCCAGGACGGGGCGCAGTTCTTCTTTACCCTGGATAGAAACGGTCGGCAAAATGGTTGAGCCAGGGGTCCGCAAATCCATCTACATCGTTGACGACGACGAATCCGTGCGAGATTCGTTGTGCGCCCTCTTGTCAGCGCATGGTTTCCGGCCGGTTCCCTCCCAATCGGCTGAAGATTTCCTCGAGAATTTCGATCCGCAAAATGCGCTCTGCGCCTTTATCGACCTGCGGATGCCGGGCATAGGCGGCATCGAGTTGCTGAAACTGCTGGCAGCCAAGGCTCCCATTGTTCCTGTCGTTATACTGACTGCTCACGGCGACGTTCCGTTGGCAGTGGAGGCCATGCGGGCCGGGGCCGTAGACTTCATCGAAAAACCCGGATCCCAGGAGCAGCTTCTGGCGGCCATTGACGCCGCCGCCAATCGTCTGGCTAACCGGCCGCAGCCAAAGTTGCCGCAAAGTATCGTGACAGAGCGACTGGCGCGGCTGACCAGCCGGGAGAAGGAAGTGCTCGACCATGTTGTGCTGGGCATGACCAACAAGCACATCGCTGACCAACTCCATATCAGTCAGCGCACGGTTGAGATTCACCGTGCCCGCATCCGCGAAAAGATGGAGGCGCGAGGCCTCGCCGACCTGATCCGGATGATGAAATAGGCCGGGAAAATCTCGAGATCTGGCATAAGTATTTTATACGTAGCGGAATAACCGAAATAGCAACAAGGATACGTTTGCACTTAACTTGATCGAGGGGAAAACGCCTGCAGGCAAATGATCTAAAAACAACCTTCAATGTCTGCACGACAACCGGGAGGTCACGCTATGCCGGCTGGTCGTTCCAGTGCCGAAAATCGGGGAGATTTTTCACTTCCCGGACAAAGTCAAGCAAGACGACATTGTGTGCTCGTCAAGCTCACAGATGAGCAGATGGCCGCCGCGGAGGGTTGGCGTTCCGCACATGGGATTTCGGAAGCGTCAGAAGCACTGACCGAATTGGTCCGTCTCGGCCTGCTCAGTGAAATAGCCAAGATCTTTCGGCTGGTATCGGACAAGACTCCGCAGCCTGTGGGACGGTTTAGCGAATCGACTCTTTCGGTGGAATTTGATTCGCCCACCCTCCAGAAGATGGTGCAGACGGATTAATCTAACGCCTGAACAAATGAATGATTGTTCAGGGGCGGTTCATTAGCAACGGTCTGTCTCGGGAGCGCAATCAATCCGAATTGAGGACGCTCGAAGCGATTGAGATGCCGGCGCAGCGGGCTGTGTTGGTGATATGATTTTGCATCTCGCGGGTTGCCTTTGCGGCATCGCGATGTCGCAAGGCACGAATGATGCGCCTGTGCTCCGCGATCGACGCTCGCATGCGAGCCGGCTCTGTGATTGGGATTGGCTGGATTTGGGTCTCGGTCAGTTTGTCACGGACAGATTGGTAGAGATCGACGATCATTCTGTTTGGGCAGGCAGATGCAATGATTGCATGGAATTCGAGATCCGCCTCGACATTGGCCAAAAGGTCGCCGCTTTCCCAATTGCGCTCCATCGTAGCCGTTTCAGTCTCGAGAGCCTGAAACTCGGCCTCTGTGAGGGTCTGCGATGACAGGCCAGCTATCCGCCCTTCCAGCATGATGCGTGTCTCGAAGACATCCGCTACCGGATAGCTGTCGGCATAGCGCCACCGCGCCATGTTGCGCGACGCCGAAGGCCTTTCCTGCGAAACGAAAGTCCCTCGCCCCGGTTCCGTCTTCAGCATGCCCAGTGTCTCAAGGGTCAGCAGGGCTTCGCGCAATGAGGCGCGGCTGACGCCGAGACTGAGCGCGAACTCGCGCTGCGAGGGCACCTTCTCACCTGACCTCAGTTCTCCACTGAGGATCATGCCCTGGATTTTCCTCGCGGCGGCGTGGGGTACTGGAACACGCGAAAGCATCGAATTTCTTCCATTCTGGGGCAACAGCGCCGATCCGGCTACACCTCTGGTCGCTTCAGAGGTAACCGATCCGCCTGGCGGACGGAATGCCTTGCATTTTTCAGGGGCACATGATTGGTTGGTCGGACTGGTCAGACCGGTCTAACCACATCAATCAAAAAAGTCATCAAAAAAGGGGAATTCAATGAGAGTGTTGAAAGCGATTCTGATCTCGGGAGCACTTGCCCTGGGGTCTTTCAGTGCCGCCGTTTCGCACGCGGCGGAGATCAATGTCGGCGCCAACATCGGCAATGTTCCCTGGGAGTTCCAGGACGCCAGCGGCAAGATGGTGGGCTTTGAAATCGACCTGATGACAGAGGTCGGAAAGCGGCTCGGCATGGACGTCAAGTTCACGAACATCCCATTCGCCGGTTTGTTCGCTGCAGTTCAGTCCGGTCAGATCGACGCCGCGGTCTCATCGATCACGATCACCAAGAAACGCCTTGAGTCGGTCAGCTTCGCCCAGCCCTATTACGACAGCGACCAGTCGCTGACGGTCAAGAGCGACAGCGGCATCACCGGCCTCGCCGGCATGGCTGGCAAGACTGTCGGCGTCGATACCGGTTCGACCGGTGATATCTGGACCACCGCGCATCAGGCCGAAACGAAAATCGCCACCATCAACAAATATGAGGGCTTGCAGCCGGCAATGCTGGATCTGCAGGCGGGCCGCATCGACGGCTACATCTCGGACATTCCGGCATTGCTCTATTATTCGAAGGATAAGCCGCAATTCAAGGTCGTCGAACGCATCAAGACCACGGAGCAATACTCGGTGATGTTCGCCAAGGATGCGCCGCTGGCTGCCAAGGTCAACGACGTCATCACAGCTCTGAAGAAAGACGGCACGCTGGCAAAGATTCACGAAACCTGGTTTGGCGCCAAGCCCGATGAAGGGCTTGCCACGTCGACTGTCCTGGATATGCCGAAGCTCTGATGCCGGTCATCATGTGGAAGGAGACCGCGTTGCGGCCTCCTTCTCCCGTGACGCAGAGGCTGGGACATGTCCATTTTCGATACGTTTTTGAACTACCGCGTTTTCGTGGAGACGTTGCCGCTCATCCTGAGTGGCCTTGCCACCACGCTGACACTTGGCATTGTCTGCATCCTTGTCGGGTTCTTCGTCGGCATTGGTCTGGCGATGCTGCGGCTTTACGGGCCTTCGCCGGTGCGTTTTGTGACCGTCGCCTACATCGACGTGTTCCGCTCTATACCGGTTCTGGTGCTGCTGTTCGTCGTCTATTACGCGTTGCCCTTTGCCGGCATCCGGTTCAGTTCGTTCACGGCCGCGTCAACCTCGATCTCGATGATATCGGCCGCCTATTCTGCCGAAATCATCCGTGCCGGCATCGTCGCTATCCCAAAAGGTCAATTCGAAGCCGCACGGGCGCTTGGGCTCCACTTCTATTCGACCATGCTCAAGGTGATCCTGCCGCAAGCGATCAAGATTGTCGTGCCGCCGCTGACCTCGAACGCCATCAACGTCATGAAGGACACGGCATTGGCGTCGGTGGTTGCAATGCCTGACCTGCTCAAACAGGCAAACCAGGCGCAGGCCCTTGCCGCCAATCCGACGCCGCTGATCGTAGCGGCCGCCATCTACCTCATCATCCTGCTTCCCCTGGTCCGGCTTGTCGGCATGCTGGAGAAGCGTCTCGCCAAATCTGAACGTTGAAGACTTTCCCCACGAGGCCATCCATGTCGCTCGATATCGATTTTGTTCGTTCCCAATTTCCGGCGCTGGAAACAGGCTGGGCGTTTTTCGACAATGCCGGCGGTTCGCAGGTTCTGCGCCCGGTGGCCGAGCGAGTCGCCGACTATCTTCTGACGACCAGCGTCCAGACCGGCGCCTCTTACGGGCCGTCGGTCAAAGCCAGCGAAATGCTTGCGCAGGCACGCGCCCGCATCGCCACATTCGTTGGCGCGGCGCGGCCCGAGGAGGTTTTCTTCGGCCCTTCGACAACCGTGCTGGTGCGGTTTCTGGCAACCGCCATGGCAAGCCAGCTGACGGCGGGCGACGAGATTATCGTGACCAATTTCGATCATGAGTCGAACATCGGTCCCTGGCTGATCCTCGAGGAGCGTGGCATCGTCTTCAAGGTATGGGAGATCGATCCCGAAACGCTGATGCCAAGCCTCGATACGCTTGAGGCGCTGATGAGCGATCGCACGCGGCTGGTCTGCGTGACCCATGCCTCCAACCTGCTGGGCTCCATCAACCCGATCCGGCAAATCGCCGATATCGTTCATGCGCGCGGGGCTCGCATCTGCGTCGACGGTGTCGCCTACGCCCCGCATCGCGCGCTCGACGTCCAGGAACTCGACGTCGACTACTACGTATTCTCTTTCTACAAGACCTACGGGCCGCATTACGCGGTCATGTACGGGCGCCATGAACTGCTGCTCGAACTCGACGGCCTTTACCATTATTTTTACGGCAAGGACAAAGTGCCGGGAAAACTCGAGCCCGGAAATCCCTGCTACGAACTTGTCTGGGGCGCGGCCGGCATTGTCGACTATATGGAGGCACTAGGCGCAGGCCAGGGCCGCCAGGCGATCGAGAGCGGATTCGACCATATCGCGGCGCACGAGGCCGAGATCGGCGAACGCCTGCTGTCATGGCTGCGCGTGCGCAATGGCGTACGCATCGTTGGCGACCGGAGCTCGCAGGCGGCGCTTCGTGTGCCGACGATCAGTTTCACGGTCGACGGCCACGCCCCTCAGGACATCGTCGCCCGGACCGACGAGGCCAGGATCGGTGTGCGCCACGGCGATTTCCATTCGCGCCGGCTGGCCGAAGCGCTTGGGCTGTCGCCCGGCGGCGTCATTCGCGTCTCCATGGTGCACTACAACACGATCGCAGAAGTCGACCGGCTGATTGATGTCCTCGACCAATCGCTAAGCTAGGCAGCCAATCCACAGAGATCACGAGCATGGCAAGCATCGATCGGGGGCGTAAAGCCATGCTCGGTGACTGTTGGTATGGGACACCAATTCGCCACTCAAGAGACCGGCGTCGTCACAGGATTAGAAGCGGCGCTTGGCTTGGTGTCGAAGAACTCCGCGAGCTTCCGAATCGCGGGCATGACGAACTCATCCTTGTCGTACAGGGCAACATGTGTGGCCCCGTCGATGGAGCACAGTTCTTTCGGCTCTCGCGCATCGGCAATCGCATCTGCCGTCATCCATGAAGTTAGAGCGGCTGTCCCGACAATCATCAAAAGCGGCCGCGGCGAGATCATCTCGATGAATCGGAATGCGTCAGACGACGCAATTCTATCAACGCTGTTCCAGGTAAAGAACTTTGCCGAGCGCTCGTGTCGCGCGCGGTCGGTACAATAATATTCCCAACCTTCGTAGAGATGCTGGCCACCAGCGCGAGCCTGTTCCTCGTCGGGGAAAAGCGGGATCACGCCCATGGGCGCACCGCGCGCCTGCGTGGTGCGCGCCATAGCCGCCGCTTCGAGCATGGACTGGAAAACGCCCGCAGGCTGCCTGCCGTCGGCGCCCAGCCGGAACAGGCGGCTGATATCGACAGCGCTTATCGTTGCGACCGCCTTGATCCGATGGTCCGCTACCGCGGCTGTGATGGCGTAGCCGCCGGAGGCACAGATCCCGAGGACCCCGATACGGTTCAGATCGACGTCGTCACGCGCGCTTAGATACAACACGGCCGCCTTGATGTCCTCCACTCGCTGCCCCGGATCTTCCAGGCCCCGAGGGTCGCCCTCGCTTTCGCCCTGATAGGCGGCGTCGAATGCCAGCGTAAGGTAGCCCTGTTCAGCCAGCAGCTTCGCGTACAGGCCAGCGGCTTGCTCTTTCACGCCGCTGCCCGGATGGCCGATGACGATCGCCGGGAGGCGCGCGCCGTTGGCGCTGTCCGGCGCATAGAGGTGGGCGGCCAGCTTCAGGCCAGCGCTGTCAAAACTGACGTCTTTCTTCATGGTTGTTCTCCTTTGCAGAACGGAAATGTCTGCGAGGCGCACCTGCGCCTCACTCAGGCCAGCAAACCAGAAACCGCGCTCTGCAAGGTAGACCTGAGCTGCCAAGTTGATGCATAATCCTGCCAAATGCGGCGTTAGCGCGCATGACTCGCGAAGGCAGATGAGGCAGGCTGTCTCGGATGGAACCCTTACGACTTGCCGAGCTGAGAGAACTTATCGCAAGGCGCGCCACGCCGGATGGCGCTCCTCACTCGGTCTTGCCTGGCCTCACACTTCTTTCAGCCTCCGCACCGACGTCGCCGATCCCGGAGATCGCGGAACCAACCTTCGCGCTGGTCGTGCAAGGCGCCAAGCGCATCGGCCTCGGTGGCCAAGTCTTCCAATATGGAGTCGGCCAATACCTCATTGTCTCGGTAGACCTGCCCCTGGAAGCAAACGTGGTCGACGCGACGGCTGACGTCCCGTTCCTCGGCCTGGGATTTGCCTTGCGACCGGAGGCTATCGCAAACCTGCTTCTGGAGGCCGGTACATCCCCCATGGGACGCACGGATCCACCGGGCATAGCGGTCAGCCATCTTACAAGCGACCTGCTCGATCCTGTTATTCGCCTTCTCCGGCTTCTGGACCGGCCTGCCGATGTCGCCGTGCTCGCGTCGGCGATAGAACGCGAAATCCTCTGGCGGCTTATCGAGGCCACTCCTGGGGCAATGATTCGGCAGATCGGCATTGCCGACAGTCGGATGTCACAGATTGGTCGGGCGATCCGCTGGCTTCGTGGCAATTTTGCGGAACCAGTCCGGATAGAGGTGTTGGCTCAAGTCGCAAGCATGAGCGTCACCTCGTTCCACCGCCATTTCCGAAGGGTCACCTCGATGACCCCAATCCAATACCAGAAGCATATCCGCCTTCAGTCGGCCAGATCGCGCCTTGCATCCACGCCGTTGGGCGTCGCCGAGATTGGCTTCGTGGTTGGCTACGACAGCCCTTCGCAGTTCAGCCGCGAATATCGACGGCTTTTTGGTCGCCCGCCTGGCGAGGATAGGGAACGTTTCGCGGGGGCCAAGCCCGCCGGCTAAGTTGGATCAGCGCGAGACAAGTTCTCCGTCGCGCGCGGCCGCGTCGGGATCGATCGTCCTGCCGCGCAAGATGGTGCGGACCGGCCAGCCTGTGACAGCCATGCCTTCATAGGGTGTGTAGTCGCAGCCGTCCTTCAGCATCGAATGGGTGATCGTGACCTCGCGCTTGGCGTCCCACAGCACGATATCGGCATCCGAGCCGACAGCGATGGTGCCTTTGCGCGGGTAAAGGCCATAGCGCTTGGCGTGGTTGGTCGAGGTCAGGGCGACGAAGCGGTTGAGATCGATGCGCCCCTTGACGACGCCTTCCGAGAACAGGATCGGCATGCGCGTGGCGATGCCCGGTATGCCGTTCGGCACATAGCGGAAGTTCGTCTTGCCGCGCGGCGCCATCTTGCCGGCCGGGTCGTCGTAGCGGAACGGGCAGTGGTCGGATGAAAACACCTCGAAGACGCCTTGCTGAAGGCCCTCCCAGCAGGCCTTCTGGCTATCGAGATCGCGTGGCGGCGGGCTGCAGACATATTTGGCGCCTTCCATGCCGGTCCGGTCCATATCCTGCTCGGTAAGCACGAGATACTGCGGACAGGTCTCACCGAAAACGGCGAGACCGCGCATCTGCGCGCGCCTGATTTCTTCCATCGCCTGGCGGTTGGAGACATGAACGATCATGACCGGCGTATCGACGATCTCGGCCAGGCTGATGGCGCGATGCGTCGCCTCGCGTTCCACGGCGATCGGACGCGACGTGCCATGAAAATGCGGCGCCGTGCTGCCTTGCCGTTCAAGCCGGTCCGACAGGAAGCGGATCGCGTCGTAGCCCTCGGCGTGGACCATGACCAGCGCACGATGCTGCTGGGCTACCGAAAGCACCTCGAGGATTTCACGGTCAGCGAGCTTGAGATCATCATAGGTCATGAAAATCTTGATCGAGGTGAAGCCTTCCGCGATCAGGGCCGGCAACTCCTGGCCGAGCACCTGCGGCGTCGGATCGGTGACGATCAGATGGAAGGCGACGTCGACGAAGCAATTGCCTTCCGCTTTGCGGCGATAGGCTTCGATGCTCTCGCGCAGCGTCTGCCCCTTCTCTTGCAGGCAGAACGGCATGACGAAGGTGTTGCCGCCCACCGCCGCCGAGCGCGTTCCGGTCTCGAACGTATCGGCCATGATGATGCCGGGCGCTCCCGGCTGTTCGAGATGGACGTGGCTGTCGATGCCGCCCGGCATCACAAGCAGGCCCGAGGCATCGATGGTCTCTTCGGCCCCTGAGAGCTTGTCGGCCAGCGCCACGATGCGCCCATCCTTGACGCCGACGTCACAGCTGAACGTGTCGGATGCGGTAACAACCGTGCCGCGCGTGATGATGGTGTCAAATGTCATGGCTGAAGCTTTGTCTCTGAAAGAAAGGCGAGCCGCTCAAAATTGGCATGGTTGCGGCCAAGGCGCAAACGGAAGGCGGGGAAACCGCGATCCATATCGTCCGTCACCAAGGCAGACGATCGCCTGTGCGATCGAAGAAACCGCCGCTGTCACGCGGCGTCAGTTTGTCGATGCACGACAGGATGGCTGCCGCCGCATCGCGAGGGGCCTGCACTGCCAGACCGGACTTGCCGAAGGGCGCCGAGAGCTTGGTGTCGACCGTGCCGGGATGGAGCGCAACGCAAATCGCTGCGGGGTTCGACCGGGCAAGCTCGATCGACGCGGTGCGCACGAACTGGTTGAGTGCTGCCTTGGCCGCCCGGTAGCCGTACCAGCCGCCCAGTTTATTGTCGCCGATGCTGCCGACCTTGGCCGAGATGGTCGCGAACACCGCACGTTCGCCTTTCGGCAGCAGCGGCAGGAAATGCTTCATCACCAAAGCCGGGCCGATGGCGTTCACGGCAAACGACTTTGCGAGATGCCTGGGATCGAGGCTGCGCCAGGTCTTCTCGGGCTCAAAACCCGCGCCATGAAGGAAGCCTGTCGCATCGATGAAGAGGGTCGGCACACCGAGGCTTGCGACATAGCTTGCAGCATCTCGGATCGTCTTTTCATCCTCGATATCGATGCGCGGCTGACTGCCGCGCGACAGCCTCACCACCTGACGGAAGCGGCCAGATTCCTCGGCGATTTCGGCAAGCGCGGCGCCAAGCCCGCCACTTGCGCCAATGACAACGGCAATCGGCGAGCCCGTACGGTCCTCCGCCATCACCAGCCAAACGTGCCGGGCGCGCCCTTGAATGGGCCGACGATGCGCGACGTGATCCAGCCGCCATAGAAATCGCCGGTCTGGGCCGCGACGCGTTCGTCGCCGACCAGCGCTTCATCGACCCTGGAGGCATAGAAGGCGACGTAGCCGGCAATCGCCCCGTATGCAGCAGTCGGATTGTCGTAGCGCCAGCCTGCCCGTTCTGAGCGGCGGCCGGCGGCAGCGATTGTGACATAGCTTGCCGTGCCCTTGAATTCGCAGAAGGAGCTTCCGGCGGCTGGCACGATCAGATCCATGCGCATGTCTTGCGGCGGCAGATAATAGACCGGTGGATGGCTGGTCTCGAGAACGCGGAAAGCGCGATGGGTATCGGCGATGGTTTCACCGGCGAAGCGCACCACGATGCGCTCGCTGACCGGTTCGATGCGTGGCGGGCGCGGGTAGTCCCAGACCGATTCCTGGCCTGCCGTTGGCATGATCGCTTCAGGGTGTCTGGACATGATCAGCCTCCTTCCTTCGCGCCCACGCAGTCAGCCGGGGACGCACAACCAGAAATGCGATGTAAAGCCGTTCCAGCGCCGCCAGCACGACGCCGTTTCTGGCGAGAAGCCCCAGCGGTCGCATGATCGGGATCGCGCGCCACATGGCAGCGAAGGCAGCGGCACCCGAGACGATCCTGCCATCTTCCTGCGCATGAAAACGCGCGAGCAGATCACGCCGGTCAATCGGGCAGGACTGATCCTGTTCGATATCGATGAAGGTAATGGCGCGCCGCCAGTCCAGACGCCGCATCAACGCAATCTCGCGCCGGCATAACGGACATCCGCTATCGAACCATACTGTGAGCGTCATGGTCGTGATTGCTCCAGGCAGTGTTTGCGAGACACAACGAAAACGATCCGTGCCCAAGCAATGTGAAAGGAAGAGTCGGCCGTCAGAGGCGTTGTGCCGCTTGCGCTGTGTATATCAATCACTAGGCAGCCTCTGTCTCAAAGGCGGCTGACGCAAGCCTGGGAAGATGAATGCGTCCGGATTCATCCGGCACAGCCCATGGCCGCCTTACGGCGCCGATAGCTTCCGCCACCGCAAGTCCGGCCTGCAGCCCGTCCTCGTGGAAGCCCGCGCCAAAATACGCGCCGCAAAACCAAGTACTGCGTACGCCTTGCAGTGACCACAGCTGCTCCTGTGCCGTGATGGCGTCGACATTGAAACTGGGATGCCGATAACTCAGTCGCCGCAACACGGCATCGGGTTTGATTTCCCGATGCGGATTGAGTGTAACGAAAAGCGGCGTCTGATCGGGAATGCCCTGCAAGCGGTTCATCCAGTAGGTTACGGCGAGTTGACGCGTGTTTCCCTCCTCGCGAGACATGTAGTTCCAGCTTGACCAAACCTTGCGCCGGCGCGGCATGAGGCCGATGTCGGAGTGAAGAATGGCGTCGTTGTTCACGTAGCTGAATGCGCCGAGCAGACGCCGTTCCGCCATGCTCGGCTCCGCGAGCATGGCAAGCGCCTGATCCGCATGTGTTGCTATGACGACGTGGTCGAACTGGCGATGGCGGCCATCCCCGCCCACGATATCGACGCCGTCCGGTGTGCGCGATATCGCCTTGATCGGACAGTTGGAAACGATTTCCGCAACAGCTTTGGCCAGGATGGCTACATATGAGCGGCTACCGCCATCGACGGTGCGCCAGATGGGGCGGCCGGATATTTTCAGCAGTCCGTGGGTCTCGCAGAACCGGATGAACGCCGCGGCAGGATAGTTGCCGATATCCGCAGCCGGCGTCGACCAGATGGCGGCCGCCATGGGAAAGAGGTGATCGCTGCGGAACTCGACGCCGTAGCCAGCCGCGTCCAGATACTCACCCAGCGACGTTGCACCAAGCCCGGCCGCATCAATCGGGGCATCGCGGTAGAAGCGCATGAGATCGCGAAGCATGCGCCAGAACCTGGGGCTGATCACGTTGCGGCCTTGGGCGAACAATCCCGACAATCCAGTGCCGGAATATTCAAGCCTGCCGTCGTCGAGCGATACGGCGAAGGACATGTCGGACGGTTTCGTCGCCACCTTAATGTGCCTGAACAAGGCCGACAGGTTCGGATAGGTGGCCTCGTTGTAGACGATGAAACCGGTATCGACGGCCACGTCCGAGGCCTGGACTGTGTGACTGTGACCGCCGAGGCGGTTATCAGCCTCGAAGAGCGTCACGCGATGACGCCTGGACAAGAGCCAGGCGGCCGATAATCCGGAGATACCGCTGCCGACGACGGCAATGTCCAGAACCTTGCTGCGATCGGTCCTTGGCTTATGCAAGCTCATTGAACCTTCGGATCCGTTGCTGTTGGTCAAAGGAGTTCCTCTCGCGTCCTCAACTGCCATGACTACGAAACTTGGCGTTGGATGGATCACCATCAAACCTTGATCCAATCGTTGCGTCGCTGCGCGTCTCGCGCAGACACCGAGGCTTCAGTGCTCAAGAGGCGGACGTGAATGCTCGCGCAATAAGGAAACCCATTGTAGCCGCGAAACCTGTAAGAACCGTGCCCCAACAGAGATCAGCGATCGTCACAGCGACGGGCCAGTCCCGCAGCGTTGCCTGATTTGTCAGGTCGTACGTCGCATAAGCGACAAGACCGAGAAGCGCACCGTAGGATGTGGCTGTGGTCCAGCGATCACTGAGAAATGCAGGCGATATGGCGAATGCGACGATGCCTGCTATGTAGATGAGGTAAAAAAACACGGCCGGCACCAGCCTGAAGCCGTCAAGCAACATGTCGCCCATCTGCGGTCGATAAAGGCGCTGCGCCGCGATCGTCAGCCAAATGGCATCGATGCCGAGAAACACCACAGCCGTCGCGACATAGGCAATGCCATAAGCTTTCACGGGATATTTCCTTTTGCTTTTTTGCACATTTGTCTTCTGATACGCTGCGTCGACCTTTTTGGATCAAATGCTGGCGGTCGGGCGCGCGCGCTCACGCCAGCCCGGATAAGAACTGCGTGAGACTGCAACTTTTGTGAGGTTTAGCTGGCTGACTGATATGGTCCCCTGCTATTCCTGATGCAGAACAGCGATCATGGGCGCTTTGCATGACCAATGTCTCCCTGACCGGGCTTGCCCGCGATCTCGCCAAGCGTGGGTCGGAGGGCCGTCCCATTCGCATCGGCGTCATCGGCTCAGGCGAAATGGGCACCGACCTCGTCACACAAGGCATGCTGATGCCCGGCATATCGGTTTGCGCTGTCTCGACGCGGCGTCCGCACACCGCGCGCGAGGCCATCCGTATCGCCTATGGCGATGAAACGATGGCGGTCGAAGCCGACACGCCATCGAAAGTCACCGCGGCCATCGAGGCGGGAAAAATCGCCATCACCTCCAACGAGATGCTGGTCACCAATTCGCTGATCGACGTCGTCATTGACGCCACCGGCAAGCCGGGCGTCGCCGCCGATTTCTGCCTGTCGGCGATGGAGCATGGCAAGCATCTGGTGATGATGAATGTCGAGGCCGACGTCACCATCGGCTGTTATCTCAAGCAGCAGGCCGACCGGCTTGGCGTCGTCTATTCGGTTGGCGCCGGCGACGAGCCGTCGAGTTGCATGGAGCTGATCGAATTCGCCTCGGCGCTCGGCCTGACCATCGTCTCGGCCGGCAAGGGCAAGAACAACCCGCTCAACCACAATGCCGTGCCCGACGACTATCGCGAGGAGGCGATCCGCCGCAACATGAACCCGCGCATGCTGGTGGAGTTCGTCGACGGCTCGAAAACCATGGTCGAGATGTGCGCCATCGCCAACGCCACCGGCCTGGTGCCCGACGTGCCCGGCATGCACGGCCCGAAGGCCGACCGCGACGACCTCGTCAAGGTGTTAATCCCGCGTGAGGATGGCGGACTGTTGTTGAAAAAAGGCGTTGTCGACTACACGGTGGGCAAAGGTGTCGCGCCCGGGGTCTTCGTCATCGTCGAGGCAACGCATCCACGCATCATCGAGCGCATGGACGATTTGCACATCGGCCATGGTCCCTATTACAGCTTGTTCCGGCCCTATCACCTGACCTCAATGGAAGTGCCGCTGACCGCCGCCCGCATCGTGCTGTTCGGCAAACCCGACATGGTGCCGCTGCCAAGGCCCGTCGCCGAGGTCTGCGCGGTCGCCAAGCGCGACCTCGTGGCCGGCGAGACCTTCGATGCGGTCGGCGAGACCTGCTACCGCTCCTGGACGATGACCGTCAGCGCAGCCCGTACCCAGCGCGCCGTGCCGGTCGGCCTGCTCGAAGGTGGCAAGGTCTTGAGGCCGGTCAGGAAAGGCGAAATGCTGACCGCCGACAATGCCGCGCCCGACCAGACGACAAGGCTCTCCGCCTTGCGCCGGCTGCAGGACGAGATGCTGTACGGAACAAAATGAAGTTCTATTCCCGAGCTCGATCGAACGCGGCCGGGGTGCCTCGTTTCCAGATGCTTCACGGCCACGTCGATTACTCTAGCGGCGATTGCGATTCCGAGCCGAAGTCGTGATAATGGGGCAGCTTAGACATCTGCCGGGTGCGGCGTCGATCAGCCTCTTTCCGAGAAACCGACGGCTACGCTCCACAAGCCGCCATCGCGGACAAAGAGGCAAAGCCCGTGTAGGGGAAATCCGACGCTTTAGATGCCCGACCAACGGACGCGCAATGTGTCTGCGTCTGCGATTGTCAGTCCGCATGCCCCGATTGCGTGTTTTGTGGCCGCGACCAGATCCTGATTTCCAGAGGCCAGCGCTCCATCCGGCAGGAAAAGGTTGTTCTCGAATCCGACACGCGAATGGCCGCCAAGCAAGGCCCCTGACGTCACGCACGCTATCTCCTGCCGGCCGAAGGCACAGACCATCCAATGGCTGAATGCCGCAGTGTCGGCCGCCAGGAACGGCAGCAGATCGGAGGGCCGGGACGTTTGCCCGACAGTGTAGCGACCGAGCACGTAGAGCACCGGCGGGTTCTCGAATGGGATCATGCCTCGCCTCGCGAGCGCCTGCTGGTTTCGCTGGATGGCGAGAACTATCGTTCACCTCTCGGACCTGCATTTCGGAAAAACAGATGGCGAGGTCGTGAGAGCCATTGCTTCGGAGGTTCGCGCTATCGACCCGGATTTGCTGGTCGTTTCCGGGGATCTGACGCAACGCGCCCGGAAAGACGAATTCCTGCACGCGCGGGCCTTTCTTGATTCCCTTCCCGGTCCCCGCATCGTGGTACCCGGCAATCATGACGTGCCGCTCTGGAATGTCTTCGCGCGTGCCTTGACGCCTCTTTCACGATACAAGCGTTACATCGCGGCGGACACGGACCCGTTCTACGCCGATAGCGAAGTCGCGGTCGTCGGGATCAACACGGCGCGGTCCCTGACAATCAAGGATGGCAGGATCAATCTTCGCCAGCTCGAGGCGGCGACAGAAAAATTCGCACATATGTCCGATGACATTACCCGGGTAGTGGTCACTCATCATCCTTTTGAAGGGCTGGATCTGCAAAGCGACGAAGGCATCGTTGGCCGCGCGGGTCTGGCCATGGATGCATTCTCGCGCAGCGGTGTCGACATCATATTGTCTGGCCACCAGCATCTTCACCGTGCCGGTTCGAGCGCTAGGCGTTACATTATCGACGGCTAAGCGGCACTGCTTATTCAAGCAGGAACGGCGGTTTCATCGCGGCTTCGCCAGACCGCAAATTCATTCAACATTCTTTGCATCGATCGTCCGGAAATATCCGTGGAATGTCGAGGCTGGCGATCTTCCCCGGCCGGGTTCGAAACCTTGATGAGATATTCCTTTCGGCATGGTCCCAATGGACGGGCACCGGCTTGATTGGCGCAGCCATTCTTCGGCGCGCTAGAAGACCAGCCAGCTGCAAGGCCTCATGGCCTGCCAACAATGCAGGAGCGAGCAACTTTGAAGCACGCTGGAACGCCATGGCCACATGCGAGTTGTACGAGCACATCCTTCGGCGGAGCACATGGTTATGGCAAAGAGTCGCGAGCAAGAGACGGATCTCACATCTTCCGAGGCAACAAACCGCATTTGGGAACTCGCAAAGGAAATCGACGTCTGCATGTTCGTGACATGGGACGGCGAATACAATCGCGCCAGGCCACTCTCCGCGCGCGTCTTGCGCGAGGAAAATGCCATCTATTTCCTTGTCAACGACGACAGCGCCAAGAACAAGCAGCTGTCGAGATATCCGAAGGTAACATTGGCCTGGAGTGACAGCAGCCACTACAAATACGTGACGATCTCCGGGCCGGCCGCAGTGACAAACGACAGAGCAAAGATCGCCGCGTTGTGGGAGAAGACTGACGCGGCATGGTGGGACAACGCCCAGGATCCCGAAATTCGGCTGATAACGGTGACACCGGACGAAGGCGAACTGTGGGACAGCCCGGGATTGGTTGTCGCTACCGCGAAGATGGTATTTGCAGCGGTAACCGGCGCGAAGCCGAATGTTGGCGACAACGCAAAAGTCGATCTCTGAGACAGCTATGCCGCCCTGCATCATTGCCGGAGAAACAGATGTCCGATCCTGCGACGAAATACACCAGCGAGGCCTTCAAGGAGCAGCGCCAGCAATGGCCGGCTCTCCAGCGCGAGATGGATCCCGTTCCTGACTGCGGCGAGACAAGCTATCGCGGCTCAAACCGGCTGGCCGGCCGCAAGGCTCTTGTGACCGGCGGCGATTCAGGGATCGGGCGGGCGGCAGTCATCGCATTCGCGCGCGAAGGCGCGGATGTGGCGATCAATTACTTTCCCAGTGAAGAGCCCGATGCACAAGACGTCGCGGAGCTGATCCGCGCGGAGGGCCGCAAAGCCATCCTGATTCCTGGAGACTTGACCGACCAACAGTTCTGCCGCGACCTCGTTGAGCGGGCGCACCGCGAACTTGGCGGCATCGACATTCTGGTCAACAACGCTGCTTACCAGCAATCGAAGGCGTCTATTGCGGATATCAGCTTCGAGCAGTTCGACCGAACCTTGAAAACCAATCTCTACGCAATGTTCTGGATTACCAAATCAGCGCTCCCGCTGATGAAAGCAGGAGCGGCCATTATCAACACGGCCTCCGTCAACTCGTTCAACCCCGGTGAGGAATTGCTCGACTATGCGACGACGAAAGGCGGAATTGCGGTCTTCACAAAAGGCCTGGCAAAGCAGCTGGCCAAACACGGCATACGCGTCAACGCTGTTGCGCCTGGACCGGTTTGGACGCCACTACAGGTCGCCGGGGGTCAGTTGCCCGGCAAATTAAAGGAATTCGGTCAGGATACGCCGCTCGGTCGCGCCGGCCAGCCGGCGGAGCTTGCGCCGCTTTTCGTCCTGCTTGCTTCGGGAGAAATCACATACACCGATGGCAGCGTATTCGGGGCCAATGGCGGCACAGGCGTGGCCTGAAACCAGGTGATTGCGTCTTCTTTGCGTGGTGCTGTAGTAGCTTGGTCCTTGCCAGCGCGTGTCAGCGCGGCCTTGCCAGCGCGTGTCAGCGCGGCCTTGCCGGCGCAGCACCGCCTGTTCTCTCCAAACCGCCGGTAGATAGGAGCGCCAAGTGCCAGCGAACTGCTGCATCTGCTCTGCGGCGGCCAAGGCCCAAAATGCGAACCAGCAGGCTATTTTGACGCAAAAGCCCGCCGCCTCACGGCAGCGGGCTAGAACGCAACTTAAGTTGCCACACGACCTGTTCGAGCTAGTTGGCGCCGCCTAGCTGCTTGGTCTTTGCGCAGTAATTGTCGTGCGACTTGGCGATAACTTTGTCGCCGCAGTCCTTGGTAATCGATGCGCGATCGTCATCGGTCAAGGCGAGCCAGGCCTTCTTGAATGCATCATCCGACTGCATCGTCTTCATGCCGGAATCTGTGTAGAAGGGCTGCATCTTGGCCGGATCATCAAGCGCCGACGTTCCGGTTCCCGAACCGGCCAAGGCCGAGCCAGTCATAATTGCAAGGGCCATTGCGCCCATGGTGAGCATCTTGAAGTTCACGGAAAATTCCTCCGAGTTGCGGCTGCCGGGAGCGGCAGCGTGTTGAAGCAACTTCGCTCTTCAGAAAAAGTTTCTGAGACAGAATGAAAAAGCCCGCCGGGTGGGGCGGCGGGCGAGGGTCTGGAGTGACAGGGATCAACCCCGGCCTCATCGAGCCAGTGGCGCCAGTTGTCGAGCCGCAGACCCCCGCGGTTAATCCGAAGAGGTCAGTTTTTCCTGACCATATCATCAGCCTCGAAGACGGCCGCAAACTCAAGTCGATGAAACGGCATTTGGGCTTGCTGGGCATGACGCCCGATCAATACCGCGCCAAGTGGGGTTTGCCGCACGACTACCCAATGGTGGCACCGAACTATTCCAATCGTAGATCAGCCATGGCCAAGGCAATTGGGCTCGGCCGCAAGCCTGCTCCAGGCAAGAAGGGGCCAGCTAAACGCAATGCGAAAGCCTAGTTTCAAACTGAATCGCATCACCGGTCGACAAAAAAAAGGAACCTTTGCCAAAGTCCTCAAGCTTTGACCGCGCGTGACCGTCACATTTGTACGAAATTGACAATTGGTTTGGAACCTTAAAGGTCGCCCAAGATTGCTACATATCGTCAGAAATCAAACGGCAAACAGACGCCTGAGAGTATGCGACTCCCGCCAAGGCGCTCGGAGTAACGCAATGGCACGTTATTTCTTTGATATTCACGATGGCAACGACCTAACTAAAGATGAAGATGGCGTCGTCTGTGCTTCACTGGCAGATTTAAGCTTCCAGGCGGTCGACGTTTTACCGGAAATCGTACGCGAGGCACTGCCCGACGGCCCCCTTGGGACATTCTATGTCAAGGTGCGCGACGATACGGGTAGGTACGTGTTTCGAGCCACATTGGCCTTCGCCTCAGCGTGGATTGTTGAGACGATTGACGGTGAACAACAGCCCGGCGGCGACCGATGGAGGACAGCACTTTCTCGCGCCAAGACACAGGTTACTGCGCTCCGAAAGGAGTTTGCCGAAGACGGCTACTCGCAACACCTGGAAGCTCTCGACAGTTTGTTTTCAGTCGCCGAATCGGAGGTAAATCGACTGCTAGCCACGCGAGCGCCCCAAACAGCCCAGAGTTTGCACGGTTAGTCTGCAAGACCGGATTCTAGGTGCACGACGGCGTCATGACAGGACGTAAGTCTTGGTTGAGCGAAAGCTAATATGAGGGTACCTTTGTAACGCGGGGATGATCCCAAAGAGCTATCCCGCAATGGCCGGTGCCGGGTTCCCTTTCCGCCAAACTGACCCGAGCGCTGGCCATTTTTTGCGGCTATGCCAGCAAGGCCAGATAGCAGGAATGTTCCTACTCTTATTTTGTCGCCCTAATGCTTGGATGAAGGTGGGTCTTTTGTCGAAAACTCATTCATGCGAATAGCAGACGGTAAAGAAGGTGACAGCGATTTGTCTGCTCCGCAGACGATCGCAACCACCGTTTATCTCAAGCTTCGCGATGATATATTGAATGGAGTCCTGAAGAGCGGTTCGAAGGTACGCGTGGATTGGGTGGTCGAGTACTATGAGGCTGGAGCCTCGCCCGTTCGAGAGGCTCTTACCCGCCTTGCCACCGAGGGGTTGCTGGATCATCGAGACCAGCGCGGCTTTTCTGTAAAGCCAGTAAGTGCTCACGAGCTTGACGAACTCACACGCACGCGTTGCTGGGTCGAGGAGATGGGACTGCGGCAGTCGATTGGCAACCGCAATTTGCAGTGGGAGGAGCAGGTCGTTCTGGCACTGCATAGGCTGACCCGCGCATCGTGCCACATAATCGAAAAGCCATCATCAATTGACGCTGAATGGGAAAAGCATCACGGAGCTTTCCACCGAGCGCTAATCGCAGGATGTGGATCCAACAGGCTCATACGCTTCAGCGATCAACTCGCGGACCAGCTCTACCGTTACAGGATATTGGCAAAGTCAGACGAGGCCTCACCTCGCGACTGCCTGGAGGAACACAGGCTTATTGCTGAGTCCGCTCTTGACGGGGACGCCGATCGCGCCGTTTCAGTCTTGGTAAATCACTACGAGAAATCCGCGGCTCTGTGCGCCGGTAGATTCCGATTGTCAAACGGCTTCCAAAACTGACCCTCGATCGGCGTCCAATCAGTGCCGATGGCGATCGTGCGCGCGATGTCGTCGATCACTTTTGTCTGCATCGATCAAATGGCGGTAATGGCGTTGAGCCGCGGCAGATTCGAGTGGCGTTCGCCGTCTGCCAGTGCCACAGTCCGCCAGCAATCGGCGGGGTGAAAATGACCCGAGTAGTGATCATCGGCGGCAGCGGGCATGTCGGCACGTACCTGGTGCCAAGGCTGGTCGAGGCCGGATATGAAGTGGTCAATGTCAGCCGCGGCCAGCGCGCAGCTTATACGCTGAATGCGGCGTGGAAATCGGTCGAGCCAGTGGTGATCGACCGCGACACGGAGGAAAAGGCTGGCACCTTCGGCGAGAAGGTCCGCGCGCTGAACGCCGATATCGTGGTGGACATGATTTCCTTCACCCTCGACAGCACCAAGCAGATCGTCGGCGCGCTGCGAGGCGAGGTGCAGCATTTCCTCCATTGCGGCACCATCTGGGTCTATGGGCACAACACCGCGATCCCCGCGACAGAGGACCAGCCGAAAAACCCGTTCGGCAGCTATGGCACGCAAAAGGCCGAGATCGAGACCTGGCTGCTCAACGAAGCCAGGAGGAACGGCTTTCCAGCCACGGTGTTTCGGCCCGGCCATATCGTTGGGCCCGGCTGGGAGCCACTCAATCCGGCGGGGCACTTCGACGTCGGCGTGTTCTCCCAGATCGCCCGTGGCGAGCGGCTTGTGCTGCCCAATCTTGGCAACGAGACAGTGCATCACGTGCATGCCGACGACGTAGCACAGATGGTTATGCGAGCCATCGCGAACTGGAGGAACGCGGTTGGCGAGGCCTTCAACACCGTTTCGCCACAGGCGATCAATCTGCGCGGCTACGCCGAGGCCATGTACAACCGGTTCGGCCACGCGCCGCGGCTGAGCTTCGAGCCGTTCGATACGTGGAAGGGCAAGCAGACTGAAGAAAACTGGCGCGCCTCCTGGGAGCACATTGCACGCAGTCCGAGTCATTCGATCGCCAAGGCGCGGAACCTCCTGGGCTACGACCCGCGGTATTCGTCGCTGCAAGCAATATATGAATCAGTCGAGTGGCTGGTGGCGAACGGGAAACTCAACCGGTAGGAGAGCCCGGAAATTTCCCAGCTTCGGCGCCTTCGAAACCGCCATTGCATCTATCAAATGAGAGTGCAGGTTTCCCTCGCTAGGCGTAACTCCAACTTTGGAGGGCTGATGCGAGGAAGTGATGGATATCAAGAAACTCGTCACCGACCTTTCGCAATCCCTTCTACGACGACGCTCCGCATCCCCGACTTCCATGCCGATTCTGAAATCGCTCGCCGACAAGCGTCCCGATTATCCGAAGACCAGGCAGACCCCAGCATACCGACCCCTCAAAACGCATGAGCCGCGGGCCTCGAACATGTAGGTCGACGAGATCTGGCGGCATTCTCAACCCCAGCGGTTGCCAGATTTCAGACGCGTGACAGCCCCCAGGGAACCTCCCTGCTGTGAGCGGGTTGATTTGCGTCGCCCGTTCGCAACCGGATTGCTTCCATGCTCAAAGAGACTTCCCAACCGGCGCCTATCGTTGTCGAGCGGCGCCCTTTACACGCACTCCTCGTCCCCTTCCCCATCGTTTGTTTCACCGGCGCGCTGCTCACTGATATTGCATACTGGCGAACGGCCGAGATGATGTGGGCAGATTTTTCGGCCTGGCTGCTGACGTTCGGACTGGCGTTCGGGGTCCTGGCGGCGCTGGCTGGCCTGTTCGATTTCTTCACCAATCGGCTCGTGCGCCGGTATTCGCGGGGATGGCTGCACATGCTCGGCAACATCGCCGTGCTGGTGCTGTCTGTCCTAAACGCTTTCGTCCATAGCCGCGACGCCTGGACGTCGGTCGTCCCAACCGGACTGACGCTTTCTGCAGTGGTGGTCGTTTTGATGATTTTCACCGCATCGATTGGCGGTTCCCTGGCAACAACTGAGGTGGCGGGAGTGACCCGGTGATACCTGTCTCTGTGCCGGCCATAAAAATTCTGCGCGCCACAACCGTCATTCTGTTGAGTGCCACCGCTTTCGGCCTGACAGGCTGTAGCGACGACGCAGCCGATCCGAGCACACAGATCGGTCCCAACCCGACACTGCCGGAACCGCAGCAATATCTCATTCCGCCGATGAACCTCGCCAAGGTCGTTGCTGGTCCAAGGATGAAACGCCAACGGTCCCGCAGGGTCTGCAGATCCACGCCATGGCAAGCGATCTCTCGCACCCGCGTTCGCTCTACACGCTGCCCAACGGCGACGTTCTGGTGATCGAGTCACAAGGTCCCGGCAGCGAACCGATCAAGCGGCCAAAAGACCTGATCATGGGGTTCCTGCAGTCGCTGGCGAGCTCCGGTGGTGGCGGCGAGAAAAAGCCGACAAATCAGATCACGCTGCTGCGCGACGCGGATGGTGACGGCGTTCTGGAAACCAGGACCGTGTTTCTCGATCATTTGAACTCGCCGTTCGGCGTCGCCCTGGTGGCCAATGATTTCTATGTCGCCAACACCGATGCGATCGTGCGCTATCCCTACACACCTGGCGCAACGAATATCTCCGAACAGGGAACGGTTCTGACGCCCCTGCCCGGCGGCCCCATTGATCACCACTGGACAAAGAGCCTGGTTGCCAGTCGGGATGGCACGTTGCTCTATGTCGGCGTCGGCTCGAACAGCAACATCACTGAAAACGGCATCCAGGCGGAAAAGGACCGCGCGGCGATCTGGGAGGTCGATCGGGCAACCGGGCGTTCGAGGATCTTCGCCAGTGGCCTGCGCAATCCAAACGGCCTCACCTGGGAGCCGAAGACAGGCGCGCTGTGGGCCATCGTCAACGAGCGCGACGAACTTGGCCCAAACCTGGCCCCGGACTACATGACCTCGGTTAAGGATGGCGCGTTCTACGGCTGGCCCTACAGTTACTATGGCCAGCATGTCGATCCTCGCGTCATGCCGCAGCGGCCGGATCTGGTCGCCAAGGCGATACCGCCTGATTATGCGCTGAGTTCACATGTGGCGCCGCTGGGACTTGCCTTCTACACCGGCAGCACGCTGCCGCAGACCTATCAGGGCGGAGCCTTTGTCGGCGAGCACGGCAGTTGGGACCGGCCCGCGCTCAATGGCTACAAGGTCGTCTTCGTGCCGTTCAAGGACGGGCATCCTGATGGCATGGCACAGGACTTCGTGACCGGCTTTCTAAACGGGAAGGATGAAGCCCGTGGTCGTCCGGTCGGACTGGCCGTAGACAAATCTGGCGCGTTGCTGATTGCCGATGACGTCGGCAACAAAGTCTGGCGCGTCACGGCAGCAGCCAAATGACAGTCGTCACCGGCCAGCGTCTGCTGATACGGTAGCCCGATGCATGACACGTGGTCGTGGCTTTCGGGAATTCTGGCTCCGCAGGGACCAATCGCCGCCAGCGAGTTGAAAATCCTGCTCAATGCAACGGCGATCATGCTGGCCGTGATTGTGCCGGTGATTGTCCTGACACTCGGCTTTGCCTGGTGGTTTCGCGTCGGCAACAAGAATGCCCAACGGCTCCCCAACTGGTCTTATTCGGGGCGCATCGAGTTGGTAATCTGGTCGATCCCGACGCTGATCGTCGTCTTTCTCGGCGGCATTGCCTGGCTTGGCAGCCACGACCTTGATCCCTATCGCGAGATTCAGTCGAAGACGCCACCTCTGACTGTCCAGGTCGTATCGCTCGATTGGAAATGGCTGTTCATCTATCCAGACAAGAACCTGGCGAGCGTCAATCAACTGGTCCTGCCGGCCAGCACGCCGGTCAATTTTCAGCTGACATCGGCCAGCGTCATGAACAGCTTTTTCGTTCCGCAGCTTGGCAGCCAGATCTACACAATGGCCGGCATGACGACCCGTCTGAGCTTGCAGGCGGATAGAACCGGCATTTTCCCGGGCATCTCCGCGCAATTCAGCGGCGCCGGCTTTTCCGACATGCGCTTCGATGTGGTGGTCAAGTCCGGCGATGACTTTGAGGCCTGGGTCAACACCACCCGTCAGAGCAAAAGTGTTCTGGATCAGACGGGTTTTGCCAGGCTTGCCCGGCAGAGTTCCAACGTGGCGCCGGCGACCTTTGCCGGCGTAGAACCGCGGCTGTTCGATACCATCGTCGCCGGTACCGCCCACGCGCCTGACGCGCAGGCGATGCAGTCCAACCAGATGCCAAGCGCTGGGGAGTGAGCATGTTCGGCAAACTCACCTGGAGCGCCATTCCCTTCGACCAACCGATCCCGCTGGCGGCCTCGCTGCTCGTTGTCGTTGCGATAGCCACGATTGCTGGCCTTATCACCTGGCGCGGCTGGTGGCCGTATCTGTGGCGGGAATGGATCACCAGCGTCGATCACAAGCGTATCGGCGTGATGTATGTCGTGCTGGCGCTGGTCATGTTGCTGCGCGGCTTCATCGACGCCATCATGATGCGCACGCAACTGGCACTGGCCGCAGCGGGTGCCCAAGGCTATCTCACTTCCGATCACTACGACCAGATATTCTCGGCGCACGGCACGATCATGATCTTTTTCGTGGCGATGACGTTCATGGTCGGGCTGATGAATTTCGCGGTGCCCTTGCAACTGGGTGTTCGCGACGTGGCCTTCCCGGTGCTCAATTCGGTCAGCTTCTGGCTGACCGCTGCGGGCGTGCTGCTCGTCAACCTGTCCCTCGTGGTGGGAGAGTTTGCCAAGACCGGCTGGCTTGCCTATCCGCCGCTATCCGAACTCGCCTATTCGCCAGGCGTCGGCGTCGACTATTACCTGTGGGCGCTCCAGATATCAGGCGTCGGCACGCTTTTGTCCGGTATCAACCTCACCACCACCATCCTCAAGCTGCGTGCCAAGGGCATGGGCTACATGCGCATGCCGATCTTCTGCTGGACGGCGCTGGCGTCGAACCTGCTGATCATCGCCGCATTTCCAATCCTGACCGCCACCTTCGCCATGCTTTTGCTGGACCGCTATCTCGGTTTTCATTTCTTCACCAACGAACTTGGCGGCAACGCCATGATGTACATCAACCTGATCTGGGCGTGGGGTCATCCCGAGGTCTACATCCTGATCCTGCCCGCTTTCGGCGTGTTCTCGGAGGTGATCGCAACCTTCTCGGAAAAGCCTCTCTTCGGCTATCGCTCCATGGTCATCGCGACGATGGCCATCTGCATGCTGTCGTTCATGGTCTGGCTGCATCACTTCTTCACCATGGGTGCAGGTGCCGACGTTAACGCCTTCTTCGGCATTATGACCATGATCATTGCCGTCCCGACCGGCGTTAAGATCTTCAACTGGCTGTTCACGCTCTATGGCGGCAATATCCGTTTCGAGGCGCCGCTGTACTGGGCTTTGGGCTTCATGATCACCTTCGTCATCGGCGGCATGACCGGCGTGCTGCTGGCCATTCCGCCGGTCGACTTCGTCACCCACAACAGCCTGTTCCTCGTCGCCCATTTTCACAATGTGATCATCGGCGGCGTGCTGTTCGGCGCCTTCGCCGGCTACACATTCTGGTTTCCGAAGGCTTTCGGCTTTTCCTTGCACGAGGGTTTGGGCAAGGCGATCTTCTGGTGCTGGTTCATCGGCTTCTATCTCGCCTTCATGCCACTCTACGTGCTCGGCCTGATGGGCGCGACCCGCCGCATGCAGCACTATGCCGAAGCCGGGTGGCAACCGCTGATGATCGCGGCACTTGTCGGCGCGGTCGTCATCGCCGTTGGTGTTCTCCTCACCATTGTTCAGCTTGTGGTCAGCGTCCGCGGCCGCGACCAGCGGCGCGATGTCAGCGGCGATCCGTGGAACGGTCGGACGCTGGAATGGTCGACGCCCTCGCCGCCGCCGCCGTGGAACTTCACCATCGCGCCAATTGTCGATGGATTGGACGCCTATTGGGCAGCGAGGCAACAGGCGCGCTCCCGAGATAGAGACAAAGCTGAACTTGAGCCCATACTCATGCCGAAAAACAGCCCCATCGGTGCGATTGTGGCATTCTTCGCCGTGGCCACCGGCTTCGGTCTGGTCTGGCACATCTGGTGGATGGCAATTGCTGGCCTGATCGGCATCCTCGCCACGTGCCTGGCTCGTGCTTGGCAAGTTTCCACGGACGAAGACACATCGCCCGAGACGATCGGGGCATTCCAGCACCAATCTGGATACCAACCATGACGCAAGCCGATGTCGTGGTCGCCGGAGCAGATCTAGACCCACCCGCAATGCCCTTGTCGCAACGCGGACCAGCATCGACCGACGTGGTCGTGCGTTTCGGCTTCTGGCTCTTTCTGCTGAGCGATATCGTGGTGTTTTCAGCACTGTTCGCAGCCTACGCCGTCCTTTCACATCAGACGGCCGGCGGGCCTGCCGGCCCGCAACTTTTCGAGCGCGGCCGAACGCTTCTTGAAACCGGATGCCTGCTCACCTCGAGCTTCACATGCGGTGTCATGTCCCTGGCGGTGCAGCGCCGCAGCGCCGCTCAGGTCTATGGCTGGGCAGCCGCAACCTTTGCATTGGGATGTCTCTTTGTCGGACTTGAGGTTTCGGAATTCGCAGGCTTGATTGCGGCCGGCGCCGGATCGACCCGAAGTGCTTTCCTGTCGGCGTTCTTCACCCTGGTCGGCACACACGGCCTGCATGTCGGTCTCGCCCTGTGCTGGCTGCTGGTGATGATGGCGCAGGTCGCCACACTGGGCTTCCATCCCATGGTCATGCGCAGGGTGCTTTGCTTCAGCCTGTTCTGGCATGCGCTCGACATCGTCTGGATCGGCGTTTTCACCATCGTCTATTTTGGAGCCCGTTGATGGAACAGGACGACAGCGCGCTGACCGATGACCACGTACCGGGCGAACATCGCGACGGACAACAGAGCATCAGAAGCTATCTGCTCGGCTTCGGCCTGGCAGTGGTGCTGACGCTGGCCTCCTTCTGGGCGGCTCAGACGGGCCTCGTCTACGCACCGGCCGTGCCCATACTTCTTGCCGCACTCGCCGTCGGGCAAATGGGCGTCCATCTGGTTTTCTTTCTGCACATCTCCAGCGGCCCGGAAGACACCAACAACATCCTAGCCTTGGCATTTGGCGTGTTCGTCGTGGGATTGATCGTGTTTGGCTCCATGCTGATCATGGCGCAACTCAACGCAAACATGATGCCTCCTGACCAATTGATGCAGATGTAGTGTCGGGCGGCCGTGCTTGGAGTCCACAACAGGGAACCTTGCCGTCACAATAGCCGCCATAGCCGCCGCGAATTCTCTAGGTAAAGGGCGCGGCAGCTTTGGCCTCAACGTCGGAGCGCTAGACTTGGCGATCTGCATCGCATTTCTCATCCAACCGCAGCGACCCAGGGAGACTTAAGCCGACCCGCCATAGTGCCTACCGGACTGCGCGGAGCGGGGCGTGGACCGCACTGATGATGGGGAACCTGGTTCTTGCGAAGCCGTTGTGGACTATCAATAGAGGTCCTGCGCTTGAGCGAACCAGTCCCAGATATCGAGCGCAGGCCTCTCGGAAGTCCCCGCCCTCCCCCGCCGTCTCGGATCAGCGGTGCTTCCGGACAAGGCAAGCACAGGCTTATTGCGGGGATGCTTGTAGCCTGCCTCGTTCTCGGCTTCGGAGTGCTCGCCGAAGAAGTCCTGGAAGGCGACACAACCAAATTTGATCTGGCCATTATGTCGGCCCTTCGCGCGGCCGATCCGGCCTACCCGATCGGTCCGCCATGGCTTCAGGAAGCGGCCAGGGATGTGACCTCAATCGGCAGCGTGGTGTTTCTCGGCTTCGTGTTGCTGGCAGGGGTTGTCTATCTGCTTCTGGTCCACAAGCGGGCTCTGGCCATTTGGATGGCGGTGGCGGTGGTCGGCGGCGAACTGCTTGGCACGATCCTCAAGTTGAGCTTCGACCGGCCCAGGCCGGAGATCCCTCATGTCACGCGAGTATTCACGGCAAGCTTCCCGAGTGGGCATGCAATGCTTTCGGCGATCACGTTCCTGACCGTGGGTGCCCTCCTTTCACACGCAAATCAGGATTTGCGTCTCAAAGCCTATTTCATGTCGCTCGCCGTGTTTCTAACAGTGGCCGTTGGGATAAGCCGGGTCTATCTCGCGGTCCATTATCCGACCGATGTCCTGGCCGGATGGTGCATCGGATCTGGCTGGGCGATCCTGTGTTGGACAGTCGCGTTATGGTTTCAGGAAAGGCCAAAGCGGGAGCTGAAGACTTGAAGGTTATGGCGCTCATCAACAAAAGTGCCGGCGCTGCGGCGCGCAAGGGCGACATCGCGAAAGCCGTTCGGGACGGGTTCGCCGAACGTGGCGTCGAGACGGATGTGCGATTGGTGGACGGACGAGAGGTTGAAGAGCTCGCTCGGCGCTTCGTTGCCGAAAATAGGTCGAGGTCCGGCCATGGACTAACATTGGTGGTGGGCGGTGGCGACGGCACTCTCGGCAGCGCGGCCTCGGCGCTGGCGGGGACGGATGTGGTGCTCGGTGTCCTTCCGCTCGGCACATTAAACCACTTTGCCAAGGATTTGGGCGTGCCGCTCGACCTCAAGGCGGCGATCGATACAATCGCGACCGGCAAGCCTGTGGCGGTCGATGTCGCCGAGGTCAACGGCCGCGTTTTTCTCAACAACTCATCGATTGGGATCTATCCCTTTTTTGTTGCAAAGCGTTCAGCCGAGCAGCGGCGCCGCGGGTTCAGTAAGCTCGCCGCCATCGGACCCGCTATCATGAGAACGTTGAGATTCGCGTCCTGGCAGGCTGTCCACGTCGCTGCCCAGGGCACCCGCGAAAGATTGCTGACGCCCTGCGTGTTTGTTGGCAACAATTTCTACGACATCGCCGAGCTTGGCCACCGCCGCAGCCTCTCGTCAAAAGAGTTGTGCGTTTATGTCGTCAAGCGGCAGTCCTGGTTTGGACTGGCATTGCTTCCGTTCAAGATCGCGTTTGGCATGATCGACTCCACCCGAGATATTGAAATCTATCGGGCTGGTTCGCTCCAGATCACATCGCATCGCCACGCCATGCTGGTTTCTCTGGACGGCGAAGCCGTCAGCATGGACATGCCCCTGAACTTTCAGATTCGACCGGCGGCCTTGCAGGTCCTTGCCCCTGTCAAAATGACCAGAGCCGCTGGCCGTAGCTGAAAGCGGAGAACCTTTCAGTGAAAACCCTCGTCCACCTTTCGGATCTGCACTTTGGAAAAACAGAGAGCCAACTTGTGGAAGCGATCGCGGCAGAGGTTCGTGCCGTCGACGCTGATTTGCTCGTCGTCTCGGGGGATCTGACGCAACGCGCCCGGAAAGTCGAATTCCTGCACGCGCGGGCCTTTCTTGATTCCCTTCCCGGTCCCCGCATCGTGGTACCCGGCAATCATGACGTGCCGCTCTGGAATGTCTTCGCGCGTGCCGTGACGCCTCTTTCACGATACAAGCGTTACATCGCGGCGGACACGGACCCGTTCTACGCCGATAGCGAAGTCGCGGTCGTCGGGATCAACACGGCACGGTCCCTGACAATCAAGGATGGCAGGATCAATCTTCGCCAGCTCGAGGCGGCGACGGAAAAATTCGCACATATGTCCGATGACATTACCCGAGTAGTGGTGACTCATCATCCTTTTGAAGGGCTGGGTCTGGAAAGCGACGAAGGCATCGTTGGCCGCGCGGGTCTGGCCATGGATGCATTCTCGCGCAGCGGTGTCGACATCATATTGTCTGGCCACCAGCATCTTCACCGTGCCGGTTCGAGCGCTAGGCGTTACATTATCGACGGCTATGCGGCACTGCTTATTCAAGCAGGAACGGCAGTTTCATCGCGGCTTCGCCACGCTGCAAACTCGTTTAATATCATTCGCATCAGTCATCCAACGATCACCGTTGAATGTCGCGCCTGGCAGGCTGCGCAATTTGGATTCGAAACCTCGGCCAGCTATTCCTTTCGGCACGGTCCCAGCGGGTGGGAACCAGCTTGAGCGGCAGTTGCGGAAAGCGTCCACCCACCCGGAGAGGCACGCTTTTAGCAGCTGCGCCGGCGCCGGGCAAAACCGCGAAGGCGATCCAGGCGAGTTGACTCAAGATCCCGCGTCGCCGCTGTCGAAGGCAGTGGGACCGTCAGCTTCATCATTTATGCTGGAACAACAACCTGTCCAACAAGGTGGCCCTCCTTTTGCTGGATTAAGAGCCGATCGGAGTTGATCGGTGCGGGGGCAGAAGTTCAGTCATCTCGAATAGAGGAACCATGTATATCGGGTGCAAACACTGACGAACTCGCCTGCTTTGCACACCTCAGCCATTTGCCTGCCTTGCCGAGCGCATCGCTCTTTCCGGCCGCTATCGTCAATTTACCAACAAGACCTACATAGCGGCGCTCAATTCTGGGGCCTCGTCACCTGCACCTTCGTTGCCGCCTGAAATAAGCTTCAGCTTCCTCGAGCCCCAAGGATAGTCGACGCCTTCCACCAGAATTTCCTGGGGCGCGGGCGTCTGTTGGAAGAGCGCCATGACCTGATCAGCGAACGTAGCGAGTGGCATAAAGCGCTCGTTGGTTTCCTGACCGGGGTCAGTTCAGTCTGCACGGCGGGCGAAGCCAACACTGTGAGCTCGATCCTGCCTCCTAGGACGGCACGCTATGAAACCGTATAGCCGTGAATCGCAGCCTTGATCGCTGAGTAGGTCGGGGCGATTACCAGCGGCACGAACGCCAAACCTGAGCTGACGTTGATGATTACAGCATTGGGTTGCCGACCCAGGAGCTCGATCAACGCATTGATAAGGCGGATGGCCGCCACGGAAAGAACCGGTCAGAGCAGCGAACCGTGCTGCCCTTTAGCATTGCTCGTTTTGCCTTGAGGCGAGATGACCTCTCAACCTTTCCGCTCCTGCTTGGCTCTGGCAAAGCCCCGATCCGTCGCGATAAATCGCTCAAGCATGGGCACAATCAGGCGAAGAGGATCAGGGGAAGGCTGACCCGCGTCGCGGCCAAGGATCTCAGCATATCTCGACAGATCGCGGTGCAGCGGCGCCGGCAGTTCCACTGTGACCTTAACCGGCTTGTCGTCTGCAATCGGACCGAGTTTCAGCTTGGCCATTTTCAGCCTCCGTAGGGTTCGAGCACGAGATCGCGCGTAACGACGACACGCACATTGACGCCCGGCCGTATCGTCAGCGTCGGTGCGATGTTGAGTTGGCGCTGGACGATCTGCTGGCCCACCTGGCTGAGGCTGTCGGAGGCGCCGCCGCGCAAGGCGCGCACGATGTCACTTTCCTGGCCGGACGAGCCGGCCTCAGCACCAACGCTGAGGATGGTGGTGAGTGCGGCAGCCTTGAACAGTTCGGCCCAATGGTAGTCCACGCCGTCCTCAAGGCCGGCATAGCCTTGGGCGTCAGTGCCAGGCTGGCGCTCAAGAACAATGGAGCGTCCGTTGGGAAAGACCAGCCTGCTCCAGACAAGCAGCACGCGCCGCTGGCCGAAGCCGACGTCGTTGTCGTATTGGCCAATGACACGCGTCCCTTGCGGGATCAGCAGCGAGCGACCCGTGGGACTGTCATAGACATTTTCGGTCACCTGGGCGGTGATCTGACCAGGCAGATCGGAACGGATACCGGTGATGAGGGCGGCCGGGATGACGGCCCCTGCCTGGAGCACATAGGGCGATGCCGGCGGCGTGACGCGATCCGGCGCCACGGTGCGCCGATCAGCGGCCGCATTCAGAAAGCCAAGTTGACGGTCTTGCGTGGTCGACTGGCCGATCTGACCGGCAAGGTCGGGGCCGCCAAGGTTCGGCGGGGAAGTTCCTGCGGGCGGGGTTTCGGCCATCGCCGCGGTTGACTGCCCCGTCTGGAAGAAGACACGCGAGGTTCGGGCCGCCTCCTCTTCGGCCCGCCGGCGCTGTTGCGCCTCATCGACCATGGGTGCCGCGATCGTTGGCGGCACGACGGGCTGTCCCTTGTTCTGGGCATCAAGCAGCGGCCGGCCAAGATCGCCAGGCAGCGGCGGCCCAAGAACGGGACCGGTATAGTCGCGCGGCAGGCTGGCCAGTCCATCGGCGGGCTGCCTGTTGGACGTCGAGTACAGCTCGTCGCCATGCCTGCCGGTTTCACTCGTCTGAAGCGCGTAGATCAGCGCGCCGCCGACGCCAAGCGATGCACATAAGCCGATGCCGGCGAGCACCTTGCGCGACAGGCGCGTGACGCGCGGCGGATCGGCGCGAAGCTGCATGGGGGCAGCCGGGATCTCGTTCTCGTTCACGAGTGCTCCCCTCCCCTTTGACGAAATGCGTCCTTTGCATTCGGCGCCGCATTGGTGCCTGACATCGACAGACCTCTCCGCGTGGCATCGGTGCGGACGATCCTGACGGTCTGTTGCCGCTTGCCACTGCCAAGTCGCAATTCCGCCGCGCCAAAGAGACGGTCGACGATCAGGGTGTTCTGGTAGACGCGGCTGTTGGCGATTTCAGCCTCGCCATCCGGGCCGATGACGAAGATGGGCGGCATCTCGCCTTGCACGATCCCGCCTGGAAACTCGACATAGACCCGCCTGCCGTCGTCGTAGACGCTGACGGGCCTCCAGGGGGGCGCGTCGCCGGTGAGACCATAGCGGTAGTTGCGTGCGGTGATGGCGGGCATCACCGGCGTCGCGGGGATCGCACGCGCTTGTCCGGCCGGCGGCGCGGGATAGACCCATGACACGGCGGGCATGTACGGCTTCTCGCCCGATTGCAACTCGATCATGTAGCTGCGCCGGTCAGTGGTGATGACGAGATTGGTGTTGATGTCCGAGCGCGAAGGCTTGACCAGCACATGGACGCGCCTGGTGACGCCCGCTCCGCTTTCGGTATCACCGATGATCCAGCGCGCGGTATCGCCCGCCGCTATCGGACCTTCGCCGGTCAGGCTTTCGCCAGGCTCGAGCGCGATGTCCGTTATCCGTCCTGGAGCGGCATAGACCTGATAAAGGGCTCCTTCACTCCAGGGATAGATCTGAATGGCGTTGTAATAGCCCTCACGACGCGGCTGGACTCGCGCCGCCGCGTTGGCGTTCTCGACGCGCGTCACCGGCGTGCTGCCGGCGACACCGCCGCGGGCCGGGACCCACCCTGGTGGAACGTGCAGCGACTTTGGCCTTTCATCGAGCGCGGCTGCCGGAGCGGCGGGCAAAGGCGGCACGTAAGCATCATAGGAGATCTGCGGTGGTTTGTGCGGTGTGGCGCAACCGGCAAGTATGGAGCCCGATAGCAACACCACGGCAAACGCCGACCTTGCCGAAGCCGGAGTGGCGATGACACACAATGGCAGGTTCATTGGCTCATCTCCCGGGACCAGTCGATGGCGTTGACGTAGATGCCGAGCGGATTGGCGCGAAGACGTTCGGCGTCGTTTGGCATCTGTGTCACGATCGTCAGGATCGCGGTCCAGCGCTCGGTGCCGGAAAGCTGGCCGTTTTCGTAGTGGTGCTCGATCCAGGCGACACGAAAGGAGCCCGGTGAAGCCCTGATGACCGACGAAATATCCACCGCGACCTGCTGCTTGCCGACCCTGGAGAAAGGGTCGTTCGCGCGGGCGTAGTCGTTGAGCGCTGCGGCGCCCTGGTCGGTGGTCCAATCATAGGCGCGCAGCCAGTCCTGGCGCAGGACGATTGGATCGGCGGGGATGGAGCGCACCTGTTCGACAAAGCGGGCGAGATGCCACGCTATCTGAGGATCAGTCGGCTTATAATCTGCAATCGCGGGCGCGGTCGCTTGAACCTGGCCCATTTTGTCGACCTGCACGACCCAGGGCACGACGGTACCGCGGCCCAATTGCCAGACCAGTGACGTGGAAAGGCCTGCCGACAAGATGAGCGACCCGAACGCCATGGCGCGCCAGTTGCGTGCCTGCACGCGCGCAGAGCCGATGCGTTCATCCCAGATCTGCTGCGCCTTTTGATAGGGGGTTTCCGGCCCAGGGGTCTTGCCGTAGTGGACGTCGGGTCGCCTGAAGATATTCATCTTGTCATTTGCCTTCAGAAAGAGAAATCGAAGCTCCGCCGCCATGGCTGTCGCCGGCGCGTATCGCGTGGGCGGCGGTCTGTGCGCCATGAGAGAGGCGTTGAGAGCGCTGCAAGCGTCTGGCCCATTCCGGCTGTCCGTGCGTGCCAGATGGCTTGCCAGCGCCGGACGCAGGAGCCGCGTCTGACAACGCGGCGCCGCCGATCGTTCCCATGGTGGTCGACGAACCGCCGGTGATTTCAGCCGCCGAACTGGCGCCGGAGGCGAAGCTGGACTTAAGCGACTGACCGGTGTTTGCGGCAGCGCGCTTGAGAGGAGAGGAGGCTGCCGCAGCGCCAGCACGCGCAATGCCGCCCAAACCGGAGGCGATGCCTGCCGCGCCAGCTTGGCCGGCGGCGCCAAGCGTGTAAGCGGCCGAGGCGCCGCCAGCGAGTGACGTGCCGCTACGCGCGGCTGACATCGCGCCCGAGAATACGGCTGTCCCGCCTCGCGCCGCCAGGCCGGCTGCGCCATGGCCCACAACCGCCATGCCGCCAGCGGCAAGGCCAGTGCCGACGGCCGCACCGGCCCCAAGCTGCGGTCCACCCGCGACGAGGCCGTTGGCGATGCCAGGACCGAAGATGCCGAGGCCAAGCAGCGACAGCGCCGCCAATACGATCGCCATGGCCTGGTCGATGGTCGGGCTCTCACCGCCGAAACCCTGGGTGAATTCGCCGAAGAGCGTCGATCCGATGCCGATGACGACGGCAAGCACCAGAACCTTGATGCCGGACGAGATGACGTTGCCGAGCACGCGCTCGGCCATGAAGGCAGTTTTGCCGAAGAGGCCGAAGGGAATCAGCACGAAGCCGGCCAGCGTCGCCAGCTTGAACTCGATCAGCGTCACAAAGAGCTGTACCGCCAAAATGAAGAAGGCGAGCAGGACGAGCGCCCAGGCAAAGAGCAGGCAAGCGATCTGGATGAAGTTTTCAAAAAAGGAGACGTAGCCCATCAAACCGGAGATCGCCTCAAGCAATGGTCGTCCCGCATCGAGACCGGTTTGCGCCACCTTGCCGGGGTGCAGCAGGTCCTGTGCCGAGAAGCCGGTTCCGCTCGCCTTCAGACCAAGACCGGAGAAACTTTCGAACACGATTTGGGCGAGACCGTTCCAGTTGGATATCAGATAGGCGAAGACACCGACGAAGAGCGTCTTCTTGACGAGCCGCGCGAGAATGTCGTCATCAGCGCCCCAGCTCCAGAAGAGCGCGGCGAGCGTAACGTCGATGACGATCAGCGTGGTGGCGACGAAGGCGACCTCGCCGCCGAGCAGGCCGAAACCGCTGTCGATGTAGCGGCTGAAAGTGGCCAGGAATTGGTCGATGACACCGGTATTGCCCATATCTATCGGGCCTCGTGCAGGGCAGCATCTGGCGCGTCCGGCTCGCCTATCGAACGCCCCGATGGCTCTTTCAGACCAAGGAAGCGATCGCGCTGTTCAGCCCACAGCCGCGCGCATCCATCGTCACGCAGCGCAGCCTCGCCGAGGATTTGGCAGCGGCGCAGACCATCGTGAAGCGGGTTCGGTATCAAGCCTGCGGTTGTGTGCGCGCTTTCGCCCGCCGGCTTGTTGTAGTTCCGGCTCTTACCGAGCGCGGCTGCCGTGACGGCGCCCGCGACAAAGATGACAGCCACCATGCGAGCGAGGGTTTTGCCGTCCATGGCCTTCGACCTCAGCGGTTGAACATCTGGACCGAGCCGGCCTCGTAGCCGGAGTCCGGCGCCAGGAAGCGGCGGCGTTGCTCGCGGCCCTGATCGACCGCGGCGGCACGCTCGGCCTCACTCAGAGCCTGGGCGCGGCCGTTGGCGGCGACCACAGCGGTCAGGTCCGCGAGCTGCTGGCCCTGGAGCGCAAGAAGCTGATTGCCAGCTTGCGTCGCCTGCAGCGCTCCGGTCGCCGATTGGCTGGCGCCGACCAGCGCCGACATCTGCGCGCGGCCGGTCTCGATGTTTCCAACGACGCCCGCCTGGACGCGCATGGCGTCCTGAAGGCCGCCCACCGTGTTTTGCCAGCGCGAGCGCGCGTCCGTGACGAGCTCCTGGTCGGATGCAGAGAGCGAGACGCTGCCGTATTGCTGCTGAAAGGCCTTGTCGACCTGCTGGACGTCGAAGGCGATGTTTTGTGCTTGCCCGAGAAGCTGTTGCGTGCGTTGCACCGACTGTTGCAGTTGCTGCAGCGAGGACAAAGGCAGGCTCGCCAGGTTGCGCGCCTGGTTGATCAGCATCTGGGCCTGGTTCTGAAGCGAGGTGATCTGGTTTGTGATCTGCTGCAGGGAACGCGCGGCCGTCAGAACATTCTGGGAATAGTTCGATGGATCAAACACGATGAAGGCATACGCTGGGGCAGTCATCATCGGCGAGATGGCGGACGGCGCGGCGAGCATCGCCGCGACCAGAAAGATGGCGCGCGGACGGCTTTGATGAACAGTCATGGTTGCGGATCCTTTTCAGGTTCGGGAAGGGTGAGGTTGGGAATGAGGTCGACGGCCCAGCCGACGTCACGGGCACGCAGCCAGGCCGCCAGGAAGCCGTGGCGGCCATGCTCGGCGATGATGCTGCTGATCAAGGCCTGATCGCTCTTCGAGGACGCGGCGCAAAGTGCCAGCCCGACCTCGGACAGGCCGAGCTCGAAGAGACGGTTGCCGCGACGGGACTGGCAGTAGTAATCGCGCTTGGGTGTCGCTCTCGCCAGGATTTCGATCTGGCGGTCGTTCAGGCCGAAGCGCCGATAGATGGCGGTAATCTGCGGCTCAGCCGCGCGCTCATTGGGCAACAGCAGCCGGGTTGGACAGCTTTCGATGATCGCCGGCGCGATGGTCGAATTGTCGATATCGGCAAGTGACTGGGTGGCGAAGACGACGCTGGCGTTCTTCTTGCGCAGCGTCTTCAGCCACTCGCGCAACTGCCCGGCAAACCCCTCGTCATCGAGGGCAAGCCAGCCTTCGTCGATGATGAGGAGCGTCGGACGCCCGTCGAGCCGATCGCCGATGCGATGAAACAGATAGGACAGGACAGCCGGTGCGGCTTGCGTGCCCACCAGTCCTTCTATCTCGAAGGCCTGCACGGATGCCTGGCCGAGGTGTTCGGCCTCGGCGTCGAGCAATCGGCCGTGAGCGCCTCCGACACAGTAAGGGCGCAATGCCTGCTTCAAGTCATTGGCTTGCAACAGCACACTGAGCCCGGTGATGGTGCGCTCCTCGACGGGAGCCGAGCCAAGCGACGTCAGCGCCGCCCAGATATGCTCCTTTGCGTCCGGGGTGATCTGGATGCCCTCGCGCATCAGGATCGCAACGATCCAGTCAGCCGCCCAGGCGCGCTCGTATGTGTAATCAACCCGGGCTAGCGGCTGCAGCGAAACGGAGGCGTCCACGCCTTCGGTGAGGCGCCCGCCCAGATCGTGCCAGTCGCCACCCATGGCGAGTGCCGCGGCGCGGATAGAGCCGCCGAAATCGAAGGCAAATATCTGAGCGTTGCGGTAGCGGCAGAACTGCAGCGCCATCAGCGCGAGCAGCACCGACTTGCCGGCGCCAGTGGGGCCGACGACCAGCGTATGACCGACATCGCCGACATGAAGGACCAACCGGAACGGGGTCGAGCCTTCGGTCTTGCCGTAAAGCAAGGGCGGACTGACCAGATGCTCGTCCCGTTCCGGCCCCGCCCACACGGCGGACAGCGGCATCATGTGGGCGAGATTGAGCGTTGAGATGGGAGGCTGACGGACATTGGCGTAGGCGTGCCCGGGCAAGGAACCGAGCCAGGCGTCGACGGCGTTGACGGTCTCGGCAATCGCCGTGAAGTCGCGGCCCTGGATGACCTTCTCGACAAGCCGTAATTTCTCTTCGGCCACGCGCGGGTCGCAATCCCAGATAGCGACGGTCGCGGTGACATAGGCCATGCCCGCCATGTCGGCGCCGAGCTCCTGCAACGCCGTATCGGCGTCGGCCGCCTTGTTGGCGGCGTCGGTGTCGAGGAGGGGTGACGCTTCGTTGGTCATCACCTCTTTGAGGATCGAGGCGATGCTCTTGCGCTTCGCAAACCATTGCCGCCTTATCCTGGTCAACAGGCGGACAGCGTCGACCTTGTCGAGCAGGATCGCGCGGGTCGACCAGCGATAGGGGAAGGCCAGCCGATTGAGGTCATCAAGCAGGCCGGGTGTCGTGGCAGTCGGGAAGCCGACAATCGAGAGCACGCGAAGATGCTTGTCGCCAAGCCGCGGCTCGAGCCCGCCCGCGAGCGGTTCATCGGCCAGCAGCGCATCGAGATAGATCGGCGTCTCGGGGACGCGCACCTTATGGCGTTTGGTCGAGATCGTCGAATGCAGGTAGGTGAGCGTTTCGCCGTCATCGAGCCAGTGGCATTCCGGCATGAACCCGTCGAGCAGGGACAGCACGCGCTCCGTCCGGTCGACAAAGGCGCGCACGATCTCGCCCGGATCCGCGTCCGACTGGTCGCGACCCTCATAAAGCCATCCTTCGGCGCGCGTGGCGTCTTCTGGCGGTGGCAGGAACAGGAATGTGAGAAAGTAGCTCGACACGAAATGAACCCCCTCCTCGTCGAAATCGGCTTTGCGCTCGGCATCGAGCAGGCTGGAGGCCGCATTGGGAAACTGGCTCTCGGGATAGGAGGCGGCTTCGTGCCGCTGCGCTTCGACAAAGACGCTCCAGCCCGAGCCGAGGCGACGAAAGGCGTTGTTGATGCGGGACGCCACCGCAACCAGCTCTGCCGCGACGGCGGAGTCGAGATCGGGGCCGCGAAACCTCGCGGTGCGCTGAAAGCTTCCATCCTTGTTGAGCACGACGCCCGGCGCGATAAGAGCTGCCCAAGGCAGATAGTCGGCAAGGCGAGCAGCGGTTTGGCGGTATTCGGCAAGGCTCATCATGGCGGCGCCCTCAAACCGAAAAATGTCCGGGGAGCCGCAGGTGTCGGCGCCCAACCTCGAAAAACAGCGGATCGCGCCTGGCGGCCCATACCGCCGTGAGATGTCCGATTGCCCAGATGAGGAGACCGACCAGCCACAGCCGCAGCCCAAGACCGACAGCGCCCGCCAGCGTGCCATTCAGGATCGCGATTGCGCGCGGCGCGCCACCGAGCAGGATCTGTTCCGTCAGCGCCCGGTGGACGGGCACCGTCCACCCCGGCACCGCGTCGAGTTGCTCAAGAGCGGTTGTCATCAGATCAACGCTCCGCCGCCGAACGAGAAGAACGACAGGAAGAAACTCGACGCCGCAAAGGCGATCGAAAGGCCAAAAACGATCTGGATGAGCCGCCTGAAGCCGCCCGAACTGTCACCGAAGGCAAGCGTCAGGCCGGTGACGATGATGATGATGACGGCCATGATCTTGGAAACCGGTCCCTCGACCGATTGCAGGATCTTTTCGAGTGGCTGTTCCCACGGCATCGAGGAGCCCGACGCATGGGCGCTCGCCGCGACCAGGAGATTGACGGCAAGGGCGGTGGCGCCTGCGGCCAAGTGGCGGTGGCAGCGTACAAGGAGGCGGATCATGAGGTTTCTCCTGGGTTGATCGGTGTGGCTTCAGCAATGCGATAATCGCCGTCAGGGCCGAGGCCCTCGACCCGGACGAGTTCGCTAAGCCGTCGCGCGGTGCCACGTCCCGACAGGACGGCGACGAGGCCGATCGTGTCGGCGATCAACGCACGCGGGACAGTGACGACGGCTTCCTGGATAAGCTGCTCCAGGCGGCGCAGGGCGCCGATGCCGGAGCCCGCATGAAGGGTGCCAATGCCGCCGGGGTGCCCGGTTCCCCATGCCTTCAAGAGGTCGAGGGCCTCGGAGCCACGCACCTCGCCTATGGGAATGCGATCGGGCCGAAGGCGCAGCGAAGAGCGAACCAGGTCGGCGAGCGTGGCGACGCCATCCTTGGTGCGCATTGCGACAAGATTGGGCGCGGCGCACTGCAGTTCGCGTGTGTCCTCGATGATGACGACCCGATCCATCCCTTTCGCCACTTCGGCGAGCAGCGCGTTGGTCAGCGTCGTCTTGCCAGTCGATGTGCCGCCGGCGACAAGGATGTTCGCGCGACCGGCAACCGCGGCGCGCAATATCGCGGCCTGGCCGGCGGACAAGATGCCTGCCGCGACGTAGTCATCGAGCGTGAACACGGCGACGGCGGGCTTGCGGATCGCGAAGGCGGGTGCTGCGACGACGGGCGGCAACAAGCCCTCGAAACGCTCGCCGGTTTGCGGCAACTCGGCCGAGACGCGCGGGGAACGGGAATGGACCTCGGCGCCGACATGATGGGCGACCAGGCGCACAATCCGCTCGCCAGCGGCAGGCGCCAGCATTTCCCCTGTATCGGCCAAACCTTCCGAAAGCCGATCCACCCAGATACGGCCATCCGGGTTCAGCATTATTTCAACGATTGCGGGATCGTCGAGAAACCTGGCGATGGCGGGTCCGAGCGCGGTGCGCAGCATGCGCGAGCTGCGCGCGCGTCCCTCGGTATCGTTGTGCGATATAGCCATCCTGTCCCCGTCTGAGCCGGGAACGCGTCAAACAACGCCCGGTCGGGGACGATCAAAGGAGCCCTGAAGCGGTCCGATTCAACGGGTTTCACCCGTCATCGTAGCGTAGCGTGCAATTACCGGCCAACGGCGGTGCCGACGGCAGCCGCGCTATAATGTAGACTTTCGCAATAATTTGTCTATGTTTATTGACACTCGACTCCCGCCGGGTTTATGAGAGAACCACCGATGGCCTGCCCCTACAGGCGATCGTTTTTTCCACGGCGCGGAGGGTGTCATGAGGTCCGGTCCCGAGGGCACGATTTCTCGGCGCAAAACCGCCTTTCTCAGGCAAGCCGAGACGATACTGACATCGTCGCCGCCCGCCTCGACGAAGAGTGGTGGCACCCCGTGAGCATGCTCGAGATCTGGCTGGGCATTCTGCAAGGGCTGGGTATCACCGCAGAGGTCACCGCCTATGGCCTGGTCTTTGCGGTCCCCTTCGCGCTCGTCTTCGGCATAGCGCAGTTTCTGACCACCGGCTTGACGCGCTTTCTGGTTACCGCCGTGATCGAGTTCTGGCGCAGCTCAGCGGTCGTCGTCCTGCTCTTCTTCTTTTACTACGTGCTGCCGGTGATGGGGGTCACTCTGTCGGCGCTGACCGTCAGCGCATTGGTGCTCGGTCTGAACGCCGGCGGCTATGCCAGCCAGGCGGTTCGCGCCGGGCTGCAGTCCCTGCCCGCCGGCCAACGCGAGGCGGGCATGGCGCTCGGCCTCTCGCGCCCGGCGATCCTGCTCCTGATCGAGCTGCCGCAGGCGCTGGTCGCGATGAGCCCGACCTTCGTCAACAACCTTATCCAGCTCGTCAAGGCGACTTCCCTCGTCTCGTTGGTCACGCTGACGGACATGACCTTCCGCGCCAAGGAAATCGCACAGACCGACTACGATCCCGTCGCGATCTATTCGGCGCTGCTGCTGGCCTTCTTCGTCGTGTGTTATCCGATCGCACTTGCCGGCCGCTGGCTCGAGGCGCGGGTCAATCCTGAAAGAGGAACGCGGCGTGGGATTTAACTTCGATTTCGCACTAACGACCGTCCCGACGATCATCGGGGCGATCGGAACGACCCTGCTCGCAACGGTCTTGAGTTGCCTCGGCGCCTCAGTGCTTGGCTTCACTTTCGAAATGATCCGCCGCGGAGGCGGTGCGGCTGGCCTCGCCGTCCGCTTCCTGATCGACTTCATCCGCTCGACGCCGGTTCTGGCCTGGCTCTATTTCCTGTATTTCGTCCTGCCCTTCTACGGGATCCGGCTTGGCGCCATGACGGTCGGCATACTGGGGCTCAGCCTGTACTACAGCGGCTATCTGGCGGAGGTGTTCAAAGCGGGCATCGACGCGATCCCGAAGGGCCAGCAGGAAGCAGCCAGAGCGTTGTCGCTCAACCGCCGCGACACAGTCGTTTTCGTCATCGCGCCGCAGATGTTGCGCAACGTCGCCGCTCCGTTGGGCAACTATCTTGTGTCGATCCTCAAGGCGACGCCCTATCTGGCAATCCTGGCCGTGCCCGAAATGCTCGGACGCGCCTTCGATATCGCTTCCGAGACCTACCGATACGCAGAGCCGCTGACCGTCGCCGGCATTCTGTTTCTCGCCCTAGCGCTGCTACTTGCTTATGGCGTGAGGCGCGTCGAGCAGCGCCTGCTTGCAGTTGGACGCCGCTGATGCTCGCTCAGGCCCCACCTCCAGTCCCGGCCGTTCAATCCATCCCTCATGTCCGGATCGACGGCCTCAACAAATGGTTCGGCGCCCTGCACGTTTTGAAAAACATCGATCTTTCCGTACGAGCGGGCGCACGCATCGTCGTTTGCGGACCGTCCGGCTCCGGCAAGTCGACCTTGATCCGCTGCATCAACGGTCTCGAGCCTTTCCAAAAGGGAACGATTCAGTTCGAAGCGGCAACTCTGGACAAGGATGGCCGCGATGCCACGAAGGCGCGCCGGCAGACAGGCATGGTGTTTCAGAGCTTCAACCTGTTTCCGCACCTCACCGTGCTCGCCAACTGCACGCTGGCGCTACGCCGGGTTCTCCTGAAACCGGCACGGGAGGCCGAAGAGATCGCCATGCAGCATCTGACAGCGGTGCACATCCCCGAAAAGGCGCAGGCCTACCCGGCCCAGCTCTCGGGCGGTCAACAACAAAGGGTGGCGATCGCGCGCGCGCTTTGCCTCAATCCCCGCATCATGCTGTTCGACGAACCCACCTCGGCGCTCGACCCGGAAATGATCAAGGAAGTCCTGGACGTCATGATCGCGCTCGCGGGAACGGGCGTGACCATGGTCTGCGTGACCCATGAAATGGGTTTCGCACGCGAAGTCGCGGATGAGATCGTTTTCATGGACGAAGGCCGCATTGTCGAGCATGCCTCGTCCAAAGACTTTTTCTCAGCGGCCGCTCACCCACGCGCCCGGCTGTTCCTGGATACCATCCTGAGGCATTGAGAGCCGACGCGTGTGGACCGGCGTGCGGCATGCGGCGCGCAAGCGCGCCACATGCCGGAATCGCCGAGCAGGTCACCACTCCGGCGCGAACGCGTAGCCCGCCGAGCGGACCGTCCGGATCACATCGCTTCCCACGGACGCCCGAAGCCTTTTGCGCAGCCTGGCTATATGAACGTCAACGCCCCGCACGTCGGTTGCGGTGGCATGTTCAGGCCACGCGGTCGCGACCAGTTCCTCGCGGCTGAAGACCTTGCCAGGCTGCGCCAAAAGGCTGCGTAAAAGCTTGAACTCGATCGGTGGCATCACGATCTCTTTTTGCCTGAAGAATGTCCGGTGGGTCTGCCGCTCCAGCCGGAAATCGCCCTGAACCAGCTCACCCGAGTCCGTTTCGCGCGATAGCTTCGCAAGGCCCGCTTTGCCATGCAGCCAGGCCAGAAGCTGTTCGGGGGCGAACGGCCGGGAAAATATCTCGTCGACGCCTGCCTTGATCAAATCCAGATGTAGCTTGCCCGAACGCGGGGCAACCAGGCTCACGACCGGAGTTCCTTTGGTTGCGGCGCTAGACTTCAACCAGGTGCATTGTTTGACCACTGCACGGTCGCCTGGATGGCAGTCCATGATCACGGCAAGCGGGGCTGCCGCCTCGATGACGCGTGCGATTTCCCGGTCTCCCGTAATCAGTCGAATCTCGAAGCCAGCCACCGAAAGTATGTGCCCGAAAACCAGGAAAAAATCCGGGTCCTTCGAGGAAATCAGGACCAGCGGCTTCATGAGTCCATCGACCGGGTTCGACACATCATAAGGCTGACTACCGCGCAAATGGGCGCGATGACAATATCCCTGGGTTTCTTTGAATCCTTTCAACCTTTCTGGGTCGTGCCTCAGCCCAAGTTTCGGGTGCTTATGGATAAAGCGGGAATGCATCGAGTGTGGACGGCAGCTTTGCGCCTCATTTCAGACGTTTGGATGCTGCTGCAGTCTTCCCGGAACCTGCCGTTTATTCTAGTTGGATTCGGTTGACGCTGACGATCGTCAGCCTGTCGAAGGCACTGAGCGCCCCAAGTTGCAGCAAGAAGACGCGTTCTATTGCAGTTCTCCGTTCCCTACCCGGGCATCGGTGCGCCTCAGTGTGGCCGTACAGATAGTGGCGATTGGTAAGGCGATAGCGAAGGTGTCAGCCTTAGCTACCCAAGCGCCCACCTACAGCCATCTGCCGGGATATAAGCTCGATATTTCGCGCGGTCAGCGCATCGGCAGCGTTTCATCGGAATGGTGCTCACGCCCCGACGATCGACGCTATTTTTCTCTGGGCGAGCTTCTCGCGGCCGTTCGCACGCATAGCCGAGCTGCCGCGGTCCGGGCGATCAAGACTGGGTGGAGGGAAGCTGCGATCTTGGTAGGTTCGCTCGAAGATCCGGTTGCGGGAGAAGCCCGAGCACTCACCGGATCTCACGAAATACCACAACATCCAACTCGAATTTTCGCTCGGCAAAGGCGACGCTCAGTGAGGCCGTTCCCCTATTAGGACGCGTCTCAATCCATGGAGTGCGCAATGCTGGATCATCGGGCAACGAAACGGAGTGCATGGTTTTGGTATGAAGAAAAGCGGCAAAGCGAGCGACACATCGACCGACGCCATGGCGAACTGGATGTGCGCGCAGGGATTTGTCGGCAATGGAGGATCGCATCTCTTATCGCGCTCGCGGGCGGATCGCTGCTCGCCGCGTGCACCGTCGCTGAATCCGCGCCGACAGCCCCGCCCTCCGCGCAAAAGGTTGCAAGCTGCGAAGCCTTGACCGGCATGGCGCTCAAGCACGGCAGGGTCGATGCCGCAATCTCGTTGGCGGGCGGAGCCATGGTCAATGTGGAGGCTGGCAAGCCTGGCCTGCCTGCACCCGCTGCCTTCTGCCGTGTCAAGGCGACACTGTCGCCTGTGGCGGGCTCGACAATCAAGGTCGAGGTGTGGTTGCCAGAGCGCGCGAACTGGAACGGCAAGCTGCTCGGCGCCGGCAACGGGGGTTTCGGTACAAACTTGTTGCTGCCTTCACTGCTGATGCGCGGGGCGGTCCAGAAGGGCTATGCCGCCGTTGGCACCGACATGGGGCACTTCGGCGAAAGCGACGTCGATGGGAGTTGGGCGCTTAACGCACCCGAAAAGATTCGCGACTATGGCTGGCGCGCGAACCATCTCGGTGCCGAGACAGCGAGACAGGTAATCGCGGCCTTTTACGAAGGCCCACTCGCCTCGAGCTATTTTTACGGCTGTTCGGACGGGGGGCGCGAGGCGCTGACCCTTGCGCAGCGCTATCCTGTCGATTATGACGCGATCATCGCGGGTGCGCCAGCTATGCCGTGGACGCGCCTGGCGAGCGCCTTTGCTGGCAATGCGGTCGCGGCGGAAAAGCCGGGCGCCGACCTGTCGCTCTCCAAGCTGAAGCTGTTGCAGACGGCCTCGCTCGGGCAGTGCGACGGCCTCGACGGGGTCAAGGACGGGGTGATCGAAGATCCGCGGAACTGCCACGTTAATCCCGCCAAGTTAGTCTGTAAGGGCGGCGACAGCGCCGAGTGCCTGACCTCAGACGAGGTTGCGACCGCGAAGCTGTTATACGACGGTCCCAAGACGCCGGACGGCAAATCCTTTTACCCCGGCTTTGCGCCGGGTGCGGAGGCCGAAGAGGGAACCTGGGCGATGTGGCTGACCGGAAGTAATTCACAGCACGCGAAGTTCGGCACCGCATTCTTCCGGTATTTCGTGCACTCCAATCCCGACTGGCAGCTCTCCGACTTCAACCTTGAGCGTGATTATACGTTAGCCAAGGCGCGTGTGGGCGACGACCTCGACGCCGACCAGCCCGACCTTGGGGCGTTCTTCAATCGCGGCGGCAAGCTGATCCTCTATCACGGCTGGAACGACCCTGGGATCCCGGCGCAGAACACGGTCGACTATTATGAGCGCGTCGTCGCGGCCAATCCGCGCGCCGCCGCGACCTCGGTCCGCCTGTTCATGGTGCCGGGTATGTCACATTGTATTGCGGGACCCGGTCCCGACATTTTCGATCCGCTGACGCCCCTCGACAGCTGGCGTCAAGGCGGGGCCGCGCCCGAGCGGATCATTGCGACCAAATATGACAATGATCTGTTCGCATTTGTCGGCCTGCCCGCGAAAGCTGGGCGGACGCGGCCGCTCTGCGCGTTCCCGAAGGTCGCGAAATGGGACGGCAAGGGCCCGACCGACGATGCCGCGAGCTTCGCCTGTGAGGCGCCAATAAAATGATCAGGTGGCACTGGGGTCGCTAAACCATCACTGATTGAGCACGTGTAGCGGCCGGGTCGCTTGCCCTGTGGCTACCCCCGGTTGATTCTAAAATTGCGCAGATCCGGCTGGGGCGGCTTCAGCGAAAAGTAGGTGACCGCCAAGCCGCATAGAGAACAACTTGTCGTCAAGGTGCGTTAATGGCACCGTGTCCTCACAACGGTGGAGAAGCTCCAAAATGTAGGGGCGTTGAGGCGACATATGCGTTCACAGGACGGAGTCCAAGAGCTTGAAAAATTCACTGACGATCTCACTCATATTCTCAATCTGAGTAAAAAGTGGATCGGGCGCGATACAAGCTTTATCGCTGAGAGCTTGATTGCCGCACTCTGCCCAATGCTCGATATGGATTTTGTCTATCTCCGCTTAGATACGGCGGTACACGCGTTTATCCGATTTGGCCAGTCGTTCACCACTCCGCCTGAAGCAGAGGAAATGTCGGACCGGGTTGGGCGATGGCTCGACACGGACCCGCCCCTGCGATCTCATTTTCTTTCGGCGGGCGACATGTCGATCTCGGTCGTTGCCGTTCCATTGGGTGTCAGCCTAGGGATCGGCTGGTTGGTGGCAGGCTCTCGTCGCCCTGCGTTCCCAAGCCAAAATGATCATTTGCGCCTCAACGTGGCCGCTAGCCAGGCAACAATCGCCTTTCGAGAAGTGTTGCAACTAAGTGATCGTGCACTGCCGCGCGCCGCGCGTGACCAACTTTCCGACGGGGCGCTCGCAGAACGTGAGAGCGACCTAAGGCTTTTCATCGACACCATACCTGTGGCCGCGTGGTGCACCACTGCTGACGGTATGGCCGAAATTTTCAATCAATATCATTTGGACTATGTGGGACGCACATATGCAGAGATGCGGGGCCTAGGCTTTCTGGCACAATTCCATCCCGACGATTTGCCAGGTCTTCTCTCCATCTGGCAGGGAATGATGGCCTCCAAACGGGGAGGTGATTTGGAAGGGCGAGTGCGCCGCGCAGATGGCGAATATCGCTGGACGCTCATGCGCACCAAACCCTTACTTGATGAGAGTGGCGATGTACTCATGTGGTACGGCGTCAACACCGACATCGAGGACCGCAAGCGCGCGCAAAATGCTCTTTTGGCGGCAGAGGCGCTCGCGGAGAGTGAGCGGAACTTGCGCTCGATGATTGATTCTCTCCCCGTTCTTGTCTGGGCGAGCAGCGCAGACGGAAGTGCTGACTATGTAAACAAGCACTACCTTGACTATGCGGGCCTTCCTGAGAGCGACATCATCGGCTGGGGATACTTAGCTTTGATCCATCCCGATGATGTGGAGGGGCTGCTCGCCAGCTGGAAAGCTCAACTGGGGCTGGACTTGGCTGTGAGCCAGGCCCGTATCCGTCGCCACGACGGCGAGTACCACAGGTTCTATTTCGCCGGCCGGAAATTCACTGACCCAACCGGCGCGGACAGATGGCTCGGGGTCAATTTGGACATTGAGGATTTGAAGCGGGCCGAAGATGCTTTGAAGGCCAGCGAAGCTGCCCTTGAAATGAGTGAACGCAGACTGCAGCAAATCATCGCCGCGATTCCAGGATTGGTTTGGTCTGCCACCAGCGAGGGGGCCGGCACGTTCGCAAATCAGCATTATCTCGACTATGTAGGCTTCTCGGCAGAGGAAGCTCTTGGGCATGGCTGGGCCACCGCAGTTCATCCGGAGGATTTGGAGAGCGTCGCCGCTACGTGGAAATCCATGCTGAGTTCGGGCAGAGGTGGAGATGTCGAGGCCCGGATACGCCGCGCGGATGGCCAGTATCGTTGGTTCTTGTTTCGGACGAACCCGCTTTACGACGACAACGGAAACCTTATCCAGTGGTTCGGCATCAACACGGATATCGATGACCGAAAGCGCGCCGAACAAAACTTGCGCAACGCACAGTCGGAACTGGCGCACGTCACCCGCATGATAACGATGGGCGAACTGGCGGTGTCGATCGCTCACGAGGTGAACCAACCTTTAATGGCTATCGTCACCAACGCAGCGACATGTCTAAGATGGCTTGAGGATTCCCAACTCGATGTCGGCCAAGCGAGGCAAGCTGCCGATCGGATTATCAGAGACGGACATCGCGCAGGCGAGATTATTAGCGGCATTCGAGCATTGGCGCGCAAATCTCCGCTAAATATCGAAGCAATGGATCTTGAGCAGGCAATCCGCGAAGTCCTGGAATTGTTGCATGGTGAACTCAGCCGCCATGGCATAGAATCGTCGGTTGAATTTTCAGGAAATGTTGCTGAGGTGCTTGGCGACAGAATCCAACTTCAACAGGTCGTGCTCAACCTGATCATGAACGGTGCAGAGGCAATGGCAGGGAGGTCCCAACCGCGTGAGTTGGTTATAAAAACGACCGTTGTCGACGGGTTCGCAAAGGTCAGCGTAGCTGACACAGGTATTGGCTTTGACGCCAATACTGCCGACCGACTATTTGACGCTTTTTTCACAACAAAACCAAACGGGCTCGGGATGGGCCTTTCAATTTGCCGATCAATCGTAGAGGCCCACGCGGGCCAAATCAGCGTAACGCAGAACCGTCCTGTAGGCAGTGTGCTCAGTTTCACCGTTCCTTTGGCGCCGGAGGCGGTTCCCATTGAACAGAGACCATAATGTGAAAAGGCCATCCGTCGTCGTAATCGACGATGACAAAAGTGTACGCGAGGCACTTCGAGGTCTGTTCGAGTCTGTTGGGTTGGCGACCGAGACTTATGGTTCTGTGCAGGATTTCAGGGCTAGTGACCATCCTGAACAAGCCGGCTGTTTGGTAGTCGACATACGACTTCCCGGAGAGAGCGGTCTGGAGTTTCAAGAGTCACTCGCTCGAAACGGCTCACCCAGATCGGTTGTCCTTATCAGCGCGCATGCCGACGTGCCGATGTCCGTACGAGCTATGCGGGCCGGCGCCATTGACGTCTTGACTAAGCCGGTTCGCGAACAGGATCTGCTCGAAGCGGTCTATCGGGGGATCGCGGAAGATGGTGCCCGCCGAATTGAAGCAAGTTCGAGAGCCGGCGTTGAGGCGAGATACGCTGCCCTCACCGATCGCGAGCGACAGATCATGGGTCTGGTCGTAACGGGAATGCAGAATAAGCAAATTGCTGCAGAGCTATGTATCACTGAGGCTACCGTCAAACTCCATCGCGGGAATGTGATGCGCAAAATGGAGGCCCATTCGCTTGCCGCGCTTGTCAGGATGGCTGACATCCGAACTTAGCTTCGTTGCCTAGATTCAAACCGAAAAGACACACCTCGACTAACGTCTAGCGCTACGCGTCTTTTCGTTAGATTGCGGCTCTAACCAGAAGGGTCCAGTATCCCGTGATGAAGGATACAAGAGTGCCGGCCCAAACTCCTACTATTGCATGCGTAGACGACGAGGCATCTATACGCGAGGCACTTGACGGGCTTCTTAGAGCATACGGATACAGGGTTGTAACTTTCGCTTCTGCCGAAGCCTTCCTTGAGTTCGAACTTCTTGACTCTGTGTCGTGTCTTATTGCCGACATCAGGTTAGGGGGAATATCCGGGCTGCAACTTTTGACAGAGTTGAACGAGACGGGACACGCTATTCCCACCATCATTATCTCCGCCTTCGGCGAGAATGGCTATAGAACACAGGCGATGAGGGCTGGCGCTGTCGACATCTTATTAAAACCCATTTCATCGATACGCCTCCTGACAGCGGTCGAGACTTGCCTGAAAGGTCATGGACCCAAGTCGGCATAAACAACGAAAACGCAACGGTATCGGAGCTGAAATGCAAACATACCAGATTGAAATTGGGCAAGGGTCTACACAGACCGATCTCCTTAGCGTCCAAAAGGAAATGATGGAATTTGGGCGGTACCGCGTTCTGCCAGCCTCCCGCCTTCTGCTCTGTTGTGGCGAAGAAATTCCGATTGGTGGCCGCGCATTTGATCTGCTGGTCGCCCTGTTGCGAATGCGCGGTCGGCTGGTCGACAAGAATGAGATTAGAAACAGCGTATGGCCATCTATCGCCGTAGACGAATCGAACATTAGATTTCAGATCGCCTCACTTCGCAGAGTTCTCGGACCTGAAGGAGATTTGATCAAGACCATTCCAGGGCGTGGCTATCTGATGGCCGATCCGGATTTTGTTCCTGACCCACCCCTGACCCAACTGCCGATGATGCCGACGAGCCATTCAGAGTTTCCAACATGGCTTAAGGGTCACTACGAGCCGAACTCAGCGGACGAGCCGTACGTAGCCGTTGTAGATGACGACGCCACCATATTGGATTCCTTGGCAGGCCTTATTCGCTGCGCGGGCTTTCGCGCCGAGACTTTTCTGTCGACACGTGCCTTTCTGGATAGCGAGCAGGCAAATCCGCCGATTTGTATCGTTCTAGATGCCTGGCTGCCAGGCCAGGGTGGTCTGAATTTTCAGGACAAGCTGCTCAGTGCCGGTGCCTACGTCCCCATCATCTTCATTAGTGGTCACGCCGATATCGCAATGTCGGTGCGTGCAATCAAGAACGGTGCGACGGAATTCCTAACCAAGCCGGTCCGGCACGAGGACTTGCTCAACGCGATTACAACGGCTGCAGTGGCCTCCGTGCCACCATATATCGAGCAGTATCAATCGTTATGAGTACGTTCTGAAACCGAATGGGCGAAGGCGTCCAGTACAACCCGTGGGCATTCGGAATCGCTTTGCGAAGCCGCTAGGGCGTGGACTCATTAGCACGTAGCCAAATTCGGATTGATGCGAGTTTGACGAACGCAAGATAGTTGGCTGCGAGTTTGTCGTATCGGGTCGCGACACGCCGACATTGCTTGATCTTGTTGAAGAACCGTTCGATCAAATTGCGTGCGCGATACAGATACGCACTGAAGCAGATCGGGTCTTTGCGATTTCGTTTCGGCGGAATGTTCGCCCATGCTCCTTGCTGGCGGGCAAGCTCCCTTATCCAGTCGGCGTCGTAGCCGCGATCCGCGAGCAGTATCGTCTTGGGAAGCAATGCGCTGAGCAGAACCGAACACAGCCGGTTGTCATGCGCCTCACCGGGCGTAAGGGCGAGATGGACCGGCAGGCCATTGGTGTCCACCACCGCGTGAATCTTGCTGGTCAGGCCACCCCGTGAGCGACCCATATCTTCCTGATTGTTGTCCGCGATACAGGCTCCGTGCTGATGCACGCGCACTATGGAGGTGTCGATCAGTTGCACCGCCGCGTCATGACCGGCAGCCAGTGCGTCCATGATGTGGTCCCAGACGCCAGCCCGTCGCCACCGAACGAAGCGATTGTAACAGGTGGTGCGGGGACCGTAGTTCTCCGGCAGGTCGCGCCATGGCGCACCTGAACGCAGGACCCAAAAGATGCCATTGAGCACGCGACGGTCATTTACACGCCGAACACCACGCGGTTTGTCCGGCAGCATAGGTTTGATGGCGGTCCATTCGTAGTCGCTGAGTTCGTAGCGCATGATTCGAGGCTCCGGTTCGGAGCTTGAATCACGTCTTGGGCAGCGCCATCAACCCGCAATGCTCCCGTCACCATGTCGCTAATGCTCTGAATTGACTTCCGCTTTCGGCGGCGCAGCGGACGTGACCGGACCGCAGCCGGCTCGCCCCAGTCGCGATTGATCCAACCCAGACAATCCACTTTGAGCGTAACATCCTCTCCGCTACCGATTCTCAGCCGCTCAGGAAAAGTCTGATCTCTTCGAAAAATCGGTCGGAAGCCGGCTCATGCTCCAGAAACAGATGGTTCTGGCCCTCGAAGGCGATGAAGCGGGCGCCGGGAATCCCAGCGGCCAGTTGGCGGCCGGCTTCGATTGGAACCATGAGATCGCCCCGCGCATGCATGACAAGTGTCGGCACCTTCACGTCGGCGAGACGATGGGTGATATCGAAATCGCCCACAACATCGAAATATCTGGCAGCGCACTCGGGAGAGGTCGTCCTACGTTGCAGCTCGTTGAAAATATCCGCCTGCTCGTGAGTTCCCCCCGGGATGAATAGCCCGGTAAACATTTGCCGGAAGCTCGGATTGTCCGCGCCCCATCCGAGGCGCATCAAAGTCGTCATCGCATTGCGCCGTTCTTTTTCGGCCGGAGCGCGCTTCTTGCCGCCAAGCGCGAACCCGCCATAGAGAACAAGGTGCGACACGCGTTCCGGATACCGGACGGCATACGCAACCGAAATGGCGCAGCCCTGGGACATTCCGAGAAGCGGGAAACGCTGGACGCCGGCCGCGTCGACAATCGTTTCAAGGTCGCTCACCCAGGCGTCAAGCGAGAGCTCATCGACGTCCCAGTCGGACATGCCGTTGCCTCTTGCGTCATAACGGATCAGCGTGTGGTCACGCGACAACCCGCGAAAGACATGTCGCCAGATCGGGCTTTCCCAATCGTATTCAAGGTGATTCATCCAGTTTGCCGACTTCACCAGTATCGGCCCGCTGCCGGAGATCGCATAGGCGAGACGCACACCGTCAGGTGCCCGGCAATATTTGACCTTCTGGATAGCCTGCTCCGCGCGGTCGCGTTCAGGCGCCTCGTCCGATCGTCCCATTTGATCGATCGCAAATACCTCGACTGGCTTGGCGATGTTTTTCAGATTCCGGGAACCCAGTTTCCGAACTCTGAGCGCAAGTTTTCCGTCGACCTGATCGAACACTTGACGGGAAATGAAGATGCCGCCGGGCTCGGCGATTCCTTCCAGGCGGGCCGCCACGTTGACGCCATCGCCATAAATATCGCCGTCATCGATGATGATGTCGCCGACATTTATGCCGATGCGGAACTCGATGCGCTTCTCTTGTGCCACGGTCTCATTGCGCGCGATCATCCCGCGCTGGACGTCGACGGCACAGCGCACCGCGTCGACAACGCTCGCGAACTCCAGGAGCATGCCGTCGCCGGTGGTCTTCACGATCCGTCCGCGATGCTGTCTAATCTTGGGATCGATAAGGGCGCGCCGATGCGATTTCATATCCGCGAGCGTGCCTTCCTCGTCGGCCGCCATCAGCCGACTGTAGCCGGCGACATCGGCCGCGACGACCGCCATGAGCTGCCTTACCACGCGCTTGGTAGACACGGAGCGCCTCCACGATAAGCGGTCAACAGTTTACGCTGTTTCGGCTATCAGTACCATGGACACTGCCGCGATGCCTGCTCAAATTGCCTGCCGCAACGATCAGGGCGGGCTGGAACCAGCAATTGCTAGCCCTCGGCAATCGGTTGAGGGTTTGGACCGGACTGCGGTCGTGATGTCGGCTCGTGGCCCTTCGCGTCATTTAGCTGCGCTGCAGAATTTGGTCGCTATCGAGACATAGCGGACTCTGGCAAGCCGTGCGCTGGCAGATTTATGGGTTCACGGCCTAGCGCTGCCTGGGAACGATGTGGCCGATACTTGCAGCGAATCGACCAATGCGGGTGTTGTCATTCGGATGCGGCGGCATTGACCACAGTCGCAAGCTTGACCGCCATACTGCGAAGCGAGGGGCAGGTAAGGGGTCCAACGCCATGACGTTGGCCCATCCATAAGGGATCATTGTACCCTACCCAAATTTTTCCCGTGGCGTCCTGCCATACGAGCGCCTTGAGCGGCAGATCGATCGCTATGGTCGGGGCCTTCTGCATGAGCGGCGTCCCAGCTTGCGGGTTGCCGAAGATTAGGACTTCAGCGGGCCGCAGTTCTAAGTCGAATTGTGCTGCCGCTGCGGCGTGATCGATCCGTGCCACAATCGCCATTCCGTTTCCAACTGCCGACTCGCAAAGGCGATCCATGGACTCTTTGCAGTCGAACTTGCTTTCGCGCGCAATAAAGCCTTCCGGGGTCATACAAGTTCTCGTGAGCCGCTGCCGGCCTGCGACCACCGCCCCTCGACCTCGTTCATCTTTAGGGCAACCTCAGTTGGCGTTAGAATGCCCTTCCTGAAAAGGATGTTGGCGAACGCCACAATCCAACGCTCGTAGTAGCTGAGCTTGCCGATTACCTCGACTCCGAGGGCTTCGACGCCACAGCGTTTCTCCTCGGTGTTGATGATTTTGTGAAAATCGAGGACGTCTGCCAACGCATGGCAGCGCTTTTCCCAAGGCTCGAGGTCGTGGTCGATGCGCTGGATTGGGTCGGCCGGCAATCCACCGATATCATTTGGAAGGCGGCTCACAAGGTGTTGGGTGTCGGTCATGGTGCAACCTCACTGCTCAACTCTGACGGGGATCACGCCGATCATAGCGTCCCGCGTGACGAGATCGGCCAGCTGCTGCTCATCATAGTCATCGGTGCCATCCGGACGCATCGGCAGCACCAGGTAGCGGACAATCGCCGTCGAATCGCTGACCCGGACTTCGACGTCGTCCGGAATTTCTGTGCCGAATTCGGCAAGTACGGCGCGAGGCTCGGATACGGCGCGCGCTCTGTATGGCTTCAGCTTGTACCAGTCCGGCGGAAGCCCCAAGACCGGCCGAGGATAGCAGGAGCACAGCGTGCAGACGATCAGGTTGTGAACGCACGGTGTGTTTTCCAGCACGATGAGTGCGGTGTCGTCATAGAAGCTGATGCCGAGCTCCTCGCAGGCCGTGCGGCCGTTCTCCAGCAGGCGGGTCTTGAAAGACGGGTCTACCCAGGCGCGGGCGACGACCTTCGCCCCTAGCGCGGGGGTGCGCGAGTCGATGACTTCGATCTGGCGGCGGATCTCGTCGGCGCGGATCAGCTTGCGCTCTATTAGAAGCTCGCGCACAGCCGTTTCCATGATGTCGAAATAGCCTGGCGCTTCGCCCTGCGTGATTTCGGCGTGATCGTGATCGTGGTGGTGATCCTGTTCAGGGTCAGCCATCTTCATATCCTTTCCAGCCATGTCTCGAAGATTTCGATGCGCAATCCGTCTCTCGGTGAACCGGCATAGTCGGACCAGATCTCGGCCATAGGTATCGCCACGCGGTAATAATGCCGCTTCGACCCGGCGTTGCGGCCAAAGCCCTCTTCCTCGTTGTCGACTGCGGCCGGTTCGATCACGGCTTCGATCGACCCATGCTTGCCACGCAGATAGATCGGCACGCGGTAGTGGCCGATCGGCGCGCGCAAGAGTATCCGGACCCGATCTCCCGCTTTAAAAATGGGCGCCTCGCCGGTGGCGAGCACGACGTTGAAGTGTGCGGCCTGCAAAATTCCGCGCGTATTGGACATCTCTCGTCCCTTCGGCTTCCTGCGAGTATTGCCGCGGCCTAGCTGGCGCCCACAAAACGGAACGCGTTTCCGGTGCGGTCTGCATAGCCGACCCCGGGATATTCCCAGTGGTAGCCAAGCAGCTTCATCTTGTCGGTCGCCGCACGGTCGAGCAGCTTGAACCGGTTGCTGATCGCTAATTCCGGAAGCGTGTCATAGCCGAACTTCCAATCCGGATGTTCGAACGAGACGATCTGGTTGTTGGCCACGTCCGCCGTGATAAGCATTCCTTCGGCGCCTGCCAGTTCGAATGATAGGTGACCCGGCGTGTGGCCAGCCGTGTCAAGCACGCTCATTCCCGTAATCACGTCATCACCGGGCTTCAGCATCACCACACGGTCTTTGATCGCATTGAGGTCCCGCTGCGCCCCCTTTGCGAAATCATGCAGGGCATCGGGCATGTTGGTCAGATAATCCGGATCCATCCAGAAATTCCATTCGGATGCGCCGACAAGGTAAGTGGCATTCGGATATCGTAGGTCGCCACCTTCCACCAACGTTGCCCAAATGTGGTCTGGATGCGCATGGGTGAAGACCACCTTGGTGATAGCGGTAGGATCTATCGTTGCGTTCCTCAGGTCCTCCGCGAGATGGCCATCGGTCGGTTGATATTTGTGGCCCCCGCCGATATCGACGAGGATGAGATCGTTTCCCTTGCGCAGCAGTGGGATATTCGTCTTGGCGCGGACCACTCCGCCGGGAGCGTCTATGCGACCAAGGATCGCGGCTCGCTCTTCCGTCGGGATGTCGGGCACCAGAATCTCGCCAGGCACGGAGATGAATCCGTCGCTGAATACGGTGATATCGAAATCGCCATGCGCAAAACTGTATGCCGGCGCCGCGCGTGCCGCCTTTGGCAGCAGCGCCGATACGGCGAGCGCGCCGACGGTTCCCAGCACCTGCCGGCGAGTGAAGCGATCGAGGTCCATTTCAATCCCCTTCTCGTTGGTTGACGTGCGGCCGCAGCCTGACGCCAAGCTGTTACGGCGTGCCTGGCTTGGCCGGCACGTCGAATTTGACGGTCTTGCTGTCGATCACGTGATGCGTCGGGTCCGCCAGCTCGACCAGGACCTTGTGGGGACCAGGCTTCAGACCGACCACGATGATCGTCTCCCCGCTGGCGTCGACGAAATGCCAAGGCGCGTCATCCACGGTAATGTGGACGTGGCCGATGCGCGGCGAGACATCGAGGGCGCCTTTTCCGAACACCGGCACGACGCGCAGATTCTCGGCGCGGTACTGGATAAAGACGAGGCCGCGCGACAGCGGTTCGGTCAATGGCGGGTCGACGATGAGCTTTGGAGCTGGCTCGTTCTCGATGGCGATCAGCGGCGATGGACCCACAATATCCTTTGCCGTTTGCGCCGAGGCCCCTGTGGTTATCCCGATTGCTGCGGTCATGGAGATCAAGTCCTTCAAACTGAGCGTCATCGCGAAAATCCTTCGGCACAGCTATGGGAAGTCTATATTTGGGCCGACCCGCCATCGACGAACAACTCGGTCCCGGTCACGAAGCTGCTGTCACTTGAAGCCAGGAACAGCGCCGCACCCGCCGTTTCGTCCGGGTCGGCAAGTCGACCCAACGGCGTCGCAGCCCTTAGGGAGCCGAACATCTGGTCCCTTGCCGACCCGGCCGGGGCGAGGTCCGACAGGCCGGGCGTGAGGGTGGAGCCAGGAGAAAGGACGTTCACTCGAATGGCCCGGCCAGCGAGATCGAGGATCCAGCTTCGCGCGAAGTTGCGGATCGCGGCTTTGCTGGCGCTGTAGACGCTGAAATTCGGCGTTCCCGTGGTCCCAGTCGTCGACCCGACCAGAATGATCGAGGCGTCGTCTTTTAACAGAGGCAGCGCCTTCTGAACGGTGAAAAGCGTTCCTTTGACGTTGGTCCGGAAGGTGTTGTCGAAGTGCTCTTCGGTGATCGCACCGAGTGCAGCGAACTCACCGCCGCCTGCATTGGCGACGAGCACGTCAATCCTTCCGGCGTCGTCTCGGACGACGGCGTAGAGGCGGTCGAGATCGGCCATATCCGCCACATCTCCCTGGATGCCGCGCGAACCTTTGCCGACCGCGAGGACGGCAGCGTCCAGTTCCTTCTTCCTGCGGCCGGTGATGAAGACCCGGGCGCCTTCCATAGCAAACCGCCGGGCCGTCGCCAGGCCGATGCCGCTCGTCGCGCCGGTGATCACGGCGACCTTTCCGTCGAGTTTGCCCATGGCAACCTCCCTTTGCACGGCTTCAGTTACACGCCCTCGTAGACCAGCCGGGTGAAGAAAGCCGGGTCGATGACGAAATTGCCCCAGATAGGGTCGAAGGCGGCCGTCGGTTTGGCCGCGACAGCCTCGTCGCGCGTGCGACCTTCGGCCTTCAGTTTGGCGACGTTGTCCCTGATCCCGACAAGCATGTCGCGAAAGGCTTGGAGTTCGGCACGGTTGCTCACCGGTTGGCCGTGGCCGGGGATGATGATCGTCTTGTCAGTGGTCGCCGCGAGATTGGCGTCCGATGCCGCGATCATGCCGTCGATGCTGCCGCCGGTCGAGTAGTCGATGAAGGGGTAGATGCCATTCCAGAAAGTGTCGGCGACATGGATGATGTCGGCTTCGCCGAAGGTGACGGAAATGTCGCTGTCGGTGTGAGCAGGCCCATAGTACTTGAGCGCAATGGACGCGCCGTTGAGTTTCAGATCGTGGCTGTCGGAAAACACTTCAGTCGGCAGGCCGTCGGCGGCCAGCGGCAGGAAATTGTAGTCCCATTCTTCCACACGCTGGACCTGCGACAGATACTTACGGGTATTGTCCTGGGCAATAATCTTGGCACCCGCTGGACCTAGCCAGGAATTACCGTCGGCATGGTCGAAATGCCAGTGCGTGTTTATCAGGTGCGTTACGGGGTCGGCCGTGAGACCCTGCAGTGCCTTAGTCATCTGCGACCGCGAAACGGTGATTCCCGCATCCACGAGCACATTGCCATCCGGGCCGGTCAACACAGCGACGTTTCCACCAGACCCCTCCAGCACGCTGATGTTGTTGCGCAGTCGGTGAACCGTGATCGGCGAACCTGCGGCGCTGTCCTTGATAAGACTGACGATGCCACGGGCCTCGGCATAGGCCTGCCGTGGCGAAAGCCACCCGCTGGCAGACGCGGCGGCCCCGATGCAGCACATGCAGAAGCCGCGGCGGGTAAGGGAATTTTGGTGAGCGAACGACATGGTTTCTTCCTCTGACGATAATCTGAGGTTTTCTGAAGAAAGACGCGTTGCGGGCGAGATTCAGAAATTTCGGTAGAAGTCCGTGATCAGTTTGTGGCGACCTTTCGGTCAAGGAAATTCCGGATCAGCGGGCCCATCTCATCGAGCTTGTCTTCGAGCGCGAAATGCCCAGTGTCCAACATGTGAACCTCAGCTTCAGGAAGATCACGTAAGTACGGCCCGGCACCGTCCGCGGGAAAGATTTTGTCGTTCTTGCCCCACACGATCAGGGTCGGGGGTTTCTTGGTGCGGAAAAATTCCTGAAACTTCGGATAGAGCGGGACGTTGCTCCCGTAGTCGTGAAATAGATCAAGCTGAATATCTTTGTTCCCAGGACGATCGAGAAGGGCCTGATCATGCGCCCAATTATCAGGGTCAATGCGTGACAGGTCAGCTACACCATCGGTGTACTGAAACTTTGTGGTTTCTGGCGCGACGAGAAAATTAAGTGCTTCTCTGTGTTTGGCCGAGCCATCTGCCCAATAGGCCTTGATCGGATCCCAGAATTCCTTGAGGCCTTCCTCGTAGGCGTTGCCGTTCTGGACGATGAGCCCGGTCACGCGCTCGGGATGCTTGAGCGCCAGGCGGTAACCTACAGGTGCGCCGTAATCCATGACGTACATCGCGTAGCTCTTCGTGCCGAGCTGGCCGAGCAGGCCGTCGACAAGGTCGGCGTAGTGCCCGAACGTGTAGGCGAACCCCTTGTGATCGGGCGCGCCGCTCTGGCCGAACCCGGGATAGTCCGGGGCGATCACGTGGTAGCGGTCGGCCAGCAGCGGGATCAGGTTGCGGAACATGTGCGACGATGTCGGAAAGCCGTGCAGCAACAGGACCACAGGTCCAGCTGTCGGACCAGCTTCGCGGTAGAAAATGTCAACGCCCTCGACCTTAGCCGTGCGGAAGTGGACGGTAGGAACCGTCTGTTCGGCGGCATATCCGGACTGGAGGCCGATCGGCGGGGGCGCCGTCGATGCAAGCAAGACAGATGCGACCGCCAGTGCAACAACCCGGGAATTGAAACTCAACATCTTAGCTCCTTTGCCGGCATCGGCCGGAATTTGGGAAAAGGGGCGCTACGCGGTGGGGGGACGGCCGCGTAGCGCGGCTTCGGCCAATGCCGAGCGCGGCAGTTCAGGCCGAAGCGCGGATGAACGAGAGAAGCGCGGCGTTGATCTCGTCCTTCCGAGTGGTACACATGCCGTGCGGCGCTCCATTCAGAATCTTGAGCTGCGATCCCTTGACTAGCTTGGCCGTCAGCAGGGCCGAATCGGCGATTGGCACCAACTGGTCGTCCTCGCCGTGCAGGATTAGTGTCGGAACGTCGATCTTCTTCAGATCTCCCGTGAAGTCAGTTTCCGACTGTGCCTTGATGCCGAGATAAGAGGCTGGCATGCCGGCCATCATGCATTGCAGGACGAACTGGTCTCGAACACCCTCCGAAATCTTCGCACCCGGCCGGTTGTAGCCGTAGAAAGGCACCGAGAGCTCGGTCCAGAATGCCGACCGGTCCTCGTGGATTTTTGTGCGCAGTGCATCGAATGCTTCGATCGGGGCGCCCAGCGGGTTTGCTTCAGTCTTTAGCCGAAGCGGCGGTATCGCGCTGATTAGTACCAGCTTGGCGACGCGCTTGGTTCCGTGCCGACCAACATAGCGCGCTACTTCGCCGCCGCCCGTGGAATGGCCGATATGCACGACGTGCTTCAAGTCCAGCGCCGCAACCAGTTCAGCGAGATCGTCAGCATAGGTATCAATGTCGTTGCCTCGCCAAGGCTGGCTGGAACGGCCGTGGCCACGTCGGTCGGCGGCGATGGCCCGATAGCCATTTGAGGCCAAGAAGAACATCTGGTCTTCAAAAGCATCCGACGACAGCGGCCAGCCGTGGCTGAACACGACCGGCTGCCCGGTGCCCCAGTCCTTATAGTAGATACGCGTGCCGTCGCTGGTGGTCAGAAAGTTGCCGGACAGCGTTCCCTTGCGGCGTTCAGTGGCGGCTTCGGCGCTGTCCGCACCGGTCATGCCGGGCAGACCCAAGGCCGAGGCGGCAAGCAACCCAGTCGTTCCCATCAGAACGGTGCGGCGCGATGCCATGGCATGAGGCGAGTACAAAGTCTCTGTCACAGCTTTATCCTTTCGATTGTGCTTATCGCTTGGTGCCGGGGACCAGCATCGGCAGGCCGCCGTGCGGTCATGATTTGATGAAGGCGAGCAGCTCGTCGTTCACCCGATTCTTGAGCGTGGTGCACATGCCGTGCGGGGCGCCCTCGTAGACCACGAGTTTCGCGTTTTTGACGATCTTCGATGACAGCAGGGCGGAATCCGCGATCGGAACGATCTGGTCGTCGTCGCCGTGCAGGACGAGCGTCGGAACATCGATCCGCTTGAGGTCTTCCGTCAGGTCGGTTTCGGAAAACGCCTTGATACAGAAATAGGAGGCTGGGAAGCCCGCCATGATGCTCTGCAGCCAGAATGATTGCCGGACACCTTCCGAGACCTTCGCGCCGGGCCGGTTATAGCCATAGAAGGGCAGGCTGAGATCCTTCCAGAATTGCGATCGGTCGGCGACGACGGCGTCGCGCAGCTTGTCGAATGCCTCCATCGGCGTGCCGCCAGGGTTCTTGTCGGACTTGATCATTACCGGTGGGATCGCCCCGATCAGCGCAGCCTTGTGGACGCGCCCCGTACCGTGCCGGCCGATATAGCGCGTCACCTCGCCGCCGCCCGTCGAATGGCCGACGTGGACCGCCTTCTTCAGATCGAGCGCGGCGGTAAGTTCGGCGAGGTCGTCCGCATATGTGTCGAGGTCATTGCCCTGCCAGGGCTGGCTGGAACGGCCGTGGCCACGCCGGTCGTGTGCGATGCAGCGGTAACCACGCGAGGCCAGGAAGAACATTTGGTCCTCGAATGCGTCTGCGGTCAGCGGCCAACCGTGGCTAAATACGACTGGCTGCCCGGAACCCCAGTCTTTGTAGTAGATCTCCGTGCCGTCTTTGGTCTTGATCGTGCTCATTGTAAGTCCTCTCGTTTCGCACAATTTACGTAACGGAAGCTCGTTGATCCAATGAGTTTCCGAGAGAGGGCGTTAGAAGTTGTGAGATGGAGCGAAAACGAAAGGTTCCTTAATTTTGTAAGACACTGAACGCACGACGATGCTCTTCCGGGGTTACGCGCACTGCTGTCAGCTTAGGCAGCTTTAGCTTTCTCCGTGCCGGAAGCCGACGGTCCGAAATCGGCCCCAACGCTGCCGGACTGCAATGCGCCCAATATCGGTCGTCGAAGCCCATCTAAGAGTTCTCCAAAAGCGGACCTTGCGAGCGTTGGCGGTTTGGTCGGGGTTACGCCGACAGCAGCCATTCGCAAGGCCTTGAAATGAATGGCGGCAATAGCGACCGCCAGCTTCTGGTGACGCCGCTGGGCTCCGATTGTGAAAACTTGTCTCAAACCTTTAGCTCCAGCGCGCCGGTCGTTCGTCGAGACTCCAGATCGCGATGGGCCTGAGACGCTGCTGCAAGATCGTAGGGCCTTGGAGGCTCGACCTTGATAACGCCCAGTCGGAGCGCGGCAAAGAACCGGTTCAATTGCGGAGCGAGCTTTTGCGGTGTGTCCGTATAGTGGGCGTAGTTGGGCCGGGAAATCGTGACGGACTTCGAAGAGAACCGACCATGTCCCAGTTGCCGACTGGGCCTGAAGCCTGGCCAAAACTAACGAGATGGCCTCGTACCCCGAGCGCTGCCAGCGACCCGCCGAAGGTGTCGTTTCCGACAGAATCATAGGCGACATCCTCTCCGGCGCCGCCAGTCAGTCGCATGACCGCCTCGGCGAAATTCTCTCGCGAATAGACGATGACTAGCAGATGACGCTCGATCCGGTTCGCGCCGACTGACCTCCGGCATCGTAGGGAGTGTGCGAGGCCGGCATTTCGAGCCCGCCTTATCTCATTTTGCTGGCAAGGCGATCGGCACGGCCGCGCCGCGCGGCACGACCAGCACGCCGAGCGGGCGCGCGCGGCCGCGGATGTCGATCTCGCGCGCCTCCGCGCCGGGTAGGTCCATGCCCGAAAGCCGCACCGCCGCTTCGGAGACGACGATCTCCGCCTCGAATTCCTTCGCCGCGGCCTCCAGCCGGCTGCCGACGTTGATAGTGTCGCCGATCGCGGTCACGTTCATGACCGCGCCGTAGCCCATCGAGCCGACGATCGCCTGGCCGACATGGATGCCGATCGCGACCTTGATGGTGGCGCGCAGTTCCTCGGCAAGGTCGTCGCTGAGGGCGCGAACCCCTTCGACGATGGCGCTGGCGGCAGAAAGTGCGTTGCGGCATGCCTCGCCGGGCGTCGTTTCCAGCCCGAACAGCGCCATGGCGCCATCGCCGACGAACTTGTCGACGCGGCCGCCTGAGCTCTCGACTGCGCGGCCGATCACGCCGAAATAGCGGTTGAGCAGGAAGACCACGTCGAATGGCAGGCGCTGGTCGGCCATCGCCGTGAAGCCGCGCATGTCGCAGAACATCACCACCACGACCTTCTCGTGGCCGGGATCGCTGGCGGTTGCAGCGAGCGGGCTCTCCGCCGTGACCGGCGGCGACAGCAGCGGCGCGACGCGAAGATCGCCGCGCGGCCTGAGCTGGCAGGCGAGCCGCACGTCGCCGTCGGCCGCGATGCGGCGCAGGGTCGCCGCTTCGATCGAACCGGGCTCCGGCTGCTCGGCCAGGCCGTCGAGCACGCGGATGCGGCAGGTCGAGCAGCGTCCGCGCCCGCCGCACACGGCATAATGCGCGATGCCGCCCAGCCGGCTGGCGTCGAGCACGCTGTAGCCGCGGGGAATGCGCACCTTGCGCCCGCCGGCATAGCGCACCTCTATCAGGTTGCGCCGCTCGATGCGGTCGCGAACGATGCGCGCCGCCAGCACCAGGACGATCAGTCCCGCAAAGCCGGCATAGATGCTGCTGTCTATGCGCTCCTTGGTCGCCAACGCCCGGTCGAAAAGGGCTGGCTCGATGGACTGCGACCGAGGCGGTCCCATCGCCGAGACCTCCTTTCCGGCGCTAGCGAAACCGAGCAGCGCCAGCACCGGGACCAGCACCGCCAAGACCAGCAGAGCCGAGGCGACGCGCGGATACCACCGACGATAGCGCAGCCAGAAGTAGAGGCCGAGGCAGCCATGCGCCCAGATGACGACCACCGCGATCGCCTGCCGCACCCCGACCTGCGGGGTCAGGATCCACAGCGAGCGCACCACAAACTCGTAAGTGTCGTTGGCCTCATAGAGGGCGTGCATGGCACGCGTGCCGACCACATGCTCGGCAATCAGTAGCGGGATGGCGAGGCCGAGCAGTATCTGTGCCCACTCTCGCACCGGCATGACCAGTGTGCGGCGCTGGTAGAGTGCCAGCAGCGAAAGGACGAGATGCGTGGCGACCGCGCCGTAGAGGAGCAGCGTGCCGGCCGGGTTGCGCCAGATCAGCAGGAACACCGCGCGCCCCTTATCCGCTGCTTCAAGCGAGATCAGGAGCAACGCATGGTTCAGGAAATGCAGCGTCACGAACGCCATCAGCACGAGGCCGGACACCAGCCGTGCGTTGCGGAGCCACGCGTCCGGCAGCCATCCGGGCGGTGCTGCTGGGACCTGCGATTGGCTCATTTCCAGTGCCTTGAACGATCGCTAACTAAAACACGCCGGCAATAGCGCCTTCCGGTCAAGATTTGCCGGCGGCGACAATCAGTCAATCAAGCCTTGCCGCCTGCCATTCCACGACGTGGTGGCAGTTCGATACGGTCAAATCGCTTGGGGTTCCTGGAAGCTTTTCGAACTTTCTGGGTCGTCCCCCAGCCAGAATTGCGGTTGCTTACGGACAAAGTGGGACACTAGATTCGGTTTTTGGATAGCTTTGAAGGCAGCGACTTCTGGAACATGCGCCAGATAGCGCGTCGGCACGAACTTCCAAGCGTGCTACCTTTTGAACGGCAGCTTCGCGCCCAAAGTCGGCCGTTAAAGTTAGTTGTGCCACCGCCTTACAGCGGACACTACCGGCGACGGCGCTTGAGGCGTAGTTGCGCTATGAACGGACCTGCCCCTCAACCAGCTCATTTTCTGGGCTTCATATTCAGGGTTGTTACTTCACTCTCCTCGTGGCCTGCTGATATTCGAGCACCAGTCTCGGCTATTTGGGCCTCTATCCGATTGACAAGCGCGACATAACGGGGATGAGCGCGGAGCGAGTCGAGGTCACTATCCTGACGCATCCAAGGCATGCGCAAAATGAGGTAGGCATGTGATGCAGTTAGCTGACGTTCAAGGCAACCGATAGCCTGCTCCGTCTTGCCCAGCTTCGCATAAAAACAGCCTATGTTGTACTGAACCGCAATGTTGTCTCCGGCGAACATTTCAGCACGGGAGGCCCACGACAGCGCGCGTCCAATCTCGCCAACTTCCGCCAGCATTGCGGCGCCGTAACATAGCGCGGTGGCATTGTCGGGATGCGCTTTGACTTCCTTTTCCACTCCAAGCACACCTTGCCTTGCTGCTTCCTTGGCGTCGTCGCTGCGACCAAGTGAAACATAGACCATCCCTAGATTGACCCAGACCCGATAGTCATCGGGTGACAGGGATACAGCACGCTCGTACAGAGCGGCTGCATTCTCGTATTGACCTTGAATGAAACAATTCCGGCCGTAAGCGAAATAGGTATCGGAAGAACTGGCGTCTAACTCCAAAGCTCGCTCGAACTCCACTTCCGCCTCGGCATACCGGCCATTTACAAACAAGGCCCCGCCACGTGATGCGTGGGCGTCGGCGAGACCTGGCTCAAGTTCGAGCGCCCGTGAGCTGTTGGAAAGGACTGCCTCGAAGCTGGCGTCGGGATCGTTGCAAGTCAACAGAAGCCACTCACAATCAGCCAAAGCGGCATAAGCGCGCGCATAATTTGGGTCAATTTCAACAGCTCTGGCAAACAGTCGCTGCGCTGTTTTGATAAACTTGGTCTCGACTCCCCTATTGAGGAACGACCTGCCCATCAACAGCGTCTCGTAAGCCTCGGGGTTGTCGGTCGAGCGGTTTGTAATTGTCGCCAGTTCTTCGGGCAACAGCTTCACTTTGAGCACGTCGACTATGCTTCTGGATATCTCGTCCTGAAGGGCAAAGATATCGTCCAGCGTCCGGTCATACCGCTCGGCCCAGATATGGTCACCGCCACGACCATTGATTAGCTGAGCCGTGATACGCACCCGCCCTCCAGCCTTGCGTACACTTCCTTCCAGGACGTAGGCGACATTCAGCTTCTTCGCCACCTCCTCGATCAATACCGCCTTGCCCTTGAAGGTAAAGACCGTATTGCGGGCGACGACGGAGAGTCCGGACGCTTTCGAAAGGTCGGTGATTATGTCCTCGGTGATGCCGTCGGAAAAGTACTCCTGCTCGGGATCGCCGCTCATATTTGCAAAGGGCAGGACCGCAATCGAGGGCTTTTTCGGGAGTGCAGCCGCGGGCTGCTGCGCAAGTCTGCCGGTCCCGCCTGTTCCTGCGCGATAAACCCGCACTGGCTTTGCAATATTCTTGAGTGTGTGCTCGCCCAGATCATCGAACGCCAATGCCAGCTTGCCGGTGACATGATCGTGCACGGTGGCGGAGACGTAGATGCCGCCGGGCTCAGCCAGACCCTCCAGCCGGGCGGCCACGTTGACACCGTCGCCATAGAGATCACTGCCCTCGACGATGACGTCGCCCAGATTGATGCCGATACGCAGGACGATGCGGTAGGCCTCCGCCATGCTCTCGTTGGCCCCGGCAAAACCCTTCTGTAATTCGATGGCGCATTGGACGGCATCAACCGCACTGCCAAATTCCACCAGCACACCGTCGCCCATCACCTTGACCACGCGGCCGTGGTGCTGGGCAACCACTGGAACCAGAACATCGCGCCGCCGCGCTTTGAGAGCGGCCAGTGTGCCAGCCTCGTCGTGCTCCATGAGGCGCGAAAAGCCAACGACATCAGCAGCCAGAATCGCGGCAAGGCGGCGTTGGGTTGGAATCTCGGCCATGTGGGTTGAGTACTTTCAGAAAGCCCGGCACCTGGGATTGTATTGGTACTCTGGCCTACAGTCTATCCGGCCCGACTTCCGAGAATGGGTCAGATCGCGTCGATGCAAGGGGCGCCTGAACGTCCGCTTCTCACATTCCAAGCCTCCAAGCCGCAAGTTCGCTTCCGGCCCAAAGGCCGCCGGACCGCAATGCGCCTCATGTCTGCCATCCGGCTAATTTGACCGCCCGCCAAAAGCAGATATTGCTGGTGCTGAGGCAGAGGCAACGATCACAAGTAGCTATTCCAGCTTTTGGGAATAAGCGGTAGCGTCAGACGAGCCTGCGGATTGTCGTCGCGAGGGAACGCTTCGGGACGCGTGGGCGAAATCCCGCCCGGTCAGCTATTTGCGGCCGTGCACCGCCTCCCCTGTTTAGGAATCGCAGCGGCCACGCCGTTGTATTAGGCGCGATGCTCAACGAACTTTGACCAGACTTGCCGAGTTTGTGACGGCTGTCTCCTGAGAGTTCAGCGTTAGTGCGCCATTTCGATTCAACGCGAGATCAATTGAACGGTTGGGTTCGCCCCTGCTGGCTCCAATGCCATCTGGGTTGTCGCTGGCAACCATTTATTCTAATAATTTTATGCGCTGCTTGCAGCAGAGCAGCCGCTGATCTGTGTGGCGGAGACGATCATGGGACTGAATTCTCACAGCGAGCATAAGTACCAGGCCAGCAGCCAGCTCAGGGCAGCTATCCAACTCCCCAATCTGCGCGCCGAGCAACGTCGGCTGGAGGCGGGCCACCACACGCCGGGCGTACGATCTTCTACCGAACTCGCCTTCGTTATCGCTGGCCGAGCTTTTGCGCAGCAAAACACCAACGGCGCGACCGGCAGGTATTTCATTCAGCCAGGAATCGCGTGCATTCTACCTAAGGGGGTCGAAGAGAGCGAAAGTGCTAACACATCGCCTCTCGAGTGCTTGCACATTTATCTGCCGGATACCCTCATCGCCCAGAGCGCCATTGCCGACTATGACATCGATCCCGCAAAAGTGGAGTTGTCATACGTCGGCGGCCTGAGAGATCCAAAACTCTATCAGATCGCCATGGGTTTCAACGACGTCCTGGGACGACCGGCCGAGCCCACTGACCGCCTCTTCCTGGATGGAATGCAGGCGGCGCTTGCCGGATACCTCCTCGGCACCTACACGATTGACCGTTGGCGGCCGCCCGCCCGATCTCCGGAGTTCGACGGCAAGCGGTTGACGCGCGTGCTCGATTATATCGAAACCTACCTCGCCGCCGGAGAGACCAGGCTGGCCGATCTGGCAGCGGAAGCGTGTCTCAGCGAGTTTCATTTTTCCCGGTTGTTCCGCGAGGCAACTGGCCTTTCGCCGCACCGTTTTGTGACCTTGCGGCGGGTGCAGGAAGCGCAAAAGCGTCTCGCTCATGGCAAATCCTCGCTGGTTGAGATCGCGCTGGAAACGGGATTCGGATCGCAGGCCAACTTCATCCGAGTTTTCCGCAAGGCGACGGGGCTTACACCCGGCCAGTATCGCGTGCTGCGCCGGCGTTGAGCCGGGATCGGTCCCGCCTGGACAATAGCAAGATTTGCTCATAGGTCCGCAAGAACCGGAAATACCCCCGAGTTCTCCGTGCCTTAAGTCGGAAGGATGAAACTCAGTACACACGGAGACCGCAAGTATCAAAGCACGACCGAGCTCGTTGCGTCGGCGCATTTTTCGAGTTTACGCATCGACCGCCGGCGATTGAAGCCAGGTCATCATGAACCCGGCGTCTGTCAGAGCAATGAGCTTGTCTTCGTGCTTTCCGGTCGGACCTACGCTATGCAATCCGCCAACGGAGTGACCCGTCGGCGCTTCATCCGGCCCGGTACATCGTGCATCTGCCCGGTCGGCACGTTCGAGAAGGCGAGCGGCACCACATCACCGCTCGAGTGCCTTCACATCTACCTGCCGCCAATCTTGATCGAAAGGAGCGCGGCTGCCGACTTTGACGTAGACCCGGCGAAAGCCGAGCTGGTGTACACCGGCGCTTTGGAGGACCCGAAGCTCTATCGCATGGCCATGGCTTTCCAAGGCACGCGCCGGAACGAGATAGAAACCACCGAGCGGCTCTATCTCGACGGCATGCAAGCAGCGCTCGCCGCCTACCTGCTCGAGAAGTATTCGATCGATCGATGGGTTCGCCCGGTGAGACTGCCCGATGTGGGCTATGGTCGCCTGGACCAAGCCATCGACTATATTGAGGCGCATTTCGCGGACGACATCGGACTGGCAGAACTAGCGTCGCAGGCGGGCCTCAGTGAATATCACACTGCGCGTTTGTTCCGTCTAGCCGTGGGCGTGACCCCACATCGCTACCTCAACTTCCGTAGGGTGCAAGAGGCGCAGAAATGGTTGGAGAAAAGCCAACTGTCGCTGTCGGAAATCGCTTCGATGACCGGCTTTGAGTCGCAGGCAAAATTCACCCAAGTGTTCCGCAATCTGACGGGCCTGTCGGCGCGCGCGTATCGTGCTGTTCGCCAGGGATGAAGCGCGTCGATCAAAACGAAGGAGTCTGGTGATGAGCCTCAAACAAACACCGCTTCGGCGCGGGATGTCGCGCCGCTCGGCGCTCGGTTACAAGATGTCCAGCATTTCGGTGTGACCGTCCAGAATATGGACCACGCCTGGAGGCGCCCTGCAGATCCTCGGTCATCACCGTCACTAATTTCATGGCGCACCAACTCAGGGAGACCGACGTTATGATTAGATTGTTTTTTGCACTTCTCGCGGCTTTTGTCCTTGCCTCACCGATCTGCTCCGCGGGACAGGCGGAGCGGCCAGTCTCTATCGTGCTGGTCCATGGCGCGTTCGTCGATGCCGCCGGCTGGAAGCCTGTCTACGACATTCTGACCAAGGACGGGTATGAGGTGCTGATGGTGCAGAACCCGACACGCACGCTCGAAGACGATGTAGCGACGACCCTGCGCGTCATCGCCGCGGCAAAGGGCCCGGTCGTTCTGGTCGGCCACTCTTATGGCGGCGCGGTGATCACCGAAGCGGGCAACGATCCTAAGGTCCGGAGCGTCGTGTACCTGGCGGCCTTCGCGCCGGACATCGGCGAATCCGTGATCGAGCTTGCAGAAAAGCCCACCCCGGGCGAGCCCAGCGCACCCCTGCTGCCGCCGACCGACGGATATCTGATGGTAGATCCGGCTAAATTCCCCACCGCCTTCGCCGCTGATGTGGACCCCTCGATCACGACGTTCATGGCCGCGGCGCAGATGCCTTGGGGACTGAAGGCCCCGCAGGCAAAGCTCACCAAGGCAGCATGGAAGGTCAAGCCTACCTTCTTCCTGCTGACGACGCAGGACCACATGATCCCGCCGAGCACGCAGCGGATGATGGCGAAGCGGACCGGCGGCAAGTTGGTCGAGATCGGCAGCAGTCACGCCGTCATGTTGTCCCATCCGCAGGACGTGGCCTCCTTCATCGAAAGCGCCGCGAACGCGTCGAAGTAGGGAGCGAGCAGCTGACAATTTCCGAATATCGTTCAACACAAAAGAGGTGCATCATGGCCATCAATACCATCGTTCTCGTGCACGGCGCCTTTGCCGACGGCTCGTGCTGGGCAAAGGTCATTCCGCTGCTCACGAAGCGCGGGCTAAAGGCCATCGCCGTTCAGAATCCGCTGAGCTCACTGGCCGACGACGTGACGGCCGCCCACCGGGTCATCGACATGCAGGAAGGTCCGGTACTCCTGGTCGGCCATTCCTGGGGCGGCGCTGTCATCACCGAGGCGGGCAACCATCCAAACGTGAAAGGCCTCGTTTACATCTCGGCGGGCGCGCCGGACAACGGACAGTCGTTCCAGGATTGGTGGAAGGATTATGCGCCGGCGCCGGGTGCCGCCGAAATCAAGCCCTATGGCGAGGGCTATGTGGCCCTGACTCCCGAAGGGGTGCGCAAGCACTTCGTGCAGGACATCCCGTCAGATGAGGCCGATATCGTATATGCAACTCAAGGTCCGCTGGCGGTGAAATGCTTCGGCGATAAGATCACCAAGGCAGCATGGCGCTCCAAACCCAACTGGTACATCGTCGCATCTCGCGATGAGACGATACCTCCCGCTGTCGAACGCGATTCGGCTGACCGAATGGGTGCAGAGATCCTTGTGCTGGAAAGCTCACACGTGCCGATGCTGTCGCAGCCTGGCGCCGTCGCAGATTTCATCGTCAAGGCGGCGGCAGCTCTATAGGGCTGAGGATTGAGCGAGGTTGCAAGCGCGCTTTCAACCTTTCTCTTTGAGCTGGGCGTACCAAGTGTTCGAGATCTGTTGCCTAGAGCAAAGATTGTACGTTCGTATCGTTTCGGGCGCTCTGCGCCCGGATGATCTGAACGCCCTCATAGCGAGATTGCCGCTATCGCAGCGCGAGAGCGATTGGCAGATTCCCAGCCTCTCCAACCCAGAACCGGACCGTCCGCTTCCGGCCCCATTGCTGCCTGTCTAAAATGCGCCTCATTGCAGTCGTTCAGACCTATAGTAGTTTTTCCCAAAAGTGGAAACGCAGGAGCAGTTTTCCTGGCATTCACATCGAATGCGTGCGCTCATTCGAGCGAGCGCTGTACCAAATCCGAGAGCTGCCGCCTGTAGCGATTAGATCAAAAGTTTCCTGGCCTGCGAGAGGCCAGTGACTGTTCTGCTCGAACCAGCTGCGATGGAAGGTGCGGTGTTTCGGCGGCAGCCCCAGCGCACCTTGAAGTGGGATAATCCCTCGCAAATCGCCTTTGCTACAGGGATACCAATCTCGGATCGCGAAAGGTCCGCGAACCAGACCCGCTGCCCACAAACTTCGTCGATTTCGTCCAGCAGGTCGTCAACGTTTCCTGTGCCGGCGTTCTCCAGACCAGCGGCCGGTTCGCCGATGGCGAAACGGAAGTTGCGTACGTCGGCGAAACGCTTCCAGCGATCCATCCGGCAGTCGTCATCGCTGGCCATTGTATTACAGAGGCGTTCAGCGCGATCGGCATGGGCGTGCATGGTGGCCTCGGATTGTATCAATTCCAGAAACGCGGACCTGGCGGCATCTACCAGATGGAAGCCGGCTCCAAAGCCAACAGCCATGCGCTCGCCGCTGTCTTCGCAGCTGATCGCTGCCACCACCATAGCCGTTCGGAAGGACGATATATCTAGAAGCCAGAGCCTTCGTCCGCTGTCGCGCCGATGCTGCCGGATGTAAGACGTCAAGCCTTGGTCATTAAGCTGCGCGACATCCAGCCGCGTTTTCAAGGAGCCTCGGTGCCACCACATGCCAGTGGCGTCTCGCTCCACGAGTTCAAGCAAGGCACGAGTCCTCGCATCGGCCCGCGTCGTGCCTGCGGCGCAGCCATTGGAGTCGACGTTCAAGCTGGCATCGTCATATGCGACATCCCCCAAGCGGCCATAGCAAAGGAGTGCAGGACAGAGCGCTGTCGTGTCGTCATGGAAGCTTTGAACGTTCACCCATAGCCGAGGATTGCATAACTGATCCGGCGATGGGATTGTATCCCAGCCGTGCCACGCTCTGTTGAGCCGGGCGCGATTGTTGATCTGCTCCTGTGAGAAGCCCAACACATCAACTGCGTCGACCGTCATTCCAACGCTCGAACGAGCGATGTGAGCTGACGCCGTGACGTCGTCGGCTCTGCAGGCCCAACTCGAAATCTCCGCCGCCTCTCCGAGGCAAGCCAACACAGCCCGGGCAGCATTGAAGCCTTTGCCACTTGCTGTAACGCGTTCCTCACTGCCTTCGAACGGAGCAATATTCGACATTGCCAGGAACCCGCCTGGAACGGTGAACACTTCAACGCGAATGTCGTAACGGATAGCGAAGCGCAAAAGCGGCAGGCCATTCGCAGGCGCGGCAACAAGGGTCGCAGCGAGATTCGCCAAGACATCAAGATCATGGACGCTGGACCTGGGGCCCTCGGTGATGCCGTCCTGGAGCAGCGTGATCAACTGGTCGCGCTGCGGCAGCGAAGCGAGCTTTATCCAATGCGGCCCTTGCAACAGCAACTTGGCTTTTCCAATATTTTAGCGTCTGCTGTTTACGCGGGGGAAGCGGTCTCCACCCATCGACCGAAACAAGACGATAGCCGGCGGAGTTTACAATTTCCACAGACGGTCTGGCGATTAGGCTAATCGGCGGTTTCGAGCTTCGCAAGGGCGCGGAGACCCTCTCGTTGGGCAAGCGGAAGGCCTGCGCTATCCTCGCCTATCTTATGCTGAGCGGCAGGTCACGCGAGACGCGCGGGCGACTTGCGGCAATGCTTTGGAGCGAGCAGGACGAGGAACATGCGCGCGGATCGCTGCGCCAGTGCATCAAGGATCTCAGACGCCTGGCAAGCGAAACCCGGCTCAATTTCCTCACAGTGGACAAGCTCGTCCTTGGGATCGATCCGACCTCGATACGTTCCGACATAGATGAGCTGGAGCGGGTGCTTGAGGACCGCAATTATGACCGTGCCCTGCTGTTGCTGGGCAAGGCCAGAGATGGACTTTGCGCCGGATTGGACGATTGCGATCCTGTCTTCGACAATTGGTTGAGAATGCAGTCGACCATGATGACCGACAGGCTGGTCACGCGGCTCGCGGCCTGGCTGGCGGCCGAGACGGACCCAAGACAGCGCAAATCCATTGCGGCATGTATTCTGCAACTCGATCCATTTTTTGATGATGCCGTGGTGGAGACCATCCGGCGCGTCTATCAGGAAAGCGGCTACGCCCGAGCCCGGGCCTTCTTCGAGCGCTATGCGGCCGAACTGAAAGCAGACATGGACCTGCGACCGCCAGGTGAGATACTGCGCCTTATGGAGGCGCTCAAACCGGGCAAGGGCGAAGAGAAGCACGCAACTGCCCCGGGCCTTGTGCAAAGCGATCACCACAGCCTGGTCCCGGGAAAGCCGATGATCGCCATCATCATTGCCAGGCGCGAAGCGGAAAACGAACATCTCCAATTTGCCCTGGCGACAGAGCTTCTGGCATCGATCTCTCGCTTCAGGCATTGGACTGCCCTGTCGACGGAGTTGCAAACGAGCCGCATCTCGTTTGAGGAGGTACGCCTTGCCGCGGGCGAAAACGTGGATATCGGGGTGCTTATCCGCCTGATCGACGCAGACGTGCCAGCCGTGTTCGAGATCACCTGCTATGACTTCCTGCAAGGCGGTGAAGCCTTCAGGCTGACTGTTCCCTCTGATCCTTCTTCCTGGCGCTCGGCATTTAATGGCGTCTGCGCGCGTTTTTCCGCGCGTCTTCAGATCGCTTTGTCCAGTGCCAGGCTGCATCGCATATCGCAGACCTCACCAAACCATTTTTCAGCGTATGATTGCTGGCTGGACGGTCAGCGACTTTCGATCATGTGGCGCAAGGACACCGAAGAGGCCGCCATCGCCCGCTACGAGGAAGCTATCCGGCTTGATCCCGATCTGTCGTGCGCCTATTCCAGCCTCGCAGCGGTGCTCAACTCACGCTGGATCGTTGTTCCAGGAGCGCCTTCAATCCAGCAGGACCTCACGCGCGCATTCGAACTGGCCAAGCGTTCGGTCTTGCTCGATCCATTCGACCACCGCAATCAGGTGAATCTGGCCTGGAGCCATCTCTTGGCGCGACGCTGGGACCTTGCGGATTTCCACTTTAGCCTTGCGCATGAGCAAAATGCCGGCAATCCCGCGACGCTGATCGCCTATGCGTTAGCCAGCTCGTTCATGGGATATCACGAGCGGGCACTTGACCTTTCGAGGCGATGTTTCGAACTCAACCCGATGCCTGATGCGCACTATCATGGGTACCACGCGACCATTGCCTTTTTGGCCGATGATCTTGAGGGATGCGTGGACGCCGCGGCCAAGTGTGATCAGCTGTTCGCTGACATCCATGGCTGGTCGGCAGCTGCCCTCGCGCTGCTGAAACGCAATCGCGAGGCCGGGGACGAGTTCAGACGTTTCCTGCGCAACCTCTCGGCGGCATGGCAAGGCCAGGGCAGGGCTGATCGCGCGCTCGCCGTCGATTGGTTCAGTACCGCGTTTCCCATTCGGAACCCGGCCGACCAGGTGAAGCTGGCACTTGGTATCGAATTGGCAGCGCAGTCGGGCTGAAGAATAATCCTAAGGTACGCCGCCCCGGACGCTACTTGCAACGCGACATGACATAGTCGCCGAGGCGGCTGTGATAGGCACGTAGACGGTTTTGCTTGATCTGGTCGGGCGGGCCGGCGTTCGGATCGATCTTGTAATGATCGGGAAATGTGTAGTCCTCCCCGGGCCCATCCGCCGGCGCAATGGTAGCAATCGTTTGCTCCACGTCGCCGGTGAAGGGAAAGGCGATGTGCGCGATCAGGTCTTCGTCGAAGTGTGGTTTGATGGTGATTTCCTCCCAGGTTTTGTCCCTGGGGGTCATGAACCCACGCAGCAGATCCTTCATCGCCTGCTGATCTCGATTTCTGAAGATTGCTTGTTTGGCCGGGTCCTTGATCAGGTCCCGGATGAATTCGCCAAGCGCCTCGAACTGCACATCTTTGAACTTCACCATGTCCACTTCCCCCGTTAAACCAGATTGAAACCTGAAGCCCTGCCGCTATCAGCACTATTGAAAACCCTGGCCGTTAACCAGGCCGCCAAGCACGTCGTCCGGCACCTTTGCAGTATCATTGAGATCGAGCAGTCCTGCCAGCGTTTTCGGCTCAACGTCCGGGATCAGCCTGCCAGAAGAGAGATCCGTATCGGCGCTTTTGAACAATGCCGATGCGATCGTGGCGGCCACAACATAGGAGCCGACCGGGCCAAGATGGCTGCCGTCATTGCCAAGAACGGACGCCTCCTGGATGATGTAGTAGGAGAGAGGTGTTCGGCTCAGGAACTCCGGGTAACGTTGCAAGGCGGCCTGAAGGCGGCCGGCATTGTAGACGTAGCGCTTGGCACAAGCCGCCGTGGGCAGCATGTCATTGCCCGTGAGGACCGGCACATCGATGCCATTGTCACCCAGGGCGCTCTTTACCGCGCCGGCCACGTCCTGACCGGATGGCAAACCGAGATCATAACAGCGCCAGCAATCCATGAAGGCTACCGTCCGGATCGTGCCATTCAATTCCGAACTCAGGCGAGCAATCGTCAGTTCCTTCGACAGGAATGGTCCTATGCGCCGCCCGCTTTGAGCCTTGGACGGCGTGTGCGCCGAGGCAAACCGGCTCCAGTCGACGATCCAGTTCTCGGGTATGGGAATCTCTCCACCCGGGCGCAGGCTTGAGAAGGACAGCATTCTGCGCAAATTGGCTGGGTCGTCGGCCGAACTGTCGTTCACGACATAGAATTGCCGCACCATGGCGTGGGCAAAGCGCGACGCTCCGAAGGTGAATTCCAAGGGCAGCGCATTGAACGTCTCAAGCGCCGAGACTCCCGTGCCTTGAAAATCGTCGCTAGCGAAAAAATGATCCCATATGCCGGGGGCCAGGACCTTTCTCAGATAGTCGTTGATGATCACGGTACGATAAACCGAGGTCAGGTAGACCCTGGCACGCCTGTAGGCTTCGGCGGGATCGGGCGTGCCGCTGCCGAGCAGCAGATCCACGATCCTGTTGTGGATGCACATGAGCGTGCACAGCAGCTGCGAAAGGACAAGGTTGTCGTCGTTTCGTGGGTCTGCCACCAGGGGCCGATAGGGCGACCGCCGGCCCTCGACACTGATGAACTTGCCCGACATGTCGATGCGCGGCAAATCGCGCCCCGGCACCGTTTTGCGATCGACTGGAAGAATACTGTCCTTCATGCAGGGCAAGCCGATCGGAAACCTGCAGGCCGTCAGATTCGCTCCGTCGGGTACATCGTAGAGATGGGCGTCGACGATGGGCCCCCTTCCATAGAGCCCCGAAAGATCAAGACCTTGCGAGGACGCGTTCTTCAAATGATGGGTTTTGCCTTTCGGTTGGGGTAACCCGAATATCTGGCTGAAGACGATGTCGTGGAACACGAATTGACCGAAATAGGTAAAGCCGGCCGGTGTCTGGCTGAGATCACCGTCCTCGAGACCATCGCTGGGGCCAACCATTTCCGTCGTGATGTCCAACAAGGCTGCCTTGGTGCGGTCGACGGCGCTCTCGTCTTCGGTTGCCGCAAACAAGGCGATTGGCATGTCCGCCAGGGACGGGAATAGCCTGATGCCTTGCAAGGTTGGCTTGTCGTTGAGCCCATCAGTTGAGCTCTGGTTTGACCGGTTCGGTATGTTAGCGGCTTCGAAGGAGGACGTTTCGCCGTGGAGCATCGAAGTAACCCTCGTTTTCCAGATGATGAATGCGGCCAGGCCAGTAGCTTGGCATGAATCGGGAAGTTGAAACAGACTTGCCCGTCGTGGCGGGAATGTCGCGGCGCCAGAGCAGCCCGACATGCCGAAGCGATCACGGCACTGACGGATCGAGCTTTGGACCCGCCGAGACGGCGGCGAAGAGTACACAGGACAGAATGACGCCCGCACCCAGAAATCCGTCGGGCGAAAGCCGCTCACCGAGCAGGGCAGCGGCGGAAATAGCAGCGAATACGCCCTCTCCGCTGCAGATCACCGCCGCATGGGACGAGGTGGTGTAGCGCTGTGCGGAAGTCTGCAGGCAAAAGCCGACGGCGGTCGAGAATACGCCCAGCATGATGAGCTCGGGCCACGCTGCCGCAATTGCAGGAAACGTCATCTTCCCCTGCAGCGCGAAAGGCAGAGTGGCAACGGCCGTACCGACGAACTGCGCGACCGCTGTCGCGAAGGGATGGCCATGCGCCTGGACATGTCGTCCGAGCTCGACCGTCCACACCGCAAAGCAGATTGCGGTCAGGATGGCGAACGCATCGCCAACGGTTGCAGAACCATTGAAGCCGCCCGCCAGGAGGGCTGATCCCACGACCGTCAGAATTGCTATGAACAGGATCAGTGCACTTGGACGCTCCCTCATGATCAGCCATGCGGCGATCGGCGTGATGACCGTGGAAGCGCTGATGAGGAGGCTCGAATTCGTCACCGTCGTGCTGACATAGGAAAGTTGCTGGACCACGCAGCCGAGGGCAAAGAGCAGGACCACTCTCGTCACACTTGGAAGCCAGCCGGTGTTGGCAAGGGGGGCACGCTCCCGCACCGCGAACGGCAACGTCACCAGTGCGGCGATCACGCTGGTCAGGAAAACAACCGCGATCGGATCGAGGTGGGCCAGTATGGTCTTGTGGAACACATTGCCCACCCCCCAAATAACCGCGGCAAGCATCAGCAAGGAATTTGCCTTGAATCTGGACATGACTGATCGCATCGCCGCAGCGGGCAATGGCTCCAAAGGTTTGTGATCGGGTTTGAAAGTGGTGACCAGGGTCGACCGTCCCCGTCATCGTCGCGGTGAACGGTCCTGCCCGGAAGAATGCGCCTGTTGCTGCCCGGCTCGTGAACTATCCGGGGCCGGCACTCGATACATGGGATCTGCGCAAGACAGGGATGGTGGGCAACAGGACGGGCTTTGGCGGTTCGTTGTGCTCGAAACGGACGCTGCGCTGAAGAAGCGGAAGGATGTCCTGCGGGGTTGCCGAAACCATTTGCGTGCATCGGGTCGACGAGTTCATGAAGCCGGCCTCGGACATGCTGTCGAAGACGCTGAGGAGTGGCGACCAGAAGCCCTTGAAATTCGCCAGGACCAATGGCTTGCAGTGCCGTTCCAGCTTGCGAAGCGTCATGACCTCGGTCAGTTCCTCAACGGTGCCGATACCACCCGGCAAGGCCACAAAGGCATCAGCGTAGTCGAACATGAGCTGCTTGCGGATGCTCATGTCGGGAACTGAAATCGTCTGGCATCCCGATGACAGCATCCTCATACGCTCGACCAGGAACTGCGGAGTAATGGCGACCACCGCTCCACCCGCTTCTGCAGCGGCAATGGCAACCTGGCCCATCAGGCCGTCACAGCCGCCGCCATAGACCAGGCGAATGCCGGCTGCGGCTATTGCCTCACCAAGGATGGTGGCGCAGCGGGCGTGGTCAGGATCGTTGCCAAGCATGGCACCGCCGAAAACGCAGATCGTGCCGATGCGTCGCTGCGAGGGATAGGAACGGCCGATCTGTTCCGCGGAATTGTCGAATGGTGATCCGAACATGGTGTCTCTCCAACTGAGGTTGAATTGCGAGGCTGGATCAGCTCGCGGCGCGACCATGGGCGGCGCGAGAATGGCTCGACCGAAAGAGAAGCAGGTCGGCCCAGGACCACAGCAGGTAACAAGCGACAAGAGTGGCAGGGGTCGACCAATGCGGCTGCACGGTGCTTTCGATCTGAAATAGCGAGGCGTGAAGGTCGTATCCGGCAGCGACCAAGGCGGGCAGACGGCTCAGCAGAACCATCGTGCGAAACGGGTCGAGGGTGTACGCGGGCAAATTGAGGATCTGGGCGCCGGGGCGGTGGCAAGCACTGCCGAATTTTCCGACGGAATGAAGCAGGCCCGATGTCGACGCCAGCAACGGGTGACCAAGTTCAAACAGGGCCAGACCAAGGCAAACGGCACCAACGCCGGACAGGAAATCACCGAGGCGGTTGAGATTTTCCCTGGGTTTGGGACGTCCATTCCAGGCGCGATGGTAGATTTCACCGCTGGCGAAGAAGATCACCGTCGCCGAAGTCATTGCGATCGCCGCGAAATTGCCCGTCAGGTAATGGCTTATGGCGGCCGGCGCGCCTGCCCAGGGAAGTTGGTTCAGATCGTTGGATGCAAGAATCTGCGCCGTAACCCCCTGACAGAGGCCGATGAGGTTTCCGATGTTGTAGGCGCCACCGGGGCCGGACATCCGATCCGTCAATGTCTTGCGCAAAGCTGGCAGGTGGATCTGTGGGACGATTAAAGAAAACGCTCGATCACGAGCCGAATTCTTTCCAGCAGCCGCGTTCAGCGATTTGTCGATGTTGAGCGTCATCTCGGGTTCCTCCTTGATGACGCATGCTTTGCGGTCCTCTGCGTGATCCAATCGTGAATCGCGCCACCATGCCTCCGAGACTTCAGTTCACATTGGCGCCGCGCCAGATGACAATTGCCCCTTTGGGCTAGCGGACCGTCAGTCCAAGGCTGGACTTCCGTCGCGCCGCGTTCCCGTCCCTTTGCTTTCCCTCCAGGGATGCGAACCCGATACCTGTGCGAAGAAATTGCCCAAGCGCTCGCTTGGTCGCCTCGTCTTGCGACAGCGACGCCGGCGCGGGTGGGAAAAGGCCTGTCATCTGCATTCATCAGCATGAGAAGCGACGGGAGCAGGTTTCAGTTCACAGTGAATTCACGCTGGATTGTCCAACACATCGTCACTGCAAGGCCTTCCGACTTTCGTCAGAGCGGGCGGCCGAGCGGTTGACAATCAACCTCAACGCAAACGAAGAAGGAATTCGATCATGCTGAGCACCTTTACGAAAATACTCGCCGCGGCCTCGACAATTGCCGTTCTGATGATCCCTCTGGTGGCACCCAGTACAGCCTACGCCAACAGCACCACCGTGCCGCGCAAATGCATCAACGGCGTTTGCGGTTCGGTGAAATATTTTGGCGGCAAGGTGCGCATCTCGCTGTCCAGCAAGCTCTCGAGGACCACGCATTTCAATTTCAAGACCAATCCTGGGGACCAGATCGAAGTCGGCAACGGCTATTCGTTCGACAGGGAGCCCGGCGACAGCGGCACCTATAGTGCACAGGCCTGCGACCGCGGCGGCTTCGGCGCCCGGTCGACCTGCACCAAATGGGCAACCTTCGACTGGAACAGCGGCGCCCAGGAACAAGAAGAGGAACAGTGATCGTTCTCCTTCGCGCGAACCTGTCGTCGATGGCACGGTTGCCGTGTCAGTGCATTAGGCGACGGCAAACAGTGCATCGGGTTTTCAGAGTTTACGGCATAACCTGATCTTTCGGTTTCCAATCCGGCGCATCTCGGGGGATCTGGGGTGCGCCTGAACGGCACGATGCACGCCAAGGCAATGAGCACGTCATGCGCGCGCTAGCTGAGATAATCGCGGATCAAGGCGCCACGCTCGACAGTGGCAACGTGCAGGTCTACTTCCCCCCGCCACCAAGCCCAAGGTCCGAAAGCGCAAGCGTCCAAAGGTGCGAAGTTTTTAAGACCCTAAACTGACACCGACGTTTTTCATTCCGGCGATGCAGTATTATGAGTTGTGCACCGCTAAGAATATGGCGCCGCTGCGTGTCCGCAAACGGTTCAAAGTTTATATTGCCGCGCGGATGTGAACGTCAGCTTTTGGGATTTTGTTAGTTGCACCTGAACGACCGCAAGTAGGTCGGAAGCTGATCGGCAGCTTACCGCCTGGTGATCCCCAGAACCGGACTGTCGGGTGTCGGCCCCGCAACAGTCTAGCGGCGTTTCTCTGGTGGCCAATCATGGCCGAAGGAGAAACGAAATGGGACACTCGTGCTACGACCTCACCGACTCCGATCGCCGGGCATGGAATGCCGGGAAGAAGGTCGGAACGAAACGCCCTCTGAAACCTCGACAGATATGGGCCATACGCTTCTTTCTCGATCGAGAGCTGCGTCTGCGAGACAGAGCGCTCTTCGATTTGGCGATCGACAGCAAGTTGCGCGGCTGCGATCTCGTCAAGATCAAAATCCGCAACCTCGTGATAGGACCGGTAGTCCGAACTCGCGCGATGGTCATCCAACAGAAAACTGGCCGACCTGTTCAGTTCGAGTTAATGAGCGACGTACGCTCCAGCCTTCTTGCATGGCTGGAGCGACGCGGCGGAACAGTCGATGATTACGCGTTTCCGAGCAGGATCAATCCAAGGGCTCACATGAGTACAAGGCAGTATGCACGCCTCGTCGACGAATGGGTCGAGGCGATTGGGCTTAGACCAGAGGACTACGGAACCCATTCCCTGCGTCGCACCAGGCCTCGATTATCTACAAAGCGACGGGAAATCTGCGAGCCATCCAGATTTTGCTCGGACATACTAAGATCGAGAACACGGTCCGCTATCTGGGAGTCGATGTTGAGGATGCTCTCGAACTTTCCGAGGCAACTGAGGTTTGATCAGGTGCGGCTCCACTTCACGGTGGAGCCGTGACCAATTTGCGTCTCATCTCGGCGGCAGCAGTCAGATTTGTAACCGCCTGAAAGCAGACATTGCCCCCGAAAATGCTGGAGGTCGCATCGAAGCGAATAGTCGAAGCACTCGGCTCCTGAATGCCGGGTGTTTCAATGAGCGGAGAAGCGTTGCAGGCTTCGGTCGAGTTTAGCCTTGTCGCCGTCCGTCACCGAGGGGACATCAAAGCCAAGTTCGCCCAGTAGCCTATCGACAGCACGGGCGGCGTTGGCCGGGTTGTAAATTGTCGTAGGGGGGACTCGCGATGACCCGCGCCACGCCGCGCATCGTCCTATATGCGTCGATACAGGCGGCTCAATGGCTCAGGCTCAGGAGGACTTGGACGTAGACGACGGACAGAGACAATTTTGCATGCATTCAGCACTCCCTAGTCCAGCTTTGCCAGGGCAACGTTGACCGCAGTGAGATTGGCCTGTGTCTCACTGACGTCGATGCCGGCCGCCGCCTCCCCGGCCAGTGCGGCTTCGCAGAGCGATTTGGCTTCCGTCAGACTGTCGCGGTCACTTGTGCGGCTGCCGAGCCCAAGCAATGCGTGACAGAGGCTGTCCTGGATACCAGGGGAACCCTTGGGTTCCGCCATTTCCTGGACGGCGAGCCCGGCCCTTAGGACCGGGATGGCTGCCTCGAACTGCGTCACATCGTTCTCGCGCTCGCCCAACAGCACGAGTTGATAGCCGATCTCGTTTTGCAGAGACGCCCATCGCTCCGGGTCAGTGTCGCTGGTGTAAACCTGCGCCAAGGCCTGCCAGGCAGCGATCGCTGCGCGCCAGTCGTCTGCACCGGTTTCTCCGTCCTGCCGCTCGCCCAACGTAAGCAGTGCGCTTCCCAGATTTTGCTGCACGCTGGCCCAGTCCAGCGGCACGCGATCGCGGGTCTCCTCTTCTAGCGCGGCGCGATAGGCGGTGACGGCAGCCTTCAGGCTGGCCGTTCCGCTTTCGCGCCTGCCCAGCAACTGGAGTGCGTTGCCGAGATTGTTCTGGGCTCTGGCCCAGTCGAGCGGCACCCTCTCTCGGGTCCATTCCTCCAACGCGGCGCGAAAGGCGCTGGCAGCAGCATCCAGACTGCCGGTTCCACTTTCGCGCGCGCCGAGCGCCTCCAGCGCATTGCCAAGATTGTTCTGCGACATCGCCCAGTCGAGCGGCACTCGCTCGCGCGTCCGTTCCTTGAGTGCAGCTCTGAGAGCGCTGACGGCGGCATTCAGGCTGGCGGTTCCACTCTCACGCCCGCCAAGCGCCTCAAGCGCGGTGCCGAGGTTGTTTTGCGCGCTAGCCCAATTGAGGGGCATACGATCGCGGGTCCATTCCTCCAAGGCAGCGCGATACGCGGTGACGGCAGCATCTAGGCTGTCGGTTCCCGCCTCGCGTCTGCCCAGATTGACCAGCGCATTTCCGAGGTTGTTCTGTGCCGTGGCCCAGTCGAGCGGCACCCGGTCGCGGGTCCATTCCTCCAGCGCGGCGTGAAAGGCGGCGACCGCGGCACCCAGGCTGTCGGTTCCACTCTCGCGCTGGCCCAATGCATTGAGCGCGACGCCCAAATTGTTCTGTGCGCTGGCCCAGTCGAGCGGCACCCGGTCGCGGGTCCATTCTTCCAGTGCTGCGCGATAGGCGGTGGCGGCACCGCTCAGACTGTCGGTTCCGCCCTCGCGCTCGCCGAGCGCCTCGAACACATTGCCGAGATTGTTCTGCGCGCTCGCCCAGTCGAGCGGCACACGGTCGCGGGTCCATTCCTGCAGTGCGGCACGATAGGCGATGGCAGCGGCTTTCAGGCTATCGGTACCGTCTTCGCGCCTGCCCAGCGGCTCAAGCGCGTTGCCGAGGCTGTTCTGCAGCCGTGCCCAAAGGAGGCGGTCGGAGGCGCGCGGCAACAATTCCAGCGCGTCGCCATAGGCAGCGATCGCCTGTTTCAGGGCGTCGTTGTCGCCCTTCTGATAGCCTTGGGTCTTGAGTGCATCCGCCTCGCCGCCCTTGTAGGTCGCCGCCGTTGCCCTGTCCCATTTCTTGACCTGATCGAAGGCCAGTCGATAGTTCTCTGCCGCTGCGGGATAGTCGCCCTTGAGGACATAAGCCTGCGCCGTGCTGGCGATCACCGCACCGCCTTCGAGTCGCCTCGATTTGAGATCGGCCTCCGCTGCATCGAGGCTCTTGCTGATCACGAGGTATCTGTCCTTGGCCTGCTCCCAGAAGCTGACGCTGAGATCGAGCGCGCCCTCGTCGAGCGCCTGTTGCGCCAGGCCGGAGAGCCGGGCGATTTCCGGATCGCTGCTGGTCAGCGCCGTGTGTTCGGCCATCGCCTTCTTGATGGTGTCGGTCTGCGCCTTCAGCAACTGATCGAGCTCGGTCGGATCGCTCGGCACTTTCTGCCCCAGCGCCTGCAGCAGGCCGTAAATGGCGTCCATCGGCACGGCCGCTTTGGCGGCGGCCGCTTCCACTTCGCGGCGCAGATCGGCCGGCGTGTCGGCGATGCTGAGCAGCAAGCGCCGCCTGCCTTCGCGAATGGCCTCCTGGTCCTTGTCGCCCGTGGGCGCCGGAGCACCAAAGCTCAGCACCCGCCGCAGGGACGAATTGGTCCATGGCAGTTGCCGGCCATCGGTCTTGAGATAGACCTCCTGCCGCACCAGCGTCATAAGTTCGTCGAACGGATAGCCGCCGGCGCCAAAATGCTTGAGCAGCGCCGCCGCATAGGGCGAGTTGCCGCCCGCCTGGCCGTCGAGCGCCGCTTCGCCAGGCGACGCGGCAAAGCCGATCACCATGCCGAGGCTGTCCTTGGACACGCCGGGCTTGGCGATGGGCGTCGCGCCACGCATCTCGCCGAGCCCGGTGGTCGCGACATCGATCATCTGTGCGCTGCCGGGCAGCTGGATCGTCGTGCCTTTCGGGAAAGCATTGGTGCGGCAGGCATCGAGCAGCGTGATCGTCACCGGCACGGTTTTGGCCAGTTCTTCGAGCAGGTCTTGCACCGGCACCAGGCTCTCACCGGCCTTCTCCGGTGTCGAGATATCGGCATCGGTCGGCACCAGATAGTCCGCGCCACCGGCCTCGACGCCGTGGCCAGAATAGTAGACCAGAGCCACATCGGCGCCCTTGGCGTCGCGGACGAACCGTTGGATATCGTTTTCGAGGTCGGCCCGGTTGTCGTTCAGCGCGCGGTGGACATCGAAGCCGAGATTGCCCAGCAGGTCGTCCATCGCCCGCGCATCATTCTTGGGGTTCGTCAGGTCGTGAAGCGCCTCGCTGTCATAGTCGCTCTCGCCGATGACCAACGCCACACCATGAAGATCGGCGGCAAGCGCGGGTGCGGCGCCAAAAAACAGCACCGTTGCAAGAGCGGCAAGAAGCGCACGTCCGGATTGCATTGATACCCCCGCTACAGAGTAACCAAGGCCGATGCACCTGACAATTGATGAGAATTGGGAGGAGTGCAACTGGCGATGCCCGGGCACTGTGTCCGAACGCCTCCGGCTTAAGGTCGATAGCCGGAAACCCTGATTTCGCGCGCGAGCACGACATCAATCTGTGGGCTGCTTCCAGCGTGCGACCAAATCAATAGGCTTCGACTGCTTTTGCCGTTCAGTTCCGACCTTACCTGTCCTCGATAATCCTCAAATACGCCGCCGTCACGAACAGCACAATCAAACCAAACAGGATTCGTAGCGCGCCTTCGGGCATTTGCAGGATGGTCAGCAGCGTCGTCAGCACCGCGAGGAACCACGGGACGCGTCACGTGCCGGAACCTTGGCCAGCCACCTGCGCCGCTTACCCCGCCATCGCTCCAGGTTTCCTTCGACGAAGTTGGCGGAAGGAAGATTGCCCGGCTGGATGCCTCCAGTCTTACGAGCCTGCGCTCGCTGCATGTGCTCGCGGATGGTCGGGTGGTCAAAAACGTCCCGCTCAGTGGCAAGCAAGCGCAAATCTCGCTCTCGCCCGGTGAGCTGGGCGACAGCGGCATTGCAAGCGTGACGGCGATCGACATGGCTGGCCTGGCACGCGCTCCGATCGAATTCAGTCTTGGCACCCGTAACCAGAAAGGCAAAGGGCGGCTGTTCGCGCTTGCCGTTGGCATCGACAAGTACCCCTTGATGCCTGGAAGTGACCTCAAATACGCGGTCTCGGATGCGAAGCGCGTGGCGTCCACCGTGCATGCGAGCGCGCATTACAGCGGCGTCAAAATCGAAACGCTCCTCGATCAAGCCGCATCCACCGAAACCATTAAGGCCGGGCTGGACGATATCGTTGAACGGGCGCAACCCGGCGACACCATAGTGCTGGCTTTCGCGGGCCACGGTCTGCTCGACACCCACGGTCACCTCAGGCTCGCACTGTCTGCGACGACAACGAAAGCAATCGAAGAAACCACGCTCGACTTCGACGAGATTGCGTCCCGAGCCGCGAAAGCCCAGGCCCGCGCGGTGGTTTTGCTCGATGTCTGCCACGCAGGCGCCTCTGGTCAGATCAATGTTGCGTCTAACGACGATGCCGTGAATTTGCTCACCACCCGATCCGGCACGGGCGTCGTCATCATATCGGCCTCCAAGGGCCGGCAATTCAGCGAGGAGGCCGCCTCGATCGGTGGCGGCCGTTTTTCGGTGGCATTCCAGCACGCTTTGACCGACCAACGTCGCCAGACCGACAGCGACGGCAATGGGAGAATAAGCGTCAACGAACTCTACGGCGCGCTGAAATCTCGCGTCGCCGAACAAACCAATGGCCGCCAGATCCCTTGGTTGTCCCGCAACGAGATCTTCGGTGATTTTGATCTGTTTTAGGCCGCCAGCCGCGGCGACGGCACCCAGGCTGTGGCTTTCTTCGGTGTGGTTATCGCCACCGCCGGACATTTGCCTCGTTGCCGCAACCGCCATTGAGCCGCCATCATCGGCGCATTACGATGGGCTCGGGATGAGCATCTAGGGCGCAAGGATGAGGATGGGCGGCCGGCATAGTGGGTGCATATTCGCAGCGCTGCTGACGCTGTTCCTTGCCATGATTTCACACGTGCCTCCCGCCGCCGCCAACGACGCCAGGCCGATGCGCGGCGTGGCCCTGGTCATCGGTGAGTCCCGCTACTACAATTTGCCCCTCCTCCCCAATCCGGCCAATGATGCCCGCGCCGTCGACCGACTGCTGGGCGAACTCGGCTTCGACGTCACCTCGGTCACGGACGGCGACAAAGCCAAACTCGACCGCAGCCTGCAACGCTTCGTCGAGGACGCCGCGGGCGCCGATGTCGCGCTGCTCTACTATTCAGGACACGGCATCGAAGCCGGTGGCGAGAACTATATGGTGCCAGTCAGCGCCGATCCATCGTCTCTCACTGACGCCGGCAAAACCCTCGTACCCTTGTCTAGCCTGCTGGCCGAGTTGAAGGCCAAGGTTCCCGTCGCCATCGTATTGCTCGATGCCTGTCGAACCAATCCGTTCCCGCCAGGCGCAACCATCACCACAGCCTCCGGCCCGGCGCCCGTCGCCGCTGCCGGGCTCAACCTGACGCGCGGAGCTGCCCCTCTTGCCGATACCACTGATGCACCGCAGAGGCTGGGCGAGGTGATCGGCTTTGCCGCCGAACCCGGCCACGCCGCGCTCGACGGCGATTCTGGCGGCAACAGCCCGTATGCCGCGGCCCTGCTGAAACATCTTGCCGCTGGCGGCTTTGCCTTCGGTGACGTGATGACGATGGTGGCCGAAGAGGTTTATGTACAGACCGGCGGCCGCCAGCGGCCATGGACCAATGCCAGCCTGCGCCGGCTGCTCTATTTCGGCCTGTCGCCGGAACAGGTGACGGGTGACGATGCCGCCATCCGCGGCGAGCACCGCAAGCTGCTGCTCACCATCGCCACCACACCTCCTGACACCAGGCGTATCGTCGAAGCCGCGGCTAACTCAGAAGCTATTCCGCTCGGAACGCTCTATGGTCTGCTAGCCGCTCTTGGCACCGATGTGCCGAGCGACCCGCGCGAACTGGACCGGCTGCTGCGCGGCCAGACCGAGTATCTCAAGACGATCATTGCGGAAAGGCAGGCGCTGAAGAGCACTGACGTGGACATCGTGCGCTTGTCGAAGCTCGCCGAACAGGCGCTTGCCGATGGTGCGGTGACAGCAGCGATCCAGTTTCAGCAACAGGCCAAAGCGCGCGTTGCGCAACTGTCCAAAACCGTCGATCAGGCGGAGGCCGACGTGAAAGCCAGGCGGATCGAATTCGCGGAAGTCTATAGCCGTAGCGGCGATACCTACTTCCTCGCCTTCCAGCAGATGAAGGCCGCCGACGATTATCGAAAGGCGTTCGAGGAGGTGAAGAAATGGGACGCGAACCTCGCCTGGCATTACAAGCTGGCGCAAGCCAATGCCATCCGCGCTTATGGCACGTTTCGCGGCGACAACAAGGCATTGCAGGTTTCGATGCGAACCTTTGCCGAAGCCGCCAAGCTGCTTCCCCAGGATCGCCTGACACCGCAATTGGTGATGACCCAGAACGATTTAGGCGTGGCGATGTATATGTACGGGGAGCGCCAGGGCGACTCCGCATCGCTGGAGCAAGCGGTCGGCATCTTCTCCCGCATCGTCTCCAGCGGAATCAAACAGGTTGATCCTTCGCTCTGGGCAGAGACCCAATCCAATCTCGGCACTACGTTGATATCGCTTGGAACGCGCAAGAGCGGACCAGAGCAATATCAGCAGGCGGCCGTGGCTTTCCGCTCCGCCCAGCAGGTGATTTCGCGGGCGCAGCAACCTCTCAAATGGGCTCTGGCGCGCCGCGGCGAGGCAGACGCGGAGGCCTGGATCGGCCTGCGTGGCAATGATCCCGACCGGTCGCGCGAGGCCGTCAATGCCTATGAGGACGTCCTGACGACGCTGACCCGCGACCTCGACCCACTGTCCTGGGCTGCGGTCCAGGATAGCCTCGGCAGTGCGCTATGGGCGATTGGCGATCGGCTGGATGGTAGTGAGTTGCTGCAACAGGCCGTACAAGCCTATACCGCTGCACTCAGCGAAAACACTCGTGAGCGCGTGCCTCTCTGGTGGGCCGCGGGCCAGAACAATTTGGGCAATGCGCTCAGCTCGCTCGGTCAGAGAGAGCCAGGCACGCAAAGCCTGGAGCTGGCGGCCGACGCCTATCGCGGCGCGCTGGAAGAATGGACACGCGAGCGAGACCCCTACGACTGGGCAACCGCGCACAACAATCTGGGGCACACCCTTGTGATAACCGGCCAGCGGTCCGGAAACGACTCGACTATCGAGTCCGGAATTGCCTCCTATCAGGAAGCTTTGAAGGAATGGACCCGCCAGAGCGCGCCGCTGCAATGGGCCTCCCTACAGGGCGGCCTCGGCATAGCGCTGCTCGGTCTCGGCCGCGATAGGGCGGATGAAAAGCTTCTCCGGGACGCGCGGCAGGCGACGCAGCTGGCCTGGACGTTCTACCGTGAGGCCGGTTACCCGCAATTTGAAACGTCTTTTAGGGATCGCATGGCCGAGATCGATCAGGCGCTGGCTTCATTGAAATAGCATGCGCTGCTGGTTCGACGCAGCTTTTCCAGACGGTGGCGACACGAAGAACGCGCGATCCGAGCGGCCTGCCGCCGACGCGCTCGGACTTGTATTCACCATAGCGGTCAATCAATACCGATTGGTGGCGGCGTTGAGGCCCTACGAAGATGTCGTGCAATCGGCGCACACCATCTTGTCTGGTTGTGCGGTTTCGAGGACCATTAACGGACAGTCCGCTTGCGGCCCCAAAATGCTCGTCGAATAGTTCTACAATTCGCGATCGATTGGCGGTCGCCAGCTGGCGACCTTCAGCTGGCGACGGGTATCATTCTAGATCTTGTCGGCAAGTATGACGCCGCTGATGCCGTAGGCGCGGCGCGTCTGTTCAACAGCCTCTGGCCTGACATCGATCAGCAGCGCGATGATGTCACCGTCGGGATGTTCGAGAACGTCGCCGAGTTCGATCAGGGTCCAGCCAAGCGCGCGCAGCCGTTTTGGCCAAAATGTCTCGCACACCACGCTGATCTGTCGAATCCCCAAGCTTCTCCGTGACCAGCCGTTCAAGCAGCGGGACGTCCTGCAGCCACCCACCGTCGTCCGACTGGAACAGATCGCGCAGCACTTCGCCGCCTGCCGCCTCATAGTGCTCCAAACCGATGAACGCAGCCCGCTTGTCGGAGGCGCGCACTGTGTTCTCGGTCAGCACGCGCCGGATCTGGTATGGCTCTTTCGACCAACTGTTCTTGATCGCCTCCCAGACCTGCTCCTGTCGGATGTGGTCGTTGCTGACGGAGAATGCTTCGAGTTGGGCGATCGTCATGCCGTCATCGGCGTAAATCACAAGGAGCGCCGGCGACACTGCGGTGAGCTTGAGACGCTGCTTCACCAAGCTGGTCGAGATGAAGAACGCGGCTGCGATCTCCTCCTCCGACATGCCTTTGTCAAGCATGTCCTTGAACGCGCGATATTGGTCCAAGGGATGGAGCGGTGCGTGTTCGACGTTTTCGGCCAGCGAGATCTCTTCGGCGAGGATTGACCCAGACGGATCGCCCACGACACAGGGAACAGATGCGGTCTTGGCAAACCGTTTCTGTTTCACAAGCATCTCGAGTGCGCGGTAGCGGCGCCCTCCGGCGGGGATCTCGAACATTCCGGTCTCCTCGCCGCCGGCATCGAGTACGGGACGAACATGAATGCCTTGGATCAGACCGCGCCGGGCGATCGAGGCCGCGAGTTCCTCTATTGAGACGCCGGCCTTGATACGTCTGACGTTGGTCTGGGCGAGCACTAGCTTGTTAAAAGGAATGTCGCGCGAAGGCGACAGGGTGATCTTCTGAACGGCGTTGGCCATCGAGGTTTCTCCACGACGGGCCGCCGAGAGCCTCTCTCTCAGCCTTGAACCCGTCACGAAATCCCTCCAACCCTCTCCCTCTCCTGCCAGCACGTTCCGGCACGCCGTTGATCGGCAGCCGACGTGACATAGCGGGCACGCTTGGAAAGGCTTGTCGCCGTCAACGCGTTTTCCGCACGAACCGACAATGAGAGGCGATCGATGAAACGCGGCTAGCACTTGACACCTCGGCCGATGGGCAGGGCCGCAGAGGCGGAACCCTGCGAGCTCAAGGCAGCCGCTCCGTGGTCGACGGGACCGTGATTGCGCTGGTCTGGTCAACGAAAGGTTATGCTGCCTTTCTATCGTTGGCTGTGCCCAACTCGATGGATGCTCCGACCTCTTCCGGCAGTTGGCCAAGAAGCCACTCCGCCGCCTTACTGGCCTGGCTGGCGGCACGAACAATGGCGCGATTGTCCTCGCGCAGAACCTCTAACCATGAACCGATATAGTCCGCATGCCGAACCGTGGGCACGATGCCCAAGGCCGCGCAGCAGAAGGCCGCGTTGATCTCTGCCACGAGTTCCTCGAACGCATATTTCCTGGAGGCGATAGAACCAGAGAATTTGCGATCCAGGCGTGAACTGTGACCGGTGGCATGTCCGAGCTCATGCAAAGCTGTGCGATGCCAATTGATCGGCTCGAAGTAAGCTTGGGGCGGAGGCACCTGTATATAATCGTGGGCAGGCACATAGAACGCCTTGTCGCCGCCAATACGGAAGTCGATACCGGTAGCCTTGATCAGCGCCTCGACGCGCGGTTCGATCAGGCTTGCCACCGGCGGCGGAGCCGAAGCTGCGACTTCGTCAGGTAGCCCTTCACATTGCTCGATGTTGAAAACGGTGAAGCGCTTGAGGAACGGGATGGCTTGAGCATCCTCGCCTGTCTCGCGAGCGCGCTTCTTCTCATGATCCGGGACAAAACGATCGGCATAAACGACCGTTGTTCCGTGCTCGCCTCTGCGGACGTTCCCGCCGAGCGCGAACGCCTGTCGATAGGTTATCCAACTCTGTGTTGGGAACCCGCGTTCGACGACGGCACCCCAGAGGATAGGCACGTTGATCCCGCTGTACGCGCGATGCGTGCTGGCATTCTGCGGCAGGGAAAGCGACGCTTTTGCCGCGGACGTCCCCCATGGCTGAACCCAAGGAAAGCGACCCGCTTCCGGCTCGGCAATTATCTTGCCGGTGATCTCGTCATAGAGGTTCGACCGGTCGGCGACGGCATGGGTTCGATTGGTCCGGACAGACATTGCGGTTCTCCGCGACAGGCGCCGAAGGCCTCTCCTTCCGCTTTCAACCCGTCGCGACTCTCCGTCGGGAGAGCCCCTACTCTCCCGACCAATGTGAAAAAGGGCGTACAAGGCGGAAGCACCGAAATGTCCGTCAGCGGGAATAAGTCAGTTCGGTGCTGGAGCAGGTTCGTGGCCCTGAGACCGGTTCAACAGGGCGGCCGAAGGAGCATCAGCATAGCGCCGCCGTGAGGCGGGATGCGGGACCGACCGCCCCCGGCGAAGGGCGCCATATGAACTTTGCTCGCTAACTTGACCGCAGAGCAGGCAGCGATCCGCCGCGCATGACGCATGGTCGATCCGGGTCACAGCTAACCCTCACCGGCCGATATGTACGAAATGACCGCCCTGCATACGCTTGCCGGCTTTCGCCATTTCCATCCCTGAAGACCATCAGCTTCAATCGTCTGCTTAGCGATGGAGGAATGGCGCCATGACTGGTCCCGGGAAAAGTGCAACAAAGCGGACGATCCGCCGCAAGGAGCTGCGCGAAATCGTACCTCTGGCCGACAGCACAATCTATGAAATGGAACAACGCGGGCAATTTCCACGACGCTTCGCTCTCACCCCTCGGTGCGTGGTTTGGGATCTGGCCGAAGTAGAAGCCTGGCTGCAGGCTCGCAGGGCAGTTCCGATCCCCCGAGCGAGTCCTCCTGATGTGCGTTTACGGAAAACCTCTCCGGTCAGAGCGCGAGATCGGGCACAAATGCCGTAAGCATAGGTGGACGACCGCCACTGTGCGGTGTCGATAAGCAATCCGTTCGGATACATTTGCCGCTGCGGCGGACGCATGGAGCCGCAAAGCCCACTGGGCAAGTCGCTCCAACACCCGGTTTGGGCTTCACATAGGCGTCCATGAAACCAGGTTGAGCGGCCGCGAACGTCGAAAGCCGCTAACCTGACATCCGGCACATCTGTGGTGACATCTATTCTGCTGAAGATCAGCGATGGTCATGTCGGCACGATCACGCCAGCGGCATGACGCCGATGATGATGGCGATGATGATCACGAGCAAAAGCGCGTTCGGCTTGCTGCTATGATCGGCATGATGCCGTCCGAAGTCACGGTCATCACACCCTTGAAAACAGCCACTATATAAGCTATTTTCTTCACAATGGCTCCAAACGGCTAATTTGTGAGGCGAAAATGATTGACCTGAACGATCTTGGCAATGAGATCAAGAATGCCAGAAAGCAGCGCAAGCTGACACGGGAAAAGCTCGCCGAACTTTCCGGGCTCAGTCGGGCGAGGATCGAGGCGCTTGAGAACGGCAGGGTATCCGACATGGGTTTCAAAGGCGTGCTCACGCTTATGAACATTGTAGGGCTCGATTTCCGGCTGACGACCTTCAACAACAAGCGCCCCACACTGGAAGACATCATGGAGGAAGACGATGCTGCGCGTCTGGGTAGGTAGCAAGCCAGTCGGCGTCTTGGACAGATCCGGCAAGCGTGGCTCGACTTTCGTGTACGATGTGAAGACCGACGGCCGCGACGCGGTGTCGCTCACAATGCCCAAGCGGACCGAATCATGGAATTCGGAGTTCGGGCTCCTTCCCATTTTCGACATGAACCTTCCTGAGGGGGCACTTGAAGGGAAGATCCGGGCGGCCTTCGCGAAGGCATTAGGCCACTTCGACGACATCGACCTGCTGGCCGTTGTCGGCCGGTCGCAGATCGGCCGTGTCCGCTTCACTGGTATGGACGAGGAGCTGGTGGAGGATGTCCCTTTCCGAAGCATTGACGACCTGCTGCGCGCCCGTCGGGCGGGCGATCTCTATAACGAGCTCCTGGAAACATACGCAGTCCATTCAGGGGTCGCTGGAGTGCAGCCGAAGGTCCTGGTGCGAGCCAGAGAAGATGATCCTGACGGACGCCAGTCGCTCAGCGTCCGCGGCGCTACCCACATCGTCAAAATGTGGGATCCCGCCGAGTATCCCGAATTGGCTGCAAATGAGTTCTTCTGCCTTATGGCAGCTCGGCAAGTTGGTCTCGAGGTGCCGGACTTCCGGCTATCCGAGGATGGTCTGGCTCTCGTGGTCGAGAGATTCGATCTGACCGACGGCTCGTACTCCGGATATGAGGACTTCTGTGCGCTGAACGGCGTAACCAGCAAGGACAAGTACAACGGAGGGTACGAAACAAAGCTCTTCAAGCGGATCAGAGAGTTCGTTTCTCCCGAAAATGCCGCAGGGTCATTGGAAGTCGCCTTCCGCCTGTTTGTGATTAACTGCGGCATCCGTAATGGCGACGCACACCTGAAGAATTTCGGCGTCGTTTACAAAGACGCGGACAGTCCGGTGCAGCTGGCTCCCGTGTATGACCTCATCACGACAAGGGCCTACATCAAGAACGATGCAATGGCGCTCACCCTCGACGGCTCCACCGCGTGGCCCGACCGAAAGAGGCTTGACCGTTTGGGCGTCACCCGCGCGAACCTCCGACCGAGGCGCGTAGCGGAGATCGTAGAGCAGACCTGCGACGCGCTCTCAGACGTTTCCGGAAGGGTGAAGGCCTATTTTGAAGAGTCCCGTTTCCCTGAGGTCGGCGCAAAGATGCTCAGGGAATGGCAGGCTGGAGTGTGCTCCCTTTGCGAGGGAAAGACGATGCACCTGATGGGCACTTTAGACAAAACACCTCCGAACAACGACTAGAATATCAGCTTTTTTACGGCAATCGGAATGCAATAGCCAATATTCAAGCTGTTTTGATTGAAGCGCTGTAGACTCCACCGCGGGCTTGCAGCCGTCGCTCAAGACCAATTCTCCAAGCATTAGGCCGGTATGGGCTCGTCCAGTTAAAGAGCCGGATCGGGTGCCAGGATCGGCATCGATGGCGGGATGAGCGTGGGGACGAACTTCTTGCCATCGACCCAGGCATCGACGATGTCGGACCATTCCTGCATCATGTGGCGGCGTTGAACTTCATATTCGGCCTTGTTGTAGACACCACGCGACGAGCGCCCGTCCTCGTGCGCCAGGCATTTCTCGATCCAATCGCTGTTGAAGCCGAGCTCATTCAACAGGGTCGAGCCCGTTCACCGCAGGTCATGAACCGTAAACGGCTCCAGAGGCAGTCCGCTCGCCTTCGCCCGTTCGACGACTGCGTAGGTGATCCTATTAAACGTGGCACGCGACATCGGGGCGTCCGCATCGTACCGCGACGGAAGAAGGTATCTGGAATTTCCAGCACAGGTCTTCAGGGCAATCATGATGTCGAGCGCTTGGCGTGACAGGTAGACGTTGTGCGCCTTAGAGCGCTTCATCCGCTCCTTCGGGATCGTCCAGACCGCATTCTCGAAATCGACCTCGTCCCATACCGCGTCCTGCAGCTCGCTCTTGCGCACCATGGTGAGCAGATAAAGCCGCATGCCCAAACGGATCGTGGGAATTGTAGCGACGTGCTCCAATTGCTTCAGCATCACGCGAATTTCTGAGGGCGAAAGCGATCGGTCCTTAGGCACGAAAGTAGCGATTGACGCGGGCCCAACTTCATCCGCCGGATTGGCCACCTTCTCGCCGTGCAAAATCGCGAAGCCGTAGATTTGCTTCAGGATGTCTCGAACATGGATGGCGGTCGCCGGGGCGCCACGCTCAACGATAGCGCCGCAATGAGCCCGCAGGTCATCCGGCGTAATCTCCGTCAGCAGGCGATTGCGCCAAGTCGGAAGAAGCTCCCGCTCGAAGATGGCGCGTCGCATGGCGCGGGTGCTGTCGGCCATCGGTGCGGCAGTAAGCCACTTCTCCCCGAACTCGCCAAAGCTCTTCGCCTCTTTCAGGCGACGCTTGTCGCGCTGCTTCTCGATCGCCGGCGATCGGCCATCGCCAATAGCGCGCTTTGCGTCGAGGCACTTTTCTCGTGCCAACGCGAGCGAGATTCCATCCCGCCCATATCTGCCCAGATAGACCGTCTCGCGGCGTCCATTCAGCCTGTAATCCAGCAGAAAAGAGATCGCGCCACTGGGCATGACGCGGACATACATGCCGTCACGATCAGCAATCTTGTAGATTTTATCTTTTGGTTTCAGCGCTTTAAGAGCGATGTCCGTCAACATTCCCGTTGCCTCCTGAAAAGTACCGTCAGGACAATTTAGAGGCTTCGTGACAGAAAATTCCCTTTTTCTTCAATGCCTTAAGGCACAAAAAAGTACCGTCACGAGCCTCGTTGACCCTGACGGTACTCAGAAAAAATCGCGTGGGCAATATGCGGAAGGTCCGTCAAGCAGTCCGTCAAAGCCAATCCTAGCGCACCGATTGTCGCTGATTGTCTCTGAAAGGATTTATGTTTGTTTTCAGTACGTTACGTCGCAGATTGGCGTATTTTCGGCGGCGTCTGAGTGGGCCTGAATCATTCCCACTCGATTGTTCCTGGCGGCTTCGACGTCACGTCGTAGACGACGCGGTTGATGCCGCGGACTTCGTTGATGATGCGGGTGGCGGCGGCTCCCAGGAAGGCCATGTCGTAGTGGTAGAAGTCGGCGGTCATGCCGTCGACCGAAGTGACGGCGCGCAGCGCGCAGACGAACTCGTAGGTGCGGCCGTCGCCCATCACGCCGACCGTCTGCACCGGCAAAAGCACGGCGAAGGCCTGCCAGATGGCGTCGTAGAGCCCGGCCTTGCGGATCTCGTCGAGATAGATGGCGTCGGCCTCGCGCAGGATTTCCAGCTTTTCGCGGGTGATGCCACCGGGGCAGCGGATGGCGAGACCCGGCCCCGGGAAGGGATGGCGGCCGATGAAGCTTTCGGGCAGGCCGAGCTCCTTGCCCAGCGCCCGCACCTCGTCCTTGAACAGTTCGCGCAGCGGCTCGACCAGCTGCATGTTCATGCGCGCGGGCAGGCCGCCGACATTGTGGTGCGACTTGATGGTCACCGACGGACCGCCGGTGAAGGAGACGCTTTCGATGACGTCGGGATAGAGCGTGCCTTGCGCCAGGAAATCGGCGCCGCCGAGTTTTTTGGCCTCTTCCTCGAACACCTCGATGAACAGCCGGCCGATGGTCTTGCGCTTCTTCTCGGGGTCCGACTCGCCTTCCAGGGCAGAGATGAACTTTTCCGAGGCGTCGACCAGGATCAGTGGCAGGTTGTAGTGCTGGCGGAACATCGCCACCACGCCCGCGGCCTCGTCCTTGCGCATCAGGCCATGGTCGACGAGGATGCAGGTGAGCTGGTCGCCGACCGCCTTGTGGATCAAAAGGGCCGCGACGGAAGAGTCGACGCCGCCCGAGAGCGCGCAGATGACCTTGCCCTTGCCGACCTGCTTGCGGATCGCCTCCACGGCGTGCTCGCGGTAGGCGCGCATGGTCCAGTCGCCCTCGATGCCGGCGATGTTGTGGACGAAATTCCTGAGCAGCCGCGCGCCATCGGGCGTGTGCACCACTTCGGGATGGAACATGATGCCATACATCTTGCGCTCGACATTGCCGAAGATGGCGAAGGGCGAGCTTTCCGACTTGCCAAAAACCTGGAAGCCCGGCGGCAAGGCGATGACGCGGTCGCCATGGCTCATCCACACCTGATGGCGCTGGCCGGTCGCCCACAGGCCCTCGAACAGCGGGCTGTCCTTCTCGATCTCGACGAAGGCGCGGCCGAATTCGCGATGGTTGGAGCTTTCGGCGACACCCCCCATCTGCACGCACATGGCCATCTGGCCATAGCAGATGCCCAGCACCGGCACACCGGCGTCGAAGACGATCTGCGGGGCGCGCGGGCTGCCTATGTCCGATGTCGAGGCGGGACCGCCCGACAGGATGACGGCTTTTGGATTGATGCGCTTGAACGCGGCTTCGGCCGACTGAAACGGCACGATCTCGGAAAACACGCCGGCCTCGCGAATGCGGCGGGCGATGAGCTGCGTAAACTGGCTGCCGAAATCGACAATCAGGACGGTATCGGGGTGATTGGCTGTTGTCATGGCGAGCGTTTAGAGAAAGAAACGAGTCGACGCAATGGGTTACAAAGCCGCGCTGTTCACTGAAGGCCGGCCTCTTTATCGTTGGCGTCCGCCTGCCCGGCGTCGAGTGTCCGCAAAGCGTCCATCAGCGCCGCGAACCGCCTCTGGCCGATGCGCTCGACGTAGTCACGCTCGATCTGGAGCTTGATGCGGTCACCGTCACGCAAGGCATCCAGACCCTTGCGCGTGTAGGCGACAAGCTTACCGCGCCCGTCCCGCGGATCAGGCAGACGCTGCACCACGTCCTCCGCCTCCAGACCGTCGAGCAATTGTTGGACAGCCTGCTTGGAGATTGCCGAGCGCTCGATCAACGCCGCCTGACGAATGCCGCTGCGGGGAATATGTCCCAACAGCCCGGCGCGCGCCTCGGTAAACCAGCCGTGGCCGGCGGTGCGCATCGCGGCAGCGAATTGGGCCTGCCAGGCACGGCTTGCCTGCCACAGGCGCCAACCGACGTGGTCGGGTAACACTTCGAGTTTTTCGTCAAGCTCCTTGACCATTTTGTTGCAACTCCATATAGTCAAGATACTTGACGACTTTCATCGCGTCGAGCGCCTTCGAACTCAAACCTTTGGACAGGGACAATGACAATTCTGACCAAGGATATGCTGGCCATTATCATGATCGGTACCACGCATGTCGTGGACATGGGCGGCAAGAGCGCCTTCGTCCACTACGAAACCGCGGATCGGGCGCACATGCTGCTGCCGGACGGCACCCGCTTCCATGGACTTTGGACACTGCAAGACGATGGCTACAAGGTCGAATGGCAGGACGGCCCCACCGGCTCCTGGAAACTCGATCACGCACCGGGAGCTATCGACTATGTCGACGCGACCGGCATTGTGCGCGGGCGCATCTCGCGCATCGATTTCGGCGATCCGGAGAGCCTCGCGGCTTGACCTGGTTGCGCTCAGGCGCCGAACAGGCCGTTACTGACCGCCTGTTCGAGGCGCATGACGGCGTCGGCCAGCTTCTCGTCGATCACGTGCAGATATTCGGTCCAGTCGCCGACATGCCTCAGATCAGCCGCGCCGTCGGATATGCCACGCAGCCCAACCAGCGGTATGTCGAACATCTGGCAGGCGCGCAGGCAGGCGAAGGTCTCCATGTCGGCCATCTCGGCCGCGATCGTATCATAGGCGGCACCGGTGATGACCGCGCCACCGGTCGACAGCGTGGCCTGCTTGATTTCAGGAATACGCAATGGCAGCGGCACGGTCACCGGCAGATCGAGAAACGGCGTCGCGCCCTTCTCGAAACCCAGGGGTGACGCGTCGATGTCGCGATAGCTGACGGAGACGGCCTGATAGATTTCCGTCTGTTCCAAGGTCCGGCTTCCGGCTGAACCGAGCGACACGACGAGGTCCGGCAAAGCCTTTTGCGACTTCAGCCAGGACAGTTCGGCACCGAGCCGGACGCCGGCTTCGACCGGACCGACGCCCGTCATCAGCGGCGTGAACAGCCGTTGCAGATGCGGCCCATATTCGGCCTGCGCCGCCATGACGAAGAGGAGGTCCTTGCCACCAATTCGCGTAACGTTACCGGTCATGACCCTACTCCTCCCTGCACGACTACCTACGCTGGAGACAAAAGGAGCGACGTGCCCTCACCGGCGCCCGGCCCTTCGCTATGGCTCCCCAGCCCTTTCGGGCGTTCAAGTCCTTTGAAAGGTCCACTGGACCTTTCAACCCGCCCGAAGGCGGACCGGAATTTCACCGTTCGTCGCTCGAAAAGCCCATTCGGGGGCTTTTCGTCCGCTACGCGGACCGCTCCTCACCCTGCAATCCCGTCACGGCCGACCACCGTCATCATCGTCCCCGTCATGGTGGCGATCAGCTTGGCCTCGCCGTCGGCGGCGAAGGCATAGGCCTGGCCGTCGGCGACGATGATGGTGCGGCCGGGCTTGGTCACCGAGCCGCGAAACAGGAAGCGCTCGCCCCTGCCCGGCGCCAGGAGGTTGACCTTGAACTCGATGGTCAGCACGCCGGAATTCTCAGGCATCAGCGAGAAGGCCGCATAGCCGCAGGCCGAATCCAGCGCCGTCGAGATGACGCCGGCATGCAAAAAACCGTGCTGCTGGGTCAGCGCCGCCGAATAGGGCATCTCGATCTCGATGATGCCGGGCGTCACCAATGTGAGTTCGGCGCCGATCGTCGCCATCGCCTGCTGGCGCGCGAAGGACGCCCTGACGCGATCCTCATAGTCGGGAGCCGGTACGATCTTTGCTGCCATCGCTGATGCCTTCACGTTTGCCGGGAAAGCTTATCGCAGAGGCACGAGCGGCAGGCAAATGCTTTTGCTGCACTGCAACAAAGCGACACCGCCGACCTCTAATTCAGCAGGAGAAGCGAAGCGTTGAGCAGAGTGGCGAACGCCACCCACGCCGCGTAAGGCACGAACAGCCAGCCGGACAGTCGGTCGCTGTTCCAGACCTTGACGATGAATAGAACAATGCTGGCGAGAAGAAGCAGGATGACGACCAAGGCAGGCCCCATCATCCTGGCGCCGAAGAAGGTTGGTGACCATGCGAAATTCAGGACGAGTTGGACGCCCCAGACCTTCATCGCTGTTCCCTTGGGTTCTCGCACCCAAGTCCGCCAGCCAGCCACGGCGATCAGCACATAGAGCAATGTCCAGGCAGGTCCAAAGACCCAGTTGGGCGGATTGAAGGGTGGCTTGGCCAGCGATGCATACCAGGCGCCCGGCAGCGTTGCGTAACCAATCAACAGGCCACCGCCCAGCACCAGCACGAGGAACACCAGAAGCGACAGATATCTTTGCAAGAATTCTACCCCGTGATGACGGCGCGGTGCCGCGCATCTGAAACTGGAGCGCCGTCGCCAGCTGTCAACGGCAGCGTCAATTCGCCCTGCGCATGGCGCAGAAGTAGAACCCGTCCGTGCCGCTCAACGCCGGCGACAAGGAAATATCCCCGCCAGCGGCGATCCGCGCGGCCGTCTCGTGACCCGGAAAATGGCCATTCCACAATGCGCGATGGTCGACCGGAACAAAGCCGCTGCTGCGCTCGCGAAACGCCGCGATCTGTTCCCCGTTCTCTTCGTCGAACACCGAACAGGTGATGTAGACCAGCAGGCCGCCAGGTTTGACATACATCTTGGCGGCATCGAGGATCGCCGACTGTTCGCCCTTGCGGGCATCGAGCTGCCTTTGCGTCAGCCGCCATTTGGCGTCGGGGCGGCGCCGCCAGGTGCCACTGCCGGTGCAGGGCGCGTCGACCAGCACGATGTCCATATGGTTGCCGAGCGGGGCAAGTTCGGCCGGCTTGGTGACGACCTGCACGTTGCGGTTTTCCGAGCGGCGGATGCGGTCGAAGATCGGCGCCAGCCGCGCCTTTTCGGCATCATGGGCAAAGATCTGGCCGCGATTGTCCATCGCCGCCGACAGCGCCAACGTCTTGCCGCCGGCGCCGGCGCAGAAGTCGAGCAGCTGCATGCCGGCTTCGGCGCCGGCAAGGGTCGCGGCTATCTGCGAACCCTCGTCCTGGACCTCGAACCAGCCTTTCTGGAAGGCGGGCTCGGCCTGCACGTTCGGGTGCCTGCCATCGCCGTCGATGGGCGGAATGCGGATGCCCTGCGGCGCGATCCGGGCGGGCTTTGCCCCTGTATCAGCCAGTTCCTTGAGGACCTTGGCGCGATCGGCTTGCAGCGTGTTGACCCTGATGTCGAGCGGCGGACGGGTCGCCAGCGCCGCGCCCTCCCCGACCCAGGTCTCGCCGAAGGCGCGTTCGAAAAGCGGCTCGCACCAATCGGGTATGTCGGCGCGCACCGCGCCCGGCGCGTCGGCAAGCTGGCGTTCGGCGATCGTCTGCAGTTCCGTGGCGCTGAGCAGTGGCGGCGCGAACTTGTCGCCCTCGAGCGCATCATTGAGCGACTGGGCCGTCTGCCCCCATTCGAGCAGCAAAGCGCCAAAGCCGATGGCGCGTGGCGTGTCTTCGCCGAGCAACCAGCCGGCGGAGCGCTTGTGGCGCAGCGCGTCATAGACAATGTTGCCGATCGCCGCGCGATCACCGCCGCCGGCAAAGCGGTGCGAGAGCCCCCAATCCTTCAGCGCGTCGGCCACCGGCCGGTGACGCCGGCCAATGTCCTCCAGCACTTCAATGGCCGCAGCCAGCCGTCCGCCCAGTCGCATTCGTCGTTCCATCAAATCGAGCACAAATCTCTCGGCCTGCTCTTAGAGCCTTTCGCGTCAGGATTGAACCCCGCCCCGTCCGGCGATGAACAGGCGGCCCGAGCGCGCGCTGCGAAATCTGTCCGATCAACAAATCTCCCGGGCCGGGAACAGCAGATCGATCAATAGATAAAAGGTCTCTAATGTTCGTAACTGGTGCCTGCAAGCACGGCCCGTGGCGCAACCGCTCTGCTTTCCAAGTTTTTCGGTTGGGAATACTCTCCACACCATGATTCGCGGCGCGGAAAACGCGGACCGGCGGATCGTTTTGAGGAGAGGGCAATGAAGACTTATCTGGCGGAAGTTTTGGGAACATTCCTGTTGGTGTTCATCGGCACGGCGTCGGTGGTGACGGGCGGCTTCGGCGGCGCGCTGCCGCTCGGTCAGGAAGGCATCGGTCTGGCATTCGGCATCGGCCTGATCGCGGCGGCCTATGCGATCGGCCCGATTTCGGGCGCGCATCTCAATCCGGCCGTCACGCTCGGCGTCTTCCTCGCCGGCCGGCTGCCGGCCAAGGACGTCATCCCCTACTGGATCGCGCAGGTCATCGGCGCCATCCTGGCCTCGCTGGCGCTGTGGATCATCGTCTCCGGCAAGGCCGGCGAACCCGTCACCAACTTCGGTGCCAATGGTTGGGACGTGGCGAAATGGGGCATGAGCTCGGCGTTCCTGTGGGAATTGATCGGCACCTTCACTTTCGTCACCGTGATCCTCGGTGTTACCGCTGAAAAGCACTCGACGGCGTTTGCCGGCCTGGTCATCGGCCTGACGCTGGCGGGCATCCACTTCGCCATGATCCCGGTCACCGGCACCTCGGTCAATCCGGCGCGCTCGATCGGCCCGGCGCTGTTCACCGGCGGTGCGGCGCTGAGCCAGCTCTGGCTGTTCATCGTCGCGCCATTGATCGGTGGCGCCATTGCCGGCGTCGTCGCCAAGGCACGTGTCTTCGAAAAGGATTGATTTCGAAGCTGAAATGCAAAAGGCGCGGGCCATGGCCCGCGCCTTTTTTGTTGGATAGAGCTCTGTCCGGATCAGCCGGCGATGTCGAAGCGGTCGGCGTTCATCACCTTGGTCCAGGCCACCACGAAATCTTTCGCGAACTTCGCCTTGGCATCGGAAGTCGCATAGACTTCGGCCAGTGCACGCAACTGCGAATGGGAGCCGAAGATCAGGTCGGCGCGGGTGCCGGTCCACTTCACTTCGCCGGTCTTGCGGTCGCGGCCTTCGAACAAATCCTTGGCGTCGGACGTCGCCTTCCACTCCGTGCCCATGTCGAGCAGGTTGACGAAGAAGTCGTTGCTCAGTGTTCCCGGCCTGGTGGTGAAGACGCCATGCTTGGACTGCCCGGCATTGGCGCCGAGAACACGCAAGCCACCGACGAGAACCGTCAACTCCGGCGCGGTCAGCGTCAGCAACTGCGCCCGGTCGACCAGCGCCTCCTCTACCGTTTGGCGCTGCTTGCCGCTGACATAGTTGCGGAAGCCGTCAATCGTCGGCTCCAGCGGCGCGAAGGAGTGGATGTCGGTCTGCTCCTGCGAGGCATCCGCGCGGCCCGGCCAGAACGGAACTCCCACGCTGTGGCCGGCGGCCTTCTCGATGGCCGCGTTGCCGCCGAGAACGATCAGGTCGGCAAGTGAGACCTTCTTGCTGCCGGTCTGCGCCGCATTGAACTCCTTGGCGATGGCTTCGAGCTTGTCGAGCACCTTGGCGAGCTCGGCGGGCTGATTGACGGCCCAGTCTTTCTGCGGGCTGAGGCGGATGCGCGCGCCATTGGCGCCGCCGCGCTTGTCGGAACCACGGAAGGTCGAGGCCGATGCCCAGGCCGTCGACACCAGCTGCGAAACCGACAGGCCGGAGGCTAGGATCTTGGCCTTAAGCGCTTCGGCATCCTGCTCGTCGATCAGCACATGATCGACCGCCGGGATGACGTCCTGCCAGGGCAACTCTTCCTCGGGAACGAGCGGGCCGAGATAGCGCACGCGTGGGCCCATGTCGCGGTGGGTCAGCTTGTACCAGGCGCGGGCGAAGGCATCAGCGAACTGATCCGGATTCTCATGGAAGCGCCGCGAGATCGTCTCGTAGGACGGATCGAAGCGCAAGGCCAGATCGCTGGTCAGCATGGAGGGCGCATGGCGCTTGGCCGCATTGTGCGCGTCCGGCACGGTGCCGGCGCCGGCACCACCCTTCGGCGTCCACTGATGCGCGCCGGCCGGGCTCTTGGTCAGTTCCCAATCGAAGCCGAACAGATTGTCGAAGAAGTCGTTGCTCCATTTGGTCGGCGTCGTCGTCCAGATCACTTCCAGGCCGCTGCCGATGGCATCGCCGCCCTTGCCGGTACCGAACTTGTTGGCCCAGCCGAGACCCTGCTGCTCGATGTCGGCGCCTTCCGGCTCGACGCCGACCAGTGCCGCATCGCCGGCGCCATGGGTCTTGCCGAAAGTGTGGCCGCCGGCGATGAGCGCGACGGTCTCCTCGTCATTCATCGCCATGCGCGCGAAGGTGTCCCTGATGTCGCGCGCCGAAGCCAGCGGATCAGGCTTGCCGTTCGGTCCTTCCGGGTTGACGTAGATCAGGCCCATTTGCACGGCGCCGAGCGGGTTCTGCAGGTCGCGGTCGCCGCTGTAGCGCTCGTCGGCCAGCCACTTGCCTTCCGGGCCCCAGTAGACGTCCTGCTCGGGTTCCCACACATCGGCGCGGCCACCGGCGAAGCCGAAGGTCTTGAAGCCCATCGATTCCAGCGCGACGTTGCCGGTGAGGATCAAAAGGTCGGCCCACGAGATCTTGCGGCCATATTTCTGCTTGATCGGCCACAGCAGGCGGCGGGCCTTGTCGAGGTTGACGTTGTCAGGCCAGCTGTTGAGCGGCGCGAAACGCTGCTGGCCGGCCCCGGCGCCACCGCGGCCGTCGGCGATGCGGTAGGTGCCGGCGCTGTGCCACGCCATGCGGATGAACAGCGGCCCGTAATGGCCGAAATCGGCCGGCCACCATTCCTGCGAATCCGTCATCAGCGCATGCAGGTCCTTGATGACGGCGTCGAGGTCGAGGCTTTTGAATTCCTCGGCATAGTCGAACGCCTCGCCCATCGGGTCGGACAGGGACGATTGCTGGTGCAGGATCTGGACATTGAGCTGGTTCGGCCACCAGTCGCGGTTGGTCCGGCCGGTGGATCCATGCGCCACGGGGCATTTTCCCGCGCTGGTGTCGTCGGTTTTCGCGTCCATCTTACTGCTCCGATTTTGCCGAGGTTGATTTTTGCCGAGGTTGATTTTTGCCAGGATTGGTCTTGCCCAGGATTCTGGGGCCGGCCAGCGACCGCACCAATCTGGAATGGTTCCAGACTAGGCGGTATCTGCGATAAAAACAAATTGCCTTTCCTGTTCATTTCGATAGGATTTTCTTATGATCGGATTGACAGTTCGCCAGATGCATTATTTCGACGCGCTGGCGCAGACGCTGCATTTCGGGCGTGCCGCCAAGCTCGCCGGTGTCAGCCAGCCGGCGCTGTCCGCGCAGATCGCCGAGATGGAGCAGCGGCTGAACTGCCGGCTGTTCGAACGCGGCGGCAAATCGGTGCGCATGACTGACGAGGCATCAGCGCTTTTGCCACGCATCGAGCGCATCCTGGCCGACATACGCGATGTCGAAACGACGGCGCGGCGCGGCCGCACGGCGATGGAAGGGCGCTTCCGGCTGGGCATCATCCCGACCGTCGCGCCCTATCTGTTGCCGCGCGCTTTGCCCGAACTGAAAAAGCATTTTCCGGCCTTGCAGCTCGAACTTCGCGAGGCGGTCACCGCTGCCCTGGTCGAGGACACAGCCTCGCGAAAACTCGACGCTTTCATCGCCGCCCTTCCGCTCGACCATCCGGGCCTGATCACCGAGGCGCTGTTTCCCGACCGCTTCTTCCTCGCCGTGCCGGCAGGCGACCCGGCCTTCGCCTCGCCGCCGGTGCCACCCGAGAGTCCGGCGCTGGAACGACTGATGCTGCTGGAGGAAGGCCACTGCCTGCGCGAACAGGCGCTTGCCGTCTGCGGCAATGTACGGCCAGTGGCAATGGCCAGCTACGGCGCCACCAGCCTGACCACGCTCCTGCAGATGGTGGCACACGGGCTCGGCGTCACGCTGATCCCCGAAATGGCCACGGGGCCCGCCGGCACCATCCCTGACCTCAAGATCGTGCCGTTCCAGGAGCCGATGCCGCAACGCATGATCTGCCTGGCCTGGCAGCGGAACAATGCCAGGCATGGGGAGTGCGTGGAGCTGGCTAAGATTGTGAGGGGGTTGGGGGTGGGAGTGTGAACGTTGCGTGAGATGTGCTTTTCAAGTGTGCCTTTAACTCAAGGCCACCCTTAGGTCCGCCACCATTTGAACGACAGCTTCGCGCCTCGTGTAAGCCGTAGCGATCAGGTCCGTTGCATCCGACAAGCAGTCACTGCCAACAGCCACGCGAGAAGGCGCGGATTAGCCGCCGGCTCGATATTCTGCGGCTGTTGCGACAAATATCTCACATGGGTCGGCGAATTGTCCGTCCAACTCGACCCGGCCCACCGCCTCTTCGATTTTCGCCCCGCGTCGTCGTCTACCCCGAAACACGACCTGGGGCTATGGTTGCTCTACCATCGCGATCTCAGGCGCACCAAAACGGGTAAGAATCTTTCGAATACATGATCGGGGGTATCTCAACACGGAGTGCGTTGTTCGAGGCAGGCTGCCTGTACAAACTGAGAACGGTTGCAGGCTGATTCCATCAGCCAGATTTCGAACAAGCCGCTACGGTGAATAGGTGCCTTGCAAAATCAGGACGCGTTGGGCACGTTGGCTTGCCAGCTTTTGGAGCAAGCCACAGGATGGATTCGCCAACGCCGCAAATGCGCCGCGCCCCGAACCTTTTGAACCTGCACATCCATGCCGGCGATGCGCGCGAATTCGAGCTTTGGCGGTCGGCCTACGCCCCGCTTTATGAAATGGATGCGGAAAGCCCGACGGCCCGCTCGGCGTTCAGCGCAGGATTGACGAGCTACAATTTGGCCAACGTGGTGATTATCGACGGCCGCTCTTCAGCCGAAACCCTGGAGCGCAACGCGCGCACGCTCGCGCGCAGCAACATCGATCACATCAGCCTCACGGTCCGCTCGCAGGGCGGGTTCGGTCTCGACATCGAGGGCCGCGCGACGGAGGTCCACACCGGCGATATATGCGTCCTCGACATGACGCGCCGCAGCACATTGCGCTCGACCGACTACAAGAGCCTGACACTCGTTTTGCCGCGGACGCTGCTGGAGCCGCATGTCGCGGATCTCGACACGCTGCACGGCAGGATTCTGCCAAGGGACAGCGCGCTCAACACGATGCTTGCCGCCCATATGCGCTTGCTCTATGCGCAGGCTCCCGCGCTTATGCTGCCCGACATTCACGCTGCCGCGCAGGCCACGGCGGCTATGGTCGCGGCATTCGCGGGGCCATCGAGTGACGGGCGGGATATGATCGCTCAGATTTCCGCCGGCGCCTCTCTCAAGGCCTGCCGCAAGATGATCGACGCCAATCTCCACGATCCCTGGATGGGGCCGGAGTTCCTGTGCAACAAGCTCGGCGTGTCGCGGGCGAAACTCTATCGCATGTTCGAACCGCTGGGCGGGGTCACCCTCTATATCCAACGGCGGCGGCTGATGCGCGCCTACCGATTCACAATCGATCCGGCCTATGCCCAGGAGCGCATCAGCGCCATCGCCATCCGATGCGGTTTCGGCAATGTGTCGGTCTTCAACCGCGCCTTTCGCCAGGCCCACGGCATGTCGCCGACCGAATTACGCGCTGCTTCGCTCAGCCGAGAGATGCACGACACCGAACTGGTCGGCGATCGCGCATTCAAGACCATGGATCGCTGGCTTCGCGGCGAAGGCGTGGCGGCAGCCTAGACTGCTGGCGTCCGGCGCCTTCCATATCGGCCACGCTTGATTGGCTTGCACACGGCTGTGGGGAATCGCAGCTCGCGTCACTGCGGCAAGTTTTATTCGTGTCCGTCATCAAGGGAGGGCGCGCCTGCTTGGCCCGGCTTTGCATGGCGTCTCATTTTCTTGACCCAGCGTCTCATTCCTCTCGCCCCGCCTTGCAGGCCGTGACGCGTCTGCGAATTGTCCGGTTGTTTTAGGGGAGGCGAATGTGGGCGAGACAATACCGGCAAATGAAGGTCCAGTGGCGGCTTGTGCGGCCGCCGAGCTGCCCGGCCGCCGAGCCTCCGCAAAGCGCAAGCCCGCACTGGGGCGCGGCATCGCTCGAAACGTGGCGCTTCTACTTCTGGCGTGCACGGCATTGGGGATAGGCCCCGCGCTGGCGGGTGGTGGGCGCGGAGGCCTCAATGCAAGTGGTGACGGCGGAGGAGACAGCGCGACCGGCGCCGGCGGCAGCGGTCAGAATGGAGGGGGCGGTGTCGGTGGCGGCGGCGGCGGCGGTGGCGCCGGCGTCACCGGCGGCACCGGAGGAGCGGGCAGCGGGGCGGGCGGCGGCGGCATCGGCGGACAGACGGCCGGAGCGGATGGCGACAATGGCAAGAATGGTCAATCCTTTGGCGCCTCTGGCGGCGGTGGCGGCGGCGGGGCGCACGGCTTCGTCGGTGTGGCGCTTCCCCAGGCGGCCTCGACCGGCGGCAACGGCGGCAATGGCGGCAATGGCGCGGCAGGGGTAAGCGGCGGCGGCGGCGGCGGCGCCGGCGGCTACGGCGCGGTTGTCACCAGCGCCGACGCTTTTCGCGCCCTTGGCGTGGCGGTGACCGGCGGCAACGGCGGTGCGGGCGGCTCCGGCTTGAATGGCGGCAATGGTGGTAGCGGCGGCATCGGACTGCTGTTCACCGATCCCGGCGGGGTGGAGACCGGCATCGCAAGTGCTGTCTCCGGAGGCAATGGCGGGACTGGCGGATCACCCGGCGCCGGCGGCACCGGCCTCGTCGGCAGCAATTTGAACTTCATCCTTTCCGGGAGCATCTCGGGAGGCCTGAGCGGTGATGGCGTGACGCGTGCCAACAGCATCGTCTTCACCGGCGGTGACAATGTCCTCACCTTCGCCAACCAGACATCCGGCCTCACCGGCGCCATCTCTCTTACCGGCTCGCTCACCTTCAATCAGTCGACGGCCGCGACACTCGACCAGGCCATCACCGGCAGCGGATCGGTGACCAAAGCCGGCAGCGCTATGCTGACCCTGTCCGGGACAAGCACCTATACCGGCGCGACAACGGTGAGCACGGGCATGCTCGGCGTGACCGGCTCCATCGCGGCGTCGTCGCTGACCACGGTTCAAAGTGGCGCCTATCTTGCCGGCACCGGCGCCGTCGGCGCGGCCGTGATCAATGCAGGGGGAAGCCTTGTCGCGGGTGACGGTATGCCGGGAACGTCGATGACGCTCTCAAGCCTGACGATGCAGTCGGGCGCCTTTTATGGGGTGGTCGTTGATCCGACGTCTTCCTCTTTCGCCAACGTCACCGGTAACGCGTCGCTCGGCGGCGCCACCGTCTTCCCGCTTTTTGCCAGCGGCAGCTATGTCTCCAAACAGTACACGATCCTGACCGCCGGCAGCATCACCGGCGCTTTCGACCCCACAACGACCAACGCCAACCTGCCGTCCGGCTTCCACACCTCGCTCAGCTACGACGACACGCATGCCTATCTCGATCTGCAGCTGAATTTCGTTCCGCCACCAGGCACCGGATTGTCCGGCAACCAGCAGAATGTCGCCGACGCCATCGTCAATTTCTTCGACACCACAGGCAGCATACCGATAGTGTTCGGCGGCCTGACGCCGGCCGAACTGACGCAGCTTTCCGGCGAGGCCGGCACCGGCGCGCAGCAGACGACATTTTATGCTATGGACCAGTTCCTGGGCCTGATCACCGATCCCTTCATCACCGGGCGCGTCGCTCCAGCCGATGGCGCTCCCGACACCCAGGCATCGGGCGGCCTGGCCTATGCCGAGGAGGGTGACGCCGCGGGCAAGCACGACGCCTTTGCGGCCCTGTCCGCCGGGCCCAATCAGCCCATCGAACAACGCTGGCGCGCCTGGGCGGCCGGCTATGGCGGCTCGCAGCTGACCGACGGCAACGCCATTGTCGGGTCGAACGACACCCGTACCAACCTTTACGGCTTCGCGGCTGGCGCCGACTATCATCTGTCGCCCGATACGGTCGTCGGCTTCGCGCTGGCCGGCGGCGGCACCCGCTTCAGCGTCGATGGCCAAGGCAGCGGCCGCTCCGACCTGTTCCAGGCTGGCGCCTTCTTCCGCCACAATGCAGGCGCCACCTACCTGACCGGCGCCTTGGCCTATGGCTGGCAGGATTTTACCACGGACCGGTTCGTGACCGTGTCGGGCACCGATCACCTGCGCGGCGAATTCGACGCCAATGCCTGGTCGGGCCGCATCGAGGGCGGCTATCGCCTGGCGGCCGGCGGCATCGGTTTCACGCCTTATGCGGCCGCCCAGTTCACCGCCTTCGACATGCCTTCCTATGCCGAGCACGCGATCAGCGGCGCCGACACCTTCGCGCTGACCTACAACGCCAGGAACCTGACCGACACCCGCGCCGAACTCGGCCTGCGCCTGGACAAGTCCTTTGCGATGGCCGACGGCGACCTCACGCTGCGCGGACGCCTGGCCTGGGCGCATGACTTCAGCCCGGACCGCAGCCTGACCGCGACTTTCCAGACGCTGCCCGGCGCCAGCTTCGTGGTTAACGGGGCGGCCATGGCGCAGGACTCCGCGCTGGTGACCGCGGCGGCCGAGCGGAAATGGCTGAACGGCTGGTCGGCGGCGGCAAGCTTCGAGGGCGAATTTTCGGACGTCACCCGGTCCTATTCCGGCAAGGGCGTGCTGCGCTATGCGTGGTGACTTTATTGGAGGCGAGTTACAGGCGTGCGGATCCACGGCAGTTGCAGGCGTATTATGCCGAGCGGGGCTGGCGTATCGCTGCCGACCCTGATTTTGCAAGGTGTCTCATTTCCTTGACGTGCGTTTCTTTATTGGTGCCTCGCCTTGCCGTCCCTGGATTCCCCGCTACGGTCGCAAAAAAGGCGATTGAGGCCGCGGGCCGGCCGGGAGAATAGATACTGAAGGAAAAGTCAGACACCGGCCGAAACGGAGGACGTCAGCGCCGTAGCGGCGGAAGTGGTCCGCCTGTTTCAAACCGGAATGACCGACGAAACTGATTGAAAGTCGCCGTCCGCACCCGTTTCAGGTGGACATGGAGCGTGCTGGCTAAGCTTGATATCCAGTGCGATCTCCCCCAGCAACCTCTCCACATGGCCCCGAATGACAAAGTCGCTTAGAACGGCAGCTTATAGCAAATCCCGGCCGAAACCTGCCAGGCCGGTCCCGGCCTCCAAGGCGACATCACAACATCTGCGCGGCAATGTCTGGTTTTAGCGCTAAGCAGAGCACCCAATCCCCATCAAGCCGTCTTCTGCGCCACCAGCCCCAGTTCCTCCACCATCGCCTGACGCATCAGGAATTTCTGCGGCTTGCCGGTCACCGTCATCGGCAGTTCGGTGCGGAAGCGGATGTGGCGGGGGATCTTGTAGTGGGCGATCTGGCCGGCGCAGAAGTTCTTGATCTCCTGCTCGGTGGCGATCTGGTTGGGCTTGAGCACGATCCAGGCGCACAGCTCCTCGCCATACTTTTGGTCGGGAATGCCGAACACCTGCACTTCCCTGACCTTGGGATGGCGGTAGAGGAATTCCTCGACCTCCCGGGGATAGACGTTCTCGCCGCCGCGGATGACCATGTCCTTGACGCGGCCGACGATGTTGCAATAGCCCTCTGCATCGATCGTCGCGAGGTCGCCGGTGTGCATCCAGCCGTCGCTGTCGATCGCCTCGCGGGTCTTTTCCTCGTCGTCCCAATAGCCCTTCATCACCGAATAGCCGCGTGTGCAGAGTTCGCCTGGCGCACCGACGGCAACGGTGACGCCGTCGGCGTCGACGGCCTTGACCTCGACATGCGGATGGATGCGGCCAACGGTCGAGACGCGCTTTTCCAGCGGGTCGTCGACGCCGCTCTGGAACGACACCGGGCTGGTCTCGGTCATGCCGTAGGCGATGGTCACCTCCGACATATGCATCAGCGACACCACCTTCTTCATCACCTCGATCGGACATGGCGAGCCGGCCATGATGCCGGTGCGCAGGCTGGAGAGGTCGAAGCTTGCGAAATCCGCATGGTCGAGCATGCCGACGAACATGGTCGGTACGCCGTAGAGGCCGGTGCAGCGCTCCTGCGTCACGGCCTTCAGCGTCGCGCCGGGGTCGAAGCCCTCGCCCGGGAAAACCATGGTCGCGCCTTTCGACACGCAGCCCATCGTGCCCATCGACATGCCGAAGCAATGATAGAGCGGCACCGGGATGCAGAGCCGGTCGTCGACGGTGAGCTTGATCGCCGAGGTGACGAAATTGCCGTTGTTGACGATGTTGGAGTGGGTCAGCGTCGCGCCCTTGGGCGCCCCTGTCGTGCCCGAGGTGAACTGGATGTTGATGGCGTCGCCAGGCTTCAGCCCCTCGGAAATGCGGTCGAGACTGTCATGCTCGTCGCGTCCGGCCATGGCCAGAACGTCGGCGAAATTGAACATGCCTGGCGAGTTGTCCTCGCCCATGCGGATGACGATCTTCAGCGTGGGCAGTTTCTGCGCCTTGAGCTTGCCGGGTGTGGCCTTGGTGATCTCCGGCGCCAGCGTTTCGATCATGCCGAGATAGTCCGAGGTCTTGAACCTGGCGGCCGTCACCAGTGCCTTGCAGCCGACCTTGTTCAGCGCATATTCCAATTCGGTCAGCCGGTAGGCCGGATTGATGTTGACCAGGATCAGGCCGATGCGGGCGGTGGCGAACTGCGTCACCAGCCATTCCCAACGATTGGGCGACCAGATGCCGACGCGATCGCCTTTTTCGAGGCCCAGCGCCAGGAAGCCGGCGGCCAGCGCATCCACCGTGTCCGACAGTTCGCTCCAGGTGAAGCGCTTGTCCTGGTCGACGAAGACGGCGGCATCCTGCGTGGCGTATTTGCTGGCTGTGTCGGAGAAAAGCGCGGGAATGGTCTTGGTGAGTAGCGGCGGCGTGCGCTCGCCGGAGACATGCGCCATGCCGTCGACGGGTGCGATAAAGACGCCGCCGGCGCGCGCGCCGCGGCCGCGCAGATTGGTGGCGTTCTTGAGCTCGTCGAGATTGATCGCCATCGCCGTCTCCTCCCGGGATAAGCCAACCTATCAGCCCGTCAGGGCGGTGGAAATCCCGTCGATGGTACTGGCGGTCGTCTAACGGCGAGCACTGCCGCGACGACCCCACTCGTCCATCCGCCCCGGCAGCTGTCCACCCTCCCTCAAGGGGAAGCGAGCGCGCTCATCTTCGCGGCGATGTCGCGCACGAGCGCCTCATCCGCCACCGAACGATCTTTCCTGGAGGCCACAAGGCAGGCCTGCGACTTCAGCACGACGCCATCGCCCAGCACCTTGAGATGGTTGGCGCGCAGCGTCGAGCCCGACGAGGTGATGTCGACGATGACATCGGCAAGCCCGGCCGCAGGCGCGCCTTCGGTGGCGCCCAGGCTCTCGACGATACGATAGACCTGGATGCCGTGTTTCTGTGAGAAGAATTGCTGCGTCAGCCGCCAGTATTTGGTGGCGATGCGCAGCCGCCGGCCGTGGCGCTGGCGGAAATCGGCGGCGACGTCGTCGAGATCGGCCATGTTGTCGACGTCGAGCCAGATCTCCGGCACCGCCACCACGACATCGGCATGGCCGAAGCCGAGACGGGCAACGATCTCGGCGCGGGTCTCCCAGTCGGCGAGATTGTCCCGCACCAGATCCTCGCCGGTAATGCCGAGATCGACCGCGCCCTGGCCGATTTCGCCCGCTATTTCGGAAGCCGACAGGAAGGCGACTTCGACAGTGTCCAGGCCCTCGACGCGGGCGTGATATTTGCGCTCGTCACCCGGCAGGCTGATGGCGAGGCCAGCCTTGGCCAGCACCTCCAGCGCCTGCTCCTTCAACCGGCCCTTCGACGGGATCGCCAGCGTGATCATGGTGCCGTCTCCCGCAACGCCTCGATGCGGTCCAGCCAGACGGAAAACCCGACGCCGGGGATCGCTGTCTTGGCGCCAAGCAGTGTCAGCAGCCGGTCGTAGCGGCCGCCACCGGCCAAGGGCCGCTCGCCACCTTGCGCCGCGATTTCGAAGACCACACCGGTGTAATAATCGAGCGGCCGGCCGAAGGCGGCGTCGTAGCGGATTTTGGCAGCCGGCAAGCCATGCGCCTCGATCGCCTGCGCGCGGGACGCGAATTTCTCCAGCGCCGCACCCAGCGATAGCCCGGCGCCAACGGCGAAACTCTCCAGCGCTGCGGCAGCGCCATCCAGCGGCAAGTCGATCGCCAGAAAATTCTTCAGCGCCGCGAAGGCCTCGTTGGACAGCCGCACACTGCGCAGCTCGGCTTTCTCGATCAGCCGGCGCGCAATGTCTGTGGGCGAGCGCCCGCCGGAGGCCGACAGCCCGGCCTCCTCCATGCCGCCGGCGATGTGGGCCGAAAGACCTTCGAGATCGCCGTCAAGCACAAGGGTCGCGACTTCGCCGGAAAGCTGGCTGTTGCGCGGCGGGTTGGCGAGATCGGCGAGCGCTGCCTGCAGCATCGGCGCCGAGCCGAAGGCGCGCGCCAGCCGCATGCGCCAGCCACGCGGCAGGCCAAGGGCGGCGAGCACGGCTTCGAAAATGGTCTGGTCGCCGAGCGTGATCGCCAGCGACTGGCCAGGCAGCACCAGCGCCAGCAGCGCATGCGCGTCGGCTACGGAGCGGGCATCGGCTTGCGCCGTGTCACGGTCGCCGAGATCCTCGATGCCGGCCTGGAAGAACTCGTTGCCGCCTTCGCGGCGCTGGCGAAACACTTCGCCGAGATAGGAATAACGGCGCGGCGTGCCGGCCTGCGAACTGATGTGGTCGAGGCAGACCGGAATGGTGAATTCCGGCCGCAGGCACAGCGTCTGCCCGGTCTCGCTTTCGGTGAGGAAGATGCGGCGCCGCAGATCCTCGCCCGCCATGTCGAGGAACGGGTCCGCCGGCTGCAAAATGGCGACCTCGACAGCGTGGGTGTTGCGCGTGGCGAAGAGACTGGTGATATCGGCTGATATTGCGGGGTAGCGGGAGGTCACTGGTCGCGCTCTTATTTCGCGCGATCAGCAGCCTGCGCCGCCAAGATCTTCTTCACCTCGGCAACCAGTTCACCTTCCGCCACCGTCACCTGCGCAGGCCTTGCCGCGCGCCACTCCGCGTTGTCGGTGATTTCAGCCGACATGCGCGCGCCTTCGATCAAATCCTTGATCTGCAGTTCGCCCTTGGCCCGCTCGTCGCCGCCCTGGATGACAGCAATCGGGCAACCGCGCCGGTCGGCATATTTGAGCTGCGCCTTCATGCCGGCGCCGCCGAGATACATTTCGGAGCGGATGCCGGCGGCGCGCAGTTCGCCGACCATTTTCTGGTAGCGGCCGAGGCTCTCCGTATCCTTGTCCATCACCAGCACGACGACCGGGGAGATAACGTCCGAGGCGTCGAGCTTGCCGAGGTTCTTCAGCGCGGTCATCAGCCTGGAGACACCGATGGAGAAACCCGTCGCCGGTACCGGCTCGCCACGGAAGCGCGAGACCAGACCGTCATAGCGGCCGCCGCCACCGACCGAACCGAAGCGCACGATCTGGCCGTCCTCATTGGGGATTTCCGCCAGCAGCTCGGCCTCAAGGACGGGGCCGGTGTAGTATTCGAGGCCACGCACGACAGAGCGATCCATGGTGATGCGGTCTTCATCGTATCCCGCCGCCCGGACCAGGGCTTCGATTGTCGCGAGTTCGCTAACGCCTTCCTGGTAGGTCGCGTTCGAACTGACGCTGGTATCCTGGCCGGCCTGTATCGTTCTCGCAGTTGCTTGAAGAACGGCCTCGGCTTGCCCGTTGTTCAGCCCGGCCCCCTTGGCGAAGTCGCCCTCGCCTTCCTTGCCGCCATCCCAGCGCCCCGGCCCAAGCAGCAGCTTCACGCCTTCCGGCCCAAGCTTGTCCAGCTTGTCGATGGCGCGCAGCACGGTCAGCCGGCGGCCGGTATTCTCGTCACCGCCTAGGCCGATCGCCTCCAGCACGCCATCCAGCACCTTGCGGTTGTTGACGCGGATGACGTAGTCGCCGCGCTTGATGCCGAGCGCTTCCATCACGTCGGCCATCATCATCGCCATTTCGGCGTCGGCGGCGACGCCCGGCGTGCCGATCGTATCGGCGTCGAACTGCATGAACTGGCGGAAGCGGCCGGGGCCTGGCTTCTCGTTGCGGAACACCCAGCCGGAGCGATAGCTGCGATAGGGCTTTGGCAGGCGCTCATAGTTTTCGGCGACAAAACGCGCGGTTGGCGCTGTCAAATCGTAGCGCAGCGACAGCCACTGGTCGTCATCGTCCTGGAACGAGAACACGCCCTCGTTCGGCCGGTCCTGGTCGGGCAGGAATTTGCCCAGCGCGTCGGTGTATTCGATCAACGGCTGGTCGGCCGGTTCGAAACCATAAAGCTCATAGACCGAGCGGATCGTCGACATCATCTTTTCAACGGCGCGGATATCCTCGGCGCTGCGGTCGGCAAAACCGCGCGGCAGCCGCGCTTTCGTCTTTTCCGATTTGTCGGCCATGAGATGAGCACCCGGTGTTTCTTGACGTTGCGTGGACAGGAAATTCCCATTCCGCAGCGCGCGTTTCCTAACCGATGCAGCCCGGAGCGGCAAGGGTCGGCCCCCAGCACCACCCGAACCTCCTTGAAACAAAAACGCACCGAAAATGAAACAATCCCGCCATGAGCGCGGCATCGTGCCGACACAATCTCGGCCGATATAGCACAGGACTTGAAGGGGTTCGGGACATGACCAGCGCAGCAAAATTCCACGCCAACGGCGAAGCTGGCGAATTGCGGGCACGGCTGCGCCCGGCGGGCGCCCATGCACCGAAAATGGTTGGCCAGACTGCCGGACCATTCGACGTACCGGCCGACACCGGCAAGGGTTCTTCCCTGCGCGAAGCCTTGGTGACCGGCCTGCTGGTGATCTATCCGACGGTTGCCACGGTGGCTGCGATCGTCGCCGGGCTGTTCCTGGCCAGCGCCAACGGCACCTGAGCCTCACTTCGGCCGCTTGAACGCCTTGCGCTCCTTCTCGACCTCCTTGCGGCAGACACAGCCTTCGAGATGGTCGTTGACCAAACCCATGGCCTGCATGAAGGCGTAGACCGTGGTCGGGCCGACAAAACTCCAGCCGCGCTTTTTCAATTCCTTCGAAATCCGGGTCGAGACTGCCGTGGTCGGATTGGCGCGCAGATGGGCGAGATCGACGATCTTGGGCCGCTCGTCCCTGCCGGGTTCGAACTTCCAGAACCAGGCGGCGAGCGAGCCGAACTCGTCGACCATTTCGCGGGCACGTTTGGCGTTGTTGATGGTCGAGACGATCTTGCCGCGATGGCGGATGATGCCGGCATTGCCAAGCAGCCGCTCGACGTCCTTGTCGGTGAAAGCGGCGACCTTGTCGAAATCGAAGCCGGCGAAGGCCTCGCGAAAATTCTCGCGCTTGCGCAGGATGGTCAGCCACGACAGGCCCGACTGAAAGCCTTCGAGGCAAATCTTTTCGAACAGCCTGCGGTCGTCGGCCATCGGCCGGCCCCATTCATGGTCGTGGTAGTGCAGATAGTCGGGCAGATTGCCGTGCCAGAAGCAGCGCGCGACCCCGTCGGGCCCGGCGAGCAGGCCGGTGTTTTCATTGCTCATTCCAAAAAATCCATCCGTTAACGCGCTTTGCGGCGCATTTACTGTGGCTTTACCAGATTCCTGAACCCGGCGGTAACCACACCAAAAGGTTTACTGAGAGAACCGCATTTTACGCATTCCGATTCATGTTTCGGTTGCTGCTTGCGCGCCAATGATCGCTGAACCGGAGCATCGTTTCCACCCGGTTTTATCAGACGATCAAGGTGCGTTCCCGATGAAGAGATTTTTGTTTTCCGTGCTCGGCGCCGTGGCTGTGTTTGCCGGCGTCACGCCTTCCGCTGCAGGCGACCGCTATGCCGACAGGCCGCCGGTAATGGTAAGCCCCGACCTATCCGCCCCCTGGGTGCTGCAGCTTGGTCGTGCGCCCGGCATCGTGCGGCAGAACCGGCAAATCATGCAGCAGCAGCCGCGCCTGCGCGCTGCGCAGCCGGCGCAACCAGACCGGGTGCAGACCGCCGCCGTACAGGCGCCCGCCAGACGCATGGTCATGCGCCCGCAGATGAACCCGATCTACCTGCCGCAGGAAGTCGCCTACAACGGCACGCAGAAGCCGGGCACGATCGTCATCGACACGACGCAGAATTTCCTCTTTCTCATCGAGAAGAACGGCAAGGCGCGTCGCTATGGCGTCGGCACCGGCAAGCCTGGCTTCGAATGGTCGGGCACGCACAAGATCACCAACAAGCGCGAGTGGCCGGACTGGCGTCCGCCGGCGGAGATGATCAAGCGCGAAGCCGCCAAGGGCCGCTATTTGCCGACCTATCTGGCCGGCGGCATGGAGAACCCGCTCGGCGCGCGCGCACTCTATCTCGGCACGACCGAATACCGCATCCACGGCACCAACCAGCCATGGACGATCGGTGGCGCGGTGTCGTCGGGCTGCATCCGCATGCGCAACGAAGACGTGGTCGATCTCTATGAACGGGTCAATGTCGGAACCACCGTTGAGGTGATATAGTTTTCACGAATCACCTCATCGGGAAACACATCGTTTCCCGATGTCGGAAGGAATAACGGGGGACGGGCCGTATGGGGATGCGGTCGGTCAGGAAGGGCAGCACGGGAAACCGTGCTGCCCTTTCCGTTTCGGGACAGAATTCAGCTCAATAGAGACCAGACTGCGCCCGAACGTCGCGCCGGGGGCATAGCGGTTCGCTTTCGTGCTGCCATTTTCGTTGTTCTTTGCTATGTCGGCGCCAACAAGACAAACGAGTTCCCCATGTCCCTGTCCGAAGACAGCCGCTACCTCAAGGGCGGCCCGGTTGCCCAGCGCATCATCGCCGCCGTACGCGAGGATGCGGCAATTGCCAAAGCCGAAGGGTTTCCCCCGAAGCTGATTTCGATCACCGTCGGCGACACCGCAGCGGTCGACGTTTATGTGCGCAACCAGCGCGCCAAGGCCCAGCTCGCCGGCATCGACTTCGAGGAGCGGCGTTTTCCCGCCACCATCACCGCAGGGGAACTGGAAGCAGCCATCCACGGATTGAATGCCGATCCACGCGTCACCGGCATCATCATCCAGCGGCCGGTTCCCGCCCATATTCCGATCAGGACGCTGCAGGCGGCGGTGCATCCGCTGAAGGATGTCGAGGGCATGCACCCGGCCTCGATCGGCAACATCGTCTACAACCAGCTCGACCTGGCGCCCTGCACGGCGGCCGCTTCGGTCGAACTGCTCAAGGAAACCGGCCTCGATCTCAAAGGGCTGGAGGTCGTCATCGTCGGCCATTCGGAAATCGTCGGCAAGCCGATCGCCTTCCTGCTGATGAGCGAAGGCGCGACGGTGACGGTCTGCCACCACATGACGCGCTCGGTCGCTGCCCATGCGCGGCGCGCCGACGCGCTGTTCGTCGCGGTGGGCAAGCCGCGGCTGATCAAGGCCGATATGGTGAAGCCCGGTGCCGCCGTCATCGACATCGGCATCAATTCCGAGATCGGCCCGGACGGCACGAGCCGCATCGTGGGTGACGTCGACACCGAAAGCGTGCGCGAGGTGGCCTCCTGGATCACGCCGGTGCCAGGCGGCGTCGGCCCGATCACGGTGGCGATCCTGCTGCGCAACACGATGGTGGCGCTCAGCCGCCAGCGCGCGCTTTATGAGGCGACCTACGGCACGGCGGACAGGCTCGCGGCGGAATAAGCGCCAGCCCTACTCCGCAGCGATCAGGCTCTCTTCCCGAATGCCGTCCGGCTTCGGCCCGCCATAGGCCCAGTCGAGCAACTTGATCGTATGCACAACTGGCAGTTTCGCGGCCGAAGCGATCTGGGTGATGCAGCCGATGTTGCCGGTGGCGACGATCGAAGCGCCTGTCGCTTCGATGTTCTTCACCTTGCGATCGCGCAGCTTGGCCGAAATCTCCGACTGCAGGATGTTGTAGGTGCCGGCCGAGCCGCAGCAGAGATGGCCCTCGCGCGGCTCGCGCACGATGAAGCCGGCCTTGGCCAGCAGTTCTTTCGGCTGGCGGATGATTTTCTGGCCGTGCTGCATGGAGCAGGCCGAGTGATAGGCAACGATGGTGCCCGGCTTGCGCACCGGCTCGGGCATGTCAAAAGCGGCCAGATATTCGGTGATGTCCTTGGCCAGCGCCGAGACGCGGGCGGCCTTATCGGCATAGGCCGGATCGAGCCGCAACATGAAGCCATAATCCTTGATCGTCGTGCCGCAGCCGGATGCGGTGATGATGATGGCATCGAGGCCACCCTGGTCGATGGCGCGCGTCCAGGCATCGACATTCTGTCTGGCAGAGGCAAGTGCGGCCCCTTCCCGCCCCATATGATGGACCAGCGCGCCGCAGCAGCCCTCGCCCGGCGGCACCACGACCTCGACGCCCAGGCGCGTGAGCAGCGAGATGGTCGTGTCGTTGATGGCGGGATCGAGCACCGATTGCGCGCAGCCGGTGAGGATGGCGACGCGGCCCTTTTTCGTCCCCTGCCCGGCATGGACGCCCGGCGAGGCCATCGGCGAGGTTGCGGGGATCGAGGCCGGCGCCAGCTTGAGCATCGCGCCAAGCGGCCTCAACGCCGTGACTTTCTCGAACAGGCCGATGAACGGCTTGCCCAATTTCGCCAGTTTGAGAGCGGCGCGAAAGCGCGAGGGATAGGGCAGCACGAAAGCCAGCATGGCGCGGGTCAGGCGGTCGGGCAGCGGCCGTCTGTAGGTCTCGTGGATATGGGCACGGGCATGGTCGACCAGATGCATGTAGTTGACGCCCGAGGGGCAGGTGGTCATGCAGGCGAGGCACGACAGGCAGCGGTCGATATGGGTGACGATTTCCTTGTCGGCGGGACGGCCGTTTTCCAGCATGTCCTTGATCAGGTAGATGCGCCCACGCGGTGAATCCAACTCGTTGCCCAATGTCACATAGGTCGGGCAGGTGGCCGTGCAGAAGCCGCAATGCACGCATTTGCGCAGGATCTTTTCCGATTCCGCGACATGCGGATCGGCAAGCTGGGCGGATGAGAAATTGGTCTGCATCAGATTCTCTTGTTAGTCATTAGGACTACATAGGCATCACATCCAAGAAATAATCCCTCGTCGAAATCCATAGGATTTTTCAATCTCTGCATTCTAAAATCAGATCTAATATTTACCTTAGGATATTTTTCTTCTATCTTTGAACAAACCTCTGAGAGAATTTCTTTTGGCTGCTTTCGTGTGGATTCCCAAACCGGGCGCATTCCGGCGATGGCTCCCCACCGTAAGGAACCTCCGTGTTGGCTGCCGTGGCGTTTTATCAGATCGCACACGCGCTCAATGTCGGTTTCCGCCTGAGCGAAACCAAAATAACGCTTTACCTCGACCATCCCCAGCGGACAGCCGTCGCGAGACCAAAATGTTACGTCTACGCGCTCATTTTCGGTATATCGTTGGTTAGATTTGCCTCTTTTTTCACTGCCCGACTCATCACTCACATGATGGAATGGCGATTCCAATGTCACCATGTATTGTCCATAGGAAAAAGAATTCAGAGGTATATTTCCTTTAATACTATTCGATCTAATCCATAATTCTTTAGCTATCGTTGACGAAATTAGAGATTCGACCCCATTGTCCAAGACAGATGCATTTCCTGACATAGTCAAATACTGATCATTGGCTAAGTGGACAGCGCCCAATATCACATCAAGTGTATCGTCAAGGGTCAGCAAATTCATCTCCAAATCAAACGCTTATTCTCTATGCGAAATGAATCTCCGCCACGCGTGACGATCCTAACTTTGGCGTTTTCCTACCGGTCGGACCTTGATTGACGTTCGCGCAGCAGCTCCACTGCTAGGTGCCTGTCTTAGAGTCAACGCCCAACGCCATGCGGCCGGGATTGAGGATGTTCTTCGGGTCGAATTCCTGCTTCAGCCGCTGGCTGAGCGCGGCCAGCGCCGGCTGCTGCGGCTCGAACACCGGCAGGGCGGCGCGATGGGCGGGCGCGGCGCGCACCAGCGTCGCATGGCCACCGCCATGTTTTCGCAAGAGGCCGCGCAGCAAAGCGGCTTCCGGATCGCCCTCTTCCATGCGCAGCCACACCAATCCACCCTGCCAGTCATAGAAGGCGCTGACGGCGGCCTGCATGCGCAAGGTCAGGACCATCTGATGACCCTGGGAAGGGGTCATCGACACGCGCCAGACCGGTTTCTCGGTGCCGTCGGCGAAGGGCCTGATATCGCGCACATCGCGCCAGATCAGTTTCGAAGTTTCGCCAGAAATTTCCTCCAGCGGTCCGGCCTTGCCGAGCAGCGTTTTCAATGCCGCGATGCGATAGGCGACCGACGGGCCAAAACCTTCAACGCGCAGCAAAGTGGCGGCGTCACTGCCGAGCGCGCCGTCGGCGACACGCGCGGCAATGCGCTCCGGCAGATGGGCGGCACTCGACACTTCGGCACTGGAGCCAAGTGCCAGCGCCATGGCAGCGGCGGCCGCATCGTCAAGCAGCCCGCGGATGGCCAGCGTCACCTCGGTTTCAGCGGCTGGCAGCACCTTGAAGGTAACGTCGGTGAACACGGCCAGTGTGCCCCAGCTGTTGGCCATCAGCTTCGACATGTCGTAGCCGGTGACGTTCTTGACCACGCGGCCGCCGGACTTGAAGGCCTCGCCCCGGCCGGACACGACATTGATGCCGAGGATATGATCGCGCGCCGCACCCGCCTTCAACCGGCGCGGACCAGACAGGTTGGCGCCAAGCACACCACCGATCGTGCCTTTGCCCGGCTCGCCGCCGAGCAGCGGGCCGTAATCCATCGGCTCGAAGGCGAGTTGCTGGCCGTTTTCCGCCAGCAGCTTCTCGATCTCGGCCAAGGGCGTGCCGGCCTTTGCCGACAGCACCAGTTCGGCGGGCTCATAAAGGGTTACGCCGGTGAGTTTCGACAGGTCGAGCGTGTGTTCCGTCTGCAGCGGACGGCCGATGCCGCGCTTGGAGCCGTGACCAAGGATTTCGAGCGGCGCCTCTTCCGCCACCGCCCAGGCGACGGAGGACAGGACTTCGGATGAGGTGGTGGGTGTGAAAGTCGTCATTGGTGTGACATGCCACTTGCAAGTGCAGAGACGTCGAGTTCCTTCACAAGCGCCAACTTAGCCACTCAAAACCTCGGAATGTCGGGAAACGCCACCTGCCCCCGATGCACATGCATGCGCCCAAGCTCGGCGCATCGGCGCAGTTGCGGGAACACTTTTCCCGGATTGAGCAGATGGTTGGGGTCGAAGGCGCATTTGACGCGCATTTGCTGGTCGAGGTCGACCTGGTTGAACATTTCCGGCATCAGGTCGCGCTTCTCGACCCCAACCCCATGTTCGCCTGTCAGCACGCCGCCGACCTTGACGCAGAGCCGCAAAATGTCAGCGCCGAAACTTTCGGCCTTGTCGAGTTCGCCCGGTACATTGGCATCGTAGAGGATCAGCGGGTGCAGATTGCCGTCGCCGGCGTGAAAGACATTGGCGACACCCAAACCATATTTCTCCGAAAGCTCGCGCATGCCGGCCAGCACGCGCGGCAATTCCTTGCGCGGGATGGTGCCGTCCATGCAGTAATAGTCGGGCGAGATGCGGCCCACCGCCGGAAAGGCCGCCTTGCGGCCGGCCCAGAAACTCAGCCGCTCCTGCTCGGACTGCGAAATGCGACAGGTGGTCGAGCCGTTGCGGATGGCGATCGCCTCGACAGCGGTGATGAGATGATCGACCTCGACGCCCGGCCCGTCGAGTTCGACGATCAGCAGTGCCTCGACATCGAGGGGATAGCCGGCATGGACGAAATCCTCGGCCGCGTGGATCGCCGGCCGGTCCATCATTTCCATGCCGCCCGGAATGATGCCGGCGCCGATGATGTCGGCGACGCACTGGCCGCCCTGCTCGCTGGTCGGAAAGCCGATCAGCAGGGCGCGCGCCGTTTCCGGCTTCTTGAGGATGCGGACGGTGACCTCGGTGACGACGCCGAGCAGGCCTTCCGAACCGGTCATGACGCCGAGCAGATCGCAGCCTTCGGCGTCGAGATGACTGCCGCCGAGCCGCACCACCTCGCCGTTCATCAGCACCATCTCGATGCCAAGCACATTGTTGGCGGTGAGGCCGTATTTCAGGCAGTGCACGCCGCCGGAATTTTCCGCGACATTGCCGCCGATCGAGCAGGCGATCTGGGAGGATGGATCGGGGGCGTAATAAAAGCCCTCCTGCTCGACGGCTGACGTGATGCCGAGATTGGTCACGCCTGGCTGGGCAACGACGATGCGATTGGGGAAGTCGATCGTCAGAATGCGGTTGAAACGGCTCATGACCAGCAGCACCGCGTCCTCGAGCGGCAGCGCGCCGCCCGACAGCGATGTACCGGAGCCGCGCGGCACGACGCGGATGTTGCGGTCGTTGCAGTATTTCAGCACGCGGGAAACCTGCGCCACCGTCTGCGGCAGCACGACGACCAGCGGCAGTTGCCGGTAGGCGGTCAGCCCATCACTCTCGAAGGCGCGCATCTGGTTGGTCGCGTCGACGACACCCTCGCCCGGCACGATGATGCGCATGTCGGCGACAATCTCGTCGCGCCGGCGCAGCGTGGCGTCGTCTGGTTTCGGCATGGCCAAGCCGGACATCAGCAGCCTCATTTTGCTTTACTGGTCAAAATCTTTTACCAGTGAGGCGCATTCTTTGCAAACGCTACGGCGATGCGACCTCCGGCTTCAAGGTCGGGACAAGCTTCCGCAGCGGCAATCTGCCGCTATTCGCCCTGATGCTTCGCCGGTTCGGAATGCAACCGGCGCACGCGGCGCACGCCCCACCAGACCAGCAGGATGGCGACCGGCACGGAGGCGGCGGTGACGACTTCCGGCGCGAAGGCATGGCCGAAGATCGAGGCGCCCTTGGCGACATAGCCGATGAGGCCGACGACATAATAGGAGACGGCGGCGACCGAAAGACCCTCGACCGTCTGCTGCAGCCGCAGTTGCAGGCGGGCGCGGTTGTTCATCGAGGCGAGCAGGTCGCGGTTCTGCTTCTCGACCTCGACATCGACCCAGGTGCGCAACAGCGTCGTGGCCCGGGTCAGTTTGCGCGACAGATTGGCCTGGCGCTCTTCGACCGAGCGGCAGGTGCGCATGGCCGGTGCAACGCGGCGCTGCAAGAACCCGCCCCAGGTGTCGTAGCCGGGTACAGCCTCTTCCTCCAGCGCTTCCAGCCGCTCCACGACGATGCCGTCATAGGCGCGGCTGGCGCCGAAACGGTAGAGGCTGGAGGCGGCATCCGCTTCCAGTTCGGCGGCAAGCTCGGTCAGGTCGGCGAGCAGCGTCTGGCTGTCGCGGGTCTCTGCGACCTTCATTTCCAGCGTGGTCTGCGCCAGCCTGTCCTCGATGCGGCGAGCGCGGCCTGACAAGGTCAGCGCCAGCGGCAGGCCGAGCATGGCGAGCGTGCGATAGGTTTCGATGTCGATCAGCCGCTGCGACAACGCCCCGGTACGTGCCGGCGTCAGGCCGCGATCAAGCACCAGCATCCGCGTCATGCCGTCGCCGTCCTGGCGGAAATCGGTGACGATGGCCGCGTTGCCGCGCTCGACCAGCGAGTAGCACAGGCTGGTCGGGTCGAAAGCCGCGATCAGCCGCTCGCTTGTCTGCGTCCACTTGCGGATTTCGAGCCGAATGCCGGAGATGACGGTACCCGGCGGGCAAAACCCGTTGCCGAAGGGCGAATCCTCCTGCGTCCGGCCGCTTTCGGAAAGCGGGCCTTCCCACAGATAGGTCGAGAACTCGGTATGCCGCTCCCAGCGCAGCGAGCCCTTGCCCCATTTCATGGCATGGTGACGCGCCTGGCGGTCGGGCGCGGCGATGCCGAGGCGCCGCGACAGTTCCGAAAGCACCGCATGGTCGACGCCGGAGCCGCCTTCGGTCATGAAGGCGATCTGCACCAGCACGCGCGGCTTCTCGATCAGCGGATGCGGCCTTGCATGGACCTCACCCAGCGCACCAGGGCGGCCCTCATGCGCGGGAAAACCCATGACGCTGCCCTTGGCACGCGGCTGGAATTCGAGATTGGACGGGTCGTCTGACACGGCTTGTCCCCCGGGCTTCTTTGAACCCTCTTTCTCTTTGACCTTTGGCGTTCGCGTCCCTCTAGAGCCAATATCCAGATGACGCAAACAGCAAGTTTAGCCGAAGATGATATTGCGCCGGGCGGCAAAACCGACCCGCTTCGAGCAATTGGATAAATAATTTGACCAGTTGGCGACGCGGGCTTTATCCTGCGCGACACCGGTTCACTGTCCAGGCAAGCTGTTGAGCGATATTTTTTCCAGGATCGAGCATTCGCGCACCGCCGACGAGGTGGTGCAGCAGATCGAGAGCCTCATCCTCGAAGGCGTGCTGCGCACCGGCGACCGATTGCCGGGCGAGCGTGAGCTCGCACGCCAGTTTGACGTGTCACGGCCGATTCTGCGCGACGCGCTGAAGGCCCTGGAGGGGCGTGGGCTGCTGTCGACCAAGGCCGGCGGCGGCACCCATGTCGCCGACATTATCGGCCAGCTGTTCACCAAGCCGGTGGCGGATCTGATCTCGACGCATCGCAAGGCGGTGGCCGACTATCTGGAGTATCGCCGCGAGATCGAAGGCGTAGCCGCCGAATATGCGGCGCGGCGTGCCACGCCGGAGGACCTGGCGCTGCTCGACCGCATCATGGCGCGCATGGACGATGCGCATCGCACCGGCGATTTCGACGACGAAGCCGAGATCGACGTCGAATTCCATCACGCGATCTGCGAATGCGCGCACAACATCCTGCTCCTCCACACGCTGCGCTCATGCTACCGGCTTTTGTCGGAAGGCGTGTTCCAGAACCGGCTCCTGGTGTTCACCGTGCCCGGCGCGCGCGAAGCGCTGCTGGCGCAACACAAGGCTATCCATGCTGGGGTCAAGGCCGGCGATCCCGCCGCTGCCCGGCAAGCGGCGATGGACCATATGATCTATGTCGAGCGGTCGATGGCCGAAGCCGAGCGCAGCGGCGACTGGCAACGCGTGTCGCGGCTGAGGTTGCGGCAGCGTTCGGAAGCCGGTGACACCGAACCAGCACGCAGACGCTCCTAGAGCCGGATAGAGCATGATGTCATCCGAAAACCGCTTCACACTTTTCGGCATCATGCTCTAATTATTTCGATCAAGCGGGGACCACCATGAGCGAAATTCTCACCATCGCAGACCTCAAGGATCTCGCCCGCCGGCGCGTGCCCAAGATGTTCTTCGACTATGCCGATTCCGGCGCCTGGACCGAGAGCACGTATCGGGCCAACGAGGAAGACTTCCAGAAGATCAAGTTCCGCCAGCGCGTGTTGGTCGACATGAGCAACCGCTCGCTGGAATCGACCATGATCGGCCAGAAAGTGTCGATGCCGGTGGCGCTGGCGCCGACCGGCCTGACCGGCATGCAGCACGCCGATGGCGAGATGTTGGCGGCGCAGGCGGCCGAGGAGTTCGGCGTGCCTTTCACCCTGTCGACGATGAGCATCTGCTCGATCGAGGATGTCGCCTCGGCGACGACGAAGCCTTTCTGGTTCCAGCTCTATGTGCTGCGCGACAAGGATTTCGTGCTCAATCTGATCGACCGGGCGAAAGCGGCGAAATGCTCGGCTCTGGTGCTGACGCTCGACCTGCAGATCCTCGGCCAGCGTCACAAAGATGTCCGCAACGGGCTTTCGGCGCCGCCCAAGATGACGCTGGCCAACATCATCGACCTGGCCAGCAAGCCGCGCTGGTGCCTGGGCATTGCCGGCACCAAGCGCCGCACCTTCCGCAACATTGTCGGCCACGCCAAGGGCGTTGGCGACGTCTCGTCGCTGGGTTCATGGACGACGGAGCAGTTCGACCCGCAACTCTCGTGGAAAGATGTCGCCTGGATCAAGGAGCGCTGGGGCGGCAAGCTGATCCTGAAAGGCATCCTCGACAAGGAGGATGCGCTGATGGCGGTCAAGACCGGCGCCGATGCGATCGTGGTTTCCAACCATGGCGGGCGCCAGCTCGATGGCGCATCGTCCTCGATCATGGCGCTGGAAGAGATCGCGGACGCGGTCGGCGACCAGATCGAGGTGCACATGGACGGCGGCATCCGCTCCGGCCAGGACGTGCTGAAGGCGCTCTGCCTCGGCGCCAAGGGCACCTATATCGGCCGGCCATTCCTCTACGGCCTCGGCGCGCTCGGCAAGGAAGGGGTTACCAAAGCGTTGGAAATCATCCGCAAGGAGATGGACATCACGCTGGCGCTGTGCGGAAAGCGTCTGGTCACCGACATGGGCAAGGATCAGCTCCGGCGCTAAGTCCGTGACATCAGACCACGGAGACCACGATACGTTGGCTGAACCCGGCATCCATTTTCTCGACGCGAACGGCCCGGACGGCATGCGCCTCTATGCGATCGGCGACGTGCATGGCCGGCTCGACCTGCTGGCCGCCATGCACCAGCGGATCGACAGCGAGCTGGAATGGAAACCGGCTCGCGACTGGCGGGTGATCCACCTCGGCGACTATGTCGACCGCGGGCCGGACTCCAAGGGCGTCATCGATTTTCTGATCGAGGCGCGAGAACGCGACCCGCGCAATCTGATGCTCGCCGGCAACCACGACATCGGCTTTCTCGACTTTCTGAGAACTCCCGACCCGGAAGGGCTTTTCATGCGCTATGGCGGTGTCCAGACGGCGCTGTCCTATGGTGTATCCCTGACTGCGGACGGCAGCTGGTTTGGCAAGACGGAGACGATGAGACGAGGTCATGCGGCCCTGGTTGAAGCCGTGCCGCAAAGCCATGTCGAATTTCTTCGCTCGCTGCCGTTCTCGTTGACCTTCGGCGACTTCTTCTTCTGCCATGCCGGCATCAGGCCGGGCATTCCGCTGGAGAAGCAGAACCCGCAGGACCTGATCTGGATCCGCGACGTTTTCCACGATCACACCGGGCTGTTCCCGAAGATCGTGGTGCATGGCCACACCCCGGTGCCGGAAGCGGAAGTGATGGCCAACCGCGTCAATGTCGACACGCTTGCCTGGCAATCAGGCATGCTGACCGCGCTCGTCGTGGACGGCGCGGACAAACGCATCCTGGAAATAGCGATAAAGGAAGCTTGAACCTCCGCCGCGTCGCAAGATGCGTCGCGAGCGAGACGGCTTTTAGCGAAGCGAGGCGGTGACGCCGTAGCCGTCGACGGCGTTGTGGTTGTTGGCGGCATCGGCGGAATAGATGCCGAGACCGCACAGCACGATGGCGGACAACATGGCAAAGGACAGAAGCGCTGTTTTCACGGACGTCATCTCTTGTTGAGCTTGCTGCATCTGTGCATCAGGCGGTTACCAATGCGTTGAAACGGAGAATTCGCTTCAAAGTTTCGACGATTTCGCGCTTCTAGGCGCGTTCTGTATCGACGGTGTGTCGCACGGGTCACACAAAAGGTTCATCCCGGTTGCACAGCCAATGCAGAGCGCGCGCCTTCTAGGATGGCGGGCGGACACAAGCCAAGGATGAAAGGGGTTTTCCCCAGCCGGTTTCACGGCTGCGTGCCAATTATGCCACGCGCAGACCTGGAGGCAGGCGCTTAGATCGTGGCTACCCAGGCGCGGGCAATGGCGAGGCCGGCGGCATCGGCGTCGGCGCCGTTGCGGGCCATCTCACCGTCTAGCCTGCCAGCCCAGTCGGGATGGCGCGCGGCGATGGTCGGCGCGAAGGAAGTACTCCAGTCCTTCACCATCGGCCGGTCGGCCTCGAAATGGAACTGGAAACCATAGACGGCGCGACCGACACGAAACGCCTGGTTTTCGGCGACGTCATTGCCGGCGAGCCGCACGGCGTTTTGCGGCAGCACGAATGTGTCGTCGTGCCACTGGAAGATCGGGAATTTTTCCGGCAGTTCGGCCAGCACCGGATCGGCCTTGGCATCCGATGTCAGCGACACACCCTGCCAGCCGAACTCATTGGCGCCGCCGATGCGGTTCTCGCCACCAAAGGCGCGGGCGACGAGCTGGCTGCCGAGACAGATACCGAGCACGGCACGGTCCTTGTCGGCGAAATCACGGGTCAGTTCGAGCAGCGCCGGGAAATAGGGGTATTCGTCGTCGGCCAAAGCGTTCTGGCCACCGCCGAGCACCACCATGGCATCGTGCCCGGCCGCGTCGTCCGGCAGCGGATCGCCCTTGTAGGGCAAGCGCACGTCGAGATCGGCACCGGCTTCCGCAAGGGCGGCACCAACCTGGCCGAGGCCGGTATTGTCGTAGTTCTGGACCACCAGCACCCGCATCGCAAAACCCTGCTGACATGAAAATGACGGGACGAGCGATATCATGCCATCCGTGTCGCAGCCAAGATGCGTACCCCAGGAGAGAACTATGCCACTGCAAAACCGGGTCGATCCGTTCGGTGCCATCCACGCCGTGCCTGAGCGCGGGCTATTCACCGGCAATCGCGGCATCATCCATGACCCAGAGACAAAGACCCTGCTGAAGAAGCGCTGGGCGCTGCAGGCCTGGATCATCTGCGTGTGCCAATTCCGCAATGTGCGGCGCGAGCCGATGGGCCGAAATCGGCCGGGTGGAAGGGCCGGCTGGACCGAATTGTTCTTCCTTGACGAGGTGACGGCGCTAGCGGCGGGGCATCGGCCCTGCTTCTTTTGCCAGCGCGAGCGGGCCAAGGATTTTGTCGGCAACTTCGGCGAGGCCTACGGCATTGCCGAGCCGCGTGCCCCGCAGGTCGACAAAAGGTTGCACAAGGAGCGGCTGGCTTCGGGGGGCAAGCCGTCGAGGGTGACGTTTGACGAACTGATCGATCTGCCGGACGGAGTAATGGTTGCGGATAGCACCAACGCTTATGCCCTGCGTGGCGGCAAGGCACTGCGCTGGGCATTTGCTGGATATGGTGGGCCGATTGATTCTCGGGAGTTAGGCAACAAGATGCTCTATCGAATAACTCCGGCAACCACGGTCGCGATCCTTCGTGAAGGATATATACCGAAATGGTTTTAGAACTAATCCACCCAATTCGCTATTGCATACCAATCATCTTAGCTTGAGTTTTTTTCAATTTCCCATAAGAATCTTCAATCAACTTATTGAACCCTACTGGATAATTGCTGTAGGATACGTTTTCTTTAGAATCAGCTTTCTCCCAGTTTTTCACAGTTATCTTGTAGACCTCAACATGAGCTAAAAATTCCCGAAATTCTGCAGGCATTCCTGATCCGTCAATTAGATGCGCATTTTCAACGATAATTTTTTCGATCTTCAAATTTATAGGCATAAATATCTCTGCCATCCAAAGGCGCCATTGCCCCAATTCTTCATCGCTTGGAGGGGATCCTTCCCAAAGAACGAGCCGTGAGGCCGGCATCTCGAACGAAAAGACGTCCACGCCTGGTCGGAAGCGTCACTCAACGCGAACAACGGCCCATACAAATACTGAATTTGATCACTTATGAATTTTATTTTTGATTTTCTGGAATCTATTATTATATTATTTATATAAGTTGCTATATACCCAAATAATGCTAATATTATTTCTGAAATTAACGTTTGCATATTACGGTCCATTCATCTTTATTTTAATGATGATAAACTATTTGCCACTGTAGTGCAGAAAGCGTTCGTTTCCTAGTCTCCATATGCCTACTTAGGCTTCTTTAATCGGCGGATTTTTGTATCAGAGGTAGTAACGAGGCTATCGCTGGAATGGCGTTTGTATTGCCCTTGACGCCGGCGGCCGGCTCGCCCATTCCTCGGCGATGCGCGCCAATTACAAGATGCAACGCCTGTTCGTGCCCGACGACCTGCGGCCGGATGCCGAGTTCGACGCCGACCAGCAGCAGAGCCATTACCTGCAGCATGTGCTGCGACTTGGCGAGGGTGCCGAGATCTTGCTGTTCAATGGCCGCGACGGCGAATGGTCCGCGGCCATCGCGGCGAAATCGAAGAAAGCGGTCAAGCTCAGGGTGCTGGCGCCGCAGCGGCCGCAGCCGCCGCTGCCCGACCTCATCTATTGTTTCGCCCCGCTGAAGCAGGGGCGGCTCGACTATCTCGTGCAGAAGGCGGTCGAGATGGGCGCCGGTGTCCTGCAGCCGGTGATCACCCAGCATACGCAAGTGGCCAAGCCATCTATCGAGCGCCTGCGCGCCAATGTCGTCGAGGCGGCCGAGCAATGCGGCATCCTGGCGGTGCCCGAGGTTCGTGAGGCGGAAAAGTTCGAGCGCCTGCTGACCGGCTGGGACAAGGAACGACGGCTGGTCTTCTGCGATGAGGATGCCTCAACCAACAATCCGCTGCCTGCCTTGCAAGCGTTAAAAGAAAAGAAGCTCGGGCTGCTGGTCGGGCCCGAGGGCGGCTTCTCCGACGAGGAACGCAAGATGCTGCGCGCCCTGCCCTTCGTGACCGCCATTCCGCTCGGCCCACGCATCCTGCGCGCCGACACGGCGGCCGTGGCGGCACTTGCGGTGATGCAGGCAACTGTCGGAGACTGGTAGGAGGTCATTTGTTGCAAGAGGCGGGCCCGATCGTAGCATTCAATTCCTCTTGACCTGTGGCTCAGGATTTTTCGCTTGATCGGCTACTGCCATTTCGTCCATTTACCGCCGGCGGTGGTCCAGCCGCCTCTGAGGGTACAATAATGGCGCGCGATACTACCGATTTCCGGCCAATTGAAGACTTTGACGAACTCGTCGAGCACCTGGCCGAAGGCAACAAACCGCGCGACAAGTGGCGCATCGGCACCGAACACGAGAAATTTCCCTTCTACGTCGATGGCAACGCTCCGGTGCCCTATGGCGGCGAACGCGGCATCCGCGCCATCCTCGAAGGCATGCAGCACAAGCTCGGCTGGGATCCGATCATGGACGATGGCCGCATCATCGGCCTGGTCGAGCCGACCGGCCAGGGCGCGATTTCGCTGGAGCCCGGCGGCCAGTTCGAGCTGTCCGGCGCGCCGCTGGAGACGATCCACCAGACCTGCCGCGAGGGCAATGCGCATCTGGCGCAGGTGCGCGAGATTGCCGAGCCGATGGGCATCCGTTTCCTTGGCCTTGGCGGCAGCCCGAAATGGTCGTTGGCCGAAACACCGAAAATGCCGAAGTCGCGCTACGAGATCATGACGCGCTACATGCCCAAGGTCGGCACCAAAGGCCTCGACATGATGTATCGCACCTGCACGATCCAGGTGAACCTCGACTTCGAGAGCGAGGCCGACATGCGCCGCAAGATGCAGGTGTCGCTGAAGCTGCAGCCGCTGTCGACGGCGCTGTTCGCCAATTCGCCCTTCACCGAGAGCCACCCGAACGGGCTGCAGAGCTGGCGCGGCGACATCTGGCGCGACACCGACAACCAGCGCTCGGGCCTGCTCGAATTCTGCTTCTCGCCCGATTTCGGTTTTGCCGACTATGTCGAATGGGCGCTCGACGTGCCGATGTATTTCGTCATCCGCGACGGCCGCTATCACGACATGACGCACATCACCTTCCGGCAGTTCATGGCCGGGGCCGCGCGCAATGAAGTGCCGGACGGGCTGCCGACGATGGGCGACTGGGCGAACCATCTCTCGACCCTGTTCCCCGACGTGCGACTGAAGCGGTTCCTGGAAATGCGTGGCGCCGATGGCGGGCCATGGCGGCGCATCTGCGCGTTACCGGCGTTCTGGGTCGGGCTGCTCTATGACGAGGCGGCCCTCGATGCGGCCGAGGCGTTGACCTCGAGCTGGACGTATGAAGAAACGCTGGCGATGCGCAACGCGGTGCCGGAACTCGGCATCTCCGCGCCCTTCCGCAACACGACGCTGCGCGAGATCGCGCGCGACGTCATGGCCATTTCGCGCACGGGGCTGAAAAATCGTGGCCGTAAGAACCGCGATGGCTATGACGAGACCTCATTCCTCAACACCTTGGACGAAGTGGTGGCGCGCGGCACCACCAGCGCCGAGGAGATGCTTTCGGCCTACCACACGCGCTGGGGTGGCTCGATCGAGCCGGTGTTCATGGAATACGCCTATTAGCCGCGAGCCATAGCGAGCGGCAAAAGCCGCTTCAATCGAGCGTTGAAACGAATTAGGCTCTCCTCCGAGGAATTCAGGAGGAGAAGCCGATGCCTACCTTGTTCGACATGCTGACGCAGGCCCAGAACGGCAACGGCATGCAGGCGCTTGCCCAACAATACGGGCTTTCGATGCAGCAGACACAGGCGGCGGTCGCAGCACTGCTGCCCGCCTTTTCGCAAGGGTTGCAACGCAACACCGCCGATCCCTACGGGCTCGGCGCCTTCATGACGGCAATGGCAAGCGGCCAGCACGCCAAATATTTCGAGGACGCGACCCGCGCCTTCTCGCCGCAAGGCGTCGACGAAGGCAACGGCATTCTCGGGCACCTGTTCGGCTCGAAGGACCTGTCGCGCGCCGTGGCCAGCCAGGCGGCGCAAGCAAGCGGCGTCAGCCAGCAGGTCCTGCAGCAGATGCTGCCGGCGATAGCCTCGATGGTGATGGGCGGGCTGTTCAAGCAGACGACAGGTCAGATGCACGCCGCCGGCGGCTTCGGCGGCGGCAACAATCCACTGGGCGAAATCATCGAGCAGATGATGCGGCAAGGCGGCATGCAGGCGCCTGCTCCACAACAGCGCCAGGCGCCGCCTCAGAGCCCGATGGACAACCCGCTCGGCAAGGTCTTGCAGGACATGTTCGGCGGTGGCTCGCCGCAGCCGCAAAGCCAGCCGCAGCCATCCCCCAATCCCTATGGCGACAATCCGTTGGGCAAGGTGCTGCAGGACATGTTTGGTGGCGGTGCGCCGCAGCCGCAAGGCCAGGCTCAACCACAGCCGCAACAGACGCAAAGCCCGTATGGAGACAACCCGCTGGGGAAGATCTTCGAAGAGATGCTTCGTGGCGGCGGCGGCTTCGGCATGCCTGGTGGTCAGCCGGCGCCGCAGCCTCAGGCACCGCGGCAGCCACAGGCCCCGCAGCCACAGGCCCCGCAGCCGCAGACCAATCCGAGCGGCCGGCCGAGGAATCCGTTCGACGATATTTTCGGCAAGATGTTCGAGACCGGCGCCCAGCAGCGTGACGAATACCAGAAGGGCGTGGAAACGATCTTCGATCAGTTCAAGCGCGACATGGACCGGCGGTAGGCGCGCGGCCAACGGTCATTTCCTGGCAAGCAAAACAGAAAAGCCCGGTCCTTGGGGGACCGGGCAGTGTGCAGGCAGGCCGGCGGGGAACCGGCAGGGAGTGGGGAGCCTGCATAATCCTTGGTCGCGCTGAAACCTGAAAAGGTTCAATACGACCGAAACTCAGCGATCAGGCCACTTGGCGGGCGAGATCCTCGATCGTTTCCACGCGATCGCTGGCAATCTGACGCAAGATCACCGTCGGGTCGCGGCCAAAGGGCACGTCGATGGCGACATGCAGGTCGGCGCGCGTCAGGCCGATATCGGCGAGTTCGGCGTCCGACATCTCGCCAAGGCGATAGAAGGCGCGGCGATTTTTCCAGGCGCGATAGAAATTGGAGACGGTGTTGGCCACGCGCATCGCAACGGCCGGACGCGAGGTGATGCGCGAGGTCTCGGTGGCGAAATCGATCGTGGTCATGTCGGTCTCCTTCAGACTCGAACGGACGAAACCAGGCAACAGACGCTGACAACAGCGGCCGTTCCGGTCCCAATTCACATGCCTTCATGTGGGTGATGCCAATTTGCCATCGACCGATTGATTAATCCAACGAATGTTTCTAATCTTTAGCATCAACACTAGTGATGGATCACGCCGATGAAAGCGCCGCTCGATCTCGATCAGTTGCAGACCTTCATCTCGATCGCCGATACCGGCAGCTTCACCCGCGCGGCGGAAGAGGTGCACCGCACCCAGTCGGCGGTGTCGATGCAGATGCGCCGGCTGGAGGAGCGGATCGGCAAGCCGCTGTTCGAGAAGGAGGGGCGCACCAACCGGCTGACCGAGGAAGGCGACAAGCTGCTGTCCTATGCGCGACGGCTGCTCTATCTCAACCGCGAGACGCTCGCCGCCTTCGACGATCAGCGGCTCGAAGGCACGATCCGCATCGGCACGCCTGATGACTATGCCGACCGTTTCCTGCCGGAGATCATGGCGCGATTCACCCGCTCCAACCCACGCGTCGAGCTTACGGTCATCTGCGAGCCGACGCCGGGACTGGTCGAGCACATCAAGCGCGGCAATCTCGACCTGGCGCTGGTGACGCACAATGACGTGCGCGGCCAGTCGGAAGTGGTGCGGCGCGAGCCGCTGCTGTGGGTCAGTTCGGCCAACCATGCGACGCATGAGCAGGTAACGCTGCCGATGGCCTTTGGCCGGCCGAACTGCATCTGGCGGCGGGCCGCCGTCGATGTGCTGGACCAGCAGAAGCGCGACTATCGCATCCTGTTCACCAGTTTCTCGGCGACCGTGATCACCGCAGCAGTGCTTTCGGGCCTGGCGGTCTCGGTGCTGCCGGAATGCGCGCTCCGACCCGGCATGCGGGTGCTGGGCGAAGCCGACGGCTTCGGCGCCCTGCCCGACTGCCGCATCGGCATCATGCGCGGCCAGACCTCGCGGCCGGAGATCGTCGATGCGCTCGCCCGCCACATCTCGGAGAGCCTGGACAACATCTCGGTGCCGCTGGGCGAGGAGACGGGAACATTCGACTTCGCAGCTCTCGCCTTCGCCAAGATGAAGCGGACCAGGCCGAACCAGATCCTGCCGGGTTGGTAGGCAGCGTTACGCGCGGACCGACGCTGGCCTGCTCTGAATGGGCGATAGACCCGGTAAGAGCAGCAACTGGGCGGGCTCGAGCGGAGGCGCGAGCAGGTAACCCTGCATCTGATGACAGCCCATGCCGACGAGCAGCGCCTTTTGCTCCTCGGTCTCGACGCCCTCCGCGGTAACCTCGACATCGAGCGCTATCGCCAGGTCGATCAACGCCTTGACGATCGCGGCGGAACTGGAGTCTTCGTCGAGCAGGCGCACAAAGGAACGGTCGATCTTGAGCTTGTCGATGACGTGACGGCGCAGATAATTCAACGATGAATAGCCGGTGCCGAAATCATCGAGCACGACGCCAACGCCCGATCGGCGCAAGGCTTCCAGAACCATCCTGGTCGTGTCGTTATTTTCCAGAAGGACGCTTTCGGTGATCTCGAGCTGCAATCGCGCCGGCGACAAGCCGGTCTCGGCGAGGATCGACACGACCTGCCCGGCAAAACCGGCGTCGCGCAGCTGCAGCGGCGAGACGTTGACGGCCACCCAGGGCAATTGCGTGTCAGCTGCGAAGCGGCAGGCCTCGCGCAGCACCCATTGGCCAAGCTCGCCGATCATGCCGCGTTCCTCGGCAATGGCGATGAACTGTTGCGGTGGCAAGGCGCCATGGATCTCATGCGCCCAGCGGATCAGCGCCTCGGCCCCGACGATTGTCCTGCCGTCGGCGGCGAAAATCGGCTGATAGGCCAGCTTGATCTCGGTCCCGCCACGGAGGGCGCGGCGGAGCGCGTTCTCGACCTTGCGCTTGCGCAGCAACAGGTCGTCCATGTCACCGGCGAAGACCTGATAGCGGCCGCGGCCATTCTTCTTGGCCTCGTAGAGCGCAATATCAGCCTTGCGCAGCAGATCGTCGGCATCGACCTTTGGACCCGACGCCAGGGCTATGCCGATGCTGGCGCTGACGAAGACCTGGTCGTCCATCAGCCGGAAAGGCTCCTGCAATTTCCGCAGCAGCCGTTCTGAAATATCCTCGGCTACCCTGGTATCGCGAATATCGACGAGGATGATCGCGAACTCGTCGCCGCCTAGGCGCGCCACTGTATCGATTTCGCGGACCATCCTCTGAAGCCTGGCCGCTGTCTGGCGCACGAGTTCATCGCCGGCGGGATGACCGAGCGTATCGTTGACGTGTTTGAAGCGATCGATGTCGAGATAGAGCAGAGCCATCCTTGCCGTATCGCGCCCGGTCGTAAGCAAGGCCCGCAGCAGCCGATCCTCAAAAAGGGCCCGGTTTGGAAGTCCCGTCAGCGTGTCGTGAAAAGCGAGATACTGTGCGTCCGCCTGACTTGTCTGCAGCGCCAGCGATGTCCGTCGCAGGCGCCGCAAGAGAAAAGCCAACGCACCTGCGGCAAGCAGCATGCCGGCGATCAATGCCGGACCGGCCTTGCGTATCAGTGTCAGACCGGGTCGCTCCTGATCCCAGCCGATATAGCCGAGAATAACACCGCGCGAATCCATCAGCGGAATGGCAGCCGAGCCGACCGATTGCGACAGAGGCAGCAGGTGGGCGCCATCGAGCAGGTACTTCTCAGCGATCTTGCCGATAACGGTGTCGTTGATGAACTCCACGGAGACATGCAGATATTCGCTGCCCCGCGCCTGCGTGACGCGGTCGGAACTTGGCACCAGCGGCATGATGCTGAGGATGGCCGGCTTGCCGCCGAGCGCCACCAGATCTTCGGCAACCATCTTGACCGGGCCGCCGGCCCCGGTCGCGTCCGGCGGTCTGGCGATCAGGCCGCGCAGCTTTTCGACGGTGGGTCGCAAGGCGGTTTCGTCCTCGGCATAAAGGTCCGGCGACACCACCTTTCCCTCACGCATGGCGTGGACTGGACGGCTGGCGTCATCCAGCACGTAGACGCGGTTGTGACCGTAGTAAGAATACATCCAGACGCTGAGGTTCTCGGCCATCCAGGCCTGATTGCCCGACTTGGCGTTGGTGACGGAATCGTCCCAGACTGAGACACTTTCCTGCTCGCGCTCGACGGCGGCGATCTGATCCTGCAAGCCGTTGGCGAAGAATATCTTTTGGCGCTCGAGCGAAACGCGGTCAGCCTGCACGGCGGCGTAGAAACCGAAGCCCACGACCATGACCAGCGCAAAAGCGGCAAGCGCCAGCACGGTCAGCGTGACCTGATACGTCAATGGGCTACGATGTGCGCGTGCGCTCATGCGTCCTTGGCCAGCTTCGTTGGGCGCCAGTCAACCAAACCAGCCTTAAGATCGCGTTATAACATTTGGCTCAGCACTGGCGCCTTGACGCCGGCGCTCAACCGTCCCCCAATCGGCTAATGAGCGATGCCGCATCCGAATCACGCACCAACGCCACCGAATACACGGTGAGCGAGATTTCCGGCGCGCTGAAGCGCACGGTCGAAGACGTCTTCGGCAATGTGCGGGTGCGCGGTGAAATCTCCGGCTATCGCGGGCCGCATTCCTCCGGCCATGCCTATTTCGCGCTGAAGGATGACCGTGCCCGGCTCGATGCCGTGGTATGGAAAGGCACGATGAGCCGGCTGAAATTCCGTCCCGAGGAAGGGATGGAGGTGATCGCCACCGGCAAACTCACCACCTATCCCGGCAAGTCCAACTACCAGATCGTCATCGACAATCTGGAGCCCGCAGGTGCCGGAGCGCTGATGGCGCTGCTGGAAGAGCGCAAGCGCCGACTGCAGGCAGAAGGGCTGTTCGAGGCCGGCCGCAAACGCCGGCTGCCGTTCATGCCGGGCGTCATCGGCGTCGTCACCTCGCCGACAGGGTCGGTCATCCGCGACATCATCCACCGCATCAAGGACCGTTTTCCGCTGCATGTGCTGGTCTGGCCGGTGCGCGTGCAGGGCGAAACATCGGGTGCTGAAGTGACCAATGCCGTCACCGGCTTCAATGCGCTGGCTTGGGACGGCCCTATCCAGCGCCCCGATCTCTTGATCGTGGCGCGCGGCGGCGGCAGCCTCGAGGATTTGTGGGGCTTCAACGACGAGGCGCTGGCCCGCGCCGTTGCCGCCTCCGGCATTCCGGTGATTTCCGCCGTCGGCCACGAGACCGACTGGACGCTGATCGACCTTGTCGCGGATGTGCGGGCGCCGACCCCGACGGGCGCGGCTGAAATCGCCGTGCCGGTGAAGGCCGACCTCGAAGCGACGCTGGCCAGCCTCGGTGCGAGGCTCAAGGCAGCGGTGCTGCGCAATTTCGAACGCAAACGGCAGGCCGCCCGTGCGGCGGCGCGCGCGCTGCCCTCGCCCGATCAATTGCTGGCGCTGCCGCGGCGGCGGCTCGACGAGGCAACATCGAGGCTCGGCCGCGGCCTGTCCGTCAGCGTCGATCGCAAGCGGGCGCGTCTCCAGGGCCAAAGGCTGACGCCGGCCACGCTGTCGCGGCGCATGAACGAGGCGCGCACGCTGACCGGCCGCGACCTTGCCCGGGCGCAGGCGGCGTTTTTTGCCATCGTGCGCGAGCGGCGTGCACGCTTTGCGCGCACCGCGACGCGGCTCTCGCCTGCACCGATCGTACGCCGGCAGAAACTGCAAGGGGACGCGCTGACGGCGCTCGCAAGGCGGCAGGATCGGGTCATCTCGCTGCGGCTCGAGCGCCTGCGCGGCCAGTTGAGCCAGGCCGAACGCCTGCTGACCACGCTTTCGCACAAGGCCGTTCTGGCGCGCGGCTTTGCCCTGGTTAAGGATGCCGAAGGCGCCGTCATCAAGCAGGCGGCCGATGTGGCATCGGGGATGGCGCTTTCGCTAGAGTTCGCCGACGGCACAGCGGAAGCGGTGGCAACCAGCGGTGCCGCGCGGCCGAAGCCGGTTGCGAGGCCTGCGACCAAGACCAAGGAACCCGGCAACCAAGGCTCCCTATTCTGAGACGCCCATGACCGATAGTTCGCATCACCTGAAAACGCCGTCAGGCAAACCGCGCGCCCGAAGCTTCGGCATCGGTTTTGACGGCACGCCGGGCTCGCTTAACGCCATCACAGATGTGCCCGGCGTTGCGGTCGGCTATGCGACGCTGATTTCGGGCGATGGCGCGCTGGTTGTCGGCAAGGGGCCGGTGCGCACCGGGGTCACCGCGATCCTGCCCAGGCCGCTTGCTGAGCTCGCCACGCCGGTCTTTGCCGGCATTTTCAGCCAGAACGGCAATGGCGAGCTTACCGGCTCGCACATCATCGAGGAAACCGGCGCTTTCAACTTCCCGATCACCATCACCAACACGCATTCCTGCGGTGTTTCGCGTGACGGCACGCTGCGCTGGATGCAACGCGTGTTGCCGGCCGCGCTCGACAGCGGCTGGGGCCTGCCGGTAGCGGCGGAGACCTATGACGGGTTCCTCAACGACATCAACGGCCACCATCTGACCTTTGAGCACGTGGCCCAGGCGCTCGATGATGCGGTCAGCGGACCAATCGAGGAAGGCAGCGTCGGCGGCGGCACCGGCATGATCACCTTCGGCTTCAAGGCCGGCTCGGGCACGGCGTCGCGTATCGTCGGGTGGCAGGGGCGCACCTACACGGTCGGCGCGTTCGTGCAGTCGAATTTCGGCAAGCTGCGCAATTTCACGCTTCGCGGCCAGCGCGTCGAGCCAGCGCTCGCCGAATCGGCGATCCGAGACGACGCGCGGCATGCGGAAAAAGGCTCGATCATTGCCGTCATCGCCACCGATGCGCCGTTCCTGCCGCATCAGATGAAGCGGCTGGCGCGCCGCGTGCCGCTCGGCGTCGCCATGACCGGCGGCTTCGGCTACCACAGCTCGGGCGATATCTTTCTGGCCTTCTCGACAGCCAATCCTGCCGCGGCGCTGGCGCCGTCGGGCCGGATCGCCAATGCCACCTTCATCCCGGACACCGACATCGATCCGTTTTTCGATGCGGTGATCCAGACGGTGGAGGAATCGATCCTCAACGCCCTGGTCGCCAATGACGACATCACCGGGCGCGACGGCAATTTCGTGCCGGCACTGCCGAAGGCATGGCTCAAAGAAAAGTTTGGGCTGAACGAGAAGTCGGCTGAGGGCTGATACGGAAACGCGGGCTAACAGCCCGCGCGTTTCAGACAAGATTGCCTCTGCGAATTATCCCGCGGCTTTGGCGGACGCCTGCTGATGCTGGTCGGCCTCGGCGGCTTCCTCGAGCCGGGATGCAATCAGTTCCTTGATGTCGCCGACTTCTTCCTGGATATCCTCCAGATGAATGCCGACTTCGGCGGCCTTGGCAGCGCATTCCTTGGCCAATGTCTCGGCCTGCTTGTCGATCCTCGCCTGGGACTGGCAATGGACCTTTTCGCCGATCCATCCCCGCAAGAACTCGATCGCGTGTTCGCTCATACTGCTGTTCCCTGGCGGCAAAGCCGGTTGGTAATCATAAACGCCAGCATCCCATGAAGGATGCATGTTCCCATTCGAGCCGAGTCGCGGTCACCCGGCAAGCCGATGCCGTCCAAGGTCCACAACGCTGAAGGAAATCGAGGATTCACGAACATTTCTGATTCTGGTGGGTCGGTACCGTTGGCTGGATCAACCCAGCTTCGCGCCACTGTTTCTGTTTGCTTATTTCCGGTTTCCGAGCCGATTTTCGTCACAAAAGATGGGCGCAATGCGTAACATATTCACGGTTGCTTCAACAGGCGGTTTTCAAGCACGCGGGCCGAAGTCGCCGGTATATAGTGATATCCTCACGCAATGTCGACTCCCTCGATCTTGCCCATAAGGCCCACAAAGTCGCACCCAGCGCACCCCCGTCAGAACGTCTCCACCCAAGGCCTCAACTCCATTTCCCAAGTCCAGGCGCTGCGGTGCTGGCGATGGATGGAGAGATAGGCCTCGGCGATCGCATCCGGCGACAGCCGGCGATCCGGCGTATCGGAATCCCCTGCGGACGCGGCCGATGCAATGCCGCCATCGATGATGAAATGCGCGACGTGGACGTTCTTCGGCGCCAGTTCGCGGGCCATGGACTGCGCCAGCCCGCGCAAGCCGAATTTGGGCATGGCAAAACCGGCTGAGCCCGCGAACCCTTTGACGCTTGCCGTCGCCCCGGTGAAGAGGATCGAACCCGAGCCCAGAGCCACCAGCCGCCGGGCCGCCTGCTGTCCGACCAGGAACCCGCCATAGGCGCCGACCAGCAAAGCCTGTCGAACCGCCTCGGGATCGAGCTCGGCTATCGGCCCACGAGCACGTCCGCTGGCGTTGAAAACCACCAGCGAGAGCGTGCCGGCCTTGTCGGCGACCTCGAACAGGTGCTCCACCGACGCGGCGTCGGAGACATCAGTTGCCACGGCTTGCGCGCCGGTCTCGGCCCGCAGAGCGTCAAGCTTTTCGACGTTACGGGCCGCCAGAACGACCTGGAACCCGTTTTTCGCAAGAAGACGCGCAAGCGAGGCGCTCAATCCGGACCCGACACCTGCGATGATGGCGACATTGGATGTCATGAGAACTCTCCTGTTTTGCATTGATCGCGATCGCCGACCGGAGCGAATGGCCTGGGAATTTGCCGGATCAGCGCGGCACCGACAATGCTCGGCGGCACAGAAAAATGGCCGGGCGCGAAACCGGCCCGGCCAAAAAGAAGGTCAGAACCTTCAGAGGGGAACACCGTTCAGTGGAATGGGAGGAAACCGCCAAACGATCATTCTGATGTGAGCCGATTTTAGGCCGGTTGCGACGAATGATTTTCCAAAATTGTCCGGCATCGCGAAAATCCCGTTCTTTCTCGCCACACCGCCTTCAGCGCGCCGGGGCTTCCGGCTCGAGCAGATCCGCATAGTGGCGCTTTGCCACGTCGGGATGCGAGCGCAACCGGCTTTTCAGCACGTTGGTTCCGACATCGCGAAACAGCGGATTGTCCGGATCACTAGCCGGGCCCCGCGCCTGCGCCGCCAATTCCTCGGACAGGCCAAGCAGCGGTATGGTCGCATCGAGCCTGGCGCTGAAGAAGAACGGCACTGAAATGCGCTCTACGCCGGCGGGCGGCGTCACGACGCGATGCACGGTCGCGCGCAAATAGCCGTTCGAGGCCAGTTCAAGCAATTCGCCGATGTTGACGACGAGCGTGCCGGGAATAGGGTCCACATCCACCCAGCTTCCATCATAATCGACCTGCAACCCCTTGTTGTCATCTTGCAGCAACAACGTCAGGAAACCGCCATCCTTGTGCGCGCCGACACCCTGGTTGCCGCCGGTCGCGTCACGGCCGGGGTAGCGCACGATCTTCATGCGATGGTTGGGTTCTGCGCTGTAGATCGGGTCGAACGCGTCCTCGGGCTGATCGAGCGACAGCGCGAAGGCCTTCAGCAGCCGGATCGCCACGGCCGTCACCTTGGCCTGCCAGGCGAGCAGCGACGGTTTGAGATCGGGTAGCGCCGCTGGCCACTGGTTCGGGCCCTGCAGCCGCGTCCAGGCGGGAACTCCCGGCCCTTGCGCTATGGGTTGGCGCTCGACGCCGATGTCGAGCTGCTCGCGCCAGTCTTCCTTGCCCTTGGTCAATTCGCCGCCGGCGCGCGTGTAGCCGCGGAACTGCGAGGACTTGACCATCTCGATCGAGAGCTTGTCAGCCTCCGCCAGGGCAAAGAAGCGGCGCGACGCGGTGAGCACCTCGCTGATCTCGGCCCAGGGGATGCCATGTCCGGCCAGGTAGAAAAAGCCAATGTCACGCGAGGCGGAACGCAAGTCCGCCAGAAATGTCCGGCGCTCCGATGCGCCTTGTTCAAGACGGCTCAGATCGAGCACAGGCACTATTCTGGGCATATCAGGCTCCTTTCCCAGCGTATTCCGGAAGTTGCTTGGAACCTCTTCCGGAAACCCAGCCGATTGAACATGCAGGCACTTTTCCGCGACCGTAGTTGCCATCAGTGCTGGCGAGTCTCATCGACTTCGGGTTGCCGGGAAAGAAACGATCGGTCCTTCGTCGCGGCCGCGACGAACAATTTTTCCATTCGCAGGCGGAAGCAGATGATGATCGCGATCCATTCGCGTAAATACGTGGGAAAGCGGAAGCCGCCTGCATAGCTACAGCACGCCGCCTTCGCATAGATCGTCAGCCCGTTATCCAAGACCGATGGCTGGAATCATGCGTGTTGCGCGCCAGATTTAGCCGCCAAGGCGCGACAATCATCTCCCCTTGATCAAAACTGGTGAAAATAAAGATAAAATAATATTCACAGTATAATTACGATTACGCACAGAATCATTCGACTGAACAGTCGCTGATATTGGCGACCACCTTTAGGCTACCCGTTACTGCCGACTTGAGAGCCATTGCCTCAGGGGCGACTATCCCGACCGGCGTTAATCGCTTTGGTCCCGCTCCCCTGAGGGGCCGATCGCTCAAGAGGAGATCTCGAGATGGACGGGTATGACGAATCGATGTTCGACGACCTTGCCTTTGATGAAGCGGAAGGCCCTGCCGACAGCTACGACGAATTCGACGAAATGGACGAAGGCGATGGCTTTGACGGCGCCGATGAGGCCGACGAAGGCGACGGCTTTGACGAAGGCGACGAGTTCGAGGCCTCCGGCTTCGACGAGATGGACGCCGGTGACGAATTCGATGCCGGTGACGAGTTCGACGAAGGCGACGGCTTCGACGAAGGCGATGAGTCCGACGACGATGCCTGGGATCAGGCGATGAGCTACGCGCTTGCGGCCGAAGACAGCGACGAGTTCTTCCGCCGTATCGCCCGGGGCATTCGCGGCGTCGTGCGCACCGTCCGACGCGCCGCTCCCACGATCGGCCGCATTGCTCGTGCGGTGGCACCCGTCGCCAGCCTCATTCCTGGCGTCGGCACCGCCATTGGTGGTGTCGCCAATGTCGTCGGCCAGCTGATGGCGGATGAAGCGTCCGAAGACGAGGCGCTTGACGCATTCGCCGAGCTGGCGGTGCGCAATCGTGCCGCCATCCCACTTGTCGCCGCGCTTGCAACGAGACGAGTGCTTGGCCCGGTGGCGGCGCGCATGCCTGCCGCGGCACGCGCACAGGCAATTCGCACCGTGCGCCGTGCTGCTACCCAGCTTGTCAACCGTGGCGGACCAACCGCAATCCGCGCGCTGCCCCGGATCGCCAACAGCGTTCGCCGTACGGCCGTCACGCGCCGCACGCCGGCGTCGGTCCGGCCCCTGGTTCTGGCGCGCACCGCGCGCCGTGTCGCGGCACGCGGGCAAGGTCTGCGCCGGCAATTGACGCGACCCCTGCAGAGAGGGCGCCAGATCGTGCGCCGCACCGCGGCGGCGGTTCGTGCCGGCATGGCTCCAGGACAAAATCTTGCACGTATCGCGGGGCGAGCCTTGGGCGCCGGGCGGGCTGCTGGTGGTTGGCCAGGCGGATATGGCCAGCACCATGGCCGTCGCCGGCGGATCACGATCCGCGGTCCGGTCAGCATCACCATCCGGCCGAACTGAAGCCCCGACTTGCAACGGAAGGATCGTGGCGATGCGCACGGGTTCTTCGACCAGGCGGTTCCTGGACACCAAACTGCGGGCTTTGAAGGCTCGTGCACAGCGCCTGAACCGCCTGACGCCGCGGCGCATCGGGCTTCGTCCCGAAGACCTGCCCTATGCGCCGTCGCGGGCTCACTTCCACGCCGCTAACAAGCGGCTGGCGACCATCGGCAACACCATCAACCGGCAGATCGCCGCGATCGAGCGTGGCTGGCCACCCGCAACGGCCCAGGCCGCGCTCACCCAGATGGCAATGCTCGACCGCAGCATAGACCGTCTGCGTCGCACCTTCGGCATGTTCTTCGAGGTGATGTCGCAGCGTGGCTCTGGCTTCGCTCCGGCGCTCGCCGCCCATGACGCGATCGCGCTCGACTGCTACACCGTTGTCCGTGAGGCCTTGCCGGGCGTCTTCCGTGGCCCGCTCTTGAAGCCGCTGACCTATATGGAACATGGCTATTCGCCGGCCACCCAACGCCGCGGCGTGGCACTCGCCCGCCTGCTCGGTGACAGCAATCCATTCCCGGTGATCCGCATTCCCTGGGATCGCGACAATCCCTGGCAATCGGTCTTCCTGCACGAGGTCGCACACAATCTGCAGGCCGACATGGGACTCTGGCAAGAAAACGCGCAAGCGGTTGCCAACCGACTGGCCTCAATGCGTTTCGACCCGCTCGTGGTGACGATCATGCGCCGCTGGCACAAGGAGATCTTCGCCGATCTCGCGGCATTGCTGCTTGGCGGCACCGCGTCGGTCTGGGGCATGATGGAGTTTCTTGCCCATCCTGGTGCGCGCGCCCTCACCTATCGCCCCGGCGGTGCGCATCCAACCGGCTGGATCAGGGTTCTGATCCTGACCGAAATGCTGCGCCGCATGGGCTTTGCCGACGAAGCGGCCCGCGCCGAGCGCGTCTGGCGCGGCCTCTACAACCCAGCCCGCGGCCACAGGCTGCCTCCGATCCTGCTTGCTTCGGTGCCACGTGTCATCCCGGCACTGGTCGACGAGATCGCCTACCAGCCACGGCGCGGTCTTGGTCAGCACGCGCTGGCCGACGCCATTCCTTTCACGCGCGCCGACGAGGCCCGCATCCGCCGTGGCGGAATCCTGATCGCGGCGGGGCGAGTGCCTGACCTGCCGCCACGTTTTCTTGTGTCGGCCAGCCGTTTCGCGCTGGAGGCCGGCGCCGAACCGGATGCCATTGCCAAGCTCGTCATCCGAAACCTGGCCCAGCGTCAGGCAAACCGACGGCCCACTGCGCAACCGTCCCCAGCCGCACTCGTTGCATGAGGTGAGATGTCATGGTCGACCTATTTACAACCGCCGCCAGCCCGGTCTCGAAATTTCGGTCGCCCGCCACGGTTGCCGTGGACAATCTGCTGCGCAAGACATTGCGTGTCAGTGATCCGCGCGATCCCGACCAGATCGCCAACGCGCTCCTGAGTTTCTACCCTGAGGAAGCCGACAGGGACCGTCGCGAGCGCGCCGGCCTGGCCTATTCCAGCGTGCCCGACTATGTGCCGCGGGTGCAGAACACCGGCCCGTCCTCGGTCGAGATGGCGCAGGCGCAGGACGATCTTGAACGCGACCTGCAGACGCTGTCGACCTCCTCGCCGCTTAAGGACATCCGCATCGAGTTGATCGGCTGGGGCCGTTCGATCCGGCAACTCGCCAATGACGGGCTGGCCGCCGCCCGGCTGTCGCTGGATTCGGTCAATCACGACCGCGCCATGTCGGCGCGCCGGCAGCTCGGCGAGTATTCGCGGCTGGCGCGCTATGTCGGCACGCTGACCGATGGCAGCGCCATCCTGTTCCGGCGCCTGGCGCAGAGCTGCGATGTGCTGGCCGGCCTCATCCTCGTCGCCATCGGCGAAGGCCTGGCGTCCAACGGCATCACCCGCAGCACGTCGATCGTGCGTTCGGCGGCCGGTGAACTGCAGGCGCGCCGCAACGCCGTCATCATGGCGCTGCGAAGCCTGACCGGATCGGTGGAAAGCGCGCTTGGCCAGGAGGACTGGCCGCGCGGCATCGAAGCCTATCGCAACCTGGTATTGCAGCTGGAAGCGGGCGGCCAGGCAGATTTGCGCGCGCTTCTGGAAGAGAACGCGCTGTCGCAAGCGATGGACGACCTGGTCGACCTGTCGACCGGCGCCAGCGTTGAGAGCCTGCGGGAATTGTCAACGGCGTCCGCCATGCTGGTTCACCGCTTCCAACGCCTGATACAGTTCGGCCAGAGCATCCCGGTGCCGATCGACGTGCCGATTACCTCTGGGCCCCCGGAATCGCCGCCGCTGGTGGCGTTCGTCTCCAGCCTGCAGCTTTTCGTCGATGCCTTCGTCGCCAAGGGCAGTTCGCGGCTGCTTTATGTCGCGCGCCCGCCGATCATCGTCTATGGCCTCTATGGCGCCGGTGGTCCCGACCAGGGCGCCGTCCGGCTGATGAACCTAACCATCGCGCGCGGTTTCCTGCTCGAACAGGTCGACTGTTTCGCCGGCTGCGGCTGCGACGATGACAACATCAGCTGCCAGGTGCTGCTCGACTACATGTTGTTCCTGCTCGACCGGTCGATCGATCTCTACGCGGTCGGCACCGATCCGGACGGGCTTGGCGAGCAGGAAAGGCGGGCGACCACGGTGGGCATCGTTGCCGACGCGGTGCTGGACCTGACCGACCAGTTGAAAAACCCCGGCGTGCTGCTGTGCGAATTCAGCGACAAGCTGAAGAGCAAGCTCGGCACCATCTCCGGCGAACTGCTCGGCCCCTTCGGTGGTCCTGGCGCCTGGGATCCCGGCCTGAAAGGGCTGATGGTGCGTGAATTGCGCACCTTCTACCAGGCCGAGGACCAGACCGAGCGCCTGGTGCGCTCGCTGACCCCGCAATGCGACTTCAACGTCTTCAATTTCCGCAACAACCAGTCGCTGATCCGCACGATGATCCGTTCGATCCTGCAGAACACCTTCGGCCAGAATACCAACCTGCCGAGCCCGGTCCAGATGCCGTCGCCGATCGCGAGTTCGATGGCGAGCATGGGCCAGAACCGCCCCGACTATTGGTCGGCCTGAACGGTCAGGAAAGGAAAACGACAATGGCACTGAAAATCCCGTTTCCCTACCATCCGGCCAACAAGTTCCACGCCGGGATCAAGGTCCGTTTCGAGGCGGAAGCCGAGACGCCGCAATCGATCGACCTGTTGGCCGACAAGGTCGACAACGGCAGCAAGGGCACGCAGAAGGCCATTGGCGACGTCGCCAGGGCAATCAAGGGCTTTCCGGATGGCGAACGGTCGAAGCAGATCTTCGAGCGGTTGACCGTTGCGATCGAAACCGTCGCCATTGGGCTGCAGAAGCAGCCCAATGGCGAGGCCATCGACAAGAAGCTTGGCGAGATCGGCAAGAGCCTGCATCAGATCGACAGGACGATGCAGTCGTTCGGCGTGCCGGAAAAGGACAATGTCACGGCGCTCTATGCCGCCGCGGTCGACACGACCGGCGACATCGTCGGGCGGACGACCGCTGGACAATGGTTGAACCAGGCGAAATTCGCCTCGTTGCACGAAATCGTGGCATTCCAGAAAGGAAAGCCTCAGGACGTCAGGCGCACCGAATTCATCAAGCGTATGCGCGGCGTCCCGGCCATCGACCACGGTCTTCCCGCCGTGATCAGCGACAGCGAACTGGTTCGGTTTTTCGAGCTGGCGCCCGCCGTCTGGAAGGCCATCGAGGACAGTCCGGACCCGTCGTCCCAACAGCCGCCCAAAGCGTGAAAACAGTGAGCCGCCAATTCGAGCAATATGAGGTCTGTTATGGCTAGCGAATCCAATGAGGTCATCCAACGGCTGTTCCAGCGCTTCTTCAGGGACGAGCTGCCCGGATTGTCGCCGGCGGACCGCGCCGCATTCGAAAGCGAGTTCGAGGGGCGCTACGGTGACCTGCTCGACCGTTCGTCCAGCGCGACGCCCACCAGCTTCGCCGATCTGGTCGGCTTCGGCGACGGGCCGCTCAAGCCGTTCGATGCGCTGCAGATGCCGCAGCTGCGCAATGATTTCGACGAATCCATCATCCCGCCGCAACTACAGGCCTCGGCCGAACTCTATTACATCTACCAGATGGATCGCATGAAGCTGTTCCAGGTGGTGGACGTGCTGCGCCGGCTGTTCCAGAACGGCCAGATCCGCATCCAGCGCGGCCCTGGCGCGCGCGGGCTCTACATCCTCGAGAAGTGGCGGCCAATCCGCTACAAGCGCCGCGACCGGCTGATCGCCTATCGCCGCGTCTTCAATTATGGCCGCGCGCCGGTGCCGGCCGGCGCCATCGTCAACCGCAGCTTCCACTTCCAACTGGTCGCCTTCATGAACGCGATGTCGCAATACTTCCAGGATCTGACCATCGGTCAGGTCATCCGTGGCAGCTCCACCATCAACGACCGGCCCTTCGCGGCACTCGCCACGGTGCAACGTGTCGGCACGGACCTGCGCTATCACCTCGACCGTTCGAGCTACGGCAACATCCTGGCGCTGACGCGGGAAACCGGCCAGTACGTACAGCAGATCTTCGAGCTGTTCGACGCGCCCGACATCAAGAGATCCTTCGACGCCAACACCAAATGGGATGTCATCGAGGCCGTGGCCAACCGCCATCTGGGCGGGGCCGCCGAGATGTCGCAGCGCGCCAAGATGGCCGACGCGGGCCGGCGGACACTGCAATACATCGCCGAGAACGATTTCCGCACAACGATCACGCCGGCGGAGTTCGATGCCGATGCCAAGAAGATGGGCTCGCAGGCCGACGCATGGCTTGCCGCCTACAGGCTGACGCGCGAAGGACGCCGCTTCCCCGGCCTCGACGGCGATCGCGTGCACTGGTCATACGGGATGAACCGCAACATGGCGTCGCGCATAGCCGCCTGAACTGTTCGCCGAGACTGAAGGGTGTCAGCGATGGACCACCATCTTGCTCTTCCCGGGCGTTTCGCGGCCAAGCCGCCGAACATCGTCATCGACGTCCCCCTGGCACTGTCGCCGATGGGGTTGCTGGTGACGGTGATGCTTTCCCAGTCGGCGCGCGTATGGCTGCCGCGCGGCTTCTATACCTTGCTCGACAACGATGAATACTACCGTCGTCGGCCCGATCAGATGGGAGGCAGTTGGCTCGACCCGGGCACGCGCGACGCCATCCTCAAAGAGCTGACGCTCGAACTCGAACCATGGCGGCGGGCCTGGCAGAATGGCCGCCTGTCATCGCGGGTGCATTGGATCGGTGACGCCCAGTATGAAAGCGCATTGCCAGAGCGCGAGGAAACGGCGCTGTTGCCGCGCTTTGAGGGTTGCTGCGCGGCGCTCGAAACGCGTTTTGGCGATGTGGCCGGCACCGCTGCTCCGCTCGACGAGTGCGCGCGCGACGTGATCGCGCTCTCTGCCGCGCTGCAGCCCGACAACACCTATATTCTTACCATCGCCGGCAATGACGGCGCCAGGCCGCCGCTCTGCGACTATCTTGAGCGGCTGGCATTTCCCACCAAACGCCACCCCGGAGCAATCCCGGGATGGTCCGGGCCGGCACTCTGGCCGGCCGCGGCTCCCATCGCGGCAAGCGGCCGCAATGCCGCGATCGTGCAAGTGGTCGCCCCGGTCATCCTGGCGCTGCCCGATGGCTGGACCGAAACCGACTGGGCGCTGGAAGATCCGGCCGACCATGATGACGCGACAGCCGACGATCCGTGGCGCAATGCCTGCGCCCTCTGGTACGAACTAGCGCCGGCGGAGGTGGCGGCATGAAACCGCCCCGCATCCACCCGGTGCATGGCCTGCGCACCAATGCGCGCGATCTGGTGATGATCAGCGTCGCCGGACAGGTCGCCTCGCCGACCGAGAAAGGCACGCCCTGGCGCATCGGCTACGACGGCAGGCCACGTTCGCTGCCGGGCACCGGGGGCATCGTGCTCAACCATCGCGTCGGCGATCCCTGTGTCGGCTTGGCCGGCGACCATGTCGAACCGGCGGTGTCGATCCGCAACGAAGCGCGCGCGGCCGGCGGCAGCCCCGACGCCGCCAACCAGGCGCTGCAAAGCTATTCCTGTGTCGGCAATCACGCGATCGTCACGTCAGGACGCGCGGTCGGCGCGCGCGGCGTGGTGACTGGCAAGCATGGCGGCGTCGACACCGTGCTGATCGACTTTCCGCTGCCGGCGATGCGGCAGATGGCAATCGGCGATCGCATCCAGGTCTGGGCCTACGGACTTGGCCTGCGCCTCACCGACTATCCCGACGTCGCGATCTGGAACTGCTCGCCAAGGCTGCTGGCGCGCTGGCGGCCGGTCGAACGCAACGGCAGGATCCACGTCAAGGTGACGCACCGCATTCCCGCGCGTGTCATGGGATCGGGCCTCGGCCGCAACAACGTGCTGCGCGGTGACTACGACATCCAGATGTCCGATCCCGGCATGGTGCGGCGCTACAGGCTCGGATCGCTGCGCTTCGGCGACATTGTCGGCATCATGGATGCGGACAACCGCTATGGCCGGTCACGGCTGGGAGGACATGTGTCGGTGGGCGTGATCGTGCATAGCGACAGCACGGTCGCTGGGCATGGGCCGGGCGTCGTCTCGCTGCTTTCGGCGCCGGCTTCGGTTCTGCAACTGGAGCTCAGCCCTGACGCCAACATCGCGCGCTATCTGGACATTCGACCGCCGCGGCCGGCACAGCCGTCGTTTCCCCTGCCGACGGTCGAGCAAAGGGAACGGACCGTGGCACGGCTGCGCCGGCGGGCCACGGCGTCGGACCCGAGCATGGTGACTGGATCCGGGTAGATCCGGCCTGAGCGGAGAAACAAGGTACGAGGAGGATCGGCATGTCATATCTGGACGAACAACTCGACGCGCTGGTCAACGAGGCCGCGCAGACGGTCGGCCACCGCTCGCCTTGCGGCTGCACGCGTTGCCGGCGGCAGCAGGGTTTTCGCGCCGTCGAAGGCAGGCGCCGGCATTTTCCGAGCGGCGGTTGCGGTTGCGGATGCGGCGGCGACGCCTCTTTCGACGAGGCGACCGTGCGACGCGCGCCACGGTCAGCACGCGGCCAGACCTCGGCACGAGCCAGGGGCTCGCAATTGCCAGGCTGGCGCGGCTGGACGGCGCCGGTCTCGCTGGCGGCGATCGACGCGGCGCGCGCCGCTGCAAGGCGGGGCGGGAGTGTCGATGCGACATTGCGGCCTTTCCTGGCGCCGGGCCCGCAGGTCTATCGCATCACCCGCGCCGGCATCGACCGCAACCGCCCGCTCAGCATCGGCATGACCAAGGGCAACAATTCGATCGCGCAGAGACTGACCGAGCATTATCGGCAGCCAAGCCGCGCCGATCCAAGGGTCAACACCGCGATCCGCAATCTGCAGCCGGGCCAGATCCTGGTCCAGGCTGCTCGTCTCACTCGTCAGGCCATGCATCCAAGGCGTGCGAGGAACTACGAGGGCTGGCTGCAGGACCGGGAGCGGCCGCTGCTTTACGACCCCAACAGCACGACATTCGATGAAATGGGGCTGATGCGCAACAACTGAAACCAAGGGAGATCCCTATGCACGGGCAAGTCGCACCTCACGCAAGGTCGGTATGGGCCGACCTCGATGCCATCGTTCTTCAGGAGGTCAAGGCGCTGCGCTCAGCACCGCCGCGTCCAGTCGAAGCACCGTTCGGCTCCGACGAGGAGTTCATGGATCGCGCCTCGGCCTATCTCGAAGGCCGCGGCGAAGAGGCTCATCTGCTGATGGAGCGCCTGCGCGGCATGCTCGGCCAGACGGCAAGTCCGCATACGAATGAGGCCGGGGCGCCGGAAGAGCCCGCGCGTGAAGAAGGGATCGACAATGCAGTGCGACCGGGGACCGTGCCAGCCGATGTTGCGTCACCGGAGGCCGAACACGAGCAAGAGACATGACGCTGTTTTCGCCCGCGCCCTTCGAACTCGACCGGCTGGCCGACGAAGCGGACTATGCGGTGGTCGGGCCGACCGACGGCCGGGCCAGGGTCACTCATACCAACCGCTTTCCGCACAGTGCGGTCTGCCATATCGAACGCGATTTCGGCGACGGCAGGATGACCGGCTGTACTGCCTTCCTGATTTCTCCGACGCGGCTGTTGACGGCGGCACATTGCATCACCAGTCCGATCCGGCAGCGCCTCGGCCTGCCCAATCTCGCGGTGCGCATCCGTGTCACGCCAGGTCGCGCGTCACGCGATGCACGGCCTTTCGGCTGGCAGTGGGCCAAGCAATGGCACGTCAATCCGCCATACCGGCGCCGTCCGTCGGGTCTGCATGATGTCGGGCTGATCGAACTCGAGCGGCCGTTCTCGCCTTCGCCGGGATTCTTCCAGCTGTGGTCGCCGAACCGCCAGGACCTCGAAAGGCTTCGCAGCTCGCGGCTGCTGCACATTTCGGGCTATCCGGCCGACAAGCCGGATGGCACGCAATGGGAGCATTCGGAACGCCTGGACCGGATCACGGAACGGCAGCTTTTCTACAGCGTCGATACGTGTCCGGGACACAGTGGCGCTCCCGTCTGGATCCATCGCCAGCAAGCCGGCGCGCCGGTGGTGATCGCGGTTCACACCGCCGGCCCGCGGCCGCATTCGGGTGGCGCCTGGGGGTGCCGGCCCGGCGTGCCGCTGGCACCGGCCGGACTGTTCAACCGAGGTGTCAGGCTGACGCCTGATCTCTTGCGCTCGATCCGCGCCGGGTTCAGGCGCTGAGTGGCGAAAAAGATGAACGGATGATGATTTTGCGAATGCTAATACTCTGGGAAGTGTTATAGTTCGCGCCATCAATGCAGCATTCATACTGGTCGCGCCGGGGTTCGGCGGCGCGGCAGTTTTGTTGGGGCGCCGGGGCTTGTGATTGTACTGAGTTTCCTGCCAACTAGGGCGTTCGGCCATGATTGCACGTGCCGAGAACTTGCAGAGACTCTCTGATTTTGCCGACGAGATCTCTGCGTCACGGAAGGAATGTGATTCGGAAACGGATACTTCCAGATTTGTCGTGAACGGCCATTCACTGGTCGCCATCCGTCACGTGGACGATGACGATCGCGCGGGTGGTCATGCCGATGAGCGCCGGCCGGTGGGACGCATCGTGTGCGCCGGCACACACTATCTGATCTATGAAGCGGTCTACCTGCCGCCCGCGACCAGCGATCTTCCACTGTCGGCCGCCGACATATTGACACGGCGTGAGCTCCAGATCGCCCTGCTGATCAGCGATGGAAAACTGGACAAGGAGATCGCGCGGCAACTCGGCATCAGCGGCTACACCGTACGCGAACACATCAGGCGGATTTTCGCAAAGCTGAACATCGGCCGGCGTTCGGCGATCGCATCTTGCGTGCTGGCTGGCCGGGCGGATTTCCGCCACGATGTCCGATAGACCGAGGGGCTTCCGGGGTCTGCTCAGCGGAGATCAGACGAACGCTTTTTTCGAAGAGTCTGCTCGAAGCAGCATGCCAAACAGGTCGCGCGGCTCGTCGGGATCGGCCGGCATGTCGAGTTCCTGGTGAAGGCCGGTAGGCTTCAGCTGAGGCCGGCGAGGTTGCGGATGCATTTCTGCGTGGATGAGCGGTCGATATCGTAAAGGCGCAATGTCCCCGCCGTCCTCGTCGAGATCCGGCAGGATCTGCTGGCGAACCGGTCCGGCATCGAGGAGTGGGCGAACCGCCTGGCGGCGGCGCTGCCGGCGCAGACGGAAACGGTCTCATGAGCAATCTCAGCCTGCGCGAGCGCGATGCCGTGACATCGCGCAGATCGGCAAGCTGCGCTTCTCACCGCTCAGCGTCGTCGGCGGCAAGGGCAACAGATTGATCGAGGAAAGCGGCCGCTCGCTGCTCGACCTGTCGGGATCAGCCGGCCCGGCAGAGATCGGCGGCATCAAAAAAACTGGCCTGGATGTCACACCAGCAAATCCTCGCTCGTCATGGGATCGGCACCAACAGAAGGAAGCCAACCATGACCGCAAAAATCGACCTGTTCGCCGCTGCCCCTTCACTGATGAAGAACTGGCAGCGCTCCTCGATCGAGCTCTCGGCCGCCGCCAGCCTCGAGCACAGCCTCACCGAACTGGTGAAGCTGCGTGCATCGCAGATCAATGGCTGCGCCAATTGCATCAATCTCCACGCGACCGAGGCGCGCGAGAACGGTGAAACCGAGCAGCGCATCTACCTGTTGCCGGCCTGGCGCGAAGCACCCTGCTACAGCGACCGTGAGCGCGCGGCGCTGGCCTGGACCGAGGTCTTGACCCGGATCTCGGAAGACACCGGCCGCGCAGGCGCCTATGAAGAGCTGAAGGCGCATTTCACGGAGGAGGAGCAGATCAAGCTCACCTTGACGATCAACATCATCAACGCCTGGAACCGCATCTCTGTCGGTTTCGGCCTGTATGCCGACCCGGCTGCCATCAAGGCTGCCAGGGCGGCGGCAGCCTGATGACGAGTACAGAGGCCGACGATGCGGCGGCGGGCTTCGGCCCGCTGCGCCCGAAGCTCATGCGCGTTGCCTACCGCATGCTGGGCTCGGTGTCGGATGCCGAGGACGCCGTGCAGGAGGCCTTCATCCGCTGGATGAAGGCCGATCGCGCGGCGGTGCGCGAACCCGAGGCCTTCCTGCGCCGCACGGTGACGCGGCTGTGTCTCGACCAGCTCAAATCCGCGCGACACAAACGCGAGACCTATGTCGGCCCCTGGCTTCCCGATCCAGTGGTGGAAGAGGACGAAGTGGAAGACGTCACCTTGCCGCTGATGCTGGCACTGGAGCGGCTGTCACCACTCGAGCGCGCCGCCTTCCTGCTGCACGATGTGTTCGGGCTTGGGTTTGACGAGGTCGCGGCAGCGGTCGATCGCGATCCGGCGGCCTGCCGCCAGCTGGCGGCCCGGGCGCGCGGCCATGTCCGCGACGCCCGGCCCCGCTTTGCGTTGGAAAGGCAACACGGGCTGGAGCTTGCCGAGGCCTTTTTCATGGCCTCGCGCAGCGGCGATATGAAGGCGCTTGGCGCCATGTTGAGCGCCGATGTCGTTGCCCATGCCGATGGCGGCGGCAAGCGTCCGGCGGCCACGCAGCCGGTCCTGGGCTTCGATGCCGTCATGGCGCAGTACCAGCAGGTCGCTGCCTGGCTGCGCACGCATGCCTCGAAACTTGTCCGCGTCGGTTTCATCAACGGATTGCCGGGCTTCGTGACCCTTGAAGCCGATGGCGAACTTCAGACCACTGCACTCGACATCGACGACGGCAAGATCGCGGCCATCTATGTCGTGCGCAACCCCGAGAAGCTCAGGCACCTACACTAAGGCTACATGCTCGTCAGGCCAGCCCGAACTTCTCCACGGCGCGCATGATACCGCGCAGTTCGGCGAGGCCTTTCAGGCGGCCGATCAGCGAGTAGCCGGGATTGATCTTCTTCTTGCCGATATCGTCGGCGAGCAGGTGGCCATGGTCCGGCCGCATCGGAATCCGCCAGTCGGCGCGGCCTTCGCCGCGACGGCGCTTCTCCTCTTGCATCAGCGCGAGGATGACATGCGCCATGTCGGTACCGCCCTCGAGATGCTCGGCTTCGTAGAACGAGCCGTCCTCCTCGATGGTGATGTTGCGCAGATGGACGAAATGGATGCGGTCGGCGAATTCCTTGACCATGGCGACAATGTCATTGTCGGCGCGCGTGCCGTAGGAGCCTGTGCAGAAGGTCAGACCATTGGCCGGGCTGTCGACCGCTTCGAGGATGAAACGCGCATCCTGCGCGGTCGAAACGACGCGCGGCAAGCCATAGAGCGAAAAGGGCGGATCGTCGGGATGGATGCACATGCGCACCCCTTCCTCTTCCGCCGCCGGAATGATCTCGCGCAGGAACCAGGCGAGGTTGTCGCGCAATTCCTTCGGCCCGATCCCGTCATACTCAGCCAAAGCCTCGCGGAAACTGTCGCGGTCATATTTGCGCTCGGTTGCCGGCAGGCCGGCGATAAGATTGCGCTCGATCTGGTCGATCTGCTCTGGCTTCAGTTCCTTCAGCCGCGTCTCGGCCTCGGCGACACGCGCCGGCGTGTAGCTGGCGGCGCCGTTCTTGCGTTGCAGCACGAAAAGATCGTAGGCGGCAAAATCGATGGCATCGAAACGCAAGGCATAGCCGGTTGTCGGCAGGCGATGCATGAGGTCGGTGCGCGTCCAGTCCACCACCGGCATGAAATTGTAGCAGATCGTCTTGATGCCGACCCTGGCGAGCGTCCGGATGCTGTCGCGATAGTAGCCGGCATAGCGATCGCGTTCCGGTGTTCCGATCTTGAAGGAATTGTGGACCGGGATGCTCTCGACGACCGACCATGTCAGGCCGGCGGCCTCGATGACCCGCTTGCGCTCGAGCACATCGGCTTCGGGCCAGGCCCTGCCATCGTAGATGTGGTGAAGCGCTGAAACCACGCCGGTAGCGCCAGCCTGTCTGACATGATCGAGTGTCACCGGATCATCCGGACCATACCAGCGCCAGCACTGTTCCATTGCAACTTTCCTTTTTGCGAGAGACCGGCAACCTATTGTTTGACTACGATGGGTGTCAAACTCAGAACAGGGTTTTCGATTGCGCATTAAGGAGCTTCCGCGATGAAGGATTTCGACGGCAAGGTAGCATTGGTAACGGGGACGACCGGCATCGCGCTCGCCACCGCAAGACGACTGGCGCAGGGGGGTGCTGCGATCATCGCCTGCGGCATCGACCGGGCCGCCAATACCGCCATGCAGGAAAGCCTTGCCAAGGCCGGAGCGGATGCGCTGGTGCAGACAGTTGACGTCTCCGTCTCCGATCAGGTGCGTGACGCGGTCGCCGCCGGTGTCGCTCAATTCGGTGGCATAGACGTCATCGTCAATTCCGCCGCTGTCCACCCCTACGGAACCGCGACCACGACCGACTGGGAAACCTGGAACCGGGCGATGACGGTCAATGTCGGCTCGATCTACCTGACCGCCCATTTCGGCATTCCGGAAATGATCAAGCGGGGTGGCGGCGCCATCGTCAACGTCGCCTCGGTGCAGGGCTTCGCCTGCCAGCAGAATGTCGCCGCCTATGCCACGACCAAGGGCGCCATCCACACGCTGACGCGCTCGCTGGCGCTCGACTACGCGTCGGCCGGTATCCGGGTCAATTCGGTCAGTCCGGGCTCGATCCGCACACCGATCCTGGAGAAGGCCGCGCGTGGCGACAATGGCAGCGACGCCGATGTCGAAGAGGCCTACAGACGCTTCGGCGCGGCGCATCCGCTGGGCCGCATCGGCGAACCGGAGGAGGTGGCGGAGTTGATCGCCTTCCTGTGCTCCTCCAAGGCCGGCTTCTGCACCGGCGCCGACTACAAGATCGATGGCGGCCTGACCGCCGGCATCGGCGTGAAGTAGACGCGTGACGATCGGCCCGGCCTTCACACGCGGCATGATGCTCAGGGGTTTTGGGAGCGCAGCGTCCGCAAGGTGATCGAATAGCGGTGCTCGGCGAGCGGCGGAATGCTGTGCTCCCATTCGGTGCGTGAAGGGCCGGCCATGAGATAGGCCGACCTTGGCTCGACGGCGATGGTCCGGCGCTCCCATTTGTCACCGCTCTTTCGTCGCAGCCGAAAGCTGCAAGGCGCCAGCAAGGAAACGCCAACGACATCTTCGAAATGCGGCTTGTCGCGATGCCAGCCGATGCCGGCGCCGGGCCGGTATTCATTGATCAGCACCTGCGCGAACGCCTCGGCAGGCCGGCGCGCAAAAGCCGCGACCTTCTCGCGTAGAGGCAGCAGAAAGTTGGGGATCGGCTCCGCCTCGACGACTTCGCGCCGGTCATAATCGTAGCGCAGGCCAAACCCGACGACGCGCCGGTTTGCCAGATGGCCATGGAAATCGAATGCCTGGAACGGCAGCCCTTCAAGATGCCGGGCGAGCTCGGTCTCTTCCTGCGGCGTGATCAATCCGGCCTGGTAGGCGAAGCCTTCGGGCAACTCCTCGGCATCGCCAAACAGATCGTACTGGAATGCCAGAGCGGGGGCGGTGGCTTTCGATTTGAGCGACGACATCCCAGCTAGATGGTGAAGGCCGGACCACAAGGCAATACGGACCCGTGCTTCCAGACCTGACAGATAGCGGCGACGAGCAACGGCAGGGAACCGGACCGTGGGCTGGCGAATTTATCTGGCTGAGCCGTCAGGTGCCAACATGCCATCGACCGCGATCCGAAACACACAATACGATCCCGGAACCAGGACCCTCTCCGTCTGGTTTACGCCGAGCGGCAATCGCTATGACTATGCGGACGTCGCCCCGGCGACCTACGCAGCTTTCATGAAAGCATCCTCGAAGGGCCGCTTCTTCAACGAATTCATCCGCGACCGTTACAGTTACCGTCGCGTGGCATGACACGGGGAGTAGAGCTGGCCTGTCATGGCTTTTTTGTCTGCGCGGCGGGCGCCTGGTCCGGCGCCGGTTCCCAGCCAAAGACACTGCGGCCGCCAAGCAGATGCGACTGGTCGAATTCTCCGGCGACAATTTCCTTCAGGCTGGGGCCGGTGACATATCGCTCGACCTGCCGCGATTGGTCGTCGAGCCGCTTCAACGCGCCGATTTCCTCATCGCGGCCAAGCCTGGCCTTGTGCACAGCCGACTTCAGCACGCCGATCGTCTCGTCATAGACCTTGAGCGGAACAGGAAACGGGTGCCTGTCCTTGCCGCCATGGGCGAGCGAGAAACGACCGGGATCGGAAAATCGGCACGGCGCGCCATGCACCACTTCGGCAACGAGGGCCAGTGCGCGCACCGTGCGCGCGCCCACGCCGGGGACCAGCAGAAGCTCGGAAAAATCCGCCGGGCCACGCTCGGCGGCGGCCGCCATGTTTCCATGCAGGCGACGCATGATGACATCGCTTTCGCGCACATCGTGGTGAGCCGGCATGACCAGATGCGGCAGCTGCGGCTGCGCCGGAGCCGATACGGTATCGGATTCCAAAGCAGCGAATTCCCGAAGGATACGGTCCGGTCCAAGGTCCTGGAGCAGGTCCAGCTGTCGCTGGCGCGAGGCCTCGGCACGGTGGTCGGTCAGGTTGACGATCTCACCCTGGTTGGCGCCCTCGATGGCGGCGTGCGGCTGATCGACGAAACTCTTCAAACCTTCGGACAGCCAATGGTAGCGGCGTGCCACCTTGCTGTCGCCGTTCATGCCTTGCTGTACCACCACCCAGTCGCCGTCATCGGTGACGATGAAGCCGTGCAGATAGAGGTCGAAGCCATCCTGAACGGCGGCGCTGTCGACCTTGGCGACAAGCCGGCTTACGGTTGCCAGGCGCGCGCCGTCGAAGCCGATGCGCTCGCCGATCGCGGCCAACTCATGCGGGGTTTTGCGTGAGTGTGCGCCACGGCCGCCGCAGACATGAATGCCGAGTTCACCCGACAGCGGCGTCAGACCGCGTTTCAGGGCGCCGACGACGCTGGTCGTGATGCCGGACGAGTGCCAGTCCATGCCCATGACGGCGCCGAAGGACTGGAACCAGAACGGGTGCGCCAGCCGCCGCAGCAATTCGTTGCGGCCATAATGATGTATGATCGCCTCACACATGACGGCGCCAAGACGCGTCATGCGGTCGCCCAGCCATTTCGGCACGCGTCCGCCGTGAAGTGGAAGATCAGCACTGCCCGATCGTTGCGCCAAGTCCCTTGCCTGCTCCGGTGTGTCCCCACACAGATAAGCATCCCGGGCCACGCAGGAAAGCTTTGAATGCTCCCGTTCGAATTGACCGATGGACCAAATCGATTTCGGCCTGATCGTGGGTGCGGCTATCGCACCACACGTTTCTCGAGCTTGCGGGCCAGGGTGCGTCGGTGCAGGCCAAGCCGACGCGCGGTTTCGGAGATGTTGAAACCGGTCTCGACGAGCGTTTCGTGGATGCGCTCCCATTCGAGGTTCTTGATCGAGGTGGGACGGGTTGTTAGCGACACCGAAACATCGCCCTCGGCCCGGCCGAAGGCGGCTTCGATGTCATCGGTGTTGGCGGGCTTGGCCAAATAATGACATGCGCCGAGCTTGATCGCCTCGACCGCCGTGGCGATGCTGGCAAAGCCGGTCAGCACGACAATCCTCATCGACGCGTCGCGGGCGCTGAGCAACTTGACGCATTCCAGGCCGGAGCCGCCGGCGCCGAGCTTGAGATCGACGACGGCGTAGGCCGGAACGGCCGTTTCGAGGGCGCGAACCAAATCTTCCCTGCCGTGGCAGACGACGACGTCGTAGTCGCGCTTCTCGAAGGAGCGCTTCAGCGTTTTCGCGAAGGTGGCGTCGTCCTCGACGATAAACAGGGATCGATCAGGCCTCATGATCATCTCCATCGGTCAGCGCCGCGAGCGGCAGCGAAAGCGTAACACAGGCGCCCTGCTCCATGTTACGCGCCGAAAAGTCGCCGCCGAGCTTTCGAACCACGTTGACGACGAGGAAAAGGCCAAGGCCACCGCCCGGCCGTCCCTTGCTCGACATATAGGGCTGGCCGAGTGCCGCCAGAATACCCTCGTCGAAACCCGACCCGCGGTCGCGCACGGCAATCACCAGTTTCTCACCCTGGCGCTCTGCAGAGACACCGACCCAACCCTGCGATGCTTCCTGGGCGTTGTCGAAGACGTTGAAGATCACCTGCTTCAGCGCCGTGTCGAAGACGATCTGCTCGTCGGGTTCGAAATCGTTCCTGTACTCCAGATTGGGCGGCTGCCGGCTGACACGCCATTCCTGAACGAGATCATCAAGGAAATGGCGGATGCTGGTGCGGATCGTGCCTTCGCCCCGCGCCTGCCCCGAAGACATCAGGATACCCGACACGATGCTCTTGCAGCGCTCGATCTGCGCCTGCATCTCGGCCACGTCCCCGGCCAGCTCGCGGTTGCGGGTGACGCTGCGTATCTGGCGCCAATCGGAGAGGATGACGGATATGGTCGAAAGCGGCGTGCCCAGTTCATGCGCGGCACCCGAGGCCAGCAGGCCCATGCGCACGATGTGATCCTCCTCGGCCGATCGCTGGCGCAGATCGGCGAGATAGGCGTCGCGCTCGCGCAGATTGCGGTTGATGCGCGTCATGAAGATGACGATCAGGCCCGCCGCCAGCACGAAGCAGATGAACATGCCCCTGATATGCAGGGCCAGCAGGTCGCTGCCGCCGTGATGCGGGACTGCGATCGGCTGGAACTGGAAGGTGAGGAAGACGAAGCAGGCGGAAGCGGCCGCCACCAGGATCCAGGTGGACCAGGGTGTCAGCAGCGCGGCGCCAAGCGTGATCTGCAGCAGGTATAGCGATACGAACGGGTTCGAGGCACCGCCGCTGAGGTAAAGCTGGATCGTCAGCGCCACCATGTCGAAGATGAGCGCAACAAACAGCTGCGCGTTGCTGATCGGGCGCTGGCCACGCGAAGCCAGCAGGCTGAAGATGTTCAACCCGACCAGGAAAAGCACCACGCCGGCCATCTCCGCCAGCGGCAGCGGGATATCGAACCAGTATTCCGTCACCAGAATGGTAAGCACCTGACCCGCCACCGCCAGCCAACGCAACTGGATAAGCAGGAGCAGGTTCTTCCTGTTCGCGGCGTCGGGATTGGCGACTCCGCCGCCCTTGCCCGCAACAGGGGCTGCCGCGAAGGATCTGTCGCAGCCAGACGCTGATGTCGTGACGCTCATCTTGCCGGTCCTTGCCGACGGCGGCCGCCGATCATCGGCGCGGCCAAGGCTGCGCCGAGCATCGCAGCGAGCGTGAACCAGGTCAAAGCATAGACGAGGTGGCTGTTGCGGAAAATCACGACAGTCAGGCCGCCACGCGGCCAGTCGCCGGATGCCTCCGCATCGACGAAATAGGGGGCGACATCCGTTAGGCCGCGTGCGGTGGCGATTGCCGTGACGTCCCGCGAATACCAGCGATTTGCCGCGACATCGTTGTTGCGCAGGAAGCCGCCGCCGGGCTCGCTGATGCGCAACAACCCGTCAATGACGGCCGGCGACGAGATGCCATCGCTTTCCCGCTCGAACTCAGGCTTGCGCTCCTGGGGAATGAAGCCGCGGTTGACCAGTGCGACGAAGCCGCGATCTGTTTGCATCGGCGTCAGCACCCAATAGCCGCCGCCAAGCTCCGTCACCGCTTGTACCAGCGTGTTGGCGCCGCCCAGAAAGCGCCCGGCCAGTCGCACATGGCGGTATTCGTCACCGGCGGCGGTCATGCCGCTCCAGCTCAGTGGGCCAGGCGCATCGACAACGGGGGCATGGATGCGTTGGTCAACGCGGGCGATCAGATCGAGCTTCCAGACGCGCCTTTCCAGCTGCCATATGCCGAGGCCAAGAAACACCAGCACGCCGAGGAGCCCGAGCAGGAGGAGGAACATACGCGACGCGGGCGATCTGCCGGCGTCCGTTCCTGGCGCGGCGGGCAAGCCAATCCCGGCCGGCCCGATCCGTGCCTCGATACTGGTCCCCTCCCCGCCCGGCGCCGGGCTCATGGCATCTCGCGCATGTCGTGAAGTCCCGGCATCATGTTGGCGTTGAGATGGTACATCACCCAAAGCGAGCCGGTCAGCACGATGACGACCAGGATCAGCGTAAAGATCAGCGCCAGCATCGACCATCCGCCCTCCGAGGCGGTGTTCATATGCAGGAAGAACACCATGTGGACGACGATCTGCACCACCGCGAAGGCCATGACAACGATGGCCGTCGCCTGCTTGTCGTCGATGGCGCCGCTCATGACCAGCCAGAACGGGATGGCCGTCAGGATAACCGACAGCACGAAGCCGATCAGATAGCCCCTGAACGACCCATGCGCGGCGCCGCCATGGGCGTGGTCGTGACCCTCGGCATGCTCGTGAGCGCTCATCGCAACATCCCCATCAGATAGACGAAGGTGAAGACGCCGATCCAGACGACGTCGAGGAAATGCCAGAACATCGAGAGGCACATCAGCCGGCGACGGTTGGCCTCGATGAGGCCGAACCGGGCGACCTGCGTCATCAGCGTCACCAGCCAGACAAGGCCGAAGGTGACGTGCAGGCCGTGTGTGCCGACCAGGGTGAAGAAGGACGACAGGAAGGCGCTGCGCTGCGGCGTGGCGCCTTCATGGATCATGTGGGAGAATTCGTAGAGTTCGATCGACAGGAAGGCCAGACCGAACAGGGCGGTCACGGCAAGCCAGGCTTGCGTCGCCGCGACGCGGCCCTTGTCCATGGCCAGCATGGCAAAGCCATAGGTGATCGAGGAGAACAGCAGCATGGCGGTGTTGACCGCCACCAGGTCGAGGTCGAACAGGTCCTTCGGCGCCGGCCCCGCCGCGTAATTGCCGCCGAGCACGCCATAGGCCGCGAACAGCATGGCGAAGATCAGGCAGTCGCTCATAAGGTAGAGCCAGAAGCCGAGCATGGTGCTGCTGCCTTCGGCATGCGCATGCTCTTCTTCCAGGTGGAAGACCGGCTCAGGTCCGGACGTGGTTGCAATCGAAGCCATGCTCAAACCCTAGCCCTGGGCGGCGAGGAGCGTCGTCCTCGCCTCTTCCGTCTGTGTGACCTCCGCAGCTGGAATGTGGAAGTCTCTGATATAGTTGAAGGTGTGCCCGATCGCTGTGGCGATCAGGCAGACGAAGCTCAGCGCCGCCAGCCACCAGATGTACCAGATCAGGCCGAAGCCGAGCGCCACGCTGAAGGCGGCCAGGATGACGCCGGTGCCGGTGTTGCTTGGCATATGGATCGGCTTGAAGCCGGAGAGCGGCCTGGTGTAGCCGGCCTTCTTCATGTCCCACCAGGCGTCGTTGTCGCGCACGACGGGCGTGAAGGCGAAGTTATAGGCGGGCGGCGGCGAGGAGGTCGACCATTCCAGCGTGCGGCCATCCCAGGGATCGCCGGTCGGATCGGTCAGGGCCTCGCGCCTGCGGATGGAGACGTAGATCTGGATCAGGAAGGCGGCGATGCCGCAGGCGATCAGCACCGCGCCGAAGGCGGCGATGATGAACCAGATCTGCAGCGAAGGGTCGTCGAAGACGCGCATGCGGCGCGTCACGCCCATCAGGCCAAGGACATAGAGCGGCATGAAGGCGAACCAGAAGCCGACCACCCAGCACCAGAACGAGACCTTGCCCCAGAACGGATCGAGCTTGAAGCCGAAGGCCTTGGGCCACCAGTAGGCGATGCCGGCAAACAGGCCGAACAGCACGCCGCCGATGATGACATTGTGGAAATGCGCGATCAGGAACAGGCTGTTGTGCAGCACGAAATCCGCCGGCGGCACGGCAAGCAGCACGCCGGTCATGCCGCCGACGGTGAAGGTGAGCATGAAGGCCATCGTCCACATCATCGGCAGTTCGAAGCGGATGCGGCCGCGATACATCGTGAACAGCCAGTTGAAGATCTTCGCCCCGGTCGGGATCGAGATGATCATCGTGGTGATGCCGAAGAAGGAATTGACGCTGGCACCCGAGCCCATGGTGAAGAAGTGGTGCAGCCAGACCAGGTACGACAGGATGGTGATGACCACCGTGGCGTAGACCATCGAGGTGTAGCCGAACAGGCGCTTGCCCGAGAAGGTCGATGTGACCTCGGAAAAGACGCCGAACAACGGCAGGATGAGGATGTAGACCTCCGGGTGACCCCATATCCAGATGAGGTTCACATACATCATCGGGTTGCCGCCGAAGTCGTTGGTGAAGAAGTTGGTGCCGACATAGCGGTCGAGCGCCAGCAGCGAGAGCACCGCCGTCAGCACCGGGAAAGAGGCGACGATCAGCACGTTGGTGCAGAGCGACGTCCAGGTGAAGACAGGCATGCGCATCATCGTCATGCCGGGCGCGCGCATCTTGATGATGGTGCAGATCAGGTTGATGCCCGACAGCGTGGTGCCGACACCCGCCACCTGCAACGCCCAGATGTAATAATCGACGCCGACGTCGGGACTGTAGCCGATGCCGGAGAGCGGCGGATAGGCGAGCCAGCCGGTGCGGGCGAATTCGCCGACGAACAGCGACGCCATGACCAGGATGGCGCCGCCGACCGTCATCCAGAAGCTGAAATTGTTGAGGAAGGGGAAGGAGACGTCACGCGCGCCGATCTGCAGCGGCACGACGAAGTTCATCAGCCCGGTGACGAAGGGCATCGCCACGAAGAAGATCATGATCACGCCGTGCGCCGTGAAGATCTGGTCGTAGTGATGCGCGTTGAGGTAGCCCTCGGAGCCGTTGAAGGCGATGGCTTGCTGAAGGCGCATCATGATGGCGTCGGAGAAGCCGCGCAGCAGCATGACGAGGCCGAGCACCATGTACATGATGCCGATCTTCTTGTGGTCGACGCTGGTGAACCACTCGCGCCAGAGGTAACCCCAGAGCTTGAAATAGGTGATGACGCCGAGAAGCGCTACGCCGCCGAGCGCCACCGCGGCGAAGGTGGCCACGACGATCGGCTCGTGCAGCGGCAGCGAGTCCAAGGTGAGACGGCCGAAGATGAATCTGGTTAACGTATCGGGCATCGGCTGTCTCTCACAATTCTTGCCGTAGCAGGCCGAGCGATGGCGCATCCGCCTCGGCGCGACGGCTCTCGGTGCCTGGCCTCAGCAGCCCCGCCCCGCGCAGCGGGGAAAGATCCCTGGCCGGCCAATCCGTCGGCGTGGCATTGCTGGCCGCGCGGGAGGCGGCAGCTTCCTCCGCCGTGCAGATGCTGACGACATAGGACGGATCGTTGCCGAACACCGCGCCGCGCCGGGCGAGCTTGTCGTATTGCAGCGGCACCGTGTTGCGGACACCCGCAAGACCGAGGCCGCCCTTGGCGTCGATCGACATCATCTCGTTCATGCACATCTTGCCGCGCTCGACGCACAGATTGAGAATGGCGCCATAAAGGTCGGGATCGACGGAGGCATAGTGGCGGACCGGCTCGTTCTCGCTCGGCTTTTCGAGCTCGAGATAGCTGTCGCGGTTAAGCGCCGCCGACGCGGTCCTGTTCTGCGCTACCCACTGGTCGAAAGCCTGGTCGGACAGACCGTGGAAGGCGAAGCGCATGCCCGAAAAGCCGGCGCCGCTGTAATTGGCTGAGAAGCCGACATACGTGCCCGGCCGGTTGATGACGGCGTGCAGCTTGGTCTCCATCGCCGGCATTGCATAGATCTGCCCGGCAAGGGCTGGAATGTAGAAGGAATTCATCACCGCCGAGGAGGTGATGCGGAAGTCGATCGGCTGGTTGACCGGCGCCGCCAGCTCGTTGACGGAGGCGATGCCATAGTCGGGATAGATGAAGAGCCACTTCCAGTCGAGCGCCACGACCTCGACCCGCAGCGGCTTGTGCAGCGCTGTGACCGGCTGGCCGGGCTCGATGCGGTCGATGCGGCGGTAGGGGTCGAGCAGATGCGTGCCGAGCCAGGTCAGCGCGCCAAGGCAGATGATGATGAGCAGAGGCGCTGCCCAGATCACCAATTCCAGCTTCGTCGAATGATCCCAGTCCGGCGCATAGGTGGCCGAGGCGTTGGATTGCCGGTATCGCCAGGCGAAGAAGACGGTCAGCGCCATGACCGGCACGATGATGATCAGCATCAGCACGGTCGAGACCACGAGCAGGTCACGCTGCTGGAGCGCGACATCGCCGGCGGGCGCAAGCACGACCAGATCGCAGCCGCTGAGCAGCCCGGCCAGGGGAAACAGAAGCAAGGCTCCAAATCGTTTCATCAAACGCTGCCCTCGATGGACCGCCGCAACCGTTCATGTTGCAGTGCAGTACAAGGGCTACTGCTCGCAGCGCTGCGGCAACATTGGACAATTTGTCCAATGCCCAGCCGGCATGGCTTTGGCGCAGTGTGCAGTGCACAATGGAAACCTTTGGGGAATTCCCAGAATTGGGTCCAGGACACTTCATTCCACGCGGTGGCGACGGATAAGATGGCTCAGACTTCGACTGCCGAAACGAACAGCGAGCTGATCGGCTCGCATCATGGCCAGGTCAGCGCCGGCGATATAGCGGTCGGCGTGATCGTCGGCAGGACGTCGGAATTCTTCGACTTCTTCGTCTATGCGATCGCGTCTGTCATCGTGTTTCCCAAGCTCATATTTCCAACGCACGATCCGCTTGTCGGGACGCTCTATTCCTTCTCCATCTTCGCGCTCGCCTTCGTCGCGCGCCCGTTCGGCTCGGTCCTGTTCATGGCCATCGATCGCGCCTATGGCCGCGGCGCGAAACTGACGATCGCGCTGTTCCTGCTCGGCACGTCGACCGTCGCCATCGCGTTTCTGCCGGCCTATGGCGACATCGGTGCGGTGGCGATCTGGCTGCTCGCGCTTGCCCGTATCGGACAGGGTCTGGCGCTTGGCGGAACATGGGACGGGCTGCCCTCGCTGCTGGCGCTGAACGCACCGGAGAACCGGCGCGGCTTCTATGCCATGATCCCGCAGCTGGGCGCACCGATCGGCCTCATCGTGGCAGCCGCTCTCTTCGCCTTCTTCGTCGCCAATCTGTCGGCCGACGATTTCCTTTCTTGGGGCTGGCGCTATCCGTTCTTCGTCGCCTTCGCCATCAATGTCGTGGCCCTGTTTGCCCGGCTGCGCATTGTCGTCACGCCCGAATTCTCGAAACTGTACGAGAGCGGCGACCTGCAGCCGACGCGCATCAGGGACACGATCAGGGCCGAAGGCCATAACGTCGTCATCGGCGCCTTCGCGCCGCTCGCAAGTTTCGCCCTGTTCCATATGGTGACGGTGTTTCCGCTGTCCTGGGTGTTCCTGTTCACCAATGAAGGGCCGGCGCGCTTCCTGGTGATCGAGGCGGTGAGCGCGCTGTTCGGCATCGCGGCCATCGTCGCATCTGGCCCGCTGGCCGATCGCGTCGGACGCCGTGCGCTGCTCGGCGGTTCGGCGATCGCCATCGCCACGTTCAGCGGCTTTGCCCCACAGCTTCTGGATGGCGGCGCTGTCGGCGAAGCGCTGTTCATGGTGCTGGGCTTCATCCTGCTGGGGCTGAGTTTCGGACAATCATCGGGCGTCGTCGCCTCGAGCTTTTCGCGGCAGTATCGCTACACTGGCTCGGCCATAACCTCGGATCTGGCCTGGATGTTCGGTGCCGGCTTCGCGCCGCTCGCTGCCCTGCTGCTGGCCGGCAATTTCGGCCTCATCGCCGCCGGTGCCTATCTGCTGTCGGGTGCTGCCTGCACCTTGCTTGCGCTGTGGATCGACGGACGGCGCCCGGCCGCGGACCGCCAACCCGACTGATTTTTGCGAGACGCTATTATTGCGCGACCCGCACAATGAGCTTGCCGAAGTTCTTGCCGTCAAGAAGACCGAGGAAAGCCTGCGGCGCGTTCTCCAGGCCCTCCACGATGTCTTCCCGGTAGCGGACCTGCCCGGACGCGATCCATCCGGCCATCTCGCGATAGAAGGCCGGACGCTGGTCGACAAATTCGCGCTGGATGAAGCCCCTTATCGTCAGGCTGCGGTGGAGCACCTGCTGCATCAGTGCCGGCAGCCGATCAGTGCCTGATGTCGCGATGGTGTTGTATTGCGCGATCAAGCCGCAGACGGGGACACGCGCGAACTCGTTCAGCAGGGGAAACACCGCATCCCAGACAGGACCGCCGACATTCTCGAAATAGACGTCGATGCCATCAGGGCAGGCAGCCTTCAATTGCTCGGCGAAATCGTCGGCCCGGTGGTCGACGACAGCGTCGAAGCCGAGCTCCTGCCACACGAAGGCGCATTTGTCAGCGCCGCCGGCGATGCCAACGGCACGGGCGCCCTTGATGCGTGCGATCTGGCCAACGGCCGAGCCGACCGCGCCGCTGGCAGCCGCCACGACCACCGTCTCGCCAGCCTTTGGCTGTCCGATCGTCAGCAAGCCGGCATAGGCGGTGAAGCCCGGCATGCCCAGCACACCGAGCGCGGTCGTGATCGGCGCCGCGGCAGGGTCGAGCTTGCGCAGCCCGACCCCATCGGACAGTGCGAAACCCTGCCATCCCGAGTGGGACAGCACGATATCGCCTTCGGTGAAGCCGGCATTGCGGGATCTGATGACCCGCGCGACGGTGCCGCCTTCCATCACGCCGTCGATCTCGACCGGCTTGGCATAGGATTTTGCCGCGTTCATGCGGCCGCGCATATAGGGATCAAGCGACAGATAGAGGATCTGGAGCAACAGTTCGCCCTCGCCGGACTCGGCGATCGCGACGGTCTCGATGCGGAAATCGTCTGGCTTCGGCCGGCCTTGCGGTCGCGCCGCAAGCACGATTCGGGTGTTCGCCTCAGTCGACATTGGATACTCCCTCCTGGAATTCTCGTGCCGGCTGGTGGCACTCGACATGATCGTGGAGATCAAATTCCGCAAGCGCTGCTTCAGACCCGTTTGCCCAGATCGGCGATCGTGGCCCTGATGACTTTCTCAACCGACGCACGCTCACTGCCTTCGATCTCCAGGCGTGGCTTGCGCACGAATTCGGGCGCGCCGTAGACGAGATGTTCGGCAAGCTTGATGTACTGAACCAGCTTCACGTCGGTGTCGAGATGGAAGGCTGGCGTCAGCAACCTGTACAGCGGCAATGCGGCCTTGAAGTTTCCAGCCCTGGCCTCGTTGAAGAGCGCCACGCATTCCGCCGGCCATGCATTGGTCATGCCGGAAACCCAGCCGACGACGCCTAGCGCCAGGCTTTCCAGGATAAGATCGTCGACGCCGCAGAAGATGTCAAAGCGGTCGCCAAAGGCGTTGAAAAGGTCGGTCACGCGCCGGATGTCGCCTGTCTCTTCCTTGATGGCGACGATGCCGGGCACATCCACCAGCGCTTTGAGGGTTTCGACGTCGACATCAACCTTGTAGGCAATGGGGTTGTTGTAGATCATCACCGGCAGGTCGCTCGCCTCGGCAACGGCCTTGTACCATGCGACCGTTTCACGGCGATCCGTACGGTAGGCAAGACTTGGAAAGGTCATCAGGCCTTGCGCGCCAAGCTTCTGATAGTTGCGGGCCGCGGCAATGGCATTGTCGGTCGACAGTTCGGCCAGACCTGACAGAAGCGGCACCCTGCCCGCGACAACCTCGCTGGCGGCGGTGACGACGGCGTCGCGCTCTTGCTGCGTCAACGTCGCGTTTTCGCCGAGCATTGGCAGGACGATGACGCCCGAAACGCCGTTCTTTATAAGCCGATCAATGCTTGACTGCGTGGCCTCGATATCGATGGATCCCGATGCCTGCATCTTGGTGGTGACCGCGGGAAAAACGCCTGTCCAGGTCATGTCTTGATCTCCTCTTGCTCGTGGACATCCGGCCGCCTCGCTGAAATCGAATGGGTTCCGGGGCTGGGTTGCTCGCCTGCTCTCGCCATAGTCCGTGCTAGGGCGGGATCATCTAAAGCGAGGGTCCCAACCGGGTCGGACTGCCGTCGCTGAAACGGGACAGACGGAACCTTTGGAGATTGTGCCCGATCTCGTTGCCCTGGATCAGATCGGACAGGACGCGGCCCATGCCGGGGCCGATGCCGAAGCCGTGACCGCTCATGCCGGTCGCGATGACGAGGCCCGGGATCGCTGCGGCGCGATCGACGACAGGCACGACATCCGGCATCGCATCGATCATGCCCGCCCAACTCGCCTTGAGCGGTACAGTCTCGAACTGCGGGAAAAGCCGCTTGAATTCGCGGTCGATGGCGCGAAGCGCCTTGGCCTCGGGGGCAGGATTGAGAATACGCATCCGTTCGAACGGGGTTTCCTTGTCCGCGTCCCATTTGCGCGGAGTCGACCAGTTGTCCGGGTAGCCGCGAGGCGCGGCCGGCCGGTAGCGCGTGCCAAGGGGATTTGCCTTGAGAGCAGGAAGATACTTCGGCGCGTGGCGCAATGCATCCGGCCCGACATAGAGCACGTGGCTGCCTCCCGCCGCCAGCGTGTAGCCGCCATCTTGCCTGCGCCGAAACGCGATGTGTTCGTCAGCGGCGGCACCGGCGTAGATTTCCGGCAGCGGCGCGGTCGCCGCGACAGTCGTCCTGACGCTGAGTTGCGGGATGGAGATGCCATGCGCGCGCAGGAACAGCGACGTCCACGCGCCGCTGGCGACGAGCGCGCTCGACGTGGCGATGCGCCCCTGCTCGGTCCAGACGCCGCTGATGCGTCCCGCCGAGACATCAAGCATGCGTGCCGCGCAATTCTCGATGATGGTGACGCCTTGCCGGGCGGCCAGGCGGGCAAGTGCGGGCACCGCGACCCAGGGCTCGGCGCGCATATCCGATGGCGTGGTCATCGCACCCTTGAAGGGCCGCGACATGGCCGGGATCAGCCGGGCCGCCTCACCTTGATCAAGCAGACGCGTGTCGACGCCATGAGCCTGCGCGATCTTCAGGAATTTGGCGAAACCGGCCATCTCCTTGTCGGTGCGCGCAAGATAGGTGACGCCTGTCTGCGTCAGCCCTATGTCCTCGCCACACTCCTCGGCCAGCTGCCACCAGAGGCGCTGCGCTTCGATGACGATCGGCAGCTCGTCGGCGTCGCGGCCCTGCTGCCGGATCCAGCCCCAGTTGCGCGAGGATTGCTCGGCGGCGATGCGTCCCTTCTCAAGCAAGGTAACCGAGATGTTGCGCCGCGCCAGGAACAGCGCCGTCGTCACGCCGATGACGCCGCCTCCGATGATCACGACTTCCGAGGTCTTCGGCAACGGCGCTTGAAACTGGATCGGAGTGGCTTCGGTGAAGGGGAAGGTCTTCAATGCGTACTATCCTTTATCGCGCCACAAAGGTGTCCGGTCGCAAGACCTGTCCTGGCGGCGGCGGACCTGGCCGCTTCCATGGAATGTCGGCAATGCGCCAAGAGACCGATGGTCAGCACTACACTGCGGACCTGGAGAATTTGCGTGCCAGTGCGATAAAGTTGTTGGCCACCATCGCAGCCATCGCCATGCCCTTCACTCGGCAGCGATGCCGGAAAGGCCAGTGGTTGCGGCAAGCCCGGCTTCGATCGAGTCCGAAATGATCCTCAGGCCGAGGTCGAGTTCCTCTTCGGAAATCGTCAGCGGTGGAGCAATGCGGAACACGCCGCCCATCCCGGGAAGCTTCACGATGTTCATGCTCAGGCCGCGGCGGAACGCTTCCGCCGCAATCCGGGCGCCAAGCTGGTGGTCGGGCTCCCTGCCCTTGCCGTTGACGATCTCGACCCCGAGCAGAAGGCCACGGCCGCGCACGTCGCCGACACACTCATAGCGCTGCTTCAGTCGCGACAGTCCGTCGAACAGTTTCGCGCCGAGATACCGTGCCCGCTCGACGAGTTTTTCTTCCTCGACCACATCGAGCACGGCGAGGCCGACCGCCGCCGGCAGCGGATCGGAGACATGCGTGGTGTAGAACAGGAAGCCATTGGCGTGCGCCGCCTCCTCGATTTCAGCCGTCGTCATCACGGCCGACAGCGGCAGCCCCGCGCCGATGGTCTTGGACAGCGTCAGTATGTCGGGGGTGACGCCATCCCTTTGAAAGGCGAACATATCGCCGGTGCGGCCAATGCCGGTCTGCGCTTCGTCGAGGATAAGCAGCATGCCGCGCTCGCGGCACTTTTGCTTGAGGGCCGAAAGATAGCCGTGCGGCAGCTCCAATATGCCACCGCTCGACAGGATCGGCTCGGCGACAAAGGCAGCCAGGCTCCCCGTCGACTGGCTGTCGATCAGGTCGAACGCATCGTTGAGTTCGGTAAGCCAGTCCAAAGAGCCGTCGGCATGCTTGAAGCGCGGCCGGAAACTGTTGGGCGCGGGAATGGCGAGCGAGCCGACGGCGGCGGGTCCATAGCCCTTGCGGCCGGCGCTGTAGGTTGCTGACGCGGCGGCACCCGTCATGCCATGCCAGCTCTTCGAGAAGGCGACGATCTCATGTTTGCCGGTCACCAGCTTCGCCATCCGGATGGCCGCTTCGTTCGACTCGGCACCGGTCGAAAGCAGCAGCACCCGATCGAGACCGGGCGCCAGCGCCGCAAGGCGTTGCGCAAGCTCGACCACCGGACGCGACAGCATGCCGCTGAACAGATGCGCGACCTTTTCCACTTGGCGGCTGACCGTCGAAACGATCCTGGGATGGCTATGCCCGAGCAGTGCGCTCATCTGGCCGGAGGTGAAATCGAGGATGGGCCGGTCGTCAGCATCATAGACGAACGAGCCTGCGGCGCGCTCGATGATGGCGGGCTCGAATGTACCGCCATAGCGGATCAGATGTTTTTGCACCGCATCCCAGAATTGACAATCCGAATTTTTCGACATGCTGCAACTCCGCCAAAGTGTTCCGGCGGAAATTAGCCGATGGTGCGGGTGCAGTAAAATTGATAGTAATCGGATCCCGATATCAACGGAATTGATATGCAGGGACCACTCGACCTCAGGCTGCTGGCGACATTCGTTCGTGCTGCCCATTCGGGCACGTTGAGCGCGACAGCGGTGCAGGTCGGACGCACGCAATCAGCAGTGACCATGCAGATCCAGCGGCTCGAGGAGGCTCTCGGCCAGAGCCTGTTTCATCGCAGCGGCAGTGGCGTGCGCCTGACCGGCAGCGGGGAACGCTTCCTGGCCTATGCCGAGCGCATTCTTAAAATCCACGACGAGGCTATCTCAGCGCTTTCCGACAAAGGCCTGCACGGCTCGATCCTTTTCGGCAGTCCCGAAGATTATCTCAGCGCGTTCTTTCCCGCGCTCCTGAAGAGTTTTGGAACCATGTACCCCGATGTCGAGATCAAGGTCGTCTCGGCACCAACGGTTGAATTGAGAATGCTTCTCAACGCGCACCAGATCGACCTCGCGCTCGTTTCCGCGCCGAAAGCAAACCACACGCAGGATATCGTGCGCACGGAATCGCTGGTGTGGGTGGGCAGCAAGCCGTCGCTGGAGCTTTACGATTTTGGCGACACCGTTCCGCTGGCTTTGTCGGCGTCGAACGCCGTGGACCACAAGGCGGCTTGTGAAGCCATGGCCGGTGCCAGGCTGCGCTACAAGATATCCTATGCCAGCAACAGCCTCGCCGGATTGATTGCCGTCGCGCGGTCCGGTCTGGCCATCAGCGTGATGACCAAGGAGGCGGTCCCGCCCGACCTCCATATTCTGAACGCGCCGCTTCCTCAGCTGCCTCACCTGGGCATTCTGATCGCCTTTGCCGACTCGGAGCGATCGCCCGCGGTCGAGGCCTTTGCGGGCCACATCCGAAGTGTTCTTCCGTCGCTTTGAGGCGATCGAATGGCGGCCGTCTGCCCGGCGTCAGCCGCGCTTCGGGATCTGTATATCCTCCAGCAGAAGCGTCAGCGCCATGGCGACGAAATAAAGCGCCGCCACCCAGATGAACATTACGTTGAAGCCACTCGAATAGTGGCCAAGCACCACATCGCGGATCGCGACCGGCAGGCTCGATGCAAGATGCGGGGTGAGTCCGGTCAGGCCGTCCGGCAGCAGCGCGGCGGCATCCGCGGGAAGCTCTGAAGTCTGCCGGTTCAGCGCCCAGGTCATCACCGCGCCATTCAGCGCCAGCCCCAGCGATGCGCCGATGGTCCGCGACTGCGTGATCAGCGACGTCACCGCGCCGATGTCCTGCAGCGGCGCGGCAGCCTGGATCGCCACCATCAGTACCTGGAACTGCAGGCCCATGCTGATGCCGAACACGCCCATCATCGTTGCCAGCACCCAGATCGGCGTGTGCGAGTTGATGAAGGCAAAGCCAATCATCAGCAGCCCGCCAATGCCCATCGCCACCACCGGCATCCATTTGTAGCGACCGGTTGCGGCAATCACCCGTCCGGCCAGTATCGAGACGACCATCGAGGTCACGGAAGCCGGCAGAAACAGGAAGCCGACTTCCGCCGGGCTGAGACCCGTGAGCGTCTGCATGTAGAGCGCGAAATAGAAGAACATGCCCAGCGTCACCGAGCCTGCGACCAGTGACACGCCCGAGACGATACGGACCGTCGAAACGTCGAACAGCCGCAAGGGCACGATCGGCTCTTCGGCCCGCCGCTCGACCATGATGAACGAGGCGATTGCCACCACCGCGATCACCGGCAGCGCGAAGGTGAGCAGATCCGGCCCGGCGGGGTCGAGCACATGATAGCCCCAATAGACGATTGCCGTAGTGCCGATGGCGAGTAGCAAGCCGCCGAGATAGTCCACGCGGTGCTTCTTTTCGTTGAATCGGCTGCGCATGGCGAACCCGATCACCGCCAGCACGACGATGCCGATCGGCAGGTTGACCAGGAACACCCAGCGCCAACCGAACAGGCTTGTGATATAGCCGCCCGCCAACGGGCCGAGCACCGACGACAGCGCGAACACCGCCGAACTGTAGCCTTGGTACTTGGCACGGTCGCGCGGTCCGAACAGTTCGCCGATCATGGCGAAGGCCGAGACCATCAGGCCGCCGCCGCCGATACCTTGCAGGACGCGCGCCGCGATCAGGCTCTCCATCGACCATGCCATGCCGCAGACCAGCGAGCCCAACAGGAACAAGGTGATCGCCGTCAACACCACATTCTTGCGGCCATACATGTCGCCGAGTTTGCCGTAGAAGGGCGCGACAGCAGCGGTCGAGAGCAGGTAGGCGGCGCCTACCCAGCCGAACAGATGCAGATTGCCCAGTTCGCCGGCAATGGTGGGCAAAGCCGTGACGACGATCTGCATGTCGATGGTGGCCATGAACATCGCGATCAGCGCGCCGAAATAGACGATCAGCGTCGTGAGATCGGGCCGGGCCCCGGCCTCCACAGGCGCGGCATCTGGAAGAGTTGAGTCAAGGCTCATGGATGTCTCCGACGTTTGGGCGCGGTTTATGTGCCTGCAGCAGATATATGTCAACATCAATTATATGCTATTGGCATGCAATTGACATCAGCATGTATTCTTGCTAGCGCGCTATGGCATGAACACCAACGATACCGGGCCGGGCAGCGCCGACCGATTTTCAGCTCTTTGCCAGACACAAGGCGACCAGGACCTCGCCGACCTGGCGCGCAGCAATGGCATGTCCGAAGCGGCGGCCGGGGCCGTCGCTGCGATCGATGCGGTGATGACCAAGGTGCGCCGTTCGGTCCAGCGCCGGGACTTCGGTCGTTTGATCCTGGCCCGCGTCGATCCCTCGCTGGAAGTGAGCCATCTCGACGCGATTATCGCGCTCAGCGCGGTTGTCAGCGACACCCCGCAGGACGAGGTGACGGTCGGCACCATCGCCGAGCGCATGGGGATCGACCCCTCCCGCGCCAGCCGCATCTCTGCCGATCTCGTCGAGCGTGGCTACGCCTTCCGCGTCGCATCGCAACTCGACGCCCGACGCATTTGCCTCAGACCCACCGCCAAGAGCGAGCGCCTGGTGACGGCGGTGCGTCAGACCAAATGGCGCATCTTCGCTGGCGCACTGGCGCAATGGGATGAGCAGGACCTGGTGACGTTCGCCGCCCTGCTGGAACGCTTCGCGGGTTGGGCCATCGACGACGCGGGGATGAGCAGGTCGGCCGATGCCGTCAAGCAGATGATGGACGAGACGGAGCCCGGGCTGCCCGACGCGAAATAGGGTTAGCGCCGGAGGGTGGACGCCCATACATCGAAATGGCCGGGCGACCGTGCAGACAGGCGCAGGGAATTTCCCCCTGAACGATGCTGCCCGCGGCAAGCGATCACGAAGCGGTGACGGTCGTAACGAAGGCCGGGCAGGCTGCGAAGACTGGATGTGAGCGCCGCGCAAGCATCTTGCGGTGCCTCCACCAAAGCTTTGGCAAGTCGAAGCTTCGGCGCGAACCCGCCAACTTCTCAAGGAATCCACGATCATGATCAACAGGCGTACTTTCTCCACCGGGCTCGTCGCCGGGGCGGCGACGAGCATACTGGCCGGCGCCGGCAAGACGCGCGCGCAGACAGGCGTCAAGATACGCAACGTCGTCCTGGTCCATGGAGCCTATGCGGATGGCTCGTGCTGGTCGGACGTGGTTGGCCGGCTGCAGCAAGCCGGTCTCAAGGCGACCGTCGTCCAGCACCCGCTGACCACCTTGCAAGCGGGCATCGACGCAACGCACCGTGCGATCGCGCTCCAGGATGGACCGACGATTCTGGTCGGACACTCCTTTGCCGGCATGATCATCACCGAGGCTGGGATGGATCCAAAAGTTTCCTCGCTTGTCTATGTCGCGGCTCGCGCGCCGGATGCGGGTGAAGACTACACGGCGCTCGCCAAGACTTTTGCGGCGCCGCCTGCCTCAGCGGGGCTTGTCTGGTCCGAAGGCTATGGCAAGCTCAGCGAGGAGGCTTTTCTACGGGGCTTCGCTGGCGGCATTCCTCTCGAGAAGGCGCGCATCCTCTATGCCGTGCAGGGTCCGATCTCGGACAGGCTCTTCTCCGGAAAGACGACGCAAGCCGCCTGGCGCTCGAAGCCAAGCTGGTATGCCGTCTCGACAGAGGATCGCACGATCAACCCGGATCTCGAGCGCTTCATGGCAAAGCGCATGAAAGCAAAGATCATCGAGGTAAAGGCAAGCCATCTGTCACTGATCTCCCATCCGCAGGAGATCACCCAGTTGATCTTGGAAGCCGCCGGGCAGCTCAGCTAGAGAGGTTGGCCGGGTCTGTGCGGCGTCATCAATTGGTGCCACTGTTGTCGAGGCTGAGCGCGCCTGCGCCAAAAGCAACGATCTGAAGCAGCCCCGCCGGCCATCTCACGTTCTTGAGGAAATGGGCCGGCATGTTCTGGTCGGAGGCGAAGATCTGATCGACCGTCTAAGCCGGCCTGCGGTGCGAGCCTTATTGCGAAATACGCAACCCCAACTAAGCCACCGAGGCCGTCGGCTCGGCTTTCAGCACGGCGGGCCGGTTTGCCGCCCTGGCATATTTCTGGGCGATCATGGCGCAGACCATGAGCTGTATCTGGTGGAAGAGCATCAGCGGCAGGACGATCGCGCCGACGCCCTGGCCGGCAAAGATGACGTTCGCCATCGGCACACCGCTCGCCAGGCTCTTCTTCGAGCCGCAGAAGGTGATCGTGATCTGGTCGGCCTTGCCGAAGCCGAGAAGCCGGCTGCCATAGGTCGTGACCAGAAGCACCAAGCCGAGCAACACCATGTCGGCGACAACGACCACGGCGATGTCGCGCAGCGAGAACATATGCCACAGCCCCTCGGCGACGGCCGTGCTGAAGGCCAGATAGACGACCATCAGGATCGAGCCGCGATCGACAGGCATCAGCAATGTCTTGCGAGAGCGTATCCAGTTGCCGATCCTGGGTTCTAGCAATTGTCCGAGCGCAAAGGGCAGGAGCAGCTGCACAAGGATCTGACTCACCGCGTCCCACGAAAATCCGCCATGACCACCGATGGAGAACAGCAGCCCGACGAGCAAGGGTGTCAGGAACATGCCGAAGATGTTGGAGGCGGAGGCCGAGCAGATGGCGGCGGGAACATTTCCACCGGCCATCGAGGTGAACGCGATCGAGGATTGCACCGTCGACGGCAGGACACACAGGAACAGAATGCCCAGGTAGAGCGGCTTGGGCAGGATCGAAACAGGCAGATAGCCAAGCGCCAGGCCCAGCAGCGGGAACAGGCCAAATGTCGTCAGAAGAATCACCAGGTGCAGGCGCCAATGCATCAGGCCGGCAATAACAACGTCGCGCGAGAGCCTCGCACCATGCAGGAAGAACAGAAGCGCCACGGCAAGATTGGTGGCGATCGCGAACCATCTCGCGAACGTCCCGGTCGCTGGCACGACGGACGCAAGCGCGACCGTGGACAGCAGCAAGATCAGAAAAGTATCGGGCAGAAAGCGGCGCATGACATGTTCGTTCCGGGGTGGGTGCAGCACCGTCTTTTCGCGCATTGCAAAATAGGATACAAGGAATAACAGTTATCGTAATTTGAGATATCAATGCTCGATTTGGTCCAACTTCGCAGCTTTGTCACCGTCCAGCAGATGGGAAGCTTCACCTTCGCGGCCGAGAGGCTGGGGCTCGGGCAATCCACCGTTAGCCAGCACATCAGCAAGCTGGAGGCTGCGATTGGCAGGCAGTTGCTGGCCCGCGATACACACAAGGTGATGCTGACGCCTGACGGCGAAGCCCTGCTCGGCCATGCCCGGACCATGTTGTCCATAGAGGGGCAGATGCAGGCGCTGTTCACCGCGCAGAAGCTGCGTGGTACCCTGAGGCTCGGCGTATCCGAGGACCTGGTTGCCAGCCGCCTGCCTGTCGTGCTGGAGGATTTTGTCCGGTCTCACCCATCCGTTGATCTTGAACTGACGGTCGCGCTGAGCGGCCTGCTCTACGAGATGCAGGACAATGGCGAACTCGATCTCGTTTTGGCAAAGCGCCGGCTGGGCGACAGCCGTGGTCAGCTCGTCTATCGCGAGCCGCTTGTCTGGCTCGCCCGCGATCCGGAACAGGTTCTGTCGCTCGCGGCCTTGCCGTTGATTGCCTTCCCCGCGCCGAGCGTCACGCGCAGCATTGCGCTGGAAGTGCTCGAGCGGCACCGCATGCCATGGCGCATTGTCTGCACCTGCGGAAGCCTGAGCGGGCTGACAGCTGCTGCCCGCGCCGGCATGGGGGTGCTGGTGCAACCGCAAAGCATGTCGCCTTTGGGCCTGAAGGAAATCGGCAGCCTGCCGCAGTTGGAGGATGTGGAATTCGTCCTGATCCCCAGCAAGGGAGCAGACCGCGCACTCGTCTCGGCGCTTTCGGAAGATATACTGGCCAAGGTGAAAGCCCTGCGCTGAGCCGCTGCGCAGGACTGCCGGCAGATGTCCCCGTTTTCCGGGAATTGCTCTCGTTGCAGCAGCTCACCGTTTCACCGAAACGGTGAGCTGCTGCAACTCTTTGTTTTTCCGCAATTCCGGACGGAAAACCCGCTCACACTTTTCCTGGAATTGCTCTAGTGCCTGACCATTCCGGCGTCGACATTCAGCGTCTGGCCGGTGATCCAGCGGGCGTCCTCGCTGGCCAGGAACGATACGACATCGGCGATATGTTCGGGCTGGCCCTTGCCCTTCATCGCCTGCAGCATCTCGACGAAGCCGAACGCCTCATTGTGCGGGCTCGCCTTGACGCCGTCGCTCTCGATCAGGCCGGGCGTCACCGCATTCGCCGTGATGTTGTATTTGCCAAGCTCGGTCGCCAGCGCCCGGGTGAAACCGATGACGCCGCCCTTGGCCGCGACATAGGCAGCCATGTTCGGCGTGCCGGCAAAGAAGGTGTTGGATGCGATGTTGATCACCCGTCCTGCCTTGCCTGCCGCACGCATCTGGTCGGTGCCGGCTCGGCTGACAATGAAGGTGCCCGTCAGATTGACATCGATGATCTTGCGCCAATGGTCGAGGTCGACATCGTCCCAGGCGATGAACGGCACGATGCTGGCATTATTGACCAGAATGTCGATGCCGCCCGTCAGCGCCTGGATTTCGCCAAACAGCGCTTTGACCGATGCCGGGTCGGAAATGTCGGCGGCGATCGCCTTCGCCTTGCCGCCGATCGATGCGGCTGCCGCCTTGGCGCCTTCGGCATTGATGTCGCTGACGATGACGGTCGCGCCGTCGGCGGCAAGCCGCGCCGCGATCGCCTTGCCGATGCCTTGTGCCGCGCCGGTAACCAGCGCCGTCTTCTCTGCAAGCCGTTCAGTCATGAAAATGCTCCCTCAATCCGTGATCCGATGATGTCTGTTCAGGCGTCGGCATCGATAGCGGCCAGCGCTGCGTCGATGCCCTTGCCGACCGCAAGCTTCTGGCCGGCCGCATTCATGGCGCCGCCAAGCGCCGTCAGCGCGGCGATCGCATAGATCGGCTGGGCGGTCGGTCCCATATGGCCGATGCGCGTCAGCTTCCCGAGTGTTTCGCCACGGCCCGACGAGAAGACGACGCCGTAACGGGCGCGCGCCGCGACCCGCAGCGCCTTCTCGTCGACGCCATCGGGCGTGCGCACGGCCGTGGTGCTTGGCGAGGCGATCGCGTCGCTCGCGGCCCAAATCGACAGGCCCATGCCGACGACGCCCGCACGCATGGCTTTTGCCGTCAGCGCGTGACGCGCCCATACAGCCTCGGGGCCTTCGGCAAGATAGAGATCCAGCGCGACATCGAGACCGTTCACTTCCGCCACGGAGGGCGTGAACGGGAACGGCTTGTCGCGCGACCACGCATTTTCCCAATCGACGATGCTCAGCACCGATGCGCGCGGTGCTGCCTTGTTGGCCTTCATCTTGGCCCAGGCGCGGTCGCTGACGCCCATCAACGTCAGTGCCGGCGGCGCGCCAAGACACTTGCCGGGGCCGGTGACATAGATGTCGGCCTTGCAGTCCTCGGGATGCGTCTTCATACCGCCGAAGGACGAAACCGCGTCGACGATCAGGTAGCCGCCATGCGCCGAAACCAGCGCACCGATGGCATCGATCGGGTTGATCGTGCCCGACGGCGTGTCGTGATGGCAGACCGACACGATGGTGATTTCCGGATGCGCCTTCAGCATGTCGGCGACCGATTGCGGATCGATCGCCTCATTGTAGGGCACCTCGATTTCGAGCAGGTGCGGCGAATAGCGTTTCGCCCAATAGCCGAAGCCCTTGCCGTAGACGCCGGAGGCAAGGTTGAGCACCACGTCGTCCGGCGTGATCAATGAGGCAGCGGCAGCCTCGAGGCCCAGCACCGGCTCGCCATGCAGGATCAGCGGCTTGTTGGACAGCCGCATCGCCTTCTGCGCCTTGTCGACCACCTTCTCATAAAAGAGCTGGAACGCCGGGTCGTAATCGTAGAGCACCGTGCGCGAGAGACCGCGCAGCACTTCTGGATAGGCATTCACCGGGCCTGCGGTCAGCGTAATGACCGGATCGGCATGTTCGAGATAGCGCATGGTCTTGGTCTCCGGATTGGCGGCGGTCAGCCGTAGAACTGGGTGCCGGTCTTGTAGGTCTTGAAGTTGTCCATGTCGTGCGAGTACATCAGCTCGGCGCCGTGGTCTTCGGCCAGCTTCTTGACCTTGCGCATCGAATTGACGCCCGCGACCGGGTCGATATGGAAGGCCGCCTGGCACAGCGTTTCAAGGCTCTTCTGCGTATAGGCCGCGTCGATTGTGAACATGATCGGCTTGCGCTTGGGGAACTCGACCAGCAAGCTGTAATGGCCTATCGAATGGCCAGGCGTCGAGATCAGCTTGACCCCTTTGGCCAGCTCGATGTCGCCGTCGATGCCCTCGAAGGTCGAGTTGGCACGCGTCGTGCCTTCCAGCAACTGCGCGGTCGCGCCACGCGCCTCCGCAGCTTCCGCCGAGAAGCTCAGGTCGGAATAGCCGAGATGCTCGAAAGGCTGCGGGTTGCAGGCCTGCGGCACCTCCGTGCGATGGCAGATCTTCTTGGCGTGCGGAAAATACTTGTTGCCGCCGCAATGGTCGAAATGGAAATGCGAGTTGACGACGACGTCGATATCCCTGGGCTCGAGCCTGAGCAGCGCCAGCGCGCCCGGAATGGTCTGGTGTTTTTCCTGGATCGGCTTCTCGAACGGCAGCACCTTCATGACGTGGTCGTAGTCGTAGCCGGTGTCGATGAGGAAGCGGCCCTCGGTGTGCTCGATCAGGATCGAATAAACGGGAAAGCGCACTTCGCCACCCGGGCCGCGATTCCAGAACACATGGTAGCCGTCGAGAACAAGCGAGCCGCCGTCGAGCAGGTAGACCTTGGTATCCGACATTTTTTGCCTCCGTTTCTGGCGCGGGTCTCTTCCGCGCATCTGATTGTTGTCAGCGCGCGCCGCGCTCATAAGGAATGCCAAGCGCTGCCGGCAGGCTGGCGCGCCTGCCGAACAGCACCAGCATGATCATCACCGCCAGGAACGGCAGCATCTGGATGACGTCGGTCGGTATGTTGATGCCGGCCACCTGCATGGCCGTCGTCAGCGACAGGCAGACACCGAACAGGAGGGCGCCGAACAGCACCCAGATCGGTCGGCCCCGCGCCAGCATGGCGAGCACGATGCCGAGGAAGCCGGCGCCGTTGGTGATGAACGGAATGAACAGGCCGGCGCCGACATTGGCGAGATAGGCGCCGCCGAGCCCCGCCAGCGCGCCGGTCGTCAGCACCGCGATGGTGCGCGTCCTGATGACGTCGATGCCGGCGACATCGAGTGCCGCCGGCTTGTCGCCGGCGGCCTGCAAATTGAGACCAAGCTGCGTGCGCCGGTAGAGGTAGCTCATGGCGAACACCAGCGCGACCGCCAGATAGACGATCAGATGATGCTTGAAGAAGGCGGGCCCAATTACAGGAATATCCGACAGCAGCGGAATGACGGTCGCGTCCGCCGCCGGCAGGCGGGGATAGCTGCGCGAGAACTGGAAATGGTGCAGCAGCGCCGTCAGCCCTTCGAGACCGAGCGTCAGCGCGATGCCGATGACGATCTGGTTCAGCCCGATGCGCACGCAGAGCAGCGCCATGACCAGCGCCACCGCCACGCCGCCGGCAGCACCAGCGAGGAACCCCAGCCACAGCGACCCGGAATAGAAGGCGCCGACGAAGCCGAGATAGGCGCCGGCCAGCATCATGCCTTCGATGCCGATGTTGAGCACACCGGCCTTTTCCGACATCTGCTCGCCAAGCCCGGCAAGCAGCAACGGGATCGCCGCGGTGACAGCACCGAACAGCAGCGCGCTGAGAAAGACTTCGCTGAAGAGCCCGGTCATGCGTCAGGCCTTTCTGGACTGATGATAGCGGTGATCGACATACTCGGCGAGTGCGAGCACGATCAGCACGATGGAAACCAGCACCAGCGTGAAAGTGTTGGGCACGCCAAGCCGCCGTGCGGCGCTCTCGCCGCCGATCGAGAGCACCGAAAGCAGGAACACGAAACCGATCGCGGCAAAGCCGTTCATGCGGGCAAGGAACACGGCTGGAATGACCGCCAGCCCATAGGCGGGGTTCCAGTCGGCCCGGACATTGCCTTGCACCCCAATGATGTCGACGGCGCCGGCAAGGCCAGCGAGCCCCGCGGAAATGGCGAAGACGGCGACGGTCAGGCCCGGCACGCCGAGCCCTGAATGAACCGCGGCGCGCGGATTGGCGCCGACGATCCGCAATTTCAGCCCGAACGCCGTGCGCGTCATCACCAGATGCACGATGATGATCGTCGCCAGCCCAAGCAGCAGGCCGCTGGTGATGGTCGTGTCGAACAGGCGCGGCAGCCGATCTTCCACCGGCAGCGTGCGGGTTTGCGGCACGGTCGTGGAGGGATCGCGAAACGCCAGTTTGACGAGGACGTTGGCGAACGATGTGCCGAGGAACGTCATCATCAGCGTGGTGATGATCTCGTTGACGCCCTGATAGGCTCGCAACAGCGCCGGAACGAGCGACCAGATCATCGCCACAACCATGGCGATCAGGAACGAACAGAACAGCGCCAGCCAAGCCGGCATGATCTCAACGAACACGGGGGCACTGGCGGCCGCCGTCACCGCGCCAAGCAGGAACTGTCCGTCGCCGCCGAGATTCCACATGCCGGCTCGAAAGGCCACGATGAGGCCGGCGGCAAGGAACAGCAGCGGCGCCATGCGCGTCAGCGTCTGCTGGATGCCGAGCGGCGAGAACAGGCCTTTTTCCAGCACGTAGCCATAATAGGCGAGCGGATCGACGCCGACGGCAAGCAGGATGCAGCCGGCGATGATGAGAGCGATGAGGATCGGGCCGAGCGTCATCAGTAGCCGACGCAGTATGTCGCGGCGCGTCGCCGCCGCACTCGTGGCATCGAGCGCGGTTGCACTGGCGGTGGGTGCGGTGTCGATGCTCATGCCGCAAGTCCGATCATCAGGCGACCGACCTTGGTTCGTGCATCGTCGGCATTGCCGACAGTGCCGACGAGCGCTCCGTTGGCAATGACAGCGATGCGGTCGCACATGCTGAGCAACTCCTCGAGGTCGGTGGAGATGAGCAGCACGGCGAGGCCACGCGCCGCCGTGTCGCGGATGCGCTGGCGCGACGCCAATGTGTTGGCGAGATCGAGACCGTAGGTCGGCTTGTTGAAGATCACCACTTTCGCGCCTTCGGCCAGTTCGCGCGCCAGCAGCACCTTCTGGATATTGCCGCCGGACAGCCGCGCGACCGGCGTCTTCAGGCTGGGCGTGCGCACATCATACTCGCGCACCAGCTGGGCGGCGCGCTTGTCGATCTCGGCACGCTGTTCGACGCCGTTGCGCCAGAACGGAGCCGCGCCGACCTGTTTGAGGAAGAAGTTGATCGAGACCGGGAAGGTGCCGACCGTGCCTTCGCCCAGCCGGTCGTCGGTCAGGTAGCGAAGGCCGCGCTGGCGGCGTTCGCCGACGCTCAGGGCCTCTATTGCCGCGCCTTCCAGCCGCACCGAACCGCCGGTCGCCGCGCGCTGGCCGGCCAAGGCTTCGGCCAACTGCTTTTGCCCGTTGCCGTCGATGCCAGCGATGCCCAGAATCTCGCCTGGAAGAATATCGAAGGAGATCGATGACAGGCCCGGCGCATTGTCTGTCGGCGCGACCGCCAGATCCGCGACCTGAAGCAGCGGAGCGGCATCGGCGCGGACAGTGCGGACAGGACGCTCGACCGCTTCGGGATCGTCCTTCTGCTTGCCGAACATCAATTCCACGATTTCGGAGATGATCTCCTGCTCGCCCAGCGCGCGAAAGCGTTCGGGCGGGATCTCGCCGACCTTGCGTCCTAGCTTCAGCACCGAGATGCGGTCGCCGAAGGCAGCCGCCTCCTTCAGCTTGTGGGTGATGAAGACGATGGCAAGCCCCTGCTCCACCAGACGACGCATCAATGCGCCCAGTTCATCGATGCCCTTCGGCGTCAGCATCGAGGTGGATTCGTCGAGGATCAGCAACCGGCTGTTGCGGACCATCGCGCGCAGAATCTCGACCTGTTGCTGCTCGCCAAGTGAAAGCTCCGACACCTTGGCTTGCAGGTTCACCGTGATGCCGAGGCTGCTGGTGATCTCGGCGACGCGCGCCGCCAGTTCCTCGGTCTTGGGTCGCTGCCACCACGGGCCGCCAAGCAACAGATTTTCCGCCACCGTCAGTGTCGGCACCAGCATCATATGCTGGAAAACGGTGCCGATGCCGAGCGCAAGCGCATGGCGCGGCGAGGTGATCGGCACCGGTTTGCCGTCGACCAGGATGCGTCCTTCATCCGGCTGCTGCAGGCCCGACAACATGCCGATCAAGGTGGATTTTCCCGCGCCGTTCTCGCCGAGCAGCACATGCACTTCGCCAGGACGGATCGACAGGTCGATGCTGTCATTGGCGACGATGCCGGGAAAGCGTTTGGTCACGCCTTCAAGCGCGACGATGTCGCGCTTGTCGCCGGACGATGAAGAAGAACTGCTCATGAAGGCCCAGCACTGAAAAACGGGAAAGGTCTGGAGGGGTGACGGATCACCCCTCCGGCAGCCTGTATTGATCGCCTTACTGGGCGACGCTTGTCATCAGCGCCCTGACGGCGGCCGCGTCAAACACCGGATCGACCTTGATCTTGCCGGAAATGACGTCTTCGCGCAGCGCCTGGATTTCCGCCCAGACATTGTCCGGGATCGCAGCGGTCTTCAGCAACTTGACCGAATCGTCCTTGAGCCCGATCGCATAGTGCTTGGTGCCGAACGTGTCGGCCTTCAGGTCAGCGATCATCGCCGCATAGACCGGCTCGATGTTCCACACCACCGACGACAGCAGGAAGCCCTTGTCGATCGGCGACTTGTCACCGATGACGTCGATGAAATAGACCTTGCCGCCATCGGCTGCCTTGGTCGTCTCGACCGCCTGCAGCATGCCGAAGCTCGAACCGTTGCCTTGTCCGAAGATGATGTCCGCACCCGACGCAATCACGCTTTCGGTGACGCGCTTGCCGCCGGCCGCATCGCTGTAGGCGGCCGGCCCGATCACCGCGTAGGTGATCTTGACGGCTGGGTTCTCGGCCTTCACGCCCTGCGCGAACGCTGCCGATTGCGAATTCCACGACGGCGGTTCGCCCGAGACGACGATGCCAACCGACTTCGAGCGCGACATCTTGGCGGCGAGACGGCCGGCGAGATAAGCGCCCTGGTGGCCGCTCAGCGTGTAGTCGGCGACGAGGCCCTTCTCCAGGCCGTTGGGCGTGTCGACGATCGCCACCGGAACTTTCAACTCCTTGGCGATTTCGGGCGCCGAGGTGTTGTAGCCGCTGGCATGCGCGATCAGCAGACTGGCGCCATCGGACGCAAGTTCCCGCATGGTCGGACGAACGTCACCATAGCCGAGGCCCTGAGCCACGACCACTTCGACGCCGGCTGCCTTGCCCGCGGCCTTGGCCGCGTCGATGCCTTGCTGGTTCCAGCCATAATCCGTGCCTTCTTCGGGTGTCAGGATGGCGATCGACTTGACTTCGCCGGCAAACGCGCCGCCAAGCAAGACACCGCTCAATATAAGTGCACTTACACTGCTTTTAAGAAGCTTTAACATTTTACCCTCTCTGGTTGACGACCAATCATTATTCTTATTGTTATTGCGCGGAAGCGAGATAGACTGCCTGTACAAACCCACCTTACGGAGCTCAGGCAAAGTGAAGATTCGTTATTTTCTCCCGGTGATGCTGGCGTTCACGTCCTTCGCCAATTCGGTTGAGTTGCACCATGTCACCGTCCGCACCGGAACTGACGGGCTCGACATGGTGCCATTGACGATTTCGAATGCGGGCAACGAAGGCTTGTCCTGCAATGCCGACTTCGCCCACTGGTATTCAGCCGGGATCGCCACGGTCGAGCCGGGCAAGAGCGCCCGTGTCGAACTCTGGTTCGATCCCAAGACGGGCACGTTCACGATCCTCAACGACAAGCGCGAGAACCTGCCCGTCGAGCGGCTGTGGTGCGGCCTGTCAGGCCGCGCATATGCCACACGCGCGCAAATCACGCTCGACCGCACCGATGCGGCGAAAGGCGAGCGCGTCGTGTCCTGCATCCTGGGGCAGGACAGTCTGGTCTGCCGGTAGGCGCTCATCGATTTGCCCGCCCCAACACCCCGCGCCTCTTACTTGTTTGCCAGGAACGTGTCGGTGAAGACGTCGTCCGCCGAGAGAGGTGTCTTGAGCACGCCCTGATCGGTGAGCGTCTTCAGCGTTTCCTCCCACTGCGTCTTGGTCATCCAGCCAAGACCGTGTTCCTTGGTGTCCGGGCTGGTGAAGGTCGACGCGATGTCGGCGTTGATCTGTGCCAGCAGCACGTCCTTCTTGTCGGCATAACCGGGTGCTGCCTTGGCAGTGATCTCGGCAGCCTCTTCGGGGTGCGCCACGACATAGTCGAAAGCCTCCCTGTAGCCCTTGACGAAGCGGGCGACGACGTCGGGCTTGTCCTTGATCATCGCCTGCGAGGTGAAGAGGCCCGAGCCGTAGGCCTTCCAGCCGTAATCGGCGCCCAACATGATGCTGAGCGAGCCGGGACCGCCGGCCTTGGCCTCCAGTTCGGGAACCTCGGCATCGACATAGCCGATCACCGTCTGAACGCGGCCCAGGAGCAGGTAGCTTTCATAGGGCGGCGAGACGCTGTTCAGTGTCATGTCCTTTTCGGTCAGGCCATTGGCCGCCAGGAAGCCTTTGAAGAAGAGGTAGGTCGAACCGGCCGGATGAATACCGATGGTGAGACCCTTGAGATCGGCCGGCTTGGTGAGCTTCACCGTCTTGGCCAGCGACATGATCGCCAGCGGCGAATGCTGGTTGACGGCGGCCACCGCCACGACAGGTACATTCTGCGACCGCGCGACAGCCAGCGTGGGAAGATCGCCGAAACCGAAATCCGCGTTCCCGTTACCCACCAGCCGCATGGCGTCCGGCGAACCGGAACCCTTGCGGATCTCGGTCACGTCGATGTCGTTCTTGGCGAAGAAGCCTTTTTCCTTGCCGACGAAGAACATGGCGTGGTTGCCGCGCACCACCCAGTCGAGCTGGACGTTGACCTTGTCCGCCGCCATTGCAGCGGTGGAGAAGCCAAGCGCGCCGGCAAATGCTGCGAGCGTGGCTGCCTTGATGAATGAGCGTCTGAGCATTGTTCTATCCTTCCTGGGGACCTAGGCCCGGCTGAATTTCGGTGCCCACGGCACCACGATGCGTTCGAGAATCTCGGCGGCGTAGTAGAAGGCGATGCCCAGCACCGAAACGAGCAGCAGCGCCGCGAAGACCAGTGCCGTGTCGAGTTGGGTTGAAGCGAACTGGATGACGTAGCCGAGCCCGTCCGAGGCGCCGGCGAATTCGCCGACGATGGCGCCGATGACGCTGAGCGTCGCGGCGATCTTGGTTCCAGCCATCAGGTTCGGCAGCGAATGCGGGACGCGGATCCTGAACAGGATCTGGGTCTGGCTGGCGCCGACCGAGTTCATCAGTGACAGCAGCGAGCGGTCGACCGACTGCATGCCCGCCAGCATCGACAATGTCACCGGGAAGAAGGCGATGACCAGGATCAGACCGATCTTGGGCGCAAGCCCGTAGCCGAACCAGAGGATGAAGATCGGCGCCAGTGCCACCTTGGGCACATTCTGGAACAGCACCACCAGCGGATAAAGCGCTCGCCCCAGCCAGTCGAAGCGCACGATGACCAGCGCAATGGCAATGCCGACCACCACAGAGACGACGAATCCGAACAGGATCTCGCCTGCCGTCACCAGTGTCGCCTGCATCAGCGTTGCCCATTGCGCGACCAGCGATTGCGCGATCTCGGACGGGGCCGGAATGATGAAGGTGGATATGGCGAAGATCCGCACCACGGCTTCCCACACGATGATCGTCGCCAGCAGAAGGATGACCGCCGGCAGCCAGCTGCCTGTCGCCGCGGCCCAGTTGGTGGCAAGCCGCGGCTCGGAGAGATTGGTGATGGGCTGATCGCTCACGGCGTGCCTCCCGGTTGGTGGCTGGCGCGCAGCATCACACGCAGTTGAACCACCAGCCTGACGAACTCCGGATCTTCCGTGACCGACAGATCGCGCGGATAGGGCAGACCGATGTCAAGGCTCTCGGTGATCCGTCCGGGCTTGATCCCCATCACGTGGACATGGCGCGACAGGTGGATGGCTTCGTCTATGGAATGGGTGACGAGCACGATGGTCTTGCCGGTGCGCTGCCAGATCTCCAGCAGCGACTGGCCCATCTGGTCGCGGGTTATGGCGTCGAGCGCGCCGAAAGGCTCGTCCATCAGCAGCACCGCCGGATCGAGCGCCAGGGCCCGCGCGATAGCAACGCGCTGGCGCATGCCGCCGGACAATTCGTTGGGGCGCTTATGGGCGCTGTCGCCTAACCCCACGAGCTCCAACATCTCCTGCCCACGCGCCCGCAAATCGGCGCGCGAGAGCGACTTATCGGCGATGCCAAGCAGCATCGATGCGTTGTCGACGGCGTTCTTCCAGGGAAGCAGGTTGGCATCCTGGAAGACGAGGCCGATCATGCGCTTGCGCGCCGCCTCGACGGGTGAAAGCCCGGCGATCGAAACGCTCCCGCTGGTCGGATTGACCAGCCCGGCCAGAACCTTGAGCAAGGTGCTCTTGCCGCAGCCGGAAGGACCGATGAGGGAGACGAACGACCCCTTAGGTATCGCAAGATCGATGTTCTGCAGCACCAGTTGCCTGGCCATGACGACCGAAACGCCCTTGACGGAGATCAGGTCGTCATCGTGGCGGATATGGGCTGGCCGGCCGCCTGCAGCTCGAATGGGTTCCATGCGCATGGCTACTCCCGGCCCTCCAGGATGCGCCGCACGGCAACGAGCTTGCGGGCCCGTTCGCCTTGCAGAGCCTTGGTCTGCTCAGGCGTATAGGAGAACATGCCCTCGCCCGACTTGATGCCGAACTTCGATGCATTGGTCTTTTCCAGCACCATCGGCGCGACATCGCCGCGATTGGAGAGATCCGCGTTGAGGAAAGAGGAGACGGATTTGTAGATATCGAGGCCCGCCATATCGAGCAGCGCCATCGGCCCGATCACGGCGATCTTGTAGCCGATGCCCCACGACACGCAGGTGTCGAGATCTTCAGGATCGATGACGCCGCGCTCGACAAGGTCGACCGCCTCGCGCAGCAGCGCATAGAGGACGCGGTTTTCGACGAAGCCCGGAACATCCTTCTTCACCACCACCGGCAGCAAGCCGATGGAGCGGATAAGGTCGCGGATGACAGCCACGGTTTGCGGCGCCGTCTTCTCGCCGGCGATCACCTCGATCATCGGGATGATGTGCGGCGGGTTCGACCAGTGCATGCCCACCATCCGCTCGGGATGCGAGATATGCGCCTGCAGCTTGGTGATCGGGATACCCGACGTGTCGGACGCGACGATCGTGTCCGACGCGATCAGGCCGTCGATCGCATGATAGACGTCGGCCTTGATCGAAATGTTTTCAGGAACGTTCTCGATGACGAGGTCGGCACCGGACACCGCATCGCCGATGTCGTCGGTGAAGCGAATCCCACCAACGCCGGCCGGCGGCGGCGCGATACCGAGGGAATCGAGAACGGTCTCGGCCACGCCCAGCATGGTTTGCGCGCGCTCGATCGCTGCCGGGGCAACGTCGTAGGCGACGACCTGAAGGCCGCCCCTGGCGAGCCGGGCGGCCATGCCCGGACCCATCGTGCCCATACCGATGATGGCGATACGCTGGATCATGACACTGCCCTGCTTTCTTTCGAACTGGCGATGAGGTCGGCGGCCTTCTCGGCGATCATGATCACTGCCGCATTGATGTTTCCGCAGACCAGGTCGGGCATGACGGAAGCGTCCACCACTCTGAGACCCTGGACGCCGCGAACGCGCAATTGCGGGTCGACGACCGAGGCTTCATCGGCCCCCATCCGGCAGGTCCCGGCCGGATGATGCACGGTGATCGAGGTCTTGCGGATATGCTCGTCGATCTCGTCGTCGCTCTGGCATTTCGGGCCGGGAAAGAACTCGGCCTCGATGAAGGGCTGCATGGAGGGCTGCGCCGCGAGATCGCGCGCGACCCGGAAGCCCGCCCGCAGCGACTCCCAATCCTTCGGCGAGGCCAGGAAATTCTGGTGGATCAGGGGCGCCGCGGAGGGATCGGCGGATGCCAATTTCACGGCTCCGCGGCTTTCAGGCTGTGTCGCCACGATGCGCGTTGCGAAGCCGTCCGCAAAAGGCGCCTTGAACGGCTTGAAATAGGGCCATGCCGCGAGCGGAGCCGCCGTGAAGAGCAATTGCACGTCAGGCAACGGCCGCGCCGGGCCGCTCTTCAGGAAAGCAACAACACCGCCGGGCACATCGCCGGAAAAACCGCGTCCGGTGAGGTAGGTCTTGACGAAGTCCAACCCGATCCGGTCGGCACGCATGTTGCGCAGGAACGGGCCGCCCGGAGCCCGGCGCCGGTACATGAGGATGACCGAGACGTGATCCTGCAGGTTCTTGCCGACCGCGGGCAGGTTGACCCGCGTCTGGATACCGTGGGCGGCAAGCTCATCCTGCGCGCCTATGCCCGACAGCATCATGAGTTGGGGCGTGTTGATGACGCCGCCGGAGAGCAACACTTCCTTGCGGGCGAGAACCGTGCGTTCGGCTCCGCGATGGTTGATGGTGACGCCGGTGGCGCGCGCGCCCTCCAGCACGATCCTGGTCGCGCTCGCTTCCGTCAGAACGGTCAGGTTGGGCCGCTTCAGCGCCGGTCGCAGATAGGCTGTCGCGGTCGAAGAACGCCGGCCTTTTGAAATCGTCATCTGAAGGCGGCCGAACCCTTCCTGCCGCTCGCCATTATAATCTTTCGTCTGGTCGTAACCGGCGTCAACGCTGGCTTGTGCAAAGGCTTCGATCAGCGTGTCCTTGTAGCGGCAGAACTGGGTGCTGACCGGACCCTTGCCGCCACGATACTGGTTCTCGCCGCCTTCCCAGCTTTCTTGCTTGCGGAAATAGGGCAGCACTTTGTCATAGGACCAATCGCTGAGCCCCGTGGCTGCCCAACGATCGTAGTCACCGCGATTGCCCCGCACATAGGCCATGGCGTTGGTGGACGATGATCCGCCGATAACCTTGCCGCGCGCGCATTCGACCCGGCGTCCGCCGACATTGTCTTCCGGCTCGCAGAAATACATCCAGTCATGGCGCCGCTCGGTCAGGATCTTGCCCCAGCCAAGTGGTATATGGATCATGGGATCGCGGTCCCAGCCACCGGCTTCCAGCAACAACACCGAACATTTCGGGTCGGCGCTCAGCCGGTTGGCGAGCACGCAACCGGCCGATCCGGCTCCAACGATGATGTAATCGTAACTTTCCGCGTGCGGCATGGTTCTACTGCTTTCGCCTGACACTCTGGCCCCGCAAAATTTGAGGACCGGGGCCGGATACCTTGGCAGGGACCGAGCCCTTTCCAAGGATGTTCAAAGACGCACTGGCGCTAGGCCAGGCCCTTTTCCCTGAGGCGCTGCGACCAGTGATCCCATCCACGGTCGATCTGGGCACCGACGAGATTTCCTGCAGCCTTGATTTCGCCAGGCGACAGATACTTGATGTTGCCGATCCGCAGGCCGGCGGTCTGCGCCGCCGCCTCCTGTTCAAGATAGAATGCCCGGAACACCACCTGCCGGACAGAAGTGCCTACATTGACGACGCCGTGCCGCGCCATGAGCACGACGGGATAGGTCCCGAGGCTTTCAGCGATGTCCGCACAGACGCTCCGGCTGCCGCCAAAGAGATCGGTCTCGTCTCCCTGCTTGTCGCGTATTTCGTAGACTGGGACGGCGTCGCCGAGGAAAGCCCCCATATGGGTCACAGGCCGTAGCGGCTGGTCGGTGAAGCAGTAAGGCAGGACAGCCGGAGAATGGCTGTGGAGCACGCACTGGACGTCAGGCCGTGCCTTGTAGATTTCGCTGTGGATATAGCGCTCCAGGTAAGACGGCCGGTTGTCCGAGGTTTCTCCGTCGAGGTTGAAACGCTGCATGTCGCCGGCCGTTATCAGGCTCGGAGCAAGCTTCTGCGCCAGGAAGAAGCTTTCGGGATCCTCGGGGTCACGGGCGCTGATGTGCCCAAACGTATCCAGGATACCTTCGTTCAGAAGGATCTTCGTTGCCGTGACGAGCTCCTCGAAGACCTGCTGACGCGCTGGGCTGTTGTCTGTCATTTCCAAATTCTCCCATTACGGTGATGGCGGCCATTCTTGTTGTTGTTATCGGTCGCCAGTGCCCGCGGATTTCACTTGTTTTCGTAGATGCCGACGATCCGGTTCTGCTCGATGATGTTGCCGGCATATTTCTGCAGGAACTCCTCCCGGGTGGGCGTATCTTCGACCTTGGTGTCCAGGGCATAAACCCAGAAGTAGTAGTGATGTTCTCCATGGCCAGCGGGCGGCTGCGGCCCGTAATACTGCTTGTGGCCGGCACCGTTGGGACCGACGCGGAACTTCTCCTGCGCGTCCGAAAGGTCGGTGGCCGAGGGATCGATGCCGTAGACGACCCAATGCGTGAAACCGTTGGCGAGCGGCGCGTCCGGATCGTGGCAGATGACCGCGAGTTCTTTGGTGCCGGCCGGGACGCCACTGACCTTAAGCCTTGGCAGTACGTTGCCCTTGTCGCCCGCGTGTTCGTCGCGCAATTTCCCCAGCGGCTGGAAGTCCACTGAGGTAATCTTGAGGTCCTTGATATTCAGGGGCATGAAATTCGTCCTTCAGAAATTTCGATCGAACTAGATAGCTGCGGCCTTGAGGTCGGCGACGGATTTGCCCCCGACGCGCTGATGCACGCGCGGACCCGATGCGACGGCGACGCAGATCAAAAGCTCGTCCGGGCGCGGGGCATCCGGCACGGAAAAGGTGACGGCATCATAGTGGGAACGGATGTAGAGCTCGTCCTTGTGGGCAAGCGGGATATCGATGATGGTGCCGGCGACCGCAACCTTGCTGACCGACGAGATCCAGGCCTTGCCGCCGCCCACCTGCTGGCGCAGCGGGTCTCCGAACACCGTGGTGATGCAAGCGACGACATGCTCCTGTTCGCCTGACGTACCCGCGATGCCGCCCTTGCCATAGCTTTCGACCGGCCTGTTGCCGAGCAGCGCCACGGCGCGCTCGCCAAGCGCATGACCAATGGCCGAACTCGGAGCCGTCAGCTCGGACAGTTCGGCGACGAACTTTCCGGCGAAGGGATTGCGTATGACAACGCCTGTCGCGACCTTGATGAGGGTCTCGCCAGGTGTGCCGCCGTCATGCCGGCTTTCCTGGACCGAGGAATACCATCCCCTGACATCGTAATCGCGTTCGACTTCACTGGAATAACTCATCTCAATCTCCTGAAAGGAGCGCGCTGTTCTCGCGCGCGCCGATTAATTCGTTGACCGGCCTGTCCGGCGCTACTGCGGCCATGAGAAGACACGGCGCAGCGGATCGTAGCGGGCAGCTTCCAGTGCCGCCGGCGTGAACATGTTTCCCTTCGAAAGCGAGCGGTTCGCCGCGTAGTCGCCAGACAGGGCCTGGCAGCGATCGGTGATCGGGCGAATGCGCTTTTCCCACCCGACCAGCGCATCTTCGACCGAAGCGCCTTCCTCCAGATCCTGCGACAGGCTGAAGGCGTTGACCATCGCGCAACCGGCGCCCTGGGCAAGTGCCGGGCACATCGCATGCGCGGCATCGCCCACAAGGGCGACCTTGCCTCTTGTCCAGCTATCCAGCTTGGTCGTTTCGTACTTGTCGTAGCGGGCGGTTTTCAGCTTGGCCGCCTCGATCAGGCATGGCTCCAGGAACGGAAACATCTCGACCCAGACTTCGAGATCGATCGGAACGGCGGATCCTCGGGGATCAGCGGCCGGAGCCATCAAACCCAGATAGAGCTCATTCTCATTGCAGGGCGAGTAGAGAATGCGCTGCACACGCGGCCAGAAGTTCCACATGTCGATGGTGTTGTCCCATTCGCCATGACCAAGATCCTTCTTCATGCGCGGGACGATCAGCCGGATGAGACCATCTTTCGAAACCCAGCGATCCTGTTTGAAGCCGATGGAATCCCTGACCTTGGAGCCAACGCCATCGGCGCCGACGATCAAGTCGGCTTCGAGAACCTCGCCGCTGTTAAGCGTCAGGCGGCCTTCCGGATCGGCGGCGACCGCTTCGGAATTGACGCTTATGTCGACACCCACGGCACGGGCCCGATTGACCAGGGCATCGTGCAGATGGCTGCGAGTCATGATGCGCCAGGGGAGCCCGTTGAACGTCTCTTTGGAAACCGACTTGTTGTGCATCCAGGTCTCGTAGGTCGGAGGCGTGTGCGAGCCCTGGAGAACCTCGTCCAAAGCGCCCAGCCCTTCGAGCACGCGAAGACCATTGTGCCAGAGATAGATGCCTGCGCCGAATGCCCGCAGCTCGGAGCTCTTTTCGTGCAGCCTGACATCCCAACCATTCTGCCTCAGAGCGATGGCGGCCGTCAGGCCGGCAAAGCCGCCGCCGGCAACCTCGGCACGACGCGTCTTGCCCGGGACTTTGTTTAAATTGGACATTCTCTGGATCCTGCTGCGTACAAGAAGGCGGCCCGTGTGGCCGTCAGGCGTCTATGAAGTTGGTGATGGCTTTCAGCGTGATCTCGGGAGAGACCTCGTTGACGTAATGGTCAGCACCCGGAACGACGACGACCGGCAGATCCGGTCGCAACTGGCTTGTCATGGCCAGCGCCGCCGCTGACACCAATTTGCTCGTTTCGCCCCGGACGATGAGGACGGGCTTCGTCACGTCCCGGTAAGCAGGCACCAGGTCCGCTCGCAGGCCTTTGGCGGTCTGGGCCATGGCCGCAGGCGAGGCCAATGGACGCAATCCGCCATCGACCGACTGATAGCCGCTCTGAGCCCTGATCTTGATGGCGTCGACGGGAATGTTCGGATAGCGGCCGGCGAGGTATGCTTCGACGGCCTTTACATTCTCGAAGAGCTGGCTGCCTGCATTCACGCGCGCTTCCAACGCATCCAACGCTTCAGTCTCGATGTAAGGCGTAAAGTCGATGGCGACGACCGACCGCACCAGATCCGGGTATTTCGCCGCTGCCGTGACGGAATTTCGCGCACCGAGCGAATGCCCGACGAGGATTGCAGGGCCTCGATCGAGCGTGCGTATCAGGCCGGCGATGTCGTCCGCGTAGTCATTCGCCTCGTAGCCGGTATCCGGCTTGTCGCTGCGGCCATGCCCCCTCTGGTCAACCGCTATGGTCGTAAACCGATCCGACAGCCGAGCCATCAACGGCGTGAAGACGGCGGAGTTGGAGGTGATGCCGTGGAAGAACAGCATCAGCGGGCCGTTGCCCGTCTCGCGCACGTTCAAAGTGATGCGGTCAATGTCGACGCGGTGCGAGATGAAGTGGTCGGAAGGTGTGTCCGCCGCCATGTCCATGATCCTCGCCTCCGCTGCCCGTCTCCAGCAAAAGGATCATATCAGCCGGGGGGCCGTCAAGCGGATTGTCTGACATTCTTGCAATCTTCGGATTTGACAATCTGGCTATCCTGCTGTCAAATTTCCACAGCGTGGCGTATGATGTTTCACATTGCGACCCAAAGGCCCAAGAGGCGTTACCGATGCCCCCAGATTTGAATTTGCGAATTTCGCCACGGACCGTGCAACGGGAGACCGTCGACAAGTTACGGCTCGCCATCTTCTCCGGATTGTTCCAGCCGGGAAGCCGCCTGATCGAAAGTCAGCTGTGCACGCAGCTCGGCATTAGCCGCCCCTCGCTGAGGGAGGCTTTGCGCAGTCTTGAAGCCGAGCGCCTGATCGAGATCGTGCCCAACCGCGGACCGTCGATACCGGCGCTTTCCTGGGAGGTGGCAACCGCCATCTACGAGGTTCGAGAGCTGCTGGAAGTCGAGGCAGCGGGACGATGCGCGCTGAGAATTTCGCCTGAGCAGCTGCGTGAGCTTGAGAAATCTCTTTCCGCGTTCGAAGAGGCGGCATCCAGCAATGACAGCCTGGCGCAGGTCATGACCGCCGCGGACTTCTATTCGATCATACTCGCCAATTGCGGGAATCCGATCCTGGAGGAGGTCCATCGCGGTCTGGTGGCTAGGATAAGCTTCTTTCGAGGGCGATCGATGTCCCTGGAAGGCAGGGCGCAAAGCAGCCTGGCGGAGATGAGAGAGATATTCGAATCCATCGCCGCCGGCGACGAGAAAGCCGCCCGCAAAGCCTCGAAACAGCACGTCTTGAGGGCGAAAGCGGCAGCCAAGATTTCCATGGACCACGGAATTTGAGTTCTCCGAATTGCGATATCGTCATCGTCGGTGGCGGCTCGGCCGGGACGTTGCTTGCCGCGCGACTGAGTGAAGCGCCGGACAGACGCGTTCTGCTGATCGAGGCAGGCGAAGAGGCGAGCGACCCCGACATCTGGAACCCCGCCGCCTGGCCATCGCTTCAGGGCCGCAGCTACGACTGGGACTATCGCACGGAGCCGCAAGCCGGCACAGCGGGCCGGGTGCATCATTGGGCACGCGGGCGGCTGATCGGCGGCTCGAGTTGCCTGCACGCGATGGGCTATATGCGTGGCCATCCCGCCGATTTCCAGGCCTGGGTCGATGCGACGGGGGATCGCCGATGGAGCTGGGATGAACTGCTGCCCGTTTTCCAGTCCATCGAAAATCACCCGCTTGGCGGCGACGGCATTCATGGCAAAAGCGGGCCGTTGCCGATCCATTTGCCAGGGGACGAAGTCAGTCCGGTTGCTCGCGCCTTCATCGAGGCAGGCGCATCGTTGGGTCTGCCTCGCCTTGAAGGCCACAACAGCGGAGAGATGATCGGCGTCACTCCGAACTCCTTGAACATTCGTGACGGGCGGCGGGTCACTGCGGCGGACGCCTGGCTTACCGGGATAGTTCGAAGCCGCAAGAACCTGACAATCCTTACGGGGTCCCGGGTAAGCCGGCTCAACCTGGGAGCCAATCAGGTCCGCAGCCTCGAGGTCGTCGGGCAACAGGGTTCGGCCGAAGTCTTTGCGGATCAAATTATCCTTTGTGCCGGAGCGCTGGAAAGTCCGGCCTTGCTGATGCGCTCGGGCATCGGTCCGCACGATATGCTCGATGCGGCTGGCGTTGGCTGCCTGATCGACATGCCTGGAATCGGCCGCAACCTTCAGGATCACCTGCTTGGTGCCGGCAACCTCTATGCAGCCCGCAAGCCGGTGCCGCCGTCGCGCCTCCAACATTCGGAGTCGATGGCCTATATGAGCGCTGACAGCTTCAGCGCTACCGGGCAGCCTGAAATCGTCGTTGGTTGCGGCGTCGCGCCGATCGTATCCGAAAGCTTCCAGGCGCCTGAAGCCGGCACGGCCTACTCGCTGCTGTTCGGCATCACCCATCCGACGAGCCGCGGCAGCCTGCGCATAAGCGGGCCTGAGTTCGGCGATCGATTGATCATCGACCCGGCATATCTGCAAACCGGTCGGGACCGCGGGCTGTTTCGCCGGGCCCTCGAGGCAGCACGAACAATCGGGCATAGCGATGAACTTGCCGGCTGGCGAGAGCGCGAACTCCTGCCAGGCACCCTGAACAGTGCGGCCGAGATGGACGACTTCATCGCGCGGTCGGTCATCACACACCATCATCCCTGCGGAACTTGCAGGATGGGTAAGGACGCGGATGCCGTCGTCGATGCAGATCTACGATTGAAGGCGCTAGACAATCTTTTTGTCGTGGACGCGTCGATTATGCCGAACCTCACCGCGGGACCGATTCATGCTGCGGTGCTTGCGATCGCCGAGACCTTCGCTCGACGGCACCGGGAAATCCTACAATCTTGACCCTGTGATTCCAGCGCTGAGGATTGGCCAGTTGGTACCGTTGTCTGGGATCGACACCCACATCGACTTGTTGTTTTCGTTGTTCTTTTTCGGATTTCAAGCTCGATTTGTAGCACAATAGGTATCACATCCTCGGTGACTTCACGGATATCGCAGTCGTGGCGTCGAAGCGCGGGTTGTAGCGCAGGTAACGGAGCAGTTTCAGCCCGCCCTAGTCTAGAATACGTCCGCGTCGTCCCCTCACCGAACCAGCGCAAGGCAAGCTGTCCGCAGCGCAGAAGTCAGAGTGGCCCGGCTTGGGGTCAGATGCGATGTCGGAGCGCCTCGACGATTACCGCCATCGCGGGCGAGAGCTGCCGCCTGCTCGGGTAGTAGAGGTGATAGCCCGGCGGCCTTGCCGCGCGCAGCCGCCAGCCAAGAAGGCAAGGCCCCAGCCAGCCATGAGCCCACCGACATGAAGATAAGGATGACTTTTAACGGCCGCGCAATGACCGCCACGCTCCACGACAATCCGTCGGCGCGCGACTTCTTCTCCATGCTGCCGCTGGGCCTCAAGATCGAGGACTACGCGCATAACGAGAAGATCGCCTATCTGCCGCGCAAGCTAACGGAGGAGGGAAGCGGTTCCGTTCGCCAACGAGCAGCCCTATGTTTGATGAGGTAATCGATCAGAAAGCCCGCGTGATGAGCCTTTCGCATTTTCGTATAACCCGATTTCAGTTCGCCCGCGACCGGGTAATCGGGGACAGCCAGGTTCGGGCGGACGATGTCAACGGCGCGGCGCTGGAGCTCGTTTCCGAAAGTGGTGAGGTGGGGCTGGGATTCATCCAGACACTCTTCAATCCGTTGCCGGATCAGACGGAGATCGAGGCTGTTTTCGAGCATGAGGTTTGGCCGGCCCTGAAGGGAAACAGGGCGATCGCCCTGGTTCACCGTGTACACCGTCCGCGCGGTGGCAATCAGCGGGCTCACTCCCTGCCCTTTCACGAAGCGGTTCAGGTGGCGCTTTGGGATCTTGCGGCGAAGGAAGCCGGCCTGCCCCTTCATGTCTTGCTTGGCAGTCGCCGCAACCGGGTGAAGGCTTATGCCAGCGGTCTCGATTTTCACCTCGACGACGACGCCTTCGTCTCGCTGTTCTCCCACGCTGCATCGATTGGCTACTCGGCTTTCAAGATCAAGGTCGGCCACCCTGATTTCGACCGCGATCTGCGGCGCCTCGAACTGTTGAAGACCTGCGTGCCGGCCGGGTCCAAAATCATGATCGATCCGAACGAGGCCTGGACCTCGAAGGAAGCGCTCACGAAATTGGTGGCGATCCGCGAGGCCGGCCACGATCTTCTCTGGGTCGAGGATCCGATCCTGCGTCACGACCATGAAGGGCTGAGAACGCTCAGGCATGCCGTCACATGGACCCAGATCAACAGCGGCGAGTATCTGGATCTCCAGGGCAAGCGGCTTCTTCTGGAAGCCCATGCGGCAGACATCCTGAATGTCCACGGCCAGGTGACGGATGTCATGCGCATCGGATGGCTGGCCGCCGAACTCGGGATTCCGGTCAGCCTAGGTAACACCTTCCTGGAGGTTGGCGTGCACACGGCGGTCGCGCTTCCCGAGGTCGAATGGCTGGAATATTCATTTCAGAACTTCGATCATCTGGTGGAACAGCCTATCGAAATCCGGGACGGGTACGCCCATGCGCCCGATCGGCCGGGCCACGGACTGGTGCTGTCGCAAGAAGCGCGCAGCGAATGGATCAGGCCAAAGCGCCTGGCCCGGTCGGAACTGGGTGTCGCGCCAGAAAATCCACGTCTTTATCGCAAATGAGTTGACCGACCGGCTTCGGCATCGCCGATCTGCCCGCCGGACCATCCGCCAGATAGTAGAAAAAGGAGGCAATATTGTCGGGATTGGGATCACCGTTCCGCATAAAATTGCGGTGATCCCTCACCTCGACAGGGTGACACAGGTCGCAAAGTGAATCGGCGCTGTGAACTTCATGCGCTGCAACGAAAACCGAAGCATGACCGAAACAAACACGGACGGCGCGGGCTTCAGGCCGGGGCGAAGTGCTTGACGACGTTTGCGAGACACACATCCATGTAACCCCTCCATTGGCTCTTCACGAACAGGGTGAGTGGGAGTTTGGTAAGCCAGTTCTTGGCGAGAAAGGTGTATGTCCATTTCACCCGCGTGCCGCCATTGGCCGGTTCGAACCAGAATTGCCCGCGCGCTTCACCCATGAGATGCTTCAGCGCAAAGCTCGGGTCACTCACCCGATACGCGAAGTAGAAAGGCCGATCGTAGTGCGTGACACCCTCGTGCGCGGTGCTGCCGTCCGTCAGCTGGACGATCCTGTGCGAGCCGGGCCGATCCCACGGACCTGAAACATCCGAAGTCGACGCAACACCGGGCACCATCCCGTAGCCGGTCAGGATCTTGGGCAGGACATCTTCGGCAGCAACGAAGTCGAAGACTTCCTGGATGGCGTTCGCGACGAACACTTCTCGCGTGACCGCGACTTTCAGCTGCGCTGCGCGGCTAGTTTCAACATGGATCGTCACGATATTTCTCCTTGTTAATGTGATTGCAAAAGTAACAGGCACCGCGGTGGGCAGAAGCCGGCGTTTTCGGACACGGTGTCTCTCCCTCTTGTTTCGGCCAGTTGCCGGCGCGGGCGAGTTTGCGTTTCGCCCGCGCCGTAAACTCAGGCGGGATAAAGAGCGGGATAGTCGATGTAGCCTTCAGCCCCGCCGCCGGCATAGAACAGTGCCGGCCGCGGCTCGTTCAATGGCGCGCCCTCTTTGAGACGTGTGACCAGATCCGGGTTGGCAAGGGCCATGGCGCCTAGAGCTTCCATGTCGGCAACCCCGGCGGCAACATCGGCCCCGACCTGCTCGCGCGGGCGGCCCGGGCGATTGACGATCAAGACCCCGCCGAAAGCCTCCCGGATGTCCGCCAAGAGCGCTTCATTGCCGATATGGAGGATATGCAGATAGGCAACCCCGATCTTATGAAACTCGGCCGCCAGGTAGCGGTAGAGATCGTCGTTCTCGTTGCCTTCGGCGATGCCGCCCGTAGGTAGTCCCGGCGACAGCCGGATCGCCGTCTTCTCGGCACCGACCGCACCGACGATCGCTTGAACCACCTCAATCGCGAACCGTGCGCGGTTCTCAAGAGAACCACCGAATTCGTCGGTGCGCTTATTCGCGTTCGGCGCAAGAAACTGGTGCACCAGATACCCGTTCGCACCGTGAACTTCGACGCCGTCGGCCCCCGCTTCGATCGCGCGCTTGGCGGCGTTTGCGAAATCGGCGATGGTCTGCCGAACTTCAGCGGTTGTGAGCTCGCGTGGTTCCGGAACCGGCAGCATGCCTTTAACCGTGAACATGTTTTCACCGGAGGCAATCGCCGAAGGCGCAACCGGCTGGCGATGGTGCGGCGTGTTTTCCGGATGGGATCTGCGGCCGACATGCATGAGTTGGATGAACAGACGACCGCCCGTCTCATGGACGGCGTCGGCAACCTTCCGCCACCCCGCCACGTGATTGTCGTTGTAGATCCCTGGCGTGGCCAGATAACCCTGCCCGTCTTCGGACGGCTGGGTGCCCTCGGTGATCAGAAGACCCATCGTGGCGCGCTGTGCGTAATACTCGGGAGCCAGATCACCGGGTGTTCCGTCGGGCTTGGCCCGGCTTCGGGTCATCGGCGCCATGGCGAGGCGGTGCGGCAGTTGCAGGTTGCCGAGTTTGAAAGTGGACCAGACATAGGTCATGTGTTTTCTCCTATTGTTGGGTTTGTCGGGGGGCTGAGGATTAGAGTCTGCCTGCGGCAAGCAGCTCGCGCGTGCGTGTCAGCGTCGACAGCAGAGCGGATTTGTAACCCTTCTCGCTATCGAACTGCGTCTGCTCAGCCTGCTCCTCGGGGCCATTCGGCTCTTTGCCGCGAAGACCAGTGTAGCAATAGAACTTGAGCTGCAGCTCGCCGGCATCATCCTCGAACAGCTCGTTGATAATCGCGCCTTCGCGTGGGCCGATCGCTTGGAAGAAGGTGATCTTGCTTTGCGGCTCAAGGGTGATGATTTCGCGGAGGTCGGCGCCGGCGATCGTGGCTTCGCGCACGAAGTGGGTCGCGCTCTCCTCCACGACGTCGCAGCGCGTGCAGACGCCGGGCGGGAGGAAAAGGCGCGCGTCACGCGCCTTCAGCTCAAGGCCCTTCCAGACCTGCTCGCGCGTGAGCTTGGTCTCGCCGGCGGGGTTCACCGGAACGGTTGCAGTTGAATAGATCATAGTGTGTTCCTTGATTGGGTGTTGTGGACAGCAGCGCTCAGGCAGCGATCTGAGCGGCGTAGTCGCGGTACGAGCGCAGCGGGCGGCCCAGCAGGGTGGTCAGCCGATCGACATCGCCGGCGTCCGGGACCATGCCGTCGGTCAGGAAGCGCTCGGCCATCAGGCGCATGTCGAGGGCCATCCAGCTCGGCATGAACTGTCGCAGGTTCTGCTCAAATCCCGCGGTGTCATTGCCGGGGTAGGCGATCGGGCGGCCGAGGACGTCCGTCCAGATCGCCGCGGCATCAGCGCCCGTCAGCGTATCCGGGCCGACCAGGTTGATGCGGTTGAGCGGGAGCGGCGTGGACGACTGTTCGCGGCGGATGAGCTCGATCGCAGCGATCTCGCCAACGTCGCGGGCGTCGATCATGGCAAGACCCTTGCTGCCGATCGGCATGGGGTAGATGCCGTAGCCGGTGATCACGTCCTTGATGGTGATGTCGTTGTCCATGAAGTAGGCCGGGCGCAGGATGGTGGCGTTGAGGCCCATCTGCTCGATCATCCGCTCGACGCCGAACTTGCCCGCGAAGTGCGGCACGTTCACGTAGACGTCGCTGTGGATCACCGAGAGATAGACGATCCGCTCGATGCCGACTTCGCGAGCAACGGCCAAGGCGACGAGCGCCTGGGTATATTCGTCGGCCACTACCCCGTTCAGCAGGAACAGCGTGGACACGCCCGAGAAGGCGCTGCGCAGCGCGTCGACGTCGAGCAGGTCGCCTTGGGCGACTTCGACACCGGCCGGGAAATTGGCCTTGGAAGGGTCGCGAACCAGAACGCGCACGTCTGCGCCACGGTTCACAAGTTGTTCGACAACGTTGCGGCCTACATTGCCGGTCGCGCCAGTTACGAGGATGGTCATAGAGGTTACTCCTGGTTGGTTGTTAAGTCTGGTAACAATCTAACGGCCCAAATTCACACCCACTAGCCGCGCAATTTAGACGCACCGTCTCACTGGTGGAACGATAGAAGCCTTGGTCGGAGCAATGAGGCGGCAGCGTCGAGTGCAGCGGATCCGGCTTCCGGGATGGCAAGAGTTGGCCGGGAAAATGGCGACTGGGGTAACGTCCGTGCGCCCGCTGATGCCGATGACGTCGATCACAAGATCTCCGGCGAAAGCGGAGACGTCGAAACGCCGCATGTCATGCGACTGAGAGGTCCGCCGATGGACGGTCGCTACGGCGTCGACGCGCTCCAGCATTGTTTCGAGCTTTGCGGAGATCGCAGGATTTTCGACGGTGCGCGCCTGAAATCGCAGCAGCGCGGTGATCAAGGTCAGATCGTTCTTAACGCGGTGATCGAGTTGCAGGAGCAGTAGGATCTTCGCCTCGAGCACAACCGCCAGCTCCGCAATGCGGCCAGCGGCCGTGTACGCGCTCACTCAAAAAAGGGGCTTCATGGGTTGCACCGGTCCGATCAAGGAGCCCGGCACAAAGTGCACGCGGGCCTCACGATGCATTCCAGCGACGCTCCGCTACAAGATCGGCGCAGTGCACCGCAGTGTCCCTACATCGCGACAATTGGCCCCGCCTTGCTGCTGAGTGCCGCGGGCAGCAACACGCCGGCGTCAAACTCGCCGTGCGTTTCTGCCCCTTTCGTGTGCCAGTTTTGTTTCGCACGATGGATTGACGCCGCATGTCAGATCCGGTGTCTCCGCCAAGGGAGTTCACGATGATTGACGTCGACGATATGCGCGCCTTCCAGACGGTCGCCAGGCTATTGAGTTTTTCAGGGGCGGGCCGCGTCCTCTCAGTGCGCAAGTCGGCCATCAGTCGCTCGATCCAGCGGTTGGAAGCGCTGCTTGGCGTTCGCCTTTTTGAACGTACAACCCGCGAGGTCGTACTGACCGAGGCTGGGCGGGCGTTGCTCGGTCATTTTAGCGAGATCGTTACCCGCGTTGACGAGGTCCTCGATATGGCCACCAGCCTGGCGTCGCATCCACGAGGCCGGCTGCGGCTCACCGCTGGAATCGGCTTTGGCATGGAGGTGCTGACCGAAATTCTTCCTGTGTTTTCCCTCGCGTTTTCAGACGTCGATGTGTCTCTCGAACTGACGAGCAGGACGGTTGACCTTGTCGCCGAACAGACTGATGTGGCCTTCCGAATGGGTCCGATGCTTGATTCAAATCTGGTCGCGACACGGCTTGGAGCAATCGCCTGCCTGTTATGCGCCGCACCCTCCTACCTCGAACGGCGCGGTTGGCCCAGGTCGATCGACGATCTGCGCTCCCACGATCTGCTCCTCATCCCCCGTGGCGATGGTCTCCCCCGGCGTCTGTCGCTTTGCGACAAGGACGGCGTGGAGCACCAGGTCGAGGCCACCGCTCGGCTCACCGCAAATGATCCCAAGGCAATAGATCGCATGGTGCTTAACGGGGCTGGGATCGCGGCTACGGCGAGATATGTGGCCGCGCCTGAGATCGAGGCCGGCAATCTCGTTCGCGTTCTGCCCGACTGGAGCGTTCCAGCCGTCGATGTCAGTCTAGTCATGCCTGCCGGTAAGGAACGCAGCCCGGCTGCAAGAGCCTTCGTCGACTTTATGCGCAAACGGGTTGCCGGCAACCGCCGCTGGTTTGACGATGGGGCGTGACGACCTTCACCATGTAATCAGTGGCGAACGATGCCGCCAGGCGTCGCTATCCACCTGGTCGAGGACAAATTTCGCAACGTCCTCCCGCGAGATGGTGCCGCCATGGAAGGCGGACAGATCGGTTAGAGTGCGGACATTGCCGCGTCCCGCCTTTTTGTTCAAAACGGATGGCCGGATGATCGTCCAATCGAGGTCGGACTCACGGATGACGGCTTCCTGCCGGTTCTTGTCCGCATAGACGTTGCGCAGGAGCAGCGGGAAAATCACCTTATCGAACAGGAACCCGCCATGGCCGGCGCTATCGCCCGCGCCCATCCCGGTGATGGTGATCAGGCGCGAGAAGTGTTCCGTCTTCATTGCCTTAACGAGCGCGCGGGTCGCGGTCGAGAGCAGCGTCACCTGCTTGAACGGGCTGGCCGGAGTGCCCAGGGCACTGATGACGGCATCCTGCCCGGTCACGGCCTGGCGTAGGGTCTTCTCGTCGCGGGCGTCGCCGACAACAAGCCGAACGCCCTTCATATCCGCCGCTTTTTCGGGAGATCGGACCAGCGCCGTCACCTCATATCCGCGTGCCAATGCCTGGCTGACGATGAGACGGCCAGTTGGCCCCGTCGCCCCCAAAACCAATATCTTGGTCTGCGCGGCGTGGGGATTGTCGTTTGTGGACTTGGTCATGGCTTTGTTCCTCGTTGGGTGAGACGTTTGCAGTTGGGTAGGTTGTGTCGTGAATATGAGTGGTTCACAGACGACGCGATAGACGCTAATATTGGACACAACGTCTCATTGGTGGAACAGATGGATTTGCTGGCTCTCGCGGATTTCGTGCTCGTGGCCCGCCATGGCGGCTTCGGCCGTGCAGCACGGGCCGCCACACGCCCCAAGGCGACTTTGTCGCGACGGGTGGCAGAACTTGAGGCTGGCCTCGGATTGCGACTTGTCGAGCGTGGCGCGCGGGCACTCAAACTGACCGAGGAAGGGCGGGCGCTTTACGAACGGGCAGGCCATTTGCTGACCGAACTGGACGAAACCGCAGCAACGATTGCCTCGGGCGGACAGCGGCCGCGAGGCAAACTGCGGATAAGTGCACCATTGCTTTTTTCTCAAACCGCAATGGGCAAGATCGCCGCCGGTTTTGCGCTGAAGTACCCGGAAGTTCGACTCGAGGTCTCTACGGATGACCGCGCTGTGGATATGATCGAGGAGGGGTTTGATCTGGTGATCCGGGTAAACCCGAATCCGGATGAGACCCTTGTCGGGCGAGCGTTCCTGCACGATCGACTGGTGGTCGCCGCTAGCCCGGGTCTCGCCCGGCCGACGGCGAACATGACAGTGCCCGCCGTCGTACGATCGGCGGGCGATCGACTGACATGGCAAGTGATGACCGCCACCGGCCCGACTTCAATTATGATCGAGCCCGTTCTGGCTCTAACATCCCTTGTCATGGTCCGGGACGCGGTGCGAGCCGGCGTCGGCGCCGGCCGCCTACCTTTGTCGCTCGTGAGCCACGATCTCGCAGACGGCACGCTGGTAGAATGGGGCGAGGTCGACGGACCTGACATTGTTCTTTGGACGCTTTACCCGTCCAAGCGGCTCCTGAGCGCTCGGGTGTCAGCGTTTCTGAACTATCTCAAGGAGGCCTTCCCTATGGGGACGCCTGACGAACTGGCGGCTTATATCGGCAAATGAGGTGTCGCGCTCATGCCTTCCAACGACCTCATACGCCCTAAACCGCAAAATCAACGGCGGTATCACAAAAAGGCCAGAATGGCGCAACCGCAAGAGGAGATTGCGCTAAATTCGCCAGAAAAATCAACAGCTTAGAGAAATAACCGATGGTACCGTTGGCTGGGATCGAACCAGCGACCTCCGGATCCACAATCCGGCGCTCTAACCATCTGAGCTACAACGGCACGTTTGCCTGAGCGGATCGAGGTGCGATCTGCTCCGTCGTTCGGCGATGCGTCCTTACGGGCTTATGGATTTTAATTCAAGGCTTTTGGAAAGCAAAGGGCACTTGCCCACATCGGCATGTCGTTACCCAGGCAAGGGCAGAGTGCCAGGCAAAGAAAAAGGCCGGCGGGAGGAGGTGCCGGCCTTTTCCTGTTACGAGCCAGCGGGAGGAGGTGCTGGCTGGTCACCCCGGGGAGCAGAGGGAGGAGGTTCCACTCGCCGGGTATTCCTTTATGGCTACCATCATACGCTTGATCGTTTTTATGAAAATGCGACCTTTTGTTGCATCTTCAGACCAAGCGCAAATGTTAGGCAGCCTTGATGTCCTTCACGGCCTTCTCGAAGGCGGTCTTGATCGGCTTGGTGACGTCTTCGGCCGCCTTGGAGGCAACAGCCTGGAAGTCCTTGGCCTGCTCGACGGTCGATTCGATACGCTTACGCAGGAAGGAGGTCTGCAGTTCGACGACTTCCGACAGCGACTTGGCGCCAATCAGGGCTTCGAGATGCGAGAAGCCGGCTTCGGCATTGGTGCGCAGTGCAGCGATGGTCTTGAGCGACAGGTCGCTCGAAACAGTCTTGGCGGTCTCGTAGGTCGACTCCAGAGCCTTCTGGGTCTCTTCGGCGCCGGTCTTGAGCTTGGCATAGGCCTCTTTCGACTGCTCAACGCCCTTTTCGGCGAAAGCGCGCATCTGGTCGGTGGCCTTGGAAGCGTCGAAGCTCGGGAATTCAACGTTTTCGATCGTCTCGGCAGTCTTGGTCCTGGACATTTTCCATCCTTTTCAGCGGCAGCGGCTTTGACAGAAAGCCGTCTCGTTCAGTTATGATGGCAATATAAAGGCAAATTTTGTGCATTGCAATATCTTTGTTGCAGTGCACCATAATTTCTTTTGGGCCGTTAACCAAGAGGCCAGATTCCAGCCTTTGCACGTTCTGGCTTGTGGACCTTCGCGCCGCCGGCTTTTATTAACAAAGCGTTAACTGCAAACTTCGCCGCTCCGTGAGGATTCGCCAAGCGCATGCCGTCCGAATATTCCTTCCTCGACGTCGCCGTGCTCGACGCGGTCCGCCAGCGCTTTGCCGCCGGCGACGCGATCGCGATCCTGTCGGTGGACCTGGAGCAGGTGATCTGGGCCAATGGGCCGGGTGCTGCCGTGTTCGGCTACCCCGACATCGAAGCCATCATCGGCGCCTCCGCACAGTTACCGCTCATTGCTCGCCGCCAGATCATGGCGACCAGCGGTTTTCCCGAAATCGGCACTGATCGTGGCATCACCGTCAGGTTGGCGACCGGCATGACCAGCCGCACCATCGGCTTCCAGGCAAGTGCCGTGACCCTGCCCGACGGCGAAAAGGCGATCATGCTGGCGGTGCCGGCGGCGCAGACAGGCTCGCGCAGTGCCGCTGAAATCGCCAGCCGGGCGATCAGCGGCTTTACCGAAGACGGCCATTTCATCGCCTTCATCGATGCCGGGGGCAATGTCGAGGCCGCCTCGGAGGGATTTTCAGCGCTCGACATCCAGCCCGCGACACTGGCCGCCCTGGTGGCCGATGTGGCTGCCGAGAGCGAACGCATCGTCAAGCGCCTCGTTCCGGGCGGCAACACCTCTTACCCGGCTGGCCTCGCCCGGTTGACGCCGGACCGGCATCTCCTGGTCGTGATCGACGAGGATCAGCTCGAGGACAACGCGTCTGTTGAAGAGGCTTCGGCAGGCCCCGAAGTGGTGGAAAGCCCGGCCAACGAAACCGGCGGCACTGCCGCGGCGGCGGAAAGCACCGGCGTTGAATCCGATCCTCACCAGGACAATCAGCCGACGGCGGATGTTTCGCAGACAGAGGCGATCAAGCGGCCCGCTGCCGAGATCGAGCACGAGCCCACCCCTTCCGAGCCCGTGACTGAACATAAGCCGGAACAGGCAACGCAAGAGCTAACGGAGCCGACCGGACCGACACCGGTAGCTGCCGACAACGATCAGCCGGCGGCTGGCACGCCGGCACAGCACGATCATTGGTATTTCAATGCCGGCGAGGACGATGCGCGACCCGCGCCAGCGACGCAGGAACCGAAGAACAACGCCGAGGCTTCGGCGGGCACCGCGAAGCAGGACGAGGCCACCTCCCCGGCTGCCGTGGCCGAAACGAGCGCGGCCGAGACTTCGGCCGACACCCCGAACCACGACGAGGCCACCTCCCCGGCTGCCCCGATCGCACCTCCCCCGGCCGCCAGGACGATCGACCGCTCAGCGGCGCCGATGCGGTTTGTCTGGCGCACCGACGCCGAGGGCAAGTTCAGCACGCTGTCGCCGGAATTCGCCGACATCGTCGGCAAGCCGGCCGCCGACGTGATCGGCCGGCGCTTCAGGGATGTCGCGGCCGCCTTCGGCCTCGACGCGTCCGGCGAGATTGCCGGCCTGCTGGAGCGGCGCGACACCTGGTCCGGCCGCTCCGTGCTGTGGCCTGTTGTCGGCACCGATCTGAAGATCCCCGTCGACCTCGCCGCCTTGCCGGTTTATGGCCGCAGCCGTGCTTTCGAAGGTTTTCGCGGTTTCGGCGTGGCGCGGACCGGCGACGCGATCGTCGATCCGGAAGCGATCGGCATGGCCCTGGTGCCCAATGGCGAGGCCCCTGTAGGGTCTGTACCGGAAGCCGTCGAACCTCTCGTTGAAGAACCGAAGGCCGAGGAGCCGAACGCGGCGGATCCGTTCAAGGGTGAGGTGCCGGCGCTGACCATCGTGCCGAAACCGGAGCGGCGCTTTGCCGACAAGGTCATCCGGCTGGCCGAACACCGGCAGCCGGCCAACGACAAGGGGCTGTCGACACTGGAGCGCAGCGCCTTCCGCGAGATCGGCGAGCGGTTGAAGAAAGACAGTTCGCCGGCCGAGCCGCCGGAAGCCGAGAAGCCCGGCATCGAAAGCCCGACGCAACCCGAGGCCAAGACACCGGGTGAACCGGCGGCGGAAACGGTAGCGGAGGCCCCAACCCCGAAGACGGAAGCTCCGATCGAGTCTGTCGCCGAGGTTGCGTCGACACCTGATGCCGCCCCAGATCAAGAGCCGACAGAGGCCAGCGAAATCCCGGTGGCGGAGCCGGAGAACGGCGCCGTGTCGGCCGAGCCATCCGAGACCGATGTCGATGCCGAGGACGAGATAGATCTCGCGCGACTCGATGGCGTCCATCCGGACGACACGGTTGACGAGGAGCATGCCGACGCGCCGGCCGGCGTGACTGGCTCGCTGCTCAGCTACGCCGACCACAATGACGAGCCCAGCCCTGTCGCGGACAATGACGAGCCTACGGTCCCTGAACCGGTAGCCTCTGAACCAGTCGCTGCGGAACCGGAAATTGCCAAGCCGGCCGCGATCGACGAAGAACCGGCAACTGCGGACACCAGACATGTCGCGACAGACGACGACAGCATGACGTCGGCCGATTTTCGCGATGCCGAGGACAATGAGGATTGGGCCGGCGCGGAAGATGCCGCGGTTCGTGATGAGGTCGCGGAGCATGCCGGGCCATCGGCCGTCTCCGACGGGCAAGCCGTTGCGCCGGCCGCCGAGATTGTCAGTGCCAGCGACGCCGCCGGGATGCAGCGCCCACGCCTGCAGGTACCGCCGCTCAAGACCGAAGGCTTCGTGCCGTCGGCGTTTTCCGTCGGCAACGATAGCAAGGCTCCCGATACGTCGCTGCTCAGCAAGCTGCCGGTGCCGCTGCTCATCCATTCGGGCGACCAGTTGCACTATGCCAACGAGGAATTCCTAGACCTGACCGGTTACGACACGCTTGAGGATCTCGAGGATGCCGGCGGCCTGGGCGCGCTGTTTGCCGATCCCTACGCCGATGACAGTGCCTCCGACGGCAGCGACCGGGCGTTGCGACTGAAGACCCGCGACGGACAGGAATTCCCGATCGACGCCATCCTGCGCTCCGTTCCCTGGCGCGACGGCAAGGCGCTGATGCTCGTCGTGCGCCGTTCTGGCGAGGATGACGCGCCTGTGGCCCTGCACGCGGTTGGCGAGGAGCCGACACAGCCCGACATTTCCGAGCTCAAGGCGCGCATCGCCGAGATGCGCACCATCATCGACACCGCCACCGATGGCGTCGTGCTGATCGGCAGTGACGGCACCATCCGCTCGATCAGCCGCCCGGCCGAAGCGCTGTTCGGCTTCGACAGCGACGAGGTGACCGGCAAGCCGTTCGCCTCGCTGTTTGCCATCGAAAGCCAGCGCGCAGCGCGCGACTATCTCACCGGCCTGTCCGAGCCCGGCGTGGCGAGCGTGATGAACGACGGCCGCGAGGTGATCGGGCGCGAAGCGCAAGGGCGCTTCATCCCCCTGTTCATGACCATCGGCCGGCTGCCCAATGACAGCGGCTTCTGTGCCGTTGTGAGAGACATCACACAGTGGAAGCGGGCCGAGGAAGATCTCACCCAGGCGCGTGCGGTGGCCGAGCGGGCTTCCTCGCAGAAGACCGATTTCCTTGCCCGCATCAGCCACGAGATCCGCACGCCGCTCAATGCCATCATCGGGTTTTCCGAATTGATGGTCGACGAGAAGTTCGGGCCGGTCGCCAATGACCGCTACCGCGACTATCTCAGAGACATTAACCGCTCGGGCAACCATGTGCTCGATCTGGTCAACGACTTGCTGGACATCTCGAAGATCGAGGCGGGCCAGCAGGAAATGGCCTATGAGGCGGTGTCGCTCAACGATACGCTGGCAGAGACCGTGGCGATGATGCAGCCGCAAGCCAACCGCGAACGCGTCATCATCCGCTCCAGCTTCGCCTCGCGGCTGCCGGAAGTGGTGGCTGATCTCCGTTCCGTGCGCCAGATCGCGCTCAATATCCTGTCGAACGCCATCCGCTACACCCAGGCCGGCGGCCAGGTGATCGTCTCGACCGCCTATGAAACCTCGGGCGATGTCGTCATGCGCGTGCGCGACACCGGCATCGGCATGAGCCAGGCCGAGATCGAGCAGGCGCTGAAGCCGTTCAAGCAGATCAACGCGTTGAAGCGCGGACGTGGCGACGGAACCGGCCTCGGTCTACCGCTGACCAAGGCGATGGTGGAAGCAAACCGCGCCCGCTTCACCATCAATTCGACGCCTGGCGAAGGCACTCTGGTGGAGGTCGCGTTCCCCTCGACCCGGGTGCTCGCGGAATAGCCGGTCAGTCTATCAGGCAAAAGAAAAGGCGCCCAAAGGACGCCTTAAGAGATGGGATTGCTGTCACAACGGGGGCTTGAGCGAATTCAGATCCTCCGGGGGCAGAGGAACGGGATTTCTCCCTCAAGTTACATGCGACTATCGACGCCGGGACTTAACAAGTCCTTACCAGCCTCTCGAAAAATTTACGAATGTGTACCACTCATGAAATCTAGGTAAATTCTAACGACAGATTTCGTTAACCATGGCGGTTGGGTTCATTCGGCAAGCTGAGGCAGGTTCCTGAACAGCTCCAGCGCTTCCGGGTTGGCCAGCGCTTCCTTGTTCTTGATGGCGCGGCCATGAACGACGTCGCGCACCGCGAGTTCGGTGATCTTGCCCGACTTGGTGCGCGGGATGTCGGCGACGGCAACGATCCTGGCCGGCACATGGCGCGGGCTGGCGCCGGTGCGGATTTTCGCCCGGATGCGCTTTTCCAGATCCTCGTCCAGTTGGACACCGGCCGCCAGCCGCACGAAAAGCACGACGCGCACGTCATTGTCGAAATCCTGGCCGATGCACAGCGCTTCGAGTATCTCCGGCATCTGCTCGACCTGGTTGTAGATCTCCGCCGTGCCGATACGCACACCACCCGGATTGAGCGTGGCGTCGGAGCGGCCATGGATGATCATGCCGCCATGATCCGTCCATTCGGCGAAGTCGCCATGGCACCAGACATTGTCAAAACGCTCGAAATACGCGGCCTGGTATTTCTTGCCGTCCGGGTCGTTCCAGAAGCCGATCGGCATCGACGGAAAGGCCCTGGTACAGACCAGTTCGCCCTTCTCCTGGCGGATCGGTCTGCCATCGTCGTCCCAGACATCGACGGCGAGGCCAAGGCCGGGACCCTGGATCTCGCCGGTCCAGACAGCTTGCGTCGGCACGCCAAGCACGAAGCAGGAGACGATGTCGGTGCCGCCGGAGACCGAGGCCAGATGCACGTCCTTCTTGATCCCCTCATAGACAAAGCGGAAATCCTCCGGCGACAGCGGCGAGCCGGTCGACGAGATGCTGCGTATTGTCGACAGATCATGGCTGCGGATCGGCTTGAGGCCGGCCTTGCGCACGGAATCGATGAATTTGGCCGAGGTGCCGAAAAAGGTCATCTTCTCGGCATCGGCGAAATCAAACAACACATTGCCGTCGGGGTAGAAGGGCGAGCCGTCATAGAGCAGCAGTGTCGCGCCGGATGCGAGGCCCGACGCCAGCCAGTTCCACATCATCCAGCCGCAAGTGGTGAAATAGAAGAAGCGGTCGCCCTCGCTGAGGCCGGCATGCAGCCGGTGTTCCTTGACATGCTGGATCAGCGTGCCGCCGGCCGAATGGACGATGCATTTGGGAATGCCGGTGGTGCCTGACGAAAACAGGATGTAGAGCGGATGCGAAAATGGCAGCCGCTCGAAGCCGACCGGCTTGGCCGCAAACGGCGACAGCGCCTCTTCCAGCGCCACGGCCTTGTCGATAATGTCAGCGACATCGCGCGACGAGCCGAGATAATCGACGATCAGCACCTTGCGCACGGTATCAAGCTTGGCCGCAACAGCAGTGATCTTGTCGGCGACCTCGATCGCCTTGCCGTTGTACCAGTAACCGTCTGGCGCGATGAAGATGACAGGTTCGATCTGGCCGAACCGGTCGAGCACGCCCTGCTCACCGAAATCGGGCGAGCAGGATGACCAGACCGCGCCGATCGAGGCCGTGGCCAGCATGGCGGCAACGGTCTCCGGCATGTTGGGCATCATCGCCGCGATGCGGTCGCCCTTCTTTACCTTGAGCGACAGGAACAGCTGCTGAAAGCGCGAGGTCAGCTGCCGTAGTTCGTTCCACGACAGCCGCCGCTCGATCTTGTCCTCGCCGCGAAAGACAATCGCGTCACCAGAACCGGTCTTCTCCAGCAGGTTCTCGGCGAAGTTCAGCGTCGCATCGGGGAAGAATGATGCGCCCGGCATCTTGTCGCCATCGGCCAGCAGGCGCTCGCCTCCCTTGTCGCCGACGATGCCGCAAAAATCCCAGACCAGGCTCCAGAATGCCTCGCGGTCCTCGACCGACCAGCGGTGAAGGTCGGCATAGGAGGCGAATGTGGCGCCGGCTTTCGTTTCCGCTTCCTTCAGGAAAGCGGTCAGCGGCGAAGCGTCAATCTGGTCTTGCGTCGGGGTCCAGAGCGGTACTTCGGCAGCCATGATCGATCCTCCCAAGTCGTCATCGCTTATGCATATCGCAGCGCAGCAGAGCAAGATTTTGTTGGGCCGAAGCGGCCAGGTGTGCGCAAATGCCATCGCCGGGCCATAAAGACTTGAAATGCCTCAGTCGTAAGTCGTAGTGACGACTGGGGTCACGTCGGGCAATTTTTTCGGAACGGAAGCGTACAAGACGATATGCCGTCATCCTTGATCCGCCGCGGAGTATGGGCGATCGGCGCTGCCGTGATCGTCATCGCTCTGGTGGTCGCCGCGTTGCCGCTGATCGCCTCGACGCGTATCGTGCGCGACCGCATCGCCTGGGAAATGAGCGCCTGGAGCGGCTTCCGGGTCGCCATTGACGGCTCGCCACGCATCGAGGTCTGGCCGAAATTCCGCGCAATCCTGACCGATGTGACGCTGTCGAAGTGGACGGACGCCGATGCGCCGCCGGTCGTCGAGGCCGAACGGGTCGAGATTGACCTCTCGGCCATGGCGGCATTGCAGGGCGATGTGGCATTTTCCACGGCGCGGCTGGTGCGGCCGACGATCCGGGTCCAGCGCACGGTGGATGGCCTGTTCCTGCCCACGGCACCGACCGGCGGCCGCATCGCACGCTCCATCGACACGGCGCGCGGGGTCGTCAGTGCAGACCCTGCCAAGCCCGATCTCGACAAGCTGCCGGCCGATGCCTTCGGCACGGTGGAGTTCAGGGACGGCCGCATGGTGGCTTCCGTCGACGGCAAGGACGTCGAGATCCTGAGCAGCCTTAACGGCCAGGCGAATTGGGCGGCGATGAACAGCAATGCGACGCTGTCGGCAACCGGCATCTGGCGCGGCGAAAGCGTGGCGCTCGACGCTGCCTCACCGAAGCCGCTGGTGTTGTTTGCCGGCGGCATGGCGCCGCTCACTCTATCTTTCAAGGCAGCACCCGCCACCTTCTCCTTGGACGGCATGGCCAGCATGGCCGAGAACGGCTATTTCGACGGCCAGGTCAAGTTCGCGGCACCCTCGCTGCGCCGCGTGCTGGAGTGGTCTCAGGCCGGCATCGCGCCGAGCGCGGCGATCGGCTCGGTCAGCATTTCGAGCAAGGTCACGGCGTCGGCCGGACGCATCAAATTCGAAAACACCGCGCTTGCGCTGGACAACAATCCCGGCATGGGCGCGCTCGACCTGTCGCTTGGCGAAGCACAGCCGGTGATCTCGGGCACGCTCGCCTTCGACACGCTCGACCTCAGATCGTTCCTGTCCGCCTTCACGCCGCTGGCGCCTGCGAGCGGTACAGGACCAGAAATCGAAGCGAGTTTCGCCGACCGGATCAACCTCGATCTCAGGCTGTCGGCGGCGCATGCCACGGCAGGCCCCATCCAGCTTGCCGATGTCGCCGCGACCGCCCAGGTCAAGGATGGTCTTTCCGTCTTCGATATCTCCGACGCCTCGGCCTTTGGCGGCAACATCCAGACCAGCCTTCGTTTCGACCGCAAGCCCGAGGGCACCCAGGTCGAGATCCGGCTGCTTGCGTCCGATGTCGATGGCGGCGCGTTCGGTACGGCGGCCGGCATGACCCGGCTGGTGCCGGTCGGCACGGGCACCGTTTCGGTCATCCTCAAGGGACCGGGCAGAACCTGGGATTCGATCTTTGAAAATGCCGACGGCTCGGTCTCAGCGACCTTCGGCCCCGGCGCGCTCAGCAAGTTCAACCTGCCGGCCTTCCTCAAGCATTCCGAACAGGGCGGCTTCTTCGCGCTGGACGACGTCTCGGACGGGACGCTGCCGATCGACGGCGCCGAACTGAAGGCAACCATTTCGAGAGGCGTGGCGAGGCTGGACAAGGCCGAGGCCAATTCGGCGAAAACCAAGATCTGGCTTTCCGGCATCGCCTCCTATGCGGGGCGCGGACTGGCACTGTCCGGCGGTGTCATCCAGCCGGACCAAGCGGCGGCGCAGAAGACCGGCCAGCAGGGACCCAACCAGTCGTCCTTCTTCGTTGGCGGAACATGGAGCACGCCGTTCATTTCCCCGATAAGCCGCGGCGTTTCGGGCGAATAGCTCCGGCGCTTTCGTTCAGTTGAGCATGATCTGTCCGAAAACCGGCTTCCACCCTCGGGTCAGGCCCGAGGGCGTGCTTTTGGGAATCATGCTCACCCGCGCTGCGCCACCTGTTCGTCGAGCTGGCGCTGCACTTCACGCCGCTTGTTGGCGATCGAAGCGATGATGACGCCGACCGCGACAACGGCGATCAGGATGGTGCAGGCGGCATTGATCTCCGGCGTCACGCCGAGACGGACCTGGCTGTAGATCTTCATCGGCAGCGTCGTGGCGCCCGGCCCGGAGGTGAAGCTGGCAATGACCAGATCGTCGAGCGACAGCGTAAAGGCCAGCATCCAGCCGGACACGATTGCCGGCAGGATGACCGGCAGCGTGATCTGGAAGAAGGTTTTTACCGGCGTCGCGCCGAGATCCATCGCCGCCTCCTCCAGTGACCGGTCGAAGGAAACCAGGCGTGACTGCACGACGACCGCCACGAAGCACATTGTCAGCGTGATGTGGGCGAGTGTCACCGTCAAGAAGCCGCGGTCGAGACCAACGGCAACGAAGAGCAGCAGCAGCGACAGGCCAGTGATGACTTCCGGCATGACGAGCGGTGCGAAGACCATGCCGGAAAACAGCACCCGGCCCCTGAACCGCGTGTAGCGTGTCAGGGTGAGAGCCGCCAGCGTGCCGAGCACGGTCGCAACCGTCGCCGAAATGACGCCGACGCGCGCCGTGACCCAGGTGGCGTCCATCAGGCCCTGATTGTGGAACAGCGACACGTACCATTTGGTCGAGAAGCCACCCCAGACGGTGACGAGCTTGGATTCGTTGAAGGAGAAGACGATGAGCAGCACGATCGGCAGGTACAGGAAGGCAAAGCCAAGCACGATCGAGGTGACGTTGAAGCGGCTCCAGGTGGCGTTCATTTGTCCTGTTCCTGCGCTTTGGCCTGCGCTTGCTGGAAGAGCATGATCGGCACGGTCAGCAGCAGAAGAAGGATGACGGCGACGGCCGAAGACACCGGCCAGTCACGGTTGGCGAAGAACTCGTTCCACAGCGTCTTGCCGATCATCAGCGTGGACGAACCGCCGAGCAGATCGGGGATGACGAACTCGCCGACGGCCGGGATGAACACCAGCAGGCAGCCGGCAATGACGCCCGGCACCGACAGCGGGAAGGTGATCTTCCAGAAGGCTGATGTCGGCGGGCAGCCGAGATCCTTGGCCGCCTCGATCAGCGAATAGTCCATCTTTTCCAGCGACGAATAGAGCGGCAGCACCATGAACGGCAGATAGGAATAGACGATGCCGATGAAGATCGCCGTATAGGTGTTGAGGATGACCAGCGGCTGGTTGATGATGTGCAGCGACAAGAGCAACTGGTTGAGCAGGCCCTCGGGCTTCAGAATGCCGATCCAGGCATAGACGCGGATCAGGAACGAGGTCCAGAACGGCAGGATGACCAGCATCAGCAAAGTCGGGCGGATTGTGGCCGGTGCGCGTGACATGCCATAGGCGATCGGGTAGCCGACGATAAGCGTCAAGAGCGTCGAGATCGCGGCAATGATCACGCTGGTCACATAGGCCTTGAAATAGAGCGCGTCCTGCGTCAGCCAGACATAGTTGTCGAAGTTGAGGTTGCGGAACCCGGCGAAGAAGCCGGACACGCCGTCCCTGAAGTCGAGCACTGGCGTATAGGGCGGCATGGCGATCGCGGTCTGCGACAGCGAAATCTTGAAGACGATGACGAAGGGAATGAGGAAGAAGAACAGCAGCCAGACATAGGGGACGATGATGACGAGCCGGTTGACGAAGCCGGCACCCAGCCGCGTCAAAAACGGCTTGGCGGCAGTCGACGGCATGGCGGTATCGGTGACAGCGATGTTGGACATGGCAGCCCCCTACCGCGCCAGCACGACGCCGGCGTCGGGCCGGAAGGACACCCAGGCGCGGTCGTTCCAGGTCAGCGGATCCTCGGTCACGCGCGCGGCGTTCAAGGCGCTTGCCCTGATGATCTGCCCGTCGTCGAGCCTGATGTGATAGACGGTCATGTCGCCGAGATAGGCAACGTCATAGACCTCGCCTTCCAGCGCATTGACGGCGTCTGCCGGCTTCTTCGACGAGACCTTGATCTTCTCCGGCCTGATGGCGAAGACGATGTCGGAACCGGCCGCGGTCGCGGCGCTGTTTTCGACAACGATCTGGGCACCCGTCGCGCCGGTGATGCGGGTCGTGTTTGCAGCGCGCTCGGCGACCTTCCCTTCGAACATGTTCACATTGCCGACGAAATGGGCGACGAAGCGGGAGGTCGGCGCCTCATAGACTTCCGCCGGCGTCGCAACCTGCATCACCTCGCCCTTGTCGATGATGGCGATGCGGTCGGCCATGGTCATCGCCTCTTCCTGGTCGTGGGTGACGACGACGAAGGTGAGGCCGAGATTTTGCTGGAGGTCCATCAGCTCGAACTGGGTTTCCTCGCGCAATTTCTTATCGAGCGCGCCGAGCGGCTCGTCGAGCAGCAGCACTTTCGGCCGCTTGGCGACCGATCGGGCAAGTGCGACGCGCTGGCGCTGGCCGCCCGATAGCTGGTGCGGCTTGCGCTTGGCGAACTGCTCGAGCTTGACCAGCTTCAGCATCTCGGCAACGCGCTTTTCGATATCCGGTCCCGGCATGCCTTCCTGCTTGAGGCCGAAGGCAATGTTTTTTTCCACTGTCATATGCGGGAACAGCGCATAGGACTGGAACATCATGTTGACCGGCCGGCGGTAGGGCGGAATGCCGCGCAGATCCTGACCGTCGAGCAGGATGCGACCGGCTGTCGGTTCCTCGAAGCCGGCAAGCATCCTGAGCAGCGTCGACTTCCCGCAACCGGAGGCGCCGAGCAGCGCGAAGAATTCGCGCTCGAATATGGTCAGCGACAAATTGTTGACGGCGGTGAAGTCACCGAACTTCTTGGTGACGTTGTCGAACTGGATGTATGGCTTGGCGTTCGGATCGTTCCATGGCGCGAAATCCCTGCGGATGCTGCCAAGCGATTTCATATCCCACTCCGTCCTGATTCTTGCTTCTTGCCCCAGATGGAATTCGGTCCCGGCAGATGACTGCCGGGACCGTGTCGCATTGCTTATTGGCCGGTCACGATCTTGGTCCAGGTGCGGGTGACGACACGCTGGGTCTTGGGATCGTAAGGAGAGACCGTGTAGAGCTTCTGGAGAGTCGCGTCATCGGGATAGACGGCCGGATCGCTGAGCAGCGCCTTGTCGACGAACTGCTGGGAGGCCTTGTTGCCGTTGGCATAGAGCACGGCGTTCGACGATTTGGCGATCACTTCCGGCGTCATCATGTAGTTGAGGAATTCATGCGCCTCGGCGACATGCGGCGCATCGGCAGGGATCGCCATCTGGTCGAACCACATCTGGGCGCCTTCCTTCGGCACGGAATAACCGATCTCCACCCCCTGCTTGGCTTCGACCGCGCGGTTGCGCGCCTGGAACACGTCACCAGACCAGCCGACCGCCAGGCAGATGTCGCCATTGGCCAAGGCGTTGATGTACTCGGACGAGTGGAACTTCCTGATAAAGGGGCGGACCTTCATCATGGCTTCCTCGGCCTTGGCGATATCGTCGGGCGAAGTGCTGTTCGGGTCGAGGCCGACATATTTCAGCGCCGCCGGGATGATGTCGGCCGGCGAATCCAGCACGTAGACACCGCAGTCCTTCAGTTTGGCGAGACTTTCGGGATTGAAGAACACATCCCAGCTATCGATCTTGTCGGTGCCGAGTGCTGCCTGAACCTTCTTGATGTTGTAGCCGATGCCGACCGTACCCCACATATAGTTGATCGAATACTCATTGCCGGGGTCGTATTTGGCAGTCCGCTGCGAAACCGTATCCCACATGTTGGCGAGGTTCGGCAGTTTCGACTTGTCGAGCTTCTGGAACACGCCGGCCTGAATCTGACGGGCCAGGAAATTACCGCTGGGCACGACGACATCATAGCCGCTGCCGCCGGCAAGCAGCTTGGTTTCCAGGATCTCGTTGGAATCGAACGTATCGTAGACGACCTTGATGCCGGTCTTCTTGGTGAAGTCGTCGATGATCGTCGGGTCGATATAATCGGACCAGTTGAAGACATTGACGACGCGGTCCTCGGCATGCCCGGCGGGTGTGAACAATGTCAGAAATACCGAGGTTGCCGAAAGCCAGAGCGCTTTGCGGATCATGCTATTCTCCTTTGGTGAGTGTTCCATCGCCGGCTCGTCGCGGCATGCGCGCGACCGGGCATTTCTTTCAGACTATTGAGCTTTCCAGGGGACAACAAGCGCCAATTGGCGCGCCGCTTGCGGCCGCGCAATTGTCCCTGGCTGGAAGGAATCACGCCGCCGTCAGAAGCTTTCGCCGCCGCGCGGACAGAAATACAGAAATATGGTCCGGTCTCGATCGGGTCGCCGGGGACACTTGGCAAGATACGCCTGTCTTGTTGTTGCCGTAGTCCCAGCCTGCCCGGGCTGCAGCAACGTTGTCAATGGCAAAGCTTCAGTGGCCTGCATCAATTCGGTGACGGCACCCCAGTGACCCCAGCGCGCTGCGGTCGTGCCTGGCGCTTGAACTCGAGCCCGATATGGACAAGCAGCGCCGTGACCACCACCGCGCCGCCGACGATGGTGCGCCCAGACGGCACTTCGGAATGGATGAGCCAGACCCATATCGGCCCAAGGATCGGCTCGAATGTACCAAGCAGTGCCGCAATGGCTGCCGGGATCAGCCGCGCGCCGGTGGCGAAGAAGGCGAGGCCGATGCCGAGATTGACGACGCCGAAGGCGAAGAGAAAGCCCATGTCGCTGGCCGAGACGGTGAAGGTCGATGCCTGCGAGGCGGCAAAGCCCGCGGCCAGGATCGTGCCGAGGCAGGTCGCCGGCGTCATCCGCACGCTGGCGAACCGCCTCGTGATGACGGTGGCGATCGAGAACATGAAGGCGATCAGCAGCGCCAGCCCATCGCCTATGGGCGAGACGGCGCCATCGAGCGATTCCGACACCATGATGGCAACGCCGGCGATGACGGCGGCAATCGCCACCCAGGTCACGGCACCAACCCGTTCGCGAAACAAGGCCCAGGAAAACAGCGCCGCCAGAAGCGGCACGCCGGCCTGCATCAAAAGGATGTTGGCGACGGTGGTGTAGGCGAGCGCCACGACGAAGGCGGTCGATGCGATGGCGAAGCAGAACCCGACGGCAAGGCCAGGCAGGCCCATGTCGCGGAATGACTTCAACATGCCGCGCCAGCCGTCACGCCAGACCATGAAGGAGAGCAGGAAGGCGGCGGCCCAGATGGAACGCCAGAAAATAACCGTCCAGCTGTCGCCGAGGGTGATGAAGCGGGCGATGGTGCCGCCGAAACTCCACATCAGCGCCGACAGGAAGACCAAAAGCATGCCGACACGTTCCTCGCGCGGCGAGGCTGTCAAAGTGACATGGCCGGGTGATGCGACAAGGACCGGTGATGATGCTGCGTCTGTCATGGGCGCGACTGTCGAGCTTTTGTGGACGGGACGATGCGCAAGGGACGACAAAAAACTGCTCTGTTCGCGTAGCGCAAAGACTTGAGCCGCGACTGATCCAGACACCGGCGATGATTGTGGCACCTTTGCTGCCGCGTTACTGGAAGTCGAAGGCGCTCAGGCCCGTCACCATTTCGTCAAGGCCGAGCGGACGCGTCACCGGCGGTTCGGCGCGCGACAGGCAGCCGACGCGCTCGCAAAGCCGGCAAGCGGGCCCGACCGGCGTCGCCGCGACAATGCCTGGTCCCGACTTTCCCGCAGCCGCTACGCCGGGCAGCGCCGCGCCATAGACGATGTCGTCGCGAAAGCCGATGTCGCAGCCGAGCAGCAGCGCGGTGCGGCGCGGACGCTCCGAGAACGCACCTTGCGGGCCCTCCAGCGTGCGGGCGACGCACAAGAACTCGGCGCCGTCGGGCATTTCCACCGCTTCGACGAAGATCTGGCCGGGCTGCGAGAAGGCGGCATGCACGGGTAGCTTGGGACAGCCGCCGCCGAAGCGGCTGTGCGGAAAGCCCTGGCTGCCAGCTCTGCGGAAGCGGTTTCCGGCATTGTCGACCTCCAGCATGAAGAACGGCACGCCGGGCGCGCCTTGCCGCTGCAGCATGGTCAGCCGGTTCGCCGCCTGCTCGAAGGAGACGCCGAAGCGCGAGCGCAGTACGTCGATGTCGTAGCGGGCGCGAATAGCGGCCGCATGAAAGGCCTGATAAGGCATCATCAGCGCATGCGCGGCGTAGCGGCCGAGCTCGAAGCGAGCCAAACGGCGCGCTTCGTCCGTCGTGAGCCTGAGCGCCTGGATCTCGCCGGCCACCGCGACCGTCATGCGGATCAGGCAGGCCTCCATCGCCACTTCGCGCAGCTGGTCGAACGGCGACAGCCGCTCTGACAGGAACAGCCGCTGCGAGTGGCGGTCGTAGCGGCGGCGCCAGTTCGGCATGGTGGCGACCGGCAGCACCTTGACGACGATGCCGTATTCGCGCCTCAGCCAGGCCTTCAGTGCGCCGAACAGATCGTCGCCGGGATCAAGCACCGCGGTGAACGCCTCGGCTTCTTCCTCAAGTGCTGTAAAATGGTTCGGCCGCCGCTCGAAGGTCTCGTGCACCTCGTCGATCGGCAGGCGGGCACCGGACAGCGCCGTGGCGCGACCCTCGCGTGCCAGAAGCTCGTTGAGATCGGACAGCCGCTCGGCCTGCTCGCGATAGGCACGGAACAGTTTTATCACCGCGGCCGATGCATTGGGCGCCGCCTCGGCAAGTTCGATCAGTTCCTGGTCTCCCGGCAATTCGCCGACCAGCAGCGGGTCGGTGAACACTTCCTTCAGGGCGGCCACCGACCCCCTTGCCTCGCCTTGCAACTCATGCGGGTCGACCTTGTAGACGGACGCCAGCTTGAGGATAAGCTGCACCGTCAGCGGCCGCTGGTTGCGCTCGATCAGGTTGAGATAGGACGGCGAGATGCCGAGCCCCTCGGCCATCGCCGTCTGGGTCAGGCCCTTGGCGTTGCGGATGCGGCGGATGCGCGGCCCGGCGAAGATTTTCTGATCAGCCATCGACTATCCTTGACAGGAATTTACACGGTATTCGCGGCGATTCCATCGCTCTCACATTTACAATCGTGACAAATTTACAGCAGCCCTCTGTCAAACACAACACAGGTTTTCCCTTATCTCAAGCTGAGTTTCCCGATTTTTCTGGCGTATTTTGCACCGCAATGTAAATTAAGTCACATACCGGTGCCTCAGAAGATTGGCATACGGACATAGTGCAGCGATCCTTCGGAGTGACACATGACTGATTTTTACAATCTCGTTCCCTCGGCGCCGGAAGGTCGCTTCGACGGCATCGAACGTCCCTATTCGCCGGAGGATGTGAAGCGGCTGCGCGGTTCGGTGCAGATCCGCCAGAGTCTCGCTGAAATGGGCGCCAACCGGCTGTGGAAGCTGATCCACGAGGAAGATTTCGTCAACGCGCTCGGCGCCATGTCCGGCAACCAGGCGATGCAGCAGGTGCGCGCCGGGCTGAAGGCGATCTACCTGTCGGGCTGGCAGGTTGCAGCCGACGCCAACACCGCTTCGGCGATGTATCCCGACCAGTCGCTTTATCCGGCCAATGCGGCGCCCGAACTGGTCAAGCGCATCAACCGGACGCTGCAGCGCGCCGACCAGATCGAGACCTCTGAGGGCAATGGACTTTCGGTCGAGACCTGGTTCGCACCGATCGTGGCTGATGCGGAAGCCGGTTTCGGCGGGCCGCTCAATGCCTTCGAGATCATGAAGGCTTTCATCGAGGCGGGCGCCGCCGGCGTCCACTACGAGGACCAGCTGGCGTCGGAAAAGAAGTGCGGCCATCTCGGCGGCAAGGTGCTGATCCCGACCGCGGCGCATATTCGCAACCTCAACGCGGCGCGCCTGGCGGCCGACGTGATGGCTACGCCGACGCTCGTCGTGGCGCGCACCGACGCTGAAGCCGCGAAGCTTCTGACATCGGACATCGACGAGCGCGACCAGCCCTTCGTCGACTACGACGCCGGCCGCACGGTGGAAGGCTTCTACCAGGTCAGGAACGGCATCGAGCCGTGCATCGCGCGCGCCGTCGCCTACGCGCCTTATGCGGACCTGATCTGGTGCGAAACGTCGAAGCCCGACCTGGCGCAGGCCAAGAAGTTTGCCGAGGGCGTGCGCAGGCACCATCCGGGCAAGCTGCTCGCCTATAATTGCTCACCCTCGTTCAACTGGAAGAAGAACCTCGACGACGCGACGATCGCCAAATTCCAAAGGGAACTCGGCGCCATGGGCTACAAGTTCCAGTTCATCACGCTCGCCGGCTTCCACCAGCTCAACTACGGCATGTTCGAACTGGCGCGCGGCTACAAGGCGCGGCAGATGGCAGCCTATTCCGAGTTGCAGGAGGCCGAGTTCGCCGCTGAAGCCAATGGCTACACCGCGACCAAGCACCAGCGCGAGGTCGGCACCGGCTATTTCGACGCCGTCTCGATGGCGATCACGGGCGGCAAGTCGTCTACCACCGCCATGCACGAATCGACCGAGCACGCGCAGTTCAAGCCGGCCGCGGAATAGCGGATCCGGAAATAACCGAGGAAACGCCCAGCAGGGCTTCAGACACAGGAGAAGACCAATGGCATCGATAAGCCGCGTCAAGGAACGTGCGGAAGAACAATCGACCACGATGAGCGTCGACCAGCAGGCGACGATCCGCATGCTGGCCAACGATCTGCACAGACTGAACCAGTCGGTGATGAAGGCGGTCGAGGCGGGTGTCTCGGTGGAACTCGTGCGCTCGGCCAGGCACCATGGCGGCGACGGCAATTGGGGCGACCTGCTGATCCCAGTGATCGTCACCCAGCAGAGCCACGGCTGACCGGAAATCGCTGCAACCGACCCTTCACCTGCGCAGCGTATGCGCAGGTGAATTTTATTTTTACGCAACCAAGCCGTGGACAGGGCAGTACAGTACTGTTGCTTGACTCCACTGTTGACGGAGGTGCTTTCAGAAGTCTTTTATTTCAACTTGACATGGGGTGCGATCTCACGCCAATTGTCGCTCAGATTCAACTCTGCATTGAAATAGGGGCGAGCTTTTTGGCCGACTTGGGTGCCCAGTGAGTAGCGAGGGCGAGACCGCAAAACATCCGAATCTGGTGACCCAGGATTCAAGCGCCGAGACGATCCGCAGTCCCTCGCAAGTGCTTGTTGTGGGGAAATCGCCGATCAATCGTGTGGTGGTGTCGAAAATCGTCGAACGATCCGGGCTCAGGCCGATCTCGGAATCGCCTGACATGGCGGCGAAGACCTTGCGGACACTGGTGCCAGGCGTGATTGTGCTGGACGGCGGCGCAGACAACAAGGACTGCGACAATCTGATGTCCGGCATCGAAACGCTGCGGCGGGCTTCGGGCAAATCGCTTCCTTCCGTCATCCTGCTTTCAACCAAGACTGGCACACCGGAGAGCCTCGGCCTGTCGAGCGTCATTGACGTAGTGGTCGCCAAGCCGATCACGCCCGAGCGGCTGCAACCGGTGATCGATCGCCTGATCAGCCGCTAACGGTTTTTCCATTTGCAATTAATCGGACTAGAGCGTTTCACCGTTTCACTGAAACGGCGAACCACTCTATCTCTTTGTTTTACGGAATTCCCAAGGGCAAAGCGCTGTGCGCTTTGCCCGGGAAAACCGCTCACACTTTTCCTGGAATTGCTCCAGAAAACTGAAAGTTGCGATCAAGCTGGGTTCTGGATGCTTTCGACCAGTTCGGGCAATTGCCCGAGATCGGATATCTGGCGGAACCGCGGCTCGGCGACCGGCGCCTCGACATGCTCGAGCACCCATGTCAGTTCGTGCGGCACATGGACACCCCAGCCGCCGGCCTCGATGGCCGGCACCACATCCGACTTCAGCGAATTGCCGACCATCATGCTCCTTGCGGGACCATCACCGTGGCGGCTGAAGAGGCGCGCATAGGTCGCGGCATTCTTGTCGCTGACGATCTCGACCGCATCGAACAGGTCGCCGAGGCCAGATCCGGCCAGCTTGCGCTCCTGGTCAAAGAGGTCACCCTTGGTGATCAGCACGAGGCGGTATGCGCCGGCGAGCTTCTCCACCGCCTCACGCGCATGCGGCAAGACCTCGATCGGATGGCTCAGCATCTCGCGGCCGGCATCGAGAATCTCGGATATGACCGAAGCGGGCACACGACCGTCGGTGACCTCGATGGCCGTCTCGATCATCGACAGGGTAAAGCCCTTGATGCCAAAGCCATAGATGGCAAGGTTGCGCCGTTCGGCCTCCAGCAGTCGTGCCGAGATCTGCTTCTCCTCGCCATGATCGGCGAGCATGGCGGCGAAGCGCTTCTCGGTCATGCGGAAGAATTGTTCGTTCTGCCAAAGCGTGTCATCGGCGTCGAAGCCTATCGTGGTCACGTCGCTACTGGTTCGCATTGCCGACTTTCTTGAGTCTAGGGAAGGCCGAACCTAAGCCGACCCGGGCGCGCTTTTCAACCGCAACGGCAAATGCCGGCAGCGGCTCCCCTTCCCTTCCACAGGGGGGCACGGCTATACTCCGAAATCCGCAACCCAATCTGGTGAATGATGCCGCCTGCAAAAAAGGAAGTCCGTCCGTCGAGCCGCGGAGGACGGGCGCGCACGCCTGCCTTCGTGAAAAACCTGCGTGGTGTGAAGAACTGGAAGGAAGTCAGCGAATGGCTGGAATGGCGCGGCATCGAGGACATCGAATGCATCACGCCTGATCAGGCCGGTGTCGCGCGCGGCAAGATGATGCCGTCGAAGAAATTCACCTCCAACACCTCGCTGGCGTTGCCTTCGGCTGTCTTCATGACGACGATTTCCGGCGGTTACCCCGAAGACGGCAACGGCTTCCACTATCCGGAAGACGACGGCGATCTCAAGCTGATGCCGGACCTGTCGACGCTGACAGTGGTGCCCTGGGAAGAAGACCCGACGGCTGCCGTCATCTGCGACCTCGTCCACCAGGATGGCCGCTCGGTCGAATTCACGCCGCGCAATGTGTTGAAGCGCGTGCTTGCCGCCTATGACAAGCTTGGGCTGAAGCCAGTGGTGGCGCCCGAGATCGAATTCTACCTGGTACGCAAGAATCCGGACCCGGATTATCCGCTGACCCCGCCTGTCGGCCGCTCGGGGCGCGCAATCGGCGGCGGCGCCGGCTATTCGATCGCCGGCGTCAACGAGTTCGACGAACTGATCGACGACATCTACCATTTCTCCGAAAGCCAGGGCCTGGAGATCGACACGCTCATCCATGAAGAGGGCGCCGGCCAGCTCGAGATCAATCTGCGCCACGGCGATCCCGTCGAACTCGCCGACCAGGTGTTCATGTTCAAGCGCACCATTCGCGAAGCCGCGCTCAAGCACGAGATCTATGCCACCTTCATGGCCAAGCCGATCCAGGGCCAGCCGGGCTCGGCCATGCATATCCATCAGTCGATCATCGACAAGAAGACCGGCAGGAATATCTTCTCGGCCGATGACGGCTCGGAGACCGAGGACTTTTTCCATTTTATCGGCGGCATGCAGAAGCATGTGCCGAACGCGCTGGTGATGTTCGCACCCTATGTCAATTCCTACCGCCGGCTGACCCGGTCGGCCTCGGCTCCAGTCAATAACAAATGGGGCTATGACAACCGCACCACCGCGTTCCGTGTGCCGCGTTCCGATCCGGCGGCGCGACGTGTCGAAAACCGCATCCCTTCCTCCGACGCCAATCCTTATCTGGCGCTGGCGGCCTCACTTGCCTGCGGGCTGATCGGCATCACCAACAAACTCAAGGCCGAGCCTCCGGTGCTGACGACCGCCAATGCGCACGAGATCGACCTGCCGCGCAGCCTGCTCGAAGCCGTCGACCTGTTCGAGGGCGACGAGGAACTCTGCGCGCTGCTGGGCAAATCCTTCGCCGCCACCTATGCGGCAATCAAGCGGGCGGAATTCGAGACCTTCATGGAAGTGATCAGCCCGTGGGAGCGGGAGTATTTGTTGCTCAACGTTTGATCGATCATGAATTACCAATCCCCCATTTCTCCTGGCCGTTCCTGGTATGAGGATACGGCTGGGCCTAGGCCTGAGTACCCGGCGCTCGACGGCGACCGGTCTTGCGACGTTGTCATTATCGGCGGCGGCTTTACCGGGCTGTCGGCGGCAACGCATCTGGCCAAGGCAGGGACCAATGTGGTGCTCATCGAGGCCTACCGTTTCGGTGATGGCGCATCGGGCCGCAATGGCGGGCAGCTTGGCACCGGACAGCGCGCATGGGCCGAGGACATGGAGGCCGAATACGGTCTGTCCCGCGCCAGGGCGCTGTTCGATCTTGCCGAGGAGGCGAAGGCGCATCTCATCGAATTCGCCGCCATCAACCAGATCGACATCGACTACATGCCGGGCCAGCTCTCGGTGGCGCACAAGCCGCGCTATGTCGACGACTACAAGGCGCATGCCGAGATCATGGCCAGCCGGTTCTCCTATCCGCATATCTCCTTCATGGACGCGAAGGAGACGGCGGAGCGGCTGGGCTCGACCGCCTATTTCGGTGGCACGCGCGACACCGGCACCGGCCATATTCATCCCATGAAACTGGTGATCGGCACGGCGCGGGTGGCGGCACAGGCCGGCGCACAGCTGTTTGAAAAGACGCCGTCGACCGGCATCGTCTCCGCTGGCGGCAAGGTCAGGGTTTCCACGCCGAGAGGCACGATATCGGCACAAAAGTGCCTGATCGCGGTCAACGCCTATGGCGGTACACTTGAGCCGGTGAGTGCGGCGCACATCATGCCGATCGGGTCATTCATTGGTGCGACCGTGCCCTTGGGTGTGGATTCGAAAGTGCTGCCGGGCGGCGAGGCCGTCGATGATTCCCGCTTCGTGGTGCGCTATTTCCGCAAGTCGAGGGATGGGCGGCTGCTGTTCGGTGGACGCGAGGTCTACGGCGTCAACGACCCGAAGGACATCCACATCCACATCCGCCGGCAGATCGTGGAGCTCTACCCGGCATTGAAGGATGTCGAGATCACCCATGGCTGGGGCGGCTATGTCGGCATCACCGTGCCGAGAAAGCCGTTCGTGCGCGAAGTGATGCCCAATGTGATCTCGGCCGGCGGCTATTCCGGCCACGGCGTCATGCTGTCGAACTTCTTCGGCGAGCTCTATGCCGAGACCGTTGCCGGCAACCGCGACCGGCTGAAGCTGATCGAGGACCTGAAAATTCCGCCATTTCCCGGTGGCCGCCGTTTCCGCGCACCCTTGCTGTTCCTGGCGCTCAACTGGTTCGCATTGCGGGACAGAATCTAGGTGGGAGCGGATCGCCACGGTCCCACGCCATCACGATCTCATGTAATATTGTAATATTCATTGTAACATTTGTTGCCCTAGCGGCACATTGCGGAAATGCCTGCAAAGGCGCAGAATCCCCAGTAAAGGCGTACTGATGCCACAATCGCGGGCGAAAGGTTCCCGCTTCTGGGCGATTATTCGGGGATTGCTGCGGGCTTGTCCGCGTTGATTTTGGGACCGATGCCGATCAGACGCCGGACATCCGGCAGCGATCGAAAGAACATTGGCCCACTTATGGAGGTGGCAAGAGTGAGAGAGCCCTTCAGTTTCGGTACGCCGGAACGTCGGCGCTTTGCCATGCAGTTTGGATACGACATGCGGCCGTCCTTCTGGCAGGAAGTCCGTTCGAACTCGCATCTGGTGATTGCAGCGGTCGGCACCGCCGCGCTGCTCGGCGTGGCCGCGGTGGCGCTCTGGCTGGCACTGCCGACGGGCGAGCGGCAGGCAGCCGCCAGCCAGGAACAAAGCATTCCGACCATTCCGGTGAAGACAATGAAGATCGTCCCTGCCGGAACCACGGTGGCCGCCGCGACCGTGCCGCAGGCTGCCCGCAAGTCCGACCAGGTTTCACCGACCGTGGCGGGAGCGAAAGCAAACATACAAGCGCTCGCGGCCAACGATCCTCGCTGGACCGGGGCGCAGCCGAAGACCGCTTCCGCGGCCCCTGATGCCGATCAAGCAGCAGCCCCCAGCCAGGTTGAGCCCGCGCCGGACAAACCGGCTGCCGCGGCGGCCTTCGCACAATCGGCGACCGATACCGACGCCACCGACGAGCTTGCCAAGGTTGCCGCCCCGGCACCGGCGGCAGGCAGCAATCCCGATGGTGCGCAGACCGCTGCCATTCCGGAGACGCAGCCGCAAGTACCGGACCAACAACCCGCGAATGCGCAAGGCGAGGATGACACAGCCAAAGCGAGGCCGCGAAAGGTGGCGGCGGCCGGCAGCGGCCGTATCCTCAGGGCTGTGACTATGCGCAATGCTCCGAAGAAGGGAGCTGCCCCTATCGGTACAGTGCCTGCCCGGACTTCAGTGCAACTGCTGGGCTGCAAACAGTGGTGCGAGATCGTCTACAACGGCAAGCACGGCTGGATCTACAAGAGCTACATCAAGCCCGGCGCCTGACCGCGTTTCGTCAATGCGCTCCGCGACGCAATGGCGCGGGAGCACGCGCCCAATCAAAGCGGCGGCCTGCGACCCAAGAGATGGCGGATAAACTCCCACCTGCGGACGCGCCGTCGCTGAAGGAGGCGCGGCCTATGCTGTTCGAACGGCACTTCGTAGAGCCCGCACGCTCGGCATCCTTCTTCCTTGCCGCAAGCTGTCTCCCAGCATCTGACATCATGCGTCCAGGACAGCGCGACCCTTTCCAGATGTAGATTGGCCGAACTTTTAAGCAATATCAGTTCTCCCGGCAAAGCCGTCTGCTTGATAAACTCAGAGACTTCCTTCGGGCTTCTGATTTCTCGAAATCGGCCATTGTCGCGATCTGCTTGACCTGCCCTCGAACGATGCGCGTTGTCTCCAACATAGATCACCTGGTCGGCAGCCTCGCGTGCGGACTGGTAGGCGGCAGCGTATTTTCTGCTCGAACCGGCGTAGTCCGAAATCTGGCCGAGCACGATCCGCTTTCGTCTGGCAGCAGCTTTCGACATCATATCGATGGCAAGGTTGATCGAGTGCCAAGGCGCCTTTGCCGTATCGATGATGAATTCAGGGCCGCCCTCGGTGACGAACACCTCGCACCTGTTTTGCAAAGGCAAGAATGTTTCCAGCCGCGAGGCTACGATTTCCGGTGAGACACCGAGTTCGAGTGCCGAGACAGTGGCCGCGGCCAGCGGCAACCAGAAATAGTCAGCCGGAAACGGAGCGGTCAGCGCAAGGGTATTTTGTTTCCAATGTACCTTGAATGTCAGCGGATCAGGATAACCGGCACGAACGTCGCTGATGCGATAGTCTGCCCCATCTGACATCCCGAAAGTGACGACGCGGCACTTGGCTCCGACTGCCATGGCTTTCACATAGGGATCGTCGACATTGAGGATCGCAAGCCCATCGGATGGCAGAGCGTCAACCAGCACGCGCTTTTCTTCCGCGACGTTCTCAAGCGTCCTGAAATTGCTGAAATGCTCCAGGCGGACCATGGTAACGATAGCAACACTCGGTCTCAGCAGTTCCGCCATCGGGCCTATCGAGCCCTTGCCACGCGCGCCGACCTCGGAGACGACATAGTCGAAGTTGCTGTTGTTGACGCGTTTGCAGAGTGCGGAAATAAGCGCTGTGATGGAGTTCACGAGCACCTGTGAATAGACGAATGCATGGCCCCCAGCCAGTAAATGCGCCAGCAGAGTTGTAGTGGTCGATTTGCCCGAGCTTCCGGTTACACCGATGAAAGTAGCCCCGCTGTTAGCGCGAGCCCGCTTCGCACGATACAACCTCACCCTGTACCTTGCGCCATGGCGAATATTGCGCAGTGCCAATTTCAGCTTTACGACGACCATTGCTAGCCCCTGCCGACTTACTCCTTCAGTAACATAGGTTCGTTGTCGACGCTCCTCAGATGCAGCGACCGCCGTCGACTTCCAACGCCACGCCGGTGATGAAGGCGGCTTCGTCAGACGCAAGCCACAGTGCCGCGTTGGCGATGTCGAGCGGCGTCGAAAGCCGGCCGAGCGGGATCGAAGCGCGGAATTTCTCGCGTATTTCGGGCGTGTCGGCGCCCATGAATTTTTCGAGCATGCCGGTTTCGCCGGCGACCGGGCAGAGGCAGTTGACGCGGATGTTCTTCGGGGCGAGTTCCACGGCCATCGATTTGGTGGCCGTGATCGCCCAGCCTTTCGAGGCGTTGTACCAGGTGAGGCCGGGTCGTGGCCGCAGACCCGCGGTGGAGGCCGTGGTCAGGATGACGCCGCCGCCTTGCCGGTCCATGATCGGCACCACGGCAAGGGCGGCATGATAGATCGCCTTCATGTTGACGGCGGTGATCAGATCAAAGGTTTCCTCGTCGACCTTGAGCATGTCGCCATTGCGATGGGTGAAGCCGGCGTTGTTGACCATGATGTCGATACGGCCAAAGGCGCTCTTGGCGGCATAGACCATTTCGTCGAATTCAGAGCGCAACGAAACATCGGTCTGCGTCCAGATCGCCGCCTCGCCGATTTCATTGGCGACGCGCTCCGCACCTTTGGCATTGAGGTCTGCGACCACCACGCGTGCGCCCTCTTCGGCAAAGCGCTTGGCCATGCCTTCGCCGAACCCGGCTGCCGCGCCGGTGATGATGGCGACCTTGTTTTCCAGACGCATGCTTTTCCCGCTCTTGATTTCTTCCCGGAACCACCAAGGCGACTGACCGCCGTGGCCAATGCCGTGACAGACTACGCGCCATTTCTCCCTTAGCTTTCGTCACATTCACGTTCTATGCTGCAGCTGCGAAAGCTTCCGGAGTCTTCGTTGATCGACAAGCCTCCGGGTAGCGCCAGTGTCAAGCGCACACGTGGACCCAATCACTATCCAGCGATTGGTCCTCGATGTGACACCATGGCACTGGAAAATTTAAATCGATTAGAATATATCAGCCGCGTACTCGCGACCGGCGTCAGAGCGGACAGACCATGACCAGCCAGATCATCCCCGTTGACCCTTTCGACTTCATCATTTTCGGCGGCACCGGCGACTTGTCGGAACGCAAGCTTCTGCCGTCGCTCTACTATCGCCAGCGCGACCATCAATTCTCCGAGCCGACGCGCATCATCGGAACGTCGCGTTCGAAGATGACCGACGAGGAATTCCAGGCCTTCGCCAAACAGGCGATCTCCGACCACGTCAAACCGGCTGATATCGACGCAAAGGAACTGAAGACCTTCCTGGCGCGACTTTCCTACGTCTCGGCGGATGCAACGACCGGCGCCGGCTTCGACAAGCTGAAAAAGGCGATCGGCGACAGCGACCACATCCGCGCCTTCTATCTTGCGGTGGCGCCGGCGCTGTTCGGCGATATCTCGCACAAGCTCAAAGAGCATAAACTGATCACGCCGAATTCGCGCATCGTGCTGGAGAAGCCGATCGGCCGCGACCTCGCCTCGGCGCGAGCGCTCAACGATCTGGTCGGCGACGACTTCCACGAAAGCCAGATCTTCCGCATCGACCATTATCTCGGCAAGGAGACGGTGCAGAACCTGATGGCGTTGCGCTTTGCCAACGCCCTCTACGAGCCGCTGTGGAACTCCGCCCATATCGATCACGTGCAGATCACCGTCGCCGAGACCGTGGGCCTGGAAGACCGTGTCACCTATTACGACAAGGCCGGCGCGCTGCGCGACATGGTGCAGAACCATATGCTGCAGCTGTTGTGCCTGGTCGCCATGGAGGCGCCGTCGTCGATGGATGCCGACGCGGTGCGCGACGAGAAGCTGAAGGTGTTGCGGGCGCTGAAGCGCATCAACGGCAACGAAGCGCCGAAGCACACCGTGCGTGGCCAGTACCGCGCCGGCGCCTCGGCCAGCGGAGCCGTGAAGGGCTATGTCGAGGAGCTCGCCCACGACAGCAACACCGAGACCTTCGTCGCCATCAAGGCCGAGATCGGCACCTGGCGCTGGGCGGGCGTTCCGTTCTACCTGCGGACCGGCAAACGGCTGGCGACCCGGGTTTCGGAAATCGTCATCGAGTTCAAGCCGATCCCGCATTCGATTTTCGGCGACAGCGCCGGGCCGATCTTCGCCAACCAGCTGGTCATCCGGCTGCAGCCCGACGAAGGCGTCAAGCAGTTCATCATGATCAAGGATCCGGGTCCGGGCGGCATGCGGCTGCGCCAGATTTCGCTCGACATGAGCTTCGCGCAATCCTTCGACGGTCGCGCCCCCGACGCCTATGAACGGCTGATCATGGATGTCATCCGCGGCAATCAGACGCTGTTCATGCGCCGTGACGAAGTGGAAGCGGCCTGGAAATGGATCGACCCGATCCAGAATGCCTGGGAAAGCGCCAGGCAGGAAGCACAGGGCTATACGGCGGGCACCTGGGGGCCATCGGCCTCGATAGCGCTGATCGAACGTGACGGGCGGACATGGCACGAGAGCAATTGAACAGCGCCAGCTACAACTGGAACGCCTTTTCCGGCCGGCCGGAACTGGCGACAGCGCTGGCCGCGAAGGTAGCTGATCGCCTGACCCACGCGATCGGCCAGCGCGGCACGGCGTTGCTGGCCGTCTCCGGCGGCACGACGCCAGCAAAGTTCTTCGCCACCCTCTCGGCGCTGCCGATTGCCTGGGACAAAGTGATCGTGACGCTGGTCGACGAGCGTTTCGTGCCGGCCTCCTCGCCCCGCTCCAATGCTGGGCTGGTTGCCGCCAATCTGTTGCAGAACGCGGCAAAGGCGGCGCGCTTCGTGCCGCTCTATCACGAGGCAGCCGGTATCGAGGACGCCGCGGCATCCGACGAGAAAGCACTCCGCTCCCTGCCTTGGCCACTCGATGTCGTCATCCTCGGCATGGGGCCGGACGGCCACACCGCCTCGTTCTTTCCCGATGCCGATGATCTGGTAAAGCTGCTCGACCCAGCCTCGGACAAGATCATCCTGCCGGTTCACGCGGTCAGCGCGGGTGAACCACGACTAACCCTGACCTTGGCGCGCATCATCGATGCCGGCTTCATCGCGCTGCATATAGAAGGCGAGGACAAACGCACAGCCTTCGACGGCGCGGTCGCGCCCGGACCGCAAAAACCGATCCGTGCCGTACTCGACGCCGCCCTCAGGCCCGTAGAGGTTTTCTGGGCACCTTGATTGTAGATTTACTGTGGTCCCGGCAATGGCGGGAGGATGTTTCCGGGACCTCGCCTGAAAGGACCGACCGCCATGACCGCAAGACGCGACATCGAAGCCATCACGGAGCGCATCCGCCAACGCTCGAAAGCGGGGCGTGAGCGCTATCTCGGTCGTATCAGTGAGGCATCGAACCAGACCGCCAACCGATCGGTGCTGTCCTGCGGCAACCTCGCCCATGGCTTTGCGGTGTGCAGCCCCTCGGAAAAGCTGGCGCTCGGCGCCGACAAGGTGCCTAATCTCGGCATCATCACCTCCTACAACGACATGCTGTCGGCGCATCAGCCATTCGAGACCTACCCTGCCCTGATCAAGGAGGCAGCGCGCGAGGCCGGCGGCATCGCCCAGGTGGCTGGCGGCGTGCCGGCGATGTGCGACGGCGTCACCCAGGGACAGCCTGGCATGGAACTGTCGCTGTTTTCGCGCGATGTGATCGCCATGGCCGCCGCGATCGGCCTGTCGCACAACATGTTCGACGCCGCCGTCTATCTCGGCGTCTGCGACAAGATCGTGCCGGGACTGGTGATCGCGGCACTCACCTTCGGCCACCTGCCGGCGGTGTTCATTCCCGCCGGACCGATGACGACCGGCCTGCCCAATGATGAGAAGGCCAGGGTTCGCCAGCTCTATGCCGAAGGCAAGGCAGGCCGAGCCGAGCTTCTGGAAGCCGAGTCCAAATCGTACCATGGGCCGGGCACCTGCACCTTCTACGGCACAGCCAACTCCAACCAGATGCTGATGGAAATCATGGGCCTGCACACGCCGGGCGCTTCGTTCGTCAATCCGGGCACGCCACTGCGCGAGGCCTTGACCCGTGAAGCGACCAAACGGGCGCTGGCGATCACCGCGCTCGGCAATGCCTATACGCCGGTTGGGCGGATGATCGACGAACGCTCTTTCGTCAATGGCGTCGTCGGACTGCATGCCACAGGCGGCTCGACCAACCACACCATCCACCTCATCGCCATGGCGGCGGCGGCGGGCATTTCATTGACCTGGCAGGACATTTCCGACCTTTCGGAAGCAGTCCCGCTGCTGGCGCGCGTCTACCCGAACGGCCTTGCCGACGTGAACCATTTTCATGCCGCCGGCGGGCTCGGCTTCCTGATCCGTGAACTGCTCGACGAAGGCGTCCTGCACGAGGATGTGCAGACGGTGTGGGGCGAAGGCCTGCGGCCCTATGCGGTCGAGGCGAAACTCGGCGCCGACGGCAGTGTGATGCGCGAGGCAGTCCCGCTTCAGAGCGGCGACGAAAAGGTGCTGGCACCGTTCAACAAGGCCTTCCAGGCGACCGGCGGCCTGAAAGTGCTGGCGGGCAATCTCGGCCATGCCGTCATCAAGACCTCCGCCGTCAAGCCGGAGCGGCGCCTCATCGAGGCGCCAGCCAAGGTGTTCGACAGCCAGCAAGGCCTGAACGACGCGTTCAAGGCGGGCACGCTTACCGGAGACTTCATTGCCGTCATCCGCTTCCAGGGGCCGAAAGCCAACGGCATGCCGGAACTGCACAAGCTGACCACCGTGCTCGGCATCCTGCAGGATCGCGGCCAGCGCGTCGCGCTGGTGACGGACGGGCGCATGTCGGGCGCTTCCGGCAAGGTGCCGGCGGCGATCCATGTGACGCCGGAAGCGGTCGAGGACGGCCCGATCGCCAGGCTCCATGACGGCGACATCATCCGCCTCGATGCGGACGCCGGCACGCTGGAGGTGATGGTGCCGGCGCCGGAATTCGCGCTGCGCCGCACCGCGGAAGTCGATCTCATCGGCAACGAGTTCGGCTTCGGCCGCGAGCTTTTTGCCGGCTTCCGGCAATTGGTCGGCCGCGCCGACCATGGCGCCGGCGCGTTCGGAAACGCCTGACCTCGTCCTGCGACCATCCAAGTAAAAAGGGCGGCTCTAAGCCGCCCTTTTTACTCCTGCGACCGGACCTTACTGGACTTTAAGCTCGGTCCGCTCGCCGGCCTTGACCGTGAAGGGCGTCTCCTTCTCGGCCTTGTCTGTGGTGAAGGTGGTCACCAGCGCGTAGTCGCCCGCCGCCAGCGTGGTCTGCATCTTTTCGCCATAAGCATAAGTCACCTGCTTGCGCTCGCCCTGCAGGTTCTTCTTGGCCTCAAAGATCTTGAAGCCGTCAGCGCCTGGTGCGTCGATCGCCAGGACACCTGCGTTCAGGATCACGTTGACATCGGTCATTTGCCCGACCGTCACGCTGAAGGGCTGTTCCGTGGATACGGCCTGGACGTCGACGCCCATCACATAGTCGCCTGGAGGCAGGTCGAACTGGCTGTCGGGACCGTAGGCGTAGGTCACCTGATCGCGCGTACCGTCGAGCTTCTTGGCCGCCTTGTACACCTTCCAACCCACATCCGTTTCGGCCTTCTCCCCGCCCTGGGTGTAGAAGGCGTTGGCCTTGGCCTTGCCGACGCCGACGATGATATCCTTGTCGACGACCTGGCCGGCGACAAGCTGCATGGTCTCGCTCGCCTCGCCGGCTCCCAGCTTCACGGTGACCTTGGTCTCGCCGGCCGGAACGACGTACTTGACCTCGCCGTAGTTGGCGTCAGACGTGCCGCCGGGATAGGCGATGCTGATCTGCGCATTGCGGTCGACATCGGCGCCGGGCGCCGGCCGCGCATGGATGGAGATCTCCGCGGCATTCAGATTGAGCGCCACCTCCGTCGTCTTGTCGGCCGTCAGCGAGACCTTCTGCTCGGCCTTGGCGGCGCCGCTGGTGGCGACGACAATGTAGTTGTCCGCAGCAACATTGAACTTGATGGCGTTATAGCCGTAGCCGACCTGCTTGCCGGTGGTCCCCTTGGCATCGTTCTTGAAGATTTCATAATAGACATCGGACTTCGGCTCCTCACCACCCTCCTTCAGCAGCGCTTTCGGGATGAGATTGTAGTCGACCTCGGCTGCCTTCGGCGCAGGCGCGGGTGCCGGGGCGGGAGCAGGCGCCGGTTCGGGTGCTGGTTCAGGCGCGGGTGCGGGCGCTGGTGCGGGTGCTGCCACCGTCTCGACCAACGCTTCCTGCAGCGCCTTCTCGTCGGAAGCCTGGATGTATTTGCCGCCAGTGTTGTCGGCGAGGCACGAGATCTGCTTGCCTTCGTCAGCGGTCAGGCCAAAGCCAACGACGTCGGCGGTGAAGTCGACGCCGGACGCCTTCAGCTCCTTGCCGAGCGCGCAGGGATCGCCGCCGCAGGTTTCCAGGCCATCGGTGATGAGGACGACGGTTGCCTTGTCCTCGGTGTATTTCAGCGCTTCGGCGGCCTGCTTGACGGCCGCTGTCAGCGGCGTCTTGCCGAGGAACTTCAGACTGTCGGCGGCGTCCGTGATGGCGCTTGCCGAGCCAGCCTGAGGCGGCACGATCAGCTGGATGTCCTCGCAACTGCCTTTCTCGCGATGGCCATAGGCCATGAAGCCGATCTCGTCATCGGCGGGAACCGACTTCAGCACGGTTCTCAGCGTTTCCCGAGCAATTTCGAGTTTGGGCTTGCCGTCGATCCGCTCCCACATCGAGCCGGAGGCGTCGAGAATGATGATGACGCGGTTGGCCGCGAAGCCGAACGTCGTCATCGACAAAAGGAGGATCGCCGCAGCGACGCTCCGTGCAAATCCCACCATCAAAATCTCCTGAGCGACTTAATCTTACCTGAACAACAGCGAGCTCGGCGAGATACCCGACTGGAGCGGTGGAAGCGCAAAACGCCCAACCTCAGCACCTCTGGGGCTGTGCCGCAGAATTATACGGCCCTTTGGGGGCGTTGGTGTTGGCGTGCGTCTGCTTCTTGTAAGGAGCGGGACCGCCATGGCATTTCGCCGCGCCGGCCTGTCCGCTTGACTGAGACGCCGGTGGCGGCGGCGTAGACACGGTCTTGACACAGTAGCCGCCCTCGACATGGTATTGCTTGTGGCATTTTTTAAAGCAGGCATTCGGCACTGGTTGCCCGGACGCGATCAAACCGTATTCTCCGGCCGGGCATCCGCTCGCCGGCCACGCCAGCGCGGTCTGCGGACCCAATGCCAACATCCTTGGACCCAATGCCAGCATCCCGATGGCAGCCAGAATTGTCATAAGCATTTTTTGCATGGAAAAGACCCTGCCCCAACAAGAGATCACGCGGCGATGATAGCCTTGAGCAAGGCAGCGTACCTCTCCTGTTTGGGAGGTGCGGCCGATTCCGGGTCGGCGTAGACCGGGATTGCTCGAACGATCGTACCGTGAACCCATCGAGAGACTTTGATGCTGATACGACGATTGACCTGCCTTGCTTGCTTGCTCTCGATTTCGTCCATTTTCAGTCCTGGCGTCAGCGCACGCGCCGGAGACTTCGAGCGCTTCGACATCCCGCCCGATCCGAACGGCGCCATCGAATTTCATACGCCTTCCGACAAGATCGCTTGCGGCTACGCGGAAAAGGACACCGACTCGGGCTTGCCGGAAATATCCTGCGACCGGCTTGCTCCCGTCTATCTGCGCTTCACCCTGTCGGCCAAGGGCAGGGCGACAATCCTGCGCGACGTCGGCGACCAGTGGTGCTGCGGCGGCTACAACGAATTGCCTTACGGCCGCGAATGGCGCAGCGGCCCCTTCACCTGCGATTCCACAGCGTCCGGGCTCACTTGCGAGAGCAAGGAGGGCCATGGCTTTTTTATCAGCAAGGCGAAGGTAAGCGCCTATTGAGAGCCCGCACAGGGCTCCATGTCAGCCCTTCGAGATCAAGAGCACCATAGGGACAGCCTACGGGATTTCCGTTTCGAAACGGATGGTCAGGAAATATCTCACGCTGCATCTGACATAGACCAGGCACAGCTGGCGCTCCACGCGGATGATGTGATTGTCCACCACACTCAAACGAACATGTTGTCCGGCAGCGATCGGTGACGAACCGCTTTCCAGCGAGTACGGCGTGCCGGGGTCGTGCTCGCTATAATCGAAATGCCGGGACGCTACGTCGAGGTATTCGCGGCGGCCCGAATTGGTCACGTAGCCGCTGATCTTGCTGACGGAACCGCTGATGATTTCGATATTGCCGGCGTTCCTCAGGTGCTCGATCGCATTGAAGCTTGAGCCCAGATGCCAGAGCGTTTGCGCCATGATCAGGCATCCCACCGCGACACCCCACCGCCAGCGTGGCGCCAGGACGACCGCCAGCGCGAGAACCGACATCACCAGCAGCGTCACCATTGGCTGCATCCAGTGCCAGATGAAAGCCGGGAAGAAGCGGCGCGGCAATCGATCGGTGATCTGGTCCGGGAGCGTTGGCGCCTCAAGCCGTTGTGGCCGAACATGCGCGGTCACGAACAGCGCGATGATTGCCATTCCCACCCACAGCCCGGTCCAGTTTCGCGGAATGGCGTAGTCGATATCGAAGACCGTTTCGTATTGCACGTCGTAACCTTGCCCTGTCACACCGGGGTCGATGTCGGGTCGGCGCGACGATGCTATTGCCTGCCCCGCGCCCTTCGCATCTCCCAAATGAGAGACGCGCTGGCGTCCTTATGTGCTGGACCATTTCACCGTCTCACGGAAACGGCGACCCGCTCTATCTCTTTGTTTTTACGCAATTCCGGACAGAAAACCCGCTCACACTTTTCCTGGAATTGCTCTAGCGGATTGGCGTGTTGACGAGCAATCTGGTCGTCGTCAGGCCGAGCGGGTGGCCATCCGCATCGGTCTTGAGCAGGGGCAGGTCGGCATGCGCCACGACCCAGTCGCCACTGGCGGTCAGGTCAAAGGATGGCGCGGTGCCAAGCGAGCGCAGGGTCGTCGTCAGGGCGCGCGCTGGCCCGGCTTTGTGTGTCTGGGGATCGATGCTTATCGAGGCAAGACCTGTCGACGTTTCCACCAGCAAGTTCCATTGCCGGCCGGCATCATTGAACGCCAGCGGTCGGGCGCCGGAGCCGGCGATGAGGGTGACGGGCGCGGCCGAGCCCGTCGCGGCAACGATACCTTTTCCCGCCGACCAGATCCTTTGCACGGCGCCGGACGGCGTGATCGACCCCGCCACACCCGCCGGCCCCGCTTCGACGGCATCGGTCGAGGCGGCGGCCCAATTGCCCGATTGATGTGTGAAGCTCATGATCGAGCGCTGGTTGCTGACCGTGCTGTCGACGAGCAGCAGCGCTCGCCCGGTATCTTGCGCCACCAGGCGCCACGCCCGGGTGCCGGCGAGACCGGACGCGGCAATCTCGGCCGGCGACCAGACAACACCGTCGAGCCGTGACGTCATCAGCGACACCGGAGCTTCCAGATTGTCCAGTGTCAGGTCGCTCCGTTTTTGCCAGGCAAGCCAGATCGAACCATCCTTGCCGCGCGCGAGTTGCGGATCGAGGTCCGGCAACGCGTCGTTGGTCAGCACGGCACGCGCCTTCACGGCGCCGGTGGTGCCGTCGCATATGGCAGTGGCAATCTCATGCCCGGCGAGGTCGGCGCCGGTCACCAACTGGCCGGCGGCCAATCCTTCGCGCTTGCTCTCCGTCCAGGCGGCGACCAGATCGCCATTGCCGGCAAAAGCGAGCGCCGGCATGAAGTCCGGCCGTTGCCCGTCGCCCAGCGTGACGGTGCTGTCGCGCCAGGCATGGCCGTCGAAAAGTCGCAGGCGCAGCTGCCATGACGCGGGGCGCGGCTTTGCCAGATCCTCGCCGATCCAGGCATAGGCCATGCGCCCATCCGGTCCGGCCGCGACCGCAGGTGCCGCGACGGGTGAAGGGGCGGCGTCGACCAGCGCCGTCTCGACACGGCCCGGTGGCGCCTCATAGGCTTTTGCGACCGTCACCAGGGCATCGCGCACCGACGCCGGCCGCTGCGGGATGCGGAACACCAGGGATGGTGGTCCGGCGTCCGCGACGAGGGTTGGGGTAAGCTTGAGCGAAGCTTTGGAGGGCCGGTCGCGCAGCGCAAGCAGGGGCGATGTGATGTCGGCCAGCATCAGCCCCGGAATGCCTGGTCTTTCCAGCGCCGCGGCCTGGCTGCTCTTACATTGCGTGATGGTGTTCGGGCTCGGGTCGGACGGATAGATGGACCACGAGCCGAACAAGGCCGGGTTGCGGTAAAACAGCAGGAAGAGATAGGTCAGGTCGCAATTTTCGATATGTGGCGACGGATCGAATTTCATTCCGAGATGACCGGCCAACTGGCCGGCCACGCCGACGCCGACGACCTGCAGGTCGACTGAAATATTGGCGGTGGCGCTGGTTGACAGCCCGACATGCGCCTCTTTCAAAACGATGGCCTGTTGCGCAGGCGCGGTGGTGAGGTCGGCTTCCCCCTTGTCGATCCCGGCGGTCACCGTCACGCCGGCGCCGGCGACGCTGCCGGCTGCCCGCAAGGCGTCGCCGACCGCCTTGGGCAGGCTCAGTGCGTCGGCACCGCTGGCGACAAGATCCAGCGGATTGACGTTGAATTCATGGGTAAAAGGTTCCGGCGTTTGAAACAGCACGGTTCCAGAGGTGAACTGCAATTCGCTCCCGGTCGTCGTGGTCGTCACCTCCGATTGCGGGCGGACCTTGAAAGTGAATTGCGTTGGGCCGAGGCCGAGCCCGCCCTGGCCGATGACGGTGCCATGCGCCGGCGTCCCGACGTGGGAGGATGGGCGTGGCGTGATCTGGAACTGTGTTGGATGGATGCCCCAGAAGCCGTGGATGAGCGGCACTGCGGCGGGGATTTCGATCCCGCCGCCAAATGGCTTTTCAGGGACGCTTTTGGTGCCTTCGTAACGCTGATAGCCATAGACGGAGGCATCCGAACCTGAATTCGTGATCGTCAGCGTTTCTACCTGCGTCGGCCGGAAATTGGTCAGCGTGCTGGCCCATGGCGGCACGGGAATGATCTTGACGGCGTAATACGCCTCGCTGGACAAGCCGAGGGAGTTCTCGGCCGTGACCTTCAGATCATAGGGTAGCGAGCGAGCGTGCAGATGGCCGATCTCGAAATCGGTACTCACCGTGTTGCCGCTGATCTGGCTGCCGTCGACCGTCACGGCTGTGCCGCCCTGGCCGTCGTCGAGGGCGAAGGTCACGGTTTTCGGCTTGACGCCATCGCCGCCCCAATCCGCCACGTGAAGGGTGTAGGTGTTGGTGACCACTGGCGTATCGGCGAGGAAAACGTCATCGATCTTGGCGTCGACCGTTTGCAGGTCCGGTGCCTTGCCGATGGGAACGAAGGTGACGCCGTAGCTCTTGGACAGGGTGGCTCCGGGCGATGCCGGCATCGGCACCCGAATGGGGCCTTCGGTGGTGTTCCAGGGCTGGTGTCCGGACAACCATTCCGGTCGGCCGCTGTCGGCCTCGGTCTTGGTGAGTTGCCAGATCCATTTGTCGGGCGTGATGGTGCCGCCGATGCTGAAGGCCGACTGCAGCATGCCGCGCACGTCCATGGGGCCATCGCCGTGGCAACTTGGCGTTCCGGTGGAGGACTGCTCGAGGCCGATCTCGATGCGTGGGAACTCCTTGGTCTGGGTGTTGCCCGCTATCACCTGCACTGAATTGAAATGAAGTTTCACCGGTTGGTCGCACTCGGCACTCGATGTCTGCCCGAGCATCGTCAACTTGGCGGTAACGGTGAACGCGGCGTCCTGGGCGGGCTCGAATTCAACCGTGCCGTCGCAGGCCACCGTCATGGTTGTGGTGCCGTAGAATTTGCCGGTGCTCTGCATCTGCATGGTCTGCTGGTCCGACACTGTGGAGGCAATGTCCCAGCCGTAGGTTGCCATCCATTTGCCGGGCCGCATCTTGCAGGCCTCGTCGGCATGTGCGGCTCCGATCAAGGACAAGGGGCAGGCAAGGACCGCCACGAGCAGGGCGATGGCAAGTCCCGTGGCGCTATTTCGGTTAGTCATGACGGCCAGGTCGTGCCTATTGCGCTGCAGGATCGGGATTGACCGGCACATTGGCGAACGCCCCGTCGGTGATCACGATCGAAGCGGTCTTGGCGCGTGTCTGGCCCTTGGCCGAAAAGTGGCCGCTGATCGTCTTCTTGTCCGGATCGAAGCTTTCGACGACGATTGCTCCCTCCGCCATGGTGAAGCCCTGCTCCAGAATATCGGTGGAGCGTTGCGGCATGTTGAAGCTGGCGGTTGGAACCGTCCCCATGATGCCCCTGTGTATGGGGAAGGTGCCGATAAGGGAGCCGCTGGCAGGTACGGGGAAGCTGGCGATAAAAGTCGACGTGGCACCACCGGCATTGGATGTCCCGGAAATGGTGAGCACCGGCTTTCCCGCGATTGGCGTGGTGACCGCGAGTCCGAAGTCTGCTTTCCATGGCGCGCCGTCGACGGTGGCGGTGAGGGTCGCCTGCTGCATCGTCCCCCCCATAGCCATTGGCCCTGTCGCGGCGAGCAGGGTCGCGACCCCAATGCTGGCGATCCAACCGCGCGGGCGGGTTGTTCGTTGCGTGATAGAGACGGAGCGGACTTCTGCCTGGGTCATGTCGGATAGCCCTGTCGGCGATGCGGATGGCTTGGACGCCGAAATTAGCGGCGCCCCGATTCGAACGCTTCTCCCATTTGGGAGGTTGGCGATGCCTCGTGGCTGACCGACCGCGTCCGTACCGTATAGGGACGAACAGCAGCGACCAGGCCGGCCTGGTTGGAAACGCCCATCTTGGCAAAGATCTGCTTGAAATAGAAACGCACGGTGTTGCTGGTAAGGCCGGTCTTGTCGCTGATGGCCGTCACTGTTTCGCCCGAGGCAAGAAGTGCTGCAATCTGGCTTTCTCGCGCCGTCAGGTGATGGAGATCCTCCAGTGCCCGACGGTCGACCTCGATTTGGCCGCCTGTCGATCTGAGCAGCACCGATGTACGGCCGGCGTCTTCGCCCTCGGTTCGCAGTCCGAAACGGGACAGCGACAGGATGTCGATAATGATCCAGCCTGCATTGCCATCGCCTCGCTCGATGTAGAGCCGTCTCGATTTGCGTTGCGGATCGGCCTGGAACATCCGCAAAGCATCCCGCAGGCGAATGCGACGGCCGTTCCGGGTATCTTCCAGGCACTTCGCATGGGCCAGCCAGTTTTCAGGTGAGCCGATCATCGACCGCGCCCCAGCGTTGACGAACTCGATTCGACCCGTCTCGCCAAGCAGGATAACGCCGTCATTAAGGCTGTCGAGCGTCGCCGACAGCCCATTAGATCTGCTTTCCGCCAGACGCAGCCGGTCGCGCGCCACCAAGACAACGTTGAAATGCGGAAGCAGGCGCCCCAGCCATTCCGCAGCCGCGTTGGTGAATTCACCCTTTGAGCGGCTCCGGCACAAGATCAGCTGGCGCTGAACGCCGTTCGTGCCCTGCAGCACCGTAAGGCTGTGAAATCCACCGGCCGGCCGAACGATCTCGTTGTAATAGTCGGCCTTTTCCATGTCATGGTCGGAAATAAGCTCCCTTTGCTGCACGGGCCGTCCCTGCGGCATCGCTGCCGTCAATGGCTGCGAAAGAGTCCGGGCGCGATCGGATGTGAATCGCGCGACGTCAGGTTCGTCCAGGCCGGCTGTCTCCACGAAAGACCTATCGTGCAGCGACAGGCCCGACGCAACAAGCATGGCGTGGCTGCCGCCAAGCCTGTCGGTAATTTTCCCGAGAGCCTGAGACCACGCACCCGGATTGGCGACGGCACAATAAAGCAACTCGAGCAAACCCACATCGCTCGGGTCCATGGGGTACCCCCTAGGCAGCATCTGCGGAGGCTGGGGCATTTGCGCCATGGAGTCAATTATGGGACAGCAGCGCCGCCATCAACAGATTGGCATCAACTGAGCAAAGACGACCGAGGCAGAGATCACACTTGCCGTTTCGTCAGACAAAGTGTTCATCTGTTCATTCATCGCACCGTTGAAACCTGATCTGGATGTGCGCGAAGGGCGGCCTTGAGCCGCCCTTTTTACTCCTGCGGCCGGACCTTACTGGACTTTAAGCTCGGTCCGCTCGCCGGCCTTGACCGTGAAGGGTGTCTCCTTCTCGGCCTTGTCGGTGGTGAAGGTGGTCACCAGCGCATAGTCGCCCGCTGCCAGCGTCGTCTGCATCTTTTCGCCATAAGCATAAGTCACCTGCTTGCGCTCGCCCTGCAGGTTCTTCTTGGCCTCAAAGATCTTGAAGCCGTCAGCGCCTGGCGCGTCGATCGCCAGGACGCCCGCGTTCAGGATCACGTTGACATCGGTCATTTGCCCGACCGTCACGCTGAAAGGCTGTTCCGTGGACACGGCCTGGACGTCGACGCCCATCACATAGTCGCCTGGAGGCAGGTCGAACTGGCTGTCGGGACCGTAGGCGTAGGTCACCTGATCGCGCGTACCGTCGAGCTTCTTCGCCGCCTTGTACACCTTCCAACCCACATCCGTTTCGGCCTTCTCGCCGCCCTGGGTGTAGAAGGCGTTGGCCTTGACCTTGCCGACGCCGACGATGATGTCCTTGTCGACGACCTGGCCGGCGGCGAGCTGCATGGTCTCACTCACCTCGCCGGCTCCCAGCTTCACGGTGACCTTGGTCTCGCCGGCCGGGACGACGTACTTGACCTCGCCATAGTTGCTGTCCGACGTGCCGCCGGGATAGGCGATGCTGATCTGCGCATTGCGGTCGACATCGGCGCCGGGCGCCGGCCGCGCATGGATGGAGATCTCCGCGGCATTCAGGTTGAGCGCCACCTCCGTCATCTTGTCGGCCGTCAGCGAAACCTTCTGCTCGGCCTTGGCGGCGCCGCTGGTGGCGACGACGATGTAGTTGCCGGCGGGAACGTGGAACTTGATGGTGTTGTAACCGTAGTTGACATTGTCGCCACCGGTTCCCTTGGCATCGTCCTTGAAGACTTCATAGTAGACGTCGGTCGTCGGCGCCGCGCCGCCGTCTTTCAGGAATGCCTGCGGGACAAGATTATAGTCGACCTCCACCACTTTCGGCGCGGGCGCGGGAGCAGGCGCCGGTTCGGGTGCTGGCGCGGGAGCCGGTGCGGGGGCTGGTGCGGGTGCTGCCACCGTCTCGACCAACGCTTCCTGCAGCGCCTTCTCGTCGGAAGCCTGGATGTATTTGCCGCCAGTGTTGTCGGCGAGGCACGAGATCTGCTTGCCTTCGTCAGCGGTCAGGCCAAAGCCAACGACGTCGGCGGTGAAGTCGACGCCGGACGCCTTCAGCTCCTTGCCGAGCGCGCAGGGATCGCCGCCGCAGGTTTCCAGGCCATCGGTGATGAGGACGACGGTTGCCTTGTCCTCGGTGTATTTCAGCGCTTCGGCGGCCTGCTTGACGGCCGCCGTCAGCGGCGTCTTGCCGAGGAACTTCAGACTGTCGGCGGCGTCCGTGATGGCGCTTGCCGAGCCAGCCTGAGGCGGCACGATCAGCTGGATGTCCTCGCAGCTGCCTTTCTCGCGATGGCCATAGGCCATGAAGCCGATCTCATCGTCGGCGGGAACCGACTTCAGCACGGTTCTCAGCGTTTCCCGGGCGATTTCGAGCTTGGGCTTGCCGTCGATCTGCGCCCACATCGAGCCGGATGCATCGAGAATGATGATGACCTTGTTTGCGGCAAAGCCGAACGTCGTCATCGACAAAAGGAGGATCGCCGCAGCGATGCTCCGTGAAAGTCCCAACATCAGTATCTCCTGAGTAGCCGCCCCGCCTGCAGCTCAAAACTATTTGAGCGCATGCCGGGACACAAGCCCGGACGTAGCCATCTCGCTCAAAGTACTCGCTTGTCGTTCCCATGTCCGGGCATGGACCGGAACTGGCTCAGTAGGTGGTGCGACGTTCTTCGGACGGCGGGCGGCCAAACTGCAGCCGGTAGCTCTGGGCGAAATACGAATGCGAGGTGAATCCCGTCGCGATCGCCACGTCGAGGATCGGCATGTTGGTCTGGCGCAGCAATTCGCGTGCCCGCTCCAACCGCAGCCGCATGTAGTAGCGGCCGGGCGTGACGCTGAGATGGCGCAGGAACAGGCGCTCCACCTGGCGAACCGAAAGGCCGGCGGACTTGGCAAGCTGCACCGCCGACAGCGGTTCGTCGAGATGGTCGGCCATCAGTTCGACGATGCGTCTCAGCTTCTCCGACTTGCCGGTCAGGTCGCGTTCCGGTCCGACGCGCTGGCGGTCGCCGGCCGAGCGGATGCGCTCATGCTGGAACTGGTTGGCGACGCCATTAGCGAGATTCGAGCCAAAATCGCCGCGCACGATCTCCAGCATCAGGTCGATCGAGGTGGTGCCACCGGCGCAGGTGTAGCGCTTGCGGTCGATCTCGAAGACGTTGCCGGTGCAGTTGATGTCGGGAAAGCGCTCCATGAAGCCGGCGCGGTTTTCCCAATGGATGGTGCAGCGATATCCGTCGAGCTGTCCGGCCTCGGCCAAAAGGTAGGAACCAACCGACAGCGCGCCGAGCGCATTGCCGCGCCGGCCCCAGCTGCGCAACGCCGCCAGAACCTTGCTCTTGCCGGGAAACTCCGTCGTCAGGCCGACCGAGACGAAGAGGATGTCCACGGGCGGCAGGTCGGCGACGGCATAGTCGATCTTGAGCGGCAGGCCGTTGGAGGCCATCACCGGATCGCCGTCGGCCGACACCGTGGTCCAGCCATAGAAATCGCGGCCGAGCAGGCGGTTGGCCGAGCGGAACGTGTCGATCGCCGCGGCCAGCGAGAACATGGAAAACTTGTCGACCAGCAGGAAGGCGAACTGCCGGCCGCCTTGAACGGGGTCACTCGTGACCGGCCGTTCCTGGGAAACAGAGGGGTTCGGCAAAGCTGGCGCTCTCAGAAGGAGGGCCGTTTCAATCCGGCCGCAAGGTAGGCGGAAGCTAACGTATTGGCCATCAGCATGGCAATGGTCATCGGGCCGACACCGCCTGGCACCGGCGTGATGGCCCCGGCGACCTTGGCCGCCTCGGCACAGGCGACATCGCCGACGAGGCGCGACTTGCCCTCACCCTTCTCAGGTGCGGGAATGCGGTTGATGCCGACATCGATGACGGTGGCGCCGGGCTTGACCCAATCCCCCCTGATCATTTCCGGCCGGCCGACGGCGGCGACAAGAATGTCGGCGGTGCGGGCAAGCGCCGGCAGATCCTTTGTGCGGCTGTGGGCGATGGTGACGGTGCAGTTGGCGGCAAGCAGCAGATTGGCTATCGGCTTGCCGACGATGTTGGAGCGGCCGACAACGACCACGGCGAGGCCGGACAGGTCCTTGCCGCGCACGCGCTCGATCAGAAGCATCGAGCCGGCGGGCGTGCAGGGAACGAAGGCGGTGTCGAGTTCGCCGGTGCCGAGCTTACCGACATTGATGAAATTGAAGCCGTCGACATCCTTCTCAGGCGCGATGGCCTGGATGATCTTGCCGGCGTCGATATGGGCAGGCAGCGGCAGCTGCACCAGTATGCCGTTGATGGCCGGATCGGCGTTGAGGTCGGCGATGATCTTGAGCAACGCTTCCTCAGAGGTTTCGGCCGGCAGCGTATGCTGGAGCGAGTGAAAGCCGCATTCCTTGGCGGTACGGGACTTGGAAGCAACATAGACCTGGCTTGCCGGATCCTCGCCGACAATGACGACAGCGAGGCCAGGCTGGGCCTTGCCCTTGGCGACCAGTTCGGCGGTCAGCGCCTTGACCGTCTGCACCACATCGGCGGCAACGCTTTTTCCGTCAATCACTTCGGCCATGAACCATCCTCAACACCGTTTCGCCAAAACGCCGCATCGCAGCGGCGTCGGCAACATGCAGCGCCGCATTGTCACGAAAATCCGACCACGCAATCCCGCCAAAACGCCGTCCGATGCCGTTTACGCGAAACCGGGTTGGTTTTGTTCGGCCTCCGCGAAGTATTCGGTGGCTCAGAAATAGCGGCGGCGGGCGCGGCTCTCGGTGAGTTCGCGGACCGCTTCGCGGAATTCGCGCAGGCTGGCGCGAATTTCCTCGATGGGCGCCTGTTCGGCGCTTTCCTGGACCTGGTGATCAGGTTCCGGCGATGGCGGGGCTGCATAGGCAGGTGGCTGCGGCGCAGCGGCCTGTGGCGGGTACGGCATATGCCCGGCATAGGGGGCCTGGGCATAGGGGCTGCCTGCCGGCGGCTGCGTCTGCCACGGCTGGGGATGGCCTGCCTGCTGTGCATGGGGATAGGGCGGCGGCGCCGGATAGACCGGCAGCGGCGGCATCAGGGGCGACCGCGAGGGCGGACCCATCGGCTGGGAATAGGTGGCATCGAAGCCCGGCTGGAAAGGCGGCCGCGAATAGTCCGACGGCCGGGGCATGAAGACGGACTCCGAGTTCGGGAAGCCGGAGGGCATGGCAGCATCCGCCGGCCGCACGTTTTCACCAAAGGCGGCGAACTCGCTGGCGTCATCCGCTTCGGCGGATGGCTTGCGGGACACGGCGTTGCGCAGCTTCGCCATGAGGGCGCTGATCCGCCCCGGCCGTTCGACAGGCGCGGCTTCGGCCTGGGCAGCGGGCGGTGGTGGTGCAGGCGGTGGGGGTGGCGCCGGGGGCACTGGCGCTGCCGGCATAGGCGGCGCCGGTGGTGGCGCAGCCCGGTACGCCTGCTCCTCGAGAGGCGCCTCGCGGTCGCGGCGCGAACGCGATGTCGCGGTCTCGCGCAAGCTTTCATAGGCGCCACGCATGGCGCCAAGGCCAACGCCAGAGGCAAAGCCAAGCAGCAGGCCGGCAAGGGCCATCAAGGCGCGAGACGGGCCTTTCGCTTCGAGCGGCGCAAAAGCCTTGGAGATCACATTCATGTTGGCGGTGTTGATGTCCTTTTGCTCGCCGGTCTCCTTGGCGCGCAGCAGATATTGTTCGTAGACGGAGCGCTTGGCAGAGGCCTCACGCTCCAGTTCGCGCATCGACACCAAATCATTGTTGACGTCGCCGCTGCGCACCTTGAGCTGGGCAAGGCGGGAGGAAAGATCCTGTTCGAGCTGGACGGCGCGTTTCAGATCGACCTGCAGCGAGGACGCGATGCGACGCAACTCACCGGCGATACGGTCGCGCGCGCCGGCGATCTGTGCATTGATCGCCTGCAGTTCAGGATGGCGCGGGCCGAGCCGGATGGCGGCACGGTCGGCCTCCTGCTTGAGCGTCGCGTATTGCGAGCGCAGATCGCTCATCGTGTTGGAGTTGATCTCTTCCGGCAAGGTGCCGGAGAGAACCGAATTGACGTCAATCGAACGCGCCGAGGCCGCCCTCGCATTCAATTCCAGTGTCCGGGCGCGAGCGACCGAGAGCTGCTCGTTGAGCTTCAGCATCTCGTCGTCGCTGATCAGATGGCCTTGGGCATCGACAAGATCATGCGAGGCCCTGAAATCCTCGACCTTGCGCTCGGCCGCTTCGACGCCCTTGCGCAGGTCCTCGAGCCTTGCCGTCAGTTCGTCGGTCGCGCGGCCGGCCGTATCCGACTGAATCTGACCGAAGGTCTGCAGAAACACATCCGTCATCGTGTTGGCGATGAGGGCCGATTTCTCGCCATTCTGCGTGATTGCGCTGACGGTGATGACGAAGGTCTTACCGCCGCGCTCGACCGAGAGGCTTTCGGCCAGATTGCCGACCGCGAGCGCACGCCGGCGGACTTGATCGACACCGTCCGGCCCATCCTGGCGTGACAGGATCGAATGGATCAGCGACCTGATGCCGAGGCCGCCGGAGCCTTGACCGTTGAACTCCGGATCGTTGACGAGATTGAGCTTGTCGACGACCTTGTTCAGAACCGTGCCCGAGGTCAGCACCCGGACCTGGTTTTCAACGATGGCGAGCGTGGCGTCGGAAGCGACGACATTCTGGGTAAGGTCACGGTCGGTGAGCTTGAGGTCGCGCGGATCGACGATCAGTTCAGCGGTGGCTTCATATTTCTTCGGCGTCGACAGCGCGATCGCTATGCCGAGCCCGGCACCGATCAGGGTGGTCGTGATGATCAGCAGCTTCGACCTGGCAATGCCGCGCACCACCTGCATCGGATCGATCAACGGCTTCCATTGCTGGTCGTCACCACGACCGCCAAAGGAGGGATTGGCCTCACCCTCATGGCCGGATCCGGATGTCTCATGAGAGCGAACGCCGGCGGAAGGCTCTTCAGGGACCGTGCTTGCGCGCGGTATCGCCGGCGGCAAATCGCCGGTGCCGGCGCCCTCCTGCGAGCGCCAGACGTCCTCCTGTGCGGCCGCTTCGGGCTGCTCGTCCGCCCGGAAGCGCTCTGTTTCGACGGCGGCGGACGGCGTCGGGTTCGCCCGCGCCTCACGCCGCGAACGGGCCAGGCGATGGCGCGTGGCGGCATCCTCGCGCCATGACGGATCTGCCCGATCGCCTATAGAGACCAATGACGGGTCCGTGTCATCCTCACCGCGCATGGCCTGGCCGAGCGCCAGCAAGGAACGCTCGCGCCTCCAGTCTTCACGGTTTTCCCTGTCGACCATTGTCTTGGAGCTTTACTCGTTGGCCGCTTGGCAGCGGCGGTCGGCCATTCGTTAAGCCACGCTAAACAAGCATAGGAAACAAAAGGTTAATTTTGGCAGGCCGGCGGGTAAGGTTTTCATAACCTCAAGCGCGGGAATTTCAACGCGTCCGGACCTCAAAACGGCGCGTTAAGCTTTCCCGCCTATGGCTTCCCCAGACATGACCGAAGCTCGCGGCATACCGCAAAGGCGGACTTTCGCCCGGATCGGCACTTTCGTGGCCGAGCGACGGGGGCTGGTTCGCGACTATTTTTCGGCGATCAGCGGCGCCGGCGGGCGACTGGTGTTTTCGCTGGCCTATTTCATCGCGCTCGCCAACACGCTGTCCATCTCGGAGTTCGGTATGTTCGCCACCGCTTCGGCGGCCGGCGTGATGCTGTCGCGGATCCTGGCTTTTGGTTTCATCTCGGCGCTCTATCGCACCGCCACCATTCGCCCCAATCTGATCGGCACCTTCACCGCCGGCTTCCTGCTGCTCGGCATCATTTCCCTGCCGTTGCTGGCCGCGGCCTCGTTCGGCGTCTACCTGATCTTCTTTGCCGGCACCGTACCGCTGTCGGTATTTTCGGCAATCGTCTTCGCCGAGGCGCTGTTGTGGCGGCCGGTTGAGGTCGCCCTGATCGTCAACAACGGGCTGGGCAAGTTCGGCCGTGCCGCCGTGCTGGCGATCCTGGCGACAGCGCTGCGCGCGCTTGGTGCTGTGCTGTTCATGCTCTGGGCACAGCACAGCATCTGGGTGTGGTCGTGGTTCTATATCGGCGCCAACGCAGCCTCGCTGCTTTTGGCTTTCGGCTGGTTCTATCCCCGCCAAAGACTACGGCTGCGTATCGAGCTCTATCTCAGGCGGCTTCTCGATTCGATCTATGTCGCCGGTGCCGAGGTGTTGTTCTATCTGCAATCGGAGTTCGACAAGCTGCTGGTGCTGGCGATCGGCGGCCCGCATTTGGCTGGCATCTATGCCATCATCATGCGGCTGGTTGACCTCACCGCAATCCCCATCCGCACCTTCTCCATGATGCTGGTGCAACGCATGATGCGCGCGCCGGACCTGTTGTCGCGCTTGACGGTAAAAAGCGGCATTGAGGGCGGCGTGTTTGCTGTCTCGACGGCGGCGCTGCTGGCGCTTGGCATCGTGCTGCATTTCTTCCCCAACGCGCTCGGCAAGAATGTCTCCGAGGCAGCTCCTCTGGTGGCGCTGGCGATCTGCGTTCCAGGTTTGCGCAACCTGGTCGAATACCAGGCCGAGCTGCTGTTCGCGCGCGGGCAGACGTTGGTACGCGCCATCAATCTCGGCTTGCTTGCCGGACTGAAAGGGCTGCTGCTGACCTATGTGCTGACGTCCATCACGGACACGTCAACATTGGTTCTGTCGCTCAACGTCGTCTTCCTGCTGCTCTATCTCGCCTCGATGCTGCTGACCTATTCGGCGATGCGCAAGCCGGCCAAGCCCATCTAAGACTACGAGGATTGAAGCCCGATCAGGCGGCGGATACGGCCGATATCGGTGCCTATGAAGGATTGCATGCCGATCGCCACCTGCTCCGGCGCCATACCAGCAACGAAGTGGCGGAACTCGTCGTCCGATAGCGCCTCACCCGTCCAGTGGACGCGGCAGAATTCCTCCGAACCATGGAAGTGACCGGCTCCATCGAGCAGATCGTCGACATAGCGGCCATAGATCATACATTCGGAGAATCGGCGCGCCTGACCGATCGCCTCGACCCAGTCGCGGCCATGGACCTTCTCGATCTGTCCGCACATGGCAAGCACGGTGTCGCGGCGCCAGGCGATCAGCGTCGAGATGTAATCGTGGACCGACGTCCGGGACGGGTCGATGCCAAGCGCCGAGCCGGCATTGCTCGACCAGATGCGGTGCTCGTCATGCCCCTCCTGCGCAAGCACGCCGTCGCGGCGGAACAGACGTGCCTCGCCGTCGCGCCAGAAGGCGGCGCAGTCGAACGCCTTCACGAAAGCAACGTCGGAATCGCAAAAGACCAGAACGTCTTCCCGGGCGTGCGCTGCGATGGCGATACGGCGCAGCTGCTGCACGTGCCAGCCGCGCAGCGGCTGTGTCTTCAGGCTGAGCCAGACACGCCGGCGAAACAGGCTGAGCGGATCGTCGAATGCGTGCAGCCAGCGCGGCAGCAGGTCGCGCTCGTCGACGATCGTGCGCCGGTCTGTCTCCAGCTGACGGAAAAGTGCCACGTCGCGATGTTCGACCAGGATGTAATGGTGTGCGGCACCCGAGACATGCCGGTCAAGGGTCTCGCACAACAGCCGGCAACGCTCGAAATCCGGTGCATAGCTTGCCGTCACCACTGCCGCCGTCGGTACCTTCGGCAACAGGCCCGGTTCGATATGGGCGTCAGGAACGAACCGCTTGTTCAACGGAGATCTCCGCCCGCTTCGGAGCCACGCGACAATCTCTGCTTGACGGCCCGCCACAGGAACACAGGATTGCCAACCACGTAGCGGCGCCAGAGCCGGCCCGGCTCGACCGCCAGCCGGAACAGCCATTCCAGCCGCAGGCGCCGCATCCACAATGGCGCGCGCGGCACCGAGCCGCTCAGGAAATCGAGCAGCGCGCCGACAGCCACCGGCAAGGTGCAGTGGCGCTCGTCGATGTGGCGTGCGATCCACAGTTCCTGGCGCGGCACGCCCATGGCGACCAGCAGCATATCGGGCCGCAACGCTGCGATCCGGCCGATGATCTCCTGTTCCTGCGCGGCTGAGAAATAGCCATCATGAATGACGACGAAATTGTGCTGCACGGCAAGTGCCGCCAGCTTGACCGACGCCGCCTCGGCGTTGACACGCGTTGCGCCGAGCAGCCCGACTGTCAACGGCCTCGTCGAGGCCTGCAGGAAGGCCGGCACGAAATCGGTGCCGTTGAGATTGTCGGGAAATGGCGCGCCATACAGAAGTTTCGCCGCGAGATCGACGCCGATACCGTCCGGCAGGATGAGGAAATCGTCGAGCGCCTCGGCGAAGACCGGGTCTGAATATGCGATGTTGGCATTGTGCGCGTTGAGGAAACTGACCTTGGTGAAGCGCCGCTCGGCGATGAGCCGGTTCAGCAGCGCGATCGCATCGTCCCAGCGGATGGCGAGCACCGAGATGCCGAGGATCGTCTTCAGGCTGTCGAGCCCGAACGCGGCGCGGGCGGTGTGCATGTTCATGCAAACACCTCGTGCCTGACTGCGCCGAGTTTTTCGAGGCCGAGCCGGATGGCGACGTCGAGCGCCTTGACCTGCTGGCGATGGAACGCGCCGCCATCGACGTCCCGGATATTGGCCGCCGCTGTCTCCAGCGCCCTGGCGAAGCCGGCCGGATCGTCGGTTACGACGCAATTGTCGGGGCGGTGGCCGATGCCGCGCAGCGAGCGGCTGGTGGCGACCGAAGGCAGGCCGAGTTCAAAGGTCTCGATGGTCTTCAGTTGCACGCCGCTGCCGGCGGTGCTGATCAGCGGGATGACGGCAGCACCCGACACGAACGCCCTGGCATCCGGGACACGGCCGACAAATTCGACACCCGGATGCGTCGAGGCGACGCCGGAAGGCACGTGGCCTGCAATGCGGATGCGGAAATCCGGCCGCAGATGCGGCACCACTTTACCCAGGAACCAGTCGAGGCCGATGCGGTTCGGCTGCCAGGTCCAGGTGCCGATCAAGGCGGCGTCGCAATCGATCTTGCGTGGACTTTTGCGGTCTGGCGCCCTGGCACCGGTCACCAGCGGCAGCACCGCTGAACGGTCGGCGGCGACGCCGAGCGCAGCGCGATCCTCCTCGGCCAGCGTGAAGACGAAGCTTGCGCGGCGGCAGAGGCGCTCTTCCACGATTTTGAGCAATCTTGCCTCGCGGCGGAACAACAGGCGCTGGAAGAGGCTACCGGCGGCAGCGGCATTCTCGCGCGCCGAAAGGTGCTCGACATTATGGGCGACGAAGATCGAAGGCCGGTCTTCGAAGAGCTTTTCGAAGGCGCCGGCAAACTGCACGGAATTCAGCACATAGCCATCGAACGGACCGGCCTGTTCGAGCGCGGCCAGAACAGCTTGGTCGGACACCGCACGCAGCTTGACCGACGCGAAGGTGAGGCCCGACAGCATCGCATTGCCGACCCAGGCGAGCTTTTGCAGGGGCGACGCACTTTCGGTGCGCACGTCGATGGCACCCAGCACCACCGTGTTTTCCGGATCGGCCGCGGCTTTCCCCGGCCAGGTAAAGCCAATGACCGTGACGCGCGCGCCGGCGCGCCGCAAAGCGGCGATGATTGCAGCGTTGGCGATCTCATAGCCCGAGGCGAGAGCGCCGTCGGGCACGATCGATGTGGCGAACAGCAGATGCATCTCACCTATCCAGTGGTGTAGCCGGTAGCAAAGCGCGGTGAACCCTTGATTAAGCGAGCACAATCCGCGGCCGAAAGCCCGAACCTGGCGGGCTTCTCCGTGCAAGGTGATTAACGAAACCTTATCACCGTGGTGCTACCAGAGCCCAACTCACGACGCGGCTGGAGACGGATGATCCTTTTGCCATCGGATGGTTCGGTATCGATCGCTGGACGGTCTCCCCGGCTTGACGTGGAGGCTGTCGAAGCGGTCGTCACCTTGCCGACGTTCAAGCGACCCGAACAAGTTCTGGAAACACTGGCATCGCTCAGCGCGCAGCGGACCGGCCGGCGCTTTGCCGTCATCGTCATGGAAAACGAAGCCGAGGCGCGTGAAGGCGCCAGGGCGGTGTTGCCGCTGTTCGAGCGCGACGAGATACCGGGTATGGTCATCATCGCCCATCAGCGTGGCAATTGCAGCGCCTACAATGCCGGCTGGCAGACAGCACTCCTGCACTTCCCGAACTTCAGGCATCTGCTGGTCATCGACGACGACGAGATCGCCGACCCGCAATGGCTGGAGCGGATGTGCTCGGCTGCCGAAACACTCGGCGCCGATCTCGTCGGAGGCCCGCAGGTGCCGGTCTTTGCCGATCCCGCCCATGCGCAATGGGCAGGACATCCCGTCTTTGCGCCGCCCTACCGGGAGACGGGACGCGTGCCCGCGCTCTATTCGTCCGGCAATCTTCTGGTTGGACGCAATGTGCTGATCGCCATGGGGCCACCTTTCCTCGATCTCAAATTCAATTTCATGGGCGGCGGCGATTCCGACTTTCTCAGCCGCTCGGCGCAGAAGGGCTTTGTGCTCGGCTGGTGTGCCGAGGCCACGGTGCAAGAGACCGTTCCGGCCCGGCGTGTCGAAGCCGACTGGATCCGGGCTCGCAGCCTGCGCAACGGCGTGATCTCGACACTGGTCGAGAAGAAGAAGCGTGCTGGCACGCCATTCGCCGGTGCCAAGGTGTTCGCAAAGAGCCTGGCTCTGCTTGCCGCCTCGCCGTTTCGCGGCCTGATCCGGCTCGTGCGGACCGGATCGCCGGCGATCGCCATCTATCCCGTCCATGTGGCGCTGGGCCGCGTGATGGCCGAATTCGGATATACCAATGAGCAGTATCGTCAGCCCGAGAAAAACTGAGCGCGCCCCGCTCAGCGACGCATTCACGCGCGACGGCGTGGCGACCGCCATTGCCGCACTTCTGTTCACCATCATCATGGTGTCCTTCCGGCCGTTCCAGCCAGGCGGCGCCGAACTCACGGGCGACGGCGGCGACATCGTCAACCAGCTCGGCTTCGGCGCGCTCGGCGGCATTTCGATCTTCTCGCTGATGGCCTTTGCCGATCCGCGCGTCGTGCGCTCGCTGCTCAGCCCGTCCTGGGTGCTGATGCTGGGTTTCTTTTTCCTGTCGGTGGTGCTGGCGACCGATCCGCCCTCGGCCATGCGCGCCGCCTCCTTCACCATGATCGGCATCCTGACCATGGCAACGATCCTGGTGCTGCCGCGCGATGCCGAAGCCATCTCCAAGGTCATCATCTTCACCGCCGTCGTGGTCATGGGCCTTTCCTACCTCGGCCTCATCGTGTTTCCACATGAGGCGCTGCACACGGCCGATTCCCAAGAGCCCGAACATGCGGGCCTGTGGCGCGGCGTTTTCACCCACAAGAACATCGCCGGCCCGATCATGGCCTGCTTCAGCTTCGCCGGTCTTTATCTCTACCGGCGTGGGCAACACTGGTGGGGCGCGGGAATCTTCTGCGCGGCGATGATCTTCATGCTGCACACAGGCTCCAAGACGACCGCCGGCCTGGTGCCGTTCTCGATCCTGATCGTGGTGCTGCCGAGCCTCATGGGCATGCGGCTCGGCACGCCGATCCTGTTTGCTCTGGCAATCATCGCCACGGCGGTCGGCACGCTGGGCATCGTCTTCCTGCCGCCGGTGAAGCATCTGGCGGCGATCTATTTCCCCGACATGACCTATACCGGCCGCACGACGCTGTGGGAGTTCGCTGGCTCGATGCTGGCAAAGAAACCGTGGACCGGCTACGGTTATGAAAGCTTCTGGGGCACGCCGCTGCTGCTCAACCAGGACCAGCCCTTCGACCGGCCCTGGGACATCCGGACCATCGTGCACGGCCATGACGGGTATCTCGACATAGCCGTGCTGATGGGCATTCCGGCCCTTTGCGTGGCGGTCTACACCTTCCTCATCGCGCCGCTGCGCGACTACATGCGTATCCCGCTGCGCCGAGAAAATATCTTTCTCGGCGACTTCTTCATGATGGTGGTGCTGTTCACCGCACTCAACGCTTTCCTCGAAAGCTTCTTCTTCCATCGCGGCGATCCGGTCTGGCTGTTCTTCGTGCTCGGCGTGCTTGGCCTGAGACAAGTGTCGCTGCGGCCGATCGCGGTGCGTGGCTCCGATCGCGATTCGCGATCTTCCCGCTCGGCCTGACAGGGCTTCCCCACCGCAGCGCGAGCGTCTATGTCAGGGCCTTCCTTCGGAGGGTTTCTCAATGACGATCAGGCTTGTTCTCGCCGGCTGCGGCAATATGGGTTACGCCATGCTCGCGGGCTGGCTGAAGTCCGGCAAGCTTGCACCCTCGACGGTTTTCGTGGTCGAGCCCAATGCCGATCTGCGCCAGCGGGCCGCCGCACTCGGCTGTGCCATAGCTGCTGATGCCGGCGATATTCCAGGTGACGCCGTGCCTGATCTCGTCGTCATCGCGGTGAAGCCGCAGGTGATCCGCGAGGTGACCGCCGCCTACAAGCGCTTCGGCGACGGGCGCACTACCTTCGTCAGCATCGCCGCCGGCACGCCGGTCTCAACCTTCGAGGATATCCTCGGCAGTCGCGCGCCGGTTGTGCGCTGCATGCCCAACACGCCTGCTTCCATCGGCAAGGGCATGATGGTGGTGTTTTCCAACCCGCTCGTCTCTGATGATACCAAGCGCTTCGTCGCCGACCTTTTGTCGGCCAGCGGTGAAGTGGCCACCATCGACGATGAGGGCCTGATGGACGCAGTGACCGCTGTGTCGGGATCGGGGCCGGCCTATATCTTCCATTTCATCGAAGCGCTGACCGTCGCCGCCGAAAAGGCCGGGCTTTCGGCGGCGACCGCCAGGCTGCTCGCCATGCAGACAGTCTACGGTGCAGCCTCGCTCGCCGCCGAAAGCCAGGAGGAACCGAGCGTGCTGCGCCAGCAGGTGACCAGCCCGAACGGCACGACGGCTGCGGCCCTTGCCGTGCTGATGGGCGAGGATCGGCTGACCAAGCTGCTGACCGAAGCGGTGGAGGCGGCACGGCTGCGGTCGATCGAGTTGGGGAAGTAAGCCTCAACCCGTTCCGTACAGCATCTCGTCCTGCAGCCGGCGCAAGGCGAACAGCCTCGTCGTCGGGTCGGGCGCTGCATTGCCGGCGGTAAGCAACTCGCCTTTCCTGACCGATTTCAACACCTTGCCGCCCTCGAGCAGGCCGACTGGCACGGCGCGCTGGGCGCGGGCCTCGCCGACGGTCATCGTCCAGGAGCGGTAGCAGGTCTCGCCGATGGCATCGAAGGTTTCGCCGGCGGTCAGGTCACGCTTGGCGACGGCGCATACTTCGGCGACCGGCCGTGGCAGCGGCACCATATCAGGCTTGCCGAACAGCACGATGCGGGCGGCGGTCAGCGGCACTTCCAATGAGGTCAGATGGTAGGGCCGGAACAGGCTGTAGTAGGGACCATGGCCGATATGCAGATCGTCCATGCGCTCGATGATGCGCGGGTGCGTGGCCTCGACGATGACGAAGACACCGGGGGCGACGCCCTTGCCGATCGTGTAGTCGACAACGCCTTTTTTCAGCAACAGTCCGCCATCCTCACGCGGGATCAGCACCTTGACGAGGTCGTCGCGGTCGGCCTTCGGTCCATGCATGCCGGGCACGTCGGGCACCAGGCCGGTGGCGTTGGCGATGGCGCACATCTCGACCATGGTTTTCGAGCCATCGACGAACTCGACCAGCATGCGCGGGTTCATGTTGCGGCGGATCGCTTCCTCGCGATAGTCGTCGGGCACAGCGTCATGATTGAGCGGGTTGTTCTTGCCTTTGCCGGCCGAGACGATGGTCAGGCCGAGTGCGGAGGCGAACTCGATCAGTTCCATGCAGCTCGACGGCTCGTCGCCGGCGCCGACCGAATAGACGACGCCAAGCCGGTCAGCCTGCTGCTTGAGATAACAACCGATGGTGACATCGGCCTCGACATTCATCATCACCAGATGCTTGCCGTGCTCCATCGCCGACAGGCAGAAATCGGCGGCGACACCGGGCTTGCCGGTGGCGTCGATGACGACGTCGATCAATGGATTGGTTACCAGCATCTCATTGGAGGTGATGGCGATTTTTCCCGCCTCGATGGCCGCGGTGACTTTCGATGGAGTGTCGGCTTCGACCGCCATGGCTTCGTCGCCATAGGCGATACGGATGGCCTCGCGCGCGGTATGCGGACGCCGCGTCGAGACGGCGCAAACCGATATGCCCGGCATCAGCATGCCTTGCGTGACAAGGTCGGTACCCATTTCGCCAGAGCCGATGACGCCAATGCGGACGGGACGGCCCTCCGACGCACGCTTGGCAAGATCGCGAGCAAGGCCGGTCAGGGCGACATTGGTCATACGGGATGTCCACAGCTTCTTGATTTGCGGCCGGATTAGCAGGGACCGATCACCTGTGCCAACGAAACCGGCTCCGGCCGGCCGTTTCCAGCGAAAATGACGCGGGAAAAGCGGCTTTCCTTTGCCCGGTTGGCCCAAAGGGTCGCCGATTGACATTGCTGTGAACAGCCCCAATAAAACATTCGTTTGCTGAAAAAGGCAAATGTTCACAAGACGACCGCTCGGAGGGGCATTCGTCTCGCGGCAATCTGGGGAGTGCCTTTGCGCCGAAGGGCGGCAGAGGCGTTGGATGAGAATCAAGGAGCATTGCGGGGCATAGGCCCGGGGCTCCAGGGGAGGAAGAATGGATACAATTCTCGCGGGCCTCAAAGGGGCCATCGACACGCTTGGACCGACGATCCTGCTGCCGATCGTCATTTTCATCATAGCCGTGGTTTTGGGCGCCAAGGTCAGCAAGGCTTTTCGCGCCGCAGTCACCATCGGCGTCGCCTTCATCGGCATCAATCTGGTGCTTGGCCTGATGTTCACGTCGATCGGCGACGTTGCCAAGGCCATTGTCACCAACACCGGTATTCACCGCGACATCATTGATGTCGGCTGGCCTTCGGCAGCGGCGATCGCCTTCGGCTCGTCGGTTGGCCTGTGGGTCATCCCGATCGGCATTCTGGTCAACATCGTACTGCTGCTGACGCGCATGACGCGCACGCTCAATGTCGACGTCTGGAATTTCTGGCACTTCGCCTTTGTCGGCTCGCTCGTCGTGGCCGCCACCGACAATCTGGCCTATGGCATTGCCGTCGCCGCGCTTGTCGCCGCGCTCTCGCTGCTGTTCGCCGACTGGTCGGCGCGCGGTGCAGCAGTTCTATGGCGTGCCTGGCATCTCCGTGCCGCATCTCGCTTCGGCGCAGATCCTGCCGATCGCCATTGTGCTCAACTGGATCATGGATCGCATTCCCGGCATCAATCGCATCAACATCAACACCGACACCATCGAGCGCAGGTTCGGCGTGTTCGGCGAACCTGTCGTGATGGGCCTCATCATCGGCCTCGTGCTTGGCGCGATTGCTTTCTACAATGCGGGTGATCTCAGCGTGGTGCTGGCCAAGGTGCTGGGCACCGGTATGACGCTGGCCGCCGTGATGCTGCTCCTGCCGCGCATGGTGAAGATCCTGATGGAAGGGCTGATTCCGGTTTCCGACGCCGCGCAGGAATTCGTGCGCAAGCGCACCGGCGACCGCGAGCTGCTCGTCGGTCTCGATTCGGCGATCCTGATCGGCCATCCCGCCGCAATCTCGTCGTCGCTGATCCTGGTGCCGATCGCGATCATCCTGTCCATCATACTGCCCGGCAACCGCGTCATCCTGTTTGCCGACCTTGCGGTCATTCCGTTCATCGTCGCCATGACCGCCCCGCTGGTCAAAGGCAATGTGTTCCGCATGGTGGTGATCGGCACGGTGACCCTGGCCATCGGCTTCTACGTCGCCAACGCACTGGCGCCGCTGTTCACCAGCGCGGCCGTCGCTTCGGGCTTCAAGCTGCCGGCGGACGCGCTGCAGATCACCTCAGTGGTCGACGGCTTCCTGTGGGTGCCCTATGTCATCATCGAGGCCATGGGACTTGGCGTTGTCGGCATCATCGTGATCGCCGTGGTCATCGCCGCCCTGTTTGTCCTCTACCGCCGCAACCCACTCGGTTGGGAACGGGCAGCAGGCGCCGAGGACGAGCCGGCCGAAGGCACCGCCTGAAACCGCATCGAACCTTCGATTTGAAATGATCGTGCGCCCTCCCCCAGAGCATGATGCCGAAAAGTGTGAAGCGGTTTTCGGACGACATCATGCTCTATCTCTTTGATTTAGAGCCGGATTCAGATTTCAGGTCGATCCGACCTGAAATCATCCGGCTCTAGGGCGCACGATCCATAACGGAGCAACACATGTCTCACGGCCTTATGCAGCTTCTGGATCCCGAGGCGATCGTGCTCGGTTCCGATGCCTCGACCAATGAGGAGATCATCCGCATCCTGGCTGGCCGGCTTGAGGCCCTTGGCTATGTCAAAAGCTCCTATGCCGACGCGGTCGTGCGCCGCGAAATGACCATCCCGACAGGACTGCCGCTGGAACGCGCCGACAATGTCGCGGTGCCGCATACCGACCCGGAGCATGTGCTGAAGCCCGGCATTGCGATGGGCACGCTGAAGCGGCCCGTGATCTTCGCCAACATGGAAGACCCCGACGAGAAGCTGCCTGTCGGCTTCGTCTTCCTGCTTGCCATCAATGACAAGGACAAGCAGATTGAAGCGCTGCAGTCCGTCATGGCCACCATCCAGAATCCAGAGGCATTGGACGGCTTGAGGTCGGCCAGGACGCTTGACGACGTGCGTGCCGTTCTCGGCTGAAAACAAGGAGGAGCAAGAGATGTCCAGACACAAAACAATTCTCTTTGCCTGCGGCACGGGCATAGCCACCTCGACGGCGGTCAATGTCGCGGTCACCGAGGCGATGAAGAAGCGCGGCCTCACCTTCAACGCGCAGCAGGCAAAGGCCACCGAAGTGCCGGGGCTGGCCGACAGCGTCGACTTCATCGTCTCCACGACGCCGATCTCGGCTTCAGTGACCAAGCCGGTCATCAAGGGCCTCGCCTTCCTCACCGGCATCGGCAAGGACAAGGTGCTGGACGAGATCGAGGCGCAGCTGCGCAAGTGATGATCACAAGTGGTCGCGGAAGCTGACGCCTCCGCTCCAGACTCAAACCACCCTGATATAGCTCGTCATGCCTGATTTCTGATGCTCGATGATGTGGCAATGCAGCAGCCAGTCGCCGGGATTGTCGGCGACGAAGCCGAGCTGGACCTTCTCGTTGGGCTGGATGAGATAGGTGTCGGAAATCAGCGGCTGAACGGGCCGCGTCGAGGATGACAGCACCTTGAAGCTCATGCCATGCAGATGCATCGGATGCGATTGCGGTGTCAGGTTTTCCATGTCGATGACATAGCTCTTGCCGAGCTTCAGCTCGGCCAAAGGTGCGGTCGGGTCCGGCGTATCGCCCGGCCACGGCACCTTGTTGATGGCCCAGAAACTGTAGCCGAGTGAGCCGCAGATACCGTCGCTCGGAGTGTTTTCGGCGGTGGCGCTGAGCGCCAGCGAAATATGCTGGGCGGCGGCGAGATCGACCTCCGCCACCGGATTCACTTCAAGCGGAGCAACATCGCGGACATCCCGCTTGAGCGAGCTGCCGGTCGCATGGAAGGTCGCCAGAACCTTAGGCTTGGTGCCCCTGACATCCCGCAGGCTGACGATCGCGCCCTCTTGGTCGGGCATGCGGATGGCAAGCTCCATGCGCTGGCCGGGTCCAAGCAGCAAGGCGTCGGGCGAAAAACGCTCCGGCACCGGATTGCCATCCAGCGCCATAACGACCGCCTCCGCACCGTCGACGCGAAAGGCATAGATGCGGGTGACATCGGTGATGGCGACGCGCAGACGCACCAGCCCGCCGGCGGGTGCGTCGTATTGCGGCTGGTCGAGCCAGTTGGCGGTGCGCACCGTGCCGTAGGTGCCAGTCCTTGCGGCATCGCGCGGCCGGAACTGGTCGATGAACTGGGCGTCGTCGCCGAGGCGCCAATCGCGCAGATTGAGGACGAATTCGGCGTCGAATTTCGGATCGCTGGGGTTCTCGACCACGATCACACCGGTCAGGCCGTGCCCCATCTGCTCCAGCGTGTTGCAATGCGGGTGATACCAGAAGGTACCGGCGTCCGGCGGGGTGAAGGCGTAGTCGAAATGATCGCCGGTGTAGACGTAAGGCTGGACCAGGAAGGGCACGCCATCCATCTTGTTTGGAACGCGAATGCCGTGCCAGTGGATGGTCGTCGGATCGTCGATGGCATTGACCAGGCGCGCGGCGAACGGCCCACCCTTTTTCATCCGCAGCACCGGCGGCATTCCGGCGTTGCCATAGGTCAGCACATTGTTGGTCGCGCCGACATCCATCAGCTTCGCCTGGACTTTCGCCGTCTGCAGCACCAGCGGCTCCGGCGTGGCTGCGGCCAGACTGCCAAGCCTGCCGATCGCGGCAAGTCCGACACCGCTGACACCAGCGACGGCGGCGGTTTTCAAGAGCCTGCGGCGTGTAAAGACGGTCATTCAAGCTCCAATTGCGAGGACGAGTACCCGGACTCTACCGCCGCCTTGGATCATGCGCGAGCCGGCGATGCAAATGCCAATGTTGGCACACCGCATCCCGATGCCCGGCTGCCGTTCACAGGAAGCGACGCCGCAAAAAACGACAGGCGCGGACGGGCAATCGACCGCAAGACGGATCGCCGGCGGAGAGGAGCGTGACTATTTCGACCGCACCCCATAGGCGGCAAGGAAGGCTTCAACCGAGGCGTCGGCATGCCGCTCAAGGTCGGCCTTCGAGCGCGGGTTGCGTCCGGTGAACATGGCTTCGTTCATGGGGATCCAGAGCAGCATTCCGAAGAGATGACTGGCCGCCAAACGGGGATCGCTGGTCTGCAGCAGGCCCCGACTGGTGAGCTTTTGAAAACATGAAGCCACCGAGGCCAGCATGCGCTCAAAGCCTTTTTCGTACCAGCTGCGGCCAAGCTGCGGCATCCGATCCGCATTGGCGATAATCAGACGCCGCAGCTTCAGCAGCTCGTCGTCCATCAGCGTCGTTGTCATGCGTCGGGCGAGCTGCTGCAGGCCGCCCTCCATGAATTTCGCCTCGGAAAGCAGCATGGTGACGGACTCGACAATGTCGTTGGTCTGGCTGGCGGTCGACTCGACGACTTCGGTGAAAAGCGTCTCCTTGTCCTTGAAATGCTTGTAGACGGTCTGCTTGGAAGCCCCCGCCTTGGTGGCGATTTCCTCCATGCTGGTTCCGTCATAGCCCTTGGCGATGAACGCCGCCGTGGCCGCCTCGATGATTTCCCGATCCTTGCGGGCCGACCTGGTTTCACCATTATTTTCCATAGCGCCCTTCAACCAGTACTAGACGGTACCGTTCCCGCGTGGTAGCCATTGCCACAGTACTAGACTGACTAGTACCCGTCAACGAAAGCAAGGCTTGAACCGATGAGCAAAATGATCTTCCTCAATCTGCCGGTGCGCGATCTGCAGGCGGCTACCAAGTTCTATCTCGCGATCGGCGGCACGCTCAATCCGCAATTCTCCAACGACCAGGCCAGCTCGATCATGTTCTCCGAAGCGATCGGGGTGATGTTGCTGACCCACCAGCACTACGGCCAGTTCACAGCACGCCCGATCGGCGACGCCAACCGGGACAGCCAGATGTTGATCGCACTTACCGTCGACAGCAAGGACGAGGTCAATGCCGTCATCGAGAAGGGCGTAACGGCAGGCGGCCGCGCCGATCCCAATCCGGCGCAGGATCTCGGCTTCATGTTCAACCGCCACATCGAGGATCCGGACGGCAATGTGTGGGAGTTTTTGTGGATGAATCCCGCCGCGATGCAGTAGGCTGTCTGAATAAAGCCGCGTGGAAACACTGGCGAAAAGAGCGATTGGCACTGCCTGTCGCTTCTACGCGTGCAAGCGGCGACATCGCCACTCAGATGCCACGGCCGCACACGGTTCGCGACCTGGTCGCGCTCCACCCAAATGAATGTCACTGCCCGCGTGCGGTTCGATAGGCCGCCAATGCCCTGTCCCTCGCCATGGCATGGTCAACGATCGGCTGCGGGTAGTCCCTTCCAAGCGTCAAACCAGACTGCCGCATGACATCGGCCGGCGCCTCCCACGGGCGATGAAGATATTTGTCGGGCAGCTTGGCGAGTTCCGGGACGTATTGGCGGACATAGGTGCCCTTGGGATCAAACTTCTCGCCTTGCAGCACGGGATTGAAGATGCGGAAGTAAGGGGCGGCGTCGGCGCCCGATCCCGCAACCCACTGCCAGCTCGCGGGATTGCTTGCGGCATCTGCATCGACCAGCGTGTCCCAGAACCATTTCTCACCCTCGCGCCAGTCGATCAGCAGGTCCTTGATCAGGAACGAAGCCGCGATCATGCGGACGCGATTGTGCATATAGCCGGTTTGCCAGAGCTCGCGCAGACCAGCATCGACGATGGGATAGCCGGTCAGTCCATGCTGCCACGCCTTCAGTTCGGCCGCGGCCGCCTGCCATTTGAACGCATCGAATTCCTCGCGGATGTTTTCGCTGTGAAGTTTGGGCAGATTGAACAGGAGATGATAGGAGAACTCGCGCCAGCCGAGTTCCTTCCTGAAGGTGTCGGCATCGCCTGAGCGCTTGCGGCTGACGGCGGCCATGATCTGGAATGGCGTGATCTCGCCATGCGCGAGATGCGGCGAAAGGCAAGACGTAGCGTCCTCGCCGGGAAAGTCGCGGCCCTCGGCATAGCCATCGAGGCGGTCTTCGATAAATGTTTCGAGCTGCTGCCGCGCCCCCTGCTCGCCAGGCTGCCAGCGTTTGGCAAGTCCGCCCGACCAATCCGGATTTTTCGGCAGGAGCTCGAGCGCATCGAGCGGATCGGCGTGGAGCCTTCCATTCCAGCCGGCGAGCTTATCCGGCGCATCGACCGGATCGCGATGTTCGAGATCAGCCAGCTTCCGGTAGAATGGCGTGAACACCTTGTAGAAATCGCCCGATTGCGTCCGAAGCCGCGATGGCTCATGCAGCAGGAAACCGTCGAAACTCTCCGCCACGAAGCCATCCTTGCGCAGCTTCGCCATCATGGCCTTGTCGGTTTCGATGTCGGCCGGCGCATAGCGACGGTTCCAGAACACCGAAGCGGCCTTTGTCGTGCCGATGGCGTCGGAGACGATCGTCTCCGTCGCGCCTTGCCTAAGGATAAGTCGCGCGCCCAATGCCTCGATGTCTCGCGCGAGCGCATGAAGCGAATGGTGCAGCCACCAACGGCTGGCGCCGCCCTTGCGGCGCGTCAGCTTTGCCTCCTCGTCGAGGATGAACAGCGGGACGACAGGCCTGCCAGTCGCTGCGGCCGCCGAAAGAGCGCGGTTGTCGCGGACCCGAAGATCGTTGCGAAACAAGACGAGGATCGGGGCTTCACTATCTGTCATGCAGCAGACTCCGGCGCGGTCCATAAGGCGTCCCTGCGGACCGACGCCGACCATACTTTCGATCAAATTAGGTTAAGGTCGTTAAAGGCAAGAGCCGAGTATGCCTTTTAAGGGCGGCAAGCGCCTACTCCGCCGCCTCGGCATGATGCACGGGCACATAGTTGAGGATCGGGCCGAGCCAGCGCTCGACCTCGGCCAAGGGCATGTCCTTGCGACGGGCATAATCCTCGACCTGGTCGCGCTCGACCTTGGCGACGCCGAAATAATAGCTTTCGGGATGCGAGAGATAGATGCCGGAGACCGACGAGCCCGGCCACATCGCGTAGCTTTCGGTGAGGCTGACGCCGGCATTGCGCTCGCCGTCGAGCAACCGGAACAATGTCGCCTTCTCGGTGTGGTCGGGCTGCGCCGGATAGCCGGGTGCCGGGCGGATGCCGCGATAGGGCTCGCCGATCAGTTCGTCGGGGGCAAGCTTCTCATCGGCCGCATAGCCCCAGAACTCCTTGCGCACCTTCTCGTGCATGCGCTCGGCAAAGGCTTCGGCAAAACGATCGGCCAGCGCCTTGACCATGATCGAGGAATAATCGTCGTTGGCCCGCTCGAAACGCTCTGATATCGCCACTTCCTCGATGCCGGCGGTGACGATGAAGCCGCCGATATAGTCAGACTTGCCGCTCTCGGCCGGCGCGACGAAATCCGACAGTGCGACATTGGCCTTGCCGTCGCGCTTGGTCAATTGCTGGCGCAGCGTGAAGAAGGTCGCCAGCTCCTGCGAGCGCCCCTCGTCCGTGAACAGCCTGATGTCGTCACCGACGGCATTGGCCGGCCAGAAGCCGATCACGCCGCGCGGCGCGAACCATTTTTCCGCGATGATCTTCTTCAGCATCGCCTGCGCGTCCTCGAACAGCTGGCGCGCGGCGGGTCCCTGCGCCTCGTCATCGAGGATCTTGGGATAGCGGCCTTTCAGCTCCCAGGTCTGGAAGAACGGTGTCCAGTCGATATAGCCAGCAAGCTCCGTCAGGTCCCAGTTCTCGAACACTTTTACGCCTGTGAAGGACGGCTTCGGCGGCTCGTAAGCCGACCAGTCGACCTTGTGGGCATTGGCCCTCGCTCTGGCCAGCGGCAACCGCTGTTTGTCGGCTTCGGAACGGGCATGCGCGTCGGCGACCTTCTTGTACTCCGCCCGCACCGTGTCGACGTAATCGGCCTTGCCGTCGTTGGACAGCAACGCGGCGACCACGCCGACCGCCCGGCCGGCATCGGTGACATAGACCGTCTGTCCCCTGGCGTAGCGTGGATGGATTTTCACCGCCGTGTGCACGCGGCTTGTCGTCGCGCCACCGATCAGCAGCGGAATATCAAACCCCTCGCGCTCCATCTCGGCGGCCATGTGCACCATCTCGTCCAGCGATGGCGTGATCAGGCCGGACAGGCCGATGATGTCGACTTGTCTGTCGCGCGCCGTCTGCAGGATCTTCGCCGCCGGCACCATGACGCCGAGATCGATAATCTCGTAATTGTTGCATGCCAAAACCACGCCGACGATGTTCTTGCCGATGTCATGGACGTCGCCCTTCACCGTCGCCATCAGGATTTTTCCAGCCGTCTGGCGCTCGCCATTGTCGATGCCATTGGCGGCGTTGGCCAGTTTTTCCGCCTCCATATGCGGCAGCAGCCCGGCCACCGCCTGCTTCATCACACGCGCCGACTTAACCACTTGCGGCAGGAACATTTTTCCGGCGCCGAACAGGTCGCCGACGACATTCATGCCGGCCATTAGCGGGCCTTCGATGACATGCAACGGGCGCTCGGCGGCGAGCCGCGCTTCCTCGGTGTCGGCGTCGATGAATTCGGTGATGCCGTTGACCAGCGCATGCGAAATGCGCTGCTCGACCGTCCATTCGCGCCAGGCGAGATCGCGCTCCTGCGCTTCCTTGCCGGCCGTGCCCTTGAAGCGTTCGGCGATCTCCAGCATGCGCTCGGTGGCGGTGCCGCCGGCCCTGGGCACGCGGTTCAGCACGACATCCTCGCAGGCCTCGCGCAGCTCCGGCTCGATCGTGTCGTAGACGGCGAGCTGGCCGGCATTGACGATGCCCATGTCCATGCCGCGCTGGATGGCATGGTAGAGGAACACCGCATGCATGGCCTCGCGCACCGGCTCGTTGCCACGGAACGAGAAGGACAGGTTCGAGACGCCGCCGGAGATATGGACATGCGGCAGCGTCGAGGTGATCTCGCCGGTGGCTTCGATGAAATCGACGCCGTAATTGTCGTGCTCCTCAATGCCGGTAGCGACCGCGAAGACATTGGGGTCGAAGACGATGTCTTCGGGCGGAAAGCCGGCCTGTTCGGTCAACAGCTTGTAGGCGCGGGTGCAGATCTCGACCTTGCGCGCTTTGGTGTCCGCCTGGCCGGCCTCGTCGAAGGCCATGACCACCGCCGCCGCGCCATAGGCGCGCACCAGTCTCGCATGATGCAGGAATGCTTCCTCGCCTTCCTTCATCGAGATGGAATTGACCAGCGGCTTGCCCTGCACGCATTTCAGGCCCTCCTCGATGATCTCCCATTTCGAGGAGTCGACCATCACCGGTACGCGCGCGATATCCGGTTCGGCGGCGATCAGGTTGAGATACTCAACCATCGCCTTCTTGGAATCGATGAGGCCTTCATCCATGTTGATGTCGATGATCTGCGCGCCGTTGGCGACCTGGTCGCGCGCCACGTCGAGCGCGGGGACATAGTTGCCCGCCGTGATCAGTTTTCGGAACTTGGCCGAGCCGGTGACATTGGTGCGCTCGCCGACATTGACGAAGGGAATTTCGTCAGTGAGCGTGAACGGCTCCAGGCCGGACAGGCGCATCTTACGCTCGATCTCGGGAATTGCGCGCGGCGGATATTTTTTGACCGCCTCGGCGATCGCCCGGATGTGCTCGGGCGTCGAGCCACAGCAACCGCCGACGACATTGACTAGCCCCTCTTTGGCAAAATCCTCGATCTGCTGGGCCATGAATTCCGGGCTCTCGTCATAGCGGCCGAATTCATTGGGCAGGCCGGCATTCGGATAGGCACAGACAAACGTGTCGGCGGCGCCTGAAATCTCGGCCAGATGGGCGCGCATGGCGTTGGCGCCGAGCGCGCAGTTCAAGCCAATGGTGAAGGGGCTGGCATGGCGCACCGAATGCCAGAAGGCGGTCGGCGTCTGGCCCGACAGGGTGCGGCCGGAGAGATCGGTGATGGTGCCGGAAATCATCACCGGCAGATGCACGCCCTTCTCGAGAAAAATCTCATTGCAGGCGAAGATCGCCGCCTTGGCGTTCAGCGTGTCGAAGATGGTCTCGATCAGGATGATGTCGGCGCCGCCATCGATCAGGCCGCGCAACTGCTCGCCATAGGCCAGGCGCAATTCGTCGAAGGTCACCGCGCGATAGCCGGGATTGTTGACATCGGGCGACATTGAGGCGGTGCGGTTGGTCGGCCCCAGCGCGCCGGCGACGAAGCGGCGCTTGCCGTCTTCCTGCTCGGCCCGGATGGCGGCGCGCCGCACCAGCCGCGCACCATCGCGGTTCAGTGCGTAGACCGCATCCTCCATGCCGTAGTCTGCCTGGGCGATCGAAGTCGAGGAGAAGGTGTTGGTCTCCAGAATGTCGGCGCCAGCGATGGCATATTGATAATGGATCTCCTCGATCGCTTTCGGCTGCGTCAGGATCAGAAGATCGTTGTTGCCCTGCTGGTGGCAGGCGCAACCGGCGAAGGCCTCGCCACGGAAATGCTCTTCGTCGAAGCCGAGACCCTGGATCTGCGTACCCATGGCGCCGTCGAGGACAAGGATGCGCTCGCGCGCCGCCGCGGTGAGTGCCGCAAGCACTTCCGAACCGTCGGGCTTGGCCGCGACGGGACCGAACAAAACGTCCAGCGATGCAGAATTCTGCGACATTTTTTATCCTTGGGGCGACAAGCACCATTCTGTCACATAAGGATATCTTTATGTCAACATACGCTGCATGCTCACCATTGTCACGCGACGTTGCCTCGTCGACCGGGGCGCAGCCCTCCAGCGTCAGTGCAAGTCGGCCAGCAAGGCTTGTGCCTCGGCAAGGTTCTTCTCGGAACCGGCGGTGAGATCGTCCATCTTGCGATCCCTGAAGATGACCAGCGCGTCCTGGCAAGCGGCGATCGCCTCCTCAGCCAGCGCCTTGTCCTTGCGGGCAGTGCCCAGATCTGTCAGCACGTCGCACAGGCTGTCCTCGGTGAAGGCGACTGCTGGAACCGAATTGATCTTCTTCTGCACGGCGATCGCCTCGCGCAGGATCGGCACCGCTTCCTCGAAACGGGCGACGTTCCGTTCCGAACGGCCGGCCATCGTCAGGGCATAGCCGACCTCGTTCTGAAGGCTCGCCCAGCGGTCGGGATCGCGATCGCGGCCGATCTCGTCGGCCAGAGCCCGGTTGACGGCGATCGCCTCGTCGAACACCGCCGGCTCCGGCGCCTTCTCACCGATCATGCTGAGCACCCTGGCGAAATCGCCTTGCGTGCGCGCCCATTGCTCCGGTGCACGATCACGGGTGCGTACGCCTTGTATACTGCGGTAGATGCCGGCCGAACGCTTCAGCAAGGCGACATCGTTGCGCCAGTATCCCAACGATGACAGGGCGCTGGCGAGGTTGGACTGATTGCGAATCCAGTCCTCGGCATCCCTGTCGCGGGTCGTTACCGTCAGCGCTGCCTCATAGGCTTGAACGGACTTCGCCATGATGTCCGGATCGGAAGCGGCACTCGCCTGCATCATGCGCGCATTGCCGAGATCGCTTTCAACGGAGGCCCACAGCGTGCGGTCCGGCAGTGTGGCATAGACGACAAGGGCTGCTTCATGCGCGGTCGCCGCCTTCTGGTAAAGCGATGGATCGTTGCTTGCACCGGCGAGGTAGTAATAGGCGCTGCCGAGATCGCTCTGCAGTTGGGCATGATCCTGCGGCACGCTGGCAAGATCATAGAAGGGCAAAGCCGCTTCGAGCGCTGTCACCGACTGCTTGAAATCGGCGCCATCCTGCACCCGGTCGCCCAGTACCAGGAGCACGTGGCCCAGTCCCCATTGCGTCGCCGCCCAACCGTCGGGATCGCTGTCGCGTGTCTGCACTTCGAGGGCAGCGCGATACGCCGTCACCGAGCGTTCGAGCGCTTCGGTCGGGCCGTCGCTGGATTTGCCCAACATGGAAAGCGCCGCGCCCAGCCGGTACTGCGTCTTCGCCCAGTCTTTCGGGGCGTTCTGCTTCGTTCGAACAGTCAGCGCGGCGTCATAGGCGGCGACCGCCTGTTCGAGCACCGCTTTGTCGCCGGCGCGATCGCCCCAGCTCGACAGCGTGCTGCCAAGGCTGTGCTCGATGGCAGCGAACTCGGTGGGCGCGGCCTGTGCAGTGTAAACTTCCGATGCGCTGCGGTAGGCCATTGCCGATCTCTGCAGATAGTCGGTTCCCGTGTCGCGCTCGCCGAGCGAGGCAAAGGCGGAACCCAGATTCTGCTGCAGCGAAGCCCAGTCGAGCGGCAGCTTTTCGCGCGGATATTCCGAGAGCGCGGCCTCATAGGCGGACACCGACTTGAGCAGTGTCGCCGTGTCGTCCTGCTTCACGCCGAGACGCTGTAAGGCATTGCCGAGCGTCAGTTGGCCGTTGGCCCAGCTTGCCGGCGCATGTTCGCGTGTCCACACGGTGAGGGCCGCTTCGGCGGCTTCGCTCGCATGCTGCAGCGTCGGGATGTCACCATTGATCTCGCCGATCGTCTCAAGCGCCGAGCTCATATTGTTCTCTATCGTCGCCCATTGCGCCGGGGCGCGTTCCCTGGTCATTTCCTCCGTTGCCGCCTGGTAGGCGGCGACAGACTGCTCGAGCGTCGCGACATCCTTCTCACGCGCGCCAAGGCGAAACAGCGCCGCACCGAGATTGACCTCGCTCAACGCCCAGTCGAGCGGCACGCGCTCACGGCTGTATTGCGTCAACGCTGCGCGATACGCCTCGATGGCCGCGCGGAAACTGTCGCTGGTCGTCTCGCGCTCACCGAGCTCAGACAGCACGATGCCGAGATTGTTTTCAGTCGCCGCCCATTCGAGCGGCACCTTCTTCGATCCCTGCACCTCAAGCGCCGCGCGGAAGGTGGCGACCGCCTTGTCGAGCAGCGTCGTACCGGTCTCGCGCTGGCCAAGTCGCCAATACACCGTGCCGAGATTGCCTGAGGTGGACGCCCAATCGTCGGGATAGGCCTCGCGGGTGTAGACCGTCAGCGCCTGCTCGAAGGCGGCGGCCGCCTTGTCGAGGTTTTCGCGGCCGGCCTCGCGCTCGCCCAGCGTGGAGAGATTGGTGGCAAGATTGTTCTGGGTGGCTGCCCATTTCCGCGGCGTCTTTTCACGCGACACATAGGTCAGGCTCTTTTCATAGGCGGTGACGGCCTGGAGCAGAAATGCGTTGTCGCCGGAAAACGTGCCCTGATTGGAAAGCGCTTCGGCTTCCGCTGCCTTGTAGAACCAGGCGTCCTCGTCGCTCCATTTCTCCGCTTCATCATAGGCCTTGGCGTAGTCCTGTGCGGCCTTCAGATAGTCGAAAGACAGTTCGTAGGTTTTCGCGCTTGAGGCGAAGACTTCCGCAAACTCCAGCCGTCGCGCCTTGAGATCGGCTTCGGCCTTGTCGACCGTGTCTGCCAATTCGCCGACACGCGCCTTGGCCTGTTCGTGGAATCTCCGGGCGGCATCGAGCGCGCCTTCGCGCACCGCCTGATCGGCCAGTTTCGACAGCCGCACGATCTCCGGATCCTGGCTCTTCAGCGCCGCCTGTTCGGCCAGCACCTGCTTCAGCCGCTCGGTCTGGCCGCGCAGCAATTTGTCGAGCTCGGCCGGGTCCTTCGGCGTGTCGGTGCCGAATGTCTTCAGCATGGCATAGAGCGCATCCATCGGCACGCCCCCATCGCGCGAGATGGTTTCGATCTGGCGGCGTTCCGGATCAGGCAACGTCGAGATGGTGAGCAGCAGTTTGCGGCGCTCGGTGAGGATGTCGCCCTCATCGCCCTTCGGGGCTTCGGCCGGCGTGCCGAAATAGAGCAGCCGGCGCAGGCTCTCATTGACCCACGGCCGCTGCTGGCCGTTGGTCTTGAGGTAGACCTCCTCGCCGATCATGCGCAGCACGGTGCCGAATTCCTCGCCGCCCATCGTGTCGATGTGGCGCAGGATCGCTGCCGCATAGGGGCTGTTGCCGTCGGCTGGGCCGTCGAGCGCCACCTTGCCGGGCTCGGCGGCAAAGCCGATGACCTGGCCGAGGCTGTCGTCGGCCGAGCCGTTGGCTGGCGCGGTGCTCTTCAAGGCGACGACGCTGCGCGTTTCGCCGAGACCGCCGGCGCCGATCGGCTTGCCGTCCTCGCCGGGCGCCAGTTTCAGCAGCGTGCCCGGCGGAAAAGGATCGTTGCGGCAGGCGTCGAGCAAAACGATGGTGACCGGCACCTTGGCCTTCAGCTCAGCCACGATCGAGGACAGCGGCACCAGCTTCTCGCCGGCATTGTCGAGCGCCGACAGGTCGGCATCGACAGGGACAAGGAAATTCTCGCCGCCGGCCTCGATGCCATGGCCGGAATAATAGATGACGGCGACATCGGCGCCTTCGGCGTCGTCGACGAAACCTTCGAGATCACGCCGCAATTTGCGTGCGTCGCGGTTGGTGGCGACGGTCGTTTCGAAGCCAAGTTTGCCGAACATCGCTTCGATGGCGCGGGCATCGTTTTCGGGATTGGGCAATTTGCCGACATGCTTGTAGTCGGACTGCCCGATGATCAGCGCGACGCCTTTCAGCGCCTTCGGCTCCTCGGCATAAGCCGGGACCAGCACGCACAGGCACAGCACCAGTGCCGCGGCGAATGCTGCGCACATGCGCGCCCTTTCGACTGTCATTCGCCCAAGCCGCATCGCCCACCCCGGAACCCGCAAGATACGATTTTCCCCAGGGAGATGGCATCATGATGGCCGGCGCGTGGCAAGGCCCGGGACAAACGGTGTTCTTGTCGCGAGTTGGCCAGATGCCGGCTGGTTTTCGCGCCGTGAGCAGGTAGTCTTCGGCAAAACGGCCGTTCCGACGCGTACTGTCGAAAGGTTCGGCCCGATAAGCTTTCAGGGGAGGTTGCGATGACAGACTTCACGCCAAAATTCGATCTGGCCGGCAAGGTGGTGCTGGTGACCGGCGCTTCACGCGGGATCGGCCGCGCCTGCGCGCTGGCTTGTGCCGGCTCAGGCGCCGACATGATCGTCGGTGTGCGCAGCAAGGCCGACGGGGCGGAGCTTGTCGCCGAGATCGAAGGCATCGGCCGGCGGGCGCTTGCCGTGCAGATGGATGCAACCGATCTCGCCACGGTGCGAAAAGGTGTCGCCGACGCGCATGCTGCCTTCGGCCGCATCGACGTCCTGGTCAACAATGTCGGTCTGGGGCCGGAAAACCTGGCGGAGAACGTCACCGAGGAGGATTTCGACCTGACGGTGAACGTCAACCTCAAGGGCACGTTCTTCACCACCCAGGCAGTGGGAAGGCTGATGATCGCGCAGAAAGGTGGGCGCATCATCAACATCAGCTCGCAGGCCGGCACGGTGACGCTGAAGGGCGAGGCGATCTACTGCATGAGCAAGGCGGCGATCAACCACCTGACGCGTTGCCTGGCGGCCGAATGGGCGCAGCACAGGATCGCCGTCAACAGCGTGGCGCCGACCTTCATCTGGACCGATGGCACACGGCCATCGCTCGCCGAACCGGAATTTCATGCCCATGTGCTCGGCCACATCCCGCTCGGCCGCATCGGCGACCCGATCGATGTGGCGGGCACCGTGGTGTTCCTCGCCTCGCCGGCGGCGTCGCTGATCACCGGGGCGAACATACTGGTCGATGGCGGCTGGTCGGTGGCGTAGTGCTTGCGCAACACATTTCCACACAGGATCGAACGAGTGCGTCAGCCCCCTCTATTTGAAGCTGGCGATGGGCAGGAATTTCACCGCGGAGCCGGTGAAGCGACGGTGATCGGACGTCTGCCCTCGCGGCTGGAATCCATCGAGATAGACATGCTCCGGCGCCGTGCGGATGAAATTGGCTGCAATGACAGGGGCTGTCGTTGATCCGGTTCCGCCGGCAATGCCGCGACCTGTCAACACGGCCGGCACAATGACCGCGGTGGTTTCGGGATCAAGCCGTGGCTGGACACGGTCGGCCTTGGGGCTGGTCCTGACGCGATCTTCAGGTGTCGATGCAGGCACGGCAACTCGCTGGCCGGCCAGTCCGTCGAGACCACCGTCAGGGTGATGCATGGCCAGGAGAGCACCGATAGCATCGGCGGATTTGGCTGCTTCCGGCTGACGCGCCTGGCTCGTCTGGCCTTCAGGCCGCCATGTCGGCAAGGGGATGTTGAGCGCCATCATCTCCGGCGCGACGCTCGCTGTAGCGGTGTCCGTCTTGCCCAGGGGTATTTCGGGATTGGTTGGCGCTGGCTTGGCAGCCGGCAGCTCGGCCCGCGCCATGGACGCGCTGGCTATTGCGAACGGCGCGGTTTGCCGGGTCGCAATGCTGGCTGTGGACTCGGCGCGGGGTGCGAAGGCCGGCAACGGCACGGCATTGGGCGCCATCGCCATGACGATCGCCTCGGGCTTCTTACTCTTTTGCTCAGCCAGCGGTTCAGCCGGATCGACGGAAACCATCTGAATATCTGCTCGCTGGGCTGTCTCCGGCGGCACGATGGCTATGCCCTGTCCGGCCGGCTTGGGCTCTACGGACTTGGCCAGCTTGCGCGGCGCCGGCGCAGCTTCGGCGACATCATCCGCCTCGTCCGCGCCGCGCCCCAAAAGCGTCGCCAGCAGGCCAGGCGACTTGCGTTGGCCGCCGTCGGCGTTTGCCAGTTCGATGTTGGGCGTGCCGGCCGCCTTGCGCGATTTGTAGGCGGCAAACGCCTGCCCGTAGCCGGGCAGCGGTTTGCCGTCGCTTGGCACATGCAGTGTGTTGCCGTTCGGGAACACCCTGGCGAGTTCCTGGCGGCTGATGCCCGGCCAGTGCCGCACATTGCCGACGTCCATATGAATGAAGGGCGAACCGGAGGTCGGGTAATAGCCGACGCCACCGCCCTGCATCCTGAGGCCGATATCGCGCAGCTTTTTCAGCGGCACATCCGGCAGGAAGAAATCCATCGCGCGGCCAACCATGTGCTGGCTTTCCCGGGCCACGCCCTTCGAGCGGCCGCGCAGCATGGCGTTCGTCGCCGGCGAGCGATAGGCGCTGACCACTTGGATATAGGCCGTCGAGCCGCTGGCACGATAGGCCTGCCAGACAAGGTCGAGCAGGCGCGGATCCATCCGGGTCGGCTCGTTGCGGCGCCAGTCGCGCAGCATGAAATTGATCTTCTTCAATCCCGCCTGATCGTAGCGGCCATTGCGCTTGAAGACGATCTCGGCCTTCTCGCCCGTATGGAGGTGTTGAATCCTGAGAGCCCGCGTCTCGGCGGACGCGCCTGTGACGCACAGGCAAAGGAACGCGGCGACAATGGCTGGCAGCCATGTCCAACGATGGGAGGGCGCGTTCTGTTCGCTTTCAGTCACGTTCATGCCTTGCACATTGTTTTTGTTTCGGGCGATTTAACGTCTTCGCCGGATGCGGGGCCTTCTTTTTGAAGCCCTCGACCCGACAAGCAGGCCAGACCGGGCAGGCTTGACCAGCGACGGCATTCATCCTGTCGATGAACAGCATCTTGGTTAATGAATCGTGTCCGTGCCGGACCTTCCCGCAGTGCGGTTGCCCGAATTGAATTCAATCAAATCGTTTCAGCGGAACAGATATTTGGAGACTTCCGGATTGCCGCGCCGCCACATGACATTGTCCAGGAAGTAGTGGTGGACGTTGATGAATATCCAGGCGATGAAGAGGAAGAGCGACGAACCGAGCACCTGCTTGTTGTAGGGAACCAGATCAATCAGCATCATCGGCACCAGCCAGAAGCCCAGCGCTCCCAGAATTGCGCCGACGACGATGAAGACCAGCACGCGCAGCCTGTAGAGCGGTCCAAGCATGGACAGGACCTTCAATCCCGGCCTCTCGACGGCATCCGCACGGTCGCGTTCGACATTGGTCTGGTAGCGCCAGACCACCGCCAGGTATTGCAAGGAATGGAGCGCCGGCACCACGAGCAGCCAGAGCGGGTTCAGCGTCACGAACAGGATCCAGGCATAGAGGGACACGATGTAGGCGACGACGCCGTTATAGGGCAGCGCCCCACCGTGCTTGCGCCAGCGATTGATGAACATCACGGCGGTTGCCGCAGAGGAAGCAGCGGCGATCGACATGGCGATGGTGATGAGCCATGGCGGGACGGCAAAGGTGTAATACTCCAGGCCCCAGAACTGCCTTTCGGTGATCACCACATTCGTCTGCAGCCATGCGAACAGCCACACTGCGTAGCCGTTGAACAGCAGCACCTTCTTGTCCTGATCACTGAAGAATCTGCGCTTCAGCACGGCGTCCACCATCAGCATGCCGTAGCCTTGCTTGACGTAGTGCCAGCCAACGAAAAAACCCATCGCGTTGGTCGCATTGCCGAGCAGGCGGGCGTTCCCTGTCAACGCGCCATAGGCAAAGAAGGCAATCATGGCCAGCGGGACGACAATTCCCGCCAGGATATAACGGATCTGGAGGCTCCTGCCGTAACCCTCGCCGCGCACCTTGCGCGCGAAATTGCGATAGAAGATCTGGTAGGAATGACCGAAGTGCGGCTGGTTTATGAGATGCGAGAGCAAGAACATCGTCAGCGTCACTGCGGCTTCGTACCGGAGCGGCAGGAAATACAGCACCGGCAGGATGACAAGCGCGCTGCCGCCAAGCATGAAAAAGTCGATGAACGGGCCAAAGAGATATTTTTGCGGCGTGGCCGTGACTGAAACCGGGGCATCCGCCGAAAGGTGAAGTGCCATGTTACCCTCCCCCTGTGATCGTTCATTTAGCCCTCGACCCGGGCGCCCGGCAAGTGAGGATACCGCCGCCCTGACGCAGGGCAGCGGGCGACGATTGATTGCCGGGATCAGCTATATAGCTCAATGGATCGGCAGTTGGTCGCCGCGAGCTGTGGCCTCACTTAGCCGTGAAAAATGTCAGCAGAACTTTGCCTTTGTCCCCGACCAAGCAAACAAAGCGATCTGGCGCTCCGGTTTTGCCGCTTCGAGCGATGTAGGCTTCGCCCAAGATGACCATTTTGATGGGAACGTCGCCAACAGTTGTGTCGGCCTTGCTCATCGCGACGCTCTCCATGTCGATAACGAGGTCGCTGATGTCCTTGGACTTCTCCTGAAGGGCCAACAGTCCGGTGGATTTGCAGGCAGTAATCGCTGGGTCGTCGGCCGTCTGCGCAATGCAGGTTCCGGTCAGCAGCCCCAGAATTACTGACGTCGCAACCACATTTTTGATCAGCATATCGGTTCTCCAAAAGACGAGCTACGCACAACGAAGCGCACCAGCAGGAAAGCCCTGGTCTGGAAATTCGTTCCTCCCAGCCATGCAATGGAACAAACCGCTGGAAGGATGAAGAGCCGGTGGCGCGCTATGCCCAGGTCGTCGTTTCGGAGGAAAGCAAGAAGGCTGATTTGCTCCCGATCGGGAAACGCAAGGAGAACAAAGTCCACGGAAATTCCACGGGTGCTGGTGCCGTGTTGCGCCTTCGTTCGCCTGTCAGTGCCGGAAAGGAAAAGTAGCCTGGCACGGCATCGCGTTGGAACTGCTTGGGAAATCTGGTGCTGCGAGAGAGGATTGAACTCTCGACCTCTCCCTTACCAAGGGAGTGCTCTACCACTGAGCTACCGCAGCCGCTGATGGCGGGGCTTCTGCCATATCGAACCGGCAAGCGCAAGGCCAAGTGCAACGCTTCTGTGAAAGCCTTTGCCGGATCGCTTTTGATGACATGGCGGCGCCACAATGTTGGCTATCCCTGAATCGTGGTTGGCCGGTCGCCGGCCGGGACGGGACGATGAGCGACAAGACAAATCCAGTGAAACAGGGCGGCACGGGCCGCAAGGACCGGCTCGCCGAGCAGCTGCGCGCCAATTTGCAGAAGCGCAAGGCGCAGTCGCGCTCGCGCCGCACCGGTGAAGCCGACCAGCGGCCCGACGGGCTCGGCTCGGCAAAGGAAATACAAAAAGATTAACTCAAATCAGCCACTCTTGGACCGGGGTGGGCGAAATCCTATTTCTTGAACCATATTGGCCAATGGTCTAGACGGGCCGATACTCAAACGATTGAACCGGCCTTTTCTGGCCGAGAGGGACGTTCTCCAATGGATCGCATCAGAATTGTCGGGGGCAACAAGCTCTCCGGAAGCATTCCGATTTCGGGCGCCAAAAACGCCGCCTTGCCCTTGATGATCGCGTCGCTTTTGACCGACGACACGCTGACGCTGGAAAACGTGCCGCATCTGGCCGATGTCGAGCAGTTGATCCGCATCCTCGGCAATCACGGCGTCGATTATTCGGTCAATGGCCGCCGCGAGAAGCAGAATGAGGGCTATTCGCGCACCATCAATTTCTCCGCCCGCAACATTGTCGACACCACCGCGCCTTACGAATTGGTGTCGAAGATGCGCGCCTCGTTCTGGGTGATTGGGCCGCTGCTGGCCCGCATGGGCGAGGCCAAGGTATCGCTGCCCGGCGGCTGCGCCATCGGCACGCGCCCAGTCGACCTGTTCCTCGAAGGCCTGCAGGTGCTGGGCGCCGACATCGACGTTGACACCGGCTATGTCATCGCCAAGACCCGTAATGGCCGGCTTGTCGGCAACCGCTACGTGTTCCCGAAAGTCTCGGTCGGCGCCACCCACGTGCTGATGATGGCGGCCTCGCTGGCCAAGGGCGAGACGGTGCTGGAAAACGCCGCTTGCGAGCCCGAGATCGTCAACCTCGCCGAATGCCTCAACGCCATGGGCGCGAAGATTTATGGTGCCGGCACGCCAACCATCACGATTGACGGTGTCGAATCGCTGTCGGGCGCCCGCGTGCGCGTCATCCCCGACCGCATCGAGACCGGCACTTACGCCATGGCGGTCGCCATGACTGGCGGCGATGTCGTGCTCGAAGGGGCGCGGCCTGAACTGTTGCAAACCGCGCTGGACGTGATTTCGCAGACAGGCGCCGAGATCACGCCGACCAATTCCGGCATCCGTGTCAGGCGCAACGGCGCCGGCATTTCGCCGGTGGACGTGACAACGGCGCCCTTCCCGGCCTTCCCGACCGATCTGCAGGCGCAGTTCATGGGCCTGATGACCATGGCCAAGGGCAAGTCGCGCATCACCGAAACGATCTTCGAAAACCGCTTCATGCATGTGCAGGAACTGGCCCGGCTCGGCGCCCACATCACGCTTTCGGGCCAGACGGCGATCGTCGACGGCGTGGCGAAGCTGAAAGGTGCGCCTGTCATGGCCACCGATCTTCGCGCCTCGGTCTCGCTGGTCATCGCGGGTCTTGCGGCCGAGGGCGAAACCACGGTCAACCGCGTCTACCATCTCGACCGCGGCTTCGAACGGCTTGAGGAAAAGCTGTCCAACTGCGGCGCGGTGATCGAGCGTATTTCGGCCTGACGATCGGACGGCAGCAGCTTCAGACGGAGACTGCCCGTACGGCATCTATCCCCCTGCCAGGACTGTAAACCCGAGGCAATTGCCTCGGGCGGAAGTCGTGTCGCGGTTGCACCGGCCGGAAAGACCGCCTAACAGAAGGCTGAAACCAACCTTAGGCACGAAATCCGCATGGCCCTCAGACTCATCGCACTCGACGACCAGGATCTGAGCATCGTTTCGGCTCATGTCCAGGACGCCGTGCTGAAAGTCAGCGACCTCGAGTACCTGCCTTCGGCCAAGCGTTTCGTGCTGACCATGAACCGTTTCGTCTGGGAGGCGAAATCGGGCCTGTTTCGCCAGCACAATGAGCGGCGCCAGGCCGTGCTGCATTTCGACCGGGTGCTCGGCGCCAAGACCAACGGGATTGCGCGCCACAAGCCGGCCGAAGTGCTGTCGCTGCTGGCGATCAGCTTCATCGAGATCAGCAAGCCGGCCGGCATCGTCGAGCTGATCTTTTCGGGCGGCGGCACCATCATGCTCGATGTCGAGTGCATCGAAGCCCGTCTTGCTGACATAGGCGGTGCGTGGGAAGCCACGTCGCGTCCCATCCACAAGGGCTGAGCGATGGCCATCACACTTGCCCAGTCCGACGCCGATTTCGAGCAGCGTTTCGCCGCTTTCCTCCTGACCAAGCGGGAAGTGTCCGAGGACGTCGATGCCGCGGTGCGCCAGATCATCGCGCGCGTGCGTGCCGAGGGCGACGCCGCGCTGATCGATTACACGCAAAAATTCGATCGGGCCGACTTGAGCAGGCTCGGCATTGCCGTATCGAAGCAAGACATTGCAGCTGCCTACGAAACCGCCGATCCGCAGACCATCGAGGCGCTTAAATTCGCCCGCGACCGGATCCGCTCCCATCACGAGCGGCAACGTCCCAGGGACGATCGCTATACGGATGCCGCGGGCGTCGAGCTCGGCTGGCGCTGGACGGCGATCGAGGCGGTCGGGCTTTATGTGCCTGGCGGCACGGCAAGCTATCCAAGTTCGGTGCTGATGAACGCCGTGCCGGCCAGGGTGGCCGGCGTCGAGCGCATCGTGATGGTGGTGCCGGCGCCGGGCGGCGTCATCAATCCGCTGGTGCTGGTGGCGGCCGATATTGCCGGCGTGTCCGAGATTTACCGTGTCGGCGGGGCGCAGGCCATTGCAGCCCTTGCCTACGGCACCACAACCATAAAGCCGGTCGCCAAGATCGTCGGACCCGGCAATGCCTATGTCGCTGCAGCCAAGCGGCAGGTGTTCGGCACGGTCGGCATCGACATGATCGCCGGCCCGTCGGAAGTGCTCGTCGTGGCCGATGGCAGCAACGATCCGGACTGGATCGCCGCCGATCTGCTCGCCCAGGCCGAGCATGACGCGTCGGCACAGTCGATCCTGGTCACCGACGATCCGGCCTTCGGCAAGGCCGTCGAACAGGCTGTGGAGCGTCAGTTGCAGAGCCTGCCACGCGCCGAAACGGCGTCGGCGAGCTGGCGCGATTTCGGCGCGGTGATTTTGGTACCGACCATCGAAGCCGCGCTGCCGCTGGTCGACCGCATCGCGGCCGAACATGTCGAACTGGCCATCGACGATGCCGAAGGCTTCCTGTTGCGGATGCGCAATGCCGGTGCCGTCTTTCTCGGCCGCCACACGCCGGAAGCCATCGGCGACTATGTCGGCGGCTCCAACCACGTGTTGCCGACGGCGCGTTCGGCGCGCTTCTCGTCGGGGCTTTCGGTGCTTGATTTCGTCAAGCGCACCTCGATCCTCAAGCTTGGGCCGGAGCAGTTGCGGGCGCTGGCGCCGGCGGCGATTGCGCTGGCCACGGCCGAGGGTCTCGACGCGCATGGCCGCTCCGTCGCCATCCGGCTGAATATGTAGGCTGAGATGACGGGCTCCGATCGCTCAAAACTGATCGATGTCGAACTCGATGAGTCCATCGGCCGGTCGACGCCCGATGTCGAGCATGAGCGGGCGGTGGCGATCTTCGACCTGATCGAGGAGAACAATTTTCAGCCCGTCAACGACAGTGGAACAGGCCCTTACCGGCTGAAACTGTCGCTGGCCGAGCAGCGTCTGGTCTTCGCCGTGGCGCGCGAGGACGGCACCGCGGTCGTCACCCATATCCTGTCGCTGACGCCGCTGCGGCGCATCGTCAAGGACTACTATATGATCTGCGAGAGCTATTACGACGCCATCCGCTCCTCCACGCCGAGCCATATCGAGGCCATCGACATGGGCCGCCGCGGTTTGCACAATGAAGGCTCGCAGACGCTGATGGACCGGCTCTCCGGCAAGATCGACATCGACTTCGACACGGCGCGCCGGCTGTTCACGTTGGTCTGCGTGCTGCATTGGCGGGGCTAGCCCTGGCACCCGGCGCCCTGCCCCGCTCGATCCTGTTCCTGTGCGGCATGAATGCCGTGCGTTCGCCAATGGCCGAGCAGTTGGCACGCCGGATGCTGCCCGCCACCATTTTCGTCGCCTCGGCCGGCGTGCGCGCCGGCGAGCGCGACCCCTTCGTCGATGCCGTGCTTGCCGAGGAGGGTCTCACGCTGGGCGAGCGTCATCCCAGGACGTTGGACGACCTCGAGGATGATTATTTCGACCTGATCGTCACGCTGGCGCCGGAGGCGCACCATGCCGCGCTCGAGCTTACCCGCTCGCTCGCCGTGGAGGTCGAATACTGGCCAACACAGGACCCGACCGATGCCGGCGGCACGCGCGAGCAGATCATGGCGGCCTACCGCGATGTGCGCGAGCGGCTGAAGTTGCGCATAGGCCGGCGTTTTTTGGCTTCAGAAGCAAAAAACGCGACGGATTAAGCGTGTTCACAAGCGGACGATTATCATATAGGTTCCGCCGAAATTCCGGCCTGGGCGCGCCTGGGCGCCGGAACTGCCATCCAAGCAAAGGTATAGAATGCCGAAGGAAGAAGTCCTCGAGTTTCCGGGTGTCGTGACGGAATTGTTGCCCAACGCGATGTTCAGGGTGAAGCTCGAAAACGAACACGAGATCATCGCCCATACGGCCGGCCGCATGCGCAAGAACCGCATCCGCGTGCTGACCGGCGACAAGGTTCTGGTCGAGATGACGCCATACGACCTGACCAAGGGCCGCATCACCTATCGTTTCAAGTAAGATCAAGGCCCGGTCGAACCGCGATGAGCCTTTTGCAGAAGCTGGTGCTTGCCTCGGGTTCGCCGCGCCGCATCGAACTCTTGCAGCAGGCTGGCATCGAGCCGGACCGTATCCTGCCAGCCGATATCGACGAAACGCCGCTGCGTGCCGAGCATCCGCGCTCTCTGGCCAAGCGGCTGTCGAAGGAAAAGGCCGAGAAGGCGTTCGCGTCGCTGAAGACCGAGACCGACTATGCGCCAAGTTTCGTGCTGGCCGCCGACACGGTGGTCGCGGTCGGGCGGCGCATCCTGCCCAAGGCCGAAACGCTTGACGACGCCGCCAACTGCCTCGGGCTGTTGTCCGGCCGTTCGCACCGGGTCTATTCCGGCATCTGCCTGATCACGCCCGGCGGCAAGCTGCGTCAGCGGCTGGTCGAGACGCGGGTGCGTTTCAAGCGGTTGCCGCGCGAGGAGATCGACGCCTATGTCGCCTCTGGCGAGTGGCGCGGCAAGGCCGGCGGCTATGCCGTCCAAGGCATCGCCGGTGCCTTCGTCGTCAAGCTGGTCGGCTCCTACACCAACATCGTCGGCCTGCCGCTCTATGAGACGGTGGCGCTGCTGTCGGGCGAAGGTTTCAAAATCCATCAGAACTGGCTGTCCGCGCGGCCATGAATTCCGACTCCAAAGTCACGCCGCTCCGTCCAAAGCGGCCCTGCCCCGAATGCGGCAAGGCCTCGGCGCGCGACACCTTTCCGTTCTGCTCGACGCGCTGCAAGGACATCGACCTCAACCGATGGCTGAAGGGCGCATATGTCATCTCCGCCCGCGACGACGAGGAAGAGCCGGACAACGACGGTCCTAAGTAAGGCCTGGCTTTGTTTTTATGCCTGTCGTCGCCCCAAAACCGGAACCCACTTTTGGGCGACATGCATTCGTCAGGCCGCCTCGGTCTTGCGACTCACGCGCGCCCATGCCGGCAGCCAGTCGCCATGAGCGGCGAGAAGATCGTCCACCAGTGACCAGATCTGGTCGAGATCGAGCTCGGCTGCCGTGTGCGGGTCCATCATCGCCGCGTGGTAGATGTGCTCGCGGTTCTCACTCATCAGCGCCCGCACCGTCAGTTCCTGGACGTTGATGTTGGTGCGGATCAGCGCTGTCAGCTGCGGCGGCAGGTCGCCTATATAGGTCGGCTGGATGCCGGAGGCATCAACCAGGCACGGCACTTCGGCGGCGCAATCGCGGGGCAACGAGGTGATGCAGCCATTGTTGCGGACATTGCCGTAGATCACCGACGGTTCGCCGGTCCAGACAGAATTCATGATCGAGGAGGCATATTCCCGGGACTGCTCGACCTCGATGCGGTCGGCTGAGCGATAGGCTTGCGCCTGTCCCTTCCAGCGCTCGATCTGCTCGATGCAGCGCTTGGGATATTCGTCGAGCGGAATGCCGTATTTCTCGATCAAATCGGGGCGGCCCTCCTTGATGAAATAGGGCGTGTATTCGGCGAAATGTTCCGAGCTTTCGGTGACGAAATAGCCCAACCTGGTCAGCATCTCGTAGCGCACCTTGTTGGGGCAGCGCGGGTTCCAGCCAGGCTTGGGCGCACGGCCTTCACGATAGGCGCGCACCAGGTCGGGATAGAGGTCGCGGTAGGAGCCGTCGGGCTGGCGATGCTCGAATTTCAGATAGAAGGCCATATGGTTGATGCCGGCCGAGCGATAGCGTATCTCGTCGTAGGGAAGGTCGAGATCGTGGGCCAGTTCCATCGCCGTGCCCTGCACCGAATGGCAGAGGCCGACCTGTTTGATTTCAGGATATTTCTCCGATATCGCCCAGGTGTTGATCGCCATCGGGTTGACGTATTGCAGCATGATCGCCTGCGGGCAGACGGCGAGCATGTCCTCGCAGACCTTCCACAGATGCGGCACAGTCCTCAAACCCCGCATGATGCCGCCGACGCCGAGCGTGTCGGCGATCGTCTGGCGCAGGCCGTATTTCTTCGGCACTTCGAAATCGGTGACCGTGCAGGGCTCGTAGCCGCCTATCTGGAAGGCGACGACGACGAAGTCGGCGCCGGCAAGCGCCTTGCGCTGGTCGGTATAGGTTTCGGCCCTGGCCTTTACCCCAAGCGTCGAGATCAGCTTGTTGACGACAATGGCGCTCTCCTCCAGCCGCTGCGGGTTGAGGTCCATCAGCGCGATCGTCGCGCCCGAAAGCGACGGCCGCTGCAGCACGTCGCCGACAATGTTCTTCATGAACACGGTCGAGCCGGCGCCGATGAAAGTGATCCTGGGATGTCTTGCCATGCTAACCTCCGGCATATGTTCAGGCCACGTCGAAAGCGGCCCTGACGAGCCGTTCGGTGTAGGCGGTCTTGGGATTGGTGAGGACCTCGTCGACGGGTCCCTGCTCCACGATCTTGCCGTTCTGCATGACGATGACGCGGTGGCATAGCGCGCGCACCACCTTGAGGTCGTGCGAGATGAAGAGATAGCTCAGACCGCGCTCATCCTGCAGCTTGCGCAACAGGTCGATGATCTGCGCTTGCACCGAGAGGTCGAGCGCCGATGTCGGCTCGTCAAGCAGGATGAATTCGGGTTCGAGCGCGATGGCGCGGGCAATGGCGACACGCTGGCGCTGGCCACCGGAGAATTCGTGCGGAAAGCGCGACAAGATATCCCCCGGCATGCCGGCGCTGACCAGCGCCTCGCGCACCCGGTCGACCCGCTCGCGCCGCGTCGCGCCGATGCTGTTGACGATCAGCCCTTCCTCGATGATCTGGCCGATCGTCATGCGCGGGTTGAGCGAGGAGAACGGGTCTTGGAAGACGATCTGCATGCGCGAACGCAAAGGCCGCATCTCGGCCCGGGAGAGGCCGTGGATCGGCTTGCCGTCGAAACGGATCTCGCCGCGCTTGGCGTCGGTCAATCTGAGCAGCGCCTGGCCGAAGGTCGTCTTGCCGGAACCGGATTCGCCAACCAGCCCCAGCGTCTCGTGGCGGCAAAGCGTGAGGCCGAGATCGTCGACGGCGACCAGCTCGCGCCAATCCGGCTTCAGGAAACTGCCGTGGCGCAGCATGAATGAAACGCGCACGCCGTTTGCCTCGAGGATGGTGCCGCAGCCCTCAGGAAGTGGTTGCGGCCGGCCGCGCGGTTCGGAGGCGAGCAGCCGCTGCGTGTAGGGATGCTGCGGATCGGCAAACAGCCGCTCGGTGACGTTGTGTTCGCACATTTCGCCCTGCTGCATGACATAGACGTAGTCGGAGAATTTGCGCACCACGGTGAGGTCATGGGTGATCAGGATCACCGCCATCCGCAACTCCTTCTGCAGATTGCGGATCAGGTTGAGGATCTGCGCCTGGACGGTGACGTCGAGCGCGGTGGTCGGCTCGTCGGCGATCAAAACGTCGGGATTGTTGGCCAACGCCATGGCGATCATCACGCGCTGGCGCTGCCCGCCCGAGAGCTGGTGCGGATATTGCTTGAGCCGCGCCTCAGGCTCGGGAATCTGGACATGCCGCAGCAGTTCGAGCGCCCGCGCCCAGGCTTGGCGGCGGCTCACCTTGCGATGCACCCGGATCGCCTCGACGATCTGGCTGCCGACCGTGTAGATCGGGTTGAGCGAGCTCATCGGCTCCTGGAAGATCATCGAGATGCGGTTGCCGCGTAGCTTGCGCCGCTCGCTCTCCGGGAATTTCAGGATGTTCTGTCCGTCGTAGCAGACGCTCGATTTCGGCGACACGGTGGCGCGCCTGGACAGCAATCCCATGACGGTACGCGCCGTCACCGACTTGCCGGAGCCGGATTCGCCGACGATCGCGATCGTCTCGCCGCGATAGAGCTGGAACGAGATGTCCTTGACTGCTTCGACGACGCCATGCTCGACCTTGAAGGCAACCTCGATGTTGCGGGCATCGATGATGGGCTGGTCCTGCCGTCCGTCATGATCATGACGAACGGTGGGTGCGAAAGTGTCTGCGAGCGCTATCGTCATCCCAGCCACCTCAATAGGGGTCGACGGCATCGCGCAGGCCATCGCCCAGCGCGTTGAAGGCAAAGACGGTGGCGAGCACGAACCCGACCGGCGACAGGATCCAGGGATAGGTGCCGATGACGGAGTAGGTCGCTGTGTCCTGCAGCATCAACCCCCAAGAGATCAGCGGCGGCTTGACCGCGAAGCCAAGGAAACCAAGGAAGGATTCGAGCAGCACCACGGTCGGGATCGCCAGCGTCACGGCGACGATCACGTGGCTCATCACATTGGGCAAGATGTGCTGCAGGATGATGCGCCGGTCGGTGGCACCGACCGCCATGGCGGCACGCACATATTCGATGCGCGCCAGCGCCAGCGTCTTGCCGCGCACCTCACGCGACATCTGCGCCCAACCCAGCGCCGACATGACGATGATGACGAAGGCGAGGAAGACATTCGTCGGCGCGGTGACCGGGATCAGCGTCGTCAGCGCCAGGTAGAGCGGCAGTTGCGGGAAAGCGAGCACCAGTTCGACGAAGCGCTGCATCCAGACGTCGAACCGACCGCCGAAATAGCCGGAGACCATGCCGACCGTGGTGCCGATGACGGTGATGATGAAGACCACCGTCAGCGCGATCATCAGCGAGACGCGCGAACCATGGATGGCGCGAGACAGCACATCGCGGCCGAACTTGTCGGTGCCGAGGAAATGCACAGGCTGGCCGTCCGTCGAGGCGAAGAAATGCCGGTCCGCCGGGATCAGCCCGAAGAGCTTGTAGGGCGCGCCCTCGACAAAGAAGCCCAGCAGCCTCGGATGGTCATAGTCAGGGCCGACGATGGGCTGGAAGGTGACCGGATCGAGATCGGTCGAATCGGCCAGCGCATAGACCCTCGGCCACGCGACGAAATTGCCGTCCTTGTCGTGGAAGGAAGGCAGCTGCGGCGGCGCGAAGCCGACATCGGTCGCCTTCGGATCCATCGGCGCCAGGAATTCTGCGAACACGGCCATCGCCAGCAACAGCACGACCAGCCAAAGGCCGGCCATGCCGGTCCAGGAGCGCTTCAGCCGACGCCAGACCAGCGCGATGTAGCTCTCATTGCCGCGCGCCGGTTTGACGACGATGGGGCCTTCTACCGGCAAGGGTGGCGGTGATGGATCGCGCGCCAGCATCTAGCTCTCTCCGTATTGGCGGATGCGCGGATCCAGCAGGACAAGCAGCATGTCGGCGATGATGTTGCCGACGATCAGCGTTGCCGACAGCACCATCATGAAGGTGGCGGTGACATAGACGTCGCCGACCGCCATCGAGCCGACGATCGCCGGACCGACGGTCGGCAGCGCGAAGATGATCGCCGTCTCGATCTCGCCGGTCAGCATATAAGGCAGCACCACGCCCTGATACATGACGAGCGGGTGCAGCGCGTTGGGTACGGCGTGGCGCATGACGACGGCGCTGCCGGTCAGGCCCTTGGCTCTCGCCGTCTCGACATATTGCGCGTTGAGCGTATCCAGAAGATTGCCGCGCATGACACGCATATTGTAGGCGAGCCCGCCAAAGGTGGCGATCGCCACCACCGGCCAGACATGCTTGACGAGGTCGACGAACTTCGCCCACGACCATGGCGCGCCGCCATATTGCGGCGAGAAGAATGAGCCGATCTCCGACACGTTGAACTGGAAGACCAGGAGATAGACGATGATCAGCGCCATCAGGAAGCGCGGCACCGTCATGCCGAGGAAGGAGATCGCCGACAGCGTCGTGTCGATCCAGGTGTATTGCCTTGTCGCCGCCCATATGCCGAAGGTGATGCCCAGCACCGAGGCGAGCAGATGGCAGACCAGCGCCAGGAGCAGCGTGCGCGGCAGGCGCTCGCCAACGACGTCGGCCACCGGCTTGTTGTAGTAGAGGCTGTAGCCGAAATCGCCGCGGGTGACGATGCCGCCGATCCAATTGAGATACTGGACGGGCAGCGGCTTATCGAGGCCATGTTCGACGCGGTAGGCCTGCGCCTGCGCATCGGCCTCGGCGAAGGAAGCGCCGCCCTGGTTGATCAGCTGCGAGCGGATGTAGTCGGCATAGTCACCGGGTGGCGCCTGGATGATGGCGAAGGTGACGAGGCTCAGAATGCCAAGGACCGGTATTGCCGACGCTATGCGCATGAGCAGAAATCGCAGCATGGACGGTCCGCTTCCTCATCTCGCCGGACGCTCCCGTTAAAGGACGTTCGGAGGGTTGGTCTGTCCGGCCGCGCCAGCAGCGCGGCCGGGTCTCTCTTGGTCAGGGGAGGTAAACTTACATCGGGCCCTTGTCTCCCGGTTTGCCGGGAAGCTGCTGCGGGAACAATTCGAATTTCGACTGCTTGTCGGCCGCGACGAAGACGCGTTCGCGGATGATCGAATCCTCGGCCCAGTTGAACATGAAGATCGGCGTGCCCTGCGGAATGTTCGAGAAGCGCTTGTTGACGATCAGCGCACCGGGATATTCCGTCAGGCCGACATTATAGACGTGTTCGGTCGAGATCTTCTGGAACTCCTTCATCAGGCTGGCGCGCTTGTCATTGTCCTCCGACGCGACAAACTTGTTGACGATGTCGACGAGGTCCTTTTCGAAAGGCATCAGGTCGACCTCGCCGCTTTCCGGCGCGCGGTGGTTCCAGCTGGTCTTCGGGCCGACGGGCGCGAGCTGTTCGGTGTTCTGCACGACGGAGGTCAGTTCCTGGTCGTTGCGCCGGATCAGCCAGTCGAAACGGCCGGAGTATTGGGAAGCATCGCGCTGCGTGCCGTTGAGACCGTTGAGCACGATCCGAAGCCCGAGCTTTTCCATTTGCGCGACGACGCCTTCGGCGAGGCTCTTGTCCGTGCCGTAGTCGTTGTTGACCAGCATGACGATCTCGACATTCTTGCCGCCGGCCGTGCCGGCCGGGAAATTCACGAAACCGTCGCCGTCGGTATCCTTGAGGCCAGCCTTGGCGAGTTCGGCCTTGGCGCCCGCGAGGTCGAAAGGATAGTAGACGGTCGACTTGCGGTCATAGAAGCTGGTGCCCGAGGAGAAGCCGCCGGGGTAGATGGCGGTGAACGGGCCCTTGACGAGGGAGTCGCCCAGCGCCTTGCGGTCGAGCGCCATGGTGACGGCCTTGCGGAAATCCTCGTTGCGGTTCAGTTCGCGGACCGCCTGGCTGCGCTCGTCCGGGTTGCCCCAGCCATTGGCGGAATAGTTCAGGCGCAGATTGTAGCCGATGAGCCGAGGGCCGAAGGCGAGCCTTGCCGGCGCATTCGCCTCGGCTGCGCGCTTCAGCGAGGCGACGAAGTTTTCCGGCTGCTCCAAATTGGAGAAGTCGGCCGAGCCGGCGACCGCCTGGACGTCGCGGTCGGCCCAGGTCGACAGCTTGTACTGCAGCTCGTTGAGGTAGGGCAGCTGGTTGCCCTTCTCGTCGACCTTCCAATAGTAGGGGTTGCGGCGCATGACGATGATGTCGTCCGCGCGATACTCGACCGGCACCCATGCACCCATGACCGGCATGTTCATGTATTCCGGCGGAAAGGCGTTCTTGAACTGGTCGTAGGTGTTCTTCGAGTATTTCGGATGCTGCGGCTTCAAGATGTGCGCGGGGCCGGGGCAGAACGTGCCATAAGCCATGGCGTAGAGATACTGTTTCGGGAACGCGTCCTTGAACGTCCACTCGACGGTGTAATCGTCGATCTTCTTCAGCGTCGTGCCGACGCCGAAGGTTTCCTGCGTCGCGCCGTTGAGCGGCGAGACGTTCGGATCGACCACCTCGTCGTCCCAGTAGAACATGACATCGTCGGCGTTGAAGGCGACGCCATCGGACCATTTGGCGCCCTCGACCAGATGCATGGTCAGCTTGTGGCCGTCCTTCGACCAGTCCCAGCTCTTGGCGAGGTTCGGCAGCGGTTCGGTGTCCTTGGCCTCGACCTGGAACAGCGGCGCGGTGCGCGTCAGGCATTCGGAGAGACCGATATCGATGCCGCCCCAGCCTTGCGTCTGGCCGGCGCCATAATTCCAGCCTTCCGGCCGTCCGCCGATGACATGGCGCATCGTGTCGCCATAGACGCCGACGCCATCAGGCATGTTGGCGGTCTTGAAGACCAGCGGCTCCTTCGGCAGCCTGTCCTTCACCGGCGGCAGCTTGCCTGTCTTGACGTATTTGTCGGTCACCCAGTCCGGCTCGTGATATTCCGGCAGCGCCTTGAACTCCAGGATGGAGTCACGCGCCACATACTTGATCTTGCCCTCGGCCGGAAATGTCGCCGGTGTCGGCGGGGCCGTCGGTTCGGAAGCGAAAGCGTTGAGTGCCGGAATGGAGACGCTCAGCGCCAGTCCGGCGGCAATGCCAATGCTGCGTAGGTTCCTCATTATCTCCTCCCTCGTGTTCAGATTTGCTGCTGCTCGTCTTCTGCCTGGACGCCGACTGCGGTGGACCTGCCTCCCAAGGTCCGCCGCTGCGCCCGAGGTTTCAGCCGGTCTGCTTCAGGGCGGCCTTCTCGGCGCGCAATTCCTCGATCGAGCGGACATTTCGCCGCGCGGCTCCGGCCCATTCGCGGGTCTTGACCGTAGATTTCGACAGCCGCTCCTTGGCCGCCGGAACCGCATGCGCATATTGCGGCAGCCAGGCGGCCTGGGCGACGACCATTTCGTCGACCATCTGCCAGACTTCCTCCGGCGTCGACACCGCGCCGACCAGCGGATCATGCAGGACAGCGAGCTTCAAGAGATCGATGTCGCCCGATATCGCGGCATGGACCGACATGCGCTGGACGTTGATCGAGGACATGCAGGTGGCCGCGCAAGCCTCTGGCAGCGTGATGCCGGCGGCCATGTTGATGCCGAAACGGTCGACGAAGCCGGGCGATTCGATGATGGCGTCCTGCGGCAAGTTGGTGATGATGCCTTCATTCCTGACATTGAAGTGACCGCGATAGACGCGGTTGGTCTCCAGCGCTTCGAGGATATGGCTGGCATGTTCGTTGGAGCGTTTTGTGGGGTCGATTGGCTTCGACGCCGCTTCGAGGAATTGCGGATATTCCGTCTCAAACCAGTTGCGGGTTTCGGTGGAGTAGCGGAGATAGCCACCGGTCTCGCCATGGATCCAGTCCGACATATCGATCCAGCGCGTGATCTCGTCAGGGCGCTTGCGGTACCAGGGCAGATATTCCGAGAGATGGCCGTTGCTTTCGGTCGAATAGACACCGAAGCGCTTCAAGACATCGATGCGTAGCTTCTCCTGCCTGGAATAGACAGGATGCGCCTCGAAGGCGGCAACCAGTTCATCCTTGCCGATCTTGCGACCGTTCAGCCGCAGATCGATGAACCAGGTCTGGTGATTGATGCCGGAACAGACATAGTCGAGCTCGTGCCTGGACTTGGCGCCCAGCACCTCGGCGATCTGTTCGGCGCCGTGCTGGACCCCGTGGCAAAGCCCAACCGTGTCGACCTTGCCGTATTCGATCGCCGCCCAGGTGTTCATCGCCATCGGGTTGGCATAGTTGAGGAATTTGGCGCCGGTCGCGGCGACCTCGCGGATATCCCTGCAGAAGTCGAGGATCACCGGAATGTTGCGCTGGCCATAGAGAATGCCGCCGGCGCAGATCGTGTCGCCGACGCATTGGTCGATGCCGTACTTCAGCGGAATCCTGATGTCGTCGGCATAGGCCTCCAGGCCGCCGACCCGCACGCAACTGATGATGTAGCGCGCGCCTTCGAGCGCCTTGCGGCGATCCGTCGTCGCCGTCACCCTGGTCGGCAATCCGTTCGCCTCGACAATCCTGTCAAGGATAGCCTTGATCATCCCGAGATTGTGCTCACTGAGATCGGTCAGCGCGAATTCAATATCCCTGAATTCGGGTACGCAGAGAATGTCGGTGAACAATTTCTTGGTGAATCCGACGCTGCCGGCACCGATGATAGCGATTTTGAAACTCATCAGCCGCACCTCATCTTGTTCTAGCGACAGGCCGGGAATGACAGGGGTGGGTTGCGGCCACATGCCATGACATGTGTGCGCGACAAGCCGGATTCCGGCCTGCCAACCTCCCTGTCCGCTCCTCACCTGCGGATCTCTCTCGCTTTTCGAGGGGGATTATGCCCTTATTCACGAGCGCGACCAGAGAAGGATTATGCTTTCAAGGGTAATTTTGTGCTGCAGGATTTAATCGCCAACGGACAGTCGATGCGCACGATCTCGCTGCCGCGCGGCCGCCAGCGCCTGCATGCCATGCCGACAAGCACCGGCTATGAGGTGCGCGAGGACGAGACCTACGACTGGGACGGGCGCAAACGCGGCCAGACGCCGTTCACCGTGCTCCAGCACACGATCAGCGGGACCGGCCGGCTGCGCTACGAGAATCGCAACTATCGCCTGCAGGAGGACGACACGCTGCTGGTGCTGGTGCCGCACAACCACCGCTACTGGCTGGGCAGCGACGAGCGTTGGGAATATTTCTGGATTTCCATGAATGGCGAGGAGGCGTTGCGCATCCACAAGTCGATCCTCAGCGTCTCCGGTCCGGTGTTCCGGCTGCAGCCGGCGACGATCGACCACCTTGCCGATTGCAGCCTGCGTCTCGTCAAGGGGGCGGCGTCGCCGGGTGCCGCGTCCGCCATCGCCTACGAGGCGGCGATGGCGCTCTATGACGATGTCTTCGGCTCCCATGCCTTTGCCGAGAAGCAGAGCGCCATGCAGCCGGTCATCGACCATATCAACGCCAATCTCGACAAGCCGCTACAGGTGGCGGACCTGGTCCAGATCAGTGGTCTCAGCCGCGCCCATTTCTCACGCTGCTTCGCCGAGAGCGAAGGTCTGCCGCCGGCTGAGTTCGTGCTGCAGCAGCGCCTGCAGCGCGCGGCGAAACTACTGACCAAGGCGGACTTCCTGCCGGTGAAGGAAGTCGCCATCCTGTGCGGCTTCGAGGACGCAAACTATTTTTCAAAGGTATTCCGCCGCCTCTACGGCACCACGCCCAGCCAATTCCGCACCACCGGCATGTATGCCAATCTGCGGACCCCGGCCAGACGCGGCGTCAGGGTCTCGGACGACGAGAGCTGACGCCTCTGGATCCTTGTTCATGCATCAGGCGGCGTGCAGGCTGCCGCCGTCCAGCCATTCGAGATCGGCCGGTGAAAGCTTGATGTCGAGGGCACGCAGGCTGTCGTCGAGCTCACCCAGCGTGCGCGGCCCGATCAAGGGAACCGACGGGAAAGGCTGGTTGAGCACATAGGCCAGCGCGATGTGGATCGGGCTCTTGCGCAGCCGCGCGGCGAGTTCGATCGCGCGGTCGCGGCGGCCGAAATTGCGCTCCGAGTACCAGACCCGCACCAGTTCCTCGCTGTCGCGCCTGTCGCGGCCGGCGCGGTCGGTGAAGAAGCCGCGACCTTGGCTCGACCAGGCGAAATTCGGCATCTGCCTGGATGTCAGCCAGGCCTTCCAGTCATCGGTGGAGGAAGTGACGCAGCCCGCCCAGATCGGCTCCAGCATTTCGGCCAGCGAGAAATTGTTGGAGAGCGCACCGGGCTTCTGCTTGCCGGTGCGCTGCGCATAGGCAATCGCCTCATCCATGCGCTGCATCGTCCAGTTCGAGCCGCCAAACGGGCCACGGATGCGGCCGGCCTTCACCTCGATATCCATGGCATCGACGAATTCGCCGACCGGCACGTCCGGATTGTCGCGGTGCATGAAATAGATGTCGACATGGTCGGTCTGCAGGCGGTCGAGCGACTGGGCAAGCTGCTTGCCGATCACGTCGGGATAGCAGAGCGGCGAATGCGCGCCCTTGGCGATGATCACCGACTGCTCCCGCACGCCGCGGTTTTTCAGCCATTCGCCAAGCAGCTTTTCGGTGTATCCGGCGCCATAGACAAAGCCGGTGTCGAACAGATTGCCACCGGCCTCGAAGAAAGCATCGAGCAGGATCGAGCCGGAGGAGAAGGTGCGGAAATCCTCGAAGCCGAGCGCCACTATAGACGCTGGTTTTGCCAGGCCCGGAATGGCGCGCTTGCCGATCGCGGTGCCGCCGGACCGCAAGGGCCGACCAGAGATGGTGCTGGTGCGCAGCGCGGCCTTCTCGATCTCGTATTCCAGCCCGACGGCAGCGCGCCATCTGTCGAGGACGCGCAAGGTGCCGAGACTGTCGGCCCAATCCATGCCCGGCCAGGTGAATTCCTGCCGCCCGGCAAGGATTGCCTCGCCGGCGCCGTCGACCTCGAAGGAATAGACATGGCGTTTTTCGTCGACGCTGATGGTCTCGCTTGCGCCGTCAGCGCCGATCACGTCGATCCGGCCGAGGCCGACATCGCGATTTCCCCCGGCGAACCAGAAGTCCGGCACTTCGATGCGACCTTTGGTGCCGAGGATGCGCAGCACATTGTCCTGGTTGAGCGAGATGCTGCAGGAGACTTCGGCGACGATGCCGCCGGGAAAGTGCAGCAGCGCCGAGGCCCATTCGTCGACGCCGGACTGGCCAAGATGGGCAGTACCCACCACCTTGTCCGGTTCGACAAAGGCGAGGCCTGCCGCAGCCCCGGCAATCAGCCGCACCATCGACACGGGATAACCGCCGACGTCGAGAATGCCGCCACCGGCAGAATCGTTGGCGTAGAGCCGGTGCTCCGGCATGAAGCCCGGCATGGCGAAGCCGAAGCTCGACTTGATCATCCTGATCTCGCCGATGACGCCTGACTTGATCAGCTCCACCAGCTTCAGCGTCTGCGGATGCAGCCGGTACATGAAGGCTTCGCCGAGAAAGGTGCCGGCCTTCCGCGCGGCATGCATCATGGCGTCGGCCTCGAAAGCGGTGAGCGCCAGCGGCTTTTCGCACAGCACATGTTTTCCGGCCTCCGCCGCCCGGATCGCCCATTGCGCATGGCCGGGATGCGGTATCGCGATATAGATGGCATCGATGCCGGGATCGGCGAGCAGCGCTTCGTAACCGTCGACGATGCGGGCGCCGGGAAATTTCTCGGCAAGGCCCGGCTTGCCGGGGTTGCGCGCGCCGATGGCGACCAGTCTTCCGGTGTGCGAAGCGGCCACGCCGCCGGCGAAGGCCTGGGCGATACCGCCTGGGCCGAGAATGCCCCAGCGAATGGGCGTGGTTGCGGTCATTGTCATTCTCCTTGAAGGCTGGGAGGGGCGGCCGGTCAGCGCAGGCGCAGCCCTTTTTCGTCGAACAGGTAGGATTTGCGGATGGAAACGGTGACTTCGGAGGTGGTGGGGACCTTCGCCGCGTCGCGCTGGATCACCACATCTTCGCCATTGGCGGTCCGGGCGTAGAGGAAGCTCGTGCCGCCGAGATGCTCGACCACGTCGATGGTAACGACGAGGTCGGTGTCGCCTTCCCCTGAACTGCCGAAATGTTCGGGCCGCACGCCAACGATGACCTTGCTGCCTGTTTCAGGCGCGGCATCCACCAACGGCTGCGTGATGCGGGTCCGCTCCTGGCCAGCAAGCTCGACCGTGACGCTGCGCGTGTTGCGCCCGACAACACGGCCGTTGATAAAATTCATCTTCGGCGAGCCGACAAAACCAGCCACGAACTGATTATCGGGATCGTCATAGAGATCGAGCGGCCGGCCGATCTGCTCGACATGACCGGCGCGCAGCACGACGATTCGGTCGGCGAGCGTCATCGCCTCGGTCTGGTCGTGGGTGACATAGATCATGGTGGTGCCGAGTTCCTTGTGCAGGCGCGAGATCTCGACTCGCATCTGGACGCGCAGTTCAGCGTCGAGATTGGAGAGCGGCTCGTCGAACAGGAACACTTGCGGTTCGCGCACGATGGCGCGACCGATGGCGACGCGCTGGCGCTGGCCGCCAGAGAGTTTTTTCGGGCGCCTGTCCATCAATTCGCTGATGCGCAGAATTTCGGCCGCGCGCTTCACTCGCCGCTCGGTGTCTGCCTTGGGGTTGCCGGTCATGCGCAGGCCGAAGGAGAGGTTCTGCTCGACGCTCATATGCGGATAGAGCGCGTAGGACTGGAAGACCATGGCGATACCGCGGTCGGCCGGCTCGACATCGTTGACCAGCTTGCCGCCGATGGCGATCTCGCCGCCGCTGATGTCCTCGAGCCCGGCGATCATCCTGAGCAGCGTGGACTTGCCGCAGCCGGAGGGTCCGACGAAGACGACGAACTCGCCATCCTTGATGTCCATGTTGGCGCCATGGACGACTTCGAAGGCGCCGAAGCGCTTGACGACATTGTTGAGGGTGACGGTTGCCATGCTGCCCCTTACTTGACCGCGCCGGCGGCGATGCCGGCGATGAAATGGCGCTGCAAGAGCACGAAGACGATGAGCATCGGCACCGTCAGCATCACGGCGCCCGCCATGATGCCGCCCCACGACACTTTGGTGAGGCCGATCAGCGTGCCGAGCGCCACCGGCGCCGTCATCGAACCCGGCTGGCTGTTGATCAAAAGCGGCCAGAGATAGTTATTCCAGGAGGCAAGGAACAGGATGATGGCGAGCGCGGCCAGCATCGGCCTCGCCAGCGGCAGCGCGACGAACAGGAAGATGCGCCACTCCTTCACGCCCTCGACGCGGGCGGCGTCGAACAAATCGTCCGGCATCATCGAAAAACTCTGGCGCATGAACAGCACGCCGAGCGAATTGAACAGCGGCGGCACGATCAGCGCCACCCAGGTGTTAGCGAGCTGGAAGTCGCGCGCCACCATGATGAATTGCGGGATGAGCACCACCGCGTAGGGCAGCGTGATGGTGCCGAAGATGATGCCGACGACCACGCCCTTGCCGAAGAACTGGTAGCGCGCCAGCGCCCAGCCGGCCATCGACGTCAGCAGCACCGACAGGATGGTGTAGGTCACCGCCACCGAGACCGAGATGCCGATGGCGCCGACGAAGTCAGTGTCGCGCTGCAGATTGTTGAAATTGTCGACGAAATTGCCATGCGGCAGAAGTTCGATGCCGGGGCTGAAGATGCCGTTGTCGGGCATGGTCGAGAACACCACCATCATCCACAGCGGAAACAGCCAGATCAGCGCCAGCGGGGTGAGGAAAAGATGCAGCGCAATGCTGCGTCTCAGCCGGGCGGAGGAGAGCGAACTCATTGTTTTTCCCTCGTTAGCCAGAGCTGCACCAGGGTGATCGCGATCGCCAGTGCCGCCATGGTGTAGGCGACGGCCGAGGCGTAGCCGAAATTGAGCGACCGGAACCCCTGGCGGTAGAGCAGCAGGCCGAGTGTCTCGGTGCCGCCGCCCGGTCCGCCGCGCTCGGTGATCAGGAACGGTTCGGTGAACAGCTGCATGGTGCCGATGATCGACAGCACCAGACAGAAGACGATGACCGGCTTCAGCAGCGGCAAGGTGATGTAGAAGAACTGCTTGAGCTTGCTCACGCGGTCGAGCGTTGCCGCCTCATAAACGTCCTCGGGGATGGATTGCATGCCGGCGAGCAGGATGATGGCGTTGTAGCCGGCCCAGCGCCAGGTGACCGCGATCATGATCAGCGCCATGGCCGGTGTGACATTGGAGAACCAGTCGATCTTGGGCAGCCCGACGCTGTTCAACAGCTTGTTGACGATGCCGAAATCGAGGCTGAACATTAGCCGGAACACCGCCGAATAGGCGACCTCGCCGACCACCACCGGAGCAAAGAAGGCGAAGCGGTAAAGCCCCCTCGCCTTCAACAGCGGCGAATTCAAAAGCACCGCCATCACCATGGCCAGCGCGATCATCACCGGAACCTGGATGACGAGGATGAGCAGCGTGTTCTTCAGCGCGTTGAAGAAGGCCGGATCGCCGATCAGCCGGCCCCAGTTGAAGCCCGGCGCGAAACGCCAGGGCACGGTGCGCGTCGCCTGGAACGAGATCATGAACGAGGAGATGATCGGCCACACCCAGAAGACGGAGAAGATCAGCAGATAGGGCGCCAGGAAACGATAGGCCGTGGCGTTGCGGTTACGCATCTTCCTCCTCCTTTTTCCGATGTCTCAGACAAGCTTCCAGGCGAAAGGTCCGGGCGGCACGAGCCGTCCCGGACCCTCTCCTTGGGAGGTTATGATTTGACCGGCAATCCGGTCGCCGCGGCGATCTGTTTTGCGGCGTCGTCGAGTGCCGCCTTGGCATCGGGATAGCCACCGCCCAGATATTTGGTCTGCACCGCGCGAACGATGATTTCGGCATCGCTCTGGAACTGGGTTCCCCGGCTGGGCACGACCTTGGGCAAGGTGCCCAGAATATCCTTCCACACCGCCTGACCACCCCAGTAGGGCAGGCCCTGGCTGACATAGGGATCGTTCAGCGCCGAGACCAGCGAGGGGACGAGGCCAAACTCCTTCAGCATGGTGATCTGGCCTTCATTGGTTCCGAGCGTGTATTTCAGATACTCGTAGGCCGCGTCCTTGTTCTTCGAGGCCGAAGTGATGGCGAGCGACGAGCCGCCGAGATTGGCGGCGCGCGGGCCGTCGGCGGTCAGGCTCGGCATCAGATAGACGCCCCATTTGCCGTTTTCGCCGGCCGATTCGGTGCGGATGGTGCCTTCATACCAGCCGCCATAGACCTGGGTGGCGACGGTGCCCGCCGTGTTGTTGGTGATCTTGGTGCCCCAGTCGGCGGACGAGACGATGCCGGCGTCCTTCATCTCCTTAACCTTGGTCATGGCGTCGACGCATTTGGGCTGGTTGACCGTGATCGACTGGCCGTCCTCGGCGAAATAGGCGCAGCCCTGTTCGTTGGAGATCATGCGGAAGAATTCGCTGTCGCCGTTGAAATCGGCATTGGTCATCGACACGCCCGGATTGGCGGCCTGGACCTTCTTGCCGGCGGCGATGAAATCGTCCCAGGTCTTGATCGATGCCGGGTCGACGCCTGCCTTCTCGTAGAAGTCGCGGCGATAGAAGGCGGCGACCGGGCCGGAATCCCATGGCATGGCATAGGCCTTTTCGCCGACCTCGAGCTCGGTGCGTTTGAAATCGGGGTATTTCTTCTGGTCTTCCGCCGTGTAGCCCAGCGTGTGCAGGTCGACGAAGCAGTCGGGGAACTGGCTCCAGTAATTCTCGGCCTCGCCATTCTCGATGGTGACGATGTCGGGCAGGCCGACGCCGCCGGCCGCACAGCCGGCGATCGACTTGTCATAGGTGGGCTGGTTGCCGAGATCCTGGACGGTGACCTTGATGTCGGGATGCAGCTTGTTGAAGCCGGCAATTGTCGCCTTCAGCGAGGAGGCGGCGATGTTCCAGCTCCAGATCGTGATTTCGCCGGACTGCGCGAAGGCGGGGGCTGAGCCCAGGCCAAGCGCGAGCGCGGCGCAAGTCAGTGTGATGCGCATTGAAATCCTCCCATTTCATTTGCTCTCTCTGCGAGCCCGGCTAGACTATGCAGCGCGGAAGGCTTGTCCCCGACAAAGGGAATACGGAATTGGCGGAAAGTAAGATGCCGGAACGGCCGTTTTACCAGCCAGGCGCCAGCAGCGTGGAAGGCCTGCCGCTGCTCCTGCAGATGTTTCACACCAGTCCACTGGTGATGCTGAAGCCACATTGGCACGCCCAGGTGGAGGTGAATTTCATCGTGCGGGGCAGCGTGCACTACCGCATGAACGACCACGAAATCTCCCTTTCGGCCGGCGAGATGTGCTTCTTCTGGGGCGGCCTGCCGCACCAGATGGACGATCTCTCAGACGACGCCGTCTATGCCGGTGCGCATCTGCCGCTGGTGCATTTCTTCCGGCTGCATCTGCCGGCCGACGTGCGCCACCGGCTGATGACCGGCGCGACACTGGTGACCGACGCCACCGATCAGTCCGACAACGACAATTTCGCTCGCTGGAACCGCTATGCCCGCTCGGGCGACCCGGCAAAGGCCGAGCACGCCGTCAACGAACTTCTGCTGCGGCTGGAGCGGGTGCGGTTCGAGACCTATCGGCTGGTGCCCGAAACCGCGGCCGGACAGGACGCCGGCAGCCCCTTCGACCAGCAATCGTCGCGCAATGTCGGGCGCATGTGCGATTTCATCGCCGAGAACTTCCTCTACGACATCGACTGCATGAACATTGCCGGGGCGGCCGATATCCATCCCAAATACGCCATGAGCCTGTTCAAGAAATCGACCGGCATGACGCTCAACGAGTATGTCAACCTGCTGCGGCTGAGCTACGCGCAGGCGCTGTTGATGCACCAGGACGCCAATGTGCTGCGCGTCGCCATGGACTCCGGCTTCGGCTCGCTCAGCGCCTTCAACAAGTCGTTCCGCAAGCTGGCCGGCATGACGCCGTCCGATTTTCGTAAGGGTCTGCCAAGCGCCAGATAGAAGTGATGGCCCGCTGCCGCTGGCCTGTTGACGTAGCGCATTGCGGCATCTCGATCGTCGGCTAAGAGCGGATCCCGGCAGGTGCAGCGCACCATGGCGGCACCGGGACAGAGGCCAAAAAGGCTGAAAGAGGCCCGCCCGCGCGCTATTGTCGTGATGAAAGCACCTGATGAAGCCGCCCTTTCCACAGCCTCTCTTTTCCTGCCGGAAATCGCCACCTAGGCGCTGGACAGGCTGAATTCCCGTGCTATAACCCACGCGCTTTCAAGGGGCGCCCACGGCGCCTTGATGAAATCCGGTTCACGCAATTTCGTTTGCCGGAACAGGCCCAGATAGCTCAGTTGGTAGAGCAGCGGACTGAAAATCCGCGTGTCGGTGGTTCGAATCCGCCTCTGGGCACCATCCCCTCTTCTCCCGACAGTCTCTTTCGCCGAAGCCTCTACGCTTCTGTCTCGGCAACTAGCTGAAATCCTTACTGATTTCGGCGCGCAAAGCGCGGATGGTCGGGTTTTGTGGAATTTCGGCGCAGTTGGTCCAACGAGGCGGGGGGCTGGTATTTTCGGTGGTATTGGAGATGCTGATGGTATCGCTGCAGCCAAATGGAGGTCCCGAAAATGGCCCTTTCCGACGTAAAATGCCGAAATGCCCGACCCATTTCTAAGCTCGTAAAATTGTCTGACGGTGGCGGGCTCCAGCTTTGGGTGCAGCCTACCGGATCTCGCCTATGGCGCCTCGCCTATCGTTTTGGCGGCAAACAGAAGCTTCTGGCGTTGGGCAGCTATCCCCTCATCTCCCTCGCTGAGGCACGCGAGGCGCGCGATGCCGCCAAACGTCTCCTCCTACGTGGCATCGACCCCGCACAGGAGCGTAAGTCGCAAAAGGCTTCGGCGGAGGACACCTTTCGCTCAATCGCGGAGGACTATGTCGACAAGCTGAAGAAGGAGGGACGTGCCGACCGGACCATCACCAAGGTCAAATGGTTGCTCGACTTTGCCTATCCAACGTTTGGGAACAAAAGCGTTCGGGAGATCGATCCGGCCACAATTCTTGTCGCTCTCCGCAGCGTGGAGGTTCGCGGTCGATACGAGTCGGCAAGGCGACTGCGCTCCACCATCGGCAGCGTGTTTCGATATGCAATCGCAACCGCACGCGCCGATGTAGATCCGACGATCGCCCTGAGGGGCGCACTGGTCGGTCCGACGGTCACCCCGCGTGCCGCAGTTACCGATCCTAAGGCCTTGGGAGGCTTGCTGAGGGCGATTAATGCATTTGACGGACAGCCTACCACCCGAGCCGCTCTGAAGCTGATGGCCCTGCTGTTTCCCCGCCCCGGCGAGCTGCGCGCGGCCGAATGGGACGAGTTCGATTTCGAAAGCGCAGTGTGGAGCATCCCTGAAGGACGCATGAAGATGCGACGGCCGCACCGCGTACCTCTTTCCAGACAGGCCGTCAGCGTCCTGACCTCACTTAGAGAAATCTCTGATGGTGGAGCACTGGTGTTTCCCAGTGTTCGGTCGCGTTCGCGTCCGATTTCTGACAACACGCTTAACGCTGCCTTGCGCCGTATGGGCTACGGCAAAGAAGAAGCTACCGCGCATGGTTTTCGAGCAACGGCATCAACTCTGCTAAACGAATGTGGAAAGTGGCATCCGGACGCCATAGAACGGCAGCTGGCCCACATTGAGAGCAACGACGTTCGTCGGGCCTACGCCCGGGCGGAGCACTGGGAAGAGCGCATCAAGATGATGCAATGGTGGGCCGATTATCTGGATGAACTCGAGAGCAAAGACGCGGGGGTAATCTCGATTGGGGGACACGGCAAATCCACCGTCCATACGCCGTCGCGAGATCTACGTTGAATCCAACATCGACGGTCGACCAAACGCCGAGACAAATCTCCAACCTCCGAAAATCACACTGAACCCCATCGAAAAACCGAAAGTGGGCGACCAATGTGACAGAACCGGATGGTCATCGTTTTCCACATTAAATCAATATTTTAGCGTCTGGTTCGCCACACATTTCCTTCGTATTCTCTCGTATGGTCTGGCGAACCTAAGGACCAGGAGGAGGACTAGTATTCCCTCCGCGGCGTCTCGTCGGCCCACAAGAAGGGTCGATTAACCGTGACGAACGTGGCTGGTTTGGGGCCGAGACCGGAACGGCGACTTTCGAAAGGCGAAAACGAGTAACCAGCCATTCCGGTGGTTCAGCCTCCAACGGGCCAGCATGATCATCATTCGGTGTTATGTTGCCGCCGTCACTGCTGCCGACGCGGTGGCTGGAATCGGCTCCTCCCATTCCCCGCGTATCCACAACGAGTGAAGTTCAAAATCGGCAGTTTCAGCATTTTGCTCGGGATCTCCATATACAGCTGTCTCGACATAGGGGATGCCTACGTCAAAGCGGTCGCTAGAGCCCTTTCCAAACTTATGATCATAACACGCGAGCAACACGCCAATCGAAAGCAGCTTTGATGAGAGAGGCGACACAAACAGCTTACAGCCACCCATAGGTTTGAGAGCTTTTTTGTATCGTTCCATGGCCGTAAATATTTGGCGGTAAGCCTCGAACGGATTGTATTCGCTTGCTAGCAAGATGTTTGCCGGCTCCACCTTGAAGTCGTCGAACAGAGTGTCACGGTGCTCACCAACCACCTCGTCCCCTCGCCGTGGCTTTCTCGTAGGAAAAGGGATAACCGGGCAAATCTCATCCGGGTTCACATGGTCTTGTATGAGATGCAGTCGGTCACGCTGACCCTCACCCAAAACAGGAAACCACACCCGCGGCCAATTCTGAGTAGTCTGCTCTTCAAGATGTCCGGAGAAGCCAAGGACGAAGGTTACGCTGTCCCTGAGACTGCCTTTTGCCGCGCCGAGATCCGCAGAAACACTCTCGGATGTGGTCACGTGAAGATTTACGCTTGGGCCGTTGGCTTCGGCCAGCTTATCAAGTTTGAAGAGAAGAACGCTGACAGCGGTAAGTGCCACCATGCGCGGCATAGCGCTGATGTCGACAATGACATCGTCAAAGTCGCGACAATCTCCCGCTCTGTCCAATGAAGCTTTGGTATTTCGTGGAGTTACAGCAGCGCCTACGGGGCCTCCAATCTCGATCGGCACTGCAACGATCTTTTCCGCGGGAACGAGTTTCAAGAGTCCTTCGTGGTTGGTCGCCGTGAGTTCCGATCGCTTCGGGCTGTCGCCCAATCCGTTGTCGAACACCAACTGCCAGACCGATATATCGGCGTCCAGGGCATGCAAGCGTCGAGCAGTTTCAAGAGTTCTGACGTCGAAACCGCGACCAATCACGAGAAGGACCTTACGCTTCTTGGCCGACAAGCGCCGTCGCCAGAACATGGTGAAATCGGAGTCGAGTGTGAGGGAGTAGGGATCCCATCGCATTGCCGGGCTCGGACTAGACAAGAGTTGCCTCCTCGGCCACGGCGATTGCCTTCGCTCCTGCTTCTTGCCAGTGAAGCAAGCTCTTCAGTGTTTGATGTCTCCAGCCGCCGTAACCAAGTGGCAGGCCAAAATGTACGCAGAGAAGACGGTTCAGATAGAACACGACATATTCCCGACCATTATTTCTATGGTCGAGACGTGGCATCAGTAGGTTATGCGACACGAGAGACGTCATGACGTCTCGAAGTCGAATAAAATGCGAGATTTCAGCGTCCTCGCTGTCAATTATCAGTTTTCGATCGTCCATCGTGATCGCAATTCCGGTGACGCCGGGTGCGTAGGGGGCGCTGCTTCTGAAAGTCTGTTGGCGGCAGTATTCGCCGATTGCTTCGAGCAGGCGGCGCGCCTCGACACCACGCGGAAGGCGGCGCGGAAGCCCGTCCCACCGATCCTTCGCAACGCCCCGGATCAGTGCGTCCTGTCGCGCTGCCGTGAGTGGCACCGGCTGATCTCGGTGAAACCGGATTTTCGCAGAGATTTCTTCAAACAATGCGCCTGCCACCTCCAGATACTGGTCCACATTGGAGGATGATACGGCGCTCAAAGACTCACGGCCGAAATAGATTGGCGCTCCCACATCTGTTCGCAGAAAGTGTTCTGCTGCTCGGTCCGTGCCGCTGCCTGATCGTGCTCCGAACTCATCCAATGTCAATGAATCGAAATCGAAGCTTGTCTGGGTTCGTCTCGTATCTCTTATGACCAGAATTTTGAGCAACTGCCATTTGAAGGCGCGTTCGAGAAGGTTGCCGCTTAGCCCGCGAGCATTGGCAAGCCAATTCGAATAACGAGGGCCAACGCCGGCCATCTTAACAACTTCGGCCTCGATCTCCGCCGTACGGCCAGTGAGAGCGGTCTCCAAGCTCGGTATGTCGTCGGTTTCACCAATGAGCGGAAACAGCTCGCGCCCTTCGAAACCATCAGCCTTGGCCGCCCGAAGATTGGCGATCGTTTCCACAAATTTGGTATAGGACTTGGTTCTTGTTCCAGACCAACGTTCTTCCAGTTGCACGACGTTCTCGTAATCTCGTTTGCGAAGCGCGCCCTCGGAGAGCAGATCCTTATGCGTAAGAGCCTCTAGCCTTTCAGCGATCCATACTCCGCACTGCTCCCGCGCATTGGTTATGAATTCAATCAGGCTTGCACGCTGTGGAGGAGCCAGTGTCTGGAGTTCGTCCATGAGAAGGACGCGCTTGACGTCCATATCACCCTGCGCGTCGCTTATGCGAACATGCGCAAACCACTTGAGCCCGTCCAAGCGCGCGTGCCCACCTTTTATCGACGCAGGCGAACCGAGATCGTCCATTCGATCGTAGAAATCTCGTTCGATGCGCGACGCCCAGGTAAAAAGCTCCTTTCCTGTAGCGCGGCCCGGAATAGTCGCGTCTGATTCCGGCTCCCATTCGAAGCTGTATTGGTCAAGATCGTCGGGAAATTGACGTTCCGCTCGTTCCAGCACCGACCTGAGTGTCGCGACCACAATTCGAGAATTCAATAGCTCTCGAAAGAGTATATTGCCGCGGTCAAAGGCACTCAGTTCCTTGTACTCACTGGTGAAGACGACCATCGCACCAAGCAATTTCGGTCCGTCGCGACCGATGGCGCCCACCTCCCTCAGCGCGTCGCGCGTCGCCTTCACCTGCTGGTGCTGATCAGCGAGGTTGTCAGTGAGCTTCAGCGGACGCGGCGTAAGAATACGCAGAAACGTAGTCTTTCCGCCACCAGGTGCACTTCGAAGAAAGACGAGACCGTTCCAAGGGTCATCGAAGGACTTGATGACCTCCAAAGCACCCACGCCGAAGAGACGAACAAACTCATCGTCACTCGTCGAGCGCTGGGATGCGCGCATTCGGAATGGATTTCTCACCTACTGTAGCTTTCTGTGGCGGCTAACTCTCGGAAACAGGCCACGAACCGATTGGTCGTCCTCTGCCCAGAGCAGATAGATCGAGTTGTTGGGAGTGTTGTGAGCTAGCACGAGCGGGAGCCTGCAATTCGCGAAACCGTAGCGCTTGCTTGTACCGCCTACTTTAGAATGCTCATCGTCGGCATCGTCGTCAAAATATCGATCATCTGCGACGAGCCCCAGGATTGGGCTGTCGCTTGCATCATCGAGCGGCGTCGTTTCGCCCAGTTTGTGAACCACCTCGAACTCGACTGTGCCCTTGCCGAAGGTCAACTTGGGCAAACGGCTTTCAATGTGCTCGATTGCCTGATCGCCGGCGACATAGAGAATGATGATTATCTTGACGCCGGAATTCGCTATCGCGTCTCCAAGGTTTCCTGCTTTCATTAAGCCGCTAACGATCTTCGCTATCTTCCCGGTCCATCCACCTTGCCCATCCTCTCGAATGAAACTCGTACCACTGCCAGTGAAATCATCGAGCAGTACGATGTACCGGAACCGGGCCTCATGATCGTGGGGTTCTCGACCCAAGATCTTCGTTAGGTGCTTCCGAAGGTCTTGGACCATGCCCTCGCTTTTCGGATCCGAAACGTCATAGGCATGAAAGACTTGCTCATTGGACATCTCTTGCGGATTCGCGCGACGAAACCAGTCTGTTCGCGCACCGTCGCTCAGGCCTAGGACCAGTGTCTGGCGAAGTCGAGTTCGATACTCCACCGTGTCGACGATTGCCTTCACTTTATGTGGATCGACCCCAAGTTCGGTCGCAGTGTCAGCGATTAGGATTGGGCGAATGATCGTCGGGAAGGTAAGCTCCACCAGATGATTCATTTCATCTGTGGATATGAAAAGCAGCCTCTTTCGCACGAAGTTGTAAGCCTCGCGACGCTCTTCACCCCCGGTGAACTGCCCAAGCCAGAGCGCCAGACTCTCGATGAACCGTTTGCCTGGCGAGAACTGCTGATATTCGTCGTATTTGTAACTGGCAAAGCTTTCGAGATAAGCGCGTTCCGCTGCCTTTTCCTCGTCAGACCATTCCATGATTTTTGCCAGCAGGCTTTCCGCCAAATCCTTCCTCATCAGAACTCCCCATGACACCTCTACCCGACCGCAGCGATATACCGCAGGGAGGAGTGCGTTCGTCCAGCGAAATCAACCTGGTCCTTACCTTAATTCACGGGATTCACTTGCGGGTGATTTCGCCAACCGCAGCTATGACTTTTGCAAGCCGCTCCGCACCGGCCGGTGTATTATCCCAAGCACGCCGAATTGAGCGCTCCAGCTTTGCCCAGTTCGGATCGGATGCGTGCCGACTGCGTTTCCATGTCGTTCCTTCACCCTGCGTATTTTGCAGCCCGAGGGTCGTGCAAATTCGCACGACGCTCGCTCCGAACGTAATGAATTGCCCCCGACAAATACGCGAAACTTGGCTAGCGTCGACATCAGCAATGTCAGCCAGTTCCGCGTAAGAAAGGCCTGCTTCTAAGCGCTTTTCATTGATATGGCGGACCAACTCCGCCCTTTCAATTTGCTTCGGCTTCATGTAAATTTGCATGCACTAAACGATGCAAATTTACAATGGAGTTTTTCGTGACGGATGTTGGCCAGGAAATCCGGTTCTATCGTGCCAGCGAGAAGCCTTACGGGGCCTTCAGCAATCTATTCCGGCGCGAGATTGAATTCGAAGGCGAGCGCTTTGCGACGAGCGAGCACGCCTATCAGGCCGGCAAGGCGCGTAAGCCGGAAGTCAAAGCATGGCTTATGGCGGCACCGTCTCCCGCGCTTCTGGCGATGGCGGCGCACGGGCTATATTACTGGGATGTCAGCCCAGGCTGGTCACGGACAAAGTTTGACAGGATGAGGTGCGTGCTCCGAGCCAAGTTCACTCAGCATGAAGATCTTCGCGAATTGCTGGTATCGACGGGCTCAGCTCGACTGATTGAAACTGCGACCGTCGACAATGAGGTGAATCGGCTCTGGGGAGAGGTGAATGGTCAGGGTCGCAATATGCTTGGAGAGCTACTGATGGAACTCCGTGCAAAGCTTCAGAACGACGACGTCTCGAAGGCGGCGTAAGAAGAGCCAATGCAAATCTGAAACTGCCGACATCGGGTTTACCCCCGCAAGACAGACCGCGCGTATTCTGCACCACGCTCGCGGAAGATGCCGCGAGCACCGACATAGGCGCAGTTCTCGGCAGCCAGGCGTTGTCCAGCTTCGATTCCGACAACGAATTCGTCAATTGAAATCTTCCGGGTCGCGCGGTCGCGGCGGCTCAGCAGCCAATCAATCACGCCAACGCTTACCATATCGCCAGAACCACAGGTGTCGCGCAATTCGGGCGCCGGGTAGGATTTGCACCACGCCTTCTCAGCTCCCCGTCGTACCTCCAGACCAGCTTCTCCGTGCGTCACGATTAGGAAAAGGGCGTCGTGGGGGGCGACCTGCCCCGCCAGTGTTGCCAGACGCTCTGCTGAGAACTTGAGAACGGACGCTGCAGCGACTGCGCGTCTGAAAAGCTCTTTATCGCCAAGCGCGGATGGCTCGAAATAGACGGTGGACCCTGCGTCGGCCGCAGCTTCCATCGCATCGACGATCGCTCCGGATAATCGATCCGTATAGAAGACATTGCAGTTCTTGATCGCCGGCAGAGCCCGGCTCACATCTTCCCAGTCTATCGGCTCATATCGCGGAAGATCGATGGAAGTTTCTGGACACCTAAATTCGAATGTATGTACCCCGGGCCCATGCAGACGCTGAGCAAGGATCGGCGAGCGGATGTGTTCTGTTTGTCGGATGTATCGCGTCTCGGCTCCCGCGTGCCGGAATGCGACCACAAGACGGATGCCAACCTCGTCTTCACCGAGGCTCAACACCGGCGCCACATTCCGCTGAAGCATGGCGAGCGAAATCAAAACGTTCCCGCAAGAGCCACCAAGATCCTCGGACGACACCGCCAACGAGTCCGCGTAGATGCGGTCGAGAACAGTAAATCCTGTGCCGACCACGTCGACTGCACTCATCGGACTCTCCCGGTCATAAGCTGGCCCACTCTGTTTTTTCTCGGTCACCATTTCAAGAGTGCTGATCGAGGGTCAGAGCAGAAAGATCAATCATCATTTCGCATCCCTTCGCACGAGCGGCCTGCAAAATGCGCAGGAGAGCATCCGGACCTCGCAACTTTGATCCAAACAGCGTCCAAGCGCCGCCTGAAGCGCCGCAAACACTGCCAACGCTTAGACAATGCGGTCCGGATAATAGCTCCCGATCATTTCCCAATGGCGAGCCACTATCTCCGATGCCGAGAACGGCCTTGCTCGCATCGCCGGATCGACGGGCGAGCTCCTCTACAACGCGGAGCTTTGACGTAGATGCCAAGACGATATCGACGCTATGGTGAGATCTCAGCACCTTCACGCTACCTTCGACTATCTGAGGGCAAGCAGCCAAGCCATCCGCAAAACGCTCGACGTCGATGACATCGGCACAGTCAATCGACACCTGAATTGGACGCGTCTTGATCTCGACTCCGTCGCGAAGCAGGCCTGAGCCCGTTAGCCACCGGGTAACCTCGGCAATGTTCGGATTTCGTTGCGGGGGGTCCTCAGCTATGTCGACGTCGAGCGTTCGAATGTGGGCGCCGTTATAATAACCCATGAGGACATTTCTATGTATCCGCTTCGGAAGGGCGTCTCGCAATTTTTCGCCAGCGGAGCCGCCGCGTCCTGTCGCAAAGCCCACCTGGATGCCGTCATCAACAAGCCTGACCAGTTCGTGCATAATCGCTTTGGGAGGAGGACCGAGCCGGGCTTCACGCGGATCGTTCGGGACGACCGTCCCATCATAATCGAGCGCGAGACCGACAAAGCTCGCGCCCCCCAAACTAAGCAGCCTCTCTCGCCCAACGGAACAAAGTGATGCTGATCGCTCATCGATAGGATCAAAGTACATCCGCGCGGACGTCTTGTGTCGAACCGATGAAGTCAAATCTCGCGAAAGCGTGTCGAGCGCGGGATTGTCATATATCGCCTCGGCAAACGCGCCTCTCCCCGGGCGTCCCGGATCGATACTCGTAGCGTTTCCGAGGTGCTGAACGAAGGATAGACCCCACAAAATGCTGACCGCGTTGGCCAATCGGCCACCGTGATCGAACTCAGCATCTTGAATCCTGGTCTGGGAAGGAAGTGCTGCACGGATGGGCTTCCAAACATCGCCACTTTCCGCGGTTGTCAAAGCCAGCACGTACATGGTCTCTGGATGCTTCGCCGCCCAAACATGACGACCGTGAGCGAAGTTTCTGAAATCAGTCCTCTGTACTGGCGCTATTCCGGTCTCCCAAAGAGAAGTTTCAATCAACGTTGCAGCTGCTGCGTTTTGCGGATCGTGCAGAACGAACAGAGTATCCCCAACCTGGAAATCGAAGTCTGGGCTTTGAGGTGCACTTAGCACCTCTTCCGCGCGCTTTCGGAGTTCTTCGGCCAATCTCCCGCGTTGCGGCTGCTCAGTGGTGAGATCTGACGCCATCAACAAGGCGGTCACCATCGAAATCATTGAATGCGTCGCTAGAAACCCATCCTTGGGATCGGCAACTGGCGTAACAATCACTTTGGCGCGAGGACTATTTGAGGCCACAATGGTTGTCGCGCCTTCCGATTGAACTGTCATCAACTGGAGCGATTTGCAGCTGGATGCATTTGCGACACGGAAGGCTGCCGCGATGTCAGGATTGTTCGCTCCGGCGCTGAACAGCCAGATATCGCATCCATCCCAATTTTCCATCGATAGGACGAACTGCATGGGTGTCATCACCATCGTCGGACCCAATTGCAATGTTGTCCGGCACCGCGAGAAGAATTCTGCTGTAACTACGGATCCCCCCGAGGCAATAGCGACGGCGAGCCGTCCTTTCCCTTGTGAAAGAGCGAAAGCAATGTCGCCAGCTCCGTGCGCGCTCGCCAACTCGATTGTCTCAGGCAACCGGCGCAATTTTTCGGAGAAGACAGTCATTCTGCTCGCCTAACTTCAAACGGACTCGGAGCAAGCGGACGCTGTAGTTCACGAGAACGGATCGTTCGCGAACGCGGCGGGGCAAGCAATCTCACCGGCCCGTGCCTAAGAAACATCGCATATCCAGAGCCGGGCCGCACGCTATTTTCTGCCAACGTATGATGGCACCCATCTTCCAGATAAAGCGCATAAAAACACCAGCTTCCTCACACCACTGCACCAGTTTGTTCCTGTTATGTTCGGTTCAGCGATGATTCTCAAGCCTACCGATCGCAAATTTGTACATGCTATCAATGCGCTGAGCATGGCGAATATCGGCCATCATCGGCATCGACATTGGCGTCATCGATCAACCGTCTCGGTGAAGCTGAGGTAGCGCCTAACATCGGCCAAATGATCGGCCAGTTATGGGCGCTCAGCTAAAATTTCTGTTGACACATATGTACTTAGCGCAATCTAGCATCGGCCAATCATGGAAGAGACCGTACAGCGCATCGAGCCGGCGCGCCTGGCAGACGTTGCGGAGCCTATCTCCGACGCGCTGGCTGAGCTGTCAGCAAGCTCGGCGGTTCTCGGCGCCAAGCTGCATCCGCGCACGCGTATGCATCGACCAGGTCAGTTTCATGTCCAGCCTTTTCGATTTTAACCAACTTGCCCGGCGCCTGCAGCGGTTTGTTCAACGCTACGACCTGAAGCCGGAAGCTTTCCGGCTGCTCGAGGAGGCGCTTCTGCGCGGCGAGTTCGATCGCGGTGAGGCCTCACGTATCGCTGGCTTGCCGGAACGTAGGGCCCGCCGCGTGTTTACCGAGGTGCTCGAGCTTGGCCTGCTTGCGTCCGATACCCCGAAAGGACCGGTATCGCTACGCTTCCCGGTCGACACGTTGGACGAACTGTTTCCTAAGCTATTTCCGGAAACTTAGCGTCGCATAACTGCGCCTATAGTGTTGCCGATGCCCTTGTCACTCCCACGAGTCCAGCCGCGGATAGATTGGGAACCGAAACAATCCGCAGAAATATTTTGGTATCTATGTTGGTAGCGCTGCCGCTGCGCAAATCACAACTATTTGGAAACAAAGAATCTTCTTGGACCGGATTGGGCCTCTGACGGTGGCGGGCTCCAGTTTTGGATGCAGTCCTCCGGATCCCGCCTATGCCGCCTCACCTATCGATTTGAAGGCAAGCAGAAACTTCTGCCGCTAGACAGCTATCTTCTCATTTCTCTCGCCGAGGTACGCCAAGCCCGCGATGCCGCAAAGCGCCTGCTGCTGGTTGGCATCGACCCGGCACGATCGTTATTCCGAGTCGGCTGAGGGCCGGCGTCAGCACAGCGTCGGGAATAGCGCTCTGGCTCAGCGTTCCGGCTTGTCGTCCCGGAGGATGCGCTCAGCGGCTCCGTCAAGATCCTCATATTGGCCACTCTTCAACGCCCACAGAAAGCCAGTCAGCCCCAGTGCGCCAAGAAATAGGGCGACTGGCATGAGGTAGACGAGTATCGTCATGATGACCGCGCTGATGGGTGAATGCCGGAATGTGTTGCCGAAGAAGCCCTCGTCAGCTCGGCGAGCATAAAGCCCTGCAGCCGCAGCCCGTTTCCGATCACCAGCAGCGATGAGGCGGACATCGCGACCGCCGCGACCAACGGCGTGACGTTGCCGAAGATGGCGATCGGCACGGCAACGGCGTTGTAGATGATCGCGATGGCTATGTTCTGGCGGATAAGCCGCCCTGCCTTCCGCGAGACGTCCAGCGCAAGGGTTACTGCCGAAAGGCTTTCACGCAGGAACACGAAATCAGCCGCGTTGCGACCAATATCGGCGGCGGTGGCTGGAGCGATCGAGACGTGCGCAGCGCCCAGCGCTGGCGTGTCGTTGAGCCCGTCGCCCACCATCAGGACCTTGTGGCCGGCTTTGGTCAGCACTTCGATCCGCTCAACCTTCCCGGACGGCAGCAGCGCCGGAACAAAACGGTCGATGCCCAATATTCTTGCGACATCGCCACAGGCGTCCGCGGTATCGCCCGACAGCATTTCGACCGCGACCCCTGCATCGTTCAATTGCGCCATGACGCTCCCGGCATCGGCCTGCAACGCATCCTCGAAAGCGAAGGAAGCGACAATCATCCTGTTCTTCGTCAGAACCGTGCCGTAGCCATGTTTGCCTTCGCCGCCGGTTCGAGCCTTCCATCCAGCCCATCCGCGTCGACCGAGCCGCCAGGTGCTGTCCGCGGTTGTGGCTTCGATCCCGAAACCGGGGTGCTCGCTGACGGCCTCCAATTTCGGTTGACCGACAAAATTCGCGAAACCGGCTATGGCCTTTGAGAACGGGTGGCGGGAGTGCGCGGCCATGTCGGCTGCGATCGCCAGCATCGTCGGATCGATCGACGACGCATTGACCAGTCGGGGCTGGCCGAGCGTGAGCGTTCCGGTCTTGTCGAACACCGCTGTATCAATCGTCGCCAGGCGCTCCATGGCCGAACCATCCTTGACCATGATGCCGTTTTCGAACAGGCGCCGCGCGGCGACTACCTGCACGATCGGCACGGCGAGGCCGAGTGCGCATGGGCATGTGATGATGAGAACGGCGATGGCGATGGTTATCGCCCGGTGCCAGTCGCCGGTCGCCGCCATCCAGCCAAGGAACGTCGCGAAGGCTGTGAGATGAACCACCGGGGCATAGAGCCCTGAAACGCGATCGGCGATCCGGCGATAATGCGCGCGGCCGCCCTCTGCGGCTTCCATGAGCCGAACCATTTCCGCCAGAAACGAATCTTTCGCGGCGGCTGTGGCCTCAATCGTCAGCGAGCCGGTCAGGTTGAGGACACCGGCCTGCACGGCTTCACCTGCCGCCACGTTTCGAGGCGTGCTCTCGCCGGAAACCAGCGAGCAGTCGAGATCCGAGGCCCCTTGAATGATCTTGCCGTCGACGGGGATTCTTTCGCCGGCCCCGATCAACAGCAGCATGCCGGGTTCGATCTCGCCAACCGGCAGATAGTCGCGCGCGCCGTCGCCGCGCAGCACCATGGCGCCACGTGCGGCCAACTGGGACAGGCCTTTCACGGCGGTCCGGGCCCGCTCGCGCATCACGTGATCCAACGTGCGACCGATCAACAGGAAAAACAGCAGCGAAACCGACGCGTCGAAATAGGCGTGATCGCCGTGGTTGATCGTCTCATAGAGGCTCATGGCATAGGCGAGGGACACTCCGACCGCGATCGGAACATCCATGTTCATGCGGCCGTGACGCAGCGCGTTCCAGGCCGAGCGGAAGAAGATGCCGCCGGCGAAGGCCAGTGCCGGGATCGCAATCAGCGCCGAGACCCAATGAAACAGGTCCCGCGTTGCGCCTTCGGCGCCGGACCAGACCGAGACCGAAAGCAGCATGATGTTGCCGGCGGCGAAGCCGGCGACCGCGACCGCGCGGATCAGCTCGGCAAGCGTCTTGTCCTTTTCATCGATCTCGGCGGCGAAAAGGTGCGCCTGATAGCCCAGCCTTCCCAGCGCGGCGACGAAGGGTGGCACCTCGTCGCCACGCCACCGGATCGCGACCCGTTTCGTCGACAGGTTGACACGCGCGCCTTCGACATTGTCGAGCTTTGCCAGCGCCGTCTCGATCGTCTGGATGCAGGCCGCGCAGTGAACCGTCGGCACTGAAAGGTCGGTCTGCCAAAGATTGTCGCCAAGCGACCGGCTCGCCAACCTGATCTCCTGGCTAGACGGCAGGACCGATGTGGTACCGGTCAGATCCAGCGCCAGTTCCGCGCTGGGTGCACAACAGCTCATTGCAGCGCTCCTTGCGAAATTATGATCCGGCGAACGTCGCGATAGGGCTCCGCGAGACCGACGTCGGCATCGACTTCGACGATCCAGACGCCATCCTTGGGCACGTCCCGTGCTGCAAACTCCTGAGCCGAAGCAAGGGTAAGAGTGACGGACTTGTCCTCGGCCTCATAAGCGGGATGGCGAAACAGTATCTTGACGCCATGCAAGGGGACCGGCTTGCCGGTGGTATCGCTCAAGCTGTAGCGGACCTCACCCCGAGCGATCGTCAGTTTGCCGGTCCAGCCGAGTGCCGCCTGCGCGCGCCCTTCCTCGGCCTTTCGGTTGAATTGCTGGCTGGCCACATAGGTGTTCTCGACGACAAGGCCGGTCCAGCTCGTGCTGGCGAGTGTCGCCATCGTGAGATTGACCGCGATGATCACGCCGAAAAAGCCGAGAATGGTGAGCAGCATGTGCCTGCCGGTGAACTCACGCGTCTTTTGCGTATTGGTGCTCATCTGGCGATCTCCGGGGCGTTGAAGGTGGCGGTGTATTCGTCCGATTCGAAGCTCGCTCTGTCCTCGACGCGGAACTTGAAGGTTTGTGCAGCGTGCCGAACCTCACCCGCTGGCTGGCGCACGAAGACCTTCAGCATGTTTAGCCGGTCGGGTTCGACCGCGATGGCGAAGAAGCGAGCTGCCGGCAGATCACTGCCGACGACGCTCATTTCGGCTCCCTGCAAGCCCTGCATCGTGACGACGATCGTCCTTGGCTCGGGGATCATGTTAAGCAGCTTGACGGTGTAACCGTTGCGGATCGAGCCGTCGGACAGGGTCACGAATTGCGGATTGCGGTCGTGCAGGACGTTGATCTCGAGTCGGTCGCGCGTCAGCAGCGAATAGATCAAGGCAAGCCCGACCGCCGTCCACGCGCCCATGTAGAAGAAGGTCCTCGGCCGGAAGATCTTGCGAATATGGAAATGCGCCAACCTGGCGGAGAATGTGCTGTCGGCCGTTCTGACGAGTGAAGGGTTCACGGGACCGGAGCCGCCTGCGGTCGCCACCGCCATGTTGGCGTTGTAGTCGGACAGCGTCGCATAGGAGATCAGCCCGCGCTCCTTGCCGAGCTTGTTCATGACGCCATCGCAGGCATCAAGGCACAGCGCGCAAGTGATGCATTCGAGTTGCTGGCCGTCGCGAATGTCGATCCCCATCGGGCAGACTGCGACACAGGCATTGCAGTCGACGCAGTCACCGACCGGCTGCCCCGCAGCCTGGACCTTCTTGGCGTGCCGCGAACGAGGTTCGCCACGCCAGTCATTGTAGGTCACAGTGAGCGAATTCTCGTCGAGCATGGCAGCCTGGATGCGCGGCCACGGGCACATGTAGGTGCAGACTTGCTCGCGCATCAGCCCGCCGAACGTGTAGGTGGTCGCCGTCAGCACCGCGATGGTGACGTAGGCGACCGAAGCGGCGGTGCCGTTGAATACGTCGCCGATCAGCGTCGGCGCATCGGCGAAATAGAGGATCCAGGCGCCGCCGGTAGCTGCCGCTATGACCAGCCAGATGACGTGTTTCGACACACGCAGCACCAGTTTGCGCGCGGTCCAGCGGCCGGCGTCGAGCTTCATGCGAGCGTTGCGATCGCCTTCGATCGCCCGCTCGACAACTAGGAAAAGATCGACCCATACCGTCTGCGGGCAGGTATAGCCGCACCAGGCGCGGGCGACGGTGGACGTGATCAGGAAGAGGCCGATGCCGGCCATCATCAGAAGGCCGGCGACATAGTAGAATTCCTGCGGCCATATCTCGATGAAGAAGACGTAGAAACGGCGGTTGGCAAGATCGATCAGCACGGCCTGATCAGGAGCAAACGGACCTCGATCCCAGCGCAACCAGGGCATCAGATAATAGATGCCCAGCGTGATCGCCATCACCAGCCATTTGAAGCGGCGAAAGCTGCCCGAGGCGCGTTTAGGGAAGATTTTCTTGCGCGGAGCATAGAGCGGCTGTCGTGTCTTGGCGGAGTTGACCGCTTTTGCCTCGAGCCGCTCCATCTGCGTTTTATCCAGCACGTGCATCTCCACTCGCGCGCGGCCTATGACATCGTTGTGCGACGGACTTGTCTGCTTCGACAGACGTCCGGTCTGCAGTGAGCCCGCTTCGCCGTGTGGGCCGCGCCGCCTTGCTGCAGGTCAATCGCCGCATGCCGGAATGGTGTCGGGGCCCGACTCGTGCCGGGCCCCGTCGCTTGGCGGGGAGGGCCGAGAATAGGCTTCCGTTCCTATTCTCCGCCGCCAAGCGAATGGACATAAACCGCAAGTTCCTTAACCTTCGTCTCGCCGAGACGCCCGATCCAGGCCGGCATGACACCGTGCTTCGGCGCGCGGACTTGGACGGCGATGGCTGTCTCGCCGGGTGCGTAGAGCCAGATCGCATCGGTCAGATTGGGCGCGCCGAGCTCTTTGTTGCCTTTCGCATTATCGCCATGACAGGCGACGCAGTTTTCCACGAATACCTTGGCGCCGGGCTCGATAAGACTTGCATCCTGGACCTTGCCCGAGAGGCTGGCGACATAGGCGCCGACCTGTGCGATCTGTTCGGGCGTGATGATGTCACCGAAAGGGGGCATTTCCGACTGCCGAGTATCCGGGTCGGATGCGAAACGGATGCCGTGCGCGATCGTTTGCTGGATCTGCTCGGTCGTGCCGCCCCACAGCCAGTCATCGTCGTTCAGGTTTGGAAAGCCCTTCGACCCTTGGGCGCCCGAGCCGTGGCATTGCACGCAATTGACCTTGAAGGTAGCTCCGCCGGCCGCTATCGCGAATTCACGCAGCGCGTCGTCGGCTGCAATCTCGGATACGGTCTTCTGCTGGATGGCCGCGACATATTTGCCCTTGGCGGCTTCGGCAGCCGCCAGCTCAATCTTGACAGCGTTGCGGCTGGAATAGCCAAGCACACCCTTGGTCGCGGAAGACAGCATCGGCCAAGCCGGATACGCAATTGTATAAGCCACCGCCCAAGCGACGGTGATGTAGAAGGTTATCACCCACCATCGGGGCAATGGGGTGTTGAGCTCCCTTATCCCGTCCCATTCATGACCGGTCGTTGAGATGCCCGAGACTTCATCGATATACTCGCTGCTCATGATCAGTCGTCCTTGAGTGGAATCTGGGCGGCTTGATCGGCCTGTGTTTTGCCGCCGGGACGCAAGGCAAAGGCAATGCAGCCGACGAAGAAGAGCGCCATGGCAAGCAGACCCCAGCTGTCCGCGAATTCCCGCATCAAATTATAGCTCATTGCGTCCCCCTCAGCGGTAGCCGGCTGCATCGTCATAGGTCTTGAAATCGACCAGTGTTCCCAGCATTTGCAGATAGGCGACGAGGGCATCCATCTCGGTCACCTGCTGCGGATTGCCGTCCAGATCACCGACTTTGGCTTTCGGATAGCGTTTCTCGACGCCGGAGGCATCGGCATTCGGGTCGGCCTGGACCATCAGATCGGCATTGGCGTGCGCGATCATCTCATCGGAGTACGGGACGCCAACACGCGCGTTCGCAACCAGATGCGTCGAGAAGTCCTTCACCTCGATCGGAGCGTCCTTCAGGAAGGCATAGCGAGGCATGATAGATTCCGGCACCACCGAACGTGGATCCATAAGGTGCTGAACGTGCCATTCGTTGGAATAGCGGTTGCCGACTCGTGCAAGGTCAGGGCCGGTGCGCTTCGAGCCCCACTGGAAGGGGTGGTCGTACATGGACTCGGCGGCCAGGCTGTAGTGGCCGTAGCGCTCGACCTCGTCCCGGAAAGGCCTGATCATCTGGCTGTGGCAGAGGTAGCAGCCCTCGCGCACATAGATGTTGCGTCCGGCGAGTTCCAGTGGCGAGTAGGGCCGCATGCCTTCGACTTTCTCGATCGTGTTGTCGAGATAGAAAAGCGGCGCAATCTCGACGATGCCGCCGACGGTCACGACAAGAAGAGAGCCAACGAGAAGAAGCGTGGCGTTCTTCTCGATGATCGCGTGTTTGTCCATCAAGCCCATTGTCTGGCTCCCTATTCGGCAGGCCGGAGGGCGGGCTCGGAACCTGGCATTGGTTGCTCTTCGCGCTGGTGGCCAAGAATGGTCATGGTCACGTTCCAGGCCATGAGCAGGGCGCCGGTGAGGTACATCGCACCGCCGATGGCACGCATGACGTAGAAGGGATGCATGGCGGCGACGGTTTCGGCGAAGGAGTAGACGAGGAAACCCTGCTCGTCGTGTTCGCGCCACATCAGGCCCTGCATGATGCCGGAAACCCACATCACCGCGGCGTAGACGACGATTCCGAGCGTCGCCAGCCAGAAGTGCCAGGTGACGAGCCGCAGCGAATAGAGACGTTCACGGTTCCACAGTTTCGGCACCATGTAGTAGATTGCGCCGAACGAGATCATGCCAACCCAGCCGAGCGCTCCGGAATGGACATGGCCGATGGTCCAGTCCGTGTAGTGCGACAGCGAATTGACCGTCTTGATCGACATAATCGGACCTTCGAAGGTCGACATGCCGTAGAAGGCGACTGCCATCACCATCATGCGGATGATCGGATCGGTGCGCAGCTTGTCCCAGGCGCCAGACAGCGTCATCAGGCCATTGATCATACCGCCCCATGACGGCATCCACAGCATGATCGAGAACGCCATGCCGAGCGTCTGCGCCCAGTCGGGTAAGGCGGTGTAATGCAGGTGGTGCGGGCCGGCCCAGATGTAGAGAAAAATGATCGCCCAGAAGTGGACGATCGACAGGCGGTAGGAATAGACCGGCCGGTTCGCCTGCTTGGGCACGAAATAATACATCATGCCGAGGAACCCGGCGGTGAGGAAGAAACCGACGGCGTTGTGGCCATACCACCATTGCGTCAAGGCGTCCTGGACGCCGGAGAAGGCGGAGTAGCTCTTCGAGCCCAGGAACGACGCCGGCATCGACAGATTGTTGACCACATGCAGCATCGCGATTGTCACGATGAAGGACAGGTAGAACCAGTTGGCGACGTAGATATGCGGTTCCTTGCGCTTCAGGATCGTGCCGAGGAACAGGATGAGATAGGCGACCCAGACGATGGTCAGCCAGAGATCCACATACCATTCGGGTTCGGCGTATTCGCGGGCTTCGGTGATGCCGAGCAGGTAGCCGGTCGCCGCCATGACGATGAACAGCTGGTAACCCCAGAACACAAACCAGGCCAGTTTGCCGCCAAACAGCCGGGCGCGGCACGTGCGCTGCACGACATAGAGAGACGTGCAAAGCAAAGCGTTGCCGCCGAAGGCGAAGACGACGCCGGATGTGTGCAGCGGCCGCAGCCGGCCGAAATTGAACCAGGGTTGGATGTTGAGGTGAGGGTATGCCAGCTGCAGGGCAATGATCACACCGACGAGCATGCCGACGACGCCCCAGAATACCGTTGCAATGGCTCCGTAGCGGATCGGGCCATCCATGTAGGCGGAGGTGTCGATCGGAGCCGCCGGCTTGAAATCTGTGTTGCGCAGCAGGATCGCGGTAAAGCCAGCCACGGCGAAGAACAAAACCCCCATATGCTGGCGAAAAGGTCCTTCTACGCCGAAGCCGGCAGCCACCAGGGCCGCAAAAGCAAACAGGCTTAGAACGACGATCTCCGTGCCGAATTTCATGACATGTCCCCGACCAGGATTCCAATGCGCGGACGCCAAATCCGCGGTGCATTAATTCCGTAGTTGCCGCCTGCTCGCCCTGATCCATGTCAGAGCCGCACGATTTTGCTTCGGGCAGCATCGAGTTCGGTGCAATCAGAAGGTGGCGATTTGAACAAGGAAACGCAGCACGGGCCAACCCGCTCATGGACAAGTGCGGCTTTCTCGCGCCAGGCCGGCACAGAGGCGATTCCGGGCGAGGTCATGAAGCTTGCTCATCGGGAAAAGCTGGAGCTCTGCTTCTCGCTGGAAAGCATTGCCGATGCACTGCCGAACGTCGACCGCCTCAAATGTCTTGGAACGGCCAAGAAGATCGTTCCGCTGCTCCGTGACATTCATGGGTTTGAGGAGAGGGTGATTTTCCCTGCGTATGAGGCGCACTTGACCCCGGCCGAGGCCAAACTTGCCTCTACCAGCCGGTTGCGCATCGAGCACCTTGAGGATCAATGCTTCGCTGGCGAGGTGGCCGAAACGCTCCTAGCGATCGGTCATGGTGATCCGATAGAGAGCGCGGAAGCTGTCGGATTCATGCTACGCGGCTTCTTCGAAGGCTTGCGGCGACACATCGCTTTCGAACGCGAGCATGTCCTGCCGCGGATCGTAATAAGCGACGAAGGCCCCGACGCTTAGGTCTCATTCAAAGGCCGGTTGCCGCGCGCCTCGGCCGCCGCAGCGCTGCTCCAGCCGGCTCATGCTGTCGACCGTTACATGGCGTTTGTTCTCGATCCGGATCACGCCGTCAGCCCGCAATCGCGTAAGCTGGCGGCTCACGGTCTCGTTCGTCAGTCCAAGGAAATCAGAGATGTCGGCACGTGTCAGCGGCAGATCGAAGCATGCCGACCCAGCCGCCGGGTCGATACTGGAATCCATATTCCGGGCGATCATGAGGAGAAAGCTCGCCACCTTCTCCGGTGCGGTCTTGCGCCCGAGAGTCACCATCCATTCAAGTGCCTCGTCGAGTTCGTCCAGCGTCTGCTTGAGCAGGCGATGCTCGAGTCCCGGTGATTCCTTCATTATCCGTTCAACGGCCGCCTTCGGAAACGAGCACAGGGAGACGGAGGTTGCCGCTTCCACATTGATCGTGCTTTTCACCTTGAAGGGCCGTCCCAGAAAATCCGGTGCGAACCGAAGACCGACAATCTGCTGGCGGCCGTCCGAAAGGCACTTCGTCAGCTTCACAACGCCTGAAAGCAAGTTTGAATAGCTGTCGACGGCCTCGGCGTCGGTGATCAGTTCGACCCCCGGCTCGAGCTTGTGCCGCGACGAAGTTTTGGCTAGCCCAACCAAATGGTTTGGATCGAGCGCACCGCAGACGCCGCGATGTCGTGCTGCGCAAGACAGGCAAAGAACGGGAATGCCGGAACTGTGAATGTCTTGCCGTACTGTCATTACGCTCGCGCTACCGATCTCAAGTTTCGACAGGATAGCAAGCGATGGCAGAGAAATCCTTGCGGCAGTTTGTCCGTGCTGGAGGCTGACCGAAATCAGGGCATTGGCTCTTCGACGCGTCCAGACTTCCGGCGAGGCAAAAACGGCGGACCACCAAATGAGACCGGAATTAGCTGCCAGGCTTGGCGAGAACGTCCCGCGTTATACCAGTTACCCGACCGCGCCGCATTTCCATCCTGGCGTCGACGCTGATGTCTATCGAAGCTGGTTGAAGGCGCTCGAAAGCGGTGACGAGGTCTCGCTCTACCTGCACATCCCTTATTGCGACCGGCTGTGCTGGTTCTGTGCGTGCCATACAAAGCAGACCCGCCGCTACGAGCCGGTGGCTTCGTATCTCCGCTCGCTTCACGCGGAGATCGCGACTGTCGCCGGTCTTGTCGGCAGCAAGGCCCATGTCCGCGCCGTGCATTTCGGCGGCGGCTCGCCGACCATGCTGAAGCCCGAGGATATGATAGCCTTGGGAACTGTCCTGCGGGATAGCTTCGATTTTCTTGCCGATGCGAAGATCAGCGTCGAAATCGAACCCAACGACATGGACGAAGCCCGCCTTGATACACTTGCCGAGATCGGCATGGCGCGGGCGAGCGTCGGCGTTCAGGATTTCGATCCGAAGGTGCAGAAGGCGATCAATCGCGAGCAGAGCTTTTTGCAGACCAAGGCGGTTGTAGACGGCATTCGCTCTCGCGGCGTAGGGTCCGTGAACCTCGATTTGCTTTACGGCCTGCCGCATCAGACCAGGGAGAGCGTCTGTTCCACCGTGGCGCAGGCGCTGACTCTGGAGCCGGACCGGATGGCGCTGTTCGGCTACGCGCATGTGCCCTGGTTCAAGAAGCATCAGACTATGATCGACGAGGCATGGTTGCCGGGTCCGGCCGAACGGTTCGCTCAGTGGCAAATTGCCGCCCGTCTGATCATGGGCGCCGGATACGAGGCGATTGGAATAGACCATTTCGCCAGGCCGGATGATGCGCTTGCAGTCTCGGCTCGCGCGGGAACAATCCGCCGCAATTTCCAGGGCTACACCGAGGATCGCTGCGAAACACTGATCGGGCTCGGGTCGTCATCGATCAGCCGGTTTCGACAGGGCTATTCGCAGAACATGCCGTCGACAGCCGAATATAGACGCATGGTCGAGGGGGGACATCTGGCCACGGTCCGCGGCATCGCGTTTTCCGAAGATGACCGTGTTCGCGGCTGGATCATCGAGCGCTTGATGTGCGATTTCGGCTTTTCAGCAGCCGATCTGGTGGAACGCTTCGGGGAAGCCGGACAAAAGCTTCTTTTCCAAGCAAGCTCCATCGCCATTGGCGACCCTGCTCGACCGCTTGAACTCCAAGGTGACAGTTACGTCGTATCGGCGGAAAGTCGTCCCTTTGTAAGGAGCATTGCAGCGAAGTTCGACAAATATTTCGAAAGTGGAACGGCCAGGCACTCAGTGGCAGTCTGAGTGCCACAGACGAACGTCACCGTCTTCAGTCGATCGCGAACCTCCTCAAAATCGCCGAAACCAGCAGCTAACAATTCGATAGTGCATATGACGCCACTTTACGATGCTGTGACGACGCGGGTATTTCCCAAAGGGGGTCGCATGGCAGAGGGCTGGGACCCGCCGGAACCCTGCAGGCAGGGCTCCACTTCGTATCCGCCCAAGCAGGTTGGATTGTTCGGCCCAGTCTTTCACTGAATGTCAGCGACGCACCCCATTGCGGCTTTCGCTACTCAGCGCTGCGGCTCTTGAATGCCCCTTTGAGATGGGCTCATTCTGAGTAACAACCGCACGGCGTTCCCACGTGTCTGAAACCATGCATGAGTGCGGCTAGCACGCCCTGCGCCTTGTTCGCGGTTTCCGGGCCGCCCAGGCACTTACTTGACCTCCAGCTGCTCGAAGTTCGCGCATAGGCCTTACATGACGGATCGGTAGGCCGCGACCGCCGGGAAATTAGGCACCCGGGCGGCTGCGCCAATTGACCAACTTTATGCTTCGATTACTCGGAATCTGAACCTGACACGCGTCGCGATTTCTCTGACATGCCGGCGGCAGGCAAGCTTTCCTTTCTGGCCTTGGCAAACGCTCTGTCACCTTCCAGAAACCCTGCCAGCATGAAAGGTATGAGTTCCGCTACCGTTTCAGACTCGCCATAGGTCTGGCGGTAAAGCGCCGCATAGTCCTTGAGTGCTTGGTTCAAGTCCGCGCTAACGGTGATGGTCATCTTCGAAGGTGTCCGGTCTGGAAGCTTTCCAAGTTTCAGATCTGCCATGATTACTCCTGTTCAAGTCGGGTATGGGCGCAGCACAAGATCCTTGTGTACAATCACGCGGAGGGGCCAACCGGGGCGGACGATAATGGTGGGTTGAATATTCAGGTTCTTTTCGGTGATGCGCTGGCCGGCTTGACTGATGTTTTGCTGAGTGGATTCCCGGATCGCCTTAACTAGGTCGCTTTCGTTTTCCCCAAAGCTCAACTCGGTACCAACGCCCAGTAGCGTCGCTAGAGCAACTCCCTTGATCAGCTGCCAGGTGTGAAAATCGACCTTGTCTTCAAGCCCGGCATAGCCGGCAGTATCCGTCGCTGGCAGATTGTCGATTTCGATCGAGGAACCGTCGGGCAGGATTATTCGCTGCCAGACCAGCAATGCGCGCCTCTGCCCAAAAGCCACGACGCTGTCATAAGTGCCGATGAGGCGTGAGCCTTGCGGAATGAGCACAATGCTGCCGGTGACTGTGTCGTGCACATTCTCGGTGACCTGCGCGACGACAAGGCCAGGCAAGTCGGAATTTATGCCGGTGACGAGACTGGCCGCGATCACGCTGCCGGCCATCAGTTGGTAGGGCGAGGCCGGCGTCTGCAGCGCATGCGGATTGTAGATCCCGCTTGTGTTTCGCTGACTGACAAAATCGAGCTTGCGCTGTTGGTTGTTCTGGTCACCCTCGGCTGGGGCAACGGAAGCTGACGCGCGCGTCGCTCCGGATTGCGGAAGCGCCTCAGACGGCTGCTGCGCACTCGGCCCGCCGCCGGCGACATCTGTCTGTCTGGGTCGATTGTCGATCCGGAACAAGACTTGCGACTCGCGCGCCTCAATTGCTTGCTGGGCAAGGCGCTGCTCCTCGGCGGAGATATCCTGCCCTGGCGCGATGCCGAGCTGACGTTGGCGTTCAAGGATGGGGCGACCGAGGTCGCCGGGCAGTGGCGGTCCGAGCACAGGGGCCTTCGGCATGATCCCGGAATAGTCCTTGGGAAGCGCTTCTAGTCCCTCGGCGGGTGGCTTGCGCTCGGTGTTATAGCGGTCCTCTGCCTGGTGCTTGATACGCCATGCCGGTCCTTGAAGCGCCATCATCGTGACGCCCAGAATGGCACCGGATCCGACTGCAGCGATGGCGACGATCACACCGCGCCTGAATCGGACAGCGCGGCGGGGCGAGGCTCGCAATTGCAGCTGCTCGGGATCGAGTTTCGGCGGCGCATCGGATCGGGAAGTATCGGTCATGAGCGCTCCCCTCACCTGCTGGTCCGCGCAAAGAGCGGAATCCGCCGCGGCGGTTGCCGGCCGTCAGTCCTGGTGATGCGCACCACTTGCTGCTGTTTGGCGCCGAGGCGCAGTTCGGCGGCAGCAAAGAGGCGATCGACGATGTAATAGTTGCCGCGCATACGGAAGTTGACGAGCTGGTCATTGCCATCGGCGCCGACGATGAAGAGAGGAGGCGCTTCACCCTGATCAATGCGACGGGGGAATTCGATATAGACCTTGCTGCCATCGTCGAAAGCGCGCGTCGGCCTCCAGGGTGGTGTGTCGCCGGTGATTGAATACCGAAAGCGGATATTCTCGAGCGCCACATTCGAAGCTACCGGCATGGCACCCTCGGCTTGAGCGTTGCGCTGGCGTAGCGCGATGATCTGGTCCTCGCTATAGGTCCAGGAGATCGCCGCCATCGAGGTTTTCTCGGTGCTTTGAAGCTGCAAATGGTAGGTGCGTCGTTCCGTGGTGATCACCAGATTGGTGGTAAGCCCCGGCGCGAAGGGTTTTACCAGCACATGGGTGCGCTGATTGTCACCGGTGCCGCTGACAGTATCGCCGATCACCCAACGCACCGTGTCGCCGGCCGACACGGCTGTTAGCTTCTCGCCCGGCTGGAGTGCGATATCGGTGACGCGCTCCGGTGCGGCGTAGAGCTGATAGAGCGCGCCATCGGCGAATGGATAAACCTGAACCGCATTCATGTACCCATACCTGGTAGGTTGCTGCGTCGCTGCTTTATTGGCATCGGAGACCCGTTCTTCAGGAGAGCGCTTGTCTTCGGCCACCCTGCCCGGATTGGGCTGTAACTGACCGGGTAGCGGCAGCGGCTTTGGCACCTCGACTATCTTGACCGGCTTCTCCGGCGGCTTCTCGATTGCGGCTGGTTTGAAATCGGCAGCATCATAGGAAATCTCAGGCGGCGGTACCGGCTTCGACGCGCAGGCGGAGAGGACTGCTGTAGAGGCCGACAGGATCAGCACGGCACGGACCGACGACATTCTATTCTTCATTGGTGGACTCCTTTTGGGGAAACGGACGTCGGCGCAGCACTGTCGAGCTCGCGCGACCAGTCGATCGCATTGATGAAGACGCCGAGCGGGTTGTTGCGCAGTTGGTCAGTATTACTTGGCGGGCGGATCACGATGGTGAGGATCGCGGTCCAGCGCGTCGTGCTGGCAAGGCTGCCGCGCTCAAAAACCTGCTCGGCCCACTTGACCTGGAACGAGCTGTCGGAAGCCCTGACCACGCTGGTCACTTGCACCGACACGCTGCGTGTGCCGATCTGGCCGAAAGGATCGTTCGCCTTGGCGTACTCGTTGAGAAAGAGCGCCGCGCGGTCGGTGGCGAAGTCATAGGCCGAAAGCCAGTTCTGCCGCACCAGCACCGGATCGGTGGAAACGGAACGGACATTCTGAATGAAGCGGCCGAGATGCCACGCGATCTGGGCATCGGAGGGCTCGTAGTCCCGGATTGCCGGCGCAACGGCGCGTGCCTCGCCGAAGCCGTCGACCTCGACGACGTAAGGCACGACGCGGCTCTGCATCGACTGCCACACGAGTCCGCCGGAAAGTCCGGCCGCCAAGGTCAGACAGCCAAGAGCCATGAACCGCCAGTTGCGGGCCTGCACTCGAGATGAGCCTATGCGCTCGTCCCAGAGCTGCGCGGCCTTCTGATACGGCGTGACCGGCTCGGGCGTCTTGCCATAACGTTGAATGGGTCGCTTGAATAGCATTTAGTCGTCCTTGTCGTTGAGAGAGGGATTGGCGCTGCCTCCCGGCCTGTCGCCTTCACGGACGGCCTGCATGGCGGTGTGACGGTGGGCACGGGCTGTCTGTTCGGAACGCAGGCGCCTGGCCCAGCCGGGCGCGGCATCAGCGACCGGACCAGTAGGGCTTCCGGTCATGGATGCGGTCGGCGCACCACCGGTCGCGGTCCAGGCAGCTTCGCGCCCGGCATCAACGCTGCGCCCGAAGCCCCCTGCGGCAGATCGTGCCGCCCGCATTGCGGCGCCGCCGGCGGCGCTGGTCACACCATGCATTCCAGCAGCTACACCGGACAGGCCGGACTCGGGCGATGTTGCGCGCCCGATCTGCCAGGCCGTAGAAGCCGCTGACCCCATGGTCGTGCCGGCACGGAGTGCGGTGAGACCGCTGCCGGTTGCCGTGCGCGCGCCGGCAAATGCTGCGCCTGCGGCAACGAGCGATGCACCGGCTGCGGCTGCCGTGGTTCCAAGTGCGGCGCCCGCGCCAAGCTGCGGCGCGCCCGAGACAAGACCGGAGGCTATCCCAGGTCCGAAAATGCCGAGACCAAGGAGCGCCAAGGCGCCCAGGACCTGTGACATGGCGGCGGCCAGATCCGGCTCCTTGCCTTGCAGCGCGGAAGCGAACTCGCCAAAGAGCGTGGAGCCGATGCCGATGATGACGGCCAACACCATCACCTTGATGCCCGACGAGATGACATTGCCGAGCACGCGCTCGGCGAGAAACGCTGACCGGTTCCAAAGCGCGAAGGGCACAAGAATGAATCCGGCCAGAGTGGTGAGTTTGAATTCGAGGATGGTGATGAAGAGTTGGATGGAGAGGATGAAGAAGGCGATGATGACCAGGAACCAGGCCACGAGCAGCACGAAGATGGTGAGCGCGTTGCCGAAGATTTCTGGGAAGCCGAGAAGCTGGCTTGCCTGATCGAGAAGCGGCCAGGCGCCCTCGAAACCGGTTGCGGCAATGCGCCCCGGATGCAGGAGATTGTCGGCGGAGAGATTGCCTGAGGACGCATTGATGCCGAGGCCAGCGAAGGACCGATAGATGATGTCGGCGAGGTTCTTGAAGTTATTCAAGATGAAGGCAAAGACGCCGACATAGAGCACTTTGCGGATGAGCCGGCCGAATATGTTGGGTTCGCCGCCGAATGCCCAGGCGAGGCCGGCAAGTGTGACGTCGATGCCGATCAGGGTCGTGGTAAGGAAGGCGACATCGCCCGAGAGCAGACCGAACCCGCTATCGATGTAGCGGATGAAGGTCTCCATGAAGCGATCAATGACCCCAAGGTCGTTCATGCCGCCTTCCTCGTCGTCAAGAGATTGGTGATCAGTTGCTGGGATAGGCCGTGCCTGTGCCGAGGAAGCGCTTTGTCGTCTCGCGCGCGGCCTCCTCGGACTGCGCCTTGCGCGCCGCATCCTCGGCCTCAGCGCGGAACTGCGTTGCGAGCAGCGTCTGGATCTGCATCTGCTGCTTGGTCGAAAGCGCAAGGAGCTGGTTAGTGGCCTGACTTGCCTGAAGCGCACCGGCCGCGCCTTGGCTGCGGTTGACGAGATCGGCAAGCAGGTCGCCATCACCGCGAACATTCTCGACGATCTGCGACTGAACACCCATGGTCTGACGGAATGCCTGCATTGCGCTTTGCCAGCGGTCACGTGCGGCGCTCGCTACATCGCTGACCTTGATCGTGGCGTCGTAGCTTTCCGGATATTGATTACGCCACTGGTCCTGAAGCTTGTTGAGATCAAAGCTCAGGCCACTTGCCTGGTCCATCAGACTGTCGATCCGTTGGAGCGAGCCGGTAAGCTGACCCACCGAAGAAAAATCCAGACTCTGAAGATTGCGTGCCATGTTCTGCAGCACGGTCGCCTGGTTCTGGAGCGACTGGATCTGGTTGTTGATCTGCTCCAGCGAGCGCGCCGCCGTGAGCACGTTCTGTGCGTAGTTCGACGGATCGAACACGATGAGCGCGTAGGCCGGCTGCACGTAGTCGGCCATCGGCTTGGCGATCAACGAAAGGGTGATCAGGCCCGAGAGAAAGCGGCGCCGCATCATGACGATTGCTCCTTGGTTGGTTGAGGGAATTGCTGGAGAAGCTCGGCCCCCCAATCGAGGCCGCGGGCGCCGAGGAAGCGAAAGACAAAGCTGTCCTGCCCGTGCTCGGACAGGACCCTGTCGATCAGGCTTTGCGCGGCTGGACCCGAGGCGCCGCAAAGTGCAAGCGCGATGGGGCCGAGCCCGAGCTCGAAGAGACGGTTGCCGCAGCGCGACTGCAAATAGTAGTGCCGCTTCGGCGTGGCCCGGGCGATCAGTTCAATCTGCCGGTTGTTGAGACCGAAGCGCTCATAGGCAGTCCGTGCCTGCGGTTCCACGGCACGATCATTGGGGAGAAAAATGCGCTGTGGGCAGCTCTCGATGATCGCCGGCGCTATTGCAGAGCCGGCGATGTCGGCAAGCGACTGCGTGGCGAAGATCACCGATACGTTCTTCTTTCGCAGCACCTTCAGCCATTCGCGGATGCGGGCAGCAAAAAGCGGATTGTCGAGATAGACCCAGGCCTCATCGAGCATGAGCAGCGTCGGTCGCCCGTCGAACCGCTCCTCAAGGCGATGGAAGAGATAGGTGAGCACAGGCAGCACAGCGCTTTGGCTATGCATCAGCTCCTCGGTCTCGAAGCACTGCACATCCGACAAGGCCAGCCGATCGTCATCGGCATCGAGCAATCGGCCGAAGGGACCGTCGAGCGTGTAGGGCATTAAGGCGGACTTCAGTGCATTGGACTGAAGCAGGACCGACAGACCGGTCAGCGTGCGCTCCTGCGCCGGCGCGGTGGCGAGGCTGTTGAGCGCCGACCAGATCGCCTCCTTCACCTCCGGCGTGAGGGTGACGTTCTCATGGGCAATCAGGCCGGCGATCCATTCAGCTGCCCAGCTGCGCCTACCCTGATCACCGATATTGCGCAGTGGCTGGAAGGCAAGCGCACCGTCCGAACCCAAGACATGATGCTCTCCACCCATGGCGAGCGTTGCCGCGCGCGCCGAATTGCCTTTGTCGAAGACATAGACCTGCGCGCCGGCATAGCGACGAAACTGCAGGGCGATCAGGGCAAGCAGCACCGATTTTCCGGCGCCGGTCGGTCCAACGATCAGCATGTGGCCGACATCTTCGACATGAGAAGAAAGCCGGAACGGAGTCGACCCGCTGGTTTCGGCGATGAGGAGCGGCGGGGCCTCTCGTCCAGTGACTTCAGCCAGATGCTCGTTCGCCGCAGGACCGGCCCACACCGAGGAAAGCGGCATGAGATGGGCAAGGTTCAGCGTGTGAACGAGCGGCTGACGAACGTTGGCATAGACATGACCCGGCAGCGAGCCGAGCCAGGCTTCGACCGCATTGACGCTTTCGCGGATGGTGGTGAACCCGAGCCCATTGATGATGCGCTCGACCGCGCGAAGTTTCTCAGCGGCGGCTTGGCGATCCTCGTCCCATACCGTCACCGTTGCAGTGAGATACCCGAAGCCGACATGATCGCCGCCCAACGCCTGAAGTGCTTCATCGGCGTCGAGCGCCTTATTGTCGGCGTCGCTGTCGACGAGCGGAACGGGTTCGTTGCTTACAACCTCGCGCAGGATTGCGACGATCGATTTGCGCTTGGCAAACCACTGCCGGCGCAAGCGGGTCAGCGTCTTGGTGGCCTCGGTCTTGTCGAGCGGAATGAAGCGCGTCATCCAGCGATAGGCGAAATCCTGATGATTGAGGGCATCGAGGATTCCGGGCCGGGTGAGGTTCGGAAAGCCGAGGATGGTAAGTGTGCGAAGATGTTGCTCACCCAGCATCGGCTCCAAGCCGCCGGTAAGCGGCACATCGACCAGGATGCCGTCCAGATACATTGGCGTTTCCGGCACGGCGACCGGATGGCGGCGGGTCGAGATCGTGTCGTGCAGGTATGTCAGCGTCTCGGCGTCATCGAGCGGACGCACTTCGGGCATGAAGCCCGACAGAAGATCCAGCACACGGTCGGTCTCGTCACGGAACCGCGCCATCTCCTGGCGCCAGTCTCTTTCGCCTTCTGAATGATGCGAGTCGACGAGCGCGCTTTCCGCCCGCGCCTGGGCGTCCGGTGGCGGCATGGACAGCAAGGTCAGGTGATAGCGGCTCTCGAAATGCGCGACCTTGCCTTCGAAGGCAGCACGCCGTTCTTCATCAACCAGCCATGACGCCGCGTCCGGGAAACGCGAGGACGGATAGCCCAGCGCTTCGATGCGCTCGGCCTCGAAAAACAATGTCCAGCCGGAGCCAAGGCGTCTAAGCGCATTGTTGGCCCGGGCGCAGATGCCGAGGAGTTCGGCTTCGGTCGAGCTTTCCAGATCGGGCCCGCGAAACCGAAGAGTCCGCTGAACGCTGCCGTCCTTGTTGAGCACGATGCCGGGCGCCACCAGTGCTGCCCAGGGCAGATGGTCGGCAAGCCGGTCGGCCCTGCCGCGATATTCCGAAAGGTTCAGCATGCGAGCCATCCCCTCAGGCGAAGGTGACGGACAAGCACGCTGGCAAAGTCGGGATCGCGCCTTGCGGCAAAGACCGCGAGCGTGTGGCCGCCAAGCCAGAGCACTAGCCCGGCAATCCATTGCTGCAAGCCTAGTCCGATGGCCGCAGCCACCGTGCCGTTGAGGATCGCCACCGCCCGCGGCGCGCCGCCCAGCAGGATCGGTTCAGTCAATGCCCGGTGAACGGGAACCTCGAAGCCCTCGATATGTTGCACTCCGGCGGTCATCAGACGAGCGCCCCGCCGCCGAAGGAGAAGAACGAGAGGAAGAAGCTCGATGCGGCGAAGGCGATCGACAGGCCGAAGACGATCTGAATCAGCCGGCGGAAACCGCCTGCAGTATCGCCGAAGGCAAGGGTCAGGCCGGTGGTGATGATGATGATCACCGCGACGATTTTGGCGACCGGTCCCTGCACCGATTCCAGGATCTGCTGCAGCGGCTGTTCCCAAGGCATGCCGGAGCCGGCAGCGTGCGCCGGAACTGTGAGAAGAAACGCGAGCGCGGCAAACGAAAGAAAGCGGAGCTTCTTGCGCATAAGGGGGCCTTTCAGAGTTGCTGGAGTTGCGGAGGCGTGAGTGGGGAGACGGCGTAGTCGCCGCTGCCGTCGAGACCTGTGACCTCAGCGATTGCATCGATGCGGCGCGACGAGCCGCGCCCCGCGATGAAGACGATGAGATCGATGGCATCGGCGATGAGGCGGCGCGGCACGGTGACGACAGCTTCCTGTGCAAGCTGCTCGATGCGATAGAGGGCAGAGCGCGCCGAATTGGCATGAACCGTGGCGATGCCGCCGGGGTGCCCGGTGTTCCATGCCTTGAGCATGTCCAGCGCTTCCGCGCCCCTGACTTCACCGACGATGATGCGGTCGGGGCGGAGCCGGAGCGTCGAGCGCACGAGATCGGCGAGTGTGACCGAGCCCCGCCTGGTTCTCAGGGCAACGCAGTCCTTTGCTGCGCATTGCAGTTCGCGGGTGTCCTCGATGAGGATCACTCGCTCGTCGCATTCGGCGACTTCGGCCAGCAGCGCATTGGCAAGCGTCGTCTTACCCGACGACGTGCCTCCGGCGACAAGGATGTTGCGCCGTTCTCGGACTGCCTTTATCAACGCATCGGCCTGCAGCGGCAACATGATGCGATCGGCAACATAGTTGGCCAGCGTGTAGAGCTTTGCGGCTGGTTTGCGGATGGCAAAGCAAGGCGCCAGCACGACAGGCGGCAGCAGTCCCTCGAAGCGTTCGCCCGACGGCAATTCGGCGCTGACAATCGGATTGTCCGCATGCGCCTCGGCACGCACGTGGGAAGCGACCAGGCGGATGATGCGTTCCGCCTCGGAAGGATGCATATGCACGGCCGTATCGATTCGGCCTTCTCCCAGCCGGTCGAGCCGCAGCGCGCCATCGGGATTGACCATCACCTCGATGACCAATGGATCGGCCAGCGCCTCAGTGATCGTCGGACCCATGGCGGTGCGCAGCATGGCGCGGCGTCGGTGGTCGGCCTCTGGATGAGCGCTCATCCTTCCCCTCCTCCGCCATTGTCTTTGCCAAGCGAGCGTTTCCCCGATGCGATCTGGCGACCGACCTGCTCGACGAATTTGTCGAAACGCTCCTGAGCAATCGCCTGTGTCGCCTTGTCCGGAACAGGCGTGTGGGCATGAAGCGTGATCGAAAAGCGGATGAAGAGCGCCAAGCTTTCCAATGTCATGTCGACATCGCGCCTGACGTGACTGAGGTCGCGGGAAAGACGGTCCAGCCTCATGCCATAGCGCCGATCGAGTTCATTCTCGCCACGCCGCTCGATGAAAGCTTCTACGGCCTTCGCGACGACCGCGGATTTTGTGGTCGAGGGATCGCGGCTGAGGTTGTCCAGCTTCTCGCTCAATTCCGGTTCGAGCAGAAACTGGTGACGAATGCGGTGGGGCTTCATGCGCTTGTTCCAACTGGCCGGCGCTGGCGGGCCGGCGGCGGAACAAGCATTATCGAGATGCCCAAAATTGCTTACGGCCGTTATCTACGCTGAGATACGCCCGAGCTGCGGAAAGCGTTCAGAAGCCGGGGACGATATCCTTATCATCGCCCCTTCCCTCGTTGATGCCATAGGCACCTGCGACGGTGGAGATCCGGTCCATGACGCGCTTGTCCGCCATCGCCTCGCTATCATCGTCTGCGGGTCTGGACAGATCGTCCTGGTCCGGTTCCTGGGTGACGGCGGTATGTTCTTCGGGTAGGCCAGGATGGCGCTGCTGCTGAACACCTCCCTCGTCCGCAAGCGCGGCGCCAGCGCTTTCATCGTCGGACGCAAGACGACGGTCGACGCCGCGTACTTGCCCAGTCCAATCGTCCGGCCGCGACATCGGGCAGTCCGCGTAGGGTCCGTCGCGCAACACCGGCGAAGGCAGCACCCGCTCGGTGAAATTGTGATCCTCATAGTATCGCAGCTTTTTGGCCCGGATGGGGGGCAATCCCGAAACCAGCACCAGTTCGTCCGCGGGCGGCAATTGCATCACCTCGCCCGGTGTCAGCAGCGGGCGGGCGGTTTCCTGGCGGCTCACCATGACATGCGAGAGCCAAGGTGCCAGCCGGTGGCCCGCATAGTTGCGCATGGATCTGAGTTCCGTGGCCGTGCCAAGCGCGTCCGAGATTCGCTTGGCCGTGCGCTCATCATTGGAGGAAAAGGCAATTCGCAAATGGCAGTTGTCCAGAATGGCGTTGTTGTCGCCATACGCTTTGGAGATCTGGTTCAACGATTGCGCGATCAAGTAGGCACGAATTCCGTAACCGGCCATAAACGCGAGCGCGGTCTCAAAGAAGTCGAGGCGACCGAGCGCCGGAAACTCATCCAGCATCATGAGCAGTTGATGCTTGCGGCTCTTCTTTGGGTCACCCTCGAGGCGCTCCGTCAGCCGCCTGCCGATCTGGTTCAGGATCAGTCGCACCAAGGGCTTGGTGCGCGAGATGTCCGATGGCGGCACGACCAGATAGAGCGACATCGGCCACTCCGCATCCATCAGATCGGCAATGCGCCAGTCGCAGTCCGATGTTACCGCCGCCACGGTCGGATCACGGTAGAGGCCGAGAAAAGACATGGCGGTCGAGAGGACGCCTGAACGTTCGTTCTCCGATTTGTTCAACACCTCTCGTGCCGCCGAGGCCACGACGGGATGGACCTGAGGCTTATTGGCCGCGCCGAGATGGTTGGTCGTCATCATTCGCCGCAAAGTCGCGGCAAACGAGCGTTGCGGGTCCGACAGAAAGGTGGCGACGCGGGCAAGAGTCTTTTCCTCTTCGGCGTAGAGCACGTGCAAGATAGCGCCGACCAGGAGTGAATGACTGGTCTTCTCCCAATGATTCCGCCGCTCCAGCGCGCCTTCCGGATCGACTAGAATGTCGGCGATGTTTTGGACATCGCGAATCTCGTCCGAACCTTTGCGTACCTCCAGCAGCGGGTTGTAGCGGGCCGATCGCGGATCAGTCGGATTGAACAAAAGGCAATGCGAGAACCTCGACCGCCAGCCGGAGCTCAGCTGCCAGTTCTCGCCTTTGATGTCGTGAATGACGGCCGAGCCGGACCAGGAGAGAAGGGTTGGGACAACCAGTCCGACGCCCTTGCCGGAACGTGTCGGCGCAAAGGCCATGACGTGCTCAGGCCCGTCATGACGCAGATACCGGTCCTTCAGTTTGCCGAGGAAGACGCCTGCCGGCTGAAACAGCCCTGCTTTCTCGATCTCCCGCGTCGCCGCCCATCGAGAGGAGCCATAGGTGGTGACCAAGCCGCGCTGGCGCGCGCGCCAGAGGGAACCAGCGATCGCAGCGGCACAGCCCATGAATCCACTGGTGCCCGCAAGCATGCCCGCCTTGTCGAATACCTCGGGCGCATAGGCATCGAATTGGAACCACCATTCCAACAGTTTCCACGGCTCGTAGATCGGCCAGCCAGCCGCGACAAACCATGGCGCGCCGAGTTGTTCCTGAAAGGCTAGCATATGAGCGCACCATTGCGTGGCAGCCCACACGCCGAGGAGAACGATGGCGAACACAATGGCGATCTGCCCAATCAGAAGCTTCGTGGGCGTCACTGGCTTGCTCCGCTGTTCTGGAGAGATGGATCGAGCATCGCCCGGGACGGCCGGAACAGGAATGCGCCCTATGTACGACTTGGTGCGATGAGAGGCTGTTTGGCGCGCCGTTGCTCTCCTTCGAGGTGTATCAATATTCGCGCATTCCCGAGGACTGCTATGTCGGAGGGGACTCATATCGTTCGTGCCTATCGTGAGCACGTGGTCGGGGAGCTGGCGGTGGCATGCGGGCAAGCCGCTGAGGAAATTCGTAACATCGAGTCCGGTCTGAGGTACAACAAGCCTATCGAGATCGGATCGCGAGGTAGCCCTGCCCGCCATGGGAATTCCTCAGGCGAGTACCGACATATTGGGCGCTGCCTTATAAGTGGAAGGCGCCTTCCCGTTGCCTCTATCGCAGATAAGTTACCTTCCGGCCTTCGCGCTGGGTTTCCCAGCTGGACTGCGTTTCAGTCTCAATTCGCTGTGCTTCTCGTGAGCCAGACACCATTTCTCGGACTGTGAATTGACGACATTCATTGTTCGACAAGCCCTCGCCGGCGATCTGTTGGGCAGAGGCGGCTATCACCCCGGCCGTGGCACATCCGCGCGCTGCAGAACCTCGATGAGCCGCCTGCTCAAACGCCCAGGCGGGTGCAAAGATCCACAGACGCGTTCCGCCCTAGTTGCGAAGCATATGACCGGCATTTCGCAACGCGCCTAGGAAGAGGCCGGCATGGTGAGTGACATCGATTTTGGCCTGCATTGATACCGGCATGTTGGTCCAATTCTCCAACGGTGCAATGAAGCGGGAGAAGGTACCGTCGACGACGCAGTAGCGGCTAATAAGGCCTTGTCTGTCCAACGTCACCACACCAATCTGCCCACCTCGATATCGGATGGCTGCGAGCCGTTGGACCTCGGCGTCATCATCGATCCGCACATCGAAAAGCAGGTTTCCGCGGCTCCTCGCGGCTATCTCCGCCGCTTTGTCATTGAAGCTCAAGCAGAGTGAGCGGACGCTTTCCACTGCCATCTGGAAAACCAACAAATCCAGTTCATTCACGGCCATGTGGGCAGTTGAGCCAATAAATGGATGATTGCAATGTCGCACACGGCTTGTTCACAGGTGTCGGCGACTGATCGTTCGTGGCTTTCTGTCCGCTGCCGGCGATGGAATATTTGAAGGACGGCGGGTCCCGTATTTCCTGTCGCGTTGGCAACCGCGGCGGCCACCTGCCGGGCGGCAGCGGCAGAGATAATGTCATAGACAGGTGGAAGCGTGGGCTTTCTGCCCTTCAATAGTTCCCTGACCCTACAGATTTGCACGCGCGGCCGCAGCTTGCCGCCCGCCTCAACGGATTCGGCTTCTCTGGCAGCACGTTCCATTGCTGCGGTCGCCTTGTTGAGCGTCACCAGAACGCCAAGCTTCGTGGCTGGCAAGATCGCCAACTCGCTCAAGCTCACGACCTCTATTCGATGGACGGGCACGGCCGTGCATCGCCGCGGCAGGGGACAACATCGTCGTGACCGACCCTCAAGCCCTATATCGTGTCGGCGGGATCGTTCACCAGGAACGGCGAGATCGCCGTGGAGGGCAAGCCCTTCCACATCGTGGCCGTCGGCGGGAGCGGCAAGATCCACGATCAAGCAGCTGAGAAAGATCACGCATATAGCCACGATCCCGCGGTCCAGCCGATCTACATTTGAGGACGACCAGATCAAGCAGCGCGCCCTGTCGAATTTGGGTCCGGGATTGGCAGTTGGTCTATCCCTTCCTGACCATGGAACGCTCGATCCAGTCATGGCTTATAAGGCGGAGAGCGGCGACCAGAGCGCAGATGAGTACGCGCTACGAGATCGGCTATCGCACCAATTCGAGCGGATCACGATCGATGGCGACACCGTGGCTTTCTTCGAGGGCGGGAAGCCGCTTGAGGCCTGCTACGCCGGCGACGGCTGTGAAATCCTGACCTCGAAGAAAGGAAACCGCATGGGCGTCAAATTTCGCTTCGGCGTCGCCTTGGCCTCCTCACACTTGTTTGGCTGACTCAGCGGGCAACCCGGTCGAGAAAAGCGTCGAATGCGGCAGCGACAACGCGCATCGCAAAACGATGCTGCCGCCGTACGCGGACAAAACCCTTTTCGATGTCCACAATCCCGTCCTTGGCAAGCATCGCCAAGCGTTCAGCTGAATCGAGAAAATGGATTGGATCAGATCCGTGGGCGGCACAGATTGCCGGCACATCGGCCTCGAGATCGCACATTAGTCGCTCGATGATTGCGGCTCGCGCGCGGTCTTCGTCGGTGAGACGGTAGCCCTTTGACGTCGCCAGACGGCCAGCTGCGATGTGCCGGCAGTAGGAATCCCGTGTAACCTCGTTCTGGACGTAGCCCTCGCCGACACGCCCGATAGCCGACGCGCCGAAACCGATCAGGGTTTTGCAGGTGTCGGCCGAGTAGCCCAGCGAGTTGCGCCGCAGGCGACCGGTTTTCTGTGCCAGCGCGAGATCGTCGTCCGGCAAGGCGAAATGGTCGAGCCCGATCTCTCGGTAGCCGGCGGCAATCAGCGTCACGGCAATGGCCGCATCCTGTTCGGCGCGGGCAGCGCTGCCCGGAAGCGATGCCTCCTCGATGAGGCGCTGATTCTTAATAAAGGACGGAATGTGCGAGTAGCCGAACACCGCAAGCCGGTTGGGGCGCATGGCGACCGCCGCCCTCGTGGTCTCGACGCAAGACTGCACCGTTTGATGCGGGAGACCAAAGATGAGGTCGAAGTTGATGCTTGTCACTCCATGCCGACGCAGCATTTCGACGGCAGCCGCCGTCTGCGCCTCACTCTGGACCCGGTTGATCGCTTTTTGAACAATGGGATCGAAGCTCTGCACGCCGAGGCTCGCGCGGTTCACGCCGGCTGCTTGCAAGGCTTCGGCCATATCGGCCGTGAACGTGCGTGGATCGATCTCGACGGCGATCGTAGCTGTTTCCGCAAGCGCAAAGTGGCGGCGCAGGAATTCCGTCAGGGCGAGGAACTCAACTGGCCCCATGAGAGTTGGCGTTCCGCCGCCGAAATGCACATCGCTCACGGGCAGCGCCTGCGGCGCGTGCTCCGAGACCAAACGTATCTCGTCACGCAGCGCCGCCAGATAATTAACGATCGGCGCATCATGGCGGGTGATGGTGGTGGGGAAGCCGCAATACCAGCACTTTGATCGGCAGAACGGAACGTGCAAGTAGAGTGACGCCGGATCGTTAGCCGGTAGGTTCCTGAGCCATTCCTCATAAGCGTCGGCGCCGACCGCCCCAGAGAACTCCGCGACAGTCGGATAGATGGTGTACCAAGGCAGGCGGGCTTCGCGATGTTTTGTGGTCTGCAACAGTTACCGTCCCATGTTGTTGCCTTCCATCCTTACCACTGCGCTCTCCTGTGTCTTTGCGCTATATCAGTCCGGTCCGCTTTGGGCCTGATTATTTCGCAGCGATAGCCCCATTCAGCCTTGGCTGGACAGCGATGGTATGAGCACGCGCTGGTCAGCGACAAGCGCCATGGGTTTCCCGTCGAGACTTTCCCGCACACCGTTTGGTGCTACTATCCTATCCTATCCCCTCCCTTCAGCGTCCGATGGAACGCAGCATGCCCCGTCCGACCAGTCGATTCGGCGTTGGGACCAGACTTTTGCTCGCCGGCTGGTGCGTAAGACGGCGTCACGTAGCGATACCTGGCATCTCGATGAGTTCGTCGTATTAATTGCCGGCACGAGGCTTTGGCCGTGGCGCACCGTCTGTCAGAGCGGGAATTGTGCTCGAGGAGACCGTCCAGCTCCGCCCCTGCCAAGGCTGCAAGCCTGATGAACCAATTTAGAAAGTAGCGCTACGCCAGGCGCATGATCACCGACAAATCGCGCTCCTGTGGCCCGGCAAAGCGCCGGGGTGAAGCGCAACTCAAGCATCGCTCGCAACTGACAATCGAGCGAATTCGCATGTGCTTCCGTAAAAACAAAAATGGCCCATGCACGGCTTCCGATTCAGAGAGGGCCTTACAACGGCTCGTCTCGACCTTCCCGCCTTTCGGAACCACTTTGTCCGGACTAGCTGGAAAGCTGGTGCACCTCGCCACCGCCGAGGTGTGGCCCTTCGCCCTAACGAGGACGCTTACGCCTAGGCATGTCGGCATCAGTGGGGCATCTCGGCTGACGTACCGAGCGGTGCACTCGCATGATGTCAACAATGTCGAGGCTCAAAACAAACAAAAGCTATCGCCATTGAACGATACTGTCACGAAGCGAACAGACGAACCATGTCCGAAACATTTGCTTTTCGTGCTCAGCTTGACCCTCAGAGCAAAAAAGGAAACGCAAACCAAGGTCCGACGGCAAACTTGAGTGTCAATCGTAGCTTGGTCGTGAGGTTGGCACGTCATTTGCGGGGTGATTTTCGAAGCCGTTGTGACGGTACGCCCGCAGCTATCGGAGATCATCATGGCGATCGACTCGGAAGTGTTTGATTCCTCCCCGGGCATTTCAAGCAAGTAATATTAGAACAACCAACTTATTGTGTTGAAGTATGATTCAGCTTCATCGCCCCTGTTGTTGGATAATTATTATGATCCGTGTGTCACACTGCGATAGGCGCAGCGCGATGTGCATCGTTTTCGATTGTGGGGACAGGAAGGGCTGGCTCGTTCGTTGACGTCCCCTTCTTCAATATTTGAACGGAGATCAAGAATGAACATCAGGAGCCTCCTGCTCGGCTCAGCTGCGGCCCTGATCGCCGTTTCCTGTGCCCGAGCCGCCGACGCCATCGTCCTGGCCGAGCCTGAGCCCGTTGAATACGTCAAGATCTGCGACGTTTACGGCGCTGGTTACTACTACATCCCCGGCACCGAGACCTGCCTGCGCATCGGCGGCTATGTCCGTTACGACATCGGCCTCGGCGATGTCGTATCGTATGACAAAGCTAGAACCACGGATGTGAAGACTGGCGAGGCCCAGGGCATATGGCAAAACCACACGCGCTTCACATTCAAAACTTGGACCGGGCAAGAGTCCGAACTCGGTACATTGCAGACCTACATCGAGACCCGCATGAACTACGGCAAGCACACCGCCTATTCCGGTTCGGACAGTCCTCGATACTATGCCTTCAGCCAAGGCATCACGTTGACTTTCGCCTGGGTTCAGCTTGGTGGCCTCCGAGTTGGCAAGGACTGGTCCGCCTTCGACATGTTTATTGGCTACGCGGGCGACGTGCTCAATCAGATGCTTATCCCGTACGGCGCCTTCGATACTAATGTGGTTCAGTACTACTTTGACGCCGGTAACGGCTTTACGGCTGTGGTTTCACTCGAAGAAGGCTCGGGCCTGGTCGGCACCATCGACAGCTACGTTCCGCACCTAGTCGGCGGAGTGAAATACACACAACACTGGGGCGCGATCACCGGCGTTGTCGCTTATGATAGCAACTACGAATCGGTCGCCGGCAAGGTCCGCATCGACGTCGATGTTACCGACCAACTCTCGCTATTCGGAATGTTCGGCTATGGCTCCAGCGGCAAGCTCAACGATGACGTCACTAACGCAATCGACGCTCATGGTCGCGGTTTCTACAAAAGTTGGGGCGGTAACTGGGGTTTCTGGGCCGGCGCCACTTACAAGCTCAATGAGACAACTTCGTTGAATCTTCAGCTCTCGGGTGATCAGCTCAGGAACTATGGTGTCGCTGCAAACGTTGCCTATGCGTTTCTTGCAGATTTCACAATTACAGCCGAACTCGACTATGACCGCTACGGCGACTTCGCCGTCGGCAAGGTCGACCCTTCCATTAGCTGGGCTAATGCCAACAAAAAGAGCAGTGTCGGCGGCATCCTCCGTTTCGAACGTTCATTCTAACGGGAGGAAGAGCTTCATCTCGGTGGCCTCAGGCGGCGAATGACGATTATGCGGGGGACCTGCCACGCCTGCGGCAGATAAGCCCTGACACGTTTGCAATCGGATACAGCTGCGATTAGGGCGCGGCCGATGCCCCGCTTGCCGGGATGTGACAGCTGGTAAAGCGTTGCGGCAGGTTTGCTGGCGGTCCCGGCGCTTGCGCTGACGCGTGCGGCGCAGTCCGGCGACACGGTGGAGGCCGCCGGCAGATGGGTGGGCGCGTGATCGCCGAAGCAATCGCCGAACTCGCCCAGTATCCCAGCTTCGATAACGACTGAATCGGCGTTGACTCAATGCAACCTTGGCTTCCGGAGACCGCGCTGACCGCCGCCGGCCTGACCGCGCTCGCCGCGCAGGATGCCTTCGGACAAGCAAATCACCTGCGTCAAGGCGCCCTTTAAGTCGCTGATCGACCATGTCTTTATCTCGCCCAATCTCGTGCCGGGCGGCCACGATTTCATGATCCTCGCGCTCGACCGAACCATCGAGCGGTTCCTGGAAGTGTCCGATCATCGCCCGGTCCTCTTCCGACTGGCCGGGCCTATCGGTGAGCGTTAGATCCAGAACGAGGTTACACGGGATTCCTACAGCCCGCACATCGCAGCTGGCCGCCTGGCAAAGTCAAAGGGCAACCGTCTCACCGACGAAGACCGCGGCGAGCCGCAATCATCGAGCGAGGACGAAATAGGGACAGCGAAGGGTTTTATCCGCATGCGGCAGGAGGATCGCTTTGTGGTTAGCGCTATTGCTGCGTATTCGATGCTTTTCTCGACCGGGTTTGCCAGTAGGCACAGCCAAGCAGCGTGAGGGGAGGCCAAAGGGATAACCAATCGTCGCTAAACGGCATGCTCCAGCAAATAACGGCAAGGCGGTAGCGGCGCGCTTGAGCCCCGGTTGAAGTGCTTGGAGTTTTTTCCGAATGGGCGAGCGTTGCGACTAATGAAGGCGTCACATCATTCGACGGTGACTGATTTTGCCAGGTTGCGTGGCTGGTCGAGATCTGTGCCCATGAAGAGCGCCGTGTGGTACGCAAGAAGCTGTATCGGCAGCGAGAAGATCATCGGCGCGATAATCTCGTCGGTGGCCGGCAGCACGATCGTGTGCATCGTATCGAGTTTCGATGCGGCTGCCCCTTTTCCATCGGTGATGAGGATAATGCGCCCTCCGCGGGCGGCCACTTCCTGCATGTTGGAGAGGGTCTTGTCGAAAAAGCGATCATGTGGCGCGATGACGATCACTGGCATGTTCTCGTCTATCAATGCGATAGGACCGTGCTTCAATTCACCCGCCGCATAGCCTTCGGCGTGGATGTAGGAAATCTCCTTGAGCTTCAGCGCACCCTCCATCGCCAGTGGGAAATTTGTGCCACGGCCGAGATAAAGGACATGATGACACTTTGACAGTTCGCGCGACAGAAGCTCAATCTCCGGCTGGATGCTGTCCAGTACCTGCCTCATGACGCCCGGCATTTCGGCGAGGCTCTCGACGAGCGCCTGCACCTCATCTTCGGTCACGGTTCCGCGGGCCTTGGCTGCGTGGATGGCGAGTGCGGCAAGAGCGGCTAGCTGGCAGGTGAAGGCCTTGGTGGAGGCGACGCCGATCTCTGGGCCGGCAAGGATCGGGAAGACCACATCGGCCTCCCGAGCGATGGTCGATTCGCGCGCATTGACGACAGCGCCAATTTTCAGCCCAAGCTGCTTGCAGTACCTCAGCGATGCCAGCGTATCGGCGGTTTCGCCCGACTGTGAAATGAACAGAGCCGCAGACTGCGGCGACAACGGAATCTCGCGATAGCGGAATTCGGATGCAACATCTATTTCGACCGGCAGGCGCGCATAGCGCTCGAACCAGTATTTTCCGATCAGCCCGGCGAGATATGCGGTGCCGCAGGCAGAGATCGCCAAGCTCGGGATCTTGGCGAAGTCGATGCCAAAAACCGCATCGGCACCATTTTCGATGAAATTGATATAATGACCGAGCGCATCGGCGATGACCTCGGGCTGCTCGAGGATTTCCTTCTCCATGAAGTGGCGATGGTTGCCCTTGTTGGCCAGAGTGGCCACGGCCACGGAGGTCTGGCGCGGACGCGCGACGGGGTGGCCGTCGTAATCAAAGATATCAGCGCCCGTCCTGCCGACAACTGCCCAGTCACCGTCGATGAGATAGGTGATTTCATTCGTGAATGGAGCAAGCGCGATCGCGTCGGAGCCCAGGAACATCTCGCCGTCGCCGTGACCGATCGCCAGCGGTGGTCCATTGCGCGCCGCAATGATGGTCGACGGATCATCCTCAAAGAGGATGGCAAGCGCGTAGGCACCCCTGACGCTTTTCAGCATGGCATGCACCGCCTCACCACGCCTCATGCCCTCCCGGCGGTGCCTTGCCAAGAGATGCGCAAGGACCTCAGTGTCGGTGTCGGTCTGGAACTCGGCTCCCGTCGCCGCCAATTCGTCCTTCAGTTCGGCGAAATTCTCGATGATGCCGTTATGGACGACGGCCACACCATCCGTGAAGTGCGGGTGTGCATTGCGTTCCGTCGGTGGCCCATGGGTTGCCCAGCGGGTGTGGGCGATGCCGATGGTACCACCCAGCGGCTCTTCCTTGAGTCTCCTCTCGAGATTGACGAGCTTGCCCTCCGCGCGCCGGCGGTGCAAGGTGCCCTCGGTGATCGTCGCAATGCCGGCCGAATCATAGCCGCGGTATTCCAGACGCTTCAATGCGTCGACCAGGCGTTCCGACACCGGCTGTTGCCCAACGATGCCAACAATTCCGCACATGTTCTTCTCCGAATTCTTCCCGGCAGCCTTAGCCGACGCAGACGAGGGACGCCGCCCGGCATGCGCTCAGTTAGAGTCTTCTAATGGAATCCAGTAAGTTCGGTAAAATTGATTGTTGGGATAACCATCATCCACGCCATGGATGAACTAAACCTCAGTCCAATGCGGGTGATGTGAACCGGGGCGTACGCTTCCGCCTTCAACGGGCTGCGCATGTCATGGCCGGCGCCCTCACCTGCGTTAATAGCATGCAAGCCGGCCGGAGGAGACGTGGAATACTTGGGCCGAGTGCGAATGGGTAGCCCCAGCGCACTCTTTGATCTCGCCGTTCAATTGTGCGGACGCTGCTTCATGCATCATTCCTCGGCTTGCTTCTCCAGGCCGGACGCAATGGCTCCTTTCGGCGACGAGAAGCAAACCCTCTTCCGATCCCTGGGGCCACGCACCACGTCTTGGCTATCCGCATGGGCCGTGCGGCAGCCCGAGAATCGGTTGCCACAGTACCGGCCCATTCAGACGTCCCCTCCAGCGGATGCGCAACAGGCTGGCGTGAGAGATCTCGAGAAACCCGGCCACCGCCTCCGTTTTGCCGACGGGCTGCGGCTTTCCGATGCGCGACAATGGCCACGTTGCGAGGCGAAGGATCCGTTCCATACGCGTATCGGTCACCGTCACGATCCGGGTGAGATTGTTGGCCAAGCCGAATTCGATCATGCCGGCGAAGAGCTCGTAGGTTGCTTGGGCAAGGCCGCCTGCCGCCTTGGGCGTTGATGGGGGCAAATCGAGCGCGAAACGGCTGCTTTCCCATATGTCGGGACTCGCGGGCGCCACAGCCTCACCCAGCAGCGCCGGGAATGTGTCGCGCAACATGGTCGGCCCAGTGGTTGGCAAGAGGCGCACGCAGCCACGAATTCGCCAATCGGATCCCTTGAGCAGCAGATAGACAGGCTTCAAGTCGTCAAAGGTGTCTGTTTCCATTTCGCCTCCCGTCTGAACTTCCCAATCGAGCCTCTCCTTGAAAACCCGATATCTGAGCCCGTGCATCTCTTTGAGCTCGCCTGCGAATTCGCTGTAGAGGCCAGGTGTGATCAGCTGAATCATTCGTCGCCTCCGTGCGGGTTGTGTTCCCGCCATCGAAGGGCAAAGCGCACAGCGATGCAGCCTGTAGACGTTTACAGCTATCCTCGCGGAAGGATCCGGATCTCGCCTGACCGGAGGCAGCCAGCCTGGCAACCGCATGGATCGTCCTAACGCGAGCTTTGCTTGGCATTTTCCAGATGGAAGGTCCCCTTGGCCTTTGAGACCTGCTTTCCAAGGCGTATTCGCGAGTTTGATCCATGCCTTTATGGTCTTGGAGAGCGTGGCGGGCAGGCTACACAGTGGGTGGCCGAGAGGTCGGGAATCAGTTGGAATGGAGGAATTCGTCTCGCCAAAGAGGGGATCTTTTGCAATGCACTGCCTGCCCGACACTCCCGCTTCAACGTCACGCGCCACATACCGCCGAGTAACAGCCGGACCGGCGACGCCGGCTGTGCTGGTTGTTAGCCTGATCAGCGGCAGCACGGTGAATCTGAGCCACGTCGCCAGCCATTTCCACGGACCGGCGAGCGTAGCCTCCAACGATCGCCGGCGGCGACGCTTCTTCCAGTTTACCAGTTCGACGAGGACTGGCTGGCGTGTACGCTGGTGGCGCGGCTCAACCTACGCCCGCCCTTGCGGCTGTGCCTTGACTGCACCAATTGGAAGCAAGCACATAAGGTTCGCATCAAGGAGCGAGGCAATATGCATCGTCGTAACCTGATTAGAGGATTCATCGCGCTGGGCGTGTGCCCGATCTGCGCCCAGACCGCGCGTGCGGCCAGCGCCCATTGGGGATATGGCGGCTCGGTCGGGCCGGAGCATTGGGCCGATCTGGACACGAGAAATTTCGCCTGTTCGGCGGGCAGGCAGCAGTCACCCATCGACATCGCCGGCACGGTAAAGGCGGATATACCGCGCATCGACATCAGTTGGCTCAAGGGCGGCGGCAGGATGGTGAACAACGGCCACACCATTCAAATCAACATGCCGGAAGGCAGCACCTTGACCCGCGGGGATCGCGTCTACCAACTGGCACAGTTGCATTTCCACGCGCCGAGCGAGCATCACGTGGCGGGCATGAGCTTCCCGATGGAAGCGCATTTTGTCCATAAAGACACAAAGAGCGATACTCTGGGAGTGCTGAGCGCCCTTCTTACGCCTGGCGCGACAAATAAAAGCTTTGCCGGTCTCGCCAAGGTCTTTCCGGCCCGGCCCGGCGAGGAGATGGCAGTTGACGAGTTCGATCCCAACGGGCTTTTGCCGGCCTCGCTCGGCTACTGGACCTATGAGGGATCACTAACGACTCCGCCCTGCACCGAAAACGTGGAGTGGATGGTTGCAATGGAACCGGTCGAGGTCGACACCGCAGACATCAAGCGGTTTACGACGCTTTACGCATCTAACGCGCGGTCGATCCGTCCCTCCAATCGGCGCTTCATCCTGGGCCTCAGCTAAGGTCATCGCGCGCGTCAAGCAAAACCGCGGTAACAATCGGGGGGTTTCGAACAGTACGACGCCACCCTGGTGGCGCTGGCATCGACCATAATGCCCTAGGGTTCACAAAAGCATGACCGGATCATGGGGAACTTGTGGGCCGCTTGCTTGCGGAGAACTGGGTGGCGTCACCGACACCCGTACACTCCGGCCCGGATCTGCTTGATCAGGGATTGATAAATTCGACGCGTCGCTCCCGTGCTGCGAGAACCCTCCTTATACTGGACCAATTAAAATCTCCAAAAGTGGCAGTTTAGTTTGGACCAGTGAACTGCAATATTGGCTTGCAGTCAGGGAAGCGATCGTGACTGGTCGCGCCGGTCATGGATTGCTTGCGCTCGAACTGATGGAGTTGCCTGGATGTTTGAGGGTCCCATCATCGACGGTCGAATTAAGAATATTGCATCGGGATTTAGAGCCGTGAGCGTCTACGTCGATGCCACTTCAGCTGGAGAAGGACGTTTCGATCCCCGATTGCTTGGTGAAGCCTGCGATTGCGCGTTGGCGGATGGCCCGGCTTGGGCAGAAGCTCATCTGGCGAGTTGGTCCGACGCCTACGTCGTCTTTGGCGCGAAGCCTAACCGTACGCCGTGCTCAGCCCAGGCCCTCAGAAAGCGGGTTCTGAAAGACGGCACTCTTTCGACGATCAACCCGATCGTCGATCTCTACAACGCCATCAGCCTGAAATACGCAGTCCCGGTGGGTGGAGAGAATTTTGACGCCTATGTCGGAAGACCCCACCTGACGATCGCTGACGGGAGTGAGACGTTCGACACCATGATGAATGGAGAGGCGGTCAACGATCCTCCCTTGCCCGGTGAGGTCATCTGGCGCGACGACATTGGCGTCACCTGCCGACGCTGGAACTGGCGACAGGGCACTCGAACCCGCCTGAAGACCATAACAGGCCGGATGTGGTTCGTACTGGAGGCGTTGGAGACCATGCCGGACGATGCATTGGCAGAGGCGACGGATGCCATGGTCGGAGGGCTGAATGCCTTGATGCCTGGCTGCAAAATCGCGAGCCAAGAAATTGCCATCGCCGGATGAGGTTTCCGGTCGAGCGAGCGGATCGCTGGCCGCCCGGGGCATCCGGCGCGATCGATCCGATCGAGATTATCAAGGGCTGAGAGAATGAATGTCGATCTCCATCAGTTGCTCATCGTCTTTGCTGCATATGTCATTGCCGCGGGGAGCCCCGGCCCGAGCAACATGCGCATTATGGGGGTTGCGATGGCGCGCGGCAGAGGTGCTGCGCTCATGCTTGCCTCCGGCGTCGTCAGCGGCTCGATCTTTTGGGGTTTTATGGCCTCCACCGGCATCTCCGCCCTGTTGGCCAGGTACGCCCAGGCACTGCTCGTTCTGCAGGTTTTCGGGGGGCTTTACCTGCTATTCCTCGCCTTCAGGGCGGGACGGTCGGCGCTTACGTCGAACGAGAAGCTGGCGGTGCGCGCATCGACCGACCAAGTCGCTCTTTCGCGGGGTGAGCTCTATAGGAAGGGCCTCTTGATGCATTTGGCGAACCCAAAATCCGTGCTGGCATGGATCGCGCTCGTCACGCTGGGGATCGGTCCGAATTCATCGTGGCAAAGCATCGCGGCGATATTGGGTGGCTGCGCCATCCTAAGTGTCACGATATTCTGCGGCTACGCCATTGTCTTCTCCACACCGCCTATGGTGGCTCTATATCGCCGCTGCCGCCGCTGGATCGAAAGTCTGTTGGCGATGTTCTTCGCGTTCGCCGGGCTGCGTATGCTGCTTTCCCGTATGTAGTTTCGAAAGGAATGGATGATGACTTTGTTTCACGGCCTGTCGGCGTTCCCCCTTACGCCAACCGATGCGGAAGGGCATGTCGACACCGAGGGTCTGGCTCGTTTTCTCGAGCGTATTCAACGCGCCGGAGCGGACTCCATCGGCCTTCTGGGGAGCACGGGCGGTTATGCTTACCTCACCAGGGAAGAACGCAAGCGTGCCGTTCAGGCTGCCGTGGAATGCATCGGCGGCAAAACGCCTCTTGTCGTGGGTGTGGGTGCATTGCGTACCGATGAAGCTCAGGCTCTGGCGCGCGATGCCAAATCCGCTGGCGCTGACGGCCTGCTCCTGGCACCGATGTCCTACGTTCCCCTGAACGAGGACGAAGTCTTCCAGCACTTCGTCGCCGTGGCCGAGGCGGGGGAATTGCCTTTGTGCATATATAACAATCCAAGCACCACGCGCTTCACATTCAGCGACGCATTGATCGCCCGGCTGTCAGAGGTGTCCAACATCGTCGCTGTGAAAATGCCTCTGGCGGCGAATGACGATTACGCGGGGGAACTGGCACGTTTGCGGTCGATGACGACTGACACGTTCACAATCGGATACAGCGGCGATTGGGGCGCGGCGGATGCCCTGCTTGCCGGATGTGACACCTGGTACAGCGTTGCGGCAGGTCTGCTGCCGGTCCCGGCGCTTGCGCTGACGCGTGCAGCGCAGTCCGGCGACGCGGTGGAGTCCACTCGGTTGAACCGCGCTTTCGGGCCGCTCTGGACCTTGTTCAAACACTACGGCAGCTTCCGCGTTATGTTCGTCATCGCCGACTACCTCGGTCTGGCGCACGTCCAGCCACCGCGCCCTATTTTGCCGTTGCCGGAGGACGCCGGAGATGACATTAGGCAGGCATTGGAGAAGCTCGAATAGCCGAGCACAGGGCATGCCCAGTGCCACTGCTAGTTAGGCACCCGGCGCGCGGGCGTTCCGCGCACCGTTCGAGATGGAAGTTGGGCGGCGCAGAATTGGATCGGGTTGGTCGCGCTTTGGCTTTGCGGTCTCTTCGGTGGTGAAATGGTCGCAACGTTATCGTGCTCCGGTAGCGCCGGGAAGATGGGCGGCCATCGCAAACGCGTTCTGCAGCCGCATCGAACTTTCATCCGCGACCAAACGACCGGAAGTAGAATTTCGAGCTGATCGTAGGCCGCTCGCTGCCTGAAGAGGGTGCTCCGCGCTACATCGGTTTCGTCTATGGCTATGATCGCGAGCCGCAACGGCGCATTCTCGACCATCTCAAGAAGCAGCCCGTCCAAGCCAATCAGGATATCACCTTCATCACCGACGGTGGGGAAGAACGCCGACTGGTTCCATATCACCGTGCGCATCAGGGTCCTTCGGCAGTTCGTGCAAGGGCTCGAAAACCAGGATGAGCAGACCGGACAGGACCTGCTCGAAACTCTGCGCAGGATCAAATGGCATCTCTGGCATGTTGACGTCTATCGGGCCCGTCACGAAATCGCCGACCTGCAATTCGACGCGGAAGGTCTCGAAACAGGCTAGCCGAACATGCGCAAGTTCCTGACCGCCATCGGCGAGTTCACCAGGCCTACATCGCCTCCAACAGTGCCAGCCTGATTATTACGGCGAGCGTTAGCGGTCCGGAGATCGCATCTCTTCGGCCCTCGTCAAGGCCACCGTCAACGCCGTTCCAAGCGGTTCGCCAACAAGCGGCAGATGCAGTGGAGCAGGATCGGCGCACATCTTCTGCTGCAAACCCGCACGCAGATCCTCGATGACCGTCCCGACGCGCTTGGCGTGCAGCCCCTCACCTCGCCCGCGCCCCGCGGTGGTTCTTGCCAAGAGACGCTCGCTCGCATCTAACGAAAACCGCCGCTGCATTTAGCTGCATCCATTGTTCGGATGCGTGCGATCCAAACAATCAATTTGTTCAATCAGCTTCTTGAAAGCTAACCCTTGTTTGGTGGAACATGGGCTCTGGTCGTCGACGCTGGCTTAATGCAGGGGCTGCACGCAGGAGATACAATGCACAGAGATCGCAAGCGGGTTAGCGGCATAATGGCTGGCCGACCGGTGTCATCCCCAGGCTGCTGCAGCGTGCGGCTTGTCTGTCCCTCCATGATCTCTCGGAAGACAGTTCCGAATACTGCGACCGGTTGCCCGCCTTGTGTGTCGCCTCGATCTCATAACCGATGGTGAGCTGCTCAATGGGCTATCCTTCACCGGATAAGAGATGAAGTGCGAACGCTCCTCGGGGATCATGCCGATCGTACGTACGTCCTGCTTACTCTGGTCAAGCATAGAGCGCAATTTGTTGGCCCAGCTATGAAACTCTTGCCGGAAGTTAGCTCTGCCGCGTGCGTGATGGCTTGAGCGGACTGACGCAACGAAGGCTCACGAGTATTCGGTTCCTGCCGTCATTATGACGAGACTCAACGGTACCTTCAACATCGGCGTGGTTCGACTCGCCGCGCGAAAACAGGCAAATCTCGATTGAATCCGTCACGCGGTGTCAGCCTGGCATTGGTGCCTTCCCTTCTCAACAACTATCAAATCAGCATTCACGGATAGCCCAGTTTCTCACGTGCCGTAACGCCGTGCCTTCAGTTTCCACGTTCGCGTCGAGCTCGCGAGTGGCCAGAGTTCGGAACAGAACCGTCGAAGTCTAATCGCCGCGAAATTCAACGGAGGGTCAGCGGGGCCACGGGGGCAAAGTGCGACGGTGTCTAAGCCGTCTTTATGAGGGGAGAGGTATACATGGTTTTCCTGTTCCAGCAGCATCCGGCCGCACACCGAAGCAATGAGGAGCTAGAATTCAGATCAGACTTTCGCAAGGCGCGCACCGCGCATCAAACGCCGTTTCGTTGTGAAAAAAGGCTCAGTACCGACAACGTTTTTGTAATCGCCCTGGCGGCCTCGTTTGCGCTCTTGTTCGGGATACAGAGGCAGGACCCACAGGTCGACGAGGCGGTCCTAAGTGAACTGCGAACGATTCAGATCAACTACGCATTGCTCCAGCGCGATGTCGCCCGCGCTCGAACCGACATGGTATTGGACTTCCGCCCCGTTGATTCTACCCTCCAAGCATTGCAAAGGAACGTTACAAACTTGCAACGCCTTGCCGAGATTTCGCCCGATGAGAGCTCCGGAGCGCACTCCAGGTTGCTTGCACAGCTCAAAAAGTCCGTCGAGAACACAGAGGCTGCCATCTCGGCAGCGGCTGCGCAAAATGAGCTTCTGCAAAGCTCTCTCGTACGGTTTGCTCGCTCGGTTAATCGCCTTGAGGGGGCGCCGTCCAACAGGCTTGAACTCTCCAATTTGATCCTTCAGTTTTCGGCCAGACCGGGATTCAGCCTCGCATCACAGATCGATCAGTCTCTCAGCCGACTTCCTCCGAGCCAGGACCAAGCCACCCACGATGTTGTCCGCAACGGCCGCGCTATCCTGTCCGCGTTGTCGAGAGTGGACCGCGCAGCCGATCGGATCGCATCCTTTAACACGTTCGCCAAGGGCGCCGAACTGGAGCGCGAATATCTGAAAGACTACAGCTTGGCCAGCGCGCAAGCGCAGCGCACACGACTTTTCTTTGGCTCGGTGTCCATATGCCTCTGCTTGTTTGCGATCATTCGGGCCTTCAGGCTGCATGTGCGGACGAACCGGTTGGAAAGGCGGCTGGAGCTTGAAGAGGCAATGCGTGAGATCGAAGCTCGCTTCAACGAAAGTAAAGCAAAGAACGCGTCGCCGCGCTTTTCAACCGAAGCAGCGCTTAGACTTGTTCAACGCGCTTTCGACGCGGATCAATGCGCGCTTGCTCAGGTGGATCCGAGTCTCAGCAGGCATACCGAGTGCTTTGTGACGAACACGTGCATGCGTGTCTGGAACGTCGCGCTTCTTGATGAAGTCGTTTCACTTGTCCGCGCCGGACGGCCAGTGTTTCGCGTCGTTCCGGCGGCGGAAATGGTTCGCACCGCCCTAGACACTTCCGGTGTTTGTCAAATTGTTGCTTGCAGGGCCTCCGATCAGCAGGCTGTGGTTTGCATCCTTGTTTTTGAACGAGATCGCTCACTCCCCTCAGCAGGCGACCTGTGGGTTCTTGCCAGTGCCATTGGGCGTTTGAGCAACCATCTTGAAATGCAACGTGTAAATGCCGAACGCGACCTTCTGGTGAGTCGATGGGAGCAGGTGGAAAGGCTGAGGACCGTCGGCACGATCGCAAGCGGCGCCACACATGAGTTCAACAATATTTTAGGCGCAATAATCGGATATTCAGAAATTGCCCAAGGTCTGGTGCGTCGCCCCTCCAGAATACGGAACCACATCGACCAAATCATCTTAGCTGGACACCGCGCCAAGCTGATCGTTGACCAGATCTTGTCACTCAGCCGAAACCGCAAGCGCGTTGCATTGCCTTTCAACGTCTCCGAAATTGTCATGGATCTTGCGCCATTGCTGCGGGTTACAGTTCGTGCGGGTGTTCAGTTGAACTTCAAGATCAACGAGTGGCAAACGGTGGTCGAGGGCAGCCCAACCGAGATGCAGCAGATCCTCATGAATCTGTGCAAGAACGCGTCGGAGGCTGTCTTGAACGAGGGCCGCGTCGAGGTTAGCGTTTCTCGCGCCCAGGTGTGCCAAACCAAGCCGCTGGCTCAGGGCACCTTGAGACCTGGAGATTACGTCCTCCTCTCCATCAGCGACGATGGCCCAGGAATCGCAAATTCGATACTTCCGCATGTCTTTGAGCCCTTTTTTACCACGCGCTCTCTCGTCGGCGGGACCGGGCTGGGTCTTGCTGCGGTTGACAGGCACGTGAGCGCGCTCGCAGGATGCCTAGACGTCACCTCGGTTGTTGGCCGAGGTACGCGCTTTGATATCTACTTGCCAGCCTCCGAGGAGGAGCCAGTCAGCGCTGACGTCACTTTCGGCCCATACAACGGATCACCGGCCAACGGCGGAATCATTGCAGTCGTGGAGCCCGATCCAGCAGAGTTGGAGATTCACAAGGACAATATCGCCGCGCTGGGTTATGAGCCGATCGGCTTCGCGACCTTCGAAAGTCTTTGCGGCTGGATCGAGAGCGGGAAGGCAGCTGACCTGCTGATTTTGGCGAAGACGCCTTTCCTCGAGCGAGGACGGGCCGAGTCCGTATGCCCCACCATCATGGCGGTGCCTTTCATAGTCATCGGTGACATCGACCCCATGCCGGTCACATCTGACAATCAGGCCTTCGTCCTTCGGCTAGCGAGACCGGTCTCGTCCAGGACAATAGAGCATGCGATACGTATAATGATGATGGCGTGATGCCGCCGACTCGCTCATTCTATGCAAGTAATGTGAGAAGGCCTGGCAAAAGACATCGAAGCAGAACAAAACGACGCGTCGCATCACAATGGACTTATCGATCCCGAGACGTTGTTCTAGCCTTAGTGCTTGTTAAGGAGGTCGGCTACTGTCTCTCCCCGTCGCCGGGCATCGGCGGCGAGCCATACCTCTCCCACCTCGTACAGGTCACCTTGGGTGTGGAACGGCACAATGACGTCAACGGCAGCCGACAGCATGTCAAGAAGCGTTCGATCTTCCACAGCGGCTCCTTGCGGGCTGCTCTTGACGAGGGAAAAGAGCTTTTTGAAGCCCTGGACCGGATCGGCCCCATGGATCGTTGATATTGATCCCGCATGGCCGGAGACGACTTCGCTAAGGTAGGCCCATGCAGCATCATCGCGCATCTCGCCGAGCAATATTCGATCAGGGCGCATGCGCAAGCTCGCTTGCAGCAGTTGCTCGGCTGTCACCGCACCTACGCCGGCTCGGTCCTTTGGATAGAGTAACCGGACATGGTTCTCGTGCGGGATTACAAGCTCCAGCGTGTCCTCGATACTTATCAGTCTCTCTTGCGGGGGTATAGCGTTGATCAAAGTCTTGCTCATTGTCGTTTTGCCGCTTCCAGTAGGTCCGCAAAGCAGCATCGTGAGCCGTCCCGAAACACACGCTTGCAAAAACTTCTCCAAGTCACCATCGTCGTATTGCTGAAGAATAGTTTCGTCCTGCCGCTCTTGGCGCTGTTTTCGTGACCGCCATTGATTCCAACGTGAGTATTCGTAGCGAGAAGAAACTTCCTTCAGTTCGGTCACACGACTTGAAGGACGCCGTATCGTCAGGCTTACTGTTCCTGAGGGAACAGCGGGCGGCAAACAGATCTGTAGCCGCTCTCCGTTCGGCAGCTCAGTCGCACAGAGGGGGCTTTGCGGTCCGACATCTTGCTTGCGCAGCGCTCCAGCGAGAATCGCGATGTCCTCCAGATCGTTATAACCTAGCGGTAGCGGATGTTTCGTGAAGACGCCGGCTTGTCGCACAAACGCTTCCCCAGGCCGGTTGATAGCGACCTCTTCGGTCCTCGGCTCCTCAAGCCATTTCAGAACGGGGTCGAGAAGCAAACGCAATTGAGGGTCAGCCTCCGATCGCATTGTTGTCTCTCCGGCGTTGGCGATGTTGGGGGGCTGGCGCCACGACAGTTGCCGTGAGACCGTATACATCCGAGAAATCGAGGTCGCGAGCCACAAAGATGGATACAGCATCTCCCTGGTTTTTCTTCAGGGTTGGCGGAATGTTGACCGTCGCTCTCAATGTCGTCTCGACGGCTTGTCCGCCATTGCTCTGGAAGCTGTCGATGCCGCTTCCTCCGCCAGAGCTCGCCGCGTATTGACCGGCCGCCTGGAACGCGCCTTGAAGGACGCTCATCAGCATTGCTCCGCCAAAGCGTTCCCGGAAGTGATTATCCACCGTGCCAGGCACTCCGGAGCGGCCGAGCTCGTCAGCGCCCGGCGATGCTATCGAAACGAGGGCATGGTCAGGTGTTTCGATGCGCGTCCACAGCACGAAGACACGCGCATCCCCCTGTTCGAGACCGTGCTGGATCTCGCCAATCACCGTCGTCCCACGAGCCAAGAGCACGACATTGTTGGTGGCGCCGCGGACGTCTTTAGGTAAGACGCACTTCACATAGCCGGGCAAATTTGTGTCGACCGCCGTTTGCAAAAGGCAAGGAATGATCGTTCCCTGAGTAATCACGAGATCAGGGTGCGGCAAAAGTGTGGCCCGGCTCGGCTCCTGTATATCTGGCTTCAATCGGCCTGACAGATCGCCACCGGTCGAGATCTCATCCGCGGTCGCGGGAGCATCCTTGTGGGCGTCTTCGCTCCGCTGAGCCACGTCGGGCTTTTGACTGCCGCTGCTGTAGGCGAAAATTGGTGATTCCTCGGGCGGCGGTTCAGCTGCTGCGGGTTGCGGCGTGGATGGCGCAGGATCTGACGCCTGCGCCGCCTTTGCAGGCGCTGGAGGTTCGGGAGCAAGCTCAATAGGCACGGGGCGGAACGGCTCGGCGTTGGGGGAAATTGGCGGGTTTGGCTGAGAGGGTTCGTCTTGTGTGCTGGGACGACTTCCGAGCCAGATGAGCGACAGAGATGAGATGAGAACAAGACCGGCGACGGCCAATTTCTGTGGTCCCGAAACATGCCGGCGGGCCGGCTCCGAGACCAACGATGCGGATGCATTTACATCGTGTCCCGACTGTGGGCCGGTTTCATTCATCGGCCCGAGCCTTTCAAAACGCGCCACACGTCGGGTCTCACTGTACCGGTGCCCGGCGCTCGTCCAACAGGATCATAAGCCCTGTTGAAAATCGACAATACCGTATTGCCATCTCTCAGACGCCATTCCCGGGCGACTGCGGATACTTCAACATAGTCGCCTTTGACTGTGAAGTTGGCAGCGGCTTCCTTGCCATCGGGATTGATGATGTAGAGGGAGGGTATACGGGAATTGCTTGCGAAGCCAAATACGGTGGTAAAGCCATTGTCGAAAACCTGCAGCGGCGCCAGCGATCGATCGCCCTTTGCGACGTAGTGAAAATTGCTTTCGTCGGAACTGGCAGTTGTACCGGGCCGATTCAACAAATCCTGAACCCTCTGTTCCTGCTGCACCTTTGCCCGGGCCTGACCAAGAATCGAGCGCTTTTCTGCTGCCTGTCTCAAAGCAGCGGCCTCATCACCGGGATAGGTGAACTGCACACTGTAGTATAAGTCAGGTTGCTGCTCATCTAATTTTGGCATCGCTCTCGTTGAAATGCTGAAGACATATCTGCGGGTACCGGACTCACTGTCGGCCAGAACGACGACCGGCTGCGGCGGCAGGATCCGGCTGGCCTTGAAGAACAGGTAGTTGGCGCGTGGGAGCGCAGCCAGGTCTTTGCTATTGGAAACGGCCACGGCTGCGACGGTCTCGTTGGCCGCGAATGTGACGACCAGCGTTGCCCCCACCGCGGTCGACAGGCGCACCACTTCGTCGGGACGGTAAGCCAAGTAGCGCATCCGTGCATCATGCTTGCCGGCAAGCGGGGTGTCTTCCGCGGAAGCCTCCAGCGTTAAGAGTAGTGAACAGGCCAGTGCGAGAAACGCTCTTTTTGTCATGGCTGCACGTCACCCAGGTTCGACACGCTATCTTCCGAGGTTTGATAGGAAGTGACGAGTAGACCTCCCGGATTGGTGAGCCTTGATTGGGCAGGCAGATCTGTCAGGCGCTCGTAGCGGATGGTTGCGGTCCAGGTGGTCACCAACGGCATCTGCCCATCGATGGAAAGGGTGCGTTTGTATCGGATCTGTTGAACGTCCGGACTGATGTCGTTTGAGGAAATATGCCCGACTTCGAGCTTGCCGAGCTTGCCGACTGTGACTTGCGGCGAGGTGGGATTCGGATAATTGAAGAAATCTTGATATTGCTGCCGCACAGCCGGTGCGCTGAAACTGGATACGAGGTCATAGCCGTATTGGGCGGAATCGGCTGTGTAGCTCTCGCGCAGGCGTACATATTCCCACAGCGAAGCATTTATGACGGCTCGCTCTTGGGTTGCCGGCAGTCGAGAGACTGACACTTCGCTGTCAACTGTTCCATCCGGGCGCACCCAGAGGAACACAGGTACGAGCTTGGCCAACGGGACCATGGCAGCGATGGTAAATGCCTGCGCAACATTTCCTAGGACCGCCGCTGCCGCAAAGGCTATGAGGGCCTTTGACAGGCGCCGCGCAGACTTCGCTCGTGAAGTTTGAAACGCTTCCACCTTCTTATAGTGGGCGGCTAGCGTTTCTCTCTCCACCAGAAGGGCATGTTCAGGAAATTTCACTTGGGCTCTTTCGCACATTCGACTTGAAGATCTTCAGGGGAGGTTTCCCATTGTCCCACGTTCAGTTGGAATGGCGAACCCGTGCAGGTCGCAAGCTTATCGGTTGTCTTGCAGGCCGCCAAAGCCAGTATTGACAAAAGTAGATAGTATTTCATGTTGAGGTACCGCGCTTGTCGATTGATTAACCACCTGCCGTTTTGGCAATGCGGCGATTGAGGCTGCTAAGAGATTGGTTCGCACCTGCCCAAGAACCGCCTGCTATGCTGCTGGCGATCGTCGGAAGCGCGACGATCAAAGCGTCACCAGCTAGGAAAAGCATATCGAGCTCGTAAAGCCCGATGATCTTGGCTGCTGTCGTACCCTTGTATTTGATCACCGCAAGCATGACTCCCAGCGCGACTGATTCTGCCGCGATAACTATCGTTGCAACGATGTTGAGGAGGACAAGCAGCAGCCCGTATGAGAGCAGTTGGCCGATCCATCTGGTAGCCATGTCTCGAGTGTGATCAAAAAGATAGCCTACAAGAACGAGGGGGCCGATCGCCAGGAGCACCTTCGTCAGAATTCCAACGGCATCATAGATCTCGAACGCTGTCCAGAGCGAGCCGTACAAAATCCATTGCGCTCCCTGGAAGGCAAGTATGTCCTGCTGATTCATTGGCCCAATTTCGGAAGCAATCCGCTGAAAGGCACTCTGACTTGAAGCGAACATTACGTCGAGCTTCTGGGGGATACCGATGAAGGGCAAGGTGCTTCCGCTGATCTGGTGGGCAAGCTTTGGAATCGTGTCGTCGAAGACCGATTCAATGTACAGCTGATAGTTGGCCTGCCCTAAGATGAGGGCGACGACAATCGATACCGTGACTACGCGCGAGATACCTCCGCGCGCGTCGACTTGACCGCGCATGACCAGAAAGCCTTGGATTATGATCCAGAGCGTGACGCACGCAACCAGAGGCGCACTGACCGCCTCTTGGACGTTTCCAATCACTTTGTGCAGCCCCGCCGTAAAGGCCACATGAAAGATCGCGTGTATGGCCGTGAATGGCGCAGGAATTCTGAAAACCATTGCGTGAACCTTATTTGCCCCTGATCAGCGCAGATGAGCCAGATGAACTAAGCGTCGCTACTCAAACATTCTGGCGGTGTCCTGGCGTTCGCGACGCTGCATCGCGGCCTCCTCTGCGGCGTGAAGGCTCGCTTGTGCAGTGGCCATCGTCAGCAGACTCGTGGCCTGGACATTTTGGATAATCGCATCATGAATCTGCTTGAGGACCAGACCGTTGGTGACGGTGGCCTGCACAATATTTCCCGAGCGGGAAAGCTGACCAAGCGTGTTGTCGTTGGCCTTAAGGCGCTTGTCCATTACGCCCAGAGTGTCGGACGCAAGAGCTGCGGCATTGATGGCACCAGCGATTTGTCCCTGTAACAGTTTCGCTTCTGAATCCGTGCCGTCGACTTTCCGGTTTGGGTTGTCCGCAATTGCACGCGCTTTAATCGAAGTTGGCGCCTGACCCTCAAACATCTGCCTCTCAAGCTGATAGCCCGACGGGTAGTGATTTCCTTGGTTCAGTGAACTTAGCAGCCCCGTGACACCGAATGACGACTTTAGTATCTCCACCATTTCCATCGTGGAAGCGAGCGTCTGGGCTGACTTTATCAGGATCTGCGCAGTGGAAACCGCTGTTAAGCCCGCTTGTGTTACTACCGCCGGGTCGATGACGACAAATTGCGACCGGGCCTGTCCGCTAAACAGAAAGGAAGCGGCAAGCGTCGTTGCTGCAAGCGTGGGAAATCTCATGAATATTCCTCCGTTAGTCTTGAATTTCGTTGTAACGAGCCATGAACTTGTCGAGCCACGCACTTGGGGCATCTCCGTGCTGGTCACGAAGCTGGTCGACAAAGCGCACGGTGTTGGCCCGTCCCGAGAGTACGGCTACATACTCGCGCATCTGGCCAAGATCGAATTCGCAAACAACACTCCCGCTCTCGCGCTTGAGCAAAAACTTGCGGCTGCCAATTGCCATTCCCTGGCGGATTGCTTCGAACTCCTGCGTGGTGCACTTCAAGCCATCGACATACGCGGCCCGGTCGGCCGTCGGTGATGGGTAGAAGATCTTGGTCATGCATTGTGCAACGAGACTGGCTCCGAGGGGCGATTCAAGCACGTGTTCAGGCTGCTGCGTTGCGAGTATCAACATGCCGTTGTTCTTGCGCACGGTGAGCAGGAACTTGTCGATAACAGCCGAGAACTGCGGGTTGAGCAGATAGAACCGAAATTCGTCGCAGCTCATGACGAACCGACGGCCATCGACAACAGCGCCCACGCGGTGCAGAAGATATGCGGCGGCCGGCGCACAGACCTCCTCAAATTCCAGGAGCTGCGTCATGTCGAAGCCGGTAATGGAGGCATCCAGCCTGACTTCGTCCTCATCGCCGTCAAAGGCCCATCCAAGCGCATTCCCTCTACACCACCGCTGCAGCCGTGCTCCCGCGCCCTCCGAGGGGCTGTGCAGCAGGAATTCGCGCAGGCCCGCAAGTGAGCGCATGGCGGGTTCGAACGAAAGTTGACGAAGAATGCCACGTTCCAGTCGACGGCTTTCTTCCGGCGAGATCGGACCACGGCCGTCACTCTCGATGAGGGCCATCAGCCATTCGCGCAGAAAATCCAACGAGGCGGAGGTGTTGTCCAGTCCGCGCAGAGGGGCCAAGCCGCTCGGAGCGCCTCTGCGCAACGCAAGGTATGTCCCTCCCGTGGCTCGCACCAGCAGTTCACCACCCCGGTCTTTATCGAAAAAGACGATGGCGCCATTGCGATCGACCACGCTTTGCTCAAGCATCGCGAGGATAAAGGTCATCAGCGTCGTCTTGCCTTTGCCGACGGGTCCGAATATCGCCGTCATGCCGACGTCATTCTCATGGGGGATGTAGTCGAAAGACGTTCCACCGTTTGTGCGAAAGCGCGCAACAGCTTTGCCCCAGTGGCCGGAGCTGGAACCGCTGGGGAAGTTCTCAAATGAGACAAGCCCGGCAAAATTGTACGAGGTGATCGCCCCGGGGCGCGTGCGCCACCTGTTGTTCCCCGGGAGTTGGGACCAGTACGCGGCCTCCATGCCGATACCCTCTTGGACGATAACGGCGCCTGTGTCGGCCAGCCTTGCGCGCGCATTTGCTGCGCGATCGGCAAGGCTATTGAGGCTGTCGCCATAGACGCACAGGCTCAGATGATGCGAACCCATGACGAACTCGTTGCTTGCCAGTGCGTCCTCTGCCTCGGCAAGTTCATTGATCTGGGTGAGAGCCTTGTCGCCGGCGCTCGTCATCTGGCTGGATTTAAGGCTAAGCTTCGCATGAGCTTGTGGCCGAGTGAGGAAGGAAAAGCTCTGGCTCAGGACAAGCGGGAAGTTGGCGGACAGTAAGGGATTTAGCATGCCTGGCCGCGTCGTCGCCGGATATTCACGGAACGAAAACAATGATCCCACGGAGCTATCCCCGGGTCTTCGAATCTCAAGCGCCCGCTTCCCGCAGATGACCCGATCAGTGTAGATCGAGGCGCCAAGCGAGCCGGTAACCATCGGAACCGGAAGAAACCGGCAAGTCATTATCAGCCGAAGCGCCTCACCAATTTCCGTGAAGAGCACGTTGCCTTTCTCGCGAATACCCAACCGGCGCAGACCGTAACCGCCGAGTGAGCCAGCAATGATCTGCCAGAGGTCCTCCAGGCTTCGCAGTTGTGTGGCCAGATCGTTGTCATTCCGTCTGGGGGATTTGGCAATGCGCCAGCCGATCTTACCGATTGCGGTGCGGGGGGACACGACGATAGTGAGGAAGTGATCGTTGCGAAAGAGCTTGCCCGACAGCACATGTCGCTCATAGGCCTCGCTCAGACTGCCAGCAAATGCACTTTGAAACTGGCGCGATGCCGGCTCCGGCACATCGTTGTTGCGCACAAGATGAGCGTATAGCGTGACATTGTCATCCGCGATGTTGCGCAAGAGAGTGTTGAACGCGCGGCAGCGCGAATTGCGCATCTCTGCGTCTTCCAAATCAAAGGGCAGGCCGTTCACGTGTGCCATGGCCATGATCGATCCGTCTTCCAGCAGGACAACCTGATCGCTGAGATGACCGACATACGGAAGATAGATCTCGCCAGATCTCTCGGTCCGGCCACTGGCGCCAAACATTACACCATTCCTCTTCCGCGTTTCGGCACTCTGATCGGATTGACGCTGACGCTCGCGCCACCCCAGACCGGCCCGTCCACGCTTCTGCCGGCCGTCTGCAAATAGAGGAGCGCGACGCTTGCGGCGTTATAGTCACGCTCAACCACCAGCCGTGCCCCGAACCAGAGTGGCACGAGCACGATTTCATAAAGTGGGTTTTGAAGGACAATGATGACGAGACCAGCCAACATCATCAGCAATCCGGCCAGCGTCAGCGGCACCCCCAGAAACAGTGCGGGACGTGTCGCCGCCACATAGAGGGTGCTCACTTCCAACCGGTCGCTCATCAGCCACCGCCTATGAGCGCCTTGCCCAGGAAGCTTGCGCCGAACATGATGACGATCCCTCCAACGACACCCGCAACCAAGCCAAGTGAAGCACGACCGAACATCCAAGAGATGCCGATGGCCACGAGTCCGAGCACGGCCAGTGATTGTCCGAAGGGGCCAAGTATGAAGGTGCAGATATTCTGGACCATCTTGGCGGGATCCGTCCCTCCGGTCACCTGAGCCGAGGCTGGCCCGATGGAGAAGACCGTCCACGCGGCGCCTGCAGCAGCGGCCGGTACATATTCAGCCGTCGTGCGCAGCATGGAAAAAGGCGAAGGAACACGCGTTTTAAGCGCACGAAGTATTTTGAATGGCTTCATCATTGTATCTCCATGGTTCAATCGAATACGAGTTTGTTCGGGTTCGAGGGTTCCCGCTCTTCCGCAGCCTGGCTGCCTGTCGGACCGGAGGGATCGGCCCCGGAGCGGTTTGACTCATACGAGCCCCAGATGTCCCAAGAATTTTGGTTGGGCTGCTTTCCATTGGCCTGTTGGCTCTGTTGGAGCAGAGGCGGCACGGCTTTCCGACCGGATGCCTCAAGGTGTGGCGCATCTGGGGCGGTCGGCTCCAGCGTTCGCTCGAGATGACTCGTGATGTCCTTTGCGGCCGACTCGACCTTGCGTACATAACCGTTGGTGAAGCCACGCGTGACGTCGCCCGTGTTGTAGGCCGAGATGGCACGGCGAAGCGCCAGTTGCTGCGCCGGAGCAGTCGTGCCGCCGGCATACCGGCTTTCAAGCAAGTGGGCGGCGGCCGATAGCGAGGCGCAGGGCTCGAAAGCCTTTTCCGGCGTGAGATTGAGGAAGGAAAAGTTCTTGCTGTTTATCTGCATCAATCCGACATCGACGGAATGTTGTGCTTCGAGGCGGTTCTTGATGCCCCGCGTCGCTTCCAGGTGGTCTGTCCAGCGAAGCTGCTCACCTGTGGTGTTGTCATGAGCCACCAGCGTTTCAAAGCCACTTTCAATTTTGGCAATCGCGGCGAGCGTGGACGGCGCAACCCAGGGAGCGCATTTGCGCGACAGGCGGTGGAATTCACGGGGCGAAAGTGGCGCGGGCTCGGCTGGGAATGACATGGATGTCAACAGGGCGATGGCCAGCGGCCAAGCTGCAATAAACATTCCTATCCCCTACCTTTCCAAGCGTCCGGACCGGTTCTGGCCCTGTCCGGCACGCGCTTATCGGGCAGGTTTGTTACTGCGTGATGTTCAAGTTCAGCTTTTCGGTTTCAACTGAAGCAAAGAGCTTGTTCATATCCGGGTGCATGGGCACCTTGCGCATGCGCGGGTTGCGCGGGCGCGATCAGCCGGCACATCTCGACCATCGTGGTGGATCATTCCTGCGCGGGATTGCCCGCCCCGGCCGTCCGTTGCTCCTGCAGCGTCAACCGCGACTTAGCATGGGCGGTGATGGAATCTTGTGTCAGCGCCTGGCCGAAGGACAAAATGGGGAGCTTGGCGGCTTCGTCTCAGGCTGCGGAAGCTGGGGTCGATCGAACGCGAGAACCGACTAGGGCGCCGAGCTGCCCAATGTTGCGGCATGCTGCCGTTGTTGCAAGAGACGGCCATGCGCCCTGCATACTCAGGCATTGGTTGAAACCGCGAGTTCGTCCGCGAAGCTCGTCGGAGGCGCAAATACGCGGGGACGAGGGTCAACTGGGAAGACGTGGCGGCGCAGCCGGCCTGGTGCGAGACCTGGTTCAGCTGTTCGGCCGCGCCGCGAACTGGTGGTCACGCACAATCCCATCGGCAGAAACCGCAGGCGGATTGACGCAGTCCGACAGCGCTCTCGACAAGTACAGTGACAGGCTCAAAAGGAAAGTATTGCACCAACTGAGAAATGTTAGCTCGCAAGGTAACCGTAACCGTAATCGGACCTGCCGATCGCCGGGAACAGGATTGGCGCCGCCGGCCACTGCCCAATGACCTGCCTTGGGCAGGAGACATAGCGTTGGCACAAGGCCACTATAGCGAATCACGGTCGTTCTTCGGCCAACCGCCTTTGCGATCAATCAAACGCCGCGCTGCTCCACCGCGTCCGAGCCGCACGCACGAGCGGGAGGATTTCGAGGTGATCCAGGTCCGCAAGCGCCAGAAACGCGAAGAAGATGCAAGGACATGGCAAGCGATCGGGCGTCCGTGCCGTCGTAATCAAGTGGTGTTGGCAGGCCTGCACCAACGGCGGAGCTCGCGAATAAGCGAAGGACCACACGGCAGGGTCATACCGGCGCTTGGAGATGTGTGGTGGCCACCGGCTGCCTGGATGCGGTCAATTCGCTGTGGATGAAAAGACCAGGCCGAGCAACGGCCTCACATTGGCCGCACGCACCGGCGAGTGGTAGCAAGGGGCAGCTGTTCTGCGTGGTGCCCCAAGGGTTGCTCGGCAACAGCTTTAGACAAGGGGATTCAAGATTGAAGGTGAGCCGTTGAAACATGTTCTTGTCATTGACGATGATGCCGCAATGCGACGCCTCATCTCCCAGTATCTCATGATGCATGCCTTGAAGGTGACCGCAGTCAACGATAGCAAGCAGTTTAACTACGTTCTATCGCATGAGCCAGTCGATCTCGTGGTTGTTGACCTCAACCTAGGCCGGGAGGATGGGCTTGCCATCGTCCGCAACCTGGCGACAAAATCGGATTTACCCATCATAGTGATCAGCGGCGACCGGCTTGATGAGGCGGAAAAAGTCGTTGCGCTGGAGCTCGGCGCAACCGATTTCATCCCCAAGCCTTTCGGGCTGCGCGAGTTCTTGGCCCGCATTCGAGTAGGGCTACGCCAGCGCATTTCCAGTCCGCGAACGAAAGATCATCGCTCATTTCGGTTCGGAGCCTGGAAGCTCAGCGTCAAGCAGCGGCGACTGATCTGTGCGGAGCGTGGCGAAGTCAAGCTTACCGCATGTGAGTTCAACCTGCTGATCGCGTTCCTGGAGAACCCCCGCAATGTCCTATCCAGAGAACGGCTTTTGCTCGCGAGCCGTGTGCGTGGAGAAGAGGTCTACGATCGAAGTATCGATGTCCTAATCTTGCGCTTGCGCCGAAAGCTGGAGGCTGATGCGGCCAATCCAAGGCTAGTCAAGACATGCCGTGGTGCAGGGTATTTCTTCAACGCTGACGTAGACGTTAGCTACGGAGGCACCTTGGCCGCCTGACAGGAGCTATTCTGGAGATTGGCTGACGAGGCTGATGAAGCGTGGCGGTGTTTTCTGGCGGCCTTTAGCTCGGCGCCTGGATGTCGGACCCAAGGCAGCATCTCGTCGATCTGGCTGGGATGGCTGTTGACGATCCTGGTGGTGAGGACGTCGGCGAGATAACCGAGTGACTCGACACCATTGAGCCTGCAGCTTTCGATCAGCGACGCAATGACCGCCCAGTGTTCGGCACCGCCGTTCGAGCCGGCGAAGAGCGCGTACTTGCGGACAGATTGAGCGCTCGACGGTGTTGTTGTCGATCTCGGTGCGACCGTCGTCAACGAAGCGCGAGAGGCCTTCGCAGCGTGAGAGCATGTAGCGGATTGCCCCGGCGACCTTGGTCTTCTGACCGATCAGGCCGAGCTTTCACGCAGCCAAGGTTCAAGATGGCGACAATAGCGCGGCTATTGTCCCGACGCGTCGCACGGCGTTCATCGGCCGATCGGCCGCGGATATCGTCCTCGATCTTATTGAGGTGGGCGATCGTCTCAGCGCCTCGCTGGCGATCGGCGAGTTCCAGGCCTACATCGCCTTCCAACAGTGCCAGTCCGATCAATTACGGCGAGAGCTACCGGTCCGGAGATCGCATCAGCCTCTCCGTCGCCAAAAGAGCTGTTCTGCTTAGCCGTCGAGCTCAACGCCCAGCGTCGGAGCGCTCTCTGCTCCTGAAGGAAGCCATGAGGTCCGCTCGGGCTTGATCGGAGGCTTGGCCGACGGACGTTGTGTTTGCGTCGCTCGGCTGCCGCCCGATGGCGAGGCTTTGCGAATTGTCAGTCCTTTGCCTTTTCGCTGGTCTCAACGGCGCTGTGTAACGTTCAGTGTTGATGATGACGCCCCCGCTGTTCACGCGGTTGCTCCTGTGCAGTGTACTCGTCAGCTTGTCCTCGGCCTCGCGCGTCTGGCCCAAGTGCCGTTCCAACGGCGCTGGCGCGACCTGTCTGGCTTGCTGCTCTTGCAAGGCGGCGTGTTGCACCTGCGACCCGGCTGCTGCCAAAGCTTCGGCGGGGCTTGCGGCAAGCTCGTGCGGCAAGCGCCCCTCTCTCAGTCGGTTTTGCAGCGCCTGCCGATCGGCGACGAGGTAGTTGAGGTGCAGCGGCAGCTGCTGGTCTGGCCGCTCTTCGTTCGCCAATCGACGAACCAGCTCGCGCGTGCCGTCCACCACGAAGACGCCGCAGTCAACAGCGTTTTTCTGCTGCGCCATGTCGGGTGTTACCAGGGTCGCGTCCAGTCTTGTAGCGAGCTTTCGTGCAGGCGCGTCGTTGTATCGCTGTTCATTTTGCTGGATGGAGTCGTAGTGATAGGCGACCGCTCTTTCCGGATCGCGGCGATCTACGAGGAGCAGCGACCAATGGGTGCCGCGGTCAATACCCACCCCATCGTTCACTGGCACGAACAGGAAGTCGGATGGGCCGGCGTTTCGATCATAAATCGACTGCAATGTGCCTCGCGCGTCTTGCTGCTCCATGTGGCGCAGCAGATGGGAGACCGACGGATCGACCAGCCGCGTCCGGGCGGCGAGCGCTGGATCGGCCTGCTGCAGCTGCTGCTCGAGGAATTCGTAATCCCTCTGGATATGTTCGTCGCCCAACAGTTCGGTGGCCCCGAGCACCGCCCCCCGGGGGAGATTGGACAAGCCTGACGGAAGGGCTTCGATGTGTGCATCGGAGGAGGTGGTCAGATCGACCAACGGAACCCCGAGATGGGTGTCTGAGAGCCTGGCGGTCGCTGGCAAGGCGGGTCCCGGAGCCCTTGCCGGTACTGCTGCCGCTCCAGCTTCCCTTATCGCTCCGCGATGGAGGAGCCAAACGTCATTGCCCTCCTCTGGCCTCCGGGCGGTGTAGCCGTGGCCTTTAATCTCGTAGTTCCATTCCGGCTTGTCCGCGTCCGGCAAGAGGCCATAATGGTACAAGGAAGAGAGCATCGCCTCTGGGACGCGTTGAGTCCCATGGGAGAAGCCTTTGGGCACGGCGAATGAGACGTTTATGGAGTTCTCGATGGCAGCGGGGGGTGCCTCAGACCTTGCAAAGGGCGCGGCCTCCGCATGCAGGCTTCCAATGTGTTCGGACCCTGGGCCTTGAACGGGTACCCCTGCCAATGGCAATTCACCCAACTGCTGCATGGGGGGCTGCATCGGCACGCGGCCGCCTTCGCTCGGCGGCTGCTGAATGGCGATGCTTTGCGGATTATCAGTCCCCTGCCTCTCCGCCGGCCGCAACGGCGCCGTCGAATGTTCATTGTTGATGATGAACCGCTCGGGTGGCAGGAGGTTGCCCTGGTCAAGCGCATCCGGCCAGGGCCGGTGTTGGCTGACAGCTAACGCTGGCGGGGCGGCGGCCTCAACTCCGGCGTGCCCAGAGCCGGCTGCTGCCAAAGCGTCCGCCACGATCCTGTCTGACGCAGGCTTCGCATCGCGAACCCGTTCAAGCGCCAAGCGGAGATAATCGTTGCCTGGAAACAACACCTCGGCGAATTCGATCCGCGAATCATGATCCAGCCCAGAGATCGTCTGGCCCCGCCTCTCAAGCGCCTCAGAAAATCTGCGAAGACTACGACCATAGGCAACACGGGTGCTTGGGGCCAAGCTGCTGTCACTGGTCACTTGTTCCAAGACATGCGCATCTGCCTTTGAAGGCACCGTCACTCGCCACCGGCCAGTCGCTGAATAGCCCGGCTCATGATACGCACGCAGGACGTTCAACGCCGGCCTTATATCCTTTATGTCAGTGTCTTTCGGAAAGAAGGTATCGAGGTGATCGACCAGGGATTGGTGATTTTTTAGATCAGTCGCTTGGCCACGAGCGCCGAGATCATTCGCCAATCGGCGAAGCGCATTCGAGTATATTCGCAGCGTCGGCGCGCTATGGTGTTGCTGAGCCTCAGCATGGGCGATCGCCTTATCAATCACGTCCCGGTGTTCGTCGGACAAGTGGGGATAGCGGTTAGCCGGGGCACCAACAGTCACTGAATAGCCCGGCTCATGATAGACACGCAGGACGTTCAACGCCCTCTTCATATCATCGTTTTTCGGAAAGAAAGCATCGAGGTGATCGACCAGGGATTGGTGATTTTTTAGATCAGTCGCTTGGCCACGAGCGCCGAGATCATTTGCCAATCGGCGAAGTGCATACCTGTATTTTAGGACCGTGCTCTCGCTATATTTTTGCTGAGCCGCAGCGTGGGCGATCGCCTTATCGATAAGGTCCCGGTGTTCGTCGGACAAATGGGGATAGCCGGTGGCACGGGCGCCACTCGCGACAGGTTCGGCTCGGCGCGGCTCGGCCACGTGCTGCTCAAAACCCGCTTGCCGCGATTGGCCAGCATCTGGCAAGAGGCCAGGGCGGTCCAAGGAAGAGAGCATCGCGTCTGGGACGCGTTGGGTCCCATGGGAGAAGCCTTGGGGGACGGCGAACGAAACGTTTATGGAGTCCTCGATCGCAGCCGGGGGCGCCTCGGACCTTGCTGAGGGCGCGGCCCCCGCATGCAGCCTTCCGATGTGTTCGGACCTTGTCCCTTGAACCGGTACCCCTTGCAATGGCAATTCACCCAATTGCTGCATGGGGGGCTGCATCGGCATGCGGCCGCCTGAATTGCCGATTTCGCTCGGCTGCTGCTGAATGGCGACGGCTGGCGGCCTATCCACGGCCCTCTGCCTCTTCGCTGGCCGGAACAGCGCTGTGGAATGTTCGTTGTTGAGGATGCCCCCCTGGGGTGGCAGGTGGTTGCGATGGTCAAGCGCATCCGGCGAGGGCCGGATCTGCTGTTGGCTGGCAGCCAAGACTGGCGGAGCGGGGGCCTGAACTCCGGCGTGCCCAGATGTTGCGAAAGCGTCCGACACGCTTCTATTGGGGTCCTCCGGTCCAGCACGCATCCCTGGGTTGTTGAGCGAAGGCGAGGTGGCTTGATCACCCTGCCGCTGCTCAAGCACTTCGCGGAGCCCCTGTTCCAGTCGCAGAAGCTCCTCTGCATTGGTTGGCGGCTGGTGAGCTCGATCATCGACCAGCGGCCGGAGCGCCTCGGGAACCTGCGCGCTGAAAGAAGACGAGGTGGCTTGATCATCCTGCCGCTGCTGAAGCACTTCGCGGAACTCTTGTTCCAGTCGCAGAAGCTCCTCTGGATTGGTTGGCGGCTTGTGAGCTCGATTATCGAACAGCGGCCGCAAGGCCTCGGGAACCTCCGCATTGTGAACCCGCTGCAGCGCCAAGCGGAGTTTCTTGTTGCCTGGAAACAACGCCTCGGCGAGTTCGGTCCGCGACTTGTGATCCAGCCCAGAGATCGTCTGGCCCCGACTCTCAAGCTCCTCAGAAAATCTGCGAAGAAGTCGACCATAGACGACACGGGTGCTTAAGGCCAACTCGCTGTCACTGCTTAATTTTTCCAAGATACGCGCATCTGGCTTTGAAGGCACCGCCGCTGGCCACCAGCCAGTCGCTGCGTAGCCCGGATCATGATACGCACGTAGGACGTTCAACGCCGTTTTAATGCTCTGGTCATTCGGAAAGAAAGTATCGAGGTGATCGACCAGGGATTGGTGATTTTTTAGATCAGTCGCTTGGCCACGAGCGCCGAGATCATTCGCCAATCGGCGAAGCGCATTCGAGTATATTCGCAGCGTGTCCGCGCTCTGGTTTTGCTGAGCCGCAGCGCGGTCAATCGCCTTATCAATAACATCCCGGTGTTCGGCGGACAGATGGGGATAGCTGGCAGCAGGGCCGCCAGCAGTCGCTGAATAGCCCGGCTCATGATAGGCACGCAGGGCCTTCAACGCGCTCTTCATATCAACGTCTTTCGGAAAGAAAGCACCGACGTGATCGACCAGGGATTTGTGATTTCTTAGATCGGTCGCTTGGCCACGAGCGCTGAGATCATTCGCCAACCGGCGAAGTGCAAACGTGTATTTTCGGGCCGTGGTCTCGTTATATTTTTCCTGGGAGTGGGCGATCGCTCTATCAATAAGGTCCCGGTGTTCGCCGGACAGATGGTGATAGCGGGAAGCACGGGCGCCACTCGCAACGGGGTCGGCTCGGCGCGGCTCGGCCACGTGCTGCTCAAAGACCGCTTGCCGCGCTTGGCCAGCATCCGGCAAGGGGCCAGGGCGGTCCAAGGAAGAGAGCATCGCGTCTGGGACGCGTTGAGTCCCATGGGAGAAGCCTTGGGGGACGGCGATAGAAACGTTTATGAAGTCCTCGATCGCAGCCGGGGGCGCCTCGGACCTTGCTGAGGGCGCGGCTCCCGCATGCAGCCTTCCGATGTGTTCGGACCCTGTCCCTTGAACCGGTACCCCTTGCAATGGCAATTCACCCAATTGCCGCATGGGGGGCTGCATCGGCATGCGGCCGCCTGAATTGCCGATTTCGCTCGGCTGCTGCTGAATGGCGACGGCTTGCGGCCTATCCACGGCCCTCTGCCTCTTCGCCGGCGGGAACAGCGCTGTGGAATGTTCGTTGTTGATGATGCCCCCCTGGGGTGGCAGGTGGTTGCCTTGGTCAAGCGCATCCGGCGAGGGCCGGATCTGCTGTTGGCTGGCAGCCAAGACTGGCGGAGCGGGGGCCTGAACTCCGGCGTGCCCAGATGTTGCGAAAGCGTCCGACACGCCTCTGTTGGGGTCCTCCGGTCCAGCATGCATCCCTGGGTTGCTGAGCGAAGACGAGGCGGCTTGATCATCCTGCCGCTGCTGAAGCACTTCGCGGAACCCCTGTTCCAGTCGCAGAAGCTCCTCTGCATTGGTTGGCGGCTGGTGAGCTCGATCATCGAACAGCGGCCGGAGCGCCTCGGGAACCTCAGCGCTGAAAGAAGATGAGGCGGCTTGCTCATCCTGCCATTGCTGAAGCACTTCGCGGAACCCCTGGTCCAGTCGCTGAAGCTCCTCTGGATTGGTTGGCGACTCGTCAGCTTGATCGAACAGCCTCCGGGCCTCGGCAAGGTGCTGCTCAACGCCCACTTGCCTGGCCTGGACCGCTTGATCCTCTTCCAGGCCGGCGTCCTGCACCTGCGGCAAAGCTGTTACACGGGATGGATTTTTTCGCTGGTCCACATTAGCCTCGCATCAAACTGTATCGTCAAAGTCTTGCGCCAATCCACGCAGCGGCTCATCGAGTCGAGATTCTGCGGAGAATCCCTCCTCTGCTTCCGTCAAGGGTGCCGGCTCCGGGAGGGCGCCTGTCTGGCTTTCAAAGATGCGTTTCAGAATGCGGTCCGAAAAATATCGCACCTTCCTCAGTTGCAATGGCGGCAGACCTTTGATGAGAACAATCTCGTACTCGTCATTGAGCAGCCGAACCTGTTCGGGACGCAGCAGCGGCGCACCTTGAAACGAATTCTGAATGTTCCGGTCGAACGCTCGCGACTGGCTGTAGGAAATCGATTTGGCTTCAAACGTGTATTCACCGATGGCTTTGGAAATGTAGTTCGGAGTCTCGTCATCGGCCGTGGCCATGAACACTTGCAGTCCGGTATTGCTGAGAAAATTCTGCTTACCAGCCTCTCCATAAGCCCCCGTTAGTGCCGAAAGGCTTTGGATGATGAGCATGAAACGCCCCTTGTAGCCCGCGATAGTCGTAATTGCGGTCTCGATCGCCTCCAGCTTCCCCAAGTGCTTGAATTCATCGAGCAGAAAGAGAACCTCGTGCTTTTCGTCCTGGCGGGGCAGCGACCGCTGTAGAATTGAAACGATTTGCTGAAAAAATAAGCGTATCAAAGGCGCGATCACCTCAAGGTCGTTCGGACCAACGCAAAGATAGATGCACGTTCTGCGACGGCGAAGATCATAGACCGAAAAGTCCGAGCGACTTGTAGCTGCCTTGACAGCCGGATCCGCCCACAAGTTGAGCCCACCATCGCCGAGCACGGACGTGTAGGAGGTTAGGATTTTCGTGTCGTTCCCCGCCATGTCGTCGAAGATGCGTTGTGCCTCTTTGTTCCGGGTCTCCATGGCGAGCTGCGCGAAGAGCTTGAACTTCTCCCCCGGCTGAGCGAACAGATCATAGACGGCGCCGATTGTTGGCGTGCCCCGCTCGATGCAGGCAAGGATCCCCGCGACAAAGATATCTCGCGCGCCGGCGACGAAACCTTCCGCCCCCTCCCCCTTGGCCGTAATCAGGTTCGCGGCCAAGCGGCGGGCTTCGGTGAATTGCTGCTGTGGATGCAGTGCTATGAGATCCAACAGTGGATTGTAGCAGTTTGTGCGCCGCTCTGAATCCAGTGGCGCGAATTTGAACACTTCGTGGCCTGCGGCTTTACGCGCCCTCGATGTGAGCTCAAAGAGCTCCCCCTTGACGTCCAGAGCTATCACAGAGCCTTTAAATGTAAGTAGCGTTGGAATGACTATGCCGACACCCTTGCCAGCGCGGGTCGGCGCAACAATGAGGCTGTGAGGCTGCTCGCCATTGGTCAGGTAATAGCCAGGCCAGAAAGGACCACTCGTCTTCCCGAAGACCGGCCCTGTCACGCCACGGTATCGTCGCAGATATCCCGTGCGTCGCATTTCATCCACTCGAGCCCAACGAGCCGTCCCGTGATGTTCGAGCTTGCGGCGCAATACGACCTGCTGAATCAGCAAGACAACCGCGGACGTCGAGAGCACGATAGCCGCGCCCTGATAGAAAACGGGGGTTGCGAAACCCAAATAGAAGGGCGTCTCAAACCAAAAGGCACGGACATCAAACGCCATCAGAGCCTCGCCGCTACCCCCGTGGCGGAAGGTTGCGTACAGACTTGCCGCACAGAACCCCAAGGCGAGTGAGCACGCGATGCTAATGGCTATGTTGGGGGACGTCGTTTTTGTAGAAGACATTGTTCCGTGGCCGAATTAGCGGTGCTGATGCTGCGCTTGCTTCAGACACCGAACCGAGGTCGCGCGATGCCGACGCTCGACAGATCGATGCCGCAGCGGGTAGTGCGATGCTTGCATCGCGCCCCCCGGCAGACGTGGATTTTGAAAGTTTCACGAAGCAGGTACGTCGACGGCCAGCGAATTGGAAACAGCAAGGCCGTGAACGGAATTCATGAGAGGAAGCGTTACTGCCATGGCCGAGACCTCAACGGCCGGTGCGATCTCTGCTTCTCCTAGCCTCCATTAGATCCTCTCGGGCGTGATTGTAGGAGTGGCTTATGTCCCGGCCGACTTGACCACCCCGCTGCAGCTGTTCGTGGGAGGTTTGCGGGCCAACTGTATCACGGACTGCAGCCCCAATACCTGCTATGTGGGCGTCCAGATCCGCACTGCGTTCCTCTGCTGCATGCCGCGGAGGAGGCATCTGCGGCAAGATGTCTTGCATGCCGGGAATTGAGTGAGCTTGGGCCTGTTGATTTGGATCTAACTGGTGATACATCGCGTACATAGCATTGGATGCTGTCGACCTGACGTGGCCATCCGGATCGGTAGCCAATTCAGCGGCCTGATCAAAAATGCGTGCTTTATTTTCAGCGTTAAACTTGCTGAAGTTTTGCGCAGCGTAAAGCGCTCCGATAGCTTGCGAAGGCGGGTCCATGTTGCCAATGCGATTAACAATACTATTTTGTGTCTCTGGCCGAAGGTAATGAGACACATTACTGACTGCTCTGAATTGCTCCAATGCTACTTCATCCGGGGTGTGTCCCAACCCGGCAGTCAATTTATCCCCCAGATCGACGGCTGATCGTCCAAGCTGATTGGTCCGCGTTTCAAACTTCGCGAGGTCAGTTTCTGGCTCGGTTCGAGTGCCCCGAACGGCTATGCGCTCTCGCCTCCCGAGTTCTTTGAAGGTCCCAAGATTTCGCGCTGTATCGCGCGGGTTAGCGCTTACCAGCCGTTCTGCAACATCGGTCAATGGTCCGTATGGAAGGTCACGGAGGGTACTGCGATTCCCCACGTCTTGGGATGAACTTGCAGCTGCGCGTGCCCGTTTGTTATCGCGATCCATTGCTCGGCCTCCAAAGTCGTTAAGTTACCCAATCAGGGTACCACCGACGCTTGACCTGCTAAACCGATATGAGGTTACAGTTGTAGTCTGGCAGAAACTTCTCCCAACTCTGGGATACGCCGAGAGCCGTAACCGGGGCAGATTTCCGGGCGGAAGGGTTTGCGGCGAGAGCGTTCGTGATTCACCGTTTGCGTGACGCATCAGGATCGTCTCGTATAAGAGAGTCCGTCGCGATACGCCCCGCGAATGACGATGGTACCTTCGGCTTGACTTATCCTTCGCGCTCTGCGGGTCCGACGAGAAAATCAGCCTACCTTGCTGAGACTACCTGCGGAGGACTTGCCGCTACGGCGGTCCTGCTCGATCTCGTACTTGATCTTCTGCCCATCAACGAGGTTTGAAAGTCCAGCCCGTTCTACAGCTGAAATATGGACGAAAACGTCCTGACCGTCGTCATCGGGCTGGATGAAGCCAAAACCTTTGGTGCTGTTGAACCACTTCACTGTTCCGGTCGCCATATCTGTGTATTCCTCTGTGGCCATGCGAACCAGACGGGCCGTGAAGCCGATCCTGTTCATATTTCGTAGAGTTAAACCCAGCAAAAACGAAAATTACAAGCCCACCTCGGGGTTGCGGCGCGAAAAGCCATTGCTCTGTTTGGGAACGCACCGAACAGGTGCCGGTGAGCTTGAGCGCAACGCGCTGCAAGACGCTCGAGTGCCGAGGAATCTCTCCGACAAGGATACGTCTGAGCCGCCCAGTATGCCGGCTCGGCAACCACCCGAATGGATCGAAGCCGATCTGCAAAACGGATGGCGAGAGCGTTGGCTCGTTTCCAACCCATCCTGTCTCACCAGCGCGGACGCCTGGACGGATGTCAACGCCGGAAAAAGAACCGCATCGATTGGTCCCGCTTGCGGCCAGCTCCAGTCGGCCGCTCGATCGCAAGCGTGGTTCGAGGAGGAAGCTCTCCCAGGTGCAATGCGAGGAGACGCTGGTCCAACTCCTTGTCGGCTGCCGTAAGGCGGTGGTTCAGGCGAAGGTAGTCCATCCAGGTCGGGGTGCGGAAGGTTTCTGTCCAACGCGAAGGCTGCTGGAGGTCGCGCTGGAGATTCCAGTGTCGCGCACCAACGCCGCTTTGTACTCGCCGCCGTTCCCGCATCTGCTCCAGGAACGCTTCGACATTTGCTTCGGGTATTGAATATTCGATCTTGGCGACGATCGGCCCGCTTCGGGGCTTCAAATCCAGGGCAACCTGAGGCGTTTCGAAGCCAAGAGGAGCCTGATCGGAATCTTTCCATTGACGGATGGGCAGCAGGAAGCCGGTGCCAGCGACCAGCAGCAGCGCGCCACCTGAAAGCTCCAGAGCCGAGCTCAGCGAATAGCTCTCGGCCACCGTACCCCACAGCCAGCTGCCAGCCGCGATGCCGCCGGATGAAAGGGCATAATAGATCGAGAGCGTGCGACCAACGACCCACCTTGGACTCGCCAACTGGACGCTTACGTCCAGCCCGGTCCAGGTCACGACCCAGCCCGCGCCGCCGAGCGCCAGCGCGATAGCCGCCACCGCCACCGAGGGGGTGAAAGCAAGCGATAGACAACAAGCCGCACAGGCGATGCACGACAGTGTCGTCAAACGTTCCTGGGACAGCCTCCGTCTCAGAATGTTGTTGCAGATGCCGGCGAACAAGGCGCCGGTCCCGAAGCCGGCCATCAGGATGCCGTAAACGACTGGCCCTCCCCCCAGCTGATCGCGGGCGACGAGAGGCAAGAGCGCTAGTATGGAGATGCTCGTCAGCCCAAAAAGGGCACCGCGGGCAATTGCTGCCTTGATTTCGGATGACAGGGCAGTGAAGCGCGCTCCGTCATGGATCGCCGTGGTCAATGGTTCACTCGGAAGCGGTGACGAGCGAACATGCCATTTGCAGCGCCCTATGGTCCACAGCAGCATCAGATATGTAAGCGTCGCCACTGCGAAAGCCGTCAAAGGGCCAAAGGAAGCAACGACGACGCCACCGAGAGCCGGACCGATGCTTCGGACGGCGTTATATCCGACCGAGATAAGCGTGACGGCGGCCGGAACATCGCGCTTTCGCAGGATATCGCCAACCGACGCGTGCCAGGCGGGGTCGGTGAAAGCGGCGCCTACTCCGGCCAAACAGCTGAATGCAAGAACCATCCATGGATTGAAAATTCCGAGACCTGCAAGAACAGTCAGCATCGTCGAGGACAATGCTATCACGCACCAGCCAGCGAACATGAGATTGCGGCGGCTGTAATTGTCCGCTAGGGCGCCGGCGATAATTGACAGGAGGAATGTGGGCAAGGTTGTCGAAGCCTGCACCAAGGCGACCATCACATCCGATGTCGAAATGGTCGCCATCAGCCAACTGATGGCAACCATTTGAATCAGCCACCCTAGACTGGATACCTGTGTGGCAATCCAGATCGGACGGAAAGTTGAATTCTCGAGCGGCGCGAACGTTGCCGATGACACCGGATTAACTTCTTCACGCGCCACCCCGCTCATTGGGCCGAGCCTCCCTTCGCTGCCAGTTGTATGAGATTTCTCCCCGCCCACGTGCCCATGGAGGAATGGCAGGATCAGGGCATTTTATCCGCGCAACGCAAGTTATTTTTGCCTGGCCGATGCTGTGGCAGAACCGAATGCTTCCGGTGGAGCTATCGTTCCGCTATGCGGGACGAGACCGGTTCGATCCTGTCGCTCTCGATCCCCGACCACGTTACAAGAATCGTCAGTTTGACGTTCCTTGGCGTCTCCAACCAAGCCACGTCCTGGGCATCGACTTCCCTTCTGGTGATCACGAGCTCCCGCGCATTGAACCGCCTCGCCAAGGTGGATCAGTAGTCTATCTTTGGCGTAGGTATTCAGCAGCCTGCTAGGCGCCCGCCGCCACGTGCGGGCGACGCCGGCATCAACCGGCGGGCAGATGCGCCGAGGGCAACAACCGCGCCTGACGCAACGCCGCCAGATCAGCCGAGCCGGTGCAGAAGCAGGCAACGGCCAACTGGCGGATGACGATCTCGAAATGCGCGACAACCGCCTCGGTGGACACCGTCGCCGCGCGCAGCACGCCGGCCGCCTGCCCGGCGATGTCCGCGCCCAGGCGGATGGCCTTGGCCACGTCGACGCCGTCGCGGATCCCGCCCGACGCGATCAGCTTCACAGTTGGCAGCGCCCGACGTACCGCCTGCACGCTGGCCGGGGTCGGAATCCCCCAGTCGGCGAACGCCATCGCCACTGCACGGTCGGCGGCATCGCGGGCGCGCTCGCCCTCCACCGCGGCCCAACTGGTGCCGCCGGCGCCGGCGACATCGATGACCGCCACGCCCGCCTTGACGAGCGCGCAGGCCACCGAGGCGGACAGACCCGACCCCACTTCCTTGGCCACAATCGGCACGTCCACGCTGCTCGCGGCGCGAGCGATCTGCGCCAGGACGCCGCGCCAGTCGCGGTCGCCCTCCGGCTGTACCGCTTCCTGCAGCGCATTGAGATGGACGATGAGTCCATCGGCCTCCAGCGCATCCACCGCCCGGCGCGCCAGGTCCAGGCCGTCGGCCTCGCGCAGTTGCGCGGCGCCGATATTAGCCAGCAAGGGAATGTCTGGGGCCATGCGGCGCAGCGCGCGCGTCAGCCCCTGGGAGTTGCGGGATTGCAGGCTCACGCGCTGCGAACCGACGCACATGGCGATCCCCAAGGCTTGTGCTGCCTCGCTCAGATGCCGGTTGATGGCCTCGGCGCGTGGCACGCCGCCGGTCATGGAGCTGATCAGCAGCGGCGCGCGCATGGTCTTGCCCAGCAGCGAGGCGCGCAGGTCGATCTGCGTCAGGTCCAACTCGGGCAATGCGCAGTGTTCGAAACGGATGTACTCCCAGCCGGCGGCGACCGTGGCCGGCGCCGTTCGCCGATCCAGCACGATGTCCAGATGGTCGTCCTTGCGCCGGCTCGGGATGTTGTCGCTATCGCTCATGCTCGCTCCATCCGTCGCATCGGGGGACGGCGTTGCATCGGATCGGACCGACGGCAGCGCGCGCACGCAGCCGCATCCCGCCGTTCAGGCGGGCGCACGCTGGCCTCCCCCCGCAGCGTCGCTGCGGTAGCGGCTGGTCGAGGTCTGGTAGTACTGCGCGCGGATGGCCGCCATGGCCTCGATCAACGCTCCCCACGGCGCTGGAAAGCGTTCTTCCGCCATCACCCGGTGCAGCATGCGCGTATGGCCGGCCAACTCGTCGTTGAGGAACTCCACCACAGGCATAGCCGGATAGCGCTGCCGCAGCAGGATCGCCGCGTTGTCGGCCTCGCCCGCCGACCTGTCCTTGTCGCGTCCATGCAGATCGTTCTGCAGGCGCCCTATCGCGGAGATGAGCCGCAGGACCTGGCGAAACGCCGGACGCGCGCGCAAGGTCGCCATGTCCAGCCCCCACAGCAACGACAGGCAACAGAACACGTTCGTGTAGGCGATCGAATCGATGCCGTTGTGCAGGTACTCGGCGTAGGACCAGCGTTCCGCCCCTACCGCCTGCGCGTGTCCGGCGCGCAGCGCCGCGCAGTAGCACCGAGTGTCGTCGAGCAGCCGAGCATAGTCGCGACGATCGTAGGCGAGCGCGGCCAGCGAAGCGCGCAGCACAGCGCAGCCCTCGAATCCGGGGAGCGCGCACGGCACGCCCTGCCCCAGCGCCTGCTCCACCGCGGCGAGCTCCTCCGGCGCGATCAGGCCAAGGTCGTTGCAATCGTCGAGCCAGAACAGCAGCGCCAGTTCGCGATAGAACGCCACGATCAGCGTTTCGGCCTGCGGATCGCGGCCAGTGCGGGCGCAGGTGTCGCGCAGGCTCGGGTGGATGCGCTGCAGGATGTACTGGCCGCCCCTGACCGCTTCCACGGCATGCTCGTCGGCGAACCCTGTCAGGGAACGCCCCCACTCCAGCACCTGCTGCAGCGCGCGTTCGGTCTGGATCATGACGCCGCTCCTGCTCCCTCGGCCAGGACGCGCCGCCCCCAACGAAGCGCCAGCCACAACCCGGCGAGTTCGGCCACGCGGACGACCCGGGTGGGGCAATACAGTTCCTTGCCGATCCACAGCGCCGTCTGCGGCAATGCATGCGCCACATGGCGAGCGAGCATCCACTCCAGCGCACGCGCCACCGCCTGCGCGATGCGCCGGCGCCCTGTCGGCTCTTCGCTCCCGTCCATGACGTGCAACGCGAACAGCGCATAGGCGGTTTCCTCAAATGAGGACGCGCGACCGGCGCCCCAGCCGCCGTCATCGCGCTGCGCCTGCAGCAGCGCCGCCAGCGCGCGCTCGTCGCGCCACTGGGGCTTGCCTTGCGCCAGCGCAGCGACCGCATGCGCGGTGGGATACAGCCACGAAACGTGCCATTTTTCGTTGTCCCATAGACCGTGCGGGTTGCGATTGGCCTCGACGTAGTAGCTGGTGCCGGCGGCGGGCTTTCCCAACAGTCGCAACGCATGCAGGGCATGGATGTTGGTCGACACCGAGGCATTGCGCTCGCCGGGGAAGGTGACGAATAGCTCGCCGATTTCGAAATCGCGCAGCGCATCGACCGGCGGGTCGCGACCTGCAAGGCGCAGGACGCACAACGCAACGGAGGTGTCGTCGGCATCGGCTGCGAAGTGCAAGGCCGGGCCCAGACCGCGCACGCCCATGCGGGCGTCGAGCTGCGCGACGATCACGCGCACGGCATCGGCGAACGCGGGATGCGCGAACAGCCCGGCCAGATGCAGGGTGTACAGCGACCAGCATGGCTCGAACACATTGATCGGCCAGACGTTGGGAACGACACCTTCGATGCCGCTGCGCGTCGCCCGCGATGCCGCCTGCAGATACGCGTCGGTGCGCCCGACCTGCGGCGTGCTCCCATGTGTTACGGCGTGCGCACGCCACGCGGCGGTGGCCGCCGGACTGATGCCAATGCTGCCGTCGTCGTCGGGGCATGCGGTGGTCGGCGACGTTCCCCAGGCTTCCCAGGAGTGCAGCAACGGATGGCCGCTCGGCAACGTCGCCACCGCCCCCAACTTGACAAGGCACGCCTGCCGCAACGGCAACAGCGCCGGGTGGCGCGGAAACCCCACGCCGCCCAGCAAGGATGCGGCCTCGCCGCACAACTGCGGCAGGATCAGCTCCGCGCCGATCGGCGCGTCCTCCGGCACCGAATGCGCGTAGGGATCGGGCTGGCGCTCGAGGAACCGGGTTGCAGCCTGGACTGCGTCGGCCGCGCCGGGAAGAGGATCGGCACGCTGCAATGTCAGCAACGCCGCCCAGGTGGGCGCATGGCGGAACAGCGGGAAGTCCGCGCTTCCCCATCCGCCATCGGCCTGTTGTTGCGCGATGAGCCACGCGTATGCGTCCTGCCGACCGGTGACGTTGCCGTGGAACTGCAGAGCTCGCGCCGTGTCGTAGACGGACGGACCGACGCTGCCGCCGTCGCTCATCTCGATCAGCAGGTGGCGCAATTCGGAAAGGATCTGTTCGGACAGCGCGTTCACGCGGTATGTTCCTTCTGCAGACAGTTGACGGGAACCTGGATCGGGCAGACGCCGCGCACGTCGCCGCAGGCCCGTCGCGGCCCGGCGCACGGGCAGCGCCGGACGGCCGCCCTGCTCCGGCGCGGCGACGCGCCCCATGCTGGGGCCGGTCCGCCGCATAGGCTTGCGCGCAGCGCGCCGCGTGAGCCGCGGCCGTGCTGGGCAACCGCTGCGATCGCCGCCGCCGACTTGGACACAGTGCAGCATGCACCGCTCACGCCGGCCGATCGATCGCAGCGGCACAGGGGCGACTCCATGCGGACGGGCGCGCTCATGCGCATGGCGCGTGCTTGAACAGATACGCGTTGGCCCGCTGCAGCATCTGCGCCAACCGTTCCGCACGCGTTCCCAGCGGGGCGATGGCCTCCCCGGCGTCGCGCAACAGATCCAGCGCCAACTGGCGCGCTGCCTGCAGCCCCATGATCGACGCACAGGTCGGCTTCTGCGCCGCCGCGTCCTTGCCGGGGGTCTTGCCCAACGTCGCGGTATCCGCTGTCGCGTCGAGAATGTCGTCGACCACCTGTAACGCCAGGCCGAAACAGGCGGAGTAGCGATCGAGCGCACAGTACAGCGCAGCGTGGGCGGCATCCTCCGCGATGGCGCATAGCGCGCCCATGCGAACGGACGCGCGCACTAGTGCTCCGCTCTTCATCCGGTGCATCGCCACGATCCTGTCCAGCTCGACGTGCTTTCCTACCAGCGACAGATCCATGGCCTGCCCGCCTGCGGCACCCTCGGCGGACACCGCCTGCGCCAGTTCGCGCACGAGCGCGATACGGTTGTCGCCCGGCGCATCCAGGCTCGCCAGGGTCAGGAAGGCGTGCGCCTGCAGCGCATCGCCGACCAGGATCGCAGTGGCTTCGCCGAACTTGACGTGCACGGTCGGAAGGCCGCGGCGAAGCACGTCATCGTCCATTGCGGGCAGGTCGTCGTGGACCAGGGTACAGGCGTGCATCATCTCGATGGCGGCGCCGACATCGTCGAGCATGGGCGCCGGCGTGTCGGCCAGTGCGCCGGTAGCCAGACAGAGCAAGGCGCGAGTGCGCTTTCCGCCATGCAAGGTGGCGTAGCGCATCGCCGCCATCAGCTCGGTCTCACCGTCGTCTTCGGCGCAGAGAAGACGCGCCAGCGCCTGTTCGACCCGCCTTGCGCCGTCCTGCATCCAGATCTCCGGCGGCAGCCTGCCGGATGCGCCACGCGCCTGCGCGTCGTCGTGTAGCGTGGAATCGGTCTGCATGTCGTTCATGTCCTTGTACCTGGCACGGCCACGGCGAGCGTCCGAGCCGCCGCGGTGTTGGCGGCGTCGCACCGAGCGCGCGCGCCAAGTGCAGCATTGCCGCGCGTCGCCGGCGCAGCTGCCTCGCCACACGGGGCATGCGATGCCAGCTCATGAGAATCCGATGCGGATTTTCATGGACGGATGTGCGGTCGGGAAATAGCGCCGACCTTTTTCGACGGCGCTCAGCAACCGCGGCCGCACCCCGGCCTTGTGCATGGTCAGTGCCAAGGCGATGCAGAACTGCACCATTTCCAGCCATACCAGGTGGTAACCGATGCAGACGTGTGGGCCGGTACCGAACTGCAGCATGTCCACCGGCCGGATCGGCTCCGTGCGTTGCAGCCACCGTGCCAGGCGGAACTGATCAGGCGCCTCGTGCAGCAGCGCAGAGGTCGAGAAATGCAGCAGCGGGATGCACAGATGGGTGCCCGCAGGAATGCGCCGTTGGCCGAGTTGCAATTCCTGCAGCGCGCGACGCGGCAGGAGCGTGGTCGCCGGATGCACGCGCAGCGTCTCGCGGAACAGCGCCTCGGCGACCGGACACTGCGCCAGGTCCGCGTGCCGGGTCGGCACCGCGCCCACGCGTTGCGCCTCCTCGACCAGGGCGTCCCACAGCCCAGGCTGCCGCGCCAGCTCGATCACCATCCAGGCCATCGTCGAGGCGGTGGTGTCGTGGCCGGCAAGCAGCAGCAAGCGGATATTGGCGACCAGGACGTCGTCGGAGAGCGCATCGTCGCCGCGATCGAAGGCGCTCACCATGTCATTGATCAACCCAGTGCGCGCGGCATGCGCGCGCGCGTCGCGGACGAACTGGCGCAACTGCGCGTCGATCCAGTCGCGGGCGGCGCGGCCGCGCCGCAAGGGGAGTCCGGGCAGGTCGACCGGGGGCGCGACGATCAACTGCAGCAGTTGCCGGTATTTGCGATGCCATCCCGGCAAGTCCTGCGCTGGGATTCCCATGAGGCTGAAGATGAGCTTGAGCATCAGGTCGCCGGTCTCGCGCAGGATGGTTACGTCGCCGCGGTCGCGCCACGCCTGCACCCGCGCCTGGATGACGGGCGCGAACAGGTTGCCGATGCCGGCTTGGGTCAGCCCCTTGGGCAGGAACGCCGCCTTGATCGCGTCGCGCGCCTGCCGGTGCGCGCCGCCGTCCTGGGCGACCAACGTTCCGCCAAGCAATTCGGGCGCGATCTCTTCGATCAGCGCCGAGGACACGTCCTTGTGCCGGAGCAGTGCAAACGCATCCGGATCCACGCAGGTCATCAGGTGTCCGGCAGGGCCGAAATCCAGCCAGAAGTGGCTGCCCAACGTCCGTTCCGCGCGCCGCAGCAGGCGCGGCAGGTCGCATACGATGGCGGGAAGATGTCCGACCAGGGGGAAAGCGCCGGGCACGACCGGGATGTCGTCCCGCAGCCGGTGCCGACGGTCCAGCGGGTTGAGCAGCATGTCCATCAGCAGCGCGGCCCCGCGGCCGCTTTGGCGGTGTCGCCGGCAGGCCGCGCGGCGCGGCTGTTGCCACCGTCGGCGTACGTCGGCACATGCGCCAGCATGCCGCCGTCGATGCACAGGACCTGGCCGGTGATGAACGCAGCATCGTCGGAGAGCAGGAACGCCACCAGCGCGGCCACGTCCTCGGGGCGGCCGACGCGCTGCAGGAGTTGGTGCCGGCTCAGATGCCGTTGCATGCACTCGTCCAGCTTGGCGAGGAGACGCTCGGTCATGATGAGACCCGGCGCAACCGCGTTGCAGCGGATCTGCGCATGACCGTACTGGGTGGCGAGCGAGGCCGACAGCATGTTCATCGCCGCCTTCGACGCGGCGTAGGACGTCTGCGCGGTGTCACCGCTGAGCCCCTGGCACGACGACATGTTGACGATCGCGCCACCGCCGCGGGCGATCATTCGTGGGATGGCCTGCCGGCAGCAGAGCAGCGTGCCGCGCAGATTGGTCGCCATGGTCTGATCCCAGACCGCCAGGTCCAGGTCGAGGATCGTGCGGTCGCGCGGTGTCAGATGCATGGCGCTCGCGTTGTTCACCAGCAGGTCGACCCCACCGAAGTGCCGCTCCGCCGTCTCGAACAGCGCTGCCACCGCCTGCGCATCGGCGATGTCCATGGCCAGGGCCAGCGCGTGGCCCGCTTCGGCCGCGATCTGCGCGGTGCAGGCGACGGCCGCCGAGCCATCAATGTCGGCCACCACCACTCTGCCGCCCTCGCGCGCGATGGCGAGGGCGCATGCCTTGCCGATGCCGGCGCCGGCGCCGGTCACCACGGCCACCTTGCCTTCAAACCGTCCTCCTGGGTTGCGTTGGTCTTTCGCGGCATGCCGCTCAGCCTGCGCCGGAGAAGGCGCAGGGTCGGCGCTGGCGCGCTCGCCAGCGTCGCTTTCGATGACCCGAATGGCGGCGACCGGACACTGGCTGGCCGCGAGCCGCGCGGCGGCGTGCAGCGCCTGCGGGACCGTCGCCACGCACACTTCCGCCACGCCGTCCGGTTCGCGCTGGCGAAAGGTGCCCGGCAGCGTCAGCACACACTGCCCGGTGGTTCCGCATAGATCCTGATCGATCACGACGCGCATCTCAGCCCCCCTGAGCATGCAGTCGCACCGGCAGCGCGCGGAACGTCCTGAGGAACGCGGATGGCTCCCGGGTCGGCTGCTCGGCCAATGCCAGCGTGGGGAAGCGCGCCTCGATCCGCGGCAGGCTCTCGGCCAACTGCACCCGGGCCAGTTGCGCACCGAGGCAGAAGTGGATGCCGTGGCCGAAGCTCAGCATGATCTTCCCATCGGTCGACATGCCAGGAGTGGTGCCGTAGAACCGCGCGGGATTGAAGCGGTCGGGATCGGCGAAGGCGTCCGGGTCGCGATTGCCGGCCGCGATCAGCACGCGCACGTCCGCGTTCTTCGGGATCACCACGCCGCCCAGTTCGATGTCGCGCTGGGCGATACGCGGAATGGAGCTGAACATGGCAGGCGCGTCGCAGCGCAGGACTTCTTCGACGAATGCCTTCACCCCCACGGCGTCTCCCTGCAGCCAGTGCCGCTGTTCGGGATACGCCAGCATCGCCAGGACCGCATGGTCGATGGTCGCAGCAGTGGTGGCGAAGCCGCCCAGCAGCATGCCCCACAGCATGCTGATCAACTCCGCATCCGACAGCGTGTCGGCATCCTCGTCGTGTGCGCCGACCACCATCGACACGATGTCGTTGCGGGGATCAGTGCGCTTGCGCTGTATGAGATCGCCGAAGTAGGTCTGCACCCTGGCGCTGGCCGCGTCCGCCGCGGCGAGCTGGGGATCACTGGCGCGTGGGCTCAGGCCTTCCAGAATGGCGCCGATGCCGGCGGCCAGCCCGAACATGTCGTCCTGGGGCATGCCGAACAGTTCGGCGAAGACCAGCATGGGCAAGGCCAGCGCGAATTCCCAATGCAGGTCCACCGCATCCCCGCGCTCCAGCGCGGGCGCCATGCCGTCCAGGCGCGCCGCGACGATGCGCGCGATGCTCGGCCGCAGGTTGTCGATCTGGCGCATGGTGAAATCGCGCGAGATCAGCCGGCGCAGACGCGTATGCGTCGGTGGTTCCTTCATCGCTAGCGTGGACGCGAGGAGATTGAGTGACAGGCTGGTCTCCGCACGCGGGAAATAGCGCGCCAGTTCGCCCGGCGCCGGTCCCCGAAACACATCGCCCGTGGCCTTGAGCGCCCAGTAGATGTCGGCGTGGCGGCTCAACAGAAAGAGGCCCGACGCCGCACGATGCACCGGATCGTGCTCGCGCAACCACCGCATGAACGTATACGGGTCTTGGATACACGCTGGCGACGCAAGTTCGGCGAAGGCGTCCCGGCATGCTGCCGTGGTTTCTTGCACGTCCATCTTGGTTACCTGTTGGCTGGCTGATCTGACCGGCGCGTGCTAGGCGCGCCGGCAAATTGCGGAGAAGATCGCGATTCCGGGCGGCGTCCGCGCGTCACCAGAGCACCGGGAACTCCTCGAACCCGCCAGTGATGATCTCCTTGCGCAACTTCAGTTCTTCGGGCGCCACGGCCAGGCGCAGCGCGGGAAAGCGCTGGAAGATCGAGCCGACCACCACCTTGAGTTCCAGCCTGGCCAGCGCCATGCCGATGCAATAGTGCGGCCCGTGCGAAAACGTCAGGTGCGGATTTTCGTCGCGTCCGATGTCGAAGATTTCCGGGTCGTCGAAATGGCGCGGATCGAACGACGTCGCCGGCAGGCCGACCAGCACCTTGCTCTCCGCGGGAATATGCACGCCCGCGATAGTCACGTCGGTCCTCGGATAGCGCATGATGCCGTCCCAGCCCGCGCCCGGCGGGTACATGCGCAGGATTTCCTCCACCGCCTTGTCCACCAGGGATGGATCGCCGACTAGGCGTTCGCGCTGTTGCGGATGGCGGAACATGGCCAGCAGGCCGAATTCGATCTGCGCGACGGTGCTCTCGTGCCCCGCCACCAGCATGCCCGCCGCCAGGCCGATCGCCTCTTCCTCGGTCGCATTGCCCTGCTCGACCGCCGCGAGCAGATCCGTCAGCAGGTTGTCGCCCGGATCCTGGCGCTTGTCCCACATCTTGCCGCGAATGTAGGCGCGCAGTTCTTCCCAGGCCAGGCGCGACGCGCTGCGCGGGCCGCTTTCATGCTGGTGCGTCATCACTTCGTCGGACAGCCCGGCGAAAAAGGCGTGATCCTCGTAGAGCACGCCCATCAGCGCGCTGATGACCATGGCCGGCAGCGGAAAGGAGAGGTGGCGCCTCAGGTCGGCGGGCTGGGGCTGGGCCGCCAGCGTCTCGAACAATTGCGCGGCGATCGCCTCGACCTGCTGCGCGAGCAGCTTCACCCTGCGGTTGCTGAAGGCCGGCGCCACGATCGTGCGTAACCGGGCATGCTCGCCCCCCTCGTGCGAGACCAGCCACCCCGGCGAACCGAGAATCACCGAATCCGGGGTGAATGCCGCCGGCGGCATTCCCGCGGGCCGGAACGCCGCGTCGGACAGCGCCGCCTTGGCCTCGTCGTAGCCTGTCACCCACCAGCCTTCGTGCCCGGACGGGAAGCGTACGCGGTGGATCGGACCGTTGGCGCGTAGCGCCAACATCTCAGGCGAGGGCTCGATGTGATCGACGCGCCACATCGGCAGCGTCGGCAAGGGTTGTTCGGACATGGTGGCACTTCACTCTCTAAGCGATGGAAGGGCGGAAGGCGCTGCGGGCAGCGAATGATTACGACGGCACGTAGACGTCCTCCGGGGAGTAGCCCGACTCGATGTCAAGATCGGCCAACGTGTAACTGTCTAGGCATACCGCGCGGCGAGATGCAGAACTTTATCCTGCGCCTTCGAGTTCAGGATTAAGGCGAGTGTGGTGGGCCCTTGAGTCGCAGCCGGCCATCAAGATTTCCTGCGCAAGCGTCGACAAGGTTGGCAGCCTGTTTGGGTACGGGCGGTTTCGCCAAGGCCCCCTTGCCATAGGATGCTATCTGATGCGGATTTGACATTATGCTTTTCTTTCTTCGTTCCATCGATCGCGGTGTCATCCACGAAATGAAGATCGGTCGTCGGCTCCCGGCTCCCAACGAAGGAGTTTCAAAACTCGTGCCAATTTGGCCGACCCAGCAGAAGAAAAACATTGTGATTGCTTTTCAGGGGATTAGCCTGAGGCAGACAAGAGCTCGATGAAATAGCCCGGTGTCGCGGACCCAACAAAGGCGACAAAACAGTGTCGGATAGTATACGGTCGTCAGACGCCAGACCGGCGACACCTTCTTTATTAGTTGTCCTGTCGTGGAATGATGGCAGGCGACCTGACCGTATTGCCCCATAGGAGGGGCTCCTGGTTGGCTCAGGGGTCACGTGCTTGCTCCGGGCGCGCTCGAGGCGGCTTGCGGGCTCGTTGCCAATGCAACACAGGCGATCCGCAACACCGCCATCTGGGGCGAAGCCGGCACGGCCCAAGAAGTTCGGCGCTTGGGACGGCAACCTGATGACGGAATGGCATGTCCGCTATGGCGGTCGCGCCGTGATGATCTACTGGCATGTCGAAAAGGGCTCGACCTGCATTTTCTCGCAGCTCAAGCGCTGTTCGTCTTCGGAGGTCGCGGCGATGACCAAGGTCTTGCTGCGACATTACACCAACGTGGAGATCCAGCGCCAATATGTCGACAGCCATGGCCAGAGCGCCCTCGGCGTCCCTTTTGCCGCCTGCTCGGGTTCAACCTGCCGCCACGCCTGAGGGCGATCGCCTGGCAGAAGCTGGCGCTGCCAGGCCTGCGCGCTGAATTGCCAAATGCTTCCCATTCTTTCCAAGGTCCTCACTTGGGAGGAGGTCGAGCAGCAGTATGGCCACAGTCAATCTGGGCCGGCCAGAACGACATCGGAATAGCGTCCGGCCTTCGTTCATCTCGAAGAAGGGATGACCGACCGGTCCGTTTTTCGCGCATGCGGCAGCTCCATTGCGATCGCGGCAATTTGGATTGGCGCGGGCGCCATGTGCTCCGACCCCGAGGGGCTGTCCCGGTCGACAAGAGCCATCGCTCAGCGGCGATCAAGTCATCGGCTTTCGGAATGACCGGCGACGCTTGGTCTCAACGACTACGCCGGTCGGGCTGTCGGCCGTATTCTTCGCCTTGAACACGGCGGTTCGCTTCGGTTTTGGTTTGGGTAGCGCTTGAGGCTCTGCCCTTGGCTCCGGCGTTTGCTTGCTCTTTTGTTTGTCCTTGCGGGCGCAAAGTAAAGCCTTGGCGGTCGCCGCGTCCGCATCCGAGACCATGCCGGCCGGCTTGCCATTGAGATCGATCCGTGCGGCGCCGGCATCCAGTCTTGCCAAGTATCTGGCCATCTTGGTATACGCCAGCAGGGCTCTCCTCAATTCATCATCAGACAGTTCGCCGTCGAGCACTCGAATGTCACGATGGATGCCGATCTTGAGCGGCCTGGGCGCTTTCGGATTGAACGCCGCAGGCCACTTGGCCGATAGATAGCGGAAAAGCTGTGCAGGCGATTTGCCTCGGCTACAGCTCAACATCATAAGCCTCGCCCCATTTTTTCGTTTCCAATTTGGACCTTCCTAGCGCTGATATATGCAATGATTATGGGAAAATGGGCATTCGCCCCGCAGGGCAAAGCAGCGGCCGCCTCCTCATTCGGACAGACGAAGTGCCTGGTGGACCGAGCAGGATCGGCACCAATCACGCCGAGCCGTCCGGATTAAGTTCACAGCCATACAGCAGGGTCGGTGGAACGCTGTTTCCCCATTCTCCGCCAACCATTGACCCTTGGCGGCGCATCTGAAACGCCGGCAGCGAAAAGACTCCCTCCGCTGAGGGCCGTCGGCGAGTAGGACCCGAAACCGTCGCGGCTCCCCTCACCCGTTCGGCCGTTCCGTAGTACCAGCGCGTCGCGCAGCGCGAAAGCTATTCAGGCGACCGTTCCGTGATCTCGGCCGGATCGACGCCGTCCTGGGACAGGAAGGCAGGCGAATGGCTGGCAAAAAGCGTTCCGCCGTAAACCGGCGTCGGTCACCAGAACCTGGCGGAACTGCCGGGCGGCGGCCTTTCCGGAATAGCTGCCGCCGATGACAATTGGCGCAGCGAAATTCGGAAGATTGCGAGCGACAGGCTTCGGACTCCCATTCGATTGCCGACTCGGCTCATGCATTGGCGGGCACTGAGAATGTTTGCACATCACGTTGATGGTTACCGCCATGGAGATCGCCTCAGAAGCGGCGCCCAATCGGAAACATTAGCACCTGCGCGTTTTGGCTCGGCTGCTTGAACTCCTCGACGGCAACTGCCTCAATTAGCAGATCCAAGGCTTCGCGCCCCCTCTGGCTCATCGGGTCATCGCCTCGCAGATAATGATACGCTCGATCTAGATGCACTCGCGCGGCAGAAAAATCGCTTGTCATATGACCCTCTCAGTTGCCGCCCGCGTTAGCCGTCTACGAGGTGAGGGTCACGCAATCGTCAATATCCACAGACGGATTTGATTTAAATCGCAGATGATCCGGGAGAAACCAAACACCGGCTTGTCCTATGCGAGTGCCCCTTGATTATGTCGCCGGCGGCCCGGTGGACTCTGCAATAGGGTTGCTAAAGCGAGCCTGCCAATATGTCCCCAGCATCCTCCAATAAGCCGTCCCGAGTTTCTGGTCAGTCCAGCACTTTTGCGTCCGACGCTGGATACGGCGATCCACGTGGTGCGCGCGTCCTGCGGCTGGCACTTGCCGATTATCTAGCAAGCGATCGTGGACTTGCGGCCTCGCCTGATGAGATACTGGTGACAAGGGGCAGCCAGATGGGGCTGTTCCTGGCAGCGGCTGCGGTTATTGACCCTGGCCAAGCCATTGCCGTGGAGGTGCCAGGCTATCCTCTGGTGGACGGCGTTTCGGGCAGCAGGCGCCAGAATCATCGCCGTACCAGTTGACACCCAGGGTATCGACGTCACGCAACTCGAAAATATCGCCCAGCAGGAAACGGCCCCGAAAGCGATCTATGTCACGCCACACCATCAATACCCGACGCTCGGTGCCGGTCGCCGGCTAAAACTGCTCGACATCGCGCGAAAGCGTGGACTGGTCGTCATCGAGGACGACTATGATCACGAATACCGATTCGAAGGACGACCCGTGCTGCCGCTAGCCGCACGGGCGCACCCGGAACAGCCCACCGTCTATGTCGGCTCCCTGTCCAAGCTGCTCACACCCGCTATCCGGATCGGATATATAACCGCGCGGCCGAACATCCTGGCGCGTATAGCCGACCGGCGAGAGGCCATCGACCGCCAGGGAGATTTCCCACTCGAACAAGCCCTGGCCAGGCTGATTGGAGACGGAGTGTTGCAACGGCACCCGCAAGGCCCGACGCATCTACGCGTCGCGGCGTGATCTCCTGGCCGAGGAAGCCAGCCGGCATCTCGGCGACGATGTCATGTTCGACCTCCCGGCGGGTGGCCTGGCACTCTGGTTGCGCCTGCGAAACGGGCTGAGCGGGGAAACCTGGGCCGCGAACGCGGCCAGCGCGGGCCTTGCCATCACGCCCGGGATTCGCTTTGCACTCGACCCCGCGAACGCGCCCGAGGCATTCCGGTTCGGCTACGCCCGTCATGAAAGCCGAACTTCAGCACATCGTTCAACTGCTTTCGCGCACGCGGCCGAGCCGATAGCGGTGCAGCTCGGCCGAGAGAAAAAATCCTGTCAGTCTTTCCAGAAGGTTCCTAGGCATCTTCGTCACAGCCCGAATTTGCTCGGCCGCCCTGCGATACTCATTCGATTTAGGGCCTTTGCCCCAATGAACCCGCCCGCAGACCACGGTCGGCGTGTCGGGATTTCAGATAGCCACCACGGAGGCGGAAAGATATCCGGTCGACTTCGTGCGTATTATGACCTCCTGTTTCGGTGGAATTGGCTTTGCCTCCTTGCGACAGGACCACCGCATGGTGCGCCTCGACCTGCTGAGAACGTTATTGTCGCCATGCGCACAAGGTCAACTTGGCCGTTCTGAAAAACTCTAATACGGGATCAACATTGTTGTATCACGCCATTGGTGTGGCTCTGTCATCCTGCGCGCCGAAATGCGGCCGTCGCTCGAACGATATGTGGAGTTGCTTCTCCAACAGAAAATGGCGAGCCAGATCGGTATCACGCTTTCCGATCCGTGACACCCATTCCGAAAACAGGCGAACCGCGCGCCGGTTCATATGCCGCGAAGGACAGACCAGCCAATAGCCCGGAAACTCTATGACGTCGAACTCGGTTGAGACCGGCACCAGGGAGCCCGACACCAGGTCCTCGAATGCGATCGATGTGCTCTCCAGGACCACGCCTGCCCCATCCTTAGCCAACTGAACCGACATCGATGAACGGTCAAAACGATAGGGATAGGTCATGCGGGCCCCCTGGATGGCGTTGCGCGGCAGCCAGTAATCCCAACGGAAATAGGCCTTCACACTGTCGATCAATCGCGCATGGCGAAGCTGCTCGCGCGGATCCGGCGAGATCGCGTGCAGTTCGGCAAGATAGGAAGGCGAGCACATCGGCAGGATCAAGTCGTTGACGACGCAATCGGAATAGAGGCCGGCCCAGCCGCCGTCGCCGTAACGAAGATCGAGATCGATGACCTCCGTTTCGAAGTCGGAGAAGTTGGGTGTCGCGTCGACCCGCAAATTCCAGCTCGGATAGTCCTTGCTGAACTCGGCCAAGCGCGGTGCCAGCCACTTCTCACCGAAAGAAGGACTGACACGGATGCTGAGCTGGAAGCTCTCACGCTGCCGCACGATGGCGTTGCGCACCTCGCGGATGGATTCGAAAGCCTGGGTGGTGGTCTGAAAGAGCCGCTCGCCGTCGATCGTGAGCGAAAGATGACGCTTCTCGCGTTGAAAAAGCCGCACCCCGAGCTGGTGTTCGAGCAACCGCAGTTGCTGGCTGACCGCCGAAGGTGTCACGCGCAATTCCTGCGCGGCCTTCGCCACGCCTCCGAGACGCGCGACCGCCTCGAAATGGGTCATGGAATTGAACTTGAAATCCGACATCGTGCTCGTCAGTTAAGCTTAGCTACACAAAATGTTAAGAAACGAGAATTGAGCCGAATGTCAATCGGTCGCATGATCCTTCGGTATTGGGAGGAGATAGAGGATGGAACCGGGTTCAGCTCAAAGCTTGGGCACTACCGGCAATTTACCGGGCGTTGGGCTGGCATCAGCCAGGAAGACGCTGATCGAAGCTTCCAACGTCGAGAAGAGCTACGGCGCGACGCGGGTCCTTCGGGGCGTCAGTTTTCAGGTCCGGGCTGGCGAAATCCATGCGCTCCTGGGCGGCAACGGCGCCGGCAAGAGCACCCTCATCCGCATCATCACGGGGCTGACCTCGCGCGATGCCGGTGGGATTGACCTGCGCTCGTCGAAGGCCGACCGCACCAGCCCGATCATCGCTGTGGTGCATCAGGAGCTGGCGCTGTTGCCCGAGCTATCGGTGGCGGAAAATATCGGCATTGTGCATGCCAGGTCAGGCTGGTCGCTGATCAGCCGTCGCCGCATGCGCGAAATTGCGCTTGGTGCGCTCCGCCTGATCGACCCAGCGATCGGCGAAGAAATCATCGATTTGCCGGCACGCAAATTGTCGCTTCATGAGGGCCAGATCGTCGAGATCGCTCGTGCGCTTTCTACTGGAGCGGAAGTGCTGCTTCTCGACGAGCCCACGGCCAATCTCACCGCCGGCGAGACGGCCAAACTCTTCTCGGTGCTGAAGCGGCTGGTGCGCGAGGAAGGCATCGGCATCGTCTTTGTGTCTCACCGTATGCGGGAAATCCGAGAGCTCTGCGACGTCTGCACTATTTTGCGCGATGGCGTCACCATCGCGAATGCCGCGCCCCTCGCCTCGCTCAGCGACGGGGAGATCGTCCAGCAGATGGGACAACCCACGCAGCGTCAGGCCACGCACCGCAACCCGCAGCAGAACCCCCGCCAGGGCTCACCAATCGAACTCCTTGGCCCAGGCGACGTCCGGATCTCAATTTTGTCCGGCACCATCCTGGGACTGGCCGGCGCACCCGCGGGTCCGACCGGTCTCATTGCTGCCCTTGTGGGCGCGGGACCCGGCGCTGGTTGGCGCCTCTCCGGCGAAGGCTTCGGGGACCGCTTCCCGTCCCCGGCGGCAGCGGCGCGCGCCGGCATAGGCTTTGTCTCGGGCGACCGGGCGACCAAGGGTATCCTTTCGCAGCTTCCGATCGTCGACAACGTGCTCGCAGCGCGCAGGGTTCGCGAGAGGCGGCGGATCGTCGCCGCGGCCGAGAGGCAGGAATGTCGCGATCTCGTGTCGGCGCTGAAGTTGAAAGCCGGCTCGATTTGGGACCTGCCGGCCTCGCTGTCCGGCGGCAATCAGCAGAAGCTTCTGGTCGCACGCTTGCTTGGGCTGCCGCTGCGCATGGTGGTGCTGGAAGAGCCAACGCGTGGCGTCGACATCGGCACCAAACATGACATTTACGGCTTGATCCGGCAGATGGCCGACGCCGGCGCGATCATCATCTGGTGGTCGACCGAGAACGTCGAACTGCTCGAGCTTTGCGACGCCATCTTCGCCTTCGACACCGATGGGCGGCCAAAGGGATTTCTGCCTGAGGATCGCTATACCGAAGGCGGGCTCGCCGAACTGACGGGGATGGCCGCATGACCGACGCAACCAACGGCACCACGACAACCAACAAGCTCCGGACCACCAGGTTCCGCGTCCCAGCAGTTCTCTTTTCGTACCGCACCGAAGTCGCGATTGCCGCGGCAATCGTCGTCCTGCTGCTGGCCGTCGGCATGTTCGTGCCCGCCGCACTCAGCATGGGCAATTTGCAAAACATTATTCAGGCCGCCGCGCCTCTAATCATTATGTCGCTTGGTGTTTTGCTGGTCGTTGTCACCGGCGGCATCGATCTTTCGGTCGGCTCAGTTTTCTCCCTCACCGGAATGGTAACCGCGCTGGCGATGGCCAGTGGCGCTGATGGACTGACCGCGAGCGCTGCCGGCCTGGCGGTCGGCCTTGTGTTCGGGTCGATCAATGGTCTTCTGGTCACGGTCGTTGGGCTCGCGCCTTTCGTCGTCACCCTCATCACCTACGCGGTGGCGGGCAGCCTTGCCTTCATCGTCACCAATGGTCGCTCGATGCCGATCGGTGCGCCGGATTTCTGGCTCCTAAATTCGGGCGAGATCATTCCCGGCATACCCAACCATCTTCTGTTCTGCATCGTATTGATGGTCGCGCTGGAATACGTGCTGCGCAAGGTCGTCGTCGGACGCTGGTTCTATGCCGTCGGCTCGTCGGCAATTGCTGCCCGACTGCTCGGCATCCCGGTTCTGCGCATCAAGTTCGCGGCCTACGTCGCATCGAGCCTGCTTGCCTCTTTCGCCGGGCTGCTGACCGTTAGTTACATCCTTAACGCCGAAGCCACGGCCGGCGCCAGCCTGATGCTGCAGGCGATTGCCGCCGTCGTCATCGGCGGGGCAAGCCTCTTTGGCGGGACGGGCAGTGCGATCGGCGCTGTGCTCGGCGCGCTGATGATCACCTGCATCCAGAACGGCGTGAACCTCATCGGCGTGAACAGCTTCTGGCAGGGGTCCGTCACAGGCGCCGCAATCCTGCTCGCGGTTCTGATCGACCGCTTCAGCAACAAGAACCGAATCTAGATCATCAACGGGAGGAACCAAAATGAAAATGAAGACAATCCTGCTTGCAGCATTGGCAGCGGCCGCACTGTCCAGCGCATCATACGCTGAAGACAAGAAGACCGTCGCCTATATCGCCCCATCGCTGGACATCTCTTACTGGCAATGGGTCGGCTACGGCGTGAAGGAGAAGGCCAAGGAACTCGGCATGGACTATGTCGAGTATACGTCGGAGAATTCGCCTGCCAAGCAGATGGACAATGCCAGGACAGCCGTCACCAAAGGTGTCTCGGCCATTGTGATCGGCCCTGTCAGCTCGACGTCGACACCACCGCTGCTCGACTATCTGGCGAAGCAGAAAGTGCCGATCGCCTTTGCCGGCATCGGGCCACAGCCGGGCCTCACGAACTATACGTCCTCGGTCACCGCGAACAACTATGAGACCGGCAAAGCGCAAGCGAAATTCACCTGCGAGCTCGCCAAGGAGCGTGGCAGCAAGAAGGTCGGCATGCTGTCCTTGCCGCAGGATCGGGAGAATGCGCAGAAGTACCTCAAAGGCGCCAAGGAGGCGTTCGCGGCTGCAGGCTGCGACCTCGTCCAAATGCTGGAGACGCGGGGCCTGACGATCAGCGAAGCTGTAACCCAGGCAAATGACCTCTTGACGGCCAATCCCGACATCAAGGCCATTTACGGCATGTATGACGAAGCTGGCACCGGGGCCGCCAAGGTGGTCGAAACCCGTGGCCTGAACGGCAAGATCGGCATTACCGTCGCCGACGGCTCGCCAACCACGATTGCGCTGCTCAAGAAGGGGGCGATCCAGGGCATCTTCTTCCAGGAGGCTGTGGGCCAAGGTATCGACGGAACCCAACAGGTCTACAACGCACTGACGGGCGCGCCGGTGACCCAGGACATGGCATTGGTCATGCCTCTTGTTACCGCCGACAAGGTCGACAGTCCTGAGGCCAAGAAGGTCATCGCCCGCGTTTTCCCCCCGAGCAACTGACCGCCACCCAGTGGACCCGCCGGCTAGCTGGCGGGTCCTGAACCCGAGCGAGGAATCCCGACCGTGGCCGAGCTGCCGTTCATCGATCCGCACCATCATCTGTGGGACCTGGAGACCAATTACTATCCCTGGCTGACCGACGGGGTTAAGCCGTCGGTTTTCGGTGACTACGAGGCGATCCGAAAAAGCTACCTTCTCGATGACTATCTGGAAGACGCTAGGAACCAGAACCTGGTCAAATCGGTGCATCTCGATGTGGGGTTCAATCCCAGCGATCCAGTGGGGGAGACTCGCTGGTTGCAGGAGATCGCGAACAAGCGTGGGTTTCCCCACGGCATCGTCGGTTATGCCGACCTCTCCAAACCCGATGTGGGCGACCTTCTCGACCAGCACATGGAGTATCCGAACTTCAGGGGTATCCGGCAGTCGATGAATTACCATCCCGACTCCGCCAAGACGTATCAGGCCCGGCCTGAAGTGAGCCGGACGCCACAATGGCGGCTAGGATTTGGCGAATTGGCGAAACGCCGGCTGAGTTTCGACCTGCAGCTCTATTATCCGCAGATGGGTGAGTTCCTTGAGCTCGCGCACGATTTTCCCGACGTCCAGATCATCCTCGACCACACCGGAATGCAAGTTGATGGCCCTGAACATTTCGGGGCATGGAGAAAAGCCATGCACAAGTTGGCGCAGGCGCCGAACGTTTCCTGCAAGATCTCGGGTCTCGGCATGGGCGACTGGCGATGGACCACTGCATCGATCCGTCCCTATGTCGAGGAAGCGATCGCCGCGTTCGGCGTCGACCGCAGCATGTTCGCGACGAACTTTCCGGTCGACAAGCTGTTCTCGAGCTTCGACGCCATCGTTAATGCCTTCAAGGAGATCACGAAGGCTTACCCCCATGAGCAGCGGCTTGCGTTGTTCCACGACAACGCCGCCCGGTACTACCGCCTTTAGACCATTCGTCGCGTAAACAGCAGGAGACTTTGACATGTTGCTGAAGGGCAAGGCCGCGGTGATTTCGGGTGCCGCGAGCCCTAGAGGAATTGGCCGCTCCACGGCAACGCTGATGGCCGAGCAAGGCGCGCGCATTGCCATTCTTGACCTCGATGAGGGACAAGCCCGTGACGCAGCCGCGTCGCTTGGGCCCGAGCACATTGGTCTCGCCTGCAATGTCGCCGATCTCGATGCCTGCAAGAAAGCTGCTGCGGAAGTGACTGAGGTCTTCGGCAAGGTCGACGTGCTGTGCAACATTGCCGGGATCACGCAGCCAGTAAAGACACTGGATATCGGCCCCGCTGATTGGGACCGGATCCTCGATGTCAATCTGCGCGGCGTTCTCTATCTCAGCCAGGCCTTCATCCCGCATATGCGCGAGAATGGCGGCGGATCGATCATCTGCATGTCGTCGGTTTCCGCACAGCGCGGCGGCGGCATCTTCGGCGGCCCACACTATTCGGCCGCCAAGGCGGGCGTGCTCGGGCTTGCCAAGGCCATGGCGCGCGAATTCGGACCCGACGGCATCCGCATCAACTGTGTCACGCCCGGGCTCATCCAGACCGACATCACCGGTGACAAACTGACCGACGCCATGCGCGCCGATATCATCAAGGGTATCCCGCTCAGTCGGCTGGGCGATGCCCGCGACGTGGCGGGCGCCTATCTCTTCCTCGCGTCCGATCTGGCCAGCTACATCACCGGCGCCGTCATCGACGTCAATGGTGGGATGCTGATCCATGGCTGAAGGGACAACGGAGATCGATATGCCTCGGGCCGGCAGCAATGTCGGCCTTGCCGAACGTGCCTATCGTATCCGTCGGCATGCCGTGCGCATGGGTCAAGTCCAGGGCCAGGGCTATGTCGGACAGGCTCTGGGGGTCGCCGACGTGCTCGCCGTCGCCTATTTCCATGCGCTTCGTTACCGGCCTACCGACACGCGTTGGGAGGGGCGCGACCGTTTCCTGCTGTCGATCGGACACTACGCGATCGCGTTGTACGCCGCGCTGATCGAAGCGGGCGTGCTCCCGGAGGAAGAGCTCGAAACCTATGGCACCGACGACAGCCGCATGCCGATGTCCGGCATGGCGGCGTATACGCCCGGCATGGAGATCACCGGCGGGTCGCTCGGCCACGGCCTTGGCATTGCCGTCGGCATGTGCCTGGGGCTGAAACGCAAGCGGAGCGGCAGTTTCGTCTACAATCTGATGTCCGATGGTGAGCTCGGCGAGGGCTCGACCTGGGAAGCAGCGATGTCGGCCGCACACCACAGGCTCGACAATCTCATCGCCATCGTCGACTTCAACAATCAGCAAGCCGACGGCCCATCGACCGCGATGCTTTCCTCCGAGCCGGTGACCGACAAGTTCGAGGCGTTCGGCTGGCACGCACAGCGTGTCGACGGCAACGACATTGAGGCAGTCCGCATGGCCTTCGATCTGGCGCGCGGGCTTAAGGAACCTCGCCCGCGTGTCATCGTCTGCGACACTCGCATGGCCAAGGGCGTGCCGTTCCTTGAATCCCGCGACATTGCACACTTCATTCGGGTCGAGCCGCATGAATGGACGTTGGCCCTCGAAGCTTTGGAGAGGGGACGTTCGCATTGAGGCTGTCAAAGTTCGCGCCGCGCCACGCCGTCAACGCGGGTGAGCGCAAAACGACGTCGGCAATGATCGCCTCGATTGCGCCCGATGGCATTGCGACCCGCAACGCGCCGTTTGGGCACACACTTGCCAGATTGGCACACGAGCGGCTCGGGATCGTGGGTTTGACGGCTGATCTTGCGAAATACACCGACCTACATGTCTTCGCGCAGGAGCATCCGGATCGCTTCTACCAAATGGGCATGGCGGAGCAGGTGCTGATGAGCGCTGCCGCTGGCCTGGCGCGGGAGGGTTTCACGCCCTTCGCCACGACCTACGCTGTCTTTGCCTCGCGACGTGCCTACGATTTCATATGCATGGCGATTGCCGAGGAGAACCTCGACGTCAAAATTGTCTGCGCTCTGCCGGGATTGACCACCGGCTACGGCCCCAGCCACCAGGCGACGGAAGACATCGCGATTTTCCGCGGCATGCCGAACCTGACGATCATCGATCCATGCGACGCGCTCGACATCGAACAGGCCACGGAGGCGATCGCGGACTACAAGGGGCCGGTCTACATGCGGCTGTTGCGGGGCAAGGTCCCCGTCGTGCTCGACGAATATGATTACACATTCCAGATCGGCAAGGCGCGGCTGCTGCGCGACGGTGCGGATGTGCTGTTCATTTCCAGCGGGCTGATGACCATGCGCGTGCTGGAGGCCGCGAAGGCGCTCGAAGCGGACCGCATCGACTGCGCGGTGCTGCACGTGCCGACCATCAAGCCGCTCGATACGGACGCAATCCTTGCCGCCGCGCGCCGGGCTGGACGGATGGTGGTCGTTGCGGAGAACCACACGATGATCGGCGGGTTGGGCGAAGGTGTCGCTGGCCTGCTGATGCGCGAGGGCGTGACCCCTGTCTTCCGCCAGATCGCACTGCCCGACGAATTTCTCGACGCCGGCGCGCTACCGACACTTCACGACCGCTACGGGATCTCAACATCAGAGATCGTGCGCCGCGTACGCAAGTGGGTGAAATAGATACGAGGTCCTGACGCGTAACCAGGCTTGGGGTCTGACCCTATGGTGCCAATGTGCCCCTGAAACGCGGTTTCTAGCGTGAAGGCGATCCGCGGCATGGTCAGCGCCGGGAATGCTCCCTGACGCGTCGCTCCTGCGATGCTTTCTCCGGCAAGCGATCGCGCGTCAGCCAGGCGAGCATGGCTCGTGAAGCAACGCTCCCCTCGCGCATCCCGGTCTTGTACTCCCTTCGCATGTTCTTGGCGAGCTCGACCAATCGCAAGACAGCACGCTATGGACGGGGCCGCCCCCGCTGTAGTTCGGCGATGACAGATCGACCAAATCGTCGAGCGCGCAGGGCAGCCGAGGCAGCACTGAAGTTCCCCACTGCCATTTATGCGACTTTGGAGGGCGCTTGCGTTGGTGCCAGGCGGCGCGTCACTGTCGCATTTCTGACTTGCTGCGCCCTGTCCTCCGAAACGACCTTGGCGACATTTCTACTTTGCTGGCAGCGCGACATTCCAACTTGGTTGCAACATGGAAGCACAAATCGCGAACACCCAAGGCCGGCGTCTGTTCGAATGCCTTAAATCCTTGCTGTAGCGCGGTGGAGTCCGACATCGTCAACGCTGAAACCGGTCGTACCGGAACACAGGGCTCGATTTCCGCTGGATCAAGTGTGTCGAAATAGGCAGAGGTTGGCACTGCGCAAGCCCACCCGGACTCCAAGAAGCCCACGCATCATGAATTGTTCCTTTCCGGTCAGAGGTCTGGCGCTCCCTGCCATTGCAATGGTATGGCTACAACAAGAGTCTTGGGGGCGACTTTGTTCTTTACGGTATTGGCTGCGGGCGTACGCCCGCCAAGTAATGCGCGTTCACGCGCGTTTCTGGTCACGGACAACTGGGACGACTGGTTCGAATTTTCGACCATGTACTTCCTGACCTATGTCGATACTGCTGGCGAGCAGCACGATATCGGCTCCGTAAAAATCGGCCAGGTCGGGATGGAGAAAGGTCAGCGCCGCCCAAACATCCCTAATCGTTTCGATGCCTTGGATGACCCGTTCTTTGCCTTAGGGCAGGATGACACGTATTACGCGGGGTTGAACGACCTAGGTCCAGAGCTTCGCGACCGAATCCTCGAAGGCCTTCGAGATGTCGCGCTTGATGCAGATCTATTTGAGCGGTCACTCGATGAACGAGTCACCGGAATATCCTTACTCCGCTCCGTAACCCCGCAAGCTGTAAGAGGTCAGTACCGTCGTATGGCTCGTGGTGGCGCGCGTGTCACGCCATACGAATTGTCCTACACAACTGCCCGTGACCGCCGCTCGGACACGAGTCGGATCGAGTTGACGTTTGCGGTGTCTCCTGAAGTTCAGCCGCCAACCAACATACACGTGATCACCGGCAGGAACGGCGTCGGCAAGACCCACCTGCTCAATTCCATGACTGAGTCCATTCTAAACGACGGCGAACGCGCAAAAGGGAGGTTTGTAGTCAACCATGACGGTGACGACACTGGTACGTTCACCGGCCTTGTCTCAGTGAGTTTTAGCGCGTTCGATGATTTCACACCGCTCAGCGTTCCGAGAGACAAGTCTTCGGGACTGCAATACTCCTACATCGGTCTCAAGAAAGTCGGGCTATCTCCTGAGGGAAAGCCGCTGGCGCCGAAGAGTCCCAACTATCTAGGTCGGGACTTCGCCGAAAGCGTCCAGATTTGTCGGCGCGGTGCGAGGGCCTCTCGGTGGAGACGCGCCCTCCAGATGCTTGAGGCAGATCCCATTTTCAAGGACGCTGATGTGGCGCAGCTGGCAGCAGAGGATGAAGATGACGCCTCCTCAGAAGCGTCACGCCTATTCGGGCAGCTCAGCTCGGGTCACAAAATCGTTCTACTGACGATTACCCGTCTGGTGGAAACCGTTGAGGAGAGGACACTCGTCCTTCTGGACGAACCTGAAGCGCATCTCCATCCACCGCTATTGTCGGCATTTGTCCGAGCCCTTTCCGACCTCCTGATCAACCGCAACGGCGTCGCGATCATCGCAACACACTCGCCTGTCGTTCTGCAGGAGGTGCCAATGAGCTGCGTCTGGAAAGTTCGACGAAATGGACGAACTGTGATCGCGGAGAGGCCCGAGATTGAAACCTTTGGAGAAAACGTCGGAATACTGACCAGGGAAATCTTCGGCTTGGAGGTCACCGATTCGGGCTTCCACAAGATGTTGCGGGACAAGGTGGAGGAGGGTGGAGACTTCGAAGACATCCTCGAGCATTTCGGTGGTCGGGTTGGCTTGGAAGGCCAGGCAATCATTCGGGGCCTCATCGCCGCACGCGATGCGGACGGTCACGAATAATGTGGAAACTACCAAAGCCGGAACTTACTGCCGAGGATGTTTTCATCACGGCTATCAGTCGCGTTGCCGATGTTGGTCTAAAAGGGCGACTTGAGAGCGTCACCGCCACGATCATTCAGGCCTCAATCGACTTTGACGAGGCAGCGTCCAACAACGAAATTCATACTATCGAGCCTAGCCCAAACGTCGACGGCGTGGTGACAATCAAGGAGATGTCGGGCGTGTACGCCGGAAGAATGGTCGCGAGAGGGAGCCCGGGGCGAACTATCTATGACGAGCTACTGGCCGCACCTAAATATGGCCGATGTCCTCTATGCGGGCAGCATATTGTGTCCACTCTCGATCACTACCTTCCAAAAACCCGCTATCCAGCGCTCGCGGTAGCTCCCTGGAATCTTGTTCCTGCCTGTCATGACTGCAACAAGGCGAAATCTGATACCCGGCCGCTGACGGCGGATGAAGAGGCGTTTCATCCATATTATGACGACATCGACGGTGATCTCTGGCTGGTAGCCCAGGTCGTCGAAAGTGCGCCCGCTGCACTACGCTTCCTTGTTTCGCCTTCACCTGGATGGAGTGACACGCTGACGGCCCGGGTATTGCGTCAATTTCAAATGCTGAAACTCGCGCGACTATATGCTGCCAAGGGGGCACAAGAGCTGACCGACTTGCACAACCTGCTAAGGACACATCTTGCCAATGGCGGCCCAGACGAAGTGCGTCTGCTCCTGCAGCAATTCGCGGATAGCTGTCGGGCGGCGAATATGAACGCATGGCGCACGGCAACGTATCAGGCCCTGGCGAACAGTGACTGGTACTGCCAAGGGGGCTTTGCGCACGTGTAGGTCGAAGTCCATGCCGGTGCCACTTAGCACCACTTAACCAAAAGGCGGCTCCGAGGACAGAACACCTAACGGGCGTCTGGGTGATACCGAACGGAGACCTCGTTTGGGTATACGCCGAGTTAGTCGCCGAAGCCGATCACCTCATCCACCAAGGCCGCAGGCCTCTGCTTTCGAGGTCCTCACCGCTCGACTATTTGAAATCGAGTTAATCGGCTCAGATCCTGTCATTGAAGCTGCGAGGCAATCTGCGGAAGTGCTTTGGCTTCGCACGCAGCTGAAGATGCTAAGCCGAGGCAGGTCCTCTAAGACCTCAAACAGAATTTTGTCTCTGCTGCACGGCGTGAAATAGCTGTGATCGAGAGCTTATCGTCACCGAAGTTCTTTGCCTGAATCGTATGCTCCGGTCGCACTTGCAGCAGTCGGCTGCTACGCCGGGAACAGAGTCCGCACACGTGCGAACGGGTTGCGATACTCCGAGGCGTACCGAGCCTTGGCAACGATGATGTCGGGAAACGAAATCCTTCGCTTCAACGCATCGAAAATGTCCATCCCGTCGGCGAGAATAATTCGCCTGGCTGTGAATGCCTCGAGAGCTCCATCCGTAAAGCCTTCGAAGCTGACGAACAACCCTCTCGTCCCTTCGAGACGCTCGCTCAGTTTTCCCTGAAAGGCATGTAGGTTTTCAGCTCCAGTCTTCGCACGATGCCACTTCGCCTCGAGGAGATATGTGATTGCGCCATGTTGGAACGACCCGTCGATCTGCTCGCCCGCCAGCCGGGACCCTTCCCTCGCGTCCATATCCCAGGCATTAAACAATGCAGTCAGGAGGCGCTCGAAGTGATATCCTCGAGCGTGAGGCTCATCCGTCATCGCAAAGAGCGCTATAAAGTCGCGTTCGAGACGATCAAGTGCGGCATGATCTGGGCCTGCCTTCGTTGCGGAATGTGATTGTGCGGGGGACGAACCGACATTGATGTCGAAAGAGGGCAATAGGGCCCCACCCAGTCTCTCGACAATCGAACTGAGCCGCGCTCGGGCATTGACAACGGTCTCCGGATCTCCCCTACTGATGCGGATGGTTTCGCGGTATTCCCACAATGCCGTCAGTGCCCGGACAATGGCTCGTGGGTGTCCAATCGTCAGAAGCGCCCGCAGGCGCTTCCCCTTGCTTCCACTCCCAGATGCATACGCATCATCGTAGATGTCGATACCGACCTCCCTACGGAAGAAATCGTCAAATGTTGCGTTCGTGAAATCGAGTACCCATCCGGAGCTTATTCCGAACAGATCATCCACCAGTTTCAGTTCGACAGCTCTGAGCTGATCCATCGCTATGGTCCCTTGATCCGCACCAAATGTCTACGATGAATGGTTGCATTCTAAAATCTCGGAAACCGCAATCCTTCCGTCAAGGTGGTGGGCGTTCGACCTCAAAGCCCCAGTCGAGCCGCGACGTTCTCCACGAGCTGAGCATTTGACGGTGCACCGTCTCGCTGCGCGTGGAAAACCGAAAATGGATCCCCCCATCCAACCAAACAGAGAGGGATGCATCAAAGTCCCGCAAAGCTACAAGCAACGAGCCGCACATCTCTGCGAGTTCTGTGTTCAGTCCACGTTTCACGTGCAAGGCACTGTCGATGCCGACCTGCAACGCAGACGAAATCAACTTCGGATGGACGAGAAATGCGACGTCGCCGGCGCCACCGGCCAAGGCCTGTTCACACCTTTCCCTCGAATTCGAAAACAGCGCACGGCAGACGGCCGGCCGGCGATCATAGACGGAACACTGATTGTCCACGAGAAGCGGACAGGTAGCGTGGCTCCCATATCTCGCATCAGGGTTCAACGGAAGTTTCGATATTTCGGACAAGCGACGCTCGATGCTTGCCAGTTCATCATCTGTGCGCGTCGAGAGCAGCAGTTGCGCAAGGATGAATATCTCGAACGGACTGCAGAGCACCATCTGGTGGCAGCACGCGGAACAACCAGCTCGGAAGGCGACGACACCCTGGGGATTGTTTCGAGCCACCAAATCGAGAGAAGCATTCCGCCCCGCATATGAAGCGATCAGCGCGTCGACAATATTATCTGGATAAACATCGAACGCCCGGCACGTGTTCTGATAAGCTTGCCTCAGAACTTTTTCGCCCTGCTCAGCGTCCATCGTCGAGGCGAGAGCTGCATTCTGCTTTCTTCTTTTGGCTTCGCCCACGAGCCCCACCCTTCGAGTTCGGCGACTTCTGCGCCAGACCTACCAGACACACAATGCGAAGCCGAGCGCTATCCTCGCGTCCGGAGTCGTTGTGCGACCGTGATGTCGGCGAGCCTTAGGCCGCGACGCAATATCTCGGCACGAACCTCCTCGTACACTGGAGCAGTGCCGCGTGGATCCGCGATGGTCATCAGAACCGCGAAGCGCACTCCTTCCTCGGGGTACAGAGCTCCGGCGCGTGTTAAGCCCTTCAGTGACAGCTTCCACTCGCTTGTCGTCCCACAACCCTTCGGGATGTTCTTTTCATAGCGCTTTATCGGCGTCCACTTGAGCCCATTTTCCAGAAGATAGCGCTCAGTGTAGTCGAGATGCTGTGGCAGCTGGCTGTCGCATGCGTTCAGCCGCTGTTGCGGATCGGGAACCAGTTCGCCATCTTCGTTCTCCTTTTCCTCGAGCTGGTGGAGACCAACGCCAAGCTGGACCCGTTGGCATTCGGCGTCGAACGCCGCATCGATGGGAGGCGTGTGAGCCAGTGTTACGTCGATCCGGCCACGGCATTTTCCTTCCGTCGTTACCAACGAACGCGGCCACGTGAAGATAAAAGACAGTTCGCGCCGTGGCGGCAATATGTCTGCAAATACCAGAGTTATACTGTTCAGATCATCCGACAAGCATGCATCGGCGTGGCGTGGCACGCCAAACCCGACAAAATCTCGCGCGACCGTACGCAAGGGCTTCGCACATAGTATATGCGGCTTTTCGGCCTTGTGGACGCTCAGCGCGAGAAGCGTTTCTCGTGGAGCCTGACCTTCCAGCCGGTGGTCAAGCGCGGCTAGGGAACCCGTGACGAGCGGGGTCGCATAGCTTGTACCAGAACCTTCGACCAACTGGCCGTCAACGCCGATGGAATGAAGACCGCAAGAACTTCCAGCTCGCGGTGAAACCCCGCCAATATGAGCAAGTTCTGGCTTACGCGCGCCGCCAGGACCGGGTCCACGACGGGTATAGGTCGTTGGAACGTCAGCCACCGCACCCAATACGCTCGGAGCGTTGATCGCTCCAACCGTGATGCCGAAAAGATGCTCACCAGGCGCCGTAATACGCTCCTCCGCGATTGCGCGGGTGGCCAACATTTCGAGCGCATCTTCGGCCGTGGCCGACCATTCAGGCCGGGCATCGCGACCGCGGAGATTCCCAGCCGAAACCAAAAAGATCACGTCGTGCGTTAGCGCTATACGATCGAGGTTGGCGGCGAAGCTACTGTACCCCAACCCTTGGCGCACGCCCGGAGCACCGAGGCTCATGTTGAATACACGCACGCCCTCCGCCTTCGCGACTTCGATCTGGGTTTCGAGTTGGTCAAAAAATTCGTCAGGGGTTTGGTAATATTGACCAAGGAGACCGCGGCGCGGCAAGACGTCAATATCAAAAAAGCGGCACGGCGTTGGCTCCAGACGGTTCGCGATCGTTGGGTTCAGCCCACCGCCACCCGCGAGCAGCCCTGCTATGAACGACCCATGCGCCTCATCGCGATCCGCCGGCGAGATCAGACCCGCCGTTCCTGCTCGCCAAGGTTCGAGTTGGGAGATCGCAGCAACGCCCGCGTCGATGACACCAACCACAGGATAGCTTTGATTTGCAACCGGTGGCTGGACTAAGGCTTCGGCTCCGAGCCCAATCGAACTGGCCGATCCCGACTCGAGACGTAGTGGAAGTTCAACACGGCGAACCAGCGGTTCTCGAGCCAAGAGGTCAAGCAGGGCTTGATGACGGGCCAGTGACCTGTCAGGTGCGCGCGGGCCAAGGTCGGGTACGCCCTCCGTTTGCTCTGCATCCACATCCGGGACGAGCGGCAAGCTGATAGCGCGCCGGCCATCACTCCGTAGATCGATGCTGAGCGTTAAGGCGGAGGCGGTCGCTTTCGTGGTGCGCGAACTGAAGGGTACGGCAATCAAGCCACCAAGTTCGTTAAGGCGGCCGCGAAATCGAGCAATCATCGCCTCCACCGCCTGAGGGGTCACTCTGGGATCAGGCCTGAACATTTCGACCACGTAGCCGCCGATGATCGTTTCTTGCTCGAGCCACATGACCGCATCTCGAGCGGAGAACCCTAGCCTGTCTGCTGGGGTCGGCAGGCGTATTTCGTCGATGGCGCCGACTTCGCTTCGATATGCCGAAACCCGTTCCTCCATCCTGCCAGTTTCCGGGTTCTCCCTCAGGCGCGGCTGCACTTCAGCTCGCTGCTCAATCAGCTCACTTAGCCGGTCCAACGCATCGGGGGTTGTCTGGAAATACATTTGACCAATCGCGGCTCCACCCACGAGCGCGAAACGGTTCGGCGTGGTGAACAACGCACCAAGAGGCCGATAGCTTTTCGCCAACCCTTCCTCACGCATTTGAACCAAGACGAAACCCGCCGGATCAGCCTCTGTCCTTAGAGCCGAACTCGCTTGCAACAGCTGTTGGCGCAAGCGCGCCTTGTGCCGTTGAAAGCCCGAGTTGTTGCCGGCGAAAAAGTCGCGATTGGGACCGCGTGTTCCCGTTGCCTGAATTTGTATCAGCCGCTGCGTGTCAAGGAATACTTGGATTGGTCGTGCAAGGGGCTCAGCCATCGCGATCACGCCTCCAATGGATTGGCGGTGTCGCGGCGGCGACGAGAAACTGTGCTTTGCGAGACGCCTACCAATAGCCCTGCCTCTCTTTGCGTCAGGCCGCCATTATCAACCAGTGCAGCTGCAAGCTCTTCATTGCTACCCAACAGCAAAGCGCGCTGTTCAACACTGAACAGCTGACCGCTCAATGTTGCCTGGCGCCGTAGCCCGCCTAGAAGCCCCCTGCGCCGCGAGCCAGATGCGCCGCTAGCCTCCTTCATCACAAGAAACCGCTTTCCACCGCTGATAAGTGTTTCAATATCGGCTCCACTCATTCCTTCGGTCATCCAGACGAGCATCTTCATCTCTGCCTCACCCGGAGTGAGCGGCGGCAGAAACCGTGCTAGCAGGTTCTTTCGAGCATCGGCATCCGGCAAGGGAATCTCAATCCGGCCATCAAATCTCCTCCACACCGCTGGATCGAGAAGATGCTCGTGATTTGTCGCGGCAAGGGTAAAACCGCGCCGGCCGCGAGCGTCGAGGCACTGCAGGAGCGCGTTTACCACTCGCTTGATCTCACCAACCTCCTGGGCATCATCCCGGGCCTTCGCGATGGCATCGAACTCATCGAGAAATAGGACGCAACGATAGCGGTCGGCAAAGTCGAAAAGCGCGCCGATGTTTCTGGCGGTGGTTCCCAGAAAAGAAGACACCAGACCGTCGAGTCGAGCCTCAACGATCGGCAGACCCAGTTTGGCGCCAATGTATCGCGCGAGCATGGTTTTGCCGACACCGGGTTTGCCGTACAGCAAACAGCGCATATTAGGCTGTACGCCTAGAGCAGCGAGTTCCTCCGTGTGAGCCCACTCGCCAATGAGACCATCGAGGGCGTCCGCGAGAACCGGCGACAACACGGGTTCCGCGCCCACATTGTCCTCGGGAAAAACTACCCGAACAAGCGGCGTCGCAGTCTCGCGATCGTTCGGTAACGGTGTGTTTCGGCCTAGTTTCTCACCCGGAATGACTGGCGGTGACGATCCGCTGACGCGCATCTGTTCTAACGACATTGGCGCCACCGAGTGTCTGCGATCGTCGCGATTGAGAAGTCGCGCCAGCTTCTCGGCCTGATCGGGCTTCGCTTTGCTGACTGCCTCCCGAAGGCGCTTTACCTGATGGGTTGCCCGCTCGCTGTCGCCACTCAGGGCAATTCTTGCAATGGCGAGAACGATGTCGAAATGTTCCATAGCGCAGCCTCGACTCTGGAGTATCCAAGGCTTTAATATGCACTATTTCATCAAATTATGCAATATGTTCTATTTTTCATTCCTGACATCCAACTCTTTATGCATCGCGGTCTCCTTCGCAAGAGTCCGGCTCGCGATAGCGTCCTCCTAGGGGTCGGAACAAGAACTGCTCAAAATCGTACGCTAAGGTCGAACGGATGATGAACATCATGTGACACGCTTTAGCGCCACCGGGAGGCGCAGTGTCCTAAAGCCTTCCGGGAGATGCTGCTTGCTGTCCCGCGCTGGTGTCACATACTGAATAACTGTCAAACGGCAATCTGGCCGTTGAATCAACAGTATACGAAGGCGCAGAGTAGTCGGCGACCGTTCAATGTGCGTTACGACTAGCTCCCCGCACCTCTATGCACCGCCGCGGCGCACAGCAGCATCGATGGATCGTTGGTATTTCTCCGCCATCTGCTTGGCCTCAGCGATAGCCGTCGGATACACTTGGTTAAACCGGTCAAACTCGGATTTGTGGGCGAGAACTACCTCCAGGATTGCCTCATCGTCCCCAGAGAAATCGGGCATCTGGCGCACAGGCTTGTCGCCGACACCTTCCTGGAAATGAGAGAGTAACAGGCCATAACGGAGCAAAGCATCCCGACGCTCGGCATCGCCTTCAAGAGCCAACGCAAGCGTGAAGGCGTTGACGAGCGCTTGCTTAGGCCCCGGCAGGACCTTCACATCCCTAATTTCGCCAACCATGGTATCGGCACCAAGGTAGTCGACGAAGGCGGCAACGGCCCTCTCAGCAACCGCTGCCAATTCCAGATCCGCGGTGCTGAAAGCTATTGGTGCCGACTGCGCCTTTGCGGGTTCCGTCTGCTTTGTTACAAATGGCCAGATCATACGCTAGGATGCTCCTAAAGGCCGGCAGGGCCGGAAGCTTCTATTTCAATGCTGAATTGACGGCTCCGATCAGTTTGATCCAGGCGTCACGCTCGGCCTGGCTAAGATCCTGGGCGGTATGGTCACGGGTCCAGCGAACGTAAGCCTTTGCGAGCTTGTATTTTGAAAAATTGGCGCCGCCCTTTGCTAACAGCAGGTCGACCAAGGGCTTTTCCGGCGTGGCCGCTGCTTCGGCTGTCACGTCGATGCCAAGCTCTTTTGCCGCAAGGGGTATTAGCACGTCGCGCAGCAGGTCTTCGATCTCGGCCTTCGGTCTGGGTGGAACGGTGAAGTCCATCGTCCGGAGAATGCGCTTGGCGCCGAGGCGATGCACCAGCACCTCCTGCTTTGCGGCCTGGTCGCCGGCGTTGTCGGAATCGAGAAGAGCCGCGACCTTCAAATTGTGGGCGATCAGGATCGTCGCGAAATAGACGACCTTGCTCGCGGTGTTGGCCGAGATCAGGGCGATCTTGTCGTTAAGATCCGCGACGCCGCCAACCCGCAACATTTCCGATGTGGCCTCGAGATACCAGAAGTCGGTCAGGCCTTCGAGGATCAGGTTGCGTTGCTGCGCAAACAGGCTCTGCGCAAGATCGTAGCCCAATGCCTCTTGCAGCGGCAGCAGGGCGGCTGGATCCGCCGCTGTGATTGTTGTGTGCACCTTGGTGCCGACCTTCCGGTCCGCCATCTCGACGACCCGTACAAGATCGAGCTCATTCGGGCCGACCAAGAAGGGCGAGTGCGTCGTATAGACTGTTTGGTTGGATTCCGAGAGCATGGAAATCGTGTTGCGGAAATCACGCTGCTTCAGCGCGTGCAGGCTCATGCCCGGCTCGTCAAGCAGCAGAATGGCGTTCGCATGCTTGTCCTCGGTCTCGGAGAAAAAGACCACGAAGAACGAGACCAGCCACTGGAAACCCTCCGATCGCTGATCCAGCTCGATCTCAACGCCCAAGCCATCCTCGACCACGACCTTGAGGTATTGACCGTCGGCGGTGATCCTAAGGCGGCTGGCTTCCGCCCGCTCCGGGTTAGGGTTCCAGACTTTGACTATTTGATCCGTCAGGCGAACACTCGCAGCGTTCAGCTGGTAAGCGCGATTGTCGAGCTGGTCCCGGTACTTCTTCTGGGCGTCCGTGTCCTTGGCGCCTGGTTCGGCCGCCTTACCGAGGTCTGACAGTTCTCGCGCCGTGAAGCCTAGGAGCTTGAGGAGACATTGGTTTCCGTAATCGTACTGGGCGTCGTCGAGCAGGTTTTGCTCGACGCGGGTCGCGAGGTGATCAAGGTGGATCAGCGGGCGCACGCGGAAGTAATTGCTGAACAGGACGAACACCGGCAGCTTCGTTCGGAGCGCCGTCCGGGTGGTCTTTAGCCGATCGGCATATTTGCAGTGGCCAAGCAGCCTGGTGTAGCGATCTTCCTCCTTCTCATCGTCTTCATCGACGAGCGGGTAGTGCTTTTCGAGCCAGTCGATCAGCTTCGTAGCAACCTCACCTTGGATGTAATAGTTTTTGTCCTTGTAGCCCGCCAGAATGCCTTCGAGCTCTTTGCTGGGCTGGGGTTCGCCGTCCTTCTGCCGACTATCGACGTGCGCTGCAAGGCGGGCGAGGTCTTTTTTTAGGTCCTCGATGGTCGGCTTCTCGGGAACACCCTGAAGTTCATGCCCCCATGAGTTGTCCAGGTTTCGCCAGCAGACATAAGTGGCCGAGTGAAACTCGGACTCGATCGCTTTTTTGTCGTCATCTTCGAGTTCGAAATGTGCGACGGCAACTTTGATGTCTTCGGGCTTGAGCCGCTTGGAAGTGATGTCGTTATAGTCGCCGCGGGGGTAATCACGGAGAGCGTCGAAGCCAGGGACACCTGCCGGTGGGTTGATCTGCTGAAGGGCCTTTAGCAGTGCTGACTTGCCGGCCTCATTCGGCCCAACGAGGATTGTCTTGTTGGGCTCCAACTCAATAGAGCCGGAATCCTTCACGCTGCGATAGTTTGTAATTCGCGCTTTCTTTAGTCTCATCAGCCCCTCCCCTGTACGCAGAGGATTGTATACGACGTGCTTTTTTCAAAGAGAATGGCCGCTCGCTCGATAGCCGGTGAATAACGAATTGTATGTTGTGGATCGGTCACCGGCCGGGGAAGTTGGCAATTGACATCCTGCTCCCGCATCTTCGTCCAAAAGGCCCCTATTCCATGCGCGGGCCGAGATTTCGTACCCGCGTAGAATCCTGTTCCAAAATGCCATTTTGCAATTGATGCGACCGCCGCCGGTTACGCTTTGCTGCCGCATGCGGTAACGATGATGTCGCGGTCGTGGAAGGAGTATTCCAGTTCCGGCAGCCCCTCATAAAGGCTCTTGAGGCGGGCGCGTAGAGTTCGGCAGTCCGTTGACGCCGGCGGCCGGGGAAATGACAAAATCGTACAGGCCGGGGCAGACCGCTCCTCGTTCAGGACAGTATGGAATTATCGGAACGAGAGGCTAGCCGGTGTCAGGATTTGCTTGATGGTATGCTTCACGGCCTCGGGAAGCTCGACCGCATCGATAACATCGAGAATCGGAACTGCCCTACTTCCCTGATATCTTGCGTGCCGGGCTTCCCCTAGCAGGAAGAAGCCCGCGTTGCTTTTCCTGTCGAAATCCGTCTCGGCGACGGCGAACTGATTGCCTATCCAAACAATCTCGCCGGAATAGATGCGCGGACGGGTGACTGTTGCGAGCAGTTGATCCGGATCGGTCAGATTTTTCATCAATGCTCGGATGGCGGCGCCACCTTGAACCCAGCTCAGCCAAAAGTCAGGCAGGGCTTCCACGAGGCCCGCAATATGTACCGACAGTCGCTCGAGGCTGTCCATAGCCTCATCATCGCCCAGGGTTAGCCATGGATGGGCCGCAGCGAGACGTGTCGCGGCAAAATTGAACCAGGTCCCTGCCTCTGGCTTGTTGATGAGATCTGCGATCCAGAGCGTCATCGCAGCCGTCAGGTCCGACGACTGCATAAGCGCGGGTGCCTCTGGATGAGCCTCCACGTAGAGATCAAGAAGCGGGCGGCTTCCGTTTCCGAAGAATAACGCATGAAATAGTCTTGCACTGGCGCTGTCGACTCTCGCCTTGTCCATGCCTTCGCGCCGTCTCGCGATACCCAAAAGCAGAGCAACTGTACGGATGTCGGCAGCAAGGCGTGGCGGAGGCCTGCTTTCGAGGAATGCCATCGACGACATGGATGACACAGCTCTATCGATCAGCCGCGCGAGTTTCTCGACTTGCGTTGGTTCGAGCGGCTTGGCAGGTGCCCGTGGTTCTTTCGGCTCCGGCGGGTTCCCGTCCGGATTGTCGGTTGAATTGTCTGATGGATCTCCGTTGCGCGGGCCGACCCCGCCGAGTCTGAAATAGTCATTCATCAGACTCCATTCGTCGGTCGTGAGGTATCCCCCACCCGAAACCGGCGCATAGCTGCGCCGGCCAAACCCAGTCGAGAACACGTCTTCAAGATTGTAGTCTATCGCCGAAGCGCCCTTCGCGCCTCGCGTGCCGGCCCAAGGTACCGGGCTCTTGTAGTGCTCGACGACAAGCGTAAAGATGTCGATGAGGCCTTCGGAGCTGATCGTTCCCTCGTTTCCGGCAAGCCTCGTTTGAACGTCGAACTCTGGCCGACCAACACGGAGTTCAGCCTCGTGGTCGATCCACATCGGAGCGCTGCGGACCGCGCCAGCAGGCGTGTCGATTTCGACCCAAAGGCGGGTTCCGGGACCGGGAACAGACACACGAAAAGAGCCGGTCTCGTCAGCGACTGCAATTAGTGAACCTGTATGCAAAACAACCCTGATGTCGGACGGGGTATCGCCGCCGGCGAAGGCACAGCGCACGACCAACGAACCTGCGTCGAAGCTGGCTGAAAGCACTCGCACCGGAGGATTTTCGATTTCGTCCCAATCTGCATTAGGCGCGGTTTCTGGTAAGTCGGGAGGACTATCCGATATTTGGATGCCCGAAAGAAGCTCTTCGTATTCTGCGTTAGAAAGATGGGAAATCGCCATTAGCTCGGCGTTGCCGTTATCACTACGCAGCAATGCGGCGCGCGAGCAATTGGCGCTCCCGGCTAGTATCACCACGTGATCGGTGTAACGCGCCGCGTAAAGCTTGGCGTGAATCGTTTGCCGTTCCCCGGCGCCCGGCGCAATCCCAACAATACGTGCAGACGAGGGCAGTTTGGCCCCCGCCTTTGAAGAGAGCCCCTCCTTACCATGCTGGATTAGCACGCGCATGGGGACGCCGAGACGGGCTGCAAGTTCGTTCACCGCCGCCCCCTCGGGGTCGAAATAAGGGGCCATCATGTCGAACGAGGCTGGGGGTTCCTGGAACTGGGAAAGCATTCGATCCATGAGCGGAGTGTCCGCAGGTAGCTCGACCAGGCGATCGGGCTCAGGCAGGTCGGCTGCCCATGCTTCTGAGCGGAACGGGTCGAGGACTGTCGCACGCACGGCGTCGCTCGCCCCAGCCATGCCACAGACCTTTTCGAGGTAGTCACGGAAAGCGGCGATTGCCGGTCCGCCTTCACCTGGAAAGTTGAAATAGGTCCAGATCTCGCGATTGCTGCTCCATCCCCCATGGCCAAGGTTGCCGCTTCCGATAGCAAGTCGGGTGCCTTCCTCGCCTGCGAGGAAGATTGCTTTGGGATGGAAGCGCCGCCCGACTCCAAGATCGATCGGGACTACACGGTATGACCGACCAACGCGGTCAGCGATCACGCTTTGCCGATTAAAAGATGCGGCGGCACAGCCTGCATCGGCGAACACCGTGAGCCGCGGTGCGCCGCTCTTGCGCAACTGGTTCACCAGGATGGCTTGCGCAAACATGAAGTCGATGTTGTGGGTTAGGACCACGGCCGTCGTGGCGCGCTTACTCGCATCGACCAAGCGCTGGAGAACGTTGACCTCACCCATCAGCCGACCACATCTGCGGCGATCACGCCACCAGAGCCAATGTTGAGCATCCCTATGTCGCCAAGGATACGCATCGTATTCTGCAGACGGCTGCCAGAATAGTTGGGGCTGAAGTCAATATCCGTGGGAACGAGAACTGGACCTTCAGGATAGAAGCGCAGCGAACAGTCCTGATGGTTACCCATCTTTCGCATCGTATTGGCGATATGGCGCTGCGCGACGCACTCATCGCAGATAGCGCGGAGCACCGCCCCGAGTGTGCCAGTTCCGGCTGCCACCAGCTGGATCGCTCGTGCAGAGGGCGCCGACGCCCCGCTGCTTGCGCCTGGAACGACGCCGATGGATTGTGCGTCCCGCGCCTGCGTCACCAGAATTTCGAAGGCGCGGATTGCCTGGATGTGTGGTTCGAGATGAAAGTCGGCGGGACGCAACAGGCCGCCGCTAAACGCTCCAGGCTGCACAGTAAGTGCCGCGACGTCGACCGGTGAATTCCAGTGATCTGTGAGCGGCTCAGAAGCAACAGCGTGTGAGGACCAGATGGCGATCAACTGCGCGACCGACATGCTGCCGTCGTCCAGGAGCGTTCTCGTCATAGCCGCGAGGAGCAACTCAAGAGCAAAATGCACACGCCGGTGCCACTCGAAGCTCGCCCACTCAAGTTCTATACCGTCCGCACCCTCGAGTACTGCACGATCATAGTTTCGGGCGATCAGCTCGCTGGCACTGGCTGGCTCGACTTCGAGTTCTCGATGCAGCCATGAACGTGTATCGATCATCCGCTGATAGGCTTGAGCAACCAGCTTTGCCGCTATTGAGCTCCCCGGCACCCATGGCTGTTCAAACGCTTCTCGCAAGAGATCCACCTCGCGGCCAAAATCAGCAATTCTGGCGAGAGAGAAGGCTGAAACCGCTTCGCGCGCCGTGTCGTAGTCGAGGTCGCCGCCGTCGCGTAGCAAATCGACCAATCGAGAGCTTCCGAGCGCCTTGCTACGCTCTTGATACATGGCTGTGCCGCGCGCGGACAGGCCGAATGGCAGGCCACTTGATCCAGGACGAGATTCGACAAAACCGAGCGCGCTGGCAGGCCCGAAATACGTCGCGAGCACTGCGAGGTTCCCGACGTCGGGCATGCGCACGGTCTTGCCAGTGACAAGGGTGGCCATCTCGTCGAGATAGAAGTCCGACCCCATGGTACCTATCCGTGAGGCACCCTCATCGACGAACGTCGCTGCGAGCACAAGAAACCGAACCCGGTTTAGGTGGACGGCAAGCGCATCTTTGTCATGCCGCACGCGGCCGCCAGCACTCTCGTGAACAAAATATTGGCCGATCGCCCACGGAAGGACCGAAATGTATCGGGCACGAATTGAGATGGTCGTGAGCCCATTGGTCAGCGAGGCCTCGATATTTTGGTCGAGTGCTCGGATGCCTATAACATCGAGGCCCTTAGTCTCGCTGCTGAGACGCGCACCCCAAGCAATATTCATGTTCGATCCCCAATGAGTTCAATAACTGGGCTACGAAAAATCTGCAGCGCGCGCATGAAAGGGCAGTCGAAGCTTGGATAGAACATCTGCATCACAGTCGAACGCGAAATCAAAGCTTGGCTTCGACGTGATCCCGGATTGCCCTTTCGTGTTCGCGTACGAGTTCTTGGAAGCTCTCGAAGGCCGCGTAGAAGCGCATCTGTTCTTGCTCCAGCAGCTTCACAATCTTGGCAAGATCAAGCGGGCAACGTCCACCGAATCCGTAACGAACCCGCCCCGTAGACGCATTGACGGTGCGCGTTACGAACTGAGTCATCCCAACCACGAACCGCGGCGAGAAGCGATGATTGTAGGCGTGGCGGAAGTCCCCGGTGCCATCGCGAAAGGCACGTGCGCCAATGGCATCAAGCGCGCGCTTCAGCCGCTTGTAGCCTTTCCACGATTTGCCATAGCTGTCAGCAACGTGAGGATAGATCTCGCAGTCGAGCGGCAGGTCGTCGCGCCAAGTAGCTGGAAACTTTAGCATGTTCGCCTGGTGACACAGGTGAGCCGCGGCGAACGCAAAGCGCCCCTTCACAACATAGGGAAGGTTCACTGCGGTGGTTGCAAGCTTGTCGATGAATTCGCGGTTGGCCTCCAACTGACTCTGTTGCGTCAGCGGCTCGACAACAGTCGACCAAGCCGTCAGGCTGTGAACGTCGTTAGTAAATCCATTGACTGTATTGGCCAGTTCACGACCGAATTCGTCGAGCATCCACGAATACGCCATCCATTGGGCGTCCAGGGGGTTGGGCAAGCTCGACCAGTTGTAGGGCATATATCGGCCAGTGAATGGCGTAACCTTCAAAGATTGCCGGTATTGTCGATAGAGCACGATCCCCATTAAACAACTTCTACTCGACAGCTTCTAAAACGCCATATCTGTCAACGTCATTTCTGACGGATTGCACTAGTATTTTTCGACGCAGGGATTGGGTCGATGGGTGTTCACGGCTATGACATTTCCATGGTGAACCAACGCGGTAGCGGACCATCCACTGGGCTGACAGAAGGTGTCGGGCCGGCCGCCGGAAAAAAAGATATGAATAAGCTCGTGCCATCAACCGGAGGATTGATCGGCATCAACCTGGATTCAGAAACGGCCGGACGACGGGCGATCGCCGGCTTCCTCCTTCAGATTCTGCGGAGCATCAAGCTTGGTCTGGACATGACCCTGACCCTGTCGCCGCTAGCCGACGGCACACAAATGGTCCTCCACCTTGAGCCAGCTGAGGGCAGCGATCATCAGGTCGTTGGCGGTGCGAGTGACATCGTCGAGCAGGTAAAGATGCGCGCCAGCCGTCGCAAATGGACAAGTGGTGAAATCGCGTCGAAAGTCTTTCCAGATCTGCTCAAGGCCGTGAAACTGGCTGCCGACCAGCAGTTTCGCTTCGTGACAAATAACGCTGAGGGCCTCGCGCCGCTCCAAGCGTATATCGCCTCCCGAGGTAAAAGCTCGGAGCGACAGCATCGCTGGGGCAACGCTCGTCTCACAACCATCGCGTTCGAACAGCGGTTGGCAGAGGCCGCCGGTCTTATCAAAGTCAATGCCGAGCTGCGACACCTGCTCGACCGATTTGAGATCGAGATCATTGCCGCCGACGTTACTCAGGATGCAATCGACAAGGCCCTAACACCACTGCTGAGGAAAGACGAGGTCGCCAGTGACAAGCGTTTCCAGCTGCTTGGGCAGTTAATGACGCTCGCAACCGATGGCGCGAAGCTGACACCTGCGGAACTGCTCACCCTGATTAATCCGCAGGCCCATCGCCTGCTCGCTCATATTCAGTCCTTGCCAGCTCTTCTCGCCCGCCACGTAGACGAGGACGCCCAGTTGATTGGCTACGTGCCTTCTCAACAAGCTCGTCTAGCACTTCCCAAACTGGTCTCCAACTTTGCGATCCTCTCCGGTGAATCCGGACAGGGAAAAACCTGGACACTCGCCCAACTCGCGTTCGACCAGATCGCGCGTGGCGAACTCGCCATTGTGATGCGTTCGCCCACCAAGATTGAAGACGTTGTCAACTGTATCAGCGAACGGATTTGGCAACCGGCGCATCCGGACCGCGGGACGATCGCGGTCGTCGCAAAGGTTCTAGGGGACGCGTTTCGCGACGAAAACGGTAACTGGCTAACCGTCTACATTGACGATGTTCAGGATCGCGAGTTCGCGCAGAGGCTGGCTCGATCGAAGTGGGATGAATACGGCGTCCGCATCGTAGTCTCCGCACAGCCGCGCATCACAAACGTGATCCGGTCGATCCGTGAGGGAGTCCAGATCATCGAAATCGGCAATTTTCGCAGTGCGGATCTACACCGCTTTTTGAGGCACCACGACCTTGCAGAAGCGTTGGAGACGATGCCGGACGACGTCTTCGAGTTGCTCCTGAAGCCGGTCCACGCGAGCATCTTCGTGCAGCTACCAAAACGAGCATCCTGGGCCGGCGTTTCTGAATATGAACTCTTCAGCGCCTACTGGGAGTATGCAAGTCTGCGAGCACGTGAGCAGTCTGATCATCCAACCGACAAATATGCGTTGCGGTCGCTCGCTGCTCGGCTTCTAACCGGAAAGGGCTACTATCCTTGGCGCGTCACTGACCTCCATGCGGTGAACCTCGACGATCACGCGGTACTGAGGCTTGAACAGGTTGGGCTGCTTCGCCGGCCAGTGCCCGATCGCTTCCTGTTTGCTGCAGACCGGATGCTGAACTGGGCGATCGCGGAGTCGTTGGCGGACAATATTCAGGAGGACGAGCTTTCAGCCGAGCAAGCTGAAGCGCTTTTCGCCTCCATCGACGGGCTCCAGACAAAGAAGAAAGAACCGATTGGATCGCGTCTCGGCTATGTCTATTTCGACGCGCTTTGGCTGCTCGCGCGTCAATCTGAGCCCGAATTCGTTGCCGACCTCATCCAGGAACATGTCGCACGGCTTCCTGAGGATACCCACTCAGAAGACCAATGGCGGAACGGCTACGGCAGTCTCGGAGGTGCGATACTATCCGCGCTGGAGGTTCTTACGCTTGGTACGTTTGACGAGCGGGACTTGGGCATTTTACGCAACGTCCCGCACGCCCTCGCGGCCGTTGCGGCATCCGACCCTGGGCCGGTTGGCGACCTGATCGCCCGCCAGGTCGCGTCTCCAAATGAGGTGGCGGTGGACATAGGGCTGCGTGCAGCCTGCTTGGTGCAAGCGCCAGCCGCGCTGACCGCCATTTGGGATGAGCATCTCAAACGCGCTCTCGCCTATGAGCAGGCGAGGTTAGCTTCGGACGTCGACACCCGCTCGCAGGCAATCTTCGCGCAGCAATTGAGCTCGGAGGCGCTTCACGTAGCCATAAGCGCGAACCCAGGTTGGCTAGACCCCAAGCTTGCTACCGAGACCAACGAGATCGCGGTCAGTCAACTGCTCTGGATGCTCAAGGATGAGAAGACAGTCGATAGCGACCTCGCCGCCGAAATTTGGGAGAGGCACCGTGAACGTATCGTGGCGCTTATGCCAACTCCCAGCGCCGCGCTTATCGAAGCGATCGGTCATTTTCAAGAAGCGTCACTCCTTCCGATGCTGGATGCCGCCCCGAGCTCAGGAGAGTGGACGCATGCTCGCGTCTTACGAAGCCGCGCCCGTGTTGCACCGCACGAGGCAATTCGCCAGATCGCGGAAGGCACCGACAGCTACGGATGGGGGGCGGCGAACTGGTGGTTTGACGAACTGGCGGCGGTGGATCCCGATGGTCTTGCGGCCGCAATTCGCGCACGCGCCCACGCCGGTGACGACCCGCTCACGGATACCGTCTTGTACTATGGCTTCAATCCCGAGGCGATGGATGCGCGGACCCTTGATGAGGTGCTCGACGCCTTCGCCGAAAAGCTCCGCGTGTTTAGTGAAAGCAATGCGAACACCGATGCTCATGAAGGGCGCCTGCACCACCCCTTGAATTTCCTGCCGCGCCTTAGCGAGCGCTGGCAGTTTGAAGCCCTGCGCAGGCGCTCAGGTACAAAGCTGGAGAAGGAGCTTGTGCAGTTCGCCGCCGCACGGCGGGGCCGTATCTCGATGACTCGCGATAACACGGGCAATGAGTGTGAGCGTATCCTCGCAATGATCGGTGGGTCCGGTTATGACGATCTGGTCCTTGCTGAACTCAGTCGACCAAACGTCTTTGGTCGCCAGGACGGGTTCATCGCCGCGCGCTGGACAAACGATGACCGGGTCGCGGCGGCGCTCGCAAAGTCGCCCGGTGATCCTGAGAATCAGACCTTTGATCAGGTCGTGCGGATGGAAGCACTGGCCGTGCACTGTTGCGACGAGCAGCTCGAAGCGATGGTTCGTGCCGGCACCCCGATTTACGTCAACGCAGTGGGGATGCGCTGTTCGATCGATCGCGACATGTCGGGCTTGCGTACTCGCATTGCTGATCTGCTAGCATCGGGCGACATCGAGTCACTCGACATAGCGGCTGCTCTCACCGGCTTCCTCGGGGGGGCCGAGGAGGCGCAGCCTCTGGTGGCAATCTATCTGGCGCCAGCGACAAAGCAGCAGACTCGGCACCGGACTCTGGCTTCGTTCCGCGCGCTTCACTTTTACACCCCTGAGCTACTCCCTATCGCTCGAGACATGATTGCGGAACGGATCGACGACGAGGCCCAGTTCGTAGCAACGTATTTGGCCGAGGTCGGCGACGATGGCGCGAGACAGGCCGTGATCGATTGGTTGTCGAGCCAAGACCTCGGTAGCGCTTCCGCGTCGCGAAGGAGGTATCTGACGGCACTCGTCGAACATCCCAGCGGCAAAGCGGCAGTGGTGGAGTACCTTCAACGATCCCGCGCGAATGGTCATCTCGTGGTGGATGGCGGTCAGCTGCGGCTGCTTGCCGAGGCCGGCGACGGCTGGGCCCAAGAACAGTTGGTGCGCGCGAGCTATCGCTATTCTGGTTTCGACCGAGGGAATGTAATCGCGGCGATCGACTATCTGCGGAAAGAAGAACCTGACGAGGCCTACTTCGCTGCACAGCGCCTGCTCAGTCGCCATGCGGTCGCCGTAGCGGGCGACCTCATGCTTGAAATTAATCCCGATCGGGCCGGCCCCGAGTTGATCGAGCGTTATCGGCATGCAAAACCGTCGCTGCGCCTCCAGCTCGAGCGCAGACTGCGTGCGCACTTGGGAGGCAATGTTTTGGCGGCGTTGGTGACGCCTCTCGCGAGCGCCTTGCCGGCGGCCGACCGCAAAACAGCCGCACAGTTAGCGGCTGTGGTTCCCCCTGGCGAAGCTCTGCCCTGGCTTGACCGACTGGCGAGAGACTCGTCGCCCGCTGTGCAGCAAGCCGCCCGAATGGCGCTTCGTCAACGTCGCCTCGAGACGACAGCGATGGCTCACCGTGATCTTCTGCTTTCGTCCCCCAAGCCCCTTCAGTGGGCCAGGCTTTTGACCATACTTGAACTTGTCGATCCTTTCTATCTCTGGGCTCGTGACGATCCCGCAAATCTGAGCGAAGTCTTCGACGCGCTTCCATTCGAATTCCTCCACGAGGGACGCCAACTTGGAAAGAAGCAGCTGAAGCGCCGAGAAGACGCAGCCGCGAAAGCTGACAAGGATCATTGAGATTTCCGGAACTGCGATGACCCAGTTCTGTGTCGCAAGGCCGCAGGGATGGGCTAAGACCACCGGCCGCCTTGAATCAAAAAGGGGCAGACGGCCATTTGGGCAGCCAATTCGAAATTAGAGCCTAGCGCACCCTCGAAGTAGTTGATCCGCAAGGGAATTAGTGCAGTTTTGGCAGATTGATTTGATCCGGCCTAAGACATCGAAGACGGGGTGCGGGATTATGAGCTACGACCTCAGTGCACTTGGTTGGAAGGCATTCCAGGACTTAGCTGCTGCCGTAGCCGCGGAGATATTGAAGCGGCCCGTACAAACGTTTCTCGGATCGAATGACGGCGGACGCGACGCCGCGTTCTTAGGGCGCTGGGAAGACTCGGACGGTGCCACCTCCAAGTCAACAATCCAATGCAAGTTTCTTGGAAAGCCGGGAGCAAACCTAGCTCTGTCCGATTTAAAAGACGAACTGCCCAAAGCGGAAAAGCTTGCGGCTGATGGCCTCGCGGAAGACTACATCATCCTGACCAACGCCGGCGTTTCCGGTGATGCCGACGCTCAGATCTGCGCGGCATTTGAAGGTGCGGGCGTCAAGAGATGCCGCACATTCGGCGGAACATGGATTATCCAGCAGCTGACCGAGAACCCCAAGCTGCGCATGCTGGTGCCCCGCGTCTACGGCATCGGCGACTTGTCCCACATCATAACCGGTCATGGTTACAAGCAGGCCAAGGCCATTCTGGAATCGATGGGGTCCGACCTCAGCTGCTTCGTGCCGACGGACGCCTACCGGTCGGCAGTGAAAGCATTGCAGGAACACGGCTTTGTAATTCTATTGGGCGACCCCGCCTCCGGCAAATCCACGATCGCGGCAATTTTGGCGCTCGGCGCCATCGATGACGGCTGCCTGGGCGCCTTGAAGATCAACTCACCGGATCAGCTTAACCTGTGGCACCCGGGGGAGAGGCAGTTCCTCTGGGTCGACGATGCGTTTGGTCCCAATCACTTCGACGCTTCTCGGATGAGCCGCTGGAATGCCGAACTTGGTACCCTGCGCGCCGCTGTCGAAGGTGGCGCGCGTATCGTCTTCACCTCCCGCAACTACATCTGGGAGGCCGCCAAACCCCACTTGAAAACAAGTTCCTTCTCTCTGCTCAAGGAAAGCCAAGTGGTTGTCAACGTCCATGCGCTCTCCGACGAGGAGCGAGCTCAGATGCTGTACAATCACGTTCGCCGCGCCCAGCCCCAGCAGATACGCCATCGCCTGAAGCCATTCCTCCCCGCCATCGCCGTCAGCAAAGCGTTTTTGCCGGAAACTGCTCGCCGGCTTGGCGATCCGCTCTTCACCAAGAACCTCATCATCGGCGAGGAACGTCTAACGCGCCTAGTGGAGCACCCGGTTGAGTTCCTGACCGAGGTGCTGGCGCAGCTGGACGACGCGTCCCGCGCCGCAGTCGCCCTCATCTTCCTGAATTCGCAAGCCGGAGTACCCTCCCCTATCACCGCGAGTCCAGCTCTCGAAATGGTCACTCGTCTCGTGGGCGTAAAGCCCGCCGATCTGGCTCGTGCGATGCAGCATCTCAACGACAGTTTGACCCGACTAATATCGGAGGATGATGGCAACCGGTGGGTGTTCCGCCATCCAACGATTACCGACGCCTTCGCCACCCTCGTCGCAGCCTCGCCCGAACTGGTAGAGCTTTATGCTCACGGCGCTAAACTCGACCGCCTGCTCGGTGAAGTCGCGTGTAATTCAAAGGCAGCAGAAGACGGGCGGATCCGGGTCCCTCCCGCTCTCTACCCGGGGCTCATCGAGCGGCTGAAGGCCAGCCCTTTGGATGAATCGTTGAAGTCTTTCCTAGGCGCACGCTGTGAAAGAGCCTTTCTCGCCATGGTACTGGAGGCCCGGCCAGACATTTTGGAGTGGGCCGCACGGGCGCCTGCGAGCGGTCAGGCGCTTGGCGGAAAACTCCTGATCGCCGCCCTGGCGTCGTGGGGCCTTCTGCCGGAAGAAGTGCGCCAGAAAATGGTGGCGGACATCCGCGAGCAATCGATCACTTGGCTGGACGCCAAGCCGCTGACGGACACATTGCTCCGACAGATATTCAAGGATGCTGAGTTCGCCGACTACGCCGAGGCGTTTCGTAAGGAATGGCTCTCAGACATTCCCAGCGTATTCGGTGAATTTAGTCGATTTTCCTCCGAGGACGCGCCGGGCATGTACAAGGAATTCAAGGAAAATCTGAAGGTCGCGCAGGCCTACTTTGAGCTGAAAAGCGACGACTCTTTTGACGAACTTTACGCCGAGATCGACGTCCACATCGAAGAACTTGAGTCCCTACAATCGGCTCCTGATAGCTCGGCCTGGAGCCCCACCTCGATGGAGAAATCGGCAGTACTGCCCTCTGACGGACCTGGCTTAATTTTCCACGACGTCGACGGCTAGGCGGTCAGTTTTCCGGATCGGGTTTCGCAGGACCCGTGATCGCAATCGAGCGTATTGGTAACGATGCGTTGCCTTCTGGTTAAGGAGCATTCGTCAATGTCCGACGACTGTGGCAATGGCTGAGCGGCGATCAATGCTCACGCAGCAGGCATCTACCGCCAAGCCGCATTTCCTTGACGATCTAGCACGGGAAGAATGGGTTAGCCGTCAATTTTCAGAACTGGTCCGCCGTAAAATATCGTCGGTACTGACATTCCACAATTGAGCTTTCGAGAGGATGAGCCGGCGAGCCAAACTTTCAACGTTGAAAACCTCATACGGGCCAAGGAATTCAGAGGAATCGCTGAATCCATGTGCCGTCATGAAATTTCGAATGAAGCTACTGATGTGGAGTGCGTCGGGGATTGTCAATTCGACATCACGAACAACTTGACCGTCGCTATACGGAGCCGGCGCCCCAAGCGTTGGCTTGATCCTATCTTCCGACCTGGATATCTCGCCCCTCACGATCCAATTCACCTTTTGGTCAACGTCTATCCCCGCCTCCTGGAGTCTATCCAAAATATCTTTCAACACGGCAGGGTTCCACTCGCCCGCCAGAAACCGCGCTTTAGCTGCGCTAGACTTCACTTGGAGTTTGATCTCTTCAATCGCTGAGAAGGCAAGATTGATTGCTATCGAGGTGTTTACGTGAGCTGAGTGGAGCTGGGAGCGCTTGTCGAAGATCTGGCCATACCTAGGGTGGGTTGACCACCATGTGATGCTCTCCGTTTCGAAGCTTCGCGATAGTTTGTGGATCGCATACACCAGACGTCTGTCCTGCCACGCAGTTGCAGCCAGCGCCACTGCAAGCGGGAAGTCGGGATCATGGCTGAATTGCTCAAAGAAACCATGACTCCGAAACACATCGCAGAAAACGCCTGTTTGTTCAGATGGATCGTCAGGCAGTTCAAAACCTCGGCGGAATGGGGCGTCTTGCTTGTAATTTCCTTCGATAACGTCGTTCGCCGCACGAACCAGCCCAATGATGTTGTTGGCCGTCGTCTCGTCCGAATCGATGACCATTAGTTGGCCGGCTATAGAGCCGGTCGGCCGCATAGTGAGCGCGTCAGGATGCGAGATTTCCGTCACCCCATTTTTGTAGAACCAAAATCGTTCTGACGGGTCGGCAATAAAGCGAATTTTCCAGCCCGCAGCCGAGCACATAAAATCGACTGCCTCAACGTGAGTGGGATTGAATATGAGGAAAGTGCAGTACGACGTCATCCTATTCCTACTCAGTGAAGCCGGGCAAATTCTTCAAACGGACTATGATGAGACGTCCGGCAGGATCCTTCCTCGCGCATCTCTCGCAGAAGGTCATGCCCCTTGACGAGGAACGAACGTCCAGAGCGAGAGTGTACCCCTCTTGCCTTGCCATTCCCGCCCCGCCCTAGTGAATCCGGACCGCTCAAGATTGTTTCTCATGGTGTTGCTGTCGGTCGTGGCATAGGCAGGCTCGCGGAGCTCTTTGAGGATAGCCTCGACGAGGCCGCCGGAGAGCCGTTTGCCCTGCATCTCTTTGGCGATCACAACATATCCCAACTCCGGCGCAGTTTCGTAGCCTGCGATCGGAGCCGCCGCTGCGGCGAACGTATTTACCCGGTATCCGGAGTGGGGGTTTTTTAGCGTGGCGACGCCGACGATGCGGTCAGTCGCCTTGACGCGGAGTAGCGCCAGCGTCCGTGTCCGCCCCAGTCGCGCACCAATTTGATCCGGGGTGCCTTTGACGGCGCCACCCTTAATCACGAGTTGGGTCAGCGACAGTCGGGCCTCCGAGTTGAGATCGCGGAAGACGCCGCACCACAGGTAAGTCTCGTTTTCGTCCATAAAGAACGCTCGGCGAGTAAGAGGGTAATCCAGCCCTATGTTGGGCCCTCAATGGGCTTTGGCTGGTAGTAGATAGCATCGAGCATAGCAACACGGACATCCCACATCTCCATTTCCCATGTCGTGGGGCGCGGGGTCTTGTACCAAGGTGCCTGTTGGATGGGGTCGATCACCCGCTCCCAGTAGTTCTTCAACCCGATGGTGGTGGGCGCAGACGAGAGGGAGTAGCGAGACCTGCCGTGTTGCCACCGTTCACGCAGACGAAGAGGTCGGGGCGTTTCACTGCGAGGAGCCGGGTGGCCGCCAAGACGCGCGGTACGCGGGATTGCGAGAATGCAGCGGTGAATGCTGCACACATTTCGGACACGCAACTGCCGGCGGTTGCTACGCGCCCCGGACAGTCAATCCTCGATCTCTGGGTGGGCGTTTCGATGGTTGGAAGAAAACCCCGGCACGATGTCGCCGGCCAGCAGCTTCTCCTTCGACAGCAGGCCTGCATCCTCCAGTGCCTCGAATTCGGGCAGCTGGCGCAGCGTGTCGAGCCCGAACTGCGACAGGAAAGTCTTCGTCGTTACATAGGTGTATGGCGCGCCCGGCTGCGGCGAGCGCGGCCCCGAGGCGATGAGGTCCTGCCCCCGCAGCACGCCGATCAGGTCGCGCGACACCTCCTTGCCGAAAAAGCTAGACAGCTCGCCGCGCGTGATCGGCTGGAAATAGGCAATGCACATCAAAACCAGTGCCTCCGCCTGCGACAGTTCTTTTGCCCCCTCGCCCGCTGCCGTGCCGAAGGCGGCGCGGATGGCGTCGCCAAAAATTTTCTTGGTCCGGTGCTGCCAGCCGCCAGCGACCGCGACCAGTTCATAGGGGCGGCCGGCGAGCTCGGCGCGGATGTCGTCGATGACCAGCTCGATATTGCAATTCCTTCCCACCACCCGCGCGAGGACACTGCGTGTCACTGGTTCATTTGCCGCAAAGATCACCGCCTCCACCCGGCCCATCCACTCACGCCAGCGCAGTTCTGGCGGCAGGTGATCGAGCTCGGTGTCAAGCAGCGCCGGCTGATCGTTCGACTTGCGGCGGGCAGAGGCTTCGCTCATCGCTAGAGTCCAAACAGCCGGAAGGTGGGACGGTCGGAGAGCTCGCGCACGGCCTCCAGTTGCTGCAGCCGCTCGAACAGCCGCCGGGATGCAAAGCGCGACAGATTCTTCGTCGTCAGCGATCCAGAGACGGCGTCTTCGTTGAACAGCAGGAAGACCACCTCGCCGGCGCCTTTGGAGCGCAATTTCGGCGCCACCGCCAGGAGTTTTGCGGCGCGGCGCGACAACTCGGTGGCCAGCCGGCAGGCATCGGCCGCAGCGTGAACCAGCGCGACGCAGACCGCCCGCTCAAAATTCTTGTCCCCTGGCCGGATGCGTTTGCCGCCGCCGTCGGGGCGAAAAGCCGGACCAAAGGCCTGAGCCATCAGCAGCGGCAGGGGCTGCGGCCACCCCAGGCTTTGCGCCAGCACTAGGTCGGCGAGCCACCAACCAAAAAGCTCGGCATCGGGCCTCATGGCGACGACGTGAGCGACGATCGCCGCGGCGGCGAACGGCGCCGGTCGCTGCGACCGCGCCAGGTTTTCAATGTCCCTACAGAGGTCGGCGAGCGCCGCGCTCTCCCAATGGAACCCGAGCTGGTCGAGTATCTTTTCGAGCCGGTCAGGGGTAGCGACGGGCGGCTGTCCGGCCAACTGCCGCCAGGCGCCAAAGATGGTGCCCGCGGGTCCGGAGTCGGCCCCGGCTGGGCGCAGATACCAGGCGTCGCGCAAGGCGGCCGCGTCCTCGGCGCGGCCGGCGAGCCGCATGCTGGCGGCGGCGCAGCTCAGCGCCAGCCGCTGCCGCCAAACGCCGGCCCAGGCAGGCTGTGCGCGGGCGAGCGTGTCGAGGACACCCAGGGCGGCGCCGGCCCGGAAGGCGGCGGCGCCGTCGCTCGGCGCGCCGGCGCTTGTGATCGCCCAAGCCGGAACGGAGGGCGGCGCACCCGAGCTGGCGGTCGCGGGATCAAGGCGAATCATGATTTGGAGAGTAAAGTGCCGGTGCGCTTATGGCCATGACTTTTGTGCCAAAACGCACAGCCTGTCGTGCGTCAACAACGAATGATAATGTTGCATTATCAGTCGCTTAACTCTACTCTTTCCACTCGCAACAAGTTAGCTGGATAACATCACTCTTCGGGCACACCCGGACGACGGTTTGGTGCAGCCACTCACGTCAATCCGGACAGTCCCGTCTTCTCGTCGCGACTATCCCGGTACCCGGTGTTGGTCACGGCGACCTGCTTCCGAGCCACCTTTCGAATAGGCCGAGCTCGGATCACCAACTCTAAAGCTCCGCGTGATTGCCTATTCGATAAACCCTCCGTCAAGATTGCAGCGGCTAGGAGCCGCCGCAGCCAAACCGTCACAGCGCCCGCCCAATCGAACCTGAAATCATACCGGCCGGCGGACTTGCACGGGGGCCGTCAGTGGAGCAGGCGCGTGAAAGAGCACATGAAATAGGTGTATCGCCAATATTTTCGTATTGCTCTAATCGATTATAGTTGTGAAGCGCAATTTCAGCCCGTTTACTTGCCGCTCAAGTCACGCATAAAAGAAGGTAGCACCGATTCGGTAGCTTATCCCCTGTCTTTTGCGTACTCGCGGCCCGTGGCGCCGAGTGGACGATTGAAGATCGCCGGTCTCACTAGCGGGTGGGCACAAGCGCCTGGGGCCGGTTGGCAAGCCACAGGAGTAGGACAAATGTCGAAGGATTCGGGTAAGGGCGATCACGGCGGCGGGCCAGGCAAGATCGAGATCACGGTGGTGGTGAACGGCCAGCCCACGCAGGTCGAAGCCAATCCCAACCAGCCGCTTCACGTCGTTCGTGCCAAAGCCCTTGAGAACACGCAGAACGTCGCCCAGCCGGCCGAGAATTGGGAATTCAAGGATGAGGCCGGCAACCTGCTCGACGTGGACAAAAAAGTTGGCGATTTCGGTTTCGCGAACATTGTGACCCTGTTCCTCAGCCTGAAGGCGGGTGTAGCAGGTGCCTGAAATCCAGACTGTGGACCCTGCGGTCTCGCGAGCGAAATTCGATCGGCAGATCGGCTGGTTCCAAACGCAAGCGGGCGCTTACCGGGCTCAGGGTTGTTTCCTGATCGAGGCGAGATTCCCTACTGCCTTCTTCATCTTCGCACCGCCCAAGATAAGGCCACAGATAATCGGTGCAGCTGTCGAGATCGACTTCTCCAATTACGACCTCCGACCTCCGTCGGTAGTCTTCGTCGACCCCTTTACCCGCCGGCCGGTTGCCCGCAAGGATTTACTGCTAAGTATGCTCAGACGACCGCATCTACCCGGAACCCCACCGGGTATGATTTCGGTCCTCATGCAGCAGAAAGCTCTGTCGCTATCGGACTTCCTCCAGGCCAACAGTGCGGAACATACGCCATTCCTGTGCATGGCAGGCGTCCGGGAATACCACGACAATCCAGCCCATTCAGGTGACTCATGGCTTCTCCACCGGGGTTCTGGCGAAGGCTGTTTGGCCTTTATCCTGGACAAGATCATCAAGTACGGGACCGGCCCCGTGGAGCAGATACAGTATCAGTTCCAAATCTCAGTGGGAGCGATGGTAGTACCCCCATCCGCCATCCCGGAATGAGCGTTTTGATGGATGTAACGACCGTGACGCTCCCGCGCCACTGCATCTCGACTGTGCATGCGCATCTGCGCTCGGTTGGTCGCGAAGGCAATGAGGGGATGGCGCTCTGGGTCGGCGTTCAGCAAGACCAGCATTTTGCCGTAACAGAGACCGTTATCCCGGCGCAGCGTCACATTCGGACGGGCGATGGTGTTTGCGTGATGGTTCCGGCCGAGGAACTGCACCGGCTTAATGTCTGGCTCTACAATAGCGGCCTGAAACTCTTGGCCCAGATCCATAGCCATCCGGGCCGAGCCTACCATTCGACGACCGACGATGCTTATGCGGTTGCTACCACGGTTGGGTGTCTGTCGCTGGTAGTGCCGAATTTCGCCCGCGAGCCTTTCGATTTTGCTCGAGTCGCCGCCTATCGGCTCGACGGAAAAGCCAACTGGAATGCGCTCCCTTCCGCGGCACTGTCGCGAATGATCACAATAACGAGTTGAACAATGGCACTCGCTAACTTTATCGGCCGCGCCGCCACGGCGGCATCTAGGTCCTAGCCGATTTTCATCTGGAGGACTTTAAAGCAGCTCTTGAAAAGCAGGTCGTGGCCGTCGCCTTTGACGATCAAGCCGCTTCCTGCGCCGAAGGCCAGGCGACACTAGATCTTGCGGTGAGGTTGCTCGCCAGGCTCTATCCAGTTCTGGCGATACTCCCGCTGGGCAGCGCGGCAAGCTCTCAAGCCCAAGCGCTGGAGCGCTTGGCAAAGTCGATAAATCCAAAAGTTGGCATCCGGCGTTCCGGCAAGTCTGCCACCATCTGCGTAGTTGCAGGGGTGACGCGCCCACCACTCCGGTGCCCGACCTTTTTCATGGGATCGGACGGTTGGGCGGCAAAGCTGTCGCGTACGGACCCGGTGGGCTCCGGCTCGAGTTTGCTGCCCTATGGAGCTGGCGCCGCCAGTTGCTTCGGCGCCGCCAACGTCTTTCGAACCATCTTCGCCGCCCAGCTGACCGGCGCCGAGTTAGACGAAACCATCGACCTCTCGTTATACAGCTACGACAAGACCAGAGCCGGCGAGGCAGGCCCGATCGACATACCTGTCGACCTTGGCGAAACGCACCTCGTTGGGCTCGGTGCGATAGGCCATGGCTCGCTTTGGGCGCTAGCGAGACAACCCGGTCTCACTGGTCGTCTGCATGTAATCGATCACGAAGCAATCGAACTCTCAAACCTGCAGCGCTACGCCTTGGCCGGCCAGGCGGAGATTGGCATGTCCAAGGCGGTTCTTGCAGCCACCGCCCTTAGATCGACGGCCCTTGGGGTCGAGGCGCACCCGCTGACGTGGGCAGAATATGTTGCGCGCCACGGCGACTGGGTCTTCGACCGAGTGGGTGTGGCGCTTGACACCGCCGCCGACCGTCTGGCGGTCCAAGGTGCTCTGCCCCGATGGATCGCGAATGCCTGGACGCAGGAGCACGACCTCGGCATCTCGCGGCACGGGTTCGATGACGGCCAAGCTTGCCTTTGTTGCATGTACCTGCCGTCCGGGAAATCCAAGGACGAGCACCAGCTGATTGCCGAGGAACTCGGAATACCGGAAGCACACGAGCAGGTGAAAACGCTCCTGCAGACCAATGCCGGAGTTCCCAACGACTTTGTAGTTCGGGTGGCTACAGCGATGGCTGTGCCGTTTGAACCGCTAGCCCCGTTTGTTGGCCAGCCCCTGCGTTCCTTTTATCAGCAGGCTATCTGCGGCGGTCTGGTGTTCCAGCTCAGTGATGGAAGTCGCCGCGTTCGAACCGTGGTTCCGATGGCCTTCCAGTCAGCGCTTGCCGGGATTATGCTTGCCGCCGAGCTCGTCAAACATAGCGCGGGTTTTCCCGTGGGCCCAACGACGAGCACTCGGGTGAATCTTCTGCGCCCACTTGGCTCCCACTTGCACGATCCGAAGGCCAAGGATTCCAGCGGCCGCTGCATCTGTAGCGATGACGATTTCATTGCCGCTTACAGGCGCAAATACGGCAAGAGCGTCGTACAGCTAAGCGATGTCTCCGCCGCCTAAGCAGACGCGCGAATGTCTCCGTTGCCGCCGAGCGGCGATGTGCGCGCCACTACGAAACGCTATGTCCGCTCCTCTGCCGTCCGAGGGTCCATGAGATAGCCTCCCCACGCGCCACACCGGAAACCTCCTTTCCGATGTACCGATCAAGCACCGGCCTCCATGGCACGAGCGTGAACTCGCGCGACTTCTCGATCACGGCATATTTGCCGCTGGCAAGCTCGACCGATCGGCGCAGCGTGCCTTCTATTCGTTCTCCAGGCTGCGCTTCGGCATACGAGAGACCGAGCTGATCCGACAGCTGGCCGGCGACACGGTTCAGCTCGCGCTGGCGCAGGATCGAAATCATGTTGGCACGATAGACGACCCGGTCCTGTTCTTCGTGCGCGAGGCCTTGCGCGATCAGCCACTGCCGCCGACGGGCATGCGCCTCCCGCACCTCATGCCCGAAGCCTGAGTTGCGCAACGGCTCCGGTCTCTCGGCAACCAGGTTCCGGTCGAGCCAGGTGGCGCCTTCGAAGCTGACTTGGCGTTCCAGCGGCATTGATGAGAGCTTCTCGACTATCACAGGCTCGACCCTGGCCCGCAGGCGCTCGTATTCCGCGACACGATCGAGATGATCCGGCGCGATGATCCAAGTGCCATTCGGCTCGCGCTCCACGCCGCCGGTGGAGCGCCGGATCGCCTCCAGCCGGCGGATATGCGTCTCGGCAAAGCTTTCGGTGGCGAACGCATCATGCTTGAGGTGCATATCGACGCTGTAACGGCCGCCGTGTGCGGTAGCGATGTCGGCGATTGTACGGTCGACTTGCCTGGGCTTGGTATCCCTCGACGTGACACGCACGATGCAGCCGTCGGGCGTCGGTTCTGTCAACTCGCCTTTGCCGATGTCTATCCAATGGCTTTTGCCGTCAACGCCGTCGACGATGAGGTAATGCCGATCGTTGATTTCGTCGGCGAGCCCGCGCGCGGCGAGGCGGCCGACGACCGGTGGGGAGGGCTCTTCACGTCGATCGTGGACAAGGTAATCGGCGGCACTGCGAGCGAGCCCCTTGCCAGTCAGCTCGCGGTGCATGGTCTTGATGATGTCGCCGCGTTCGCCGGTGCGGCGCAGCGTGGCTTCCAGCTCATCATCCAGGCGCCAGCGGACCGGGTCGACCTCCTCGGCTAAGCCCATCCGCTCGAGCTTGCGCAGACGGCCTTGATGCAGCGTCTGGCGAAAGGCGTCGCGGCCGTCCGTAGAAACAAGTCGGTCCTCATCGCGCATGCGCAGCAGCTGCCGGTCGATGCTGGTGAAGCGTTCCTGCTCCATTTCCTGGCGCAAGCGCTGTTCAATCTCGCGGTCGGTGCGGGGACCGAGGTCGAGGCTCACCAGTTCGGCCGCCCGCTCGCGAATGCCGCTCGAAATATACTCCCGCGCGATGACGAGGTTTTCGCCGCGATCATCCTTGCCGCGGACAATGATATGGGTGTGCGGATGGCCGGTGTTGAAATGGTCGACGGCAACCCAGTCGAGCTTCGTACCGAGGTCCTCTTGCATCTGCGCCATGAGACGGCGGGCGAGCGGCTTGAGGTCGTCATAGTCGATACCATCCTCGGGAGCGACGATGAAGCGGAATTGATGCCGGTCGCTATCCGCGCGATCGACGAAGGCCTTACTGTCGATGCGATCACTGCCGGGGCCATAGAGTTTGCCGGGTTCGCCTTCCCTGGTGACGCCATCGCGCTGGATGTAGCGCAGATGCGCACGCGCTCGGTCCGAACCCTTGCCGGCCAGCTTCACAATCCGCGCCTTGACCATCACCCGCCGCTGCCGGAAGGCGGCATACCGGTCGCGTGACTTGAGCAGCGCGGCCGCCGCCCCGCCCCGGCCTGTCCGGCTCCCCGTGAAGCGACCGCCGCGCTGGAGGCGGCCGCCGGCTCGGTTGATCGCTGCCTTGACCTGGCCGGCATAGCGCTTGCCTGCTTTCGAGCCGCGCGAGCCGATCTTGCCGAGCTTCGGCCTGAACTCATCGTCCTGCATACCAGCCTCCGGGCAAATTCAAGCGAAACCTGAGTCTCGCTGGCCCACCCTCCTGGCGCCGCCGGCAGCCTCCGGCAAAAACGATGTGCAGACAAAGGCTTCGCCGCCTCATGGAGGCGGTGCCTTTATCTTGCCTTACGCGCCCCTCGCCTTAAGCGTCCCTGGCCCCTCCCGGATGCCCTCAACATCGCTAGCCATTGTGCTTCTTTGGCCGCGCGAGATCCCTGCCGAGCGGCACGAAAAGGCCGCCATTCGTTTCACCGGCGCGAACACCGTCGCGAAGGAAGAACAAAGAGCGTCCGGAGGGAGCGTTCCGCCCCTTTGAAGTTGTGGATTGGCCTTTGAATTCGTTCATGTCGGCCGCCGAAATCCCCGTCGCCTCAAGCTGTTTCAGATAGGCAACGGTCTCTTTCGGCAGCGGCCTTCGAAGCTTCAAATGGCCTTCATAGCGCTCGGGTCCAGCGTTGTAGGCGGCAAACAGGCCGGGGAATCCGAAACGCTTATACATGGCGCTGAGATAGGCGGTTCCGGCCAAGATGTTGTCGCGCGGATCGTGCGGGTCGGCTCCCAGACCGTGCTCGACGCGCATCTCCTGATAGGTGCCGGGCATCACCTGCATAAGACCCATGGCGCCGGCGCGGGAGGTGATGGGACGGCCATCGAGGACGGTCTTGCCGCGGCTTTCGGCATCGATGACGGCGCAAATCCAGGCCTGGGGAATGTGGAAGCGTGCGCTTGCTTCCGATACGAAGTGCTGCCATCGTTGCAGCTGCGGACTTTGGGAGATGACGGCTGGCTCAGCGCCGGTCGAGGCGGAACAGGCGCATGGCGCGACGGCGATCATGCCGAGCATCAGGAGGGTCACTCGGTCCATAGCGGCACCAGCCTCCCGATGATGTTTTCGGCCGGCACCGGCCCGAAATAGCGACTGTCGAAGGAGTGATTTTTTTCGTTGCCGAGCAGGAAAACCTCGTCATGGGCGAGCGCTCGGCAGCCGTTCCACCAGGGCAGCGGACGGCCTTGCGTGTCGATTTTGAGCCGACGGGCGACGATCTCGCCGCCTATGATGATGGCATTACTAAAGGCGCAGACATGCTCGTCCGGCAGCGCGGCGAGACGCTTCACCAGCGGTGTATTGCGAGGCAGATAACCGCGTTGGTCGGCGAGATAGGCAACGAAGCCAGGCGGGCGGGCGAGCACAAGATCGCCGCGCGCAGGCGTGCCAGACCCAACGCGATAGAGACCGACCGGCGCGCTAGCCGAGGCGTTCCAGACCAGCAAGGGAGACGGCTTTGGGAGCGCCGTGAAGCCTGTCAGGCTCAGGCCAATCGCGGCGATGGCGATTGCCTTGCGCGCCCGAACGCGCCGCAAACGGCTGCCGATCAGATGGATGGAAGGCCGCTGGCTCATGAGCGGGCTCCCTCGTCGGCTGAGCCGGACCCGCCCTTGTCATCGTCGGAGCCGGGTTCTGGCGGGCGGCCTTTCGACCAGTCGTCGAGTTCGTCGATGTGGTAGCGGACATAGCGGCCATGCTTGCGGTATTTCGGGCCGCCGCCGGTCAGCCGCATCTTTTCCAGGGTGCGCTGGGACAGGCCGATATAGAAGGCAGCCTGCGCGGTGTTCAGAAACGGACTGCCCTTCTTGGCGCGGGCCGCGCGGTCGTTTTCGTCGTCCATGATGGTCCTCGTTTCGCTTCGGACAAGCAACCGCGAGGATCGGCGAACGAGGTCGTCGTGGGGACGGGCGAAGAGTCGGGTGGGAGTTTTCGCCGCCCCTTCGGGCGAGCGTCGGCGGGAACCCCCGCGCCGAGTTGCGGCGCGAGGGCTTGAGCCGGCCGGTCAGTCGGCCGGGTTCCAGATGACGGCGTAGGTGTCTTGATCGTCTTGGCCGGCGGCGCGGCCGAGATTGGCGTAGAGCTTGCGCGGACCGAACTCCGGTGCGGCGATGGACAAGCTCACATAGTCGTTGCCGGAAGTCTCCCCGGTTCGGACCCAGCCGGCGCCGACCTCCACGCCCTGCGTCAGCACCCGGAAGTCGGGATGGTTGTCGGCGGACTTGCTCCGATTGGGCACGATGTCGATGTCGGCGCGGACGCTGAGTGTCCTGAGCTGGCCTTTGTAGCTGCCGTTTTCCTGCTTGTTGACGTAACCGATCGCGGTCATTTTCCTGTCTCCTTTTGCTGTCGCCGGGGACCATTCCCCTGCGATGGCGGACCGTGATGGGCGCGTCCGGACCACCCGAACCCGGCAGGGCCGCAGCGGCAGCGAAGGACCCGAGCGGGCAGCTTTTTTGAAGCGAAGCGGGCGCGAGGAAGCCGCGTCATGCGGCGGGGAAAAAAGCTGGTGGCGAGGGTTTCGGGCGGGCTGGAACCGCCCATAGGTCAATGAGCCAGCCGCAGGGGAATAGTCCTCAAGACGTGTGGGGACAGGTCGCGTGATCGGGTGAGCACAACAAGCGATCGGAACGCGTGCGGCGGGTTCCGCGCGCTCAACACCGTGCCGGATCGATAAATGTGCCCGTGCACCGGAGCCCCAGCAGGCATCTCGGCGTGGTAATCGAGCACTGACAAAGGCGAGCTTTGGCGGCCGGATGTTGTTGCCGGAAGCGGGGTCCAAGGGGCGGAACGTGCAGCCAACGCGCCCCGGAGAGGCGCCAACCCGCGGCTATCGACGAGCCGCCTCGGCATGGCGGACTCATTCGAGGGTAACAGCGACCGGGCCTTGGCCCATTGATCGGCGGTCGGAAGCCGCCGCGTTTCGTGTGTTTTCGGTTGGGAACTTGGTCGAATCCGCGCCAGCAGGTTCCATTGGAGCGAAACCGATCGTCTCGGCGTGATCGAGGAATTCGACCACATTGATACCGATGGCCTTCGCGAGGTCCGCCTGGCTGAGACCAGACGCTTTTCTTTTATCGACGCGGACATACCCGGGTGATCGGCCAGCCGCCATCCGCCAAGGTTAGGTCGTTCCTAGCGGCGCGGCGGGCACGGCTGAGCCCGCGTCCGAAGTCGACGAGGAAAGGGTATTGCTCCCCCGATTTCCGAAGAAGGCCACTGGTCGCAATTGCCCCTGTGGGCCGTGGCGATCTTTTGGTCGCGCTTGCGACATTCTTGTCAGCCTTCGCGACACAACAATGTTTTCGGATAGGCGCGCACGAGGGAGCAAATCAAGGAATCTCAATCATGCAAACGCCGTGACGCCCAGCCGGACTCGATCCTCACGGCGTGGAGACCGGCGCGCCGTGCTGAAGAGCTCGAAGGTGTCAAAGGCCTTCCTCGACAGGGGGAGCAGCAACAGCGCGATCGTAGGCGCGACGGCCGCGTCTTCGCAGATCGCAGCCCGCGCACGCAATTACACGCAAGAGACAAAGCCTTACGCGGTCGATGCCGGCGTGCGGCAATGCATCGGCTCGGCCCGTCCGGAACGGTTTTCGCCTTCCCTTGCCGGTGCGGAAGTTCTGACTACTCCGACAGTACAGCACCTTTGCTCGGTCCGGGTGACCACGCGATTGTGCGGCGCGCTCGGTCTCGGTCAAGGCACGGCGCCCCTGCTCAAGCCGACAGGGCTTCGGCAAAAGATAGTCCGATTCGGTGCCCCCAAGTGAAATGGCATAGCGCTTGCTGTTATCCGTTAGAGCCCACCAAAGCACGTAGAAAGCTATGAACAGAACCATGGCAAAAACGCGAAGTTCCATACAAGCGCCCAAGGAGACCGTGCACGTTTGCGCCGAACGTCCCCTCCAGACGTCCCTCCTCCGGTATCTGATTTGCTATGGCTGGTTCGAGACTGACGGAGCCGTGGCGCTCGCCCAATTGTCGCTTACCCGCCTCCGCCAGGAGGATGCCTTTTTTGGAACACGGCATCGACCAAGTGCGGCCTCCCGGGCCCAGGACTGTCGTCGACGCGATCAAAGTGCATCAGGCGACGGTAAGCCGGGTGACGTCGAACACATACATGCAGACCCCGCGCGAAGTGTTCGAACTGAAGTATTTTTTCACCGTCGCGAGCGCGTCCTCCCAAGGTGGCGACGCGCGGTCCCCCCCGAAGCTGTCCGCCATCGGATCAAGGCGACAATCGCCGACGAATCGCAAGATGACGTGCTTTCCGACGACGACATCGTCGTCCGGCCCAAGGAAAGGGCCATCGATTTGCGCGCCGCACCGTCACAAAATATCGCGAAGCGATGAACATCCCCTCGTCCGTGCAATGCCGCAGGGAATGGCGCTTCTGGCGTTAATCCGGGTCAACGCAGCAACCCGAGTTTGCAGCACATCCAAACTGGAGACCCTGTTGATGACCGAATCCGCTACGGGCTTCATGGACGGAGTTCTGCATGACCCAAAACAGCCAGATCAACGGTCTGGTCCCGCATGGGGTGCAGTCATTTCGCTTGCCTTAGGCACCTTTGGGCTTGTGACGGCAGAGTTTCTGCCTGCCAGCGTGCTGACGCCGCTCGCGCATGATCTCTCTATCACCGAGGGTGCAGTTGGACAGGCGCTGACAACGACCGCCATCGTGGGGGCGATCTCGGCGCCCACGATGGCCGTCATCACAAGGCCCCTGGACCGCAGGATCGTCATATGGGCGATGACGCTGCTGCTGATCCTGTCGAACGTTCTATCGGCCGTCGCGGGGTCGCTGCCGGTTCTCCTGGCCGCCCGCGTCGTGCTCGGCATAGCACTCGGAGGGTTCTGGTCGATTTCGGCAGCGCTGGCGATGCGGCTCGTTCCAAGTCACCTCCTGCGGCGCGCCATGTCGATCATCCTCACCGGCGTTACCTGCGCTACCGTTTGCGCGGCTCCAATCGGCGCCTATGTCGGCGATATCTGGGGATGGCGAACCGCCTTCATGATCGCTGCGGTCGTCGGCGCCGTTACGCTGGTAGCGCAACTCATAACCATTCCGAGGCTGCCTCCGATTGGAGTGGCCAGCTTCCGCAGTCTGCTGGATGTGGCCAAGAATCCGATGATCAAAGTCGCGATGTTGGTCGTCCTGCTGGTCGCTTCCGGGCACTTCGCCGGCTTCACCTATATCCGCGCCTTCCTTGAGAAGTTTCCCGCGCTTGATATCGAGACGATCTCGCTGGTGTTGCTCGTCTTTGGCATCGGCGGCTTCTTCGGCAATTTGGCCGGCGGATTCCTGGCCGAGCACAGCCTCAAGGCAGCCGCGGCCCTGCCGCCCCTGCTCATAGCGATGGCCACTGTCTCGCTGCTGACGCTGGGAGCATCGGCTTGGGCCACGGCGATTGCGGTTACAGTATGGGGCTTTGCCTTCGGCGCGGTGCCGGTGGGACTGCAGACATGGATGGTGCTGCACGCCGCTCCCGAGCAGGCCGAAAGCGCCGGTGGGCTGATGGCCGCAACGTTCCAGGTAGCCATCGCAGCGGGCGCGATTTTCGGCGGACTACTGATGGACAATGCCGGCGTCGCCAGTTCCCTTGCCTACAGCGCCGTTGCCTCGTTCCTCGGCGCCCTGACAGTGTTCTTGCTCGGCCCGAAGCGCGAACCTCAGACCACCTGACAGAGAGGCCATCAGTGCAGCGCGGGAAAGATGCAATCATCAGCCGCGCGGTGCGATCCTACGCACGATTTTTGGCGGTTGCAGGCCTCGTCTCCGGGTGATCGGACGCTGTTGTCCGGTCGATTTCGACCGGCGGGGGCGTTTCGAATGATGGTGCCGACGAGAGAACCTAAGAGTGCGGGACCGAACCGGACCGCCTCGTCCGTCGACCGCTCTGGCATGGCGACGCGGTCTATGCGGCTCTGTCTTGCGGCGAGCATCGGGCGGATCGCGCGCCTGATCTCTTACATGAAGCTCGGGGCCGAACATGCCCCGCGGCTTCTGATTCGGCCCGAAATAGAGGATCGTTCGGCGATATCGTAGTTGTATTCACCAACTGTGATCCAGCCGCGATTGAACGTCGACAGCCCCGCGCGGCGGATTTCCAGCGGCGGAACCTCATGCGCCGCCTGCCCTTGGTAAGGCGGCTTACCGGAATTCGGCAGGACGACGAGACGAGTTATCTCACGCTCAGTATCCCCGCAATTCGGTGCGGCGCATGGCGAAAACCTTCAGCCTCGCATAGCTTGCGGTAAAAGTACTTCTTCCACTTCATGTTTTTGGTGTTGCCGGCTGCCAGCATGGGGAAACACGTGGCACGCCGTCATGCAAAATCATCGAATGTGCGTCAGACCCAATTTTGCACGCCGGTTCGCACCCGTATGAGGCGCTGAGTAAATCGAGACTGAGACCAGGAGTGCCCGCGACTTCACATGCGGGATGCCTCCTGCAACATTATCTGCCGCATCCAGATGCTTGCCGGATCACTGTTGTGGAGGGTGGGCCATTGGACGGCCTCGGTGAACGTGGGAAGTGGCCGCGGAAGTTCGATGATCCGCAAGGGGAAGGTTTTTTTGAAATGCTGAACCAGCCGGAAGGGCATGGTCGCTATCCGAGCTGTGCCTGAGACCATCGGCGGGATCATGCTAAAGGCCTGTACGACGATCTCAACACGTCTCTTGAGACCATGCTCAAGCAAAAACTGTTCCTCGATGGATGGCATCTGGGCACCGCCGACCCTGAACGCAATGTGTTTCATCGACACGTATCTCTCGAATGTAAGCTGACGTGGCAACTGCTTGTTCGTGGGGCAGCCCACGCACACGAATGTCTCGTCGAACAGCGCCGCTCTTGGATGGGCGCTCGACATGAAAAATTCCGGAAGAATCACAAAATCGACGTCACCGCGCCGGAGAAGCTCATCGGGGTCGTTGTCGAGCGGCCGCAATTCGAAGCTGACGGCGGGTGCTTCGCGTGCAACCCGCTCCACGACCTTTTCAAAAAACACGAGTGTGGCGAAATCGGAAAGAATGATCCTGAAGCGGCGATTGGATTGAGCCGGATTAAACGGATCCCAAGAAATAATCGAGCATTGGATGTGCAAGAGTGCGCCACGAACTGCGGGGGCGAGTGTTTCCGCACGCGGGGTTAGAACACGTTCGCGGCCGCTCATCGTAAACAGTTCATCGTTGAAATAGTTGCGCAGCCGGGCGACGGCCGCGCTCATGGCCGGCTGACTAAGGTTGATGCTGCTTGCCGCGGCCGTGAGGTTGCGCGCGGTTAGCAGTGCGTCGAGCACGACGAGAAGGTTCAGATCAAGGCCTTTGAAACGCATGCCTCATCTGTCCGTAACGTGGTTGTTTGTCATCGTGACCATTATGGGCGCTCGTTTACGGTCCCACTCAGAGGTGTTGTGTCCCGACCTGCCGCCCGCGCGCGTGGAGGCGCGGCCGATGAGCGAATGGCCGACCGGTACAACAGTCGATCGGATAGGTCCGGAGCTATGAAACATGTCGATTACAGATGCGAATTTTTCACGTGGCTAATTGATTACAGATTGAGATTTGAGCAGACTTGGGCGTGGCGGCGCTCCGACAACGATCCGCGACACATATCCGAGGTTGCGCGCAATACTGCGAATTGCCATCGCTATGACGACAATCGCCACTCCAAGCACAGTTGCGAAGGCGATTCTGGTCGCGAGATTCCAGACTTCTCCAAACTGTATCAAATCCATGAGACGAAACACGGCACCCTGGACCAGGTAAAGCAGCAGCGTGCTCTGACCAAGCTGCACCGCGACAAAGCGAGCTACTCTAGTCGAATAGACAAGTCTCCAGCATTGGAACATAGACTGCATTGCTACCGCAGAAGCCGCCAAAGATCCAGAGAACATCAGAAAAACTTGTTTAGCTGACTGTTCATCATGAATTAAAACGAGATTGTTGTAGGCATAAGTCTCCTTGCCCCACCCGAGGAAGCATATGAAAGCCGCTATCGAAAATAAGACAACAAAAATCGATTTGTAACGCCAGATGACGCCATTCTGCCATCCGATCGGCTGGGCAAACAGGAACCCTAAACAATAAAATGGGTAAGTGTATTTTAACAACGGGGTTATTGATAACGTGATGGGTGCGAATGCGACCGCAATTGCAGATGCGCTTATGATCCACATCGATAGACGGTTGAACGTTGTAAGAACTCTAATCAGAACGAACGAAATAAATGCGGCCCATATGAACCAGTAAGTTCCAATAACTTCCGTCGACAAATCTAACAGAGTATCAGTCAAACTCTTCGTTGGAAAAATAACGGCGGACTTTAACGTCCAAATCAACGTACACCAAAATAGCATTGGCAGTAGTAGCTGCATTGCCCGCTCACCGACACCCTGGGTGAACGATTTTCGCAAAATTGCCCCAGAAGAAAGGTATCCGCTTATCGCCATAAATAGAGGCATATGAAACATGTAGATCGACTTGAAATACGGCGACAGCCAGAAAGCGTCGGTGCCCTGGTAGATTAAATACTGTAACAAGTGCCCAATTATCACCAAAGTAATGAGTATGCCTTTGGCGAAATCAAAGCTTAGGTCTCGGTTGTTTGTCCCTGCTGGGCACGAGCCGTGTCCCTTCGCTCCGGCTCTTATGTGATCAAGCATCAGACTCCAGCCTATCTGTTGCAGTTGCTACTTGCCGTTTCTGGGCACGGCGAGCGCGGTGCAAAGGATCGAAAATCACGCGGATCGCGGCGTGGTATGGAGGGCCGATTGGCTGCAACCGAGCGGACAAAATCCCAGTGCCTGATCGCAAACCTCGAGCGCATTGGCGGTCGCGATCATGTGTGGCGATGCGAACGCCCGGCACTATGGTCGTCTGGCCGTCTCTGCAGAACCTCTCAAGATGGTTTCGCAGCGGGTGCCGAACCATGCCAAAAGCGAATGGAATGCCACGCTGCTGCAGCACCGGACGCATGACGCGGATAGAATGGCTCATTCCGAGTCTCTCAAGATCGGGGTGCATCCTGTACGATCCGAGTTTGCCTACCAAGAAATCAACCTCGCCAACCGTGAAGAAATGGCGCAGCAGGTCCTAGTGAGCTGCTACGCCGTGCACATCAGAGCCGATTGCGCGAACCTTCGGCCCTGCACCGGCCCAGCTACTACCGCCTGAAAGCCCCTGTCGCCCATGGGCCTTTTGGAAGAAGGCGGAGAGTTCGACATGACCGGCTACTTGCAAGTCATTTCCCAGCACACGCTGCAGAAGCAGTGGCGTGGTCGGGCGCATGCCAAGTGCGGTCATCTATGCAGCGCCCTGGAAGTTTGGTAAAATCGATTGTTTAGATCGCGAGCATCCACGCTATGGATAAGTGAAAGCCATGCGCTTCAAAGGCCTTGATCTGAATCTTCTCGTCGTGCTCGACGCACTGCTGACCGAGCGGACCCTCACGGCGGCGGCAAGCAGCATCAACCTTAGTCAGCCGGCCATGAGCGCGGCCGTCGCCCGGCTGCGCGACTATTTCAACGATGAACTGTTTACGACGAGCGGCCGCGAACGTGTTCTAACCCCGCGTGCGGAAACACTCGCCCCCGCAGTTCGCAGCGCACTCTTGCAAATCCAGTGCTCGATTATCTCTTGGGATCCGTTTAATCCGGCTCAATCCGATCGCCGTTTCAGGATCATTCTTTCCGATTTCGCCACACTCGTGTTTTTTGAAAAGGTCGTGGAGCGGGTTGCAAGCGAAGCACCCGCCGTCAGCTTCGAATTGTTGCCTATCGACGACGACCCCGATGAGCTTCTCCGGCGCGGTGACGTCGATTTTCTGATTTTTCCAGAATTGTTCATGTCAAGTGCCCATCCAAGAGCGGCGCTGTTCGACGACACGCTCGTGTGCGTGGGCTGCTCCACGAACAAGCAGCTACCACGGCAGCTTACATTCGAGAGATACATGTCGATGAGGCACGTTGCGGTCAAGTTCGGGCGGACGCTGAAGCCCTCCATCGAGGAACAGTTTTTTCTTGAGCATGGTCTCAAGAGACGTGTCGAGATCGTTGTGCAGGCCTTTAGCATGATCCCGCCGATGGTCTCAGGCACAGCTCGTATAGCGACCATGCCCTTCCGGCTGGTTCAGCATTTCAAAAAAACCTTCCCCCTGCGGATCATCCACCTTCCGCTGCCGCTTCCCGCATTCACCGAGGCCGTTCAATGGCCCGCCCTTCACAACAGTGATCCGGCAAGCATCTGGCTGCGAGAGATATTGCTACAGGAGGCGTCTCGAATGACTTCTCCGGGGGACGCCAAAAGGCGCCCTAAGCAGCCCTAATTTACTCCCGCGTCTCACGCCGGCACTCGCGTCAATAGCCCGTGTCGGAAGAGAGCGATGCTCGCGGCAATTGCGCCTGCGAGGTCGTCCAGCGGGTGGGCTGCGTCGACAAACGGTGCGAATGAGAAGGGCCCCCCATAGCCGCCATCAAGCAGCGCCCGGATCTGGCTGCCATTGTCGGAACCGACTAGGACGCGATCCGGGTAAATCCAGTGGATCGGATCGTTCACGCTTGAAATGTGGACGAGACCGGTCAGCTCGGAGGAGAAGAACGCCTCCCCGGCAAGCGTGTGGTGGAACGTGTCGTGCACGAGGCGGAAGACGGATTGGCCATCAATGGCGGCAATGGCCTTAGCCGCTTCGTTCTTCGATCGAAGCGAGCAGGTCCGGAAGCCCAGCGGCTCGATGAGACCGATCAGACCGCGCGACTGGAGGATCGGCTTGAGCGCCTTCAAGGCGACGCGGAGATCGCCCCGGCGCTCGACATTGGCGGGCCAGGAGCCGCCGTTGACCGGCACCAGCATGAGCGCCGTGGCTCCGCAGGCCGCTGCATAATCGGCGAGCTTGCTCGCCTCGGCCCTGCGGGCGGGCGTCCACTCATTGAAGCGCTGGAGGGCATTGACGGAAATAATCCCAACGCCTGTGTCGGCGGCCGCAGACCGGACGTCCGCCGCCGGCTCGCCGCGTGCCATAGCATTGCTGCCCGGTTGGCCGCGGATCTGGACATCGGTTAGGCCCTGGTCGCGGGCAAAAGCGAAAAGTGCCCTGACGTCAAGTCCGGGCGTCGCCATATAATCGAGTGCAAAGCGGGGCGATGCTTGGCGCATGGCTTGGCTTTCCTTCCATGAAACGGGCGTCATTCTCGGCTGACTGGCTTCTACCGTGCGTTGATTAGCGAGGGCCGATATGATGGGCATGAGCGAGGCGAGGCAGTCGTACTCACGTTTCTCTCACGCTATGTTTTTCTCTCATTTATGAGCCGACGTTCACCCAAACGGCGGTGCCGCGCCTCCTGAGACATGGCTTGAATAGGTGCAATGACCGAACTGGCTCGCAGCCATCCAACTGCTTTCGCAAGGTACCCGCCAACCCTGAAAGATGCCCAATCGATCAGATTCAAAGTCAGGCAGCAGGGTGTTTCGCCAGAGCGAGGCCGACGCCCAGCGCGATCATCGCGCCGCCTGACGCCTCCCTCAGGCGGCGGATCAACCCGGGACGCGCTGCCGCGCCGTCTTGAATGCCGCTGGCCACGACGGCAACCACGATGTCGGCGAGCGTGTTGAGCGCAATGGACACGGAGCCAAGCACCGCGAATTGCAGAGCTACGAGCCCTGCGCTCGGATTCACGAACTGCGGAATGAAGGCGAGGAAGAAGACTGCCGTCTTCGGGTTGAGCGCCTCGACCAGTACCCCTTCACGAAACGCCCGCCGGGGTCCGACTGGACCCACTGCGGCGCCGTCATCGCCGCCAGTCGCTCCCTTGAGGCGGGCGGCTTGAAAGGTGCGAAAGCCGAGCCAGACGAGGTAGACCGCGCCGAACAGCTTTAATGCGGAGAACAGTTCCGAGCTCTCGAGCACGATCGCGGAAACACCTAAGCTTGCGGCGAGGACGTGGATCATGCCCCCCAACCCCGTGCCGAAGCTGGAAGCGATACCTTCCCGACGACCACCGGCGAGCGTGCGCGCGGCAACGTAGAAGATGCCCGGACCGGGGGTGATGGCGAGCACGGAGGCCGCGGCGAGGTACAGGGCGAGTGGGGTCAGTTCTGGCATGATGGTCGATTCCGACGAAGTTCATGATTATTTTGGGATGAGAGCGGCGACGTCGCGGTCAGATGCCCGCTCGCTCGCCGCAAGGCCCGCCGCCACGCCAGCGCGGTCGGCCGCGTTCCGGTTCTGGCTCATTTTGCGCTTGCCCTCCAACCTCGTGATTGGCATGCGCAGGCCGACGATTCCGCGGAGTTGCGCCTGTACAAAATCCGGCGGCGCGTCCGACACGGCCCAAGGCGAGGCGCGCTCGCCCTCGTGGTGGTCGGTCAGCCGATTCACGACGTCCAGCAGTCTTCCCGCATCCTCGAAGAACTCGACCGGGCCATAGGCGTGGACGGCGACGTAATTCCAGGTCGGGACGACCTTCCCGGTTTCCCGCTTGGTCGCATACCATGCCGGCGTCACGTAAGCGTCCGGCCCCATGAAGATGGCCAAGCCGTCGCCCAGCGGCGGAACACGGCACTGGGGATTGGCCTTCGCCAGGTGCCCGTAGATCACGCCGTGCTCGCCCTCGTTCTCGTTAAGGAAGAGGGGCAGTGGCGTTGCGAGCGGCCCTTCCGCCGTGACGGTAACGAAGTTCGCCAGCAGCGCCGCGCGAATGGTCGCGCGCAGGCATTCCTTGTCGTCGTCGCGGAAAGCGGGAGGGATGTACATCGCGAAACTCCTTGCGTTACCAAGTCAGGTATCGGCAAGCTGGCCTGCTGGAAACAGCCAGTCAGAAGCTATTGAGGTAGTCCAGTTGATGAAAGATGGCATCGCGCGCCGGATCAGAGCACCGGAATCCCCGGTGCCGGTCCACGGTATGCGAATTGCTTGCCAAACCTTTTCGACGCAGCCAGCGATCCCGCAGGGTCGCGCTATGTGAGCCTGCGGCAAGCCCAATGAAATCGATCCAACGCGAAGTGAACCATACATTCAAACAATCGTCGAAGAGTGAACCTACCGGCGGTGCTGGGCCATGCCGAGGGCGTGCGCGGGTCCTCATCGTAGCAGCTGACAACAGACGTCTACGCTTAGCCAACTGTCGGAGCCGACCAGTTCGTCCGATGTCAACGAAGTGCTTGTTCGCAGGGCGTAAACGGCCTGTAAGCCTTCATAAGCGAGACCACACAGGTACTGGCTGGGAAAGCAGGTCCATGCGATCTCGCATTTCAGTGATGTTCTGGAAGCGAGCGAATTTCATATCCGCAGGCATCTAATGCAGGAATCAGATTGGACAGCGCCATAACGGTCTGGTTGCGCAGACTGGCTTGAGTGCTCCGTGTCGACTCGTCGGGAGGGCATCCGTCGTGCAAGAGCACGATTGCGCCGGGGCGTACCGAGGCGAGCACTGCATCGACGATCGCGTCGGTGCCGGGGCGCGACCAGTCTCTTGGGTCGATCGACCAATGAAGGGCCGCCAGCCCTGCGATCTCTGAGGCAGTGAGCACTTCTTCGCTCCAGGCGCCGTATGGCGCGCGAATGTAGCGGATCGAGGCCTGCGGGCATGCTAGCATGATGGCCTGGTTCGCCTCAAATACCTCACGTTGCACTTCGCCCAAGCCGCACTTGGACAGGTCCGGATGAGACATCGTGTGGTTGCCTACCTCATGCCCTTCTGCGATCATTCGCTGGATGAGATCCGGATGCTCTGCGGCGTAAGCACCAATGACGAAGAATGTCGCTGGCACCCGATTTTGCGCCAGCACATCGAGTATCTGTGGTGTGAAACATGGATTTGGACCGTCGTCAAACGTCAGATAGACGCTTCGACGCCCGGTGCCGTCAGCGCATTCACTCTGCACCTCCCATCTGTCATCGAGACGTCTCATAGCTGCGAACCCTTGCGGTCAATTGTTGTACCGGTCGGCCATTCGCAATCGGCATAACCCCGATCCTTGAGGTAGGGGCCTACGCTATCGGAGGGAGCTTGTCGCGAAGAGCCGACGCGATGCAGCTTGCCCCGATCACCGATGTACCTGGTCGAAAAGGGGATCGGCTCGCTTGATGTTCGGCGCAGACCACACCAGAAAATGCTCCTCGGAGCCAACGCATGCATCGACAATCTCCTTAGGGCTGCATCCTTGAATTCTTCCTATGGGACGTTCTGTCGAATCGGCAAAATCGATTGTTTCGATGACAAGCATCCACGTTGCGGATAGATGAGACAAAGGCTTGGATCGCGCGCAACCTCACGGCGGCAGCAGCATCAACCTTAGTCAGCCGGCCATGAGCGCGGCCGTCGCCCGGTCGCGCGACTATTTCAACGATGAACTGTTTATGATGAGCGGCCGCGAATGCGTTCTAACCCGCGTGCGGAACCGTCAGCGTCTCAGAGTCGAGCGACGACGTCGCGCAGCATCTCGACGCCTTTTTCGATCTGCCGGATGCTCAGGGCGGAATAGCCCATGACAAGCCCGACGCGGTCGGCTTCGCCTGCTCCCGACTGCCGATGATAAAGCGGCGAAATCGGGTGCAGACCCAGACCCGCGTATTGGGCAGCTTCGACCAACGCCGTTTCACGCGATCGCGGCAGGTCGTTGAACCATATGACGACGTGCAGTCCAGCCTCTGCCCCCTGGACGGCGATCCGACCTTGAAAACTCCGCTTCAGGGCGGTCAGCAATGCCTCCCGGCGCTCGCCGTTGATGCGGCGCACGCGGCGCACATGGCTTTCATAGCCACCGCTCTCGATCAGAGAGGCCAATGACTCCTGCCCCGCCATCGGAGAATGCCGGTCGGCAAGCTGCTTGGCGGTTTCGAAAACCTGCAGGAATTCCGCCGGGACGACGAGATAACCGATCCGCAGCATCGGCGAGAGCGTCTTTGAGATGGTGCCGAGGTAGATGACGGCCCCATGATCCTCGAGGCTATGCAGCGGGGGAACGGGGCTGATATCGTAGCGATATTCGCTGTCGTAGTCGTCCTCGATGACATAGGCGCCCTGCTCCCGCGCCCATTCCAGAAGCTGATGCCGCCGCGGGATCGGCATGACGCCGCCGAGCGGAAACTGATGCGAGGGCGTCACATAGGCCAGCCGGGCCGCGACCCCCGCCAGTTGCTCCGTTTGCATGCCGTGATCGTCAACCTCGACGGGAACGGGCGTGGCACCTGTACTGGCAAAGACCTGGCGCGCCATCCTGTAGCAGGGGTCCTCGATGACGAAGCTGTCCCCGGGGTCGAGCAGCAGGCGCGCGCAGAGATCGAGGCCCTGCTGCGAACCATTGACGATGACGATCTGCTCGGGGTCGCAGCGCACAGTACGGGCGCGCCAGAGATAGCCCTGAAGCGCTTGGCGGAGCCGGCTCGAACCGCACGGATCGTCATAGGCGAGCCGTGCCGGCCGCTGCGCCATCGCCGCGTTCATCGCGCGCTTCCAAACCGATGCGGGGAAATCTGAGGGCGCCAGGACGCCATATCGGAAATCAACCTTCAGCGTGTTCGGCAGGTAATCCGGCCAGCGCGGAGTACCACGCAGCCGTTCGCCATAGCTTGACAAGTGAACCGGGCCGAACCGTTTTGGGGGATTGGCGGTCAGCTCATGTCCCAGGAGTGAGGATGCGACACGAGGGCGCGCGCCTTGACGGATGTCGATGAAACCTTCCGCGGCCAGCTGCTCGTAGGCGACGGTGACGGTCGTTCGCGAGACTCCAAGTTCCTCGGCGAGACCACGGGAGGACGGCAGCTGGCTGCCGGTGCCGTAAACGCCTCTGAGGATCTGCTCGCGAAGCGCTTCGTAGATCTGGCGCGCCCCCATGCCATGCGAGCGGGTTGAAGCACCGGGACCTGGAGACTGGACCATTTCTTTTCCTGCCAACTGGACATTCCATATCAACCAGTTTGCAGCCACTCCTTCCGAAAGCCAAGAGCACGTCTGAAGCCGATGCCCGAGACCGCAATCCAAGACCGGAAAGTGGCACATCTGCGAACGATGCCAAATTCGGCTTCGCTACCCGCGCGATCCATCACCGGCTACGATCCGGCTGGTTTTCCCAATGCCGTTCAACCACGCGCCTTCCTGAACTCGACCCACGATTGAAAGTGTCGCGGCGAATGAGGTCGCAGCCTTGGCGGCGCAATCCTCGGCGACGCGGAACCCCTCCACACGCTGTACGAAACCGCCGTGCGCTACATCACCGGCGCGGCGCTCCCGACTATGTCGGCCTTCCTGGTTCTGCGCGGGCTGAAAAGGACTCTCACGCTTCGCATGGAATGGCACAGCACCACGGCGCTTGCAATCGCGCAGGCGCGCGACGGGCATTCGGCCGTGGGTTGGGTGAGCTCCCCTTCCTCGACTCGCATCCCGATCAGGCGATTGCCCGAAAGCAGATGTCGGGCATCGCCAACGCTAACCGCGCGGGTGGCCTTGACCAACAGATCTCGAGTCCTGAAGAAAGCGCCGGCGAAATCCGCAATGGCGTCATAATTGGAAGGCGAAGGGTCAAGCCGCGCTAAGACATGATCGTCGCCCCACCAACGCATTTGGCCAAAAAGCATCTCAACGACGAATATGCCGGCTTGGCGCGCCGTAGGGCCGCCGCCTTATCCCGCGAGCGGCGCAGCCCGCTCGCACGTCCCGTCCGCTATGCGTAACACCAGGCTGATGCCGGACACATAGGCAGTCACCGAACCGGGTCCGCCGTCGAGAAACGACAAGGACCGGTGTTTCGGCAACTGCTATCTGTCGTCCAGCGATTGGCATCAGTTTTGATCGACGCGAGCAGCTTGCGAGGGACGCATGCGAACGCGGCGCTGCTCCCACAACCGTCGCAGTTCTCCTGTGAGAGCCTCGCGCTGGGCCTGATCCAGCGTAATTGTATCGAGGAGATCCGCGAGCACGGCTTCGCCTTCGATCCGCGTCAGCAGATCGAACAAGTCATGTGAAATACGCACACCGTCACGGCTGGAGTGATCCGTTCGGATTTCGCAGACGGTCTCCTGGCGATCCAGCGCCGTGTGAGCGCGGACCTTATACAGGGATACATAAGGCGGCAATGAAACCGCGAGCGCAGTCCAATCCTCCAGCGTTGTGGCCCGTTTTTTGACGAGGAACGGCCCGACCACAAGTCCATCCAACCCTGTCGTCAGGAACGTGGCAATCGAGTCTGCAACTGAATCCACGATCGGCTCGGCATTGTTGTTAAAGGACGTATTGAGCAGAATTGGGATGCCAGTGCGCTGCTTGAAGGCATTGATGACGTCCCAGTAGGCCGGACTGGCCTTGCGCGATACTGTTTGCAGCCGAGCCGTACCGTCGACGTGCGTGATGGCGCCGAGCAAACCACGCTTGGAGTCGCGCACACGGACCACGAAATTCATGAAGGGAAATTCGCACGCACTGCCTGGGAGGTCGAAAAATTCGCGCGCATCCTCCTCCAGCACTGATGGGGCGAACGGGCGATACCCTTCCCGCTTCTTGACCATGGCGTTGATCCGGTCCTTGTTTGTGGCGGGCCTGGGGTCGGCAAGAATGCTGCGATTTCCGAGCGCGCGCGGCCCGAACTCCGAACGACCTTGCACCCAGCCGATCACGGCGCCACCGGCCATCCACTCGGCTGCCCTATCCGCCACCGCCTCAGTGCGTTCAAACTCCAGGTGCCCCGCCCATGCTTTTAGTTCCTCTTCGACAGCGTGATCGCTCGCGAGATCCGGCCCCCAATAAACCTCCTGCAGTCGCGCACGCGGCGCGGGGCGGCCCAGCTCACCAGACACGATTAATGCAGCGCCCAATGCGCAGCCAGCGTCATGCGACGCGGGCTGCACGAAGATGTCTTCGAAAAGGCCTGAATAGAGCAGCTTGCCGTTCATGGAGCAATTGTGCGCAACGCCGCCGGCCAGGCACAGCCGCGTCATCCCGGTGGCCTCACGATGATGCCGAAGAATGTGAAACACGATGCGTTCGAGCGCTTCCTGTAACGACGCACTCACATCTTTGTGCTGCTGGGTGAATGGCATTCCCTTTTGCCGGACCTGAATGGTGCGAAGCAAAGTCGGACCGATGCGGTCCAGGTGGACGCGATACTCGCCGTTTGCAGACAGTTCATAGAACTGCTCGAAAAGCTCGCGATAGGGAACGGGATCGCCGTAGGGGGCAAGCCCCATTACCTTATATTCATCGAACAAGCCGTAGCCGAGATACCGGATCACCTCGAGATAAAATAGCCCAAGGGAATTGTTCTCTGGGAAAGTCGCGAGTTGCGAAATTTCAGCACCAGATCCTACCGCCACAAGACCCGACTGGAAATCACCAGAGCCATCAATCGCGAAAATCAGACTTTGCTCGAAGCCCGACATTGCAAAAGCACTCACGGCGTGCGCCTGATGATGACTTACGAATGAGATACGCGAAGGGTCGAGCTCGCTACCGAACTCCTGCGCCAACAGCTGCTGCACCAAAAATTTGGCATCCAACGGAATGGAGGCGTTCGGCTCGGAAGCAAGCATGTTTTCGAGCATGGCGTTGCAATAGGTTTCGGTAGCGTAGTACGCCACATGATCGATTTCGCTGAGCTGAACCCCAGCGGCTGAAAGACAGTATTGAACCGAACTGATTGGGAGCTTGTTGGAGTGTTTGATCCGATTGAGGCGCTCCTCTTCTACGGCCGCGATGACCTGTCCGTCTCGGACGAGCACCGCAGCGCCATCGTGCATGAATGTATTCGCAATCTGGAATCGGTTTTCATAGACTTTGTCTAATCCGCCGCTCAATCCTAGACACAGCATCTCGCTCTCCGTTTATCGTACAGGAAGACTGAATTGGCCTGTCTCAAGGCCGTTTGATCAAAAACACAGGCTGCGTTGTCGTTCGCCGCCGCGAACGCCAGTCAGACATCACCAACCTCAAAGAAATTCTCTTACGCCTGGATCAACATGAGATCCTGTGATCGAGGTCCCGGGGCGTTCCATAACGTTGAGAGATTGAGTGGATGCCACGAAGACCCTGGGTTGGATGCCGATTTGCGTTGGCGATGTCGTTTTTATTTGCAGCACGAAGTCCGTAGCGCATTGTTTATCTCACTCTCTTTCGTCAGCGCATTAGTCGGCGGCGCAACAGCGCCATCGAGAGGAAGAATGGCAACAGCGCGTACAGGCCGAGCACACCGACGTGCAGGGCGATGCCGCTGATCGGGTGATCAAGCATAACCGGACGAATGAGGTCGATCGCATGTGACAGCGGCATGCATCGCGCTATCTGCTGAAAGGCGCCAGGCAGCTGGTTCAATGGGAAAACGGCGCCCGACAGGAACAGCATAGGTGTGAGGACAAGCGTCTGGTAAAACACGAAGTAATCGTAGCTGGGCGAAAGTGCGGTGACGATCATCGCGAGGCTCGCAAATACGCACCCTGTCAGAGCAATGATTGGCAGCGCATAGAGGACGGACGGCCAGGCGGCATAGCCCAAGGTTGCGGTGACGATGGTAATAGCCGTACCGGCCATGAAGGCCTTGGTGGCTGCCCACGCCAGTTCACCCAGAACGATGTCGCCGAGGGTAATGTGCGTATACAGCATGGCTTCCCATGTGCGTTGAGAATGCATGCGAGCGAAAGCCGCGTACAATGTTTCCAGGGTAGAGGCGGTCATCGCACTTACCGCGACCATGCCGGCCGCCAAAAAGGCGATATACGACGCACCGTCGACGCGGCCGACCATTATGCCGAGGCCGGTGCCTAGGCCGAAAAGGTAGATCATAGGATCGGCGAGGTTACCGAGAAGCGACACGAGTGCGACTTTCTTCCATGCCAGATAGTTGCGTCGCCATACCGCAACCCAGTTCCACGCATTGGCCGGCAGCGCCGCCGCAAAACCTTCAATCATCGTTCACTCCTCCATCTCGCGCCCGGTCAGCCGCAAGAAAACATCCTCGAGATTGGCTGGACGCAGAAGAAGACGCAGACCTGCTCGCCCCTGCAGTTGCGTGCGCACCTGGTCAGGGTCTGGCGCATAGCAATAAAGGGTTTCGCCGCTGACCTCGATGCGCTGGGAATGTGGCTTGACCAGCGAAAGCAACTCGTGCGGATCGCCACCATAAATCTCCATGACCTGGCATCCGATATGCTCGTCGATCAGCGCCTGCGGGCCGCCTTCGGCGATGTTGCGGCCCTTTTCGAGCACGCACAGCCGATCGCATAATCGCTCAGCCTCTTCCATGAAATGCGTCGTTAGGATAATCGTCTTGCCACGTGCCAACAGGGCGCGCAGCCGCTCCCAGATCAGGTGGCGCGCATGCGGATCGAGGCCGGTGGTCGGCTCGTCCATCACAATGAGCTGGGGGTCGTTGATCAACGCCCGCGCCATTGTCAGGCATCGCTTCATGCCGCCGGACAGTTCCGAGACGCGCGCATCCGCCTTGCGCTCGAGGCGAGCGAACTCGAGAAGCGACGGGATGACCGCTTCGCTCTGACGTGTGCTCATGCCGAAGTAGCGTCCGAACACCAGCAGGTTCTCGCGTACGGTGAATTCCTGGTCAAGATTGTCGAATTGCGGGACCACGCCAATGCCCCTGCGTGCCAGCCGAGCGCGCGCCGGCACCGGGACGCCGAGCACCGTGATCGTGCCCGCGTCAGGGCATGTCATGCCGAGGAGCATACGCGCAATCGTGCTTTTGCCCGCCCCGTTTGGTCCGAGGAGGCCGAAACACTCTCCCGACGCAACGGAGAACGACAGTTCGTCGACAACGATCTTGTTCCCATACGACTTGGTTACGCCGGCAAAATCGACTGCCACGGTCGACAGAGAGTCAGGCACGGAGCTTTTCGCGCTTGTCTGCCCGTGAAACTCCCGTTCGATCGCAGGAGTCTCGAATCGCCGCAAATCCTCTGGGCCCAACTTACGCTTCAACACTTGATGTTTCTGGTCCTGGCTCAAAACTCTTCCACCTGAGATCACGTGACTATTGCTGTTCGCTGTAAGCTGCGTCAGATCCCACCAAGTTCGGCTTTGAACTGGTGCCGCCAGTGTCTGTCACATTGGCCGCAGAGCTGCGCGACAACCAATCGCTGTTGCTCAATGTGCACAGCGCGTATGCTTTCAACGGGAGCAAGAGAAAGATGTTGATGAGTGTGTGGAGCGAGAATCCGAGAAATCGAAGTTGGCGCGCACGAAACGCTGCCACGCTGCAGCGAACTATAGTCATGGCTGCAATCATCAGGCATGCCGTCCAAGGCGCAGTACCTGTCGTTACCAATTGCGCGAGCCCCGCCAGAATCGACAAAGAGAGCAATAATGGGCCAATATTCTGGCCAATCACGTCCAATGTGAGATAAATGTTAAGGCCGCGCAGCAGTTGGAACGCCAGCAACGTGTCACGGAAAGTGCTCCGGGCCCAGCGAAGCTGTTGGCGCAGATAGGGACCCATGCTGTTGGGAACGACTGTTGCCGCGACGGCCTCCGGGACATACTCTGTTCGAAAGCCTGCTTTCAGCATCAGGATCGTAAGGTGGCGGTCCTCGCCGAAGTCGCTCGGCTTCCCTCGAAAGCGCTGCGTCTCGTACTGATCCAGCAACGAAACAAGCGCGGATCGCCGGTACATGGCACACGGACCGCAGCAACACATGACGGCACCGAACCGAGCCTGCGCTGCCCGCTCTTCGTTGCAGGCGAGCCAGTATTCCATGTCGATCAACCGCGTCAGCCAAGTTTCACTGCGATTGCTAGCCGCCAACTGGCCCATGGCGGCGCCGACCGCTTGATCTTGCATCTTTAGCGCAAGCCTGGTGATGACGTCCGGGGCGAGTATCGTGTCCGAATCTACATTCAGCACCAAATCTCCGCACGAGCGGCGAATGGCGGCAATCTGCGCCTTGCGCTTTCCGACATTCTTTGGGAGCGCAATGAAGTTGAACCTCGGGTCGCCCGCGTATTCCTCGTGTACACCTACGAGGGCATCGCGGTTTGCAGAACCGTCATCAACAACATAGACCTGCAGTTTACCGGCGTATTCCTGACTTGCAATGGAAGCCAGGCAGTCCGAGAGGGTGCGAGGCGCCTCGTTGTAGCACGGGATAATGACATCGACGCTCGGCCAAGGCTCACCGCCGGGCGGGTCGCCCGAGGTCGGCGGTACGTTTGTAGGCAGGGTATAAAACACCTGCGCGGTTTTGTAGACGGTCGACAGTAGCGCATAAGAGCAGATGGCAACAGTACTGGCTGTGGCAAACAGGGTCATGAGATGTCAGATTTTTCTGTGAATTTGAGGAAGCGAGCGGATACCAGATCCGCGGTCATAGCTCTGGACCGTTCCGATCGATCAAAGTGCCGGCCGGCCACTCGCTCATCGAGCGTCCAATTGGGAGCACCATGAGGAGTACGTCGTCGTCGACTCGCGTCGTGGAAGGCAGATCGGAGTACACGTCCGGGAGGGTTGAACGCACGCGAACGCCCGTCAGAATGTTCGCCAAGCCTTTGCGGCAGAACCTCGAAACATGGTTCCGGAGCGCCTGCCGAACCGTGCCGAAAGCGAATGGAACGCCAAGCTGCTGCAGCACTGGATACATGACGCTAATCGAATGGGCGATTCCCAGCCCCTCAAGATCCGGACGCACCCCGTATAGACCGAGTTCAGCGACCAGCAGATCAACGTCGCCAACTTTGATGTATCGGCGCAGCACGCCCATGTGAGCCGCTACCCCGTGCACATCATAGCCGATTGCGCGGAGTTCCGGCCTTGCACCGGCCCAACTTCGACCGCCTTCGAATTGCTTTCCATTGAAGGCTCCGGTCGGCTCATAGGTCTTCCGGAAGAACTCAGAGAGTTCGAGGTGATCGGGAAGCTGCAACTCATTTTCCCAGCATAACCTCCACTGCACGTCAGGGCGCATGCGAAGACTTCCTCTTTTTCGGGTTCTTTTGTGCACCTCACGCGGTAGAGCAATGGCGGTGCATGTCATGGGTCTATGAACGACCCTCCCGGATTGGTAAAATTGATTGTTTAGATCGCGAGCATCCACGCTATGGATATTAAAACCATGCCTTTCAAAGGCCCTGATCTGAACCTTCTGGTCGTGCTCGATTGGCCCGATAAGCGGCGGCACCGATGGCAGCTGTCGGTGACACAACCTGATTCAAGAGCGGCCGCCAGCGCGTGGCTGCGCCCGTGCCGAAGCAGCGATCAAGTGGAGGACGGCCCGACTGTTAGGCGTCAGCAAACGCGGCGACCGTTGGCGCACGCGATGATGCATGGCGATCGCGCAGCTCTGGATCGCCGGCGGCAAACAGGTTCCGCGAAGCTCTATCGCGCTCGCCAACAGGAATCGTCTGGTCAATGCTTTCGAGTGTTGCCGGTCAACCGGACTGTCGGTGAAAGCACCTGGAGAGCGGGAAGGAGCGCGCCCGGATGGCGCTACTTCGAACGAATTGTTTGAGGTTTTGGCCGACTGGAACACACAGCTTGAGCACCTGAGGCCTGAAGTGCGCAAAGGAGCTGGCCCCTAAGTCTTCATTCCGTGCGAGGGATCAAAGATCGCCGCACACAGAAAGGCAGCCTAAGGAGCGTCAGCACTTGCGCCGGCCGAAGGGCCGGGACGCGGGACTGACTGCAACGACGAGATCGGTTAAAAGGGCAGCCGTAGGAGTGTCAGCATAGCGCCGCATAAGGCGGGACACGGGACCGACGGCCCCCGACGAGGAGTGCCGCTTTCCCGGCTAGGGATCACCTTTGAGGTTCGGTGGCGGCAGCCGTAGAGCCCGTCCCGCATAGGGAGCCATGCAAAATAAGGACTTCGCTTCATCTGGGTATCTATGGGTCATTTATTGGGTAAAGCCGTTACGCAAAATGGCAGAGGTGGGGGAACGGTCACCCCGCCGCTTCCGAACCTGATGTCTGGACCGGAAAGGCTTCGGCCGACGTCTGGGGCCGTTGAGGTGGAAGCGGGCGAAAACCCCTCGAGGCTCGCGGCGCAGAACATCGAGCCGCATGAAGAAGCCGGATGTAGTCAGCAGTTGTTACCATCAACTGGATCCAGCTACTTGTTGCAATTGGGCGCTCTATACGTCCGCATATTGGGTCAGCTTGACACCACAGAAGCCCACACAGTTTCCAAGTGTTTTATCAGGAAGCGGAAATCGGCTTTCGGAAGAGAGCCAGCAGGCAGTCTTCATTGATCGACGCGCCCCGGCACTCGATGCACTCGATCTCGGTCAACGATTCGTTCAGCATGGCGATGGTGGTCTCTGCACCAGCAGCGTGCCCCCAGCGTTGGCAATTGGCGTCACGTGCCGATCCGAAAACCAGCTGCCCGCCTGGCGCAAGCAGACTTACCAGGTTGCGGACTGCCGCGCGGATCTGATCGAGGTCTCCGACGTAGTAAAGAACCTCCGCAACGACGATCAGGTCGAACAGCTCATCACTCGAAAACTGTTGAACATCGGAAATTATCCAGCTGATGTGCGGCGTCTCCTTCATGCGTAAACGTGCTCGCGTAATCGCTGGCTCGACGACATCGATCACAGTGAGCCGCTGGCAAATGGGGGCTAGCCGCTCCGTAAAAGCGCCGGCAGCGCAGCCGACTTCGAGCGCATTTGCGACTCGACCTTGCGCAAGTGACAACCGGAGAATTTGGGTGTGGCGCTCCCGCTCGAACGGGTTGCCATCAAGCCGCCATGGGTCGTCTGCGGCCATTTCTCGATTCAGCAGTTCATGATCGATTTTATGGGTCAAATTCGCACCTAGCTAAGGCAGCAATCACCGGCGCTGCAAATGCCGTCTGACGTCGGTAGGGTCGGGGCACGCTCATTCCGAGAAGCGGGGTCCTTCGTGAGACCCGATGTCAAAACACGAGTCCGCTTGACGCGCGACATAGACCCCGATGAGGAAGAACGTCCCGGCAGCAATTTCCACTGCCTTCGGGTCGTTGCATTCTGTTGCTCCTTAAGGCCCAGGTGGTTGGTGCTCAGGCTTTTTCGTCGGGCGTACTGCGGGCCGAGGCACTTGATTTCGGTCACGCTCCTAATAGGGTCCGCAGGATTGGCAAAATTGATTGTTTGGATGACAACCATCCACGCGCTGAACACATCGAAGGCGGGATTGGACGTGGCTGGGTCCACTTCTGTGTGGCGCCGGCCGACAAACGCTTTGCGGCGGTCGGGAATTCTGCACACACACGGCGATTGACACGCTGACGATCTGCGATGGAAGAGGCTCGCGGCATTCAGCGGCCGCGTCTTCATCAAGCATGATCCCGCGCAGCCGCGACCGCTCACATCGAACCAAACTCGCCAGACGCCAGCACGCTGACGATGATCCTATGACGACTGCGGTTCACCGCCTCAGCATGGCCGCAATGCCATGACGGACAAAGGGAAGATGTTGGCCGAGGCGCAGTCCTACATGCCTTGCAAGCCGTGCCGCCGGATGCTCGCTTAAGTAGAGTCCGACGAGGATATTCGTAGCATGGTAGAGCGGCGCCGCCGACAGGCGCAGTCGGCTTTCATATCTGTGGAGCATGTCGGGGTCGGCAATGTCGCGACGGTCGCGCCATGCGGTCTCTATACCGCGGGCGAGCTGCTTCTGGCCGCCGAGGCCGATGTTGAAGCCATGCGCGGTCACCGGGTGCATGCCAATGGCCGCGTCGCCGATCAATGCGGCGCTCGGCGCCCGGAACCTGTGCGCCCAGGTCGTGACCAGCGGATAGATGTAGCGTTGGCTTGCCAGGCTCATGTTGCCGAGGCGCCCTCGACAGCGCTTTGTCAACTCCCTCAGGAACAACTCGTCGTCGAGGGCAAGCAGTCCGTCGGCCTCGTTTGAGGGCAAAGTTAGAAGCAGCGACGACACGCCTGGCGCGAGAGGCAACATCGCCACCGTCTGATGGTGATCGAACCATTCGATCGCGATCTGGTGGTGGGGGCGCTCGTGCCTCACCCGGCAAATCAGCATCGAGTTGCCAAGCCGATTGATATCGGCGCCGATGCCGAGCAGATTGCGGGTGGCGGAAAAACGCGAATCGGCTGCAACGAGAAGCCGAGCGCTCAGCTGCCTGCCAGTGGAGAGCGTTATCATTGCTCCTTGACGGCTGTTTGTTGCACGCACGACCGAGTGGCCGCACAGCAGCCGGGCATGGCCCTGCAAGCGGATGATCTTGAACAGGGCATCGCGGATCTGGCAATTCGGGACCAGAACGCCCAGCGGTTCCGCGGATCCGCCGGGGGAATCGAAACACAACGCAAACGGGCTCGATCCGTTGAGGACGCGTGCGCCTTGAAGCGGTGACTTGTCCGAAGCGGAGATAACATCCCAGGCGCCGAGCTCGCGAAGGATTCCAATCGAGGCGTGGGTGAGCGCGATCTCGCGGCCGTCGAAAGCCGGACTTGCCAGTCTTTCCAGGGATTGCCCTTCGACAACCGCCAGTTTGAGCTGGCTATGAGCAAGCGATGCGGCGAAGGAAAGTCCGACCGGCCCGGCGCCCACGACAATGATGTCGAAGCTGTCGTCACGGCCGGCCATCAGCGTGCCGCCAGCGCGTCGGTTCTCTTGGTGATATGTTGGGGGAGTCGAGCCGCATGTCGTGCATTGATTGCGCTGTGATCTATTGCCCGCATCGCCTCAAGCGCGTTTCTCACGTCGGTTCCTGGCTGGTGAAGCGTCATTTGCCTGCCGTATGATCTGGATTGTCAAGATGATGGAGGGACGACCAGGCTGTCGGTCAGCCCATGTGTTTTTCCCTTGTAGGACTGATCGATCAAACCACGCCGACAAGGGCGTGGCCTTGATCTGGGTCAGTCGAGGCCCAACCGGCGTCGGATGACATAGCGGGCGAAGGCGGCGATCTCCTCATGGATGAAAGTCGGCAGGACGAGCCCGCAAAACAGCCCGTCCGACCGCAGCGCCTCGACAATTTCCTGGCGATCGACGCCGGCAAACATCGTGTCGTGGGCTTTTTGCGACACGCGAACCGGCTTTGCCCCACGCCAGTGCATCCGGCGGGCCGGCATGGTGCGGGCGAGCACGAACATCGGCAGCCAGGCGGGGTTCTCGCGAATGTCCGACAGATAGGTCGGAATGCGCACGGCGATGCGGCGCAGCACGCCGCCGTTTCGCGCGATGGCCTCGAGACTGGCGGCGCCAGATTTGTCAGGGCTCGGCCAACAGACAAACCGCGCCGGCCGACAGGGCGGCGACCGTCAGCAGCCGACAGGCTGCCCGCGCCAGGGGGCGAAGCCGGATGGCCGAGACCGCCTGAGCCTGGCGAAGAAAAAGCGGGCTCGGTTCACGAGCACCCGGCACGCGCCGTCAGGCGCGCGGGCGCCGTCAAAGCTTAGGCCAAATTGCCGCTTTCCGCGGATGCGTGGATGCCATGCCTGCGCTGCGGTTATCAGGTCGCAGGGCTCAACGCTCGGTGCCCCCGCCAGGCGTGCGGGCGAGAAAGGCGCTGAACAGGAATTCTCGTTCCAGGAACGGTCGTTCCTATTCCATAACGCGGTCGGCAGGTCGCCAGGGCCCCGTCGCTCGAGGTCCGATGCGAAGTGCGGTTACACATCCTGACGCAGCCAATAGAAAACATCCGCCGGTTTGAAGAGAAAGCCGGGATGCCTCGGTGCCAGCCGCTGATGCGAATCTGAAACTCCCCGACCTGTTCGGCGCTATCGACCGCATGCCGACGCCTGGCACGTTGTTGGGTTAGCGAAAGTTCGAGGGTTTTTATCCATCCACTAGCGAAGTGTTGGCAGAGCTACCCGACATGGGCGCTGAGGAGACGCGCTCGGCGATCGACGAGGCCTTATACCGCGCAGGCTGATGGGCGGCGTTTACCGCCCGGGATCGCAGGGACATGCTCTGGCGCTGGCATCAGCTGATCAAGACCATACCGACGACCTTGCTGCCATTCTTACGGCAGAGATTGGCAAGCCGCTTGGCGAAGCCAAGTCGGAGGTCTCGCATGCGGCGGCATATCTGCAATGGTAAGCCAAAGAGGCCAACCGCATCTTTGGCGAGACGATCTCCCCGCCCTCGACTGACCGGGGCATGCTGGGTGATCAAGCAGCCAATCGGCGTTGTTGGCACGATCACGCTATGGAATTTCCCGGCTTCAATGGTGGCGCGCAAGATCTCACCGGCTCTGGCGGCGGGCTGCACCGTGATCTTGAAACCTGCCGAACAGACGCCGCTCGTTGCAGGCGCAATGTGCGCGGCCGGCCTTCCCGACGGCGTCGTCAACCTGATCCATGCTTGCAAAGGCGATGCCGTCGGCCGCACACTGATTAACCGATGAACTTGATCCACAGGCGCTTGAACCATGCGACGATGGCCTTGAGCGCCTTCGGCCGGGTGCCGCGCTTGAGAAGGCGGTCATAGGCGCGGCCGGCTTCGATCTGCTTTTGATGAGGTGTAACGGAAATGACTGGAATGGGTCTATCATCGGTCTTGGAGCAAGGGCGTCTCGCACAATTTGGCTGACCTGGGTCAGCTTGTTCGGCGTTTGGTGTTTCGCGGACGCTCTGCTGACGTCGGCTGGTTTTCGCGATCCTTGGTGGTCAATTGCTGCGGACCGACAACGGACTTGCGGCCACCTGCAATGGGCAACTTCATCTGCGGGGCACGTCGAACCTCTTCCGGCGTCGGACGACGACGTGGCTTTCTTGTCTTCAGACCGGATTTGGCGTGCTCGTTGAATGCCTCACGCGCCAGATTGAGTTCTAGGAGATTTGCCAGGGCTTCATCTTCAGAGATATCCGCAGGCCAACCGTAGGCTCCGGCAACGGCGGCATCCAGGTCCGAGTGGGCGTCGACCAGCCACTGCGGACGCCGGTTGTAGAGGTTGGTCAGGGTACGGTCACGCAGGATTGCGTCCGACGCGATGTCCTTCGGAAGGATTCGATCCGGATAGCCGGGCACGACCTCGGGCTTGATCTGGACAAGGTCGCTCGGATTGAGCCACGCGTTTCGTATGTCATCAAGTCTCTTGGCCGCCTTTGATATGGCGATGGCTCGTGAATCCTTTTCATATCGGACAGCTGGGATATCCGGCGTGAGGCCCTCGGGGAACGGGAAGGTCTCGAATACCCCCGCACTATTGTAGGTTGGATCATTGCCGACGCCGTGCCACGAGCAAGTTCCGAAGCTCCAAGCCTCATGAAATCGGGAGTGAAGAATCCCGAAAAAGACATCGTCTGAGCGAGAAAACGCGAAGATGCGGGAGTCGGGCACTATCGCTTGATCAAGCCACACGAATGTCCGATGCTTTGCGACGCGAGGTGTTGCCATGTAACGCGAGTGGCCCTGCAAGGAAGCGTGAAAAGCCGGTCTCGGCTCCACGTGTCGCCACCAACGCTCGCGGTAGGCATCACGCCTGTTCTTTGAGCGCTCCGGAAACACATGCTCTCTAATGTGCTGGAACGGCGCCTCGTAGAGGGCAGCCTCCTGCTCGGACATCTCCCAGCCGAAATCCACAATCCACATGTCGCGGCCGCGGCGAGCGACGTCCATTCCATTGCGCCATGGACGGAGCACATCTGAGTTTGGCCTACCGTTGGGATTCATCGGCATCGAGAGCCAGGCCCGCGCCAAGCTACCCGGGACGTCGAAGGCACCGCCCTTCGTGTCGCCCATGAACGCTACGTTCTGGTTTTCAGACAGCCTGCGCGCCTTGGTCAAGTCGGTTACGCCGGCGGTAAGATCTGCGTTTATCTGTGCAACCGTCCTCCCATCGAGGCACAACGGGTCCTCGCCGTGGCCGAAGCAGATTAGGGATACTCGTACGGCTGCGCCATCGACGACCCACGGCTCGTCACTCCAGGCTTCGAATAGCCGGCTTTCGGCGATGATCCGATCCAACACCCTTCTGTTCGCTCCACCGCGTATGGAATTCGTCGTGACCAGACCCACTCGACGCGTTCGATCTGCTGCGACAGCGGCGCGGGATTTCTCCACCCAATAGCAGACGAGATCAGCCTCGCGAGAGACGCGCCCATCGTACACATCGAAAAGGCGATCAACCGTTGGATCGCCCAAGGCTTGCCGCATCAAACGCACGCCGACAAACGGCGGATTTCCTACGATGAATTCTGCTTCTGGCCATTCTGCTTCAGCATCTTCCGAGACTGGTTGCAGTGCAGCAAGAAGGTCTCCTTGTGCGTCACGAGCTGTATCAACGTCTTGGGCCTGCCTGACCAAGGCGTCTCGCCTTTCGATTGCATCTAGCTTGCGTAGGATTGGTATCGATTTCGAGCGTATCCCATTCTTGATCTGCCACTGAATGTCTCCGATCCAAATGGTCGTGCGTGCAAGCTCGGCCGCCATCATGTTGATTTCGATGCCGCGCAGGATTTCAGGCCCTACGAGCGGAAGCTGAGCGGGCATGCCGAGCATCTCGCAGTCGAGGTTGGCGCGGTGTTCGATATCCTTCACACCCTGGAGAGCGAGGTATAGGAAGTTTCCAGACCCGCATGCCGGATCCAGGATGCGGAGCTTTCGCAGCCGTTCCGTGAACCGGGACCGTACTTCGGCGGCCGCTTCCTCCCGCTTCATCCGGCGGGATTGCTGCCTGCGCATTGGCGGCTTGCGATTGCCATTCAGGAGTTCGACAATCTCCCGCCTTGCTTGTTCCCATTCCTGTCTCAGAGGCCTCAGGATGACCGGATCGACAAGACGCATAATTTTTTCTGGATCGGTGTAGTGCGCGCCGATCTGGGCGCGTTTTTCCGGGTCCAGAAACCGCTCGAACAGAGTTCCGAAAATCGTCGGATCGATGAGGCCCCAATCGAGGCTGTCTGCGGCGACAAGCAAACCAATGTCACCGTCATCGAGCCGTAGCGCTCGGCGACCATCAAACAGGCCGCCGTTGAACCATGTGATGTCGGTCAGGTCGAACTCGCCGCCGCGCTCCATTGCTTCAAACAGCTTGTCGAGGTAGCTCATGGCTCGTTCAGGAGCACGGGCCGATCGCTTCAGGAGCTTCGTGAACAGGCCATCAGGCAGCAGGCTGACACTCTGGGCGAAAAAGCAAAAGACCAGCTGATTTACGAAATGAGCAATCTCATCTGGTGTGCCTCGCCCCTGAACGCGGAGTGCGATCGCGGAAAACTTGTCTGCTGCCTCCTTGGTGACCGCCGCGCGTGTTCGGGTCGGCCTCAGCTTTTCCGGGCTGAAGAAGACGTTGTGCAACATCTCACGCGCTGAAGGTTCCGCGAGGTCATCTAGGGTGATCACGTATGTGGACGGAACGGTGTTCGTCCAAGCGGTATGGATGCGAAGGCGTTCGATGTCGCAAACGATGTGTAGCGGCGGGCTCAAAAGCGCCGGCGCGTATCGCATCAACTGGAGGAGGGCCTCGTCGAGGTTTCCCTTCTTACGCTTGTACTCCCATGCGAAGTGACCCTTCTTCCAGACGTCAGCAAAACCTTTACCCCCTCCGAGCTTGTTCGCACCTTTCTCGAACGCGAAGAACGCGCCGGTCGGGTCCTCATCGCTCGGAGACGGATGGCCGACCAGCGAGCAGATATCGAGGAAGTGTTCTTGAGCTGCCTGCCGCTCGCCAAGTTCCGACTTCCTCCACTTCTTGATGAAAGCAGCAGGCGTTATGGGCGTGAGCCCTGCGGCACCCAGACTCATTACACATCCCCTCCGACACAGTCATCGGACCCAGCAGAAGAGGTTGCCAATAAAACTCTGATTATTGGTTAATATTAGTCACCGATGCATCAATAATTTCCTCGCCCTGACCTATTATTGTGTAGCATCAGAAATAGGGGACACCATGCATTGTGGCAGCGGTGATCACACGACTGGAGTGCATTTCCTGGTTTCCTGAAGCGCTTTCCATTCGACTTCCGGCGCGGAAAAAACGCGTCAGCGAGCGCCCGACTAATTAAAGCGCGGCGCGCTGGCACTGGACCGCGGCAGTTTGCGGGCTTCTACTCGTGTTCCGGTGGATGGCAACCCACGCTTTGGCTCAACATGGTTTGCCTATTAATTGCCTTCGTGATGCCCCTCGGCGGCCAGCTTCTGCTTGCTCTTGCGTACTCGGATCTCGATACGACGCCTTTCTGGAGCGTCGCCTGACTGAGCTCCATCCGTGAGGCGATCATCCGGCAGGATCAGTTGGCCGCCTGACATGGGTAGGATGTTCAAATGATCAAACGCCGGTATCTTTTTCAGAACGGACGCGACGGATATCGCTCGCGCGAGGCCTAGCCCGGCATTATCACCCGGCTCCATTTCGCTGACGCTCTCATCCCCAGAGAGTACGCGCCCCAGAACGAAGTCCATGTTCGACTGCCTCGACAATCGCTGCTCGTCAGTGTGGCCAATGACCTCGACGACATCGACATCGTATTTTGCGACGATATCGGCAATCTGCTCGGCAATAGCGCCCTCAAGCTTGGCCTTAAAGGCCGGTTTGAGTTCGGCACTGCTGACTTCGAAGGAATAGCCCTTGGCTTCGCTCAGATTGATGATCGGTGGCAGATCCTTAGGCTGCCGTGTCGTTTCAGCGAGTTCCTTTTCGGCTTCAGCCAGCTTCCGTTCGGCTTCGGTCGCACGCTGATCTGCTGAGACTAGCTTGCGTACGTCGTCGGCTGAGAGATTGTTGTCTCGGACCGCGACTGTGGCTTCCGCCAGCTGAACTGCTTCGTCGGCCGACAGTCCCTTTTGCTCGATCTGCTCGATCGCTTTTTTGGCGAGGACGAGCTTTCGCCATTCCTCATCAGGCACTTTGTGCCCAGTGAACCGCTCCATGAGCTCGGCAACCTGGGCCAGCAGGTTCTTGTTCTCCTGCTTGAGTTGCTGAACCACTGCTTCGCTGCGGGATACCCTTTCAAGGGCAGTTTCCAATTCGGCCTTCTTCTTTGCGACAATGGCGCCTGCAACCAACAGCAGGCAGAAGACGAGCAGGAGCATCGTTTCGGCCATGGTGAGCCCGAGGATCAAGCCGCGGGCATAGCCTTTCTTTTCGTAGCCGACCGAAGCTCCGCCGGGTTCGTTCAGCGCCACCATCTCGGCCTCGGCTGGACTTTCTCCACGATCGGCTGGGAGGCCTGCTGCCCGGCATCAGCGCCGTTGGCTGTTGCCGTTGCGCCTGGCTTCTCACCCTGCGCAGTTGCCGCCGAAATGGGGATGAAGATGGGAGGTTCAACAGACGGTTCATTGGCGTGCAAAGGTGCAACCGGAGGAATTTCGTGCGGGACGGACACACGATCGCGATCGAGGATGCGGGATAGCAGGTTCGTCGTACTGGCGTTTTGCTCAGCCTGCTTCTCAAGCCTCTCCAGGAGGAGCTTCTGATGCGCCGCCATCCTCAAGACGGTATCCGAAAGCTTGTCGGTCCTTTCCCCCTGCTCTTTGGAAAGCGCCTCAGCCCGCTCGGTGAACCTTCCGACAGACGCTGCAAGCACCTTGAGAACTGTGACGACATCCGTCTTGAGGACCTCGTCCGGAATAACCACGTTGGCGAGCTTCCCGGCAACTATGTCGGCCTGCGCCTCGAACTTCGAGATCGTGCCAGCCATGGAGGCATTCGCCGTGTCGAGCGACGCTGCGACTGTGTCGACCTTTTCAGCGACACCTGAAAACCTGCTTTCGATACGGCCGAACGTGTCATCGAGGCTTTTGGCTATCTTCTCCGAAGTCTCCTGGACGGGCTTTATCGCTTTGGCGGCCATACCCTCGAAGGCCTGTCGGACCTGATCGCCGTTCTTCTCCGCCTGTCGGGCTATTTCGTCGAAGCCTTCTTCCAACATCTGATTGCAAACCCGGCGGAAGTCGGCGAACTCACGCGCTACGCTTTCCATCTCGGTGCGCACGCGACGTGTCATGTCCGCGAGCTCGTGACGGGCAGCCCGTTCCACGTCGGCGGGGTCGCGTCGGACCTGATTGTGGAAGATGCGCAGCGCGATGCCTGTGATGGTCGACGTCACGGCAATGCCGAAATTCCTGACGATTTCGTCGGTCGATGCGTCTGTGCCGAACTGGTAAAGCGAGGTGCCCAGGCTGGAGAGCGTGAACAGGAAGCCCATGTAATAGAGGTTGTCACCTGTCTGCTCGTCGTGAACGCGCAACTTCCCGACGTACCAGGAAAACGCGAAGTAGCCGATCATGATGCCGATCGGCACCGTTGACGAGATAACGGGGCTTATGCCGGCGGTCTTTGTGACGGCGATGAAAACGCACCCGCCTACCGTCAGCGCGATATAGAAAGCCTGCGGGAAGATCCACGTATCGAGGAAGGATTGTCTACGCGCGGCCATGGGTTACATCCCTTCCAGCTTTGTAAAGTCGCTGAGATTGCCCCCGTTCTCCGAAAACCACTGCGTCCAAAAATTGGCGTGGTCGACGGACGGGAACTTCCTTTCCGGCCTGTTGAAATAGAGAATGGTTACGTCGGCGCCGAGAAGATCGGTCCTAAAGCGCGAATTCGCTGGGCTTTTCTTGAAGGCGTTGTAGTCGGCGCCCGCTTTGTATTGGGAATAGGCGGGCGTGTTCTCCATCATGTCCGACACGAGGACCAACCGTTTTGGAACATTGTCGAACATGCCGTTGTCGAACAGGCTGAGCTTCAGTTTCTGGATGCCAGCCATGATCGGCGACTGATCAGCCTGGCTATCCGCCGGCAAGTGCTCCGGCAGTTCCTTGAGGGGCTTGTCGAAGGCCTCTTCCCAGATTCTCTGATGCTTTCCGGGATTGCTGGTCCAGACGTCAACCGTTGAGCCGTCTCCCGGATTGCATCGCGCGTACAGCTCTTTCAGGTCGCCAGGCACCGCTGTCAAGGTGCCAACCCAGAGGTAGCCGCCTTGCTTGATTGAGCCGGCAATCTGCCTGAATTTGTTGGCAAGATCCTCCATGGTCGCCTGCGGGACGGGATCAGAGGTGTCAAAAAGAACAGCGGTGACGCTGTTCGGTCCCGCCTTTGTCGGGCAGCCCGTCTTTGCGTCTGTTTCCAGCACGTCCCGGGCCTTTACGTTGAGCCAGACGTAGCCGGAAAACATTGCGAGCGAGGCAAGTCCAAGCAGGATTGCTCCGACAATCGCTCCAACGCCTTTCCCGCGCGAGCTCCCTGCCCTGCGACGGCTTCTAGGCCTGGCCATCGAGCGTCTCCGGATACAGCTTGTCGAGGTCGCGATACTTTTCGATCCCGGACTCGCATTCCTTGCCCACCTGCAGCATCTGCTCGTTCAGCGCCTGCTGGGCCGCGGCAATTGATGAAGCAAGATCGCTATCCTTGATCTCACCATCGTTTTGGACAATGGGCTTGGTCTTTTGGAGTTTAAAGGGCTGGGAGAAGTGTTTTGGAGCGGGAGTTTTGCGCGCCCGAATGTTTGCTTCGCGGTATTTTGAAAGCAGCTGGTTGCAACTCCTCTCGAGCTGCTCTTGATGTTCATTGAACAGAGCCAAAAGCCGCGCACGGCTGGATAGGATTGCAGCGTGTTCTCTCCTACGGCTGCTTAGCCCCTTCAAGATGTCTTCGACCTTGGTATTGTGGTCGTCGCGCAATTCGATGAGGCGGTCTATGAGGTCGGCTTTGGTATCGGTGTAATCCTGCCGTCTCTCCCGGCGCCTTTTTTCCACGCCGGCATAACCTGGATATGGATCGAGAACGAACCAGCCGTCGATGAAGGCGATGATAGAAAAGAGCAGACCGACCAGGAAGAGCATCCACGATCTCACCTCCTCAAGCCCGAGCGGGTTATGGAGCATTCTCTGGACCGCAATGTTGCCAGCTCCGTCGGCGAGCGTTCCGCTGACCTCACGATAGTGCGCAAGCAGCAAGTTGATCCCGAGTGCAATAGCGGCATAGAGCAGGATGAAAACGGTTCCGACAAGCTTCCCTCCCCAAGACCGATGGGTCACCCAGCGCACGCAGAAGATGGCGAAAATCAACGCGGACACGATATTCACGAAGGAAAAGGCGAATGCTTCCGTGGCACCACCGAGGAAGCCTTGGTCGTTGCCCTTGGCCAGAAAGGATCCGTTGAGATACGTCTCGACCAGCAGGAGGAAAATAAGGAGTGCCACCCTGAAAAGATGGGCTGTTCCTTGCTGCAGCCTGGCAACGCGTTCCAAGCGGTGGTTCTTGCGGAAGCTGGAAAGCTCCGTGGTTGCCTCGTGAAGGTCGGTTCGCTTGGCGTGAAGGGTATCCAAACCGACCGCTATTTCTCCCTTGAAGTCGGACAGGCTTGAAGTATTGGCTTGCTGAAGGAGGCCGAACTGCTCCTCAAGGCCCAGGTTCGCAACGCGGCCGGAGAAGAGGTGAAGCTGATCCTCAAGGATCTGGTGGGCCGCCTTTTTCTCGTCCTGCACCCTTTCGACGATGGAATGTTCGACCTCGTCGAGGGCCTTGGACGAGGACGATGGCTGGTCTTTTTCGCCATGCGCCGTTCCCTGATCGTCGAGGTCCATATCCCGGGCAATCTTGTCGACGTTGAGACTCGGGAAAATGTCTGCCCCCACCCTATAGTCGTGGTTCGCTTCCATTATCCGATTGCGCAGCTTCTCGAGCGCTTCAAACCTCGCAACCAACGTCTTTACCCCTACGATCCAACCCTGGAAAACACATGCTTGCGGCACGCCGCGCGCTTCAGCGCGCAGCAATCCCGCAATCGGCGTCTGTCATATCCGGCTTGCCCCACCCAGCAGAATGCAAAAAACCCATTCTGAATGTGCTCGATAGTACATCGACGCGCTGCGTGCAAACTAAAGTAGTGGTTCGGTCCCCGGAGCGATTCCTTGCAACCAGCGCGGGCCGGCCATGGTCTTTCGCATCCGCGTACTTTGAGGCCGCTACCGTTTGCTCCAGAGAGTTATTGACACACTGTGTTAACGCGATCGATCAGCGCCCGGCCATACAGAAAGATTCTCAACCCTTGTCACCCGCCAAACCTAGACCAGCGCCAAATTTGATAGCATTCTAGTGATGGGGAGAATAGCTTGGACAAATCTCGCTACAAAAATCGCTCGGGTCAGGGGCGCAAGGGCAATGGCGTGGGTCGATCACGCGCCTGGCGTCGCGCAAGCGTGCCGTTGAAACTGGTCTTTCTGACAGTGGCTGCCGCTACCGCCTTAGCCACGCAATCAGCCATGCAGCACACCGACCGAATACCAGACATTGGCGTTTCGAACTGGTTCGGGTCGAAGCCGGAGCCGATCGCTGGCGTCGCGTCCGTTATCGATGGGGACACGATCGAAGTCCATGGCCAGCGGATCCGCTTTAACGGCATCGACGCGCCGGAGAGCAAGCAGTACTGCAGCGACGCCAAGGGATTCGACTATTCCTGCGGGCGCCGCTCAGCCGACGCACTGGACGCATTTCTAGCGGCCTCCAGGCCGGTGCACTGCACCTTCGTAACTTGGGACCGATATCACCGGTTTGTCGGTGATTGCCAGCGCGCGGATGGCGTCAGCGTCGCCTCCTGGATGGTCGAGCACGGCCAGGCTCTGGATTGGCCCCGCTACAGCCACGGGGCCTATTCAGCGCAGCAGGCGAAGGCGGAGGCCGCGAAGCTCGGTCTTTGGCTCGGAACGTTTCAGGCGCCCTGGGAATGGCGGGCTGTGCACGCCGGTGATGCGAGGCCGTCGAGCCAGCCACTCGGCATCAGCAGCCGCCCACAGGTAGCGCAAAGCTTTTCATGCCAACCGCGGCGGACATGCTCGCAAATCAGCTCTTGCGACGAAGCCCAATGGTATCTCAACAACTGTCCATGGGGCGGCAAGCTGGATCGCGATGGCGACGGAATTGCTTGCGAGACACTCTGTTGATGGCGCTGGGCAAGATGCGGCTACAGTGCAAACGCCGTAGAGGCGGCGGGGATGAGAGAGATGGTGTTCTTTGCAACAATCGGACTTCTTGTCATCGCCGTGAGCATCCCCATTGCCGCCATGTACGCCTGCGGACAGTTTGTCGGACAGAAACCGGCGGCATGTCCGTTTCCGAGTGGGTGATGCTGGCGTGGGTTGCCGGATCTGCCGTTACCGGCCAGGTCGCCTTGCTGGAATTGCTGAGCCGCAAGCCTCTTTCGTCGCCCGCAACTGACTGACAGTTTCAATCCGCTGACTCTTGCTTGCCTTGGGTCGTGATCGGTGAGGCCTCATGCCGTTGACCCATCGCCACAGCACGCCAGTGCATCGCGAGCGCAATAATGCCCGCGAGGGTTAGCGCGCCAAAGATTGTTGGCTCAAGGCCCGGCAGCACCGTCGCGCTGCCGATACACGGCTTGTCGAGCCCCTTGTCAAATTCAGTGCAGATACGAGCGGGATCGTTCAGCGTCCGGAGCTCCGACCAATCCCAAAGGCTGGCGCCTGGGTCCTTCTTGCCGTCGTTCAGCATTACCGTCGCGGAGAGAAACGTACACCAGAAATAGACCAGCGCGATCGCGGGCAGCACGGAGAAAACCACAATCATCGCGCCTTGATAGACGCGGCCTTCTCGCGAGCCCGTCTCGATCGCGTCGAAGCCGACAACCGGTATCCGCGCATGCCAGTGCGAGCCGCCGCGTGGGGCATAGACGCGTCCAACAAGTGAGGTTAGTGCGAGCAAAATCGAACATATCGGGATTGCGATCATTACTGCAGGCACCCTCGCCTTCATGACCAGCTTTGCACCGAAAATCTCTTCCCCGCCTTGCGCTACCACCCAAGAATTCAGGGTGTAGTAGAGAAGCAGCGCACTGAACACAAACCAAACCTTGCTAAGTTGCGATTGCGTCATTTGCACCCCTTTTTCGTTTGGTGGGCCGTCCCTGGCCTTGGTCAGCGACAGCCTATTTGCACCCATGCATCGTCAACTCGTGAGATTGCAACTCATTCGGCATACGGGCTATTGACCTACTAAATCAGCTGATAGCGCCATATCGAAATTCATTTTGAGGCGCGCACTGGCAATCAGATTTTTTGGCCCGACAGTGATATCGAGTAGTTCGATCGACGGCGTGTCAGCGGAAATCTTCAATCCCGGAACGTTGGTATTGTGAACGGCCTTCAAAATCTCATCGGACGCGTCGTTGAACTGCTTGTTGAGATCGACTCTCGAATGAGCCTCTAAATCTGCCAGGATCTGGGTTTCGAACAGGGATTGTGCAGCCTTCCAGAAAGCGTTGTCCAGGACGGTCGCGAAATGCAATTCGTTGATGGAGATCGCTGTTCCAGTTTTCTCGACGCGGGGTAGGCCTGAGAGGTAAACCCAGCCGGTCGTATTCAGGAACTCGCCCGGCAGCTTTGCCTGTACCTTCAAGCCCACCACGACAGAGCTGGCGCTAGGATAGAGGTCAACATCCTCGACCTTCACATCGACGGCGCCGGCCGGTGTCTGCTGCTGAAAATCGCGACCCTTAAGGTTCTTTGACAGCTCGTCCAATAGCAATCCGTAGGGAGCAGCTGCTTGCACGGTGATATCGGCTTGACTTCGATCGGCTGATGTTTTGCCCAATGGCGGCAGAGACAGGGACTGTGTGGCAACTGGCTCTGCGGCAAGACTGGTCTTTGCTGCGACACGCACGGTCATCTTCATGCCTTGCGCTTCACCGACCAGGCCCGAAAAGCTCGCCGCTGTGGGGACGATGTTGAGATAGACGGGCGTGCTATCCGGGCGGTCGATCTTGATCGCAATGGCGTGCCATTGGGCCTCAACCTTTGACCGAAGCGCACCACAAGGCAGAGCTTTGGTGATGGCATCCTGTATCTTGGCGCGGTGGTCATTGATCTGGCCGTTCAACACGTCAGCCAGTCCAAGATTGATTGGCCCTGCGCAGACCTCTGGGTGGCCTAGGCTCCCAAAATCAAAGCCGAGACAGTTTTTGCCCACGACTTCCACCGAAGCACTGCTCACCCATCTGCCGGTCGGGGTTCCCGTGAGCACGGGGCACCACTTATCGTTCATGTCGAGCTGCAGATCGACGCCGGGGACCAGCCGAGCCTCGAAGTTCTTTCCGGAAAGCGAAAGCAGTTTGGCAAGGTCGCCGCCTACGCCGGCCTGACCGCTGACAAACAGCGGCTGTTCGACGTGAACGCCATTGCCCGCCTGGGCCACGACAAGAGGGCCATCCGTTTTGATGTCAGCGTGCCAATGATATTCGGCGCATTGGTTCGTAGTGCCAAGGCTCGGAGCGGTAATATCTGGTACTTCAGCGCAAATACGGACACCGATCCAACGGCACTCAGTATGATGTCCCACGTGTCCGGGATTAATATGAGGAATACCGACACATCCGATTTGACCATCTCCTTGCACTGGAACGGATTGCGGTATCTTCGATTGGGCTGCTTGCACTAGCGTCTCGTACGGGATTTGCGCCAACAGCGTGAGAACGCTGTCCGACACGGGTGCCGGTGGCACATCGGCAGTGCCACCATGGGGTGGCGCCTGGAAGAGATTTTTTTCGCAGCCCGAAACGCCAACCAAAATGAGAAGGCCCGGAGCGAACCGACGAGCGGCGGCGGCAAAGTGAGCGACACGCAACTTCGTGTCCGGTCTGGTACGCGCTGTCATGGACATCTCCCCCAAGAATGCTCTGCACCCGTTGAAGCGGCGGCACTGAAAGTCACCGCTTTGTGATCTCTACGTGATCGAATGACCTTCAGGTCCCCCTATGCGCAGGCAGGCACCGAAGCTCCTGCCGCCAAAGACAGCCGAACAAGCGATCCCGCCATAGAACTCTATTCTTCACATTGACCGCACATTACTCTTTGTTGCATAGTGACGTAAGAGGAGGTTTGGATTTTTTTAGAAATTTATAGAGGAAGAGCGAGTTCATAATGACCATCGTTTGCAAATCTGTTAGCCGCTTAAATATTAAATCGTTTGAACTATTCATCCGTTGAAGTTTAATCGTTTAACGTAGAATCTCTTAATCACTATCATCAAATAGAGTCCGCTAGACTTTCCCTATTTCCTTGGAGGAAGGAATCTCCCATGGTTACGACTAATTTGTTCGACGAGCGCCGCCGCGCGGTAATGATTGCGGCTGCAAAACGATGGAAAGCGCAACCCCCAACGCCCGCGACGACGCAAGTGACGCCTTCGGAACAGGCGCGCTACGACGCTCGCCGTTCGAGCTTTGATCAGGCGAGTGAACTGAAGGCACAAGGCCGTCTTCCGGTGTTCGTCGAGCGGAAGATGGGGCCTACCCTTGACTGGTACACCTTGCCGCCAGACGATGCTGCCCGAGCCGCTGGCCGGCCGGTCGCCCGCATCGTGGCCAACGTCGATCCGAAGGTCGACCCGGTCGGGTTTGCGACCGGGTTCATGGTTTCACCTAACGTTCTTCTGACAAACTGGCATGTGTTTCCGGATCCCGGCTCGGTACGAGGAACCGGCGCAAATTTTCTTCATGATGAGACGGCATCAGGTGTCGCCCGCGGCATCATTTTCGAGTTTGATCCGGACGCCCTTTTCTTCTCGGCGGAGGATCTCGATTTCGCGCTCGTCGCGGTGAAGCCGAAGGCAATCACCGGCGAGCTTCTCTCCTCTGTCAACTTCCTGGCGATCAACGGATCGCGGTCAAAGATCCTGCCCGGAATGCCTATCCGGATGATCGAATATCCTGATGGCGGGCCAAAACGCTATGCGATGGAGAATTGCCGGCTGCTCGAGCTGCGGGAGGACGGTTTCCTCCGGTACGAGACCGACACCGAGGAAGGATCGTCGGGCTCGGCCTGCTATTCGGAAATGTGGGAGGTCGTCGGTTTGCACCACGCCTCCATTCCAAAAATGCGTGGCAATACTATTCTCAATAAGGACGGTTCGGCATGGTCACCTGGCCAGCCGGATGACGGGATAGACTGGATCGCGAATGAGGGTGTGCGCATAAGTGCGTTGGTAAAGGCCTTCGGCGGGCTTGTACCGACCACGCCCGCCTCCAAGCATCTTTTGGACGAATTGCTGGCCAACACGACCGATCCTACCGATGAGGTCGCGAAGCTAGCGACGCCTCGCGCGCCAGAAGCCCTTAGTCCTGTGTTACCTGATCCCTCCAAAATTTTCGCAAACACGAAAGGAAACGTGATGGGCGGCGTTACCATGAATTTTTCCGGACCAGTGACGATTTTCGTTGGTAGCGGTGTGCCGGCATCACAGCTTCCACAGGCGACGGCCGCAGTCGCGACAGACGAGGCGCTCGAGAAAGCACTGCGCTTCGACCCCAATTACGACGATCGAGAAGGCTACAACCCTGACTTTCTCGAAAACGATATCACCGTGCCGCTGCCTCGCATTTCGCAGGAGCGGGACCAGGAGATGTATAAGGAGAATGGCCAGATCGTCGTGCTCAAGTACCATCACTTCAGCCTGGCGATGAACGCTTCCCGGCGCATGCAGATGTGGTCGGCGGTGAATGTCGATTACGATGCATCGAAAAGGACCTCCAGCGGCCGCGCCTTCTTCGGTCAAGATCGTTGGGTGTTTGACCCGCGAATTCCCCAGAAATACCAGTTGGGCGATCCCGACATCTACGCGCCCGCCAAACAGATCGACCGGGGTCATATCGTGCGTAGGGAAGACAATGCCTGGGGTGATGCGCCGACGGAAATCGAGTTTGCCAATTCCGACACGTTTCACTTCTCAAATTGCACGCCGCAGCACGCGGCCTTCAATCGCTCCCAACCGGGAAAGCAATGGCCGGGAGTTCAAGGCTTGTGGGGCGGTTTCGAAAACCACATTCAACGCGACTTGCAATCAGGTGACACGCGCGCCTGCATCATAGCGGGTCCGATCTTGCACCCGAACGATCCATCCGAAGATTTCGGGACCGGCCCGGTGCAGTATCCTCTTGTCTTTTGGAAAGTGGTTGCGGTCTCGACGCGCGATACCAATGGGCGCCGGTCGCTACGCACCTACGGCTTCAGGCTTTCCCAAAAGGATGTCGTCGACCGGTTCGGAGTGGAATTCGCGCCCGGCGAGTATGCACGCTATCAAGTCGCCCTGTCAGCCATAAGCGATGAGGCCGGCGTTATTTTTGACGATGTTCTCTTGCGCGCCGATACCCACGCCGACGCGTAACGTGACACTCGGCGTGGCAACGATGGCCAGCCGTCGCATGCTGTAGACGCTTCGGTCCAGAAGGCCGCCGCTCACGCGGCGGCTGCTTCGGAGGCGCTGAAGCGCAACAGATAGTCTACGGCGCGTTGCGCGTGCGCGGCGGCGGCGGCGAAGATCGCTCGTTTATCGTCCTTCAGCGCGGCCGACTTCGACGCCCTCGCCTTCGAGCTCGACATCGGCAAATGGGAGATGAATCGCACGCACTGGGCGATCAAGGACGTCAACCTGCCGAAAGAACTGCACGCTGCGCGGGGCATTGCCTTGCCCTCGTGGACGCGGCAGGCCAGCCGCGCCGTCGACATCACCCAGCACCATTTCGATGTTGGTCTCTCGTTTCCCGGCGAAGCCCGCGGGCTGGTCGAGCAGGTGGCCCGCGAGCTCGAGGCGAGTCTCGGCCCCAACGCCTATTTCTACGACAACAACTACGTCTCCCAGCTTGCCCGGCCATCGCTCGACACCCTGCTGCAGGACATCTATCGCAACCGCTCCAAGCTCATCGTAGTCTTCATCGGCGCCGACTATCAGCGCAAGGACTGGTGCGGCGTCGAGTTCCGCGCGATCCGCGAAATCATCATGGCTCGGGACGAGCAGCGCGTCATGTACGTGCGCGTCGACGACGGCGCCGTCGATGGCGTGTTCCGCACCGACGGCTACGTCGACGCGCGACGCTTCAATCCCGCTGAGATCGCCCAGTTCATCACCGAGCGCCTCGCCCTCATCGCCTAATCGTCGGTGAGCCAGCCCGGCGTCACGGCGACCGTCCGGCGGTCGACCAGGACGCGACGACGCCTCGGCGCGCCGGGATCGGTGAGGCGCGGCGTCACCGAGACAATGGCGACCTTCCAGTCAGGCATGCCCGGCTGGGGCGCGGCCATGACACCGGACAGGACCGTCAGCCCGCGGCGCTCCAGCTCGGACACCGCGGCAAGAATGTCATTGTAGAGCTGGCGCCGCCCTCGCCCCGACGACAATGGCTCCTCGACGATGTCGGAGAGGATGAACGAGGCGAGATCGAGCCATTCGCCGAGATTAGCGATGTGGTCGTCATGGGTGTCGGGCACGCCGGGACGGTGGATGAGATAGGCGTCGCACTTCGCGGCATCGCGGATGGCCTTGTGCGTCTTCATCGGCGACACCGCCACCGGTTCGAGATGGCCAAACGCCTCGACGAGGTGTTGTTCGGCCGCCTTGTCCGGACCGATCGGCAGGCGCGGCGTGGTGAACGCGCCCGGCGCGTGGCCGAGCGCTTGGGCGATGCGGTCGAGCGCCTCGTCGCTTACCTTCTTCGCGCGTTCGACGCGCTCGACCGTCGACAGCGAGACACGCGCGAAGTCGGCGAGCGTGGTGGCTTTCCACTGCTTGAGATGGCGACCCCAGCGCACCACCATGGCGACGAGCTCGATCGCCGGCGGCGTGGGCACATCGACCGGCTTGTTGGGCAGTTCCTTAATCTTGTCGAGAAGTTCCTGGGCATTCATGGACGAGGTCTCCTTTCGTGCCCGCGAACATGCCTCAACTCCGCCGAGCAAAAGAGGTCGAAACGCCCTTCAGCACGCATCAGCTCCCGACGCATCCCCGCCGCCCGCGCACCTGTCGGTTGAATCCCGCCGGTCTGTGCCACGCTTGTCAGCGCGTTGCCCCAATCCGGCCGAGCCCGCGCGCTCCGTCAGCGAGACGATGATTCTGTCGAGGCGGCGGAGCAGATCGTCGTAGGGGACGATGTCCATCATATTCACATATTTCCGCTTGATCACCTCCAGGTCGAACGATTGGTTCTCGGTGAGCCCGCCCGTGCCGTCCGTTCGGCGATCGCGGCCGAGCAGAAGCAGCGCCTTGGGATTGGTCACCCGGATCTGGAGGCCGGCGGGAAGTGCTGACCCGTATCGCTTCGACAGTTCGCGCTCCCCCTCAACGCCCCATTTGGAGAGGTGGAACAGGTATTTCTCGGCCTGCATGATGGTGCCTGACAGCTCCTTGGTCGGAACGCTGTTGCCACGATACAGGCGTATCTCGAGCAGCTCGCCGAAGGCCTCGACGGCGATGCTGTCGACCCGGTCGCCGCCAACGACGATTTCGCTGCCGGGCTTCAGCTTTGCAATGCGCCGAAAGATGCTGATATTGCGCTCGGCGACAAAGACCTTCCGGTCCGGCGCGATCCCCTCCGCGACGATCAGCACATCGTTGTCGATCCCCAGGATCCGCCCGGGAATGCGGTGATATCCGTCTTTTGTGGTCGCGAACCGAAACCGATAGAGCGGTCGATCGTCCTCGTCCGCCTCGTCGTCGTGAGCGGCACCGTGCGCCGTCTCCGCCACGAGGTCGGAACTGCGGAAGAAGAAGACCCGGCTCAGCGTCACCTTGCCCGCCGCCTTGAGCTCCCGCGTCACCCAGGCATTGCCACCGAAGTGCGGTTCGTATTCGAGCGTCACGCCCTTGCTGCCGACCTCAACGAAATCATCACACGTGCTCCTGCACTGGCTGCCACCATCCTCTTCAACCGGCGCCACGACTAATGGCGACAAACCGGTCTCGCACTATATCGGTCCGCCCTGCCGGGCCGCGGACATTTCCCTCAAGGAAATATTCGAAGTCGCCGTTCTGAAGCAGGACTGTGAACTGTTCGGCGATGAACCGGTGGACTTCGGCCTCTGCAGCAAGAATCTCGTCCACGATCTCCGGCCGCCCGTCGACAATGAGGAGGATATCTTCCATGTCACGGCTCATGAACAGATCACCTGCGCCGCGCCCGAGATAAGCTTCCAGCTTTGTCGCGACAAATAGTTCCGGGGAAAGCTTTTTGATCCTGAGCGTATCGGTCAATTCATGGGTTACTGCCGTTTCGATCCCAGCTGCGTACCAGTGGCTAGTGAAGCCGAGTATGCCGGCATCGTCCGGCATAAAGTCGACCTTGAGGTCCCGCAGCCGCATCCGGCAGATGACGTTGTCCTCGGGGGACTCAGCGAAACCTCGCTGCCTCAATTCTTCCCGCAACTGCGCCCACTCTCCATAACCGGCAAGATCGACGATGAGGTCGACATCGTCAGTCGCCCTCACATCCTCAAGGGTCACTTCGTCTGTTATAAAAAGAGCGGTTGTGCACCCGCCGACAAAGACCAGCCGTTCCCGGAAGTCTTCCCCCAAAGCTTCCGCCACCGTCTGCAGCATCAGGAGCAATTGGCCTCGGACCGTCATTTTTTCAGGAACCTCTCCGAAAGCCGCTGTCCAGCCAGGCCCGCTTGGCGCTGATTGCCGAGCCGGATGGCATCAACGAGAGCAAGATATTCGTAGAGCCGTTCATCTTTCTGGACTGCTTCAGGCACACTCTTGAACAAAGGTGCAACCGACTGCCCCATGTCCCGCCCTTGGGCATAGGGCCATATGTGTATGTACTCGCCTCCGCTGACCAATAGCCCCTTCAGCATCGGCGCGGCGAACGCCGTCGGAATACCGCGCGTCATCGCGCCTGCCTTCGCGGGAAACACGAACTTCAGGCCGTGGACGATAAATTCATAGAGATTGCGGCGGTGAGGATTGGCCCGTCCCGTATCCCGGTCTTTAATGGCCAACCCCGATGAGAGACTGCGCTTTAAGGAGGCGTTGATCTCCGTCTTGCTGATACCTGTTAGGGATTCCAGCCCGCGAACAGAGAAGGGGTCCTCGCCCGCAAAGCCCCTACGCTGTTCCCCATGGCCCGCGAACTCTCCTTGCTCCTGCAAGCTCACGAGCTTCAGAAGCACCACGATATCCTGACTTTTCATTCCAATCATTGCAGCTTGTCCTCTGTCCTAGGACCAAGGACATTCCATCATTCGATGTCTCTCCTGTCAATGAGAACGCTAGGAGGGCGCCGCGGAAAGCCCAAAATACGTCGTTTTGAGCCGCCGGTACGTGGTTCGCCGGCAGCATGATGATTGGCTCAGGGCGCTCACCCTAGCGAAAGAGCATTCAAACGTCGTCGTCCGACTGGCGAGCGCCGCCGGCAGCATTGAAGCGGTCAATATCGTCGGCAGAAGAGCGTCCGAAAAGGGCTGTCGGTTGCTTCATCGTGGGAACGAAAAAGCGAGAGAAGCAGAACTTTCGTGTGCGATTTTTGCACCAGGCCCGTAACTGGCTGATTTTCCTTAAGTATCTGTCCAGTCCCGTCATGCGCCAGCTGATCCCATGACGACGCCATGGCACCAGCCAGCCCAAGGAAGAACCAGGCGTCTGATCTGGGGAAGGCTGTTTCAGGACTTTTGCGAGATCAGCGAATAACCGGCTCGCCATGGAAGCGCCGGCGCGAGGGCGGCGAGACGCCGAAGCCGACTTCCATCATCAGCCGTGGCGTGCGCGACGGTACGGTGCCCATATGAAAGCCGAACGGGTCTTCGACGAAGCCGAGGCCGGCTTCGCCGGTCAGCGTGACGGGGCTGTCATCGCCATAGACCTTGAGAACTTCCTGCGCCGGATGGCCGACAAGCAGCGTCAGCTGATGCTTGATGGCGCGGCGGTTATGACTGCCCCGCACATAGACATGCGGGCCGGTGCCTTCGTCGACCGGCGTCAGGTAGAAGAAGAATTTCAGCATCCTCCAGTCATCGAGATCGAAATGATACTTGCCGAGCGAGGCACGGTTCTTGTCGGCGTCGGAGGCCTGGCCGGTCGGGAAGCTCCACCACACCCGTGTGGTGATCAGTTTCGCCTGAGCGCCCAGATAATGCGCGGCGATGTCGAGCAGCAGCGGGTCGTTCTGGATGGCGACCGCTGCCTTGCAGCCGAGGATGTGTTCGAAAAAGTGGCCGCTGAGCAGCGAGCGGCCGAAACGCTTCTCGGCCTCGGCATGGTCCTCAGCCATGAATTCGAGACGGCGATCGAAATTGCCGAAACAAGGCGTGTAGCGGGCGAAGGCGGCGATCTCCTCATGGATGGAAGTCGGCAGGACGAGCCCGCAAAACAACCCGTCCGACCGCAGCGCCTCGACAATTTCCTGGCGATCGACGCCGGCAAACATGGTGTCGTGGGCATTTTGCGACACGCGAACCGGCTTTGCCCCACGCCAGTGCATCCGGCGCGCCGGCATGGTGCGGGCGAGCACGAACATCGGCAGCCATGCCGGGTTCTCGCGAATGTCCGACAGATAGGTCGGAATGCGCACGGCGATGCGGCGCAGCACGCCGCCGTTTCGCGCGATGGCCTCGAGACTGGCGGCGCCGGATTTGTCAGGGCTCGAAAGGGTCATGAAGGTCCTCAGCTATGAATGCAATATGATATCGACGAAGCATCGGTTCTCACTGCCTCGCCGCTGGTCCAAGCCCGATTCCCGCAACGGAAGGACGTTTAGGCGCGCGTCGGATTTTGTGCAACGCACAATAGCCTTGTGCGTGGCAAAAGCTGTTCGGATCGCCGTGCGCATCAGCCAATATTCCAGCGGCAGGCAAACGGGGCGGCGGCACTTAGAAAGAGCCGCCGCCCGGCTTGGCAGCTATTGGCGGACGAACAGCGGCTGGACGCTCGCCCATTGATCGGCGGTGCGGAAGCCGCCGCGTTTCGTGTAGCTTTCGACCGGGAATTTCATCCAGTTGGGCAGCCAGTTGTCGATCTTCTCGCGGCCGTTCTCGCCCGACAGGCAATCGCGGATGATCTTCTTTTGCGTCTTGACCTTCTCGGCGACATTGCCGTCGGCGACAGGCTTGCCGGCGAGGTCGGCCAGCATTGCATTGGCGATCTCCCTGTCGCGCAGCAGGTCGAAGAAGGCGTCGTCCGCTTGCCACCACGCGCCCATGTCGATGCCCAGATGGTTGCCGAGGGCCTCGACGATGGCGCTGCCGGCTTCGAGCGTCTCGGCCATGGCAAGGCTGAGAACGCGCATGACGTCATCGTCGCAAAGTGCCAGCAAACGGGCGAAGACGGCGGCAAGCGCAAAGGCGTCGCCATTGCCGCCGGCTATCGCACCCTCCTCGTCGGGCTGCCCAAGCAGCGCAAGCACCGCGCGCCGTTTTTCGGCGAATACAGCTTCGGCCCTGGACGCGGCAATGCTTGCCGCCACCGCTTCATTGGCGGTGCGCTGCGGCTCGCGGCGAACCTGCCACAGGCCCGAGCCTGCGATGGCATGCGCCACCATCAGGCGCAGCGCGACATCCGGATGGTCGAGCATGGCGGTACGCACGGCTCCGTGGCGGTGCAGATCGACATAGTTCTGCATCGGCCCGGTGAGTTCCGGCCGCGACGGCCTGGCTGGCGTTTCGTCGGGCTCGCCGCCCTCGCCTTGCGCGCGGGCGCGGCGGGCCTCCTTGCGCGACAGCCAGCCCTCATGGCACTCGACCGCGCCGCGATGCGAGACTGATATGAAGACCTTGCCGCCCTTCTTCCTCGGCGTCTTTTCGTGGTCCCAAGACTGGAAATGCTGGCCCGGTTCGAGCACGGCCACCTCGGGCCAGCCGGCTTCCAGATAGGCATCGCGTTTGGCGGCGATGGCCTCGTTCTGCTTTTGCCAGAACAGGTCGGCATCGGCGAAATAGCTGTCCTCGCCGAACAGGTCGCAGACGATCAGGCCCGGATAGTCCTCGATGGCAAACAGCGCCATCTTGGTGGAAATCGACTGGCCGCCGAACAGCCATTGCTTCAACTGGTGGCCTTGCGGCGCGTATTGCTCGGGGTCGGCATAAAGCGCCAGCCAATCCTTCTGCTGCCCCTTGGAGGCCATGGTCAGATGGCGCGCCGTCTCGGCGTCGATGTCCTCGCGCCGATAGGCCTCGCGGATTTTGGGCAGAAGATCGCCGAGCGCCAGAATGCGTTTGACCAGAAGCTCGGTGACGCCGAAGGTTGCGGCGATATCTGGAATGGTGCGGCCTTCCCTGATCAGCCGCGAAAACGTCTCCCACTGCGACACCTCGTCGGGATCGAGCCGGGCGAAGTTTTCGATCAGCGAGGCCTCGAGCGCGTCGGCGTCGTCGCCGTCCTCCATGATGGCGCAGGGCAAGGCATTGCGCTGGCCGCGCTCGTCGGCGAGCGACTTCGCGGCGAAATAGCGGCGCCGGCCGGCGACGATCTCGAAGCTTTCCGGCGTGCCGTTGGGCCGCACCAGAAGCGGCACCAGGACGCCGCGCGCGCGAACCGATGGCAAGATATCCGACACGTCGGGCGCGCGTTTGGAATGGCGCATGTTGAGCGCGGAAATGTTGAGCTTATCAAGCGGAATGTGGGCAAGTTGCATGGTTTGTCTCCTTGGTTGAGGGGTGGGATTTCCCGCCGCAGAGGCTGCAAGCCGGCGCGGCGGGACGGTTTTCGCGCCTAGCGGCGCGTCTGTTCCGCCGTGTCGGGCGGAAGCTTGGAATGGGCGTTGCCAAGGGCCTCTGCCGCCTGTCGCAGCAACCGCTCGGCTTCGGTGATGTGGCCGGCGCTGCACGCTGCCTGGGCGTAGACGGAGAGCGGAAACTCGGCCTTGAAGCCGAGGTCGCGCTCGATGCCGAGGCCAAGCCGCCCCTTGACGCTTGCAAGCTCGGCAAGGCTGACGCTGCCGAGTTCGGGGAAGCCGAAGCCGAGGTCGCAAAGGCCGAAAAGGGTGTCGCCGTCGGCGTCGAGTTCAGTGAGAAGCCAGGTTGCTGGCCCGGTCGGATCGAACAGTTTGACCACCGGGACATGGTCGGTTTCGGTGTCGGTTGCGCCATTGGCGAGCAGCCGGGCGCAAAGCTCGTCGGTGATCAGGATCATGGGAAACTCCTCTCAAAACGGTTCGAGTTGATTTCTGGCGTCATCGAACAGCCCGATATCGAGCGGCTTTTGCGCCGCGCGCGGGCGCATCGGCGCGTCCGCCAAAGGGCAAGGCGGTCGCGCGTGGTGAGCGGCCGGACACCGGGAATGAGCGTCTGCTCGCGGTTTCGGTTCGGTCTGCAGGGTGTCGGGATCGCGCGCGCTCATGCCGCGATCTCGTCTTGTTGCGCGCCTTGGGCCTCGGCGTTGAAGCCCAGAAGAAAATCGGCGGCCTTGGAGGCAAGGCTGGCGGCGCGGAAGATGGCGCGATTGTCCTCGCGCAGCATCGTCAGCCATGCGCCGATATAGTCGGCATGGCGCACGCTCGGCTCGATGCCGAGGGTCGAACAGACAAAGGCTGCGGTGATTTCGGCAACCAGTTCCTCGCGCGCATAGGCCTTGGAACCGAAGGCGCTGGAGAGGTCGCGCGCCAGCCGCGCCGGGTGGCCCGTCCAGTGGCCAAGCTCGTGGAAGCAGGTGCGGTAATAGTCGATCTGCTGAAAGAATGCGGGCTGCGGCGGCACCTGAATGGTGTCACTGCCCGGCATGTAGAAAGCGCGATCGCCGCCGATGCGGAAATCCGCGCCGCTTGCTCGAATAAGCGCCTCGGCTTGGGGGATGATCTCGCGTTCGGGCAGCGGCTCGACGTTGCGGTAAAGGTGCGCGGGCAGGCCGTCGCACTGCGCGACGTTGAAGACGGTGAAGCGCTTCAAGAAAGGCACCGCCTGCGGCTCGTCGCCGTCTGTCCTGGCGCGCTCCTGCTCGCCCTTTGGGACAAAGCGGTCGGCATGCACGATTGTTGTGCCGCGCTCGCCCTTCCTGACATTGCCGCCAAGGGCAAGCGCCTGCCGGAAGGTCAGCCAGTTCTGGCCGGGATAGCTGCGCTCGATGACGGCGCCCCACAGGATGAGGATGTTGATGCCGGAATAGCGGCGCCCGGTGGCCGCGTTGCTGGGCAGGCCGAGGTCGGCCTTTGCGCTGCCCCATGGCTTGACCCATGGCACGGTGCCGCGCTCCAGTTCGGCAATGATGCGGTCCGTGATTTCCTGATAAAGGCTGGCGCCCGGGCGCCCGCCCCTGCCCGCGCCAGCCTCTCGGCTGCCGGAACGCTGGTGTTTTGCACGCATCGTCTGGTCCTCCGCTCTTCAATCCCGCGCCTTTCCCCGGAAGCGGGGTGGGCGGCGAGACGCGACCGGAAAGGCCCGCCGTCGGAGGCGGACCGCATCCGAAGGACCGGAACGAAGAGGAGGACCCGAAGCGAAGCGAAGGGTTGCGGGATGCCGCGGCGGGCCTAGAAGGGAGTGCCGCCCACCCCGCGCCGCCGGGAACGGCCAACGAACAAACCGCGCCGGCCGACAGGGCGGCGACCGTCAGCAGCCGACAGGCTGCCCGCGCCAGGGGGCGAAGCCGGATGGCCGAGACCGCCGGAGCCTGGCGAAGAAAAAGCGGGCTCGGTTCACGAGCACCCGGCACGCGCCGTCAGGCGCGCGGGCGCATCAGATTTCTGCGCCGTGCGGACATCGGTTTGGCGTTCCGGTCGCACTCGTTCAATCAGAACGAGGTCTTGATGCCGACCATCACCGTCGCCGCGGCAAAATCGCCGCCGATCCAGTCGTCTTCGCCGCCAGTCTCTGCGCCGGTCGCAATGTCATAGGTGTTGTAGTCGCCGCGAGCGGTGAACACCTTTTCGTAGGAACCGGAGACGAAGAAGCTGGTCCGCTCGTTGTACTGGTAGCCGACGCTGCCGCCGACCATCAGAACCGGCGCCGCTTCGAAATCATCCTCGAAGCGCAGGTCACGCATCCAGTGATGATCGGTAGCGCCGGCGGAGAAGGTCGTGCCGCCCTTCAGCGCAAAGCCGAAGTTCCAGCGATCCTGGACATAGGTCGCATCGATGCCGGCGAAGGCGACCGGCAATTTCTGCTGGTAGCTGATGGCCTTTGCGTCTCCTGGGAAGTCGCCAACCGAATCCCGGAAGCCGGCAACGCTGTAGACATAGGAGCCGCCATAGGCAGTCCACTTGACCGAGGTGTACTTGAAACCACCGTTGACGTTGATCAGCAGCTGGTCGCTGACCTGGAAATCGTGGCCGAGCGCGACGGTTGCCGAATAGAAGTAATCAAGATCGGTGTCGGAATGGCGCGAACGGTCGCTCCAGTCGTTCCAGCCATCATTGGTCGAGAATGGCGGGATCCAGTCATAGTCTTCCATGTAGCTGTTGCCGCTGAAGGCGATCTGGCCGGAAAGCTTGGCGGTCCAGCCGGCCTCGCTGCGCGCCGTCATCTCGGCTGAAATGACCGCAGAGGTGCTTTCCCAGATAAGGTGGCTCAGCTTCGAGCCGCTGCCGGGAGCCTGATAGACTAGCTCGTTGGCCTCGATGTCGATGACGCCGACGCCGCCAACGAAAGAGAAATTGGGATTGTAGGGCGCCGGTTCGCTCGCCACCGCGTCGCTGGCCATCGCCGGCCAGGCAGCGAGCAACGCTGCCGCTCCACCAAAGACTTTCGCGTACAATTTCATGGGACTACCCTCATAGGAATCATCGTCGGCTATACGCAGCGTAACCGGGTGCACGTCAGGTGCGGTCGTCTATGCAGCGCCCCTGTAGGTGGCGAAATTGCCGCCCTCGGCTCTGTTCCTCAACACTCAAGGAAACGCCGTTGACGTGACCCGATTGACGGCGGTTTTTGCCGATGCGTTCCGGGCGGCCGGCGTGACGGGAACCCTGCATTATCCGAGGCACACATTTGCGATGACGATGCTGGTACGATTGCAGCGTCAGGCAGCGACCACGCCGGACCTCAATCCGCTGAGATCGTGCAGGTTGCTTTGAGCAGCCCATAGCAAACTCTCTAGTCTAGATAATCCGATAGAGCCGAGGGCCGAGTTCCTCGAACCCGTTGCGCAGATAGAAATCGAGCGTGCGCTTCCATTTTGGTTGCCTGGGCGCTGCAAGCTCAAGTCGCTTCCAACCACGCGCACGGCCTTCCCGCGAGGCGACCTCAAGCAGATGAGGGGCAATCCCTTTGGAGCGCTTTTCGGGTCGAACATACAGCTCCGAAATATAGCCGAACTTACCTCCTGCATAGATCGCCGTGCATTCATTCAGCACCATGATGCCGACCGGCTCGTCATCTGCACTTGCGATCACGGCGACCACGCCAGCGTCGGCAAGCATTATCTGCGCGCTTTGTCTCACGTCGTCGGGCGCGGGCGCTTTCCCGCCAGTGAGTTCATCGAGTAGCGCGTGAATAAAACGGACGACCGTCCCTGCGTCCGTTGCGTTGGCGCGGCGCGTAGATATGGAAGGCATATTTTCTCCTGCTAGTGGTCAAAATCCCGAGTCACGCTGCTATCCGCGCAGATCCGACTCACTCTTTTAAGTAACTCTGACGAGTGAACAGCATTTTTCATCGAAAATATGATAAAAGAATGCAAAATATATATTACAAGCATGCAGGATTACGGATGACTTGAGGTCAATTGCGCAGATAGGGGACCTTCTTACAAAAAATCAACCCGGTCACATCGCAACTGCACGGTGAAGCCCCTTGCCGAGGTAAGATGAAGCTGCAAGTCGAAAAGGGCCTGAGACAAAAGATGCAGCCTGAGATGCTCGTGCGGCCAGAACGCTCGGACAATGCAGTCGAGCAAAGAGGACATCCGTAACGGGCGGCGAGAGCGCTCGACGGTCGCCACAACTCATTCGGCGCCAGCCGGAACACGAGCCGAGCCGACCGGTGCGCAGAGGCTGGTCGCCGCGCCGATCAAGTCGGACACGTCGGCCTCGGTCGTCGCGAAAGAGGTGACGAACCTCACGATCCCGGGCTCCCAGCGATCATGGTAGAAGCGGAATCCCATGTCGAGCAGCCCCCGGATCAGGGACGTGGGAAGTCGGCAGAACAGTATATTGGCCTCGGGCCGCTGCTGGATTTTCACGCCTGGCACCAGGGCCAACCCCCGCGCGAGCGCCGATGCCATCGCATTGGCATGGACCGCGTTGCGAAGCCAGACACCGTCCCTCAGATAACCGTCCATTTGCGCCGCCATGAAGCGCATCTTGGAACTCAACTGGCCGGCCCGCTTGCGGCGAAAGGCGATCGTGCTCGCGAGATCTCTGCGAAACGAGACGACCGCATCGACCCCAAACGTTCCGTTCTTGGTGGCGCCAAACGACACTAGGTCGACGCCGGCCTTCCACGTCATCTCGGCCGGCGAGCAGCGCAGAGTGACGAGGGCGTTGGCGAAGCGAGCACCGTCCATGTGGAGCGGCAGGTTCGCTGACCGGCAGATATGTCCGATCGCCCTGATTTCGTCGAGCGCGTAGACCGATCCCATCTCGGTCGCCTGCGTGATGCTGACGCTGGAGGGCTGGACCGAGTGGATATCGCCCACCATGCGCGTTGCATTGGCCGCCAAGGCGTCGATGGCGATTTTGCCAGCCTCGCCTGGAAGCTGCACCAACTTCGCACCGGCGGTGTAGAACTCCGGCGCGCCGCACTCGTCGCGGTTGATGTGTGCGTCGGCGTGCGAGAGGATGCTGCCCCATGGCGGCGTAATCGCCGCGAGCGCCAGCGCGTTCGCCGCCGACCCCGTCGAAACGAGGAACACGTCGACCGCATGCTCGAACACCTCGGCGAGCTGGCGCTCGACGGTATGCGTCAGCTCATCGTTGCCGTAGGGAAGCGCCTGACCCGACGCGCACGCGGTGATGGCTGCGATCACCTCGGGGGAGACGCCGGCGATGTTGTCGCTGGTGAAGCCGCGGGGGCGGGTCTGCTTGCTGTCGCTCATGGTCTTGACGCTCGTTTCATCCATTGAGCGTCCAAGCTAGACGGTTCGCCGCGCGCTTTATTGAACGATATTCAAACGGAGAGGTAACGCGCCGGCGTCACCCCCAACACCGCTTTGAAGTGCCGGGTCAGGTGGCTCTGGTCCGCGAACCCTACCGCGACGGCGACCTCGGCGACCTGCTGACGTCGCCTCAGCAGCCGTCGCGCCTCGTCGATGCGGACCTGGATCAGGTAGCGGGTGGGGGGCAACCCGAAATGCGCCTTGAAGCCATCGATCAACGTCGCCTTGGAGCATCCGGCGAGGGCGGCCAGGGCGGCGAGCTGCAGGACTTCGTCAAAGTGGGCATGGATGAAGTCACGCACGTCGCGGAACCTCGGCGGCACGAATTTTGGCCCAGCAACGCGCGACCCGCCGACTTGTGCGAAAACGCGGCGCAGGAAGCGGATCAGATGCTCCTCGATCTCCAGTGCCGAGCTATGCTCATGTTCAAGGAGGCGCCAAAACGCGCTGAGGCCGTGTGCAACTGGGGCATTCTCCTGGAACGGGCTTTTGAAGTCGATCGTTCCGGGTTCGGTTTGGCTGCTGTCCTCAAGGACTTGCCGGACAAGGCCTTCGGGCATGTAGAAGATCTTCTGGCTCCAGCCAAGATCGTCACCAGCGCCCCCGAAATGCGGTTCGCCGGGCGCGAAGGTCGCGACGGTGCCGCTACCGGCGTGCCAAACCTCACCTCGGCACCAGACATCATGGACGCCTCGCTCGATCAGCCCGATCAGATACTCGTTGTGGATATGCTTGGAGAAATCCTGCCGGTGATAGTCCGCCGCCAGGTAATCGAGCCCACCAAGGACATCGGAGTGCTTCATCACCGCACGATTGCGCGGCGGCCGGCCCGGAGGTTCAGAACGGCCACGCGCCTTTTCGTCGCATTCTACGGCGGTATCGGCCACTTGATGGATCAATCCAGGTCGGTCGTCACAACGATATCGTGCTCTCGTCGCGAATTTCAAACCGAAGCAGGATTAATTGCCGCCCGAAGAGGGGCCTGCTGCAGGGCGGGCAGCGGATTGGCGGGATTAATCGTGTTTCAAGCTTGGGAAGTGGACCCGAGCGACGCGTGGCCGGATGGCCGATATCGAGAAGAAGACCAAGCGCTATCCTCTCCGATCTGACGGATGAGGAATGGTCGCGGATACAACCGTTCCTGCCGGGCGCGGCCAAGACCGGGCGGCGCGTGGTATTGAACGCGTTCCGCTACATGGCCCGATCGGATGGCGGCTGGCGCATGCTGCCAAAGGATTTCCCGCCCATATCGGCCGCGGTCGAGACGCCTTACGGATACGCCCACGGACTGCGCGAACTGGCTGGAACGTTCCCCGGCCTGACGACCGAGCAGCAGGCGCCGATCAAGGCGCTGAACGCAGAATACGCCAAAACTCGAAGCCGAGGACGAGCGTGCCAACGAACTGCCGGCCGATGTTGACGAACGGCTCCCAGGGGCGGCTACGGCTGCACTCATTGTCGGATCTTCGACGAAGTCGGACATCCGACACAGCGCTATCGGAGTGACCGCATTGTTCTGCAACGATTTTCTCATTTGGCACGACACATGCGGGGGCTATCCCGCATGAGCGCTCCGTCAATCTCGATTGATGCGAGCAGGATTCAATCAAGGCGCAGTGCGTCGCTTCTGAAGATCAAGGAGAGAAAAGTATGGCGAGAGCGCGAATTGGCGTGGCGCGGGCAATGACAGCGGCTGTCGTCCTCATCGTTGCGGGACAGGCCGGCGCGGCAGATGTTGGGCAAGCCGCGAGCGTCCCGCAGGCAGAAGCCTGCGTCGCGGAAGCGCCAAGCCCCTGGCAGATCCGCCTGCGTGCGTTGGGGGTGATCACCGAGGATTCGGGCTATGTCAATGCGGTGCCCGGCTCCGGTCTTTCGTATTCGAACACCGTGACGCCGGAACTCGATATCTCATATTTCTTCACGGACAACATCGCCGCCGAACTCATACTCGGCACCACCTATGCCAACATCGATGGCCAGGGTGCGATCGGCGGGCTGGGCAAGGTAGGCAAGGTTTGGCTGCTGCCGCCCACGCTCACATTGCAGTATCATTTTACCGATTTCGGCGCCTTCGAGCCCTATATCGGCGCCGGCGTGAACTATACGATCTTCTATCATCAGCAAGCCGGCAGCGCCGATGATCTCAAGGTCAAGAACACATTCGGCGCCGCGCTGCAGGTCGGATTCGACTACATGGTGGACGAGCACTGGGGCGTCAACTTCGACGTGAAGAAGCTTTTCCTCAAGCCCGACTTCGACGTCACTGTCGCCGGCGCCAAGCTCACGGGCAAGGCCAAGCTCGATCCCTGGTTGATAGGCGCAGGTCTCACCTACCGCTTCTGAGGACGAAGCACACTGGGGGGGGCACTTTTCGAAGTCCGCGCGCGGATCTTCCGTGCCGAGAAGTGGACCCGCGATGGTCTTGAAGGAGTTGTTGGCATGCGTGTAGAAAACGATCATTGCGACGTGATCGGTGTGCCGGCCGCTCCCACGCAACTTGATCGTCTTTCTTCTGCGATTCTGCGGCAGGGGGGGATGGCGCGAGTGTCGCTGCCAGGCGATGTGGTGACCTGGGCGGCAGCCCGTCACCAGACGCTCAGGCAGATGCTTTCCGACCAGCGTTTCAATAAGGACTGGCGACAGTGGCGGGCGCTGCAGGACGGCGAGATTCCCGAGGATCATCCGCTGATCGGGATATGCAAAGTGGACAACATGACCACGGCGCACGGCGCCGATCACCGGCGCTTGCGCGGCCTGCTGTCCAGCAGCTTCGCGCCCAGTCGTATCGCCTTGCTGGCGCCACGGATCGAACAATGCGTCGATCGACTCCTGGCCGAGATGGCGCAGCGCGGCGGCAGTGCCGATCTGATGTGCGAGTTCGCCGCTCCGCTGCCCACCAACGTGATCGCCGAACTGTTCGGTTTGCCGGACGAACAGCGCGAAGAGATCGTCGCGCTCACCTACAGCCTGGCCAACACCTCCGCCACAGCCGAAGAGGTGCGACAGACGCGGCAGCGCATCCCGGAGTTCTTCCGTCGCCTGATCGCGCTCAAGCGGGGCCAGCTCGGCGATGATCTGGCTTCGGCCCTGATCGTCGCGCGTGACAAAGGCGAGCTCGTTTCCGACACCGAGCTCATCGACATGCTGTTCATGGTGCTCTCTGCGGGCTTCGTGACCACCGCCGGCGTCATCGGCAATGGCGTGCTGGCATTGCTGACGCATCCGCAGCAACTGCACCTGGTGCGCAGCGGCCAAGTTCCGTGGTCACAGGCGATCGAGGAGATCCTGCGCTGGGGCAGCTCAGCGGCCAATCTGCCGTTCCGCTATGCCACCCAGGACGTGGAGATCGACGGATGCATGGTCCGCCGCGGCGATGCCGTCCTGATGGCGTTCGATGCGGCGAACGGGGACGAAAAGGCCTTCGGTCCTGGCGCCGACAGATTCGATGTCACCCGGCGGCACAACCCGCATTTGTCGTTCGGCGAGGGGCCGCATTCCTGCCTGGGCGCTGCGCTGGCGCGCCTGGAATTGCGCTGCGCCTTCCCCGCGCTGTTCGGGCGGCTGGAGGATCTGGCGCTGACCATCGCTGCGGAGGACGTCGTCTACATGCCGTCTTACGTCATTCGCTGCCCGCAGCGCCTGCCGGTCAGCTTCCGCCCTTCCGTCGCTTAGAGAGTGCCGCATTCACCCCGGATTCGGTGATTCTCGGTTCGCCGGGGTGGCTGGTCTCGCACGAGGGGGGCGAGCATGCCCGGTTACGCACGATCGTGGCGCCGGCCTTCAGCAATCGCAGGGTGAAGCTGCTCGCGCAGCAGGTCGAGGCGATCCCCGCGCAGTTGTTCGAGACGCTGGCGGCCCAGCCCCAGTCCGCCGACCTGAGGCGCCACCTCTCCTTTCCGCTTCCGGACATGTTATCAGCGTGCTGATGGGCGAGTGCGCAAGCACGCTGAGCAAAGCCGAGCGGGGAACAAATACCGGGATTCCCGGCGGACCGTGACGGCCTCGCCCCACTTTACGCTCTTGAGCCCGGCGACCTCGATCTGATCCGGCGTCGCCGATGGGGACAAGGATCTCTCCGAGCCTGCACTGATAAGAGGCGGCATCGTAAGCGGCTTTGGGCGAAAGAGACCGATCAGCGCAAGGGCACTATTCGCATCATCACATAAACATCTCGTTATATGTATTGACAAGGAGCGAAGCTGCTGTGATTGTGCGCATGTCGTGGTTCTCCGCGCGGCACTGCCGTAGCGGAGCTAAGAGGGAAGCCGGTGCGATGCCGGCGCTGCCCCCGCAACTGTTAGCGGCGAGCCAAGCCCATTGGTGTCACTGAGGCGAACGGCCTCGGGAAGACGGGCAGAGGCTTTGACCCGCGAGCCAGGAGACCTGCCACGACGAACAACGTCCACGGGCGGGGTGTCTCGGTGGCCGCAGTAGCCCGGCTTCGTGCCGCCTGCTCGCGCGTTCCTTGTCCCCACGCCCCAACCATCGGGGTATGGCATGACTGTCTCTCAACAAATTCCTGTGGCAACGCTCGGCGTGCCGCGTATCGGTCGACGGCGGGAACTGAAATTCGCGCTTGAAAGCTACTGGTCCGGAAAATCTCCCGCTGCCGACCTGCTCGCGACGGCGAAGGCGCTACGCGCCGCCAGCTGGAGGGAGCAGCACGATCGCGGCGTGTCGAAAATCCCGTCCAACGATTTCTCGCTTTATGACCATGTGCTCGACACCGTCGCCATGGTCGGCGCCGTGCCGGCACGATACGTCTGGACTGACGGCGAGGTCCCACTCGATACCTATTTCGCCATGGCGCGCGGCAACCAAGATCAGGCCGCTGATTGCGGACATGCCGGTGACGAGCATGCGGCCAACGGGCATGGCCTTGCCGCGATGGAAATGACCAAATGGTTCGACACCAACTATCACTACATTGTGCCGGAACTTACCGACGATCAGAGCTTTGCCCTCTCGTCGGCGAAACCGGTCGATCATTTCCTCGAGGCCAAGGCGCTCGGCATCCACACGCGCCCGGTCCTGCTTGGACCGGTTACCTTTCTCAAGTTGGCGAAGTCACCTGAGGAAGGTTTCAACCCTATCGCGCTCCTGCCACGGCTGCTGCCCGTCTACGAGGAGCTCCTGCGGAGGCTGAAGCTCGCGGGAGCCGATTGGGTGCAGATCGATGAGCCGGCGCTCGTGGTCGATCTGGTTCCCAACGAACGGGATGCGCTCCAATTCGCCTACTGCCGGCTGTCAAAAGCAGCACCGGAGTTGAAGATCATGGTCGCTACCTATTTCGGATCGCTGGGAGACAATCTCGAGACCGCGATTTCTCTGCCCGTGGCGGGACTGCACGTCGATCTCGTGCGCGCTCCAGAGCAGTTGGAGACCGTCGGCCGGCTCGCGCAGAAGGACCTTGTGCTCTCGCTCGGGCTGATCGACGGCCGCAACGTCTGGCGCGCGAACCTGCCTGCCATGCTTGACCGCATCAAGCCGATCGTCGCCGGTTGGCCGCGGGACCGCGTGGAGATCGCCCCGTCCTGCTCGATGCTGCATGTGCCGATCGACCTGGACATGGAGACGGCACTCGATGCGGATGTGAAATCGTGGCTCGCCTTCGCGGCGCAAAAGACCGACGAGCTGGTCGTGCTCGCCCGTGCGCTGGCCGAAGGCCGGGACGCGGTCGCCGCCGAACTAGAGGCGTCGGCTGAGGCTGCCGCCGCTCGCGCGACATCCGCTAAGGTGCATGATCCGCTCGTCGAAGGTCGGGTCGCCAGCATCAAGGTCGCCATGACGCGCCGGAAGAGCGCATTCGACGTGCGCTCCAAGCTTCAGGGCGACACGTTTGGCTTGCCATCCTTCCCCACCACGACGATCGGCTCCTTCCCGCAAACAGCCGAGGTTCGCAAGGCGCGGGCAGCCCATGCCAAGGGCGAGCTGAGTTACGTCGACTATGAGGCCTTCCTGAAAAAAGAGATAGAAGCCGCCGTTCGCTGGCAAGAAGAGATCGGACTCGACGTGCTGGTCCACGGCGAATTCGAGCGCAACGATATGGTGCAATATTTCGCTGAGCAGCTCCGCGGCTTCGCCTTCACGCAACACGGCTGGGTGCAGAGCTATGGCTCGCGCTTTGTGCGCCCCCCGATCATCATTGGCGATGTGTCGCGACAACAGCCGATGACGGTACACTGGTGGCGATATGCCCAGTCGCTGACGCCGAAGCCGGTGAAGGGCATGCTTACCGGCCCGGTGACGATCCTCAACTGGTCCTTCGTCCGAGACGACCTTGCCCGCTCAGCCGTCTGCCGCCAGGTCGCGCTCGCCATTCGCGATGAAGTGAGCGACCTCGAAAAGGCCGGCGCCGGGATGATCCAGATCGACGAAGCCGCACTGCGCGAGGGCTTGCCGCTGCGCGAGGCCGAGTGGCAGGCCTATCTCGACTGGGCCGTCGAATGCTTCCGGCTGGCTTCAACGGCGGTCGGCGATGCGACCCAGATCCACACCCATATGTGCTACTCCGAGTTCGGCGATATCGTGGACGCGATTGCCGCAATGGATGCCGATGTGATCTCCATTGAAACCTCGCGCTCGCAGATGGAACTGCTCGATACGCTTCGAACCTTCAAGTATCCGAACGAGATCGGTCCTGGTGTCTATGACATTCACTCGCCGCGAGTCCCGGAAGTGGGCGAGATTTCCAACCTTATCATGCTTGCGCGCGATCGATTGTTGGATGGCCAACTGTGGGTGAATCCCGACTGCGGTCTCAAAACGCGCAGATGGGAGGAGGTCCGCCCTGCCTTGGTGAACATGGTGGCTGCAGCACGCGCAATTCGGGAAAAAGCGCGGACGGCGTAGGGCTCGGTGCCACTCGCCGGCGGTGAGCGGCAACGCCACACACCGGGCAATCTTGGGGTGAGTCCATCCGGCGCACCCAAGGCAATCGAGCTGCCCGTGACGAAGCGCCTCGGCAAGCTTGGCCTGGCCGCGGCCCTTGTTACGGCGCGTCGAAGTCAGCTTTCCAGACGCCGGCGTTGGCTGGCGATCGAAGCAGGCTTCGGTCTCAAATGAGCCGGCCAGAAACGAGGCGGCTCACCGCCAGCCAGTTTCGGATTATTCCGTATTGGGATAATCCAGTGTCACTATCATCTCCCCGACCTTGGTCGCCGAACCCCGGTCCCGACCATCGGGAGAGGCATTGGCGATCACGCGCCGCCGGTCCGCGGAGCGTGTTCCGGGAAATCGGATGCAGGGCCAAGCTGGGGGAAGGTTCAAACGGCACTTCCGGAGACTGTTGAAGCGGCATCGACGCTCCGCCATCTGCAGCGGGCCAATTCCCGCTCGATGGCTCCGTCTCCTCTGGCTGCAATCACGATCACCGCGACGGCGAAGCCGAGCGGCCGCAGCTGGCTGGCGGACCCTTGTGTTTTGATGGTGGAAGATCAGGCGCCGGACCAGGAAAGCCGTCGCGGAAAGAGCGGGGTTGGCTTGCTCCTGGCGGATGCCGGCAGAGGTATTCGGACCGCGCTCAATCGCGATGCGCAGATGGCCGAAATTCACGAGCGGCGTCCCAAATCTCAATCGCTGCGCAGAATGCGTGCTTCAAGTGCGGCTGCGACGAAAGCTCGTCGAGCGGCTGGTGGATGGGTCTTACCGCGTAACACCTGCAGACAGGTGTCCATCGCTATCCTGCGTTTATCGGTCGCATGATGCAGATCCCGGAGCAAGATAGCGGCCGCGTCGTTGACGTCGAACACGACACGCTCCGAGCTGCGGCGGCTAAGCTGAACTACGACTGGCCTCTCAAATCTGATCAACCCGGTCATCCCCTCCTCCACAGCCACTACTCGGCAAAAAGCCCGGGCCGCCTTTCTTTACTCAGCCGAACGCGACCGCTGCACCTGCGCCATTGAGCCTGGCCATTGGCGGGCAAGCGATCGCCATGAGGCGCGTCCGGCCATGGTCAGCTTGCGTGCGATCTGCGGTTGTGCAGTCGATGGTGAGGAACTGCTTCTCATTCGCGTGGTCTAGCTGTGAAACCTGGACATAGTGCACTGTTTGACGCGCCTCGCCAGTCTCAAACATGTCGTCGATGTCTACACCTGCACTTTTCCACTGCCCGATCTGCAGGCGGCGATCCACTGCATCGCGGAGGTTGCATCTTCCAATATGGCGACCCGCTTCGCAAAGCCGAAAAAGGCATTGCGCGCCGTGCTTACCGGCTTGCGCCCATCGTATGCATCGTAGCATGCCCTCAGGGCGGCTTCGTGGATCAGGTCTCTGCGGTCTTCCGGCCATTCGTTGAGAAAATCGATTGCATCCGCAAGGCCGGCAATCTCTTGGATGATGTGGGTTGCGCGTTTCACAAAAAGGGGGCTGCTGAAAGCCTCAGCGTTCATTGGTTTCTCCCAACTTTCTAAATAGCCAATTTGCGGTGAAGAGGCGCCGCATCGACACGGCGACCATGGCACAATGTGTTGTCAGGGCGATGACGGTTCAAGAGGAGATCCGCGACCGCGGCCGGGCGTGCAGCGATCCGCCAACACATCATGCAATGGCTTGGTTGCTATCAAACGCCGTCGTCACTATTAAGCTACGAAGTGATTCTCACCGCCTAGTCTAAGCCCGCAGGAGCGTTTTTATGACCGAAGAAACCGAGAGCAAAGCTGACAGCCTCATCGAACTCACCGCCCATGTCGTCTCAGCCTATGTTTCGAACAATCCGGTTCCCGTCGGTGAACTGCCTGGGCTTATCGGCCAGATCCACATCGCATTGAAAGGCACTGCTGGTGGGGCCGCACCAGAAAAGCCGGAAGCTCTCAAGCCTGCCGTACCGATCAGAAAATCGGTTACACCCGACTACATTATCAGCCTTGAGGACGGTAAGAAGTTCAAGTCGCTCAAGCGTCACCTGGCTACCCACTATGGCCTTACACCCGACGAATATCGCGCGAAATGGGAGCTGCCGGCAGACTATCCCATGGTGGCGCCGAACTACGCTGCGGCGCGCTCGGCATTGGCCAAGACCATGGGTCTGGGCCGCAAGCCGAAGGAACCGGAAACGCCGGCACCGGCCAAGCGTGCCGGCAAGAAAGCCGCAGCCTGACCGCAGTTTTTCAGGATCGGCTAAGCGGATCCGGCATCATTTCGCACTCGCGAGATAAAATTTGTGCGTTGCAATATCCGCGGCGATCGGTATGATAATGTTGTCGGCCATCTACTCCTCCCAGATGTGGTGCCGACGCTGAATGGGGCGCACCTCCTCCCGCGTCTCATTCGAAATCGAGCCCGCTGCCACCTCCTCCCGGCAGCGGGCTTTTTTATTTGTTGAGCCGCGATTTCGGTAGAGCCAACGCATTTGGCTAAGCGAGGCGAATGCTCCGAACTTCCAGGCCCTTCTTGCCCTGACCGCATTGGACAAACACCTTCTGGCCCTCCATCAGCATGCTCAGTCCCGAGCGGGTCAGCGCGGTGGCATGAACGAAGATGTCCTTCTCACCGTTTTCAGGAGCAATGAAGCCGAAGCCTTTTTCAGGATTGTACCACTTGACCGTGGCCTCGCTCTCCAACTGGGCACTCGTCCCGGCGGTGGACTCTCCAGCGCAACGCGTATGTAGCTGAGTTCTCGCGGTCTGATCGCCGACCTCCAGCACTTGCGCGACCTGATGACCACCTCTTGGACTTTCTTCCGTTGTGACCTTGAGACGCGTTCCCTCGGAAACACCGCGGCTCCCGGCCGCCTCCAGCACCCGGATGTGCAGATAGGCCTGGATGCCCTGCGGCAGTTTGACAAAGCCAAAACCCTTGCTGGTGTTGAACCACACCACTTCGGCGTCGACAGGGTCCGCGGTTACGATCGACGGACGCTGAAAGTAGCTTGGCTCGGAAGGCCGTTCCGTAAAAGAAGCCGCGTCATCGTCATGACGATGCCGGCGTGGCTCACGATGGTCCTTATATTTGCCCATGATCGTCCGACTGGCTTGAACAACGCACTGCGCTCCCGGCGGGATAATCTCAATCGGGCGATGCGTTCATGTCAATTCACCAGTTGGCCGCTTACCCGCTCGATCGCATCACGATCCCGACCTGTTGCCACACGCGGTCGATGATGGCGGGTGAGCAATATATGCGACAGGTCGAGCTGCCGATCGAAACGCTTCCCTATATCGCACGGCAGAAGGTTCGCACTGGAGGGCGACAACGCCATCAACGTTTCGATCATGATATGCCGCGGGCTGCCGTCTCACGCGGATGCGCATCCGACATTTCGATTTACGCGCACTTTTCCGCACAGCCCCCAGGAGGGCAGACGGGCAGCTCGTCATTAACGCCCCCTACAACAACCCAGCCTGCTCGGCCTCGCGGCGCAAATTCTGCCGTGGCCTTGGGCCGATCTGCTGGATCACCAATCCGGCCGCCAGCGAGCCAAGGTCGCCGCAGGTCTTCAGGTCGCGGCCTTGCGTGTAGCCATGCAGGAAACCGGCGGCATAGAGGTCGCCGGCACCCGTGGTGTCGACCAGTTCCTTGATCGCGGTCGCCTGGATGACCACGGTCTCGTCGCCGCGCACGATGACCGAGCCCTTTTCCGAGCGGGTCACGGCGGCGATCTTGCAGTCCTTGCGGATCTGCGCCAGCGCCTCGTCGAAGGAGGCGGTCTGGTAGAGCGATTTGATCTCGTGGCTGTTGGCAAAGACGATATCGACCGTGCCCGAGCGCATCAGCTTGAGGAACTCGTCGCGGTAGCGGTCGACGCAGAACGAATCCGACAGTGTCATCGACACCTCGCGGCCGGCGGCATGCGCGAGCTTCGCCGTCTGCCGGATCGCCTCCTTGGCGCGCGGCGGGTCCCACAGATAGCCCTCGAAATAGGTGACCGCCGCACCCGAAGCCTTGTCGGCCTCGACATCCTCCGGCCCGAGCTCGGTGGCGGCGCCGAGATAGGTGTTCATCGAGCGCTCGCCGTCGGGGGTGACGAAGATCATCGAGCGCGCCGTCGGGGGTAGACCCGCCAGCGGCCTGGTGTCGAAGGCGACACCCTGCGCATGGATGTCGTGCGCGTAAATCTCGCCCAGCGCATCGTTCGAAACCTTGCCGAAGAAGGCGGCACGTCCACCGAAGCTGGCAACGCCGGCCGCCGTGTTGCCGGCGCTGCCGCCGGAGGCCTCGATCGCCGGGCCCATGCGGCTGTAGAGTAGTTCGGCGCGATGGGTGTCGATGAGGTTCATCGCGCCCTTGATGATGCCGTTGGTCTCGAGGAATTCCTCGTCGCACTGGGCGATGATGTCGACAATGGCATTGCCGATGCAAAGCACGTCATAATCCGGCATCAATGTCTCCGCCAACTACCCACCGGCTTTCTGCTATGCCGGCCAGGCGCGGGTCTAGCGAGTTGAAATGGGTTGCCGCATGCGCTTGATCCAGCGGCCCTCACGCAGCTGCCGGTCCTGCTTCACGCAGCAAGTCGTCGGCTCTGTCCGTCTTCTCCCAGGTGAACTCAGGCTCTTCACGGCCGAAGTGTCCGTATGTCGCGGTCTTGCGGTATATCGGGCGCAAGAGATCAAGCATCTTGATGATGCCTTTCGGTCGGAGATCGAAAAGCTCAAGAACAAGGCACTCAATCCTTTTTTCGTCAATCCTTGCGGTTCCGAAGGTATTGACCATGACAGAAACCGGACTGGCCACGCCGATCGCGTAAGCAAGCTGAACCTCGCAGACCTCCGCAAGTCCGCTGGCAACGATATTCTTCGCGACATACCGGGCGGCGTAGGCTGCCGAGCGGTCAACCTTGGATGGGTCCTTGCCCGAAAAGGCGCCGCCGCCGTGACGCCCCGTTCCACCGTAGGAATCGACGATGATCTTGCGTCCAGTGAGGCCGCAGTCGCCGGCCGGCCCACCGACCACGAACCGCCCTGTTGGGTTGACCAGGAATCTGATCTCCGAAGTATCCAGATGGGTCGGCAGGACCGGTTTTATGATCTCCTCAATGACGCCTTCGCGGACTGTATCTTGGGAGACCGCCCCGTCATGCTGCGTTGACAGGACTATGGTGTCCAGTGCCACCGGGCGGAGACCCTCGTAGCGTACGGACACCTGAGATTTCACGTCCGGACGCAGCCAGCCAAGCTGTCCTGTTTTCCGGACCTCCGCCTGTCTTTTCGTCAAATGGTGAGCGAGTTGGATCGGCAAGGGCATCAATGTATCCGTCTCGTTGCATGCGAATCCAAACATGAGGCCCTGATCCCCCGCCCCCTGCTCGAGATCCTGCCCTCGTCCTTCATCAACGCCCTGGCTTATGTCGGGCGACTGCTCGGTGAGAGCCAGAATGACGGCGCAACGTCGACCATCAAAGCCGATGGCATCGTCGTCGTAGCCAATATCGAGGATCGTATCGCGGGCAACTTGAGTGTAATCGATCTCCGCGTGGCTGGTGATCTCTCCAGCCAGAACGACCATCCCTGTCTTCACCAACGTTTCACAGGCGACGCGCGCCTTCGGGTCGGTGCGGAGGATGGCATCGAGGATGGCATCCGAGATGTTATCTGCCATCTTATCGGGGTGTCCCGCGCCGACGGATTCGGAAGAGAACACGAACTGCCTGGTCATGGAATGTCCTCGCTTCAAGTGTTGGAGTTGGGTGGGAGTTTCTGGACTGGGGCGGTCTTACCGGTCGCTGATGCCGGGGACGTCGAACGCAGCGCAGAAGTCGGCAACGTCCCTTCGCACGTTCGCATGAACTTCCTCGTCGTCGGGCTGGCGGCAGACCAGATCAATAAAAGCGGCGATCTGCACCATTTCCCCTTCACGCATGCCCATGGACGTCACTGCCGGCGACCCCAAGCGGATCCCGCTTGTGACCGCCGGGTCGCGCGGGTCGCCCGGCACCATATTAAAGTTCGTAATAATGCCTGCCCTTGCCAGGCGCTCGGCATAGGCTTTCCCTGACAGCGGCCGGCCCCGCAGATCAAGGATCAGCATGTGATTGTCAGTGCCGCCGGTGACCAGGTCATAACCACGGTCCAGAAGCGCCTCGGCCAGAGCCTTGGCGTTGTTGACGATCTGCTGACCGTAGACACGAAAGGACGGGTTTGCTGCTTCCTGCAAAGCGACGGCAAGCGCGGCGACAGTATTCATATGCGGTCCGCCTTGCAGGAGAGGGAACACGGCGCGGTCTATACGTTTGGCCAGATTGTGTTTGGTCTTCGGATGATAGAGGGGCTGATAACGGTCTTCATCCCTTGACAAAATGAACCCACCACGGGGGCCGCGGATCGACTTATGAGAAGTGCTGGTGACTACATCGCAATGGCGCACGGGGGTCGGATGCACTCCTGCGACAACTAGGCCGCTGATGTGCGCAATGTCGGCCACGAGATAGGAGTTCGCCTCCGCAGCGATTTCTGCCATTGCCGCGTAGTCAAAGACGCGCGGGTAGGCAGTTCCGCCGACCCAAATGAGTTTCGGCCGTTCCCGCCTGGCGGTCTCGCGCAAGCGGTCATAGTCAATTTGCTGCGTCTTTTCGTGCAGCCCATAGGGGACGCGTTGATAATCAGTGCCGGAAAAGTTGACGGACCACCCATGAGTCAGATGGCCGCCTTCGGGCAAAGGCAGCCCCATGACTTTGTCACGGGGGCTCAAAAGCGCGCGATAGACCGCCTGGTTGGCTGGTGAGCCCGAATAAGGCTGGACGTTGGCGTGCTCACTGCCAAATAGCGCTTTCAGGCGCTCGATCGCGAGGGTCTCAAGCTCATCGACGATCTCGTTTCCCGCGTAGTAGCGCGCACCCGGGTAGCCCTCGGCGTATTTGTTCGCGAAGATAGAGCCGGTCGCTTCCAGTACGGCTGAGGAGGCAAAGTTCTCAGATGCGATGAGTTTGAGCATCGTCCGCTCTTGCCGCCTCTGTCGTAGAAGCAGTTCGTGAACGCGGCAATCGACATGGACCAAGGAAGACCGTCCGAATGTGCCGGGCTCTGCGATGGCTACGTCAGCGGAGTTATTCATGGTAGTTTCTCACTCCCACCTAGGCGGATCTTTTCACGATTAAGCAGCAGTCCCCTTCGACCACGCGTCTGTACCGCCTCGAGCCGCTCCAGGTCCCGCTTATGATACCCATCGTCGTGGGGCAGGAGATCGACCAGGAATTGAACCAACCCTCCGTCCTTGCCCCCTGCATTGAGATGATATGAGGACCAAGGACGTTGTCCGTTGCCGCAAAGAAAGTCGGCTCTGGCCAGCATCCGGACGTGTCGCGCGACGCGCTCCCGACGAAGATCGAGAATCTCCGCCAGTTCGCGGACAGTCAGGTCGGCATGCGCGCAAAGGCCCAGGATCCGTAGGCGATCAAGATGTGCTGCTGTCATCAGGCGATCGACAAGTATCATCATTGGTCAGCACGGCGCCAAATAGAAGAACCGAACCCCTCGTCCTGCTCGCTTTTTCATGTCGGGCTCTTCGCAAATGCTGTTCGGCAGCGGAACATAACCACATCAGATTTCTGCCACCACTGAACTTGAAAGTTGTGGTGAGCGTACCATTGACAGCGATTTGTGGTCGCAAAGATTCCATAAATTTCCTTGAAGGATCTGTTGCAAGGCCTAAACAAGAACGCAACGAGACTGGCGAGGTGGCTGGTAAGACGGCAAGCTGGCAAACTGCTTGGCCAACAGGGAGGCGAGCGGCGCCACCTCTACCTAGGCGACAGTGCTAACCTGTATCGTGCACCTGATCCGTCATCTGTTCGTGTCGCGGAAGGTCGCGAAGCCGTTGTGCCGACGCTCAGCGCCCTCTGCCGGGGGCGGACGCTAAGCCGGCATGAAGGCTCTGCAGGACTTCGAGGCCGGCGACACCCGGCGATCACTCAGAGCTGGCGGCGCGACTGGCAGCACGTCGTGCCGTTCTTCGCCTATCCGAGTGTGCGCAGCATCATCTACATGGTGGATGCGGTCGAAATGTCCGCGGCGCGTTGGCGCCATTTCCAAATAGCGCTTATCCTGGTCAGTTAGGTCGCACCCCTTCGATGTGGCTGACACGGAGGGCTTGTGCCAGTTCATAAAGCCTGACGATGGTGGTTCCTTTTGCCCTTCTCCAGCCCGCTGATGTACTGCTGGCTGAAGCCGGAGATCTGGGCAAGCTGCTCCTGCGTCAAGCCGGCCTTCTCCCTGATCCTGCGTGCATTTCGTCAGACCAGCTTGCGCTCTCCATGCGAAGGTCAGCAAGTCAAAGCCATTGAGTTTATGCCATCGATGTGCCCGAACCATCTGCCGCCGGGGCAGCAAATCCAGGGCTACGATTTTGGTGACTTGTCGCTTGCCAAGCAGCACAAGCTATCGGTCACGCAAGCGACGCACACGTGCGAGAACCTCGCAAGGGTCGATTTCGAGCGCTTCCGCTACATCGAGGAACTCAATGACGTCCATGCGACGTTCACCGCCCTCATACTTGGCCACGAAAGACTGCGGGCGGCGAAGCGCTTCGGCAACCTTGGCCTGGGTTAAGCCCTTGTTCTTGCGCGCCGCTATCAGCTGTTCCAGCAGCCGGCGTTGGCGGGGCGATCGAAGGGATTTCGGCATCAGATGAACCGGCCAGAAGGGAACCGGCTCATCAACTAATCCCAGTTTCGGATTATCCCATTTTAGGATATATTTGCAATCCACAAGGCAAACCGCGCCATGGAGCAAACTGTATGGTCGAGACCATGTCGAAGAAAAGCGGGCTCAGTTCATGGGCGGCGGTTGCGCGTCATCCAGATGGATTTCGGCAATCCGGGATGGACTGATCGCCTTTGTTACTGCGGCGGCCTAATCAACTCACAAGGATCAACGTCAAACGCTTTTGCGAGCCGGCCAAGCACACTGACACTTGCGGAAACCCGAGCACGCTCGATCGAGCCCACATAGCGCATGCTCAGTTCTGCGCGGGCAGCCAATTCTTCCTGCGTCAGGTCCTGATCATGGCGCAAACGACGCATGTTGATCGCCATGACTTCCGTGAGGTCCATGGCGAGATAGGGACCAGAACCGGAACTATCGTTCTAGGAACGATCGTTCCTATTCGCTATGGTGAGCCAACCGAGGAGAAGCCGTGCCCGATCACAACAAACCCCAAACCGGCAAGAGGGTCGCGATGAAACGCAAAGTCCAAGACGAAGTCCCATGGTCGGACAGCCTGACCGCTTACGACAATGAGCACTTCACCATCTATATGAGGCTCCTGGACGCGTCCGCCGACGACGCCAGCGAAGACGAGATGGCGCAGCTCGTCCTTGGCATCGATCCGATGCGAGAACCTGAGCGCGCCCGAATGGCGGTTCGCAGCCATCTCGATCGGGCAAACTGGATGGTTACGACTGGATACAAAGAACTGTTCGCGCGCTGACCGGCTCCAGGTGAGCTATTCCAATCATCTTAGACGAGGAAATCCCGATAGCCACGATCCATGAGCATGTGACCGCGCCGGACGGCACGGCGGATTCGATCGCGAAGGTGGTTGCGCGGATCCGTCCAGTCGGCCTGGACGCGTTGTCGAGCCAACAGGGCCATTGCGATTTGGCGATGCGATGCCCCGCCTAGCGAGCCGTCGAGCGCCTGAAGAACAAAGCGCAGACGGCTAGCGCGCGCTTCGGGGGGAAACAGCCTGTCGGGAAATTGTCCAGTCGCGTGAAAAGCATTGAGGCATTCGAGCGCATTCAGGTGCTGCCTCATTCGATCGGCGGGCCAGATCGCGTCGACGGAAAGCCGAACGGGGCGCAAAACCTCCGCGCCCTCCACGACAAGTTGGAGGTCCCGGTGAGCATTTCGCAGCATGACGTGCTGTCGACCGTCCGCCGTGATCATGAGTGCCGCCCGACATGGCAATCTAGCGAGATCAAACGAAAGCGTTTCGGGCGACAGTGCCTTTTTCGCAATGACCGGCAGGACATGCGGGCATTGGCGGGAGCACCAGAACACAGCCGCATCAGGCCTCAACGAGCTTGCGAAACAGGAGCCCCCACTGCGTGAGATCGAGCGACGATCTCACCAGTTCTACCTCGAACCACCTTTCTGCAAATTCTGCGTGCTCAAGCGCGTGCCTGCAGTCACGCTGGAAGGCCGGATTGCGCCGCAGGAATTCCCAGGCCCAGCCGCGTCGCGTCAGGTGCCGCGTATAGCGATAAGATTTCTCATCCTGCCAGTCCGGCCAGTCGGCGTCATTACCTATCATAGCCATGTCAGGCGCCCGTGCAGAGCACTGGCGCCCACAGGACGGGACCGCCAAGACTGCCACTGTGGCGGACCGCAGCAAGGCTCGCCTCTGAGACATCCAAACAGCCGGCAACTGCGCACGTGGTGCCGATTGTCTGGGGCGGACCGATCCGGGCCAGCGGCCATCCGGCGCGACGCAGGATTCGCTCCATGCGCAAATCCGTAACCGTGACGATATGGGTAAGCTGCCGCGACAAACCGAACTCGATCATGCCAGCGAGGAGTTGATAGGTCGCAACAGCAATACTCCCACTGCCCTTCGGTGAAGACGGTGGAAGATCAAGGGCGAAACGGCTGCTTTCCCAGACGCTCGGTTCCTCGGGTGCCGTTCTCTCCTCCAACAGCCTCGAAAAGACATCTCGCAACATCGTCGGCCCCGTCGAGGGCAGAAGGCGTACGCCGCTCCCGACGCGACCGGCGGAATCGCACAACACAAGATAGTGCGGTTTCAGGGAATCGAATGAATCGATCTCGAAGCCGCCGGTCGTGCTCACGTTCCAATCGAGGCGCTCCTTAAAGACGCGGTAGCGCAGGCGGTGCATTTCGTGAAGTTCGTAGGCAAAGGCGCCGTGCCAGCCGGGCGCAATAAGCTCAATCATGATGGTCTCCTCGCAGGTATGACCCTGCCATTGGAGGCGAACCTTCATGCCGCGACTGCCTGTGCATTTGCACAGGTCGATCAAAGAGGGATTCTGTCCCTCAGAGAATTGATGATCGTGAGGAGGCCAGCAGTGTCACTGCCTGATTTTTGGTGCGCACGCCGAGCTTCTTCTTGGCATTGTCCAAATGGAAAGCGGCCGTGCGCTCCTTGATTCCCAAGATACAGCCGATCTCCCAGGCGGACTTGCCCTTCGCCGTCCACTCCAGGCATTCGTACTCACGGGGCGTCAACGAAACACCATCCACCGCCAGACCACACGAAAGCTTGCGGCGAACGCCAATGTGAAAGCACATCGCCATAATCTCGAGCGCCTGCTCATACTTCTCGGCGACGCGCAGGAAGGTCGGATCGAGCCTGTCTGCCGCGAAGGTCATCGCAGCGACACCGCCGCGGCGATCAACAAGTGGTATCGTCAGTCCGCAGCAGATGCCGAATTCGGCAGCCTCATCGAAAAGCTGTTGCTGTCGCGTTGAAATGCCAGCATGGCCGAAATCAGGTCCCCACTGAAAGGGATATTCGCTGCACCTTGCCCATTCTATGACTGGGTCGATCCTTTCATATTGGTGGCGCAAGTAGTGCGACGTCCAGCCAGAATGATAGTTCGATATCAGCCTGGGTTTTGTGACGCGATCAGACACCAGAGACAGATAGGCAAATGCGGGAATGTCGAAGGCGCCGGCGGCGCTGGCCAGTGCGTTATGGAAGTCGACTTCATCAACACTCAAAGACAACTGTTCCAGCAAAGTTTCGAAGACGAGCTGCATTTTCTCCTGCGGCTGTTTTCAATTAAACCTGGGACTTTCCGGCTTCTTGGCAGCTACGGCGAGAGGACTCGCCCCCCGAGATGTTCGACGCTGGAGAAAATTCACCGCGGTGACTACTCCCCGGACCTTCGATCATATGAAAGGAGGTGCATGCGACCTCGACGCCGGCTGCCGTAAGCCGCGGGTCCGAAGCTGCGATTGTGGGCGGTCGCCATGGTGTATAAGAATTATCGAAGCTCGATGTGCCATCCGGATATGCAGATGACCTCCTTCTCGAACTGTCGATTGCGGAGGCGCTACAATCACGCAGATCCAGCGGGCCACCCAGATCCAGCGGGTCAAAAAAGGCGCCCTGCCGGCGGGGAGGTACATCGGCAGGGCGCGCCGCACAAACACCCTGGTCGTTGGGCAACAGGACAGCGGCGGCAGAACTGATTTGGTTATCGCTTGCGATCAAAGGTATCCGAAGCATGCTTAGAATCCGACGGCTTCAAGTTCAGCAGTTTCGGTCGGCTCGGCGCGAAATGCGCTGTCAACCCGCCTTCACCAATGGGACACCGTGGGCGACAGGCTGACGTCAAAGCGTTTGGTCCGTGGGAAAGTTCCTCCCAGGGACCACTTTACCCGGGACGGCGTCGAACCCGGGGCTCGCTTCCGTCGGCACTCGCATGTTCATATCGCACCCTCGGCCTTCAGCGCGCGATAGGTCGTCTCGACTGATTTCGCGGTTGCGTTGACGATTATGTCGATCTCCTTCCGGGTGATGATCAAAGGCGGGGCAAAGCCGAGGATATCGCCGTGTGGCATGGCACGGCCGATGACACCATTCTCGAACAGAGCAGCGGCGGCTCGAACCCCGACCTGAAGATCGGATTCAAACGGTATTCTCTGCTTTGGATCTCGCATCAGCTCTACGGCGGAGAGGATTCCGACACCACGAACCTCGCCAACAATGGGGTGTCCCGCCAGTTCGGCATTCATGCGGGCATGCCAATACGGGCCGACATCGCGGACATGCTCCAGGATATTTCTTTCCTTTAGGAGTCGAATATTGGCGAGCGCGGCCGCAGCGCAAAGCGTGTGACCCGAATATGTCCAGCCATGGCCGAGGGCGCCGTGCTTCTCTGTTCCTTGTTCCAAGATCGACCAGACGCGGTCGCCAATGATTGACCCGGAGATGGGCAGGTAGGCGGAACTCAAACCCTTGGCGATGGTCACGAAGTCCGGCCGCATGCCATAGAGGTGGGAACCGAATTTCTCACCGGTTCGTCCAAACCCGCAAACCACCTCGTCGGCGATCAGCAGGATATCGTACTTGTCGAGCACGCTTTGAATAGCGGTCCAGTATCCTTTTGGGGGTGGAACGATACCGCCTGTCCCAAGCACCGGCTCTCCAATAAAAGCTGCAACGGTCTCCGGGCCTTCAGCCACGATAAGGGCTTCAAGTTCATCCGCGCAGCGTTTCGAGAATGCTTGCTCACTTTCGCCGTCATGCGCCTGGCGATAGTGGTGCGGCGTCGTGGTATGGCGCACCAAGTCCAGCGGCAGGTCGAAGAAATTATGGAAGAAGGCAAGGCCTGTCAGGCTCCCGGTGACCAGCCCGGACCCGTGATAGCCGCGATGACGCGAGATGATCTTCTTCTTTTCAGGGCGGCCCAGAATGTTGTTGTAGTACCAGACCAGCTTGATGTTGGTTTCGTTGGCGTCGGAGCCGGAAAGGCCGAAAAAGACCCTTCGCATGTTCTGACCAAAATACTCGACCACGGCCTCTGCCAAGAGGGCGACTGGCTCTGTTCCTTGACTTGCATAGATATGGGCGAACGGCATTTCGTGTGCTTGCCTGGCAATGGCCTCGGCAATTTCCGTGCAGCCATATCCCATGTTGACGCAGTAGAGCCCACCGAAACCGTCGAGGCTCTTTCGGCCTTCGGTATCCCAAATGTACACGCCTTCCGCACCGGCCATGATCCGATTTGGGGTCTCGCCTCGGCTGTGCTTGGCCAGATGCGTGGACGGATGAAAGACGAAGCTTCGATCCTTCTCTCTGAGTTGCTCGGTTCCCAGATTACTCAACCGCATAGTCCTCTCCTCGCGATGGATTGGCGGAGGGCACTCGGCCGGCCGCGTTAGCAATTACCATACCGCAAACGCCTCTCCAGTTTCGCGGGAATGCACGTCCTTCGCCGACGAATTCGCGGAATGGGGATCAAAAGCCGTGGAAACGAAGGCGTCGGCGTTTACCGTCGCCTTAGTGCGGACAAGGGGATTGGTGAATTGGACTTGATTGGTTTGGTCACGACAAGACTGTAATATTGATCGATCCCCAAGCCTGCCTGCAGCAGTCTCTCCATGAAATCCTGATACGCAGCCATAGAAGGAGATGCGACGCGCATCAGATAATCGATCCGCCCGCCGATAGCCCAGCAATCCAAGATTTCCGGAAATTCTCCGATCGCAGTCTCAAAGTGTCTTTGGTCCTCGAGGCGATGACGTTCCAGAACGACCTCCACCATCACAAACACCATGCCGCCGATGAGGGCCGGACTCAGCCGCGCGTAGAACCCCTCGACAATCCCTGCTGTCTCGAGTGCACGGAGCCGCTCCGAGCAGGCCGACGCCGAAAGATGAACGCGTTTTGCAAGCTCGCTTTTTGAGATCCGGCCGTCTGACTGAATCTCTGAGAGAATCCGGAAGTCCCAAGCGTCCAGGCGCGCAGGATTGGGCTTCGACTTCATGACCTTGTGCTCTTAAGCCGTGTTGACAATGGAATTGACGCCGATCAACCGAGCTTGGTCGGAAGGCTCAAACGCCGATGTTGCGTGCGATGCTGTCCGCCGCCATGCGCTTGCGCCACTCAAGAGGCCCAGAATTGTGAATTGAGTTTCCCTCAACATCGACAGCCATGATGACAGGCATATCCTGCACCTCGAATTCATAGACTGCTTCCATGCCCAGGTCTTCGAAGGCAATGAGCCGCGCTGACTTGATTGATTTTGATATCAGGTAGGCAGCCCCACCCACTGCGATGAGATACGGCGTTTTGTGCCTTACAATCGACTCGATGGCCGCCCGTCCTCTCTCCGCTTTGCCTACCATCGCGAAAAGCCCGGTTTCGGCGAGCACCTTGTCCGTAAAATCGTCCAAGCGGCTGGACGTTGTTGGGCCGGCCGGTCCGACGACCTCATCTCTCACGGCGCGGACGGGTCCAACGTAGTAGATTACGCGCCCCTGCAGATCGAACGGAAGCGGCTTGCCGGCGTCGATCAACTCGACCATTCGCTTGTGGGCGGCGTCACGGCCCGTCAGCATTTTTCCGGACAAAAGGAGCGTTTCCCCGCAACGCCACGACGCCGTCTGTTCCTTGGTCAGCGCATCGAGGTTCACTCTTCGTACGCCGGCTGGACTCAATTCGTCCGTTCCAATGTCGGGCCATTCGCGCAAATCGGGCGGCTCCAGCATGATTGGTCCAGAGCCATCCAAGGTAAACTTCAGGTGCCGGTTGGCGGCGCATTGCGGAATGAGCGCCACGGGCTTGGACGCGGCATGAGTAGGATAGGTCGCAACCTTGACGTCGACGACTGTCGTCAGGCCACCAAGGCCTTGGGCGCCGATGCCCAGTGCGTTAATCCGGTCATAAAGTTCAATCCGCAGTGCCTCTTCCGCGCTTGAAGGCCGCCTGGCAATCAATTCCGCCATATCGATGGGCTGGTTCATGGCCTCCTTGGCCAGCAGCATCGCCTTTTCAGCGCTGCCACCGATGCCAATCGAGATCAGGCCGGGTGGACACCACCCACTGCCAAGCGTCGCGACTGTGTCAACCACCCAGTCGGAAACGGAGGCGCTGGGGTTCAAGGTGGTAAAACGTGCCTTGTTCTCTGACCCGCCGCCTTTTGCGGCAATGGTGATGTCAATCTGGTTACCTAGTACAAGGTCGACGTGGACGACCGCCGGCGTGTTGTCACGAGTATTGACTCGTCCGGCGAGCGGATCGGCAACGATCGATGCCCGAAGGGGGTTGTCCGGGTCGAGATAGGCCTGACGGACGCCTTCATTCACGAGCTCTGCGAAACTGGCCGTTGATTTGATCCGGGCGTCCATGCCGACTTTTGCGAAGACCACCACAAGGCCGGTGTCCTGGCAGATCGGCCGCCGCCCGAAGGCCGCCATGCGGGAGTTCAGCAGAATCTGCCCTATTGCGTTTTTTGCCGCTGGGCTCTGTTCGCGCGCGTACGCTTGCGAAAGAGAGCGGATGTAATCTGGAGGATGGTAGTACGAGATGTACTGAAGGGCGTCGGCCACGCTCCTTATGATGTCCTTGCCGGCGATGGTCCGTGTTCTACTGCCCACCGGATCTCATCCAAATGAACCGAGGCCGTTCACCATTTTCAGGATCTGGAAGCTCCGTACCCCCTGCTCGCCTCCTTCATATCCATAGCCGCTCTGTTTGACGCCTCCATAAGGTGCATCAGCTGAAACCCCTTTCAGGTAATTCACACTGACAGCGCCCGCCGAAAGACTATTGGTCAGCTTTCGTTGCGTATCGGCAGCGTCCGTGAAGAAGTAAGCGGCCAAGCCATACTCAGTGTCGTTGGCTTCCCCGATGGCCTCGTCGAGCGTATCGAACGGAGCCACGGTGAGGATCGGTCCGAACGGCTCTTCATGAAGCACTCTGGCATCCTTCGGCACGCCCGTCAGGATGGTTGGCGGCCAGTAAAAGCCCGCTCCGTCGAGGCGGGTTCCACCTGTCTCGATGTGGGCGCCGCGATCGACCGCATCCTTGGTCAGACGCTGCATGGCCTCGATTCGCCGCGCGTTTGCCATCGGTCCCATCTCCGTCGCAGGGTCGTCCGGTAGGCCTATCCTGATCTTGCGGGCGGCTTCCGTCATCCGGGATAGGAATTCCTCGTAGAGTGTCCGAGCGACAAGAATCCTGCTGGGCGCATTGCAGCTCTGGCCCGCGCACTCGAACTTGTATTCCGAAATAGCCGGTATCGCCTTTGCCAGGTCGGCATCCTCGCACACTATAACCGGAGAGTGCCCACCGAGTTCAAGAATGCAGCGCTGCAAATTATTCGCCGCGAGCATGGCCAGCTGTTTTCCAACAGCGGTTGAACCGGTGAAAGTCAAGACCTTCACGATTGGTGAACTGAGCAAATGCCGCGATATATGCACCGGCACACCGAAAACCAGATTGACCACGCCGTCCGGAACACCTGCTTGGCGCAATGATTCAACGATATGGACAGCTACGCTCGGTGTCTCTTCAGCCCCTTTGAGGATCACTGGGCAGCCTGCCGCCAACGCCGGGGCGAGCTTGCGGGTGATGAGCACGGCCGGATAATTCCATGGCGTGAACGCAGCAACGACACCGAGCGGCTCCGGAACGATCATCCGGTTCGGACCCAACGGAATAGTCGCGGACAGCTCTTCCGCGTGCGTACCGTTCCACTCCAGCGTTTCGACCGCGCGCGCGTACTCGCCTGTTGCTTCGGCAATCGTCTTTCCCTGTTCGGCCGACAGGTCCCTAGCTGCTGGTTCAATCTGCGTTGCCAAGACTCTTGCGGCTGCTACCAGGATCTCGCCACGTTCTTTTGCAGGCCGTGAACACCAAGCCTTGCGGCTGCGTTCTGCCGAAGCGAGGGCCTCGTCCAGATCCGACACCGTCGCCGAGGCTACCGAGGCAACTACCTTCTCCGTTGCCGGATTAATCACCGGCAATGTGACTCTGCTACCACCCGCCCGCCATTTGCCGTTGATGAAGAGCTCGTAGCTCCTGGCCTCGGACATCGCGTGCTCCACTTGTGTGAATTTTTTGCCGTACGATCGCCGTTCGATAGCGAACCGCTAAACTCGCCTGAGCCAGTTTCATCGCGAGTGTCGCGGCAGGTCAAATATCGAATATTGCCGAAATCCATCTGGAATCCAGATCGATCTGATCCTGATGGCCGCAAGAAGACATAGCGTTTCCAAATAGGTCGAAGAGTTCAGGTGGCGTCAGGAGCCGCGGCTGCCCAGGCCTCACTCTCAATTAATTCTCTGGCGACCTTGGGGATGAGCTTGCGGACCGCGGAGACGGCCGCAGAACGCTCATCTTTCGGATTTACGGCAAGTACGACGGAACGGGTAATCACCGGATCGACGATTTTGACCGTCCGAACTAGCCCTTGAGTGGCTTCTTTTTGAACGGCTGAGGGGGCGAGAATAGAATGGGCTTTTCCTTCTATAACCATGTTGATGATCGTTGAGAGCGAGTCCACTTCAAACTTGACGTCCAGCGCGCAACCGTGTTGTGCGACGACGTCAGCCACCGAACGTCTGACATTGTTATTGCGCATGGGAACCGCCAGCGGGAACGCGTGTAGATCCGCCAGAGATATCGAAGCTTCGAAAGGCGGTTCACCTGATGGCACCACGAGACAGAGCTCTTCGCGCGCCAGGACCGTCATTCGTGCCACACTATCCGCTGTGCGGTAGAGAACTGCCAGATTGAAGCGGCCAGCAGCCATCCACTCCTCCAGCGGTCCCGTCATACCCTCGATCATCTTTAGTGAGACCCTCGGCAGTTCGGCTCTCACTGATTCAAGCAAGGGGCCGCTCAGCACGCGAGCGGCTCCCGACGGAATGCCAATGGTCACCTCCCCGGCAGGGGAAGCGGCTGTATTGGTCAATTCCGCCTCGGTGAGTCGAATTTCCCTGAGAATCGCCCGCGCTCGCTCGAGCAGTTTGGCTCCTGACGCCGTCACGCTTACGCCGGACCTGTCGCGTATCAGCAGCTGAGTGCCGAAGCCTTCCTCCAACTGACGCACATGCAAGCTCAGAGCGCTCTGAGCAATATTGAGGAACGCAGCAGCCTTCGTGAAGCTGCCCGCTTCGACTACGCCGACGAAGTATTTTAACTGCCTAATTTCCATCATTTGAAGTGCCCAACTGAGGCACTTCCCCAGCTTCCTCGTATCTATCTCGAAAAGTGATGGCGAGAAAGCAATAATTGTGCCGCACTGCAGCAATCGCCCAGGCAATCCACGGCCGAGGCAAGTGGAGCACCTTCGTGTCGTGTCGTCCGAGTCTGGGCTAATCAGCCGTTCAAACGCCCAACTCGGCCTTTGGACCCATGGCGATGATTTCACGGGCCCTCCTGACAACCGGGGCATCGACCATCTTGCCGTCCAAGGCGAAAGCACCCCTACCCTCTGCCGCGGCATCCCTTTCGGTCGCGAGCACGCGCCGGGCCCACTCGAACTCCTCTGCGCTTGGCGAGAAGGCTTCATTCAGGATGGCAACTTGTGTCGGATGAATCGCCAACGCTCCGACGAAACCGAGCCGCCTTGCCTGTATGACGACATCGCGGAACTTCTGCGTGTCCGAAAACTGCCCGATACTTCCAACGAATCCAAGAGGCAGCAGACCTCTCGCACGGGCGGCGAACAAGACCGAAAGGTTCGGTCCTAGAAGGAGCTCTGGACTTGGTGTCCCGCCAGCGGCCGCGCTGAAATCTTCCGGACCAAGCGCCATCGCGGCCATCCGTGGATGGGCCGAAGCTATTGCCGCGAGTCTCGTCAATGCCCCCGGAGTCTCGATCTGGGCAACGAACCGAATGCTTCCCGCGTCAAGATTCCTTTCGTGCTCAAGTTCCGTCACGGCATCAGCGACTTCCATCACCCACTCGGCCGATTCCACCTTGGGAAGGACAAGCGCATTGACGCCTGCGACGACCGCTGCTTCAAGGTCGGCAGCCAGCGCGCGCAGGCCACGGTTCACGCGGACCAAAACCGACGCACCGTTGCGACCCACTTTTGCCACCGATCCACGAAGTTGACGCCTTGCCTGGTCCTTCCGGTCTTGCGGGACCGAGTCCTCGAGGTCGAGTATGACGCCATCTGCACCCCGCTCATGGGCCGTCTTAACGAAGCGCGGAACGTGAGCGGGAACGAAGAGCAGGGATCTCCAGCGGGGTACAGACATAGGGCTTTCAATGGCCGGAAAGGTGTCCTTGATCATGGAGTCGCCTCTGCGGTCGATTTTAGCGAGCTCGCAGGGCCGCCGATTCGCTGGATGATCCGTGGTACACACGCTCTCCTATAGATCGCGAGCGCACCGGCCTTACCGACAAGACGCACGCTCACGCCGATGTGGCTCTTTCGCGCAAACGTCCCAGAACCTCCTCGCGGACAGCCTCGGTATGAGCGCCAAGAGCCGGGACAGGGCGCAGCAAAGGGTGCTCAGCGTTGAAGATCGCTGCGGGGGCGATCGTCTCGATGGTCCCTTCGGGTGTTCCGACCTGCACCTTGCGAATGTGTGGGTGCTTTGAAACATCCGCGACTTCGTTCAGTCGGCCATATGCCAACCCGGCTGCCTCAAGCTCCTGCATTGCTTCGTGGCATAGCAGTTTGGAAAAGCGCCGTTCGATGATCTCATCAAGTTGCGCACGGTGACCGAGGCGCTCCATATTATCGGCGAAACCAGGTGCGCGTATAAGCTTCGGCAGCTTCAGGAACTTTTCGCAAAAATTCACCCATTCACGGTCATTCTGAACCGAAAAGATGACCTCTTTGCCGTCGGCACACCGATAGGCACCATATGGCGCGAGCGACGGGTGTTTCACGCCCGCGCGCACCGTGTGATAGCCGCTGTAGTCGTTTTGAAGAACCGGCACGTTCATCCAGTCGGCGACGGCATCGAACAGTGACACCTGGATGCTTGTCCCTTCGCCAGTGACCTCGCGGTGATATAGCGCCTGAAGAATGGCGCTATGCGCGTTCATGCCTGCCGAGATGTCGCAAACCGACACACCCACACGGGCGGGCCCCTGTTGCGTCCCGGTGATCGCACACAGACCAGTTTCGGCCTGGACGATGAGATCATAGGCCTTCAAATGGGAGTACGGCCCTGTGTCGCCGAAACCGGAGATATCGCAGGTGATCAGACGCGGAAATCGCCGACGGAGATCCCTAGACCGGAACCCCAGTTTTTCGATACTGCCCGGCTTCAGGTTTTGGATTAAGACGTCGGCACCGGCAATGAGCGTGTCCAGGACGGCGCGGTCCCCCTCAGTTCTCAAGTCCAGACAGACCGACTCCTTACCCCGGTTGAGCCAGACGAAGTAAGCGCTTTGTCCCCGCACCAACTTGTCGTAGTTGCGGGCAAAGTCCCCTTCGGGCCTTTCGACCTTGATGACACGTGCGCCGGCGTCAGCAAGACGAGACGATGCATAAGGCGCGGCCACGGCCTGCTCCACGGCGACGACAGTGATCCCCTCAAGAGAGTTCTGCATGCTACACCGTGCTTTCATCCAACGTTTTCGTTTTGAGCCCGACGACGGTTCAGCATCGCAAGCAGCCGATTTTGTTCATTCCCAACGATTGAAAATGCTTCGTCGACACCCATACCGGGCTTTGCGAGCATCATGTCGGCCTGGGTCGCGACCGATACGTGGACAGAAGCTTGGGCGGAGAGATCCGTCTCGGTACAGCTCCCCCCGACATACGCTCCAACTTGGTTCTCCTTACAAATAAGAACGGCACGTGCCGTGTCGGCAATTGAGCCAACATCGGGGGTCTTGATTTGGACGAGATGGGCGGCCTTTGCTTCGGCAAAGAGCCGGATATCCTCGAGCATGTTGCATCGCTCGTCCACAACAATACGGGCATTGGAACCCCGGTTGTCCAATATCGATACGATCTTGGCATAGTTCTCAATTTGTGCCTGCGTCGAACCGAAATCCGCTGGGGACTCGATGTTTAGCGTGAAATCCGGGACGGTATTTGCAACCTGGCAGATAAAGTCCGCGATGTTTTGCGGCTCAAGGCCGATTTCCTGGCCGATCCAGCCATACACATCGAAATGCAGCACCGGATGATACCCCGGGCAGCCGATTTCGCGCGTACGCCTTGCAACCCACTTCACGAACTCCATGAAGGTCTGGCCGTTGATTCCGAATTTCTGCCGTGAGTTGATCAGGCCGTGGGGAAGCACATCCACGGCCTTCAGAATCATCTTGTCGACATTGATTTCGCGAGCATCGCCGCTCTGGCAGTAGATCGGGACCCTGCGCGTCGGCAGCGGCAAGTCAAATTCAGCGCATACAACCTCTGCCATGGTGGCGCGCTGGAGGTAGGCCGCGGCTCGAAGCAGGGCCTGGCTGACGCCATACTCAATCGCGAGAGGTAGCCGCTTATGTTCGTGAGGCTCGAGAACCTTCGCGCAGGCCACAAGGTAACGAGATACATCAACATCCAGAAGCCGAGGCGCCACGACCCGGGAGGTCAAATCCGAGATTTGAGAAGTTTCAAACAATGGATCGCGTCCGCCAGCACCAGAGTACTGAACGCCCATCATGTCGCCCCAAACAACGGTGTCGTCGGAGAGGACAAGCCCGACGCTGAGCGACGATGCTGGAACGCGAATGGATGTAAACCCGGGCGTTACCGGTTCGCCAACATAGATGAAAGCATCCTGCGAGGCCCCGGCCCTGATAGCAGCCTGGTCGTCATAGAAAAATGCGCCATTGCCAAGCGTGAGGAGGACGTCTTTGATTTGCAATTCAGTCACTCGATTCATTCTGAGGGGATTAAATTTCGTTCTGCTAGTGGCACTCGAGGCGCAGGGGGCGCGCAACGGCCGCTACCCATTCGTTGACGCCGACATGCCCCCCCGATCGTATGGCGAAGACGATGGCTGTTCCAGGCGCGCGGATGTCAATGGATTCAACGGACAGAGAATCCATCGGATGCAGGATGCCTATGAGATCTCCCTGCTTCACTTCATCCAACACCGACGCGCGAGGTTCGAAGATGCCCGGTGCGGGCGATTTCAACTCGTCGGACGGATGCGTTTCGAGTGTTTGGCCGGACTTCTGTTGACGGAACGTTGGATACTCGGCCTTACCCTCGACCAGCCCGAGCGCGATGAGCGCGTTGCGCACTCCAGCCTCGTAAATCGCGAGATTGTCCGCGCCGACCGTGCCGCCGCCAAATTCAGCGCAAACAAATACCTTCCCTTGGTTTTGGGCCACGATATCGAACATTCCAACCGTGTCGTTGTATTCCCAGACCAATGTCAAGGGCAATTTGAACGCTTCCGCCATTCTCACCGTCCTGGCCATGAGATCGAGATCGGCAATCGGGTGCGTCGTGGCGGCCGGTGGAAAATCCCACGTTGGTCCGAAGCTGTGCAGATCAAATACCGTGTCGGCCATTGGCAACAAAATGCGCGAAACCGCATCCGCGATTCGTTCGGTCACTGACCCGCCGGCGCGGCCCGGAAACACGCGATTGAGATTCAACCCGTCGAGCGGAGTATTGCGGCTCCATGCCTGCACGGCTAATGGATTGAGCATCGGTAGGACGATGACCCTTCCACAGGTTTGCGCTTCTGGCAGCCACTCGATAAGCCGTCGCGCGACAAGCGGCCCCTCCAGTTCATTGCCATGATTTCCGCCGGTGACAAGAAGGCGCGGCCCCTCTCCTCTATTGAGACTGAAGACAGGGAGCGAAAGCTCCCCGCGGTCGGCACCTCCCGGGACAACAAGATGCCCCCTGCTCACGCCGGGCATATCGCTATCAAAGGTAAGATGCGGTGCTTCGCTCATTGTTCAACCTATTGCTAGTATTCAGGCGACCTGGCGCCGGGTTTACGATCGCTGATGCGCGTTTTGCTGCTCTGGAAGTATGCGCCACGCGGTGTTCAATTAGCCAATATAATGTCCCAGATGGTGCCATCGCGTTTTTAGATGGCCGCCGCCTGGCTTGGTGGCTGCACGATGTTCAGACGGGAACCGTGATGAATAGCTGGCTCCCCCGCCTACACCCAATGGCCGCCAGCCTGCTTGCCCGCCACACGGGCCAGCCCCTCAGGGATCTTGTCAAGCTTGGGCAGATACTGGAGCGTTTCATCACCGATCGAGGGCTAAGAAGCATATCGCCTGCTACCGCGGTTTATCCTGGCGGACATTATGAGCGGTGCCCGTTGCTCCAAGACGCCGAGCTTGTGCGAGATGAAGATGAAGGCGATGCCGATCCCCTCTTGCAGATTGATAGGCAGGTTCAGGGTCTGGGCCTATACGAAGACGTCCAGGGCCGGGCGATGAGCTGCGAGGCTTGAGGGGCCGCTTCGGCGCAATGTGCCGAGCCGCTGGCGCGGGTCAACCGACAGTGCGGACGGACTTTGCGGGCGACGAGGGCGCTGATCATGCCGCCCAGTAGGGCCGGCAAGCGGAGCTTAGGGCCATCTCGCCGCTAGATGACCCAGCTATGGATACTGCATTTGACGCAAGCCAGCAGTTGATCAATCTTGGACTGGAATGAAATTGCAAAATGGCGGCAGTTTGCGCCTGCACATCTTCCGCGCAGGCGAGTCTATACGTAAGACGAGAGGCGGCGCTCCGAAATATGCGCAGGATGGCGGGAGCAGACGAGGGCGCAGGTTCGCCGGCGACATTTGCGCCGCTTAGAAACCCGACCTTTCGTTCGATCTGGCTCGCCACCCAGGTGTCTTCTCTCGGCTGGTTGATGCAGACTGTCGCCATCAGCTGGTTGATGGCGACGATCTCGACTTCCGATCTGATGGTGGCGCTGGTGCAGGCTTCATCGAACTTGCCCGCTTTCATCTTGTCCGTGTTCGCTGGCGCTCTCGCCGACAATTACAGCCGTCGCGGGGTCATGTTCGCCGGCCGCTGCCTTATGGTGATAGCCTCTGTGGCGCTGGCCGCTTTTGTGGCGCTGGGCTTTGTCAGTCCGTGGATGATCCTCGGCTTCAGCTTTTTGATCGCATGCGGCGGCGCTCTCCACGATCCCGCCTGGCAAGCTTCGGTTGGCGATATCGTAGACCGCCGCGATGTTCCGGCTGCCGTGACCCTGCTCTCCGTCGGCTTCAACACTGTGCGGACCGTGGGCCCGGCGCTCGGCGGCATCGTGGTTGCCTCCTTCGGGCTTCTGGCGGCCTTCACAGTGACCACCCTCACCTATTTAGTCCCGCTAGGCACCGTATGGCGCTGCAAGTGGAAGGTTCGCTCTTCACCTCTCCCGCGTGAGTCGATGAAAACGGCGATTTATGACGGGCTGCGCTTCACGGCGATGTCATCTGAGATCAAGGCGGCGATCGCGCGCGGAACCATCTTTGGCCTGGCGAGCATCGCCATACTCGCACTGCTGCCGCTGGCTGTCCGCGATCATTTGGGGGGAGGACCGCTCGCCTATGGCACGCTGATGGCCGGTTTCGGGACAGGCGCCGTCTTCGCCGGCCTCGCCAACGGCACATTCAGACGGAGCTTATCGCAGGAACGGTTGATGAGGCTCGCGTGCGTCGCCTGCGCGGCATGCTCCCTTTCCCTGGCACTGACCTCTTCCATTGCGGTGGCGGCACTTGCACTCGCCTTGGGCGGCGCGGGCTGGGTCACCGCCTGGTCCGGCGTTGGCGTGAGCGTGCAGCTGGCGAGCCCGCGCTGGGTCGTGGGACGCACCATCTCGATCTACTATGCATTGATAGATGGCGGCATCGCTGCCGGAAGCTGGGTATGGGGCACGGTTTCCCAGAACCATTCCCTGACCTGGGCGCTGGAGGGCTCCGCTGGTGCTTTGTTGCTCGTCGCCGCAGCCGGCGTGCTGTTTCCTCTTCGCGAGCGCCGGGAGTCCGAGCCCGATCCTTTGGAGGAATTCGACGCCCCAGCTGTCGCTCTCAATTTGAAGCCGAGAAGCGGCCCGATCGTGGTCAAGGTCGAATATCTGATCCATGAAGAGAACGTCGAGGCTTTCCTGGACCTCATGCGCGAGCGCCGGCATGTGCAGACCCGCGTCGGTGCTCGGCAATGGACCCTGCAGCGCAATCTTCAGAAGCCTGTGCAGTGGATAGAAACATTCCGCACGCCGACCTGGACAGACTATCTTCGCCTGAACCATCGCCTCACGGAAGCAGACAAGGAACTGGACGAACGGGTCCTCCAAATACACAAAGGAGAGCTTCCACCTCAAATGACCCTTTTGATCGAGCGGCCAACAAGCCTTGCTCGGAAACCCGAGCAGTCGGCCCCTTATTTTCCCCACCGTTGACTTTACGGGTGTACTCCCCGTACTAGCGCTTGCACCAGATGGCGACCGATCGCGCTATGCTTTGCAGAAAGTGGTGATGGCGCGCCCAAAGAGCCGAGCAAGGCAACAGCTTCCCCGGACGCTGCAGGATTCGGGCGTCTTGAGATCAGCGACGGCGACGAGGATTGCCGCTCAGGGTTCCGATCTGCGAGAGCGTGTTCGATGTTATGGGCTGACGGGATGGAGAGGAGCGAGTCTTGTCAGTCTTGTTACCAGAACGAGCTGGCCGCTTCATGAGCTTTTTGCAAGCAGCGTGAGAATTCTGAGCGGCTGTCATGGCCGTTGCGGCATCTAATCCATCTCGCTTCTAGATGATAGCGAAGACCGACTGAATTTGACTTTGAGCCGCCCGTGGCCTCGGAGGAGGTGCGGCGTCTTTTAATTTCTCGCCGCTGCACAATCGATTGGCTGACTCAATGGCAAGGCGCCCCCGATCCTCAGCGTTTGAGCGGTCTCGCAAGGAGCGCCACCCCCTCGTCGGCGTCGACATATGCTCCGGATCTTATACCGCAACCGATAGCGTGGCGCGCGCGCGAATATCAATGGAACCAGCCGACAGCGTATCCATCGGATGAAGGATGCCTATGGGATCTCCCTGCTTCATTTTATCCAGCACCGAGCAGCGAGGTTCGAAGATTCCATCCGCGGGCGGTTTCAGCTCGTCAGACGAGAAGCGCCTCAAGTGTCTGGCTAGACTTCTATTCATTGCCATGACATCCGCCTGTGATAGGAAGGCGCGGGTCCCTCCCCTTTATTGCGACTGAAGACCGGAAGCGAAGCTTCCGCAATCCGCGCCTTTGGGGACAACAAGGTGCCCGTGCTCAGCCTGCAGCGTCGAGATCGAAGGTAAAGTGTGGAGTGTCGCTCCCCGCCCCCCGAAGGACGACGACAGTGGGCAAGTTACATATTTTTGGTTGAGAGCCGCGGACGCTTGTCCTTCCAAGGCTGCAGCTGTTCGAACGCCGCCGAGGCCTGCAACACGCCCAGATCGTCGAAACGTTTGCCGACGATCTGCAGTCCCACCGGTAGGCCTGCCGGAGTAAAGCCGCACGGGACGCTTGCAGCCGGGTTCCATGACATGTTGAACGGGTAGGAGAACTCCGCCCACATGATCCAGTCCCAAGCATGCGTCGGCCAATGATCGGGCATCAGCTTGTCGGCTTGGAAAGCGGCGACTGAAGCGGACGGTGTCAATAGCAAGTCCCAATCTTGGAACCAGCGATGGATGTTCGCGACGTAGGTCATCTTCCGATAGCGCATCTCCTGGTAGCGCGCGACGGAGACGTTCTCAGAGTGCTTAATGCAAGCGACGAGCCCAGGATCCATCTCCGCTTCCCATTTCGGGAGGTATTGTGCTAGGCCGGTCAGGTGCGCAGACCAGAAGAACCGGATCAGTTCCGGTCCGTCCTTCGCCCACGGGGTGGGTACTTCCTCGACAACTGCACCAAGTTCGGTAAAGCGTGCCGCGGCGGCCTTCACCAGTTCCGCGACTTCCGGATCGACACGGGCAAAACCCAGATCGGGGCTGTAGGCGATCCGCCTGCCCTTTATGCCTTCGTGCATGCGGCCCAGATAGCTGGCAGGCCCCGCCTCCAGCGTCGTATGATCGAGAGAATGCGGACCGGCCATGACTTCAGTCATCAGCGCGGCGTCGGCCACAGTTCGTGTCATAGGCCCGTTGTGGGTCGTCATGTCACTGCCGGGGACCGGATAGTTCGGAATACGCCCGAAACTTGGTTTCAATCCGTAGATGCCGCAGAAATGCGCGGGCATGCGGATCGATCCTGCGCCGTCGCTGCCTTGGTGCAGCGGACCGTAGCCTGCCGCAGCCGCAGCGCCTGCGCCAGCCGATGAAGCGCCGGCGTTGTAGCCGAGCTTCCACGGATTGCTCGTAATGCCGGTGAGTGGGCTGCGCGAGACGCCGGTCCAGCCCATCTCAGGCACGGTGGTCTTGCCGATGATGATCGCGCCCTCTGCGCGCAGGCGCTGGACGAGCGGCGCATCCTCGGTCGGCTGATGCCCGGCGTAGATCTTGCTGCCGTGCTGTGTCGGCATGTCCTTGGTGATCGAGTGATCTTTGATCGTGACAGGCACGCCGTGCAACCGTCCGATCCGCCCACCGCTCATCAGCGCGCCTTCCGCCTTTTTCGCCTCATCCATAGCGTGATCTGCCGCTAAGTAAGCGAAGGCGTTTATCTTGGGCTCCAGCTCAGTAATGCGAGCCAGTAGCGTGCGCATATACTCCACAGGCGAAATCTTTTTGCTTCTGACAAGTTCAGCCAGCTCTACGGCTGGTGTAAAGCCCATTGTCTCAGAGTTCATTAATCTCATCTCTCTGAATATTTATTGTTGAATCGGTACCTTCAACAAACCTCAAATATATCGTGGTGAAGGTTGCTCGGCTTTGCTTCCTTCTTACAGTTCGAAGAAAATCTCGATACCCGGCATCTGCTATTTCAAAACTATGGACCTTATGGGCATTCGACATGGCCATTTAGGTGTGTTCATTAATCAAGCTTAATCGCCACGCGGCTTGCGTCAAACGCAATTTGTATATTGTTGTCATCTAGAAGCCAGATGGGGCGCTGTCGACATTGCGACTGTCGAAGCCACATAAGCGAGAGCCCGCCACACGGACGAGGTTGAACAGAACCCGCCCGACATCGTCAAGCAGGTGCTTCAGGTGTGCGCCCGGTTAACGCGAGCCGCGAGGTTGTCATCCATCGAACGCGACGGCGGGACCACCGCCGCCGCCTCATAGGCGACGGCGATCCGCTTGACCGTGTGCCCGGCCCGGCCGGCTTCGTCGCGCCAGCGCTGCAGCAGCTTCAACAGTGCTGGCGCGTCGGCATCGAGCTTCTTGAGCGGCTGGCGCTTGAGACCCCGAACAAGCGCGGCGACCCGCCACTTCGCCTTGCTCATTTCGATGACGGCGATGATCGTGTTATCCTGTTTGAGAGCGGCAAGGGACCGGCTCGCGTCAAAAGATTGCGACATGGAGACGCTCCTTCTGCTGGATGTTCTTGGAGCGCCGAAGGATGCCACACCCTCGCCGCTCGCCCCATATCGTCTTCAGCCTCTTGCTCAACTGGCTGAGGCTTTTGTTTGCCTTCTTCCTGGCGTTGCTTGCAACCGCTCCGGCGTCACCGGTCCAGCCACGATCAACCTGACCCTCCGCAACTCAACCGCAATAGCCTCTGAAACGGGGCTCGCCTCATGCTCGACGCTCTAAAGCGCGTCTCGTCGAAACGCACTCATGCGACGCGCTTCAAGCCTTTGTTTCCATGCATGTCGTTTTCTCAAAACCGAAGCCACTTTTGAGCGACGTGCATTAGATTGAAGGGCGCCTTGGTCAAGGGCGCCCTTCGCATCGGCGGCAGGCTTCGATCCCGGAGGTGCGGACCTAAGCACTTTGGAAGGAGCCGCCGAAAGCCTTTTTGGGTATCCCGCTAAGCCAACCCCGGCTGGACGAGCGAGTCTAGCGCTCGCAATCTTATGCGACGAGCGCTATGATCCAATCCTTCGATCCGTCAGAACGACCGTTGGAAGCGGAGGATGCCGCCGACGGCGTTGCTCTTGCCGGCGGGGATGCCGGTCCAGTTGTAACCATTGCTGTCGTGGTCGTTATGAGCCCAGTCAACTTCGGCCGTGATCGTGAGACCCGGGACGATCTTGTAGGCGACGTTCGCCGCAAGGCCAAATTCTTTGGCCTCATCATATGACACCTGGAGGTTGAACGCAGTCTTCTCGTTGACGGTGTAGGTGCCGCCGCCCCAGATTGCCCAGTTGCCGCCCCACTGCTTGTAGAAGCCGCGGTCGCCGGCAGGGATCGCATAGGTAGGGTCGTTGAGATTGTCGTCCGTACCGTAGCCCGCCATAATGAATAGCGATAGCGCCTCGGTCGCTGTCACGTCCAAGCGAACCTTGCCGGCCACCTCTTCGTAGTTGCTGTCATAAGCAACGACGCCAGTGATGGCGCCCCAGCCCTGCGTATACTTCACGCCGCCAACGACATGCGGAACGTAGCTGTCGATCGTACCGACCACGCCAGAGCCTTCTTCGAGGGAGACCACGGCCGAGAAGCCGTTGCCGGCGTCGAAATAGTACTGGACGACGTTGGTGTCGAAATCCCCATAAGGAACCAGCGAATCGTTGATGACGTCTCCGGCGTAGCCGATGAACGTATCGAAGGCCGATTCGTCTTTACCGACACGCAGCCCGCCGAGTTGAATCCAGGCAAAGTTCAGGGAACTGCTGTTACTGCCGTCAGAGTAGTTGAATTTGGTTTCAGTGTAGGTCTTCAAGGTCCCGAGCTCTGTTTCCTGACCAGTCCAGGTCCTCAGCGAGAGGCGGGCCTTCTTGTGCCAGGTATCGTTGATGCTGCCGTCCTCATGGTCGACAGCACGACGTTCGTTGAACGAACCTTCCTGGCCAGCTGACGCGTCCCAGCGGACATAGCCACCGATGCGCAGGCAGGTTTCGGTGCCGGGGATGTAGAAGTAGCCAGCGCCGTAGACGTCGCAGATCTTGACGTATTCAGCGGGTTCCGGCTCGGCGACGGTGATGGCATCGGCCGCGCGTGCGCCGGTGACTGCGGCCAAGCCGGCAGCGGAGCCGAGAAGAAGGCTCTTGATATTCATTTTGATCTCCACTCAAAAGATTAAAAAAAGGGCCAGGGCATCTTCATTGCCGAAAGACAGCATCCCTCCCCATCCCCACGATCGAAAAAGTGCGCATCGCGCTGCTTCCTCGGAGTTTGACGCTATTCGTGATTGTGAATAATGCAAGGTATATGCTGAGCAGCGCAGATCTATGTATAACAACCGTTGCGATTATGTCACGTACAATCAGATATATACTGTACAATTCGTGCAAACTATACAAACAACACAGGCTGTACAGGTTGCACGAGATTGCAAAATAGATTGCTCAGGTGCGTAGTGGCGTGCGCGACCCGCAATTGGGCTTTCACAGGCTCGCAACGCGGTGCACTGATTTGCAGCTGGTTTCGTCAGCTGGACTTCATGTTGAGGAAAAGTCTCGTGCAGCACAGATGACTTCTGCAGCCAGATCTTGCCGGAGCATCTCTATGGGAATTCGGCCATCAAGCCGAGGTGAAGGGGAGGTCAGCCAAAGCCACGCCGGTCTGGGATTGGCGATCAAGGAGAGCACTTGTCGTATCCCTGGCGCTGGCCTGCCATCGATGAACTGAGCTAAGGGAAACACATGCTTGCGCGCGCCCTTCCGCAATGCGACCACGTCGTTGTGCCGTTGCCACCAATGCAATGTCGACCGCGGTATGCCGAAGTGTTCTTCCAGAAAGGTGGGCCCTGCAACCGCGCCTGCCCAGTCTTCAATGCGCAAGCTATTGCTTTGCTGATCAGGCCCTTTTAAAACTGCGGACCCATGCGCGCCTTTGGTTTGCGCTGTGAGCGGTGGCGTCTCGCGAGCGCTGGCATCGAAACGTCGCGCTGCTTCGGCTGCGAGCCCGTGAACAAACTTGGAGGCCAAGGCTGTCAAATCGTCATGAATCGCTTGTTCGCAATCCGAAAGCAAATCGGGAGCAGCGATATTGCCATTCCCCACGTGCGATGAGATTGAACTCCTTCCCTTCATAACCTCTTGGTGCTGAGCCAGAACGCGCTGGACCTCTTTTGCAACCAAGCTTGAAAGCTCGTCCTGGCGAGGTTCATTTGCAAAATCAGATGATTTTATCATGTGTGGCTCCCCCTGCCGCGTAAGAGTCCGGTTGATTGCCTGCGCGATCGAATTGCGATTTTGGGCTTATGGACAAGAGACGCGAGGCCGAGCCTTCGGCTGGCTCACACACAGGCGCCGCCTCGTGCGCGACCACGAACGACGCATCGACGTCTCCGAAGCCATGATCCACGCAGCCGTGGGCAGTCTTTTGATGCGCAGAATCAGCCATTGACCGACTCTGAGCGTTCGGAATAGAGGACAGAACTAGATGCCGCAGCCCAGCCGAGTAATCACGGCGAAGTCGGACTCAATCTGATCACTCCAACGTTGTTCTCGATGACGATCTCGGTCCCAAATGGCTTCGAGAGGTTCTTTAGGCGCTCCAGAATAGCTTTTGCTTGGGTTGTGGGGGCGAGCTGGGGGACGCCCCGGTTGGCAAACCTATTCGAAAAACCGAGCTCGATGGGATAAAGACGTAATTCAGCAAGGTGGTTCTGTTCGAAGCGGCTGACGGTGACAACACTCTCATAATACACTGGGGCCGAGAGCGCCGCATAGAACAGCCCTTCCCCAATCGGGTACCCTTTCGCCTCCTCGTCAACTGTCACCTCGGCATCTGTATCGACTCGTGGGTCTTTTCCGTAAGCTTCGAACATGTCCGCCCCGGCGGGCGTCCGGAGGTCGTCGTAAAAGAAATTCCCCAAGCTATAAAATATCGGGCGGCCCTTGTAGATCTCGATGCCTCGCAACAGATGCGGCCCGTGTCCGACGTATGCGTCCGCTCCGGCATCAATTATTTGGTGCGCAAACGATTGTTCGTAATCAGCCGGTTCCTGGCTCCACCCCCCAGGCTCGTGAGCGTGGTTCGTGACAATGCAGAAGTCGGAAAACTGCTTGCCCCGGCGAACGTTTCGTAGAATGTCGGCGACATCGCGCTGGTCTGCTTCGTAGCTGTAGCCGGCCTTGTTGCCTGTCTTATATGTTGCCCCACCGACCATGACCCGGCTTGGATCCGTTTCGCCCGCCTTGTAGCCTGGCAACGCATCACGTACCCGCCTCAAACTCTCAAGCATCTCCGGCGGCACGACGATGCTTTGGGCCAAACGAAGGGCATTAAGCCCTGGTCTGCCGGGAGCCTCGCCAGCGGGATCGCACGCTCGAGCCATAGGCGCGAACGTTGTAGCCAATGACACCAATGCCGCGCGACCGCGTGCGGTTTCCAAAAAGCGAGCGGCGCCAGCTTGTGCGAGATTCTCGCCCGCACCTGCATGGACGATACCGCTCTCATCCAGCACCCGGCTCGTCTCGCGCATGCCTTCAAGACCCCAGTCAAGTGTGTGGTTGTTCGCGCGACCGACGATGTTGAACCCCATCGCCTTCAAATCAGGTCCCAGTTCCGGTACGCTGATGTGATACGCACCGCCGTGCTCAGCCTCCGGACTTCCCTTGAACGATCGGATATCGAAGATCAGGGTTTCCATGTTGCCGAATGTAACATCGGCATTACAAAGAATCTTGACAATGTCGCCAAAGCCGGGATGGTGGCCATTAGTCAGCGCTCGCGAGACGATGAGGTCTCCAACTGCCACCATCGTGAAGCCGTCCGCAACGTTTGTTTCGGTTGAGCCGATCGCATCATAGCCGTCAGCCCGTCGCACCGGATAACGACCATTCTCGTGTAAATGTTTCTCCATAAATTTATCCTCTATCTCTCTACTTTCACTTGGCACGACCTCGGCTTCGTGTCGCGTGCGCTCGGTATGTTTGCTGGGGTGAATACGTATGCGCTATGCCATAGGGGTGAACGACGAATTGGTCGAGGCACGCGCTAGGTGCGGCATGCCTGTAGCCGGAGCGCGCACATGACAGGCCACGATGCGCCCGTCTGCCATCGGTACTAAGGGCGGCACTTCGATGCGGCACCGCTCGACCGCAAGCGGGCAGCGCGGATGGAACGCGCATCCGCTCGGAGGGTTGATCGGACTTGGCACCTCGCCCTCGACGGGCGCCTCCAGCCGAACCCGCGTCGGATCCGGCACCGGCGCTGCCGCGATCAGCGCCTCGGTGTAGGGATGGACCGGTTTCGCGAAGAGCGCCTCGCTCGGGGCGAGTTCCACGATCCGGCCCAGGTACATGACGGCAACGCGATGCGCGATATGCTCCACGACGCCGAGGTCATGCGAGATGAAGACGAAGGCAATGCCCATCTTCTGCTGGAGATCCAGAAGAAGGTTCAAGATCTGTGCCTGCACGGAGACGTCCAGAGCCGAGACCGCCTCGTCGGCGATGATCAGCGAGGGCTCAAGAGCCAGCGCTCGTGCAATGCCGAGCCGCTGGCGCTGACCGCCCGACAATTCGGATGGCAGCCTGTGCATCATCTCAGGCGACATTCCGACTTTTCGCAGAAGGTCCGCGGCAAGCGCCTGACGCTGCTTCCGGCTGAGGCGCTCAAAATTCTCGACCGGTTCGGTGATGATTTGCCCGGCCGTGAGGCGCGGATTCAGCGACGAGTAAGGATCCTGAAAGACCATCTGCATACGACGCCGCCAAGCGCGAAGCGCGTCCTTCTTGAGGCCAGCAATGTCGGTTCCTTCAATCAGCACGCGCCCGCCGGTAGGCTCCACAAGTCGCATCAAGAGCCGCGCCACGGTCGACTTGCCGCAGCCGGATTCCCCGACGATGCAAAGCGTCTCGCCCGCATCAACGGTGAAGGATACATCCTCCACCGCCCGGATCACTGGGATGGTCTTCTTCAGGTATCCCGCCCCAAGCGGATAATGCTTGGTCAGATTCTCGACTTTCAGCAAAGGATCGCTCATGCGCCCATCACCTCTTCGGCGCGCCAGCAAGCCGCGGCGTGGCCCGGCCTGACATCATCAAGAACGGGTGTCCTCTCGCGACAAATATCGATCGCGAACGGGCAGCGAGGCGCAAAACTGCACCCGACAATGGGCTCGCGAAGACTTGGGACAATGCCGGGAATTTCCGGAAGGCGGCGCTGTCGGCCGCGCCGCGGATCAGGTACCGAGCGCATGAGGCCCTGGGTGTAGGGATGCGCGGGACGCGCAAACAAATCGATGACGTTGGCCTGCTCTACGATTCGGCCAGCATACATAACAATCACGCGTTGGCATGTCTCGGCCACAACGCCCAGATCATGTGTGATGAACATCACTGCCGTTCCCATGCGCTCTTTCAGATCGAGGATGAGCCGCAAAATCTGCGCCTGAATAGTGACGTCAAGCGCCGTGGTCGGCTCGTCGGCGATCAACAGTTCCGGCGAGCAGGCAAGGGCCATTGCGATCATGGCGCGCTGACGCATGCCGCCCGACATTTCATGCGGATAGTTGTTGACGCGACGCTCGGGGTCCGCGATGCGAACCAGACGAAGCATCTCTTCGGCCTTTGCCATCGCCACCGAGCGGGGGCCTTTCGTGTGGATCTGGACCACCTCGGCGATCTGGTGGCCGACCGTATAGACCGGGTTCAGGCTCGTCATCGGCTCCTGGAAGATCATGGCGATCTGGTCGCCGCGGATCTTTCGCATCTCCCGATGGGACAACTCGAGAAGATCGCGTCCGTGAAAGCGGATCTCGCCGGCGACAGTCCTGGCTGTCAGCTTCGGCAGCAGGCGAAGGATGGAGAGAGCGGTGACGCTCTTCCCGCATCCGGATTCGCCGACGACGCCGAGCGTTTCGCCTTTTTTCACCTGGAAGCTGATGCCGCCCAGGGCACGTGTGACGCTCTCTTCGCCGTAAAAGTGCGTTTCCAGATTTCGGACATCGAGAAGCACATCGTTCCCTGCGGTTTGATGTATCCGCATGTTAGCGCCTCCGTTTGGCGCGGGGGTCGAACAGGTCGCGCAGGCCGTCGCCGAGCAGGTTGACGGCAAGGACCGTGACGGCAAGGCAGATACCGGGGGCGAAGATTGTCAATGGCGCGATGGCGAGGTACAAGCGCGAATTGGCGATCATGTTGCCCCAACTTGGAATCTCGGGCGGCACGCCCGCGCCGAGGAAGCTCAGTGCCGCCTCCGTCATAATCGCACTGGCGCAGACAGTGGCACCCTGGACCATTAGCGCCGGAATGGTGCTCGGGAGGATATGTCGCCACAGCACCCTCGGCAGGCGCGCGCCGCCGCAGAGCGCGGCCTCCACATAGGGACGCTCGCGAACACCCAGAACCACCGAACGAACCAGCCGCGCGACGGTTGGCGTCTCGGGGATCGCGATGGCGATGATGAGGATGCCGATCCCGGGGCCTGTCAGAGAAATGAGCGCAATCGCTAGCAGAATCGTCGGGATCGACATCAGGCCGTCCATGACCCTCATGACGACGTTGTCGAAGCTACGGCTGTAGCCGGCGATGATTCCGATCAGGAGCCCGGTCATGGCCGCGCACGCCGCCGACATCAATCCGACCATGAGTGAGATTCGGGCGCCGAACACCGTCCGCGCAAACACATCCCGGCCCAGATTGTCGCTCCCAAGCCACATTTCGGCGGAAGGCGGCTGGAGGCGCTTGAACGGATCCATGTTCACCGGATTCCCGGCGTAAAGTGGGGCAGCGAGCGCCAGGATGATCAGAAGCGCCAACAGACCGCCGCCTGCAATGACCAGCGGATGACGCTTTGCCAAACGGGGAAGGTCAGATATTCGCAGGCGGCCCGTAGGGACGTATTCAACTGATAAAATCGTCATATCAGTACCGGATACGGGGATCGATTAAGGTGTAAGCCAGATCGACTGTGAGGTTGATTAGGACATACAGACCCGAAGTCAGGATGAGCACACTCTGAATGATGGGGTAGTCTCGGTTGTTGATCGCATCGACGACCAGACGACCGATACCGGGTATGTTGAACACCGTTTCCGTGAGGACGACTCCGCCGATCAGATAGGCGAAGCTTATGCCGATGACGGTCAGGATCGGGACGCCGGCATTCCTCAAGGCATGGTGGAAGAGGATGGCATAGGACGAAGCGCCCTTGGCGGCGGCCGTTCGCATATAGTCTTCCGACAGAACCTCAAGCATGCTGGCCCGCGTAACCCGGGCGATGAATGCAATGTAGCCAATGCCTAATGCCACGGTGGGCAGGATCAGGTGTACAAACCAAGGCCCGAGGCCACCATCGATCGGCGCATATCCCTGGACCGGTAGCCAGTGTGTCCTGATCGCGAAGAAGTATATGAGAAAATAGCCGATGACAAAGACCGGGACGGAATAACCAAGTGCCGAAAAGGCCGCGAGGAAGCGGTCGACGAGCCCGCCCGTTCGCCACGAGGCAAGGATGCCGAAAGAGACTCCGACCATGACCGAAAGGATCATCGTCAGGATTGACAGCGAAAGGGTCGGTTCAAGCCGCTGCGAGATCAGCTCGAGAACCGGTCGCCCGGCAAAGATCGAGGTCCCGAAATCTCCACCGAGCATGTCGCGCACCCAACGTATGAACTGAACCGGCATAGGATCATTCAGGCCCATTTTTTCGCGGATGCCGGCGATCATCTCCGCCGTGGCCAACCTACCGGCGATCATGGCCGCCGGGTCGCCCGGCGCCAGCCTGAGAAGCAGGAAAACGAATACCCCGACCATCGCCATAACGGCGATGGTCGACACCATTCTGCGAAGGATATAGGCGGCCATCGTGTCTCAGGCCTTCTGCATATTCCATATCGGGATGAGCTCCGGCATGCTGATGAGGTCCGTGAGGGTCTGGCGGCGCGCGATTGGGGTGACATATTGACCCAACAGAACCTCGGGGACATAGTCCCACCATATCCGCTGCATCTTGCGGGCCAGGGCCTTGCGCTCTTCAAGCGTTTCGACATCTGCCCATTTGACCCGGAGAGTTTCATATTCGTCGTTCTGCGGCCAGCCGAACCAACCTTTTTCGCCATTCATGGATAGGGTGACTGCGGTAACGACATTGCCGCGGATCCATTCAGCTTCGGACGACATGAAGAGGCTCCAGCCGCCGTCCTCAACGGGGCCCTTGTTCGCGCGGCGCGCGACAAGCCCGCCCCAGTCGCTCGGCGCAAGTTCGGCATTGATCCCAATCTTCTGCAGCGCCGCCACCAGTATCTGCGAGGCATTGTCGGCTTCGCGCCAGTCAGTCGGATCGAGAATGACGACCTTCTCGCCGGCATATCCGGCCTCCTTGAACAGTTGCCTGGCCTTTTCCGGGTCGCCGCCTGTCTTGTGCCATCCTGTATTTTCGTCGTTGGACGCTGGCGTTTCGTTTCCAAACATCGAAGTGACGGATCGGAAGTATTTTGGGTCACCGAAAGCGGCGCGCATAATTGCCTCCTGATCGACCAGGTGCAGCAGCGCTTGGCGCGCCTTGACGTTGTCGAACGGCTTTTGCAGACAGTTTATACGCAGGAACATATCTTGGCCCGTCTTGTCCAGAACCTGCAGTTCAAGGTTGGGATCGCTCTCAATCACCGGGAAAAGATCGACTGGCGGCGTCCCAACGAAATCAATCTCACCTGCTTGCAAGGCCGCCAACGCAGTCTGCTGATTGCCAATATTCTCCCAGATGACGCGATCGACCTTCGCGACCTTCCCGCCGGCCAATCCGTCGGCAGGTTCGTTACGTGGCACGTATTTGTCACTGCGATCGTAGGTAAAGCTGGCGCCCGGCTTCGCAAGAGCCTGATTGAACTTAAAGGGCCCCGATCCGATGTTCGCAGTCACCTGCTCCGTGGGGGAAAGGTTCGCGTCTTTCTCGCGCATGATGAATGGGCCTTGGAAACCCAGGAGGTCGAGTAGAATCCCCAGCGGTTCCTGAAGCGCGATCGTGAAGGTCTTGTCGTCCTTTTTCGAGATATCCCTGGCCCGCGCCATGAGCAATTGCCCGCCGGGAGCCACCTGGCCCCACCGACGGATTGAGGCCACACAGTCCGCCGCGGTGACGGGGGAGCCGTCGTGCCAGCCCAAGCCATCTCTGAGCTCGAACGTGTAGGTCTTCTTGTCGTCGGAAACGTTCCACTTGCTCACCATCTGCGGCTGCGGCATAAACTTGGAATCAGCGCCGAACAACGTGTCGTAAATCGCTAAGCAATGGTTGAAGGTGACGCTAGCCGTCGTAACGACCGGATCGAACACACTGAGGTCACCCATGACCATCCGGACCGTCCGCGCTGCGGTTGGCGCGGTCTGCGCCCGCAGGACCGATGGGATCGACATAGCCGTACCGGCGGCCAAACCCGCCTTTATGATTTCGCGTCGAGTGATTATCATGTTTCATTCCCCTCTTAAGTTATTGGCGCAACGATCCGCGCCTATCTGCTGGATGGAGCGGTTTTCCGCAGTTCGACGTTGTCGATCGGATCCTCGTCGGGCGCCTGCCGTAACTTTGATCCCGGCCTCGGCGCAGAACGACGTCACATTAGGTTCAATGGTCACCTTTCAGCCGTCACCACAGTCGATCAACGTTCGCATCTTGTCCGAGGATCACGCCGAAGCCCGTCGGGCTACGGATGACCGCACGCCGACGGCAACTAGCCAACATTGATGCGCCTGTTCACCAAATAAGCTCATCGTCTCCTCCGATTTGCGGTTGTTTTCTATTTGGTTTGTCGGTGGATTTTCAGTTGCCGATAGGCTTGGGTCAAATTCAGTGTGTGTATCGAGGTCATCTGGTTTTTAGATAGCCGCAGGCCCGCCATGAGGCCGGAATTTCGCTCGGGGTATCGCCCGGTCTGTATTACATCCGTTCGCGCGGCCACAGCCGCTTTACGGAGAGGATGCGGGCGCCCGGCCTGCGCGCTGCGATGCGGAAACGCTCCAGCTTGGCGTCGCCCAATTCGACACGCTGCGTTTGCGCATCATCAAGATCCGCTGCGCGGGTGATCGAGATGAAGACGCAAATCCGCCTGCACCTGCCGACATCCTGCCCCGACCAACGCATCCTGCGCATCGTCCTCGATCGCATTCCGCGGCTCGCGACATAACGATGGGGCGCAGACGCCCGAAACGAATCCGCCGACCGCAACCTGCAAACCACTTGCCATCACGACGGATCATCGCCGGCGCCTGACGAGGATCGCGGAAAAGCGCCCAACAGCGACCACATCGCCGCTTCAGGCCGCCAAAACCTCATCGCCGTGCATCAAGGCGGCTAGCTTAACGAAGGGTTTTAAGTTTGACATGACCGAGCTTGCCGATCTCACGTCCCCAATGTGAGTCCCGGGCAGGCTCCATTGCCAAAGGGATGGCGGCTGCGCGCCGGAGCAGGCCAGGCCTTGCTCCCTCCGAAATTCATCAAGACGCTTCGTACCACATCCCCAAACTACATGTGGCAAAAGGTCCTTTAAACTATTTTACAGAATCTTCACGACCGCAGATCGCTGACAATGGTACCTTCACCGCAACGTCTGAAGTCACGCACAGCTAACAAAAGCTGATGCCAATTTATGCACGGACTGCCGCACAGAACCCAAGGTCGGAGTCAACAGCCAATGGCAAGAAGCGCGCTCATCTTGGTTGAAGGCCACAGGAGTATCAGTCTGCTATACGTGAAAGCGGCTCAGTGTCTTGGCCTTCATCCAATTACCCTGTCGGCTGATCCAGCTCAGTACGACTATCTTGCGGCGGAAGGAATTGAGGCGATCCGTGTCGATACAGACAATCTCGATGCGCTGATCCACGAATGTTCTCGGCTGCGTGCGACGTATGAGATTGCTGGCATTACTGGCTTTGCCGGCGACGACGAGTCGGTCTCTGCGACAGTCGGCAAGCTCTGCCGGCATTTCGATCTACCGGGACCGAACCCCGCATCGATTGAACGATGCTGCGACAAATTCACTCAACGTCAGCTCCTTTCGGAGGCCGGCGTTCCGATACCTGCTTATCGCCTGGCAGCGAATGCGACGGAGGTGGAAAGCTGTGCCGCCGAGATCGGCCTGCCGGTAGTTCTTAAGCCAGCCGTAGGTAGCGGCAGCATCGGTGTCCGATTGTGCCGCAGCGTCGAAGAGGTAGCCGAACATACGACCTATCTGTTGGACGGGAAGCACACATGGCAGTCTTCGCCGAAGATACTGGTCGAAGAGTTCGCACAAGGTCCTTATTATTGCACTCTTGTAATGGGAAATGAGGTCCTTGGGATTGGCGCCGCTGATTTCGGCCCCCTGCCGCATTTCGTCTTCCTGCGGAGCATCTTCCCGGCCCCTGTGACTGATGACGAGCATAGGCGTATCGCCGATGTTTCGCTGAGCTGTTTGCGAGCTCTCGGCCTTGGCTGGGGGCCAACGAACATTGAACTCCGTTGGACGAGGCGTGGCCCAGTCGTCATTGAAGTCAACCCGCGTCTTGTGGGTGGGACCGGACCTCGGCTGGCTCAAGCGGCTCACGGTATCGATCTCGTCACCGAGCACATCAAGCTTGTGATCGGCGACGAATGGGATTTGCGCAGAAGGCATTCGCACATTGCGGCCGCGCGGTTCCTACTTGTTGATCGCGATGGGATCCTCGACTGGATCGATGGCGACAGTCGGGCGGCTGCTTTACCAGGTGTCGCCGAGGTCAAATTCTATGTTGAACCCAAGACGCCGATCATCAGGAAAGGCGACTACCGAGACTGTATCGGACATGTCGTCGCCGTTTCACCCAGTCTTGCTCAGACCGAGATCGCACTTCAGCGTGCCGTCGACTCGATCAGTTGGTCGATCACACCATTTCCGACCCTTGGCGAATAGGAACAATATGTGGCCCTTACCTCTGCGCAGCGGCGCTAGGTAAGAGGTTATAGTCGTCGCGGTACGACCGACTGGTGGAGCTTCGATCAGTTCGCAGCCAAACCCCGTTCGGGGCACCTTCCCGACGAGCAAAAGTGATGAACCACCAAAGCAACTGCTGATGTTACTATGATTGCACAGAATAGGATGCAATTCAATTTATACTTGAGACGTTTCTGAAAGGAGATGGTGTGCCCGAGCCCCCTAAAATCCTTTACGCTAGCGAGCCGGACCTCGATGCCGCTGAGTTCTGCCGAGTGTTGGTGGAATCCGGCTTCGGGGGAGGCCATGGAGAGCTGCGGCTGAAGGCGATGCTTAGCCATGCCGATCTAGTGCTGACGGCGCGGCTCGACCGGCGCGACCGGAAACTGGTCGGAGTTCTCCGCGGCGTCACCGACTTCTTTTGGGTCTGCTATATCTCCGAGCTCGCCGTCTCGAAATCGGCGCAAGGGCTTGGCATCGGCAAGGGCCTGGTTGGCGACGCGCGCCGGCAGCTCGGACCTGTCGTCGCAATGGCGTTGATTTCCGAGCCCGACGCTGTAGGCTTCTATGAAAGGATCGGCATGACGCGCATACCAGCCGCGTTCTGGTTTTCGCGTGAGTGTTAGCCTGAAAAATTCACGGCGGGTTGGCGGATGTGGTTCAAGCCATTGAAATGACCTAGGGTTTGGTTGGTAAGGCCGATCCGAATCATTTCCGGAGACCACACCCGCCATGAATGGTCTTACGCTGCCACTGAGCGGCTTGTCATCTGTCGGCGGCAATTCCGTCGTAGCCCGTTTCGACGGCGGCATGCTGTGGTCAGACAGTGGCGTTCTGTCTCCTAGCGAGGCTCGCGGAAAAGCACCCAACAGCTGCCACATCGCCGTTTCAGGCCGCCAAAACCTCATCGCCGTCGATCTTGAGCCTTCGGGCGACGTCATAGCCCGAAACCAAGCCTGCAAGGCGCCACGGAGTTCCGGCTGTGCGTCCGATCGGTAATGTTTACCCAGGTGGTGCGGATGACGCTCGCTTCAATCGGCCAGAACCGTCTCGATCAGGTTCACCCAATACCCGATGCCGTAGGGAAGGCTTCGTCGTTGAAATCATATGCCGGGTGGTGCACTGAAGCCGTCGGTCCATTCCCAAGGAAAACGAGAGCGCACGGCCGCGCCTCAAGCATGTAGGGGAGTTCCTTCCCTCCCATGCTTGGTCTCAACTTATCGTTCACGGCTTCAGACCCGACGATGCTGCATGCCGCCTTGACCGCCAATTTTGTCGTGTCGACGACCACGGCACAGGCCGGCCCAGTTTACCGACACATGGAGTTCGCGCGGCAATGCCTTTGGCCTGGACGTCCAGTTGATTTCGACCACCGACGCTTGGGCCAGTTCTCCGTGGTAGGGCCGAATGCGCGCAAGCTGATCGAACGCGTTGTCGACCGCTTCGATCACTTCAAAGCTTAGATCTGGTCCTCGGTGGTCGCGTACAATCTCGCCTTCACCCCGTCTCAGACCGGGCTGACGCCACTGATCGGGCCGTGCTCAGGGTACGCCGGCGAGTGCCGGGCGATAACCTATGCTCGCGTCACCGCGGCAAGTACTCGGGCGCGCCACCTGACGAAGACGAAGAACGCCCTGACCGCCCTGCCAAAGGCCGACGGCGTCCACCGACACGGACGGTGCGCATGGTGATGGATGATCTCCGCATCTTCGATCCGATCTTCTGCGGATAACATCACCTCCATCATAGCCTGGCGATCTACGACACGCTGTTCGCAAGCGAAGCTTATGACCCAGCCGCAAATGGTGGGGAAGTAGCTGCGGCAACCCCATAGCCTACCCAGCGCCCAGTGGCATATGTATCGATTGTTTCCGCAGGCCGAGAGCTTGCCACACGCAGGGCGATTTGTATCCGAGCGCGATTGCAGCCATTGTCTCAGAGGTCGACGCCCACTCCCAGGCGGCGGGAATAACGCCTGCGCCGGCGTGGCCCTCCGCGCCGCGGTGACCTTCGTCGATATCCAGCGCTCTCGCTGCAGCGCTATTTGCCATCGCGGCGCCGACGACACTAGAGTGTTCGTCTATCAACCACATGGTTACGGAACCTTCGCCGTAAGCATCCAGTGCTGGACCTTATGGCTGCATTGGCCAACGGTGATCGCAGGCTCGCAGCGGCAGCGCACAATGAGCGCGGCAATTCCACAAGTTGCAAGACAACCGTTAAGCCGGCTCACAGCGTAGGCGCCGCCAAATGATGTGATCACAAATTGGTCATGCCCCAAATTGGGTCAGCAAACGAATGCCAGACCGGCGAGCGCATCGCCCGAAAGGAATTGGTGACGTGAATTGTCTTCAGTCTTGTCTGGATACTCCGCTCATTTGCCAAAGTGCTTGAACGAACTGCCTCGCAGCGGTCAGGATCTACACGCCCTGCATACATTCTCGAGAATGAGGGCGATCCCGAAGAGCTGGGAATCGGAGCCGGGCGATCCAACAATCTGCACAGCGACGGGTAGGCCGCCGCTCGGCGAGGCGACCGGCAACACTAGTGCCGGCGCACCTACCAGATTGAAGAAAGAAGTGAACAGCGTCAGCGCGTTGCCAAGCGGAATAGTCTGCCCCGCAATGTCTACGTCGACGGTCCCGACCTGCGGCGCCATGATCGGACACGCCGGCGTCAGCAGGACATCAAACATCTGCATGGCCTGCGCAAACGCTCGCCTGTAAGTTCCCAGCATGCGCTTACACTGGATGTAGCTTTCTGCAGATAGGAACTGCCCCAACACCATGCCGCCGCGCATGTCAGCACCGAATCGATCGCGGGCGCGGGCGCGATTGGGGCCGTGATAGGTAAGTGTCTCGGCGAGCTGAATTGTCAGCGAGACCGTGCGGGCTACGGACTGGTCTGGGAGTTCGATCGCGCCAAACATTGCCCCCAAACGTCGCATGTGCCCCTTCGTCGCGAGGAACGCGTCTTGCACCGGCTCCTCGCATTTTTCCTCGAAGCCCTCGACCAGCGCAACCCTCAGCGCCGCACTGGGTTGCGTCGCCGGCGGGAGCTTCGCGATGTGCCTGACGACAAGCTCCAGGTCCTCAACTGATGTCGCGAGTACGCCCGCATGGTCCAACGACCAGCAATAGGGGATGACGCCATCGAGACTGATCAGGCCATAGCTCGGTTTGTACCCGGCGATGCCGCAGAGCGCGGCCGGAACGCGAACCGAGCCGCCGGTATCCGTGCCGAGCGCGAACGGCACGATGCCGGCCGCCACGGCCGCTGCGGAGCCGCTGCTCGAGCCGCCAGCGAGCCTTGTCTCGTCATGGGGGTTGACGACCGTTCCGGCCCAGCGGTTCTCGCCGGTCGCGCCATAGGCGAATTCGTGGAGGTTCGTTTTCCCGATCAGGGCCGCCCCCGCCGCGTCGAGCATGCAAATGGCTGCCGCCGACGTGTCCGGCACATTGTTCTCTAGCACCCTGCTGCCACCGGTGGTTCGGATGCCGCGCGTTTCGAACATGTCCTTCGCGGCGTAAGGAATTCCGTCAAGCGGGCCTAGGACGCGGCCCGCCCTTCGGCGTGCATCGGACTTCCCTGCTTGTTTTAGCGCGTGGTCAGCGGCCACCGTAATGAAGCTGCGCAACGAGGAATTGGTCCGTTCGGCCGCAGCGATGCATTCTCTGACAATCTCCACCGCGGACCGGTTGCCGCCCTCGAGTGCGGCGACGATCGTCTTGATTGACCTTGAATCAGTCATGACCAGAGTGTGATGCTTGCGCTACGCCGTCCGGCGCGATATGACCCAGGTCCCTGGCGACGATACTGCGCAAATCCGAGAGCAAGCTCTCGAAGCTGGAGACGATCCCGAAAGGAGACGTCGCCAACTGCTCAAGATCGCCGTCAACCCATTGGTTGCCAAGAAACTCGGCGTTGATGGACTTCAAGGTCTCCAGACGCGGTTTTGCCATCGTTCCTCTCTCACACCACGGCAAGGTCGTGACCCACATCATACCGACATCGATCGCCCGCTTGAGTTGCGGCGCCTCTGGGAAGGGCTGACCAACCGGCTGCCCGGTGTGGTAGCCGACGGAGAATGACCTCCTCGGCTGCCGTGGACTGCCTCGCACGTGAGGCCGGCCCTGATCGCCGCCAGCGCCGGCCGGCGGCGCCGCCACGGCGGTCTAATAGCCCCACACTTGCCGGTCACGTCGCCGATGATTTGCAGATTGTAGCTCATCGGCGACGCGAACCAGCGGGCGTTGTCGTCCGGAAGCGACGCGGCTTTGCGCGTGTCGGCCGCCATAGCCGCAAGCGCGACCTTGGGGCCTTTTCATTTCGGTCCTACTTCTGGTAATGAAACGCTACGGTGTTTCGCTCAGTTGCTCGAACTAAGGTGCGGAGCATCATGGGGCATTTCCTCTGTGCTTTCTCCACGGTCGATGTGATGCCGATGGGCATTTAGTACCTAAATCACCTTGCCGCCTTTTGATCTGAACCAGAGCAACACCCCACCTTGGGCAATCTGGGCAGGGATTGCGTTGCGCTGGCAACACACGACCGCATCGAAGCCCGATGAGCTTAAACCTAGTGGCCGGAAGCGCCAACGCGAGCGATCAGTCGGACGTCACGACCGCCGTATATTCGCCGACGCTCGCCGCATAAGCGCCGCCTCATTCCGCGGATCAAGCGCCACCTCCGGGATTCTGCACGGGCAGCTGAGGTATCACCATCGACCTGTGTCTCTCTCCTGCTCTCAATTGAACCAAGTTCGGCGAACATCATTCCCTAATCAGGCCTTACGTGCGCCGGTGCAGCGGAGGAAGGGACGCAGTTACCTGAGGCCGGAAAAGGTGCGATCGACCAACTTATTAAGTCGACGGCATGCTGAAGTATAGCCGCAGTCTGAGCACGGCCGGGTGAAGTGGCAATGACATGTCCGATGCGGTCTCGGAAGTCGCCCTTCCTGACGATCGGCGTCTTGGGTTTAATGTACAATTTCACCTCGGCGACACCTGGTACAGCAGCGGCCCGACCGTCGCCATGGATCCAATCGAGTACGCCATCGCGATCTGCATCCAGGCACTGCGAGGCCGCAATGTGCGAATGCCTTCTGCGCAAATCCCATGCGTCGCCGATGACAAGTTTGATGTGCTCCGTGATGAGATCGATTCCGTAAGCCGCTTGAACCAGCCGAGGACTGGTTCCACCCGCAAGGCGCGGATTGACTTCAATGACGACTGGGCCCCGCTTCGTCCACCGGAGTTCAACTGTGGTTGGCCCCCAGCCAAGACCGAGAGCTCGCAAACAGCTCAGCGAAACATCTGCGATACGCCTATGCTCGTCACCAGTCAGCGGGGCCGGGCAGGTCAAATGACGGAAGACAAAATACGGTGGAGGGCCGAAGTCGCCGGCCTCAATTCCAATGACCTCATTTCCCATTATGTCAACGCCATAGAATGGCCCTCGTGCGAATTCTTCGATGAGTATCCTCGGCGAAGACCGCCATATGTGTTTCCCGTTCAACAGATAGGCCGTATGTTCGGCCAGCTCATCGATGTTGCGGCACAATCGGACTCCGCTGCTGCCGCTACCTACGGCTGGCTTAAGAACCACCGGCAGGCCGATCTCTGCGGCAGCGCATTCTACGTCTATCGCATTCGCCGCCAACCGATAAGCAGGTATTGGAACGCCGGCCTTCTCGAGGAGCTGACGTTGCGTGAATTTGTCGCAGCATCGTTCAATCGATGCGGGGTTCGGTCCCGGTAGATCGAAATGCCGGCAGAGCTTGCCGATTGTCGCAGAGACCGACTCGTCGGAGCCCGTAAAGCCAGTAATGCCAGCAATGTCATACGTCGCACCCAGCCGAGAACATTCGTGGATCAGCGCAGAGAGATTGTCTGTATCGACATGAATTGCCTCAATGCCTTCCGCCGCAAGATAGTCGTACTGAGTTGGATCAGCCGACAGGGTAATTGGATGAACACCAAGACACTGAGCCGCTTTCACGTATAGGAGACCAATACTCCTATGACCTTCAACTAGGATGAGCGCTCTTCTTGCCATTGGCTGTTGTCTCCGACCTTGGGTGCTGTGCGGCAGTCCGAGCTAGATCGGCATCAGCTTTAGCAGTGCCTGATCTCAGACGTTGTGGTGAACGTACCATCGTCAGCGATTTCCGGTCGCAAAGATTTCGTAAACTTATTTTAAGGCTCTGTTGCAACGTTCTGATTTGCCGGCGTGTGGCACGGACCGTCGGCCAATTTCCGGGGGGTGTGATGTTCAAGGAATGCCACTTTAATCAGTCAGTCATCCTACTTTGCGTAAGCCGGTGCCTGACCGTATCTAGTGCGACTGGTCTAGCCTCTCATGTTCCCTGTCCAGGTTGAAATCGCCGCATGGAACACCGGCGAAACGATAGTGGCCGCCCGCATCAACCGGATGTTCTCAACCGAAAGGCGCGCCTCAAAATGGCCCGGGCCTATCCAGAGCCGGTGCGCTTTGCTACCATCCATTTTTTCCACTGTGTCAGGGGGATAGACGGCCGTCGATCAGTTCTTTCACCCTCCGTTTGCGGTACATCTCGGCGCTCGCCCAGCGTTCACGTATCTCTGCGCATTTAAGCTGAGTTTCCCGAAAGAGTGACCTTGCTACAGAAAGCTGGGCGTCCGTTGATGCTTTGGCGGGTCCTCCGCCGAATTCCAGAGCCTCCCTGCATTCCTCTGGGCTCGCCGGCAACACACCGCCCAGATGGCAGGCCAGCTCGCCTCGGCGATTGGCAAGGCAACTATCCTGCGACAGGCGTGCCGCGATCTCGCCAATTTGTGTATGGGCACTCCTGAAGGGAACTCCCCGCACCGCCATTCGTTCGGCGGCAACAGTTGTCATCGCCAAACCGTCTTCCAGATTCTCGAGCATGGCACTAACGTTGAAAGACATGAACTTCACGATGAGCGATGTCAGGATGATGGCCCGCTTCAGAGCACCTTCAGCAAGGCTGATTGGAGAGCAACCGTAGTTACTTGATTCGATCGAGTTGCTGAAAGGCGCTTTGCAGGTTGCAGATGCCGCAGAAACGTATGCGCCCATCACGGTGCTTGCAGACCCTTTGATATGCTCAAGAAGATATGGGTTCTTCTTTTGAGGCAACATGGAAGAGCCCCCGGCAAGATTGCGTGGAACATCGATGAGGGCGAACTCGCGAGTCGTCCAAACCTGCAGATCCTGGGCTACGCGACTAAGCAAAATTGAGACACTCGTGAAGAGCGAAAGGCCATTTAGATGGAGATCTCGGCTTGCGACCGCATCAAGAGAGTTGAACGAAGGCAGTTCGAAGCCCAGCAGGCTCGCGGTTTCTAAAGGATCTATTGGCATGCTGGTTCCCCCACCGGCACCCGCGCCCATAGGGCAACTCCTGATCTCCTCCAGCAGGCAATGAAGTCGCTGGCGCTCGCGCGCGAGAGCAAAGAAGACTCCTAGCAGGTAGTGTCCCGGGGAGCCTGGGAGTGCGATTTGGTACTGACTATAGAGCGGGGCCACAAGGTTCGATGCCTCTTCGGCTCGCTGAAGAAGGGCATCCTGCGCAATTCCTATCTCCCGCGAGACGGAGCACACGGCTTCCCGAAGAACCAGCAGAGAAATTGTCGCGTTCAAGTCGTTACGAGACCTCGCTAGATGTAGCCATCCTGCCCTGTCTTCGCCTGCTCTGGCCGCAAGTTCGGCCTCATAGGCAAGATAAAGGCCACGCGGAGCATCACGGCCATCCAAGGATTTGAAGCCTTCGCCTTGGAGATCCAAAATAGACGTAAGCAAGTCTGCGGCTACAGCTTGGCCGACCAAGCCGTGATCAGCGAGCATCACAAGATGCGCTTCGTCGATGGCAGCCTGGAATTGCAGGACCCGACCATCCCGCGAAATTTCGATGGGCGGGGCGAGCAGCTTCATTGCTTCAGGATGCAAGGTCCATGTTGGCTCACTTGACCCGGCGTCTCGACTGTTGTCCGGTTTGCGAGCAAGTGTTTCTATGTCAAGCATAATGGAATCAATCATGCGTTCAGCTGCTGAGGCAGCCATATTTACTTCATCGGCGACGCCCACTGCATAGGCCACTCGGTCTCTGAAATCGCCATTGATTTGTATATCCTCTCCCTCAGATTTCAGAAGGCCCGCCTCGGGCGTGTTTGGCCCTAGAGTTTTAAAGAAAACCAAGCGTTTGATCTTGCCAGACCGGTGAGCAAGCTTGAAACGAATTGCTGCGGATTTCTTGCTCGCTCGAAGCGGTACGAACGCTTCACCGGAGTAAAGCTTGATCATCATGTCCGGGATGGACGTGCCCAAGGCGTGCGAGAGCATAACCGGAATCATCCCTCCAGCCAGCCTGGGATTGACCTCAATGATGACCGGGCCGGACTCCGTTATGACGAATTCCACATGAGCCGGTCCGAAGTCCAGACCCAATGCCGAAACTGCGCCTGCAGCAAAAGAGGCCAGTTCGTGTCGCGACGGCTCCGGAAGCGGGGCCGGAAAGTCGTGCCCAATCTCAACGAAGCAGGGCGCCGCCCCCTTGTGCTTGGCAATAATGCCAAGGCAGTGCAGCGATCCGTTGTATGCGATGATTTCTGCAGAGTATTCCTGACCTTCAACGTATTGCTGGATGAGGATTTCCGGGCTGCGCAAATCTACTTGGTCAAGCAACACTCTCTTTGCTCCCTCGAACGCCTCTACGACTTCTGAGGTGTTTTCGCAAAGGCGTACACCGCTGCTGCCGCTTCCGGAGACCGGCTTCACAACGACGGGAAAAATAGTTTGAACAAGAGCCTTCTCTACGTCTCTGATGGAGCTGACCAGCCGAGTTTCAGGCACTGAAATGCATTGTCGTTGCAACTCGGTCACTTGTTTCCATTTGTTCCGGCAATTAGCTATCGCCTCCGGACGTGCCGCTGGCAGCCCGATCGCCTTCGCGACTCTGGATGCTGATTCTACAAAATAGTCGGACGATGAAAATATTCCTGCCAGCCCTGTCAGTTTGGCGGCGAACCGGATGATTTCATCTGGATTACGCGTTTCAGCTTCAATTACTCGCGCACCGCACACCTTTAGGAAGGGGTAGCGGCTGGGATTTCGCGTAACGAGATAAGGTTCAAAACCCAAAACCCTAGCTCGCTTCATCAATAGCTCACCAGTACCAGTCGTGTTGCTTTCCACGAAAAGAAAACTATTCTGGTCCATTACAGCCTTCCAACGCGCTCAAGACAGCCTCCCGGGTTTTGCGCTTCCAACGATATCGGTTCCATGGCGGGAGAGCAGTCGAGGGATGCTCCTCGCTAGCTGGAGCGTCCAGAAGAACACCTTCAAGCACACATTCGTTTTGCCTGAGCCACTCCTGGTCGTACACAGCTTCAGCGTAGCGGTGGCCTTCATCAGGGCATATGACCACAACGGTTTCCTCTGGGTGCTGTCGGGCGCGCCAGCGCCCTACGATATAGCTCGCGCCTGAGGTAGGACCGGCAAAAATGGCGTGCCGCTCGTGGAGGGCCTGCGTTGCAGCAAACGCAAGCGAAGCCGACGTGAAATGTACCTCATCGTACAGTTCATGCTTCACGTTCTTTGGGACGAGGCTGTTCCCCAGTCCTCGCAACTTCCGTTCGCCGTCCAACTGGCCAAAAATGACACTGTTGAATGTATCCACCCCAATCAGGCGGGCCCCAAGGGCCTTCTGGCGCAAACGCTCTATTGTTCCGCAAGTAGAGCCGCCTGAACCAACAGAGCCAACCAATGTCACATCGGCGCCAAGCAATTCCGAGATCTGGTCAGCGAAACACCGGTAGGCTGCCGGGTTGTCTGGTGTTTCGTACTGCCGGGGCCAGAAATGGGACTCACCCAATTGCCTCATCCTGGCATGCATGGCGTCGAGGCGGCTTCTCTGATACCCGCCCTCCTTTGCCTTTTCAGTTATAATGAAAACCTCCGCACCTAAGGATCTTAGCCTATTTTCCAGTCCCTTATCCATCACTGGGTCGGTGAATATCTCGAGTGAAAATCCATATTCCCTGCACACTACAGCCAATCCCAGCGCAAAGGTTCCGCTAGATGTCTCCAACACTATCGTGTCATGCGTCAGAGTCCCTCGAGCCACTGCTTGTCCGATAATATACTTGGCCGGGAGAAGCTTCATGAAAGCAAACTGCGCGAGATATAGGTTCGAGCCACACCGAATAATGCGGGGGAGCGCATAGGCCGCAGAATACTGAGAAAATGGCAGGGGCGTGCGATCAAGGTTCATGTGGTCAACGCCGCTAGTTCATCGTTAGATATATCTTTGGCGATTTGCCGAACAGCGACACATGGTGGACCACGGACCGGAGTTTCTGCGAGAATTCAGGCGCCCTTCGATCAAGCATTATCCCAGTCATGGTACCGCTGTGCGCGACTATGACCCCGAGGGCACCTGTGCCCTCCGATGCTTTCAGCATCGAGTTCAGATACTTTTTCGGAGCCCGCTGCTGATGTAGGAGCGCGCTGGCTGTGGCTATTCTGCCCATAGTGACCGTGTCACCTTGCGGAATGGCTATGCGCGCGCGATCGAGCAATTCACAATACTGCGCTCTCTGACTAGCGTTGATTTCACCTCGACGTTGATCATAGTGCATGGTTTCGACCGTACCTCCTTCATCGATCCCAACCACGGCGAGCGGTGGCATTTGTCCGAGGAAAGATAAAAGGCTACATGATCGCTGGTGATATGCGACCACTCCGGGATACATCACCCCGTCAGAGGGCTCGATCTCCGCCATTAGTTTCTCCATCAATGATGTCCGCACTCTGAGTTTGAAGCTGGAGGCGATCGACCGTGCGGTCGCCACAAGATCCGCAGACGAACTTGCAAGTCCCTTGCCTTCCGGTAGCTCAGATTGCAGAATGAGGTCTCCTCCCGAGACGCCGAGCGCAATCACGAGATTCTCGGCCAGTCGTTGAGCTTTGATTTTGTGTGGCGGGTAGACGGTTACAGATCGGGTGCCTGTGATGGGCATAAATTTGGCCCGTGCAAAGAGCGCGATGGGCATCGTGACCAAGAAATGGGAATCATGAGAATGGGGACTAACCGGCAACTGGCCTTGAAGTAACTCGCCAAATGTGCCGCAGCAAAGTGCAACACCGTCACCGGAATGGACCCTGGGCTGCCCGTTCTGCAGGGCAACCTCAGCCGCCGCTTCGGCATCGAACCTCTGGTGAAGCATGTATGGCCTCCAAAGCTCATCGGCCGCCGCTTCATTAATTTTTGTCATATCGAGACTCGCCGAGCATCCCGAAGGAGCGACGCGATAGGTGGAATCCTGGTTCACCATGGCACTCCGCTCAAATCGAGGAGTGTGAGACTTGAGCCATCTGGGCAAGAACGTGCTTCAGTTGGATCTGACACTAGCTTGTTGCCTGTATAAAACGACTTCAGGGTTACTTTGACATTGTATGGCGTTAAAGGGTGCAAACTTCTGTTAAGTTTCTTGAAGGATCTGTTGCAACCTTTGAAAGCGAAGCACCTTGCGGGTTGGGCCCGCCGAGATTTGTCGCCTGATTTGCGAGGAGCACAGGCCTATGAAGTGGGACAACAGCGATGCCGGTCATCAAGACGGTTACGAAGGTGACCATTATTGCGTGTTGATGTGATTACTGGTGTGGCAGGCGCGCAACCCTCGTTAGACTGTTGTCGACGATCAAAGCGCGGATCGGTCCCTACGCTCAACGGCCGGCAGAACCTGCGCCCGCACGATGCCAAGCACGGCATTGTCCGACCAGTCGCTCTTCGCCACGACGTGATGCGGAGACTGGGGCGTAGCCTGGACACGACCAAGCTCCACCGCGCCGCCATCGGCTCAACGCTCCTCCGCTCGCCCAGCAAAAAGCAGCAGCCCCGTGCTGGCGCCACCCGGTCAGTTTGACCCAGTGCCGAGACGAGCGTCTCGACATTAGCAGCAAAACGCGACTCTCTCGTTTCGTTCTTCGTTTCCGTCCTGGAGGCCATTGCTCCGTCCTCCTCGCTGCCCTTGTGTTGGCATCGGCGTCACTCGGGCAGATCGGCAGGTCATCGTCGCTGCTTTGTTGACTTCTCGAGCACTCGCAAAGCCCAGTAATGCGCATCCTCGCCATCGAGGAATCTGCCGTCGTTCAAACACTGTGCCGGCGCAAGGACGCTCGCCTCCTGCAGACGCAGCACCTCGTCTTCAAACGACATTGCCTGCGTATAGCTCTTGCAGGTGCTAGCAATTACGAATCCGTTCGGTCGCGTGAGGCGCGAAAGCTCGCGCAGCCCATCCGGGTGGACATGTCCAAGTGTGAAGACGCCGCAGCAGACAATCATATCATAGCTCGCGCTCGCGTATTCTGAGAGGGACCTGTTTAGGTCAATCTCGCCTTCAACGTGGCGATAAACCCCGGTTTGGCGCGCCATTTCGGCCATTGTTTCCGAGAGATCGAAGCCGACGATGAAGCGGAAGCCGATATGGTCCAGTTGCACGCCAACCAAGCCTGTACCGCACCCCGCGTCTAGAACTGCGGTGGCTGCTCTATCACCGCCAATATACGCAGCCTGTAAGGCGCCCGCCATTTCTGCCACGATCGAGGGGCCGCTGTAGCGTTCGCGGTCCATATCCAACTCGTAGGAGTCTGCCCATTCAAAATAGTGCTGCGCCAATAGATTGGCGTCACCCTTGAGCGCATGTGACGCCTTAATCCGCATTTGCGCAGCTTGTCGGAGTGCGTTCTGTTTATCAACGGCGCTCATGTATTCTCCGCTAATGTGTGAGCTGGCCAGTTTCCGCTACGACTTGTCTGCCGAGAATTTCGCCCGGACCGCCGCAGATCAGGCAGGATCCGCCACTAATTCCAGCATCTCTCAAGAAAGGCAACCTCCTTTGATCAATATATATTTCTATCTTTCGATTTTCACCTGATTTCTTGTTAAACTTTTGCTATTATTTTTCATTGTTGTTGTCACATTAAATGATCGGGCCCGTCCAGGCCTTGAGGTGAATTTAGCTAATTCCGATGCCCGAACGCTTTGGGATACAGTTCAAGTTTTTCTCCCGTGACCTCAACGGAAACCAGAAGAAAAATCGCGTAGTGACCATCCCGCTGGCTCGAAGAGCGTGGCCAATTGATTCTGCGACTCAATCGCGCGGGGGGAGCGGCCGCAAAGCAGCTTCGTTCGGTGCCGAACCTGTTCAATCGCTTTGGTGAAATTCCTTGCAGTCCGACTAGAAACTCAAACTGGGACGCGTGCGTAGTATGACTGATGCGGCGTAGAGGAAGGTCCCGGCGAGGCGATGGTGGCCTCGAAGTTCTTGGCAAGGTAGCGGATCCGGTTGATCGAATCGAAGAAACGCTCGAGCGCTGTCGATCACCGCCGCCGAAGGGCTGGCCTCGGCCGACCTACTCGCGGTCTTTCATGACCAGATGATGGTTGAGCGTCTCGACAAGCTCTCGCGGCGAAAGCGGTGGAACCGGCCGCAAACTATGCTTCTTGGCGGAATCATTGGGCAGCAGAAGCTGGGTGGAGCTTGCCTGCGGATTTCGCAAAAGCGGGACAAGGGTTTCGCTAACTGGCCCTCAATGCCCGACCGAGAAAGACGCTGGTTTGGAAAACGCCAGAGAGGCCCTTGACGTGCTGCTGCCATGAGTGAACACAATCGGTGTTGCAATGACCATTTGAATCCGCCTTACACGCCGCGGTCAGAATGGTGGATTATCGGCGGTAATGGAAGACTTGAAACCGATTGACTTCAACACGCCGAATAGAGAAGTCCCGGTATTTTCTGGAGCGGATTGAGTTTGAAGCGTTTGGGCTGAGAGGCACATGCCTTGCAGATAAACTCCCTACGGCGTGAGGGTCTTGAGCCTACGCCCGTAGCTGTAGGCGGCGACTGTCGCGTTGCCTCAAGGAAAATGTTACTGCGCTGCTTGGTTGCCTCACCTAAAATGTTACCCGTGAAGAGGAATACCGCCATGAGGCTCTCACCACGATGGAGGCATCATGACGGCGAAGATGACGCATGCTATTCGCATGGTGTCTTCAATGGGGTCAGGGTTCGCTATGCGGCCGCAGCGAACAAGGGCAAGGGCAGGGTCTTGGAGTGTGAATCGGCCTTTAATTGCGGGTGGTTGTCAATCCGAGTTTCGCTCTCATCGCCGGGGTCATGGTCCTTTCCGAGGTCGAATGCCTCATGATCATGTTCGGGTTGGGCGCCTCAACGTGTGCAACGAGGTTCGAAGTCGACGTCAGCCGATTCAACGAGGTCACCACAAGCACCGTCCCGGCGGGACATCACGGGTTCCGGAAACAGGCCCGCGATTGGGATCGAGTGCAGATCTGTCAGTTCGCCGCCCCACTCAAAGCTGGTGCCGTCAACCCAGAGGCAGTGGAGCAGAACCGCGATCTTGCGAGCTACCGCCACTTTTGTCTTTTTCATACCTATCCGCTTTGACAGACGAAGGCCCCCACGCCTTCAAAGAAGACCATTTCTTCGTTGCATGCATGAGTAGGCGTCAGGCGTCAGGTCACCCGAATCTCGGAGCCACGTTGTCGTTAAAACTTCGTTGTTTTGCCTACTTAACGAACAGCTGGCGCGGTATTTTGGTCAGGGGTTCGTGCCCGGTCTCGGTAACGACAAACGGTTGAGTAATGGTGATACCGTCGTTCTCGAGCCAAAGCCCCGACATCATATGGAAGCACATACCCGGTCGAAGCACTGTCTTGTCCCCCTTGCGAAGACTGACGGTTTTTTCGCCCACCGCTGGCGGATACCCAAGACCGAGCGAATAGCCGAGACGTGAATCCTTCTCGTGCCCGTGCTTAGCAAGCGTCTTGGCAAACGCGGCGTGGACTTCCTCGGCGCTCTTGCCGGGAGCTACGGCGTCCAGCCCTGCATTCAGAGATTCCACGACGACGTCCGCCAGCTTTTGATAGTTCGGGCTCGGTTTGCCGACGCAAATCGTGCGAGCCAGATTGACCTGGTAGCGATGGCGATTTCCGAAGAGCTCGAGATTGACGATGGTGGACGGTAGCAACGGCTTGTCGGTCCACGCGGCATGCGGAGCCAGAGCCTTCTCGCCGACGCAAAGATAGGGCGGCGAACACGTATAGGTTCCGCCGAACTCGGGCGTACCCGCCATCATCTGATGATAAATGACAGCAGCAATGTCGCACTCCCGGGCACCCGGTTCGATCGTATCGACGGCACGGTACATCATCGCTTCAGCGATACGGCCGGCCTGTCGCATGAGTGCCACCTCGGCCGGGCTCTTCACCAGACGTATCCAGTTCACCAGCAAGTCCGCATCGATGAAGGTGGCCTCAGGCAATGCCTTCATCAGGTCGGAATGTGCACGCGCGGAGTAGTAGTAACCGCCCATTTCGACGCCGACCCTCGTTTTCCGGCCAGCGATTTCCTTCACAATCTCCGCGACGAAGTCATACGGACTGAGAGCCGACTGCACATATGCATCAGCGTAAGTACGGATGCTGTCGTCGGACAGATAAGTGGTCATGAAGGCGGAAATGCCATCCATACCCCGTCCGACCCAAATCGGCTCTTCGCGGTCGAGAGCCACCACCACCATCTGCGGAACGTAAAATGAATAGGCGTCGTAGCCGGTCAAGTAATTGGCGTTGGCCGGCTCGGAAAGCAGAAGGGTGTCTATGTCCCGCTTTTCCATCTCCTTCTTCACGCTCGTCACGCGTGTCGCAAACTCGGACCGCTCAAAATGTAGTTCCTTCTCCATTTCGATCCCTTTTTGATACGCCTTTAGAAGACTATTCAGGACGTCCGGATTCAGAATCCGTCCGGGTCGATTGCCACTTTGATGGCTCGCATTATGGTGCGTTCGCTAGCGCGCCGAAGCGCGGCGGCCAGCGCGATCTTGGACGGGATCGGGCCACGTTTCGGCCGCGAAGCTTCCATCCCTGTCGGATGCGAGTTTCGCCAATGCGAGACCTATCGCCTTGCCCGGTCCTGCAGAATCGGCAGTAGCGAGGGAGGCGTGTGGTGGACGTTGCTGTCGGCCAGATTGCCAAACGGATTGATTCGTGCCCCGGCAAGATTCTCTTCGCACCGGGCAGCCCCATGTCGCCATAGTCGTAGCGCCGACGTCGAGATGGTGCGCCATCACCCGCGAAGTCCACTAAATCATTGTCGATGATGACACGGCCATACATAACCAAATCATTGGTATGGGCACTGCCGAGTGACCCTCCGGCCAGGTGCGAATCGTTTTCAGCACCATGTCGTCGATTCGCCATTCCTCGCTCGCAAGGTGATGATCGAAAATGGAATGCAGGCAGATGCCAGCACAATTGAGGTGGATCGGGATCTTGGCCGGTTCCGCCAGCAGTCGACATTTGGTATCGAACGGCGGGGAGGAGCAGCCCTCCATTTCCTTGATCATGAAGCAGCGTCCAGTATGTACCAGGCGATGTGTGATCTGGCTCACGTGGTTGCTCAGGCTCCGATAAAACAACCCGTTCGATCGCGCCTCGATGGCGTATTATGTGGGCGTGAGTCAACGTCATCTTAATCATCTTTTTGCTAAGCAATACAATCGGTTGCTTGGAAGCAAACCGGAAGATTAGGCTAGCTCCTGCGCCGTGTCTCCGTCGGCGCGTTGTTATTCTAAGTTTCGGGCGTCTGGTGGCAACAGGGCGGTCAGAAGGCGCGGAATGCCTGCAGTTTCAAGGCTAGCTGTCGCCGCGAGGATCTCGTCCTGCCACCGCGGGTGAACGTTCTTTCGGGCGATGTTCTTGAACTTCTCCGCGACCTGGTCGCTGGATAACGAGTTGGCGACATCCCCCAAGGGATGCAGCACGATCATCTCTTCCGGGCCGTTCCCCTGATCGATGACGACGCGGGCAGGCGTTCCTACTGGAAACGCGGAAGCAAAATCGGGCGACGGCTCAAGCTCAATACGCGCGGCCAAGTCGAGAACACGTGCGTCAGCAAGACGCTCCATTTGAAAAGGCTGTAGAGCTTCGCGGCCGTATAAAGCCGCCACCGCGCAGCTAAAATAGAAGCTGTACTGCCCCCCCTCCAACGTGCTGGGCGCGCGCTCGTTTGCAAGGCGCATTGCTTGGGGGAACGTTTCGATGCGCAGCTTGCGGATCTCTTGCCCGTCCCGACGCATGGCAAGGATTGCATCGATAGCCGCGTGGATATAGCGGCAGCATGAATATGGCTTAAGATAGCATTTTTGTACTTCCCACGACGACCCAAGATTGTTTGTCAGGACATGGCGAGTGAAACGATCATTGTCATCAAGAAGATCAAGAGGTCCAGTTGCGGCTGCCCACGCGCGGTAGGCCGCGGTAATACCTGCAACCACGGCAGGGGGGATCCCTTCCTTGATCGTGGTACCCTCGAACTTGGAGCTTGCGGTTAAGAAGACAATTGGTCCTTCGGATCCGGCAATCGCCAATGCATGAGCGGTTTCTGCTGCACCTAAGCCCAGGAGACGGCAAGCTGCAGCTGCAGCGCCGTAGGCGACCCAGCGTCCGGTCGCATACGTATCGATTGTCGTAACCGGACGAGAGCTCGCAATTCGGAGACCAATTTCGTATCCGAGCCCGATTGCAACCATCGTTTCGGGGACCGACGCGTCAACAGCTTGAGCCACTGCCAAGGCCGCGGGAATGACGCCGGCACCAGCGTGACCTCCTGCGCCGCGGTGACCATCATCGATATCCAGTGAGCTCGCGGCAGCGCTATTCGCCATCGCGGCGCCGACCACGCTAGAGTGATCGTCAGTCAACCAAATACTGATCGGGCCTTCGCCATACGCTTCCAACGCCGTCTGTCGGGCGGCATGAGCTAACAGCGATCGCAGGCCCGCAGCTGTGGCACCGATAAGATCTAGCATTAGCGACGAGATTGTACGCCGTGTGGCCGTCGGCAGCGCAGAGGCCGGGTAGCTGCTAACGAAGTTCGCGAGTTCAGTTATCGCTCTCACTTGAGCACTCCTCGTTCTCTGGTGAATGAAATGACCACAAAAAATCTGCATAACTAGTAAGCAATACGGTTCAGTGCCGCGCTCGCTTTGTCTGCCTTGAACTTAGGGCAAGATGATCGGAAGTGCGTCAGCTTTTTCGATTGGCGCAGATAGGGGAGCCGGACAAAAGTAACCTCCTGCCCTCCCTTGTTCTTGTTTACATTGCTAACGATACCTATGACCGGTCGCATGAGTTTAGCCATCTTCTGGGATTTCAGGTGCACGAGAAGAGCTTGCGCTCCATGCAGGTTAGGCGTTCCGGGCCTTGTTCCGTCACCAGCACCATGTCGCTGAAGCCCATCCCGCCTGCCATCATCAGCATATCAAACACCATTCCCGGCTCCAGGACCCATTCCACGCCCGGCACGAACTCGCGGATAAATTCGCCGGCGGAGGGGCGGTAGTTGAGACCAAGCGAATAGCCGGAACGGTTGGTATATGTCTTGCGCAGCCCCGTTGCCAGCAGCGGCTCGCGGCAAGCTCGGTCAATCACACTGGCTGGTGTGCCCGGCCGCATCAACGCGATGGCATCGTCTTGCACGCGGATGATTGTCTCAGCGATGTGCTGCTGCTCAGCGCTGGGCAGCCCAACAATGGCGGTACGCATCAAACGTGCCCAGTAATGTCGATGAATCCCGCTGAGCTCAAGATAGACCGTATCGCCACGCTCCAATTGCCGGTCGGTATAGGATCCGTGTAAAAGATTTGTCCGATTGCCGGAAGTGATGACACCGCTAAGCGGCATTTCCGCCCCGGCGTTCACCAATGCGCCGAACACGGTGCCGGCGAGCTGTCGCTCCGTGATGCCCGGCGTGACAGCCTCGATACCAGCGTAAATGCCCGCTTCAACGCAACGGGCAGCGCCGCGCAGATAATCTATTTCCCGCGGCGATTTGATCAGTCGCAGATGGTCGACGATGCGCGGCTCTCTGACAAAAGTCGCATTTGGCAGCAGCGCCTGCAGCATCTTCCACCGTTCTAGTGTCAAGAACCATGAGTGCTCATCCACGCCGACACGCCCGGCCGCCAAGCCCAAGCCCTCGAGGGCTCTCCGCGCCGCGTCGAGTGAAACGCGGATCGGATCGGATGAATCTGCGTAGCTCGTGTGGCTCGTGACCCAAGACGTGAGGTGCGCTGCTGGGATTTCTACATCGCGCAAGATCAGCACTGGATCGCGATGGCTCGGAACCGCTACGGCGTGATATGAGAAAAAGCCCGCCCCAGCGTCGAGACCTGTCAGATATTGAATGTTCTCGGGCTGATGCAGGAGTAACACGTCCAGATCATGCTTTGCCATTTCCTCCTGCGTGCGTTGAAGGCGTGTCTTATATTCTTCAACAGGGAAATCCATCCCGCTATTCGTATGCTCGGTCACCGTCGTGGCTCCTTCATTGCCAAACTACATCACCTTTATTCGGTCAGCCGCTCCTCCCTCTGGCGGATTGCTTCAAATCTGACGTAGAAACAGATTGCAAATGCGATCAGTATACTTGATACCTCAGTAATCGTGGGTGTGATCTCTTCCCGAATTCCCGACCACACCTTCCTGGCAGGGCCATCGTGTCTGGCCCGCTCACGCACCACCGGAAGGCAAAGAACCCAGCGATGATTAACGCCGGACAGATGAACAGGAGTACGATTGGCGAAATCGTAACAAGTCGCGGGGCGCTCAAACTCAAGGCAACGTGCTCGAGTCTTATGTTCTGGGCCTGCATGGCGAGTTGCAGTGGCTCAAAGAGGAAGTAGATCGCTACCGCACTAATGATTACCAGCGCGATCAGCGGTGCGAGCAATAGCTGGTACCCGACGCGGCGCATTCGCCGACTGCCGCGAACGAATCCTATCGCAGCCGCTGAACCGGGGGACAGGCGCGCAAACACGATAGAGATCGCAACTGCCAAACTCTCAAACGTAGCGGAGACCCAGGCCTCGCTTGTGACATAGGCATCGTACCATTGCACTGACAGGCCCGGAGGGGGGAAATCGAGGAAGCGTGAAGAGCTGGATGAGATCTGGACGATGATCAGGATGGGACTAACCAAGAGGAACACAGCAACGATCACGCTAAAGTCCCATAATAGCTTACCACCAAGCGCAGCCCGCTCACAACGCCTGGGGAGGCCGGCCGGAAAGCAGACACTACCTCCGACGGCGCGCACCAAGACCGGGGCGAGGTCAACGAGTTGCAAGTAAGCGCTGGTTGAATGGCGAAGGGTAGAGCCTGCTGATTGGCCAACGCCTCGCTGAGAGCCGAGCAGCGGTTCGATTCCCACGAAATAGTTGGATATTGCGTAGTGCACGAGCGTGATCGCGAGCAACACGGTGGCAACGGTGGCCGCAAGCGGCCAGTTAGGCGTCGCGTTCATCAGCTTCCGTGGTACGATTGTGTTCCGATCGCCTAGCAGTGAGGGTGTGATGTAGAACTCAAGTGCGAACACGAAGAGGAGCAGCCCGGTCGCTCTTACGCCTGGCGCGCTTATGAGAAAGAACATGCGCCAAAAATTCTGGGCCGGGGAGGCTCCCAGAGAGGCAGCAGCGCACGTCAGACTGTCCATGACAGGCTCAGAGCACTTCGCGTGACGGTGCGGAGATGTAGCAGGACGCGTAGATATAGCCGGTCGTGCGCTCTAGGCGATCCTCCATGCCGAGTTTGGCCATAGCCTTCAGGATTGCTTGCCGTTCCGTTGGTGTGGAGAAGCGGCGCTGGCGTTGTCTTAACCGATCTACAACCTTGGTTTCCAAAGCGAAACCCCGAAGTGTCCGCGCGATGTCGTCATAACTGAAGGGGTGCATTGCAAAGGCGACGACCCATGGGTGTGACGTCGCGGAGGCCTTATACACGCGTGCAAAGGTTCGCGCCGTGGCGTAGCCCACACAGCCTGTGCTGATGATAATATCCGCACCCGCAAGGGCGCAACGTTCATTGGGGGTCAAGTCACGGGTTTCCAAATCCCCCGTGATGCCAGCCTTCAGCAGCCCCAGATTCCGTGCATATCTAACAGCCCGGAACGATGGATCCACGCCGACGAACTGAATGTCGTCACGGAGGCCGCGATCGCGAAAGAAAGCGCGATGCTCAGTCTCCTGTCGGCGCGAGAGAGATCCGCTGGGTTCCAGATAGGCAGCATACAGATCGTCGAGATCGAGATCGGTGCGCAGCAAGGCGGCGTTGACGCCATAGGAGCAACCGACATCGATAATTTTCAACCAAGTCTTGTTTCGAACGCGTCGATAATCGGCGAAGATCCTTTCGAAGACCGGCTTGGCCCGATCTGGGATCATATAGTCCAAGGCCAAATGCGCGCGAAAATAGGCGTGCGGCCACTTGCGATTATAGGCTGCCGTGAAGTCTTGCTTCGCCCCCTGAATGCTGCTGTGCAGTCCACTTGCTGGCGCCATTGTCCACCTCATTGCCCCGTGGCCTTGGGTCACAGCCGACCGTCAAGAGCGCTCAGTCTGAAGCTGAGACCGGCGACATGGACCTGACATGCTGCTTTCCTTCATTCCATCGATCGCGATCTGATCCAAGACATGAACATCCGTTGGCGCCCTGCCGCCTTATGTTGAAGGAGTTTCAAAAGTCGTACCAACTGCTCAGAAAAGCCCAGAAAACTTTTCTCTTAGGGATCATGGGTTACATGAGAGTGCGGCCGGTATCCGAGCCGAACACTACCGTGTCTGATACTTGACAACCTACAGCAGGTGTCGAAAGCCCAGCGCCGTCCCAGGATCGCACGTTCAGACCGTTCGACGGAAGCCTTGCGCTAAAGGGAGCATTTATATGCATAGATCGCTGATCGGCGTCCTCTGACGCAATTTCCATGATCGTGCTGCACCGATCGGCCTTGTCTAAAGGAGATCGATTTTGCCGCAGCGGTACATCTTTTGAGGCTCGCGATCTGTCGTTCCGTCTAGCCGTTGGGCCATGTTCAGCTGATTGCGGCTCGAACGAAAGGTTTGTCGCGCGCAATCGGGTTGGACAAGTGGCAGTCAAAGGGCAATGCAACAGTTCTGAAGTCATACGCTTAGGCCCCTTTTGCGAAGGGAAAACATCCTGTTGATCTGGCTCACACGAGGATGGTTGCCGGCCCCGAGAAATTCGGCGGTGAGATCGTTTGCGCCGATAATTTCCGAGAGGAGATCGTCCCGCGCACCACCGGGGAAGCCTAAGAGGATGCTGCCCGCCTCTGTGAGGAATTTTGGGCCTTCCGATAGATAGCGGCAGAGCAATCCATAACCCGGGTCGATGGCTCCTCGCTCGATGTTGTCCTCATACTGGTAGTCATCCGGCGCAAAGACCGACGGATAGTTCCAAAATATGAAATCGAATTTTCGGTGCGGTGGAACATTTGTAAAGATGTCGCTTTCGATTACCTCAACGTTCTTGATGCCGTTTCTTGCAGCATTTTCTAACGCGTTCGCGACCGCCTTAGGATCGATATCACAGGCAACCAACGACGCAGCGCCGAGTTTTGCGAGGTATAGTCCCGGAAGGCCGAAGCCGCAGCCGATCTCCAAAATGCTTTTTCCTTCAACGGGAGGAAAATTGTCAGTATACCAACGCCAACTGTGGAAATCTTGTGGGGGATAGACACCTTCGTGAACGGCCAAGTCCAGTCCAAATTCCTGCATCCGCAGCGGGAAAGTGCGCTGTTGGCTAAGTTTGAGTCTCGTCTTTATCCGGTCAATTTCCGTCATATTCCTGCTCTCCTCGAGCTAGACACGATAGACACTGCGATCGGCTCAGGACCGTCTGGGAGACTTCAGAGTCGTAAAAAAACCGCCTCATTCAGTTTCGAGTCCTCAGAGCCCGAGGATGGATAGAATAAATTATGATGTCAATCATCAAAATGAGTATATTTTGTAGTACAAATTCTACAAAGAGCGACAGTACGGTAATATTTATAGCCTGCTTGTGAAATATTCGTAAAATATATTAACAAATATGTCATATCTGTAAGGCAACGGGTTGAGCCGTTGGAGTCAAAAAACAGTGCGCCTTCCCGTGCTCGCCATGGATCGTGCCGGTTGGCCACACTACCACCAACCTCGTGGTAGGCGGCATTGACCAAGTCCGTCATTGAGGGACTGCGAAATCACCTGATCGAGACGGCGGCGACGCGCCCCAAGCCGCGATCGACCTCGGCAACGAGGTGATCGTCGGCGTCAATAAGTACCGGTTGGAGACTGAGTCCGACAATGCGGCGGTGCGAGACGCGCAGATCCGTCGTCTAGAACAAACAAAACGCGTCAGCGCGATCCCAAGCGCGTTGACGCAGCCCTTGCCGCGCTTGGTGAGACTGCGGCCAATGGCAAGGGCAATACGCTCAAAGCGGCGATCGAAGCGGTGCGCACTCGCACGGCGGTTGGGGAGATTTTCCAACACTTTGCGCCGCGCCTTCGGCGATTACGCGGCTGTACGCCGAAGTGATCTCGAAGGCGCCGCCTTTCCGTCCGCTCGGCCGTCAACCGAAGCTGATGGTGGCCAAGCTCGGCCAGGATGGCCTGTGACTGGGGCGCCAAAGTAATCGCATCTGCGTTTGGCGATCTCGGCTTCGACCTGGTCGCGGGGCCGCTCTTCCAACCCCGCAAGAAGCAGCAAGCATGGCCGTGGCCGCCGATCGCGACCTCGGACCGATCACCACGCTCGCCATCACAGGCATCTCGGTCGTGGTCTTCATCATCTCGATGTATGTGCCGTCGATCGCCCAAGGGGGTCGTGCAGGGCGCGTCGGTCGCCGGCGGCATGGAGCGATCCGGCAGGGCGGGCGGACCCCAACCTTCGCCGAAGACGGCGCATTCTTGGAGCGAGGGCCGTGTCCAGGGCGCGCAGACGGCGAGCGACGCAAGAGCTGGCGGGTCTCGTCCATGCGGGTGCTGCACTTCGAGATATGGCTTCATCGGCAGCGCCGGATGGGCGGCCGGCTCGGCGGCAAAGGAAAGAGCAATCGCGTCGCCCGGCACCTTTGCGGGCTCTCTCCTGGGGCTTGCCGATGCCAAGCTAGATCAGAGCCGGCATCGGGCGGGCGTACAGCCTTCCGGCCGGGTCCGCCGATCGACGACACTAAGTGAGGAAACTACTCGGCATGGCCTCAGGCAACCCGCCCGACAACCCCTTATCTTGCCGCGCGGCAGGAGCGGAACGAACGCTATGGCTCTTATGTGAAGGCGGCGGCCGCCTGGCGTCTTGTCAGCATCGCCGGCATTGCCATGGCGGTGATCGGATTTTCCTATGCGCTCTTCCAGAGCACGCAGGTCAACCATGGTGAACCGTACATCGTCAAGGTCTTTAAGCTCGGCACGGCCTCGAGCGCGGGCTTCCCGCAACAGATCGAGTATGCCGATCCCCGCGTCGTCAGGGCAAGACGACCCTGATCGCCGCCCTATACAGCTCTTTTTGCAGAGGGCCGTTCGCGGGATTCGAGTTTCGCTCCAGTCGAACGCTGACAGCGTTCGCCAGGGCGTCACCACCGCGCCCTCGAACGATCTAGGGAGCCGCTCCCCGTCACGGATCGAACTAGCCGCTGCTAAGAAGGCGTCAGGTTCGTCCACCTGAATGTGGTCGGCGCGGCAGAGCAGCGACATCTCCTAATTGCGGATCGCTCTGGCGAGGACTTCCGCGACGCGCGCCGGGACACCAGCCTGATCCCGAATTTGAGCTCGAAATGACGGACCGAGTTTGCTTCACCCTGGCGCGGGCAAGCTGGCGAGGCCCGAGACACGCACAGGGTACAAGCGAAAATTCAAACAGCTGATTTGGGCACTTCTGAATAACGGCGCCATTCCCGACAGCGCCATCCTTGAAATTCTATCGACGAAACTCGACAAGCTTGCGCCTAAGCCGGGCAAGGTCCCGGTTGTGGACGAGGTTGAGGAATTCGAGGGTGCGATCGTGCAGGAATTTGCAGCCGACGGACGCGCGATTGCCCTTCGCCACATCTGCGCTTACCGCGATCGAACTTCGAAGTCGGTCTTATCGGGCTCGAAGAACTATTCAAAGCCTGGCTGGAGCCTCGGCCAGTCAAGGACGTCCGGCCCCTGGCCGGGGTCGATCCGGCGCGTTGGTCGACAGAATGCTTCCAGCTGAGGAAGAGGCTTGGAATGGTTGACATCGGCATGTCGTGATCGGGTTCCAGGGATGAGAAAAACGACCTTGCGGCCGCGCTCTGGTATCTCGTCGACTCTCGGGCGCCAGAGGTCCCGACCGCGCTTTCCAAGCGACGGCGCACCGGTGATTACAAATATCTTGAAGCGATCGCGGCCGCGTGGGAAAGCGGGTGGCAGGTCAAGCGCACCGGCGTCGGTACCTGGCGGTCGGTGAGACGTTTGAACAGGTCTTCACCTCCCGGGAGTATGACAGCGCGTCGAGGACGTGCGTCCGGATCTTAATTGAGACGTTTAACGCCGAGCGTCTTGAGTTAGATGATGTCCTGAAACTGCTTGCTGTGCCCACGAGCAGAACGGCCGTTCGGCGCTTTATTAGCTCGCTTATGCCGCGCCCGCCGTCAGCGACATCACAGTAAGTTGTCAATCGTTGGATGGGCGCAGTGTTTGCGGAGGCGGCCAAGCATTCGACAGAAAAAACGCTGCACGAACTCTGGGGGCGGGTTTTTCCGCATAAAACCAACGAGGCGATTTCTAAAGGTCTCGGTGAACTGAACGGCTCGAAGGAAGTTAGCCACGCCGCCAGACTGATCGATTTTTCAAAAGATCACCAAGCGACGCCGTTCGAATTCGTCGAGGCGTGCAGCCGCGAGAGCCCTACCGCAACGGCGGCGGAACGAACCGAACTCAACGCTTATCTGCTTATAATGTGCAGCCAATGGGATCTGGCAGATCGATAACGATCGTGGCCGATGTGCTCCCCCGTCTACGTCGCGTCGCGCTTGCTAATGGCTTTTCCGATCGCACCCGCGCGTTGTTGGATCGGCGGCTTCCTACTTGTCGCACACGTGGGACCTCAACAAACGGCTATTGAAGTTGCTCCGCAATGCCTGTCGCGACGGGGCGAATATTGAGGGGTTGATCGAGCCCCTGGCGTTTTCCGAGATCGAGTTGCTGTATGTCTTTGATGAAGACAACAACAACGATCTTAAGACCCTCATTTCAAGGTTCCTTTGGCCGGTCTACCGCGCATGAGCAATTCCAATCAGCCACGAACGCCCCGGCCGATCGCACGCATTGGATCGATGAATGTCGGCGCGATCGAGATTGACTTCGAACTCGCCCGCTCGATCAGGCCAAAGGATCATCGGATACCATCAGAGCCAGCGAGCACAAGATCACAGCAACGGGCCGGAGACGCGACCGCACCCGCACCATCCCATTGCCGTCCAGACACAACTATTTTGTATTGCTCGACGGACTGCCTCTGCCGTCGTGGCGCGGCCATGTAGAACTTTCCCATAGTACCTCGTTCGACTCGGAAGAAAATGTAGAATCAAAGCATGGGATCAAACATATGGCCCCAGCTACTCGCGGACACCTGACCTGCCACTGAACCTTATCCAGCGGCGATTAGAGCCTGGACCGTTTCTGTTACGCCGTGGGGCGCGGGATGAGCAACCGGCGAAGACGCGGAGCCTTCGATTAGCGCAGCGTCGGAGCCGGTTACGGTGATGACCTCGGCATAGGCCGCCGGGGTCTGGTAGCCGAGCGAGGAATGTGGCCTTGCAGAGTTGAACAACACGACGAGAGAACCCCCACGGGACCGAGGAACGCGAGCTTCTTTATCCATGGCATCCCTGGGCCAGGCGTCGTGTTCACGTTCATGAGGTGATCGAGAAGGTTGACCGGGAGGTTTTCCGCTGCAGTCTCTCTGGCCACGCCTCCGATCGGTGGCTGGAGGTTCCGGCCTGGATGTTTGATCGCGCGGTCTGCACCGCGTGGCGCATTGCCGCTGCCCCACATGTCGATCCCAGAACGCTTGGCGTCTTGGTGACACTGCTGCAGGACGCGACGGCCAATTCCCACACCCCATCGCAATTGGAGGATTCGGGCGCAGCATCGGGTCCTCACGACGCGAATCGGGGAGAGGTCCATGCCGCGCCAGCCCACGACATATCAGTTCGATCTGTTCTCCAACCCGCACGATGCGCCGACCGCGCAGATGCCACCATGGCAGGCGCTGCCGGAAGAGACGCGCCTGACGCTTAGAACGCTGATGGTGCGCCTGATCCTCGACCACGTCGACGGCGAGCGCGCCGTTCCACGGGAGGAGGCGCGCCATGGTGCATGAGAAGATCCGGCCCCACCATCTGGAGCGCAAGGCGATCCTGTATGTGCGGCAATCCTCGGCCCATCAGGTTCTGCACAATCGTGAGAGCCGCGCCCTGCAGTGTGCGATGCGCGATCGCCTGGTGGCACTCGGCTGGTCTTGCATCGAGACGGTCGATGACGATCTCGGCCGCTCTGCCGCAGGCGGCGTCACACGTGCCGGATTCGACCGAATGGTAGCCGAAGTCTGCCTCGGCAAGGTCGGTGCGGTCGCGGCGCGGGAAGTATCGGGCTTCGCCCGCAACAGCCGTGACTGGCAGCAACTCAAAGATGTGCCGCGTCGTCGATACCGTGCTGGTCGATCAGGAGACGGTCTATGCGCCGCGTCAGGGTAATGACCGGCTGCTGCTGGGACTGAAGGGCAGCCTCAACGAATATGAGCTTGATCTTCTGCGTCAGCGTTCCCTGTCGGCACGCTACGAGAAGGCCCGGCGCGGCGAGCTCATTGTCACGGCCCCGGTCGGCTTCGTGAAGGTCGGCGACAGGCTTGAGAAGGATCCCGATCGCCGTGTCCAGGACGCCATCATTCTCGTCTTCGACAAGGTGGCCGAACTCGGCAGCGCCCGGCAGGCCCTGCTCTGGTTCCTCGAGCATGGGCTGGATTTGCCAGCCAAGCGCAACAATGGCGATGTGGTCTGGCGCAGGCCAAGCTATGCGACCATCCACCGAATGATCGAGAACCCGATCTACGGCGGCGCCTACGCCTATGGTAAGACTCGTGCTGCGTCGGGATATGATGCAACAGCCATTCGCTCGCGCAGCCGCCGTAAGGCGCGTGATGAATGGCTGGCGCTGATCCCGGGTGCACACGAAGGCTACGTCGGCTGGGAACGGGCGGAAGCGATCCGCAAGATGGTGAGCGACAACGTACCCACGAGCGGGCATCACGGGGCGCCCAAGCATGGCAACGCTCTGCTCGCCGGCCTTGTCCGCTGCCGGCGCTGTGGACGCAAGCTGACGGTCCGGTACACAGGGACCAAACATAACATTCCGCGCTATTCGTGTTAGCGGGGCTTGCTCGACAATGGCGAGCCGCGCTGCATCGCATTCGGAGGATTGCGCGTCGACGACGCCATCGAGGAAGCTCTTCTGCGGGTTGTCGAGCCGGGAGCGATTACCGCTGCCGTCGAGGCCGAAGCACAAGCGGCCAGTCGCCGCGATCAGGTTCGTGATGCGCTGGTGCGCGATCTCGAGGCGGCACGCTACAGCGCTGATCGGGCATTCCGGCAGTACGACGCCATCGATCCGCAGAACCGGCTGGTCGCGGCGGAACTGGAGTTGCGATGGAACCGGGCGCTCACGCGTGTCGGCGAGATAGAGAGCCGGATTGCCGCGCATGATGGCTCGACATTGGAACCATCACTTCTGTCGCCAATACACGTCGCCGCGCTCGCCGCCGATCTCAAGACTGTCTGGTCGGCGCCGACGACCGACGCGAGGCTCAAGAAGCGCATCGTGCGCACCGTCATCCACGAGGTGGTCGCCGATATCGATGAAGAAGCGTCAGATATCGTTCTCCTGATCCATTGGGTTGGCGGCGTCCATACTGAACTGCGCCTGCCAAAGCGGCGCCGTGGACAGCGCAACAGCACGTCCGGCGATATCATCTCGGCCGTCCGCCAACTGGTGCTCATCGCCAATGATGATCTGATTGCCGGCATCCTCAACCGCAATGGACTGGTGACCGGCCACGGCAATCGATGGACACGCGAACGGGTCACCGCACACAGGTCGCATCATAAGATCCCTGTCTTCCGGCCAGCGGCGGACGGCAAAGAGCCATGGCTTAACCTGAACAAGGCGGCGCGCCTTCTCGGCGTAGCACCGAAGACCCTCAGGCTCGCCGCCGAGGCGGGCGAGATCGAAGGCGTTCATCCTCTGCCGGATGGCCCGTGGATCTTCAGCCGATCAACGCTCGGCGAACCGGCGGCTCAGAGCATCGTTCATCGTGCGCGGCAGAATCCAAAATACCCCACAAGATCGCATCCCGATCAACAAAACCTATTTACTTCAACGACATAGACAGATGGGCGTTATGAAACAGGATTTAAGTCCCCCGTCCATTCAGCGATGGCACTGCGGGCGTGATCCAGGCCGAAGAACAGGCTCTCGTTCAGGAGCTCATCGCGCATCCATCCATTGAATGACTCGACATAGCCGTTCTGCATCGACTTGCCCGGCGCGATGTAGTGCCATTCCACCCGATGATCCTTCGACCAGGCGAGGATGGCGTTCGAGGTGAACTCGGTGCCGTGGTCGGATACGATCATGCCCGGCTTGCCGCGGTGGGCGATCAGTTCCGTCAGTTCACGCGCCACCCGGCGGCCGGAATCGCCGCCAGGCATTCGAGCGTCACGTCGTCGACGATGTTGAGCACGCGGAACCTCCGGCCGCAGGCGAACTGGTCATGCACGAAATCCAGCGACCAGCGTGCATTCGGCTTCGCCTGGACCAGGATCGGAGCCCGCGTCCCTACCGCTCGGCGCCTGGAGCGTCGCTTGCGCACGGCCAGTCCTTCTTCGCGGTACAGCCGGTAGATGCGGTTGACCCCAGATGCCTCGCCCTCGCGCCCGAGCAGGATGAACAGCCGCCGGTAGCCGAAGCGTCGGCGCTAGTTGGCGAGGTCACGCAGCCGACCACGCAGCTCCGTCTCGGGCGGACGCCGGGACTGGTAGCGGATCATCTTGCGATCAGCGCCCACAAAGGAACAGGCCGGCGCTCCGACAGGCCCATGACGGCCTGCAGATGCGCGACGGGTTCGCGCTTGGCGGCGGGCCCTACCATTAATGGGATGGTCCGCCCCGTCCTCCCGCAGCATCATCTGGGCAGTCACAACAAAGGAGGTTGCAATGTCCCCACGCAATGCGCCGCGCCCTGCGGCCGTCTCTGGTGGCGATATCGGCAAGAACATCTTCCACGTCGTGGGCTTGGACAGCGACGGCGAGCCGTCCAGCGAGTTCGCTTCCGACGCGATACGTTGATGAAGTTCTTTGAGCGGGCAGCGCCGGCAATCGTCGGGTTGGAATCGTGCGCTGGATCGCAATGGATCGCCAGGAGACTTCAGGCACTGAGGCACAAGGGTCGCCTGATCCCAGCGCAGTTCGTGAAGCCATACGTCAAGTCGAACAAGAGCGACATCATCGATGCCGCTGCTATCGCCGAAGCAGCCACGCGACCGACGATGCGATTTGCCGCGATCAAGAGCGAGGAGCAATCCGACCTCCAAGCTTTGCATCGGGTGCGCGACCAGATGATCGGCACGCGAACCCGTCTGATCAACCAGATGCGAGCATTTTGCCTGGAATACGGCATCGCATTGAGACAGGGCGCCGGACTGTTCAAGCTCGACTTGCCACTGGTTCTCGATGACCTTTCGAATGACCTCTCGCCGGCAATGCGCAAACTGCTCGTGGACCTGTTCGCAGATCTGCGCCAGTTGGAGCAGCGCATCAACGACGTGACGAGGGAGATCGCAGCGATCGCAGACCGAGAAGATGTGGCCCGCCGGCTCATGACGATCCCCGGAATCGGAGCATTGGGAGCCACCGCGCTACTAGCGGCCGTCGGCACCGGATGCCAGTTCCAGAAGGCTCGCGAGCTGGCCGCATGGCTGGGGCTGGTCCCTCGAGAATACTCGACCGGAGGCAAGCAGAAGCTACTCGGTATCAGCAACGCGCGGGAACCGCTACGTTCGCAAGCTGCTCGTTCATGGCGCGCGATCATGCTTCCGTCACCTGGATCGAACCCAGGATCGCCTGGGAAGCTGGCTTGACGGGTTGCAGGGCCGTATGCACCCGAACAAAGCTGTTGTCGCACTTGCCGCCAAGATGGCGCGCATTGTCTGGGTTGTCCTGACCAAGCCGGGAGCGCTCTACGAACGCAGGGGCCCTGCTTTCGCCTGACGCTCCGGCTCGATTGCAAGGCTCGGGAATAGTGATGACGAAACAATGGATCAGCATGCCGTAAGCCCTGTGCAAAAAAGTGGGCTTCGTGCCCGAACCATTTATTGGGAACGGCGTGCGCGGATCTCATCATGGCCTGGCTGCAACAGCAGCTCACTCGCGAGAGGCCGGATACATTTATGCAACTGGAATCGTCATCGGCGATGTCGCGAACCCTTGCACGGACGGGCGGACCGTACATTTTTTGACAGAAGCTCACGCAGCGCCGAGGCTTCAGGCATCTGGTCTGCGAGCAGCTTCTTCAGCTTGGCATTCTCGTCTTCCAAGGCCTTCAGGTGCGCATTTCGCAAAAGCCGGACAGGGGTTCCGCTAATTCCCGGACAGCGATTTCGCTAATGTCGGGACAGTTTGGCGGCGACGGTCCTCGGGTGCCTTGTTGCATTCATGGATGATTGATTTCGCCGTTTTCGACGCCGGTCAAGAGGGGCGCGGCCTTTTGCTTTCGCATGCTATCGCCCTGGAGCACGATGCGGTGGGCGTTGTGCACGATCCGGTCGAGAATGGCGTCGGCGACGGTGGGTCTGCGATCAGGTCATGCCATCTGGCCACCGGGACCTGGGCGGTGATCAGGGTGGATTTGCGGCGATAGCGTTCCTCGACGATTTCGAACAGATGGAAGCGCTGTTGGTCGGTGAGGGAGTGGGTTCCGAAGTCATCGAGGATGAGCAGTTGCGCGCGGGTGAGCTTGTCAATGAGGCGTGGGAAGCGGCCATCGAGACGAGCGAGCGCCAAATCCTCGAACAGGCGCGGCACGCGCACATAGAGCACGGAATGATCGAGCCGTGCCGCTTGCCGGCCGAAGGCGCAGGCCAGCCACGACTTGCCGGTTCCGGTCTGGCCGGTGACGATCAGGTTCTCATGCGCTTTCAGCCATTCGCCCTGGGCGAGCGCCATGGTGCCGCGCCGGTCGAGCCCGCGCGGCGCGGCAAAGTCGATGTCCTCGATGCAGGCTTCGGGAAAGCGCAGCCTGGCTGAGGCGAGCCGGTTCCGGACGCGCTTGTCGGCCCGTATAGCGACCTCGCGGTCGAGCATCAGGCCGAGCCACTCGTCACGGCTGAGCTCGTTGGCGTTGTTCTGTTCGGCCAGCTCGCGCCAGGCGGTGGCCATGCCGGCCAGACCGAGGGCCTGCATCTGGTCGAGGGTGGGGTTCGTCAGCATTCTTTCTTCCTTTCCTTCACTGGTAATAGGTGGAGCCGCGGATGTTGGCGTGCTGGGGTGTCGGCTTTGCCGGTTCTGCGGAGCTGGCCCGGTCGAGGCCGGCTTTGAGGATGGCGGTGACGGAGGTGTAGGCGATCGCGTTGATCAGCAGCGCCCGCTCGCAGGCGGCATCGAGACGCTCCGGCCCATAGCGCGGCGCCAGCGACAGGATGCCCATGGCCGAGCGGTATCCCTGTTCCGGATGCGGCCGGTCGCGCATCATGCGCTCGACCAGAATGGCGGCGTTGGGGCCGATCCCGGCCGCCCGGCTGATCAGGCTGGCCGGCGTGGTGTTGGCGTAGCGCTGATGCGCCTTGGGCATGTGTTCATTGACGGTGACCTGGCCGGAACGCTGCGAGCGACGGACATGGCAGGCGACACGCTGGTGATCGTGGAAGATCTCGACCACTCGATGAGTAAGCCGCACCTCGACGGTGCGCCCGATCAGCCGGTGCGGCACCGAGTAGAAGGTCTTGTCGACCTCGACATGGTAGTCAGGATGCACCTTCGCCGACTTCCACTCGGCGTATTCGAACGGTGCTGCCGGCAGCGGTTTCAAGGCAGCCCGCTCGATCTCCTCGAACAGTTCGCGGCGGCTTTGGCCGACATGGCGCATCGGCCGGTTGTTCAACTCCTCGAGCAGTTCGGCGATCGCCGCGTTGAGCTCGGCGATCGAGAAGAAGGATCGATTCCTCAGCCGTGCCAGAATCCAGCGCTCGACGATCAGCACCGCGCCCTCGACCTTGGCCTTGTCGCGCGGCTTGCGGCTGCGGGTCGGCAGGATGGTGGTATCGTAGTGCTCGGCCATGGCGGCAAAGGTCGCGTTCAGCGTCGGCTCGAACCACAGCGCCTTGACGACACCGGCCTTCAGGTTGTCGCACACGATCGCTCTGGTGACGCCGCCGAAGAAGGCGAGCGCTCGCACCTGGCCCTCGATCCAGTCCGGCAGCTTTTGGCTAGAGCTGGCAAAGGCGAAGGTCAGATTGGAGGCGCCCAGCACCGCGACAAAAATCTGCGTCGGGTAAATGGCGCCGGTCGCCGGATCGATCACCGACACCGTCTGCCCGGCATAGTCCGTCTGCATCCGCGCCCGCCGCATGCCGGTTGCGGAATGTCGCGCTCGTCCGGCGCTCGAAAGCGGCGAAGTGCTCGCAGAACCAGGTGTAGCCGTAACCGTCGGGATGGGCGGCGCGATACTCCTGCCACAACAGCGTCAGCGTCACCCCCTTGCGCTTCAACTCCCTGGCGATCAGCGCAAAGTCCGGTTCGCTCAGGTCTTGCGGCGGACGACCGGCACGGCCAAACAGCAGCCGCTCAAGCGTCGCCTCGTCGTGGCCGGGCGGCAGCGGCCAGCATGCCAGCCCGGCCTCCCGCGCCCGCAGCAAATAGGTCGATACCGTCGTCTTGCTGACCTTCAGCCGTTCCGACACCTCACGCACCGAAAGACCCTGCTCATGGGTCAGGCGCAAGATCGCTTGGATATCCCTCACGCTCGTTCGTCTCGCTTGCTTCCGTCTCGGCATGGCCCCTCTCAACGTCATCGTGAGAGGCCAAACTGCCAGAACGGCGCAGCCGAGAACCGACCGTTAAATCCGCTCCCGAAAACTGTCCGGGATTTAGCGGAATCGCTGTCCGCGAATTACTGAAATCACTGTCCGGGATTTAGCGAAAAGGGTGTCCGGGAATTACCGAAACACGCACTTCAGGCGCTTGGCGTCCGACACGTCCATCCCGCCATACTTCGCCTTCCAGTTATACAGCGTCGCCTCGGAGACCCCGTGCTTGCGGGCCAGATCGCCCGCTTTGCACCGCCTCGTGCTCGCGCAGAGAACCGCGATGATCTGCTCTTCCGTAAACCGCTTTCTCTTCATCAGTCCGTCCTTCAATCAAGGCCCGGACTCTAATCTCAGATGGTGGAAATTCTCAGTGGCAGGTCACACCGTCGATGAGAAGGTAAGATTGCAACTTCTGCCAGCACCTCTCGCGGCATCGGCTCGCTGGCCGATCTCCACTGGAGAGATTGAGAAAAAATCGCCAAACGGAGAAGTCGTTGATTGGGAGTCGGCTGCACCAACCGCCGGCTATCTTTGCGGCAGCCTCCGAGGGGACTGTCGCCTGATAATGGGAGAGTCTCTCGCCGGCCTGCGACGTTTGCAATACCCATTCCAAGCCGTACCAGCTTTTGGCGATAACTCGCTTGCGATCAGGATAATATTAGCCTGTCACGTGGAGAGGGCTAACAGTCTCAAAGCGGGGGTCGAGATCCGTAGCGAACAGAGTTGAGGAGCTAACATCTCATAGGGTCCTAGGCTATTCGAGCTTAAGACTGCCGGCATTTGCCTAGCGGCTTCCAAAACTTCGCGTCGGACGAACCCTCAGGGCCTCTTGCATCGAAGCCTCGTATGGGACGGCGACCAGGCTCCCTGGCGGACATCGAACAATCCTTTGGGGGTGGCGTCTGTCCAATCCTAACGAGTTACCCGGGCACAAAGAATGTACTCACGATCGTGGCTAAGGCATTCATTTTTGCAACAACTGACCGCACCTCAACCCGCGCGAGGCTCGAAGTGTCGATAAACGAGGCCCTAATGCGAAACATGCAGACGGCATCCTTTAGATGCAACTTCTATCTGCTTCCGGCCTTCTCACTCTATGCTTTTTCCTCTGCGATCGAAGTGCTTACGCTGGCGAATGAAGCGACCGGGCAAAACGCCTACAGTTGTCAGGTTGTTTCGGGTGACGGACAACCGGTAACGTCGAGCTGCGGCATTACCATAAGTCCGGCGGTGGGTTTGCGCTCGGAGCGTGACCGCAACCTGCGATCAACTCCAGCTCCCATCGCCATAGTGTGCGGAGGCCGTTCCCTCCCTCGCAATGACAGCAAGTTGGAGGCTTGGCTCAGAGAGTGCCGCCACCGTCGCGCACGCCTCGTCGGCATAGGCGGCGGAACCTTTGTCCTTGCTCGAGCGGGGGTTGCGGAGGGTCGCCGCTGCGCAGTGCACTGGGAGCAATTCCCGCTATTTCAGGAGCAATTTCTAAGCGTTATAGCTACACAAGCCGCATTTGAAAGAGACGGTGACCTGTATACCTGCTCTGGCGGAGACGCATCGTTTGACACATTTCTAGATCTAGTTGGACGCGACCATGGAGTTGCCGTCGTAAATCGCATCTGCGAGAAGGCCGTTGCATGTCGTGTTCGCTCGGCTGGAGATCGTCAACGCCTCCCCCCAAATTCCCGCATACGTTTCAATCACAAGGCAGTCGTCCAAATCATCGATCAGATGGAGGCACATATCTGCGACCCCAAATCAATCAATGGATTGGTGGCAGCGATTGGACTTACGCGCCGCCAAGTCGAGCGACTCTTTAAGCGGGAATTAGGACGTACTCCGAGCCGCTACTACCTAGAACTTCGTCTGGAACGCGCTCAGTTGCTGCTTCGCACCTCGAGGCTATCAGTTATCGAGATAGCGATAGCGTGCGGATTCGTTTCGGCATCACATTTCGCGAAAGTTTATCGAATCATGCACGGCTGCGCCCCACATCAAACTCGGTTGTTTTTGCGCGAAGTCGGACAAGATCACCCGTATAATCCGCTCGTCGGAGGGCAGCTCGGCGAAAAACCGGGGCACATCCCTGCTACTGCTAATCGCCGACTTGGCGACGATATTGCGGAGGTTGCTGCTTGCGCTTCTAGACTGAGTTCCAATACTCAGCGCTCATCCTAGCGAGATCTCCCCAAGGGCTCTCTGCGAAGCCTCTGAGCACGATTAACTCGAAGGAGTCGCTGTGTTGTGAGCGGTAACGTGACCGATCAGGATTGTTGCCCATCGGCAGACGAGAAACGCGGCGGCGAATAGGTTGAGGGCGCGTTCGCAGGCGTTGTTCGTTGCGTCGACCATTCCTGGCCATTGGGCAAAGGTCAAAAGTTGATCGCGAGCTCGCCTGAACTTGTTTTGGATGTCGCGGGCCAGATCGCACGACGTTGTGGTGGCGAAGTTGTCGTCCAGACTTCGCTCCAGTGCGCGACGCTTGCCGGCGATGGTCGAGGCGGCGAAGGTTTCGATACCGTCGGCTAGGGCGAAGGCCCTTTGCAGGCAACGCTTGAGCCGTGGCCGAGTACGCGCTGACCCGCATCAAGCAGGGCGAGCGGGTCTTTGCCGATGAGACCACGCTGCCAACGCTGGCGCCGGGATCGGGTAAGGCCAAGATGGCTTATTCGTGGGCCTATCTGCGCGATTATGCGCACCCGTTGATTATGCGCAGCTCACCGGGACAGGACCCGCTAACCATCGGCTTCCCAGACTATTTCGAAGAGGCGAACTGCGCATAACTCTTAAAGGCTCAACAGGAACTGCATGAGCTGGTCCGGCGGCCGATATCGGCCTTGACTGGCCGTCATGGGCAACAGTCGGTTGAGCGTAGCGCTCCTTCATGGCAAGATCCGCCTAAGGTACATGTGCGTCGTGGCGGGTTGGCGGTCGTACGCCAGAGCGGCACGCTGCGGTCTTTGCGCCCCTTGCCATGCAGGTGCGCGACCGCCGAGCCGTCGACGACGACCTCGCCGACGCGCAGACCGATGGCTTCAGACACGCGGGCGCCGGTGTTGTACATCATGCTGAACAGCGCGCGATCCCGCTCACCCGCCCAGATCCGCGCATCCGGTGCGTCAAGGATCGCCTGCATATCCTCGCGTGACAAAAATCCCAGGACCGGCCGGTCGAACCGTTTCATCGGAAGGGCTAGCACCTGTTCGATGACGGGCAGCGCGGTTAGGTCGTAGTGGGCGGCATACTTGAGGAAAGAGCGGAGCGCCGCCAGGCGGGCGTTGCGCGTGCGGGCGCCGTTGCTCCGCTCCTTCTCCAAGTGGTCGAGGAAGCCGAGGATCAACTGCGCATCGAGGTCGGTCAGAGTCAGCCGGGTGGGTGCCGTCGCCTCGGCGAAGCCGAGCAACAATCGGAAGGTATCGCGATAGGCGGCGATGGTGCGCGAACTGACGGCTCGCTGATTGCCGAGATGCGCGATGAAAAAGCGTTGAAGCAGGCTGGGGAAGGACGGTGTCAGCTTGGAATCAGACATGACGATCCCTCCAACCGTAGAGGCGAAGAACTCGAACCGTTTGCCCGCGATCGCCATGAGTTCCGGGACGCCGGCAAGATACCAATAGGTATCGGAGATCTTGGCGTGGCCGACGTAGGTCGAGAGCGCCGCCATGGCGTTATCGATATCGGCGCCATGTTCGTGCCAGAGCTGGATACGACGACAAACGAAAGTGTGGCGCAGGTCGTGAAGGCGCACCGCGCCATGGCCGCCCCGCGCGGGTCCAACCAAGGTTGGTGCGAAGCTTCTGGAAAGCCTTATTGATGCGCCGCTTGGCGATAAATCCGCCCGCCGGAGACAGAAATAGGGGTGAGTCCTCGGTAAGCGCACCATGACGCGCCCGAACCGCCAGATAGCGCCGTAGCTCGGCTACGACGGTGGCGTGTATGGGCACATGCCTCGACTTGCGGAACTTGGTGTTCCGTATCGTGAGGAAGACTCCATCGAGATCGACATCGCTGCAGCGCAGGTGGAGTGCTTCTGACCGGCGCAGACCCGTAGCGGCGATCAGCCCGAAGATTGTCGCGTAGGTTGCCGGCCGCAATCCGCCCTCGGGGCCCAGGCGCCAAGCGGCGGCCACAAGGTCGCAGATCTCCCGCTCTGAATAGATGTGCGGTGCGAGGCGGCGGTGTGAACGACCAAAGGTCGCGGTCTGGGGGAACTCGGTGTCGGGATCGAGCCGGGCCAGATACCTCGCGAACGGGCGAAGGACTTCGAGGCGTCGGGCCCATGAGAAGGGACTGGTCCGCTTGGCCTGGCCTTGCACCCAGTTCAGGACGATATCGTTGGTGAGCGGGCCACTATGGCCGCGCCCGTCGGCGAACAGGGCGAAAGAGGTGATTTGATGACCCTCCATCCTGAGGGCGAAACCAAGGGCGCGGCGTTCGGACAAATAGTCCTTTGCCAGTGAGAGCAGTGCGCGCGCCGGTCATTGCGCGCTCCCCGGCCACGGCAAGGCCACGGCTCCAAGGTTGGTCAGATCGACTTTTGCGTAGATGGCGGACGTATCGAGGCTTCGATGCCGCAGGATGTCCGCAATCTCCTTCATCGGCGCGCCAGTGCGCAGAAGTCGGCTGGCCATGCTGTGGCGGAGAATGTGGACGCCGGTTCGCATCCATCCACATCTTCGGTAGCCGGCCAGTACCGCGCGTTTGACGCTCTTGGTCGTAATCGGTTCTGGCGAACAAATATGGCCCGGTTCGACGTCGCGGGCCGCTCCTCGTGCAGATAGGCCGCAATCGCCGCTCCCGTAGCGGACGGCAGGGGCAGAGCATCGGCGCGTCGGCTCTTGGTGCCGACAAGCTTGATCGTGCCACCGGCCCAGTTGATGTCGTCGAGCTGCAGCTTGACGACTTCGCTGGAACGCAGACCGAGATCGATCAGACACCGCACCATCGCATAAGCCCGCAGGCGCGACGGGAACGTCTGATCAAAGGAACTCAGCAGTTCGTCGATCTCGGCGTCGGTCAGCACCTCAGGCAGTGATGCCAACCGCCAGTGTGCGACCCTGGGGATCGCGGCCTTCAGATCGCCTACCCAGTCGCCGGACATGCTGCGGAAGCGCAGATAGCAGACCAATGATGACGCCGTTCGCGGCGACGGTGGCGGGTCTTCGCCCCTGTTTGCCAAGGACGAAGCGGCGGATGGATGTGGCGCTGACGGTCGCCATGGAGATCGGCTGCTCGTCGAAATGCTCGACAAGAAATCCTTCGACCACTCGGCAACGCTTCCGACGCGTGTTGTCCGAGACGTAGCGCATGTGGGCATCGAAGCGCGTCAGCTCCTGTTCGATGGCGGATTTGCGGGCCGGATACTGGAGCACCACGCCGCCAGCTTTGAGCACCTCGAGAAGATGACCCAGAGCCGCCTGCAGCTCATGACGCAAACGACGGACCGGGTCGGGGCAGGCGCACGCCGGCTGGTGTTCCGAAAGCGCATAACAGCGCCCTGGCCGATCGCTTTTAGGTCGTACCTTTCTTGAGTCAGCCAATGGGCGAAGTGGGCGACGCAGCACAGATAGGCGCGCTGCGTGCTCGGCGCATATCGCCTTCGCTGCAACTGCTCACCGTACTGCGAAACAAAGGGCCGAAGAATACTGTCTTCCAACCAAGCGCGGGGCTGTGGCTGAAGGATGATCGCTTTTTGCATGTAGATCTCCTACCGAGTTGAGTGCGCTCGGAAGGAAGCACTAGGATTATGCGCATCGCATAGCTCGAATGCCGGCTACCATCTTACTGATCTACCGAAGAAAACTGGCTAGCTGTCCCGGTGAGCTGCGCATAATCAACGGGTGCGCATAATCGCGCTTATGGAGAGATCTACATAACAGGGATGATCGGCCCTTTGGCGGCAGCGGACCGCCCATCGTTGTCTATCGCTTCAAGGACAGCCGCACCGGCGAATGTGTTGCCCGCCATCTGGACGGCTATCGCGGCATCCTGCAGGTCGACGGATACGCCGCCTATGACCGGCTGGCCAAGCCCGATCGGGCCAATGACGCGGTGACGATCGCGGCCTGTTGGTCACACGCGGCGCAAGTTCTACGAACTGCATGCCGCGAGCTCGTCCACCATCGCCTCGCAGACCGTGGTGCATATGGCCCCGCTGTGGGCCATCGAGGAGGCCGTCCGGCCAGGACCCGGCAGCACGAATAGCAGCGCGTCAGGAGAAATCCGCCGCCATCGTCGCCGCGCTCTTCAGGCCGTGGGAAAACGAGCTGCCGAAGCTGTCGGGTAAATCGAAGCCCGCCGAGGCGATCCGCTATGCGCTCGGTCGGCGTGCCGCGCTCGAGCGCTTCCTCGCCGACGGCCGTATCGAGCTCGACTCCAACGCCGTCGAACGTGCGATCAGGCCGCAGACAATTACACGAAAGACCAGCCTCTTCGCTGGCAGCGACGGCGGCGGGCGGACATAGGCCACCATCGCTACGCTGCTGGCCACCTGCTTATGCCGCGCGCGGCATAAGCAGCTTTTTGCCGACCGTCGAACTATGCCGAGTGAGCAAGTTTTTACCAACACTTTCCTCAACGTAGCGGTAGCTGGATCGGCATAGCTTAGGCTCTCTCCGTCGCAATAGACGCGAAGGAGAGGACACATGAACGCAAGTGACTATCTGCAACGCAGCACACTGTATCGGAAGCTGATCCACGGGCCGTATGGCGAGTTTGCACGCGTTTATGCGGGCAGATTGTCGGACGAAGGCTTCGGTCGGCAATGCACCTGGCGATCGCTAAGCCTATTTCGTGAGTTGAGAGACTGGCATGTCGGCAACGGGCACGATCTCCAGGATTTAAGCGAAGTTCATGTTGAGCGGTTTCTTGAGCACCGTTCCAAACACTGGAGCATCGATTCGGGCGACCGATCGGCGCTCCGGCGCTTGCTTGCCGCGTTACGGCAAGAAGGTTTGATACCAACCGCCCTTCCGATTGAGCGCACGGAGTACGAGCAGATTGTTGATGTGTTCGCGGCTTACCTCACGAATGAGAGAGGGCTCGCCGCCTCGACGGTGGAAAGCCACAAGCTGCTCTCACGCCGATTTCTGCAGGAGGTCTGTCCGGCTGGCGCAGATGGGTTTGCAGCGCTCACCCCGGAGATCGTCATCGGTTATGTCGAGCGACATGCTCTCGATGGCTCCGCCGACAGCGGCAAGGCGATGTGCGGGGTGGTGCGCGCCTTCCTGCGCTATTTGCATCTGAAGGGCTTCATTTCGGTGGCCTTGGCCGATTGTGTGCCGTCGATCCGTCGCTGGCGGCTTGCTGGCCTACCAACCTTCCTGCCACCACAGAAGGTTCAGGTGGTTCTCGATGCCTGCGATCTGACCACGGCAATGGGGCTTCGCGACTATGCGGTTTTGATGGCGCTGGCCAAGCTGGGCTTGCGCGCCGGCGAGGTTGCCGCGCTCAGTCTTGACGATATCGATTGGCAGTTGGGCAGTGTCCTCATCCATGGCAAGGGACGGCGGCAAGCGATGATGCCGCTACGCCACGACGTCGGTGCAGCTATCGTCGCCTACATCCGGCATGGGCGGCCGGCTTCACCGTGTCGCCGGTTATTTCTGCGAATGCTTGCTCCGCACGTCGGCTTTGCCTCAGGCTGCGCCATCACGATGATCGCGAAGGAGGCCCTCGAGCGGGCGGGTATTCACGGCTATGCGCACCACGGCGCGCACCTCTTCCGCCACAGCCTTGCGACCGACCTGCTGCGGTCGGGGGCCAGCTTTGCCGAGATCGGCCAGTTGCTTCGTCACCGGAGCATCGACAGCACAAGGATCTATGCCAAGCTCGACATCGAGAAGCTGCGCGAACTGAGCCTGCCCTGGCCGGGAGGTGTCCAATGAGCCGTCTTCGAACAGCGCTCGAGCGCTATGTGGGCATGCGCCAGGGATTGGGATACAAGTATCATGGCCCCGCTCGACGGTTGTCGGATTTCGTCACCTTCATGGAGGCTCGCGGCGCCGAGACCGTCACCACGGCGCTGGCAATGAAGTGGGTGACGTTGATCGGCCAACAACCGAGTTGGTCCATCCGCCTAACCGATGTGCGCTGCTTCGCTCAGCACCTCGCTCATTTCGACCCCATGACGGAAGTGCCACCTCAAGACGCTGTGTCGCCGGCGCGGCGTGCAAAGCCCTACATCTATAACGATGCTGAGATCACGGCGCTTCTGGCGGCGGCACTGTCGCTGCCGCCGGCCAACGCCCTGCGTCGCTGGACATATCATTGTCTGTTCGGATTGATAGCGGTCGCCGGGCTACGCCATTCCGAAGCGCTCGACCTGCGCCGAGACGACGTCGATCTCGACCAAGGTATCCTCACCATTCGGGAGACGAAGTTCGGCAAGTCGCGGCTGGTCCCGCTCCATGCCACGACGGTCGCCGTGCTGTCGGACTATGCCGCGCGACGCGACGTGCATCTCGTCGCACCTCGTAGCCCCTATTTCTTTGTCGCCGAGCAGGGCGGCAGATTGCTGCACCAATACGTGCACCGGGTGTTCTGGCAGCTGTCGCGACAGATCGGTCTGCGGCAGCGGGGGCAGCGCAATGGTCCGCGGATTCACGATCTTCGTCACCGTTTCGCTGTCCAGGCCCTGACCAACTGGTATCGTGCGGGCGAAGATGTCGAGCGGGAACTGCCAGTCCTCTCGACCTTTCTCGGCCACGCCAATGTTCGCGACACCTACTGGTATCTATCCGCCGCGCCGGAGCTAATGACCCATGCCGCGCGACTGCTGGATGAGCGGTGGGAGGTTCGCTCATGAGTGCCTCGAACGATCTGGCCGTGCTGATCGAGCGGTGGTTCACCGATCGGCTCATGCGACATCGAGGCGTAAGCTCCAACACCATCGCCTCCTACCGCGACACCTTCCGGCTCCTGTTTGCATTCGCGCAGACACGCCTTGGCAGGTCTCCGTCGCAGTTGACACTGCGGGATTTGGACGCGCCTTTCATCGGCGCATTCCTGGAGGACCTCGAGACACTGCGATCCGCCTCAGTGAGGACCCGGAACCTCCGCCTCACGGCCATTCGGTCTTTCTTCAGATATGCGTCGTTCGAGGAGCCGGCCCATAGCGCCCAGATTCATCGCGTGCTCGCGATCCCGAGCAAGCGATGCGACAAGCGACAGCTTCAGTTTCTCACCAGGCCCGAGATTGAAGCGATCCTGGCCTGTCCGGATCGCAGCACATGGCTGGGACGGCGTGATCACACTCTGCTGTTGCTGGCCGCGCAAACGGGGTTGCGGGTCTCGGAGATCATCGATCTCGACCGGCACTCGGTGATGCTGGGGCACGGTGCCCACGTGCGATGCGTTGGCAAGGGCCGCAAGGAGCGAAGTACGCCGCTCACCAAGGTTGCACAGCAAGCCCTTCGGGGCTGGCTCAACGAGCCCAGGAAGCGGGGTGCAACGGCTCTCTTCCCGAACATGCACGGCAGCAAGCTGAGCGCCGACGGCGTGCAGGCGCTGCTGAACAAATATGTCGCCAAGGCTCGCGAACACTGCGTCACCCTCCGCTCGAAGCGGGTGTCGCCCCATGTTTTGAGGCACAGCGCTGCCATGGAGCTGCTGCAGGCGGGCGTCGATTGTTCGGTCATCGCCCTATGGCTGGGCCATGAGGCGATGGAAACGACGCTGACCTATCTTCACGCACATCTTGAGCTGAAGGAATCCGCACTTGCCAAGCTGAAGCCATACGAACGCGCAAAGGCCGAACGATTTCGACCAAACGACCGGCTTCTTGAGTTCCTGAACGCCCTTTGAGCATGAGAACTATGCCGAGTGTCAACGACCGGTTCTTGGTCGAAATGGCGGGCAAAGCGCTTCATACCGCCATGATCGGAAGAGGCGCTCGGCATAGTTCGGCAGTCGGCATAAACCGCCAAGATGAACCTGGTCGATCCGCACGCCTGGCTCCCCCAGACCCTCGATCGCATCGCTGATGGCTGGCCAAACAGCGGTATCGACGCCCTCATGCCCTGGAATTGCCAAAGCTGAACGGCCTCAACTGCCCGCTTACGGCCGATCACGGCGCTCGCCTTCCGCGCCACGATCGACCGGCCTGAGCGGTTCGGCTCGTCGCAGGCGGTGGGGGCGCATCTGGGACTGACGCCGGCACGCTACCAGTCCGGCGAAACCGACATCCAGGGAAAGGTCAGCCGATGCGGCGACGAACTTGCACGCACCGCGCTTTATGAGGCGGCCCACACACTGCTGGTGCGATCGAAGAAGTGGTCGAGCCTCAGAGCATGGGGCATGAACATCGCCAGGCGGCGCGGCATGGCACGAGCCCGAGTCGCGGTCGCCCGCAAACTGGCCGTCATTCTGCATGGCATGTGGGCCGACGCGACCGAGCGCTTTGGAAAGGGCGACGCCCGGATCGTTCCCTGGGGGACGATGGGCGAGGCGATCTCGTTGAGAGTCCCGAACCTGCCGGCCCAAGCGCGGCAAGGTCGTGAAACAGATTGAGACGTCGGCGGCCCAAGCGCTGACCGCGAAAAGAAGCGAGTGACCCACGGAACGGTCAAGAAAAAAGTGCAGGAGCATCTTGACCAAACGACCCCACAGAGAAGGCTCTCAGATTTAAGTGGACGCTTGGCGAATGAAGTATCTGGCTATGGAGCAGCCGTCGACGGTTGATGCGAGAAGGCCGTCTTCAGACAAAAGACCAGGATATCACTTGAGCGATGGCTATGTCGGTTTGAATTTAGTCATCGTTGGTGGGTTCTCAAGTGCATGAGAAGAGCTTGCGCTCCATGCAGGTTAGGCGTTCCGGGCCTTGTTCCGTCACCAGCACGGTCTCGCTAAAGCCCATACCGGCTGCCATCATCAGCATATGAAATACCATTCCCGGCTCCAGGACCCATTCCACGCCCGGCACGAACTCGCGGATAAATTCGCCGGCGGAGGGGCGGTAGTTGAGACCAAGCGAATAACCGGAACGGTTGGTATATGTCTTGCGAAGCCCCGTTGCCAGCAGCGGCTCGCGGCAAGCTCGGTCAATCACGCTGGCTGGTGTGCCCGGCCGCATCAACGCGATGGCATCGTCTTGCACGCGGATGATTGTCTCAGCGATGTGCTGCTGCTCAGCGCTGGGCTGCCCAACAATGGCGGTACGCATCAAACGTGCCCAGTAATGTTGATGTAGCCCGTTGAGCTCAAAGTAGACAGTATCACCTCGTTCCAAGCGACGGTCCGAATAGCCGCCATGTATGAGATTTGTTCGATTGCCGGAAGTGATGACACCGCCCAGCCCCATCGCCGGCGACCCGCCTTTCACCAATGCGCTCCACACCTCATTGGCAATCTGCCGCTCCGTGACACCGAGTGCGATAGCCTCGATGCCAGCATGCATGCCTGCTTCAACCAAGCGCGAGGCGCCCCGCAGATAATCTATTTCTCGCGGCGATTTTATCAGGCGGAGGTGGTCGACAATGCGCGGCTCTGCGACAACGCTTGCATCGCACAGCACCCTCTGCAGTACCGTCCGTCGTTCCGGTGTCAAGAACCATGAGTGGTCATCCACACCTACCCGTCCTTCTGCCGAGCCGAGGCCTTCCAGAGCTCTGCGCGCCGTGTCGAGCCAAGCGGCGAGCGGATCTGCAACATCTGAATAGGTCGCGTGGCTTTTCACCCAGGACGTACTTTGCGCCGCCGGGACTTCCACATCACGCAAGATCAGCACCGGGTCGCCGCTGCCGGGAACCGCTAAAGCATGGTAGGAAAAATAACCAACACCATGTAGACCACTGAGATAGTAGATGTTTTCAGGCTGATGTAGGAGTAGCACTGGAAGATCGTGCTTTACCATCTCTTCCTGCGTGCGCTGCACCCGCGCCCGATATTCCTCTGCAGGGAAATTCATCTCGGTGTTAACAGGTTCATTCAGCGTCGGAGATGTATTCATTGGAGACTATCTCACTTGTTGGGCTTGCCGTTCACCCGCTTGGCGGAATATGGCCACACTGACATAGATAAAAATCGTGAACGCGATCAATAGACTGGACACCGCAGCAATCGTTGGCGTGATCTCTTCCCGAATTCCCGACCACATTTTGATCGGCAGAGTAGTAGTATCTGGGCCACTCAAGTAAAGTGATAGCACGACCTCATCGAACGATGATAAGAATGCAAAAAATCCGGAGACTATCAAAGCTGGACGAATAAGAGGGAGCACGATTCGCCATATCGTAACGACCCTTGACGCTCCCAAACTAGCAGCCGCATATTCAAGTATTATATTTTGTGATTGTAGACTTGCGGCGACGATCAACACTACTAGTGGAACGGCGCCTATGCTGTGCGCCGTCACAAGCGCGAACGACGTGTTGATAAGATGCAGTCGCGCAAAGAGAAAGTAGAGAGCCACCGCATTAACAATCGACGGCACGATCATCGGTGCGAGCAAGAGCTGGTATCCGATTCGGCGCATTCGCGGGCTGCCGCGCACGAGTGCCATTGCAGCCGCTGAACCAATGGCAAGACTTAGACATGCCACAGCTATTCCAACTCCCAAACTCTCCCAGGTCGCAGAAACCCACGCAGCGCTAGTGAAATAGGCCTGGTACCATTGCAGCGACAGGCCGGGGGGCGGAAAGTCGAGGAAGCGCGAAGAGCTGAATGAGATCGGGACAATGATTAGGATCGGGCTGACAAGGAAGGCAACAAGGAGCAAGCTTAATCCGCGCAGCAGCTTTCTGCCCGGCGCCAGACGCTCCCAGCCTCTACCGATACCGGCGGGAAAGCGGATTCCATGTCCGACGCCACGCACTAAGGCGGCAACGAAATCAATGAGTTGAATGTATGCGCTAGTTGAATGACGCGCGGTGTGGCCCGCAGAGTGGGCAGTACTCTGATTAGAACTGAGCAGGCGCTCGCTATCGACGAAACGGTTGGAAATCGAATAAAGTACGAGCGTGATCGCAAGCAGCACGGTGGCAGCGGTGGCCGCAAGCGGCCAATTGAGCGTGCCGTTTACATAACTGTCGATTTGCATTGGCAGTATCATCGTGTTCGGACCGTCGAGCAGTACGGGCGTGATGTAGAACCCAAGTGCGAACACGAAGACCAGTAGGCCGGCTGCGATAACACCCGGAGCGCTCAACGGAAAGAACACGCGCCAAAAATTTTGTGCCGCGGAGGCTCCTAGAGAGGCAGCAGCACGCGTCAGACTGTATGGAATCCCTTTCATCACGCTAATGAGCACCAGCACCGTATAGGGCATGAGGATGTAGACCATAGCTACGAGTACGCTGAACTGATTGTAGATAAGGTCGACAGGGCGCTCAGTAAGGCCAGTTGCCATTAGCAGCTGATTGATTACACCAAAACGCCCCAGAAGCACCATCCATGCATATGTGCGCACGAGGTAGCTGGTAAAGAACGGCAGAACGACCGCAAGCAGTAGCGCCGCGGCGACCCAAGTGCGCGCCGAGACTATCCAGTAGGCTAGCGGATAGCCTAGTAGAAGGCAGATCAATGTAACCTTTGTTGCGAGTGCGAAGGTGCGGGCTAGAATAATCCAGTTCGTTGGGTTATCCAAAAACTCGTGGTAATGCGCGAAGGTTGGCCCGGGATCGAGCAGGCTGAGAGAGAGCAGACCGGAAAGCGGGATGAAGAAGAAAACCCCAAGCAGAAGCGCTGCTGGAGCAAGTAAGAGCGAGGCTTCCCGGTTGTTGACCGGCCATGCGATGGCCGATCTCACAACATGGTATGGAGTAGCCATTAGCTAGCCGTCCATTTTATCCAGCGCTCAACGAGAATTTCTGTATTAGATTTGCCAGATAAATCTTTAGTTTCCCAGTATGACAGGTCGCGGAAGAACTGTTTAGCAATGTTCTCAGGAGTTGTGGGAAGGTCTGCAGCAACCTTTGGGTCGATGTACTTGAAAGCCGCACGGTTCATTGGACCATAGAAGATGAGATTGTTTAGACGCGCTTGCGCCTGCGCGGAGGCTTGGTAGGCCACAAACCGCATGGCCGCGGCCCGATTTTTTGCTCCCCGCGGCACGACCCAGTAGACCGGGCTAAGCTCCCCCTCATTCCATTGGTAATCAACGGCGGCACCCTGTGTCTTCAGGGCTGCCATTCGACCATTATATGCCGAGGACATCGAGACTTCACGGTTCGACAGGAGCTGACCGGGTTCGGCTCCGACACTCCAGAATTTGGTTATGTGCGACTTGATGCGATCGAGGGACGCGAATCCGGAGTCGAAGTCGATTGGATACAGCTTGTCCTTCGGCACCCCGGCCGCCAGCAATGCAAATTCGATTGTCGTGACATCCGAGTTCGAACACGTTTTAAGAGAGCGTGGCCCCGGAAACTTGTCGGCGTCCCAAAACTCAGCCCATGAGCGCGGGCGTGGCTTGTTCGCCGGGTATTCGGTCGTCGAGAACGCCATAACGGTGCTATAGACGTACGAGCCTACGCCGTATGTTGTCTTTGCTTCCGGCACAAGGTTGTCCAGTGTTTCCTTATCGAAAACGCCATAGTCTATTTCCTCGAGGTACTTTGACGCATCCGGTCGAAAAGCGAAGGTGTCGACCTCCGCTACATCCCACTGCACGTTGTTGCTGTCGACCTGCGCCTTGAGTTTCGCGTCATCTTCCGGGGACACGTAAGTCACCGTGATCCCTGTTTCTTGCTGGAAGGGATCAATTATTGCCTTGCGGATCGACTCCTCATAGGATCCACCGCCGGAGACTACGACAAGTTTCGATTCTTGCGCCCGTAAAATGCCTGGAGCGCCAATCGCAAGCGCCGCTCCGCTGGTCGCAGTACCAATTAGCTTTAACGTCTGACGCCGGGTCGGTCGGCTGGGGTTGATGTTGTACGTCATGAGATCATTCCCTTATAAAGATACGATTGCCATACGATCTGCAGTTGCAGTAACGCCCGCGAAAGCTGACACCGCGACGCGATTATTGGGTTTGCCGGGGATTGATTGTTCCCCCTCATCAGAAAGAAGTCGTCCATCCCGCGCGTCCCAGCCAATTCTAACTTGTTGGTCGACATGGAATCGCTGAGATCGGGCGTGGCTCGGTGCTGCTAAAGTGAGAAACACTGGAATCTTTGCACGTAACCGAATACGATACTTAATGACATTTCCCTGGTAGACGGCCTCTTCGACCACACCTTCGAATTCATTATCAGTGCGAACGCCGGGGTCGAGAGGGATGATCTTGTCGGGTCGGATCATGAGGGTCACAGCCCCCTGCAGGCTATCGGATCCCTGCCACATCGCTCGAATTTGCAGGCCGGCCAGGTCAAGGAGAGGGCCGTCTTTTCTACTTTCAACAATATGAGTGCGAAGGAAATTGGACTCGCCGATGAAACCTGCAACGAAGCGCGTTTGCGGAGTCTCATATATTTCTTCAGGCGTCCCGATTTGCTCGACGTTGCCCTTATTCATCACCACGATTCGATCAGACATCGTGAGCGCTTCACTTTGATCGTGTGTGACGAAGACCACAGTTATTCCAAGGGACTTCTGAAGGCGCTTCAGCTCAAGCTGCATATGCTCGCGAAGCTGTTTGTCAAGCGCACCAAGCGGTTCGTCCATGAGGACTACGCCTGGGCGAAACACAAGTGCGCGAGCCAAGGCAACTCGCTGCTGTTGGCCGCCGGATAACTCGTGCGGCATCCGCGCTTCATAGCCGCTCAGTTGAACAAGATCGAGCGCTTCGGCGACACCGGCTCGAAGTTCAGAGCCGGATACTCTGCGCATCTTGAGCGCAAATGCCACGTTCTCGAAAACGGATAGATGTGGAAATAGCGCATAATTCTGGAATACAACTCCGATGTTGCGTCTAGGCACGGGTAGCCCGGTTATTGGTCGGGCGCCGACAAAGATTTGGCCGGAGGTGGGCGTTTCGAACCCCGCGACCATCATCAACGTTGTCGTCTTGCCGGAACCACTTGGTCCGAGAAATGAGACAAATTCGCCGGCCTCGATTTGAACCGACAAGTCATTAACCCCTCGCACGCTGCCGTACTGTTTACAAAGTCGCTCTAACCGCAGCGGTTCACCTCTGGGCATCGACGCCTCCACGTGAGGCTAATGGATGTGAATGAGACGTCATGTCCCAGTTCTCCTCTTTTAGGCTATCGGCGCGGTTGATCCGCACTCCTTCGGCGATCACGAGCGAAAGTATCGGTGATCATTTTCCACAACATCAACCTGCATTAAGCATCCTCTCCGAGGCGAAATGGCGTCAATGTGGGCGGCCTGTTGAAGAAAAATTCGCAAAAGAGCGTTGTGATTGAAATTTCTTAGAGTCCGTTTGGAAATTCATGGATGAGCGGTTCTTCGTAGCAGGTTGCCGCCCATGGCGACGAGGATCATGGCGTGAGAGACATCGATGCGCTGCTCGTACGAGGCGTCGCCATCGGGTCATCCAGCCGAAGGTGCGCTCGACGACCCAGCGACGGGGCAGAGCGTGGAAGCCCTTCTGGTCGTCGGATCGGCGGATGATGTCGATGACGAAGTCGAGATAGGCGGCCTTGTCCATGAGCTTGAGCCGATCGTAGGCGCCGTCGGCGAACAGATGCTTCACCCAGGGCCAGCGCTTGCGGATGCCGTCGAGAACGGCCTGCGCGCCGGCGCTGTCGGAGATGTCGGCTGGCGTCAGGTTGACCATCAAGAGCCGCCCGTCGGTATCGACTGCAATGTGGCGCTTGCGGCCGACGATCTTCTTGCCGGCGTCATAGCCTCTTTGCGCGCCAGGGGCCGAAGCCTTCACCGACTGGCTGTCGATCACGCCCGCCGTGGGACTGGCCTCGCGCCCAGCCCGTTCGCGATCCAGCATCAGCGTCACGTCGTGGATGGTCTGGAACAGAAAGCGCCGCGCCAGTTCACGGAACCAGCCATAGACCGTCTGCCAAGGCCCGAAGTGGATCGGCAGCATCCGCCAGCCGCAACCGGAGCGGACCAGGTAGCGCACGGCGTTGATCACCTCCCGGAAATCAGCCTCGCGCGGACGGCCCCGACGCCGCCCGGGCTTGGGCATCAGCGGGGCGATCTGGTACCATTCTTCGTCCGTCAAATCAGACGGGTAACGCTTGGTCTTCTTGGCGATCTGGGCCATCCGCCCACGGCTCTGTTTGGTCCACATCCACAGCTTGAATCACAAATAGCCTCACCGCAAAACCCCAACCCTCGATTTTCCAAACGGCCTCTTAGCCGTCGGAGGCCTACACGCAGCAGGTCATACTCGATCGTATAGACACGCCCCTAGCAATGGAACCCAGCAAGTCGGCGAACCAAGGCATTCAGAGGCTCGGTGACCGCGTTTTGGCCACCAGCGCCTCGTTGTACATAGGCGTCACCCCTTTGACCCAAGACTTGTCAACTCTCTCACGATGGTAGATCACATTTGCAAGCTTATGGAGAGTATGGGGATAGATCGCGCCTCTTGCTAAAACGCGCAAAGTGTATCCCGGCAAATTCCTGTATAATATGGACCGACTGAGCGCTGCAATGGCATACGTGAATTTGAAGTTAATTCGCTCTGGTATTATTCGTGGAACAGCACGGCGCGGAGCTGAGCCAAAAACTCTGTCGAAAACTTTCCACCGCCTCTAAGCACGACGCTAAAAATACAATGAAGTACCGTCATTACTTCCTCTGCCTTAAGTAGGGAAAATGATCGGAAGTGCGTCAGCTTTTTCGATTGGCGCAGATAGGGGAGCCGGACAAAAGTAACCTCCTGCCCTCCCTTGTTCTTGTTTACATTGCTAACGATACCTATGACCGGTCGCATGAGTTTAGCCATCTTCTGGGATTTCAGGTGCACGAGAAGAGCTTGCGCTCCATGCAGGTTAGGCGTTCCGGGCCTTGTTCCGTCACCAGCACCATGTCGCTGAAGCCCATCCCGCCTGCCATCATCAGCATATCAAACACCATTCCCGGCTCCAGGACCCATTCCACGCCCGGCACGAACTCGCGGATAAATTCGCCGGCGGAGGGGCGGTAGTTGAGACCAAGCGAATAGCCGGAACGGTTGGTATATGTCTTGCGCAGCCCCGTTGCCAGCAGCGGCTCGCGGCAAGCTCGGTCAATCACACTGGCTGGTGTGCCCGGCCGCATCAACGCGATGGCATCGTCTTGCACGCGGATGATTGTCTCAGCGATGTGCTGCTGCTCAGCGCTGGGCAGCCCAACAATGGCGGTACGCATCAAACGTGCCCAGTAATGTCGATGAATCCCGCTGAGCTCAAGATAGACCGTATCGCCACGCTCCAATTGCCGGTCGGTATAGGATCCGTGTAAAAGATTTGTCCGATTGCCGGAAGTGATGACACCGCTAAGCGGCATTTCCGCCCCGGCGTTCACCAATGCGCCGAACACGGTGCCGGCGAGCTGTCGCTCCGTGATGCCCGGCGTGACAGCCTCGATACCAGCGTAAATGCCCGCTTCAACGCAACGGGCAGCGCCGCGCAGATAATCTATTTCCCGCGGCGATTTGATCAGTCGCAGATGGTCGACGATGCGCGGCTCTCTGACAAAAGTCGCATTTGGCAGCAGCGCCTGCAGCATCTTCCACCGTTCTAGTGTCAAGAACCATGAGTGCTCATCCACGCCGACACGCCCGGCCGCCAAGCCCAAGCCCTCGAGGGCTCTCCGCGCCGCGTCGAGTGAAACGCGGATCGGATCGGATGAATCTGCGTAGCTCGTGTGGCTCGTGACCCAAGACGTGAGGTGCGCTGCTGGGATTTCTACATCGCGCAAGATCAGCACTGGATCGCGATGGCTCGGAACCGCTACGGCGTGATATGAGAAAAAGCCCGCCCCAGCGTCGAGACCTGTCAGATATTGAATGTTCTCGGGCTGATGCAGGAGTAACACGTCCAGATCATGCTTTGCCATTTCCTCCTGCGTGCGTTGAAGGCGTGTCTTATATTCTTCAACAGGGAAATCCATCCCGCTATTCGTATGCTCGGTCACCGTCGTGGGCTCCTTCGTTGTCGCCCCACCTCTAGATGTGCGTACCTTCTGCATTCGCCTGGGTGAAACAAATCTCTTGGCCAAGGATAGCAATTGGGCAAGTGGTACCATCCGGAGGAGAGGACTTTGCGCCAAAATGAGTCAGCAGCTGAAACGTGAGCCGCGCAAGGGTGCTCGGTTTGACATGCAATCTTCCGTTGGCCTCCGTTCGACGACCCGTTAGGGATTCATCCAAATCAACGGGCTGTATGTAAGCGAGGATCTACTGCTCGTCATCGCGATCGGCATGAAGGGGCGGAATAAGAGCAGTTCGAAATCGTACGAGGCCTTTATCAACCAAAGACAGCTACGGCGGATTTGACGATGATGCAGCCATACTGGCTTTGGCGCATCTGACGACCTATGGCTGTGCGAAAAACATTCGTCAAGTGCAGCGCAGGCGTCACGCGCGGCGACAGGGTACGCACGCTCTCCCGGCCATGCCTGGTTTTGCGAATGACGTTTCCTGTGACGACGCGCTGCGACCATCGGAAGTCGATCTCGTGGAAATACAGGTCGGCATGCTGCGGGCTGATATGATGAAAGACGCCGGCGATGGTACGGGGGACGCGGAGTTGAAGCCCTCGACCGAGTTGACGTGGACAGCGTCGCGAACAGCTGGTCTCATGCTTGGCAAAGCTCTCACCAATGGCCATGAATGCCTTCCACTCGTCGCTCATCAAGTGAGCTCCGGGTTCAATCTGCGCCTCAACGACGCGTTCGCTTGCTCGCGCCGAAAGACCGGTCACAACCGCCGCACGCGCATCACCGGCCAGCGTGCCACGCATTACATCAGTCGGACGCCGCACCATTGCCATAACTGACGTTTTGTGCGTATTCGCCTGGCCTTTCCAGCCGCGGCCCGGAGGTGGGTCGTCGGGATTCTTTCTGGGCCTTTCACCGAGATGGAAATGGTCGATCTCCACCGTGCCGGCGAGCACGTTCTCCCGCGCCACCAATAAGACGCAGTGCATGTCCAATTCGCCAGATGCTGGCTGGCTCACCCCGAGCGCCTCGGCTGGACGCACCCACGACAAGCCCTTGTCGGATGGCAGTAACAGCCACATAGCCTTCAGGCAAACACTCAAGGGAAGCTTCGTGGAGTGCAGAGGCGTATGTGTCGTCACCGTGAACTGGAACCGGCAATCGCCGCTGGAACATTGATAACGACCCGGTCGGGCACGCCGCTTGCCGGTATCGCGACCGGCAAGTGCAATCGAGCGTTTGTATCCGCAGGCGGAGCAGATCCGGCCATCCGGCCGAACCAGCAACCGACGGCTATGCTGCTATCCGGAAGGCCGCGATCATTTCTTCAACAGTTCGAATGCTGGAAAGCGTGACAATGTTCTTCATCAGCCATGCAGCAGCCACGCCTGAACCAGGGTACCAAGGTTCGAAATAAGTGCAGCTGACCACTAGCAACGGAACGACTTATGTAAAACGGTAACGGGTGGAGATGTTCTCCTCGACATTGTCAGAGCTTCTCGATCGATTGCGGGCTGGATTTCACGAGTTATTCAAATGGCCCTCGCCATTCAAGCCAAGCCGCCAAACTTGCGCACCCGCTAACACCAGAAGCGGGATCCGTCATGGCTAGGGTCAGGATCTGTAATTTGCAGAGCTTGGCGGTGTATCCCTTGAGGGTTTCAAGGATCTGTCCGCACTGGCCGAGCCGGAGCTGGTCGTGCTGTATCGGGTCTCACAAGGCCGGACGTTGCATTGACTCGAAGCGGGCTGTCAGGCCCATCTGACTACCTTCGCATATCGTCCGTCCCTGCGTTCCCTCGCGGGACACCGCCCTCGGATCAGCGCTGGCGCTTCACCGCTGGCAAACTGTTTCTACCTCATCTCAAGCCTCGAACAAAGTGCCGTCGCGCAGCATGGCATGCATGATGACAGCGAGACGCCGCGCGAGTGCCACTCGGGCTTTCTTCAGGCCGCGGCGCTTCGAGATTTTCAGCGCCCAGGTCTTGAGCGCGAAGCTCTCCCGGCTCCGAGTCAGGATTGAGTTGGCCGCTTCATAGAGAAGCTTGCGGACCATGCTGTCACCTTGCTTGGTGATCCGGCCGGTCCAGTCGAGTTCGCCAGATTGACGACGCCTGGGCACCAGACCAAAGTAGGCGCCCGCGTTTCGCGATTGTCGGAACCGACCGCCTCGTCGATGGCGGCGGAGAACGCGGCTGAAGTCTGGATGCCAACACCAGGTATACTCATAAGGATTTGGCAGGCCTGCGACTGAGCGGCGAGCATACGCAGCTTGAGATCCAGCTCCTTGATCTGCTCGACCAGTTGCACGCGCACCGTCAGCAACGAAGTAATCGCTTCGCCAAGACCAGGGATGTGGGATGCTTCCATGATGCGTTCGATGAAGGCCTTTCCCTGCCCGACGCCCGGCCTATAGCCGAAGGTAGCGCACAACCAACGGATCATGTTGTCGAGCCGGACACGGGCCTCCACCAGATGACCGCGAGCGATGATCATGCTGCGTATACCGTGTGCGCCCGGCGATTTGACATGAACCTCCTTGTAGAAGCCCGTTCTTGCCAGTTGCGCGAGCCCTGCAGCATCATGCGGATCGGTCTTGTTCGCCTTCATCGCCTCGAGGCTCTGGTGCGCCTGGCGGGCATCGATACACACCACGTTGACGCCCAACTCCCGCAGGCCAAGGCAGATCGCGGGTGACATACGTCCGGTTTCGATCACCGCCCGCTCGATCGGGCCGTGTCGGCGTAATGCGTCGGCGATCGCATCCGGCGTGCTCTCAGCGTTCTCGGAACTCAGCTTGCGCCCATTTTCATCGATAATGCAGACCTGCGTGCTTTCCATCGACAGGTCCAGTCCGGCATAATGCTTCATGGCTGTTTCCTTCCTTCAGGATTCGACAACCAGAAGTGTGCGCCTCACCCGAGTCCCGAGGGAAGCAACCACAAATTACACGATGACTCATAAGCGCGCAGCCACAGGCGTATTGACGCGAGCTGGACCATGGGGAGGAAGTTGTCGGCGAGCTTTTCATAGCGGGTTGAGACGCGACGGAAGTGCCTCAACTTGGAGAAGAAGCGTTCGATCAGGTTGCGCTCGCGGTAGAGCCGTTTGCTGAAGCAGGGCTTCCATTTCCGGTTACTCTTGGCCGGGATGTTGGGCGTGGCACCCTGCCCCTGGATCAGTGCCCGGATGCGGTCGGCGTCGTAGGCTTTGTCGGCCAGCACGATGGTGCGTGGGCCAAGATGATCGAGAAGCCGATCAGCGATCTGACCGTCATGTGCCTGTCCTGCTGTCAGACCGAGCCGGATTGGGAGCCCTTGCGCGTCGTCGACGACGTGGATCTTGGTCGTGAGCCCACTGCGCGATTGACCGAGACAATGATCTGGCCCCCCTTTTTTGCCGTCGCAGCCTGCTGGTGCGCCCGGATGGAAGTGCTGTCGATCATCTGTATGGCGCCGTCGTGGGCGGCGCTGATGGCGTCCATCAGGCGGTCCCATACGCCTGCCTTCCGCCATCGCGCAAACCGGTTGTAGCAGGTGGTCCGCGGACCGTAGCGTTCCGGCAGGTCTCGCCATGGGGCACCGGATCGCAAGACCCAGAAAATGCCGTTCAGCACGTGGCGGTCATCGACGCGCGGCATCCCTCCCGGCTTGTTGGGCAAGAGCGGCTCGATAACGCGCCACTCGAAGTCGGTCAAATCATATCGGCTCATAGAGAGTCTGAATCAGAATTCGCGGAGATATGAAAGTGGACCGTCGGAAAACGGCTTAACCGCAAATATTGACGGATCGCTTGGCAACGCTGCATCCTTGGCACCATGCTAATCGCAGACGCTGAAGCCAGGATCCGTGAGATCATAATTTCCATCTCCGCAGGGGACTGCCAGAGTGCAGTCACCAAAGCGGATGTGTCGCACTGTTCGGCGGCCGACGTCGATCGCGTTATATCGGATTATGGACGAACATTCTCTGCGCCGCCGTTTGCCGTTTGGATGTAATAGCTGTCAACACAGCGGTCGGCGAAGAAGTGGTCAGTCCGAGCGCCGCTTTGGAGCCAAAACGAAGGTGGTCGATCCGATTTGGAGCTTCGTCTCACCGTGACAATGATCAACGGTGTGGCGACGGTTGAGCTAAAGCGTGTCGCGATTAATTGGCCTCATATCCGGCAGCTTTGAAGAAGTTTCTGCATTCGGCTGGCTGGAACAGATGGCAGATATCGCCGAGAGCCTCGCAGAGGGCATCGAAGCTTCTGGCCGCCTTCTTTCGCAGCCTCGCCTTGAGTTTTGAATAGGCCATCTCGATCGGGTTGAGGTCTGGCGAGTATGGCGGCAGGAACAGGAGCCATGCGCCCCTTTGGCGAACCAGTTGCGCGGCGCGCTCGTTCTTGTGGAAGCCGACATTGTCGAGAATGACGACATCGCCGGGCGACAGTTCGGGAGCGAGCTGAGTTTCGACGTAGCGTTCGAAGATGGCGGCATTCATCGGCGCGTTGACGATCCATGGCGCGACAAGACCGTGGCATCGCAGCCCGGCGATGAAGGTTTGCGTCTGCCATTTGCCGAATGGCGCATGCGTCCTGAAGCGCTCGCCCTTCGGCGCCCAGCCGGTGCGGGCGCAGGTTAATCAGATTGTTCACAAAGCGAGGCGAAACGCGGAAATGACGCGCGGCCTCGCGGTGGCCATGTCCCTCATCGACATACGCAACAACACGCCGACGCAACTCAAGCGGTAGCGGCTTGCTTTAGACGACATACTTGTAGCTTGATCGCAGTTCGCCAAGCATCGCGGTCATCCCCAATTTATGAGTTCACGACCTAATTGAGAACTGCTGACGAAAGCTCGTTGCAGCTTGCTGGTAATTGTATGGTGTTGAGCAGAAAACGTGAGCCGCGGTTATTCAGAAATCGGCGTTAAGATGAGCTATCTCGTCCCACAGACTTTGACCAAAGCCGCGAAGCACAATCAGCTCAAAACGATTCAAAGCGACGCGCGTGATGTGCACGGAAATGTGTCCCATCAGCGTCATCGCGGACTGTCCCACGGCCACGGCGTTAAGATCGATAGCGGTACCTTTTGCCAGCAGCGATTGGACAGCGCGGCCCGCGACTTCAATCCTGATGCGTCCATGGGTCTGGTCGACCGCAAATGCCCGTGTGTCGAGTCTTTCGAAGAGGGCCTGCATATCTGAGCGGGATGTCGGCTCATCCCTGACGACCAGCCATTGGCCGGGGCCGAAGGTGCGGATCCTGTTGGCCTCGCCGCCGAACAGGCCTTGCAGCGTGGCCGTAAGATTCTCTGCGCCGGGCTTGCCGAGTATGTGGATCAGGGTGCCCTCGGGCATCGCCTTCATAGCGAAGGCGTCGGAGCTCCCTACCGGTTTGGTGCTGATCGCCGGACGGTGGATGAGTTCGAAATCAGACATGGAGCTTCTCGTTTGCTGGATCGAAGAAGACCGGATTGCAAAGACGTGCGACGGTAAATTCCTTGCTCAGGCCGTTCCACACCACCACCTCTTCGCCATGCCTGGCATGGCCACTCTTCACCAGCGCCAACCCGATAGTCGAGCCGACGTGGGGTGAAAAGGCACTCGACGAGACATAGCCCTGGTCGTTCTCGAGCGTCTGCGCGGCCCCCTTGGCGAGAATGTGCGAGCCGGTGCGGAATGTGGTCGTTGGATCGAGCGGGACGACGCCGACAAGGCTCGGGCGATCCTGGGCCACCAGTCCCTCGCGGCCGAGCATCGCCTTGCCGATGAAATCCGGCTTGGCTGTCGACACCATCTTTGCGAAACCGAGATCCGAGGGGATCACAGTACCGTTGATCTCGTTATGCGTCACATGGCCCTTCTCGATGCGCAGTACGCTGAGCGCCTCCACGCCATAAGGCTGGATGCCATGTTCCTTGCCTGCCTGGAGAACGCCGTCGGCGACGCTCTCGCAATAGCCGGCCGGCACGGCAAGCTCATAAGCCAGTTCGCCCGAGAACGAGATACGAAACAGGCGGCCATGCAGCCGGCCGCCGAAGAGCGAGACCTCCTTTGCGGCAAGAAAGGGGAAGGCAGTGTCGGAAATATCACCATCGACGATCGCCTGCAGCGTCGCGCGCGCCTTGGGCCCGACCACGGACATCTGTCCCCATTGGTCCGTCACCGAGGCGAGTCGTACGTCGAGCTCCGGCCACAGCCCCTGGGCGCAGAATTCGAGATGCGTCATGACGCCGGCGGCATAGGCCGTGGTCGTGGTCATGAAGAAGCGGTCGTCAGCCAGGCGGCTCGTCGTGCCGTCATCATAGATGAAGCCGTCCTCGCGCAGCATCAGACCATAGCGCGCCTTGCCGACTGGCAGTTTCAGGAAGGCGTTCGAATAGACCCGATTGAGGAACTCCGCCGCATCCTTGCCGCAGACCTCGATCTTGCCGAGCATCGACACATCACAAATCCCGACATTCGTTCGAACGTTCAGGACCTCGCGATCGACGCTCTGTCGCCAGCTGGTTTCACCCGCGCGCGGGAACCAGGATGAGCGATACCAGAGACCGGTCTCGACGAAGACCGCGCCGTGCTTCTTGGCCCAGTCATGCAGAGGCGACTTGCGCACCGGCTGGAAATGATGGCCGTGATGCGGGCCGGTCAGCGCGCCGAAGCTGATCGGCGTATAGAAGGGCCGGAAGGTCGTCGTGCCGACTTCGGCGGGAGAGACGCCACGCGCTTCGGCCAGCAGGCCAATTGCGGTGACATTGGAGAGCTTGCCCTGGTCAGTGGCCATGCCCGATGTCGTGTAGCGCTTGGCAAGTTCGACATCGCCATAGCCTTCCTGCACGGCAAGGCCGAGATCCTTGCGGCCGACATCGTTCTGGAAGTCGACGAAGGCCTTGCCCTTCACGCCACGGATATTCCAGAGCGGGCTGGCCGGCGAAGCAACGATGTCGCCATCGACAGGACCGGCGTCGAATGGTTGGGCGGCGAACCCGAGATCTTGGGCCATGGTAGCGCCGCGCGCAGCGCCCTCTGCAAAGCTTGCCGACAATCCGGTTGTGCCCGTGACTGCGCCTGCGAGCACGAGGCCCCTGGTTTCCGACGGGGCCATGAAGGCGCCATGCACATCCGACCATTGCGGCTTGCCGCCGCGATGGCAGGCAAGGTGAATAATCGGGCTGAAGCCGCCGGACATGGCGAGCGCATCCACAGCAATGGCTTCGGTCGCGCCGTTTGCGGCCGTGACGTTGACGCTGGAGAGCGCTTTGCCGCCCTTGGCATCAGACACGACGGCGCCCTTGAGAAGGCGAGCCTTGCCGGTATACACGAACTGGGATTCGGCGCGGCTGTCGATGATTGCGGTAAGCTGGACACCCGCCGCCTCGAGGTCGCGGGCGAGTGCATATCCGCTGTCATTGGTGGTGAAGATGGCGGTGCGCTGGCCGGGGGCCACGGCAAAGCGGTTGAGATAGCAGCGCATCGCACCCGCGATCATCACACCGGGAATATCGTTGCCGCCGAACACGAGCGGCCGCTCCTCGGTACCGGTGGCGAGAAGCGCCTTTTTGGCGACGATGCGCCACATGCGCTCGACCGGCTTGTTCGGATCGGGGTGGCGCACATGCTTCTGGGCGCGCTCCACAGCGCCAACGACATTGCCGTCATACCAGCCGAAAGCGGTTGTGCGGGTCAGTACGCGTACATTCGGCAGCGTTTCCAGCTCGTCGGCGAGCCGCTTGGCAAATGCCGGCGCGCTTTCCCCGCCGATGGTCGCGGCCTCCGACAGCAACGATCCGCCCGCCAGGCTGTGTTCGTCGAGGATGATGACACGTGCCCCTGCACGGCCGGCGGACAGCGCGGCGGCCAGCCCGGCTGGGCCGGCGCCGATCACCAGCAGGTCGCAATGCGCCCAGCGCTTCTCGTAGCGGTCGGGATCGGCTTCGTAGGTCGCCTTGCCGAGACCGGCGGCGCGGCGGATAAAGGGCTCGTAGAGACCTTCCCAGAGCTTCGCCGGCCACATGAAGGTCTTGTAGTAGAAGCCCGCGGCGAGGAAGGGTGAGAGCAGGCCGTTCAGCGAACCGATATCGAAATCGAGCGAAGGCCAGCGGTTCTGGCTGCGGGCTTCGAGACCGTCGTAAAGGTCCTGCATCGTAGCCCGGGTATTGGCCTCCGTGCGCCCTCCGCTGCCGATGGTCATCAATGCATTCGGTTCCGCCGCGCCCGCGGTTAGGATGCCGCGCGGCCGATGGTATTTAAAGCTGCGGCCCACTAGCTGGCGGCCATTGGCGAGCAAGGCGGAGGCCAGCGTATCGCCGGCATGGCCCGTGACCGACTGGCCGTCGAAGCTGAAGCCGAGGCGTGACTGGCGATCGATCAGGCCACCCTTGGGCAGTCGATAGGAGGTCATCAGAGCGCCTCCGCCGATAGCTTGAGTACCACGTCGCGGGAGCCCGAGATTTCATGCGTTGCCGTATTGCGGCTCACCACCAGCCAGCGCCGGCAGCCGGACGTATGATGCCAATATTCCTCATAGGCGCCGCGCGGATTGTCGCGCAGATAGACATAGTCGATCCACGCCGCCGTGCCGGCATCAGGTGCGGGTCGGGCGAGTGCCGCCCCCTTCACAGTGAACTCTTCTTTCGGTCGAGAGCCGCAATGGGGACACGGGATCAGGCTTGCCATGTTCAGGTACCCTGCAAATTAGTGGAGGTTGGGCTGGGCGCCCTGGCCCTTTTCGTCGAGGATATGGCCGCGCGCGAAACGGTCGAGCCGGAAGGCGCGAGCGGTCTCGTGCGGCGTGCCGCGTGCGATGAGATGCGCAAAGCAGAGGCCCGATGCGGGGGTTGCCTTAAAGCCGCCGTAGCACCAGCCGGCATTGAGGTAGAGATTGTTGATGTGGGTGCGGTCGATGATCGGCGAGCCGTCCATCGACATGTCCATGATTCCGCCCCAGGACCGCAGCACGCGGACGCGGGAAATGCCGGGGATCATCGCCTTACCCGCCTCGGCGACATGCTCGACGGTGGCGAGATTGCCGCGTTGGGCATAGGAATTGTAGCCATCGATGTCTCCGCCGAAGACGAGCCCGCCCTTGTCGGACTGCGAGACGTAGAAATGGCCCGCGCCGAAAGTCACGACGCAATCGATGAAGGGCTTCAGGCCCTCGGAGACGAAGGCCTGCAGCACATGGCTTTCCAGCGGCAGCTTGATATCGGCCATCTCGGCAACGCGCGAGGAATTGCCGGCGGCCGCAAGCGCCAGCTTGCCGCAGCCGATGAAGCCGCGCGTGGTCTCGACGCCGAGGACCTTGCCGTTTTCGCGGCGAATGCCGGTCACTTCGCAATGCTGGATGATGTCGACGCCGCGCATGTCGGCGCCGCGCGCATAGCCCCAGGCCACCGCGTCATGCCGCACAGTACCGCCGCGCCTCTGCAGCAGACCGCCCTGGATCGGGAAGCGTGCATTGTCGAAATCGAGGAATGGCAGCTTGGCGCGCACCGCCTCGCGGTCGAGCAGTTCCGCATCGACGCCATGCAGCAGCATCGCATTGCCGCGCCGCGTATAGGCGTCGCGTTGCGCGTCGGAATGATAGAGATTCAGTACGCCGCGCTGAGAGACCATCGCGTTGAAATTGAAATCCTGCTCCAGTCCTTCCCAGAGTTTCATCGACAATTCGTAGAAGGGGTTGTTGCCCGGCAGCAGGTAGTTGGAGCGGATGATCGTCGTGTTGCGGCCGACGTTTCCGCTGCCGATGTAGCTTTTTTCCAGCACTGCGACATTGGCGACGCCAAATTCCTTAGCGAGATAATAGGCCGTCGATAGGCCATGCCCGCCACCGCCAACGATAATCACGTCGTAGTGGGATTTGGGCTGCGGCGCGCGCCAGGCCGGACCCCAGCCGGTATTGCCGCGAAGGCCGTTGAGAAAAATCGAGAGAGCGGAGTATCGCATCGCTGGCCATGTCCAAGCTGGGGAGTCGGTGCAACCTATGCCCGTCGACAACAATTTAGTTCCAAAAATGGGACGATTAGTTATATAGATCGGACATGACGGTTGAATTGGATCGACAAACTCAGCGGTTTGGTTTTCTCCTGCTACCGAATTTCGCGCTCATGTCCTACGCATCGGCGACCGAACCCTTACGCGCCGCCAATCTGCTCGCGGGCCGCAGCCTTTACACTATCAGGCAGCTTTCGCAGGGTGGCCTGCCTGTGCAGAGCTCCGGCGGCATCGACATTGCCTGCGATGATCTCTCGTCCGCGGGTGCGGAATTTCATACAGTGTTCATCTGTGCGGGCGGCGATCCAAGCAACTGGGCGGAAGCGGACAGGCTGTTCAGGGCGTTGCGGCGGCTGTCTCGTCTCGGCGTCCGTCTCGGCGCGATCTCGAGCGGCGCGTATATCCTGGCCGCCGCCGGTCTGCTCGACAACAGGGACTTCACCATTCATTGGGAGCATGCCCCGATCTTGCGCGAGGCCTATCCGGCTCTAGCGCTTAGGCAAGCCCGCTACGTCATCGACGGCGATCGTATAACCTGTGGCGGCGGCGTGGCTCCGCTCGACATGATGCATGCGCTGATCGCCGAACGCATGGGCGCGCATTTCGCGAGCCGCGTCAGCGACTGGTACCTTCACACTGCGATTGCCGACCCATCCGACCCGCAACGCGGTTCTGCGGCTGAGCGATTTGGCACTCACAATCCGATCCTGCTGGCCGCGCTTGAAAAGATGGAAGCGACGATCGAAAATCCGCTCGATCGCGAAGCAATGGCGCATTTCCTCTCGATCAGCTCCCGCCATCTGGATCGCCTCTTCACCCAGCATCTGAGCGCCGGCTTCTTGCAAACCTACCGCCGGATCCGGCTGGATCACGCGCGGCGGCTGATCGAACAGAGCCCGCTTGCGATCGCCGAAATTGCCTTTGCCACCGGGTTCTCCAGCACCGGACACTTTTCCCAGGCATTCAAGGCCCATTACGGCAGGGCTCCTAGCTCTTTGCGATAAACTCCTCCGAATGCACAGGTCTCCTTCGGAATAGATGCATCGCCTCGCCACGAACTGTCGGCCTGCTTGCGAACGGGGCGCGTGTTGCGGGTCCCCAGGGCACGGGTACGCAGGCGAGGCAAGAGCTTTGTCTCGCCGGAGATCATGATTAGTCAACGCCCCGCCGAAGCGGCCGATCGCGGAGTGCCGGGCCACTGGGAGCGAGACCTCATCCTTGGTCTTGGCAGCTCGGCGATCGGCACGCTGGTTGAGCGTACGACACGCTTCACGATGTTGCCGCATCTTCCGCGGCTTGCGGGGCATGGCGAAGCTCCGCGCATGAAGAATGGCCCTGCTCTCGCGGGACACGGGGCCGAAGCCGTGCGCGACGCGATTACGCGCACCATCATCACCTTGCCCGAAGAGATGCGTCGTTCGCTGACCTGGATCAGGGAGCCGAAATGGCTCAGCACGATCGTCTCAAGATCGACGCGGGTGTCCAAGTCTATTTCTGCGATCCGCAAAGCCCCTGGCAGCGTGGCACCAACGAGAACACCAATGGGCTGCTGCGTCAGTACTTCCCGAAAGGCACCGACCTGAGCGTCCACAGCGCCGACGAGATCGCCGCCGTGGCCGCGGCCCTCAATGCTCGACCGAGAAAAACTTTGGGTTGGAAAACGCCAGCAGAGACGCTTGACGAGTTGCTGTCATGAGTGAACACAATCGGTGTTGCGACGATCGCTTGAATCCGCCCAATACGCCTGCGGGGCCTACTCCGAACTTCTGCATCGTCACGGTATCCAGGCGAGCATGAGACGCTCAAACCGACCGAGGAAATCGCTGTCGGGTGAGATACTGCGCAGATCGCGCCTTGCAAAAGGACATCAGAGCGATGCGCCACGGCACCTTGCAATAGCTCGATGAACATGGAGCTTACGCGCAATGACATTGGAACATGCAGACGGCGATGTGGTCCCCGAGAGCAGCGGCGCTGCGGCGTGCGACGACGGTGTAACGATGCCCGGCCGCGCGGCAACAAATGCATTAGCTCGGGTGAGGTGGATTACGAAGGCCATATCTCCCGCCGTGGAAATACACACATGTGCGTTCACTTCTCTATGAAGGCTGCAGTTGTGAGCCTGACTGGGAAAAGATCGGCTTCAGAGGTACCGCCGTCGCTGTCGCCCCCTAACTCGCTGTGGCATGCGATGCTTCGATCCGCCGAATTCCTTGAGGCGACAGCCATCAGCTATCGTTCGAGCTCTGCAGCACCCATACCGTGCGGATACGTCCCTGCCGGGGCCGAAGCTGGTTCATTCCGTTAAGACGGTTGCGCCACGAATTTACCTGGAACGTGCGAGACATACACCGGAAGGACTTCCCCACGAAGTGACCTGCCACTGAGTTTTTCCTCCACTTGGAGTTAGAGTCCGGCCTCATTTGAAGGACGGACAGATGAAGCGGAAGCGGTTCACGGAAGAACAGATCATTGCGGTTCTGCGCGAGCACGAGGCGGGTGCGAAGGCGGGCGATCTTGCGCGCAAGCACGCGATCAGCGAGGCGACGCTGTATAACTGGAAGGCGAAGTATGGCGGGATGGACGTGTCCGACGCCAAGCGCCTGAAGGCCCTGGAAGACGAGAACGCGAAGCTGAAGAAGCTGCTCGCCGACCAGATGCTGGAGGCGGCGGCGCTGAAGGAGCTCCTGTCAAAAAAATGGTAGGGCCCGCCGCCAGGCGCGAAGCCGTCGCGCATCTGCAGGCCGTCATGGGTCTGTCGGAACGCCGGGCCTGTTCCATCGTCGGCGCCGATCGGAAGATGGTGCGCTACCGGTCCTGCCGGCCGCCGGAGACAGAGCTGCGCGGCAGGCTTCGCGAGCTCGCCAACGAACGCCGCCGCTTGGGCTATCGGCGGCTGTTCATTCTGCTCCGGCGGGAGGGCGAGGCATCAGGGGTCAACCGCATCTACCGGCTCTACCGCGAGGAGGGACTGACGGTGCGCAAGCGCCGGGCACGGCGACGAGCGGTCGGAACGCGGGCACCGATCCTGGTCGAGGCGAGGCCGAATGCCCGCTGGTCGCTGGACTTCGTGCATGATCAGTTCGCCTGCGGCAGGCGGTTCCGGGTGATGAACATAGTTGATGACGTGACCCGGGAGTGCCTGGCCGCGATCCCCGACACCTCGATCTCCGGTCGCCGAGTGGCACGCGAGCTGACCGATCTGATCAGCCTTCGCGGCAAGCCCGACATGATCGTTTCCGACCATGGCACCGAGTTCACCTCGAACGCCATCCTGGCCTGGTCGAAGGATCACCGTGTCGAATGGCATTACATCGCGCCGGGAAAGCCGATGCAGAACGGCTACATCGAGAGCTTCAACGGCCGGATGCGCGATGAGCTCCTGAACGAGAGCCTGTTCTTTGGCCTCGATCACGCCCGCTGCGCCATAACCGAATGGGTGGAGGACTACAACACCGCGAGGCCTCACTCCTCGCTCGGCTACCAGACCCCGGCGGCGTTCGCCGAGGTCCTCACCGCAACCGGCTCCAACGCTGCGCTCGATGTGGGCTTCGCGTCTCCGCCGGTTGCTCAACCCGCGCCCTACGGCGTAACTGAAACGGTCGAGGCTCTAATCGCCGCTGGATGACAGTTCAGGGGCAGGTCAGAAGCAGCACGTGGCCATGTTCGCGGCAATCAGCCAACCGTAGCTAAAAGGCGCCTGCTCAATCAGCTCCGATATGTCCTACCTTAAGAAATACTATCTAATGCGACAAGATCTGGCTAAGGAACAGCCTGGTCCGTTCATGGTGGGGGTTGGTGAAGAAGTCGTTCGGATTGGCCTCCTCAACAATCCGGCCTTTATCCATAAAGATAATCCTATCGGCGACGGCACGTGCAAAGCCCATCTCGTGGGTAACGCAGACCATGGTCATGCCATCGCGTGCCAAGCTCGTCATGGTTTCCAACACTTCCGACACCATCTCAGGATCAAGTGCCGATGTAGGTTCATCGAATAACATGACCGCGGGCTCCATGCACAGCGAGCGGGCAATGGCCACGCGCTGCTGCTGTCCGCCCGAGAGTTGAACCGGGTATTTATTTGCCTGTTCTGGAATTCGCACGCGTTCGAGATATTTTAGCGCAGTCTGTTTAGCTTGGGCTTCGGGTACCCCCTTGATCCACATTGGGCCCGCCATGCAGTTCATCAGCACAGTCATGTGAGGGAACAGATTGAAATGCTGGAATACCATTCCTACGTTCTTGCGAACTTCGGTCACATTCCGCATCTTGTTGTGCAATAGCATCCCATTCACCCTGATCTCGCCCTCCTGATTCGCTTCGAGCCGGTTGAAGCAGCGGATCAAGGTGGACTTGCCCGAGCCGGAGGGACCACAGATGACGATGCGTTCGCCTTTGCGGACGGTAAGGTTGACATCAGTTAATGCTCTGAAGCTGCCGTACCATTTAGAGACGTGCGTCGCTTCGATAATTTTGTCAGCACTCATTGGCACCTGCTTCTGGCCGGATAACGCCTGCGATGATACTGGTATGCGCCGCACATTGCCTGTCGCCATCGAGGAATCGCCTCCATTGAGGCCTATCAAATGATCTATGTCGGTAGCGGTCATCGCACTTTACTCCTTGCGAAGTGGTGCTCAAGCCGTGATTGGAGCACCTCGAGGCAGGCGGACAGGATCCAATAGATCATCGCCGCTGTTATCAGCATCTCCATATGATGAAAGGTCGGCTGGCCGATCGTGCGAGCAAGGAATGTCAACTCCCATACGCCGAGGACCGAGACAAGCGAGCTGTCTTTCAGCATTGCAATGAACGTGTTGCCCATGGGGGGAATGATGACTGGAAGCGCCTGCGGCAGGATTATCTTGCGTATGGTAAGGCCGAAGCCAAAGCCGATCGAACGGGATGCTTCCCATTGGCCGCGGTCAATGCTCTGGATACCCGCGCGGAAGATTTCCGTCATATAAGCTCCTACGCAAAGCGACAGTGCCAATATACCCGAAGGAACTGCATTGATCACGATACCCAGCTGCGGCAGCCCCAGGTAAATCAGGTAAATCTGGATAAGAAGCGGCAGACCGCGGAAAAACGAGGTGTAAAAGCTGGCGAGGGCATAGGCGAAGCCATTGCTTGAAAGCTTTGCAATAGCAGCGATCATCGCGATGATTGATGCGAAAATAAGTGAAACTGCCGAAACATAAATCGTGGTCACCACACCCTGCGTGATCAGGTATGGCAGATGCTCCCAGATGAACGGCATGTTAAGGTTAAATGCGTTGAAGAAGCCGAGAAACAGCAGCAGCAGCTCGGCCCATACAATGCCGATCTGCACCCTCAAGGGGGCAAACCCGATCAGCACGATGTTGACGCAGAACATCACCGCAATGACGAAGGCGATTGCGACACGCCCATAAATGCCGCTCTGCAGCGGGTCGCCGATAACAGGCCGCATAAGGTCGCCGAACGCTGTGCCCGAAAGGTTGAACATCAGAGAAACTGCGAGCACGGCGGCGAAGATCGACGCAACAAACCAAGGTCGATGGACTAGTACCTCGGAATCAACAGTATCTTGGTAAAGCAAGAGAGATCCTCCAACCAGGCGGCTCGGTTTGACCCGAGCCGCACAATGTTCACGAAGCTACTTACTTCGCGACAGAGTGGTCCGATCCATACCACTTCACTGATAGCTTCGACAGTGTCCCGTCATCCCTCATGCTTTTGATCGCGGCAGAGACCTTTTCTACCAGTTCTTTATCGCCCTTCATCATCGGGATTGCCGCAGGCAAGGCAAAGAGCCTATCGATAATCTTGATTGGATAACCTGACTTGATTGCACCTTCCGTGAAGGTTTCGTCTGTAATGACAGCGTCGAGACGGACGCCATCGCCCAGTCGAAGATCATCAAAGGCGATAGTCGAATTGCCATACGTTTTGACCTCGCCAGCTTTGAAATCGTAGGGAACGGGCGCCGCATTGGGGTCATCCGGCGTGTAGGTTTGGTTTGCATAAGCTTCTGCAACAGTTCCACCGTTTACGCCAATCTTCTTGCCCTCAAGATCGGAACCTTTTGTTGCCTTGCTATCCTTGTGGACGACAATCACCGTGCGGTCGTAGAAGTATGGCACAGAGAAATCGAACTTATCCGCGCGAGCCTTGGTAGGTGCCATTTGTCCTGTACCAATGTCCCACCGACCTGCCCAGTTACCGGCCGCAATCAAGTCCCAGCCGGGCGTTACAAATTCAGCGTTTACGCCCAAATACTTCGCAATTCCTTTGGCAACATCGATATCGTAGCCGACTAGTTCGTTCTTTTCGTCCAGGTGAGCAATTAGCCCCCAATCGGCACCCGCAGCAACCCTGAGGGTTTTAGAGGTAAGGATGCGATCCAGAACCTCTCCCGCGTGAGCCGAAGGGCCAAAAGCCACTGACGTGAGAGCGATTAACACCGCTGTTACAGCCATCTTAATCTTTTTCATGCTCGTTCCCCTTGTTAGGTTAGTTTTTTCGATCTCCGGCCGACATTCTACTACTCAGATTTCTGAGCCGGCCTCCTCATGGTACGAGGTCTCAGAATCGTGTGGGTAAACACTAAGCCAATGGCTACCTATGCTGACGAGGTCCCAGGCGAGATGTGAACGCACGGTATCGAGCCGTTCACACATCGCCCCGGAAGTTTTTGTCTCCAGTCCCAACAGGCTTTCGTTGGCCGTCGTCATATGGCCATGAATAGTACATGATGGCATGGGATGTGCGCCAGAATGTGCCCGAGGCCGAAATGGCCATTTCAAAAGGCGCCTTTGTTTGAAATCCGTTGATGTCACTGTTCAAGAACTTGGATAGGCGGTCATTCTCCCGCTTCCACGTTGCAGGCCTTAGATGTCCAAGTCATTTTGCATCCCCAGGAATGGCGGAATGGCAGCCACCTAGTCTAGACTAGGCGCGTCCATAAACGGCAAGCTGCTGATATTATTGAATGAATCCTGATTTTGGGTAGGCAAGGCCCGGCGGGTTCAGATACACTTCGAGATCAAGCCACTGATTCCAAAGCGTTTCTGCCACCGCCGGAGCCGACAATGCGCCAAGAACGCACCGTCCAATCCAGTGTATTTGATCTTTTCGCCGGACACGAGATCGGCTGTGAATTGAAAGCCATGTCGCAATGGCTGGACGGGCATCGCGAGCTTTTGAGCCTGGTGACGCGGGACCTGCGCCGGCACGATCTCAAGGAGACCGGCCGCGAGGGCCTGCCGGCGGAGGCTGTGCTGCGCTGCGCGCTGCTCAAGCAGCACCGCCAACTAAGCTATCAGGAACTGGCCTTTCACTTGGAGGATTCCGCCTCGTTCCGGGCTTTTGCCCGGCTGCCATGGGGGTGGAGCCCAAAGAAATCAGTCCTGCACAAGACGATCAGCGCGATCCAAGCGCCGACCTGGGAAGAAATCAACAAAGTACTGCTGGCAAGCGCCGGGCGAGAGAAGCTGGAAGGCGGCAAGGTCGTGCGCGTGGACAGCACCGTCACCGCCGCACTCGTCCACGAGCCGAGCGACAGCAGCCTGTTATGGGACGCTGTGCGGGTGATGGTGCGGCTGTTGCAGCACGCGGATGCACTGGGCAGCGCCATCCCATGGCACGATCACTGCCGCGCGGCGAAGAAGCGGTCCCGGTCGATCGAATATACCCGCGGCCGCCCGAAACGGGTGAAGCACTACCGCGAGCTGCTCAGGATCACACGCACCACCTTGGGCTATCTCCAGCAGGCGGCTGAGCAGCTGACCCTGGCGGCGTGCCCGGCCGTTGAACTGTGGCAGGCCCAAGTCCGCCATTACCGGCCGCTGATCGAGCGGATCATCGCCCAGACCGAACGGCGGGTCCTGGCAGGCGAACCGGTCCCGGCCGGCGAGAAGCTGGTGAGCCTGTTCGAGCCGCATGCCGATATCATCGTCAAGGGCAGCCGCGACGTCGATTATGGTCACAAGATCAATCTGACGACCGGTCGCAGCGGACTGATCCTCGATCTCGTCATCGAAGCGGGCAACCCAGCCGACAGCGAGCGTCTGCTGCTAATGCTGGAGCGCCACATCGCGTTTTACGGCGAGCCGCCGCGTCAGGCGGCGGCCGACGGCGGCTATGCCAGCCGCCCCAATCTGCGCCAGGCCAAGGCTTGGGGCGTGCGCGATATGGCGTTCCACAAGAAGAGCGCCCTCAGGATCGAAGACATGGTCAGCAGCCGCTGGGTCTATCGCAAGCTGCGCAACTTCCGCGCTGGTATCGAGGCCAGCATCTCCTGCCTGAAGCGCGCCTATGGCTTGGCCCGCTGCACCTGGCGCGGGCTCAACCACTTCAAGGCTTACGTCTGGTCCTCGGTGGTCGCTTACAATCTCGCCCTCTTCACCCGCCTCAGATCGAACTGACCCCAGTCATCGGGCTGCGTTCAGGAGCACGCCGGCGAGCGCCGGCCGATACCCCTATGACCCCATTGCCGCCAGATCGACCCCCGGCCGCAACCTCCATGCCCTTGTACCATCACGCCTCCCCAAAACATCGCTTCAGCAGGCCAAAGACCACTGAAAACTCCGGAAAAACAGCCGTTTATGGACGCGCACTAGACTAGACTAGAGGCTGGATCGATTTTCTCACATGGCGCCCAACAACCTATTGAATTCCGAGTCTCAAAGGCTCAAGCACAGGCTTATGTCTTTGATGTTACCCGCAAGCCATTAATAAGAGGGAGTAGCGGCTGCCGTGGATTCAGATGAACGTGTCGGCAGCAATTCTGAGCTTAGGACGCTTGAGGACCGCCTTCGCGTGCTCCGCCGCTAGACGATGGAGGTTGAGGTGCTCCGCGGCGCCCTTTCAACTTTCAAAGCAGGCCGAAAACAGATATCGTGGCCTGTCTTTTTTGCCGAAGGGCGGTCGCCGATGAAGACCGCGGCCGACGTTCTGGGAGTCTCTCGTTCCAAATTCGCTGAGAGCCTGAGGAGCGTATTAAACTCGCGCGGTGATTGTCATAGGCCGAGGATGCTGAATTCCCGCAGCTTTCGCACATTGATAGAACGGTATGTCCTCCGGCTCGCCCTCGAGGACGGCAACGAAATCTCTCCGATACCTCGCTCAAGATGGCTCCCAGGGCAGTTCCTACTGGCAATATCAACCTGGCTGACTTTCCCCCGGTGAAACAAGGAGCATTCCAGTCAGAGACGCCACCTGCCGATCTGGATAGCGGAACTATGGCTGACAAATCTCATACAGAACATCCATCTAGTCCTGCCAACTCTCCTTAGACAGTGCCGGGATTCTGATCGAGGTGCGGCAGTCTTAGTGGGATGACTCCCAGTTCTTTACCGACCTCCACAAAGCATTCCACCGCGAAATCGACATCCGCCAGAGTATGTGCTGCTGACATCTGAGTGCGGATGCGCGCTTGGCCTTTCGGAACGACAGGAAAGGAGAAGCCTATCACATAGATGCCCCGGAGGAGCATCATTTCGGCCATCTGCTGCGCTACGCTCGCATCGCCCAGCATCACCGGTATTATGGGATGGTCCGCGCCGACCAACGTAAAGCCCGCCTTGGTCATTTCGGACCGAAAACGACGGCCATTATCGTAAAGCTTCTGGCGCAAAACCCCCGCACGATCGACAATGTCGAATACCTTCAGCGAGGCAGCGGCGATCACCGGCGCCAGCGTGTTGGAGAAGAGATAGGGCCGAGAACGCTGGCGCAGCCAATCAATCACTTCTGAATTGCCGGACGTGTAGCCGCCGGAAGCACCGCCGAGCGCCTTGCCGAGCGTGCCCGTGATAATGTCCACCCGACCCTCCACGCCGCAGTATTCGGCAGAGCCGCGCCCATGCTCCCCGACGAGGCCGACGGCGTGGCTATCGTCCACCATGACCATCGCATCGTACCGGTCCGCGAGGTCGCAAACGCCCCTCAGATTTGCGATGATGCCATCCATCGAGAACACGCCATCAGTCGCGATCAACTTGAAGCGCGCACCGTCCGCCTTTTTCAGTTCTTCCTCCAGCGCCTTCATATCGTTGTTGGCGTAACGAAAGCGCCTTGCCTTCGAAAGGCGCGCGCCATCGATGATCGAGGCGTGGTTCAAGGCGTCGGAAATGATAGCGTCCTCCTCACCAAGCAGCGTCTCGAAGAGGCCTCCGTTCGCATCGAAGCAGGAGGAATAAAGGATCGTATCCTCCATGCCGAGAAAGCCGGAGATGCGCGCTTCCAGTTGTTTGTGCTCTTCCTGTGTGCCGCAGATGAAGCGTACCGAGGCCATGCCAAAACCATAACGGTCAAGCGCCTTTTTGGCGGCGTCAGCAATCTCTTCGTTGTCCGCCAGGCCTAGATAGTTGTTCGCACAAAAATTCAGTACACTATTCCCGTTGGCAACCCTGATCTCTCGAGACTGCCGCGAGCTAATCACCCGTTCGGATTTGTAGAGACCGCCGGACTTAAGATCCGCCAGTTCACGTCGAAGATGCGCAAGAAAGGTTTGGGTCATCGATGTATCCGACGTTCAGCCTTGCGCAACTCCCCCGAGATCGGAGCCGTCTGCTTAACGCTCGACTAGTTACGCATATTTAACGGGGGTAGACCAAGCATCATCGGAATGCTTTTGCCAGTAGAGGTCCATCAGCTGCCGGGTCACGACGCCAACTTTACCGCTGCCGATGGATGAACCATCAACGCGCGTCACGGGCATGATCCCCCCTGCGGTGGAGGTGATGAACACCTCATCGGCTTCGCCCAGTTCAAGACGAGGTAGGTCTGCAGCCGTCACCGCAAGTCCCACTTCCCCACACAGGTCGAAAACGGACTGCCGCGTTATTCCTGGAAGCACCCCAAAGGCTGGTGTCTTCAGCTGACGGTTCTTAACGGTGAAGACATTAAAGCCGGGACCTTCCGCAATATTGCCGTTGGTGTCCATTATGAGCGCCGTTTCCGCCCCCACATCGTAAGCATCGTAAAGACCTCTGACCAAGTCAAGCCAGTGGTAATTCTTGATCGTCGGATCCACTGACTTCGGCGGAATTCGGACAGTTTCGCTTACGCCAACGTGGAGACCACGCTCCAACTGTTCTTTGTTGGCAACCGAACCAAACGGCACAGCAAAGGCAATGAACCGATTCTCGGCCTCGCGCGGATCGCGGCTAAATGTCGGCGAACCTCCCCGCGTGCAGATCATCTCAACATAGGCTGATTTATGTCCAGACAGAGCGACGCAGTTTGAAAGAACCCGTTCGACCTCTCGGCGATGATAGGGCAGCTTCATTCGGAGACGATCCATCCCCCTGAAGAAGCGATCAAGATGAAGGTCCAGTCTGAAGAATCGCCCTTCCCAGACGTGCACGGTATCGTAAGTAGCGTCAGAGTGCAGGAAACCCCAGTCAAGGACAGAGATCTTCGCTTCAGACATTGGGAGGTACTGTCCGTCCATGAAGGCGACACCGTGAGGATAACGCCGGGTATCCTTATGGGTAGTTTCGACTTCCGGAACTCCCACCGTCGCGTCTGTCGTGGCAAGTGTCATGTTTTCTTCCTCTAAACGTGGCTACGCCAAGATCTCTGCGCGCGTCTGACCTCATGCCGTCCCAAGGGACCTCATGTACTTTCCACGCGAAACCTTGTTGCTGCTAATGGGTCGCTCTAAGATCCCGTTAGGTCTGGAATGTCTAACGTTCGCGTGACGAACAAGAGGACCGAAGCCGCTAGTTCATACATGCTGGCAAAACGCCAGTGCACCTATTCATTGCATCAAATTATGCGCACGCACGATCAAATCGGCACCGCAAGCGCAATAGGCGCTTCAAAAAACACCGTCTGCTGGCAAAAAAAATCAGCGTAAATAAGCCTTAGACCAAAATGCGAGGTTCGAACTTCACACGGTCGAGCGTGATCATACTTCTAAACTTGCGAACGTTTGGATTAGTATAGAGCTTGGTCTTCACAAACACATCGAACGCTTCTACGTCCTCCACTGTGACGATCAGAACGAAATCTGCCTCGCCCGTTACCATGTAACATTGAGTTACCTCCTTTGCGGCGCGCATGGCGCGCTTGAACTCGTCGACAAGATCTAAGCGTTCCCGGTCTAGTTCCACATTTACAACAACGGTCAGGGATTTCCCAAGCGCTTTCGGATCGACTAGCGCTATATCGGCTATTATCACTCCGTCCGCTCGGAGCTTATTGACGCGCCGCATGCACGAGGCTGCCGAAGAACCTACGAGCTCAGCCAGTTCCGCAAAGGACAATCTATTGTTCTTCTGAAGTGCGGCGATGAGGCGTCGATCGAGATCATCCAACATGTTCGTGCAGCTCCGGCATTATACTCGGCAAACTATCGACAGCGCCGAGGTACCGCAAACTATCTTAACGCATGGTTTTCTACAAAGCACGCGCCACCTTTTGCCAGGCGATGCAATGTAGGTTTCAAGTCGACTGGAATCATGCAACGATGTCAGCGAGTGCTTTCGACAGGGTGGTTGAATACCAGCTGCCGGTTTGGCTACCAACCTTGGAGTTTGGTCAGCTAGGCGTATCGGCGAAATTCTCACCTCGCGCCGCTTCCGAGTGTGGCTGGTCGCCTCGGAGTGAGGATATTGGCCAAGTTAAGGGCGTTGCGGGACACGTCGGCAATAACTGACAGTCGCATTTTGGAGTCTGCTCCTGTTTATGGAGAAGGGTAGTGGTTTTGAATCGGATGCCATGAGGTGACGATCATCGGCCAGCAAAAGGTCCGGCGCTGGAACCCTGCTTTGCCCATGCCGGCGTAGTTTCGTGCGGCTATTGTTCACCCTAGGCCGCCCCTGGTACTCCGCAGAAAGCCATCAAGTGGCTATTCATGGAACATGCACCGATCATCCAGCGGCCCAAGATCGTCCACGCCATGCTCTCCTGGCTGGTGAAGATATTGTTCAACTGCACGTCCGGACGGTATGCCATCAACTTGCCGCTCTCCGGCAAGCAGAGCGCTCAACTTAGACACTCTGCCTCCGTGAAGTCGACCCCGGCGCGGGTCACAGAAGGCACGCCCGTATCGTCAACCAATCGAGGTCAGTAATTCACGAGCAGTTTACGCGACATGTTGCTCAGCGACTTCGCACCAGTCTCAGTGACGCGGACGGTCTCACTGAAGATGTAGCCGTCTTCTTTCTCCCAAATGCCAATAAGGACATGGAAGGTCATGTTAGCTTCGATCACGGTGTGATCGTCGGGATTGAAGCTGAGATCACCACTCCAGTCGATACCCGTGGAGTAACCGCTCCTGGACTCTTTACGCACGCCATAGGGTTCGAATGCTCGCTTAAACGCGTGGGAGACATCGGAGCACTTAACGCCCGGCCGAATTGCGTCGAACTCCGAGAGAAAGCCGTCCAGCGCTGCTCGATGTAGATGTTGTGCGCGAGCGCTTGGCTCACCCAAGAAAATCGTCCTCGACAATGCGCATGCATAACGGTGTCGAAAGGCGCCAATCTCAAAATTTGTCTGACATCCCAACCTGTAGGTGGCATCGGACCACTTGAGATGAGGTGCATTGGCCGGGGAGCCAACGGGCATGGTGAGAGCGCCATAGCAAGGCCCGCCAGGGAATTCTGGAGTTCCTCTAATGAGAGCACTTTGAACTGCGGCAGCCACGTCACACTCGCGCGCGCCCACAGAAATCTCAAGCCGACCGGCTTGCAAGGCCCTGTCGGCAATCTTCCCAGCCTGTTCCATGTAGGCGAGTTCTGCCGGCGATTTTACTCGATGCAGCGTGGCAACCATGCCATCCGCATCAATCGCTTTCGACATGTCAAGATTGTTGGCAAGAGCGGCATAAGATTTCATGCCAAGAATTTTCGCCCCCATTTCAACGCCGAGCCGATTAGATTTGGAACGCTCCCTGATAAGATCGGCTATCGGTTGCCACGGCGTGCGCTCGCTGGAACCAATATATTGCTCGGGATAGCTTAGGACGCGCGACTCCGGCAGGTAGGAGGTCGGTGTCGCGCAAAATGTATCAATCTCGCGCAAGATGAGCCACGGATCTTCTTCGTCTTGAGACACCAGAGCGAGTTGCGGAACGTAATCTGAATACCCCTCATAGCCAGTGAGATAGTTCATATTTGACTCGTTCAGGACGAGCAGCGTGTCAATGCCGCGCTCGGCCATCCGCTGGCGAAGTCGACGTGTGCGTTGGCGATATTCTTCTCGAGTGAATGCGGCGGACATCAATGGTTCTCCTAGTTGTGTCTGATAGCGATTCGCCAAACTGCGCCACCCTGACATGCGTGGCGGCAGGGTCATTGCCGGGCGCCGACCGGATCGAGGTTGTCAGCGCGAATAGGCGCCGCGTGGTCGTGGACCACGATGTCCAGTTGAAGCGCTGCTTGGGATCATGTGCCAATTGGATGCGCTGCGGTGAATCCGTTTTCCGATGGGAACAAGGCGGGCGAATCGAGGTCGCCTCGGGCGATAGCGCCTAACACTCTTAGGCTGCCGAGAACGGCCAGTTGGCCGAACCGGCAAAAGGCTCTCAACCGTTACAGCTATGGTATTTGCGTCGGTCCGCTTCACATGCGGCACATAGGTCGCGCATAAGCAGCTCGAGGCGCGCTCGTCGTTCCTTCGTGTGGGAGACACGATCCTCTACTCCTCTTGCTTCGACGCGAACGGCAGCCTATTCGAAGCGATTTTCATCTCCGACTCGCTCAACTGTGCCGCGATCATAGACAGCGTGCGCATCTCTAAGGCCAAGGGCTTTCGCTATGCCAATAACGACATGGGCCGCTGCAAGTTGAACTGCAGAAAGCCAAGGAGCGGAGTTGCAGGAAGCGAGGCGAAGCCGTCCGACATCCCCAATCGGGAAGTTCGGAATCCTTCAGGCATGTGAAGGCCCAAGGAGCGGCTGGTGGAAATGGACCGTCAATCCAACACGCCAAGGTTCGGCTCGCCGACGACCTCTCAAGTTCTGTAGCCGGCTGTCCTTTCCAGCATCAATAGGTCGCTCGGATCGCCACGGCTCCCCCGCGCCGTCGGATAGGCATGTTGCCTGGGAGCGGCCAGGGATGAAACGAGATATGACAGTCCCCCCTCCTCGAAATTCAATGCTGCGGCAACAAGGTCCTCCTGCCATTCGCGCCCGAGATTTTCGGTGATGTTCATGAACTTGTGAATGACTTGCTCTCTCGACATCGGATTTGCCACATCTCCAAGCGGATGCAGTACAAGCATTTCTTGAACCCCATCACCCTGATCGAGGAAGACCCTAGCCGGTGTACCAAAAGGAAATGCCGTGGCGAATTCCGGCGACGGGACGAGTTCGATGAGGTTAGCAATTTCGAGAACCCTCTCGTCAGTGAGTCTCTCTAAGGCGACCGGTTGAAGTTCCTCAGCGCCGTAAAGAGAAGCGAGCGCGCAATTGAAATAGAAGCTGTACTGAGCCCCCTCTAGGTTGGTTGGGGCGCGCTCGTTTGCCAAGCGCATTGCTTGGGGAAACGTGTTGATTCGAAGCGTCTTGATCTCAGTTCCACGTCTACGCATCGAGATGATAGCGTCAACGGCTGCATGCATGTATCGGCAACACGCGTAAGGTTTCAGATAGCAATTTTGCGCCTCCCAAGACGATCCCAGACCGCCCAAAAGAACGTTGCGATCAAAACGAACCTCGTCGTTGAAGAGGTCGAGCGGGCCGGTCGCTCCCTCTCGAGCCCGATAAGCAGCAGTAATACCTGCCACGACGGCAGGAGGAATACCTTCTTTGATCGTGCTGCCTTCGAACTTTGGAGACGGGGCCGTGAAGACGATTGGGCCTTCGCCGCCCGCGATACCAAGCGCATGAGCGGTCTCGTTAGCGGTTAACTTGAGCAGGCGGGCTGCAGCGGCTGCAGCGCCATAGTTTACCCATCGCCCACTAGCATAGGTATCCACCGATTCCGCGGGGCGGGAACTTGCGACGCGCAAAGCGATCTCGTAACCGAGCGCAATTGCTTCCGATACTTCCGATGATGATCCACCAACGGCTTCGGCGACTGCCAGAGCAGCAGGTATAACGCCGGCGCCAGCGTGACCCGCAGCGCCGCGGTGACCGTCATCGATATCAAGCGCGCTGGCGGCAGCGCTGTTGGCCATGGCAGCGCCTACAACACTTGATGTCCGATTAGTCAGCCAAATCCTCACAGACCCTTCACCATATGCATTAAGGGCGGATGCTCTGGCAGCCCTCGCAAGCGGCGAATGTAAGCCCGCTCCTGCAGCACCGATCAGATCGAGCATCAGGGTGGAGATCGTCTGCGTGGTTGGCACAGGCAAACTTTTCGGCGGAAAGGTAGCCACGAAGTCGGCGAGTTTTAAAAGGGGCTGCACGATGTGCTCCAATATTCATGATAAGCCGCCTTAGCAGTCGTAAGAAAAAGTATCTTGCGCTCAACCCATAGTCATTACTCGCGCGGCTATTGATGTGAGTGAGCGGGTTGCCATCCTAAAGGAAGCTGAGCGTTTTGCAACATGCGTCTACCTGCCGCTATAGTGAAACGACGATACTGCTGCTCTTTGGCCTTATGGATTTTACTTGACCCCGCAAGCTTTGGCGAAGTTCTGAATCAGTGACCGGCACGCAGGCTCGCTCTCGAACATCGCCTCGGGATGCCACTGCACACCGATGACAAAGGGCCGATCCGGCGCCTCGATTGCCTCGACGATACCGTCGTCGGCTCGTGCCGAAACGACGAAACCAGGTGCCAGCCTGTCAATAGCCTGGTGATGCGAGCTGTTGACCCGGAATGACAAATTTGGGCTTTCGACAAGTCGCGAGAGGTATGTATTTGGCTCAATGTTAATCCCATGGACTGTCTGTTCAAGCGGGGTCCCATCACGATGGTCGCCGACTTCAGGGAGAGCGTCCCGAGTATGGGGATAGATAGTTCCTCCCGCGACAACATTCAGTATCTGCATGCCACGGCAAATACCGAGTACCGGCACCGGCCGTTCAAACGCTGCCCGGGCGAGAGCGAACTCGAATCGATCACGCTCGGGGATCATTCGCTGTACAGTTGGGTGTGGATCCGCACCGTAGAACTCGGTTGGAAAGTCCCCACCGCCGGTCAGAACTATTCCCGACAATGTGTCGAGCAACTGCCCAACATCGCCTTCACTAACATAAGGCAGGATGATTGGAAGCGCTCCGGATTGCTCGATCGCACGAACATAATTTTCTAAACAGAAGTAACCCTTCTTATCGACTTCAAAGTTGCTGACAATTCCAACAAGTGGTCGCATTTTGTTCCCCAGGGTAAGCCGTCAGGCACTCTCAAAAAGTCTACGGTCCAAGCCCGTCAGGCGTTCAGGCCCATCTTCCGTTACCAGAACAGTCTCGCTGAATCCCATGCCGCCGGCGATCGCCACCATATGGAACACCATTCCGGGCTGCAGCACCCATTTCACATCCGGCAGGAACTCTCGGATCAATTCGGCGGTGGAGGGCCGTTGATTGAGCCCCAGCGAATAGCCAGTACGGTTGGTGTAGGTCTGGCGAAGACCCGCCACTAAGATCGGTTCGCGGCAAGCTTGATCGACTACGCTGGCCGGTATGCCCGGGCGCATCAGCGCGATAGCCTCGTCTTGAATGCCGATGATTTTCTCCGCTACACGGCGCTGCTGCGCAGTCGCCGGGCCAACGACCGCGGTACGCATCAAGCGCGCCCAGTATCCTTTGTGAATTCCGTTGAGCTCAAAATAAACAGGATCGCCGCGTTCCAAGCGTCGGTCAGTGGACCACCCGTGTATGAGATTTGTTCGGTCACCAGAGGTGATTTGACAGCCGTCTGGCACCTGTGTGCAAGCGCGTGTCAATTCGCTATAGACTGCGACAGCCAACTCTCGCTCCGACACGCCGCCCTTGATCGCATCAAGACCCACTCGCATCCCCGCGTCAACGCTCCGAGCAGCGCCACGTAGATAATCTATTTCCCGCTGTGACTTGATCAGGCGGAGGTGATCGACAATCAGCGGTTCTGCGACTAAGTTTGCATGAGGCAGCACCGTTTGAAGCATTTTCCAACGTTCTGCGGTCAAGAACCACGAGTGGTCATCTAGACCAATCCGTCCGCCTGCCAAACCTAGGCCATGTAGGGCCTTGTGTGCTGCATCGAGAGAAACACGGAGCGGATCGATAGCAGCATCTGGATATACCACGTAGTCTTTTACCCACGATGTGTTTTGTGCTGCCGGAACTTCCATGTCGCGAATGACAAGCACCGGGTTTCCGCGGCTGGGAACAACTAAGGCAAGATAGGAGACGTACATAACGTCATCCAAACCGGTAAGATAGTTGATGTTTTCTGGTTGGTGCAGCAAGAGGACAGGAAGATGGTATTTCGCCATTTCCTCCTGGGTACGGTGCAACCGTGCACGATACTCCTCGAGTGGGAAATCCATCCTGCTATTCGCCGCCTCAGTCACTGTTCTCAGCTCCGTTGAAAGTTAGTGCCAGTTTGTGGTTCCGGGACCGATGGTTCAGCCAACCCTCATATGTTAATATCGAAACAAGACGCGTTTCCGTCAAAACTTAGTGCTTGTTGAAATTCGGTTGCAGAAGTTGGCCCAATTTGAAATCGGCGCTCAACGTACGAGGTTTCGCTGGTGAAGATCGCTCACACGCACATGCCCAAGCTATGGAGTTTTGACGGCCCGACAGCGATCTTCTGTCACGACTGCAGCCGAGTATCCCGGCGACCCCGACAAACAGCGCTACTTTGTCGGAAGAGTTTTTAAGTCCTCCTAGTCTAATAGCCGCTTCGTACGCCCTCGGGTGAAGGGCACGCGGCGTCAGCCGTATAAAGTCGAGCCCAGCCAGAAGCGCGCCCGCCGTGCATTTCTGCAATCTCGAACATTGCCTCCGTCCGCCGCCTAAAGCGTGTCGCGATTTAAGGGATTCAGGATTCCCCTTGATTTGAGATCGTGATTCATTGCGGTTGAAAGGAGACCGCGATGGGCAAGCCGCTACCGCTTGAGTTGCGTCGTCGTGTTGTTGCGTATGTCGATGAGGGACATGGTCACCGTGAGGCTGCGCGCCATTTCCGCGTTTCGCCTCGCTTTGTGAACAATCTGATCAACCTGCGCAGGCAGACCGGTTCGCTTGAAGCGCGCCGGCAGGGCCATGTGGGCGGCGGGAAGCTTGAGCCGCATGCCGAGTTTGTCCGCTTGCGGTTGGCCGAGGCCGGCGAACTGACGCTGGATGAGCTTTGCGTCGAACTGGAAGTGCGCGGGGTGAGCGTGCACCGCTCCAATGTCGGGCGCCTGCTCAATCGCCTGGGGCTCAGTCATAAAAAAAACTCTGCAGGCCAGCGAGCAGCAGCGAGCCGACGTGCGCCAGGCGCGTGAGCTGTGGATCGGACGGCGAAAGCGCTTCTTCAACAAGGCTTTGGCGCGGCTGATCTTCATTGATGAGACGTCGACCACACCAAGCTGACCAAACGCACCGGCTGGGCGCCGAAGGGCGAGCGCTTCAGGACGCATGCGCCATTCGGCAAATGGCAGACGCAGACCTTCATCGCCGGGCTGCGATGCCACGGTCTTGTCGCGCCATGGATCGTCAACGCGCCGATGAATGCCGCCATCTTCGAACGCTACGTCGAAACTCAGCTCGCTCCCGAACTGTCGCCCGGCGATGTCGTCATTCTCGACAATGTCGGCTTCCACAAGAACGAGCGCGCCGCGCAACTGGTTCGCCAAAGGGGCGCATGGCTCCTGTTCCTGCCGCCATACTCGCCAGACCTCAACCCGATCGAGATGGCCTATTCAAAACTCAAGGCGAGGCTGCGAAAGAAGGCGGCCAGAAGCTTCGATGCCCTCTGCGAGGCTCTCGGCGATATCTGCCATCTGTTCCAGCCAGCCGAATGCAGAAACTTCTTCAAAGCTGCCGGATATGAGGCCAATTAATCGCGACACGCTTTAAGGCCTAAGGTCTTTGCGCCGCCAGCGCACCATGCCGTTTGCGCCCAGGATCGTGGCCCTGTTCCACCAACGCGCCAACGCGACCTTCTGCGTCGGCGTCACTGCGCCTGGAGCTCCAGCGATTTGCGGCTGCAAAGGCCGCTCAATCCGCCCGCATTGTAGCGAAGCATGCAGTGGCGCGGCGTCTGCCGATGCATGCCCAGTGTCCGCCGCTATCTTGCGGTCGCGGGCGATCGCCCGTGTCCGGGGTGCCGCCCGTGCATCCCGCGTCTTCGCCGGCGCAGCCCGAACTCGCGCTGCCGTCAGGTCCATCCGCGTGATTGCCATCTCGCCAAGCCGCGTTCGGCTCGCGACAGCCGTGAGTAAGGCTCGTCGCCTTTTGGCGACCCCGTACGAGTCATCCGCAAATGCTGTTGCTATAAAAGCGCGTGAACGTCCGAGCCTTTTCTGGCTTGGCAACCATTCGGCGAATTGGAAAGCCTGCACTAAGCTACCTTACTCTATCCTCCTTGAGGCAATTTCTAGCGCGTGCCAGAGCGAAGCGCCAAACGAGCGCGCGCCAAGCACGGCGACATGGGTTTCGCTGCGGCGGATTACGAAACAGGTCATGTGATCAAGGACTGTACGCGTCGCGCGACCCGGACCGAAACCGGCAAGATCGATGTTGATTAGCTTCGCCAGCAATGCGTCGAGGGGGCCTGTGCCGGCCCGAGATAAAATTTCGACAGCCACCCACCCACCAGTTTGCTCGGTCACCGAACAACCGCGGGCAGCCTCTTTCAGATCTGCGGCAAAGTCCTCTTCGGCGCGGCCTTCGGCTTCAACCATCCACTGACCTGGTCCAGTCCAGAAAGCTGCCACTTCCTGATCTGCTACCCAGCGTCCCGGCCTCGGCAAATTCAAACCGAACGGTTGGGGTGCAACGGTTTTCCGGCGCAGCGCTAGAGAGGCAAGCGCCAAATCTAGGTTCTCACGAATCTCCAGCGCTGCAAACGATGCGTAACGAGGATTTTCGGCGCCCAGCGCCTTGAGCGGTCTCAGGTTAGCCACGCAGACGTACTCCTTCAGCATCAACGAAATGGGACGAAACGACGCGCAGGCGTGCGCTTTCCCCTTCGACCGGGTTCGCAGCCATGATCACCTCGCCCAACCGTTCATAGCCATTCTCGAGGAAAGCCAGCCCGATCATTGAGCCGACATGGGGCGAATAGCAGGCTGACGTGATCCAGCCCTGATCGGTATCGTGGTTCAATGCTGCTCCTTCGGCGAAGAGATGTGAGCCGACAACGATCTTGCTCCCAGGCTCGACGGGCTGAAGACCCATCAGTCGGCGCTTATTTCCCGCCAGCCCCTCGCGCCGAGACATGATCGCGCCGATTGCGTCTTTCTTCTGCGACACCATTTTGCCGAGTCCGAGCATTTCGGCAGTGGTTTGGCCGTTAAGCTGGGCTCCACCGACGTGACCCTTTTCCATCCCTAGGACAGATAGCGCTTCGACTCCAAAAGGTGTCACTTCCAGATCTTCACCCATCTCCATCAGCCGATTCATCAGTGCATGCCCGTAGCGGGCGGGAACCGCAAGCTCGTAGCCAAGTTCTCCCACGAATGAGACGCGGAAGAGCCGCGCCCGCAGACCGCCGCAAACCGTTAGTTCCGCGCAAGCCATAAAAGCAAACGCGTAGTTCGATAAGTCGAACCCGTCGACGACCCGCTCGAGCAGCGCACGCGATCTCGGACCTGCGACAGCAATTTGCGCCCAGGCCTCCGTCGTGGATATGAGCTGTACGTCAAGCTCGGGCCAGAGGCATTGCCTGGCGAAATCCATATTTCGGAAAACCAGGCCCGCATTGCCCGTCGTTGTGGTGACCACATAGTGGTCATCGGCGAGTCGCGCGCAGGTACCATCGTCATAGGGAAAGCCGTCCTCGCGCAGCATCAGCCCATAGCGAACGCGGCCGACCTTCAGCGTCGACATCATGTTGCTGTAAAGACGATCGAGAAACTGCCCCGCATCGGTGCCCTGCACGTCGATCTTTCCGAGCGTGGAGACGTCACACAAGCCAACGGCGCTACGCACGGCCTGCGCCTCGCGATCTACACTCTGGCGCCAGTGCGTTTCCCCCTTACGGCGAAAATAATCGGCTCGCCGCCAGGGGCTAGACTCGTCAAATACCGCGCCTTGGGCTTCGGCCCACCGATGGGTCGGCGTCAAGTGGGGAGGGTGGAAATGCGGCCCTATATCGCCGCCCCCCAGGACCGCCAGTGCCACGGGAGTATAGGGCGGGCGGAAGATTGTAGTTCCGGTTTCCCGGATTGTTTTTCCAGTGAGCTCCGCCATTACGGCGAGCCCGATCACATTGGCGGTCTTGCCCTGATCCGTCGCCATGCCCAAAGTCGTATAGCGTTTCAAATGCTCTACCGACCGCATGTTCTCGGCATGGGCGAGCTTGATGTCCTTCACCGTCACGTCGTTCTGGAAATCGACCCAGGCGCGTCTCCTACCCGGCACGTGAAAGACGGGTGCGATTTTATATGCATCCTCTTCCGGGGTCGGAAAATTAAGAGATTTCGCCGTGATCCCTATGTCTGCCAACGCACATCTCGCCGTTTCCGCACCCGAACGCAGCGCTTCCGCGGTCGAGAAGCGGCCCGCTGCAGCGCCCGCCGCCCGCAACCCAGAAGGCCCGTACTCGCCAGGCAGGAACGCCAGCAGCAGCTCATTCCAGGTCGGCTTACCCCGATGGTGCGAAGCCAGATGCACGTTCGGGTTCCAGCCGCCCGCGACCCCAAGGGCGCCGCAATCGATCCATTCGGACCTGCCCTTTGTTTGAAACTCAATCGAGGTTAGGCCAAGACGGCCGCGCGAGCCGGTCACAACCCCGCCGGCGATTAAACGGTAATCACCACGAGCCTTCGCCTCTGGGCGCGCGTCGATGACAGCGGCGATCTCGACGCCCTTGGCGGCGAGGTCGCAGGCGGTACGGTGACCGTTCTCGTTGTTGGTGAAGACGGCGACCCTTTCGGATGGGCACGCTGCCCAGCGATTCGCGTAAGCTCGCATCGCGCCGGCCAGCATGATGCCGGGACGGTCATTGTCCGCAAAAGCGACGGGTCGCTCTATCGCGCCTGCAGCCAAGATGGCACGTTTCGCCGTTATGCGCCAAAGTGTCTGGCGTACGCGGCCTCTTGGCTGCGCAAGATGATCCGAAACCCTTTCCACCGCACCATAGATGCCGTGGTCATAGACGCCGAAAACCGTGGTTCGGCTCATCACCCGAAGACGTGGCAGGCTCTCGAATTCTGACTCCAGCGCTGAAATCCAATCGAGGGGCGGGGCCTCGCCCAGTGTTTCCGTCTCGCATAACAGCCGCCCGCCCAGGCGGAAATCCTCCTCCGCCAGGATCACACGTGCGCCTGAGCGAGCGGCCGTCAGCGCCGCAGCAAGTCCGGCTGGCCCCCCGCCGATCACCAGCAAGTCGCAATGCAGGAAGCCCCTGTCATAGGCATCGGGATCGGCCTGCATTGAGATGCTGCCGAGTCCTGCCGCCCTACGGATGGCTGGCTCGTAGACTTTTTCCCAGAAACTTTTCGGCCACATAAAGGTCTTGTAGTAGAACCCGGCTGTGAACAGCGGTGAGAACAGGTCATTGATAGCCATTGCGTCGAAACCAAGCGAGGGCCAGCGATTCTGGCTTCGCGCCTCCAGTCCCTCGAACAGCTCGACCGTTGTCGCGCGTGTGTTAGGCTCCTGTCGCGGGCCGGTGCGCAGCTCGACCAAGGCATTTGGCTCCTCCGAACCGGCGGACAACACCCCGCGGGGACGATGATATTTGAAGCTGCGCCCAATCAGGCGAACGCCGTTGGCTAACAGCGCCGAGGCAAGCGTGTCGCCGGGATGCCCCTGGTAGCGTTTTCCGTCAAACTTGAAGTTCAGTGTTTGTGTACGGTCGATTAATCCGCCTGAGAGCCGCGTCATTTTACGCTCCTCTTGCGCGCAAGGGCCACGTCGTGGGCCAACTCGGCGCCGAGAATTTCGTGGGTGATCGTATTGCGCGTAACGACCAGCCAGGAGTGGTCGCCGTGCTCGTGGAACCACAATTCCCGGTGCGCGCCCGCTGGATTGTCGCGCAAGTATACATAGTCGCAAAAGGCGGCCTCGGCATCGGGTGCAGATGGGTCTGGACGGTCGATAAGCCGGGCGTCTCCGAGATAGGCAAATTCTCTTGCATCGCGCAAACCCAGAACTGGATGGGGAATGAGCATTTTGACCTCACTGTAGGTTCGGCTGCGCACCAGCGCCGCTTTCATCGATTAAGTATCCTCTTGCGAAGCGATCGAGTCGGTAAGCGCGCGCAGTCTCATGAGGCGTATCGGTCGCAAGAAGATGGGCGAAGGCGTGGCCGCTGGCGGGCGTCGCCTTGAAACCCCCAACGCACCAGCCCCCGTTAAAATAAAGGCCTTCGATGCCCGTGCGGTCGATGATTGGCGAGCCGTCCATCGACATGTCCATAACGCCGCCCCATTGCCGCAGGAGCCGCACCCGACCGATCATCGGCATCACGGCCATGGCGCCTTCGCAGACATCCTCCACCATCGGCAAGTTCCCACGCTGCGCATAGGAATTGTAGCCGTCGATTTCGCCACAGAAGACGAGGCCGCCCTTATCGGATTGGCTTATATAGAAGTGCCCCGCGCCGAACATGATAACACAAGGAATAATGGGCTTGAGACCTTCCGTGACGAACGCCTGCAGGACATGGCTCTCGATCGGAAGGCGCATCCCCGCCATCGCCATGACGCGGCTCGAGGAGCCCGCCACTGCCACGCCGACCTTGTTGGCACCGATGAAGCCACGCGAGGTCTCCACACCACGGATGTTGCCATCAACGATGCGAAAACCTGTCACCTCGCAATTCTGGATAAGGTCCACACCGTACAGATCGGCGCCACGAGCGTAGCCCCAAGCGACAGCGTCATGCCGTGCCGTCCCCGCGCGTGGCTGCATAAAGCCGCCATGGATCGGAAAGCGCGCATTGTCGTAGTTCAAGAAAGGAAGCATCGCCTTGAGATCCTCGCGGCTTAACAGGCGCGCGTCCGCACCGGCGAGCGCCATCGAATTGGCGCGGCGTCGATACGCATCTCGCTGCCAATCCGAGTGAAAGAGGTAAATGACGCCGCGCTGGGAGACCATCGAGTTGAAGTTCAGTTCCTGCTCCAGCCCCTCCCAGAGCTTCAGTGAAAACTCGTAGAACGGCCCGTTACCGGGCAGTAGGTAGTTCGAACGGATGACTGTCGTGTTTCGGCCAACATTCCCGGATCCCAACCAACCCTTTTCCAAAACGGCGATACGGGATTGCCGGAAGGTCTTGGCCAGGTAATAAGCCGTCGCGAGGCCGTGCCCGCCGCCGCCAACGATGACGTAATCGTAAAACGGCTGCGGATCAGGATTGCGCCATAAAGGTTTCCATCCAGAATGACCTTTGAGCGCTTCAGAAAGAACGCGAAAGCCTGAAAATCTCACAGCGGGATTCCTCGATAGCAACGTCAGAACTACAACTCCGTCACCCAAGACACGCAGTTTCGAGATGTCCGAATGTGGCAGAAAAGGTGTACCACTGCGAAAATGGCGGGGGTATCGCAAAAAATCTGAGGATCTGTTCGTGACGTGTCAAAAAAGGGCGTCGAATGACGAATTGCGCCACGCGGACCGCACTTGGCGCATTGAATGTTGCGATGGGTTAGGCGATCTCTTTTGGGCTACCTTGATGAGGATACCCTAAGGCTTTGTCATGACAGGCGAATAATGCCAGTCAAGCGCGGCAGTTTGCCGGCGATCGGTTCGAGCTATGATGTGGCTCTGGTGAAGATGCAGCGCTGCCCCGCAGGGCCACGGTGCGGCTCAAGCAGGACTAGGTGGTGCAGGTCAATAAGTGCGGTTCCAATGGGTTAAGTAACGGCAGAATCTCCGGTTAAGCCGCCGCTGTTGAATGACAATCAAGGCTCGGCATTGTCGCAAGCAATCGACCTCGACGGGGCCATGTGCTGATGGCTGTGTGACCTGGCCTGGTGGCTTTGGGGGGAATTACGTCTCAGTAAGCGAGCAGACCTTGGGGGGCGCGGAGTGCGCCAGACGGGCTACCGCACCCCTCGTCCCGCCCGAGGCATCATGCGGAGGATGCCTCGGGCGCTTTCGATCGAATATAGAGCCACCCAGTATTGGCGGACATTGACATCTCACCGTCGCGAGCCGCCGACATGTTCAGCAGCCTCTCAGGTTTTGCCGAGGCGATGCTCCGCCTTTACAGCGCGTACAAAGAGGAGCAATTCGCTGCTGCCGATCCGCGGAAGTCGCGATGGTCGGTTGCGTGGGTGCGAAGGTTCCTTGCCACATGACGCGACTGCGTTCTTGGCTTAGGAGGCTGAAAAAAGAGCGGAGATACCCGTTTTGAATTTGCTTTGTGCTTGATCTGATTCCGACACGTTCCGTAAACAAAACAGTTGTTCAACAGATGGGGTGATTGGGGTCTCGCCCGAGCCAAATTGAGGGCGGCTGCTCCTATCGAGATGTGAGAACGTGGTCGATGTAGATCGCCACAAACATCAGGAGGAGCAGCCATGAAGTATTTTGCCGGACTTGACGTGTCTTTGGAAGAGACCGCCATCTGCGTCGTCGACGAGAGCGGCCGGATTGTGAAGGAAGGGCGGGCGGCGAGTGAGCCGAGGGCGCTTTATGAGGTCTTGCGGAAAATCGATCTGCCGCTGGACCGCATCGGGCTCGAAGCCTGCTCGCTGGCGGCCTGGCTTTATGACGGTATTCGCGCCGAAGGATTGCCGGCCATTTGCATCGAGACCCGACTGGCCAATGCGGCGATGAAGACGATGCCGAACAAGACGGACCGGAATGATGCCCGCGCCTTGGCGCAGATCATGCGCACCGGCTGGTATCGACAGGTGCATGTGAAGAGCCAGCAGTGTCGGCGCTGGCGGTCCCTCCTCGTCGCACGACGCACGGTCCTCAATGAAATGCGATCCATCGAGAACGTGATCAGAGCGATTCTGCGGGAGGCCGGCATCAAGCTCGGCACGCCAAGTCGTGCAGCTTTCGCCGATCGCGTGCGCGAACTGATTGGCGCAGATACGGTCGTCATGGCGCTTGTCGAGCCGCTTCTGGCGATCGTGGCCACGATGCTCCGCGAGTTCGGGCGACTGACAAAGCAAGTCCTCAATATCGCCCGCAAGGAGCAAGTCTGCCGGCGACTCATGTCCGGGCCCGGTGTGGGACCCATCACCGCGCTCGCCTTTCGTGCCACGGTCGATCAGCCGGACCGCTTTCGCCGATCGAGCGATGTCGGAGCGCATCTGGGTCTGACCCCGGCACGCTATCAATCAGGCGAGACGGACATTCAGGGCAAGGTAAGCCGATGCGGTGACGAGCTCGCCCGCACGGCTCTCTATGAAGCGGCTCATTCGCTGCTTGTGCTCAGCAAGAAATGGTCGTGCCTCAGAGCGTGGGGTATGAACGTCGCCAAGCGGCGCGGTATGGCCCGAGCCCGAGTTGCTGTTGCCCGCAAGCTCGCTGTCATTCTGCATCGCATGTGGAGCGACGGGACAGAATTCCGCTTCGGCAAGGCACCCGGCCCCGTATCGGCATGAAATAGGGACAACAGACCAACGAAGGAGGAGTTGATTCCGCCCGAAAGGGCGTGATCCGGATCGTTCCCGCGGGGACGATGGGCAAGGCGATCTCGTTAGCAGGCACGATCCTGGGACGAACTCTCTCAAGGTCGTTCAACAGATTGAGACGCCTCGCCCTACTGACCCCATCATGCGGCGGCCTAACGTCGACCGCGAAGAGAAGCGAGTGACCCGCGGGGCGACATGGTCCGGAAAAAAATATCAGGAGGAGCTTGACCCCAAGGACCCCAATCAGAGAAGCCTGCTAGATCACCTCTCGCGTTGCGTCTGCCTTGCTTAACATCACCTCGCGATGCCTGTTCAGCTTGGCACCGCGAACAGTGGAGCGCCGGGTAATGCGGACAGGGCGGCTGTGACTAAAGGCTCCCCTCGGGTTGCGACCGATGTGATACCTGTCGGCGGAAGCGCAGTCAGTCGCTGCGACATCCTTAACTTCAAGTCCACCAGAGAACAAGATCTGGCCGGGCAAATCCGAAAAAGCTGTTTAGCAGCACGCGACGCTTTCCGTTGCCTGCTTGACCAGTGACCCCATGAACGAAACCGCCGTCAAGTAAGGCGATGTCCCCGGCCTTGAGCCGGATGTCGCGACAAGGCACATCCTTTAGATAGACTGCAGAATAGGGATAGCCCGTTGTCTCCACCCCCTGCGACTTTCGGTCGTCAACTGTCGGCTTGTGGCTCCAGAGCCGCAGATTGCCGCCTTCCTCGGACATGCTGGGGTAGAAGTTGAGCGCGGCGACGGTATTGTGCGCCACCGCAGATAGCTCGTAATCGTTCCCGGCACGTAGCACTTGAGCGACATCGTCGTGGGGGTCCAAGGAAAACGTGCCGCTGCCGGTCCAACTGAGAGCCCGACAAACGTTAGCCTGACCGTGTTCTGAGCGCGCCAGCCGCAATTCAATGCCTTGTTTGTGAAGCTCGCGCTTCAACGCGTCGAAGAGGGCTCGGACCGGATCAACTAAATTGCCAAAAAGAGCGTCAACGTGCGGCCGCGCAGTTTCTGCCTCCGCGAAATAGGTGGCTGCATCCTTCCTGTAGTGGGATGCGCCCACATATTGTCCGGGGACGCCATCTTTGCGCTCCCTGAGACCGGGACTGCCAAAAAACTTCGCGGTGATCTCCTCGGCTATTTCGGTGCTGAAAGCTTGGCTGATATGCAGAGCCGTGATCTCACCTTTTAGGACCGAGATGATCTCCGCAGTGCTGATCGAGCCGGTTCGTTCCTCGATCGTAAGAGGCGAGATGGCCGGCGTTTGACGTGCTTGGTTAGTCGCCATTTGTTTTCTCCTGTAGTGCCTGATCGAGGATGGCAATTCCGTGATCAAGTTCGTCATCTGAGATGGTTATCGGCGGAAGGACTTTAATGACGTCGCGATTTGGCCCCGACGATTCGATCAGCAGGCCGTTTTCGAACGCGACATCGTGCACACGGCCAACAACGGCCTGTGATCGGCACTTGAGGCCGGCCATCAGACCACGGCCGCGCTTTTGTTCGATGCACTTAGGGAATTTCGCAACGAGGCGATCAAGGTGTTCTTGCAGTTTGACGGCCGTCCCCTCAACGGCTTTAGTAAACTGCCTATCGGACCACATTTTGCACATGGCCGCGGAAGTCACAAAGGCGAGATTATTGCCTCTAAAGGTCCCGCTATGTTCTCCCGGTTTCCATATGTCCATCTCGGGGCGAATCAGAACTATGGACAACGGATTACCTGAACCGCTTAGGGACTTCGAAAGACACACGATGTCGGGCTCGACTTTCGCGAACTCGAATGAGAAGAAATCGCCCGTTCGTCCCGAACCTGCCTGAATGTCGTCGACGATGAAAACGACGTCGTGCTTACGGCAAATGCGCTGAATTTCTGCAAGCCATGGTGCGGATGCGGTGTTCATGCCGCCTTCTGCCTGGATGGGCTCCAGGATGATTGCGGCCGGCTTTTCTATGCCGCTGCCCGGGTCGCCCAACACGTGATCAATGTAACTCGCGGAATCGAAAGTTTGGTTCGGATAGTTCTCGTAAGGGACACGGATCACGTCGTGGCGAGCAACGCCGCCAAGCTGTCTGGTTGACGCTGAACCCGATACAGCCAAGGAGCCGAGTGACATGCCATGGTACGAATTTGTGAAGGCCATAACACTCGAGCGGCCGGTATATTTTCGCGCCAGCGCCAACGCCGCTTCGTTAGCGTTTGTCCCGGTTGGCCCAGGAAACTGTATCTTGTAAGAAAGGCCCCGGGGCTTCAGGATCGAATTGACGAACACTTCGATGAAATCACGCTTTGCAGTTGTGTACATATCAAGCGACAAGACGATATTTTGGTTGGCGAGATATTGAATTGCCGGCGCCATAATATCTTGATTGTTATGACCGTAATTGAGCGCACCTGACCCAACAATGAAATCAATATAAGGTTTTCCGGACTCGTCCCAGATTGTCGCCCCAAGAGACTTTGTAAAGACTGTTGGGAAGGATCGTCCATAGCGACGAACGTTAGACTCGTAAGCTTCAAAAATGTCGATATCCATTAAAGGGCCTCTCTGTATGCGGCTTGCGATTCAACGCTGCAGGTTCTATGTTCACGCATTCCAAACCAATTATTTCGACGATCAGCTACGGCAAATCTCTGCCTTAAAGCGAACGTATCATGGTCAGCGACTTGAGTTCGCAAAGAGTCTGTAAACTTGTTTGACGAATCTGTTGCAACGCATTGGATAGCGATAGCGTGACAGTCAGTACCCGCCTTGCGGCAGCGCTAATCGGCGGCGTTGTTGGCGGGGGCACTGACCACCGGTTTTTCCAAGCATGACTGCAACCACGATGCTTGGGTATTTCCCTATGTCGGCCGTGACGGGATCCTTGCCGACGAGTAGCTGTGACAGATAGCGATTTCTCTCCTTCGATGTGACGGCGAGACCGGTGGCCGCTCGAGTTTCGTTTTGGACGCGGACGAGCCAGACCGCGGTTTGCGATAGAACTGGAACTGTCCGCGGCCTCTAATCGCGGCCGTGGCCGCCGTGGCGGTGATTGCGCTGTTGCCTGGGCGGCGTGTTGGCCCACCTCCTGGCTTCACGGCATATTGAACGCCTCAGTCGGCCCTCGCGAGATGGCGGCCGCACTACAGTCCATGGACCGAGCACGCGAGTGGTGTTCGGCACCCACGAGCCGACGCAGAATCGACTGCGCCCTCGAGGAAGCGCGATCGATGCGGCTATCGACCACCCGGTGTTCGCCACCGCACTGCGTGGTCACGATGGCGCGGCTTTTGGAGCGCAGCACGACTTAAGAGTTCCCACCCTTACACTGGTCAACATTCATGTGATCGAAAACGCTGGCTCAGGCGACGCCACTGGCGATGTGTCCGATGCCGCTTTTTGAACGCAAGGTTCACTCTGTCCGACATCCGACAATTGTTAGATGTCAGACAGGGCGCAAAATCAGCTAACCCGTTGTTTAATTGAATTTTCCTCTCTGGCACGTTCTGTGCAGCGTAGCTTGCGAAGCATCAGCAAGAAACTTGCGAAGCATCAGCAAGAAAATAGTCCCATGATCACACTTACTGAAAACGCCGTCGCTGCCATCAAGACCGCGCTTTCCCGCGCCGACGAACCGGCGGAAGGCTTTCGCATCATGGTCGAGGCGGGCGGCTGCGCCGGCCTCAAATACCTGTTGGGTCTGGAAAGCGTCTCGCGCGAGGGCGATGCCATCATGGAGACGGACGGGTTCAAGGTGTTCGTCGACGCAAACTCCCAGCCCCATCTCGCCGGCATGACCGTTGACTTCGTCACGGACCTGGAGTCCTCGGGCTTTGTCTTCGACAATCCCAATGCGCGGGACAAATGCGCCTGCGGCAAGTCCTTCGGCTAGCCGCCATCACGACAAGGATCGGCGCCGTGCGGGATAATACCGACAACGTCTACCTCTTCAACGACAAGCTCTATCTCATCAACCCGCACAATGTCGGCGCTTTGGACACCCCCAATGCGGCCGGCGAGGTCGGCGCCGTCGCCTGCGGCGACGGGCTTAAATTGATAATGGGTTTCGACCCCAAGACCGAGACGATTACTGCCGCAACGTTCCAGACCTTCGGCCGCGGCTCGGCCATAACCGCTTCCTCGACATTTACCGAATTCATCGTCGGCAAGACCATCGATGAAGCCCTTCAGATCACCGATCAGGACATGGCGGATTTTCTCGGCGCCCTGCCGCCGCACACGACCTACTCATCGCTCGACCGCCTCATCCTGGAGCGCGGCTTGCGGCTGATGAGCGAGTTCTTCCGTGCTGTGAGGCAGGCTTTCGAGGAGACACCAGGATTCTCACGCCTCGTCGTCGTCAAGGCATCATCGCCATGACCGGCGTGATAGCGGCGTTTTTCGAGGTGATAGGTTTCAAGGAGGGAGAGGCCCTTCCCCGCAGCCTCCGCCCGCTGAAACCTAATTCTGCGTGGAGTTCGGGTGAGTGGGTTTTCGGCAATCAGCCTCGATGGTGGAACGAACTGCAAAACCTGCAGTGGGACATTTCCCACCGATTGCCGCGTCTCCTAAGCCAGCAGAGATGCTCCCTTGCTCACTCGAAGGCCGCTTAAGCCATGCCATATGCGGTCAAAGAAATTTTCTACACCCTTCAAGGTGAAGGACGAAATGCCGGGCGGGCTGCCGTATTTTGTCGTTTCGCCGGCTGTAACCTTTGGTCGGGACGTGAAGGCGACCGGGCAAGAGCATTCTGCGAATTCTGCGACACGGATTTCGTTGGGGTAGATGGCCCCGGTGGCGGACATTTTGCCACCGCACAAGAGTTTGCGTTGGCGGTCGAACAAGCCTGGCGCGGGTCGGGAACTAGGCAGCGTCTTGTCGTGCTCACCGGAGGGGAACCCCTCCTCCAGATCGATGAAGAACTCCTGGAAGCTCTGCATTCCTTGGCGTTTGAAATTGCCGTGGAGACCAACGGTACCATTCCCACACTCGCCGGCATCGACTGGCTGTGCGTCAGTCCGAAATGCAATGCACGCCTCGTGGTCATGGCAGGGGACGAGCTAAAGCTTGTATATCCTCGGATTGGCGCGGAGCCCGAACATTTCGAAGTTCTCGCGTTTGAGCACCTTCTGCTTCAGCCGATGGATGGGCCCGAACGCGAGGCGAATACGGCCGCCGCAGTGGCCTATTGTCTTGCCAACCCACGTTGGCGCTTGAGCCTTCAAACCCACAAGTTTCTCGGGATCCCATGAAAATTACGCAAGCTTTCACCTTCGAGGCAGCGCACTGTCTTCCGCGCGTGCCAGAGACCCACCGCTGTCACCGCATGCATGGCCACTCATACCGTGTGGAACTGCGTCTGGAAGGGCCCGTCGATCCAGACACGGGCTTTGTCATCGACTTCTTCGATGTCGGGGCTGTGTTCGGACCGCTTCTGCAACGTCTCGACCATCAGCATCTGAATGAGGTTGAGGGTCTCGACAATCCGACAGCGGAAAACATTGCGGTCTGGATCTGGAACCAAACCAAGCCGCTTCTTGGCCAAATGTGCTCGGTAACGGTCTATGAGACGCCGCTGTGCTGGGCTGAATACGAGGGTTGACCCGATGCAACGAGATCCGGGAACCGCACTCGTCCTTTTCTCCGGCGGCCAGGATTCGACAACCTGCCTGGCTTGGGCGCTCGAGAACTTCGAGCGCGTCGAGACAATCGGCTTCGACTATGGGCAGCGGCACCGGATCGAGCTCGATGTGCGGCCCTACCTGCTCGGGCGCATTCGAACAGACTTTCCGGCCTGGCGTGGGCGACTAGGCGAGGACCACATGATCGACATGGCCGTGCTCGGTCAAATCAGTGATACCGCGCTCACGCGCGACGTCGAGGTCGCACTGAACGCGAACGGTCTAACAAATACCTTCGTGCCTGGCCGCAACCTTCTGTTCCTCGGCTTTGCGGCCGCGATAGCTTACCGGATGGGCGCGAAACACCTCGTGATCGGCGTGTCCGAGACGGATCGTTTCAGCTACCCGGATTGTCGGGATGACGCAGTCAAAGCGATGCAACTTGCCCTTAACCTTGGAATGGAGACGCATCTCGTCATTCACACACCCCTCATGCGGCGCGACAAGGCGCAGACCTGGGCGCTGGCGGGTTGGCTGGGCGGCGAGGTGCTGGTGAAGCTCATCTGCGAGGGAAGCCACACCTGCTATAGCGGAGACCGCGAACATAGACATAGCTGGGGTTTCGGTTGCGGGACCTGCATCGAGTGTAATCTTCGCGCAGCGGGATGGGAGCAATTCCGGTGCTGCAAAGAGGCACCCGTGGCCGCCCATGAAATGACGTGAGCGCCCCAGGTCCGGGCCGACGGTGGCAATCTGTTCCATAGATCGTTTCCTTCTCTTTGTGGTGTTCAGCACGACCAGGGTGGGTGCCTTCGATGCCGTTTCGAAGGGCTGTTCCATAGGATTGAAAAGGCGGCTGCCGTCACGAACGATACGCGTGACCGCATCAAGCGCCGGGGCAAAGCCATCCCAATGAATTAGAATGGCGAAAGTGTTGTCGAGGTCCAGAAAGCACTGTCCGTTGACGTCAGCCAGATTGGCGCCTTCGCGTTGCAGCGCGCCGCGTGGCTTCGGATCGCACAGCCGCAGCGCGCGTGGTGCCATCGGGAAAAATGGCGGCCGCGGGCGAACAATCGTGCCGATTGGCGTCAGGCGGCGCGAAGCTTTGTGCAATATGTCAGACCTCTCCTTGGGCCTACTCCGCCTTCGTCGCTGACTAGATGGCGTTTGCACTTGGTAGACGTCATTCACGAAATGAGAGGCGGCTGATGAACAGGCCAACGATCGCCGATCTGGCGAAAGCCGCGGGCGTAAGTGTTTCCACGGTCAATAGGCTCTTGCACGGAACTGGCACACTGCGACCGCAGACGGCCGACCTCATTTTGAGCGCAGCGCAGCAGATCGGCTTCCGCAGTTCGGGGCCGCTGCACGAACGCAGGCGGGACAATCTCCCGCATCGGCACTTGAGCTTTCTCATGCAGCAATCGCACCGGCCGCTCTGCCGGATCTGGGCCGAGGCGCTTCTAGGTGCCTGCGCGCGACGCACAGATGCGGTTATTGAGCCAGACGTGCTCTTCGAGGACGACCCTTCCCCCGAAGCGGTTGCTGCCAATCTGCTGAAGATAGGCGGAAGCGCCGACGCAATCGCGGTAATCTCGGCCGATCACCCGCTCGTCGGCCAGGCGATTGATGAGTTGCGCCTCAAAGGCGTTCCAGTGATCGCCTACGTCACTGACCTGTCCGCCGCCAGCCGGGCCGGCTTTGTGGGAACCGACAACTGGAAGGCCGGCCGCACCGCAGCATGGTTTATCAGCCAGACGTCCGGTCGGCCCGGCAAGATCTTTCCTCTCATCGGCAGCAACCGTTATCAGTTCCAAGACATCTCGGATGCGAGCTTTCGCTCCTACATGCGCGAGCACGCGCCCAAGTTCCACGTCAGCGAAACCCTGCTGACCCATGAGGCGCCGAAGAACGCCTATGCAATCGTTCGCAGGCTGATAGCGGAGGAGCCGGAGCTCCGGGGCATCTTCGTTAATGGCGGCGGCATTTCCGGCGTTCTGCGTGCTATGCGCGAGCTCGCTGCGGAGCAGCAGTGCAAAATCCGGGTCGTCTGCCGCGACATCGGGCCCGAGGCACGCAAGGGATTGAGCGAAGGCCTGATTACTGCTTCCTTGTGCCATCCCGTCGACAGGATGCCTGAAGAACTCATCAATGTGATGCTGCGCATGATCGAACGCACGGACACACGGTTAATCGAACAGCGGATTGTTCCGTTCGAGATCCTCACGCCAGAGAGCATTTGGACTTAAGAATCGGAAGAACCATCGTCGTCCGGATAAGGTCGTCCGTGCCGCTGCGAAGCGAACCGCTTCGTGGGTTAAACTGGGGCGCAAAGGGCAGCTCGGCACTCATGATCCTCGTTGCAACCGAAATTGGCCAGGAGGACGAGGAGATGGAAATCTCCGAGGAAGCCGATCTTGTCGAGAGCTGGACCCCACGCTCGCGCCAATGATTAGGCTGCTTCGGCCGTCCGTGCCGATTTGCGCGGCTTGTGGCGCACCACAACGTCCACCTTATAAGCGCGCGTCGATCGAGGCAGCGCACCGGGCGATCTATAGAGAACTTGCCTGTTCGCCCATGACTACGGCGGATATGTCGAGCTGTTTCATAACAAGCAATTGAGCTGATTTGGCTTGAGTGAGGCGCCGACGCATAATGATGGCGCGGATCTCACGGGCGAGCTTGGCTTTCCGCAATTCCTCTTCGGAATTATCAAAGCCAAAATCCGCAAACACGTTGCCGCTGGTCATTCGGCCGGTGATTCTTCGTCATAACTTTGTTCCTTCCCATAGTTTTCGCGATCGTGCGTCTCGGCCGCCTTCAATCGCGCCTAACGAGATCGATTTCGCACTTGGGCGTGTCCCTGCCTTTCTTCTGGAAGCAAGGATGTAGATCACGCCAGCGAAGCGACGGCATGGACGGCGCGATAAGTATCCCTGTCTAAGTCGTCGACCCCCGCAAGGATGCGGCCGCCAAATCCCTTGAGGGCTTTGACCGCCAGATGCTGTTCGCCATTTGGGCATCGTTGATTGCAACACCCATCACGCTGCAGATATCGACCAATCTGACTCCGCTCAGCCACTGAAAAGAAAGATTCGGGTCAAACAGCCGTTTTCGCCAAGTGATCATATTTCCTATGAACGCATTTTGGACTGCACGGACCGTTCCAGCTCGGCGCAAAACCCTCCCAGATATTCGTCAATCGCGCTCTGCAAATGCACCCAGTAGAGCACTTTGGCGGTGCTACATCGATAATGAGCCCAGTTTTGCTTTTTTTGAGAAGATGTCCCTCTTGCTTGGCCGCAGCCAATATCCCGGTAAAAATTGGCGGCAGCGCATCGCGTTTAGCGCTCGCCGGGCGGAGCTGGTCCGGGTTGCGAAGCCCGGCGAGCGCGGATCGTCTTGGGCGATGTGTTGATCAGGCGCGGTTCTTGGAGCGCCAGGATTCATGTCCGGTTTCGATGATCTCGCAATCATGCGTGAGAGGATCGAGCAGTGCGGTCAGTTGTTCCGTCGAAGTAGCCGCGCCCGCTGACGCGGATGAGCGCCCGGGCGATGGCAATGGCCAGATGCCGCTTCCCGTTCCGGGCCACCAATCAACACGCCATTGGACAAATGCCATCAAGGGCATCTCACCGCCGGTCGGCGGCGAACAAGAAGGAGAGGAAGACATGGAACGCAGGCTTGATGACGTGATCGCAGCCCTCCCTGAGTAGCGTCGGGAGCGTGTCGATGCACGTTTCGAAGAGCTAAGGACGGAGGTCGAGTGCCTCGGCGGTCTGCGCCGTGCGGCTGGGAAGGCCCAGGCGGAGATTGCCTTGCCCCTCAAGATCAACCAGCCCTCTGTCTCGAAGATCGAGCAACAGGCCAATACGTATCTGTCGACACTTTAGAGCTACGTAGAGGCGATCGGGGGACAACTCGACCTCATCGTCGCCTCGCCGCGCGCGCCCCTCCGTATAGAGCGGCTCTGCGACGTCGTAGCCCAACCCCCTCCGCACGTAGTGCTGAAAGAGCGCCAGGTGGATGAACCCGCCCGAAGGCAACGCGCCGGCTGAACGCGCCGTTTCGGTCAAAATTGCCGAAGGGACGACAGTCTCGTCGACGCTCGCAATAGGTATGAGCAAGGCCTCGTTAAACCGGATACCGACTGCCCGCGGTCACGTCGCGGGGGACGCCTCTTCCCCTCCCCCATGCTGGCCCAGCTCACCGCCGCGCTGGGGGTGTCCGGCGATGTGCTCGCCGACGACGACCCCGCTCGAGCACGCTTGGTCACAGCTTCCATACCTGCTCAAGTAGATACCACGCGCCTGCGGATATCTTCGGTGGCTTACAATTTATAAAATTTACGGCGATTATCGCCGCACCGCAAAATGACAAAAAAGTCAAACGGACACGTCTTCTCCCTTCTTATGCGGCTTCAGGACACATTGAGCACAGGCAAATGCTGCCAAGCATGCCAGCACCACGACCCCACGTCGTGGCGGCAGTTAACAACTGCCCGCTGAAGTTTGCCAACGGGCCTTCGGTCAAACCTGGCGGAGCGCTGTTACGGCAGGCACAGCACGTGGAGAGCTGTCGAGCATCAGCCATTGCGAAAGGTGTAGCCATAACCGTTGATGGCCGGCGCGCCGCCGAGATGCGCGTAGAGTATCCTCGAGCCCTCAGGAAAAAAGCCTTTTTGAACGAGGTCAATCATCCCTTGCATCGATTTGCCCTCATAGACGGGATCGGTAATCATACCCTCGAGCCGCGCACACAGACGGATCGCCTCCTTGGTTTCCTCGGATGGAATGCCGTACCGCGGGTGCGCGTAGTCCTCCAGCAACACCACGTCATCCTCGGCAAGTTCCGATCCGAGCTCGACGAGGGTCGCTGTATGTCGGGCAATGCTAAGCACCTGCGCCTTGGTCTTGGCCGGGGTAGCAGAGGCATCGATACCGATCACGTTGCGCTGCCGACCGTCCTTGGCAAATCCGACGAGCATGCCGGCGTGCGTTGAACCGGTGACCGTGCAAACGACCATGTAGTCGAAGGCAAACCCGAGCTGTTCCTCCTGGGCGCGCACTTCCTCCGCGAACCCCACATAGCCGAGGCCTCCATTCGGGTGAACAGACGCCCCGGCCGGTATCGCATAGGGCCTGCCGCCCCTTGCCTTGACCTCATAGAGCGCTTTTTCCCAGCTGCGGCGGATACCGATGTCAAAGCCATCGTCGACCAGACGCACCTCTGCGCCCAAGATGCGGCTCAAGAGAATGTTGCCGGCCCGGTCGTAGACGACATCCTCATGTGGAACCCAGCTCTCCTGGACCAGGAGACATTTCATGCCGATCTTGGCGGCAACGGCGGCGACCATCCGCGTGTGGTTGGACTGCACGCCGCCGATGGTGACAAGGGTATCGGCATCTGACGCGATCGCGTCAGGGATGATGTATTCGAGCTTGCGCAGCTTGTTGCCGCCGAACGCCAGACCGGAGTTGCAGTCCTCGCGTTTGGCGTAGATCTCCACGTTGCCGCCCAGATGCTTGCCGAGCCGGTCGAGCTTCTCGATGGGTGTGGGTCCAAAGGTGAGCGGGTAACGCTCGAATTTTTCCAGCATATTCTCTCCGGCGATGATCATTCAGCTGAAATAGCCACGCAAAACTCGTTCCATAAGCGCTGCTTGGATTGGTCGGCCGCGCTCTCCGACCACCCATCAGAGCTTTGGGGATTTCCAGCGCTCTCCTTGCGATTGAGACGAAGCGATCCACATGTCGCCATGCTGCGATGAGGCGACCATCGCCTAGGAAACCTAGGACGACACGCGGTCGACATCTGCGTTTTTGCCAGCTTTGCAAGTGCAGCCAGACTGCCAAACCAACAGACTTCGATAAAAACGCAGTGGCTCTTGTTTGCGATTGGACCGGCAGGAACTGCACGGTTGCCGAGCCGGATTCCGCGAGGCGATTTTTGTGGCGCTCAACGCGTCACAGAGGTTTCAGCTGCTCGATCGAAGTGCTCGTCTACCTGATCGAAACGGGTGCCAATGCCCTCGAAAGGCTGGGCTCGCCGCGGCCGTAAGTCGTCGGATTGTAGTTGACGAGCGTGTGGGTCCTAGCGGTATCCAGCAACTGATTAGTAATCTGTGTCGGTGTTGCTGACGTGAACTTGCTGCTCTTCTGAACGCGAGTCGTCTGAAAGGCATGCCCGGCAGAGACGGAGCTCCCTGCCGGGCCGGGTTCGCCTTGGGAGGTGGCGTAAGCTAGCGACTTTCGTGGCGGTGGAACCACTCAATCCGTGCGTTTTGCGCAATAACGAGCATGTACCGTGCCAAGCCAAAAAGCATTTAAAAAACACCCAAGAGTCAGCTTCCTCTACGTTGCATACCCGACATTGTCGGTTATCGGACAATGCCGAACGTGCCTCTCGGCATCGACCTACGCCTGAACCCGAGCGCCCCCGCAAGGTCGTTCGCTGCCATTTCGACCTGGTGGTGACCGGGTTTTAGCTCCGACTGTTCTCCGCTGACGGACAGGGCGGATGTCGCTTTTAAAAGAGGAACTGTCTGTACCTTCAATTCAAGAGGGCGCGGCCACGAGAGACGGCGCGGCGAATGCGGTCGCGCAGATGATCGCGAGGATCAACACATCCGGCAGACTGGCAAATCAGCAGCCTGATATCTGTCCACCCTCAGGGGCGCACTCCAAACCGGGGTCAAAATTGGACGCCGATTCCCCGCCTCAGGTGTCAAAATCGCACGCCGAAACACAGGACCGTCATCGGCGAATCCGCCCGGAGAACCGAAACTGCATTCCCCTGGGCGGTAGAACGATGAGAATGCCGTCGCCTTCGACCCTACCAGGGAACCACAGCCTGAATAATGAATCTGCGCTCTGATCTTGTTACGGCGCCTCAAGGGAGGAGCAGCGATATGCCGAGCGTTTGATTGCGCTGGGGCACATCTTGAGTTTCATTCCTATGCTCATCGTCGCGCGACTGGTACCGAACTTCCTGGGACCCATCGAAAAGCTCAGCCCCTTGGCCGGCTTTGCCAGCGCAGCTGGATCGCCAAATCAGAAAGAGCACACTTACGAAATAGCCCAGCTGAAGAAGTAGCGAGCAGCCCAGCGTCGTGACGACTGCTAGACGGAAAGAATGCGAGGCGAAGTAAACCGCCACAGCGTTGCCGCACAGGACCAGCCCGAGGAGCCGACAAAAGATGATGAAGCGCATGCCGTTCTCCTGATTTTGTCTCGTCAAATCATGCAGCTCATGCTGCGATCTGGTCGGCCGCGAGATGGGTCTGGCAGTTCTTTGGGCAGACGCGGCCGCAGGCTCCGCAGCCAATGCAGCGGCCGGCATGGTCGACAACCATGATCATACGATTGAGCTCACCGTCGAAATCGTCGTCATCGGCGCCGCAGGCGCCGAGGATTTCACCCGCGTCATCGACGCCGTAAAGATGCATGACCTCCCGCGAGCAGACTTTGAAGCAGCGGCCGCAGCCGATACAGATCTTGCCATCGATAGCGATCAGATATTCCGGCACCCATATTGAGCCGTCGCGGCTGATGAATTTGCTCCTCATCGCAAAGTCTTCATTTTGGCAAGCTCTCTCCTGGCACCATCCAACTCGGCATAAACGGCATGCGTTTTCTCGGCGACTTCCTCTATCTCAATCCATTTGACCGGGAGACCCTCGGCAAGGTCGCGCAAGTTCGTCTTGGCAATTGCCGCGCGCAGTTGAAGCTTTCGGACTTTCTTCGCCATCTCATCCAGGTTTGACATGATCCTTCCTCGAAAATGGGTTTCTTCACGCCCGCGCCACTTCGGGATAGGCAATAGCTGCAGTCTCATCGCCGACCAGTTTCGCGCCGGTATCCGCGAGTTTCCGGAGAGTCTCGAAGCCGAATCGGAGACGTCTCGACAGCCGTTTGATTTCTGTTGTTGACAATGTCATCACGCCTGAGCGCTCCTCGATCGCCAGCTCCGACATGTCGAGCCTCCACAGCACGTCCGGATCCGGATTGCCAATGAGTGGATATTCCGGCGCAGTTCCTCGGTGATAATGAAATCGGCCAGCAGCCAAGTGTCCGATTTCCGTTGGCATGAGCCGTGGAAATCCTGAGCACGGATCAGCCGCAGGAGGCATTTGACGAACGGGCGGGAAAGGGCCTCGCCATTCTTGTTGACGGCAGGGCCAAGCGCTGCGTGAGACATTTCGTTTCGTTTCCTCAATTTCAGGTCTCGTCCTCAACGGAGGATTTCTGCTTTCGGTTACGCTGACTTCGGGCTCGCTTCCGCAGCCGACGTCCGGCCTCGCCAGGCCGATTCCACGTAAATGCTGCCCCTGTGGCCGACCTTGAACAGGTCCTGGACTGTGACGTCTTCAACGGCGGGCCAAATTCGCTTCGAATATCGCCGCCGCGGCTATTCGGTTGGAAGTCTAAGGTCCGAGCCCTGAGCTGGAGCAAACCGTCGACCCTGTGCTCCATGGACACAGTTACTGCGGGCGCGCCGCAGAAAATGGGCGAATTGACCAGGGTTCCATTCCACTTGTCATCCCGACACCTTGCCGGGCTGAAAGTTCGTGAGAGGATCGCCACGCAGCCAGTCGTCCACTTTGATCAGAGGAGCCGGTGACTCTCTACGCAACATGTTGTTCTCCATTCCCACACCTTTCCTGACGTTTATGCGCGAGCTGGTTCTCTCAGAACGGAACATTAGGAGACCATCAAAGTCTTGCGTGTTCTCATGCGATCAGCCCTCACTCAGTATTTCCGATCTCAACCAGCAAACGTCATGCCAGCGCGTTGCCCGCAGTAAATGCATGATTCTGCCTGGAAACCTTACAGGCCCAAGACGGCCGGTTGTTTTGAACCCAACATGTTTTCTGCTGCTGTCAGCTTTTGGACACGCATCATGCGTCAGACGCTTGAGGGCGAGAACGGCTTGGCTGTCTGCCCTGCGGCAATGTTGGCGTCGGCTCATCTAGCATCATTCGCCGCTGGCGATGCGCGGGCGCGCTAGGCTGACCCAGCGCCCCGAACCGCATGACCTTCTTGATCGGCTGGCTACAGGTCGGAAATTCCGCGATTCCGAAAAAGTTGGTCAGCGCAGTGCAGCCCGCTCGGCATTTGCCGCACGAATGGCAAGCGCCCGAAAGCTGTCAACCGAGGGATCCTCCAAGGCGCGGGCCGGCATCTCGACGATATGTTGGTTAAGGCCGGCCAGTGTTTGTGCCTATGGTCTGGGAGTGGCCTTCGGGCAGCCAGTGGTAGCGAGTAAAGCTTTGGCATCCTCGGCTTTGATTGCCGCCCAAATCTGGTCGAAATCACGATAGGCTATTATGCCTCCTCCTCATGGAGAACAGGAAGCTCTGCTCTGGCGTAGAAGCCTAGCACGGGTCCGAGATCAAAGGTCGTTCCTGGCGCAAGGCGCCGGACGGACGTGGGCCATGTTTCGGTCGAGACGCCATCGATAGCTCGCGCCAGCGTGCTGGCGAATCGGGGCATCAGCGGTGCGAGTGTCTGCGCCAGGATCGCAGCGGCCGTCGTCTGAAGGGCGAGCGAAGTGCGGGTGCGGGCGGGATAGAGACGTCGCGCCGCTTCATAGTCTTGCGCCTGTCGGTAGACTACACAATCGCTCACGAAATCGCAGGCCTGCGCGGCCGCGCGCCGGACCGAGAAGCCATCGTCCGAATAGGCGCGTTCCATCGCCGCGCGATGGATCTCTATCCGAGCAAAGAAAGCGCGATCGGCGGGAGCCCAGTCGCCTGCATCGGGCACACAGCCGCCAAAGTCCTGCTTGATTTCCCGGTGCAGCGCATCAAGCCAATTCAGCCAGATCCCTTGGAACACCTCGTTCTTGGTGCGGCGTAGCGCGTCCAGCGTGAAGTTCGTTCGCTCACCTTCCGGGCGTGTCAGGCCCAAATGAAGACGGACGACATCGACTGTCTTTGGGCCCAGAACCTCTTTGCCCCAGACCGCATGACCGCGGCTGGTCGAGAACTTCTGGCCGTCGAGCAGGTAGAACTCGTTCACATGATACCGGATGCGCGGGGTCCAGTGGGAGAAGACCTCAGCATAAAGCGCCGGATAAAGCAGGGCGTGATAGAAGGAATTATCGAAGCCGAAGAAATGGACAATTTGCCAGTCCTTGCTGGGCAGGGCCGCATTCCAGTCTCGGCCGAGCGATGTAGCTAGCGCCTGGATGTTGTAAAGAAAACCAAACGCCATCTCTGGCCAGACCCAGATCACCTGCCCCGGGAGCCCCTCGGCCGGCAGGCCCCAGTCCGAGGGGTGGGTGATGGGCACGGAAAAGTCGCCACGTTGGCGTAGACGCGCGAAGAGGTCCATGATCCGAACGGGGGCGCCCGACGCCCTTAAATGCCGGTCGATAGTGTCGTAGCACCGTTCCAGCGCAAGTTCGGGACGGCGCACGGAGCCGACCACCGGCGCCTCGGCCGAGTGCCGCGACCGGACTGCACCTAGGTCGTGGCATAGGTTCGGTGCGCCGCATTCCTCGCAGATGTTGCCACCAGCGGAGCTGCCGCAATAGGGGCAGAGGCCGATTACATCCGGTTCGTAAAGGTAGTCGCCTGTCACAGCATCGAAGAGCGCAGGGCTCCGGCGCAGATCTACCGCCGTGCTGCTCAGAAGACTACGGAAACACGCGGCTTGAAACTCTGCGTAAGCGCTATCGCCCAAAGTCGGGAGGAAGCTATGGACCTCACAGTCGAGAAGCGCAAGCGTGGCTCGAATCTCGTCGGCGTAGTTGCGCGCCACCTTTGCGGGCGTCGATTGATCGGCATCGGCACGCGTGGCGACGTAGCTCTGGTAATCGTCGCTTCCAGTCAGGTGATAGGCTTCGACCCCTTTCATGCGCAGGAAACGCGTGTAGACATCGGCGCCAAAATAAGGGCCAGAAAGATGCCCCAGATGCAGATCGCCATTAGGTGTCGGCGGCGTGGAGAAGACGAAGATCGGTCCGCGCGGAGTCGCGACCTGTGCAGCAGCTTCGAGGGCGGCCTTGCCGTCGCGCCAGTAGACATCGACGAAATTTAGCTCTTCGTCCCCATCGTTGTGCAGCACATGCGCTTCAAAAGGGTGGAACAGAACGACGTCGCCGGCTTTGACCGAGATTTCCCCAAGGTCGGTCCTGACCTTGCCCGCTCCTGACAGGACCACGAAGGCCTCGATTTCGTCGTGCCGATGGGGCTCGGATGTGACGCCTGGTGCCACCTTGCCAAATGAAAACCCGGTGCCCGCGCTTCCCGTCCCAAGCGCAGCCATGTCGATACCGAACACCCGCGACAGCTGCGTTCGAGAAAACGTGGATTTCCGCATGACGAACCTCAGCTGTCGAAACAGTGGTCTCTTCGGCTGCCGACGCAACAGCATCTGCTGCAAGTTGCGAAGAGAGCGGCAGCCCGACACGTTGGCCCCCCGTCAGAATAGTCCGGCTCTGGGCCCCAGGCGGGCGAAACTACGGGCGCCAGGAGGGCTTTAGGCGTCACAGAAGAGCGCCCGGCGACACCTCTTCACATCGACATACCGAAGCGTCGTGACGGACTGCAGGCGATGCTCCAGTAGCCGGCAATCAAAACCATGCTCTCCGCGCATTTTTTTGGCGGCCGATCAGTTTCGTTTGCATTCCCGCCTGGTTCCGTGAGCTCAATCGCGATAGAAAATGCCGTTTGGGAGCTTGAGGTTGTCGAGATCAGCCACTTTGCCCTCTGGCGGATTAAGGGCGCGCTTAAGCACGTTATACTCAGCGCGGGTCGGTCCACCGGTTGAAGCACGCTGGAACACCAAGTAGAGCGTCCGCCGCGAACGATTGCTTTTATTCGGCTTCGAGTAATGCGGTGCATAATCGTCGAAGATGAAGATGTCGCCAGCCTTCCATACTACGGGTTCCCAGGAGAATGTTTCGGCGACCTCAGGATCAATCACCCCGCCGGCATCCATGGGAAATACCCCCTTCTTGTGGTTGCCGGGGCTGAAGAAAAGGCCACCATTGTCCGGGTCGGAATCGTCAATGCCTATGGCAACGATCGCATGGACCATCCGGTCGGGCAGCCTGTGTGGAATGTGATAAATGTCCTGATGCGGGCGATAACCGCCGCTATCGGGATAGTGGAAGATCAGCAACTCCTTGAGTCTGCGCGAATCTTCGCCAAGCAAATCCTCGACCGCAGAGTTTATGCGCTGATCTTCTAGGAGGAGCAGACGCAATGGGTCATGGAAGTCCAGAAAATTCTCGGCCTTAGACGTGATCTTTCGATCATCAGTCGTCTTCTCGAACCACATGAGCCATTTATCATCGCTGACATCCCAGCGTGATATGTCTTCAACAAAGCTAGACATACCTTCCACAGCCGCGGGATCGAAGAACCTTTCGAGCCTGATGTATCCGTCTTTCTGCCACTTTTCTCTTTGTGCATCGGTCAACATGCGAAAAGCCTCCTGTTGGAAAGAGTGGTTGGTCAAACATTCCGGTTAGAGGCAGTCGGGCGCCGTCAGGGTGTGGGCCGGAGACGATACTCCACGGCATGCAGACGGCGACGCTAAGTGCGTTGCGCTCCGGGTGGATTGCAAGGCTTTGTTGTCCCTCCTCAATGGAGAGATCGCCCAGGCCCGTAAAGATCTATCGATCCGGTACGTCTGCATAGTAGTCACGGCCGAGCATGCTGTTGATGGTGCGACTGCCCGATAAGAGGACCTTTCGTGCAGCCTGACGCAACGCAAGTCGTGCGCCGCGCAAATCTTTGCGACAAGTTCCCGTTCGGGTCGGGCGATCAGGGAGGCACGTCGCTGGCATCGGGTCCATCGATGCTCCAAAAACGAGTATTGTCCGCACAAGTTCGGCGCCAGACTGCCCATCCGAGGCCACGCAGGGTCCAGGGATTCCCGAAGCTGGTGCCGATCACTTACCTCACCCGGTCCAGCCACCACACGCATCGCTACGAGCCGGAAGCCTCCGCTGACGGCCGACGCAGCCATGGTCGCCAGGGCCACTGCGCACTTTCGAGTGAGCGACCTAGTACGGTTTCGACGACCCTGGGGCAAATGGACGCCCGCAGAATAAAGCGATGCGCCCATAGATCCAAGGGCATGTTCAGTGACGATGAGTTCGGAGCGGACTCCGGCCGTCGCCGCGGCGGAGGCGGATAAAATTCCTTGGATGCCACCGCCGATGATCAGTAGTCGCTGAGTCATATCCCGCTGCCCATTTCTTCGGCTACCGGGTCGGGCCAGCTCTCGACGGTGGTACGGCTGATAAAGCCAGGATGCTCAGGGTTCGCGCACGGCGCGCGCTGTAGAAGGCTGTCAAGAATGCGGCGAGCTCGCCACGCCAGCAGGCTTAGGTTCGGATCGGCCAGCCCGCGCTGGCCGGGATTGGCGTTCTGTACGAAGATGCGTCTGTCACGCGGTCCGTCCCAGCACACCGAAAAATCCTCGTTGATGACCAACTCATTGTCGGTCTGTTGCAGCTGATCCGCCATCGGTTCCAAAAAGCTTGGCACGGCGTTCTCGTAACCGGTGGCCAGGATGACGATGTCGGCCGTGACTTCTTCGACGTCGCCCAAGCCGCGCTGCAGCGTCAAGTTGTGACCCGCGCCGGCGTTGATGCAGCGCGAAACGTTGCAACCCGGCCGCAGTGCGATGTCACATAGGTCTGGCTCAAGAAATTCGTGGCGATACAGCGCCTGGTAGACGGCGCGCAAAGTGCGATCCGAAATCCCATCCGAGGCGAGCACGAAACGCCGCAGGAACAGCTTGCGCTGCGGCTCGCTCATGGCCGCGAAACGATCCGAAAAACAGGGCATGAACAACTCGTTTGTGAACGGGCTGTTGTCGAGGGGCAGGTAGTTTTCGCGCTGCGAGACCCAGGTGATCGAGGCAGGCCGCCGTTCTCTTGGCCCACCGACCAAATGCAACAGCACCTCGGCTCCCGACTGGCCTCCACCAACGACACAAACATGTTTATGTCGCACCTCAGGATGGATGTGCAGCAAATCGGATGAATGGAACAGGTTGCGTCCGATCCAGCCCTGAAATTGAGGTGGAATCCGCGCTTGCTTGCCGATGCCGACCACCAGGTCTCTTGCACCGAGAACTGCATCGTCCGTCCGCACCCGAAACTCGCCATCATAGCGTATTTCGCGGACGGTCTCGCCGCCGCGCACAAGTGGGTTTCTGCGGAACGCCCAGTTCAGGTATTGTTCGAACTCAGCCCTGAGCACAGCATCGAACTGTGCATTCAGAAAGTGGTATAGACGCCCGTTCTCGTGCAGGTAGTTTATGAACGTGTAGGCGGATCGCGGATTCACCAGCGTGACCAGATCCTTGATGTGGCTGACCTGGAGTTCTGAGGACTCGAATGCGCTGCCTGGATGCCAGCGGAAGTCGACTTGCCGATCCAAGAACAGTGCCCCGTGCCCAACCTGCTCATGGATCTGACACGCGAGGCTCAAATTGGACGGGCCAGCACCGATCCCAATGCAAGAGAGCTCCAGGTGCCTTGCTCCTGCTGACGCCTCCCAATCAGGCGCTGTACGCGGCGAATGTCGGCCATAGCCGGTCGGCTTGCCCTCCCCGCACGCATCATCGACACCACAGGACTTGCAACAGTTTGTCCGGGCGTTCGTAGTATCGGGTGTGACGCCCGCAGATGCCGGCTCCGTGATGAGATCTGAACTCATGCCGACGACATGTTGCGCGTGGCTGGCATCAAGACTCCCGCCTCGATGACCCGGAGTGGTCAGTGACATGCTTTCGCAGCCTATCCCTCATTGCAATTGGGCTCGGTTGCCCGCCTCGACCGTGATGAGCCGACCTTCGGCCTGCTTGGCGACCAGCGAGGGCACGATCATGAGTGCGGCGACAGCATTTTTCCGTGGGTTTGATCATAGAAGACCTCCGCTGCTGCTTTCGGGAGGTCCCCTGCATCGAACGTGCCAGAGCAAAACATCAGCAAAGGGAACGGAAGGCAGGTTCGCAATCCTGTCGAGTATCCGACATTGAGGCCGAAACCTTGCACCGGCGCCGATTTTTGCACGCAATCGTACTCTTCGACTTCATAGCGTTGCAGGCTCTCTTGGCACTTTCCACACGGCCGTCATCGAGGACTGGCCCGGCGCCGAGTGTCGATCCCTGAAAAGGAATTTCCGTTATCAAGGTCCTCATGAGGACTATCCCGACATGGTCCTGCATTACGGCGACACGACGGATGCGGCTATGCGGTGGCGAAGCTCTACGGCTACTGGAGCACCATGAACTACCGCGAGGTATACGGGCTCTATGGCATCCTGTTCAATCACGAAGGGCCGACGCGCGGCGAAACTTTCATCACGCGCAAGGTGACGCGTGCGGTGGCTCGATCATGGCCGGCAAACAGGACTGTCTCTATCTCGGAAACCTGGAAGCAAAGCGCGACTGGGGCTCGGCGCGCGCCTATGTCGAGGGCATGTGGCGCATCTTGCAGCATCAACCTGACGATTTCGTGCTGGCAACCGGCGAGACACACACGGTCCGCACCTTTGTCGGGGCTTGCCTTCAGGCGAGTCGAAAAGGAAATCGTCTGGGAGGGCGAAGGCGTTGACGAGGTGGGCCGTGAACGCATGAGTAATCAAGCGCTGATCCGGATCGACAAACGCTGTTTCGGGCCAATCGAGGTTGACCTGCTGATCGGCGATGGCTCCAAGGCAGCCGACAAAACTCGATTGGAAGCCGAAGACCACTTTCGATGAGTTCGTCTCGGAAATGGTCGAGGCTGACTGCCGCGCCTACGGGATCGTGTTAGCGTGGCGTGAAAACACGATGACTTCGCGGCATGTGCATCTTGCCGTTTCAGGGACGTCGGCATTTCAGGCCCGCCGCGGTCAGCCGGCGTCAGTCAGTTCTATCGTTTGGATCGGCAAATTCACACATCCTGCAAAGCAGAAAACCAGCCGCTCCATTCATGCGATCGACGATTTCGCAAAAAACTTGGCTTTTAAAGAGATCGCCATATTCGTCGCATAGAAGGTTGCCCAATACGTGACGCCGCTCAAAATCCATGGAGCAGAGAGTGACCTCGCCGTTTGGAAGTAGTACATTCCGATACTGCCGTTCGTCCACGCATATCAGCGCTCCGACGACTGGCTGCCGTGGTTCTACAATCTTAGGGTCTACGCTTCCACCCCTGCTGCTCACCGGTCGCGCGCGAACTAGGGCTTGGGCAGGGATAATGTCGGCGATATCGGGATGGGGCTCACCCAAAACCACGAATCGGATCGAAGGGATGTCGGCGTCGACGAGTTGACCAACCAAATCGCGATACTTGGCTCCGACAAGGCGGCTATTCATGTGGGCGCCATCATCAAAAACATGAACCACGAATACCCCCAACCGCAGCGCCTGCAAGCGTTGTAGATCCTGCCCCTTCATTCCCACAAGCGTCGTGAAAATCCTGATGCCGTGGCCTTTGGCGGAAGCGTGCTCGACCATTTCGGTGCAATCGGGATTGAGCCATGGCTCAGAATACCCGGCAAAACTAATGTCGACGGAGGCTGGTACGCGCGCCAGACAGCGCTTGAAATCTCCAAGACTAAGATGCTTCGTATCAGATACTTTTCTTTGCCGGTCAGCGAACTTGTCCTGCGGACAATATGAACATCCCACGATGCATCCGGTGGTCGTCGTTATCTCCAAAACTCTGCCGGCTGGGATAGCAGAGCGCAGTTCCGGTAAAATCATTCGTTGTGACTCCCACTCGTCTTGGTCATGCATAACGTCCAGCATGGTGTCGTTGGCTTCATGACACCGACGGTCAAGACAGTCCGAATGAGCCCAGCCATCTCCGCCTGGGCAGCAGTCAACAGCCGGTTTCCTCAATCTGCCGGGCGGACTATCAACGAACTTTGGGCGCATCGGCGCGGCAGGGCGGCGCAACCGCAAAGTCGCGCGTCAGCCATTGCCAAGGTGTAGCCGTGACCGTTGAGCGGGCGCGCCGCCGAGATGGCGCAGCAGAAAATCAATCGTCTCGCGTTCTTATGCGGTCAGCCCCCACTCAACATTGCCGCATCTCCAGCAAAGGCCGTGCCAGCGCGCTTAGCCGCAGCAACTGCACGAGTAGGCTTCGAGAAACCTCACGCCCAAGGCGGCCGGTGGTTTTGGACCAGACAGTTTTTTGTCGCTGTCAGCTTTTGGACATGCATTTCAGACGCTTGAGGACAGACTTGGCTGTCTCCCCTGCGGTAATGTTGGCGTCGGCTCATCATCTAGCATCATTTCGGCACCGGCTGTGTGCGCGGAAGATCTACACGACCTGACCGCCGCGTGCAGCGACTGCCTGCCGGCTCATAGCTGATCTTTTCTCCTGAAGCCGGCGATGGGGCCAGGCCGTCGAGTGCGTGCTGCCGGATGCTGCGTATGCTGTCTGGCTAGACGGCGGATACCGCGTCACCTCCATATTTTCGCGACAGAGGTTTGGTGGCGTCGCAGGCCTTCCTGCTACATCACCGCAGTGCTCGGGAATTCGTATCTGATCCCCGTGAGGCGAAGACCTTCTCTCTCGACTGGCTCGCCGAGGCCGTCTGTCCTGCGGGCACCGAATGATTTCTCATTTGGCATGGCGCATGCGCGTCGATCCGCAAACCCCGTCTGGACAAATCGGAGCTGGCCGCCACTCCACCTCCTCCTACCACGAGGGCAGACGGGAAGCAGCGCCTTCAAATAAGGAACAAAATCACTTTACCTCGAATCTTGCCTCTCGATCACAACCGGAGCCATGGAACCGCGTCCGCGACCATCGCCTCGCGCCCCAAGGCAATTGCCCAGCGCAAATGGCTACGCGCGATTACGCCATGCATCCCTTACGAGGCTATGACAGCACCTCGGAGAGCCTCGCCGCCATCATGCAGACCGATCTAAGCCCACCTGATCCAGCACAAAGGAATTTCAAACATGCACCAAGATACCGTCCGTGGGAAAGCTTTCGCCATGCCCCTGACCAGCCCGGCCTACCCGGCCGGCCCATATCGCTTCCGCAACCGGGAGTATCTGATCATCACATATCGCACCGATCCGCAGAAACTGCGCGACCTTGTGCCGGAGCCGCTTCAGGTGTGCGAGCCTATGGTCAAGTTCGAGTTCATTCGCATGCCGGACTCGACGGGCTTCGGCGACTACACGGAAGGCGGACAGGTCATCCCTGTCTCCTTCTGTGGCCGCAGGGGGAGCTATACCCACTGCATGTTTCTCGACGACCATCCGCCGATAGCGGGCGGACGCGAGTTGTGGGGCTTTCCCAAGAAGCTCGCTAGCCCAACGCTCCGAACGGAGACGGATACCCTTGTTGGCACGCTGGACTACGGGCCGGTCCGCGTCGCGACGGGTACCATGGGCTACAAGCACCGAGCCGCCGACCTCGCGAGCGTGAGGGCCTCGCTCGCTGAACCGAACTTCCTCCTCAAAATTATCCCGCATGTCGACGGCACGCCGCGCATCTGTGAGCTCGTGGAATATCATCTAGAGGACGCCCATTTGAGGGGCGCCTGGACCGGCCCGGCAGCCCTGAACCTCTGGTCGCATGCGCTTGCCCCCGTCGCCGAACTGCCGGTGCTGGAAGTAGTCTCGGCAGTACACCTCGTCGCAGATCTCACGCTCGCGCTCGGGAAGGTCGTCCACGACTATCTCCCGGAAGCCTAGCCTCGCCATCGGAAAGGAAGAACCATGAACTTTTACAGTGATATCTCATTGAACCAACGCGATGGGGAGCTGCTGGACGGCTTCTCGACAAGGAACGCCACTGACAATCTCATACAACGTCTTTCCAGCTACCTAGCCTTAGAGGACATTCCGCCGCTTTGCAGCGAGTGCAGGCGCCTCGCGAGTAAGAGCGATTGCCCTTGCCCATCCTCCCTGCTTTTGGTGCAACATATGCTCGCTGCCGTTTACCAGCGGCTTGACGCCATTGACTGCCTCTCAGAGCAAGGCCCCATAAGACTGAAGGCTTTTACCGATTATCTGGCGGCGGTCGTTCGAATAGCTTCAGAGAGCGGCGACGCGGCACCCTGGATTGATCTAGCAACCCGGTTTAGCGCTCTTTTCGATCCCGACGAGGTTGCCCATTGATCTCGCGCTTATCGCTTTTTCGTGGAACGAGCAGCCTCGTCGGCAGATGCGTCATCGATCGCCAGCGGCGTGCCGGCGCATATGCGAGCGTAAAAGTGCCGAGCAGCCGGTGATGTATCTCGAACGTGACGACGCCGATTGGCGCGATGCGCGTTGGCTCGGGGCCTCGTGCCCAAGCATGGGTGCGTTCCCATTCCGCTGCATCGTACTCGCGATCCCGTCTGTGCCGTGCTCAAGCAAACGAGCTCGAGCGAACCGCCCCAGGTTGCGGATTTAGACAGTCGTTGATGGAGTTGGCTGGCGAATTGGCGCGTTCGGCCTTCGGTTGGAAGACCGGCTTGAGGGGGGCCAACGAGACGGAATTGGCGAAGCCACGCTGGAGTATGCCTTCACTGGGGTCGCGTCCCTGCACGTGCTGTAGCGCAGCGTTCGCGAAGCCGCTCGCGAGCGCGCCCTCATAGCGCTGAGCGGGCGAGCGGCTTCGGGGCGGGCGCAGAGGCTGGGTAGACGGGCCGGACTCACCTCACCTGGTCCAGCCACGACATGCATCGCCAAAGGCAAGGACCCCGCTGACCGCGCCCGCAAGGGGGGAGATTGGCCGTCATCGCTGCCTTCGCCAATCTCCAAGGCTAGAAGTTTGGAGCCGCCAGGGAAGCTGCCGGTCTCCCCCTTGCGGGGGAGATGGCCGGCAGGCCAGAGGGGGGCTGTCCCGCCAGCGTTAGATCACATTCAATTCCCTGAACGCCCGCCCTTCAGCGACACGGCTGTACCCAAACGCCGAGCAGTCCACCGTGCGGTAGCCGCCGTGCACGATCAGCTCGGCCAGCGCCTTGCCGACCGCCGGGGCCTGCTGCAGGCCGTGACCGGAAAAACCATTGGCGAAGAGGAAACTCTTAACCTGCGGATGCGGGCCGATCACCGCGTTCTGGTCGAGCGTGTTGTAGTCGTAATGGCCGGCCCAGGCGCGTGTCGGCTTGATCGCCTCGAAGGCCGGAATGCGGGTCGCCAGCACCGGCCAGATCACCTCTTCGAACAGCGGCCAGTCGACCTCGAAATCGGTGGGGTCGGCCGAGCCGTCGCCTTCTTCCGGTTCGGCGCCGCCAGTGAGATAGACCGAGCCTTCCGGCCGGACATAGATGCCGGAGGGATCGACCAGCAGCGGCATATCAGAATATTTGTCGCGCGCCTCGAAGACGAAGACGTTGCGCTTGCGCGGCTCGACCGGCAACACCAGCCCCGCCATGGCAGCCACCGTGCCGGCATTCGGCCCGGCTGAGTTGACGACGATGCCGACTTCCAGCCTGTCGCCATTGTCGAGGCTGACACTGGTCACGCTCTGGCCGTTCCACCTCCGCCTTGCGCATGACTGGAGAGATTTCCGGCGGGCGTCGCCTCCCGAGCAATGCTTTTCATGTTCGTTACTCTTCGTAAGATCGATTATTTCGATGGAGCCCATCTACGTATGAATGCAGGCGTCACAGTAGAGCTTTGAACAGCATCGGTGCGGGTCCGGAACCGTCATCGAGCCAAAAACAGCGGCAATGTCGGCTTTTCAAAGATCCATCTGGTCACACCGCCAAAGAGCCGCTCACGCAGCCGACGGCTGCCATAGGCGCCCATGACGATCATGTCCGCAGAAATGTCGATTGCGTGCTGCGCAAGCACCGTGGCCGCCGATTTGCCGGCACTTGGCAGGAGGTCAACCGACACCCGAGCACCGTGCCGAGTGAGATAGGCAGCGATGTCGGCTCCAGGCTCCGCGCCGTTCCCGTTGTAGTTGGCCTTCGGATCGACCAGGGCGACACGAACTTCCTCAGCAGCGCATAGGAGACCCAGCGCTTCTCGAGCCGCACGGGACGCCTCGACTCGGGAATCCCAACCGACCAGGACGCGCCGTGGCCACAGTGTCGCCTCAGCCCCCTTCGGCACAACGAGCACCGGCTTTCCCGTATCGAACAAGCAGCCGTTGACCACAGGAGGTCCGAGATTCTCGTCGTTGAGGAGCCCCGGTCCGATGATCGTGAGGTCGGCGCAGAGCGCCCGCTGTCGTGCCACTTCACCGAGGCTGGCCGGATCGCAATAGTCGGTGTCAACGTCATAGGCGAGCGACATAGATTCCAGCAGTTTCTGGATATCTTTGGAGCGTTTTTCCAGTCTGACCACGTCCTGTGTAAATCGATCGATTTGCCGAAACCGATCGTTCAATCTGGCAATTGCCTGTCCACGCCCTACCGGCCACTCGGGGACACCATCTCCGATCCGCCGATGCGACATAAGGAGCATCGGAGGGGGTATGATCAGTACGGAAAGGTGCGCGCCGACTTCCGCACACAAGCCGGCAGCGGTTCTGACGTCCTGATCGGAATGGTCAGCGCCGGTCAAACAGAGTACCGTTTTAAAGCCCATTTTCCTGCTTCTTCCTGAGTGTTCGATGAGGGCGTTTCAGGCCGCGAGACCGGCTCACAGCGCGAGGAAAGGGAGTGGAACCACACCCGGCACTCGATTCAGCCGTCCAGCTTCTCGAGCGAGTAGCCGGCCGACCTGACGGTACGGATGACAATACCGGTCGAGGCCGCCTCCAGAGCCCTTCTGAGCCGACTGATGTGGACGTCGACTGTGCGTACACCGACATGGATATTGGCCGGCCAGGCCCCCCCGATCAGCTCGTCCCTACTGAAGACCTTGCCGGGAGCCTCAAGCAAATGCCGAAGCACGTTGAACTCGATCGGTCCGAGATGGATGTCATGGCCATTGCCGCAAACCCGGTGGGCATCGAGCTTCATCTCAAGGCTGCCATAGGAAAGCCAGCTGTTGTTTTCAATCGCGTTTGAACCCGGCTTCGGCAGCGCCAGCCTCGTCCGCAGATAATCGAGCAGCTTGGCCGGCGCCATTGGCCGCACAAAGCTCTCGTCAATCCCGGCCTTCAACAGATCAAGGTGCTGGTTCTCGGCGCCGGGCGCGATCAGGGCAATGATGGGCAGGCCGCCGGTCCGGGGTTCCCGCTTGAGCCGGGCGCAGATTGCGGACCCGGTAAGGCTCGTTGGACCGCAGTCCAGCACCACGGCCTGGAATTCCCGTTCGTCGGCCTTTGCAAGTGCTTCCTTGGCGCCGCCTGCCGGCTCACTGACGAAGCCATCCACCTCCAGTATGTGGCTGAGGAACAGATAGAACTCCGCATCTTGCGAACAGATCAGGACGAGTGGCTTCATCAGCGCTACCCCGAGAACCACATTGGCCTCGACCGCGTCGGCCGCGTGGGCTGGCCATCGCGGCTCCTCAAGGCCTGACATGATCCTCTTGCTCCAAAATTGGTTTCATGCCCGTGCCACCTCGGGATAGGCGTCGATGGCTGCGATGGCATCGTCGACCAGTTTCGTACCGGCCGCGGCGAGTTTGCAAAACGTCTCGAAGCCGAAGCGATGGGCGTCGCGCAGGGTCCTGGACAGAACGACCAGCCGCCCGGCGGTGAAAAGCACGCGCCCGAACCCCTCATGGCTCATTTCGATCATCGGCGATGCCATCAGGCCGGAGCGCTCCTCGATCGCAAGGGCGACGGCAGTGTAAAACTTGTCGAGCCTCCACAGCACGTCCGGATCGGGATCGCCGATGATTGGAATCGTACGCCGCTGTTCCTTGCTGACGATGAAGTCGGCCAGCAACTCACCGTCCGCTGTGCCGTCCCATGACCCGTGGGAATCCTGAGCACGGATCAGCCGCACGAGGCATTTGACGAACGGGCTGGCAAGGGCCGCCTCGTCATCGTTGACAGCAGGGCTAATCGCGACTTCAAACATTTTGCTCTTTCCTCGTTTTAGTCCTCGTCCTCGAAGGAGGGTTTCTTTTCGGCGACACCAGCTTCGGCCAGCACCTTGCGCAGCCAGGGCGGAGGACACGTTCTCAGCATCATCTGCGTGCGCAACAGCACCTCTTGGATGGTTTGTGGCTGCGGCACCTTGATTGGATGGATTTTTGCCGAAATAACCTTGGCTGCCGAAGGCCCGCCGATGGCCAGACAGAACAGCAGATGGCAGCCCTTCAGCGCCTCCACCTTCGGCGTGACGCGGTCATCGCCCTCGGTCCGACGCTTCCCGCTCTCATCGGAAACGTCATCGAAGGCCACGGCTTCCACGAGATGCCACTCCTCGCGCGTCACGTCGTAGACAGCAAAGCGCTTGGCCGACCCGAAATGAGCATTGAGATTCTTCATGTCTTGCGTGGCGATGGCTACGCGCAATGCGCCTACTCGTCGTTCCGGCATTGGTGCGTGAACCTCGTCAGTGACGAGTGAGAGGCGACGAACGGAGCTCATCTGGCATTTCTCGTTTCCGGAATGGATCAAGCGCCTCAGGCGTCGGCGCGTGCTGATTGGCCTGGAAGATGTTGGCAACATCGAAGATCAGGTCGCGCGTCCCCCGATAGAGGATTGTGAGCTTGTGCTGGCTGCCGAGCCGGTCGAAGATCGGGAAGCCGACGCGCATGAGCGGAATGCCAAGGCGTCGCGACGCCTGGCGACCGTGGGAATGCGTAACGAGAAGATCCGCGCCCGCTGCAAGAACTTCCAAATCGCCGAGATCGCCGATCTGAACCCAGTCCGCCGGTACTTTTTGCAGAATCTTCGACATATCGGTCGTCGTGACCGCCGCTGCGATTTCGCAGCCCATGCCGGTGAAGAAGGTTGCGAGTTGATAGAGTTGGTCTGGTTCCGCAGCGATCGCAATTCTCTTGCCTCCGAAATGGAAATGTCCGTCGAGCAATGCATCCTCCAATTGCGCCCGGCGACGGCGAACCCGGGCCGGCACCGCCGCGCCCGAAACCGCCGATAGCAGCGAGACGAACCGGTCGACGGCCTTCAATCCGGTCAGCGACTGGAACACCGCGTAAGGCACGCCGGTCAACCCGTGCAGCGTTTTCGCCGGGTGGCGCATGTGCTCGCCGATGACGATGCATTGCGCGGCCGTGCCAAGCTCGCGGATTTCCTCGACGCTGGTGCCGCCATAGGTAGTGGTTACCCAGCGGTCAGGAACCGTGCCGTCGAGTGAGCCGGAGACGTCCGGCAGGATAACCGGCTTGAGCCCAAAACTTTCAACCATGTCACGCAAATGCTCGACGTCAGCGACAGTGAGATTGCATCCGGGCAGGATCGCGATCTTCTTCGGCTGCCGGGTCCGTGCGCCCGACCGTGTAATCCCTTCGATCATCGCCGCGACAGCCTTGGCCCAGCCTTCTTCGATAGCGCCGCCGAAATCAGGCGTGTTGGCCAGCACAACCTCCGTACCCGCGAGCTCTTCCGCATGCTTCAGCTTGACGTTGGCGATATCACTCGCGCAGTCTTCGCCACGGGTCTCCACCAGCGCGGTCGTGCACACTCCTATCAGCTTTGGCTTAGTGCGGGTTTTGAGGTTGAGGATCGCCTCTTCCAGATGGTCCGCTCCGCCGAGTATGGTTGCCACCTCATCCATCGCCGTTGTCTGCAAGGGGATCGCTTCCTTGAAATGCCGCACGAAGAGCACGAGCGCGAAGCTGGTGCAGCCTTGGCTGCCATGGAACAGGGGCATCGCACCCTCGACTCCAAGAAAAGCGAAGGCGGCACCCAGCGGCTGCGACGACTTCAGCGGGTTGACCGCCGCTGATTTGATTTTGCGAAGGATGCGGACCATCGAATTTCCTCAACGGTTGCCGAAGCGGTGAGCCGTCGCGCCAGCAAATTCATTGAAGGCGTTCACAGTCGCGGTCCCGTTCTTCATGCTCGCCAGATTGTCCTCCACAGCAGGCTGGCGATCCCACGGCGCCGGCTCCCGCACCTGGTCCCAGATCGGGCTATGAATGGCGAGGTCGATCTGCCGGACAAGTTCCACCATGCCGTCATAGCCGGCATAAGGATGTTGGCGCTCCTGGTTGATATCGAGCCAGGGTGTCTTGGCCTTCAGCGCGATGAATTGCGTGCGCCCGCCCGACAGCATGATGTCGGCCTTGTGTTTTGAGAGCATGGCGTAAAGATCGAGCGCTGCCATCTGCTCGAACATGTGGTTTTCGTCCTTGAGGATCCGCTTGATCCGCTCCTTGTCTTCGACTGTGGATTTCTTGACCGAGGTGCCGACGATCTCCATGCCGATCTCCATCAGCGCGTGGACGACTGACCAGGACTTCACACCGCCCGTATTGAGCAGCACGCGCTTGCCTTGAAGCCGCTGGCGGTAGGCCTCGAGCTTCTTCCACGCAATCGCCTCCTGCTCAGCGATCAGCGTGTCCGTGCGCTCGAGGATCTCCGCATCGGCGCCCTTCCTCACCAGCAGCTCAGCAATGTTGCGAAGTGCCTCCGAGGTATCGGTTATGCCGTAGAAGGAGCCCTCGAAGAACGGGATGTCCCAGCGCCCCGCCATCTTGCGGGCCAGATTGATCAGTGCGCTCGAGCACACCAACATAGCCGCCTGGGAGCGGTGCGCGGATGCAACGTCGATGTAACGCGCATCGCCCGGAATGCAGGCGCGCACCCGGATGCCGAGCCGATCAAGCAGCGGCTTCACCAGCCAGAATTCGCCGGAGAGGTTGAATTCGCCAAGGATGTTGATGTCGTAGGGCCCGGCGTCGTCGGGTTCCACCGTGCCGATGACATGATCGAGCAACGCTTCGGCGGCGAGTTTGTTGCCGAGGTTCTTGGAGCCGGCCAAGCCCGGCGCATTGATCGGCACCACGGCCAAGCCGAATTTTTCGGCCGCGCGTTTGCACACGGCCTCAATGTCGTCGCCGATCAGCGCCGTCACGCAGGTCGAATAGACGAAGACTGCCGGCGGCGCATATGTTTCCTTGATCTCGCGGATCGCCCTGAACAGCTTCCGCTCGCCCTGCCCCATCACGACGTCGAGTTCGGTGAGGTCGGTTGTGAAGCTTGTCCGCCACAGGGTTGGCCCGGACGAGGCTGCGCCTCTGTTGTCCCATGAATTGCCCTCGCAGGCGAGCGGTGCATGGACCAGGTGCGCAACGTCGGTGATCGGCTGCAGGACGATCTTGGCGCCGTCAAAGGCGCAGCCGCCGGCTGCCGCCCCGGGGGTCAGCGGCTTCGAGCAGCCCTGCTTGCGCGCCTTGGCATCCTTGCCGCGGTTGTTATCGCAGGCGGGCTCGTCGAAAACGTCCTGGATCTTGGCACTGAGCGAGGTCATTGCGTCAGTCTCCGAAGTCCATTGGGCGATTGGCGGCCTCGGCGAAAAGCCGGCACGGGCTTAGCGGGTGAGGTCATAGGAATAGTCCGTCACGCCCGTTTCGCTCGTCTCGCGATCGAGCTTGTCGAATATCTTGTCGAGGATCGTCGTCAGCACGCGTAATCCACCCTGGTAGCCCATGAGGGGAAAGCGATGGTGATGGTGCCGGTCGAAGATTGGAAACATCAGCCGGATCAGCGGCGTGCCGGTGTCGCGCTCCAGATACTTGCCATAGGAATTGCCGATCAGCAGGTCCACCGGCTCTGTAAAAAGCAGCGAACGCATCGCCCAGAGATCCTTGCCCGCCCAGACCTGGGCATCCTGGCCGAAGGACGAGGATGCAAGCAACTCCTTCATCTCGGCCTCCCAGGCCGATGTGCCGTTGGTCGCGAGGCAATGTGTCGGCTCGCCGCCGGTCTCCATGACGAAGCGGGCCATGGCGTAGACGAAGTCCGGATCCCCATAGATTGCGTACTTCTTGCCGTGCAGCCATGACTGGCTGTCCGCCATGGCGTCAACCAGTCGGCCGCGCTCCATCCGGATCGTCTCGGGGATCTCCTGGCCGGAAATCGCTGAGACCTTCATCAGGAATTCGTCGGTCGCCTGGACTCCCAGCGGATAGTGGAAGGATGCCGTCGCCTGCCCGACCTCGTTGCAATATTCCAGCGTCTTGCGGGTGTTGTAATGCTGCAGCGACAGTGTCGCCTCCGCGTTGAGTGCCCCTTTCACGTCTTCGATCTTCGTGCCACCGTCATACATGCGGTATTCACCGTCCGACGGCGTGTCGAACTGGTCTGAGGCGTCTTGAATGACGGTATAAATGACACCCATCAGGTCGAGGAGGCGCTTGAGTTCCCGGTTGTTTCCGACGCAGAATCCGTCGAAGCCTGGAATGATGTTGATGGTCCCAGCGGCTTGCGAGCGCTCGCTGCCCTTCCAGAAATGCTCCAGCACGCCCTTCACCATGCCGTCGTAGCCATCGACATGGCTGCCGACGAAGGCAGGCGTATGAGCGAAAGGCACGTCGAAGTCGCACGGGACCGAGCCTTCGTTCTTGGCGTTCTCTATGAAGCTCCGCAGGTCGTCGCCAATGACCTCGGCCATGCAGGTGGTCGAGACGGCGATCATCTTGGGGTCGTAGAGCTTGTATGTATTGGCGAGCCCGTCGACCATGTTCTTGAGGCCGCCAAACACTGCCGCGTCCTCGGTCATCGAGGAGGAAACCGCTGACGAAGGCTCCTTGAAATGTCGCGACAGATGCGAGCGGTAGTAGGCAACGCAGCCCTGGCTACCGTGGACGAAAGACATGGTGCGCTCGAAGCCCGCGGCCGCGAACACCGCACCGAGCGGCTGGCAGGCCTTGGCGGGGTTTATGACAAGCGCCTCGCGAGCGAGGTTCTTTTCGCGGTATTCCCAAGTCTTGGTCAATTCGCGTTGATCGGTGACGATCTGATCAGGGTGCGGACATTCGAAATTCAGTTTCTTCTCGGCAAGCATTTGTCTGTATTCCGGCTCGCGGAACAATGGAGCATGGTCGAGAACTTTTTCGGCCGATTGCGGCATGGTGGTTACCTTTTCCATCTGGCTGCGGCAAGCGGCAGCACAGGGACATCGAAACTTGAAGGGCCTCTCGCGGATCGAGTGCCCCCGAGCATTTATCGGCCTCCCTGCCTGGCAGGGAGGCCAGTCCTCATTCGGCGGCGACGGCCCTCAGCGGTGCGTCCTTCATCTTCTTCCACGGCGCGCGGTAGAGACCCCAGACCGGGTTGTTGATGGCCAGATCCATGTCGCGGGCGAAAATGGCGAAGCCGTCATAGCCGTGATACGGGCCGGAATAGTCCCAGGAGTGCATCTGGCGGAACGGGATGCCCATCTTCTGCACCGGGTACTTCTCCTTGATACCGGAGCCAACGAGATCAGGGCGGATGCCTTCGATGAACTTCTCCAGCTCGTAACCGGTGACGTCGTCATAGATGAGCGTGCCATTTTTCACGTAATGGCCGGTGCGCTGATAGTCGTCGTTGTGGGCGAACTCATAGCCGGTGCCGACGATCACCATAGCGAGGTCCTCGTAAGCAGTGATGACGTGACGAGGACGTAGCCCGCCGACATAGAGCATCACCGTCCTGCCTTCGAGGCGCGGTTGGTACTTGGCGATGACGGCATCGACCAAGGGCCGGTATTTGGCGATGACCTTTTCGGTCTTCTCCTCGATTTCCGGGCCGAAATGCTTGGCGATGTTGCGCAGAGAGGCCTCGATCTGGGAGGGGCCGAAGAAATTGTATTCCATCCAGGCGATGCCGTACTTTTCCTCCATGTGCCGGCAGATGTAATTCATCGACCGGTAGCAGTGGATCAGGTTGAGCTTGGCCTTGGGAGCGCGCTCTATTTCGGCGAGTGTGGCGTCGCCCGACCAGTTGCCGACCACCCGAAGCCCAATCTCTTCGAGCAGGATTCGCGAGGCCCAGGCATCGCCGCCAATGTTGTAGTCGCCGACGACGTTGACGTCGTATGGGCCGGACTCGAACGCGACATCGTCCTTGTCGAAGACCCAATCGCGGATCGCATCATTGGCAATGTGGTGGCCGAGCGATTGTGAAACGCCGCGGAAACCTTCGCAGCGCACCGGTACAATCGTCTTTTCGTGCTCCTTGGCTTTCTTGCGCGACACGGCCTCGATATCGTCCCCGATCAGGCCGATCGGGCATTCGGACTGCACCGAGATGCCGCCACTGAGCGGAAACAGGTCCTCGATCTCGTCGATGATCTTTTCCAGCTTCTTGTCGCCGCCGAAAACGATGTCCTTCTCCTGGAAGTCGGAGGTGAACTGCATTGTCACGAACGTGTCGATACCCGTCGTGCCGACGTAATAGTTGCGGCGTTGCGACCAGGAATATTGCCCACAGCCGACCGGCCCGTGCGAGATGTGGACCATATCCTTGACTGGACCCCACACCACGCCCTTGGAGCCGGCATAGGCGCAGCCGCGGATTGTCATCACGCCCGGAATGGATTTGATGTTCGATTTGACGTCGCATTCGGAAAGGCCCTTGTCCTCCCCGCCGGCCTCGTCCTTGCTCGTTGCGACACTGAGGTGCTTCTTGCGACGCTTCGCCGCCTTGTCTGGATATTGGGACAGCACGTCTTCGATAAGCTTCGCATGCAAAGCGCCGTCATTCTCATAGTCGAGGCCCATGGGACCTGCCCCTTTCAAGGTTCGGGTAACGCCTCGCCAACGAGGCCTTGTTTCGTACAAAGGGGCGCCAGGTCACGGTCGGCGCCCCCTGTCGGTAGCGGCGGCTACTGAGCGACGGCCAATTTCGCTTCCTTGGCCTGAAGCTCGGCAAGCATTTGCTCGTCCGTCTTCATGATGCCGAAGTCGAGCAGCATGTCCTCGAGCTCCTCCATGGTGATTGGGGTCGGGATGGTGCCCTGGCCCGAATTGACATGGATCTTCTCGGCCAACGCGCGGTACTCCCCTGCCTGTTTGGAGTCCGGCGCATACTGGATTACCGTCATCTTTCTCAGTTCGGCGTGCTGGACGATGTTGTCGCGCGGCACGAAGTGGATGAGCTTGGAATTGAGTCTGGCGGCCAGCGCCTCGGAGAGGTCGAGCTCGCGGTCGGTCTGTCGCTCATTGCAGATCAGCCCGCCGAGCCGCACGCCGCCCGAATGGGCGTATTTCAGGATACCCTTGGCGATGTTGTTGGCGGCATAGAGCGCCATCATCTCGCCGGACATGACGATGTAGATTTCCTGGGCCTTGTTTTCGCGGATCGGCATCGCAAAGCCGCCGCACACCACATCGCCCAGCACGTCGTAGGAGACATAGTCGACATTATCATAGGCGCCGTTCTCCTCGAGGAAGTTGATCGAGGTGATGACGCCGCGGCCGGCGCAGCCGACACCCGGCTCGGGGCCGCCGGACTCCACGCACTTGATGTCTTTGTAGCCGATCTTGAGCACGTCCTGGAGTTCAAGGTCTTCCACAGAACCTTCTTGGGCGGCGAGATGCAGAACGGTATCCTGCGCCTTTGCGTTCAGGATCAGCCGGGTGGAGTCGGCTTTGGGGTCGCAGCCGACGATCAGGATTTTCTGTCCGAGGTCGACCAGGGCGGCTAGCGTATTTTGAGAGGTGGTGGACTTGCCGATGCCCCCCTTTCCGTAGAATGCGATCTGACGCAGACCTGACATGTTGCTTCCTTCCTTCTTTCCATCCATAGCGGTTACCGCGACTTCAATGCCGGTCGGCAGATCCCGCCGCCTCGCACCGATCGTTTCAAAACTCGTGCCAATTCGGCCAGTTAGATCGAAGAAGAAATTTTATGATTGCTTTTCAGCTATTTAACATTTGGCAAAAATATTAAATTGGCTAAATAGACTTGTGTCGCGGGCCCGACAAAGGCGACAGGAGATGTCGGATGAGGCCGGCAATCGCCTCGAGATGACGTTGCTCCGGGCCGGCGTCGGGAAGCCTCCACGGAAAGAACCCGCGGGCATGCAGAGCGGTGAAGAGCGGTTGTGGTCGTGACGCCCTCGTCCATGGCGGCGCGGGCGTAACCGGTTAGCCGATCCGACTTGTAGAACTCGGTGAACATAGAGATTCGTCAGCGTCACGAGGCTCGCCACGCACTTCCGAATGGCCCATGTTCTTCGTCTTCGAGCCAACCGACTGGATCAGTTTCTGGTAGGCAACGTTCGCGACCCGCAACGCTGTCTCCGCAGCCTTGTTCGCTCGCCTGCGAACTTCAGGCGTCGACCAAGCTTGGACACTAGGTCAGGCAGGCTTTCGCCAACGTCGTCGTCGGCAAGCTCTGGCGTTCGCTTGATGAGACCGTAGATTGCGTGGACGACCTCCTGCGGTGTGGGGAAGGACGCACCACGAGAGAAAAGCGCTCATAGGTATCGAGGAGCGCCGCTTCGTAGAGGAACCGGAATTTGCGGGATAAGATCAAAAGAGCGTCATCATTAAGATAACGGAAGAGTGTCATTCGTGGCATTTACCCGAGGTGCCCACGAATTGTATGCCACCGCTTAGCGAGCCAACTTTTTCATGAACTTAGCGACACAGCGAAAGTTGCGATTTTGGCGATAGGTACGGTACGCCTGGCGCTCTTGCTTGCCGTGGAACCATCATCGCGGTCACAACGAAGTCGTGCGCTTCAATTGCGGTGCCAACTCTTTCCTGCGATTATTGGCGGGGGGAGCGGGCGATGATTAAAGGCTCAATTGCTGGATGCTTGTTGGTTCTGACACCGCTGCCGGCATTGGCCGGCGATTTCGGTGGTCTGACGTTAACTTCGACGTGCGACCAATATAACAAGTCATCAGGTTCGAACCGCGCCGGCTTCGTCCACGACTTGATCGTCGGAACAAGTGCCGCAACGGGCAAAGACTACCAATCCCACCGCGTTGACATTCAAGCGTGTGTTGCAGCGACGTTCGCCCCACCCTGCGTGACGGGAACAACATCCATCCGCGAAGTGTTGGCCGCTTGCATGCTGATGGTAGGCAACTAAATCGATGAGAGCAGTATCCCGTGCCTGTGGCTGTTGAAGCGGTTTGGACGAGCAAAGAGATCATCCTCGCGATCATCGCGACAGGGCTAATTTCGGCTTTGGCAGGCTGGGTAGCCGATTTCGTTAAGGAGCGTTGGTCCGAAAAGCGGTCAGCGCGATACGCGGCGATGCGGTGCGCGATCGCCTTTGAAAGCTACGCCGCAGATTGCTGGAACAATGCCAATATGAGCGAGGGCCATTTTCATATGGCCGAGGAGGCCTATTCGGAGTCCCTTCCACCGGCGCCTGTCATTCCGGAGGATATTGATTGGCGTTCAGTGGATCCGATTTTGGCGGATGCGGTCTTGTCCTTTATGACGTCCAGCAAGATCGCGGAATCAGAGGCGGCTTACGCACGCGTCTACGAAGGCAACCCCTTCGACTTCGACGATGCTACTCGGATGCTGGGACGTCGGGCGCTGGAAATATCGTCCAAACTCCGCTCACGATATGGCATGCGACCAAGTGCAGAGTACGAGAAGATGCATAAGCGGTTGAAAGGCAGCGGCTAGCCTGTCTGGCTGGATTGACAAGACCCGCCACCGTAGCAGCGGGCCAAATTCCAATCCGGTGGGGATTTCACTCGTACCGGAAATCCTGCAGCGAGGCGTGACGCAAATCCTCCTCGCCTCGCCCGATCAGCCCAGGCTTGGCCCATATACTCCAGCGCACCCAATTTTTTGGCGATTATGTACTTTACAAACCAAGCCTCAATAGGTATCGTGAACTATATATCAGGGTTGCCATGTCTATCTTTTCCAAGCCTTATTTTCATGATGAAGCAGCCGCTTTCGAGCACCTTGAGGAGGTGCTCTGGAGGGGCGAGCCGGTATGTCCGCACTGCGGCACGATCAACAACGCTACCAAGTTGCAAGGTCAGGCTACCCGAGTTGGCGTTTGGAAGTGCAAAGACCGCCATTGCCGGAAGCAGTTCACGGCAAAGGTCGGGACTGTGTTCGAGAACGGCCGCATTCCTTTGAACAAAATGTTGCAGGCGGTGCACCTGATGGTCTCCTCCAAGAAGGGGATCAGCTCGCACCAACTGCACCGCATCCTTGAGATCCAGTACAAGAGCGCATGGTTTCTGGCGCACCGTATCCGTGAGGCAATGCGTGACGGTTCACTGGCGCGGATTGGCGGCGGTGGCGGCTTTGTGGAGGCTGACGAGACTTTCATCGGTCGCGAGCCCGGAAAAGCAAAGAAGCGCGCCTACCATCACAAGATGAAAGTGCTTTCGCTGCTCGACCGCGAGACCGGCCAAACGCGCAGTATGGTCGTGGACGACCTGAAGCCGGCGACCATAACTCCAAACTTGGAAGAGAACATCGCCAAGGAAGCCCGCGTCATGACCGAAGGCCGGACACTATTTCCACCTCAACAAGAGCTTTGCTGAACACAGCATCGTTCGGCATGGACAGGAGGAGTATGTTCGCTACGACGCTCGCCATATCCACCCACACCAACACGATTGAAGGCTATTTTTCGATCTTCAAGCGCGGCATGAAAGGCGTTTACCAGCACTGCGGCAAGAAGCACCTGCACCGCTATCTGGCGGAATGTGAGCGCTGTACCGGCACCACCTTTCGCGCGTGGTCGTGAGCAGCGATGTTCGGAGCCTTTGAGGGCTTCGACACATGACGATTTCAGAGCTTACGCTTAAGTCCAAGGATTCTGAGCCGGCGCGACGTTTCGAGGTGTTCACGGGTTCTGGACGGCGGCGCGATTGGTTGCCGGAGGAGAAAGCGCGGATCGTGGCGGAAAGCTACGATGCTGGCGAGACCGTGAGCGCAGTGGCCCGGCGACATGCATTGTCCCCGCAGCAGCTGTTCGCCTGGCGCCGGTCCGCGCGGGTGCCGTTGGCGAATGCGCCAGCACCGGAGCCGTTGTTTGTTCCAGCGGTGGTCGCGGCACAGGAGCCCGAACCGGCGGGGAAGCGCGCGAGATCGACACGGAAGCGGAAGGCCGCGCGAGAAACCGGCGTGATAGAGCTGGAGATTGACGGCGTCGCCATGCGGGTCGGTCGTGGCGCCGACGCCAGGACAGTGGCGGCGGTGATCCGTGCGCTGAAGGCGCCGTCGTGATCGGGCCGACGGGTGTGGTCAAGGTGATGGTCGCGACGAAGCCGGTGGACTTCCGCAAGGGGGCCGAGGGCCTGGCGGCGCTGGTGCGCGAGACGATGGGCGCCGATCCGTTCTCTGGCGCGGTCTACGTCTTCAGGGCCAAGCGCGCCGACCGGGTCAAGCTGGTGTACTTCGACGGCACCGGCGTGTGCCTGCTGGCGAAGCGTCTGGAAGACGGGAAGTTCTGCTGGCCTGCCATCACCGATGGCGTGGTGAGGTTGTCGGCGGCGCAATTGCAGGCGCTCCTGGAAGGGTTGGATTGGCGGCGCGTGCATGACGCCCGCGAGACGCGCGCGCCGGTCGCGGCAAGTTGATTCCATGGGAGGCTAGAGGCGCTGGCAAAGCATTGGAATGCATGATTGAATCGGCCTTGTGAGCAACCCGGCCGAGCCTCAGACCAACGATCCGATCGCGCTTCAGGCGATGCTGGCGGCGGAGCGCGCCGAGAACGAGCGGCTGCGCCAGATCATCAAGGAACTGCAGCGCCACCGCTTCGGCCGCAGAGCAGAGAGCCTGCCGGTCGACCAGCTGCTGCTGGGCCTTGAAGAGGCCGAGCAGATCGAGGCTGAAGGCTTCGCCGCGGAGGACACCGCCGATACTGCCAAGCGCGAGGCTCGCGCCAGGAAGCGCCGCGCCAACCGTGGATCACTGCCCGCGCATCTGCCGCGTATCGAGCAGATCATCGACATTCCCGACTATATCTGCCCGTGCTGCAAGGGGATGCTGCACGTCATGGGCGAGGATCGTTCCGAGCGCCTCGACATCGTGCCGGCCCAATTCCGCGTCATCGTCACGCGCCGGCCGAAGTATGCCTGTCGGAGCTGCGAGGAGATTGTAGTGCAGGCGCCGGCTCCGTCGCGGCTCGTCGAGGGCGGCATCCCGACTGAGGCGACCGTCGCCCATGTGCTGGTCTCCAAGTACGCCGACCATCTTCCCCTGTATCGCCAGGCGCAAATCTACGCCCGCCAAGGCGTGAACCTGGATCGCTCAACGCTTGCCGATTGGGTCGGCAAGGCGGCTTTCCTGCTCCGCCCCATCCACGAGCGGTTGTTCGAGCGGCTGAAGGCGTCCGGGAAGCTCTTCGCCGACGAGACCACGGCGCCGGTGCTCGATCCCGGGCGCGGCCGCACCAAGACGGGCCAACTGTTCGCCTATGCACGCGACGATCGCCCCTGGGGCGGGATCGATCCGCCCGGCGTCGCCTATCTCTATGCGCCCGATCGAAAGGCCGAGCAGCCACTGCGGCACCTTCAGGGCTTCGTCGGGATTCTGCAAGTCGACGGCTACGCGGGATACCGGGCGTTGGCCGAGCGCAATGCCGTGAGCCTGGCCTTCTGCTGGGCCCATGTCCGTCGCCGCTTCTACGAACTGGCCCAGTCCGGGCCCGCGCCGATCGCGACAGAGGCGCTCCAGCGCATCGGCGAGCTCTACAAGATCGAGAGCGAGATCCGGGGCCGCCCGGCGGAGGAGCGCTGCGCTGCTCGCCAGCAGAGAAGCCGACCCATCATCGACGCCCTCGAGCCGTGGCTGCGCGGGAAACTCGCGCTGGTCAGCCAGAAGAGCAAGCTCGCCGAAGCAATCCGCTACCCGCTGTCGCGCTGGGCTGGGCTTGGTCGCTTCCTCGACGACGGCCGCGTCGAGATCGACTCCAACGTCGTCGAACGCTCGATCAGGCCAATCGCCCTCAATCGGAAGAATGCGCTCTTCGCCGGTTCCGACGGCGGTGGAGAGCACTGGGCGACGATCGCCTCGCTCGTAGAAACCGCGAAACTCAACGGCCTCGACCCGTACGCCTACCTCGCCGACGTCATCACCCGCATCGTCGCAGGCCATCCGCAAAGCCAGCTCGACTACCTGCTGCCCTGGGCGTATGCCCCCGCGCCACTCAAGGCCGTGGCCTGAGAACAGCGGTTACGGCGGAATTTGACTTCCGCTACAACAACCGCGTGGCGTTGGGCGTTGACGATGTTGCCCGGGCTGAAAAGCTCGCCAAGGGGCTCGGCGGAAAGCGCCTGACCTATCGCAGGCCTGACGTCACCACAGCCTAAGCGCCGGCTCACACCGCGCGAGCTTTGGGAGGCGATGAAGCGGAAGCACCGCTAGGCGGCGCTTCGGTATTGAGGTTTGTGAACCTGTGCGTCTCGAAGCTCGTCGGGCACTTTAAGGCCCTTGGATACGACGAGAAGTTCCGAGCCAACGCGCTTTACCTGAGCCGAGTAGTTGAGAGAAATCTCATACTGCCTGCGCGTCTTGTAGAGAGCGCTTATTTCGTCGCAGCGGTCGTAGGTGATTATCCAAGGCCTATCGAGGCCCAGGATTTTCGTCGCGACCGCTGCATGGTCCTCGGGATCGTAGAAGCTCGTATAGAGGGTCGAGCCTTTTTTGAAGTACGGCGGATCGATGCAAAGGAATGTGCGTTCGGGGAGGTTTCGTTCGACGTGCTTGAGGAAGTCTAGCGCGTCCTTTCTGTGCAGGTGGATGTGGTCCCGGTATCTTTGCACTCGCCTAATTCGCCGCTCTAATTCGCTCTTGGTGAAGCGGCAATCAATCTTGTAGTCGCCTACCTGACCGAGGCCACCGATAACCCCTGCGTTCTTGATGATTCCGGAGCGATTTGTTCGATTCAGGAAGAACGTGGTGAAGGCTATTTCTAGTGGTGATAGGCCGCGCTGATTTCGTTGCATTTCACGTCTTCGACGCCATTCGTCGAGCGTGACAGGCGTTCGATTCATCAAGTCGATGAAATCGTCTGTTTGGTTGAGGACGACATTCCAAAACGCCCATATTCCGCGGTCGATGTCGTTGATGTGAATGTCGCTGACGTAGCCGCCGTAAAGCAAGCCGAGCGCCAGCCCGCATCCCCCGGCATAGGGTTCCGCATAGTGCCCGTACTGCAATTTGTTCAGACGGATGATTTGGGACACAAGTCCCGTCAGTGGAGCTTTTCCGCCCGGATAGCGCAGCGGTGAGGTTGCCAAAGGCATATCGCAAACGACCCTTCACTTTGAAATGATGGGGGATTTTAGCGAGTTCGTTTCGCCACGGCCATAGCTATTTTCGCGGCTTTATGGATTCGGCCGTTTTGGTCAACAATGGCGTAATCGTCGCCAGATCGTTCGCGAGTTGCAACCTGTCAAAATTCGCCGATGTCTGATGATGCTTGGTTGCGTTTCCGTTGCGGGCAATACGCATCAACGCATCGCGGATCGGATTGAGTGCCCTGCCGCTTGCGAGGCCCAAGTCTGACATCCTTTGATTGCTGAAGAATGCGTTGAAATCAGTGTCCGCATTCTTGCCTGCGAGGGCCGCCAGCGATTCAACAAATGCCCACACGCCAATCGTCAGGAGCAACGTATGTTCGACGTGCACCGCGCAAATCGAATAGTAGAGTGCCTCAAGCTTGGAATTTGTGTTGTCCTCAAGAGCCTTTGCAAGGCCCTTTTCGTATTCCAGATGGGATACGGGCCGCGGCTTCTGGGGCTGGGCTTTCCGGCGGCTTTTCACCACGGCCGGCGTGATTGTTTTCAGCGAAATGGGCTCGGTGCGCTCGCCGGTGATATCCGAACTGGCCGCCAGCTTGCGGCCGTAGGTATCGATCTGCGCACGATTCCGACGTGAATTTATCTTTTCGCCTTCTTTGAGATCATCAACGAACCGAGCGAGCTGCTTCTTTATGTCGTCGGACGGTCGAGTGTACGTCACATCGTCAGGGCTGCTTGAGTCGATGCCGATCGCCTCTCGCACAATGCTGCTGTTCAGGAAACGTTGCGCTGTCGTCAGCTTGCCTTGGCGTTCGTCCTTCGAGATGAAGCCTAGGCTTTCGGCGGCATCCAATACCGCGAGGGCAACCCTGTTGCGACTTGACCCGAAGTGGCGCGCTTTCTGCGCGGCATCCCAGTCAAGCAGACCAACGCCGCCCTGCGCGCCATCGTGGATGATCCCCATCCAATATTTGAGGTCGTCATGGTCGCCGAAAACAACAGCGCTTAGCTTCTTGATCGGAACATGGCCCGAGGTTGACGATAGCCGGGCAAAATCCTTCCGGAGATGCGGCGGCGCAAGGTCCGGATCATTAAGCAGTTTGATCGCGCATACCCGTCGGTTGCCTTCCCAAACCTGGTAGGTCTTTTTTGTGGCGGCCGATCCGGAACCGGGAATCTGAACGAGTCCAACCAATTGCAGCGGATTTGGCCCGGCTTCCGCAATGCTTCTGGCGAGATTGAAAACTTGTTCATCCTTGCACAGATACTCTATAATCTCGTCTTGAGATTCCATAGGCTCATGGCGAGGGTTTTCCTCATACAGGTAGATTCGATTCACCTCAATAGAATCCGGCTGTCGAGTTGTTGCCACTGCGTTTCCCCCCAAGAATTGTCCGTCATCGGAACAGGACATTTTTAGTATGACGGATGAGAAACACCTAACGCAATCTCAGAAGTTTGAACAGGCAGCCCGCGAATTGGGCTGTGATGATTCAGAGGAAGTGTTCGACGCTAAATTGCGGGCGATTGCCAAGCAGAAACCAAAAGATGAGCACCCGCGCCAGAAAGCCGGCAAGCCTCGGTCGCACTCAAAGTAGGGGCGACGCCGGTCATGCGTGTAGCCCGTATCTAGCGGTTGGTGCGAAAAGTACATAATCGCAGTTTTTTCGCAAGCGGGGGTGTATGGCGAGTTGTCACTGGACGGATACGATTCAAAACTCGTGCTGCATGACGTCGAGCATGAGCTTTACCCAGGATCGTTGGACTTAACCATTCACGGCGTTGTCGACCATACAGTTAAGATCTCTCTGGTCGATTGCATCCGGATGGGCAGCAACAGAAAAGCAGATGCTAAATGGACTATTTCAAAACATTTCGTCACCATATAATATTTGGTGGTATTAATTTCAACGACATAGATAGATATATTAACTTCTATTCTTCCCCGTCTGACTGACTCCTCCAAACTGTTCTGTGACTCCGATACATTTTGAACTATTATCGACCTCGATCTTGTCAAAGCGACCTTGGCTGCTAATGCTGATTTTTTCAAGGCGTACGATACACATGCTGATCGACAGAGCCGTGTCACGCAATCAGGCGACCGCAAACAACCGGTCAGCGACAGCTCGGCGTACCTCTTCGTCATGGAAGATGCCGACGATCGCTGCCCCGCGCGCCTTAGCTTCGGTGATGAGGTCGACGACGGTGGCCCGGTTGGCGGCGTCGAGGGATGCAGTCGGTTCGTCGAGGAGTATGATGGGATAGTCGACGACGAAGCCGCGGGCTATATTGACACGCTGCTGCTCGCCACCGGAGAAGGTGGCTGGTGCGAGCGGCCAGAGCCGTTCGGGAATGTTGAGGCGCGTGAGCAGCGTTTTGGAGAGCGCCTTGGCCTGGTCGGCCGGGATGCCCTTGGCGATGGCGGGGCCCGCGACGACGTCGAGGGCGGGCACCCGCGGGATGACGCGCAGGAACTGGCTAACGTAGCCGATCGCGCTGCGGCGGATTTCGACGACCTCCCAAGGTTCGGCGGCGAGGAGATCGACGGTTTCGTTCCTATGTACGACGAGGATCTTGCCGGCATCCGGCTTATAATTGGCGTAAAGCGAGCGCAGGAGCGTCGACTTGCCGGCGCCGGAAGGACCGACGAGGCAGACGCACTCACCGGCGTTGACCGTGAGTTCGATATTGTCGAAGACAGGCAGGACAATGCCGCCCTGGGCGTGCAGCGTGAAGGTCTTGGCAAGGCCAACGGCGCGAAGTGCGGGGTCCGTTGCTGAGGATATCACCAGACAATTCTCCTTGAGGGTCATCGGACCGTATGCTTGCGGTCCGCTTTCTATCAAAATACTTGACGACCTTGCCTCCACACTCCGCGAACAACGGGAATGTCGGCGATTTCAACGATGTGGCAGAGATCGGCGCGGCCGCCGATTCCAATCATCCCTCTGTCGCAAAAGCCGGTCACCGAGGCAGGGACCGAACTAACCGTGGAAATGGCCTTCGTAAGACTCATCCCGATCGGATCCCTTGTCAGTTGAAAGGCTCCATGCAACAGGCTCGCCGGAACGTAATCCGAGGCAAGGATGTCGAGGTGACCGGTTGTCGCCAGCTCACGGGCGCTTATGTTTCCCGAGTGCGAGCTGCCGCGAACGATATTCGGTGCGCCCATTAAGATGCAAATGCCAAGGGAGCGCGCAATCTCCGCAGCAGCCCGGGTTGTCGGAAATTCAGAGATCAAAACTCCAGCGTCATTCGCTTCTCGAACATGTTCAGGTGTTTGATCATCATGGCTGGCGAGCGGCAGTTGCCGAGCGCGCGCAAGGGCAATAATTCGGCTTCGGTTTTGAGGTCCTATCGTCCGTGAGGCATCGATCCATGCTTCGATTCGACGGTCGGCGTCCTCTGCCGACCAGCCATACTGCTTGATCTGCATTTCACGGAAGCGGTCGAGTTGGGGCGATTGGCGATGACCAGGGGCATGGTCCATCACCGATACGAGTTTCACAAGCGGATCGCCGACCAAAGGCGTGAACACGGACATCACCTCTTCGTCGGTCACCTCGCAACGCAAATGCAGAAAATGATCCGCTCGAAGCAGTCCATGGGCCCTGGCTTCACGAATCCCGTCGATGAGAACGGGCAGGATGCGAGCTCGATCAGCTTGTCTGGTATGATCCCGGGTCGTTGATCCTATGCAAAGGGAATCAAAAACTGTCGTGATGCCGGCTGCTATGACCAGCGCATCGTGTGCCATGACCGCCGAAAGATGATTCCACACCACGCCGGCGCGCGGCAGTGCATGCTTCTCCGAATTGTCGGTATGGAGATCGATGAGGCCTGGCGTCACATAGCCGCCTTCGAGGTCGATCGCGCCAGGCACTGTGCTTCTGCCGGCGGCGATGTCGTCGATGTAGCCATCGATGATGTGGACTGTTCCATCATAAACTTCATCCGGCAAAACAAGTCGCGCGCCGGTTAATGTCAGTTCGTTCGGGGAGAGCTTTGCCGCTGCACGGTGCGGTGAAGTATCCGTTCTTATGATCATTCAGAGCACCGAGGAAACGAGAAGCTGCGTGTAGGGATGATGCGGATCGTCCAGAACCTGGTCGGCGAGGCCGGTCTCCACCATGTTTCCTCGCCACATCACGATGATGCGGTCCGCCAATAGTCGGGCAACAGACAGGTCGTGGGTGACTATCACGACAGCCACTCCGATATTCATGACCAGGCACCGCAGCAGGTCGAGCAGCCGGGCTTGAACCGATACATCGAGGCCGCCCGTCGGTTCGTCCATAAAGACGAGGCGCGGCTTGGTAACGAGAATTCTGGCAATTTGCAGACGTTGCTGCATGCCACCGGAAAACGTTTTCGGTCGATGATCTGTGCGCAGCAGGTCAATCTCAACCTGGGCAAGCCAATTCTGAGCTTCCTCTCGTATGCGACCATAGTGGCGTGCACCGACTGCCATTGGCCGCTCCCCTATATTGCCACCAGCGGTGACTTCCATTCTAAGGCCATCTCGCGGGTTTTGGTGGACGAGTCCCCAGTCCGTCCGCATCAGCTTGCGGCGTTCCGGCTCCGATAAGGTCAAAATGTCCGTCGGTCCTTTATGATTCAGATCGTAAATGACGGAACCCTGATCAGGCATCAAACGTCCCGACAGGCAGCTGAGCAACGTCGACTTTCCGGATCCGGATTCCCCGACAATCGCGATGATTTCCCCTGGAAAGAGATCGAACGAAAGGTCCCGGCAGCCTACCGTCTTTCCATACATTTTCGTGAGCTGCCGGACGGAAAGCAGCGGCTGGCGGCGGGCGGGCTGGAACTGAGCCGCTGCTCTCATCGTGATTCCGATCCCGTTGCGATTTTCGAGGGTAAGAGCAATTCGATGTCGGCGGGATCGCCACGATCCGGTCCAAGGTGACCATGGTTCCGGCGAGTAGTGCAGTAGTCGGTGTCCGAGCAAACGAACATCCGACGACCCTTGTCACTCATCACGATCTCATCAAGATAACTGTCAGTCGCCCCACAAAGGGAGCAGCATTGCCTCCATCGCTGCACACGAAACGGATGGTCTTCGAAATCCAGGCTCTGCACCTGTGTGTAGGGGGGGACGGCGTAAATCCGCTTTTCACGGCCCGCGCCGAAAAGCTGAATGGCTGGATTGTTCGCTATCTTCGGGTTGTCAAATTTGGGAATAGGTGAAGGCGACATCAAATATCGCCCGTTTGTCATAACTGGATAGCTGTTGGTCGTCGCAATATGACCAAAGCGCGCGATATCTTCGTAAAGCTCGACACTCATCAGACCATATTCTGCATAGGCATGCATCTTACGGGTTTCGGAGTCCCTCGGTTCCAGCCGGCGCAACGGTTCGGGCGACGGCACTTGGTAGACGATAATTTGTCCCTCCTTGAGAGGCGTTTCGGGCACCCGATGACGCGTCTGAATGATTGTGGCAGCCTCTGTTATTTCGGTCGTAGCGATGCCGGCCACACGCTTGAAAAAACGCCGGATGGAGACGGCATTCGTTGCGTCGTCCGCGCCCTGGTCAATCACCTTCAGCGTGTCGTTTGGTCCAATGACACTGGCTGTGACTTGAATGCCGCCGGTCCCCCACCCGTACGCCAGCGGCATTTCGCGGCTGCCAAACGGAACCTGAAGGCCTGGAACGGCCATGGACTTCAAAATGCATCGCCGGATCATCCTTTTGGACTGTTCGTCCAGATACGCAAAATTGTAGGGTTGGCGGAAGCTGCGGCCGGCTGCGTTGTCATGAGGTCCCGTCATTCCGCGGCCTCCTTGCTTGAACGGCGGCGGTTATGCTCCTCCCGCAACTGTCTTATGAATTGCAGGTCGCCCTGGAAATCGACATAGTGAGGCAAAGTGAGATGCGAGACGAAACCGGCCGCCTCGAGATTGTCGGTATGGGACAGAACGAACTCTTCATCCTGAACAGGGTATTTTGCTTCCTCGCCGTATTCGCGACAGCGCAACGATCGGTCAACGATTGCCATTGCCATCGCCTTGCGCTCACTCTTTCCAAATGAGAGACCATATCCGCGGGTGAAGCGCGCAGGCTCGTCTTCCGAGCCCCCAAAGAAATCCAGCATCTGGCATTCCGTGACGATGATGTCGCCAATAGAAACAGAAAAGCCCAATTCCTCGGGTAGGATTTCTATCGTGACATCCCCAACCCTTGTTTCCCCTACGTAGGGATGGGCAGCGCCATAGCCACGCAGCGCTGAATACGCCAAACCCACGACAAATCCCTCATCGCCACGGGCCAGATTTTGCAAGCGCTGATCGCGACCGGCGGGCATGGCAAGAGGATCTCGGGTGAGATCGAAAACCGGTGACTGGTCGGGTTCCGGCAACTCGGCTTCAATCAGGTCTTCGTCGGAAATGCTGTCGAAGGCACGCGGAAAAGTTGGATCCAGCGGATCATCCGCGACCTTCGCTTTCGGCATATCGCAATCAACAATATCGAGATGATCAAAATCAAGCAGCCTATGTGTGTACTCATAGGTCGAACCGAGAATCTGCCCTCCGGGAATGTCCTTGAAGGTTGCTGAGACGCGTCGCTGAATGGCCATCCGGGCTGTATCGAGCGCGTTTGACACTGCCAAGCGCGGTAGAGTCGTGCGAAACGCCCGGAGAAGGAAGATCGCCTCAACGGCGTCGCCTTGGGCTTGTTTCAATGCCAATGCCGCAAGCTCTCTATCGTAGACAGAGCCCTCACACATCACTCGGTCGACAGCGAGACCGAACTGCTCGGCAATCTGCCGGACCGTAAGTTCGGGAACTGCTGGGTCTCCCCGCCGATCCTCCGCAACCAAACCATGTGAGTTGAGGATAGCCTCCTCCCCACCTTTTACGGCAACATAAGCCATCTAGATCTCCCCGGATATGCTGCGAGGAAGAGCGATAATTGCATTTCCGGAGGTAAAGAGAACATCGACTCCACTCGGATAAAGCTCATGATTGAGCTCCCAGTCCTCCCAAAACCAAGATGCAAGCCCATCAACGTCCACCGAAACTTCGCGCTGGATGCCCGGTCCACGCCACCGAACAGGCGGACCGCCGTTTAAAGATGGCACCTGGACAACAATCGTCGTCGAGACCTGAGGCTCCAATTCTGTTCCGGGATTGAACTCGGCCAGGCGCGGCATCGTCATCGGATTGGCCACAATGGCAAATGTCGATCTTTCAACGCTGTCCACAAACGGCACCCCGCAGTGAAACCCAAGGTACTTGCGAACCGAAGGTAGATTCGACCGGGAATCGAGCCAGACCGGTGTTTCGCAATCCGCAAGCGTGAGGCAGACGGCGGCGGTCGCCGGATCAAGGGGACCGACTGCCGCAGTGGCAGAGACCAGCGTTTGCGGCCTGCCGACATATGCATACGCATCTAACACGCGGCGGAATGTGTCCTGGCTATCGAAGACAGGATTTGCGAATCCGGGCTCAAGCCCGGCAGTATCCAAAACGCTGATCATTCCGGACTGATGCCTCGAGCCATTGCGAAAAAGTGGACCTTAGTCGAAGCCGCTTTGCGGCTCTTGATCTCACGGCGGGCGGATTGCGCGATTCCAAATTCGGTAACGAACCGAAGTACGCCGCTCGCACTGTCATCTGTTCCTTGCAACAGCGCATCGAAAACTGCCGCCAGTTGTGCATGACGCTGGTCGCGCCCGAGGACGAAGGCGAAGCCCGTCATGCCATCGGCCAACCTAACGGCACATCGGGTCATCGTGACCTCACCAAGGTTGAATAGGGCGCCGGTACCCCCGGCGCGTCCACGCACAAGCACGAGGCCGGTTTCCGGTCGGCGAAGCCAATCAAATTGCGGCTGGATGGCCAGGTTGTCCCAGGCCCGCTCAAGTTCATCGCATCGGGCTCGCGCGAGAACCGCCATCCATCGCTGCCGCTTTTCAACTTCAATCCGCACCGGTGTTCGCCGCTTCGATTAAACGCCCGGCTCAGGTCCGGGCTCATCAGGGTGTTGGACATTGATGCCTAGATGTCTAGGTATCTCCGGATAGACATAGTTCCTTTTTGCAACGATTTGATGACAGGGCATCGGCCCATCAAGTATTATTGCGATCCCGACTGGCAGAGCGGCCGCCTGATCCGCCAGAGGTGGTCTCGCGAATAAGCCGCCGTGTTCACACGCGACTCTTCGCGCTTATTCGTTCGTTTCAATAAGATATTCGTACCGGTCGCTTCGTATGACGCTGAAAGCGTATTTGATCGGTAAGCCATCCGGCGTTACGTCGACATTGGTCTCAAAAAGTACCGGGCTGGACGAAGATATTCGCAGGAGCTGCGCTTCTTGCGGGCTAGGTCTTCGGGCCGTGATCCGTGTCCATTTCCGCTTATATTCCGCGATGCCGCAGCGCTTCAAGGCGGCAGTGGGAGAGTTCATTCCCTCGAATGCGGTGGCGAGGCCAGGAACGCGCGCTGCCGGATAGTAGCTCGTTCCGGTCGCCAAAGGCCAATCATTGATGAATGAGGTCGACCTGACCTCGGTAACCAGTGCTGAGGGAGCGATGTTCAAATGACTTGCAATATCAGGTTCGACAGAAGTTTCGTTGATCGACAGTATCTCCCGCTTCACGGACTTGTTCTGACCAAGGAGCTTATAAGTGAACCTGGGATCGCTGTTCAGTTTGTGTGAAACGAAATCATCAGCAACAAAGGTTCCGACACCATGCTGAACTCGCAAGGCGCCTTCAGATTCCAAAACCTTGATGGCATTGCGCACGGTATGCCGATTGACGCCAAATCGGTCTGCCAAGACAAAATCGCCAGGCAGGCGGCCATCCTGGAAGGCTCCCGCATCAATATCATTGAGTAGAGCGGACCGAACCAGTTCCCAACGCTTCATTGAACACCATTTTCTTTTCGGTTCGAATCAATATCGTCTCCTGGAGCGATATAACTGCTCATTGTGTATTATCGGAAAAGCGGGCAATCGGAAAATGTATCGCCGGGCAGTCCAAGGACGCATGAAAGCGTTGGAGTTAAGCGCGTCGCTTCAGCCCCTTCCGCGACCTCATTCGGAACAGCCGGCCCGGAAATAATGCAAACACGATCATCCGCAGCAGAGCCAGGTCGAAAACCATGGGTAGATTTGTATTTCGGACAGCCGACCGGTTGGTCTGCCGGATGGTGTGCCGGGGTCTCTTCGAAATCACATTCTGGCGGCGCCGTGAAAGTGGCAATTCTGTTGCGGAGTTCAATTGGTAGATGATCGCTATTCCAGGCCTCTGCGCCATACTGGAGCAATTTCTTGGTTACCTCTCGGCGGTCCATATCGCTTTCAACCAAAACGTGCAGCGTTGCACCTTCGGACTGCCACACCTTTCCCGGAATGATCAGGTCCGGCAAGATTGATGTTTTGATGTTACGGTGGCCATGATCGCTGACGATCGCAATCGTGTAATCATCACGCCGACCTGCCCGGCGCAGACTATCCAAACAACGACCAACGAGAGAATCCGCGAAAGCGATCGCGAAATGAGCTTCGTCGCTCCCATAGCCGAAGTCATGCTGGAAGGCGTCCGTGGCATTGATCTCCGTAATGAGAAGATCAGGTGCCTCTTCTGACTCGAGCAGACTGGCGGCCGCGGCGATCGTAAGCTGGTCACCGATAAGCGTCCTGGTAATGCTGGATACGCCGTCCGGCCCGCTGAATTCAGGTACGTAAGAGGGCAGCGGGATGGCCCCCAGTCGGCCGCGTGGATCCTTTATCTTCAGCAGTGACGGCGTACTCCCATCGCTGGGGATCTTGATGAAGCCCGGGCCACGCAGCCAGCAAGGTGGAACATAGATGGACGTATCTTCCGGCTTAATGAGGGCGTGCCCGATGCAAGCCACGTCGAGGCCGGCACGCGAGGCAAGAGTCGCAATCGTCGGAACGAGGAGGTGTTCTGCTTCAGCTGCAACAAAGGCGCCGTCACTCAGGATGCGATTGCCAAAGATACCATGTATCTCGGCTCCGACACCTGTGAGTATGGAAGCCCGACCCGGCATGGAGGTCGCTGGTACCGCAGAGCGCATGCGGCGTACGAGATATCCATCGGCTGCCAGTGACGATAAGTTTGGCAGACGGTTGGCATGTGCTTGGAAATAGTCGGCGCTCACGCCATCGATCATTATGAGAAGAAGTTTTCGATGCGTCATTGCAATCTAGCTCACTCAAAAGAGATTAACGTTTTATACATGCTATCCAGTGGCCTGCGCCGACTTGCCGAAGATCTGGCGTGACCTTGGCACATTCTGCGCTGGCAATTGAGCACCTCGTTCTAAAGACGCAGCCTGATGGAGGTGTAACAGCGCTCGGAACTTCGCCTTTCAGAACTACCCGTGCTCGGCGAAGACTTGGATGGGGAACGGGAAGCGCTGAAACCAGGGCTTCGGTATAAGGATGAGCGGGCGCATTTCGAAATATTTCGGCCGGTGCGATTTCCACGACCTTACCGAGATACATTACGATTACCCGATCTGCTATATGGCTAACCACTCGCAGATCATGCGAGATGAACAGGATCGTAAGAGCATGCCTTTCCTTCAGATCAAGAAGTAGATTAACGATCTGAGCCTGGACCGAAACATCGAGCGCCGATACGGGCTCATCGGCGACGACGAAATCCGGCTCGGTGGCCAGGGCCCTGGCGATGGCAATCCTTTGGCGTTGCCCCCCACTAAAAGCGTGAGGGTGACGCGAGCCGTGTGCTGGGGATATTCCGACTTGAGATAAGAGTTCGGCGATCCGTACCTGCCGCGCCTGCGTTGTCAGATGAGCTTTGTGGATTGACAGCGGGTCACCAACAATTTCCGCCACAGTCATGCGCGGGTTGAGGCTGCTATACGGGTCCTGGAACACCATCTGCATTTGCCGCCGAAAAGAATACATCTCTTTGGACGACAGAGCTGTCAGATCGGTCCCTTTAAATCGGATCCGACCGGAACTCGGCGTGACAAGCCGCAGCAAGCTCCGACCTAATGTCGTCTTGCCTGAGCCGGATTCGCCGACCACGCCCACGATTTCGCCAGGAGCAATGCAAAACGATATTCCATCGACGGCTTTTATGGATCGTTTCAACCTGAACGGTGAGATGTTGCGGAGTGGCAGATGGACGCGAAGGCTGTCAACTTCAAGCAAGGGCTTGCCACCATAGGTGATCGGGACTGCACCGGTTTCGGGCGTTTCAATATCGCTAATATTAGCATTCATAGGACAGCCTCCGGCTCCCCAGCGGCCTCCACGATTTGACGCCAATGCATGCAACGCACGCTGTGCCCGCGGACTGTTTCGAGGTCCGGTGGGCGGTAGGCGCAATCAGCGGCTGCATGGCAGCATCGTGGGCGAAAGGAGCAGCCAATTGACAGGTTTGCGAGGTCCGGAGGATCGCCGGGCACGGCAGAAAGCCGCCGGGAAGATCCGTCTCCGGAGTGGAGGCCCGGCCGCGCTTTTAGTAGACCGCGAGTGTAGGGCATCCACGGATCGTCGAATATCTGCATGACATCGCCTTCTTCGACAATTCGGCCGGCGTACATCACCAGAACCCGGTCAGCGATCTCGGCGACGACGCTGAGGTCATGCGTGATGAACAGCAGTGCCATGCCAGTGTCCGCCTGCAACTCGTGAAGGAGGCCGAGAATTTGCGATTGAACTGTCGCGTCGAGCGCTGTGGTCGGTTCATCGGCGATGAGTAACTTAGGGCGACACGAGAGTGCGATCGCGATCATTGCTCTTTGTCGCATGCCACCGGACAGCTGGTGCGGGTAATCGTCCAGGCGGCGTTGAGCGTCGGGAATACCGACGCGATCAAGCATTGCCTTTGCTTGCCGGCGCGCCTCACGAGCACTGCACTGTTTATGGGTTCGAAGAACCTCCGCGATCTGCTCGCCTACGGTGCAGACGGGATTAAGCGCCGCCGCGGGTTCTTGAAATATCATGGCAATTTCGTTGCCCAAGATCGTGCGTTGACGTCGTTGAGAAATCCGGAGAAGGTCCTCCCCTCCATAGAGGACCTTCCCCGCAACTACGCGCCCCATCGACTTTGGGATAAGGTTCAGGATAGAAAAGGCAGTTGCCGATTTGCCCGATCCGGATTCTCCGACAAGGCACACAGTACTCCCTTGCTGAACCGAGAACGACACATCTTCGACTGCTCTGACAGTGCGACCTTGGGAGTAGAAATAGGTGCGTAGATTTTCGACACGGAGAAGCTCGCTCTGTTTCATCCTAGACTTACCTAGTTGCTGGGAGGTCTAGCTTTTCACTTCGTGAAGTGAATGTTGTCGGGGCGAAAGTCCATTGTGTATTCGGTGTTCGGGAGCCACTGAATACCTGATCGGACCCCGTAGAATTCCGGTGCGCGGTACAAATACGTGCCCGGAGCTTCCTCCTCAAAAAGGTCGATCATCTTCTGGTAGATGTCGTGACGACGTCTCCTGTCGAGGGTCGTCTCGCCCTCCTCGGCCAGTTCGTCGAAGTGCGCCTCGTCTTTCCAAAGGTCCTTCGACCAAGTCATGTAGAGGGTGACCGCAGGATCCGTTGGCACGACCCAGTCAGAGCTGTTTCGTGCGGTAAGTACCGGATTGTCCTTGGTGAGTTGGGTCCATCCTTCATCGACGCGGACACTGGCATTTACGCCAATCGCCTTCCACATCTGCACGACGGCTTCCGCAACAGCGACGCCATTGGTGTAGTACACTGGGTGCGTCACGTAGAAGATCGGCTGCCCTTTGTACGATGATTCCTTAAGCAGCTGACGAGCTCGATCCGGGTCGAACGGCGGAGTCGGGCGATTGGGGTCATAAAGCTCGGGTCCCCATGCCTCGTATTGCGCCGAATGCGGAAGCGTGGCCTTGCCATCCCATAGGGCATCGACGAGCAACTGGCGATTGATCGCCAGATTGAGGGCCTGTCGGAGCTTCACATCGGCCATCACCGGATTATAGGTGTTGTATTGAATGAAGTGGTGGTTCATCAAGACACTGCGAACTTTGCAGCAACCCAGACTTTCCACGGCTTTTAATTGATCCGGAGGTATGCTGTTGACAATGTCGACTTCACCATTTGCAAGTGCAGTTATTCTTGCCGACACCTCTGGTATGGACCTGAACGTCAATCTGGAGATCGTGGGGCGTCCACGGAAGTAGGAGTCATTTGCTTTGAGATCGATGCTTTCATCAGGCTGGAGCTTGACGAAATCGAATGGACCTGTGCCCACTGGCTTTTGCCCAAAACCGCTTTCTCCGACCGACTCGAAATATGCCTTCGGCACGATTTCGCTGGTGTGATAGGCCAGCAGCTGAAGCAGGATCGGGCTTGGTGCCTTCGTCGTGATCCTCACAGTTAGGTCATCGACGGCGTCGATTCGCTCGATAACCTTGAGAAGATTCCTGGCTTCGACATAATCGGAAGCCGGATCCAGGATGCGGTCGAACGTGAATTTCACATCAGCACTGGTGAGAGGCTGACCATTGTGGAAATGAACATCGGGCCGGAGTGAAAACTCCATGGTGCGGTCATCGATCTGCTTCCAGCTCTCTGCCAAGCCGGGCACGAGTTCATAGGACGTCCGGTCTTTGCTTTTGGAAAAGTCCCTCGCGACCAGCGTATCAAACATGTTGTAGGTGATGGGTAAGTCCACATTCCCGAGAGCTAGCCCAGGATCGAAATTGGCGCGAACCGTGTTGACGCCAACGGTGAGTGGCGGCCTCGTATCCTCCTGCGCGACAGCGAAGGTCGGCAGCAGCATGGCGATGGCCAAGAGTAGTTTTCGCATATGGGGTCTCCAAGATTAAGGTGATGGTGGCTAGTCTTTCCTGCAGGAAATGGGATTGGAGCTGCGGCTCTTACGTGCGGCTCCGGGGATCGAGGGAGGCACGCAGCCAATCACCGATCGTGGCTGCCGCGACGGTGATCATAACGATCACGACACACGGAAATATCGCGAGCCAAGGTGTGGAGATCAGGTAGTTTCTGGCCTCGCCGAGTAGCGATCCGAGGGAAACATTTGGCGGCTGAACACCTACGCCGAGGAAAGAAAGTGAAGACTCCAGCACGACGATCTCGGCAAAGCTCAAGCTGGCCAGAACGACGACGGGCGAGAACGTGTTAGGAAGAACGTGACGCATCGCGATACGCCAAGGCGACGCCCCTGAACATCGAGCCGCTTCGATGAAACTGCGTCCTTGGAGGGCCACGACCTGCCCGCGGACGATGCGGGCATACCTATAGTAATCCGAAAAGCCGATGATCAGCACCAAAACGAGTGGATGCGTACCAGCTAATGCGACTGCTGTCAGAGCCACCAAAGTGGTTGGCACAGCGGCCTGCGCGTCAACCACAGCCGACAGGCATTGGTCGGCCCATCCTCCTAACGTTCCGGAAATCAATCCGCCCAGCGTGCCCGCGACGACGCCAATAAAGACACCGGCAAAAGCGATGAATAGCGTGGTGCGCGTCGCGAAAAGGAGGCGAGAAAAAACATCGCGCCCAAGATGATCAGTTCCTAACGGATGGTCGTCTGTGCCGCCTGCGAAAACAGGCGGCTGGAGACGACTCAACAGGCTTTGCTCGGAGATATCGTGTGGAGTGATTGCGGGAGCAGCTAAAGCCAACAAGATCATAAGAAACAGAATGGAGAGCGAAATGATCCTCGCTGCCGGCGGGCGGCCACGCCGGGGCGGAGCCAGAACAAGCTTGTCTTCGGTTTCGCCAACAATTGGTTCCGACACGCGGATATCAATGCTCATGATCACCTCTCACGTATCCTGGGATCCAGCAGGCCGTAGGCAACATCGACAAGAAGGTTGGCGAAGATAATCGCTGCCGAGAAAACCAGAATTCCGAATTGAAGCAGGGCGAAGTCGCGTTTCATGACAGCATCGATCACGAGACGCCCTGCGCCAGGCCAGGCAAAGACTGACTCCGTCACGACCGCGCCCGCAACTAGGCCGCCGAATTGCAAACCCATAATAGTCAAGACAGGGAGTATTGCGTTCCTCAGCCCGTGCTTCAGCACGACAACAGCTGGGCTCAATCCTTTGCTGCGGGCATAGCGCATGTAATCCTGCGCTAAGACCTCAAGCATGCAGGTTCGGACGAGGTGAGCTGTGTTCGCGCACGTCGCAAGAGCGAGCGTGATCACGGGCAGAATAAAATGTTTCCACGTCCCCATGCCGCCACTCGGCAGAAGCCTGAGGGAGAGGCTGAAGATTAAGATGGTGGCGATGCCGACCACGAAATTTGGGATAGCCTGCATCACAACTGTTGCAGTCGTGAGCGAACGATCGAAGAGACTATTGTGACGGAGCGCAGCCCATAGGCCGCCGCACAAGCCGATGGCGACAGACAACACAAACGCTGGAACGGTTAAAAGAAGAGTGTTGGGGACCCGCTCCATAAAAAGTTCGACAACTGGTCTTTTGGAGAAGAAACTTTGCCCAAAATCTCCCCGAAGGAGCGCTTCGCCATACCTTAGATATTGTGTTGCGATGTCATCATTCAGTCCAAGCTTTGCCCTAAGCTCAATTCGTTGTGCTTCGGGCATCTCTGGCGGCATAAGGAAGCCTGTTGGATCTCCCGTCAACCGTGTCGCAAAAAACACGATGGTAAGAATTGCCCATAAGGTAAGTGCGCTGCGTAAAGCTCTAGAGATGAAGAACACAGGTCTTGCTCCACGCAACAGCCTGAAGGGCTATGAGTGATGTACAGATGTCTAGGTATCTTAGGAACCTTCGTGTAACGCTTTGATGACAATGGGACCAAGGAATTTGGTTTTCCTGCAAACGGGGAGAGCTTTGGTCGATGTACCGCCTCAGCCAGAGCCGGTTACGCAGCCAGCGTTGTTTGCGTCCCTCCGGCTTCAGCTAGCCCTGCTCCATCGCTGGCCATGAGACCGAACCCTCAGAATTTGGTCAGCCGGCGGGTCGTTTGCGGGTGATCGAACGTTGACTCTATCGGGTCGGTCACAAAAAAGCCGACTGCCAGCCACCCGGCTGCCGCGTCTTCGAATTCGCGCACCTTAGTCCGGCAGCTCGGTGTGAGTGGAGGCGGGCAATGGGTGAGCGCGATGGCACGGCGCTACCGGCGGCATTCGAGCCAGCTTTCACTTGGCAGCGCGTGGCGGGAGCGGCGTGAGCCCGGCCCGCATGGAGCACATCGGATCGATGGAGCACCGCTCGTCACGACCAAACCTGGCGAGTCCCTTCTGAGCTTCTTCTTGTATGCGGCCATAAAGCCGCGCGCCGATCGCCCTTGGCTCTGTCGTAATTCCCCACAGGCGCTAACTTCATCGTGACACCATCCCCTGCAAAGCGGGCCGGCTAATCCGCGGGTGCATCAGCGAATTAGCCACGGTTTCGCGCCGAATTCTCCGTGCTAATCATTGATTTCGATAAGATATTCATATCTGTCGCTTCGTATGACGCTGAATTCATATTTGATCGGCAACCCATCGGGGGTTACATCGACATTGGTCTCAACCAGTACCGGGCTGGACGACGATATCCGTAAGTGTTGTGCCTCCTGCTGGGTGGGTCTTCGTGCCGTTATCCGTGTCCATTTCCGCTTGTATTCCAGAATACCGCAGCGCCTCAAGGCGACAGTGAAGGAGCTTACTCCTTCGAACGCAACTGCAAGACCCGGAGCTCGGCTGATTGGAACGTGGCTCGATCCGGTGGCCAAGGGCCAGTCATTGAGGAACGAAACCCACCTGACCTCAGTAACCAACACTAACGGAACGATCCTCAAACGCTTTGCGATATCGGGTTCAACGGAAGTCTCGTAGACCGACAGTATCTCTCGCTTCACCGATTTGTTCTGACCGAGGACTTTGTAAGTGACCCTGCGATCGCTGTTCAGCCTAGGTGAAACGAAATCATCCGCAACAAAAGTCCCGACACCGTGCTGAACCCGCAAAGCGCCTTCAGATTCCAGGGCCTTGATCGCATTGCGTACCGTGTGGCGATTTACACCAAATCGTTCTGCTAAGACGAAGTCGCCAGGCAAGCGCCCATCCTCGAACGCACCAGCATCGATGTCACTGAGGATAGCAGATCGAACCACTTCCCAGCGCTTCATACCTCACGACCTTCCTTTCCGACTTGCGTCAACAACCTTCTCCGAAGGAAAAAGGACTGGGGAAGACCCGACGAGCGGACCACCGGCAGCCAGCGGTTGACGTCTACTGATTTGCGCGAACAGCCCTGGTCATGCGTAAGGCCGGAGGGTGGCTGGAGCGAAGTGCCGAGGGGCCGTTAGGCACATGCGTCGTCATGCGCTCGGCGGATTTCGTCGTGATGATTTTGTTTGGGGCACCATCTCGCCAGACATCGCAAGCAACCATATGGTCGATGGAATAATAACCGACCGGGGCGACGCCAGCGGCAAGCAACCCGTCGATCCGGTTCAGCCCCAACATCAGCCGCGACCGAAGCTGCGTGGCGAGCGCACGGCGTTTTCGATGGCGACACACAATTCTCATGGTGTTTTGCGAAATACCGACATGTACTGCCAAGATGCGTTGTCAAACGGGCGCCTATGCCAGTCTCCGTAACGCTCGAGAAGCTCAAGTCCGCTGATCTTTGCGAGCAAGTCGAGTTCCGTTGGATAAACATATCGCATTTTAATCGGCATCGTCCGGCTTCCGCCCGGTGTGATCCAAAGGTCTTGAGAAACAAAAAGTTGTCTAGGTCTGTCATGCCTGGTAAATCGCACCATCGCGCGCCGTTCATCGATATGAATAACGGTCGTTCTTTGGTCACCATAGAAGCCTGCGCCTGAAAAATTCTCAGTATCTGGATAGTACAAGTGCACCACAAAGCGACCGTCAGGCTTTAACGACTTCGCGACCGATTCAAAGCAGCCAATTTGTTGACCGACGGTCACCATAAGTGAAAAAGTGCTATTAACGCAGTAGACGAGATCATATTGAGTGCCCAGGTCAAACTCTGCCATGTCGCCAAGGTGCGTTGTGACCAAATCGCCACCGGCTTTGGCACGAAGCGATGCAAGCATCCTTTGCGAGTTATCGAGACCGTGAACCGAAGCTCCCGTCGCCGAAAGGGGCAAGGCGATGTGGCCGTTTCCTACGCCCAGTTCGAGCGTGGTTCCGTTCCTTGCGAAGGGCGTGAGAAAATTGACTGCCCGCGCGTTCTCGACGGACTCATTGAGCGCTTCCACATATTCATCGTAGACATCGCCCCATATTTCACCATAGGCGGTGTAAGCGTCCTTCACTTGCGCATGATCTTTCATGACGTCTTCCTCAATTGCCTGTCCAGCCAGTATGTTGATACAGGCCCTTCGGAAATCGCCCGCCAGAGTTGCGCATACTGGTTTCGTGTTGCCACAGGTCACACTGCCTCGGGCTCGCGAGTACGGGCCTTATCTTTGCCGGCCATGGGTGCTTTCGTGAGCTATTCTTCATCCAAAAATCTGACTTCAGCTCGAACAATGATGAAGTGCGGCGGAAAGTCCGTTTTGTAGAATTTCGCTTGGTGTTTCGGCGGATAATTTTGATGCATGTCGTTTCGAAAGCTCTTGCCAGCAACAGCTTGGCTCGAAGAGGGTGAGCTCGGGGGCGAGAGGACAGCCGACCTTGAGCATGACTTTGCCGCGAGATGCAGGGCCGTATCCTGCGTGCTTTCGAGTTCATTATCAGACGGCTGTCGGCTTCGGGTCACAGCCGACGATGCGGATCTTCTGCCCGAGGTCGACAAGGGCCGCGAGATTTTTTTTGGGAGGCGGTGAACTGCCGATGCCCCCTGCCGTAGAATGCGATCTGACGCAGACCTAACATGTTGCTTCACTTCCTCCGTTCCCATCCATCACGACTGCCCGCGACATGAACGCTGGTCGACAGCTCTCGCTGCCTGTGCCGAAGCGATTCAAAACTCGTGCCAACTCTGGCCGATCGAGCCGAACGAAACTTTGTGGCTGCTTTTCATCGATTTAGCCTGAGCAAAACAGGAGATCGGCTAAGGCTGTGTTGCGAATCCGACAAAGGCGACAAGCGATGTCGGATGGCGTGTTTGAGACGACGGCCTCGGAGGCCGGAAGGAAGTCAGGGGGCCTCGGGTGGCGAGACTAGGCGATTTTGATCGGAAGACCGCGGCAGGGAAGGCGGTTTACGCAAACTTGCGTATCGCTCCAGGTGCGTTTTGGCTCAGCGTCGACCCTACTTGTGCGGCCGCCATCGGGACGCTTTGCCGCCAATGGGGCACGTAGTCTACCAAGTATCCTATGTCGCGGGCGACCTACCTTCGGAAATATTGAATCGCGCCGTCAAATCTCGGATGCACACTTCGCCATTGGCCTGATGATTTCGACGAGCCTTTTATGACGGTTATAAATAAGACAACGTGCTTTCCTCTCGCGGAATATGAAAAGGACCAGTCAGTTCGAAGCGTACATGTCACGTCAGACATTGGTCTCAGAGACGGTAGATGAGTGGCTTAAAGTGCGCCGCAGGGTTTTTGCCAGCCTCTCGTTCTCCGCCCGACTTCGAACCGTCAGGCGAAGATATCGATCTGCGTCGTCCATCGCTTGGTAGCCGCATTCTCTTACAAGGACGGATTCAAAGAGAACGAGGCGGCGCTTGAGCTCAGCGGCGGATACCGAATTTTCAGGCAGCCGGCATAGGATGAAATTCGTTTGCGAAGGAACTACGTCGAGACCCGGTACCGTCTGCAGCTCCTGGATCAACAGCTCTCTATCCTTTCTTAACAGTCTCAGACTGTCTTCCAGTTCCTCTGCGAATTCGGGCAGCAGGAACAGTGTGTATTCCGCAATGCCGTTGATGTTCCACAACGGCAGTTTCCGGCGCACGGCCGCAACCAGGGCGGGATCGCCAGCCAAGAGGTAGGCGAGCCGGATTCCGCCGAGTCCGAAGACCTTTCCAAGGCTCTTCACCACGATCAGATTGCCACAGGACTGCACCAGATTCTCAACGCTGTTTGATCGGCCGTCGGCGGGAAAATCAATAAACGATTCATCCACGATCAGCCGCAGCCCGCGAGACCCTAGACCCTCGGCCAGCCATGCCACGTCAGCATAATCAACAAGTCGACCGGTCGGATTGTTTGGATTTACAACGATTGCCGTATCTGCGCCTGTCGCCGTTGCGAATTCCAAGAAAGCTCGAACGTCGAGATCGAAATAGGGCGGAGCGAGGACGAAGTTGTTCTTTCGTTCGTCATCGAGTGGCGTTTGAAAGCCGGCGAACGTGGGCGTGGGAATCGCGATTGTGGGGTTCAGCACTGAATAGAGCGCCTGGATGAGATCGGTCACCCCGTTTCCGACTGCAATAAAGTCCGGCTGCTGCGACGTCATCGCGCCAACAACTGAAACGATATCGATCTGCTGAGAAGGATAACATGTTAACACGCCTTCAAGCCTCGTCGCCAGCCGGTCGTAAAAAGCCGTCGGAGGGAAACGGGTATTGCAAAGAAGCATGTGCTCGGCGATTGGCTTACGCCAATAACCTCCGACGCTCGTTTCCAGACGCCGCAGCAAGTTCTCCTTGTCACATCGAAATTCCGCTATGGATGCGTCGACACCGTCGCGAATATCGAGCAGTTCGGAGCCAGCATTCAACTCATCTGCAGGGAGCGCCATCTCCAGCCCGGACAGACCCACGGCTAACGTGCTCAAGGTCTGACGTCGAACGTCAGATGCCGCGCCGTGGCTTTCAGGTAAAAAATTGCGTAGAACATCCGCACTCAATCGATAAATCCCGGTCGGTGCGTCGGGCCGCCAGGCAGAGCCGCGCAATCCGCTGTCGGTATCGATTCCGTCAAGAACCTCGCTGTCGAAAAACGGCGTTCCCCATATTAGGAGAGTGTCACCCTCATGATCCCGTAGCCTCTCAATGAGGTCGCTGTGATGCGCAGCGCGCCACGAAAGGGTATTTGTGCTGTCCTGTAGGCAAAACCTCTCGGATATGCCGCTGCTTAAATTTTCAACGAGAGCGACATCTTCAATGCCGTTTTCGGAACAGGCGTTGACGAGACGGTCCAAGAGCGGCTGACCGCTGATCGGGACCAATGGTGCATCGTAACTGCCGCTCCACAGATGTATTTTTGGCGTTCTGAAATCGAGGATAAAAACGGCACGAGTTGTACCTACCATTTCGGGGCTCCTTTCTTACAAGACGCAAAAAGTACGAATGGAAGCCCCTCCATCCCCAAATGAAAACGACGAACAGGCGATCGAAATGTCCGTATGCGTTCATATCGGCGTCATCCGGAGCTTATAGGGGGCTCGGATATTCGTCATGAGAATACCTCTTTGAAGAATATCCCAAGGTTGGCCAGCAGCCAGAACTTCCGGCCAAACGAATCTGAAGGATTTCGTCGTCCGGCCTTGAACCAACGCCGCAAAGCAGCAGGGTCGAACAAATCTCCCAGCGGAGAGTCCTTATCAAACAACAGCCTTCGATATTCCGTTGCTCCCTCGCCCACGGCCCACTGGCCCAATGGAAGCGGAAATCCCATCTTTTTGCGAGATAGAACAGATTTGGGCAAGACGCTCCGGTATTCCCTTCGCAAGGGGTATTTTGAGACGTCGAGACGTTCACTGAAGGAAGCAACCGGATGCCAAAGTGCCTGGGCCGAAGCGATTGGAGACCTCCACCTCAACCGCTGGGAGCCGGGCATCGCCATTGCGGCGGTGACGAGCTGGTGATCGGTATAGGGGACGCGAGCTTCAAGCCCAGCTGCCATTGTGGTGTTGTCAACCATTTCCAGCAACGCGGGCAAATGCGTAGAGACGAGAACATATGAGATCTTGCTAAAGAAATCTCCGCCCGCCTCCGCAAATTGAGTCGAGAAATGATCGAAGAGCTCCATCTCGTGCTCGGTTCGCATCTGGCCATCGATAGCAAGTGAACGGATCTCATCAGCCGGGAAGTAGCTATAGCGCTCCAGGAAGAACTGCAGCTGACTGCAATGGACGCCGAGTCCAAGGCGTCGACGTGCGATCTGAGCAAGAGCAGGTGGCAATGCGGTGATGATTTTGCTTCGGTTGTAATCATACGGTGTACGGAACAATCGGCTGTAACCAGCAAAAATCTCATCGGCGCCCTCGCCCGTGAGTACGACTTTGTGCTCCTTCGAAATCGCCTTTGCGAGCGTGAACATGGCGGTTTCGTTATGCATTCCAAGCGGATGTCCACGCAGGCGAACCAGCTCCGCTACAGCGTTGATATCGGAAGGTTCTCCAATTGGGACGACCCGGTGAGTGAGCCCGAATTCGGCGGCGACCTCCATCGCATAGGCCGTTTCGTCATAATCGGGGGTCTCGACCTTGCCGGTATAGCAGACCGGACGGATTTGGGAGCGAGCGGATGCCTCATAGGCCAGGATGCTCGAGTCAAGTCCACCGGACAACAATGCGGCGACCGGTACGTCAGCCACCAGCTGACGTTCGACGGCGCTTCCAAATAGTCTCCTTATGTCGGAATAGTCCGGCTTCGATCGCGAAATTCGCGCGGACAGATTCCACCAACGTTCGGACGTGTGTCGCCCATTTCTTATTTCGAGGAGATGTCCGGGCTCTAACTTGGAGATCCCGGCGAACAGCGTTCTGGCGCCGACAACCGCGCGATAGGATAGAAAGCTGAGCGCGCCGATCATGTCAGGTCCGTGCATTACGCCCGGCCAGCGAATGAGAGCGTTCGGCTGCGACGCAAACAGAAGCCCAACATCGCAAATCGTGTAGTAGAGGGGTTTTACCCCCAAACGATCTCGGGCGATGAGAACAAGCGATTTCCGTGGATCGAAAAGCGCGAAGGCAAATATCCCGTCAAGGCGATTTAGGAATGACTTTCCCCAAGCAATATAGCTAAGAATTAGAACCTCGGTGTCGGACACCGTCGAAAAGGAAAAGCCCATATCCCTCAATTCAGCTTTAATTTCCCGATAGTTGAATATCTCGCCGTTGTACGTTACCACCACTCCGGTATTGGCATCGCGATAGGGCTGATTGGCTCGAGAATGAGCGTCGACAATCGATAGCCGTCGATGCGCGAATGCTACCGATTGATTAATGTATAGGCCGCTGGCATCAGGTCCGCGATGAGCGAGAGCGTCAGCGCAACGCTCAACGGCCGCAGCACAAACGGGTGTTCCCTCGTTTTTGAGGACTATCCCAAAGATTCCGCACATTGGGGTCGCTCTCTTGGCACGAATAACGCCGACTACGTGCTCGGCTTTTCGCCGATCATCTGGATGCAGCCATCGCCGAACCAGAAGCGGGCCAGCGGGTGGTCATAATGACGGTACATCGGAGCGAGAAAACGCCGAAGGTTATGGAAATTTCTCGTATATCTTGAGATCCTGCGGATTTTCTCGAAGCCGCACTCGCCATACCAACCTCGGATTTGAGCCTCTGTGAAGGCGAACTCGTGATAGGTCGGCGCCTGGAAGCGATCCCGGATCGTCACGAACAAATCATCATCAAAAAGACTCCGAAAGAATTCGTTTTCGCCAGGTATATATTCCTTCTCTTCGCCGTCCTTTATTCTCAAGATCCAGTTGATGGCTTCGCGTGCGGTGGATGCATCCAGATTGTCAATGGAACTGCGGAATTGCTCGTCGCTTTGGTAGAGTTCTCGCAAGTGATTGATGCATCGGTAAATGACGCCGTTGGCGGTACCCATAATCGTCAAAAAGAAGCTGCCGCCGGGGCGGGTTACACGGGCAAGCTCTTCAAAGCCTTTTTTCGGATTGCTGGTGTGCGGCAAAACCCCTGCGCAATGGACAAAATCAAAACTGAAGTCGTCAAACGGCAGATCGAGCACACTACCAGCGACCAGTTCCGAGCGCGGCCCAAATCGGCTGAGCCGTTTGCGCGCGCAATCCATCCAATCATTGCTCAATTCAAGCGAAACAACGTTTCGTGCCCCCTTGTCGAGAAACGCATAGGACGCATTCGCGTTGGAGCCGCAGCCCGCGTCCAGGACATCAAGGCCGCGGAAGCTGCCGGTTGGCAGGCCGAAATATTCCTCCTCGATTAGAGAGACCAACCTGTCGAATATGTGGTCGTCATTCTCCTGCTGGCGCTGGTAGCGATCAAAGACGGTGCGAGTTTCGATCTCGAAAGAGTTTTCCATGTATTCTCTTCCCTATAGCTTTGTGAGCAAGGCGACAGATCCGGCTGCGGCGAGTGTAAGGTTGCCCAAGCGCAACGCACTGCCGGTACCCGGAAATTTGAAGTTTGAAAGATGCAGGACCGACAGCACAAACCCTGCACCGATCAATAGGTTGCCCAGGCCCTTCACCGGCAAGTGACGGTCGGCGACGAACAGCAATGCCAACACGAAGAGGTTATTGTTCAACGGCAATCCTCTGCCGAATCCGTCAGCGTCCAGTCCGAACGTCGAAAAATAGCTGAGGCGCAGAGCCCCTGACAGGATGAGGCAATTGGCAGCCAACAATGCGGGAACGGAGAACGCGTTGAAGGACAAAATGAGAACCGCTGGAAAGACGGCTGCGTAGACCAAATCAAGCAGCCCGTCCAACGTGCCACCCAGCTGTGCCATCAAAGCGGACCGGTTCGGGGAACTCTTCGCAACCATGCCGTCGGCATCATCCGCCAAAAGAGCCCACAAGCCGAAACAGATGCCAATCTCGAAGCGCCCGATCAAAGCAAAGTAGATCGCCGTGGTGGCCAAGATCAGCCCAAGGGCCGTAATGGCATTTGCAGCATCGAACAGATAGCGGATCATCCTCCTACCCCCGCAACGGCGGCCGGCGCGCCGGCACTGTGTCTGTGAGGTCGCTCGAGGGCGAAAATTCTTTCCGCCACCCGCAGGTCCTGTTCACTGTCGATCTCGTACCATCGCAAATCGTCACATCGCGCCGCGGCGAGTTGCAGCCCGCGCTGCTCGATGAGATGCGCGAGCAACTCCTCCGTATAGGCTTTGATCGCGCCCGAGCCGATCAGGTCGTGGAGGACCGGGACGATCACCGTTTGGAGTTCGGCGCCAGAGAACCGGATGAGGTTCATCATCTTGAAGAGCACCGGGGTGCCTGATGCCAGATTTGCTGCCGTCTGCTTCAACCGGACTTCGGATATGAAGCCGTTGCCGGAAAGGACGGCCGCGGACCCTTCCATGGATGGATCGAACGGCGCGACCGCGGCGGCATTGGCCGCCTCCACCCTGATCAGGTGGCGCAGCGCATCTTCTTCGAAGAAGACGTCACCTTCGAGGAGATAACAGTCGCCGGAAAGAAGCGTGTCGCGTGCCAGCCAGAGCGAGTAGGCGCTCCCTGTCTTGTCGAAGACCGAGGACTCGACATAGTTGATTTCAAGTCTGCCGAAGCGTTTGCCACAGGCATGGCGTATGGCATCCTTGCGATAGCCGACAACAATCGTTACCTCTTCGACTCCCACCGCCTGAAGGTTCCACAGTGCATTGTGAAGTATCGGTGTGCCGTTGACTTCGACGAGGGGCTTGGGACACAGATCGGTCAGCGGACGCAGGCGGGAGCCGAAGCCGGCAGCGAGAATGACGGCTTTCCTGGGAGCAGCGGGAGGCATCTCATTCACCTCTTTCGTTGTGTTGCGGTGTCATTTCCAGGCGTTGAGGAATTCGACGAGCCGGGCCAGGCCGGTCGCGAGTTTTTCAGGTGGAATTCCATAGGACAGGCGCAGGCCGGCGGGGTCGCCGAACGCGGTGCCCGACACAGCTGCGACGCCAGCTTCGGCAAGCAGACCCGTCACGATATCGTCGGCTGTCGTTGAGGCGCCGTCTTCCGCTCCCGGTCGCAGCAGATGGGAAAGGTCGAGATAGAAATAAAAGCCCCCTTGCGCCCTGGCGACCGGGACACGCGTCAACGAAGAAAGCACGTCGAGACCGACCCGTCTGGCGCTTGTCAGGCGTGAACGCAGCTTGCCTTCATAGTCCGAGCCACCCCTTTGCAAATGGGCGAGCACCGCGTGCTGGGCAATTACGTTTGGATTCGAAGTGGTGTGCGATTGCAGGGCCTTGACGGCATTGATCACCCCTTTTGGACCCGCCAGATAACCGATGCGCCAGCCGGTCAATGCTAGCGATTTGCTGAAGGAGTTGACGATCAGCGCGCGTGCTCGAATTTCGGGAGCGACCGAGACGATCGGATGGTGGGTATGACCCCCATGCACGAAGTCACCATAGCACTCGTCGAAAATGATCCACAGGTTGCGGCTGACCGCCAATTCAGCGATGGCCATCAGAGTCTCAACATCGTAGACCGCACCGGCCGGATTGCTGGGCGTGTTGACGACGATCGCCCGCGTGCGTTCGGTGACCGCCTCCTTGATGTGTTCGGGGCGCGGGACGTAACCGTTGGACTTGGTGTCGACGAAGACCGGTGTGCCGCCGGCGATTAGCACCTGGGCCGGAAACGTTGTCCAGTAGGGCGCCGGGATGATGACCTCGTCGCCCGGATTTAGCAGCACCATTGCGGCATTGAACAAGGCCTGCTTCGCTCCGGACGTCACGGCAACTTCCTCGGCCTTCCAGATCTGTCCGGTATCGAGGGAGATCTTCCGCGCCAGTGCCTCGCGCAACTCCACCATGCCAACGCTATCAGTGTAGCGATTGACGCCCTTATTGATGGCGTCGATCGCGCCGTCGCGAATCGTGGGTGCAAGCTCGCTCCAGATCTCGCCGGCGGTCAGATCGATGATCTCCTTGCCAGCATCGGCCGCCGCTTTTGCGGCAGCGCGCGCCGCGGCGGTACCCGATGTACCGAACAGATTTGTCCGATGCGCAAGCATGTGCGCTCCTGTTTTCGTTTTGCTTTTCAAAAGACGGGCTGGGCCTGCTACCGCACGCTGGTCGCCGTCTGCGGCAGATATTTCTCTTCCGCCGCTGAGAGTTCCTGGTAGTTGAGGAGATCGAAGAGTTCGTCGAGCGTCGCCACCTCGTCCTCGATACCGGCGATACTTTCTTCGCGGAGGATGCGGTCGCAGACCTGGCGCATGGCCGAGATCGCCGCGCGCATGTTATGGTTCGCCCATATGACCGTGGAGATTCCGGCCGCCCGATACGCGGAGACCGGTGTGCGGTAATATTTCGTAGGCACGATCACGACCGGAAGGTGGTTCTGCCAGGCGCGCGTGAAGGCGAAAATCTGCTCAGCGTTGGACTTGCGGGAATGAATCAGAATAGCATCGGCGCCGGCCTCAGCGTAGGCTTGTGCTCGCGCCAGCGCCTCATCCTCTCCGCGGCCGGCGATGAGCGCCTCGATCCGGGCGACCAGAACGAACTCCGCATCCGGCACTTGGTCCTTCACCGCCTTAAGCCGGCCGCAGAACTCGGGAATATCGGCCAACGGGTGCCGATCACCGATGAACGAGTTCATTTTCGGGAACGCCGTGTCCTCGAGACATATGCCGCTCGCGCCATGTTGGCGCAGCTTGCGGGCGACCAAACGGGCATTGTTGAAGTTCCCGAACCCGCTGTCCCCGTCGACGAGGACTGGAATGTCCACCGTGTCGGAAATTCGCTCAACGACATCGACGAGTTGGGACCAGGAAGCTTCGTTCGCATCTCGATATCCGAGACTGGATGAAATCGAGAGGCCGGACGCCCAGAGCGCCTTGAAGCCAGCGCGCTCGGCAATCGCCGCCGAAAGGCCGTCATGAGCCTCCATTGCGAAGGCGAGTTCACTGGACGCGATCATTCGGCGCAAGCTCTCTCGCGTCTGCGCACCAGACTGCCTCTCCACCATGCGGTCTCACCTCCACCAACGCTATCCAGCCGACAAGCCTGTCATCGCTGCCGCACGAAGTACTTTCAGTGACGCACGCTCTGCCCGCCGATTGGCGATCCGCCACTGTCGTGCACCCATACAGAATCAATGAAGCAAGGCGCGTGCCGAATTGGCGAACCACCTGCGCCGCACCAGTTCTCCATACCGGCGCGCCAGGTCCCCTCTCGACCATTTGTCGGGCTTCCGACATCCTCGTCCAACTTCGGACACAAGAAGGGTCGCGGGAGTGGCTATTCGTCTACGCCATGGCGGCCGTTCCGGGCTGCCGATCAACGGTCTCAAGCGAGATGGCCAGGGAGCGGAAGACCGGCGGTCCGTGCAGGCAAGGACGGACGACGTTGGTCTTCGATCCCGGCAATCGCCAGTCGGCTTGATTATTTACCCATGCCTCATGGACGAAGTGTCGAGCATCGGCATACGAGATTTCAACACCCCCAGGGGCCCGCCCCAAGCTTCAAGCCTTGACCTAACCAAGCGACTTGTTGATCGCTGGAATGATCTTGTCTCCCCAGAGCTCAATCTGGCGTAGCATCGTCTTTTGGTCGAAATCTCCCAATTGGGTCTGAATTGCGATCTGGTCCGGCTTCAGGATACTTATCTCTTCCAGCAGGCGATCGATGACGCGACTTACGCTGCCGATCGGCAGGTTCTGGCGCATGGTCTCGAACGACAGATCCTGCTTCGTCGGTGTTTCCTGCAGCAGATAGCCGTCCCGGCTCTGCTGGCGGCGCTGATGAAGTGCTTCAGATAGCCGGCGCTGGAAGCGGGCGTTGTCGAGATAGCTGTCGAACTCCGCCTGATCGTCGCTGGCATAGCAGCAGCGCAGAAGCCCTACCTTGGCGGCAGTGACATCCTTACCCCGCGAGGCCGCTGCTGCCTCGATGGTCTCACGCAGCGTTCTCAAGTTTTCCAAGCCGTTGTGGAACGCCGTGACGAAAAGATTGTGGCCCTCACGATAGGCCCGGCACATGCTTCGCGCGGACCCGCAGGCGATCCAGATCGGTGGGGCTGGCCTTTGGATGGTGCGCAGCGAAATCGCCGTTAAAGGTATTTTCTCATACTGGCCATTGTGCTCGAAGACCTTCTGGTTAAGGCCCTTGAGAAGGATATCCAGGTATTCCGCAAACACGGCCGGCGCCTGATCGACATCGACGCCGAAGCGCTCGAACTCGAACTGCTGGTATCCCGAGCCGACGCCGAGTTCGAGGCGGCCGTTCGAAACGATATCGGCAAAGCCGATCTCGGAGAGCAGGCGCTGCGGTTGATATAGCGGCAGCACACACACACCGGTGCCAAGGCGAATGGTGCTCGTAAGGCCAGCACAGTGCGCCACCATCATCAAGGGCGAGGGAACCAGGCTGTAATTGTTGAAGTGGTGCTCGGCGAACCAAGCGGTGTTGAAGCCAGCCTGCTCCGAAGCGATTGTCTGTTCTATGGAATTACCGATGACGCTGTCGCACGATTGATGATAGCCTCGCTGGGCCGCCAAGATGAACGTCGCGAATTCCATGGCGTGTCCCTCGTTTACACAAAGTGGCCAATCAAGCCTTCGACTTGTGCCGATTGCGGGTGGGCCGCGGTATCGATCCGGCCTGGCGGCGACGTAGTCGACGATCTTGCGCAAAGCCGCTTATCGTTCGGCGGCCGCAGGCAAGCGCCAAAACCTGGCTAGTGATTCGACCCTGATGACGAGTTTTCCGTCACCGATGAAGACGATCACTTGGCAAGCCGTGCTTGGCACGTGCCTTGCAGCCGCAGTCTCAATCCTCGAACCTCGTCGGCTTCGACGAACCGCAACCGGTCGCCGGCGAACATTCGGTTGGATTTTCTTGATCGGTTGGCTGGGCGTTTCGCGCGTCAGCCAACGAGGTCAAGCCGCCGTCCACGTAGAGGGTCGAGCCGTTTACGTATGAGGCATCAGGCGAGGCCAGAAAGAACACTGCCTCGGCGACGTCTTCGGGCTCTCCCATCCGCCCCATCGGGATGCGCCGTTTGATCGCTACGGAATCGATGCAGCCGGACTCGATCAGCTGAGCAATGTCAGGCGTACGGATATAGCCAAGAGCGACGGTGGCCGTTCGGATGCCGACCGACCCGAGTTCGGCCGCCATGCACCGGGTCAGAATGTTCATACCCGCCCTGGACGCCCCATAGGCATGGCGCGGCACGAAGGGCAGGAAACTATTGATCGATCCAAGATTGAGGATTACGCCGCCGGCGTCCATCGACTTGATCGCCTCGCGCGCGCAGGTGAAGGTGCCGGTGAGATTGACGTCCAGTACCCGCTCGATCTGTCGCGGGATTTCGATCCCTCGCACAAACGTATCGGCAATAGCAGCACAGTTGACGAGGATCTCGATGCGACCGAAGCGCCCCCGTATTTCCTCGAACAGGGCCACCACCTCGCTCTCGACCGCCAAGTCGGCGGATTTCGCCACGTGCCTGCCGCCCAGCAAACCAGCGAGTTCTGCCGCCCCAGCACCATCTTTATCAGCAATCACGACTGTGTCGGAGTTCGCGGCAAAGCGGCGAACGACGGCGGCGCCTATACCGTTCGCGCCGCCCGTCACGACCACTGTGCGCGCGCCAGTTCGTTCGGCCGGCCGGAAGAGTTCGGCTCGAGGCGTCTCGTCGACCGGCGGGTGCGCGTCGCCCGGCTGGTTGAACGACATCCAACCGCCGTCGACCGTCAGCACCGATCCTGTGATGTAGCCCGTCTGTGCGCTGGCCAAAAAACGCACGGCCCGAGCGATCTCGTCGGGGCGCGCCATTCGCCCCATGGGCACGCGGCGGCGCACGGCCGCGAGGTCCATCTTGCCCGCACGTTCCAGTTCCGCCACCATCGGCGTGCGCACGTATCCTGGCGCTACCGCCGTTACGCGGATGCCGCGCGAGGCCCACTCGCATGCAAGCGATCTCGTGAGAGCGATCAAGCCTGCCTTCGAGCTGGCATAGGCGTTGCGCTTGGGATTGCCGAGCACGCCCGCCAGCGAAGCGACGTTGACAATGGCAGCGCCGGGCTGCATGCGGCTCGCCGCTTCGCCGGCCATGATGAAAGGCCCGATCAGATTTGTTGCCAGCACGCGTCGGAAGGCCTCGAAACCGGTGTCGATAGTCGCAGCCATGGCGGGTCCTATCGCCGCGTTGTTGACGAGAACATCGATTTTCGCGAACTGCGCTTCGATGTGGCCGTATAGGGCGACAATGTCCTCTTCTCGTGAGACATCGCATTCGAGGCCCAGATGCGGATGGCCGAGACCGCCGGCCAGTTCAAGAACGCCGCTGCCAGGAAGGTCCACCGCAACGACGATGTCTCCATCGGCGGCAACGATCTCGACCAGCGCACGGCCGATTCCGCCTGCCGCTCCCGTTATGATGACGACCCGTCCTGCCTGCTTCATATGAACCTCTCCGCAGCCAGCGTCAGAGATATCGACGCGAGTCAGCCGCAAGACCGGTCGCGGACGTCCTGGTGACGGCGAGTTTCCATACCGGGTAGACGTGTTGCGTTCCGCGACCGCTCCCGCGACGCGGCTCCGCAATTGGGAGCCTTGGAAAGCATTGTGGTGACATGCATGGCATTTTCATTTTGATGACGAGCTGCGGCGCTTCCTGAGCGCGTAAACCGGGTCATTGGGATGCGCTGCTCCGATCGGTTGCCGCAAGCCGAACCGTTCTGCCTCGGGGACCGCTGGTGGGGTCTGCTCTTCGATCCAATCGTAAACGACGGTCCGTTCGGCGATGCGCCACGCCCCTTCCCTCTTCTGAAAAAGATCGCAGTAACGGCCGCAGAGAAGCACCTGGCGTGCTTCTCCGTCATTGTCTGGTCCGCGTTGCAGCGCGGTGAAATAGCTTTCGACCACTGCCTCCGGCGGGTCGATGAATTCGATCAAGACGTTCGTGATCTGGTGGATTAAGCGCGGTCCGGTTTTGAAGAGACCAAGCGCAAACTCAAAGAAGCCCTCGGCTGAGCCGCGATAGGCACCGTGATTGTCATGCGCATCGGGCCAATATGCACTGCGCAGCGCAGCCTCATCCGCGCGGTCTATGCCGCGGCAGTACCGATAAAGGCAGTCGCGGATCGCCTCGCGGTCGCGCAGTTCGGTGATTTTTGCCTGGCCCATCGCTCTGTCGCAAATTTGAGATTGGAAGAGGCGTTTCGTGCCTCTAGGTGCGTGCAAGGTCGAACCGATCGGCAACTGAAGAAGCCAGAACGGAGACGAACTTCACGTGTTGCGTGCGTGTCATTGAGGTCTCGACGCCGGAGAGAAGGTAGGCAGGGAAGCGGCCGGACATCTTGCTTTGCGGTGTGGGGCCACGTCTCGTCGATTCCACCTAAGCTTCCCCAGTTCTTGGTTGCATGGCGGCTGGTCCGAACCGCGCTGCCGATGTGCGATCGACTTCCAGCGCACGTTCGGGGCAGGATCGCGCGCCTTGTGACGCAAGCAGTTGCTCCCCCTCCGCAACCTGAATGTCACCGGGCAGGATGTAGCCATCGTCATCAAGCTTGAAGATGTCCGGCGCTTGCGCCCAGCATCGCGCGTGACCCTGGCATTTGGCATTGTGGACGATAATGCGCATAGCGCTGCCTCCATTGTCTTGGCATGGCTCGGCGATGGTCATGACCAGTCCAAGATCAGATTTTCGATCCCGAACACATGGCCGCCACAGGTGATGGGCGCTGTACCCTCCTTGATCCGGAAGGTCGGTATGCGCGCCAGCCACTCCTCCAGGCCAATGACAATCTCGCGCCGGGCAAGGTGTGAGCCAAGGCAACGGTGGGGACCATAGCCAAAGGCGGCGTGGCGGTTGTGCTCTCGCGCCAGATCGACCGTGTTGGGGGATTCGAATTCCTCCGGGTCGCGATTTGCAATCATCGTGGCGCACGAAACATAGTCTCCCTTTCGGATCGGCGCGCCTTCGAAGTCGATATCTTTCGTAGCCACGCGGATCAACTGAATGGGCGGATAGGCCCGCAGCAACTCTTCGGTTGCGAGCAGGATGCGGTCCGGTTCGCTGCGCAGCAGTTCCTGATCCTTGAGGTTGCGCGCTAGATAAGCCAGGTCAAAGCCAATAGCTGCTGCGACAGTGTCAAGTCCCGCGACGAACACAAGCACGCCGATGCCACGGATCTCCCCGTCGGTTAGCCGGCGGCCTTCGATCTGTGCCTGCACGATGAAGGTCATGAGATCGTCGACCGGATCCTTGCGGCGATTGGTTGCAAGTTCATCGATGAAAGCCACAATCTTGCGGGCAGCCACAGGTCGTTCCACATCGTCGCCGTGGAGCAGATCTTTCGCCCAGCCGACAAATGTATCGAGTCCCTGATCCGGCAACCCCAGAAAGCGAAGGAAGATGCTGACAGTGAACGGAAAGGCAAAATCCTTCATGACGTCGCAGCTCGTGGCCGATGCGGTGATCCGGTCGATCAGGGCTATCGCTCGCTCACGGACAGCCGGTTCCAGTGCCGTCACCCGCTTGGGCGAAAGCAGCGGACTGAGCAGTGAGCGAAATGCGCCATGGGCCGGTGGATCGAGCTCAAGCGGGATCGTCGGCCAGGTTTCGCCCAGTATGGAGGAGAAGATGCTGCGATGGCTGGAAAAAGTTTCAGTGTCCTGCAGCACCTTACGCTGGTCTGCGGCGCGGGTGATGACCCAGGTGCCCCGGCCATCTTGCGTGTTGTAGGGGGAATAGAAGATCGGAGGCCCGTCATGGGCGCAAGCGACGGCTGCGTGTGGATCCCCGTTGGGCGTTGGTGGCATGCCTGGCGATGTGAACAGGCTGAAGTCTCTCACCATTTCGGGCGGGACATGATCTGGAACCGGGTTGATCGCCATTGCATTTCTCCTGCCGTCTAACCACTAACCAGGCCGCGCACCATGGCATCTTGGCCATCCAGCAAGCTTGTTGCCCTCTTGGCCAGACCGCTGCCTGTCCGCCAAAGAGCCGACGAGCGAAATCGTCGGAGACGCGGCGTTTTCCAGCTTCGAACGGCGAACCGGAATGAAGCTCTTGCTCCACAGCGGTTCGGGGTCGATCATCTCTTCGAGGATATCCGCAGCGCGGCACGCGAAAGACCGGCTGGCCGCCGAAGTGCTCGCCGGTCTCCTCAAGCGCCGGCGAGAGGACAGGAGCAAGCACATTCTGGTCGAACCGTATCTGCAGGTCGATCGGTGGCCATTGGCCGGTGCCGGGCGGTTGTGACGGTGACGCCAGTCACGCCGGTCGATATTGCATTCCGCGGGCAATGCCCGTTTCGGATAGAAACTGAACTGACGCTGACCTGACATGTCGTCTTCCTTCATTGCATTGAGCACTCACGAATGGACGCCAGTCGGTATCTCCTGCCGTCTCACATGAGAGCTTCAAAAGTCGTGCCAACGGCGCGGAAAGAGCCCTGCAGGAGATTTTCTACATATCATTCAACAGCTTGAACGAATGCGCAGCCGCAAGCCTGGCGGAGCAAAGCCGTGTCCCGGACATGACAAACCCGACGGCAAAGTCGCGGCAGCTTCAAAATGCTCCGAGAGCACAAGGCGGTCTTCCCGTCACTTCAGGACCGTGCCCGCCTCACGCAAGCGCAGTTCAGGAAGATGGGCATGGCCAGCTTGCTAATGGACGTGCTGGCTTTTTTGTACCCGTTGTCGATTTCGAAGCGGTCTCGCGGGCGTCGGTAGGGCGAAGCGCGTGGGCCTGTCAGCCGTCTCAATCCTGAGAACGGAGGCCATAGGGACCCTCGTCAGGTTAACCCCGATCGACTCCTGTCCCTCGTTCCGAGTTTGAGCCCAGATTTTCGCTTCGAATACGAGCCACGTGTTCGCCGACCCGGCGACCCGGCGACCCTCCGGTCCGACTTCCGACATTTTTGTCCAGCTTCGGACAAAGAGGGGGCGCGGCTTGATACGCATAAACGGGATCTCCTCTGCCCAGAGCTCACGATCAGATGATTATGGGCGCGCTCGCTCTCGGCGAAGGCACGGTCTTGGCCGCTCAAGGCAAAGAGTGTCGCTGCAAAAAACAGTGTGAACCCCCAGCCTAAAATCAAATGGCACGGCGCTTGCGTCGTACTCGGCAGAACCCATCACAAGGTGGCCAGGAGTAAGACCATTGCTGACATCGCGACGCCCCGTACAAGCGCGTAGTGAAACCGTTCTCGTGCCGCCACAAATCGAGAACGCCCGTGCTCGCGAGCGGTTTTGCCATGGCTGATCCAAGGTCGACGCAAAACGCGCGGCGCTCGACCGAATTGCCGGCCGCGGTCGATGCCGTGTCAGTTTCAACCGAAAAAGCAGCGCACCAGTTTTCCTCCAGGAGCACATTGATGACGGTCAAAAAAAAGGTTCCTTTTGTCACCTTTCGCACGCGTGTTCGCGATGAGTCCATCGAGGGGCCAAACCCGTACCGCTGGGAAGACAAGACATCCGACGACTATTTCAGCGGCAAGCGCATCATCCTGTTCTCGCTGCCCGGTGCCTTCACCCCGACCTGCTCGACCTTGCAGTTGCCCGATTTCGAAATGCTCTACGACGAGTTCGAGAAGGAGGGAATTGACGCGATCTACTGCGTTTCCGTCAACGATGCGTTCGTCATGAATGCGTGGGGCAAGGCCCTGGGGCTGAAGAAAGTCCAGCTCATACCAGACGGCTCGGGCGAATTCACCCGCAAGATGGGCATGCTGGTTGCCAAGGACAATCTCGGCTTCGGCATGCGCTCCTGGCGCTACGCTGCCGTGATCAACAATGGCGTAGTGGAGCAGTGCTTCGAGGAGAACGGTTTCTGCGACAACAGCGAGGCCGACCCCTATGGCGTATCGTCGCCGCAGAACGTCCTTGAAACGCTGAGAGCCGCCAAAGCCGTGACGGCTGCATGATCTAGACGAGTCAACGTCTCGAAAATCCCCTTGCACAAGGCGAAGGGTCGCTCGGTAGGAGTTTCACGCTAACCATGGAGTCCTCAGCAAGCCTGCTTCAGCGTCAGAAGCAATCGTTGGTTTTGACGCCGCAAATGATGGAATCCATTCGCCTGTTGCAACTGGCGCATCCCGAACTGCATCAGTTCGTCGAGCAGGAAATCGAGAAGAACCCCTTTCTGGAACGGGCATCAAACCGGGCGCCGAAGGACATTCCGTCGATTTCGGCCGGGAAGCCGCGCATCGGGCCGACCACGGGCGGAATATCGGATCAGGCCTCGCAGTGGAAATCAATCCGCGGCAAAAACAATGTCCAACCGGGGGGAAACCATGCGTTCGAAGATACCTGGACGTCCATCGAAACATTGCACGACCATGTCGCTCGTCAGATCGCTCTCAGCGCATTCGCGCCGCTGGAGCGGCGAATAGCTGGCGAGCTTGCCGGTCATCTGGAAGACACCGGATACCTTCCGGTGAACCTTGCGGAACTGGCCCGCAGCCTGAATGTCCGGGAGGCTGTTGTGGAACGGGTTCTCGGAACCTTGCAGCAGTTCGATCCACCGGGTATTTTTGCGCGAACTCTCAGCGAATGCCTTGAGATACAATTGCGGCAGCTAGACAGATTCGACCCGGCAATGGCAGCGCTGGTCGCCAATCTTGAAGCGCTGGCGCGACGCGATTTTCAATCATTGAAGCGCCATTGCGGTGTCGATGAAGACGACCTTCTCGACATGTTGCACGAAATCCGCGCGCTCGATCCCAAGCCTGGAAATCGATTCCAATCCGGAGGGCCTGAATCGATCATTCCCGACGTCTTGGTCCAGCCCTCTCCCGGAGGTGGGTGGCAAATCGAACTCAATCCAGACACGCTGCCCAGGCTGCTGATGAACCAAAACTATTTTGCCCAGGTCTCCCGCCTAAGCGCCCAAAATTCGAAAGACCAGTCATTTCTCAACGAATGCCTCCAAAACGCGAACTGGCTAATCCGCAGCCTTGATCAGCGCGCCAAGACGATCCTCAAGGTAGCGGCTGAAATCATCCGCCAGCAGGACGCCTTTTTTGAACATGGGGTCGCCCACCTGCGGCCTCTCAATCTCAGGACTGTCGCGGATGCGATCAACGTGCACCAGTCGACGGTAAGCCGGGTAACGTCGAACAAGTACATGCTGACCCCGCGCGGCGTGTTCGAACTGAAGTATTTTTTCACTGTCGCGATCGGCTCCTCCGAAGGCGGCGACGCGTACTCCGCCGAAGCTGTGCGCCATCAAATCAAGGCGATGGTTGCCGTGGAATTGCCCGACGAAGTGCTTTCCGACGACGACATCGCCACGCGGCTCAAGGAAACCGGGATCGACATTGCTCGCCGCACCGTTGCGAAATATCGTGAGGCGCTGAACATCCCGTCCTCCGCGCGACGTCGCCGGGAAAAGCGCGTGCGGCTTCGATGCCAATCAAGCCCGGACGGCGGCGGCGACGAAAGCAGCTCTTAATCCAAAGCGAACCCGTTCTTGATCCGTGCCAAATGGCTTTCGCCTTCCTCCGGGCCAAAACAGCTTTCGAAATCGCCGCATTCCTGACAACTGGGCGCGGTGCATAGCGAAAAGCCTTCAGCCTCGCAGAGCTTACGATAGAAATACTTCTTCCATTTCATGTTTTTGGTGTTGCCGGCCGCCAGCGCCGGGAAATGCCTGGCCATTAAGCGGCTGAGTTCGGCCCGATTGAAAAGGCCAAGGTCCTGCCACAGATGGTCATTGCGCAAACTGCGCCTGGCGATGATCTTGGCGAAGAGGGTGCTCGCCGGATCGCCTGGTCTGGCATGCCCAATAAGCAAGCCGCGCAGAAGCCCTTCCTCCATATCCGGCTCGGGATCGGTCAGCTTTTCCAGCGCGAAGGCGTTGACGGGAACAGCCGGGAAATAGCGTGTCATGACATCTCGCAGGTCGGCACGCGAAAGGCCGGTTGCTTCGGTCGCGGTCGCCTTGCCGGCCTCGACCTCCTCGAACGCGAGGTAGAAAACACAGGCAAGCACATGCCGGTCGAACGCCGCCGCCTGGTCTGTCGGCGGCCATTGGCTGGTGCTGAAACAGCCACGGTGATGGGCGAATGTGGCGCCGTTCTGCTGGTCTTGTCCCCAGCTCATGCAGCAAGCTTGTCGGCCGCAAGGTGGGTCTGGCAGTTCTTCGGGCAGACGCGGCCGCAGGCGCCGCAGCCGATGCAGCGGCCGGCATGGTCGACGATCATGACCATGCGGTTGAGCTCGCCGTCGAAGTCGTCGTCCTCGCCCGCGCAGATGCCGAGGATTTCGCCTGCGTCATCGACGCCATGAAGGTGCATGACCTCGCGCGAGCAGACCTTGAAGCAGCGGCCGCAGCCGATGCAGGTCGCGCCATCGATCGCCGTCAGATAGTGCGGCGTCCAGGGAGAGCCGTCGCGGGTGACGAAAGCGCCCGTCATTGTGAATTCTCCAACGCTGCGAGTTCTTCCTTTGCCGCATCCAACTCGGCAAAAACCTCGAAGGCTTTCCAGGCGACCGCCTCGATCTCGGTCCAGTTGACCGGAAGGTCCTCGGCAAGGTCGTGCAATTCCATCTTGGCGGCTCCCGCGCGCGACTGCAGCTTGCGGACCTTCTTCTGCAACAGCGCAAGGTCTGACATGATCCCCTTCCTCGCAAGCCGGTCGTTACGCCCGCGCCATGTCGGGACGCGCTTCGATGGCCACGACCGCATCGCCGGCGCGCCGGCCTCGGCGGGTTTCCGGAACGTCTCGAAGCCGAGCCGGTGATGCCGATGGTAGGCGAGACGCTGCAGCCAGCTTATGCAATCCCGCGCGGCGAGACGCAGGTCCGTATCCTGCACCTCGAGTTCGGCATAAGAGCGGTTGAGCGCAGACGACAATCAAGATCTTGTTCCCGACGTCGACGCGGGCGGTGAGCGCATATTGTGAGGGTGTCGATTTGGCGACACCCATATGCCAGAGAAGGCGGATCTCGCGTGGACCCGGCGCGTTGCTTTCCTTCGCTCCATTGATCGCATCAACCAGGATCTAAATGATCGCGCGGCGGCCGCCGCCTCAGGAGGAAGCCCCAAGCGCCGTGCCGGGAACGCAGGACGCAGCTCATAAAAAATTGTCTTCATCCCATTCATTGGTTTGCTCAAGAGCGCGTCAGGAAGACAGGCCGGCACCAAGCGTGTCGTGGATTGGACAAACCCGACGACAGGTTGGGGCCGCCCGTTCAGGAACGGCCCGACAGGATTGCTGGGGAGGCAAGCTGAATTCACGCCGCGTTCAACCGTGTTGCACATTGGTCTCATCCCACCCCTTTGTCAGTTCCAAGGCCTGCCGCTCGAACAGGCGGCGGTAGATGCCGTCGCGACGGATCAGCGCGTCATGGTCGCCCTGCTCGGTGATGCAACCACGGTCGAAGACAAGCAGCCGGTCGAGTGCCCGCACCGTCGAGAGCCGGTGCGCAATGACGAGCGTGGTGCGCCCGACCATGAGCCGCTCCATCGCCTTCTGGATCAGCACCTCCGATTCCGAGTCGAGGCTTGATGTCGCCTCGTCCAGAATGAGGATCGGGGCATCGGCGAGGAAGGCGCGCGCTATCGCCACACGCTGGCGCTCGCCGCCTGAGAGCTTCACGCCGCGTTCGCCGACCAGCGTACCGTAGCCGTTCGGCAGGCGCGCAATGAAGTCATGCGCGCTGGCGAGCCGCGCCGCCTGCTCGACATCGGACCGAGAAGCACCCGGCCGCCCATAGGCTATGTTCTCGGCCAGCGAGCGGTGGAACAGGAGGGGCTCCTGCTGTACGATCGCGATCTGCGAGCGTAGCGAACCCTGCGTCACCCGCGAAATGTCCTGCCCATCGATCAAGATTCGTCCAGCATCCAGGTCGTAAAGCCGCTGGATGAGCTTGACGAAGGTGGTCTTGCCGGAGCCAGAGGGGCCGACCAGACCGACCCGCGCGCCGGCCTCAATCGAAATCGACAAGTCGCTGTAAAAGGGCGACCAATGATTGCCGTAGTGGAAGTGGACGCTCTCAAAATCGATGTGACCCTTCGTGATCCGGATCGGCTTGGCGCCCGGATCATCGGCCACGTCGGGCGGCTGGCTGTAGGTTTGGACCAGTTCCTCCATCTCATTTACAGAGCGCTGGATGTTGCGCACGTGTATGGAAACATCACGCAAGTAGCCATATAGGACGGTGAAAGAGGCGAGCACCAAGGCGATGTCACCTGGGGTAGTCTGGCCGCGCGACCACAAAAATAAGGCATAGCCAATCAAAGCCGCTCTCATCGCAAGAAGCATGATCCCCTGGAATGCAGCACTGACCGTCCCGCGCACCCAGGTCCGGAGGGTGCGGTGCCGCCACTTGGAGATGACTTTCGCAAGGCGATGATCTTCCCGCACCTCGGCGCCGAAGCCTTTGACCACCGCGTTACAGCTGATCGCGTCCGCAAGCGAGCCGCCAAGCCTCGTATCCCAGTTGTTGGCGAGGTTTGCGGCTGGCGCCACATAGCCGAGCGACAGGATAATGATCAGCGCCACATAGCCAACCGAGCCGCAAGCGATGATCAGCCCCATCATCGGCCAATACCAGCCGAGCAGAACGCTCGACCCCACGAGCATGATAAGCGACGGGAACAAGGCAAGAAGGATCGTGTCGTTAAGGAGGCAGAACGCCCACATGCCGCGCGTGATCTTGCGCACCGTAGAGCCGGCGAAGGTTTTCGCATGCCAATCGGTCGAAAAGCGCTGGACGCGATGGAACGCGTCGCTGGCGATGTCCGACATCATCTTCAGAATGAAGTCATTGACGGCAATGAAGGCGATGTTGCGCATGACGACGGCGCCGAGTGCGAGCGCGATCAACATTGAAAAGGCCGCAAGAGCCGCATCCCACACGACGGCGTCGGCTGCCGCTCCTTGGGCGACCGCGTTTACGAGCCGTCCGGAATAGAGCGGCGTCAGAACGTCAAGGAGCGTTGCCACCAGCACCGCGATCATAATGATCGCGAGCCGGACCGGCTGCTTGCTCCAGTGGCGCATGGTGAAGGCGAAAACGTCGCGAAAGGCGGCGCCGCGTAGATCGATGTGAAAACGCCGCGTGGCTTTGTACGAGCGCAGCAGGCCGCTCGGTCTCAAGAAACCCGAAATGGAAGGTCTGCGTGAGGACGAAAACATCGCTCGGAATGCGGGTGGCTGATCTGGACCTGACATGTTGCTTTCTTTCCTTCGTTCCATCGATCGCGATGTCACCCGCGAGATGAATATCGGCCGCGGGCACGCGCTGCCCTACGAGGAGAGAACCGCAAAAGCCGCGCCAAAGGCTCAGAAAGAAGCTCAGAAGAATTTTCTGCATATTCTACAATGACAAACGAGATCTCAGCAGGGCAACGGGGGCGTAACAGTGCCGTGTCGCGCACGCGACAAACCCGACAGGACGCCTCGGTCGCGCGGGCATCCTTGGCGAACGGCCCGACAGGATTGCTCCTCACGCGAGGCGGAATCTACGCCCGCCCGATTCAACGGCGTTCCGCGTTGAACAATTCCCGCCGATGTCGGACATGCGACATAGCAGTGTTAGAGCCATCATGTTGTTTTGAAATGATTCCCTTCTTTGGCACGGTCCATGCGTAGCTGTTCGCGAACGCGTCCGGCCTGAAGGAGAGACAGTCCATGATCAAGCGCACCGAAAACGCCGTGGCCTAAAGACCGCGCTTGCCGGGGGCCGAGCCGGCGCAACGCTGGCGCACCAAGGTCGAGGCGGGTTGCCGCGCCGGCGCCAAGAAGCGCGCAGGCCGAATGTGGCGGCGGCAACTCCTTCGGCTAACCATCATCATCATCATCATCATCATGACAGACCGGGCGTGCGCCTTGTGTGATTGCGCTCAGCAGAAGGATCACATCCATGAGACCTGTTTATCTGGACAACAACGCAACGACACGGGTCGATCCTGAAGTCGTTCAAGCAGTGCTGCCGTTTTTTACCGACCAATTCGGCAACCCTTCGTCGAGCCACGATTTTGGCGCTTCCGCCGGGGCGGCGGTGAGAAAGGCGCGCCTGCGGGTGCAAACGCTGATCGGAGCGGAGTTCGAGGACGAGATCACCTTCACCTCGGGCGGGACGGAAAGCGACAACGCCGCGATCCTTTCTGCGCTCGAGGTGATGCCTGAGCGCACAGAGATCGTGACTTCCGCAGTCGAGCATTCGGCCGTGCTGACGCTTTGCGCCCACCTTGAGAAGACGCGCGGCATCAAGGTGCATAGGATCCCGGTGGATCGCCACGGCCGGCTCGACCTCGACACTTATAAGGCCGCCCTCACCCCGCGCGTGGCGATCGTCTCGATCATGTCGGCGAACAACGAGACCGGAACGATCTTCCCGGTGGTCGAGCTTGCTGAGTTGGCCAAGGAAGTCGGCGCCCTTTTTCATACCGACGCGGTGCAAGCGGTCGGCAAGCTTGCGATCGACTTGAAATCGACGGCAATCGATATGCTGTCTCTCTCCGGTCATAAATTACACGGACCGAAAGGGGTCGGCGCACTTTATGTAAAACGCGGCGTGCGCTTCTGTCCGCTGATCAAGGGGGGAGGCCAGGAGGGCAACCGCCGCGCCGGCACGGAGAATACGCCAGGCATCGTCGGTCTCGGCGTGGCAGCCGATCTTGCCTTGAAATTCATGGACGACGCGAACACACGGGTAAAGGCGTTGCGCGACCGCCTGGAGAAGGAACTTCTCCAGCGCATCCCACACGCCTTCGTCGCCGGCGATTTGCTAAAGCGGTTGCCGAACACCGCAAACATCGCCTTTGGAGATATCGAAGGTGAGGGCATACTGCATTTCCTTAATCGCGAGGGCATCGCCTGCTCCTCCGGCTCTGCTTGCGCCTGCGGCTCGCTGGAGCCGAGCCACGTCTTGGTGGCGATGAACATCCCCAATAGCGCGGCACACGGGGCAATCCGTTTCTCCTTTTCGCGCAACAACGGCGAGGAGGACGTCGACCGCGTGCTCGAGGTCATGCCCGGGATCGTTAAGAAGCTGCGTGAGCTTTCCCCATCTGCCAGCCAGGCGAGAGGACTTCAATCAGCTCCAGGCCTGGGCGACAAGGCAAACCCGACCACCGTTTCCGGCCCAGGAGAATGCAATGCGCAGTTGTTTCGCTGAAAGCCGCGCCATCGATGTCACCGACATCCTCGCCCGGCTGAAGAGCCTGTCGGCTGCGGAGGAGTTCTTCGCAGCCCTTGGCATCTCTTATGATCCGAAGGTGCTCAATGTCTCACGGCTGCATATCCTGAAGCGCATGGGCCAATATCTCGCTGAAGAGGATTTCGCCGGCCTTCCCGACGGGGTGATCGCCGCGCGGGCGCGTGCGACGTTGGAACGCGCTTATGAGGATTTCGCGACATCCTCGCCACTCACCCAACGGGTCTTCAAGGTGCTCAAAGAGCACGATCCCGACAAACCGGCCACTCGGGACCACACCTTTGTCCCGTTCGAGTCGATCCTGAGGCGGTTCGGGACAGAATAACGCGACACGAGTGCGACGCGACAATGTCGAAAAGCCGACAAACCCGGTCATCACGACGGCACCTTCGGAAGAAAACAACCCATGTCAAAAGGAACAGAGCAACGCAAAATGGTTGGCACGAATGATGCTGCGAAGGAGATGAACGCCAGGGCCGCTTGCGGATTGGAGCCGAGAAAGACGCAATGCACATTGTAATCTGTATCAAGCAGGTGCCGGACTCCGCGCAGATACGTGTCCACCCGGTGACGAACACGATCATGCGCCAGGGCGTGCCGACCATCATCAACCCTTACGACCTGTTCGCCCTCGAAGAGGCACTGAAATTGCGCGGCGCCCATGGCGGCGAGGTCACCGTGCTTACGATGGGTCCGCCGATGGCAGAAGATGCGCTGCGCAAGGCGCTCACCTATGGCGCCGACCGAGCGGTACTCTTGACCGACCGCTGTTTTGCCGGCTCCGACACGCTGGCGACCTCCTTCGCGCTTTCTCGGGCAATCGTGAGAATTGCCGAGACCTTCGGCGCGCCGGACATCGTCTTCGCCGGCAAGCAGACGATTGACGGCGATACCGCCCAGGTCGGGCCCGGCATCGCCAAGCGCCTCGGCCTCCTGCAGTTCACCTATGTGGCGAAGATCGACTCTATCGATGTCGATGCGCGCGAGATCACCGTCAAGCGCCGTTCGGAAGGCGGTACGCAGATGCTGAAAAGCAGGCTGCCTTGCCTCATCACAATGCTGGAAGGCACCAACGAAATCCGCAGGGGCTCGCTCGACGACGCCATGCGCGCCGCGCGCAGCCAGATCGTGAAATGGAGCGCGGCCGAAGCTGGCATTGAGGACCTCAACAAATGCGGCCTGCGCGGCTCGCCGACGGTCGTCAAGCGCGTTTTCGCCCCAACCACGAAGGCGGAAAAGGCGACGCAGATCGACATGACCGACAAGACGCAGCACGACCTCGCTGACGAACTGATCGCCGCAATCTTTACCCGCCAGCCAGCGCTGGAACACGAACTCGCCTTCGACGGCGGCCAGTGACGGGACGGCAAGGAGAGATGATGTCGAACGCGAACCGCGAAGCCCCTCCTTCCGCCGGCCGTGCCGGCATCAAGAGGGAATTGCCTGAGCACTTTAGGGACTATCGGCACGTCTGGGTTTTCATCGAACTGGAACGCGGCGAGGTCCATCCCGTGTCCTTCGAACTGCTTGGCGAAGGCCGCAAGCTCGCCGACAAGCTAGGCATCCAGCTTGCGGGGATCGTGCTCGGACCGCCGGGCGAGGCCACGCAGCATGCCGTTGCCGAGGCCTTTGCTTACGGCGCCGACCTTGTCTACCTCGTCGAGGCACCGCTGCTTGCCGACTATCGCAACGAGCCTTTCACCAAGGCGATGACGGATCTGGTCAATACCCACAAACCGGAGATCCTGCTTCTCGGTGCGACCACGCTCGGCAGGGATCTCGCTGGCTCAGTAGCGACGACCTTGCTGACAGGGCTCACTGCCGACTGTACCGAACTCGATGTAGATGTCGACGGTTCGCTCGCCGCGACCCGTCCGACTTTCGGCGGTTCCTTGCTATGCACGATCTATACGCTCAACTACCGGCCGCAGATGGCCACGGTACGACCGAGGGTTATGGCCATGCCACCGCGGACGGACAAGCCGGTCGGGCGTGTCATCCGGCACAAGCTGTCAATGACCGAGGAAGAGATCATCACTAAAGTCCTTGGCTTCAACCTCGATCGCCAATCGGCAAAGGCAAATCTCGCCTACGCCGACATCGTGGTTGCCGGAGGCCTCGGTCTCGGCTCAGCGGAGAATTTGCAGCTTGTGAAGAATCTAGCGCGGGCAATCGGCGCCGAATATGGCTGTTCGCGCCCGTTGGTCCAGAAGGGCTGGATGCCTGCCGATCGGCAGGTTGGCCAAACTGGCAAGACCATCCGGCCAAAGCTTTACATAGCGGCCGGGATTTCCGGCGCCATTCAGCATCGGGTTGGCGTGGAGGGGGCTGATTTGATCGTGGCCATCAACACCGACCCGAACGCCCCGATCTTCGAATTTGCCCATCTCGGCATCGTCACCGACGCAATCCGTTTCCTGCCGGCATTGACGGAAGCTTTCACCCGGCGGCTGTCGCCGCACAGCCACGACAAGCTTGCGAGCTAAAGGGAGAGGGCCATGATCGAGCAAGAATTCGACGCCATCGTCGTCGGGGCCGGTATGTCCGGAAACGCGGCCGCCTACACCATGGCAAGCCAGGGCCTGACGGTGCTGCAGTTGGAGCGCGGCGAGTATCCGGGCTCCAAGAATGTCCAGGGCGCCATCATGTACGCCGACATGTTGGAGCAAATCATTCCGGATTTCCGGGATGATGCGCCTCTCGAGCGGCATCTGGTCGAGCAGCGATTCTGGGTGATGGACGACACCTCCCACACCGGGATGCAGTATCGATCGGACGATTTCAACGAGGCGAAGCCCAATCGCTACACGATCATCCGCGCCCAATTCGACAAGTGGTTTTCGCGCAAGGTGCGCCAAGCCGGCGCGACGGTGCTGTGCGAGACGACGGTGACCGAACTTGTCCGCAGTGCCAGCGGCAAGGTGATCGGCGTGCGCACCGACCGGGCTGGCGGGCCGATCTACGCGGACGTCGTCGTGCTCGCAGAAGGTGTCAACGGGCTGCTCGGTACACGGGCCGGCCTGCGCAAGATGCCGAAGCCAGAAAGCGTGGCGCTCGCTGTCAAGGAAATGCATTTTCTACCCGATGAGGTCATTGAGCAGCGGTTCGGCCTCCAGGGCGACGAAGGCTGCGTGATCGAAGCGGCGGGCACGATTTCCCGCAGCATGGCCGGACTGGCCTTCCTCTACACCAACAAGGAGTCGATCTCTCTCGGCATCGGCTGCCTCGTCTCCGATTTCGCCCAGACAATGGAGAGCCCTTACGTCCTCCTCGACAACTTCAAAAACCATCCTTCGATCCGGCCGCTGATCGCGGGCTCGGAAGTCAAGGAGTATTCCGCGCATCTCATTCCCGAAGGTGGCTACAAGGCAATTCCGCAGCTCTTCGGCGACGGCTGGGTGGCGGTCGGTGATGCCGCCCAACTGAACAACGCTATCCACCGCGAGGGTTCGAACCTCGCCATGACTTCCGGCCGCATCGCGGGCGAGGCAATCATTGAGATCAAGGGCCGCAACCAGCCGATGATCAGGAGGAACCTCGCCCTCTACAAGACCATGCTGGACAAGTCCTTCGTAGTCAAAGACCTGATGAAATATAAGGACATGCCGGCCCTGATACACACCAATTCCCGCAATTTCTTCATGACATACCCGCAGTTGATGTCGCAGGCCGCGCAGAACTTCATGCGGGTCGACGGCACCCCGAAAATCGAGAAGGAAAAGGCGACCACTGCTGCCTTCATCAAGGCGCGTTCGCGCTGGGGGCTGATCAGCGATGTGGTCCGCCTGGCACTCGCGTGGCGCTGAAGGAGAAACAGGATGACGATGGCCGTGACGAAGTTACGAGTCGAGGAGAAGCTTTATCAGAACCGCTATCTGGTCGATCCGGGCCGCCCGCATATCAAAGTGCGACCGCACGAGAGGCCGAGCGCGAACCTGCTCGCGCTGACACACATCTGCCCGGCCAAGTGCTATGAGTTGAACGACAAGGGACAGGTGGAGACCACTTCCGACGGCTGCATGGAATGCGGCACCTGTCGCGTGTTGTGCGAGGCCAACGGTGAGATCGTATGGAATTACCCGCGCGGCGGCTTTGGCGTACTCTTCAAGTTTGGATGACTGGCGCAAAGAGCGAGAACGAGAGGCTCGCAATTGCGGTCAAGACCGCCAATATTGTTCACAATTGCCGAAAAGCTGAAAATACTATGTTTCTGGAACTCGAAGTACAAAAAAGGGGTTGGGAGGAGCACCTTGGACAACCCTTGAGGTGTTTGCATGGCTCACATGCTTCCAGATCAGGTCGGTGAAATTGTATCTCGGAACACTCCGCCTGAACCTGCGGTCGAAGCGGCGCGCAATGCGGACAGCTTGCTCAGGGGAATCTACGAGATATCGAAGATTCTGACTGCCCCGACCCGGCTGGAGATTACGCTTGCCAATGTCGCGAATATCCTCTCCTCGTTTGTGCAAATGCGTGATGGCGCAATCGTCGTCCTGGACGCTGAAGGAGAGCCGCAGATTAGCGCAACTACCGGCGGTGCTGTGCCTAAGTCAGCCGCCGGCAGCGTCATACCCCAGGCTGTAATAGACAAAATCGTCGCTACTGGAGTTCCGATCGTCATACAAGACACAAGCACGTCCGAGCTATTTCAGGCTGATCCTCAATCGAGCAGCGGCACGGTCGCAACTGCGTTTATCGGTGTCCCGCTAAAGGCTGAGGAAAAGATCTTCGGGACGCTGTCGATCGACCGCGTCAGGAACGGTACCACCAGGTTCCGCTACGAGGAGGACTTACGTTTCCTGGCCATGGTCGCCAATCTGGTCGGCCGGACCATCCGCCTGCATCGCACTTTGAGCACGGCTGGTCAGCGACTTATCGAGAAGCAACCGAGACCAGAGCAGTCGCTCGACGAGGACAGGACCCATTCGGCCCGACATCCGCATGTCAAGATCGACGGAATCATAGGAGAAAGTCCCGCGCTCAAGCAAGTGCTGGAGATCGTCTCGGTCGTGGCCAGGACCAATTCCACCGTGCTTCTTCGAGGCGAAAGCGGTACCGGCAAGGAGTTCTTTGCACAGGCCATCCATAAGCTTTCACATCGGAGGGAGAAATCCTTCGTCAAATTGAACTGCGCGGCACTGCCCGAAAGCGTTTTGGAATCGGAGCTCTTTGGCCACGAGAAGGGCGCCTTCACCGGGGCTATCCTGCAGCGCGCTGGCCGGTTCGAATTGGCAAATGGCGGAACCCTGCTGCTTGATGAAATCGGCGAGATTTCGCCTGCCTTTCAAGCCAAGCTGTTGCGCGTCTTGCAGGAAGGAGAACTGGAGCGAGTGGGCGGCACCAGGACCCTAAAAGTTGACGTGCGGCTCATATGCGCCACCAACAAGGACCTCGAGACGGCTGTCCGGAATGGAGAGTTCAGGGCCGACCTTTATTACCGCATCAATGTGGTGCCAATAGTCCTGCCTCCCCTCAGAGAACGACCGGGCGATATTCCACGCCTTGCGAACGCTCTCCTCGACCGATTCAACAAGGAGAACCATCGCGATCTTGGCTTCACGCCGTCGGCGCTTGACCTGATGTCGCAATGCTATTTCCCTGGCAACGTGCGTGAGTTGGAGAATTGTGTGAGACGGACGGCCACACTTGCGCGTTCAACGACAATAACTGCGTCGGATTTCGCCTGCAAGAACAGCCAGTGCCTGTCTTCGCTTCTGTGGAAAGGAGTCGACCGTTCGCACGGCGCCTATGCCGTCGACGAGTTCGCACGTGGCAATATGATGCCGGTTGGATCGCCGCTGCCTGCCATGCGAGTCGGCCCCTCACAGAATGAGGCATCGCCCGGCGAGACCTGCGACCCCCACCATCCCGTTTGCCCTGCAATGAACCCGCGTCTGACGGAACGCGACCGGCTGATTGATGCGATGGAGAAAGCCGGCTGGGTTCAGGCCAAGGCGGCTCGTGTTCTTGGTCTCACGCCGCGGCAGGTCGGCTATGCTTTGCGCCGGCATCGTATCGGAGTGAAGAAGTTCTAAACGTCCCTGATGACATCAAACGTGGGGGCGCGCTTGCTGCCCGCACCGGGCGTAACTGAGACAAGACGTCACTTTTCGCATTGCTTTTGACCGTTGTCGGCGACCTGACAAAACCGTGTCGCAGGAAACGGACACAATTGGACACAAAAGGCCGACGTAAAAGCCAACATGACGGATAAGACCGCTTTTGGGGTTGGCATATCTCTTGCGCTCTGAAGTGCGATGTTCACATCACGCACGGAGCCGCTCCATGTCCGCACCGATGATTTCGCTACAGGGCCTTTCCGGCACGACAGTCTTCGATCAGTCGCCGGCGAGAGCGAAATCCGGTGGCTGCGCATCTTCATCCTGCGGCTCCTCCGCGAAGCCGCACGAGATGGACTCGGCCGTCTGGGAGAAGATCAAGGATCATCCCTGCTTTTCAGAGGAAGCGCACCACTATTTCGCGCGCATGCATGTGGCGGTCGCCCCAGCCTGCAATATTCAATGCAACTACTGCAATCGCAAATTTGACTGCGCCAACGAAAGCCGGCCTGGGGTCGTTTCGGAAAGGCTGACGCCCGACCAGGCGCTGCGCAAGGTGATCGGGGTTGCCAACGAAGTGCCGCAGCTTTCCGTGCTTGGCATCGCCGGACCGGGCGATGCCTGTTACGACTGGAAGAACACAAAGGCGACATTCCAACGGGTCGCCAAGGAAATCGCCGACATCAAGCTGTGCATCTCAACCAACGGGCTCGCGCTGCCAGACCGCGTCGCCGAGCTTGCCGAAATGAATGTCGATCACGTGACGATCACCATCAACATGGTCGACCCGCGGATCGGTGCCAAGATCTATCCGTGGATCTTCTATGACAACCGCCGTTATACCGGCGTTGAGGCAGCCACGATCCTGCACGAACGACAGATGTCGGGGCTGGAGATGCTGACGGCGCGCGGCATCCTCACCAAGATCAATTCGGTAATGATCCCCGGCGTAAACGATGAGCACCTGATCGAGGTGAATAAATGGGTCAAGGAGCGCGGCGCGTTCCTGCACAATGTCATGCCGCTGATTTCCGACCCGGCGCACGGTACGCATTACGGCCTGAGTGGGCAGCGCGGCCCCAAGGCAATGGAGCTGAAGGCCCTTCAGGATCGTCTCGAAGGCGGCGCCAAGTTGATGCGCCACTGCCGGCAGTGCCGGGCCGATGCTGTCGGCCTGCTCGGCGAGGATCGTGGCCAGGAATTCACGCTCGACCGGCTTCCCGACAAGGTCACGTACGACGCCAGCAAGCGCGAGACATATCGGGCAGTGGTCGCGCGCGAGCGGGGCGATCGCCTGGCGGCCAAGAGCGAGGCGCTCGGGATGGTCAAGACCGCAGGCTCCGGCAAATCGCTTCTGGTAGCGGTGGCGACCAAGGGTGGCGGCCGCATCAACGAGCATTTCGGCCATGCGAAGGAATTCCAGGTTTATGAGGCCTCTCCGAAAGGGATCAGTTTCGTCGGTCATCGCAAGGTCGAACAGTATTGCCTCGGCGGCCGGGCCGAGGACAAGAGGCTCGACGGCGTCATCTCTACGCTCGAAGGCGTAGACATCGTGCTGTGCGCGAGAATTGGAAATTGCCCCGAGGATCGTCTCAAGGAAGGTGGGATCCGAGCAACAGACGCTTACGGGTATGACTACATCGAGACCGCGATCGGCGCGCTTTACGCCGCCGAGTTTGGGAGTGAGCCACTGGCTGCGACGGCCTGAGCCGCCTCATTCTAACCGAACCGGAGTTGAAAATGGCCTTTAAGATCATCGCTTCCCAATGCACCCAGTGCGGTGCCTGTGAGTTTGAATGCCCTTCGGGCGCGATTAAGTTCAAGGGCGAGATCTACGTGATCGATCCGAAAAAGTGCACCGAATGCGAGGGGACCTTCGAAACGCAGCAATGCGCCTCGGTATGTCCGGTGTCGAAGACTTGCGTCCCTGCCTGACCTCCATTTCGGCTACCGACACGGTCGAGGCGCCTCCGCAGGACTATTGACCTCCTGTTGGAAAGCTGCAGCCGAGAGAAAGGAACGGCCATGAGCCTCGGACGCGAACAGGACATCGAAATCCGTACACCCCCGCGATTCATGCCGGGTGAGCGGGTCCGCGCCACACGCCACATAAAAAATGACGGCACCTATCCGGGCAAGGAGATCGGTGAAAATCTGGTGCGCAAAGGCGACGAGGGCTATGTGCGCGACATCGGCACCTTTCTCCAGCAGTTCTACATCTATGCGGTCGAATGGGTCGATCGCGGCACCGTCGTCGGCATGCGTGCGCGTGAACTCATGAGCCTTGAGACGGCCCGGACTCCTTCCAGTGCCGAAATCGGTGCTGGCTTTAACAAAGGAACGGCCCGATGAGGGTAATGATCCGCAGGACCGGTGCTGGCTTGTCGGCATATATTCCCAAAAAGGATCTCGAAGAGCCGATCATCAAGGTCGACAACGAACACTTATGGGGCGGGGCTGTGACGCTGAAGAACGGCTGGCGGTTAGTTCTGCCCGACCTTCCGTGGGACACGCCTTTGCCGATTACCGTCGAGGCAAGGAAGATTTCCGGCGAGGACTGACCTTCGGGTTGACACAAAGAGAGCGGCAAAGGGATACGAGCATGAACACAATGACCTCGGGCCATCTCGTCGTCATTCGGGACAGTTTTGCCGAAAGGCAGCTTGACCTTTTGAAGAAAGCGCTCGCGGCCGATCAGGTCATTCCCTATCTCGGCCCGGGTCTGCTTGAGATCCGCTCCGCGGGACCGCCCGTACCGCATACCCCCGAAGCCGTTGCCGCAGCGCTCAACAAGCGCACGCCAGCCCCTTCGAAGATTCGCACCAACATGTGGTCGGTAGCGCAGTATATCGAACAGCGCCGGCACCGCCGGACGCTTCAAGCTTGGATGGCCGAAATATTCGCGGCCCCGGTGGTGCCGACCATCTTGCATGCCTGGCTTGCAACGCTGCCGCTCTCCGTGATCGTCGACAGCTGGTACGACGGTGCCATGCGCGCGGCTCTAATACAGACCCGCCGAACGGACGTCGTCGAAATACAGGGCGTAACACGGGCGCACGAGATCGGTGACATTTGGACGAAAGCCTACGATTTGTCCGGGATATTACTCGAATCCGCACCAGCGGCGAAGACGGTTCTCTACGCCCCTCACGGCGGTGCCAGGCCGGCCGCAAACTTCCTCGTCGCAGATTCCGACTACGTTGAAGTGCTGAGCGAAATCGACATCCAGACGCCGATCCCTGACCTGGTGAAGGAACGGCGAGCCAGCCGTGGTCTTTTCTTCATCGGCTGCCGCTTCAACGATCAGATGCTGCGCACCTATGCCCGGCAGATCATGAAGCGCTCCAATGGCCCACATTTTGCGGCAATCGATACAGCGACGCTGACCAAGAACGAGCGTCGTTTCCTTGCGGCAAGCGCAATCACGGTCATTGACATGCCGACGGGTCAGGCCGCAGCCCGTCTCGTCGGACTGGGCGAGACATTGCATGAAGCCAAACGGGGTATCGTTTGAGCCATTCTCAGACGCCTCAACATTGCCGAAAAGGTAAAACGGGCAATTGACTTCCGGGTTTTTCAACAACTCCGAGAGGCGCTCTGAAAAGCTACGACGGTTATTTCATTCGAGGCTGCAGTGGATATGGCATTCGATGCTGCGGATGAACACAGCGGCGACGGGCTCGAACCAGCCGAGCAGAGCATAGTCTGGCGCCAGGGTTGTCGCGGCGAGCGGTCGCAGCTGATCGGCTTCACTTGGCGGTAAAAGCTGTGGCACGGCGCGATGACCAGGGCCGGTTGGGGTCGATGCCAATCGAGCTAAGGCCAAGCGTGCTCACCGCATAGGCGGTCACCTGCCACTGCCATCCCAGAGTGTCAGGATGATCGCGTTGCGACAGCTTGGCGCGCCGCAGACGCGAGCGATTGGTTCAGGGCAGCCCGCTTCGCCATCAACGAGACCCACTGCTGCATGAGTTGTAAACGCCCGCACCACGGCGCCGCGAATCCGCGCTTGTGGCGCCATGACCTTGAGGCGAGTGAGTTCGGCGCTAACAACGCAGACTGAACCAATCCGATCAGCCCGGCCCATGCCGGAGAGCACGGCGACCAATGCCGCCAGCTCCACCACGCAGGGGGACACGATCCCGCCTGCGGCTAAGCGCGAGTTGAAAAGCATACGTCGACGCCCGCCATTTCCGCATGCACCGCCTTGGATAAGGCCTGCCTCGAGGCATGATGCGGGCCTGGTTGGCCTTCCTGTCGATGCCAGCTTCGTAAGCAGCGGCTCCCGCGAGGTCGAGCAGTTCTAACTGGCGGCTTGAGTTGACGGCGCTCACGCACAGCCGTTCCAGTGCGGCCGGTTATGCGGCCTTCCTTCCCTTCCCATTTGGCTTGGGCAAGCTTCTGGGTGATCCTCTGCATCGCCGGTCGCAGAGAGGTCCGGTCTGCAACGTCAGCACAGGCCACTATTGCGGCCGCCTCGGGATGTATGCGTCCCTCTCATCTGTTTGGCCGGACTGGGCGAGCTTGCACCCGGTCGGACATGCAGTCCAACCTGGATGCGCGCTTCCACATCAAGCCGCATGAAGGCGAAGAAAATCCTCATACGTCGCTTGCAACCCGGCACCAAGAGACGTTTTGGCTTTCCAGCCAAGGTTACGCAAGCGCGTTACGTCCAGTAGCTTGCGCGGAGTACCGTCTGGCTTCGTCGTGTCGAACACCAAATTGCCCTCCCAGCAGACCGCCGCCTTGACGAGTTCCGCCACCTCGCGAATTGTGACGTCCTCACCAACGCCAACATTAATCAGGGGCGCAGTGTCGGGGGCTGTCAAGGCGTCAAAATCCGAATCTGGCAGGCCAAGCAGGAACGCAATGGCATCTCCTACATCCGACGAATACATAAACTCTCGCCGAGGATTTCCGGATCCCCAGACCCCCACAGAGGAGTCGCCGTTCATTTTAGCTTGATGAAAGCGGCGTATCAGAGCAGGCAGAACGTGACAATTTTCGGGGTGATAATTATCGCCGGGACCATATAAATTGGTCGGCATCAACGCGAGATAGCGCGCCTTGTACTGCCGGTTGAAAGACCAGCACGATTCGACACCTGCGATTTTTGCCAAAGCGTAGGGACGATTCGTCGCTTCAAGCGGACCGGTGAGAAGGTATTCCTCCCGTATCGGCTGCGGACAGTCGCGTGGATAGATACACGAGGAGCCAAGAAAAATCATCCGTTCGACGCCGGAAGCGTAAGCGGCATCAAAAACACTGACTTGAATCGCGAGGTTGTTATGAAGGAAATCGACAGGGGAGCTGGCGTTCGCCAGTATACCACCAACCTTTGCGGCGCACATAACGACGTAATCTGGCCGCTGCGACATGAAGAACCTGCGCGTCTCGCTCCGGTCAAATAGATCCAGTTCGTCGTGAGTACGTGTTATTATCTCATAGGATCCTAATGCCTCGAGGGCTCTCATTGTGGCGGATCCAACAAGGCCGCGATGGCCTGCCACATAGACTTTCTTCATCTTTTTGTTTTCCATTGTTAACGCTCTGGGCGCTCCTTAAGAAGGCCACCATAGCACTGACAACAACCCAGCATGGCGCCGCCGTTGTCAGCATAACTCTCGTGGACTGTGTGAATAATAACCCTGCTTCATCAGCACTGCTTCACGCTCAGCCATGCGCAAATCTTCCCGAACCATCTCCCTAACCAATTCGATGAAGGAGATTTTGGGCTCCCACCCAAGTTTTTCTTTCGCCTTGCGGGCATCGCCGAGAAGTGTCTCGACTTCTGCAGGACGAAAATAACGGGGATCTACTTTTACGATCAGAGCTCCCGTCTTTGCATCGTACCCCTCTTCGTCGACCCCTTCCCCCACCCAACGAACATCGATGCCGAGTTCAGCGGCCGCGACGGTGACGAATTCGCGCACCGAATGTTGCTCACCGCTAGCGATCACAAAGTCTTCAGGTTGCTCCTGCTGCAGCATCAACCACTGCATCTGGACGTAGTCTCGAGCGTGCCCCCAATCGCGACGCGCATTAAGGTTGCCCAGAAATAGAGTGCGCTGCATTCCAAGCTTAATCCGAGTCAAGGCGCGCGTGATTTTGCGAGTTACAAATGTTTCTCCGCGCGCAGGTGACTCATGATTAAATAAAATGCCGTTACACGCATACAAATTGTAAGATTCTCGATAGTTTACGGTGATCCAGTGAGCATACAATTTGGCAACAGCGTAGGGGGACCGGGGGTAGAACGGTGTCGTCTCGGTCTGTGGCGTTTCCCGCACCAGCCCGTAGAGCTCAGACGTCGAGGCTTGGTAGTAGCGCGTATGCTTGACGAGCCCCAGGATCCGAATTGCCTCGAGGATACGCAGCGCACCCAAGGCATCGGAGTTCGCGGTGTATTCTGGTTCTTCAAAGGAGACTGCAACGTGGCTCTGAGCTGCCAAATTGTAAATTTCGTCCGGCTGAACCAGTTGGATGACGCGCGTAAGGCTCGACGAGTCTGTCAAGTCCCCGTGGTGAAGTGTAAGATCAACGCCACTTTCATGAGGGTCATGATAGAGATGGTCTATACGGCCCGTATTAAAAAGAGACGATCGTCTCTTTATCCCATGCACGGAATAGCCCTTTTCTAAAAGCAATTCTGCGAGGTAGGAACCGTCTTGCCCCGTAACCCCGGTGATTAAAGCTACTTTTCTCTTTGACAAGCTTGAATCCTTTTGATTTTGACGCGCCCATGAAAACGCTCGCGTGCGGCGGGATTGCGTGGCGAGAAAGGGGCGTATTGGGCAGGGCGAACGGGGGCCTCTGCGCGAAGGCAAGTGAGAGTTCGAGCGGGATGCCAGCCTTTCATGGAGCCGGGGGACGTTCGAAAGAGTTGTCGATCAAGATCAAACGACGCGGGTCATTCAAATCGAATTCGACAATTCGTGGCACGAAGAGGCGGGCATAGCGGGTGAAGGCGCTAGTCGGAGGAAAGCGAATAACAGTGTCGCATCGACCGAGGAGATACATCTCAACGAGCGCGGAAAACCCCCCGTCGGTGCCCAGTGCTGCACTGTGTAAGGGGCCGGCCTGATCCTCCTGGAAGCGTTTTGGGACGGTGAAAAGTTCGGGAAATACGCCCGACAGGTGATCAACAACCTTGGCGCTGTCTGTACACAAGAACACCCTTACAGGTCTTGAATGCGGTTGCGCCTTGGCCATACGAATGGCAGTGCATACCTGCTCTAAGGCAACCTTTGGATCAGCCCAGTAAGGTGCGTGATCCATAATATCTTCGCCGTTGCCGTGGCGGACATGGACTCCAATTATGCTGTGCCCGTCAAAATGTTCCTGGTAGAGCGCTTCAATGCGATCCTCAATTTCGACCCTCGGTGTGATGCTCCTAAATATGGTTCGCTCCGCCTTTTCATCGCAGCGCCACATCAAGCAAGCATCACACACTACCGTGTTGGCTTCACAATCATCTTGGGCCTGGAAAAGATCGTTAAGCTCGTCACGTTCTTGGAAAATCTGTTCATCCGGACGGTACACGCAGTCGATGGATGGCTTGTTCCACCACGACGGGAAGAAGGGACCAGGGAATGAGACGTGGTTGATCTGGTCATCGCAAATGACCCGTACACCACCGATATCCGCAATTGGCTTGAAGAAAGCTGGAAAGGCATTCGCAAACGGGTTGTCAAGGTAACAAGAGCCGCGCCAATCTATTGCTAAAGCGCGTCCCGTCCGATGTGCGTAGTCCCAAGCCGACGCGAGAGACCACAGGCAATCACCGAGACCCGTGCGCCGTCGAGAAACAACGAACCGATCGTTCCTTGAGCGATCAACAAGCATCTAAATTGCCTCTCTCCAGAACACCACAAGCCTCAGCTTTGCTGCTGCGTTTGAGGCAAGCGCCTGCGCAATTCGGGGAAGATTGTCGTGCTGTGCCAATGCGATGTAGCTTGCGTCTGTCGCGGAAGTGCCTGGCCGCGATGGACGCGCGCCTGGGCTGGTCTTCCGCGCAGACCAGAAAATGCTCTTCGGAGCCAACGCAAACATCAACCACTTTCCTTAAGGCTGCTACATTCTTGAATTCTTTCTATGCATCGTGCCGTAACATCGGTAAAATCGTCTGTTTCGATGAAACGCATCCACGCCATGGATGGCTAGGGACATGGGTTCCAGAGCGTTGGCTGTGAACCCGCTCGCTGTGCTCGACGCACCGCTAACCCCAGCGGAACCTCACGGTGACAGCACGCAGCATCGACCTAAGTGAGCCGGCCATGAGCGCGGGCCGCGGCCACGAAGCTTCGACTGGGCCAGGTTCTGCACGGGAGCGCCACAAAGAAAGAGGCGATGCGTCGAGCTGTAAGCGAGCCTGAGCTCGCTTTCGAAGCGCTATGCCATCAACCCCAAGACGGTCGCGAAGTGGAGGAGCGGAGTTCGACCGCCGATCTGCCCACCGGCCCCAGGGAGCCGAGATCGAAGGTTCTGTCTGCCGTAGAAGAGGACTGTTGTTGTGGCCTTCCGCCGCAACACACTGCTGCCGCTGGACGATTGCCTCTACGGCCTTGCAGCCGACGATCCCGCATCTGACGCGCTCTTCATTGCACCGATGTCTGCAGAGCAAGCATCGGCTTCTTCCACATTGATATTGCGGAGATCCCAACCGAACAGGGCAAGCTAAACATCAAGGCCTTTGTACCGCGGCACCGCCTGTCGCGAACCTTCGCGCCCCTCTGTCCCGCCGGCACCAAAGGAGCCGTCGCGGCGCCGTTGTTGCTAGATCACATTCAATTCCCTAAACGCCCGCCCTTCGGCGACACGGATGTACCCAAACGCGGAGCAATCGACCGTGCGGTAGCCGCCATGCACGAGAAGCTCGGCCAGCGCCTTGCCGACCGCCGGGGCCTGCTGCAGACCGTGGCCTGAAAATCCGTTGGCGAAGAGGAAATTTTTCACCTGCGGATGCGGGCCGATGACCGCGTTCTGGTCGAGGGTGTTGTAGTCGTAATGGCCGGCCCAGGCGCGTGTCGGCTTGATCGCCTCGAAGGCCGGAATGCGGGTCGCCAGCACCGGCCAGATGACCTCTTCGAACAGCGGCCAGTCGACCTCGAAATCCTGGGGATCGGCCGGGCCGTCGCCCTCTTCCGGCTCGGCGCCGCCGGTGAGATAGACCGAGCCTTCCGGCCTGACATAGATGCCGGAGGGATCGACCAGCAGCGGCATGTCGGCATATTTTTCGCGCGCCTCGAAGACGAAGACATTGCGCTTGCGCGGCTCGACCGGCAGCGCCAGCCCGGCGAGAGCGGCGACCTTGCCGGCATTCGGCCCGGCGGAATTGAGGACGGTGCCGGCTTCGATCGTCTCGGCATTGTCGAGCCTGACGCTGGTGACACGGTGGCCCTGCCGCTCGATGCCGATGACCGAGGCGGTCATAAAGTCCACGTTCTTGCCGCGCAGCGCCTTGCGGAACAGCGTCAGCATCGCATGCGCGTCGAACCAGCCTTCGCCGCTGCGGCCGTAGGAGCCGGCGGATATACCTTCGGTCGACAGCCAAGGGAAGCGGCGCGTCAGCTGATCCGCGTCCTCGAGCAGGATGTCGGCCCCCTCGGCGACCTGCGCTTCGTGATTGGCATACAGGATCGGCAGCCCGTTCTCGCTAGCGAGAATGAGAAAGCCGCCCTCGCGAAAACCGATGTCGGCGTCCGCGCCGAATTCTTCCTTCAGCCGCCGGAACAGTTTCATGGTGAACTGCGACAGGCGGATGTTCTGCGGGATCGAGAATTGCTGGCGAATGGAGGCGCAGGACAACGTCGTTGCCGCGTGCGCGAACTGCGGATCGCGCTCGATCAGCGCGATCGAGCCGGAAAACCCTTCATCGCGCAGATAGTAGGCGATCGAGGAGCCGACGATGGCTCCTCCGATGATAACGATGTCGTAACGCACTTTTTTGTCGCCTTTCCGGTAACCGCCCGTGTCGATCACACAGCCGTCAGCATGATGTCGAAGCGCGTGCCGCGGCGGGCGCGGGCCTAGCGAGTTGAAAAGGGTTGCCGCATGCGCTTGATCCAGCGGCGCTCACGCAGCTGCCGGTCCTGCCTCACGCAGCAAGTCGTCGGCTCTGTCCTTCTTCTCCCAGGTGAACTCAGGCTCTTCACGGCCGAAGTGTCCGTATGTCGCCGTGTTGCGGTATATCGGGCGTACGAGATCAAGCATCTTGATGATGCCTTTCGGTCGGAGATCGAAAACATGCGAATCCAAACATGAGGCCCTGATCCCGCCCTTGCTCGAGATCCTGCCATCGTCCTTCATCAACGCCCTGGCTGATGTCGGGCGACTGCCCGGTGAGAGCCAGAACGACGGCGCAATTTCGACCATCAAAGCCGATGGCATCGTCGTAGCCAATATCGAGTATCGTATCGCGGGCGACTTGGGTGTAATCGATGTGCGCATGGCTGGTACCCTCGTCCTGCTGGCTTTGTCATTTCGCGCTCTTCGCAAATGCTGTTTGGCGGCGGAACATAAAACGGCACCAGATTTCTGCCGCCACTGATCTCGCAAGTTGTGATGAGCGTACCATTGACAGCGATTTGCGCTCGCAACGATTCCATGAATTTCTTTGAAGGATCTGTTGCAACGCTAAACAACAACGCAACGAGATTGGCGGGGGCCTGGTAAGACGGCAAGCTGGAACTGGTTGGCCAAGAGGGAGGCGATCGGCGCACCTTTCCCCAGGCGACGTGCTAACTTGCATCGTGCACCTCATCCGCCATTTGCTAAATGTTTAGTCCCGGCATTTGCTGGAGCGGATTGAAAGTGAACGCTCGGGCTGGGAAGCCCATGCCTTCCAGATGAACTCGCAGGGCGTGAGGCCCTTGAGGGTCTTCAGCTTGCGGCCGAAATTGTAGGCCGCGACGAAGTCGGCAAGATGCCGACGCAGTTGGTCGCGATCGTCGTAGTGGAAGCGCTTGACGGTTGCGTCTTGATGGTCCGGTTCATTCTCTCGACTCTTCTCGCCGGCCTGTCGCCGTCGACATCTGGCAATCGGCCGATGCTTGCCTGCAGACAGTGGTGGGAGCGCGTCAGATGCGGGACGTCGGCTGCAACGCGTAGAGGCAATCGTCGAGCGGCAGCAGCCTTGTTGCGGCGGAAGGCCACAACAACGGTTTTCCTCGACACACAGAACTGTCGACTCCCTGGAGCCGGTGGACAGATCGGCGGTCGAATTCCGCTTCTCCACTTCGCGACCGTCTTGGGGTTGATGCCATAGCGCTCCGAAAGCGACCTCAGGCTCGCTTCACCTAGCCCATAGTGCATCCTTTGAGTCGGACGAGAATGGCGAAATTTCTTTTCCGCGACATGCAAGCAAGAAGGCTTCAGCCAATGGCGGTTTTTCGATAATCGGCCGTGTCTATCCCATGCCGTTTCAGCTTGTCGTAGAAGGTCTTGCGGGGAACTCCCAGGACTTCGATCGTGCGCCTCACGTCGCCGCCGCATTCCTGCAAGGCATCGCGGATGACAGTCGCCTCATAAAGGCTGACCTTCTCGGACAAGTGGAGGCTTGATACCGCTTGTTCCTTTCGACCTGATGCAATGGGCGTGCCTAGCCTTTCAAGTCCCAATGCAACGCGATCGGCGAAATGCACGAGTTCACGGACATTGCCGGGCCAATTGTGGCTCACGAGGCGATCGCGCACGCCAGCGCTTATGTCCGGAACTGGCCTGCTGAAGCGTTTGGAGGCGCGTTCCAGGAAATGCCCAAAGAGCATCGGGATGTCTTCGCGCCTTTCGCGAAGCGGCGGGATGCGGAGCGTCACCACATTCAGCCGGAAATAAAGGTCTTCCCGGAAATCTCCGCGGGCGGCCGGATCGCCGAGATCGGCCTTGGTAGCCGACACGACACGAAGGTCGATGCTGCGGGTTTCGTTCGTGCCAAGCGGCGTGATCTGTCGGGTCTCAAGCACCCTCAGAAGCTTCACCTGGAGTGCTGGCGGCATCGACTCGATTTCGTCGAGGAAGAGCGTCCCTCTGTTCGAATGCTCGATGCGACCGGTCCTGCGCCTCTGCGCGCCAGTAAAGGCGCCTGCCTCGTGCCCGAAAAGTTCGCTATCGATGACGCTTTCGGGCAGCGCTCCACAATTCAGGGCAACGAAGGGCTTCGTGCGTCGTCTGCTCCAGCGGTGAAGCAGATCCGCGACCACCTCCTTGCCCGTGCCCGTCTCGCCTTCCACAAGGACATCCACATCAGTATCGGCGATCTGGCGGAGAGTTTCGCGCAATCGAATCATGGTCGGTGCCTCCCCGATCAGCGGGATATCGCCCGCAGATCGGACAACCGCATCCCTAAGACGTCTGTTTTCCAGGACCAGGCGCCGTTTTTCCGAAGCGCGATGCAGCGTCACGAGAAGCCGGTCGTTCGCATATGGCTTCGAGATGAAATCGTAGGCGCCATCCTTGATGGCGGCAACGGCCAGCTCGACGTCGGCATGCCCGGTGATCAGGACAACCGGAATTTCCGGGTCGATCGCCTTCACTCGCTCGAAGAGCTGAAGTCCGTTCAGCCCGGGCATACGGATGTCACTCACGACAGGGCCATCGAAGTTCCCGTCGATTCTGGCGAGTGCGGCCTCGGCCGAACCGAACACGCTCGGTGAGAACGAGGCAAGCTTCAGCATCTGCGTGGCTGCGCGAAGCACATCCTCGTCATCGTCGATAAAAATGACCGGTCCTGATTCAGCACTCATGCCGCTCGCCTCAGCTCGACCGTGAAGGAAGTCCCTCTCCCGTGGCCGGCATCATCATGCCGCAACGAGCCGCCGAGCTCACGTGCGATCTCTTGCGAAATGACCAGGCCAAGACCGAGACCCTTTTCCTTGTTGGTAACGAACGGCATGAAGAGGCTCCTGCGAATGTCGGGGGCAAGGCCGGGGCCGTTGTCCCGAAGGGAAATAGCGACCATTTCCCCGTTTTCGGCGAGCGCTATCTCGACGCGGGGCTTCGGTTGATCCTTCAGAGCGTCAAGCGCGTTCTGGAGAAGGTTGACGAGTATCTGCTCCAGTCGCATGCGGCTTGCCATGACAATTGGAGACGGATCGATCCGCTTCCGTTCAATCGTCACCCCGGAATCGCGAATTCGGCCTGAAAGAAGCGACAGAGCGCCGTCGATCGCGTCGTCCGCCAGTATCGGTCCCATCGATCCGCTGGCGCGGCGGGAAAAGGACCTTAGCGTTTCAGTGATCGTGCCGATCCTGCCGGTTATGGCGACGATCGAGGTCAGATTCTCGGCGGTTTCTTGCGACCGGCCGATCCCTAGAAGACGCGCGGCATTTTCAGCATAGGTGCGGATTGCGGCGACCGGCTGGTTGATCTCGTGGGCGACCCCGGCCGTTATCTGTCCCAGGATTGACAAGCGGTTCGCCTGGGCGAGTTCCTCGCGCAGGCGACGCACTCTTGCTTCAGCGTTCTCTCGCTCGGCGATCTCACCGGCGAGCGCTGCGTTCGAGCTCTGGAGCTCCGCCGTGCGCAGTTCGACGCGATGCTCCAGTTCCGCATTCAGCAATACAAGCACTTCTTGCCGCTGCCGGGCCGCCCGCCGCCGTCGAACAATGATGAAAATGACGAATCCAACGAGAACGAGGGCAAGCAGCGTTGTCACGCGGGCTGTCATGACCGCCGAGGAGATCTCGGTGTCGGCGGGGATGAGCAACGACATGCGCCAGCCCGGAACTGCTTTGCCGAGATCCTGCGAAACCGCAACGAAACCGGCTGATCGACTCTCAGGAGTTGCGGTGACCAGGTTGTCGCCGCGGCGGGAAAGCGGCACCGGCTCGAAAGTCACGCCCGGTAGCTGCAGACGATCGCGAGCGGTTTGCTTCTCCTTTGCGGAAAGCGGTGAGAGAGCGCCAAAACGCCATTGGGGCACGCTCGTGGCAAGAACCACGCCTCGCTCATCGGTCGTGAAGACCACGAAGCCGCTCTCCAGCCAACGCGACTCGACGCGGTCGAGCTCCACCTTCACCACAACCACACCGAGCGGCCCCTCCGGCCCATCGACCCGGCTCGACAGATAGAGACCAGGGCGCGCGCTAACCGTGCCGAGCGCATATTGCATAGCCGCGCCATCCGCCATCGCCTCGGTGAAGTAGTGGCGAAAGCGGTAATCGCTGCCGACGAAACTGGTCGGCTCGCCGGCGTTGCTCGCAGCAACCGCTACGCCCTCAGGATTAATGATGTAGAGTATAGAAGAGCCGGCGTCGCGCGCGATGGCGCGAAGCTTCTCATCAAGCGCGGCTTCGTTGGCAGTGCTCGGACTGCGAAGCATCTCCTGAACGGCACCGTCGCGTGCCAGAACCAGCGGAATCATTCGCTGCTTCTCGATCTCTCCTTTCAAACTGTCGGCTGCAAGCGGGAACGCGGCAAGAGCACGGTCGCGTAGGGCATACTCTGCTCTGGTGCCGGCGATGCGTCCCGTTGCAAAGACGACGAAACAGAGCGCCGCACCAAGAATTGCAAGCAAAACCACAAGCCAGAGAGATCGACCGCCGGATCTACCAGGGAAGACCAATGGGGCGCGCTGGAAGGCGCCATTACCCATGTCTTCTTCTTCTGCCATCGTATTCTTAAAACCGATCATTGACGAACCATAGTGCGGGGTTCCGCCAGAAGGGAAGGCGATCCGTGCGGAAAACCGCACAATCTTGCTGCGCGATTTGTTGAAGATACCTGAGGCTCCGGCGATTTCCGCGCTCTCTTGGCTTGGCACGGCTATTGCGGTCAACAACGCAGCAGCGTTCGACCGGGGCGCCGCGATGGGAGAAGCCGCGGGGAGGAACAGCCCGCCCCAAACCGGTCAGGGAGAGAAAACTTACATGTTGACCCCACTGGCTCCAAGCGTAAAGCGCGCACCCCGCAAGACCCTTTTTGCCAAGCCTTACGTGCAGGTGCTTGTCGCAATCCTCCTCGGAGTTGCGGTTGGCCATTTTTATCCGCAAATCGGAGAAAACCTGAAGCCGCTCGGCGATGCCTTCATCAAGCTCGTCAAGATGATCATCGCGCCCGTTATCTTTCTGACCGTGTCGACTGGAATTGCCGGCATGAGCGATCTTCAGAAGGTCGGCCGTGTTGCCGGCAAGGCGATGGTCTATTTCTTCACCTTCTCGACGCTCGCGCTTATCGTCGGCCTCATCGTCGGCAATGTCATTCAGCCTGGCGCCGGCCTCAACATCGATCTGACCTCGCTCGACGTCCAAGCCGTCAATGGCTATGCCTCAAAGGCCCATGAGCAGTCCGTGACCGGCTTCCTCATGAACATGATCCCGACCACGATTGTCGGCGCCTTTGTGGAAGGCGACATTCTACAGGTGTTGTTTTTCTCCGTCCTCTTCGGCATCGCGCTGGCGATGGTCGGAGAATCGGGCAAATCGGTTCTTTCCTTCCTTCAGGACCTCACTGCACCCGTTTTCAAATTGGTCGGCATCCTGATGAAAGCCGCGCCGATCGGTGCTTTCGGAGCAATGGCCTTCACGATTGGCAAATATGGCATCGGTTCGGTAGCCAACCTTGCGATGCTGGTCGGGACCTTCTATCTCACGGCCTTCCTCTTCGTATTCGGGGTTCTCGGTGCAGTCTGTCGCTACAACGGCTTCTCGATCTTTTCTCTTATCCGCTACATAAAGGAAGAGCTGCTGCTGGTCCTCGGAACGTCCTCCTCCGAGGCTGCGCTGCCCTCTCTCATGGAGAAAATGGAAAAGGCCGGCGCCAAGCGCTCGGTCGTGGGCCTGGTTATCCCGACCGGATATTCCTTCAATCTGGATGGCACCAATATCTACATGACCCTCGCCGCCCTTTTCATCGCGCAGGCGACGAATACGGATTTGTCAGTTGGCGATCAGGTCCTGCTGCTGCTCGTCGCGATGCTTTCCTCCAAGGGTGCAGCAGGTGTCACGGGTGCCGGCTTCGTCACGTTGGCCGCGACGCTCTCCGTAGTGCCGGCAGTTCCCGTTGCTGGAATGGCGCTGATCCTTGGCGTCGATCGCTTCATGTCGGAATGCCGGGCACTGACGAATTTGGTCGGTAACGCGGTGGCATCGCTCGTCGTCGCCCGCTGGGAAGGCGAACTGGATCAGGCGCAATTGAAAGCTGCATTCTGCGGCCACCAGCCTGCCGAGACATCAACCGGCCAGCCACTGAGAACGCCCGCGCCGAGCAACTCGGCAGCATCGCTGCCGGTTGAATCGCCTGGCTGGTCCCAAACGCCGGACGATCGGGCCGCGGGTTCCAAACAAACTCTCGCGGGCCGATGAAATCAAGAATCCCGAAATGCAGTGGGTGCAAAATCATCTGCGCCTTGCGAAGGTCTTGCACCGGGCACGACACACAAGCCATCGATGATGCGCTTAATGCCTCCGAAGTTTGCGACGGTTCGTGGAACCGGGCGTGGAGCTCGATCGGAGCCGTCGGCACGGCTGAACAATTCGCCCACGCTCTACGTCTCGGCTTCTACCTCGCACCATGCCACGACAAGAATTCGGTAGCGAACAGGATCAATGCAGGAATGACAGATTTTACTGAATCGACCTTTGCCGGGACTCTTGATGTCGTTTAATCAGACTCGAACAATGGCGAAGCGACCCATAATTGCTGATATCGCCCGGGAAGCCGGGGTTAGTGTTGCCACCGTTGACCGAGTTCTGAATGCCCGTCATCCGGTGCGGAAGGAGACTGCGCAGCGGGTCTTAGCGGCGGCACAGGCCATCGGATATCACGCCGCAGGTCTTATCAAGCAGCGCCTGCAGCCGGACCTGCCGCAATATCGGCTTGGCTTCATCTTGAGAAAACCGACTCACCACTTCTACCAGGGCTTCGCGCGTGAGGTCGAAGCGGCGGTCAACGCGGCGAAGTGCTTCCATGGCACTTCGCTCATCGAATTCGCGCCGTCGCACATGCCATGCGACCTTATTCCATTGCTCAAGGAATTCGGAGCGCGCTGCCACGCGATCGCCATGGTGGCGCCGGACCATCCGGCGATCACGGCAGCCGTCCAAGAACTCAAGGCAAAAGGCATCCCCGTTTTCTCGCTGCTTTCCGATTTCGCCGAAGGTGTTCGTGAGGGTTATATCGGCCTCGACAACCGCAAGGTCGGGCGGACGACAGCGTGGATGCTTTCAAAGGTCGCAAGACGGCCGGGCAAGGTGGCGGTTTTTGTCGGCAGCCACCGTTTTCAGGGGCAGGAGCTGCGGGAGGTCGGCTTTCGCTCCTATTTCCGTGAGAATGCACCGGCATTCGAGCTGCTCGATCCGCTCGTGAACCTTGAGGCACGGCAGATCACCTACGAGGCCACGCTGGATCTCATGCAACGGGAACCCGAACTCACCGGCTTCTATGTGGCCGGCGGAGGTATGGAGGGAGCGATCTCCGCGCTCCGTGAAGAAGGCGAAAGCCGGGGTCTCGTCGCGATCGTTAACGAGATCACGCCGGAGTCACGGGCTGCACTCGCAGATGGCATGATCACGATGTCGGTCGCCACGCCCCAGCGCCTGCTTTGCCAGGAACTGATGACGCTGATGGCCCAGGCCATCAAGGTCGGCACTTCGGAGACGCTTGGGCAGACTTTTCTGCCGTTTGAGATCTATCTGCCGGAAAACATCTGAAAAACTGATAAAATACTATCATGAGAGCCTAATTTCCTTTCATTCATGAAAGAAAAGCAGCGGGAGTTTGATTGACTCACCTGCCTCATTCCGGTCTCGTTTAACAACGAATGATTGCTGCGCGGCGGAAGCCAGTCAGCCGAGAACGATGACCCGCACTTCATGAAGAGAGAGGAAAGCCATGCGTCAAGCATCGCTCCGCTTTGCGATCGACCGCATGACGCCGCCCCATCTTGCCAGGGCCGCACTTGCTCGCGGCCCGGGCCTGACTGGCATCGACATTAGCTATCATCTCGATGGCAATTTCATTGCGCGCGAAAAGCCGGCTGCAGACGTCCGTCTTGCTGACGGATCAATCGTCACGACTATCTTCATCAACGCCTTTTCGTGTTTCAATGAATCCCCGCGTGCAAGGGCGAGGCGAGCAAACTCGTCGATTGTGCAGCGGCCTGCGGAGCGAAGACGCCGACGAATGCGATTCGCCAAGGACATCCACGCGCTGGACAATAGGCGCACTTGCCTCGGGCATCGATTTCATGGCGCGAGATGGATGATCACATGCACGATACTCGCAACTGCGAGCAAAGTGCCAGGCAGATCTCGTCACGCTGCATATCGCTTCCAAAAATGAAAAGCCCTAATTCAAAGTCCGAGATGAATAACGTGGTCCCTATTGTGCCGTTGCACCAGAGGGCGCCGGACATCTTTGAAACGTCGACAGCGCTCACCGCTCCCTCTGGGCTGGAAGCCGCGTTGGCCAACGTCGTCGACCTCCTGCCATCGTTGGTGCAGGTGCGGCACGGCATCATCTCGCTCTGCGACGGTGCCGGCATACCGGACATGACCGTCGGCGCCGGCTGGAGCGAAGGCAGCGATGAGCGCTACCGCAAGCATCTGCCACGGGCGGCGATCGACCAGATCATAACGACGGGCATGGCGCTCGTCGCCGAGAACATAGCGTTGGATCCGGCTTTCAACGCCGCCGACAAGGACGTGCTCGGGGCGTCCGACAACATGAAAGTGTCGTTCATCGGCGTACCCATTCGCGTCGATGCGAACGTCGTGGGCACGCTGACCATCGACCGCATCCTGGACAACAAATCAGGCTCCCTCCTCGATTACGACCTGCGCCTCCTTACCACAATCGCTAATCTGGTTGGACAGACAGTGAAGCTGCATCGCCTGTTCGCGTCCGACCGCGAGCGACTGATGGCCGAAAAAATCCGGATGCAAAAGCAATTCGGCGAACTAAAGCAGCCTGGGCATGAGGGCAAAAGGGCTCATGTCAAGGGGATCATTGGCGACAGCCCGGCGCTGCGCGGGCTGCTTGAGAAGGTCGCGTTAGTAGCCAGGTCCAACAGCACCGTTTTGCTGCGCGGGGAATCGGGGACCGGCAAGGAGCTGGTCGCCAAGGCCGTTCACGAGATGTCGGGACGCGCCAAGCGGCCGTTAATCAAGCTCAATTGCGCAGCGCTCCCTGAGACAGTCCTGGAATCCGAACTGTTCGGTCACGAAAAGGGTGCCTTTACCAGTGCATTCAACTCGCGCAAGGGGCGCTTTGAGCTCGCCGACAAGGGAACGTTGTTTCTGGACGAGATCGGTGAGATTTCGGCCTCGTTCCAGGCAAAGCTGCTGCGCGTGCTGCAGGAGCAGGAGTTCGAGCGCGTCGGCAGCAACCAGACGATTAAGGTCGACGTTCGCGTGATTGCCGCCACGAACAGGAACCTGGAAGACGCGGTTGCAAGGAATGAGTTTCGCGCCGACCTTTATTATCGCATCAGCGTTGTTCCCTTGCTGGTGCCGCCATTGCGCGAAAGGCGCGGTGATATTCCGCTCCTTGCCGCTGAGTTTCTCAAGAATTTCAACAGCGAGAACGGCCGTACGATGGTCTTCGATGCGAGTGCGACTGAAGTGCTGATGAACTGTGCTTTTCCCGGAAATGTCCGCGAGCTTGAAAATTGCGTGCAGCGCACAGCGACCCTGGCAGCGGCAGCGTCAATCGGCAGAAACGACTTTGACTGCTGCCACGGCCGATGCCTTTCCGCGATGCTATGGAAGCACGCATCGAAGGAGACTGCGCCGAAATCGGAGCCGATCGCACCATCGTCACTGAACCCGGCCATGCAATCGTCTGGTGCTTTTGCTTCGGCCGCCTTTGGCGGCCCGCCCGTTGACAGCGAGCAGGCACTGCCAGCGCCTGTTCGGCTAGGCCTCGTAAGCGACGCGACGATGACCGATCGCGAGCGTCTCATCGCGGCCATGGAAAGATCCGGCTGGGTACAGGCAAAGGCAGCGCGCCTGCTTGGACTGACGCCGCGCCAGATTGGCTACGCGCTGAGGAAATACGGTATCGAGATCAAGAATCTCTGAACCGGCTCGCGGACCTCAAGCAGGGCCGCGAGATAGCGCGCGAGGAGAATAGCTGGGACAATGAGCGTTGATTGGTACGGCTCGGACCTCCGTCGGTGAGACGTTGCAGCCGTCCTGTTGGCGCCGGCCGCAATCCACGGCCCGCTCGACCGCACGGCGCTTGGTATCCCAATCAAGTTGGCGAGAACGCAGCGCCGTCATGGTCGGTCCGATGGCCATGTCGCTCCGCCGGCCCCGTGCCGGATGTCTCGCGATTGAAACGGAGAACAGTACGCCGTCAACCAGCCTAACCGGAGTGGTGTAGGTCGTCAGGCAGATAAGCGCCGTACTGCCTTTCGCGCACGGATATCCGGCGGCGTGATCGCCTTTCACGAACCAGCGACGCTCAATCGACGTCTCTCCTCACCCAGCGTCACCCACGGCGAGTGTCGCGTTTGGCATATTTTTGTGCAGGCGCGAAGAGGTAAAGTCGCCACAGCGCGTGGTGTTGACGCGACGATTGGTATGATACAGAACAGAACTAAATCGGTTTAGACAGTTCGCGCGGAGGCCTACCCAAGTGGGTCAGGAACCATGGATCAGGCCAAAGGACCAAGGAAAGGCAGAACCATAGGCAAGACCAACGATGTCAACGCCGACCTGATCGCAGTCGTGGTCGCCGTGAACGACGCTGGACCATGTGTTCTGACCATCGAACAGGGGGCCGCTCTTCCCTCGGGCCCGTTTGAGCTCGCTCATCGTTCGCTCCAGTCGGGGCTCAGGGCATGGGTAGAACTGCAGACCGGTCAGCCTCTCGGTTATATCGAGCAGCTCTACACCTTTGCCGATCGCGATCGGGTCGGCGCCAACCAGCGCGTGATCTCGATCAGCTATCTCGCACTCACCCGCGAAGAAGATGCGGGCGCCTCGGGCAGGCGCAGTTGGGCCAGCTGGTACGACTATTTTCCGTGGGAGGATCATCGCTCCGGCAGGCCCCCGATAGTGCTGGAAGAATTGCGGCCGCGCCTTATCGAATGGGCGGACGGCGCGGACGACGGCGCGACGCGCTTCGATCGCCGACGGCGAGCGGCGGTTGCCTTTGCCTTGGACGGCCGGGCATGGAACGAAGAGCTCGCGCTGCAGCGCTACGAGCTGCTCTACGAAGCCGCCCTGGTGGAGGAAGCAAAGCGCGGCGGAGTTTTGGCCATCCTCGCTTCGGTGCCGGGCAGATCGATGATCGCCGATCACCGCCGCATTCTGGCAACGGCTATTGCGCGACTGCGCTCCAAAATCAAATACCGGCCTGTTGTGTTCGAACTGATGCCGCCGCTCTTCACGCTTTTGCAGCTACAGCGAACTGTGGAGGCGCTCTCCGGCAGGCTCATCAACAAGCCGAACTTTCGCCGGCTCATAGAGCAGCAGGAACTGGTTGAGAAGACAGGGGCGACGACCGCCGAGACCGGCGGCCGGCCGGCGCAGCTCTACCGCTTCCACCATACTATTCTCGACGAGAGGCCTGTGGCCGGCACAAAATTGCCGATCGCACGGGCTTGACACCGCTTATAGTCACAACGATTATATACGCCTTATAATCAGGTAGACTATAACTGGAGGCTCGATGAGCGCCGTCCTGCCTTCGAGCGCCTCACTGTACGACCGCGTTCGGCGCGTTATCCCACCGATCGAGTGGCCGGTCTTCGTCGAGGATATCGATGCAATCCTGAAACTGAAGCGACAGCGCAATGCCGTCATCCTGGCGCATAACTACCAGACGCCGGAGATTTTTCACTGCGTGGCTGACATCGTTGGCGACAGCCTGGCGCTGGCCCGCAAGGCCATGACGGTCGATGCGGACGTCATCGTGCTCGCGGGCGTGCATTTTATGGCCGAGACCGTCAAGCTGCTCAATCCGGACAAGACCGTGCTCATCCCGGATCTCGGCGCCGGCTGCTCGCTGGCGGACTCGATCACGGCCGAAGACGTGCGCATGATGCGGCAGCGCTATCCGTCCGTTCCGGTCGTCACCTACGTCAACACCTCCGCCGCGGTGAAAGCCGAGTCAGACATTTGCTGTACCTCAGGCAACGCGCTTGCAGTCGTAAAGTCGCTCGGCGCGCCGCGTGTGATCATGCTGCCCGATGAATATCTGGCGAAGAACATCGCGGCGCAGACCAAGGTCGAGATCATTGCCTGGAAGGGGCGCTGCGAAGTGCATGAGCGTTTCTCGGCGGCCGACATCCGCGAGTTGCGTGAGGCCCATCCCGGCATCAGTGTACTTGCCCATCCCGAATGTCCGCCTGAAGTGGTCGCGGAAGCCGATTTCGCCGGCTCGACGGCGGCGATGTCCGACTATGTCGCTTGGCACAAGCCGGCGCGTGTGGCGCTGATGACGGAATGTTCAATGAGCGACAATGTCGCGGTCGAGCATCCGGACGTGGATTTCGTGCGTCCCTGCAATCTGTGCCCACATATGAAGCGCATCACACTTCGTAACATCCGCACCGCGATCGAGGAGAACCGCCACGTCGTCACGATCGATCCTCATGTCGCTGAACGGGCCCGCTGGGCTGTGGAACGCATGCTCTTTGTATGACGGCGGACATTCATCACATTGGCGGAGCGCCGGTCATCATCGGGGCCGGTATCGCCGGGCTCATGACGGCGCTTCACCTGGCGCCGCAACCAGTCGTTCTGCTCTCCAGAAGCCCACTCGGGACGGAGGCCTCGAGCACCCTCGCGCAGGGCGGCCTCGCAGCGAGTCTTGGGGAGGACGACAGCCCCGACCTGCACCTCGCCGATACGCTTGCTGCCGGCGATGGGCTTTGCGACGAACAAATGGCCAGGCGGGTGGTAGAGGCCGCACCTCAAGCCGTCGAGAACCTTATTCGTCTTGGTGCTCCTTTCGACCGGTCGCTGGACGGGAGGCTGCAGCTGGGCCTGGAAGCGGCGCATTCGCGTCGCCGCATCGTGCACGCCGCCGGCGACGCAACCGGCCGCGAGTTGTTTCGGGCGCTACTCGGCGTGGCGCGGCGAACCCGTTCGATCACGATCATGGAAGGCATGACAGCGCTTCGCTTGGTTGTCGCGGAAGGGAGCATTGTAGGGGTGGTGGCTGCCCTGCACGGCGGCGTGTTCGCATTGCCCACACGCCGCGTGGTGCTGGCCACCGGTGGGATGGGCGGCCTGTTTTGCGACACAACCAATCCGCTCTCCACATTCGGGCATGGCCTGGCGCTGGCCGCCTGCGCGGGCGCGGAACTAGCCGATCTCGAATTCGTGCAATTCCACCCAACGGCCCTCGACATTGCGCGCCGGCCAATGCCGCTTGTCAGCGAAGCAGTGCGTGGCGAAGGCGCGGTGCTGATCGATGAGCACGGCCATCGCTTCCTGGCAGATACGCCCGGGGCAGAACTCGCATCGCGCGATGTGGTCGCGCGCGCGATCTCGGATCAGCTCGCAGCCGGGCATGGCGTCTATCTCGATGCCCGACATTGTCTCGGGCAGAAATTCGCAAGACGCTTTCCGGCAATCGACGCTATTTGCAAGCATGCCGGCATCGATCCGGCGGTGGAACCCATTCCCGTGCGGCCCGCTGCTCACTATCACATGGGCGGCGTGGCCGTTGACGCCGATGGGCGAACTTCCGTTAGCGGCCTGTGGGCCTGTGGCGAAGTCGCATGCACGGGACTGCATGGCGCCAACCGGCTTGCCAGCAACTCGCTGACCGAAGCGGTTGCAACCGCCGCCTGGGTGGCTGAAAGCGTCGCGGCTACCGCTGCGGGTTGGCAGTGGCCTAGGCTTCCCGCAACTGTTCCCATTCGGCCCGACCCTTCACCTATTCGCCCGATTGTGTCCAATGCGCTTGGCATTGTTCGGAATGGGAAATCACTGCGCGACACGGTCGCGACACTGCTGCCGATATCTGTTTGCGAGACGGCCGCGGCCGATCCGGCCCTGGTGGCATTGTTGATGGCGATCGCCGCGCTTCGGCGCGAGGAGAGCCGCGGCTCCCACTATCGATCCGATTTCCCTGGCCGCGATGCCGCCGCCCTCCCCTCACGACTGACGCTCTGCACAGCTTTTGAGAATGCCGTCACGCTCAGATGGCAAGCATCCGAACGGAGCCTTTGACATGACTTCACTTGCACCACTTCCCCAGATCATCATGGAGCCCATCGTGCGTTGTGCCCTACTTGAAGACCTGGGCAGAGCCGGCGACATCACGAGCGATGCGATCATTCCCGCCGATTGCAAAGCGACGCTGGCGTTGAATGCCCGGCAGGGAGGCGTTGTTGCCGGGCTCGACTTGGTCATGTTTGCCTTCCTGCTGGTCGATCCCGGGATCAGCATCCAGCTGCGTTGTCCTGAGGGCGGCAAGGTTTCGGCCGGCCAGACCATCGCGATCGTAAACGGGCCGGCGCGCAGCCTGCTGACGGCGGAGCGGACGGCGCTCAATTTCTTATGCAAACTCAGCGGCATCGCGACGGCAACGGCTACGCTCGTAAACGCGGTGAGGGGCCATCACGCAAAAATCGTGTGCACGCGAAAGACGACGCCGGGCCTGCGCGTCCTGGAAAAATATGCGGTACGAGCGGGCGGCGGTGCCAATCACCGGTTCGCGCTCGACGACGCCGTGCTCATCAAGGACAACCACATCGCCATTGCCGGCGACATTCGCACTGCAATCGAGCGCGCGCGCAGCGCCATAGGTCACATGGTCAAGATCGAGGTCGAGGTGGACAGGCTGGACCAGTTGGAGATCGCGCTTACAGCGGGCGTCGACGCCGTGCTCCTCGACAACATGTCGGTCGAGGACCTTGCGCAGGCTGTGGCTATGGTCGGGGGCCGTGCGATCACCGAGGCTTCAGGCCGGGTGACGCGGGCGAGTGCCGCGGCAATTGCGGCGACCGGCGTCGACCTCATATCGGTCGGCTGGCTTACCCACAGCGCGCCCATTCTAGACATCGGTCTCGACATGCCGGCCGACCGAAATTGCAACAGGCATCTGAACTGATGGAGAGGACATGAGCCGGGATCGCAGGAACTCCTTTGGTCGCAGGCTAACCTGCATCGGCACGTCCCCGGTTCCACCAACAGCCGACGCAAGCCTGCTCGGCGACAAGCGCCACGCTTCAACAACGGAGGCGGGAACGACGGACCAGCAAGGCACAGAAAGCCGCGTCGCAGCCCTTGGCGTCATCATCTGCCGACTCGACGAGATGCGCCAGTTGGCGGCCTCTCACGGCCTGGAACTTCTGGGTTATCTGCTGGACGTCGCCTTCACCGAATCCTGCGACGCGATCAGAAAGGAGCATTCCTGCGCTCAAAGTAAAACAACGGAAACCGAAATCCCCACGGATGACGTGAGTTGAGCCTGCGGGCAGCAGTTGGAGAATCCGCTTCAAGCGCGCCACCGCTCGCGTTTCGATAGAAGACTTCCCGCTGGCATGCGCCTTGTCTTCAACATCCACTGCAACGCTCCAGGTCAAGGACGGAAGATTAGGAGAACAAGACCGTTATGAACGAACTCAGCCCAGACCTGACCTCGGATCCAATCGGTTGGGCGCTTCCCCCCTGGACGCGAGCGGAAGCCCAGGCGGTCTACGACCTGCCTTTCAACGACCTTTTGTTTCAGGCGCAGACCCTTCACCGGCACAATTTCGATCCCAACAAGGTCCAGCTCAGCCGGCTTCTCAGCATCAAAACAGGCGGATGCCCGGAGGATTGCGGCTATTGCAGCCAATCGGCACATCACGAAAGCGGGTTGAAGGCGTCAAAGCTGATGGAGGTCCGGCACGTCATCGCCGAGGCGACCAAGGCCCGTGACGCCGGCGCCACCCGCTATTGCATGGGCGCTGCCTGGCGAAACCCGAAGGCGCGCGACATGGACGCGGTGGTGGCGATGGTCGAGGGTGTCAAGGCACTCGGTATGGAGACCTGCATGACGCTCGGCATGCTCGATCTTGAGCAGGCCGCTCGTCTGAAAGAGGCCGGTCTCGACTACTACAACCACAACATCGACACCTCCGAGCGCTATTACTCAGAGATCATCTCGACGCGCACGTTTGCCGACCGGCTGGATACGCTCGCCAATGTCCGCGACAGCGGCATTAAGGTCTGTTGCGGCGGCATTGTCGGCATGGGCGAAGAGCCGGTGGACCGGATCGACATGCTGGTGACGCTGGCCAACCTGCCGGAGCACCCGGAAAGCGTGCCGATCAACATGCTCATCCCGATCGAGGGCACCCCGCTTGCCGAGGCTAAACCCATCGAGCCGATCGAATTCGTGCGCGTCATCGCGCTGGCGCGCATCATGATGCCGAAATCGCATGTCCGACTCTCCGCCGGCCGCACCGCCATGACCGATGAGATGCAGGCGCTGTGCTTTTTTGCCGGCGCCAACTCGATCTTCGTCGGCGACACACTGCTGACGGCGGACAATCCCGGCGAAGACAAGGATACTCTGCTGTTCCAGCGTCTCGGCATCGAGCCGATGGACCTCGAGACGCAATGAACGAGGCACTTCTTGCCCGGTATGACGCGTCCTTGCGCGGACTGGCGCGCAAGGACCGGCTGCGGACGCTGTCGCCACGTGCCGGGCTCGACTTTTCCTCGAACGACTATCTCGGTCTAGCTGCCTCCAAACGACTTGGCGATGCGGTTGCGGCAGCAATTGCGCGAGGCACGCCGGTCGGCGCCACCGGGTCGCGGTTGTTAAGGGGCAACTCACCGGAGCACGAGGCCCTGGAGGCAGACGCCGCGGCGTTCTTCGGCGCCGAACGCGCGCTGTTCTTCGGCAGCGGCTATATCGCCAACTTCGCTCTGCTGACGACGCTGCCGCAAAAGGGCGACCTCTTGATCCTCGACGAGCTTGCTCATGCCAGCATGCATGAGGGGGCCCGCGCTGGCCGCGCCGAGTTCAAGCTCGCCGCGCATAACGACATCGATGCTGTCGAGGATGCGATCACCCGCTGGCGCGCCGAAGGCGGCATGGCCCGCATCTGGATCGCGGTCGAAAGCCTCTACAGCATGGATGGCGACCGCGCCCCGATGGCGCGCCTTATCGCGCTTGCCGATCGGCACGAGGCATTCCTCGTCGTCGACGAGGCGCATGCCACCGGCATCTGGGGACCGGACGGCCGCGGGCTGGCCGCCGCTTTCGAGGGCCGCGACAACATTGTCGCACTTCACACATGCGGCAAGGCGCTCGGCGCGTCCGGCGCACTCGTCACCGGGCCGGGAACGCTATGCGACTATCTCGTCAACCGCTGCCGGCCATTCATCTACGCCACCGCGCCGTCGCCTCTGATGGCGGTGGCAGTGCGCGAAGCGCTGGCCATGCTATCCGACGAGCCCCAACGCCGTGTCCAGCTTCAGGAGCGCGTAGCCTTCGCGGGCCGCCAATTGGCCGAGCGCTGCGGCGTGAAGCCCAGCGGCTCGCAGATCCAGCCCTTTGTCATCGGCGACAACAGGCGCACCATGGCGGTGGCGGCGGCGCTGCAGACGCGCGGTTTCGACATACGCGGCATTCGTCCGCCGACCGTACCCGAGGGCACATCGCGACTGCGCATTTCGCTGACGCTCAACGTCGACGAAGCCGACATTTCCGCCATGGTCGAGGCGCTCGTCGAGGTGCTGGCCTCGACATGACCAAGCGCATCGTCATCACCGGAACAGATACCGGAATCGGCAAGACGGTGTTTTCGGCGGGATTGGCCGGCTTCCTCAACGGCTTCTACTGGAAGCCGGTGCAGTCGGGCCTCGACGGCGAGACCGACAGCGAGGTTGTTGCGCGGCTTGCCGGCCTTCCGCCGGGGCGCGTGCTGCCGGAAGTGTATCGCCTGAAGGAGCCGCTGTCGCCGCATCGTTCGGCCGAACTCGATGGCGTCGCGATAGACGTGGCAAGGCTCTCGCTTCCGGACTTGCCGGGTCCGATCGTCATCGAAGGTGCCGGGGGACTGATGGTGCCGCTCAACCGGCGGACCAAGTTCATCGACATATTCGCTCAGTGGCGGGTGCCGGTCATCCTGTGCGCCCGTACCAAGCTCGGCACCATCAATCACACCTTGTTGTCGATCGAGGCCCTGCGGGCTCGCTCGATCCCGCTCGTCGGCATCGCCTTCATCGGCGATGAAGTGGCCGATACGCAAAGGACAATCGTGGAATTCAGCGGCATACGCCAGCTTGGCAGGCTGCCGCTGCTCGATCCGCTGACGAGTGAGACGCTGAGGGAAGCGATGGTTGCCGGCTTCGACCTCGCAGCGATCGCAGGAGGCGAGTGATGTCGCAGTCTCAAGTCTGGCATCCGTTCACCCAGCACGCGCTCGAGCCGGCTATCCCTGAAATCGTCAGGACGGAAGGCGCCTATCTCTACAAGGCTGACGGCACACGTATCCTGGACGCCATTTCGTCCTGGTGGGTCGTCACGCATGGCCACCGCCATCCCCGCATCATCAGGGCCATCGAGACGACCGCGTCGAGCCTCGACCAGATCATCTTCGCGGGCTTCACCCACGAGCCAGCCGAACGCTTGGCCAGGGCGCTTGTCGGGCTCGCTCCCACCGGTCTCGACTGGGTGTTTTATTCCGACAGCGGCTCGACCTCAGTCGAAGTCGCGCTGAAGATGGCGCTCGGCTATTTCCGCAACATCGGCGCGCCGCGCTCGCGCATCGTCGTCATGGAGCACAGCTATCATGGCGACACCATCGGCACGATGAGCGTCGGCGCCCGAGGCGTGTTCAACGCCGCCTACGAGCCCTTGCTGTTCGAGGTCGACACAATCCCCTTCCCGGCCTCCGGGCGCGAGCAGGAAACGCTGGATCGTTTCGAGGCCGTCAGCCGTGACCGGCGCGCGGCCGCGCTGATCGTCGAGCCGCTCGTGCTTGGCGCCGGCGGCATGCTGATGTATCCGGCCTCGGTTCTCACCGAATTGAAGAAGATCGCAGAAACCTCCGGAACTCTGCTGATCGCCGACGAGGTGATGACCGGCTGGGGGCGCACCGGGACCATGTTCGCCTGCGAGCAGGCGTCCATATCTCTTGATATCCTGTGCACCTCGAAGGGCTTGACCGGCGGTGCCATCCCGCTGGCCGCCACACTTGCCACCGATGCCATCTTCCAGGCCCATTATTCCGAGGACCGCACGAAGACGTTCTTCCACTCGAGTTCCTACACCGCCAATCCGATTGCCTGCGCGGCAGCACTTGCCAATGTCGAGATCTGGCGCGACGAGCCGGTGGCCGAACGGATCGCGACCTTGAGCGCGAAGCAGGCCGCCGGGCTGCAACGCTTCCGGGACAATCCATATTTCACCGACTGCCGGGCGACCGGCACGATCGCGGCACTCGATCTGCGCACCGGCTCAGCCGGCTATCTGGCCGAGATCGGACCGAAGCTCCGCGCCTTCTTCCTCGAGCGCGGCCTGCTAGTGCGCCCGCTCGGCAATGTCCTCTATCTTCTGCCGCCCTATTGCATCACCGGCGAGGAATTGGACGGGCTCCATGACGCCATCGAGGAGGCCGGCGAACGCTTCGGCACAAAGCCATGAGCCGATCGTCGCGCGTCCTCGGGTTTGGTCATCATGCGCCGTCGCGCAAGGTCGAGAACCCGGAAATCGAAAACCGTCTCGGGCTAGAACCCGGCTGGATCGAGCGGCGCACCGGGATACGTTCGCGCTTCTGGGCAACGGACCAAGACACGCTGTCTGGTCTTGCCACGCAGGCTGGCGACATGGCTTTGGCGAACGCCGGCATCGACCGCAGCGACATCGGTCTTTTGTTGCTTGCCACCTCGACACCCGACCACCTTCTGCCGCCCAGCGCACCCCTGGTCGCGCACAAACTCGGCCTTGGCCGCGCCGGCGCCGTCGATCTGACCGGCGCTTGCGCCGGCTTCATCTATGCGCTGATGTTTGCCGACGGCTTCACTCGTCTGCATGGGAAGGCGAGCCTTGTCATTGCCGCCAACATCCTCAGCCGCCGCATCAATCCGGCCGAGCGCGCAAGTTCGGTCCTTTTCGCCGATGCCGCCGGCGCCCTGGTGATTGGTGCGTGCGAGGACCCTGATCTAGGTATTCTCGGCGCTTCGGTGGATTCGGACGGCTCGCGCTACGGGCTGATCCAGATCCCGGCCGGCGGAAGCAGCATCCCATTCCATGACGATCTGGATCTCGGGCAAACTCGGATGACGATGACCGACGGACGCGAAGTGTTCGCCAAAGCTGTTGAGATGATGACCGATTGCTCTACAAGCGCGCTTGCCGTTGCCGGAGTGCGACCACAGGACATCGATCGGTTTGTGCCGCACCAGGCCAATGCCCGCATTTTCGATGCGGTCGGGCGAAACCTCGGCATCGCCGATGAAGCGATCGTCAAGACGATCGCCGAGTATGGCAACTCTTCCGCCGCGACGATCCCGCTCTCGCTGTCGCTCGCCCATCGGGCGGCGCCGTTCCGGCCAGGGGAGAAGGTTCTTCTGGCGGCCGCGGGTGCGGGTCTTAGCGGCGGTGCGATCGTCGTTGGAATTTAGCCGCGCGAACCGAACTGCCAAGACTGACCTTGAACGATGAATACAGGGACAACGACCAATGCGAAAACTAGTCGCCGGCAAGCTGCACGGCATCCACGTCACCGAAGCGAACCTCAACTACCATGGTTCGATAACGCTCGACCCCGACCACTGCGAGGCAGCCGGGATCCTGCCGATGGAATTCGTGGAGATATGGAACAAGAATTCCGGTGCGCGGATTTCGACCTATGTCATCCTCGGCGAGCGCGGTTCACGGTGCTGCATCCTCAACGGAGCGGCGGCTCGCACCTGTCAGCCCGACGACCCAATTATCGTCTGCAACTCCATCTACCTGGACGAAGCGCATATCACCTCGCTGAAGCCGCGCATCGTCACGTTCGACCAGGATAACTACATACTCGACCGCCTGAGCTACTCCGTCGATCTTGACACAGACGGCCGTTACAGTTTCTCGATCCTTGATGAGGCGAATGAAGCTTTGGCAATTCCAGCCTTGGTTTCCGGGGCGTGAGCCGCGCTCCGCAGATGTGCGAGCCTCGGCACTGAAGAGCGTCTGGTCTAAGACTCGACGAAGTTGCTGAAAAAGGCCGATGCCCACTGCGCCTTGGGCACCGTGGGCCTTCGTGGGATGGCGCAATGTCTCGCAGCTGCTGATCCGCGAACAGCGGTTTGCATGTCTGACCCTTGTCTCAGGTTACTTGCGGTGGCGGCTTGCAAATTCTCTCTGCTTTCTCAAGCGCCGCGGCTGGGTCCTTGACGACCTGGCTTTTCATGATCTTTGCCGCCGTGTCGATCAAGCAGGCCACCGTCTTCCGCATCGGCAGCGGTGCCAACCATCATCGCGAATATGGCTAGCCGAACGGCCGCAAGCAGCATTGAGGTGGGCCTTCGGCAAAGTGTTTCTCGCCGGCGCCAAGGCTCGCCAGCCATCCGACGCCTGATCGCGTTACATATCAGGTTCGTCGATCGGTGGCTTGGCAGCAAGACCGAGCCTGGCTCGTTGGCCATCGGCGTAATTTTCGGCGGGAAACTGTGTCTTGAACCGAAGAACTGTCAGTTTGCCGTCCTCGACAATATGAACAACCCATCCCCCACTACAACGCTTGACCCGCACGTCATTAGGTTCGCCAGCCACCATTGCTGCCCTCATTTTCGTTGCCCTTGGGCTGAGACTGGAAGTCGTTCCCGCACATCGGAAAACATAGGACCTTACGTAACGTCAAGCCCCGATTTTGGGATAGCCGATGCCTTGTCGATTTCAGGGTGACGGCGATTCTGGTCCGCAACGTCCGTGAGTGCTCAAATCGATTTAGATGCGCAGATTCTGCATGTTAATTCAGCCTTGTTATCCACAACTAACGTGAATGGGAACGCGTATTCAGTCCGAGTACCTCTGCAAAAAATCTGCCGCTCTGGTGAGGGGAGCGGGCGATCAGGGCGTGTGAGGTGCTGACGTCAAACGCGAGATTCCGGAAGATTGATAAAATCGTTTGTTTCGATGAGATGCATCCACCCTGTGGATAGAAATACAGTCCCATGAACGGGCAAGCCTCTGGTGCGGGAGATGATGCTAAAGGAGACATCCCGCATGGCCACTCCACGCAAAAGCTCGGCACGTCTCGGCGCTACCAAATGCTCAGCCCCTCACCTCGCTCTCTACGGTGCGACGAAGCGCGCTGGCAGATCGCGGAAGGCACAATGGTTACCGATCCGCAGGGTGGATTCATCCTGTGGGTCGAGCCTCCGAACACCATCGATTGGCTCGACTCTTTCAGGGCTGCATCGTCCGGAAAATCGTGATCGCCCACCCTCTTGTCTTGACTAGCCCCCGCCTGGGGCTTATCTCGTCGCATTGTTAGCGCTCGCCCTTGGTGAGTGCTAACCGCAGGCCGGCATAGCCGAGCTTTGTAAGTTATCCGGCGTCGCCGGACGCTTTTCTCACCGTTCTCATCGAGGAAGAAAAAATGGCAAAGTCGAAGTTCCGCCCGCTTCATGACCGCGTGGTCGTTCGCCGGGTCGAATCCGAATCCAAGACCGCCGGCGGGATCATCATCCCGGATACGGCAAAGGAAAAGCCGCAGGAAGGCGAGATCATTGCTGTCGGCTCCGGCGCTCGTGACGAAGCCGGCAAGCTCGTCCCGCTGGACGTCAAGGCCGGCGACCGCATCCTGTTCGGCAAGTGGTCGGGCACCGAAGTCAAGCTCAATGGCGAAGACCTTCTGATCATGAAGGAATCCGACATCATGGGCATCATCGGCTGATATCAGGCCTTTCCGTCAACTGAATTCCCGGGCTCAATCCAAGCCCTTGCCAGGAGTTAAAAATGGCTGCCAAAGACGTAAAATTCTCCCGTGATGCCCGCGAGCGCATGCTGCGCGGTGTCAACATCCTCGCCGACGCGGTGAAGGTCACGCTCGGCCCCAAGGGCCGCAACGTCGTCATCGACAAGTCGTTCGGCGCCCCGCGCATCACCAAGGACGGCGTCACCGTCGCCAAGGAAATCGAGCTTGAAGACAAGTTCGAAAACATGGGCGCACAGATGGTCCGCGAAGTCGCTTCAAAGACCAACGACATCGCCGGCGACGGCACCACGACCGCGACCGTTCTGGCGCAGTCGATCGTCCAGGAAGGCCACAAGGCGGTTGCCGCCGGCATGAACCCGATGGACCTGAAGCGCGGCATCGATCTTGCCGTGACCGACGTCGTCGCGACGCTGATCAAGAACGCCAAGAAGATCAAGACCTCGGAAGAGGTTGCCCAGGTCGGCACGATCGCCGGCAATGGCGACGAGTCGGTCGGCAAGATGATCGCGGAAGCGATGCAGAAGGTCGGCAATGAAGGCGTCATCACGGTCGAGGAAGCCAAGACTGCCGAGACGGAACTCGAAGTCGTCGAAGGCATGCAGTTCGACCGCGGCTATCTCTCGCCCTACTTCGTCACCAACGCCGACAAGATGGTTGCCGATCTCGAGGACGTCTACATCCTGCTGCACGAGAAGAAGCTCTCCAACCTGCAGACCATGCTGCCGGTTCTCGAAGCCGTCGTGCAGACCTCGAAGCCGCTGCTCATCATCTCGGAAGACGTCGAAGGCGAGGCTCTGGCCACGCTGGTCGTCAACAAGCTGCGTGGCGGCCTGAAGATCGCCGCCGTCAAGGCGCCGGGCTTCGGTGATCGCCGCAAGGCCATGCTGGAAGACATCGCCATCCTCACCGGTGGCCAGGTCATCTCCGAAGACCTCGGCATCAAGCTCGAGAACGTCGGCCTCAACATGCTCGGCCGCGCCAAGAAGGTGTCGATCTCCAAGGAGAACACCACCATCGTCGACGGCGCCGGCAAGAAGGAAGAGATCCAGGGCCGCGTTGCCCAGATCAAGCAGCAGATCGAAGAGACCACGTCGGACTACGACAAGGAGAAGCTGCAGGAACGTCTCGCGAAGCTGGCGGGCGGCGTTGCGGTGATCCGCGTCGGCGGTGCGACGGAAGTCGAAGTCAAGGAAAAGAAGGACCGCGTCGATGACGCCCTCAACGCGACACGCGCGGCCGTGGAAGAAGGCATCGTTCCCGGCGGCGGCGTTGCCCTGCTGCGCGCTTCGCTGAGCATCAACGCTGTCGGCGCAAACTCCGACCAGGCCGCCGGCATCAACATCGTGCGTCGCGCGCTGCAGGCTCCGGCCCGCCAGATCGCGGCCAACGCCGGTGCGGAAGCCTCGATCGTTGCCGGCAAGATCCTTGAGAACAAGGGCGCGACCTTCGGCTACAACGCCCAGACCGGCGAATATGGCGACATGATCGCCATGGGCATCGTCGATCCGGTCAAGGTCGTGCGCACGGCTCTCCAGGACGCGGCCTCGGTCGCCGGCCTGCTCGTCACCACCGAAGCCATGATCGCGGAGGCTCCGAAGAAGGAGTCTGCTGGCGGCGGCGGCATGCCTGGCGGCATGGGCGGCGGCGGCATGGGCGGCATGGGCGGCATGGACTTCTAATCTAGCCTCTATCAGCTTTCAAATACCGAGAGGGCGGCAGCGACGCCGCCCCCTTTTTTTGGGACGGAGCCGGTCGGAAAAGGTTTGGGCTCGCGTGATATTGTAGTGCGCGCGCCTACACGGCCACACTACATCGTCGCAGTGGAGCTTTCGGGTGGCGAACTGAACAAACATGGCTTTGTGCGCGACTATCAAGACTTAGCAGCGCTCAAGCCACTACATCGATGGCACGTTCGACCATGGCGGTCGGTTTTCGATATGCCTGATATGAGCGGCCGTGGAAGCCGCTCAAAGAATGATACCGCAGTGCTGTTGCCAACGTCGGCGATTTCGATGATCGACTCCGCCTATGCCAGCTCTTCACGAGCTCTATCCGCGCTTGCCTACTATGGAGCGAAAGCCTTAGCGCGACTCGTGATTGAGGCTGTCATTGCTATGGGCTAATCAGTCGGGAAGCTGCGCTTGCAATGACGGAGGGCCGGAACGATCTCGTCCGATCATCTGGCACAAGGTGTGCTTATTAGTACGTTGCGAAGCTAGTAACTTAACCATGAAGGGGGACGACGGTTTGACCGTGACACAGTCGCTGACGAGACGTCTCAAAAATCCCGAGCTATTTGACGATCTGGCCGGTGTGCCTGGTCGGAAGGCGGAGCAATCCACGAGGCGTTTTTCGGTGTTCAATCCCTCAACGGGCGAGCTGTTGGCTGAGCTTCCAGATATGGATGTCCGGGACGTTTCCAAGGCAATCGATAAGGCTGAAGCTGCGCAGGAACATTGGGCGGCGCTCACCGCGCGCGAGCGCTCCGACATCTTATGGGAATGGCACCAACTGATCCTCGACCACAGCGAGGATCTTGCAGCCATTTTGACGGCTGAAATGGGTAAGCCGCTTGCAGAGGCGAAGTCTGAAATCGCCCATGCCGCAGCCTACCTCCAATGGTATGCCGAGGAGGCCAATCGCATCTATGGCGAGACGATTTCACCGCCTTCTAACGACAGGCGTATGCTGGTAATCAAACAGCCGATCGGTGTTGTCGGCGCCATTACTCCTTGGAATTTTCCCGCCTCGATGGTGGCTCGCAAGATTTCGCCTGCGCTTGCCGCCGGCTGCGCGATTGTTCTGAAACCCGCGGAGCAAACACCGCTTGTCGCGGGTGCTATGTTCACGCTTGCCCGGATGGCAGGTTTTCCCGATGGCGTTCTAAACTTGATCTACGCATCGGAAGGCGATGCGGTTGGGCGTGAACTTTGCTCGAACCCGAAGGTCCGCAAGATCAGCTTCACTGGGTCGACCGAGGTCGGGCGGCTGCTCATGAGGGAGTGTTCGGATCAGATCAAAAGAACTAGCTTCGAACTTGGTGGTAACGCTCCTTTCATTGTTTTTGATGATGCAGACGTCGACGCTGCCGTCGATGGTGCGCTACAGGCAAAGTTTCGGAATGCAGGCCAGACCTGCGTTTCAGCCAATCGGCTTTACGTACAGTCCAGCGTGTATAATGAATTCTGCGACAAATTCACCAAGCGCGTCAGTGCATTGCGCGTCGGTGACGGTTTCGAGCCAGAAGTTGCGATCGGTCCCCTGATCGATAAGTGCGCGCTTGCAAAGATTGAAGATCATATTCGCGATGCTGTGCGGCAGGGTGGGAAGATCCGTTGCGGTGGCAACCGTATCGGCGAATCGGGAACCTTCTTCGAGCCAACGGTGATCACCGACGTCGAAAGGACAATGCGGGTCGCTCAGGAAGAAACCTTCGGACCGCTGGCTCCCATAATCCGCTTCAACGATCCCGACCAGGTGGTGCGCGAGGCGAATGACACGATTTACGGTCTTGCAGCCTACTTCTACGCTTCCAATCTAAAGCGCGTGTGGCGCGTGGCTGAAACCCTCGAATACGGAATGGTCGGCATCAATACGGGACGCATGTCATCCGAGGCCGCACCCTTTGGCGGAATGAAGCAATCAGGGATCGGTCGTGAGGGGTCGCGCCACGGCCTCGAGGATTATCTCGAAATGAAGTACCTGTGCATGGGTGGGCTATAATCCCACAGCATCGGCGTCCCATTGACTTCGCCCTGACAATCCGCCGCGGCCATCGATGGAATGGTGGCCTTCGATCAAGGCCCAGTGTAAAACCTTGATGCTGTCATCCTTGCCTTCGGCCGCATTCACCGATCCCTGATTGACACGTGCTTGCCATGTACCGCTTCAATCCGCCGGGAGTGGTTTTTCCTGTCTCGGCCGCGACAGATCAGGGTGCTGGTGAACAAAATCTCCGTCCATCCGACAGCCGGCGAGCCTTCGATCACAGTTCTACCGTATGGGTCGAATGGCGGCATCTTCTGAAGCCTTATTGCAGCCCTAGCTTCCTCTTCAGTTCCGCGTTCTCTGTGCGCAGGCGTTCCGCGAGCAGGCTCTTCAATCGCTTGTTTTCTTTCTCGAGCGCGACCAGGTCCTTCAGATCGTCACCATCGGATCTAGGCGCCGCGGCCTTCTTCCAGTGATAATAGGTCTGTTCCGATATACCCGCCTGCTTTACGGCGCTCTTGAGAGTGGTGCCGCCGCTGATCGACGTCTCGACCTGAGCGAGCATTTGGGCGCGCTCTTTTCCGGAGTAGACCTTCCGGGCGCTCCGCACGGCCGCTCCTGTTGCTGTTGCTTCCGCCGGGGACGCCGTATTGGCGCCATTCTTGCGACCAGGCTCAGTCTTGGCCTTCCGCGAAGGTGGGGTTTTCTTCTTCGTTTCAGGCGTCCTTCCTTTGGGAGCGTGTTCGGTTGCAGCTTCTACTGATTCAGCGTCTAGGGGATTTGCCATGAGATACTCCGCTCGCGGTTTGTGCGCGTGTTCAGCATCAAGGGCTATGACATTAGAGTCAATCAGCCGACGATTTGGCAGATCCATATCTTTGAGCTCCCTTGTTGTGTCGGCTATAGCCGCGGAGAGATCGACATCGCTCCAGATGGAATGGCCCCGTTTTTGATAATTGCGCTTTTGTTTGACCTCCACAGTGAACGGTCGGGTCTGCCGCCTCATAGTTTCTTCCTTGTTAGAACGAATTGCACAGGAGGTCGCGGCTGACGATGACTGAACAACTGGCGCTTCCTCTGTTGCGCCGAGCTATATGGATGAGATAGCCCGAGAGCAAGCGGCACTTGCGGTGTGCATCGACAAATGCTCGGGCCACGTCGCTGGCTGGCCGCAGCTTTGTTTTCATATCGATGCGTTTGCAGAGCTGGAACAGCGGCTCGCGCGTCATAGCTTTCCAGTTGGATAGGCCTCGCCGGAAGTCATGATCGTCTCGTCCCAGTGAAGGTCGCAATCATTCGTGATTGCGACCTTCACTAGCCAGCTCCGGCCAATCATTGCGGGAGGATATGCAATACAGGTCGAGGCGTTGTCGGCGTTTCGGCGGGTAAGACGGGATAGGCGACCTCCGGTACTTTTCCGGTCAGCGAATTAAGGAAGGCAACGAGCAGGTCGACTTCTTTTTCCGTCAATTCTTGGCCGAGCTGGGTGGTCCCCATAATGGCGACGGCCTGTTTCAGATCCCAAACCTTGCCCGAATGAAAGTATGGCGCGGTGAGTGCTACGTTGCGCAACGGCGCCACGCGGAAAACATAGGAATCGTCGGCTTCATGGGTCACGGCAAATCGGCCTTTGTCGTTTTCCGGCAGGACATCGGTGTTGGGCTTTTCAACGAGGCCGAATGGGGAATAGCCCTCCCCACCCACGTTGATACCGCCGTGGCAGGACGAGCAGCCTTTGTCCATGAAAAGCGTCAGGCCCTGTTTCTGTTCGGAAGTCATAGCGGCGTCATCGCCGTTGAGGAAGGCATCGAAGGGCGCCGGTGTGACCAGTGTCGCCTCAAAGGCTTCGATTGCCTTGGCGACGTTTTCGAAGGTGACGCGATCGGCTTCGCCCGGGAAAGCTGAATTGAACCACTCGACATATTGCGGCATCGACTTGAGCGTGGCGATGAGTTGACCTGGTGTGTTGGCCATTTCGACAGCGGCTTGGATCGGTGCCTTGGCCTGAACCTTCAGGTCTTCAGCACGACCATCCCAGAACTGCGCTATGTTGAAGACAGCGTTCAGTACCGTCGGCGCGTTGCGCGGTCCCTTCTGCCAACCATGGCCGATCGAGCTTTCATGATTGTCGTCGCCCCCGGTGGCCAAGTTGTGGCACGAATTGCACGACAAGACGCCTGACGCCGAGACGCGTGGATCGAAGAACATTGCCTTGCCCAGGGCTATCTTCTCCGGTGTGATCGGGTTGTTGGCGACTGTCGGCGTGATGGATGGTAGAGGCTTGAAGGTGGCCCGTGCTGTTTCTCTGAGGTATACGGGGATCGTTTGCGCAGCAAAAGCGATGGCCGGCAACGCGACAGCCACCGTAGTGAATAGGATTTTCACAAGTGATCTCCCTGCGTTTTGCACGGAAGCCATTGTTGATATGCGGTTCGTGAACGCCTTGCGCTAAAGGCGGCAATCCTCTTTGCATAAAACCGATTCTGACGCGGACCTGACATATTGTCTTCCTTCGTTGCATTGCGCGATATCACCCACGATGAACGCCAGTCGGTATCTCCTGTCGCCTCTCGAGAAGCATCAAAAGTCGTGCCAACTGAGCAGAAGGAACCTCCGGGGGATTTTCTGGTCATCATTCAATAGGTTGAGGGAATTCGCAGCAAAGCGCAGCTCTACTCCGGTGTCGCGGATCTGACAGCCAGCAGTCGGGCTGAAACAGAGAGATGTTGGTCCCTCAGCGTCTTGTCCGATGGGCACCCGGCCTCCTGCATGGGCGGGAGGGGACCACACGGTATTAAAGCTCAAGATGAACGCCGCCGGCAAGCATCGCTAGACAGTCCCCGCAGATACTTTGACGCTGGTCCGCGAGCTGGTGCGCCTAGTGCCCGACCGCCAGATCGCGGCTCCTCAATCGCGCCGCAAGCCGACGGCGCGTTAAAGCGGCCGCGCAATCATCGATGTGAGCGTGATGACGGCGCTGCACTGTGTCGTCGAATTGTGGCCACTGGAGCAATCCTCGTAAAGCGAGCCAAGGTTCTTGATCTAAACGGCGGCGGCCGCCATATTAGCGTAGCGCCTCTCACACGTTCGAGAGTGATCGCATTTTTGGATGCCGCCGGCTCGGGCTGTTTCGGCATCCTATTTCAACATCGGCCGCCGCTTGTTTCGAGTTATCGAATGGCCGTTCTCTGCATTTGGAGGCAAAATGACCGCAACGCCTTTCGCGCTGCCCGAGGCAGTGCTTACCGCAATCTCAAACGGAAAACCCGTAATTCAGGCATGTCGGGAACATCTTGGCTATTCGACCGAGGACGTTGCCGTGACCAGCGGTCTGACAGTCGAGGAGGTCGGGCTGATCGAATCTGGCCATTGTTTCGACAAGGGCTATCGCGATCGGATCGCTCGGGCGCTTGGCTTGGCTGAGAGTATCTTCGATGAAATCTGGGGTATCCCGAACGCTGCCTGACGTCGGCCTCTGAAGATTACCCGCCGCCTGCCAGGTCGGATCAAAATCCCAAGGGTATATCAATACCCTTACGGCGGCGGGGCGGTGGCAGAATTCTTATTTCTACGGAATCGATTCGCTCTGCGGAAGATCGGCCTCATGCTGGGCGACACGGATGTAATCTTGGCCCGCACGAGAGGCCAGATCTGTGGATAGAGAGAACCGGCTAGCCGGTTGATCGTACGAGGGCATGTGGACAAAATATTCCTACCCGATGGTGGCGCCGAACTACGGCACAACGATCAGCGCTTGCGAAGTCGAGCGCTTAGACGAAAGATTTCGGCGAAACCACCCGAGGCCATCAGGAAGGTTCGTCACGATGAAAGCGATCCCTTGCCCGTTCTGCACAAGCTGCGAGGTTAGGCCATATGAGACGGACGAGGCGCGCGTTGTGATGAAATGCGAGGACTGCGGTGCATCGGGGCCGGTCTGCATCGACGAAGTCAACGCCGTCGAAAGCTGGAATTACCGTCCATCTGCCCAGCCCGAATAGGATTGTCCACGTGGCATGGCGATAGCGATGCGCCTACGCCTAATGGCCCCGGTCCGTCACCGGCGCGCAGGAGCGTATTATCTTCGTCAGCCGGTGCCGCGTTTCTCTTCCGAGCCCCGCCAGTCAGGCCCGGCGCATGCTGGCCTACCCCGTCAGAGTGCCAGGCCGCTCATGTCGCGCCTGCCGTACATGGCAACGAACCTTATCGCGCACCTGATCGACTGATATTGCCGATACCTTCCGCAACTCGAGCGGCTGTAGCAGCGCATGCCGTTACATCGGATGCGCAAGTGTCGTCTGACAATCTCGCCGGAAAACTGCCGTCTCAACAATTCGGCCAGCCTGTCGTTGCGACATCGCTCACTAGCCATACTCATAAAACCTGTTCTGGTTTGCCTCGCCTTGCCTAGCCGCCGGTCGCCTGACAGCCCACATGCCGACGCAGGTTCGGTCTGCCAGCCACCGTAGGGCATGTGACGTTGAACTGTCAGGTTCGACCGTATACGTCCTCAAGCCGCACGATGTCATCTTCGCCGAGATACTCGCCGCTTTGGACCTCGATCATCACCAGTCCGATATTGCCGGGGTTTTCGAGCCGGTGTTTGTGGCCGCAAGGGATATAGGTGGATTGATTGGTGGTCAGGAGTAGCTCCTGGTCGCCGTTGACTATTTTCGCAGTGCCGCTGACCACGACCCAGTGCTCGGAGCGGTGATGGTGCATCTGCAGGCTCAAGCGTCCGCCCGGCTTCACCTCGATGCGCTTGATTTTGAAGCGCTCGCTTTCCTCCAGAACCGTGTAGGTGCCCCAGGGCCGGTGCACGGTACTGTGAAGCAAGTGCGCTTCATGTCCCGCAGCCTTGAGGCCCTCGAAGAGTTTCTTGACGTCCTGGACGCGATCGCGGGATGCAACAAGCAATGCATCGGGGGAATCCACGATCACCAGGTCGCTGATGCCGACGGTGCCGATGACGCGTTTGTCCGAGCTTATGTAACTGCCCACGGTGTCGACCACATGGACATCGCCGCGAATCCTGTTGCCGCTCCCGTCAGCGGCGACCAGTTCGGCCATTGCGTTCCAAGATCCAATGTCATTCCACCCCATTTCGCAGGGAACGACAGCGAGATTGTGGGTTTTTTCCATCACCGCATGGTCGAGTGAAATACGCGGCGCCATGGCGAAGTGCTCAGATGAGAGTTCGACGCTGGCAACATGTTCGCCGTGGCTGACGCGAGCGTTATCATAGCTATCGAGAACGGCATCGATCACCTGCGGGCAATGCGCAGCCATTTCGTCGAGCATGACCTGCGCCTTGAAGCAGAAGATGCCGGCGTTCCAGAAGAAACGTTTGGACGCGACATAAGATTTGGCAGTCTCGGCGTTCGGTTTCTCGACGAACCGGACAACTTTCTCACCGTCGGCCTCGATGTAGCCGAATGCGGTGTCTGGCCTATCCGGGGTTATGCCCAAGGTTGCAATACGCCCCTGCTGCGCCTGTTCGATTGCCCGGTTCATGGCGGTTTGAAATGCGGGCAGATCACCAATCATATGGTCGGCGGGAAAAACACACAGAACAGCATCGGGACCCTGTGTTGCCTTGGCATGGACGGTTGCCGCAGCGACGGCGGCGGCGGTATCCCGACCCTCAGGCTCAAGCAGAAAGGTGCGTGGCAAAACAACGGAATCCAGCTCGTCGAAAACGTCTTTCGTAAGGAAGAGGTGCCCCGTGGACGTCACGGTAACAAGCTCCACGACATGCTGCATCGAAGCGGCGCGCAACACGGTGTGCTGGATGAGCGAAAGTCCATCCGCCACCTTGAGGAAAGGTTTGGGGTGCGATTGCCTTGAGGCGGGCCAGAGCCGCGAACCAGCTCCACCGCTGATGATGACCGGAACCACTTTCATCAAAGGTCCTCTATCTCGTCTGTAAGCGCGAACGCATGTGCCCCTTGCAGCGTCGAGGCGACGATCGCCATGGCCCTGCTCTCGGTCGAAGCTTCCGAGTAGCAGCGCAGTTCCGGGGCATTGCCGGAAGGCCGCAGATGTATGATCTCACCTGAAAGCATCCGCGCCCTGAGGCCATCGGTTTTGTCAATTTCGGCGACGGTCCCGAACGAGGCAAGAAAGTGCTGCAGTGCGTTCCGGCTTGCGAGATGATCCATCAATCTGCGCGAACTTTCCGCGGGGAAGTTCTGAAGCCGGTCACTGACGCACACAGGAAGATTCCAAAGCCCGCGCAGTCGCGACAGCTTCTTTTTTGTCGACGCCATGGTACTGAGCACGGCCAAAATCGGGAGGAATGAGTCCCGCGTCGGCAGTGCAGTCAATGTCTTCCCATTCACCACACAATCCGAGCCCAGCAGAACACCACCATTGGCCTCAAAGCCGACGATGACGCCGCCGGCGCCGTGTAATGCTTCCATTGCTTCAATGACAAATGGAGACCCGACTTTCGTCCTCTGGACCGCGAAACCAAAGGCCTTCGAAATTCCCGAATTGGAGGTCACTGGCGTCACGATCGTGTCTGCCTTCAGGAAAAGAGCCGTTGCAAGCCCAACCAGGTCGCCGCGAAGAAGATCGCCATTTTCATCAGCGATGAGTGGCCGATCAGCGTCCGCATCGGTCGACACGATGGCATCGAGACCGAATTCGCGGACCCACTTCTTCAATTTTGCGATTGTTGCTGCGTCCACGGCTTCGGTATCGACAGGTACGAAGGTCCCGGTTTTCCCGACGGCGACCACGCTGGCACCGAGCGATCGAAGAACCTGTACCAACAGTTCCGCCGCGACCGAACTGTGCTGATAGACACCAAGTCTCATGCCGGAAAGTGAGCCCGGCTCCAGCATGTCATGGGCGCGCTCTCGATAAGAGGCGATCGCTTCTTCACGGTGCATAGGCCACGTCGTTCCCAAACAAGCCGTTGGTAAGCAATACGCAATTGATCTTTCGGCTACAAAGCGCGTAATCGCGGCCTCATCCGCCTTGCTGATTTCACCATTCGGGCCATAAAATTTGATGCCATTGCGATCGGCTGGAATGTGCGACCCGGTGACCATAAGAGCCGCCGCGCCGTGTTTGCATGCATATAGTGCCAGGGCAGGCGTGGGTATGGTGCCGCAATCGATCGGCTGGAAACCATTTGCGGCCAACGCCGCCATGCAATTGTTGGCTATCGCCTGACTGCTGTCACGTAGGTCGCGGCCTATGAAGACTGAACTATTCGGCTGAACCCGGCTGGAAATCAAACGCCAAGCGAAAGCTTCGGTATAAAGTCCGCTGGCCTTGCCGACCAATTCCGAAGCCAAACCTCGAACGCCGCTTGACCCGAATTTCATGATTTCGCTTTGCTAGTGGACAGGCAGGGTGGGGTAATGTTGCAACGGGCTAGTACTTTCTACTGCAAGCGCCATCGTTCTCAGGCACCTGCTGTTCAGGTATGCGGTCTCTACAACACGGTGTGGCGTAAGGACCCCTCAGAGTTCCGCCGAACAGCAGGGCATCCACTGGCACAGGGGCATCCACAGTTCTCCTTCTAATGGAATCTTTTGGCGCGCTCATCTAATGATCAAGGAAGTGGAGTGATCGATCGGTGCCTGCCGGTATTTCGCTATGCATCATCATGACAGGTCCGTAAACTTGGTTGTTTGGATGGAACGCATCCATGGCATGGATAGGGCTAGAAAGCCGTCTCGATCAGCGCAATGGACCCTGTGATTCTTGGGTAATGGATTAAGGTCAGCCAGAGCGCTCGCCGACCATGGCGTCGCCTAGGGCGCTGGGCCCAAGCAGGAACCGATGCTTGGATCAGTTGGGGCGACGATCAGCGCCGACAATGTCTTGGCTTGCGACGCCTTCAGAAAGTTGTTTCTGGAATTGCGTTCGATCAAGGCCCAGCGCAAAACCTTGATGCAGTCGTCGCCGCCGCAATCTTCGCCTTCGGCTTTGTCTACATCCATCCGTTCGAGGATGGAAACGGCCGCATTCACCGCTACCTGATCCACCACGTCCTTGCCATGCACCGCTTCAATCGCCGGGAGTGGTGTCCCGTATCGGCCGCGATCCTGGACCAGATCGACGAGTACAGGCGCGTGCTGGAGAGCAATTCGAAGCGCCTTCTGCCATTGGTCGAATGGGAACCGACGCCGCAATTCAACGTGCTGAATGACACCGGGGATTTCTACCGATACTTCGATGCAACCCCGCACGCCGAATTTCTTTATGCCTGCGTTCGGCGGACGATCGAACGGTACCTTTGACGAAACAGCTTTTCTGCAGCGCTACGATCAATTCCGGCAATAGGTGAATGCCTTTATCGACATGCCCGAGCGGCTGATCGATCTGCTCTTCCGTCTCCAACCAGAATGGTGGCCCCTCTCGAGCCGCGCCCTCGGAAAGGAATTCCCACCAATGACGAGGCGCGGCGGCTCGAGGCGATCTATGCGCAGACCAGAAAACGGCAAACCACGAGGCAGAAGCCTTTCACTGGACTGCCGGTCGACCCTTGCGTTGTCGCCGAAACTCGGGACGTCATGTTCTGGGGCAAACCGGACAAGCCGAAGGTGTGTCGGGAATGCTGCTGCGCCACGGCAGTGATTTCTGCATCGTCTATACGCCTATATACGCAGTGCCGGCGTCAGCCCCCCAGCGGTCGAAGATACGCGACAAGTCGCGTGCAAAGTCATCTTGGGGACGCTGACAACAAGGTACGTGGGCTCAATCGCGTCCACCCCATTCACAAAACCGGCTCCGTGGAGTAGTGGGAACGCAGAGAAATCTCCGGTCGCAGCCTTACCCGGTCAAAACAAGGACTCAAACCATGAATGCCCTCGTCATCTGCTCCGGCGGATTGGACTCTGTTTCGCTCGCTCACAAGGTGGCGACCGAGCAGAAACTCATTGGCCTGCTTTCGTTCGATTACGGCCAGAGGCACAAAAAGGAACTCGGCTTTGCCGCTATCTGCGCCAAGCGGCTGGGTGTTCCGCACCAGATCGTCGATATCCGCGATGTTGGCCGGAACCTGAGCGGCTCGGCGCTGACTGATAATGTGGACGTGCCCGACGGGCACTATGCCGAAGACTCCATGAGGATCACGGTGGTGCCGAATAGGAACGCCATCATGCTGGCCATCGCCTTCGGGGTTGCCGCCGCGCAGAAGGCCGATGCGGTGGCCACTGCCGTCCACGGCGGAGATCATTTCATCTATCCCGATTGCCGGCCCGCTTTTATCGACGCCTTTCAGACGATGCAGAACCATGCGCTCGCAGGCTACGCCGATATCCGCCTGTACGCTCCGTATGTGAATATGTCGAAGGCCGACATCGTCAGCGAGGGGGCAAAGTACGCCACGCCGTTCGAGGCGACGTGGTCCTGCTACAAGGGCGGTGCACGTCATTGCGGTCGCTGCGGGACATGCGTCGAACGGCGCGAAGCATTCGATCTGGCCGGCATCACCGACCCGACAGATTATGGGGACGCAGACTTCTGGCTCCACGCTATCCAGACAAGGAGCGCGTAATGTTCCACATTACCAAAGAGTTCCACTTCTCGGCCTCGCATCAGCTCACCTCCTTGCCACCAGGTCATCAGTGCGCACGTCTGCACGGCCACAACTACATCGTCGTAGTGGAGCTTTCAGGTGGCGAACTGGACGAACACGGCTTTGTGCGCGACTACCAAGATCTGGCGGCGTTCAAGCACTACATCGATGGGACCTTCGACCATCGGCATCTTAACGACGTGCTTGGGCATGACCATGCCACAGCGGAATACCTGGCCAGGCACTTCTACGACTGGTGCAAGGTGCGGCTACCCGAAACCTCCGCCGTGCGGGTGAGCGAGACGCCGAAAACCTGGGCGGAATACCGACCATGACTTGCGCGTTGCATCCCGGAATCCGGGTGAGCGAGATTTTTGGGCCGACCATTCAGGGCGAAGGCGTGCTGATCGGCTTGCCGACGGTGTTCGTAAGAACCGGCGGGTGCGATTATCGCTGTTCCTGGTGCGACAGCCTGCATGCGGTGGACCGTCGCTTCCGCCATGATTGGGAGATGATGTCTCCCGACGCGGTTTGGCAAAAGGTCATTGCGCTTTCCGGCGGTCAGCCCGTGATGGTATCGCTGTCGGGCGGCAATCCGGCCATCCAGCCGCTTAGCCAGTTGATCGACCGCGGGCATGGTGAGGGCTACCGTTTTGCATTGGAAACCCAAGGCTCGGTGTCTAAGCAATGGTTCGCGGATCTCGACGTGCTGGTACTAAGCCCTAAGCCGCCCTCAAGCGAAATGACGACAGATTGGGCCGCGTTCGACGCCTGCTTAGAGGCGGCGCAGGATAAGCCGCAGATGGCGCTCAAGCTCGTTGTCTTCGACGATGATGACTATGCCTATGCCAAAGACGCCGCGGCGCGCTACCCGCAATTACCCGTCTATCTGCAGCCCGGCAATCACACGCCGCCGCGTCCCGGCGACGAAGACGCGTTCATCGACATGGCCGGTGTGATGAGGCGCATGGAATGGCTGGTTGAAAAGGTGACTCGTGACAGGTGGTTCGAGGCGCGTGTACTGCCGCAGCTTCATGTTCTGCTCTGGGGAAACAGACGGGGCGTCTAGCCGAAGGGGAAGGATTGCCGACGACGAGCAAGACAGACATCTATAGCAATCTCACCCAACTGGGCGGCAGCAGCGTCGTTCCGGAAAGCCCCGAAAATACCGTGCTGGAAAAGGCACCGAATCCGCATGAGGGCTCGCCTTATTGGGGGCGCTTCACCGCTGCTCTGGGGCGTCACTTGCTCTCGATACTAGCATGCTTTTCCGCTGGGTTTGTTTGGTCGTCGATCACCGCTGCGGGACGAATGCGCTTGACAAAATAGCGCCGGCCCATTCAATTCGACGCATTCACCAGGGGAGTCCCGGCAAGGGGCTGAGATACTGCTGGCTTTCGCGGCGCAGTGACCCGTTGAACCTGATCCAGTTCATACTGGCGTAGGGACGGTGCAAGCGCTTTGCGGGAGTTCACGCCCGAAGACCTGTTTTGAACAGGTCGACAAAAGCGTCTTTTCATCCTTCCGGCACAGAACTGGGTCTCCAATGCATGAGCAAAGGAGCCTCAAGATGAATGCCCTCACCCCAGCCGTGTCGACGGGACCGCTGCCCGCCTCACGGAAGATTCACAAGTCCGGCGTCCTCCATCCGCACATCAAGGTGCCGATGCGCGAAATCTCCGTCCATCCGACGGCCGGCGAACCGCCCGTCATCGTCTACGATCCGTCCGGCCCCTATACCGACCCGATTGTCGAAACCAGCATCGAAAATGGCCTTGCCCGGCTTCGTAACGAATGGATCACAGCGCGCGGCGATGTCGAGGCCTATGACGGCCGCCATGTCCGGCCGGAGGACAACGGATTTGCGACCGGCGAGCGCCTGACGCCGGAATTTCTCACTCGCAACCGGCCACTCAGGGCCAAGCAGGGCAAGGCGGTGACCCAGCTCGCCTATGCGCGCGCCGGCATCATCACGCCCGAGATGGAGTTCGTCGCCATCCGCGAAAACCTCGGCCGCGAGATGCTGCGTGGCAAGCTTGAGCGTGACGGCGAAGCCTTCGGCGCGGCGATCCCAGACTTCGTCACGCCGGAATTCGTGCGCGATGAGGTTGCGCGCGGGCGTGCGATCATTCCCGCCAACATCAATCATCCCGAAAGCGAGCCGATGATCATCGGCCGCAATTTCCTGGTGAAGATCAACGCCAATATAGGCAATTCCGCCGTCACCTCCTCGATGGCCGAAGAGGTCGAAAAGATGGTCTGGGCGATCCGCTGGGGCGCCGACACGGTGATGGACCTGTCGACCGGCCGCAACATCCACAACATCCGTGAATGGATCGTACGCAATGCGCCGGTGCCGATCGGCACGGTGCCGCTCTATCAGGCGCTCGAAAAGGTCAACGGCATTGCCGAGGACCTTACCTGGGAGGTCTACCGCGACACACTGATCGAGCAGGCCGAGCAGGGCGTCGACTATTTCACCATCCACGCCGGCATGCGGCTGCACTACATCCCGCTGACTGTCGACCGGGTCACGGGCATCGTCTCGCGCGGCGGTTCGATCATGGCCAAATGGTGCCTGCAGCATCACCGGGAAAGCTTTCTCTACGAGCACTTCGCGGAAATCTGCGACATCTGCCGCGCCTATGACGTGTCCTTCTCGCTTGGCGACGGTCTTCGTCCCGGCTCGATCGCCGACGCCAACGACGCGGCGCAATTCGCCGAGCTGGAAACGCTTGGCGAGCTGACGCAGATCGCCTGGGCCAAGGATTGCCAGGTGATGATCGAGGGGCCTGGCCACGTGCCGATGCACAAGATCAAGGAGAACATGGACAAGCAGCTCGCCGTTTGCGGCGAGGCGCCGTTCTACACGCTTGGACCGCTGACGACCGACATTGCGCCGGGCTATGACCACATCACCTCCGGCATTGGTGCTGCCATGATCGGGTGGTTCGGCACCGCCATGCTCTGCTACGTCACGCCGAAGGAACATCTCGGCCTTCCCGATCGCAACGACGTCAAGATTGGGGTGATCACCTACAAGATCGCCGCCCATGCCGCCGATCTGGCGAAGGGCCATCCGGCGGCGAAAGTCAGGGATGATGCCCTCTCCCGCGCGCGCTTCGAGTTCCGCTGGGAGGACCAGTTCAACCTGTCGCTCGATCCTGAAACCGCGCGGTCCTTCCACGACCAGACCTTGCCCAAGGAGGCGCACAAGGTGGCGCATTTCTGCTCGATGTGCGGGCCGAAATTCTGCTCGATGCGCATTTCCCACGACATCCGCGCCGAGGCACAGAAGGAAGGCATGGCGGCGATGGCGGCGAAATATCGCGCGGGTGGCGATCTCTATGTGCCGGCTGACAAGACCGGCGTAGCACTCATGACAGGGGCGCCGGAGCCGTCATGAGGGTGCTGGTCAAAGGGGCCGGCATCGCCGGCCTCACCGTCGCCTTCGAACTCGCCACGCGCGGCGCGGCGGTGACCGTTGCGGAGACAAGGCATGGCCTCGGCGGCAATGCGTCGTGGTTCGCCGGCGGCATGCTGGCGCCATGGTGCGAGCTCGAAAGCGCCGAGCAACCGGTGCTGGATCTCGGACGCGATGCCGCCGACTGGTGGGAGGCGGCAACGCCCGGGCAGGTGACGCGGGCCGGAACACTGGTCGTGGCCGCGCCGCGCGACGCGGGCGAACTCGACCGGTTCGCCAGCCGCACGTCGGGTCATCGGCGCGTCGATGAGGATGAAATCGCATTGCTGGAGCCCGACCTCGCCGGCCGCTTCCGCCGCGGACTGCTTTTCTCCGACGAAGCCCATCTCGACCCGCGCCAGGCGATGGCGTTACTTCATGACAGGCTGGCGGCGATGGGAGTCGAATTCCACTTCTGCGCCGATGCCCAGGCTGTTTCCGGGTTCGATCGCCAGATCGACTGCACGGGAATAGCGACGGGCGACGACCGGCTGCGTGGCGTTCGTGGCGAGATGCTGATCCTGCGAACGCCTGAAGTCTCGCTGTCACGCCCGGTCCGTCTGCTGCATCCACGCTTTCCGCTCTATGTGGTGCCGCGTGCCGACCACCATTTCATGGTCGGCGCGACGATGATCGAGAGCCAGTCCAGTGGACCGGTCAGGGCGCGTTCGATGATGGAGCTTCTAGGTGCCGCCTATGCCCTCCATCCGGCCTTTGGCGAGGCCGAGATCGTTGAAACCGGTGTCGGCGTTCGTCCGGCCTTTCCCGACAACCTGCCGCGTATCGAGGCACTCGGAAACACGGTCGCGATCAACGGGCTCTATCGCCATGGCTTTCTGCTCGCCCCAGCCATGGCGCGCCAGGCGGCCGAGCTTGTCTTCAGTCACGACAAACCCGCGGAGTTTGCACATGAATCTGATCGTCAACGGCGAACCGCTTGAGACCGCCGCCACATCGCTGGCGGCGCTGCTTGCCGCGCTCGACTATGAAGGCGATTGGCTAGCAACCGCCGTCAACAGCGACCTCGTACACAAAGCCAACCGCGCGGAGTTCCAGTTGAGCGACGGCGACCGGATCGAAATCCTCTCGCCCATGCAGGGAGGCTAGCATGTTCGAACTTTTCGGAACGTCGCTTCCCTCGCGGCTGCTTCTCGGCACGGCTCAGTATCCTTCACCGGCCATCCTTGCCGATGCGGTCAAGGCGTCGGGCACATCGGTGGTGACCGTCTCGTTGCGGCGTGAGATGGCAGGCGGGAGGGCCGGCGAAAAATTCTGGTCGTTGATCCGCGCGCTCGGCACGAGAATCCTTCCCAACACTGCCGGCTGCCACTCCGTCAAGGAAGCGGTCACGACCGCGAAGATGGCGCGCGAAGTGTTCGGCACGAGCTGGATCAAGCTCGAAGTGATCGGCAACCAGGACACGCTGCAACCGGACGTGTTCGGCCTGGTCGAAGCCGCGCGCATCCTGTGCGAGGACGGTTTTACGGTATTTCCCTATACCACCGACGACCTTGTTGTCGCCGAGCGGCTGCTGGAGGCGGGCTGCAAGGTCCTGATGCCGTGGTGCGCACCGATCGGTTCCGCCCTCGGGCCGGTCAACATCATGGCACTGCGTTCGATGCGCGGACACTTCCCGGATGTCCCGCTCATTGTGGATGCGGGGCTCGGACGGCCGTCGCACGCGGCAACCGTCATGGAACTCGGCTTTGACGCCGTGCTGCTGAACACGGCGGTCGCCAGGGCGGCTGATCCGGTCGGCATGGCGCGTGCGTTCGGCAAGGCTGTCGAAGCCGGCCGTGAAGCTTACAGCTCGGGAATGCTCGAACCGCGCGACGTCGCCGTGCCATCGACGCCGACAATTGGCAGAGCCGTTTTTTCATGAAACTCGATCCCTTCTACCTGATCGTCGACAGCGCTGCCTGGATCGAACGGCTGGTCCCACTCGGCGTCAAGCTGGTTCAGCTTCGCATCAAGACCATGGATGAGGCCGGGTTGCGCGCGGAGATCCGCAAGGCAAAGGCCTTGTGCGCCCAAAACCGTTGCCAGCTCATCGTCAACGACCACTGGCGCCTGGCAATCGAGGAAGGCTGCGACTTCGTCCACCTTGGCCAGGAGGATTTGCAGACCGCCGATCGTTCGCGGATTCGGGTAGCCGGCGTGAGGCTCGGACTGAGCACACATGATGATATCGAACTGGAAACGGCGATGGCCGCCGGGCCGGACTATATCGCGCTTGGGCCGATCTATCCGACCATCCTGAAGACGATGAAATGGGCGCCGCAAGGGCTCGAACGGATCAGCGAGTGGAAGCGCCGGGTCGCGCCAATCCCATTGGTCGCCATTGGCGGTCTCAACCCTGACAGGCTCAACGGTGTTTTCGCGGCGGACGCCGATAGCGCGGCAGTGGTCACCGACATCACGCTGAATGCCGATCCCGAAGCGCGCACACGAGAATGGATCGAAAAGACGGAGCGATGGCGCTGAGGCGAGAACCGCATGTGCTTGTCGTTGGCGGGTCGGACTCCAGCGGTGGAGCTGGAATTGCCCGCGATATAGAAACGGTTTCCGCCTTCGGGCTGCGCAGTTGTCTTGCCATCACCGCCGTGACAGTCCAGACGCACTCGGCTGTCGAGCACGTCAAGCTTGTGCCGTCGGAGCTTGTCGCCGCTCAGATGCGCGCCGCGTTCGCTGCCAACGCTGTCGCGGCCGTCAAGATAGGCATGATTGGGACATCGGCGGCTGTTGAGGCAGTCGGCGCTGTTTTGGTCAACCGCCAAGTGCCTGTGGTACTCGACCCGGTCCTGGCCTCTACCTCGGGACGCAATCTGCTGGCGGACGATGCCATTAATATGCTGCGCCACGATCTGATGCCGATCTGCCGGCTTGTAACGCCTAACCTGGTCGAGCTGGCTGCGTTTACCGGCTCGTCACCGGCCGCGGACGAAGAAGGGGCTTGTCGTCAGGCTGAAGAGCTATCGAGGACGGTGAGGACCGCTGTACTCGTCAAGGGCGGCCATGCACAAGGAACCCGTTGCGTCGACGTGCTTTTGCAGCCGAACCAACGTGCAGTTCGGTTCGAGGCGCCCCGCTTGCCGCGAGGGATGCGCGGAACGGGTTGCATGATGGCCAGCGCAGTCGCCGCCTCGCTTGCTCTTGGAGCGTCGCTGGAAGCGAGCGTGCGCCAAGGCAAGCAATATGTTCTCGATGCGCTTGCCGGATCGAAGGACATCGGGCCGATTAGCTGATCGGGCCGAACGTATCCAACGCTCCGATCAAGTCTGGCAGGCGATCGTGGGTCTACTGCTAGGACATGAAGGCCCTATCCGAGGGGTGAGAATGCGGCATACACGGTCGCTTTCGCCTATGAACAACACGCCGCTTTGAGGAGGAAGCCGCATGCCTCTGTGCCAACCGGTTGATGGGTCATCCGAAACCCGCACCTAGTCGTCGCTAGCGACAGCATGCCGCTTGGCACGTTGTTGGGTGAGCGAACGTTCGAACCGGGGTTAGCCAACTCGAGCCATAATTGCGGATTGAATCGCCGTTGCGGTATATAGGGAAGCATCTAACGACAGATTCCCAAACGCCGGTTGACAAAGGAGGTAGTTTGCACCTGCCGCTTCCAGCTGATCAAGAAGAGCTTGTCCCGCAGATGCTGCCGTTCCTACTACGCACAATTCCTTCTCGATTGCTGCATCGAAGGTCAGCGGCAGGTTTGGTGGAGTCGGCATGCCATTGAGATCATAAAGGAATTTAAAGCTCTTGAGCCACCGTTCGTAAGCAGGTGCGGCGAGTGAACGTGCATCTGTTTCAGAACGCCCAATCACGACCATTCGGAGCAATCCAAGAAATGGCGCTTGGTCGTCCGCCTCACTGGTGTGCTCTCGACCGGCGCGGAAGGCATCAGTGATTCTTCGAACGGAAGAGGAAGGTCCCACGCACGCGATGTTCATGCCATTCGCAGCGGCCCAGCCTGCCGATTCCGGTCGATTGGTGGCGATCCAAGTCGGCGGATGTGGACGCTGATGAGTTCTTAGCGTCAGCGGAACGCTGTTCAACTCAAAATGGCGACCTTGATACGATAGCGTGCCGCCCTTCAGCGCATTGATAAGAATTTCGCTGGCTTCCGCATAGTGGTTTGGCGCCGCGTCCGAGCCAATCCCGAAGTAACCCAATTCGATCGGGAGCGAGCCGCGCCCTATCCCAAGTTCGAGCCTGCCACCGCTCAATTGGTCCAGCATACAGATCTCTTCGAACGCACGTAGCGGATGATAGAGGGCAAGCAGCATTACCAACGGGCCGACACGAAGGCGCCGGGTTCGCTGGGCTACGCTCGACAAGAACAGATTCGGTGAGGGACCTCTCCCATGTGGGGTACAATGGTGCTCTGCGAGATGATATGCATAGAACCCAAGGTGATCGCACGCCTCCGCTAACATCAGGCGATCTTCGTACTGTCGGGCGATATCGGGGCCGTCCTCGTCCAGATGATCGAAGATGCCGACAGCTAAGCCTGAAGGAAAGGCCTTATCCATGATATTGTCTCCATTTTTGACGCAACAAGTCCGGTTGCTTGCGCATTACAAGCAATTTAAAGATTTCTCGCTTGTGTAATCGCTCGGATTATTGCCTGCGAAATGCTAAAGCAGAGCCTTAGCAACCTAATACGGGGGCCTTGACATATTCAATATTCGACTAATACGACTAGCGGCACGAAGAAACGCATCCATTTGCTCTTTTGTACCGATGCTGACGCGGATGTAATTTTCCAAACCTTTATCGGGAAAGACGGCAACAAGTATTTTTTGCCTTGCAAAGGCTGATTGCCACCATAAGCCGTCCTGTCCCGTTGGCACGCGGGCAAGTAAGAAGTTTGCGTGGGAAGGGATTACGGAAAATCCAAGTTGCGAGAGCGCGAGCGTCACTCGCCGTCGTTCATGCCTGATGTGTCTGTGGTTGTCTGCATAGGCGGCGCGGTGCGCAAGGACGCTGATACCAACCGCCTGCCCGATCACATTCATGTTGAAGACGTTCTGGATGTTGCGTAGCCTGCCGATAATTTCAGGGTGACCGAAACCGAAACCGACGCGAACGCCGGCGGCAGCATAGCTTTTCGAAAATGTCCTTAAGACCAGAAGGTTCGAATATCGATTGATGAGGCGTAGACCATTCTCGGGTGCAAAGTCGACGTAGGCCTCATCCAGCACGATCAAGCGGTCCGATTTCGCTACCAGGCGTTCGATATCGGCCACCGGAACGAACGTTCCGGTCGGATTGTTCGGATTGGCTAACAGAATGAACTTGGCGTCCTTTGCAGGACCGAAGAGCAATTGCTCCATCGGCAAGGAATGATCTTCGCTAAATTTGATTTCGACAAATTGAGCACCCTGCAACGTTGCAAGTTTGCGGTTGAACGAAAACCCTGGCGACATCATCGCCACGCTATCCCCCGGGGCAAGGAAAGCTCTGTAGACAAGTCCAAGCAGTTCAGACGATCCGTTGCCGGCGATCACCTGATCCATGGAGACGCTGTAGGCATTTGCGGCTGCTTCCCTCAAGCTGATGTTATCGTCTTCTGGATATAGATACTGCCGTTCGAGAGCTGCAATCGCGCTTTGCATTATGATTGCTGGAAGCGGGAACGGGTTCTCATTCGTGTTTAGTTTTACCCAACTTGAACCAGGCGCTGGTCTATCGGATGGCAGAGCATCTAACTGTCTCGCCACTTGCGAAAGAGACGAAAGCACACTCTGAAGTTTTGCATCGGACATGTTTTTCTCCGTTTCAGTCGCAGAGGGAATCCGGGATGAGCGATGGTCTAGAGCACATGGCCGACCGACGGTTCGTTCACACCGCCGTTGTCAGCACATTGACCCCGTGAGGTCGGGCGGGCTGTCCTCCCGGGTCGGATTGGCCCGACGCTCAGGTCCGCATCCACTCGTCATCGGGCCAAGGCTCCGCCAACCACCAACGCTTGATTTGTCCCTGATATTGCCTCGGTCGGCCTTTCAAGGACGCTTGATCTGATGCCGTATTTCCTCAGCGGGTATCCAATCTGGCGCGGCGTCAGTCCAAGCAGGCGCCGCCTTTGCCTGCACCGAGCCACATCTCTCCACGGCCGCGATGACACGCTCGCGATTTGACATACTCGCACCGCGGATTTTGACCGGTCACGGGCAAGCGCGAAAAATGCCCTGGCCGTAAGTCGCGACGTGTCGAGTGCACAGCGGTGTGATGCCTGGCCATGGGTTTCCTTTCATGAATCGCGACCGTCGACTGACTTCTGCAGGCCGCAACCGCACGTTGATTCACGAGACCGGAATGGGGCGGGCGAGTCAATCGAGCTTTCTTTCATCCGCGAAAGGAAACTCTGCGCTCATGATAGAATTCCATCAGTTTCATATACCTCCGGTAGATGATATCGAACGGCAGAATGTCTGCGCCGGCGTCCCCGCGGTGCCGGTGCTGATGGCCCGGGCCATCAGTCTAATCAGCTCCTGGCAAAGCTGGCGCAGTGGCGTGGCGACCGCCATTGCGACGATGTCATCTACGAGGGCCGACCGCGACTCCGGCGTGATTTCATCACAATCGCGACAAGGTCTTGACCTTTGCCCACCTCGCCGAGCGGCTGATGGCCCCCTGTCCCGCCGACCAGCTGCGCTGCGCCGTTTCCCAAACCTCTAGGTCACATTTTCGAAGTGCGTGTTGGAATCGGTGATTCCGTATCACATTATCGCCACGTTTTAGCCAGACGTGGTCGCAATCTCCCACCGAGAGCGCCGTCACCGGACCGACGCCCGGGATCGCCATGAAGCGCCGGCAGAGCTCGCTCTTCGCGACGATCTTCACGACCAGGTCGTGCAGCCGACAGTACTCTCGCCACAGCGCGGCGCGTGCTGACAGCATGGCGTCCATCAGCTCGGCCGACAGCGGATCGTCTGTCACAGCCGTGCGTACCGCCTGGTCGAAAGCGCCGCGCGATGTGCCGCCAAGCTTGATGCCGAACGCTTTCAGCGAGTGGCGGATGGCGTTTTCGATATCGAGGAACTTGCGCTTCAGGTTACGCCGGTGGGTCAGCAAAAGCCGCATCAGCTAGCAGTCCTGCGTTTTGATATGCGCCTGACGGAACCAGCCCGTGCGCATGATGTGGGCGATGCCGAGCGCGTCGGCAGCGTCCGTCTTGTTGCGCTGCGCCGACATCGCGGCGCGCACGTGCTGGGTCTCCAGGCAAACCACTGGCGTCCGCGTTTCAGAGCTCGGGATGCAGCCATGGCGACAGAGATCCCGCCTTATGGCCGACACGCCGCAGCCGGGCGACGAACGGCTTCAACACCACAAACAACGCATCGGGATCGGTCTCCACCTTGACCGTCAGATGCACCTCACCGTGCTCGTCGACGACGCACACCGCCGTCTCGTCCACTGCAACATCCAGTCCGCAAAAGTATTCCACGAGCCGCCTCCTGCGTGGTTTGACAATTGATTTCTTAGCAGTCGGCGCAGCGGGCGGCAGCGATCCGGCAAATAGAGGAGCGGCTTGCCGATTACGGGCGGCAATCCCTCGCCATCCGATCCGGCTTTTCCTGCAGCGTCTCGTACGCGAGAAGGCGGGTGCTGTGGAAAGCCGCGACGGAGAGATCAAGCGCCTTCAGTCGATCATCAGAAAGCTCCAAGAGTGTAGTTTGGTCGGCGTTCCAAACGTCTCGATCCAGATCAACTGGCACTCGCGCTTGAAGACCTCGACGCCGATATCGCCCCGCATCCGGGTGAGCCGTCGCAGTGTCAAAAGACAGCGGTACGAGCGGCCATCCCACCGCAACCCGCTGCCCGATCATCTGCCGTCAGATCGGGTGCATGATCACCGCCAACTTGCACGACGGCGACACAGGCCTTGCCGTCGCATGAGCCCGGCCCACCTTGGACCTCCACTTGAGGCGCGTCAGCAATTTCGACGCCGCTTCGTAAGTGCGACGTCCCCGTCGCCAAAGATTCGGCTCTGAACGTCGATTCAGCGGACTGATGTAAACATGCAAAAACGTTGTCCACTGCCTGTGCCAAACCTCACGGCAAGGATACCGCCTGCCGGAAATGCCGATGAGCAGGATACTACACGGTTGAGCATCTCATCATGTTGACACACCGACACCCGGGCGGCATGTCGAGCATTGATAAGCTGGCCAACATGTCCTGGGGCGAATGCCTGCGTTGCCAACAAATCTGATTGGCTGCCCGTGGCCCGCTGACATGTGTGGTTACGCGGCCAGGCTCAACTAAGTTCGGCGAGGCACTGTCAAGTGCGACCACCGCGCCAATATCGTGACCTTGCCCCTCAGATCTAATCCGGTTTGAAGTTCGTTCTGGCCCATCGAGAGGACCAGGACATGAAACGTAGCCGCTTCTCTGAAGAGCAGATCATCGGAATTTTGAAGGAACACGAGGCCGGGGTATCGGTTGCCGATCTGTGCCGCAAGCACGGGGTCAGCGACGCCTCGATCTACAACTGGAAGGCCCGCTTCGGCGGGATGGATGTCTCCGAGGCTCGGCGACTGAAGGCGCTGGAGGACGAGAACACGCGGCTGAAGCGGCTTCTGGCCGACGCCATGCTCGACAATGCCGCGTTGAAGGATCTTGTGGGAAAGAAATGGTGACGCCCGCGGCCAAGCGGAAAGCTGTCGCTCGCCTGAAGGAAGGCTTCGGGATGAGCGAACGGCGGGCGTGTAAAGCCATCGGCTGTTGCCGCTGACCTGCCACTGAGAATTTCCTCCATGTGAGATTAGAGTCCGGCCCTTGATCGAAGGACGGACTGATGAAGAGAAAGCGGTTCACGGAAGAGCAGATCATTGCGGTTCTGCGCGAGCACGAGGCGGGAGCGAAGGCGGGCGATCTGGCTCGCAAGCACGGGGTCTCGGAGGCGACGCTGTATAATTGGAAGGCGAAGTATGGCGGGATGGACGTGTCCGACGCCAAGCGGCTGAAGGCGCTGGAAGACGAGAACGCCAAGCTGAAGAAGCTGCTCGCCGATCAGATGCTGGAAGCCTCGGCGCTGCGCGAGCTTCTGTCAAAAAAATGGTAGGGCCCGCCGTTAAGCGCGAAGCCGTCGCGCATCTGCAGGCCGTCATGGGCTTGTCGGAGCGTCGGGCCTGTTCCTTCGTCGGCGCCGATCGCAGGATGATCCGCTACCAGTCCCGGCGTCCGCCCGAGACGGAGCTGCGTGGTCGGCTGCGCGACCTCGCCAACGAGCGCCGACGCTTTGGCTACAGGCGGCTGTTCATCCTGCTCAGGCGCGAGGGCGAGGCATCTGGGGTCAACCGCATCTATCGTCTCTACCGCGAGGAAGGCCTGACGGTGCGCAAGCGCCGGGCAAGGCGGCGAGCGGTCGGCACCCGGGCGCCGATCCTGGTCGAGGCAAAGCCGAACGCGCGCTGGTCGCTGGATTTCGTGCATGACCAGTTCGCCTGCGGCCGCAGGTTTCGCGTGCTCAACGTCGTCGACGACGTGACGCGCGAATGCCTGGCGGCGATCCCGGACACCTCGATCTCCGGCCGTCGGGTTGCGCGTGAACTGACGGAACTGATCACCCAGCGCGGCAAGCCGGGTATGATCGTCTCCGACCACGGCACCGAGTTCACCTCGAACGCCATCCTCGCCTGGTCGAAGGATCATAGAATCGAATGGCACTACATCGCGCCAGGCAAGCCAATGCAGAACGGCTATGTCGAGAGTTTCAACGGCCGGATGCGCGATGAGCTTTTGAACGAGAGCCTGTTCTTCGGTCTCGACTACGCCCGAAGCGCCATTGCCGATGACCTGCCTCTGAACTGTCATCCAGCTGCGATTAGAGCCTCGACCGTTTTTGTTACGCCATGTGGCGCGGGTTGAGCAACCGGCGGAGGCGCGGAGCCTTCCATCAGCACAGCGTCGGAGCCGGTTGCGGTGATGACCTCGGCATAGGCTGCCGGGGTCTGGTAGCCGAGCGAGGAATGCGGCCTCGCGGTGTTGAAGTCCTCCTTCCATTCGGCAATGGCGCTTCGGGCGTAGTCGAGACCGAAGAACAGGCTCTCGTTCAAAAGCTCATCGCGCATCCGGCCGTTGAAACTCTCGACATAGCCGTTCTGCATTGGCTTGCCTGGCGCGATGTAGTGCCATTCGATTCTATGATCCTTCGACCAGGCGAGGATGGCGTTCGAGGTGAACTCGGTGCCGTGGTCGGAGACGATCATACCCGGCTTGCCGCGCTGGGTGATCAGTTCCGTCAGTTCACGCGCAACCCGACGGCCGGAGATCGAGGTGTCCGGGATCGCCGCCAGGCATTCGCGCGTCACGTCGTCGACGACGTTGAGCACGCGAAACCTGCGGCCGCAGGCGAACTGGTCATGCACGAAATCCAGCGACCAGCGCGCGTTCGGCTTTGCCTCGACCAGGATCGGCGCCCGGGTGCCGACCGCTCGCCGCCTTGCCCGGCGCTTGCGCACCGTCAGGCCTTCCTCGCGGTAGAGACGATAGATGCGGTTGACCCCAGATGCCTCGCCCTCGCGCCTGAGCAGGATGAACAGCCGCCTGTAGCCAAAGCGTCGGCGCTCGTTGGCGAGGTCGCGCAGCCGACCACGCAGCTCCGTCTCTGACGGTCGGCGAGACTGGTAGCGGATCATCTTGCGATCGGCGCCGACGAAGGAACAGGCCCGACGCTCCGACAAGCCCATGACGGCCTGCAGATGCGCGACGGCTTCGCGCTTAACGGCGGGCCCTACCATTTTTTTGACAGAAGCTCGCGCAGCGCCGAGGCTTCCAGCATCTGATCGGCGAGCAGCTTCTTCAGCTTGGCGTTCTCGTCTTCCAGCGCCTTCAGCCGCTTGGCGTCGGACACGTCCATCCCGCCATACTTCGCCTTCCAATTATACAGCGTCGCCTCCGAGACCCCGTGCTTGCGAGCCAGATCGCCCGCCTTCGCTCCCGCCTCGTGCTCGCGCAGAACCGCAATGATCTGCTCTTCCGTGAACCGCTTTCTCTTCATCAGTCCGTCCTTCGATCAAGGGCCGGACTCTAATCTCACATGGAGGAAATTCTCAGTGGCAGGTCACCGAATGGAAGGAGGACTTCAACACCGCGAGGCCGCATTCCTCGCTCGGCTACCAGACCCCGGCAGCCTATGCCGAGGTCATCACCGCAACCGGCTCCGACGCTGTGCTGATGGAAGGCTCCGCGCCTCCGCCGGTTGCTCAACCCGCGCCACATGGCGTAACAAAAACGGTCGAGGCTCTAATCGCAGCTGGATGACAGTTCAGAGGCAGGTCACCGCATGACGGTTCGCTACGAGACCAGCAGGCCGGACGACCGCGAGGTTCGCGAGCGGATGAAGGCGATCGCGCAGGAGCGTCGCCGGTTCGGCTACCGGCGTCTTCTCGTGATGCTGAGGCGGGAGGGCCTGGTCGTGAACCACAAGAAGCTGTTCCGGCTCTATCGGGAGAGAAGCTCGCCGTTCGCCGCCGTGGCGGCCGCAAGCGGGCGATCGGGACCAGGGCGCCGATGCTGGTGCCGCAGAGGCCCGACGAGCGCTGGTCGCTCGACTTCGTATCGGACCAGCTCACCGACGGGCGCCGCTTCCGCATCCTTCCAACTTCGACGCTAACTTCATCGGTGGTTACATCAAAAGGCACGCCCACATCCTCGCATTCAGCAACAACTCCCTAAAGAAAGGCCCACCGCCCCCGGAGCCTATCAATAAGGTGGCTTGCGACCTGCGAACCTGACAGGTGAACGCCCAATTCCCCCATCGGAAGGTCTGGGCTGATTGTTGCAGAGCCCATGTTGAGACTCGTGATCACCACGTCATCCTCGCCCCATAGGAGGAACTTCGCGTGGAAACTCTCTGTCGGTGACACGACCTGAACGCCTCTTGCCAGTGCTTCTACTGCGACCGACATAGCTGCGCTGGCCTCTGCGATGGCACCGGAGTTCTGACTGTATACGACTACGGGGGTTAAACCTGTCCTCGAATGGAAGTGTTCAGCAGGAATTATTGCATTGGCAAATGCGGCATTTCCTAGCCGATCACTGGCAATCAGGAAGCGTTTTTCGGCGGTTCCACTCGCGTGGCGCAAGAGGGCTTCATGCATCTGGCCCGATACTACTCCCGCGGTCATTTTTCCTTGTTGAGGCTGAAGCCTGAGAGCGTTCCCCAAAAGGTAAAGTTCACTACCGACTTCGGGCCGAAAGCCGGGTTGCGCTATAAGTTTACAGAAGCTGCTAACCAGCTGCGCCACGATACCCGGCGATCGCAATATTGCAGTGACTTCGAGGCGATCAAACTTGCTGAAGAGCCAGCTGCAAGATCCTATTGCTCCGATCCAACCACCAAGCCCATCGTCCGCAACAATCAGTTTGGCATGCGACCCGGTGGAGCGCAGATGAATAGTGACGCTTCCTCTAAGAGAGTCATCACCCGAGATCGCCTTTGAGATCGCAGTCGCCTCCAAAAGAGTCTTTTCTTTTGGCTCGTTCGAGCTTCCGGCTCCCCAAAATATATCTATGCGCGCCCCCCTCCTTACAGCGCCACGCATAAGGTCAACGACATTGTCGAAGCTGTCCTTTTTCAAGAATGACGAGTGGAGGTATATTCGACGGCTGGCCGTCGCAAGAATGGCATGGAATGCATCCATGTGCTCTTGACCACCCACGATCAGGTCTGTGCGCGGATCAAAATCAATTCGGGCCATCAACGGCACGATCGGTTCGTCGTCCTTCGAAATGAGAGAGTTCATCACGACCTTCTTTCCCGATACGGGAAGCGAAAGGGCATAAACAACTTGGGATTTTAGCTGCGCAGGTGCCTTTGCTGGCAGACCCCTTAGATCATGACCGTCAGCAGTCACGATGATGTATTCGTCATCTCGCTCGATTAGAGTATCGCCATCAAAATAAATTAAAGTCTCATCAGGATTAAGAATCTCCTGAAATCTTGCTACATTTTGAGACGGACTCGTTTGAACCTTTTGTCCACGTACTTCGATCTCATGGACAGCGGCCCCACTCTCTTTGAAAGCCGTCAGCGCCCCAGCATTCTCGACCCGAACGTCCCTTTTAGGAAAGACCGTTCCAGTTATCTTATCGACCACGAAGGCAATCTTGCGAGAAAATCTTCGCTGAAGTGTGGGGATTTCCTCACCATGAAGGACAATTGCCGACCCATATGCGGTGGCCTGAAATGCCGGAACGCCATGCAGCAACACCGCTTCGATCAGCCGGAAGCGCATCATCCGGTAGACGATTTCCAGGATAACGCGCCTCGGGAGGTTCAACTCTCTCGCCATCTGTGTTGCTGATCGTGCCTTAATTGAAAATGCCCATAGGACAAGCTCATCAATGGCACTCCAGCCCCGTCCCTTCTCAAGAACAACCCGGGCCGAAACACGAAGAATGGGGATTGCGGCAATCGCCAGTGGACGGCTTTTGCTCGTGATCAAAATGTCACTCCTTCAAGAGCATCAGCCGCCCTAGTGACAACCGCCGCGGGTCCACCTCGGTATGCTTTTTGTGTAGTAAGGTACTCTAGCGTGTCCAGGAACAAACGTATGAATGCGAGGTCATCCTGTTCGACGGCGGAGGCGTGCCGCGTGCTTTCTTTTAAGAACTCCAAAGACCCGACGACGATTAGCTGCATTTTTGCCCGGCTTAGAAGCACGTTCATCCGTCGCGGATCTCTTAGAAAGCCGAGCGAGGCGACGCCATTGCGGTGATTGTTTCGTACTAAAGAAACGATCACCAAGTCTGCCTCGCTGCCTTGAGAAGAATCGACCGTTCCATGCATGCGGCTATCGTGGGTGAAACCTGAGAACTGCGCGATAGAACTCGCACCGCTATCTCGCAACACGTCCAAGTCTCTGGCCATACGCTCAACCTGAGCCCTATAGGGGGATAACACAGCCAGAGTGTTCAGGTCGGCAGGGGCGGGTTTCAAATCCGCGACCTTCAGACGACGGAGTATCTCTAAGACAATCTTGCGCTCAGACGGATTATGCCATCGTGGCCGCCCCTTCTCAACCGGCTCAGCTCGACCAGATCGGCTGGCAAATGGCATGTCGATGAAGACGATCGGCGAGCTTGGAATTTTACTATCGAACGTAAAAGGCAATGGTAACTTGGCGCTCTCAATCCTGTCATCACCTGTGTAAAGCCGGTTTTTGTAAAAGCAACGTGAGACCAACTCGGCGATCGCCGGATCCATTCTATGTTGGCACCACAATTCGCTTGATACAGTGCGTCTCTGCCCTCCAGCCACGGTGCGCTTACGCTCCTCCTCCTCAACGAGTGAACGAAAGGGCTCGAGCATACGAAGTGCGAGTTGTGTCGTCGTTTCTAACACCGCTTCGTCTCGGACGGCAGATCTTAGCTCATCCAAACCGCTTTCAAAGAACGTGGCTCCAAGTACATGTTCGACTTGCTGTAGTGCATTACGGACTGCGGTGTTATTTGAAAGAATTGACGTCAGCCGCTCCGCATCGAAGGGGGGGAGCTGATGATGATCTCCTATCAGCAGCCGGCGCCCTGACAGCGATAATGGAGCTATCAATTCCGGGCCTGTCGCTTTAGCCGCTTCTTCTATTAGAACCCAATCAAATTGCGCACCATCTTCACATAAACGCTCAACGTCGAAAGAGTTACTTGTTGAAAAAACAACGTTTGCCGATTCTAAAACTAATGCGTCTAATGCACGTAAGCCAATTTCCTCACGGCGGTTAAGCGGTCGGGTAACCTTGCCTTCATCATCAAATGTGGCGTGCAGCACAGCCTCTTTGAGCGACGAGATCCCGAGCTGCAAGGGGCCTGGAGCCTCATTTATCAAAGCTGAACTCAGAACCCGATCGAGATAGCTAGCCGCGGTCTTTCGAAGATCTTCATCCGTCGAGACTGAATCATCTCCTCCCCTAGACCGAACTATGATCGTTTCCGGCAGCGCCGCGACAACCTTCTTTCGGACGGTTGAGAGTAGGTGATCAAGTGCTTGATGGCTTTGAGCACTCAGGAGAATTCGGGCGGCTGGGTCGCCTTCAAGGCGTCGCCTGACTACCTCGGCGCTTAGTCGCGTTTTCCCGACACCTGGGGGCCCGACGACTAGATGGTTGGGCAATGTTTTCCAGATCTGTTCCAATGCTTCCCGCTTTGGGCCATCTAGGTCACGATATTCACTATCCTCTACCAAGACGTCCTGTGAGCTTCTTATCCGCCTTCTCAAGTCGACAAACAGCGATGCCAAATCCCGCTGCTCGCCAAGCGCCTTGGTTGTTCGCAAACGGCGCCGGATCAACGCTTCCGTCCCCGCTTCTCCGCTGCGCTTGAGAAACAGGTTCTTTTCGTCACGGATGAGATCCAGAACGTCAAACTCGTAGAGCGGAGAGCCGTTGGGGCCTTCCACTACTCCGAGAAAACGCGCCCTTATCTCGGTTGCATTTTTTGAGGATAATGTTCCTGATACACTGAGCCTCCAATCGACGTCAGTTCCAAGATCTTCTTTTTCGAATATCCGATCCATAACCTCGGCGGTGTTGCGCTCTTCAATTTCGGCCGCGAGATTGTCGCGAGCTGTACCCAAACGAGGGGCAAGGCGAACAACATTTCTCCCTCCATCCGTCTTCGCTGACGCGACGCTGACAGGCAGGATGTCCAACGATTTGACTAACGCCTCGACGACTTGAACAAGCAATACTGCTCGCTGCAAAGGCACGCTCTCGCGATTGATATCGTCGACTTTTGCAGGGACTATTGGAATAGTCCAGTCAATCGCCATACTTCTCAAGCGGCCGAGCAATGCCAGCGCGTCGTGCTTGTTGCGGGCAACTAGGACTTCGTGGTTAAGGCGATGAACCTCTCGATCGCCAGGCAGTCGAGCTCGATCCCTCGGAACGATCGAAACCACAGTAGCGATTTGCCAGGTGGGTGGACCTTCGTCCGTGAACTGTCGAACGCGGTACGAGAGAGCCTCTGTAATGATTGTCAACGTATCGAGCGTCTCCAAATCGTTCTGGTTGGAAACGACAATCTTGGCGCCACTCGCAATATCGCCCTCTATGTATGCTATTTGACCATCCAAATCGTCGATTGGGATGCCCCCATCAGTAGCCTGATCGATAGCTTCCGCCATTTTTCGGTTAGGACGGGCAAGTAGAATGAAGCGGGCCGCTTTCGTGGTCCCAAACCGGACGAGCTCGCGTAGTAGCGCGTCGACCGAACGCATGACCCAACGTGCATCAGCGGCGTCTTCTCTATGGGGATCAGTTAGTCGACGCAGAAAATCGATCTCGCCTTCGCTTAGATCAATTACGGGTCGGCCCCGTTGAAAAGGGTCATCCGACCGAAGCCGAGTCACGTCCACACCCAATATATCAGCAAAAAGCGCGCCTAGAGCTTTCCAATCGTCACCATAGGAATAAATCAGCCGGTCGATCCGCGCGCGCGCTTTCGCCAACATCGGATCAAGGGGTTTGGCCTCCCCCATGCCAACGCACCACTCGAAGCCTCCAAGTTTGAAGTCCGCAGAATTGCTGCCGTTCGTGAACACTGCATGCCGGTCAAGCCTTCCGTGAACCAGTCCCCGGGCATGCAATAGCCCTATGGCCTTTGCTAAGCGGGAAAGGTTGCTCCAAAGGATTGCTCGATTGGAGACGATGTCCAGCCCCTTCAGCCAATGGCGAGAGCTTAAGGTGCGCAGACGTGCCGCCAGCGGAGTGGCTGCGGCCTCATATACCACGCAAAATGAATCTGCGGTCTCGATCATCTCGATGATTTCGACCATGACTTCATCGGCGTCAGGATAGTTCATTACCCGATCAACCTGAAGCCTTTCATGGTTCCAGAGCTCCCTAAATTCCCCGTCTGCCTGATCTCCAGCTTTCCACCAGATCTTAAGTGTTCGATCTTCGCCTGTCTCCTTGACGACAGCCGTGATCAATCCAGGGCGTAGCTCTTCGACTTGAGGACGTTGTAGATAGTCTTCTGAAAGCGAGAAGGTATCTTCCAGTCGAATTCTCTGATTGCGTCGGGCCATGATTATCCACTATCTAGATCAATCCATTAATTCGCGAGTTTAGAAGATCATGCAACCACATCCCGGCAGAACCACCGACCCGCTCCTAGGAAAGATGTGGAAAACAAAAAGTGCCCGCTTTAACGCCCACACACGGCTCAAAGCGAAACAGTCGCTGTCCACCACAGCAACATCTTTCCTCGCCTTTTACCTGGTAATCGTGGCGCTCATACCTCTGCTCTATGAGGCAAGCCTCCCGCCGGGCGGACCGAAATTTCTGTCGGTTGTGTCCCTCATTATATCCATTTTCCTAATTATCATCACTTTGCTGGAGAGCGCCAAAAATTACAGCGGCGAGGCAGACGGGATGCAGAAGTGCGCGCTGGAGATTTCTGAAATATACAACCAATTTCAGGCGCTGACTTTGGAGGAAGCAAACAGCCGTAGACCTGAATTTAGCGCAACTTACAGTGATATTCTAAAGAAACACCAACTAAATCACAAAGATGTTGACTATATTAGATTTGAATTGATGTTCCATAAAGATATGCAAATTGGAATATTTTCTCTGACGTTAATGTTTATTCGCTACGTAGCTCTGATCATTGCAGAATATTGGCTTTATTTTGTACTAATAATTGGCCCCACGGTATTGGGCTATTGCTATAGATCAGAAATAGGGCTCTGAACAATTTGGTTTCCGCGTGTGCCCCATCCCTCGATAAATCGGCGGTTCGACAGGCGCGTAAGCGACGCCTAGTTTGATCTTACTACGAGTGAGCTGCGAAGGACATTCAACTTCAAAGTACGGGCAAAACCCGATGACGGTGTGAAGCCGATCGTGCTCTCCTCCCGTCCTGCGCATTCAAGTTGAACGCTCACTCAGGACGCTCAAGCCGCTTTATCAATCCCCCGAACCCGCAGGCATCGTCGTCCCCAGTGCACCGCCGGAGCTGCCCCTTTGAGCGCCAAACTCAGTTCCAAGGCCCGTTTCTTCGGCCCGAAGCAGGCAGAGCGTTGCTCTAGGACATCGCAGGATGAATGATCGAGGCTGAACTCGGCAGCGGGCAACTGGTGCCCGTGCCGGCCCTGCCGGTAAGGCATAGCCATTCCCACTAACCTATGCTCACCCAGGCATTTTGACGCGCAGATTGTAGATCTCAGCGACTATCTGGCGATTGAACGCATCGTCGAAAAGGTTACGAATCTGAACATCGACGTCATCGAGCTGGCATGGCTGACAACAGCTTCCTGGTATGAGATCGATGGCAACAGCTGGCTGCCCACAGCCCTAAAGGAGCCAAACGAGGCAATCGAGACGGTGTCGATCGCCAGCGAATGGGAGATGGTCCCATCAAGCGAGCCGGGACAGCGATGCCCCGGCTTTGCGTGTTGTGCGAGATTGGTCCCGGTATTGAACCGTCTCCGGCGACGGTCCCCTGGACTCGACCCTCGCGCTCAGCGCAATGGATGTGCGATTTTGCCCCATTTGCCTAGTATTGGTAGGTCAGAGCAAGCTTCAGCTGCTAGTCTCGTTACTGTCCTTGTCGGTCCCGTTATCGTAGGTCAAGGCGAGCGTGGACGTGCCAAGCCCCCCGCCTTCCGGTCCCTCGCACAGATCGTTGCCGAAAGTCGCCTTGCTCGCGCCTAACGCGTAATCCACCTCGGCATGGTAATCGTGCTGCCCGCGCCCATTTATGGGGTCGCGCAGATACTCAAAGGACGTGTTAAAGCCGATGCGCCCGCATAGCAACGGACCCGCCTCTTTCATGTTTTGGAAGAGGATGCCGTAGAGGGCGACCCTGCCTCCTACCCTCGGGCATTCCGCCAGGCGCGATGTAGTAAACCGTCTCGAAGTGATCTTTGCGGATGAAGAGCCGTTTGCGCTCAGCAGAGGCCTTCGCTTTCTTCGCCGGATCGTCGGCGCTAGGCGTTGGGGACGGCGGCTGAGGCTGTGACTTCAGGGCGGTGAGCTCAGCCTTCAGCGCGGCGTTCTCAGCCCGAAGTTTTGCGAGCTCACTGCTTTGGGAGGCAAACACGGGCTGTGTAGCCACCAAACCAATGGCCATCGCCGCTGCAGGTCTCTTCAAAGCAGACAGGCCAATCCCGCTCATCAGAGCTTACCTCTTGCTTCGTCGAGCTTTACCTTGATGCGGCCAACCAACTCGCCGACTGTGTTGATGTCATCAATATCGTTAGATTGAATCGCCAACCCTCTGTCGTTGAACTCCTTGATATTGTTGAAGACATTCGCGATAAGCGATAGAGGGGCGCCCTGAGAGATAATGTTGAAAGCGCTACCTGTCTTTAGGTCCGGTCTGTGGAAAAACGTAGCAAGCACTTTTAGAATGCCAGCGTTATCAAGCGGGGGCGGGATCTTCTTGAGGAGTGTATCGAAATTCGCCTTCTCAAGAACATCCGAGATCCGGTGGAGCGCCTTTGTATGGGACTCCAACGCAGTAACTAGCGCGCCTTGGTCGGAGATCCCTCTGCGGCGAGTCTTCGCTTCAACACGTGCTCCGCCAGGTGGCGCCGTAGCGCCACTTACTTTCCTAGCCATTGATGTCCCCCGCGCCTATTCGGCTCCCCCAGCCCTATGTATTAGGAGAGGCTAGCAACTTCGGGCAGAGATTTAAAGTACGTCAAAACAAAATACTTGAGAGAACGGTTCTGCCATCCACAATGGCGTAACGAGGGTCCTGCTTTGCTTGATCGACCGCAGCTTTGGCCGCGTCACTTGTTCCTCATTCTTCCGTTCGCGTCCGGTACGCCTATCTTGCCAGGGTGAATGGCAACCATGCGTCCATCTGGCCCCTGGAGACCCAAACATCCTTTGGCAATCGCGACCATGCGGCCATCTTTGCCCTGCAAACCCAAGGCACCGGATGGAATGGCGGTCATTCGTCCATCCTTGCCTTGAAGTCCAAGCGCGCCCTTAGGGATGGCTACCATGCGGCCATCTCTGCCCTGCAGGCCGAGCGCTCCTTTGGGAACAGCTACCATGCGGCCGTCACGCCCCTGTAGGCCCAGGCCGCCACGCGGGATCGGCACCATTCTCCCATCCCTGCCTTGAAGTCCTGTCCATCCGTCCGGGATGGCAATAGATGTTCCGTCAGAACCGGTCAGTTTTGTAGGCAATCAAGCCTCCCAGCCGGAAATAGCCGGCGCCATGGTGCGTTGTCGTGGACGATTGCGGATCAAAATACCCCAGAAAATCTCTGCGTTTTGGCCGGATCAAGGCGCCTAAGCGAACAACTCGCGGTCTCGGATCTTGAACGGATCTTTATAGTCCTCTGCCCACCACGGGTCTTCGCCAGCCTGAGGTGCTTTTTGCAGTGACAACGTTTTCTTGGCCTTTGCTGCGTCTTCTTGCGTAACGCGGAAATGATAGTCGTCGAAGATGCGCACCCCTTCCACCATGTACGATGTCGCGATCTTCTGATCGCGTATGAGCAACAGATTCTCCCCATTTTGAAGGTCTGCTGCGGCACTGAAATTGTAGGACCCGGTCCACACCCGAGCGTCGGGGGTGTTGAAATCGATAACCAGAAACTTGTGATGCAGGTTCGGCCCCATCCCGCTGGAAGGCTCGACCTTGAATGGCGTCGGCACGTGCTTGTTGAGCCGGGCGAAGTAGACCGGCGCCATATTGCCATTGGGCTTATGCACGATGACACCGGTGTTTTTGTCAGAAATTCCGTAGGTGAAGATCGGACTGTTGGTAGCAGCCTCGACGGCATCGGTCACAGCTCCGGGCGTGATACTTAGAAAGGCCAGAGAATACAGCAGGCAGGTCTTGGCCTTTTCAACGTCCTTGCCGATCTCGGCCAGGCGCGCGCGGGCTTTGTCATGGGGCGAAAAAGTGATGTTGGCATCGATGCCGGCCAAGCGGAGTGGATGCCAGTCAGGTGAGGGACTGCCTATGAATCCATCTTTTTTCCAATAATCTTCGAACGCTGCCTTGAGAGGAGCCACGGCTTGAGCTCCGGTCAAGAGCAAAGCATTGTTCGACTGGACATACAGACCGCGCCAGCTGAAATTGGTTGATCCGCAGACGGCGCGCGGCACCGCCGTGTCGACGATTATCATTTTGTTATGCTGCAGGCCGCCCATGTGTTCACGTTTGACGTTGCTGGAGCCTGCGGAGGCGATGAGTAATGTTTCGGACTGGGTTTCACCGCTAGTTTTTAGCCCGTGCTTGTCACTGTCATCAATGATGATCCTGAGGCGCGGACCGAGCGCCAGCAGGCGGTCCATGATCTCTTTCTCGCTCATGTCGTAAGCGACCATGCTGACCTTGGCGGTAGGGTCAGCCACCGCCGCATCCAGCAGGGCGAGAATTTCCTTGCGGGCCTCTAAACCCATCCATTCGTAGGCCTCTGCCGACTTCGGATGCGTTGGGACAAATTTAGTGCCTTGATCTACCCGGGCAGGCAGAAGTGTCTTTAGAGAGCCGCCATCCTGATACCTATCTACGAAAGCTTGAGATGCCACATAGCCCCGTGTGAACGCCACGTTGATCTGACCAGGATAGGTTTCCTTCCCGAGATCGATCGTCGCAGTCTGAGCTTTGCCCGGGGAAAGAGCTCCTGCGGGATCCATAAACAAGGGGGTGACTATAAAAGCGTACGGACCCGGCGGCGGGTCATCGTGCGGGAAAACAACCCACCTGAATTTCTGGATAGGCGCCTCGGTCGTCCGAAAAGTCTTATACCCCTTGGGATTCGGAGATCCTTCAAAATTGAGCCTGTTATAGACCGTGGAGGGTTTAGCCGCTCCCGGAGCTTGGTACTGGATGGCAAACCCCACGAAGCTGGTCGGCGGCTTTCCGGTTCGCCAGTTCATGGCGACCAGTGCCATTCTCTCGCCGCGATGAACCTTGAGCGTAAATGCGGCTTTAGCGTTGCTTCCAGTAGCCTGAAAATTGCTTGCCATGACCGTTCCCCCCATTACAGTCTGCGACAAAGCATGGTGACGCGTTTCATCGAAAAGTGCAATCCTGGACCTCGCACAAAGTAAGTATACGAATTCTGGAGGATGGCTCGAATGCTTCATCAGCAAGGCAGTGGAGTTCCTTACAAAAAGTGATAGGAATGCTCTCAGATGACATAGCGACGGGTGCTAAGGAGCAGAAATAAATCAAATGGTGGTGCTGACATTATCGCCGTTGAGTGGGGGGACTATTTTATGATGAAAGCACTTCGGACTGCGGTCTGTTTGCTGGCTGCTTTTGGAATATTGGCGCCAGCGAGGGCAAAAGTTCGTCAGCTTTCGCCGGCGATGCTGCAGCAACGGATCGCGGCGTGGGCGGAGCCTCACGTGAGCGAGGACCACCATGAGGGCCAGTACATGCGACAAGGGTGCAGCCACGCAAACCTGGAGCAGCTTCCCGACTGGAAAGGCCTGCCCGTTAAAGTCTGTACCTATACGGACACCCAGTTTCCAAAGAATCCGGTGAAGGCCACCGCATATCTGCTGTTTCCCAGTGCAGACCAGCTCGCAAGCTGGATCGTCAACGCATGCGTCGACGCCGGCCGGGATGACCTTACCACTTGCACGGGTCGGTTAGCATCACGCCTCTGGATGGCTTCGAATGCTCAGTTTCCAGTCGCTGGTTACGTCGTTGAGCCCGCTCAGGACAAAAAGTGGAAGTACCCGAATGAACCTTATTGCTTCCTTTTTCGTGACGGTGTGAGCGTGACGACCGCGAGCTATCCAGATACCACCCATGCGGTTGACAAGGCCTGTGGGCCCCCCGCTGCCGCTTTTGAAGCTCCGGTGAAGGCGTTTTCCTACGGCAGGCCAGTATCAGCAACACGCAAGTCTTACACAGCGGCCGGCGGCACTGGTGATGTCGGCGACGCAGACCTCCGATCGCCCCAATGGGCCTTCGCAGTCGGACAAGCGTTCCGGGCCGGCTGGCGAGCTGAAAGGAATCTACTGTTTCGTGCGGCGGTCGCGGACCTGAGCGCTTGCGATGGCAACATCTGGACCGATGAACGAATACCGAGTTCTTGCCAATAGGAGGCTCACCGAAAATCGCTCTCATACAATCGGTCGCAGGGTGGGCATTTGCCGGGGCGTCGCTCATGGCTGCGCCAACGTTCGCTACAACCCCCAACCGAGCCGACGTATTTTGCGTTCGAGCAGGCGCCACCCGGTTCCACCGGGCAAAAATCGAACCGTTTCGTTTTCAAACTGGTTGACGCGCGGCGAATGGCCGAAGCCGCGCCATCCTCAAACCAGGAACCAGCCTTCATGTGCAGGGAACAATTGACCCTCACAAGGTGCCGTACGATCCCGATTGGTCAATGTTGTGCGTCGAACTCGTCGACGAGCGGTCTCGGCAAATCTGCCTAAGTGGAATTGTCAGGGCTACTTGCTCGCAACCTCTCCGGCGATATTCGTTCCGCTCTTCCGAAATAGAGCGAACTGTGCCTCATTGCCGAAGAAATAGTTGAAATCGACGGCGTTCTGGCTGCCCGGAATGCGACCCCGGCCCGTGTATTGCCACAGGGTCCAAGGTTCGCCAGGGCCGATTGCAGCCGCGTTGGCACTGTAGTTTGCGATCCACAGCGGGTAATCCGCGCTGTCGCCAACGATCTCCTTCACGGAAGACGAGACCAGGTAGATGAGAGGCTTCTTCCCGTAGTAGTCTTCGAGATCGCGCGCCAGCTCGTATATTTTTGCGTGGGCCTTGCTGGCGGTGGAGCCGCAGTTTCCGACAAGGGGGTTGGGTGCACCGTTGTACCATTCCACGTCTATCGCAATTGGGAGCATGCCTTCGGTTCGCGGAACACGCTCCTTGATGTATGCAAACTGGTCTTGGGCTTCTTCGCAAAACCGAAAGGTATGGTAGGTGCCGACTGACAAGCCAGCGGCTCGAGCCTTGTCCCATGCGCGCTTGACCAAACCAAACTTCTGGTCTTCCTTGCTTTGGTCCTCGGGGTTCGAAGGCTTCTGGCCCTCGCTTGCCTTGAAATACACGAAGGATATGCCGGCCTCGCTCTTGATTTTCTCGAAGTCGAAACTGTCCTTTATGTTTCCCGGCGAGAGATCGATTCCTCGAATTGAGTAGGTCGCAGGCGTGTGGACGACGGTGATGTCGGAGCGACCCTCGATGGACGACCCTGTGAAAGCAACCTTGTCAAGGTTGAGCCCGATGTTTTGCCCGACCTTGTCGGCCAGGTCTTGTCCGGCAACGAAGCGATACGCGGCACGCTTGCCACCGCTGAACTCAATGGTGTCCACCATAAAGGGCGGGTAGGGCTGGCCGGTTTCGGGGTTCTTTCCGCCGAAGAAGTTCCGAGTATTGATCAGAGTTGTGACGTCCCGCAATGTGGGCGCGTACTGGGTCATGTCTAGGGCGATATTCCCGCCCGGATCCTGCGGTACGAGATCGGCGCTTGCGCCGTGCCAGGTTTCCACGGCTCGGAACAGATTCGTGAAAAACACGGTGCCGCTGCGATCTTTGAGCTCCCAGGCTTCGATACCGCGCGGAGCGGCCGCCGCGATCCACGCGGCGCTGCCCGGTGCGAAATCCTCTTCGTGACCGGCGCCGTCCTCGAACACGCTGCCGGAATAGCACGAACCTAGTAGCGCTATACTGGCCTGCGTGTATTGCGATACGTCCTGGAGAAGCCCGCGCAATTCGGCCAGTGAAAAGCGGTGGTCGTAGTCGAGGTCGCGATCATCGGTTATCTCGGCCAGCGCCAAGGCGCCGGTGCCCCCGCTGGTCCGCGGCTGCCATCCGTGCCCGTCAAAAATGAACATGAACCTGATCTTTTGGCCAGCGGCAGCTGCCGATTCGAACTTAGGGATATAGTATTCCGTGAAAATCTTCCTGATCCGATCAGCTGTGGCGTCGCCATTGTTCAGGACGATGGCCTCGTCGAAGCCCTGTCCCGAAATAAACTTGAGGATGGCCGGCTTATCAGCCTTGATGCCCTCCACCTCGTCTTCATCGACCTGGCCTTTGCGATAGTCCCACACCGAGACCACGAAGGCGTAGCTCCTGATAGCCTTATCTGGCAGGTCGATTGCCGCCATCGACTCCTTCACCAGCCAATTGACCTTCCTCCCAAGGTCATCTTGCCGGGTGTATGGAAATTCATCGAAGTACTTGCACCAGTCAGCGTCGGCCACCGATACAGGGTGGTTCTCGCAATCATACGCCGCTGAGGCGTCATCGACGAACGCTCCCAAAAGCAGCGCTACAAGCAAGGCGATCTTGCGCATCTGTCCCCCTGAGCTAGACGAACTTGTTTGCCGGCGGCTCAAACTGGGGCAATGCCGAACGTTTTGCGGAAGTCGGCCTCCGTGCCATAAAACACCGATGCGTCAACCGTCTTCTTGTAGTCCGGCACCTTTGCGGAAGCGGTATACTGCCAGAGCGCCGCCGGCTTCGACGCATCCGGGAGCACCGGCTTTTCTTGGATCTTGCGCCGAGGGTTATAGTCGAAGACCCAGAGCGGGTAGTCAGCAAAGTTCTTGAAGCGGTCCAGGGGCAGCGTCTGATCGCTAAACCAGCTCTTTCCCGTATAGAGAATGGGCGTTCTTCCCAAACGGCTCTTCAAGGTCTCGAGGCACTCCAGCGCGACTTCCTGGATATGATCCGCACCCTTGCCGGCCCAGTGGTCCGTCTTTCCCGTGCTCTTGTAGACGTCCCACTCGAGGTCGACGCCGGGGGCCATGTCCTCAGGGCCGAGACCGTGGGGGTCGGCATTTTCGAGGCATTGAATAAACCAATCCGCCTGCTGCTTGCCCTTGGCTCCGTAAGCCAGGAAATGATATGGACCGCGATAGACTTTGGCATCTCCCGTCAGGCTGCCGCAGCGTTTCCAAAAATCCGGGAATCTTTTATCCCTGATGTCGTGCCGCTGGCTTGTCTTCATTTGCACGAAACGAACTTGCTGGCTACGCAACTCGTTGAACGAGAAGTTCGGATCCGTGTAGTGACTGATGTCGATGCCGAACATCATGTCTGCGGGCCGAGGCGTTTTTGGATCGGTCACGCACTCATTCCGGGCGTTGACCTTGCAGTCATACAGGGCGTCGTCAGGGAAACTGAATTTCGCTGGGATCGCGAGTGTCCCACCGTTGGCAGGATTTGCCGCATCCCAAGGTTTGACGAGGTATTCGTTGAATATCTCACTTCTGGTCAAATCGTCAGTCGGCAGCTGGCCCGCCGGGGCCTTCTTTGCCAGCGAATTGTTTGTTCCGACATAGATTGCCGAAGCCAAGGTGGATAACAAAACAGAGCGGCGATTCAGTCTAACGGCACACATTTCTTCATCCCCCAAATGTAAATGGAACCTGCGGGTAGAATGAACTATCTGATCCGCTTTGCATACGGGCCTTATGCCCCAAGAAGGTCGTCCGCGCCGGGCCGGGTGTGAAAAAGCGGTTCCCGGACAGGGCAGGAACCAACTGAAAAGGCTAGCGATTTGGCTGTGAATATAGGAGATGATAGAAGCTCAGCACATGTCGTATTCACGAAAATGTGACCCATGCAGAGACTTCGGAGGCGATCAAGTTGCTGGCCCCAATTGCCGCCCGTAAGCATTGCGGCCCGAAAGACAAGTTGCAGCCGCCTTGCGGCGCGACTGGCCATGTTAAAATCGTATGACTGATCGCCAAAATGTTTGGGGATTATGTTGAATTACAGTCCTTTTCTATAGAAATAACGATATGTTCCCACTTTGCAGAAACTGCGATGGGGGGAACCAACGTGCCGACGCCGCCGCCCGATCTAGCCGGACTCGCTCGATACCCCAAGATGACGGGTTGGTTCAGTCCAGGGCTCTTGCTGCGACTGTTGTGGCGCGTCGTCCTCTCGGATCTTTTCGGCCAATACGCGGACAGGCGGCTTATCGTGGCGGCCCTCGACACGGTGCCCGAGGACGAACTCGTGAAGCGGGCTAGGCAATTTTTGCCGGGGCAAGACAACCAGGAAGTTTGGAACTTCGGTCCCGATAGCGACGGAGCTGTTTGGGTCGACTTCGTGGCCGATTTGGGAGACGGGTTCGATGCGACCTACGCGATCGCGTCGCTAATTAGCCAGGAGAAATTAACCGTCGGCGGACAGCAGACGAGGCGCGGGCAACTCCTGGTCATGGGAGGCGATGAAGTTTATCCACGTGCCGCCTCCGAAACCTATCAGAAGCAACTCCGCGATCCGTATGACTGGGCCTTTCCAGACCCTAATCCGGGGCTGCTCAAGGGGCCGCCGGTCTACGCAGTACCAGGCAATCATGACTGGTATGACGGTCTCGTTCTGTTTCTTGCCCTGTTCTGCCGCAAGGACCACATGCACCTTGGTGGCTGGCGCACACATCAGCGCCGGAGCTATTTTGCCGTGCAATTGACGGATCAGTGGTGGTTGTGGGCGATCGATGCCCAGCTCGTGGACGATGTCGATCAACCCCAGAAAGAGTACTTCCTCGAAATAGCCAAGGCGATGCCTGACAACGCGAAAATCATTCTCTGCGGGCCGGAGCCGGGATGGCTCTATACGGGCAAGGCTGGGAACAGGGCGCTTAGAGTCATGAGCTACATTGGATCGATCGCCTTGAAGCAGCGCCGTGGGCTGACAATTCCGCTGGTGCTGTCCGGCGACACCCATCACTACAGCCGATACGTCGCTGACGACGGCAGCGCGCAGTTCGTGACGTCGGGCGGCGGCGGGGCCTTCCTTCATCCCACGCATCAGGTCGAGCCGAGCGTTAATCTCGACCGGGTCAGTGATGGGTATTCCTGGCTGAGCGGGCAAATCAAGGGGCTCCGCCTCGGCGCGAATGAACAGGGCAGGGAGGCGGTCTATCCCTCGAAGGCGGACAGCCTGTCGATGCTGCGAGGCAACTTTGTGTTCGTTGCTTACAATCCGGCATTCGCGCTCGTCCTGGGATCTGCCTATTGGCTAATATCGCTCATGGGGAAAGCGCTGACCTATGACATCTACTATATCGCCCCTATTCTGCTGGTCGCAGGTTTCTGGGGATACACAAAGAACCAGGAAGGTGGTGGCGCCAAAACGGGGCTGGTGTCGTTGGCGAACGGAATTGTACACAGTCTCTGCGTCGCGGCAACCGTAACTCTGGTCGCTTGGTTCAATGGCCGCTTTGGCGGACTGGGCGGGTGGCCTCGGACGTCCTTCCTGCTGACCGCTGCCGAGACGATCCTGATCGGCGGCTTGGTGGGTGGCTCGCTATTTGGCGCCTATCTCTACGTGACGTCGCGTTGGCTCAACATGAACCACAACGACGCCTTCAGCTCCATGCGGCGCGACAGCCACCGCCATTTTCTGAGGATGAGGATCAAGGGGGATACTGTTACCGTCTTCCCGGTTGGACTCACGGATGTTCCGAAACGGAGAGATTGGCGGCTTAATTCCGAGAAGCTGGGAAATCCGGCGCCAGTCTACACGCCGCAATCAGCGCTCAAGCCGCAACTGATCGAGCAGCCATTCTCAGTTGGAGCCACACCGGCTCAAAACGATACGGACAGCCTAGCATAGGTCTAGACACGCTCCATTGGCCGTATTGAGCAGGATAACACCTGATGGCAATGGGTGTTTCATACAAGCTAATATATCACAGTGAAAAGTCAAATTTGTACAAGTGTAATTACGGCACTTAGAAAATTAATCAAAACCAATAGGTTGTGAAAAATTGGTTCTATAATAAATGTAGGGACACCTCATTTCAATGTTTTAATATTTAGTGCCGCCGCAATGCAAGCGGTGTCCGACGGATCAGCTGCCAGCGAGCGCGACAAATCATAGGTCCCATCACCGCCGGGTGTTCCTTTTATAATCGCAAGTTTCTGTTTTTGCAGATACTGAGTGGCTATGCAGCGAGACGTGATGAGGCCTGTTGGATTGTCGTCAGAGTCGTAGCTTACCGCCGCCACAGGCGCAGGTAACTCAACCGACCATAGTGCGCTGCTGAGGTTCTTCAGCCAATCGGCCATGCTGTAAGATCCATAGAACCCAGGGTAAAATTTCCGGCTTTTCACCGCTTTGATCCAATTGTTGAGGTAGGGGGAAAGCTGCAGTTCCCCTGCCGGCTTTTCGATGTCCAGGTACACAACAGAACCTTGACCGAAGCCAACGTCCGTCATGAATTGCGCCGCCTCCAGTCCATGCTTTATGCCGAGCTCCGGCTTCGAAACCATCAGGCTGAGATCTCCGCCGATGTACGTGGGAAAAAAGCCCCAGCCGCTCATAGCCAGATCAGATCGCCGATCATAGGTCCAGGTGAGGTCGGGCGTACCGCGGACATGGTTGAGATAGAAGCCGACAATATCGAATTTGAGCTGCTCGCGGAGCTGTTTGATGGCGTCGTCGCCCGGGTATGAGTAGCAGTCGACTGCGCTGTAAGTTCGCGGAGTTTTATCGTCTGCTCGTGCAGTGGGGACGTTGCCCGATGGCAACAGCAGCGATGAAGCCGCTGACGCAGAAGCTGAGAGGAATGCTCGTCTGGAAAGGCGTCCCATGGTTCGTCACTTCGCCCTTACTGGCCGGTCCTCTGGCATTGTTGTTGCTTGGATTAAATATTGCTATCGAAAGGTCTTGCCTCGCAAGTGCGTTAGTGTGAAAATATCGATACTCTCTAACTATTTGATAATATTCGTATAATATCCATTATGTTAAATCGGGATGCGAGAAGCGACCCACAAAGGTGAACCGTGAGTGACGTGAACATGCTTCGGGACCCTACGATCGCACTCCACGGTTTGGTCAAGGCTGATGACGCTTATGCCGTTTACTACGATGAAACGAACAACATCCGCCGACTGCATGTCCGCGCAGACGGTCTCAACGAGCGAGACCCAAAATGTTTCGTCATTGCCGGTGTTGCACACCGAGGACCGCCTCGGCCGATATCACTGGAGGCTCTTCGGTCGGAGCTTAGGATCCAAGCCAGCGCCAAAGAGATCAAACTGAAGCACATCGCCACTGGTAGCTTTCTGGAGGCGCTCACCTCGCCAAAGATGGAGGCCTTCTTAGCTTGGCTGTCAGCCCAGGATTTGTACACGCACTTCACCGTCCTCGACCCGCTGTACTGGTCGATCGTCGACATCATTGACTCGATCCTCGCTGAAGCCGGCGAAAATGCTCTCCTACCTTGGAACCAAGCCCTCAAGAACGACCTCTATACGGTCTTGCGACACGACTATGAGACCACCGTCGACATGTTCCGCCGCTACACCTACCCGGACGTGGGCAGAGCCCGGCGCCGGGAGTTTGTCAACGAGCTCCTGGATCTGTTGACGCATCGCGCAAACCTTCTCCCGCCTCTGCGACGAAACATGCTGAAGGGCGTCCTGCAAATCGCCACCCGTCTTGACGCCCTGCCCTTCCTCGAAGACGAGACGCCAAATGTCCTGATCGAGGGTTTTGGTCCGTTCTATCTAGAGCGCATTGCCATGCTCAAAAACTCGACCCACATTCTCGACGACGAATACGGAGTCGAGCCCTATCTCTCCGGACTGGGGCTCACGAACGGGGCCAAGCCCTTGGCGAACTACCGGTTCGCGTCATCCCATGACGAGCCGGGCATTCAATTGTCTGACGTCGTTGCTGGTCTCCTTGGAAAGTTCTTCACCTACGTCTGCGTCACGGCCGGCGAGGAGCTTGTTCAGGACCGTCAGAATCTCTCTGCTCAGCAGACCCGCACGCTGGAACGTTTGGCTGCGCTTATGGAACAGTCAGTTGAAGAGAACGCAGTATTTGCCCACTACATCTTGAGCGAGCGTGACAGGCACGGGGCAGCGTTCTTCCTGGATAGAACGGGTTCATGAGGGCTACGCGAACGCACTATGCGGCCGAGGTGGGTTACGACGCCGCAGTCAGGGGTAAATGATTGATCATCGACGCCTCCGAACGGCGTGTCTCTACGGGAGGAAAACCATGAAAGTCAGAGAAATTATTGCGGCGGCGGTGGTCCTGGCGTCCCCCACGCACGCCTTCGCGTGGGGTCAGGAAGGTCACGCGGCCGTTGCCGAGATCGCGCAGCACCGCCTCACCTCATCGGCTAGTGATGTCGTTCAGCGGCTCTTGCGGGCGCATTTGGGGCTGACAGGTCAGCAGGTCGTCTCGATGGCGTCGATTGCCAGCTGGGCTGACGACTATCGGGCAGACGGACACAAGGATACCAGCAACTGGCATTTTGTTGACATCCCGCTGGCGTCGCTGCCCGGAGGATCGAGCGCTACAACCGACTATGATGCGATACGTGATTGTGCCGATGACGCCACCTATGGAAGCTGCCTTCTAAAGGCCCTGCCCGCCCAGGAAGCGATATTGTCGGATGCAACAAAGGATGATGAATCCCGGTGGAAGGCCTTGGCGTTTGTGATCCACCTGACGGGCGACTTGGCCCAGCCCCTGCATTGCGTTCAACGCGTTGATGGGAGCCAGAAAGACCAGGGAGGAAACACCCTGACGGTGACCTTCAACGTCACCCGGCCCGCGCCCGACAACTCGACTTTTAGGGATTTCACGACCTTCCATTCTGTCTGGGACACCGACCTCATTACATTCAAATACTACGACTGGGGGCTGGCGGCCGCCGAGGCCGAGAAGCTGCTTCCGACCCTCGCGGCCGACCTGCTGGCCGACGACACACCGGAGAAATGGCTTGCCGAATGTCACCGCCAAGCCGAGGCTGCGTATCAGGCCTTGCCGGCAGGAACCCCGTTAAAGTCGGATATTGGTCATCCCGTGATTCTGGATCAGGCGTATTTTGAAAAGTTCCATCCTGTAGTCACGCAGCAACTGGCTTTAGGCGGCCTGCATCTGGCTGCGGAACTGAATGAGGCGCTTAAGGGCGGAAAGTAAGGGTTATCCCGCCCTCGCCTCTCGACTCAAGCAATGCGCACGACGATCTTCGGATCGGCGGCAAGGACCGACTGCGTAATCCCAGACGGTCAGCTCCGATCCTCTTTGCCCATTGCAGCAGATGTTGCGGTCGGTAGGAGATGTCGGCCCGCCAGCGAGCCATTGGAACGCGGGCACCGATGATGGTCCCCGTTGCACCCAACGACCGTTGGTCACTGGACTTCGGGTCGGATCAGCTGACCGATGGCCGTCGCTTCCGGATATTGACCGTCGTCGACGACTGCACGCGCCGGTGCCCAGGGTTGGTCGCGGATACGTCTCTGTCCGGCGTGAGGGTTGCCCACGAACTCGATCGGTTCATGATCGAACGCGGCAAGCCGAAGATGGTGGTCAGTGACAATGGCAGCGAACTGACCAGCAATGCGATCCCTGCCTGGGCCAATGCAAGCCGCGTGGACTGACATTATATCACGCCGGGCAAGCCAATGCAGAACGGCTTCATCGACAGCTTCAACGGTCGCCTCCATGACGAACTGCTGAACGAGATGCTGTTCACCTCATTGGCACAGGCTCGCGCGGTCTTGGCCAGTTGGCGGGCAGGTTACAACTTCAATAGCCCACATTCGCGGCTCGGATGGCAGACCCCTTCGAGTTCGCCCACACCTTCCCCCCGCGACGGGACGCAGCGCTGCGCACGATGATCAGCTCCGCGCCTGTGCCCGTCGTTCAAACCGCCCAATAGGGCAACGTCATTGCGTCCCATTCGCCGCTTTGAAACGCAAAAACCGCCCCGGTTAGACCAGGACGCTTATTGATTTATGATGAAATTGGTTGCGGGGCCAGGATTTGAATCTGCTGACTTCGCTTGCGAAGTCCCTTCAATAGACGAACTCGGTTGCAGCGCTGTATTGGCGGTAGCGCTCTCCCGACTCGACCCCCCGCATCATGGGATGTCATTGAGGGGGACGAACTGGGCCACCCCAAGTAGCAACCGCTATCGGCTTGTGAGATAAGGTGCAGGTATGCCGGCGTCGTAGCGTGCAGAGCGAGGTTTGGGAACCAAACTAATCCACAGAAATATTTAGTTGGTACTTCTGTTGGCACGCAGGGACGATGTTGGAGGCCAAACATTTGTAAACAAAGTCAAATTTGTTTCTCTTGGATTCCGCCTCTGGGCACCATTTCACTTTCCCATTGCTTCTCACGACGTCTCACCAGCCAATACAAATCAATAACTTAGCCTAGTTTGGCGGGTTATGGTGACCCACCGCGTACCGTTGCAATTCATCGGTTTGTGGGTAACGATTTAGGCGTTACCCATTAGCCGGGAGGTCCGTTACCCATGTCTCTCTCCGACTTCGCCTGCAAGAACGCTAAGCCCAAAGACAAGCCGTATCGTCTTGCCGATGGCGACGGGCTCTATCTCCTCGTCCGGAACAACGGCTCCAAACTCTGGCAACTGCGGTACCGCTACCTGGAGAAGGAAAATATCCTTTCCTTTGGAAAATACCCGCTGGTGTCACTTCTCGATGCGAGAGGACGGCGCGACGACGCCAAGAGGCTGTTGATCGCCGGCATCAACCCGTCCACCAAACGCAAAGAGGAGAAGAATGCCGCCATCATGGAAGCACGCACCACCTTCGCCTTGGTCGCCGAGGAATATGTCACGCGGATGGAGGAACGGGACGCTGCGGCGGCTACCATCACCAAAACCAAATGGCTCCTGGAAGATCTGGCCGGCTCACTCGCCAAGCGCCCCATTAACGAGATCACTCCAGCCGAAATTTTCCAACTCCTCCAGAAGATCGAAAAGAGTGGTCGAAGAGAGACAGCGCGGCGTTTACGCGGCGTGATAGGCAGCGTCTTCCGATTGGCCATTGTCACGTTACGGGCTGAGTCCGACCCAACCCTACACCTCCGGGGCGCTCTCCAGCCGCCGAAAGTCAACGGTCGTGCCGCTATCACCGATGAAAAGAAGTTCGGCAAGCTCCTGATGACCGTCGACGAATACGACGGCTGGCCAACCATCAAAGCCGCCCTCCAGTTTCTTGCCCTCACCTGTGTCCGTCCCGGCGAAGTACGGGGCGCTACGCGCGACGAGTTCGACCGAAAGAAGGCCGTCTGGCATATTCCGGCCGAGCGCATGAAGATGCGTGCTCCGCACGACGTGCCACTGTCCAAACAGGCACTTTCGGTCTTGGAAGAGGTCTGGCAGCTCTCAGAGGACGGCGGCCTGGTCTTTACTTCGATCCGCTCAACAAAACGGCCACTTTCCGAGAACGCCATGAATGCTGCGCTACGACGCATGGGTTACGGAAAGGACGAAGTGACCGCACATGGTTTCCGGGTGACCGCCAGCACCATCCTCAACGCCCGCGACTACGATCCAGATGTGATTGAAGCTGTCCTGGCGCACCAGGACAAGAACGCCATCCGGCGGACCTACAATCGAGCGACCTATTGGGAGCGGCGAGTCACGCTAATGCAGGAGTGGGGAGATCTGCTAGACGCGTTAAAGGCGAACCATTAGTCTTACTCACATTCCACGATCGGATCGCTGTTTTTCCGTGTGGGCGTTGATCGCTGCCCGATATAGGTACTTGAGCCGTTCAACCGGGCGCCTCCAAGGCCGCGACGAGCTTGGTTGCTTCTTTCCGATGCCGCGCCACATCCGCACGGGTAGCAGCCCGGTTTTAACCCGTAGGCCGGCAGGTCGCCTGCGCGCAGCCGCTCGCGAGCACGTGCCCAAGCAGCACCGTGGCGAGCGGCACAGCATGCGTCGCTTTCGGCTCATCTTGGTTGGCGCAATAGAGATGTGTGATCCCGAAAACCGGCTTGGTTCACTCATTCCGAACAACGGCTTCGCGCCTCGTTTCGGTCATTCAGCGTGTCTTGGCCCCTGCCGAAAGGCAGACGTGTCCACGAAAACGCTGGCCGATTTTTGCCAGCTAATTAATGGCGAACTTCAGGCATTTGTAGAACTATCGACGATTATTTCTTCCGAAGCAGGATGAATTGTCCGACTCGGATGTGTTCAAGTCCGTACGCCAGGCTAGTTGACGAATGGGTCTCAGCGATCGGTCTGCGGTGTCTTTCCGCTCGACGGGCCATCATTTTTCGGGCTGACCCTCAAAATCTACGGGTTACGATGTCGCGCCGGATGTCGGCAGTTGTTATCAGCTCGCGCTTTGGAAGCAGGCCTCGCGCGACTGGGTTGCCGTATTCAACCCAATAATCCACTCGGCTGCCACCATTTGGTCGAGCCGCCAATATCACGGCTGTGGACTCTTTATGTTCAACTATTAACTGTTTTGCAAACTTGCACGTTGACGCCTCCGCCCTCCTAGAGTTAATAATCTCCTAATATAAGCGTCTTCTAAATTATCGAACGGTAACCGGCGAGTTAGACGATGCAATTGGGGTAGGGAGACGCAGAGCCGCGACCAAGGTCGTCGCTGCCACCGTCATCGAGCGACCGTCCGTCCACGAATGACCAGCTTGAACCAGCTGTTCGTAACGGAGCGGTTTGTCTGGATGTCACCGGCAAATGATGCCTGCCCGAATCGCACGCCGATCGCGCGACTATTCTTCGACTGGAATCAGCCGATCGTTCAGTACTGTGAATGAAGCAGATGGTTGGGCGTCTGTTCTTTAATAACGTGGGGGTTGAAAATGGCTACTAAAATCGCCGATGCAGGTGGAACCACAGCGTCGTTTTCAAACACGCCGCAGGCGAACGATGACGTTTTCAATCTCACCGAGGATACGGTTGTCCTCGCTTCAGGGTCGCAAACCATCATAGTTCTCGATGTGATGGCCAACGACCAGGGTGGAAACGCAAAGTCCCTCTTTTCGGTTGACGACGGGATTTCCGCATCGACGGCCACGAAGCAATACGCGCCGATCGACCTGACGACCCAGGATGTTCAGGCAACAGGCATTTCAGCCTGGGAGAGCATCGGCGGCGGGGTTTCCATCCGCATCAACAACGGCAAGGTCGAGATGGACCTTAGCGGATATCTGGCGGCGCATGGCTTCGCGAGCCTGCAGGCCATGGGTGCGGGCGACCAGATCAACGAGACCTTCACCTATGCGATCAAGCTCGGCGGCGGAACGCTGAGCTGGGCCAGCGTGTCGGTCAACATTCAGGGTACCAATGACGGCGCGATCATCACCGCCGTCCCGGGCGCCGACTTAACCGTGGTGGAGGCCGGCGGCGTTGCCAACGGCACGCTGAACGATCCCAATGCGCATGGACAGCTGGTCGTCACCGACCCAGATGTCGGCCAGAACCATTTCCAGGCTCCCCCAAGTCTGCAGGGCACTTACGGCTCTTTCGCCTTCGACACGACAACTGGCGTGTGGGCCTATACGCTGAACCAGACTCTCGCCGACCCGCTGAGCCAGGGCCAGCCCGTTACGGATACTCTGACCGTGAAGTCGGCCGACGGAACGGCGAGTTATAACATCGTCGTAAATATTACTGGCAGCAATGACGCGCCAGTCGCGATTGCTAATGTCAATTCGGTGAAAGAGGACACGGCGCCCAATCCGGTCAGCGGCAATGTGCTGACCAACGACACCGATGTCGACACTGGCGACACCCACAGCGTCACCGCCGTCAATGGCTCGGCCGGCAATGTCGGTGCCAACCTCGTCGGCACCTATGGCACGCTGCATCTCAACAGCGACGGCACCTACACCTACACGCTCAACAATGGCCTGGCCTCGGTCCAGGCGTTGGCCGCAGGCGCCAGCGTCACCGACGTCTTCACCTACACCAACGCCGACAACCATGGCGGCTCATCGAGCGCCAGCCTGACGGTCACCATCAACGGCACCAATGATGCTCCGGTCGCGGTTGCCGACATCAATTCGGTGAAAGAGGACACGGCGCCCAATCCGGTCAGCGGCAATGTGCTGACCAACGACACCGATGTCGACACTGGCGACACCCACAGCGTCACCGCCGTCAATGGCTCGGCCGGCAATGTCGGTGCCAACCTCGTCGGCACCTATGGCACGCTGCATCTCAACAGCGACGGCACCTACACCTACACGCTCAACAATGGCCTGGCCTCGGTCCAGGCGTTGGCCGCAGGCGCCAGCGTCACCGACGTCTTCACCTACACCAACGCCGACAACCATGGCGGCTCATCGAGCGCCAGCCTGACGGTCACCATCAACGGCACCAATGATGCTCCGGTCGCGGTTGCCGACATCAATTCGGTGAAAGAGGACACGGCGCCCAATCCGGTCAGCGGCAATGTGCTGACCAACGACACCGATGTCGACACTGGCGACACCCACAGCGTCACCGCCGTCAATGGCTCGGCCGGCAATGTCGGTGCCAACCTCGTCGGCACCTATGGCACGCTGCATCTCAACAGCGACGGCACCTACACCTACACGCTCAACAATGGCCTGGCCTCGGTCCAGGCGTTGGCCGCAGGCGCCAGCGTCACCGACGTCTTCACCTACACCAACGCCGACAACCATGGCGGCTCATCGAGCGCCAGCCTGACGGTCACCATCAACGGCACCAATGATGCTCCGGTCGCGGTTGCCGACATCAATTCGGTGAAAGAGGACACGGCGCCCAATCCGGTCAGCGGCAATGTGCTGACCAACGACACCGATGTCGACACTGGCGACACCCACAGCGTCACCGCCGTCAATGGCTCGGCCGGCAATGTCGGTGCCAACCTCGTCGGCACCTATGGCACGCTGCATCTCAACAGCGACGGCACCTACACCTACACGCTCAACAATGGCCTGGCCTCGGTCCAGGCGTTGGCCGCAGGCGCCAGCGTCACCGACGTCTTCACCTACACCAACGCCGACAACCATGGCGGCTCATCGAGCGCCAGCCTGACGGTCACCATCAACGGCACCAATGATGCTCCGGTCGCGGTTGCCGACATCAATTCGGTGAAAGAGGACACGGCGCCCAATCCGGTCAGCGGCAATGTGCTGACCAACGACACCGATGTCGACACTGGCGACACCCACAGCGTCACCGCCGTCAATGGCTCGGCCGGCAATGTCGGTGCCAACCTCGTCGGCACCTATGGCACGCTGCATCTCAACAGCGACGGCACCTACACCTACACGCTCAACAATGGCCTGGCCTCGGTCCAGGCGTTGGCCGCAGGCGCCAGCGTCACCGACGTCTTCACCTACACCAACGCCGACAACCATGGCGGCTCATCGAGCGCCAGCCTGACGGTCACCATCAACGGCACCAATGATGCTCCGGTCGCGGTTGCCGACATCAATTCGGTGAAAGAGGACACGGCGCCCAATCCGGTCAGCGGCAATGTGCTGACCAACGACACCGATGTCGACACTGGCGACACCCACAGCGTCACCGCCGTCAATGGCTCGGCCGGCAATGTCGGTGCCAACCTCGTCGGCACCTATGGCACGCTGCATCTCAACAGCGACGGCACCTACACCTACACGCTCAACAATGGCCTGGCCTCGGTCCAGGCGTTGGCCGCAGGCGCCAGCGTCACCGACGTCTTCACCTACACCAACGCCGACAACCATGGCGGCCCATCGAGCGCCAGCCTGACGGTCACCATCAACGGCACCAATGACGGCCCGGTGATCACCTCCGGCGTCCAGACCGGCTCGGTCACGGAAGACACGCAGCTGACGGCGACCGGCCAGGTCCAGGCCTCCGACGTCGACAATGGCGCCACCCAGGCCTATTCGGGCGATGCCACCGGCACCTATGGTTCCTTCGTCGTCGATGCCTCGACCGGCGCCTGGACCTACACGCTCGACAATGCCGCCCACCAGAACCTGGCCCAGGGCGAGAGCCACACCGACACCTTCACGGTGACCGTCACCGACGATTTCGGCGCCACCACCACGCAGGACGTCACCGTCACCATCAACGGCACCAATGACGGCCCGGTGATCACCTCCGGCGTCCAGACCGGCTCGGTCACGGAAGACACGCAGCTGACGGCGACCGGCCAGGTCCAGGCCTCCGACGTCGACAATGGCGCCACCCAGGCCTATTCGGGCGATGCCACCGGCACCTATGGTTCCTTCGTCGTCGATGCCTCGACCGGCGCCTGGACCTACACGCTCGACAATGCCGCCCACCAGAACCTGGCCCAGGGCGAGAGCCACACCGACACCTTCACGGTGACCGTCACCGACGATTTCGGCGCCACCACCACGCAGGACGTCACCGTCACCATCAACGGCACCAATGACGGCCCGGTGATCACCTCCGGCGTCCAGACCGGCTCGGTCACGGAAGACACGCAGCTGACGGCGACCGGCCAGGTCCAGGCCTCCGACGTCGACAATGGCGCCACCCAGGCCTATTCGGGCGATGCCACCGGCACCTATGGTTCCTTCGTCGTCGATGCCTCGACCGGCGCCTGGACCTACACGCTCGACAATGCCGCCCACCAGAACCTGGCCCAGGGCGAGAGCCACACCGACACCTTCACGGTGACCGTCACCGACGATTTCGGCGCCACCACCACGCAGGACGTCACCGTCACCATCAACGGCACCAATGACGGCCCGGTGATCACCTCCGGCGTCCAGACCGGCTCGGTCACGGAAGACACGCAGCTGACGGCGACCGGCCAGGTCCAGGCCTCCGACGTCGACAATGGCGCCACCCAGGCCTATTCGGGCGATGCCACCGGCACCTATGGTTCCTTCGTCGTCGATGCCTCGACCGGCGCCTGGACCTACACGCTCGACAATGCCGCCCACCAGAACCTGGCCCAGGGCGAGAGCCACACCGACACCTTCACGGTGACCGTCACCGACGATTTCGGCGCCACCACCACGCAGGACGTCACCGTCACCATCAACGGCACCAATGACGGCCCGGTGATCACCTCCGGCGTCCAGACCGGCTCGGTCACGGAAGACACGCAGCTGACGGCGACCGGCCAGGTCCAGGCCTCCGACGTCGACAATGGCGCCACCCAGGCCTATTCGGGCGATGCCACCGGCACCTATGGTTCCTTCGTCGTCGATGCCTCGACCGGCGCCTGGACCTACACGCTCGACAATGCCGCCCACCAGAACCTGGCCCAGGGCGAGAGCCACACCGACACCTTCACGGTGACCGTCACCGACGATTTCGGCGCCACCACCACGCAGGACGTCACCGTCACCATCAACGGCACCAATGACGGCCCGGTGATCACCTCCGGCGTCCAGACCGGCTCGGTCACGGAAGACACGCAGCTGACGGCGACCGGCCAGGTCCAGGCCTCCGACGTCGACAATGGCGCCACCCAGGCCTATTCGGGCGATGCCACCGGCACCTATGGTTCCTTCGTCGTCGATGCCTCGACCGGCGCCTGGACCTACACGCTCGACAATGCCGCCCACCAGAACCTGGCCCAGGGCGAGAGCCACACCGACACCTTCACGGTGACCGTCACCGACGATTTCGGCGCCACCACCACGCAGGACGTCACCGTCACCATCAACGGCACCAATGACGGCCCGGTGATCACCTCCGGCGTCCAGACCGGCTCGGTCACGGAAGACACGCAGCTGACGGCGACCGGCCAGGTCCAGGCCTCCGACGTCGACAATGGCGCCACCCAGGCCTATTCGGGCGATGCCACCGGCACCTATGGTTCCTTCGTCGTCGATGCCTCGACCGGCGCCTGGACCTACACGCTCGACAATGCCGCCCACCAGAACCTGGCCCAGGGCGAGAGCCACACCGACACCTTCACGGTGACCGTCACCGACGATTTCGGCGCCACCACCACGCAGGACGTCACCGTCACCATCAACGGCACCAATGACGGCCCGGTGATCACCTCCGGCGTCCAGACCGGCTCGGTCACGGAAGACACGCAGCTGACGGCGACCGGCCAGGTCCAGGCCTCCGACGTCGACAATGGCGCCACCCAGGCCTATTCGGGCGATGCCACCGGCACCTATGGTTCCTTCGTCGTCGATGCCTCGACCGGCGCCTGGACCTACACGCTCGACAATGCCGCCCACCAGAACCTGGCCCAGGGCGAGAGCCACACCGACACCTTCACGGTGACCGTCACCGACGATTTCGGCGCCACCACCACGCAGGACGTCACCGTCACCATCAACGGCACCAATGACGGCCCGGTGATCACCTCCGGCGTCCAGACCGGCTCGGTCACGGAAGACACGCAGCTGACGGCGACCGGCCAGGTCCAGGCCTCCGACGTCGACAATGGCGCCACCCAGGCCTATTCGGGCGATGCCACCGGCACCTATGGTTCCTTCGTCGTCGATGCCTCGACCGGCGCCTGGACCTACACGCTCGACAATGCCGCCCACCAGAACCTGGCCCAGGGCGAGAGCCACACCGACACCTTCACGGTGACCGTCACCGACGATTTCGGCGCCACCACCACGCAGGACGTCACCGTCACCATCAACGGCACCAATGACGGCCCGGTGATCACCTCCGGCGTCCAGACCGGCTCGGTCACGGAAGACACGCAGCTGACGGCGACCGGCCAGGTCCAGGCCTCCGACGTCGACAATGGCGCCACCCAGGCCTATTCGGGCGATGCCACCGGCACCTATGGTTCCTTCGTCGTCGATGCCTCGACCGGCGCCTGGACCTACACGCTCGACAATGCCGCCCACCAGAACCTGGCCCAGGGCGAGAGCCACACCGACACCTTCACGGTGACCGTCACCGACGATTTCGGCGCCACCACCACGCAGGACGTCACCGTCACCATCAACGGCACCAATGACGGCCCGGTGATCACCTCCGGCGTCCAGACCGGCTCGGTCACGGAAGACACGCAGCTGACGGCGACCGGCCAGGTCCAGGCCTCCGACGTCGACAATGGCGCCACCCAGGCCTATTCGGGCGATGCCACCGGCACCTATGGTTCCTTCGTCGTCGATGCCTCGACCGGCGCCTGGACCTACACGCTCGACAATGCCGCCCACCAGAACCTGGCCCAGGGCGAGAGCCACACCGACACCTTCACGGTGACCGTCACCGACGATTTCGGCGCCACCACCACGCAGGACGTCACCGTCACCATCAACGGCACCAATGACGGCCCGGTGATCACCTCCGGCGTCCAGACCGGCTCGGTCACGGAAGACACGCAGCTGACGGCGACCGGCCAGGTCCAGGCCTCCGACGTCGACAATGGCGCCACCCAGGCCTATTCGGGCGATGCCACCGGCACCTATGGTTCCTTCGTCGTCGATGCCTCGACCGGCGCCTGGACCTACACGCTCGACAATGCCGCCCACCAGAACCTGGCCCAGGGCGAGAGCCACACCGACACCTTCACGGTGACCGTCACCGACGATTTCGGCGCCACCACCACGCAGGACGTCACCGTCACCATCAACGGCACCAATGACGGCCCGGTGATCACCTCCGGCGTCCAGACCGGCTCGGTCACGGAAGACACGCAGCTGACGGCGACCGGCCAGGTCCAGGCCTCCGACGTCGACAATGGCGCCACCCAGGCCTATTCGGGCGATGCCACCGGCACCTATGGTTCCTTCGTCGTCGATGCCTCGACCGGCGCCTGGACCTACACGCTCGACAATGCCGCCCACCAGAACCTGGCCCAGGGCGAGAGCCACACCGACACCTTCACGGTGACCGTCACCGACGATTTCGGCGCCACCACCACGCAGGACGTCACCGTCACCATCAACGGCACCAATGACGGCCCGGTGATCACCTCCGGCGTCCAGACCGGCTCGGTCACGGAAGACACGCAGCTGACGGCGACCGGCCAGGTCCAGGCCTCCGACGTCGACAATGGCGCCACCCAGGCCTATTCGGGCGATGCCACCGGCACCTATGGTTCCTTCGTCGTCGATGCCTCGACCGGCGCCTGGACCTACACGCTCGACAATGCCGCCCACCAGAACCTGGCCCAGGGCGAGAGCCACACCGACACCTTCACGGTGACCGTCACCGACGATTTCGGCGCCACCACCACGCAGGACGTCACCGTCACCATCAACGGCACCAATGACGGCCCGGTGATCACCTCCGGCGTCCAGACCGGCTCGGTCACGGAAGACACGCAGCTGACGGCGACCGGCCAGGTCCAGGCCTCCGACGTCGACAATGGCGCCACCCAGGCCTATTCGGGCGATGCCACCGGCACCTATGGTTCCTTCGTCGTCGATGCCTCGACCGGCGCCTGGACCTACACGCTCGACAATGCCGCCCACCAGAACCTGGCCCAGGGCGAGAGCCACACCGACACCTTCACGGTGACCGTCACCGACGATTTCGGCGCCACCACCACGCAGGACGTCACCGTCACCATCAACGGCACCAATGACGGCCCGGTGATCACCTCCGGCGTCCAGACCGGCTCGGTCACGGAAGACACGCAGCTGACGGCGACCGGCCAGGTCCAGGCCTCCGACGTCGACAATGGCGCCACCCAGGCCTATTCGGGCGATGCCACCGGCACCTATGGTTCCTTCGTCGTCGATGCCTCGACCGGCGCCTGGACCTACACGCTCGACAATGCCGCCCACCAGAACCTGGCCCAGGGCGAGAGCCACACCGACACCTTCACGGTGACCGTCACCGACGATTTCGGCGCCACCACCACGCAGGACGTCACCGTCACCATCAACGGCACCAATGACGGCCCGGTGATCACCTCCGGCGTCCAGACCGGCTCGGTCACGGAAGACACGCAGCTGACGGCGACCGGCCAGGTCCAGGCCTCCGACGTCGACAATGGCGCCACCCAGGCCTATTCGGGCGATGCCACCGGCACCTATGGTTCCTTCGTCGTCGATGCCTCGACCGGCGCCTGGACCTACACGCTCGACAATGCCGCCCACCAGAACCTGGCCCAGGGCGAGAGCCACACCGACACCTTCACGGTGACCGTCACCGACGATTTCGGCGCCACCACCACGCAGGACGTCACCGTCACCATCAACGGCACCAATGACGGCCCGGTGATCACCTCCGGCGTCCAGACCGGCTCGGTCACGGAAGACACGCAGCTGACGGCGACCGGCCAGGTCCAGGCCTCCGACGTCGACAATGGCGCCACCCAGGCCTATTCGGGCGATGCCACCGGCACCTATGGTTCCTTCGTCGTCGATGCCTCGACCGGCGCCTGGACCTACACGCTCGACAATGCCGCCCACCAGAACCTGGCCCAGGGCGAGAGCCACACCGACACCTTCACGGTGACCGTCACCGACGATTTCGGCGCCACCACCACGCAGGACGTCACCGTCACCATCAACGGCACCAATGACGGCCCGGTGATCACCTCCGGCGTCCAGACCGGCTCGGTCACGGAAGACACGCAGCTGACGGCGACCGGCCAGGTCCAGGCCTCCGACGTCGACAATGGCGCCACCCAGGCCTATTCGGGCGATGCCACCGGCACCTATGGTTCCTTCGTCGTCGATGCCTCGACCGGCGCCTGGACCTACACGCTCGACAATGCCGCCCACCAGAACCTGGCCCAGGGCGAGAGCCACACCGACACCTTCACGGTGACCGTCACCGACGATTTCGGCGCCACCACCACGCAGGACGTCACCGTCACCATCAACGGCACCAATGACGGCCCGGTGATCACCTCCGGCGTCCAGACCGGCTCGGTCACGGAAGACACGCAGCTGACGGCGACCGGCCAGGTCCAGGCCTCCGACGTCGACAATGGCGCCACCCAGGCCTATTCGGGCGATGCCACCGGCACCTATGGTTCCTTCGTCGTCGATGCCTCGACCGGCGCCTGGACCTACACGCTCGACAATGCCGCCCACCAGAACCTGGCCCAGGGCGAGAGCCACACCGACACCTTCACGGTGACCGTCACCGACGATTTCGGCGCCACCACCACGCAGGACGTCACCGTCACCATCAACGGCACCAATGATGCTCCGGTCGCGGTTGCCGACATCAATTCGGTGAAAGAGGACACGGCGCCCAATCCGGTCAGCGGCAATGTGCTGACCAACGACACCGATGTCGACACTGGCGACACCCACAGCGTCACCGCCGTCAATGGCTCGGCCGGCAATGTCGGTGCCAACCTCGTCGGCACCTATGGCACGCTGCATCTCAACAGCGACGGCACCTACACCTACACGCTCAACAATGGCCTGGCCTCGGTCCAGGCGTTGGCCGCAGGCGCCAGCGTCACCGACGTCTTCACCTACACCAACGCCGACAACCATGGCGGCTCATCGAGCGCCAGCCTGACGGTCACCATCAACGGCACCAATGATGCTCCGGTCGCGGTTGCCGACATCAATTCGGTGAAAGAGGACACGGCGCCCAATCCGGTCAGCGGCAATGTGCTGACCAACGACACCGATGTCGACACTGGCGACACCCACAGCGTCACCGCCGTCAATGGCTCGGCCGGCAATGTCGGTGCCAACCTCGTCGGCACCTATGGCACGCTGCATCTCAACAGCGACGGCACCTACACCTACACGCTCAACAATGGCCTGGCCTCGGTCCAGGCGTTGGCCGCAGGCGCCAGCGTCACCGACGTCTTCACCTACACCAACGCCGACAACCATGGCGGCCCATCGAGCGCCAGCCTGACGGTCACCATCAACGGCACCAATGATGCTCCGGTCGCGGTTGCCGACATCAATTCGGTGAAAGAGGACACGGCGCCCAATCCGGTCAGCGGCAATGTGCTGACCAACGACACCGATGTCGACACTGGCGACACCCACAGCGTCACCGCCGTCAATGGCTCGGCCGGCAATGTCGGTGCCAACCTCGTCGGCACCTATGGCACGCTGCATCTCAACAGCGACGGCACCTACACCTACACGCTCAACAATGGCCTGGCCTCGGTCCAGGCGTTGGCCGCAGGCGCCAGCGTCACCGACGTCTTCACCTACACCAACGCCGACAACCATGGCGGCTCATCGAGCGCCAGCCTGACGGTCACCATCAACGGCACCAATGATGCTCCGGTCGCGGTTGCCGACATCAATTCGGTGAAAGAGGACACGGCGCCCAATCCGGTCAGCGGCAATGTGCTGACCAACGACACCGATGTCGACACTGGCGACACCCACAGCGTCACCGCCGTCAATGGCTCGGCCGGCAATGTCGGTGCCAACCTCGTCGGCACCTATGGCACGCTGCATCTCAACAGCGACGGCACCTACACCTACACGCTCAACAATGGCCTGGCCTCGGTCCAGGAGGTCAGCGGCAATGTGCTGACCAACGACACCGATGTCGACACTGGCGACACCCACAGCGTCACCGCCGTCAATGGCTCGGCCGGCAATGTCGGTGCCAACCTCGTCGGCACCTATGGCACGCTGCATCTCAACAGCGACGGCACCTACACCTACACGCTCAACAATGGCCTGGCCTCGGTCCAGGCGTTGGCCGCAGGCGCCAGCGTCACCGACGTCTTCACCTACACCAACGCCGACAACCATGGCGGCTCATCGAGCGCCAGCCTGACGGTCACCATCAACGGCACCAATGATGCTCCGGTCGCGGTTGCCGACATCAATTCGGTGAAAGAGGACACGGCGCCCAATCCGGTCAGCGGCAATGTGCTGACCAACGACACCGATGTCGACACTGGCGACACCCACAGCGTCACCGCCGTCAATGGCTCGGCCGGCAATGTCGGTGCCAACCTCGTCGGCACCTATGGCACGCTGCATCTCAACAGCGACGGCACCTACACCTACACGCTCAACAATGGCCTGGCCTCGGTCCAGGCGTTGGCCGCAGGCGCCAGCGTCACCGATGTCTTCACCTACACCAACGCCGACAACCATGGCGGCTCATCGAGCGCCAGCCTGACGGTCACCATCAACGGCACCAATGATGCTCCGGTCGCGGTTGCCGACATCAATTCGGTGAAAGAGGACACGGCGCCCAATCCGGTCAGCGGCAATGTGCTGACCAACGACACCGATGTCGACACTGGCGACACCCACAGCGTCACCGCCGTCAATGGCTCGGCCGGCAATGTCGGTGCCAACCTCGTCGGCACCTATGGCACGCTGCATCTCAACAGCGACGGCACCTACACCTACACGCTCAACAATGGCCTGGCCTCGGTCCAGGCGTTGGCCGCAGGCGCCAGCGTCACCGACGTCTTCACCTACACCAACGCCGACAACCATGGCGGCTCATCGAGCGCCAGCCTGACGGTCACCATCAACGGCACCAATGATGCTCCAGATATACATCTTGTGGCGACAGGGACGCCGGACACAGCGTCGGCGACCTTGACGGAGACCAATGCCGGCCTGTCGACATCGGGCACGCTGACGGTGACCGATGCTGATGTCAGCGACACAGTCAATTCCTCGGTCACGACCGTCGTGGCGTCAGGAACGACGGCTGGCCTCACGTCAAACGCTGCCCAGCTTCTTGCCATGCTGGCTGTTTCGCCGACATCGGGCTTGGCCGCCAATCCTGCGGACACTCACAACCTCAACTGGACCTTCAACTCCGGCACGCAGGCGTTCGATTACCTTGCTGCCGGTCAGTCGCTGACGCTCACCTATACTGTCCAAAGCACGGACAATAATGGTGCGTCGGATACCCAGACCGTCACGGTCACAGTCAACGGCACAGACGAGGCCAGCAACACTCTTATCAGTCAGGTCGTTGCGAGCAAGCAGTCAAGTAACAACAGTCCAAGCACGGCACAAATAACTTTCAATACCACGAACATACATGCAAACTTCGTCGACATCACATCGGCAATCCATGTATCTAATGTGACTAATGATGCATTCATAGTTGCCGGCAGTGGCCATTTTGATGCGACGACCCAAACGTATTCCTTTGATGTGAATAAGGGTTCGGGCAACAACGGATCAAGTTACAGCGTTACTATCGATGCCGGAGCATTCTCGGATTCGGTTGGAAACACCAACACATCGTTCACTAAAAGCGGCCTCAAACCAGCCGGCACTTCCGGCGAGCCCATCAATCTCGCCCTGACCGATCCATCGCATGAAGGTGCGCTCATCACCGTCACGGTGAAGGACGTGCCTTCGGGCTGGACCATCGACGGCGCAACCCATAACGCCGACGGAAGCTGGACGACACAGACCAGCGACCTGCACGGGCTGACTGTCACCACACCGGCCAGTTTCACCGGGGCAGCCGTGCTCGACGTCCAGATGACCTGGATCAACGCCGACGGCACCGCGGGCACCGCGTCGATCGCCGACAATGTCGAAGCCTACGCTCCGGGTTCGCCGATCTTTGCCTGGTCCGGCGACGACGTGCTGACCGGCTCCCACGGCAACGATCTCTTCGTCTTCTCGCAACCGATCGGTGCCGACACGGTGCACAATTTCGATGCGGCCGCCGACCAGATCGATCTCATCGGCTACAACGGATTGGCAGACTTTGCCGACCTCCAGACGCATATCGCCGACGATGCCCATGGCAATGCGATGATAACGCTCGGCGACGGACAGTCGATCACGCTGGACGGCGTGCACTCGGACGCGCTGACCGGAAGCAATTTCGTCTTCGACCAGACACCGGTGGTCAACAATTCCGGCACCATGACAATCGGCGACGGCGCTTTGCTGCCGCTCAGCGGCATTATCAACAACAGCGGTCTCATCTCGCTCGACTCGACCGGCGGCGATACGCTGCTGCAGGTTATCCAGCATGGCGTGACCCTGCAGGGTGGCGGACAGATCCTGCTGTCCGACAGCGCCACCAACGTCATCTCCGGCACCGGGCCGGACGTCACCCTGGTCAATGTCGACAACACGATCTCCGGCGCTGGTCAGCTGGGCGGCGGGATGCTGAGCCTTGACAACGGAGGGACCATCATCGCCTCCGGCTCGAACGGGCTGGTCATCGACACCGGTGGCAGCGTCGTCATCAATTCCGGAACGCTGGAAGCAACGGGGTCGGGCGGCCTGACGGTCGCTGGCGGCCTGGCGAATTCAGGCATGCTCTGGGCTAATGGCGGCGACATCGTGATCCATGGCCAGGTCACCGGCGACGGCGATGCCACCATCGGCAATCTGTCGAAGCTCGAGTTCGGCGGCGCTTCGTCGACGGACGTCACCTTTGGTCACGACGCGGCCGGCACGCTGCAACTCGACGATTCCTTCGATTACAGCGGCCGGATCGGCGGCATCACCAATGATGACAGGTTGGATCTCCACGATATCTTGTTCGGTGCTGGGACAACGGCCGTTTATCAGGCAAACCAGGATGGCAGCGGCGGAACGCTGACCGTTTCGGATGGCACCCATGGCGCCGCGTTGCATCTGGTCGGCAGCTATGATGCGAACGCCTTCAAGGTTGCCGATGACGGCCAGGGCCATACCGTCGTTTCGTACAATGAATTCACGCTGACCGGCATCGGCAATGGGGCGATTTCAAGCGACTTCGTGGTGTGAACCAAAAGGGCCGCCTCAGTGGCGGCTTACCTGACCTGACAAAGTATCGAGTGGGGTTCTGGAAGTGGATAGCAAGTCTCGAATTGTGAAGGATGCGCTTCGGGCATGCCGCCGCTATTTCCTGGTTGCGGCGGCATTCAGCCTGGCGATCAATCTGCTCTACCTGGCTTCCCCACTCTACATGCTGCAGATCTACGACCGGGTTGTCACCAGCGGCAGCGAAACCACGCTGGTGATGCTGACCCTGGTGTTGCTGGCTGCCTTCCTTTCGCTGGCCGGCCTCGACCTGGTACGCGCCTGGATCCTGACGCGTGCCAGTGCGCGGCTCGACCGGTTGCTATCGGCAAAGATCCTCGCCGCATCGGTCGAAACCCCATCGCCCGGCTCCTCGCCGAGCCAGCCCATCCGCGACTTCGACACGTTCAGGCAGGTCATCACCGGCAGCGGTATCCACGCCCTGTTCGACCTGCCATGGTCGCCCATCTACATCGGCATCATCTTCCTGCTGCATCCGTGGCTCGGCTTCTTCGCACTGGGCTGCTCGCTGCTCTTGATCGCCATGGCCGTGCTCAACGAGTATCTCGTGCGTTCGCCGCTGAAGCAGGCCAACGAGCTGGCAACGACCAACTACAACTTTACCGAGATGAGCCTCAGGAACGCGGAAGTCGTTCGCGCCATGGGGATGATCGACGGTCTCATCCGCCGCTGGGGGCGCGACCGCAACCTAGCGCTGCGGCGCCAGGCGGAGGCAAGCGACCGCGCCGCCCTGATGTCAGGCATTATCCGTTTCCTGCGGCTCACCATGCAGTCGCTGATCCTTGGCCTCGGCGCCTATCTGGTCATCGAACGGCAGATTACCGGCGGCACCATGTTCGCGGCGAGCCTCCTGTTGGGCAGGGGGTTGCAGCCTGTTGAGCAGATCGTCGGCCTCTGGCGCAGCCTGATCCTCGCGCGGGCGGCGCTGGCAAGGGTCGAGAAGCTGGTCGACGGTGGCGCCCGGAGCGAAAGATCGTTCAACCTGCCGAAACCCAGCGGCAAAATATCGGTCGAGCAGGTCAGCTTTGCAATTGCCAGCCAGCAGAAAGTGCTTCTGCGGGAGGTATCGTTCCGGCTGGAAGCAGGCGAGGCGCTGGGGATCGTCGGCCCGTCCGGCGCCGGCAAGTCAACCCTGGCGCGTCATCTCGCGGGCGTCATGCAACCCAGCCGCGGCACCGTCAGGCTGGATGGCGCCGACCTGTCGCAATGGGGGCACGACGCGCTAGGCGACCACATCGGCTACCTGCCGCAGGATATCGAGCTCTTCTCCGATACCGTCGCCGCCAACATCGGCCGCTTCAAGACCAATGTCGACCAGGAGGTGATCGAGGCCGCACGGCTCGCCGGCGTGCATGAGATGATTATTCGCCTGCCGCAGGGCTACGAGACCCAGATCGGCGAAGGCGGTGCGGTTCTTTCGGGAGGATACAGGCAACGGATCGCTCTTGCCCGGGCGGTGTTCGGAACGCCGAACCTGATCATTCTCGACGAGCCGAGCTCCAATCTCGACGCCGATGGCGACCGCGCGCTGAGCGACTGTGCGATTGAACTCAAGCGCCGCGGCAGCACGGTGATCATCGTCTCGCATCGGCCCTCTACCTTGGCGAATGTCGACAAGATCCTTCTGTTGCGCGATGGCGCCGTCGAGGCCTTCGGCATGAGGAACGAGATCGTGGCGCTGCTCAACCAGCGCGCGGCTCCAATGGCGGTGGCAACGCAATGAGCCGCGTTTGGAGAGATCGATGAGCGACGGCGCCCTTACCTACCGGACCCTGCCCGGCGAAACGGGCCTGCTGGCTCCGGATTCGATCCGGGTACCGGCCTATGTCGGCCTGCTGATCATCGTCGCCTTCTTTGGCATCTTCGGCGGCTGGGCGGCCCTTGCCCCTCTGAACGGCGCCGTGCTCGCCGACGCCATCGTCAAGGTGGAAGGCAATCGCAAAAGCGTACAGCACTTCGACGGCGGAACGGTGAAGGAGATCCGAGTCAAGGATGGCGACGTCGTCAGGAAGGGCGACATAATGCTGAAGCTGGACGACACCAGGATCCGGTCCGAGTTCAATCTTTACGCCCAGCAATATGCTCTGTTGCGCGCAACCGATGCCAGGATCCGGGCCGAACTGGACGGCAGCGCGGCTGTTGCCTTCCCGAAGGACATTCTCAAGGAGCACGAGGACTACCTCAGGGATGCGATGGCAAACCAGATCGCCGACCTGGAAAGCCAGCGTGCCTCGATGGCCGGCGCCAGGCAGATCCTCGAGCGCCGGATTGCCGAGCTCGAGGAGCAGATCCAGGGCAAGCAGTCTCGGGTCGAATCCTACCGGGCCCAATTGCAATCGACGATCGACGAGAAGGCCAGCCTGTCGAAGCTGCTCAAGGCCGGATTGACGACCCGCCCACGCATCCTGGAACTGGAAAGGTCCGCCTCGGATCTGCAGGGCCTGATCGACGAGAACCTCGGTGCGATCGGCGGCAGCCAACAGAGCAAAGCCGAACTCGAGAGCCAGATCGCGCAATTGACCTTTGAACGCCGAGCCAAGCTGTCGGCGATGCTGATCGAAACGCAATCGAACCTTGCCGACCTTGTGCCCAAGATGTTTGCCGCCCAGGCTGCGATGGACCGGGCCGAAGTCCGGGCGCCTTATGACGGCCAGGTGATGGATCTCAGCGTCTTCTCGATCGGCGCCATCGTTTCCCCGGGCCAGACCATCCTCGACATCGTGCCGACCGAGAATTCACTGATCGTCCAGGCGCAGGTTCGCGTCGAGGACATATCGAACCTGCGGCCCGACATGGCCGCCGAAGTTCGGTTCACATCCTATAAGCAGCGGTCGATACCCATAATTCATGGCCGCGTCACCCGCATTTCGGCGGATCGCATCACCGACAGCAAGACCGGGTTTCCCTACTATCTCGCCGACGTAGCGGTCGATCCGGGGGAATTGGCGGCGGCTTCACAGATTGCGCTTTATCCGGGCATGCCGGCGTCGGTCATGATTGTCACCGAGGAACGCACCGCTCTGGACTACATAATAGGCCCGTTGGTTGTGTCGTTCCACTCCGCCTTTCGCCAGAAATGACGGGAGAATCGATCGACGATGCAAAGTTTCGACGCCTTATCGGACGTCTAATTTTGAGTGCTGAACTTCTAAAGCGATGCTCCTCGCATTCCCGGCCTGTGCTTCCTAGTCAGCCGGAGACGCAGATCCAACCGTTTGCCTGTCATCGGCTGTTAAATGCCAGAAGCTGACCGTCTGCCTGCGGCCCCCACCGAGACCTTCGAGATGCAGCGACCCAAAATCGACGGTCGGAGCGAAGCGGGCGGCGCTACGATATTTGAGGTTTCCGCACTGCGCGCCGCTCGCGGCAAACATCGCTACGCTTGCTGTCCCTTTAGTTTTTCATTCCGCTCCGCCATAAAAGCCTCTTTCCCCATTCCGGCCCACAACTCTCGGGTCCGTTGATCGTCTTCGCTTCGGAGTTTGTCCGCTGTCCAGAGGAGCGCGCCGTAGATAGCGACGCGATCATCTGCGATCAGATCAACGATGCCTGCCTTGACGACGAGCCCCCCGAGTTCGATTAGATGTTGGGTCCGTTTGCGTCGCTCGACCTGCCACGTGCGCATGTCATTGCGAGCCTGTGCCGCCTGCCGGCGATTGTGAGCTGCCTTGTTGCGCTGGATCGCTTCGAACGTTGCGCTGAGATGCCGGAGCAGTTCGCCGGGACCGGCTCTCGAAAAACGTCACCCCACGCTTGGCCCATGCCTCACGCTTTGCGGCGTCTTTCGTCTCGGCGAGTGCGACCAGCGCGCCGGCCAGTTCGTCCGTGCTGAGCTGATCGGCGCCGGTGGCGATCACCAGCTCGCCAAGTTGCTGCACCTTCCGCGTTTTGAGTTCTCGCGCTTTGTCTTCCAGCGCCTTCAGTTCCGCGTCGAAATCCCGTTGCTTACGCATGGTTGTCTCCATCAATTGTCGATGCGGCGATGATAGGGGAGCGCCTGCCCGAAAGCTTCAGGGTTGCCGAGACAGCCCGGGACGGGCTGGTCCATCCCGAGATTTTTTCGAGGGAGGGCGCGCTTATACGTCGTGCCGACGTGCGTTTTGCCGTGCAAATGATCTGGTCGCGATGGCGATCTATCATCTTCACGTCAAGGTTATTGGCCGCAAGGCAGGCTCAAGCGCTGTCGCTTCGGCCGCCTACCGCTCGGCCTCGCGATTGCGTGACGAGCGGATTGAACGCAGCCATGATTTTTCGGCCAAACGCGGTGTCGTCCATTCCGAGGTGATGCTGCCGGAGCGCGCGCCCGAAGCCTGGCGCGACCGCGAACGGCTGTGGAACGATGTCGAAGCCTTTGAGGTGCGCAAGGATGCCCAGCTTGCCCGTGAGGTCGAGTTTGCTCTCCCGCGTGAACTCAGCAAGGCGCAAGGCATCGAACTGGCGCGCGACTTTGTACAAGTCGAGTTTGTCAGCAAGGGCATGGTCGCCGATCTCAATGTGCATTGGGACCGGGCGGAGGATGGCAGTCCCAAGCCGCATGCTCATGTCATGCTGACCATGCGGTCCGTGGACAAAAATGGTTTTGGGGCGAAGGTTCGAGACTGGAATGCCACCCAGTTGGTCGAGCGCTGGCGCGAGCGATGGGCGGAACTGGCCAATGAGCGCCTGGCCGAACTCGACATCGACGCCCGCATCGATCATCGCAGTCTGGAAGCGCAGGGCATTTCACTGGAGCCGCAAACGCAGATTGGTGCCCCGGCGCAACGCATTGAGGGCGGTGGCCTAGACGCTGGTGAGATCGAAGCAGATCGCGCCGAACTGCATCGCGAGATCGCGCGCAACAATGGCGCGCGCATCATCGCTGATCCATCCGTGGCGCTGGATGCCATCACGCATCAGCAATCGACCTTCACCCGAAAAGACATCGCGAAGTTTGCGCATCGGCACAGCGACGGAATGGAGCAGTTCAACGAGGTGGTGGTCGCGATCAGCAACGCATCCGATCTGGTCGAACTCGGCACGGACCTGCGCGGCGAAGATCGCTTCACCACAAGGCAGATGATCCAGACCGAGCAGCGCCTTCACCGCGCTACGGAGCGTATGGATTTGGACGAGCGACACGCGGTGAGTGACGCACATCGCGAGGCGGCACTGGCGCGGGCCGCGCAACGCGGGCTTGTCCTTTCGGGCGAGCAGACCGATGCCCTTGCGCACATCACCGATGGTCACGGTCTTGGTGTCGTCGTCGGCTTTGCCGGGACGGGCAAGAGCGCCATGCTGGGCGTTGCGCGCCAGGCATGGGCAGCGGCGGGCTACGAGGTTCGAGGCGCGGCACTCTCCGGCATTGCCGCCGAGAATCTGGAAGGCGGATCAGGCATCTCGTCGCGCACCATCGCCAGTATGGAGCATAGCTGGGGACAGGCCAGGGATCTGCTCACCACGCGCGATGTCCTGGTGATCGATGAGGCCGGCATGGTCGGCACGCGCCAGTTGGAGCGCGTGCTTTCCCATGCCGCGGACGTTGGCGCAAAGGTCGTATTGGTTGGCGATCCGCAGCAGTTGCAGGCAATCGAAGCCGGCGCTGCATTCCGCTCCATCCACGAGCGACACGGCGGCGTCGAGATCGGTCAGGTGCGACGGCAGCGCGAGGTCTGGCAGCGCGATGCCACGCGCGATCTGGCAACCGGCAGGATCGGCGCCGCAATCAACGCCTATGACGCGCAAGGCATGGTGCATCAGGCTGCAACGCGCGACGACGCGCGACGCGATCTGGTCGAGCGCTGGGATCGCGACAGGCAGGCGCATCCCGAGGCAAGCCGGATCATTCTCACTCATACAAATGACGAGGTGCGCGCCCTGAACCAGGCAGCGCGGGAGCGCATGCGCGCTGCCGGCGACCTCGGCGACGAAGTGCAAGTGACGGTCGAACGCGGCCCAAGAAACTTCGCCAGTGGCGACCGCGTCATGTTCCTGCGCAACGAGCGTGGCCTTGGCGTCAAGAACGGCACGCTCGGCATCGTGGAAGAAGTCAGTAAACAAAGCATGACCGTGCGCACCGATGACGACAGGTCGGTTCGCTTCGAGCTGAAAGACTACGCGTACGTCGACCACGGCTATGCCGCGACCATTCACAAGGCGCAGGGCATGACCGTCGACCGGACCCATGTGCTCGCCACGCCGGGCATAGATGCGCACGGCAGCTACGTCGCCCTGTCGAGGCATCGCGACGGGATGGACCTGCATTACGGCAGCGATGACTTCAGTACGCGGGAGCGGCTGGACCGCTCGCTGTCACGCGACCGCGCCAAGGACATGGCGTCGGATTACGATCAGATCGACCCGGCGCAGAGCTATGCCGAGCGGCGCGGCATCACGTTCCGCGAGCGCGTGGTCGAGATCGTGCGCCGGGTCGTTCCGGAGAAGCTGCGCGACAGGATTGGCGGACTGCTGGACGTGCGCTCGCCCGGAGACGGCGAGCCCATGCGGGAAGGTGGGCGCGGACCGGAAAGGGAAAATGTTGGGGCGCAGATCGGCGATGCACGGCCCATGCTCGTCGGAGAAAATCTCGCCGCCGGCGTGTCGCGCGAAACGGATACGCCGGTGGACGCGGAAGCGGCGTTGCGCAGCGCCCGTACGAAGGCGCTTGTGCGTCACGCGCGCGCGCTCGACGCGGTCCTCAGTACTGGAAATGCGGACGGCCAGGGCAGTCCCGACCAAATGCGCGAATTGAGGGATGCCCGCAGCGCTTTCGAGAAGGTTCGGTCGTATCGCTGGCGCGATGCCGAAGCGGCTTATATGAAAAATCCCGAACTGGTCCGCGAGGCGGGCGCCGGCCGCGTCAGCCGCATCGTGCTTGCTCTCCAGCTTGAGACGGAAATCCGCACTCGGATGGACATCGATCCCGGCCGCCGCGCCGACCGGTTCGTGGAACGTTGGCAAAAGCTCGACCGGACGGGACGGCAGCAATATCAGGCCGGCGACATCTCCGGCTACAAGTCAGCGCGCTCGGCCATGTCCGACATGGCCAAGAGCCTCGAACGCGACCCTCAACTTGAATCCCTACTTGCCAATCATAAGAAAGCGCTCGGCATCCATGTCGAATCCGGCCGGCGTCTGGGTGTGGAACTCGCCTTTAACCACGGCATCGGGCTCGGCCGAGGCAAGGGCATCGGAATCTGACCATCCGATTTGCCGCCGTTTCCGCGCCACATCGCAGTGGGGCGGGAATACGCCTTGCCTGAGCGATGCAGCCTGTTTCGTGTGACCCATCAGATATCAGAGGCACTCAGGAGGAGACAGGCGAGCCATGCCCGAACCCGATCGCATCATTCGCCTCAAAACCGTCCTTGCCCGGACCGGCCTGTCCCGCTCAACCATGTATCGCAAGATCGCCGAAGGCACGTTCCCGGCTCAGATCAGGATCAGTGTCAACGGTGCCGGATGGCGGGAGTCGGATATCAATCGGTGGATTGAGAACCCCGCATCGTGGGGGCCGAGGCGAGATGATGAATCCGATTGCAAGAGGTAACAAAATGATAGCATCTACCGCATCATGCAAAGCAATTTTCTGTGGATAATGGAACCGAACCATCGGTATGATTTTTGATTGGGTAAATTTGAGGGTACGGGTCGATACCCTCACTGAGGATTTCCGATTAAATTCAAATACATAGATAACATTTCGATTCCGCCTCTGGCACCATCACCCTCTAAAATCGCTAAGCTATTCGACTTCACCATTTTCGCGCGAAATGGGTTAGGCTCGCTGTAGGCTCTCATTCCGATGGCAACGTGCGAAAACTACGACGCGCCCATGGCAGCGTGTCGTCTTTCCTTTGGCGACCTGGGCAACAAGATCGGCAGTATCGTCAGCTGGGGGGTAGCCTGACGAAGCGAGAACAATCGCGGTTGCGACGGTGAGGATGCGCACGACTTTCCTCCCCCGAGAATTGCCGCAACGGTAGCACATTCTGGTGGCGAGGCCGAGCATTACTAGAAATCGGATATTTCCGACGACTTGGGGGGCATCTCCGATAAAATATCCTTTAGATGAATGGTCATCGAAATTTCAAGGATGACCCGCATGACACTTCTTCAAATCGCCTACGCAATGCTCGCTGTCTCGTATATTGTCGCTGAAGTGGCGCTAGCGTTGGGGCATTAGGTGGCGGCTGAACAGGCTAAATATTCGCGTCGGACGGTTATCAAGGCTTGCGGGATCCTCGCCCATTTGGGTCATTCCGAACTGACGCAATTCTTCCTGGAATTAGGGCTTGAGGACTTTCGAGCCGAGCCTAGCGGTGGCGACAGTCGCCACGCACGGGCTATGAGGCTTGCAACCTATATTTCCCAACGACCCGATAGCCGGACGATGGACGGGGCACTGGCTGCAAATGCGATTGTTGAGCAAGCGGCTTGGATTGATCGCGGCTATCCAGACTCGTATTTGGATTTGAAAGACAAAGATCGCAAGGATTTTTGGGACAGTCTGCAACTCGACAAGTACCAGTCGCATAATGGTGTTGTCGTGCCACTAGGAACCGAGACGACTGAACAAAAGCTCATGAGCGTGATTTTTGGAGAGCGCGAATCGGGAGCACCAGATGCGACCGAAGACGACTGGATACCAGCATCGGTCGAAACAATTGAGGAACCAGCAAAGGTGAAAAACAAAAAGATTTTTCTTGTCCATGGGCGCGATACCACGGCGCAGCACGAGGTCGAGCTGTTCCTGAGACATTTGGGCCTTGAACCGCTGGTGCTGAGCAGGCAGGCGAATAAAGGACGATCAATTCTGGTAAAGTTTCAGGAGGTTGCCAAGGGAGCATCGTATGCAGTCGTGTTGATGACGCCAGATGATGTTGGCGGTCTGCGCGGGGAACCGGTTATAGAGTCGCGGGCACGGCAAAACGTCGTTTTTGAGCTTGGCTTCTTTATTGGGCAGCTCGGCGCTGAGAATGTATGCCCCTTGCTTGGTGAGGGCATAGCAAAACCATCTGATTTTGACGGTATTGGATATGTAGCGTTCGGAACAAATCGACCGTGGAAAACGGAGTTGGCGAGGGAACTTCAGGAAGCCGGTGTGCCATTCGATCACCACCTTGTGTTTTCCGCTTGAGACATTGCATGCTCCGGCTATTTGGATGCCAGTAGCAAGTGAGGTATTCTACCGTTTCGTCGCTCTGTGCAGTGAGATCGTCGGTGCGGAGGTTGCACGGAACACCAGCGGATAGGATAAGGTGCACATCTGGTCCGTCGAAGTCGTCGAAGGCGAATAGACTCGCCGCCATCTGCCGTCGCAGTCCCTTCGATGCTAGATTTAGAGTATGTGTTACCAGGCGATGAGCGATCCTATTCGGCTGCGAGCATAGGTCAATGGAAGAACCGTCCTGAAACAGGTCCCTGCAAAGTCGAGCGTCGATGAAGTCATTGGCGGGCTGGGTCGAATAACAATCAGCCTTGTCGAGGTAGCACTCTACAGCTTCATTCTGCCGGGTCCAGCGGACGTTTCCACCACCATTTGATAAAACGGGCGAAGGCGACAACGCCGCCGATGATGGCGATGATGCTAGCGATTACGCCCAAAATCTGGGCGAGGTCGATGGTGACGGTCATAGCTTCTCCGATCGCACGGGAGGATGCGCGTTGTGTGTTGTTTTGTCGGAACTAACTAAAACGTATTTAGCGTGTGGATGTTGCCCAATCACTAAATGTGCACAAACGGTACCAGCGACGCCTCGATTAGCAAACTGATTTAGCCATGAGGTTGGCGGCTCCGTAGGCAAAGAGTGCAAATAAAATGCTTGACATGGCGGGCCGACAAACACGTGAACAAAACCACAACCAAATCGATAAAAGCGCCCTTATATCAAAAGGTTGACTGCGTCCAGTCTGGCGGTTCGTCTTCATCTCAGCCACGTTGATCTCATAGGGAGACTGCATACGAACTGTCCCTCGCCTAATTGTGGAGGCCAAGGAGCACGCCACCATCGCCACAAAAGAAATCCAACACCAGCGATAGCGCTGACGATGGTGACGAAGTTCGGGCCTTCCGTCAGATTTCGTTATAAATGCCAGACGCGAACATGACTTCTCCATTCGCGCGTTTGACGGCGAGTTGAATAAGCGCTTGCTATTTCAGAGCGCGCAAGGGCCTGTTGAAAATCAGCTGCACGAAATCTAGTACCTCGTAGGATGACCTAGTACCTCGTAGGATGACTCGGTGACAAGAGTCGCGCTTAGAGCTCGATAAGTTTGTTGGATTTCTCAAACTTGCTTCCCGCTCGTCAGCCGCATTGACGCATTGTCTTCTCGCCGTCCAGCGGCCGGGCAACGAACCTTAGCCTCTAGTCCATGATGTTACACTCCTTCCAAGGCACCTTGCTCTCCTTGCAAAATGGCCGAAAGTGTAAACATCTATACGGAATGAACTGTCAGCCATTCTCGGGAAGGGAAGCTGGGTGTTGATGCAGCTTATGTTATTGAAGCAGCCTAAAATTGCTCAGCTTTGACTGCTTCTATTTCGCGAGAGCCTCCTTCGCGAGAGCCTCATTTCGTTGATTGGCTATTACGACAGGCACCTTATCGTCCCAGCCAGGTGCGACGGAGCAGCCTTCATGGCCATCATCTCGGATGACGCGCAAGTCGACGGCGGGCTCTGTTTCCGATTGGATCGAGCTTATCGCCGCCCCAATGGCGGACATTAACTTCGGATCGGTCGCCTTATCGTCGCGAACCTGTTCTAGGACCGGCAAAGCTGCCTTGGCGTACCAGCCCATCCGGCCGAGGATTGACGCTATCTGAATATGGGTATCCAGGTCGCTTTTGGGATCAACCAGCTGATCAACCGTCCTATCAACCGCCGATCTCTTATCGTCAGCCCATTTGGCGGCCTCTTCACTTAAGGCAGCACCAGTTTTCTCGACCGCCGCCAAAACACCGAGGTTGTACACTAGCGAAGAGATTTGGCGGTCCAGATTTTCGTTCTCTGCAACGGGAATATGCTGCCCGGGTGTCAGATAAATCATCTCCTTTGTGCTCAATGAGCTATCGTCTTCATTGTAGAAAAATGCCGTCTCAATATCGAAGAGAAACCAATCGTAAGTGCCCGGGGCATCGTTGCCGAGGGTGATCGTGAATCGATCGGACTCATTACTCTTAATGTCCTGGCTTAGGGGAACGACAATCCGACAACCCTCTCCAGTGATCGGCAGGATAGCGTCGTAGTTCCAAGATATGTCTCGATAGCTAGGAAGCCATGGAGATCGATCGATCCACACATGTTTTATGGTGATCACAGCGCGCGTAATTGACGCGATGGCGATCCCATCGTTGCGAAACGACACGTCCAGTTTTGGAAACGCTTTGGTGTTTTCGTCCCACCCCGGCCAGCGAGCGTACACCTGTGACGGCTCCACTACCTTTGCGTCAACGAGGTGCAAAGACCCTGTGAGTGAGGTGGATTTCCTCAAGTCGATATACGTATTCCAAGCCGCCAGAGCGAAGCCGCTAGCCAGCACGATGATGGCAGCGAAGAAACCGTAACGGAGTATGTCCCTCACGATCTGCGGAGCATCGGTTTGAGAGACGGGCGGAAGGATTCCGGAGCTGATCAGCGCCCTGTGAACGCCAAACATAAGGAAAAGAACGAACCCCACGATCGCCAATGGATTGTTCAGATATGGAACGATTGCTTGAAAATACTGCATCGACCCCTCCCCTGCAGCGTTTCTTTCGCCAGTTTTGAATTACTGTAGCGCTTTCAACGGTTCAGCGATACGATGATATGATCAATAATTGGCAGGAAAAGGAACTACCAGGGAACAATTGGCTTTCGCTTCGCCGTGAGCATAATACCACTACATCAGAGTTTGCTACTCTGACGGGAGACATCTCAGCATAGAGCCCCATGCCACGAAGAGCTCGACGCGTTTCCAGTCGCCGCACTTTCTAGGCTCGGGCAGGTCCACAAAAAGCCTCGCTCGACTTTTGGCCCGCTGGCCGCAGCGGTAGGAATTGTGCCTGATACCACCGGGGGCGTCACCAACGTCATGAAGATGGTGCTTGTCGGCACAGGTAATGTCCCAGCTCACGGCCACCCTGCAGAAATCACTTTGCTCACTTTAGGCTTCTGGCGGATTCAGTTTGCTTGGCACCCCCTCAACCGTAGGGCAAACTTCCCGTGGGGCTGCAGGAGGTGAAATGAGAGCACGTGCAGCGACGCTTGGGGATCTCGAGGATGTCTTCCATGGCCTGTCCAAGCGGATGTCGGACGAGTATGCCGCGGCCGGCAAGGACAGCAAGGTCGCCTACGACAATCTGATGATGAATTTGAAGGAAGGTCGCGCGCACGCGCTGGTCGAGGGCGAGAAGGCCGTGGCGATCATCGCCTGGCATGAGAACAGCGATGCCGCCGATACGCTGTTTGCCGCGCAGGAGGATTTTTTTCGGGCCTCGACCGTGCGGTTCTGCAAGCGGCATATCAGGCACATCCAGGCACTCGCCGGCAACCTTCCCATCCATTCGCGCAGCTGGCTGCAGGGGCCTGACGTCGCCAGATGGTTCGGTGTCATCGGCTATGTCGAGAACGGCCAGGAGAATGGTGCCAACCTGTTTGAGCTGCCGCCGGCCCGTGCCGCATAGACAGTCAAAACCACCACGCGGTGAAATCGGCTATTCGGGCGGACACCTCGGCATTCAAAGACACTGTCCGACGCGATCTCGCGGAGACGCTCGTTCACATCACCCAGCTCGACATGGCATACGAGCCTCGTTGATTTCCAGGCGCTTCCTGCGACTATCGGCCCAGTGATTGCGGCAGATAGAGGTCGAAACAATGCATTCCGAATATTCCGATCATGTCTTTGTCGACCTCGTGCCCGAGCAATTCGGAGGCTCGGAAACCATCGTGGCGCGATATCGCGGGCTTGTCGCCACCGCCTTTCGCTATCGATCCGGCGTTGCCGGTCTTCGCATCAGCAATGCGCAAGGCGAAATCATCTTGCTGCCGTTCCAGGGACAGCAGATTTGGAACGCAACGTTCCTCAACCGCTCGCTGACCATGCGCTCGATGTTCGACGAGCCGGTGGCGACCCGGGATTATCTCTCCAACTACGGCGCGTTCTTCATTCACTGCGGCGCCACCGCCATGGGAAATCCGGGTCCGGTCGACCAACATCCGCTCCACGGTGATCTGCCCAATGCGCCCTACCGGGACGTGCAACTGATCGTCGGCAGCAATTCCGAAGGGCCTTTCATGGCGCTGACGGGACGCTGCCGACAGACCGTCGCCTTCAGCCACGACTACATGATGAAACCTACAGTGCTGCTGCAACTCGACGCCAACAGCGTCAATGTCGATGTCAGCATCATGAACCTGAAACACTCGCCCATGGATCTGATGTATCTTGCGCACATCAATTTCAGGCCGGCGGACGACGGGCGTCTGGTCGACACCGTCGCAGATGATTCCACGGACATTGTCGTGCGCAAGGTGCTTCCGCCCTTTTTCACGCCGAGCGAAAGCTACCTTGCCTACCGCGATGCCATAGTCGCCGATCCTTCGCGGCATCGTCTGCTGACCAAGGGCGAGCCGATCGACCCCGAACTCGTATTGACGATGAAAGCCAGGGCGGATGCTGAAGGCTGGGCGCACGCCCTGCAGGTTCATCCGGACCGCACAGCGGATTTCGTCAGCTTTCGTCCCGATGAACTCAATTATGCCGTACGCTGGATCACGCGCGGCGCCGACCAGGATGCGCTTGGCCTCGTGCTGCCGGCGACCGCCAAGCCCGACGGCTATCTTGCGGCCAAGGAAAGAGGTCGCCTGGTTCGCGTCGCCGCAGGGGAAACATTCCACTGCGGCTTGCGCTTTGGCGCGATGATCGCTGAGGAGGCCGCAAGGCAGGAACGATTGATTTCAAAGGTTCGGGCCGGGAGCGCCTAGCGCGCGTCCCGTATCGCGAACGCCGCCTGCACAGCGCGGTTGACCGTCGCCGGCAGGATCGACATGTGGTTTTCGCCGGCGTGCAGTTCGAAAGTGGCGCGGACGCCCGGCAAGGCGTCGAGACGCTCTGCCATATCTTGCGCGAATTCGTCGGTGCATGTCCGCTTTTTCTGCTGCAGGCGCTTTTCCTCGTCATCGGCCCCGATCTGGAACGGCGCCAGCTTTTCGGTCTCGTACTCGCCTGCCGACAGGATCACGTTGGCCGTCAGGCCATCGGGGACAGCCGCCTCGAATGTTTCGAGAAAACGGTCGATGGCGCGGTCTTCCCAATAGATGGCGGGGCTGGCCGCGATGAAGGTCCGGAACGAATGTGGGCGGGTGAACAAAGCGTAGAGCGCGAACAGGCCGCCGAAAGAATGGCCGTAAAGCGCCTGGCGCTTCTCATCGATCCTGGTCCGGCTGGCGACCCAAGGCTTCAGCTCATCCTCGATGAAGGTGAGGAATTGCCCTGCCCCGCCGGTCCTGACTTCCGGCGCGTTCTCATAGAAGGGCGGATAGGTCTTGCCCGGCGGCGGGCCGAGGTCCCATGAGCGGCGCAACGGGTCATAGGCGCCCCCGACGGGGTAGCCGATGGCGACGATGACACCCCAGTCGACATTGGTGCCCAGGGGATAGAAGGCCTGCGCCCGCATGGCGTCGACCGCCGTGCCGATGACCGCGTTGCCGTCGGTCATGTAGAGCACCGGCCAGCCGGCCTCCGGCGCCGGCCCGGGCGGCACATGGATGAAGACCCGCCATGGGTCGCCACTATCTGCCGGGACGAAGTCGTGAACAGTGGCGTCGGCGATCAAAGCGGGCGTCGACTTGGACATGAATATCTCCACGGGAACAAAAAAGGTCAGCGGCGGCGCAAGAGCCACATCAGCACCGGGCCGCCGATCAGCGTGGCGACGATGCCGGCCGGGATCTGGCGTGGGAAGATGGCGGTGCGGCCGATCCAGTCGGCGCAGACCATGATCAACGCACCAGCGAGCACCGCGCCGATGGCTTGCGGCAGCGCGCGCGACAGGCCGAGGTGGCGCGCAAGGTGCGGCGCCATCAGGCCTATGAAGGTCAGCGGCCCGACCACGAGCGTCGAGGCGGCGGTGAGCGCGGCAACCACCAAAAGCACCAGAAGCCGCGTTGCGCGCAGATTCACGCCGAGGCTTTGAACCGCGGCGGACCCAAGCGGCAACATGTCCAACCAGCGCATGAAGAACGGCGCCGCCAGGAACAGGCAAAAGGCGATGGACGAAGTGAAAATCGCCGAGCCCGCGTCGACGCCATAGGTCGAACCGGTGAGCCAGTTCAGCAAAAGCATGGCGCGCGGGTCGCCCGCGGCGGTGAGCACCAGGATCAGCGCGTCGAACAACGCCGTCAGCGCGACGCCGGCCAGCAGCAGCCGCTCCGGCGCATAGGCGGCACGGCGGCTGATGGCCAGCGTCACCAGCAGTGCGGCGAAGGCGCCGATGGTGGCGGCGGCGGTCTGCACTGGGCGGCCGGCATCGGAGAGCGAAAACAGCGCCACCATCATGCCCAGCGCGGCACCGGCGCTGATGCCGAGCACTTCGGGACTGGCCATCGGATTGCCGGTCAGCCGCTGCATCATCAGCCCGGCCAGCGCCAGCATGGCGCCAGCGGCCAAGGCTGCGGATACGCGGGGCAGCCGCCAGGACAACAAGGGCTGCAGCTGATCGCCGGCAGCGAATGTCCAGCCATGCGGCCCCGGTGCGTAAAGCAAGGCCAGCCCGAGCAGCACAAGCAAGAGGCCGCCGAACGCCGCGAGCACGAGGCCGGAATGGCGGGCGCGCGGCAAATGCTGCGAACCTAGCGCCGGCGTCTCGGTGCCAAGCGAAAGGCGCGGCAGCAGCCACAACAGCAGCGGCGCGCCGAGAAGTGCCGTCATGGCGCCGGTCGGCAGCAGGTCGCCTTGCGGTCCGGTGGCGACCTGCACACCCTGATCGGCGGCCCACAGCATGGCGCCGCCGATGAGCGGCGCCATCACCAGCTGCTGGCCAAGCCGGCGGCCGCCGCCGATGCGCGCAAGGGTGGCGGCGGCGAGGCCGACGAAGCCGATGACGCCGACGGCGGCGACGACAAAGGCGATCAGGGAGACCGCCGCCGCCAGTCCGGCAAAACGATAGACGCCGAGTGGGACACCGAGGCTGCGTGCACCCTCATCGTCGAGCCCGAGCAAGGTCAGCGGCCGCACCATCAGGCCGATCAGCAGCGCGGCGGCGCCCAGGCGCGGCAACAGCCACAGCGTCGTCGACCAGTCTTGCTGGCCGAGCGAACCGGCGCCCCAGATGAACAGGCTGGCCAGCCATTCATGCCGCAGCACCACCAGGGCCGCACCGATGGCGCCGGCATAGAGGCTGACGACAAGCCCGGCGAGCACCACCGAAAGCGGCGACAGGCCCTTGTGCCAGGACAGCGCGAAGACCGCGGCAAGCGCGGTGAAGGCGCCGGCAAGCGCCACCCATTCGCGGCCGAAGGCAAGCAGGGACGGCGCAAGCAGTGTCGCCAGCGCCAGCGCCAGATAGGCGCCGGCCGAGACGCCGACGGTTTCAGGCGCAGCCAGCGGGTTGCGCAGGACCTGCTGCAGCACCGTCCCGGCCAGACCGAGGGCCGCACCGCACAAAAGGCTGACGGCAAGCCGGGGCAGGAAGGCATAGTGGACGAGCACCTGCCGCATGTCGTCGATGTCAGGGCTTGCGAGCGCATCGAGCCACAGCGCCGGCGGCAATTGCACTGTTATGTTGGAGAGGGTCGCGACAGCGGCAGCGCCAACAACCACGGCGCACAGCAGGATCGCGCCTATGGGATATCTGTCTGATATGCGAGGCGACGACGCAGAACCGGAGATGCGGCTGGCGCTGTCGGACAAGAGTGCATCCTGCTCAGTCATCGGCGCCCTCCGCTGTCAGCGCCTCGGCCAGCAACCGGGCAAAACGGCTCGCCGAGGGCAGCGTGCCGAACATCAGAACGGGGGGCAGACGCATGATCGAGCGGTTGCGCACGAATGGCATGGCGTTCCAGACCCGGCTTTCGGTCAGCGTGCCGCCCGCCCCTTCGGGCAGGGGTTCGAGATAGGCAAGGCGGGCGTCGCTTGACGTCGCCAGCCCGTCGATGCCAACAGTTGCAAATCCCCAGTAATTGGTCTCGCCGGTCCAGGCATTGCGGATGCCGATGCGGTCGAACACCGCCTGAAACAGGCTTTTTTCGCCATAGACGCGCACATTGCGCGGATCGAGGAAGTTGACGACGTAGACCGGCCGCGCAGAAAGCGGCGCCAGCCGCTGCCTGACATCGGAGAAACAGGCCTCCGTTGCCGCGATCAGCGCTTCGCCTTCGCTTTCCTTGCCGACAAGGGCCGCCACTTGACGGGTCGCTTCGATGGCGCGCTGATAGGGCTGGCCGTCCGGCGTGTAGATGCCGATCGTCGTCACCGGCGCCACACGTTCGAGCAGCGGCTTGATGCCGTCGAGATAGGGGATGGAGAGGATGATGTCGGGGCGAAGCTGCTGCAGGAATTCGAGATTGGGTTCCAGGATCGTGCCGATATCGGCAACCTCAGGCGGCAGTGGCGGCTCGACCACCCACTTCTCCCAAACTTCGCGGTCGGCGACCGCGACCGGTGTGACGCCGAGCATGAGCAAGGTCTCCGCCAGCCCATCGTCGAGACAGACGATGCGGAGCGGCTTTGCTTCGGTCACCTGTGGCATGAGTGCGGCCAAGGGCAGCCAAAACAGAGCGAGTGCGCCGCGCCGGGTCATCCGGCCGCGCGAGCGATTGGCAGGGCCGGCCGGCTGAATCTCCTGGTCTGTTTCCAATTTGGCGTGCCTGTCTGTGGACTCTGACCTCAAGCGGCTCCTCCGTTGACTATGAAACATGACATTCGTAGTCAACATTGAAGATGCAGCCGGGGGTCAACAATCCAGCCGGCATATGCCGGCGCTGCGACTCCCCGCCGCAGTCGCGCACCGCCCTGCCGGCACCGAATTGATCGGCGGCATCATCTTTTCTCCGCGAACACGGTGCATATGGAACGGGATGAAGGCGTGCCATCCGCCCGCAGACGCGCGTTGCATTCGAGCCATGTGCCCGAAAAAGCGGTGACAAGTGCGGCCGGAACGTGTTGAAGATGACAGTCAACACGTGGAGGGGCGTGCGATCGGGTTGCACTCGGCAAGTGTTGATGGTTTGTTGCCGGGCAGCGGAGAACGAGTGATGCGAGAATCCATTGGTCAAGACGAATACGGGTCGGCGAACCCTTTCGATCCGGATGACCTGCCTAATTTGAACGCGATCGGGCCAGCCATTGGCGGCGGCAACGATTTCGAGAAATATGCCGTGGCGGTGATCATCGTGTTCGGCGCCCTGATCATTGGCGGGCTGATGGCCGCATCGATGACCTTCGGCCATCGCAACGGGTTCCTGTTCGCGCTTGGTGGCGCCACCTCGGCCTGGATCTCCGGAAATGCACTGTTACTCGACCGGCCGCGCATCTACGCGCTGTTCGTCGGCATTGCTGCCCTGATGCTGATCGCATCGACCATCACACTGATTACGTGACGGCCCTTGCCCGGCCGTGAGCCGGCGCCTGTCCCGGAGTCCACCTTGATATCAATATCCGAGCGCCTCACCCGACGCGGCGCGGCTGTCGATAGCGCCGTTGTAGCGCGCGCCGCCGCCCTTCTCGATTTCCGCCAGGCTCTTGCCGCCAACGAGAATGCCGGCCGCCTGGCCCCAGGTCTGGTCACCGAGATCGAGATGATAGCCCATGCCGGCCAGCAGTCTTTCGGTGTCCGGCGACAGACCAAACGGCTCGACATAGACCGTATCGGGCAGCCATTGATGGTGGATGCGTGGCGCGTCGATCGCCTCCTGGATATTCATGCCATGGTCGATGACGTTGACGATCGCTTCCAGCGTTATGGTGATGATGCGCGAGCCGCCCGGGCTGCCGATGACCATGAACGGCTTGCCATCCCTGGCGACGATGGTCGGGCTCATCGATGACAGCGGCGTCTTCTTCGGCTGGATGGCGTTGGCCTCGCCCTGGACCAGCCCATAGAGGTTGGGCACACCGGGTTTCTGGGTGAAATCGTCCATTTCGTTGTTGAGCAGGATGCCGGTGCCGTCGGCCACGACGCCGGCGCCGAACGAGCCGTTCAGCGTATAGGTGACGGCGACCGCATTGCCGTCCTTGTCGATGATCGAATAGTGCGTGGTCTCCTTCGACTCGCCAAAACCCTTCGGCATCAGGTCTTGCGATACGCCAGCCCGGAACGGGTCGATCTTGTCGCGGATATCCTTGGCGTAGGCTTTATCCAGCAGTTTCGAGACCGGGTTGTCGACGAAATCGGGATCGCCGAGCGCGGAATTGCGGTCGACATAGGCATGGCGCATCGCCTCGACCATGACATGCGCCGTCTCGGCCGAGCCGGCGCCAAGATAGGACAGCGGATACCCTTCAAGCACGTTGAGGATTTCGCAGATGATGACGCCACCGGAGCTTGGCGGCGGCGAGGATGTGATTTCGTAGCCGCGATAGGTGCAGGTCACGGGTTTCAGTTCACGCACCGCATATTGCTCGAAGTCGGCCTTGGCCAGGATGCCCCCCTTGGCCCCGCTTGCCTTGACGATCGCGTCGGCGATGGCGCCTTTGTAGAAAGCGTCAGGGCCCTTGTCGGAAATGGCCGAGAGTGACGCGGCAAGGTCAGGCTGGGTGAGCCGCTCGCCGATGCCATAGGGCTTGCCGTCGGGTTTCAGAAAGGCCGCCGCCGCCGCCGGGTCCTTCGCCAGCCGGTCCGCATTGCCGGCAAAGAAGGCGGCATCGCCCTGATTGAGGATGAAACCATCCTTGGCATAGGCAATCGCCGGCGCCATCAGGTCTTGTCTCGACAATTTGCCGTATTTCTCGCGAGCCATTTCGAAACCGGCCACCGAGCCCGGCACACCGACGGCGAGATAGCCGTCGAGGCTGGCGCCTTTCACCGGATTGCCGTCCTTGTCGAGATACATGGTTTTCGTGGCCGCCAGCGGCGCGCGCTCGCGAAAATCGAGGAAGGTCGATTTACCATCGGCGAAACGAATGGTCATGAAGCCGCCGCCGCCGATATTGCCGGCATTGGGGTAGACGACGGCCAGCGCATAGCCGACCGCGACCGCCGCATCGACGGCATTGCCGCCCTTCTTCAGCACCTCGACACCCACTTCCGACGCCAGATGCTGGGCCGTCACCACCATGCCGTGTTCGCCTTTGGCCGGCGCGGGCGAGGCAGCGAACGTCACCTGCAGTGGCGCTATGACAAAAGCCAGGGAGAGACTGACGGCGATCAGTGTCCGACGGGTGGGATGCATGATGGTGCTCCTGGACGAGATGCCCAGAAGAGCCCGTTGCCGCGGCCGAGTCCACCATCAATGGTGGGCCAGCCGGATCAATTCAGATGTCAGACGTGTCAGACAATCCCGCCCGAACCGCCCGCAACCGCCGGTCGTTCGGCCGCCACCTTGGCGCGGTAGCCTGCCGCGCGGTAGGCGGCGACAGGATCGATGGCACCGCCCGTCTTCAGCCGCGCCATGGCCAGGATCGGCTCGACATCAGTGCGGTAGGCCACTTTTAGCGTCTGCGTCGCCATCAGCGCGTCATTGCAGTCCTGAAAACCTTCGAGCGCCTTGCGGTCGACCAGCAGCGCCTGCGCGTAGGCGCGCTGCACCTCGACCGCAGACAGCATCAGGCTTTCGATCGGATCGGTAACGTTGTGGCTCTGGTCCAGCATGTGGGCGGGATCAAAACCCTCAGCGCCGGACAGTTCGGCATCGACCAGTTCATTGAAGACCAGGAACAGCCGGTAGGGATCGATCGAGCCGGCGTCGAGATCATCGTCGCCATATTTCGAATCATTGAAGTGGAAGCCGCCGAGTTTTTTGAACTGGATCAGCCGCGACACGATCATCTCGATGTTGACGTTGGGCGCGTGGTGGCCGAGGTCGACGAGGCAGAAAGCCTTGTCGCCGAGCTCCTTTGATATGAGGTAGTTGGTGCCCCAATCCTGGACGACCGTGGAATAGAAGGCCGGTTCGTACATCTTGTGTTCGCTGAACAGCTTCCAGTCGACGGGCAGGCCGGCATAGATTTCCTTCATGGCATCGAGATAGCGCTCAAACGCCTTGGCGAAATTGACCTGGCCGGGGAAGTTCGAGCCGTCGCCGATCCATACCGTCAAGGCCTTGGAACCAAGCGTCTTGCCGATCTCGATGCATTCGAGATTGTGCTCGACCGCCTGCTGACGGGTGCCGGCATCGGCGTGCGACAGCGAGCCGAATTTGTAGGACAGCCTCTGGTCCTTCGCGTCGGAGAAGGTGTTGGAATTCATGGCGTCAAAGCCGAGGCCGAAGCGCGAGGCGGCCTGCTTCAGCCGGTTTGGATCGGCCTTGTCCCACGGAATGTGCAGGGACACGTTTGGCGTCGCCTGGGTCAACTGTTTGATGACGGCGCAATCCTCGATCTTGTCGAAAATGTCGCGCGGCTCGCCGGCGCCGGGGAAGCGGGCAAAGCGGGTTCCGCCGGTGCCGACGCCCCAGGAGGGGATGGCCACGGCGAATTTCTCGACCTTGTCGCGGATGGCGTCAATGGCGATGCCGCGACGGTCGAGGCGCTCGCCGAGTGAGGCGTAGTCGCGGTCGAGGTCGGCCTTGCGGGCGGCATTGCCCTTGTGGACCACGTCGGCGGAGATGATGGTTTCGGACAAGTGCTATTCCTCCCAAATTTGTTCCGTCGGCGCGGCCCCTCATCCGGCCCTTACGGGCCACCTTCTCCCCGTATAGTGACGGGGAGAAGGGAAGCGCTCCGCCGTTGGCTCAGCGCGTAAAGCTTTGCGCGTTGCCGGCGTCGACGTTGATGATGTTGCCTGTCGACTTGGCCGACATGTCGGAGGCCAGGAAATAGATCGCTTCGGCGATGTCTTCCGGGAAGACCGAACGCTTCAGCATTGAGCGCGAGCGGTAATGCTCTTCGAGGTCGTCGGTGGACATCTTGTAGGCGGCGGCGCGCTGTTCCTTCCACTCGCCGGTCCAGATCTTTGAGCCGCGCAGCACGGCGTCCGGATTGACGACATTGACCCTGATCTGGGCCTCCGCACCCTCAAGCGCCAGGCAGCGGGCGAGATGGATTTCGGCGGCCTTGGCGGTGCAATAGGCGGCGGCGTTCGGAGAGGCGGCAAGGCCGTTCTTGGAGGCGACGAAGACGACGTTGCCGCCGATCTTCTGGACGCGGAACAGCCGGAACGCCTCCCGTGAGACCAGGAAATAGCCCGTGGACAGGATGTCCATGTTCTTGTTCCACAGCGCCAGCGTGGTCTCCTCGATCGGCGCCGAGGAGGCGAGGCCAGCGTTGGACACCAGAATGTCGATGCCGCCGAACTCGACCGCCGTCTCGGCGAAACCGGCGATGACCTGTTCCTCCGAAGTGACGTTGATCAGCACCGGGCGGACGAAGTCCTTGCCATAGGCTTTTGCGAGCTCGTCGTTGGCGCCGGCGAGCGCGGTCTCGTCGATGTCGGCGAGCACGACGCAAGCGCCTTCGCGCAGCAGCCGGTTGGCCGTGGCACGGCCAATGCCGCCGGCGCCGCCGGTGACCAGCGCGATCTGGCCGGCGAGCGATTTCGGCTTCGGCATGCGCTGTAGCTTCAGGTCTTCAAGCAGCCAGTATTCGATATCGAAGGCTTCCTGGGCAGGCAGACCGACATAGGAAGATACGGTCGACGCGCCGCGCATGACGTTGATGGCGTTGACGTAAAATTCGCCCGAAATGCGCGCCGTTGCCTTGTCGCCGGCGAAGGTGAACATGCCGACGCCGGGCATCAGGTAGACCACCGCGTTGGGGTCGCGAATAGCCGGCGAATCCGGATGTTTGCAGCTGTCGTAATAGGCCTGGTAGCCGACACGATAGGCGGCAACATCGTCGGCAAGGCGCGCAATCACCGCATCGACATCAGGCTTGGCCGGATCGAACTCGATGACCAGCGGGCGGATCTTGGTGCGCAGGAAATGGTCCGGGCATGAGGTGCCGAGTGCGGCCAGTGGGCGCAAATCCCTGGAGTTGACGAATTCCAGCACGGCAGCGGAATCGTCGAAATGGCCAAGCTTGTGGCTCTTTTCCGAGATCAGGCCACGGATCCTCGGCATCAGTTTCGCCGCGATGGCGCGGCGGTCGCCGGCGTCGAGCGACTTGACCACTTCGCCGCCGAAGATGGCTACGCCCTCGGAGCGACGCTCGAACCACTCGATCGCCTGGTTGATCACCGAGATCGTCGTCTCGTAGCATTCCTTGGGCGTATCGCCCCAAGTGAACAGGCCGTGGCTTTCCAGGATGACACCCCTGGCGGCGGGATGTTCGACACAGAATTTCTCCAGCCACAGGCCGAGTTCGAAGCCGGGGCGCTTCCACGGCAGCCAGCCGATGGCGTCGCCGAAGATTTCCTTGGTCAGTGCTTTGGAATCTTTCGCTGCGGCGATCGCGATGATGGCGTCCGGATGCATGTGGTCGACAAAGGGCTTCGGCACATAAGCATGCAGCGGCGTGTCGATCGAAGCCGCTCGCGGATTGAGGTTGAAGGTGCAGTGGGGCAGATATCCCACCATCTCGTCCTCGTGCTCGACGCCGCGATAAAGGCCTTTGAGCGCGCGCAACTTGTCCATGTAGAGCGTGGCAAAGCCGTCAAGCTTTATCGACGCGCTGTCGCCGCCTGAGCCCTTGACCCAGAGCACTTCGACGCTCTCGCCGGTGAGCGGATCTTTCTGCCAGATTTTCGATGAGGTGTTGCCGCCGCCATAGTTGGTGACGCGCTTGTCGGAGCCCAGCGTGTTCGAGCGATAGACCAGAAGCTCGGGATCGCTCATCCCTTGGGCTTTCGCATCATCCCACAGATTGGCGAGGCGCGAGCCGGAGCGCTTGTCGAGCATAGGTATCCTCCCTGGGGACGCAAAAAGGCGCAGTCCATTTTGGCGGGAATGTCTACGCAAGCAGGCCTGATGTCAATCACAAACGATCAAAATCGATCATATTGCACTGCACAATGAAATTATATGATCGGAAATGATTGACACTGCTCGTTTTGGGTGCCTAGATGGCCAGGCAGGGAGGAACCATGCACGAAAAAGAGCGCCACAGGATCATTCTGTCCGCCGTCCAGGAAAAACCTGTGGTGACGGTGCAGGAGATGGTCGACCTGACGGAATCTTCCGAGGCGACGATCCGGCGCGATATCGCGGCTCTTCACGTGCAAAAACGCCTGCGCCGGGTGCGCGGTGGCGCCGAGGCGATCTCGCCGCCGCAGTTCATCGGCCTGGCTGGCCGGCCCTTTTCCGTCAACGAAACGATCAACGCTTCGCAGAAGCGGGCGATTGCACGAGAAGCGGTGGAATTGTGCGGGGATGGCGAGCCTATCATCATCAATGGCGGCACCACCACTTTCCAGATGGTGCATTTCCTGACCGGCCGCCGCATGCCGATCTTCACCAATTCGTTCCCGATCGCCGAGCATTTGCTCAAGCACTCCAAGAACACGGTGATGCTGTCGGGCGGCACCATCTATCGCGAGCAGAACATCATCCTGTCGCCCTTCGACAATGATGTGACGCGCAATTTCTATGCCCGCCGCATGTTCATGGGTGCGCAAGGGCTGGGGCCGCTCGGCCTGATGGAAGGCGACCCGCTGCTGATCCAGGCGGAGCAGAAACTGATCGACCAGGCCGATGAGCTGGTGGTGCTGGTCGATTCCTCGAAATTCCGCAAGCGCTCCAGCCTGATCCTGTGCGGCCTGTCGCGCATCGCCACCGTCATCACCGATGACGGCATCGAGGATCGCGAAGCCAAGATGTTGGAGACCGCTGGTGTGACGCTGATCGTCGCCCGCAAGTCGGCAAAGGAAGAATCTTCACTGCAGGCCTGAGAGACCCTCACGCCGCAGCGACGATGGAATGCAACGCTCAAGGGAGGATATACGATGAGCTTTCTGAAGAAATTGATGGTGACGGCCGCATTCTCGGCCGCCATGTTCGTAAACGCTGCCTATGCCGAAAACGTCAAGATCGCGCTGGTGGTGAAGTCGCTCGGCAACGGCTTCTTCGATGCCGCCAACAAGGGCGCCGAAGAGGCGGCCAAGGAACTCGGCGATGTCGACATCATCTACACCGGCCCAACCAAGGCGACCGCCGAAGCGCAGATAGAAGTGGTCAATTCGCTGATCGCGCAGAAGGTCAACGCCATCGCCATTTCGGCCAATGATGCTGACGCGCTGGTGCCGGTGCTGAAGAAGGCCATGGAGCGCGGCATCACCGTCATCTCCTGGGATTCGGGCGTCGCCAAGGAAGGCCGCCAGCTTCACCTCAACCCGTCTGACACCGGCCTGATCGGCGAGACCATCATCAAGCTCGCCGCCGACTATCTGCCGGAAGGCGGCGACGTCGCCATCCTGTCGGCCTCCTCGACCGCGACCAACCAGAACGCCTGGATCGACGCGGCCAAGAAAATCCTGCCGGAGAAGTTCCCCAAGATCAAACTTGTCGCGACCGTCTATGGCGATGACGACTCGGCCAAGAGCACCGACGAGGCCAAGGGCCTTCTGAAGTCCTATCCGAACCTCAAGGCGATCATCGCGCCGACCACCGTCGGCGTCGTTGCCGCCGCCCAGGTCGTCACCGATGAAGGCCTGATCGGCAAGGTCAATGTCACCGGCCTGGCGCTGCCGTCGGAGTTCAAAAAGTTCATCGACAACGGTTCGAGCCAGGCGGTCGCCCTATGGAACCCGATCGACCTCGGCTACTCCGCCGTCTACCTCGCCCATGACCTGGCGGTGAAGAAGGACGAAGCCAAGCCCGGTGCGACGCTGTCGATCGGCCGCGTCGGCAAGGTTACGCTCGACGACACCAACTCGGCTGCGATGGCTCCGCCCTTCCAGTTCGACAAGTCCAACATCGAGAAGTTCTCAAAGATCTATTGATCTCGGACGCTCGCCAGCTATCGCGGCGGGGCTCACGCTCCGCCGCGACTTCAAACACACCTTGTTTCAGGGCTTGATACGGATATGGACACGACAGCCCAGCACGGCACGGTGAAGGAGGAGCCCCCGGCTCCTGCCCCTCGCCTGACGCTGTCCGGCGTCTCCAAGAGCTTTCCCGGCGTGCGGGCGCTGCACAATGTCAGCCTGTCGCTGTATCCCGGCGAGGTAACCGCACTGATCGGTGAAAACGGCGCCGGCAAGTCGACGCTGGTCAAGATTATGACCGGCATCTACCAGCCCGATGCGGGCACGATCAGCATCGACGGTCAGGCGGTCACCCTGCCCAGCGCGCACGCCGCCTTCGGCCATGGCGTCACCGCCATCCATCAGGAAACAGTGCTGTTCGACGATCTGAGCGTCGCCGAAAACATCTTTCTCGGCCACGCACCACGCTCCCGCTTCGGCACCATCGACTGGCGCACGATGCGCAAGAATGCGCGCGAAGTGCTTGATACCATGCATGCCGGCCATATCGATGCCGATGCGCGGCTCAGGGATCTCGGCATCGCCAACAAGCATCTCGTCGCCGTGGCGCGCGCCATGTCGATCGACGCGCAGATCGTCATCATGGACGAGCCGACCGCGGCGCTCTCGATGAAGGAGATCGAGGAGCTCTTCCTGCTGATCGAGTTCCTCAAGAGCGAAGGGAAGGCGATCCTGTTCATCAGCCACAAGTTCGACGAGATTTATCGCATCGCCGACCGCTACACGGTGTTCCGCGACGGCGAAATGGTCGGCGAAGGCCTGATCCGGGATGCCGGCCAGAGCCAGATCGTGCGCATGATGGTCGGCCGCTCGGTCGACCACATCTTCCCGCAACGCAAGGCAGAGATCGGCGCGCCAGTGCTGTCGGTCTCCGGCCTGTCGCACCCGACAGAATTCAACGATATCGGTTTCGAACTGCACAAGGGTGAAATCCTCGGCTTCTACGGCCTGGTCGGCGCCGGGCGCAGCGAGGTGATGCAAGCGATATCGGGCATCACCCGCACCTCAGGCGGCACGATCACGCTCGAAGGCAAGACGATCGCGCCGAAATCGGCAGCGGATTCGATCGAGGCCGGCATCGTCTACGTGCCGGAAGAACGCGGCAAGCAAGGCGTGGTGATCGGCCTGCCGATCTTCCAGAACGTCTCGCTGCCCTCGCTCAAGCGCACCTCCAAATCCGGCCTGCTGCGGCTGTCGGAGGAGTTTGCGCTCGCCCGCTCCTACACCGAGCGGCTTGACCTCCGGGCCTCCTCGCTCAGCCAGGATGTCGGCACGCTGTCCGGCGGCAACCAGCAGAAGATCGTCATCGCCAAATGGCTGGCCACCGCGCCCAAGGTGATCATCCTCGACGAACCGACCAAGGGCATCGACATCGGCTCCAAGGCCGCCGTGCACGGCTTCATGGCCGAACTGGTGGCGCAGGGCCTGTCGGTGATCATGGTGTCGTCGGAGCTGCCCGAGATTCTCGGCATGTCCGACCGCGTCGTCGTCATGCGCGAAGGCCTTGTCGCGGCGGTCTACGATAACAAGGGACTGGACGCCGAAACGCTGGTCAGGACCGCAGCGGGGATCGCGGCATGAAGGCTTTCCTCAAATACCGGGAGATCTGGCTGGCTGCCGCCATCATCGTGCTGATCGGGCTGATCTCGACACGCTTCCCGGCCTTTGCCGATCCCGGCAATCTGCGCCAGGTGTTCAACGACACGTCCATCTTGATGATCCTGGCGCTTGGCCAGATGGTGGTCATCCTGACGCGCTCCATCGACCTGTCGATGGCCTCCAACCTCTGCTTCACCGGCATGGTGGTGGCCATGCTGAACGCCGCGCATCCGGCGATCCCGATCCCGCTGCTGATCGTCATCGCGCTCGCCGTCGGGCTGGTGCTGGGCGCCATCAACGGCCTGCTGGTATGGCGGCTGAACATCCCCTCGATCGTGGTGACATTGGGCACGCTGACAATCTATCGCGGTGCCACCTTCGTCCTCTCCGGCGGCGCCTGGGTCAACGCCGACAAGATGAGCCCGGAGTTCATCGGCTTCCAGCGCGCCGCCTTCCTCGGCATTCCGGTGTTGTCGTGGATCGCCATCCTGGTCATCGCGCTGTTCTTCATCTTGATGACGCGCACCGCGCTCGGCCGCTCGATCTATGCGATCGGCGTCAATCCGACGGCGTCGGTCTATACCGGCATCGATGTCGGCCGCACGAAATTCATCGTCTTCTGCATCTCCGGCATGATCGGCGGCCTTGCCGGTTACCTCTGGATCTCGCGCTATGTGATCGCCTCGGTCGAGGTCGCCAATGGCTATGAGCTCAACATCATCGCCGCTTGCGTCATCGGCGGCATCTCGATCGCCGGCGGCATCGGCTCGGTTGGCGGCGCGGTGCTGGGCGCGCTGTTCCTCGGCATCATCTCCAACGCGCTGCCGGTCATCAACATCTCGCCCTTCTGGCAGATGGCGATTTCGGGCAGCGCCATCATCCTGGCCGTCGTGCTCAATGCGCGCGGCGAACGCCAGCAGGGCCGCATCATCCTGAGAAAGGTGGAGGCGGCGACATGACCGACATCCCTGCCCCGCGCCATATTCCCGACCGGCTCGACAAGCCGCTGCGATCGGCGATCTTTTCCTGGGAAGCGCTGCTGGTCGTGGTGGCGGTTGCCATCTTCGTCATCAACAGCTTCGCCTCGCCCTATTTCCTCGACCCCTATTCGCTGTCGGACCTGACCTTCAATTTCACCGAGAAGGGCCTGATCGCCTTTGCCATGGCATTGCTGATCATTTCGGGCGAGATCGACCTGTCGGTCGCCGCCATCATTGCGCTCGCCTCGACTATGATGGGCATGGCGGTGCAGGCCGGCGCGGACACGCCGACCCTGGTGCTGATCGGCGTCGTCGTCGGGCTCGTTTGCGGTGCCTTCAATGGCTTGCTGGTGACAAGGCTTGGGTTGCCATCGATCGTCGTCACCATCGGCACGATGAGCCTGTTTCGCGGCATCGCCTTCATCATCCTCGGCGACCAGGCCTACAAGGGCTATCCCGACAGCTTCGCCTTCTTCGGCCAGGGTTATGTCTGGTGGGTGGTGTCGTTCGAGCTGGTGCTCTTCCTTATCGCGGCCGTCGTCTATTGGTTCCTGCTGCACCGCACGAGTTTCGGCCGTCGCGTCTTTGCCATCGGCAACAATCCGGTCGCCGCGCAGTTTTCCGGTGTCCGCGTCGGCCGCACCAAATTCATCCTGTTTTGCCTGACCGGTCTGATGTCGGGCATCGCCTCGGTGCTGATCACCTCGCGGCTCGGCTCGACAAGGCCGTCGATCGCGCAAGGCTATGAGCTGGAAGTCATCACCATGGTGGTGCTCGGCGGCGTCAGCATTCTGGGCGGCGCCGGGAGCATTGTCGGCGTGGTGCTCGCCGCCTTCATCATGGGGCTGGTGACCTTCGGACTTGGCCTGCTCAACGTGCCCGGCATCGTCATGTCGATCTTCATCGGCCTGCTGCTGATCATCGTCATCGCGCTGCCGATCGTCTGGCGGCGGCTGCGCGGTAGCAACTGATGGCCGATATCATGGAGACCAAGCCGGACAACGAGCCGCTGGCCATGCCGCTGGAAACAATGTTCCATATGGCATGAGTGCGATCCGCCATATCGCCGTCATCGACATCGGCAAGACCAACGCCAAGGTGGCGCTGGTCGACCTCGTTACGATGAGCGAAGTCGCGCTGCGCCGGACAGCCAATGCGCCGGTCGGGCGGACGCCCTACCCCCATCACGATGTCGAGGCGCTGTGGACCTTCATCCTCAACAGCCTTGCAAGCCTCAACCGCGAACAGCGCATCGATGCGATTTCAATCACAACGCACGGCGCAACCGGCGCGCTGGTTGATGCCGCGGGCGAACTGGTGCTGCCCATACTCGACTACGAGTTCGACGGACCTGACAGGCTTTCGGCAGAGTATGATGCAATCCGCCCGCCCTTTGCCGAGACCGGTACGCCGCGCCTGCCGCTCGGCCTCAATCTCGGCGCCCAGTTCTTCTGGCAGCAGAAGCGCTTCCCGGTTGAATTCGCCAGGGCTGCCGCGATGTTGATGTACCCGCAATACTGGGCGCTGCGGCTCACAGGAGTGGCCGCCAACGAAGTAACGTCGCTCGGCTGCCACACCGATCTGTGGAACCCGTGGAGTGCTGATTTTCCGACGATGGTCGACCGCCTGGGTTGGCGTGGGCTGATGGCGCCGGTGCGGCCGGCGAGGGATCGGCTCGGCCCGATCCTGCCCGCGCATGCCGCGCGAACCGGGCTCGATCCGCAAACGCCGGTCTTCTGCGGCCTCCACGACTCGAACGCCTCGCTTTTGCCGCATCTCTTGTCCGATCCCCCACCCTTCTCGGTCGTCTCGACCGGCACCTGGGTGGTGTCGATGGCCGTCGGTGGCAGGCCGGTCAAACTGGACCCGGCGCGCGACACGTTGGTCAATGTCAGTGCACTGGGCGACCCTGTGCCCTCGGCCCGTTTCATGGGTGGCCGCGAGTTTTCGCTGCTCACTGCGGACAAGCCGCAGGATTGCAGCGGCAGCGATGTGCTGGCGGTCCTGGCAAACAAGACCTCGCTGCTACCGTCGACCCAGCAAGGATCAGGGCCGTACCCGCACCATGCCGCGACGTGGCTTGATGCCGACGGCATCAACAACGGCCAGCGTTTTGCCGCCATCTCGTTCTATCTGGCGCTGATGACGGCGACCTGCCTGGAGCTGATCGGCGGCGACGGCCCGACCACTGTCGAAGGGCCGTTTGCCCGCAACCGGCTGTTTGTCGGCATGCTGGCGGCGGCGACCGCGCGTAGCGTCGTCGCATCTGAGGCCGCAACCGGCACCAGCATTGGTGCAGCATTGCTGGCATCGGATCAGGTAACGACGCACGGCAAGGGCGAAAAAATAGAGCCGCCAACCGATCCGGTCTGGGCCGACTATGTCAGCGCATGGCGCGCGGCGGTCAAAGCGCAGGGGTGATCACAGGATCCGCTTGCCGAAGGCCGACATGACGAAGTTGACCGTGTCGGTGCCGATCCGAGGCTCCATATCCGCCGTCATACCTGAAACATCCATCGACAGCAGACGGCCGGAGAGCGCGATCGCCTCCATCGCCTGATGCGTTTCGCGCACCGTCAGCCCGCCGGAGCCAACCGCCCAGCCGGCGAATTCGGTCGCTGTCGGCGAGTAGCTGACATGGAAACCTTGCGTGCCCGAGGTGGCGATGCGGATCGCCTCATGCATCAGGTCGCGCATGCCCATGGCGTCGATGTCGGTCATGGTGAAGGCCGACACGCGCGAATCCTTCAGCACCCGCGCCTCGGCCGGGTCGGCATGGCGCAGGCCGACGATGACGACATTTTCCGGTGACAGCTGCGGCTGCAGTGCACCGGCCTTGTGATCGAGACCGAGGGTACGGGCCAGCACCGAGCCCTCCGGCAGGTCAATGCCGTCCTCGTCCTCGGGCATAAGGGCAGCGATGGAATCGATCCAGATCAAGCCGAAGGAATGCGTCGCGCGTGCCGTCGCGGTCAGCGCCTTGTGGGCGATACGGCGATCGGCGCCGGCGGCGAGCCGGATCAAGCCCGAAGGCGGCCGCTCGATATCGGCCAGTTCGACGACGTCGAAGTTCATCGCCTCCAGCCGCGCGCCGGTTCCCTCCCGGGCGAGGATGCCAGCGGCTTCCTGGTCAGCCGAGATCGACACCATCTTGCGGCCGGAAAAGTCGGCGACATCGTGCATCGGGGCCTTTTCGACATATTCCGACGTCATCGCCAAAAGCATGGCTCCATAACTCATGCGAAAGGCGACGCGATCGCCGACGGTCGGCCGCGGATCGGCGTCCTGGACGTCGAGCAGCAGATGGTCGCTGGAGGCGCCGAGCACCCTGATCCCCCTGGCGATCGGCGTCAGCCCCTCGACCAGCACATCCTCGCGGCCAATATTGGCGATGGCGCGCAGCCGGTCACCCTGGTCGGGGAAGACCGGCTGGTTGCCGAAAGCGTCGTAGCCCGATTCGCCGATCGGCCGTGACGGCTTGAGCTTGACCTCGATGATATCGCTGGTCAGGCGGCAGGCATCGGGTTCGAGCTCGGCCCATGGCACATCGCGAAAGGTCTCGACGCCGCCTTGCAGGATCGCCTCGCCGACCCGGAGATTGTTGATGCCTGCCGGTAGCTTGCCTTCGAGCAGTAGCGTCAGCGACGACGAGGCGCCGCCGGAGATGAAGTCGAGGCTTTTGCCGGACAGGCGCTCGGTCTTGTAGGCATGGGCAACGAGCTGGCCGAGATTCTCCGGCGTCGGCATGATGGCGCCGAAGCAGCCGAGATTGGTGCCGATGCCAGCGATGCGCACGCCCTTGAACTCGAGAATGCGCTCGACGGTGGGGATCAGGTCGCTCGGCCAGATGCCTTCGCGGAGATCGCCGAGATCGATCATCAGCATGATGTCGTGGACGCGGCCCATGCGCTCGGCGATGCGCGAGATTTCGCGAATGGTGGCGAGTTCCGATTGCAGGCTGATGTCGACGGTGCGCACCACCTCCTCGACACGCGCCATTGGCGGGCTGCGCAACAGCATGATAGGCGCGTTGATGCCGCTGTCACGCAGCCGACGGATGTTTTCGAACCGCGATTCGGCAATGCCGGCAACGCCACCGCGCAGCATGGCACGCGCCACTTGCGGCATGCCACAGGTGCCCTTGGTGACACCGAACACCTTGATATCCGACAGCGCGCAGCGTTCGACGATGGTGCGGGCGTTGCGCTCGATGCGGCCAAGGTCGATGGCGACTTGCGGTCCCGACATTTTTATCCCCTGTAGACCAATCCTTGCGGATCGATCTCCGGCTTTCGCCCGGCGACGAGGTCGGCCAGGAATTTCCCCGAGCCGCAAGCCATGGTCCAGCCGACATGGCCGTGGCCGGTGTCGAGATAAAGGTTGCGGTATTTTGCCTGACCGATGACCGGCACCGAGTTCGGCATCATAGGGCGCAGACCTGCCCAGAGCACGGCCTTCTTCTCATCAAAGGCGCCGGGGAACAGATCCTTGCCGGTCCGAAACATGGTGGCAAAGTCGCTTGGCTTGTGGGTGCGGTCGAAGCCAGTGAATTCGGCGGTCGAAGCCAGCCGCAATCGATTGCCAAGGCGCGAATAAGCCAGCAGCTGGTCCTCGTCGGCGCCGCCCATGGTCGGCCCCTTGCTTTCGTCCTCCAGGGGAATCGTCGCCGTATAACCTTTCACCGGATAGACTGGCAGGTCGATGCCGTAGCGGCGGCCGAGCAGGCCGCTTTCCGGCCCCATCGAGATGACAACAGCGTCACCCGTCACCGGTCCGCCTGAGGTCATCACCGCGCGCACCCGGTCGCCCTCGATGTCGAGGCCTTGAACCGTCGTGTCATAGAGAAATTTCACGCCGAGCTTTTCGGCCGCATAGGCGGCGAGCCCGTCGACGAAGATCCGGGAATCACCGGTCTGGTCGATCGGCGAATAGACGCCGCCGGCGATCTTTTCCTTTACCCCGGCGAGGCCCGGTTCAAGCTCGACCAGCCGGTCGCGGCCGACGATCTCGATCGGCAGGCCGTGCTCGGCCAGATAGCGATAATTGTCGGTGCCGGTGTCGAGACTGTGCTGCGAGCGGAAGAAGTAGAGAATGCCTTTCTTGCGCTCGTCATAGTGAATGCCGGTGTCATCGGAGATGGCGTTGATGCAGTCGCGCGAATAGAGCGCCAGGCGCAATTTGACCTGGCTGTTGGCGCGCAGCCGCGCCACCGTGCATTGGCGCAGGAAGCGCAGGCTCCAGGCGAGAAAATAAGGATCGAAGCGCAGCCGCACCTTGATCCCGAGATCATGGTTGTAGAGTGCGCGCAAAAAAGTCTTTAGCGCCGCCGGCGAGGCCCAGGCGGTGGCGTCACCCGGCGAAACCAGGCCGGCATTGGACTGGCTGGTGCCCCGCGCCGGCGCCGCGTGGCGCTCGATCACGGTGACCTCGTGGCCGTCGCTGGCCAGATAATAGGCGGCCGCCGTACCGACAACACCGGCTCCGAGCACCACTATTTTCATGCCATCCCCCAAAGCTCTTCGCGGCGCGGCGCCTCCACGCCGGATCGCGAATGCTTTCCATAGCGCTTCACCGCGCGCCTTGCGAGCCCTGAGGGTTGGCTCAGCCCCGCGCGGAATTCTTGCTGGTCAGGATACGTTCCCAGGCGAGCGCGTCGGCAACGATCTGGTCGAGGTCGTCGCGTTGCGGGGTCCAGCCGAGTTCCGCCCGGGCAAGGTCCGAGTTGGCGACCACCGCAGCGGCGTCGCCAGGGCGCCGATCGCCCATCTTCACCTCGAAATCGCGGCCAAAGGCACGCCGAACGCTCTCAATCACCTCGAGCACCGAATAGCCATGGCTGTAGCCGCAATTGGCGACGAGGCTTTCGCCCCCGGCGCGCAGCCGCTGCAGGGCCAGGCGATGCGCTGCGGCCAAATCGCTGACATGGATATAGTCGCGCATGCAGGTGCCATCAGGTGTCGGATAATCGGTGCCGAACACCTGCATGAACGGCCGTTTGCCGAGCGCGGTCTCGCAGGCGACCTTGATCAGATGCGTGGCGCCCGGCGTCGACTGGCCGGTGCGACCCTTGGGATCGGCGCCGGCAACGTTGAAGTAGCGCAGCGCCGTGTACCGCAAGGGATGTGCCATCGCCGCATCGCGCAGCATCCATTCGCTCATCAGCTTGGACAGGCCATAGGGCGATTCCGGCGCCAGGCGGGCATCCTCGCGCACCGGTTCGAGCCCGGCGCCACCATAGACGGCGGCGGTCGAGGAAAAGATGAAGTTGGGCACGCCCTCGCGCACCGCGGTTTCGATCAGCGTGCGGGTCTTCGAGGTGTTGTTCTCGTAATAGGCGAGCGGGTCGGCGACCGATTCCGGAACCACAATCGAGCCGGCGAAATGGATGATGGCGTCGACATGGTTGTCCCTGATGATCGAGCCGACCAATTCCTTGTCGGCGACATCGCCGACCACCAGCTTTGCCTCCGGCGCCACCGCCCATTCGAAGCCGGTGGAAAGCCGGTCGAGAACGACCACGCTTTCGCCAGCATCCAGCAATTCCCAGACCATGTGGCTGCCGATATAGCCGGCCCCGCCTGTCACCAAAACTGTCATCCGCGACCTCGCATCTGAAGATTTATCGGAAACTGTCTCAAACCCCGCTCTACTGGAAAGCCCGCCGCATGGCCATTAGAACTCGTGGTAACCGGCATGACCGGCATGTGGCATCGTCCTGAAACAAAGTTGATCCACATCAAGGGAATAGGCCACGATCCGTGGTCGTTAGGAACAGGTGCGGGGCGTGGCATTTTGACCAAAACGGCCCGGTGGACGACCAATAGGGCAACGATTATGATCCCGCGCAAAATTGGGAAGCTGACATGAACTACCAGCGGTTCTTCGAAGAAGCGATCGACCAGCTCCATGCCGAGCGTCGCTATCGTGTCTTCGCCGACCTCGAACGCATCGCGGGCAAGTTTCCGCGCGCCATATGGCGTTCCAATGGCCGTGCCGAGGAAATCACCGTCTGGTGTTCCAACGACTATCTCGGCATGGGCCAGCATCCCGATGTCATCGCCTCGTTCCAGAACGCGGCCGGCAAGATGGGTTCGGGCGCCGGCGGCACCCGCAACATTTCCGGAACTTCGAACCCGCTCGTCGAGCTGGAGCATGAGCTTGCCGACCTGCACGGCAAGGACGCCGCGCTGGTCTTCACCTCCGGCTTCGTCTCCAACGAAGCGTCGATCTCGACCATTGCGCGGCTTTTGCCCAATTGCCTGATCATCTCGGACGAGTTGAACCACGCCTCGATGATCGAGGGCGTGCGGCGCTCGGGCGCCGAGAAGAAGATCTTCCGCCACAATGATGTCGCGCATCTGGAAAGCCTGTTGCAGGCCGCGGGGCGCGAACGCGCCAAGCTGATCGTCTTCGAGAGCGTCTATTCGATGGATGGCGACATCGCGCCGATCAGGCAGATCGTCGAGCTCGCCGAGCGCTACAATGCCATGACCTATATCGACGAGGTCCACGCCGTCGGCATGTACGGACCGCGCGGCGGCGGCATCACCGAGCGCGAAGGCCTCGCCGACCGGATCGATATCATCGAAGGGACGCTGGCCAAGGCGTTCGGCACGCTCGGCGGCTACATCACCGGCACCAGTGCGGTGATCGACGCGGTGCGCTCCTACGCGCCGGGCTTCATCTTCACCACGGCGCTGCCGCCGGCGATCGCCGCGGCGGCCACGACCTCGATCCGCCATTTGAAGCGCTCCCAGGCCGAGCGCGACGCCCAGCAGCAGCAGGCGAACCGGACCAAGCAGATCCTGTCGGCGGCCGGCTTGCCGGTGATGGAATCGCCAACCCATATCGTGCCGCTGCTGGTGGGTGACCCCGAGCTCTGCAAGATGGCCAGCGACCGCCTGCTCGGCGTGCACGGCATCTACATCCAGCCGATCAACTACCCGACCGTGCCGCGCGGCACAGAGCGGCTGCGCATCACGCCGACGCCGTTCCATTCCAACACGCTGATCGCGGGACTGCAGGACGCGCTGGTCGAGACCTGGGATGCGCTTGGCATTCCCTATGGCTCCGCCGGCCGGCCCGCAGTGGCCAAGAGCGATCGGATCGTGCCCCTGCTGGTACCCAAGTCAGGCGGCTGAAGCCCGTTTGAAACTCTACTCTGACGGCCATCTGACGCAGGTTTCTGCGCTTCCGGTGCTCACGGACCTGAATGTCCGCTGCGCTCCGGTTCTCGAACCCCACGCCAGCTGACTCGCCTGAGCGATTTTCAATTCGGGCTTCGTCGGCAGCTCCAGCTAGACGGTTTTCATCCATTTCGCCAGCCGGTGCGAAGCTTCCTCGATCTGATCGAGGCGGCGGTGGAAGCACAGCCTGAGGAAGGCTTCGCCGCCGGGACCAAAGGCGGTGCCGGGCGCCAGGCCGACATTGGCCTTGTCGACGATGTCGAAGGCAGCCGTGCGGGAATCGGTGAGGCCGTCGACGGTGAAGAACAGGTAGAAGGCGCCCTGCGGCACGGTAAACCGGGCGCGGCCGGTGGCGCCGAGAATGCCGCAGACCAGATCGCGCGCCTTCCTCGCCCGCTCCACCTGCTCAGTGACGAAAGCATCGCCCTCGTCAAGAGCGGCGACCGCGCCGCGCTGCATGAACTGGGCGACGCCGGAGTTCGAATATTGGATCAGGTTCTCGAACACCTGCTGCAGGCTCGGATGCGTCTTGATCCAGCCGACGCGCCAGCCGGTCATCGACCAGTTCTTGGAAAAGGAGTTGACGAACAGGATGCGGTCTTCCGCCGTCGCGATGTCGAGGAAGGACGGCGCCCGGCCATGGCCATAGTGGAACAGCGAGTAGATCTCGTCGGCAATGATCCAGACGTTCTTGGCGCGCGCGAGATCGAGGATCGCCTGCAAGGTCTCATGGTCGGCGGTCCAGCCGGTCGGGTTCGACGGCGTGTTGATGAACAGCGCCTTGGTACGCGACGTGATCGCCGCCGCGATCTTCTCGACATCGCAGGACCAGCCATTGCCGGAATGGTCGAGCGTGACCGCCACCGGAACGGCTCCCGACAGGGCGGCGGCGGCATCGAAATTCGGCCAGGCTGGCGACAGATAGATCACCTCGTCGCCCGAGCCGGCGAGAGCGGTCAGCGACATCTGTATGGCATGCATGCCGGATCCGGTGACAATGAATTGCTCCTCGGGGAACGTCTTGCCGAAATGCCTGGCGTAGTAGCGCGACAGCGCCTGCCTCAGATCAGGAATGCCCCGCTGCCAGGTGTAGAACGTCTCGCCGCCGGCAAGCGCCTTCGACGCGGCATCGGTGATGAAGGCGGGTGTCGGCAGATCACCCTCGCCGGCCCAAAGCGGGATCAGACCCTCACGCAGGCGGCCGTAGTTGACGACAGCGACAATGCCGCTTTCAGGTGCGGCACGGGCTTCGGCGCGAAAGCTGTCGATCAGGCTCATGGACAAATCCGTTTTTGATTTAGGGTAGCCGCTCTTTACCAGATGCTTGAACAGAAAACCCCGGCCGCGAACGGCCGGGGTTTTGGTCCAGCAATACCTGGCTGAATTACCGCTTCGCGAGCAGATCACGGATTTCGGTGAGCAGCGCTACATCGGCAGGCGGCGGCGCTGCGGGGGCCGCAGGCTTCTCGCGCTCGAGCCTCTTGCGCAGATTGTTCACGGCCTTGACCATCAGGAAGATGATGAAGGCGAGGATGATGAAGTTCAGCACCGCGGTGATGAAGCTGCCGTAGGCGAGCACGGCGCCGTGCGCCTTGGCATCAGCCAGCGTCGCGGCTTTGTTGTCCAAGGACAGAGGCAGGAAATAATTGTTGAAATCCAGTCCGCCGAAAATCGCACCGACGATCGGCATGATGACGTCGTCAACCAGCGACTTGACGATAGTGCCAAAGGAAGCGCCGATGATGACGCCGACCGCAAGGTCCATCACATTGCCTTTGGAAATGAATTCCTGGAATTCTTTCAGCATTCGACCCTCCTTGTCATGGCCGGCCGTGCTGCCGCTCCGTCCTTGCGGCATCGACCTGAAGGCAACATAACAAAAACCTGCGGTTGCAGCATCGGCAAAAAAGGAGAAAGCAACCGCTTTCTCCTTCCGTTACGGCAACTTGACCTTCCTCGCGAATCTCACACCCGCGATCATGCTGCCAAAGCCGCAATGGACTCCAGCGCCAAGCTGTGATTGCGTCCGGACAAGCCGGATAAAAGACGGCAAAGGAGGAAATTCCAGGCGTGCAGGGCTTGTTCATCGTCATCATCGCGATCGCCTATGTGACGCTGCTGTTCGCCATCGCCAGCCTGGGCGACCGCCGTTCGGCCATTTCAGGGCCGAGCCGGGCACGGCCTTTCATCTATGCGCTTAGTCTGGCCATCTACTGCACCTCGTGGACCTTCTTCGGCTCGGTCGGTCTCTCGTCCGAACGCGGCCTCGAATTCCTCGGCATCTATACCGGCCCGGTCCTGGTGTTCGTGTTCGGTTTTCCGCTGCTCAACCGCATCGTGCGGCTGGCCAAGACCGAGAAGATCACCTCGATCGCCGACTTCCTCGGCGCGCGCTACGGCAAAAGCTTCACCGTCGCCGCCATCGCTACGCTGATCGCCACCATCGGCGCGGTGCCCTATATCGCGCTGCAACTGAAGGCGATCTCGGGTTCGGTCAGCCTGATGGTCGAGCACTATACGGGATCGCCGCCCTCCTTCGATCCATTCGTCAGCGACATCTCGCTGGTCGTCGCCATGCTGCTGGCGCTGTTTGCCGTGCTGTTCGGCACCCGCCATGCCGATGCCACCGAACATCAGGACGGGCTGGTGCTGGCGGTGGCGGTCGAAACCGTGGTCAAGCTCGCCGCCTTCCTGGCGATCGGCCTCATGGTCACCTTTCTGATCTTCGGCGGCCCGGGCGACATGTTCGCAAAGCTGGCGCAGAATGGGCAGGTGCGGCAGGCGATGGGCTACAGCACTTCGCTCGCCACCTGGCTGGTGCTGACGGGCCTCAGCGGCTGTGCCATCATCATGCTGCCGCGGCAGTTCTACGTCACCATCGTCGAGAACCGCGGCGAGGCCGAATTGCGCACCGCGACCTGGGTGTTTCCGCTCTACCTCGTGGCGATCAACCTGTTCGTGCTGCCGATCGCCTTCGCCGGCCTGTCGCTGGTCGGCACCGGGACCAGCAGCGATCTCTATGTGCTGTCGCTGCCCCTGTTTAGCGGCCATGATTTTTTGGCGATGACCGCCTTCATCGGCGGGCTGTCGGCGGCAACCGCCATGGTGATCGTTGAAAGTGTGGCGTTGTCGATCATGATCTCCAACGACCTCGTCATCCCGCTGTTCGTGCGCCGCCTGCTCAAAACCTCGGCCTCCGAGACCGAGGACTGGTCGACGCTGATCCTCAATGTGCGGCGCGGGGCGATCTTCATCCTGTTGTTCATCGCCTTCCTCTACTACCGCGAGAGCACCAACAGCGCGCGCCTCTCGTCGATCGGCCTGATGTCGTTCGCCGCCATCGCCCAGTTTGCGCCGGCGCTGGTCGGCGGGCTGATCTGGCGCGGCGCCAATGGCCGGGGTGCCGCACTCGGCATGGTCGCCGGCATTCTCGTCTGGGGATACACGCTGCTCCTGCCCTCACTTGTCGCGCCCGACATCGACATTGTCGTCCACGGGTTGTTCGGATTCGAGGCGCTGCGGCCGCAGGCGCTGTTCGGCACGGTGGCCGAACCGCTGAACCATGGCGTGTTGTGGAGCCTGTCAATCAACACGCTGTTTTTCGTGCTTGGCTCGCTGTCGCGCGCGTCGGTGCCGCTGGAGCGCATCCAGGCGTCGATCTTCGTGCCCAGGGATGCCGGCCCGATGCCGAGCCTGCGCCGCTTCCGCACCGCCATCACGGTCAACGACCTCAAGGACACGATCGGGCGCTACCTCGGCGTCGAGCGCACCGAGCGCTCCTTCCAGTCGTTCGAGAAGACCAACGGCGCCTCGCTGCACGGCAAGGAGCAGGCGAGCATGGACGTCATCCGCTTTTCCGAGCAGCTTTTGGCCAGCGCCGTCGGCTCTTCCTCGGCGCGACTGATCCTGTCGCTGTTGTTTCGCCGCCATGACCGCGAATCCCGGGATGCCTTCCGTCTGCTCGACGACGCCACCGAGGCGCTGCAGCACAATCGCGACCTCCTGCAGATCGCGCTCGACCAGATGGAGCAAGGCATTACCGTCTTCGACCGGGATTTCCGCCTGATCTGCTGGAACCGCCAGTACCGGGCGCTGTTCAACCTGCCCGACGAGATGGGCCAGGTCGGTGTCTCGCTCGACCAGATCCTGCGCCATCTCGCCGAGCGCGGCGACATCCCGGCCGACCAGCGCGTGATAATGCTCAACCGGCTGACCAGCTTCGTCAGCCCCTGGCAGATGGAGTTGAAGACCAGCGGCCGCATCCTGGAATTGCGCTCCAACCCGATGCCGGATGGCGGCATCGTTGCCACCTATGCCGACATTTCCGGGCGCGTCGAACAGGACCTGGCGCTGAAGCGCGCCAATGAATCGCTGGAGCAGCGGGTCAAGACCCGCACCGTCGAGCTGACCCGTGTCAACGAAGAGCTGGCGCAGGCGCAGATGCTGGCCGAAGAGGCCAATCTCGGCAAGACGCGCTTCCTCGCCGCCGCCGGCCACGACATCCTGCAGCCGCTGAACGCCGCACGGCTCTATTGCTCCTCGCTGATCGAGAAGGCCGGCAAGGGCCCGGCCGGCAAGGCTGCGGTCAATATCGAATCCTCGCTGGAATCGGTCGAGACCATTTTGGGTGCCGTGCTCGACATCTCGCGGCTCGACGCCGGCGCAATGAAGCCTGACGACACCGCCTTCAACCTCGACGGATTGCTGCGCCAGATCGGCAATGATTTCCGGCCAATGGCGGCGGAGAAAAAGCTCGGCCTGACGATCATGCCGTCGTCGCTGACGGTGGTGACCGACCGCAACCTGTTGCGCCGCCTGATCCAGAATCTCGTCTCCAACGCCATCAAATACACACGGCACGGCCGCATCCTGGTCGGCGTTCGCAGGCGCGGCGAACTGGCGGAAATCCAGGTTATCGACACCGGTATCGGCATTGCCGGCGACAAGCTGAACACCGTCTTCCATGAATTCACCCGCCTGGATGAAGGCGCGCGCGAAGCCGAAGGCCTCGGTCTCGGCCTCTCCATCGTTGACCGCATTGCCCGGGTGCTGCGCCTGGAGATCCGTATCTTCTCCAATCCGGGCAAGGGCACGCGCTTTTCCGTCATCCTGCCCGTCGCGGCGGTGCAGGAGCCGCGACGTGAGGTCGAAGCCAAGGCTCCTGCCCGGGCCGCGGCTTCGCTGGCCGGACTGCATGTGCTCTGCATCGACAACGACGCCCGCATCCTGGAAGGCATGCGGCTGTTGCTCGAAGGCTGGGGATGCAATGTCGACACGGTGTCCGGCTCACGGGATCTGGAGAGGGCCGCGATATCGCGCCCGGACATTGTGCTTGCCGACTACCATCTCGACGGCGAAACCGGTCTCGACATCATCGCCAGGCTGCGTGCGACCCATGGCGACGACCTGCCGGCCGTGCTGGTCACCGCCGACCGTTCCAACGAAGTGCGGGCAGCGGCAGGCGGGCTCGAGATTCCGGTGATCAACAAGCCGCTGAAACCGGCGGTGCTGCGCTCGATGATGGCCAGGGTCAGGCCACTGGCATCGGCCGCCGAATAAGCCACGAAGGCCTGCTCCTGTCTCAGCGGTGTCCGAGGCTTTCGAGATACGCACAGAACATATCGGCCAGCGCGTCGGCGTAGGTTTCGATCTCGGCTGATGTTCGCGGACTTCCCGAAAAATCCTTTCCCACCGCGCTGAGCGTTGTTGTGATCAGATCGCCAGCCAGGGCACGGACTGTTTCCGAAGCTTCGGGCAGCGCCTCCCGCAGGAATATCTGGACGGTGCGCTCCCCCGAGGCTCTCGCCTCGTGCGCCTCGGGTGCGTCACGATAAAGAGGGGCGGCGTCATTGAGCGCGACGCGCACCGCGGCCTCTTCGCACTCCGAGCGGATGAAGGCGTGGACCAGGGCACGCAACCGTTCGAGCGGTGGTGTCCGGTCGTCCTCGAGTATGGTGCGCAGCAGGCCACCCGTCTGCCGCCATTCATCGCTCTGCAGCCTGAACAGGAGCGCGGCCTTGTTGGGGAAATACTGATAGAGCGAGCCGACACTGACGCCGGCCTTTTCGGCGACACGCGTGGTGGTGAAACGCTGTGCGCCTTCGCTCGCCAAAACCTGAACAGCGGCCTCCAAGATCGCCGCGACAAGGTCCGTGGCGCGAGCCTGTTTGGGCTGTTTTCTCGTGGAAATCGAAGGACTTGGGCGTTCGGCCATATCTCGTCTCGGCAATGCGAATTGGAAACCTGAAGGATTATTCGTATTTTTCGGCACAACACAAGAACGCAGCCATTTCGATCGGAGACTTTCATGACGACGCTGACCAACGCCCCGCTGGCGCCCTTGCTGGATCGCCTGTTCAAGGAAGCCAATGCCGCGACCAGTCCGGCCGTGGCCGCGCTCTCGCACGAGGAGCGGGCGCGCCTCATCAACAGCAAGACCGAATATGTCGATTTCTATGGACGGCTGAAGGATCTCTGGCTGGCGATCTCGCCGGAGACCGGGACGCTGCTCTATATGCTGGCGCGCAGCAGCGGCGCCCGCGTTGTCATCGAGTTTGGCACTTCGTTCGGCATCTCGACGCTCTATCTTGCCGCGGCACTGCGCGACAATGGCGGTGGCCGTCTGATCACCACCGAGTTCGAGGCGTCCAAGGTGATGCGGGCCAAGGCCAATCTGACCGAGGGCGGCCTTATCGACCTGGTGGAGATCCGCGAGGGCGACGCGCTTGAGACACTGAGCGCCGACCTGCCGGAGACGATCGATCTGCTGCTGCTCGACGGCGCAAAGGCGATCTATCCGGAGGTTCTCAGCCTGGTGGAGAGCCGCTTGAGGCCAGGCGCACTGGTCATCGCCGACAACGCCGATTTCTCTCCCGAATATCTGCAACGGGTGCGCTCGCCGGCATCGGGCTACATCTCCATGCCCTTCGGCGAGGACGTCGAACTGTCCGTGCGGCTCGGCTGAACGGTCTCGTAGCCGCAAGGGATTCAACCTCGCGGCTCAAACCACCATGTCGCCAGAGCATGATGCCGAAAAGTGTGAAGCGGTTTTCGGACGACATCATGCTCTATCCCTTTGATCTAGAGGCGGATTCAGATTGCAGGTCGATTCGACCTGCAATCATCCGACTCTGGGGCGGCCGTAGGCGTTTACGTCAACCAACGCGCAACTTCCCGGCCTTCGACGATAATCGGGCCTCATGCGCAGGTGACGTCATGATCAACACGCTTTTTCCCTCCTGGCGCGCTGCCCCGCGCCCAGCTCTACTGGGGCTTCTGCTCTTCTTCTGTGCGGGTTTCGCCGATGGCGCGCTCGTGCCTTTCTTCCCGCTCTGGGCAAGCAGCGAGGCCGGCATTCCTGTCGGCGCGATCGGCCTGCTGTTCGGCTGCTATGCCGGCGGCGAGCTGCTGGCGGCGCCGCTGATCGGCGGCATTGCCGATCGGGTCGGCCGACGCCCGGTGCTGATCGTCTCGTCGCTCGGCGTCGGGGCCGGTTTCCTGGCCCTGTTCTTCGTGCACGGCGTCGTTGCTGCCGCGATCGTTCTGCTTTTGACGGGCATATGCGAATCCGTGCTTCATCCGACGATCCTGACGGTGATCGCCGATGTGACCGCGCCATCCGCCCATCCCCGCTGGTTCAGCCTGGCGCATGTGAGTTCGAGTGCCGGGCAGATCCTCGGACCGGCCTGCGGGGCCTTGCTGGCGCTCGCGTCGCTGCGCAGCGTGTTTCTCGCCGGCGGAACGATGCTGGTGCTGGGCGGCATCGTGATGCTCTTCGCCCTGAACGAGACGATCGGCATCGGCCGCGCCATCGACGACGATCGCCACGACGGTGAGGCCGATGAAGAGGAGGAGGAAGGCTTGTCCGCGCTGCTGCCGGCGTTCCGCGACGGCCGGTTGGCCAAGCTCCTGCTCTGGGTCGTGCTGTTCGAGGTCGCCGGCAACTGGATCGAGGCGGTGATCCCGCTCTATGCGCATGACGCCGGAACGCTGACAGCTTCAGGCGTTGGCGCGCTGTTCGCCTACGCCGCCGCCTTGATGGTCGGCCTGCAGATGCTGGTCAGCCGGATGGTCGAGGCGCGGTCGGCCCTGTGGCTGACGGTCGGTGCCGGCCTCGCGACGATACTCGCCTTTGCGCTGTTGGCTGCCTCGTCTGCAATGTTGGCGCTCATCGGCGCCGTCAGCCTGTGCTCGATCGCCCAGATGCTGGTCGGGCCGCTGGTGCCGACCGCCGTCAACGCGCTGGCGCCTCCCGCACGACGCGCCTCCTACATGGCGGCTTCGTCGGTAGCGGTCGACCTCAAGGACTCGTTGGGGCCTTCGATCGGTACCGCGCTTTACGCGCTGGCACCGCGCCTGCCCTGGATCGCCGGCATTCCGCTGGTGGCGATCGCATCGCTCGGCCTTGGCGCCGCCATCGGCCGGGCGCGGCGATCTGCAAGCGAATCCAGACAGGATAGCAACGCGGAGGCAATCGACTCCGAACAGCCGCCTGTAGCTTGGTCACCAGATGGGGCAGTTGAACAAGGATGAGCGCCGGATTCCGGCGTTCAATTCGCTGGCTGTAGCGGGTCGCTGCCGATCTTGGACAAAAGGATCACCGCCTGGGTGCGGCTGTCGACGCCGAGCTTCTGCAGGATGGCGGAGACATGCGCCTTGATCGTCGCCTCGGAGACGCCGAGTTCATAGGCGATCTGCTTGTTGAGCAGGCCTTCCGCCAGCATGCCGAGCACGCGGGTCTGCTGTGGCGTTAGGGCGCGCAGCCGCTTGATCAGGTCCGATATTTCGGGATCGCGTTCGACGCCGAGGTCAACGCCGGTGGGTGCAGCGATATCGCCAGCAAGCACCGACTGCACGGCGTTGCGGATTTCTTCCATGCTGGCCGATTTGGAGATGAAGCCGGACGCGCCGAGATCGAGCGCGCGCCTGATGGTTGCTGGATCGTCATGCGCGGAAACCACGACCAGCGGCACCGCCGGATGGATGCCGCGCAGCGAGATCAGGCCGGAGAGGCCGCTGGCGCCCGGCATGGACAGGTCGAGCAGCACAAGATCGACATCTTCGTTGGCCACAACCAGCGCCTTGGCGGTATCGAAATCGCCGGCCTCGTGGATGACAGCGACATTGCCGATGCCGGCAAGTGCCTCGCGCAGCGCGCCGCGAAACAGCGGGTGATCGTCGGCGATGACGAAAGTATAGCCTGACGGCAAATGTCCCTCCCCGAATCCCGTCGATGATTTTTGAGCTTTTCGGGACCAGTTGGACGATTATGAGGGGCGGCGCGCTGTTTTCAAGCGGCAAAACCAGCGCGCCGTGTTTTCCCTACTTTTGGCAGCTCAGGTCTTCTGCGAATTGAGCTGGGCGCCGCCGCCATTGTCCTTGTCCATATCCTTGACGATGCCCATGAAGCCCTTCATGAAGCGTTCCATGTAGCTCATCGTCTTGTCGAAATCCTCCTCGCTCGGTAGCTTCGATTCGAGGCGAGCGGAGAGCGAATTCTCCAGCTTGGTGACGCGCTCGTCCATGGCCTTCATCGAGGTCTGCAAGCGGTCGATCTCGTCCTGGTAAGCGGCGCGTTCGTCGGCCGCCACCTTGCAGACGAGTTGGCCGGAGTGTTCCTCGCAGATCGACATCGCGCCGGTCTGCGTGTCCATGCGGACATAGCCATTGGCGGATTTTTCCAGCCGGTAGCGGTCGGTTTCTTCCGAATATGCTGAAGCCGCGACCAGCGAAACCAGTGCGGCGGGGATCAAGATGTGTTGCAGACGCATGTTGTCCTCCATGGCCAAGGCCTGAAATATCGCATGTTTGCGCCGGAAATGGGGAAGACCCTTGGCATGGCCTTTCCCGCACGACTGGTTCGGAATCTTTTTGACGCAATTCCGGACGGAAAACCGTTTCACACTTTTCCTGGAATTGCTCTATAGCGCAAACATGTCTCAGTTTATCTACAAGATAACCCCGCAAGCGCTTTGGCGCGAGGCCGAAACCAAGGGCCGCTTCACCGGCGCGCCGATCGACATCGCCGACGGCTTCATCCATTTCTCGACGGCGGCGCAGGCCCGGGAAACGGCGGCAAAGCATTTTTCCGGCCAGGGCGACCTTTTGCTGGTTGCCATCGACGGCGCCAGCCTGGGCGACGCCCTGAAATACGAGGTGTCGCGCGGCGGCGCGCTGTTTCCGCATCTTTACGGCGTGCTGGAGCTGAAAGCGGTATCGTGGGTCAAGCCGCTGCCGCTTGGCGCCGACGGCGTGCACCAGTTCCCGGCGCTGGAGGGGCAATGAGCGTGCTCGACCGGCTCGGCCAAAAACTGCTGTTCACCTTCGATCCGGAAACCGCGCATGGCATGTCGATCGCTGCGCTGCGCTGCGGCCTGCCGGTCGGCGCGCGGACGGTGCGCGACATCAGGCTGAAGGTCAGCCTTTGCGGGATCGATTTCCCCAACCCGCTTGGCATGGCGGCCGGCTATGACAAGAACGCCGAAGTGCCCGACGCGCTACTTGGCCTCGGCTTTGGTTTCGCCGAGGTCGGTACGGTCACGCCGCTGCCGCAGGCCGGCAATCCGAAGCCGCGCATCTTCCGGCTGACGGCGGACGAGGCAGTGATCAACCGGCTGGGCTTCAACAATGAAGGCCATGCCGCAGCCGAAAAACGCCTTGCCGCCCGCAAGGGGCGCCCTGGTATTGTCGGCGTCAACATCGGCGCCAACAAGGACAGTGCTGACCGCATCGGCGACTATGAGCGCGGCGTTACCCTTTTTGCTGCTTATGCAAGCTACCTGACCGTGAACATCTCCTCGCCCAACACGCCCGGCCTGCGCAACATGCAGGCGCGCGAGCAGCTCGGCGAACTCCTGTCGCGGGTCATGGCCGCGCGGGCCGCCGCAACAGTTCAACCGCCCATCTTTCTCAAGATCGCACCGGACCTGGTCGAGGCCGAGTTGGAGGACATCGCCGCCGAGGTCGTTGAAAAACGGATTGACGGCGTCATCGTCTCCAACACCACCATCTCGCGGCCGGCATTGCGCAGCACCGGCGCCGCCGGAGAGACCGGCGGGCTTTCGGGAAAACCGCTGTTCAAACGCTCGACCATCGTGCTGGCCAAGATGCGCAAGCTGCTCGGCCCGGATATGGCCATCATCGGCGTCGGCGGCGTCGATTCCGCCGAGACCGCGCTGGAGAAGATCCGTGCGGGTGCGGATCTCGTCCAGCTCTACACCAGCATGATCTATGCCGGACCGGCGCTGCCGGGCCGGATCGTCGCCGGGATGGCGCGGTTTGCCGAGACGGAACGGCTGAAGTCAATTCGCGAACTGCGCGACAGCCGTCTTGACCAGTGGGCGTCGAAGCCACTCAGCTGAACGCCGTGCGCATCCGCAGCCGCAGAATCGCCAGCAGGCTGAAGCCGCGCACCAGCAGGAAAACGTGCAGCGCCGCCCACAGGCCGTGATTGCCGAAGGCCGGCGCAAGCGTCAACAATGCGGCTGCGAAGGCCAGGAACGACAGCAGCATCATGTTTCGCATGTCACGCGACCAGGTCGCGCCGATGAAGACACCATCCATCTGGAACGCCAGCACGCCGCTGAGCGCGGTGAACGCCGCCCAGGGCAAATACATGTCGGCGACCGAGCGCACCTCCTGCGAGGTCGTGACGACGGCGACCAGATTGGCACCGGCCACGAGCAGCACCAGCGTTGCGGCGCCGGCCAGTCCAAAGCCCCAGAACAGGGTCAGCCGCACCGCCTGACGGAAGGGATGCTCGGCGCGCGCGCCGATGGCCCGGCCGACGAGCTGCTCGGCGGCAGTGGCAAAACCATCGAGGAAATAGCCGGCGACGAGGAAGAAATTCATCAAGACCGCATTGGCGGCCAGCGTCACCGTGCCGAACTGCGCGCCCTGGCGCGTGAACAGCGCGAAGGCGGCGAGCAGCGAGAACGAGCGGATCATGATGTCGCGGTTGAGCGACAGCATGTGCAGGAAGGCTGATATGTCGAGTAGCCGATGGCGTGGCAAGGCTGGCGTTGCGCGGAAGCGACGGATTACGATAGCCAGGCCAAGCAGCATGGCCAGGAACTCGCCAGTGACGGTCGCCCAGGCGACGCCGGCAACGCCCCAGCCGAGCTTCAGGCCAAGCAGGAAGCAGAGCGCGATGTTGATGCCGTTGAGCACCAGCTGCAGCACGAGGCCGAGCCCGCCCTCGCCGCGCCCAAGGACATAGCCGAGGATGGCATAGTTGATCAGCGAGAAGGGTGCGGCAAGCAGCCTGATCTTGATGTAGATGCCCATCGCCTCGCTGACGTGCGGTCCGGCGTCCATGAACCACTCGCCACCGACGGCGATCAGTGGCGAAAGCGCCGCCAGCACGACGCCGGCGACAATGGCAATGAGCACGGCGCGCCAGAACACGGCCTGCTCCTCAAGCGCATCGCCACGCCCGAAAGCCTGGGCGACGAGACCGGTGGTGCCGGAGCGCAGGAAGTTGAAGCTGGCGAAGACGACGTCAAAGATCAACGCACCCGCCGCCAGGCCGCCGAGCAAGGCGGCGTCGCCAAACTGGCCGATCACAGCCGTGTCGACCAGGCCAAGCATCGGCGTCGTCAGATAGGCGAGCGTCATCGGCACCGCTATGGCGAGCACGGAACGGTTGGTGACGACAAAAGATCTGGCGTCGGCTGGGGTTGCACCCTTGTCCAAGGGATTGCTGCCTTGCTGATTTGCTGCTTGATCGAGGAGCCGATGTGCCCCATTTTCCGGGCACCGCGCAATCATTCTTCCCGTGACGGCCAACCGAAATCCCGGTCTGGCGCGAAGCCGCCGGATCCTGTTCATGCCCCTGCAGATCGTCCACCACCCCGACTACGACGCCGGCTTCGCCACCAACCATCGCTTCCCGATGAGCAAGTATCCGCTGCTGATGGAGGCCTTGCGCGCACGCGGCCTGGCCGGAGCCAATGCGCTCAACACAGCCGAACCGGCGCCGGCCTCATGGCTGAAGCTTGCCCATGCGGCCGACTATGTCGATCAGGTCATCAGTTGTTGCGTGCCTGAAAAGATCGAACGCGAGATCGGCTTTCCGGTCGGACCCCGCGTTTCGCTGCGCGCGCAGCTTGCCACCGGCGGCACGGTGCTGGCGGCGCGGCTGGCCTTGCGCCACGGCATTGCCTGCAACACCGCCGGCGGCAGCCATCATGCGCGGCGCGCGCAAGGTGCCGGCTTCTGCACCTTCAACGATGTCGCCGTCGCCTCGCTGGTGCTGCTCGAAGAGGGTGCGGCGCAAAACATCCTGGTCGTCGATCTCGACGTGCACCAAGGCGACGGCACGGCGGGTATCCTCGCCGGTGATCCGCGCGTGTTCACCTTTTCCATGCATGGCGACCGCAACTACCCCGTGCGCAAGATCGCCTCCGATCTCGACATTGCATTGCCCGACGGCACGGGCGATGCCGCCTATCTCGAAAGGCTCGCCGCCATCCTGCCCGAGCTATCCGTCAAAGCGCGCTGGGATATCGTCTTCTACAATGCCGGCGTCGACGTCCATGCGCAGGACCGGCTCGGCAGGCTGGCGCTTTCCAATGACGGGCTGCGTGGCCGCGATACGATGGTGATCGATCATTTCCGCGCGATCGGCATTCCCGTCTGCGGCGTCATCGGCGGCGGCTATTCCACTGACGTGCCCGCCCTTGCCGCGCGCCACGCCATCCTGTTCGAGGTCGCCTCGAACTACGCCTGAGAGATCACTTTCGGTAGTTGGCAAGTCTCAGCAGGATGAAGGCGGGGACAACGATCGCGGCACCAAGCAGGATATAGCCGAGGAAACGATCGATGGCGTGGAAGCCCAGGTTCCAAAGGTCCATGAAGAATTTCTGGATCGCATAGAACACATCCCACGGCGACCAGCCGAAGGCATGCATGACGAGGCCGACGAGGAACGACACCACCAGCAGCTTCAGGATCACCCTGAGCGGCGAGTCGCCGAGAAAGCGTGTCAGTGCGGACAAGGCCTGTCTCCAGATTCAGGTGCCCAGACTCAAGTGTTCAGACTCAAGGGCACGGCCCAGAGATACGTGCTTGGTGGCGATCCATCAAGCCAAGCGGTTCCAGGCACGCGGCACGGTGCGTCGATCCAGCGGTTGCAGCTACATCCCGGCAGCCTGGGGAAGTCCGCAATGCTCCAGCATCTGGCCGATCGGCGAACTCGCCGGAATGGCACGGCCCTTCATCCACCGGCTGAGCGCATGATCGAACAAATGGATGCACAGGGTGCGCGGCGTTCCGATATCGGCAAGCGAGAGATGCGGATCGACCAGCAAGGCGACCTGATGATGGCTGACCGGGTAGAAGACGTCGATCGGCGCGGCGTGATGAAGCGTACCTGCCTCGCGGGCAAAGTAGGTGATTGCCTCCGGACCCAGCTTGCCCCAGCCGTAGTTGGAGATATGGATCGGCAGGCCGATCAACTTGCGGATCCTGTGACGCCGAACCTTTGAGCGGTTGAGCCACGGCAAGATGTAATAGGGATCCTCTGTGATCTTCAGCATCTCGGACAGTGTTTTGCTGCCAGCAGGCAATTTCAGCACGGCGCCATTAAGCTCGTCGCTCGTCTGGTAGCCGAAAATATAGTCCTGCTTCGGGATTGGCCTGATGCAAAAGACGTCGCAGTCGACATACAGGCCCAACCCGGCCTCCAGGATCTTCAAGCGGTAAAGATTGGAAAAGAGCGACGGGCTTCCATTCGACTTGTAGTAGACGATCCTGTCCCTCGACATCAGTTTCGAGGCATCGACGGTTTCCACACCGGGCGGAATATTGCGTGGGATGTCATAGCAATGGAGAACCATCCGGTGCCCCGCCAGCACGAAGGAGCGCAGGCAGGCTGCATGAAGATCATCCAGGGACGCGCCGATCCAGACGGCGTTGACAACGGGCTCGATGGCATCGTCCGGCCGTGCTTCTGGATGCTCCCGGCCCATGCTGATCACCGGCGCTCGATGCCCCTGATCTCGGCTGTCAGATCACGGATGATCCTGGCGGGCGATCTCAGCTCACGCATCACGGCCCTGTAGCCCGCCGCCCGTTCCTCAAGCACCGGCATTGGCTGGAAAACATCCCTGGCAAGGTCGAGCCAGCGCGCGGTGTAGGGTCGAAAATACGGCCCCGTGGTCGCCTTAAGCGAGGTTGCGGGCACGCCAACCGGCACACAGCCGGCATAGGCGCATTCGACATGTTTCATCAGCTCGACATTATGAAGCGTCCCGCAAAGGAAGAAATGGGTGAATTGCGAGGCAAGGCTGACAAAGCGCGCATGCGTGATGTCGTGACGCGGCGGTTTTCCATCCTCCGGATATCCGGGATGCTTGAGGTCGAAGAGGAACGGTCGCAACCAGGGAAACCGGGAGCGCTTGCGGCGCAGAGCATAGCGCAATGGATACAGGGTTTTGGAATTGCTGCCCGACAGGAAGATCTTGCGGCGGCGGCCAGCCAGGCGGACCTCGACCTCTCGCGAGGAATCGTAGGGATACGGCAAGTGGACGACGCGAGAGACTTTCAGCGTCGTCACGAAGGCCAGGAAGGGTCCCTCGGGATCGTAGGTCGTGGCATAGTGGACGCCGGGATGGTCAGCGCAATCGAAGATGAACCTGACACAGGGATTGGCCGTCTCCGGCATGTCCGGATCGCTGACCCGGAAGAAGAGCAGCGGCCGGCGGCTCGCCGGAACCGCCAGATGCTGTTTCAACCGCTCGACATCGCCGGGTTCGAGACGATTGTCGACGATAGCGACCTCGCAATCGCCTTGGCCGATCTGGCTGATCGGCCGGGCCTCCCACGACAACGGCCTGGCGAAGGCCGGGCCTACACCCGGGTAGATCGCCTTGTCATACGGATGCGTGTCCGAATGGAAATAGATGATCCGCAAAGCAAATTCCCCCGAATTGCCCTGGGCACAGCAAACCTAAGCCTCCGGCCGGAGGCCAGTTGCCCACGGATTTTGTACGCTGCCGCATGGGAGTCGAGCAACTGGAGGGACTGTTCATCTCGAACAAGTGATCGAAATTCTAGGCTTACGAAGGCCCGCAATTCTTAAATATAGGTAAACAAGATCGTTTTAATTTATTGAAAATAAAGCACAAAATCGTCATTTTCGAATTTCGCGCAATGTGCGTGCAATTTTCACCTGCGAGACATCAGCCGTCTTTCAGGTGACTGGTTGCGCGGCGCCCTGACCCCCTACCCGCAACTGGCGAACGCCAGTTCAGGACAGTGTAGCCATCCCTGAAAGACACCGAAACGGAGCCCGACCGCCCCAACGGCCAAGCTCCCGGAAATTAACCTGCGTACCGATTTGCCGGATGCGCGTTTGTGTTGGAGTAATGCTCGTGTCCTCTCAAGCAAAGATCGTCCTGACGGCGGCTACCCTCGCTGTGTGCCTTCTCGGGCCGGCGATGGCCGCCGACCTTTCACCGACCTACAATGATCCCCCCGCCTTCCAGTGGAGCGGCGCCTATGTGGGCGTCCATGGCGGCACGGCGTTCACCAAGATGCCCAATCCGTTCGCCGATCGAAACGGCTTCAGCGGCGGCGTTCAGGCCGGCTACAACGAGCAGATGGGTCCTGCCGTTCTCGGTGCCGAGATCGAGGGCTCGTATCTGGGCGGCGCTGAACACGATGTCCGCGGCGGCAAGATCAAGGAGAAATGGCGCGGTGCCGCCAAGGCCAAGGCAGGCGTCAGCTTCGACCAGACGCTGCTGTTTGGAACTGGCGGTGTTGCGCTGACCAAGTTCGACAAGGGCGACAATGTCAGCAGCGCCGACGGATGGAAAGTCGGCTATCTCCTCGGCGCCGGCATCGAACAGGGCTTTGCCGGCGGGCTGTCGGCCAAGGTCGAGTACGACTATGTCCGCACCCCGGGCGTCGAGACGACATCGGCGCTTGGCACGTCCAAGACGACGATCGGCAGCCATGAGCTGAAGGCTGGTATCAACTACCGCTTCTAGAGCGGGCGAACTGGATTGCGCGATTCCCGCCGGGGCATCGCGCAATCAGCGTTTCACTGTGCGCCAGCGCCAGAGACGGCCGGCTTTTTCCGCAGCGGACCCACGTTTGCGCGCTTCGTTGCAATGTCGATGCAATCTTCGCGATCTAGGTCCCGCATGAATTTTCATGATGGGAATCTGTTATGACCACGCATGACGCCGGCCTTTTCATACGGGGCTCGAAGATGGTGTTCATCGCAATCGCGCTGGCGATCGCGGGCTGTGCCTCCGACATCATGAAGAACTATGTCGGACAGCCGGTCGAATCGGTCATCCTGGATTACGGCCCGCCAACGGCGATCGTCGATCTCGGCCAGGGCGAACGCGCCTATCAGTGGCGCAAAGTATCGACGTCAGCGGTTTCCGGGACATCGAGCGGTGAGGTTCGCCACACAAAACACGGAACCGTCTATGAAGAGACCGAAACGCCCGGCTATATCGAGCGTCAGGAATGCTTCTACACATTCTACGCCCGCGCTTCCGGCGGCCGCTGGTTCATCACCAATTTCCGCCAGCCAAAGCTGGAATGCGAATGAATTGCCTGAGACCCCGACCGGCCGCGGATAAAGGAGAATATTTATGCGCGTCCTGTTGATCGAGGACGAACCGGAAATGGCCTCCGTGCTGAAGGCCGCTCTCGAGCGTCTGGACATCATCGTCGACCATGCCGCGACGTTGGCTGACGCCGAGGCCATGGCTCGTCTGGGTTATCACGACGCGGTGGTGCTGGACCGCCGGCTGCCGGATGGCGACGGTCTCAGCCTGATACCGCGCCTGCGCGCCTTGCACCTGGATGTGCCTGTCATCGCGCTGACGGCGATGAGCGGGCTGGATGAGCGCGTCGCCGGGCTCGATGCCGGCGCCGACGACTACATGGTCAAGCCCTTCGCCACGGTGGAGCTGGTCGCGCGGCTCCATGCCCTGCACAGGCGCTCGTTCACCTCGCGCGCCAACCAGACCATGGTCGGCCGCCTCACCTATGATTTCCGCCACCGTGAGGCACTGGTCGAGGATCAGGCGCTGGACCTGCCGCGACGCGAAAGGCTGGTGCTTGAAACGCTGATCCGCCGGCCGGGCCGCACCATCATGCGCAGCGCGCTGGAGGAAGCCGTCTACGCACTGGACGACGAGATCGGCTCCAATGCGCTCGATGCGCATGTTTCACGGCTGCGTCGCAAGCTCGACGATGTCGCCGCCGGCATCGAGATCCGGGCGATCCGCAACCTCGGCTATCTCTTGCGGGCGGCCTCGTGAAGAAAGTGCGCACGCGCTCGCTGCAATGGATTTTGGTTCGCCGGATGATCTTGCTGCAGGCGGCGACGCTGCTGATCTTCATCGTGCTCTGCGCGGCAGCACTTTGGATCGCAAATCCGCGCCTTTTGATCGACAACGAGGCTGCCGTTGCCGCCATCAAGGAAGCGGTCGGCCGTGACAGCGGCGGCAAACTGATCGTCCATGAGACTGAGGGGCTTGCCAGCTTTCGCGAGGGCTTCCCCAATGTCTGGTACATCGTTCGTGACGGCGGCGGCCAGAGCGTGCGTTTCGGCAATGTGCCTGACGTCTACGCCCGGAATTTTGGCGACCTGCTGGGCGAAGCCGATCACGCCACCATCGGATTTTCCGAAGATGATTTGAGGCCGGAAGCCTATCTCGAAAAGGCCGCGACCAGGGCCGGCACGGTACAGATCATCGCCGGGACGCGGTCGTCGCGAGAAACCGACGGCCTTGAGCTCAGCATTTCGGCCACTGTCGACGTGGCCAGGAATCCCGACGGCAGCAGGAACTGGGAGAAGGCACTGCCGGCGCTCGCGGTCATTATCCTCATCCTGCTGTTGCCGATTGTCCTGGTCATGGGAGCGACGACCCTGGTGACGACACCGGCGGTGGTGCGCCGGTCCTTCGCCGGCCTTGTCGAGACCGTCCGCCAGGCCGCGCGCATCGATATCGGCACCCGCGCGATGCAGTTGCCGGTCAAGAATGTGCCGCAGGAGATCGCGCCGCTGGTGCACGCTTTCAACGAGGCACTGGCCCGCCTTGCGCAGGGCTATGACCGGCATAATCGCTTCCTCACCGACGCGGCGCACGAACTGCGCACGCCGATCGCCATCTTGCGCACGCGCGCCGAGCTGCTGAAGCAGGAGCCGCAGAGTGCCCGCCTGCTGCATGACATCGAGCGCCTGTCGCATCTTGCCCAGCAACTGCTCGACCATCAGATGCTCGACCGGCCGACGGACCAGCGCCAGCTCGTCGATCTCCGCGATCTCGTGAGCCGGGTCGCCGCCGACTTCGCCCCGCTGGCTATCGAGGCCGGCTACGACCTTGCTTTCGAGCCTCCCCCCGGCAAGGCCCAAGTGGAGGTCAATGTCCTGCAGATCGAGCGCGCGCTCGCCAACCTCGTGCGCAACGCAATCGAGCATGGCGGCGGCAGTGGCACGATCACGATCGCCATCGACGGGACCGGCGGCATCGAGGTGCGCGACGAGGGTCCGGGCATTCCCGCGGAAGAGCGCGAGAATGTCTTCGAACCCTTCTACCGCTTGCAGCCGCAGTCGCGCGGGGCGGGGCTGGGACTGAACCTTGCCCGGCAGATCGCGCTGCTGCATGACGGAACGATCCGGATACTGACCGGCTCATGGCGCGGCGCCCGTATCCGCATGGAGTTGCCGGTCCGTTCGTGACGGTAGCCGACGACGCCGCTTAGCCCATGGCGGCCGGCCGCCCGATACCCCCGCGTCGATCCCTGGCTTATCTGTTTTCTAACCAATTGCCGCTATTGCCATTCCAAGAGCGGGAGCCAGGCTTTGGTGGGAACGGGAAAAATCGGCGCGCACCGTGCAATCACGCTGTCGGTCGTCGTGCCATGCTACAACGAGCGTGACGGCGTGGCCGAGCTTCATCGACGCGTCAGCGCGGTGTGCCTTGAGCAAAGCGCTTCCTACGAGATCGTGCTTGTCATCGACGGGGCGACCGACGGCACCCGCGAGGCCATTTTCGAACTGGCCGAAAAGGACGACCATGTCGTCGCCATCGACCTTGCCCGCAACTATGGCCACCAGATCGCCTTGACCGCAGGGCTGGAGTTCTGCCGCGGCGAGCGCATTCTCATTCTCGACGCCGATCTCCAGGATCCGCCCGAACTGCTTGGCGCGATGATGGCGAAGATGGATGAAGGCTTCGATGTCGTCTACGGCCAGAGGGTGAAACGCGACGGCGAAAGCTGGTTCAAGCTGGCTTCCGCCTCGATGTTCTACCGGTTGCTGGGTCGCATGGTCGATGTCGAAATCGCGCCGGACTCCGGCGACTTCCGGCTGATGAGCCGCCGTGCGCTCGACCATCTGAACGCGATGCCCGAGCGCTACAGGTTCATCCGCGGCATGGTCAGCTGGATCGGATTGAAACAGGTCGCCTTCCCCTATGAAAGGCATCGGCGCTTTGCCGGCACCACCCACTACCCGCTGAAGAAGATGGTGCTTCTGGCGGTCGACGCGATGACCAGCTTTTCGATCGTACCTTTGCGGTTTGCCTCGCTGCTGGGGATGATGTTCGGCCTGCTTGGATTGGTCGTGCTTGGCTATACGCTGATCGAATGGTCCAGGGGCAACGTGGTGCCTGGCTGGACGAGCCTTGCCGCGATCATGCTGATCATGGGCAGCGTCCAGCTTCTGGTGCTCGGCATCTTCGGCGAGTATCTCGGCCGCATGTATATGGAGACGAAGCGGCGGCCGCTCTACTTCGTCAACGAGATCGTTTCGCGCGACGAGCAGACAGACCAGCAGACCAAGGACAATGACCTGGCCATCCATCGCCTGCAGGAGATGGCGAAAAGAGCAGCGCGTGGCTGAGGCGAAGGTCGACCGGACGCAACGGGAACGGCATGGGCAGGATGCGGTCGGCTTTTCCGTCTGATGTCTCGAGGATGCTGCGCTTTGGCGCCGTCGGGCTGCTCAACACGGCGCTTGGATATTCGCTGATCCTGGCCGGGCTGGCGCTGGGCCTCGGCGATATCCTTTCCAATGCGGCAGGCTATGCCGCAGGCCTTACCCTCGGCTTCTTCCTCAACCGCCAATGGACGTTCGGACGTGCCGGCGGCTTTCGCCGTGGCGCGGTCGTTCGATACGCTATGACCTTCGTTGTCGCCTATAGCGCCAATCTCTGCGTCGTGGTCGCCGCCATGTCTGCCGGCTTCATCGAAAACCCGTTCGTCCATCTGGCGGGAAACTGCCTCTACTCGGTCATCTTCTATCTCGGCTCGGCCCGGTTCGTCTTCGTCGGCGGCGCGAATGATGCCGTAGCCGCAACGAACGCGACACGAACCCAGGCCGCAGCAATCGCGACGGCGACGCCGTCGCCAGGAGCCGCGACATGAACCAGGCCGCCGTGTTCGCAACGGCCACGCCGTCGCTCGGGGACGCGCAACGCATCAGGCTGATATTCTGCCTTCTCGGCGCCTGCGTCGTGGCCTATCTGCTCGCCGCCTTTGCCGGCGCCACTCTGCAGGACCCGGACAGTTGGTGGCAAGTGAAGGTCGGGCTGGACTTCCTGGCAAACGGGACGTTTCCGACCACCGATCCCTACTCCTATACTTTCGCAGGCCAGCCCTGGATCGCCAAGGAATGGCTGGGGCAAGTGCTTCTCGCCCTTGCCTACAGCGCGGGCGGCTGGAATGGCGTCGTCACACTGATCATCGCCACGATCGGCCTGACGGTCTTCCTGATGGGATGGTTCCTCAGCGTATGGCTGAAGCCGATACTGGCGATAGCGCTGGCCTTCGCCGCCGCCTTCCTGATCGCCCCCATCTATACGGCGCGCCCCCATGTCTTCACCTTGCCGATCATCGTCGTCTGGACGGCAATGCTGTTTCGCGCCGCGCAAGAGGAGAGAGCCCCGCCGCTGTGGCTGCTGGTGCTTGTCGTTTTGTGGGCGAACCTGCATGCCACGTTCACGCTGAGCTTCGTCATCGCCGGCTTTGCCGGGCTCGATCTGCTGGCGCGCTCGGGCCTGTCGAAGCCCACCCTCCTGGCAAAATGGATCGCATTCGGCCTGCTCTGCCCACTGGTCAGCCTGATGCATCCCTATGGCGTGAAGGCCATCCTGGCCACGCTTACCGTGGCCTATGGCAACGAGGCGGTACCACTCATCCTGGAGTGGCGGCCGTTCAATGCCCAGGAGCAGCTCTTCCAGGAAGCGGCGATGCTGCTGGCGCTTTTCGGGCTGCTGGTATCGAGGCCGCGGATCGGCTGGGCCAAGGCCTTGTTCATCGTCTTCGCCGTCCATGTCTATCTCGCCCATCTGCGGTTCGTGTATCTGCCCTTCCTGTTGATCCCCCTGGTGATCGCGGTCGAGGTCGCACTGCAATATCCTTCCCTTTCAACCACGACCTGGCTGGCGGAGAAGCGTGACGGGCTGGAAAAGATTTTCGCCAGCCGGTTCTACACGATATGCGGCGCGATGGCTGTGCTGCTGGTCGGCTCGGTCGCGATCCTCGGCAGTACCTACCAGGTCGCGCCGAGCCCAAAAACATCCGCCAGTGGCGCCCTCGCCTTCGCAAGGGATCAACACCTCACCGGCAACGTGATGAATTCCTACAATTTCGGCGGCACGCTGATTTTCCACGGCATCAAGACCTACATCGACGGACGGACGGACCAGCTGTTCCTCGGCGGATTCACGAAAACCGATGAAGCGACAGGCCACAGTGACGGAAAACCGCTGCTCGAGGCCCAGCTCAAGAAATACGCCATCGGCTGGGCACTTCTTACAGCAGACGACACCCGCATCCCCTTCTTCGCGGAGCTGGGCTGGAAGCGGGCCTATGCGGACGACTATGCAGTGATCTACCTGCCCGGCGCCTGATTTCCAAATCTGTACCAATCGGGTTCGTCAATCGAACCTCCAGTTTCCTGCCTTGACACTAATGTTGCAGTGCAGCAAAGTTGCATGGCAGAGGATGGGCCCGTGCGACCAACGAACCGGCATTTTTCACAGTATCAGGACGCCGCCTCATGAGCAGTGCACCAAGCTGCCGCATGCGAATACCGCCGGCCGCGCCATGCGGAACGGCCAGATGAACTACAGGCGCGACATCGATGGTCTGCGGGCCGTTGCGGTGCTGCCCGTCGTGCTCTTCCATTTCGGCGTGTCAGCCATTCCCGGCGGCTTCACCGGTGTCGACATCTTCTTCGTCATATCGGGCTATCTGATTAGCGGCAGCCTGCTAGACGATCTCGAACGCGGCCAATTCTCGATTGGCCGCTTCTACTGGCGCCGCGCGCGGCGCATCCTGCCGGCACTGACCTTCGTCATCCTGCTCTCGGGTATTGCGGCCTGGTTCATCCTGCTGCCGTCGGACCTCCACGAATTCAGCCTCAGCGTGATCGCGGCCTCAACCTTCTGGTCGAACATCTATTTCTGGAAGACGACGAACTATTTCTCCATCGACGCGGAACTGCGGCCATTGCTGCACACTTGGTCGCTTTCGGTGGAGGAGCAGTATTATATTTTCGCACCCATCCTGGTGTATCTGATCTATCGATACGCCGCGAAGCGCTGGCTGACGATATTGCTGCCTATAGCCGTCGCCAGTTTTGCCCTTGCGGTGATGGCTACTTCGCTGGCGCCGACCGCCGGTTTCTACCTGCTACCGACACGCATCTGGGAGCTGGCGCTGGGCGCCATGCTGATGCTGAAAAAGCCGCCGGCGCTGGCCAGCCGTCCGCTGACGGAACTGATCGGCCTGGCCGGTTTTGGCCTGATCGCATTCGGCTTTCTGACGATTTCGGAGAGCGACCCGTTTCCGGGCTACAATGCGCTGTTTCCCTGCATCGGAACGGCGCTGCTCATCTATGCCGGCCAACCGCACCCGGACAGGCCGGTGCCTGTCGCGACGCGCGTGCTTCAGTTCACCCCGCTAGTCTGGGTCGGCCTCATCTCCTACTCGCTCTACCTCGTCCACTGGCCGATCAATTCGTTCGTCCACTATCTCTCGCTGAAAGCCGTCGGCGTGCCGATGATCATGGCGATGATGGTGGCGAGCTTCGCCCTGGCGACATTTTCGTGGAAGTATGTCGAGCAGCCCTTCCGCCGGAAGGGGGCCTTCACCGCCCCACTGCCCATCTTCGCCTTTTCAGCGACAGCGATCGCCCTGCTTTGTGTCGGCGGCCTGGCCGGTGTGCTCGGCAAGGGTTTTCCGCAACGGTTCCCGGACTTCTCGACGGAGCGGATATTGGTGGGTGACTGGCGCAACGGTGTCTGTTTCAACGAAGGCGGGAGCCCGATCGAGGACTGGAACCTCGCCGACTGCACGCGCACGCATGGCTTTCCCACCAATGTGCTGCTTTGGGGCGATTCCTTCGCCGCTCACTATGTGTCAGGGCTGGAGGCCAACGTCCAAAAGATCCAGGCCAATGTCATCCAGTATACCTATGCCGGCTGCCCGCCCAATTTGAGCTACTTCTCTTACGCCCGGCCCGCCTGCACGCGCTTCAACGAACGGGCGCTGTCGATCATCCGCGATGCCAACGTCCAGGCCGTGATCCTGAGCGGCCGCTGGACCGACTACCAGGCCAGGGGCTTCGATGGTCTGCAAAAAACGGTCGACCGGCTGCGCGACATGGGCGTCAAAGTCTATGTCATCGGCCAGTCTCCGGAATTCATCGCCGACGTGCAGAAAATCGCCTTCTTCGCGAGACGGGAGCATGTCGCCAGCACATCCTGGCCGATGGCCATGGATCCGGACATCAACACGCAGGTGCTGCCGTTCACCAAAGGGGCCGCTTTCATCGACCCGTTGGCCTATCTGTGCGACGCGGCCGGCTGTTCCTATGCTGACGCCGGTACCAGGCAATTTCTCTACTTCGACTACGGCCATTTCTCGTCCGCGGGCGCGACGCTCGCCATCTCGAAATATTGGCCAAGCTTTGTCGCAAGCAACAAAGTCGCGAAGGCAAAATAAGATCGCGGACCAGCGCAGGCCCGATCGCGAAAGCCTCGCTTCAATCGCCGCTTTGCGATTGCCCGAAGGCCGAACCTCATGGTAACGAGGACACGCGCGGGTATGATGTAATGGTAGCTTGTCAGCTTCCCAAGCTGAACGCGAGGGTTCGATTCCCTCTACCCGCTCCAGTTTAGGCGCAAAGGCATTGCGCCTGATGGTGAGAACTTTCCACCTCGACGTTTTATATCATTCGTTCCCAACCTGGAGCAATTCCAGGAAAGTGCGCAACGGTTGCCCCTCCGGAGTTGGAGCGGATCAGCGATCCTATCAAACGCTGAATCGCTCTAAAGTTGACTAATTCGCATCTGCTTCTTCAGAAGCAACCGAGCGAGATTGTCGATGGTGCGCGGCGCCATCTTTTCGGGGAGATACGCTAGCAGATTCTTCGACCTCGCGTCATTGCGGTACCGCTCAACCCATTCCTCCGTGTAGGCGTCCCGCTGCAACCGCAAATTCGTCTTGAACTCGCAGCTCGGCATTTCAACCGACAATTGGCGCGCCAACGAGGCGACATACGGACGGGGGTCACTCAACAGATCTTCATAGAAAAAATGGTCGTAGGGCAGATCGGCCATGCGCAGGTAAGCACCCCAGAAGGCATGGCTCTGCTCGATCCGGAAGTAGACTTGGCAGATGCTGGCGAAGTCGTACTCCGGGATCGGATCAATACCGCTCGTCGTGCTCTGCCAACGGCCTGACGCTTTCGCCCGACAATAAGAAATTGCTTGACGAAGTCGGTCTCTCCGTTCCAGCAAGACCAATCCGATGCCATGGCGCCTGATGCATTCGGTGAGAAAGTCGACTCCATACTTCGCCTGCGTCGTCTCAAGGTGCCGCGAAAACACTTTTACAGCGAACCTGCCATTCGCGGTGTTGCCGCGATCAATCACCGCGCAAAGAAGTTCGTCGAAGGATTTTGGCTTGAATCCCAGCTTGCTGGGGTCGAGCCATTCGCCCGACTGCCCCAATATTCCGGTGCTGTTTGCCAGGCTGCCAAGCCATTCGGAGCCGCTGCGGGCCTCGGTCAGTATCGCCACACCTTTCATGGGTGCCGATTGCCCCTGGTCTGCAAACGTGTAGCCGGTGTTACGGGATATGGTTCTGCTCCTTGATGGCCCCTCGGTACGGTCACACATCTATCTGGCGGGCAATTCGATTAGTAAAGCCTAATATACTTCCGTCAAATCAATCTTAGGCCAAGCGGGGCGGACGATTCCGTCACGGTTGGGTGATCGGTGCCAAGTCGGGCACCGATCAAAACATGCAAGCCTTGGACCCTGCGCGTCTGTGCGAGACGACACCGGCCACGCAGCGGTGGCCGGCCTTTCGTCAACGGTTCGTCACAGCCACACGCCGAGCCATACCCGTTCACGCCAGCAGCGGACATGACGACGGCCATGACGCCAGTAACTGCGGCACACCCGTCTCCACCCGCGGCGCCGCCCGCCATGACGACGACGCCAGTGGCCACGATGGCCGTGATGCCAGCGACGATGGGAAACCTGCTCCACCTCGACCGCGTCATCGCCTTCGAAGACAGCCGGATCCGGCTTGTCCAGTTGGTCGAGAATTCCGTTGCCCTGGGGAATACCGGCAACCGCGCGACCCGGTCCGACCACGCCCGCAAACGCCACCGCCCCCGCAACGCCCAGCAGTCCAGTTAGAAACAACCGACGTTCCATCAAAACCTCCCGACTTGTTGACCATCGGCACCTCGTTCCCTCGCCCAAAACGGGCTCCAGCGAGCATGCCGATCGGGATGAACGCCCGCGCGTGCTTCCGGTTCCATCACCCCACTTCGCGCAGGATGAAATCGTGCAGCATCTTCGCGGCCGGCGACAGCGCGCGATTCCTGACCGTGATCAGGCTGTAGGGCCTGACCTCGATGTCGAATTCGGTCTGGACCACATCGATGGCACCGGCGAGCCCGTCCGGATTCTGGATGAATTTCGCCACTTGCACCGATACCGGCGCGATGGCGTCGGACTGTGCGACCATGACCAGCGTCAGAAGCAGCGAGCTGGTGTTGAGGATCCGGTCCGGCAGCGCGATGTTGCGGTTCAGGAAATTGCTCTCCATTGCCTGGCGCAAGGGCGAACCGCCCGACTGGAAAACCCAGTCATAGGCGGCGGTGTCTTCCAGCCGCACCACGTCGCCCCTGGTGAGCGGGTGGCCGCGGCGCACGATCAGGCAGGCCTTCTCGACGCCGATGACGCGCGACTCGAACAGCCGCGGATTGAGATCGTCGGGAATGCGCGCAATGATGAAGTCGTGGCGCGTGGCGATCAGTTCGCGCGCCAGCACATTCGAGGTCTCGACCTGCATGGTGATCTCGATGCGCGGATAGATGCGGCGGATTTCGCGGATCGCCGGCACCGCCAGCTCGATCGCAGGCGCCGTCACGGCACCGAGAAACACGGAACCGCCCTTGCCCGCCTTGAGCTCGGAAATCTCGCGATCGACCTCGCGCATCTCCAGCAGGATCGAGCGTGCACGCCTTGCCAGCGCCTTGCCGTAGGGCGTCAGCGTGATGCCGCGCGGCAGCCTTTCACACAGCTTGACCTCGAGCACCGCCTCCATCTCGGCGATCATGCGCGAGGCAGCCGGCTGCGAAATGTTCATGACCTGCGCCGCAGCGCTTACCCGGCCATGATCGTCGAGCGCGGCGATCATGCGCATGTGGCGCAGGCTTAGACCGCTGCGCAGCAAGGTTTCGCCGTCGCCCGGGGTCTCGTTGTAACCATTTGAAACCACAGCCGGATTCCGCAACGCTGCCATGTCTTTCCCTGCTCTGCTCGCAGCCCGCCGACATCCCCAGCGACCCGTCACCCCGTCATAACATATACCACCTGCGGTATAGCAACCATCAAAGATCGCATTTGACAGTTATGGCAAAAGGGTCGCAACTTCAGCGCGTTTCGAGACGTGACAATCGACGACGATAAAAATCGTATCGATTGAAATCAGCGCCTCGGGGCCATGGGAGGATACCGGAGATCGATATGACGGCAGCAGTGCCTTGGCGCTTCTGCACGATTGCGCGGCCCGCGACCCCCGGGGTGCCGCGTCCATCAACCAGGGAGAGTTATGTGAAAATCATCAAGACACTGGCCGCAGTCGCGGCGCTTGGCATCGCTGCCATGACCTACTCGGCACACGCAGCCGACAAGGGTCTCGTCGGCGTGCTGATGCCGACCAAGACTTCGCAGCGCTGGATCAATGACGGCGACGCCGTCAAGTCCCAGCTCGAGGCTCTTGGCTACACCGTCGACCTGCAGTACGCGCAGGACGACATCCCCAACCAGCTCAGCCAGCTGGAAAACGAGATCACCAAGGGGCCGAAGGCGCTGATCATCGCCTCGATCGACGGCACCACTCTGTCGGATGCGCTGCAGAAGGCCGCTGACGCGGGCGTCGTCGTCGTCGCCTATGACCGCCTGATCAAGAAGACCAAGAATGTCGACTACTACACCACCTTCGACAATTTCGGCGTCGGCGTGATCCAGGCGAATTCGCTGGTCAAGGGCCTCAAGGAGCGCTTCCCGAACACCAAGCCTTGGAACGTCGAACTGTTCGGCGGCTCGCCCGACGACAACAACGCCTTCTTCTTCTACAATGGCGCGATTTCCGTCCTGCAGCCGCTGATCGACAACGGCTCGATCAAGATCAAGTCCGGCCAGACCGGCATGGACAAGGTCGGCACGCTGCGTTGGCTCGCTGCCACCGCCCAGGCGCGCATGGACAATCTGCTCTCGGCCAACTACTCGGACGGCAGCCGCGTCGATGGCGTTCTGTCCCCCTATGACGGCCTGTCGCGCGGCATCACCGCCTCGCTGCGCGCCGTTGGTTACGGCACGGATGCACAGCCCTGGCCGATCGTCACCGGTCAGGACGCCGAGACTGCCTCGGTCAAGCTGATCATCACGGGCGAACAGTACTCGACGGTGTTCAAGGACACCCGCGACCTCGCCAAGGCCACTGTCCAGCTGGTCGACAAGGTGCTCTCGGGCGGCAAGCCCGACGGCCTCGACGAAAAGACCTACAACAACGACGTCAAGGTCGTTCCCTCGATCCTGTTGACGCCGCATGAAGTCGACAAGTCGAACTACCAGAAGCTGGTCGTCGACTCCGGCTACATCAAGGCCGAAGACCTGAAGTAATCCCGGTTACAAAGACAGGGGTCCTGCGCAACGCAGGGCCCCTTTCCGTTCACGAGCGACCCCGGTATTGTTTCTGCCGGAGTTAAAGCGCGCCGCTTCGAACCGGAACCCATATGACGCGCTTTAAGTCTTTGTTTCCGTGCATGTCGTCGTCTCAAAACCGCAGGCACTTTTGAGCGACATGCAACAGGAGGAGCTTGCCCTGATGACGACGATTTTGGAGATGCGCGACATCACCAAGACGTTCCCCGGTGTGAAGGCGCTGTCGAACGTCAACCTCAGCGTCGAGGAAGGCGAGATCCACGCCGTGGTTGGCGAGAACGGCGCCGGCAAGTCGACGCTGATGAAGGTGCTGTCGGGCGTCTATCCCTCCGGGACCTATGACGGCCAGATCATCTTTCAGGGCCAGGAATGCCAGTTCAAGGGCATCCAGGACAGCGAACACAAAGGCATCGTCATCATCCACCAGGAGCTTGCTCTGGTGCCGATGCTGTCGATCGCCGAAAATATCTTCCTCGGCAACGAGCACGCGACATATGGCGTCATCGACTGGAACGCCAACGAGGCGCGCACTGCTGCGCTGTTGAAGAAGGTGGGCCTCAAGGAAGACCCCAAGACGCTGATCACCAATATCGGCGTCGGCAAGCAGCAGCTGGTCGAGATCGCCAAGGCGCTGAGCAAGGAAGTCAAGCTGCTGATCCTCGACGAGCCGACGGCATCGCTCAGCGAGAAAGACAGCCAGGCACTGCTCGACCTGCTGCTGGAATTCAAGCGCCAGGGTATGACCTCGATCCTGATCTCGCACAAGCTGAACGAGATCAACCGGGTCGCCGACAAGGTGACCGTCATCCGTGACGGGCGCACCATCGAGACGCTGGCCAAGAAAGACATTTCGGAAGACCGCATCATCACCTCGATGGTCGGCCGCTCGCTCGACGACCGCTATCCGCCACGCGAACCTCACATCGGCGAGGTCGTGTTCGAAGTGAAGAACTGGTCGGTCTATCACCCGATCCATGCCGAGCGGCAGGTGATCAAAGGTATCAACATCAACGTGCGCAAGGGCGAGGTGGTTGGCATTGCCGGACTGATGGGCGCCGGCCGCACCGAATTCGCCATGAGCCTGTTCGGCCGCTCCTATGGCCGCCGCATCACCGGCGAGGTGCTTCTCAAGGGCAAACCTGTCGATGTCTCGTCGGTGAGCAAGGCGGTCCAACACGGCATCGCCTACGTGACGGAGGACCGCAAGACCTATGGTCTCAACCTCATCGACCATATCAAGCACAACATCACGCTGGCCAATCTCGGCGGCGTGTCTCGCCACAGCGTGATCGACGACATGCGCGAGCTCGCCGTTGCCAACGACTATCGCAAGAAGACCAATATCCGCGCGTCCAGCGTCTATCAGTTGACCGGCAATCTTTCGGGCGGCAACCAGCAGAAGGTGGTGCTGTCGAAATGGCTGTTCGCCGATCCGGAAGTGCTTATCCTCGACGAGCCGACACGCGGCATCGATGTCGGCGCCAAATACGAAATCTATACGATCATCGCGCGCCTCGCCTCGGAGGGTAAAGCGATCGTGGTCATCTCGTCGGAAATGCCGGAACTCCTCGGCATCACCGACCGCATCTACGTCATGAACGAAGGCCGTATCGTCGGCGAAATGCCGGCGGCGGACGCAAGCCAGGAAAAAATAATGCGCGCCATCGTTCGGGGAGAAGGAAAAGCAGCATGAGCACCGAGAGCGCCCCCGCCCCGCAAGGCAACGTCACCGACGAACAGCGTCCACGCATCGCCGTCTCGGCGCTGACGACGAACCTGCGCGAATACGGTCTGATCATTGCACTGATCGTCATCATGCTGTTCTTCCAGTTCACCACGTCGGGAACGCTGTTCAAGCCGGTCAACCTCAGCAACCTGGTGCAGCAGAACTCCTTCATCATCGTGATGGCGCTGGGCATGCTGCTGGTGATCGTCTCCGGCTATATCGACCTCAGCGTCGGATCGGTTGCCGGTTTCATCGGCGCGCTGGCGGCTAACATGATGGTCATCTGGCAGCTCGGACCACTCAGCAATCCGCTGGTCGTTTCCATTGTCTGCCTGGTCGTGGGCGGCCTGATCGGCGCGGCGCAAGGCTACTGGATCGCTTATCACCGGATACCGAGCTTCATCGTGACGCTGGCCGGCATGCTGATCTTCCGCGGCATCTGCCAGGCGTTGCTGGGCGGCGGATCCTCCGTCGGTCCGCTTCCAGACGACTTCAAAATGCTCAGCTCCGGCTTCATCCCGGATGTGATCGGCCCGCTGACGCTGATCCCGCCGACGGTGAATGCCGCCGGCAAGACCATCATGGGCAGCGGCCTGACGCTGCATATGACGACGATCGTGCTGGGTCTGATCGCCGTGGTGGCCTATGCCTATTTCGGGCTGCGCACCCGGCGCAAGCGCGAGCGCCATGGCTATGAGGCCGAGCCCTTCCCGCTGTTCGTCATCAAGACGCTGGTCGCCAGCGCGCTGGCGCTGTTCCTGGTCTATGAGTTCGCCAGCTACCGGGGCCTGCCGGTGGTGCTGCTCGTGATGGGCGTGCTGATCTCGCTGTTCGTCTTCGTCACCAAGCGCATGACCATCGGCCGCCGCATCTACGCGATGGGCGGCAACCCCAAGGCGGCGCAACTGTCGGGCATCAACACCGAACGGCTGACGCTGCTGGTGTTCATCAATATGGGCGTGCTGTCGGCGCTAGGCGGTCTGATCATCGCGGCGCGCCTCGGCCAAGCCGTTCCGGCGGCGGGTTTGGGCTCGGAGCTCGATGTCATCGCCGCTGTCTTCATCGGCGGCGCCTCGGCGATGGGCGGCGTCGGCCAGGTCATCGGCGCGGTGGTCGGCGGCTTCATCATGGGCGTGATGAACAACGGCATGTCGATCATGGGCGTCAATGTCGATTGGCAGCAGGTGGTCAAAGGCCTGGTTCTGCTCGGCGCCGTGATCTTCGACGTCTACAACAAGAACAAGGCCTGACAGGCTTAGGCGAGGCAAGCAGGAGGCATACGATCGCGGCGCTGCCGGCAAGTTGTCGGCATCAAGAGGTCCCCCGGGGGATCAAGCCCGCGAGCGCAATCCGGACGAAGAGTTCAACCCGTGGCGCGGCGAGGTCCGAGCCGCGCAGGTCAGGGTTTGCCAAGAGGCAACCGGGCCAAGACACATGAGAGAGGACTGACCATGCTGATCTCGCAGATTCTCGACGACGCCGACACCATTCGTGTCGTTGCCCGCAGCGGCGGCAAGACCCGCATCATCAACGGCGCCCGCAGCGTCTATTCGCTGGCCATGGAGGCTGCCCGCACCGGCGTCGGCCTTGCCGCGCTGATCGAGCGCAAGGGACTTGGCGAGACGGTCGATCTCGATGCTGCCTACAAGAAGGGGCGGCTGTTGTCGCCGATCAATCATCCCGATCCGGCGCATCTGCATCTCACCGGCACCGGCTTGACGCATCTCGGTTCGGCGGCGACGCGCGATTCCATGCACAAGAAGCTGAGCACCGATGGCGAGGAGCAACTCACCGATTCCATGAAGATGTTCCGCATGGGCCTCGAAGGCGGCAAGCCTGCCAAAGGCCAGGTCGGCGTGCAGCCGGAATGGTTCTACAAGGGCAATGGCACGATGGCCGTGGCGCCGGGTGCTGCACTCCTGTCACCGGCCTTCGCCAAGGACGCCGGCGAGGAGCCAGAGGTGGCCGGCATCTATGTCATCGGCGACGACGGCGCCCCCTTCCGTGTCGGCTTCACGCTGTCGAACGAATTTTCGGACCATGTGACCGAGCGGGTGAACTATCTCTTTCTCGCCCACTCCAAGCTGCGCAATGCCTCGTTCGGGCCAGAGATCCTGATCGGCGACCTGCCTTCCGATATCAGGGGCACGTCGCGCATCCTGCGCGACGGCGAGACACTTTGGGAAAAGCCGTTCCTGTCGGGCGAAGCGAACATGTCGCACACCATCGCCAATCTCGAACATCATCACTTCAAATATTCGGCGTTCCGTCAGCCGGGCGACGTGCATGTGCACATGTTCGGCACAGCGACGCTGTCCTTCGCCGACGGCATCAAGACCGAGGCCGGCGACGTGTTCGAGATCGAGGCCGGGGATTTCGGCCTGCCGCTGCGCAACCCGCTCGAGATCGAAAAGCCGGTGAAGGTGGCCGTGAAGGCGCTTTGAGTCGGTGATCTCCCCCACGAGGGGGAGATCGGCAGTTTCGGCCTCAGCGCGCTGCGCGGAAATGCTTGGAGAGTTTCAGGCCCTGCGCCTGGTAATTGGAGCCGAGATCGGTGCCGTAGAGCGCCTGCGGCCGCTTCAGCATGTGCTCGTAGACCAGCCGGCCAACGATCTGGCCATGATCGAGGATGAACGGCACTTCGTGGCTGCGCACTTCGAGCACCGCCCGGCTGCCGGTACCGCCGGACGCCGAATGGCCGAAGCCCGGATCGAAGAAGCCGGCATAGTGGACGCGGAATTCGCCGACCAGCGGATCGAACGGCGTCATCTCGGCGGCGTAGAGCGGCGGTACATGCACCGCCTCCTGGCTGACGAGGATGTAGAATTCGTCGGGATCGAGCACCAGTTCGCCGGCACCGCTCTTGTGGATCGGCTCCCAGAAATCGACGACGTCCTGCGCCGCGCGTTTGTCGACATCGACAAGGCCGGTGTGATGCTTGCCGCGATAGCCGACCAGCCCGTCACTGTCGCCATTGAGGTCGATCGACAGCGCGATGCCGCCGCCGGAAATGTTCGGTGGCTCGGTGGCAACCAACATTTCGGCGCGGTGCAAGTCGTGCAGTTCAGCTTCCGAGAGCAGCGCGTTGCCGGTGCGAAAGCGGATCTGCGACAGGCGCGACCCGGTGCGAACGACGATCGGGAAGGTACGCGGGCTGACTTCCAGGTAGAGCGGACCGTTGTAGCCGGCGGCTATCTTGTCGAACTCGTGGCCGCGGTCGGTCATGACGCGGGTGAAGATGTCGAGGCGCCCGGTCGAGCTCTTCGGATTGGCCGAGGCCGAAATCTCTGCCGGCAATGCCAAGCTTTCGAGCAGCGGAACGATGTAGACGCAGCCGGTTTCCAGCACCGCGCCGTCGGCAAGATTGATCTCGTGAAGCTTCAGCCGGTCGAGCTTTTCCGAGACCTTGTGGTTGGGGCCGGGCAGAAAGGAAGCCCGCACCCGCCAGGCCTTATCGCCGAGCCTGAGATCAAGGCTGGCCGGCTGGATCTGGTCGGTGTCGAGCGCGCGCGACGACTTCAGCGCGCCGGACTGGAACAGCGCGGAAATGTCCTGATCGGGAAGAATGCCTGTCTGCCGCAAGGCTTCGCTCCTTAGCCCAGACGATTTTCTTGCCGCAGATTCTCGCCGCAAAACCGTGGAAGAGTTTTGCGGAACCTGCTTGGTACAAACCTCTTAATCAAGCCGGCAATTGACGCAAGCGTGGGACGGGTCTAAAGGGTCGTTATCCCGTGGTGATTTGGCCGGTCGGCTTGCAGCCACGTTAAACAAGTCGCTAAAGGACCGTTGGCCGCAAGGCCGTATGGACCGGTTGCGACTTTCGCGGCCGGTTTTTTTGTGTCTGGAACAAAAGCGATGAGCAGCAAGAAGCGTAACTGGAAGCCTCAGACAGCCCTCGTGCATGGCGGAACCCTGCGTTCCCAATTCGGCGAGACGTCGGAAGCGATGTATCTGACGCAGGGCTATGTCTACGAAACGGCGCAGGCCGCCGAAGCTCGTTTCAAGGGCGAGGAGCCTGGCTTCATCTATTCGCGCTATGCCAATCCGACCGTCGACATGTTCGAAAAGCGCATGTGTGCGCTGGAGGGCGCCGAGGATGCGCGCGCCACGGCGTCGGGCATGGCGGCGGTGACCGCTGCGCTCTTGTGCAGCGTCAAGGCCGGCGACCATATCGTGGCAGCACGCGCCCTGTTCGGTTCCTGCCGCTGGGTGGTCGAAACGCTGGCGCCGCGCTACGGCATCGAGGCAACGCTGGTCGACGGCACCGACATCGCCAACTGGGAAAAGGCGGTCAAGCCGAACACAAAACTGTTCTTCCTGGAAAGCCCGACCAACCCGACGCTGGAAGTGGTCGATATATCAGCCGTCGCTTCGCTCGCCAATTCGATCGGCGCGCGGCTTGTGGTCGACAATGTCTTCGCCACGCCTTTGCAGCAGAAGCCCTTGCAGCTCGGCGCGCATATCGTCGTTTACTCCGCCACCAAGCACATCGATGGCCAGGGCCGCTGTCTCGGCGGCGTCATCCTCTCCGACAAGAAGTGGATCGATGAGAATTTGCACGACTATTTTCGCCACACCGGGCCTAGCCTGTCGCCGTTCAATGCCTGGACCCTGCTGAAGGGGCTGGAGACGCTGTCGGTACGCGTGCGCCAGCAGACGGAAAGCGCCGGCAAGATCGCTGACTTCCTGGCCGAACAGCCGCAGATCGCCCGCGTCATCTATCCCGGCCGCGCCGACCATCCGCAGGCCGATATCGTCAAGAAGCAGATGTCGGGCGGCTCGACGCTAATTTGCCTCGACGTCAAGGGCGGCAAGCAGGCGGCGTTCGCCTTGCAGAACGCGCTCGACATCGTGCTGATCTCGAACAACCTCGGCGATGCCAAGAGCCTGATCACCCATCCGGCGACGACGACGCACAAGAATTTGAGCGATGAAGCGCGTGCCGAGCTCGGCATCGGGCCGGGGACGCTCAGGCTGTCGGTCGGTCTGGAGGATACCGATGATTTGCTGGAGGATGTCGCTCAGGCGCTGAAGGCCGCGAAATAGCAGAAGCCTTTGGCTTTCAGGCGCGCGACGGCGTCTCTTCCAACTCGGCTGCCTTGGTGCCGATGGTCATCGCGTTGCCGCGCCAGTCGACAGCACCGCCGAGCCAGCCCCGCGCCCACATTGCCGGCAGGATCAGGTCGCGGGCCATGATCGCCGCGACCATGCGCGGCGACAGGTACCAGCCCTTGGACCAGGCCAGGGCGCATTCCGGAAGATAGAAGGCCGCGAGCACGGCGATGGCCGTCAGCGGCAGGCTGAAGCCGGCGCCAGCCGCTGCCGCCAGCGCAAGCACCAGCGGCACCACTGCGCCAGTCAGGATTTCAGGCGCGAAGAACAGCGGGAAGGTGACGCGGCGCAGCCGTGCCCAACGAGCCTGGCGCGACCAGATTTCACCAAGCCTGCGCCGGCCGAGCGGCTGTTCGAAGGGCGCGGCGACGAGATTGACGCGCAGGCCAAGGCTGTTGACCAGCTTGGTCGCGGCGGCGTCCTCGGCGATTTCGGCGGCCAGCGCACGGATGCCGCCATTGGCATCAAGCATCGGCTTGTTCCACAGCATGCTCTTGCCCTGGGCAAAGCCCAGGCCGAGCGCCTCGCCGGCATACTGCCAGCGCGCCTGCAGCGTGTTGAGGAAGGCGCATTCGACTTCGGCCCAGAAACCATCCGGCCGTGAGCCGATCGGTGTCGAGCAGACAAGGCCGGTATCCGGCCGCCACGCCGCCATCAGATGCTGGACATAGTCTCTTGGCATAAGCACGTTGGAATCGGCAAGAATGACCCAGTTGTGCCGCGCGGCTTCCCAGCCCTTGACGCAATTGTTGAGCTTGGGATTGGCGCTGACGCGGTCGTCACCGATCAACAGCCGGGCCGGGACCTTCGGGAAACGGGCGATGGCTTGTCTGATCAGCCTGACCACCGGATCGTCGGCATGGGCGACGCAGAAGATGAGTTCGTAGCGCGGCCAGTCGAGCGAGAAGGCGCGCTCCAGCGTCTCCTGCGTGAACGGTTCGACGCCGCGCGACGGTACGATGATGGATACCAGTTGCGATTTGCTCGCCGGCGGCGCGATCGTGACGCGCCGTTTCAGCTGTGAAGCCGCGAGCATGATGCTGGCAGCGTTTACGACAATCAGAGCAGTCGAAAGCGAGGCGGCTATGACAGTGAGTTCCATCGAGATCTGGTCACTCCAGAAAAGACGGCCCGCATGACAGGCGTTTTCAACAGTCGAAAGAGCGCCGAGTCGCCCGGTTCGTGCACACCACCATTATCGTGTGTCACTTAAATGACATTCTTTGCCGGCACCTGCCCTTCGAGGACAGCCGCGACAAGACGCGCACGTTGACCTGCTTGCCGGGAGCGCCGAAGGTTCTGTTTGTTTGATCATGATCTTTTCCGAAAACCGGTTCCCACTTTTCGGGATCATGTTCGGGAATGTTTTGGAGCCGCTTATGTATCGCGCCGTCACGCGCAAGATCGAAGTTCAGGTCAGGCCGTTCTATCTTGAGGATCGCTCGGACCCTTCCGAGAACCGCTATGTCTGGGGCTATCAGATAACGATCGACAATCAGTCGGACGAATTCGTGCAGCTTCTGTCGCGCTATTGGCACATCACCGATGGCACCGGCCGGGTCGAGGAAGTGCGCGGGCCGGGCGTCGTCGGCGACCAGCCCGAACTCAATCCCGGCGACAGCTATCAGTATACATCGGGCTGCCCACTCTCGACGCCGTCAGGGATCATGGTCGGGCGCTATACGATGCGCAACAAGCGCGGCGAGACATTCGACATTGCCATCCCGGCGTTTTCGCTGGACCTGCCGGGGACAAGGCGGACGGTGAATTAGCCCCTTTCTCCCCGTCACTATACGGGGAGAAATGCCCGGCAGGGCAATGAGGGGCGGCGTCAACCTTCCGGAGATATGTCCATGACGAGGTCTGCGCGCGGCTACCTGCCAAAGTTCGCGCTGCCCCTCATCCGCCTGCCGGCACCTTCTCCCCGTATAGTGACGGGGAGAAGGAAGCTCCTTTACTGCGCTGCAAACTCCGCTGGGTCGAAGTCGTATTGCGTCGAGCAGAATTCGCAGGCGACATGGATGCCGCCATCCTCGGTCGAGTCCTTGATCTCCTGTGCGGAGAACCCCTCGAGGATACCGCGGATCTTAGCCCTGGAGCATGAGCACTGATCGGCAACGGGCACGCCGCCGAAGACGCGCACGCCATGCTCGTGGAACAGGCGATAGAGCAGCCGTTCGGCGCCGATCGTTGGATCGATCAGCTCGGTCGGCTCGATGGTGCCGAGCAGCGCCAGCAGCTCCTGCCAGGAATTGTCGGCCGGGTCATGGATCTCCTCGCGCGGATCGCCATCGCCACCCGGCAGGTCCGGCACGCGCATGCGCTCGGGCGACTGCGGCAGGAACTGCGCCAGGATGCCACCGGCACGCCACTGTTCACGCGCGCCGCCAGGGCCGGGCGTCAAAAGCTTGGCGACCGAAAGCCTGATATCCGTCGGGATCTGTTCCGACTGGCGGAAATAGGTGCGTGCAGCGTCCTCCAGCGTTTCACCGTCGAGCTGGACGATACCCTGATAGCGCTGCGTGTGGGCGCCCTGGTCGATGGTCAGCGCCAGCACGCCGCTGCCGAGCAATGTCTGCTGGGACGTCTCGCCTGCCGCGACCAACGCCTCAAGCCGATCCGCATCGAAGCGTGCATAGGCGCGCAATGCCGAGGGCGTGGAGAAATCCGCCACCAGCATGTCGACCGGCCCGTCGGTGCGGGTCTGCAGGATGAACTTGCCCTCGAACTTGAGCGAAGTGCCAAGCAGCACCGTCAGCACACAGGCTTCCGCGAGCAGGCGGGCAACCGGCTCGGGATAATCGTGGCGCGTGAGAATGGCGTCGAGCATCGGTCCGAGCTGGACCGTGCGGCCGCGCACATCGAGCGGACCGACCTCGAAGGGTACGACGTGATCGTCGCCGGCATAGCCGAACTCGCCGAGTTTGGGGTGATGTTCAGTCACTTGATAGGTTTCCAACATGACAAAGCTCCGGGGCGCGGCCATGCGGCCCGGAGGGGCACATGCGTCCAAACGCGCTTGATTTGCGTCATGCGGCGCAGATAGGCATCGCGCCGCCGCAGATCAAGCGCCCAAGGATCAAGCGCCCAGACACGTCAAGCGCCCAAGCACTTCAAACAGCAAGACACTTCAAACACCAAGGCACCAGGCCAGCACCGCCTTCTGCGCGTGGAGCCGGTTCTCGGCCTCGTCGAAGACCACCGAATGCGGGCCGTCGATGACCTCGTCGGTCACTTCCTCGCCGCGATGCGCCGGCAGGCAGTGCATGAACAGCGCGTCCGGCTTGGCATGCGCCATCAGCTTGGCATTGACCTGGTAGGGCGAAAACACATTGTGGCCGCGGGCGCGATGCTCCTGGCCCATCGATACCCAACAATCGGTGACGATGCAGTCGGCCTGATCGACCGCTTCCTCGGGCGAGCGGGTGAAGTGCAGCTTGCCGCCATGCGCCTTGGACCAGTCGATATGCTTCTGCGCCGGCTCGCTGCCTTCGGGCACGGCGACGTTGAGGTTGAAGCGAAACCGCGCCGAGGCCTCGAGCAGCGAATGCAGAACATTGTTGCCGTCGCCGGTCCAGGCAATGGTCTTGCCGGCAACCGGACCGCGATGCTCCTCGAAGGTCATGATGTCGGCCATCAGCTGGCAGGGATGGGTGTCGTCGGTCAGTCCGTTGATCACCGGAACGGTGGCGTTCTCGGTCAGCTCCAGCAACCGCTCATGCGAGGTGGTGCGGATCATGATCGCATCGACGTAGCGCGACAGCACCTTGGCGGTGTCGGCGATGGTTTCGGAGCGGCCGAGCTGCATCTCGGTGCCGGTCAGCATGATGGTCTCGCCGCCAAGCTGGCGCATGCCGACGTCGAAGGAGACGCGCGTGCGCGTCGACGGCTTGTCGAAGATCATCGCGAGCACCTTGCCTTCGAGCGGCTTGGTCCGCTCGCCGGCCTTGAGGCGCGCCTTTCGCACCACCGCATCGTCCAGCATGAAGCGCAGGTCGCCCTCGGAAACCGTGGAGAGGTCGGTGAAATGGCGAACTGACATCGGCAATATTCCGGAATTACTTCGCGGCGGCCACGGCGATGGCATCCGCCAAGCCTTTGGCACCTGCGCGGATGCGATTGAGCGCCTCGTGGATCTCGGCGTCGGTGACGGTGAGCGGCGGCAGCAGGCGGATGACGTTATCGCCGGCCGGAACCGCCAGCAAATGCTGGTCGCGCAGCGCCATGTTCACCTTGGTGTTGGGCATGGCACATTTGAGGCCAAGCATCAGCCCGGTGCCCCTGATGTCTTCGATGACATCGGGGAACTCGTCGGCGACCGCCGCCAGGCCTTGCTTCATCAGCAGCGCCTTGCGCTGAACGTCTTCCAGGAAGCCGTCTTCCAGAACGACGTCGAGCACGGCGTTGCCGACCGCCATGGCCAGCGGGTTGCCGCCGAAGGTGGTGCCATGCACGCCTGCCGTCATGCCGACAGCCGCTTCATCGGTGGCGAGGCAGGCGCCCATCGGGAAGCCGCCGCCAATACCCTTGGCGATCGCCATGATGTCGGGCGTCACGCCCGTCCACTCATGTGCGAACAGCTTGCCGGTGCGACCGATGCCGCACTGGACCTCGTCGAAAATCAAAAGCAGGCCATGCTGGTCGCAGAGCTGGCGCAGCCGCTTCAATGACTGTGTCGGCACCGGGCGGATGCCGCCCTCGCCCTGCACCGGTTCGATGAGGATCGCTGCGGTCTCCGGCGTGATCGCCTTTTCGGCGGCATCGATGTCATCAAAGCCGACCTGGTCGAAGCCTTCGACCTTGGGACCGAAGCCTTCGAGGTATTTGTACTGGCCGCCGGCAGCGATGGTCGCCAGCGTGCGGCCATGGAATGCGCCTTCGAAGGTTATGACGTGGAAGCGCTCGGGATGGCCCTTGACGAATTGATAGCGCCGCGCCGTCTTGATCGCGCATTCCAGCGCCTCGGCGCCGGAATTGGTGAAGAACACCTTGTCGGCGAAGGTGGCATCGGCCAGGCGCTCGCCAAGCCGGCTCTGCCCCGGAATCTCGTAGAGATTGGAGACGTGCCAGAGTTTCGCCGCCTGCTCGGTGAGGGCAGCGACCAGATGCGGATGGCTGTGGCCGAGCGAATTGACCGCGATTCCGCCGGCGAAATCGAGATATCGCTCGCCCTTGTCGGTAACCAGCCAGGTGCCTTCCCCGTGGTCGAAGGCCAGGGGTGCGCGAGCAAAGGTCTCGTAAAGCGCCGAACCGCTCATTATATGCGTCTCCGGTACCGGAAAATCAAAAAAGCCGCCAAAGCGGCGGCCTTTGCGGCTTATCGTGTTTTTCGGCCATGAAGTCAACGAAAACGTCACGTAGTGGCGCGCGGCAAGCCCTCCAACAAGACGCCGGCTCACCAGCGACCGGGCAAGTTGGGGAAAACCGAAAAAACCGATTCGTGTTGCACTTGGGACTCTTGTCACCGAGTCAGCGCATAGAGTAGTTGTAGGCGAGAAATAACTAGATTTCGTGCGGCGGACCTAATCACTAGATATATGTGGTGTCTGCCCCAGCAGTGGTGCTGGGTCGGGAATGGATTCCGATTGCCGCACGCTTAGCAGGAGCGCGGTCTCATGAACTGGACTGACGAGCGGGTCGAACTTCTCAGGAAATTGTGGTCGGAGGGTCTGAGCGCAAGCCAGATTGCTGCCCAGCTTGGAGGGGTCAGCCGCAATGCCGTCATCGGCAAGGTGCACCGCCTGAAGCTGTCGGGCCGTGGTCGCGCAACGGCGACACCGGCACGCCAGAAGAAGACGGCACAGGGATCGACCGTGCAGAAATCGGTGGCGCGCGCCGCAAGTACGGCACGCCATGTCACGACTTCGATCGGCGCGACGGCCTTGCAAACGCAGTTCGATGCCGAACCGGTCACACGCCATCATTATATCCGCCCGGTCGAGAACGTCGTGGTGCCAGTTTCAAGGCATCTGCACCTCGTCGATCTGACGGAGCGCACCTGCAAATGGCCGAACGGCGACCCGCTGTCGGAAGACTTCAACTTCTGCGGCAACGAGGCCGCCGAAACCGGTCCCTACTGCAAGTATCACGCCCGCGTGGCGTTCCAGCCGGCAGCGGAGCGGAGACGCAATCGATAGATAAGGGAATAGGCAGTGGGAATTAGGCACTACGGCAATATGCCCTGAGCAGCGCTTGCGAAGCGCTTCTTCCTACTTCCTACTTCCTACTTCCTACTTCCTACTTCCTACTTCCTACTTCCTACTTCCTACTTCCTACTTCCTACTTCCTACTTCCTACTTCCTACTTCCTACTTCCTACTTCCTACTGCCTACTGCCTACCCTCACAGCCAGCCATTCTTCCTGAACCGCCAGTAGAGAAACGCGCAGATCAGCGCGATGACGGTCAGCACCATGGGGTAGCCATATTCCATCTTCAGTTCCGGCATGTCGCTGAAGTTCATGCCGTAGATGCCGGCGAAGGCTGTCGGCACGGCCAGAATAGCGGCCCACGAGGCGAGTTTCTTCGAGATCGCCGTTTCCTGGCTCTGACCAACCAGCAGGCTCGCCTCGAAGGCGAACGCCAGCACCTCACGCAGGCTGTCGATCTTTTCCTGGACGGTGCGGATGTGGTCGGTCACATCGCGAAACAGCGGGTGCATGGCGGTGTGGATCTGCGGCAGGTCGGCGCTGGTCAGCCGGCGACAGACTTCCACCAGCGGCAACGCCGCATTGCGCAGGCGCAGGAGATCGCGGCGCAGCATGTAGAGCCGTTCGATGTCGGGGCCGGTCATCGGCTTCAAAAGGACCTTGTCCTCGATCGCCTCGACCTCGTCCTCGATCTGCTCGAGCACGGGCATGTAGTTGTCGACGATGAAGTCGAGAATGGCGTAGAGGACGAAATCCTCGCCTTTGGCCAGCGAATGCGGGCAGCTTTCCCAGTGCTGGCGCACGGCGGCGTAGGATGTCGACGGGCCGTGCCTGACGCTGACGATGTAGCCCGAGCCGACGAACAGATGCGTCTCGCCGAAGGTCACCCGTCCTTCGATCAATTGAGCGGTTCGGGCAACGATGAACAGCGCGTCGCCATACTGCTCGATCTTCGGCCGCTGGTGCGGATGCTCGGCATCCTCGATCGCCAGCTCATGCAGGTGGAATTGCGCCTGGACACGCAGCAGGAGTTCGCGGTCAGGTTCAAGCAGCCCGATCCAGACGACGTGTCCCGATTTCTTGGCCCATTCGCCGGCTTCCTCGATTGGAATGTCGGCGATACGCCGCCCAGCCATATAGACGCTGGAGGCGATGATGCCTGAAGCCGATGCGGCTGGCTTGAACTCTCGGACATATTCCATCGCAGCCTCCGGAAACCAGACCCTTCATTGGGCCTGAGAAGCTTAACGCTGGGATAGTTTAGCGCAATATCATCTGGCGTTCGAGAGGACGAACGTTCATTTCGCCGGAAGCGTGGCTGAAACGCTGATCTTGTCGGTCTTGTCGCCCTTAGGCCGGTCGGCCGGCATCTGGTCACCGGTGACGATGTAGTAGATGGTCTCGGCGATGTTGGTGGCGTGATCACCGATGCGCTCAATGTTCTTGGCGCAGAACAGAAGGTGCGTGCAGGGCGTGATGTTGCGCGGATCTTCCATCATGTAGGTCAGCAATTCGCGAAACAGCGACGTGTACATGGCATCGATCTGATCGTCGCGGTCGCGCACGAAGCTGATCTTGTCGACCGAGCGTGACGCATAGACGTCGAGCACTTCCTTGAGTTGGGTGAGCGCCAGATTGGCGAGAGCCTCCAGGCCACGGAACAGGCTGGTCGGCTGGCGTCCATCGATGACGGCGACCACGCGCTTGGCAACATTCTTGCCAAGGTCGCCGACCCGCTCGAGGTCGGCGGAAATGCGGATGGCGCCGACGATTTCGCGCAGGTCCGTCGCCATCGGCTGGCGCTTGGCGATGATGATGATTGCCTTGTCGTCGATTTCGCGCTGCCCTTCGTCGAGCACCGCGTCGTCGCGGATGACCTTCTGCGCCAGTCCCGGATCGGCATTGACGAGAGCGGCGACCGCCTGCTCGACCATGCGCTCGGCATGGCCGCCCATCGCGGCGATGCGCTTCGACAGATACTTCAGCTCCTCGTCATAGGCGCTCATGATGTGCACGGACTGCATGGATGAATGCCTTCCCACGGGTTCTTGATCTTGAGTCGTTTCCTCGAATCCCCGCTGATACGCTAGCCGGATGACAGAAAAAAGAAACGGTCCCGTGGAAAACTAGGGCGATATCAGTGCGTCGGCAAATGAACCGAGAAGGCGGCGCCCTTGCCGACCTCGGACTTGATCGTCAGCCTGGCATTGTGGCGCGTCAGTATATGCTTGACGATCGACAGGCCAAGGCCAGTGCCTTTCTGGGTCCGGCTGGTCTCGACATCGATCCGGTAGAACCGCTCGGTGATGCGCGGAATGTGCTCCTCGGGAATGCCGGGGCCAAAATCCCTGATCGTGACGTCGATGCCGGGTTCGGAATCGGCATCGCTGCGCGCGATCGACACCAGGACGCGGGCGCCCGACTGACCGTATTTGCAGGCGTTTTCCAGGAGGTTTTCGAAAACCTGGAACAGCTCGTCGCGATCGCCCGGTACATCAAGCGGCCCGTCGGCGTAATTCCGCTCGATGGCGACGCTGTTTTCCCTGGCCAGCGGTCCAAGTGAATCGATGACGCTGTCGACCGTCTCGCGCAGGTCGACCTCGGTGCCCGGCTTCAGATAGGGCTTCATCTCGAGCCGCGACAGCGACAGCAAATCGTCGATCAGCCGTGCCATGCGGCCGGTCTGGCTCTGCATGATCTGCAGGAACTGGTCGCGCGCTGCCGGATCGTTGCGGGCCGGCCCGCGCAGGGTTTCGATGAAGCCGGCGATGGATGCGAGCGGCGTGCGCAATTCGTGGCTGGCATTGGCGATGAAGTCGGCGCGCATGCGATCGATGCGCCGCGCCTCGCTCTGGTCCTTGAACACCAGCACATAGAGGTCGGTGGCGTGTCCGACCGACGATGCGCTGACCCGGTAGGCCCGTTCGACTGGCAGCTTCTCGGTATAGTCGACGACATCGGAGGCGGTAGTGCCCGAAAGCACGCTGTCGAGCAGGGCCTGCATCTCCGGCGCCCGGAATTTCAGCGGCAGCGACAGGCCAGGTGCGATCCCGCCAAAGGCGGCAAAGGCGGCGGCATTGGCATGGACGATGGTTGCGGCATGGTCGAAGATGATGAGCGGGTCGGCGACGGCCGCAGCCAGATATTCGCCCGACAGGCGCTGCAGGCCGATCGCTTCGATTGCAGCCGCTCCATCGGCCGATTGGCGGGTGCCGGTCGTCGGCAACAGTGCGGCAGCGAGCAGCAGAAGCAGCGCCGGGACCAGCACATAGGCGGAGATCCCCGCGAAGGCAAAAGCGATCAGGATACCGATAACGCCGGCGACGAGCAGCCAACGACTGTTCCACAGCCGGACGGCCATGGCTTGCGCCACACTTGTCTGCTCTGCGCTTTGCTCAGCCATCCGCGCGTCCTATAGCCCTCTCGGGCGCTGTCCGGCCGTATGGCAAGTTCCTGCTAGACCGGCGTGGAGGCTCCCAATAGCATGAGTCCACAAGCTTAAAAGGGTTCGTCTCGATGAAAAAAGCCAAGGAAACTCCCGCAACGCCGACGTCAGGTCCGCTGAAGATCAAGATCGACGGCAAGGAACGGGAGTTCGACATCGAAAATCCCGAGCTTCCCGACTGGGTCGAGGACAACAAGCTGACCGCCGGCGGCTACCCCTACGACAAGAAGATGAAAAGCGACGAGTATGACGAGACGCTCGAGAAATTGCAGATCGAGCTGGTCAAGTCGCAGGCGTGGCTGCAGGCGACCGGCAAGCGGGTGATGGCGCTGTTCGAAGGTCGCGACGCCGCCGGCAAAGGCGGCACGATCTTCGTGCTGCGCCAGTATCTCAACCCACGCACGGCACGCAACGTGGCGCTGACCAAGCCGACCCCGACCGAAGTGGGACAGTGGTACTACCAGCGCTATGTCGACCAGTTCCCGACGTCGGGAGAATTCGTCACCTTCGACCGCTCCTGGTACAACCGCGCCGGTGTCGAGCCGGTGATGGGTTTCTGCACGCCTGAGCAGCACGAAAAGTTTCTCGATGAGACGCCGCATTTCGAACGGATGATCGTCAACGACGACATCCACTTCTTCAAATTCTGGCTGAACATTGGCCAGGAAACACAGCTCGAGCGCTTTCACGATCGCCGCTACAGCCCGCTGAAGAGCTGGAAGTTCTCGCCGATGGATGTCGCCGGCATCACCAAATGGGACGATTACACCAAGGCACGCGACACCATGTTCGAGCGCACCCACAAGGAGTTCGCGCCGTGGATCATCGTGCGGGCCAACGACAAGCGGCGCTCGCGGCTGGCGGTGATGCGACGCATCCTTCTGTCGCTGCCCTATGACGGCCGCGATCTCGATATCATCGGCAAGGAAGACAAGAAGATCATCGGCGAGGGGCCGTCATTCCTCGGCAAGGAAGGTTGATGATAGAGCGGTTCAGCGTTTCACAGAAACGCTGAACCGCTCTATCTCTTTGTTTTGACGCAATTCCGGACGGAAAACCGTTTCACACTTTTCCTGGAATTGCTCGACTGCGCCGCGCGGCCTGCGCGGCGCAGATTTTTTCCGATCTCAGGCAGCCAGCCTGGCAATGCGCTGAAGGCGCCGCAGCGTGGTGTCGTCCTGCAGCGCCTGCTGGAACAGCGATATCTCCTGGTCGATGCGGTCGCACAGCGCGCCGGTGTTACCCTTGAGCAGGCCGCGCGTCTGCAGCAGGGCAGCTACCGGCTTCTTGGCGAGCTGCCTTGCCCGGCCAAGCGTCGCGTCCTCCACGCCGTCATGCACGATCTCGGCGACGAGGCCGAGCGCCCTGGCGTCCTCGGCGCGAAGCGTGTCGCCGAGGCAGAAGAAGCGGAAGGCGCCGGCATAGCCGAGCTTCTGTGGCGCCAGGATGCTGGTCGCCGCGTCCGGCACAAGGCCGAAATCGACGAACGGCACCCGGAACGTGCTTTCATTGGAAGCGATCACCATGTCGCAGTGGAACAGGATGGTGCAGCCGACGCCGACGGCATCGCCGTCGACACAGGCCAGGATCGGCTTGGGGAACGTCGCCAGCGTGCGGAACATGTCGGTGACGGCGGCAATCAGCTTCTGGTGCTTGCTGGGGTCGAGGAACTCGGAAAAGTCACCGCCAAGACAAAAGCAGCCTGCCAGGCCACGCAACACGACGACACGCACCTCGTCATTGTCGGCGGCTTCATGGAACGTCCTGGCAAGGCTTTCATAGGCCCTTCTGTCGAGCACCGGCCGGCCGTCGGCCGACGATACGGTAACGATCAGCGTGTGGTTGCGCAGCTCAGGTTGCGGGTGATGCATGGTGATCTCCGATCTCATGACGCCCGCCTTTGCCCGAACATGTCGGGGTATCCCCTGGCCAGAACGGAGGCATGATGATTGCGACGCTCACGCACCACGTCCAGCGTGTGCTCGTTGAAGGAGAGCAGCGTCGCCACGACCTGTTGCTTGCCGTAGGTGCGCTGATAGCCCAGCGGCGTCGCCAGGAAATGCAGTTGCAAGGCACGCAACACCCACATCGGCTCGAACTCGATGATCACCTTGTCGACGCCGCGCTTCAGCCCCCACTCGACGAAGCCAGCGATCAATTCGGTGCCGACGGTCGAGACGCCGCGACGGCCATCACGATAACCGGCAGCCACCGCGTAACGGGTCAACTCCCAAATGTTGGGACCGGAAGGCGGCGTTCCTTCGGCCAGTTCGGTCAAGACCTCGGTCAGCAAATGGGGCCGGGTGGTCGGCAGCATCCGTTGATAGCCCGCGACCTCGTTGCCTCTGATGACGATCTGATGCACTGCCTCGTCATGGTCGAACTGATCGACCTCGAAACCGTCCGGGCGCCGCAAGTCCTCCCATCCCATCTCCTCGACAAATATCTGGTAGCGCAGTCGATGGACGGCCTCCCAAAGGTCGGGACGTTCCATCAGTTCTTGGGTTGTAAGACAAAAAAGCATTCCGTCGTCTCCTGGGTTTAAGAGGAAGATACGGCCGTGCTTTGATGAGAAAATTGCGTGATCACGTAGGCGAGAAGTTCTAGGCCGGCACGGCCGACCTAACTAATGTAGCCGCGTCGTATCGCTTCCGCGACGGCCTGGACCCGGTTGACGGCACCGAGTTTGCTTTTGGCGTTAAGAAGATGTTTCTCCGAGGTGTGCTCGGAGATGCCGAGGATTTGCGAAATCTCCCATTCGGACTTGCCGACGGCGGCCCATTTCAGGCATTCGCGTTCGCGCGGCGTCAATTCGATATGGTCGATGGTCTTCGTCGCCATGGTGTGGAGTTGCATGGCGCGGCCAACGGCATAGGTTGAGACCAGCGACACCAGGCCGAACTCGGCCGCCGACAGTTGCACGGCCTCGCCACCGAGCGACACCATGACGATCTGGCCATCGAGCGTGATCAGCGGAAAGGCAAGGCCATCGCGCAGCTTGAAAGCGCCGGCGTCGCCCATCACTTCGCCGCTGCTCTTGTCGATGCGAAACCCTTGAGCGGCCTCGCGCCACTGGAACGGCGCCTGCAGCTGCTTCATGTGGCTGACCACCGGATCGTGATCGACATAGTTGCGCGCCACGTAGCGCTCCAGCCATTCGACCGGCCAGTCGCAAAGCAGCACATGCTGCTTTTGCTGCCCGGCAGGCGTGCCCGGCTGCGGAACGGTTCCGGCCATCAGCGCGGTCAGACCGAAATCCGACGTTATGCCCAACAGCTTTTCGCAGACCACCGCCGCCGTTCCGGCGTGCTGCAGTTGGTCTATGTATTCCAGCGTACGATCGAATTGACCCATCGCAACATCAACCCCATGTTGCCTCATCCATTGAGATCGATGGTCCATGCGTTATCCGCACTTTGCCACCGACCGCCGATTGCAACGCGCTCATTTCCGGTTGTGGTTCTCGGCCCTGGTCCCCCGACCAAGACAGCCACCGCTGTTTGCAAACGCACCAAACCATATCCTGAAATCGGCGCGTTGAAATCAAAAACCATTGTGCCTGTACCATTTTCATACCAAAAACGACGCAAGCACGCGTGCGGCGGAGTTCTATCGTGGTGTTCCAATGAGGTCGCTGGTCCTGGCGTCGCTGCTGATCGCGGCGCTGTCATCGATCTTTGGCGCGCGCGCGGCCGAACCGCAGGTGCCGGTGTTGTGGGACGCCAAGGAACGATTGCCCAAGCCCGACCTTTCGGCACTGCCACGGCTGCGATTCCTGACCACCACGGATTTTCCGCCCTTCAATTTCCTCGATGGCGCGGGAAAGCTCTCCGGTTTCCACATCGACCTGGCGCGCGCCATCTGCGCCGAACTCAGCATCGTCGACAAATGCCAGATCCAGGCGTTGCCCTGGGCCGAGCTCGAAGGGGCGCTCGAGAAAGGCGAAGGCGAAGCGATCATTGCCGGCATCGCGGCGACGCCGCAATCGCGCCAGACATACGCCTTCTCGCGCGCCTATCTGCAGTTTCCGGCACGCTTCATCATGCCGAAGGGCAAGGCACTGACGGAACCGATTTTCGACAAATTGCGCGGCAAGCGCGTCGGCGTGATATCAGGCTCCGCGCATGAGCGCATGCTGCGCGACTATTTCAAGACAGTCCAAATCGTCCCCTTCGACGGGCCGGAAGCTCTCTACAGTGATCTCAAGGCGGGCAAGATCGACGCGGCCTTCGGCGACGGCATGCGCTTCGCCTTCTGGCTGGGCGGCTCCGATGCAGCCGGCTGCTGCCGTTTTGCCGGCGGTCCGTATCTGGCGCCTGAATATCTGGGCACCGGCATGACCATCGCCACACGGGCGGACAATCCGGCGCTGGCTGCAGCACTCGACTACGCGCTGCAGGAGATTTCGATGAAAGGCACCTTCGCTGAATTCTACCTGCGCTATTTCCCGGTTAGTTTCTTCTGATCCGGACTCTGTCAGCTTTTTCTGATCCAGTCCCGGTCGGCTTTTTCTGCGGGCAGCCGATAGTCAGGTCAGCGTGCGCAGGCGTGCCTTGGCCGCACGGCCGATGGCGGCGACGGTCAGCGTGTCGAGATCGAGCTGGCGGCGGATCAGCTGTAGCACCCGCACTTCCTCCATGCGCATTTCGAGATCGACGGCAGCCACTTCGAAGGCGGCGGCATAGGCCGTGTCGCGCAAGCGCTCCGGCAAGGCCTCACCAACGCGTGCGAGAACGCCTTCAAGACCATCCTTTTCATGCAGCATCCGCTGGCAAGCCTGGGCAACCTCGACCAGCCTGTCGTGCTTGAAATCCTCGAACACCGGCCATGAGCGGACGACGTCGCCGATCCGCGCCAGCTCGACATCGGTCATGTCTCGGTCGGAGGCCGAGGTGATGACCATCAGGTAGATCAGGGCTTCATGCGGGGTCGGCGATGGCATTCTTTACTCCTTGAACGGGCTTCGAAGGTAGGAACGGGGCTCAAGGCCCGCAAGGAAAAAGCGCTGCGCTCGTTGACGCTCCCGCGTCGCACGCCTAGAGACCGGTTTGAAAAAACCCTGCTCCGGCCCCGTCCTCGTAGGATCGGGTCGGCGAATAATTTGGAAGATAATGACATGGCGGGATCAAACATCATCGATCTCAACCCCGACCTGCTGGCGGCCGCCGCCGAGAGCAAGGCGTGGCCGTTCGAGGAAGCCAAAAAGATCATCGAGCGCTACAAAGGCACCGACTTTCCCGAAACGATCCTGTTCGAGACCGGCTATGGACCGTCCGGCCTGCCGCATATCGGCACGTTCGGCGAGGTGGCGCGCACATCGATGGTGCGCCATGCATTCCGTGTCCTGACGCAGGACAAGGTCGCGACCAAGCTTCTGTGCTTCTCCGACGACATGGACGGCATGCGCAAGATACCTGACAGCGTGCCGGATCGCGCAGCGCTCGAGCCGTATCTGCATATGCCGCTGTCTTCGGTGCCCAATCCGTTCGGCGGCGACTATGCGAGCTTCGCCGACCACAACAACGCGATGCTCTGCCGCTTCCTGGATACGTTCGGCTTCGACTACGAATTCGCCAGCGCGACGCAATATTACAAGTCGGGGCGCTTCGACGCGATGCTGCTGCGCGCCGCCGAACGCTACGACAAGATCATGGCGGTGATGCTGCCGACGCTTGGGCCTGAGCGGCAGGCGACCTACAGCCCGTTCCTGCCGATCTCGCCAAAGAGCGGCCGCGTGCTCTACGTGCCGATGAAGCATGTCGACGCCAAGGCCGGCACCATCACCTTCGACGATGACGGCACCGAGACCACGCTTTCGGTCACCGGCGGCCGCGTGAAGCTGCAGTGGAAGCCGGATTTCGGCATGCGCTGGGCGGCACTTGGCGTCGATTTCGAAATGTTCGGCAAGGACCACCAGACCAATGCGGTGGTTTATGACCGCATCTGCAACATCCTGGGCGGACGCGCGCCCGAGCACTTCGTCTACGAGCTGTTCCTCGACGAGAACGGCCAGAAGATCTCGAAGTCGAAGGGCAATGGCCTGACCATCGACGATTGGCTGACCTATGCGCCGACCGAAAGCCTCGGGCTCTACATGTACCAGCGGCCGCGGCAGGCCAAGAAGCTCTATTTCGACGTCATCCCGAGGGCCGTGGACGAATATTACACCTTCCTCGCGGCCTACCCCAGGCAGGACTGGAAGGAGCGGCTGGGCAATCCGGTCTGGCATATGCATGACGGCAACCCGCCGCTTGTCGACATGCCGGTGCCGTTCTCGCTGCTGCTCAACCTGGTCAGCGCTTCCAATGCACAGAACAAGGATGTGCTGTGGGGCTTCATCTCGCGCCACGCGGCCAACGTGACGCCGAAGACCCACCCGGAGCTCGACCAGTTGGTCGGCCATGCGATCCGCTATTTCGACGATTTCGTGCGGCCGACGAAAACGTTCCGCCCGGCCGACGAGGTCGAGCGCGAAGCACTGCAATCCCTCGACAAGGCGCTCGCCGCGCTGCCGGCTGACGCCAGCGGCGAGGCGATCCAGAACGCTTCGCTCAACGTGGCGCGCAAGATCGAACGCTATCAGGATCATTCCAAGCAGAGCCCGGAAGGCGGCCCGGGTGTTTCGGGCGCCTTCTTCCAGATGATCTACCAGGTGCTGATCGGCCAGGAGCGCGGCCCGCGCTTCGGCTCGTTCGCAGCCCTCTACGGCGTCGCCGAGACCCGCGCGCTCATTCAGCAGGCGCTGGCGGGTCAGTTGGTTTGAGGGCGCCGCCCTCCTCTTTTAGGATAGAGCCCTCTTCCAGGATCGAGCCCGGCGCCTGGGGCGCCTGGGCAGGCGCGGCGGGCTCCGCCGCCATGCCGGCCAGGTTCGGCGCCGACCCGAAGATGCCCTTCTTCGCTGTCAGAGCCTTTTCGCCGGCCTCGACATAGGGCCCGCCCTTGGTGGCGCGGGCCCAGCCGTTGTCGACCAGCCATTGACCGACATCCTGCTTGCCGATCCGGCATTGCGCCGCGATCCGGTCGCGTCCGCCTTCGGGCGGCACCGTGCAGACCACCGCGCGACCGCGCAGGAAGGCGCGGAACGCCGTTCGCGCACGAATGCCGCATGGCCAGGACTTGCCGCCCGTGCTGCAGGTCTCGTCCTGTGGCACGACGTCTATGCCGGAAACCGCGACCGAATAGCCTTTCGCTTCGATCAGGCCGGCGGCCGTCGCGATCGGCTGGAACAGCTTCGTGCCGTTCCAGTCGTCGGGCATCTTTGGCTTCGGCGGCATGGCCAGCGCCAGCTTGCTCAGCGGTTCGCGCGGCTCGATCCGCTCAAGCTCTCCCGTGGGCAGTTCCGGTGGCGCAATGACGTCTGGGTCGATCGCCCGCGAATGCACCACCGGCTTTGGCGGCTGCGGCGCGGCAGGCGCGGGAATGGCTGACGTGACCGGCTCTTCAGGTCCGGCATCGGCGCTTGCTTGAGGGATCGTGTCACCGCCGGGATCGATCTGATCCACAGCAACAGTGCCTTCGCTTCCCTTCAGCGTGCGGCCACCGGCGACGACCAAAGCCGCCATGGCCAGGACCATCAGAACCGACAGGACAAGATGAAGAACCCGCACCAGCCGGACCTACTGACTTGCCCAGACAATCCGCGCCACCCATTCGACATCACGCATGGGGATGTCGCGGTCTGGATGATCGGGATTGAGCGACACCAGCGCGATCGCCTTGACGGTCTGGCGCTCGAGCACCTTGGCCATCACCTCGCCCGCGGTGGTCTTGACCACGACGCGATCGCCCTTGCGGGTCACCGCGCCCGGCTCGACGATGAGCACGTCGCCATTGCGGTAGAGCGGCAGCATGGAATCGCCTTGCACCTGCAAGGCATAGGAGCTTTCGGTCGATTGCGCGGGCAGTTCGACCAGATCCCAGCCCTGCCCCGCCGGAAAGCCGGCATCGTCGAAAAAACCGCCGGCGCCGGCCTGGGCAAAGCCGAGCAACGGCACGGAACTCCTGCGCGCCGATGCGACGCCGATGCGGCCTTCGATCAGCCCGGTGAATTCGTCGAGCGAAGCGCCCGTTGCCTCGATGATCTTGGCCAGTGATTCGGTTGAAGGCCAGCGCGGCCGGCCGTCCGAGGACAGACGTTTCGACTTGTTGAAGGCGGTTGAATCGAGGCCCGCGCGCCTTGCCAGACCTGACGCCGAAAGCGAATAACGCTCGGCAAGAGCATCGATGGCGGCCCAAACGCGGTCGTGCGAGAGCATGTCGTGCTCTCCTTCGAGACAGGAAAAAATGCCTTTTCCTTCTAGTCCGCGAACACCGGTTTGTCCACCGGCACCGCTCACACGACACACTTTCGTGTCGACCGTGGACATAGAGATTCCAAGGATCAATCGGCCGCCTTGGCGAGAGTGCGCAAACCCTGATGCGACGTCATGAAAATCCGTTCTTCCTGCGTCGGCGGTCGCGGGGCGACCGCGCGGCCAAGTGCGGCGACAACCTCGTCAATATCGACAAAGCGGCGCGCCTTGCGGTCATAGACGCCGGCCGTCGTCAGGATCAACGCAGCCGTCTCGCCATTGTCGAGGACGAAGCGATGCTTGCCGATGACCTGGCTGCCTTCCCAGGTCTCGATCGAGGACACCACTTCGAAGCGGCGCCACAACCTGATTTCGCGCGCATAGACCGCCTGCAGCCCGCCCATCATCGGCGCCCAGCCATTCTTCCGCGCCAGCGTGATAAGGCCGGCACGGACGAAGAGGTCGATGCGGCCGAGGTCGGCCAGCATCATGTAGCGCGCATTGTTGAGATGGACGTTGAAATCGATGTCGGTCGGCAGGCAGCGAAAGGCCAGCCGGCTTTCACCGCCCATCACATAGGGGCCACGGCTGCGCGCCGTGGCCGGCATGCGCGCAGCGCATGACCCCGAAACCGTTCCGGTTTTCGGAAAGGCTCATGCGCCAAATCAAAGTTCTACAGCGTCCTTTGCGCGTCCGAAGGACGCGCGGCGCTGTAGTCGCGCCCATACATACATAATCTGGCGTCAGGCAGCCTGCTTCACGTCGCGCTTGGCGTAGGGGTCGAAGCGTTCGTAGAAGGTCTCGCCCTTCTCGGCCATCTCGAGCAGCAGTTTGGGTGCCTTGAACTCAGCGCCGTACTTCTTCTGCAGGCCCTTGGCGATCTTGACGAAGCGCTTGGCGCCGATGCCGTCGATACAGGACAGCGCACCGCCGGTATAGGGCGCGAAGCCGAAGGCCAGGATCGAGCCGACATCGGCCTCCCGCGGATCGGTGACGATGCCCTCTTCCATCACCCGTGCCGCTTCCAGCGCGATGGTGACGAGCAGCCGCTGCTGCAGTTCCTCGTAATCGACCTTCTCAGCCGCGAGCTGCGGATAGAGCTCCTTCAACCCTGGCCACAGCTTCTTCTTGGCCGGCTTGGCAGGGTAGTCGTAAAAACCCTTGCCGTTCTTGCGGCCGAAGCGGCCATGGTCATCGACCATGGTGTTGATCAGCGCCATCTGCTTGGGGTCGACAGCCTTGTCGCCGAGATCCCTGATGGTCTGCTTCATGATCTTCTGGGCAAGGTCGATCGCCGTCTCGTCGGTCAGCGCCAGGGGACCAACCGGCATGCCGGCGGCCTTGGCCGCATTCTCGATCATCGGCGCGGGCACGCCTTCGATCAGCATCTTGTAGGCTTCCGACATATAGCGCAGCACGCAGCGGTTGACGTAGAAGCCGCGCGTGTCGTTGACGACGATCGGCGTCTTCTTGATGGCGCGGACAAAGTCGATAGCGGTCGCCAGCGCCTTGTCGCCCGTCTTCTTGCCCAGGATGATCTCGACCAGCATCATCTTGTCGACCGGCGAGAAGAAGTGGATGCCGACAAAATTCTTCGGCCGCACCGAATTCCTGGCCAGGCCGGTGATCGGAATGGTCGAGGTGTTCGACGCGAAGATCGCCGACGACTTCAGCACCGCTTCAGCCTGTTCGGTGGCGGCCTTCTTGACGGCCGAATCCTCGAACACGGCCTCGACCACGAGGTCGCAGCCGGCGAGGTCGGCATAGTCCGATGTCGGTGTGATGAGCGACAGCAGTCTGTCCTTCTCCTCGGGCTTGGCGCGGCCCTTCTTGACCTGATCCGAGACCAGGCTGTCGGAATGCGCTTTGCCCTTCTGAGCCGACTCCAGGTCGCGGTCGAGCAAAACCACCGGGATGCCGGCCTTGGCGGTGACATAGGCGATGCCGGCGCCCATGAAGCCGGCGCCGAGAATGCCGATCTTCTTGAATTTGGTTTCCGGCACGCCGGCCGGACGGCGTGCGCCCTTGTTCAGCTCTTGCAGGGAAACGAACAGCGAGCGGATCATCGCCGCCGCCTCCTTGGTCTGCATGATCTCGGTGAAATAGCGCTGCTCGATCCGCAGGCCGGTGTCGAACGGCACCAAAAGGCCTTCATAGACGGATTTCAGGATCGCGGCGGCGGCCGGATAATTGCCATAGGTTTCGCGCCGCAGGATGGCGATGGCCGGCGGCCACAGATTGAAGCCGGCCGGCGAATAGATCTGCCCGCCAGGCAGCTTGAAGCCCTTCTCGTCCCAGGGCTGGATGGCTTTCAGACCATTTTTGATCATCGCCTTGGCGGTCTCGATCAGCTTGGCTGGTTCAGCAATCTCATGGATCAGGCCCATGGCCTTCGCCTTCTGCGGCGACAGGTTCTGGCCCGAGGTCAGCATCTGCAGCGCCTGCTGCTGATCGGTCAGCCGTGGCACCCGCTGAGTGCCGCCTGCGCCGGGGAAGATGCCGACCTTGACTTCCGGCAAGGCCATCTTGACCTTGTCTGAATCAGCGGCGACGCGGCCGTGGCAGGCCAGCGACAATTCGAAGGCGCCGCCCATGCAGGTGCCGTTGATCGCCGACACCCAGGGCTTGCCCGATGTTTCGAGCTTGCGCCACAGGCCGCCCATGCGGCCGGCATTGTCGAACAAGAGCTTCGCCGCCTTCTCCGGATCCTTGGTCTTTTCCGTGGCAAACACCGTCAGCATCTTCTGCAGCATGGTGAGATCGGCGCCACCGGAGAAGCTGTCCTTGCCCGAGGTGATCACCGCGCCCTTGATACCGGCGTCGGCCACCACCTGGTCGATGATCTTGTCGAGCTCGTTCATCACCTCTTCGGTGAACACGTTCATCGAGCGGTCGGGCATGTTCCAGGTGACCAGCGCAATGCCGTCGGCGTCGGTCTCGAGGGTAAAATTGGTGTAGCTCATGATTTTTCTCCCCGTCAGACGCGTTCGATGATCGTTGCGGTGCCCATGCCGGCGCCGATACACAACGTCACCAGCGCGGTGTTGAGATCGCGGCGTTCGAGTTCGTCCAGCACCGTGCCGAAGATCATCGCGCCGGTGGCGCCAAGCGGGTGGCCCATGGCGATGGCACCGCCGTTGACGTTGATCTTGTCGTGATCGATGTCGAAAGCCTGCATGTAGCGCAGCACCACCGAGGCGAAAGCCTCGTTGAGCTCGAACAGGTCGATGTCGGACAGCTTCATCTTGGCGCGCTTCAACAGCTTCTCGGTGACGTCGACCGGCCCGGTCAGCATCAGCACCGGCTCGGAGCCGATATTGGCAAAGGTGCGGATGCGGGCGCGTGGCTTCAGGCCCATCGCCTTGCCGGCCTTCTTGGAGCCGAGCAGAACGGCGGCCGCGCCATCGACGATGCCGGACGAATTGCCGGCGTGGTGGACGTGGTTGACCTCTTCCACCTCGGGGTGCTTCTGCACCGCGACCGCATCGAAGCCGCCCATTTCGCCCGGCATGATGAAGGATGGGTTGAGCGAAGCCAGCGACTGCATGTCGGTCGACGGCCGCATGTGCTCGTCATGGTCGAGGATGGTCAGGCCGTTCTGGTCCTTTATCGGAATGACGGATTTCTTGAAGCGACCATCGGCCCAGGATTTTGCCGCCCGCTTCTGGCTCTCGACGGCATAGGCGTCGACATCGTCACGGCTAAAACCGTATTTGGTGGCGATCAGATCGGCCGAAATGCCTTGCGGCACGAACCAGCCGGGCAGGCCTACCGATGGGTCCATGAACCAGGCGCCACCCGAGGCGCCCATGCCGACGCGCGACATGGATTCGACACCGCCGGCGATGACGATCTCGTCGGCGCCCTGCGCGATCTTGGCGGCACCGAAATTGATGGCATCGAGACCCGAAGCGCAGAAGCGTGAGATCTGCATGCCGGGCGCCTTGTTGTCGTAACCGGCCTCGAAGGCGGCCGCGCGCGGAATGACCGAACCCGCCTCGCCGACCGGGTCGACGCAGCCGAAAATGATGTCGTCGACGGTGCCGGTATCGAGCCCGTTGCGGTCGCGCAGCGCCTCAAGCGTCTTGGCGGCGAGCCGCACCGCCGGCACTTCGTGCAGCGATCCGTCCTTCTTGCCCTTGCCACGCGGCGTGCGCACGGCGTCATAGACATAAGCGTCAGCCATTTTCTTGCTCCTTGGTTCGCCTGATGTCGCTCTTAGAGAGAGCGGCCGATCAGCAATTTCATGATCTCGTTGGTGCCGCCGTAGATGCGCTGGACGCGAGCGTCGCGGAACATGCGGGCGATCGGATATTCATTCATGTAGCCATAGCCACCATGCAATTGAAGGCATTCGTCGACCACTTTTCCCTGCAGGTCGCTGAGCCAGTATTTCGCCATCGACGCCGTCACCGGATCGAGGCCGCCATTGACGTGGCGGGTGACGCAATCATTGTAGAAGACACGGCCGATGGTCGCCTCGGTCTTCAGCTCAGCCAGCTTGAACTGGGTGTTCTGGAACTCGATGATCGCCTTGCCGAACGCCTTGCGCTCCTTGACGTAGTCGATGGTCAGCGCCAGCGCGCGCTCGATCATGGCGATCGCACCGGTGCCGATCTGCAGCCGTTCCTGCGGCAATTGCTGCATCAGTTGGACAAAGCCCTGTCCCTCTTCATGGCCAAGCAGGTTCGAGGTCGGCACGCGCACGTCGTTGAAGAACAGTTCCGACGTGTCGTTGGCCTTCAGGCCGATCTTGTCGAGGTTGCGACCGCGCTGGAAACCGTCGACTTCGTCCGTCTCGACGACAACAAGCGAAGTGCCCTTGGCACCCTTGGCCGGATCGGTCTTGGTGACGACGATAATGAGATTGGCAAGCTGGCCGTTGGTGATGAAGGTCTTGGAGCCGTTGATCTTGTACTGGTTGCCATCCTTCTCAGCCCTCGTCTTCACGCCCTGCAGGTCGGAGCCGGCGCCCGGCTCGGTCATGGCGATGGCGCCGATCAGTTCGCCGGTGGCGAGCCTCGGCAGCCATTTCTTCTTTTGCTCTTCCGAGCCGTAGTGGAGGATGTAGGGCGCAACGATCGCATTGTGCAGGCCGATGCCGAAACCGTCGACGCCGACATGGCCGATGGCCTCGATGATGGCGCTCTCATGCGCGAAGGTGCCGCCGGAACCTCCATATTCCTCCGGCATCGAGGCGCAGAGCAGGCCGGCCGCTCCGGCCTTGCGCCAGCTTTCGCGGTCGACCATTTCGTTCTTCTCGAACTCGTCGTAGCGCGGCGCGATCTCCTCCGACATGAAGCGGGTCGCCATGTCGTAGAGCATGCCGACCTCGTCCCCCGCCCAGGCGGGCTTCGGCAAAGAGAGCACTTCGGCTGGATTTGTCGCCACTATTTCCTCCGCGTTCCGACAGTGTGGGCCGGCGCTGCCGGCCCGCCGAACCTAGAACGCTTCCGCAGGCAGCGCCATGAGCGTGTCCGCGCCACTAGAAATGCGGGCAAGATGCGCCGAAGTCTCCGGCATGATCCGCTCCATGAAGAAGCGCGCCGTCACCACCTTGTTGTCGTAGAAGGACTGGGAGCCGTTGGCGCCGGTCTTGCCCTGCGCCGCCTTGGCCATCTGCGCCCACATGTAGCCCAGCGCCACGAGGCCGAAGAGATGCATGTAGTCGGTCGAGGCGGCACCGGCATTGTCGGGCTTGGCCATGCCGTTCTGCACCAGCCACATCGTCGCCGCCTGCAGATCGTTGAGGCCTTTCTTCAGTCCCTTGGTGAACGGCGCCATCTTCTCGTCGGCGCGGTTTTCCTCACAGAACTCGCCGACTTCCTTGAAGAATGCCTGCACGGCGCGACCGCCATTCAGGCCGAGCTTGCGGCCGACGAGATCGAGCGCCTGGATGCCGTTGGCGCCCTCATAGATCATGGCGATGCGGGCATCGCGCACGAACTGGCTCATGCCGTGTTCTTCGATGTAGCCGTGGCCGCCGAACACCTGCTGCGCCATGACGGCGTGATCAAAACCCTTGTCGGTGAGCACGCCCTTGACCACCGGCGTCATCAGGCCGGTGTAGTCGTCGGCCGCCTGGCGGTCCTTTTCGTCACCGGAACGGTGGGCGATGTCGGACTTGATCGCCGTCCACAATGCCAGCGCGCGACCGGCCTCGTTGAAGGCCCTCATGGTCATCAGCGAGCGGCGGATATCGGGATGGACGATGATCGGGTCGGCCTTCTTGTCGGGCGCCTTCGGGCCTGAGAGCGAGCGGCCCTGCAAGCGGTCCTTGGCATAGGCGACGGCGTTCTGGTAGGCGACCTCCGACAGCGACAGGCCCTGCAGGCCGACACCGAGGCGGGCCTCGTTCATCATCGTGAACATCGCCTTCAGGCCGCCATTGGCCTCGCCGAGCAACGTGCCTTGCGCCTCGTCATAGTTCATGACGCAGGTCGAATTGCCATGGATGCCCATCTTCTCCTCGATCGAACCGCAGGAGAGCGTGTTGCGTTCGCCAGGATTGCCCGACGCGTCGAGCTTGAGCTTCGGCACGATGAACAGCGAGATGCCCTTGACGCCTTCCGGCGCGCCCTCGATGCGGGCCAGCACCAGATGGACGATGTTGTCCGACATGTCGTGCTCGCCGGCCGAGATGAAGATCTTCTGGCCTGATATCTTGTAAGTACCGTCGCCGTTCGGCACCGCCTTGGTGCGCAGCAGGCCGAGATCGGTGCCGCAATGCGGCTCGGTCAGGTTCATGGTGCCGGTCCAGGCGCCATCGATCATCTTTGGCAGCCATGTCGCCTTCTGCTCGTCGGTGCCGTGGGTGATGATTGCCGCGATCGCGCCCTGCGTCAGGCCGGGATACATCATCAGCGACATGTTGGCCGAGACCATGTATTCGGCAACCGCCGTGTGGACGGCATAGGGCAGGCCCTGGCCACCGAACTCGACTGGCGCGGCCAGTCCCATCCAGCCGCCTTCACGATACTGGTCGTAGGCCTCCTTGAAGCCCTTGGGCGTTGTCACCGAGCCATCGTCGTGACGCACGCAGCCTTCCATGTCGCCGACACGGTTGAGCGGATGCATGACATTTTCGGCGAGCTTGGCGCCTTCGGCGAGGATCGCCTCAAGCACATCCGGCGTGGCGTCGGCAAACCCGGGAAGGTTCGAGTAGCGCTGATAGCCCAGCACCTCGTTGAGCACGAACAGCGTGTCCTGGACCGGAGCCCTGTAGATCGGCATGCTTTTCCTCCACCGTGCGGATTAGGCCCCGAAATCAAGCCGTGCGCGGCAAGCGGGCCAATGTCGAAGCCGCAATAGCAAATATTGACGTTTGCGTAAACGTCAATTCCTTGTGTCGCAAAAAATTTTGCCAGGCTTTTGATGCGCGTGGGATTTTGCGAGCACTCGGCTGCTTTCACCTCGATAGACGGAAAAAGCCGCGCGGCGACGGCCACGCGGCTTAATTCGATTGGCAACAGATAGGCTGGTTTCAGCTGGCGACGCTGGCTTGCGTTGCCGAACGTTCGGTCAGCATCTGGCGCACGGCCGACATCGAGCCGCTGAGTTCATTGATGGCGTCGTCGATCAGCGCCCGCTGCTTCTGCAGGCGGGCAAGCTGCTTTTCGGATTTGTCCAACGCCAGCCGCAGCTGCTTGGTGTTGGAACCGGTCGGATCGTAGAGATCCATCATCTGCTTGACGTCGCGCAGCGAGAACCCGACCTTGCGGCCGAGCAGGATCAGCTTCAGCCGGGCCTTGTCGCGGCGCGTGTAGAGGCGGGTCGAACCGTCACGCTGCGGGTTGAGCAGGCCCTTGTCTTCGTAGAAACGCAGCGTGCGCAGCGTCACGCCGTATTTCTTGGCCATTTCGCCGATGCGAGCGAGGTCCTCGCCGGCTTCGACAGGTATATTGTTGGTGTTGGCCGCGGTCTCGCCGGCCGAGATAAGCTTCATGGTCACTGGCTTTCCCCATTGTGGCGTCGCGGTCTTGCACCAGCATCGCCGGACTGAAGGCGGGGGCTTGCCTTCAGTCGTGGTTTCGACAAACAAAATCGCAAAACGGCACGCTTCAAGGCGCCTTTTACGTTTACGTCAATTCTATACCGATAGCCGCCTCATGACGCAAGGGCGTTCTGGGAGGGGTGCTTTATGCCGCACCGAAGGCCGTCCAGCCAACTTCCTTGCAACTTCTTAAGCTTGGTTAACGCGTTGTTTACCACGTTGGGGGAAATGTGGGCGCGTCGGCTACCCGTGTTTATCCTGTATCGAATTTTTCACGGTTTTTCGGAGCGCGGGTGAAACCCCCGGGAAGCTTGTCTTTCACCGTGGCATGGAAGCGCGGTCGCCTTCGTTCCGGCAGGGACTTGGGGAGCTGGTCGCAAGCCGGCCAATCTGAAAGACGGACGCACCAATGAACAACAAGCGGTCCTATCTCGACACACTCAATGCCGGCAGGCAGCGCAGGCCGCAGACCACGCTCGAGCAGTTGAACCGCTCGCTGGAAACGCTGGAGCAGCGACTGGGGCAGACCCGCGAGGAGGTGACGGCACGTCCCGCCCCGCGCCAATACGGCGCCGACCCACGCTATCCCGCAGCTGACCCGCGTTATCCAGCCACCGATCCCCGCTCTCCCGCCATGGACCCGCGCTCTCCCGCCACGCAGCCGACCGGCCAGCAGCGCTGGTACGAGGATCCGCAGCCGGCACCACGCCCGCAGAACCCGACACCTGCTCCTTCATTCGACCAGAATTACCAGGCCATCGCCCGCGACATCGATCGCGTGCGGGGCCAGGAGGACGGCGTCGCCATGGTCGGCAAGATCGCCGGCGAACTGCGCGGCATGCGGGAAGAACTGCGCCACCAGATGACATCAGGGCTGCAGCGCGAATTCGATGCGCTGCGCAAGGATATCGACCGCGCCTTCCAGGCGAACGCCCAGCCCGGCGCATCAGGCAAGGGCAGCGCCGAGCTCGGCGTCGAATTTGAACGGCTTTCCGGCGCCATCAAGTCGCTGTCGGAGAAGAGTGACGACAGAAGCGTCAATCTGCTGCGACTGGAGCTTGAGCAGGTCAAATCAGCGCTCGACACGCTGGCACGTGAGGAAAGCGTGCAGAAGGTCGACCGCCGCTGGGACGATTTCGATCGCCGCTGGTCGGCTTTTGAGGACCGCGTCGACGCCGACCAGCGCAAGCGTTCCGATGATCCCGGCCTTGCGGCGCTGACCGGCCGGCTGGATCAGATTAGCAACGCCGTCAACAATTTGCCGGAATCGCTGTCGCTGCGCTCGCTGGAGGAGAAGGTGCGCACGCTGGCCGGCGCCGTCGAGCACTTCGCCAGCCAGCAGGACAATCGCGGCAGCGATACGCTTGGCATGATCGATGAGCGGCTGGACGAGATTTCCCGTGCCATCGTCGCCTCGACCGTGGCGGCACAGGCCAATTCGGTCGATCATGAAGCCTTTGAGCGCATCGAGAAGCGGATCGATTCGCTCGCCCGGCAGATCGAGGAAGTGGCGCAGGACCACCCCGGCAATGCGGTCATGGATCGCCTGGGCGTGCTGTCGAGCCGGGTCGATGAACTCGCCGGCCGCGCCAATCTGCCTGAACAGGCGATGGAACGGCTGGCCAAGCAGATCACGCTCATCGCCGACAAGATCGACCAGGCGCCGGCCATGCCCGATGCCGATTACATCTTCCAGGGCCTCGAACAGCGCTTCGACGTGCTGTCCGGCATGATGGAACGCCGCCAGGGCGACGCCATCGAGCAGGGCAACATGCTGTTTCGCGATCTTGAGCGCCGGCTGGACGAAGTTGCCGACCGGCTGGACCAGCGGATGCCGCAGGTCGACAGCGCCGGCATCATGGATGCCATCGACGCCCGCTTCACCGCGCTTGCCACGCGCATCGAGACGCGTGCTCCCGATCCCGCCGGCGAAGCGGCGATCCGTGGACTGGAGAGCCGGCTCGAGGAAATTTCCAGCCGGCTTGACGCATCGGCGGCCCAGGTGGCCGGCATCGATCCCGCATTGATCCGCAGCCTGGAGGCGCAGGTCGCCGGCCTGTCCGCCCATCTTTCCAAGCCCAGCACGCCGCTGCCGGAATTCGAGGACATCAGCCCGCGCCTCGACGAAATCGAGAAGGCGCTGGCCGGGACCCGCGATTCCATCCTCGGCGCTGCACGCGAGGCAGCCGAGAGCGCGGTGCGTTCGCTGGCCGGTTCGAACGCCAACGCGACGGCTGTTTCCGGCCTCGCCCAGGACCTGAAGACGCTGGAAACGCTGACGCGGCGCTCCGACGAGCGCAATTCGAGAACGTTCGAAGCCATCCACGACACGCTGCTGAAGATCGTCGACAGGCTGGGTTCGCTGGAGACCAGCGAACCGTCTGAGGCGCTAAGCGAACTCCTAGACACAGCACCGGCGGAGCCGAATGCCTGGCGCGGCGCAAAGCGGTCCAAGATGGCTGTCGAGGCGCCGTCGATGGATATCGACGAACCCATGCCGCTGACCGGAGACATGGCCGATCTCGACGGCCGCGCCGCCGCCATATTGGGCAACGACCCGGGTTCGCGTAGCGACCCGGGCCCGCGTGGCGATTTCGGTACCCGTAGCGACCTGGGCACACGCATCGACCCGCGTGGCGAGTTGAGCACGCGCTCGCCGGCGGAAGCCGCCGCTGCTGCCGCCATTGCCGCGCTCGGGTCAGACACCGTCGCCGCGAAAGATGCGCCGGCTGGCCGCAAATCGATGTTTGGTGGGCTGGCACGCGCCTTCAAGGGCAAGAAGGCGGCGGACATTCCGCCGCTGGCCGGGTCGGCGCCGAGCGCCGACATCCCGAGCGTCGATCTCGACGAGCCGCTCGACCCGAAAGTGGCCAACCGCCCGCTGGAGCCCGGCTCCGGCGCACCCGACCTCAATGCCATCATGAAGCGTGTGCGCGACGAGCGCGGGCAACCGGCCAAGCCCAGCGATGGCGACGCCGCGAAATCGGATTTCATTGCGGCCGCCCGGCGCGCCGCCCAGGCCGCCGCTGCCGAGGCTGACGCCTTGAAGCGGCAGTCGACGATGAAAGGACCGGTGAAGGCGCTGAGAATCGGCGACCTGCTCAAGGCACGGCGCAAGCCGATCCTCATGGCGGCGGCGGCGATCATGCTGGCGCTTGCCGGCCTGCAGCTCGGCAAAGCGTTTTTCTCGGATCCCGCCCAGGTCGCAACCAACGACGCGGCGCCGATCGTCGCCTCGCAACCGGTGCAAACGGCATCCCTCGAGACGACGAGCCAGCCGAAGACGGAAGCCCAGCTAGCGGCCACGGACAACGCGCCGGCCCCCGCCGTCAGGCAAGCCGAGCCGTCTGTACCGGTAGCCAAAGACAACATGGTGGCGCAGACCGCCCTTGCCATGCCGTCGGACACTGACGCAATTGCGAAAACGGCACCAGCGACAGGGTCCGCCGCGGCGCCCGTGGCTTCGGCCACCTCTTCGGGGCCGAGCGCGCCCGCCTCCGACTCGACCGCTTCGGTCGCTCCGGCGTCAGCCGCGCCCATTTCCACGACCCCGATGGATACGATGGCCTCCGAGCCAGCCGCGGTCGGCGGTGCGCAAGCGACGGATACCGACGCGCAGCCGGCCACAGCCGCGCCAATAGCGGCCAGCGACGGCACGGCCAAGGACACCACCGGTGCCGTGGCACCGGCGGATGCGCCGACCGCAACAACCACCGCCAAGTTCGACATTCCGGCCGATGCCGGCCCGGCAGCGCTGCGCGATGCCGCCGCCAGTGGCGACGCCAAGGCGCTGTTCGAGATCGGTTCGCGCTACGCCGAGTCGCGCGGCGTCAAGGAAGACATGGCGGCAGCCGCCAAATGGTACGAGAAATCGGCGGAACTCGGCTTCGCGCCGGCCGAATACCGCATCGGCAATTTCTACGAGAAGGGCATCGGCGTCGCGCGCGACATCAAGAAGTCGAAGACCTGGTACCAGCTCTCTGCCGAGCAGGGCAACGCCAGCGCCATGCACAATCTGGCCGTGCTGTTCGCCATGGCCGCCGATGGCGTGACCGACAATGAATCGGCCGCGCACTGGTTCCAGGAAGCCGCCGACCTCGGCGTCAAGGACAGCCAGTTCAATCTCGGCATCCTCGCCGCCAAGGGCGTCGGCATGAAGCAGAACCTCGAAGAATCCTACAAATGGTTCGCCCTCGTTGCCAAGACCGGCGACAAGGACGCTGCCGCCAAGCGCGACGAGATCGCCAATGCGCTGCGGCCCGAACAGCTCGACCGGGCGCGTGCCGCGACCGAATTGTGGAAGGCCAAGCCGCTCAACCCTGCGGCCAACTCAGCCGACATTCCCGAATCCTGGCAGGAAGGCACGCCGCAGACGACCGCCGGCATCGACATGAAGAAGGCGGTCAAGAACATCCAGCTCATCCTCAACAAGAACGGCTATGATGCCGGCGGCGCCGACGGCGTCATGGGCGAGAAGACCAAGAACGCGATCATCGCTTTCCAGACCGACAACAAGCTGCCAGCGACCGGCGCGGTCGATGAGAAACTGGTCAAGGCTCTGCTGGCGCGCAAATAACAGAAGAAGCGTCGTTTCCACGACGCTCTTGCCACACATTTGCCTGTTAACTGATTGAGATATTTTTTGTTTCGGCGGCGCGGCGCGGTTTGACTTCGCTGCGCCTCCTGCGCAAGAAAAAATTGGCTTTTCGGTGCGAGACTGCCCACAACGGCTGTATTCGCCGACAGGCAAACTGATCGAGACTGACGGGTGGGCATCTATCTCCCGATTGCGGAAATTTCCGTCAACGTCTTCGTGCTGCTGGCCATGGGTGCGGCGGTGGGCTTCCTGTCGGGCATGTTCGGCGTTGGCGGCGGCTTCCTCATCACGCCGCTCCTGATCTTCTACAACATCCCCCCAGCGATCGCGGTCGCCACCGGCGCCAACCAGGTCATCGCCTCTTCCGTCTCAGGCGTCCTTTCGCACATGAAGCGCGGCACGCTCGACTTCAAGCTCGGAGCCGTGCTTCTGGCCGGCGGCATCATCGGCTCGACCGGCGGCATCTATGTCTTTGCCTTCCTGCGCAGGCTCGGCCAGCTCGACCTGTTCATCTCGCTGCTTTACGTGGTGCTGCTCGGCACAGTCGGCGGGCTGATGCTGGTCGAAAGCATCAATGCGCTGCGTGCCACGCGCAGTGGCGCGGCACCGGTGCTGAAGAAATCCGGCCAGCACAACTGGATCCACCGCTTGCCGCTGAAGATGCGGTTCAGGGCCTCGAAGCTCTTCGTCAGCGTCATCCCGGTGCTTGGCCTTGGCGCCGGCATCGGCTTCCTGTCGTCGATCATGGGCGTCGGCGGCGGCTTCATCATGGTGCCGGCGCTGATCTACCTGCTGAAGGTGCCGACCAACGTCGTTATCGGCACCTCGCTGTTCCAGATCATCTTCACGTCGGCCTACACCACGCTGGTCCACGCCACCACCAACCAGACCGTCGATGTCGTGCTGGCCTTCATTTTGATGGCGGGCGGCGTCGCCGGCGCCCAATACGGCGCCAAGGCGGGCCAGAGGCTGCGCGGCGAGCAGCTCAGGGCATTGCTGGCCTTGCTGGTGCTGGCGGTGGCGATCCGGCTTGCCATCGATCTCTTCGTCACACCGCCCAATCTCTATTCGCTGTCTGCCCTGGGCCTCAACTGATGACGGGCCACAAAGCGTTCGCAACCGCCATTCTCCTGTCAGTGCTTGCAGCCATCGTGCCAGCCAAGGCACAGTCCCCGCTTCCGGAAGGCATCCAGATCGGGCTCTCCACCGACAACGTCTCGATCACCGCCGGTTTTTCCGGAGCCGACCTGACCATCTTCGGCTCGCTGGAAAACCCCGACCCGCTGGTCGCGCGCCAGAACCGCTACGATGTCATCGTCGTGCTCGAAGGCCCGCCGCGGCCGGTGGTGGTGCGGCGCAAGGACCGGGTGCTCGGCGTCTGGGTCAATCTCGATTCCGAAACCTTCGAGAACGTGCCGATGTCCTATTCGGTGGCGACGACGCGGCCGCTGCAGGACATCACCGAACCCAACAGCTACAAGCAGCTGTCGCTCGGCGCATCCAACATCTACATGCAGCCCGCGGACGCCGGCGACAGCCCGGCGACGATCGAGGAGTTCACTACAGCCTTGCGCGAGCGCAAGGCCGCGACCGGCCTCTACAGCGAGAATGTCGGTGGCGTGCAGTTCCTGTCGCAGAACCTGTTTCGCGCCACCGTCAGGCTGGCGCCGAATGTGCCAGTTGGCACCCACAAGGCACGCGCCTTCCTGTTCAAGAGCGGCCTGTTCATCAAGGAGAGCTCGGCCCAGCTCGAAATCCGCAAGTCCGGCTTCGAGCAGTCGATCTTCCGTGTCGCCCACAACTACTCCTTCCTCTATGGCGTGTTCGCGATATCGCTGGCCATGCTGACGGGCTGGCTCGGCAGGCTGATCTTCCGCAAGGACTGAGGCGTCCAAAAGGGGTTTCCCTTTCTCGCATCATGCTATAGACCGCACCTCCCCGCCCGACGGGCAAACACGCACAATTCACATTCGGCAGAGTGGTTCGGTCGCCCCAAACCGCAGCGCACGCTTCTCCTGCGAGCGCCGATCCGCTGCCTGGCACCAATGACAGGAGGCTGCCTTGCGACCAGCATTCGCCGGTATCGACTTCGGCACTTCGAACTCCACCGTTGGCGTGGTCCGCGACGGGCAGCCCCATCTCGTGGCGCTTGAAGACGGCCAGGTCACGCTGCCCAGTGCGGTGTTCTTCAACTTCGAGGACGGCCGCATCTGGTTTGGCCGTAAGGCCATCGCCAACTACACCGACAGCGTCGAAGGCCGGCTGATGCGCTCGCTGAAGAGCGTGCTGGGCAGCTCGCTGGCGCATGAAAAGACGCGCATCAAGGCGCGCTCGATCGGCTTCATGGAGATCATCGGCCTGTTCCTTGGCCATCTCAGGAAAAAGCTGGAGGACGATGGCGGCGATCTGGTGGAAACCGTGGTGCTCGGCCGCCCGGTGCAGTTTGTCGATGACGATGCGCAAGCCGACGCCAATGCCCAGAGCGACCTGGAAAAGGCAGCGCACGCCCAGGGTTTCAAGCACATCGCCTTTCAGTTCGAGCCGATCGCCGCAGCACTCGACTACGAGCAGAGGGTGACGCGCGAGGAGCTGGCGCTGATCATCGACATGGGCGGCGGCACGTCCGACTTTTCGGTCGTGCGCGTTTCACCGGAGCGTGCTCGATCCCCGGACCGCAAGGACGATATCCTGGCCAGCCGTGGTGTCCATATTGGCGGTACGGATTTCGACCGGCTGCTCAGCATCGCGCATGTCATGCCGCAGCTCGGCTATTTGACCCCGACCAAGGACGGCAAGCGCAATCTGCCGGCCAGCTACTTCATCGATCTCGCCACCTGGCAGCGCATCAACCTGGTCTACACCGCCAAGGCGATGACGCATCTGCGCCAGATCCGCTACGAGGCCGCGCGCGCCGATCTGGTCGACCGCTTCATCCACATCGTCGAGCACCGCTATGGCCACGCGCTGGCCGCACTGGTCGAAAAGGCCAAGATCGAACTGACCGACGAAGCGTCGGCCGAAGTGGCGGTGAAGCTGCCGGGCGCGGAGTTCGCCGCCGAGATCACCCGCGGCGGACTGGACGCCACGATCGCCAGGGATATCGAGCGGGTCACCGCAACGGTGGCTGAGACCATCCGCGACGCTGAGGTCAAGCCGTCCGACATCACCGCGGTGTTCCTGACCGGCGGCTCGACGGCAATCCCACTGGCGAGACGGGAAATACTGTCGCTGGTGCCGCAGGCTTCCGTCATCGATGGCGACATGTTCGGCTCGGTCGGGCTTGGGCTAGCGCTGGACGCGCAGCGAAAGTTCGCTTGATTACGCCGAACCGCTTGCAGCGGTCTCGGCGCCCAGATGCGCCTTGAGCGCCATCTGGGCCAGGCTCGCCTGGCGATCGCGGTGGGTGATCATGGCGAAGTCGCGTTTGGGCAGTTCGAGCGGCACGGACCGCAAGGTGCCCTCGGCGACAGCGCGGCCCACGACGAGCTCGGAGATGATGGCTGCGCCCGCGCCTGCCTCGACGGCCTGGCGGATCGCTTCGTTGCTCGGCAGCACCAGGAATATCTGCAGATCGGCAAGTGAAATCCCCTCGCGGCGCGCCAGGTCCTCCAACACCTCGCGCGTGCCGGAGCCGCCCTCGCGGATGATCCAGCGCAGCCCCTTGATGTCGGGGTGGCCCGGCGCGGTTTCGGCGATCTCCGGATGCGCGTTGGCGACGACCAGCATCAGCCTGTCCACATCGACCTTGGTGCGGCGCAAAATGTCGGACTCGGTGCGCCCTTCGACCAAACCGAGATCGGCGGTCCCATCAAGCACATTGGCCTCGACCTGCCTTGTGTTGCCGATGCTGACGCTCAGCCGCACTGCTGGATAGGCTTCGTGGAAGGATGCCAGCCGGCGCGGCAGCCAGTAGCTTGATATGGTCTGGCTGGCGGCAATCGACAGGCTGCCGGTGACGGTTTGCGCGGCATGTTCCAGAACGTCGCGCGCGGCGGCGGCCCGCTCGAGCACGGCCTTGGCCTCCGGCAGGAACCGGTGTCCGGTCTGGGCGAGCTCAATGTTACGGCCGACGCGGTTGAACAGATGAACGCCGTGCTGCTCTTCAAGCGCGCGGATGGCGGCTGATGCCGCCGACTGCGAAATGCCCAAAAGCTCCGCCGCCTTGGTCATATGGCCGCGCTCGGCGACGGCAACGAAAATGCGCAACTGATCCAGGGTCATATCAGCATTAAGAACCAATATCGATCGAATTTACAAGAACAACTGATTAGACGGATCGATAGCTTTATTCTACGTTTTCGGGCGAAGTTAGAAAAAATTCGCCAGCGGATCGCAAGCACTGAAATGATCGGGCGGTTCAAATCCCTGCTTGCCCATTGGACGCGCGGCATAAGGCGGCGGCTAGCCGGTGATCGCTACCATCCGGAAGAGCACTATATGCGCGGCCCCGGGCCGAAGACGCGGGCCAAATCCGTCGGTCGTGCGGGCACCACCGGCCCATGATTCAGGGACCGCGCCGCGGCGCAAATTCGGCAGCATCGCAACGCCCACTCGCCGACACGCGTGCGCCCGATGAAGGTGACGGCGTCGACACCTCGCCAAGCATTTCCGACAGCATCGCCAAGACGACCTGCTACATGTGTGCCTGCCGCTGCGGCATCGACGTGCACATCAAGGATGGCAAGGTCCGCTACATCAACGGCAACAAGGACCATCCGGTCAATCGCGGCGTGATCTGCGGCAAGGGCAGCTCCGGCATTATGCAGCACTACAGCCCGGCCCGGCTGAAGAAGCCTCTGTTGCGCACCGGCCCGCGCGGCTCCGGCGAGTTCCGCGAGATCGAGTGGGAAGAGGCGTTCGCAATCGCGACGGAGCGGCTCTCTGCCATCCGCCGGACCGATCCGAAAAAACTCGCCTTCTTCACCGGGCGTGACCAGTCGCAGTCGCTCACCGGCTGGTGGGCAAGCCAGTTCGGCACACCGAATTTCGCCGCCCATGGCGGCTTCTGTTCGGTCAACATGGCGGCTGGCGGGCTCTACTCGATCGGCGGCTCATTCTGGGAGTTCGGCGAGCCCGACTGGGACAACACGAAATACTTCATGCTGTTCGGTGTCGCCGAAGATCATGATTCCAATCCGATCAAGATCGGGCTCGGCAAACTCAAGGCGCGCGGCGCCAAGGTGGTCTCGATCAATCCGTGCCGCACCGGCTATAATGCGATTGCCGACGACTGGATCGGCATCCGGCCTGGCACCGACGGCCTGTTCGTCTTCGCGCTCATCCACGAATTGCTGAAAGCCGGCCGCGTCGATCTCGATTATTTGCTCCGCTACACCAACGCCCATGTCCTCGTCGTTCAGGAGCCTGATGCCTCCGACGACGGGCTGTTCGTGCGCGACGCCGACGGCAATCCGCTGGCCTGGGACAGGGTGGCAAAAACCTCCGCCAGGGCGACCGACCCGGAGGCGAAGCCGGCGCTGACCGGCAGCTTCGAAGTCGGCGGGCGCCGCTGTACGCCGGTGTTCCAGCTGATCGCCGACCGCTATCTCGATGAAAGCTATGCACCGGATGCGGTCGCGGAGCGCTGCGGCATTGGAGCCGATACGATCCGCAGGATCGCCGCCGAACTCGCCCATGTCGCCTTCGAGCAGACGATCGAACTGCCTGTCGCCTGGACCGACTGGGCCGGGCGCCGGCATGAAACGATCAAGGGCCGGCCGGTTTCGATGCACGCCATGCGCGGTATATCCGCCCATTCGAACGGCTTTCACACCTGTCGCGCCATCCATCTGCTGCAGGTGCTGCTGGGCACGGTGGACGTGCCCGGAGGCTTCCGCTTCAAGCCGCCCTACCCCAGATCGGCGCCGCCAGGCCCGAAGCCGGCCGGCAAGAATGCCAAACCGATGACACCGCTCGACGGCATGCCGCTCGGTTTCGTCTGTGGGCCGGACGATCTGCTGGTCGATGAAGCCGGTACGCCGACCCGCATCGACAAGGCCTATTCCTGGGATGCGCCGCTGGCGGCTCACGGGCTGATGCACACCGTCATCCGCAATGCCTGGGCCGGCGACCCGTACCCGATCGACACGCTGATGATGTACATGTCGAACATGGCGTGGAATTCCTCGATGAACACCGTCGAGACCATCGCGATGCTGACCGACAGCGACGAAGCGGGCAACTACAAGATCCCCTTCATCATCTATTCCGACGCCTATTATTCCGAGACCGTGCCGTTCGCCGATCTCGTGCTGCCGGACACGACCTATCTCGAACGCCATGACTGCATCAGCCTGCTCGACCGGCCGATCAGCCACGCCGACGGGCCGGGCGACGCCATCCGTCATCCCGTCGTCGAACCTGACCGCGACGTCAGGCCGTTCCAGTCGGTGCTGATCGAGCTTGGTGCGCGGCTTGGCCTGCCGGGCTTTGTCAACGATGATGGATCGGCCAGATATGCCGACTATGCTGACTATATCGTCAACCATGAGCGCACACCCGGCATCGGCCCGCTCGCCGGCTGGCGCGGCAAGGACGGCGCCTCGATCGGCAAGGGCGAGGCCAATCCGGACCAGTTGCAGCGCTATATCGACAATGGCGGCTTCTGGCATCACGACTTTGCCGCTGACCAGCGCTACTACAAGATGGCCAACCGCTCCTATCTCGAATTCGCCGTGCAGATGGGTTTCATCCCGAAGGCCGAGCCGATCGTCTTCCAGCTCTATTCCGAACCGTTGCAGCGCTTCCGGCTGGCCGCGCGCGGCCACGGTCGCGTTCTGCCACCGGAAGGCGAGCGCCAGCGCATCGAGACCTACATGGACCCGCTGCCGTTCTGGTACGTGCCGTTCGAGGAAGCGGTTGTCGATCTCGAAAAATATCCGCTGCACGCGCTGACGCAGCGGCCGATGCACATGTATCATTCCTGGGGTTCGCAGAATGCGTGGCTGCGGCAGATCACCAGCCAGAACCGGCTGTTCGTGCACCACCGGACCGCCGCCAGCCTCAGCCTCGTCGATGACGACTGGGTGTGGATCGAAAGCATCAATGGCCGGGTGAAGGGGCAGATCAAGCTGATCGACGGGGTGAACGAAAGCACGGTCTGGACCTGGAACGCCATCGGCAAAAGGCGCGGCAGCTGGGGGCTCAGGGATGATGCGGCCGAGAGCAATCGCGGCTTCCTGCTCAACCATATCATCGGCGACCAGACCTCGGCCGATGCGCAGGGCAGACGCTATTCGAATTCCGATCCGGTGACCGGCCAGGCGGCGTGGTTCGACCTGCGGGTGCGCATCGTCAAATGCGCTGACGAGGAAGCCGGCTTCACGGAACCGCAATTTGAGCGTTTTCACGAGCCACCGCATTTCGAGCCCTCGCCGGACATCCTCCGCTACGGCGCCGAGTTTCGCGTCAAAAGGGAAGCCGCCGAATGACCTGCCTTCCCGCCCACACCGACAAGAAGCTCGGCCTCGTCATTGACCTCGACACCTGCGTCGGCTGCCAGGCCTGCGTTACCGCCTGCAAGGAATGGAACACCGGCGGCCACATGGCGCCGCTGACCGACATCGACCCCTATGGCGGCCATGTCGACGGCGTCTGGTTCAACCGCGTGCACAGCTACGAGCACACGACGGAGGCGGGCGGGCGCACCGTCAACTTCCCGCGTTCCTGCCTGCATTGCGAGACGCCGGCCTGTGTCACCGTCTGTCCGACCGGTGCCTCCTACAAGCGGACATCGGACGGCATCGTGCTGATCGACGAAAGCAAATGCATCGGCTGCAAATTGTGCAGCTGGGCCTGCCCTTATGGCGCGCGCGAATTCGACAGTGATGTCGGCGTCATGAAGAAATGCACGCTGTGCGTCGACCGCATCTACAACGACAATCTGGCCGAGGAGGACCGCGTGCCGGCCTGCGTTGCCGCTTGTCCGACCAGCGCCCGCCATTTCGGCGATCTCGGCGATCCCTCCTCGGCTGTGTCACAACTGGTGGCGGAGCGTGGCGGCGTAGACCTGATGCCGGAGCTGGGCTATCGCCCGACCAACAAGTACCTGCCGCCACGCGCCCATACGCAACGCGCCGCATCCGTGCCTGCGAAGGCGCTGGAGCCGGTGCGGGCCGAAGGCGGCTTCCTCGGCTGGGTCGACCGCATGCTTTCGAACTAGCCCATGCATCCCGCCTTCTCCGTCGTCTTCTTCACCACCGCCACCGGCGCCGGCTATGGCCTGCTCGCGCTGCTTGGCGTGCTCGGCGGATTCCAGATCATCCCGCCCGATTTCTGGCTCGGCTTCATCGGCCTGGGGCTGGCGCTTGGCCTGATCGCGGCGGGATTGTTGTCCTCGACCGGCCATCTCGGCAGACCCGAACGCGCCTGGCGCGCCTTCTCGCAATGGCGCAGTTCCTGGCTGTCGCGCGAAGGCGTGTCGTCGGTCATCACCTTCATCCCGGCGGGACTGTTCGGCATCGGCTGGGTAATCTTCGGCAGGACCAGTGGATGGGTGGGCATCGCCGGATTGCTGGCCGCCATCGGCGCAATCGTCACCGTCTGCACGACCGGCATGATCTATGCGTCGCTGAAGCCGATCGCCCAGTGGCACAGCCGCTATACTTTGCCAGCTTATCTGATCTTCGCAGCCATGACCGGCAGTGTTCTGTTGAACGCGCTACTGCAAGGCTTTGGCGTCGCCTCGATTGCCGTGTTGTCGTTCTCGCTGCTTGCTACTCTTGCCGGCTGGGGCTGGAAGCTGGCGACCTGGCGCTACAACGACCAACTGGAAATCCCGAGCAACGCCAACACCGCGACCGGACTTGCCGGCGGCACGGTGCGGTCGCTGGAATGGCCGCATACGGAGGAAAACTACCTGCTCAAGGACATGGGCTTTCGCATCGCGCGCAAGCACAGTGCGCGGCTGCGCCAGATCACGCAGATACTGGCCTTTGTCTTGCCCGTCCTGCTACTCGCCGCCACCTTTGCCTTGCCCTGGCCCTTCGCGGCAATGTCGTCAGCGCTCGTCGCGATCGTCCAGTTCGCCGGCATGCTGGTCGAACGCTGGCTGTTCTTCGCCGAGGCGAAGCATACGGTCACGCTCTATTACGGCAGGTAGCTGCGTCAGCCGGGCCGCAGCATCGAGCCGGAAATGGCGAAGATGCGCTGGGTGCCCAGCATGTAGGCCATCAGCGTTTCCAGCCGGAACAGGCCGGCATAGGCGCGGTCGAGCACGTTGAGCGAGCCGGTATAGGCACCGAAGGCGGGCATGATCATGCGCCCGCCGTCACCGGCAAAGCAGCGCCGCCGCACCGAGCGGCCTTGCTGCACGATGCGGGCACAGGGATGCAAATGGCCTGATATCTCACCCTCGACCCGCACCTTGGAGGGCTCGTGCCGAAACAGCAATGAGCCGATAGCGAGTTCGCGCACCGTTTCGCCGGGCAGATCGGCCGGCGCTTCCGGATCATGATTGCCGGCGACCCAGAGCCAGTCGCGGCCTGCCATCAGCGCCTCCAGCCGCTCGCGAAAACTCGCATGCATGCGCTCGGCGCCGCCGCCATCATGGAAGGAGTCGCCCAGGCTGATGACGATCGAAGGCTGGTAGTCCGATATGACAGCCTGCAGCCGCAGCAAGGTCGCGCCAGTGTCGTATGGCGGGATCAGCGTGCCGCGCCTTGCCAGCGACGAGCCTTTTTCCAGATGCAGGTCCGAGACAGCCAGAAGCCGGAGCTCGGGAAAATAGAGCACCCCGCGCGGATCGCAGACGGCGCGTTCGCCGGCGATACCGACAAGGTCGGCCTCGGCGATCAGCGATGCGCGCGCCAGCGAAAAATTCATTGCTCAACCATTCCCGGGCCCATGGCCTCCTCGACCAGCGTCGCGGCATCCATCAGCAGTGTTTCATCGGCTTCGCCATTCACTGGCATCTTGCCGATCTCGAGCATGATAGGCACGGCCAGCGGCGAAATCTGCTCCAGATTCTTATGCATGATTCGACCCTGGATGCGCGAGAGCATGTCGGCAAGTCTGCTGACATCGAGCAGACCGGTCGCCGCATCGGCGCGTGTCGCCTGCAGCAAGATGTGGTCCGGCTCATGGCTGCGCAGCACGTCGTAGATCAGGTCGGTCGACACGGTGACCTGCCGGCCGCTTTTTTCCTGGCCGGGATGGCGTTTCTCGATCAGTCCTGAAATCAAAGCGCAATTGCGGAAGGTGCGCTTGAGCAGCCAGCTGTCAGCCAGCCAGGCTTCGAGGTCGTCGCCCAGCATGTCCTGATCGAACAGCGCATTGAGCGACGGTTTGCGGGCCTTGAACATCGCACCCATGTCGCCCAGCGACCATATCGCTAAGGCATAGTCGGTGGCGACAAAGCCCAGTGGCCTGGCGCCTGCCCTGTCGAGGCGGCGGGTGAGCAGCATGCCGAGCGTCTGGTGCGCCAGCCTGCCTTCAAAGGGATAAGCGACCAGATAATAGCGATTGCCACGCGGAAAGGTCTCGATCAGCAGATCATCGCGCTTCGGCAATACCGATTTGTCTGCCTGAATGCGCAACCAGTCGGCCACCTGTTCCGGCAGCATCTTCCAGCGCTGCGGATCGTCCAGCATGATGCGGACCTGTTCGGCCAGATAGGTCGAAAGCGGAAACTTGCCGCCGCCATAATAGGGCACCTTGGCGTCGCTGCCTGGTGCGTTCGACACGAAGCATTCGTTCTCGCGAATGCCCTCGAAGCGCAATACTTTGCCGGCAAACATGAAAGTGTCGCCAGGTGTCAGCGTTTCAAGAAAAGCCTCCTCGATCTTGCCTAACACGGCACCGCCACGCGAAGCCGAGCCCTTGCTGCCGGCCTTGACGTAACGCACGTTGAGCGCCGGCACTTCGATAATGGTGCCGACATTCAGCCTGTATTGCTGGGCAACGCGCGGATTGGAGACGCGCCACAACCCGTCCTTGTTCAGGCGGATGCGGGCATAGCGCTCATAGTTCTTCAGGGCATAGCCGCCGGTGGCAACGAAATCGATGACGCGGTCGAATGTTGGCCGGTCGAGGCTGGTATAAGGCGCCGCCGTTCGGATTTCCTCGAACAAATCGTCGGCGCGGAACGGCGCTCCGCAGGCGCACCCCAGCACATGCTGAGCCAAGACGTCCAAGCCGCCATTGACCAGCGGCGGCGTGTCCTGCGCGCCGAGATAATTTGCGTCAAGCGCTGCCCGGCATTCCAGCACCTCGAAACGGTTGGCCGGGATCAGGATCGCCTTTGAAGGTTCGTCCATGCGGTGGTTGGCACGGCCGATGCGCTGCGCCAGCCGGCTTGCCCCCTTCGGTGCACCGACATGCACGACCAGATCGACATCGCCCCAGTCAATGCCGAGGTCGAGCGTTGAGGTGGCGACGATGGCGCGCAGCGCATTGTCGCCCATCGCCTTCTCGACGCGCCGGCGCTGGGCGACGTCGAGCGAGCCGTGATGCAGTGCGATCGGCAAGGTGTCTTCATTGACCCGCCACAATTCCTGGAACAGCAGTTCCGCCTGGCTGCGCGTGTTGACGAACAGCAGCGTCGTCTTGTGGCGCTTGATCTCGCGGTAGATTTCCGGCGTGGCGTAGCGGGCGGAATGCCCTGCCCAAGGTACGCGCTCTTCGGAATCGAGGATGGTGATTTCGGGTTTTGCCCCCCCTGTCACGACAATCAGTTCGGACATGCCGCCTGGGGGATTCTGGCTGACCAGCCAGCGCCGTAATTCGTCCGGCTCGGCGACCGTTGCCGACAGTCCTATCGTCTGCAGGCCTGGAACAAAGCTGCGCAGCCGCGCCAGGCCGAGCGCCAGCAGATGGCCGCGCTTCGAGGTCACCAGCGAATGCAGCTCGTCGAGCACGACATAACGCAGATCCTCAAAGAAGCGCCTGGCATCGCCCGCCGCGATCAGCAGCGCCAACTGCTCGGGCGTTGTCAGCAGGATGTCGGGCGGCACCAGCTTCTGGCGCTGGCGTTTGTGGGCGGGGGTGTCGCCGGTGCGCGTTTCGATGGTGACGGGCAGCCCGATCTCTTCCACCGGCTTGGCGAGATTGCGCTCGATGTCGACCGCCAACGCCTTCAGCGGCGAGATATAAAGCGTGTGGATGCCGCGATGCGCCTGCCCCGGTTTTCGCCTGGGCCGGACGGCCAGTTCGGTCAGCGAAGGCAGAAAGCCGGCCAGCGTCTTGCCAGCGCCGGTCGGGGCGATCAACAGCACCGATTGCCCGGCCTGAGCCTTCGCCAGCAGTTCGATCTGATGGGCGCGCGGCGACCAGCCCCTTTCCCCGAACCATCTGAGGAATGGCTCGGGCAGGACGACGGCTGCATTCTGATCGGCAAGGCGCGGCTCAACTGTCACGTGCCAGAGGTAGCGCGGCCGTGGGCAATCGCCAAGAAAAATCGGAACAAAAGGGGATCGAGGAGAGCGCCCCTCGCCCCGTTTACGGGGAGTTGAGGAGTGGTCCGCGTAGCGGACGAAAAGCCAACTGCTTGGTTTTTCGAACGACGAACGGCGGCAGGCAGGTGAGGGGCAGCGCGAGCCTTCAATCGTTAGCTCCGCCCCTCATCCGCCCTTCGGGCACCTTCTCCCCGTATAGTGACGGGGAGAAGGAAGAAGCTTACGGCCTTCTGAACCCCGTCGGCCCGCCATAGAGATAACCTATCCGGGCGATGGCATCCTTCAGCCCTTCGCGCGAGACCAGCATGGTGTGGCCATTGGCATGGATCATGGTCTCCGCGTCGGTCATGACAGCGACATGGCCTTTCCAGAAGACGAGGTCACCACGGCGCAACCCGGCATAGTCCGGGCCAGGCTCGACTGGCTCGCCAAGTGTCGCCGCCTGCATGTCGGAATCGCGCAGCACGTCCCTGCCGGCCATGCGCATCGCCAATTGCACCAGGCCCGAACAGTCAATGCCGAAGCCGGATGCGCCGCCCCAGAGATAGGGCGTGCCGAGAAACATCTCGGCCACGGAAACATAGTCGGCAGCGACCTCGTCGACAGGCCGCAAGTGACCCGCGATGACTGCCTCGCCGGAGGACAGGACGGCATAGTGCGTGCCACGCGTCTCGGCGGCGCCCGTCACCGTCACCGTCGATCCCATCGACAATTGCCCCGCGATCGGAAAGCGCAGATCCGGACCGGGGTAGAGAAAAGTGCGGGGGACCGAGACGATATGGGTGGGTGCCTGGTCGCGGCCGGCCAGCATAGTGTCGGCGACATAGCCGACATAGCCGTCGCGTTCAGCCTGCACCCAGGCCCAGCCCTCGGCGACCTCGAAAACGAGGACATCATCGCCGAACAGGAGCTGCGTGTTGACGCCGGCATCGGGCCGTGGCGCCTTGCGGACGTCGGCCACCGGAGCGGTGATCCGCACTGGCTGGCCGCTGACAAAGCGGTCGGCGGTAACCTCTCCTTTCAATCTCACATCGGCAAGATCGGTACGAAAGGCGTGAAGGCGGGCGTCGTGGGCGGTCAAATCGGCAATCCGGTCAAATGCTGGTGGTCAGATGGGCAGTTCATGCGCCCTGGCGATGATACCATCGCCGAAGCGCTCGACAAAGAGTGCGCCCTCGACCGTGCGTTTGATCAGCACGTTGCGCTTGTCGAGCTCGTCGCGATGGCGCGACACCAGTTTCAGCGCGCCCATCGTGTCGAGCGCGCGGGTGATGACCGGCTTGGTGACGTTGAGACGGGCAGCGAGCCCGCGCACCGTGTGCGGCGGCGGATCGAGATAGATGGTGAACAGGATCGCCGTCTGGCGCATGGTCAGATCGGGCGCGTCGTCGCGCACCTGCGACAGCATCACTTGCTGCCACAGTCGCAAGGCCTGGCTCGGGCGCATCGCAATCGACATCGCACCAGCATGACGGCAAATTGTTTCGGTTCCGTTTCAGTTTCGGCGATTTGCCGGCTCCATTGGCGAGTCTCAGCCAAAACGTCTCGAAATCACCTGCTCCAAAGCCCTGATACCCTGGGCTTCGCCACCGGCGGGGCCATACGGGCGATCGGCTGGATTCCAGGCGAAGATGTCGAAATGCGCCCAACCCGCCGTCTTCTCGACAAAGCGCTTGAGGAACAGCGCCGCCGTGATCGAACCGGCGAAACCGTCCGTGGTGACGTTGTTGATGTCGGCGATCTTCGACGACAGTTTCGCATCGTAGGGCCGCCACAGCGGCATGCGCCACAGCGGATCCTCGACCGCCAGCGATGCCGCCGCCAAGTCCGAGGCCAGCGCCTCGTCAGCGGTGTAGAAGGGCGGCAGGTCGGGGCCAAGCGCGACACGGGCGGCTCCGGTCAGCGTCGCCATGTCGACCAGCAGCTGCGGCTCCTCGTCGTCGGCCAGCGCAAGGGCATCACCCAGCACCAGCCTCCCTTCAGCATCGGTGTTGCCGATCTCGACGGTGATGCCCTTGCGGCTCGCCAGCACGTCACCGGGCCTGAAGGCGTTGCCGGCGATCGAATTCTCGACCGCGGGGATCAGCACCCGCAGCCGCACGTTCAGTCCGGCAGCCATGATCATCGAGGCCAGGCCAAGCACATTGGCCGCACCGCCCATGTCCTTCTTCATCAGCAGCATGCTGGATGAAGGCTTGATGTCGAGACCGCCGGTGTCGAAGCAGACGCCCTTGCCGACCAGCGTAACCTTCGGCGCGCCCTCGGATCCCCATTTCATGTCAATCAGGCGCGGCGCGCCTGATGAGGCGCGGCCGACGGCGTGGATCATCGGGAAATTCTGCGCGAGTAGATCGTCGCCCTTGACCACCGATACTTCGGCCTTGTGCGCCGCAGCCAAGGTCCGCACCGCCTTCTCCAGATCGTCCGGCCCCATATCGCTGGTCGGCGTGTTGACCAAGTCCCGTGCCAAGAAGACGCCGTCTGCTATGCGACGAACGCGCGCCGCATCAACGCCGATCGGCAACTCGAAGCGCAGCGCCTTGCCCGGCTTCTTGCCGTAACGTGTGAAGACATAGCCGCCGAGCGCCAATCCGATTGCTGCGAGTTCCGGCTCGGCAGGCGCCGAGGCAAAATGCCAGTCGCCTTCCGGCAGGGTTTTTGACAATGCGCCGAGAGCGAGCGCATCCGCACTGTCGCCAATACCGAACAGCGCGCCAGCGAGTGCTCCATTTTCGTCGGGCACGGCCAGCATCCTGCCTGCCTCGCCAGAAAAGCCGTTGGCCCTGGCCCAGGTGAGCGTTGATGGCGCGAGGCGCGAGGCCTCCAGACCGTCACGGGCCACCAGATGGACCGGCAGCGCGCCTTGCAATTTCTTCTCGACGAGTTCGACAGGCATTCGATGTTCTCCTGCCGACCCCTGCGAGTCGGCGCTTCTTAACCCTCCGTTAGGGTTAACAGAATATTTCTGCGGGAGGGAAGATGGCCACGCAATGGCCGCACGCATGAATGGAGGCCCAGGTAGCGATGCCGACCAACCGCACAATGAATGCCAGGGGAAAACGGCTGGTCACCACGGCCCTCATGCTGGCGCTCGCCGCGGGCGTCGCCGGATGCGGAACCAGCAGGATGACCACCGGCTCGATCGGCCGCAGCGACGGCAAGCCGCTGGACACCATGTCGGCGGGAGAAGTGCACAATGCCACGGCGGCACTTGGCCAGTCCTACGCTCGCAACCCGACCGACAAGCGCATTGCGACAAACTTTGCGGCGGCGCTGCAGATGGACGGCGACGCCGACCAATCGCTTGCCGTAATGCGCAAGCTGGCCATCATCTATCCCAAGGATCGCGATGTGCTTGCCGCATACGGCAAGGCGCAGGCTGCCAACGGCCAGTTCGAGGCAGCGCTCGACTCCGTACGCCGCGCGCAGACGCCGGAATATCCTGACTGGAAGCTGGTGTCGGCGGAAGCCGCTATCCTCGACCAGCTCGGCCAGAAGGACGAGGCGCGCCAGGATTACCGCAAGGCCCTCGAACTCAAGCCGAACGAACCTTCGGTGCTCTCTAATCTTGGCATGTCCTATGTGCTGGAAGGAGACCTGCGCACCGCCGAGACCTATATGCGTTCGGCCGCACAGCAGCCCGGCGCCGACAGCCGTGTGCGCCAGAACCTGGCATTGGTCGTCGGCCTGCAGGGCCGCTTCGATGAAGCCGAGAAGATCGCCTCGCAGGAACTCTCGCCCGAACAGGCACAGGCCAACGTCGCCTATCTCAGGCAGATGCTGGCCCAGCAGAATGCCTGGAGCCAGCTCAAGGCTCAGGACAAGCCGAAGTCGGCAACCAACTGACACAACGATTTCGCTGATAGAACTCGAAAGCCGCGCTGCATGCAGCGCGGCTTTCGCATTTGCACAAGGATTTGCCGTGCCGTTACTGGGTAGCTGCCGCTGCCGCCCCAGAATGATCACCGAAGATGCCGCGCTGACTGACCTGGATGCCGGCAGGGCCCAGGATGATGGCGAAAAGCACCGGCAGGAAGAACAGGATCATCGGCACTGTGAGCTTGGGCGGCAAGGCGGCGGCCTTCTTCTCGGCGGCGTTCATGCGCATGTCGCGGCTTTCAGCGGCAAGCACGCGCAACGCATGCGCCACCGGTGTGCCGTAGCGCTCGGCCTGGACGAGCGCCTGCGACACCGACTTGACTGATTCCAGGCCGGTACGGTTGGCCAGGTTTTCGTAGGCCTGTTTGCGCTCCTGCAAATAGGAAAGCTCTGCGTTGGTCAGGATGAATTCTTCCGCCAGCGGCACCGACTGGGCGCCGATCTCGTCGGCGACCTTGCGCAGTGCCGCCTCCACCGACATGCCGGATTCGACGCAGATCAGCATCAGGTCGAGTGCATCCGGCCACGCCATCTGGATCGACTTCTTGCGCTTGGTGGCGCGGTTGTTGACATAGAGGACCGGGGCGTAGAAGCCGCCATAGGCAACAAGCACGCAGACGAACAGCCGGATGACCAATGGTTTGTCCGGCAATCCTCCGAGCAGGAATATGTAGATCAGGCCCAGCGCGAAGCCGACAAAAGGCAGCACGAGGCGGAAGAAGAGAAAACGCGTCAGCGGGTTCTGTCCCCGAAAGCCGGCGACCTTGAGCTTCTGCAAGGTGCTCTCGTCGGCCAGGGCGCGCCGCAGGTCGAGCCGGTCGACGATGTTGCGCATGCCGACCGACTGCTGCTCGCGCAGGCCTTTGCGCCGGCGGTCGGACTCGCTGGCAAGCCGTGCGCGTTGCTGGGCGCGAAGCGCATCGCGCTCCAGCGCGACCGACTTCATGCGTGACTTGAGCTGGTTGCCACCAAACGCCGGCAGCAGTGTAAAGACGGTGGCGAATACGGCGATGGCGACCAGCAGCGCAATCAGGAGGCTGGGGTCTGTCAGTGACTTGATGACTTGTTCGCTCATGCCGCGGCCCTAGACTTCGAAATTCATCATCTTGCGCATTACGAAGATGCCGATCGACATCCAGACAGCGGCAACGCCAAGGATCAGATTGCCGACGCTGGTGTTGAACAGCGGCATCAGGTAGAGCGGGCTCGAAAGATAGACCAGGAAGGCGACGATGAAGGGCAGCGCTCCGATGATGGCGGCGGATGCCTTCGCCTCCATCGACAGCGCCTGGACCTTGGCTTTCATCTTCTTGCGATCACGAAGCACGCGCGAAAGGTTGCCCAGCGCCTCGGACAGGTTGCCGCCGGCCTGCGACTGGATCTGGATGACGATGCCGAAGAAACTCGCCTCGGTGCATGGCATGGTTTCGGGCATCCGCAAGGTCGCATCGGGGATCGACAGGCCCATCTGCTGCGAATCGACGATGCGACGAAACTCCCCCTTGACCGGCTCGGGGGATTCGTTGGCGATCAGGCGTACGGCGTCGTTCAACGGCAGGCCGGACTTGACCGCGCGCACGATGATGTCGAGCGCGTTTGGAAATTCATTGAGAAACGCCTTGACGCGCCGCTTGCGGCGAAATGAAACGAACCAGCGCGGCAGACCGAGCGCACCCGCCAGCAGCACGCCGGGCACGACAAGCAGCGGCGCCCCGGCCACGAACGCGAGCACCGCCAGAGCGAGCCCGCATATGGCTGAATAAATGTAGAAACGTTCGACGGTAACCTTCATTCCAGCCTGCCGTAGCTGGGCTTTCAGCGGCGGCTTCTTGACGGCGCTGTTCTTGGTCTTCTGCTTTGCATCGAGCTCGTTTAGCGAATCCTGGACCGATTTTCGGCGCTTGGCCGCGTCCGCCGCGCGGTCGCGCGTGGCCGTGACAATGGACCGGTCCGTCTCCGCGGCCTTGATTGTTTCAAGCCGCTTGCCGGCCTGTTTCTCATTGCTGATCTGGTTGAACAGGAACGCATAGGCGACCGCGCCGGCACTGAAGCCGGCGAGCACGACAAACGCCAATACGGTGCCGTCAATTCCAAACATCAACCAGAACCTTCACGCCTGCAAATGCGTCAGTCAGCGCGTTTCTCCATCGCCTCAAGTGCTTTGGCGAGGCGCTGCTCCTCGCCATAGTAACGGGCGCGTTCCCAGAAATGCGGACGACCAATGCCGGTCGATACATGCTCTCCCAGCAGCCTACCGTTGGCGTCCTCACCCTTGATGTTGTAGAGGACGATGTCCTGCGTGATGATGACGTCGCCTTCCATTCCGATCACCTCGGTGATGTGGGTGATGCGGCGCGATCCGTCACGCAGACGCGCCGCCTGGATGATCACGTCGATCGATCCGACGACGATTTCGCGCACGGTTTTCTGCGGCAGCGAATAGCCGCCCATGGCGATCATGGATTCGATACGGTTCAGGCATTCGCGCGGGCTGTTCGAGTGGATCGTTCCCATCGAGCCGTCATGGCCGGTGTTCATCGCCTGCAGGAGATCGAACACTTCGGGTCCACGCACTTCGCCGACGATGATGCGTTCGGGCCGCATGCGCAGGCAGTTCTTGACCAGGTCGCGCATCGTCACCTCGCCTTCGCCTTCGAGGTTGGGCGGGCGGGTTTCGAGGCGCACGACGTGCGGCTGCTGCAGCTGCAGTTCGGCCGAGTCCTCGCAGGTGATGACGCGCTCCTCACGATCGATGTAGTTGGTCAGGCAGTTGAGCAGTGTCGTCTTGCCGGAGCCGGTACCGCCCGAGATGACGATGTTGCAACGGACACGGCTGATGATCTTGAGAACTTCGGCACCCTGCGGCGAGATGGCGCCGAACTTGACCAGCTGATCGAGCGTCAGCTTGTCCTTCTTGAACTTGCGGATGGTGAGCGTGGCGCCGTCGATGGAAAGCGGCGGCGCGATGACGTTGACGCGGGAGCCGTCGGGAAGACGCGCGTCGCAGATCGGGCTCGATTCGTCGACGCGCCGGCCGACCTGGCTGACGATGCGCTGGCAGATGTTGAGGAGCTGCTGGTTATCACGGAAGCGGATGCCGGTCTGCTCGACCTTGCCGTTGACTTCGATGTAGACGTTCTTCGAGCCGTTGACCATGATGTCGGCGATGTCGTCGCGGGCGAGCAAAGGCTCGAGCGGCCCATAGCCCAGCACGTCGTTGCAGATGTCTTCGAGCAGTTCCTCCTGCTCGGCAATCGACATCGCGAAATTCTTGATCGCGATGATGTCGTTGACGATGTCGCGGATTTCCTCGCGTGCGCTTTCGGGCTCAAGCTTGGAGAGCTGCGACAGATCGATCGTATCGATGAGTGCGGAGAAGACCTGGCTCTTGGTGTCATAGTAGGTCTCGCTCTTTTCGCGGCCTCGCTTCGGGTCCTGCGCGATGGGCGGCGCCTCGACGGCGCGCCGAGCCGGTGGTGCGACAGGCGTGCTCGGCTGCGGAGCTGCCACAGGCCGGGCAAGAACCGCCGTATCCGCCGAACCCGCGGGCGGCGGCGCGGCCGGCGTCGGTGCTGGCTGGCGGAATTCCGGCGTGAACCGGTTGCCGTCGTCGTTGCCTCTTTTACCGAACATGATCGACTACCGACCCCACTGCGTCACTTCTTGTTGCGCGAAAGCTTGCCGAGCAGACTGCCCAGGCCAGCCTTCTTTTTCGACCTGATCTCGCTGCGGCCGGTCAGCACATGAGCAATCTCGTTGATCATGGCCACAACCGGGTTCTTGGCATCCATCTCGCCGAGCATACGCCCGTTGTTGGCGGCATTGCCGAACAACAGCGGATCGAAGCCGATGACCGACATCGGCGTCAGGCCGAGCGGCTCGGCGAAGTCAGACGATGAAATTTCCGGCCGCTTGGGGACACCGGCCTGGTTGATGATCAGCTTCGGCGGCGGGTCGTTGGGGCGAAGCCGCTTCAGCATGTCGACCAGGTTCTTGGTGTTGCGCAGATTGGCCAGTTCCGGCGTCGCCGTGATGACGATCTCGTCGGCCTTGACCAGCGTGTTCTTGGCCCACCCCGTCCAGACATGGGGAACGTCCAGCACCAGCAGCGGCACGCTGCGCTGCGCGACATCGACAAGCTGCGCAAAGGCGTCCGGATCGAAGTCGTAGACGCGTTCCAGTGTCGATGGCGCCGCCAGCAGCGACAGGTGCTCGGCGCACTGGGTCAGCAGCCGGTCGAGATAGACTTCGTCGACCCGTTCGGGCGAAAACACCGCTTCGGCGATGCCCTGTGCCGGATCCTGGTCGAAATTGATGTTGGCCGTGCCGAAGGCCAGGTCGAGGTCGGCAACGACCACCTCGGATTTGAACAGGGAGGACATCGCCCAGGCCACATTGTGCGCGATGGTGGAGGAGCCGACGCCGCCCTTGGCACCAACGAAGGCGATCGAGCGGCCGAGCGGCTCCGCTTCCGGATCGACGAAAATCGACGATATGACACTGACAATGTCGGCCATCGACACCGGCGCGATGACATATTCGGAGATGCCGGAGCGGATGAGTTCGCGATAGAGACCGACATCATTGTAGTGGCCGATCACCACCACTTTCGAGGATGGGTCACAGTATTCCGAGAGCTGGGCGAGCTGCTCGAGCAGTTGCTTGGGCTCGCTGCGTGACTCGAGCAGGATCAGGTTCGGCGTCGGTGCCGACTGATAGAACTCGATTGCCGTGGGAATGCCGCCCATATGGACCTTGAGATGCGCCTTGGTCATGCGGCGGTCCTCGCCGGCGCGCTCGACCGGATTGGCAACGCCTTCCGTCTCGCAGAATGCCTGGATCGAGATGCGCGGAACCGGCCGCAACGCCTGCATCGCGGCGATGTCGTGCGGGGAGGTATCACCGCCGTCCACGGTGGCGTCATAGGCAAGATTGCTCATCGTCATGCTCTTTCCGTGGCCTGTTCTCTGCGCGACTTCTCTTTCCCAAGGGGCGGCTTAGTAGGTCACTTCCGAATTGCCGAGGAATTCACCCGAAATACCCCTGCCGCGGTAAAGATCGATCACCGCGCCACGATTTTCCGCGTCGATGGTGGTTTGTTTGCGCGGACCAATCAGATCGGCCGGGTTGGCCATCTGGGCGGCAAGATTGTTCTGATAGGAGCAGCCGAAGTCGGCGTAGTGCTTGTTTTCCGACGTCTCGGTGAGGTCATCGGGCCAGCGTCCGCATTTGTCGGTCTGGGCTCTCACGGCGATATAGGAGACGCGAACCGGGGCGGATGTCTCGCTCGATCCAGCCTGATAGGAGACCACCACGATCCGGTTGCGCTTGACGCCGCTGGCGACTGCCAGCCTGGCGAAATCATGGCCAGCCGCCGTTGCGGCAACCTCATTGGCCGATCCGCTCGGAATCTGAATGGTCAATGTCGGAGCGGCACTCTTGTCATAGCCATCAAGGAAACCCAGAAGCGTGTCGCGCTGCGAGCCGGTCATACCGCGGTCGCCGGCGCCGACGGGAAGGTCGATCTTCTCGTTCTTCTCGGCAATGACGATCGGATGGGTGGTGCGATAATCGTCCGGAATGGCGCCGACGGTGATGCTGTCGCGCTGGGCGCAACCGGCCAGCAGAGCCGTCAACGCCACCGCCATGAGCGGGAGCGCCCGCAGGCCGGTCCGCGAATGGCTGGAGCGCATCGTGGTGGCGATGGTCCTTGTCTTCAACGCTGACTGAAACATGTCCGCTTCCCCATTCACTTGTAGATGAAGCCGACAACGCCGTGGTAGCGGCCGTTGGGCTTGTCGGTCTGCATGGTGCCGTAGACGCGATTGACCTTGCCCAGGAACATGCCGGCGCCGTCGCTCGGAGGATTGAAATTGTCGTCCGGCTTGGCGAGATCGTTGCGTGCCACCGGCTTCGTCAGATAGGGCGTGATGATGATGACGAGCTCACTTTCGTTGCGCACGAAATCCCTGCTGCGGAAGAGCGCACCAAGCACGGGGATCTTCGTCAGTCCCGGCAAGCCGTTGACGGCCTGCCTGACATCGTCGCGGACCAGGCCGGCGATCATCATGGAACCGCCCGAGGGCAGTTCGACCGTCGTATCGGCAAGACGCTTGCGCAACGAGAGGATGTTGGTCCCGGGGCTCGTCACGCCAGAGGAAAGCGACACCGACCCTTCGGTCGTCGGCTCGGAGACCGAGGTTCTGACCTTCAGGCTGATGCGGCCGGGAGACAGCACCACCGGCTGGAATTCCAGGCCGATGCCATACTCTATCTGTTGAACGGTATAGTTCTTCAGACCCGTCTGGTTGTCGGTGGATACGTTGGCGGTGACCCCGGTCACCATGTTGTACTCGCCACCCACCTTGAAGGTGGCCTTTTCGCCGGACACGGCGGTCAAGGTCGGTTCAGCCAGCGTCTTCATGACCCCGGACTGCTCCATGGCATTGATATAGGCCATCAGTGCCGAGTTACCGATGCTTAAGCCCGAATTCGACAGCTGCTTGCCCAAACCAGTGAAATTGTCGCTGAGCGCGCCGTAGCTGATGCCGTTGCTGCCGCCATTGCCGATCATGTTGACGCCGAGCTGCTTCATCACCGACCGGCTGACTTCAGCGACCGTCACTTTCAGCGTGACCTGATCGTCGCCGATGATCTGCAGCAGGTTGACGATCTTGCTGGTACGGCGCTCCTGGTCCGGATTGTTGATGTCGACACCGCTCTGGGCCGAGCCGCCGGCCGCGGTTTGCGAATATTGTCCGGTCGTCGCTTCACCGCCCGAGACGAAGATCGTCGCCAGGTCGACGGCCCGTTTCGCGTCCAGCGGCGTGTCGACGGTTCCCGTCAAGATGACGTTGTCGTTCAGCAGTTCGACCTTGACGGCCGCCGTCGGCAGGAAGCGCTTGATGTAGTCCTCCAGGCCGGCGACGTCGCGTTCGACGGCCAGATCCAGGCTGGCGATCTGTTCGCCGTTTGGACCGAAGACGAAGATGTTGGTCTCGCCGACCGCTTTGCCGAACAGATAGATACGCCTTGCGGTGCGGGTCACCGCATCGGCAACGGTCGGGTTGGCGACAAGAATATCGTAGGCATCGCTCGGCAGGTCGATGACCACCGATTTGTTGAGGTCAAGCTTGACGCGCTGGCTGGCTGTCGTCGCCGTCACCTGCGTATTCTTCGCCTCGACAACGCCCTGCACATTCGTTCCGACGATCAGAAGACTGAGTGCTGCGGCTACGATTGCCGGCAGTTTACCGCTTAACCTCATTTCCTTGCCCCTACTTCGGAGACTTCACCCGACTTGATCAGTCTCACTGTCCCCTTGCGGCCATTGCCGGAAACGAGATAGTCGGCTTCGCCCACATTCTTTTCCTGGGTGTCCGCGACCGCCCGCAGCGCCAGTGTCAGGCGATCCGCCATCTGCTGGGCGACGGTGATGATCTCCGCCTGTTTGGGCGTCAGTTCCAGCGTGGCGGTCTGGCCCACCCTGGTCTTCTTGCCCTCCTCGTCTTCCTGAATGGTCTGGTCGATCGCCAGGACGCGGATGTTCTTGAGGATGGTTTCGGTGTTGAAGCCGGTGCTGCCGCTGTTGGCATCCGCCCTGCGGGTCATGATGACGTCGACGTAATCGTTTGGAAGGATGAAGCCGCCGGCCGAGGTGTCGGCCGATATGGTCGTGGCGACCGCCCTCATCCCGGAAGGCAGGATGGAGGACATGAAGCTCTGCCCCTCGCCGATCAGCTTGGAACGCCGCACGGGCTCACCCGCATACATCGGCACACGGGCAATCGACCCCTTCAGTTTCTCCAGGGCGTCGGGAGCCGTGGCTTTGGTGATGAAATTCGGGTTGAGGCCGTCAGCCGGCCACGCTTGCCAGGCGATGTTGTTCTCGAGTGCATTGCCCATCATGACATCGCCCGAGAGCACGAGCACGTCCTGCAGGGCCACCGCGGGGGCCTGGGGGCCGGAATCGACGACGATCTGGGGCGGTGGCGTGGCGACCATGTTCTTCGCGACATAGCCAGCACCACCCGCCGCGGCCACCGCCACGCTCAGAATGATCAATCGGGATGCTGGCATCTGTCCGAACCCTCGCCCTTGGCAAACCACGTAGCCAGGCCGGACTGTGCAGCGGCAATCGTCAAAACAAGGTTAATGCAATGCTTACGATCGTGATTAATTTAAGGTTTACATAAATTAGCTGTATCATGCCGCGACCCAGCAACGCCGCCAGCTTTCCCCTCTTCAAGGCGTATCCGGCAGAAGAGAACCAGAAAAATAAATTGGATCGAGCTCAGTTCGCCAGCCTTGCCAGCGCCCACACCATCAAAGGCGAATCCGGATAAGTCAGCAGCCCGCCCAGGCCGAGCGCGATCCCGTAGGGAACGCCGGTCTTCTCATCCGCGAAATGACGCAGGAACGGATTTTGGCCGGTAAAAGCAGCCAGCGGTGACTTCCGGTAAAGCAGGATGGCGATTGTCAGCAGGCCGCCGATCAATGTCGAGGCCACGAGATATTGGACGAGTTGGATATTGAGCCCCATCCACACGGCCGTGGCGGCCAGCAGCTTGGCGTCGCCCCCACCCATACCACCCATCGCAAACAGGCCGAACGTCACGGCCAGAACCAGGGCGCCGGCAGCGAAATGCCAACCGTAAGCTGCCCATTCCATACCCGTCAGCGGCGCGACCAGCGCGAAGACGACGACAAGCAATACCGACACGCGATTGGCAATCGTCATCGACAGCATGTCGGAGATCGCGGCAAACAGCATGCAGAACGGAAAGACGACAAAGATCAGGGCTTCAAGCATCGGCGCTCATGCCTATTGTCCGAATTTGATGGGGCTCAATCTAGCTTGGCTCGATTAACGATTGATGAGACCCGTGACGAAAAGGCGACTGGTTTTGCTGCGCCAAAAACAAGCAGCATAAAAACAGGGGCCACCATGTGGCGGCCCCTGCGCAGAACGCTATGTGCGATCAACAGTAAGCGGATCAACCGCCGCTGGAGTTCAGGGTGGTACCGATAGCCGTGAACTTGGCGTTGATTGCGTTGCCGAGTGCGCCGGCGCCGGTGATGATGGCGAGCGCGATGAGAGCGGCGATCAGACCATACTCGATAGCGGTCGCGCCGGATTCGTCCTTCACGAAACGTGCAAAAAGGTTAGACATTTGAGAGCTCCTACTCCACGTGTTACAGCACTTCCGTCAACTTCTGTGGTGGTTGATCGGATGGCTGCCAATCTAGGAAGAAGCTCTTTCGATCGGCTTAATAAACAGCCTTACCGATTCCTTTCCCGGCTCGAACATATTGCGTGGTTAACCCCATACTAAGCGCTGGCTAAAATACCGCTCCCCAAGCCAACGCCGCAAAAGACAAGGACTCACGGAAGTTTGCGGCCCCGCGCGAATCCCGCCATGCGAGCGGCCATGCTGGTCGCTGCATCCGGCGGCGGCAAGCCGGCTTAACCGTTGGTTCACCAATCTCGTTCATGTTCTGTTGAACAGTCCGCTTGCGTGGAGCGCCTTGATGGCCGTGCCGAGATCTTCAATCCTGATTGCCGTGCTTCTTGCCGCCACAAGCTTGATCACGCCCGCCAGGGCCGGCGCCGGCATCGAGGTCACCATGAACCAGGCCAAGATCGTGAAATTGTCGCGCCCCGCCGATACGATTGTCGTCGGCAATCCAGCAATCGCCGATGCCTCCGTCCAGGACGCCTCGACGATCGTGCTCACCGGCAAGGGTTTCGGCGTCACCAATCTCGTCGTCCTCGACCAGGAGGGCAGCCCGATTGTCGACGCGCAGGTCACCGTCGTGCGGCAGGCAGCTTCATCCGTCCGCATTTACCGGCGTGCCGAGGTGCAGACCATGTCCTGCACGCCCTATTGCGAAAGCTACTACAAGAGCGAGGCCGAAAAATCCTCCGAAACCGAGATGAGTGGCAGCAAATAGACGGCGCGCCGACTGTCGCAAGTTACCGGCTGGTTAAAACGCCCGCGCCGACTTTAACGATCATTCAAACCTGACTTCAATTGGTTTGCGCTAATACACCTGTCGGAACCGTCCAGGGGTGGCAGGAACAAGGTATGGGCAAGGAATTCGGCTCGACAGGTCAGCGCAAGGTGGAGCGCGTCAGGTCTTTCAGGCGTTTCGTTCGCGACCGGCGAGGCGCCACGGCGCTGGAGTTCGCGCTGCTGGCATTACCGTTCGCCCTCCTCGTCTTCGCCATCCTTGAAAGCTGCATCTCCTTTGCCGGACAGGAAGTGATGGCCAACATCACCGACGATGTCGCGCGCCAGTTACGCACAGGGCAGTTGAGGCCGGCCGATGTCGCCGGGACCAAATTGACGACCCTGATCTGCGGCAAACTGGAGATCATCGTCTCCACGGATTGCCCACAACAGCTGCTGGTGGACCTGCGCCAATATACGACTTTCGCCGACGCGGCCACGGCGAGCTTCCAGATCCAAAACGGCGATGTCGTGCTGATGCAAGGCGCGAACTCGCAGCCCTTCGCAAACACGCCTGGGCCCGCGGAATCGAAGAACATGCTGCGGGTCTTCTACAAATGGCCCGTCATGACCGATCTGATGGCGAAGTCGATGGCCAATCTGAGTGGCGGCAGGACGCTGCACTTTGCGTCCGTGACCTGGCAGAACGAGCCGTTCGACAATTGAATTCGGAAGCACAAACAAGAAAAAAGGCGATGGGCATGATGCGTGCGGGGGCACATCCGGGAATTGCGGGACTCTGGAGCAAGGCAGTCGGGTTCTGCTCCAATCGCCGTGGCGTGGCGGCGGTCGAATTCGCTCTGATCGTGCCGATCCTGCTGGTCATGTACTTCATGACAATGGAGGCTTCGCAGGCCATCGAGACCAGCAAGAAGGTCAGCCGCATCGGCAGCATGGTCGCCGATCTCATCACGCAGCAGTCGACCATCGTCAAGGCGGATCTCGATGCCATCATGCAAATCGGCACTACGACCATCCAGCCCTACAACCGCTCGACGCCAAACATCACCATCACCGCGATACAGGTCACCACCGATAACCCGGTCAAGGTTCTGGTGGTCTGGTCGCGCAAGGTGGCAGGCGGCGTCAACAGCGCCGGTGCCGCCGCGGGTACCGCGACAACGGTTCCAGCAACGCTCATGGTCGCCGGTACCTTCCTCATCCGTGTCGATAGCAATCTCGCCTATGCGCCAATTATCAACTGGCAGTCGGACACCAAGCAAAAGCTCGGATTGACCCCGTCGCTGACCACCACGATCTCGATGGGCGAGACCTACTATCTGCGCCCGCGCAGAAGCCTGACGATCCCCTGCGGCGATTGCTGAAGATTCTTTATTATTGCTGCCCATTATTGGCCGACACCAGGCGCACGATGGCTTCAGCCGTCGCATAATCCTTCGGGGCCACGGTGGCGAAGCCGCCGGAATGTTTCGATTCCAGGAGATCGTAGACATCCGGCGTCGTCGATTTGAGGTTGGTGAGGAACACGGTCAGCCGACGCTTGGCTTCAGGGTCGAGATCGCTGCGTACGGCATGGGGACCGTATCTCAGCAAAGGCGACGTCCAAACGACCTGGAAAGCCGACGGCGAAAGGCCGGCCAATTCGAGCCTTGCCTGCGTGCCATCAGACAACAATGACTGGCCGTCGACTGTGGCCGTCACCCAACCGAACAAAGCGTCGGCCTGACCGTCGAAGAGCATTTTTTCCGCCGCCGACGCTGAATCGGCATGGACCAGAAACGGTGAGTCATCCGCGATCGTGACATGCTCGGCGGCCAGCCCCGCCAGCGGCAAAAGCGACCCACCGACGCTGTCCGGCGGCGGCATCGCGATCCGGTGCGTCGCCATCGCCGCCAGATCCGGCAGTTTACCATCCCTGGTCAACAGGACGGAACGGATGCCGGCCGCACCGTTGGAATCGACCGGAGCCACCAGCGGCTCGACGCATCCGCAACGCTTCAGCGCCGTGGCGTAGGCGGTCGCCGAATAGATGGCATATTCGATGCGGCCATTGGCCTGCCCCTCGATCAGTGCCGCATAATCGCGCGCAACGACAAATTCCACCTTCATGCCAAGCGCATTGGTAAAGGCCTCCGTCAACACCGCCAGCCCCGGAACGGTGTTGCCAGCGCCAGGCTCGGCGACAACGCCAATGCGAAAAGTGCCGATATCATCGCGCCAGTCGGCTCGTGCGGGACCGGACCAGAGCGCTCCATGCGCGACTATGAGGGCGCCGCACGCCTTCAGCACAGCTTTCATGACAAGACCGCCGTCTGTTTTCCTCGATCCATGTCTCATGCCCGGCGTGTCGCGACACTTTTTGTGTTCGTTCATGTCCTTACCCAAAACCGCTGTGCACTTTTGGGCGACATGCACGGGACTATCGCGCCAAGCCATTGCCGTTTGGTTTCCGAATTGCCAATGCCGCCGTGGAACCCTATGTCTGGTCGTCCACACTGGCAACAATGACCCGATGGCGCGTGCTTTCCTCTTTGTCCTGGATTCCTTTGGCATCGGCGGCGCGACCGACGCCGAACGCTATGGCGATGCCGGCGCAAACACGCTGGCGCACATTGCCGAGGCTTGCGCGGAAGGGCGCGCGGATCGCGAAGGGGTTCGTCAGGGACCGCTGTTTGTCCCCCAAATGGCATCACTCGGGCTCGGCAAGGCAGCCGAGACGGCGACAGGATTGGGTTTCGCCCATTTCGGGACGGATTTGCTCGCCAATGCCTTCCATGGCGCGGCGCAGGAAGTTTCGAGCGGCAAGGATACACCTTCCGGCCACTGGGAGATCGCAGGGCTGCCGGTGCGCTTCGACTGGGGTTATTTCCCGGATACGGTTCCCGCCTTCCCGGCTGAGCTGACCGCGGCGATGATCCGCGAAGGCGAGGTGCCGGGCATTCTCGGCAACTGCCATGCGCCGGGCACCGAGATCATCGAACGGTTCGGCGAGGAACACATCCGCACCGGCAAACCGATCTGCTATACCTCCGTCGACTCGGTCCTGCAGATCGCGGCGCATGAAGTCCATTTCGGATTGGAGCGGCTTTATGAATTCTGCCAGGTGGTGCGGCGGCTGGTCGATCCCCTGAGGATCGGGCGGGTGATCGCACGGCCGTTCGTCGGCGAAACCGCCGGCACCTTCCAGCGGACCTACAACCGTCATGACTATGCCGTGCCGCCGCCGGAGCCGACCCTGCTTGACAGGCTGACGGCGCGCGGAAGCCGCGTCATCGCCGTCGGCAAGATCGGCGACATCTTCGCCCATCGCGGGATTTCGGAGGTGCGCAAGGCCGCCGGCAACATGGCCATGTTCGACAAGGCGCTTGGTGCGATGGATGATGCCGGTGACGGCGATCTCGTCTTTGCCAATTTCGTCGATTTCGACACCGAATTCGGCCATCGCCGCGATGTCGCCGGCTATGCCGCCGCGCTCGAGGCCTTCGACCGGCGACTGCCGGAGGCATTCGCAAGGCTGCGGCAGGGCGACCTTCTCATCCTGACGGCCGATCACGGCAATGATCCGACCTGGCGCGGGACCGATCATACGCGCGAACGCATCCCGGTGATCGGCACCGGACCAGGCTTCAAAGGCGGCGACATCGGACTGAGAGCAACATTCGCCGATATCGGCGAGACGGTCGCTGAGCATCTCGGGCTGGCGCGTGGCCACCACGGCACTTCGTTCCATACGATGATTGGCGGCCATGCCTGAATTACCCGAGGTCGAAACGGTCCGGCGTGGCCTGCAGCCGGTCCTCGAAGGCGCCCGCCTGGCCAAGGTCGAGGCGCGACGGCCAGATCTCCGGTTTCCCTTTCCCGAGCGGTTTTCGGAACGGCTGACCGGCAGGACGATCACCGCGCTTGGCCGCCGGGCCAAATATCTGACCATCCATGTGCAGGATGGCCCGGTGCTGATCTGCCATCTCGGCATGTCAGGCTCTTTTCGCATCGAGACCGACGACGGCAGCGAGACACCGGGAGTGTTTCACCATGAACGCTCGAAAAGCACGGCGCATGACCATGTCGTGTTCCATGTCGTCTCCGCGGCCGGCGCCCGGTCCCGCGTCATCTTCAACGACCCGCGCCGCTTCGGCTTCATGCTGTTTGCGGAGGAGCCGCCGGAGACGCATCCGATGCTGGCCGGACTGGGCGTCGAGCCGACGGGCAATACGCTGGACGGTGTGCTGCTGGCCTCTTTGCTGAAGGGCCGCAGATCGCCGCTGAAGGCCGCACTTCTCGATCAGAGGCTGATCGCGGGTCTTGGCAATATCTATGTCTCGGAGGCGCTATGGCGCGCCCGCCTGTCGCCCTTGCGCGAGGCGGGCACCATCGCCAAGCCGGGCAAGAAGGCCAGGGAACAAAGCGAACGCCTCGCCGAGGCGATCCGCTCGGTCATTGCGGATGCCATCGCCGCCGGCGGGTCTTCGCTGCGCGACTACATGCACACCGACGGGTCGCTGGGCTATTTCCAGCATTCCTTCGCCGTCTACGACCGCGAAGGCGAACCTTGCCCGAGGCCCGGCTGCGGCGGCCACATCGAGCGCATCGTGCAGAGTGGACGCTCGACCTTCTATTGCCGGACGTGTCAGCTCTGAGTTAGATCGGCTTGAGCGAGGAGAAACAGCCATGGCCTATGAAACGATCATCACCGAGACGCGCGGCAAGGTCGGGCTTATCACGCTGAACAGGCCAAAGGCCCTGAATGCGTTGAATTCCCAGATCCTCGCCGAGCTGGTCGCGGCGGTGAACGGTTTCTGCGCCGACCGGGGCATCGGCGCCATGGTTATCACCGGTTCAGACAAGGCCTTTGCCGCCGGCGCCGACATCAAGGAGATGCAGGCGATCTCCTATGTGGACGCCTACAGCCAGGACTTCTTCGTCGGTTGGGAAGAGTTCACGCGGGCGCGCAAGCCGATCATTGCGGCAGTGGCCGGTTATGCGCTGGGAGGCGGCTGCGAACTGGCGATGATGTGCGATTTCATCATTGCCGCCGACACCGCCAGGTTCGGTCAGCCCGAAATCACGCTCGGCGTCATTCCCGGCATGGGCGGATCGCAACGCCTGACCCGGTTCGTCGGCAAGTCGAAAGCGATGGACATGTGCCTGACCGGACGGCTGATGGATGCAGCGGAAGCCGAGCGCTCGGGCCTGGTGTCGCGGGTCGTGCCTGCCGACGAACTTGTCGAGGAGGCCGTCAAGGCGGCGGCCAAGATCGCCGATTTCTCGCTGCCGTCGGTGATGATGGCGAAGGAAGCCGTCAACCGTTCTTATGAGACGACGCTTGCCGAGGGATTGCGGTTCGAACGCCGCCTGTTCCACTCGCTTTTCGCGCTCGAAGACCAGAAGGAAGGCATGGCCGCCTTCGCCGAAAAGCGGAAGCCGAATTTCACCAATCGGTAGAGCGTCACCGGCCCGCGATCGAAACGCTGTGGCGTCGGCCAAAAAGAACGCCAGGCAGCGTTGACGCGCCGGAAAAGCTGAACTATAAGCCGCACCAACCGAGGCGGCCCCGTGGCTGCCCGTTTGTTTTTTGCGCCCTGCGGCACGCCGCGTGCGCCGACCAGATCAGAAGAGAGGCATCATGGCCAACACATCCTCGGCCAAAAAGGCAACGCGCAAGATCGCCCGCCGTGCGGCGATCAACAAGAACCGCCGCTCGCGGGTCCGCTCCTATGTCCGTCAGGTTGAGGAGGCACTCGCCTCCGGCGACAAGACAGCGGCACAGGCTGCTTTCAAGGCTGCCGAGCCGGAATTGATGCGTGCCGCAACCAAGGGCATCCTCCACAAGAACACTGCATCTCGCAAAGTGTCGCGGCTGGCTCAGCGCCTCAAGGTGCTGTCCGCCTGATATAGCCTTCCAAACCGATCTTCTTCAAAGCCCGGCCGATTGAGCCGGGTTTTTTCGTTTGCCGGCAAGCACTTAAAAAGAATGTCCGGAAACGACGTTTGAAGCGCATTCCCGGCTTCGAAATGTTTTGCCGGCACATGCATGCCTGCTCATGGTTGACACGCCTGAAAAGTGATGGCGTTAAAATTCTTAACCATCACAAATAAGCTATATTTTTCAAACAGTTATCCATGGTCATCCACACCTTGTCCACAGAGCGCCAAGGGGACGGGAGAACAACTGCCTGTCAAGCGAATTATTTCAGAATATTTCGCGCCGGCCCGGCTTTTTCACATTCTGCGGAAAAGGGTTTGAATCACAATGGCTTTGTCAAAATATGCCGTTGCGGCATGCGGCTCGAACCAGCCCGAGATAACCAGATTCCTTAAAAATCAGTTAGGGGTGGCCTTGCCCTATCCACAGCGATTTCGGTAATGTTGGGTCATCAAGAGGGACGGGCCCGTGGCCCTTAACCAAGTCCGAATCGGCCAGCGTAAATTGGCGGGATTTGCAACGCGGATCAAGTCCGTGAACGGGATTGGTTTGTCTTTTTTGATGTGGGTAAGGGGACTGGCGTAACAAGACATGGCAGGTAGACGGCGCGCCGGCGCTCTTTCGCCGGACGGTGTCGTATTGCCCTGACATACCCAACGCGGACTGGCTTCCATGGGCCGGCACCGGTTCCCCTCGGATCGTGGCGACGTTCATCTGCCGGCGGCGGCAGCGGACATCGTAGCAAAGACTTAGGTCGCCGGAACACGGATGCAGGAGGCGCATCCCCGGCGGAAAACAGGTACAGAAGGAAGAGATC